>NZ_JAGTXB010000023.1 GCF_018224885.1 Chitinophaga hostae | reverse complement strand
TTTCTTTTTTGCGGGAAGGCGTCCGGAACATGTACCCATCGCTACCCAGGTATCAGGCAATACCATCTTGCGATAGTATGATCCGCAAGGAATGCCTGCGCTACCGGTTATTCTTTTCTTTCCCATGGTACAAATAGTACTTGCCGGTGTTATTCTTATAAACCGGGTTCACTCATTCATAAAAAGTGGTTGAACAGATGAAGCATTGCGCGTAGCACCCGCTGGCCCGTCTATCCGCTAAACCAAAATCGTTGTATATCCAAATAAAACAACATTCACTGTAGCCAACGCCGGAAGCGTTATCAAAATGGTATTGACAAAATCTCAATGCTATGGGTTCCCTGTGGAAATTAACCTGTATAAAACACTATAATATATAACCCAAAATCAAAACGATTAAAATGAAAAAAGTAAACTTTCGCAGTATTATGCTGCTGGGCGCTCTTCTATTTTCAATGTCGGGTTGTGTGAAAAAGCAAAATGAGGACAAGCCAACAGAACAGGAAGCCGCCCGTCTTTTATTGAACAAACCTGGGCCAAAATTGAATATTGTTTACTTCCTGCCACAGGGCCAGGATACGCTGGCACGGTACAGGGAGCGCACCAGCGATGAACTCTTTTTCTTCCAGGATTTCTTTTCCAAAGAAATGAAGCGCAACGGCTTTGGTGCCAAAACATTTAACATGCAAACAGATCCCACCGGAAAACAGGTAATGCTTACTGTTATCCGGGGAGCACTACCCGCCTCCAGCTATAAATACGACGGCGGTTCCGGCCCTATGACAGCGGAGATCAATGCTTATTTTGCCGCGCATCCTTCAGAAAAAAAAAGTGATCACTTTCTGGTGATCACAGCCATACCGGATGGCACCCATGCCGATGTACCCTATTATGGCATCGGTAACTGGGCATTCATCCTCGACCACCCCACACTGGATATCAAACAGTATGGTCCGGGAATAGACTGGATAGCCGGTAACGCACATGAGCTCGGACATGCCCTCGGGTTGCCGCATGACAGGGAAAAAAGAAGCGAGGCTACAACGATAGGCACCTCCCTGATGAGCAGTACCGATTTTACAAAAGGTACAATACTTAGCAGGGCCGCCTGCGCCATCCTCAACAACTGCCAGGTGTTTAACAGTACATCAATTGCCAATTACCAGCAGTCTTTCAAAATATACTTAAAAAAGGTAGATATCAGCTACTCAAATGGTAACATGATTGTAGCCGGAAAATTGTATGCCGACAAACCGATCAACGGCGTAAATGTATACCAGGACCCGGACGCAAGTAATGATGCCTATGATGCGCCCAGCTGGTCTGCTTCGCTCATAGGAGCCGACAGTTTCCACATTGTAACACAGGTCAACGAGTTGTGGGACCTCACCGGAACGTATACACTGAGAGTGAATGTACTCGGTACCAATGGATTCATTCAAACCGTTGCCACCTATAATTATCCTTTTGTTAATCAGCAACCGGTGCTGGACCCAACCATTGGCAACAAAAATGAGATTTCAAAAACAGCGTGGACCATTGCAGATGTGGATTCGGAAGAGGGTGGGCTCCCTGCTACCTACGCCCTGGATAACGATCCATCCACCTACTGGCATACACAGTACAGCGGTTCAGAGCCTATCCACCCGCATCAACTTAGTATAGACATGCACCAGGCAAACACATTAACAGGCCTCACATTCAGAGACCGCCAGGGTGTATGGCCAGGCATTAAAAACTTCACCGTATACACCAAAACAGCAACGGGCAGCTGGACGCAGGCGGGCACGTTTACATTAAAGAAAACGGATCTTAACCAATTTATTACTTTCCAACAACCCATACAGGCCAGGTACTTTCGCATCGTAACAACCGATAGCTACGATAATGGCAGCTCCTGCGCATTGGCGGAGATTGGCGCATACTAAGCCTATTCCCGCAAAGAAAAACGGAGATGGACAAACGTAGGTTTGTCCATCTCCGTTTTAGGAAAGACTATCACATCAATTCCATACGATTGTTAATGCGATATTGCTTTCCGGCCACCATTTTGATAGTCACTGACTTTTTATTGCAAATAAATGTGCAGCTGTCGTTATGCCCTGCATACACTATGGCATTTACCAGTGCGCCATTGGCCCAGCTGATGTCCAGCTTATGGCCGCCGTGTATTCGTAGGCCGGCTAATTTTCCTGCAGGGAAGTTACTGCTGCAGGCCGGCAATAGTTCTACCCGCCCCGGCTGTGAGAACACGAGCATGTCTGACAGGAGTCGTTGCAAGCTCAGTGCCGCATCAAGATTATAGATCGAATGCTCCGGGTTATGGGATGTTACCAAACCATTGTATACATAATGTCGTTGCGCAAATCGTTGCAGATTCATGGCTACTTTTCCGGCATCATGCAGGCGTGCAGCCATCAGTGCTATGTGTATCAGGCCGTGTGCCGATTCTGTATCATAGCCAAAACGTTTTGACAATGCCACCCTCGCGGCCTGCAGTAACCCTGGATCGCTTCCCGCCTGTAAAAACTCCGTTCCGGGAAATACCGGGTACATATGTGAATTATGCCGATGTGCATAATTATCAGGATAGTCCTTTGGCGCCCATTCCGCCAGCGCGCTATCTGCATTGATGCGATAGGGCACCATTTTATCATAGTAGTTGCGCCATTTATCTGTTTGCGATGGCTCCATCCCGAACAATTTGCCCAGCTTCAGCAGGTGGTCAAATACTTCACGTGCCACTGCAATATCCATGGTACAATCTTTCGCCAGGGTTGTTACATTATTGCCTACGTTATTTTCCGGCGAGATACCCGGAGAGATATGATAGTAACCATCTTTTTCTTTAGTGAGATAATCTTCGTAGAACTGTGCCATCTCCAGGTACAGCGGCCACACCCGCTTACGCAGGAAGGCGGTATCACCGGTAAGCATACCATGTTCATAGAATGGCATCAGGTTCCATCCGGCGCCCGAAGGCCAGTACATCCAGGGATAGCCGCTACCGAAATGATTCAGGAAACCTTTTTCAGGATCGCTGTAATGTGGCACCAGGAAACCCCTGCAGCCCAGGTAGCTCATGGCGTTCAGGCGCCAGGCGGGTAACAGCCGCTCTACATACCCAAAATAAGATTCCGCACACTCGGCCAGGTCGCCTGTAGAGATAGCAGATATCGCGAGATTCACATTGGAGTCGAAAACAAAACCTCCATTCCAGGCAGGCGTCCATCCTCCGCCCCAGATGCCCTGCAGCGGCGGCGGGTATTTGCCGGAAGTAGAAATCAACAGGTACCTTCCTATCGCATGCATCTGCTCCAGGAATAGTGGCGTGGCGCCGTGTTCATGCGCTTCTTCCAACATCTTTTCAACAGGCTTGCCGGCCCATTGTGCAGCGCAACCCAGGTCCAGCTGCACACGACGGAACATCGCTGCATGTTGTTGTGCATGGGGCCGGAAGAGATCATCATAGTTAAGTGCCAATGCAGTAAGTTCATTTTGCACGGCCACGCGCTGCGTGGTAATACCGTATTGCAGCGGTGTAATCCGCAACACTACGAGTATTTCATTGGCATCAGTAACCTGTATACTGTCGCCGGCAGCGCTCATCTGACCACCTTTGATGGTAATACGTGCCAGTCCTTCATAACCACCGGAGTCGCGTGAATACTGTGCATGATAGGTCAGCCATCCACCTGGCGCTGCATGGGTAGTGATATCGCTGAATGCTTTGCTCACATCCACCCCATCCACCTGGCCATGACGCCCTGGCGTTTCACGCAACGCAAGCATGACAGATAATTTCCTGCCGTCGACTCCGCGGATCCGCATCACATTCATATTGGCAGTGCGGGAGGAGAACACACTGCATTCCACGCCGCCACCGGCATCCTGCCAGGAACTGCGGGCTTCTCCCCTTTCCATGTCCAGGGAACGCTTGTAGTGACTGATGCTCCCCTGCCTATTGGTATGTATATCAAGATTAAATGCAGGATGTGGTGAAACCGGCCATGCCTGCGGCGCTCCCATGGCGCTCAATTGTTTGCGGGCTTCGCCAACGGCCAATGCATCGGCGGAATCGAGTTTGCCGGCATCTACCAGCTGCCGCACGGCAGGTAATAACCCGGCAGTATTGGCAACAGCAATCTTGTTGCGATCCCACGCGCGGAGAAACAATTCTTCATGCACGCAAATGATGCTCTCTTCACCAGGCCGGCCTGTCATCATCATTCCGTGATGTCCGTTGCCCGTAACAAAGGCATCTTCCCATTTCGTGGCCGGTTGCGCCGACCAGGCCGTCCAGCGCTGATCTCCGGTTATTGGTTTTGGTTGTGCCGTAACAGTTGCCGCAAATAATAATAGGATGGGAAACAGCTTATTGATCATCTTTCAAAACTATCATTTAACATGATAGTTGATATTACCCGGCAAAAATAACAGCAATAACAGCAAATAAAGCATCACTCCCCACGTATTTTTTTTTCTCCGTATTACTACTGATACCCACCGCAAGCGATCGGAATAATTTTGTGTTCTGAATAAATAACATCTAACAAAATACCAATGATGAAATATTTGTTGAAGGCCACTTTGCTGGCCCTGCTCCTGGCCTCCTGCCGGGGAAAAGAAAACATTGACCCCCAAATTCCTGATCCCGGCAACAACGGCGTAGCAGTGCCCACGGGCGTAATAGACGGCATTCCCGTCACCAAAACCATTGGGCCGGCAGGAGGTACCATCACCACAAATGACGCACATATATCAATAGATATCCCGGCCGGTGCTATAAACAGTGCCACCGAGTTTACTGTGCAGCCTATTACCAACACCAATATTGCCGGGCTGGGAAAAGCCTTCCGCATCACACCCCATCAAACACTGGCTAAACCCGCAATCATTACTTTCCATTATGAATCCGGCGACCTTGGACGAACTTTTGCGGAAGCACTGGGCATCGCCTACCAGGACAACAGCGGCAAATGGAAAGCGGTAGGCGGTGTACAGCTGGATAAGGAAATGAAATCCATCAGTGTGAAGACCACCCACTTCAGCGACTGGAGTTTCTTTGAAGCCATATTTATAGACCCCGGAGAAACATTTACTGATCCCGGCAGTACGGTGAAAATGGCAGTAAAAAGCTATTTTGATGCCGGCATGGAAGACCTGCTGTCACCGCTGACGAAAGAAGGAACGGAAACATACATCAACAGTCCCAAAAATGATCTTCCGTTAAAATACATTGAAAAATGGGAATTAGCCGGCGCAGGTAAACTAACAACAGATGGCAGCCATGCGATATACCAGGCACCTGCTGCCATACCCGTTACCAATCCCGCTACCATTAGTGTTCGGCTCAAACTGAAAAATGGCGCTATGGGGTTGGTACTGGCCAATATATTTGTTGTGCCGGAGGGCATTGCAGTGAAAATCGATGGAGGCGAATGGCAGCTGCTGGAAGCCGCCACCGGCAGCAGCGGCAACGGTGTTAACCGTATAGGCGGGCTCCCCCGTGAAGGCTCCTACCCCGAGTGCAGTGTTACCTGGCTGGGCGTGCCTACCGGCCGCCGTGCCTGGTCTGAACAAACCTATTTTCAAATGCAGCTGGCGGGCAGTCATACTTTCCTGAGCTATTATTCCGTTGGACAAACGTCTCTTCCCAGTCCCGGCTATTTAGACGTGAGCAGTATTGGTACAGCAGGCGGCTATATTACGGGCGCATTCCGTATGGACCGCGCTAGTTCGCAGAAACCGGAAGGGGATCATGTTATTTACAGAGAGCATAAAATAGATGGAGTGTTCCGGGTAAAACGACTGATTTAAGCAAGGTTTTTGAGTCATACTCATAAAACCATATCAAATGAGTAACCCTATTATTAACGTTCGTACCGATGCGGGCGGTATCACCGTCCACTACCTGGAAGCAGGCCACCAAAATAATCCAACGCTCCTTTTGTGCCACGGTTATCCTGAAACGGCGGTGGCCTTTATTCCATTAATGAACCTCCTCCGGGATAAATTCCACCTGGTTGCCCCGGACTTACCCGGGATCGGTGAATCCGGGAAAATAGACAGCGCAGATAAATTAACGATCGCATCATTTTTGAACGAATTTCTGAAAACGCTTAAACTCAATAAACCCGCAGTGATCGGGCATGACATAGGAGGCATGATCGTTTACTCGCTGCTTCGTCATTTTCCTGATAGCATATCCCATGCTGTTATCATGAACACGGTTATACCAGGTCTATCGCCGTGGGAGGAGGTCAAAAAAAATCCGCATATCTGGCATTTTGCCTTTTACTCAGTTCCTGAATTGCCGGAAACGCTTATCGACGGGCATCAGCAACAACTCTTTGATTATTTTTATGATACGCTTTCGTTCAACAAAAATGCGATCCCAACGGAAAAAAGACAGCAATATGTGATGGCTTATCAATCGCCGGCTTCCCTGAAAACCAGTTTGGACTGGTACCGAGGATTTTCAAAAGATGAAAAGGATAATAGCGGTTTGATGCCCACCACCGTCCCTGTGCTATATATCAGGGGAGCGAAAGAACCTGGTAATACAATAGCAGACTATGCAGATGGTCTGAAAAAAAGTGGTGTTCATCATGTTACAAGCAAGCTGATTGACAACAGCGGGCATTTTTCACCGGAAGAACAACCAGCCGCAGTAGCTAATGTTATCAATGAATTCCTGCGATAATCCTCTACGGAGAGCCGTTTATGTGATCTATCCGTGATAATGGAAAACACACTGACACAAATTCCGGAGTCCGGCTCAGGATAAATTTAAGGTCACTAGTTAACTTACCATTAAATAATTACATTGGGGCCGGTTAAAAATATTACATTTGAGATGCAAAATTGCTGTTGTTGTTAAGCTCGCGCAAAGGATATTCCGTATCAGTATGATTTTGTAGCGACAATCCCAACTCACCGTTTATTAAACAATTCGTTAACTAATGTACCCAATATGAAAAACTTTCTTCTTTTCGTAACACTTTTAGCCACCTGCTTTACTGCTTGTAAAAAAGATACCAGCCCTGCTAAAGATCCTGCAGATAATAGCAAGTACCCTGTACGGTTTGGCGTTACCTCCTTTACCCAGGAAATAGAAAATCTGAATGACAGAAAAGCAACACCTTCATCAACGGCAAAAACAGATTCAAATCATATCAACTATTTAGTTTATAAGGTATACGATGCCACCACCCAGGTACTGATAAAAACAATATTTCAACGGAGAGGTACCGGCAGTACATTTGGCCAAATTACCGATTCACTCTCCACTGGAAAATATATTTTTGCCATTGCAGCGACCCAGGATTCAATTATGCCTTTTGATTCGGCAGCCACCGGTTTCAGCGGTCGAAAAATACAGGGAGTGAATATGGTTGACGTTGGTTCTGAAGTATATTACAGGCGGATGGAATTAACCATAAGCGGAGCAGTTTCCCAGGCGATTGTACTAGACAGAATAGTATCTAAAGTAACCCTCGTGATTAAAGATCAGATACCATATAATGCTTATTATATCGCCTATAATGCAACCATTGCTCCCGATTATTGGTGGCAGGTACCTGCCTATTTCAACTATCTGTCAGGAACGCTCAGCAGTGGCGGTCCCAATGACCATGATGACTATACTCCACAGGAATATGTTATTCCGGACTCCTTAAAGGGCACCAACAATCTGAAAATTGAATTCTATTATCTTAACACCGGAACAAGAAAAATTAACCTTTTCATAACCGGCCGGGATATGTCCCACACAGCACTTGCACCCTCTAAGGACGTTCCGGATATCCTGCTCGAAATGAACAAGAATACAATCGTAAAAGGTGCTTTGTTTGGAACCGTTGGAAGCGGGTCGGTCGTTACCGCGGATCCTAACTGGAAGACAGACAGCATTAAAGTAGAATTTTAAATCAAATAAGCGGAGGCGGCTCCGGAATATCTCAAACGATTTCAATTGGGTATTCCGGGGCCGTCCGCAAATGATCTGCAGATTAATGAATTACATTGTCAGACCGGCTTGTGCCATCTACGATTTGCACACATGCATTGTCGCCTTCACCAATGATTCCCACAGCGGCAGTATATTCCCTTTTTCATCTTTCCCTACATAATACTTTACCTTCAGCACATCGAGCCGTATCAATTGCTGTATCATTTCGGCCAGCAGCTCCTGCTTAAGCGCCGCCGTTTCCCGGCTATGTTCATCTATTGGTCTTTCTACTGATACCTCCAGTATATCCACAGTCGTTTCCCGGCAGGCACAGCCTCTTTCGCTGCTGGTATCCAGGCGCTGAATGGATTCCAGTTGTGTGATATAGGCAGTTTGTTTGGCAATACGCCGGCATAATAGCAGGATCATCAAAAAGGCAAGGCACAGCGCACCCTGTATAATAGTTTCCAATACCATAACAATTGAATACAACGCAATCTTTGCAGCAAAAAAGAGTCTGATCCCCATGCATTAAATGCTGATACGAGAAGCTTTGGAAACCGCCACCTTCACTGTTGCACCGTTTACCGATACGGTCAGGAAACTATCGAATGGCTGATAGTTGGTTACCTTGCCCGTTCTGATTTCGCCATCCGGCATTTCGCATCTCACTTCAGTACCTTTATAATAATAAAACAACAGGTCAAGGTATTCCAGTTCCGCCTTCATCTCTGCGTTTTTATACGTAAACAACGGATACGACGATTTTTGAAATACCCTTTTCTCTATGTCAGATTTAATATAATGATCAGAAAAAATAGTAGGCAGGTTATTTCTTTCTGCAATTTTATGGATGGTGTTTTCTTTGCCTTCTTTTACCCTCGCCCAATACTTTCTATCCTTCTCACTCTGATAAATTTTTTGCCGGATATCGGCCTGCAACCATTCTACCTGGAGGGCTACAAAAAAATCATAGATGGTTAATTCGCGGGTTTTCTCACTCTTTTCAATTAATGTTTCCATAATAAAGGATATAGGATTGATAAATAAACGATCTGATAGCTATATAGGATGGATAGTAGATTTTATAACGCACAGGAGTGCCTGCATTTCTGCCAGAAATGACCTTAGGTATAAACAAACAGTGCATCCAGGTAGCCGGATTAGTCACCCGTGGCAAAAGGCAGTAAAAGCACGTCGCCAACGGGTTTAAACATTAAAAAAGACAATCATTTTTAGTCGGATAATTGTGTTTCACAGGAACAATGATTTAGGAGTTTTCTTACTTAGGGTTAACTTCTTTGTTACTTACAAATTTAATCTTTCTCCATGGAAAATAAAAACAAAAACAGTTGTAGAAAAGTTGGTTAAATCGTCATTTTATCAATATGGAAAATAATCCCGCTACGATAAAGAGCGGAATTATTTTCCGGGGTTTAGCATATCTCACTGCTGTTAATACATCTGCTTATAATAAAATAAGGCATAGTACGGCGGCAGGTTCTCGTGGGCCTGGTTACCACCTGTATTGTTCATGCTGCAATCAAAATTACCGGAATGGTCATAGTTACTTTCCACAACCGCATGGTTATTTACAATATCGAGCTTTCTATCTCCTGCCCTGCTAAATGTATGCGAGTGAGCCGGCATTTCTGCCACAGTCAGTGTTACTTTATCCACACCGCCTGTTTGTCCGGGCAGATATTGTCCGCCCGCGCCTGCAATAAACCTGTTCTGTAAATTTGGCGTACCCTCATTACCATCGCAAAGATGACAGCCAAAATATCCTTTCACTTTTCCCCAGCCGCCGGTATCAAACATTTCGGCAATTACACCATCCGTCATCCCAATCTGGTACGGTCTCGACAATTCATAGTTAGTAGCCACCGACCAGACACTACCGGTATAGATACAGTTAAAAGTAATACCTCCATCGTGATTAAGCATATGCCATACATCAGCCTGTGTGATCTTCTTCAGCACATCCGGATTACCACCCTCATAATTTCTGACGATATAAATATTTTTACCTGCCAAACCAAGGGATACACAATCGAAGTGAAACCGGAATTCATTTCCTTCAGATGCATTTTCATTGCTTAAGCTGATATACAAATCATCGGTAAGCGTGATGTTGCCGGTAATGTACTGGTAGTTTTTATCTACCCCCACCTTTATCTGCATCACCTGCTGGCTTGCGAAACTCGTAATGGTATTTACACTTCTGATATCACCATTGTCAATTTTACCGGCAAACTTTGCATAAGCGTAGGGGGCCACCTGCAGGGGAATAAACCCGTTCACCCGGTCCGATGTATAGGTTTGATAGCTCCTGCTTTCAATGGGCTTTAACACACCGTTTTTTGTAAAAGAAGCTTCGGTTAAAAAACCTGTTTTAAGATCAGACGGAATCGGCCGGAAATCGGTATACTCCTTCTGTGATTTATACCTGTAAGCAATATTGTAGGAAGATACATCTGCGTATGTACTCAGTTCACAAACCGCAAATAATGTATTTACCGGGTAATCTAATTGCACGGCTACGTTTTCCACATGATCGCGCGGATCGGGTTCAAATTTTACTACCACGGTATCACAATCAGGTACCACGAGCACATATTCACCGGTAATAAATGTGCTGCCGCCATCTACCGACACATCATCCACATCCAGTACATCCAGTTGCAGGTTGATCGCCAGCCCTTGCTTTACAGAAGAGGTAACAATCCTGTAGATACCATTCGGGAAATACACTCTCCATCCGTCGAAATCCCCATTGGAAAAATCATCGATGGATTTAAAACCACCACCAATAGCGCCCCCCAGCAACGTCAGGATATTTAAGGAAGAGTCTACCGACCAGTTCTGTGATCGCATCCCCCACGCTATCTGCACCAGGTTTTTATTGGCAGGGCCATATGGATTCTGCCATTTAACAGATTCCACACCAATCAGCGGGTTATCATCCAGGGTCAGCGATGTGGCCTCATACGCCGCCTGTGTAATCCAGTACTCGGTACGTTTATCCTGGATAACTACGTTGTTGCCCTCCACCCTGATTCTCGCTACATAAAATTCCTTACCCACGAGGAAGGAAGCGGGCACCGTATTATTTGTGATTTCCGGCTCCAGTTTAAAAGCACATGCATCATACAGGAAAGGAAACTTATTGGCATTGGGCACCGCCGCTCCCGGCGTGAAAGTACCTACTACCCTGTATTTCAGGTTCTCTTCCACCACAAATTCTGCAATGCCTGTTGTAGTGGTAGCCGGATGGGATACTTTTGCATGTAAATCATCCACTACTTCAATGATATCATACTCCTGTTTGTTAAAGCGGGAGCCGGGAAAGGAAATCCGCGACGGAAAGTTGGGTAACCCTCTCAAGGTTTTTGTAAAGGCCGTACCATCTCCAACCAGGTCACCATTGATCGATAAGGTAACCGTACCGGGTTCTTCATGACTGGAATGATAGTTTAACTTCACCCAGTACCATTTACCATCCGCAGGTACCGGGATACCATTGGTTTCCGGCAGATACAGGAAATTTCCATCAGCATCAATTCCTCTTGCTTCCCTTATTTTAATTGTTTTCTGACCAACAGTGGTATCCAGGTCACGTTCTACTTTGGCATTTAAAAAGAGAGGATCTATCCGCTCATTTTTTATTAATCCAAATGAAATGGAATTTTCAAGAATATTCTTTCTGAATCCCTGTTCATCTAAAAAATCAGCAAATCGGTTTAATTCAATCGCTTCTAAAAATAAATCGGGGCTAAATTTAAATTTTGACATTTACAAGCTTATAATTAATCATCAATCAATTTTATATTATTCTGTAACCCGCCCCAGGTAAGAGCGAATAAGTAGTGGTAGTATCCACGGTCAGCTGATCTTCGGCCAGTTGGGTAAGATCATAGATTTTCTCCGACAACGTGCCTCCGATCGTGAGACTGTCCTGGTTTACCAGTTCCGTATAATAATCACGGGTGTCGACAGCGCCGGTCAGGTTATCCTTTGTTTCCAGCCTGTAGTTGAGTATGATGTTAGCCGTTTTAGGCGTGGTGCCCTGTATGTCGGCGAAAACAGCGGCCTTGATCTGTGCCTGTTGTGTTACCTGCTTTCCATAAGGTAACGCTGCTTCTTCCACCGTTCTCGAATTGGTAGTGTTCAATTTCACGAATACATCACTCGCAGAACTATCACCACAACTTCCGGCGGTTAAGGTAAGCGCCATACCAAATTTCCCCCTGCCTATTTCCACATCCTGGAAAATATACAGTCCTTCTCCGTGGAAAGACTGGCAGGAAACAGTATCACCATATTGTATTTTTACGGCGCCCGGCTGACCGGTAATCGTTACATATACCTTGTACCTGCCTTTAGGCGGGATCAGCATAGACGGGCCTTCTGCGGCAGTAATAGGGTTGGTTAACAATTCTACCGCAGGATCACCGTTCAACGGGAACAACTGTATCTGTGTAATCGCAGCGGCTGTTAGGGTGGAGTCAACCAAAGCCACAAGGTTACCGTTCGGATCTTCCACCACTGAACTCACTTCTATGGTTACAACAGACTGGCCAATAGCGCCCTTGTTATCCGTTACCGTGAGCTGGAATTTATAAATACCGGCTATCAACCCGGTTATTACCGGGTTAGCGATCTGGGGATTACTGATGTTATAAGGTAAAGGACCTAATATTTTGCCCCAATGATAACTCACCACATTGCCATCACTATCGCCGCCGGTACCTTCCAGCTGCACGGTTAAACCATCGGTCAGGGTTACGTGCTGGTCTTTACCTGCATCAGCTGATGGAGGAATATTGTTGTCTGATACCTCCGGAAGATCCTCCAGTGTTATCTCCAGCAGGTTTGCTCCACCGGCCACAGTACGGTCAATTAACAGGTGTGACAGCACGATGCCCACATTTTTGCCCAGCGTTTTTTCTGCCAGTTGTTTCTTACCTCCGCTGTTAGTGAAAGCGACCTGCATTTTCACGTTATGTTGACCGGAGAATTCCCCCGTCACGAGTTTCACATCTATCCAGTCGGTCACCTGTCGTATACTGGTACCGAGCAAGGTAACCGTTTGGCCGGGAAACAGGGTATACGGTGCATTATACAACGAATCAGCCGCCTGTCGTTTATCCCAGGGGGATATTTCCAGCTGCACAAATTGCAGGAACTGGCTCCCCCTGTTGATAAGCTTCATCGTGATATCACTGCGCTTTTCATTGTTTACGGGCGGTGTAAGGGGGCACAACGCTGCGTTATAACCGGGAGTTACGTAATCCGGATCACCCGGTTTATTTTCCTTTTGTTGCCCGGTGGCCGCCCCTGAACCCAATATATATTCTTCCAGGTTTTCATACCTGACAATTCCTGTATTCTGAACCATTAGACTAATTGAATTGTAGCTTGCTTCGTTGTTTTGTTATATACAACAAGCGCAACGTTATCTGAATCTTCAATCTTTGCAGAATTACTCCTGATTTCAACCACTGTTGGCAGGGTGATGGAATCCACTATGATACCGCCTGTGTTTTGAAAGTCGTACCCGCTTTTCGCCATTGTACCACCGAGATAGGTAGTGAGTTCTATATCCACCTTACCGTTTTTAACTTCCCGGTACCAGGCCGCATTCAGTTTTACCTGTATTTCATTTGCGGTAACAGGATAGTCACGGATAAAGTTTTTAAAGCTGAGTAACACCGCTTCCACACCACTGCCGGTATTATCGCTTGCCCAAAGCAGGTAGCTTTCCGCCGGGTCCACATTTCTTGGCAGCTGCGGATATGATCCGTTCTGACCAAAGCCTACCCAGCCCTCATCTATCGGGGTAAGCGTATTGATATAACCGGTAAAGGTATCCAGGTCTCCGCCGGCATCATCCAGCCATTTGTACCTGACTACACAATAATCGAATGGTTTCAGCTCTGTTACCGGGATCGGGCAGGTATCTTTATCTTCTACCGGCGGGAAATAAGTACCTAAGCCGGTGTTCTCCGTATTAGGCTCGGTAAAACCATCCGGGATGAAATTCACCAGCCTTCGCCTGCCCGCATATCCTTTCATACCTGAATTGCTGCCTATCGTATCCACAGTAGTAATTTTCTGGCAAACCGGGTGACCATTATTCGGATTCAGCGTATAGCCCGGAGGACAGGAGAATCCACCGGATAAACCTGTTTGGAATGTACCGCCGCGGGCAGCCCGGGTAGAGTACAAAATATTCAGGTCATTATTGCGGGTGGCATTCCTGATCTGTTCGGCGGTATTACGATAAATTTCAGCGCCAAAAGAAGCAGATGTGCTGCCATCATCAATACCTTCCAGTTTAATATAGTTAGGGCCTGCTTTCAGGCGTACTTTGTAGATATGCCAGTAATTGAAGTTTTCAGATGGCGTGTTGTTATACTGCTGCTGCACCAGCGTCTGGTTAGTCACCGCCATATTGGTAAGCGTAATCCGCGCTGCGTTATCACCTGCAATACCCACATATACATCTTCATCTACCGGCAATTCCACTACGGCTACAAAACCTATCCATTCTCCGCTGATTGAATCCGGGCGACCGTTATTGTCGGAGTCGCCCCACACACCGCATCTGTTCAACGGACCGTCTATTTTGTTACCGAGCCTGTTACGCCAGTATTCATTAGCAACAGGTATGGGATCGTAGGCGCCTTTTCCGTCCGGCGTGTAGCCGTCGCGGTAAATACGTGCCCCGCCTATGGAGTAGGCTCCATGTGTTACCTCCACCACTTTAAATGCGCCGGTGCCGGTAGGTGGTGTAGCCGGTGTTTCTTCCAGCTTGATACATATCCTGCCCATATCTGCCGGCACAAATCCTGTTGGACATACCATTGCATCTACGATGCAATAAGGATCGGTTGGCTCCCAGGTAACCGGGAGCGGACAGGCGCCAAAGTTATCTATGGGCGCCACATAGTCAGTATCTCCCGGATCATTTGGCTTGCGCAACCCGGTTGGTAAACCAGTGAGCCGGTCGTATTGCCGGAGCCACTGATAAACAAGTTTTCCTGTATTGTACGGCATTAGAATTTTTTCAAAAACGTTTCTCTGCAATCTTTAATAGCGTCAATATAACGGGATACCGAAAAAGCGGGGTTCGCCTTGTACTGATCAATGGTATCGAATGGTTCGGTAGTGGTGTAGTCTCTTTTATTAAAGAGCCTTGCATCCAGGTGATGATACAGGTTAACATTCCGCCTCGGCCCTTTTCCATATTCATAGTCCAGTTCACTATGGATATCTGTTTCAAAACCTTTGTCCCAGATATTCCATATCCAGGCTCTCATTTCACAGATCCAGATATCGTAGGCAGGGTCTACGAAGCGGGCCATATGTTCAAATAGCTTGATGCTGTCTTCTTCTACTTTAAACCAGAAATCGGCATCCACTCCTTTCCCGATGGCATGAAACCCGCCGGGACGCGTAGTTCGGGGTTTCATACCGATCACATGTTCATATTTTCCCGACTCAATAAATTTGCCCGCATCACTCCAGTACCAGGTATTGGGTTGCAGATCGATGTCGGGTAACCCTGTCAGTAACATATCTTGTTCTGCAAAGAAAAAATACCTGTCAATATTTTCTTTACATTCTTCCCAGAATTTCCCATACAGGTAAGGTTTACAGGATGGTGCATAAAATCTCGTTTTGGGATCTTCATAATAAAAACAGGTAGCATACTTTTCAAACTTCTTAAATTCATCGGTAGGCTTACCATGCACCTGGGTTAAAAAGATGATATCATCTTTTGATATTCCCAGTTTAGCAACAGCCGATAAAAAAACCTTCAGCTGCCATCTGAAAAAGGGGCTGTCTTCCTGGGCCAAAATCAATTTGTACTGCATAAACTATTCTTTAAACTTTTATAGGATAGGGTGAACGTTTCCCGGCATACGGTACTGCTATCGGGCTGATAGCAGTACCGGTTCCGTTTACAGCTGCGGCAGTTTACTCCGCACGATAAAATAAAATGATACAATCGTCGTTGGCAATATAGGTATCCAGCGTTTTCTGATACGTGGCGCCGGCTGGAATGGTATCAGTGAACGCAAGCGCTACCTGTTGATATACGCCGTTTTCATCCTGCACCATACGTACTGCCGGTGTAATCACCTGCATTTTGAGGTCATAACTATTATTATTTTTTCCTGAGATGTTGATATACACCGTCCAGCCCCGGTAATCGAAATATTCAAACTGGCCGGCGTTATGGACAGTAGCTGTTTTATTGCCATTGATGGCCCCGGTAAGCGCCACGTCGAATGTTGCATTCCCAAAGCTGGCAGCCGATTGTACGGCCAGTACCAGGCCTCCCCTATAGTCGCCCTTGGTATTACTGGTAGCGTTAATCACGATATCTCCCGATAATGCCGGCAGCGTAAATTCGTCTGTATTTTTAACAGAGCTGGCTTTTATCAGCACTTCGTTCCGGAATACAAAAAAATCGATGGTCCCTTGTATGGATGCCTGCAATGCCTGTAACTTAAAATCCTGCGGGCCATAGGTCACCAGTTGCGCGCTGCTACCGGGTTTCAGCACATCGCTTTTATTACCTATGAGGTAGCTCACATCGCTCTTTGCGCCGGCCGATGTTTTGTTATTGATCTGTACATTGTTCGGCGGCCAGTACCGGCTGATCCTGATAATACCATCCTGCCGGATTGAATCGCCTGAAAGCTCCCTGCTGTACGCGGCTCCTGCCGGAATTATCTCCGTAAAGGCATAGGAATGAAACTCCCAATTATCATCATACCAGCCTGCTGTGGTGATAAACGACAGTTGCAGGTTGTAGGCATTATTATTTTGCCCGGTGATGTTGAAGTGTACATTACTGCCGTAGTAATCGATGCTTTCAAACTGGCTGGCGGTATTCACGGTATCTGTTTCGTCTCCCCAGTAGGCACCTGTCATGGCTATCGCAAATGTTGCATTACCAAAATCGGGGGCTGTTTGAATGCCCAGCGCATTGCCGCTGGAGTAATATCCTTTGCTGTTGCCCAGGGCATTGATGACAATATTTCCGGCCAGGTCGCCGATGGTGAGGTCTCCGCCCATCGATGTCAGCGCCATATAAAGCGCACCATCTTTGAACACAAAATAATCCACGCCAATATTCTGACCTGTTTCTCCCCATTTAGTACCGGCGGCCGGTGCATGGAGCACGATGCTGTTGATATTCATCGGCGCTGTAAACGTAGCGGTGGCTCCGGGTACTACTGTTGCTCCCCTGCCGTATACATTGTAGGCAATATCACTGATAGCGGGTGCTGCGGTGTTATTATTGAGGGTAATAGTGGTAGATACCAGCGGCTTTTCTTTTTTCGATACCCGTAGTATTGCACTCTGCTGGTTTTCCATTAACAGTGCTGGTATCACCAGGTTATACGAGCTGCCTGCAGGTATCACTTCCGCAAATGATAAGGGGATAAAAGTTGCTCCATTCTCCGACCACGCACCGGTTTCAGAAATGATGTCGAGCTGCAGATCGTAGTTGTTGTTGTTTTGACCGGCGATCGTGAAAACAGTGTCATCACCCGCAAAATCCATATGGCCGAAATAGTTATCTGTATTCAGCGTTTGAGATGGCACCGCTGTATACCCACCGGTTGCACTCACCACAAATGAAGCCGCTCCGAAACCGGCTTCCGTTACCAGCGCCAAAACATTACCTACATAGCCATAAGCCGATTGATGGCTAATTACCGCGACTTCTATCTGACCGCTTAAAGCTCCAACGGAAGATATATTCTTCATCCGGGAAAAGGCATATTTCAATCTTCCGTTTTGCGATACAAAAAAGCTAACCCGAACAAACTGTTGAGGGTTGCCCCATTGCGTTTCTCCATTCAGCGCCTTGAGGGTTATCGATTTTTCCGTACCCCATTCGCTAAACGTGATCGTTTGTCCGGGCACCAGCGTATTCGCATGGGAGCTGGTTTCAAAATAAACAGGGCTGAGTACCGGCGCGACAGTCTGGTTTTTAATAGTAAAGGTAGTTTGAACCGGTACGCGCGTAATTTTCACGATAGCATCCGCTTTGGTTATTCCCGCAGGAAGTGTGAAGGTAAACGCTCCCCCGGGTATCATCGCTGTAAAGGAATAGTGTTCATATACCCAGCCACCGGCGGCATTCTGCGGGTCTATCAGCTTCCAGCTGCCGGCATTACTGATGGCTTCTATTTTCAGCAGATAGTCGTTGTTGTTAGCTCCGGAAATTGTGCAGCCAATCGACCCTGTCCCCTCATAAGGGATGTATAACATGGTATCATACACTTCGTAGTTGTTGCTTACACCGTCGATAGTCATAGTAACATCGGCATAGGCGCTGCCGAAGTCGGCATCTGTTTGCACAGTAAGCGACCGTCCGTTATGGGTCGTTGCTGCATCATGTGCGTATGCCCGGATTTCTATCACACCGGATAAATGTTCGAAGGTAACGGGGTCCCCGAAGGTGGTTAGCGTTTGCCTGAGTTTTCCTTCCTGGAAAACAGCATAGCTCACGCCGGTCATTCTGCCTTCCTGTCCCCAGGGCTGTCCGGCGCCGGGAGCATTTAACACAATGTTTTTATCGTTGCCCGTTACGGTGAATGTGATATCCTCACCTGGCGTAACCGTACCAGTGTTGCTACCACTGGTGTAGGCTATATCACTGAATACAGGATCATAGGTGAAATTATAAATTTTGAAGCTTGTCTCCAGTGGTAATACATATACCCTGGATATTCTCAACACCGGGTCTCCCAAAAAATACGCTGCCGGCAATGCTTTATTGTAGCTGCTTCCGGCCGGAACAATATCCGTCCATGTATTTCCCTCCTCATTTGTTAGCTCCAATTTCAGGTCATAGCTGTTGTTATTATTGCCACGCACCTTGAAGTCAGCCATTCTGAAAGGAACAGATTCCACCTGGTTAGGGACAGAGATGGTATCTGCACTATAGTCCCATTGTGGTCCATTGGTAACCTGGAACATGGCGTCGCCAAAATCTGCCGCCGACTGGATAGCTAATGCCTGCGCCTGACTGTAGTACCCTTTACTGTTACTGCTGGCGGTAATGAGCACCTCGCCTGACAAGCCGGCCACCGTTACCTGATCTCCAAGTGTGGTGAAGGCGTCTGTTAAAATACCATTTCTGAAAACAAAGATGTCGATCGCTATATCATCACCAAAACTTCCCCATTGATTGCCCGCGTTAGGTGCGTTTAACTGAATGGTATGATTGCTTCCCGGCACCACGAGACGTTTACTGTTGCCCATGTCCAACGTTGCAGCGGTACCGCCATTGATATTATATCCTACCGGACTTGCCAACGGTGTAATAGTGCTGTTTTTTATCGTGATAGTAGTAGTCACGTCTGTATCCTCATGCCGGGATATTCTCAGGAAGCTGTCTCTCCTCGTCACTTCTGCGGGAAGTATAACGGTGTAGTTGGCGCCAGCGGGGATAATATCTGTAAATGTATATGGTACAAATACTTCGCCATCCGGTCCGTTCTGCCATTGTCCATCAGCAGAAACGGCTTCCAGCTTCAATGGATAACTGTTCCGGTTCATTCCTGTTACCGTAAATGTTACCGGGTTGTAGGCATAAAAATCGATATACTCAAATTGATTTGCGCGGTTAATGGTGTCTGTTTCGTCACCACGGTAAGCGCCTTTCATGACTACATCGAATGTAGCATTGCCAAAGTCAGCGGCTGACTGGATAGCCATCACATTACCATTGCCATAAAACCCTTTGCTGTTCCCTGAAGCGTTAATCACCACATTTCCTGATAATCCACTTAACCGGATGTTACTGCCAAAAGTTGTCCTGGCAGCAGTGAGCACGCCGTCTTCGAAAACGAAGAAGTCAATAGCGATAACGTTATCTATACTGCCCCATTGTTTGCCGGCATCTGTGGCGTCCATCATCATCACCAGGTTTTCGCCGGGCATGGTAAAGGATTTGTTTCCACCGGGAATCACCGTGCCGGTTTTATCTCCGCTGGCGTAGGTAATATCACTTACTACCGGCGCCGCGCTGTGATTGTTAATGGTAAAGCTGGTTACCGGGGGCAATTTTGAAATGCTGAGAATGCCGCTGCTGATAGCGAAAGCAGGCAGCGTGGTATTATAGCTGCTCTTTGCCGGGATCACGTCCGTAAAATAATCAGCTCCGCTCCACAGCTCGATTTTCAGCGGGTAAATATTATTGTTTTGTCCTGTAACTGTAAATGTTGATACCAGGTTATCGAAATTGATGAATTCAAACTGACCCGGCGTGTTCAGCGTGTCGGTTTCAGTGCCTGTTACGGAGGTCTGTGTTACCGAAAAAGCACCATTTCCAAAATCTGCAGTTGTTTGCATGGCCAGTACAAAAGCATTGTTCCGGTTCTGCACTTTTGTATTGCTCTCCACCCTGATAATAACATTGCCGCTCAAATCAGGGACCTGGTAATATGGATCTGTGACAGTGGCCGCCTGGATCAGTAGCCCGTCTTTAAAAACAAAGTAGTTCACACTGATAAAGTAGTTGTCAGCTCCCCATCGGTTGCCTGCATTTGGTGCATGTAACACCGCGGTATTCCTGCTCAATAACATCGCCGTTGTGCTGGAAGCGCCCGGAATCACCGTTACACTATCATCCAGCAGCCGGTAAGTGATATCACTCACCACCGGGGTTTGCATCCGGTTATCTACGGTAATGCTGCCCTGTTGTAAAGGACCATCCAGTTTGGAAATCCTTAGCGTGCAGTCTGCGAGGGTGAGCTCCACGGGGAGATTCCTGGTGTAGGCAGCACCTGCGGCCACACTGTCCGTAAATGTAAGCGGCACAAACACTTTCGCACCATTGGGAGCTGCCGGATCCGCCAGCTGCCATTCTCCTATGGACGAAATAGCTTCTATCTTCAGCGCAAAGGCATTATTGTTTTGCCCTGTTATCGTAAAAACAGCACTGGCCGAGTGATTGTTATATTCAAACTGATCAGGTGTGTTGATGATATCTGATTCGCCTGTTCCCAGGTCATCGGCAGAGGAGGTAATGGTAAATGCAGCGCTTCCAAAATCTGCGGAAGACTGCATCGCCAGTACTACAGCATCGATACCTGCCACGGAGCTGCTATTGCTGACCGCGGTAATGGCATTGGTGCCGGATAGGCCGTCAAAAAATACGGTCTTCCCTAAAGTAGATACTGCCTGTTTTAAAACACCTTCCCGGAAAAGGAAATAATCCACTCCAATTCTCTTGCCTGCGTCGCCCCAGGTGTTACCTGCATTAGGTGTCAACAAGGCGATACTGTTATTAATGCCTCTCAGTGAAAAGCCGACATTAGCGCCTGGAACAACGCTGCCATGCTTGCCGGTGGCCAGGTACTTCACATCGCTCTGTGCCGGCGCCAGCGTGTTGTTGGTGATCGTCACATTTGTTGCGCCCGGATATTTATAAAACCGGATCAATCCATCCGCTGCATACATATTTGCAGGGATAGGCTTGTCATAGCTACTTCCGGCCGGAATAACATCTGTATATGTATAAGGTACAAATATTTCTCCCGCATCCGGGTTCGCCGGATCTGCCGGCACCCAATCCCCGTTGCTGGAAATGATTTCCATGAACAGGTCGTACTCATTATAGTTGTTCCCGTTAACGCTGAAAGCCCCCTGGTAAAAGTCGATATGTTCGAACTGTTTCGCTTCATATACCATTTTGCTCTCGTCGCCCCAATAGCTGCCGGAAAGCATCACGTTAAAATACGCATCTCCGAAATCATCGCCTGCCTGTATGGCCATCACATTACCACTGCTGTAAAAGCCTTTGCTGTTGCTGGCAGCAGTGATCACCACAGTGCCCGACAATTCGCTGAAAGAAACATCCGGTCCCAGTGTGGAAGCGGCATGAATTAATTGTTCATTCCGGAAAACGAAATAGTCAACGCCAATATTCTGGCCGGTGGCGCCCCATTTATTACCGGCAGATGGTGCGTTCAGCGAAATAGTGTTGTTGCCTCCCTGCACTGCGAAGCTGGTGTCTGCTCCCGGAATAATGGTGGCTGTTTGATTGTTGATCGTATAAACAACATCGCTTACCACCGGTGCGGCGGTACTGTTAATGATCCTGAAACTGGTTTGCACAGCAGTTTCCACCTTCGTGATCCTGATCATTACATCTACATTGGCAGATGCCGGTTGTAAAGATTGATCAAAGGCAGCGCCTGCAGGAATAATATACGTGAATACTTCGGGGACCCACACCATTGGGCCATCCGGATCATTTTCATCAGGTACCCAGGCGCCGCCGGTAGTAGTCATTTTCAGCTGCAGGTCAAAATCATTGAAGTTATGCCCTGTTGCCGTGAATGGCATATCATAATATTGGAAATCGGTGGATTTGAACTGATCACCCGCGTTAACAGGAATCATCATATCATTGCGCTTCGAACGGAAATCAAATGCTGCATTTCCAAAATTGGCGGCGGTTTGAATAGCCAGTACATTGCCGCTGCCATAGCTGCCTCTTGTATTACTCACCACATTCAGTGTAATATTGCCGGTTAAATTTTTCAGCAGTACTGCATGCGGAATGTATTCACCATTTGCATCTTCATATCCCGTTTCATTATCGATGGCGATAGCCTGCATTAACACACCATCCTGGAAAACAAAAAGATCGACTATCACTTTCTGTGAAAAGTCGCCCCATTGAGCTCCCACGTTAGGCGCTACTACCTCAACAGTATGTGCATAGCCCGGTTCAGAAATCGTAAGATTGTTTCCAGGCGTTACTGTACCCTGGCCGCTTCCGGTTACTACACGCATCCACACGTCGCTCACAATAGGTGCTGCGGCGTTATTATTCACGCGGATATCCACTTTTGCACCAGATGGCGGACAGCCCATAGGGTCAAACACCGGCGGTACATAATCAGGATCTCCCGGCGCATTGGGTTTCACCACTCCTGTGGGCAACCCTGTTGCGGAAGAGTACTGTACCAACAGTGCGTAATATTTTTTTCCTGTATTTGGCATTGTCTTTTAATTATTTTTAGGGTTAGGACCACCTTCCCGGGTTTCACAATAGGCTGTTTCCATATCCGGTAACCATACGAGGTCCTTGATTTCACAAACAGGATGTACCGGGCGCCAGGCAGTAGTTTCGCAATAAGGCGCTTCCGGCGCCCAGTAAAAAGTTTCCGGCGGTTCTTCTGTTTCATTATAACCGGCATCGCCCACATCGGTAAGTGCAATCCAGGAATTATAGGGTACCAGGTAACGACTGATATAAGATTTAACTTCATCAATGGCATAGGCATGATTCCTGTTTCTCAACCAGAGGGAGATGAAATTATTTACCTGGATCAGACCTCTTGAATAATTTGTTTGCATAGGCAGCAAACGAATCCCCCAGATATTGGCCGCGCCGGTAACTGCTATGTCGGGAATAATGTACACGGTATCCTCATGAAAGATAAGGTCGTTACCCTGCTTCACTTCTGTCGTATCTTTGGCAAATGGTTTCCTGTTTTTATTATAAATAAAAAGTTTCACCAACAGGTAACAATCATCCCTTACCAACTTGATATTCTTAAAGAAATAATTGGCATCCTGTCCATCTTTATACGAACGGCTGTTTAGCAATGTGCCGGTTTTCGAATAAGCGTTGATGCCAACCGTCAACTGGCTATTCCTGTTCATCTTTATTAAAAATGAAAATTCATAGTCGAGACGTGCGTCCACTTTGATACGCCAGGCAGGGTCTGTACTGGCAATACCGCCCTGGTTAACCGCCATTACTGATTTGGCACCGTCCTGTGCTATCGTTACATTTCCATAGACAGGGTATTTAGTGAGATCCAGGATATCAAAATGCGTTTCATAGCTCCGGTTGATATTGTCGTTCAGGTATAGCCCTTTGTATAGCGGCGACGCATTGCCGATATTCCAGCCGAAATGCTCGCTTTTATAAAGGTTAAAAAGCAATTCATCTTCGGGGCGATAGTTGATCAGGCGGAGTAACTCCCCATCTATGGCAGCTCCCAGTTCCGCCCTGTCGTAAATATGTTTGGTGCCGCGGTAGGCGATATGCTGGTAGAAGTTTTCCATCAGCAGGTTCATTTCCGCCAGGGTATTACGATCCGATACTTCCAGCCCCCTTTGTTCCAGGAAATCTGTCAACAGAAAATCTGTTTTGTAAAACTCCTCGAACTTTCGGGCGTATATCACCAGGTAGGCTACAAAGTGGGCGATAGACTCCCAGAAGGCGATAAAGTCGGCGTTGTCCTGGTTTTCATTCAGGCGATCCATATAGTTAGGGATAATTCCCTTATCATATAATTTCTGCAGCACATTCACATACCACTTTATGACATCGGGGTCGTATGCATGGAAATACCTGGCGAAGATGGATCTTTCAAACACCGGCGCCTCTTTGAAGACCGGTGCTCCGGTAGTAGCGAGGCTCACCTGGCTCAGGGCCAGCTGGGCCGATGGGTCCTGCTGCTGTTTTACATACCTCAGTTCCATATATACCACCTTCTCTCCGTTGAAGCTCAGACTGGTGATGTTGGCCAGGGTTAACGGCTGCCATTCGCTGTAATCGATACCATTGACAGAAAACCTGAAAAATTTCTCAAAAAAATTATGTTCGTCTTCTCCTGATATATTATCTGTAAAAGAAGAAATACCCAGGATGGCAACAGCAGGCGAACATGTAATGAATAAGCTGTTACCTTCTTCTCTGATTGTTTCTGCAAAAATTGCCATAATTATAAATCAAGGATGGTGGACATATAAGCGTGATCGATCACATTGGGATAATATAGCGGGGAAAGGCTTCCTGTGAAATTGCTGATAATTTTCCCGTCCAGGTTCAGCATAAGAAATCCTCTTAGCCTGGGCAATGAAAAGTTATCGATAGCAATATCCGTTCTGGGGTAGAAATACTGATCGGGTACATATTTTACACCCTTGGTATTTTTTACTATTTCCAGCAGGTTGTCCCAGTCGACGCTCATTTTTGCGGTATCGAAAAAGCGGAAATCCAGGTATTTGGAAACAGCGATCTGGATATCTTTGCGGATAGCGTCGGGATCGGCGGCATTGTCGAGGTCGGCGCGGAAAGACACATCTATCGGGGCATAATCTACATTCTTCAATTCTATTCCATAAAATGCAGAACCAAACGGGCGATACTCTGTCAATGAAAAATACAGCGCACTATTCCGCATCAGGTTATCCAACTCTGTGGTGGTGAGCAGGGATCCATCCTGTGTAACGATGCCTATGACTACCTTACCGGCGCTGCTGCTGCCGTAGTGGAACACTTTTAATATTTTTGGATTGATGGCGATAAACACCTGTTCCAGCATTGCCAGCGTTCCTCTTGCCAGGATGTTGGCGCCGTTTTTAATACGGATCCGGAGAAATTCATCGCTTTCCGTATCGCGGCCGAAGTCGGCCCGCACTTCATTGATGATATTGATATGACCGGCTGGTGCGGGAGATATTCTCGTGATGGTCAGCGGGTCTACATTCGCGGCAGCGCCTTTGTCGATGCTGCGTACCTTTGCGTATACAAATCCCATAGTGCCCACGGTAAAATTTTCTTCAAATTCAAACCGGATACCGGCGGTGGAAATCGGGAAATGTATGGCGGCATAGTACGCGGTACCCGGGGTAGCCATCACCCTAACATAAGTAGAGGAGCCCAGCTTTCCCATACGGGGCGCCACGCCAAAATTCGCTGCTACCTGGTCCAGTTGTGTACTGTATGCCGAATCAGGAAATAACTGACTTAACGCCAGCATAATATCCTTCTCTCCCTTACCTGCAATTTTTGCGATACCGGTAGCGATGCCTGACAATACAGAGTTATCCGCTATTTTGGTTACTTTATCCGTAGTATTCAAAAGAGTTTCCAGGAATAACAATCTTCTTTCAATAGAAGTAGATGGTTTAATGTCCAGTGCCATACTAAATTAAAATTCTGCCGTCAATCGTTTCATTCAATCTTGTTTTCACCTGGTAGCTGATAAACAGGTTATCATCTACCACTTTTATTTCGTTTACTGCAAAGTCCTGCAGGGTATCGTCCGTTGCAAAGGTGGCGGAGAGCTGTCGCACGATAATCGGGAAATTTAAGGATGCCCGGTTGGCGCCTACAATCACAGCACTTTGCAAACCGTCGGAAGGCGCATGCGGATTATCGTTCTTTTTCAGACAGGCCAGGATCTCCACACTCTGGTATACGGTTTCATCATAACCTAAACACCTCAGGTCGTTATCCACAAATTGCAGCCCCCGATGCAAATCCTTTCCCAGCATACTTTTCCCCTGCATGGTATCAACTACGGTAGCCACCTGTATATTCCTGTTATTTACCGGGCTGGTAAGTTTCAGGTTTACCCCGCCGTCGGCACTATAGTCTTCTTCCCGCAGGTTATTTCTCAGGGCAATGTCCGTCCACTCATCCTGTGGATTGCTGCTTTCCAGTATGTCCCGCGAAATGCGCTCCAGTGTTTGCCCTGCGGGCATCGTATAATCCAGTTCTATATTCTTCAGGTAAGAAACATTTGACCGGGAAGATCTTGCCCAGCGATGAATGTTCCGGATCATCCTCAGGCGGTTATCGATGTTTTCCAGTTCCTCCAGCAGATACCACCATTTTACATTGGTGAGCTGAGGCGCGTGGGCATGAAATGCCGCAAAAAAAACCTGGGACAGCGATTCCAGCTCCGCTAACCTGGCGAATGGATCACTTTTTATGGAGGATGTTTTTCCCGCATAGTAAGCCGACAACGACCGGTAGTCATTGCTAAAAAAATTAAGCGCTTTCTGGAAAAACTCGCTTATATTTTTCCCGGTTATCTGCTGAAATTCCTGTAATGTGTTAAATCTGATCATCAGGCAATATCTTTATATAACGATTCTTTCAGGGAATGTTCCGATGCGTCAATATGCTCCTCTCCTACCGTACCCAGTTGCAGCCTGCTATACCTGGATTTCAGTTTATCCGGTTTGGTTACCGCATCCAAAGGGGCAATCGCTTTCATCGAAAGACTATAATTATGGATCATATTGGAATCCTGATTCATAGATATTTTGAACGAAGTAGGTTTAACGATATAACTGTTACCAAAGGCCAGGTTATAGAATATCAACCTGCGTGGTCCCAGCGCGTCTACCTTATCTGCTTCGGCAATAATTTCTTCCAGGATCTTCAGGCAGCCATAACCGGTTTTCACCCGCTCGTCAAAAATGGTAGCGGTTTCATCTTCCTGGCTGTTGCCCTCCGTTTGCCCGTCCCTGATCTTTACCGCGGAGGCAAGATCAGTGTAATCAGCGCCCAGGAGTATCCTGAACTTTCTGCCAAAGTTTCCACTCAGCGTAATATCTATCGGCGTAAAGGTGGTATTGGAAAGTGCCACTATACCTCCCACTGTTTTTTTGATATTGGAGATACGGGGTTGTGATTCATCAATACTGGAAGGCATTACGGGAAAAATAAAATACCGCAGCGTTTTATCTTTACCGTTAACCAGTTCAAAGGCGCAAACATAATATTCGAATTCCCTGGGATAACGCACGTTCAAAGAAACTTTGCCTTCTTCTTCGATTAGTTTATCCCGTCTTTGCCGGGCATTTTCTATACTCATTTATTTCACGGTTGATTCTAAAACAATCTGCGAAACATTAGCAGCGGGACCCTGAGAAGTTTGTACAATGATGGCGCCGGCTGGTATTACAATTGTGATACTTTTGATGGCGTTGTAAACATCCTGCTCCAGTTGCTTGCAATGTGCTTCAATGGAAACCGTCACATCTTCCTGCTTCTTCTCATTTGTTTTAAGAAGATGGGCTTTCATGCTGTTAAACAGCTTATTGGGGATCAGTGGCATAATCTATTTATTGATATAGGCAACGATACTTAAAAACTCATCTGTTCTCTTTTTGAAGGCTGCTATCTGTGCAGCATTCAGTAAGGGCTGTTGACCGATGGCCGTGCTAACGGTACATTTGCTTACTTCATCAATTAAATCAGAGAGAAATGCTTTCAGTTTATTCCCCAATACAAAAGGTTCCTCCCCTTCATTGATGGTAAGCTTATTATTTTTTATGCGGTGTTCACCCGGCAGCTGTTCAAATACAGCATCTTTGCTGTCGTCATCTTCAGCGGCTTCCCTGTCGACCGTAGTTGTTTTAAAAGAGCCCTGTTGTAATAACTTCACGTTCTCGGAGGTATTGAATACCACATCTCCATGTGTTGCCACCTGGAACTGACCGTTCTGATCACCGGTCAGATTGACCAGGATATTACCCGCCGCCGGACCTGAATGCAGGTTGATGCTCAGGCTGTTTGTTTTCGGGGAACCCTGAATTTCGACATGTGACTGATCATAATCTTTCGTCAGCTTAAACTCCGCTTCCTGCATATGTCCCAGGCTATTGGTAGTGGCAAACCGCCCGATAATGATGGGTTGACTTTGTGTTTCCTCCGTAACATATACCACCGGAGACCCCAATTCCTTAGGACTTACGGGGAACTCAATAAAGTTGAGTACTTCAGGGGTAACCGGTAGTCTTTTCATAAAACTGCCATCTTCTCCCCATACGCTCAGGGTATAGTTCTGATAGCAGTCCCTGATATACGTATCCCTGTCGAGATCGTTTGGTAATGCCACGTAGGCAATGCCAACCATATATTTAAAATCATGCAGCGGTGTTCTTCCTAGTGTATACATATCAGTTATAAAATGTAATGCGATTATTTTGACGTTTTTTTCGCAATGATATTGGGTACAAAAAATGGTTCACTCATATCATTGTTGGCATAGATGGCTTGCGCCTCCTTCTGGAATGCCGGGTTTAACTGGAGCCTGTTTACGAAGTAGTTGAACACTGCTTTATTCACTTTAAAGTGACTGAAAACTTCTTCCAGGTCCACCACGCCCTGATCGGGCGGCTTTACCTGCTCCTTGTTAATCCCTGCGGCAGCAGTGGTATCTGCGGGTGTGACTATTTCGTTCGCCGGTACGGAACCTGCTATCAGTTTGGCGATGGGATCGTCAGGCATACTATTCAACGCGGTATCCGTTAACTGGAAATGTACACGGTCTCTATAGTTACCAAACGTACCATCATCTGATCCGTCTTTGGCGCCACCTGCCCATTGGATGCCCATGGTCCTGGCGATCCGCGGTACGCCTGTTGCTATCCATTTTTCCGCAGGATCATTTTTAAGAATGTATCCACCTCCGGTTTTGCTCCTGATATTCAGGTCAATGGCCGTTCCCTGCTGATGACGGCTTTTACCCACCTTTGCATTATTACCATTGTTCTTTTTCATTTGCGCCTGTTGTGCCGCGGTGCGATATCCTCCATTGGGACCTACATGCACCCAATACCCCTGCTGGTTAATTGCCTTTATAAACCGGCTGAAAATATTCCAGATCGCCTCTGTATAGCCCGCAATGGCACTGGCGCTGATATCGTTGTTAGCATCCAGCGATTGTTTGCGAACCTGCCCCACCTGGTCGCTCGACCGCGGTGCAGCAGAAGCCGCAGGGGTTGCAGCTGTTTTTGCCGGACCGGCAGACGATGCTTCCGCCGCCTTGGGCTCAGGCACCACCGGGGGCCGCACATAGGTATGATCCCTTCTTGCCGGTTCCGGTTGGATCTTCGATAGATCAATACCATCTTTTGCTTTTGGGGCCGGTGCAGGCGCCGGCGTAACTGGTTTATTCATCGCAGCCTTTTTGGCGGCTTCCTTTTCCAGGTCATTGTACTGGGCCTCCGATATCGTTTCTATAATATTAAAATAAGAAGCAATGGTACCGGAGGTATCAGCGCCGGCGGTATTTTCAACAGGCACGCCGTAAATAAGCTGTTCCACCATACCCCGACTCACCTGGATAGTAGTATAAGCGTCGATAGTATTTTCCGCGATGGCATAATTGTGTTGTACCGCGTCTACATAAAATATTTCCCCTGTTGGTTTATACCGGATGAAATTCCCCACCTTCACACGTCGGTCGCGGTTAATGACGATAGTGCCGCTTCTCGTAAATGGCAAATAAGCGGTAGACTCGATCATAAACTTCAGGTCCAGCACTGTTTGTTTCTGCACGATGTTTAGCTCCTGGCTGGTGGTGGGGTTCAGCGCCGTGCTGGGCATATAATTATGCGTGAGCTGCATGGTTTTGGAACCAAACAGCGCTGCGTACTCCTGGAAATACAACGCAGGCAGCATGGCGGTGCTCAGCTGATCCGTTTGTCCGAATATGGTAGCCTTTGGAATCAGCTGGTACCAGGAAATCGCCTGTGTATCAGAAAATTCCAGGCTTTCATTCAATACGTCCGGCGCCTGGATGTTAACGATGGTTGGGCGTCTTGTTTCTGCTTTGTTATCTGTTCTTACCTCGCCCTTCAATGCGCTTAAAACGGATCTCCTGTCGAACGGCGCCTTACGCAGCATAATGAAGAACATGTCTTCATAGGTATCCATATGGTATTCCACAAACGGCTGCTGGCAAACCTTTTTAAACAGGTTGATCAGGCTACCGGAAGCATTGGAAATAGAACTGTCGATCAGCCGACGGCCACTTACCTCTTCATCTACCAGCAGCTTCACTATTTGCCAGATCCCTTTGGCTGTTCCTTCCGTATACTCCGGTTTATATTTGGAGCTGCCGGACAACTCGTCGAGATAACGGTCGATCAGCGGAATCCATTTGTCGGTATAATACGACGTGAAGGTGGGTCGTTCATACCTGAATCCGTACATATTGTCCACCATATACCTGGTCAGCATGTCTTCTGCTACATCTTCCGTAGCAGCCCCCGGATAAGGATATGCCTGTTTCTTCCATCCGGTGGTAGCATTATTGGAGACCTTTCTCGTTTTTTGATCGCGGATAAACTGGAGGAAACGTTTTAACTCCGTAAATATCTCTTTGGCCTTTACTTCTTCATCCTCCGCTTTCTCCAGTTTTTTGCCGCTTTGGCGGCGTATGTCTTTAATAATATCTTTTACTTCTTTTTCTATGCCTTCCAGTCGCTGACTGAGATCCGCGTTATTTTTTACATTTTCCGGCAGCAGGTTTAAACGCGAATTTCTTCTGTCGCCGTAGCTGCTGAACAGCTCATCAGGGACGATGCTGACATTGGCCAGTTGTTGTATGATGAACTGAAATATTTTATTGAGTGGCTGGGCAAAATAGAGCCCGAGGTAAGCCAGCCCTGTTTCATTCGATACCCTTTTCATCAGCGGATCGTCATTCGAGGCAGATCCGGGCTGCGCCAGCTTTCCCTTGGTAAATTCCATCGGAAAAAAATAACAACCATCTTCATAAAATAGTTTGGACAGGTCGCGGCCGGTGATATCTATACTTACATCTGTATTCGCAGGGCTGATATGGATGTTCACTTTATCCACCAGTCCTATCATATCGTAAATGCGGCCAGGCAAGCCGGAGGGGTCTATGAAATCACTGACAGTGTCTTCACTGCGTTGATCCTTTTCCATTTCCAGCGTTTCAAAGCGGATAAATACCAGGTCGTTTGAACTGATCACATTATTAAAAAAGAAAGCGTTGCGCTGATGGTTGGTATCGTCTTCCTTGTATATGTCGTTGTATAGATTGCTGAAACTAAAAAACTGTTTCGGTTCCAGCGAGTCGTTATCCACATACTGTATCACCTCGTTTTCTTTCAGCACCCATTTTGAATGTTCCAGCGTGCAAACGACAGGCGCCAGTGAAAGCTGGAAGTGTCCACCACCTTCCTTTGTTACATTGGTAGCCGCCTTTGTGAGATAGGGGGTTACGTTGAATATCTTTCCTTTTTTTGAAGTATCCCCCGGGTCGGACAATGCTTTGGCCCATATCCACACGGTAACACCCGGGTACTGCACCTGGGCCACTCCCAGCGCTTCCTGGCCGTCCATTGGTTTAATGGTATCTACCGGACGATAACGGATATCGTCTTCCAGTTTGGCCAGTTCATCCGCTTTAAAGAAAGTGATATCGTTGCTGACTACTTCTATCCCTTCCGTCAGCAAGGTACAGCGGTTTATTTTATCCGCTTCCACGGCCAGTTTGGTACCCACCACCAGCGAAATATCTTTGCCTGCTTTCTTTTCATTGGCCGCCCTTACACTGGTGATTACATGTTTTCTCAGGATAGCCTCTCTATTGGTGACACCATTTCTATCCTTTATGGCCAGGAATGCATCAATATTATTGACGTATGCAAAGGCGGGAGAAGAAGATTCGTTTACAAACTCACCCACTGTTTTCAGCTCCGGATTAGTGTGTGTAACCAGGTATATTATTTGATTATCCATTTGTTTTTTTTGGGGTAAAACAACTATCCGTTAGTTTTCCATGAGAATTTACCGGTCTGCTTTACTGTTTGTTTTTATAGGCTTCCGGAGTAGTGGCGCCGGATCCTTTCGCAATTGATCCACCGCCTCGTGCCGGAACGGTCAGCACTCCATCCTTCAATTCTATTGTAGCGCCACTCAATGTTTCTTTTATGGCGTTGGCCGATAACTCTCCCATCTTCTCCATTGCTTCCGCGGTGGATTTCAGCAATGCGTCTTTTGCTTCCGCTGCATTACGCTCCTTGGTGGTGGTGTTGGCTTCCGCAGCCTCTTTGGGAGCGTTTACTTCAAGCGAAGTAGCTTCCAGGTAGTCTTCCCGTTTAATAGGCTTTGATCCGTCGTATTTATCGTACAGGTTACGAACAGCACTGGCCGACAGGTTGGGGAACATATTCTTCAGCACCATTTTGTTATAATCGGCGCTGCCGCTGGCGTTGTGTGAATACTGCAGCATCTTTTGAAGATACTCCATACCGTGTTCGCCAGACAGCCCCTGTTCCTGCATTTCCATGATATCGAACATGCCGGCGCCGGGATTCAGTTTACGCAGCGTTAAAAACGAGAGCGCTTTCATGCTATCGGATCCGGGGTGGGTAAGCCCATCCTGTACCGCAGCAATATTGCCCATACTGCGGGAGTCGCCCACCGCAAATTCGCCCCCAACGCTGTTAAACCGACTCATAATATCCATCGTAACACCGGTGGATACATTGGTTTGCGCCTGCAGGAAGGATTGCTGCAACGTAGAAAATTTCCCCAGGAAATCGTTTAACCCTGCATAATCATTTTTCTTAAAAATGCCACTGTCTACCCCCCTGGCCATGATACCCCCAAGAAGGGCTGCCGCGTTCTGTTTATTTTCCGGGTTGCTGCCCTGTATATCCAGCAGCTTATAATAGTTTTCATTTTCTACGCCGTAGGCCTTATTGGCATATACCATGTCGGCGGCATTCTTGCCCGCATTGGCCACCGTGCCGGTGTGCTTGGCGACTTCTGTCATCAGCTGCGCCGCACCAATACGATCTATTCCTACTTTAGACAGATCGGGCACTACTACGGCTTCGCTATTGCCTCCGAGCGCGGAAAATTTATTTGTTTCCGCGAGCAGATCCTGTTGGTAAATGGCTTGTTTCTGTTTCATTTCGCCAACAGCACCCATAATGCCACCGCCTATTTCAGCGCCAATTTCCGCTCCTCCTTTGATGTCGCCCATAAAGTACCCGGCTACTGCACCAAGTGCGCCACCAACTACTTTTCCGCCTGTTTCATAACCATCCTTGATAGTATCATAGCCGTTTTCGCTGTTGGTGAGTGTAGATACCCCTTTAGTTACCTGGTCAAAAACATGTTCCTTAAAAAAGGCATATCGCTTTTCAAATTTGCCTTCATTGTTTTGTTCAGTGGCAGCCCTGTTGGAGAGCTGATTGAGTTCTGCCTGTTTATCGTCGAGCGCCTGTACAATTGAATCATCCCCCCTGGCCATCTGGGCAATCTGCTGTTCGGATGCGTTTCTAACCGCCTCCATGTTCTCCCGCATGATGCGCACCAGCATATCATTTTCCGCAGCACCGGAACTTATCTGCTTGCTCTGTTCTACCGCCTGTTTTTCAATCTTCTGCCTGGACTTGTCGGCATTGGTGCCCGCCATTTTTATTTTTGCATCTGCTTCCTTATTGGTGTATTTACCGGAAGCGCGTCCTGCCTCGATGCTTTCCACCATCCGTTGCTGCCGTTTGTCAACAGCTGCCAGTTTATCATTGCGCCGTTCTTCGTTCAGATGCTGCGCCGCCCTTGCCTCCAGGGCATTTTTACGGGTCAGCACTTCTATCTGTTCATTTACCAGCTTTATTTGTTCCTTTGCTACATCCGTTTGAGCTTTCGCGTCTTCCAACATTTTCTTGTTGGTGTCGTTGGCAGCCTGACGTAACTTCTCTATATAACTTGCCAGGTCAGTTGCTCCACTGCCACCCGGGGCCTGAACATTAATATTTCCAGCCATAAGATTAATACTGAATAGTGTTTAGATCGATATTGGACAGCTGATCAAATAGTTTATCCTCTGCCGGGAGATCTACTCTGTCTCTGATCCAGATACCGTCGTTCAATTCTTTTTCATTCTTCTTCTCATTAAAGTGGAATAATTCGGCGGCTTTGAATGCTTCTTCCTCGAGATATTCCAGGAGGATATTGATTTGGCACAGCTCTAAATGAGCAGCTGTGCCAAATCCTATTTGATATTTACGCCTATACCATCTATCCAATGGATAACGATTATTCCATCTTATGATATATGATCTCAAGTTATCCGAGAAAGGATGTGCCATTTATAATTACTTATCAAGCGGTTTCTTTAAAATGCTTTCCCATTCTTCCATCCAGGGAACCACTTTCGCTACATATTCGTTGAGGATAACATCCATCTTTTCACGATCCAGTGCAAACAGTGATTTCACCGTCAGGTCATCCCTGAGCTGGGGCAGCATCACATTAAAAATGGCTACTGCATCAATGGTGACGGCACTTCTTACAAAACCGCTGTCATAGCTATACTTCAGCTTCTCATAATTACCGCTTGAAAATTGAGATTTTAAAATATCAATGTCAATCATTTGACCGGTGTTCGGATAGGAAATAGTATAATCATTATTCCCTATTTTAACGGTAACAGATTTCTGTGGCATTCTTTGCTCGTTCTTTATTTCGTTCATGCTGAAAACTTGAAATTATAAATCAATCGTTATTGCCTGCACAGTGTGCGGGTTATTGGATATAGGTAATAGGGGTTAAGTATTTGAAAGACTGGTTATGACCAACGATGGCGCTTTCGGCGATAGTGAAACTATCTGATTCAATCAAACAGTTTTTAACGCTGGCGTAAGGTACCAGCTTAGGTTTGATGATACCCTGTGCATCTACTACATCGGTGATCTTTTTAAAAATATCCAGTTGTACGCCGTCGGCATCCAGCACCAGTTGATCTTCAAAAGAGGAACCGTCATTCAGGACCTGGGATCCGATGTTGGGGAATGCTCTTCTGATGGCATTCTTAATGCCCGTTTTGTCAAATCTTACTTCCATGAACTCACAGGTCAGCGTTCCTTCCCATTCCGTTACCGCCTGTTCAGATGCCAGGATAGTTCCGATACCACGTACGGGTAATCTCTTGATATTTTCGGTACAGGTAATGTTACGCATTAAACCGATTACCTCTCCTTCGCTTTTAATTAAAGCAATAGCTCCAGTAAAAACCTTTTCTGCCATTAATAAAATGTATATGCAAAATCACAATCTTCGATCGGGGAACAATGTTGTTTAGGCTTCCAGGATAACACCGGTTACCACTATTTTATTGACTTCGAAGTTGGGAACAAACTCATACTGCACATAGTAGTTATCACCACTAACAGTAGCGCTTACGCTTCCAAAACGAATGATCAGGTTATCTGTCAGCGCAGTAGCTGTTTTGCTCTGAAGGAAACCTTCCAGCCATGCTTTCAGGTCTGCTTCGGTAACGGTGTTACGGTTAGGCCCTGCGTTGTCTTTACCAAAGAACTTACGCTTGGCGTTTACCACGATTTCCTTATTCAGTTGTGCGGTAATACGCTTTACTGCGATGCTGGGAGAGCTACCATCTTCGTTCACCAGGTAATCATTACGTTGCAACGTATTTACACCCTGCAGAATTACATAATCATCCAGTTCGTAATCGTAGTGGGTAACCAGCAAACCGCTCATATTAGCCAGTTCCAGTTCCGCGTCATCCAGTTTATGTATTTCACCGTTGATAGCAATACGCTTGAAGGTGGCTGGCGTTTGCGGGGAAAGTCCTGCGATACGGCCCAATACCGCCGCGGCCTTATACAGCTGGCTTACCAGCTTAAACCCGGTAGGCGTGGTGAGTTTGGCTGCGCCATGCACCAGTATTACCTTATCGGAGTTATAATAATGCGCTGCGGCAATACTTGCATTTTCACCGGTATTAAAACCTGCTTTGTCGGCCTGGGCTGCTGCTACCATGAAGCGTTCAAACTTAGAGTCACCACTGGTCAGGAAGTCCAGTAATTTAACGTTGTTCGGATGTTTGATATTATCCGCATACTGCGTGCTGAACAGGAAGGTAAAGTCCAGGCTGTTGATGGTTTGCAGCGCTGCATCGAATGCTTCCGGCGTATAGCTTTCTGTAGCGCCGGCGGCCAGTACAAAATCAGGATACTTGGTCAGATCGTCTGCTGCAAGTGCACCGGTGGTGGTAGTGCTCGAACTTTTCAATACAAAACCTGCTTTAAAAGACGGATTGGATGCCATCCACGCAGCGAGTTCCTGTATTGTGGCCACTTCCGGGGAAGATACTACCACGGCTGATTTTGTATCTGCCAGGGCGATACCATCAAACGGCACATTGTTTAAAGTATCCATTCCTTTATAGGAGCCATGATAAAAAGACAATACGTACTTGTCCTTATCGAGGATACCTTTGGAAAGCCTGGCTGCATAACCACTGGCCAGTTTACTGCCAGATTTCACACCATTGGCATTCAGCCCTTCGTCGACTGTTTGCAGTTCCAGTGTACCATTCTTCAGTTCCAGCAGGATCGTGGCAGGTGCAGATGCCCTTGCATGAATCAAAAACACTTTGCTTACGCCGCTGATAGGTTCTGCTCCGGACCGGGCAGGCTTAAATAAAGGCAAAGCCAGGTTCCACAGCTCACCGCCTTTTACGAAATCCCTCAGCTGCTGCAGTGAGTTGAATTCATAGATACTGTCCGCGCCCTGTTTTGCAGTGCCTAATGAGCCGGCGCCAGCGCCATATCCCGCACCAATACCGTCATCAATGATAACGATGTTGCCATAAGACAAATTGGTAGGAGGATTTACAATGCCAGATTTGGTAATTGCGTATACGCCGGGCAGTGACGTAAGCTTTCCATTAATATTAATTTTTGTTGCCATTAAAAATACTAATCAATAATGATAGCAATCTTTACAATAAGATGTATGAAGCGATCTTTCTAAACTGAAATTAAATACCAGGTATATTCACAGGGGGTTACTTAGCGATAGCCATTCTATAGTTTACCGGCGCCTGACAAGGGAGCATTACTACTCATTATCTGCCGGTACGGCCACACTGCTGAAATTATATTCAAAACTAAGCAGTAATGCCTTGTTTAACAGGGAGCTTTTTTCTTTAAAGTATTTACTTTCTTCGGCGCCGACGGTCAACTGTTCCAGCCCTTTTAAACTCAAATGCAGTTGCATGGATAATAAAACACCACTGAGCAGATGATATAGCATCAATAGTTCATTTCCGTCATCGGTCAAAATCCCCAGCGTTACCATGGCCTTTTTCCTCCGGGTATAGATGGTTGGCAGCGGACCCTGCATACCGAAATCCTGCGGGTACAAAAACCCTTGTCCCATAGAGAGCCACTCACCACCGGCCGTTGGCATCTCCGTAGTGGCTGGAACCACAATCGACGGTGCTTTTATTTCGCCGAATTTAAACTCGAAATCCAGGGCCAGCCGCCGGGGGTTATCTTCATTATTTACAAACAACAGCTTGGCCTGTTCATAAAAATTATAACTGCCAATCTGCATACCGTTCAGTAATTTAAAAAGATAAGTGTCCGCTTCCGCATTGGCGTGAAAATTATCGCGTATATACGCCAACCCTTTCGTTAAACTATCTAAAATAACTACCTCAGGAATGATATTTAGGGTATCTGTCATGGTACTGGTAAAATTGAATCCGATCATCAGCCTTTGTGCGGGTATTAATTAAAACAAAGTATCTGAAACAATGAATTGGTAATGGTTATAAAGGATTAAACCGGATAGGTTAACTAACAATCTTTGATACATACAAAGTTAAAACATCTTCACCGAAAAACAAATCCTTTGTAATTTATTTTTACTTTTTTTATTCATTTTATGCGACGGCATTTTTATGATACTGCGCAATTAATTCCAACCCGGTTTCGTCAAATATTTTCAGGGTAAGCCTGTTGTTGACAGTAAAAAAAATCATCTCGTTGAGGGTGTATGGCACACCTTTGTTCCAGCAATAAAACAGTTCCTGCTCCAGGTAGGAATCGACCGACTTAACTGCCTGCAGATAAAACTGTTCATCCAGGTTGAGCGGATCTTTCAATGTTGTTTCCATTGTAACGGCGATACTTCTTTCCGCATCTGAAAACGTTAACTTATGCATCATTTTGTATTTATTATAATTCAATCTTTCTACCGTTTGGTAACCTCCTGTGCAAACTGCTGATAGTATTGCCGGATTTTTACATCATAGGCATTTTTTGCATAAGCAGGCCCGTTATACTTCCGGGCAAAAGCCGTAAAATCTTTTTCGCGCAGATCAGCAGACAGTTTATTGGCTACAATGAAATTGATAAATCCTTTCAGTTGCTCGTCTTCGCTGATGGTAAAGGCATTGATCATGGCATACACATTCGTAAAACCCGCCGCCTTAAAATTGAATCCCATGATCTGGAACATGCCATAGCTGGCACTTTGCAAGGCAGCGGTTTCCTGCAGTTGTTTGGCCCGGTTCAATTTCTGCCATTGAATATTATACGGACCATGCTCCTGCCGGTATTCCTTATATAATACATCCGCATACGCCGTTTTATGCCTGTCGGGATCAATTCCCTGTGCCTGCAGCTGTTTCCAGAAAACGTGCGGCTCAAAAAGTATTTTCAGTTTACCCTGTGCATCGAATCCTGCGCCATTTGATTCTACCTTTGCCACCGCCCTGATCACGGCTGTTTCACAGCCAATAATACGGGCGGATCTTTCAAATTCAGTTGCTGTGATCATTGCTGTTATTTTATAAATCTACACCATCTCCATAAAAAATATATCGCCGCTAATAATACCAGCAGTATTGCTACCGGCCACAACAGGACTCCCTGCCTGTTCACCTGTTGCTTCTTACTCTTTTCACTGCTATCCAACTGCTGAACCATCACTGCTTCACTGGTTGTGGTAGTGGTTTGTGTGGCTTTCAGCGGGATGCTTTGCGCACTCACATGTGCAGTGGCAGTAAACGTCTGCGTATTTTTATTGTACACTGCCAGCAGATCCAATCCGTTCTTAACCACACGGCCGGTCAGTATACTATCCTTTGAACCAGCTCCCACCGGGATGCTTACCTGTGCAGAATCCGCCGGTATCACTATCGTCGTGTCAATTTCCGTTGTGACGATGACTTTTGCTTTATCCGTTACTGTTATATGCTCCTTCCTGTCAATGGTTGACTGCTGCATTTTCCGGTTGGCATTGCTGCAGGCGCAGGTCAACAAAATGGGTAACAGCATCCGATACTTTATCATGTAAATAGCTAATCAAGTTTGGAGTCGATCATCATTCTTTTTATGGCATCATATTGCCTGCTGGCGGTATGCAGCTGGTTAATCGCTGTATCCAGCTGCTGAAGATGCTGATTGGCCTTCATTACAATCATGCTATCGATGGGTTTAAATACCTCGTGATCATAATCTGTATCAGGCAAACTCAAAGGAGCACTGCTTACTGTGACCAGGAACAACATTATTACAACTATTAATTTCATTACTACTTTGTCTTGTATTTAATCTGGTTTTCTATCTTCTTCCGAATCTCAGTAACCTTTTTTAACTCAAGTGCTGCCTGTAACCTCAGACTATCGATCTCTTTATTCTTCTCATCCAGTTTCAGCTGGGTTTTGTGCTGCAAATCCAGTGCAAATGCCGCAAACCTTTCATTGCATTCGATCACCTGTACTTCATTATGGATTCCCCAGCTAAACAACCCAACGATAGCCATAATACAGCCGATAAATGAACCAACCACAAAATCTCTTTTCAGACTTTTATCCAGTGTGTCATATATACTTCTTTTAATACTCATTTAAAATGTTTAAAAAGGAAACTATTCTTCGAAAAACGCAAACTTTCGATCTGCTATCCGGCATCCACCAAAATAAATCCGTATTGCTCCTGGTAGTCGTTATACTCATGCCGCCCGCTTAGTTTTACCTCCCCTTCCCGCTCCGTATCGATCATAATATTCCCATACCATGCTTTACCATCAAAATGATGAAAACGGGTGGTTACATCGAGTACTTCATTATTGTAGATATCCGAAGCGGTGATCTTTATGGTTGGCTGCTGCATAGGGTCGTCTTTTTCTTACCCGTTTTTCAATCTGTACCGGTGGCGCATCCGGGGGCATCACAGGCTCCTTTTCCCCGAACTCAAAAAAACGGCTCATATCCACCTGGTAGGGAATATTTTTCTTTTTGAGGGTGGTGGTAAACTTTGCTGCGTCAAAGGCACGCAACAGGCCAAGTTTCAGCCAGGCAACCCCTTGTTCAAAAGCAAAGGTATAAGCCTGGTCCCGGTCGGGAAACAGGGTACCGGCCACCGGCAATAACTGGTATTGAATGCTCCTGTTTAGCTGAAGGATGATGGTATGCAGCGTTGTTTTTCCGGTAACCGGAATCCTGCATTCCAATCGCATTACGAACGATTCTTCCTGGATCAACTGTTCTTTGAGGCGCCAGTCTGTTACCTGTTTAGCGGCTTTCTTTGCGGCGGCCGCCCTGCCAAAAACGGGCAGCAGTTTCGGTTCGGGCAGGGAAGGATTTTTAATGGTAATTTCCTTCGCCAGCTCCAGCCATACTTTGTCAAAATGCGCGCGTTGTTCAACAGATAGCGCATCGCCTGTTGTCCGTTTGATTTTCATAGGTACAGGGATATTAAGAGGGTGAATGTTATTGTAAAAAAAGCTGGTTGTAATGCTTGTCCGGATCTGGTATACCATAAGCGACGGGCTGATGATTACCAAACTGATACCGTTTTTCCACCAGTTTAAGCTTCATAAGTTCCAATAGCTGTACCGTTGCCCAGCCGGCAGCATAGCGGTAATGAATGCCAAAGGTCATTCCGATGGTAACAGGCGAAATAAACTGACCCTTTCTGTTTAATAGGTATTTATATGTTTTCAGTACAGTTTCGGAAACTACCTGTTCCTTTATAGTAAATGCCATGGTAGGCCCTTCCGCTCTCCGCGAAATCACATCTGTTATCATATATCCTGTTGGGTTTTGAGGGAAAAATTTATGCAATAGGGCTCCTTTTCAGCAAACTACGATTATACAGCGCGCTGATTGACCTGCTCTGCTTCTCATTGCAGTAGCTGCAACAGGAACCACAACAAGCACAAAGGATGAGGGTACGTGATTAAAAGAAATTCATAGTTATGAAATTAAAAAACAAGGCATTCTGCGATCCGGTACTTTTAGAAAAAAGCGGGGTGGTTAGGAATAATGGGGTGGTTTAAAGCAGGGTGTCTCAAACAATTTACATCTGCATGCAGCGATACTTGAATTTGGGTACAACATCACGAATTATATTAAAAATAATTACACTCAAAATTTAACTGTCTGAAAAAAGAAAAATAATTGCGAGTGCATATGGAGTACATTCGTTGCTCAATTATTTCTGAAGTATTCACTTCCTCTTTTCTTACTGCTTCTTTAACAAAATTCAAGTTTTACTACGCATTGTATCTGCGTTTAAATTTTTTATGCGGGAGAAAAATACTTCTTCCTACTTTCTCTTCTCCGCTTACTTAATACCTCCTTCCGACCATAAACTAAGTGCATCAGTACTCCGCCAATGATCTTTATTACCGCTAACCATTAACAATTCTCCCTGAAAACAACTATATTGTTATTCATTTACCGCGAATCCATCAACCTATATCCAAAAATATTTTATGAAGAAACCCATACTCATCGCCCTGTTGGCATGCAGTCTTTGCACCACTTATGCACAATCCGTTATTTTACATTGTGGATCGCTGATAGACGGTATCGGCAACAATGCCCGTCAGCATGTTTCTGTTATCATCGATGGCAACCGCATTACCAATGTGAAAGAAGGTTTTGTTACCGGTACGCCGCAGGACAAGGTGATAGACCTGAGCAAACAAACAGTTACACCTGGCTGGATGGATATGCATGTGCACCTGGACGGCGAAATGACCAAGGAGGCCTTCGTCGATGAATATACGATGAACCCCGCCGACTACGCCTTTCATAGTGTGGTATTCGCAGAACGAACACTGATGGCCGGTTTTACAACAGTGCGCGACCTCGGCGGCGCTAATGGCGTTAATATTTCCCTGCGTAACGCTATCAACGCAGGGCTGATAAAAGGCCCCCGCGTTTTTACGGCAGGCAAAGCCATTTCCGCCACCGGTGGTCATGCTGATCCTTCCAATAGCTATCGCAGAGATCTGATGGGAGATCCCGGCCCTAAAGATGGCGTTGCCAACGGACCGGAAGAATGCCGCAAAGCGGTACGCCAGGCTTATAAGTACGGGTCAGACCTCATCAAAGTAATGGCTACCGGCGGTGTCCTGAGCGTTGCCCGTGACGGTAGTAGTCCACAGTTTAGTGAAGAAGAGCTCCGCGTCATTGTAGCAACAGCTAAAGATTATGGCTTCAAAGTTGCAGCGCATGCACACGGCACAGAAGGCATAAAACGCGCTATCCGGGCGGGTGTCACCTCTATTGAGCATGGCAGTTTCATGGACGATGAAGGGATTGCACTGGCCAAACAATACGGTACCTGGTATGTACCCACCCTCACCGCAGGCCGCTCTGCAGCCGACTCCGCAAAAATTCCCGGTTATTATCCTGCCATCATTACCCCAAAAGCACTGACTATTGGCCCTAAACTGCAAACCACTTTTGCCAGAGCCTACAAAGCCGGGGTTAAAATAGCTTTTGGAACGGATGCCGCTGTATTTGCACATGGGAAAAACTGGCTGGAATTTACCTATATGGTGGAAGCAGGCATGCCCCCTATAGATGCCATTAAATCAGCTACTATCAAAGCCGCCGAATTGCTGGGCATAACAGACAAACTGGGCTCCATCACCCCGGGCAAACTAGCTGATATTGTAGCGGTAGAAGGAGATCCGCTGCAGGATATTCAACGTATGGGACAAGTAAGTTTTGTGATGAAAGAAGGCGTGATATATAAAAATATAGCATCGGAAAAATAATGCAGGAAAAACAACCGGTCATGAATCAAGACAACCACGAATACGATCCCGCACTCAACGTCTTTTTTAACGTAGTTGGTTCCTTCATGTCTTTATCTCCCGAAAGCAAAAATGTTTTTGCAGGCATTATGACAAAACGGGAACTCCCGAAAGGAACACAATTACTCACAGCCGGCCAGGTTTGCCGTCATATTTTCTATATCGAAAAAGGATTGGCCAGAACCTATTATATAAAAGACGGAAAAGATGTGACAGACTGGATCAGCGTGGAACAAACTTTCTCCGTGTCTATTGTTAGTTTCATCACCGGCAAACCGGACATCCGTAACATCGAACTGCTGGAAGCCGCTACCATCTGGGAAATTGGCGCGGATGACATACAACATCTCTACGATCATCACCACGAAATAGAAAGACTTGGCCGTTTGCTGGTAAGCCAGGGCCTCGTTCAGATGCAACAGCGCTTCGATGACCTGCATTTTTCCACCGCACGCGAACGTTATCTGAACCTGATCACCATGCACCCTACTATCATCCAGCGCGCACCGCTGGGCATGGTAGCTTCTTACCTGGGCATTACGCAGGAAACCCTCAGCCGCATCCGCGCAGGTCTTACTATTTGATAAATGTCAAAAGAAAAAATGCAGGTTGTTCCAATCTTTGTGTCAACAAAACAACAATGATTATGAACACGCTCTTATGGATCATACAAGGCTTCCTTGCCATCGTTTTCCTTTATTCCGGTGTCATGAAATCATCCCGGAAAAGAGAAGAATTGATCAGTCTCGGCCAAACCGGGGTGGCTAATTTAACTTATCCTGCTATCCGTTTCATAGGTATTATGGAAATACTGGGCGCCATCGGTATCATTGCGCCTGCTGCCACCGGCATACTCCCTGCACTGACACCGGTAACGGCGCTTTGCTTTGCCCTGATCATGGTGCTCGCCATGCCTGTTCACTACAAACGGGCGGAATATAAATCAGTAGCTTTTAACGCGCTGCTGCTGGTATTGTCAGTATATACCGCGTATATGCGTTTCCGGTAATAATTTATTTTCGGGAGATAAATAACAAGAGCGGCTCAAAATTAATAGCCGCTCTTGTGCCGTATACTTCTTTTGCTAGCGCCCGTTATAATCTTTTACCGCCAGTAAAGTGAGATAGTTATCCACCAGGTAGCCTTCATATCCCCAGCATTCTCCTTTCCAGGTTTTCCAATCCTTCGTCATATTACTTCCCGGGCAATTTCCTTCAAAGCCCCCGTCTTTAAAGCTCTCCATCATAGGATGCAACATCGCATCAGCAGCCTGACGCTTGTTGATTTTATACAGCGCATGCAGCGTAAAATAGGCATAACAGGCGGAAGCGCCGCCATTTTCGTATACCCCAAACCGTTGGTATCCCCATCGCGGATCGTGATGTGCGTAGTCGGCATCCGCTATAGACACCAGGTTACCGGGAATGCCTAAACGAAAATCTGTAAAGCCCGCGGCTTTCATTTTATTCACTAACGTAGTCATGACCTGATCCGCCTGCGCTGTTGTAAGCAGGTCATAACATACAGCGATGCTGTTCACAAACGTAAAATAGTAATCATGCAGTTGCCCGTCTTTGCTCTTCCACCCTGCCAGCACGCCGGTTTGACTGTTAAAAAAAGTATTGTAATAACTATCCTTTAACTGCTTACCCTGTTGTGCAAAATGTGCTGCATCCGTTTTTTGTTGCAGGATGGCGGCTACTTCCGCTAATAACACCAATGCTTTATAGGCCAGCGCATTGGAATAGGCATCGGCATGGCCAAAGCCGATCGTATCCCACCAGTTGGCCGGTCTTTTAAATGGTTTATCATCCCAGCTGCCGCTGTTACCCGAATAACCATACTCAATCAGCCCATCGCCGTCCTTATCCGCCAGCATCATTTTAGTTGCCCAGTCTTTTATACTGTTGTAGTGCTGCTTGCCCCAGGCGCTATCTTTTGTATCGAGGATATAGTAACAGGCCGATATCACCAGGGAAGGCATACTGTCTGTTGAATCAAATTCACTGGCCCATGCGGCACCGTCTTTATAACCTACCTGTCCGTATCCCTTCATGCCGCCCAGGTAACGCTCCAGCGTATTCCGTACCAGGTCCATGGCTGTTAGCCCCTCTGCCAACGGCGGCGTATAACGGGCCATTTCTGCATACAGGTACAACGTAAATGTACAGGCATCGCTGGCGCTGTTATTAGCCAATGCCTGTATACGCGGGTTCAGCTGGAAAATATTCAGGTAGTTTTTTCTATACCCATCAAAACGGACATCACCCCGGATCGCCGGCAGGTCGGGATAAACGGCCACCGATTCTAAAGTATACACCAGCTCCGGCTGCTCCGCCGAAGCAGGAGCAAAACGTATTTTCACAAAGGGTTCACCGGTTTCAGCGCCGCTGTCAAAACGAAAAGCATCATAAAACAAAGTAACCCCGGGGCGATTACAGCTGATCCGGAAAGTACCCATGCCCGGCAAATGCAGCAGGCAGGGGAACTGCACCTGCAGCGCTGTTGTCATATGCCCTAATACCGTACAGTGATTTTTTCTTTGCGCCACCACTATTTCAAAAGGCGGCGGGGCAATGGCTCCGCCGTGAGCAGATCTGATCACAATCTTTTTTTCTGCCGCCGTAAATTCCCAGGCAGGCAACTGCGCATTACCTGTGCCTGCATAATAGCCGATGCTTTGCCGTCTCACCTTACTTGTAAAAACAACATCGGTCTGCTGCTGCTCCGGCAAGGGGTTATTTTCCAGTTTCGATTGCCCCAGGCTGTCCGTTGAAAAATATAGCAACCGCGGATAAGTGGCAGATAATCGCAACCGCATATACGGCGAAGTAAAACTAAAATCTTCACCCTGCGGCCCATACAGCAGGCTAACATCCGGCAATGCCATTACCAGCATCGCGGCGGAAGTATTCTTCAGAAAATGGCGTCTGGTAGTCATAGTGATCAGTATCGTGGATAAGGTAACAAACCTATTGTCAATACCGGCAGATGAATACCAGAAATTGATGTATTTAGTATGAAAAATGACAGTCCGGCATCATAGTACATCATCCAAACCCTTTACTGAAAAAGATCTTCACCAGCATCACCCGGTATACCATTTCCCGAAATTCCGTGTCAGATTCCATACTTTTTAGCGCAGATATTCACCCCTGCCGGGGAATATATCTGATAGATTTGCCCTGTACGTGCAACTATTGTATTTGAGGTCAATGGCTTTTCTCCACATCATCAACCAACAGCAATAATATTCCCATTTCATATTATTCATTAATTATCCGATCTCGTTATGAAAAAAATTCTATTACCCGGCAGCTATTGGAGAAACATGCGGCTGCTAAGTTTTGCCGCAGTGCTGGGCATGCAGCTCCCACAGCCGGTTAAAGCGGCAGGGGATGTTCCGTCCGTTTACCAGGCCGCCGACATCCACGTAAAAGGCCAGATCACTGATGACCAGGACAAAACACCGCTTATTGGCGTAAGCATCGCCATTAAAGGAACCAATAGAGGTGCCAGCACGGATACAAAGGGATACTATTCTCTTACAGTACCTGCCGGCAGCACACTGGTGATTTCCCATATGGGTTATGATCCGAAAGAAGTTAAAGTCACAAAAGACAATACCGCCCTGGACATCTCCATCAGCAGAAGTAACAAAACATTGAGCGAAGTAGTGGTAGTCAGTTACGGCACACAGAAGCAACGCGAGGTAACGGGCGCCATCAGTACACTCAGCGCTAAAAAACTGCAGGATATGCCGGTAGCACAGTTTGCACAACAGCTGCAGGGTAAAATAGCAGGTGTACAGGTATATCAAACTACCGGTAAGCCCGGCGGCGGTATGGCCTTCCGCATACGCGGTGCAGGCTCTTTAAGCGCCGGTACCGATCCCCTCATCGTAATAGACGGAATGCCTGTTACCGGCAGTATCAACAACATCAACCCGGACGAGATTGAAAGTTTCTCCGTGCTCAAAGATGCCGCGGCCAGCGCCTTGTATGGTTCCCGCGCCAACAACGGCGTGATCCTCATTACTACCCGGCATGCAAAGCTGAATGAAACAACAGTGAACCTCAACGCATTTTATGGTATACAGCAAACACCTCAGCATGGCCGCCCAGATGTGATGAATGCCAGGGAATTTGCACAGTTCCAAAAAGAATTTTACGAAGATAAAATCAAATATGAAAACTGGGTCAACCCCACCACCGGCACCGCTGTAGTGCCCACAGAATACCAGCATCCGGAACAATACGGCGAAGGTACCAACTGGTATAACTCGCTGATCCGCGATAATGCACCGATCCAGAATTATAGTTTAAGTCTCAGCTCGGGCAGGGAAAAGTCCAGCTCCACCGTGATCTTCGGTTACTTCAACCAACAGGGCGTGGTAAAGAACACCGGCTTTCAACGGTTTAACCTGCGGGTCAACAACGACTTCACCCCTAACGACCGGGTGAAGCTGGGATTCAATATTGCCCCCTCCTACCAGCTGGAACACAATGCCCGCATTAATACCGACAACACCTGGCAGATCCTGCAGGCAGCGGCATTATCCACACCGCTGGTGCCTTTCCGGAATCCCGATGGCAGCTACCCGTTAAACGTTACCTCTTTTGGTATGTTTAATAACCCGAACTGGTATACGGTGTTGCAGCAAACACAGGACGATTATAAAACCACCCGCATCTTTGGTAATGCCTATGCGGAAATATTATTGCTGAAAGGGCTGAAATTCCGGACACAGGTGAACCTCGATATGGGCGGTGAAACCCGTAAGTACTTCCTCCCTTCCACCGCAGTAGGCGCCCTGTTTACCGCCCCGCCGGGAAGGGCCAAAGGCACCTATTCTGCCTATAACAACTATACCTGGCTAAGTGAAAATACGCTGACCTATAACCTCGAGCTGGGTCATCATCACATAGATGCGCTGGCGGGTTATACCGCCTCGAAATTCAAACAGGAAAGCAGCATCGTGAATGGTACCGACTATCCCAACGATGCCATCCCCTGGATAAACCAGGCGGCCACTGTTACCGGTACCAGCAATGCCGACCAATGGTCGCTGTTATCTGCTATCGGCCGCCTCAACTATAACTACAAAGGGAAATACCTGCTCTCCGGCTCTATCAGGAGCGATGGTTCTTCCCGCTTTGGCAGCGCCCGTAAATACGGTTACTTCCCCGCTGTATCTGCCGGATGGATTGTAAGCGATGAAGCATTCATGAAAACGATACCGACCGTCAGCTACCTGAAACTACGCTCCAGCTATGGCGCTACGGGTAATAACAACATCGGTAACTTTAGCCAGCTCGCAGCTATCGGCACCTATAACTACGTGCTGAAAAACCAGCTGGCTAACGGCAAAACCATCAGCCAGCTGGGCAATGATCAGCTGGGCTGGGAAAAAAGCCTGCAGTTTGATATTGGTGTAGACATCGGCCTGTTTAACGACAAGGTGTCCCTCAGCTACGATTACTACCATAAAACAACAGACGGCATGTTGTTTTCCCTGCCCATCCCTGTATCATCGGGCTATGGCTCCATCCTGGCAAATGTGGGCGCAGCTAAATTCTGGGGCCATGAAATTGGTATCAGCACCAGGAATCTTTCCGGCGCCGTTACATGGACCACTTCTTTCAATATCTCCTTTAACAAAAACCTGATCACTAAGATGGTGAGACCCGGATTCATCGGCGCCACCAGCGAATATGATGATTACTGGAGAAACCAGGAAGGACATCCTATGAGCGCATTTTTCGGATATGTATTTGATGGTGTTTATATGAACCAGCACGAGTTTGAAACACAGCCCAAACATGCTACCTCGCAGGTAGGTACCGTAAGAATGAAAGATGTAAACGGTGATGGTAAGATAGACGTGAACGATCGCACCTTTATCGGCGATCCTAACCCCAAAGCCATCTTTGGGCTGACCAATGATCTTACCTACAAAAAATTTGATTTGTCCGTTAGCATGGCCGGTTCGCTGGGCGGAGATATCATAGATGGTATTTACCCTTACACCGAAAATCTCGATGCTGTTTTTAATGTGCGTAAAGAAGTAGCTAACCGCTGGCGCTCTGAAGAAAATCCAGGCAATGGTATTATTCCCAGCACCCGCGCGGGAACAACGCCCCTGGCCCGTGCTATCAACAGCAGGTACGTGGTGAACGGCTCTTTCCTCACCGTGAAAAATATCACGCTTGGCTATAGCCTGCCTTTCAAAAGCGGGTACATAAAATCACTGCGTTTATACGCCAGCGTACAACAGGCCCTGGTGATCACCGGCTACAAAGGCATGAACCCGGAAACAAGTATCAGCGGTTTAACCGCTACACAACTGGGTGTGGATAAAACAGCCTATCCCGTGCCGCGTACATTTTCCTTTGGTATCAACAGCAGGTTTTAATCTCTTAAAAATTTCCGTATGAAAAAATATATCCTGACTATATTATGCTTTTCTGCAGGTTTGATGGCCTGTAAAAAAGATTTCATTTCACTGACTCCGGAAGATCAAACCTCCGGCGCCACTTTCTTTAAAACGCAGGAGCAGTTTACTCAGGCCATCACCGCCGCTTATCAGCCGTTGAGAAGGGTGTTCGCCATCGACTACCTGATGGCTGAAATGCGCTCTGACAATACATTCTATGATTTTTACCCATCCGACAGGGGCAACGGGTTGGTATACCGGGAAAACATTGACAACTTCCGGGACGACCAATCCAACAGCATCATCTATGATATGTGGGCAGGCGCCTACGACGGCATTTCAAAAAGCAATATTGTACTGGGGCGCATTGAAGGCCTCAATTTCCCTGACGATTTTAAAAATAATATTATCGGGCAGGCAAAATTCCTGCGGGCCTTTTATTACTTCCGTTTAGTCCGCTATTATGGCGGTGTGCCATTATACCTGAAAGAAGTAACGACAACGGAAAACGCTTTCCTTCCCCGCGCCGCCAAAGAAGCCGTATATGAAACCATCATTGCCGATGTGAAAGACGCCATCCTGAAATTAGCGGCGCCTGCTACATTTCCACAACCGGGAAATGCCACCAAAGGCGCCGCAGAAGCCCTGTTGGCTGAAGTATATATGACGCAGCAAAAATATGCGGATGCGGAACCTTTGTTAAAAGATATTACGAAGATGGGATACGCATTATTACCTGATTATGCTTCGGTATTTAACCCTGCCAACAAAAACAGCCGGGAATCGATCTTTGAAGTACAGTATCAACAGGGCAACCAGGGCCAGCAAAGTAATTTCATTTACCTGTTCCTGCCGCACTCCGCGCACACCACACCACTCACCGGCCTGGATTACAACAATATCAACATCGGCGGATGGAATATGCCCACCAACGATATGATCAACGCATATGAGGAAGGCGACAAACGCCTCGATGCCTCCATCGCAGTGGCAGAAGGATCCATAGATGCCACCGGCAGCTGGGCGCCGGAAAGCATTAAAAGCATTGTAAACTACCACGCGCCCGCAGGAAAAACAGGAAAGCCATTTATAAAAAAATACCTGCACGCACATACGAATGTGAATAACACAGATGATAACTGGCCGGTATACCGCTATGCAGATATATTGCTGCTACTGGCCGAATGCCTGAATGAGCAACCGGGTAAATCATCCGAAGCCCTGGCATATGTAAACCAGGTAAGAGTGCCCAGAAGCGGTTTAACCGCTGTTACTGCAACCGATCCTGCACTGCTGCGCAACATCATTGCACATGAACGCCGCATAGAACTGGCCTTTGAAAACCACCGCTGGTTCGACCTTGTGCGCACCGGTCAGGCTGTTCCGGTGATGACCGCCCATGGAGTAGCCATGAAACAACAATATGGTTTCTTAAACAGCAATGCCTACCTGGTTAATAACAACCGGCTGATATATTCCCTGCCCTTCTCTGAAATGCAGGTAAACAGCCAGCTTACACCCAATAACCCGGGCTATTGATCAGGCTACCGGCTTATGACTTCTTTTTCTGAACACGGCTGGCGTAAAGCCAGCCTTTTGTTTAAAGAAAGAAGTAAAATAATTAGCAGACTCAAAATTCAGTTCGTAGGCAATTTCCTTGATAGTTTTACCGGAGCTTACCAGCAGATCCTTCGCCTTCTGCGCCCTGATCTGTTGTTGGTATTGTGTGGGAGATAACCCGGTGTATTGCTTAAACATCCGACGGAACCAGGAATAGCTCATGTTCAGCGTTTTGGCCAGGTCTTCCGGGGCAATGGCGCCATCAGGATGTTCCCGCATCAGCAACCTCGCCTTCTCAATTTTTGTAACAATCTCTTTATCCTGGAACTGGTTATTTCTCGTAGTATAATAAACCGCACCCAGCATATGCATCGCAATACCCGAAATGGCCTGCTGAAAACCTGCGCGCTCTGCATTGGCCAGCTCTATCAACTGCTTAAAGAGGTCCACCAGCTGCTCATTGAAACCGATATGCAGCAAAGGTTCTTCCCGGTTAAAGAAGTTGTGCCGGATGATCTGATCGGCCACCTGCCCGCGGAATCCCACCCAGTAAGTATCCCATCCGGATTCCGCCTTTGGCGTATAGGTATGCCACTCATTGGGAAAAAGCAGCATCATGGTGCCTTCCCTCACCGGCGTATTTTTCTGATGGCTGGAACTAAAGTGACCTGCGCCACGCGTAATGTAGATCAACTGGTACTCCTGCAGTATTCTCCCCGTATCCGGGTTAAACCAGTAACGGGAAGGATGATCCTTTGACGGGTACCTGCTGTTGGCGGACACAGACTGAAAAGCCACCGTGGTAACGGTAAGTCCCCAGTTGATATCATCTTCATTAATCGTCAGGTACTTAATGGCCGAATTCAGATGCTTTTTCATGGCGGAACAGCTTATTCGTGTAGCGGAATATATTTTTATCTGAAAATCAAAAATAACGATATGGCTAATAAAACAGTTAATCCGGACGCTTTGTTTTTCCCGTCAAAAATAACCTTATTCTCTTTCCTGCAATACCATTCAGGCGATTCGCCGGTAAAAATAATCACTTAAATCATACTATTTTGTTTTTGTGTCAAAAAACGAACTTTTTAAGCCAGATATTACACCCCCTCCTTTTCTTTTCTGAATAAATTTGTACTGTTCAGGCAACGGCCACATGATCCACGTTTCTGCAACTGATTAACGATATAGAAAAATGAAAAAAAGCTATTGTTGTTTCTGGCTCCTGTTGTATAGTATATGCTTATCCGTTAGTGGATATGCACAGGCATACAAGGCCACTTACCTGCAGGATATAAAAACAGCCCTGGAAAAAAAATGGCCGGACAATAAAACCGTCAACCTGGTATTCCATGGGCACTCCGTACCCTCCGGCTACTATAAAACACCGGTGGTAAATACCTTACAGGCATATCCTTACCTGTTGCTGCAATCATTAAAAACAATGTATCCCTATGCGGTTATCAATATTATTGTAACATCCATTGGCGGCGAAAATTCTGTACAGGGTGAAAAGCGTTTCAGGAAAGATGTACTCACCCATCAGCCGGATGTACTGTTTATCGATTACGCCCTGAATGATCAGGCCATTGGCTTAACCAGCTCCCGGGCAGCCATGGAAAAAATGATCCGCATGGCGCTGAAAAAGAAGATAAAAGTAATCCTGCTAACACCATCTCCCGATATGCGGGTGGATCTATCAAAAAAAGATAATCCGTTGGCATTACAGGCGGCACAACTGAATGCACTCGCCGCGCAATATCATATAGGCGTGGCAGATAGTTACCTGGCTTTCAAAACACAACTGGATGCAGGAAAGCCCGTCGAACGATTTATGTCACAGGTTAATCACCCAAATGAAGAAGGACATCAGCTCATCAAGGGAGCCATTCTCCCCTGGTTTAAATAATAAAAGAATCGTTATGCTTATAAAACTGATACGTAGCGGGTGGCTGTTGCTCTTAGCCGCCGCCCTGTTATTACTTCCCGCCTGGAAAAATGGCACACCACGGCCGGTTCCCGGTCAACATAGTTTTGCCTGGCTGCAACAACAATTCGGGCAGCCCGACAAAGAATTTGGCAGCGCCCCGTTGTGGGTATGGAATACAAAAGTAACCCGGGCCATTATTGACTCAATGATGACGGAATTTAAAAGTCATGGCTTTGGCGGTGTATTTGTTCATCCGCGGCCGGGGCTTGTAACGGAATATCTTTCCGACGACTGGTTTGATCTGTGGAAACATGCGGCAGACAAAGGAAAGCAGCTGGGTCTTGATGTATGGATCTATGATGAAGATTCCTACCCCAGCGGCTTCGCCGGCGGCCATGTACCAGCTGCGATGCCGTCTTCCTATAACCAGGGACAAATGTTACACCTGGTTAAAACAGTACAACTACCGGATACGGCTGAACGATTTTTTATTTGTCTGAAAGAAGAACAGGGCCGATTTATTAACATCACCGGTAAACTGGCCGCAGAAAAGGGAAAAACAGGCAACTATTATCTCTTTAATAAAGCTTATTATCATACCTCCCCCTGGTACGGCGGCTACTCTTATGTAGACCTCATGGCGCCGGGAGTAACAGAGAAATTTATTGAAGTAACCATGAGCGGTTATGAAAAAAGCGTGGGAAAAGAATTTGGGAAAACAGTGCCCGGCATTTTTTCAGACGAGCCTAACATAGAGGTGCAGGGCGGCGGTAACATCCGGTGGACGCCGGATCTGTTTGCCCACTTCCGGCAAACCTGGGGATATGACCTGGCGCCGCATTTGCCGGAACTGTTTGAAGAAACCGGCGACTGGAAAAAAACAAGACATAACTATTTCCAGACGCTGCTGCAACTATTCATTGACCGCTGGTCAAAACCTATGTATGCCTATACAGAAAAGAAAGGCCTGGAGTGGACCGGCCACTACTGGGAACACGGATGGCCCAGCCCTAACTGTGGCCCCGACAACATGGCCATGTATGCCTGGCATCAGCGGCCTGCGATAGACATGCTGTTTAACCAGTTTAACGAGCAAAGTCCCAACGCCCAGTTCGGCAATATCCGCTCAGTAAAGGAGCTGGCCAGCGTTGCCAACCAGCTCGGCAAAAAAAGAACGCTCTGTGAAACCTATGGCGGTGGCGGCTGGGAGCTGACGCTCATGGATATGAAAAGACTGGGCGATTGGCAATATGCCCTCGGCATTAACACCCTCAACCAGCACCTGGCTACCATGACGCTGACCGGCGCCCGCAAATACGATTACCCGCAGTCGTTTTCCTATCAGAACCCGGTATGGCCCTATTATACACCACAGAACCAGTATTTCGCCCGTTTATCGCTCGCCCTGTCGAGAGGACAACAACAGAATGACATACTGATACTGGAGCCCACCAGCAGCGCATGGATGTATTTCAACTATGATAAATCCAATCCACGGATAAACGAAATAGGCAACAGCTTCCAGGCCTTTATTACCCGGCTGGAAAAAGCCCAGGTAGAATACGACCTGGGATCAGAAAATATCATCAGGGATCATGGACGTACCGCGCAGGATCAATTCATCGTGGGCGAGCGGGCCTATCATACCGTTATTATTCCACCAGGCATGGAAAATCTCGACAGCGCCACATTTCAGCTGTTGCAAAAATATACTGCCGCCGGCGGCAAAATATTGTTGTATGAAAACCTCCGGTATATCAACGGCGCACCTGCTACAGCGCTCAACAACTGGTTACAGCAAACATCGCTTACCCCCATGCCCGTACCTGACCAGCAAGCCATACAGCAATACCTCCCTGATCCTGCCATCAGCTTCCCGGAACTGGATACCACGCAGGGCGATCTTTATCATCACCGCCGCGTGCTCGACGACGGACAACTGCTGTTCCTCTCCAACGCCAGTATGCACGAACATGCAGGCGGACAGGTACGCATAAAAGGAAAAGATGCGCTGTTGATGGACCTCCGCACCGGGCAGATAGTTGATTATCCGGAAACAGACAATAACGGCTATATCACCATGCAATACGACCTGCCACCGGCAGGAAGCATGCTGTTGTTTGCGGCAGATAAACCCATGCACATCAGTAAATCATACACTCCGCCCCAGACCGGGCAGCCGGTAAAAGGCTCGCCGGTTAGCATCAAACGGCTTTCTCCTAATGTGCTAACGGTCGACTTCTGTGATCTTCGTGTAGGCGATAGCAGTTACAATGATATCCACGTTTTAAAAGCAGCAGATATTACGTTCAAACATTTCGGATTTCGTAACGGCAATCCCTGGAATACATCCGTACAATTTAAGCAACAGACCATAGAGCGGGATACTTTTTCCCGTAATACCAAAGTAAGCGCCAGGTATCATTTTACCATCAACGGTGCAGATACCAAAAACATGCAGGCAGTGGTAGAGCGGCCGGAAATCTGGCAGGTGACCCTGAACGGGCAAGCGTTACGCCCATTAAAGGGCCGTTGGTGGCTGGATAAAGGATTTGCAGTATATGACATCAGCCAGCGCGCCAAAAGCGGCGATAATGTGCTGGAAATAACGGCTGCGCCTATGCGCGTTCTGGCAGAAATAGAACCCGTGTATATACTCGGGGATTTTAGTCTTGCTTCGGCAGACAAAGGCTTTGAAATACAGAAAGAAGCGCCGCTCTCCTTAGGCAGCTGGCGTACCATGGGCATGCCTTTGTACGGACACAGCGTAGCCTATACAAAACAGGTACGCGCTTCCACCCGGAACAGCTACCAGGTAAAATTAAACGACTGGAAAGGCACCGCAGCAGCGGTAAAAGTAAATGGAAAAGAAGCAGGTATCATCGACATACCTCCTTATACCCTTAACATTTCTTCCTATATGCGGGAGGGTGACAACACCGTAGAAGTGATGATCTCCGGTAGTTTGAAAAACACCCTGGGGCCGCATCACAATCAACCCCGACCCGGGCTGGTATCTCCCTGGCATTTCCTGAACGTGAAACGGCACCCCGCAGGAAATGCCTATGATACCTATGACTACGGGATGATGAGTGATTTTGATGTGGAACAACTTGCGGGGAAATAAAAACGATCATACGACATGGCGAATATTAAAGTTGGATTATTCGGAATAGGGCTGGCTACCTACTGGCCACAATTTGAAGGACTGAAAGAACGGCTTGAGGGCTATCAACGTATCATCGCCGGAAAGCTCGGCGATAACGCGGTTACCGTACTGGACGCAGGACTGGTAGACTCTGTAGAAAAAGCGCGGGCAGCTGCTGCCCTCTTTAAACAGGAAGATGTCAGTATTATTTTCCTGTACGTATCTACCTACGCCCTCTCCGCCACCGTACTGCCCGTAGTGCAAAAAGCGAAAGTACCGGTGGTCATCCTGAACCTGCAACCTGTAGATGCCATTGACTACGACTGGTTCAACAGCCTCGGCGATCGTGGTATCATGACCGGCGAATGGCTCGCCAATTGCCAGGCATGCGCCGTACCGGAAATAGCCAATGTATTTAACCGCGCCGGCATACAGTTCTACCAGGTAACCGGCACACTCGATGATACCGCAGCATGGCAGGAAATAGCCGCCTGGAAAGAGGCAGCCACCGTAGCCACCGCCATGCGGAATAACCGGCTCGGCGTATTGGGACATTACTATAACGGAATGCTCGACATTTACTCAGACCTTACCCTGCAGGCAGCTACCTTTGGCGGACATATACAACATCTTGAAATGTGCGACCTCGCCAGCTTTCATCAACAGGTAACACCCGAAGAAATCAGTGATAAAATGCAGCAGATCCACCGGGAAATGGAAGTACTGGAAGAATGCCCGCCACATGAAATTGTACGCGCCGCCCATACCGCCGTGGCGCTGGATAAAATGGTGGCGCATCACCAGCTGGGTTCTCTTTGTTATTACTACGAAGGCGCACCGGAAGGAGAATACGAAAACCTCATTTCTTCCGTTATTACCGGCAATTCTATCTTAACCGCACATGCCGTTCCCGTAGCAGGAGAATACGAAGTAAAAAATGCACAGGCCATGAAAATCCTTGACCTGTTCAATGCCGGCGGCTCCTTTACAGAATTCTACGGCATGGATTTTAAAGAAGATATTATCCTGATGGGCCACGATGGCCCCGGCCATCTGGCCATTGCAGAAGGACGCCCGCTGCTGAGACCCTTAGGTGTATATCACGGTAAACCCGGTAAAGGACTTTCTATTGAAATGAAAGTCAAACATGGTCCTGTTACCCTCCTGTCAGTAGTAGAAACCAACAACGGGAAATTAAAACTACTGGTAGCGGAAGGCAACTCAGTACCTGGCCCCATTCTGAAAATTGGTAACACCAACAGCCGCTATAAATTTTCGCTCGACATAAAAACCTTTGTCAATAACTGGTGTAAAGAAGGCCCCGCGCATCATTGCGCCATCGGAATAGGACATATTGCAGACAAGATTGAAAAACTGGGAAATATACTGGGTATAGAAACCGTCCAGGTAGGAAGGATGTAGGAGTGTTAAATGCAGCGAATTTTTCTTGCCCAGGATTAACGGTGATTATGATGATTTCAAGGATTTTATTCTTTGATTGTATTTGATTTTAAAAGATTTGGGGAGAGATAAGCGAATATCTTCCCCAATCTTTTGAAATCTTTAAAATCAAAAAAATCATCAAAAAAAATCCTTGAAATCATCATAATCACCGTTAATCCTGGGCAAGAAAATCCTGGGCAAGAAAAAAAACGCGTATTAACTAAAAGCCGGGTTGTCGCCGCCCGGCATTGTCTGCATGCTACTGCATATACACTATCCTGGTCTCTTTTTACTATTTTTAATTTTCATGGTAAATCCAGGTGATATGAAAGAGAATAAATACGACGACCCCGCTTTTTTTGACAGCTACAGCCGGATGCCCCGTTCAGTAGATGGCCTTAATGCTGCCGGGGAATGGCAAACGTTCCGGGCCATGTTGCCTTCACTGCAGGACAAAAAAGTGCTGGATCTGGGCTGTGGCTTTGGCTGGCATTGCCGCTATGCCCGGGAACAGGGAGCGGCCCATGTTGTGGGCGTCGATATTTCAGCCAAAATGCTGGAACGTGCCAGGAACACCGGCAGCGATCCCGGGATTGAGTACCGGCAGCAGGCTATTGAAGATATTGACTTTGCTCCCGGCACTTTTGATGTGGTGATCAGCTCCCTGGCCCTTCATTATGTAGCCGCATATGAAGTGGTTTGCCGCAAAGTATACGATTGCCTCAAAAGCGGCGGCAGCTTTGTACTGTCTGTTGAACATCCCGTATTTACCGCCAATGCCGCGCAGAACTGGTACCATGATGCTGCCGGCAACCGCCTGCACTGGCCGGTAGACCATTACCAGGATGAAGGCTTGCGGCATACCCGGTTCCTGGATACCGACGTTATCAAATACCACCGCACCACCGCCACACTGCTCAACAGTCTTATACTCGCCGGATTCCGTATCAACAGTATCTCCGAGCCCGGGCCTTCTCCTGAACTCATCCAAAAATACCCTGAGATGCAGGACGAAACGCGGCGGCCTATTTTCCTGATGGTGGAAACCATAAAGTAAAGTGAATGTTTTCTTGCCCGGGATTGTCTTGCCCAGGATTAACGGTGATTATGATGATTTCAAGGATTTTTTTTGATGATTTTTTTGATTTTAAAAGATTGGGGAAGATTTGGGAAGATACTCGCTTATCTCTCCCCAAATCTTTTAAAATCAAATACAATCAAAGGACAAAATCCCGAAAATCATCATAATCACCGTTAATCCTGGGCAGGAAATTTTAAAGATTTCAGAAGATTTGGGAAGATATTCGCTTATCTCTCCCCAAATCTTTTAAAATCAAATACAATCAAAGGATAAAATCCTGAAAATCATCATAATCACCGTTAATCCTGGGCAAGAAAAAACTCGCCGCCAAAAAAATTTTTTATTTTTAATACCAAATGGTATATTTTTGTGTCGGCAAACATCCTTAGAAATGAATAAGGCAGAGAGAACAAAACAGTTTATTGTGGAGATGACGGCCCCTGTTTTCAACGAGAAGGGCTATACCGGCACTTCTCTGAACGACATGACCAACGCTACCGGCTTAACAAAAGGCAGCATTTACGGCAACTTCGCCAATAAGGATGAAGTGGCGATGGCCTGCTTTGATTACAATCTTAAAAAAGTAGGCGTGATCATCCGGCAGGAAATGGACAAAAAAACAACCTGTAAAGATAAGCTGCTGGTTTATGTGCATGTATATGAGAATTTCCTGAAACATCCTTTCCCTGTGGGCGGTTGCCCTATTCTGAATACGGCCATAGAGGCCGATGACACCCACCCCCTGCTGAAACAAAAAGCGGCGGACGCCATCCATAACTGGAAAAATACAATCACCGGCATTATCGAAAAAGGAATAGAACAGGGAGAATTCAGCAAACATGCCAACGCGGAACAAACCGCCCTCACCATGATCGCTATTATTGAAGGCTGTATTATGATTGCGAAACTAACCGGCAAAATGAACTACCGGAAGACTATCATGCAATCCGTGGAAAAAATCATCAACGACCTCTAATTAAAATTTTTTCTTTATAAATATACCGATTGGTATAAAAACAAAAAAACATGAAAACATCAGGAAATACGGTGCTGATCACCGGGGGCAGTGCCGGCATTGGCCTGGCCATTGCCAAACTTTTAACGGAGAATAATAATAAAGTAATCATTACCGGCAGAAACCCGGAAAGACTGGCCCAGGCAGCGAAAGAACTGCCAGGGGTATCCACCATCGTCAGCGATGTAACCAACGGGAATGATGTTACCAAACTGGTACATACCCTGCAAAAGGATTTTCCCGCACTGAATATCTTGATCAACAACGCTGGCAAAGCATATGCCTACCAACTGTCAGACACCGCCAACGCGGCCGACAAAGCCACCGATGAAATGGTAACCAACTACTTCGCTGTGATCAGGCTTACAGAACAATTGCTGCCACTGTTACGCCGCCAACCTGAAGCTGCTATTGTGAATGTAACTTCCATCGTTGCCTTTGCACCATCTGCGGGCATTTCTACTTATGCAGCCAGCAAAGCAGCTTTACGCTCGTATACATTATCACTGCGGCATTCCATTGCACCACTGCGGGTATTTGAACTGATGCCGCCACTGGTAAATACAGCGTTCTCCGAAGACATCGGCGGCGCCAATGGCATTCCGCCACAACAGGTAGCCAGCGAATTTTTAGCCGCATTGGAAAAAGACGAATTCGAAATTCGCGTAGGCGATACCGAACAAATATACCAGCTGAGCTTATCCTCCCCCGCCGCCGCTTTTGCCGCAATGAACCAGGGTAGGAACGCTTAAAAAATTTTCATTTTTAATATACCGATTGGTATATAAAATATAACAATGCAACGGACAGTACTGATCCTGGCGGTTATTACAGCGGCCATCATGGAGTTGATAGACACCTCTATTGTAAACGTAGCCTTATCGCATATAAGCGGTAACCTGGGCTCCACCCTGGAAGATACCTCCTGGGTCATTACTGCCTATGCCATTGCCAACGTTATTATCATCCCCATCACCGGGTTCCTGGCTGGTAAACTGGGACGGCGTAATTATTACATTGGCTCCATCATGGCCTTCACCTTCTTTTCCATGATGTGCGGTCAGGCTACCAACATCTGGATACTGGTGGTATTCCGTTTCCTGCAAGGCATCGGTGGCGGCGCACTGCTCTCCGTTTCACAGGTCATCATCTTTGAACTGTTTCCAAAAGAAAAAAGAAACGTGGCAAGCGCACTATTCGGTGTAGGCGTGTTTATTGGTCCTACTATAGGTCCCACCCTCGGCGGCTATATCACCGAGTTCTGCTCCTGGCCCTGGATCTTTTATATCAACATACCGATCGGCATCATAGTGGCGGCCATTTGTTATTTACTACTGAAAGAACCGGGCGAAGTATCCGACCATGATAAAATCGACTGGACCGGTATCCTGCTGTTGGCCGTAGGGGTAAGCGCCCTGCAAACAGTGTTGGAACGCGGGGAAACCGACGACTGGTTTGAAGCACCTTACATCACCTGGCTGTCGGTGATTGCCGGTTTCAGCATTCTCCTGTTTATCTGGTGGGAACTGCGGATCAAATACCCGGTGGTGAACCTGCGGGTATTGAAAAGCCGTAACCTCAGCATTGCCGCCATTCTCACATTCGTATCAGGCATGGGAATATTCAGCTCTGTATTTTTGACACCGGTATTTGCACAGCGGCTGCTGAACTTCACGCCACTGCAAACGGGCTTACTATTGCTGCCCGGCGCCTGCCTGGCCATCGGGGGACTCATCATTTCCGCGCGACTGCTGCAACGTGGCATATCGCCGGTATTCCTCATAGTTGCCGGCATGGGACTGTTTATACTCTTCAGCTGGCAGATGTCGCAGTTGAACCAGGACGCCACTGCCGCCGATATCACCGTGTTCCTCATATGGCGCGGTGTTGGCCTGGCGCTGGTAACCGTGCCGCTCACCACGCTGGCCGTGTCTTCCTTGTCCGCATCCGATATACCACAGGGCGCAGCGCTCAATAACATGATGCGGCAACTCGGTGGCTCCTTTGGCATTGCCATGGTGAATACCTATCTCGCCAACCGCAATGCCCAACACCGGTCCGACCTGGTAAGCCATCTTAATATCGATAATCCCGCCGTCACCACCCGCATCAGCAACTATACCCATTTCTTCCTGAGCCAAGGCGCCACCCCGCCCGACGCACACAGCAAAGCATTAAAAGCGCTCGACAATATTGTCGTTAAACAGAGTACAATACTTAGTTTCAGCGACGCATTCCTGCTGGTAGGAATTATTTTCGTAGTTGCGTTACCGTTATTACTGATTGCTTCCGCCAAAAAGAAAGCGGCTGCCAATGTGATTGTGCTGGACCACTAACGGTTTCTCCGTGATGAGTGGTAGAAGCAGGTGTTACAAAATCATTTATCTTAGTAAGAAAAAAATGCAACGCCCCTTTTTGCTCTTCCTGCTTATTGCAATGCCCATCCTCTCCGCTGCACAGGCGCCTGCGGATGCCATCAAAGCCACCATCAACCAACTCTTTACCGCCCTGCGGAATGCAGACAGCACCGGTCTCAAAGCCTGTTTTGCCCCCGACGCCAGGCTGCAATCCATCTCTAAAGACAAACCTGTACATACTTCTTCCATCGATGACTTTGCCTCCGGCATCGGAAAACTGCCGCCCAACGCCGCAGACGAACGGATCGAATTCGGCACCATCCTGGTCGACGGCACACTGGCATCTGTATGGACTCCCTACCGGTTTTATTTCAAAGAGAAATTTTCACATTGCGGTGTTAACTCGTTCCAATTGGTACAATTGGATGGCGCCTGGAAAATACAGTACATCATAGATACCAGGCGTAAAGATGATTGCATCACCGAAGGAGCTGCTAAATAAACAATCTCCTGAACATCACCACATTTCCCGCCAACAGCGGAAATTCCCCCAAACCTGTCTTCTGTTTTGAATCAACAGAATAATAGCCTACTTTTGCCCCGTTATGGTTTATCCATGTCCGCTCCGGGCATGAATAATTAAAAGGGAACACGGGTGAAAATCCCGGACAGTCCCGCTGCTGTAAGTCTCCAAATAATGCCCAGGCATCACTACACAGACCACTGTTGATCATTCAATGGGAAGGTCGCCTGAAGCAGAGATAAGTCAGAATACCTGCCATACAACTGATTTTTGAGCTTTCGTGGAATGAAGCTTAGGGATAACATCAACCTGCGGGCCAGCCCTGTATATTGACGCTTTCCTAATTACCTTTTTCTGTGGTCGAAGGCTGTTGATGAAATATTAACAGGATAAAATGATGCGTTTCATTGAACAAAGCTGTTCACTGACAAAAGGATTGCTATGTATAATAGTATACGCCACCTGGCCGGCAACAAACACCCTGGCCCAGCAGGCAGATACTATTAAGCAGAAAGCACTCCGCGAAGTGTCCGTAACAGCGCCCCGTGCTACCGGTGAGGTAAGCCCGGGACAAAAAATGCAGGCCAAAGAACTGGGCAGACTGGGCAGCCATTCCGTGGCAGACGCCATCCGCTTCTTCTCCGGCGTGCAAATCAAAGACTATGGCGGCATAGGCGGCCTCAAAACAGTGGATATCCGCAGCATGGGGACTAACCATACCGGTGTTTTCTATGATGGCATACAACTGGGCAACGCACAAAACGGACAGGTAGACCTGGGCAAATTTTCCCTGGATAACATGGAAGAAATTGCATTGTATAACGGGCAAAAGAGTAATATCTTCCAACCGGCCAAAGACTTTGGTTCCGCAGGCTCCATTTATCTCACTTCTCTTAAACCTAAATTCGCCCCCGGTGAAAAAACTCACCTGCGGGCTACGCTTAAAACAGGCTCCTTTGGACTGTTTAACCCCTCCCTGCTCTGGCAGCAAAAGATCAGCGATAAAATAGCCGCTTCCTTCAGCACCGAATGGACCAGCGCCACCGGCCGTTATAAATACGCCTACAAAGTTTACGACAGCCTGCAAAAAGTAGCCTACGACACCAGCGCCTACCGCAGAAACGGGGATATTAACGCCGTACGCGTGGAAGGCGGGTTAAACGGGGTAATGAACCGCGGCGAGTGGAGCGCAAAAATATATTACTATAACTCCGAAAGAGGACTCCCCGGGTTTATTGTGAACAATGTATACGGACATGTGGACCGGCTGTGGGACCGCGATTTCTTTATACAATCGTCCTTTCGAAAAGATATCACCAAACGGTACAGCATCCTGCTGAATGGCAAATACGCTTACGACTATACGCATTATGTGGCGCCGGATACAGCACAATTGCCGGTAAACAATCATTATCGCCAATACGAAACGTATTTATCCATGGCCAACCAGTACGCGCTAACCAACTGGTGGACCGTTTCCCTCTCCGGCGACTTTCAATGGACAAAACTCGATGCTGATCTGAAAGAATTCAGTTACCCTACCAGGTATACCACCCTGGTAGCGGCAGCATCCGCAGTGAACTTTCAGCGGTTCAGCGCGCAGGCCAGTATACTCGGCACCTTCGTTAATGAAACCGTAAAACAAAATGCCGGCGCACCTTACCAGCAAAAATTTACACCGGCAGTATTTATTTCCTGGCAACCCTTCCCCGCACCCGATCTGCGTTTACGTGCATTCTACAAACGCATTTTCCGCATGCCTACTTTCAATGACCTCTACTATACAGAAATCGGTAACCGTTTCCTGCAACCGGAATTCGCTACACAATACGACGCCGGCATCACCTGGAATAAAACGTTCACAGATAAATGGTTCACGATAGCAGGCATAGAACTAGATGGCTACTACAACGAAGTAACAGACAAAATCGTAGCAGTACCGGGACAGAACCAGTTTGTGTGGAGCATGATGAACCTGGGACAGGTGAAAATAAAAGGACTCGATGTAAAAGCAAAAGCCGGGTGGCGTATCCGTCAACGCCTGGATATGAGCCTCAAAGCCACCTATACTTTCCAGCGTGCGCAGGATTTCACTAACCCCGGCGATCTCTTTTATGGCGATCAGATCGCCTATATTCCCCGCAACAGCGGCTCACTGATCCTGGCCGCCGACTTCAACAACTGGGAAGCCAACTACAGCTTTATTTATACCGGCGAACGATATAACGGCAAGGAAAATAAACGGGAGAATTACGTGCAGCCATGGTATACCAGCGATATTTCCCTGGGCAAACAGTTCAGTTATAAACATACACACTTTCACATTACAGCACAGGTAAATAACCTGGCCAACCAGTTCTATGAAGTAGTGATCAGCTACCCGATGCCGGGCAGAAATTATCGCTTCATTTTAACCGTAAATATTTAATTATAAATATTGTGATGAAACATTTTAAACACACCTGTTTACTGATAGCAGCAACCGGACTAATATTCAGCGGCTGCAGAAAAAATGAAACCATTGTACCGCCGGTGCTCACACCTGTGACCAACCCGGAACCCGGCGCACCTTATGCAGGCCTGTATATGCTGAATGAAGGCAATATGGGCAGCAACAAGGCTTCCCTGGATTACTTTGACTACACCACCGGTATTTATCACAAAAACATTTACGCACAAAACAATCCTTCGGTAGTAAAAGAACTCGGCGATGTAGGCAACGATATCCAGATCTACGGCAACAAATTATATGCGGTGATCAACGTGTCCAACAAAGTGGAAGTGATGAATGTGGCAGATGCCAAAAGGCTTGGAAAAATCGATATCCTCAACTGCCGCTATATTACCTTCGCTAACGGTAAAGCCTATGTGAGTTCTTATGCCGGCCCAGTGAAAATAGAAGCCAATGCACCTATCGGCTTTGTAGCGGAAGTAGATACCACCACCTTCCAGGTACTCCGCAAAGTAATTGTAGGCTATCAGCCGGAAGAAATGGCGATCGTGGGAAACAAATTATATGTAGCTAATTCAGGCGGCTACCGCGTACCCAACTACGACCGCACCGTATCTGTCATTGACCTGACGACTTTCACGGAGCTTAAAAAGATTGATGTGGCTATCAATCTTCATCACGTAAAAGCGGATAGCGACGGCGACATATATGTTACCTCACGCGGTAACTACCGCGGCATTCCATCCAAACTTTTTGTGATCGATACCAAAAGAGATGAAGTAAAGAAAACATTTGATATCGGTGCCAGCGACATTGTTATTTCCGGTGATACCGCCTACGTATATGGCTCTGAATTCAGCTACAATACCGGTAAATGGACGATCACCTACAACATGGTGAACGTAAAAACAGAAACGTTGCTGAACACCAACTTCATTACCGATGGCACAGAGAAATTAATCAAAATGCCTTACGGCGTTACCGTAAATCCGGCTACCAAAGAAATCTTTGTATCCGATGCAAAAGATTATGTGTCATCCGGCACTTTGTATTGCTTCGACAAAACCGGGAAAAAGAAATGGTCGGCCTTTACGGGCGACATACCAGGGCATATTGTGTTTGTAAAAGCCAACAAATAATCACACTTGAATTATACATTATGAAAAGAAGATTTTTACTCGTAGCCGTTATCACGGCCATGATAGCCAGCAGTTGCTCCAAAGATAAAAACGAGGTAGTTACACCGCCGGATCCTGTTTATCCCGGTCCAACAGTGAATAAGGTAACCAAAGTATTTGAATATTTCCCTGCACCAGGGCAGTTCACCAACACACTGCCGGAATGGAAAAACGGCAACAAGGAAAAAGAAATGGCAGATTACGCCCTGGCTGCCCTCGCAAAAGAAGACATGATTTCACTGGGTGGTTTCGGTGGTTACGTGGTAATGGGCTTTGACCATACTATTAAAAATACCCCGGGCGAATACTCTTTCATTGTACTGGGCAACGCATTCGCCAACTTTGCAGAGCCGGGGGTTATTTCAGTGTCTGCAGATAAAAATAAAAACGGACTGCCGGATGATGAGTGGTACGAAATTGCCGGCTCCGAATACAACAGCTCCAAAACCACCAGGAACTACCAGATCACCTACTACAAACCTGACGAAAACAAAGTGCGTGAGCCGAACCCGGACGATGCGTATGTAAGCGACGCAAAATATATCCGTTGGAAAGATAACAGAGGAGATTCCGGTTACCTGTCCAGGAACGTATTCCACGATCAATCCTACTACCCTCAGTGGAAAGGCGACAGTATCACGTTTACCGGTACCAAACTATCCAGCGCTGGCATCAAAAATACGTCCAGCGATCCTACACAACCCTACTTCATATGTCCGGCACTTTCATGGGGCTATTCAGATAACCTGAGCAACGACGACAGTGATTCAAAAATCAAACTGGACTGGGCCGTTGACAAAGATGGCAAACCTGTCAAATTACCCGGCATTGACTTCATTAAAGTACATACCGGTCAGCGTGCGGAAGCCGGTTGGCTGGGAGAAATCTCCACCGAAGTACTCGGCGTAAGAGATCTTAATAAATACTAGCATATAGCGGAATTTTTCTTGCCCGGGATTTTTTCTTGCCCAGGATTAACGGTGATTATGATGATTTTCAGGATTTTTTCTTTTTTGATTTTAAAAGATTCGGGAAGATCTAAGCGGATAAATTCGCTTAGATCTTCCCAAATCTTTTAAAATCAAATTATAATTACAAGAAAAAATCCTGAAAATCATCATAATCACCGTTAATCCTGGGCAAGAAAAAATCCTGGGCAAGAAAAAACTATAGAATTCTCACCGGCTGCTTATCATCCCCAATCGCCACAAGGCTGAAAGTGCCTGAAATAGCCTTCTCCCGGCTATCCGAATACATCTCTTCTATATATAATTCCACCAGCACTTTTAAACTGGTATTCCCCACTTCCGTTACTTTGCCAATCAGCTCCACAATTGTACCAGCCGGAATAGGACGGGTAAAATCTATTTTACCGGAAGATACGGTCACCATTTTTTTCCGCGCAAAACGGGTGGCTGTTATAAATGCCACTTCATCCATCAGTGACATGGCGGTACCACCAAAGAGGGTATCGTAGTGGTTGGTGGTACTGGGAAATACCGCTTTAAAGATGCTGGTTTCCGAATGTTGTATTCTTTCTGCTATAGTCATCGTCGTTTTGTTTATCGGTTTTATAAAGCTGCTTTTTCTCTCATGGCAACAGCCGCTTTTACCATGTTGGTTAAAGCTGCTTTGGTTTCAGGCCACTTACGCGTTTTTAATCCGCAGTCGGGATTTACCCATAGATTCCTTGCCGGCAGGGTGGCGGCGGCTTTTTCCAGTAAAGCGATCATTTCTTCCGCGCCCGGTTGACGGGGAGAGTGGATATCGTATACGCCGGGGCCTATTTCATTCGGATATTTAAAATCTGCAAACGCATCCAGCAACTCCATTTGTGAGCGTGATGTTTCAATGGTGATCACATCGGCATCCATAGCGGCAATATGTTCAATGATATCATTGAATTCACTATAGCACATATGCGTGTGGATCTGTGTTTCATCTTTTACCCCGCTGGCGGCTATACGGAATGCCTGTACCGCCCATTCCAGGTAGGCTGCCCAGTTTTCGCGGCGTAAAGGCAAACCTTCGCGAATGGCGGGTTCATCGATCTGTATTACTTTAATACCGGCTTTTTCCAGGGCTACTACCTCATCACGGATCGCCCAGGCAATCTGGTTGGTGGTGGCTGATCTGGGCTGGTCGTCTCTCACAAAAGACCATTGCAAAATTGTTACCGGACCGGTAAGCATCCCTTTCATTAATTTGTTGGTATGGGCTTGTGCAAAACTGCTCCAGCGCACGGTCATATCCGCCGGGCGACTTACATCACCAAAGATCACCGGTGGTTTTACACAACGGCTGCCATAACTCTGCACCCAACCATTTTTTGTAAACAGGAATCCGTCCAGTTGCTCTCCGAAATATTCTACCATGTCGTTACGCTCAAACTCGCCATGTACCAGCACATCCAATCCAATCTCCTCCTGCCAGCGAATTACATCAATAGTGGCTTTTTCAATGGCGGCATCATATTGCGCCTCCGTGAGTTCCTTTTTCTTAAACCGGGCCCTTAGTTGCCGGATATCATCCGTTTGCGGGAACGAACCAATGGTGGTAGTGGGGAACAAAGGCAATCTAAACTGTTGCTGTTGTATACCTTGTCTTACCGTAAATGAGCTTTTTCTGCTGGCATCTGCCGCAGTAAATGCCGCTACACGATCCTTCACCGGTTTGCGGTGAATCAACCCGGATACCGAACGGGCGCGGAGGGCATCTTCATTCGCTGTCAGCAATGCTACATTGCCCTGTATTATTTCACGCAGTTCTTTTACTTCCTGCAATTTCTGTTTGGCAAAGGCCATCCAGTTTTTTATTTCGGGAGAAATAGCTGTTTCGTCATCCAGGTCACAGGGCACATGCAACAGGGAGCAGGAAGGCGCCAACGCAATCCTGGCTTCTCCCAGTACGCCGATCGCTTTCTGAATAAGAATAAGTGAGCGCGCATAATCATTCTTCCAGATGTTTCTGCCGTCTACCACGCCCAGGGAAAGCTGCAGCTGGCTGGCGGCTATATTCGTCTGCAAAATATCGTCGAGTTGCGACGGACAACGTACCAGGTCCAGGTGCAGCGTTTGTACGGGCAGCGCCAGTACTGCCGGCAGATGCGATCCGTAACATTCAAAATAAGAGGCCAGTACAATATGCAGCTGCGGGAAAGCCGCATGTATTTTCGTATAGGCGTTCGTGATAGCCGCTACCGCTTCGGCGGCCAGGTTGAGCGACAGGCAGGGTTCATCCAGTTGCACTACGGTAGCGCCGGCGGCGGCCAGTTGCTGCAATACTTCCAGGTATACCGGCAGCAGCTGGTCAATCAGCGACAGCCGGTTAAATCCTGCCGTTTTTTCCTTACCCAGCAACAGGAAAGAAACTGGTCCCAGTATCACCGGCTTGGCATTAAACCCGGCCTGCTTTGCTTCGAGAAACTGCTCAATCACCTTGCGCGAAAACAGCTGAAAATGTTGCCCGGCGGTAAATTCAGGCACAATATAGTGGTAGTTGGTATCAAACCACTTGGTCATTTCCATGGCAGTGATATCGTCGCCATCCCGCTGATAGCCCCTGGCCATCGCAAATAACAGGTCTGTTTCGGACAGCTGTTTTGCGGTCAGCGGCCGGTAACGGTCAGGGATGGCTCCTACCATCAGCGAGGTATCCAGTACCTGGTCATAATAGGAAAAGTCGTTGCAGGGGATCCAATCTATCCCCGACTGCTGCTGCAGTGTCCAGTGCTGTAACCGGATCGCCGCCGCAGTGGCAGCTAAATCTGTAACAGTGGTGTTGCCTGTCCAGTAGCTTTCACAGGCCTTCTTCAATTCACGTTGGCTACCTATCCTCGGATAGCCTAAGTTGTGGATAATCATTGCTGATTGTTTAAAAGGTGATACATGATGTTCACGCTCTTTTACTTACTATAGCAATGCTTAACGGGAGGGAGTATAAGAAAGGAGAAGATGCCGTAATTATCAGAACAGCTGCAACAACCAGCGTTTACGCTCCTGTTAAAAGAGTGCATACGCTTTACGCTGTTCCTGAAATTACTACATATCAAAACCTGACCTGCCCCAATCCCCGAAAGCAGCGTCAAAGTAAAATAAAGGCAGGTCTCCTGGCTTGTTCCGCCGGTAAACACCTTCCCATTCCTGACGGAACAGTGGTATATCGTTTACCGGTTGCAGCTTATATGCCGCATAGAACTTACAGTTGCGGGACAGCCTGTGATTTGCACACAGTTCCCTTTTAATCCCGCTTTTCAGCGGGAACCAATACTTGCTTCGATCGTAATACGTAAAGAACCGGGGGCGAAGATAATAAATCCCGGCAACTATCAAATTTAACTTGCCGCTGCCTTACAGAGACGATTTCGTTTTCTTACAATGCCGGGCAGCAACGAAACAGGAGCTTTGCATCATAAAACATAATAACTATGACAACAGCAAAAATACTGATTACAGGCGCCACCGGCACCATAGGTACTGCACTGGCCCAACAGTTATCCGCACAAGGCGTTCGTTTCCGTGCTATGGTAAGAACGGCAGATGAACAAGCCGGCAAACTCCGCGCGCTTCCCGGTGCAGAAATAGTGATTGCCGATTTTAATGATCCCCGCAGCATTGCCAGGGCGCTGGAAGGCATGGAAAAAGCTTTCCTGCTGACCAATTCCTCCGCCCAGGCCGGACAACTGCAAAGCGATTTCGTGAAAATGGCCGCCGGCAGCAGTGTACAGCACATTGTAAAGCTCTCACAGCTGCATGCTGACCCGCAATCGCCAGTGCGTTTTCTTCGCTACCACGCCGAAGTAGAAGCATTGATCCGCTCTTCCGGTATGGATTACACCTTCCTACGCCCCAATTTATTTATGCAGGGACTACTCGGTTTCCGGGAAACCATTATCCGTCAAAATAAATTCTTCGCTACCGCAGGCAGCGCCCCTATCAGCATCGTGGATATCCGCGACATCGCAGCAGTAGCCGCTGCTGCCCTCACCCGGCCCGGACATACCAATAAAATATACAATATCACCGGCCCTGAATCACTCACTCATACAGAGCTGGCGGCACAACTCTCCACAGCAATGGGACGTTCCATCAACTATATCAACGTATCGGACGAGGACCTCCAAAATGCCCTGCTGCAGGCTGGTTTTCCTGCCTGGCAAGCCGAAGGCCTGCTGGAAGACTATGCCCACTACGCCCGTGGAGAAGCCGCCGCCGTATCGCCCGCAGTGCAGGAAATAACCGGCCATGTGCCCCGCAGCTTCTCACAGTTCGCGGTCGATTATGCCACACTGCTCTCCTGATGCGGTTTTTTTCTTGCCCAGGATTAAACTGATTTTGATGATTTTCAGGATTTTTTATTTGTGATTATAATTTGATTTTAAAAGATTTGAGAAGATGTATTCGCTTATGTCTCCCCAAATCTTTTAAAATCAAAAAGAAAAAATCCTGTAAATCATCAAAATCAGTTTAATCCTGGGCAAGAAAAAAATCCGCTGCATTTCCCGCCAAATTGTTTAAATTAGCTTCCAAAACAGGAATCCAGTGGGCAATGAAGAAGCGGTTCTGTTAAGGAAACTGCAGCAAGGGGATGCAGAAGCTTTTATAACATTATACAACCAATATTACCCCTCACTGTACACATATATTCTCCACTTTGTCAATGTTCCTGAATTCGCGGAAGACGCGCTGCAGGAAGTATTTATAAAGATATGGGAGATAAGGGAGCGGATCAATCCCGCATTGTCCTTTAGCGGATACCTGTACCGCATTACCCGTAATCATGTATTTAAATCAATAAAGAAGATCACCGCCGATGAAGCGCTTCGCCTGCAGGTAATGCAGCAATTGCAACAGCAGGCCAATGATGCCGATACCCGCCTGCTCTGGAAACAATACGAAACATTATTGCATGAAGCGATCCGGCAATTGCCACCCCAACGGCAAAAAGTGTTCAGGTTATGCCGGGAAGAAAGCAAAAGCTATGAAGAAGTAGCCATGGAACTGGGCATTTCCCGTAATACCGTGAAAGAACATATGGTCCTCGCCGTAAAAAGCATCAAATTTTTCTTTTATACCAATACCGACGGTATTCTCCCTTTCCTCCTTTTCTCCGGTCTGCTGCTGGACCAATCCCGTCCCTGAAATTTTTTTTGTACCCGACCCACCCTACCCGTCATTTTCCGGATAGTATAGATATGTCCGCAGAAAAAAACGATACCTACTATCAACATTTACTGCAACGCTGGCAACAGCAGAAGTGCACACCAACTGAGGCGACCGAGCTAATGGAGTACCTGCGGCGGGATGTTTCCAACCGCACGCTGCTAAACGAAATACAGGCGGCATTCCGGGAGGTTAAACCGGAAATGACACCTGTGTCGTCCGATCATGGTGATCGGGTCAGAAATAAGCTCTTAAAGCATATAAAAGCAACAGATCCGGGTAATACTGCTGTAAAAGGATTATTTAATCATGGCGGGTCGGCGCCACGCGGCATCATCCGTGAATACCGGGCACCGGGCAGCAAATGGCGCATCGCCGCCGCTGCCGCCATATTATTGGGTATGGCCATTCCGGCAGGCTACCTGCTGCTGCAACGCCGGCAAACACCGGCGCCCGTAGCCACCGTAGCAGCAAAAACAGATACCACACCGGGCAAAACCAAGACCGTACTCACCCTGGCCAACGGGGAGAAAATTGTACTGGATGAAAAAGGTATGCAGCAACTGGCCCAACAGGGTAATACGGTTGTCCGCAACAAAAACGGGCAACTGGTATATGAAAAAACGGGCGCAGAAAGCAACGTACCACTCTATAATACCTTAACTACCGCCGCCGGGGAAACCTACCCGCTGGTATTGGCAGATGGCAGTAAAATATGGCTAAATGCCGGTTCTTCGATCCGCTTCCCGGCCACCTTTGCCGGTAATGAGCGCAAAATTGAACTCACCGGGGAAGCCTACTTCCAGATTGCACACGATGCACACCGCCCTTTCCGTGTACTGGTGCGGCAAATCACCGTAGATGTGCTGGGTACCGAATTTAATATCAACTCCTATGCAGACGAGGCCACCGTCAACACCACCCTGCTGGAAGGAGCCGTAAAAATAAACAGCGATAAAGGCACTATGCAACTGGCCCCCGGCGAACAGTCACAATGGACTCCCGGCGGAAATCTAAAAAGAGTAACAGGCGTCAATACAGAGGAAATCACCGCCTGGAAAGAAGGCTACTTCAGGTTTGAAAGCACAGACCTGACCACCGTACTGCGGCAGTTTTCGCATTGGTACGACGTGGAAATTATATACGAAGGCAAAGTAAAGCCAAGAAAATTCTTTGGCATGATCAGCCGCAAAAGCAGTCTCGTGAATGTATTAAAAATGCTGAATGCAAATGATGTTTCATATAGATTAGAAGGGAAAAAACTGATTGTCCTGGGAGAATAACATCGGTTTACAAGTTTACAAGTGAGCAATCAAATCAACCAATAAAATAGGCCTGTAAGCCACTGTTACAGTTAAGTAAAGCTGAAGCAACCGAACCATTTTATCTAATCAAAATCCAGCAGAAGTATGCAATTAAGTACTATTGCCTGTACCCGGTATGACAGCAACCGGCGCTCTACCAAACATCAGAAGGTCAGGAGACTACTGACCCTGCTTTGTCTCGCTACCGGAATGCAGGTCAGCGCGGCAGGCGCACAAAACCAATTGGTGAGCCTCTCTTTCAAAAATGCCAGCGCAAAAGATGTATTCCGCGAAATCAACAAACAAACAGGATTAAATATCCTGGCTGACGAAGCCCTGCTTGAAAAAAGCGGCAAAGCAAATATCGTCGTAAAAAACATGCCTGTCAACGACGCGCTGAACCTCATCATGGCCAACCAGCCACTCAGCTACACGATTGAAGGCGGAGCCATCATCGTAAAAAACAAGTCAGCCTTATTACAACCGGCCAGCACACCACCGCCGCCAATAGAAATACATGGTACGGTAACCACCTCCAAAGGACAACCACTGCCAGGCGCCACGGTTACTGTAAAAGGAACCAGGCATGGCGCTGTTACAAAAGCAGACGGTAGTTTCAGCATCACCGCCAACCCGGGCGAAACACTCGAGTTTTCCATGGTCGGCTTTAAACCATGGTCGGTGAAAATTGATGGTAGCACCACCACTTTCAAAGTTGTACTGGAAGACGATATATCCAACCTCACCGACGTAGTGGTAGTAGGATATGGTACCACAAAGAAAAAAGACCTCACCGGTTCTATCAGTTCCATTTCCAGCGACCAGATGAACAACGGCGGCGTTACTTCCAATGCCGCACAGGCCATACAGGGCCGTGCTGCGGGCGTACAGGTGAGTCAAACAAATGCTGCTCCCGGCGGACAAACCATCGTGCGCATCCGCGGTGGCAACTCCATCAAATCTACCAACGAACCTTTGTATGTGGTGGATGGCTTTCCGTCCGAAACAGGTAAAGACATCAACCCAAACGATATCGATGATATACAAATCCTCAAAGACGCTTCGTCTACCGCCATCTATGGCGCACGCGGCGCCAACGGTGTGGTAATGATCACCACCAAAAGAGGTAAATCCGGTAAACCGGCTATTCAGTACGACGGCTACTACGGTACCCAAAAGATCGTAAAGGAATATGATAAGATGAATGGTCTTGAAAATATGCAGGTGACCAATGCCAAAGCCATTGAAAAAGGTCAGCCCGCATTTTATACCGCAGAAGACCTCGCCAGCGGCCGCAATGCCAACTGGTTTCAATTAACCACCCGCCCCGGCATGGTGCAAAGCCATAACCTCAGCGTAAGCGGCGGTACCCCGGAAGACCGTGTAGCCCTGTCCGGCAACTACTTCCGGCAGGACGGTGCATTGAAAAATACCAACTTTGAAAGATATTCCGTTCGTTTGAACTACGACCGGCAGTTTACCAAACATTTCAAAACCGGCGCCAGCGTTTACGGATCTCATGCCTATACCAACTTCAAAACATACGATGGTAATATCGTACCCTCAAACGTAATGTATGGTGTATTAACCGCTTCTCCGGCCATCCCGGTATACAATGCTGACGGCACCTATGCAAGATTCAAAGGCAGGGACAATCCGCTGGCATGGTTAATGGCGCCTACCAACGACCGCTACGAGAATAAGATGAATATCAATATATACGCAGACTACGAGATCCTCGACGGACTTAATTTCCGCGTAAACGGAGGTACAGAATATACCACTACCAAAGAAGGCACCTATCTGCCCCGCGACCTGGTGGATGGCGAAAAAGTAGGTGGTAAAGCCAGTGTCAACGATCTTTCTTTTACGCGTAACCTGGTGGAAGCCTATTTTACCTATAAAAAAGTGTTTAACAAAATTCACTCTTTCAACCTGGTAGCAGGTGCATCTTATCAATCTGATGCATACTCAAGACATTACTCGCAGGTACAGAAATTTAGCACCGATATCTTCCTGTATCACAACCTCGACGCCGGTACAGAACGTTTGTCGAGCATCACTGCGGATATTCCAACAAAAATGGGGTCCTTTTATGGCCGCTTAAACTATTCACTGAAAGATAAATATCTCGCTACTTTCACATTCCGCAGAGATGGATCTTCCCGTTTTGGTGGCAACAACCGTTTTGGTGCATTCCCATCCGGATCTATCGCATGGAGAGCCAGTGAGGAAGACTTCATTAAAGATCTGAACATATTTTCCAATCTTAAAGTCAGAGGTGGCTATGGTCTCACCGGTAATGACAGGATTGGTGACTATATTTACTTGCCTACTTTTGGCCCTACTAATGTATCATTGGGAACAGGAAGCGATAGCTACGGCGGTACTGTTATTACCCGTTTACCAAATGAAGATCTGCAATGGGAAAACACCGCCCAACTCGACATTGGTATTGATATGGGCTTTTGGAGCAACCGCGTGTCTGCAACTATTGACTACTACCGTAAAAAAACCAATAAGCTGATCTTCGATATGCCGATCGGCGACTGGAACGGCTTCTCCTCACAAACTGTGAATGCAGGAAGCATTGAAAACAAAGGAGTAGAATTATCCATTAATACGGAAAATATTGTGAACCATGCATTCACGTGGAACACTACACTCAATATTGCCTATAATAAACAAAACTGTCTCGATCTTGGTGGCCGTCCTTATGTAATCACACAAACCGCCAACCTGTATGGCGGCCGTGGAATGGACTTTACCAAACTGGCGCCCGGACAGGAGCTGAGCACTTTCTTCGGTTATATTTACGATGGTGTGATCAAAACCGGCGAAGCACACACCGCACAGCCTTCATCTAAACCTGGTGATCCAAAATTCAAAGACATCAGCGGTCCTGATGGCAAACCGGATGGCATCATCGACGCTAATGACCGTACTTACCTCGGCCATGCCAATCCTCACTGGATCTATGGCATTAATAACAACTTTGCCTACAAAGGATTTGAACTGAATATATTCCTGCAGGGCGCATTGGATTACAGCCTGTACAATGCAACCGCCCTGGTACTGGAATCCGGTCCGGGTAAAGCAGCGCTGAACCGGTGGACCACTGCCAACGAAAATACCGATATTCCGAGAGATGGATACGCCATTGCTTACGGAGGCTTGATGAATTCCCGCTTTGTGGAAAACGCGTCTTACCTGCGTTGCAAAATGGTTACCCTCGGATATAATATCCCTGTAGCTAAAACTTTTCTGAAAAGCATGAGTGGCATTAAGGTGTATGGCTCCGTTCAAAATTTATTCACTATCACTAAATACACAGGAACTGATCCCGAGGTAAATACAAATCTCAGAACAGGCAGCGATATCAACGCCAACCTGAACAACAGCGGCAACAATGCCAACCTTTCTTCCGGACTGGATTATACGGCTTTTCCTGCTTATCGCACCTTTACCGTGGGGCTTAAATTAAATTTCTAAACCTGTAAATTCCGGAACAAATGAAATACGCATATATCGCATTAACCACCTTGTTGCTTGGTACAGTTTCGTGTAAAAAGATGGTGGAACCAAAAGTTTATAGTAATCTTGTTGCAGACAATGCCTTTGTGACACTCAGTGACGCCAAAGCAGCTGTAAACGGGGTTTATGCAAGACTTAAACAACCCAGCGGAAAATCCGATGCCTGGATGTATTATGCAGGATTCCAGGTAACTATTTCTGATCTTACTACTGACATTGGGCATGCCAGCTCCGGCGGAGATGTAGGTTTAATGTCCGATTGCCAATGGGCGCCGGCAAATACCTACCTGGCCTTTGCATGGCAACATCAGTACAAACTGGTTAGTGACGCAAACATTTCCTTGCATTACATTCCCAAAATGACCAGCATCACCGATGCACAAAAGAACCAATTTACTGCAGAACTTCGCTTCCTGCGCGCACTTGGTTATGTGGATCTTACTGATGCCTTTGGCCCCGTGATCATGGTTACGGAAGAAACAGTAGCCAAAAATTTTGAGAATCCAGATTATGAAGCGCCTTTACCCACTACACCGGTAGCCGAGGTTAATAAACTGATCATCAGCGACCTGGAATTTGCAGCCCAACATTTGCCCGCTAATTACACCAACAGCGACATATACAGCACTAATGACATAGGTCGTGCCACCAAAGGCGCCGCCATGTCCTTGTTGTGCAAACTGTATATGCGTGAACATGAATGGCAAAAAGCCCTGGACCTGACCACAGAAATCATGAAACTAGGATACGGATTATACCCTTCCTATGCCGGATTGTTTGCGGAAAAAAATAAATGGAGTGAAGAAAGCATTTTTAGCGCACTGGCTGATCCGTTGAATGATGCAGTGGAAATCATGAACCATTTCGGTCCTATCAATAATCCTGTGGTAACAGACAGATGGCAATACTTCGCTCTCACCTGGTATTTCTGGAACACCTTTGCAGCCAATGACGACCGTAAGAAAATGTTTTACTCCGATTACATCGGCACTGATGGTCTCCATTATATGCAAGCGCCTCCGGGACAAACCAATCCACCTGCAGGTTTCTATTATATGCCGGATGTAGCTACCACAAAATTTGCAGATCCGAAAGGCTCCACCACCTATTACGATGGTCACGTATTCCCGATCCTGCGTTACGCCGACATCCTGCTGTGCAGAGCGGAAGCACTGAATGAGCTCAACGGACCCAATGGTGAATCCATCACCCTGATCAACCAGGTAAAAAGCCGCTCCCACGCCACAGGGCTGGGCGCCGCCGGCACCTTCACCAAAGAAACCCTGCGCAACGCTATCCTCCAGGAACGCGGCTGGGAATTTTTCTTTGAGTGCAAACGCAGACAGGACCTGATCCGCATGGGTAAATACGAAAGCGTGGTAAATACGTATCTTACAGCGGTAGGAAAACCTGCCAGCATTACTTTACCCAGGGATAAATACTTTTCTTATCCCCAGGCGCAGGTGGATTTGAATAAAAGTCTTAGCAACGGTGACCGTCGCCATTAGAGATATGTTGTCTTCCTTAATGATTCAATATTGCAAATGATTAGATGGAATAAAATACAACGCATGCTGCCATTGGTACCAATGGCAGCTGCGTTTTTATTGTTACTGCAAGCCTGCAATGACAACGGAGGAAACGACATCACCGAAATTTCCCTTACTTCACAGGGACAAAACGCCATCAAGGTAAGGGTAGCCATACAATGTACCGACACCGTAGACGCCGCGGTAGAATACTGGCCCAAAGGAAAGGAAGCACAATCCACCACTACCCCGCTGTCACTGCATCAGCTGCATCATACCATTGTACTCACTAACCTGATGCCGGTACAGACCTATGAGTATCGCATAAAAACAGGCCATGGTAAGGATTTATATAACAGCAAGGTGTATTCATTCAATACCATCGACTACCCCGTGTGGATGAAAGATAATTTCGACGTAGTTTGTCCCGACAGCTCCGTACTGCCGGTAAATTTCAGGAAAGGCTACGTGATGGTGTCACGCCGCGATGACCCGGGCGTATTATTTTTGCTGAATGCAAAAGGACATATCGTATGGTACCACCAGGTAAGTGGCACCGGATTTAAAGTAGCAGGATTTACCAGCAACAACACCTTCCTCGCACTGTTGGGCGGCCCGGCCTACGAAACCAGCTACGGCGATGAAATACTTGAACTCTCCTTAACCGGCGACACCCTCGTACACCTGAAAAAAGGGCAACAGGATTTTAAACAAACCATCCACCATGAAATACTCCTGAATCCCAAAAATGAGCTGGTGACCCTCTGCGTGGAAGAAAGAATAGTAGACCTGAGCAGCAAAGGAGGCAGTACAAAAGATACCGTGAAAGGTGATGGTATATTGGTACTCAACCGGCAAGGCAAACAAGTATGGAAGTGGACCGTTTTTGATGCCATCAACCCGCTGGATGATAAAAATATTCTCAAAGAAAAGAAAGACTGGATGCACGCCAACTGCGTAACATTTGATAAAGATGGCAACTACCTCATCTCTTTCTACAATAACGGACAAATATGGAAAATAGATGCACACACCGGCAAACGCCTGTGGGCATTCGGGAAAGGCGGCGATTTTCCATTGCCTGACACCGCGCTCTTCGACCAGGCCCACGCCGTACATATCAACGAACACGGAGAACTGATGTTCTTCGACAACGGTGTCAGCAAAAAAACATCGAGAACACTTTCTTTTAAAATAAACGAAAATACCAAACAGGCGCAACTCGTAACCAACGCCAAACTGCCACCTGAAAATTACAATGAGAGAATGGGCAGCAGCTATCTTGTGGGCGACAGCGCCCTGCTGCAATGTGCTACCAAACGGAATACCGTTATACTAACCAACTTACAGGGCAGGTTTCTCTGGTTACTGAAAACAGGGATGTCGTCTTACCGCGCCTCCTTTATCCCGGCAGAACGTGTAGCTACCTACATTACACAGCCGGGTTATGAACATTAAATGTCAACGCAAAAAAACTACACATGAGAAGCTTAATAGTGATGGGATTGATTGGTCTGGGGGGATTTGCAGTCATTTCTTCCTGTGGATCATCTGAAGGAAAAACAACAGCAGCAGCAGTAACTCCCGCTCCTGAAGAAAAATATATCAGCATCGACACCACTCTTATACCGAACGATCAGTTTGGAGCATCCGTTCGCTACGGCAGGGAACTGATGCTCAACACCGCCCGTTATATCGGGCCGGATGGAAGCGCCGGCAAATACCTCGGCAATAAAATGAATTGCACCAATTGCCACCAGGACGCAGGTACCAAAGCGTTTTCCTTTAACCTGATGTCTTCGCACGATCATTATCCACAGTATCGCGGCCGGGAAGGCAAAGTACTTACGCTCGCCGAAAGGGTGAACAACTGCGTAATGCGCCCGCATAACGGCAAACCGCTGCCACTGGACAGCAAAGAAATGGTGGCGTTTTTGTCTTACTTCAAATGGATCAGCACCTTCGTGCCGAAAGACAAACCTTTTAAAGGCGCTAAAAACCTGCACCTGACCTTCCCGGATATAGCCGCCAATCCGCAACACGGACAACTGCTATACCAGGATAACTGCGCCCGTTGTCATGGCGCCAACGGCGAAGGACAATGGAATGCCGATAAAAGCACCTACGTATACCCGCCTCTATGGGGCAATAGCGCTTATCAACCCGGTTCCAGCATGCACCGCGTTATTAAACAAGCCGAGTGGCTGAAAAATAACATGCCCTACGATAAAGTTGCACCAGGTAAACCTTTTCTCACAGATGCAGAAGCAATGGATATTGCCGCCTTCGTGAATAATGATCTTATTCACTCCCGGCCCAATCCAAAAAGTTTTGACTATCCGCATATCGTAGAAAAAGCCATCGATTACGACCATGGCCCGTTTGCAGACACCTTTTCCGTAGCGCAGCACAAATTCGGTCCTTATAAGCCGATCATCGATTACTGGAAAACGAAAGGGTTGAAAGCGGTATACTGATATAGCTTTTAGCTTTTAGCCATTAGCTTTTAGTAGAAATGCAGCGAAATTTGTCTTGCCCAGGATTAGATTGATTTTGTTGATTTACAGGATTTTTATTTGTGATTTTTTGATTTTAAAAAGATTTGGGAAGACATAAGCGAATCTCATTCGCTTGTGTCTTCCCAAATCTTTTTAAAATCACAAATAAAAATCCTGTAAATCAACAAAATCAATCTAATCCTGGGCAAGACAAATTTCGCTGCATTTCTACTAAAAGCTAAAAGCTAATGGCTAAAAGCTATTTCAATGTTATAATCCCTACGTTAGAAACTTCTCCCACCTTTACGGCTACATTAGCTACCACAGTATCTTTCAAAATACCATCTCCTGCTATTGCCACATTATAGGTACCGGCGTTTAGTCCGGACAGTACATATACACCGGTTAACGCGTCCGGAATAGCGGCGGCAATGGTGTCGGTGCTTTGTATAGCAAATACGCCTTTCACATGCAAGAGCGGTAATGCGGTTCCTTTGATAGTACCACTCGTTGCCTTTGTGAATGTGCGGATCACCGGCTTCAGGATATACTTGTTGCTGCCGGTGGTAACAATGGAACGATTGGCATCAAAGTCCAGCCACAAACGGTATTCTACATCCGCTACCAGGTCGGCCTGTACATTGAGTTTTAAGCCTGATTGCTGTGCAGAAGGTGTTTCCAGCGGATAGGTAGTACCCTTTACAACGACGCTGTTATTGGTACCCAGCACCAGCCTGATCTGTGAAATACGACCCGCGGGCAACTCTTTGGAAGCCAGCAAGGTATCCAACCCGTTTCTGAAATCCAGCAGGTTGTATACCCCGGGGCGTACTACCGGAAGGGATTGCCATCCTGCATCTGCATCAGTGGATGTATTTACCTGGATATCTTTGATATCAATGTTTACCGCATCGTAGGCGGCCGGATCGTCTGTCAGGTAAACACTTAGCTTTGAATTACCTGCCGACGACATGGTTTCATTTTTGCTGCATGCGCTCAAAAACAACAAGGATGCTGAAACCAGCATTGCTGTAGCGAAGAATTGGTTTTTCATGATCTAAAAATTAAATAACAGTTGTTGGTTTAAATTACCACTTAAATGATAAAGATAAATATTTGATATGCAAAATTATCAACATGTAAGAATATAGCTAAATGGTTGCTGGCAAATCTCGTTCAGAAGGCTTTCTACAGTAGTAACAAGTGTGATACCAGCGCAAAAACAAAAACCATACCGGGATTAACCGTCAGCAGTTGGCTAACTGCTAACTGCTAATAGCTAACAGCTAACAACAATATCTGTATCGATAAACTCGATCCCGCAGTTATGTATATTGTCGCTACTTTTGTGGGGATAGCGAATGCGTAAAAAACGGAACCACTATGCTTCGCAGCAAGACTTAACAGAAGAAAATTTGAAGAATGCCGGTGAGTAAGAATGAAACGGGATACACCCGTAAACAGGAAATCGTAAATGGCCTGATACATGGACTGGGAATCATTTTTGGTGTAAGCGCACTGCCTATGCTGGCAGGTATTGCCGCCACCCACAATAACACACCGGGTATAGTAGGCGCCTGTATTTATACATTTTGCTTTATATTACTTTTTACCAATTCAACGATCTACCATTTATCGCAGGAAGTAGCCATCAAAAAACTTTTCCTCGTATTGGACCATATCAGCATTTATTTTTTGATTGCAGGCACCTACACGCCTTTCCTGTTGGTATATATGAATAATGCGTTTGGTATTACGTTGTTATCCGTACTATGGGGACTTACGCTGGTAGGCGTTTTCTTTAAGATCTGGTTTACAGGAAAATATGATATTGTTTCCACCATCATTTACCTGGCCATGGGCTGGATCATGGTGGCAGGAGGCCGCAGATTTTTTGAAACGCTGCCGCTACCGGTCATGATTATGCTGGCTATCGGAGGTGGGTTATATACGATCGGCGTCATCTTTTATATCTGGGATAAATACACCTATACGCATGCCATCTGGCATTTCCTGGTACTGGCAGCCGCCGTTTGCCATTATGTGGCGGTATTGCTCACCATGTAATCGCTATAAAAATTTATCAGCCGCTCATACCCGGCTGGTAATTTTTTTCCGCCCACATCTTCTTCCGGAAGTCGGTAGGGTTAATACCGGTATATTTCTTAAACGTTCTGTTTAAATGGCTTTCGTCCGTAAAGCCCAGCTCCTCCACTATTTCACTCATGCGCATATCGCTGTACTGCAAGCGTGTTTCCACCAGTTTCAGTTTGTAATTGGTCACATAGCGCTGTATGCTTTCACCGGTTACCTTCTTCACGTATTCACTGATATAATTTTGTGAGATGTTAAACCGCGCCGCCAGCTTCTCTGCCCGGAGCTTTTCCGGGTAGTATATGTTCTGGTGGATATAGCTGATAATTTCGTTGGAGATCTCACTGTTTACCACACTTTTTTCCGGCTGCACCTGCGCTACATTACGGGCCACAATAGTAATGATGGTGTTCACCAGCTGCTGCACCACCTCGTTTCGCATGGATTGCTCTTTCGGATACTCCAGGATCAGCGCATTCACCAACGCTCTCACGATGGGCTTATCATCCATATTACGCAATATACAACCCGGGAAATGCTGGTTATTATGGAAGATATACTCCAGTTTCTTTGCCCAGTCGCCCAGGTTGCTGTGGGGATTACCAGCACGCTGCGCTTCCAGGTAAATACCGTTAAAACGCACAAATATAAAGGCCGTCTTTTCTTTGATCCGGGTATAATGAGTATCCTGGGGCATGAACAGGAAGAGATTTTCCGGCCCATATTCCACCACATGCTGGTTGTTATGGAGTTCTCCCGTTCCCTTCAGGATATACAACAGCTCAAAGAAATTGTTCCGGTGCTTTCCCATCGGACAGTTTTCTTCCTCCACATACATAATATCAAATGGCTTAAAAAGATTGATGACTTCCATAACCTGATAATATACAAAATGAACCCCTGTTTGTACAAGGGGATAACTGCAAATTTATTGGAATTTTGATTTATCAAATCACAAAAAACAAATTATCAGATATGAAAGCAATCGTATTACAACAGACTGGCGGCGTGGAAAACCTGGTTATTAAAGAAGTGCCTGTTCCCGCTATAAAAGACAACGAAGTACTGATTCAGAACAAAGCTATTGCTATTAACCCGGTTGATGCCTTTGTAAGAGGCAACGCCGGCGCACTGCAAGGCATTGTACGGCCCGCCGAAGGCGCCGACATCATCCTGGGCTGGGACATCGCCGGCGAAGTGGTAGCCACCGGTAAGGATGTAAAGGACTTCAAAACAGGCGATGCTGTTTTCGGTATGGTCAACTTCCCCGGTCAGGGCAGCGCTTATGCAGAATACGTGGCAGCACCCGCTGATCATGTGGCCCTGAAACCTGCCAACACCACCTACGAAAAAGCCGCTGCCGCCTCCCTCGCAGCCCTCACAGCCTGGCAGGCGCTGGTAGTACATGGCCAGGTAAAGAAAGGTGATAAAGTCCTGATCCATGCTGCTGCCGGCGGCGTTGGCCACTATGCTGTACAAATAGCCAAACATTTCGGCGCCTACGTAATCGGCACCGCTTCTGCCGCTAAAAAAGAAGGGGTACTCAGCTTTGGCGCCAACGAATACATCGATTACAACCAGCAGCCATTCGAAAGCCTCGTCACCGATGCAGATATTGTACTCGACTCACTGGGCATCCCCGGTCACCTGGAACGCTCCCTCTCAGCCGTTAAAAACAACGGCCGGCTGATTAGTCTGCTCGTTTTCCCCGACGACGCTTTTAAACAGCAAGCCGCTGCGAAAAATGTATATGTACACCGCCTGACAGTAAATTCCGACGGAAAAGACATCAGTTCAATCGCATCGCTGCTGGAACAGGGCGCCCTGCATTCTGACATCGCGGAAACCTTCCCCTTTGAAGAAATGGGAAAGGCACATGAGAAGGTGGCTGGTGGAAAAACACAGGGAAAGATCGTGGTAAATGTATAGGGCCGGTAAAAAAAATAGCTGCTGCAATCCGCAGCAGCTATAACAACAAGTAGACAGCGAGTATATATGCGATTACCAGAACCTCACATAAATAACCGACAGTAACAATAAGATCGTTACAATCAATATTACGGAAGACGGCTTCAGCTTAAACATTTCATAATCGAGCACAAATGCTTTGGCGCTCACTTTGGGTCCGGCCAGGCTAATACCCACCATTACCAGCACTGTGGTTAAAAACGACCATCCAAGGCTGATAAAAAACGGTATTTCATATTCTCCCTTTGCATTGTGAAATGCAGAATAGAGAATGGTTTCAGGACCGAATAACGTTACCGCCACCTGGTTAAAGAACAGGGAAGCGGCAAACCCGGTAATAATTCCTGCAATAGCGGCCGTACCGCTGGTTCTTTTCCAGAACATCCCTAAAATAAAAGTAGCAAACACACCGGGGCTGATAAAGCTGGAATACTTCTGCACAAAGGTATATCCGCCGGCGCCGCCAATATCCAGCACATCATTCCAGGTGAACAATACACCAATAACGATCGCCGCTACAATAGTGAGCCGGCCTGTCCATACTAACTGTTTTTCATCGGCCTTTGTGTTGATATATTTCTTATAAACATCCAATGTAAAAATGGTGGAAATACTATTCGATTTCCCTGCCAGCGAAGCCACAATGGCCGCCGTAAGCGCCGCAATAGCCAGGCCTTTCAGGCCGGCAGGCAGCAGGGTAAGAATGGCAGCATATGCACCGTCTTTATGTCCTCCTTCCAGCTGCGGTAAATGCCCATGCTGATAAAGTACATAGGCTACCACACCCGGCAGCATTACGATTACCGGCATCAGTATTTTGAGCAGCCCTGCAAATAAAATACCCGTGCGCGCTGTTTGCAGATCGGCTCCCAACGCCCGCTGGGTAATATACTGGTTACATCCCCAGTAGTTCAGGTTACTGATCCACTGTCCGGCAACATACATTCCAAAACCAGGGAGGATCAGGTATTTGTTTACATAGTCCTGCGGAGCCGCTGCAGCGGGCTTTCTCAGCATCATATGAAAATGATCCGGCGCTTCCTGCATCAGTATATTAAAACCCGCCAATACATCTTTCCCCATTCCAAATTTTTCACTCACTACCGTGAGCGCCATATAGGTAGTAGCCAGTCCGCCAATAATCAATACCCCTACCTGTATTACATCGGTATAACCAATTACCTTCATTCCCCCCAGGGTAATAATTACGGAGAAGATAGCCAGCGCCACCATCACTTCGTGGAAGTAAGCCCCGCCCAGCAACCCGTTGATGGCCAACGCACCGAGGTAAAGAATGGAAGTAAGGTTCACAAACACATACAGGAACAACCAGAATACAGACATAATTAACGCTACCGTTTCATTGTACCGCGTTTTCAAAAACTGCGGCATAGTGTATATCTTGTTTTTGATATACACCGGCATCAGGAACACGGCCACAATAATCAACGCAGCGGCGCCTACCCATTCATACACCGATACGGCAATGCCTACAAAAAAGCCATCGCCGCTCATACCTATAAATTGTTCGGCAGAAATATTGGAAGCAATAATAGAGGCGCCAATAGCCCACCAGGTAAGCGATCCCTCTGCCAGGAAAAAATTCTTCGATGCACTTACTACCCCCTTCTTCTTCCTTTTATAAATCCAGTAACCGTAAGCTGCAACAATAATAAAATACAACGCAAAAACCAGGTAGTCTTTCAGAACAAGTTGATTACTCATAAGTGGATCGGGTTGATCAGCAGTTTAATGACGTGGATATTAATACCTGGATTGAATATAATACTTTCCGCTATGGGAAAAATCAAAAAGGACTATCCGGATGGATGTGATGTGGTATGTACGCTGCACCCATCCCCGATAATCCTTTGTATACCTTACTTGTGTGCCGGTCAGAATTTTAAAGTAGACGGCAGATATTTCGCAACCAGGTCCTCATAATACGGCCTCAATACTTTCCAGTCCGGCGGAACAGGACTTTTGGAGTACAGGTCGTATGGATTGAACAGGTCTACCCATTTAAACATTTCCACATCATGCGCATTCATCAGGTGCCCATAGGCATGCTCCCGGTGCTGCGGATAAAAAGAATGGTAGCGCAGCATGTACAGGGCCGGTTCAGGCAAATGGTCCTTCATGATCTGGTAAATATATTCGTCGTGGCCCCAGCTCAGGTGTACATCGTGTAAGCCGCAATTGGGTTCATACACGCCATATTTAGTGTTATAGTCCGGGTTGTTGATATCCGGATTATTTTTGAAGAATTCCGGGAAAACAATTTTATCGGAAAATGCGCAACCTACCGGGAAAGTATCTCCTACTACTGCCCATTGCGGCTCACCAAATAAGCACAGTACTTTGCCCATGTCATGAAACAACCCTGTCAGCACCATCCAGTCGGGGTGACCGTCGGCGCGGATCGCTTCTGATGTTTGCAGCAGGTGCTGAAACTGGTCCAGGTCAGTATCCGGATCAGAGTCATCGACCAACTGATTCAGGAAATCAAATGCATCCCAAACCGACATCTCCCTTTTGTTAAAAGAAAGAAACTCCTGCTCCTTCTGTTTTACAAAAGCATATGACTGGTAAGTATGATTAAGGCGGTAAAACTCGCGTACCGTATCTCTCGGAGGCGTCGCATAGTTGCGGAATTCAGCGGTGCTTTTTTCCTTGTTGATATTGGCAGGATCAGGATATCGCTGGAGTAAATCATCCTCCCATTGATCCAGTGATTCCAGTGGAGCAGGATTCGGCTGCCCGTTAACGTTATCCATCATGTCAAGATTTTTAAAAGTTCGTGGAAAAGAAGAAAATATCCTGCTCTAATATGCGATCTTTTTAAAAATCTTCCGCATAATAGAATAACTTTATTTACTTAACCGATTAAGTAACACGGGGTATCATATGGAAAATGTCACGATCAGGATGCTGGCGGAAAGATTGCAGTTATCTACTGCCACCATCTCAAAAGCGTTGAACAACAGCCACGAAATCAGCGAGGAAACAAAGCAGCGGGTGCTTGCACTGGCGGCAGAGCTGAACTATGTGCCCAATCCATATGCCAGCAGCCTGAGAAAAAAGGCCAGCAATACCATCGCAGTGGTTATTCCGGAGGTGGCCGACAGTTTTTTTGCAGAAGCCATTAACGGCATCGAATCCGTTGCGCAGGAAAAAGGCTACCATGTGCTTATTTACCTGACGCATGAGAGTTTTCAGAAAGAACAGGCTATACTGAGAGATTTCCAGAGTGGCCGGGTAGACGGGGTGCTGATATCTGTAACAACGGAAACGGCTGCCGCTCAACATGGGCTGGAACAACTGGTAAAAGAAATACCGATCGTATTCTTCGACCGTGTATGCGAGGAAATTACCGCGGCCAAAATCACCACAGATGATGCTACCGCTGCCTATAAAGCCACCACCCACCTCATTGCCGGCGGATGCCGGCAACCGGTAATGCTGTCGGCCTCCAGGCATCTTTCCATCAGCAATAAACGAACAGAGGGCTTCCGGCAGGCATTGGCCGATCATCAACTGCCCTTTACTGCAGCCTCCATTATCTATTGCTCCAACGATACCATTGCCACCCATGAGTTACTAAAGAAGGCGATACAAAAGGAACATTACGACGGCATCATCGCCACCACAGAGAAACTGGCCACCGCCGTATACGAGGCGGCAGCGGCATTACACCTGCAGATCCCGCACGACCTGCAGGTAATAGGGTTTTCAAACCTCTCCACCGCAAAATTTTTAAATCCTTCCCTCACCACCATCACCCAACCTGCCTTTGATATGGGCAAAGCAGCGGCGGCACTGTTGTTCAAAGCATTAAAAAGCAGCAGCTTTGCCCTCCCCGAGCAGCAGGAGGTCATACCCTCCACGCTGCTGATAAGAAATTCTACGCTGGCTGCCGCTGACTGAAAACAACAGTAGGCCGCTTTTAGTGATTATGGATAAACAATCCGCACAATACGATTGGCGTTACGATAGTCAAACCTGGTAAAGGTACCTACCAGCAACATCGACTTCTCTCCCTCCTGCTGCACAATTTTCATGATCCCGCCGCTCACCGCATCAGGGCTAAGGGTGATACCGCCATTGGTATTGAAAGAAGGATGAATAGAACCATCGGCATTCAATACAATGATATTGTTACGCTGCAGATCGCCAAACTGGCTGAAAATACCACTGAGAATAATCTGCCCGCCCGGCATAAAGCTGATATCGTAAAAGAAGCCATTACTGCCCTTTCCAGCATTAAAAGTAGGGTCTACCACTCCGTTGGCATTAATACGGGCTATATGGGGCACCAAGGTACCGCCAAAGTTATTAAAGCCGCCAACCAGCACGATCTTGCCATCTGCCTGTCTTGCCATATTTACAATGGCCTGGTCTGCGCCGGCGCCGGATACAAATGTGGGATCCAGCGAACCATCGGCATTCAGCCTGGCGATACGGTTAACCGTTTGCCCGTTGTATTTGGTGAAATTACCTGCAATCAGCATCTTTCCATCCGGCAACAGGATAGAACGGTTAATAAAACCATTCGGCCCTTCTTTCCCCATATGCTTTACCAGGTCGTAATTATAGGTGCTGTCCAACCCGCCATCCGGCGTTAAACGCACCATACCATTTACCTGTATGGAATCAAGATGCACGGAATCCAGTCCCAGGGAACTGGTTAACTGGAAATTAGGCTGTACATAAAAACGGAAACTGCCTGTGAGCAATATCCCCCCATCTGCCTGCACATGCAGGTTACCCACTGACCCTGAAATACCTCCTTTTAGTTTGGATACCGTGAGGTCTTTCCCGGAGGGTAAAATTATTTTATCTGCTGCGAGTGTGCCGTTATTATTCAGCAACGCCAGGCTGTTTACATAAGCAACGCCTTCGTAGTTGTTGAAGGCGCCTGCTACCAGGTACTTCTTTTCAGGCCCCGGTACTATAGCGGCTTTGCTTACATAGGTATTGGTACCGTTCTTTCTTAAACCAAAACTATTATCCGATGTACCGTTGTGATTGATCCTGGCCACCCGGTTGCGATCATAGTCTACGCCGTTGAAAGTGGTAAAGTCTCCTACCACCAGGTACTTGCCGTCTTCTACCGGGATAATATCGCCAATAGCGCCGTTGGCGCCAATGAGACTGGGATACGTGGTATCCATTTCAAAGGTACCCAGTACCCGGAAAAAAGGCCCGAAAAAGTACTGCTGCCCCACTGTAGCAGCTACATTCCCGGTGGCTGCCTGCGCAGGCACTTTTACTCGTATAGTTGTATCCGTTAGTGATACCACCGCTGCTTTTACCCCATTAAAGAGAATGGATAATTTATCCTTATTCTTTTCAAATCCTTTACCAGCGATCACTACTTCGTCTCCCACCTTTCCTTTAACAGGATTGATGCCGTCCTTGTTGATTGAAATGGCCGGCAACACCGTTTCCTGGTAGGGATTTTTCCCGTTGGTGCTAACGGTTTCCTTCTTACAGGCGCCCAAACCAGCCAGGAGTGCTATTAAATAGATATATCTTTTCATACTGAATGCGTTAATAGTTTATTGATGCTGTAACGCCTGTTCGGCTTCTCTCAGAAAATCGCCCCGGAAGCTGAACAGATGCCGTACATTTAATGCATGGATCACCCCGTTGGTAGGCTGAATGTCTGATGACGATACATACACATAAGGATTGTTTTTAAATGTAACCGGGTCATAGGTGATGTCTGTCAGCAGCAGCAAACGGGCGCCCACAGCTTCTACACCGTTATAATCCTTATATACCAGCCCGATGTTCAGGATATAACCACCGGCCATCACATAGTTGATTCCCGGATAGGCGTATACGTTAGCAGGATCAATACGGGCAAATTGATTGGCGGTATGTTTTCCTTTCAGGATATACCGCATCAGGAACTTCCGCCAGATATCACCGGGAATATCCGGCAAATGCACACTGTCCTCCACATTTCTGTAGCGGTATTCGTTCAGGTCTGCCAGCGCATCACCAATGCTCTGATCAGTGGGCGCAAAAAAAGTAACAGAATCATTCTGCAGCATATCCTTTAATCCTGCCTTCTCCACTACGTAGGCAACGGTATCAAACAGGTAAGGATTTTTTACGAGATAGTCGTATATGGTACCATTATAGTGAGGATCTGCCAAACCTCCGTCTACATAGTAATCCTTTTTACAGGCGGATATAAATAATCCTATCAACAACAGCATGCCGGCTAAGGGCAACAACTTGCGCATAGTAAATGTTTTTAACAGTTATTGTATCCAATAAGCATTCCTGGTAACCAACGGATTATTTTTCACCGCATCGCCCGATATAGGCCAGGTCCAGGCTCCCCGCTCCATTTGCTCCGGTGTCAGCGAATTCTCCAATGCATTTTTATCGGAAATTCTGCCGGTGCGGATCAGGTCATACCATAAATGCCCCTCTCCCATCATTTCTTTCTCCCTTTCCAGGAATACGGCGTCCTGTAACGGTTTGCCGCCACCGCCAACATACAGTTTGGCGCCCGCCCGGTCACGTACCAGGTTCAGCATTTTGATCGATTCCACATTCTGGTTCAGGTAAGCCAGCGCCTCTGCTCTCAGCAATATGATATCTGCATAACGGAAAAAAATCAGGTTAGCATCGTAGTCCCTGGAGGAAGGATCGGTGATGGCTGAAAACTTCAGGAACATCGGCGTTTGATCGGTATTATACGGATTGTAAAACCACAGCTCCAGCCGCTTGTCTGATTCGCCACGGGGATAGATCCGGTCGAGGTGCCGGATCATCGGCGTTATTTCACTTCTGCCGCCAATATTATCATGGATATAAGGTTCGTGCAATGTCCACTGGCAGATCAGCGAGTGAAACTTGCCGCCGTAGTTGGCATCAAGCGATAATTCAAAAATACCCTCTTCAGAACGCCCCTTGAATATGGTCAGGAACGTTTCTTTGGTATAAGGCAGGAGCTTATACACATTAAGATCCATAACCGCCTTTCCCAGCGCAGCTGTTTGTGTCCAGTATTTCTGCTCATTGGCTTTATCAAATCCGGCCGCCCACATGTTGATATGCGCCATCAATGCCAGTGCAGCCCCCTGCGTACCTCTTACCGCCCGGTTGGTAGGATCGTCGTACGACAACGGCAAATCGTCCTTACTGGTTTCCAGGTCTTTCAAACAAAAATCCAGTACAGTCAGCATTTTTTCACGCGGCATCAGTTTGGTATCGTAAGGATCCGTTTGCAAAGGAACATCTCCATACATCCTTGCTATATAAAAATAGATGAATGCTCTCAGGAACCTCGCTTCCGCCACCAGCGCCTTCTTTTCCCTGTTGCCAAAATTCGGATCTTCAATACCGGGTATCCTGTCTATACATAAATTAGCCAATGCAATCGCCTGGTAAAATTCTTTCCAGTCCTGCGGATTATCAGCGCCATCGCCACCACCTGTATTCAGCATCAGGTTCTGGCCCAGCTTACGGAGATTATCTTTTCCAAACCAGTTCCAGTTCCCTGGTCTGAAATCGCCCGCATTATATAATATACTCCTGGTAAATTTATTCAGCAGGATAACATATGCGCCGTTAATAGCACTCTGCGCATCCTGTTTTGTTTTCCAGAAATCCTTCCCGGAAAGTGTATCCAGCGGCTTTACTTCCAGAAATTTTTTGCAGGCGCCCGCACCTGCCAGCAGGCAGATGATGATGCCTATTTTATACCATTTTCTCATCTGAAAATAATTTAAACGTTATTAAAATTGAGCGCCTATACCAAATGTGAAACTACTGGCGGCAGGATATCCATTGATATCATCCCTTCCCAGCGAAGTAACCGTTTCAGGGTTGGGACCAGAGTAGTTGGAAAAGATAGCCACGTTATAAGCTGTGAAATAAGCGCGCAATACACGCAGCTTTAACCGCTTCATAAAATCAAAGTCGCGGAACTGGTAGGCCAGCGTGATCTGGTTGATTTTAAAGTAAGAGCCATCCTCCATCACCAGGCTCTGATTCAGCCTGTTGGGTTGTACCAACGCGTCATGATAAAAAGATCCCACAATAGCCGGACGCGAAGCCACATCTCCCGGACGCTTCCAGTAATCCAGTTTGCTGATATCATACAGGTTGATAGGACCATCCAGGTTATTACCTGTATAATCCGTAACATACGGCGCCTGCAGGCGGTATACTCTCGCCGCAATAGCGTTGTTCAGAATACTGCGGTTCAGCAGGTACGTACAGAAAACACTGAGCGATACATTCTGATAGCTGAAAGTATTGTTGAAACCACCGGTAACAGAGGGTTCCGGGTTACCCATAATCACATAATCGGCATCACTCAGCGCATAGTCGCCGTTCAGATCCCGCCAGATAGGGTCTCCTGCCTGGAAGAACTGGGAGCCAGGTCCCGCATTTGCTTTGTAACGCACTCCCCTGATGGGATCTACCGGTACATCGGAGGTATTTCTATACACGCCATCTGTCTGGAATAAATAGTTGCTCTGCGGATTTCTGCCCACCTTCAAGGCAATAGACTGACGGTTCCTGTCGTCTATACTCAGGTAAAACTGTGAACCACCCGGTAATTCGGTGAGTATGCCCTTATTATAGGCGCCATTAACACTCACTGTCCACTGGAAACCCTTTGGATTCAGATGTACAATAGGACGCCCGGTAATAGACAACTCATGGCCATAGTTTACAATGGCGCCGCCATTTACCTGCATCTTGTTATAGCCGGTAGCGTTAGGCAGATAAGCATCCCTCACCAGGTTATAGTTATTCTTGTAATAGGTGTCGTAAATAATTTCCAGGCGGCTTTTAAATAAGCCCAGGTCCACACCAAAGTTGAACTGGGAAGACTTTTCCGGCTCCATAGACGGATTAGCCAGCACATCAAACTCAGGAATGATGGAGTTAGCGTTATTATAACCCGGCACACTTTTATATACACCCAGCGAATTAAGAATGGTGGCAGTAGGACGGCTGTTCACACCATACGTAGTACGGATAGATCCATAATCCAGCCAGCTCAAACGACGCATCAGGTTTTCCTTGTTGAAATTCCAGCGGAAACCAACAGAAGGGTTTTTGGTATATGGATTATTAATACCGGCTGCAGAACTTCCATCTAACCGGTAAGCCAGGTCTACACTGTATTTGGTACGGAAGTTATAAGAGAGGAAACCCGCCCAGGAAGCGGCATGGTATACATAGGATACCGGTGTGCCATTCACATTCACTTCATTGGCATTGTTCCACACGTTACCAGGATAAAAACGGGGAGAATAGCCACGCGGGCCCCAGTAATAATCATTAGGTCCGTTACGCACATCCCTCACATGCTGATCATCCGATTTAATATTTATTTCACTGAACACGCTGGCATAAATATTATTTCCTTTTTCTAGGTCTTTCTTGTTGGAACTATAGCTGTAGTTAACACCATTACGGGTATTCAATTCATCATGCCTGCCTACAAAGCCATATAAACGGGTGGCGTTGTTGTTGGAAAAAGACATCTTAAACTGATCCCTGGTATCTGTATAATAATCATAGGAAGTAGTAGAGTTGATACGCAGGTTGTTGATGATTTCATAGTCCACATCTACAAAGCCCCTGAAGTTGACCGTATTGTTATCATCTATATTATTTTCATAACCATCGAGCTGCGGGTTACCAACAAATTTGGATGGACCGGGCAACAACGACGTAGTAAAGGAATTACCGGCGCCATTATCGGTGAGTCCGCCGCCATTACCGCGCTGCTTCTGTCCGAGCGCACTGAATAACTGTGCGCCTATACGCAGTTTTTTGCTGGGCTGCATATTCAACTGCATATTCAGGCTGTACTTATTAAACCCGGTGTTCTTTAATACCCCCTGGTTCATCTGGTATGCGAAGTTGGCCTTGTAGTTCATTTTGATGTTGCCGCCACTGATCTGCACGTTGTTATTGGTGTTCATCGTGGTCTGGTAAAATAAACCCTGCCAGTCGGTAGAATTATTATAGAAAGAATTTAAACTGTCGGTAAGAAACTGCGTTTCCGGTTTGGCTAAAATGTCGCGTACGTCCTGCTCATCACGGGCGTTCATAAAAATTGAATTGATACGATACCGGCGCTCTGCATTACCACCAATGGTGGGGCGTAGTTTGGGCGGGAAGTTTACAAAAATGCTGCTGTTCACATCGATGATGGGCGTAGGTGAATTACCTCTTTTGGTGGTTACCACAATTACGCCGTTAGCGCCTCTTGAACCATATAATGCAGTAGCCTGCGCATCTTTCATTACTTCAATAGACTGCACATCTTCCGGTGGAATCAGTGCCAGTGGCCCTGTGGCAGCACCGGGTTGCAACATCGACTGGGAAATACCGCCGTCAAAATCCACGGGTACGTTGTCGATTACCAGCAGCGGGTTATTGCTGGCCAGGTAGGCCTGGTCGCCGCTACCGCTTACATTCAGCTGAGATACCCCTCTAACGGACATGGTACCACGAAAACCCGGTGCGCCGGAGTTATTCTGGATATTCAGACCGGCTACCTTACCCTGCAGCAACTCCTGGATATTGGATACTGGCACATCCTGCAGATCCTTACCCGAAATAACGGCTACGGAACCCGATACCGTTTCCTTGGTACGTTTCTGGTAGCCCACTACCACTGCTTCTTTCAGTGATTTATTTTCGGGCGTAAGCGTTACATTGAGTACCGTTGCTTTTCCGATTTTAAGGGTTTCAAAGCGATAACCGATATAACGGAACTGGATGGTTTTATCCGGTTCTACTTTGATGATAAACTGCCCCGTAGGATCAGTTACCCCTAAGCCCTTGTTATTTTTTATGTCGATGATAGTTACACCGGGAATACCGTCTTTCGATGCGGCATCCGTGACCCTACCCTTTATAGTAACTGCCTGTTGGGCATATACCGTATAGCTGGCTCCTGTCAGCAACAGGAAAAAACTCACCAGCAATGTTAAGTACCGTTTATTCATGGCACAGCATTTTTAATGTTTTCAGAATACAGTTACCTGGTTAATCGTTGGTGAACTTGGGATTCACCCTGAACCGGATGATCACATCCCAGCTGCCGGGTTCAAAAATGGCAAACTGCAGCCCTACTGCGGCCTGGGTCCGTGTGCCATAAGAAACCCGTTCATAGATAAATCCAATACTGGCCTTCTCATTGATGCCTACATCTGCCAGCACCGGGAAGGGACTGGGAACATCCCAGGTAACAACCGTGCTATCCTGCGTCATTTTACGGTTAAACCCAAACGGTACGATCTGCTCAATGGTGTTACTTCTGTATACAAGACTATCCCATTGTGTGATATTGAATGATGACAGCCGGATAGGCAGCGAGTCCTTATCGAAAAATTTAATGGACACGGTGTTTTTTGCAGTACCTGTTTTCACGAAGAAAACGTCTACGTTCTCCGCGGGAATATTGTTGTTCAGTTGATCTTTTACACCTATCAGTGTGGGGTGAGTAAGCCCTCCTTTATCCAGCGGTTTCCGTAAACCGGTGATATCATCAAACTCATAAGGCTCATAAGGTCGCGGACGCCGGAGTTGCAGTTTTCTTTTCTGGAAAGTTTTTTGTCCGCCGTTGTTCTTCACAAAAATATCGAAAGTGTATACCCCTGGCTTTATCCTGGAAGTATCGGTGGCCCAGAATACCAGGTCGCCTGAATTGGCGCGGATATCGAGCAGCGGCCGCTTTACCTGCGTGCGCTTCGCATTTATTTCGTCCACACTTTTCTCTGTGCCGCTGTAATATTGTTTCCATTGCCAGGTATTCACCTCCTCCCGCAATGCCGGTACGGGCTGTCCGTCCGGCCCCGCAATATTCTGCAACTCAAATGTGAGCGGCTGCGTAGAATAATCCGGGTTAAACTTGCCATAGAACACGTTGGTACGCCCAAAATTAGCGGTGTAGGTATCGCCATCGAAGTTGGCGTTATTACTGAAATGTTCTTTTTCCTTCGGCAACAAGCTCTTATAACAACCGGTTACCGTCATTGTCAGCACGCCTATAATTGCATATATATATACTTGCCTGTTCATTGCTGATTAATTTATTTTTGTAAGAATGATACGGTGCAGGTTGAGGTTTGCTCTCTTGATCACCACTTTCATCAGCTGCTTTCCTGCCGGAAGATCTGCGGTACCAATAGCGCCCTGCCAGCTTTGCCAGCCACCTGTTCCCTGTATCGGAATTTCATCAGACACCGGTACATCGTTGATAGAGAGATAAATAATACCGCCACCGTTACCCGCGATCCTCAATTCAACCTTGTATTTCCCGGCTTCTTTAATATTCACGGTATATCTTACCCAGTCACCATCGCTGGTCCAGCCAATATTGTAACCTCCGCCGGGACTTACCTGGTTATCACCTTCCGAACAGTTTTCTGTACCGGGTGCATCCGAACGATAGGCATGGTTACCATTGGGATTACCATAATGGAAAGCCACTTCTTTGGGCCCTTCGTCGTAGTCAGCTGCGTTAATAATTCCCGGAATTTCCAACGGGAAGCCCAGGTACGGGCCCTGTATAGGTTCCAGCGATTTCGGATAGGCCTTTCCCACAAAAGAGGTAAACCCAAATACATGCCTGGACTCCAGGATATGCATCAGTCCATTTTTTGTTTTGATATCCACATTCTGTGTCAGCGCGGTAGACCAGTCTTTGATAAACCTGGAATCATTCCGGTCACTGAACTGTACTACCTCCGTACCACCGCCTACAGCGCCGGAAGCATTGGTGCGACTCATCTTCCCATTCATTTCATGTTGGTAAAGCGATACCAGGTCGGCGCCATCTGCATAACGGAGGGAGTCGGCGTCCACAATACCGGGAATGATATAGCGGCGTAAAAGACTGTCCCACACCTTTAACGGAATACTGTCCATTGTCCAGTTTCCTTTATCACCCAAACGCTCACGTGCAAAATTCACATTACGCATCGCGGTTTCGATACTGTTATCCTGTGGTATAAAAAAGGTGACCTTATCGTTTTTTAATATTTCTGTGAGATGTACTTTGTCGATGATCCTCAACAGCGTATCATACAAAGCGCCCTGCTGACGCAGGAAATCATAGGTACTGACCGCCACCTCTGATACAGGCTTCGCATGGCGATAATCCTCCATCCCTTTGTTGCAGGCAAAACCTCCGGTGATCGCCAGCAGTATTAAAAATTTTTTCATGGCAGTGATTTATTATTTCCAGAAACTGTTTTGAATCAGGGATGGATTGGTGGACAATGCCTCCTGCGATAATGGCCAGTAAGCAACGCCTTTATCTACATCCGCCTGTGTGAGTTTGGTGAATTGAGGGATGCGTTTGAAATGCACCAGGTCGTACCAATACCAGCCTTCTCCCATCAACTCCCTGCGGCGCTCCAGCAAAATGGCGTCGAGCAGCGCTTCGCCCGTCACGGCAACGTTAATATTCTTAAGCGCCCTGCTGTTACGGATGCGGTTCAGATCTTTCTGCGCCTCGTCGGTCATACCCAAGCGGGCTTTCGCCTCTGCGCGCAGCAGGAATAACTCTTCATAACGGAACACAATGATGCAGGAAGTATACATCTTCAGCACCGGGTTAGTCACGCTGCTGTTGATCTGCTTCATCTTAAAGAAAATGGGATAGGTATCTTCCAGCTTGGTAAAGAAATAAGCGGGACGTTGTTCATGCGGTTCTCCATAAATTTTCAACACACTATCCCTGGGCACATAGATGTCAGATTCTCGCTTGGGTATATAGGGATCCCGCAGCGTCCAGTCTTCCAGCTGACCGGTAGAAGACATTTCCGCATGGTCGAAGTTCATATCTACCTGGAAAATATTACAGCGGAAACGCCCGCGGAAAGCACCATCCAACCGGGTAAGGTCATTTACTGATACTAAATCATAGTTGGTATTGGAAGCATTATTAATAACAATATCCGCATACTCCAGTGCCTTGGCGTATTCTCCCTTCCAGGTATAAATATGTGCCAGCAACGTATAGGCCATCCCTTTAGCAATAGTGATCGATACGTGATGGGATTCGCCCTGACCACGATAATCCCCCTGCTGTTCGGGCGACTTGCCATCATATCTCCATGGCAAACCGTCTATACAACTTTTAGCTTCGGCAGCCGCATAATCTAACACCTTCTGCCAGTTTTCACGCGCAATGGTTTTGATGGTTCCATCGGCGGCAGTAGTTACCAGTGGCACATCTCCCCAGATCCTTACAATATAGTAATATAGAAAAGCGCGGATATAAATCGCCTGCGAAATATCCAGCTTCAGATCATTTTGTGAGTAACGATAGTCAGATACGGTTACCTGCGGTAACTTGGCTATGGTGAGATTACATTGCGCGATAGCTGCATAAAATCTGCGCCAGTCGCGCCATTGCGACATAGTAGAATAACTGGCATTCAAATTACTTTCCACTACCGCTTTGAGGTCCTCCCGTTTGGTGGACTGGAAGTCGCCACCACGCAGATCTCCATATACCCAATGCGCATTTTCATTGCACATAGCCGCCCGCATTAAAGCATAGCAGGCCGACAATCCCGCACGGGCGTCGTTTTTGGTTTGCCACATGTTCTCTTCTGTTAAGGCACGACGGGCAGGAACGTCCAGCATTTTTTTACAGGACTGTATACCTGCCGCCAGGAATAACAGTATCCCGGCAACAGCAATATTCTTCATGATCATGTTTTTTAACATCAGAATTGAAAATTAAAGCCCAGGGTAAATGTGCGGGGAGCAGCCCAGTTATAATATCCTTCGTCATAACCAAAGTAGCTCACGGCTTCAGGGTCGCCGCCCTTGTATTTAGTCCAGGTAAGCAGGTTATTGCCGGTAGCATAAATACGCAGCTGATCTACCCCCGACCTTTTCATCCACCGGGAATGCAGGTTGTAAGCCACCGTTACGGCACGAAGCTTCACAAAAGAACCATCTTCCAGGAATAGGGTCTGGTTGGGCTGATAGGCATACACAGCACTCCAGGGATTGTAATGGGGAATTTTGCTGTAGTCGCCTTCTACTTTTGACCACCAGCTGATTTCTTTTATCGCTTTGGGATCATCGATACCTTCCCTGTTGGCGAAATCAAAACGATCAGCTAACGCCTGGTTGATCACTTTACGGCCAAACGCATAGTTCAGCAACACGTTTACTTCCCATTCCCTGTAATGAAAAGTGTTACTGAAACCGCCCTGCAAAGCGGCTACCATTCTACCCTTCATAACCCGGTCTTTATCATTGATGTCGTAATTACCATCCAGGTCTTTCCATCTCGGGTCTCCTTTGCGTAACGTCAGCCCCTTGTAGGTCATTTTCTTACCGGTAGCCGGGTTAACAGGCACTTCGGCGTCGGTGTTATAAATACCATCATTGATCAGCAGCCAGTAACGATCTACAGGTTTACCCACCAGGAAGCGGCGGTTGCTGATCACCAGGTCGGTCAAACCATCCGGCAGAGCCGTGAGCTTATTCTGGTTGGTGTAAACATTGATACCGGTTGTCCACTGAAAATCTTTTCCTCTCACCACATCTGCATCTATCGATAATTCATAGCCATAGTTGCGGATATTCATCCCGTTTTTCACAATACCGTTATATCCTTCTTCTTCGAGTGTAGGAATTTTAAGAATCAGGTTCTTGTCTGTTTTGGAATACACATCCAGGGAAGCCCGCAGGCGATCGTGGAATAAACCGATATCCAGCCCTGCATTCAGCTGTTCTACTACCGGCCAGGAAGTGCCAGGTACTATGTACCCGGTGGTATAAGCGGCATTTATAGCAGGGAAAGCGTTGTAGGTAGACATGTTCGGAACCCCGTTCCATCCTGCATCCACATTGTACACCGGTCCGCCCTTATACAGCTCATCCATCATCAAACGACCCACACGACCCCAGCTGGCCCTGAGATTCAGGTTGCTGAGCCAGGATGATTCACGCAGGAAATCTTCATTCGTGATTTTCCATGAAGCAGATAAGGTAGGCGATACCAGCCAGCGGTTGTTGGCATCCAGGTAGGAGGTGCCGTCTCTTCTCACGTACAGCGATACAAAATATTTGTTGTCATAATTATATCCAACGTTGGTATAGAAGGAAGCCAGTCTTGACTGTGTAAAATCCTTTGTGTTGAACATCAACCGGAAATTGCCGAAGCGTCCCTGGTGATTTTCATCGTTGCCCGGCTGATATATTTTTACATAGTCGCTGGAACCCTTGTAAGCGCGGCCATAATCATAACGCCATTTATCCCACTGCCCGTACTGGCCGAGAGTCACTTCCAGGTGATGTTTACCGGAAAAAGTATTTTCATACCGCAATGAATTATCCAGTACCAGTCGCTTATTCAGCCCATCGAAGTTGGATACGTAACTGTTGCCCTCGCCCAATGCAGTAGGTACAAAAAAGTCACGGAAATTTTGTCCGTAATCAATTGCAAACCGGGTATTCCAGGTAAAGTGCGACAGGAAACTGTACTTCACATTCGCGATAATACGGGCCGAATTATTTTTGTTGCGGTTAATGGTATTTTCCAGGTCGGTATAGTATTGCTGGAGATAAGCTTTGTTGGGCGACAACGGCGCATCATAGTTAAACAGGTAGTCCTCATCACCTGCCCTGTCGCGGATAAATTCATTCCGTTTCCGGTTGAGGTTGGCAATGGCAACATCTGTAGTAAATACCAGGTTCTTTATTGGTTGGATATTGATACCAAAATTTACATCGTAGCGTTTGATCCCGGTTTTATCGTATACGCCCTGCTGGGATGACTGCCCCAGGCTAAAACGGAAGTTGGCATATGGGGTACCTCCGCTTACCGATGCCTGTATGCCATCTGTAAATCCGTTTCTCATATACAGGTCATCCCAATTAGCCGGTCCGAAATAGCGGGACTGGGAAGAATCTGCGAGGTAACGAGGGAAATTACGCCATTGTGTTTCATCGGCGTATTGCTGATAAAACGGCATGCGGAAATCGCTTTCATATTTTCCGTTGACCGCATCTACTGAAGGGCGCAGCGACAGGCCCGCATATGCGTTCACAGACACTTTCATCTGGCCAACGCGGGGCGCTTTCGTAACAATATTAATTACGCCATTTGCCGCATTGGGACCATACTTCGCGGTGGCGGCGAAATCTTTCAGCACTTCGATGCTTTCAATATCATTGACATCCAGGAATGACAACAGGTTGGTTTCGGTGCCCATGCGGTTAAAATCGAAACGCTGTATATCATAGGCAAAAGCATGATCCATGATCAACGGTACCCCGTCCACCACATACGTGGGTTGCGCATAAAAGATATCGCGGTTGCTCAGTAACAGGGAGGAAGTGCCCCTGATAAAAACGCTGTTACGCTTTCCCGGCTCCGCCGACGGCGTTCGTATATCCACTCCCGTTACCCTGCCAATCAGCATCTGGTCAATGCTGGTATAAGGCAACTTTTTTACTTCGGACATGTCAACCGCAGAAACAGCACCGTTCCTGCTGGTTCTGAGAAAAAGTTCATTGTTGGGAAAATACCCCAGCGTGTCGCGCCGGGTCGACGTTACCCTTGAAAAAGCCAGTGAGTCGGCGTTTACACTGCTGGTGTCTTTACTTTTAAACAACATGCTCTGCGCCATTGTATCCGCAGATACAAAGCACATAGCAGCAAAAAAGTAAATACCACGGTGCAGAAAAAAGTAAATGTGTTTCATACATGCAATATTTAGGAATGAGAATCCCATGGCGTAAAGAAGCTTTACGCCGGCAATCGGTTTCTGGGACATTAACAGGCATAGCAATCCCTGTTCCCTTGCGGGAAAATGTCAACTACAATTAATACTTAGCATACGCCATGGACGCGGCAGGACAAAGCCGCTGGGTAACACCCATCACGTCATCGTGTCGGTAAACTGCGAAAACATAACGTGCCGGAGATGTTGTTTAGGGGCAGCGCGCTTCCCTAACAGGTTGCAATGAACGATGAGTCATGGAAATTGATTAATTAACGTGAAATTTTTAATTTGATCAGTACTTCTGGTTTTCAATACTTGCTAATACCAACACACAGCGGGGAAACACATAAAACACAGGGTCACACTGCCTATCAGTACTATCAATGCTCTTTAAATTCTGGTTGTTTATTTAACGCTACATACCAAATGTAATTAGCTAAATGGATTTTTCATAGCTTTTTGCGATTTATTTTTAAAATTTAATCGCGGGACAACATTAATACACCCTATCGGTGGTATAGCGTACCAGCTCTTCCAGGGCCGCGCGGGTAGGAGAAGGAGGGAAAGTATACAATAGCTGGAAAGCCTCGTCACGGTAAGCCATCATTTTTTCTGCGGCGTATCGCAAACCACCGGAGCGGTTCACTTCTTCTACCACAAAATTTACTTTGTCCTTATCCGTATGCTGATGCTTTACAATATAGAGGATCTTTTTTCTTAACACGGGGTCGGCATGTTGTACGGTATAAATAAGCGGCAGGGTTACTTTCTTCTCCTTAATATCATTTCCCGTGGGCTTGCCTACATCCGTTTTGCCATAGTCAAATAAATCGTCCTTTAACTGGAATGCCATGCCTACCCTTTGTCCGAAATTGTGGAGTACCTGTACAGCACCCGGATCGGCAGTGGTGGAAGAAGCGCCCGCCGCACAGGCGGCGGCCAGGAAAGAAGCGGTTTTGGCATTGATGAGATCAAAATAATCCGATTCTTCAAAACTGAGTTTATTCGCTTTTGTCATCTGTAACAACTCCCCTTCAATCATTTGCTGTATAGCAGCAGAATAAATCTTCAGCAACGCAGGATCATTGTTATCTAATGCCAGCAATACCCCTTTGGTAAACAGCTGGTCACCCACCATCACAGATACACGATTTTTCCACAGGGCATTCACCGAAAAAGCGCTGCGACGTTTCATCGCATCATCCACCATATCGTCGTGTACCAGGGAAGCCGTATGCAGCAGTTCTACCAGTAAAGCCGCCCGGTAACTGCCATCGTTGATAGCGCCGCATAAACGCGCGCACAGCAACACAAACATGGGCCGCATCTGTTTACCCTTGTGGGCAGCAATATCGGCCATGATCCTGTTCAGCAACAGCACATCGCTTTGCATGGCGTTATTAAATATCTCTTCAAACCGCTGTAATTCGCTTCCTATCGTTTCCCTGGCTAACTGCATTTGTAATTGATCGCTATAAACGGGCCGAAATTACTACATCTCCGCGAAAATCCGTTGAGATACCGGCTATTTCCGCTCCAGGAAATAGTCAATGCCTATTCTTCCCCCGCCATACACCAGGAGGGCAAATAACATAACAATATAGTAAAGGGGAATCTCAAAACCATTGTCGCCCGCGGCAAAACCATTGCTCCAGTGAACCGTCACAATGGCTACAATCATGCTGAAAATAAGAGGGAGGGAAATATAACGCACAAATAAGCCCAGGGTTAACAATATCACGCCGGCCACCTCGGTAATACCTACCAGGTAGGCACTAATATAAGGTAAGGGTATATGCAGCTGCGCAAACCAGTCGCCGATACCATGAATATCGCTCCACTTCATTTTTGCCGGCAGGTAAAATCCATAAGCCAGTACCAGCCGCATGAAGAGCAGCGGCAAATCTTTTAACGCCGATAAACGGCGGGCCAATACGGCGTAGGTGCGCATATGTTATGATTGAAATCCCAGCACAAAATGTTGCTGCTGCATATGTTTCAGAAAATCAAGCGTATCCTGTTCCAGTGTGTCCGTTTCCGTTATATTCAGCTGCGGCGCATAATCCAGTATATCCCTGACCGTGATACCCAGTACCAGCTGCTCCGTTAAAAAAGCCAGCCAGGGCGACAGATCCGTAAATTCCACGTTCCCGGTTTCAGGATGCCGGTATAGCAACACAAAATAAACCCCCTTGCTGCGCAACAATTCCTTTGGCTTTGCCAGCAGGTGAACAGGGTAGCTAAACGACAACAACCGGTGCTCCGGGTTCAATACCAGCGGGGTATCCAGCCAGTCGCCGGTAAGCGTATAGGCGTCGGCGGTAATGTCTTCCATGTTATACACCTCCATTTCAGCCCACTCAAATGCCAGGAGATCATTCAGGTAAGGCAACTGGTATTCATCCTCCCAGTTATGCTCTACGGCATAAGTGTAAAATTCCAGTGGCAGCTTCCACACCTGGTAAGACTGGCAGGCATGATGGGAAAAGAAATCCTTTACCATCCTGTTCCATTTGCGCGCCGGAATATTTTTAAAGGCAATCGGAAATGCGCCTTCCATGGTATCGTTGATCATGTTAAATACCAGGCGGCGGTAATGTTTCAGCCGGTCCGGCGCTACGCCGGGCAGCGTTACGCTTTCACCTGTTCTGCAATAGGCGGAAAAAGTTTGCTGTATATGATAGGTGTCAGGCAACAAGTTCATCTTTCAGTTTCCATTGTTTGTGACAAATACTTTTCAGTCTTGATAACTCTCCCTGCAGCTCCGCCATTTCCGGTATATTAAAATCCCTTTCCAATAATACCGGTACAGGTTGCAGGTGTTGCAACGTCCATTCAAAAAGGTCATACACAGGGTCTATAATGGGTTCCCCATGCGTATCAATGATCAGGTCAGGCGCTACCTGTTCATGCCCTGCCATGTGTATATAGGCTACCTTGTTCAGCGGCAGCTGCTGTATAAATGCTTTGGCATCGTACTGATGATTGAAAGCATTGACATAAATATTATTCACATCCAGCAACAGCTGGCAACCGGATTGTTTTACCACTTCCTTTATAAAATCCACTTCACTCATTTCTGCTGCCACAGGTGTGTAATAGGATACTATTTCCATCACCAGCGGACGTTGCAGGTAATCCTGCACCTGTTGTATACGTGTGCTGATATGTTTTACCGCATCCATGCGGAAAGGAATGGGCAACAGGTCATACATATGTGCATTATCACATTTGGAATAGCTCAGGTGCTCTGAATACAGTTGTACTTTATATTCGTTGAGGAAAGTTTTGATGTATTGTAAAAACTCCCTGTTCAGCTCTTCGGGGCTGCCTATAGATAAGGAAAGACCATGACACAGGACCGGGTATTTTTCCACCACCTGGTGTAATACCTTCTTCCAGTACCCGCCTATGTTCATCCAGTTTTCAGGCGCAAACTCGATGAAGTCCGGCCTGATATGTTCACCGCTGATCATTTCCCCGGCAAACTCCCTGCGAAAACCTACACCTACCATGATCGTACTATTTAAGGGATGTTGAAGTAAACAGTGAAAGGCCGGCCATTGCGTACCGCGCCGGCCTTTCAGCTGTCTGAAAAATTATTTTCCGGATTTGGTGGTGCTGTCTGCTTTTGGCTTACCACCTTTCTTACCGCCTTTCTTATTACCACATTTTCCTTCACCACATTTGCCCTGACCACATTTACCTTCTTTTGCCTTGCCGGCGGAAGCGCTGTCTTTCTTAGCGCCACAAGCCAGCTCAATGCTGTTGGCTGTATTTCCGGAAGTACCGGTTAAAGCATTTCTTACTGCGGCACCGGAACCAAGGTTAGTATAACTAACTGGTTTTGCGGTTACCTGCAGGGTGGCTAAACCCAGGATAGCACTGGCAACGAGAGATCCGGAAAACAAAACTTTCTTGCTGATTGAATTGTTGTTTTTCATGTTTTTAACATTTAAAAGAGGATGTGAAAAATTATGTGTTTGATAGATAGACGCGGTGATTCAAAAATCCTTACAGGTGTTTCAATTATTTTTTCATTCTTTCTGCAATCATGGTTTCCCATTGCAGCTTCACGGATTCATCGGGGGTAATTTCCGTTTGTGGTGTCTGGTTGCCCAGATATTTGTCGATAGCCCGGCTTTGCATTACATAACGGCGGCAAAAAATACAGAATAATAAATGCAGCCTTAAACCTATACGTTGCCCCAACGATAAGCGTTGGTGTTGCAGTTGCTTCTCCGCCAGCATGGTAGCATCTTTGCAACAGGGCATCCATGTATGTTTGTGTGTTCCCATCATCAATTACTGAACCAGTTTTTTTCCAGGCAGGCTCTTAACTGTAATTTGGCCCTGTGAATAATTACCCAGTAATTAGACGAAGAGATAGACAGATCCTTACAAATGTCGGCAGATTCTTTTTCCTCCAGGTATTTCAGGTCAAACACCTTCCTGCCTATGCTGGTCAATTTATTCATGCAGCCACGCAAAATGGTAAAAAAATCGACCTGATCCTGTTGACTGCTGCTCCCCGACACCCAGGCTTTTGGGGCCATTTCTCTACGCCAGTGTCCTTTTTCGTTAAAAAAGAAATGATGGGGATCGCTATCGCCTGCTTTATCTTCTTCTATACTAATGGTAACAGGAACTTTGCTGGATTTACGGAAATGATCGATGATCTTGTTTTTCAGAATGGCCATCAGCCAGGTCTTTTCACTGCTTTCCGCCCTGAATTGCTCCAGCGCCTGCAGCGCACTGAGGAAAGTTTCCTGCACCAGGTCCTGTGCCAGCCCGTTATCCGCTACTTTTGCCACGGCAAACTTAAATAAATCATCTGCATATAACTTTACCCATCGGGTTGGATTAGCCGTCGTCATAGATACTTGTACTGTTGTAGGAGATTTTTCTACCTGCATAAGCCTGTTTTGCATATTTCGCTGTAGAAAGCTTACGGAAAAGTAATTGTTTTAGTTTTCCCACCCACCCCAAAAAAATGTTAAAGCGGACAACCGGCTGTTAAGGATGGCTAAATGGTGATGCTGATTAGTCCAGTATTCAGCATTTTATACTAATTTTGGCCTGTACCCAATGAAATATGAAATAAACTCGGCCCATGAAAAATGAAATGTCGCCTGTAACATCCGTTTACTTTGTAACACTATTAAAAGCATATTTACGCGGTACTAAAACCAGACTGGAAGTAATTGAGGAGTTACGTGGCGTAACCCCGATGCAGCCTAAAGACGAGGATACTACTGAAGTAAGCAGGCTGCTGTTTCAGACGGCCAGTGAAATCAATGAAAACTATTACCAGGATATTGTTACCGCCATTTCTCATGCTAATGATACCGCTCCCAGCCGGGAAGGTGTGATCCATCAGCTGGAAGCGCTGCTCACCGGGTTTATTACCACCCCGCAGCTGTATGAATGGGCTACCTGGCATAATGAACCGGATACAGACGAAGGAGCCGGCTTCTTCGACGACATCGCGGTGGATTATTTCTGTACCCAGCTGCTCCCCGCCTCCTTTGATGAACTGACGCTCACCCAATACAAGCAGGCACTCAAAATATTCCGGTCCGGCCAGCACAACAGCCTGAAAGATAAGGTAGCGCTGGTACTGTTATCTGAGAAAGAAAGACAACGTTTCCTGTTCTATCTCAGCGATTATATCCAGGGCCATACTTCACCCGAACAGCTGGACGTATACCTGTTACATAAGTTTGGTATGGATCATCATTCGTTTCCTTATATGTCATCCCTTTCCGCGATTATGCACGAACCCGGCAAACTACCGGCATTGCTGCATCTTGCCGCCATGGATGGAGAGTAAGCCCCCTCAGCTTACCATCAGGCTGCATCCTCTCAACGCAGAATTGTCTAACCGGCCCAGTACCTCGAAACAGCCATCTTCCTGCATTTTGCCGATATCTTCTGTAGCAATGAAAGCGCAGGAATAAATATTGGCCAGGTCAATTACATTCATCACGCCGGCGCCTTTACCGGCGGTGATCTGGAAAGGATCATTTTCATCCCGTAGTAATACCTTCATCCAGGGTGGTGTTTCAAACAGCCCGTTGCCTTTGGAATAGGCCTGGGATAAGAGCTCTGTCATCCCGTATTCAGCATGGATCACGGAAGTTCCCAGCTTTTCTTTCAGGAACTGATGTACTTCCTGCCGGGTCCATTCTTCCCGGCGGCCCTTCATGCCCCCCGTTTCCATTACAATGGTATTTTTCAGTTGCAGGGTATGCCGCTCCGCAAAGTCCAGCAATCCAAAGGTGACGCCTATCAGCAGTACCTTTTGCCCCCGCTGTTCCAGGGCCTGTAGCTGCGCCGACAACTTATCATGTTCATAAAGATAGAAACCGCTCTCCTCATGGCCGCTGCGCTCCGCCATCTCCTGTACCATACGTACCAGCGATGAATGCTGCCGCTCCAGGTAAGATGGCAGCAGTCCCAGGATCACGTAATCGCTCACCGGCCCGTAAAACTGCTCGAAAGCAGTCATAAAGCTCCGGGTATAAACAGCCGAATGCTTTACCAGGTGACGGCTGTTCACCGTTTGGGTGGTACCGCTGCTCTCAAACACCAGCTCCGGCTCAAAATGACCGCATACCACCGTATGGGATTTAAAAAATTGTATAGGCAGATAGGGAATCGCTAAAATACTTTTCACTGAAGCCGGCCGTATGCGCAGGGCATCCGTATAGGCCCGGTAAAGCTCATTTTCCTGGTACTGATATCTGAAAAGCTCCAGCGCAGCGGCTTCCAGCTCACTTTCCTGCAATGAAAAAATATATTCCGGTGATACGGCGGTCATGTAAATGGGTCTTTAAAATCAGACAAAGTTAGGGAGAAGAATAAATCTAGCCACAGTAAGTAACAATTGTCACTAAAAAACGTTTTTTAAGAAGTTGGATTGAGATAACCGAATATTTGTATATTTCCTAAATTAATGTAGGTTTGTTTTATGAAGAAAATTCTGTTTTTGTCCCTGCTGGTCGGCTTATTCTACGCTTGTAAAAAGGATAAGATAGGCACTAAACCCATTCTGTCTTTCAAAAGCTATTCATTAGATAGTGTAACCGTAAATACTGACCAGATGGTGGTAACGATCAACGTGGAAGATGGGGATGGAGACATAGAAGACACTTTAAGCATTGCTCCTATTATCGACAGCCACGCGCCGGATACCGCCTTCCTGTATAAAAAAATGCCCAGTATAGGCGCTAACAGGGGCAACAGGGTAAAAGCAGAAGTACAGATCTTACTGGAAAACTCAGACATCAAATTCGGTAACTATCCGCCAATCCCCAAGGACAGCATCCACTTCGAAATATATATCAGGGACAATGCGGGTAATGTAAGCGACACCATTTTTACGCCTAAAATCCCTTATAAGGTTAGTTAACAGAAGCCAAAAAACATTACATTTACAATCTATCAAGGATTCCTTTAGTAAAAGGAATCCTTTTATTTTTGGCTTTATCTTTCATTTCTAGCATATGGATAAATCAGCAGAATTACAGGCAAAAATGGCCGAGGCGATGTTGGGTGGTGGCGAAGTACGTATTGCTTCCCAGCATAAAAAAGGTAAACTCACCGCCCGCGAAAGGTTGCAGCTATTGATGGATGAAGGCTCCTTCGAAGAATTGGATATGCTGGTTACCAACCGTAACCGCGGACTTACCGCCGACCAGGAACAATTTCTCGGCGATGGCGTAGTAACCGGCTATGGCACCATTAACGGCAGGCTCACCTACGTATTTTCACAGGATTTCACCGTATACGGCGGCAGCCTGTCAGAACCCCACGCACGTAAGATCTGCAAGATCATGGACCTGGCCATGGAAAACGGCGCTCCCGTTATCGGGCTAAACGACAGTGGCGGCGCACGGATACAGGAAGGCGTGGTAAGCCTGGGCGGTTATGCCGATATCTTCTACCGTAATACCCGCGCCTCCGGCGTTATCCCCCAGATCTCCGCCATCATGGGGCCCTGCGCCGGCGGAGCCGTATATTCACCCGCTATTACCGACTTTATCCTCATGGTGGAGCAAACATCCTATATGTTTGTTACCGGTCCCAACGTTGTTAAAACCGTTACCCATGAAGAGGTTACCTCTGAAGAACTGGGTGGCGCCCAAACACATGCGTCCAAAAGCGGGGTTACCCATTTCGCCTGCAGCAATGAAATAGAATGTATCCAATACCTCAAGCAGTTGTTAAGCTACATACCGCAAAACTGCGAGGAAACCGCCCCGGTGTACGCGTATGAACCCGGCAATGAAACCAGGGAAGCCCTCAACACCCTGATACCGGCGCATCCCAACCAACCTTATGATATGAAGGAAGCCATCGCCCAGATCACGGATACCGACAGCTTCTTTGAAGTACATAAAAATTTTGCCGAAAATATGATTGTGGGCTTTGCCCGCATTGCAGGCAGAAGTATCGGCATCGTTGCCAATCAGCCGGCACACCTCGCAGGCGTGCTCGATATCCACGCTTCTGTAAAAGGAGCCCGCTTCACCCGCTTCTGCGATGCATTTAACATCCCCCTGCTGGTACTGGTAGATGTTCCCGGATTCCTGCCGGGCACCGACCAGGAATGGAATGGTATCATCACCAACGGCGCCAAACTGCTGTATGCGCTCAGCGAAGCAACCGTTCCTAAACTTACCGTGACTACACGAAAAGCTTATGGCGGCGCTTACTGCGTGATGAACTCCAAACACATCGGCGCCGACCTCAACTTTGCCTTCCCACAGGCAGAAATTGCAGTAATGGGCGCTAAAGGCGCAGTGGAAATCATCTTCAAAAAAGAAATTGATACAGCCCCCGATCCGGAAGTCCGCATGAATGAACTGGTGGCCGACTACCAGGAAAGATTCGCCAATCCTTACCTGGCCGCAGAAAAAGGATATATCGATGAAGTCATTCCCCCGGACCAGACACGCATTAAATTGATCAAAGCTTTCAAAATGCTCGAAAATAAAGTGGTAAATATGCCCAGAAAAAAACACGGCAATATACCTTTGTAGCTATTAGCTGTTAGCTTTTAGCTTTTAGTCAATGCAGCGGAGATGATGTTTTTGTTGATCTCTCCGCTGCATTACTAAAAGCTAACAGTTAAGAGCTAACAGCTAAATCGCTTTCCATGTTCAGAAGCATTTTTAATTTTATACTCTTCACTTCGGTCTATATTTCGTTGTGCGCCCTGTTGATGATCTGGCAAACCAATCAACTGCTGGATCTTCACTACGAGAAAAATACTTTTTACCTTTTTGTTTTCTTTTCCACTATCTGCAGTTACAACTTTCACTGGTACCTCACACCAGGCACCTACTCTTCTTCTGAAAGAATAAGCTGGGGAGACAGACACCGCACCCTCATGCTCCTGCTCTGCGGTATTGGCATCATAGGCTCCCTTTGGTTCTTCTGGCAACTGCGCGAACACTGGCTGGTACTCTCCGGCAGCGCGGTGCTGACCTTTTTGTATTCTGCCCCTAAAGTACCTCACCCCGCCTTCCGCTGGCTCAGCAAAGTAGCCATCGGCAAAACGCTATTCCTCACCTTCGTATGGACTTATGTAACCACCCTGCTTCCCGCACTGGTAGCCGGGGCATATGAAACAGCGCCATTGGTACTCCTTACCTTACACCGTTTCTGCCTGATTTACGCCATCTGCATTCTATTTGATTACCGCGACCTGGAATCAGATAAGAAAGAAGGTATCAGAAGCCTGATTACCATGCTGGATATAAAAAACCTTAACCGGCTCTATTATTTTACTTTACTGATGGCCGCGGTGAGCGCAGGACTAATGAGTCCTTTCACGGGCCTTCCCGCCATCATCTCCCTGGTGATACCGGTATTAGCCACCGCATTACTCACACATAAGGCACATCATAGCAACGCCGACTACCTGTTTTACTTCGTACTGGATGGGTTCATGGCCTTGTCTGCCGTCATTTACATGGGAATGCTGTATTTGTCTTGCCCAGGATTAAACTGATTTTGATGATTGCAGGATTTTTTTGTTGATTTGGGAGATTTTAAAAGATTTTGGGAGATAGCAGCGATACTCGCTTATATCTCCCAAAATCTTTTAAAATCAAGGGAAAAATCCTATAATCATCAAAATCAGTTTAATCCTGGGCAAGACAAAATTCGCATTACCTTTGTCCGATCAAAATTTCCATAAGATATGTCTAAAAAGCACAAATCAATATTCAACAAGGAATCACTGTCATTCCTGGAAAACTACCTGAATAATCCATCCCCTACCGGCTTTGAGAAAGAAGGACAAAAGCTCTGGCTGAAATACCTGACTCCTTATATTGATGAGCATTTTGTTGATCCATACGGTTCGGCAGTCGGTGTCATCAATCCCAAAGCGGAATTCAAGGTGGTGATTGAAGCACATGCCGACGAGATTTCCTGGTTTGTAAACTATATTTCACCGGAAGGTTTGATCTATGTAATCCGCAATGGAGGCTCCGATCAACAGATCGCTCCTTCCAAACGGGTAAATATCCATACCGAAAAAGGTACGGTAAAAGCCGTTTTCGGCTGGCCCGCTATACATACCCGTATCCGCAGTGGTGACGGAAAAGAGCCACAACCTAAAGTGGAAAACATCTTCCTCGACTGTGGCGCCCGCTCCCGTAAAGAAGTGGAAGACCTGGGCATACACGTAGGCTGTGTATGTACTTTTGAAGATGGTTTTGAAGAACTGAACTACGACTACTATATCTGCCGCGCCATCGATAACCGCATTGGCGGCTTTATGATCGCCGAAGTAGCCCGGTTACTGAAAGAAAAGAAACAACAACTGCCATTCGGCTTATATATTGTAAATGCAGTACAGGAAGAAGTAGGTCTCCGCGGCGCTGAAATGATTGCCAAACGCATTAAACCAAATGTAGCCATCATTACAGACGTTACCCACGATACCACCACCCCTATGATCAACAAAAACATTGAAGGGGAAATAAAATGTGGCGGTGGCCCCAGCATTACTTATGGCCCTGCCGTACACAACATCCTGCGCGACCTGATCATCAAAACAGCGAAGAAAAATGATATCCCTCACCAGCTGCATGCCGTAAGCCGCAGTACCGGTACAGATACCGACGCTTTCGCCTACAGCAATGACGGTACGCCTTCTGCGCTGATCAGCTTACCATTGCGCTACATGCACACTACCGTGGAAATGGTGAAAAAAGATGATATCGAAAATACCATTCAGCTGATTTATCAAACGCTGCTGAATATCACACCCAAGACTAATTTCCAGTATCTGTAGGTGAAATCGTTTTTTTGCCCGGGATTTTTTTTGCCCAGGATTAGACTGATTATAATGATTTACAGGATTTTTTTCCTTTGATTGTATTTGATTTTAAAAGATTAAGGGAGATAATTTGCTTATGTCTCCCCAAATCTTTTAAAATCAAAAAGAAAAAAATCCTGTAAATCATTATAATCAGTCTAATCCCGGGCAAGAAAAAATCCTGGGCAAAAAAATCCCGGGCAAAAAAAATCAGTTCTTAAAGAAATCCGCTGCCCTGCCCACCTTCTCTACCCAGGCGCCGGAACTGGCCTGCAATACATATTCGCTCAATCCTACCCTGCTGGTGCCGGGAGCCCAGTCGAAGGTATACCCCATTCTTGTCCACGGATAATGCGCATCTGTGGCGGAAGTGAGTGGCCGGTAGTAAGCGTAAATAATATAGTCGTTAAACCATTTGGAATAGGCCGGCGTTACGCTGCTGAGTAATACAGCTCCGGCGCTTTTGGTGTTGATTGCCGGGTTTCCTGCCGGTCTGTATAAGCGGTCTGCCTTTACCCACATAGTAGCAATATGGGTATTGGTTTTGGAATTCACCGGCGGCAAACCCAGTAGCTGGCATATCCGCATGATGGTATCGGAGCTGGGCGTAAAAGAGGCGCCTATCCTTGATTTCATCTGCTTGGGGATAAACAGCCAGGATTCACCCCATACGTTGGTGATAGAATCGCCGGCCGGGTAGCTGGCCGGAAAGCGCATAAACGTAGCCATCAATACATACGACTGACCATTAATGGTTTTCCATTGCAGGTCGGGGTTGTCGGGTGTAATAGGCCATAATGCGTCAGAGATCTCGGTGCTATCCGCCACCATGGCGTCTTGTACGGCCAGCCCGTATAACTGATCCATCGTGGGCTGGGGGATCACCGGGTCGTCGTCATTTTTGTTACAGCTGGTAAATGCAATAGTTGCTGACAACAAAAGGGCCGGCAGCATGCTGCCAAAGGGGAAATGTTTCATAGAAATGGTTTTCTGGATGCTGGTTATTTAAACTGGTTATTTAAGTTCGAGTTCCGCAATTAAATGAATTTCAACAGAATAATCAAATTTGATCGGGGGCTCGCCTTCGGCGATTGTCTTTACCAGGATTAGACTGATGATGATGATTAAAATGATTTTTAGCGATTATTATTTGATTTTTTTTGATTTAAAAATTTGATTTAAAAGATAAGGGAAGATAACAGCAGATAAAATCCACTGTTATCTTCCCTTATCTTTTTAAATCAAAAAATCAAATAATAATCAAATCAGGACAATCATCAACATCAGTTTAATCCTGATCAGGACAAACTCCCCGTAAATTTCCGCTGTATTTCCCTAAAAGCTAACAGCTAATAGCTAACCGCTGGTTCACAACTCATTCATCCCAAAATACTCCACGCCCAGCTGATACCCTTTCAGGCCCAGTCCACATATACAGCCGATACATTTGGGCGCAATCAGGGAGGTATGTCTGAATTCCTCCCGAGCATATACGTTGCTGATATGTATTTCCATCACCGGCGTTTTAATGCCTGCAATGGCGTCGCGGATAGCGATAGAGGTATGCGTATAGGCGCCGGCGTTAAGCAGGATACCGTCGTATGAAAAGCCTACTTCGTGCAGGTAATTAACCAGTTCTCCTTCTACATTACTTTGAAAATAGGTGAAGGTAACGGCCGGAAATTGTTTCTGCAGGTGTTTGAAATAATGTTCGAAAGATTCGCTGCCATAAATGCCTGTTTCACGCTTGCCGAGCAAATTTAAATTGGGCCCGTTGATGATAGCTATTTGCATGGTAATGGTTATAAAATGAAGAATGGGCGCTAAGATAATTAATCCTGTTTATTATTACTATCGCTGCCCCAGCGGTAAGTTTGTTGTGTTATACCAGCCAGGTCAATGATCCGGTCTACCACGGTGGCGGCCATTTCCTCGAGGTTGGCAGGCAAACTGTAAAAGGAAGGAGTGGCGGGGCAAATGATACCACCGGCCATGGTAACGGCTTCCATGTTCTTTATATGGATCAGGTTATAAGGGGTTTCCCTTACCACGCAAATCAGCTTTCTCCGCTCTTTCAGCACCACATCGGCTGCGCGGGTAATGAGGTCATTGGAAATGCCCGTGGCAATACGCCCGAGGGTACCCATGGAGCATGGGCAAATGATCATGGTATTGAAACGCCCGGAGCCTGAGGCAAAGGGTGCATGAAAATCCTGTTGGGTATAAAATCGGAAAGGCAGTTGTTTGTAATCTTCGTCTCTCAGTTCGGTTTGCCATACGGTTTTGGCGTTTTCGGTCATCACCACCGCCACCTGGTCCAACTGTTCCTGTGCTACCTCCAGTTTTTTCAATAACTGGCGGGCATAAATGGAGCCACTGGCTCCGGTAACTGCTACAACTATACGATGTTTCATTGGCTATGCTGTTGATCCTGCAAAGCTAGCCTATTTGCTGCTATTGAGAGCAGATCTTTATTACAGCCCCGGTAATACCAGGCTGGCCTCACAGCCGCAAAGAAAGGATTATAACCCGGATTGGCTAACAATTTCATCCATCAGGATGCCACTATGACTTTCATTGTAAATACACTCCCCGTTGCGGATCACCAATACCTGCGGGGATTCGTGAGGTATACGGTACATTTCCGCAATTTTATTGGATACAGGACGATAGGAGATAAGGTCCAGGTAATAAAACGTTAACCCTTCAGGTACAGCTGATCGCTCTAATCTCGCTTTGGCCATCGAACTGATAGAACATCGCGTGCTGTGTTTAAAAATAGCTACCGGCTGATGAGCGGATGCCGCATTGACTTCAGATAGTTGTTCCTCGCTGGTTAACGTTTTCCAATTCATTTAACATGCTTTGTTATGTTCTATCGCAGGCGACTTGGCCATTCCCCTCGTCGGGCAACCCAATTTCTGATGGCTTGCGCAGGACGTTAAGAAAACAGCAAAGATACAAACCATAGCCGTGTAGCCCAAAATTCTTACATAAGATTGCATACTGGGAGATTTAAATATTATAACTAAAACGAAATTTCAAAGGAAATATGATGCGATCACTTTTTTAATCGTCTTTTGTAACGTTATTTTGCAAATATAGAAAATACATTAAAAAAAACAACAATGTAATTTTCGGATGACCCGAAAATCTCCAGCATTTATGACAAAAGTACATTTTATTGCTATAGGAGGCAGCGTAATGCACCAGTTAGCCATTGCGCTCAAAAATAAAGGATACCAGGTAACCGGCAGTGACGACGAAATTTTTGAACCGGCACTATCAAACCTCCGTCAGGCAGGCATTTTACCCGACAGCACCGGTTGGGATGCCGGCAGGGTGACCCCGGATCTGGATGCGGTCATCCTTGGCATGCATGCCCGGGAAGACAATCCCGAGCTGATCAAAGCCCGGGAATTGCAGCTGAAGATCTATTCTTTCCCGGAGTACATCTACCAGGAAAGTAAAAATAAAACCCGGGTAGCTATCGGGGGAAGTCATGGTAAAACCACCACTACGGCCATGGTCATGCATGCGCTGCAACAACAGCACCAGTCGTTCGACTACCTCGTAGGCGCCAGGCTGGAAGGTTTTGCCCAATCCGTAAACATCACCGACGCACCGGTGATCGTATGCGAGGCAGACGAATATCCTGCTTCTGTCATCGAAAAAAGACCCAAATTTCATTTCCTGCATCCGCAAATCGCTGTATTAACAGGTATCGCCTGGGATCATATCAACGTATTTCCTACTTACGAAATATATAAAGAACAGTTTGCCATATTTATCAGGCAGATGGAACCCGGACAGGTACTCATTTACAACGAAGGAGATCCCGAACTGGCGGAACTGGTAACAGCTACCGGCGCCCACCTGCGGCTCATTCCATACGGCCTGCCCCAACATACCATCGAAAACGGCGCTACCCGCGTGTTTTTCGGCCAGGAGTCGGCCAGCCTGGAAGTATTCGGCAACCATAACCTCCTGAATATGCACGCCGCCAAACTGGTTTGCAATGAACTGGGCATGACCAATGCGGCATTCCTGGCTGCCATCGCTACCTTTAAAGGCGCCGCAAAAAGACTGGAACTGGTAGCAAAGAACGATCACGGCATTATTTACCGCGACTTTGCACACGCCCCTTCCAAAGTAAAAGCAACCATGGAAGCCACCAAACAGCAATTCCCCGACAGGAAACTGGTGGCCGTACTGGAGCTGCATACCTACAGCAGTTTAAATGCTGAGTTCCTGGAACAATACCAGGGCGCACTGGATGCAGCAGATACCGCAGCGGTGTTTTACAGTAAACATGCCCTGGAAATAAAAAGAATGCCCGATCTTGCCCCGGAACTCATTGCACAACGCTTCGGACGTAACGATCTGCATATTTTCCACGACAGGGAAAAACTGGAAACATTTCTTGCCGCACAAAACTACCGGGATACCAACTTATTGTTAATGAGTTCAGGTACCTACGATGGCCTTGATTTCAGCAAGCTGAAGGAATTACTGTCGAACAATTAAATCACTGGATAAACAATTACTAAATATTATATAATGCCTTCTTTGCTCCTCAAAAGGCCGCTGGCCGTAATCGATCTCGAAACCACAGGTACCAATGTGGCGTCTGATCGTATCATTGAAATTGCTATTATCAAAGTGTTTCCGGACAAAACAACACAGTCCAAAGTGAAACGCATTAACCCCGGAATGCCGATCCCCGCAGGATCTACAGCAATTCATGGTATCAGGGATGAGGATGTAAAAGATGCTCCCACCTTTAAACAGGCGGCGCATGAACTGAAACAATTCATGGACAATTGTGACCTCGCCGGCTACAACTCCAACCGCTTCGATATTCCCCTGCTGGTGGAAGAATTTCTCCGTGCAGACATAGAATTTGACGTAACAAAACGTAAATTCGTAGATGTACAAAGGATTTTCCACCTGATGGAAAAACGCACACTGGGCGCGGCATATAAATTTTACTGCGACAAACAACTCGAGAATGCACACAGTGCAGAGGCAGACGCACTGGCTACCTACGAAATACTGGAAGCACAGCTGGGCCGCTACGAACAACTGCAGCAGGACATCGACTCACTGGCCGACTTTACCAAAGAAGAAGACTATATCGACTTCGCCCGCCGCCTCGTTATGCAGGGTGGCAACGAAGTCTTTAACTTCGGAAAATATAAAGGCCGCTCTGTTAGAGAAGTCCTGAAAGCAGAACCTCAGTACTATGATTGGATGATGAAAGCGGATTTCCCGCTCAATACCAAACAAAAACTGACTGAGATATTTCATAATATGATGTTAAAAAAAATGTAATGTTAATCCGGAACGTCATATCTTGCGCCGGAATTGAATTATTTTCGCAGTCCAAAAACATCATCTGCTGAATTGGAAAAGCTTGTCATCATTCCTACGTACAATGAGAAGGATAATATCCGGAACATCATTGACGCTGTATTTTCCCTACAGCAGAACTTTCACGTCCTCATCATTGATGATGGCTCACCAGACGGAACCGGCGCTATTGTAAAATCATTACAACAGCAACATCCAAACGAATTATTCCTGGAGGAAAGATCCGGCAAACAAGGACTCGGCACCGCTTATATCCATGGCTTCAAATGGGCGCTGGCCAGAGGCTACCAGTATATTTTTGAGATGGACGCGGATTTTTCTCATAATCCGAAAGACCTGGTACGGCTCTACGATGCCTGCGCCAAAGATGGTGCAGACGTAGCAGTAGGTTCCCGCTACGTAAAAGGCGGTAAAACTGAAAACTGGCCATGGGACCGCGCCGTATTATCCTATGGCGCTTCCATCTATGTGGGCATGATCACCTGGATGCCGGTAAGGGACCCTACAGCAGGATTTGTATGCTATCGCAACACCGTACTGGAAGCTATTAACCTGGACCAGATACAATTTGTTGGTTATGCCTTCCAGATCGAAATGAAATTTACCGCATGGAAGCTCGGCTTCAAAATCAAGGAAGTAGCCATCACCTTTAAAGACAGGAAAGAAGGATACTCCAAAATGAGCAAAGGCATTGTAAAAGAAGGTGTCCTCGGCGTACTGAAAATACAATGGCAAAGCCTCTTCCGGAATTATGCAAGAAGGGTTAAGAATTAAATAATATATATAATATCGCATTTTTAGGGATTTTTTCATTTATTATAAATGAAGAAATCCCTAAATACATTTTATAGATTCATGAAAAAAGCATTTATCCAGTTACACCTTTCTGTGTTCCTGGCTGGTTTTACGGGTATTTTAGGCAAACTCATTTCCCTCAACGAAGGACTACTGGTATGGTACCGGCTCCTCATAACTTCGGTTACATTATACATCCTGTTCCGTTTGCAGGGCACCTTTAAAAAACTTCCCTGGAAAGATATTCTTCCCATCGGCAGCACCGGTGTAGTAGTGGCGCTGCACTGGCTCTTTTTCTATGGCAGTATCAAATACTCCAACGTATCAATCGGCGTGATCTGCTTTTCAATGACCAGCCTCTTTACCGCCATCTTTGATCCGCTTATCAACAAACGTCGTTTCGACGTAGCAGAAATGTTGCTCAGTCTCCTCACACTGCTCGGCATCCTGCTCATTTTTCATTTCGACACCCAATACCAGACCGGTATTATCCTGGGCATTATCTCCGCCATGTTTGCTGCCCTGTTTACCGTATTTAACAAACGACTGATCAAACGTTTTGATACCAATACCATCACTTTCTACGAACTGACTACCGGCTTCGCGGTGCTCACCATCGCCATGCCTTTTTATATCCACGTTTTCCCCGTTCCTTCCCTGCTCCCCTCTTCCATGGACCTGCTGTATCTTTTTATACTGGCCTGGTTCTGCACTGTACTGATGTACCTGCTGAGTATGAGCGCATTAAAAAAGATTTCCCCCTTTACCGTCAATCTTTGTTTCAACCTGGAACCCGTATACAGCATCGTAATGGCTTTTATACTTTTCCATGAAAACAAGTTCCTGAACAACGCCTTCTACGCCGGACTGGCCTGCATCATGCTATCTGTAGGACTACAGATGCTCCGCGTGGTAAAGGGCAGAACCTGAGGGGGTTTGTCTTGCCCGGGATTTTGTTTTGCCCAGGATTAAACTGATTTTGATGATTTAAAGGATTTTTTTCTGTGATTACAATTTGATTTTAAAAGATTAGGGGAGATATGGGCAAAACTCACTGATATCTTTTTTAATCTTTTAAAATCAAAAAAGAAAAAATCCTTTAAATCATCAAAATCAGTTTAATCCTGGGCAAAACAAAATCCCGGGCAAGCCCCCTCTATTTGCCACAATTATATATTTTGATCGTCGCAATTAGTATTTTAGCATTTATGAGAAAAGTTTTTTTAGGGATATCCCTCCTGGGATCAACCATTGTTACCTATGCGCAACAACCTGCTAAAAAACCGCTGGATCACAGTGTATACGATAGCTGGCAAAGCATTGGCACAAAGCTGATCAGCAACAACGGACAGTGGATCGTATACGCCGTAATGGTACAGGAAGGTGACGCCGATCTGGTGATCAGTAACCGCAAAACGGGACAATCCATACAGGTGCCAAGGGGCAGCAACCCGGTGATCACGGAAGATTCCCGCTATGTTATCTGCAGTATCAAACCGCTTTTTAAAGATACCCGCGAAGCAAAAATCAAGAAAAAGAAAGCGGCTGAAATGCCGAAAGACTCACTGGCTATCATCCCCCTCGGTCAAACCGGTATACAGAAATTTCCCGGGCTGAAATCTTTTAAAACACCGGAAAAAGGCAGCGGATTACTCGCCTGGTTACAGGAAAAGCCCGCCGATACCGCCAAAAACAAAGGGAATAAAACGCCGAAAGATTTTACGGATGCTGATCGGGCCGACGATGATAAAACCCCTGCTGCCGGCTCAGAGAGCGGCACGCTCATCATCCGTCAGCTACTCAGTGGCAGGGAAGACACGATCAAAAATGTAAAGGAATATGTTTTCAGCAAACCCGGTAATCACCTGCTGGTAGAAACAGGCGCCGACAAAAAAGATTCACTTTCCCGTAACAGCGTATTACGCTGGCAAACAGCCACCCGTAAAGCTGATACCCTTAGCCGCGGCAATACAGACTATAAACAGTTTGCATTCGATGAAAAAGGAGAACAGGCCGCCTGGTTTGGTACCTCCGACGCAGAAAAAGCATTACAGCCATTCTATAAACTGTACTACTTCAAACCGGGCCAGGACAGCGCTATAGAAGCAGCCGGCAAAAACAGCAGCGGCATCCCCGCCAACTGGACCATCAGCTCCAACAGCCTGATCTATTTCAGCAAAAACGGACAACGGCTCTTCTTTGGCACCGCACCCATATTACCTGTAAAGGATACCAACATCGTTGATTTTGAGGTAGCCAAAGTAGATATATGGAATTATAAAGATGACTACCTGCAACCCATGCAGCTGAAAAATGCCGACAAAGAACTGAAAAGAAATTATGCAGCCGTATACTACCCTGCCGGCAACCGTATTGTTCAGTTGGGCGCCGAAGACCTCGAAACCCTGATCACTGCGGCAGAAGGCAACAGTACTAACGCACTCGGCTATACGGATAAAGGAGAACGCGTGCCCCTGCAATGGGTAGGCCGCACCCTCAAAACCGCCTGGCTCGTGAATGTAAATGATGGCACGCGCAAAAAAATAAAAGAAAAACTCGATGGACAGTTCTTTATTTCTCCCGAAGGGAAATATATTACCTGGTATGACCTGGTAAACAAACAGTGGTTCAGTTACGACAACAACACCGGCACAGTGGTAAACATCAGCAAAGGTATACCCACCAAGGTATATGATGAAGAAGATGACCACCCCGATGCCCCGGAAGCATATGGCATTGCAGGATGGATGGCCAATGATGCAGCGGTGTATATCTACGACCGTTACGACATATGGGAAACAGATCCTGCCGGTAAAAAGGCCCCGGTAAATATAACGCAGGGAGCGGGCCGCAGAGATAAGATCCGGTTCCGTTACCTCCGCCTCGATCCGGAACAACGGTTTTTCACACCCAATGAAACCCTGATGCTGTCTGCTTTCCAGGATAGCACCAAATACAACGGTTTTTATCAGCAACCATTACCTGGCAAAAACGGGAAAACCAAACCCCTCAGCCAGTTAGTCCTCGGCCCATATACCTACAGCGATCTGCAAAAGGCGAAAGAGGCCAATGCGTATACTTTTATCCGCAGCCGCTACGAAATATCACCCAACGTATTTGCTGGAGATAATATCGCCGGGGCAACAGCGCTCAGTCATACCAATCCCCAACAGCAAACATACAACTGGGGCAGCGCATCACTCTACAAATGGACGACTTTCAGCGGCAAACCTGCAGAAGGTATTCTTTATAAACCGGAAGATTTTGACAGCACCAAACAGTACCCGGTGATCTTCTATTTCTATGAGAAATTGACAGACGGTTTGTATAGTTATCAACCGCCCGCACCAACACCTTCGCGACTCAATATTTCTTTCTTTGTAAGCCGCGGCTACCTGGTATTTGCGCCGGATATCAGTTATGAAAACGGCTACCCAGGCAAGAGCGCATACGATTATATTGTAAGCGCCGCAGAAGACCTGGCTAAAAAACTATGGGCAGACGGCAAAAACATGGGCATACAGGGTCAGAGCTGGGGCGGCTACCAGGTAGCTTTCCTGATTACTCAAACCAACCTGTTCAAAGCTGCCTGGGCAGGCGCCCCGGTAGCCAATATGACCAGCGCCTATGGAGGAATACGCTGGGAAAGCGGGATGAACAGACAATTCCAGTATGAACACTCTCAAAGCCGCATAGGCGCTCCTTTATGGGATAAACCGGAACTCTATATCGAAAATTCTCCGCTCTTTAACCTTCCGCGTGTAACCACACCCGTAGCCATCATGTCTAACGACGCAGACGGCGCCGTTCCCTGGTACCAGGGCATTGAGCTGTTTACCGGATTACGTCGTTTAGGCAAGCCCGTTTGGCTGCTGAACTATAACAACGAAGCGCATAACCTGGTACAACGCCAGAACCGTAAGGACATACAGCGCAGGGAACAGCAGTTCTTTGACCACTTCCTGAAAGGCGCGCCGGCTCCGCAGTGGCTGGAAAAAGGCGTTCCTGCTACCGAAAAAGGAATCAACTGGGGCTGGGATCTGCAACAATAAAATAATCAGCATAGCTAAAATGCTACAGGTACCATAAAGGTGCTTGTAGCATTTTTTTTGTGAGAAGAAATATTAAAACGATGGAATCGGCTGCTACACCCGGTTACAGGTTTGTTAATACACCAACATTGGCTTATAAATAACAGGGATGGCGAGTGAGTTGTACATCTTTGTGGCATGCCGAATTTGTACATTATTGCCGGCTGTAACGGTGCGGGAAAAACAACTGCGAGTTTTGCGATATTACCTGAAATACTGGATTGCAGGGAATTTGTAAATGCAGATATCATTGCAGCAGATTTGTCTCCGCTAAATCCGGAGCATGTTGCACTGGAAGCAGGGAGAATCATGTTGCAAAAAATTCACTTCCTGATAAAAGAAAAAGTTGATTTTGCATTTGAAACAACATTGGCTACACGTAGCTGTGTGTCTCTCATAAAAACCGCAAAAACAGCGGGATATACAATTACACTGCTTTACTTTTGGCTTAACTCACCAGAATTAGCAAAAATAAGGGTTGCAAAGCGGGTAAAGGAAGGCGGCCATAGCATACCACCGGATGTAATTGAAAGACGATATTACAGGGTCATTATGAATTTAATGAATCTATATATTCCGGTTTGTGATAACCGGATGATTGTAAACAATATGGAACCAATTCAGGAAGAAATTGAATTAGGCGGAAAGAACGGACTTAAATTATTATTAAACTGCTATCCTGGAATGCAATCCAGCATCAATTTAAAACGTATGGGCACTAAAGAAAAAGAACTCAGAGCGTTATCCGAAAAAGTAATGCGTGGCTTGAAAACGGGCATGTTCCGCCCGCCATTCGCTGCTCCCCTCCCCTATCTCTCAAATATATTTTTCATAATATAAAATATTTAACATATATTTACAATAACATCGCCACTTTAGCGTATGGTGTGATCTTGCAGCGATAGCGATATCCTTAACACCACATTATTGTACCTATGAACTTCCATATCCATCATCCTGCGGATGCATTACGTCCTTTTGTAAAGCAATATTATTTCTGGGAAGATAATACCCGTGGAATTATCCAGCTGCCACAAAACCTGTTTGCACTTGGCGACCAATACATGGTATTCATCCTGGAGGGGAAAGCGGAGATCAAACCAGTGAATCACAAGGCTTTTACGTTACCTGCTGCCTCCGTTCTGGGGCATCTGACCTGCGCCTGCCAGTTACAGGTACAGGGACCGGTAAAAGTAGCGGTGGTACAATTAAATGCGTATGGCTGTCATCGTTTACTGGGACTGGATGCTGCCAGCTTCACCAATTATTATCGCAACCTGGCCAGCATTGAGCCACCGGTATGGAATGAACTGATTACTGCTTTACAACATATCACCGCCCCCAAAGAGGTGGAAATCCTGCTGGATAATGTTTGTTTGCAGGCGCTTGACGCCCGGAACGGCAATCTGAAAATGGTAGACGATATGGTCGATTATATGCTGATTATGCAGGGAAATGTGGAAGTACAGGAATTATCCGGCCGGTATGGACTTTCCAGGCCCACACTGGAGCGTCTTTTCAGCAAAATAGTAGGCATTCCGCCGCAGCTATATGCCCGGATGATCCGGTATAAAACAGCCCTGAGCGCCCTGCGCCAGCTGAATCTGCCCGAGTGGCAAACGCCGGTGGCTACCACTGCCTACTACAACCAGGCAATGTTTATAAACGACTACCTGCTGTTCAATCACGAAACACCTTCTTACTTTTCGCCTGCCACCGCTGCTACTATTGCGCACCTGCCGGTAACAGGATCGCACCAGGTAGCCGTTGCCAGCTAAAGTGAAATATTTATTATTTTAGTGAGCTGAATGCTAACTCAAATAATATGGAAACCACTGATGTAATGGAAGGCGAATACCTGGTCACTGCCGACAAATCCAGGCTGGATCTGCATGCCATTCACGATTACCTGGCCCGCGAATCATACTGGGCACAAAACATCCCCCTCAGCATTGTTGAGAAATCAATAGCAGGATCCTTGTGTTTTGGCGTGTTTCACAACAAACAACAAATTGGCTTCGCGCGCCTTATTACCGACAGCGCTACTTTCGCCTACCTGGCAGATGTATATATCCTGGAATCGCACCGCGGCAAAGGATTGTCTAAATTACTGATGCGTACTGTTCTGGCACATCCCGGCGTACAGGGATTGAGACGTATGTTGCTGGTCACGGCAGATGCCCATGGATTGTACCGGCAGTTTGGTTTCACCGATGTTCCCAACCCGGAAAAATTTATGCAGCTTCATAACCCTGACCCATATACGAAAAAAGAGCAATAACCATACTTTTTGCTTAACTTGGAGTTATAACAGGCATCTATGCAATATTCTGCAGCCCATTGGCGTGAACAACTGAAACTGCAATCCCATGTGGAAGGCGGCGCATTCCGTGAAACCTACCGTTCTGAGTGGGTATTGGATATGACCACATTACCGGCTGGTATGAGTGGTAACCGGAACGCATCTACGTGTATTTATTTTTTACTGGAAGAAGGAGAATTCTCGGCCTTCCACCGTATCGCCGCCGATGAGATCTGGCATTTCTATGATGGGCACACCCTCACTATTTATGAAATAGCCCCGGGTGGCGAGCTCCTGATACACAAACTGGGTCGCGATATTGCCAATGGAGAAAGCCTGCAGGTCATCATTTCGGCAGGCAACTGGTTCGCCTCCCGCGTGGAAGTACCCGGCGGCTATGCACTTACCGGCTGCACCGTAGCGCCCGGCTTCGATTTCGCCGACTTTGAACTCGCCGAAAAAGCACCGCTGCAGGCAGCCTACCCGGAGCATAGCGCACTGATCGACACCCTTACCAGGTAACAGTGTCGAAAAAAGAATTTATCATTGTGTCATCTAAACTGCGGCCATTAACATGAATCTGAAAAAGCTCCTTCTGCCGGTTATGCTGATTGCCTTAGCCGTATTAATATTCTGGATGGGTAAACGTTTTGGCAGCACCAATGTAAGTCAGCAGGTGATTTCAAACAGCACTATTGTGAAAGAAATTGCGGAACTGGCCAGCCTGGATGTGCAGGGATCCGCGAGTATAAAAAGAAGCAATATCGAAAATAACGGCGACTGGACCGATAACCTGAAAAAGGCCTTCCTGGAAAATACAGTATGGGTGACTATTCCCTACCAGGCCAAATTTGGGGTTAATATCGACGAGAAGTTGTTTAAAGTAGAACTAACAGATAAGAAGATTATTCTCCGTTTACCCGCCCCCCGCCTGCTCAGCTACGAATTGAAGATGGATCGTATGGAAACCTCTAACCGTAAGGGTTGGCTGCTGTTCCAGAACGATGAAACCTATACCGACGTACAAAAAACACTGTACCAGACTTCCCGCGCCCAGCTGGAAAATAACCCTACTTATATTGCACAATCCAAAGAGAAAATACAGAAAGTAATGGAGCAGTATTATGCGCCATTCCTGAAAGACCATACCCTTGAAATACAGTATGATGGCGAAACAAAGGCGCCGGCGCTAAAATAGCACCCGGTTTAAGGATCATTCGTTTTACCTCCTATGCCGCCTGTTCCGCGATGTATTTTACGAGACTCCGCTTGGCCACCGGCAACAAGGTTTCATTTACCGGTACTACCAACGGCGTTTCCGCGCAGTATACCGCCGGGTTGGGCAAATCGTTCCTTTCCCGTATCAGCATGGTTTTAATATGCCCGATGGTATGCACAAAATCCTTCCTATAGGTCTGCACATACTGGGTATGGATACCCCGGAACTTCTCATCATGCCGCTCAAAAATCGTTAACCGATAGGCATATACCAGCGTTTGACTCCCCCGCCCATCGCAAAGTAACAGGTACCCTTCTGCCGTTTCCAGGGGGATGAGCCCCACCGGGAAAATGCTCAGATTTTCCGCCACGTAATCATAAATCTCCGCCCCTTCCTTTATCCTGCTGTTCAGCTGAGGCAGGGAATACTGGATGATGGTTTCCAGTTCCTCCATCAGCTCATCATCCGCAATCAGTTGTTCATACAATAACTCCAGCTTCTGCAGATTTACAGCAGTGAGCCGTTTGGGAAACTGCTGCTGCAAAAACTGCTTGTTGTCCCGGAAGGCAACCAGGTTATTGTAATGGAAAATGATGTCGGACAACTGCGGGTACAGTTTGCTTTGGGTGAAGTAATGATTGATGTCCTGCAAATAGGCTAAAAGGGTATACTTTTTCAGCTCAAAGTCAATATAACCATCAGCGAACCATGTTTCACTTAACGCTCCCATATCAATTAAATTTAATGGATCCTGTACTGAATTTACGAAAAAAAAACGGCAAAAAAGCGCGTTTTAAGGGGAAACTGACCTATTTTAAATAATATTTCAGGGGCAGTCAAACTACACACTATAAAGGATTTAACAAGGTAATGCGATAGTAAAAAAGTAGGTAAAAACAAAAATATTTAGACGCTAACTTTTTTATTAGCTTTATTTCCTTAACTTCAATATATTATTTTTCATTTTTTTAATTTCAGTTATCATGAACATTTACGTAGCCAACCTGCACTATAGGTTGAACGATGAGGATCTCCATCAGATTTTCAGCGATTTTGGAGAGGTTACCTCCGCTAAGGTTATCAAAGACCACGAAACTGGCCGCTCACGTGGTTTTGGCTTTGTGGAAATGCCTAATCAAGAAGAAGGAGCAAAGGCTATGGATAGTTTGAACGGCAGCGAAATCGAAGGTAAGCAATTGATGGTAAACGAAGCAAGACCTAAACAACCGAATAATAATTTCAAAGGTGGCGGTGGTAATAACCGTGGCGGCGGAGGATATGGTTCCCGCGACCGTCGTTATTAATAATCCCCTTATTCGGCACAAAGGAACTCAAAAAGGCGCTCTATGGCGCCTTTTTTATTTTTGCAAAAGCTGAAAGCATAAAGCAAAAAGCTATTGAAGCGATTGATAAAGGAGTATGGGCCAGAAATGGTGACTTATTCTCCTTTATCAATCGCTTCAATAGCTTTTTGCTTTATGCTTTCAGCTTTTTGCTTTCTACAGTCCTTTCTTAGGATCAAAATTCTCCAGCTCCTGCGCTACGGCTGTCAGGAAAGTGGCTCCCAGGGAACCATCCACGATACGGTGATCGTACGACATGGACAGGTACATCATATGCCGGATACCGATGGTATCTCCTTCCGCTGTTTCGATAACTACCGGGCGTTTCTTGATAGCACCCACCGCCAGGATGGCGACCTGTGGCTGATTGATGATAGGTGTTCCCATCAGGCTTCCAAAAGTGCCTACGTTAGTCAGCGTGAAAGTACCGCTTTGGGTATCTTCCGGCTTCAGCTTATTCTGGCGGGATGCATTGGCCAGGTGGTTCACCTGTTTGGTTAACCCTACCAGGTTGAGCTGATCGGCATTTTTAATAACCGGAACAATCAGGTTACCGCTTGGTAAGGCCGCCGCCATACCGATATTAATATCTTTTTTGATGATGATTTTATCACCGTCGAGTGAGCAGTTGATTAACGGGAAACGCTTGATACACTTTACAATAGCCTCAATAAACAGGGGTGTAAAGGTGAGCTTCTCTCCTTCGCGTTTCTCAAAATCGCCTTTCATGCGGTCGCGCCATTTCACCAGGTTGGTTACATCGGCTTCGGCGAAGCTGGTCACATGCGGACTGGTTTGTTTGCTCATCACCATGTGATTGGCGATCAGCTTGCGCATGCGGTCCATTTCCACGATTTCCACGTTTCCGTTGTAGGTAGGGGATGCCACCGTGGTGTTGGTAACCACCGCCTGTTGCTGACGGGCAGTAACTACCGCAGCAGATGCAGGTTCCGGCGTTACATCCGGAATTACTTTGCCTTCCCGGCGGTCGGCCACAAATTGTAAAATATCTTTTTTGGTAACACGGCCGTCGTTTCCGGAGCCGGGGATCTTTTCCAGGTCAACAAAGCTGACACCTTCCTGTTGTGCAATGGTGAGTACCAGGGGAGAATAAAATTTGGCGCCGCCGGAAGAAGCAGGCGTTTCAGCCGCCGCCGAAGGTACCGGCGCCGAAGTAAATCTGGGTTCGGAAACTGCTGCAGGCGCTTCCGGTGCCGAAGGTGCAGATACCGCCGCTGCATCGGCATTGGTATTAATGCGGGCGATGACAGTACCCACCGGTACCACATCGTTTTCATTAAAGAGCACTTCTGTGATCTCTCCTTCCGCAATGGAGGGTACTTCGCTATCCACTTTGTCGGTGGCAATTTCGAGCACGGTTTCATCAACTTTTACGTGATCGCCTGCCTTTTTATGCCAACGCAAGATGGTGGCTTCCATGATGCTTTCTCCCATTTTTGGCATTACCAATTCTACAATGGCCATAAGATTGATTTAGCTTTAGTGCCCAGCAAAAATAAGGGAATTGTATCAATTCAAAATACGGGGAATATCCCTATTCCTGAATGAGTTTGCGCAATTCGTTCATGGCGTAAACACCGGTCATCTGCGTATTCCGTTCCCGGTCATACCGCAGCTGGTATTTTATGGTATTTACCCTGTCTTTACTCGCTACCGCCACCCACACCGTGCCCACCGGTTTCTCCGGCGTACCGCCATCCGGGCCCATAATACCGGATACAGCAATGGCATAATCACTTCCCAGGAATGACAAAGCACCTGTCACCATTTCGCGCACTACGGCTTCACTTACAGCGCCGTGCGCCTGCAGTGTTTCCTCTTTTACGCCCAACATCTTCACTTTCATGTCGTTGGAATAGGTGACCGCGCCCCCCTTAAAATAAGCGGAGCTGCCCGGCACGGCGGTAATCCAGCTGGCTATCAGTCCACCCGTACAACTTTCGGCGGTGGCCACAGTTTTGCCCTTTTCCCTTAGCAGCTGCCCCAACACCTGTCCCATGGTGTTATCGTGATCGGTTACCAGGATATCGGCCAACAGCTCCTTCAGCTCATGGAAAAGGATGCTTATCTCTGCAGCCACTGACACCTTATCCTTTCCAAAAGACGTTAACCGCAGTTTTAGTAAACTGTAACTTGGCAGATAGGCCAGCTTTACATGTGGCGGCAGCTTTGTTTCAAAAGCTACCAACCGCTCTGCAATAAACGATTCTCCCATACCGGAGGTTACCAGCGTTTGATGGATCACCGCCGGCGTATCGAAATGTGCCGCCAGCTGAGGCAACACATAATCTTCCATAATACCCTGCATTTCATGCGGCACACCGGGCATGGACACATAAATTTTCCCATCCTTTTCAAACCACATACCCGGCGCTGTACCCCGTTTGTTCTGAATTACCGTCGCCGATGCAGGTACCATGCTCTGATCCAGGTTACGCTGCAGGATAGGTAATCCCCTGCTTTCGAATATATGCAACACATTTTCGAGTGCGCCTTCATCCTGGACAAGGCTGGTATTAAAATATTCGCAAAGTGTGGGCTTGGTAATATCATCGGCCGTAGGCCCCAATCCCCCGGTTACCAACACAATATCAGAAACCGCCGACTCACGGGCCAGCGCTTCCAGGATATCTTCCTTTATATCGCCAATGGCTACACGCCGGTGCACCCATATTCCAATCGCATTCAGCTGCTGCGCAATCCAGGCCGAATTGGTGTCGATCGTTTGTCCTATCAGCAACTCATCACCAATGGTGATGATACTGGTTGTAATTTTATCCATAAAGCGTTATGCGGGCTGGAAAAATGGCTCCAGTCTCTTTTTAAGCTCTTCCGGCAAACCGGCTTTCTGTTTAGTATTTACATCAATGAATACCAGTGTGGTAACGCCTACATTCAGCAGTTCGTTCTTCTCGTTATACAACTCACTGTGAAACTGTATCTTAGAACTCTTTGGCAGCTCCCGGAGTGTAGTCTTCACCGTTATCAGGTCATCATAATAGGCAGGACGCAGGTATTTTACATTCAACTCTGCTACGGGCATAATAACCCCCTGATCTTCCAGCTCCTTATAGGTGAAACCCAGTTCCCGTATGGCTTCCGCTCTTCCTACTTCATAATACAGACCATAGTTGCCGTAATAAAGATATCCCATCTGGTCTGTTTCCCCATAACGTACCCTGATCGTTGTTGTACTGATAAACATGGTTCCTCGCTATTTTATGTCCAAAACGTTTACTTGAAAATTTTATTTGCCCAGTGCGCCATCCAGCGAAAATTTACCGGGACCCGCAAACAACAATGTCACAAAGCCGGCCAGAAAAAGAATCGCCATTTCTTTTTCATCAACAGGCTTGGCGCCGTTAATGATGAAAACAATCACGCTCATACAGATAATAAGCGGTATGGTGGCTAATCTGGATAGTAATCCCACTATCAGTAATACAGCGCAGAATACCTCTGCAAATACCGTCATACCCAAAGAAATTTTGTGCCCTACCCCCAGTGGATCCGGAAAAGAATTCATTTTGGCAGTAAAATTGATCAGCTTGGGCCACCCGTGCAACAGTATCAGGCCTCCGAACACTACCCGGAGTACCAGCATGGAAAAACTAACGGCGCCATTTGTATAGCCGGTTGAGAACAGTTTTCTCATAGTAGGTAAGGTTTTTGTGCTAAAATTATTTTCCGCAAGATAAATGAATACGCTTTGCCTTGCTATCGGAGTTATCCACATTGTTGGAAACCCGATCGGAAAAGAAAAGATATAACTTTTATATTTGCTGGTACCTCCTATTGGGTTTCCCGTTAAGGACATCTGAAGCATAGGCACAGGGAAACGGAACATCAGGTCAGGCCATCGCAGAGTACTTCCCCCGGCTGGAAAATATTTCCTCCCGGGATTCGTTTTAAACGCAATATTCAAGACATAACAGCTATAGCATGCAATTCTTAAGAAAAGTTTTTATTCCCGGACATCTGTACTTATCGTTGCTGGCTTTTGCCGGCGCGGGTTTGGCAGGGATGCCTGCTGCCCAGGCACAACAAACACGCATATATACAGACCCGGAAAAAGTATTTAAGGACGCCCAGCAGTATTTCCAACAGGAAAAATATGCCGTGTCCATGCAGCTTTTCAAGCAAACAATTGATAACATCGACTATTTCCATGAAACCAACCGCGACCTGGTCAAAACAGATGCGTTCTACTACTACACCATCTGTGCACTGAAACTGCAGCAGGATAACGCGGAAAAAGAAGCCCTCCGGTTTCTTAAACTGGCCAATAACAATGCCCGTGAAGAACTGGTAAGCTACCAGCTGGCAAAATATTATTTCCGTCAGAATAAACTTAAAGAGGCCATTCCCCTCTACGAGAAAGCCAACATCGAAAATTTGTCCAACGCGGAAATCGCAGAAGCAAAATTTGAACTGGCTTATTGCTACTTCAACCTGAAAGACTTTACCAAGGCACAGCCGCTGTTTGCCTCCATCAAGGAAATGCCCGGCAAATATAACCTGCCGGCCAATTACTACTATGGCTTCATCTCTTACTATAATCACCAGTACGGAGAAGCCCTCAACAGCTTCCAGAAAGTAGTGAACGAACCCAAATACAGCAACGTTGTACCTTACTACATCGCTGAAATCTACTACTTCCAGGGTAAAACAGATCAGCTGATCGCCTATACAGAGCCACTGCTCCAGAAAGGCGGGCAATACTACGAAGCCGAACTGAAACAACTGCTGGGTAAAGCTTACTTCGAAAAAAAGAACTACCAGAAGGCCCTCCCCTATCTGCAGGACTTCCAGGACAATGCTGATGAAGTAAGAAATGAAGATATCTACCAGTTATCATACGCCTACTACCAGACTAACAATCTTAATAAAGCCATCACAGGATTTAAAAGACTGAGCAGCTCAAAAGACTCACTGGGTCAGAACTCCATGTACCTGCTGGGCGACTGCTACCTGCGTACCGGCCAGAAAGCCAATGCCCGCAACGCCTTTGCCTTTTGCGCCAACAACAGCTCCAATGCACAGCAACAGGAAATTTCCCGCTTCAACTACGGCAAATTATCTTACGAACTAGGCTACCCGGATGCTGCCCTCAACGAACTCACCCAGTTTGTAAAAACATATCCGCAGTCTCCCTACAACAAGGAAGCCCGCGAAATACTCGTCAATCTGTTCATGAACAGCAACAACTATAAAGACGGTTTAGCCACCATCGAAATGATTGCCGATAAAAATCCAACGGTATTGAAAGCCTACCAGAAAGTAGCCTATGGCCGCGCCACACAGCTGATCAACGACCAGCAACTGGGGGAAGCCGACCGCTTACTGGATATCGCTATCAGCAATCCATACGATGCCCAGATCAAACAACTGGCTCATTTCTGGAAAGCAGAAATCGCCCTCCGTCAAAATAAAACAGACCAGGCCGTTACTAACCTCAACGCCTATCTGAATACCACCGCTCCCGTTTCCGGCGAAGCCAACGCACAAACAGCCAGCTATAACCTGGGCTACAGCCTGTTGAAACAGGACAAATACACCGAAGCACTGCCCTATTTCGAAACAGCGCAAAAAACCAGCGGCCCCAATGCACAACGTATTGCTACCGATGCAGCCCTCCGCAGCGCAGACTGCTACTACATGCTGCGCCAGTTCCCGAAAGCATTATCGCTGTACGATCGCATCATCAGCAATAACGAACCAGGCGCTGATTATGCCACCTATCAGAAAGCAGTGATCCTCGGATTACAAGGTAAACAAAGTGAAAAACTGGCTTTGCTCAAACAACTGGGTAACAAGTTCCCGTCCTCCGGTTTTACGAATGAAACAGATATAGAAATAGCCAATACTTATCTCTCGGAAGAAAAATATACAGAAGCTATTCCTTTCCTGGAAAATGTATTGCAGAAACAACCTAATGGTCCCAATGCTCCAAGAGCATTGCTGAAACTGGGTTTGAGCTATTATAATAAAGACAACGACAGCAAAGCCCTTTCTTATTACCGCCAGGTGGTGGAAAAATTCCCTGGGTCGCCGGAAAGCAACGAAGCATTGCAGAGTATGAAGTCCATCTATGTAAGCCAGGGTAAAACCGACGACTACCTCGCTTTCCTTAAAGCCAGCGGAAGAACGGTAACAGCAACTGCGGAAGACTCCCTCACCTACGCTGCTGCGGAATCCAGGTTTACCGCCAACGACTGTGCAGGCGCTACCACCGGATTCAACGCCTATATTCAGAAATACCCGAACGGTCAGTTTATACTGCCCGCCTATTTCTATAAAGCAGAATGCGCGTATAACAGTAAAGACTATACGGCAGCGCTGCCCGCCTACGAATTTGTTTTGTCCCGCAACAACAGTCTGTACGCAGAAAGATCTGCACTTCAGGCCGCGAACATCAATTTCTACCAGGCGAAAAATTATGAAAAAGCGAGAACTTATTACTTACAGCTGCAAGACCTGGCTACCAGCAAGGAAAACAGTCTTTCTGCCACCAGGGGCTTGCTCCGCAGCAACTACCAGCTGAAACGCTGGGATGAAGTTTCCAACTACGCAGAAATGTTATTATCTGCCGCTAATATCAGCACTGATGACCAGATTATCGCTCATTTTTACCGCGGTAAGGCTTTACAGCAGGCAAAAGATTATGCCGCTGCCCTCGCTGAATTCAAAACAGTGGCTGGCATGACCAAATCTGAAACCGGCGCCGAAGCCCGCTACAGCATTGCGGACTGCTACCTGCAACAGAATGAACTCGATGCTGCTGAAAAAGCCGGCTTTGATGTGATTAAAAATACGCCATCCTATGAATACTGGGTCGCTAAATCATATATCCTGCTAGGCGATGTATATAGCCGTCAACAGGACTATTTCAATGCAAAAGCCACTTACCAGAGTATTGTTACCAACAGTACCATTCCAGAGCTGAAACAGGAAGCAAAAGATAAACTGGCCAAAGCAGAAGCAGAAGAAAAAGCAGCCGGTAAAAAACCAAAGAAATAACATTCATTTCCGGATGTTGGAATTTTGACATTTAAGCGCAACAAAGCATGAACATTCAAGCAATATATAACAAACGTACTTTCATCATCACCGCACTGGGCGCGGCAGGACTGCTGTCTTCACAAAAGACCTACGCACAGGAGCCGCTGAAACAGGAAACGATCGATATCATTTCCACCAACCAGCCCAAACTGCGGGATGCCTATAAGCTCAATCTCACCGCGTCCCTGCCAGGTATTGATACCAGCAGGCCATCGCTGAAATACCAGATACCGGCGCTCAACCTGAACTTCATGTACCAGGCCACGCCACTGAAACCACTGGCGCTGGGAAAAGATTCTCTCTCCTACCTGCAGAATAATTTTGTAAAACTGGGCTATGGTAATCTTAAAACACCCTATGTACAGGCAGGTTTCGGCAGCGGCAGAAAAGATATTTACAACTACGGCCTGTACGTAAACTATACCGGCTCACAAGGAAAAGAAATCTCCGATCAGATCTACAGCAACCTGAATGTACTGGCCGCCGGCACCTACCTGCTGCCAAAATTCCGGTTCGACGGAAGCATCGGTTATGACCGTAATACCGTTCACTATTATGGCTATGGACATGATACCGCCAACTATAAAAAGAAAGATACCGAACAAACCTTTAACCAGCTGACCGCCACCGTGGGCCTGCAAAACAGGCCGCAGAACGACTGGGCATTTACCTTTCAGCCCCAGGTGAAGTTTATTCTTTTCAATGATTCCTACAAACGCACAGAAAATACTTTCCTGCTGAAAGTACCTGTACGTAAACAGGTGTTTGAAGATATCTTTATTGGTGTGGAAGGTGTGTTTGATCTTTCTACCTACAAAGAAGATAATAACCGCGCCATTAACAACAATATAGCGGCTATTCATCCTGCAGTCGACATCATCAAGCCGGGCTTTGTATTACACGTAGGCGTAAACCCCACCTGGACCAACAGCAAGTTTTACCTGCTGCCAGACATCGTGAACGAGTCGCACCTGGTACGCAAAAAACTGATCCTGAGCAGTGGATGGATTTCCTATTTTGAAAAGAATTCCTATCGCAATCTTGCCAATAAGAATCCCTTCCTCGCCGGCTTACCGGGCGAAATGCTGAATACCCGTGTAGAGGAAAAATACACCGGTATCAAAGGCACACTGGGCAGCCATTTCAACTATAACACCAAGTTTGCTTCCGTTACCTGGTACAATATGCCGCTGTTTGTAAACGATAGCGCCGACACCAAGAAATTCACCACCCGTAACGAAACCATGCTGCGCGCCTTTCAACTGCACGCAGAAGTAGGATATATAGAAGAAGAAAAATTCCAGGCAAGGGTAAGCTTCGACTGGTACAACTATAATAAACAGGAAACGGAAGTACAGGCATGGCATCTGCCGGCATTCCAGGGCGATTTATTTGCGCAATACACTATCGCAAAAAAATTACACCTGAACGCCGACCTCTTTGCGCTGAGCGGCAGCTACTACCTGCTCCCCAACAAAGATTTCAACAAAACCAAAGGCGCATGGGACCTGAATGCAGGAGCATCTTACGATATCAGTAAAAACTTCGGCGTTTGGCTCAATGCTAATAATATTTTCAACTCCCATTACCAACGCTACTACCTGTACCCTACTTACGGGTTCAATATTGTTGGGGGAGTAATGATTAAGTTCTAACTGGGTGACGGGCCGATAAAATCAGCTGTTAGCCATTAGCTGCTAGCTGTTAGCAAATGCAGCGGATGTTGTCTTTGGGCAGGATTAGACTGATTTTGATGATTTCCAGGATTTTTTTTATTTTTTTGATTTTAAAAGATTCGGGAAGATTTCTGCGAATGTATATGCTGAGATCTTCCCGAATCTTTTAAATCCTGTAAAATCAAAATAAAAAAATCCTGGAAATCATCAAAATCAGTCTAATCCTGCCCAAAGACAAAATCCGCTGAAAGCTAAATCCCAATAAATTCTTAACTTCCCTTTTAGCAAAATCAGCAGAAAGCGCCATATCCTGTGTCCTCTTCGCTGCATTTGCTAAAAGCTAACTGCTAAAAGCTAAAAGATGCTACAACTATATATCCAGGAGGTGCTGTTTAAACAGCGGGTTTGTGTGGTGCCGCAGCTGGGAACATTTTCTGTGCAGCATTTTCCTGCGCATTATAACGCCGGCGCACAAACGCTGACGCCCCCGCGTGAGCAGGTGATGTTTACCCAGCAATGGCAGGATGATGGCTCCTGTGTAGAGTGGATTGCCCTGAAGGAAAACCTGGTGCCCGCAGTAGCCCAGCGGAAGCTCGAAAAATATCTCGGGGAGCTGAAAGCAGACCTGCAATCCGGCAAACCGTTAATATTACCGGGAATTGGACAATTACAGGGCGACTTTGCCGGCAATGTCCATTTTCATGCAGAAGAGCTGCCTGTAGAAAACCAGGTGATAGACATTACGCCGATTGAACGCCATGATTATAAAACCAGCACCTTTACTGACACGCCGGTGCCGGTACCCGAACATGTGGCGGCAGTGGAGCCTATCATGACGGAAGAAGTAGAAGACACCCTGGAAGCGTTAACGGAAGAGAGCGGGTTTAAATGGTGGTGGGCAGCTATTCCGATAGCCGCTATTGTAATTGGCCTGGCTGCCTGGTGGTATACTTCCAGCGTATCAACAGCTGAGAAAGAACCGGCGCCTGCCGAAAATACAATAAACGTGGCCGCCCAACAGGCAACGAAAGACTCCCTCCGGCAGATAGCTATTGCCGATTCAATAGCAGCAGCCAACGCGGAACATACTTACTTTGCCGTTATAAGCAAATATAAAGACAGCAGCGAAGCTGCCAGCATACAGAAAAAACAGGCACGCTGGGGCAGGGTGATGGTAGTCTACAAAAAGGACTCCATGTACAGAACCGCTGTAGAACTGCATTCGCTGTCAGCCGACACCACATTGCGGCTGGACACCCTGAGAAAGAATTTTAAAAGAAAAGATATTTACCTGGATTACTGATCAGATTTTTATTTCTCCTGCTACGATTTCCAGCCCCTCTGCAAAAGTACGGGGCTGATAGCCCAGCTCTTTGGCTGCCTTATCAATCAGCAACCCCGTTTTAGCAGGACGGGCAGCCGGTTGCGCCAGTGTTTTTGCACTGATCTTTTCTACCAGTGAAGTATCGAGTTTAAAGAATTCGGCCGTTTTGATAGCCATATCATAGGGGGTCAGTATTTCATTACCGGAAATATTAAAGAAGCCGTCCGCTTTCTTATTGGCAATTAACAGGCAACCCAGTGCCAGATCATGACACAAAGTAGGCGTACGCCACTGGTCATCCACGACCTTTACTTTTTTACCCTGCTGTAAATTATTTTTTACCCAGGTAATCATGTTGTTGCGATGCGGGTCTGCCACCACTCCATATACCAGTACGGTGCGCACAATGGCCCACTGCAACTTGCTGTTGATCACCAGCCGTTCCGCGGCTACCTTGCTGGTACCATAGTAGTTGATAGGGTTCACAGGGGCATCTTCCGTGTAAGGGCCCTGTAAGCCATCAAATACAAAATCGGTAGATAAGAAAATGAAGAAGGCATTCACACTTTCAGCAGCATGAACAAGGTAACGTGTAGCGCCTACGTTGGTATCCCAGCAGGCATCCTTGTTCTTTTCACAATCATCGACCTGCGACATGGCGCCGCCATGAATAATAATATCCGGCTGATGTTTCTCCACCAGCTGCTTTACGCTGCCTGCATCACGGAGGTTTACGGCCTCATAGGTGTAGTTGTCCCGCATGGGAAAACGATTTGGGCCTCTGCCGGTGGCTATTACATCATACTTTCCATCTTGCAGAAAAAGCGGGATCAGGTGCTGTCCCAATAATCCGTTACTACCAGTTATAAGTACCTTCATATTAATTGCGCTATTTTTAAAGATAAGGAAAAAAGCAGAAAGTCCGGACTGTGATTAATGTGATTATTGTGATTAACCTGATAAACGAAGATCAAACTTGAATAATAAAAGCGAAGCTCCTGTTTGATACAGGAGCTTCGCTTTTATATCCGCTCATCGGGCTAATCACATTAATCACAGTCCCTACTTCCGCATGCCGAGGTTATACATCGTAAACGCCCAGATATCCGTAGCCTCATCAATCACCTTCGAAGTAGGCTTGCCTGCCCCGTGTCCTGCCTGCGTATCGATACGGATCAGTACAGGATTCTGCCCCGCATTATCTGCCTGTAATGTGGCTGCAAACTTAAATGAGTGTGCAGGTACCACCCGGTCGTCATGATCGGCAGTTGTGATCAGGGTAGCGGGATAAGCGGTGCCGGGTTTGAGGTTATGCAGGGGCGAATATTTCAGCAGGTATTTAAACTGTTCTGCATGATCGCTGCTGCCATATTCCACTGCCCATGCCCATCCGATTGTAAACTTCTGGAAGCGCAACATATCCATTACGCCTACTGCCGGCAATGCTACCTTAAACAGTTCAGGACGCTGCGTCATACAGGCGCCTACCAGCAGACCACCGTTGGATCCGCCACGGATCGCTATTTTAGAGGGGTTGGTATATTTGCTTTTAACCAGGTATTCTGCCGCACCGATAAAATCATTGAATACATTCTGCTTTTGATCCAGCATGCCGGCTTTATGCCATGCTTCGCCGTATTCGCTGCCACCTCTTAATGACACAACCGCGTATATGCCTCCCTGTTCCATAAAGTACAGGTTGGATACGCTGAAGCCCGGTGTTTGTGAAATGTTGAAACCGCCATAACCGTATATCAACACAGGATTGCTGCCATTAAGCCGTATGCCTTTTTTGTAAGACAGGAACATCGGTACGCTTGCACCGTCTGCGCTCTTAAAAAATACCTGTTTGGTTTCGTAACTGGCAGGATTGAATTTTACTTCCGCCTTATCATATAAGGTAGAGATACCGGTGCTGATATCATATTTATAGATAGTTGGCGGAGTTACGAAAGATGTATAACTGTAGAAAAACTCCTTATCTTCTTTCTTACCACCGAAGCCGCCGGCAGTACCGATACCCGGTAGTTTTACCTCCTGTTCCTGTTTGCCGCTGTAGTCGCATTGATATACACGGGTGGAGGCATCTTTGAGATACGACAGGAATAATTTGCCGCCGCCGGTGCCTGCGCCCTGCAGGGCTTCTTTTCTTTCCGGAACAATTACTTTCCAGTTAGATTCGGCCGGGTTGACGGGATCTATTAATACTACCTTATAGTTAGGTGCGTTGTGGTTAGTACGCACCAGCAGTTTATCCCCATCATTATCGATTACACCCGGTTCATACTCAAAGCCTTTAATCAGCAGGGCAAAGTCCTTTTGGGCGGGATTTTGTGTATCGAAGTACCAGAGTTCAGTGCCCGAGGTGCCTTCGGAGGTAGACAGGATCAGAAAACGTTCATCTTCTGTGGTTTGCACACCTGCATTGCGCAGGGGATGTGCGTCGTCCTTATATATTAATACATCTTTCTCCTGCGGATCGCCCAGTTTGTGATAATATACTTTCTGGAACTGGTTCTTGCCGGAAAGTTTGCTTTGTTCATCGGGTTTATCGTAACGGCTGTAATAGAAGCCATCTCCTTTCCAGGCCAGACCGCTAAACTTCACCCATTCCAGTTTATCGGACAGAAGTTGTTTGGTGGCTACATCCATTACGAAACCTTCCTGCCAGTCGGAGCCGGCTTTGGCAAGCAGGTAGGCCACGTGTTTGCCATCTTTGGAAAAGGCCATGCTTCCCAGCGCGGTAGTGCCGGCGGCCGACAGTTTATTGGGATCCAGGAATACTTCCGGGCTGCCTCCCAGGGTGGCGGAGCGGTACAGGACCGCCTGATTCTGCAGACCATCATTTTTGAAATAGTAATAATAATCGCCATGTTTAACTGGCGAACCATTCTTGGGATAATTCCACAGTTCTTCCAGTCTTTTCCGGATCTCGGCGCGGAAAGGGATATGGGAGAGATAGTCCTGTGTTACTTTATTCTGTGCAATGACCCAGTCCCTGGTTTCTTCACTGTGGTCGTTCTCCAGCCACCGGTAAGGGTCTGCGATTTTAGTACCGTGATAATCGTCTACCGTATCTACTTTTTTAGTGTCGGGATAGGTGATTGATTGTTGTTGTGCCATTGCCTGTACTGCTATTAAACTCACGCTCATAAAGATCCACCGTTTATTATTTTTTTTCAACATATATAATATTTTTTGAAAAAATTATCTACTTTGTTTGACGGAAATTAAAAATTTAGGTTATTTCATCAGATAACAGTTAGAAAACAATTGCAAAATGTTATTTTTGTGCGCCTTTAAGATATTTTTTTAGCAATTTATATGAAAAAACTGAACAACATTGCAGTCCTTACATCGGGAGGAGATGCTCCTGGCATGAACGCCGCAGTTCGTGCAGTTGTAAGAACGGGCATTTATCATCAGCTGAATGTGTATGGCATTATGTACGGCTATAGGGGAATGTTGAAGAACGAAATTTTCCCAATGGAGTCCAAGTCTGTGGCCAACATTATTCAGCGCGGAGGCACCATATTGAAGACCGCCCGGTGCAAAGAGTTCTATGAATATGAAGGGCGAAAAATGGCTTACGAGAATCTGAAAAAACACAACATTGACGGGCTGGTAGTAATTGGTGGAGACGGCTCGTTCAATGGTGCGCAAAAGTTCAGCCAGGAATTTGACATTCCGTGTATAGGCTTGCCTGGTACTATTGACAAGGACATTGCAGGGACTGATTCTACTATTGGTTTTGACACGGCTGTGAATACGGCGGTGGAAGCGATAGACAAGATCAGGGACACAGCGGATGCGCATGATCGTTTGTTTGTAATTGAAGTAATGGGCCGCGACGCCGGTTACATTGCATTACACAGCGGCATTTCCACCGGTGCGGAGCATATATTGCTGCCTGAACGCAAAACAGAAGTAAATGACATCATTGAAGAACTGCAGGCGAATGAACGCCGCAGAAAACTGGTGAACCTTATTGTAGTAGCTGAAGGTGATGAAACCGGCGGTGCTACGGAAGTTGGTCGCATCATTAAAGAAAGATGCCCTCAGCTGGATACCCGGGTAAGTATCCTGGGACATATTCAGCGTGGCGGCGCTCCCACCTGCACAGATCGTATTCTGGCCAGCCGTCTTGGCTATGCAGCTGTTGATGCCCTCCTCGAAGGCATCCACAATGTAATGATCGGCGTTGTAAACGACAGGATCCATTACACTCCTCTTGATAAAGCTGTTAAAGCCAAACAGGAAATTGACCCCGAATGGTTTAAGATTGTTAAAATTCTTGCGAGTTAAAAAATTAGACTTATGAGTACAAAGGATCTTTCGAAATACTACCACAAGCAAATGGATAATGCCGCTGGTAGAGAACACTCTTCGCACAAAACAAAAATCGTGGCCACCGTAGGGCCGGCGTGTGATACCTATGAGGGGCTGCTGACACTGGTAAAAGCCGGCGTTAACGTATTCCGCCTCAACTTTTCACATGGCTCGCATGAAGACAAACTGCGAATCATTGAATATATCCGCCAGATCAACAAAACAGAACCTTACACCGTAGCTATCCTGGCCGATTTACAAGGTCCTAAACTGCGTGTAGGTGAAATCGAAAACAATGCACTCCCGCTGAAAAAAGGTGATCTCCTCACCTTCGTAAACGAGAAGCTGGTGGGCAATATGGAAAAAATCTACGTTTCCTATCCCGACCTGTACAAAGATCTTAGAGTTGGCCAGAAAATTTTGCTGGACGACGGTAAAATTGAAACAGTTGTAAAAGAGATCACTGCCAACGGCGAAATCAAAGCTGAAGTGACCTTACCAGGCGTATTGTCTTCCAAAAAAGGCTTTAACCTGCCGGATACCAAAATATCCCTCCCGGCGCTGACCGATAAGGATATCATTGACCTGGAATTTATCATCGATCACGAATGCGACTGGGTAGCGTTATCTTTCGTAAGAAGTGTAAAAGACCTCGCTGTTCTGCGCAAACGCCTGGAAGCACGCCAGTCTAAAATAAAGGTGATCTCTAAAATCGAGAAACCTGAAGCCATCCAGAACCTGAAAGAAATCATCTGGGAAAGCGACGGCGTAATGATTGCACGTGGCGACCTCGGTGTGGAACTGCCGGTAGAGCAGATCCCGATGATCCAGAAAGATATCATCCGCAAATGTATTCACCGTGCAAAACCCGTTATTGTGGCTACACAAATGATGGAAAGCATGATGGACCGCACCCGTCCAAACCGTAGTGAAATCACCGACGTGGCCAATGCCGTACTGGAAGGCGCCGATGCAGTAATGCTCAGCGGTGAAACAGCTACCGGTATGTTCCCTGAACTGGTGATCCAAACGATGAATAAAATTATACAGGAAGTGGAAAAAGAAGCGATCATTTACAATCGTAACCTGATCCCTCACCGCCACTCTCCTACCTTCCTCAGCGATGCACTGTGCTACAACGCGTGTAAAATTGCGGAAGATCTTGATGCCGATGCCCTCATCGGTATGACCCAGAGCGGCTACACCGGCTTCATGCTGAGCAGCTACCGCCCCCGCAGCCCACTCTACATCTTCACAAAAGAAAAATCACTGGTAAATCAACTGAGCCTGAGCTGGGGCGTGCGCGCTTTCTACTACGAAGAAGAAGAAAGCCTAGATGATATCGTGTTCGACCAGATCAACATCCTGAAAGAAAGAGGTTTCATCAAAACCGGCGACGTGGCCGTTAACACCGGTAGCACCCCTGTTAAAGAACACCTGCCAACAAATATGCTGAAGATCACAAAAGTCGATTAATACCGCATTTAACTGTTAGCTATGAGCTGATTGCTAATTGCATTTAGCAACGGAGATTAAGTATGATACTTAATCTCCGTTGTTTTTTTAGATCCAATCTGCAAGATATATACAAACTTGTCTGTCTGTTTATAATTTCCTACTTTTGCTTTATGAAAGAACAGGGCGCCAAAGAAAGGATCCTGCAAACAGCCAGTGAGTTGTTTTATCAACAGGGCTACCTGGCCACAGGTATTAACCAGATCATCGAGGAGGCCGGCATAGCCAAAGCCAGCCTGTACCAGCACTTCCCATCCAAGGAAGCCCTGCTGACGGCCTACCTGTTAAGAACCCGGCTCAGCAGGCATGAGGAACGTATGGCCTTTGTTCAGCACCTGGCGCCCGGGAAGGAAAAACTGATGGGATTGTATGAATACCGGCTCCAACATATGCAAACCAATAACTTCAAAGGCTGCGCGTTTACCCGCATCGCCTACGAGTTACCCGGTCTTAACGAAGACGCACTGACACAGGTACGCGCACATACCGATATGCTGAAATCCTTTATTGCAGAGCAATTACAGGTCATCAAAAATCCTTTCCCCGCGGAAGAACTAACCGAAATGACCGACATGCTATTAAACCTCTACGAAGGCGCCGGCTTGCAGGGATATATCCGGAAATCGGCCCAACCCATGGAAGACGCCAGGAAAATTGCACTGAAACTGCTGACAACGTTGTAAAACAAATTACATCCACCGGCGATCGTCACCGGTATCTATCACATAAAAAATTTTGCACAAATGAAAACAGACCAGTCTGTATATATTCCGGTGACCGCTGTCAATCCATGGCTTTCCCTCGCCGTGATCCTGTTGGCGCCGTTGATCACCGTCATCGATATATTTATTGTAAACATCAGCACCCCGGCCATCAAAGCATATTTCCACAGTACAGATGCCGCACTGGAACTGGTGATCGCCTCTTACCTGTTAGGGTACGCCGTATTCCTCATTACAGGCAGCCGTACCGGCGATTACCTTGGCAAAAAGAAAGTGTTTATTGCCGGTCTGGCCGCCTTTACGGTTACTTCCGCCATGTGCGGATTCGCCAATTCTATGGAAATGCTCATCATCTCCCGCTTTCTGCAAGGCGTGGCAGCCGCGTTTACGGTCCCTCAAACCATCACGCTGATCCAGCTCAATTTCCAGTCGCCCGCCGACAGGGACAAAGCCTATGGTCTGTACGGCATGGCATTAGGTATTGGCGCCACCATCGGGCAGTTCCTGGGTGGCTACTTTATTACATCTCACCTGATTACCGACAGCTGGCGCCTGATTTTCCTCGTTAACCTGCCCGCAGGCATCATCGCTATCATACTGGCTGCCTTCTTTGTACAGGAGTCCGGGCAAAACAAATCCACCCGCTTTGACGTGCCGGGCATCATTTTACTCACACTGGCATTATCTCTCCTGATATATCCAATCATACAGGGTGCAGAGCTGGGCTGGCCACTATGGACCATCTATATGATGGGAGCTGCCTTGCTGTTACTGGTGGTTTTTACCGGCTATCAATACCGGTTGGGAAAACAGCAACGCGATCCGCTGGTTCCGATGGAACTCTTTCGTATCAAGAGTTTCAACACCGGTATCCTCAGCGTATTATTTTTCTTTGGCGTTAACACCGCCTATATTTTCACCGTCTCCATTTATTTCCAGAACGGTTTTCACCTGTCGCCATTTACCGCCGGCAACTACTTCGTCATGCAAACCATTCCTTTCCTGCTGGCCTCATTATGGTCCATCAAAAACGCAGCACGCTATGGCATCCGACTCTTACAGGTTGCCTGCGTGGGCATGATCTTTTCATTTATCCTGCAGTTAGTATTATTTCGGGGAGATGAGATCACGCCCTGGGCTATTCTTCCCTGTTTGATCATCTACGGCAGTGGTTCCGGGCTCCTCATGCCATCACTGCTAAAAGTAGCCATGCGGGATATGCCGGCGAGCAAAGCCGGCGCCGCAAGCGGGGTGTATTCTACTATTCAGCAATTTGCATCCGCTTTGGGAGTAAGTGTACTGGGCGGTATATTCTTATATCTCGCCCGTAATACCGGGAATTTTTATCTGGCCTATAAAGTAGCCCTGTTTTGTATGATGGGCTATTTGCTCCTGGTGATATTTATACTTAACAAAACTAAGCGCTGAGTACTCCTTTTTCTTTTTTATAAGTAGCCAGGTAAATGATCAGCGCAACAGCGATCAATGCAGTACCGGCAATACATACGCCTGTCCATTGTGCAAATGACCATACCCATAATCCAATACCGGAACCCAGCGAGGTACCAATAAAACTGGTGGTCATAAACACCGTGTTTAAACGGTTCCTTGCTTCCGGTAACAGGGTATAAATACGCGTTTGATTAGACACATGAATTCCCTGCAAACCCAGATCAATAGCAATGATACCGATAATAATACCAATAATATTTGCCCGGAATATATAGAACAGGAAATAGCCAAGGAGTAAAAAGATAATGCCATAGCCAATAGCAATGCGTGGATTTTTTTTATCTGCGATCCTTCCTACCAACGGAGCGCCCAAAGCGCCTGCTGCCGCCGCCAGCCCCATCAATCCGATTTGTTCGCTGGTATATTTGAAAGGCGCATCCGACAATAAAAATACCACTGTTGTCCAGAACATGCCAAACATCGCAAAACAACAGGCATTAATAGCAGAAGCCTCCCGCAAAACAGGTTGCTCTTTGATCAGCGTAAGCAGGGATTTCATGAGATCCCCGTAAGTACCGCTGAAATTTGGTTTGCTTGAAGGAAACGATGTAATCATGATTACCGCCAGCAGGGCGCTGATACCTGCCGCTATCCAAAACATCGCCCTCCAGCCAAGGTGATGGCCCACCACGCCGCTGAGCGTACGCGATAACAATATGCCCACCAGCAAACCGCTCATAATAGTACCAATCACTTTACCCCGGCTCGCCGGATCAGAGAGGTTGGCGGCCAGTGGCAATATCAGCTGGGGAACTACAGATGTAAAACCGATCATGAGCCCGGTCACTTTCAACATCGTAATATTAACAGATTTCGCCGCAGCCACCAGGGCCACAACCGCAGCCAGCGTCATCACAACGATCTGCCGTTTTCTTTCCAGCTTATCACCCAGCGGAACACAAAACAATAACCCCAACGCATATCCCACCTGCGTAAAAAAAGTAACCTGTCCGGCGTTACTTTCTGATACTTTGAACTCCTCGCTCATCAATACCAGCAAAGGCTGGCTATAATAAATATTGGCGACGATCAACCCTGTACAAAGGGCCATAATCAATATATTCCATCGGCTAAGCACCATAAATTCCGTTTCTTTTTTTGCGTTGCAAAGATAACGCTTTACCGTTTAGCACATAGCCGTTAGCTTTGGCACCTGCTTATACCGGAAAACGGTAAATTTGTAGGGCTATTCAACAGTGATTACTAACAGCTCAGGCGTACAGCTGGTTAACAGCTAAAGGCCAAAGCTAAAAGCTATATCGGTATGTTTACAAGCATCAATCCATTTACACAGGAAACCATCGCTGTATACACAGCACATACACCATCAGACATAGAAGAGAAACTAGCGCTGGGCCATAAAGCTTACCAAACGCTTTTATCGGTGCCACTGGAACAACGCAGGCAATGGATGATGCAGGTAGCCAAATCCATGAAAGACCAGGCGGATGCGCACGCGGCACTGATTACACAGGAAATGGGCAAAACACTGAAAGAAGCCAGGGCAGAAGTTTTGAAGTGTGCCACCTCGGCAGAATATTATGCAGAAAACATCGCGGAGATACTGCAACATAAGACCATCAGTTCAGACGCCTATAAAAGCTATGTTGCCTATGAGCCCAAAGGTATTGTGCTGGCCATTATGCCCTGGAACTTCCCCTACTGGCAGGTATTCCGTTTTGCCATCCCGAATATACTTGCCGGTAACACCGGCTTGTTAAAACATGCCAGTAACGTAAGCGGTTGTGCGCTGGCTATAGAAAAAATATTCTCAGAGAGTGGTTTTCCGCCCGGCACCTTCCAGTCGGTGCTGGTGTCTTCCAAAGATATAGAACCCATTATTGCAGATCCGCGCGTACAGGGCGTTACCCTTACCGGCAGCACACCGGCAGGTAAAAGTGTAGCCGCGCTGGCGGGTAAGCATATCAAGAAAACTGTGCTGGAGCTTGGCGGCAGCGATCCCTTTATTGTGTTAAAAGACGCCGACCTGGAAGCCGCTGCTAAAACAGCAGTACAGGGTCGTATGCAAAATGCCGGACAGTCCTGCATTGCCGCCAAGCGCTGGATTGTGGAAAAAGAAATTGTACCCGCTTTCACCGCCGAAGTAAAACGCATCCTCCAAACCCTCCACCAGGGCGACCCAACCCTGGAAAGCACTACCATGGGGCCAATGGCCCGCCCTGACCTGGCAGACGACCTCGCCCGACAGCTTCGGGAGAGCATCAACCAGGGTGCAATACTGGAGTTGGGCGGCACGCATGAAGGCTGTAACTTTGCGCCGACCCTGCTAACCGGGGTCACCAACCGGATGACCGCTTTTAAAGAAGAAACATTTGGCCCGCTGGCCGTGATCATAGAAGCCGCCAACGAAACAGACGCCATCGCCCTTGCCAACGAAACGGAGTTTGGATTGGGCGCCGCCCTGTGGACCAGCGATCTTGACAAAGCAGCCCGGCTGGCTACACAAATAGAAAGCGGAAATGTTTTTATTAATGCCATGGTGCGCTCAGATGCACGTCTCCCATTTGGAGGCGTAAAACAATCAGGGTATGGCCGGGAATTATCACTCGAAGGCACACACGAATTTTTGAATGTAAAAACTGTATATATACAAGAAGCAGCTGTTAGCCATTAGCTGCTAGCTGTTAGTAAATGCTGCGGAGATGACTGTAGGTTGGTCGTTGTTGCATTTACTAACAGCTAACGGCTAAGAGCTAAAAGCTGCTAAAACGATCTGTAATGACCACTTCTCTGAAACGCGACCGCTATACTCCCTATATCAGTTTCTCCCGGAAAGATTGGGCGGAAAGAAGCGGCGACGCCATGCTGCAAATGCAGGATTATGACCTGGAAGCGCTCCATGGCATGAACGAACCACTCACACAGGAAGAAATTACACAGGTATATCTTCCATTGGCACATCTGCTGAATTTATATGTAACCGCTTCACAGCAGTTACATACTGCTACCAGCAGCTTCCTCAGCAGCCAGGTACATAAGGTACCCTACATTATTGGCATTGCGGGCAGTGTGGCGGTAGGAAAAAGTACCACCGCCAGGGTATTGCAGAAATTACTGCAGGCATGGCCTAACCACCCGAGGGTGGACCTGGTTACCACCGATGGATTTCTTTATCCCAACAAAATCCTGGAAGCCAATAACATCATGAACCGTAAAGGATTCCCGGAGAGTTATGATATCAAAAGACTGATCCATTTCCTCGCAGATGTAAAATCCGGCAAGGAAAAGGTGGCTGCGCCGCTGTATTCCCATCTTGAATACGATGTGTTACCCGGACAGCTGCAGTGGATAGAACAGCCTGATATTGTGATTGTGGAAGGAGTAAACGTATTACAGGTACGGCACCGGCAGCAACAGAAAGATCCCGCCGTTTTCGTATCCGATTTTTTTGATTTCAGTATTTATGTGGACGCCGCGGAAAAAGATATCCGCAAATGGTATATCGCACGTTTTGAATCATTGCGCAGAACCGCTTTCCAGAACCCCGAATCCTTTTTCCACCGCTATGCACACCTTTCCGATACTGCTACCGTGGAACTGGCCACACAGATCTGGGATGATATCAACAAGCCAAACCTTGAACAGAATATAGCGCCCACCCGTTACCGCGCCAGCCTAATCCTGGAAAAAGGGCATCACCATTTTGTTCAGTCTATTCAACTGAGAAAAACCTGATGACAGGCACCTCCGCTATACGCGATCAGCTGCAGGCATTGCTTCAGGAACCCTTAAAGGATTGGGAACTGTTTGAAGCCATCCTGCAGCCGGTTACTTTTAAGGCAGGCGATTTTCTTTCCGAAGCAGGGAAAACAGCCAATGCTATCTTTTTTGTGGAAACCGGTATTGTAAGGGTATACACCCTTCACCAGGGAAAAGAAATCAGTATGGACTTTGCCTTTCCGCAATCTTTTACCACCTCCTTTGCTTCATTTATTACCCGGCGGCCCGCTGCTGTAAACTTGCAGGCAATTACGCCGGTACAAGCCTATGCATTTTCCTACGACGATTTGCATAAACTATACGCTGTTTCGCTCCAGTCGCAGCAAATCGGACGCCTGATGGCAGAGCAGCAGTACCTGTTGAAATATAACCGCGAGCTATCGTTCCTGCAGTTTTCTGCACAGGAAAGGTATGCGCAACTGCTGAAAGAGCACCCGGAAGTAGTACAGCATATTCCTATCAAACAAATTGCCTCCTACCTGGGTATTGAACCGGAAAGTTTGAGTCGTATCCGTAAAAATATGAGCAATCCGGATTAACTAACATTTGTTAACATGATTACCTGAAAAGATGATGACCTTTGTATTCTAAAAAAATACAAATGGCTTTCTTTTCCGGCTTACTCACTATTGCACTTTTATTACTCGGTACAGGCTATCTTTTCCATATCCCAGCGCTATTGCTGTTGCCGGCTGATGCGCGTATATCCGCTGCCGTTATGTTCCTGCTCATCGGCTTTTTTCACCTGGTGAAACCCCGTAAACTAACTTATATGGTAGAAGGCATGTTGCCGTTTCCATATTTGCTGGTGATAGTAACCGGCATCATGGAAATGTTGCTGGGAGCAGGATTGCTGTTTCCCGGCACCTGGTATTATGCCGGCTTGGGGCTGATCGTTTTGCTGGTAGCTATGTTTCCTGCCAACATCCGGGTAGCAGTAAAACAACTGCCTGCTCCCGGCGGATTACCGGCAAAGCCCTGGTATACCTGGAGCCGGTTATTGTTTCAACCAATTTACATTTTATGGATATGGTGGGCAATTAATCAATAACTTTATTCCATTCTAAAATTTGCTGAATCATGCGCATACAATTTTTACGCAATGCTACATTGCTGATAGAATGGAATAACAAGCGGATACTGGTAGATCCTATGCTGGGCGCTAAAGACAGTCTCGATACTGTGCCCAATGCTGCCAATACTATCCGTAACCCGATGACTGAATTACCGATGGACGAATCTGCGCTGAAAAGCCTGCTGGCTTCCCTGGATGCCATCCTCGTTACGCATCGTCACCGCGATCACTGGGATGTAACTGCACAGGCTATACTACCCAAAGGGCTGCCGGTATTTTGTCAGCCGGAAGACAAAGTTGCTATCATCGAACAAGGTTTTACATATGTGATTCCTGTTAAGCAAAGTGTTAACTGGGAACATCTTGATATCACCCGCACCGGTGGGCAACATGGCACTGGTGAAATCGGCAAAATGATGGCGCCGGTTTCCGGTTTTATATTGAAAGACGGACAACGCACTTTATATATTGCCGGTGATACCATCTGGTGTGAAGAAGTAGCAGTTGCGATGGATACTTTCCGCCCCGATTATGTGGTAGTGAATGCGGGCGCTGCGCAGTTTCTGCAGGGAGATCCTATTACGATGACAACAGCGGACGTTATTACTACGATACAACATCCTGCACAAAGCAAAGTGGTTGCAGTGCATATGGGCGCCATCAATCACTGCTTTCTTTCCCGGGAAGCGCTGAGAGAAGCCGTTGCCGCGGCCGGGCACACTGCCATCATCCCCGAGCAGGGAGAATGGATAAACGCATAATATTTGGTTAGTCAGTTCAAAAAAAA
>NZ_JAGTXB010000022.1 GCF_018224885.1 Chitinophaga hostae | reverse complement strand
TTCACTTCTCCCGAAAGGAAAAATTCAGCAGAAAAAACATTTAAAAAATTTCTTTAGTAGAAAAAGATTCTCTTATATTTGCACTCCGAAAAACGGGGTAACCGTTAGGAAACGGTGGTTGTAGCTCAGTTGGTTAGAGCATCAGATTGTGGTTCTGAGGGTCGAGGGTTCGAAACCCTTCAATCACCCAAACGTAAAAAAGGCTTCTGTAAAAGGAAGCCTTTTTTGTTTTGTAAACTGCGCTGTTTAGTGGTATCTGGCTTTTTTATTCTAAATTAGTATATCGAAAAAAGAACCAACATCATGAGACCATTAACAGAAATAGAAAAGAGGGCACAGCTGGCGGTACAAAAAGTTCGGGCTGAAAGCCTAAGTAGTGGTAAGACGTTTATGATATATGATAAGGATCTCCCCGATGGAAAATACTATATGGAGTATCCTGATGGTTCTGTGAAAATTGTTACCCCTTCACAGAAGCTCAAAGATTTCATCGTAGAAAAGGTGTTAACCCGCAGGCAGGCCGATCTGGTTAGAGACGGACTTAACGCTCAATTTATATAATGCCTGTTTTATATATCATCGCAGGCTCAAATGGAGCAGGCAAATCTTCCGCTGGTCCATATTTGTTTCCACAGAGCCTTATAGAAAAACATCCTCCCTTTGATGGCGATAAATTGAAATCCCTCAAACAACTTGAATTTCGTAAACAGGTTGGTGGCTCCTATAAAGAGGCCGGCCGGTTAGCTGATGATTACGTGGATCAGGCCTTTGAAGCACAATACAAATCGGCTCTTGAACAAAAGCAGGAACGAGCATTTCTCACTTATAAATGAACTTCTTATAATTGATACCTCGCAAAAAATACCCATCCATCTCGCTACCGGAAATAATAAACAAATAACTTTACACCTCCCTCCTGCTGAAATGCCCGCCTGGTTTACACAATACCTCCCTGATATTTATCACCGCGGACTCACCAACTAGCCCGGAAATAAAAACGATTTACTTATTGCCCTTCAATTTTCTACATTTGCAATAACCTGAAAATCAATAACGCATAATGATATTTTTTCTCCCCCTCATTGCTGCCATCGTTGGCTGGTTACTCAACAGTCTCGCCGTCGCTTTACTCTTTCGTCCGTATACCCCGGTGAGGCTGGGCTTCTTCACCATTCAGGGCATATTTCCAAAAAGACAGGCACAACTGGCCAACAACCTCGGCGCCCTTGTTGGCAAACAGTTATTTTCTTTCGATGATATCAAATCCAAACTGACGGATCCCGAGAAAATTAAAAATATCATTCCGCTGGTAGAAGCACACCTCGATACTTTTCTACGCGAGAAACTCCCCAAAGCAATGCCTGTACTCTCCATGTTTATCGGCGACAGTATCGTAAACCAGATAAAAACACACCTGGTAGCCGAACTGGATACCCTCTTCCCTTTAATGATCGGACAATACCTCGATAACGTACAACAGGAGCTGGACCTGGAAAAAATTGTTTCTCAAAAAATCGCCGGTATCTCTTCAGATAAACTGGAAGCTATTACCAATAACCTGTTAGGCAAAGAACTGCAGGGCTTCAGATTACTGGGCGCCATCAGCGGCTTAATCACCGGGCTAATAGCCATGGGCATCTCTTTCTTATAACAGGATCACATACTTTTTCAGATCAGCCCTGGCAGCTGAAAGACAACTCTGTTAACTACTGTTAAAACCGCATCTTTGTTAACTACTGTTAAGACCTCTTAGCGGCGTTTTTTGCAATTTCCTGCGGACAATCATTCCGCTCATCACAATGTCAAACCATTCATACCAGCACCCCGATACATTTGTCCTTATCTGAGAAGAAAGTCCGGATTAAAATCAATAAGGATGAAAAAAAGTTACGCCGTACTTGTTGGTATACTTTTGTGGCAGATAAGCGCCTTTGCACAGGCGCCCAAATCTTCTGCACCCCAACAGGGACAAGGACAACAAGGAAGAGCAAATATGCCGCAGATCGGGCACTTATACGGTAAACTGGTGGACGCCAAAACCGGTAAACCCATTGAATATGCTTCCGTTACGATACTGAAACAACGGGACTCGTCCCTGGTAACCGGGATGCTAACTAAGCCCAATGGCGACTTCAGCCTGGAAAATCTTCCGTTTGGCCCCATGATCCTCCGTGTGAATTTCATGGGATATACCAGCATGCAGAAAAAAGTTACCATCACTCCCCAAACAACTGACCAAGACCTCGGTAATATAAAAATGACGCAGAATGTAAAAACCCTGCAGCGTGTGGAAGTAACCGGGCAAAAGAGCGCTTTTGCTATGGGCATAGATAAAAAAGTTTTTAACGTCGACAGAAATCTCAGCAGCGTAGGCGGTACCGCACAGGATGTGCTCAAAAGTGTTCCGGCTGTAAACGTAGACCTGGATGGTAATGTAACCGTTCGCAACGCTTCTCCCAATATTTTTGTAGATGGTAAACCCTCTACGCTTACACTGGATCAGATACCTGCAGATGCCATTGAAAGCATAGAACTGGTAACCAATCCTTCCGCCAAATACGATGCAGAAGGAATGTCAGGAATACTGAATATCGTATTGAAGAAAAATCGTAAAGCCGGCTTCAATGGTTCAGTGAATGCAGGTATAGGCACTGGTAATAAATACAACGGCGGTGGTAACATCAATATACGACAGGGTAAATTCAATGTATTTGCCAATTACAATATCAACGCCAACCGCAACTGGGCCGATGGTACCACCAACCGGAGCAACTATCGCAACGGCGCTGCAGCAGATACCAACTACCTCTTCCAGAACAGCAACAGTACCAGTAAACCGCTGTTCCAGTTCGGTCGATTTGGCGTAGACTATATGCTGGATAACAGGAACACGATCTCTGTGGCTCAAAACATAGTGGCAGGTGATTTCAAAAATACGGAAGATCTGCGCAGTACCTTCTCCGATAAAAATCACAACATAACAGGTATCAGTGATCGCTTAAATAATAATAATTTCAGCTTCCGCAACTATACTACCACACTGGGTTTCAAGCATACCTTTGCACAACCCAACAAGGAATGGACGGCAGACATCAACTATAACAGCAGCTCCAACAACCGCAATGGCGACTACCTCACACAGGCGCAAAGTCCTTTTGAAAAACCGCTGGGACAGGCACTATTGCAGAACAACACCACCTCCGGCAAAACAACTTTCATGACCTTCCAAACGGATTATACCAATCCGATCGGAAAGAACGGAAAGCTGGAACTCGGCGCCAAAGCTACTGTACGCAAATACACCAGCGTGTACAATGTGTTTGATAAAGATACCACCAGTGGTCTGTTTATCCCTAATCCGCAATTGTCTAATAACTATAAATACAACGAAGAAATTTATGCAGGCTACGTCAATTTTGCCAACACCATCGGCAACTTTGGCTACCAGGCAGGTTTGCGTGTAGAGCAATATGTATATGCAGGAGAAAATGAAGGCGCCAAATACAAACCCACCAAAGCGGTACCCGGCCTGTTTCCCAGCCTGTTCCTATCACAGAAATTAAAAAACGACCAGGAACTGCAGCTGAACTATACGCGTCGTGTAAACAGACCTAATTTCTTTCAGCTGATTCCTTACCGCGATTACAGCGATCCGCAAAATCAGCGTGAAGGGAATCCTAACCTTAAACCGGAATATACCAACAGCTTTGAGTTTTCTTATGTAAAGAACTGGGGCAACAGCAATTTCCTGGGAAGCCTTTATTTCAGGAATACCAATAACATGATTTCTACCATCAGCACGCCTATTGGCGCAGATACCCTGCTCACCCAGTATATCAACGCCAACCGGAGCAACTCCTACGGTGCAGAGCTGACCATGAAAAATCAAATCGTAAAGGGGTGGGATCTTACCAGTAACGTAAACCTGTATCAAACAGATATGAAGGTAAACGCCAACGGGCAAAACTTTGATAACAATGGCTTTAGCTGGTTTGCAAAAATAAATTCAGAAACAAAGCTCCCGGCTAATTTCACATTGCAGGTGAATGCCACTTACCAGGCGCCTACCATTGCATTGCCCTCGTCTGGCGGTGGTGGCGGACGCGGCGGTGGCGGCGGTGGATTCAATCAGATCCCTTCATCTGCACAAGGTACCATCAAAGGTTTCAGTACTGTAGATGTAGCAGTAAAAAAAGATTTTCTCAAAAACAAAGCAGCTTCGGTTACACTCAGTTTATCGGATATCTTTAATACAAGACAATACGAGCTAAACCAGTCATCGCCTGAGTTTGCACAGGATTATATCCGCAAACGCGAATCACGCATACTCAAACTGAACTTCGCTTATCGCTTTGGTAAGTTTGATGCATCATTGTTTAAAAGAAAAAAGAAAGACCAGGGTAACGACTCACAGATGGGCGACCCCATGCAGAATTTCTAAAACATATTAAAGAGGGTGAATGCAAACCACAGGCCGGTTAGTAGTGCTACAGCACTCTGCCGGCCATGTTTTTGTAGCTACCACTCATCATAATTAGTAAACGTTTTAGTCAACGCCTATTACTTTTATACCGTTGTTGTATCATTAATAAAGTTGCTAAATCCACGCATGCGAAGTTTTCTATTGCTCATGTTCGTGTTGTTTGTTGCGTCGTATAACGTCAACGCACAAACGACAATTCCCACTGCCTTGAAGGTCACGGGTAAAGTAGCAGACGTTGCTACCGGTAAACCGATCGAATATGCTTCCGTAGTATTGCTCAAACAGGCAGACTCCACTATGGTAACCGGCGCTTATACTACGCCTGCCGGCGGCTTCACACTTAATAATGTTGTTCCGGGTATTTATGTTTTACGCATCACCTTCATGGGGTATGAAAAACTGGAGAAAGCGATCCGTGTCGTAGCAGGAAAGAATACCTTCGCGGGCACAATGCGCCTGAACCCCGCGGGCAAAGTGCTGAATGCGGTGGAAATAAAAGCGGAAAAGCCCGCATTTTCCATGCAGATAGACCGGCAGGTATTTGACGCCGGGAATATGATCAACGCAGAAGGCGGCACGGGAACGGATATGCTAAAAAATATTCCCAGCGTAGATGTGGACATCGATGATAACATCACCCTCCGTGGCAAAAGCGTTACTATTTATGTAGATGGCAAACCCTCTCCTTTCGGCGACGCCAAAACCGCGCTGCAAATGATTCCCGCAGAAAGCATTGATCGCGTGGAAGTGATCAATAACCCTTCTGCTAAATTCGAAGCGAACGGCAGCGGCGGTATCATCAACATCGTCCTGAAAAAAGATAAGGCCATCGGTTATAACGTGATGTTTAACGCAGGCGGCGCTACGCGTGGTGAGGCCAACGGAAGCCTCAATGCCAGTTTGCGCATGAAACGCTTTAACTTTTTCGGGAACTACAATGGCCGCTATGAAAATTTAAGCGGCAGCGGCCTAAGCTCGCGCCATAACCTGGTAGCCGACAGCAGCAATACTTCCTACTTCTCACAGGCCAGCAAAAATGAAAATCATAACAGCAATAACGGTGGGCGTTTTGGGTTCGATTATTTCATGGATGATCACAACACCTTCACCATTTCACAAGGCCTGAACTTCAACCAAAGCGATAATGAAGACAACATTCTGCTGAATTACCTGGATGTAAAAAAAGATACATTACGCTACGGCAACCGTAGTAACAGCAGTAACAACCATAACAATAACGTTAATACCAACCTTAGTTACAAGCATACTTTCGGTAAAGAAAACCAGGAACTAACCGCCTATGTAAGCTACAGCGGTAACAAAGCCAACAATAACAGCGATTATAATACCCAATATTACTACACCGGTGTAGACACGCTGCCCAATGCCAATAAACAAAGCAATACCAGTAAAAACAGCAACCGCTTCTGGAATATGCAGTCGGACTTTACTTCTCCCTTTGGTAAGAAAGGAAAAGTGGAAGCCGGTGTTAAAGCCACATTGCGGCATATCGACAATAACTATATTGCCTCCCTCTTCGATTGGTCGGTGAAAGACTATACCATAAGTCCTATCCTCTCGAACCAGTACAATTATGAAGAAGATATTTACGGCGCATATATTAACGTTGCAAACGCCATCGGCAATCTTGGTTACCAGGTGGGTGTGCGCGCGGAACAATCTTACCTGAAAGGGTACTCTGTTACCCGTGATACCACGGTAAACAACCGCTTCTTCAACCTGTTTCCCAGCGTATTCCTGAAGTATAATATGCCTAAAAACCAGAACCAGAGCCTGGTATTTAACTATTCTACCCGGATCGACCGGCCCAATTTTGACCAGTTGCTGCCGTATATCAACAACTCCGATCCACAAAACATCCGTACCGGTAACCCGGAACTGCAACCCGCGCTGTCGCATAAATTTGAGGTCAGCTATTCTGTCTATTACCCGAAAACAAATAATTACCTGAGCACCAGCACGTACTATGCTCAAACCAACGATAACATTGACCGTATCAGCACACTGGATACCGTTTCCGGGGTAACCACCACCCGGCCTATGAACCTGGCAACCCAGCAAAACATAGGCGGCAACCTGTCTTACAGCCTCAATCTGACCAAATGGTGGAAGGTATGGGCCAACCTGAACCTGGAGTACAATAAACTCACCAGCATCACGGTAAACAACGAAAACTTCAGTTACGGGTTAAACGGTAATACCCAATTTCGTTTACCCGGCAGGTTTAGTGTGGAACTGGGGGGGCATTTCCGCTCTCCCCGTATACAGCCCCAGGGAACCTTTAAGGCCATGAATGGCATGGACCTGGGCATACGCAAGGAGTTCCTGAAAACCAGGGCGCTGGTAGTGGCCGTGAATGTTGCGGATATCCTGAATACCCAGCAGTTCAGCTCACATTATGAAACAGGTACCTTCATACAGGACTATGACCGTAAAAGAGCCACCCGCTTCATCCGGCTGAATGTGCGGTACCGGTTTGGCAAAATGGATCCAAATCTGTTTAAGAAAAAGAAACCACAGCCAGACGAAGAAGAGAAAAAAGAAGAGGAGAAGAAAGAAGAAGAGAAACCGAAGGAAAACGGGAGACTATGATCTATTTCTTCCCCGCCAGCATGGGCACAAAGGAAAAATTATCGAACAGCTCCTGTTCACTTTCTGTATCGCTGGTTTTAGTAATACGAAGCATGCGCTGTACCTCCTGTCCGCCTACCGGGATCACCATTTTACCGCCAATCTTCATCTGCTGCACGAGCTTTTCCGGGATATACGGGGCCGCAGCAGTTACCAGCACCTTATCAAAAGGGGCATAGGTAGATAATCCCTCGTAGCCGTCGCCATAAAACAGGCGAAGATTAGGATACTGGGACTTAAAAGGAAAGGATTTGAACAGGTCAAACAGCTTGCGTTGCCGTTCTATGGTAAAAACATTGGCTTTCAGTTCCGCCAGCACACAGGCCTGGTAGCCGCTGCCGGTACCTATTTCCAGTACTTTTTCGTAAGGCTTTATTTCCAGCAGCTGGGTTTGATAGGCCACCGTATACGGCTGTGAGATAGTTTGCCCTTCCGCTATGGGAAAGGCCCTGTCGTCGTAGGCAATACTTTCAAAAGCCGTGTCAAGGAAAAAATGCCGGGGAATATTGCCGATAGCCGACAGTACGCTTTCGTCTGTAATACCTTTCTGACGGATACCATCAACTAGCTGTTTACGTAATCCTTTTTGTTTATAAGTATCTTCATACCGCCTCATGGCCGCAAAATTAACCATTACAGGCGATTTTCAATGTATTTTGAAATGTGTAATTTCCCACATTCATTTTTTTATTTTTACTTTACAATCCATTTTAGCATTTACGGCATACAAAAAAAGTACCATGGATATAAATATTCAAACAAAAGTTTCGCAGTGGCTCAACGGTAATTTCGACGCTGAAACCGTGGCCACACTGAAAAAAATGCAGGAAGGTAACCCCGACGAACTTAACGATGCCTTTTACCGTAACCTCGAATTTGGCACCGGTGGTCTCCGGGGCATTATGGGCGTAGGTACCAACCGCATGAATAAATATACCCTTGGTATGGCTACCCAGGGCTTTGCCAATTATCTTAAAAAGACCTTTATCGGTGAAATTAAGGTGGCAATTGCGCACGACAGCCGTAACAATGCCCGTTTTTTTGCAGAAACCGTGGCCAATGTATTTGCAGCCAACGACATTAAGGTATTTCTTTTTGAAAGTCTGCGCCCTACGCCGGAACTGTCTTTCACCATCCGTCACCTCCAGTGCCATGGCGGCGTGGTACTTACCGCCTCCCATAATCCGAAGGAATACAATGGCTACAAGGCTTACTGGAACGATGGCGCCCAGCTGGTGCCCCCGCACGACAGCAATGTAATCCGTGAAGTGGAAAATATCGCTTCCCCGGACGACGTGAAGTGGACCGGCGGCGAAAGTAATATCACCCTCATCGGAAAAGAAGTGGACGCCGCCTACCAGAAAGAGCTGGTAAGCCTGTCTATCCACCCCGAAGTCATCAAACAGCAACATGATCTTAAAATAGTATATACGCCCATCCACGGCACCGGTATTACCCAGGTGCCTGCGGTACTGGAGCAGTACGGCTTTACCAATGTGCACATTGTACAGGAGCAGGCTACACCGGATGGCAACTTCCCAACCGTAGTATATCCTAACCCGGAAGAGTCCGAAGCCATGAGCCTGGGTCTTAAAAAGGCAAAGGAACTGGATGCCGATATCCTGCTGGGTACCGATCCGGACGCTGATCGTGTAGGCATTGCCGTAAAAGACCTGAAGGGAGAATGGATACTGCTGAATGGTAACCAAACCGGTGTACTGTTATTTAACTACATCGTGGAAGCCCGCAAAAACAAGGGACTGGCCAAACCAAACGATTATATCGCCAAAACAGTGGTTACTTCCGACCTGATTGATGTATTTGCCGCCAAAAACAATATTACCTGCTATAACGTACTCACCGGGTTTAAATGGATTGCAGACCTGATCCGCCGTAAAGAACCACAGGAAAACTTTATCTGCGGCGGGGAAGAATCCTATGGCTACATGATCGGCAACAACATCCGTGATAAAGATGCCATCTCCTCTGTAGCCATGATCTGCGAAATGGCCGCCTTTGCACGCAGCCAGGGCAAATCCCTGTTCGAGCAGCTGATCGACATTTATGTTCGCTACGGCTACTATAAGGAAAGCCTGATCTCCATTACCAAGAAAGGAATGAGAGGAGCAGAAGAAATTGCTGATATGATGCGCGGCTACCGCGAAAATCCGCCGGCCACCATCAATGGTTCTCCTGTTGTAACTTTGTACGATTACCAGCTGCAGCAGATCAGGGATATCAAAACCGGCGACACCCAGGCACTCGATCTTCCCAAATCCAACGTATTACAGTTTGTACTGGCAGATGGCAGCAAAATATCCGCCCGTCCTTCCGGTACCGAGCCTAAAATCAAGTTCTACTTCAGCGTTAACGCTCCATTAAAGAGCCCAGCCGATTATGATAAGGTAACCGCCGAACTGGATCAGAAAATAAATGGCATTATCCAGGATATGAAATTGAAGTAAAGAATTACGAATTGCGAATTACGGATTTGTGAGAAGATGGTAAACGCGAACATCCCCCACAAATCCGTAATCCGTAATTCGCAATTCGTAATTCTTTACTTCCCCCCACATGAAGAAACCATTCCTCACCCTGCTCCTTTTGCTGCAGCCCTGCTGTGGCATGGCACAAAAAAAAGTGCCTTTTTTCTCTATTCCGGATACTACCGTCAACTCACATGTATGGCTGCTCACCGGCACCACAGCTGCATTATATGGCGCCAGTCTGGCCGCCCTCAATACGGCCTGGTATAAAGGCTATCCCAGAACAGGCTTTCATTTTTTTAATGATATAGGAGAATGGAAGCAGATGGATAAAGCCGGACATATTTTCAGCGCCTATTTTATTGGTAAATACAGCCGGGAAATGTGGCGCTGGTCAGGACTTCCCCGTAAAAAACAAATATGGATAGGTGGTCTGAGTGGTTTTGCCTACCAATCTGTAGTGGAAGTATTGGATGGCTACTCTTCGGAGTGGGGATTTTCCTGGAGCGATATGGGCGCCAATGCCATCGGCTCGGCCCTGCTCATCAGCCAGGAACTGGCCTGGAACGAACAACGTATTCAACTGAAATTTTCTGCCCATCCCCAGCATTACGATGATCCGGTACTACAGGAAAAAGCCGACCAGCTTTTCGGCACTACCTTCTGGGAAAGAACGCTTAAAAATTATAATGGACAAACCTACTGGCTATCGGTAAACCCTTACTCTTTCAATAAAAACAGCCGTTTCCCCAAATGGCTCAACATCGCAGTGGGATACGGCGCACAAGGCATGGTAGGAGGCCGGGATAATACCTGGACCGATTCACATGGCATAGACCACGACTACAATCAACTCCGGCGGGTACGTCAATTCTACCTCTCCCCCGATATAGATTTCACGCGGATACCTACACGAAAAAAAGGGATAAGAGTATTGTTCCAGGTATTAAATATGGTGAAATTTCCGGCGCCCACGCTGGAAATCAGTTCAAAGGGCCGCGTGGTACTGCACCCGGTATATTTCTAATGAAGTTACTCGAAGTAAGCGGAAATGATCTCCTCTCCGTTCATCTCTACCAATACCATATCCTGTAAGGTAGTAGCCAGCGAATAACCAACAAAATCGACCGACAACGGGAAAGATTTATGCTTACGGTCCACCAACACGGCTGTCTGGATTTTTTTGGGAAGGAATTTCAGGAGCGGTTTCAGCGCATACAGCATGGTGCGGCCGGAGTTGGCAACATCATCTACTACCACAATTACCTTATCATTGAAGTCAATGTCTTCAGAAACAGCTACGTCACCGGGATGCTGTTTATCCAGCCGCAGCTCTATGATATGGGTTTTCAGGGGAGATATCTGTTCCAGTATAGCTGCAATCTTATGGGCGATGATCACGCCACGGTCCCAGATGCCGGCTAAAATAATATCAGTGCCATCGCTGTTCAGCTCATAGATTTCATAAGCGATGCGTTCAATTTTCTTTTGAATGATATCCTGTGTAAGAATGATGTTCCTGCTTTCCATGCCAGCAAAAATAAGAAATTCTTCCGGAGCGGAAAGCTAAAAGACAAAGGCTAAAAGCTAAAAGCTGAAACAATACTGCTCCCATCTAAAAAAGCCCTAAATTAGGGAGTCAAATCTGAGATAATGCGAATTGTACAAGAACTATTATTTGTAATCCTATTTGGGGCAGCGGTATATCTTTTTGCCCAAAAGGCAGGCCGGATAAGGAAAAACATCCTGTTGGGAAGGGACAAAGACCTCAGTGACCATCCTGACAGGCGTTGGAAAAACCTCCTGCTGCTGGCTTTCGGCCAGAAAAAAATGTTCCGTAATCCACTGGTAGCCGTACTGCACTTTTTTGTTTATGCCGGATTTCTGATCATCAACCTGGAAATCCTGGAAATTATCCTGGACGGTATCCTCGGCACACATCGTTTATTCGTTCCCGTATTGGGCAGCTTATACCCGGTACTCATCGGTTTATTTGAAGTATTGGCTGTACTGGTCATCACCGGTTGCGCCATATTCCTGGTACGCAGAAATATTTTAAAGTTGAAACGCTTTATCAGTAAAGATCTTGATGGTTGGCCGCGGTCAGATGCCAACTATATCCTGATTACGGAAATTGTACTGATGGGATTATTTCTTACCATGAACACTGCCGACCAGGTACTGCAGGCAAGAGGCGTTGCCCACTACCTTCCTACCGGCCCATTCTGGATTTCAGGGATGCTCTCCCCGCTGCTCAGCGGCCTGTCCGACGGTTCACTGGAAGCAGTGGAGCGCGGTTGCTGGTGGCTGCACATCGCCGGCGTGCTGGCTTTCCTCAACTACCTGCCTTATTCCAAACACCTGCATATTATCCTGGCCTTTCCAAACGCCTACTTTGCCAGCCTGGAGCCCAAAGGAGAAATGGAAAATATGCCGGCCGTACAACATGAGGTACAACTGATGTTGCAACCTGAACTGGCAGCCAATGCACCGGCCGCCGATGCCATGCCTAAGTTTGGCGCCAAAGACGTGATGGACCTTACCTGGAAAAACCTGCTGGATGCCTATAGCTGTACAGAATGCGGCCGCTGCAGCGCCGCCTGTCCGGCTAACATCACCGGCAAACTCCTGTCGCCCCGCAAAATTATGATGGATACCCGCGACCGCCTCGAAGAAGTGGGTCGCAATATTAAAGCCAACGGCAGCTTTACCGACGATCAGAAAACATTATTGCGTGATTATATCTCGGAAGAAGAATTACGCGCCTGCACCACCTGTAACGCCTGCGTAGAGGAATGCCCGGTGAGCATCAGTCCACTGGATATTATCCTGCAACTGCGCCGCCACCTGGTAATGGAAGAATCCAGCGCTCCGGCAGAATGGACCGGCATGTTCAGCAACATCGAAAATAACATGGCTCCATGGAAATTCAGCATGGATGACCGCGACAAATGGGCCACCGAATAACATTTTGACTGCAGGGGTCCTCCAAATCCCTGCAGTCAAATCTTTCTACTGCGCCCGCACAATCACATCTTTAGGCGATCCCGGGATACCATCCACCTGCCTGATCTTCTCCCCCATATGCCCAGTGCTTACATCCAGGTAATAAATGCTTCCGCTTACACCCACCAATAGTAAGTTACCGCTGTTCTGCAGTTTAAGCATGCTGATTGGTTTACCCGCAAAACCGGTGGCTAATTCCTTCACATCATTATTCAGCGGGTTGTAGCGATACAATTTATCACCACTCGCAAAATAAAATACCCCCACTGGCGAAGGAGCCCATAAAGTGGCAGCACTGATCTTATCTGCTATAACAGGTTTCCGTTTCAACAGTGCATGAAAAACAGGATCCTTGCCATTACTGATAAACTCCAGCGCAAACCGCAGCTCACGAATAGCCCCAGCGCTATCGCAGAAAGCATAACAATCGTTATCACTAAAACGCGCCATATACATCACGTTCATTTTAAGGTTCTTTGGCGTAAACATGGAATCCTTTACCACATAATTTGTATCCAGGTAAGTTCTCCAGTCCATCCGCACAAACTTTTGCTTTGTTTCCTCAAACCCCAGGTAATAGCCGTTGGTTTCCGGTGTATTGGCAATAATAGCCCGCCCCAGGGAATAGTTACCCGCCAGCGGTACCCCAAAATAACCGTAATAAGTGGCAAATGGCGCCGTTTCTGTAGCACCCACATACAAATGCCGGTTCATAATACCCGTAGGCACGCCCATCGTATTAGGAATAAACGCCTGCACCTGCAAAGGACCAGGTTTCGCATAAAAATTATCCGGCAATGTTTTCATCTTCTTCAGGTTGTTGGGATCCAGCTGCACGCCGCCGCTGCCACTGCTGAAAAGCGCCCAGTAAGAGGTGATCAGGTTGCCGTAGTTTGCATTCTGCATCATCATCAGTTGTAACGCCCCGGCCGGCAAAGTATCGTGATTAATATCGCGGTATACATCAGGCTGTACTTTTCCGTCTTCCTTTACAAAAGAAATAGCAGAAGCACTTCCATTATCACTCAGCACAATAGTACCCCTGGCAAAGGCAGTAGTGCCATTGATCACAAATTTGTAGTAATATTTCATTTCCGTTGTGCTGTCATAAACAATAAAGACAGCCGGAAAACGGGAGGCGCCCAAACCAAATACAATCCTCAGTTCCTGCCCGGTGTAATCCTGTGTACCCATTTGTCCCGGTATACTGATCTTCCATAAACCGGTATATTTCGTATTCCCGGAACCAAGTACGATTTTGGGTGCAATAATAAAGCTATCCCCTACCACCGCGTTATAGGCTGTATCAAAATTGCTGACAACCGGCTCTTTCAGCGGATGGTAATCGTAGTTGCCTTTGTCCTTGTAGCAGCCTGTTAATAATACCAGGATGCCGGCGATATATAAAAGTACATGTTTCATGTGCGAAATGTTTTTGATCATTGCGGTACAATACGGTTACCATTTTCATCACGGAAATAATACTTCCCGTCGGCGGCATTATATTCCAGCGGATACTGTTGTGTGTTGTTACCTTTATTATAGAAATAAAAATTGCCGGATGTATCTTTGCCAATAGCATATCCCTGATCTTCATAATCCACTGCACGGTTAATAGGATCAACCAGGAAAGCACGGAACCGGCGGATAAAATAAAGAGTTTGCGGAATCGACTGCCAGTCGCTCTGATCCAGCGGCAAATCAACGGTGCCCGAAGTGCGGATAAACAGCTCATATTTTATCCGCGAGTATTCTCCCAGCTCGCCTCTCCAAACCACCCACCAGGCAGGCTGTTCCAGCCGGTTGGAAAAAGTGATTTTTGCGGTATCCAGTGCCGGGAATGTATTCAGCAAATCACCGGATGCAATGATCTGCAGCTTAATGGTGACTGACTTTTTCAGCAACGCCGGGTCTGTTCCAAACAGGATTACCGGTACCCTGGCAGTACCGGAATCTGCCGGCATCCTGTAGGCAGTGTCCAACGCTTTGTAATGCGTACCCGCTATGGCGGTAGTAGCAGCATCCACTATTTTTATTTTAAACCACCTGTCGGCAGATACCCGCTTGCCGGATATCCTCACCGGCAGGTAGAGCGTGTCTGTAGTTCGGTCAGGGTACAGCGCAAAAGAAAAAAAGAAGCTGTCGACCCGTGTATGCTTTACCTCATTGGTGAAATCAAAATAAATATTATCAGGTAACTGATAGGTCAGGTCATGTTGCTTGCTGCATGCCACCAGCAACACCCAGCCCCATATGCTTATTGCAATTGTTTTTTTCATGTGCTTTATTTTATCGGTTACCATATGCGATTTCGTCGTCCGGAAGCGGTAATACAAAAATGCTGTTAGCGGCAGGTATCAGTTTCCCGTTGGCTCCTGTTATTGCCCTGTTCAGCCGTTTGTACATATAAAATACCTGTCCTTCCCCATAAAATTCCTTACGTGCTTCTTTCACTAACTCAGTATAAAACACCTCCGCTGAAGCCTCATTGGTATTGCGCGGGCCTATTCCCCGGTGCAATCTCACCTCATTAAAATAATCCCATGCCTGTTTGGGACTGGCAGCAAAACTGCATTCCGCGGCGATATAGTATATTTCGCTCAGGCGAATGGCAGGCCCCATCTGGTAGTGGATGTTAGCGTCGCCATCACGTTTGTATTTATCCAGTTGCAGGTAGTTCCCGTTTGATCCGGGCTGCTCGCTAAACCATTGCTTAAACCGGAAATCGTCACCTCCCACGCCACCGGTTTCATAAATATTCTGTCCTTCTATGCTGGATACCACGAGGCTGTTATTTTCTCCACGACGGTACATATCATTGAGCGTACCGGAACGATTAGGCATATAAAATCCAAACAGCAATTCCTTATAAAGTATCCTGTCTTTCTTTTCGTCGTCGCCATTCAGAAAATCTTCCTGCCGCGTCCAGGGGAACTTGCCGGCATTGATCACTTCTCTGGCATATAACAAAGCATTTGTTTTGTCATTTTTATAGAGATACACTCTTGCCAGTTCTCCGCACACGGCGTAGTAATTAAGCCGGTGACGGCGTTGCTGCACAAACATCTCCCCTGCATCTTCCGAAGAAGAATCCTTTATCGGGTAGCCTACCTTATAACCCGCCTGCAGAATAGGATCTGATTTTACCAGCAGCATTTTAGCCGCCAGCAAATCCTGTAGCGCGGAATCCAGTACAGCCGTTACCGTTAATAATGCGGAAGATTTTTTTGTAAAAGCGGTGACATAGGGAATGGCTTTCGCCGTGGCGCCGGTGGCAGCAGCAGGCGCAAAGAGACGGAGTACATCAAAATGGCAGTAAGCGCGCATTGCCAATGCTTCCCCCTTGACCAGGTTGTAATTGACAGGAGAAAGAAGGCCCTGTTTTTTATCTACCTGCGACAGGATAATATTGCAATTGGCAATTACCTCGTATAATCCTTTCCATGCCTGGTCCTTTCTCTCTATCAATCTTTTATTCTTATAATTATACAGCGATGCCTCTTTATAGCCAACCTGGTCCAACGCCGGCAGTGTATAATTCTGGGCCAGCACATCCGGTAATCCTCCCATCAGTTCGCGGCCATACAGGTCTTCCTGCGTACAACGGCTATAAAGTCCGTTGACAGCATCTTTAAAACCATCTTCTGTACTAAACAGATCATCTTCAGATACCTCCGACTGCGGTTTGATGTCCAGCCATTTTTTGCAGGAAACGGTAAGGGTGAGCAATGCAAGCAGAACGAAATACTTTTTCATATGCAATGATGTTAAAATCTTGTTTGAAGGGAAAAGGTGAAACTCCGGGCAAAAGGATAGTCGATACCTCTTTCCGCAGCTACGGTAGACCAGTAGCCGATATCATTCATGTTTAGCGAAAAGCGCAGGCTCTTCATTTTCAAACGCTCGTACAGGGCTTTGGGAGCTTCGTACGACAGGTACACCGCTTTAAATTCCAAACGGTTTTCCTTTTGTACAAAACGCGAAGAGGCTTGTGTAGTACTTTGATCCGCGATGTTTTTATAAAAGGTGATATCTCCCGGATGTTGCCAGCGGTCGGATAGTACACGGGCATCCACATTATACCTTGGGTCCGCATTCTCTACCCTGTCCAGCAACGTTTGATTATAATAATCACCACCGAATTTTGTATAGAAGCTCACTTCCAGCATAAAGTTTTTATAGACCACATTGCCGCCGAAAAAGCCCTCCAGTTGCGGCGTTTGATCACCAACAGGTACCGTATTTTTCACATTGTATTCATAGGTTTTGGTGCCGTCCGGGTTCAGGAATATCTCTTTCCCGTTTTCAGGATCAATACCCAGCGACTTTACCGCGTAAATGGTATTCATAGATTGTCCTTCCTTGTAACGCAGCAGGGCTACGGATTGCAGGTCGGGATTTTCACTTTGCTGCTTGTCAATATCATCATTGTAAGATTTAAGCGCATTAGAAATTTTGGTGATGACATTGGTATTATGCACCATGTTGGCATTTACATTCACAGACAATTCACGTTTACGCAGTACGTTTACCCGTACATTGAATTCGTAGCCTTTATTAACCATTTCACCGAGATTTTCTTTATACTGATAAAAACCAGTGGAAGGTGCTACGTTAATATCTGCCAGCAGATCTTTGGTGAGTTTATAATAATAACGGGGAGAAAAAAATACCCGGTCGTGCAGGAGGCCCAGCTCCATGCCCAGGTCGTAATTCCGTGTACGTTGCCACTTAAGACCCGCATTACCAAAGGCTTTGAAATGAGCGCCCACACCGGTGGAATACCAGTCGCCCTTGTAGTATTCGTACGTGGTGTTAGACAGGTAGGCGGGGAACGATACTTCCCCGGTTAAACCGGTGGTAGCTCTTAGTTTCAATTGTGAGATAATGGTATGCCGGAGGAATTTTTCGTTATGTACATTCCAGCCCAGGCCCAACGACCAGAAAGGCGCCATGCGCGCGTCTGCACCGAACTTAGAAGAACCGTCCACTCTTAATGTGGCGTCCATCAGGTAGCGGTTTTCATAGGCGTAATTGATACTTCCAAAAGCGCCCGCCAGTCTCTCTTCATAGGTTTCGCCGGTAGGCGCTTTATCTTTTTCATAGGATCTGGCGAAGGTGATATCTGTAAAGCGGTCGTTGGTAAAACCCTGTGCCTTGAATACTTTCAGGGAGGATTTGCTGTCCTGCATATTGATACCCAGCGAGGTATTAAAGAAGTGTTTTCCTACCCCCTTATTATAGTTCAGCACCAGGTTACCATCCAGCTGCATTTCATCCCTGTTGGAGAAAGTGTAGGTGCCGCGGTCTTTCAGGTCATCACCGGTTTTGTCGAAAAAGTCGTTGCTGAGTGGGGAAATAAATATATCGGCGGAAGACTTTCTTTTTGTCAGGCTAATTTCGGAGCGGAGTCTTAATGCGCTGGTGATGTTGTATTCCGCGGAAAATGCATCGATAAACTCGAGATATTCTGATTTATTAAAACTGCCGATAGTCGCTTCGTACATAGGATTCAGTACCGTGTTCAGCTTTACTTCGCCGGCGGCTGCGGCATCGCGGAACTTCCAGCTATCGACTTCCCTGAGCAATTTCCTGGTGGAATCTGTTTTTGGATAATACGGATTCATCCGCGCATAGTTGGAAAATTCGCGGTAAGGGGATTCGCGTCCGTTTACCTGTGAAATGGTGAACTGGTTGCGGAACAGCACCTTATTATTATTCAGGTTGTACTGCAGGTTAGTGGCCAGGCTGTAGCGGTCGCGCCCTGAGCCTTTCATCACGCCTGCATTGGTTTGATAACGGCCGTCGATGATATATTTCAGCGAGGAAGTACCTCCTTCCAGGGATACCGCGTGTTTATGTCCGAGGTCGGTGCTGAGTGGCTGCGAAAGCCAGTAGGTATTTACCCCGGCCAATACGTTGCGCCGTTTTGCATAATACTGCATCTGCAGATTATCGGGATCGTCGGCATCGCTGGTTTGGTATATCCCTGCCAGTCGTTCATATTCCAGTTTCTGTGCGCCATCCAGCAACTGATAGGCCGTCAGATCGGGCGTAGTAACGTTGAGTTCATAGTTATAGTAGAGGGTAAGCTTACCTTCTTTGGGAGGCCGGGTGGTGATAACGAGTACGCCGTTTGCAGCGCGGGAACCATATACGGCGGTGGCGGCAGCGTCTTTAAGCAAGGTTACCGCAGCAATTCTGCCGGGGTCGAGGTCGTAGATACTTTGTACAGGTACCGGGTATCCGTCGATCACGAACAGCGGCAGGTTGGTAATACTGCTAAGCTGGTTGCGGCTCAGCGTGGTGTTGGCGCCGGAGGGCATAGAGGTCGTTCCTCTCACATTGATATTGGGTAATGCGTTGGGATTGGAACCGGCAATATTGTTTTCCACCAGTTTAAAGGAAGGATCAAACGATTGTATACTCGCGAGGATATTCTGCGGATTAAATCGTTTTAGCTCTTCTCCCGTAATAGTAACAGCAGACCCTGTAAAGTTATCTTTTTTGATATTCTGGTAGCCATTTACCACCACATCTTTCAGCGATTGCATATCTGTGAGAAGGGTAACGGCAACGGGCATACGTTTACCAACTCTTATCTCCTGTGTTTTATAACCGATATAGCTAAATACCAGTATGGCATTTTCCGGTACATCTTTCAGTTCGAAGCGGCCGTCGGCATTCGTTTGTATGCCGGTGCGGGTCCCTTTTACCACGACGGTAACGCCGGGAATGGGGATACCGTCTTCCTGTGTTACCTGTCCTTTTACCGGAGGATGTGCTGGCGCTTCCTGGGGAGGCGCAATGGTTTCGTTTAAACGGGTCGCCGGTTTTTCGGGTGTAGAGGGAATAGGCTGCGGTGTGCGTGTGGAGGGTTTCTCCGCCGGCATTTCTTTCCGGTAAATCACAAAATAGCCGGTTCCCTCTTCTTCTGCTTCCAGGTTTAATGGCGCCAGGAAATGGCGCAGGTAATCCAGCATTTTTACATTGGCAGATATGGGGGCCGGCATGGCCGCTTTCATATCTTTGATGGTGTTGCCGGTATAGTTAATGCGCACCTTGTAGCGTGCTTCCAGCAGGGTCAGCACCTTTTTCAGCGGGAGCTCCTCCTGGGCGCAGCTCCTCGCTGCAGTATACGATACATTGTGCGGGCCGGGCAAAGATGCAGCCCTGGCAGGCAGCACACAGAGCTGCATCAACAGGGACACAGCCATGCAACCGCCAACACCCCTGGCGTAAAATTCTATCATAGTAATAGATTAGGTTGGTTGTTTAAATTATTACCTGTTATGATGGTTGATGATCATATTTATTGGCGCATAAGTATCCCCTCCCGTTGGCGGCGGGCAAAACATGCGATGCTTTTTCAGTTTAAATGTTACTGTTGGTTGATCCTGTAAGTATCCGTTCCCGTTTTTGTAACGGTAACATGTAATGACTTTGATAAAATTCTGAAAAACACTTCTACATTATCTGTAGGAATGGTTCCTGTAAATGTTTGCCGGCCCAGGCTTTCCTCCTGCAGTTCTATGGTGATACCCACGTTATCCTGCAGGGATTTGATAACTTCTGTGATAGGCGTATCGGTAAATAATAATTTTTTGCTTTGCCAGGAAGAATACACTTCCGGGTTTACTTTGCTGTTGGTCAGCTCATTGGTGGCGGCCGAGTAAGTGATCATATCTCCCGGTTTCATCACTATTGGCGCGGCTTTGCCGCTACCATGCTGATGCAGCTCCAATTTCACCACACCGTTGTTTAACACCACCTGCGTTTGCACGCGCCGGGTGTTTACGTTAAAAGCGGTACCTGTTACCTGGACATCCATATCCGGCGTATGCACTATAAAACGCTGCTGATTGTTTTTATGTCTGACAGCAAAAAAAGCTTCTCCGCTGATCCAAACCTCTCGTGGCGCCGAAGCATCCCACTTTTCCGCATAACGAAGGGAGGTGTTGACATTCAGTTTCACTTCCGAGCTATCGGGCAACAGGATGGTTTTCAGTTCACCCATCGCCGTTTGCTGCCGGATATCCCGGCCGGAAAACACCAGGAATGCAGCGGCATACAGCACCGCAATACCCGCCAGTACAGCTGCATAAGGCAACCAGCGCCGGTTCTTTACTTTCCCCATAATGGGGTGAAGTGTAAATATACCGGGCTTACCCGTTCGTTCAGTTTTGTCGATCGTTTGCAGTATCCGACTCCATGTTGCCGGTCCGTCTTCTGCCGAAGGCACAAAAGTAGCACTCCCCATTACCTGCAGCCATTGCCGGGCCTGCATTACCTCCTCACGCCTGTCAGGATTACTGCGGATCCAGTCCTCCCAGAAAGCCGTTGCGGTAGCATCCTGCTCCAGCACCCAGCTCCGGAAAGAAGGTTCCTGCAAAAAATCTGAAATAGTGAATTCCCTGAATCTCATTATCGATACTTATAGTGTAAAGCAGGCCGGTGATAAAATCTTAGCGCCGATGCCCAATTTTTTTTATTTTTTTTAACGGAGCCTCCCAAAGCCCTGCTGCAGGGCCCAAAATATAATGGTAACCAGTTTATCGCTGTGCTTCTTTAAAAACCGGAGCGCCTGCGATAACAATACATAGGTAGCATTTACGCTGAGCGACATCAGCGCCGCGGTTTCCTTGGTGTCCAGCCCCTGGAAATAGCGCAGGTGCAGTACTTCTTGCTGCCGCCGGGGCAACTGGTTAATTACCTGTACCAGCTTTTGCTGCTGCTCTCTTTCCGTTTCGTCTACAATCATGATCTGCTCGGGAGAATAACTGAAGTCCGCCTTATCCATCGACTGATCAAATAGCTGCGGTACATACAGGGGCTTCAGGCTGCGGATAATTTTCCTTTTCAGACTGGCCAGTAAATAAAAACGGATGGTATCAGTAATGGACAAACGCTCCCTGCTGAACCAGAGCGTCACAAAAAGATCATGGATACAATCTTTTACAATTGTTTCATCCGCATGAATCTTCATTCCATAATTATACAATGCAGGAAAATGTTGTGTGTAAATGAAAGACAAAGCATGCTTATCGCCTTCCACTACCTTGATCCATAACTCCTTATCATTCAGGCTGGCGTACAACTCAGTTGGATTTTAAATTTGTGCAGTTCTATTTTTTATCTATATTCAATTCGTCTTAAAGATATAAACAGTAATAATAGTAAGCAAGTGTCGGAAATTAAAGGTACTTCCGAACTTCAGACAGTTGCCTGACGCGCAGTCATTTGGTATTAATTTAAAAAACTAAGAATGCATATTAAGACAATGGCAGAATATGCCGCAAACGGAGAAACCCCGGAAGTCCTTTTTTGGGTGGGGTGTGCAGGGAGTTTTGATCAGCGGGCGCAAAAAATCACCAAAGCATTTACTACGATCCTCGACAAGGTAGGTATTCAGTTTGCGATATTGGGAAAAGAAGAAAGCTGTACCGGCGATCCTGCGAGAAGGGCCGGCAACGAGTTTATTTTCCAGATGATGGCGCAGAACAATATACAGCTGCTGAATATGTATGCCGTAAAAAAGATCGTGACTGCCTGTCCTCATTGTTTTAATACCTTAAAAAATGAATATCCGGCGCTGGGTGGCAACTACGAAGTAATTCACCATACTACTTTCCTGCAAGCCCTGATTGATGAAGGAAGGATAAAGATGCAGGAAGGCGGCACTTTCAAAGGGAAAAAGATCACCTATCACGATTCCTGTTACCTGGGGCGTGCCAACAATATATATGAAGCCCCCCGCAAAGTGCTGGAAACACTGGATGCTGAACTGGTGGAAATGAAGCGTTGCCGCAGTAAGGGCTTATGCTGCGGTGCCGGCGGAGCACAAATGTTTAAGGAAGAAGAAAAAGGCAGCACCCGTATCAATTTTGAACGCGGCCATGAAGCCGTAGCTACCGGCGCTTCCGTGATCGCCTCCAACTGCCCCTTCTGTATGACCATGTTAACAGACGGTATAAAAGAGGCCGGCAAAGAAGAAGAAGTAAAAGTGCTGGATGTGGCGGAGTTAATCGCCCAGAGCATGAAATGAATGACGAATTACAAATGACGAATTTTATCATCTTCCCGCAAATCCGTAATTCGTCATTCCTAATTCGTAATTCTTTAAATTTGCACTATGAATACTAATAACATCTTCCCTTCAGACTTCTCTCCGGTCTCCAGGGTGTGGATATACCAGAGCAACAGACCGTTCAATGAACAGGAAATACAGGAGATCAATGAGCAGCTGCATCAGTTTACCTCCCAGTGGAATGCCCACGGCGCACCGGTAAAAGGCTGGGGCCAGGTAGTGCTGGGCCAGGTGATTGTACTGATCGCAGATGAATCACAAACCACCGTAAGTGGTTGCAGCACAGATAGTTCTGTTCGGATCATCAAAAGTATAGAAAAACAGTACGAGGTGAATATGTTCGACCGCCTCCTGCTGGGCTTTATTGTAAAAGATAAGGTGCAGCTGTTGCCTATGGCACAGGTGGCTTATGCACTGGAAAAAGGCTATATCGACGAAAACACCATCTATCTGAATAATACCGTACTCACCCGGCAGGAACTGGATACACACTGGCTGCAGCCGCTGAAAGACAGCTGGATTGCCCGGAAACTGGGAGTGAAAGCGTAAACCGCCGTGTTATATTATTGGCCCTGTAACAGCTGGCTGTTACAGGGCTTTTATTTTCTCTTGCTGCCATTCTGTCATTTTGTTATTTTTATTACCTATTTTTGCCTTCCAAAATTTTTGTCAGGATGCTTGATCTGGATACCAAAGTGCATGATGAAAGTCGCCAGGGAGAAGCCTTTTCTCCTGCAACGACTGGCACCCAAACATATACTAAAAAATTCTACATTGAGAGTTATGGTTGTGCTATGAATTTCAACGATAGTGAAATTGTTGCTTCCATACTCGGGGCAGAAGGCTATGGCCCTACCAGGAACGCCGAAGAAGCCAGCCTGATACTGCTCAATACCTGCTCTATCCGCGAAAAAGCGGAGCAAACAGTACGCAAACGTTTAACTGAATTCAAAAAAATAAAACAACAAACACCCGGTATGCTGGTGGGCGTTTTAGGCTGTATGGCCGAACGCATTAAAGGCAAACTGCTGGAAGAAGAGAAACTGGTAGACCTGGTAGTGGGCCCCGATGCATATCGGAGTCTCCCTGCCCTGATAGCAGAAGCGGGGTCAGGCCAGAAATCAGTGAATGTTTTATTGAGCCGTGAAGAAACCTATGGCGACATCAGCCCGGTAAGACTCGATAACAACGGGGTTACCTCCTTTGTATCGATTATGCGGGGATGTAATAATATGTGCACCTTTTGCGTGGTGCCTTTTACCCGTGGCCGGGAGCGCAGCCGCGACGCCCATTCTATCGTTCGTGAAGCAGCAGAACTTTTTGCCAACGGATACCGCGAAGTAACACTGCTGGGGCAGAATGTTGACTCCTACTACTGGAACAACGATGACGGTAGCGAAACAGTGACCTTTGCCATGTTGCTCGAAAGAGTGGCACTGATCAACCCTTTGCTGCGTGTGCGGTTCAGCACCTCCCATCCAAAGGATATCACAGATGAAGTACTCTTCACCATGATGAAGTACGACAACATCTGTAATTACATACATCTGCCCGTACAAAGCGGCAGTTCACGTATACTGCAACTCATGAACCGCACCTATACCCGGGAGTGGTACATAAAAAAGGTAAACCGTATACGCGAACTGATCCCCGACTGTGGCCTTTCTACCGATATTATTACCGGGTTCTGTTCCGAAACGGAGGAAGACCACCAGGAAACGCTTAGTCTTATGGAATTTGCCCGCTACGATCTCGCTTACATGTACTTCTATTCCGAACGCCCCGGTACACTGGCCGAACGCCGCTACCAGGACGATGTTCCGGAAGATGTAAAGAAAAGAAGACTGGCGGAAGTAGTGGAATTATACCGCGGACACTCGCAGGCTTCTATGGAAAAAGAAGTAGGTAAAATCTTCAATGTACTGGTAGAAGGCACTTCCAAACGTTCAGATGAACAACTTTTTGGCCGCAATGACCAGAATAAGGTAATCGTATTTCCAAGGGAAAACTTTAAAAAGGGCGATTACGTAATGGTGAAAGTGGAAAGCTGCACATCCGGTACCCTGATAGGAAAAGCAATGCAATAGCAGTCCGTGGCCCATTGCCGGGGACTATATTTTTAACCATCAAACATGAATAACCGCTTATGGACATACAGGCTATAAAAAACAGGTTTGGCATTATTGGCAGCAGTCCTGCACTCAACTACGCATTGCAGGTGGCTGTACAGGTAGCCAATACCGATCTCACCGTGCTGATAAACGGGGAGAGTGGTGTTGGTAAGGAGGTTTTTTCACAGATCATTCATGCCCTGAGCGCACGTAAACATAATCCCTTCATAGCCGTTAACTGCGGCGCCATACCCGAAGGCACCATCGACTCCGAACTTTTCGGTCACGAAAAAGGATCATTTACCGGTGCGGTAGACAGCCGCAAGGGCTACTTCGAAACGGTGAACGGCGGTACCATTTTCCTCGATGAAATCGGTGAAATGCCCATGGGTACCCAGGCCCGCCTGTTGCGCGTACTGGAAACCGGCGAGTATATCCGCGTGGGGTCCTCCAAAGTACAGAAAACAGATGTGCGTGTAGTTGCCGCCACCAACAGGGATCTGCTGGAACGTACCCAACAGGGCAAGTTCCGCGAAGACCTCTACTACCGGCTCAACACCGTGCCGATACGCGTGCCTGCACTCCGCGACCGCAAAGAAGATATTCCTTTGCTGTTCAGGAAATTCTCGGTCGACTTCTCCGAAAAATATAAAACCCCTTCCATACAACTGGATGAAGAGGCTCGCAACATATTGGTGAACTACCCCTGGAGAGGAAATATCCGTGAACTTAAAAATATTGCAGAGCAGATCTCTGTGCTGTCGTCCGACAAACTGGTGACCGCCAGCGACCTGAAACGCTTTCTCCCGGAGCTGCCGGAAGTAAACCGCCTGCCTATGCTGGCAGCGCCGCAACAACAAAACAGCGATTTTAACAGTGAAAGGGATATCCTGTACAAGCTTTTCTTCGACATGAAAAAAGATGTGACGGAGGTAAAGAAAATGTTTTTTGACATCCTGCAGAATCCCAATAACATGCCGCATGCAGCAGAATATGCCGCTGATAATCATGTATTGCATAGTTATCCTTCTGCCGCTGAAATGAACGTACCTGCCAGCAGCAGTATCGGCACCGCCCAGCCTATTATCCTGGCGGATAATAAAATTGATCATCACGAAGAAGTAGAAGAAACACTGTCTATTGCCGACAAAGAGAAAGAACTCATTGTGAAAGCGCTGAAAAAACATAAGGGCAAACGCAAGGATGCCGCACTGGACCTGGGTATTTCAGAAAGAACGCTGTACCGCAAACTGAAAGAATATAACATCGCCGAATAAACGAATTTAATATCAGCACAACAATGATCCGCAATATCAAAGTATTTATATCAATAGCCATACTGGCGGTAACAGCCGGATGTAGCGTAAAATATTCTACCACCGGCGCCAGTATAGACCAGGACGCGAAAACGGTGAACGTGCGCTTTATTGAAAACAGGGCGCCGATCAATAACCCAACGCTGAGTCAGAAACTGACCCAGAAACTGCGGGATAAAGTCACCTCCCAAACCCGTTTAACCCAGGTGAATGAAAATGAGCCGAGAGCGGATTACGAGTTTAAAGCTACCATTACCGGCTATTCCTTTTCCAATGCGGCTGTAACCAACGTTGACCAGGCAGCCACTTCCCGTTTGAATGTAACTGTAAATGTTACCTTCATTAAACGGGTAGGCGACAAAAAAGGATTTACCCAATCCTTTTCCCGCTCTGCGGAGTTTTCAGCGTCCCAGTTGCCCAGCACAGTGGAAAATGGTCTGCTCGAAAACAATATTATCCCGGGTATCACCGATGATATCTTTAACAGGGCATTTGCGAACTGGTAATGCGTAAAGCATTTTTTACTACATTAGCAACCTATGACGGCAAACAGGATTATAGCGCATGTTTTTCTGCAACCATCACTTCACCAGGTGGATGAAGCAGTGATGGAGCGACTGGTAGCGGATCACCCGTATTTTTCTGCTGCCCGCCTTTTACTGGCGAAGAAAGTGTATCAGCAAACCGGCGATCTGCAAAGTGCCGCCGTAAAAAAAGCCCTGCTGTACAGCAATCACCAGCACTATGCCTGCCTGGCGATTACCGCAGTACAACAATTACAGGAAGTAGAAACCCGCGTTGCAGAGGTGATACCGGAAGATAGTCTCCCGGAAGAACCAATCGCTGCCGCAGATATAACCGAATCATTAGTGGACGAAATAGACGCAGCAACCGTATTGCCGGAAGTGGAAGATCGTATTCCAACAGTAATACCCGAAGATGCCCTTCCGGAAGACGAAACAAGGGAAACAGCAACTGAAACAAACGAACCAACAGCATACATAACTGACCAAATATCAGCAGAAACAATGGCTGCTGTAGCATTTGAGGCAGTAGTAGCAGAGCTGTCAGCCGAAAAGGCCGCTGCAGAAATATTCGAAAACGCGCCGCCGCTTTCCTTTGCAGATTTTGAACCTGGTCCTGTCATCAAAGCACCAACCGCTGATATGCCATTGCCACCGGTTGTTCCGGCTCCTGCAGAAAGCATAATGGCAGCAAACGACAGCGGGGATAGTGAAGACGGCGAAGCAAACGCAGGCCCCATCAAGATATTCCCGCTGGGAATAAACCTGGAGGTAGAAGAAACGGAGCTAATTTTCCAACCATTATATACAGATGATTATTTTGCCTATAAACGGCTAAAAAATCCGGAAGAGGCTGATGATTTAAATGAACAGGGGGCTGCAGAAATGAAAAGCTTTACTTCCTGGCTGCGCCAGATGAAAGATAATTTTGTGGGAAAAACCAGTAAAGACTGGTATCACCAGCAACTGCACAAAATTTATGAAGAAGATGATGAACCGGAAGTATCAGAAACAGTAGAGAAAATGGCCATGGACTCTATTGTATTTAATAATGATATTGTATCGGAAACCCTGGCGGAGATCTGGGTACGACAGCACCAATATGCCAACGCGATTAAGATATACCAAAAATTAAGTTTGCTTAATCCCGACAAAAACGCTTATTTTGCGCAGAAGATTTTAGAACTAAAGTCACAAACAGAAAAAAAATAAATATAAATAGTAATTTCTATGTTGATAATTTTTGGTATCCTGATCATATTAGCCTGCATTTTACTGGGCTTCTTCGTGCTGATCCAGAACCCTAAAGGTGGCGGACTCTCCGGCGCACTTGGTGGTGTTGGTAATCAGGTGATTGGGGTGCGTCAGACTACTGACGTGTTGGAAAAAGGTACCTGGATCCTGGCAATACTGATTGCAGTACTGTGCCTGACTGCTCCTTTCTTTATCGGTAAGAGCGGCAAAACACAGGTGGTGGCTCCCAGTGCAGTAGAAAAAGCTTCTGCAGGTGCGCCTATCACGCCACAAGCACCAGCAACGCCGCTGCCAAATACACCGGCGCCAGCTCCTGCTCCTGCTCCCGGCAAATAAATTAGATTTATCTGAATAATAATATTTAAAACCTCGCCGTTAAAAGCGAGGTTTTTTTTAATGGCGACTGGCAGCGTATCTTGAAAACCTGACTCACAGCCGTATTCGCTGAATTGTAACGTCCAACACGATCTATGGCTAAAAAAAGCAAAACATCCAGCGCAAAATCTGTCTGGATAAGACGGATACTGGTGATTGCCGGCTGTTTGGCTGCCGGCGCCCTCGTATATATCTCCTACCGTGTATTCGGCCCCAATACCAAAGCTTTTGGCGACAGCAAATACTTTTATGTACGTACCAACAGTACTTACAGTAATGTATTGGACGGACTGGAAGAACAGGGCATCATCCGTAACCGCAACAGCTTTAACTGGGTGGCACAGCAGCTCGACTACCCCTCCCGCGTAAAGGCAGGGCGTTATAAGATCAGCAGAGGCATGAGTAACTTCGACATTGCCCGGTTATTGCGCTCGGGGAAACAGAGCCCGGTGGTGCTGGTCATCAATAAACTTCGCACCAAAGACGATTTTGTACGCAAAGTAAGCAACAACCTGGAAGCCGACTCCAACGTGCTCCGCTCGCTTATGAGAGACGCAGTATACCTGCGGCAGTTTGGCCTCGACACCAACACCGTGATGTGCGTGGTAGTGCCCAACACGTACGAGTTTTACTGGAACACCGGCGCCGAAACCGTATTCAAAAAACTGGAAAAAGAAAGAGAAGAATTCTGGAATGCAGAGCGGAAAGAGAAAGCGGATAAACTGGGTCTTTCACAGAATCAAGTCACCATACTCGCTTCCATTGTAGAAGAGGAAAGCAATAAAAACGATGAGAAACCGCTTATATCCAGCGTATACCTGAACCGCTACCGTAAAGACATGCGCCTCCAGGCAGATCCCACCGTGAAATTTGCATTGCAGGATTTTGGACTGAAAAGGATCCGTGAAAATCACACCCTTTTCGATTCTCCCTATAACACTTACCGTTATTCCGGACTGCCTCCGGGCCCTATCTGTACCCCATCGGAGAAAACGCTGAATGCCGTTTTAAATACTCCGGAAACAGATTACCTTTATTTTTGTGCCAGGTCTGACTTCTCCGGCTATCACGCTTTTGCAGCCACCTATGCAGAGCACCTGGTAAATGCCAGGAAGTACCAGGCAGAATTGAATAAAAGAGGATTTTAAAAATATATTTACTTAATCCGGCAATTGGCAACCGGTAAGTACAGCGCAGACAAAACAACACTATCTCCGCCGCATTTACTAACTGCTAACAGCTAACAGCTAATCGCTAAATTGGCTTTCAAACCCGAAAACATCATCTTTCGTTCACGCCCTTACCGCCGCCTGGTGGAAAGGACTAAAACCCTCATCCTTCCTGGATTTGAAGGGTTGCCGTTGTATGATGTGCTGAAACATTTCGGGGAAGAAACAAAAAACAGGGGGCTGGGCGACCGCGCCAGGGCTATCTCATTTAACTTCCTGCTGGCTATACCGCCCTTTTTCATCTTCTTATTTACACTGGTGCCCTATGTACCGGTGAAAAATATTGAGTCCACACTATACGACCTGGCAGAGGATCTTACGCCGAACTACAATACTTATATGATTGTAAGAGGAATGATCCATGATTTCCTCTACACACACCGTAACGGGCTGCTCTCTATCGCTTTCCTGATGGGATTTTTTTATTCCTCCAATGGCGTAATGGGCATACTCCGTTCCTTCAGCAAAATCCAGGGCGCCGGTTTCAGGAAAAGGAAGTGGTGGCAAAACAGGCTCATCGCCCTGCAACTCACCGCTATACTGGTGGTGCTCCTGCTGATTACCGTAGGCCTGATCATTGCCCAGGGGGCTACCCTTCGATGGGTATTTAACCTCATAGGCATTAAAAGTACCCTGCTGAGGAATGTGATCGATATTGGCCGCTGGGTGGTGATCGTCATGCTTTTTTACTCCGTAAACGGTTTCCTGTACCGTATTGGCGCCGCTACCACCCGCCGGTGGAAATTTATAACCGCTGGCGCTACGGTAGCCACCATATGCATGATCCTGGTTACCGTTGGCTTCTCCTGGTTTGTAAACAACTTCGGTAATTACAATAAGATCTATGGATCAATTGGTACCATCCTCGTACTCATGCTCTGGATCTTCCTCAACTCCCTCATCCTGCTCATAGGCTTTGAACTCAATGCCAGTATCAGGGCTGTCAGCGACGAAAAAAAAGAAGAAAAAAAGAAGCAACTACCTGCTAATCAGGCATAACTCCTACCATTTCTATTTATACTTGTTAAAAAATTTTATTTTATATTTTTTTATTATATTTTACTTGATTATTTGCTCTTGAAAAAGCAAAAAAATACTATACCATTTCACTATATTTAGTCAGGACCTGAAAACCATTTGCTATGCTTAAGGCCACCTTTTATTTATCCTGCTGTACCGTTTTATTATCATCCTTTCAACCAAACAGGGAGGCGCCCCTGGAGCCTGGTGCACTTTTACCAAAATCAGAGATCACCTGTATGGATGTTTCCGGTAAGGAAATCTCTTTGGGAGCTGCCAAACTGACTAACGGATTGCTGGTTATTTTCGGGAGTAATGAATGTCCTTACATGCAGCGCAACCAGGACCGGTTGCGTCATATCTGCGGCTTTGCCCGCAAAAACAATATTGGTGTTGTGATCGTTAACTCCAACGAGGCAGCGCGTAATGGGAAAGAGTCTTTTGCAGCCATGAAACAATATGCTGCCACTCAGCAATTTACCTGGTATTATATTGTCGATAAAAACGCCCTGCTCGCGGATGCGTTCGACGCCAATCATACACCTGAATGTTTTTTATTCGATAAGAACAGCCGTCTCGCTTACAAAGGAGGGATTGATGACAGCCCGGGGAACCCCGACGCGGTAAAAGCACGCCTGCTGCAGAATGCTATCAATGAAATGCTGGCAGGGAAGGCGGTTACGCTGAACAGTACGCACAGCCTGGGTTGTAATATCAAAAGAAACCTCTGATAAAGTTTAGCCAGGTAGTTGTTTTCCGGAGATGAATACCGCAGCAACCGCCTGGCTAAACAATCATTTTATCATTACTGTCCTACCAGGAACACAGCATTACTGAACAACAGCTTACCATTTTCCCAGAAGCTCCTGAACAGCGGATTATCCGCCATTATCACCACTTCACCATTACCGATATCCTTTACGCCAAACAGCAACCCATCTTTCAATTGCTGCCTGGTATCTACACCTACAAAACCACTGAGATAGCTGTCTTTCTTCAATACCCCTACATTCCAGCCCCCGCTTTCTATAAATTCGTATAGCCGTGCATCCTGTTTCAGTGTGTAGTAAAAGGCAGGATAACCAAAGGCCAGCGGATGGGTGGTATCCAGCTGTACTTTATAAATGGCCCCGGGGATAAACTGCTTAATACTTTCCCTTTCCCTGTTGGCATATGGTTTTAACGCATCATATACACGTGCTTTGTCCTTATCCTTGTCTTTGCCCTCTTTATTTTCTTCTTCCTTCTTCAGCTTTATACCCCAGTCGGCGTTTGCCAGTTGAGCAGCAGCGCTTTCCAGTGCAATCAGTTTTCCCCCGTTGCTCACCCATTCTTTTAATCGTTCAGTGGCCGCCTTGTCACCAAATACTTTGTAACTACCTTCTGTTAAAATCAGCACGTCTGTTTGCTCCCAGTCGATATCGCTCATATTTCGTTCATTCACCACCGTTATAGGGAAATCCAGCTGCTGTTCAAAGAAATGCCATACCTCGCCCATACCCAACGACGAAATACCGGTACCTGACAACAGCGCGATCCGGGGTTTCCTGATATACCGGATCTTGTCTGATCCGAAATCCGTTCCCTTATCTACAAATCCGCTGCTAACGGCATCCAGGCTGATCTTAAACCGGTTAGCCTGGCTGGTGATATACTGATCAAACCACTCTCCTTTGCTGGTATTGCCGGAGCGGGTAATGATCAGTGTACCGGCAGGAAAGTCCTTCCCTCCCACGCTGAATGGAATTTCTGTAAACCGTACTTTGATATCGTTCTGTAACAACGCTGATAAAAATTTCACATCACGTAAACTATTCCATTGCGCGAGGTAGGCGTAAGGCTTCTGGGCCGACAACGGCGTGTTATTACGCGTGGCCGGCGCACCCGCTGCCGGGGTAAGCGGTTGTTTCACAGCATAAGAGGTTAGCCCGTATGCATACGGCAACGCCCAGGCAGTGATATCATAAGTCACGGAATCGGTTAAGCGCGACACCGGCTCAAACAACACCCGCAGCATATTGGAATGAGGTTGATATGCGCTGATCACCAGGTCTTCCTTGTCGATCGCAAATGTTTCAGTTTTACCCGTAAAATAATTGAAGCCACTGGCATTGCCTGCATTAGCGCCAAAACCGAAAGCAATATTATTTTTACGCAGCAACTCCGCCAACGTATTTAGCTTCTCTGTATTACCACCTGCCTTTACCACGTACGACTTGTACCCACCCTGTGGTGTTTTCAGTGCTGCGGTAAAATAATTGCCATACTCTGTGATCACTTTCGCCGCATTTTGCGAGGCTACTTCTATTGTCGAGATCCCCGTGGTGTAATGATGCGCAATACGGTCGATCAAGGTAAGAGTGTCACCATCTCTCTTTAACACAGCTACTCCTGCCCTGCCACTGCCGCCTTGCTCATAGGTCATACCCAGGGCGCCATTATACATAGGATAAGTGTCGCCATAGCTGGGATAAAAAAGATCGAAGCGTTCCCGGGTAAAATACAACCAGCCCTGCTGATCAAAATACTTCGCATTATTTTTACCGATCATCACCTGCAGCTGCCGCTGCCAGGGGGTAATGGCATCATGGAAAGGTTCTGCTGCCGGTGCAAAATAATAAGGCGCTTCTATTTCCTGTTCATGAAAATCCACGTGTACCTGCGGCATCCACTCGTTATATTTTGCGACGCGCTGTTGTGATTCTTTTTGTGTTTGCCATGCCCAGTCACGGTTCAGATCAAAATAGTAGTGATTAGCCCTTCCGCCCGGCCATGGTTCATTATGCTCCCTGGAATAGGGGCTCACATTAGGTTTGGCGCCACGGGCACTGTTATAAAAGTTCACATATCTTTCGCGCCCGTCAGGATTCAGACAGGGGTCTATGATCACCACGGTATTCTGGAGCCATTGCTGCGTTTGCGCGTTACCGTTATTTACCAGCTCGTATAATGTTTTCATGGCAGCTTCCGTAGATACTGCCTCATTACCATGTACATTATAACTTAACCACACAATCACCGGCTGATTGGCGCCACTGTTGCCTTTTGCATTGGACATATCCAGGCTATGCTGCCGGATTTCTTCCAGCCGGGGGAAATTTTCCGGAGAAGCCACGATAGCCATGATCAGCGGCCGGCCCTCATAGGTAACACCGTATTGTTCCAGCTTTACATTTTTGGCCGTAGCGGCTACCTGTTTAAAATAGTCTACCACCTTGTAGTGTGGGGTAAATTGAGTTCCCAGGGGATAGCCGAGAAACTGATCGGGCGTTGGCGCCTGTGCCTGAACAAGAATAAAGCCCAGCATAGCGAAAGCCAGTAATACATATCTGCGCATAAAAAGCCTGCAATTAGACCATTAAGTTAGGAATTATAACGCAACCGGAGGTGGGATATCCGTTTGCTTTATGATAAATTTCCTATAATTCCCCTGCATGTCTTAATTTCGATCCAAACACGATATCCATGCGTTACCTGATCCTGCTCGGGATGACGGTATGTACACTACACACCGCCTGTGCCCAACAAAAAATAAATGACCTGCATCCCTACGACTATACTATTGAGAAAGACATCAAGGTATTACACGGCGCCGTAGTATCAGCGCATCCGCTGGCCAGCAGGGTGGGCGCCATGATATTGCAACAGGGCGGTAACGCCGTAGATGCGGCTATTGCCACGCAGTTGGCCCTGGCGGTAGTATACCCGGGTGCAGGTAATATTGGCGGAGGGGGCTTCCTGGTAGGCCACCTGAAAAACGGGCGTAATATTGCTATCGACTACCGGGAAACAGCCCCGGCAAAAGCATACCGGGATATGTACCTGGATTCGGCGGGTAATCCTGTTACCCAGCTGAGTTTGGACGGCCCGCTGGCTGCCGGCATCCCTGGTACGGTGGCCGGCTTGTTTGCCTCCATGAAATATGCAAAACTGCCTTTCGTCAAACTCATTGATCCGGCTATTTTCCTGGCAGAGAAAGGCTTTGTAATCACCGCCGCCGACGCAGAGGGCCTTAATACTTATAAAGGTGACTTTGAAAAACTGAACACCACCAAAACAGTATTTGTAAAAAACGAACCATGGAAAGCGGGCGATACCCTCGTACAAAAAGAACTGGCTCATACGCTCACGCTTATACGAAATAAAGGCACCGCAGGGTTTTACCAGGGGGAAACCGCCGCTAATATGGTGGCAGAAATGAACCGGGGCAAAGGCATTATCAGTCTGCAGGACCTGAAAAACTATAAAGCCCGGGAACGGAATGCAGTAGCATTTAACTATAAAGGCTATACGATTGTTACCATGCCCCTGCCTTCCAGCGGCGGCATTTGTTTACAACAGCTGATGGGGATGGTGGAAAACTATCCGCTGTCGCAATGGGGTTTCCAGTCCCCCCAATCCATACAACTGATGGTGGAAGCGGAAAGAAGGGCTTATGCCGACAGGGCGCAATTCCTCGGTGATCCGGACTTTGTAAAAGTGCCGATGGCTAAGTTAACTGACAAGAAATACCTGGCCGCCCGTATGCAGGACTTCACTCCCGGCAAAGCCGGCTCCAGCGATCATACCAAAGCAGGCGTTTTCCCGGAAAGCGAAGAAACCACCCACCTCAGCATCATCGACGACGAGGGCAACGCCATTGCCGTTACCACCACGCTGAACGGGCATTTCGGCAGCAGAACAGTGGTCGCCAAATCCGGATTCCTGCTGAACAACGAAATGGACGACTTCAGCGTAAAACCCGGCGTACCGAATATGTACGGATTGGTAGGCACAGAAGCCAATTCCATAGCACCGCACAAGCGCATGCTCAGCTCCATGACGCCTACACTGGTATTGCAGCAAAACCAGGTGTTGTATTCGCTGGGAACACCCGGCGGATCGACTATCATTACCTCCGTGTTTCAAACACTCATAAATGCATTGGAATTTGGTATGTCGCCATCCGATGCCATCAACAAACCCAAATTCCACCACCAGTGGCTGCCCGACCAGGTTGCCGTGGAACCCGATTTCCCCGACAGTACCATACAATCGCTGGAAGGAATGGGGTACAAAGTGGTAAAACGCGGCTATATCGGCCGCACAGAAATCATCAAAAGAGCGCCTGAAAGCCGCTACCTGGAGGCTTCCGGGGATAAACGCGGCGACGACAGCGCAGCAGGATATTAATTCAAAATAATTATACCAATGTCCATTCAATCCATTTACTTACAAAGTGCGTTACAGCGACTGGAAACGCACCGGCAGCTGGGTGTTAAAACCATTGAAAGGCTTAGCACCGCACAGCTCCACTGGCAACCCGATGGGGAACCCAACAGCATTGCCCTGATTATCCAACACCTGCATGGCAACATGTTATCGCGCTGGACCGACTTCCTAACAACCGATGGAGAGAAATCCAACCGTAACAGGGACCTTGAATTTGAAGAAAACAATATTGCTGCCGAACAACTGTTACAACTATGGAACAGCGGCTGGGATTGCATGATGAAGGCGATCGGCAGTTTGCAGGAAACGGACCTCGACAGAACCGTTTTCATCCGCAACGAACCACATATCGTAATAGATGCCATCAATCGCCAAATGGCACATGTACCCTACCACGTGGGACAAATAGTGTATATTGGTAAAATGATCCTGAAAGATCAGTGGCAAAGCCTGTCTATCCCAAAAGGAGGATCTGCGGCATACAATAAGGATAAAATGGGGAATAAATAGTTCATGAAAATACGTATAGTCCTGGCCGTTATTTCCACTATGCTGGTAATAACAGCCTGCCAAGGCAAAAAAAACAACGAGCTGCTGATGAATAAAAAGTGGCGGGTGTACGATGTAAAAATCCCGCCGGAATCGCCTATCAGCAACACGCAGTACATACAGGCACAAGACCTGAAAAAAGGTTATTACCGGGATGCTTATTACCAGTTCCTGGATCATAACGTTTTTGTGGCTACCATCGCCGGCAGATCTGATACCGGCAAATATTTTATTCTCAGCAACGGCGCTATGATCTCTGTTACGGCGAAGAACGGCGACCGCAAAGTAGAAAACCTGGTCACTGTAACCAAACTCACAGATGATTACTTTGACATGCAGGTAACCTCCACCGATTTTCAGTTTATCTTATGTACTAAGAAAGAATAAACGTCATGTTATATACAGATAATACGCCCGGCAGAACAGTAGTACTGGAAGACCGCACCTGTCTCTTTTTTTCCGGGTTTGCTTACCTGGGGCTGCACCAGCTCCCCGCTTTCAAAGCGCTCGTGATAGAGGGCATTGAGAAATACGGAGCGCTGTTTCCCTCTTCCAGGGCAGGTAACTTACGTTTATCTATATACGAAGAAATAGAGCATGCGCTGGCGGTTCACCTGCAACAACAGGCTGCCACCGTATTTTCATCCGGCTTCCTGGCCTCCCAGGCTACAGTACAATATGCAGCCGGCTGCGGAGAGCTGCTGTATGCGCCAGGCAGCCACCCCTCGTTATGGTACCAGGAACCGCTTCTCCCTGCTATATCCCGGGAAGAATGGATCACCCATACCATTGAACTGGTTAATACACATCCCGACCATCACTTCGCTATTATTACCGATACCGTCAACCCGCTGACCAGCACTATTCACCCATTTCACTGGCTGCAGGAGTTGCAACGCAAAGTGCTGGTGGTAGCAGACGATTCGCATGGTATCGGTATCCTGGGTCCTGCAGGACAAGGAGCCGTTCATTTTTTACCACAATCGCCCGCCCTGCGTTACCTGATCACCGCTTCCACTGCCAAGGCTTATAGTCTCCAGGGCGGTGTTATTGCCGGGCATGCGGCAGACATCACCGCATTGAAAAAATTACCCATCTATTCGGGAAGCACTCCCATGATGCCCGCTCACGCACATGCCTGGCTGCATGCCGGTGAACTGGTCCGGAAAATGCGGATGTCGCTCCAACAGAATATTGCCTACCTGCTGCATCTCAGCGCAGGCAGTAGTGTGCATAATCCGCATGCCCTGCCTGCGTTTATTTTGCCGGCTGGTGACGGGCTTGTACAATATCTGCAGGACAGGGATATTATCATTTCCAGCTTCCCTTATCCGCAGCCGCACAGTGAGCCGGTAAACAGGGCGGTAGTGAGTGCCTTGCATTTGCAGGAAGATATGGCGACGCTGCATAGGTTTATCGGGGAGTATTTACATTAAGACTTAAGACGAATGGATATAAACGGCGAGAGGAGTACAATACATGTACTCCTCTCATTGTTTTTATAGTGCTCCCAACAGGCTATTTACTAACTCTTGTCGTTTTCGGCATTCTCAGTTCTACAACATACACACCCGCCTTCATCAATCGAAATGCGAACAGTGGGTTCACACTACCAACTTTGGTGGTCAGCGTTTTGTCAATCGACACAAATGCAGAAGGAATACGGTAATACATCAGGTAGTTCCAGTTAGTGCCTCCATTTGAATATTTGCTCAACGGGAACGGTGCAATTTCGAAATTACAGATCATAGCAGTGTCTGTATATTCAATTGGATGGAATCTTGCATAGTTCTCGAAAATAGGACGATCACCACGCTTGATGATCTCTCCTTTTTTAGGATTGAAAGGATTACCGTTCTTATCTGTTATTTTCAGAATTACAGAGGCACCACTTTCTTTCACCCTGGTAATAGTCATGGTAGGCTGCCCCATTGGAATGGTAGCAGATCCGTCATCCGGGAACAGGTTACAGTTGGCGGTTGTTTCTGTGATCAATGGCGGATCAATGGTGGTCATTGTCGCTATATTCTTGTACAGCTTTGAACCTGCTACGTTGGATACTTCAATGTCGTATTCATAAGTAACGCCAAGCGGCAAACTATCGGTAGCTCCATTGAATATAAACTGACCGCTGCTCAGGAATTCGTATGGTTTTAACTGCTTTAGCGTACGTTTTTTATTCACCTGTTCAATAGTGGTATCCTCTGCGGGATTTACAGCAGCAGTATATACGTATACCGGGTATTCTTTAAAAAACTCATCCGCATGTTTGTGCGTATCAGCCCTTCTTACATCCACTAATTTAATGGTCATAGGTTGGGTGGTACCATCCGCAAGAATGGCACTCGTTTTCTGGAATGGGTTTCCACGCTGGATAACGAGAGGAGCATCAGGCACATACAGTCCATCGCTTAAAAACCCTTCGTCTATTTTCTTACAACCTCCGGCCAGAATACCCAACAGGATAGCAGCTCCCAGTAATTTTTTCAGATTATATTTATCAGACATAATGTTAAGTTTATTGTGGTAAGACTACTTCCAGTAAAAAGCGTGTGTATTGGCTAATACGTGCAGTACGCCTGTTTTGGTGATGATACCCGTGGTTTGCAGCAGGTCTTCAATATCCCGGTCTCCCTGTGGGAAGTCATCCGGCAGCGGATCAGGATCCAGTCCGTTGATAATTTTTGCTACATAGATATACCGCACACCTTCAGACAGGATACCACCGTACTGGTCGGTTTTCTTTAACCTGATGTCAAAGTTTTCTCCTACCTTATTTTTATAGATCTGTTGTTCCAGGGAAAGATCTGAACGCTGGATCTTACCATCATACATATAGGCCATCAGGGAGTCGCGGACCTCGGGGGCTTTAAGACTATCCAGTGTATATAACACGTTTTCATCGTTCAGTTCATCCTGCAGTTCCTTGGTCCGAACTTTCAGAAACTGTTTGATAGAATAATCCGTAGGCGCCATGAAAGTGATGTTGCTATTAATCGTTTCTTTCAGGCCGGCCTTGTCTATCAGCAGGATCAGCGTATCAAAAAGCGGGTTCGCCTTGAGGTAATCATAGGTGGTTAAATCGGTATGGTCTTTCGTAAGACTTCCCCCTACAAAGTGGTCATCTTTTTTGCAGGCAGCAAACAACAGCACTGCCAGCAATAACACCCATCCGCCTTTTGTTGTTAATATGTTTGATTTTTTCATGTCAGTTCTTTTAAACGGTCATAATAATTTGCACTACTTCACTCTTCCCAGCCAGAAAGGATTTTGTGTAATAACATTGTTGTTCAGGAACAATACACGTCCTACCGGCCATTTCCAACCGCCCGCATCGAAGCGGCTCTGCGGGAAGTTACCGCCGGCAATCTCAGCATTCGTCAGCAAACCTGTGCGTACCAGGTCAAACCAGCGTTGGCCTTCTGCATATAACTCGCGGGAGCGTTCACGCATTACTTCCCATTTAATATCATCTATATCGTCCGGCGTCAGTAAATCCGCATGTGCCCTGGCTCTTACCGTATTGATATCTGCCAGTGCAGCGCTCATATTAGCCTGATCGGCATAGGCTTCGGCACGCAAAAGAAGCAGATCTGCATAACGCATTACAATGATGTTGGCGTCAACAGCCGCACCGGTGAAGGTAGCCGGGTTTTTGTAGTAAATATTCTCCCGGTTAGGTCCTGCAAATTTGCAGATCACAGAATTGTAAGGTTTATCCGCATCCAGTGTAGAGAAGAAATATTGTAAACGTACATCGGGCGTATTGTCGCCATAGAGGTTACCGATCAGCTCCAGGTTAGGTGCATCAGGTTTGCCGCTCTTTTGCTGGATAAAAGGTTCTTTCAGGGTAGAATAGTAGAAACCTTTCTCTACCTGTTGTTCACCATTTCCTACCTGCATATTAATTTCGAAAACACCTTCATTGGATTTACCATGGAATATTTTCGGATAACTTTCAGCAGGCAACAGTTGGTATTGACCGCTCGCTACCACTGAATCTACTGCGGCGATGGCATTGGTAAGGTCAGCAGCTACGCTCCCTTTATTCAGGAAATTTTTCCACATATATACATGGGCCAGTAAACCAAAAGCAGCGCCTTTGTTAGCTCTCACCGCTCTTTCTGAGCCATTGGTATATGCCATTGGCAACAGGCTGATCGCGTTTTTCAGATCTCTCACGCAACTGTCGAGTATAATTTTTTCATTTACACGCGGCAGGTTTACAGAATGACCCGGGTCATTATCATAAGCGAGTACCTGCGGCAGATCTCCCCAGATACGGGCCATATAAAAATAAGTGAAGGCACGGAGGAAGTAAGCTTCCCCCAGTAAACGGTTACGGGTTTTTGTTGGCTGATCCGTGAACTTCGCATCCGGAATTAAGGGTAAATGATGCAGCACCAGGTTGGCCTGTGTGATCACTTTATAATACGGCGTCCAGTCATGATATCCTTCCAGGTAGCTGCCGAGGAAGTCTGCATTATTAAAACCATCACCGCCTTTCACAAGAAATCCCAGGTCATACTGGTTATAATCTGTAAACTCAAAAGCGGGTAATGAGCCATAAGCAAAATGCGACATGTTCTGGTCATAAGCAGTATTAGACGTTAACGCTTTGCGCAATAAGGCGTAGTTACCTGCAATGCCTTGCTCTGCATCACGTTGATTCGTCCAGAATACAGACCCATAAGGCGAATTGATCGGGTCCTGGTCCAATAGCTTTTTACAGGATGTAAATGGAGATAATACCAATCCCGCCGCGAGTACCACGAAAATATGTTTAAGACAATTCATAACAACTTCTTTTAAAAATTAAAAACCAACATTTACACCCAGCGTAAATTTCCTCGGAATCGGATAGCCGCCACCGGTATAAGTACCTTTTTCATCCACCGCTTCTGCATCAGGCACACTGGCCTTCTGGAACATCTTCAGGTTATCCACTACGCCATAGATCTGCAGGTTACGTAAGCCGATATGATCCAGGAATTTGCGGTTGAAAGTGTAAGAGAGGTTCACATATTTGATACGCGCATAGCTGCCGTTTTCCACAAAGGCGGTAGAAAATGGCAGGAACTGGTAATAATAGTTTTTGCTGTAGGGTATTACCTCTGCAAACTTAGCATTGTCGCCATCTTTATGCCAGCTGTCGATAGAAGCAGGGTCTATGGCAGCAATCTGCGCATAATTGGTAGTCAATCCTATCAGCCTGTCGGACATATATTTGTTGTAGATATCACGACCCAGGAGGAAAGTAACATATACTTCCAGGTTAAAGCCCTTATATGAGAAAGTGTTGCTGAAACCGCCGGTAGCTGCAGGATTCGGATTGCCCCCGCGAACTTTGTCGTTCCAGTCCCACACATCGTAGTCACCATTCTGGTCCTGCCAAATGAAATCGCCTGCCTGTACGGTATGGTTACCATTCCAGTAGGTTAATTTTTCACCGGTATAGGGATTAAACGGAATATCTTTTTCAGATTTGAACACCCCGTTGCTCTTAATCATGTAAAACTCGTTGATGGCCCTGCCTTTGGTAAGTACATAGGTCATACCGGTGTTGTTATCGTTTACCATCAGGTCACGGTTACCATTCGGCAGTTTTACAATCTGGTTTTTTACAAAAGACAGCAGGAAGCGGGAGCTCCATTGCAAAGCACTGGTAGGAGGAAGTATACGGGCCTGGATATTAATCTCTGCGCCGATATTACGCACATCCACCGCATTCGTATTTACCTTATCGTAACCCGTGGTCGACGGCAGCAGCAAGTCGAACAGCATTTTAGAAGTTCCCCTGTTGAACGCGTCTGCTGTTACATTGATACGTCCGTTTAAAAAGCTCGCATCAAAACCGATGTTGGTTTGAAGCGCCTGTTGCCAGGTTAATCCATCCTGCGCCACACCTCCGCCGAAATTAGGGGTTACGGCATTTACACCGTTGTAGGTACCGCCGGTAGAACCACCATAGGTTCCCTGGTTAATGCTGTAGGTATTATAAGGCAGATAAAAACCTGTGGGCAAGCTACCGGTAACACCGAAGCTTCCCCTGATCTTAAACATATCCATCCATTTTTTTACCGGCTCCATAAATGGCTCATCTGTTACGTTCCAACCGGCAGATACAGACGGGAAGTAACCCCAACGGCTGTTACGGCCAAAACGGGAAGAGGCATCCGCCCTGTAGGCAAAGGATAACAGGTACTTCTCTTTATAATCATAGTTGATACGCGAGAAGAATGACAACATACCGGCTGACTCATAATTAGAGCCGGAAATGATGTTACCATAGGGATCTGTATAGGCCAGGTAATTAACATCAAAACCCTGCACTACTTTTATATTATCATTACCCAATGAGCCGCTGCCGATACCGGTGTATTCATTCTTTACATTATTGATCGTATTACCCAATAATATATTCAGGTGATGATCCTTGCTTACAATGTTGGTATTATAGTTCAGGGTATTATCCAGGTTCACATTTTCATAGCGTGATTTATTGCTTTGAGCGTATGAAAGCCCTGCTGCATTGAGAGCCCCTGGTCTGAAAATATCACGTGAGTTTACACTGGACTGTATGGAACCCATGGAAGCAAAGCGCAACTTGGGGGTAATGTCGTAGTTCAGCGAAAGACTGGCAGTGATATCATCATTAATATTTTTATCACGACCGGAAGAAAGATCACCTACATAATTTCGTTTATCTACGTCCGAGAGGTTAAAGAGCGAAGAAAGATATTGTCCATCCAATAATGGAATAACATTTTCTCCCGGGAATTGCCCGCGTCCACGGGACCTGTCACCGCGACTCAAACGGAACAACGCGTCCACGCTGAGTTTAGAACTCATTTTCACGCCCATAGCCGCAGAAACGGTATAGCGCTTAAAGCCGGTTCCTTTCACCGTTCCATCTTCATCATAATAGTTACCGCTGATGCGATAGTTCATCATATCGTTAGCGCCGGAAACAGAAAGGTCATAGTTCTGGATGATGCCCTTCTTGTAAAACAGGTCCTGCCAGTCAGTAGCGCCGTTGAATGCAGGATTCAGACTGTCTGTTAACAGCATTGGTGTTTCCAGCGCCATCCTGTCGGCATCCATGTATTTGGACATATACCCCAGTTTGAATTGTCTTTCTTCCGCACCACCCAACACTTTTTCAAACTTAGGCTGCTGCGTTAACCCTCCGTAAGTGGAGAAATTCACCTGCGGCTTGCCTGGTTTACCACGCTTGGTTTTCACGATCACCACGCCGTTAGCACCGCGGGAGCCGTAGATAGCCGCTGCGGAAGCATCTTTCAGGATGTCGATCGATTCAATATCGTTAGGGTTCAAACCGGCGATGTAGTTGGTTCCGGTGTTATCAAATGCCGCTGCATCATCCATGGAAATGGGAATACCATCTATCACAAATAACGGTGAGCTGAGTGTACGGGCCGCATCAGCGCTTCTACTGATAGCAGTGGTACCCCTGATCACAAACGAGCCACGAACACCCGGTTCACCGGTGAAGTTCTGTACGTTCAAACCGGCGGCACGCCCCTGCAGCAACTGATCAAAACTGGGCGACGGTAAATTCTCTATCTCCTTGCCTTTTACGCTGGAAACAGCCGCTGTTACCGTTTTCCGTCTCACTTCCTGGTAACCGATTACCACCACATCTTTCAGGCTTTTTGCGTCTGGTTTTAATGCTATATGAAAAGTAGATTTGCCACCCAATAAAACGGTTTGTGTTTCAAAACCAACAAAGGATATGGACAGCTTGTCGGAACTGCCTTTTAAGGTGAGTATAAATTTCCCGTCAGGCGTGGTGGCTACCCCGTTATTGGTACCTACTTCCTTTACGGTAACACCGGGCAATGCCCCTCCTTTATCATCCGTAATGGTTCCTGAAATTTTTCGCTCCTGGGCCCATGCCTGCAGGCATAGGAATCCCATTAGCGCTAATAGTAGCAACTTTTTGTGCATAGATTCTGGTTTAAAAAATTATTCTGGATTGATCAGACTGCCTCGTCCGACGCTAACGATCATTTGTTCACTGACGATTTTATAACTACACTTTAATGAATTAATAATTGATGATTGCCCTGAATTGTTGGACCGAAGGCTGTACGACCCTGCTATTGGTTGAAATTATTGCTCCTGTTGAATGTTTGCTGACTGAATTAAGTGTGACTGAATGATGAATTACATTACCTGGTTGACTAGATTTCGTTACCTGTTGACTACATTTTTTGTTACCTGGTTGACTACATTTTACTCGTTACGTTAGTATTACTTCTTTTTTGTTCACTACCATTGTTCGGGACTCAAATTAGAATTGTTAAAGTTTTCCTAATAACGCAGGATGAATATGTGACAATTGAATGACGGCTATTTTAACGTCTAAAAAATCAATATGACGATGCAAATAATTGATAATTAAACAAATAATAATTTAGATTAAGATAATTTTTAATTTATTTATGCTAAAATAACACCATACAGACTTAATATAACACCATTAAGTAGTATTGAAAAGACAATATAATGACAAACTATTTGACCTCAAATTTCACGTTATCAGTCGTTTTTTCAGCCCCTACTCACTGTTATCTATATACGAAATTGTAGGGTGGGTAAATAAATCCGGTGCTCATCTGCCGATATCAACTGCATCATTTATAATTCAATAGTCCCGGTTTGTAATTGTGGCCGCTATTGCCAACTATTAATTATTTTTGCCGGATAAACTTTGCAGCCTGAAAAAAGTCCGGAAAATATTATCTGTCGTGTTACTATGTTTGTTAGGCCTTGTCATCCTGATCGGAATACTGGTTAACATCCCCGTGGTACAAAACTTCCTCGTACACCAGGTAACCAGCCGGCTGTCGGAACAATTGAAAACACGCGTGGAGATAGATCATGTTACCTTCCGGCTGTTTAACAGCATGCAACTGGAGGGTACGCTCATTGAAGATCAGCACCAGGATACCCTCCTCTATGCAGGTAAACTCCAGGTACGGATTACCGATTGGTTCTTTTTCCAGGATAAACCCGTCATCAAATTTATAGGGCTTGAAAACGCACAGGTGAACCTGCTGCGGTCGCGTAAAGACTCCGTCTGGAATTTTCATTTCCTTGAAGAGGCATTCGGTTCCTCCGCCCCCGACACCAGCACCAGGCCATCCAAAGGCATTTCGCTGGATCTGAAAAAAATTGATCTCAAAAATATTCAGGTTAACCAGGTGGATGCCTGGGTGGGTGAAGATATGCGCGCATCTGCCAAACGCATTTACCTCGACGCCAAAAACCTCGACCTGCAAAAACATAATATCGACATACAGGAGCTCACCCTCACCTCCCCGAACTTTATTATCAGCAGTTATGCCTCTTCCCCGCTACGGCGTAAAAGAAAGCCCGGTGAGGCTTCCGCCAGCCCCATACCTGATACCGGGAAAGTGCAGCAACTGCGCTGGAACAACGCAAACTGGAAACTCATTGTAAAAGAACTTAATATAAAAGACGGCATCTTCGGCGTGGATAACCCCGACGACACCACGAAAATAGAGGCCGGCTATTTTGCCCCGCATCATATCCGTTTCAACGAAATTAACCTGTCGCTCACCAACACCAGCCTGGTGAAAGACAGTATATTCGGCGACCTCACCCTCCGCACCAAAGAACGCAGCGGCTTTGAGGTAAAAAAGCTTAGCAGCCGGTTTAAAATGTCGCCAGTGGAAATGGAGTTTTCCCAGCTCGACCTGGAAACGAACCGCAGCCATATCGGCGACTACTACACCATGCAGTACAGTGATATCAGCGACATGAGCGATTATATTAATGATGTGTTCATGCAGGCCCACTTTAAGAATTGTAAGCTGTCGTCCGATGATATCGCCTTCTTCGCACCGCCGTTATCCTCCTGGAAAAAAGAAATTACGCTCAACGGTAAAGCCCGCGGGCCTGTCAGCAACCTGAAAGCAACGGATATAGAACTGGAAGCAGGCAATACTACCCGCCTGAAAGGAAGCCTCGAAATGCGCGGCTTGCCGGATATTTATGAAACCTTCATCGACTTCCATGCCGAGGAACTGGTCACCACCGGTAAAGATGTAATGCAGATCATGCCTATCGTAAAAGATGTGGTGAATACCGTCAGGATCGACCGGCTCTCTGCCATCCGCTTCCAGGGAAGCTACACCGGCTTCATCAATGACTTTGTGGCCTATGGCCAGTTTCAAACCAATCTCGGCAAACTCAACTCCGATCTTAACTTCAAAACCAGCCGGGATGTTCCTGTTTATTCGGGAAGCTTAACGGCAGTTAATTTTGATATCGGCAGTTTGTTTGACAATACCAACCTGTCTACCATCTCCCTCGACGCAAAGGTAGATGGGGCCGGCTTCAATTTCAAAACATTGAAAGCCAGTGTAGATGCCAACGTACAGGAAATAGCCCTCTTCGGATACAATTATCATAACATCAAAACCAAAGGGGAAATGAGCCGTAAGTTCTTTAACGGTTCCCTTGCGGCCAACGATCCTAACCTCGATATGGATTTCGCCGGTACCATCGACTTCAACGAAGCCTTACCGGTATTTAAATTCAATTCCGAAATCCGCAAGAGTGATCTGAAAGCGCTGCATATCACCGAAGACTCCGTTACCCTGCAAGCCAAGCTGGATCTCAATTTCGCCGGCAGCAACATCGATAACTTCGACGGCATAGCCAGGATGTACGATGTATCTGTATTTAAAAATAACCGCCGACTGGAGTTCGATTCGCTGAATGTGTCTTCACATATGGTGGATAATAAGAAAATACTGGAATTTGCCGGCAGTGAAGTTAGCGGATTTGTAAAAGGACAATACAGCTTCCTCCAGTTACCAGATGCCTTCCACCTGTTGTTATATAAGTACTATCCCAGCTATTTCAGTCCGCCGCAAAACATTAATATTAACCAGGACTTCACTTTTGCCTTCAACCTGGGGGAAGTGGACAAACTGCTGAAAGGTTATACCAACCAGTTTTCCGGCTTTAATTTCAGCAAGGTCGACGGCGCCCTGAACACCATGAATGGCGGCAACCTGGCATTAAACATCAACATACCGGAGGCCGGTTACCAGCAATATCATGTGCAGGAACTACAGGTAAAGGGAGATGGTAACTTTAACAAAGTCAATATCAGCACCAGTATCGGCAAAGTACTATCGGGCAAAAATGTGATACTGGAAAACCCGGTGATCCTGGCCAGCTCAGGACATGATACCTCTTTTGTAAAAGTAGATCTGGCGGCGGAAGATACCTCCTCGCTCGATGGTTTTTACGCCCGTGTGGTGACCGTACCGGAAGGCGTAAAGATCAACTTCCTTAACAGCGCCTTCACGGTAAATGAGCGGCAATGGAATGTTACTCCCGGCAATGAAATTTACTGGAGCAAACATTTTCTCACCGTAAAAAACCTGCGTATCAACCGCAATGACCAGCTGATTACCATAGAAACAAATGAATACAATCCGGACGAATCCAAATTTATAGTGACCCTCAAAAACCTGAACCTGGCGGATGTAATTCCGGCTCAGTTGATCACCACCCGCGTGGAAGGGATTACAGATGGCACTATCAATATCGCAGATCCGACCCAGAACCTGGATGTGAATGCGGCGCTCAGAACCCGGGAACTGCGCATAGACAACGATTCAATCGGTATTCTGAACGTAGATGGCACCTATCATCACCGGACCGGCGTCGCTACTTTTAATGTACAGTCCGACAATGAAGGAAAAGCTTTCCTGGCACAGGGTAAAATTGGTTTATCGGCCACAGACAATAGCATAGACGCGTCTATTAAGCTGAATGGCACTTCTATCAGCCTGTTGAATAAGTACCTGGCGGGATATGTATCTCAGCTCACCGGTACCGTAGCGGGTAATCTGACCGTTGGCGGCACTACCAGTTTGCCTTCGGTAAAAGGTAACCTTACCCTGGATACCGTAGGTGTTACAGTAGATTACCTGGGTACGCACTACCGCATTCCTAAGCTGAATGTAAACGTGGATGATAACCTGATAGAATTCGGCAACTTTGTACTGGTCGATAAATACAATACCAAAGGCACTGCCAGCGGCTATATCAGTCATGACCATTTTGACAAACTCAATTTTGATTTTGACGTTACCGGCAGGGGCTTCCTGTTCCTCAACACCAGTGCGGCCGATAACGACCTGTTTTATGGCGATGTACTGGCCGATGGTAAAGTATACTTTTCCGGCCCGTTGAATGATATGCAGATGCATATACTGGCCAGGCCAATTAAAGGTACCCACTTTTACCTGCCGATGTCCGACAGCAAGGATATAGGAAAATATGACTATATCACCTTCAAGACGTATGGTACGGAGATAGTAGAAAAGAAGAAGAAGAAAGATAACACCAAACTCACGGTGAAACTGGATATTGCGGCCAACCCCGATGCCCAGATCGATGTTATCCTGGATGCCACCACCGGCGATATTATTTCTGCCAATGGTACCGGTAACCTGCAGATCACAGTAAACACAGAAGGTGATTTTACCATGTTTGGTAACTATGAAATCAACAACGGTTCCTATAATTTCAATTTCCAGCGTTTAACCAGCTGGAAATTCGACATAGAAAAAAACAGTACCATTACCTGGAACGGTGACCCATCCGAAGCGCGGGTAAACATTATGGCCAAATACTCCTTGCCTAAAGTGAGTTTGTACAACCTCGTAGGGCAAGGCACCAACGTGAGTACGGATAAACTGGCCACCCGCACAGAAAAGGTAGATGTAAAAATCAACCTGCGCGGCGCCCTGCTGAAGCCGGATATCACCTACTCCATCGAATTGCCGGAAGTAGGCAGCCTGGCTTACGAAAGTGGCGTGGCCGCCCACCTGAAAGAAATCAACAATGATCAGAACAAGGCTTTGTTCCAGGTATGGGGACTGTTGTTCTCCAACCAATTCCTGCCGGATGATGCTACCACTACTGCGGCAGCCAATGTAGGTATTACAGGTAAAAACAGTGTGGGACAAGCGCTCTCCGCACAGGCGCAGGCCATCCTGAACAATATAACAGGCGCCTTGCTCAAAGGAAGTGGTATCGGGGTAAACGTCAATTACCGGGCTTATAATGTGGGCGGGCCGGTAGACAACTCTTCCGTAGACCGCAACCAGGTGAGTGCCGGTATTACCAGCAACCTGTTCAACAACCGGTTCCGTTTATATGCAGGCGGGGACTACGACTGGGGTAAAACGGCTACTTCTGCCAATACCAACCGTTTTGCGGGCGACTTCAGGATTGAGTACCTCCTTACGCCCGATGGCCGTTTCCGTATCAATGCCTTCAGTAAAACGGACTACGACGTATATAACCTTAACAACCGTACGAAATCCGGTGTGGGTATTTCCTATATCAGGGAATACAACCGGCTCAGCGAGCTGTTTAATGATAAACGACGGAGCCGCTCCCCCCTGCTCGATTCCCTGCGTAAGGCAGCCTTGCTGAAACAGCAACAGGAAGAAATAGAAAAAATCAAACAAGACAGTACGGGTAAGCAATAGCCGCGATGCCGGCGGGCTCAAACAACAAAGGAGCAACAAATGCTGCTCCTTTGTGTGGTTTATTTTACTTCACAACCATCTTCCGATGACTGCTGCTTTCTACGCGGCTCTATCACCAATGAACCGTCACTTAATCCTTCAATATCTCGTGTCCTAATTTATCCCTTTTGGTTTTAAGGTATGTTTCGTTATGCGGGTTAGGATTAATTTCGATGGCTACATTTTCCACCACTTCAAGGCCATAACCGCTTAACCCGGCGCGTTTACGCGGGTTATTGGTAATAAGGCGCAGTTTGCTGATGCCCAGTTGACGGAGTATCTGTGCTCCCACACCATAGTCGCGTTCATCCATCTTAAAGCCCAGTTCTATATTAGCTTCTACGGTATCCATTCCTTCTTCCTGGAGTTTGTAGGCTTTGAGTTTGTTCATCAAACCAATTCCTCTTCCTTCCTGGTTCATATATAATATAAGGCCTTTCCCTTCTTTTTCCACCATTTTCATGGCGGCGTGCAATTGTTCACCACAATCGCAACGTAAAGAGTGAAGTATATCTCCTGTTACACAGGAGGAGTGAACACGTACCAGTACCGGCTCATCTTTTTTCCAATCTCCCTTTTTCAGGGCCATATGAATTTCGCCGGAATTGATTTGTTTAAAGGCGATCAGTTCAAAGTTGCCGTATTTGGTAGGCATCTGCACTTTCACCCCTTCCTCTATCAGTGTTTCGGTACTGAGCAGGTAGGAGATCAGGTCTTTAATGGAGATAAGCTTGAGATCGAATTTGGTGGCAATTTCACGGAGTTCCGGCAAGCGGGCCATAGAGCCATCTTCATTCATGATTTCTACCAGTACGCCGGCAGGTTCAAACCCTGCGAGCCTGGCCAGGTCGATGGTGGCTTCCGTATGTCCGGAGCGACGCAATACGCCGCCTGTTTTAGCTTTGAGCGGAAAAATGTGTCCGGGTTTGCCGAGGTGTTCGGGTTTGGTGTTGGGATCGATCAGTGCCTGCACTGTTTTGGCCCTGTCATGTGCGGAAATGCCGGTGGTACAGCCATGTCCGAGCAGGTCGACCGAAACGGTAAAGGGGGTTTGATGTAAGGCGGTGTTATCGCGGACCATCAGTTCCAGTCCCAGTTCTTCGCAGCGCTCTTCTACCAGCGGTGCACAAATGAGCCCACGGCCGTGGGTACTCATAAAGTTGATGATTTCGGGTGTTACATTGCGTGCTGCCGTTATAAAATCACCTTCGTTTTCACGGTCCTCGTCATCTACTACGATCACCAGTTTGCCGTTTTTTATATCTTCTATTGCTGCTTCTATTTTATCTAACATATAATATTCCCTCCGGGTCAGTAATGTTGAATTGCGCAAAGTTACGACATATACATGTGAAAAAATGAGAAGGGGTAGCGATGAATTTGTGTTAAAATGGCCTTGGAATATTGTTAATTATACAGGCTAATTTTAACATATAACAAATAATTACAATTAATTTGAATATTATACACTTAAAACGGCATAAAGTTCACTGTGGTTATAGGTTTCATTCATTAATAATAACACCTATTTGAAAAATCATAATTTTTAGCGAAAATCTTGAAAATTCCTTTTGTTTATTGGCATTCGGATAGATGCTGTACAATTTTTTAACGGCGTGTTAAGTTATCCACAGTCTACTTAACAATTTGTTAATTCGGAGTTAAAATTTTAACCGGAAAATTAAGCAACTTTGCGCTTGATTCAACAACAATCTTTGCTTTATGAGGTTAAAAAAATTACTCATTACATTCTCATTGTTACTCACGGCTTTTGTTACCTATGCGCAGGTTACCACCAGCAGCATCTCCGGTGTAGTAACTGATTCAAAAGGCGAAGGCCTCATCGGGGCCACTGTAAAAGCCACCCACACACCTACTGGAACAATTTATGGAACAACCACCCGTAACGGTGGTGAGTTCACCATCCCCAACATGCGTGTTGGCGGACCGTACAAAGTTGAAGTATCCTTTATCAGCTTTGGTACTGAAACTTATAACGACATCTTCCTGAAACTGGGTGAGCCGTTAAAATTAAACACAAAACTGTCTGAAGGTTCCACTAACCTGAAAGAAGTAAGTATTACCGCTACCAAAAATACTACAAAAGGTAATGGTGGTACAGCGTTGAACGTTTCCCGTACACAGATGGATAACATTCCCACTGTAAACAGGAGTGTACAGGACTTTGTTAGACTGAGCCCACAGGCATCTGTATCTACCAATGGTAAAGACGGTTCCCCAATGGGTATTTCCTTTGGTGGTATGAGTAATAAATACAACCAGTTTGCGGTAGATGGTGCTGTCACCAACGACGTATTTGGGTTATCTGCCTCCGGAACCAATGGAGGTCAGGCAGGCGCTAACCCGATTTCAATGGAAACAATTGATCAGCTGCAGATAGTACTGAACCCATACGATGTGAAACAAAGCGGTTTCACCGGTGGTGGAATCAACGCTATTACCAAAAGTGGTACTAATGAATTCCATGGTGCTGCTTATGTGTTCTACCAGGATCAAAGCCTGGTGGGTAAATCCCCGGATTCAACCCGTTCCAAATACGGTTCTTTCAGCAATAAAATTTTTGGCGCGAGCTTAGGCGGCGCCATTATTAAAAATAAATTGTTCTTCTACGTAAACGCGGAAAGATCAAAGAGAAATAACCCTATTGATTACAATCCGGCTGATGGCTCCAACAAGGTGTCCCTTGCACAAATGCAGGACATCAATAACTATTTGACAAAAAATTTCCCTAGCTATAACCCGGGAAGCTTTACCGATCAGGAGCGCGAAAAGCCTGCTACTACTTTGTTTGGACGCATCGATTGGAACATCAATAGCGTACACAAACTGACCCTTCGTCATAACTACCTGAATGCAAGCGATATGGTTGCCAGCAGAACACCTACCATCGCCACTTTCAATAATGCGAATTATACTTTCCCTTCTATCAGTAACTCAAGCGTATTGGAACTGAATTCCAACTTCTCCAATAAATTGAGTAATGAATTCAGGCTAGGCTTTAACACAGTTAAGGACAGGAGAAAATATATTGGTCAGCCTTTCCCAAGTGTTACTATTAACGAATCAGGAGGAACCATTTACCTGGGTACAGAACCATCATCCACCGCGAATGCATTGGATCAGAAAATCTGGACAATAACGGATAACCTGACACTATATAAAGGTAAACATACCATTACAGTTGGTGCTAACGCCGAATTCTACAATATTAAAAATACCTTTATTCAGAATGCTTTCGGAGGCTATACTTATAGCTCTATCAGCGATTTTACCAGTGGTCTGAAACCAACTACCTATCAAATCAACTATACAACAGCTGATTCTACAAACAGAGACGGCGTTGGTTTCAAGGCAGCACAGATTGGTGTATACGCACAGGACGAATGGAATATCCGCAGAAACTTTACCCTGACTTATGGTGTTAGGGTAGATGTGCCAGTGTTCCCTACCACACCTCCCAACAATGTTGCTTTTGCAAAGGACCCTGCATTCCCAGGTTACTCCACCACTACCTTGCCTAAGACACGACTGCTGGTGGCTCCCCGTGTTGGCTTCAGCTGGGATATAAATGATGATGGTGCTACCATCATCCGCGGTGGTGTAGGTGTTTTCACCGGTCGTGTTCCTTTTGTGTGGATCTCTAATCAATACGGTAACAGTGGTAACACTTATACCAATGTATTCCTGACCCGTGGCGATGTACCTGCTGGTCTGACTTTCAGATATGATCCAAATGATCCTTTCTATGGTCAATATTCAGCAGCGGGTGCCACTGCCGCAGGCGCTACTGTAAAAACAGGTGTTTCAAATATTAACCTGACAGATAGGAACTTTAAATTCCCACAAGTTTTCAAAACTAATTTGGCCGTTCAAAGACGTTTGCCATGGGATATGACGGCTACCATTGAAGGTAATTTCTCCAAAACAATTAACAACACCATTTGGAATAACTTAAATGTGATGCCAACTGGAGATAGCATTTCGCTTGGTGGTGTTACCAAGCGCCCTACCTTCAAGAAAGTAACCGGCAATTTTGGCACGCAGGTTTTGTTATTACAAAACACCAGCGAAGGTTATACCTATAACATCACTGGTGAGCTGGCCAAAGTAACCAACAACGGTTTCTTCTTCAAAGTAGGATATTCTTACGGCGATGCTTACTCTGTTAATGATGGTACTTCTTCTACAGCAGGTTCCAACTGGCGCTTTACTCCGAACATCAATGGTTTGAACAACCTGGAAAATGGTCGTGCCAACTACAGTATGGGTAGCCGGGTGCTGGCGGTAGTTTCCAAAGCATTTAAATATGGTAAGGACAAGAAATATAGTACTACTTTAACGTTATTCTACAACGGTCAATCAGGCATTCCTTATTCGTGGGTATATTTCAACCCATCTGTTGACCCAACCGGTGATGACCTAGGTAGCAACGGTAACAACGACCTGATCTACATTCCAACAGCTTCTGAGGTTCAAAACATGTCTTTCAAGCCTATTACTGCTACCGCAACATCCACATACACACGTTCCGAAGCAGAACAGAGGGCAGATTTCGAAAGTCTGATCAGTAATGATAAATACCTGAGCAAACATCGCGGAGAAGATGCGAAGAGAAATGCGGTGCGCACACCTTTCGAAAACATTTTCGATTTCAAGATTGCGCAGGTTATTCCTATCATTAAATCACATAAAGTAGAAATCACTTTCGATATCCTGAATGTTGGTAACCTTTTAAACAAAGATTGGGGCAGAACATATTTCATAGCCAACAACGCTTCTACCCCGCTTACCTATTCCGGTTACAACGCTGCTACCGGGGTATCTACCTTCCAGTATGACTACAGAAGAATAGTAAATGGATTTGGTGATGTAAAACCATATTACATCAATAACTTTACAGCACGCTGGAGAGGACAGTTAGGTCTTCGTTACAGCTTCTAATAGCGATACGACTTTATAAAAAGGGAGGCCTCCGTATTTGGAGGCCTCCCTTTTTATAATAGCCCAAATCTCCTGTATGCATACTCAAAATGTCTTCCTCAGCATTCTATAACTGTTCAAACTGAAAATTATACCCCACCCCTCGCTCCATCCACCCGCCACCAGCAGAATAATATGTGAGATTACCAAAATCGTATACTTGATATTCCCATGTTTCTCCTAAATAGAAAGAACTCACGCCGGCAGGTACTGTCCCATAATAGTAGGTGTTTGTTGATAAATCACGTGCAGTTATTCTTAGAGGGCTGGCTAAAGTTAGCGGTGTAGTTCTGGAAGCATCTGTATAGAAGAATACAGTTGAATGACCCTCTACTGCAGATGAGCCGGAATTCCAGTCATAGTCATCCCGTGTTTTTGTATACTTTACTACTGCCGTAATAGCTGGATTATACATATAGTTATACGTTTCCACATCTCCAAGTGATAATCCAACACGCTGCCCAAAGATCCAGCTACCATCTAATCTCAGCATGACAGGGTTATTGGCGCTTATCGCAAAATCACTGGAACTATATAGCATAATAGAATTAAAATCAAAGACTCCCAGATCAAAACCTGGGTCCCCGTCCTCTGTATACGTCTGATAGTTCCTTTCCCTACCTGGTTGGATATTATTATAGTTGATGGTTACAAAATTATTCCTGTCTGATCGGGACTGTTCATGATAAAAGCCTATGGCATGGCCTATTTCATGAATAACCTGCCCTTCCATGCATCCTGGCGCCAGTCTGATCTCCTGGCGTCCACCCTGCCTTCCTATAAAAGAAGAACAGTTATCGTTACCCGGGATAAACTCGATATATGACGCCTGATTTGTTCTTTGTACAAAGGTTAAATTTGTCTGAGTCCGCCAATGTTCAATTGCATTTAAGACCCTTGATGGCACAGGACCGCGCACAGGCAGTAGCCAGTTTTCTCGTATACAAAAAAGGCTTTAGCTTCGACGACTTTATTATCAAAGGAGTAGGAAAACTTTCCCCCAACGCGGATTCCAGCGAAAGAGTAGAACTAGTTAACTGCCAGCCGGCACAAGAAATAACTGTATCGGTTACACGAACAGATACCCTCCTGGTACCGGATTTACTCTTCCAGGTAAACAGCCACCAACTGGAGCCTCAAATGCTGCAATCGCTCGATAGCCTCGTTGGCAAAATCCCCGGCAGCGATCGTATATCGCTCACCGTTACAGGTCATACCGACAATACCGGTACCAACATCTACAACCAGGAATTATCTATGAAACGTGCATTTACCGTAGCTGATTATATCCGGGAAAAAAAGCCAGGCAGCAATATCACCGCTGTAAACGGTATGGGCGAATCCATGCCGGTGTCCGACAACAAAACCGCCGCAGGCAGAAGAAAAAACAGGCGGGTGGAAATTGTCATCTACTATCTTTCAGAAGAATAGTGTGCTCCATCTCCGGCGAACATGATCTTCAACAAGGAGCATTGCAGCCGGAGAATTCCCTTTATCACTACCAAAAGGGAATTTTTCCCGCCATTCCCCGCACAAAATTTTCCCGATTGCGTAAACCCGCCGGAACGCTTTTCCGTAATTTTGCTCCCCGAAATCGAACCTGCTGCCACATATCACAGGAGCAAATCAAGGAAGCATTATCACATTAAAACGACGGCAATTACGGCTATGCACCACACGCTTAACAAAAGACTATTTCTCGTACTGTTCTCCGGATGCAGTATTACCGCACCATTGATGGCGCAGAATAAATCCGGTGAACATAAAAAAGATACATTAACGACTGCCAACACACAAAAGACGCTTGGCGAAATCGTGGTTTCGGCCAGCCGTAAACCTGTTACCCTGGACAATGTCCCTTCTTCCGTTACGGTTATTACCAAAAAAACACTGGAAAGCGACATGACTATCAACACAGATGTAACGGATATCCTGGCGCGGGAAGTACCCGGACTGGCGCCCGGTACACAAACCAACAGCAATGTAGGACAAACACTCCGCGGTCGCTCTGTGCTGATCATGATTGACGGTATTCCACAATCTACCCCGCTCCGCAACGGAGAGGTAGATATGCGCTCTATCGACCCCGGTGTGCTGGAAAGAATAGACGTGTTAAAAGGCGCCACCGCAATCTATGGCAACGGCGCCACCGGTGGATTAATCAACTATATTACCGCCACTCCCCGCGAAAATAAAATCATCTCCGGCAGAACCACTATCAACACCACCGGTTCTCTCACCAGTCTCAAAAACAGCGTGGGCGGACGCATCAGCCAGATGCTGCAGGGAAAATATAAAAAGTTCGACTACATCGTGAGTGGCGTGGCCGAAGAAACCGGCGAATATAAAGATGCCAAAGGCAAACTGGTAGGCCCTAACTATAGCTTAGGCGAAACCGACAGCTACAACGCGTTTGCAAAATTGGGCTACCAGGTAAGCAGCCGTCAGCGGTTACAACTGATGTACAACTACTACCGCAGCCAGCAAAACTCCAACTACAACGTTGTAAACGGCGATATTGCCAACGGTATTCCCGCTTCCGGGGTATTAGGTAAACCTGCCGGCGTTTCTACCGGTTCCAGGGGTAATCACAACCTGCACCTGGTATACCAGGCCGACAGCCTTATCGGCGGCACCTCACTCACTGCAGACGCCTATTATGAATCCAGGGATGATGTCTTTTACGTGTCCTTCGGGCGCTTTGAAGGCGGCGATGGTCAATCACATACCCTCGATAAGAAAAAAGGATTGCGCCTGATGCTGAACTCTCCCCTGTCAAACAAATATGAGGTAAACGGTACGCTGTCGTATGGCGCGGATCTGCTGAACGATGAAACCTCCCAGCCACTGGTAGACGGACGGGTATGGGTACCTGAAATGAAGATGCTGAACTATGCTCCCTTTGCCGAAACACAATGGAATCTCTGGCAAAACCTGATCCTGAAAGCAGGCATAAGAGTGGAAAAAGTACATGTAACTGTAGATGATTATAATACCCTGCCGCTTACCGGCGCCAATGGAGCCATACCGCCGAGCATAAGGGTAAAAGGCGGCGACCTCGATTACACCGCTACCCTGTTCAACGCAGGTATCCGCTATAACCGCCTGCCCATTTTCATGCCTTATTTCAGCTTCTCCCAGGGGTTTTCTGTATCTGATGTAGGCCTGGCACTACGCGATTCCAAAGTAAATGATCTGAAAAAAATCAATACGGAAGCTGTACTCGTCAATAATTACGAACTCGGATTTGTCAGCGAACACAAAAAATTCCGTTTTGAACTCAGCGGTTTTATCAGTACCTCTAAACTGGGCGCAGACATGATCTTTGACCCCAACACCGGTTTATTCAATGTGAGCAGAACACCTGAACGCATATACGGTTTTGAAGCTGCTATCACTTACCAGGCACTGCATAACCTCGATATCAGCGCCAGCTACAGTTACCTCGAAGGAAAAGCAGATACGGCCAAAACCGGCGGCAGCTACAATGTATACCTGAACGGCAGAAGAATTGCCCCGCCAAAAGTAAGCGCAGCGATCAACTACCGCCCGCTAAAAGCACTGGAAGTAAGATTACAATACATGGGTGTTAACGGCAGGAACCGCTTTGAAAAGAATAGCAAGGGTGTTTACAATGGTAACGAAGGCAGGGTAAAAGCTTATAACCTGGTAAACCTGAATGCTAACTATAAGATTACACCACATACTATGCTGACACTGGGTATTGAAAATCTCTTTAATGAAGATTACTTCCCTGCCAGGGCACAGTGGTTTATGATACCAAATCAATATGCCAAAGGAAGAGGCGCCGCATTTAATATAGGCATCGCCGTTAACTACTAATAAAAGAAAGGTAGTTGTAAAAATATATCCATGGCGGTTTTCCAGGTGGCTACATCATGCCGGCCACCTGGAATCTCCAGGTAAAAAATATCCTTGTCCGCTTTATACCCCTTCAGTAATAACTCTTTTATCAGATCCCGCGTATCATCAATGCTATCAATCACCCCATTGTGATTCCTGTCGGCCGTTTCATCAGCGGTACCACATTCAAAAAAGAACTGTTGTCCTGAATGATAGCTCCCTGCACGGATCAGCTGATGCATGATCCGGTCCTTATCGTCCCGGTATCCATCCCCCAAAGGCTTGCTCCTCCACCACAATGCACCTGAAAATACTCCTGCCAGCTGAAAAAGATCCGGATAATGCCAGGCAATATCCAGGGCAGATAAGCCTCCCAGGGAAAAGCCGGCAAAAGCACGCCGTTCAATACGCATATCAGGATACTGTTGCTGCAAAAAAGGCAATAACTCCCGGATAATAAACCGCGTATAACTTTCCGCCTGTGCCCCCTGCCCCTGGTGATCAAGCACCCCGGCGGTACCATATTCCGCCCTGCGATGCTTACCCGCATGAATCCCGGCCACCAGCACGGCGGGAGAAAGCGGTGGTAATAACCCCGCCAGTTCCTGACCATCGTTTACCAACAGGAGCACCGTTGGCAATGTACCTGCGGAATAAGTGTCCAGCACCACTTCCCGCTGTAAATAAATAGAATTGATATAATGTTGACGTGTTTGCACCCCAACAATTTACCAATAAACCAATAATCTTCTTTAAATTTAACTAAACACTTTCCCGTGACCGAAAACTATTTGAAATGGCATTCTCCCAACCTGGGAAAGGAATTTGAGATGTTGGTATTCGGCGACAGCGGATATCCGTTACTCCTATTTCCCACCTCTATGGGACGCTACTATGAAAGCAAAGACTTTGGCCTCATTGATGCCATCAGCTGGTTTATTGAAGAAGGCAGGATCAGGGTATATTGTCCCGACAGTATTGATGCCATTAGCTGGTACAACAAAGAGATCAGCCCTGAGCAAAGAGCGTATAATCACTCCTGTTACGATAAACTGCTGGAGGAAGAAGTACTTCCCCGAATGGAAGCCGAAACCGGGCAACAACGCATTGTGGCGGCCGGTTGCAGCTTTGGCGGATACCATGCCGCCAATTTTGCGTTCCGCCATCCCGAGCGGGTGTCTTATCTTTTTAGTCTCAGCGGCATCTTTGATATCAAACCCCGCGTAGATGGCTATTATGATGACAATGTTTACTATAACAACCCGGCCGACTATGTGCCGGACAACCAGCATGCCGATCTTTGGCGCATGGGCATTGTGCTGGGCGTAGCTGACCGGGATGTAACAAGGCCGCAAAATGAGTTGCTGTCGGGTATATTAACCGGCAAAAAAATATCACACTGGCTGGACATCCGGCCGCAAACAACCCATGACTGGCCGGTATGGCGGGAAATGCTGCCGCATTATCTATCACTTATCAAGTAAGTAACATGAAAAAAATAGGTATTCTCTTTGGACAGGAAAACACTTTTCCGCAAGCGTTTGTAGACCGCGTCAACCGCATCAATCCGCCGGGCATCTTTGCCGAATTTGTAACCATCGATAAAGTGATGCAGGGAGTGGATCCCGGTTATGCCGTTATCGTAGACCGTATTTCCCAGGATGTTCCTTTTTACCGTTCTTTTTTAAAAAATGCCGCTGCCGCCGGTACGGCAGTAATCAACAACCCTTTCTGGTGGAGTGCGGATGATAAATTTTTTAATAATGCACTGGCAGATAAAATTGGCGTGAACGTGCCCCGCACCGTGCTGTTACCCTCCAATAAGTTACCGGATGATACCACCGACAAATCATTCCGTAACCTTGTTTACCCGTTCGACTGGAACAGCATTTTCGAATATGTAAGTTTCCCGGCCTACATGAAACCTTATGCCGGCGGCGGATGGAAACACGTGTACCGCGTAGAGGATAAAGATGATTTCTTCCAAAAACACAGCGAAACCGGGCAACTGGTCATGATGTTGCAGGAAGAAATTGATTTCAGTCAGTATTACCGCTGCTTCTGTATCGGGGGAAAAGAAGTACGTATTATGCCCTATAATCCGAAACATTCACCCCATCAGCGTTACGAAGCCAGCTATGATGCCAGTCCGGCGTTATTGGCCCAGATCACTGAACAGGTGCTGAGTCTCAATCAACACCTCGGATACGATTTTAATACCGTGGAAATTGCAGTACGCAGCGAAGTGCCCTACGCCATCGACTTCTGCAACCCCGCTCCTGATGCCGATATTCACTCTATAGGGGCCGACCACTTCGAGTGGGTGGTGGAAACCAGCGCCCGGTATGCCATAGAAAGAGCTATCGCTCAAAAACCAGGAAAGGACAATCTTACCTGGGGTAAGTTTGTACAACGAAGCCCTGCCAGGGCAAAGGCTAAAGCCGATGCTACTGCAGCCACCGGGAAAAAGAAAACCGCCGCGGAAAAAAAGAAGAAAACTGCGCCGGAAAAGGAGAAAAAAACACCGGCTAAAAAAAGCACCGCCAAAAAACAACAAAAAGAAAAATGAAACCGTTTTACTGCGCTACATTTGTTTAGCTGTTAGCCATTAGCTGTTAGCTGTTAGCTGTTAGCAAATGCAGCGGAGCTGAATGGAATATTTTGAGGACTTTGCCAGGAACTGGCCATCAATGGCTGGCAGTTGGCACATTGTTCAGCTGTTAGCCATTAGCTGTTAGCTGTTAGCAAATGCAGCAGAGATGAATGGAATATTTTGAGGACTTTGCCAGGTACTGGCCATCAATGGCTGGCAGTTGGCACAATCGAACATCAATTTTAGTTGTTAGTTAAAAGCTAAGAAAAATTATGCTGAAGGCGTTTACGCTGGGAATCGAGGAAGAGTACATGGTAATAGATCCTGTTACACGGGAACTGAGGTCGCATGAACAAAAAATAGTAGAGCAGGCGCACAAGGTCATCAGCGACCAGGTGAAAGCTGAATTTCACCAGGCCGTAGTGGAAGTAGGCACCCGTATCTGCGCTAATGTACACGAAGCCAGAGCGGATGTAGCCCTGCTCCGGCGCACTATTGCACAGATAGCCGGCGATCTTGGTTTTAGCATCGGCGCCTCCGGCACCCACCCGTTTAGTAAATGGGAAAAACAACTCATTACGGATCATCCCCGCTACTTTGAAATTGTCAATGAAATGCAGGATGCGGCCCGTTCGAACCTGATTTTCGGGTTACACGTACACGTAGGTATGGAAAACAGGGAAATGGCCATTCATATAGCCAATTCCGTTAGATACTTCCTGCCGCATATTTTTGCACTTAGCACCAACTCCCCTTTCTGGGAAGGTCGTAATACCGGCTTCAAATCCTTTCGTACCAAAGTATTCGATAAATTTCCCCGTACAGGTATACCCGACTATTTTGCCAGCATCGAAGAATATGATAACTACATCAAACTGCTGGTAAAAACCAACTGTATTGACAATGCCAAAAAAGTGTGGTGGGATCTGAGGGTACATCCTTTCTTTAACACCGTAGAGTTCCGTGTTTGCGACGTGCCGCTTACGGTCGACGACACCATCATGCTGGCCGGACTTTTCCAGGCCGTATGCGCAAAAATTTACAAACTGCGCATGCAAAATCTCAATTTTATTATCTATAACCGCGCCCTGATCAATGAAAACAAATGGCGGGCCTCCCGCTATGGCATTGATGGCTACCTCATTGACTTTGGTAAGGAAATGGAAGTAAATACCCGCTCTCTCATTTTCGAACTGCTCGATTTCATCGATGATGTAGTGGATGAACTGGGCAGCCGCGAAGTAATTGACGCTACCACCCGCCTCCTGGAAACAGGTACCGGCGCTGACAAACAACTGAAGGTATTTGAAGCTACCAACGACCTCGTAGCGGTTACCGACTTCATACAGCAACAGTTCCTTGAAGGTTGCTGATTTGTCTTGGATTTTGTCTTGCCCAGGATTAGACTGATTTTGAAGATTTAGATGATTTTTATTTTTTTGATTTAAAAGATTTTAGAAAAAATTTAAAAGATGAGAGAAGATGCCAGTGGATATATTTGCTGTTATCTTCCCTCATCTTCCCTCATCTTCCTTCATCTTTTAAATTTTTTCTAAATCTTTTAAATCATCTAAAGAAAAAATCATCTAAATCTTCAAAATCAGTCTAATCCTGGGCAAAATAAAACCCTGGCCAAGACGCCCCCCGGCAAGACAAAATCCCAGGCAAGATAAAACCCGCGTATTTCGTAATTTTGCAGCATGCATCCAATTAAACAAAGCTGGAAGGTAGCCGTGCTGGATATGTACGAGGGTGTTCCTAATGAAGGCATGCGCTGTATCCGCGAAATACTGGCAAAATATGCCAGCATGCACGCACTGGACCTGCAATTCGATGAATTTGAAGTACGGAATCAGATACAGGTTCCGGATACTTCCTATGATATTTACATTTCTACCGGCGGCCCAGGCAGCCCGGTCGACAGTGAAGGCAGCGACTGGGAAACCGCATATTTTTCGCTTATTGATGAATTACTGGAATGGAACCGGGTACAGGATACCAAGAAACCCGTGTTCTTTATCTGCCACTCTTACCAGGTCATGTGCCGGTATTACAAACTGGGCAATGTATGCAAACGCAAATCCCCCGCCTTTGGGGTTTTCCCGGTACATAAAACCGCTGCAGGTATGCAGGAAAAAATTTTCAGTGCACTTCCCGATCCTTTTTATATAGTAGATAGCCGCGACTGGCAGGTGATAGAACTGGACTACGAAAACCTGCAGGCGATGGGCGGACATGTACTCGCACTGGAAAAAGAAAGACCGCATGTACCATTGGAACGGGCTACCATGGCTATTCGCTTCAACGAATATTTTATTGGCACCCAGTTCCATCCCGAAGCAGATGCTGCCGGCATGCACATGTATCTCCAACAGGAAGAAAAGAAAAAACAGGTAGTGAACCACCATGGCCTGGAAAAATACAACAGCATGATCAACCAGCTCACTGATCCGGATAAGATTATGCTTACACACGATCGCTTTATTACAGCGTTCCTCGATTATGCTATTTATGGCGGACTATCAGACCGGCTGGCAGCTATTGAACGGCTGGTACAGGTAGCTGCCCACACAGATAACGAGCACTCGTTCTTTTAACTAAAAGACACCATGATCCCTGCAATCAGAACATCATATAATCAGCAGTTTACTCCTGCACAATACCAGGCTTTTTTAGACGGTATTGCCGCAGACACCGGCGTAGTACCAGCTTTTCGCATCGCTGAAACGCCCGTTTTTGTGCCCGCCGCACTCGGTAGTAAACTGGTACAGGCCTGTGAAGAAATAGTAGATGTGCTGCTCCGGCCCGATTTCAAGACCATCACCAAGGATGCTATTCCCCCCTCGCTGAAAGTGCCGCGTGAAAATGAACACCCTCATTTCATCGTCATTGATTTTGCAGTTTGTAAAACAGACGACGGCGCGCTGGTGCCCCAGCTGATTGAATTGCAGGGCTTCCCTACCATGCTCGCTTTCCAGGAAGTAATGGCCCGCCGCTTCAAAACGCACTTCAATATTCCCGCTACACTCAGCAATTTCTTCAACGGCCTCGATGAAAGCTCCTACTATCAGCTCCTGCGCGACATGATCATCGGTCCCTTTGCACCGGAAGAAGTGATACTACTGGAAATAAAACCGGAAGAACAAAAAACGCGCATCGATTTTCACAGTACCGAAAAAAACCTGGGCATCACCACGGTTTGTTTAACAGCGCTGATCCAGGAAGGCAAGAAATTATATTATCTCCGCGATGGGGTTAAAACACCTGTGCAGCGCATCTATAACCGCATCATTTTCGATGACCTGCAACAACAGTCAGAAACATTGGGAGAACATGTAAACCTGTTCCAGGATCTCGATGTGGAATGGATTACGCATCCCAACTGGTTTTACCGGATCAGCAAATATATTATGCCGTTTATCCACAGCGAATTCGTGCCTAAAAGCTGGTTCCTGCATGAATTACCAGTTGTGCCCGCCGACCTGGAAAACTACGTATTAAAACCGCTCTTTTCTTTTGGAGGACAAGGCGTGCTCATCGACGTAACGCCGGAAGATATTGACCGTATCAAAGATCCGGAAAACTGGATACTGCAACGTAAAGTAAAATATGCCCCTGCCATCACAACGCCTACCGGACCGGCCATCTGTGAAATCAGGATGATCTATATCTGGCAGGACGGCGCTGCGCGCCCGGTACTGGTACACAATCTTGCGCGGATCAGCAAAGGAAAAATGATTGGCGTAGGGTTTAACAGTAAGGATACCTGGGTGGGTGGAAGTTGTTGCTTCTTTGAATTTTAGCGGAAGACTATTGCAGCGGATGTTGTCTTTATCAGGATTAGACTGATTTTGATGATTAAAGGATTATATTTTACAGGATTAAAAAAGATTAGCGAAGGTAGAAGGGTATTTACTTCTGTCTTCGCTAATCTTTTTTAATCGTCAAAATCAAAAGAATAAAAATCCTTTAATCATCAAAATCAGTCTAATCCTGATAAAGACAACATCCGCTGCAATAATCGTCCGCGCTACTGTAACTCAAAATCTTCTATCAGCGGGCCATGTGCGTACTCATTCTTGCTTCCCACGCCTATCGCCAGCTCTACATTGTCGCTGTTTTTTACAATCAGAAAAGGTTGACCATATTTTTGTTTCCCCGAGAAAATAACCGCGATCTCTGTACAGGAAAAAACATCTGATTTACTCAGCAACATCTCTTTGTTGTTATCCAGCACATTTTCTGTTTTGTGATTATCTTTCCGGAGATGTAATTCTTTTCCTACATACTGCCGCTTCAACCATTCATAGTTGCCATTGATAATAACCGGTGTGGCCGGCAAATTATCTTCCGGCACCTGGAATAAGAGGAGCTTCCTGTCCTCATCACGCAACGTAAATATCAGTGTAGGCACGCCACCATCCATGTTTTTCCGGTCATAATCCACAATGCGGAACGTTTTATTTTCCACCGCTTTATAGGGAGTATAAAAATGTCCGCCTTTAAGCACACTCTTATAAGGCACTTCTACTACGGCCTTCATTTTAATATTGTCCAGCAGGGTATCTTCCTTATTCTTTATCAGCCGTTTGGGATTCAGCTTCAGGAAAGTGATTTCCTGGCCTACCAGGGTAAGCTGTGCAATGTCTGGTGTAAGGTGCTGAAAAGCAATGCTGCTGTCGTAAGGAATTAAAGCTGGCTTTTTCTCTGTGTCCCTGTATTTTATCTGTGCGGAAGCGCTGCATGCGGCTACCATCGCGAAACACAGGGATAAATGTTTCAATTTCATATAAATTCAAATATGCGCAAATATATAATGTAATAAATGTTTTTTCCTTCCTGCATGGATATGCCCGTATAACGGAATAAAACGCCGGCTTCACAAATACATTGCGTAGTGAGTTCCTAACTTGGTGTTAATATTCTATTTTTATGTGCATATGTCAACTTAATACCTATCCTCATGTTTAGTAACCTGGCCATAGATGTGGCCCTTGGCCTTATTTTCATTTACCTGCTGTATAGTTTGCTGGCCTCCGTAGTACAGGAACTGGTTGCCCGGATTTTCAATTCCAGGGCCCGGCTGCTCACCAAAGGCTTACGCAGGATGCTGGAAGAAGAAGATCACAGCAAGGACCTTGGATGGTTCGGAAAATTCACTTTTTTCAACTGGTTCTATGAGCTCGGCTGGAGCATTGTTTATTTCTTTGAACCTTTCCGCCATAGCCCTTTCCTGAAAAAATTTTATACTGCCCCATCCATCCGCAACCTGGGGAAAAACAGTGCAGCAGCACGGCCGGCCTATATCAGTCCGCAGATCTTTTCCCAAACCATCGTACACCTGTTACGCAGCAGCTGCAGGGCACACCTCGAAGAAAAGGCACAAAAGGATCCTGGGACAGAAACGGAGTCCCCCTTTACCTTCAAACTAACGGACGCCCAGGCGATCAGGACCGCGCTCACCCATAATTACCTGCACCTGGCGCCGGATGTAAGGGAACACCTGCTGCAGCTGTTTGAAGATAGCCGCCATGATGTAAAAGCATTCCGCATCAATATGGAAAGCTGGTTTAATGAAACCATGACCCGCACCAGTGGCTGGTACCGCAAACAAACACAAACCTGGCTCCTGTGCATCGGTATCGGCATTGCAGCCCTGTTCAACGTGGATTCCATTGCCATTGCGCGTATCCTCATGAAGGATAAAAACGTACGCACGGAAATGGTGCAGCTGGCGAGCAGTCGCGCGCCTGCCTACACGGCTATAACGGACACCCTTATACGCAAAAATATGCTGCATAAAGACAGTGCCTTTTACCGCACAGATACCTCGCTGCGTGTATTCGTGAAGGATACCTCGCTGATTGGCGTATATGCCATGCTGCGCAACGATGCCGGTGATGCCAGGAATGTACTGGGCATCAGCCGGGCCTGTGTTATCGACAGCAGCAGCGGTCACAGGATTATGCATTGTGGTTATACCCATCCTTTTCAGCAAAACGGCTGGCTGATCTTTGCAGGATGGTGTATCACCGCCCTGGCCATATCCTTGGGGGCTCCCTTCTGGTTCGACCTGCTGGGCAAAGTGGTAAAGTTCCGGACCACTACGCCACCCAACGACAGCACCACCACACACTGAGATAAAACGGCTCTGAACCGCCGTTATCCAACTAAAGAACTTGTTGTAGATTTGTATATCTCCTCAACTCTTTAAAAAATATGTATGAAACGCACTAATTATTCCTCCGGCGCTATCTGGGAAGGAAAAGTAGGTTATTCCCGGGCAGTAAGAGTGGGCAATGTGATTGAAGTATCGGGTACCGTGGCAACAGACAATGATAAAGTTGTAGCAGAAGGGGATGCCTATGAGCAAACAAAGTTTGCACTCGCCAAAATTGAATCCTCCCTGATCAATGCCGGCGCCACCCTGCATGACGTGGTACGCACCCGTATGTTTGTAACTGATATTTCAAGATGGGAGGAATATGGCCGGGCGCATGGAGAGTTTTTCAAAAGTATAAAACCAGCTACTACCATGGTGGAAGTAAGTAAACTGATAGATCCCCGCTACCTGGTGGAAATAGAAGCCACTGCTATTGTAGAGCAGAAAGCATAAAACTTAAAGCAAAAAGCTATTGTAGCGATTGAACTAACCGGATAAAATATTCCGCATTAATCAATCGCTACAATAGCTTTAAGCTTTATGCTTTACGCTCTACTTATACTGTTCTGTCCATTTCAGCATACCGCCTACCAGGTTTTTGGTATTGGTAAAGCCCATGGAATCCAGTAACATACAAGCCTGACCGCTGCGGTTACCACTGCGGCAGTATACAATTACTTCTTTATCTTTCCATTCTTCGATTTCATCTACCTGCATTTGCTGTACAAAACCTAATGGAATATGAGTACCGCCAATGTTGAACTCTGCGCGCTCATGAGGCTCTCTCACATCTAATATATAAAGCTCTTCGCCGTTGTCTATACGCTGTTTCAGCTCTTCTGCCGTGATATTTTGCATAGTTATAAAGAATTTAAAATCAAATTACATCATTTTTAGTTATTCCTGCTCAACAGGCTTTTGTACGGCGGCACTGTCTGTTACCGGCTTGGTAGCGGACAACCAGAAGTCTACGCTTTCCCCTGCCCTCACCATATTAAAGTCGCCGATCTCATTTTTACGGGTAGGCACCTGTTTAATGATATAAGCATTGGCAGTATCGGTTACATTGGGGTCGATGATCACCGTTCCGGCATTCAGGTTGCTGGCACTTAGTATTTCACGGGCTTCGGCGTAGGTCAGACCTACAAAGCTGGGCACCGGGTTTTCTACGCTGCCGGTACCACTGCTCAGGATCAGGGTGATGTTACTTCCCTCTGCCACCAATGTACCCGGTTTTACTTTTTTACCGTTCAATAACTGCTGCAATACAGAATTAGCCGCAATATCCGGTCTGTAAATAGTATCTCCTACGTTGAGTCGCATGCTTTTCAGCATCATTTCAGCACTGCGGAAGGTAAGTCCTTCCAGGTCCGGCATTTTCACCATGGGAGCTACCGTTTTATTAACCGTCAGGTAAATGGTTCTGCCCACCTTTACCTGCGCACCTTTATCGGGGGTTTGGGCGTAAACCGCCAGGCCGGGTATAGAATCAACATAAATAGAATCCCTGACATCGGCTTCAAAACCGGCTTTTTCCAGTAACGTAATAGCTTCCTTCACATTTTTCCCGTGCACATCGGGTACTGTTTGCTGTTGTCCGTGTTTGGTGATAAAACCCAGCATTGAAAAGAAAAGCAATGCCAGCGCAAAAAACATGACGATAACAGCTAACAGGTTCATGCCAAATGAACGTTTGGTAATAAAGTCGAACACGATAATTATATTAAGTGTGATAATCCTTATTTCATGCTCTCTTCCAAAAGCAGGCCATAAAATTCCTGCAGGGTTTTACCTGCCGCCCTTACCTGCTGCGGTACCAGGCTGTTTTCAGACTGCCCGGGCATTGTATTTATCTCCAGGAAGTACAATTTTCCGCTGCTTTCCTCATATATAAAGTCTACCCGCACGATGCCTTTACAGTTCAGTTTATTATATAATATGGTCGACGCTTCCCTTACCTGGCGGGCAATATCCTCATCTACAGGCGCCGGTGTAATTTCGTTAGACACGCCAGGGGTGTATTTAGCTTCATAATCGAAGAACTCTTTGCTGCTCACCACTTCCGTGATAGGCAGTGTGGTGATAACACCGGCAGAACGATACAGGCCCATCGTCAGTTCCCGTCCTTTGATAAATTCTTCTATCAGGATCTGACAATCCTCATTAAATGCCTTGTCTATAGCTGGTTGCAGCTCTTCTGCCGTTTTCACCTTTGACATACCGATGCTGCTTCCGCCTTCTGCCGGTTTCACGAACACGGGTAAACGCAGCTGCTGCAGTATATCGGCGGTATTATATGGCTGCTCACGGAAAATATGCAGTGATTTGGATACATTCACCACCTCCAGGGCCGCTACTACCTTATTACAGTAGCTTTTATTGAAGGTGAGGGCGGATGTTACCATGCCGCAGCTGGTAAAAGGAATACCGAGCATTTCAAAATATCCCTGCAGGCGTCCATCTTCACCGGGCGTGCCATGGATGCCAATAAATACCGCGTCGAACCTGATTTTATTTCCGTTGAGGGTTAAGGAAAAATCATTTTTATCCACTTCAGCCACTTTCCCGTCGGCGCCGGTATAGCTCCAGCTCTCCTTGGTGATGATGATCTTGTAAACACTATATTTACTGCTATCCAGGTTATTCTCAATAGTGACGGCACTCTGCACAGAAATCACATACTCTCCGGAATATCCACCGGCTACCAAAGCTATATTCTTCTTCATAAGATGTTTTACAATAAGCGGGTAAAGTTAAAGGTTATTTGTTAATTGTCAAGAGCAGCCAGCGTGCGCCTGTTGCGTTCAAATTACATAAAAAAAACCGTCCCGGCCAAAGCCGTAACGGTTTTTTAAGCTTCCTTGAAAATATTTTAAAGGTGCAGTTTGGCCTTCTTACCCATCAGCTCATCTACTGTTTCCTGGTACATTTCGTCCGGAACACAGCAATCTACCGGGCAAACCGCTGCACATTGCGGTTCTTCATGAAATCCCTGGCATTCTGTACATTTGTTGGGCACAATATAGTAGGTATCTACGCTGATAGGCGCATTGCGCTGGTCAGCATCCATTACACTACCGTCCATCAGCGTATAGGAGCCTTTTACAGTGGTGCCGTCAGCCAACGCCCACTCTACACCGCCTTCATATATCGCATTGTTGGGGCATTCCGGTTCGCAGGCGCCACAGTTTATACATTCGTCTGTTATCTTAATTGCCATAGTGTAAACTTTTTGGTTAAGTAGTAAGCCATTAATTTTGTGTGACAAAAATAAAATTTTCCCGGTTTAATTAAGTCAATTATTTATATAGTTTCATGAACATAGCAGAAAAAGAAGCCGCATTGGTACGCCTGGGGCAGTATCTGGCGGCTAAAAGCCCGGAATTGGAAGCAGTAAAAGAGCGTGCTTATATCGCAAACGGATGGTTTATCCCTTCCTTTATAGACATTGCACTGGAGAATATCTCCCAATATTTCCTTTCTCCTGCTCCCCTCAGGCAGTGGTTACAGGGTTATCCGAAGGCAAGCGAAATGCGGACATCCAGAACGGCAGGCATTGTCGCCGCCGGCAACATCCCGCTGGTAGGCTTCCACGACTGGCTCTGCGGATTTGTGAGCGGACACCGGGTAAAAATGAAGCTGTCTGGTAAAGATGAAATCCTGATGAAACATATCCTGGAGAAAATGGCCGAATGGTACCCTGAGCAGGCTCACCAAACCGAAGTGCAGGATATGCTCAAGAACTGTGACGCCTATATCGCTACCGGAAGCAATAACTCCGCCCGGTATTTTAATTACTACTTTGCCAAATACCCGCATATCATCCGGCATAACCGCACCTCCGCCGCCATACTCACCGGCAGGGAATCACCGGAAGAACTCTCCGCCCTGGCAGATGATATCATGCTGTATTTCGGCCTGGGATGCAGGAATGTGACGAAAGTATATGTGCCGGTAAACTACGACTTTGTACCCCTGCTCAAAGCACTGGAGAAATACAGCCACCTGATCGATCATCATAAATACAAAAACAATTACGACTATAACCTGGCGCTACTGCTGCTGAACAACAGTCCCTATATGACCAATGGCAGCATCCTGCTACAGGAAAATACGTCGCTCTTCTCCCCTATCAGCGTATTACACTACAGCTATTACATCGATATGGCGCAGCTGCAACAGGAGCTTTCCGGCGAAGAGGCCGTGCAATGCCTCGTAGGACAGGCATTCACGCCTTTCGGTAATGCCCAGCAGCCTTCCCTGATCGACTATGCTGACGGGGTGGATACCATGAAGTTCTTCCTGGAATTATAGCGCGGAGGGAAGGCCTTCGGCCTTTGTCTTCGGGCAGGATTAGATTGATTTTGAAGATTAAGATGATTTTTTTTCAGTGATTTGGAAGATTTAAAAAGATCCGGGCAGATCTGAGCGAATCTATCTGCCTATATCTTCCAAAATCTTTTTAAATCCCAAAAATAAAAATCATTATAATCTTCAAAATCAATCTAATCCTGCCCAAAGACAAGCGCCGAAGGCGCCCTAACATTTTGTCGCAATTACTTGTTATATTGACAGGCAGGCTGACAGGCTTGTCAGTGGGATATTAGGCTCTGTTTAACGATTACGATAAAAATGTGTTAAAGTAAATCGGCCCTGTTGCATTTGATTCCTCGTGCGAATTAAATTTGTGGCAAGGGCATGCAAATTGATCATATCCCTGCGTTATTATTAATTATCACGCAAACACACTATAATATGAAATTCAAGCAAATCGTTACAACTGTTCTTATCAGTGCTGTAACTGCCGCTGCCTCCATATTTGTGTATGGCAAATATTCCCAGTCAAGGCAGCCAGTCGTTTTCCAGAATGGTACCGAGATCCCGGTAAACTATGCACGCTATATGCCAGGCACGGAAGGCAATGCGAACGCGACTCCCCCATCCGACTTCACCACCGCAGCCAAGGCAGCAGTCCCGGGCGTTGTACATATCAAAACAAAAATCAACCCGCGGCAGGTGACCAACGGCAATAACCTGCAAAGAAGACGCAGTATCCTGCAGGACCTCTTTGGAGATGAATTTTTTGGCGATGAATTCAATGGCGGCGGAGATGGCCGCAGGTACTACGTACCTGGCCAGATGGCTTCCGGTTCCGGTGTACTGATTTCTGCCGACGGCTATATCGTTACCAACAATCACGTTATTGCCGATGCTGATGATATCAGTGTATCGCTCAGCAACTCCAACAAAACATTTAAAGCCAAACTGATTGGCACAGACCCCAGCACCGACCTGGCTGTTATTAAAATAGAAGCCCAGGGACTTCCTTACCTGCTTTATGGTAACTCCGATAATGTGGAAATAGGGCAATGGGTACTTGCCGTAGGTTATCCGTTAAACCTGGATGCTACAGTAACCGCTGGTATTGTAAGCGCCAAATCCCGCTCCATTGGTATCAACAGAAGCGGTGGTAAGGTAAACAGCGCCATCGAATCCTTTATACAAACCGATGCTGCTGTAAACCAGGGTAACAGCGGTGGCGCACTGGTGAATACTGCCGGCGAACTGGTAGGTATTAACTCTGCCATTGCTTCTCCTACAGGTTCTTATGCAGGTTACTCCTACGCGATTCCGGTGAATCTCATTAAAAAGGTAGTCAACGATCTGCTGAAATATGGCAATGTGCAAAGAGCCTATCTCGGCGTTAAATACGCACCTTCTTCCCTCATTGCCAATATGAGCGATGAACAGTTAAAGGATGCAGGTATTAAAAGGGATGTGAACGGCGTACAGGTAACCGAAGTAATACCTAACAGCACCGCAGCTTCGGCCGGTTTGCGTGCAGGCGATGTGATCACCGCTGTAAACGGTGTGAAAATCCCCACCACCTCCCAGCTCAGCGAACAGGTAGCCCGCTACAAACCAGGCGATAAAATTTCGCTGACTTACCTGCGCGACAATAAAGAAGTAACGGCCAACGATATAGTCCTGAAAAACCTGAAAGGAAATACCGACCTGGTAAAGGTGACTACCCTGGATCGTTTGGGCGCCGATTTATCCGAACTGGATAAAGACGATGCGGCCAGGCTGGGTGTAAACGGCGGCGTAATCGTGAATGACATCGGTAATGGTATCCTGAAAAAACAAACCACTATGGCGCCGGGCTTTGTGATACTGAAAGCCGGTAACACCCCTGTTACAAGTGTAGATGACCTGAGCAATGCCGTGGAAAAACAAAAGAGCCTGAAACTGATTGGCTTCTATCCTGAAAAAGGCAGCAGCGTTTATTATTACAATATTACCACCGGTACAGGAGCAGAAAACCTCTGACCCCGTCCGTAAAATAGTTTTATAGGTCTGCAAAAAGTCCCGCCCCGGGTTAACCGGTAGCGGGACTTTTCCATTAAGTCATACATGCGTTGCCTGAAAAAGCGGACCATGTAATCAGCCATCTATGAAAACCCATTATGAAAATAGTATAAGTATATGATATTACTTTCCATTAATCCGTGAAAGGAGGGATTGATTTGGCGAATGCTTTAAAACATGTGTTAAGCGTGGTAAAAACGGGCAAAAAGCAACAGGCCAGGCACGCTCAGCGCGGCCTGGCCTGTTAAAATATCATACTAAAAGCTAACAGCTAATTGCTAAAGGCTTTACAAATTGATCACCCCTTTCAGCTGGGTAAAGAATTCATCTTTTTTACGGGAAGAGATAGGAATATTTTTCTGGTCACTCATCACTACGGCTGTTCCCAGCCCTTTGATAATCTTAACAATGTGATGGATATTGATCAGGAAAGACTTATGCACCCGATAAAATCCTTTATCAGAGAGCATTTCCTCGTATTCCTTCAGCGATTTTGAAATGAGATGGGAAACGTTGTTGATCAGCTGAATTTTGGTATAGCTGTCAAACGCTTCACAGTAGATAATATCTTTAAGGTCAATCACATTATACCCGTCGTTAACCGGTATAACGATCTTGGAGAAGGCGTTGTCATTGTTTTTGACATAATCTTTGAGGATAGATGCCAATTCATTGAGCCGGCCCTTCTTGCTCTTCTTTACCTTTTCCAGGGCGTCTTCCACCTCGCTTACCTTGATTGGTTTCAACAGGTAGTCCAGTGCGGCAAATTTAATGGCCTGCAACGCATATTCCTGAAACGCGGTGATAAAAATGACTTCGAAATTCAGCACCGGGAACATTTCCAATAGCTGAAACCCATTGTGTGGCGGCATCTCAATATCAAGAAACAGAACATCAATGGGGTTATTCTTAATCATTTCTGCCGCCTCATTGATATTCTGCGCTTCACCGACCACTGTCACATCTTTGCAGTAGTTCTCCAGTATGTTGCGTAAAATATGAATGTTGCGGACTTCATCGTCTACAATGGCAGCTTTTATATTACTCATAACATCTTAACAATGGGAATCAGTATTTCAACTAAGGTACCTTCCTTATTGCCGAAACCAGATTTAAATTTATCAATAATTTCTAACTTTCCAACACTTCCATTAAAAGATTTTATAATCTGCAATCGCTCTTTAATCACGCTAAGTGCAGTTGACTCATGTTTTATGAGCCTTGAACTTTTAATGCTATTTGACTTATCCCAGCCTATTCCGTCGTCATCCACAGAACAATATAATAGATCATCCACCATTTCCAAACGAATTTCCAGATAACCGCTGATATTTTTTGGCGCCAGACCATGTTTAATGGCGTTTTCTACTATCGGCTGTATGATCATGGGGGGAATATATATAGTATATTCCTTTAATGCATCTTCCATGATGAAATGATAGGTGAAAGAATGTGCAAACCGGATCTTCTCTAACTCGAGGTAGCGGGTCAGGAAGGCGATTTCTTCTTCCAGCGAAATATATGATTTTCGTGAATTGTTGAGCATTTGTCTCATCAGCGTGGCAAAATCCGCGAGGAAATTCAGCGCCTGTTTCTCTTCCTTTTCCAGGATGAGGTGCTGTACAGAGTTCAGCGAGTTGAAAATAAAGTGCGGATTCATCTGGTTGGTCAGCGCTTTGGCTTCCAGTTCCGCGATGCGCCGGTTATATTCTGTTTTCCGTTTTTCCGCCTGTTTAATACGCCGGATAATGTAACGCAAACCTGCCAGTATTCCCAGCAACGCAGCCAGCAGCAGGATGCCCCTGGCCCACCATTGCTGGTACCACCTGGGCAATATATCCACGTCCATGGTCAGCGTTTTGGACCAGTCGCTCTTATACTTACGGGCCCTCACCATCAGCCGGTAGCCACCGGGTTGCAGGTCAGGGAACGGGATGATGTTCGACATGGTGGTAACCCAGCCGTTGGTAGTATCTCCCGAAAAATTATACTGGTATTCGACCAGCTCCGGCAGATCGAAAACGATGGTTCCGAATTCTGCTTCGAAAGATGCTTTCCTTTTATAGAGATGCACAAAATCATCTGCGGGCAGGAAAGTACTGTCGCCATAACGGATATTATTCAGGTAAATCACCGGTGGTACGGTATCTACCGGGATATTATCAGCATTGAAATAGCATAGCCCGTTGGAGGTAGCGATATATAAAGTGCCATTATCCGAATAAACACCGCGGATATCGTCGGAATTCAGTCCGTCGTTGGAAGTAATATTCCTTGTAATGGACTGTGTTTTTATATCTATCACGGATACTCCCCGGTTGGTAGCCACATACAGGCGGCCGATACCATCGTAATAGAGTTGCTGGCAGATATCGCTGGCCAGGTTATTGGCGGTCGACAGGTGCTTCACAATAGCATCCTGTTGCATGACATAAATACCCTGGTCGGCAGTACCGATCCAGAGCGAACCATTTATCCATTTCAGGTCTTTGATACTGACTTTCCGGAGCGTGTCCGCACCGGCGGGTACCAACTGCCGTTTTGCGTCTGTACAGAAATAGAGGCCTGCATTGGTTCCCACATAGTAATCGGAATCGTTGATACAGGCAATGGAGGTGGCCAGCATATCCAGGTCACCGATGGTATATTCGTCGAGCGCGATCACCTGGTTTTTAGCGGCGATCCTGATTTTGCCGGAGGCAGTAATGTCAACATCCTTCAGCATTTTTACTGCTTTCAGGAGAGATGTTTTATGCGTGAGGGTATTAAATTTATACAACCCATTATCGGTGCCTATGATAGCCTGGTCGTCGTTGCGCGGCAGAATTGCCAGCACACTGTTACGGCCTGAGGTGGTATCCAGCGTAAACTGTTTACTGATGCGGTTCTGGCCATCCATCATATTGAGGATACCGGCATTTTGACCGATCAGCAGCAGGTTATTCTTTTTATCCTTGCTGATGCTGAAGATAGAGTGGGAATAAAGTCCGTTGGTATTATCGAGATAGCTGAAATAAAAATTCTTATAGGGGATATTATATACGCCATCGCCAAAAGTTGTAATCCAGATGTTACCATCCCTGTCTTTCAGCAGTGAAGTAATATAGTGGTTGTCGAGCAGCCGGATAGCATTCCGCTCTCCTTTAAAAAATCCTTTCAGAAAATACAGCGCACGCTGGGTACCCACCCAGAGGTTATCGTTGTCGATGCACATGTGACTGATATCATCGTGAATGCCCCACTCCGCGCCGTTGAAGAAGCATATGGCATCTTTTGCGGTGAAGGAATAGATAGTGTTGCGGATGATCACGATGGCGCTGTCATTGATACGGGTATGCAATGCAGCATCCTCTATCGGGAACGGGCATACAGGATATATTTTCTGATCGGGGTTACCGGGATCTTTCAGGCTTTCGAGATGGAAGGAGGCCTGGAGCGGATGAAAGATGCTGTCGTTGCGCATCAGGAAAAACAGATCGGCCCCGGACGCGCCCAGTTTATCGTAAGTTGTTTTTCTGCCGTTGTATTGAACGATGCGGTTGTTGGAGTTGAGGAACCAGATGTAACCGCGTTTCCCTTCAAAGGCATATTGCATGTAATGACTGCGGCTGTTGAAGATCAGCGAAGTATCGTTTTCTTCGCTATGGATAACGGATTTATCGTAGAAGGAAGGTTTACCGTTGAGGGTAAAGAACCATACGCGGCCTTCGGAATCGGCGGCCAGTTTTACCACATCGTTATCCGTAAGACCATCTTTCTTAGCGTAGTTGCGGAATCTTTTTCCATCGAATTTACTGACACCTGTAGGAGTTGCAAACCATATGAATCCGTCTTTATCCTGCACAGCAGCATAAACAGTGGCGTTGGCCAGTCCATCCTTCACATTATAGTTACGGATCATCAGTCCCTGGGCCAGGGTTGTTGTAACAGTGCAAAAGAAGACCAGCCCCCATAGCATTATGTAACGGTTCAAGGGCATCGGAACATTTTAATGGTTTGTCGTAAAGAATTACGAATGATGAATTACGAATCACGGATTTGGGCGGAAATAGACCGGAAGATTATTCACAATAATCTCCTCACAAATCCGTGATTCATCATTCGTAATTCTTTCCTAGTATGCTCTCGCAAACAACACCCTTTCTTTTGAAGGCTTACCTGTTAAAATGCAGGTACCGGCTTCCTGAGGGTTATCGAGCGGGATGCAACGTATAGTCGCTTTAGTGCGGTCTTTGATCTGTTCTTCTGTTTCGGCGGTACCGTCCCAGTGAGCACTTACAAAGCCACCTTTTTCGTCCAGTACTTTCTCAAATTCTTCAAAAGTATCTACCCGGGTAATATGACTATCCCGGAAAGTCTTTGCTTTGTTGAAGAGGTTGAGCTGTATTTCTTCCAGCAGTTCCTGTATGCGGGTGGGTAATCCATCCAGTGACAGGCTCATTTTTTCCTTTGTATCACGGCGGGTAACTTCTGCCACGTTGTTTTCGAGATCTCTCGCACCGATGGCTATACGAACGGGTACGCCTTTCATTTCGTACTCTGCAAATTTCCAGCCAGGACGGTTGTTATCGGAATCATCGTATTTCACGCTGATACCTGCGCTTCTGAGTTCTTTTACGATGGCATTTACTTTTTCATCGAGACCGGCTTTCTGATCGGGGCCTTTGTAGATAGGCACGATCACCACCTGTATAGGCGCGATTTTAGGTGGCATTACCAGGCCGTCGTCATCGCTGTGCACCATGATGAGGGCGCCGATCAGGCGGGTGGACACACCCCATGAAGTGGCCCATACGTGTTCCAGTTTGTTCTCCTTATTGGAGAACTGTACGTCAAACGCTTTGGCAAAATTTTGACCGAGGAAGTGAGAAGTACCAGCCTGTAAAGCTTTACCATCCTGCATCATGGCTTCCACGCAATAGGTTTCAACGGCGCCGGCAAATCTTTCGCTCGGTGATTTCAGACCGCGTACAACGGGAACCGCCATATAGTTTTCTGCAAAATCAGCGTAGATGTTGAGCATCTGTTCTGTTTCTGCGATAGCTTCATCGGCGGTAGCGTGGGCGGTATGCCCTTCCTGCCAGAGAAACTCCGTGGTGCGGAGGAACAACCGGGTACGCATTTCCCAGCGCACTACGTTTGCCCACTGATTGATCAGGAGGGGTAAGTCGCGGTAGGACTGTATCCAGTCTTTATATGTATTCCAGATAATAGTTTCAGAAGTAGGGCGAACGATGAGTTCTTCTGCCAGTTTAGCTTCCGGGTCTACGATTACGCCGCCGCCATCGGGGTCATTTTTCAGGCGGTAATGCGTTACTACTGCGCACTCTTTGGCGAATCCTTCCACGTGTGCGGCTTCTTTGCTCAGAAAGCTTTTAGGGATGAACAGCGGGAAGTATGCATTCTGGTGACCGGTTTCTTTGAATTTGCGATCCAGTACATCGCGCATGGCTTCCCACAAAGCAAAGCCATATGGCTTGATCACCATACAACCTTTTACTGCAGAATAATCTGCCAGGCCGCCTTTCAATACCAGGTCATTATACCATTTTGAATAGTCTTCCGAACGGGCTGTAATCTCTTTACTCATAAAAATTATACCTTATTTATATATCGTTAGTTTTAAGCTAATTTCACCTCAATTTGTCGTGACAAAATTAAATCCGTTTCCCTGATTGCTCCGGGCCGGTTTGGCTTAGTTTTTGTCATTTTCATGTAAGAAGAAAATTCCACAAACATAGATGAAAAACATAACGTTGCAAACAGTTATCACAAAATAATATAAGCCAGGCTATGTTATTGTAACTTTCTTCCCGTTAAATCCGTTAAAAAGGAGTAAATTTACTATACGAATCACGCTTAAAACATATTTCAAATGAAGCCTATATTATACATTGGACTGGCCGCATCGCTCGCACTGGGAGCGTGTTCCAGTACCTATAAAACGGCTCAGACCCCGGATGATGTATATTACTCTCCGCGTCAACAGCAGCGTACCTATGCCTCTTCGAATGGTTCGAACGGTAATAGCAGACAGGATGAAAATGATGCCAATTATGTACAGGGCAACCAGGAAGATGGTGGCAACTACGTGACTTACCAGGATGAGGACCAGGGCGATTATCAGCGCAGACTGAACAGATTTGGCAGTGGTGGCAGCAACTATTCCGGTGATTATTGGGATGGTTACAATGCCGCTTCCAATATGTATATGATGAATAGTTACGGACTTGGATACGGTGGATTTGGTTGGGGTTACAGCCCATACAGCAGCTTCTATGGTCCTTCCCTGAGCCTTGGTCTCGGTTGGGGCATGGGTGGCTTCTATAGCCCGTGGAACAGCGGTTTCTATGGCGGATGGGGCTATCCTTATGTTGGCAGTTACTGGCCTTCCTACTACTATCCATACTATGGTGGTGGTTACTATGGCGGTGGATACTATGGCCACGGCGGTTTCTATGGCGGTGGTTACTATCGCACCCGTCCGTCCAACTCCTATGGCCCGGTAAGATCAAGCAATGACAGGGTTCCAAGAGCTAACTATACTAACAGTGGCGGCACCGGTGGCGGCGGATATAGCCGTCCAAACAGAAGTGGTGTTTTCCAACCTGTAAATGGCAATAACGGCGGTACAGTTAATCCGGGCGGATCCGGCGACAGACCACGCCGTGTATTCCAGCAGTCCAACTCTGAAAGACCGGTAACCAGACCCGTTTACCAGGACAACAGCGGCAATGGCGGCAACAATAATTATTCCCGTCCGCAGCGTGTAGAATACAGCAGACCTGCTCCTTCTCCTTCTCCGGCTCCAAGTTACACACCCAGCTCCGGCGGTGGTCGTGTAGGTGGAAGTAGTGGTGGCAGCGGCGGCGGTGGCGGTTATAGCCGTCCTTCCAGGGGAGGCCGTTAATAAAATATTCACAAGATAAGCGTAGCCTAAAAACCTACGCTTATTTTTTATCTTCACGCAAGGTTTTGCCCATATAACCGTTATACATATTGCAGCACACGTTAGCAGCACATTAGCTTAGCCTGCAAAGCAAATCTCATTTTAAGTATACAGATCATGATTAAAAGACTTTATCCTCTTTTAGGCGGCTTGTTTATATCTGTGACAGCCATGGCCCAGAGTTCCAACGACGCCCTACTCTATTCACCAATGCAACCTCATGGTACGGCGAGAACACAGGCCCTGGGTGGTACAGGTGTTGGTCTTGGAGGAGACTATTCATCCGCTCATCTTAACCCGGCAGGTATTGCGATTTTCAAAACCGGCGAATTCCATATTTCCGGCGGTGTGGCTATCACACAAAATATCTCTACCTACCTGGGTAACGGCTCACTCGACAACAAAGGAAACCGTTCCAATTTCCAGCTGCCATCGCTCGGCCTTGTAATGGCCACCAATAAAAACGATGGCAAAAGCACCTGGAACAATATTTCCTTTTCGTTGGGAATAGAGCGTCTTGCCAACTATAACAACGAAATCACGATTGCCGGGAACAATAAAAAGTCCTCTTTAAGCGACGTGTGGGTAGATGATATTTTTGACGGCTCGGACGCTACCCGCGCCCTTGGGACCGACCTCTCCGATGCTACCGGCCTGACGCAGGACTATCAGCCGCCTACCGGCAATAAGCAACCCATGAGCCTCGCTTCCCCTTCCAGACAGATCGGCGGATTGCTACCTGCCGGTATTCAACAAAGAGGTACCTTGAAAACAGAAGGGGGATTAAATGAATACACCTTCGCTATTGGTGGTAACTATGGCGACCGCCTGTACATCGGCGCCAGCATCAACCTGCCAAGTATCAACTATAAGGAAACGCTTAGCTGGTCGGAAGATGATGCCGATGAAGCCAACAAAACCAATAGTTTTGGCTACTTCGATTACTATAAAAACCTGAAGCGCACCGGTTTGGGTTTTGGTGGTAAAATCGGTATCCTGTACAAGGTATCTGATCACTTCCGGCTGGGAGGTACTTTTGTAACGCCTACCTGGTATTCAATCCACGACAGTTATACTTCTGAATTGTATTCCGATATCGAAGACGGAGCTGGCGAAGTACCGGCCAAATCTGTTGACGGAACGAATGGCTATGCAGTAGAATATGACTATGGTTACACAGCTCCCTTACGAGCAGCTGCAGGCGCTTCCTACTTCTTCGGCGATTTGTCGCAGCCTAAAACAACACAGGGATTTATTACAGCGGATTATGAATATGTAAACCAATCGTCCGGTAAATTCAGAATGAGTGACAACAAAGGCACAGAGAATAGTCTGAATAATAACATCGGCGCGATTTACAAATCTGCTTCCAATATTCGTGCAGGCGCTGAGGTTAGGTTCCAGGCGATGTATGCCGTAAGACTTGGTTTCGCCGCTTATGGTAATCCATACAGCAACGATGGCTACAATGCCGGCGTAGACGCTTCCCGCAAAGTATACAGTGGCGGTCTTGGTTTCCGAAACAAAGGTTTTTATGCAGATGCCACTTACAGCTATACGCAAGGCAAGGACAGATACCAGCCTTATACTGTATTTGATGCAGCCTATACGCCAAAAGCTGCTGCACTGGATTATACCCGGAGCAATATTATGCTGACGATCGGATTCAAATTCTAGACAACATTCAAGAGAAAACTATCTTGTCATAAATTTTAAAAGTCCCGGAATCATAAGGATTTCGGGGCTTTTTTGTACAAAAAAAATTTATAAATACGCTACACCTGCAGCGATATTTTTTTTACTATTTCACTTTTTATATAACTTCGCCCCTCTTTTGTTACACTATTTCACTGTGTTAGGAAACCTAATTTAATGTAACCCGCGTAAACCCATTTTCAATATAAAAAAGCTATATGAAAAAACCCTTCATGACCTTTGGAGTCGTACTATTGTCGGTAATACTAACCAGTATGGCCAAGCCTGGCAGTGACAAAAGTAACAGTAAAAATCCACCGCCCCCCCACAGCTAACAGCAGTAAAGTGCAAGCTAACACTGGCTTTCTTTAATTACAATGCACGGAGCTGTCCATTGTTGCCCACCAACTCAGGGAATCCCAAACTAGTAGATGGAGCATCGGCGTTGACAGGGAGTATTAACACAACTTACTTTTGTAAAATAACCGTTGAACCCAATACACCCATCAACAATTATTCGCCAGCTACCTATACTACTATTTGGAAAAAGAAAGGAGATTTTCTAATGATTAATGTACCCAAGGAAGTAAGCTCCAAGTTAACGGTTGATTTTTATGAAGATTGTAATTTATGCACAAGCAGTAGACAAGGCAGGGCAAATCTGCGCTACACAACCACGCTGCATAAAGGGCAGCCTGCTGAGGAGGCCTTTCTTCAGTATGTATCAACTGCCACCTGCCGGTAATTCTATTGTCAATCCCTTAACAAACTTTAAAATGAAAACACCTTATTTATATATTGTACTTTTATTGGCCCTGTTTGGGTGTAGCAAAAAGGAAGCAAAAAAAAGTGAGCAGCTGGATCAGATAGATGTCAAAAAAATCTCAGCATTTCAAAGCGTAGTGGGTAACGACATCATGGCTTTTTACTCCTTTATTGAAACGCCCGTCAACGGTACTTTTGGAATAAAACATTATCAGACTCTTGCACCCTCTACTCCTGCAAGAACAGTATCTAGCACTCTTCAATTTGGAGGCGCCTTTTATGATGCCAATAATAATATTATTCCGGGTGGAGATATTACGTTCGGTAAAATTCTGGCTCACCCCTATCAAAGTAATGGCTTTTTCTATAGTCTAAAGAACGCTGAGCCATCTGCGGCAGCTAATCCGAGAGATCACATTGGCGAATACACCTCTGTGCAAGGGACAATTCAGAATATCGCTGTTAACCCTGTATACAGCCCACCAACCAGAAGCGGAGCAGGCAATGCTAGAACGCCGGCAGTTAGTACAGGAACCTTGTATTTCCCTCTAAGACTGGATCTTGGAATTGGTAAAATGCAAACACAACAATACGGGAATGACTCTTATTTTACTATGGTCTGTTATGTTAAGGACCAGACTGGGAGCTATGATTTATACTGGAACGCAGATCCCCAAAATGACAAAGGAATTGTCATTGTACTTGAGTACGATGATGGATTGCAAGGAAATCTAGGTACCAGCACTTCCCCTTGGCCCCCAAAGGACAGAAAACGATACACTGCACTTCGGGTACCCGACAACGGCAAGTATACATTATCTTATCAAGATATTGTAAACGCTATGGGAGTTATGTTTGATAAGGCCACGTTAACAGTAACTATTGGCCGAGCTAATTATTCATTTGTAAACAGCCCTACCGGACTCGAAAAGTACGCAATATATACAGCAACAGCATCAGAAATGATGTTAGTAATCAACGCAATTTTTCCACCACGTCCTTAATACAAAGAACATCTTCTAAAAATCAGCAGACTACTTACTTTTAAAAGTAGCCTGCTGATATAATAAATAATCCAGTGTAAATGCCATGACTTTAACAAGCGACACCATCCTTGTTTCATACTGCGGTCATAAGACGTTTAAGCATATCCAGTCGTTTATTATATGTTGGTCGCTCTTTGCCGTCCTGATGTATGCTTCCTGGTATATGCACCCTTTGTTTTCCCTGTTTACTTTTATACCTTATATGGGAAGGCTGTTCAATGAAAAAAGGAATCGTTGTTACTACCTTGAGCTATACATCCTCAATGTTACATGGAATGTCGTGGTCACCTATTGGCTTTGTGAAGTCCGCCTTTACAAGGGCTTGGGCACCTTATTCATTAATGGGTTTCTTTTTCTACTACCTGTTATTTGCTGGCGGCTTTTTGTTAAGCTCCTAAGAATAAAACATGGGGGCCACCTCATTTTACTTGTATGCTGGATCCTATTTGAATATTTTCATCACGTATGGGACTTTTCCTGGACCTGGCTAACAGTCGGGAATGTATTTGGAAAAAATCCCCATTGGGTTTTATGGTATGCCTATTTAGGGGTGTTGGGTGGATCGGCGTGGATATTAATTTGTAACTATTCTATTTATCTCGCATTTATTAGGACCAATACATCAAAATATCTTCAAATATGTATACCAATAGCCATTTTGCCTCTGTTACTATCCGGAATTATCTCCTCGATGTCTAATACCGAAAACAATGCTCCTCAAAAAAGGATCACACTTGTAGGCACTGCCATAACCGGCGATAATCCCATCAGCGACATAAATAAGCTCAAAACAATAGACACCCTATTGAGACAACCATCTTCTAACAAATCTCTTATTACAATCCTTCCTGAGGATCTCGTTTCAAATAATACCTGGCTAAACAGATTTCCCACAACTGATGTGTACGCTTTTATAAAAAAAAGTCTAAAAGCCTGGAATACCAACAATATCATTACTGGAACTATCCTGAATGTCCCAGATACGAATGGCTTTCATGTAGAACAGACCATGGGCGTCAATACGACATATAGTAGATACAATGCGGCGTTAATGATCAATCAGTCCGACATTATTAACATAAAACTTAAAAAGTCGTACGTGCCGCTTGAGGAGTATGTCCCCTCATACTTGTCTTTTCTAAATACCGATTCATATAATTTTTCTATCGATCCAGGCAATAATGACGTGTTCCGGATTGAAGATCATAACTATTTCATTTGTATTTGCTATGAGGCGGTTAATAGTATTTTTATAGCCTCTCATTTAAATGATGACACCCGTGCTATGTTGATGTTGTCCAGTGAAAGCTTCTTTGGCGGCACAGAGACGGGCAGAACTCAATTCAAAAATATATGCAGGTTACGATGCATCGAAAATAATCTTCCATTGCTTAAATCATCCAATGACGGAATTCTCTTCAACGCCAATAAAAAGGGCGACATTTTGGCTATGAAAAGAGTAACAGCACCATGCACTCTGTATACTACCATGTCCCTTTCCACACCGTCTCTTTATTACCTGCTGGTGCCTTATATTTTGCCATTTCTCCTGCTAACTTTATTTCTGACGTGGGTATTCAACTATTTACTCAGGTTATCAGAGATCCTAATGGCTGCCCGATAATAATCACCATGGCTTACTCCATCTTTAAGCTTTTAACCGGGTTTTCCATAGCTGCCCTGATAGCCTGTACACTCACGGTCAGCAATGTTATTAACAACATCACCACACCCACCAGCAAAAATACGTCCACGCCTAAACGAATATGATAAGCGAAACTATGCAGCCAGTAGTCCATGCAATACCAGGCCAGCGGTAACCCGATCACGATGGCTACTGCTACTGCGCGGAAAAATTCACGGGAAAGCATCATCACCACATTGGTAACGGTAGCACCCAATACCTTGCGGATACTGATTTCCTTGCGCCTGGTATCTGCGGTAAAAGTGGCCAGCCCGAAAAGGCCCAGGCAGGAAATCAATACTGCCAGTGCGGTGAAATATTTTGAAAGTGCTGCTACCCTTTTCTCCGCCACGTATTGGGCCTGGTAATCATCGTCCAGGAATTTGCAATCGAAGGTAAAACCGGGATTGCAGGCATTGTAAAATGCTTCAAGACGGCTTAATACCGTTTTTGTTTGTCCGGCTTTTATTTTCACCATTACAGTACTGTTCTGCATATCCAGCCGCATAAACAGGGGCTTGATCGCCTCATGCAGCGACTGAAAATGGAAGTTCTTCACCACGCCTGCGATCTCCAGTTGTTCTCCGTTAAACTCAATTACTTTTCCAACGGGATCTTCGATACCCATGGCTTTGATGGCTGCTTCGTTGAAAATAATTTTTGTATTATCAGTACCAAAATCGCGGGAAAACGGGCGGCCTGCGGCCATTTCCATTCCCAGCGTTTCGATCATATCATAGTTGACCATAAAGGGGCGGCAGAGAATTGTTTCCACCCTGCCTCTCCCTTTCCAGGTGTAGCCCATACCGGGTGCGCCCAGCACGTTGCCTACCATGCCCGAAGCGTTTACCACACCGGGAATTCGTTTCAGGGCTGCCAGGAAAGCTGGCGTATTACCAGCCACCTTGCCTTCCACATCGAAGTAAACAATATTGTCTTTATCATATCCCGGGCTTTTGGATTGTACATAGGCGATCTGTCGGTATACTGTTATCACCGCCACCATAAATAAAACGGATAGGGTGAACTGGAAGATCACCAGGCCTTTGCGGGCCATGAGTTGCCCGGTAGCCGTCGGGATCTTTCCTTTGAGGACAGACAGCGGACTGAATCCGGAGAGGTATAATGCCGGGTAGCTGCCTGCCAGCAGCCCGGTTAGCAGGGTTATGGCCAACACAGCCAGTACCATAGTTGGATTGAATGAAAGCGCCAGGGTTTTACCGGTAAGCTGGTTGAAGTGAGGGAGGAATAATATCACCATGATCAAAGCCACCACCAGCGACAGGAAAGTGAGCAACATGGATTCGCCGAGATACTGCAACACCAGTGTGGCGCGGTTGGCGCCGATGGCTTTGCGGATACCCATTTCCTTCATCCGGCCGGAAGCTTTGGCGGTAGAGAGATTTACGAAGTTGATACCGGCGATAATAATGATGAAGAGCGCTATCAGCGAAAACAGTTGTACGTAGCTGATACGGCCTCCGGCAGCGACGCCGTTTTCATAATTACCATAGAGATAGTTATCGCTGTAGCGCTGCAGGAACAACTGCCGGGGCGCGGTGGCGCCTTTCGTGAGGGAGGTCATGAAGCTGCTCAGCTTTGCATTGAAGGCAGGAATATTGGCGCCGTCCTTCATCACAAGGTAGGTCAGGAAGGGGCCCTGTGGCTCCAGTGATGTGATTTTCATGATTTCCCGAAAATCATCGAACGGTAGTATGAAATCGAACTGTGTGGAAGAATTGGCGGGTATTTCACTAAAAACGCCGGTCACAATACTTGTCTTTTTATTGACATCGATCTGCCATATAATGCTTTTGCCTACTGCGTTGGCGGGTGAAAGAAACAGTTCCCGGGCCAGTTTGGCGGAAATAACGATCCCGTTTTTGTTGGCCAGTACCTGTTGATTGTTGCCCTGGAGTAAAGGATAAGTGAATACGCGGAGGTAATCCTTTCCGGCGAATATACCGGCAGCCTTACCATTTTTATTGCCTGCCAGCAATTGTACTTTGGGAAACCAGTTGGGTGGCGTACTGACCGCAGCATAGGCCACTTCCGGCATAGTGGCGGGCAGTGTAGCCGCCAACAGCGCCGGTGTTCCGGCAGATGTCTCTATTCCCTTTTCGTGTGTTGTATTTTCCATTACCTGGAACAGCTGGCGATCGTTCCGGTGAAAATGATCGAATGATTGTTCATCATGCACCCATAGGTAGATCAGCAGCGTACAGGCCAAGCCGGTAGAGAGGCCTGTCAGGTTCAGCATGGTAAAACGGGGATTTTTCAACAAATGGCGCCAGGCGACTTTCAGATAGTTTCGGATCATAAGCGGAAGTCTGTAAAAGAGATATGTAGCAGCTAACAAAATGCCATGATATCATCTCCCTAAAAATAAAATATTTATACATGACGTATAAATAATAATTGTTCGGTTTTAGCACAAAGAATGTCCGTAATTATATTTTCCGGGAGAAGGGAAAGCAAGGAGGTGCGATGGTTGGCTCAGGACAGTTGTTGCTTTACATGGGCAATAATTTCATCTGTTTGCCGGCCGTCGAACCATTGAAAGGCGGGGTCTTTCCGGAACCAGGTGAGTTGCCGTTTTGCGTACTGGCGGGTATGTGTTTTGATATCATCGATGGCCTGGTCGAGGGAGATGTATCCGTCGAGGAAGCTAAAGATTTCCTGGTAGCCGACAGTGCGTAATGCGTTGTGTTCGCGGTAAGGGAGTACCGATCTTACTTCTTCCACGAGGCCGGCGTGGATCATGTGATCAACGCGGTGATGGATGTGCTGATGCAGGATTTCTTTGGGAGGGGTGATACCTATTTTAATGATCCTGAAATCGCGTGGGGAGCGGGTAGCGCTGCGGAAGGTGGTAATGGATTTGCCGGTGGCGTTTAACACTTCCAGTGCGCGGATCAGTCGTTGGGGGTTCTGGGTTTCGGCGGTAGCATAGAATCCCGGGTCGCGTTCCTGCAGTTGTTGTTGCAGCCAGGAAATGCCATTGCGTGCAAATTGTTCGTTGAGGTGGGTGCGGATGCCGGGTGCGATGGGAGGCATATCGTCGATGCCTTCGGCGAAGGCCCTGATATAAAGACCGGTGCCGCCGCACATCACGGCGACCTCATTTTTTTCGAATATCTCAGCGGCGTATTGCAGGGCGAGTTTTTCGTAAATGCCTGCATTGACCTCTTCCTTTATGCTGTGTGAATCGATAAAGTAGTGCGGAACTGCCGCCAGTTCTTCCGTGGATGGCTTTGCCGTACCGATGCTGATTTCCCGGTAGCATTGCCTGGAATCCGCAGAGATCACAGCTGTTTGGAAGCTTTGCGCCATTTGTACAGACAAAGCGGTTTTGCCGGAGGCTGTTGGTCCTGCGATAATGATGACAGTCTTTTGCATACGTGTGTGATGGAATTAGGAATTACGAATGACCAATTACGAATTACGGATTTGCGGCTAGATAATAGCGAATGACCTTTCGCTTAACCATCTATCTGCAAATCCGTAATTCGTAATTTGAAATTCGTAATTATTGTTTTAAAAGCTGTTGTCTTCTTCACTGCCGAATTCTTCTGCACCATCGCTGCCCATAGCGTCGCTTTCTTCTCCTTCCTCTCCGAATCCGTCGGCATCCATACCTTCTTTGTTGAGGTCGTATTTTTCCTCCATTTCCACCAGTTTATCACCAACGAGGCCTTTTGTGCCATATTGACTGGGTGCCAGGCCTTCTTTGCGAACGCAGGCAGGATATACTATTTTACTGTTTTCATCTTTGGAAACGCCGATCAGTTCTACGAGGAAAGACCAGTTTTTGGCAAAGTCGTACAGGTAAATGAATTTCTGATTAGGGTCTTTTACAGCAGCTGCGATCATGGTGTCGGCCATGAGCAGGGGTTCTGCTTTACGGGGCTGATTATCTGCTTCCAGGATAATTTCGCGGCCACGTTGCCAGTTATCGTTGCTACGGAAAAAGGTAGCTTTATGTTTTGAATCAAATTCGAATGCCAGCAAAATTGCTTGGTGAAATAATAAGAACGTCTGATTCGGCTTAATGGCAATGTCCCTGTAGACACTTTCATCTTCTTCCCAGTAAACTCTGAATTTCAAAACCGGCATGACAAAAAGGTTATAAGTTATATAATGTTTTAAACGGCCGCTGTTAACGGTAGCTCCAAAATGCTAGTGAATATCTATTATGGCACTGTAAAATTACCAATTTTATTTAACCGGGGTAAGATTCAATGCGCCGGCTTTTTCCAATAAAAAAGCGTATGCTGCTTCATAGGTATTGGGGATTTCGCCGTCGAGGATAGCTTCCCTGATGGCGCTTTTCAGTTCACCAACAATCCTGCCGGGTTTCAGACCAAATGTGTCCATGATCATTTCGCCGGTGACAGGTGGTTGCCAGTTGCGGATCCGGTCGCTCTCCTCTACTTCTTTCAGTCGTTTGCGGACCAGTTCAAAATTTTCCAGGTATCTTTTTACCTTGGCTTTATTTTTCGAGGTGATATCCGCTTCGCAGAGCATCATAAGGCCTTCGATATCATCTCCGGCATCGAATAATAATCTGCGGATAGCCGAGTCTGTTATATTCTCTTTGGTGAGGCTGATGGGTCGCAGGTGTAATTCTACTAATTTTTTTACCAATTTCATTTTATCACTCAGCGGTAATTTCATCCGGGTAAAAATACGTTGTACCATTTTACCTCCTACCGCATCGTGTCCATGAAAAGTCCAGCCATGACCTGGTTCAAATTTTTTTGTTGCGGGTTTACCGATATCATGCAACAGTGCAGCCCAGCGGAGCCATAGGTCGCGGGTATTTTCCGCAATATTATCTACTACCTGCAAGGTATGATAAAAATTATCTTTATGCCCCTTTCCTTCATACATCTCTACCCCCACCATATCGATCATTTGGGGGAAAATGATTTTCAGCAGGCCTGCTTTATAGAGCAGGTCGAGGCCTACAGAAGGTTTTGGGGAGAGCATAATTTTATTAAACTCGTCGGTGATCCTTTCCTGGGAGATGATGCGGATGCGTTCTGCGTTTTCCCGGATGGCGGTAAAAGCGGTTGCTTCGATGGTAAATTGCAGTTGTGATGCAAACCGGATGGCGCGCATCATACGCAGGGGATCATCGCTGAAAGTTTGTGCCGGCTCCAGCGGGGTACGGATTATTTTCCGGTCAAGGTCGCCGATGCCATCGAATGGGTCGAGCAGGGAACCATAGTCCATATCTTTCAGGCTGATAGCCATTGCATTAATGGTAAAATCGCGGCGGTTCTGGTCGTCCTGCAGGGAACCTGCGGATACTTCGGGGTTGCGTGATTCCTGCCGGTAGCTTTCTTTGCGGGCGCCAACGAATTCAATTTCGAGTTCGTTCCATTTTACCTGGGCGGTGCCATAGGTTTTAAAGAAGCTAACGGGAATGTTGTTGCCTAAGCTTTCTGCGACCTTATGTGCGAGGGCAATACCATCGCCTACACACACAATGTCCATATCTTTTGTTTTCCGTCCCAACAGTTTATCCCGCACAAAGCCACCGATCAGATAGGCGGGCACCCCCAGTTCATGGGCGGCCAATGCTATCTTTTCCAGCACTTTTCTTTCCTGCAGGGAGCAGGGTATGTCCAACGGCTTACTGCTGATCATATAAAAATATTCCTGTTAAATTTATTCCTTTCGCTGAAACCAGGGCGCAAATGTAATAAATAAACGTTTTTAATCCCGGATTATCGCTATTGAACCGTCTTTGTTTATCCTGATGATCCTGGAGGCGAGGTGGTTTGCGGCTTCATCCTGCCGGTATTTTACTGTATAGTCCACTCCGTTACGGATGGCTGCAGACACTTCGCTGAAGCGGGACGGAGAGGGTTCTCCGCTGATGTTGGCAGAAGTGGATACCAGGGGTTTGCGGAGTCGCTTTATCAGGTGGCGGCAGAAGGGGTCTTTCACGATGCGGATGGCAATGCTGCCGTCTTCGTTGATCACATTGGGGGCCAGGGCCAGGGCTCCTTCATAGATCACGGTAGTAGGGCGGGTAAAACCAGCGATCATATCGGCGATATCGGGTCTTGGATTGGCGATATGATGCAACAGGTCTTTTACATCTGCCAATAATATTACCAGGCTTTTGCTTTCACTGCGTTTTTTGAGTTCATATACTTTCTGCACTGCCGCTTCACTGGTAGCATCGCAGCCGATGCCCCAGATGGTATCTGTAGGATAAAGGATTAGTCCGCCGTTACGCAGTACGGGCATGGCCGCACTGATATCATCTTCAAACATGTTGATCCGTTATTTTTGATTATTGAGTTGCTGATATACTTTCATCATGGCAGCCGCGCATTTTTCCGGTGTAAATTGTTGTGCGTGTTGCCATCCTTTTTCCTGCATCTGTTTTACCAGTGATGGATTGTATACCACCTGTTTCATCGCATTGGCAATGGCGCCCGGGTCCATAGGGTCCACATAGAGGGCGGCATCTCCGGCAGTTTCTGCAAAACAGGAACCATGGGAAGTGATCACCGGTGTGCGGCTCCAGAGGGCCTCCAGGATGGGAATACCAAAGCCTTCAAAAATGGAGGGATACACCAACGCCATGGCGCCCTGGTATAACAGTGGCAGTTCGCTGTTTTCGAGACGTACATGGTCATTCAGGAAAACTACCTGTTGTGTAAGGCCGTTGGTTTCCAGGTATGCCTGTACTTTTTTCTTGTACCCGCTCCCATTGCCCAATACTACCAGTGGCAGGTCTAAAGTACCTTTTAGTGTATTCATGGCCGTTACAATGCCCATCAGGTTTTTTCTTTCGATGAGGGAACCCACATACAGAAAATACTGGGAAGGCAGTTGGTATTTTGCGCCCATGGCGGCGATATCTTCATCCGGATACCTGATACCGAAGGCAGGGTCACAGCTTTGGTAAACTACTTCTATTTTGTGGGCCGGTGTATGATAATAAGTAACCAGGTCTTGCTTTGTCTGCTCGCTGATGGCCACTACCTTATCTGCGTGCAGGCAGGCGTAGCGGGCTTTACGGCGGTAAGTAAGCACATCAACCGGGTTGTACTGCTCCGGGTATCTTTCGAAGATAAGGTCGTGCATGGTCACTACGGAGCGGATACCGCTCTTATGAATACCAAAGGGCAATTCATGACTAAGGCCATGGTAAAGACCGATATGATAACGGAGCAGATCCTTTACCACAAAGCGGCTGCGCCAGGCGGATTTAAACCAGCGGTACAGCGGCTGTTGGGGCAGTACCACGTGCAATTCCGGTTGGGTACTGAGGTTGTACATGGTAGTTTGCTTAGGGGCAAACAGGTAGTACTCTTCCTCCGGAAAATCCTTTACCAGAGAAGAGATGAGCGTACGGCTATAGTTACCTAAACCTGTATTGTTCTGAAACGCGCGCTTGGCGTCGAATCCTATTTTCATAATGCACCTGCTTCAGACGAAAAGGCAAAATTACGAATTACGAATGGCGAAATACGTATATCTGATAAGATTTCCGGAATTCGGCGGTTGGTTATTCGAAATTATCCTTTCCAGGTATTATGTTTGCAAAAAAAACGACAATGGATTTACAACAACAAATACTGGCTGCCTGGGCTGATCGCGGCCTCTTACAGGAGACACAGTACACAGATGCAGTAAAAGCGGTTATAGAAGCAGTAGATAAAGGACATCTGAGAGTTGCGGAGCCAACAGCCAACGGCTGGCAGGTGAATGAGTGGGTAAAACAGGCCATCTTACTGTATTTCTCCATACAACCAATGGAAACAATGGAAGTACCTCCATTTGAGTTCTATGATAAAATGAGATTGAAGTCGAACTATAAAGACCTGGGAGTAAGAGTAGTGCCGCATGCGGTAGCCCGCTATGGCGCTTATATTGCCAAAGGTTGTATCCTGATGCCATCGTATGTAAACATTGGCGCCTATGTAGATGAAGGCACCATGGTAGATACCTGGGCTACCGTAGGCTCCTGCGCACAGATCGGTAAACATGTACACCTGAGTGGCGGCGTGGGTATTGGCGGCGTACTGGAACCCCTGCAGGCCAGCCCGGTGATCATTGAAGATGGTTGCTTTGTAGGTTCCCGCTGCATTGTAGTGGAAGGCGTTGTAGTTGAAAAAGAAGCGGTACTTGGCGCCAACGTGGTGCTGACACAGTCTACCAAAATCATTGATGTAAGTGGCAGCGAACCGATAGAATACAAGGGTCGCGTACCGGCGCGCAGCGTGGTTATTCCGGGTACATACACCAAGAAATTCCCTGCGGGCGAATACCAGGTATCCTGTGCGTTGATTATTGGTCAGCGTAAAGCATCCACCGATCTGAAAACAAGCTTAAATGATACGCTGCGTGAGTTTAATATAGCGGTATAATAAAGTTTTTTGTAAAAGATCGCGCAGGGCCGTTGTTGCTTTGCGCGATTTTTTTTTGCGTGCTGAAAAAAAATTTGGTGGATTTAAAAAAACGCTTACTTTTGCAATCCCTTAACGGGGAGAATGCGATGCCCAGATGGCGAAATTGGTAGACGCACTGTGTTCAGGTCGCAGCGTTCGCAAGGATGTGCTGGTTCGAATCCAGTTCTGGGCACGAAAAGGACAAACTCAGGTTTGTCCTTTTTTGTTTTTATTTCCTCCTGTAATTCATTTCGCGTTCCACGCCCCTCTTACCATAATTTGAATTCGTAGCTGTCATATGCTTATATCATTTATATTTACTAATGAAAAGATTACTACAAACGCAGTAATTCCAACGCCATTTTAGTGTTAGCGATAATATGAGCAATACAAGTCTTAGTCAAATCCGGCTGGAATATTTATTTAATAAGTATTACGAAGTACTCTGTCAGTTTGCTTATAGTATTGTCAAAAACAATGACGCAGCAAAGGATATCGTGCAGGATTTTTTTGTGAAATACTGGGAGAAATATTTACACCAGGGGCAGCCTGATAATTTTGAGGCCTATGCCTATGTTTCCATTAAAAACAGGTGTCTTAACTATCTTGAAAGTGAGCAGGTAAGGCTACGGCATCAGCCCGGAATTGAAAGGATGTTTTATAGCGGGGATGATCTGCAACCCGGAAACGTGGAAAATGAAAATTACAGTATAAAACTTTTAAAAGCCATCAACCAATTACCGGAACAGCGGCGCAGGATTTTTACCATGAGCGCTATAGATGGTTTAAAGTACCTGGAGATAGCCGCACAAATGAATATTTCCATTAATACGGTAAAAACACAAATCAGAAAGGCCTACCTGTTCCTGAGACAGCATTGTGAAATTACCTCCATCCTTGTTTTAGCAAGCTTCTATCTGGGGAGTCACCCTTTTTTCCTTTTCAACTGTCATAATACAATATAATGGGTAAGCATAGAAAAAACACGGAGATCGATTGGGAAAAGATCCATTATTTGCTTAATGAGCAAAGCGGATCACCTGTATCTGCCGGAGAAATGAGCAACGAAGAATTGGAGCTTTTAAAAGAAATAATGGCTATCCGTTCACAGGCAGGTGAGCTGAAGGGTTGGGAAGGGGTAAATACAGCTGAAGATCTTAAGCAACTTAAAGCTCGTCTATCACTGCCGGCGACAGCTGCTCCTGCAGTTCCTATGTGGCGTAAAGCCATTCGCTATGCTGCTGCTATTTTTATACCGCTTGCCATCACTGCTTCGGCATGGTTGTTTTTTAAACAAAAAAGTCTTCCGGCTAACGACGCACCTGATTATATCACGCAAGACACACCGGCGAACAATACACAACCCGTTGTATTACCCGACGGCAGTAAAGTATGGATGAATGCGGGTTCCCGTTTACATTATTTACCGGCTTTTACCGGCAGCCAAAGAATAGTAGAAATGAACGGGGAAGCCTATTTTGAAATTGCGGCCAATACACAGCAACCATTCATTGTTAAAGTGAATAGCCAGGTAGTGCAGGTACTGGGAACTTCATTTAATATAAATGCTTATGGCAGACAGATCATCACCACCCTGACACAGGGTAAAATCGCTGTTGGAATCGCCCATCAATCTGCCACTATGCAATACCTGCTGCCCGGGCAGCAGGCGGTGTATGATACCCTCACCGGCGTGGTGCACGTAAGCACCGGCAGCGCGGAAAATGCCCTGGCCTGGAAATCAGGTCAGATTTCATTTACAGACATTGCATTTGATGATTTAATGAAGCAACTAGGGCTGCGTTATGGTTACAGGATTATATTTACGAACAGGCAATTCAACCAATTTCACTATAATGTTCCATTGATGCCAAAGCCCGAAAGTATTTCCCCGTTGCTGGAATTGATAAAAGCAACCACTGCTACTAAGATTAATTTCAATGTGGATACCTTACACCATACCATTGAAATAAAATAATAATTATTTATCTTTCAGGGTCGGGAGGAGATTTTGTTCAGAGCAGTGCAATGACAGCCAGCAGGTGAGCGCGTTCTTTTGTTATCCATCATTATCGCATAAATTTGATGCACCCATCCAATTGTTTTTTGAAGGGCTGGTTACATCTGTCCCTGCCAACATACCTGAAATGTTCATTTTGTTTTCTCATCTGTTTATTTGCATTGACTGCCAATGCCCAATCCCCGCGCATTTCAATTCATGTAAAGCATAAACATGTCATCAACATTTTAGCGCTGATCACTGAAAAAACCGGCGCTACTTTTTTTTACAACACAGAGGAAATTAAAAAGCTTCCCGCCGTAAGTCTGCAAGTGGACAATGAAACTGTTGACAACATACTGCAACTCCTGTTAAAAGACCGGGGACTGAGCATTGTTCATACAAATGGTATTATCGCTATTGTACCAACCAATAATAAAGATAATGCGCTAACGGCAGGCGAGATTACCGGCCGGATATCAGACGTAAATGGAACACCTTTGCCACAAGCCACTGTCATTGAAAAGGGAAGCAACAACTGCACAAGCACTGATACTACCGGTATATTCCATCTTAGCGTGCCGTTGCACGCAACATTACAGGTATACTATATGGGCATGCAAACGAAGCAGGTATCCGTTAACGGCGCTGCGTTCCTGTCAATCTCCCTGCAGCCTGCGCTCACTTCGATTAACGAGGTAGTGGTAAACGGGTATTCAAAAGTTAAACAAAAATATTCCGCCGCATCAGTAACCAACATATTGGCCAGCAGCCTGGATCGCAATGATCAGCTCTCGGTAGACAACATGTTGCAAAGCAAAGTACCTGGGTTGTCTATCAATATAAACAGTACCAATCCGGGAGCAGCGCCTAAAATAAGGCTACGTGGAACAGCCACGCTATTGGGGAACCGGGAACCGTTGTGGGTGATTGATGGCATCATCAGCAATCCCCCGGTGAAGCTGGATGCTGCAAATGTAAATTCACTGGACGACGTGAACCTGATGACCAGTCCGGTCATAGGCCTGAATCCAAAAGACATCAAACAAATAGACATCCTGAAGGATGCAGCGGCAACGGCATTATACGGCGTAAACAGCGGTAACGGTGTAATCCTGGTTACTACCCGTAACGGGACGTTGCATAAGGCACCGGAGGTTACCTTTTCGCAAATGACCAATATTATCTTCCGGCCAGGCTATCGTCAATTGAACCGCATGAATGCTTCCCAGAAGATGGCATTATCAAAAGAAATCATAGATGAAAAATTACCTTTTTCAAATGGTATTCTTCCCCCGGGATTTGAGCGGGATTATACCCGTTTTCTTAACGGGACTATGAGTAAAGAAAAACTAACGGAACTGCAGGCTGGGTATGGATCCATGAATACAGACTGGTTTGATATCCTGTTCAATAACGGCGTTACGCAAAACTATCATTTATCCGTAAACGGAGGAGGGCGCAAAACTGCGTATTATTTATCTATGGGCTATGCCAGTCAGAAAGGGCCGGCCATCTTCACAGAAGCCAGGCAATATTCCGGGATGCTCGGCCTCACCTATCATCCTATCCCGGGATTGCAGGCAGGGATCAAGTTATCCGGCGCCCGGCAAGCCGGTACCTATCCTTATCAGATCAATCCTTACCAATATGCTTACAATACCTCCAGGAGTTTGCCCTATACCGAGGGGCAACAGCGGATGTATTACAGTGCCTCACCCTTTGCCCCTAACTGGTCGCTGCCCAATTACGTAATGGATACGTCCCAGCTGGCACTATCCAACATTGTTTCAGAAATGGAGAACAGCCATACCCAAACATGGGTGAACACCTACAAAGCAGTTGTTCATGCAGACTGGACATTTCTTCGCTCCTTTAAACTTCACGGGCTATACGGGCTGGGAACGTCAGGATCACAAAACAGCAGTTATGCCGGCGGGCAAACCAGCTATATTGCCGCCAAATACCGGCTGGGGCTGGCCCCGGGCATGTCGTACAGCGATGCTGCAAAACGAAATATCATTCTGCCTGCCGGAGGCGAATACCAGGAAACAGCAACCCGGCAACATGACTATACCATCCGTCATTCCCTGGAATATAACTTCAAAGCGCCTTTTCACTATATACAGTTGCTGGCCGGAAATGAATTAAGACAATCAAAATACGATATCAACAAACTTTTTATACTTGGATATTACCCGGATAGCGGAAAGGTGGCGCATCCGCCTGATGCGGATCAATATCCCATGTATAAAACCTTTTTCCCTTATTCCGGTATCCGTCCTGCGGAAGAAATAATAAACAGATACCGGCAAACCAGCTGGTATGGTATGCTGGTATACTCCTATAAGGACAGGTATACTTTTAATTTTAACGTTCGTCAGGATGGCGCCAATTATTTTGCTCAATATGGCAACAAAACCTGGCAGCGAACCTGGGCGGCCGCTGTAAAATGGAGTATCCTGGACGAGCCGCTGATAAGGAAAAGTATGCATGCAGACAACCTGCTGGCGCTCCGCATGTCTTACGGATATAATATCGGGTTCCCGGAAATAAAATCGCCTAATTTGTCTATTTCCAATTCATCGCGGAACGCGATATCCGGAGACGATCAGGCCACTGTAACCGCTTTCTCTAATCCCGGATTACGTTGGGAAAAAACATATGTGTTTAATGCAGGCATTGACTTTTCTTTTTTTAACAACCGGTTATATGGAACGGTGGAAGTATATCATAAACAAAGCAGGGACCTGCTGGCCAATATAGACCTGGCCGAAGAAAACGGTATTAATTCCGGCATGTATAACAGCGCGGGTATGGTCAACCATGGTATAGAGGCTGGTATTCAATGGCAGATCATTCAGCAGCACAACTGGCGATGGAATGTGGGCACCAATCTTTCCTTTAACAAAACCCGTATCTTACAAACCAATTTCACGGACCCTGGCATTATAGGCAATCAGCAACAGTATCTGAACGGAAACATTATCAAATCGGGAAGTGATCCTAATATGATGTATGCCTATAAATTTACAGGACTCAACAAAGACGGGTATCCTACTTTCCGGGGAATTTATGACAAAGACTACACCGTTCAGCCTACAGTGGCCGAATATTACGCCAATGTTTTTGTTCCCGTGGGAAGTCGTCTTCCTTTAATAGATGGCAGTTTTTCCACCAATCTCAGGTATCGCAACTGGGTTCTTACAGCTATCTTCCGGGTAAAACTGGGCTATAAACAGCGGCTGATCAGCCTTTACGGAAGCGGAGGATTTATACCCAACCCGGCTGAAAATACCTCCACCGCTATTGAGAAACGCTGGAAGCAACCCGGCGATGAAAAAACAACCGACATACCTCGTATGGGCAACCAATCCGGCGTTTACCTGGTTGATCCCATTACAATGTCTCCCGTACAATATTATCGCTTTGACGCTGCCACTATGCAATACCTTAATGGAACACTTCCGCTTTACCTGATGTCAACCCTTCCATCAGAGATGTATAACAATAGCGATATCCGGACTGTTAATGGCAGCCATGTAAGTCTTTCCACACTCTCCCTGCAACACACTATCCGTTCACGTAAAACCGGCAAACAGTTGTTTAAAGATATCTCCTGCTACACACAGGTACATGATGTATTGTTACTGGCGAGTAAAAAGCTGAATGGCCAGGATCCGGAACTGCCTGCCGGAACAATGCCCAGGCGGCCTTCTCTGACATTTGGCATGGACGTAAATTTTTAACATTGATGAAAATTATACACTTGAAATATATCATCTGCCTGCTTACCGTCACCTGCATCTCCAGTGGTTGTAAAAAATACCTGGATACACCTGCCGATAATCTGCGTACGCCAAAAACAGTAGCAGATTATACGGAAATGCTTAACGGTGAGGGATGGAGCAGGAACTTGTCGGCCAACAGCGACCTGTCTCTTTACTTCCTTGATATGATGACAGCAGATGTAACCGAAAGTGCCGGCCCTACCCCCCCGGTAGATGAAAAAGGTCCTTACTCTGCGTTTTACACCTGGCAGAATATATACGATGCCCAATATGATGAAAGACATACGCCTTCTGCTATCCTGAATAATACCTGGTTGGGATTATATAGAATTATAAAAGTTTGCAACATTATTACTGATGAGGGAAACGAGATCCAGGGGGATCTTTCTTCCAGACAATTTTTACTGGGGGAAGCACATTTTTCCAGGGCGCTGGCTTACTATTATCTTATAAACATCTGGGGCACACCTTATGATCCTGCAAACAATGCTGATTCCATGGGTGTACCACTGCAAACAAGCAGTGCTTTAGTCAATACCGCGCTTCCGAGAAGCCCGGTACATGTTGTTTACAATCAGATACTGGAAGACCTCAACAATGCCCTCAGCTATGTACAGGCATCCGGAAAATCAGGCAGTATTTATCACTATTCTGCTGCTGCAGTTTACCTGCTACTGTCAAGGATACATCTCTATCTTCAGCATTGGGAGCTGGCTGCCACATTTGCGGGAAAATGCCTGGAAATCAAACCTGTATTGAATGATATCACTAATCAAAACAATACTAGGTCTGATTTTTATTCCAGTCTTTTGGGGGTTAGTAATCCAGAGGTGATATATACTTTCTACAATGATTTGAATCCTGATGTGTTTAATATTTTTGGAGATGGAAATAGCTATGGCTTTACCGTTTCCCCGGAGCTTCTGCAATTGTACAGCGCCACCGATCAACGGTTAGCCGGTTATTTTTATGATAACAACAAAACGATCATCCCAAAAACATTCAACACCGCCGGTAACATTTACTGTTTCTCGTTTCGTACAGCGGAAGCTTATCTTAACAGGGCCGAAGCAAATGCACACCTGGGTGAAACCGGTAAAGCGCAAGCTGATATTGACCTGTTAAAAAATAATCGCGTGAAAAGTGTCATCAGAAATACATTGACGAGTAAGCCTTCCCTGCTTTCGGAAGTACTGGCGGAGCGCAGAAAGGAACTGGCCTTTCAATTGCACAACTGGTTTGATCTGAGACGAACCAACAGTCCGGCAATGATCCACTACTTCACACCGGTTACCAATCAACGGGTTCAACCCTTGCAACAATTTGTACTTCGGAAAAACGATCCGGGTTATACGCTGGAGATACCGGCCAAGGCTTTACAGGCCAATCCTGCCTTGCATCCCCTGGGTCTTGAAGCCAGGATACCTTATTAAATAACCAACAACCGCTTCTTCCAGGGAAAATTTAAATTGCAGCAGCAGTAATGCTGCCGCCTCTGTTATCAACCATATTCGTGATTTATGATGAAGCCACATGCATCTCCGGCAGTTACTGCCGGAGAAGTATTTCCTCATTAACACGATCCGCGCCGGCGGAATTGGTATAAAATGTTTTTATGTATATGCGCCCGCTTGCCGGGTCATAAGATTGGTCCAGTATTTTAAAGGAGCCTTCCTTTATCTGGCTCTGCATCACTGCATTGATAGTAATGGTGACGTCTTTAGTTGTGTTGTCTTTCACAAAAATGTTATACTGCCAGCCGGAGCCGCCAAGATCGCTGTAATCAATACTCACAGTACCTGCAAATTTCAGGGGATTGGCTGCTTTAACGTCGTCGAACTTCCAGGTATTGGCGATTATTCCCGCAGCTTGTGTTGTTTTGTACCCGGTACGTACTGAAGTTGACTTATAATTACCCGCCAGCAGATACCCGGGAAGAACGATGGCGCCGGAGGTATCTTTTGCTGCAGCCCGTGACATGGTGATATCAGATCCGTTATATTTCCCTTTTAACACAAAGCTGTCTGCGCTGCCGGAAATAATTTCAAGTTCAAAATCTGATTTCAGTCCTGTGCCAAGTTGTGCGCCGGGTACTTTTTGCTCCGGATCAGCCAACAGGTGCAGATAGGTATAAGTATCAAATATTAACTCGGGTTGCTGTAATGCTTTAAGCCGGTAACTGCTGCTTAAAGACGGCTGATTTTGCCAGCGGGAAACTACCCGGTTGCTATCATTGAACTTAAACCAGAATGCATACACATTGTTATTTTGTTCGGGATTGGGCACTACCTTTGCGACCCAGCCGTATGGCGCTGCTACCAGGATAGATTGATAATCTGCCAGGACTTTATTCAGCCGTTGGTCAGCAGATTGATCAAAAACGGATGAATGGAGATCCTTTTTACAAGAAGTAACGACCATCGCAACCAATAATATATATACCAGATATTTAATCATCTCTGTAAAATTTATAGTGTAAAAACTAACTGCCTATCGATGCAACACATTATAGATCTGTTGCTGTACGGCGGTTTGCAAACTATAGAAATCAAGGTTATAGGCATCTCTGAAATAATCCACTACAATCTTCTCCTTTGCTCTTAATAAACTGATGCCGGTTGGATTATTAAGGCTGTCGGGATATTCCGGGAAGGGGTGATAAAGCGTATAATCGTAACGCGCACGCCCCATTACCAACATGGTTGATACCAGTTCAGCAATATCTTCCCCGGGTTCTTTCCGGGCGTAGTTGGTCACAAATCCCCGTGTCCAGGAGTTATCCTCCGGAGGCAAAGCACTCCAGTTACCGGTATAACCATCCGGTGTTACCTTGTTAAACGCTATCGGGTAATTTTTCTTTTGATTTAAGATATGCGTGTATTCATGGTGGATCAGGTGCGCCATATCAGCCACTCTTCCGCTATCTTTACGGCTATATGAATTAATACCAAACAACAGGATTTTGAGTCCACCTTCAGCCAGTCCGGCTACGGCATTGCCGTTACTCTGCAAGGCAATACTTCCGGACAGCATGATCTGCTTCGGTGTATTTATTTTCATGAAGGTACTGTCGCCGGAAGTTTTGTTGTACGGAGTAATCCAAATACTGATGATATCCTGTGTTACCGGGATCACGGTATTCTCCGTGGGTGGCACCAGGATCAAACTCTTATCAAATTCTGACTGATCCCATTTATATTTCATTTCTATATTATAGGGCTTTATCATAGAGTCGTACAGCCACTTATCAATGGGGCTTTGTATCCAGGAATCACCGCCCAAACCGGTAATATTGGTGTCCAGCGTTTCCTTTTTGTTACAGGCAATAACCACACAAGCAATTATTACCAGCGATATGAATGACTTTAAATATTTCATTCTTAAAGATTTAATCAGTTGTATATATTATTTCAATACGCACCACATCGTCAGACAGGCATGAATCGTCATTGGCTACCTGGGATTAGGCGCCAATCCATTAGCTTGCGCCTCCTGTGGAATTTGCAACACTTTCCTCGGATCATCTGCGCTGATATTGATAATGGCGCCTTTATCATCTATATGTGTAAGCGGGAGCTTATTTCTGAGGATATCCATCCATCGCATTCCTTCCTGCATAAACTCGCTTCTGCGTACATCCAGGATTGCCTGGACAGTTGCGCCCAATGGATCTGCTGCCTTGTTATAATAAGCCGTTACTTTATCTAAGGTGACGCCGTTAAGAGCGGGATCATAGTTAATTACCCGTGTACTGTAATAGGTATTCAAATCTGCCATTGCGGTACTAAAATCACCGGTTCGTGCACTTGCTTCTGCATGGTTAAACAGTACTTCTTCTGCAGTAAACAACGGAACATATATATAAGGGTTGCCAACATCTGCGCTGGTATAAACAAAATTCTCCTTCCATTTTTCGTTGCCTTGGTCATTATTGTTAGATCCAAAATAAAACACATTATAGGCCAACGATCCCCTGGCAATATTCCCGGAAAAAAATATTTTACCTGAAATGGCAGCATTTAATCCATATTGATATCCGATCCAAGCTCGTCCCCATACGGAATTTGCAGTAGCTAACAGCAGGTTGGCTTTTGTGTCAGGGCTTGTAAACGCGGCTTCTCTTTCCGCGCGTGTAGCGATATTGAAAGTAGTATTCAGCGGGCGAAGATAGTCTCCGAAATTATTACCGGGAAAAACCTGGCTGGAATAATTCAGTACTTTGGCATAATCTTTCTTAAACAAATAGAACCGGGCGGCAAAAGCATTTGCGGCAGCTTTATTAAAATGGAAAGATGGTACTTTATATGCGCTGTTGTTGATTAACGGTAATCCTTCGGTCAAATCCTTTTCAATCATTTCGTACACATACTTCACTGTTTTTCTTTCATACTTTGCATTAATGGTTTTTTCAGGCGCCAGCATGTAAGGAATACCGGGATCAGTAGCAGCGGTGGCAACATCATAAGCTTTCGAAAAAAAAGTCACCAACATAAAATGCGCATAAGCCCTCGCCAACAAAGCTTCCGCTTTATAAGGAATATAGGCAGTCTGGTTAGTTGCTTTATTGATAGCATCCAACGCCTGGTTTGCAGCGGCAATAGCCTTATAACAACCTTGCCAGTAAACATCCGGAGAGCCTGGGTCAGTACTGGCATAGTCATTGAACTTGTAGGCATTTATGTTTACACGCAGATCACCACTATACTGGTTACCGGAATGTCCTCTGTCTCCAGCGTTATCAGACATCGACTCACTAAAACAAATATAGTCCTGATCCGGGTAGGCAGATGTTAGCATTTGCGCCACTTTATCGGGCGTATCGAGGGTGGTTCTGTTATCCGGGTCTACTTCCAGGTATTTATTGCACGCAGTCAGTAACACCATGCCGGTACACATCAATACACCTGCTTTTATAATATTTTTCATCATAATAGTTCTTTTAAGAAATCCTTACAAACCAACTTTTAATGACATCACCAATTGACGTTGCAGCGGCTGCGCAACACCTCCGGCGTTGAAAAACTCCGGATCCTGTCCTCTCAGTTTACTGTCGGAATACAACAACCAGAGATTGCTGGCCGATGCAGTAAGCGACAGGTTATTTAAACCGATATTTTTAATCATACGGGGAGGTAATACATAACTCAGCGCCACATATTTAACCCGTATAAATCCTCCATCTGCCACCCTTGCGGAAGAGTAGTTATAGTTGTTGTAAGGATAAGCATCTGTCATTCGGTAATTGGTGAGCGCATCAAGAATAGACGGCACGTTTGTTACTTTCTGATCACCCGATAGTGACCAGCGGTCCAGGAATTCCCGGGGAAATGCATCCAGATCGGAGTAAGTAGATTTAAATACAGGGTTCAGCCTGATTTTATTTCCGGCCTGGTAGGTAAGTAATACATTCAGCGATAAACTTTTGTAGCGGAATGTATTAGAGAATCCTCCTGTAACAGGCGGATCTACCGGTCCTTCATATACCAGGTATTTAGTTTCTATATCCTGTAAATTTACTTTACGGGAAACAACTCCCGCTTCATTTACAAACAATGGAATCCCTGTATTATTTTCCAGGCCTTTGTAGTTGAGGGAGAAAAGGCTGCTTACGGGATAGCCTTCTTTGTTCCCTCCTTCCGGTTTTACCTGGTCAAATATAATAGGGGTATTTTTGGCGTTGGTAATTTCGTTCTTGTTGTAGCCGAAGGTGAGGTTCGTTTTCCATCCTATATCCGTGCTACGGATGATGTCAGCACCGATGGTTACTTCTGCACCCTTTGAGCTCAGGTCAGCATAATTGGCTACTCTTACGTCCTGACCGCCTATGCCGGAAGTTTTTATTCCTGCAATCAGGTCGAACCCTTTTTTCCTGTAGAGATCAATGCTTGTGGTGAGCCTGTTATTAAAAAATGCGGCGTCTACCCCCACGTTCAGTGAGTATTGTTTTTCCCAGGTAAGATCAGCGTTCTCAAGGTCAACAATCTGGATACCTGATTCGATTACCCGCGCATACTGACGGTAAGTATTCTGGGCTTTCAGTATTGCCGCTGAATTGGTAGCAGATCCTAAATCTGCCGTCAGTCCGTAACTGGCGCGCAGCTTAAGCATGTTCAATTTCCCGGCATCTTTCAGGAAATTTTCCTGGTCCAGGTTCCAGGCGCCACTCAAACTCCAGGTAGGCAACCAACGGGCAGAGGGCGACTTTCCCAAACGATTGGAACCATCAGTGCGCACCGCTCCGGTAAAATTATAGCGATTATTGTAGGTATACCCGGCGGTGGCATAAAAGGCAGCATAGCGATCATACGTTTGCTGCATGCCAAAATACGGAAGGTTGGCTTCACTGGCCTGTTTAAACGCAAGGTAATTGGGGAGTACGCTGCCACCATAATCGTATTGGTAACCGTACCCGGTGTTTAACGCGTTCTGCCTGTTGGCGTATTTAACTTCCTGTCCTACCAATACATTCAGATCATGTTTGCCGAATGTTTCCGTATAGTTCAGGCTATTCCTAAAGTTATAGTTGGTCAGTGAATTTTCGTTCCTGTTATAAAACCCTCCTGCGGGTAATACAATCTGCGGGAAAGCGTTGGGGTTATCCGGATCCTTATACAGGAAGCGGTTGGCATTTGCAATAACAGCATTAGCCGCTGCCCTGTATGCCTGCGCCTTATTGGCATTTTCATTCACCAGGTCTTCCTGGCTGGTTTTGGCATACCTGATAGCGCCCAGGAAATCGTATCTAAGATGTTTGGTAATCTTGTAAGACAGGTTGCCTTGTAATTTCAGATCCAAGACGGAGAGCTTTAAGGTATTATTTTGCAGCTCATTGAGGATATTAAAAGGTGCGTAGTTTCGTGTAAAATATTCGAGGTCCCCGTTCTCCATATAGGCAGTCAATGCGCGACTGGTATTTAGTGCGTAGTTATATGGGTTAATGTCAAAGTCCCTGGTCATCTTTCCATAAAAAGCATCGGTGCTGCGCGCCACTGTACCGGGGGCTTCCTGCTGTCTGACAGATCCTGTAGCAATTAAGCCGGCAGATAGCTTATCAGAAAAAGTATAGTTGTTCTGGGAGTTAAACGTAAAACGTTTGACTTTATCTGCCACCGTCCAGCCATTGTCGTTATAGAATCCGGCAGAAAAATAAGACTGCATTTTTTCCGAGCCGCCGGAAAGACTGATCGTATGTTCCTGTATCAGGGAGTTGCGGAATAGGATATTAAACCAGTTGGTGTTCGCCAATGCGTAACGTTGTAAATAAGCACTTCTCCCTGCCTGTGTATTTTCGAGTAAGAATTTCCCAGTGGCAGGATCATACGTTTGCAGCTGATCATACATTTTGCCATATACGCCTTTGTTGGCGCTGTTGCCAATATCTGCCAGGTTGAACAGTCCTTTCCGGGCTATCTCTGCATCGACAGACATCTGTTCTGCCGAATTCATGATATTAAAATTGTTATAGCTGGGTCTTAGCTGCGTGCTGAAGTTGCCGGTATAGTTAGTGGTCATTTTCCCGGAGCGGCCTTTTTTGGTGTTGATTACCACCACGCCGTTCATGGCTCTGGCTCCATACAGGGAAGTGGCCGCTGCATCTTTGAGGATGTAAATATCTTCCACGTCGTTCATGTTCAGTCCTGCCACAGAAGACGCCAGTAAGGTAGAAGGGTCGCCGCTGGACAGCTGATCGTTTGACACATCAATTACGTCTTCCAGTGCAATACCATCCACTACCCACAAAGGTTTGTTTTCGCCGGTAAGGGAAGTAACACCCCTGATACGTACTTTGGGGGCGGATCCAAAAGTGGCTGATACGCTTTGTATACTTACGCCGGCGGCCTTCCCTTCCAGCGCCCGGCTGATATCTGTGGTACCATCCATCCGGATATCTTCTGCCTTCAACCTGGTAGAAGCGCCCGCAAATTTTCTTTTATCAATTTCCTGGAAACCGGTTACAATGACCTCGTTCAAGCCTTTTGCACCTTGTTTCATGACAACATCCAGGTGTTTGCTGCCATCAACATTCTTCACCACGGCTGCATAACCGATGAAGGTAAAAGCCAGTTTATCGTTCGGAGCAGCGGCGATGCTGAACTCTCCCAGGCTGCCTGTTACGGCGGCCTTTTTACTGTTTGCGGCCCTTACCACTACGCCAGGCAATGCATTTCCTTTTTCGTCCGATACCTTGCCTGAAACGATGATGGATGAATCCCTGGCCGCAGATACTGCCCTTCCCTGGTTTTGCCGGGCGGTGGCGACTCCGGCAACTGTTAAGATTAGCATAAGCGTTGTGGTGGTGACCAGTAATAACTGTTTGGCCATCAATGCCGGCCTCACAAATGATTTGGTTGACATGCACACGTTCCCTATACGGAACGTTCTGTAAAAGTCCATATTCATATTGTTATAGAATTATTTTAACTCCACCCTGTGGTCAGGAGCTGGTCAGGTTTAGTCTTTTGTTGTTATAGTGGGCCCACTACTTGATTCTAGTCGATTTTGTATTACTTCATGATTGGTTTCAGATGAATTACGGTTATACGACAGGCGGGAAATAAAAAAGGGTGACTCGGGGGAAAAAAATTCTTAGCGGGAGCAAAACCTGACTGATCGAAAGCGCCAGGCTGCTCAAATCCGGATTTGAGTATAATTATCAGATGGCGGTGCAGGTTATTATAGTTCCTATCACCTTTAACAGATTTTCTATTTTATCTGTTTAACCTATGCTTAACACCACGGTTTATAAAACGTGTTAGTTTTGCAGCCTTTATCATATCTCATCCGGTTTCCAAGTGACTTATGAGACTATGCAAGCACAAAATGTTTTTCAATGAGTACCCGGTTTGCACGTTTTCTCAATAACCAACTTCAAATAGAAGATTTCTTATCAGGCGCATTGAGCATGGATACCTCTAAATTACCAGAAGACGTGCCTCTCTATTCACCGGTACCTCTTCATTTCCTCTCAGGCAAGCTGATGCCTGCTATCAAATGCTTTCTTCATCTGCCATAAGTTTCACTACTTCTTCAACAGCTTATTATTCAATATCCGCTCCAGCACTTCCTCTTTCTGATACTTACTGATAGGCACGTCCTGTTTGCCCACATGCAGCATATTTCCTTCAATGGCGCTGATTTGGTTGATGTTAACCAGGTAAGATTTATGCGGCTGTAAAAACTGCCGGGGTGGTAGTTTTTCCTGTACGGATTTCAGTGTAGCGTGGGTCATAATTTTCCGGTCTGCGGTATAGAAGGTTACATAGTTACCCTGTGCCTCGGCAAACAGGATATCATTGAAGAGCACCTTTTCCAGTTTGCTGTCTGTTTTAATAAAAATATATGGTTGCTCACCGGGTTGCCGGGTAGAAAAATAGTCATAGGCTTTATTGGCTGCTTTGAGGAAGCGTTCAAAGGAAACCGGTTTTACCAGGTAATCCAGTACATCGAGTTCAAATCCTTGAATGGCATACTGTTCATAGGCTGTAGTAAAGATCACTTTGGGTGGGTTAGGATAGCTTTTCAGGAACTCGATGCCTGTCATATAAGGCATTTCGATGTCCAGGAACAACAGGTCGACAGGCTGTTGCTTCAGTATGGTATTCAGTTCTATGGCGTCTTCACAAACAGCTATCACTTCCAGGAAGCCGATTTTATCTGCGTATCCCTTTAGTCCTTTGCCTGCCAGAGGCTCATCGTCTGTAATGACGCATTGTATGGTCAGATGCTCCATTAGTTGAATGTTAGTTTTAATGCTGCTGAAAAACTATCTTCTTTTGTTTCGGTGGTCAGGGTGTGCATTCCCGGGTATAATAGTTCCAGTCGTCGTTTCAGGTTATCTAATCCAATACCGCCGTTACGGGCAAAACGTGTTTTATCGGGTATTGCATTTTCAACGATGAAAGACAGCTCGTTCCCCACCCTACTCATCTGCATACGAATATAAAAGCTGCCGCCCACATATTTAAAGGCGTTTTCCACCAATGGCAAAAAAAGTAAGGGGTATACCTGTTCGTTGTGCAGCTGCTTGTCGAAAACAACGGTTAATTGCAATTTTTGGGAAGATCTTATCTTTTGCAATTCGATGAAGTTCTGCAGATACTGTATTTCGGTGCGGATACTTACTGTTTGTTGCTGGTCGTATAACTGGTAACGCAGCAATTCCGAAAAGCGCTCTACTGTTTTTTTGGCAGCCTGTGTATCTTCATCCATCTGGAAATAAATCGTATTGAGTGCATTAAATAAAAAATGCGGATGATACTGCGCACGAAGGAACTTCAGTTCCGTCTGCAGTTTATCGTTTGTGATTTTTTCCAATTGCAGCCTGTTCTGCACATATGCCTGTAAAAAAAGATGGCTGCGCCTTACGCCATAGTAGATCAGGGCATATAACAGCGGAATTACATTGATATCCACAGCATCAAACCACTGCAGACCGTCGTCGGTGAAAGCGGCCATGGGCAGCATGGTCAGGTTCTGGATGAGGAAATTTATCACGAAAACGTAGCCCAGTTCAGAAGCTATTCTTTTATAAGAAAAATCAACCGGCTGTTTTTCGTCAAAATAGCGAAACAACTTATCGAATATCCACATAAAAGCATAGCCCATGATGGCGCTGCAGGCTGCCTCAACCGTATTCAACCCCAGTGACCGGTGCCAGAACCGCAGACCGCTGGAGCTGTCGGCCAACAAACGTATGGTGTAATACACCAGCAAACCATATAGTCCGGGGAAAATATATTTCCAGAATATCTTCATAATAATTAACGGAAGTTACAATTAATTATGCGGTTGCGGGCTGAGGTGAGGTCATCAATGGCAGGACGTCTTCTGCTGCCGGCTGTTTTACCGCCGGTTGCCGGGATCTCATCCCAAAAAGAAAGCGCATAGCACCAAAGGGCCGGATAAACAGGTGAAAAATACCCATGCTGATCATAAAGGTGACTACTACCGTAAATGAATACAGTAATCCAACGCCATCCCCTGTTTGCACAAGGTAATAAGTGATCAGCACAATCACCGTCTGATGTAAAATGTAAAAGGGATATACGGCTTCATTGATATATGACAACACCGGGCTTTGTTTATTAAGATATTTCTTTCCATATCCAACAATTGCCAACACCCACATCCAGGCGCAGATAGCGGAAATGGCCATAAAAAGGTAAGTTGCCGGCGCCAGTTTGAAGTCGGTGTACACCATCCATGGCTCCAGTTTATTCCAGCGCAGGTAGTTAATGAACAATATGCTGGCAAAAGCAATCATCAGTGAAGTTCGGCGATTGCGTTCCAGGCTGTCCATAAAGGCGGGATTGGCTATGCAGATAAAACCCGCCAGCACATAAAACAGCCAATAGGGAAGATAAGCATAGTCGTGTACCAGGTCGTTCGTTTCCGGGAACTTAAGTGCCATAAAAGTATAGACCAGCACACCCGGTATCATGAGCAGATAAATCCATTTCCCTTTGGCCATCCAGTTCATTTTCCCGATAAAAGCCTTTCCCCTGGGAGAAATGAGCCATACAAAGAAAGGAGCAAAAACGATATCATATACCAGCAGGTAACAGATAAACCAGAGATGATGCCAGCTGAGATTACCTTTGGGGTAAGCGCCTGTAGTAAACATGTGCTGGTAGAAGCTCCAGAAATTACCTTTAAATCCTTGCGTTAAGCGCTCCATATATACCTGTGGCGGCACAATTACCAGGATGCCCAGTAACAGCGGCACCAACAACCGCCTGACGCGGAGGCCAATAAAACCGCCACCACTTCTGCGCTGCAGCATATAATAGCTCACCGTACCTGAAATAAAGAACAACAGGGGCATCCGGAAACGATGGGCAAAATCATTGAACTCCAGTAACGCATGGCTGGTTTCCTTATTTTTTATATGCCAGGACCACTCGGCCACATAGGGCATGGCGGAATGAAAAAACAATACACCGATGATAGCGAAAATCCTTAACCAATCCAGATAAGCCTGACGGGCGGGTAATTGTGGTTGCATACAATATATTTTTTCACAAACCTACCGGTAGCGGGAGGTATGTAAAAAGATATTTGACGTATGGACGGATTCCGGTGATCAAAAGACGGGGAAAAAAGGGCTTTGATCAAATTTTTCTGTCTGCATGATCCATTGTACCGGAATGGTATGCTTGGGGGCAGACAACACAACTATGCTTCCAACGATAGCGGCAATTGTATCGCGGTCGCCAAGACCACTGACAGCTTTCCATAATGCTGCTTCAAAATTGGCGGTATGATGGGCCGCACACCACAAGGCAAAAGGCACCGTGTCCTGCGCAGTTAGCTGCATACCGTTACCAAGAACGGAAACGATTGTCCGTATATCATAATTTACCGGCAGCGTAGCGGCTTTCCTTATCTTGTACTTTACGTCGCTTTCCGGCGTGTGGCCAACAATGAAATCAAAAAACGATGCAGCGGATACTGCCGGTGTATTCGCACAAAATGCGGCTGCCAGGGCTACCGCAACTGCACCTGCCATTGCTTCGGGGTGAAAATGTGTCACCGCTGCCGCCAGGGAGGCCTGTTCTTTGATCTTTTCCACATTGTCCCTGAAGTAGGCACCAATGGGACCAGAGCGCATTGCCGCACCATTGCCCATAGAACCCATGCCATCAAATACACTGCTGCTCACCTCCTCCCAATGCCTACCTGCACCTATTGCCTTTAGAATGGCATGAGCCGTACCACCGTAGCCTCTGTAATCATCGAGCCGGTAATTCTCCGCAAATACCCGGGCCAGTTGATCCTGGTTTACTTCTCCATACTCCGATAAAATATTATAGATGCCAATCCCCATCACTGTATCATCTGTGAAAAGCCACTCGCCTTCCTGTATTTGCCGGCTGCTGATCCGGTCGGCAATCACCTCTTCTTTACCAAAAAATGTTTCGCCAAAAGCATCGCCAATGGATAAACCCAACAGTGATTCTCTTGCGGACTGAATCCGATCGATATGTGTCATATAAGCTGGATAAAAAGTTGTACAGGCAGATTATCTCTGCTTATTATTCTTTGCCCGTTGTTTATTGATTTCATCCATGATAAAATAACCAGGGTTTTCTACCTCATGTCCGATGTTAATAAAAAATCTCTTTAGCAGGTCATATGTCTCATAATCCCCTCTAATATGCTGAAACGCGGCAGTTTCCATGTACATGCACTCAAGGCAAACGTTCAGAGAGGATACCATTTTACCAGTGGCATCATAAAAAACAATCCCGTCACGATAAATTGGAGCACAAAGAAAGTGTGGTTCTTCTATTACCGCTGTTCTTAAAATTCGTTTCAGCAAATCTACCTTTTGATCATCGTGCCGGAAGCTATTTGTTCTGTTACTGGAAGAATGAAACTCTCCATTGTCATTTATAAGATATTGTGTACAACCTACGTGGGGAATAAGCCGCTGATAGGTTTCTTCCTCACCGGGGGACAGCCTCCTGCCCCTTTCTTTCCATGTTCTTAACCGCATATACATTTCGCTCTGTTGTTTGTACTGATTCTCATAAACAGTACCACGTTGCAAGGAATAGGTATCTATATAATCAAACTTCAACCGGTTAATATAGTCTGCGGCATCGGTGTATTGATGGGAATTGGGCATAGGCCTGATTTCAGACGCCAAATATACTTTGATGCCTGTTAAAATAAAATTTCTCCCTAAAAAACACATGAATACCCCCCACTCCTACGGCTTCAATAATTTAAACGCATGGTTCCAGCTGTTCCGCAAAAAGCCGGGTATACACCATAATATACAAAGGGGTTCTATGGCCTGGGCAGCAGCGGCAACGCCCATGTCCTCCGTTTCCCAGCCAAAATCCGTTAGTATACCCGTTACGGTTGTTTTGGCAGCGGTATCATTACCGCAAATAAACATGGTAGGCAGGCCACCGGACAATTGTGGCTTATACATCTGCATACTCCCCACGCTGTTAAAGGCTTTTACCACGCTGGCATCCGGGAGGAGGGCCTGGATCTTTTCCATGAGGGAGCTGTTTTGCGCTGTAAAAAATTTCAGCACCCCGTTTTCCGGTGGTCCGCCGGCAATAGGATTGGTAGTATCAATGACGGTCTTACCGGCGAAATTGGCCACTCCGGCCTGTTGCACGGCCGACTCGGCAGCGCTGCCAGCTACGCAGAGGATCAGCAGCTCACCAAATTGTGCAGCAGCATCGAAAGTCCCCGTTTGGCCTTTTGGATTTTCATTTTTCCAGGTTTGTACCTCTTCTTTGGCAGGGTTGCGGGTACCCAGCATTACATCGTGTCCTTCGGCTAAGAATGCGGTCCCCAGCGTTTGTCCTACTTCGCCGGAACCAATAACACCAATTTTCATGGTTAAATTGTTTTTGAAGAATTTATATAATAATTGTTGGTCATAATATGGGTATCATGAGGAGTGCCGGCCTGATGGTTTAGGAGTATAACTTACCAGAAGGTACGAATTTAGTGCAGATTATTGCGTGTTACGGCGGTCAAATTGATGCCTTTCCACCCCTGGGCCCCGAAAAAAACAGATTATTTTTCCTCCCAAAACCCGCCACTGTATTATATCAGCGATAAAAAAAATGATTTTTTTAGAAATTTTTCTTCCGGAGATGTCCAATTGGGAAAAGGTCAGTCATTATTGAAGTATAAACACAAACATTCAATCTTAAATAAAAAGAATCATGGAACAAAGAATTAACTATGTAGAAAAAGGTGCTAATGCGTTCAGAGCATTAAATGGTTTAGGTGCTTACCTCTCCAAATCAATTATTGAACAACCGCTTTTACACCTGATCTATTTCAGGGTATCACAAATTAATGGTTGTGCTTACTGCCTCGATATGCATTCCAAGGATCTCCGCGCCATCGGGGAAACGGAGCAACGTCTTTATATGCTGAATGCCTGGAAAGACTCGCCTGTTTATACAGCACGTGAACGGGCTGCATTCGCCTGGGCAGAAGCGGTAACAAAGGCGCATGTTCCGGATGAAATTTATGCCGCAGCACGCCAGGTATTTTCTGAAGAAGAGCTGGTAGATCTGACAGTGGCCACTATCGCCATCAACAGCTACAACCGTTTAAATGCAGCATTCCTGCCTGTGGCCGGCGGTTATAAACCTGGTATGTTTGCAACACAGGCAAATTAATATTTCTTACAATTGACCAAATTCGTACATTCATTCACTTATTTAAATCAACATCAAGATGAAAGAGTTCATGTTAATATTCCGTCAGCCAAGCTACGACTACAGTAACGCCACACCGGATGAAATGAAAACCATTGCTAAAAAATGGCAGGATTGGGTGGGAGGCATCGCTGCGCAGGGAAAGGTTTCCGCTCACGGCCGCCGTTTGGACACCGATGGTAAAGTACTGAAAGCAGGTGGAGTGGTAACAGACGGTCCATTCGTGGAAATCCGGGAGCGACTCGGCAGTTTTCTCATCGTGAAAGCCGACAGCCTGGAAGATGCTACAACGCTGGCTCATGGCTGTCCTGCGCTGGATGCCAACGGCAGCGTTGAGATCAGGGCTATTTTATAATTACTTATTATCATCACACAAAATCCACCTTTTTTACAAAGGTGGATTTTGCTATGACATATGGAAACAGGACACGCATCTCTGAAGCAATTATTCCAGCAGGAATTCTCCAAAATGGTGGCGGTAATCAGCCACATGTACGGGCTAGAGCATATCGAAACCGCGGAAGATATTGTCAGCGAAACATTTTTGACGGCAACAGAATCCTGGAATGAAAAAGGTCTGCCCGCTAATCCAACGGCATGGCTGTATATGGTCGCCAAACAAAAAACACTGTATCATTTCAGGAGAAACAAAATCTATGAACAAAAAGTAATGCCGGAATTAACTGCCAGAGAAGAAAAAAGTGCAGAAATGGACGACCTTAGTTTTTCTCCGCAACAGATTAAAGACAGTCAACTGCAAATGCTTTTTGCCATCTGCAACCCCGCTATTGCCAGCGAAGCGCAGATAGGACTGGCACTGCGCATTCTTTGCGGTTTTGGCATCGACGAAATTGCAGAAGCCTTTTTATCCAATAAAGAAACCATCAACAAAAGACTGTTCCGCGCAAAAGAGAAATTGCGGACAGAAAATATAAAAATGGAGCTGCCGCCGGAACATGAAATCGTTAACCGGCTCGACAATGTGCTCCATATCATCTACCTGCTGTTCAGCGAAGGCTATTATTCGCAAACACAAAACCAGATATTGCAGAAGGACCTGTGTATAGAAGCTTTGCGGCTGGGCCTCATGCTCACCGAGTACAATAAAACCAATCTGCCAAAAACAAATGCCCTCATTGCCCTGATGTGTTTTCATGCTTCCCGCTTTAATGCACGGCAAACAAATGATGACACCATGGTGCTTTATGAAGAGCAAAATGAAACATTGTGGGATAAAGCGCTGATCAACCAGGGCCAACATTTCCTGGCTTTATCCGCCGCCGGCGATGAAGTCAGTTCCTACCACCTGGAAGCCAGGATTGCCTATTGGCACTGTATAAAAGAAGATACCCCGGAGAAATGGGAAGATATTTTACAATTATACAATGAACTACTGATGATTAACTACTCTCCCAGCGTAGCGCTGAACCGGACCTTTGCCCTATATAAAGCCAACGGTCAACAGGCAGCGCTCATAGAAGCGGAGAAGCTGAAACTGGAAAACAACCATTTCTACTTCCTATTGCTGGGTGAACTTTATAAAAACATCGATCCTAAAAAAGCGATGGCTAACCTCCAACGGGCCTATGATCTCGCGAAAACGCAGGCAGAGAAACAGGGTATCAAACGAATGATGGAGCGATTTTAGCGAGTTTTGTCTTGCCCAGGATTAAACTGATTTTGTTGATTAAAATGATTTTTTTTTGATTTTTGAAAGATGGAAAAGATTTTAGAAGATGAAAAGGAAGTTGCCTGTTTATATCTTTCGTAAAATCTTTTCCATCTTTCAAAAATCAAAAAAAAATCATTTTAATCAACAAAATCAATTTAATCCTGGGCAAGACAAATCCTGGGCAAGAAAATCAGCGGTTAAAAGCTGAAACCATGCACAAGTGTCATAGTGCAATTGGCAGTAGAATTCCACCGGATGGCCTTTAATGGCTGGTATTCCGGGTCATTGTAACATTGCAGTGCAGCCTCTTCTGACGGGAACCTGATCACTGCATTCATTTTCCTCAAAGTTCCTTCCATCGAAATGGCCTTGAGATCTGATGCCAATACTTCAGCCCCGTATTTTTTCAGCAACTGCATTACCGGCGGTCCATACTTCGCGTATTCTTCCTCATCAATAATGTCATAGGTATTGATATAATATACTGGCATGTTATTATTTTAAGATTAGTAAACATATTCCGGTGGGATAATCCCATTCATCCGCAGGTATATAGTAGCTTGCCCGCGATGATGTGTTATATGATCCAATGTAGCATAAAAACCAGACAGTACCTCATCGGATAAAGGAACTTTCTCCATGCTCTTTTCAAGTGATGCAAAAGCTTTTTTCAGGTAGCTGACAGCAGCTGCTTTACCGGCTTTGGCAGCAGGTGGGTTCCAGTCGGCCGGTTGTTGCCGGATATAATTTTCTTTCCACCAGCCAATACCATAGCCGATATGGTGCAACAGTTCTCCGAAATTCCACACAGCGGCAGTGGGCTTAAAGTCATAATGTTGTTCCGGCATTGCTTCGGCTACACCCAGGGTGTAATTCTTTGCATTTCCAAGGGTCGTTAATAATTGCGTTTTCATGATATTAAATTTGATACCACAAAACTAAAGGGGTGGATAGGCATTCATTTAAGGAAAATTGCTCTTTTTAGCCGCGCATCGCAGAAGGTGATTTTCCAAACTGTTTTTTATAGGCAGCCGAAAAATGTTCGAGGCTGTTAAAGCCCGTGTCGAAAGCGATGTTGGTAACCGGAAGCCGGGTATTACAAAGTTGCAGGTGGGCCTGTTTTAATCTTACCTGCAACAGGTAACGGTAAGGTGCGGCAGCGGTGATCTGTTTAAACAGGCGGTTAAAATGAAACGGGCTCATATTGCCCAACGACGCCAACTGTGGCAAAGACACGTTATCTGCATAATTTTCATTGATAAACTCTTTTACCTGTTCTATCACCGGCAGGTAATTTCTTTTTTGTTTATCATTTAATTGCGGCAATGGCTGTTGAGGATTACCGGCCGATAGTACCATAAGGAATAGTTCCGTCATCAGTTGTTCCGCCCATAGTTGCTGGTAACGGGTTTGCTGCAGCAAACGGAAAATACGCTGGTGCATAAACTCCATTTCAGGAGTGGCTTTTACCAGGATGGAATGGATATCGGGATTATTAAAAAACCAGGAGAAGCTGGCTGCGTGTTGTAACAGCAGCTCCACATTTTCTTCCGGGAAAGAGAAAATGGTGCACTGATCCGGAATATCATGAACATGGGCTATCTGGTGTTCATAGCCAGGTTTGCAGATCAGGAATAAGCCGCTGTAGGCATCCAGTTCATTCCGGAAAACACGGAAACGGAAATTGCCACTGCGGATATAGGCCATAGAAAACGTTGACTGGTATTCCTTTTCAGATACAGAACACTCCCTGCACCGGCATAAAAAATTATGGACCGTGCACATCGGGGACTCGTAAAGTGTATGTATATCCGCCTGCATATGATTTGAATTACTAAGGCGCAGAAGGCAATTTACTCATATCCAGTTTCTCGTTTCCAAATCCTACCACCACGCCAAACAAAGCGAGGATACGTGATTTATCCAGGCCAAAATCGTTGCCAAATGCACCGTTAATATACAAATCTTTTGCCACCCGGTAATTAACGAATCCTACTACGCGCTGGGATTTCAGGTTATCCCCCACCGCATAGTTCCGGTAAATCGCTTCCATGCCAAAGCTGACAGGATCGAACTCTAACGACAGGCGGCCACCTACGTCCACGCTATTGGAATGCGCAATCATTCCTTTTTCGATGGCGTAAGCATCGTACATATAGCGGGCATAACCGGCAATACTGAGATAGTTGGTAGTAATCGCTCCGGTGCGGTGGACATTCAACGGCGCATTGAATACCACGGTGCTCCAGATGCCCGCCCTGCCAGTTTTCCAGGTGGTATCAGCGATACCATAAGTGGCATAGGCGCCGGAAACATCCCACTGAAATACGGGCTTTTCTACCAGTTGGCTTTTTACCCGGTTCATCAATGCGGATAAGGCCTCATTTTTCCGGGCGGTATACTGACGGATAATGCGGGCGGTAGTGGCCGTATCTCCGCTTAGTACTGCCGCGCTGTAGGCCGGATCTGAGCTTACCAGGTCCAGGATATCCGCCTGTTGTTTTTGGGTTAGTGTATCCACAAGGGCATGCAGTCGCTCGGCATATCCCCTGCCATAGGCGCGGATTACCGTGGTACGAAAGCCGGCGGAAAAAACTTTCTGTGATGTGGTAACCGTGTCGGGTACCATGTCTTTTTTTATAAACGCAATCGAAATATTGGTGAATTTAAGCGCAGAAAATGGGTTTGTTTTCCAGACCTCTGGTGATGCGCCATTTTTATATCGTTTTACCCCTATAAAGTTAAACACATCCCTGCCTTTGGGGAGTGCCCACCAGTAGGGTGTAAACTGGGCGGTATAATTCTGCGGCCACCCATCGCCGCTAAAACTTTGCAGTACGCCTAATCCAAAAGCTTTTGGGGTGGCGGGCGATTCTATTAAAGTGGGGGAAATGTCTACCAGTTTGAATGCGCTGGATTGTGGCACACTCAGTTTTTCTGCATTGGTCATTTGCTGTGCATATAATTGCTGACCGGACAACAGGATTAATAATCCCGACAGGATACGTATAACTTGTTTCATGATCAATCCAGTTTTACGGTCATCAGTAAATAAACTACGCTAAAATCACCGCTGGCATTGATCACCTGGTCAGGTGTGGTGAATTCTTTATGACCATCTGTACCATCGTCAAAGATGTAGCGGGCGCCTATCTTCTTAAATTCTATTTCGCGGGTAGTAATATCTTCCCAGAACAGCTCTATTTTGGTAACGATGTGAATGCTTTTCCGTTGCAGGTTTACAGCGCGCCCCAGGGGCATCAGCCTGATATCGCCGGAGGCATCAGATACGCCGTTGGGTATAGGCATCTTGGTACCATCTTCCTGTATGGTAAAACCTCTTGTCCACGCAAATCCATTGGTAGAAATGTCAACAGCCATTTTTATCTGCTGCTCTCCGTTTCCGGCTACATACTGGTTCATAGGGTAATAAATTTTTTCATGGTTTAAAAGCCTGGCAATGCACCTATACCGGGGGTTATACGCTCTTTTGGTTTTTCAATCCGGGTATGTAGGTTGATGCAAAACTAATCAAAAATGATGATCATTTAGCTTTTAGCCATTAGCTGTTAGCTTTTAGTAAATGCAGCGATAATCAACATCATCATAATATGATTTCCGCTGCATTTACTAAAAGCTAACAGCTAATGACTAAAAGCTTAAAAATAACGATCTGTTAATTTTTTTCTAAACTGAAAAAAAATTCTAACCTTTGTATCATTGTTGAAATTTATATCAACCAATTGACTTTAGGAACCGATTTTTTGTTACGAGAGCAAGTCTGGACCGATTTACACAGATTAACTTCATTTTAGCTATACCTCCCCTGAATCTCCTCTTTTAGCTATATTCTTGAATCTCCCACTATTCAACATATCAGGCAGATGATATACCTGTATGGCGCTGCTGTACTATTTGTGGTATTAGTCTTCCCTCAAAAAACGCGTGTTCCTTACAGCACGGGGTGTATTTCTTTTGTTCACAAAAAATTTGTGTTTTATGAGCGCAACAGATCTACGCAACCATTTTCAACTTACTCCACGTTCTTACCTGAGATGCCTGTTCCTTCTTTTATCCCTCAATACCTTTACCGGCACTATCACACAAGTCCATGCTCAATCAGCCAATTTAGACCAGGGCGCCAACGGCAAATCCACGGCGCCCCTGTCTCCTGTGGATTGGGTGAATGGTAACCTGAACGACCAGCAGGCGCATTTCCTGGAAGGGTATTCCGTTCCCTATCGCGCCATATTAACAGACCTGGTAGTCAATAAAACATATACCCTTGTTATTGGATTGGATGTCATGAACGGCGGAAAACATGCATTGGACTATATCACCCAGTTCCAACGACTGGAGCCGCACGGCGTATTCCTGCATACAGCCGAAACAGTAAATCCGCTGTTGAACATCACGGGGTTTCCGCCCGGCTATTTTACCTCTACAGATGTTGAGCCCATCCCAACGCCATCCAGCGCGGGCTCGCCTGTTACAGGGCAACCCTCCGCCAGCTTCAGTGACTTGACTGCTGCTGAAAGGGTGATGACGGGCTACAACGCAAATATCACGAGCGTTGTGTATGCATCTGAAGGCAGTCTTACTGCCTCCCAATCTGAAACCGTGATCAACATAACTTTTACCGCATTAAAAGAAACAGCTGTACTGGCATGGGGAGGTCATATTGCCAGCGTGTTTGACTGGGGAAAAGATCCTGTCACCGGGGAAACCAACTCGGCTTCTGCTATTAATGGTTCCCCCTATCACATGAGATTGAAAAACTGGATCATTGACGGAGATGTGGTCAGCATTGGCAATCAGGACAGATCCCTGAAAACCAATGCTGTTTTTATTCCCCCCAAATGTACCGTTAGCGGGCCTACCACCGCTTGCCTGGAAACTACTTCTCTTAGCTATACCTCAACGGTAGATGACCCCATGGGGCTTACCTATCTCTGGAGTATTACCGGCGCCAATACGGCCAATGCCAAGATTGTCAATAACACCGTTGCCAACATACAGGTAGTACCTGTTGGTTCAGCATTTACGGCGGGTTCCTTCACGCTTCAGCTGATCGTAACCCGTAACGGGCTTTCTGATACCTGTTACCTCAACTCACATACTGCCCCCGGCGATATTGTCAATATCTCAAAAGTATTGGCAAATGCCGGTGCAGATCAAACGATCACCCACCTGGATACGGCTTACCTGGGCGCATCTGCAAGCGGAGGCGCCGCTCCATATACCTTCAAGTGGAGTCCTGTAACCGGCCTTTCCGATCCTAACATTTTTAATCCCGAATTCGTTCCAACATCCACCGGAACATTCCAGTTTGTGGTGACCGCTACAGATAATGCCGGCTGTTCAGGTAAAGACACGGTAGTAATCACCGTTATCCAACACCCGGTATCGCCTTGCCTGATAGATGGTCCTGACCCTGTTTGCCCGGGTTCTGTAAACGTTTACCAGGGTCCTCCGGCATCCGAAATTGGTTCGTATAAGTGGAGCATCACGGGCAACGGCAGCATAACAGGCGCCACCAACAAAGACACGGTTACCGTAATGGCAGGAAGCGTTTGCGGGGCATATACGCTGCAACTGATTACTACTACCCCCGACGGCAAAGTAACCAACACCTGCGAGCATACATTTTATGCCAAAGATACCATCGCACCGGTACTATCCGGCGCCGCAGCCGATGCAACAGTCAGCTGCGCGAAAGATCTGCCGCCGGCACCGGTTATCACAGCTTCGGATAACTGCCTGGCAAATGTACAGGTGCAGATGAAGCAATATACTACAGACAGTACCTGCGTGAACAAGTACAAACTGGTACGCAAGTGGTGGGCAGAAGACGCGTGCGGTAATACTTCTGATACGCTGACACAAACCATCACCGTAAACGATGATGTTAAGCCAGTGATCACCGCAGATTTTGACAAGGAAGTGAACGTACAGTGTATAGGTGATATCCCGGCGCTGCCAGCTCCTACGGCCACCGATAATTGCGATGTAACACTGACACCGGTGTATAGCGAAACCGGCAGCGGCACCGCCTGCGATTCTACGATTGTGCGTACCTGGGTATTTATGGATGTTTGCGGCAACAGCGACTCTGTGAAACAAACCGTTCACATAAAAGACAACACAGCGCCGGTACTATCCGGTACGGTGACCGATCTGCAACTGAGCTGCGCCAAAGATATACCTGGCCCGCAGACTATTACAGCCAAAGATAATTGCGGCAATGCTACTGTTTATTACTCCGCAGTAACAAAAGACAGCACCTGTGTGAACAAATTCACCGTAGTGCGCAAATGGTGGGCAGTAGATGCCTGTGGCAACAAATCAGATACGCTTAAACAAAATATCGTGGTGAATGACAATACTGCTCCTGTAGTAGTAACCAAAGCGAATGATAAATCAATCAGTTGTTCAGCAGCCATCGTATTTGATGCCCCAACTTTTTCAGATAATTGTGGCGGCACAGTCGATGTAGTGACCAAAGACAGGAAAGAAGGAAGCGTTTGTCCGTTTACCTACATCAGGCGCTGGACAGCAACAGATGCCTGTGGTAATTCAACTTATGTAGAACAGGCCATTGCTGTTAGCTGCTGCGCCAGCTACTGCACCTACACCCAGGGATTTTATGGTAACAAGGGCGGCGCAGGATGCACTCCGGGAGGCAGAAGCTTTACCGCCAAACAAATGATGACACAGGTGACAGATGCACAGGCAGGTGATTCCGTTATCTTCGGCCTGAAAGCAACGGGTAAATTCTTTACCCTGTTCCTGAGCGATATCACCAGCGACAACATATTCGCCATGTTGCCCGGCGGAGGTACACCGGTTGCACTGAAAGGATATGCAACTTACAGCAAATCGGCCACCTGGCCTAACGTGCCTGTTTCAATTGCGAAATCCAATTATGGTAAGATCAGCAATGTATTGCTGGCGCAAACAATGGCATTGTTCTTCAACATGGGTGTTACGCCTACGTTGTCAGGATTGACCATCCAGGGCGATACCCTGTTCACTGCCAAACTCACCACCTGCGGCAGCAGTACGCCGGTATCCACAATAAATACCTACATCCTGCCTAAGAATGTGGTGGATTATCTGTCGTCTACCGGACAGGCTACCGTGCAAGGCTTGTATGCACTGGCCAACAAATACCTGGGAGGCCAAACCGTTAGCGGTGTCAGTATCTCTGATGTAAACGCCGCCGTTGATGCCATCAATAATGGATTTGATAAATGTGCTGCGTTGATGGGCTGGGGTAAATCTGTGACCGCGGTGAGCAACGTTACCAAGGTGATGAACAGCGAGCCGGATCACGCAACATTCAATCCGGAACCAGCGCCGGCTAAGTTGACTGTCAACGCCTTCCCGAACCCTTACACTGATATGATCACATTCCGTTATGTAGCGCCGGAAACCGGTAAAGCACAACTGGAACTTTATGATCTGCAGGGACGCCGGTTAGCCGTGGTGTTTAGCGGCGAAGTCAGCAAGGGCAGTGTACAACAGGTACAGTACCGCGTGCCGGATCAGTACAGGATGTTATTCATTTACAAACTAACCGTGGGACAGTCGACCGCTACAGGAAAAATGGTCCCTACAAAATAGATTGCTTTTATAATGATAGATAGATGAAAACAGGCCGTCTCATAATGAGGCGGCCTGTTGTTTTTTGGCGGATTTTTATCCGCTGGAGATAAAGTAAAGATGAATCATTGTTCACCTTCGCTCATCAGTATAATCATATTAATTACGCAAATCAAAATCATGCTTTATTCACCGGGAACAGCGCGCGCAGTGCGGGAATACGCAGGTATAATCCGACCCATACCAGGATACCGAAAATAATCGGGAAGTAGTATGGTTCATTTACCCGTACCATAATAGCTACCGCTCCGCCCAGGTAGCAGCTGATGAATACAGCGCCCAGTATTGCGGTACGTGGTATGGCATACAGCAGGGTGCAGATCAGCAATACAACACCGAGGCCTGGTACCAGTTCTGCCGGCCAGCCCAAATGGGTGCTGCCTTTTACAGATTCAGCGGCATTTACCACTTTCATACCCCCGTCTACCACCAGGAAAAGGAGGCAGAGAATAGAAATCACCCAACCGGTGATTCTTGCACTTTTAGAAGGATTTACAGTTTTCATATAGATTGCTTGCGTTTCCATAAAGGTTGTTTTTTATGTTTGATTGATGATACAAACTTAGCAGGATTCTTCCTGATTCGTCGTGGGTGAATCCGACTTTCTTGGTGGCCGATTGCGACAAAAGCAGAACACCTTACCTTTGCGCCATGGATTATTTCAAAAAGCAGCTTGATTTACTCAAAACAGAGCGGGAAACAGACCGGAAAAGCTATCAGCAAATGACAGAAACCTTATCCGTGGCTGAGCGGCGGGCTAACGGACTTACCTGGTACCCGATTGCCATCCGGGGATCAGAAATGAGCCGGGGCGACTATCTGACCGTGGAAGTAGAACGCACCACGCACCAGGATATCCCTCATCAACTGCGTTTTGGCGCTGCTGCCGTACTATTTTCCAACCACGACCGAAAACAGGATCACCTGGACGGTACCATTTCCTACCAGGGTGGTAACCGTCTTAAAATAACCCTGCGCACCGACGAACTGCCCGACTGGGCCAGCGATGGTAAGCTGGGCATAGATGTGTTATTTGACGACAACAGCTATGATGAAATGCAAAGCGCGCTGAAACAGGCCGACGCATTACAGGATAAAACACCCGAAAACAAGCTGATAAAAATACTGACCGGAGAAAAAAAACCGGCTTTTCACACCGGTCTTCCTCCATATGTAAATCCCCGGCTCAACGCCTCGCAACAGGCTGCCGTCAGCAAGATCCTCGCTGCCAATGACCTGGCCATTGTGCACGGTCCTCCCGGCACCGGGAAAACTACCACGCTGGTACAGGCTATCAAAGCGCTTATTCAACAGGACCGTAAACAAATACTGGTGGTGGCGCCGAGTAACACCGCCGTGGATTTACTCAGTGAAAAATTATCGGATGAAGGATTGAACGTATTAAGAGTAGGCAACCCGGCACGTGTATCAGAAAGATTAATGTCCCTTACACTCGACAGCAAGATATCAGAGCATAGCAGTATCAAGGAAATCAAACGGCTAAAAAAACAGGCCAACGAATTCCGTGATATGGCGCATAAATACAAACGTAATTTCGGGAAAGCAGAAAGAGAACAACGAAAAGCGTTGTTTGACGAGGCGCGTAAAATTATGAAAGAAGTAGGCAACACAGAGCAATATATTATTGACGACCTGATTGCCAAAGCGCAGGTGATTACCGCCACCCTGGTTGGTGCTAATCATTATACCGTTAAACACCTGCAATATGATACCGTGGTAATAGATGAAGCCGGACAGGCCCTGGAGCCGGCCTGCTGGATCCCTATCCTGAAAGCGCAAAAAGTGGTATTGGCAGGAGATCATTGCCAGCTGCCGCCCACAATAAAATCGGATGAAGCCGCCCGGAAAGGACTGAGCACTACCTTGCTCGAAAAGTGCACGGCATTGCATCCCGAAAGTGTTACCCTGCTGGAAGAACAATATCGCATGCATGAAACCATTATGGGCTATTCCTCGGCTATTTTTTATGCCGCCAAACTGAAGGCGCACGCTTCCGTAGCACAGCACCTGTTGTTTTCTACCGATAGCCCGTTGTCTTTTGTAGATACTGCCGGCTGCGGGTTTGATGAAAAATCAGAAGGCACCAGCACTACCAATCCCGAGGAAGCTGCTTTTTTATTTAAGCATCTGACAATGCTGGTTACCGAGCTGGGTGCTCATTACCAGCCGAAAGATTTTCCTACAGTAGCAGTGATATCTCCCTATAAACAACAGATACAACTTTTAAAAGAACAGCTGCTGCATTCACCGGCATTACTGCCTTATGCGGACAGGATTTCTGTGAATACCATCGATAGTTTCCAGGGGCAGGAGCGCGATATTGTATACATCAGTATGACGCGCAGCAACACAGAAAATAAGATCGGCTTTTTATCCGATATCCGGCGTATGAACGTAGCCATGACCAGGGCGCGGAAAAAGCTGGTGATAATAGGCGACAGCGGAACCCTTTCCCAGCTGGGATTTTACGCTGACTTTATCAGTTATGCAGAAAACAACAACGCCTACCAGAGCGCCTGGGAGTTTATGGATATGTAGCCATTACGGACAACAGCTGTTTATTAAAAGCAGCCTGTTGTTCAAACATGGGAAAATGCCCGGATTCCTGTATCCAGCGGAGTTGTATTCCGGGATGGATCATTTTCAGCTCATACGTATAAAACGCCAATGGATCCTGGGCGCCGGCAATAATAGTCACGGGGCCTTTATAGTGAAATAAATTTTTACTGAGGTCGTAGTGTACCCGCCGCAGATCACTCACCATCAACTGCTGCATAGTCTGGTTGGGTTTTGCCACATAGATCTTCGCCATAAAACTATCGATCAGCGCCTTATTGTAAATGTAGGCCAGTCGTACGGTTTTGTTATACAACGCCGAATCAGCTGCTGTTCCCCTGCCCTCGCTTGTTTTTTTATCCAGCGAATCCATTAACACCACCTCGGCTGCTCCCAAATGAGAACGGAGGTTATTGACATGGGTAGTCAGCAGCTCAGGAGAAAATTTATAGTAACCGGGGTTGGCCAATACCAGTGCGCGCACCTTATCGGGGTACTTTGCGGCAAAGCTCATGGCCAACATAGCGCCCCAGGAATGACCGTAAAAAATAGCCTGTTTTAAATGGATATGCTGCAACAGGCGATCCAGATCTTCCACTGCAGATTGCAGCGTTATAGTAGTAGAATCAAATGGTACAGGAATCGACAACCCCGTGCCACGCTGTTCCGGTAAAATGCTGCGGTATTTTTTGCTGAGTGCAATGGCCACTTCTTCCTGCTGCATACAGGAATTGCCGGGGCCTCCGGAGAGTATAATCACCGGTGTTCCGGTTCCATAGGTATGAAAATAAAGATAGCCGTTCGGGTACCTGACAGAGTCCAGTTGTTGCGCGCTGCCTGTTATTACAAAGCATAGCAGTATGGTTAACAAGGCGGGTGTTTTCATATAAGACCAGGTTGAAAAAGTAAACAGGCTGTTAAAATACTGCTATTTCCTGATCCGGCATGGGGTTACAATAATTTATTTACCGCTACCAGCACCAGCAGCAGTTCACAATTGGTGATGAGGTCATTTTTCAGCAGGCGGATTGCTTTGCTCATGTGTTTTTCCACCATACTAACGGAAATGGACATACGAAATGAAATTTCCCGGTATGACAATCCTTCCTCGCGGTGCAGCAGGTACACCAACCGGCAGTTGTCCGGTAGTTGGGCGATGGCCGCATCAAGTGCCTGCAGCGATGCGCGGGGGCTTTCGGCCGGTGTTGCCAGCAGCTGGGTTACTTCTTCCTTCATGGTTTCCAGCCACGCCATATCTTCTTTCATCCGTTTACGGATCACATCTATCAGTTGACGGCGGGCAATTGTTTTGAGCAGGGGTAATGCATTTTCCACATCGTAGATCCCGTCCATACGTTCCCATACTTTGAGGTAGCATTGTTGCATCAGGTCTTTCAGCAAATGAGTATCACGGGTATAATTATGCAGATAGTTATACAGCCTGTCGCGGGAGGCATGATATAACCGGGTAAAGACAAGTTCCTTATCATACGTAGCTGTATCCGACATAAGTGGTACAAATATAGGATGCCCCGCAGGGAAATGCAGTATTACCAAATTGTTAATTGCGGTGTTATGGTGTTTTACGGATTGAGGTAGATACCGGTTGTTGCGTGTTGATAGTAGTACGTAAACAGATGTGTCATGATAGATCCGCAAACCTGGCAAAGATATATAGATAACACGGGAACTGCCGAAGAGCGAAAGGCAGTACTGCAATGGCTGCAAATGCAGGATGACCCGGCACTGGAGTCGCTGCTGGAGCAGGACTGGCAACCGGATGCCGCTCCTATGCCGGCAGCAATAGCGAAGGTACTGGACCAGCAACTATCGCACCTGATGCCATCGCGGCGGCCCCGTACACTATTGTATTTAAAATGGCTGAGCGCCGCTTGTATAGCCCTGCTGGCAGGAGGTTTATTATGGCTGCAGCGGCCTGCAAAAACAGCTTTGCCATTGGCGCCTCCTCAGCGGATTACGAACATGCTGACCCATGTACGAAAACTTACGCTTACCGATGGCAGCCTGGTATGGCTGGCGCCTGGCTCCTGCATTGAGGTGCCCGATAATTATAATGTTACCGCCCGTCATATTACCCTTACGGGAGAAGCCTACTTTGAGGTGGCGCCTCATGCCGCTCCTTTCCAGGTGGATGCAGGCGGCCTGACGGCCACTGTATTGGGCACACATTTCAACATCGAAGCCTATGAAGACGAAAATACCACGAGACTGGCCTTGTCTGCCGGTAAGATATCGGTACGGCTGTCGCTCCAGCAGCAGCGCGACAGTACCCTGGTGCTGACACCGGGTATAAAACTCTCCTACAAGCGATCACTGCAAAGCTTTAATACCCGCACATTCTCCCCGGAAAAAGAAGCTGACTGGAAACGGGGCGCCTTCGTACTGGAAGATGTGCCGCCGGCAGCAGTTTTTGGCAGGCTTGAAAACCGTTATCATAAAAAGATCATGGCTGGTTCCCGCGACTTCAAGGCGGCCCGTTTCACCGCCACTTACAATCAGGAAACGTTAACAGACATACTCCGCAACATGTCCTTCATATATGGTTTCACTTACCGGGAAACCCGCGATACGGTATTCATTTATTAGTCACAAAAAATGTCCCGCCTGGCAGCGGGACATCAAAAACAATTGTTTTTAAAGTTTACGTATGAACAAATTTAAACAAAGCAGGCCAATCCTGCTGAAAAGAAAATCATGGCTGGTATGGTGCTTACTATCGCTGCTTACCGTGGGCTATGTCCATGCCCAGTCGCCGGCCATGAACGAACCTATCACGCTCACGCTTCGCAACACCAACCTCGCCGCTGTGATGGCCGAAATAGACCTGCAGAGCAATTTCAGCTTTTCTTACGACCGCTCTTCCCTCAGCGCAGTAAAACTCCCGCTGGTACAATGGAAATCGGTGTCTCTAAAAAATGTGCTGACAGAATTAACTCAGACCTATGGCATTTTATACCAGGTAAGCGCCAACACCATTGCCGTAAAAACAGGTCCGGCTACCAGGAAAGACGCAGGTAATGGCGCCCTGCGTGGCCGGGTGGTAGATTTTGAAACGGCCACTCCCCTGCCTGGCGCTACTGTACAACTGGAAGGCACTTCTATTGGCACGATCACCGACAGCAAAGGTTTTTATCAGCTGCCCAACGTGCCCGTTAACACCTATACGTTGCTGGTTACTTTTGTAGGCTATCAGCGGAGTGTGGTTAACCGGGTGCAGGTGGAGAAAGATAAGTCGGCCTCTTACGATATCAAAATGCAAACAGGTGGCGCATTAAAAGAAGTAGTAGTAGGCAGCGGCCCCCGGAAAGTAAGGGCGGTTACCCACAGTACCGAGCGACAACTGTTACAGGAAATAAAAAATGCGACCGGGGTAGTTTCCGGTATTTCCAGCGAGCTCATTTCCAAAACAGCCGACCGCAACGCCGCTGAAATCGTAAAACGCATTTCGGGTATCACCGTAGTGGATGATCGCTTTATCGTGGTTCGCGGTATGAATGAACGGTATAATCTTACCTATCTCAATGGCAACGTGGCGCCTTCCACCGAACTGTATACCAAAGCATTTGCCTACGATCTGCTGCCCAGCAGCGTCATTGATAAGATACTGGTTCATAAATCGCCGGTGGCCGACCTGGTAGGCGATTATGCCGGGGCTGCTATCAGGGTATACACAAAAAATGCGATGCCGGTCAAACATTTTGATATCGGCGTACAGGTAGCCTACCGGGAAGGCTCCAGCCTGAAAACGATCGACAGCTACAACGGCGGCAAACTCGATTTCCTGGGTATGGATGACGGTACACGGAAGCTGCCATCCTTTTCACCCGGCGTGTTTCAGAGTAACCACCGTGTAACCAATTTACCGCCATCGGAATGGTTGAAAGGCTTTTCGCCCACGCTGGCTACCGGCACACGCCACAGCAACCCGGATATGCAGTTGTTTGGTAACTATTACAATAGCTGGCGCCTGGGAAAAGCAAGATTATACGATCTGACCTCCGTGACCTATACCCGGGAAACAGCAGCCGGTAACGTTTACCGGCAAACCGGCAATACAGACGCGTGGCAGCTGAGCGATATAGACGGGCAATACAGTGGCAGCAACAACCGGATCACCAGGGGCACGCAAACTACCGAAACCGGTAAGATAAATGTGCTTGAAAACCTCACGCTAAAACTGAATGAGCGTCACCAGCTTTCCTGGCTCAATTTTTTTGTGAACGACGGGAAACGGTTTACCAGCAGTACAGAAGGAGTACCCAACTCATTGCCGGTGTATTTTGACAACAGCACCGGCCGGTTCAGAAAAGATGCGGTCCTCTCCTTCCAGCAACGACTGCTCTATTCGGGCAATATCAGCGGTACCCATTCGCTGGCTGCTAACGGGCTTCATCAGCTTACCTGGAATATAGGTTATACACATGATCTGCAAAATGTACCGGATCAGCGACTGGTACATTTTCTCGGCACCACTCCTAAAAACATCGATTCATCCATCTGGGTTCCTGCCGGCTCCAATGGAGATGTTAACAGTACCAAATCCGGTATGCTCACCCGGATTTATATTAAAAACCTGGAGCAGGTATACAATGGATCACTGGATTATACCTTCCAGGTACATCCCGCATTTTATATCAAAGCAGGCGGATACCAGCTATTTAAAACAAGACAGGTGGGGCGGCGAACCTTTCGTATAAACCGCGCAGGACTTGAGCCGGATGAACTGGAAGCCAGGCAGAACAGCAACAACTACCTGAAATGGGGAAATGGATATGATGTCAACAATATTAATTTACTGTATTATCGCCCGGAGGATGTATCAAAATTATGGAGCAATACTTATTTCCCCAATGATAATACAGGACTGGCAGTATACGACATTACATCTCCCGTAGACGCCTATACGGCCAGTGAACAGTACAATAGTTTTTATGTTATGGGCGATTGGAAAACGGCCGCAGAGAAACTGACCCTGAATGCCGGGCTTCGCGGAGAATACGACCGGCAAAGACTTTCCGGCGCCAAAGAAGGACCTACAGGCAAACAGACTATTGACTTTGTATATGTAGATCATAAGAAAACAGTGCTGCTGCCTTCCCTTAACATTGGCTACCGGCCCGACAGCAACGTGGTAATACGCACGAGCTATGGCAGAACGGTAAACAGACCCGACTTCCGGGAAATCACGCCTTACAACGATTTTGACTACCAGCGAAACGAAAGGATAAAAGGTAATCCGCGGGTAGTAACAGCCGTTATTGACAACTACGACCTACGCGCAGAACTCTATCCCCGCAATGCCAATGAAGTAATTAATATCGGCGTATTTTATAAGCACTTAGCGCACCCTATTGAAAGAACCCGGGAAGAAACCACCAATAATGAATATAGTGACGGCTGGAGCTACACCAACATATCCTACGATAACTCTGTATATGCAGAGATCTACGGTGTGGAAGCGGAAATAAAGAAAAGTCTTGCTTTTATTCCCGGTAACATTTTCAGGCATCTGTCGGTAGTACTGAATGGCTCCTATATCCAGAGTCATACCGAAAGACGCAAAGAGAACAACGATTATGCTTCGGACACCGCGCATAAGCCAGGCGGGCCTTTACAAGGCCAGGCCCCTTACATCGCCAATGCCGGATTGTTTTATGAAAATGTGGCTACCGGTACAAAAATGGGGCTGGTATACAATATCAGCGGACCCAGTATCTATGCCAAAAGCATACGCACACTGGCCGATTCCAGCAGAAATGATTCCTACTATCGCCCTGACCTGTTGCAGTTACCGATGCACTTACTGGACTTCTCCATTACGCAAAGACTTATCAAATCGCTGCAGCTAAAACTCAGTATACAAAACATACTGGATCAGCAATACCGGATTGCAGAAGATATGAATTTCAACCAGCGGTATAACAAAGAAGAAGCTGTTGAAAGACCGGATGGCAGGAGATTCTACAAAGGTGATAATATCTACATGAAATATAAGCCGGGCAGGTATATCCTGTTACAGTTCACTTACGCATTTTAAAACATCTTTTATCGAGGTAAAACGTACGCTACATGAAACAGTATAAAAAAAAGGGGTGGCAAATATTGATGATACTGGCAGTACTTTTTGCGGCTGCCTGCAACAAGGAAGTAACCATGCCGGAGGAAACTGCGATGGGAGAGGTTAATTTCTTCTTTGCTTCCACCGCGGTTGTGGATGGCGCTAATTCGGCCGGTTCAAAAGGATACATGGTACTGATTGATTCCCGTGACAGCACCTACCAGCCTGTTCCGGATCTCTATCATTCCATTTATCCCTATATCTGGCACCCCGATAAAACGTTGCCGGCCTATCCGCGCGCCGGAACAGAATGGATTAAATTTATGCGCCTGGCAGCCGGTCCCCGGCAATTATACCTGGTAGATACAGCCCATCATATAGTGGACAGCGCACAGGCAGATCTTTCCCCCGCCCATCCTACCATGGTTTTTTGGGGAGACAACCGGGGTCAGTTCCGGCATATCATCGCGGCTGATCCATATACCCCTGAAGCTGGAAAAATAGGTATCCGCATTGTGAATCTTAGTCCGTTTACCGGTGCGGTGTTTGTGACGCTGAACAAGCAGGTGCCTGCCGGGCTGCCCGCCAGTACCACATTTATGGACCATACCGGTTTCATCCCGGTGGAGTTCCCTGCTCCTGCTTCCGTTAACGTGAAAGTATACGCCGTATCGGATGCTGGCCAATCAATGGCACGGGCGGTATCGGACATGATTCCCGGTCACGCCTATACGCTGCTGATCACCGGCTATACCGATAGCGACGCCGGCAGCTATACCGATCCCTATACCGGGAAAACCATTTCCATTAATACCAACTTTGCCGTCACTGTCTTAAAAAATTTCTAGGTAAAATATTTACAGATGAAAAAAACATTTCTTCCGTTAGCACGGTTATGTCTATACGCGATTTGCCTGTTAGTATTGCCCACTGCCTGTAAAAAAGTGGATGATCATTCTACCATGGTATTATCGCAACCGTGGCTGGCCGACTACTACACACAGTTGTCCGGTTCGAGGCTGGCGCCCATTACCTGGACTTATCCATCTACCCTGCTCGTAGATGATACCGCTGTGTTGATAGGCAAACTATTTCCTTATAGCCCCGGTACCAGGATTATGATTGGTGATGCCGAAGCAAAAATTATCGATACTGCGCAATTTGCCCAGAACTACACCACCTACACCCCGCAGGGGAAACTGGATGCTGTGCGTTTTCTGATCACCAAAGAAATGGGTGTGGGCAATAACCGGCCTGTAACCATTACTGCCAATGGCATCACCATACATGGACCTGCTATTAACATCAGGCGAACCGCAACCGGAGCAGGCCGCACCGATACTACGCTATGGGTAGACGAAATAGCGCAATGGAAACCGGATAACATGAACGACTATACGAGTAAAGGTAATTACCTGGCATTGCAGCTGAGCAATGACAACGGCGGGAATATTTATTTCAGCAACCGCCTGGCGATACAGGCAGTAAACAACGGCCATAGCAGTACGCTGCTAAAAAGCGGCGACATCGTGCATGAGGACAAGGGTAGCGATTTTAAGATCGGGCAAATATTCGGCAGTGCTGTTACTTTTGAAGGAAATGCGTTGTTCTTTTCTGCTGAAGTAACAGATAACCCTGCTGATGAAAAGACAGCCTATATTTTCAGGCTTTGTAAAATGGACCTGGCCACCAAAACAGTGACCACCATCAACCGCACACTGGTGGCGCGTGGTTTCGCTGCCGACGAAACCGGCGCACCTTTCCAGGGCAGTATTTCGCAGTTGAAAGTAGTGGCGCTTACACTGCATACAGATATCAACGACAATCTTTATTATACAAACGCTTACGCGCCGGGCAGCAGTACCGGTAACCACCAGGGATGGTACCAGGGCCTTTGTGCCGGCACCCCCACCTATGAATCCTTTAATTGCATACTCCTCATTTCCAGGTTAGATGCCAGCGGTAAAGTACATGGGCTCATGTATTATGATCTGGGCTACGGCGCCACCGGGTTCCCGGTCTTTTCCGGCAACTATTTACCGGATCCTTCCGGCAAATCTGTTTATGGTTATTTTACCACCACCTATGTACGGTATGATATGTTGCAGTATAATGTAGAAGATGATGACAAGGGCGCTCTCTTCAATACTTACGGAGATACCTACATCTTCCATTCCTATGAAGATAACCCGTTGTATAAAAAATTGTCGGGCAACGGTTTTATTACAGATCCCTATGCTCCGCAGATAAATCCCGTACTGCAACTAACAGATGGTACCATGCTCGTCAGCAGTAACAGTTCACTTGCCAGCTATGACCTCCGCAACAAGATCCAGTTCTGTTATGCCGGTACGGAAATTGGTTTGGACGCCCCTCCTGCGGAACAAAACAAAAAAACGGGGCTGGCCAAATGGGTGGATTTTACCGGTGTGACCTTGATTGGCCAGGATAAAACCGGTGCGGTGTATTACTGTTCCGGGATCAGTGACTATGACAATGGTATCACGTTCTACAAAATGTATCCTAAGAAAAAGTAACCGCTTCAATCATTGGATTGTCCTCCCGGCGAAGTTTACCGGGAGGACTTTTATTTTTTAAAATGGCTTACCTTGTGCCATCTCTCCATAAAATTTAATAACAATGATACCGGTTAGCCAACTACTGTTGTTTGCATTTGCGGCATTGCTCATGGTATTGGTACCAGGGCCGAATATGATTTACCTGATCTCCAGGTCTGTTACCCAGGGCAGGAAGGCGGGTTATATTTCGCTGGCGGGGGTAGCCTGCGGATTTCTTTTCCATATTACGCTGGTATCTTTTGGACTGACAGCCATCCTGATGGCCGTTCCTTACGCCTATACGGTGCTGAAAATGACCGGCAGCGCCTATTTGCTGTACCTGGCCTGGCAAACCGTGAAACCGGGCGGGAAAGGCCTGTTTGACACCAATACGCAGCTAGAGGCCGACAAACCCTTGAAACTTTTCAGCATGGGCCTTTTCACTAATATGTTAAACCCGAAGGTGGCGGTATTTTACCTGTCATTTTTCCCGCAGTTTATAAAGCCGGCGTATGGATCTGTACTCGGGCAGAGCTTTCTGCTGGGGTTGACGCAAATAGCCGTGAGCTTCACCGTTAATTTTTTAATTATATCCTTTGCTGCGGGTGTTACCCGCTGGTTTTCAGCCAATCCTAAATGGGTCCGTATCCAAAAATGGGTAATGGGAGGCGTTTTCGGTGGATTAGCCTTGAAAATGGCGCTGGACAAGGGCAAATAAAATACTTGCCGGGACCTTAAAATGACGTACCTTTGCCGGTTTTTCGGGTAAGATAAATGGTAGTCTGCTCATAGTGATCAGCCTGTTTATTTTTGAACAAATACATTATGAGTAAAATAGTTGACTACCGGAAGTTGCTGGGTGTTACCAAAACTACTGAGTTAAAAGAGTTAAAAACGATTTACAGGAACCTGATGAAGGAGTGGCACCCTGATAAATTTGAGGGTGTTGAAGAGGAAAAGAAACTGGAAGCAGAAGTAAAGAGTAAGGAGCTGATTGAAGCCTATCATTTCCTGGTGAGCATTGCACCGGAAACCATTGCGGCGGCGCTGCCTGAATATACGGAAACGATATCTGCCTCTACGATCGTAGATTTCTCTTATCAGAAACAGACATTGCAATTGCATTTCCAGGATGGCAGCAGCTACGAATACCTGGAGGTACCTAAAACCTTATATGTGAAGCTTATCAACTCCGACACACCGGGAAGATTCTGCCGCAGGCATATCTACCATGAGTTTGTGTATCGTAAGGTGAGCAAGGCCGTAGAAGCCTAAATAGCGTATCACAAAGGGGTTCAATGTGTTAGCATTACCGGCAGGCCGTCATTTTTTTGAAAAAAATTGAAAAATAATTTGGTGAAATGCTTTGTCTGCTTATCTTTGCAACCCCTGACACGATATCAGTTGCCCAGATGGCGAAATTGGTAGACGCACTGTGTTCAGGTCGCAGCGCCTGCAAGGGTGTGCTGGTTCGAATCCAGTTCTGGGCACTAGAAAGGACAAACTTTGGTTTGTCCTTTTTTATTTTGAGGAAGTTCTGTGTCTGGTGTATATATCAGCTTAACAGCTTTAGTCTTCTTACATTATCTGTATATTTACCATATAACGTTACATATGGCAGACTTTAAACTTGATAAAACAGCATTTAAAATCAGAACTTTCGAAGAAGCGGATGCGGCAAATCTATTTGGCAAAGATGTGCCATATATTGAACGTTTGCGGCAGGCATATTACCTAGTATCGCAGGCATACGGATTTTCAATGACCAATCAACCAAAATTAGATAGGGAATATTTTACTTGTAGAAAACTCAATAAGTAAATGGGAACTATTTTCAATGATGATTTCAGAGAATTTATTCAGGCAATGAACAACCATGATGTAGAGTACATTCTTGTTGGTGGTTATGCTGTGATTCTACATGGTTACCGGAGAGTAACCGGGGATATGGATATTTGGGTTAACAGAACAAAAGAAAACTATCTGAAACTAACCCAGGCGTTTCAGGAGTTTGGTCTGCCCATTTTTGATATGACCGAATCAAAATTTCTTGATGCCGATACAGCGGATGTTTTCTCCTACGGACGCCCTCCGGTGAGTATTGACATTATTACAAAACTTAAAGGTGTTGATTTTGACAATGCCTACCCTCAAACTCAAGTTTTTAATGAAGAGGGATTGATGATCAGATTTCTACACCTGAATAATCTTATTGAGGCTAAAAAAGCTGCGGGCAGGCATAAAGACCTGGACGATATTGAGAAATTAACTTTGGGAGAGCAGTAAAACAACATTTAATTTAATCCCCGTAACTACAATAAACGATATCAATCTGCCCTCTAACGGAATATTTCCTGAGAATGCGGCAGTCCGAATACCTTTCGAATAAATGGTATAATCCCTGTCTGGATCGCATACCTGAATATAAATACCCCCTGCTTAAATTTGTTTTTGCTAAACATAGCCAACATAACCTTCAATGCATTGGGCTGGTGCATCCATTTTGTATTGAATAAGGTAACCTGGCCGATGTTGGCGAATCTGGCAAACATCTGTTTTTCATAGTAAGCGATGGCTTGCTTAGCATCACTAAATGCGGGGCTGGTAAGCGCTTCACTAAGCTGCAGCGCATCCAGCATAGCCATATTCACCCCCTCACCTGCAAAAGGCGGCATCCAATGGGCAGCATCACCCAGCAGTGTGATGTTGGCGTTGGCTTCCCATTTTTGATCCAGGGGCATGCAATATTGCGGCCGCGGGATGAAAATGGTATCTGGACTTTCAAAGAGCTCCCACCAGGCCGGACTCCATTCTGAAAACGTTCTTTTGAACCAGGCGAGCACCTGTTGATGATCGTTGAAGTCGATGCCGCTTTCTTTGGCCCAATGTTCATTGGATTTAAAACTGGCTGCAAACCCGAAACTGCCGCCACCTTTTGCACTGACGATCAGTGTTTTTTCTTTCCCATAACCAAACAACTTCCCTCCCTTCAGTAATTCATTGATTACGGGGGCAGTTTTTGCACCATCTTTCAGCGATCCTTCCAACATAGTAATCCCTGTCCAGTAAGGTTTGATTGCGGTAACAAAGGGCCGGACCTTAGAATTAGCACCATCCGCACCAATGATCAAATCTGCTATAGTGCTGGTCCCATTTTGAAAATCTAATTTCCAGGCGCCTTGTATTTTTTCGATTGATAACACGTGGCTGTCCCAAACAACGGTATCTGCTTCCAACGAATTCAAAAGAATTTGTCTTAACGGTCCCCGGTCAATCTCCGGCCGATGATTATTATCACCAAAATCTTCCTTTTTACCTTCCTGGTGATCATCATGATGAATTTTCAACTGGTCGTCTACCACCCGCATTAATCCCGCGTCTGGCCGGTACTGTGCTTTAAATTCTTCCATTAACCCGGCTTTGGCCAACGCTGCCAAACCTGATTCAGTATGCAGGTCCAGTGCGCCGCCTTGCAACCTGACATCTTTATTGATATCCCGCTCATATACCTTTACGTTTGCGCCTTTTAGCTGTAAAAGTCTTGCTAAAGTTAAACCACCGGGACCACCGCCGATGATAGCGATCTTCTTGTCTTGAATCTTCATGACCGCAAAATTATTACTGCGACAAGTCAGATAATAGTATAAATCGGCCGTTTTGATTTTTAGCTAATTCTTTCGGGGATACCCCGGAAAATCTTTTGACTTCCTTAATAAAATGGGTTTGGTCAGCAAAGTTCAATTCAGGGAAAAGCCTCCCCTCCTTAATCTGTTGTAAGGACGACTTGAACCTAAAAATATTGCAGTAGGCTTTTAAAGAAATGCCAAACTGCTCATTAAAATACCGGTTAATCTGTCTTCTGCTCCACGCTACACGGTCCGAGAGGTCGTGAACGGTCAGCGAACCATTGGAGGTATAAATCAGCTCAAATAATTCTTTTTTACGGTTGTCGATGCCCGGTTTGATCAGGGCAAGCATTGTGGTGGAAATTTTTGCGCAAAAGCCTTGAAAGTCCTCCAGATCCTGCGGCCCTATATTCCAAAACCCATCCGGCAACTGCTCTCCGTTATTTAATATCGCTGCCATTTTAATATCTAGTAAATATTCGACAGCCAGTAATTTAAAGCTCACTGCAAACATGATCGTGCGCCCCGGGATAGCTGCCTGCTCAGGATATGTGTCCAGGCCCCGAAGTGTGGCATGAAAAGAACCGTTAGCGAGAAAAAAAATAATATCGAACCGGCCATCGGGCAGCACAATAATTTCTTTCTCCGCTGCTAAATCATTCCGGATCATCCAAAAGCTTTCAACAAAGCCGGCAAGACTTTTATCCGGTTGTATGCTTTTTATTTCCATGCTGCTATCTGTTTTACCTTGACCTAAAACATAATTGGTTCTTAAGCGGCCACTACTCATTTACACATTTATGAAACTACGTTTTTATTTCCTTACAAACAGTCCTGTTACATATCTTTGTGGATTGAATCGGTAAAAATATGCCTAAAAGAACAACATCCATCCCAGTAAATATTATGGCGAATGAGTTTGGTTTGGGTATCGTCATTGAAAGAATTTTTGTGAAAGATTTATCCACAGCTGGTATCGACGATGCAAGAAAATCGCATCGGGAGGATGGTCATTCTTTCTTTTTGCTGGAAAAGGGAACTGTTTCCATTGAAATTGATTTTAAAAGGTATGAAATCAAGCCCTGCTCTGTCATCTACCTGCATCCTGACCAGGTACACCGCATCATAACATTTGAAAATGTAACCGTCAGCAGCTGGTCTGTCAATGAGGAAAATCTACATCCCGGATATCTCAAATTACTGAAAAGCATTACCCCCGCAGCACCGTTGGCCTTAAACAAAGAAACGTTTTCGCTTATTTCCGAAGCCGTATCACTGGGTTTACAATTTTTCAAACGAAAAAGCGACAAGCTATATCACCCGTTACTAAGGGATAGTTGCAATGCATTGGTTGCATTGGTAGTTTCGCAATATTTGGAACAATCAAAGCCGGCAGACAAACTTTCACGGTTTGAAATTATTACCAAAGCCTTCAGGGAGCTATTGGATGCTGATTATACCACGGCTAAACGCCCTGTAGCGTATGCCAGTAAATTAAACATATCTGCACATTACCTGAATGAATGTGTTAAAGACACAACAGGATATCCTGTTTCATATCACATACAGCAGCGTGTAATTTTAGAAGCAAAACGCCTGCTGCAGCATTCCGATAAATCGGTAAAAGAAATTGCGGCCGAATTAGGCTATGATGACTATCCTTATTTCTCGCGGTTGTTTACCAAAGTTACCGGCATGACTGCTTTGGCTTTCCGCAACAAAAACTCCGATTAGTCCAATACTTAATCAGTATTGGCATTTTCCATTCCAGCCACACCATGTTCCTTTGCCGGATAAAAAATAAACCGTGCAAAATGGAATCATTAAAAGCAAATAAAGTACTCGTTTCGGGTGCAAGTATAGCAGGGCTTTCAACAGCTTACTGGATGAATAAATCAGGTTACCAGGTAACGGTTGTTGAAATTGCAGACGTGCCCCGCATGGGTGGTACGGCTGTTGATTTTCGTGGAACAGCAATTGATATCGTTAAGCGGATGGGAATTTTTGAACAATTGACATCAAACGCTTTGAACCTGGAAATGATCGAATTTAAAAATGCGGACGATATAACGGAAAATTCGATCAGGATTAAGAAAGATGCAGCTTCCGGCGACGAGATAGAAATTGAACGGACTGCATTGATAAACATCCTATTTAATGAAATTAAAAACGATGTTACTTTTATCTTTAACGACAGTATTACTGCGCTAACCGAAACAGGGGATGATATAAAAGCTACTTTTAAGAATGGCTGCAGCAAGTCATTTGACCTGGTTATCGGATGCGATGGCACACATTCCAATGTGAGAAAAATTTGCTTTGGTGCAGAAACTGCCTATACACATTTTTTGAAAGCCTATTTTTCTATCTCAATTATAAACAAATCCCTGATACCACCGAATACCATGCAGTTTTATAATGTTCCGGGAAAGGCTTATATGCTTAATGCCTACAAGCATAAAACCGACATTGTTTTTTGCTTTCTTTCCGAAAAAGAAATTCCATACGATTATCGTGATATGAGGCAACAAAAAGACATCATTTTGGATCAGTTTGTTGGACAGGGATGGAGAACTGAAGAACTATTGGAAGAAGTAGCCCATTCAGAAAATTTTTATTTCGATAAATTTTGCCAGATAAAAATGCCATCGTGGACAAAAGGCAGGGTGGCCCTGGTAGGTGATGCGGCGTACTGTGCTTCACCAGCAGCCGGCATGGGCGGTTCGCTGGCGATAGAAGGAGCTGCCGCGCTGGCAGATGCTTTAAAGCAGCATAACGGAAATTTTGAGTTAGCGTTCCCCGAATACAACAAAAAGCTACGCCCTCTTATTGAAGCCGTTCAGGCCGAAGCCGAATTTAATGCAAGAGAGCATTTTATCCCGGCAACGGAAGAAGCTATTCGCAGAAGAAACGCAGCTGGATTTTAGCCATGGCTCGTGTTCAGCAGCGCAAGGTGCCGGCAAAAAAACCAGGCAATTTAACAACAGTCATGAAGAACACGGTCATGTACGATTACAAATGTCATCCACAACACCACCAGGATTGACAACAAATTAATAAAGGTGAACGTGGTATAATAACGTTTCCGGAAATCATTGGACCTGCTGCCAATTCTTTTTGCGTAAAACCTGGAAGCTATTGGAATCAGCGCCACAAACAATAACACAAAAAACCCGGGATAAAGACCGGTGACGGCAATACCAAGAATGCTGAGTACTGCTACCAAAAGGGTTAAAACCATTGCTATGGAGGTAACAACGCTAAACGTTTTCGTTTCCATTTTGATAATAGTTTAGGATTGTAAAATCATTTGAGCAATTAAAGATACAAATTAACTTTGAATTACAAAGTACTTTGAATTTATTTTTTCGGCTTTTTGAACCCTGACCCGGGTTCATTGATATTCTACTGCTGCTGGGTACTAAAGCAGGGATATTGAGTAAATTGTACATAAAAAAATGACCGATGTAATAAATACATCGGCCATTTTTATTCAGAATTGTTCAGCAGGGGGTACTTAAAAACAATCCTTTCTCTTTTATTGAGCGCTTAATGCCTCATGGATTCTTGCAGGTGTTTTATCTTCGCTTGGTCTGGAAGCATCGCTGTCAAATATTTTTCCGTCTCTTCCAATGATTACATACCGGGGAACACCCATGATATTAAAGGCTTTAGCTACCTCGCTGTTCATACCACCGGCAGACAACAGGTGGATACCTTCTATTTTATCATCTGCAATGGCTTTTTTCCAGGCGGCTGCTTTATCATCTACACTGATGTAGAGGAAAACCACATCCTTATTGTCTTTAAATTTCTCATGCAGTTTAGGACTGCCATTTTTCATTTCATAACGGCAGGGAGCACACCAGCTGGCCCAGAAATCCATGTAAATTACTTTACCGGAAAAATCCTTTAACGTAACTTCTTTGCCATTAATATCTTTCAGCGTAAAAAAGGGCGGTACTTTTCCAGCGGCCAGGCCCAACGTCTTACTATAGGATTCCTGTATTTTTTTAGCGTCCAGCGGGCTGGCATACTTCGCTACATAGTTATCTATCGCCGGTTTCAGGGTAGTCACGTCTTTGGTCATTCCTATGAGGGTATTCAGCGTAATGCTCATGGCCATGCTGCGCATCTTTCCAGTATAACGCTGTTCTATCAGCTTTAATCGCTGCATTAATACCTGGGGATACTCATAAGTACTGTCCAGCTTTCCCTGTTCGAACAATTCACGCCAGCCCAGGAAAGCAGGATAGGCTCCTCTTATAAAAACATTATAGGACTCATTGCTGAGCAGGTGATCATTCATTTCAAGATTATCCGCGAGCTTCCAATAATCATCCGGTAATACTTCAGACATTTTCTTTTTAAAACCAAGATGATAAAAATACGGCGCCAGTATTAAGGAGCTTAATTTCCGGTATTTAAGGGTTACAGACTCCTCTTTATAAAAAGCCGGCGTCACTTTTTGTTTGCTAGCCTCCAGTATATCGATCGATTGCTGCTCTACCCGGTTGATCATATCGTAATACTCCTTCATCGTCATCTTAGTAGCGTCTGACTTCGTATTATCCAGTATATATGCATAGGTGTATTCCCACAGTACTTTTGCATTTGCCGCACCAGGACCAGAAAAGGTGGTATTGGCCTCAAAGTCTGTTTTGATATTGAGCTTATCACCAGGTTCCAGGAACAACGACATCTGTCCTTTCTTAGGTGTACTTATACCCAACTGTATTGATTTTGGAAAGGTTCCGGTAAAGTGATGTGTGAATTTCCCTTCTTTATCGGGTCCTATCATTAATGCGTTTTCCCCCTCGGCCAGCCATATGGAATCAACTTTCAGGGGGGCGACATCTATTACGATGGCTGCTTCTTTCTTTTGTCCAAAGGCCATAGCTGCATACAGGCAGCATAATGCCATTATGATACGCTTTTTCATCATTTTTGTTGCTTTTTAATTTTTATAGAAATTATTTTACTTAACATACCGTCCGTTCAGGCAAAACGATTCCGGGACTGCCGCCTTACGCAGACAATCGGTAAACAACCGGATCAATTATTTAAAAAATGTGGTTACGGATTTTGCGGAATATCCGGGTTAGCATTAGCGATATACAACGGGATGCGGAATACCAGTCGTTCCGGACGCAGTGTATACGTTCCTTTCACGGTACCGTTCATATCATAAACGGTATGGGTGGTGCCTACGGTAGATTTATACACCGGATCTACAGAAAGACGACGCATATCAAACCACCGGTATCCCTGTATGGGGAATTCGCGGATTCTTTCATTGAGAATAAATATTGTTAACGTTACTTTATCCGCAGCAATGGCCGCCGGTATTACTGCTTCTCCGGCAGGCATTCTCATTTTCCGGAACGCTTCCATGTCTGCAACAGCGCCGGCCAGATCATTCCCGCGCGACTTACATTCAGCCCTAAGCAGGTAGATATCGGGGACACTTACGCCCACATTATTTACCGCACCACTTCCCCAGGTTCTGAGCATACCATTGGGATAAACATTTGCAAAATCTGCAAAAGGGTTCGGCGTCAGAAATGCACGCCGGTAATCGCCCGGAAGGTAAAGACCCACTGCTTTTGTATTCAGTACAACGCCTGAAAATAGAAAGTTAAAATAGTTGACGGTTTGCCTGAGAAAGAGCACTTCCTGATCAATATTCAGATTTCCCCTGGAAGGCCCTGTTATCGGGCTTATAGGTGTAAAAGCTCCGCCAGGTGCAAGCTCCTTCTGGAAATCGTATAGCCCAACCGGTATACTGGCGCCGGGCAGGTCATTTATGGCTGCATTCAACTGAGGCAGGGCTTTGTCGTATTGTCCCATGAAAGCATATACTTTACCCAACAACCCTTCTGCAGCAGGTTTCGACATCCTGAGACGGTTGGTCAGCGCGGTAGGTAAATAGGGTAAAGACGCTGTAAGATCATCGATAACGAGATCATAGATTTCTTTTACCGTGGCACGGGTAAATTTTGTTTGGGAAACATCAGAGATAAGTACTTTCGGTACTGCCAGATCAGCAGCAGCTGTCGCTTCGTTGTATGGTTTCCCATAGAAATTAACCATCATAAAGTATCCCCAGGCGCGGCATGCGCGAGCTTCGGCCATCAGCGATTGTTTCTGTTCCTCACTCCCGTCTTTGGCATCCATCACTTCATTGATGACTTTATTATACTGGTATATCATCTGCATAATCATGGTCCATTCCATTGATGTTGCATCCGGCAGATAAATATCATTCTCCCATCTGAAGGATTTCTGGTTCTCTGGTAATGTTTCCCCCGTAAAGTAAGGTTCTATGCCCGCCGCCTCATCACCGGATACCAGGTTAGGCATGACTGCAGTAGAGAGCGAATTCAGCAGCTGGTTATAATCTGATACTTTTTCTGCCACCAGCACCCCTTTGGGAGTCACTTCCAGGAAATCCTTTTTACAGGCTTCGAGGGTGGATATGGCCATTAATGCTATAAAAGAATAGATAATTTTTCGATTCAGTAACCCCATTTCATTAATTTTTAAAGTGTTAAATGAGCACCCAAAGTGACAGCACCCTGGTTCACCGGCATGGCAGACCGGTAACCATACCTGGCATCCTGGAATTCCGGATCAATATCATCATGATTGGCTTTCCACAGCATCAGGTTGGATACCTGGAGCCGGAACGTGAGTTGTTCCGCATGGATCTTTCTGACAACGGCAACAGGCAGTGCATAAGACAGTGAGACATCGCGGACCTTAGCATAGGAGGCATCCACCACATTGATATTACCATACACATAATAATCGGTATTACGCCGGGTATTACTTTCCATGGTGCTCACAAAAGAAGGAATATTCGTATGCGCTTCATCTCCCGGCTGTTTCCAGCGATTGGCAAAATCTGTGTGCAGGTTACCAGCTGTGAAATCCTGGGCTCGAATAAAACTATAACCGGTGTAGGTGCGGTTCACATCACGGAACATCTTGTTGCCGAGGTTGTAAATAATATTAACATTCAGTGAAAATGATTTATAACTGAAAATGTTAGATAATCCCCCACTCCAGGGCTGTTGATAAACACCCATGTATACAACATCCCCTGCTTTTACCCCAACAGGATCTTTCGTAATACTTTTATCATTCAATTTCACCAACGGGTCACCCATATTATCCAACCCTGCAAAATTATAAGCCCAGAGGGCAAAGGCAGGGCGACCTTCGAGATAATTTGCATCATGAACCATCTGACCACCTGTTGTATACGGAAATCGTTGCGCCAGTTTATCTATCTTATTCCTGTTATAAGACATGGTCAGCATGGTGATCCACTTAAAATTTTTCTTCAGGATATTACCGGAGGAAAGACTCAGTTCAACCCCTTTGTTGGTAATATCCCCGGCATTACCGAATATCGTTGTAAACCCCGTGAGTGGATTGACAGGTACACTTCCCAACAGGTTAGATGTTTTTTTCCGGTATACATCGAGAGATCCTGTGAGCCGATCTCCAAGAAATGCGAAGTCGATTCCCAAATTGATGGTTTTGGTGCTTTCCCATGTTAGATTTGGGTTGGCGGGTGCTGAAATGTACAGGCTTTTCCCTCCCGGTGAATTGGGTGAATTAATGGCTGTCAGTACATCAAAAGAAGCAGCGCTGCCCGGTATAGGTGAAATTCCGGTAACACCATAGGTAGCTCTTAGCGCCAGGTTATTAACTCCCCTGACAGATTCAAAGAATGATTCATTGCATATATCCCATTTACCTCCTACGCTCCAAACCGGTTTACTCTGTGCTGCTTTATTTTTGCCAAACAGATTGCTCTGGTCTTTACGCCATGATGCATTGAGGGAATATTTACGGTTGTAGGTGTATGCTGCATTCAGGTACCAGGAAGTAAAACGGGACATTATTTCTGTTTGGGTAAAAATAGAATCCGCGTTTAGAAATGAACCATTGACGGAAGATGGCATGACCGGGCTTTTTACCCCGGCAGAAGTTAATAGCTGATAGTTGATCAGTGAGTAGGTTTGTAATCTCTGGTCGTAGCCGTATTGTTGGTTACTGTTATAAATACTTTTCTGTTCCTGTGCTTCCTGCCCTGCCATTGCTGTAAACTGATGCAGGCCTTTCATAAAGCTGCGGTCATATATAAACTGGTTTCTGACCACCCAGTTATCCTGATTCGAATTCATCACCCGGTATTGTCCGCCGGTGGTGGGCAGATTATATACCGGGATATTACTTGTTGTAGGAACTTCTGTAAAATTTACCACCTGTACCCGTTGGCGATAATTTGTATTATCATCATATACGGTAGTCCGGTTGTTACCCTTTACATATCCATACATCCCCTCAAAGCGCAGGTCTTTCAGCAGGTTGATGGTCATACCGGTATTAATACGGGTGAGCAATCCATTACTTTTTGTGGCGCCGGTATTGATATCTTCAATGGGATTATAATTCAGGTTGATTTTACTGGCGGCTTCCATACCTGCCCTGGCTTCTTCGCTCAGATAGCCCATGTATGGCATATCAATACTTTTACCGGAGCCGTCTTTGAATAGCTGGTAAGGCAGAAAGCGGGCATCAGGAGAAACAGCACGATTGGAAGAAGCTACGGTATTGGTGATATCTGCCAGGAAAAAAACTTTCAGGTATTTATTAAACTTAAAATCCTGCCGGGTATTTACCTTATATACGTTATTGGAATTACCGGGTGTATAATCTGTGGCGCCGGTATATGCCAATGATCCGTAAAAAGAATATTTGCCGGAGCCGCCAGCAACTGACAGGGTATGGTTCGTTAACCTCGCCGGGCGATACCAGTTGTCTTTTATCTGGCTGAGGTTATTGATATGGGATAGGCTATCCAGTTTAGCGTTGCCCTGTGCAGCACTCAACACACCTCTGTACATATCGTACAGTATTTGTCTGTCGGGCGACAGGCCCGTGGAATTACCGGTTCCCGGATCATAAGCAGTAGCTACGCTGTATGGACGGTTTACCGGATCAAAAGTTTCTTTAGCGGCCTGGATATATTGCTGACTATTTAACACCGGAAAATAGCTGATATCAGGCTTTCCCCGGAAGCTGATAAATCCGTCGTAGTTTACGCTGAGGCGCTCATTTACTGCTCCTTTTTTTGTGGTGATCACGATGACGCCATTGGAGGCCCTGGCTCCCCAGATAGAAGCTGCCGTAGCATCTTTTAACACGCTGATGCTTTCTACATCCTGCGGATTAATAGAAGACACATCATTGACCGGCATACCATCTACCACGTACAGCGGGTTTTTATCCGCGTTGATGGTGCTGAGTCCGCGAATTTGAAAGGTAGTCCCGTCGGTAACGGCGCTTGGAGCGTTATTAATTACCAGTCCGGGTACGAGGCCTTCCAGCCGTTGCAGGATATTCATGCTGGCGCTGCGATCTTTTATCACACCCATATCCGGATTGGAAAAGGAGCCTGCACTTCGCTCTTTTGAAATCTGCTGATAGCCTGTATTTACGGTAATCGCCTCCAGTTCCGTGGGATCTGCTTCCAGCTGGATGATAGCGCCATCTGCGGTGTTGAGCAATGCCTTTGAAGTTGTTTTTTCTCCGGCAACCACCAGTGTCAATGCTCCCGAGGCATTCACCGTCGCTGTAACAGGGCGGAACCCCAGGTAGGTAATATTCAGCAGATCATTTTCCTTTACAGTAATGGTGAACTTTCCATTGGCATCTGTGATGGTACCCTTATTGGATCCCACTACCCTGACAGATACGCCCGGAAGTGGGGCACCATCGGCGCTTCGCACGGTTCCCTTCACCGGTGGCACCGGCAGTAACGGCGGGAGTACCCGCTCCGGGAGTACGGCTTTCCGGCTGATAATGATGGAGGTGTTTTTGATGATGAATCCCAGTGACTGCTCCCTGAAGATTTCTTTCAGAAATGTTTCCAGTGGTTGGTTGTTGGCGGTAATCGTAACAGGCTGGGCATTTCTTAATACTTCCTCGTCGTATAAAGCCACGAAACCGGTTTGTTTTTCCACTGCTTCCAATACTTTTTCCAGTTTTATTTTGCTCCCGCTAAAAGTTATTTTCTGGGCGAAGCTCCTGGCAGAGATGTGCAGGCAGCAGACAAGTATGATGATCGTGGTCAGTTTCATTACTCGCAGCATTTGGTTGATGAACCAGCGGTTTGTTAAAACAACACGCTCCTGGTTACAATAAGTACTTAATTGCATACATTTGCATCAGTTTATGGTTGATAATAAAGCAGTCCTGTATTGAGCAATACAATTGTTTTTGGGATCAGCCAGAACATTATACCGGAAGTGGTGCAAACACTTCCGGTTTTTTTCTGCTGTTATCCGTGGTCCGGATCATCAGTGCATAGTTGATTTTTTAATGGTGGATAAATTCTTTGAATGGCGGTTTATTCTATCGTTAATACTTTTCCTTCCAGTTTATATTGTATATTAAATTGAGAGAGTACTTCGAGCACCTGCGACAATTGCAGATCCCTGCCTAATTTCCCGTGAAACTTCTTTTCCGGCACCGGTCCATGGTATACTATTTCCAGGTCGTACCACCTGGCCAGCTGGCGTAAAAAAGCGGCGGTCCCCTCTCCTTCCGCATCGAATATTCCTTTTTTCCAGGCCATTACTTTTGCGATGTTGGCCGGCTGTACCCGGATATCTGTGCCGGATGAGGTAATGGCTTCCTCTCCCGGTTTCAGTATATTGGCTTTCTTTTCTTTTACTATTCTCACACTACCCTGCAGCAGGGTAGTTTTGATTGCCGGTTCATCCGTATAGGCGTTGATATTAAAACTGGTACCCAATACCTGTACGGTAGTTTGTTTGTTGATACTAACGTAAAATGGTTTCGCTGCATTGGCTGCTACTTCCAGGTATACTTCTCCCGTAACTTCCACTCTCCTTTCCCTGCCGTTAAATGCGGTAGGATAGGCCACAGAAGATGCAGCATTCAGCCATACTTTGGTGCCATCGGGCAATACTACACTAAACTGCCGGCCCCTGGGAGTAGACAGGACATTCAAAGCAGGCGTACCTGAGCTCAGCTTGCCGGGAGCGTAGGTGATGGCATCGTTTTGCAGCATGACCTTTGTGCCGTTCTGGTTAGCTACTTCGCCATTGTGCATACTATCCAATACTACCGCAGACCCGTCGGAAAGGGTTAAAACAGCGCCATTCCTGCCAGGGCTGATGTCGGGATGCTTTATCACCTGTTGAGCCATTTCTGGCGCTTTTTTCTGACCGGCAGGCAGCAGGAAATAAATACCTGCAGCCAGCAACAGCAATACCACCGCCGCTGCCGCCCACATGTAGCGGTATAACGGGCGTACCCGGGGCACTGTAACAGCCTCCTGTTGAAGGTGTTGTAGTCTTTCCTGCAGCGCCAGCAGGTTTTTCTCCCGGCGATTCACATCTTCCGCTCCCACCAGGAGCCCTGCTGCTGCCTTTTCCGCTATGACGCGATCTAATATATCGCTGTTGGTTTTATCCTCCAGCATATATATAAAAGCAGCTTCCTGTTCCGGAGTCAGTGAGTCGGTCAGATAAGCTTCAATCAGTTCAACAAATGGCGTGTTCATGAACATACTTTTATGGATCGGGCGCATATGCTTGTATAGATAAGACGTAAAGCGAAAATGATACTCCCGAAAAAAAACAATTTATTTTTGAAAAAACAGGCAGATAGCCACCAGTAACAGTTCTGTGAGATAGCCTTTCTGATTCAGATAATCGCGGATCTGGTTCAGGGCGAGGGTAATCAGGTTGGCCACTGTTTTTTTAGACAGCTGCATTTGCGCCGCAATCTGATCATGCGTAAGTCCGTTGGTACGGCTCAGGAGAAAAGCCTCCCGCTGTTTTGCGGGTAAGGTATTCAACGCTGTTTGTATGAGGGCCACCGTTTCCTTGCTGTGCAGTAATGCTTCCTGGGGAGAAGTGCCGGTTGCATCAGTACCCGGATCGAGGTCACGAATCAGCAGCTGGCGCTTGCCCTGCCGCATCGTATTGATAATTTCATGACGCACCATGGTCATAAAATAAGCCCTGAAATCCTTCCATTCATGAATACTTTCCCTTTTCAGCCACAGCTTTACAAATACTTCCTGGATGGTATCCTCGGCGAGGGCAGGAGATTTTAAAAACGATAACGCAAGCGAGTACATCTCATTCCAGTAATGCCTGTATAATTGCGCATAGGCGAGTTCATCGCCGCCCGCAATAGCATCAAGGAATTCCTTCTCGTGGTATGAAGAAATATCCGGCAAATAAAGTTGATTTAAAAAAATTTGATAACTGACTGTTCTTATCCCCGATAGCTGTAGTTCACATCATTGTAATGAACGCATCGTTCGGTTTGCAATATAATAATATCGGGCTGATAAAATAAAATGTGTTGTTATTAAAAGTATAAAGCAGTCCTTTACGGTTACTATTGAAAATATCTATCCAAACTTTTTCTTTGATCACTTGCGACAAAGGACAAATGACTGGGCTCCAAAACGACCCTTCCATTGTTCATCAAAAATATTTTTAAAATTATTCCCAAAAATCCCGATCGTTTTGCGCGGCCCAATCGTCAAAAGATAAAAGCAAAACAACATGCATAATTTAAAAGACAAAGTTGCTGTGATATTTGCAGCATCGGGAGAAGTTGCAGGAGCCGTGGCCCGTTCATTTGCACAACATGGGGCGAAGGTGTATGTCACCGCCCGGAATCTGGATGCCGTAAAAACATTGGCCGGAGAAATCGAAGCCCATGGCGGTCACGCAGAAGCAGGCAAAGTGGATGCATTGAATGAAACAGAGATCAACAGTTACCTGCAAAAAGTGGTGGCTGATAACGGCAGACTGGATATGGTATTCAACGGCATCGGGAGCTATTACAGGGACGCCGGTAGCGGTACTCCTACCACGATAGCCACTTTCGAGCAATTCCTGAACCCGCTGCAAAGGATTTGCGGCTCCCAGTTCCTGACTTCCAGGGTAGCAGCCAGGTATATGATCGAAACAGGATCGGAAGGCACCCTCCTGCTGTTCAACGCGTCAATGGCGAGGACCAAGACACCCAATATGGCGGGATTTGCTTCTGCCTGCGCAGCCATTGAAGGATTAACAAGGGTAATGGCCGCTGAGTTTGGCCGGCATGGTATCAAATCGATCTGCATCTGCTCCGGCGCCCTGCTGGAAACAAAAAAGATCCAGGAAATGATCACTGATTTCTCCGGGAATGCGGGTATACCCCGGGAAGCGATGGCATTGAATTACACCAGGTTCAATATCCTGAAGTCCGGACCCACCCTGAAACAACTGGGCGAAACCGCTGCCTTCCTGGTTTCTGAGCATGGGGCAGCCTTTAATAGTCATATTGTAGATTTTGACTGTGGAAAAATAAATTTATTGTAATATGTTTACCGGGCGGCAGGGTTCCTGCAAAAGTCTGTAGCCCACGGTATGATGAAATTAAACTGCTTACATGGAAAGAGAAGAAATACTGGAAAATGCTTTGAACGGAGATATTAACGCATTCCAAACGTTGTTTGCCGGATTTCAGCACCAGCTGAAATCATATCTCTATCGTTTGCTGACCGATCGTAATGACGTGGATGACCTGACGCATGATACTTTTATCAGGGCATTCGACAAAATATCCTCCTTCAGGCAGGACTCCTCTCTCCGGACATGGGTATTTAAAATAGCGACCAACCTGGCTTATGATCATTTAAAAAAATTAAAGAGATGGCCGGCCGACGCACAGGATCAGGGCGCCGCTTTAGCCATCGGGTCAGGGAAGATCGCGGAAACATTCAGGATTGTTCACCAGACCAGCAACGCCGGGGCCTATGATATGATGGAGCATATCGATTTTTGTTTCACCTGCATCTCGAAAACTTTACCTATCGAAAACCAGGTAGCATTGATTTTAAAAGATATGTATGATTTCCAGGTAAAAGAGATCTGCCTTATCCTGGATAAAACAGAAGGTATAGTAAAACATCTGCTGCACGACTCCCGGGATACGATGACGGAGATCTTCGATAACAGGTGTGCGCTGGTAAACAAAAATGGCATCTGCGATCAATGCAGCCAGTTGAATGGCATATTCAATCCCAAACAGGATCAACAGGAGCAGCGGATGAAGCTTGAACTGGTGAAAGCGTCGAAAAAATTTGACAGGGCGGCGCTTTTTAACCTGAGAACAATACTGGTAAAAGGCATTGATCCCCTGCACAGTTCAGGCACAGATCTGCAGGATATTATTATGAGATGTACCAGGACCTCCATCGGTGATGTAAGTGATTTTTTTGAACCATCTCTTCGTAAAGCGGATTAAAACCCACGGTCAATCATCTGAAGCATCACAGTTTCGTACCTATTTTATCGTACTATAGTAAATCAATTCCACAAAATTCAAACCCAGACAAAAAATGAAAAAAGTACTCTTTCTAGCTGCGTTTTTCTCTGCTTATTTTTCTGTGCAGGTACATGCGCAGGAGCTAAAATCAGAATTTTTATTTGACCTCGAAATCACGGTCGACCCACCGCAGGCAATCGGGCCTGTACTAACGGGTACACGACTCATTTTTCCATTTAAGGAAGGCGCTGTAAAAAGTGATAAAATAAACGGGAAAATATTAAACTGCAGCGGAGAATGGGGGCTGGTTACAGATCCTACAACATTTAAGATGGATGTCCGTGCTACTATTAAAACTGATGATGGTGCGCTCATTTACATTGCTTATACCGGGTATAACTATGCAACCGCAGAGAAATCAGCTTTAATGCGTGCCGGAAAAGGCAACGAACTTTCACCTGATGAATATTACTTCAGGTCAGTTCCTGTATTTGAAACCAGTGCTCCCAAATACGCCTGGCTTAATCATACCATTGCCGTTGGCGTAGGTCGTTTTCCATCACCGGGCAAATTAATCTACCGTATATACGCTATTAAGTAATAAAATGTAGGTACGGATAGAAATAGTGCTGTTACAGAAAAAGGTCAGCGATCATGCTGACCTTTTTCTGTATATCAAATGTGTGAAATCGTTTAAGACCGGGTCGAAAGGAAGAGCATATACGTTTTTCCTGCCCTGGTAGCAAATGAATACTTTTCTCCTGCATTGCTGACCTTAACCGGCACCCCATTTTCAGTTACCCGGATGCCATATCCCTTCCAGGGATTGTTCAGATGGCAAACATTGCCTTTTTCGCTGCGTATTTCCAGGTTCAACACCGATTCCCCATCGTAGCCGGCCGAAACGGGGACCCTCGCGATGCTATCCTTCCCTGAACTGCGTTGGAGTAATGCCTGACTGGGCTTTAAAAAAATTGGAAAAATAGGCATGGTCAACAAACCCGAGTTCAAATGCAATTTCCTTTATAGAGAGATCTGTTGTTTGCAGCAGCCGTTTTGCTTCCAGCAGCACACGTTGTTGTATTAACTTAGTTGCGGATACATGGAGATGATTTTTACAAAGAATATTCAGATAGTTTGCGGAGATGTGCAGCTTTGAAGCATAGAATCCAACCAGTTTTTCCTGCTTGTAAAATTTATCAATCAACATATTGAATTTCGCAAGCCTCGGATTAGATTGGAACACTTTCAGATCCGTAAAAATATTCTCCGCTTCCTTGCTTACAATGGCAGCAATAACAGCCGCCCTTGCGCTGATAACCTCCTGCACGGAATCAGGCGAATTCAGTTCATCCCTGATGGCGTCAAATTCATATTTCAGCAATTTGAAGTGATCGTTGGTCAGCGGAATAACCGGGTGGTTAATATAATTAGAAAACGAGAAACGGAAGAAGGAGGCAAAGCGTTCGAAAAAATGCTGCTGTATCATCAGCTGGTAACCCGTTGTGCCCGGCTTGATGCTCCAGGTATGCACCTGTCCGGGAAACAGTACATGAATTTGTTTATTCCCGATCGGGTAGTCGTGAAAGTCGATATTATGTACCCCTTTTGCCGATTCAAACAGGTTGATGATAAAAAAATCATGCTTATGCGGCCGGTCAATATGCCGTTCGCCATGCAATTCGTTGAAGAGGAATTCCTCCCTGCCTGCCAGCTGGCCTTTCCTGAATTCATGGATACCTAAGACAGGGATGTACCCTGTATCGTCATAAATCTTCATACCAGTAGATTAAGTTGGGAGTTCAACTTCTAAAATATGAAAATTTATGGCAAAAAAAATGGATTGGCACTGAATGTTTCAGCGCCAATCCATCCTGCTAATAAGATCATCCTGCTATTGCTTAGGTTCCGCGTGGGTAGTTGGTGTATGAATAATGTCGAAGTATACCGTTTTGTCGTTACTGTTGGGGTAAATACGGTAGGTAAACTCCTGTTTTGTGAGCACGGTGATATCCACCACACGGGTAAACAACACTGCACCGGCATCATTTTTTGCTACGATAGTACGGGTTTTCCCATCAGCGGAAACGGTCCAGTCGCCATGCATCTTTGGTGAATCATCCAGGTTGTACATAGTGAATGTACCATCTGCTTTGAAATAAGCAAAGCCTACAAAGTTAGATACATTGGCGTCGTTCAATGCCACATTTTCGCCTTTGTTATTTTTTGCGTTTGTTGTTTCCCAGGGGGTGCCGGACAGCGTTTCACCTGGCGTAAGTTGTTTCGGTTCCGGATCTTTATCTTTGCTACAGCTAAAGAAAAAGACGCTGCATACCGCCAGCAAAAGAACGGTGGTTACTTTTTTCAGATTCTTCATACAAATGAAATTTTAAGCACTACAAAGGTACCGGCCCCGTATAGGTTACCTTTGCGTTTTTCGTTACAAGTCTTGAAAAATTTATAACGGGGCAGATAAACTTACATTTATCAGAATACAATATTTCCATTATGCACGAGCGATCTAACCGGTGAAACCCTTGCCACCGCTTCAGCAGAGTAGGATGCTTCCAGGAATACCAGATTGGCATCATTGCCGGCTTTAGGCCATTGCTGGTTCCCTTTATCATCCAATGGAAGTATATACCTGGTAGCAAAGCCCAGTGTTCTTGACAGCGCCCATTCGGAGCTATAGCCATACAGCCCTGCGATGAGTTTCGCCTTTTGGAGCATATGCCCGGGTCCGAACGTGTTCCAGTGATCCTGGATATTATCGTTACCCACCAGTACTTCCACACCATGCTTTCTCAGCAGCGGAATTGGCATAATAGTACTGCCGAAAGGCACGGAAGAAACAATGCCTACACCGGCTTCGGCCAAACGTGCAGCCAGGCGCTCTGTTTCCAAAGCAGGAAGATGCCCTAATGCGAAGGCATGGCTCACAAAGGTTTTGCCCCGAAGCGCAGGGGTTTCATTTGCCTTGCTGATCAGGTACTCAATTGTTTTTACACCGGTTTCTCCTCTTTCATGCAGATGGATATCAATTCCCTTATTGTTATCAATAGCCAGTTGCGTGATCAGGTCCATTGGTTTTTCTATGCTTCCATCAATGGAAAAGGGATCCACCCCGCCAATGAAATCGATATTCATTTTTACCACTTCTTTCAGCAGGGGCGCTGTGTTGGTGTAAAACAACCCATGCTGGGGGAAAGCGACCAGCTCCGCTCCCACTGTCTTTTCCTTGTTTTTCAGCGCTGTTTCCAGGTGCTTTAATGAATCAAAGCCAGAGGTAGGGTCGATGTTGAAATGAGAACGGATATAGTGTGTACCGTTTGACTGCAGAAAGCCGACCAGTTTTTCTGTTCGCGCTACAGATGTCTTCAGCCATTCAGGGATCATCTTCTGCTCATAGGCAATCTGATCCTTCACTGTTTTCCTTTTCGCCGAAACAGCCTGCCATGGGAGGCCATAGAGCATTTTATCCAGGTGGGCGTGCATATCCTTAAATGCCGGAAGCATCAGCCATCCTTTCGCATCAATGGCATCACTGCCAGGATCATTAGGTGTGATAGCTTTGATTTTACCGTCCGCTGTTTCAACACAGAAGAGCGCGGTCTTCGTCTTTACAACTTCCGTTCCATCATACTCAAAACCCGTTTCCAGCAATACATTTTTAAATGTATGGCCACTATCGTTTGCTATTTTATCCATTTGTTCCATTTTTATTCCCGGTTACTACAGCAAAGTAAGCGGTAAATATCTCCGGAACTTTGTATTATCTATACGGATACTTGAAAGATTTATAACTAGCCTGCGGATTATTGATAAATCTTTCAAGGCATATCACGAATCCTTCACATAATAGATGGCGCTGAAGGTTAATTTTGTGAAAAATGATGGGGACTATGAAGAAAACAGCAATATCCCGCAAGGAATTTATAAGGATGTCCGGGTTAGGACTGGCAGGTGCAGCCTTTGCAGGCGGTTTACTGGGCGCTACAGAAGCGATGGCCGGTGATACAGCAGGCGATAACGGAAAAAGCTACCTGTTAAAGAACGTGCGACTTGAAACAGGATTTGTTTATGAAGAAGGAGAGGTAGTCCACACAAATACTGAATTATACTGCGTAGAAATCAACGACGGGAAAATCAGGCATATTTCCGCCAATAAACCAAATGCCACCAACGCTATTGATGCGAAAGGCTGGCTGATGCTCCCTGCTTTCAGGGATATGCACATTCATCTCGACAAAACATTCTACGGTGGCCCATGGCAGGCCACCAGGAGAGGCCCCGGCGGTGTAAAAGGTATGATAGCACTGGAACAAAAAATTCTTCCGGAGATGCTGAAAACCTCCACTTACCGTGCAGAAAAGCTGGTGGAGTTACTGCAGTCTAAAGGTACGAACTTCGCCAGGAGCCATGTGAATATTGAACCTACGTCAAAACTCCAATCGCTGAACCACCTTTTGAAAGCACTCGAAAACAAGAAGCGTTCCTTTGGCGCAGAGCTGGTAGCATTTCCTCAGCATGGCGTTTTCTATACCGATGCTGTTCCGTATCTCAAGGAAGCAGCAAAGATGGACATCGATTTCATCGGCGGTCTTGATCCCTATAGCATTGACGGCGCCATTGAAAAAACGATAGATTTCACCGTGCAACTGGCGCTGGACAACAAAAAAGGAATCGATATCCACCTGCATGAATCAGGAGAATCCGGGTTAAAAACAGTGGAATACCTGATTAAAAAGGTAAACGAAAATCCTTCCCTGCAGCACAAAACATTCTTAAGCCACTGCTTTGTATTGGGAAAGATCGATAAAGTGAAGCAAGAGGAAATTGCGGAGCAATTGGGCGCTGCAGGCATAGGTATTATTTCCACCATTCCATTCGGAGGGCTTGTTATGCCGATACCGATACTGTATAAGCACAATGTAAATGTGATGACAGGAAACGACAGCATCATTGACCATTGGAGTACGTTTGGCTCAGGAAGCGTATTAGAGAAAGCTAATTTGATGGCGCAGTTATACGGCTACTCTACTGAGTTCCTATTATCGAGAAGCCTGAAGCTGGCCACCGGCAACGTACTGCCGCTTGACGACAAAGGCGTGCAGCAGTGGCCCAAAGCCGGGGATGCCGCTAACCTGGTACTGATAGATGCCAGCTGTTCTGCAGAGGCGGTATCAAGAATTTCACCGGTGAAATCGCTTATTAACAACGGGCATATCGTTTATTAAATATTCTATGTAGAAACTGGGTAT
>NZ_JAGTXB010000021.1 GCF_018224885.1 Chitinophaga hostae | reverse complement strand
CCCGAACGTCAAAGCCTTTTGCCTATCCGCTGGCTCTCTTTTGGGCTGTGGTGATGATGAATAAGCCAGTCGTTTAAATCTTTATAGCCTTTGTAAAACTCGCTTCTGTCTATATATTTATCTTGCTTGCCGGTATTCCATTCCAAAGCCTTCCGTGTGTTGTTAATGCCTGCTGTATCTCTGTCTAAAACCAAGTGAACTTGATTGTATTCTTCCATTATCGGGCGGCTCTTTTCAAAGAAAGAAAGAGAATTAAGTACAAGACAATCTGACAGGGGAGCTTCCTTACTGCGGTTAATAGCTTGAAAAGACAGGAAGCTAAAAAAGCCTTCGAAAACTGCAAGACCTTCTGAGTGTTTGCCTATTTGCAAAGTGGTATCTTTAGGGGAACTGCTACCTTTAAAATTTTCGCTTCGCAGTTCATATCCTCCGGCGTTGTTTAGGAAGCCGATAACGGTATGCTTCTTCCCGTACAAAAGAAAATCCACCTCTTTGCAAAAACGGTTGGCAATTTCCACCGGGATACATCTTTTTTGCAGGTAGTCCAGCAGGGATTTTTCTTTAAGCGGGTGGGCATCTAGGATAACAATTTTGCTGTCGGGGGTATCTTTTTTTTCACCAGCAAGAAAAGCGGGGACAGAATGCTGGCTGCCCAAAGTGGTAGGCGGATGAAAAGAAAAAGCCGGGGCGGGTTGGTTTTGCGATAAACGTTGTAATAAGTCGGCAACACTACAATTAAAATAAAGCGTTCCAAAGTCTACCAAATTACCGCCCTTTCCGGTTCCATGATCATACCAGACGTTTAACGCCCTATTTACTTTGAAGGATGGTGTTTTTTCATCCCGCAACGGGGAGAGATACCAATAGTCTTGATTTCTTACTTTTTGGGGTTGGTGACCCAATGAGGCCAAATAGTCAACAAGATCAATTTGTTTAGCCTCTGCACACATTAAATTTTTCATACACACGTTTTTCAGGTTCACATTAATTATGTACAATAGAAACGGCTTACAAGCAATTGGCTATTAAATAGCTATGCTCGCAAGCCGTCTTAAATCCATTAAAAATAAGTTCGAAATTTGTACAGGGAGGGCGACTTAAAAAAAAGCTTTGCATTTATGCAGGGCTTTTTTTTGGAGAAAAATGTTTGTTATACCTCATTATGTATATACTCCAGAACCAAGGTTATTATGACTGGAAACGGCGGATGTATCACCGTGATTACAAAGTATAAGGCGGGTGTATTATGCTCCGGCTAATTGGTCATGAATGATTGGTTGATTGACTTTCTGCAGTTTGAGGTATGGTTGTAGGATTATGCCAAGTCTTTTTTACCGTGATTAGGACAATGCTCTAATATTTCATAAAGATTGGAATCATATAGCTCATAATATTTTATATATTGTGTGTAAGTGAAAATCTTTAATAAAGAATAATGGATAAAGAGCTAATTTTTTTGCATCATTCAATATATCCTAATGCATCTGATATTTTCGATGTCGATATTAAACCATTAGAGGAAATAATTGATGATTGCATTTTTGTTGTTGATACGAATGTTTTACTGTTGCCATACACGACGACATCATCAGGCTTCGAAGAAATAAAAAAAGCTTTTTCAAAGCTGATAAAAAAAGATCAACTAATCATTCCGGCTCAAGTAGCTCGAGAATTTGCAAAAAATCGCCCTGAAAAAATAAAGAATCTTTATCAGCAGTTAAACATAACTAAAAGCAAGATTCAAAAGCCTGCTACAGGACAATATCCATTATTGGAATCATTGGATGACTATAAAGAAGCCGTTTTATTCGAGAAGGAAATACAAAAAATTCAAGCAAAATATGCTAAGAAAATTGATCAGATTTTAGATCAGATCAAACAGTGGCGCTGGAATGATCCTGTGAGTTCTGTTTATAAAGAATTGTTTAAACCTCAGGTAATCAAAGAACTCGGTTTAAAACAAGATGAAATTATTAAAGAATTGGAGAGAAGGAATAAGTATAATATTCCACCTGGCTTTAATGATAAGTCTAAAGATGATTTTGGGGTTGGAGATTTAATTATCTGGTTAACAATCCTTGAAGTTGCTAAAGAGACAAAAAAAGATGTAGTGTTTATTTCTGGAGATGAAAAAAATGATTGGTTATACAGAAGTGAAAATCAATCTTTGTATCCAAGATTTGAACTAATTACAGAATTTAAGAACTCTACAGGCCAAAAAACATTTCATGTTATAAAGTTATCACAGCTGCTGAATATTCTAGGTGCGAAGGAAGAGGTCGTTAAAGAGGTTGAGATTAAAGAAATAAATGTCCAAAGTCATGGTTATGACTTTCAATCTTTTGGTAAGTTGGCAGAAAACTTAGTTTATAACTGGTTGCAAGAGAGTGAGCCGGCGAAAGAAATTTTAATTATTGAAAGAGGGCTTACAGATTTTATTATAAAGGATTCTGAGAAAACAGAAGGAATTGATGTAATGGTGATTAGAGACGTAAGAAGCCTTACGATTCGTCTTCAGGAAAGATATTTGAGGGCTTATCATGAAATTCATGAAGGAGGTCTAAATTGCTTTAGAATAATAATCATAGTTCAAAATAAGGAATCTGTAGGTGATGTTTTGAAGTATTTAAATCGACATGCTGAAAGATACAGAAATGAATTTATACAAATGCTTGTAGGATTTATCACAGAAAGTAGTGAATTAGAAATATTTGAATAATAACTTAGGTCTACCAGATTTACTTTTCCGTAAGCGAAGAAAAGTTATCGAGACAGGAGAAATCTATTTGAACATACATAATTTATAACACTTTATTGGTTAGTACTAAGTGCCTTTTTCTTTTGTTCTTTAGTTGCTGTCCAAAACGCATTTAAAGCTGTATTATCCTCCATCATCTGTTTGAGCCTTTCCATCGGAGACTTGGAAAGCCAGATTTTAAGTTGCAGTTGTTTTATATGAGTGGGTGTGTCAGTCATATTTCAAGAAGGTTGAAAGTGTTTAATTTTAAGTTGTCAATCCATGTTTTAATATAGCCCCAATCCAAATTATCGAGCGAAGCCAGATTCTTGATATCCTCCATTTGTATCGGTGATTGATAAGTCTGAATCCATATAAGTTTAGAAATAAGCAGATCTTCAACCGAAACGACATAGACAACTTGGCCGTAAAAATCTATTTGCACTTTTCTGCTGAACTCCATTTGTCTGAACGGATCAGACTTCAAAACAACAAAGTCCGCTTTAAAACCAGAGGCATGATCAATAATGTTAAACATGCTTCTGCGATTTATTGCATCTTGTATAGCATCTTTATCACAGTAATACCCAGCTTCAAAATTTGCAATAAAGCGATCGATATCTTTAGATTCAAGATGTATGATAAAATCAAAATCCCTTGTTGCTCTTGGTACAATATATAAACTCATCGCCACACTACCTGAAAGCATATATGGGATATTGAGTTCATGGAGTATCGCTATTATTTTTTCGAAAAAAGAAATCATATATAGTTACAAGTTAGGTATACTCTGTGTGAGAAGCAAATTTTTGAAATAAGGTATTGATTTTTATAGACTTATGGTTAGTGAGGGGGGCCAAATAGCTGTATTTCGATTAGATTCGCAATAAAAAAGTTCGAAATGTGTCCAGTTGTCCCGACAGTGCATAAATGGGAACAAATGGACAGATCTAGTCACATTTGTTCCCATTTTGTTTTAAAGACATTTGAGATCTGCGGCGTTGACATTGCAGCTGCATCCGAGGTACGGGCATTTATCGTAGGACAGGCCAACATTTCCATTCTTATAGTTACATAGCCGGTATAGCCTTCCCGCACTCATCGCACATCACAAACACTTTCAGTGGAAGCTCACCTCGTTCGACAGCATGGAAGACGCCAAACTTACCTCCTGCTTCTCTTCTGATCTCATTATGCACCCGATGGTTACACTCCCAAAGGAAACCTAAATGCTGTACAAGGACATTTTTCTAGTCCCAATTCCAATTATACCTGCAACGGTTATTGAGTTAAAATGGGTAATCACTGATACCTTTCAGCCAGGGGAATTTCGATTGTAAATGAAAATGTAAGCTTCGTAAATAAAAGATTGGACAAACAACAAAAAGCCCACTCGGAAAGAGCGGGCTTTTTGTTTGCGATATACCATTACTGTTAAACCGTATAGGATAAAACCGATGGTAATTAGGACGACAGTAAAACAGATCATTACTTACAGGGGCCATTTACATTCATCTCCTGTCCATTATCCAGGCTCTGTTGCACTGCTTTCTTTACCATACTAAGCACATAAGCCCGTCTTTCCCTGGTGGATGCAGTAGCCAGATTTCCCTGTATAATAACGGATGCAATAGTACTGACGCCTCCTGTATCATTTGCATTTATCTGCCATTGCCGGCCATTGCCTGCCAGTACTGCCCGCACTTCCAGCATGACTGTTCCAACCGTCATTCTGAAAGGTGGCGCCATCCAGATGTTGGCATATGTCAACTGGGAAATACCATTGTTGGCATCCTGTACATTGTCAGGATCAGGCGAATAATAATAATTGATAGGACCTTGGTTGTTAATGTTAATGTTGCAATCCGGATCATTCTCCAGTTCCCCGGTTGACTGCATTAAACTTTCTTCGTTTGTCATTTTATAGCATTTTGAGGGTGAAAAAATAAATTTTACTGCCAGGAAGCCTGCCCTGCGGGTTGATGCAATGAAGCAGCACGGGTAAAAAAAGTTGAAAACCAACACATGGCTGTTTCTCAATAAACTGAATATGGTATTATGGAAACCAGCAAACAGTACATTTCGCAATAGCTTCCCTTTTCACATGGTTTATGAAAAGTACAAGAAAAATTTGTTAATAATTAAAATTTATTATTGGGCTGGTCAAAGGTTAAGGGATAACAGAAATGTATCTTCAACAGATCATCAACAACCTATACTGCCCGGATTTTTCCTTTGGCGCACGGTGAACACAAGGCGGAACCTGGATTTCAGGATGATCAACCGCCAACCTCCATAGGTGACCGAGGCCTAAGCTTATTGGGCGTGCATCGGGTTTGGTCTGATAGTGCAGGTCAAAGAAATGCTCACTTAAGAATGATTCAAAACCTTTATCAGTTCCATGATATAGTTTTTTGAGTTCGGCACGTATTTCCGGAATAAGCACTTTCTTTATAGCTTGTGAATTTGGTAATATTTCGCTCGACTCGCCATAGTAAGTGCATAAAAAAGTATCGGTTGGTATGGGAGAACGATCTACATGAAAGGAATAAACATCGGTTGGAAAAAACGGGTAGGTGTCATCCCGGTCATAGTAGTTGATCACATTCAGGATTGGCGATGCGCCATGAGCTTTCAACGCCTTCAGGTCATCCAAAAGAATTTCACGGGCCAGTTGCCCTTGTTCACTCAACTGAAGTTCATGAAGTTCCTCTTCTTCAATTGTCGTTATATTTCCGCTCAGCGCTACCTTTTTAACAATCTCAGAAAAATCACCTGTTAGTTTACGGGGCCAGCAAATGGCATTTATTTCTCCATTAAATGCTGTAGAAATAAGGTCCTGGAAATTTGCGACACAACGAATCTGATTCTCAGCATGAGATAAATCTATCATAACAGTTAATATAAATAAAAATCACCAGAAACTTACTCCTCTTCCATTGTTACCATCTCTCCTGTTGAATCTCCCAGATCACGACCCCATTTAGCTATTGCATTCAGCACAGGAACCAGGGATTTTCCAAAATCTGTCAGTGAATATTCCACCCGTACCGGTGGTTTGGATCCAAAGACTTCCCGTTTTATCAGGCCGTCTTCTTCCAACGCTTTTAGCTGGATACTGAGCATTTTTTCCGTAATGTCCGGAATTTTCCGCTTTAGTTCTGAGAAACGGTGTGCGCTGTTCTTCAAATACCAGAGGACTACACTTTTCCATTTTCCACCGATATATTTTTGCGTGATGTCCATCGCGCAATGATATAAATCCCCGTTTAGCCGGTAGGCAAAATGTTTTCCATTTATTACCATAGCGTTAAATTTGAACTGTCAACATTGACAGCTATTGCCCGACTAAAATACTATAATTAAGTTTGTAACTGTAAAAAATATAGTACATTTAATTTTTTTATTGATATGCAAACCAGAATCCACACATTTACCTCTGCTGAACCTATGCTGAAAGTAAACGCATTTATAGCAGAAACCGCGAAAGAACTTGTTATTATAGACACTACCCTTACTATGAGCGACAGTAAAGCGCTGCGCCGCATGGCAGACGACCTGGGAAAACCGGTAGCAGGTGTACTGCTTACCCATGGGCATCCGGATCACATTGCAGGTACCTACAATATTACGCCAACAGGGAACATTCCCATTTTTGCACTCCCATCTGTTAAAAAACTAATGGAAGATACAGAAGCCGCAAAGCATGAGCAATGGGGACCTATGTTTGGTGATGAGTGGGTGCCGAAATGGGTTTATCCGAATGAAATGGTGAATGACGGAGATACCGTGAAAATTGCAGGACTGGATTTTCACGTAATGGATATTGGTTCCGGAGGAGATTGTGATGCCAACAGTATCTGGTTACTGGAAGATGAGAATAAAGTCGCTTTCATTGGTGATCTGCTCTACAAGAATAACCATACCTATATGAATGATGGCAGCATCCTGCGTTGGATAGCTAATCTCGAGAACCTTAGCCCTGTACTGAAGTCATTTAATAACTATTACGTGGGCCACGGAGGCGTTTGCGATTTTGCCGATATGGCAAAGCAGAAAGATTACATGAATATCTATTGCGCGGAGGTGTTAAAAGCAACAAAGGGCAGCGGAATTTTTACAGAAGAAACACGGAAAGCTTTTGAACAAAAGATGATTTCCCTCTTCCCGGATTATGGCTGCCAGTTTATGGTATCACTTTCTGCAGACCGCGTTGGCCGGGAATTGATAAGCTTATCACACAAAAATTAATAACCACGATGAAGAAAATTGGAGTTTTTGGAACAGGTACCGTAGGTAAAACTATTGCCTCAAAACTGATAGCCCTGGGATATGAAGTAAAAATGGGCGCCAGGTCTGCGGATAATGAAAAAGCGGCGGCCTGGGTGAAAAGTAGTGGCGACAAGGCTTCTCAGGGTACATTTACAGATGCAGCTGCTTTTGGCGATATTGTTTTCAACTGTACTAAAGGAGATATCTCACAGGATGTGATAAAACTGGCGGCAGGGAACCTGGAGGGTAAAATACTGATAGACATCAGCAATCCGCTCGACTTCTCAAATGGAATGCCTCCCACGCTGATCCCCGCTTTATGCAATTCAAATTCACTGGGTGAAGCGTTGCAGGAGTTATTGCCCGGCACACATGTAGTTAAAACATTGAATATTGTTACCAGCGATGTGATGGTTGACGCTGCAAGATGCGGCGGAGAAGCCACTATGTTAATGGCTGGAAATAATGCTGCGGCAAAAAAAGAGGTAGAAGCAATTCTCCGGCAATTTGGATGGTCAGATATCATAGACCTGGGAAATATCCGGCATGCCCGCAGCACAGAAATGATGCTGCCCGTGTGGTTGAGTGTTTATTTATTGAATAATAATGCCTTCTTCGGATTTAAGATAGTAAGGCCATAATAAAAGAAGCGGCCGTGTCATAAATGACACGGCCGCTTCTTGTTGCCCCGATTATTTACAAACTAAATTTGTTTGGTATCCGAACATATGTATTTTCTAATACAGTTGTTACCTGCTTTTATATCAATTATATGTATATTGGATGCTTCCGTTTTTTGTTTGGGTATTTCTCAATATACTGAAATTAATCTTCCACAAAAAAGGTATTTTCCCCTTGGGTTTAATTAGCTGATGTCCTATCTTTGAAACTAATAATGGGGACCCCTTACTATATCATTATCTCAAAATAACCAAAACCCTAACACCCGCGTTAGTCTCTTGCTCAATTTAAATAACCATTTAAAACCAAACAAAATGCAAAGTGTAGAAAAACTTGCCCCGGAAAAGAAAGCGCCTTCTGCTGCTTCAGGATTTCAATTCCGTACTCCTGCAAACATTCAGGATTTTGCTGCTGATCCGGCAAAACAAAAAATGATGAACAGTTTATGGAGTAACAACCTGGATGGATTTATCCAACAGGGAATGCTGAACAATGCATGGAATTCCACCAACACCCCTCCTACAACAAATTACTTCAATCCCATCGACAACAATCCACCAAGCGAAGCTGCCGGCATTCAATGGCTGGCGTTTCCGGGGAGGCTGGAGTATAACTTCCCCAATGCAACGCAGGATCAGTTGTACCAGATGGCTGATACCGGATCAATGCCCGGACAGATATCGAACAACCCCTGTGGTACGGGCGAAAATGTTGCCTATTTCCCCTATGGTCCCAGAGGTTGGCAGGATGAATATTGTGAATGGGCAGTTACCCGGAATGCTGCAGGAAAAATTACACGCATTGATTTTACCTGTGAAAATCCTGAATACTGGAACACTTTGTGGGAAGTGGATCCTAACAAGGTACTGGCACTGTATCAATCTATCCTCAATAAGCCTCAGATTACTTTGCAGGATCTCTCCGTACCAGGTATAGTGAATCCCATCACTAATCAGCCAGTGTACAACCCATTGAACAAATGGAACACCGGACCGGTATCCAGTGCCACTACGGGAGGCGCTATACATCTGACCAGTACTCCCAACACCATACAAACTGAAATAGGTTTAGCCACTACTTCCACTATTCAGCGCTTCAACCCTCCTCCTCCTCCGGCTACTACCAATACAATGTGGCCATCGGCGCAATACAATAATTTAATTTGCGTGGGCCAGTTTGGTCAGCGGTTCCGGAACAGTGATCCTAACATAGGAGGTACTGTAAATAATTTCGTTACCTCAGGGTTTGTACTGACCCTTGCAGATCCGCCAGGACTCTATATTCAGATGCCGGATTTTTCCAGCTACCAGACACCTGATGGTACTGATGCGGCTTCTTTCTGGACCATTAAACGGGGCAGCGAAACACTGACTGATCAGAATGGCAAAACCTTACCCGGTAATTTTATCCTGCATGCCGTATATGAAGTGCCCGCCGATAAGAATTACACGGTAAGCGATATTACTATTTCAGGCGAACCTATCAAATGGGGATCCCAGGTGGCATTCACCTTCAAAATGCAGATTGTAGCCAGTGCCTATCAGGGTACTGCTCCAGGCGGGTATGAGCCGGTAGGTGATACAAGCCCGGAAAATACATTTGCGCAACCGCTTCAACTCTTTTACCAGGACTATTTTGATACCTTATATAGCATCAATGTACCGAACCCTGTTAACCACCCGATACCATTATTAAGTAACAGCACGTATGTGCCTTCTGATATTAACGTTGGCACTACATCTGCCAGCATGGTAGTGGTGGTGGGCACCTGCACCGCGAAGGAAAACCAACCGGCTACCTATCCGGCTGTAACCTTCGATGATCCCAATATTAAGGCAACCGTAACTGCTGTAAAAGAGAACATCAGCTACGCTATACCGGGTAACAGTCAACCCAGCGCTAACACCGCGTTGTATATCACGGTGTCCGTTGGCGCCAATGCCAAAACCGGACAACAGGGCGTATATGTCACTAATGTTGGCCAGCAACGCCAGGCAGCCATGCCGGCGCTGTTTATGGTATCGCCGGTAACAGTACGGGCCGATATTGCATGGCAAAATACCGGTGTGGTGATTACCCCAGCCAATACGACTTCCATAAATTATGTAGCGGGTTTGTGGACTGCTAACCCGCAGGATAACGGAGGGCAGCTTTACAATGCTGCGGGTAATCCAAACTTTATTCCTGCTAAGCAAGGTTATACGATGCTTGGGCAAAATGAAGGCGCACTTATTGGCAAAGTTGGCAATACAACTTTCCTGGTTGGCATGGGTACTACTGTTCCTTATAACCTCAGCGGCGAGATACAATTATGCATCAATGATGACCTGACCGGAATGTATGGCGCCGGATTAACGGATAATATAGGAGCCATCATCGTCAGCATTGATGTGCGCTGAGTAAAGCAAAATATCAACCTGTCGGATCGATAAAAGAGAGAGGCACATATAGGTAAATATGTGCCTCTCAAACTATATGTACTACCTCATTTAAATCCTGCAAAAATGAACAGACCCGTTACCATCCTCCTTATTTCCTGCACGGCATTATTTTTCACCCAGTTCATCATAACAGCTTTCAAGCCGGAAAACAGGGACAGCCAGTTGCTACGGTCAACAAACACCTGCAATTGTTACGCTAATTCTTCTCTTTATAATATTGTTATCCGATTCAACAACCAGGTGCCTGGAGACCTTGCGGCATTTAATAATCAATCCCAGGCGGATTGCTTTGCCTGGCAGGAATTCATTGCCTTGAACTGGTCCGTTAACCCTTCGGCATATTTTGGTGCTCCCCGGGATTTTTCACCTGTAGGCTGGGAAAAATATATGCCGATAGATGTGCTGTTTCCGCCGGGCGGAGCAAAGCCGTCTTCCTGGGGAACGCTTGTTTCGCCGCAGTTTGCCGCCAGGTTTAAAACACAAAAGTTATTGATGAACCCCACTACAACGAAACTTTTAACTTTCAGCACCAAGTTTGCTGTTGATAGTACATTTGGCCTGCTTCCTGATCAGGCAGCACCGTTCGGCAAACCCAACTGGCTGGGTGCGCAAAATAATACCAATGTATGGTACGAGATCAAGCTGAACAAGGATTATTATGATTTTGTCATCAAGAACGGTTATTATAATGCCGTAACACAGCATGACTCGGCTAAAAATGGCATTCCGCTTAACTTCCCGCAAGGGGTATACAACGGCACCGTAGGTGCTATAGAAGTAAAAGCCGCCTGGATGGAAGTGGACAATATCAATTCACCTAAATGGGAGCGATATAAGCTCTCCAGGGCAACTGTATTTGATTCCGCCACGGGGAAATTGAGAGAAACCGATGTAGCTTTGGTGGGTTTGCACATCCTGCACAAAACACAGAATCAACCGACCTGGGTATGGGCTACTTTTGAACAGGTAGATAATGTGCCGGATGTCAATAGTAAAACAACGCCGCCATACGGATATAACTTTTTTAATGCGAATTGTACTTCCCGCCAGGTAAACCTGAATAGCGGAGGTACCGCCACAGTAGGTTGCACGCCTAATACTTCGCCGCCCTATTACCTGTCGCAGGCGGGCCCTGTACCAGTACAGGTTACCAGGTTAAATAATATTGATCCGGCAGATGCTGTGCCCATCAATGATAGTATGCAAAACAACATCAGGAAATTTTATCCTAAATCTGTTTTTCAATATTATCAACTGGTAGATGTTATCTGGTCGCAGATCCTGCAGCCGGACAAGACTACGCCTATTCAGGCGCCGTTTCCGCTAAATACATCTTCTATGCTGAGCGGGGCCCGTATTGTTGCCAATACAACCCTTGAAAGCTATGTGCAAACTACCAACACCTGTTTCAGCTGTCATAAGTATAGCACCATTGCACCTTTTCCGGCCGACTCAGTGAACAATAATATCTTCGGTGATTTTAGTTTCGCGATATCTGCGGCCCAATATCCTGCATTGATGACCAGGAAAAAAAAATGATTTTTTGCAGGAGTTTTTTACGCAAATAGAAGCCTTGCAACAGCCCTTTGCTGTAAGGCTTCTATTTGAGAGGGCTTCTTTACACACAATAGCATTACTGGAAATCCGGGTAGGGCTTTCCCTTTCCTGTTTCGCACAACAGGCGCAGACTTCTTAAAAACAGCGCCCAATCATAGCTGCACGAAGCATATCCGGGTGTGTATTCTTTCCAGCCATCATGATGAAAGAACAGTACGGTGCCTTTATCTTTTGGGTCCAGTTCGAAAGTGATCGTGGTATCGATCCATTCCTCATAAGCTTTGATACAAACCCATTCTACCTTTTTTTGTGGTTCCAGGTTAGTGATCTTCATTTCTTTAAAGTAATCCGGACCAAAGGTAAACCGCGCAATACCGCCTGTTTCCGGTTTCGCGGTTGTTTCAGGCGTCCACCATCCTGCCAGGCCTTCCTGCAGGGTTAATGCAGCGTAAATTTTTTCAGGTGAGGCTTTGATTAAAAGCCGGTGACAAATACTTTTCATAACAAATTGTTTTATTGAGATGATGATTTAATCAGTATTCAAACGGCTATAGCGGCTCCTTTCGCGAGCATGGCTGTTTCTGCGGTACGTTTTTTTATAGATATAAAACTAAGTACCAGGGTTAGCAGTAATAGCAGGATACTCATCCAAACAACATGTTGTATCCCCAAACGGGTGATCATGATACCACCCAGGAAAGAGCCCAGCGCAAAACCTGCATTCCCGAAAGATACCATCAGGCTGGTGGCCAGCTCAGGCGCATCCGGTGCTTCTGCAGTAATACGCGTTTGACAGATCAGGAAACCGCCTGTGTGAATAAGTCCCCAGAGTGTAATTATAATGGCGATGGGCGTAAAGTGCCCACCAAAAAAATAAGCCAGCATGTGTACACCAATAAGGGCAACAATAAACAGGCGCGTGGTAAGCATTACATTTTTACTCAGGAGAACGCCGGCCAGCCAGTTTCCTGCAACACTGGCACCTCCGAACAAAAGCAACATCAGGCTGATCTCTTTACCATTCATTAAAGACACTTTCGACAGAAACGCTGCGAGGTAACCATAGGTAGAGAACATACCGGAAATCATGATAATGGTGGCTAAAAGATTTACCCATAGCTGAGGGTTTGCCAAAGCGCTAATCTGATGCTGTGGCGCGCTTTTCCCGGTAACAGGCATGGAAGGAATGTATGTCACTAATGCGGAGAGGCCTATGAGGTTAATAACGCCGGCCGCAATAAAAGCAGCCTGCCAGTTTACCAGGTCAGCGATATAGGTGGTAAGTGGTACACCCAATACAGTGCCTATGCTGATCGCTCCCATTATGATAGCCACTGCCTTCGGCACATCTTTTGGCGCAACCTGTCGCGACGCCGCTGCAATAGCTACCGACCAGAACACGGGATGCATCAGGGCCGGTACAATACGGGCTATCATCAGCACCGTAAAATTGGGTGCAAGCGCCGAAGCAATATTAGATAGTACGAAAAGTGATAATGCGCCCGCCATCAGCCATTTCCGGTTTATCCGGGATGTCAGCAGCACCGTAAAAGGACCGGTGACCGCGATAGTGAGTGCAAAGCCGCTCAGTAACCAACCCGCTGTATCAATGGAGATCTGAAATTCTTTTGCAATGACGGGTAAAATACCGATCACGCTGAACTCAGTGGTAATAATACCAAAACCACCAAGCGCTAAAATGAAAATTGACCTTTTCATAAGATGAGTGTTTATGCCTGAATAATTCAGTACAAAACTATTTTCCAAAAAGGACTTTGGTGGTCGGCAATATGGACTTTATGATGGGTTGATTTGGACACTACAAATGGTTAACTTTGGAAGAAAACGATGAAACATCTTACGATAATAGTCCCTGATGGGCAAAGCACCTTAAGCAGTGTGGCCTGTATAGTTGGCGCACATGAGATGTTTGCAACAGCCAATGCGTACTGGAAGGAGAACGGCAGGGATGAGCTGTTTAAAATCGAGTTGGCTGGTATTTCGGAAGAAAGCGAATTCCAGGATGGCATGTTGTCGTTAAAGCATCTTTCTCCTGTTTCAACGGTCAGGAAAACAGATCTCATCCTCGTACCTGCACTGGTCCACGATTTTCAGGGTGCCAGGCCCGGGAACAAATTACTGGCAGAATGGATAGCGAAACAATACAGGAATGGTGCTGAAGTAGCCAGTATGTGCACCGGTGCATATATGCTGGCATCATCCGGGTTACTGGACGGGAGAAAATGCTCTACACACTGGCATACCATGAATAATTTCAGAACAGTATTTCCCAACGTGATCCTGGAAGAAGAGAACCTGATTACAGATGAAAAAGGCATTTATACCAATGGCGGCGGTTATTCTTTCCTTAACCTGGCTATCTATCTCGTGGAGAAATACTACGACAGACAAACAGCTATTTATTGTTCCAAAATTCTGCAGGTGGAAATAGACCGCCAAAGACAGTCGGCCTTCATCATCTTTACCGGACAGAAATTGCATGACGATGAAATGGTAAAAGAAGCGCAGTTATATATTGAAAGCAAACCGGATGAAAAGATCTCCGTGGAGGACCTGTCTTCAAAGTTTGCAGTAGGCCGGCGAAATTTTGACCGCAGATTTATCAAAGCTACCGGCAATACGCCAGTGGAGTACGCACAACGGGTCAAGATCGAATGGGCCAAAAAAGCATTTGAAAATACCCGTAAAACAATCAATGAAGTGATGTATGAAGTAGGCTATTCGGATGTAAAGGCATTCCGGGAGCTTTTTCGCAAAATCACCGGTATGTCGCCTTTGGAATACAGGAATAAATATAACAAAGAGGCAAGTTGACAAAAAAAACCGCAAAGATTAGAAAGCTTATGAACAAAATTGCTTCATTGACTTCACCGGGTTTGACGTAACCCTCGTTTGATCATAAGCCAGGTATAAGGTATTCTCTACCGGCACTATACCCCTCCAGATTATCTTCAGGTCATCGTTTAACAGGTAATCTGCTGCTATTGTTAAAGCAGCGCTGCCCCTGAGTGATTTTAAAATAATATTCATATCGGGTATTACACTGTATGGTTTAATAACCGGGCGTTTGTAAAAGTTTTTTTGCCAAAACCTGCGTATAATGGCAAGATCGGTGGTATACGCTATCCATGGCTGTGATAACAGCCATGCTTCTGCATTCTCCAGGTTTCCTTTCCTGATATATTTATCAAATTTAGTGGTGTCGATGGCTTTATTACCGGCGATGATAAACGTTTCCTGGCGCACAGGTTCAAAAACCAGGTTTTTGTATTCAGACAACCTGGTAGCTACCACAAAATCCAATGTACCTTTTTGCAGCCTGCTGAGAAGCTCTTTGGTGCGTCCAAAAGATAAAATAAGGTTTGCATCGATAGTGGATATTTTTTCAGATAATACAGCCTGAAAATACTCCTGCACAGCACCGAGCCGGATGACAGGCGACTGCTTTTTTAAACATGCAGCATTGAAACCCGCTTCTACTTTCTCTAGCTTTTCCAATGGCTCCACTACCTGCGTATAAAACAACTTACCATAATCGGTAGGCATTATTCTTGGCTTTCGCTCAAATAATGTCTTCCCAATATTTGCTTCCAAAGAAGAGAGATGCTGACTTACATTGGGCTGCGATATAAACAACGCCTTTGAAGCGGCAGTTAGTGAGCCGGTTTCATAAACAGCCTTAAAGGTTCTGTACCATTCGAGGTTTACCATACTTTAAAGGTATAAATATTTTTATGACTGACTATAAATTGTATTATTTAATTTATATATCCGGACGGGGTAATTTTGTTGCTAAATGATAATAAAATGGAAATTTTACCACAGGTACAGGAGGCACTGACTTACATTAAGTCTGTTAAAGTTAGCATAGGGGACAAACTACAGGCCTCAAGAGTTTCCTATGAAAGGTTGATACCACTTGCAGGACAACAGGATGCCGTATTTGCAGTGGAAGACAGGAGCATTATATTCCCGGACAGAAAAATCAACATCAGGATTTACCGGCCCAGCAACCATAAAGCATTACCGGCACTAGTTTATTTTCACGGAGGCGGATTTTTCAAAGGGAGTATTGAATCGCATGATCGTCCCTTGCGACAGCTGGCCAATTTATCAGGGGTAGTCATTATTTCCGTTGATTACAGGCTTGCCCCGGAGTATCCATTTCCTCATGGATTGAATGACTGTATCGATACTACAGCGTGGATCATGAATCATGCAACGGAGCTGGGAATAAACAGCCACCGTATGGCAGTAGCCGGAGATAGCGCGGGAGGCACATTAGCTACTGCTGTAGCAGGAAAACTGGATAAAATTTTATGCCAGGTACTCATATACCCGGCTACTGACTCTTCTCTCGCAACTCCTTCCTGGTCTGAGTTTGCAGATGGGCCTGTTTTAACTTTAAAGAGTGCTGTTGAGTTATGGGAGTATTATACGGAAGATAAAATCAAGGCAGCACCGATATTCAATGATGATTTGTCCGGGATGCCGGATGCATTCATTATAACAGCCGAATATGACCCGCTGCGGGATGAAGCGGGGGCCTACGCCAAAAAGCTTCGCGACGCGAATGTGGAGGTAACTGAAAAGGTATACCCCAAAATGATACACGGATTCTTTCAGATGGGAGGTGTAATAGATCAGGGCAGAGAGGCTATTGCAAATGTAGCCGGGTATATCAGGTATAAACTGGCAGCGTAAGGATGAATATCAAATACTATCAAAAAAAGAGTTCCACGCCTGTAAATGCCGGCATTTACGGGTGTTTCCTTTTTAAGGCTTTGTAGTGTTTTTACAGGTGTTTGTAAGTTTTACTCTGCAGTTGTAGGATCTATGATGGTAGCCACTTCGTTTACTGAGTTGGCTGGAAATCCTCCCTGTTTTGCGTGCTCGCGAACCATTTCTTCGTTAGGTGCGATGTAAATACAATAAATTTTGTCGCCCGTTACATAACTATGTACCCATTGAATTTGTGGCCCCATATTGCTTAAGACGCCACAGGAAGTTTGTGAAATTGCTTTCAATTGTTCTCCTGATAATTTACCTGCACCAGGAATGTCGCGTTCGATAACATACTTAGGCATAATCGTAGTTTTTAATTTGACAGTTAAATCTTGCTCGTTGTCGGGGTTTTTTACAGGTGTTGACGTTTTGAGGATAGCCACGGGGTAGTAAGAAATATGTATCCTAAATATAAGCAATTATTTAAAAAGAATGAAATTACCTGCAACTATTGATGCCCACCGGGGAGGACGGGGAAATTATTGCCTGTTGATGGTTTGTTTTTATGGAAAATCTATTTTCATGCATCAGCTTTTGTATATTATCCTTGTCAACCAACTTTATGTTGTATGCAGAAAATCTCTTTCCCCCAAAAACTCATTACCTGCGTACTGGCAGGACTGGTCATTGCTGCGCTTACGTTACGAATGGGCTTTACCTTTATGAGAACCTGGATGCCCGCAAGGACTATAACTATGGTCCCCGCTCTTATATTGGCTGCCACTATTATCTATGCGGTGATATGGTCTTTGAGAAGAACAGGCAGCCCGGATACCCTGGCCTTCTGGCAAGGTCTTTTACGCTATGGCGTAGCATTTGACCTGGCCACATTCGGGTGGGAGAAAATCTTTCATTTCCAGTTTGTCGTACCACTAAGTAAACTTGATCTGCCATTCAGCAGTTTTTCATCTTCGGACCTGTTCTGGACTTTTTTTAGTCGCTCTTACCCTTTGGGCTGTATCATAGCCGGATGCCAGATAGTGGGCGCCCTGCTGCTGCTATTCCACAGAACAAGGCTGGCAGGTGTTTTTATACTGCTGCCGGTACTCGCCAATATTTTGCTGATGGATATTTTTTATCAAATTGGTGGTACGGTAGTCATCCATGCTTCCATCATGATGGCTGGTGTCCTGTATTTCCTGTTCATCGAATTTAACCGCCTGAAGGAGTTCTTCTTTATGGCAAAAGATCAGTTGCCGGCTCTTCATCTTTCTAAATATTTAAAAATAGCCATCCGGCTTTCTGTTATCTATGTGCCCCTGCTGTTAATTGCCACGCATGCCAAGCCCAACAGGGATCCGCAGCTTATGGGCAAGTATGAAGTGAAACAGCTGTTGGTAAATCAACAAGTCATCAGTAATGCCAGTTGTGCAGACAGTACGCTTACCCTGGTATATTTTGATATTAAGAACGGATGTGTATTTGAATTTAACACGATGCAACGAAGATGGTATGGAGTTTATAAAAAGAAGGGCAATCAGTTGGAAATGAAATGGTACAATCCAACGGGGAAGCCTGTCTTTACCGGCTTGATGTCTCCGGTTAGCGCTGCAGGGCGATTAACGCTGACCGGGGCGTTGGGGAATGATTCAGTGCAAATAATACTACAGCGGATGAATGGATCATAAACCACAAATAGTATGATGAATGCATGTACCTCATTGTCCGGACCCACCGGTTCATCTTCTCCGCATTGCTGCCCATACATGCCGTTGATGGGTGACAACACTTGCAGCAGGGACCGGGGCAATTGAGGTAGCTGGCTTTTAACGGCTCAGCTCCGCTGCAGTGGCGCCGGTGGCATAGAACAACGCAGTGCTGTGTTAATAATCAAACAACTGTTGCTTATCTACCGGTAACACCCAGGACCCTTCCGCTATTTCTTCTTCGAGTTCCTGCTGATTCCAGCCACAGTATCCAATAAAAATCCGTATGTCCTTTCCTGTAATAGTGCCGTTATTAATATGCTTCATGGCCGCTTTAAAGTCTCCGCCCAGGTAGATATTATCGGTGACTGGCTCGCCGCCTGTTATCAGATCGGGCCGTCGATGTATAAAGTACAGATGTTCCTGGTCTACAGGTCCGCCTTCATATAACGGAAATGGAATGCTGCGTTGGAATTCTGCCAGTTCATTGATCCTCCGTGGAAACAGTTTGTTCACAACAAATCCCAGCGCACCGTTTTCATTATTTTCAGCAATGAAAAGCAGGGCGTCTTCAAAATAAGTATCGTTCAACAGCTGTGTGCTGGCCAGGAAATAGCCGATATTCATGGCGTTAAATTACTATAATAGCGCGACAGATCAAGTAACTTTGTCCGACGTTTCAACTTATCCAGTATTATTAACGGCTATGTCAACAATAAAAACTTTCACATTTTTGTTTTGATCATCGTGGGGATATGCATTCGTATTCTGCAGTTCCTGCCAAAATGGATTTGGATACCAGGCTGGCAGCGGCGTGGGGTCGGTGGCCGACATAAACGATTATTTTTTAAGTAACCATATCTTTTTTTGAAACCTTTAAACCAAACATTCTTATGAAAGCCATGTCTCTTAGTGCGATTGCACTTTGCCTGCTCTTCTTTGCATGTAAGAAGAGTGACAACCCTGTTGAAAATCCCACCACACCCGATCCGAAAGGGAAAGTTGCCGTTACTTTTAGCGCAACAGGATTTACACAGGAAACCGTTGATATGCCTGGAAACAGGGCAGCGCTGGCTGCTACTGATTCCATGGGCGCCTATGTCCGGTATTTCTGGTACCTGGCGTATGATAACCGCGGTAAGGAAGTAAGCAGGAAATTCCAGAAGTCTTCCATTGGAAGCACTTTTGGAACCGTCAAAGACTCCCTTCAGCCGGGAGGTCCTTACACAATCCTGATGTTTGCATCCCCCTTTAATTTGCCATTCAATGGCCATGATACGTTGGGGAATGCAGGTTATCCCGACCGGAAACCACCTATGTGGTCACTTGATTCAGCCTACCTGAGTTTTAGAGTGGTAAATTGGTATTGGGCGAAAGAAGCATATTATAACAAATTCACGATCAATATTAACAACGATACCATTGTGGCTGCAAGGGCGCTTGACAGGATTGTAGGCAAGGTAGAAGTGAATATTTTAGATGCTGCGGCTAACCAGTCTATTTATGTGAGACTGGATAAAGAGTGCGGATATTATTTTTTTAAAACGGGTTTAACAGATGCTCCCTACACTGACGTGAGTATCCCCGAACAGGACTTTATCATTAAACCTTTTGTAAGGGTGAGCGCAACAAAGTTTGAGCGTTTTATCCTGAACCGAACAACGTCAATGATGGCCATCATTACCGCATACGATGGTAATGGTAAGGTAATGGCTGAGCGGAAAGTAGGCTTCACAAATGAATGGAATAAGAAAGTGATCATTACCGGTAAGCTTTTCGGACCTGAGATAGATCCTCACTTCGGATTCAAGGTATCACTGAATACTGACTGGAGCGCAGATAGCACCCAAATAGGTTTTTAAGCCTGCGTTTTGAATATTGTTGATTGATCAGATCATGAAACGGGATATGGTTTAGCAATAAACCGTACCCCGTTTTTTGCTTGTAATGGTTGATAGCGGCGTCATCCGGGGAGTTTACATGATTTTAATCCGGGAAATTAAAAACAGCTTAAAGAGGGATTCCTCACTATCATATTAGTGAACTTAAAATCTCCTTAAAATCATTAAAATGAAATATTGATATCAATTTCGTGTTGTGGAATTCGCTACTTTAGACTACCTGAATAGGCCTATCCAGAGACAATAAGGATGGAACCCACCCAATTTTAGTTGTTGTTACCCATCCTCCGCAATTCAATTTTTAACCACAAATTTTCTAAACATGAAAACTTTACAGAATGAGCAAATGGCCGACATCCAGGGAGGTACAAATTGGGCTGCTTTCGCATGCGGATTCGGCATTGTTGCTATGATCGCACAACCTGAAACAGCACTGGCAATTGGAGAAGGCACTGCTGCAGCATGCGCTGCCGCAATGAACTAAGTTCCCTATTTACAGTAAGTGTTGATCCAATTTTTAACTTATCAAAAAATGGTTATGAAAACTTTGAATCAGAATGAACTGGCACAGGTAGAAGCAGGATTTCCCTGGGCTTCCCTCGCAGCTGGTGCTTTATGCGCAGCAGGTATTATTACTGCTGAAACAGGTGTTGGACTTGCATTGGCTGCAGCTGGCTGTGGCTCTGCACTGCTGTCGGACGACTGATGAATGTTCGCAATCATAGCAATAAGTGTGGCGGCTTATAGCCGCCGCACTTTATCAACTTTATATTTTTATTTCCATGTCGGAGAAAAGCACTTTTACGAGAAGCCTGGTGAGCATCTACTCAAAATTTATCCTGTCGGCCGGATTTATTGCCTTTGCCGTGTATAACTATGTGCAACATGCCGGCAATATCACATTTAAAGCAGTGGCCTGTATACTGGTTGGAATTGGATACCTCGTATACGGTATTTACAGCGCCAGACGAAAATAAAGCGATTATTCATGAGCGTACAGCTGGAGAGCATCAGCAAATCATATGACGGCAAACTGTTTGCCGTGGAGAACATCACCTTTTCCATTCCCGGCGATGCTGTTTATTGTTTGCTAGGCAGCAACGGATCCGGAAAAAGTACCCTGTTGAATATTATTGCCAATATCATTGAACCTACCACCGGTCAATTAACCATCAACGATCATTCCTATGCTACAGCACCCTTGCTGATTAAGCAGAAAATGGGCGTGCAGAGCCAGTTTAACCAGGTGATAGGAGAACTGAATGCGTTTGATTTTCTTTCCTGGATAGGGCTGCTATACAATATGCCTCAACCGGAACTGCTCACACAGCGGAGAAATTTGCTGGCGTATTTTTTTGAAGAGGAAGAAGACCTCCGGAAGCCGGCCAAGACCTACTCTTCCGGTATGCAGAAAAAATTGGCGATCTGTGCCGCTGTATTGCATAAACCTGACCTGTTGATACTGGACGAGCCCTTTGCTAATCTCGACCCCGTTGCCTGTCATAAATTATGCGATTTTATCAGCGCCTATCGCGCTTCGCAAAGAATCATACTGATATCTTCACACGACCTGTTATATGTCAGTAAGGTGGCTACACATATTGGTATACTGCATAAAAAAGCGCTTGTTTTTAATGATACCGCCAGCCACTTTACCGATAATGTGGAAGGATCCATTGACGCCGCGTTGTTGAAGTACCTGAATCCGCCATCCAGGGATCTGTCATTGATTGAGTCAATCGTATAAAATGAAGCTATTTACCTTTCTGCTCAAAAAAAGGACAGCGGCTTATTTTTCGTTGTCAGGCAATTGGAAAGAACAGTTGGGGGACCTCCTGCTGGCCGTGTTGCTCCTGGTTAGCGCCGTAGCACTGGCAGTACTGCATAATTACGCCATACAGCATCCCGCTGGTAAATTTGATGCAGCGTTGCTTTTTCACGCAGTGAAACTCACGGTGCTGGTTAGCCCGCTGATATTGAAACTATTCCCTTCTTTCAGTATGAAGAGAACATTTATCGGTGCAGAATATCCGCTGAGCAAAAATATGGTGGCTGCCCTGGATCTCCTGGCGCTGTCGTTATACCGGACCAGGTATGCCATCTACGTATTATACATCGCGGTGTACGCTTGTATCGCCAGCCATGTGAACAGCGCGGACGTATTATCTCTTTTTCTGCTGCTGGCAACCGGTATTCTGTCGGCCGAAAATATTATCAACGCTGTTTCCTGGCGAAAATACTTTTACCTGCTGCTTGTATTGCTGGCAGCAGCCGGACAATACCTCATCACAGCCGCCCGTTACAGCGCCGCCTGGAATCTGCCGTTGTCCGTATTGGTGGTAATACTGAATGTTACCCTTTACTTTTTTTATTATGAAAGAAGTTATGAAAGTAGCGCCGGCGATGAAAGGGCATCTTCCGCAACATCTTCCGCGGGCCAGCCGGTAAGCCGTAACCTGCACTGGGTGCTCGTACTCAGGAACAGGGCCGTTGTAACCGTATTGCTGATTGGAATTGGATTCAAATTGTTGATTGTATCAAACTTTCTTTTTCTGAAAGGTGGTAACCTCTATATGGTAATGGATAAGGTGCCTTTTATATTATGTCTTATTATTCCCATTATCCTGTTCAGTTATGTATACAATAATATCTGGGGATATTTTTATAGCGTGGCCCTGAATAACCTGATCATCCAGGCGAGTCCGCAGCGATATGTCAAAATGTACCTGGAGCTCCTGTTCCCGGCCCTGATCACAGATATTGTGCTCACTTTTGTTTGCCTGGGTATTGCGCATATGATTGAATGGAAGATAGCAGCCACCTACCTGGTGTTTGCTTTTTTTTCCATCACTATCGGAATTATCAGTTCTTTCAGTAAATATTTTCCTGTTCCGGCAGCGTTCGACTTTAACCGGTTTAGAGCAAAAACTTCCAGGCGTTACACGCTTGCTCAGTTGTTGCCAGCTATGGCAGCCGGATTTTTATACAATATGCCCCTGTATTTATACGTGCTGCTGGGAATTATTTTGCTTGCAGGTATCGGGCTTTGGATATACATCAGCAGAAATTTGTATGATTTTTCGCTCCGGCTCAAAAAGGATTTTTTTAACGCATAAATACCTGTAACGCATATACGTTAACCTGTAACTATTAACCCTTTTATAAACATAATAAGATGATAGAAGATGTAAAAACCAATGAACTGTATTCCTTCCGGTTTTGGGGAGTATTCCTGGTGTTGTCCCTATTGTATGTTATCCTTTATTACATCACTAACACATACGTTTATACCGGCGAGTTTTACGAAACACTACTGCACGGCACTGTTGACGAAGAGCGGATCACAAAAACCATCGAAATGAGGCAGCATTTTTTATGGATCAGCTATGTAGCGCAACCCCTGCTGCTCCTGCTGCGCTGTGTGATCTTTTCCGGCGCCATTTATACCGGCGCTATGCTGTCCGGGCCTGCTATTGAATATAAGAACTGTCTCCGGATCGTAATACTGGCGGAGATGGTAACATTTTTGTCTACCCTTATAAAAATATCCTGCTTCCTGCTGCTGCCTTCATTGTCACCAAAGTCATTCCAATATTTTTTTCCACTGTCGGTCACACAGCTAATGAATATCAACACCATCCCCAAATACTTTATCTACCCGCTATCCCAGCTTAATCTTTTTGAAGTGGCATATTGGGTGTTGCTCGCCATGGGGGTAAAATATTTCTCGCAGCAGAAATGGGGACAAGCGTTGAAAACAGTCGCATCTACCTACGGCGCGCTGCTATTGGTATGGATCGTTGTCATCATTTTTATCTCCCTTCAATTCAGCTAATCATGAAAAGGAAACTGTCTATGGTAATCGGCGGCGTACTGCTGCTGTTTGTATCCTTTATGGGCTATCATATATTCAAAACTATCAAAAAGAAAAAGGAAATCGGGCAGCAGGCCAATACGCTGCCTGCCTTCCGGTTTTATAAACAGGATAAGACAGAGTTTAACCTGGATAGTTTGCATAACTACTCCGATCGCCTGATCATTGAGTATTTCAGCCCTGATTGTGAACATTGTCAATATACTGCGCAAAAGTATGTAGCCGAAAAAGAGAAGCTGCAAAACTGTAAAATACTGATGGTCACCTTTAGCGATAGCCTGTCTGTGGCTCATTTCTACCAGGACTATAAATTGAATACAATGCCTAACATCATTGTATTGTCGGATCCGGGTATAAAGTTTCCCGGCTATTTTGGTGCAGGTGTTATCCCCAGCTTTTACGTATATAAGAACAACCGGCTGGTGAATAAGTTCCTGGGCGAAACCCGTATCAACAACCTTTTGAGCGATACGCTGATAAAATTATAAAGGTTACTTATGAACAAGCAACAGCTAAAACATACCAGGAAAACTTTCTTCCTGCAACATGATTATTCTGATTGTGGAGTGGCTTGTTTACTTTCACTGACCAGGTACTATGGCGGAGATAGTAATATTGAGCAGCTCAGGAATATCAGCGGAACAAGCAAAACCGGCACCACCCTGCTGGGGCTGTTACACGCAGCACAAAAGACGGGATTTGATGCAGCGGGCTGCCAGGCCGATTGGGAGGCCTTAACCACCCACCCGGAACCATTGATCCTGCATGTGCATATCAACGACTATTTGCAACACTATGTGGTGTGCTATGGGCAGATCAGGCAGGGTACACAAAATATGTTTGTGATCGGAGATCCCGGTAAGGGAATCCGGTTGATGTCTGCAGAAGAACTGCAAAATATCTGGAAATCAAAATATTGTCTTACACTCAAACCAGCCAGGCATTTTGAGAAATCGACCGATGTGCGAAACAGGAAACGAGCCTGGTTTAAGCAACTGATAAAAGAAGATTACCCGTTGTTGGTCATCTCTGCATTCCTGGGAATATTGATTGCGCTGCTGGGCGCTACCATGATGATATTTTCACAACGACTGATTGATCATATTCTTCCTGACCGGGATTTTCATAAGCTGTATCTCTCTGCCGCCCTCGTTTTCCTGCTGCTGTTGATGAAAGAAGGGGCTGCAGTAATGAGAACCCGCTTCCTGATCAGCCAGAGCAAATGGTTCAATCTGCGGATTGTGGACAGTTTTTTTACCCGTTTGTTGAGGTTACCCGCTACTTTTTTTGATACCAGGAAGATAGGGGAATTCAGTGCCCGCCTTTCCGATACATCACGTATCCAAAAGGTGATCAGCCAGTTGGTGGGTAATACCATTATCGATGCGCTGGTAACACTGGTAACTCTTTCGCTGTTGTTTATTTACTCCTGGCAGGTGCCCCTGGTATGTATTGTTACGCTGCCCTTTTACTACCTGCTGATATATAGATTTAATAAACCTATCCTTTCCCAGCAACGTAATATCATGAGTAATTATGCCTATGCAGAGTCAAATTATATTTCCACTTTCCAGGGGATAGACCATATCAAGAATTATGATAAGCACGCCCTGTTTGCAGGTAGAAATAAAACTGTTTATGAGCAGTACCAGGACAGTGTATTGGTACTTGGAAAAACGCAGATCAGGTTAACGTTTCTGGCAAATGCCGCTGGCGTTATATTCCTGATGTCGATCCTGTTGTTTTGTTCCTGGAGTGTATTACACGGCAATATGAAAGCCGGGATATTGATTGCCGTCCTGGGAATGTGCTCTTCCTTGCTGAACAGCGTATCAAACCTGGCGCTGGTGACCATTCCGCTGAACGAAGCCAAGATAGCTTTCAACAGGATGTTCGAATATGCCGGTATGGATACCGAAAATGATGCGGGTATCGCCGTAGATGAAGTCACCTCAGTATCTGTGCAACATATCTCTTTCCGCTTTCCGGGTAGGGTAGAGCTGTTAAAGGATATCAGTTTGCAGGTACGGAAAGGAGAAATTATAGCGCTGATGGGAGAAAATGGTTGTGGCAAAAGTACGCTTGGTAAAATTTTGCAGAAGCGCTACCAGGTTGAAAATGGGGAAATACTGGTTAATGGTCATATCCCGCTGGATAATATTTCACTTTCTTCCTGGCGGAAAAAAATAGCGGTAGTAGAGCAACAGGTACATATTTTCAACGGAAATGTGCTGGAGAATATAGCATTTGAAGATGCCGATAATAACCCGCAACGGGTACTGGCATTTATACAACAGTATCACTTTGCGCCCTTCCTGGAAAGTTTACCGCAATCGTATATGACCATTTTGGGAGAAGCGGGTGTTAATTTATCCGGTGGCCAGAAACAGATCATTGCGTTTGCCCGCGCTTTGTATCATCAGCCCCAACTGCTGATTCTCGACGAAACAAATGCCGCCTTGGATCGTGATTCACAGCAGTTTTTGTTAAACCTGTTGTCGCAGCTGAAAAAAGAAATGGCTATTATTTTTATAACCCACCGTCTGCATGTACTAAAGTCCATATGCGATAAGATCTTCATCATCGAACACGGAACAATTGAACGCAGCGGTTGCCACGAGTCGTTGCTGGAAACGGAAAATTTGTATAGCCTTTATTGGAAGGACCTGGGATATTGAACGCGCATTTTCATACCAACCGGATTCATTATCTTCGGTAGCTAAACCGGTGATACTACTTTGTTAGCGCCGGACAGGCATAAAAGTAGGTGACTTTGTCCCCATCCCGGGCTATCGATCGTCATTGGGATGAACAATAAAATCTGATTACAATGAAAGAGTTCGTATTAATTTTCAGGAACAGTACTAATCCACACGGCAACCCGTCGCCGGAGCAGCTGCAGGAAAGGATGAACTGGATGGGAAGTATTGCTGCCCAGAACAAGCTGGTGGATAAAGGCAACAGGTTATCTGCTTCCCAGGCTAAAACGGTGCAACCCGGAAATGTGGTCACAGATGGCCCTTACACGGAAATCAAAGAATTTATCAGCGGTTATTTGATTGTTAAAGCCGATTCTATTGAAGAGGTGGTGGAAATGGCCAAGGCTAACCCTACTTTCAAAACTGGTGGAAATATAGAAATAAGACAAATACTAACACCGGAAGATAAAGATTAGTACCCATGAGTGAACAGGGGGCATCATACCGGGAGTTGTTACCTCACTTATTCAGGTTGGAGTATTCCAAAATGACGGCCGTGCTATGCCGTCATTTTGGCTTAAAACATATTGAAACAGCAGAAGATATTGCCAGTGAAACGTTTTTAAAGGCAACAGAGGTATGGGCTGTCAGCGGTATCCCGGAGAACCCCGCAGGTTGGCTATATACGGTGGCAAAGAATAAAACGAAAGACTATCTCCGCCGCATCAGCCTCTTCGAAACGCAGATAAAGGGGGCTATTAAAACAACGGACTATGAACCCGGGCCGGCGTTTGAGTTCAACAGGCAAACAATTACGGATAGCCAGCTGGCGATGATTTTTGCAGTTTGTAATCCGGCTAATTCAAAAGAGGCGCAAATATGCCTGGCACTGCAAATCCTTTGCGGGTTTAGTGTGGAAGAAATTGCAGATGCTTTTCTCACCAAAAAAGAAACGATAAAAAAACGCTTACTGCGGGCAAGAGCTACACTGCGGGAAGATAATTTTCAGATCAGGGCGCTGGATGAAGGGATCATACAATCCAGGATGGAGGTGGTGCTGAGAACATTGTACCTGCTGTTTAATGAGGGGTATTTTTCTCAGTCCGGTGATCAACTGATCAGGAAGGATCTTTGCTCCGAAGCGATGCGGCTTGCGCTTATTCTTACAGAGAGTCCGCTGACCAATACCACCGAAGCCAATGCACTGCTGTCGCTGATGTGCTTTCAAAGCTCCCGGCTCGACGCCCGGGAAGACGACAGCGGGGAAACCATCCTCTTCGAACACCAGGACAGAAGCCGGTGGAGCACTGAGTTGATAGAAAAGGGGAATTATTACCTGGTCAATGCCTGTACCGGCAATGAACTGTCGAAGTACCATCTCGAAGCAGGGATTGCTTACTGGCATACTACTCCTACCGGCGATAATAAATGGGAACATATTTTACAGTTGTATAATCAGCTGATCCTGGTGGAATATTCTCCTATGACCGCTCTGAACAGAACTTTTGCGTTTGCAAAAGTGTATGGGCACCAGACTGCCTTAAAAGAAGCAGAAAAGCTGGAACTGACAAACAGCAGCTATTATCATTCCTTACTGGCATGGCTATACGCCGATACCGATATTGACAAAGCCATCGCTTTGTATAAAAAAGCGATTACGCTCACGAAATCCGCGACAGAAAAGAAAACCCTGCAGCGGGAAATCGATACATTGGGGAAGCGGAAGACATAAGGCAGAAAGCAAAAAGCTATCGAAGCAATTGATTAACATGGAATTTCCGCATTGATCAATTGCTTCGATAGCTTTTTGCTTTCTGCCTTATGCTTTCAGCGTCTTTAAAAATTTGTGTTAATAATCAACGTATTCCTGTCTGCTGCAGCAAAATCCATGGGTATAATACCATACCTGCCATGCGTATTATTGGTAAAGTAGGTATTGATCTGTGGATTAATAGCATTGGAAACGGTGGTAATGCTGGGGATACCAAAGATCAGCGATTTGTAGCCACTGGTGAAGTTGAGGTATAATACTGACTGGTTGCCGTTTTTAGCTTCGGTAAACAGGTTGGTGATCCCGGTCCATTTTCCATTATTGTCGGGAACTACATATTGATCCTGTACACGCAGACTGGAGTTGGTATTGTTAATGGAGAAGGTGGTATTATCGGCCCAGTTGGTGGCTTCAATACCTTTTGGTGTGTTGGATGCGCCGAATCTTCTCAGCAATACAATTTTGCCTCTTACGGAACCCAGGTTGGGAACAGCATCTCCCAAATACCATTTGGAAGGCTGCAGCTGTGTATAGCTGTCAAAAGTTTGTTCAAATGTGCGGGTGTTGTTGGTTGGGTCGTACTCTTCTTTTACGCACATTACAATAGTTTCTGTTGGATTGGCCGCCAGGAAACTGTAGCAGGCGGTTAATACATCGGTAAAGTTCAGATTCTGGTAAATAGAGCCATGGTGTATGGCAAAGGCATCCCCAATGTGGCGGCAGCGGATATCCAGGAAGCGGGTGCCTGCATCCAGCTGTTCGCGGATACTCAGGTTCTGACACTTGGCAGTACCACTAACCGGCTCCGTGCGGGCGCCACTGTCGTGCGTGCCGGGAATAGACAAGGCAGCAAGATTGGTGTTGTCTGCAACAGATCCCATCCAGCCAGGGAGAGACACTGTTAACGTGGAGGTTGTAAGGGTATTGTTGCCTGTTTCAATGCCGTTGTTGGCAGTTGGGTTTACCAGGTCTTTTTTACAACCAAAGAAAGAAAGGGCGGCCAAAGCCAGGAAGAGGGTTTTTTGCTTCATAGTGGAGAGGTTTATACTTAAAAATACACCGGAATATTGCTTTCTCCAACGCAGCGGAAATTATTTATAGGTTAAGAATGGGGAAACCACGACACGCGGGAGTATTAGTAGAATAACGATTTTGCCGGGAGGGAAACCAGATGAGGCCGAGCATTGCGAATTTCAAATTACGAATTACGGCTTAGTGAAATTAATAGACGCGAAAAACGTTCGCTGCTATCTTTCACTAAGCCGTAATTCGTAATTTGAAATTCGTAATGCTCAGCTCATGCTTTATCGATAGTTTTGAGTTTATCCGGATCCACCACATTATTGATCTGGAATATTTTGCCGTCGGCCGCTGATACGCCAAATACCTGGCAGGCCACTAACCTGGTATCATTGTAATACAGCAATGCCGGTTGATGATTGATCTCCGCTGTAACAACCGATAGGTCCTTATCATATTTTTCATAGATGTAGAGCAGCAGTTCGGCCACTTCATGCAAACCAACAGATACCTTTTTCACCACATTCATCTTAGTGCCTCCATCCGCAAAGAAGGTCACCTCCCGCGAAAGTAAATTTTCCAGGGTATGTGTATTGCGGCTCCTGATAGCATGAATATAATCGTCCAGTATCCCACTGGGAATAGCTTTACGGTTGGTGGCCGGCTGCTTTGATTCGTTTAGCCGTGTACGTGCACGGCTGAGCAATTTCCGCGATCCCTCCGTAGTGATGGATAGCACCTCCGCAATTTCTTCATGCGAATAACCAAAGCTTTCTTTCAGGATAAATACCGCCCGCTCTTTCGGATTGAGTTGCTCCAGCAATACCAGCATGGAATATGAGGCAATATCGTGCAGGTTGATATTGCTGTCTGCCCCCTCCGTGGCCACCGGTTCCGGCAGCCACACATCTCCCAGCTTCACCTGCTTTTTCTTATTCCGTATATTGATCGCCTGGTTGATCACGCTTTTGATCAGGTAGTTTTTTTCGTTATCCACATTTTCCCTGGGCGTAGCAAGATAATTGTACAACACATCCTGGATGGCGTCTTTTGCATCTTCTACAGCCCCCAGGATATTATAGGCGTATGGAAATAATATATGCTGATAGTCTTTCAACACAGGTGATAATTTAGGTTAAGATATTTGAAACAGCCAGTGTAAAGCGGCACAATAATATTAAAATTGCCCCACTTTATAGTTACCGGGCGTAGTACGGAATGCTTTATTGATCCGGTTCCAGGCATTGATCTGCGCAATGGCCACGGTCAGGTCAGCTATCTCTGCTTTGGTGAATAAGCCCTCCAGTGTAGTAAACAATTCATCATTTACCTCTTCCCGGCTGGTATTGGTCAGCGCTTCTGCAAATGCCAGTGCCGCCCTTTCCCTGTCGTTATAATATGGGCATTCTCTCCATACTGCCAATGAATGCAGCCGCTGCTCTGTTTCACCCATATGGATCGATTCTTTGTGATGAGCATCCAAACAATAAGCACATCCGTTGATCTGGGAAATCCGGTACTTCATCAACTCCAGTAATTTCAGATCCGCTCCTGATTTCTTGAAGTAAAATTCTGTTTTCATTAATCCGTCAAAAAGACCTTTGCTGGTGTCCTGGTAAGAAATTCGCTGTTCCATTTTTGTATGTTTTTTTGTTGTTATAAACGAGTTACGGTAATAAGACAGAGAAGCGGAGCAAAACGTGACGGGATTTTTATTTTTTTTTAAAAAACGTGACAGATATTTTATAATATATTGATAATCAGTAAAATATATTTTCACAATGCCTGCTGTTGTCAAAAATCTATGGGTTATTTTAAGGAGATAAATACAATGGCTGCCGCCTGGTTCCTGCTGGCAGTGGCAGAGAAATAGTAAAGCATTTGTTAATCAGCGGTGTGTTTACAATCTGTAAACATATTTCCGGGCCAAAATTTTTTCTTTTGACAGATAACTGAACACAATTATCTGCGCATGAAAAAGTCTTTGGCCCTTTTGTTTTTTATACCGGCACTATTTGTTACCCCGCTATTAAAAGCCCAGGAAGTACGACCGCTGTATAAGGACTCCATCCCCAACAGCATCGGTAAAGTCGACGCCCCTACGATTACTATTTATAAACCAACGAAGCCGAATGGTACAGCTGTGATCATTTTTCCCGGCGGTGCATACGCTTTCCTGGCCTTCGACGAAGAAGGTATTAAAATAGCGGAAGCCTTTAAAACAAAAGGTGTGACGGCCTTTGTGGTCAAATACCGGCTGCCCTCCGATGCCACCATGCGGGACAAAAGTATGGGCCCCCTGCAGGATGCCCAACAGGCGATTAAACTGGTGCGGATGAATGCCGCCGAATGGGGCCTGGATAAAAATAAAATTGGTATCGCCGGATATTCCGCCGGCGGCCACCTGGCAGCTACGCTGGGTACCCACAGCGGCAAAAGCTATATTCCTAATAAGGAAAATATCGAACTACGCCCCGATTTTATGATCCTGGTATACCCCGTCATCAGCATGAATAAAGACCTGGCTCATGTAGGTTCCCGGGTGAGTTTAATCGGAAATGACCCGGCTCCGGAAAAAATCGCTTTTTTCTCCAACGAAGAATGGGTAAATAATAATACGCCGCCCGCATACATCACGCATACCAACGATGATATGGTGGTAAACGTTAACAACAGCATAGCCTTCTATCAGGCAATGGTAAGAGGAGGAATCCCTGCCGAACTGCACCTGTATCCCACCGGCAATCATGGCTTCACCCAACGGTTACCCGTAAACGAATGGCTCGACCCTATGATCTGGTGGATGAAAAGAGGGGGCTGGTTACCCAATACCCCCTGATATTGAATCATGGCATAGCAGCATGGACAGGCGTTTGTACAGGTGGCTTGGAATGCAGCAGCTTGATCAACGGGCGCTCCACCTTCAGGTAGAACCAAATGCCCGCACCCACCGCCAGCGCCATATGTACAAATATGGAAAGATCTGCATTGAGGAAATACCCGGTATACAGATACACCTGGCTCAATACATAGAAAAACGTGTAGTGTGTTAAATAAATGGAATATGAGGCATCTCCCACCAGCAGACCAAACCGGTTATTCCATAGTTTGGCAAATACTCCTTTCTTCTCCAGGAAAATACATCCGGCCAGTATACAGGCGCTGGGCAAACCCCATAACAATACCCTTTTCAAACTGCCGCTACCACTGGTCACACTTCCCAGTTCGGAAATGTTGCCAAAACCGTAGATCACATTATACACATAACCACCAATTCCCAATACCAGCAGCAACGCGGCAATACCGGTGGCTACATTAACATGACGGTACAACCAGTAAATAATAACGCCAAAAAGAAACTCCAGCATGATCGGGTTGGTGTAAAAGATCATCCTGAAATCGGTAGGATGCAGCAATCTGCCTATCACCACCAAAGCCGGAATAACAAGTAACAGCAAGAACGCTTTATTTTTTACACGGAATAAAATAAGCAGGAAAAACAACATGTAAAACCACCACTCAAAGCTGAGTGACCAACCCACAATTAATATCGGCATCAGCCACTTCTGTACGTTCAATACCGGCAACATTAAAATCGTATCCCTTAACCCGTTCAATACCGCTATTACAGGGAAGAATTTGTCGAAAAAACAAAACATCACCATAAACAGTAAACTGGCTACATAGTATATAGGATTGATCCTTAAAAAACGTTTCTTCAAAAAATCCACGCCTTCCCTTACACCAAAATAGCTGTTGGCAACATAACTGATAATAAAACCAGAGATACCGAAAAACAGATCCACACCAATGGCGCCGAAGTTTTCCAGGAAATAGAATTTTTGCTGATGGGATACTGCAAAAGCCTCTTGTGTATCAATGGCGTGTACATGTACAACGAGGATCACTGCTATGGCACGTAGGAATTGTATACTGTTAATCTTCATAAATGGGATACTGATTGAGGGTAATGGATTGTAACCGGCTTACAATTGTGTATAGCAAGTTAACACCCCCTGCTGTAACTACACCTCAGTCAGTATCGGCCTGTTAACGGCGCTGCTCCCAGTCCTCCCGGCTGATCTTAAACCATTGGTGCAGCGCCTCTTCATGGTAAAACGTTTTTATCATCTCTAACCCGGCCTTTTCCAGTACATGGCACGACGCCTGGTTGCCGGCATCCGCCCAGGCATAAACCGTTGCCAGTTTCATCCGGCCAAAGCCGTACTCCAGCGATGCCACCGCGCATTCAGTCGCATATCCTTTCCCCCAGTAGTCTTTAATAAACCGGTATCCGAGATCGTAATAGTCTGTATGATTGTTCATAGGCTCCTTCACCAGCTTCAGACCAGCCCAGCCCACAAATGTGTTGGACGCTTTTTCTATCACTGCCCATCTGCCAATACCCAGCTCCTGGTATTGCTGCCGGATATAGGCGATCTTTTCCCTGGCTTCTGCGATGGTGGTGATAGGCCTATTGCCTACATAACGTTGCACTGCTGCGTCAGAGTCAAGGGCAAACATGCCCGGGGCATCGGCGGGAATCATTTCTCTGAGGATCAGCCGTGTGGTTGAGGCAAATATCTCCATTGCTCGTTTTCGTTTTGTTGGCCCCAATTTAAAGGATATTCCAATAAGGAATGCCAAAAAACAACACCGGCTATTTCTCCATCAACAGGAAATTAGCGACTACTTCGTTTGACTTTTTTTGATACTGATAAGGGGAGAATCCGGCAAACTCTTTGAAGGCACGGATATAGTGGGATTGATCGGCATAGTCATTTTCAAAAGCAATGTCCGAGAGCTTACTGAAATTATTGTTCCTCAATTGCTCCAGCGAGTTCTGAAAACGGCATATCCGGGAAAATAATTTGGGGGAGATGCCCACGCCCTGTTTGAACCGGCGCTCAAAACTTCTTTCCGTTAACTGCAACTGTTGCTGCAAATCCTTTAATGGAATACTGCCTTTTGACGCAATGATCTGCGATAGCGCAAACCGGGTAATTTCATCTGCTGCCCCATCATTTTTATTGACCTGCTTAAACAGGAACGATGCAATGATATCGATCTTTCCTGCCATCGAAGGCATGTCCCATAATTTTTCAGCAAGATGAAAATCTTTGCTTGCCGCCAGCAAATCCAGATCCAGGCAGGTGTTGGTCAACTCGTCGGCATTCAAACCAAAAATAGATTTCAACGCATTAGGATAACAACAAACGCCTATGGAACAAAAAACACCCGTTAAATGCAGTTCTGTATATCGCGTAGTTTGCCCATATAACAACAGGTCGGGCAACTGCCTATTATCCAGGAAGAGACTTCCATTGGTCGATTGCTGAAACATAAGCCCCGGGCAGCCATCCGCCACCGGGCCGAAGATATGCGGTAAATGTTCCTTACCACTACTTTCCAGTGTCCAGAAATAACGGACATAGTGCTGAAGATAAGCTGGAGGTGGTATTTCCTGGTACTTCATTATCGGGCAGATGAATTATCTTCAAGGTAAGAATTTTTAACCATTTTCATGTAATCTGCTAAATTCGCAGACTAATTAACTCCCATGAGAAAGAATGCCCGTTTTATCAGCTGCCTGCTATTATTGTTTGTTGCCGGCATTGGATATGCCCAAAACAAAGTACTGGTTTTTCAGTCCGACTTCGGTCTTAAAGATGGCGCCGTTTCTGCCATGAAAGGGGTAGCCACCGGCGTTTCCCGGGATCTTAAACTCTACGATCTCACCCACGAAATACCTGCGTATAATATATGGGAAGCCGCCTATCGGCTGGAACAAACTGTTCCTTACTGGCCGGCCGGCACCGTATTCGTATCCGTAGTAGATCCGGGTGTGGGTACCGACCGCAAATCAGTGGTGCTGAAAACAAACAGCGGCCATTTTATTGTTACACCGGATAATGGTACGCTTACCCTCGTGGCTGCTTCACTAGGTATTGCAGCCATACGAGAAATAGATGAAGCCGTAAACCGCCGCAAAGATTCCCGGCAATCCTACACCTTCCATGGCAGGGATGTATATGCGTATACCGGCGCCAGGTTGGCATCCGGTACCATCACTTACGAACAGGTGGGGCCGCAGCTGCCTAAACAGGTGATAAATATCCCTTACCAGGCTGCTGTACTGGAAGGAGGAAAACTGAAAGGAAATATTTCCGTGCTGGATGTGCAATATGGTAACATATGGACAAACATCACTACCGACCTGGTAAACCGGTTGCCGCTAAATTATGGAGACATGCTCCATGTGGTTTTCTTCCACAAAGGGGAAAAAGTATATGAAACGGATGCGCCTTACAGCCAAACCTTTGGGGCAGTGCCCGTAGGAAAACCGCTCAGTTACCTGAACAGTTTATTGCAACTCTCTTTTGCACTGAACCAGGATAATTTTGCCGCTGTACATCATATCGGAAGCGGCAGCGAATGGAGTGTAGAAGTAACGGTGTCGCCTAAACGTTAACAACTGCTAGCGGCGTATGGGTCATCTAAACACGTACATAATGCTGATACCATAAACATCCGGTTGTTTCCTGGTTACACTTTTCATATAGGAACCCTTTATTTCAATACCTTCTGTCGAATATTTTGGACCGGTTCTGATGCGGATACCCAGGTTGCCCACAGGACCGGCTAAATTCTGGTAAGTGGAATCAATATAGTGATTGCCCCTGAGATCCCTGTGGTCCACATTTACAGGCCCCAAATGATAACCAAATCCACCACCCAGGAAAAAGCCTATTCTCCGGGTATTGTATAGGGAAGAAAGAGCCCCGAAGTTCAGGCTTACAATAACCGGTACATCTACCATCCACCTGGCTTTCACCTCTGGTGCTTCATAACCGTTATCATAATTGTAATAATATTGATCGTCGATCCAATAACCATCCGGCTGCTTCCCGCCACTGCCACCGGAACCACCCACGGTTAGCGGAATACCCACTGATACCGACATTTTGCTGTTTTGCATTACATTAAAACGAGGCGAATAAGTAAGGCCGTAACTGGCAATGTTAGGAGAGCGGGACGTATGATCAATGAATACTGAAAGCCCGGCAGCGTGTATAAAATTTTGTGAAGAAACATGTAAACTGCCAATGCAGATAATAACTAACAAAAAATATTTTTTCATAACAGGCAATTGCGGGATGATTGGCTAAACAGTAACGCTTTTTAACGTTACTACAATTGCAAAAACCGCTCCAATCACTTATACTTTTCTTGTGAGGGATGCCGCATAAAAAAAAGCTATTGAAACGGAAAGATCCGCTCCAATAGCTTTGTAAATGTCAGTGTCTTATTGTAATACGTCCAGTATCGGGTGATCTATCCCCTGTAACGTACTGGCAGCGGGCTTTATCATTTCCAGCACTGTGATTTTATTACTGCCTTTCTTCAGCCATTCCGCCGGCACATATAAAGTTTGTTGCGGACCTACCTGCCAGTATCTGCCTAAATGATGGCCGTTAACCCATACCACGCCTTTACCCCAATTGGTCATATCCAGGTAGGTATCGCCAACAGCATCCAGTTGGAAGCTGCCTTCTTTCAGTACCGGCGCTTCGGGATTAACCGGGCCGGCCTTTACAGCCGGCTGTTTATCAAACGGTAATTTAAACTGCTGCCAGTTGTGTATCGCCTGCCCATTGAGCAGCACTTCATTGGTAATACCCTTTTTATTTTTCAGAAGATAAGGACCAAAGTTGATGCGACCGAGATTTTCAACCAAAATATCCAGGGTTACCTTACCTGCCGGAAGATTCACTGCCACACTGTCCTGCGCTAAACGCCTGTCCAGAACAGCCACTCTTTTACCATTGATAAATACCAGGCCATAGTCACGCAGGTCCTTTATTTTAAGCAAAGCTTCCTTGCCACCGGTGATGGTAGTACGATATAATACATATCCGTATGCTTGCTGCAGGTCCTCAAACGTTAACGGGTTAACGCTTTTAACAGCTGCCGGCAACATTTTAAAAATATCACTGTTACGGCTAAACGTAATAACAGGCGTGGCGATCACCGGTTTTTTTGCCGGTACTTCCGGTAATGTTTGCCCTGCCGGTAAATGTTTGGCAATCACTTCCCTGAATTTCATAAACTTAGGGGTCGCATTACCGGCTTCGTCCAGCGGCGCATCGTAGTCGTAGCTGCTTACCTGTGGCTCATAAGGACTCTTGTCGTTATAGTTGGCGCCATTCATAAAACCACGGGTGGTACCACCATGAAACATATACATGTTAATGGAAATACCCGCTGCCAGTACCCGATCCAGGCGGCTCAGGAAAGTTTCGTAAGGTACTGTATGATGCTTCTGTCCCCAGGAATCAAACCAGGCGGGATACCATTCTGCAATGTAAAAAGGTCCTTTGCCATTGTGATTGTCACGCACCAGCTGTTTTACTTTTACCGGGTCATCCACGCCATTTACCGCCGGCAATAACCCTGGTAAATGACCGCTGGCCACGTCTGCCGCCGGATCACAGGTATACAATAAACCATCAAATCCTGCATCAACAAACATTTTCCGGTTAATTTCCAGGTAGGATTTATCATTGGAATAAGAGCCATATTCATTTTCTATCTGCACCATCAGGATATTGCCACCATGATTGATTTGCAGCGGAGCCAGCTGTTTGCCTACGGCCTTGATATAATTGTGATAGGCTGCCAGGTACTGCGGCTCTTTGCTTCTTACTTCCAGTCCTTTCTTATTTTGCAACCAGTAAGGATAGCCGCCAAATTCCCATTCTGCGCAGGCATAGGGACTGGGACGCAATATGATCCACATACCTTCTTCCTGGGCTATTTTTACAAAGGCAGCTACATCATTGTTACCGGAAAAGTCATAATGCCCCTGTTCCGGTTCATGCATATTCCAGAATACATAGGTGCCAATGGTATTCAGTCCCATGGCCTTGGCCATTTTGATCCGGTCGCGCCACGATTCCCGGGGCACACGCAGGTAATGGATTTCTCCGGAAATCATCTGGAATGGTTTCCCATCCAGCTGGAACGTGGAGTCGCCCAGCTGAAAGGTATGCTGCGCCGATAGCTGGAAGCAGCACAACATCATCAAAATTACTACGCTGATCTTTTTCATCATTTACGTTTTATTACTTTATTTTTCTGGTCAGTGTTACTACAGAGCGTGCCGGAATGCTCGCTGTGTTTCCGGAAATATAAGCGGGCGCAAGGTTTTGGGTGGCATTAGTGGTATAGCTGCGCATGCCGCCAGTACCAATGCCTTTGCCCTCAAGGTTAACCGTTACACTGGTATCACCGTTGTTGATGATAACAATGTTTATACTGTTGTCTGTATTTTTATAGGCAGACAGTAAGAAATTTTTCCCTGCTGTACTATCGTTCAGTGCTGTTGTAATTCTTTTAGCCCCGGGACGTACAAAACGACTGTAGTTACCTAATACCCACAACATTTTGCTGTCGCGGATCTCTCCGTCTGTTTTGTTTTTATCCACGTAAATCAATCCATCTTTATAATCATAGGGAGATATCGCCAGCCACCACTGCCATGCGGCCGCATTCGCTACGGTAAGATCTGTGTGGATCACACGCGCCATATACAACGCGGCATCCATGCTGAGGTCTGCTTTGCCGCCATCTATTTCGCCGGCATTATCACCCAGTATGCAGTATTCCGATTGCCAGAATTCAATACCCTTCAATGCGGCGGCCAGTCTTTTTCGTATAGCGATGGCCGTATCAACAGGGGAAGTAGTGAAATAGCTGTGACCTGCTATTCCCTGGTAAATATTTTTATGGCTACCCAAATAGGTAGCACTGTGGGGATTAAAAAAAGCGTTTATCTGCATGCCCTTCTCGGGCTTCTTTTCGCCCGAATAGAGGTAATTGAGCTGTCCGGCTTCTGTGATCAGCAGTTTGGCGGGCACCTGGTCCGCTTTAAACTGTTGATCAATGGCTTTGGTAAGTCCGTAGATCTGTTCATTGTTATAGGGACAACCTTCCTGTCCACCGTCACTCCAATCCCATTGCGGCTCGTTTATCGGGCTGATATAACTGAGCGCAACTCCTGTCTTTTTTTGTACACCGCGTATCACATCTTTCAAAAAAACGGCAACGGCGGTATATTGATCTGGTGCAATATTGCAGGCGCCTTTGTCGGCAAAGGCTTTGCCATTGCGGGTAAACATCACCGGCGGGCTATTCAGGAATCCCAGGAAACGGGTAACGCCTCTTGCCCTGGCTGCCTGTAAAAACCATAGCTGCCCGGATTGTTTTTCCCAGTTGTAGGTATGATCCGGTTGCAGGAAACATGCGGCCCTGCGCCATTCATCTTTGATGCCGCTGGCGTCGCCTTGTTCTGCGCTGCCGGCGCCGATGTTAAACCGCCACATCGATAAACCAATGCCTTTGGGTTGACCGCTGGCGCTGGTATCGCTGCTAAACAACCAGTCGGCCAGCTGCTCTTTTTTGTTGTCCGGCCAATGGCCGGTAAACTGGCACGCCCAGGCATCAGAAGCCGCGAAGTTCTGAATGGTTTGCACCGTTTGGTGAAGATTTATTGTGGCGGTAACGGACCTGTTGTGCTGCGATATGCCTTTCTGTAGCATAAAACACAATAGTAGCAGGCTAAATATTTTTTTCATGTTCAATAATAAAGCGGCCTGGTTCACGCAAAGCCGCAAAAGATGGAAGTGAGGTCCGAAAGTAATAAAATACAGGTTGAATATTTTAAAAGAATGTTGACCGGTATCTATTGCTTTGCGGTGGTAATGTCACTTGTTTCTTTTGCGGCGCTGCGGTTACCATTGACACTATGAATTAATAACCGGCATTTTGCTCCAGTTTATTGTTGGAGGCCAGTATTTCTGCTCTTGGGATAGGCAGCCAGTAATTTTTATCACTGAACGATTTATTGGGCAGCGCTGTTTTCCTGGTATACGTATATACGCCACCGTTAATGGAAACATCTACGCCATAAGCGGGTGTGTTTTCTGTTACGTTGGCAATCTTCCACCTGCGTACATCATAGAAACGGTGCTCTTCAAAGGCCAGCTCCACCTGTCTTTCGCGACGAATGGCGTCCCGCATCTGGTCTTTTGATAACCCGGGCGCCAGCGCTGGCTGGTTAACGCTGCTGCGCTGCCGGATCTGGTTAACGGCGCTGTATACGCTGGCATCCGGACCTGCTGCTTCGTTTTGAGCTTCTGCATAGTTCAGCAATACTTCGGCATAACGCAGGTAGATCCAGGGTTGTAGCCCGGCCACGTCCCAGGGATTGTCGATAGGATTATTATCATCCATGAATTTACGGAGATAGTAACCTGTTTTGGTGGAATTCCAGTTGGAAGGACCATCCTTGCCATCTTTACCACCGGGTGAAAATGTTTGGATAGTAGATCCGCGGTATGGTGCGCCATTGTAAAGAATGGTGGCGTAAAACCGGGCGTCGCGGTTTTCATATGGCTTTTGTGGATTATACCCGGAAGTGGCGTCGGTGATAGGTTTACCGTTTTTCATTTCGTAAGCGTCTACCATATTCTGCAGCGGGGTATTACCGGCCCATCCGCCGTAACCGTTGGCGCCATTGGATATTTCCAGGCATACGTGACGGGCGCCTACTGCATATTGACGGGCAAAAATGATCTCGTTGTTGTCTGATTTTAAGAACAACTGGCTGTAATCAGCTGCCAACGAATATTTACTCAGGTCCATCACCACTTTGGCAGCGGCAGCAGCGGCAGTCCAGGTGCCTGCATTATACAGGGGACTTGCTGCATATAACTGCAGGCGGGCTTTCAGTGCCAGTGCAGCTCCCTGCGTAGCGCGACCAGCCTTCCACTTGTCGCCATTGGCGGTGGGAAGATCGGCGGCAGCTGCTGTCAGCTCTGCAACGGCATAATCCATGGATTCCTTTATGGTAGCTCTTTTGAACAAAGCAGGATCTGTAAGGTCATTATTCAAACTATATTCCTTATTACCCATCATCACTACACCGCCATAGTTACGGATCAGGTCATGATAACGGAAGGCACGGATGAAACGGAGTTCGGCCATCAGCCTCTTCCGCAGATCTGCACTCATTTCTACGCTGTCGATGTTGTTAATGGCGTAGTTGCATTCGCGGATACTGCGATAACTTCTCCCCCAGATAGTACCTGCAATACCGGTATTTTCCGGCGCCATCTGGCCCTGCTGAATAACCCAGGTATTATCATCGTTATTGTAAATAGATTCGTCTGTAACAGAACTCCACAGCCCGTATTCAAAGCCTCTTCCAAATCCGGGGTTGGTGCCTTCCCCTTCTTTATCCTGCATTCTGATACTCAGGTAGCGATTAATCACATAGTCTTCAAATAAAGAAGAATCGGCCAGTACGGCGCTGCCCAGCACCCGGTCCGTTGGCGTAATGTTCAGGTAATCTTTCTGGCAGGCGGAAAATAATCCCGCGGCTGCTAAAGCCAGGCTGTATATGATATTCGAAGTTTTCATTGCTTGTTTTTTTACGGTTTAGAACTTAACATTTACCCCCACATTCACGATCCGTTGCTGCGGATAAAACTGCCCGCTGTTGCTGAAGCCTTCCGGATCATAATCTTTTACCTTGGTAATGGTGAAGAGGTTAAAAGCGTTAACGTATACGCGTAATCCCCCGATTTTTGCGCGCGATAACAGCGTTGCAGGAATGGTGTATCCCAGCGAGATATTTTTTAACCGCAGGAATGACGCGTCGTTCAACCAGAAGTTATTCTTATAAAGTCCGCCATTGATAGAGGAAGAAGCGCGCTCGTCTACCCGCGGATAGCTGCCACCGGTATTGGACGGACTCCAGCGATTGTCGGCCCAGCTGCTGTAGAAGTTACCGATAGTGCCGGATTCCGGCAGTACGTACTGGCTTACATGGCTCTGTCCGGCCAGGAGCACAGACAGGTCAAACCCTTTGTAATCGCCGCCTAAGATGATACCATAAGTGATCTCAGGAATGTTACCGTATTTACTTCTTACGGCGTCATTGGCATCGATCTTCTGATCGTTGTTGTAATCCTGGTAAATCAGGTCACCCAGTTGTGCATTGGGCAGGTGTACATGGTTTTTCAGATCGTCCGCTGTTCTGAAAATACCGATCACATTGTATAACAGTTCGGTATTCATCGGTCCGCCGGTTTCCCGTTGATAGGGCAATGCGCCGGCAGCTTCGTCCATAAAGATGATCTTGTTTTTGGCATAGGTAATGTTACCGGAAATATTATAGTGGAAACCGCCGTTGGTGGTATTGTCATAGCCCAGTGTGGCTTCTATACCATTGCTGTTCACTTTGCCGATGTTTTCGGCAGGTACCAGCGGGTTATTCTTATCGAACGGATTTACAATACCGGATGTTTGCGGCAGGGAGGCGTTACGCTGGGTTAATATCTTGGAACGCTTTTGCTGGAAGTAAATAAACTCCAGGGAGAAGTGCTCCAGGAAAACTGCGTTCAACCCGAGATCCATCTTCTTGGCTATTTCCCAGGTAATATGTGGGTTAGCCAGCTTGGTGAGATCCAGTCCGGGTTGAATCTGCCCGCCCAAAACATACTGGTTTAAAAAGGAGTAGTTATCGAAGTATTGGAACAGGCCCACATTATCATTACCTAAGGTACCGTAAGAACCACGAAGTTTCAGGTCGTTGATAAACTTAACCGGCGCAAACCAGTCTTCTTTTGAAATACGCCAGCCGGCAGATACTGATGGGAAGAAGCCATACTGTTCGCCTTTAGGGAAGGTAGAAGAACCGTCGACACGCGCCTGTACTTCGAGCAGGTATTTCTCCATGTAGTCATAGGCGATACGGCCGAAATAACTTTTCCTGGTGAAACTGTAACTGGTACCGGAGTTATTTTTATCTGTTGCGGCAGATCCTCCCTGCGACAGTTCAGGTGTTTGTGGTGTAGGGAAGTTCAGGCGGGTGGCGCTGAGGCTATCCCGCGCCGTTTTGCTCTGCTCATAACCAACAAACGCACTCACATTATGCTGGCCAAAGCGACGGGCATAGTTCAGTTTAATGTTGCTCGTGATCAGCGACATATTCTGATGCTGCTCCAGCAGGGACGCCTTGCCATTAGAACCGCCTACAACGGTTTTATCGTAGGCCTGGGTAGTTTTGTTAAAGGTATATTCTTTATAAGGAGTGCTGAATGATTTACCAAAGGTCCAGGATTTATCGGCCGACAGGTAACCATCCAGTGATAGGCCTTCTACACCGGGAATAGCGTAGGATCCTTTCAATATACCATTAAATACCTGCGTAGGGTTACGGTTGGTACCTCCTGCGTCTGTTACCTGCATCACCGGGTTATTGTTTTCTATACCGGTGGTAGGCAGGCCATTCGGATACCGGTCCAGCACTGTGGGATAGGCGCGGTAGATGCTCCGGAAAATATCGCCGGCGCCGGTAGTGGGGAACAAACGGTCCTCTTCACGGCCGGATACATACAAACTCACCTTTAATCTTTTGGTGATATCAGCATCGATGTTGGACCTGAAATTATATTGATTGTATTTGGTAACCCCGTTTTTATACAACCCGTTCTGGCCAAGCATGCCAAGCGATACATAATACCGTACATTTTCACCTCCACCATTTACAGAAAGACTATGCTGGTTTTGGGTAGCCATGTTTTTCAGAGTAGCTTTCCGCCAGTTGGTATTGGGATAGTTCACCGGATCAGACCCATCCCGGAATTTCTGTAATTGTTCTTCCGTATAAAACTGGTTCATTCCACCGGCCTTGTTGGTATAATATTGTATCTCGTTCCGGATTTGCGCATAGGTGGCTGCATCTGCCATTTTTGGGAGCCGGGTAGGAGACGAAAAGCCCTGGTTGAAGCTGTAGTTGATGATCGGCTTACCCGTTTTTCCCCTTTTGGTGGTGATGAGCATAACGCCGTTGGCCGCCCTGCTGCCATATACAGCGGCGGAAGCGTCTTTCAGAACGGAAATGCTTTCTATGTCGTTGGGATCCAGGCGTTCCAAACCGCCTATTTGCCCCGGCACACCGTCTACTACTATCAATACATCGTTATTACCGGTGGTTGCCAGACCGCGGATGGTAATGCGGGAGCCGTCGTAGCCGGGTTCTCCGGAACGGTTGTTCGCAATGATCCCGGAAAAGCGGCCCGTTAGGGCATTGGATACGTTGGGCTGCGGACTTTGCACGATGTCGGCGCCCTTCACCAGGGAAATGGACCCTGTGAGGGTAGCTTTTTTCTGCGTGCCATAACCCACTACTACCACTTCGTTCACGGTTTTGCTGAGCGATTCCAGCGATATCGTCAACGGCGACCCGTTTTTAACGGGAATCGTCAGCATATTATAGGAAAGGTGATTGAAAATCAAAGTATCGCCAATGCTGGCAGTAATGGAAAATTTGCCTTCCCCATCCGTCAATGTACCGGCTGTTTTATTCTTCACCCGGATGGTAACACCCGGAACAGCCTCTCCATCCCCGGTTACTTTACCGGTAACCACCGTTTGCTGTGCCTGAGCGCTGCCGGCAAACAGCAGTAATAAAAGAAAGCCAAAACCGATCATGGTAAGTTGGTTCCGTAAAAGGACAAACGACAGGAAGTCCGTTCCGGATAGAAATCTTTTCATAACGCATTAATTTAAAAGAATTGGAAATGGTGGAATGTAATCTTGGTTGCAGGAATTACTTATGCCCAGCCCCTCTGATGATTGCAATGTACGTTGTAGTACGACAACCGTAGAGGGGGTAAATCATTTAAAAAAGGGGGTAAAATCGTAAAAAACGGCAGGGGGTATTTCAGGTGTTATTTCGCTGTAAATCAATGCCAGTGCGGAAATGTCATCCTTCTGTTACATTGAAGTCCTGGTTGAACGAATGCCGGTATTTTTTTACATAATCGGAAGGGTTCATCCCAAACAACTTTACAAATTGCTCCCGGAAGTACTTAATATCACCAATCCCCACCTGCATGGAAGCCTGGGTAATGGTGTAATTTTCTTTGAGCAGCAAAACGGCTGCCTTTCGTAAACGGATTGACCGTATAAAGGAGTTGATGGTTTGCCCGGAGATGGATTTGACTTTTTTATAAAGACTGGAATGGCTCATGCCGATTTCCAGGGTGAACTTTTTGATGGAAAAATCCTCATTGTCAAGATTGTCTTCGATAATTTCAATGCACCTTTTCAGGAAATCCTGGTATTCGGCGGGTACTTTGATATTGCTGTTTTTGAGTGTAATGCGATCAAAGAAGTACTGTTGCAGCAGGTTCCTGTTCTTAATAATGTTGTGGACTTTGGCCAGTAGAAAGTCCTTTTCAAAGGGCTTGGTAATATAATCATCGGCGCCGCCTTCCACTCCCCTGATCCGGGTGTCGGAGGCAGAAGAACCGGTTAGCAATATCACCGGGATATGGCTGATGGAGGCCGTTTGCTTGATTTTGGCGCATAAGGCCACCCCGTCCATGCCCTGCATTTGTATATCGCTGATCACCAGGTCGGGCATATACTGTTGTACGGCAGCAAAGCCACTGTTGCCATTGTCGGCTTCATATACCAGGAAGGTATCTTTAAACAGCTGTTGCAGGTATTGCCTGATTTCATCGTCATCGTCGATCAGCAGTATGGATTTTTTCTCGGTGATCACGGTGCCGGTGCCTTCTATTTCCCTGGCGGCAGGAACAACAGGGGCATTTCCCAGCGTACTGGCTGCTGATAATTCTTCCAGGAAAGCCGATTTAGGGGCGATGTTTTCCAGCAGGGGGGCGCCGGCAAAATGCCCATTTCCCTTTTTCAGGGTAACCAGGAAGGCGGTGCCTTGATTTACCTCGCTGTGGTAGGTGATTTCGCCATGATGCCTGTCAATAAAATGTTTTACGAGATAAAGCCCGATTCCAAAACCGGTTTGCAGGGATTCCTGCTGGTCCTGTGCCCGTTGGAATTTTTCAAAGATCCGATTGCCTACACTGCCTTCAATACCACAACCGCTGTCTTTGATGGTGATGGTCACCTCATGCTCATCGTCGGTTAGTTCAAAAATGATACTGCCCTGATCGGGGGTAAACTTAAAGGCATTAGACAAGAGGTTGAAGATGGCGATTTCGAGTTTCTCACTGTCGCCATATATGTCAATGGCCGCTTCCTGGCTGTGAAACTGGTAGTCAATATTTTTGATGATGGCCTGCTGGGAGAAGCACAGGTATACTTCATGGCAAAGATTTACAATGTCCAGCCGGGATATTTTGAGCTGATCGCCATCCCGGTCCGCTTTACGAAACAGTAACAGCTGGTCTACCAGGCTAAGCAGGCGCCTGGCATTGCGGTATACGATGCTGAGGTCCCGGTTATCTTTATTTTGCAACAGCTCTTTTAGCGGGTTAATGATCAGTGTAAGCGGTGTTCTGAATTCATGGGAAATATTGGTAAAGAACGAGAGCTTTTTTTCGTTCAGTTCCTTTTCCTTTTCATTTTCCAGGTGGGCCAGTTTGATCTCGTATTTCAATCTTTCCTCCCTGGCTTTGTAGCTGGTGTACAGGTACACCGCGGCAATAATGCTGGTAATATAAATAAGATATGCCCACCAGGTCCGGTACCAGGGTGGTAATACGATCAGGGTAATGGTATGAATATCATCGCTCCACAACCCGTCGGCATTGCTGGCCTTGAGGTCGAAAACGTAAGTGCCTTCCCGTAAATGGGTGTAATTGGCCGTACGGGTTTGTCCTACATAGTTCCAGTTGTTGTCCCATCCCCGCAGGCGGTAGGCGTAGCTGATCTTATCCGGCAGGGTATATTCCAGTGCTACAAAGTCAAAGGCAACGGTAGCCTTATCGTAAGGAACCGTAATTTCCTTTACTTCTTCCCTGGTTCTGCCGGATACGTAATTGTCCAGCTGCGTGATGGATACATTGTTGACACGGATAGCTGTCAGCAATACGGGCGGAATAGCGGTGCGGGCATATACGCTATCCGGGTAAAAAATATTAAAGCCTTTGATGCCGCCAAACATAAATTCTCCGGAACTTAGTTTCAGTGCTGCGTTAAAGCTAAACTGGTTACTCTGCAAACCATCGGAGGCAGAGTAGTTGCGGAAGCTGTTTTTAGCGGGGTCAAACCGCGACAGCCCGTTGAAGGTGCTGAGCCACAGGGTGCCGGTATTGTCTTCCAGGATTCGGAGAATAGTATTGCTGGGTAATCCTTCTGAAGTCGTGAAACGCTTATACTGACCAGTGTTCCGGTCGAAGCGCAGTAAACCTCCGCCGTCTGTGCCCACCCAGAAACTGCCTTGCCGGTCTTCATGAATAGACCGCACCGTATACCCTATATCAAATCGCTGGTGCTGCCGCAGGTCCCTGTCTATTTTGATCAGGGAAGAATAGTTACCGCCCCAGAAATTACCTGCTTTGTCTTCTGCCAGGCATTGCATGTTTACCAGGCTGCTGTCAAAAAGCTCAAATTGTTGTTGCTGCCGGTTCAGGCGGTACAAGGTACCGTTGTTGGTAGTGCTGGCCCAGATGTCCTGCCGGCCGTCTTCATACACGGTCCATACATTATTTTCCGCGGCATGCGTATAGGGATTGTAGCAAACATAATGTACAAAAGTGTTGCTGGCAGCGGAGTATCGGTTAACGCCGCCGAACCAGGTCGACATCCACAGGTTTTGTTGCCTGTCGCGGATAATAGATGTAATAAAATTACTGCTGATGCCGGGTTGACCGGCTGCTTCGTGACGGTAGGAAGTCAGGGTGTTATTTTCCCGGTTCCAGTATTTTAATCCCCCGCCATCGGTTCCTATCCAGACATTATGTTTTTCATCTTCACAAAAAGAAAAAGTGAAGTTGTCGATCGCCCTGGCATCGGGATTTTTGTTGAGCACATTCAACTCAAAAGGATTGCGTTTGGCTTCCACGATATTAACGCCGCCACGCAGGGTACCTATCCATTTCCGGCTTTCCCGGTCTTCGAATACGGCGTATACTGCATTACTGCTGAGTTGGGGCATATTACCCCTGGTGGTAAAAGCAGTTGCCACGGAATCAGCAGGCGTCAACAGGAAAATGCCATTACCATCGGAAGCGGCCCAGATGATGCCTTCCCTGTCGGTAAAAAGATTTACAATTTTGCTGCTTTCCGCCAGGGCACTGCCGGTGTATTTCCCGGTGGCAGGGATATAACGGAAAAAGCCGGTATCTGTGCCAAGCCAGATATGGCCTGATCTGTCGGCGGTTAAACAATTACCGCGTGGGATATCTCTGGAGATAATATCCAGTTGCCCGCGCGCGATATCATACCTGCACAAACCAATGTTCTGCACAAATATCCAGGCATATTTCCCGGTAAACTCAATACCGGTTACCTCGTAGCTGGTAATGGTGGTATGTAAATTATTGAGCGGTATTTGTTTGCCGGTACTGCTACTGTTATTAAACAACAACAACCCGTTTTTTTCGGTACCGACTAAAAGAATGCCGTTATCATCAGATTTGATAATATGTATATTACCATCTGCTTTGCGTGGTGTTTTACCGTTTACCGGCAGGTATACCGGCATGGTAAATTTTTCATTCACCGGGTTAAATACGCATACGCCCTTGCGGCCACCTACCCAGAGCTGCTCCCGGGCGTCGTCTGCCAGGGTATAAATACCGTTATCTATCAGTGAGCTGCTGTCACCAATTTTGTTACGGTAGATTTTAAATTTATAGCCATCATACCGGTTCAGACCATCATAAGTACCAAACCACATAAACCCTTTGTGGTCCTGGTATACACTGGTTACCGCATTATTGGATAAGCCATCCTCAATACCCAGGTATTTAATCGGATGGCCGGTAGCGAAAATGTTATTTACAACGATCACCAACACCCATAAAACAAAACAAATTTTCCCAACATGGTGCATAGGCCTGTTTTAACTATTCATAAAGCTATTGAAAAGGCAGGTATTTTCTGCCGATAAAAATCTATTTTTGAATCAAAAGAGAAGACTATGGCAGTGCAGCACGTAGCGCAGCAACTATTGCACCTGTGCGATATTATTCCTGATAGTGTCCGGCGTATACCTGATTTTGATTTTACATTTAAGCGGGCGCCCGGCAAATGGTCCAAGAAAGAAATCCTGGGGCACCTGGTCGATTCTGCTTCCAACAACCACCAGCGGTTTGTTCGCGGAAGAGTGGAAAATGTGCCTACCATTGCCTATGATGGCGATGCCTGGGTAAGCGTTCAGCAATACCAGGAGCAGGACCGGGAACTGATCCTGCAACTATGGGAAACCTACAACCGGCACATTGCAGCTATTGTTAAAGTGATCAGCGACGATGATCTGTTGAAATGCTGCAAGTATGGAGATGGTACCGTATTGCCCTTGCAGTTTTTAATTGAAGATTATCTTCATCATATGGAGCATCATCTGAAACAGATAGTGGGGGCGTATTAATTATCAACTGTAACAAACATTTATCCCTTCAATTCAGTAATAATATTACTAAACCTGTTAAGCCGGCCGGCCCATATTTTCCGCAGATAAAACTGCTGTATGAAAACCGCTGCGGCAATCAATACCACTGCCAGGTATTTATGATTGTTCCAGTGAATATTTGCGAGGAAGAACGCAAATATTCCTGCAAAGGCCAATACCCTGGAAGTGACTGCTACAGCCGCATAGCGCTTCAGTTGCCGTAATTGCTGCTGCATGGTTTGCAGTAAATTGCTACCCGTGGATGGTTGCTTTGCCATCATATAGCCGGCAACGTTATACACCAGCATAAATATGACAGATATTACCAGCAGTGCATTGAGATAAAAAGGTTTCTTATCGCCATCAAAAAAATCATAGTATACCACTAAAAACAGGGTATATCCTATGGCTTCTATGATGAGTTGTTTCCTGATCTGTTTGATCACAGGCGATGTTTGTTTAACGGCCATGGCCTGAATGTCGGCGGTACTGCGGGAAGGTGTGGGGATATTGTCCCATGCTGCTTTTAAAGGATCCATTGTTTATAAGTTTAAAATGTTTTTAAGCTTGTTTTTTATCCGGTTAATCTTCACCCCTACATAGTTTTCCTCTATACCAATGATGCCGGCGATTTCCTGGTAGCTCATGTCTTCCAGGTACAGCGCAATAATAGCTTTCTCGGCGTCACTGAGTTGACTGAGCGCGGCAAAAAGCCGGTCCTGCTGTATGGTGGTATTATGGTCGGTAGTGGCGGGCAAATCCGGGAGCGTATCAGTATAGGTTACCGGGATGCTGCGCTTACGAAAGCCTGCCAGCGCGGTGTTAAGCGCTATCCGGTACATCCAGGTGCTGATTTTGGCATTTCCGCTGAAAGTGGGATACGATTTCCACAGCTGGTAAATCATCTCCTGGAAAAGATCCTCCCGGTCTTCCGGGCTATCCCGGTACAAACGGCAGAGCTTATGCAATATGCCCTGGTGCTGCTGTATGCTAACGAGAAATGCCTGTTGATCCATGAATGATTTATTTAGCAGGTTAGTTGCAGCAGGGCCCCAAAAACTTACAATTGTTTCAAAATATTTACCAGATCACTTTGTTGACGGTAGCCCAGTTGCGGGTAGTGCAGGGGATGCCCAGTTTTCTTTCGAGTTGCGCCACTACATCAAGCGGCTTGGTTTCCAGGTCTTTCCGGATCATGGTATATACTTCGCAACCTTTCATATGCAGGGTTTCTGCGGGCGACTGCAGCGCAGCGATCACTCCGGCCGCATGCGGACCCGCCGGGGCCGACAGGAAGGATACGTATACCTGCAATGATTTGTCGGGCGTAACGCCGGGAAATGGCGTGTGTTTCACTACCAGCTCCAGTTCAGGTACCGACCGGATAATAGCGGGGACCTCAAATCCATAGTTTTTAAGCAACAGCTTTTCTATTTTGGTAGCCAGCGCGGCAACATGGGTACTGCCGGATTCAAACATCACATTGCCACTCTGGATATAAGTCTTCACATTTTTAAATCCAGCCTCACCCAGCTGTTGTCGCAGGTCTTCCATTTTAACGATTCGTTTGCCTACATTCACTGCCCGCAGAAAAGCAACGTATTTGGTCATAAGGGTTTCAACTTTACTTTGTAAGTTTGTTTTATCATGCACTATCTACAAATCATTCGCAAATTATACAACTTAACGGAAGATGCCAATCATGGCTATCCGGAAGCAGCTATCGACGCACTGGAAGACCGTTTACAGGTTAAAATACCGGCATCTCTCCGGCAGTATTATCTTTCGCTGGGTAATAATAAAGTGGTGAACGACAGTTTTAACCGTTTAACTTCCCTGGGAGAAATAGGTTTTTCGGAAGATGAACACCTGGTATTTTATGAGGAAAACCAGGCGGTAGTTTTATGGGGTATCGAGAAAGCAGCCCTGCAGCTGGATAATCCACCCGTATATGGTACCTACGATAGCGGCAGGGCGGAATGGTTTACCGATGCAGATACGACAGAACATTTCCTGCTGTCGATGGCGTGGTGGAATGGTGCGCTTGGAGGGCTTACCCACACAGCATTTACTGACCTGGAAGAAGACCTGACTGCAACACATATCGCTGCGGTTACCGGCAACTGGGAGGAACAGAAAGGAATTTCTAACCAGTTGCTACGGTTCTTTACCAACGACTATGAAGATATTCTTGTACTCACCACTGAGCAGGATGCACAGGTGAATGGCGTATATATCGGCACCAACAACGAAGCCCGGTTTAATTTCATGTTGCAAACGCTGAACATGGAATGGTGTTACCGGACCGATCGTGATGAATAGCCTGCCCACAACACGGTAATGATTAACCCATAGAAAATGCCGCCCAGCGCGGTAGCCAGGTAGTCCATGCCTTTACAGTCGATATGATGAAAGTGTTCGTTGATCAATAGTATGGCGCTGCTCAGTATAGCGGTGATAAGCCAGAAGCCGGCCTTGCCTGCAATGCTCACCGCCGGACTGTTTTTTACCATTGGGATTTTCAGGAAGAAGTAGAATAGCAACAGCAACCCTGCTACTGAACTGAGATATTGCATCAGGTACCACATTTTCATAGGATGCCGCCATACCTGTATGTCCCTTTGCAGGAAAGGCATCCAGGTAACAAAGCGGCCTTCTCCATGCGTAAATGCATCGAGAAAAAAATGTGTCAGGATACCGATGATAATGGACGTGATCACCACCGGGTAATGCTGCCGGAAATAGCTGGTCCAGTTGAAGGAACGGAATAGCTGTAACCTGCTACCTGCCCACCCGGGGAGGTATGGCAGTAATACCGGTTTTATAATGCTATGATAAAGCCAGGCCAGCAGCAGGGCTAACGGTATATCATATACGAAAATTCCCCACCACTGGTGCCCCGCATTAAAATAAGGATTCAGGAAAATAAAGTACAGGAAATCAGGCACCATGCTGCCAATAATTAAACCGGTGGCAGACAGGTATTGGCGGGAGGTATTATAAAAGGGAACAACTATCGCTGCATGTGATATAGTAAATGGCATTTTGCTACGGGTATTGGCTATAAATTTAAATTATTTCTAATAAATACCAGGGTTGTTGTAAAGAAATGTTAATGTTATAATCGTCCATCATTTCCGGTAAAATATCCAACGCTATTCGTGTGATAACATGTATTTTTATTAGGTCTTTGAAAACATAAAAAAACAATGTGCTATGACAAATTGGATAATTGATGAATCACACAGCGAAATCGGATTCAAAGTTAAACATCTCATGATTACGAATGTGAGTGGATTTTTTACACGGTTTACCGGAAGTATTCAAACCGACAGCGAGGATTTTCATGATGCAACTATCTCCTTCGAAGCGGCGGCAGATAGTATTGATACACAGAACAGGCAAAGGGATGAACATCTGAAGAATGGCGACTTTTTTGATTCCTCCAACCATCCCAAAATCAGCTTCGTCTCCAAAAAAGTAAAAAAGATAGATGACGAACAATACAAATTACTGGGCGACCTGACGATTAAAGGCGAAACACATCCTATTGAACTGGATGTGCTGCATGCCGGTGTGACAGTAGATCCATACGGACAAACCAAAGCAGGATTTGCATTGAAGGGTCGTTTACACCGCGCCGACTACGGTTTGCGCTGGAATGCCACCACGGAAGCCGGCGGTATTGTGCTCAGCGACGAGGTGAAACTCAACATGGAAATACAACTGATTAAACAATAGGATAAAGCTGAAAGCAAAAAGCATAAAGCTCCCTGAGCGAATGGTTAATGCGGAAGTTTCTCCGCTCAGGTCACTCGCTCGGGAAGCTTTATGCTTTTTGCTTTCAGCTTTATCCTATCTTTGTGCTCATGAAATTTGAACAATACAATATCTCCCCCGAAATAAAGGACAGTTTGGCAGAAATGGGCTTTAAAAAGCCTACAGATATACAGTTCAAAGCCATCCCATCTATCCTCAACGGAGATGATGTAATGGCGATTGCACAAACAGGAACCGGTAAAACAGCGGCTTTTGCTATTCCTATACTGCATCGCTTACAGCAGCAGGACCGTAAGTACCGTAAAGCAAAGTACGAGGTGAAATGTCTCGTGATGGTGCCTACCCGTGAGCTGGCCATCCAGATTGCCGAAGTATTTCAATCTATAGCACAATACACTGACCTGAGTATCCTGGCACTGGTAGGTGGCGTAGACCAGGGACCGCAGATCAAAGTACTGGAAAAAGGAGTGGATGTACTCATTGCCACGCCTGGTCGTATGTTTGACCAGATTAACCAGGGACATATAGATCTGAGCCAGGTGAAAACCCTCGTACTCGATGAGGCCGATCACATGCTCGATCTGGGCTTTATCCGCGATATCCGCGATGTGATCAAACATATTCCCCGCGAACACCAGACCCTCTTCTTTTCTGCTACGCTGAACAAGGATATCAAGGACCTGGCTTATTCCGTGGTAAATAACCCTATCCGCATACAAATATCTCCCAAAGATCCGGTGGCTAAAAATGTAAGCCATGCTGTGGCCTATGTGGAAATGGATGATAAACGTTTTTTCCTGGAAAGACTGATCAAGGAATTTCCTGAAAGTAAAATCCTGGTATTTGTACGGACTAAAGTGCGGGCAGAGCGTGTAATGGCGGCAATGGCGCGTATTGGCGTCAAATCACTCACCATGCACGGCGGCAAGGAACAGGACGATCGCCTTGGTGTAATGGATGTATTCAAAAAAGGAGACATCAAAGTGCTGGTCACTACAGACGTAAACGCGCGTGGTATCGATATTCCGAATGTTGACTACGTGGTCAACTACGATTTACCGGATGTGCCTGAGAACTATGTACACCGCGTAGGCCGTACCGGCCGTGGCGTACAGAAAGGACAAGCCGTTTCTTTCTGCAGTACGGAGGAAAAACCCATACTGGATGAAATACAGAAATTCCTGGGAAAGAATATTACGGAGATGAAGATCAATAAAGATGATTACCGTGAAACCATCAGTTTCTCCGAAGATATTCCTAACGACAACTGGCAACTGCTGCTGGATGAGCATAACAAGGAACTGGCAGAAGTGCAGAAAAAAGTAAAGAAAAGAGCCGCGGCAAATGTGAAGAAAAAAGCGAAGAAGAAGTAAGCCGTTGGTAAAAGATAGGAGGTGGCCGTTCCGGTAGGAGCGGCCATTTTTTTATGTAAAAAACGATCCCGGCTTACACCGGGACCATACATTCAAAACACTATAATCAGTAACTAACTATTGCTTTACTGCTTCCACATTCACGGTAATATCAACAGTAGGCGCTACCGCATATACGCCGGAAGGTAATTTGTCTGCGTACTTCACGCCAAAATCAAGACGGTTGATCGTAGCTTTTGCCGTGAAACCTGCTCTTCTTAATCCCCATGGATCTTTAATAACACCGTTGTAAGTAACGTCGAAGGCTACACGTTTTGTGGTGCTGCGGATGGTAAGATCTGCGAGCAATACGTATTTGTTGCCTGTTAATTTCTTCAGGGAAACACTTTTCAGTGTGATAGAAGGATATGTTGCAACGTTAAAGAAGTCATCTGTTTTCAGGTGGCCATCGCGTTGATCTACACCGGTGGAAATGCTGGAAGCATCTACCGTGAAATCAACTTTCGCATTCTGGAAATTAGTGCTGTCGGCAGTTTCGATAGTACCATTGAATTTGGTGAAATGACCCTGTACATAACTCAGCCCCAAGTGCTTTACACCAAAGATGATGCTGGAGTGAGCAGGATCAGCATTCCATTTTACCTGGGCAAAAGAAACGATGCTGGCTAATACCAGGAGGGCGGTGAAAAAGAAACCTTTTTTCATGTTTTTTTTATTGAATTTAGTTAATTATTTATTTGAAAGCTGACCGTCAACGGACCAACGTCCGGCTCCTTTTATGATCAGCGCTATACAGATACCGATTACCAGCAAATGGTACTCAAATCCTTCTCCTGCCTGCGTACCGCCCCAGTTCATAAAGAACCCGTTGGCTTTGTGCATGTTCATAGCTACCAGCATAATAACGGTGAGCATCGCTGCCCATAACCTGGTGGTAAATCCAAAAAGGATCAGCAGTGCACCAATGCTTTCCGTGAGTATTACGAGGAAAGCAAGTATGGCCGGCGTACCGGAAGAAGTGAAATAATTCATGGTGGCTTTAAATCCATACCCGCCAAACATGCCGAGTAATTTCTGGGCGCCATGTGGTAATATTACCAGTGCTACGGTGATGCGCACTATGAAAGCGGTAAGACTGTTGTCTGTTTGAAGTAATCGTTTGAACATGATACTGTAGGTTTAATAATGTGTGTACTTTTATTGTATATACAATTGTTGGAGCAAAAAAAATCAATCGCGAAGTTTGTCCAACAATTCGTTTAAGATCATCGCTTCGTCTTTAGTCAGTTTTTTTGTGAGTTCCCTGTGATTTTTCTCCATTACCGGATCGAGCTCCTTTAATAAAGCCAGCCCCTTCTCCGTGATTTCGATTTCTACCTTACGACGATTAGCATCGCATTGTTTGCGGGTAAGCAGTGCTTTCTGACGGAGCTTCTCTACCAGCCTGGTAGCATTGCTCATCCTGTCCATCATGCGCTCCTGTATATCCAGCAGATTTAATGGTTTGGGATAGCTTCCACGAAGTATCCTTAATACATTGAATTGCTGACTCGATAAATCATATTGTTTCAGCACATGAGAAGCACCCACTTCCAGCCAGTTACCGGTAAATATTATGTTCAGCATGGCACGTTGGTATTCGTCCTTGAACCTGGTCTGCTTCAGTTCTTCTTCCAGTTTCATAATTACATCTACAACTGTTGTTTATACAACAAAGGTAGGTGTATTTTTCATTTTTCCAAATTTTCAGCAAAAACAGGGGTTGAAAAATATTTTTTACTTTTTTTAAAACCTGCTGACAAACAGTTGTCACTTGCCGGTAGTTCCTTTGTATTACAAAACACGAACAACTATGATACACGCTACCACTGCACCCCAAACCTCTTTTTCTGCTATTGCCCGGGCAAACGCCGCCTGGAATCTCTGGGCCAATAATACCCTGCTGGCATGGCTGGAAACCAAAACGCCTGAATTACTGGATACAGAGGTAGCTTCCAGCTTTTCCTCTATCCGCAAAACCCTTCGTCACCTCTGGACTGTGCAGGATTGGTGGCTGGCCAACATGGCCGGTGAAAAACCTGAATTTACCTATGGAGAAGTTTATACCGGCACCGTACAGGAAGCCATGGAAGGATTGGCTGCCTCTTCCAGGCGCCTCAATAGCTATTTTGAATCATTATCAGCAGCAGAAATGGCGGATACCTGCAGCGTAAACATCCCCTTTACCGGTGATTTTGATATTCCCCGTTTTGAAATGATGCAGCATGTGGCTAATCACAGCGCTTACCATCGCGGACAGGTGGTTACTATTGGCCGCAGCGTGGGGTTTACCGATGCGCCGATGACGGATTATATGTACTGGAATTTAATCGTTAGGTAAATCGGGAAAGGGAGCGAACCGGCTTTTAGCCATTAGCCGTTAGCTTTTAGCAAAAATGCAGCGAAGATCATGTGATGACCTTCGCTGCATTTTTGCTAAAAGCTAACGGCTGGCTCGCTGCATTTTTGCTAAAAGCTAAAAGCTGGCTCGCTGCATTTTGCTAAAAGCTAACAGCTAAAAGCTGTTTCATCAACTATTCAGTCCTCCATCAATAGTCAGGGCCGAACCATTAATAAAACTGCTTTCCGGGCCTGCCAGGAAGCTTACCAGGTCGGCTACATCAGTGGCCTTCCCATAATGTCCCAGGGCGATGTGCTGCCGTTGAAAATCAGCATGCGGGCCATCGGCTGGGTTCATATCAGTATCTACCGGGCCGGGTTGTACCAGGTTGGTGGTAATACCACGGTTACCCAGGTCACGTGCAAGCCCTTTATTAAAGGCGGTCAGCGCCGATTTACTCATGCTGTACAGTGTGCCGTATGGTCCTACTACACGATCAGCCATGCAGCTGCCGATAGTAATGATCCTGCCGCCGTTACCCATATGTTTGGTGGCTGCCTGCGTGCCCACAAATACGGCGCGGGTGTTTACTGCCATGGTATGCTCATAATCTTCCAGTGTATATTCGGAAAATTCTTTCATTACGGCTGTACCGGCGTTGTTAACCAGGATATCAATGCGGCCATAGGTATTCACTGTATGATCTACTGCGCCGATCACTGCCTGCGCATCTGCGCTGTCGGCCGCAATGGCTGCTGCCTGCTGACCTTGGGCTGTTAATTCTTCCACCAGGGCCGCTGCCTGTGTGGCGCCTTTTACATAAGTGAAAACTACTGTGGCGCCTTCTCCGGCTAAACGTTTTACGATGGCTGCTCCCATACCGCGACTTCCTCCTGTAACCAGGGCTATCTTGTTTTCCAGACGTTTCATATAAATTGATTTTATGCCTGCAAAGCTAGAACCGCCGCCTGGTTTAAAGAAGAGGTGCGTTAATTGTTAACTACTAACCTCCATGTTAGTATGCGCCGACAGGTATCTCTGGCGGATGATATCCATATGATGCAGCTGGTGACCGGCAATTGTAAATCCAAGCGCCAGTACCGACATCTCCGTTTGCCAGCACATACCTGTTCTCAACAACGCGGTATCCGTATAACTGTTAAACTGGGCAATAGTAGCCTTACGCAACAGGATCAGCTCTTCCAGTATATCTGCCATACTCCGGTGGTCTACCTCCGCATGATCGGCATAAAGATCCTGATCCATACTTGGCGGCACCTGCCTGTCCTGCCGCGCAAACATCATGGCACGGTAGGCAAATACCCTTTCCGTATCTGTGATATGCTGGAAAACGCCTTTTAACGTCCATTTGCCGGGTGCATAAGCGTAGTTGCCCAATGACTCCAGCTTCGCAATATCCAATGCCTGCAGCTCCTGCAATGTCTGTTCCAGCACTGTTTTCATGTCCAGGTCAGGTACGTAGCTGATATAACGGGAGTAATACCCGGGATCGGGATGGATGGCTTCTTTTTTCATATGGTGAGTTTAAGGGAGATGAATATACGAACATTTTTTCTCGCTCCCCGGGCGCCAAAGACGGGATAATCATCTTATTACAATATTTAATATATTTGCAGGTAATATATCCTGACTACCTATTGATCTACAACCATCCTTCTATGAAATATCTGCAACGATGTATCCTGGTGCCGGCACTCATAGGATTGAGCATAGCTGTAAAGGCCCAGGCGCCGGAAACGCCCCGCAATACGCCCATGCAATGGGATGCCCGCTGGATCAGCGCCGGAGCCGCCACTTCAGCCGCATACGGGGTGTATCTTTTCCGCAAACAGTTCGACCTGCTGAATTATTCAGGTCCGTTTATTATCCATATTTCTGCTGATAACTATTACCGTTTGTATGTAAATGGCCGCCTGGCTGGTACCGGGCCCGCACGCGGCGACCTGGCCAACTGGTATTACGAAACAACAGACATCAGCCCTTACCTGAAATATGGTCATAATATAATCGCAGCAGAAGTGGTGAACTATGGCAGCAGCAAACCCCGCGGGCAATTCACCGCAGCTGCCGGCCTGTTGCTGCAGGGGCATACGCCGCGCGAAGCAGCCATCGTCAATACAGGCACCACCACCTGGCAGGCAATGGAAGATGAAGCTTTTAACACCCTGCCCGTTACTGCAAATACTTTCTATGGCGCATACGCCGGCGATAGTATCACCGCACAATACCACCCCTGGGGATGGGAACAGCCCAATTTCAAAGATAGCTGCTGGAACCCCGCGGTGACAACGGCGAGCGTGGCTTTACAGGGTAACAGTGCGAACGACTGGCGCTTGCTCACACCCCGGCCAATAGGACCATTGAGCCAGGAACGGCAGAATTTTGCAACGATTGTTTCGCAGCAGGGTATTAACGCAGACGCTGCATGGCTGAAAGGAACAGCGCCTCTCACCATACCGGCTAAACGAAAAATAAGATTGCAGCTGGACTGCGGCCAGCAAACTACCGGTTTTCCCGAAATGCTCCTCAGCGGCGGATTAGACGCCACCGTCAAAATCACTTACCAGGCGGCCTGGCAAAACAGTACACGCGTATATGATGTAATCAAACCCGATGGTGGAACCCGCCGCAGGTTTACACCATCCGGATACCGCACCTTCCGCTATGTGCAACTGGATATAGAAACGGATAAGGCGCCGCTCACGCTGGTCGATTACTATAACGTATACACGCAGTACGCACTGAAAGACAAATCTTCCTTTACCGCCAACGCATTAACAGATTCATTGTGGAATACCGGCAAACATGCCGCCATGCTGGGCGCCCAGGATAATCTCTATAATGATCCCCTGCAGGAACAACTGCAATACATCCAGGATGCACATATACACGGGCTCGCTATCGCATTTTTTTCCGGAGATGATCAACTGCTGAGGAATGCACTGATACAAACTGACCAGTCGCGCATTCCCGAGGGGCTTGTTCGCTCCCGTTACCCGTCCGACGATCGGGTGCTGAACATCAGCGATGCTTTGTCGTGGATCAGCACCCTGCAGGACTACCTGTTGTACAAAGGAGATAAGGCCCTGGCAAAACAATTATTCCCGGGTGTACGCAGTATCCTCGATTGGGTAGACCGTCACCAGGACCCGGCCACCGGCCTGCCCGGAAATATGCCTTACCGGGATAGCACCGCTTTGGGACCACTTACGGGGCAATACCTGTATACATTACGACAAGCCTCCGCCATCGCGGCCTATTGCGATAAGCCGGCAGATTCACTGGCGTGGAGCCGTACTGCCGACAAACTGCGGGAGGTATGGTACCAGCAATGTTTTGATGGAGATAAAGGACTGTACGCAGAAACGCCTGCAAAGAAAACATTTTCCCGTTATACCAATGCGATGGCTGTATTGGCAGATGCGATACCGCCGCGACAGGTGAAAAATGTAATGCAGCGCCTGTTAAATGAAAGTCCGCATCCGGATGAATCACTCCGCGAAAAATATTACGTCTTCAAAGCCATGCAGGAAACCGGCGTTACTGGCGCTTTCCCGGCAGAACTGCAACGGTTGCTGACAATGAAAGAGCAGAACAACGCTATGATGTACCAGTCGGCGGCAGCAGTAACCAACCTGTTTTTACTCGGTATTACCGCCGGTATTCAATCTACTTCGTGGAATTTCAAAACCGTACTGATCGCACCTGATCCCGGGCCGGCGCCGCATGTAAAAGCGGTAATGGCGCATCCGGATGGCGGCCTGATAGAAACAGATCTTTCATTCAGTAATAATCGTGTGTCCGGTACCGTTAGACTCCCCTTTGGGGTTACTGGCAAGTTCCGCTGGAGAGGCCGGGAACTTACGCTGAATGGAGGCGCCCAGGAAATTAACCTGTAAAACGGATGTTTTCTTGCCGGGGATTTTTTTCTTGCCCAGGATTAACAGTGATTATGATGATTTTCAGGATTTTTCCTTTTTTGATTTTAAAAGATTCGGGAAGATCTAAAGCTGATAAATTCGCTTAGATCTTCCCGAATCTTTTAAAATCAGATTATAATCACAAGAAAAAAATCCTGAAAATCATCATAATCACTGTTAATCCTGGGCAAGAAAAAAATCCCCGGCAAGAAAACCCCGGCGTCAGGCTCTTTTCTTTTTTGCGTAGAAATAATTTATACCCAAAGCACCAATACAAATGAACAAACCAAAGAATTCACGTGTTTCTTCTATCCATGGTTTGGTAGCTTTCATGGTTTCAGCAAGATTTTCAGCATTGTGCTTGGTAAACCAATCTTCCACCCCGTTCTGATCAAAAAATTTATAGATGGCATAAGCCAGGTACACCAATATGCCGGCAATATACCATTTCGGGTAAAACCTGTTTCGCGATGCCAGCCAGCAAAGCACGGCGGAATAAAGGTAAATAGGGACCCAAACATATGGATCAGGATCATTGTACTGTAAGCCTGCAAACAAAACGAACATTAGGCAAAGAACAATATTCAATATTTTCATGACAAAACAATTAGAGCTTAAACATACATAAAACTATTTCAAAAGCATATTCCTTGTATTATTTTATCCCGGCAGTGTGGAATAGTGGAAGAACGGACTGCAAATTTGGCACTTTTGAAAAAAATGTTAAAAGAGCATTTGTCTGGGCTAAAATAATGTTATATATTCGAAATCATAAGCACAATTCCACGTGAGAACCAAAATCTGAGTTAAGAAAGTCTTGTTAAAAGCGCAATCTGTTTCTCACACCATTTTTTAACTGGAATCCATAACAGTAAACACTTTAAAGTACACCGGTATGAGGTAATTATTTGTTTGAGTATAAATATTAGTCCATAGCCTTATTTGTTTTTGATGGTTATAATTTAACTGTTGAACGGACATTTATTTCTTATTCTCTCTGTGTAGCGCATCATGCACGGTTGATGAGTAACTAATGCTTTTATATACAGCTTGTATAGTTAGCCTGCTTTGACCTCGTCATAGCGGGATAGGGAACTGTATGCTAAAACGTGTCTGTGCAACGGCGGAAATATATACGACAGGTACACTTATTTTGTAACAATTTTTCTTAAACGTTACTCTTAAATCACGTTATGAAAAAGCATTTTTACCAGGCCCTAACCGCATTCTGCGGTATTCTGTTGCTATTGGCCACAAGCAACGTTTACGCACAAACGAAAATTACGGGAAAAGTGTCTGACAAGGCATCAGGCAATGCGCTGCCGGGCGTTACCGTATCTGTAAAAGGATCCAACCGCGGTACCGCTACAGATCCCTCGGGCGTCTTTACCCTCCAGGCCAAATCAGGAGAAATCCTGGTCTTTTCTTTTGTCGGGTACGATCCACAGGAAGTAGTAGTAGGATCAGGTCCCGTGAATGTTTCCCTCACTGAAAAAGTAGGATCCCTCGAAGAAGTAGTAGTAACCGGTTATGCCAGTCAGAAAAAGAAAGACCTGACCGGCGCGGTATCCATTGTTAAAGTGGAAAACCTGACCAGGCAACCGACTTCGCAGATCGCCAACCAGCTGCAGGGACAAGTATCCGGTGTTACTATTCTTGGTTCCGGACAACCGGGACAGGAACCGCAGGTAAAAATCCGCGGTGTTAACACCTTTGGAAACAATACGCCACTGTATGTGGTAGATGGAGTACCTGTTTCTAACCTGACGGATGTAAATCCCAATGATGTGCAAACCATGCAGGTGTTAAAAGATGCCGGCGCCGCCTCCATCTATGGAGCACGTGCCGCCAACGGCGTAATTATCATTACCACCAAAAGAGGTACTGGTAAAGTAAAAGTTTCTTACGACGGCTATTATGGAACACAACGCCCCAAAGGGGGTAATGTGTGGAATATCCTGAACCCGCAGGAACAGGCTAACCTGAAGTGGATGGCCATCGCCAACACTACGCCTAACCCTACTTATGCGGATGAACAATATGGCTCCGGCGCCACACCGCGCCTGCCTGATTATATTGCACCAGTGGGCGCTATGGAAGGTGATCCTGGAACAGATCCATCTACCTATTTTGTAAATCCTGAATATAAAGTGGCCAGCGATGTGGATGCCTTTCACCGCATCGTAAAAGCTAATAAATCAGGTACAGACTGGTTCCACGAAATATTCAAACCAGCACCTATTACCAGTCACAATATTTCAGTAGCCGGTGGCGGAGATATAGGAAGTTATTTCTTCTCTTTCTATTATTTCAATCAACAGGGTACATTAACCAATACGTATAACAAACGTTATGCAGTTCGCGCCAACAGCAGCTATAACATAACAGATCATATACGTGTAGGCGAAAATATAGAGTACTCGCTCATCAACAACCCACAGATCGGCGCACTCACTGAAGGCAGTGGTATTGGTATGGCGTTCCGTGAAATGCCTATCATCCCGGTATATGATATCAAAGGTAATTATGCCGGCAGCTTTGGTAAAGGTTTGGGAAATGCCCGTAACCCGGTAGCGATCCAGGACCGTTTCGGTACCACCAAAACACTGGCCAACCGCTTGCTGGGTAACGTGTTTGCAGAAGCAGATATCCTCAGGCATTTCACTCTCCGTACCAGCTTCGGTGGTGAAGTTTATTCCTTCAACAACCACAGCTTCACGCTGCCTGAATACGAAAACGCAGAAAATAATAAAGTAAACTCGTATACAGAAAACGCAGGTAGCGGTTACGACTGGACCTGGACAAACACCCTGACCTATCATCAGAACTTCAACCAGGTACACGATCTGAAAGTATTGATAGGTACAGAAGCATTCAACAACAACGGACGTACTGTTGGTGGTACTTCCCTGGATTACTTCTCTTTTAATCCGGACTTTACCAACCTCAGCACAGGTAGCGGTACGCCTACCAACTACAGCGGCAGTTTCACTGATGGATTGTTCTCCCTCTTCGCAAGAGTGGATTATTCCTTCAAAGACCGCTACCTGCTGGGTGCACTGATCCGTCGTGATGGTTCCTCAAGATTTGGTTCCAATAACAGGTATGGTAACTTCCCTGCAGTAAGTGCTGCATGGCGTATTTCACAGGAATCTTTCATGAAAAATATCAGCTGGATCTCCGATCTGAAGATCCGTGGAGGCTGGGGTATCATGGGTAACCAGATCAACGTAGATCCGCTGAATGCTTTTACGGCCTATGGATTTCAGAGGGGTAACTCTTTTTATGACATGAAAGGTACCGGTAACAGCATTGTACAGGGTTTTTATCGTACACGTATTGGTAACCCGGATGCGAAATGGGAAAGTAACGTAAATGCCAATATCGGTATTGACGCCACCTTGTTCAAAGGCGCCCTGGAAGTAACGGCAGACTATTACCACAAAGTGGTGAAAGACCTGTTGTTCAACGTTGATTTGCCGGCAGTGTATGGTATCGCTACCGTGCCATATGTGAACGTAGCACAAATGAAGAACAAAGGATTTGATTTCTCTGCAACCTCCAAAATAGATATCACCAAAGATCTGAAGCTGGAGCTGAATGGTAACCTGACGACCTATAAAAATGAGATCGTTAAAATATCTGACGCTGCTCCTTATTTCGACATGGAAGCCCGCCGTTTCAACGGTACTTTTATTATCCGTAATGCCATCGGCCAGTCCATCAGTGAATTCTACGGCTACAAAGTGGATGGATTCTGGAACAGCCAGGCAGAAATTGATGCTGCCAATGCGAAAACCAGGGACCAGTATAAAGACAATACCCTCGTTTACCAGACAGATACAAAACCCGGCCGCTTTAAATATGCCGACGTGAATAATGATGGCAGGATCACAGAAGCTGACCGTACCTACCTGGGTAATCCCAATCCTAAATTCAGTTATGGCCTGAATATCGGTCTTACTTATAAAGGATGGGACTTCACCATGTTCCTGTACGGTGTGCAGGGTAACAAGATCTGGAACCAGGTAAAATGGTGGACTGATTTCTATCCTTCTTTCGAAGGTGCAAAGAGCAAAACAGCCCTCTACGATTCCTGGCTGCCAACCCGTCAGAACGCCAAAGCGCCTATCCAGGAAACATCTCCTTCTTTCAGTACCTCCAATGTGCCTAACTCCTATTTTGTTGAAAACGGTAGTTATCTCAGAGCAAAGAATATGATGCTGGGTTATACTATTCCAGGCCATGTACTGCAGAGAGCAGGTATTACCAAGTTCAGGGTATATGTACAGGCGGCAAACCTGTTCACCATTACCAAGTACTCAGGTATAGATCCTGAAATTACCGGCGGTACCAGCAATTTCGGCGTGGATGAAGGAGCTTATCCTAACCAGCGTCAATACCTGCTTGGTGTGAACGTTACCTTCTGATAATTTTTTCCTGAAAAGCAAAATTGAGAAAAATGAAAACATTACGATATTTAAGTGTAGTTCTTGCCCTGGCAACAGTAGGAATAAGTGCTTGTAAGAAAAGCTTCCTGGAAAGGGATCCTATCGGATCACTCAGTGATGAAATTGTGGCAAATAAAGCCGGTATTAATTATTTACTGATAGGTGCTTACGCGGCCCTCGATGGTCAGCAAACGGCGCAGGCTGCCCTTGGCGGCGGTGGGCCCTGGGAAGCATCTCCTACCAACTGGATCTATGGCAGCGTGGCCGGTGGCGATGCGCATAAAGGAAGCTTCAGTGGCGACCAGCCAGGTATCGACCCTATCGCGAAATTTACAGTAGATGCCAGCAACGGTTTTTTTAATACCAAATGGAGAGCTGTGTATGAAGGGGTAACCCGTTCCAATACAGTGCTGTCAAAATTGAAAGAGGCAACTGATATGAGCGCCGCTGAAAAAACACAGGTGGAAGCAGAAGCCCGTTTCCTGCGCGGTCACTACTATTTCGAACTGAGAAAGATGTTCAATAAAGTGCCTTATATCTCCGACACTACGCTAAATCCACGTATCAAAAATGACAAGGAGATCTGGCCATTCATTGAAGCAGATTTCAAATTTGCTACAGATAATCTGCCTCCTACACAAAGCGATGTGGCGCGCGCAAATAAATGGGCAGCGCAGATCTACCTGGCTAAAACCTATCTCTATCAGAAAAAATATACCGAAGCAATGCCGCTGTTTGATCAGGCTATTACTTCCGGTGTTACTTCCAACGGCATTAAGTATAAATTAACCGATGCGTTTGAGGATAATTTTGATGCTGCCAAGAAGAATAATTCTGAGTCAGTATTCGCTATTCAAATGACCGCCAACGATGGTACCAATACCATTGCCAATGCTAACCAGGGCGAAATGCTGAACTTCCCTTACAACAGCCCTTTCGGCTGCTGCGGATTTTATCAGCCTACGCAAGACCTGGTCAATTCTTATCGTACCAACGCCACCACCGGTTTGCCTGACCTGGATAATTATAATACCACCCCGGTGAAAAATGACCAGGGAATTTTATCTTCCACTGCATTTGTACCGGAAACAGGCACACTGGATCCTCGTCTCGACTGGACCGTAGGTCGTCGCGGACTACCGTACCACGACTGGGGAAATCACCCGGGCGCCAGCTGGATAAGAGACCAGGCTTATGCAGGTCCTTATGCTCCTAAAAAAATGGTGTACTGGCAGTTTAACCAGGATAAATACAAAGATGCACACTCCTGGGCGCCAGGTTCCGCTATTAATGTGCTGCTGATCCGCTTCGCTGACGTATTACTGATGTCGGCCGAATGCCATGCACAAACCGGCGACCTGCCAGGGGCTACCGCTTTGGTAAACCAGATCCGCGATCGTATGATCAACCACCCGGAAAACTGGTTGCACAAATACAAGGATGATACAAAACCTTTACAAGGATTTGATCCCACCAAAATGGCCGCTAACTATAAAATTGGCAGGTATGCCACCACTTTTGCCAGCAAAGATTTTGCGTTGAAAGCCATTTATTTTGAACGCAAACTGGAATTGGCTACAGAAGGCCACCGCTTCTTCGACCTGGTACGCTGGGGCATCGCGGATGCGGCATTGAATGCTTTCATTACCTATGAATCAGCTATCACCACTGACCTGAGAGGCGGACATTTTACAAAAGGGAAGAATGAATATTTCCCGGTTCCCCAACGTCAGATTGACCTGACTATCATAGGAGGGGAAAGAGTATTGGATCAGAACCCGAACTACTAATAACACTTTTGAGCTTTCCATAAAAATGAATGCAGCGATCATTTCGCTGCATTCATTTTTTGTGCGGACATTTTTAGTACTTTAGAATGCCCGCTAAAATTATTTTCCTGATGACAGATCAACCAAGAATGAATCGATATTGCCTGACACTATTATTTATCATCAGCTCCGGCATCGCGCTCAACAGCAGCTGTCATACACCCACCAAAGAAGAAACAGGAAAAGTACTGGCAGATAAATATTGTTCCGGTTGTCATTTGCCGGTATCTCCAGCCATGCTTGACCAGGATACCTGGATAAACCACGTATTGCCCGCTATGGCCCCCAAATTAGGCATCAAGGTATGGGGGGAACATGAGTACTATCCTCCTATGCCGGGTGAAAAACCAGGGCTTATTTCTATCAAAGATTGGCAAACGCTGGTGGACTACTACAGGGAGGCCGCTCCCAAACAGCTGGTACCCGGAAAACCATCACCACCTTTACAGCATGATTGGTCTGTTTTTTCCATAAAATATCCTGAAATAAAAGACTCCAGCGCTCCCGTTGGAACAACGCTGGTGGCGTTTAACGTGGCAGACAGCGGTTTGGTGACCAGCGATGCGCTGACCGGTACGCTGACCTGCTGGGATAAAAACTTCCGGCCTGTCAGCTCCAGGAAACTGCCCTCACCGGCAGTGGATCTTCTTTTTACAAAAGACAGCGCCGGCACACAACAGGCAATACTCACAGAAATAGGAAATATGCGCGCGCTGGATGCCCCTGCCGGCATCATTACCCGCGTAAATCTCCGCAACCAGGACCGCAAACAGGCCGACATCATGGCCTTCCTGAAACGTCCTGTGCAAACACTGGAAGCAGACTTTGATAAAGACGGGCTCACCGACCTGCTGGTATGCGCCTTTGGCCATAACCAGGGAGGACTCTACTGGCTTAAACAGCTGCCGGATCACAGTTATCAGCAACGGCCCATCCAGGAAGTGCCCGGCGCTATTCACGCAGAAACGGGCGACTTTAACCATGACGGCTATACGGATATTATGGCTTTGTTCGCCGCCGGGGATGAAGGTATCTGGTTATTTGAAAATGATAAGAAAGGAGGGTTTACATCAAAAAATCTCCTGAGATTTCCGCCCCTGTTCGGTTCTACCAGTTTTCAACTGACCGATTTTAATGGAGATGGACAACCGGATATACTATATACCTGTGGAGATAATGCAGATTTTTCTATGGTGCTTAAACCTTACCACGGTTTATACGTCTATTTGAATGAAGGGAATAATCATTACAAGCAGGTTTGGCATTATCCGGTGAACGGATGTACAAAAGCTGTAGCAGCAGATTTTAATCAGGATGGGAAGCCAGATATCGCTGCCATTGCCTTTTTCGCGGATTTTGAACACAATCCATCCGAGAAATTTATCTTTTTTGAAGGAGGCAATACACCGCTTACATTTACACCACATGCACCACCTATAGAACAGGAAGGACGCTGGATTTGTATGGATGTAAAAGATTATGATCAGGATGGTGATCCGGATATAGTACTAGGAAACTATGCGCAAGGGTTTATCATACTCGATCATTATAAGCCGGACTGGAAAGAGTATCAGCCCTTTATAGTATTACAGAACAAATCAAAGCAATAATTGCAACGTAAAAATGGTTTGTTTATTTGGAATGAAACGAGAAATATGTATCTTACGGCCGTATTTTTATTGCTGCGTACATTATTATCTCAGAGGAGATCGAAAGAAGGGAGAAAAGCACTCATATATTTTTGATCTTTAATGTAAAACCGTTCTTGATCAACGTTTTCCCAATATATACCTTATTGCACTGTGCCTGCCGTCAATGGCCCGGTGGTATAAAGATATCCTGATGCATAATCAGGTTTTAGAATGGCGGAAGGAGAGGCAGTAATGCCTCTCTTTTATTTTATACACCTGATCGCTCAACCCCCGATGTGAACGGTTTAATATTCAATTTTTGCCACCTATCATAAAAAAACAGCTGAATTCTGAAAATCCCGTTATTAGGGGTTAATTTTATTGTGAAATCAGCATTATTGTTTTAAACAGGATATGTCAGTGGCTGAATATGTATACGATCAGGATAAAGTGAACACGCTGCTAAGTACGATCATCAGAACCAACGGTAACGAAAAAGGAAACAACTGGCTGCAACAACGTTTGCAGTTACAGCAACAAACCGGTGCCATCCCGCAGTTCAATCAAACTTTTACAGCTATTCCACGTTTCACAGGTAAAGAAATCATTACCCTTTCATCGTCGGAAAATGAACAGCTGCAGACGCTGCTGCCGTCTTTTTTCGTACATGGCTGGACGTTAGACCGCCTTGCCAGGGTTTGGTGGCTCCTTCAATTGCCGGTATCAGATAAATCGGTTTACCTGGACACCCTGGAAAAGCTATTCAACGCCGCGGAAATGAACGAATTGGCCGCTTTATACAGCGCGCTGCCCCTGCTGCCATGGCCGGAAGAATGGGTTGCCCGTACTTCCGAAGGCATCAGGTCCAACATCGGCATCGTGCAGGAAGCTATTATGTTGCGCAATCCATATCCCGCAAAATATCTTTCAGAGCCGGCCTGGAATCAGCTGGTGATGAAAGCGATCTTCACCGATAAACCGCTTCACCTGATACATGGACTCGATGAACGGGCCAATGCCGCGCTGACAGGTATCCTCGTGGATTTTGCCCACGAACGCTGGGCCGCCGGCAGAACAGTAGATCCCATGCAATGGCGCCTGCTGGTGAAGTTTGTGGATACTGCCAACTTCCCTGATATCACCCGGATCTGGCATTCATTGGATACTGTGGAAAAAGAAGCCGCTGCACTGGTATGTGCACAAAGCAGCTACGCGCCTGCCCGCGATTTACTCGGTCAGTCGCCATCACTATTGGCTGAAATACAGGCCGGTAGCCTCACCTGGGATACCGTGGCAAAAAAAATAATAAAATAATAAACTACTTAAACTGATTTGATATGTGCGGAATTCATGACTTAACAGAGAAAGATCTTCAACCCCTCACTTATACACCCGCTTTTCTTAACAGTATAAAAGGCATGCGCTTCTTTGATCCGCATGTACATATGACGGCGCGTACGACAGACGATTACCAGGCAATGGCGGATGCCGGTGTGGTGGCGATCATTGAACCGGCTTTCTGGTTAGGACAACCAAGAACCGGCGTAGACACATTCCGCGATTATTTCAGCAGCTTGTTGGGATGGGAACGTTTCCGCGCTTCGCAGTTCGGCATTAAACATTACTGCACTATTGGCCTTAATTCAAAAGAAGCCAACAATGAAAAGCTGGCAGAAGCTGTCATGGAAATTCTGCCACAGTTCATTTATAAAGAAGGCGTGGTAGGCGTGGGCGAAATCGGTTTCGATGACCAAACCGCCCTGGAAGAAAAATATTATCGGGCCCAGCTGGAACTGGCTAAAGAAGCCGGTTTACCGGTGCAGATCCACACCCCGCACCGCGATAAGAAAAAAGGTACCCAACGCAGCATGGATATAGCGCTGGAGCACGGACTGGAGCCTCACATGATCATTGTAGACCATAATAACGAAGAAACAGTGAAAGAAGTGCTGGATCGTGGCTTCTGGGCTGCGTTTACCATCTATCCGTTCACCAAAATGGGTAACGAACGTATGGTAGCCGTGGTAAAACAGTACGGAAGCGAACGGATTATGGTCAACTCCGCTGCTGACTGGGGTATCAGCGATCCCCTCGCCGTTCCTAAAACAGCCGCTTTAATGCACGAAAGTGGTATTGACTTGAATGACATTCATTTGGTAACTTACACCAATGCTGTAAAAGCCTTCGCGCAGAGCGGCCAGATAAATGAAGCAGATTTTGATATTGCCCGAAATATTGATCAAAGTGAAAAATTCAACGGAAGCTCTATATTACGCGGAGGACAGCAACCTCGAATCGACAAAAACACGACCATCATCCGGTAAAGGCCTGACAGCTTTGTCTCTGCTGGCAATGAACCATGAAAACCTGATTACACGGTGAGTTATATTGTTAGCAAATTGATTGGATATTTACGCCTGATGCGACCAGCCAACATTATTACTGCAATAGCAGATATATTGGCTGGTGTGGCTATTTCAGGCTATTTTATAAATGTTTCATTCGCCACCCTCACCCTGGATATTACACTGCCTGTAGTTTGTCTTTGCCTCGCTACTATTGGCTTGTATGGTGGTGGCGTAGTATTCAATGACGTATTTGATGCAACACTGGATAGCGCAGAACGCCCCGAAAGACCCATTCCAAGCGGTGTGATCACTAAAAATCAGGCAATTATCCTCGGCAGCTACCTGCTGCTGGTAGGTATTCTTGCCGCTTTTTCAGTAGGACGCCTGACTGGTTTTTCCGGCTGGCTGGCCATCGGTGTGGCAGTGAGCGCCCTCGTTTATGACAAATGGGGAAAACATCAACGACTCTTAGGTCCCTTTAATATGGGTCTCTGCCGCGGCCTGAACCTGCTCCTGGGTATCAGCATCGTTCCCGATGCCCTGGCAGCCTATTGGTGGATGGGCTTTATCCCCATCCTCTACATCGCTGCCGTTACCAATATCAGCAGGGGAGAAGTACACGGCGGCAGCGTAAAAAGTTTACGCCTCACCGCCGCGTGTTATGCCCTGGTATACACCACCATGGGCGTACTCGCATTGCTCCATCACCGCATCTGGACAGCGCTTCCGTTCATCCTGCTCTTTGCCGTGATGATCAATGTTCCGCTGTTTAAAGCCATGAAAGATCCTTCCGGGCCCAATATCGGGAAAGCCGTTAAAGGTGGCATCATCGCACTGATCGCCATGAATGTAGCCTGGATCGCAGCTTTCGCCACATTGCCCTTTGCATTGATCGTATTGCTCTTTTTACCGGTTTCACTGATACTCGGAAAGCTTTTCGCGGTAACGTGATACCAGCTTTTAGCTATTAGCTGTTAGCTTTTAGGAAAATGCAGCGGAATTTGTCTTGCCCAGGATTAGACTGATTTTGATGATTTGATGATTTTTTCTTGCCTGATTTTAAAAAAGAATAGCGAAGATAGAAGCAGATACCCGCTTTGATCTTCGCTAATCTTTTTTTATCCTGTAAAAATGTAATCCTTTAAATCATCAAAATCAGTCTAATCCTGGGCAAGACAAATTCCGCTGCATTTTCCTAAAAGCTAAAAGCTAATGGCTAAAAGCTTTAATCAACAATCCCTCTTTTCATCGCTTCCTTTACCAGGCCGGCAGTGTTTTTTACTGCGAGCTTCTGCGTGAGGTTGAGCCGGTGGGTTTCTACCGTACGTAAACTGATGTAAAGCATATCAGCAATTTCCTGGTTGGAATGTTCTTCTGCAATCAGCTTCAGTACTTCTTTTTCTCTCCTGGTGAGCGGAATATCATAACCCGAACGTTTCTGGCCGGTGATCATTTCCTGCAGCAGCTGCTGTTGTATGAGGTCGTCCAGGAACTGTTCCCCTGCGTTTACTTTTTCAATGGCCGTGATCAGTTTATCAGGATCGGTATTTTTGAGAAGATAACCGGAGGCGCCGTTCCGCAGCATCTGCTTGATATAATGAGATTCCATAAAACTGCTTAGCGCAATGATCTTGATAGAGGGATGCTTTTTTCTTACCTGTTTGCAAAGTTCCATTCCATCTATATCGGGCATTTGAATATCCAGCAGCAATACATCCGGTTGTGTTACCTGCAGGGCAGCCATCAGCGAGGCGGCCATATTACTTTCATATACGACGGAAATGTGCTGGTAAGGCGCCAGCATTGCTTTTAGGCCGCTGATAACCAGCAGGTGATCGTCTGTTATGGCGAGTTTGATTTGCATGTTGTTGAGTGTTAGCATAAAGGCTGCATTTCCATCAGCTGCATGATGGCAATGTTAAATTCTATGTATACAGTTGTGCCACAGCCCGGTGTGGCGGTAAGCGTCAGATGTCCGTTTAATGATTTGATCCTGGTATGCAGATTTTTTAATCCCATTCCCCCTGTGCTGTTGGCCACATTTTCAAAACCTACGCCGTTGTCTTCTACAGTAATAGTCAGTAGCTGATCATGTTGTGTAATCTGCACCAGCGCCTCAGTGGCATGAGAATGTTTGATGATGTTATTTACCAGCTCCTGCACAATGCGATATACTGACAGCTCAAAATTTCCCTTGAACCGCTGCATTTCTCCGGAAGTATAACAACTGATCTGCAATTGCCGCGAATGACTCACGTTGTTGCAGAAAAATTCCAGCGCTGCCGCCAGTCCCATACGCACCAGTATTTCCGGCATAAGATTGTGCGCAGTTTTTCGTACTTCGCCAATAGCGTCGTCGAGCATACCCAGCGCATGATTAAATCCTTTGTCCTGCTGTAAATAACTGCGCTCATATTTGAGTGCCCAGAAATGCATTTTTACAGCGGATAACAGTCCGCCTACGCCATCGTGCAAGTCCTTTGATAAACGGGTACGTTCTTTTTCTTCTCCCTGCATCATGGCTTCCAGTACCTCTACTGTCTTTTCTATTTCCATGGTTTGCAGCTGCTGTTCCTGCAGGTGATGCCGGTGCTGTAACTTTTGCCATACGAGGAAACATCCGATCAGCAATAAAACAACACCACTGAAAAAGATGCCTATCCAGATATTTTTTTGTTGCAGCTGCAGGTCTTTTTTCGCGAGCTCCAGTTTTTTCTCGGCAAGGTCACGATCCTTTTTTTCCGATTGGTACTGCATTTCCAGCTGTTGTACGTTGCGGCGGGTGGCATCGCCCACCAGCGAATCGTTTAGTATTTCATAGGCTTTCCTCAACGAAAATGCCTGTGAGTAAAGCTTTTGAGCTGCCATGTTATCTGATGCGGTAAGATAAGCCCGCCTTAGTTCATCTCCGGAATGATATATTTTAGCCAGCCGTATCGTTTTGTCGAGGTACCTGGCGGCCAGCGGGTATTTCCCGCTTTTATAAAGTGCGTTTGCATAACCCATATACAATAGCATCAGGTTTTCCGGACCGGGATCATCTTCCGCAATCAACAATGCTTTTTCGTAGGTATGCAATGAGAGTTTGTGTTGTTGTTGATCGGAAAGTGTACGGCCAATGCCTGTTAAAGCGCTCAGTACCAGCAAGCTGTCGCCCGTTTCCCTGCCGAGTGCCAACGCCCTGTTGAAATATTGGGTGGCATCGGCAGATGCTCCCTGCCGGCTTTTGCTCTCTCCCATATTAAGGAGGGCGGCGGCTATCCGCATCCTGCTTTTCCGGCGTATGCCATGTTCATAAGCCATACTGGCATAACTGAAGCCTTTCCGGTAATCGCCCAGCGCATTGAAAACAGTTGCCAGGTTGTTGATCATCATCCCCGCAGTAGTGCTGTCCTTTGCCGCATCTGCCAGCTTCAGCGCTTCCAGGTAGGCGCTGGCGGCTGCCGAAAAATCAGCCATCTGCTGGTATTCCATGCCACAGAAGCTGATGGCATTCACCTGGCCGATGGTGTCTTTAAGACAGGAATAGATAATTACCGCTTGTTTTAACAGGAAAAGCGACTGCTGGTATTCTCCCCGCATATCCTGGATATACATGTAGTAGCATGCAAAATCAGCTACGCCCTTGTGATACAACAGCTTCCTGCTTACCCGCAAGCCTCGCCTGAAGGCCATTTCGGCATCCGGTAAACTGTAAGGCAGCAGCATACAACCATACTTATACAACGCATTTACCTGTTCCCTGCCTGTAGGTTGCCCGTTAATAACACGCAACATACTATCCTGCTGCCGTGTATATTGCGCGTGTAAAAAAGTACTGCCGCATAAAAAGAGGCAGCACGAAAGAAATAATATTCTCAGCATCTCCGATACTTTTGCAACCCGCTGGTTGCAGTGTTAATAATCCAATGTTTTACCGGTTAACCCCTGATGAATGATTCCGGCAGGTAATAACATAGCTATCCCCGGCCACCATAGTGCGTGACAAATGCTCAGCATGCAACAAAAGATGTGAATTACCTCCGATGTTACAGGGTCAACAATATGGGGTTACCGTGTTTCATTTTTTGGTCAAACAATTTCCTGTTCCACTGTATTTATGGACAATCATTTCTACAGTGCCATAAAGTTCATTATTTCTGTTTTAATACGCAATAGGGTTTGGGGTGAGTGGGGACCTGCATCGCAATGCTGCGAAGGTGCATGTGCTGAAACCCTTTGTGGTAAGGCGTTTGTAGACTAACGGTGTATGTCAGTAGAACTACGCATTTTATAAAATACTGGTTTGTACCGTCCGTCACCCTGCCTTAAATAGGTTTCTTTGCATACCGATAAATGATTCTACAGGCTAACCCCAAAAAATAGGCTCCGTTCCCGGAGCCTTATTCTTTGTGAAAAATCTCATTTTTCTATGTACTTTTAAAGGCTATAGTTTTTTTAAGTCAGATGATGCGGATTAAGCCATGGAATATATTCAACAAAATTTCAATGTTAACTTTTCTTACGGAGTTTTCTTCAGCAGTAATTTATTCGATCCTGCCAACACATGTTTAGCTTCTTTTCTAGCCACCAAAGCGGAGGAAGCCTACATTAAAAAGTTACTCGTAATACTTGACGGAGGTGTAGCGGCACACCATCCGGCACTCACACAACAGATAAAACAATATTTCCAACAGGTGCCAGGTTTTCAGCTGGCCCCGGAAATTGTTACCATTGCCGGCGGCGAGGGCGTTAAAAACGACCTTCCCCTGCTTTTCAGCCTGGTAGATGCGATCGATAAATATGCGATTGATCGTCATTCCTATGTGATTGGCATTGGTGGCGGTTCCCTGCTGGACCTCGTAGGATTTGCCGCCGCTATTTCCCATCGCGGTGTGAAACATATCCGGATTCCTACTACGGTATTGTCGCAAAACGATTCCGGCGTAGGCGTGAAAAATGGCGTAAACTACAAGGGGAAGAAAAATTTCCTGGGCTCCTTCGCGCCACCGGCAGCTGTATTCAACGATCCCGTGTTTTTAACAACGCTGGATCCCCGCGACTGGCGCTCGGGTATGGTAGAAGCGGTAAAAGTAGCCCTCATCAAGGATGCGGCTTTCTTTAACCGGATAGAAGAAAATGCAGTGGCCATGACAGCCGGCGATATGCCCGCTATGCAGGAACTGATTTACCGCTGCGCGGAGCTCCACGTACAACATATTGGCGGCGCCGGAGATCCGTTTGAAAGCGGCTCTTCCCGTCCGCTGGATTTCGGGCACTGGAGCGCACACAAACTGGAGCAGTTAACCAACTTCGAATTGCGTCATGGCGAAGCGGTATCTATCGGTATTGCGGTCGACAGCGTTTATTCGTTCCTGTTAGGATGGCTGCCGGAGGCAGACATGCACCGTGTGCTTACTGTATTAAAAAATATGCAGTTGCCCATCTGGCATCCGTTGCTGGAAAAGCAGGATGGCAAACCATCTCCGGTAGTGGCAGGTTTGGAAGAATTCCGTGAACACCTCGGAGGACGCCTGACTATTTCCCTGCTGCGCGCAGTGGGAAAAGGAGAAGAAGTACATGAAATGGACCTGGAATTGCTGTATAAAGCAGTAGATATCTGTAAAAATAATCAATGATGAAAACAGCCGTTGGTCATCTTACCTACTGCACCAATATTCATCCCGGCGAAAGCTGGGGCGATCATTTCGCGCAGCTAAAGAAATTTATCCCGGCCATCAAACAACAGGTGTCGCCGGATCAGCCCTTTGGTATCGGCTTACGCCTTGCCAATACCGCCAGCCTGGAACTTAGTAAGGAAGAGCATTTAAAGGCATTTCAGCAATGGCTGAAGGAAGAAGATTGCTATGTGTTTACCATGAACGGATTTCCATATGGCGGCTTCCACAATGTAGTGGTGAAAGACCAGGTACATGCACCCGACTGGACAAGCGCCGACCGGGTAGTCTATACCATCCGCCTGTTTCGTATACTGGCCGCCTTGTTGCCGGCCGGCATGGAAGGAGGTGTTTCTACCAATCCGCTTACCTATAAGTTCTGGTGCAACCGCTGTGAGGAAGAAAAGAATTCATTTACGGAAAGCGCTACGCTCAATATGCTGTTGGTACTGGAACAGCTGGTACGCATCCGCCGGAGCGGAGGACCGCTGCTACACCTCGATGTAGAGCCCGAACCCGACGGATTGATGGAAAATACCAGTGAATATATCAGCTGGTATTTTGAAGAACTGTTACCGGCAGGAGTCCCGTTTATTATGGAGAAATTTGACGTAACGGACCTCGAAGCAGTGGATATTATCAAGTCGCATATTCAGTTATGCTACGACGTCTGCCATTTTGCATTGGTGTATGAACCGCCACACCGGGTGCTGGAACGGCTGGGACACTATGGTCTCAAAATAGGCAAGTTACAGATCAGTGCTGCCCTGAAAGCAGACATGCCAACGGACACGGCTGCACGAAAAGAAGTGACCGATGCATTCCGGCGCTTTAATGAACCGGTATACCTGCACCAGGTAATTGCCCGGAAAAGTGATGGAGCCTTGCTTCACTACCCGGATTTGCCCGAAGCGCTGGCCGATGAAAATAATCCTGCCGTTACGGAATGGCGCTCCCATTTTCACGTGCCGGTATTTCTTGACAAGTTTGGCGTGTTGCAATCCACGCAGGAAGATATCCAAAAGGTATTGGCGTTACAACGGCAGCAGCCATTCACCGCCCACCTCGAGGTGGAAACATATACCTGGGACGTATTGCCGCCCGAACTGAAACAGGAAATGGGATTGTCCGTTTCGCGCGAACTAAACTGGATCAGAGAAGAACTGCTAAAGGCGTAAAGTTGAAAGCTAAAAGCAAAAAGCTATTGAAGCGGATGATTAATGCGGAATTCGATTAGTTTATTCGCTTCAATAGCTTTTTGCTTTTAGCTTTCAGCTTTACGCTTACTCTTGGAATTCTCCGTCCTGAATGATAGCTTTACGCCGGAATTGTAACGGCGATTGAATCTATGAGAAAGACAGTAGTAATTGATGTAGTAGGGCTCTCCCCTTCTTTGCTGGAGCACCTGCCTTTTTTAAAGGCTTATACAGAACAGCATCACCTGGCAACGGTGGCGCCGATGTTACCGGCGGTCACTACATCTGTGCAAAGTACCTATCTCACCGGCCAATGGCCCAGTGAGCATGGAATTGTCGGCAATGGCTGGTACGACAGAACAGATGCAGAGGTCAAATTCTGGAAGCAATCCAACAAACTGGTAGACGCCCCCAAAATCTGGGACCGCGCCAGGAAACTGGACCCTTCTTTTACCTGCTCGCAGATGTGCTGGTGGTATAATATGTATGCCAATGTGGATTACTCGCTCACTCCAAGACCCAATTACCTGTCCGATGGCCGTAAGGTGCCCGACTGTTATACCTCTCCGGCTACCCTGAGAGATTACCTGACAGAACAACTGGGTAAGTTCCCGCTGTTTAACTACTGGGGACCAACCGCCAGCATTAAATCCAGTCAGTGGATCGCCGATGCGTCTATCCTAACAGATAAATTATACAACCCCACGCTGACTTTCATTTACCTGCCTCATCTTGACTACTGTTTACAAAAATTTGGGCAGGACCCCGTACGCAATGCAAAAGAACTGGGCGAAATTGATGCGGTATGTAAACAACTGATCACCTACTATCAGCAACAACAGTGTGATCCGATCGTATTGTCAGAATACGGGATCACCAATGTGAATAATCCTGTTCACCTCAACCGGGTATTAAGACAGGAAGGGCTCCTGGCCCTGCGGGTGGAAAATGGACTGGAACTGCTGGATGCCGGGGCCTCCAAAGCTTTTGCGGTAGCAGATCACCAGATAGCGCACATCTATATCAATGATCCTTCCTGTTACAAACAGGTACGCAGTATCCTGGAAAATGTGCCAGGGGTACAACTGGTGCTGGACAGGGAAGGCAAGCGCCAGCATCATCTTCATCATCAACGTGCCGGCGACCTGGTGGCAGTAGCTGATGCCGATAGCTGGTTCACCTACTACTACTGGCTCGATGATGCCAGGGCGCCTGATTTTGCCCGAATTGTAGAAATTTTCCGTAAACCGGGCTACGATCCGGTTGAAATGTTCATGAACCCTGCCGATCCGTTCATCAAATTAAAGGCTGCGGGCAAACTGCTGAAAAAGAAACTGGGCTTCCGCTACCTCATGAACGTAATACCACTGGATGCTACGCTTATTAAAGGTTCCCACGGGCGGCTGGAAGAAAACCCGGCGTTTCATCCCGTAGTGATCAGCCCTGATCCCGCTGGTAAAACCCGTTTACAGGCAATCGACGTATATGAGGTGATATGGAACCAGTTGACAGGTAAATAACTCCTTCATGCATAAATATGCGGTTACCCTTACAATGTTGCTGTTATTAGCGCTGCGGCTGATAGCACAGGACAGCCTGTCCCTGGAAAAATTTAACCGGGAGCGTATCGGGACTACCAAAACAGCCATGGTGGTGCTGGGTGGCTGGTCGGTCGCTAACATCGCCACAGGACTGATAGGCATGGGACAAACCAGCGGGGAAGCAAAGTATTTTCACCAGATGAATGCCATCTGGAACGTGGTAAACCTGGGTATCGCCACCGCCGGCTACTTCGGTAACCGCAAACTCAATCCCGGCAGTTATAATATGCAGGGCAGTATCAAAGAACAAAACAAAATTGAAAAGATCTACCTGGTCAACGGTGCATTAGATGTTGCCTATATCCTGGGTGGACTTTATGCCCGGGAGTACGGGAAAAACCAAACCGGCAAAGAACAGGACCGTTGGAAAGGCTATGGTGCTTCTATTATATTACAGGGCGGCTTCCTGTTACTCTATGATGCCGTAAATCTCACAATCCATCACCGCCATGGAAAAACACTCTATAAAAAATTTGATGCCATGCAGATTACGTTTGCACCAGGTCGGGTAGTGGCGGCGCTTAACTTCTAGGATGTTGTGTTACCCAGGATTTTTCTTGCCCAGGATTAACGGTGATTATGATGATTCCAAGGATTTTTTCTTGTGATTATAATTTGATTTTTAAAAGATTCGGGAAGATCTGAGCGAATTTATCCGCTCAGATCTTCCCGAATCTTTTAAAATCAAAAAAGAAAAATCCTTGGAATCATCATAATCACCGTTAATCCTGGGCAAGAAAAATCCTGGGCAAAAACAACATCCGCGTTCATCAAAAAGTCAGGCATTCCCTGATTTTATTTTTTACATTTATGCAACCGATTGTTTTTCTCGATCGGCCAATAAAATCAAGCATAAACAACAGTACACTATGAAGAGAAGAGACTTTCTTAAAACCGGTAGCATGGCCGGTTTGGGAGCAGGTTTAACCATCCTCAATTTCCCCGTTTTCGGGAAAAACGCCCCCAGCAATAAACTTGTGCTGGGTGTGATGGGGGTAAATTCAAGGGGTAACTGGCTGGCGCAATGTGCTGCCAAATTGCCCGGAGCCGAAATAGGCTATATATGCGACGTGGAAGACGGCGCCATCGCCAAGGGACTGAAAGCCGTTGCAGGCGCACAGGAAAAGAAACCAACGGTTATTAAAGACATCCGCAAATTACTGGAACGCAAGGATTTCGATGCGCTGATAGTAGCTGCACCGGATCATTGGCATGCACCGGCGGCTATTATGGCTACTGCAGCCGGTAAACACGTGTATGTAGAGAAGCCCTGCGCACATGAACCGGGAGAGGGAGAAATATTGCTGGAGGCTGCAAAGAAATACAATCGCCTTGTGCAAATGGGCAACCAGCGCCGTTCCTGGCCTAACCTGCAGCAGGCAGTAAAAGAAGTGAAAGAGCAAAAGGTATTGGGTAACGTGTACTATGGAAGGGGATGGTATGTAAATAACCGCGAACCCATCGGTATCGGCAAAAAGATACCGGTACCGGCTACACTGGATTGGGACTTATGGCAGGGCCCCGCACCCCGCCGCGATTATCTCGATAACATCGTTCACTATAACTGGCACTGGCGCTGGAACTGGGGTACCTCCGAAACCTGCAACAATGCTACCCATGAGCTGGATTGTTTACGCTGGTTTATGGATGTGGAGTTTCCTACCAGGGTAACTTCTGCCGGGGGCCGTTATGCCTATCCGAAAGATGACTGGGAAACACCCGATACCCAAACCCTCAATTTCGAATTTGAGGGCGGTAAAGCGATTGCCTGGGAAGGCCGCAGCTGCAGTCCTTTCAACCTGGAAGGCAGCGGGCGCGGATTCGCCTTGTTTGGCGAAAATGGCAGTCTGTATAACTCCGGAGGCGATAGCTACAAACTCATTGATCCCAAAGGAAAAGTGATCAAGGAAGTGAAACAGGCCGCAAACCCTAATCAGAGTGTAACCAATACCGTTAGTCCTGCCGGTGAATTTTACGATGCTGTGCATCTCAACAATTTCCTGGAAAGCATTCGCGGTAATGCTAAACTGAATGCTGAGATCAATATTGGCTACCGCAGCACCCTGCTTTGTTTGCTGGGTAATATTGCTCAACGCACCGGCCGTATTTTACATACCGACCCTTCCAATGGGCATATCCTCAACGATAACGAGGCTATGAACATGTGGAACAGGGAATATGAAAAAGGCTGGACACCTAAAGCCTGATTTTAATCTTTTTATAAAGGAATTTTGAGTGATGGTGATCGGCAACCGGAACCTGTTTTTTAAAAAAATACGCTCATCTTTTGATAACCGGATCTCAAAATTCCTTATCTTCGCATTGTCTTGAAACCCTTTCTCCTATTACGTTTATAGACTAGCAATAAATATAATATCTTGTTATCTCCCATAACTTTTTGTTATTGATATTATTTGTTTAAGGAATGTGGTTAACCTACTTTTGACTTACCTGTAATTTTTTATAACCAACCATACCAACCACGAAGTTGCGCGTTCCCCGGAGGGATGAATTGATGGAGTTTTTACAACAATCTCAATACCTGTCAGTATTACTGATAGGCTTAGTAGTAGGCTATTTATCCGGTTTACTCGGTAAAGGAGGCAGTGCTATCAGCACACCGGCCCTGCAGATATTTGCCGGTGTTAATCCTTTCTTTGCCCTGGCATCGCCTTTACCGGCATCGATAACCAGTACTTTATCGGCTACGGCGGTATACAGCAAAGAGAAGCTTTTCAATAAACGGGTGATCCTGCTGGGCGCGGCATTTGGTGTGCCCGCTACCGTTATCGGCTCCTGGCTGAGTAGCTATTTGCCGGGTAAGTCGCTGATGATTATGACGGCCCTGTTTATTATGGCCACAGGTCTGTCCCTGATGTATTCATTTATGCGGGGAAAACCGGTGGGCGAAGTGAGACTGGAAAGTGCAGATGTGCCTGCTGGTAAGCTAGTGGCAGCCGCTCTTTTCATTGGCTTTTTGTCGGGCCTGCTGGCAAATGCAGGGGGCGTGTTATTCAGCTCTTTCTTTATCAGGAAATTAAAAATGCCTATCAAACAGGCGCTGGCCTGTGCAGTAATATTATCGGCGGTGCTGTCGGTACCCGGTGCATTAACACACTGGTGGCTGGGGCATATAGACTGGAACATTGCTTTATTGCTGTCGCTCACTGCATTTCCTGCTTCTTACCTGGGGGCTAAAACTGCTGTTAAAATGAAAACACCGGCCCTCGAAAAATTATTTGCACTTACCCTTATCGTATTTGGGGTATACGACATCTTCTTTACTATCTGGAAGTAATCAGGCGTGCGCCCTCATTTTATGGATGGCTTCCTGCTCAAATGGCGGCAGCGAACTTACTATCAGCTCGTAGGCATTTTGCAGAAACGTTTCCAGTTCCGGTTCCGGCAGCATGTCCTCCTGTTTCAATTGTACCCAGTGATACCTGGCCAGATGCGGTGCAGGCACGATCCCCGGTCTTGATATCAATTGATGGAATTGCGATTGACTGCATTTGAATGAAACCCGATGGGGCGGCTCCAGGGAAATCATGCAAAACAACTTTTCGCCTACATAGAAGCGCAGCTCATTGTCCCACTTTTCTTCAGTGATGACAGCCGGGAGTGACCGGCATAAATCGAGGGTATGATCAAACATAACAGCAGGTTTTAAAGAATATTATATAACGCCGTTTTTTTAGGACGACAATTCGTTGAATAATTTACATGCACAGACTAACATATTAAAATATGAAGTATGCGTGTCTACTGTAAATCTAGGCTGTAAATAGTGAATGAAACTGCATTATAAAAATAGGAAATAAAACGCAATACTGAATGTTAAAAAGTGATAGCGGGTGTAAGAGGAAATGATCTTTTTCGCAACCAGACGGTCTCTGGTTGAAATGTAATATTTTTTATTAATCAAAATTTAATCATTGGTAGGAAGCTTAAAGCTTAAAGCAAAAAGCCATTGAAGCGGATGGGGACTGGTATCGCTTCAATGGCTTTTTGCCTTTTATCTTAAACTTTAATGTGTTTTTGCCCAGCGTGCCATCTTTTGTTCCAGTACGGAAAGCGGTACACAGCCGTCTTTCAGCAGCTCATCATGAAAAGAGGAGAGGCTGAATTTGGAGCCTAGCTCCTTTGTATACTTGTTTCGAAGCTCATGGATTTTAAGTTCCCCGATCTTGTAGGAAAGTGCCTGCCCGGGAATAGCCATATAACGTTCTATTTCGGCGGTCGCCTCCTGTGTAGACAGTGGTTCATTGTCCATCATGTATTTGATAGCCTGTTCGCGGGTCCAGCCTTTGGTGTGTAAACCAACATCCACTACTAAACGAATAGCGCGGTGTATTTCGTCAGTGAGACGGCCAAAGTACATATAGGGATCGGTGTAGAGCCCCAGTTCTTTCCCAAGACTTTCACAGTAAAGGGCATATCCTTCGCCGTAGGCGCCAATCCATGAAAAGCGCCGGAATTTAGGCAGTGAATCGTTTTCCTGTTGAAGGGATATCTGGAAGTGGTGACCGGGAATGGCTTCATGTAAAAACAGGCATTCCATACCAGTGTAGGGAAACGTAGTGGCATCGAGGATGGGCACGTAAAATACGCCTGGACGGGTGCCATCGGCGCTGCCCTGTATATATTCGGCAGAAGCGGAGGCGGCGCGGTAGGCTTCTGTTTGACGGATTTCGAATTTTGTTTTCGGGAGATGACCGTACATTTTTTTAACGCCCGGCATGATCTTGCTTTCAATCGCCTTGAAAGAATCCAGGATGGCAGCGGGTGTTTTAAAGATGCGGAGCTTTTTATCGGCCCTTACAGCGGCAAAAAACGCAGGCAGGTCACCTTTGAAGCCGGTACTGTTTTTCACTGTTTCCATTTCACCGCGGATACGGGCCACTTCTTTTTCTCCCAGGGCAAAAATTTCTTCCGGGGTGAGATTAGCGGTCGTCCAGCTTTTGATCAGGAAAGCATAATAGGCCTTCCCATCGGGAATATCGCCAATACCGCTGCTGCTGCGGGCCTTGGGCAGGTACTCCTGTTGCATGAAATCGCGCAATTTGGCGTAAGACGGAAGAATGTATTTTTCAACGGCAGCGGCGTAATCGGTTGTCAGCGCCGCTTTTACGGCAGCTCCCAGCGAATCGGGGATCGCTTTAACAGGCGCGTAAAAAACGTTGTTGGCAGTATCCTTTTTGGCCAGGTCTGCTACCTGGGGAATGACTTTCACCACCAGGCTTTTAGGCAGCACATAGCCAGTGGCAATACCCCGGCGCATATTGGCGATGGCCGTATCAGTCCATATAGCAAACCGTTCCATACGGTGCATGAAATTATGGTAGTCCTTTTCTGTTTTAAAGGGTTGGGCAGAGGAGCCTGATCCCAGCTGGGCCAGTGTTAAGGGCAGGCAGGTAAACTGCTGTACCGGCATCAGGTGGTCATGAAATGAGAGTGCTTCCCGGTTTACATCAAATTCCCGTTGCAGCATATCGTAGGTAATACGGTCGTTACCGGATAATGCGGCTGTATCAATTCCCTTAATGGCCTGCTGGTAGCTGGCATAGAAGGAGTCTGCTTTTGCCCGGAAAGCTTCGCTGATATCTATTGGCAACTGATCGTTGTACTGGTTCTCGCCGTTTTGGGTCGCCTGCAAAGGATTGAGGGCCATGTTTTCGTCGTAGTAACGGGCCGCCAGGTGATGCAGGGAGTCCTGCGTGGCCTGGGGCGTACTATGCTGAACCGGTTGCTGGCATGCGCCGGCAAGCAGGGTTCCCAGCAGGAAGAGGTAGCCTTTTTGTTGTAACCTGAACATAATGAAGGGTTGTGAATAAGAAGTAATTTACCGTTTTCTCCAAAAAAAAAGCATTCCGAAGAATCGGAATGCTTATTTAGAACAGTGAACAATGAAAAAAAAGATAAAAAATATTATTTAAGAACTTTTATGCGAATACTCTTGAAAGAAACCTCATTTCCGTGATCCTGTAACAGGATGTGCCCCTCAGGCCACAAACCAAAATTCTTCCAGCTTTTATACTTGCTGATGGCTACCAGGTCTTTGAAAGCCTGGGAACCACGCTCATATTCCAATACTTTAAATCCATTTAACCAGTGCTCTACGTGGTTATTTGGATACACAATAATACGACCTTTGTTCCATTCTCCAATAGGGTTGATGGCACGTTTTTCCTGTTTTCTTGTCATGAGGTCGTAAAGACTTGCTAACGTGCGGTTTCCGTCGCGTCCCAATTTCGCATCCGGGTGCTTTTCGTCGTCCAATACCTGGTATTCGAGACCGATAGCAGATTTACCACCTGTTTCATAGGTTTCGCTTACAAAGTACTTCACCCCACTGTTCGCGCCTGGCGTGAGTTTGAACATAAATTCCAGTTCAAAGGCGCCGTATTGTTTTTCGGTGACAATATCGCCGCCGCTGCCTTCTTCATCTCCGGTAGAATGACCAATGGTCAATACTCCGTCCTGCATGGACCAGCCGGTGGCAGGGAAGTTTTTCTTGTAAACGCCCCTCCAGCCTTTGCTGGTTTTACCATCCCATAGTAACTGGAAGCCATTTTTCTTTTCCTGGCCGGAAATAGTGTTATCCACATTGTTAACCACATAGATGTTATCATATGGAGAATATTGGGAAGCAGCGGGGTTTTCGATCAGCCGGATGTTTTTCCAATAGATGTTTTTGTTGTCATCCGCTGCATTTTTACCGATACCATGTACCTGCAAGGCAATAAAACCCTTTGGCAGTGCGGTATCTACAAGGTGGGCGGTTGGCACACCGTTTACCCAGGTCCGCATTTCATTACCACGGCATTCGATACGGTATTTGTTCCAGCCGTCTTTTTTGAAGGCATGCTGACCGGCAGGATTCAGTTCCATCGGGTACTGCCAGCCTCTGCGGCCTTCTTCATATACACCACCGCTCCATTTGCGGTCGGAAGGATCTATTTCCATCTGGTAGCCGAATACACGACCGTTCTGGTAGTCAGATCTGCTCTGGCTGCGGAACTGGATGCCCGAGTTAAACTCTTTTCCCAGCTTGAATTCCAGCTCCAGGATAAAATCACCATAGTCTTTATCTGTTGCCAGGAAAGAGTTAGGCGTGTTCATCACGGTGGTACCCACTATTTCACCATTCTCCGCATGATATTTCGCTTCCCCGCCCAGCTGTTTCCAGCCTTTCAGGTCTTTACCATTGAAAAGCTGCTGCCATTGGGCTTTCTGCGCAAAAAGGCCACCATACATGCAAAGAAAGGTGCCACATAAAAGGATCGTCTTTTTCATAACTGAAACGTAATAAGACGAGCAAAATAAACAATGAATTTCATTTTTACAACCGATTGCAAAAGATTTTATTTTTTAAATCTGTGATAATCCGGCCACTATTATGTTCCGGGTAAATTTCGAATAAAATAAAATATGCAAACGATTGCAGTAATCTAAAATTATCTTATTTTGGTTCCGAAAGAACCAGAAGAGACAGCCAAAAATCTAACTTAAGTATCCTTTATTCCACAATTTCATTAAACAACGTTATGAAAATGCTTTTTTCACGTATGGTCTGTATGGTAGCGTTCTTGCTATTTCACCAACTTATCATGGCACAGAGTAACCCGATTACAGTTGAAGGTAATGTGCTGGATGCACAGAAAGTGCCGCTTGTAGGAGTTACCGTTTCCATCAAAGGAAAAAACATGGGTACCCAAACCGATGTAAAAGGGCATTACCGCATGCAGGTAAAAGAGCCATCCAATGCCGTATTGGTATTCACTTTTATCGGATTTGCCACACATGAAGAATCACTGAACGGACGCAAAGTTGTATCCATTGTATTGGACGAAGACCGTAAAAAACTGGAAGAAATTGTAGTGGTCGGATATGGCCAACAGAAGAAAAAAGATGTAACCGGCGCCATTTCATCGGTAGGTACGAAATCGATCCAGGACGTGCCGGTAACCAATCCCCAACAGGCTTTACAAGGCCGTGCTCCAGGGGTGGAAGTACTCAATAACAGCAGCAAACCCGGCGATGAGCCCACTGTGCGTATACGTGGTAGCCGCTCTCTCAGGGCCGGTAACGACCCGCTCTATGTGGTAGACGGTATTCCTTACGCAGGGAGCCTCAGCGATATCGGTACAGGAGTAATACAATCGATGGATATTTTGAAAGATGCGTCCGCAACAGCCATCTATGGCTCCAGGGGCGCCAATGGTGTGGTGCTCATTACCACCCAGAGAGGTAAGGAAGGAAAACCCGTGGTGTCCTACAGCGGCTCCTACGGATATGTACAACAGCTCGGCGAATCAGACATGATGGACGCCAAACGCTTCATAGAAATGCGCCGGGAAGCTAATCGCACCCTCGGCAAATACGATGATGCCAACCCGGATGCATCCGATAAAAAAATCTTCAATGCCGTTGAATACGCCAATATCCAGAAAGGAACAAATGTAGACTGGCAGAAGCTGATGATTTCCCCGGGATATCAAACCAATCATGCCCTCAGCGTAGCCGGCGGTACAGAAAAAACAAAATACACCGTGGGGCTGGGCTACTTCAAAGATCAGGGCGTACTGAAACTGCAAAGTTATGAACGCTATAATTTCAATTTCGGTATCGACCAGCTGATCGGCAACCGGGTTCACGTAGGAGCTACCCTTTTAGGGGCTTACAGCGAACGCAATGGCGAAACATACAACGGGATAGACAATGCCCTGAAAATGCTGCCAATTGCCGCCCCTTACGACGATAATGGAAAATTGATCACTTACCCAACCGGCGATAGTCAGCAACCCAATCCATTGCTGGATTATGTACCAGGCAACCGTGTGGAACTGATGAAACGCTTCCGTATTTTCACCAGCCTGTTTGCAGAAGTAGAGATCATTGATGGTTTGAAATACCGCCTCAATGTGGGCCCGGATATTCAGCACTACAACTATGGCCTCTTCCAGGGGAAAAACAATACGAACCTGCTCATCGGCGGCGGCGATGCAACGGCTAACAAAGGAAATGCGTCGACCATGGCGTATACCATCGAAAACATCCTGACGTACAATAAACAGATCAAAAAACATTCAATCGGTTTTACAGGCCTGTACAGCGTTCAACGCCAGAATCTCGATTTTTCTACTACCAACGTAAGAGGTATACCGGTGGAAACACAGCTGTATTATAACCTGGGCCAATCACTCAATGTTACAGGAGTAACCAGCGGTCTGAGTTCCTGGACTATCCTCTCCTACATGGGCCGCCTGAACTATGGTTATGATGACCGGTTTCTGGCTACCCTCACCTTGCGCGCCGACGGATCCTCCCGTTTTGCACCGGGTAAAAAATGGGGCTATTTCCCTTCTGTAGCAGTAGCCTGGAACATGATCAACGAAAACTGGCTGAAAGGTCAGCATATCCTGGATAACCTGAAACTGCGTGCGAGCTATGGCCGTATCGGTAATACCGGTATCAATCCATACGCTACACAAGGTAACCTCAGCAGGATTCCTTATTCCTTCGGCAATAAAGGCGTGCTGGGCTTTGTACCGCTTGATCTGCGTAATCCCAACCTCACCTGGGAATCTACCACCTCTACCGACATCGGTATTGATTTCGGATTCCTGAACGGACGAATCACCGGTGTGATGGAATGGTATAACCAACATACCACCGACCTGCTCATGCCACAAACACTGCCATTCAGCAATGGATTTAACGAAGTGCTGATGAACCTGGGCTCCTCTCAGAACCGTGGCTTTGAATTCGGATTAAGCGCCGCCATCATCGATAATCCAAATGGATTTAGCTGGAAAATGGACGCCAACCTGTTCTTCAACCGGTCAAAAATCCTGTCGCTGGGTGATGGTAGAACTGCTGATGTGGGAAATGCCTGGTTTGTTGGTCAGCCTACCTATGTATACTACGACTTTAAGAAGGTAGGAGTATGGCAGGACAAAGACGCCCAGCTGGCGAAGCTCTACAACGTGAAACCTGGTGAAATCAGGCTGGAAGATGTTAATAAAGATACGCTGATCGATGCTAAAAACGACCGCCAGATCCTGGGATCTCCGGAGCCTAAATGGTCGGCAGGTACCACTCAGCGTTTTTCTTATAAAGGATTTGAATTGTCGATCGTTGCCTTTGCACGCGTAGGAAGCATGATCAAAAGTGATTTCTACCAGAACTATAACACCCTGTTTGGACGTTATAACAACCTCAACATCGACTATAACACACCGGCAAATCCTACCAACGATTTTCCAAGGCCCAATGCCAACCAGGAAAGGCCCAGCAACTACCAGTCGCTCAGCTATTTTGATGGCTCATTCTTTAAAATCAGGAGCGTAACACTCAACTACTCGTTCCCCGATGCAATGGTGAAACGCATGCGTATGCAGGATCTGCGGGTCAATGTAGGCGTTAAAAACCCGATGATCCTGGCGCCTTATCGCCAAACATGGAAAGGAGTGGATCCTGAAGACGTAAACGTGATCGGTATCGACGCCCCGGCTACCTGGATGTTGCAATTCGGAATAAATGCCAAATTTTAAAATCAACCGGTCCTGATTAAACATCTTTAAAAGAAAACGTTATGAGATATATAATTCCTGCCATCATGCTGTTCACCGTTGCTGCTGCATCCTCCTGCAATAAAATGCTGGATGAAAAAATAGTTACCAACGTAACAGATGATTTCTATAATACTAAAGCTGGTTTTCAAACGGCCGTAAACGGTTCCTATGTGTCTATGCGCAATTTCTACAGCACGGAAAGAGGCATGACGCTTACCGAAACCGGTACCGATATTGTTACAAATGGTTCCGACGGAAACTATAAATATACGAGTCAGTATACTTCACAGCTGGACTCCCGCTATGACCATGTCCGCGAGGTGTGGAACAGCTTCTATCAAACCATCAACGCTTGTAATGTAGCGATAGACAGGGCCGGCAAGATTGCTGACCTGGACGAAGCCACCAGGAAAAAAGGAGTAGCAGAGGCGCTGTTTTGCAGGGCGCATTACCACTTTGTGCTGATGCAGTTATTTGGCGCTATACCCTTACGCCTGCACGAAAACACGGAAATTGTAAGAGAAGCCAATCGTGATCCGGTGCCCGCTATTTACGATGCAGTGATCAGCGACCTGCTGGCCGCAGAAGCCGAATTACCCGCCACACAAGCAGAATGGGGACGCGCTACCAAGCCTGCAGCAGAACACCTGCTGGCAAGAGTATACCTGACCCGTGCCTCCTCTCCCCAGGCCAAACCGGACGATTATGCAAATGCCGCCAAATATGCAGACATGGTGATCAAAAACTATGGATTTAAATTACTCACGGATGTTGGACAGGTATGGGCACAGGGTAAGGAAAACAATGACGAAACCATTTTCGCTGCGCAGTATACTACCGATGCGATTTATGGTTATCCGGACAACAACGCCTGCCGCTTTTTCCTGATGCAATATGACGTGTTGAAAGGCATGAAGCGCGATCTGCCCAATGGTACGCCCTGGAAGCGTTTCAGACCTACAAAATTCCTGATAGATACATTGTATAAAGACAGGGTACACGATGTGCGTTACGAAAAATTCTATACCGTCGTGTGGAAAACGAATGCGCCTATCGACAACCTGAAAGCCGGTGATACCGCTGTTTTCCTGCCCGGATATGATGTTTCAGATGCCGTGATCGCCAGCAAACCTTATATGCTGGTACCACCAAGACTGTATACAGAAAAGCTGTATCCTTCTCTGAATAAATTTGCGGATGCGCTGCGTCCTGATAACCAGGCTTCCGGTGTAAGGCCTTTTATCGCCATGCGCCTGGCAGAAACCTACCTGATAGAAGCTGAAGCGCTGATGATGCAAGGCAAAAAACAGGAAGCTGCCGATCTTGTAAACGTGATCCGCTGGAGGTCTGCCCGTATTGGTACTACCCCGGCCGAAACGCAGGCTAACCACGACGCGATGACGGTATCTGCTGCAGATATGAATATTGATTTTATCCTCGACGAAAGAGCCAGGGAGCTGGTAGGAGAACAAATGCGCTGGTTTGACCTCACCCGCACCCACAAACTCCTGGAAAGGGTTAAACTGCATAATGAGGACGCCCGGAATAATATCAAGCCAACCCATGTATTACGACCTATCCCACAGGATCAGATCGACAGAAGTACGAATAACTTCCCGCAGAACCCGGGATACTGATTTAGCTTTTAGGCATTAGCTGTTAGCTTTTAGCTAATGCAGCGAACCAGCTTTTAGCTTTTAGCCGTTAGCTTTTAGTAAATGCAGCGAACCAGCTTTTAGCTTTTAGCCGTTAGCTTTTAGCTAATGCAGCAAACCAGCTTTTAGGTATTAGCTGTTAGCTTTTAGCTAATGCAGCGAACCAGCTTTTAGCTTTTAGTAAATGCAGCGAACCAGCTCTTAGCTTTTAGCTAATGCAGCGAACCAGCTCTTAGCTTTTAGCTGTTAGCTTTTAGCTAATGCAGCGAACCAGCTCTTAGCTTTTAGCTGTTAGCTTTTAGTAAATGCAGCGAAGATCATTGATGGTCTTCGCTGCATTTACTAAAAGCTAAAAGCTAATGGCTAACAGCTAAAAAGCACTATATTTATCTGGAAATAACCCTCGCATTTATGGCCCAGAAGAAGATATTATTACTAACCGGTGACTACGCAGAAGACTATGAAACAATGGTTCCTTTCCAGATGCTGCAAATGATTGGTCACGAAGTACATGCCGTTTGTCCTGATAAGGCCGCCGGCGACAAGATCAAAACAGCGATTCATGATTTTGAAGGCGATCAGACTTACAGTGAAAAGCCCGGACATGGGTTTGTGCTCAACGCCACCTTTAATGATGTAGCCGGTGCGGATTACGATGCACTGGTGATTGCAGGCGGCCGTGCGCCGGAATACCTGCGTTTAAACAGGAATGTGCTGGAGCTGGTAAAGCATTTCTTCGTGGAAGATAAGCCGGTGGCCGCTGTTTGTCATGGTATCCAGATCCTCACTGCCGCTGATGTGGTACGGGGTAAAAAATTGACAGCTTACCCGGCTGTGGCGCCGGAAGTAACAGCTGCCGGAGGTACTTACGTTTCGGTAAACGTTTATGAGGCGGTAGTAGATGGTAAGCTGGTAACAGCTCCCGCATGGCCGGCTCATCCGCAATGGATAGCAGCCTTTCTGCAGGTACTGGGAACCAGTATCACGCTTTAGAAATTTATTATCTATAAAAAATTGATTACGAATTATATAAAGAAAGTTTAAATTATCTTTCTGTGGATTTTCAAATTAAACTGTCATTGCTTACCTTTGCAGCCAAATTCAGGAGGCTATCCCTGCATTGGCTATTGATAATTCGTAATTCGTAATTGATTTTTATATATGTCCGGACAGCTTAAAGAAGTTCGTAACCGAATCAAGTCTATTCAATCTGGTCAGCAGATCACCAAAGCCATGAAAATGGTAAGTGCTGCTAAATTAAGACGTGCACAGGATGCTATCATGCTGATGCGCCCTTATGCTGTAAAGCTCCAGGAAATGTTGCAGAATATTGTTTCCAACAGCGAAGGCAATATTGATACGCCGCTGGCGGCGCAACGTTCCGTTGAAAAAGTACTGATTGTGGTAATTACTTCAGACAGAGGTTTGTGCGGCGCCTTCAACTCTAACCTGATTAAAACTGCCAAACGCGTTATCCGCGAAAAGTATGCTGAACAGTTTGAGCAGGGCAATGTAGAAATCCTGCCGATCGGTAAGAAAGGTTACGACCATTTTGTACAGAACGGTTATAAAGTAAACGATAAATTCTGGCAGATCTTTGCAAATCTGACCTTCGATCATGTGAAAGAGGCAGCTGCCGTAGCATTGAACGGGTTTATTGATGGTACCTACGATGCCGTTGAAATTGTGTACAGCGAATTTAAGAACGCAGCCACCCAGGTATTTGTTTCTGAGCAGTTCCTGCCAATTTCAAAGGTTGAAAACCAGGATAAAAGCGGTCTGAAAGCAGACTTCATTTTTGAGCCTGAAAAAGAAACCCTGATTGCTGAGCTGATGCCTAAGATCCTGAACACACAGTTCTTCAAGGCCATCCTGGATTCTCATGCTTCTGAGCATGGCGCCCGTATGACTGCGATGGATAAGGCAACAGAAAACGCCAGCGAAATGCTGCGTACCCTGAAAATCTCTTACAACCGTGCACGCCAGGCGGCCATTACCACTGAGCTTACAGAAATCGTGAGCGGTGCTGCAGCATTGGCCGGATAAGTACTGTAAGGCAATTTTTTAGCACGAAGTCAACAATTGAATTAATATTTTCAGATTAGGGTCAAAGACTGTATTTTCGGTCTTTGACCTTTTTTGTAAATCGACACCTCCTGTTAACGTATGGAAATATCACAGATCATCCCGCACGTGGAAGCATTAATTTTTGCGGCCGACAGGCCATTGCCTTTGCTGGAAATAGTGGATCTGCTCAACAATGCATTGGCTTTCCTGGAAGACCGTACCAACCTGGATCAGGTAGAAGCCGCCATGGAGGCCATCAGGGAAAAATACAGCTCTGAGTTTTATGCGTTTGAAGTACGTAGCAGCGGCGGTGGCTATCAATTCCTTACCAAAAAAGATTATTATCAGACCGTAGCGCAACTCAATGGTGATAAATTCCTGAAGCGCCTGTCAACAGCCGCTCTCGAAACACTGGCCATCATCGCTTACCGGCAGCCTATTTCCAAAGGAGAAATAGAATATATCCGCGGTGTAAGCACCGATTATTCTATACAAAAACTCCTGGAAAAAGAACTGATTGTTATTACCGGCCGTAGTGAGGACCTGCCCGGTAAACCACTGCTTTATGCCGTGTCCCGTTCCTTTATGGACTATTTCGGGATCAGCTCTGTGGCCGACCTGCCAAAGCTTAAGGAGCTGTTTGATGAAGAAATGGTGCAACCCACCCTTATCAACGATGAAACAGCCACCCTGGGCCGTGGTGAACATAGCAGCCATACCTCTGAGCCTGAAACCGAAACTGCACATTCCCTCATGGTGTCTGAAGATGGCGAATTGCTGGATCCCGATCATCAACTGGATACCCTTGCCTCACCGGAAGAAGAACAACCCGCATCAGAAGACGAAGAAGTGGAGCCGGATGACGAAATTGTTCGGTTTGATGATATTATAGAGGAAGCAAACGAAGAACTCGCGACCGAAGAGGAGGAAGAACAGGGAGAAGAAAATGAAGAGGAAGAAGAGGATGGGAAAGATGAAAACGAAGAAGAAACGGATGAAGATCCGGATGGCATTGTAGAAGATAGCATCTCCGGAAATGATATAAAAACGGAAGAAACAGGCGTAACGGAAGCTGAAACAGCCGACGTTGAAGAAGAAGAAGAAAATGAAGATGAGGAGGAAGATGATGAAGAAGAAGATGAAGAAGATGATGATGATGAGGAGGAGGAAGAGGATCAAAGCGATGAAGATCCGGACGATATGATGGAAGATGACATCATGGGAGAAAAGCTACTGGTAATTGGCGGAGGGGAAGCGGATGATGATGAAGAGGAGGACGAAGAAGAGAAAGAAGAAGATAAGAAAAAGGAGGATGATAAAGAGGATGACAAGGAAGAGGATGACGAAGACGAGGGCTTCTGGAAATAACATAGTACCATACCGGTTATAGAAAGCAACGGCTGTGCCCTGAGGGTGCAGCCGTTGCTTTTTATACTACAGCGTTGCAATTACACCGGCAAAAAGACTGCTCAGCAGCTTATCCGCTTTACCCGCTACTGCAATAATTTCTTCAATAGAAACGGGATGCAGGTTGTCGGGATCACATTCGTCAGTAACCACGGAAACCGCCGCGCAGGGGAGTTGCAGCTGGTTGGCTACAATTACTTCGGGTACGGTACTCATGCCTACGAGATCGGCGCCTATCATACGGAGGAAGCGGTACTCAGCCCTTGTTTCCAGGTTAGGTCCCATAACGGACACGTATACACCGCTTTTTAATGTAGTACCCAGGGAGATCGCAGTAGCTTTTAATTGTTCGCCCAGCGCAGGATGATAGGGCCGGCTCATATCAGGGAAGCGGGGACCATAGGCAGGTGCATTAAGACCACGCAACGGATTTTCCGGTTGCATATTAATATGATCTTCCAGCAGAATGAGATCCCCTTTTTTAAAGGAAGGGTTCATACCACCGGCGGCATTACTGAGCAATAGTTGTTGAATACCCATGGCTTTCATCACACGAACAGGAAAGGTGATCTGTTGCATCGTATAGCCCTCATAGTAATGAAAGCGGCCCTGCATCGCTACCACCGGTGTGATACCGATATGTCCCAGTATCAGGTGTCCTTTATGCGATTCTACCGTCGATTCCGGGAAATGAGGGATCTGTTGATAAGGAATGGTATGCGCGATCCTGATATGATTCACGAGTTCGCCCAGGCCTGTTCCCAGAACTACACCTACGCGGGGTTGCTCAAAGGGAAAGGATTGCAGGTAGCTGGTAGCTGCTGCTATTTGTTGAAGTAACAGATCCATAGTTGTTGAATTTGCTGCAAATTAATTCCCTTTGCGCGCAATCACATAAAACAGTGGGGGAAAATATCTTTTAAACCACAACAGTATTCTTTCTTCCCTGGCAATCAGTACCAGTTTTTTTCGTTTACGCATTGCCTTTAGAATATGTTGGGCACAGTAGGTAACAGACAATCCTTTTGTTTGTTTGGGGTCCATTTTTCCATAGGGCTCGCCGTTGGCCGTAATGGCTGCGAAGGTGATGGGAGTATGTACCCGGCCCGGGCACACGATGGTGGTATATAAGCGGGGAATAGGCTGTTCGGTTTGCAGGGTTTCAAAATAGCCCTGCAGGGCATGCTTGGCCGCATTATAACCGGAACGCCATGGGTATCCCATTAATCCAGCCATACTGCTGATAACGATGATTTGTCCGCCTCCCTGTGCCCTGAAATGAGGCAGCAGGGCCTGGGTGAGCATAACGGCGCCAAAAAAGTTCACCTCCATCAATTGCCGTACGGCGGCCACAGAGGTATCGATAAGTTTGGACCGCTGGGTTACGCCGGCATTATTCACGAGTACATCTATCTTCCCAAAGAATTCTAAAGCGCTTTTGGCGCCTTCATTGACCTGGGTTTCATCTGTAACATCCATCAACAATATTTCACAAAAGGGCGTGTACAGCAGGCATTCATTGCGCACGGCTTCCAGGGCGGGCCGGTTACGGGCAGCCAGTATGAGCCGGGCCTTTTCTTTTGCCAGCAAAAGCGCCAGCTCATGGCCTATCCCTGAGCTGGCGCCGGTAATGAATATGACTTTATCAGTAAAGTACATTCCCTGAATTGATTTAGGATTTCAGGGGTTTCAGCTTAATGTTTTTCCATCTTACCTTGATACCACCGCCGGAGTGGATCTGTAATGCAATCTGGCCATTGGCGGCGCCGATTTTAGCATCTTTCAGGGTAATCATTTCCTGTCCATTGAGCCAGGTGGTAACGTTATCTCCCTGTACCCTTACTTTCATGGTATTCCATTCACCCATTTTCAGGTATTTTTCTTTTTCCTTATCAGGTTGTATCAGCCATCCGCGGCCATAAGATTCGTAGATACCACCGGTATGCATGTTCGGAGGCGCTACTTCCGCCTGCCAGCCGGTAATTTTGGTACCCTCCAGGGATGAATGGAAAAATACACCGCTGTTGCCATTGGCTTCCTGTTTGAATTGTACGGTCAGTTCAAAATCTTTGTATTGACCATCAGTGCCGAGATAACCGTATTCCTTATCCGGACCGCTTTCGCAGATTAACTCACCATTTTCCACATACCATTTTTCTGTACCGTAGATTTTCCAGCCGTCCAGGTTCTTGCCGTTGAACAACGACTGTGATTTTTGGGCAAACGCGCTGCCGGTGCCGAGTAGCAAGGCGGATCCCAGCAGGAATTTAACAAAGGTTTTTTTCATAACACTGCATTTAGCGATTATCGGTTTATTGAATGAAGTTTAGCTTACAGAAAAAAAAGTCCCCCGGTAAAACCGGAGGACTCCAATATAAGGTCAATTTCCTGGATTTTGAATCAGAAAATTATCTGGCGATATTCACCGCTCTCTTTTCACGGATAACCGTTACTTTAATCTGGCCAGGATACTGCATTTCTGTTTGTATCTTATTGGCTATTTCGAATGATAAGCGATCTGCGTCGCCATCAGACACTTTATCACTTTCCACGATGATACGCAGTTCTCTACCTGCCTGTATAGCATAGGCTTTTTCCACGCCGTCGTGAGCCAGGGCCAGGTTCTCGAGATCTTTGATACGTTGCAGGTAGCTCTGCATAATTTCGCGGCGGGCGCCGGGACGGGCGCCGCTGATAGCATCACAGGCCTGTACGATCGGGGAAATAACATACTGCATTTCCATTTCATCGTGGTGAGCGCCGATAGCATTAACTACTGCAGCGTGTTCACCATATTTTTCGGCGAGCTTGGCGCCCAGCAGGGCGTGGCTCAGCTCAGTTTCTTCATCAGGTACTTTACCAATGTCGTGCAGTAAACCGGCACGTTTGGCGAGTTTGGGGTTTAAGCCCAGCTCAGCAGCCATTACCGCACACAAATTGGCGGTTTCTTTGGAGTGCATGAGCAGGTTTTGTCCGTAGGAAGAGCGGAAACGCATTTTACCTACAAGACGCACCAGTTCTTTATGCAGGCCATGGATACCAAGTTCGATCACGGTTCTTTCACCAATATCCATTACCTGTTCTTCCAGTTGTTTCTTTGTTTTTTCCACTACTTCTTCAATACGGGCAGGGTGAATACGACCATCCTGTACCAGGCGCTGTAAGGATAAACGTGCTATTTCACGGCGCAACGGGTCGAAGGAAGAGAGTACAATGGCCTCAGGGGTATCATCTACAATCAGATCCACACCGGTAGCCGCTTCAATGGCACGGATGTTACGGCCTTCACGACCGATGATCTGACCTTTTATTTCATCGCTTTCCAGGGTAAATACCGTAATGGTGTTTTCAATGGTTTGCTCTGCAGCAGTACGCTGAATAGACTGTATGATGATTTTTTTGGCTTCCTTGTTCGCTTTTAATTTAGCGTCTTCAATGATTTCCTGTATATGAGAGAGGGCCTGTGAGCGGGCTTCTTCTTTCAGGCTTTCCACCAGCTGGTGTTTGGCTTCTTCTGCTGTGAGGCCGGCTACTTTTTCAAGGCGGCGGATATGTTCTTCCTGGTGTTTTTCCAGTTCAGTACGCTTGATGGTGACCAGTTCCATCTGACGGTTCAGGGTTTCCTTGATCGCGTCGTTTTCATTTAATTGCTTCTGGATTTGCTCGTTTTTCTGGTTAAGGGCCTGCTCCTTCTGTTTGATACGATTTTCGGACTCTCCCAGTTTCTGATTACGCTGCAGTACATCTTTCTCGTACTCGCTCTTTAGTTGCAGGTATTTTTCTTTTGCTTCCAGCAGCCTGTCCTTCTTGAGATTTTCCGCACTGATCTGTGCATCTGCAATGATTTTCTTCGCCTGTGCCTCAGCTTCATCTATTTTATGCTGCGTATTTTTGGCAAAAATCACCTTACCTAGCACAATCCCAATGATCAATGCCACTACTGCAGCTATTGTCGTGATAAGTGTAACATCCATATGAATTATTTATACTTGATTTATGTAGTATCCTCATACCCATGTTGCTGCTAAAACACAACAGGGGCGAGAACTGACCCGCGAAAATACAAAAAAATAGCAGTTAAAGCGTCTTTGATACGTGATAATTAGCCAATTAGCTAATTCATTGTTTAGCAATGGGTAAGGTGATCAACCCAATGCCTGGTTGATAATTTCTTCCAGCTTTTCCAGCTTCTCCTGCAAAAAGGGTGCAGTGCTCGCCTGGGCTTTACCGCCGCTGGTTACAGGGTGTGTGGCGTACATAATAAGGGCCATAGCGATATAGTCCTGCAGGTCTTTCCCTGCATAGGAAGTCTTAAAATCGACAATCTTCTCATTCACTTCTTTCATAATACGACGAACTTCCGCTTCTTCTTCCGGTTTTATCTTGATCCGGTAAGAGCGGTCTGCCACTATTATGTTGATAGGAATGAGTTGTTCCATGATCTATGATTTTAGGTCAGCTGTTCAGCAAGGCGATGCAGCGGTCAATTTCCTTGATATAGTCATTGATTTTGCCGCGGATCTCCTTTTTGAAAGCCTCATCTTCTGCTGCTATGGTGGTACCTCCCTGGGCGGTGGATGCAATTTTCATCAGTTGCAGCCTTTCCTCCAGGCTTTGTAACGACTGTTGCTGCTGTTGCAGCTCCTGTTGTTGTATTTTGACTTCATCTTTCAGCAATACATTCTCCGCCTGCAGCTGCTGGAGTTTTTTTACCAGCAGTTGCAATCTTTCTTCAACGCGTTGAATGTATTGCTCCAGAACCATCTTTCAGTATCTTATTTTCTAATTTCTGCCTGTAACTGTGTTTCAAATGTTTTGATGAGTTTGTCCATTACCCCGTCAATCTCTTTGTCGGTAAGTGTTTTCTGAGGATCCAGGAAAGTAAAGCTTACGGCGTAAGACTTCTTATTAACACCCAGTTTTTCGCTCTCGAATACATCAAACAGATTTACCTGTTGTAACAGACCGGATTTCACACCCCTGGCGGCTGTTTCTACTGCCGCAAACTTCACCTGTTTGTCGAGTACCAGTGCCAGGTCCCTGCGAACTGCCGGGAAACGTGGGATTTCTTTGTAAAAGTTATCACTTTTTTGCAATAGTCCCAGTATTTTATCCCAGTTAAAGGTGGCGAACCAAACCGGCTGCCTGATATCAAACTGCTTCAGCTTCGCAGCAGCAACGCCTCCGAGGGTAACTACCACCTGGTTTTTTACTTTGATTTCCCAGGATGGTGTTAAGCCGGTTCCGGTGCTTTCTGCCCAGCTAAGCTGTTTATAGCCCAGCTGCCGGAGGATATTGATCACAAAACCTTTCAGGAAGTAAAAGTCTACCGGGCTGGTTTTATGCATCCACGTTTCAGTCGTTTGTCTGCCTGTCAAATACAGTACCAGGTGATTATTTTCACCATAACCCTTTTCCAGTACCTGGTAGGTTTTACCGAATTCGAAGAACAGCAGGTCTTCGTTTTTACGGTTCAGGTTGTGGGCAATGCTTTCCAGACCGGTTTCCAGCATCGATGGGCGCATGATATCCAGTTCTACGGTGAGACTGTTCATCATTTTCACGGCTGTTTCCAGTACTTCCGGCGTATAGTATTTGCTGTTAGTGATAGAGTTGGTAAAAATTTCATTAAACCCGTTGCCGGCCAGGTAGTTGGCTATTTTTTCCTTGATGCTTTCGGCATCCGGCTGCACGGAAAGGGCGGGTGAAATGGATATTTTAGATGGAATCTCAATGTTGTCAAGTCCATCGATCCGCATCACTTCTTCCACCAGGTCGGCCGGCAGGCTGATATCCGGTTTGCTGAATGGTACGGATACACGAAGACCTTCTGCCGATTCGGACAAGATATCAAAGCCCAGGCTGCGCAGGATATTTTTGATCTTATCGGCAGGGTAGTTACTGCCGCTGAGCTTACGGATATAGCTATACGTCGTTTCTACCTGTGTTTTTACTTTTACAGACGGATATACATCTATAATACCAGAAGCGGCTTTACCGCCGCAGAGGGTACAAATAAGATCCGCTGCACGTTGCAGGGCAAATACTACGTTGGAGATATCCACTCCTTTTTCAAAGCGGGAGGCCGCGTCTGTGCGCAGGCCGTGGCGGAAGGAGGTGGTCCGGATACCACCGGCGCTGAAAAATGCACTTTCCAGGAAAATGCTTTGTGTGGTATCAGATACGCCCGAATGTAAACCGCCGAATACGCCGGCAATACACATGCCTTCACCGGCGCCGTTACAGATCATGAGATCTGTGGCGTCCAGTTTTCTTTCTTTTTCATCGAGCGTTACGAAAGGAGTACCCTGCGGCAGATTTTTTACCACCACAGCGTTGCCTTTGATCGCGTTGGCGTCGAAAGCATGCAGGGGCTGACCGGTTTCATGCAGGATGAAATTGGTGATATCCACAATATTATTAATAGGACGAACACCGATGGCCGTCAGCTTACTTTTCAGCCATTCGGGAGAAGGCGCCACCTGTATACCGGTAATGGATATACCGGAATAACGGGGACAGGCATCCGTATTTTCGATGGTAATGCTGATGGATAAAGGGCTGGCTGCGGTGGGCAGTGCCTTTATTTCCGGCAGTTGTACCTGGTATTTGTGTGTTTGTTCCAGGTTGTTGAGGAAGGCGCATACATCCTTTGCCACGCCGATATGGCTCATGGCGTCCATGCGGTTGGGCGTAAGTCCTATCTCGAAGATATAATCGTTGGCCGGTTTAAACACTTCACTGGCGGGGGTGCCGGGTTGCAGGGAGGCATCCAGTACCATGATCCCGTCGTGACTGTTGCCAAGTCCTATTTCGTCTTCAGCGCAAATCATCCCCTGGCTTTCTTCACCGCGGATCTTTGCTTTTTTCATGGTCAGCGGTTCTCCACCCAGCGGATAAATGGTGGCGCCGATGGGGGCTACCACTACTTTCTGCCCTACTGCTACGTTAGGTGCACCGCATACAATGTGCAAAGGCTCGCCGTTGCCCGTGTTAACAGTGGTGAGTCGCAGCTTGTCTGCATTAGGGTGTTTTTCTGCCGTCAGTACTTCTCCGATCACCAATCCAGCCAGACTTCCTTTTACAGCTTCAAATTTTTCCAGGCTTTCCACCTCCAGGCCAATCCTGGTTAAAATGGTAGACAGTTCCTCCGGTGCAGGCTTCACCGGTAAATAATCACATAGCCAGTTGTATGAAATCGTCATTTATCTGCTCGGTTTATATAAGTGGCGTAAAGTTAGGAATAAAGCGGCTAAAGCGGAAAGCATAAAGCAAAAAGCACGTGGGAAGGGCGAAAGCGTTGGCGGGAGACAGCTGCTTACTGCTTTCCGCTTGCTGTTTTCTCCTGCTTTTATTGCTGATCCGGCCATGGTGCGGTGTTTTTGCAGCATGTGGAAAATCTTTTTACACAATGTGTGTGAATAATCGGACCTTCGCATGGGTATTTCTGTTGTTTTGGTGGATAACCATATCTTTGTCAGTGGATAACTGACAAAATGCTTGTGGATAACCTGTGTATGAGGCTTAATAAATTTAATACGAAGGGAGGGGTGTTAATCAAAAAAATGCCTTTACCTTAGTTTGTACGGCTTGCAAAAGTTTACAATTTCTTAAAGTAGCTATCACCCTGAAGAATGCAGGAAAATGCAGACATCGATTGTAAAAACAACTGGAAAGGCCCATTGACAGTAACCTTTTATTAACTTTTTTTAATACACTAACCATAAATGGATCTCAATCTTAAGAAGGACCGCAATGTGCGCAGAAAGCCGTCCATTGATGTGTCATCCTTGGTGTATGGCAAGATACCACCACAGGCTAAAGAATTGGAAGAAGCTGTTTTGGGAGCCGTAATGCTGGAAAAGGGAGCTTTTGACTCCGTCATCGAGATATTAAAAGGGGAGTGTTTTTACGTAGAAGCACACCAGATTATTTTTAGCGCCATGACCCGCCTGGCCGGAAAGTCAATGCCGGTAGATATTCTCACCGTAACAGAAGAGCTCAAGCTAATGGGTTCGCTGGAGCAGATAGGCGGCCCTTTTACCGTTATGAAGCTGACGAATATGGTGGTGTCTTCTGCAAATATTGAAGCGCATGCCCGTATTATCCTCCAGAAATTTATTCAGCGTGAACTGATTCGCATTTCCGGTGAAATACTGACGGAGTCTTATGAAGACACGGCCGATGTATTTGACCTGCTGGATAGCGCTGAGTCTAAACTCTTTGAAGTTACCAACAATCACCTTCGTAAAAACTACGACTCCATCGATCGTGTACTGGTAAATACCATGAAGCGTATCGAGGACCTGCGTAACAAGGGGGATGATATTACCGGGGTGCCATCCGGCTTCCCTTCACTGGACAAGGTTACTTATGGCTGGCAGTCTACCGATCTGATCATCATAGCAGCCCGTCCTTCTGTGGGTAAAACCGCTTTTGCGCTGAACCTGGCGCGTAATGCGGCCCTCCACCCCCGCTTTCCGAAAGGAGCAGCGGTATTTTCATTGGAAATGTCGTCCGGCCAGATTGTACAACGTATTCTTTCGGCCGAGTCAGAAATAAAGCTGGAAAAGATTTCCCGTGGTAAACTGGAAGAGTATGAAATGAAGAAGCTGATGACCCACGGTATCGAACGCCTGGCAAAAGCACCCATCTTCATCGATGATACCCCGGCCCTCAACATTTTTGAGTTGCGTGCTAAATGCCGCAGGCTGGTACACAACCACGGCGTAGGCGTTATCATCATCGACTATCTGCAGCTGATGAGCGGCGGCGGCGATGGTAAAGGTTCCAACCGTGAACAGGAGATCAGTAAAATTTCCCGTGACCTGAAAGGACTCGCAAAAGAGTTACAGGTACCGGTGATTGCGTTGTCGCAGTTGAGTCGTGATGTGGAAAAACGTAAAGATGGTAACAAAATGCCGCAGTTGAGCGATCTCCGTGAGTCCGGCGCCATCGAGCAGGATGCCGATATGGTAATGTTCCTCTATCGTCCTGAATACTATGAGATCAACACCAATGAAATGGGCGAATCCAATAAAGGTGAAACCCACGTTCGTATAGCCAAACACCGTAATGGTCAGCTGGATACCATCAGACTCAGGGCAGTACTGGAGTTTCAGCGTTTTGAAGATGATGGCAGCATTGACAATCCCGGTGGCGGCGGTAGTCCTTTTGCAGGTATCAGTCGCTCACCGCAAGGTGGCGGCGGTGGCAACGACGAAGCAAAACTGTATATACAGAAGGGATCCAAAATGAACGATATGAACTTCGATGAAGGTTTTGAGGATGCACCGTTCTAGCAGTTAGGCATTAGCTTTTAGCTGTTAGTAATGCAGCGGAGATTGAGTTTGGAAGATATCAGTTTTTGTTCGCAGGGACCTCTGCCAAACAGGAGGAGCGGTTACGCATATAAGGTTGCAACGGAAATCAAGTTTTTAGTAATAACAATAACGCATTAGCTTTAGCTATAATACTCATGCAGCGAAGGTCATCACATGATCTTCGCTGCATTCGTCTAACGGCTAACAGCTAAAAGCTAACAGCTAACAGCTGACATGAACTACCTGTACAGAAAATATAAAGCCCATTATAAAGATAATTTCAGTTTAGCCTACCCCGTAGTCATCTCACAGCTAGGCCATACTTTGGTGGCGTTATCAGACAGTATTATCATCGGGCATACCGGTAAGGTGCCGCTGGCAGCGGTGTCGTTGGGGAATGGTTTGTTTTCCGTTTTTATGGTGGCGGGTATAGGCATGTCTTATGGCCTTACGCCGCTGATTGCCCAGGAGAACGGGCGTGGCAATAAAAGCGCTATCGGTTTTTTGCTGAGCCATAGCCTGATCATCAATATGGTGGTGGGGATCTTATTGTCGGCCGTTATTTATATCGGCGCCAACCATTTATCTTTTCTCCACCAGGAGGCCGATGTCGCCGAACAGGCAAGACCTTTCCTGCGCTATCTCGGATTTTCCTTTATACCGCTGATGTTGTTCCTTTCCTTTAAACAGTTTGCTGAAGGACTCGGCTTTACGCGTCAGGCAATGAACATCAGTATCATCGGAAACGTGATCAATATTATTATCGGGATTACACTGGTGTATGGCTTGTTTGGGATGCCCCGGCTGGGAGTAATAGGTGTGGGAATTGCCACATTTACTGACAGGTTAATTATGGGTATCACCATGACCCTGTATGTGTTGAGGGCGCCACGTTTTAAACCTTTTCTGCAGTCGTTCGGATTTAAAAATCTGCAAGCTGCTGCCATCAAAAAAATACTGGGGATTGGTACCCCGGTTGCGATGCAATATCTTTTTGAAGTGAGCGCATTCAGCGGGGCGGCTGTAATGGTAGGCTGGATGGGGGCCGCGGAGCTGGCTGCCCACCAGATTGCATTGAGCCTGGCAGCCATGACCTATATGATGGCCAGTGGTATTTCCGCTGCCGCCGGTATTAAAAGCGGTAATAATTTTGGTAAAAAGGACTTTGGCGCGCTACGTTTATCGGCCATCGCCAGTTACCACATGGTATTGTTGCTGATGGGCGGGGCTGCATTGTTATTCACCTTAGGCAACCGCCTGCTCCCTTCTTTTTATATCCAGGATCCGCAGGTGATTCACATTGCCTCAGGATTGCTGATCATCGCGGCTTTCTTCCAGTTATTTGATGGTATGCAGGTGGTTGGATTGGGTATCCTGCGTGGCCTGGGCGATGTGCGTGTGCCTACCGTTATTACACTGCTGGCCTACTGGGTACTTGGTATACCTTTGGGCTACCTGTTGGGTATCAAACTCGGCTACGGCGTTGAAGGCGTGTGGTGGGCACTGTTGCTGGGATTACTGGTGGCCTCCGTGTTGCTGTTTATACGGTTTCACATCAAAACAAAAAAATTATCGGGTCAGTAGGCACCTCCCGTTATTCACCTGATGAATGCGCTGCTTATCTTCGTGCATCAGGAATCATCATCATTATAATCATCAGAGTATGGATTTGCCAGTTTTTTATGCGCCCGATATATTGCCCGAAGCCACTGCCTATACCATGAATGAGGATACCTCTAAGTACTGTATACAGGTACTCCGTCATGAAAAGGGAGATAAAGTACTACTGGCAGATGGCCGTGGACATAAGTTTACTGCTGACATCACGGACGATAACCGTAAAAAATGCGTGGTACGCATACTGGACAGAGAAACGGTGCCACCGCCTGCACGGGCGCTTCGTGTAGCCATCTCTTTTACCAAAAATGCTGCCCGTATTGAATGGTTTCTTGAAAAGGCTACAGAAATAGGCATTCAAACCATTATCCCGCTTGTGACCCAGCGTACCGAGAAAGAAAAGATAAAAGCAGAACGCTTGCAGAACATCCTGGTGTCGGCTATGCTGCAGTCGCAGCAATTTTATTTGCCCGACCTGCAGGAGCCGCAGGCCTTTGATAAAGTAATTAAGCATCATCATGATCCGCAACGGCTGATCGCACACTGTTTACCCGAACAAAAACAGGCGTTGCGTGACGTGCTGCAACCCGGAAAAGATACACTGATACTGATAGGACCAGAAGGGGATTTTACTCCCGATGAAATAAAAGGGGCGCTGGAGGAGGGTTTTGTACCAGTGTCACTGGGAAATACCCGGCTGCGTACAGAAACAGCCGGTATGGTGGCGGTAGCGATAATTGCGACTAGCTTTTAGCGATGCAGCGGATTTTTTCTTGCCCAGGATTAGCCGTGATTTTGATGATTCCAAGGATTTTTTCTTTTTTGATTTTAAAAGATTTGGGAAGATCTAAGCGGATAAATTCGCTTAGATCTTCCCAAATCTTTTAAAATCAAATTATAATCACAAGAAAAAATCCTTGGAATCATCAAAATCACGGCTAATCCTGGGCAAGAAAAAATCCGCTGCATTGCTAAAAACTAGTGCGGTTCCTTCAGTTCTACCGGTTTTCCTTTAGCCGGTTTCCTAACCCGCATATTCAGCATTTCTACTCCAAAGGAAAACGCCATAGCAAAGTATACATAGTTTTTCAGGTGCATGTTGTGTGCCTGCTCTGCATCCCATCCTTCAATGATGAGGATAGCGCCTACCATCACCAGGAAGGAAAGGGCCAGCATTTTAAGCGTGGGATGTTTATGGATAAAGTCGCTGATCCGGGGGGCAAAAAGGAACATAACGATCATGGCTATGATAACGGCAACAATCATGATGGGCACTTGTTTTGCCAGTCCTACGGCGGTAATGATACTATCGAAAGAGAAGACGGTATCGATCAGGATAATTTGTCCAACGATATTCATAAAGGAGGCGGCAGGCTTACCCGGCTTGCTGAGGTCCGCTGTATCTTCGTCTCCTTCCAGCTTGTGGTGGATTTCGAGCGTGGTTTTAATCAGCAGGAAGATACCGCCGCCCAGCATGATAAGGTCGCGCAGACTGAAGCCATGACCGCCGATGCTGAACAGGGGATGTACTGCTTTTACGATGTAGCCGATGCAAAGCAGCAGCACGATACGGATGGCCATACCGGCAAACATCCATACACGGCGGGCTGCGGGTCTTTTTTCAGGGGTTAGCCTGTTCAATACAATAGAAACAAAGATGACATTGTCTATGCCCAGTACGATTTCCATGAGCACCAATGTCAGTAAACTGATGAGCGATTCTGCTGTGAGAAGCTGTTCCATATAGGTTGAATAGATAGAGATGATGCGATGTTACTGACGCAGTCCGGCACAGATCTTTTTTACAATGGCCGGCCCTTCATAAATGAAGCCCGTATACACCTGTACCAGGGAAGCGCCGGCATCCAGTTTTTCCTGTGCGTCTTCCGCAGTGAAAATACCGCCTACCGCTATGATGGGGATGGTGCCCTGGCTGTTGGTATGAATGTAACGGATCACTTCTGTGGCTTTTCGTTTTACCGGGAGCCCGCTAAGACCGCCCGCGCCGATATCATTTACTTCTGCCGCAGGCGTTTTTAATCCTGCCCGGCTGATAGTGGTATTGGTAGCCACGATACCGGCCAGTTGGGTTTCTTTTATAATTTCAATGATATCATCCAGTTGCTCGGTGGTCAGGTCAGGCGCTATTTTAAGCAGGATGGGTTTAAGCCTGGGTTTCTGTGTATTTAATACCTGCAGGTGGTGCAGCAGTTGTTTTAAAGGCTCTTTTTCCTGTAAGGCGCGCAGGTTAGGCGTATTGGGAGAGCTTACATTTACCACGAAATAGTCTACTACATCATACAGCGCATGAAAACATTTCTCATAATCGCTTACCGCCTCTTCATTCGGGGTGATTTTGTTTTTCCCGATGTTGCCTCCTACGATAATATTGGATTTTTTGCGTTGTAACCGCCTGGCAGCGGCTGGCGCTCCTTCGTTGTTAAAGCCCATGCGGTTAATGAGGGCCTTGTCTTCCGGTAAACGGAACAAACGTGGTTGCTCGTTTCCTGGCTGGGGCAGCGGGGTTACCGTGCCTATTTCTACAAAGCCGAAACCCAGGCAGGCCAGTTCGTCGATGTATTTGGCGTCTTTGTCAAAGCCGGCTGCCAGTCCTACCGGGTTGGAAAATTTCAGTCCGAAAAGTTCGCGTTCCAGTCCCCTGGTTTTTACGCCGCAGAAGGCATTCAGAACGGATTTGCCCAGTGGCAGGGAATATATTGTCTTCATACCACGCATTACGCTGTGGTGAATATTTTCCGGCGGATAGCGGAAAAGGAATTTTTTGATCAGGTTGTACATTGCGGGGACAAAGATAACTAGCTTTTATGTGATTTTTGTGTTTCTCCAGACGCAGGAAGTACGGTTTACCCCCTATTAAATTTTTATAAAATGGCTGCAGCGGGCATTTTTGAGTATTTGTACGCAAAGATTTTTACATCGGGTGTGAATCTTAGAAATCAAATAAAACCTGCCTATATTTGCTGCTCATCATGCTGGAACTTCAAACATTTGAAGCATTATTCAGGGAAAACCATGCTCACTGCCTGGCCTTTGCTACCCACTACACGGGAGATCCCCATGTAGCGGAGGAGATTGTGCAACAGGTATTCCTGCGTTTGTGGGAGAAACGGGAAACGATCACTATTGCGGGCCCTGTAAAAGCATATTTGTTTTCCGCTATCCGTAATACGGCCATTAGTCAATGGCGGAAGGATGTTGTGCGTTCGGAAAAGGAGACTGGTTATGGGAAGGTAAAGGAAACAACAACAGGCGCGGGGGAAGAGGTAAAGGAACTGGAACGGCTATACCGGCAGGCCCTGGATCGCCTACCGGAACGCTGCCGGGAGGTATTTGTGCTCAGCCGCCAGCAGAACATGAAATATGCAGAGATAGCCAGCGCCATGAATATTTCCGTGAAAACGGTTGAAAATCAAATGGGAAAGGCGTTAAAGATCCTGCACCAGGAGTTGAAGGAATACCTGCCGCTGCTGACGGGATTTTTGTTTTGAAAAAAGTTTCAGGGCGTATGGGGGCATCCGTGTTTTCCATGCGTCTTATTGATATAAAATGCCCGGAGGGCGACTGTAAAACTTACAACAACTAATGACACCATCTTTACCCAACGAGGCAATGCCCGATGAGGCACTGTACACCTTGCTCTGCAAGTATCTGCTGAATGAAGCAGATGCAGAGGAGCGTGCATGGGTAGAGGATTGGAAAGATATCGACCCCGGTAACACCGCCCTGCTCAGTTCACTGGCCAAAGTACTGGATACCGCCGCAGCCAGTGAGCAAGCCGTAGCCGCAGATACCGATTTTGCCTGGTCGCAGCTCAGCGGGAAAATAGAAGAGAAACCGGTATTGATAGCTATCAGACCCAAAAACCGTTTCCTCTGGCTGAAAATTGCCGCCGTACTGTTGGTGGCATTTGGAGCCGGATGGTGGTTCCTGGTTGGTAATCAGCCACAGCAAATATATGCAGGCCCTGTAAAGGCAACTCTGCAGGATGGCAGCAGTGTGAAATTATTGGCGGCCGCCAGGCTGGAAGTAGCCAGGGGCTTTAATAACCGTAACAGGAAGGTGAGTCTTACCGGTACCGCTTCATTTGATGTAAGCGGCAGCGCCGATAATCCTTTTGTGATTACCCTGGGCCGTACCGATGTAAAAGTACTGGGCACCCGGTTTATGATCAATTATCAGCCCGGCTCCGACATGCTTAAAGTGCATGTAAGCAGTGGTAAGGTAATGGTGATAGATCATGATAAAAAAGATAGCGTGGTGCTGACCGATGGGATGCTGTTGCAAAAAGACAATAACCGTCCTGTATTTCGTATAGCCTCCCATGTTACTGATATGGGAACAAGATCATTGTCCTTTACAGACACACCTCTGGAAGAAGTATTGCATACTATTACTGAAGTGTACGATATCAAGGTGGAAGTAGCTGATACAGATCTGCTTAAACTGCCCGTTCGCGCTGACTTTACCGGCGAATCCGCAGATGATGTGATTAAAACCCTGTCGCTGATGTTGAATGCGGGGTATGAAAAAATAAACAATCGGCAATATAAATTGAAATAGCCGTTAGCCATTAGCTTTCAGCTTTTAGCAAATTGCAGCGAAGACCACCCTTTATGATCTTCGCTGCAATTTGCTAAAAGCTGAAAGCTAATGGCTAACAGCTCCACTGTCACCTCTCAATCTCGTAATCTATGTCGTTAGCCGGAAAACTGCTGACGGGAATATTTATATTATGTTTCCCCCTGAGTGTTTTTGGGTGGGATTGGCAAACAAGAGTAACGGTAATAGTAAAGGACCAGCCAATAGAGGCGGTATGTGCATTACTGGAAAAGGAATATGGTATTCATTTTTCATATAGCAGGGAACTTGTCAGCTTATCCCGGAAAGTTACGTTAACAGCCCATAACCAGCGACTAAAAAAACTACTGGAAGATCTGTTTGCCCCGGATGATATCAGGTTTACCCGTGTAGGCGACCAGTTGGTGTTATCGCATGCCCGGCGTAACACCCACACCATCAGCGGCTATATTAAGGATGCGGTAAGCGGGGAAACGCTTATTGGGGCCACCGTATATGCGCCCGGGTTAAAACAGGGTACCACTACTAATCAATACGGCTTTTTCAGCTTAACCACCGTGAGGGATTCCAATAGCCTGGTGATTTCCTATATTGGCTACAGGCCCTATTTACAACCGGTATCTTTAAAAGGCGATCAGCTCCTGAATATTAATTTACAGCCGTTGGGCAGCCTCCGGGAAGTGGTGATCAGCGGGAAGGAGAAAACCAAACTGCAGGAACAAACACAGATGAGTAAGATAACACTATCTTCCACTGAGCTACAGGCCATGCCTCAACTGTTGGGGGAAGTGGATGTGATGCGTACCCTGCAGTCTTTGCCCGGTGTAAGCGGGGGGATGGATGGCGCCGGCGGACTTTATGTAAGAGGCGGCAGCCCGGATCAGAACCTGGTGCTGATGGACGGTACACCTGTATTTAATTTCTCCCATTTTTTCGGCGTGTATTCGTTGCTGAATGCCAACGTGGTAAAAACCACCGACCTGTATAAAGGCGCCTTCCCCGCGCGTTTTGGCGGGAGGCTATCTTCTGTAGTGGATATTGCAATGAAAGAAGGCGATATGAAAGCATATCACGGAGATGTATCGATAGGGCTTATAGCGGCTAAATTCAATATAGAAGGGCCTATTATAAAAGATAAAACATCTTTCATTGTATCGGCCCGGCGCTCTTATCCTGACCTGCTACTGAATGCAGCGCTCAAGTCAGATAATACCCTGGGAACCGGCGGTGATTTTAAAGCCTTCTTTTATGATATCAATGCAAAAGTGAATCATATTTTTTCACCAAAGGACCGGCTGTTTCTTAGTTTTTATAAGGGAGAAGATAACCTGCTGGTGAAGCAAACAACTATCGATAGCACAGGAGCCGGCAACCCGGCAGGATTTAACCTGCAAAGCACTAAATTCCAGATGGGTTGGGGCAACACCATTGCAGCGCTGCGCTGGAATCATATTTACGGGCCGCGCCTGTTTTCCAATATTACATTGAACTATTCCCAATATTCTTTTTTTACACAATACGAGCACCGGTACCAGTTGCCTGGCACCGGCGAATTATCTAACGTGTATGGAAAGTATAGTTCCAGGATGGAGAACAGCGGCGGAAGAATAGATTTCGATTACCGCCCCAATCCCCAACATGCCGTCAGGTTTGGCGCTATTACTACCATGCATTATTTCAAACCCGGTAATTCTTCGTTCCAGGACAAGGGCAGCCCTGTAAAGCCACTGGATACACTGCCATCGTCTATGCGTATTACCGGCGCTGAATTGTCGATGTATGCCGAAGATGACTGGCAGCTGGGATCAAACCTGTTTACCAATATTGGTGTGCACGCATCCGCGTTCCTGGTGGAAGGCCGCTTTTACTATTCACTGCAGCCGCGGCTGGGGTTACGTTATGTATTGCCACGCAACTGGGCGGTAAAGGCTTCCTACACGCATATGAACCAGTATATTCACCTGCTGTCGAGCAATGGCACCACGTTGCCTACCGATATATGGGTGCCGTCCACACAGCGGGTAGCTCCTATGTTTTCAAAACAGGTGGCAGCAGGTGTGGCTAAAACTTCTGCTAACGGGAAGTATGAATTTACGCTGGAAGGTTATTACAAGTCGATGCATAATATGATTGAAAATAAGGAGAATAATACTATTCTAACCCCGCTGCCGGCGCGCTGGGACGAAAATGTAGCCGTTGGTAAAGGGTGGAGCTACGGGTCGGAAGTAATGCTGCAGAAGAAAAAAGGCAGTACCACCGGGTGGATTGGGTATACCTTGTCCTGGTCTACACGGCGTTTTCCCGGCATCAACAATGATAAGATCTACCCTTACAAATACGATCAGCGGCACGAACTGGAACTGGTGCTGATGCAGCGGCTCGGGAAACACTGGGAGTTATCAGCTTCCTGGCATTATAATTCCGGTACGCCTATCACGCTGCCGGTATCCTCTTACGCAGGTATTGATAACCCATCACCATGGGATCCCAGTGTTGGTCATACTTCCATTGACCGGTATGAGAACTGGAATAATTACCGTTCCGCAGATGTACACCGGCTGGATATCGGGATTACCCATACCAAGCAAAAGAAACGCTGGAGCAGAAGCTGGAATGTCAGCATATTCAACGTATACAATCGGAAAAATCCATTTGTTTATACGATCAACGACGATCCTGACACGCATAAAAGATACCTTATACAGGCAACTATATTGCCCATATTACCCAGTGTTACATATGCTATTAAATTTTAAGGAGATGAATATGAAATATTTTTTCGTAGGCGCGATAGGGTTAGTAACGTTATTAACTTCCTGTTCCAAGCAGGTAGAGATACAGTTGCCTTATGAAGGCGATAAAATAGTGGTGAATACGCTGATACAGCCGGATAGTGTGGTATACGTGCGGGTTACCCGCAGTGTACCATCCGATGTATTTGATGACAGTGGCTATAAGGATATTCCCGGCGCAACGGTGACGCTTACGGAAGATGGCCTGCCGGTGGCTCCCATGCAAGTGCAGGAGATCAAAGGACTCTTCTGGTATGTGTCGCAAAAAAAGGCAGTACGGGGAAAGCAGTATGCGGTAGCAGTAGCTGCCCCTGGATTGCAATCGGTAACGGCAACGGATACACTGCCTTTTCCACCGGTGATAAAAAATGCCGCTGCACAAAGGAATACTAACCGTGTACAGTTTACGCTGAAAGACTGCCCCGGTACGGGCGATTATTACCGGATCAGGATCTATGTGTCTGATACCAGCGGGGAATATGGGGGATTCCGGCCTTTCCGGCTTGACCCGGCCTTTAATAACAACCTGGTGGACTTCTTTACCAAAAGCAACTATAACAGTCTTGTAATGACTGATGAGCGCTTCGATGGTAAAGAGGTAAATTTTGTATTGCAAACAGCCGATCCCATCAACAGCTATAGTCGGGTAACCGTAGAAGTAAGCACGCTTACTTATAACACCTGGAAATATTTTAGCACGGTAATACCGCAAAAGGGCGATGGTGGTAATATTATCATAGGCTCTCCGGTCAGGGTATTTACAAACGTGCAAAATGGCTATGGTATTGTTGGCGGCATCAATACCAGGAAACTGGTGTTCAAAGTAGAATAATACAACCATTGATCGAAAGCATTCAAACACAGCAGTGCCCGCCTGATCAAACCAGGCGGGCACTTCAATTTTATCTCCGCTCATCATATTAACCGCGTTAGTCATATTAATCAGCGTCTTTTTTCCTCTTTGCGTAACTCGTTTTCCTGATCCGATCATTCCACCTGTAATTCCTTCTTTATTTTCGTGCAGTAATCAATACCCCGGAGTATTTAGCGAAACATAAAATACATCCGTTGTTTGTAACACCATTTTCAGATTGTAAAGAATGATGAATAAAGTCCTGACAGCGGCCGGTTTACGGCCGCTGGAGGCACAAATCCATAGACCCATGTGTAATTACCAGACATTATATCACGGCGCTGCGGGATATGTTATCCGTTGCCCGCATTGTAAAGGAATTCAGCTTGCTTTTGGCACTACGGTTGTTAACCTTGATAGTACAGAGTTTGAATGTTTTAAAAAAATGGTCACCCGGCTGGCGGATGACCACTATTCCTCAACGGAAAATGAAAAAATGATTTGTTTGCCCTTACCGGCCGATCATGTGATGATGCTGGTAACGCCCGCTGAAATAATTGCACTGGCAAATATGACGGCGGAAGTACAGGCGCTGCTGGATGTTTATGATATACTGGAAACATCTGCTTCTTCTGCCGACTAGTGATGAAAACCACCGCTTTCTTTTTGTGTCAGTGGTGTTCTTACCGGGTTGTCTTCAAAGTATTTTACACAACGCGCGTAATCTGCTATCAGCATATCGGCCATATCGCGGCTAAATCCATGGCGGACCAGCACCCGCTGTACCACAATATCACTGGCATCGCCGGTGAGTGGATAAGAGGCGATCTGCCACCCACGTGAACGGATCTTATCGGAGATATCATACAGCGTAAAGCCATGGTCACCTGTTTTCAATGTCCAGCAGGCGCCGGGCAACCCACCCTTGCCGTTATAAAGAATATCAAAATGCCCCAGCTTTTCAATTGCTTCGGCGATATAGGCCGCGTGATCGAGACAAGCCTGTTGTAACTTCCTGTAGCCCTCCCTGCCATGCCGCAGGAGATTATAATACTGTGCTACTATTTGCCCGCCAGGCCTGGAAAAGTTCAACGCAAACGTAGGCATATCGCCACCCAGGTAATCTACTCTGAAGATCAGGTCTTCCGGTAAATCTTCTTTTTCCCGCCATACTACCCAACCCACACCCAATGGGCTCAGTCCGTATTTGTGGCCGGATACATTGATGGATTTTACACGCGGAATCCTAAAGTCCCATACCAGGTCGGGGCTGACAAATGGTGCAATGAATCCACCACTGGCGGCATCCACATGAATGGGAATATTCCAGCCTTTTTCTTTTTGCAGCTTATCGAGGACCTTTGCAATTTCTGCCACTGGTTCATACATGAGTGTGAACGTAACACCGAAAGTAGGTACTACGCCAATAGTATTTTCATCAGCCAGCTCCAGTACCTTTTCCGGAGTTAGGTTGTAACGGCCATGTTCCATGCCTACTTCACGGAGCTCTACATCAAAGTACCTGGCAAATTTATGCCAGCATACCTGCACCGCGCCGCAAATAAGATTCGGTTTATCGGTTGACTTGCCTTCTTTTTGCCTGCGCTTCCGCCATTGCCATTTAAGTGCGAGCCCGCCCAACATGGCGGCCTCACTCGATCCGGTGGTGCTGCAACCCATTGTGGTAGCACTTTCCGGGGCATTGAACAAATCAGCTAAAATATGTACACACCTGTTTTCAATTTCAGCCGTTTGCGGATATTCATCTTTGTCGATCATATTTTTATCCAGACATTCATTCATTAATTTGTGCACATACTCATCCAGCCATGTCTGGCAAAAAGTAGCAAGATTCATCCTGGAATTGCCATCCAGCATTAATTCATCATGTACCAGGTGATATACGGTACGCATATCCTGCGCCTCACCAGGCATTTTATATTTAGGAATACTCTCCTTACTGTCTGCAGACGCATACAATCCTAAACGGGAATTTTCATTCTCCTTCTTTTTGATAAATAATGGCATAACAATGTGGGCTTTATTGTTAGAAAATTCTTTTGAAGCTTAACAACCGGGTAGCGCACTTGTTCAAACACTTTTGAAAAATCACAGCGGTGTTAATAAAATTTAACGGAACTGAACAAATCAGGAATGACCTGTGTTACCTATTACGACCGAAATATGACCATTTTCTTCTTCCTATAATCCATGCATTAATGAATTGGTTACATCACACATTCCAGGAATATCCTGAACTGGCCGTCTTTCTTACATTGGCTGCAGGATTTTTTATAGGCAGCCTACGGGTAGGTAAATTTTCGTTAGGATCCGTAACTGGTGTATTGCTGATGGGGGTACTTGTAGGGCAGATGGACATACAGGTGTCTGCCAATGTGAAGTCAGTTTTTTTCCTGATGTTCCTGTTTGCAGTAGGATATAGTGTAGGGCCGCAGTTTTTCCGGGGACTCAAAAAAGACGGATTGCCACAGGTGTTGTTTGCTGCGCTGATGTGTGTGGTGTGCCTGGTGGCGCCGTGGCTGTTGTCGTTGATGATGGGCTATAACGTAGGACAGGCGGCTGGTTTAATCGCCGGGTCGCAAACCATATCTGCCGTAATGGGGGTGGCTGCCGATACCATTAACCAGGTAAAACTTTCTCCTGATCAGAAACAGCTGCTGATTAATTCTATGCCGGTATGTTATGCGGTGACCTATATTTTTGGTACTGCCGGCTCCGCATGGCTGCTGTCCAGTATTGCGCCCATGATGCTGGGTGGTATTGATAAGGTGCGTGCCGCATGCAAAGAACTGGAAAAAACAATGGGCGCAGGCGATCCCAGCAGGGATCCCGGTATGCGTGCTGCATTTATTGCAGTTACTTTCCGGGCTTACAGCATTAATGATACATCTATCGCGGCAGGAAAAAGTGTACAACAACTGGAAGCTGAGCTGGATGGCCGCGATCACCGGTTATTTGTAGAACGTATCCGACAGGCAGATAAAAAACTAACAGATGCCACGCCGGAATACGTGATTAAACCGGGCGATGAGATTGTACTCAGTGGTCGCCGGGAGTTTATACTGGGCGAAGAAGCAGGTATTGGTGCTGAAATTATTGACACTGACCTGCTGAATTTTCCCGTGGAAAATGTCATGGTATTTGTGATCAACAAAGAAACTATTGGTAAAACAGTGAAAGAATTACGCGCCATGGAATACATGCATGGCGTGCCGGTACAGAGTATCCGGCGTGCTGGTATCAGTATGCCCGTATACCCGGAAGCGGTATTGGAGAGAGGCGACAATATTGAGCTGGTAGGTTATAAAAGAGATATGGAAAGAGCGATAGCACATATAGGCTATGCAGATATTCCAACTGATAAAACCGATATGATCTTTGTAGGACTGGGTATTGTACTCGGCGGATTAGTAGGGGCCATGAGTATCCGTGTAGGCGGTGTGCCACTCAGCCTGAGCACCAGCGGTGGTGCGCTGATCATGGGGCTGGTATTTGGCTGGTTGCGTTCCAGGCATCCCGCTTTCGGACGGATTCCGGAACCGGCGCTATGGGTAATGAATAATGTTGGATTAAATACCTTCATCGCAGTAGTGGGCATTACTGCAGGGCCCAGCTTTGTAGCGGGTTTTAAAGAAGTGGGATGGGGACTGTTTGCAGTAGGAATTGCAGCTACTGCCATTCCATTGCTGGCTGGAGTGCTGATGGCCAGGTATATTTTTAAATTCCACCCGGCATTAATCCTGGGTTGCACCGCCGGCGCGAGAACCACTACCGCTGCGCTTTCGGCCATACAGGAAGAAGTGCAAAGCAATCTTCCTTCTTTGGGTTATACTATTACGTATGCAGTAGGAAATACGCTGCTGATCATCTGGGGTGTGGTGATTGTATTGCTGATGACATAATCCTTGTGAATAACTCTTTATTATAAATCAGATATATCGTGATAGTAAAATCTACCCGCGGCCGTTGTTTTAATTTACGTTTACTCGTTGGCGTTATACTTTCTGCAATGATATATTTACCGGCACTGGCACAAAAAGATACCAGTGAGAACGGTAAAGGATTGACCCGTAATATGATTGAAGGCGGAAAAATGCAGGGGTTTCTTTTTACTGATGTAAAAGGGATCCGGTTGCAGTTCAGTGGCTATGTGCAGGCCGATTTTATACACGATTTTATGGAGACAGGCAATATACACGCTATGCAGCCTTCTACGATCACTGTGCCGGGTGTTGGTGAAGGCAATACCGCTTTTACAGTGCGGCAATCACGTTTTGCGTTCACTGCCTTTGGCGTGCCGGACGCTAAAGGGCGTGCATTAAAGGCGGTGCTGGAGTTTGATTTGTGGGGAAGTCTTTCCGGTGCGCCGCGGTTAAGGCATGCCTATATTCAACACGGAAAATGGACCTTTGGACAGTACTGGAGTAACTTTATGGATGATGATAACTGGCCCAATATTATGGACTATTGGGGGCCTAATTCCTATGTGTGGACGCGACAGGTACAGTTGCGCTTTACACAACCCATTAGCAATACAATGAAATTTTCGATGTCGGTAGAACAACCTGGCGGAGATATATCCATACCCAATGGCTGGAGCAACAAAACCATTTATCCCGATGTAACAGCAGCTTTTCAGAAAAACTTTGGCCGGAAAAATGAAAGCCATATCCGTTTATCCGGTTTAATGCATCCTATTGATTACAAGAATAGCGACAAGGATACCAAAACCAGTATCGGCAGCGCTTTTAACCTGTCGGGGAATATTAACATCGGCAACAACGACGACGTGAAATTCCAGTTTGCCTACGGCAGCGGCTATGCGAAGTACAGCGAGGATATCAGTGGTCAGGGTTATGACGGCTTCGCTGCCGCAAATGATAAAAAGATCCGGCAGATCAATATGCTGGCCACCTGGCTCTACTTCGATCACTTCTGGACCAAAAGCCTGGGATCGACTATCGGTTACGGCTATCTGAAATTGAATACGCCGGATCTGACGATGCCGGATGCCACACTGAAAGCCACCCATTATGCTTCTTTTAACACCACTTATTATTTTACTACGTTCTTCAAGATCGCGGGAGAAGTATTGTATGGGAAACGCGAAAACAGGGACAATACCTCCGGTGACGATGTTCGCGCACAGTTCAGTGCATTCTTCAAATTCTGATCATCTGCCTAAAATTTAATATTATGAAAATTGTAATTACACTGCTGCTGCTGACACTGAGCGTAACAAATGTATACGCGCAGAAACGTGCAAAAACGGTTGATTATAATGCTGTGATAAACGAAGCATATCAATTGTATAAAAATGAAAAGGGTGGGAAAAATGCAGACTATATTCCTTTCCTGGCTAACGTAAATGCTGATATGTATGGAATTGTTATCGTAACCAAAGAGGGGCAGGTATACCAGGTAGGGGAAACGAAATTTGAATTTGGGATAGAATCTATAGAGAAAGTTTTTTCGCTTTGTATGGCGATGGAATTACTGGGGGATACGACTATTCTCAATAAGATAGGCGCAAATCAGACCGGGCTGCCGTTTAACTCTGTGCCGGCTATTGAGCTTGATGGGAAAAAACCGTCTAATCCATTGGTGAATGCGGGTGCGATGGCAACCGCCAGTTTGCTGACCAGCCATCTCGGGCACGCGGATGCATGGGAAAAGGTGACGGCGTATTTTAACAGATTTGCGGGCCGCAACCTCGCGGTACTGGATGAATTGTATAAATCGGAAGCAGCTACCAATCAGCATAACCAGGCAATTGCCATGCTGTTGAAGTCGTATGGCTATATGTATGATGATCCGCTATACGCCTGCGATTTTTATACAAAGCAATGTTCCTATGGTGTAAATACGCGCGATCTGGGTATTATGGCCGCCACCCTGGCAAATGGCGGCGTGAATCCTGTTACAAAGGAAAGGCTGATCCGCGAGGCATACGTGCCCAAAGTGCTGGCGATTATGGGGACTACCGGTTTGTATGAAACTACCGGCGAATGGATGTTTAAAGTAGGGCTGCCGAGTAAAAGCGGTGTTGGCGGCGGTATTATTTCCGTAGTGCCCGGAAAATATGCCATCGCAGTTTTTGCGCCGCCATTGGATAAGGCGGGCAATAGTGTGCGGGCACAGCAGGCGATTCAATATATCAGCGACAAGCTGGAATCGAATATCTATCTGGGTAAATGATCCCCGGGATACGGCAAATTTGGTGAACGGTACCGGCGGTGGGCGGTGGCTGTTCACCAATTATATTTCATGGTTAATTCGTAATTTCATAAAACAAGTTATCACCCTAACATGTTTTAGAGCTATGGATGTAAAGGATTATTATAAGGTATTGGGCGTAGAAAAAACGGCAACAGCTGAACAGATTAAGAAAGCCTACCGTAAGCTGGCAGTGAAGTATCATCCGGATAAAAACCCTGGCGACAAAGTCGCTGAAGATAAATTCAAAGAGATCAATGAAGCCTATGAAGTGCTGAGTGATGCAGAGAAGCGTAAAAAATATGATCAGTTCGGGGAAAATTATAAACATTACGAACAACATGGAGGCCGGCCGGAAGATTTTGACTGGTCGCAGTTTGGAGGTGGCAGAGGCCGGGGCCGTACCTACTCCTATGGCGGTGGCAGTGCGGAAGATATGTTTGGCGGAGAAGGCTTCTCCGATTTTTTTGAACAGCTTTTTGGCAGCCGTTTTTCCGGTAGTGGCCGCCGGCAGCAACAAGCTCCGGGTAAGGGGCAGGATGTGCAGGCCAGCATGCAGGTATCATTGGAAGATGCCTATGCAGGTGCTACCCGGCAGGTGGAAGTCAACGGCAGCAAGCTCAATATAAAGCTGAAACCCGGTTTGTATGAAGGACAGGTAATCAGGTTGAAAGGGAAAGGAAATCCCGGGCGCAGAGGCGGTGAAAACGGCGATATGCTCATTACCATTCAGCTGGCTCCGCATCCGCAATATGAATTAAAGGGACTGGATATATACATGGAACTGGCGCTGCCTTTGTACACTGCTGTGTTGGGCGGGAAGGTAAATATAGTAACGCCGGGTGCTACCCTGAATATGAATATACCGGCAGGGACCGACAGCGGTAAGGCTTTCCGTTTAAAAGGTAAAGGTATGCCGGCCTATAATAACAGCGGCACGGCAGGAGATCTGTACATCAAAGCAATGATACATATTCCAAAAGATCTTTCAGAAAAGGAAAAAGAATTGTTTCAGCAACTGGCACAATTAAATGAGAGATATTAACCGCACCGGCATATTGATAGTGGTGATTATGGGCACTACCATGGCCGGAATAGATTCCAGTATTGTTAACATATCCCTGCCCGTTATGAGCAAGCAGTTTAACTGTACGCTCGACGAAATAGAGTGGGTGATAACAGTATACATGCTTAGTTTTTCTGTGTTGATGCCGTTAACCAACTGGCTGAAGAACAGGATCGGTTTTTTTAATCTTTATATCGGGGCGATTTCCCTTTTCACTATAGGTTCATTGTTGTGCGCCTTATCCACTAACCTGGATTCCCTGCTGGTGGCGCGCGTAATACAGGCATTGGGTGGCGGTGCTATGGCGCCTACTTCGATGGCTATTATTTCCTACGTATTTCCGGCGAGGGTGCGTGGCGCGGTGTTGGGCTGGTGGGGACTGGGCAACCTGGTAGGCCCGGCCCTGGGACCTACGCTGGGAGGAATTCTCACAGAGAAATTCGGCTGGCCTTCCATTTTTTATATCAATCTCCCCATTGGTATAATAACTGTGGTGCTGGCTTTCCAGTACCTGGGTGTACTGCGGAAACAGCCTAAATTAAAGCTGCCATTTGATCTTACCGGTTTTGTGGCGCTCACTATTTTCCTGGTATGTTTACAATATGGCATTGCGCGGGCGGAAGTGATTGGTATCACATCGCCTGAAATACTGGCTACACTGGGTGTGGCAGTGGCAGCGCTTATTTTTTTTATATGGATAGACAAACACAAAAAGGATCCTATCATGGACCTGGGGCTGTTTACCAATTATTCGTTTGTGAGTTGTATCCTCGTCACTATTTCCCGCTCGGCAGCCTTGTTTGGTGGTCTTTTCCTGATGCCTTTCCTGCTGCAGGAGCAGATGGGTTTTTCCGAAGGAATTTCCGGTTTGCTCATATTGCCCAATTCCATTTTTATGGCAGCGCTGATGCCTTTTGCCGGCCGCTGGTCGGATAAGCATGGTTCCAGGGAAATTTCCATGCTGGGTATTGCGTTGCTGGCGGTATCCATGTACCTGTTTGCCCGGCTGGACCGAGGCAGCAGTATTACGGGGGTTATTATTGTGATGACCGTGCGGGGGCTGGGTATGGGCCTGTTACTGGCGCCGCTGAATGCGGCCACGCTCAGCGCTGTAAGGCCCAGCGAGGTAACCATGGCTTCTTCCATCAGTACCTTAATGCAGCAGGTGGGAGGCGCTATTGGTATTGCCGTATTGGCTATTGTAACGCAGGCAGCCTATAACAAACATGTACTCAGTGGCATGGCCAATATTCCCGCCCATCATATGGCGCTGCGGGAAGGCTTTCATATTTCACTCATCATCTTGCTGGTTACCCTCATACCAGCCTGGTTCCTGCCCCGGAGAAATGTGGTATTAAAAGACATCGAAGCCCACATAGATACCTGACTTTTTACTGCATGATTATTGGTTAATATTTGTGAACTTTTTCTGTATTTATGACAACAAGTAGTAAGAAGCATATCCTGATGATTGATGATGATGAAGATGATTTTTTCCTTGTAAACTCATTACTACAGGACATTTCACCAGATCAATATGTTTTGCAGTGGGTATCGTCGTATAAAGAAGGATTGCTGGCAATAGAAACACGGGCGCACGATCTTTACCTGGTCGACTACCGCCTGGGAGCCCATACGGGGATCGATGTGTTGCATCATTTCCGCAACCTGGGATATAAAGCCCCCGTTATATTGTTTACCGGAAAGGGTGATTATCATATCGATAAAGAAGCCATGCAGGCGGGTGCGGCTGACTATCTCGTAAAAAGCGAAATTAACGCTTACCTGCTGGAGCGGGCCATTCGCTATACGCTGGATAAGTTCAACCATATCCTGGCGATTGAAAAAAGCGAAAAACGGTATTTCAGCATCTTCGAAAAATCCAACGATCTTATTCTGCTGGCAGATTGTGAGCATAAGATAGTGGCTGCCAACCCGGCCGCACTGCAGGTATTGAAATACGCAGAAGAAGAGCTGTATAATAGCCACCTCCAGAACCTGTTCGCCGAAGAGGAAGTGATCAGGGACTTCCTGGATCAGCTTTGTACGGAAGAAGGCGTGGTACAAAGGGAATATATTTTCCGCAGTAAATCAGGCCAGCAACTTGACGTTATGATGAATGCTTCCCTGCTGGATGAGAAAAAACAACTGTACTTATGTATCATCCAGGATATTACTGCCCGTAAAAGGAAGGAACGGGAGAAACAACAACAGGAAAAATTCGCTATCACCGGTCGTATAGCCCGTTTGATCGCGCATGAAGTGCGTAACCCGCTTACCAATATTTTACTGGCTGTTTCCCAACTCAAAATAGAGCCGGTAGCGGAAGCTGAAGATGCCCAGTTGTATCTCGATATCATGGAACGGAATTGTCATCGTATTAACCACCTGGTCACGGAGTTGCTGCAGTCTACCCGCATGTCGGAGCTGAATATGCTGCCTTTGGGGCTGAATGCATTGATAGAAAAGGCCCTGCACCTGGCGGCCGATCGTTTGCAGCTGAACAATATTGTCGTACTAAAAGAGCTGTGTGAGCCGGATTGTAAGATCCTGGCTGATGAAGACAAGATCCTTATTGCCTTTCTGAATATCATTATCAACGGCATTGAAGCCATGAAAGCCGGCGAAGGACAACTGAGTATACATTCCTGGCAGGAAACTGACCGGGTTTTTGTCCGTATATCCGACAACGGTAGCGGTATTTCCGGGCAAAACCTGGCAAAGTTATTCGAACCGTTTTTTACCAATAAAACGAAGGGTACAGGATTGGGACTTACGGCCACACAGAATATCATTTTGCAGCACCATGGCAGCATTGCCGTGGAAAGCACATTGGGGGAGGGCTCCAGTTTCCTGATCGGCTTTCCCATACAAATTGAAAATTAGCTTTCCCAAAATCACCTGATAATCTCCACCGCATTTTGCTAACAGCTAATAGCTAAAGGCTAATAGCTGGTTCGCTATTCCTCTTCCGCTGCTTTTATACCTGTTTGGGTAAAGATAATTTTGCGTTGTTTATAGAGGCTGCCGATGGTCATTTTAAAAGTCTTTTTACTCATACCAAAGAATTCCTGTATTTCTTCGGGGGCAGACTTATCGTGGTACGGTAGGTAGCCATTGTTTTCCTGCAGGAGGCGCAGTATTTTTTCGGCCTCATCTTCCACTCTTTCGAAGCCGGGTTTACCGATGATCACGTCTATTTTATCATCTTTGATTTGACGGACAAATCCTTTCAGCTTGTCGCCAATTTCTATGGAGCGGAAAATTTCGCCGTGATGCAGGATGCCGGTATGCTGGTTGTTGATAATAACTACATACCCGATATCAGTGCGGCGGTATATTACGAGGTCTACAAGGTCCTTTTCCTTTACGGTGAGATTTTCGTTGCTGAGGAACCTGTCGATCTTTTCAGTAGCGGCCAGGCGGCCGGTTTGTTCATCGATATATATTTTCACCAGGTACTCCTGTCCGGGCGCCATGCGGGTGAGCTGCTGGGAGGTGGCAACAAACAGGTCTTTCATGAGTCCCCAGTCCAGGAACGCGCCCTGTTTGGTGACGCTAACGGTTTTCAGCAGTACCACATCCCCTACCACGCCAAATGGGCGCTGGGTGGTGGCGATCAGGCGGTTTTCAGAATCATGATACAGGAATACTTCCAGCTCGTCGCCAATCTGTGTACCTTCGGGTACAAACCTTGTGGGGAGCAGGATTTCCTGATCTATCCCTTCCAGGTATACGCCAAAATCAGCCTCTTTTTTTACCCTTAACAGGTTGTATTCACCCACCTTTATCATAAAATTCAATTAATTGTCAGGGTGCAAGTTACTTATAGATTGCCGGATTGCGAGAATCATATTCTGCTTACTTTTGCAAACATCGGCTGTTGAGCGGATCCTGTATCCGGAAACGACTGATCTAAACCAACCAAACCATCTTATGACGATTTTATCATTTACCCTGATCCTCCTGTGCGGGGCCTTTACGGCTGGACTGCTGGGATCGTTGACCGGTTTAGGCGGCGGCGTTGTGATCATCCCTCTCCTGACCCTTGTGTTTCATGTCGACATCCGTTATGCCATTGGTACCGCGTTGGTGGCGTCTATTGCCACCTCATCCGGGTCGGCATCCGCCTATGTAAAAGAAGGGATTACCAATATCCGGCTGGGGATGTTCCTGGAAATAGCCACTACCACGGGGGCCGTGGTGGGAGCGCTGATTGCGGTGTACATGCCTACTAATGTGGTAGCCATTATTTTCGGGCTGGTGCTTATTTTCTCTTCCCTGATGTCTTTCCGTAAGAAAATGGAAATACCTGAGGGAGAAGAAAAAAGCAGGCTGGCTTCCCAGCTGCGGCTGAATAACAGTTACCCTACTGCAGGCGGTGTTGTGAACTATGATGTACGCCATGTGCCGGGTGGTTATTTCATGATGACCTTTGCCGGTGTGATGTCCGGTTTGCTGGGTATTGGCTCCGGCGCTTTAAAAGTGCTGGCAATGGATAACATCATGCGGATTCCTTTTAAAGTATCCACTACTACCAGCAATTTTATGATTGGCGTAACTGCTGCTGCCAGCGCAGTGGTATACCTGCAGCGGGGCTACATTGCTCCCGGTCTGTGTATGCCGGTGGTATTGGGCGTGCTGGCCGGCGCTTTTGCCGGCTCAAAATTGCTGACACGCGCTAATGTAAAATGGCTGCGTATAGTCTTTAGCGTGGTAATTGGCTTCCTCGCACTGCAGATGATCTATAATGGTATTACCGGAAAATTGTAAGCGATGAAACAGTTACTATCAAAATATTTCCAGGATAAGGATATACAACAGCTGATCGGTAAACAATTACGCGTTGGCGTTATTGTTTCCAGTATCATCGTATTCGTGGGCGGTATTATTTACCTGGTTCGTCATGGGCACGAACATCCCTCCTATGGCGATTTCACCGGGGTTCGTGAAGGATTAACCAACCTGCCCGGTATCTGGCAGGGCGTGCTGGAAAATAAAGGCATGAATATTATCCAGTTGGGAATTGTATTATTGATCGCCACGCCTATCATTCGTATAGCCTTTTCCGTGATTGCCTTCCTGATCGAGAAAGATTACCTGTATGTTGTTATTACGCTGATGGTGCTGGGTGTTATTGTGTACAGCATGTTAGGAGGACTGGCGGGTTAGCTAGTAGCCAATAAATACAGCGGATTTTTTCTTGCCCAGGATTAACTGTGATTTTGATGATTTTGGGATTTTCCTTTGTTGATTTTAAAAAGATTAGCGAAGACAGAAGGGTATACCTGCTTCTATCTTCGCTAATCTTTTTAAATCCCTTAAAAATGAAATCCTGAAATCATCAAAATCACAGTTAATCCTGGGCAAGAAAAAATCCGCTGCATTTAGCTAAAAGCTAACCGCTACTTCAATTACACTGTCTATTCCATCCGGCGCCGTTGCGGGCACGGTGATCACCACTTCATCAGCAGCGGTGGTGGTGGTGAGCTTTTGGCCGTTGGCCAGCAGTTTGGCGCTGTTTACTTTTCCTTTTACACCGGGTACATGCAGCTGGCCGTTTGCGGGCCAGTTAAATACATGCAGGTATAGTATGGTGGTATTACCTTTTTTCTTTTGGGTGCAGCGGCCCCAGTCCAAAGCGGGAAGCGGGCTGCCCTGGGTGGCATAAATGGAAGCTCCGTTTACTTTCATCCACTGGCCGATGCCTTTAAGGGCGGTAAGACTTCCTTCCGGGAACTGGCCACTGGCATCCGGGCCTACATTGAGGAGGTAGTTACCATTTTTAGAGGCGATATCCGCCAGGTTACGTATAAGCGTTTCCGTGCTTTTCCACTTGTTATCATAACTTTTGTAGCCCCAGGTACCGTTCATGGTCATACAGGTTTCCCAGTCGCGCCCATCCAGCTCTGATTGTCCGGGTATTTTTTGTTCCGGTGTTTTGTAGTCACCGGGAAAATTAGGGCGTTTCAGGCGGTCGTTGGTGATAATATTGGGTTGCAGTGATAATGCGTCCTGCAGTTTTTTAGCATATTCATCTGTCATGTTGGTAGGGGTATCCCACCAGAGCACGGCTACTTCGCCATAGTTGGTGAGCAGTTCCTTTACCTGTGGTACGGCTACTTTATCGATATAGTCCGACATGGTAGCACTGGTTTGCAGTGGATCCCAGTGGCCGGTATTGGCCAGGGTGTAGGCATCGATTTTGGCGGAGTCGGGGTTGGGCCAGCCTTCTGATGCTACTTTGCGGGCGGCGGCGCCACCCGGGTTATTCCAGTCCTGGGCCTGTGAATAGTAGAACCCCAGTTTGATACCATACTTTTTACAGGCGGCGGCCAATGGTTTGAGTACATCTTTGCCATAGGGGGTAGCGTCTACAATATTCCATTTGCTGGCGCCGGATTTAAACATGGCGAATCCATCGTGATGCTTGGCGGTGATAACGATATATTTCATGCCCGCGTCTTTGGCTGTTTTTACCCAGGCGTCTGCATCGTATTTAACCGGGTTGAATTGTTTCGCGTATTGCTGGTATTCCAGGACCGGTATTTTGCCGCGATTCATGATCCATTCTCCACCGCGGCCTACCTGTTGTCCTTTGTAGTTGCCGGCAAGTTGTGCATAGTCGCCCCAGTGGATAAACATCCCCAAACGGGCGTCCCGCCACCATTGCATGCGCTGATCATGTGTGAGTGAGGTTTGTGCTAACAGGATGGATGCCGGAATCAGCAGCGCCACCAGGGAAAGAAGGCCTTTTTTCATAAACATAATGTGGATGTTGTATGTTATGCAAACGATTGCATGACACCGGTAAAAAATGAGCGCACTGCGCTCTTATCTTCCTAAAAACATACTAATGTCTATAAAAAAAATGAACAGAAATGAGCTGATTTTACCTGAAGCTAATGTTTTTTTATGAAGCTGTTCTGTATCCGTTATCAACACAAAACAGCTTCATAAAAAACATTGTTATACATACTAATCATTTTCTTAGCTCCCGGATAATTCACTCATCATTACAGCACGGCTGTTTCCATTTCACCCAGTTCCAGCACATTGGTAGTCCATGCACGCAGCTCATCGCAGAGAGCCGGATTGCTCAGGAGTGACTGTCCGTATGAAGGGATCATTTTTTTCAGTTTGACCTGCCATGCTTCTGTTTCTACCTCTTCTTTAAAACAACGCTTCAGCAGGTTCAGCATAATAGATACTGCGGTAGATGCGCCCGGAGATGCTCCCAGCAGGGCTGCAATAGAGCCATCGGCTGCGCTTACCACTTCTGTACCAAATTCCAGGATACCGCCATGTACGGGATCTTTTTTGATCACCTGCACACGCTGTCCGGCAATTTCCAGCTCCCAGTCTTCCATCCTGGCATCCGGGAAGTACTCACGGAGCGCTTCCAGCCTGTCTTCCGGTTTCTGTCTTACCTGTGCAATCAGGTATTTGGTCAGCGGGATATTATCAAGACCGGCAGACACCATGGGGCGTATGTTATTCACCTTGATAGATAAAGGCAGATCCATAAAGGAACCATTTTTCAGGAATTTCGTGGAGAAACCTGCATAAGGTCCAAAGAGCAAGGCTTTCTGGCCATCGATCATGCGGGTGTCGAGGTGTGGCACCGACATAGGAGGCGCGCCTACAGAGGCTTTGCCATATACCTTTGCACGGTGTTTTTCAATTATTTCAGGATTGTTGCAGCGGAGCCATTGACCGCTTACCGGGAAACCGCCAAAACCTTTTCCTTCCGGAATGTCTGACTTTTCCAGCAATGGCAGGGAACCGCCGCCGGCGCCAATAAATACAAACCTGGTGTTGATGGTTTGTTTTTCGCGGGTTTCGCGGTTTTTTACCCTGATAGACCAGGTGCCGTCGTCTTCTTTTTTGAAGTCACGTACATCATGGTTGAAGTGCATGGTTACACCGGGCATTTCCCCGAGGTAGTTGAATAGAGCGCGGCTTAATGCCCCGAAGTTCACGTCTGTGCCCATTTCCATATGGGTGGCGGCCACTTTCTGGGAAGCATCGCGGCCTTCCATCACCAGCGGCATCCAGTTTTTCAGCTTTTCCTGGTCTTCCGAATATTCCATGGTCTTGAAAAGATAACACTGCTGTAAAGCCTTGTATCTCTTTTTAAGATAATCCACATTCTCTTCTCCCCAAACAAAACTCATGTGAGGAATACGCTGTATGAAACTGTGTGGATTGGAAACGATGTTATTTTCTACCAGGTAGGACCAGAACTGACGGGACACCTCAAACTGTTCTGCAATGTTCACTGCTTTTTTAATGTCTACTGATCCATCCTCTTTTTGTGGCGTGTAATTCAACTCGCAAAATGCAGAGTGACCGGTGCCCGCATTGTTCCATGCATCGGAACTTTCGGCTGCCGCCACATCCAGTCGTTCAAAAATTGCAATGGTTAACTCAGGTTCGAGCTCTTTAAGGAGCATTCCCAGTGTTGCGCTCATAATCCCGGCGCCGATTAAAACCACATCCGGACCTGTTCCAGCTGTGCGCTTGCTTCTAAACATAACCCCATTTTTATTCGAGGTGCAAAGTTACAATCAAAACATTTATGCAGGGGGATTAAATTGGTCGATTTACCACACTTTAACAATACTATTACAATTCTTTCTGAACGGATTGAAAGTTTTGAATCCATGGACGAGGATCCATAATTTTATCTTTTGGTTAAACAAATAAGATTTTAAATAATCGACTGACCCTAAACATTACTTTTATTTTATGATGAACAGACGTGCATTTTTTAAAGGGGTATCCGCCGCCGTGATCATATCTGCCTGCGGCAAAATTGTATCTGCCGTTAGCCCCCGGCATTTCGACAGCAAAACCATCTTCCGCTTCGCGGTTGGGTCTGATTGGCATTTTGGAGAGCCCAAAACGCCTTCCGAACAATATTTCCAGGATCTGCAAACTGCCTTTAGCCAGTACCAGCAGCAGTATCCCTGTGAGTTTTTTGTACTCAACGGCGATGTGATCCACAACGATCCGGCCCTGTTACTGCCCGCCGCCGCCAAATTGAAACAACTGCACCCAAGGCTGCTGGCTACCCACGGTAATCACGATATGGTTACTGCCGCCGCATGGGAACAGGCCTGGGGTTTTCCGCTGAACCACGACCTCGTGATCGGCAACCAGGTGATCCTGCTTGGAAATACGGCAGATGAGAAAGGGAAGTACCTGTGCCCCGATGTGCCCTGGTTTACCCGTAAACTGGCCGAATATAAAGATGCCGCCAATATTTTCATTTTCTTACATATCACTCCTGTAAAATGGACCGACAATGGCCTGGATTGCCCCGAATTCCATGCACTGATCAAACAGTATCCCAATATCAGAGCTATCTTCAACGGGCATGATCACGACCAGGACAGCGTTAAAATGCTGGATGACTGCAAAATACCATTCCTCTTCGATGGTCATATCGGCGGCAGCTGGGGCGTAGGCTATCATGGATTCCGGGTAGTGGAATTAAAGGAAGATGGCAGCCTGTTATCCTTCATCATGAACCCGCTTACACGGCAGAATGAACGGCTTTTTCCGAAAGTTTAGCTATTTTGCCGCTACATTCGGGATGCTAAAAGAAAAACTATGCTGGAGGAACTTGAAAAAGATTACGGATTTACCTATCCAACGCTCTATAAACAATTATATAAAGATGGTATGCTGGACTGGGGAGAGTTTGGGGAAGACTGGCTGGATAAGGTATATCCTGCCATCAAAACAGCTCCGCCTTTACTGCTCTATGCCAACGACCTGGAAATAATGGCGCTGACTACCGTGGATGAAGAAATGGACGAAGGTTTGCTGTTTGCCGATCCCGTACATAAATTTGTACCCTTCGCCATGAGCGGCGCCGGTGACTGGTTTGCATTCTATTTCAATTTACAGAACGGCGATGATGTGCCGGTAGTGCAGGTGTTTCACGATGCCAACGAAGCGTGTATCCTCGCTAAAAATCTGCAGGACTTTATCTTCCTGCAAATGCTCGAAGCTGTAACAGACCTCGATCCGAAAAACCCGTCGCTGATCGCACACGGGAATATGAAAGAGAATTGCGCCAATTTTCTGCGCACCCATACTGCTTATCTTACACCCCGCCAGGCGAAGATCATTGAAGCCGTATACGATTTCGGCCGGCTTACCAACGTAGCCCTGCACGAAATAGTAGAGAAAGAAATGAATTTTGAGTGGCTGGACAGCAGTTTTCCTTACCAGACGCGGGAGTAGCATAAAGCTGAACGCAAAAAGCATAAAGCTATTGAGGCGAATGATCAAAGCGAATATTGTTTTCCGCTTTGATCATTCGCCTCAATAGCTTTATGCTTTTTGCGTTCAGCTTTATTCCTGGTAAAAATCTATCAGTGATCCAAAGTACTGCTCATTCCAGCCAGCCACAATATCTTCGTAGGCTTCATCCGGAATATTGGTATGCTTTAACTCCACATCTGTGCCTTTGGGAGAAACATGCAGTTTGATGGTAACGATAGAAGGATTTTCTTCCTCGTCTTCCCCGAAATACCATTGCTGCACAATCTTCTTATCCTGCTCAAATTCGAGGTTTCTGCCTACAATACTTTCTTCCCACAAAGCAAATTCAGACCCTGGTTCGGTCGACATTTCCGCTACTTCGCCTGTCCACAGCTGAATAGTAGCAGGGTTGGTGAGGGCGGCATATACTTCTTCCGGTGTTGCAGCCAGTATAAAATGTTTTTTATAATCTTTCATGACTTCAAAGCTACTGAATTGATGAATTATTATTTACTTTTCTGTAAAAATCGGGCGTATGCAATTTACCAAACTGATCCCCAATATATTTTATTCAGATATGAAGGTGGGTTTACAGCTTTTTGTGGACACACTTGGTTTTGCTGTTGCTTACCGGGACGATAGCGGAGAACAGCCCTTTTGTATCGTCAAACGGGATACCCTGGTGATCCACCTCGTGGAAAGCCACGAATGGGCTATCAAAGACCGGCCACAGATACGTCTGGAAACCGACGATATAGAATCGGCCTATGCATTGGTGAAATCCACACACCCGGAACTCTTGCATCCTAATTTGCCCGAAGTACGGTTGCAGCCCTGGGGCGCACTGGAGTTTGGATTGCGCGACAGCGAGGATGTATGCGTAATAGTACAGCAACCCGCATAAGCGCGGTTAGCGTTCATTTCCGGCCATTTTCTGTCCGCTTACGAACAACCCGGCAACCTGCCTTGCGGGGAAACCCTTGTCTGTCGATAAATGCAACTGTGGCAACTTTCTTGTGTCTTTAGAATATCCAATTTCTAAATACCATCGCCATGTTAAAAAACTACCTGAAAATTGCGATCAGGAACCTGTTTAAGAACAGGGGAATTTCGTTTATCAACATCTTCGGGCTATCTGTAGGGATGGCGGTGACTATGCTGATAGGGTTGTGGATCTGGAATGAATTATCGTACGACAAATACAACAAGCATTATGATCATATAGCAGCCGTGTGGCAACTCGAGTCCAGCAATACGGAGGCGGGCGCCTACAGCTCAATGCCTATACCGCTGGCGGCGGAATTAAGAACCACCTACGCCAATGATTTCAAAGAAGTGGTGCTGGCAACGGAGGGAACACATACAGTCAGCTTTGGCGATAAGAAAATTACCAGTCTGGGTATATTTATCGAGCCAGGCGGTCCTGAGCTGTTTGACCTGAAAATACTGAAAGGAACCAGGGCCGCATTAAAAGAACCCGCCTCGGTGATGCTGTCAGCTTCCTTTGCCAAAGCATTGTTTGGAGATAAAGAACCGATGGATCAGCTGATAAAGCTGGATAACAACAATGGCCTGGTTGTAAAGGTAACCGGTATATACGAAGACCTACCCGAGAACTCCCTCCTGGCAGACATGAAGTATATATTGCCCTGGGAGCTGCTGGTGACCAAATGGGATTGGGTAAAGAATGCAAAAGATACCTGGACATTTAATGCCATGCGGATCTTTGTGCAGATAGCAGATAATACCGATTTTGATAAAGTGAGCCAGAAGATCAGGGATGTTAAAGCCCGGCACACCCCACCTACACCAGGCATAAAAAACGAACTTTTCCTGCACCCGATGCGCAAATGGCACCTGTATTCCTCTTTTGAAAACGGGGTAAATACCGGTGGCCAGATTCGCTATGTACGGTTGTTTGGACTGATCGGATTATTTGTATTACTGTTGGCCTGCATCAATTTTATGAATCTCAGCACGGCTCGTTCAGAGAAGCGCGCCAAAGAAGTAGGTATCCGCAAAGCTGTGGGTTCTATGCGTACGCAGCTTATTTCACAGTTTTTGAGTGAGTCGGTGCTGGTGGCGTTATTTTCCTTTGTATTGTCTTTGTTGCTGGTATTAATCGCCTTGCCATGGTTTAACGGGGTGGCGAATAAACATATCGCTATCCTCTGGACCAATGGATGGTTCTGGCTTTGCTGCATTGGCTTTACTTTGTTTACAGGCGTGCTGGCAGGCAGCTATCCCGCACTTTACCTGTCATCTTTCCAGCCATTGAAAGTATTGAAAGGTACTTTCCGTGCCGGCCGTTTTGCGGTAGTTCCCCGTAAAGTATTGATCGTAGTGCAGTTTACAGTATCTATTGTGCTGATCATTGGTACTATTGTAATTTACCGGCAGATCCAGTTTGCGAAAAATCTGCCGGTAGGGTACAGTCGTAACGGACTGCTCTCTATACAAATGACCACGCCGGAAATCTATCAGAACTATGATGTGATTCGCACCGAAATGCTGAGTGCCGGGGCTATTACAGAGCTATCACAGTCGCAGGGCCCTATTACCGATATATGGAGTGGTGAAGGAGGCTACGAGTGGAGGGGACGTAAACCAGAGCAACAGGACGGGTTCTCTACTATAGGCGGGAAGTTTGGTTATGGCAAGGTGGTGGACTGGCGCTTTATTGCGGGGCGTGATTTTTCAACCGCCTTTGCCAGCGATTCCATGGGGCTGATCCTGAATGAGGCGGCCGCGAAATATATGGGTCTGGCACATCCGGTGGGAGAAATTATCCGGAAAGACGGGAAGGAATATCATGTGCTGGGAGTGGTGCAGAATATGATCATGACTTCTCCCTATGATCCGGTACGCCCGGCTATTTATTACCTGCTGAAAGAACCGGGGAACTTTATTAATATTCGCATTAACCCGGAAATAAGCACCAGTAAAGCATTGGTGAGTATTGAAAAGGTGATGCAAAAGTATAACCCGGGTGCGCCGTTCGAATATAAATTTGCTGACCAGGAATATGCGAAGAAGTTCAGCGAAGAAGAACGCATCGGGCAGTTGTCTACTTTCTTCGCTGCGTTGGCCATCCTGATCAGTTGCCTTGGCTTATTCGGACTGGCTTCCTTTTTAGCCGAACAGCGGACCAAGGAAATAGGCATCCGGAAAATACTGGGAGCTTCGGTGTTCCAGTTATGGCAGATGTTATCCAAAGACTTTGTCATCCTGGTGAGTATTTCCTGTTTCCTGGCTATCCCGTTAGCCTGGTATTTCCTGGATAAATGGTTGCTGCGGTTTTACTATCATACCACCATTGTATGGGAAATTTTTGTGGTAACAGGGATCGGGGCGTTGTTGATAGCGTTGCTTACGGTGAGCTACCAGGCTGCAAAAGCAGCGATGGCTAATCCTGTAAAAAGTTTAAAGGCAGAATAACCTGCCTGGACTACCTTGTAACATCAAACTGGACTACCAGCCATCGCCAGATCCCGGTACTTTTGTAAAATGAAAAAGTACCAGGATCTGGCAGTGCTGCTTCTACGGATAGCCACTGCCGTTAATTTTTTGTCGGCGGTAGCGATACGCCTCGGCTTTTGGGGCCCGGAACATGGTAACTGGCAGGACTTTTTAGTCTATACCGGGAAAGTAAATTCTTTCGCTCCTGCGGCGATGATCCCCTTCCTTGCCGTAACCGCTACAGCATTGGAAATTATTTTTGCCTTGCTGCTGCTGATTGGTTATAAAACGCGCTTCGTTGCCTTGAGTGCGGCATTACTTACGCTGATATTTGCGTTGAGCATGACGTATTCTTTCGGGCCATTGTCGGCATTGACCTATTCGGTGTGGGTAGATTGTACCTCAGCACTACTGCTGGCTACTATGCCTTATTATCGCTGGAGTATGGACGCAGCGCAAGCGAAAACGATTAAGTAGATTATTTTATAAGACATGCGTTAAAAGCGGTACTTTCATTATCTCCGATTTCAACCAGATCTGGCATAATGATGAAAAACGCCTGTTTTGTATGTAACCTGTTTTCTTTATTGCTGCTGGCCTCTTTCAGCCATGCGCAGTTGCCCCCGGCATGGGTGCGCATCAACCAGCTTGGTTATCTTCCCAATGGTATTAAAGTAGCGGTATGGGGCAGCAAGAGTGAGGAAATGCCATCGCATTTTCAACTGATATCCGCCACCTCTGATAAGGTAATGTATACCGGCAGCACCGGTAAGGCATTTGGCCCCTATGGACCTTTTACGCAAACCTGCCGGCTCGATTTTACTGCGTTCAAAGATACTGGCAGCTATTACCTGAAAGCCGGTGCGGCTGTTTCCCCTGTTTTTCGTATAGCCGGTAACGTTTACGCCGGCACGCCCGGCTTTCTGCTGCGTTATATGCGGCAACAACGAAGCGGATTCAATCCTTTTCTGAAAGACTCCTGTCATACGCACGACGGTTATACCATGTACGGGCCTATGCCCGATAGTACGCATATTGATGTGGTGGGAGGCTGGCATGATGCCAGCGACTACCTGCAATACGTTACTACCTCCGCCAACGCAGCGTTTCATCTGCTGGCAGCCTATCGTGATTTTCCCGGTGTGTTTGAAGATCATTATGCAGCAAATGGTTTGCCCGGCGCCAACCAGGTAAAGGATGTACTGGATGAAGCCAGGTGGGGGCTCGACTGGTTGCTGAAAATGCATCCGGCGCCGCAGGAAATGTTTAACCAGGTGGCCGATGACCGCGATCATCATGGTATGCGTTTACCCGGGGAAGATAGTTTTTATGGTAAAGGATTTGAACGGCCGGTATACTTCTGTACCGGGCAACCGCAGGGGCTGGGTAAGTATAAGAACAGGACTACCGGTGTCGCCTCTACGGCGGGGAAATTTTCCAGCGCATTTGCGCTCGGATACACCTTATTGAAAACAACAGATACGGGCTACGCCCGGTTGCTAAAACAAAGGGCATTGTCGGCCTATAAAATGGGCCTGCGGCAGCCCGGTGTTTGTCAGACTGCCTCCACACTATCGCCTTATATTTATGCAGAAGATAACTGGACCGATGATATGGAACTGGCAGCCGCCGTTTTATACCAGGCCACAGGTGAAACGAAATATCAACAGGAAGCATGGAACTATGCGCAGCAGGAGCCGGTAACGCCCTGGCTGGGCGCCGACACCGCCAATCACTACCAATGGTATCCCTTCATCAACCTCGGACATTATGCATTGGCACAGCAAAGTGCCGGAGCAGAAAAGCAACAGCTGATCAACTATTATAAAACAGGTATCGAAAAAGTATGGCATAAAGCGCAGCATAATGCTTTTTACCGGGGCGTGCCGTTTATCTGGTGCAGTAATAATCTTACCGCTGCTTTTGCCATACAGTGTTACTGGTACCGGCAATTAAGCGGCAACAATGCTTTTGCCGCGCTGGAACAGGCCAATACAGACTGGTTATTTGGCTGCAACCCCTGGGGAACCAGTATGGTGTATGGCTTGCCTGTCAACGGCGATACACCGGAAGATCCACATTCCGCCTTTGCTGCCATTGGCCATTACCCGATAGACGGTGGGTTGGTGGATGGGCCTGTTTACACAAACATCTACAAAAATCTTATCGGCATCCGTTTGTCAAATCCGGATGAATATGCTGCGTTTCAAAGCGACCTGGCAGTATATCATGATGATGCAGGCGATTACAGCACTAATGAACCAACCATGGATGGTACCGCCTCCCTGGTATACCTGTTGGCAGCCAAAGCACAGGAAGGAGCCGGAAAGCGGCAGTACGATCATGGTGGTATTATCCGGGGTGACAGTGCACGTAAAGAGCTGGCACTTGTTTTTACGGGAGATGAATTCGCCGACGGCGGACCTGTAATACGAGCCACGCTGCGGCAACAACAAATACCTGCATCCTTTTTCTTTACCGGCAGGTTTTACCGGAACCCCGCCACACAAAAGCTGATCAGGCAGTTAAAGGCCGACGGACATTACCTGGGACCACATGGCGATCAGCATTTGTTGTATTGCGACTGGAAAAACAGGGACAGTTTGCTGGTCACCAAAACACAGTTCCTGGAGGACCTGGAAGCCAACTACAAAAGTATAGAGAGCGCCGGCGTTTCACGAAACTATGCCCCCTGGTTTTTACCAGCCTATGAATGGTACAATGATAGTATCGCTGCATGGGCGTCGACGATGGGGATACAGGTGATCAATTTTACACCCGGCACCCGTTCCAATGCAGATTATACTTATCCTGAGATGGGAAAACAATACCGGTCCTCTGAAGAAATTTATCATAGCATTATTCAATATGAAAGCAGCCATCCTGGCGGGTTAAATGGCTTCCTGCTGCTGATACACATAGGTGCGGACCCGCGGCGCCCGGATAAATTTTACAACAAACTTCCTGCACTGGTTGTTCTCCTGAAAGAAAAGGGATATCATTTCAGTACACTAAAACAATTATTACAGTGAAAATTAGCTTTTTTATAAAGCCGTATAGCCGGTAAGGTTATACACGATATTAAAATTTGATAGCCTGTTTCCTATTAAAAATATTTTTTATTGCGGTAAATCCGTACGACAACTCAATCGGCCAAAATTCAATAGCATGAAATGCTGTAAGCATTACTCAATGTCTGTGTTCAACCAATATAAATTTCAGTAAAAAACCTTTTTTATGCGCATGTTTCTATTTACGAAAATGGCCAAAGGCCGGTCCTTTGTGCTATTGCTGTTTATGAATCTGTTGGCCGCTGCCACATTGGGGCAGGTGAAAATTTCCGGCCGGGTAACAGATGAACAAAATGCTCCGCTTCCCGGTATTACCGTGATCGTGAAAAATACCAAAGTGGGCACCAAAACGGATCCGGATGGCCGGTATACGATCAGTGCCAGTTTGCAACCCGGTAATTACACATTGGGATTTTCCGGGATAGGGTATACACCTAAAGAAAATATACTGGTAGTAGGTGATGCCGCCGGCACCTACACCCAGAACATGCAGTTGGTTACTTCAGTATCCAAACTGGATGAAATAGTAGTAACCGGTACATCGGAAGGTACCACCCGCCGGCAGCTGGGTAACTACATCAGTACCGTAAAAGCAGATGAGCTGAATAAGGGAGGTACCGGTAATGTATTGGCCGCATTGCAGGGAAAAACTGCCGGTGCGCAGATCACGCAGAATTCCGGTGATCCCTCAGGTGGTATCTCTGTAAAACTGCGTGGTATCAGTACTATATCAGGATCTACAGAGCCATTGTATATTATAGATGGTGTAATCATTGACAACTCTACCACCAGGGTAACCAATGCCGATCCGAGCTATGGTAATGGCGCTACCGCCGACAACTCTTCCGGAAACAATTTTGTGGGCGCTATAGGACAAAACCGTATGTCGGATATAAACCCGGCAGATATAGAAAGAATAGAAGTGCTGAATGGCGCCGCCGCGGCGGCCATTTATGGCTCCCGCGCCAACGCCGGAGTGGTACAGATCTTTACAAAAAGAGGCAGTACGGGTGCGCCGGTGGTTAATTTTTCCACTTCGCTTTCAATAAACCAGCTCCGGAAAAAACTGGATGTAAACCAGGCTCCCGTTAAGTTTGGCGGATCGCCCGATGACTCCACCCAAAATATCCTGACACCTGCGGTAGTAAGCACCACACCAGTGAAACGCTACGATTACCAGGATTATATTTTTCGTACAGGCGTAGGTACAGATAATAACATTTCAGTTGCAGGAGGAAAAGACAAAACAAAATATTATGCCTCCGCCAGTTATTTTTATAACCAGGGCATTATAAAAAATACTGACTTCAGCCGTTATAGTTTCCGCATTAACCTCGACCAGGAGCTGACCAGCTGGATCAGCTTTAATGCCAGCCTGAACTATGTTTACAGCAAATCAAATGAAAAGCCGGATGGTAATACTTTTTATTCTCCCATGAACTCGGTGACCATTATCGGTAACTACTACGATATACAGCGACGTAACAGTCTTGGTCAATTATTGAAAGTTGGAGAACGCGGGCGTGTAAACCCGGCATCTGTGATAGAAGATTTTCAGCAACAGCAACATGTGGGAAGGATCATTGCCGGTACGGGTATTAAGCTGCGCCCAATTAAAAATTTAACCATAGACTATCGCCTGGGAATAGATAATTATAACCAGGAAGGTACTACGTTTATGCCTGCCTTCGCCTATTTTGTAAGCCCCGGCTTTTACGGCGGCGGGCCTTCACTGGACCCCGCCCAGAATGGTTACGCAAGCGCAGGTAATAATAATTCTTTCATGATCAACCATGATCTGAATGCCACCTACAACTGGGATATCAATGATAAGCTGAGTTCCGTTACACAGGTGGGTTACTCTGTGCAATACCAGCGCATGCATTATACCCTGGAACAGGGAAGAGGTTTGCCGCCTTTTGTGCAAACATCCGACAGGGCTACCACTATTATTCCCGGTGCAGATCAGCGAACAGAAGTATCTATTTCCGGAGAGTATATCCAACAGAATTTCAAATACCGCAATCAGCTGTTTCTGACCGGTGCGCTTCGTATGGATGGTTCTTCTGTATTTGGAGTGGATGAAAGAAACCAGCTGTATGCCAAAGTAAGCGGTAGCTATGTATTGTCGGGGGCCGACTACTGGACCAATTCGTCCATAGCCAGGTGGTGGGATCTGCTGAAAATACGCGCTGCCTATGGAGAATCCGGCAACCTTACGGGCATACCGGCCTATGGTCGCTATAATACCTATATCGCTTCTGCATTCATAGGCGCTTCTGCGTTCCAGTCGCCCTCCACCTACACCAACCCGGACGTAAAACCTGAAAAGCAAAAAGAACTGGAAATAGGAACGGATATGGCATTCCTGGATAGTCGTATATCCCTGTCCGTTAACTATTATCACAAACGCGTGGAAGACCTGTTGATCAGCCGTGCTATTGCACCCACCAATGGTTATTCTTTCTACCTTAATAACATTGGTACCTTACAAAATAAAGGTGTGGAAGTGATGTTGAGTGCCACGCCGGTAAAAACAAAAGATTTTACCTGGAGTCTCACGGCAATCTATAACCGGAACAAGAACCAGGCGGTAGACATTGGCCAGTCGCTGATCTTGTATAATACCGTTGGGGGCGCGCCCATAGGCATTGCCAATGGAGAGCCGATCGGCTTCTTCTATGGTACTTTCTTTGCCCGTGATGAGAATGGCAACATGTTGAAAAATCCGGCTGGTATCCCGGTAACAGAAGGTGGTACGCAAACCTCTCCGCTAACGTATACGGTTGCACGCGATCCGGCCACTGGTTTGCCGCCTGCCAAAATAGCGGCGCTCAATAAAAAAATCGGTGACCCCAACCCGAAGTATACCGCCACCTTCACCACCGATCTTCAGTATAAAAAGCTGGGGTTACATATACAGCTGGATGCGGTACAGGGAGTAGACGTATTTAATGCCGACTTTCGTACCCGTCAGGGTGTGGATAACGGGAAAATAGCAGAAATGGAAGACAAGGGAATATTACCACGTGGGTTTATTGCAGGTAACTACAACATACAGGAGTGGAGAATTGATGATGGATCTTTTGTAAAACTGCGGGAAGTATCGCTCAGCTATGACTTCGGGAAACTGAAGGGGTTCAGCGATTTATCCGTTAGCCTGGGCGGCAGAAATCTTATTTCATGGGATAACTATAAAGGATATGATCCGGAGTTAAATGCTGCAGGACAAAGTACCGTATTGAGAGGGATTGACTTTGGCGCCGTACCTATTCCGAGAAGTTATAACCTGTCATTGCGTGCAAAATTCTAAACCCATTAAAAAAGACATTATGAAACGATATATTCAATACAGCCTGTTATACGCTGCATTTTTCCTGGCACTCGCCGCCTGTAAAAAGGATTACCGGGATCCGTCAGGACCATCGTCGAAAGAGGCATACAGCACCCCCATTACGCTTGCCAACGATGCCGTAGGCCTGCAAGCCTGGTACGTAAAGGATAGGGTGGGATTGCTATACACTACCGTAGCAGCCGGCAGTTTACTCACCGGTGAAACATTTGTTACCAACCCGGGTAATACGGATGAAGCACAGATAGGTACCGGTGGTAACAGCATCTTGAATACCAATTCGATCGTTACCGGTATCTGGAATGTTACCAACAAGATCCGTTATGAAGCAGATAGCATTTTGCGCACTACCAATGTAATTGTTACTGAGAAAGATTTTGCAAGTGGTATTATCTGTTATGCCGCTATCTTCAAAGCGCTGGCCGTAGGTATACAGGCAAATTTCTGGGAGCAGGTACCGGATGGAAGTGGCAGGCCGGATAATATTAATACAGATGTGAAATTTATTCCCGGCAAGCAGGGATATACGCTCGCAGTGGCTACGCTAGATAACGCCATCACTGCCGTAACCGCAACGCCTATATCTGCCAGCTTCGATGTATATGCGCCGGACAGTGTAAACATCATCAATACATTGTATGCGCTGAAAGCAAGGTATGCCCTGTATGCAGGAGATTATGCCACCGCGCTGGCGGCGGCCAATAAGGTAGACCTGAAGGTAAGATCCACCCTTTCTTTTAATCCGCAGGTGACTAACCCTATCTTTACATTGGTAACAGCTACCAATAACATTTATAATGTGGTGGACTCTTCTATGGGTCTCCCGGTGGGCTTGCAGCCAAGCCTGGTGGATCAGCGGGTACCTTTTTATATTGTGAGACCGCCTTCCAATAAACCGCGTTTCAATATCAATGGTTTTTTCAGAAGCAATGTATCTTCCGTACCCATTTATTTACCCGGGGAAATAATGCTGATCAAAGCCGAATGCTATGCCCGTCAGCATAATGTACCGAATGGTTTGATTGAACTGAACAAAGTAGTGACAAAGAAACCATCGGATGATGCTTTCGGAATTGGTGCTGCGCTGCCGCCGGTAGTGGCTGCCACCGAAACAGAGCTGTTGAAGCTGATTTATCAGCATCGCAGGATAGAGCTGTTTATGGGGGCACAGGAACTGGAGGACAGCCGCCGGTTTGAGCGCCCGGTTGCGGAACGTAAAAGGAACTATTTCCCATATCCTTTCGTGGAGAGAAATGATAATCCGAATACGCCTGCGGATCCGGCATTTTAATGAGCTTTTTGAAGAGAGTGGTTGTCGCGGAAACGTGGCAACCATTTTTATGTGTATTGTAGTGATTATTAGCTTGTTATATTTATTCGTGATTATTTTACCCTAATTTTGTGACAAGAACCGGCTTATTTTACCCTAATTCTGTGACAAGTGATGGAGAAATTACCCTGATTTTGTGCATTCTGTCCAATGGTGATAGAAAATAAAGTCGTAGTCTTGATAGTAACTTATGAAGATATATACCACATTACAAATGGGTGCCTATCACATCAACCATTGTGAGGATTACCTTTTTTTCGATACCTCTTTCAACAACAAAATTATTTGCGCCGTAATGGATGGCTGCACGATGGGGAAAGACAGTTATCTTATTGCCACCATTGTTGGTAAGTTGCTCAGAAAGATTTGCAAAGCGATCAGTTATAAAGAATTTTATGCCCGGGATAGTGCTGGATTATCGTTGGACGATCTTCTTAAGTCGATCCTTCATGAATTATTTAAAGAGATAAGAGCCGTTAAAAACCAACTTCAACTGGAGCGCGAAGAATTGTTGACTACATTGATCATATTGCTGACGGATATGAAAGAAGATAAAGGATTGGTATTAATAGTAGGTGATGGCGTTGTTAGTATTAATGGCACTATCATTTCATTCGACCAGGATAACAAACCAGATTACCTCGGATTTCATTTAACAGAGGATTTTGATACCTGGTACCTGTTACAGCAACAAAAGATTTCAATTGACAGCCTGAACGATATCAGTATCGCAACGGATGGTATTGAATCCTTTACCAGGGTGGCTGCTCCTGAAAACTCTGAAACAATAGATCCTGTACATTTTTTGTTACATGATAGTACAGGTATTGGAAATGAAGAGATGCTGAATATGAAGTTGAAGACAATTGAACATAAATATGGGTTAAATCATACTGATGATTTGGCGGTGATAAGACTCGTGAAATAATGCTACGCCCGCCTGGAAACCCGCCATGCATCAAGGAAAGAAGGCGGCGGTGCTGTATTGTTTGCCAATTGGATGTATCCGTCCCCAGGAATAATGCCTAGAAAGGATTCACAATATTTGTGGGAGTACCATTTACATAGTTCATTACGTTTTCAAAGGCTTTACCGAAATACAATTCATAGCTTTCTTTCTCCACATATCCTAAATGTGGTGTGCAAACAACATTGGGCATATTCATCAGCTCAAATGCAGTGTCGTAAACAGGTTCATCTTCATATACGTCGATGCCGGCAAATCCGGGGCGGCCATTTTTCAGGGATCTTAATAGTGCGCCAGTTTCAATCAACTCCGCGCGGGAGGTGTTAATCAATACTGCCGTGGGTTTCATTAAATTTAAATCGGCTTCTTTTACAATGCCGGTGGTCGCTGCGTTTAAACGAAGATGGAGGGAAATGACGTCGGCATCGCGGAAAAAATCTTTTCTGGTGGCAGCTTTCCGGAAGCCATCTTTTACTGCCCTGTCCATAGAAGCTTCACTTCCCCAAACGAGTACTTTGGCGCCAAATGCTTTGGCATAACCAGCTATCATAGTACCTATCTTTCCATAACCCCAGATACCGATTGTTTTTCCATGAACAGTATTGCCGATGTTGATCTGCCATTGTCCTTTTTTCATGCCTTCAATAGCAGCAGGAATTTGACGGAGGGCATTTATGAGGAGTGCCCAGGTGAGTTCTGCCGGTGCTACCGGGGAACCTATGCCTTCTGCAACAGCCACATGATGTTTGGTACAGGCGGCCAGGTCGAGGTGCGCTGAAATTTTACCGGTTTGACTGATAATTTTCAGCTGGGGTAATTGCGATAAAAGGGCCTCGTTTATTTTGGTTCTTTCTCTTGTCAGCACAAGGATGTCGGCATCTTTTATTTTTTCTGCCAGCAATGCCGGATCCTTTTCTGTTGTATGAAGTATCTGAACATCTTGTCCTTCCAGTAATTTGAAGCAGTCAAGACGCCTGATGGCATGTTGATAGTCGTCCAGTATCGCTATTTTCATCTTGAAAAAATTTACATGGTGCTCTCGTGCTTTGTAAATTACTTCTTATAATTGATTTTGTTGAAAACGCATAGGAAAACACTTAATAAGTAACTTGCAGCTGATCGGGGCGTAGTATCCTTGGGTTAAATAAATATCTTTCATATGGTAACATTTATTGTAAGACCTGGTGGTCCCTTTACTTCTCAGGCAGAAGCATTTGCAAAGCGGCTGAAAGAAGAATTGTCGGATGTGATATGTGAAAAACATTCCAAAGCGAGCCAGCAGGTTACAATGGGAGTGGATCACCTGGAAGATGAACTCACTTTGTTCTGTGAGGTAAATCAATCGTGTTGCAAACAGTTCACTCAACTGTTGCAGATGGCCGTGATGAAAGAATGGTTAGCTTATAAGGAGGAGATCAGGGAAGTATAGCCACAGCTGTCGGCATCTTCAAAAACCATTTTCCTCCAGCCAGTTCCTGCATTGGTCGAACCATTTATCTTTGCTGGTTGGATTGTTTAAATCAAATCCATGACCACCTGCCTGGAAAATATGCATGCCCGCTTTTACTTTTGCGTTTGCCAGTGCATTGAAAAATAACAGGCTGTTTTTTACAGGTACTACGGTGTCATCTGCCGCATGTATGAGAAACGTAGGAGGGGTATTGGCAGTAACATGTTTTTCATTGCTAAAGAAATCCAGTGTGGCTGCAGAAGGTGACCGGCCAATCAACCTTTCTCTCGTTCCACTTGGAATGAGTGAGTCAAAAACAATAACGGGGTATAGCAGTATCATGAAGTCAGGGCGCAGATTGATCTTTTCTTTGTTATCGATTACCGGCGCCTGGTAATGAGTGCCGGCTGTAGATGCGATATGTCCGCCTGCTGAGATACCCATGAATCCAACTTTGGCAGGATTAATGCCCCATGCTGCGGCTCTTTTGCGGACGATTGCCAGCGCTTTTTGTGCGTCCTGCAATGGCCCTATAGTTTTATCTGCCATGATATCGTCGCTGGGCAAGCGATATTTTAGTTCAAAAGCAGCTACACCGATCTTATTGAACGCTTTGGCTATATCGGCGATTTCAGTGCCTGAAGCTACCACTTTATAACCGCCGCCGGGAAAGATGATGACTGCTGTTCCGGTAGCCATTCCCTTTGGCGGTAAATATGCGGTGATGGTGGGATGGGTTACCTTGCTGATGACGCCATCGCTATCTGTGTTTTCTATATAATTAGCGGGTGCTTTTTTTGAATTGGGGACCTCTCCTTCGTATAGCGGTATAGGTTGTTGCTGGCCGTAGCAGAAATGAACACAGCAGGCCAAAATAGCCGCTAATAATACTCCTTTCATATGTGTGAATTAATGATGGCAGGCCAAAATTATGTCTTCAGGAGGAAGGAATATGTGCAGAAATGCTCAAATTTATTGGACGCTTTTTCTGAAGTTAAGCGGCTGCATACCATAGGCCGATTTGAAAGCGCGGCAAAATGCGCTTACGTTTTCAAATCCGCATCGCCAGGTTATTTCGTGGATGGGCTTGTTCGTTTGCTTCAGTATTGACGCAGCATGCTCCAGTTTGACCTGCATGAGATATTGATGAGGCGTGGCATGAAAAACTGATTTGAATTGTCTGACCAGTTGGGGAACAGATAGGCAGGAAAGACGGCTCAACATATCTAAATCCGGGCTCTCCATGTAAGAAGACTGCAGAATGTCTTTAACAATACAGAGTCGTTTGTATATTTCTTTCCTCGTACTTGCTTTAACGGCGTTTACATGGTCGGTTAGCCGGGTGGTTGATTGTTGTGTGTGGATTAAATAGCGTAACAGGAAAACCAGTTGTCCGTCCATCATCACAGGATCGTATCCGCGGATATCCAGCATGTGGATAAGGGTTGTTATCTGCTGTTGTAATGCGGGTGTTATAGTATAAAGCGTCTGGAAAAATTCGGGTGCTTTTTCGCCGCCGTTAAAAGGATTATCCAGCAGGGCTGTACTGTTAAAAAGCGTATCTCTGAACACATCGGCAGCGAATTCTTTTTTAAAAAAGAAGGAGAGGTTTCTTACTTTTTCTCCGTGGTCAATACTGCACGAATAGCGCTGATCATCGTTTAAAATAAGAAACTTCCCCGGTCTGATCGCCAGCCGGTGGTTATCGATACCATACCATTCTTCACCACTCAATACCGTTTTGAATGAAAGGCAACCAACGTGGTTGTTGCAATGACTAAAACTGCTGGTCGCATTAAAAATAATATTATGCTTTTTGAAATGACTGAAATGTAATGCTTCATCAAATCCGGGTTTAGCATGGTCTGGAAGAGTGGTGAAATACATATCATGTATATTGGAAAGGGAAGGTAGTAAATGATTGGGATAAAATATCATGGAAAGTTGGCCGTTTTAACAATGACTTATCTTTATGATAGCATATAAATTTAGCTGGCCATGGGATTAGACAGCGTAGCGTTATTGGTAGCGGTTGAAAACTATTTCCGCATTCAGATTCCTGATGCGGAAGCGGAGGGTATTTTGACGGTTCAAAACATGGCAGATGTGGTGGCAGGACATTTGGATGTCCCGGATGATAGCAGCGAGCTTCGGGACCTGATTTTTCAGCAGATAGCAGATAGTATTCATCAGTTGTATTTGGCAGATGATGAGATAAAATTAGCTGACAGGATCTCCACCCATATTTCACCGGATGATCAGGGGAAATGGGCGTCTTTTAAAGATAGTTTGCAGCTTGAGGTGCCGGTACCACATACTCAGCGGAGTCGCAGTAATAAATTTGCCGGGATGCTGAAAAATATCTTCGACCGTGCACCGGATTATGATTGGGAAGCTATTACAGTGGAACAGTTTATTGCGGTGGTATGTGCCGCGAATTTTCAGGAGCTGATAGACGAAACTGGTATCAAAACAAAATATGAGATTTTAATTGTTGTTATGGGCATTACAGCTGATAAATTAGGTGTTGATTACTATGAAATAACACCGGAGAAGTCTTTTACAGGTGATTTTGGCATAGACTAACCGGCAAAGCCATGAATCCGGTTTTGCTTTTCAATGTGCTGATTTACGCCGGATTTGGCCTCATAATATGTATATTCACTTACTCAATGTGAATGCCTTATGCACATAAACGATATAATTGACAACATATACCCGCTCCCGGAAAAATCGAAAGCCTTACTAAAAGAAAACATCTACGAAGTAAATTATCCTAAAGCACATGTTTTATTTAAGGTAAACAGGATAGAGTCAAAAATGTACTTCATAGAGAAAGGTATGGTGCGGGCATATGCCAATCCTGGCGATGAAGAGATAACATTCTGGTTCGGTAAGGAAGGCGACGCCGTCGTTTCCATGAAGAATTATGTTCAAAACAAAAAAGGATATGAAACCATAGAACTGCTGGAATCATGTGTTATGCGTGAACTAAACACGGAGCACCTCCGGAAGTTGTTCGATGACGATATCCATATCGCAAATTGGGGACGGAAATTTGCAGAACAAGAGCTGATAAAAGTAGAAGAACGGCTTATTTTCAGGCAATGCAGAACAGCCATGGAGCGGTATAAGGAATTGATGGCAACCGATCCTGAATTACTGCAACGGGTACAACTTGGTCATATTGCGTCCTACCTCGGTATGACGCAGGTTAGCTTGAGCCGGATCAGGTCCGGATTGAAATAGACAAACTAATTTTTATCATTTGTAAAATTTTTGCTGCCGGTAAGATGCGAACTTGCTATCCTAAAATTGATGATCATGAACTGGATTATTTTAATTATAGCTGGCCTTTTTGAAGTAGCATTTACCTCCAGCCTCGGAAAAGCGAAAGAGTCTGCCGGCACCGCTATGTATTTGTGGTACGGTGCTTTCCTGTTTTCACTGGTAGCCAGTATGCTTTTACTGATGAAAGCCACGCAAAGCCTTCCCCTGGGAACTGCCTATGCCGTGTGGACAGGTATCGGCGCAGTAGGTACTGCCCTGATGGGAATCTTTATTTTTAATGAACCTGCCCATTTTTGGAGGATGTTTTTTATAATAACATTGATAGCTTCTATCATTGGATTGAAAGCAGCGTCACACTAATGTTCGTTAATTACAGGTATATTATTGTCTTTGTTTTTTGGGACAGAAAATTATAATGTACCTGTATTAGATCTTCACCAAACTAGTAATGATTAAATGAGAATATGAAGGCTGATATTTCCCCCGATTTTCTGCTTATCCAGTAAAAAATCTTTTGTTCTTATCGCTGTTTTTTGCATAGTTTCGTTTTACTGAAATCGTGATTTCGTTAACCATGTACATCCCTTATATGGCCTATTAATGTAGCAGCATTTAATAATCCTGCAAAACTTTTATTTACTCATTTAAACCCAATCCCTCAAGCATGAAAAAACTGTTTGTATTGATCCTCGGAGGATCCCTGGCATTCGTTAACCAATCCTGCCAGAAAAGCAACATGAAAGATTCATTATCTGCAGAAACACCCACTACGTTGGAGTCGGGCATCAGCGCCAAAGCAGCAGGTTCCTGTTATAGCGCTACCTATGTAGATACCTGGCATTACGCCACGCCACAGTTATACATTTTCCATGACAATCAGTATGCGCGTTATGATGTGCTCACCAATACCTACAAAAGCCTTAACGGTATTGCCAATGGCTATCCTGGTGTGCCTTTCAGTAACTTCGATGCTGCTTATGTTGATACGTGGCATTACGCCACGCCGCAATTGTACATTTTTAACGGTAATCAATATGCCCGATATGATATCCTGGCTAATACCTACCAAAGCCTTAACAGTATTGCGAATGGTTACCCTGGTGTTCCGTTCAGCTCCATTGACGCCGCCTATGTAGATACCTGGCATTATGCAACGCCACAACTGTATCTGTTCAGCGGCACGCAGTATGCACGTTACGACATCCTGACAAATACTTTCATGGGTGTAAACAGCATCGCCAATGGTTATCCAGGTGTGCCTTTCAGTACCTTCAATGCAACTTATGTTGATACCTGGCATTATCCTACACCGCAGTTGTACATCTTTAACGGTACTCAGTATGCTCGTTACGATATCCTGACCAACACCTTTATGGGTGTAAACAGCAATGCTAACGGGTATCCCGGCGTACCTTTCTGCCAGTAATCTGCGTTAACAGCATAATGACGGAAAGCCTCTCCCAATGGGGAGAGGCTTTCCATGAATAAATAATAGCAGGTAATTGTACGGAATTCGTTAATTAAGAACGGGGGAGAGGCTGGTACAAGTGCCTGGAATTTTTTACTTGGCATCCAGCACTTTCATTCGATCTTTTAATGCTTCAATCTCCTTTTGCTGTTGAATTAAATGTAAAGTCAGTTCCTCAATTTTTTGCAATCCTGTGGCGGGTTAATATCCACAGATCCGATGGCGTTTTTTACCTGCTTACGGCCTTTACCGTTCTTTCGGTTGGCCTCGCCTTCATCTTCAATATGCGCTTCCAACTCGCCATCCGGGGCTCCCTTAAGGAACTCTTTCAGTAACGGCGTTAACACGCCGTTTTTTCCCAAAAGCGTATCTCCGTTTTTCAAATGGCTCGCCGCTTGCTTCCTGAAGGCTTCGAGATCAAAATTTTGCTTTTCCATATTATGTTGACAGTTTAAAGTTAAAAAACTTTTTACCAACACACTTTATGTAATACCGCCACTCCAATGGACGATGCGGTTTTTGAAGTAATCATTAAACAGAAGCCTGTTCCCTTTAAAATCAGTAATTCCTGCGTGAACTCTTTCTCCTCCATATTGAGCAACACGTCGTAGCTCTTTCCACTGCACTTAATACGCGTTTTGTAAACAGATACTCTTTTCCAGTTTAACCCAAGTTCAATAGCATATCCCGTATTGAAAAATCCCTTTCCGTCCTTAAAGGAGCTAAATAACTGGTTGCAAAAAATTAATTTAACATCCGCTAAGATTTTCCAATTCCATGCGACTAATTATATAAATATCAGCAATTGAAAGAGCAGTTCATTTTATTAATAAATAATAACCAAGGCCTTATTCTAAAAGTTTGCAACATGTATTGCAATAGCCGGGAGGATAAAGAGGACCTTTTTCAGGACATCGTATTACAGCTTTGGAGAGCTTATGGCTCGTTTAACGGCGACTCAAAAGTTTCAACATGGATCTTCCGGATAGCCCTTAATAATGCTATAACACGGCGTAGAAAAGAAACTAAACGGGAAAAATTTGTTGATCTTGATAATAATGCGTTTGAGATAGCTGCTATAGACAATAAAGAAGAGAACGAGCGGGTACTCAAAATGTATGAGGCGATAAAAAAGCTACCAGAGGTGGACCGAGCCATTATCATGTTGTATATGGACGATTATTCCTATAAGGAGATTGCCGGGGTGATGGGACTTTCGGAATCAAATGTTGGGTTCAAGCTAAATAAAATACGTACCAAATTGACGATAAATGTAAACAACTTATAATATGGAACTAGACGAATTTAAAACGCACTGGAACACTATCCACGATAAAGAATTTCAACAACAAAAAATTTCACCGGAAAAATTAAAGCAAATTATTATGAACGCAACAGAGACATTAGGCGAAATGCATTCAAAAAGTATTTATTGGAGAAAGATCGGCAAGTTTACTATCCAATTTTTTATTAGTGTACTGGCCGCAGTTGTCCTTATTGAACTAATTAAGGGTATTTACCTGCACAGCCTGACCGGTTTTATGGCGACTATAGTATACCTGATTATAATGGTCCTTTACTGTATTGTTACTATATGGGTTTATAAAAAGCAGGAAAAGATATTTACTATGTACAATGGTGACAGTATAAAGGTGACCCTTAAACAGACTATTACGGGTTTCAAAAGATTCTATTTGATGTTTAACGTTATTTATCTGTTTTTGTATCCTGCGTTCTATTATGCCGTTATTAAACTATTCATAACATACTGGTATCCGTCCATACAAACCATTTTTATAACTTGTGCGCTTGCAACGGCTATATCACTTATATGTGGTCATTGGTATTACAAAGTTAAATTCTTTAAAAAGCTAAAATCGCTGGAGGAAAATTTGGAAAATTTGGAATGTTAGCAATTTTGATGTGTCGACACAGAACTGTAGTCAGAAATAAAAAAAGGACATTCCAGTCATAAAACCGAAATGTCCTTTAAGGTGACCCCTTCGTTACGTTTTTCGAACTTTTTGATGGAAGATTTAAAGAGGGTTGCAGGTATTGCAATTGGATAGCTGACCCCAGGAGGGAAGTAGCCTACCACTATCGGGAGGTTTTATGATGAAGAAATAATATTTTTCGACATTAATTCACTTATATAGCCTGTATTTCAGCATTGCTTAGTTTTTATGTCGAAAAAAATTATTATTTTCATCATTAAATATAGTTGATGTCGAAATAATCAATAAGATCGGAAGTTAATGATGAATTTAAAGTGAAAAAACAACATAATGGCTTACAATAGAAATATACCCTATAATGACTTGCCAAATCTCCCCCCGGCTGATTTTATAGAGTCTCAGGATATACTAAGACATCTTGCTAAAGCATCCCGGTATTTGGGTGAATTAAATGGCCTTTGCGCCTCTTTGCCAGACCCCAAATTGTTAATCAATACAATTGCGCTCCAGGAAAGTAGAGACAGTTCTGCTATTGAAAATATTGTAACCACTCAGGACGAACTGTATAAAGCTGCAACGGAAGAAGGGATAGCCACCCATGCAGCAAAAGAGGTATTGAGCTACCGGGAAGCGCTGTATGATGGTTTGCAAAAAATGCGGGCACAAAAAAATCTATTACTCACGAACCTGATGGTTGAAATCGTTCAGGTCATCAAACAAAATAGATCCGGTATTAGAAGTACACCGGGTACAGCTTTGAAAAATGCCATTAATGGCGAAACAATCTATACCCCGCCATGTTGTGAGGACGTATTAAGGGAAAAGCTGGCGGCCTTGGAACGGTTTATCAACGATCCTGATGCTTCACCGCTAGACCCGTTGATAAAGATGGCTTTGATACACTATCAATTCGAATCTATTCACCCGTTTTCAGATGGTAACGGTCGGACGGGCCGTATTATAAATGGTTTATACCTTGTGCAGCAGCAATTGTTATCACAACCTGTTTTATACCTCAGTTCATATATAGTAAAATACAAGGCCGAATATTATCAATTGCTTCGGGGAGTAACGGAAAAAGGGAATTGGCATGATTGGATTATGTACATGCTCACCGCCATAATAGAAACTGCGCAGCTAACGACAAAGAAAATAAGAAACATACTTTCACTGAAAGGAGAAATGGAGAAAAGAATGAAACAGGTTTTAGGCTCCTCTTTTAGTCGTGATCTGTTAGAGTTGATGTTTACATTACCTTATTTGAAAATCGACTTGCTAGAAACGAAAAAGATAGCTCACCGACAAACAGCTTCCGGTTGGCTGAAAAAATTGTCAGATGCCGGTATTGTGAGACCACAAAAGATAGGGAGAACAACCTATTTTATTAATTACAAATTGATGGAGTTGTTGTCAACGGATTAGCACAAAACTAAGAGGAAGGCTTTTCAACATATTATTAATTTGTTCCAAATTTGAATAGAAATGGATTATTTATTATGGCTGAATTATCGTTCTAATGTTCTTTTGAATTTCAATCCAGATGATGAAACATGTTGTGTAGAAGAGATAGACGCTGATATAAGGAAGATGGCGGAGAAGGAAAGGAGGATAAAGTTGGATATTTTGCTCTTCATTATTACAATGTGGCGTTTGCAATCAATAATAGCATAAATATCTTTGATGCTTTCGATAGATCGATGAACACAATTGAAATAGGAGAGGCGATAATTGATTGTGATACTGGAGAAATTAATGATAAAATTATAGACCAAATAGGGGAGTCCTTTCAACAAAACATTTTAGTCATTCATGATTTTGGCATTTTCCCAAAATTTAGAAATAATGGGATGGGGGAAAGAATAGTAAAAGGACTTATAGAGCATTTTAGAGGTAAATGTGGATTCATTGTTTTAAAAAGTTTTCCTAAACAATTTGAAGGCGATCATGTATTAGGGGATTGCAAAGAACTAAAAGAAAAAATGGAGTTGCATTTACTGGAGAATCAAAAGCAGAAAGCCCAGAAGAAATTGAACGCTTTCTACAAGAAATGTGGTTTTATTGAGTTGAAAAAGAATCGCAATTTTTTCATAAAAAATATGGATACGCTCTAATTAGTTGTCATTGCTTTTATGTACTCAAACTTGTTTTGTTGCTAGTAATCAACATTTAAAAGTCGAGAATGAAAATGGAAGATAAACACGAGAACAAAAAAGCCTTCAAATCCAAAGACTTGAAGGCTTTTATTTTAAGGTGACCCCTTCGGTACGTTTTTCGAACTTTTTTATGGAAGATTTAAAGAGGCTCGCAAGCATGGTTGTTTAATAAACAGCCCTGCCTGCGGGCCTTTTCTGTATATGATCATTTGTGAACCTGAAAATTGTGCAGTATGGTAAAGTTATCATGTAAAGAAGCCAAGCGGCTGGATCTGGTTGATTACCTGGCCACCCTTGGTCATCATCCCCAAAAGATTAATAATTACGATTATTGGTATTTATCCCCACTAAGGACAGAACGAACGCCTTCTTTTAAGATCAACCGCCGGCAGAATAACTGGTTTGACCATGGAATTGGCCAAGGAGGGAATCTTATAGACTTTGGAATCCTATACTTTAATTGTTCCGTTTCTGATCTTTTGCATCGTTTGACCTTACGTGGTGTCCCGGATTTTTCTTTTCACCAGCCTACTACTTTTGCTAATGAAAAGAAAGAAGATAAAATTGTACTGCTAACCACCCGCCAGTTGACCAGCCCCGCCTTATTGGACTATATTCAAAAACGGCGAATACACCTGGAGGTTGCCCGCCATTTTTGTGAGGAGGTGGATTTTCTCTTATACGGTAAGAAGCATACTGTAATCGGATTCCGTAATGATGCCGGCGGCTATGAGCTGCGAAGCGAACATTTTAAGGGCAGCAGCTCTCCCAAAGATGTAACCTTTATTAATAACCGCATGGAACAGGTTTCCGTATTTGAAGGCTTTTTTAGTTTCCTGTCTTTTGTTGCAGCCTCTGATCGTGCGGTATTACCGTCAAATTGTCTTGTTCTTAACTCACTTTCTTTTTTTGAAAGGAGCCGCACACTTATGGAACGGCACGGGGAAATTCAACTGTTTCTGGATCGAGATGCCGCCGGTACCACCAATACCCAATTAGCCCTGAATTGGAATAGTAGCCTCTATGTAGATCGCAGTATTTTTTATCAGGGACATAAGGATTTCAACGATTGGCTTGTCAGCCATCACCACACCCCAAAAGAAAGCTACCGGAAAAGTAAAAGGCTTTGAATCGCTTAGGCAGCCAGCTATGTTTTGGTAAAACCAAAACTACTGGCTCACCTCATGCTACCGCATTCAGTGAGTAGCTTTTTTCATGCTATCGCATTCAAAAATCTAAAGTGAAGTTGACTATGACGCAGGAGAATAAACAAACCAAAAAGAAAGTTGGCAGACCCTCAAAAGGGATCAAAAAAGATCAATTCCTGGCTATTAAATGTAATCAGTGGGAACGATCCATTATTGAAGCTAAAGCCAGTGCTTCTAATCTAACTATATCAGAATACCTACGGAAAATGGGTGTTGCTGGAAAAATTGACAGACGGGAAAAGGTGTTTCCTAAAGAGGTATTAGAGTTAACCGGTACACTAAACCATCTTGCTGCTAACCTCAATCAAATTGCCAGAATAAGGAACGGAATAGAGCAATTATCCCTAAAAGAACTATCGGAATTGAAAGTACAATCCGGTGATCTAAAGGCATTGGCGGAACAAATAAAAGCATATTTCCTATGATAGGTTATGTAGGTACGGGAAGTTCTTTCCTGGGCTGTATTCAATATTGCCTGAATGATAAAAAGGATTTTTCCGAAAAACAAAAGGCCGATCTTTCACAGAAAGACGGCCTAAAGCATCAGGGCCGGGCCAAAATTTTATCCTATAACCGGTGCTTTGGCAACCCTAAAGAGTTGGCCCAACAATTCAGAGATGTGGCGAAATTAAGTAGGCGGGTAGAGAAGCCGGTATTCCATTTTTCGCTCAGGCTGGCACCAGGTGAATCCCTTAGCCGGAATCAATTGGAGGAAATTGGTCATGAATGTGCGAAGGAATTCGGGGTAGCCGATAACCAATATATCTGTGTATTGCATAAGGATACCACAGAACAGCATATACATTTAGTGGCTAATCGGGTTGGCCTTGATGGAAAAGCAGCCAGCGATAGTAATAGTTATAAGCGGATGGCAGCTCTTTGCCGGAGATTAGAAAAGCAGTATCATCTGCAAGAAGTGTTAAGTCCAAAGCCTTTTTTATCTCCAAATGAGCGGCTATTACCCCGGAATGATTCAAGGAAAGACCAACTACAGAGGGATATACGACAAACTTTGATTGAGGTTAACAGCTTTGATCAGTTTGGTGCAAGGATGAAAGAATTGGGTTATACTGTTCTTAAAGGCCGAGGGATTGCCTTTATTGACAGTAAGAAAGTGAAGATTAAAGGTAGCGAAGTAGGGTTCCCGTTATATCGGATAGAGAAAATACTCAACTTGAAGCAAACGTTAAATACAAGTATAACGAGATACAATAAATGTGAGCGGGCTAGAAATAGTATAATTCAGAAAGATCCTAACGCTTCACAGAGACTGTTTGAGATGGAAGTGGAATCCAGTAAAAACTTTTCCTCCACATTAGCAATAGAAGAAATTGTTAATGTGTTAAACGAGCTCCTTAAAACCGAGCATTATACTAGTTTTCTGCCATATGAACTAACCTTGGAAGGATATAATAGAAGGAGAAAAAGAGAGGCTAGGAAAAAAGGGGTACACTTCTAATTTCTCTTATTGAAAAAATATAAAACTTGTTTGTTGTAAGAAGCGTTTTTTCTAACTTTTTGCTTAACTTGAAAACCATTGTCTGTTGTGTGAGTAATTAGTATAAATGTAGAGGATGTACATCAATATATCTTATTAGATACAGAGAAGCATTATTCCCTCAACAAATGATAGTTAATATTTAAATTCCTAATAAGGATAAGGTAATGAAGTGTCAGACAGAAACTATAGATAAGATACTCTTCCTTCCTTTAAATTTATGAAATAAATAATTGAGCAACCCCATATGAATAAACAAATAGTCACCTATAGTCTATTAGCACATATTTACAATACTGGTGTAATTTCTAACAATTTCGAGGATATTTTTGTGCCTATCGTAAAAAGGGGGTTGGCCAGGATGTGTGCTAGTGGAAAATTTAGGGGAGAGGACTTAAGCGAAATTAAAGAATTTGTCAGTGGTGATACTGGACTCGATATGCCCGACCCTATATTAAGGAAAATATTGGAGAAAATTGAAAAGGAAGTTAATACCTCTGAAAAAACAAAAGCGAAGTTTCACCTTGATGGCTCTTTTCTTATAAGAGAATATGTTTTTGATGACTACAACGAAGAACAAGCCAAAAAAGAGAGCGAGATTCTTTCCTTAGAGGAAATCTATCAGGATTTCCTTAAAGAAGAGGGTATAGATAAACCTAGTTCATCAATTTATACCTTTATCGAGGAAGGTAAATATTCATTAGGTAAATATATTAATAAAAAATACCAAGTTGAAGCAACTGATAATACAGTAGAGGCTAGGTTTGTAAATTTTTTAAGATCAGTCCCAGGCTTATATAGAGTGCTTCAATCTGTTTATATAGGCTCAATACTTTCTACATATTTAGAGTATGAACCTAAAACCCTTACTAAGGGAGTGGAATTAGTGTTAGATACAAATTTTATCATAAGTTTATTAGATTTAAATACCTCAGGATCAACAATTAATTGCAAGAAATTATTGGAACTTGGTAGTCGGCTGGGGTATAAATACACTGTATTAGAAATAACATTAAGAGAAATAGATCAGTTGTTAAAAGTTAAAGTAGATATGTTTGACTCTACTTTTTTTAGTAGGTTGGTAGATCCTGAAGATATCTATAATGCTTGCCATCGTAGAAATTTGACCAAAATTGATCTTGAGAGAATTAGACAGGAAGTACCAAATTTATTGGAAAAGGAGAACATAATACTTATCCCTAATGTTGACAAGTATGAGAATACAGCAAAATTTTCTGATGATTACGAAAAATTAAAGGAAGTTAGACATACATCATTTGCAGCGCTACATGATGCAACATGTTTAGCCTACGTAAAAGATAAGCGAAAGAAAAATATTCACGAGTTTTCTAAAGTTAATTGTTGGTTTGTAAATAATTCGAGTAGAAGAAGGTCTCTTAACTTTTCAAATGGTCATCTTCCGCTTATGATAAAAGCGGAAGACCTACTCAATATGCTGTGGCTTTCATCGCCGATTATAAAAGGCGCCTTAGGGGTTAGTGAGATGGCTAATATTGGATTATTTAGACTCGTTTCTTCCACACTTAACGATGCTTTACCACATGGTGCAGTCATTAAGGAATTGGAAGACAATATTCGTAAGTACGCAAAAGAAAAAATTAAGGATGAGGATATAGTGTATATCTCAAGGAGTATCGCAATAAGGTCATTCACCGAGTTAGAGGAGTTGAATAGTATCGCAGAAGAAGATGAAAAAGAGTTTGTTGATAAGTTGCAGGGGATCGTTGAGCTACAAAAGCAGAAGGAAGCAAATCAGCAACAGCTTATTGATACTTTAGTTGCTTCTTTTAAATTTAGAACTGAAGACTTAGAACGTGAACGGAAAACAATAGATGCGGATAGGGCTAAGTTAAATGAAACAATCGAAGCAAATTCTGAATTATCGGGGGCTGTTACAAGATTGAAGAGGGAGAAAATTATAATTCAAAATAAGCATATCCAGGAGAAACGAGATAAATATCTAAGAAGACGAGTACTTTGGTGGCGTATTCGGCAGTGGATTTACTTTGCCCTAGCAATATGTATTCCTATTTTAATTTATTTTATTATCTGGTTAACAAACCCCAATGATCCGAAGATTATGGATGTAATTTTGAATTATGTTAAATCAAATTGGCCGCTTACTATCGTAACCACAGCCCTGTATTTATTGCTTCCAGGATTTATTATTGCCGGGTTGGCTCAGAAACATTTTAATGAATCCGGTATTGCAAAGTATGAAGAACGGACTAGGTACCCTAAAGAATTGGAATTATTGAAAGTTGAGGATGACTAGTTTTAATCTTTAAATAGGATATTGTCTCCTTATATGAAAATAATAAAGTAGTTAAAGGTTAAGCTATTTCTTTAAGGTAGTAGTCTTTGAGGATTTCCGTAAATTTTGATGTTTTTAGCTCTTTAGCCCGGTCAAGAATAGCCTGTCTATCAAGATAATCTATCTTATATTTCTTAGTGTTTTGTTTCGCTT
>NZ_JAGTXB010000020.1 GCF_018224885.1 Chitinophaga hostae | reverse complement strand
CCTTTTATGAAGTTCAGTAAATCTCTTTTTATCAACTCCACTCCTACAGCTCTCTCACCCAAATATTCCTGAAGCTCAGCGGCTCGCTCTTATCCCCATGTGCCTGCAGTTTAATCGGGCTGGCGCCATGTGCCTGACGATACGCTGCCTGTCCGATATACTGTGTAGGTCCTTTCAGCTCTGCATCGTTCTGTACCACTACCCCATTAAAGATCACGGTTACTTTTGCAGGTTTTACCAATGCGCCATCGGCGCCAAATACCGGTGCATTCCACACTACATCATAAGTGTTCCATTCGCCGGGAGGCAGTGTTGGATTGGCCAACGGCACAAACTGTTTGTAGATGCTGCCTGCCTGTCCGTTGGTATATGTTTTATTTTTATAGGAATCCAATACCTGTAATTCGTAACCCGCATCGCCTTTACCAAGGGAGGCGAGGAAAACACCGCTGTTGCCGCGGGCCTGTCCGCTGCCGGTGATATTGGAAGGCACGCGCCATTCAATATGCAGCTGGTAGTTATTAAAGGCTTTTTTGGTTTCGATATTGCCTACCTTTTTGTTAACGGTAAGGATGCCTTTTCCCACCAGCCATTCAGCGGGCTTGTCGCGGTCGTCGGCCATTACCCATTGGTCCAGGTTGCTCCCGTCGAATAATACGATGGCATCAGAAGGTGCGGCACCGGCTTTTTTGGCGGGCGTTACTTCCGGTGGCACCGGGGTATATACCTCTGTATCTTCAGGTTTAGCTTTCTCCTGGGCGTTTGCTGCACAAAATCCACCAGCTAAGAGCATGGTAAATAAGAATTTTCTTTTCATAATCGTTTTTTAAACTGGACTAATTTTCGGGTCAAAAAAAATAACCGCCGCCACAATAATATATAAAATACTATCGGAACGCAAGCATTTTTATGTCGGCGGTTAACCGTTTGGTAACATACAGTTAATACTAAAAAACATTCTTTGCGGATTATTTATGCTTAATTATACCGTGTTATCATAAAATGAAACGTTTTTTCCGGTTAATCGTTCTATGCCTGCTTATCTTCCCTATGGCTGGTATCGCCGGACAGGACTCCCTGCAGCTGCGTTTACAGGCAGCGGAGAAACTGAGCCAGCAATCGCCCGATGCGGCCTTCCTGGCCCTCCGTAAAATGCACGACCAGGCGGTAAGTAACAACGACGAGGTAAGTGCAGGCAAATGCCTGCAACAAATGGGACAGATCTGCTTCACCCTCGGACACTATGCCAAATCGCTGGAATATTACCAGCAGGCTGCCACTCTCTTTTCCGCCAACCGGCAGAAAGCCGCAGAAGCCGCCACCCTCAATGATATGGGGCTGCTGTATTATCGTAATATTAATAAAAAGGCCGCTAAAAATGAGCACGACAAAGCCCTGCGGCTGTACCAACAAATAAATGACAGGGCCGGCATCGCAGAAACATACGGTTATATCGGGCACCATTACGAAAAACAACAGCAATACGACAGCGCCCTCTATTTCCAGCAACTGGCGCTGAAACAATACCAGGGCGTGCACGACACCTTCGGCATGGCCGGGATCTATGAACACCTGGGCACCATCCACGAGGACCTGGAAAAATACGATACCGCCCTTTACTACTTCCGCAACGCCTTGCAACTCTACGAACTGCATCATGAGCGCATGGCAGGTATTGAAATCATTAATAATATAGGTGATGTGCTGCGGAAAACAGGTAACTACAAACAAAGTATGCCGTATTCAAAGGAAGCCCTGGCCATCGCCCAACAAACCAACAACAAATACCAGGAAGCCGCAGCCTGTAAGGATATTGCCAAAACATTCAACCTGCTCGGGCACAACGACAGCGCCTACCATTATATGGAGTGGAGCCGGAAATGCCTCGCAGAAATATATTCGGCCCAAAATAACCAGCAAATGAGCTTCCTCCAGATCATTTATGATACCAACAAAAAGAATGATGAGATCATACAGCTGGAAAACAGCCATCAGATAAACCGCATCATCTACACCGCGGTAGTGATTGTAGTAGTACTCCTGGTGATCCTTTGCCTGCTCACCATTTCCAGGCAAAAACTGAAGATCAGCCAGGCCCAGGCCGTATCGGAAAGAAATGCAGAGATCAACCGCGTGCAAAAAGACCAGCTGGAACTGAAAAGCAAACAACTGGCCACCCATACCCTCGACGTGATCCAACGCAACCAATTCCTCGATGAACTGAGAAATACCCTCTCACTGATGGTACAGGAAGAAAAACGGGACCAGAAAAAACAACTGCAGCAACTGGTGCTGAAAATAAACCAGAACGTAAATCACGAAAAACAATGGAAAGAATTTACCGGCATCTTTGAACAGGTACACCAGGTGTTTTTTGATAAACTCAATGAACGCTACAGCGATCTTACCACCAACGATATCAAATTGCTGGCCCTCCATAAAATGAATATGGACTCAAAAGATATGGCTACCATTCTCGGGATTTCACCCGATAGCTTACGCGTAGCCAGGTACCGCCTGCGGAAAAAATTAAACATCCCCGAAGGCGATACCCTCAACACTTTTGTACATGGACTGTGAAAGAATTATGAGTTATGGAAGCAGAAGGCAGAAAGCTATTGTAGCGAATGATTAAGCCCAAAATTTCATATCCGTTTGATCATTCGCCACAATAGCTTTTTGCTTTACACTTTCTGCTTTTTGCTTGTTAACATAATGGTAATGGCGGTTCTTGTTACAAATAAATAGTTAACTATCAACTACTTACAGTTCATTTGTATACGCTGATTACGCTTTGTTTACGCGCTTGTTAACGCTGTATACGTTTTGCTTACGGCACTTTCTTGCAATTTTTTACGCGGCAGATCACATTTGCGATACCATTTGCAACTAACTCGAACGGTATCAAATTCATTAAAAATGAAGACACTTTTAAAAACGTTTTTATGTCTGCTGCTCAGCACCGCCATCGCTAAAGCGGATGGTCTGAAAGGACATGTTTACGATCAGAAAACCGGGGAACCGCTGGTAGGCGTTACCGTTATACTGGAACAAACCAAACTGGTAGCCCTTACCGGCCTGGATGGTTCCTTCGAATTCAAAAAGGTAACACCAGGGCAGTTTACCCTCGTTATTTCCCATCTTACCTACAAAACATTAACAAAACAGGTAACAGTAACGGAGAAAGACAATCCGCATATCGCCATTTACCTGAGCGACCGCAACAGCAAGAGTCTCAGCGAGGTGGTAGTTTCTGCCAACACCAAAGGATCTACCGAAAAAACAGCCAGGAAGCTGGAACAACAGTCGGTACAAATCATGAACGTGGTATCCGGCGCCGCCATAGAGGTATCACCCGATTTAACGGTGGCCAACGTGATCCAGCGCGTTTCCGGCGTATCCATAGAACGCAGCAGCAATGGCGACGGACAGTATGCCATTCTCCGCGGCATGGATAAAAGATACAACTACACCTTGATCAACGGCGTGAAAATACCCAGTCCGGATAATAAATACCGCTATGTTCCGCTGGATCTTTTCCCATCCGAACTGCTGGAACGCCTGGAAGTATACAAAACATTAACGCCCAACATGGAAGGTGATGCCATTGGCGGCGTGGTCAACATGGTCATGAAAGATGCACCCAATAAGCTGTCTGTCAATGCTAACATCGCCACCGGTTACAGCCAGATACTCCTCGATAAAGGTTACACCGGTTTTGACGCCGGCGGCATCCGCGGCAAATCACCTTATGAAATCAATGGCAAAAACTACAAAGCTACTCCCGCCGATTTTGCCACCGGTACCCTGAACTATCAGCCTAAAAACTTTGCACCCAATGTGGTAGCGGGTTTATCCGTTGGTCAGCGCTTCTTTGATAATAAGCTGGGCGTAATCCTGGCAGGTAGCTTCCAGAACAATTATCGTGGCACTACCAGCACTTTTTATAATGCTGCTGCTGTGGAGACAGATAAAATCCAGGTGATCACCGGTATGGAAAACCGCCAGTACAGCGAGCAACAAAAACGAGGTGGCCTTCATGGCAAGGTAGATTATGCCTTTAACGACGACAATAAAGTATCGCTCTACACCTCCTACATGAACCTGCAAAGCTACCAGACCCGTTCAGGTATCACCACCAATATCTCCAATGCCGAGTTTGATCCTGCCGCCGGGAATGCCCAGATCACATTTAAAGACCGTTCCAGGAAAATAAATCAGCGGATCTTCAACTCTACACTGCATGGCGAGCATAAGCTCATCCCCGGCAGGCTAAAGTTGCAATGGTCGGCTGTAGCTTCCTCCGCACAGAACGAAGTGCCTGACAATACCACTATCAGTATAGATGGCGTACGAAAAAACTTCCAGGAAACACGCAATACCATAGACCAGGCCACCCGTCGCTGGGAACGCAATACAGATAATGATATTGCCGGTTATGCAGATCTTACCTATACGGCAAAAATCGCCGGTACAAAAGTCGATTTCTCCGCCGGTGGATTGTACCGCGATAAACAAAGAAGCAGTTTCGTCAACAACTATGTATTCAAACCACTTAACGTGAACGATGTATATGGCAAAGACTTTAACAGCTACACAGACATCAAATGGGAATTACAAAACCCAACCGGTTCGGTTGATAATGCACTGACCTACGACGCATCCGAAAAAACCGCTGCCGGCTACGGTATGTTCAAATTCAAAGCGTCCTCACTCGAAGTAACCGGCGGCGTACGTGTAGAACATACCAACCAGGGATATCATATGCTGTTCCCCAAAGGTGAGCCACGTCCCAACGGCAACCAGGTATACACGGATGTATTGCCCAGTCTTACGCTGAAGTACGAACTTGCCAAACACCAGAACCTGCATGCTTCCTACTTCCGTTCACTGAACCGCCCCGGCTTCTTTGAACTGGTTCCCGGTCCTATTGTGCAGGAAGAATACACCGAAGTAGGTAACCCGGATCTTAAACGCGCCATTGCCGATAACCTCGACCTGCGCTACGAACTGTTTCCAAATCATACCGATCAGTTACTGGTAGGCGTATTTTATAAGAGCATCAAAGATCCTATTGAAAATACAATTGTTCCCGGCGGTATCCGCGGCCAGGATCAGTTTTATATGCCAGGCAACTTTGGTACCGCCCGTAACTACGGACTGGAACTGGATTACATCAAATTTTTCCACAACATAGGCTTCAAGGCCAATTATACCTATACTAATTCTTCCATCACTACTACCAAGAGCTATCGCTACCGGGACGACAAAGGTGATATCCACACCGGCGCTACCCAGCAAACAAGACCACTGTATGGCCAGTCGGCCCACATCGCTAACCTGTCTGTGCTGTACAAAGACACACAACACGGTTGGGATGCCCAGCTGGCGGGCAGCTATACCGGCCCACGTATCAATGTGGTATCGCAGTTTGTGGATAATGATTTCTGGCAGAAAGGATTTATACAGATGGATATCTCTGTGGAAAAAAGATTCGGTAACAACTTCAGCATTTTCGCCAAAGCGGGCAACCTGCTGAATACGCCGGCAGAAATATTCATCAAAGGCGCCAACGATAAAAATGCCGCCATACCCGGTCAGGGCAAGACCAATGAAACACTGATCAGGAAAGAATATTACAAACAAACTTACCTGCTGGGCGTACGTTACAAATTATAAACGCATTTCAAAATATTCATACTCATGACATACAAACATATTCTTTTCTATATCGCAGCTATGGCCGCTATTATCAGCGGTTGTAAAAAAGCCAATATTGATGTGGATCTTTCGGAAGATACCAAAGGCACCGGTGGCGTTCACGGAGAAGTATTCGGCATCTGGTCGAAAGGAAGCACACAACGTGTTACAGGCGATATCATTATCCCGGAAGGTAAAACCCTGGTGATAGAGGAAGGCGTAATCGTACTGCTGGATACACTTACCAAACCGGAAATAATCGTAAAAGGTAACTTCTATTCAATGGGCACAGCGGAAAACCCGGTAAAATTTACCATCGAAGAAAACCTGCGTACCGAAAGCCGCAAATTCGGCAAGCAATGGGGCGGCATCCTGGCAGCGCCTACCTGTGCAGAACTATTGCTGGATCATACCATCCTGGAATATGGCGGCGCTACCACCACAGAATCGTCCATGTCGGTAAAACTCGGTTTGTATAAAGCCAGCAGCGGTGAAAATCTCCCGGCATTATGGTACAGCAACGTAAACGGTAAGCTGGTAGTAACCGATTGTGTTTTCAGGAATTTTAATGAAGACTGCACCTACATCGAAGGCGGCAAAATCATCTTCTCTAATAACGCATTCTATACCACCGGTATCACAGGCGGTGAAGGTATCAATATCAAATCCGGCTGTATTGCCGATGTGGCCTACAACCTGTTCTATTCCACCAATACCAACGCGCTGAAGCTCTCGAACTCGGGCGACCGCTCTCCCCAGGCGCATGTGATTGCCTATAACAATACCATGCTGAACACCGGCTGGAGAAGACCCACTGTAAAAGGCGGCTCTATCTGGCTGGAGGCAACAGTGTTTGCGGAACTACACAATAACCTGTTTGCCAACACACGTTTTGGGATTAAAAGAGATACCAAAAAACCGCAAGACGCACGCTCCGTGATCAGCCAGAACCTTTACTATGGCTTTGACCAGGCCACTGTAGATCAGTTCCAGCCATCCAAAGATGTAGTAGGCGGCACCAAAGACATTATTGGTACCAAAGCAGGCGAAAACGACCCTAAATTCGTAAACTACCCGCTTAACACTGCTGTTAATAATGCCGACTTCAACAGCAGCTGGGACTTCCGCCTGCAGGCAGGATCGCCCGCCATCGGCGCAGGTACTACTGCCTTTACCCGCAATTTCGCCGCAGGCCTGGAAATGAACGGTTATAATTATGCTTCTCCGGCGCCTTCTTCTACTATCGGCGCCTTTCCCGTAAAAAACTAACGTAAATGACGCAACGTAATATATTATTCTTCACAGCAGTTCCCGGACTGCTGTGTTTTCTTGCCTGTGCAAGACCGGTAAGTAAAGCAGTAAGTAACAGCAACGCCTACACGGATACTCCCATTACCATTCAACCCGTTATCGTAACAGCGCCCGTACAATTCGACTCCGACGATCCTGCCATCTGGATAAATCCCGCCAACCCGGCACAAAGCCTGGTGATCGGTACTGATAAAGATGCCGACGGCGCCCTCTATGTATTTGATCTGCAAGGAAAAATAAAACAGGTGGTACCACACCTGCAGCGGCCCAACAACGTGGACATCGCCTATGGCCTGTTACTCAACGGAAAACGTACAGACTACGCCGTTACCACCGAACGCATTACCCATAAACTTCGCTTTTTTTCCCTGCCCGACATGCAACCCATTGATGATGGCGGCATCCCCGTATTTGAAGGTGAAACAGAAAAACAATACCGCGATCTCATGGGCATCGCAGTATACACCGATAAAAAAGGACAACAATATGCCATCGTAGGCCGTAAAACAGGTCCGAAGGATGGCACCTATCTCTGGCAATACCGCTTGTCGGATAATGGCACTGGAAAAGTAAAGGCCACCCTGGTACGTAAATTTGGACACTACAGCGGTAAAAAAGAAATAGAGTCGATTGCGGTAGATAACGAAGCAGGATACATCTATTATTCAGACGAACAATACGGCGTAAGACAATACCATGCTGACCCTGAAAAGGGAAATGAAGAACTGGCCTGCTTCGGCACCACCGGTTTTACAGAAGATCACGAAGGCATCTCCATATATAAAACAACAGCCGGAAAAGGTTACATCCTGGTGTCCGACCAGGGAGCCAATAAATTTCATATCTTCAGCCGGGAAGGCACCACACATAAGCTGCTGAAAGTGGTAAAAGTAAGCGCCGGGCACAGCGACGGCTCCGATATCGTGAACATCCCGCTGAATGACACCTTCCAACATGGTTTGTTTGTAGTGATGAGTGATGACAGGACTTTCCATTATTACAGGTGGGAAGACATTGCCGGCAAACAACTACAGTTGGCGCCAACAAAAAAATAGTATCCTCCATATGAAATCTCTTGTTCTTGCTTCCCTCCTGCTGATGGCCGGCATTACCGCTACACAGGCACAGGACGCACCGGTTAAAGCATCAGCACTTACGCCTAAACTGCTGCGTGGCCCCTACTTACAAACGGCCACCAGCCAAACCATTTTGATCAGGTGGCGTACAGATGTTTCCACCAGGAGCCGCGTAAAATACGGCACCGCACCCGATAAGCTGGATCGGCAAACCGATGATGCCGGTCTTACAACCGAACATATAGTGCGGCTCACCGGCCTTCAGCCCGATACCCGCTACTATTATTCAATAGGCAGCTACAAGGATGTACTGCAGGGCGATGCTGCCAACACTTTCACCACCCTGCCAGAAGCCGGGAAAACAGGCACCTATCGCATTGCCGCCCTCGGCGACTGTGGCGACAACTCCGTAAACCAGCGCCAGGTAAAAGAGCAGCTGTTGAAATACCTCGGCAACAACCCGCTGACCGCATGGATCCTATTAGGCGACAACGCCTACTCCAGCGGTATGGATGCAGAATACCAAACCAAGTTCTTCAATGTATACAAAGATGACCTGCTGAAACAGTACCCGCTTTTCCCGGCACCAGGCAATCATGACTACAATGATTCCGACATCTCTGCAAAGTGGGCGCAGGTAACACATCAAACATCTTACTACCAGAACTTCTCTATGCCCTCGGAAGGAGAATCCGGCGGTGTGCCCTCACATACGCAGGCATTCTATTCTTTTGATATCGGGAATATCCATTTCCTGTCGCTAGATAGCTATGGCAAGGAAGACAGCGTTTACCGCATCTACGATACCACGGGGCCGCAGGTAACCTGGATTAAAAAAGATCTGGCCGCCAATAAAAACAAAGACTGGGTAATTGCCTACTGGCATCACCCACCCTATACCATGGGGTCGCATAATTCCGATGAGGAAGATGAACTGATACATATCCGCGAGAACTTTATACAAGTGCTGGAGCGTAACGGTGTAGACCTGGTGCTTAATGGTCACAGTCACGACTATGAAAGAACCCGGCTGATAAAAGGACATTATGGTATGGCTAACACCTTTGATCCGGCCAAACATAATGTCAGCAATTCTTCCGGCCGGTACGACGGCGGCAACAACGCGGCGCCTTATATCAAAGACAGTATCCGCAACACCGGTACCGTATACGTAGTAAGCGGCTCCGCAGGGAAACTGGGTGGCAAGCAAAAAGTATATCCTCATAATGCCATGTACTTTGCAGATGCAGACCACGGTGGTTCCAGCCTGCTGGAAATACAGGGCAACCGCCTCGATCTGAAATGGATTTGCGCAGATGGCACTATCCGGGATCAGTTTACCATCATGAAAAATGTAAACAGGCACACCGATATCACCGTCAAAAAAGGGACGCCGGCAGTACTAACCGCTTCTTTTGTGGGCGCCTACAAATGGAATAACAGCAAAGAAACCGGCAGAAGTATCACCGTAACACCCACTGCAGGTGTTACCAAATACACTGTTACAGATCCGTTCAACAATATAAAAGATACGTTCACCGTACATGTATCGAAATAAGACCAGGTGGATCATCTGGCCTTTGTTTGCCCTGGCGGCCGTTTTCAGCGCATGGGGATTTAAGCAATCGGCCGGTGATAACGGGGCTATCAATACCATCAACCTATTCAGGGAAGGCGCCGCCGGTTTTGCGGCAGCCTCCCTGGAAATGGAACAGGCCCTGTATGCGCTCGACGCCGGCAATCCCGCTACCGTCGATCACGCAAAAACATCCCTCCGCAAATGCCGCCTGCAGTATAAAAGAATTGAATTTTTCCTCGACTATTTTTTTTTCAGCTCCTCCCAGGCATATAACCGCCCCGCCAAAACAGAAATCGATGAACCTTACATGGAGTACCAGGCGCCCGCCGGACTGCAACAGATAGCTGTATTATTGTTTGATCAGGATCCCGTATCACATAAAAAAGCTTTGATGGAAGAAGCAGCGGTGATCAGCTCCTCCGCCACAGATCTTCCCTCCCTCCTCTACCGGTTCAGTACCAGCGATAAAGCCATTATGGAGAGTCTGCGTATAGAACTGGTACGCCTATACGCAAATGGCATCACCGGCTATGATGCTCCCGAACTCAAAAGCGGTATCGCCGAAACCGCACAATCGATGCAAACGATCCGGGCAGTGCTGCAGCCCTGGCTTCGTACACCATCTCCCGAAAATATACCCGTACAAAAATACCTTACCCAAAGTATTCAATACCTGCAACAGCATCCTGGTTTCGATGACTTTAACCGGTTGGAATTTCTTACGGAATACGCGTTGCCCTTACAGGAACAATTGAGTAATATGATCCATACGCTGCAGCTGGACCTGCACACCAGGAGCGCATTAAACTACAACGCCAAAAACCTTTTCAGCAAAGATGCGCTGAATCTTGCCGCGTTTCCCGACAGCATGAACGCAACACCTGCTTTGAAAACACTGGGGCGGCAACTGTTTTTTGAAAAAGCGCTCTCAGGAAATAATCAGCGCAGCTGTGCCACCTGTCACCGGCCGGAAAAATATTTCAGTGATGGACTGCGTACCAGTCTCGCGATTGACGAAAAAAATCATGTCCGCAGAAACGCGCCCGGTCTGTATTATACCGCCTTTCAATACGCGCAGTTTTGGGATGGCAGGGCCAGCAACCTGTCGAAACAAATTGCGGATGTGATCAGTAATCCACAGGAAATGAATGGCGTACATGCAGTAGTGCTTAGTCGTTTACAGGACAGCGCCAGGTACCGGCAGGCATTTAACGAAGCATTTCCTGCCATGGGCGACAGCGCCATTACCATGCACCAGCTCTCTTCCGCCATTGCCGCATACCTCGGCGCCTTAGCGCCGATGAACAGCGCCATGGACGATTACTTTGCAGGCAACAAACAGGCGATGACAGCAGCACAGATACATGGCTTCAATTTATTTATGGGCAAAGCACAATGCGCAACCTGTCATTTTGCGCCACTGTTCAACGGGCTCACGCCGCCTTTTTACCGGTTCACCGAATTCGAAAACCTGGGCGTGCCCGCCAATGATGACCTGGAACATCTGCAGGCAGATAACGATGCCGGCAGATTTGATTTTTTCCCCATAGATTTTTACAAACGCGCATTCAAAACGCCCACCGTTCGTAATACCGCTATGACTGCTCCCTATATGCACAACGGCGCTTTTGCCAGCCTGGAAAAAGTAATGGAATTTTATAATGCCGGCGGCGGCAACGGGCTGGGCCTGAAAGATGCTTACCAAACGCTGTCTCCCGCCAAACTGGGACTCACCACTACAGAAATACAGGATATCATTGCGTTTATGCAGGCGCTTACCGACCGGCCCAACAGCTACTAAGTACAACTACTGATTTTCAGAGACCCTCACTAATACTGACACCAGCGCTCCGCTGTGCGGGTAATTTTGTGCTGTTGTTTTCTACACCAACTATTGTCAGATTTTTCATCGTAAAATGCATGAAGATGGTATGAGGCGGGTGTCTACCCGCCTTTTTTTACCGGGAAAAATCAATTCTTTGATATCTACAAGTTGATCTGCTATTTTCACAATTTCCGGAACAGGTGCCGCACTTACCTTTGATCTACAAAATTCAAAAAAATGGAAACAACACAAATAAGTGCGGCTACTACTTTTCTCCTCGGTGGAGAATTTAATATAAACCGTGTAGGTTACGGGGCCATGCGATTGGCAGGCGCCGGCGCTTTTGGCGAAGCGGCAGACCGTTCCAATTCCATCAGGGTATTACAGCATGCTGTAGCTGCCGGCGTTAACTTCATTGATACCGCGGCAGCCTATGGCCCTGATTTAAACGAGCGCCTTATCGGCGATGCCCTGCATCCCTATAAAAAAGATCTCATCATCGCTACCAAAGGTGGTTTTCAACGCCCCAACGCAGAACAATGGATGCCAGATGGCAGCCCCTCCTGGATTACCAAAAATATAGATGACAGCCTCAAAAATCTGAAGGTTGATCATATCGACCTCTGGCAGCTGCACCGCATCGACCCTAACGTACCGGTGGAAGAAACGATGACGGCGGTAGCAGCGGCAGTAAAGGCCGGTAAAATAAGACACGTAGGCCTCTCCGAAGTATCGGTAGAACAGATTGAGCAGGCATCGAAAGTACTGCCCATTGTATCGGTGCAAAATCTGTATAACCTGGGTAACAGGAAATGGGAAGAGGTATTGGATTACACCACAGAAAAAGGTATTGCCTTTATTCCATGGTACCCGCTGGCCGCCGCTCCGCAAACGCTGGAAGAAAAGATCGGCAAAATTGCTGCCCGTTATAACGCCACCATCGCCCAAATAGCGCTGGCCTGGCTGCTGAAACGCGCCGGCAACGTGCTGCTCATTCCGGGCACCAAAAGCCTTGCGCACCTCGATGAAAACCTCCGGGCAGGTAGCATTGAATTAACGGAAGAGGATTTCGTGGAACTGTCAGCCCAATAAATGCCGGGGAGTTTTTTTTGCCCAGGATTAGACTGATTTTGATGATTTTCAGGATTTTTATTTTTTTGATTTAAAAAAGATTTGGGAAGATCTCAGCGAATATATACGTTGTAGTCTTCCCAAATCTTTTTAAATCCTTATAAAATCAAAAAAATAAAAATCCTGAAAATCATCAAAATCAGTCTAATCCTGGGCAAAAAAAACTCCCCGGCAAAAAAACCTCGCTGCATTAAAGGCTGAACGCTTTTTTCAGGTAATCGTTCACCGATTCCGGTTTCCTACCCAGTATGTGCTCCAGGGTGGCATCCGGGAGGTCAAGTTCCTGTTGCGCAATGCTTTGGGCAAAGGCGCCAAAAACATACGCATATTCTCCCGGCACACCTGCTGTCGATAATTGCGCGATATAATCTTCGGTAGAGGGCGAAATGTAGGTAATCGTTTTTCCTGATAAATCGCTTAACATAGTGGCGATGTCGTCAAAAGAATAAGCGGTATCACCGGCAATTTCATACACTTTATTTTCGTGACCGCTGCCCAGGAGTAATTTTGCACCCGCTATCCCCATATCATTGCGGGTAGCGAAGGCTACTTTTCCTTTGCCTGCCGGCAGATAGATACCGCTTTCCAGCACCTTATCACCGATAAATGCCGGCAGCATATCAGCGTAGAGATTATGCTTCAGGATAGTATAGGTAAGCCCGGATGCCTTCAGCAGGGCTTCTGTATGCAGATGCGCCCCTACCACGAAAGTAATCGCTGAACTGCCGTCTTCTGTTCTGCGTGAAACACTGGTATAAAATACATGTCCCACCTTTGCGGCCACCGCTGCTTTCACCACATTTTCATGCTGGGCACCCCGTCCCTGTACGTCGTTGCCGGACACAAAGTAGAGCTTATCTATTCCTTCGAAAGCCGGCAGCAGGGAAGCATAATCGTTATAATCACCTTTCAATACGGTAACACCCTTTGCTTCGAAATCAGCTGCCTTAACGGGGTCTCTTGCCAGCACGGCAATGTTGGCGGCACCGGTATTTCTCAGCAGTTCTTCTACTACCGCTTTTCCGAGAGGGCCTGTGGCCCCCGTTACTAATATTTTACTCATAGTAAGATCCTGTTTTAATGCCTCAAAAGTACTTACCTTTGGTAACCGGGAATACAACCTAACCTGTAGGTTACTACTAACCTGCAGGTTAGTTAAAAACTATAACGTGAAAGATCAGACAACGAAAATAATACCGACACCGGAGGGGTGCACAGCGGCCTTAGGCCCTTTGGGGGATGCTTTGTACGCCATCGGCGGCAAATGGAAACTGAAGATCATTATTGCCTTAATGAGCGGCAACAAACGCTTTAATGAGCTGCAACGACAGGTAACCGGTATTTCCGCCAAAGTATTGTCGAATGAGCTGAAGGAAATGGAGCTGAACGATTTTGTGAAAAAGGTAACCAGCGCCACCGCGAAGGAGGTAACAGAATATGAACTATCCGACTATAGTCATACGTTGAGAGATGTGCTGACTGCTTTAAGCGCCTGGGGCACTATGCATCGTCAGAAGATTACCGGGCGCACTGTGGAGCAGGCGCCCTATCCGGAATCTATCTTGAGCCGTTAAGGAACCAGGGCCGCCTTTACCGGCAGCTGTAACTCATATCCTTTGGCAGCGCCTTTATACACATATCTTTCTTCAGCGGTAAAATGCGCCTGTTTTTTCCCTTTTACGAGGTTTTTTACTTCGTTGGGCAAACCATCCAGGTCCTTTGCATTGACAGTGCCTTTTAAGGTAACCAGGATGTCCCGGAAATATTTTTTATCACTCGCCGGCACCGTATAAGTGCTCTGCCAGGAAGATTGCTCCTCATCGCCGCCCACCGTTCTTTCAATTCCATAAGCCGCCATTACCTGCTGATAGCCGCCATTCACGCCTGCAACAAGATAGTAGTTGCCATCGAACGGGCCACCGCCTCCGCCGTTGCTATGCTTGATCACAAATGCATACTGGTCCTTTCCGATCAGGAGCGGTTTAGGTGTTGGGCACTGGGAAAACGCACCATAGGCGCTGATCGCCGGTTGAAACATACGGAGGTTCCAGCCATTATCTGTCAATACAAATTTTGCCAGTCCCAGCAAACCACCTGTAAACCGGGATGTTTGCGTACCATCTTCATCAAACCCGGAATGGTTAAAGCTGATCACTTTATATTGTTGTCCGGTAGAATCTTTAAAATCCATCACATTAATCAGTCTGGTGGCTACGCCATCTTTATAAGGAAAGGCGCCCAGGGCATCTTCATTCACATCCGGGTAATTTTTAGCAGCGCAGCTTTTACATTCCCAGTTGATCATCTCATTCACATTTTTACCGTCTGTCAGCCGGTAATGCTTACCCGGAAACAGTTGCAACAGCGCGCGTTGCGCATCAAAAGTCCCCTGTAGTAACAGGCTGCGGTTTTGTAAGATGGTATCGCTGACATTTTTCTTTTTCAGGGCCTCTGCCGGGGATTGTCCGAAAACGACAGTAAGTATACTCAGCTGCAAACATGTAATAACAAACAAATGTTTCCTCATATAGCGTGTATCAAAACCGGGTATTTACCGGCGCAGGCAAAGATAACGGTCTGCCGGTAAAAAATCATATCTTCGGTCAAACCATTATCTAACATCCATTAATTTTAAGCCTACAATGAATCGTTTTGACAGATTAACCGCCATTCTTGTACACTTGCAATCAAAAAAACTGGTACTGGCCCAGGAAATAGCCGATCGTTTCGACGTGAGTCTGCGTACCATCTACCGGGATATCCGCTCCCTGGAACAGGCAGGCGTCCCCATTCTCGGCGAAAAAGGACTTGGCTACTCTATCATGGAAGGCTATCGCCTTCCCCCTGTCATGTTTACCGAAGAAGAAGTTGTTGCCTTCCTGATGGCGGAAAAAGTACTGGAAAATCACTCCGACCTTACCAACAGTCTCCGGTTTAAAAGTGCCATGTACAAAATAAAAGCCGTACTGCGCAGCGCACAGAAAAAGGTACTGGAAGACCTGGAAGAAAGTATTGCCGTAAAGGAAAAGGTATCCGAGCACAACAGTCTGCTCAACGATGTGCTGCCCCTGCTCATCAGGGCTGTTGGAGAAAAACAGGGGTTACATATTCAGTATGCTACCGAAACCGGCATAAATGAAAGAGATATTGAGCCTATCGGTATCTATCATGAACACGGTACCTGGAATGCCATCGCCTGGTGCAGCACCGCAAAGCAATACCATCCTTTCCGCACAGAAAGGATACTGGCGGTAAAAGCCAATGGCAAAGCGTTCCGCAAACAACATCTCTCCCTGCGGGAATATCTTGCCGGCAGGCCAAGACATACAGGTCCTTCCTTCCCGGTTACCATAGAAGTAAAAAATGAGATGGCCCGCTACCTGGTAGAACAAAAATTCAATTATGGATTTGACCAGGAAACCATGACCACCAAAGTAACCCGGATGAAGTTCCAGGCGCCCTGTATACAGGCATTTTCCCGCTGGTATATCACCTTTGCCGACCAGGCCACCATCATTACCCCGGAGTCGCTGAAAACCCTGGTAAAAGACCGCCTGCAGGAAATGCTGGAAAAAGTTTCCTGAGCTTCTTTTTACAACTGACATACTGTTGTCATGTACGGTCTTTAATTTCGGATCATGAACAGCCAGCAGATCACACAATTACGGTTGCAGCAGCAGCAATTGCTGCCTGCACACGCCACCCGGCCCGCCGACCTCCTGAGGTGGATGGGATGTATACAGGCGCAGGATTATGCAGGGGCCAAATGGGCTATTGGCAACCGTGTAAAGGACAGCACGGATGCCGGCATTGAACGGGATTTTAACGCCGGCCTCCTGCTGCGCACTCATGTGCTGCGGCCTACCTGGCATTTTGTTGCGCCGGAAGATATTGGCTGGATGCTGCAGCTTACCGGCCCCAAAATAAAAGCGTTCAATAAAAACCTGCACGCCAAACTAGGCATCAGCGATAAAGATCTTAAACGCAGCAAAACCGTTATCGCCAATGCACTCCGCGATAACAACTACCTGACCCGCACCGCCCTGGTACCGCTGCTCACCAAAGCAAAGATCAATACCGACGATATCCGCATGGGCTTCCATCTCATGGATGCCGAACTGGATGGCCTTATCTGCAGCGGTCCGCGACAGGGAAAACAATTTACTTATGCCCTCCTATCCGAGAGGGCGCCGGCAACACCTTCCATAGATCGCGAAGAAGCGGTGGCCAGAATTACCAGGCTCTATTTCTGCAGCCGCGGCCCCGCCACCGTCAACGACTTTCAATGGTGGAGCGGCTTAAATATGACGGAGATAAAAAAAGGACTACTGCTCAACAACGACATCCTCACGCACAGCGTTGCTAACGGTCAGGCCTATTGGTTTTCGAAAGATGCCCGTCCTGTCAAAGCACCCAAACCCGCTACACTCCTGCTCCCCGCCTACGACGAATACGCAGTGGCTTATAAAGACCGCAGCGATATTCTTCACCCGTCGCATCATGTAACCGCCGGCTACGGCATCTTTAAACCGGTGGTAGTGGTCAATGGCCAAATCTGCGGTCAGTGGAGCAGGAAAGAAGTAAAAAATAAAATAGTGGTGGAAACGCAACTGCTGCCCAACCATAAAACCAACGATGCCGCGGTTGCCAGGGCTGCTGCGGCTTACGCCGCGTTTCTTGGAAAAAGCTCCTGACGCGAATTTTTGTTTTTGCCCAGGATTAAACTGATTATGACGATTTACAGGATTTTATTTTTTTGATATTATAAGATTAAAAAAGATAGAGAAGATAAAAGTTGATATTCGCTTACATCTTCTCCAATCTTTTTTAATCATTTAAATAAAAATCCTATAAATCATCATAATCAGTTTAATCCTGGGCAAAAACAAAAATTCGCGATATTTGATGCTTTGAAACACTCATTAGATGATAGACGACATTCAACTTCAGCTAAGAACGGTCAATGTAACCCGCTACGTAACGCCGTTGCGGGAAGGGGGTTCCTTGCCCGCCATTGCTGAAGCAGACGACGGTTTCCTGTATGCACTCAAATTCCGCGGAGCAGGACAAGGGGTAAAAGCACTCATCGCAGAACTGATTGGTGATGAAATTGCACGGGTGCTTGGTCTTAAAGTACCAGAGCTGGTTTTTGCCAATCTCGACGAAGCCTTTGGCCGTACAGAACCCGATGAAGAAATACAGGATCTGCTAAAAAGAAGTGTGGGACTCAACCTTGCCCTGCACTATCTTTCCGGCGCTACCACCTACGATCCTACCGTTAATACTATTCCGCCGGCGCTGGCATCTAAAATTGTGTGGCTCGATTGTTTGCTGACCAACGTAGACCGTACACCCCGTAATACCAACATGCTGATGTGGCGCAATGAGCTATGGCTCATAGATGCAGGCGCCGCACTGTATTTTCATCATAACTGGCACAACTGGCGGGAACAGGCGCTTCGTCCTTTTGTACAGGTGAAAGATCATGTGCTGCTGCCACAAGCCGGCGAACTGGAAAGCACAGACGCCGCCTTCCGGCTCCTGCTAACGCCGGAGCGTATACGCGCTATTGTAAGTATTATTCCTGATGAATGGTTGATGAGCGAAGACATCAGCGAAACGCCGGAAGAACGCCGGCAGGTATACTTTGACTTTCTAACGACCAGGATCAGCCACTCCGAAATTTTTGTAAAAGAAGCACAACATGCAAGACAAGCACTTATATGAATATGCCGTGATACGCGTAGTACCGAGTGTAGAGCGGGAAGAATTTTTGAATGTTGGCGTTATCCTTTACTGTAAACAACAGAAATTTTTACAGGCAGTATACACCCTGGATGAAGAACGGCTCCGTGCATTTTCACCTCATATAGAGGCCAGTACCATCAAGCCCTACCTCGACGCTTTTGTAGAAATCAGCAAAGGCAGCAAAGCAGGTGGGCCCATCGCACAATTAGATATAGCAGGTCGCTTCCGCTGGCTCACCGCTACGCGCAGCAGTATTATACAAACATCAAAAGTACATCCCGGCTTTTGCAGCAGCAACGCGGAAAACACGCTGCTGCGGTTGCATCAGCAACTGGTCCTGTAGTTTGTCTTTGCTGCGGATTTTTTCTTGCCGCGGATTTTTTCTTGCCCAGGATTTTTTCTTGCCCAGGATTAAACTGATTTTGAGGATTTAGAGGATTTTTTTATTGTGATTATAATTTGATTTTAAAAGATTAGCCAAGATGTAAGCAAATTCGCTTCTATCTTCGCTAATCTTTTAAAATCAAAAAAAGAAAATCCTCTAAATCCTCAAAATCAGTTTAATCCTGGGCAAGAAAAAATCCTGGGCAAGAAAAAACCCGCGGCAAGAAAACGCCCTCGTTACTTGCTGGTGAAAGTATACGTCTGTCCAGCTTTGGTAGCCAGATCGTATAAGATCGTTTCTTTTACGTCGTTGCTACCCGGTTTTATTGCAGCATTGATCACTGCTGCGGCGGTGGTATCCGGCTGGAAAAACCCATTCGGTTGATCAGCGGTTACGGTCTTCAACTGCCCGTTATTCTTTAGCGCATTAGGTACCCGTAAACGGCAGTTACCTCCCAGGGTGGAACGGATACTGATTTTACTGAGTTGCCCGTTTTCCCATATCATTTCTGTGATCTCAAATCCCCCACGGGCACGTAAACCGCTCACACGCCCCTGCTTCCAGTCGTCGGGCAGGGCGGGCAGCAGATGTATGGTACCATCCTGGCTTTGCAACAGCATTTCACAGATGCCCGCCGTACAACCAAAGTTGCCATCTATCTGGAACGGGGGATGCGCATCGAACAGGTTGGGGTAGGTGCCACCACCACTGTTTTCGCCTTTGTTTACACCCGCCGGGGTGAGCTGGTCTTTGATCAGCTTCCAGGCATGATTGCCGTCGAGCAGGCGGGCCCATAGATTTACTTTCCAGCCCATAGACCAGCCGGTAGACACATCTCCCCGCTGTACTAAGGAAGTGCGTGCAGCGGCAAATAATTCCGGTGTACGATAAGGAGAGATCTGGTTGGCCGGGTAAAGCCCGAACAAATGTGACACGTGACGGTGTTTGTCGTTCGGATTATCGAGGTCCTGCAACCATTCCTGTAACTGCCCGTATTGCCCAACATGCATGGGCGGCAGTCTTTTACGGGCGGCCTTCATTTTTTCCACCAGCGCCTTATCTGTTTTTAATGATTCCGCTGCATGAATAGTATTGGAAAAGAGATCAAAAACCAGCTGGTTATCCATGGTAGCACCTGCGGTGATAGATACGCCGGGATATGCCTTCGGATTGTTTTCGGGCGACATGGAAGGACATACTACCAGCCATTTATGTACCGGTTCTTCCACCAGGAAATCGAGATAAAATTCCGCTGCACCTTTCAATGCAGGGTATACCGATTGCAGGTATTTTTTGTCGCCGCTGAACATATATTTTTCCCAGAGATGGCGGCTCAACCACGCGCCTCCCATAGGCCACATACCGTAATAGATGGGATCTACCGGGCCTGTGATCCGCCATAGATCCGTATTGTGATGCGTTACCCATCCGCCGGCGCCGTACATCACTTTTGCGGTTTCACGACCGGTAACAGACAGGTCTTTTACCATCTGCACCAGGGGTTCATGCATCTCTGTAAGATTGGCTTCTTCGGCTGGCCAGTAGTTCATCTCCGTATTAATGTTGATGGTATACTTGCTTCCCCATGGCGGATTCATCAACGGATTCCAGATGCCCTGGAGGTTAGCAGGCTGGCCGCCGGGTTGCGATGCAGCAATGAGCAGGTACCGGCCAAACTGGAAATACAACGCTACCAGCTGCGGATCGTTGCCATGCGCAAAATCTCTTACGCGTATATCGGTAGGATTTCTTACCGAATCGGTTGCTCCAAGGTCCAGTTGTACGCGGTTAAAAAAATGCTGATAGGATGCAACATGGTCTTTCAACATACCGGCATAGCTTTTGGGCCATACCTTGTTCATATAGCCGGAAGCACGTTTCACCTCATCTCCGCCCAGATCTGCATAGTTAACGAAGTTGGTGGCAATGGAAATATAAACTACTACCGCATCGGCATTATTTATCTGAATCTCTTCACCGTTTCCGGCAACAGTACCACCTGTTGCTTTGAACCGGATCTGCGACCGGAACTTTACTTTACCGGGTACGCCATCCTTATCACCGCTAATGCCGGACAGCACCAGTTCATTATTACCATTTACTCCTACCGTTGACTTTTGCGGGCTCTTCATCCCTGCAGTAAAAGTGAGACTCCCGGGTTTATCGGCGCTGAGTTTTATGATGATGGCCTGATCTGGAATGGAGGCAAATACCTCCCGGTGATAGTTCACACCGTTTACGCTGTAGGAGGTACTGGCTACCGCGGTTTTGAGGTCCAGCTCCCGGGAATAATGATTATACTGTTCATGACCGGGAAAATGCAGCTGCAGGTCACCCACGGGCTGATAACACATGCCATTGATCTTCTCGGACTGCATGTTTTTTTCAGCCAGCTCACCGGCCTCTTTCATTTTACCATTAAATATCAGTTGTCTGACTTCCGGCAGGGCCGCCTGCGCATGCGGGTTTTCGTTGCGGTTGGGACTGCCGCTCCAAACGGTATTTTCGTTTAACCGTATCAGTTCGTCCCCGGGGTTGCCGTAAACCATGGCGGCCAAACGGCCGTTGCCCACCGGCAAAGCGGCTTCCCATACTTTACCTGACGGATGATCATACCATAGTTTCAGATCCTGCTGTTGTGAAAATGCCGGCGCCGACGCCAGCAGCGCTATCACGTAAACGGCTATCTTTTTTTTTGTTTCTTTTCGCATGCGTGTCATAGTTCGTGGAATTGATTTATTCTGCTAATTCTCTTCCAAAATACCAAAATTATAGCTGGGTGTATGTCCCGTTATAATTTTTTATCTGGCCGGCTGTTCCAGCTCTTCCAGCGTCCACAATTTATCACGACCGGCTACGGCTGCTCTCATTTTCTTCACACTTTCCACTTCTACTACGGGCGATTTGCGATTTTCGTTTTTGCCAAAATTGTAGCGTACGTAACTCAATATGGAAGCTACCCATTCGTCGGAGTTGGATGCACCGAAAGGCGCCATCACGTCTGTATAGGTTTTGCCATCGATAGGACCTGACAAGCCATTGAGTAAAATTTTCATCAGCAGTTCCTTGTCGCCGTTTACGCGTTTGGATCCCACAAAAGGCGGCGCTGCGGCGGTGTTTCCACCCACGAAAATGCCTTTACCATCCGGCCCATGACAGGTAGAACAGAGTTGTTTGTAAATGGTGGCGCCGTTGAGGATCAGATTCCGGTGAGTAGCGGACATATTGGCTAAACGGCTGCCGAATAGCTTGGTATTGGTATTTACTTCTACACTGTTGGCAACGCTGTGCAGCATATTTGTATAAGCCGAATTGTTGACCATGGCCAGTTGTATAGCTTTCGCCTTTTCTGATTTGCTGACAGATAATGACAGCACCAGTTGTACCTGTACGGCGGCAACCGGGTCATTTTTTAATGTAGCCAGTTTCGCGATCATTTCTTCATCCCCGTTTTTCAGGTAGCTTTCACTGATCCATACAGCGGCCTTTCTCACTTGCCCATCTGTATCTGCCAAGGCGGTGTATAATGTTTCCTTGTCGATAGCGTTGAGCCCTTCGAGCGTCCACAGGGCATGAATACGTGCCAGCGCGCCGGTTGTTTTACCGATGCCGGCATGTTTGCCAATGGCAATTTCCTTCAGCGCAGGTACTACAGATAAATCACCGTTGGCGATGATTTCTTTCTGTGCATTGTCTCTCCACCAACCATTGGGATGATCGAGATACGTCAGCAATGTGTTGGCCGAAGCGTCCAGCAAATGGGGTTTTTCACCGGGTTTGTAGCCATCGTGTACCAGGCGGTAAATACGGCCGCGGCCAATATTTTTCTCGAGACCTTTTTGCAGGATGCGCGGGCGGAGGAAGCTGCCTTCGGCCGTCCACGTTGCTTCCTGGATAATGCCTCGGTACATGTCCACAATATACAGGCAACCATCCGGACCAGTGGCCGTGTTTACCGGGCGGAAGTTCATATCATAGGAGGTGATAAATTCCTGCTGGCCCTCGCAGGCATTTTTCAATGTAACCTTACCATCTGTTTCGGCTACTTTTGCCCGCCTGATCAAACGGCCTACAGGCTCACAGATCAGGAGATCGCCTTTCATGTCGGCGGGGAGTGCATCGCCTCTGAAAACAGATTGTCCGCAGCTGGCCGTGAAATGGTTAAGGGTAGTATCGGGGCGCAGGCGGTTCATGCCGCCCTGTACATCCGGCGTGGCAATAATGGGCCATACGGCGAGGAAGTCTTTGTTGTATTGGTCGTTAGGATTCAGGAAACCGTATACCGGGTTGATCTGGAAACCCAGTGCCGGGATTTCTGCACCTGCGGACGAAAAATACAGGCGGCCGTAGTCGTCGTTCCCTAATCCCCATTGTCCGCCAGGGGAATTCGTAAGACTATCAGGCACCAATTTACCGGCCTTGTAACGGTAGCGTACAGGATCGCAGCTAACATAGATCCAGTTATCCATATTCCAGACAAGCCCGCTCTTCTGGTGTTCCAGGTTGCGGGTATCGGGGCGATCGTTTTTGTACACCAGTTCTTTGGCATCGGCTACGCCATCGCCATTGGTATCTGTATAACTCCAGATATTGTAGGTAAATGTTTCGTTGACCAGCAATTTATGGCCAATGCACAGCATCATACGTGGCAGTACCAGACTATCGATAAACACCGAGCTTTTATCCATAGCGCCGTCGCCGTTAGTATCTTCCAGCATGGAAATACGGCAGATGGGCTGGTTTTCGCCGGTACCGTTAATATCCTGCATATAAGTGCGCATTTCCGCCACATACATACGGGCGTTGCCATCCCATACAATGGCCACGGGTTCTTTGATCATCGGCTCACTGGCTACCAGTTGCACGTGATAACCTTCCGGTACCTGTATGGATTTCAGGCTTTGCTTAGCAGACTGAAAAGCAGGCGAGGGATGTGGATTTACAATAATATTACCGGCCGCGTCGCGCTTTACACCGGAAGATCGGGATACCTTACATTGGTAAATAAACAGGCTGAATCCTGCCAGCACTAATACCAGTAATCTGTTTCTTTTCATTTGCGTGGAACTTTATTTAGCATTTAAAGAGAGAATGTATGTGACCATTTTTTTCACATCCGCAGCTGCCAAAGCCGGGTGTGCCGCCATAGGCACTGCTCCCCAGGTACCGGAACCACCATTGATAATTTTGGTGGATAACAGGTCCACATTAGCCGTGGAATATGGATATTTCTTTGCCACATCGGCATAGGCAGGCCCTACTACTTTCGTATCCACCTTATGGCAGGCCAGGCAGTCTGATTTGGTCAATAATACTTTTCCTTCGTCAACATCTTCCTTTTTTATAGCGGGAGCGGCTTTAGGTTTGGCAACTGTTTTGGGGCTGGTCTTTTTTGCGCCCGCGCCGGGCTTTGTTTGTGCGTAAGTGGTGCTCATCGTCAGCAGCAACATCACCGGAATAGCTAAACGTTTCATAATCGACGGATTGTTTTTTTTTGCTAATGCAAGTAACACACTGAGGAATAATAAATGATTAAAAAAAGATTAATCGGGCAGGAAATAGACATTTTTACCCCTAAATAATTGAAAGGCGTCTTAATAAACGTATTAATTTCACCTTAACGGAAGGTCACGATAAGATTAAGAGATGGTTTGCTGGAAGTCCGGCAAGTAGTTTTCCCCATATAATTTGTGATACTCCCTGACAAAATTTTCGAAAGTGGCGTGTGCGAGGGAATGTTTACCCAGGTGTATCAATGCTTTACATTTCAGACGCATTACGTCTTCATTCACCATATCAAATGCATAGAGGTAATCGGCCAGCCTGATCAGGAAGTTGGGATCTTCTTTTATTTCCGTTGAACCGGCGTATTGCAGGAAGCGCTCTGTTATGTCATGAGGGATCTCTGCTTTGAAAGGATCCAGCCATTCATATTCCCCGGTAGGAAGAAAACTACCACGCCGGATGATGCCGGCCAATGCAATAAGCTCCTGCCGGGTAGGCTTGCCCGTTTGCTTTGTACCGGGTAAATAGGCCATATAATCTATATACAGCTGGTCGCCGGTTTTTATTTTCCAATAGCGGGTGTCTTTTGATATCTCACAAAAACCTACTTTATCCAGTATATTTTTAAGTTTGGCAATATTAACGGCCAGGTTATTCCGGGCGCTGTCGGGCGATTTATCAAACCATAGCTGTTCTTTAAGCTTTTCGGCGCTGATTCCCCGTTCCCATTTCACGGTATATAAAAGGATGATGAGAAACAACTCCCTGATGAGCGGGGTAAACAGTTTGGTGATGTCTGTTCCGCCGGCATCAAACACCTGGAAGTCGCCGAACAGGTAGATAGCGCTTTTCCGGGGAGGCTCAGCGGCGAAATCGGCTGCAGATACATCTGCAGACAACGCGTTGGTATCTCCCGGTATTATTTCCTTTCTTATTACCCTGCTCAGGATAGCGCCCAGCAACAACAAAACAGTCAACACCGCAATGGCGAGCAACCAGTTTTTTCCAATCCCTGGCCGGGCCGCCAGCGGGCCCTCCGCCGGGAACGGCGGATCATATAAGGAATAAATGTTGACAGTAGTGTTGCTGTGATCGTCGGGACTGTATAGGGTAACTGCCACAAAACGTTTGGCTGCGGCGCTGTAAAACAAATCGGCATAGGCATCCACATCCTGGAATTCAAAAGGGATTTTGTTGCCTACCGCCTCGAACACGGGCTCCTGCAGGGAGCCTTTGATCATTTGTAATGCCGAGTTAAACTTATGTTTTGGGAAGATGAGGCCAAAATAGGCCTGTTCTGCCGGTCGGATCACCAGCGAGTTGGCAAATACAAATTCTTCTGTATCTTTTTTCAGCTCATATAATTTCTTAAACGTATGCTGATGCGCATCAAAATATTGCAGGTCGTATAGGTTCTTTGGATTCAGCACCTGCTTTCCCGAGGCATTGCCATAGCCGCCAATCAAATACAATCCGTTGGTATCTGCGCCGGCAGCGGCCAGGTAACGCGGTGTGATGGTACTGCCGGCCGAATCCGGGTGACTACCCGGTGCAAGCGGTACAGCAGTGCTGTAGATATCGCTTCTGTATTGAAAAAAACCGTAGCCATTAAAAGTATAAAGAAGACTGTCGCCCTGCAGGTATTTATTAAAATGCCCATACCCCGAAGAGCGGTCTGGTGGATCGAGCTGCCTGTTCCAGGCCAGGGAGTCCACTTTCAGGCGCCCGATCCTTTTCAGATCCAGCGAAAAAGTATAAATTTCCCGGGTACGCGGATTATACACCGACTGATACGCGTTGTGCAAATTTTGTTCACCAGTAGTATAGGCAGCGGGTACTATTTTGTTGGAGAGCAGGTGATAGCTGAAAAGAGAGTCGCGGGTAACAAGATATAATATTCCTTCTTCCTGGTTAAAAGCAACGCTGGTGGGGCCGTTAAGCGTAACCCGCTGTAAGGGTTGCCAATTGCGATGCATCTTCCTGATCCAAACAGGATTCACGGCAGTACCCGCGCGCCTGCCCAGCGAGTCCGCCGCCACAGCGCCATCTTCCTCATTCAGCTGCCATACATGCCGGGTAACGCCATTTTCTCCGGCCCTTACATTCCGGATCTGCATCGGTGGCACATCGGCGTTCCTAAACGTTTTGTAATCGTTGGCCCCAAAGAAAACGCGGTAACAGGAAGACGCGGGGAAAGCTAATTTTTCCCGGAAAGATTCCTGGTCGCGGGTCACGGTGAGCACACCCTGTCCGGCATCAAAGTTAAGGCGGATCTTGTGCCAGGCATCGGATACACCCAGATCCGGTATGCTAAAGGAAATACCGGAATAGCTGTCGCCGATGATCACCCTGAAATGCTTATCCCCGAATTTAGGATCATAGTCGTACAGGATATCAATATTCCGCTCTTCATTTTGAATGAGCCGTACTACGTAACCAAAGTAATTTTTTTGACGGGGTGTGAAAGAAACTTCAAAAGATAATTCAAAACTACCAGTAAAACACAGCGGCCGATCTGCTCCCAGTGCCAGCCCCGTTCTCTTGTCCGGTATCGCCTCATGACTGCAGAACCCCAGTCCATCCGTTTGTGCGGAGGCTGTAGATACGCAAAATATCAGCAGGAGGATACTTAGACAAAGATGGTGGAATTTTATCATTACCGGCTTTACTTAAAAGAGAACCTATTGGTACCGTGATCGGATAAAATCTGCATTTTACCCGACAGCGCTTTTACCAGGGAATCAAAAGTAACAGGAATAATAAAGAATCCAAAACCGCTTACAACATTTTGCGGGAGTTTTATTCCGCCCGCATACTTTTCACAGGATCGGCCAACGCCGCCTTTAACGCCTGGTAGCTGATAGTAGCAATAGCCACCACCATGGCGATGATACCTGATAACACGAATACCCACCAGCCAATGCTGATGCGGTAAGCAAATACCTCCAGCCATTTGTGCATAAAGTACCAGGTTGCCGGCGTAGCAATGACGAAGGAAATAAGTACCAGCTTCAGAAAATCTTTTGATAACAGGTTTACAATATCAGCCACAGAAGCACCCATTACTTTACGGATACCGATTTCGCGGGTACGCTGCACGGCGCTGTAAGAGGCCAGTCCGAGTAAACCCAGACAGGAAATAATAATAGCCAGTACGGCAAAATTGAGGAAGAGTTTCCCAAACCGTTGTTCCGTACGATACTGTTTATCAAAAAATTCATCCAGGAAAAAATAGTTAAAAGGCCGGTTGGGCATGAGCGTTCTCCACTTGCTGTCCATCGCCTTAATGGTGCCGGACAAATCGCCGGGCGCCAGGTTGACCGTGAGCATATCACAATCCTGTGGCTCCAGGCGCATGGTAAGCGGTTTTATATTCTGCTGCAGCGAGCGGAAGTGAAAATCTTTTATCACACCAATAATCACACCTTCCCTGCCCCACTGCCGGTAGCCCCTGCCGATGGCTTCTGCAGGAGTAGCATAGCCAAAAAGTTTGGCGGCTGTTTCATTGATAATCATGGCATGTGTGGTATCGGCACCAAATTCCCTTGAAAAAGCACGGCCCGCCACCATTTTGATCTGGTACTGCTTCAAAAAATCGTAGTCAACGGAGTAGAGGTCGAGGTTGGCCACCTGCATATCGCCTTGCTTATTTTGTATTTCAGAATAGGCGCCGCTGTTATTACCGCCGGGAATGCCACCTGAAAGCGATACACTGTTTACTTTAGGTAAGCCGGCGATAGCCTGTTTCAGCGCTTCCCGCGCCGGATCTCCATGGGTGTCGATCACCAGCATCTGTGATTTGCTGAAGCCCAAATCCTTATTGCGCATGTAGTTCATTTGCAGGTACACGATGATAGTACTAATGATCAAAGCGATAGAGATGGCGAACTGTGTTACCACCAGGCCTTTACGGAGAAAAGTGCCTTTTGCGCCGGTAGCAAAACGTCCTTTTAATACGGTAACAGGCTTAAAAGAAGATAATACCAGCGCCGGGTAAATCCCCGCCAGCAAACCGATAGTTATGGAAGATATCAACAGCATCAGCACATGCCTGCCATTGGCCAGAAGCCCCGTACTGATTGTTTTACCGGCCAATAGATTAAACGTTGGCAACAAAGCGCTGAACAAAACTATCGTTAACACAAATGCCATCAAACACAGCAACACACATTCACCAATAAACTGCCGGACCAGTTCCTGTTTGGTAGCGCCTACCACTTTACGGATACCAATCTCCTTTGCCCGCTCTACGGAACGCGCTGTTGTCAGGTTGATAAAATTAATACAGGCGATAAAGAGAATAAATATGGCAATAACGGAAAAAATATACACGTTGGTAATGCTACCCTTTTCGTAGGCCGAGCGGCTGGAATACAGATAAATTTTTTGCAAAGGCTCCAGTCCCACTGTGTAAAACATTTTCGCCATCCGGCGTTCATTGCCGTTATGCCGTTCTATAAAATCAGGAAATTTTGCTGCGAGCGCGTCAGGATTGGTGTGGGGCTTCAGCAACAGGAAGGTGATAGCCCCGAAATTGCCCCATGCTTTATCAATCCCCTTATTGAGCGTTACCAGGGTGCTCATGGATACCAGCACGTCTGCCTTGATCTGCGAATTTTCGGGCATGTCGTCCACTACACCCGTCACCGTTGCCGGCATCAGGTCGCCGGTAAGCAACACCGTTTGACCAACAGGATCTGTCTCTCCAAAATATTTCTTCGCGGAAGACTTACTCATCACAATGCTGTTCACATCCTTCAGCGCTGTTGCCGGGTTTCCTTTCAGCAACTTAAAATCAAACACCCGGAATATCGATGAATCGGCAAACAAAGAATGATCTTCCTGGAAACTGACGCTGCCTTTTTTCACCAGCAGGTTAGCGGTACTAAACCTCGTAAATGCCTCTATTTCGGGAAAATCGTGCTGCATATTAGGCCCGAAAGGCCACGGCGTAATGCCTCCCCTGATGGTTTCACTGGGCGTTTTTATATCACAGAACACCTGGTATATGCGGTCACCTTTAGCATGAAATTTATCATAGCTGCATTCAAAGTGTACATAGAGGAATATAAAAAAACAGGCGGTGAGCCCTATGGTCAGTCCCAATACGTTGATAAGGGAAAATACCTTGTTTCTCCAGAGATTGCGCCAGGCAATTTTGAGATAGTTCTTAAACATGAGTAGCAGTTGAGTTGATAGTCTGGCTCACAGATGCCGCTACGCGCGCGCGAAGTAAATGCCAGAGTCAGAGGAGTTTAAGATCAAGGGCTATCGGATTCTGTTTTATTCTAATTTGTCCGATTAAGAACGGGGAAGTGTCCGGAAATGGACAGGGGACTTGATTACTTTTGGGGACCTTTTTTTCTGGCGGCTTTGAGGGCGTTAACCATTCCTTCTATTTCTGATGCTTCAGCATTGTAATAATAAGACATAATAGTAGCGTACTGTTTCGTCACTTCCTTAGATGCGACATTCGCGTCCTTCTTTGCGGAAACCTTTCCAGCGTCAGAAATAATTCTCATTGGCTTTGAAGCAGCACTTGCAGATTTTATAATGTTTGACTTAATTGGGATTTTCTTTTTCATACGTTACTAAATTAGCACATTTTCACGGAACTGGAACATTTTAGCCGGGTTATCATTCAATATGTCAATGCAAATGGGCATTGTTTCTTTTGGAACATCTGTTGATAATGCACCATAACTTGAGATGAATTTATACACCTTATTTTTTACCAAATAATAGGTCAGACAAGGGTCGTTACCATATCCATCAAAAATCAATCCGATAGGAACATATCTTTTCGTTTCGTGATATCGGTGTATAGCTCTGATTGTAGCTTTATGCCTGAGAAGCGAAATTAGTGTTAAATGGACTTCATATTTTTCGGCGTATAGTCCTGCTGCAAGCTTTACAATAGCACCAGCATCCTGGCCAATTTTGGGTAGTAAAATATTATACCCTGACTCAACAGCCCTCAAAGTTAAGGATGGTATCCCAGCCCCCAAATTTGAAACAATCCTACTGGATTCCTCATGAACGAGTGATGCTCCAAAAGGATACTTCGAAAACTCCGGTAGCTTTCTTTTTGCAAAATCAGCATCCAGGATAATAGCGCCATACTCTTCCGCAATACGACAAGCAATAAATGATTTACCGGATGCAGGTAAACCAATCAGAATAAATGCCTTCTTCTCCCTTCTAATACCACTTACCGGTAGTGCGCCACCTTTCCCCAGACAAATGTCCTCATCATTCTCCAATCGTACGAGAGATAACAGTTCATTAATTATAGAAATCCGCAGTTGATCCCTGGAGGAGTCGTCTACGAATTGCAAATCGCGATAGGAGTTATCAAAATAAGTTTGTTTTTCCGGAGGAACTTTCAATAAACCCAACTCCCCTTCCACAATTTTCGGCACAATTCCCTCCAAATGTGAATGATCAAAGTCGAGTACGTGTCTTAAAAAAAAATCGACCTGATCTTCTTGTATTAATATTCTTGAATACTTCTGACTCATTGCTTCTCTAAAATGGTTAACAACCATACACCTTAGCATTCAGAAAGTACTATCCGCCATCATACACAGCAAAAAAAGGCGTCACAAATGCGACACCTTTTAAAAAAATCAACCTCGTACATCCGCCTTATCCTTTCTTCTTCAGATCAATGGTTACCGTGTTCCCCCATTTCACCGGTGTCGACGGCACAGCAGGCACTGTATTCCAAAAACATTCCCTCAGTGTCAACCGCATAGTTGCAGGATCCAGCGCGGCAAAAAGGAAACTCAGTTTGGTTTCATCTGCGGCAGACGCTACTCCCTTCATCGGGGAATCAGCGCTGGCAGCGTTTAATGACACATCGTTATCCGGCCCGGTCCAGGTATAAAATTTACTTTCATGTACATGCCCATGCAGGTATGCACGGATATTGATATGCTGCTTCAGGAAGGCGGCAAAGGCGCGTTGCTCTATTATGCCGGCTGCGGATGGTGCTGCGCCATCTTTAAAATATTCGTCCAGTACGTTATCAAATTTATCTGTGCTGTTGATGCTGTGATTACCATTAGGATTGGTAAAGTGATTGGACACTACAGCTGGTTGATCGTGCGCCACAATCACCACGGGAGTTGCAGCCTGCACACTTTGCAGATCGGTATTAAGCCAAACCCTGACTGCGGAATCGGGCCACATTTGGATAAAGCAAAAATGTACACCGGCAATGTTGCGGGAGTAATTAATACGATCGCCGTTATAGTTGTACGTCAGGGCTGTTTTAAGCAATGAAGGTTTAAACACCAGGTTATAGATCTCCGCCATGGAACTGGCATCTGTTAACGGCTGCATTTTAGCATAGTAACCAATGGTGTTTGAAACATCATGATTACCGGGTACCATCAGGAAACCGGCGGGTTGATTATCTTTATTTTTCAGCGTCAGGCTTTGCAGGTAGTCCGTTTTGAATTGTGCCCATGAGGCAGCGGCAGTTTGCACACCAGCACTTACTTCCATGCGGTTGGCGATGTCGCCGGCTTCCATTACATAGTCTACATTAGTAATTTTCTTGCCTGCATTTACACCACCGTCATCCGGCAGGGTAAGATCTGGCAGCGTATTCATTTTTGCTACCATCGCAGCATTCACCGTATGTGCGTCAACGTTAGCTGCACCCTGGAAGGAAGCCCGGGCAATACCGTAGTGTGCATCGGAAGTAAATACAAACTGTACAACGGCGGCTGGTTCTTCTTTTACCGGGTCATCTTTTTTATTACAACCCGATACAATGACTGCAGTCAGCACCGGCAGCCAAAAGGTGATGTTCATTTTCATAGTAACTATTTTCTTTTGTAAAATGATAACGCCACTTTTTCACCGGCGTATTTTTTGGTTTCCGAATTGGTAAAATAACCGCTGCCGTCGAGTGCAAAACAGATGCCTTCTCCCTGTTGCTCATTGCGTGCGTAGGGAGCATCCTGTGGTTTACGCAACAGGGCTGCTGCAATGGTTTCTCCGGTCTGCCTTTTCCAGTACCAGATCTGGCCGGTATTCCGCAATAATATTTCTGTGCCGTCGGGTGAAATGTCACCGGCGGTGAGCAGGTCAAAAGGCAGGTTATCCAGCGCGGTCAAGGTGGATACTGTTGCAGTGGATTGTGGATAACGGGCAACATACAACGTACTTCTGCCGCTTTGTTTGGTGGCGATGTAAAGGTCTTTACTCAGCGGATCCAGCAGCAGCGATTCTGCGTTGACAGGGCCTTTCGGGTATACGAGTTCTATTTTGTCGACCGCTGTAATGGTGATCACGGTTGCAGCTGTAGCGGCGGAAAGATCCGGCTCCGGGAAACGATAAATAAATATGCTCGGGTAGGCTGCGTCGTTATCACCGGTTTCTGCTACATAGATATAGCTTTTGCCTTTTTCCGGTCCGGGGCCTACGGCTATATCTTCCCAGTCACGGTTACGGATACCCTGTAATACCAGTTTCCCTGCATCCCTGCCATCGGCGGCGGTTACATATACTTCGTTGGAGTTACCGCTATCTTCATGTACGTATAGCAGTCCCGGGTATACGTGGCTGGGCGCCACACCGGATAGTTCCTGGTAGTCCTGCCGTTTGGTTGGCGTTACTACCGGGGTTGCGAAAAACAACGTACAGGACTCCAGCAGGGAAAGATCATAAGTAGCTGTTTTCACGGTGTCTGTCACCGTTGCAGTGGTATCTTTCACCGGTGGCGTTATCTCTCCCTTGTTACTTTTACCACAGGCGGTTATTGCTATAAAGCCCGATAACAAAAAAAGGCTGTACACGCTATTCATGGGTTAAAAATTAAAAGGAGAAAGAACGTCTTACAACGTCCTTTCTCCTGTAACAGGTATAGGAATTAGTAGGTATGCTGGTTGCCTGATTTATCTGTAGGGAAGGCGCCGAGGTCCCTGTTAGGCGCTGTGATATTAGCGCCGAAGGTACCGCCGGCAGTTACCACTTTCATTGGGAAACCGTATTGGTTCAACAACGGGGCAGTTGGTTTTGCAGGAATTGCATTTTTACCTGTACCGCCCACATATACGCCGGCGCCAATAGCGGGAGAACCGGATTTCAGGTGGAAGTCGGCACCGGCAGGAATCTGGTAAATCCGGTAGTTCCGGTCAATGCTCATAGCCGCCATATCGTAGTTAACAAACATCGGATCATATTTGAGGGAGTCGTTGGCTACGTTAGTACCGTTGTTGGTACCGTCTGCTGCAATGTCGCCGTTGATATAACCGTTCAGGTCATACGACTGCTTCAGGGTAAACTGGTTCGGCTCAATAAACACCATGTATTGTTCTGCGCCACCCATTGGCTTACCTCTGCCAATAGCTGTCAGGTTGTTGTTATACAGGGTATTCAGCGTATCGCTTGGTCTGCCTTTTTCGGAGTGGAAAGAAATTCTCAGTCCGGCTTTACAGTTAACGATGATATTATTGAAGATGTAACCACCTGCATTGGTTTCTGTGTTGATAGAACCGTTGCGTGTAGCTTTTGTTTGTCTGAATCCGCAGTTTACCACGGTATTGTTGTAGATGTTCACCAGGCAACTTTTACCGGTGGATCCGGATGTTTTCAAACCATTGGTAGCAATGCCATAGGTCAGGTTATAGGCCATATCGCCGATTACGCCATCTTTGATGTTAACAGATTCTCCTCCGGTAGCACCCATTTTAGTAAAGGTATTACGCATCAGGCTCATGTATACGTTGTTTGGGCGGATACCATCATCTTTACTGCCGTAGAACCAGGAGTCTTCCACGATCAGGCTGCCCGGCGTAGCAGATTTGCTGTTCATGTAAATAGTAAACCGTGCATCGCCGGAAGCGGCGCCATAATCAGGTGCATTGGTACCCCAGGCGCCACCGGTGTATTCGATATGTGACCAGCGGAGCAACAGCAGTTTCGCATTGCCGCCGCATTGGAATCCACCCCAGTAGCCTTTGAAAGCCGGATCGTTGGCTGCATCATCTTTGTAAGTAGCATCAGATTTTTTTACCGTGCTGGTTTCTGCTACGGTAAACCAGTTCTGTGCATCTTTGGTACCGTCGCTCACCAGTGCGCCGTTTACATAAATAGCAGGACTGGTAACAGGACTTTTACCATCGCCATGGATCAATACTTTTACACCAGGCTGCAGGTAAAGCGTATCGCCTTCGTTAATGGTAACATCAGACATGATATGGTAGGTTTTACCCGCCAGCATAGTACCTTTCAACGGGATCGGGTTACCACTGCCATCTTTCTTTGGGAGAATAGTATCGCTGATTGTTTGTCCAACAATTACCAGTGGTTTGGAGATGTCTACATGTTCATCACCTTTTTTACAGGAGATCACAGACATGGCCACCAGGGCAACCAGGCCACTTTCAAAGAAACGATTTTTCATAATTTTCTGATTGGAAATTTTGATAATTTTATTGAATAGTATTAAAGCACGAATCGTACGCCGAGCTGGTAATTCTGACCATAAACATCCTTCTGGATAAGTGTTTCGTCATTACCTGTTTTTGGTAACGGAATAGTATTGGAAGGGGCGCCTTTTATGTATAATTCATAAGGCGTATTCAACAGGTTTTGCACCTTGGCAAATATTGCAAAGTGTTGACCGATCTTCTTCTCTGCAGACAGATCAAACTGGTTCATATCTTTCTGCCAGTAGTCGTACCCGTAGTAAGGCGATACCAGCGCAATACGTTTACCGGTAAGCTGCCAGTTCAGCTGCATATCAAGCCCGATTTTCGGGTTCTTATACAACAGCGCGGCATTGGCCACGTTGGCTGATTGCCCCTGCAACGGCCGCTTCTCCAGCGGCGCGGGCGATACCGTTACCCGGTTGAAAGTTCTCAGCTTGGAGGTTTCTATAGATGAGTTGGTATAAGTATAGTTTACACGCACACCAAAGTTGCTGATATACTTTTCGTACACCACTTCAAAACCAAAATTGGTGGCATCTCCGAAGTTACCGGGCTGATACACCTTGTCATTTCCCACACCGGTAAAAACAAATCCATACTCGATCGGATTCTTTAGCTTCTTATAAAATGCGCCGATCAAAATCTGCTCATCCGGCTTTGGGAAAAACTCATAGCGCAGGTCAAAATTATCGGCCGTGGTATGTTTCAGGAAAGCATTTCCTTTTTCGGTATAATCATCTCCCTGGTAGCCAAACGGAATCAGTTCAAAATAGGCCGGACGGCTGATAGAACTGAAATAAGACAAGCGCAGGTTGGTACGCTCGTTCAGCATATATTTAAAATGCACGCTGGGCATAATATCACTATAGGTAATGGAACCATGTGTAGCTTCCATGGTGGGAGGCGCATCCGTTTCATAGCTTTGATCTGTATGCTCCAAACGTGCGCCAATAATGGTTTCCAGCTTTTTTACAGTAAACTTCAGCATGGCATAACCGGCTGCAATATTTTCGTCGGCACGATAGTTATTGCCATCATCAGGCGAGCCGGCAGGGTTAGAAACCGTCCATTTAAAATGATAGATGTCGGTCCACAGCTGGAAGTCCTGGTTACCTTCAATGACTTTATCAAGATCATATTTCTGATGGAAATTATCCCGGTGCTTAGCCCGGTACATACCACCGGCACTAAATTTAAAAGGGATATCCGCTAATTTTCCGCTGTAGGCGGCATTCAGGTAACCGGCATAATCGCGGTCATTATTTTTCCACCATTCACGGCTGTAATTCGTTACTTTATTCGGATGTAAATAAGGTTCCTTACTGGTACCATCTGCATAAAATCCACCGTCATATTCATATTCTGCCAGATCAGGAATATTGTTATTGGCTTTTGAATACACGGCAGACCAGTCCAGTTTCAAACGCCCCGGCAACACCTCATGTTCACCCTGGAGGGTAGTGCTGCTGATAGATTGGCGCTGATACTTGGATCTGTTCTGGTACCATACCTGGCCCAGGCCTGGCGCTGTACGCGGAGGTGGCTGTAAGGTATCCCTCCCCAGTCTTGCCTGTGCTTCTTCCAGTATAGCAGTGAAAGAATATAAACTAATTTTGTTGTTATCGTTTACCCGGTAATCCACCTTTCCATTTAAACCTGTCCTTGTCATTTCGGTGGAATAAGTACGGTCATACGCATGCTTGATATATATCTGGCCATAAGCATCGGCCATATCCTGGTATTCATCTACCGGGTTAAACAAGCTATGGTATCCTTTGTATGTATGCTGGTAGGAACCGCCCAGCATCACGCCGAGTTTATTATCAAAGAAACGGTTGCCTATTGAAAGATTGGCGATGGCGTTCGGCGTAAAACTTTTCTTTGTATAGTTTAAATTATCTCTTGTAAAATCATCCGGTTGCGCCTGGTAGTCGCGCCCATGTACTTCATAAGGAGATTTACGGTTGATAGCCCCTGCCGGGAAATAATCAAAAGGGCGGTCTATCAGCGTTTGGCTGTAACCGGTAGAAAGACTCCCATTTACATACAAACGGTCGGGCGCATTTTTCATCACCATATTGACGGTGCCGCCAATGGCATCGCCTTCCATATTTGGCGTCAGTGTTTTATTGACTTCCACCCGCTCCACCAGGTCGGCAGGAAACAGGTCCAGCGGCACGTACCTGTTTTTATTATCCGGGCTGGGTATCTTCACACCGTTGATCAGCGTATAGTTATAACGTTTATCCATACCACGGATAATGGCATAGCGCCCATCTCCGCTGCTGCTTCTTTCCAGCGATACGCCGGACACGCGCTGTAACACATTGGCGATCGTAATATCTGGCGATAACTGTATAGCTTTTGCAGAGACGATGTTCATGACATTGCCTGCCAGCTGCTCCGATTTTTTTGCCGAAGCCCCTGATTCGACATTTTGTTTTCCATTAACGCTAACGGTATGCAGTTCTTTCCTGTTACTGCGAAGCAGCAAGGTAACAGCGCTTTTACCATCTATATTAACAACAGTATCCAGTGAATGATAACCCATATAGGTTACCTGCAAATGGTAAGTGCCTGCTGTTATTTTATCCACACTGAAACTGCCATCCAGCCTGGCATTCCCGCCACGTTTTCCCTCTTGCATACGAATGGTGGCGCCGGGCAGTTGTTCCCTGGTTTGGGCATCGAGAATTTTTCCTTTGAAAACAATTTCAGCCTGCTGACTGAAGACGGTTGATAGGCAGCAAAAAAACAAAAAGAAGATGAGTATCGTTCTTATCATCCTGTAGAATTTGTGCAAAGGAAATTTTATTTTTTTTGAGATAATATGGGCAACAATGATCTTAATAGAAAGGTAATTATAAGGTAATGATTAGTTAACAGGCCATACTCCTGCAATAGCACTGATTCAGTGCAAAACGAATACTGTATTGGAAAGTATGCAAACAACAACAGCTGCGGATAACAAGGCGGAGCACGGAAAAAGGTCCCGGGAACAAAGGATATGTAAACTTTCTGGAGGAATTCTGGAGAACAATAACAGCGAATTTTGTCTTGCCCAGGATTAAACAGATTTTGATGATTTACATGATTTTTTTATGGTGATTGTAATTTGATTTTAAAAGATTCAGGAAGATATCAATAAGGATTCGCTTATATCTTCCCGAATCTTTTAAAAATCAAAAAAGAAAAATCATGTAAATCATCAAAATCAGTTTAATCCTGGGCAAGACAAAAATCCTGGGCAAGAAAGCCCGGGGCGGGTTGCCGGTATAACTACGCATCCCTGATTTTGCGCGTTTATCCGCTTGATCACTATTGAATTTAGGCGGACATTTGTTACCGGGGCAGCAGCCATTATCAGCATTTACGTTCCCCAAAAAAGTTTATCAATTTATCGGTACCCCAAAACGCTGCTGCCTCCGTATTTATAACAACCCCAAAAAAACAAGTCATGAGCTATCAGTTCAAAGGCAATTTAAAGGGCTTGCTATGCGACAAATATTGCATAGAAGCTATTGCCAACGTTAAAATCAGGATTTATCGTGCCACCGCTTCCCCTGCAGTGGTCATGCAGGCCACTGCAGCTGTTAAGGAAACCTTCCATGAAGTAAGCGAAGAAGAATTGAAAAGTAAGGCAGGCAGCCTGCTGGCCGAAACGCTGACTGATGCCGAAGGTAACTTTACCATCGAATTTGGCCGCGAAAGTAAATACGGAGGCGAAGCCTTCGATATTGACTTTGAATGTGGTAATGTGCCACGCCCAAAACCTTACCCCAAAAAATTGCCGGTACTGCAGTACCACATTACCACTCTCCAGCCCAAATGGCGACAGGTGGAAAATGATTTCCTGGCAGCCTGGGAGTATGTAATCCCCAACCGCTGGTGGTGCCTGATCCGCGGAAAATTTGATGCCTGGGTGATCTGTGGCCGCGTTGTTAACTGCAAAACCCAGGAGCCATTAAAAGGCCTGCGGGTAGCTGCATTTGATGTAGACTGGTTACAGGACGACCCGCTGGGCAGCAACCTGACCGATGCCAGCGGACATTTCCGTATCGACTACACCATGGCTGATTTCAGTCAAACGCTGTTATCCCCCTGGCTGAACGTGGAATGGCCCGCAGGCCCTGACATCTACTTCCGCATCACGGAACCTGTATCCGGCGCCGTATTGCTGAATGAAGACCGGAGCGTTGGCCACCGCGCCGACCGCACCAACAGGGGTCCCTGCTTCTGTGTGGAACTGTGCGTACCACAGGATATCACTCCCAACAACGAAGTACCTGCCCTCTTTGAAAGAGTAGGCGGCTATGATATCGGCCCAGTAGGCGCCCAGTTCGACGCCAACGGTTACACCACCGACGTACCCAAACTTGCTTTCTACGGCAACCTTGACCTGAATGGCACCCTGCCCAGCGGCACCAACTCCAACGAAATGGAATACCGCTTCCGCATCATCAACGCTGATACCAGCTACGAGCTGACGGCCACCCAGGTACTGAACGCCATGCTCCCCTTTAAAATAGGTGAGTTGCTGAAACAAACCGGCCCCTTAACCTGGACACATGAAGCGGTGATCATCACCCCCGCCCTCAACAGTTCAGGCGAACTATGGATACAGGTACCCCGGGGCAACAACCTGGTAACAGGTATCTTTACGCCTACCAACGGCGTGCTGGCAGCCATCAACTCGGCCAACCTAGCCCTCAACGCCGGCGGCACCGCTTTTGCGAGCAACGTGTTTGATCTCACTGCGCCTTCCGTACTCGTTGCCGGCACCGCAGTACCAGCGGCGCAGCGCGCACCGATCCATACCTTCAAAATTATTTTTGAAGCGAGGAAAGTAGGTACTACTACCCTTACCGCCGTTAACACCCTCGAAAAAATTGTGATCTCCAATGTGAGTTACAAACAAAGAAGACACCCGGGCTGGGGTTATACCGGTGATGAATCAATTATGGCAGCCGCCATGCTGGAAATTGCGGAAACTACCGGCAGTGGCCATGGCTGCGGAGGCATCACTACCACCGTAACCGCCCAGTACACCTGCTGTCACCCGCATATCGAAGGGCTTACCCTCCGGTTTGAAGGTAACCCAACCCTTCCTGCATCCTTCCACGCAGGCCCTCCACCGTATGCAGCCGAATACCACGACAACGCCAAAGTATTCAGCACCAGCGGTATGGAACCATGCGCCTACATTTTATGGCTGGATCTGCAATTAGGGTTGACTACCGGTTACCAGAAAATACCGTTGATACATGATCACATAGCGTTCTGTAAAACGGCGTAGCGGGAAGAGAGAGCCCGGAAATGCAACGGGTTTTGTCTTTGGGCAGGATTAGAGTGATTTTGATGATTTTAAGGATTTTATTTTTTTGATTTAAAAGATTTGGAGAGATATCAGCATATATACTCGCAGAGATCTCCCCGAATCTTTTTATCTGATAAAATCAAAAAAATAAAATCCTTAAAATCATCAAAATCACTCTAATCCTGCCCAAAGACAAAACCCGCTGCATTTCTGCTAAAAGCTAATGGCTAACAGCTAACGGCTGTTTCTCAATATATACAGCAATAACAATAAAGTGAAGTCGCCAAACTGTTCACGCAAACGCTCCAGGGCACCGTATAAGAGCCTAACGGCGCCTGCAGCATTCATGTGCATAATTTCGGCGATATGCTCGTAAGAAAGGTCCTCATAATACTTCAGGAACACCGCCTCCCGTTGTCGGTTGGTGAGGGTGTAGGTCAGGTCCTCTACTTTGGCGGTCAGGTCCGCCATACGCTCCCGGCGGATCAGCGGATGTTCATAGGAGAACTCCAGGTTAAAGGGAATATGTTCGCCTGCCAGTTCCTCCTCATGCCGGGAAGGATTGTATTCCAGTTTCCGGAGCAGGATACGGCGGAAAGAAAGATACAGGTACTGCTTCACCACTGTTGGACGTGTAATCCGCTCCCTGTTTTGCCACAGCTTCAGGAAAAGATCCTGCATACTTTCTTCTATGCAAACATTATCGGGTGTGAATTTGAATCCGTAATTAGTGAGCGGGGTATAATATTGTTCGTACAAACCTTCCAATGCTTTTACATCCCCTTCCTTATAGGAGTGCCATAATTCATTATCATGCATGATTTTGGAATATTGGGATTAGTGCTTTTTGATGCTAAGCAAAATACTGCAAAAAATGCGTATGGCAAAATGAAGAGAGTCTTCTGATTTTTTTTTGCTAAATTAGTTGCAGCACTATGAAATAATCTATTATGCAGCTGTCTGATACTTTCGATGAACCCTACCTGGTGGAATTACTCGTAAACGGCGATGAAGGCGCTTTTGCGAGGATCTTTAACAGGTACCAGTACAAAGTATACGGTACGGCGCTGGGATTTCTGAAATCGGCCGCACCGGCAGAAGAAATAGTCCAGGATGTATTTATGAAGTTATGGCTTAAACGCAGCAGCTTCGGCGAAGTAAAAAACCTGGAGGCCTACCTGTTGTCCATGACCCGACACCTTATACTGGATCGCCTCAAAAAGGCCGCCTACGAAAACAATCACCTGAAAGCATTTACCGCCGCCTTCCCTGATTCTACCAATACCACAGATCACCTGCTACGCAATCGCCAGTGTGAACTGCTCTTACAGGAGGCCATTATCCAGCTGCCCCCACAGCAAAAACAAGTGTACCGCCTGGCCAAAACTGCCGGCCTCTCCCACGAAGAAATAGCCAGGCATATGGGTATTTCACGCCTCACCGTAAAGAAGCATATGGCCATGGCACTGCAAAGTATCCGTCAGCACCTGGGCAGCGAGATTGGGTTCTAGCTGTCAGCTTTTAGCAGTTAGCTATTAACTCACTGCACTTAACTAAAAGCTATCAACAGGCTCGCTGCATTTACTAAAAGCTAACAGCTAATGGCTAAAAGCTAATAAAATCTTTCCCTGCTCACTACTCCCTCCCTCTTTCCCCATCGTCTTATAAGTGGGACCTGCTATTTACCCGCTGTGCTATGCATCGTATCACCGAATTACTCGATAAACACGTACAAAATAATTTAACGCCTGCCGAAGAGCAGGAGTTAATGCAGTATGTGAAAAGCGAGGAATTCGACGAAATTTTCAAACAGCAGATCAGCGCATACTGGCAAACAGGCGAAGGAGATATGCCCTTACCTGGCGACCGGCAAACAGCCCTGCTTGATAAGATCCTGTTTTCCGAATCCAGCACTTCCCGGCTGCTGGAAAAAACAACCACTGCCAGTAAGAAAAGGAAAAAAACAATCGTTTTCATTTCTGTCTTACTGCTGCTCACAGGCGCCGCTTTCTTTTATGGAAAGCAGTCCGCCACCGCCCCACAGCAGGTAGCTGCCGTCGTTCCCCAAAAAGATATTGCTCCAGGTAAAACGGGCGCCATCCTCACCCTGGGTGATGGCTCCACTATAGTACTGGATAGTGCCAGGCAAGGCGCGGTAGCAAAACAAAGCGGCACCCGCATTGTTAAAACAGCCGGCGGCGCACTCACCTATGATGTAACAGAACATGCCGCCACCAGTGAAGTTACCTGGAACACCATTGCCACTCCCCGCGGCGCCCAATACCAGGTGGTATTACCCGACGGCACACAGGTATGGCTAAACACCGCATCTACCCTTAAATACCCGGTAGCCTTCCGGAAAGGGGATCGCAGGGTGATCCTCACCGGAGAAGCTTACTTTGAAGTGAACAGCAATGAGCAGGCCCCCTTTAAAGTGGCCGTTAATGCACATGGCAGCGACGGAGAAGTAACGGTGCTGGGTACCCGCTTTAATATTATGGCTTATGAAGATGAAGCAGCGGTAAAGACCACGCTGCTGGAAGGAGCTGTGCTGGTGTCCAGATCAGGCAACAGCAAAAAGTTAATCGCCGGGCAACAGGCCATTTTCCCGCCGGAATCAGCCGCCGCCATCGTGGTGGAAAATACCGATACGGAAATCGCCGTAGCCTGGAAGAAAGGATTTTTCCGTTTTGACCAACGCCAGCTGCCCGCCATTATGCGGCAGATAGCGCGCTGGTACGATGTAGATATTGCTTATGAAGGAAAAATACCCGATATCGTTTTTGGCGGTGGTATAGACAAAAACTTACCACTGTCACGCATACTAAGCGCATTGGGAAAATATGGTGTCAGGTTTGAAACCGATGGAAGAAGAATAACCGTATTGGATCCCAGGTCAACCGAAAGCAAATAAAATCTGTTTTATTATAAGAATTAAACCCAAATGTGCTAGCTTATGCATTCAACCAAAAAAGGTAAGCGCAGGCGTGTATTTACAGTCCCTGATACGCTCCGGTCCTTACCGTCAACCAAATCGCTGATAGCTATGAAACTACTGTCCGTATTCTTACTTGCCTTTTGTTTGCAGGTAAGCGCCAGAAGCTACTCTCAGAAGATTACGTACACAGCCAGACACGCGTCGCTGATAAAAGTGTTATCGGACGTGTCCAGGCAAACGGAATACGTATTTCTGTACGACTACAAGCTGCTGCAACAGGAAACAAACCCGGTAACCATCGATGCAAAAGATGCATCACTGAACAGCTTTCTGCAGGAATGCCTGAAAAATCAACCGCTGGATTTTGCGGTAGATGGCAGAATGATCACCATTACCCGCTCCAATACGATACCGGCAGCCCCCGCGGCAGCCGCTCCCATTCATGGCGTGGTACGTAATGCGAAAGGGGAACCCATTTCAGGAGCATCTGTAAAAGTAAAAGGAAATACCAAAGGCGCTATCACCAATGCCGCAGGTGCTTTCGAACTCGACGTGCCCGAAGGAGCCACCCTCGTGATCACCGCTATTGGCTACAAACCAATGGAAATAAAAGCAAAAGATAACCTGGTCATTTCCCTCACAGATGATGTAACAGAACTCGGTGGTGTGGTAGTAACCGGTTTCCAGAATATTGACCGGAAAAAATTTGCCGGATCGGCCGTTACCCTCAAAGCAGATAACGTAAAAATAGATGGGGTGGTAGATGTAAGCCGTATGTTGGAAGGACGCGCTGCCGGCGTAAGCGTACAAAACGTTTCCGGCACCTTTGGATCCTCCCCTAAGATACGTATCCGTGGCGCTACCTCCATCTCCGGTGAAAATAAACCACTGTGGGTGGTAGATGGTGTGGTACTGGAAGATATCGTCAACGTATCCAATGAACAACTGACCAGCGGTAACGTAAATACCCTCCTGGGATCAGCTGTGGCCGGGTTGAACATGAACGATATTGAAACCTTCGACATCCTGAAAGATGCCGCCGCTGCTGCGTTATACGGCGCAAGAGCCATGAACGGCGTGATCGTAATCACTACCAAAAAAGGTAAAATAGGAAAACCGATGGTGTCCTATACCGGTAACTTTGGGGTGCAGCTGAAACCATCCTACAGGAACTATGATATCATGAACTCCGCCGACCAGATGTCGGTATACGCCGAACTGGAACGCAAACAGTTACTGCCGTATGCAGAACTGATCAACGAACCCACTTCCGGTATCTACGGAAAACTGGGACAGCTGCTGCAATATCCTGACGACGCCAATAAATTCAGCGTACTCAATACCCGGGAAGGCAGACAGCAATGGCTCATGAAATATGCCAACGCCAATACCGACTGGTTCGACCTCCTGTTCCGCAACTCCCTCACCCAGGAACATTCATTGAGCATTTCTACCGGTACCGACAAATCACAGTTCTATTTGTCGACCAGTTTCTTCAATGACCAGGGTTGGACGATTGCAGATAACGTAAAAAGATACACCGCCAACCTGCGGGCTAACTATACGCCGAACGAAAAACTGAGCTATGGTTTCCTCGTAAACGGAAACGTGCGCCAGCAAAGAGCACCGGGTACGGAAGACAGGATAACGGACGCCGTGCAGGGGACCTACTCCAGGGATTTCGATATCAATCCTTTTACCTACGCACTCAGCACCAGCAGGGCTTTAACGGCGTATGACGAGCAAGGCAACCTGGAATATTTTACCCGCAACTTTGCACCCTTTAATATCCTCCAAGAAACAAAAAGCAACTATACTGATCTTGGCCTGATCGATTTAAAACTGCAGGGTAACCTGAGTTACAAATTCAGGAACCATTTCAGCTACGAATTTACAGGCGCTATACGTTATGCCAAAACAACCATTGAGCACAAAGTATATGAAACCTCCAACGAAGCCAATGCGTACCGGGCCAACCCCAACAGCATTGTAAACGACCGGAATAAATTCCTGTACAAAGACCCCGCCTTCCCTAACGACCAGGCTGTGGTAGTACTGCCCTATGGCGGTTTCTATAAACGCTCAGACGTAGAACTGAAAAACTATACCTTCCGTAACCAGATCAATTATAACCAGTCGTTTAACGACGATAAACACCAGATAGCCGCATTAATCGGGCAGGAAGTAAAGTTCGCCAACAGAACCAATTCCTATAACACCGGCGTGGGTTATCAATACAATACTGGAGGAACACCCTTTGTTGATTACCTGTTCCTGAAAAAGATGTCGGAAGAAAATAAGGCATACTATGGCATGGGCAACGAATACGACCGCTTCGCAGCATTCTACGCCAATGCAGCGTATACTTACAATAGCAAATATACCCTGAGCGCTACCATCAGGGAAGATGGATCCAACAGGCTCGGCAGCTCTCCCACCGCCCGCTGGCTGCCTACCTGGACAGTAGCCGGTAACTGGAACGTAGACCAGGAAAACTTTATGCAAAATGCCGGCGCTGTTAGCCACCTGTTGCTAAAAGCCAGCTACGGGCTCAATGCAAACACTGGTTCTGCTACCAATACCACCGCCATACTGCGGTCGTTTATTACCAGCCGGCCTTTCCTCACCGATCAGCAAACAGCCATACTCCTGGCATCGCTGGAAAACTCGGAGCTGACCTGGGAGAAAAAATATGAACTAAACCTCGGTACTGATATCGGGTTATTCAAAGAAAGACTGGGCCTTACCTTCGACTATTACCGGAGAAGAAGCTTTGACCTCATCGGCCTGGTAAGAACTTCCGGTACCAGCGGACAGGTAAACCAGTTTGCCAACTATGCCGACATGAAATCGCATGGTATGGATATTCAGGTAACAGGCAAAATCATCGCCCATAAAAATATAGGGTTAAACACTGCCCTTATCTTCAGCTTTAATAAAACCCTCATCACCAATGCCCAAAACAACCCGGTAATTATGGACCTGGTAGGCGAAGGCGGCGGCGCACAACAAGGCTACCCCGTAAGAGGCCTGTTCTCCCTGCAGAACGCAGGGCTGAACCCCGCCAACGGTGTGGCACAGTTTATAAATGACACCGGTACCATCAGCCCCGGCGTAAACCTGCAAAGCCATAATGTACAGTACCTCAGGTATGAAGGTCCTTCCGATCCTACCATCACCGGCGGCTGGAACAATACCTTCCGTTACAAAGACTTTTCACTGTCGGCGCTGGTAACCTACCAGGCAGGTAACAAAATACGGCTGACGCCTGTATATACCACCAACTACTCTGACTTCAATGCGCTGCCAAATGAATTTAAAGGCAGATGGAGTTTACCGGGAGATGATAAAAAGACGAACATCCCATCCGTTGCTGATATTTACACACAGGTAGATCTGAACAGTCAGACTGCCTATCCATACAACAACTACAATTTCTCGCACGACCGCGTAGCAGATGGTGGTTTTGTAAGATTGAAATCAGTAACACTGACGTATCAGTTACCCGTACCATTGTTAAACCGTATCGGGTTAAAGGGCGGCTCTCTGACCGCAACAGGAAACAACTTATGGCTCATTTATGCGGACGAACGCCTGCACGGTCAGGATCCGGAGTTTTATAACACCGGCGGTGTGGCACTCCCCGTAAATAAGCAAATCACTTTTTCCCTGAGAGTAAGCCTTTAATTCAAAAAGTATTATTTATGAAAAAACTACTGATAAATATAGGCTTGTTAGTCGGCATCCTGTCTATGGCAGGTTGCAAGAAGTTCCTGGAAACGCTTCCCGACAACAGAACCGTGATCACCACACCGGAGCAGGTAAGCCAGTTACTCACCACCGCCTATCCGCACGGCAGCTACATGCTGTTCTGCGAAGCGCTGAGCGATAATGTGGAAGACAAAGGCAACGGCGGACAGGGGATAGATCCCCAATTATTCCTGATCAATACCCAGTCTTTTAAATACCAGGATGTACAGGATATTATGGCCGATTCGCCCGTAGCTTACTGGGACTCCTGCTATGCCGCTATTGCGGCTGCCAACCTGGCCCTCCAGTATTGCAATGGTCCCGATGCGGCGAATTTTTCCGCTCAAAAGGGCGAAGCGCTGCTTTGCAGAGCCTATGCACATTTCATGCTGGTAACCCTGTTTTCCAAAGCATACAATCCGGCTACCGCCGCCAACGATCCCGGCATCCCCTATATCACCAAAGTGAGTACCACCGTATTTAATAAATACGACAGGGGGAATGTAGCCAGCGTATATCAACAGATAGAAAATGATCTTACTACCGGCCTTCCACTGATAAAAGATAAAGCCTATGGCGATGCACCCAAGTTCCATTTCACGGAACAAGCGGCACACGCTTTCGCTGCCAGGTTCTATTTGTTCAAACGGGATTATGCAAAAGTGGTAACACATGCTACCGCGGTTTTCGGCAGCGCCAGCCCCGCTTCACTGATCCGCGACCAGGTAAAAATTTACAGCACCCTGCAGCCGGTAGATATGAAACTGCTGTATACCAGTTCCTCTACCCCGGCGAATATCCTGCTAACGGAAATACCGGGCAGCAAATACCCGGATAACTACTACGGGTTCCGTTATGGTATAGGTACCAACATCAATGCAGCGCTGTTCAGCTATCCTAATGTAACTGATGGCAACTATGCCATCACTATTTATGGCAGCGGTCCGCAATATTTCAATTTCCCGAAATTTTCCAAAAGAGTGATGCCGTTGCTCAGCATGGAAGAGGTACTGATGAACAGGGCCGAAGCCAATGTACACCTGAAAAATTACAACGCTACCCTCAGCGATCTCAATATCTGGATCAGCAAAAACATTACCCGGTACAGTCCCTCCGCACATAATGTGACCATTCCCAAAATAATGGCCTTCTATGATCCGCTGCCGCAGGACGACGCAATGATAGAAGCGGTACTGGACCTGAAAAGGATTACCTACATGCAGGAAGGGTTAAGATGGCTGGATATATTACGTTTAGACATACCCGTTAGACATACCGGTTCTCCCGACTTCAACACCATCCTGGCGCCAGGCGATAAAAGAAGATTGCTGCAACTGCCGCCGGAAGTAGTAAACGAAGGAATGGCCCTGAACCCAAGATAAACAACGGATGTACACCTTTAAACATGCAACCATGAAACTGACTATATTTTCCAAAGCCCTCCTGATCCTGCTGCTGGCCGGAGGATGGAGCGCCTGCAAAGATGAAAAGTTGAATATAACAACGCCCCCGGTAGGACTGGGAGGCGATTCCACCGGCACCACGCCCACGGATGTTTTTATCCACGACAACCTCACCGTTCCTTACAATATTGCAGTGTATTATAAGTGGCAGCCGGGGATGCTGGATTTTCCATATGACATTGTGCCTCCATTGGAGGCGCAGGTAAAACCTGCACTGGAGGCGCTTATTGCGGTAACTTTTAAGCCGTACAACGACCAAACCGGCAGTACCGCTTTCCTGAGAAAATATCTCCCTAAAACATTAAAACTCGCCGGAACCGCGCAATATGAAAGCAATGGTACCATTATTCTCGGTCAGGCCGAAGGAGGTACAGCCATGTTGTTGTATGAAATCAATAAATTCACGAGACAGGCAAAAGACTCCGCCATTTTAAAAGATATGGGGCACACCATGCACCATGAATTTGGTCACATCCTGCACCAGAACATCATGTACCCGGTTACTTTCAGAAGCATTACACCGGCCTATACCGGCAACTGGTTCAATGTAACTGACCAGGATGCCAGGATGGAAGGATTTATTTCCGCCTATGCAGAATCCGACCCTAGCGAGGATTTTGTGGAAATGATCGCCACCATGCTGATAGGCGGAAGGAACGGACTATCTGGTTACGACGACTATGAAAAGATCATGGCTGAGCAAACCGGCGGACCGGGCTCTGAATCCTATAACCTGTTAAGAGCAAAAGAAGCCGCCGTAGTGGATTATTTTGCCAGCGCATGGAAGATCGATTTCTACGCATTGCAACGTAAATGCCGCCTTGAACTGACCGGGTATTTTCAATAATTGTATCACCTGAATTAGCTTTTATGAAAAAAATATTGATATATCTCCTTTGCATCTCTGCGGTGTTAGCAGGGTGCGACCGGAAATCGGATCTGAATATAGATGGCAAATCCACCGACCAGCGGCTATCTGAAGCGCTGGCCACCTATCAGAATAAACTGGCGGATGCCCCTTATGGATGGATACTGACAGAAACTACCGCCGGATCGGCCATGAACGGAGGCGTGAGCGTAACGGCTCCCAGAGCGGTATTTTCCTACTATATGAAGTTTGACAAAAACTTTAAAGTATCGATGATTTCAGACTTCAGCCCGCCAACATCCACTACCTTTAACACGTCTTCCTATTCTATCAAAGCCACGCAACGTCCAACGCTGGTATTTGATACCTATAGTTATGTTCACCTGCCCTGCGATCCGGATCCTTCCGTGTCCAACAGTCCGCTGGGAGGCGGCTTCGGATGGGGAACAGATTTCGAATTCGCGTTTGCGGATAACATTTCCGCTGCGGAACTGGGAGATACCATTCACCTGAGCGGCAACCTGAACAATGCCAAGGCGATACTGGTAAAAGCAACGCAGGAAGAACAAACCATTTTTACCACTACCGGCTTCGGCGCCTATAACACCTTTAATAAAATACTCACCTATTTTAAACGGGTAACCGGTGGTGCGGAAGCTTTTGAAATGACACCCGGTATTGGCGGACGCTCCGTGAATATCAAATCTCCCAGCAACCGGCAGTTGGTGAATGTGGCCTGCCAGTTTACGGCACGCAGTATACGGTTCGAAACCCCTGTTACCATCGCCGGACAATCGATCAGCAGTCTTGATGATCTTGTATGGAACGGCGGAACTATCAGCGCCAAAATCAACGGTACGGCTGCAGCTAACATTGCACCTGCGCTGTCGCCGATTGCACCGGAACCCGGTATTGCGCTGGCATTCTACAACGAAGGATTCGACAACCCCTGGCTGGCTGGTCCCGGTTTTCACGTAAATGGTGTAGACGATGCCTACAATATTCTCAAACTCACCTACCCCGGCGGTAACTACCTCGCATTTGTTTTTTACCCGGGTTTGGTAAATGGTGGTGGCGGACGGTTCTTTGATGTTTTATCACCTTTCTTTACCGGCCTGACCGACACCGGCTATCCCTATTTGTTTTCAGGTGGAGTAGCTTTTACCCGCGTGGCGAGCGGACGCCTCGTGTTTGTGATGCTCGACGGCGGCGATGGAGTGGTAAATCCGCCAGGACTGCTGGCTACCAACACCATCTTTGACACCGGGAAAGTAGCGCCGCCCTACGGCAGCAGCTCACAGGGTTTTTATATTGTGCGTAAAGAAAATGGCACTTCCTATGACATGGTCACTGCCGGCGATGCATTGGGATGGATGACATGGGCACACCCATAATTAATCACTTTAAATTAACAACAGATGAAAAAGATATTTCTAATCGCCGCTATGAGCCTATTGGGAGCATATAGTGTTTATGCACAGCAAAATACCCCCGGTAAAACTGAGCAGGCGAAGGCTGGCCTGAAAAACACGCTGGCGCATGCCGACTACACCAGGATATTCCTGAAAAAAATACCGGTTACAGACGCACAGAAACCGCAGGTCAACAAAATAATAGCAGACTACCTGGATGCAAAAAGGACCCTCGGTCTGGCTACCCGGAACAATCCGGCTGCCTACCAGCAGCAGCAACCGGCGCTCTTCAATACCTTTAAAACAAATCTCAGCGCCGTGCTCAGTACCGCGCAAATGAATACATTCCTCGCCTCCAAGCCGGCGCCGGATGATGACAAAAATTTCCTGAACGCATTATTTTATTAAGGAAGATAAATAAAGCAACAAGGGATGGCAACACGATCTGTTACCATCCCTTGTTGCTTTTTAAGATGCTTCCTGTTATACTGATTTCTTCCCCAATATCTCCACCCGGTGCTGCTCCCCCCATTCCTTCATGGCCCTGAGCACAGGCCCCAATGTTTGGCAATATGGTGTAATGTTATATTCGATCGTGACCGGCCTCGTATCAGACACCGTGCGGCTCACCAGCTTATTCATTTCCAGCTCCTGCAACTCCCTCGAAAGTACCCGCGGTGAAATGTTAATTTCTTTCGACAACTCCCTGAAACGACGCTTACCTCCTTTAAATAATGTTAAAAGTATCAGCAGTTTCCATTTTCCATTAATTGTATCCAAGGTATCTCTTACCGCCATACCAGCGGATTTACATGCTTTTTCATCCAGGTGATCCATAGCAGTATCCTTTTTGTAACTGTTTACACAAGACAAACATACATATTCCGGTATTATTTTCGCGGATTCGACGCCGATTCGATAATACATGAAATTCATTTGCCAGCTTCTTTCAGGGTTTCTGATTGCTTTTATTTTAATCGCAGCAGACAGGCCGCATAATGCCCTTTTTAAAACGACTGACATGGTGGATAGTCTCCCTGCAGACACCCTGCCGGCGGATACCGTTCCTATAGCCGTTCCCGTATCCAGGGATAGTATGGATGCTCCCATTCATTACAAGGCAAAGGACTCTATTGTGATGCAGGTTCCGCAAAAACAAATCTTTATGTACGGCAGCGCCGACACCAAGTATAAAGAGACCAGCATTAAAGCGGAACGTATCAAAATAAACCAGCAAACCGGCATCATGGAAGCCACCAAATGGGTAGATACTGCCGGAAAATCCTATGGCCACGTGGAAATGACCGATCATGATCAAAGCTTCCAATCGGATACCATGCAGGTAAACATCAATACCCACAAAGCCAAAATATATCATACCCGCTCACAATACGGAGAAGGTTACATCGGCAGCCAACAGTCAAAACGAATGGCCGACAACACCATTTTTGGTTTTAAAAATACCTTTACTACCTGTGACCTGGATACACCGCATTTCCAGTTCCGCGCCCGCAAAATAAAAGTGATACCGGATAAGCTGGTTATTTCCGGGCCGGCCAACCTCGAAATTGAAGGTATTCCTACCCCGCTGTTTATACCCTTCGCCATTTTCCCTATCACACAGGGACAGCGCTCCGGTATATTACCACCACAGTATGTAACCAACCAGCAAAAAGGAATAGGACTGGAAAACGGTGGCTACTACCTCGGTCTTGGCGAACACTTTGACCTTACCATGCGGGGCGATGTATACTCCTATGGCAGCTGGAGTCTCACGGCCAGTCCTACCTACCGGAAGCGGTATAAATATAACGGAGGATTAAACCTCAGCTTTGCCAATACCCGCTTTGGCGATCCGGCAGTGAAATCAGAATTCAGTACGTCGAAAGATTTCCGGGTAACCTGGAATCATAGCATGGACAGCAAAGCCCGGCCAGGTGTAAACTTTGGAGCAGCGGTAAACTTTGGTACCTCTTCTTATAACAGGTATAACGTATACGACTATAACACACGCGTAAATAATAACATCGGATCGTCTATCACCTTTTCCAAAACCTGGATCGGCAAACCTTATAACCTCACCTTGGGCCTGAACCACTCGCAGAACCTTAGCACCCGCGATGTATCTGTTTCCTTCCCCGACGGAACCTTTACGGTAAATACCATCTATCCTTTCCAGCCAAAGGAAATGACAGGCACGCCAAAATGGTACGAAAAAATTGGGATCTCTTATAATACCGTTTTACGCAACCAGGCAAATTTTAAAGATTCCCTGTTTGGTAAACAGGCCATGTTTGATGCTATGCAAACAGGCATGCAGCACAATATCCCGGTCTCCTTCTCCATCCCGGTATTTAAAACATTTACGCTGTCACCGGGTATTAACTATACAGAATACTGGTATACCAAAAAGTTCATCCGTAAATGGGACCCTGCTAAAGATAATCCAGGGCTGGGTACCAAGGGCGCCATCGATACCTCTTACCAGGCAGGCTTCTTCACTGCCCGTGATGTGAGCGCCAGCCTGTCATTGTCCACCGCTATGTATGGCATGTATACCTTTAATAAACATTCAAAGGTAAAGGCCATCCGTCATGTGATGCGTCCCACACTGAGCGCCAGTTACCGGCCGGATCTGAATCCCAACCTCTATAAGGAGTTACAATATAACAAGGAGGGCGATAAGTCCATGGTATCCGTATATGATGGCGCCATTATCGGTGTACCTTCTCCCGGGTCATTCGGCGGGTTGAACTTCGGCCTGGATAATAACCTGGAAATGAAAGTTTATTCAAAAAAAGATACCAGCGGCAATCATGAACGAAAAATTAAACTGCTGGATGGTTTTGGTATCAACGGCAGTTACAACCTGGTAGCAGATTCGTTTAAGCTATCCACTTTCAGTGTTTACGCCCGCACCAATCTTTTCGATAAACTCAACATCTCAGCCAGTGGGAATATTGATCCTTATCAAACCGATAACCGCGGCCGCCGGATCGACAAATATGTATGGCAACAGGGAAAAATCAGCCTGGGGCGTTTAACCAATGCCAGCATCTCTATGAGTACTTCATTCCAGTCGAAAGATAAAAAGAGTCAATCCAAAGAAAAACAGATAGACTCTATAAGCAATATCCAGAACGGAGATGCTGCCTTTGCTGCGCAACAGCGGCAGCTGGCTATGGTACGGAACAATCCGGGTGAATATGTGGATTTTGATATCCCCTGGCGTATCGATCTCTCTTATAGCTTATCTTATACCAATACCATTATACCAGACTCCGGTGGCGTAGTAAAGCGTATCACCCAATACGTTAGCTTCAATGGTGATTTTAGTCTCACGCCGAAATGGAAGATAGGATTAAACAGTGGCTTTGATTTTACCAATATGCAGATCGCCTATACGAATATGTACATCTCCCGCGACCTGCACGATTTCACATTGTCCATTAACCTCATCCCGTTTGGCACCTTCCGGCAATTCAGCTTCACTATCAACGCCAAAGCGGGTCTACTGCGGGATTTACGGATAAACCGAACGAAGCAGTTCTATGATTTGTAATTTGTCTTGCCCAGGATTAACAGTGATTATGATGATTTTCAGGATTTTTTTCTTTTGATTTTTTGATTTAAAAAGATTGGCGAAGACAAAAGTGAATACTCGCTTCTGTCTTCGCCAATCTTTTTAAATCATAAATAAAATCTATAAAAATAAAATCCTGAAAATCATCATAATCACTGTTAATCCCGGGCAAGACAAAAATCACGCGATAATCGATTCCAATATCCGCACCACCTCTCCCAGTTCCCTGGCATTCAAAGAGGCAAAGCCAAACCGTATCCCATTCTGCGGCTTAGTTCCGTAATGATACTGTTCGCCGGAAGTAATCCGCAGTCCAAGCCCGCTGGCTTTTTCAGAAAGCCGGCGTAAAGATATTTTTTTTGAGAACCGTAACCAGATAGCCATGCCACCGGATGGAATAGTGAACTGCACAGCATTGCCCAAACGCGTTTGCAGGAGATGACAGGTCAGGTCACGCCGTTCCCGGTATATTTTATTGGATTGTTTCAGGTGTCGTTCAATGGTACCGTCGGCCAGGAGGTTAGCCAATGCCTGTTCGGCCAGGTTATCGCCGCGAAGGTCCATCAGCTGACGCAGATTGGCTGCGCCAGCAATAAAATCGGCGGGCGCAATCATGAAACCGATACGGATAGATAGTCCCAATGATTTGGTAAAAGAGCCGATATAAATAACATTTCCGCCATGATCGGCGCTGGCCAATGGTAAAATGGGTGCTGAGCTGTAATGGAAATCATAATCGTAGTCATCCTCTATTACCGGCAGTTTATACCTGCGTATAATTTCCAGCAGCTTCATCCGGCGGGCAGCGCTAAGGGTTACGGTAGTAGGGTGATGATGATGCGTGATGAGGTATAGCATCTTTATTTTTTTGTTGCTGCATGCACGCTCAATCGCATCTACATCAATTCCTTCTTCATCTACCGGCACATGGATCAGGCGTGCGCCCAGCTGCTCAAAACAGAGATCTGCAAAAAAATAATTCGGGCTGCCAACAATTACATAGTCATCTTTTTTGATGATCATGGCGGCAGCCAGGTAGATGGCCATTTGAGCGCCCCGGGTAATCATCACATGCGCTGGACTAATATTGAGTCCTCTCGTATTGGTAAGGTACCTCTGCATTTCCTTTCTCAATGCTTCGCTGCCGGTAGCATTGCCATACATCAGCAGTTTATGGTAACGCGGGCTTTCAATGATAGAGCGGCATTCCCGTACCCAGGCGTTGAGTGGCGCCAGTCGCGCATCCGGAAACCCATCGTTGATGATCAACGGCATGCCGCTGGAAGACGGTGGCCCGCCTGCTGCGATGGTATTCACCGCATGAAAGGGAAATGCTGCCTTACCGGTATATGAGGAGGCGTTGCCCCGGAAAGTGCGGGGGCGGATCACCGGCAAATTGGTGGCTACCATCACCCCTTTGCGGGGCACGGCTACCAGCCAGTCCTGGCTGATCAGTTCATCGTATGCGGCGATGACCGTTTTACGATGCAGCTCCAGCTGCAAAGCCAGTACCCGGCTGCCCGGCAGAAATAACCCCGGTTTCAGCACGCCTTCCTGTATCAGTCCTATCAGGCGGTTGGCGATTTGCTGATACACCGGCAGTTTCAGTGTTTTATCTGTTTGTATAAGCGTTTTGAATGGAAGCATCTGGACTACCTCTTAATTATAAAGTGGACTACTAAGGTACTCCAGATCCGTTTAATTTTGTAGCATAATTTTTACCCAAAAAAGAATGACTATGACCGAGCGTTTTTTAATGAAAGAAATAGAGCCAGGCGCCTATAAAGCAATGCTGGGCCTGGAAGCTTACCTGTCATCTACCGGCATATCTCCGCTTCACCATGAAATGATCAGGGTAAGGGCTTCCCAGATCAATGGTTGCGCTTATTGTATTGATGCCCACACCAAAGATGCCCGTAAGCACGGAGAAACAGAGCAACGTTTATATCTGCTCAATGCGTGGCGCGAATCACCACAGTTCACGGATGAAGAAAGGATTATCCTGGCCATCACGGAAGAGGTTACTCATATCAGCCGGCAGGGCTTAACAGAAGCTACTTACCAGGAAGCTTTACAGCAATTAGGCATGAAACGCACTGCTGAAGTGATCATGGCGGTTAACATTATTAATGCCTGGAATCGTATCGGTATTTCCACTCACCGGATACCAGGTAAATAAATTAAATATTATTTTATGCCAACTATTCACACTGCCGCCAGCGACGCGGATCTGCAAGCCTGCAGCGAAGTAATACTATTTCTGCGTCCATTGTTACAAAAGGAAAACCTGCTTGCGCAGATAAAGGAAATGCAGGAGGAAGATTACCGGATTGTGTATATCGCCGCAGATGATGATCCGTCCAAAGCAGCGGCCTTTGCGGGCTTCCGGCATATGAACAAATTATTTTCCGGTAAAACTATTTATATAGATGACCTGGCCTGTTTACCTGCTTACCAGGGAAGAGGTTATGCAGCGCTGCTGCTGGATCATATTACAGCATTAGCCAGGAAGGAAGGACTGCGTTCTGTGCAGCTGGACTCTGGTCACGCGCTGCATCCGGCGCACCGGCTATATCACCGGCAGGGGTTTCATATTTCCGCACATCATTTTTCTCAGCCTTTATAAGTACTTACCAGTACGGAACGGGCTATACGATATCAACGGGCTGGTATGCGTATAGCCGTTACTGTTTTTTAGCCAGTACTTTCAGCACAACCGTCAGCTTATCATCGATAGCATTGTCCGGCCCCACCTTGAAATCTTTCCGGTTAATCGTAAACTGCCCGTTAAGCTGGCAGCCATTGCCGGATACCACTGCGGTGAAAGGGAAACTGATTGTTTTGGTAACGCCTTTGATCGTTAGCTCCGCTTTCATCTGATAAGTATTGGCTTTATCTGAAGCAGTAATGGTCGTCGACACCATCCGCATCACCGGGTGCTTTGCAGCATCAAAATATTTTTCTTCCAACAGGTCACGGTCACGTTTCCCAATACCTGTGCTGATGGTTTTAACAGCCACCGTGGCATCTATCGCCGCCGATTTCAGGTCATGCGGATCAAATCGGATATTGCCTTTCAGGCCTTTAAAATAACCGTTAACCGTGGTAGTGAAAACAAGATGGTTAAGAATGGTGAATTGCACTTTGGAGCCATCATCAACCGGAGTATACTGTTGTGCATGTATATTGCTGCCGCAGAATACCAGCAAAGCAAACAGTAAAAAACGCAGTGCGGATGCAGGAATGTTCATACTGCGAAGTTGACAATTTATCATGGTATTGCCAAATCATAAAAAACAGCGGGCAGCCCTTGCATAGCCACCCGCCGTACATCTATCATTATGAAAAAAACTAGTTTTTGCCGGTTTCTTCTTTAAAGGCGCTTACGTATTCATGCATGATCTCTGTAAGGTTTTCCCCGATCAACGTATAGGCATCTGTATGCAAATTAGCCAGCGACACCCTTACCGACCATTCGGGTCCTCCAAATCCGCCACCATTCAGCAATACAATCGCCGTTTTTTCTGCGAGCCTGAACAGGATGTCCGTAGGTTGCATTTTCTTTTGCAGCCATTTTGAGAAATCATCTCCATAAATCTTAGTGGCCCATAACGCAATATCTATTTCGGAATAGTAACCGGTATTTAAAGGGTCATCTACCTGGGTCAGTTCTATTTTATCCCACAACAATTTCAAACGCTTATGTACCAGTTCCTGCGCAATTTGTTTATACTTATTTTCTTTATCAAGTAACGCAAACAAACTAAACAACGTCATTTGTGTTTGCTGTGGTAAAGATAGTCCTGCCGTATGATTCAAGGCTACCTGCCGGCTATCGGCCACCATGCGGTCAATGAACTTCATTTTTTCCGGTTGCAGGGTGGTAGTGCTGTAACGCTTTGCCAGCTCCTTTTTTGCGGACACAGGCAGTTCGCTGATCAGCTTATCATAGATATTGTTTTCATGTATAGCGATCACGCCTAAACGCCATCCGGTGCAACCAAAATATTTGGAGAACGAATATACGCAAATTGTATTGGCAGGCATCTTCGACAGCCATGAATGAAAACCATTCACGAAAGTCCCGTATACATCGTCCGTTACAATCATCAGGTGGGGGTTATCTTTTTTTACAATGGCGGCCAGTTTATCCATCGTTGCCGGCGCAATGGCCCGCGAAGGCGGGTTGCTGGGATTCACGCAAAACAATACCTTGATATGCGGATCTTTCAGCTTTTCCAGCTCTTCATCGGGATACTGCCAGGTATGCCGGCCCTCTTTGGTTTGCCCGATAGCATTGATATACACCACTTCAAACTGGTAGCGTTCCAGCTCCGGGATTTCGAGGTAAGGCGTGAAAGTAGGTACCATCAGGGCGATGCGGGAACCCTGCTTCAACAATTTATTCTGCATCAGCGAGTCGAAGATGTAACACATCGCCGCAGTGCCGCCTTCTACGGCAAACAGGTCAAATTTTCCTTTCGCTTTTCCGCCGCACATTTCCTGTACAATATAATCATGCACAATAGGCTCCATGTGCGACAACATGCGGCCAGGCACCGGGTATTCGTTGCCAATAATACTTTCCGCCAGCTCAAACACAAAATCATCTTCCGAAAAATTATGCTGTTGTATACCGTACAGGTAGGCTTGTTGTAACAGGTTGACTCCCGGCACCTCTTTATGCAATGCCAGGAAGGCTTTAAACCGGTCGGCAATACCGCTTCTTTCCGGTACGCCGGCAAACCCGTGGTTATCAGCCATATTGCGCCGGCACTCAGCAATACCAAACTGTCCAAGCAGGAAATAAGCTTCCCTCGGTACCGTGGCCACCCAGTTAGGGTTGCCACGCCCGGCATTCAGCATGATTTCCGTACTTTTTTCTGCTTTACTTTTTGCCAGCGAAATCAGCGTATCCTTTAGTTCGAACGGACTTAACTTCTGTAATGCGCGTTGTTCCGCTACCGTGGTTTTGATATATGAGAGGGCCATAAGCGAGGTTTAGGTATTAATATTTAAAGAAATAACTCTGTAAAATATCTTTGTTTGACGTTTGCGTTAGTCCGAGCATCAGCAGTATCCTTGCTTTCTGCGGGTTAAGGTCATCACTTACAATGGTCCCCAGATTTTTATCATCCACCTCATCGAATTGGGTAACCCTTCCGGAGCCAACGTGGCTGGATCTTACCACTACCAATCCTTTTTTCACAGCAGCGGCAATAGCATCATAAAAGGCTTTGTTGAAATTACCGTTTCCAACGCCGGCAATGATAATGCCTTTGTATCCTTCTTTCACAAAGTTATTGATGGCGCCGGCTTCCGCATCTGCGTACATATAGGCAATTCCTACTTTTGGTAACACTTTTTGGGTGGAAATATCAAAAGGTGTTTCTTTATCCGCCTTCCTTATCGGGTTCATATAGTATATCACTTTGCCATCATATACCTGCCCGATGGGACCCAGGTTGGGCGAACGGAAAGCATCTACTTTGGTGGTGCTGCCTTTTGATACATCGCGGCCATCAAAAATGCTTTCATTAAATACCACCATTACGCCACGTCCGCCAGACCTGGTATTGGCGGCCACCGTAACAGCATCATATAAATTCTTAGGCCCGTCGGCGCTGATAGCGGTAGACGGGCGCATGGAGCCTGTGAGCACCACCGGTTTGCCGCTGCGCACGCTGAGATTCAGGAAATAAGCTGTTTCCTCCTGCGTGTCCGTACCATGTGTGATCACAATCCCATCGGCCTCATTATTAGCAAATATTTCATTGATCCGCTTATTCAGTTTTAACCAGATATCAATACTCATATCCTGGCTGCCCACATTAGCAATCTGCTCACCTGTAATAGCCGCAATTTTTTCAATTCCCGGAACGGCCTTAAGCAATGACTCAATAGGCACCTTACCAGCGGTATACGCCGCCCTGTCAGCCGATGCACCCTCTCCGGCAATAGTACCACCAGTAGCGAGGATGATAATACGCGGCGGCTGGGCAAACGAGGTTATACAAACAAATAATACTACAATTAAAGTACATAAGGGCTTCATATATGTGCTTTTAAAACCGTTAGATTGTTCTGGGAGGAATGTCAGGATATTAGAACAACAGAAGTCGTTATATTGTTCGCAAGCGTGTTTCCTTGCCCGGGAATTTTTTGCCCAGGATTAGTGTGATTTTTGATGATTATACTGATTTTGTTCTACAGGATTTAAAAAAAGATTTGGGAAGATGTAAGCGGATTCGCTTATATCTTCCCAAATCTTTTTTAATCTTTTTTAAATCAAAAAGTAAAATCAGTATAATCATCAAAAATCACTCTAATCCTGGGCAAGAAAAAAATCATGCTCCCTCTGCTACTTTCTTCACCCCCGCCAATATCTGTTTCCAGTTCTCTTTGGAATGATCACAGGTTTCCTGGCTTTCAAAGTTTGATTGGGAAACCGCGAGTTTTGTTTCGCCATTGCCATTTGTTTCCAGGTTGTACACAATAGTCGAATAGTTTTCCGCCACATCTGCCTTTCCGCTGCTCAGGTAGCTGAAGGATAACATCTTTCCAGTTTCCAGGTCCAGTACGGATCCTTTTTCTTCATAATGCTGACCTTCCCATTCGCCGGACCAGGTAATGGGACTGCCTTTCTTCCAGTCGCTGTCTACATCTGTCCCAAAAAAGTATAATTTGATCTGTGCTTTATCGGTGAGGGCGTTCCATACTTTTGAAGCGGGAGCATGGATATTGATAGATTCCGACATTTTTAACTGCTTGTCCATAATAATGTGTTTTTATTGTACTACAATATTAGACAACCATGATTGGAGCGGATTGCATTTTACGGATTAATTCTAACTGAATTAGGAGTGATACCAAATTTCTTCTTAAAGGCATTATTAAAATGCTGCGGACTGGAATAGCCCAGTTCATAAGCTATTTCAGCAGAAGTTTTCCCGGTGTCCAGCAGGTATTGATTGGCCAGCTGCAGGCGTTGCCCGGTTAAATATTCAAACACGGTAGTGTTAAACGTTTCTTTAAATCCGCGTTTCAGCTTATACTCGTTGAGTCCTACCAGTTGTGCTATTTCAGTGAGTCCCGGCGGATTGCTTAACCGCCCGTTGATCAGGTCTCTTACTGCAATGATTTTCTCTTTATCCGTTTTATTTTTTATAAAAACCTCTTTTTTATCGGCAGTATAATTGTATGCTTCGGCAGATAATACCAGCAACTCAATGCTTTTTGATAAGAGGAATAATTTTTTCAGTTGCCCGGAAAAGCGGCAGTTCATGATTTGTGTTATTACCTGTTGGGTGGCAGCATCGATAGGCCCCCAGTTTTCGGATAGCAGCGCGCTTCTGCCGGCTAACATGTCTTCACAAAAACGTTGCAGGCATTCATTTCCGCTTTGGGTAAACTCCACAAACAGGTTTTTGGGGAACTGTATCCCAAATGTTTCTATTTCTGTAGCTTTGGGTTGAACCTCAATTTCAAAGCCTTTGGAGTACATCGTATTGTGATGCCCGCCGATCAGATCAAAGGAACGGTTGAGTTGTTTATGAGAAAAAGCATAGTCTCCTTTCAGGCCAAAATGCAGCTGCACCACATCGGTATCGTTACCGGCCACCATCTTATCTGGCCTGTCGTACCGGGTAATAGTATGCGTAAGCCGGATCTCATCACAGTACCAGTCTGTGATAGTAGTTTTACTGTGTTCCGTTGTTAATTGGAATTGTTTATCCTGGTTCGTCATATCGGTTTAAAATTACGAATAATAACTACCTTTAAAAAAATTGCCCCTGTCTATCCCCTGTCTATCCCCTTTCTTTGAAAAACACAATTATTTCTTTTGTTGCTACAATTTTCCGGCCGCGTCGCCGGTATATCTTTGCGCAATCAGGTTATCATTTATAAAAGCTGGTTATCTTATGGAATACAGAACATTAGGAACAACAGATGTACAGCTGTCCGCCATTGGTTTGGGCTGTATGGGTATGAGTCACGCCTACGGCGTACCCGATGATGTGGAATCTATTGCCACATTGGAAAAAGCGCTTGAAATCGGGATTAACTTCTGGGATACAGCCGATATCTACGCTGCCGGCAAAAACGAGGAACTGATCGCCAGGGTATTAAAGCCGAACCGGGATAAAATTTTCATTGCCACAAAATTTGGTTTTTCTCTTGATACAGACGTTCGGGCGGGCAATTTTGATGGTTCTCCGGCCTACATGAAAAAGGCGGTGGAAGCCAGTTTAAAACGACTGCAAACCGATGTGATCGATCTGTACTATGCCCACCGTATTGACCCCAATATTCCCGTGGAAGAAATGGTAGGCGCTATGGCCGACCTGGTAAAAGAAGGTAAGGTCCGCTACCTGGGTTTATCGGAAGCTTCTGCCAACTCCCTGCGTAAAGCATATGCGGTACACCCGATCAGCGCATTACAGAGTGAATATTCGCTGCTCACCCGGGATGTGGAAAAGGATATTCTGCCGGTATGCCGGGAACTGGGTATCAGCTTCGTTCCATTCAGCCCGCTGGCACGTGGCCTGGTGACCAACGATCTCGACATCAACAAACTGGGCGACAACGATTTCAGGAGATCGTTACCCCGCTACCAGGGCGAATATGCCGAAAACAACCGCCTGCTGGCCGCTGCCTTTGCGGAACTGGCTGCCGGTAAAAACTGTACCCCTGCCCAGCTGGCACTGGCCTGGGTATTGGCACAGGGTGATAATATCATCCCCATCCCCGGCACCAAAAGGAGAAAATACCTGCTGGATAACGCCGGCGCTGTAGAGGTACACTTAACAGCCACCGACCTCCAAAACCTCGAAGCCCTGCTGGCAAAATATCCCAACACCGGCGACCGGTATAATGAGAGCATGAATAAACTTGTGGATCGGTCTTAAGCTTTTAGCCATTAGCTGTTAGCTGTTAGCAAGCGGATATTGTCTTGCCCAGGATTAGACTGATTGGGAGGATTAGGAGGATTTTATCATTTTGATTTTATAAGATAAAAAGATTAGCGAAGATAGATGGAGATATATACCATCGGTCTTCGCTAATCCTTTTTTAATCAAAAAAAAATAATCCTAAAAATCGTCATAATCAGTCTAATCCTGGGCAAGAAAATATCCGCTGCATTTACTAAAAGCTAACAGCTAATGGCTAACCGCTGTTGTAAATGGATACAACGGCGTTTCCACGTGTGCCTCTTTCATGTAGGTCGCCATTTTGCGGACAATATCTGGATGGGCAGCAGCTACGTTCTTCGCTTCTGCAGGGTCTTTTGTCAGATCATATAATTCGATCGGTGCATCCGGATGTTGCTGCGCCTGTTGGCGCACGGCTTTCCATTTGCCTTGTCTTATTGCCTGACGGCCACCGTCTTCATGGAATTCCCAATAGAGATACGGCTGCTGCTGTTGTCCTTTACCGCCGGTTAATGTTGGCAGCAGGGATACGCCGTCAGTATAGGGCATAGCAGGTGCGTTGGTTAGTTGCGCCAGGGTAGGCATAATATCCCAGAAAGCGCCCTGGAAATGATTGGTGCTGCCGGCTTTGATTTTACCGGGCCAGCGGGCAATAAAGGGCTCACGGATACCGCCTTCATAGAGGTCGCGCTTTACACCGCGGAAACCGCCGGCGCTGTTAAAGAAAGCCGGATCTGCGCCTCCTTCTGTATGCGGTCCATTATCGCTGGTGAATATCACCAGGGTATTTTTATCCAGTCCCAATGCTTTTAAGCGTTCCATTACCTCCCCTACGTAGTTGTCCAGGCGGGTAACCATGGTGGCGAAAGTGGCGTGCGGATAGGCCTGTGAGGCATAACCGGGTACGGTAGCTTTGGGCCCGTAGTCGTTTCCTTTGTAAGGTTGTTCCGCGAATTTGCCTTTAAAATGGCGGAAAAGACTATCATCCGGCACCTGCAGTTCTGCATGGGGCAGTGTATAGGTGAGGTATAAAAAGAAAGGTTTATTTTTATTGTCTTCCAGGAAACGTAATGCCTGTTGCTGTATCAGCGCCGGCGCGTATGTTTTCATTTGTTCCAGCTGACCGTTTTCGGTCAACACTACTTTGTTGCCATTGTCCCACAGGTGTGTGGGGAAATAGCGGTGTGATTCCCGCTGGCAGTTGTAGCCGTAGAAACGGTCCGTTCCATGTTTCAGCGGATCGCCGGAAGAGCCTACGGGCCCTAGTCCCCATTTACCAAAGATACCGGAAGTATAACCTGCTTTTTTCAATACTTCCATTATTGTAACAACGGTATCGGCAATGGGCTGTTGTCCTTCCGGTTTCACTTCCTTGTTACCGCGGATAAAGGTATGCCCGGTATGTAAACCGGTTATCAGCGATGCCCTTGAAGGAGCGCATACGGAAGTGCCGGCGTAAAACTGTGTAAACCGCATCCCTTGTTTGGCCAGTTGATCTATATGCGGTGTACTGAATTTACGCTGACCATAAGCGCTCAGGTCTCCATAACCTAAATCATCTGCGAGAATAAAAACGATGTTGGGTGTAGTAGCGGCCCTTTGCTGGGCTTTCACCGGCAGCGATAAAAGCGCCACCCCTGCTGCCAGGGGCAGGCACTTAAAAAAATTGTTCCTGTTCATTGTGCGACGTTCTAAGCGACCCAAAATACAAAGTATTTTGGATCACCCGGCATTTATTCACAGCGTAAACACCTTACCGCCTACCATCACCTCCTGGGTAGCCTCATCAAAGGTCGCCTTCATACCGGTGCGGTAGGCGGCATTGCCCATGATCAGCGCAATGGAGTGCGAATAAGCTGCTTCTATTGGTGCATTGGGTTGCTTACGTTCACGCACACACGTCATCCAGTTGCGTACATGCGCATTGGTAAGCGGATCGCCGCCGGTGTTGGCGCTGGTAGCAGCGGCTTCGGCATCGCTCAGCGTTTGACCGGTGAGCAGGTTGGCATGCATCCCCATTTCCTGTGCTTCTTTTTCTGTTAAACCTCCGGTGGAACTGATTTTGTTGGTAGACATGTCGATGGTGCCCCCATTGGAATAATAAATTTCCTTGGTGCCGCCGGCCGAATTATGGAAACGGCTGCTATACATTACCTGGAAACCGCTGCCCGGGTCGTTTTCAGGACCGTATTCAAATACAGCGGTGAGGGTATCCGCATTTTTACGGCCATCTTTCCACATATAGATGCCGCCGTTGGCTACGGCGGTACGGGGATGTTTCAAACCGCTGAACCAGTGTACCGTATCGATCTGGTGTGTCATCCACTGACCGAAGATACCGGAAGAATATGGCCAGAACAGGCGGAATTCCAGGTATTTGCGGGGATCCCAGCTATCCTGCGGCCGGCCGGCCAGGAAGCGTTTCCAGTCGGTGTCCGATTCGCGGATAGATTTTACCAGGTCCGGACGACGCCAGCGACCGGGCTGATTCACATTCCAGGTCATTTCTACCATGGTAATGGGACCAAACTTACCCTGCTGTATAAAATTGGCGGCAGCGTGATAGCTCGGTCCGCTGCGGCGCTGCGTACCTACCTGCATAATGCGGCCGGAAGCCTTCACCGCTTTGAGTGCGTTGCGGGCATCTTCCATGGTTTCCGCAAACGGTTTTTCGCTGTATACATCACATTTGTTTTGTACCGCTTCTATGGTATGATAGGCATGCTGAAAATCGGCCGATGCAATAAACACCGCATCCAGTCCTTTTATTTTGTATAGTTCATCATTATTCACACAAGCTTGTACGCTATGCCCTGTTTTATTCTCCAGGAAAGCTTTTCCTTCCTCTCTTCGCCTGTTCCATATATCGGAAACAGCAACCAGGTCAAAATTGAGTTCCTTGTTGTTGTTAAAAAAGGAAGGTAGCAATGCCTGTCGCGCACGATCGGAGAAGCCTACCAGGCCCACATTTACACGGTCGTTGGCGCCCATGATACGGGCATAACTGCTGGCAGGCATGCCCATCGCACTGAGGGTAATACCGGCTCCTGCCAGTAACGATTGTTGCAGGAACTCCCGCCTTGTTTTTGTTGAGTCAGACATACAAAGTAGTTTTCAGTTTTTATAGCGTGTTATTTTTTTATTTAGTTACCCAGGCTTCTTTCAGCTGCCCTTCCAGGTAATCAAATGCCGGTTTATACTCTGTGGCCGGGTCATCCCAGCGGCATTCCATCATGATATGGCCGGTAAAATCTATTTTATGCAGTGCTGCAAAATATGGCCGGAAATCTTCCTTTGTCACACCGGGGGCCGACCGCTTTTCCTTTTCTGCAATATGACAGTGCACCAGCAGCCCTTTCGCCTTTTCAATACTGGCGGCAGATTCATTTTCCCGCAGCATATGATAAATGTCGGCCGTTAACCGGAAGTTAGGATGATGAATAGCGGTGGCTACTTCAATACCCTCTGTCAGCGTATTTACAAAATTGGTTTCTGATTGATTGAGGTTCTCCATAGCAATGACCACATCGTACTTAGCAGCGATGACGGCCATTTTGCGCCCTAACTGCACAAACTGTTGCACCGCCTTCGGCCGGTCAGTACCCTCCGGCATTTTACGCGCTTCCCCGCTGCCCAGCACAATAAGTTTTATGCCCGCAATTTTAGCCCGCTGCATCACAGAGTCCACATAACCCAATACCCTTGCCTCGTTTACCTCACTGCCTGTTAATTTAATATATCCCGGCACAAATACGTTACAGCTTTGCACCTTACAACGGCTGCTGCGCAGCGCATGCAGCTGTTCTCGGAACTGTGCCTCACTCAGGGAAGGCGACAAAATCTTGCGTACGGTTTCTTCCACGTAAGTAAACCCGCTCGCCGCGGCGAGACTGTCGTTCGAAAAGGAGGTACAAATACCAATAGCAGGTAACGGCGTCTGTGCATTCGATTGCAAAAACGGGTGTATAACCAGGGAAAAGATGAATAACAACCAAGTTTTCATAACGCAGGATATATTTAATGTGGAAAGCGGAACAGCTTTAAGATAATATCTAATTCCGGAAAAACAAAATTTGTGGGAAGAGCGTAACGCACTTATCGCTTCATCGTATCTTCATAGCGCTGAATCCATTGCTGTGGCGTAAGTTTGGCGGCCAGTCCGCCTAACAGTTCATAGGGAATATCAGCCGTATTTTTGAAGCGGATACAGCCTTTCCCGATATCCGGTTTCTTTGCCGACAACTTTTTCCAGCCCCCGGTATACCAATCCAGCAAAGCGGGATCATACAGCCCCATATGGTAAAAGGAGACATAGTTCTTTTGTGAGGCAATACTGATAAAAGGCAACGGCAGCTTCGGATCGCAATGATACCCGGCAGGGTATAACGTATGCGGCACTACGAAACCGGGCATTCCATACAACATCTGTTCCCGGAAGCCTTTGGGTATATGTTGCAGCAGCACCTCCCAGAGCCGGGAAATAACTTCCTTCCTGCCGGGCGGCAATGATGCAATATATTCTTCCGGAGTGTTGGCAGCTGATGTCATGGCCATGGATTTTACCGGATGAAGATACTCATTTCCGGCGTTCCGGACGCCACCCCATGACCTAAACTCCGCCAAAAACACAGCGAATTATCTGTTATATTTGTGAACAACACAATTGACTGAATGGACCCACTATTAACCCTACATATCAGGATCATTAACCAGGTATTTGAACTGGATAAGAAAACAGCTGCCAAACCGGAGCTATCGTCCCTGCAACGCAATATCGACCGCATCAAGCAACATTTTGAGGAGGCCGGCTATACCATCCTGAACCCGCTGGGAGAAGCTTACCGGGAAACGAGGGTCGACTATGAAGCCAGTATCACAGGGGAAATGTCGTCCGAAATGGAAATCGTAAATGTGATAAAACCCGTGGTATACTTTACTGCAGGTGGACAAAAATCCATATTACAAAAAGGGGTCGTTATCGCCGCCGCAAAATAAACCTATGAGCCAGCAAATTAATTTCGGAATTGATCTGGGTACTACCAACTCCCTGATCGCCAGGTTCCAGAACGGTACCGTAGAAATATTCAAAAATCCTTTTGGTCAGAAAGAAACATTGCCATCAGTAGTGGCATTCAGGAAAGACAGGATCATTGTGGGCGACAAAGCGAGGGAGCTGATAGAAAAAGATCCGGAAAATGTGTTTTCTTCTTTCAAAAGAAAAATGGGTACCTCAGAATCCTTTTTTGTGCCCAATAGCAGTGATTTTAAAACACCGGTGGAACTGTCGGCCATTGTGCTGCGGGAACTCCGGAACTTTATCTATACCGGCGAAAAACCCGATGCAGTAGTCATTACCATCCCCGCTTCTTTCGATACCATTCAATCCAACGCTACCAAAAAAGCTGGTAACGATGCGGGGTTCCGGGAAGTACAGCTGTTGCAGGAACCCATTGCCGCCAGTCTCGCTTTTGCCAACAAACAAGTCAACGCCGCCAGCCTGCAGGGCCAATGGCTCGTATACGACCTTGGCGGCGGAACCTTCGACGTAGCCCTGGTGAAAATCGTTGACGGAGAAATGCGGGTCACCGATCACGAAGGAGATAACTACCTGGGCGGCGTGGACTTCGACATTGCCATCATCGAAAAACTGGTGGTGCCGCATCTGCAGCAACAGGGCGCCTACCCGGAACTGCTCACGGAACTGCGCAGCGCACGGGGCAAGTACAATACCCTGTATCACATCCTGCTGAAAAAAGCAGAAGAGGTAAAAGTACAGCTCAGCAACAGCCCCTCCGCTGAAATTGAATTCGAAATCGATGAGCAGGACATCTATCTCACCATCACCCGGGAACAATTTGAATCAGTGATCTACGATACCATCCAGTATTCTGTAGACCTGGTAAAAAAGATACTCGACAGAAACCATCTCTCAGCTGCCGATATTATGGAAGTAGTGATGATCGGTGGCAGCACCTATATACCGCTGGTAAAACAACTGGTCACCGCGCAACTGGATATACCGGTAAACTGCAGTGTAGACCCCACCACGGCAGTGGCAACAGGCGCAGCATGGTATGCAGGCACCCGTTCCGTTTCCGCGCCGGAATCGCCTGAAAAAAGACAACACAGCGGCGCCCCGGTAAACATTCATTTCAAAACAGCCTATCAGAAAAATACAGCCGATAAGGAAGAATATTTCACCGCTATTGTTACCGGACCGGTAACAGGACTCAGCTATCGCATTGTACGTGCCGATGGCGGCTATGACAGTGGCATAAAACCCCTGCAGGAGCGGATTTCCGAAATGCTGCTACTGGCAGAAAATACCAATAACCAGTTCAATATCCTGGTATTTGACGCTGCCCATCATGAAATATCCGCCGATACGCCGGTTATTTCCATCACACAGGGAAAATTCAATATCCACGGTCAACCGCTGCCCAACGATATCTGCATAGAAATAGATGACCTGGAAAATAATACCACCAAACTGGAACTCATCTTTGAAAAAAATGCCATCCTCCCGCTTCGTAAAACCATCGTAAAAGAAGTGATGAAAAACATCCTGCGGACCGGACAGGACAGCCTGCTGATCCATGTGGTGGAAGGCAGCCGCTATGCCGTTCCCGGCAGCTGTGTGCCCCTGGGCATGATAGAAATAAAAAGCACCGATCTGCTCACCGACCTGGTAAAAGGCTCCGATGTGGAAATCACCCTGCAAATCAGCGAAAGCAGGGACCTATCGGTAAAAGCAGTACTGCTCATGAATGAACAGGAATTTTCAGAAGTGTTTAATCCGCAGGTGCGGCAAATCAACATCGGTAAATTAAAAGATGATATCCGGCAACTGTATCAGAAAGCAGCCGCCAAAATGAAATCGTTTAAAAGCAGGCAGCAGTACGAACTAGCAGCTGCGGTGCAACAAATACAGGAAGACCTGAACCAGGTGAGCAGTCGTATCGACACGATCAGCGACGATGATGTAACCGACGAAAAATACCAGCTCGAAGAAAAGAAACGTAAACTGGCCCAGCAACTGGACAGTACCGGGAAAGACCAGCAAATCCTTGAAATTACAGAACAGTATTTTAAAAGGAAAGAATACTGTTTACAAACTATCCGCGAACAGGAAGACGACAGCCGCATCGCCCGCTTTGAAAAAATAACCGCCGACGAAAGCAGTTACCTTTCTTCACAAAGCTATTATACCATCAAGGCAAAAATAGATGAACTGGATGACCTGGGATGGGAAATCAGGCGCAACAAACCGGAAACCTGGATCAATGCCTATTACTACTATGCCAGCGTTACCACCGATGATTATACGGACCCGCAAAAGGCCGCCCGCTTTAAAGATGCCGGCGAAAAAGCGCTGGAACGGAAAAACTATGATGAACTAAAAGTGGTGGTGAACCAGCTCTACCACCTGCTGCCGGATACCAAAGAAGGCGATCAGCTGAAAGGTACCGGTATCGGCTAAACGCTATTCTCCGAGGTAAAGATCTACCCCCGTTGCATCGTTATCCATCATGTTCAAAAACAGGTGGTCCCCTTCTGTGTTGATCTCTAAAGGAATATACCTGTTAGACCGGCGCCAGTAGGCCGGATCCAGCGTATATACCAATGCCGTTTCGGTGAGAAAAACAGCGGAGTTTTTGTAGGGTGACATAAAAAATCCATTGACGCGATAAGTACTGTCATAGGGCGTCCCCGATTGTTTGGAGATCGTCCAGTTTTCCCCTGCATAAAAATATAGGCGGTTGGCAATACCTGCCAGCAATGGTAAGAACACACTATCATGCGGGGCCACAAAGCGGGAATACAAAGAATCCGGCGTTTGTACCAGCGCAACCAGCCCTGCCGGTAAGCGGTTATACAGCTTTACGCTTTGCTTATGCAGCGGATCCAGGAAAGCAGCACTATCTATTGCTGCTGCACTGTACGTTTGTTCGTCACCGTTAGCCTTCGCTGCGCCCGGCAATTTACCGGGTTTTAATACTCCCATAAAAGCCGGGCCATATACATCCGTTCCCGTTTGCGGGGCAAGCAGCCCTGAATCCTTTACAGGCGTATCCTGCAGCTGCCCGGGAACCATATGCTGCAATTGTGCCACCAGGTATTTCATTTGCGCCCCGGTGCGGCTCCCGGCAAAAAAGTCAACATTATGTGACGGCACACTTTTGCTGTTTTTTCTGCCGGACTGGTCCCGGATATCCAATACAATACCAATACCCAGCAACAAACAGAAAAAAATCAGGTATGCTTTTTTCTCCGTTAACCAGGCCGGCCAGAAAGGCTTTATCAGGCGGCCTAACCATGTTTCTGCCGGGCGTTTATGCAGCTGCTGCTTTCTCAGTTGCTGCAGTTCTGCCCTGCGGATCACCACCCGCTCCTGCACATAGTCGGAGGTTTGCAGCTGCGATACCAGGTCCAATACCGCCATGCTGCGTTTAAAATCTTTTGTATAAATGGCGATCGCCAGGTTAATAAGACTGATACTATAATCAATTCTCCACTGGTGAAATTCTGCCGGCAAACTGTTCAATTGCTGTATCAGTTTTGTATTGGCCAGGTGTGCCAGGTATTTCCAGGTAAATGCAGCCCCATTATCCAACTCCGCCAGGGCGGTTTTCAGCTCATTTTCCCACCCTTTGAGATGACGCAAAATCTGCCGGTAACTGGCCGTTGTATGCGCACCGTCCATGAGCAAGGGCGCCGCAAAGAGGTGTTGCGTGGCGGCAACGTCGGCTTGCTGTAAACTGTTAAGTACCGCTGCTGTAAACAGCGGCTCATAATATGGCGCAATAAATACCAGGAATCCGGGATCCTCATACCAGGGCTGATCTGCCAGTTGGCCTTTCATTTCCCCTGTTTTCAGGAAATGTACCAACACGGCATCTGCGGCTACCTGTTGATGAAAACGAAGGATATCCGTTGATTGTAACCGGTCAAAAAACTGCAGCAGCTCATGCTTATTGAACAGCTGCCCGTTTACCTGCAATGCTTTATCATCGGTAAGGTCCAGCCCTGCCAGCATTTTTTTCCGGAGAAGGGTTAACGCGGTGTTGTCCCGCACATCCACGGGTCCGCCATTCATTTTATCAAGTAGTGTAAGGGGGTTCAGGTACTTCATCTGCCGGCAAAATAAGCAAAAAGATGTAAAAGCAGGCGTGCTACTCTCCTATCTTGATGTCTGTGCCATTCACATTATCCGATAATCTTTTCAGCTGCAGTTGCTGCGCCCCGGACAGCGAAATTTCCACCGGCATATACCGGTTGGATGTTTTCCAGTAGTTACTGTCTAACACAAACTGCATACGCGATTGCCGTAAAAATGACACAGAATTAAAATAAGGCAACAGGAAAAAACCTTTCGCACGGTAATCCGGCACATATTTCATTGCCGCAGCTGCTGACCATTCCGGGCTCCAGTATAGCCCCAAATAAAAATATACCTGGCTGAGGGCAAGCGGCAGCGGCACAAACACGCTGTCGTGCGCGGATACATAACGGGAATAGAACGAATCGGGTGTTTGAATAATCGTGATCAGTCCTGCTTCCACGCGGTTAAATACGCACAAACTCTGCCGGTGTTGCGGATCTGTAAACGTACTGTCTTCTTTTAACACCGGCCTGCCTGCGTCATACCGTGGTTCTGTAAAAAATTTCCCCACATCGCCCTGCTCCCCCAATGCGGCCATTAACTGCGGGCCATACAGGTCATCGCCTGTTTTGGGGATAACTGTTCCCGTATGTCCTTTAATGGTGACAGCCCGGTCAACCGTATTCGATTCCAACTGGGATAATAAATACTGCATCGTCCAATAAGTACGGGAGCCTCCAAAAGGGCTCTGATCAGCAGTCGAATAATATAATTCCGCCGGGTGTCTTTCTTTTTCGTAGCGCGAGCCAATGCCGATCACCACCATAATAAAAATTGCAACGGCGATTCTTAACAACCCGTCTCTCGATAAATTCCACCTGGCCAGCAATTTATCAAACGGTGTATTGTGTTCGCCAAAAATTTCGATGCCGGTTTTCATCGCCTCTTTTACGTAACTGATAAAGTGTGTGGCATTTTCCTGTACATGCGCGGTGCTCTTTAACCGTTGCACATCTTCCAGGATGCCTAACGCGATTTTCCGCTCACCGATCGAACTCAGTACCAACGCAACGTTAATCATCAGGATGCCATAGCTGCTTCTCCATTCCATAAACACGTCCGGCAAGGCATTCAGCAACTTTACCTGTGTGTAGCTGACATATGGCCCCGCTTCTTCTTTCCACAGGAAGGTTCGCCGGTCTCTTTCCATCACGAGCCGTAAATTTTCCAGGGCAGTATATTGCTCACCGAGGAAACGGAATATTTTATCATAACTGCGTTTTACCTGTTCACCGGGAATCAGCAACGGGTTACCAAACAGGTATTGCAGGACAGTTACCTGTCGTTGTTGTAAACCTGTTAGTACTGCTGCGGTAAACAACGGCTCATAAAAAGGCGCTATAAAAGACAGGAAGGAATTGTCTTTATATAGCGCCTTATCTGCAAACAATCCTGCCATCGTTCCTGTTTCCAGGAACTGTGATAAAACAGGATCGTTATTAATTTCCTGGTGAAAATGTAATTCCGCGGGGGATTGCAGCCTGTCAAAAAAAACCAGCAGGTCATTTTTACTCCACCACTCCCCCGCTACTTGTAATACCTTATCGGCTGTTAGCTCCAGTTCTGCCAGCATTTTTTTCCGGAGAAGAGCAACAGCGGCTGTATCCGTTGGGTCAATGGCTTTGCCATTCATTCTTTCCAGGACGGCAACGGGATTGTGGTATTTCATATCATAAAATTAGCAAAAAGCTGAAAGCAAAAAGCATAAAGCTATTGAAGCGAATGATCAAAGCGATTAAATATTAATATCCCCATCAATCATTCGCTTCAATAGCTTTTTGCTTTATGCTTTCTGCATTCAGCTAAGAAAACAGCAGGTAAGCCAGCACCAGCGTTATCAGCACATTAAACGACTGGGCTACCAGGAACGCATATACGGGTTTCCTGCTTTCTGTACCCACCAGGTCTTTGAAATTTGTTTCCAGTCCTATGCTGGTAAATGCGAGCGCAAACCAGAGTCCCTGCAAACTTTTCAAGGGTCCTTTTACACTGGCGATGGTGGCCGGTGAAACGAAAAAGGAAAACACCAGCGAGGCAGCGATAAAGCCGATCACAAACTTCGGGAAGCGCTCCCATATCACTTTTAAAGTGGGTTTGGTATTGGCATCACCCGCGTTGGGATGTTTGGTATAGGTCCAGTATACAGAGATAGCGAATGCCGCTACTCCCAGCAATACGTTCTGCGAAAATTTAACGATAGTACTGATCTTCAGCGCGGTTTCACCTACCAGTGAGCCCGACGCCACTACCGCACCGGTAGTGTCAATGCTGCCGCCCAGCCAGGCGCCTGTTACCGCTTCCGGGAAGTTAAAGTAATGCGCAATCATGGGCATAAAGATCATCATCGGGATAGCCGTGATCAGTACCAGGGAAATGACCAGCGACAGCTTTTTAGCATCTCCCTTAATGGCGCCCGAAGTAGCGATGGCGGCAGATACCCCGCAAATAGATACTGCGCTGGATAACATCATGGTGAGCTCATTGTCTATTTTCAGGCGTTTACATACCCAGTAAGAAAAATACCATACGGACAGTACCACCGCCAATGCCTGTACCAGGCCCAGTGCGCCGGCTTTCATCACATCGGAAAAAATAATGGTGGTACCCAGCAGCACCAATCCTATTTTCACAAAAAACTCCGACGTGAGCGACTCCCGGAACCAGGCCGGCAGCTTAAACAGGTTGCCGATCAGCAAGCCGATAATAAGACTGAAAATAACGGCTTCCAGTCCATAATCATTCATGGTGGCGTTACCGGCTACGATCAGCGCCAGTGTGGTGAGTATAAATACTACCGGGAAAACCAGCAGCGTATTTTTTACTGATTTCCCTGTGAGAAAAGATCCCAGCGCAGCTATGGCAATCACATAAATAAACTGTGCGCCGATCTTCAATAAATTGGCGCCGGTTAAAACTTTACCGGTCAGGTCTTCGGCAGTACTCCACTTGTACTCCGGCAAAGCCACCACTACACCGGCTACCGAAAGAAGGATGATCAGGAAACCAAGCATAACAATCGCCCAGTCTTCCTGCAAATAAGATTTTACTGTAGGCATATAGATTCATTGATGATATTGACTGCTTTAAAAAATATCTTTCAGCACTGTGTTGGCTGCATGGTAGCCGCACATTCCGTGTACCCCTCCACCCGGAGGTGTGGCGGAAGAACAGATATAGATCCCTTTCGCTGATGTACGGTAAGGGTTCAAACGTGGAACAGGGCGGGCATACAACTGCCGGATATCAATAATACCACCATTGATATCACCGCCTGCATAATTCGGGTTATAGGTTTCCATCTGCTGTGCATTGAATGTATGCTTTGCCAGGATCAGATCGCGGAAACCGGGTGCAAACCGTTCTACCTGTTTTTCTATGATCTCCGTCATATCCGTTGTATCACCGTTGGGCACATGGCAATATGCCCAGGCGGTATGTTTACCCTCGGGCGCCCTGTGATCAAACAGGCTTTGCTGCGTCAGTAACACAAAAGGCGCCGTATTTGGCTGTCCGCTATAGGCACGCTGTTCCGACAATGCTATTTCAGCAAAGCTTCCGCCCAGGTGTACCGTAGCCGCCTGCCGGCATTCCGGCGCGGAAAATGGTACAGGGCCGTTCAGCGCCCAGTCTATTTTAAACACGCCCGGCCCATAACGGTATCGCGTGAGCTGTCGTTTATAATGCGGCGAAAACTGCTCTCCTGCTATAGTCAGCAACTGTTTAGGCGTAAGATCAAACAACACCGCATGATGCGATGGCAACTGCGACAGCGAACTAACGTGAACGCCTGTTTGAATTTTACCACCCAGCGAAATAAAATATTGCGACAGCGCATTTCCGATGGCCCGGGAACCGCCTTTGGGAACAGGCCATCCATGCCGGTGCCCGATAGACAATAACACCATTCCAACCGCTGCTGAAGCGATATTGGTAAGCGGTTGTATGGCATGCGCCGCCATTCCTGCCCACAGCCCTTTCGCCGCCGTAGTGGAAAACCGTTTGGATATCGCCTCTGCCGAACGCAACGCATCCAGTCCGAAACGCGCCATCCTCAGCGGATGCCGCGGAAAAGAAAGCGGACCCAGGATATCAGCAGCTATCTCTTCCCAATGATCGGCTACCGGCTTTATGAGGCGGCGATATGTCGCCCCGTCTGCCCCCAGGGCCGCGGCGGTGTCGTCCAGCGACCGGGCAAGGATGGCAGCGCTGCCATCGTCGAAAGGATGCGCCGCAGCAAGCGGTGAATAAACAAATTCCAGCCCGTAAGCTGCCAGTGGTAAGGTAGACAGGAAAGGAGAACCTACCGCCATTGGATGCACGGCGGCACATACGTCGTGATAAAATCCCGGCAAGGTAAGCTCCTGCGTACGCATCCCCCCGCCAATCGTATCCCTCGACTCCAGCACCAACACCGACACCCCTGCCTGTTGCAGCCTGATGGCGGCAGACAAGCCATTAGGCCCCGATCCTACTACTATTGCGTCGAAATCTCTTTTATCCATGAGTGATGCCTACAACCACCGGCTGATTTTATTGGTCTACAAACCTAGTATGCTATCAACGGGAATGCAAATTATTTTTAAGAAAGAATAAATATAAGGCAGAAAGCACAAAGGATAAAGCAAAAGCTAATGAACCGGATGATGAGTAAAAATAATAGCTATCCGCGCTGATCATTCGCTTCATTAGCTTTTGCTTTATCCTTTGTGCCTTCTGCTTCCAGCGTGATCCCTACCCGGATTGCCTGCAAACCGCTCAGCCCCTGCAGGTCTTCCAGTTCCAGCTCTTCCATTTCGGGCAACAGTACGCCGGTTTGTTGCAGGTAACGGATAAAGGGCAGGTAATCTTCCACATCCTTCCTGTCGGAATAGATCAGCGCAATTTTATCAGGTTGGGTTAAACGTTCCTCGCTATGCCGGATAAGTACTTTATCGATCCGCTTCTTGATCATCTGGTAACGGATATTATAAGCACCTTCCACATCGAACTTTCTTTCATCCGCACGGAAACTGATATCAATAGGCTGGTTATGCACAAAGATCAGCTGGGTGGTGCGCAGCGCTGTTGGCATCTGCGACAGCAGCCCATGGGTTAATCCGGCAATAGTGACCATGGAAGACAGCTGCCATAAACGGAGATTTTTGAGATGGAAATGATTAAAGGGTTTATCCGGTGCAATAGACTGCCCGATATAAATATCATACTCTACCCCATCCGTTCTGAATTTTTCAAAATAGCAGGGATAGGATTCCTGCAACGCGCCTTTCTCGGATTCGAAATACTGGTTCACCGTTTGGGTGATGAGTTGCATGGACTGTTCCAGCGCATCTTTATTCACATCACCCGCCAAACTTTGGAGGCAGGCGTCAATAGCTTCTTTCGTTTTGGGAAACTGCACCGCAAAATGCCGGAGGTATTCCACTGCTTCTACTTCCAGGAACCTGTTTAATTCATTTTCATCGGAAGGACTCAGTTGTTGCAGCAAGAGCGCCTGTTGCCATTGCTGGCAATGAAAGATCATTTCCTTTAGCAGGTCGTTTTGCTGGTATTGCCGGAGCGCATCCAGTGTGGCTGCCAACAGGCTCAGGTGACTGTCCAGGTCCGCAATAATTGCTTTGTTCCGTTCTACAGTTGAATTACGGATATCAATGGCGCCATACAGCGGGTATACCTGCTCAAAGAAAATATTCTGAATGGTAGCGGGTAAATTCTTTTTTAAGCTATACAGGTAGTTCCACGCCGCTTCGTTAAACTTCCATTGCACAGCGGGCTGTATGGAAGTAAACTTTTCCTTGATCACCTTTTCTATCTCCAGGTTAAACTCTTCTATATACACCTGTAACAGCTGCGATATGGCGCTGATGGCTGGTTCCAGCAATGCCAGGGTTTTGTCATCAAAGGTATCTTCCTTCCAGGTGTGTACGCCCATTACGCCCACCAGTTCGTGCGCATAAAAAATGGGCATCAGCGCCAGCGACTTCACATTCAGTTTACGGAAATGTTCGAGGAATGCGTATTCCGGCATGTTTTCCCGCCAGATATCAGCAGAAAAGAAGAAGAGCGGTTTTGCAGCGTATGCACCTGCCTGGCGCCGGAATTCTTCCGGCGTAAGCCTGTCTTCCCCCCACACGTCGAACAGGATACCCGTTCCTCCTTTTTCCAGGCCATACACCGGGTTATTATTAACCCGTAACATAGGGAACAGATCGAACTCAATCTTACTATCACGTACCAACGATTTCAGCGACTGTATCACTTCCCGGTAATTGCTTTCTTCTACCAGCGCGGTACGCGAAAGCCGTACTTTCCGGATATTTTCCACCGCTTTTTCTGCTGTGATATCCGTTACCGTGATCACGCAGATCCCCCTGAACCGGAACAGTTCCAGCGGCAACATTTCTTCCAGTATCTCAAATCCGCCTCCCTCACTCAGATGCGTATACAGCTGTACCACATCAATTTCAGGCAAAGGCCCTTTGGCTGTAACATCCACAAAACTGGTGTTGATGTTTACCTCATAATATTGCAGCAAACCGGTGTGCTTATTGATCCCTGAATGATGCTGCCCGGTTTTTACCGGTACAATAAAATTATATAACCGTTGCAGGATAAAAGAATATACCAGCTGCAAACGCTCCCGGTGATAATCGGCCGGCTGCCGGCTTACTTCATAGTTTTGATGATGCATTCTTTGTCCCAGCAACTCGAACAACAGATCGGTACCATAAAAAGTAATGGGCAAAAAAGGGTAGCTGAGTCCCCATGCGATCCTGTCTTCGGCAGTCATGGCAGGCGAAAGACAGGCATATATATGCTCCAGCTGCTTTTCATAGCTGGTGATTTCTTCCAGTGGAATATCCTGCCGGCTGCCATCCGATGCTTCGAATTGCGCGAGTGCGGCTGCATACAACAGGGACTTCACCGTTTGTTCTTCGCTGATCCTTTTTTTAAGATAGGCTATAAACGGTTCAAAAGATATGGCTGTATCGATGCCCAATGTCTGTGCCCTTCCTCCGGACACATCCAGTATGGTTGTTTGCATAAGGGGATTATTCTTTCGGTATCAAAGGTATGGAATTTGGGAGGTGTAACACGCATACCATGGCAGCACAAAATAAATATCTTAACTTGTTATCCTGTAATTCTACTGTACCCCTGTTATAACACTTCTTAAACACTGCACATCATGAAAACAATCTACATGTTAACGGCTGCCTTATGCCTGTTAATTACCTCTGAAACATTTGCGCAGCAAGACTCTGCAGCAATGATGAAGGCCTGGATGGAGTATATGACGCCAGGTCCCGTTCATCAGAAAATGGCCATGGCCGACGGTGAATGGACAGCTGATATGACGATGTGGGAAAAGCCCGATGCCCCGCCTACCAAAACTACCGGCGCCTGTGTCAACAAAATGATCCTGGGCGGCCGCTACTGCGAAAGCCGCTATACCGCCACCATGATGGGAATGGCTTTTGAAGGCATTGGCGTCCTGGCCTACGACAACCAACGCAAAGTATTTATCAACAGCTGGATCGACAACATGGGCACCGGCATTACCATCCTGGAAGGCGCCTGGGATGATGCTACCCACTCGCTGGAGCTAAAGGGAAAAGTAACAGATCCCCTTACCGGCAAAGATTGTAACCTGCGCCAGGTAACAAAATGGACCGACAAAGATCATCAAACCATGGAAATGTACCGGACCGTAGATGGAAAGGAAATCAAGGACATGGAAATTGTGATGACGCGGAAGTAAGGCGTTTTTTTGCCCAGGATTTTTTTGCCCAGGATTAAACTGATTTTTGATGATTTAAAGGATTTTTTATTGTGATTATAATTTGATTTTAAAAGATTCAGGAAGATATAAATAAAGATTCGCTGGTATCTTCCCGAATCTTTTAAAATCAAAAAAGAAAAAATCCTTTAAATCATCAAAAATCAGTTTAATCCTGGGCAAAAAAATCCTGGGCAAGAAAAAAAACCGCGTTAACGCAACATGGTACCCGGTGTAACCCCAAACTGTTTTTTAAATGCCCGCTGAAAATGTTGCGGGTGACTGTATCCCAGCTTATAGGCGATTTCAGAAATGTTATATTGTCCTTCCCGGATCATTTGCTGTGCCCTTGTTAACCGCATTTCATGTACAAAGCCGTATACGGTGGTATTAAACAATTCCCGGAAACCCTTCTTCAGCTTAAATTCATTCAGCTGGCATAATTTCGAGAGCTCCGCTAAAGCAGGTGGTTGATCCAGTTGTTGTTCGAGGAGGGTACGTGCTGCATACAGCTTGTCGATATCCGGGCGGGGAATGCTCGTCGTTTTTTTTACCACGGGTTGCAGCAACCCTTCACATTGCAGGGACAGCAGGTCCAGTATCTTCGATTCAATATAAAGCTTTTTTAAGCCCTCCGGGTTAGGGCATTGCCAGATGGTATCAAAAATATACTTCATCCCGGCGGTGATCACCGGGGCGGGCGACTCCAGTATAAAGGGTTTTCCGGCGTATATCTTCTCGGCATATTTTTCCAGTTCCGGCACATAGGCCGTCAATAATTCGGCCATCCTGTCGGGGTTTACATGTACGCCGAAAGTGCGGAATTTACCATATCCTATCAGCTCATTTTTCTCCAGGCTCCCGGGGTTAAACATAATGTTGTTGGCTCCCCTGGCGCATAGCCGCTTGCCGGGAAAACCTTCTATCGTTTGATACAGATCTCCTTCCACGATGAAATTCATTTCCACGAACGGCATACTGTTCAGGTGCTGCCAGGGCGGCGCAATACGATCGGTTTGAAAGCGGCTGTCGGCCACGCCCATCCTGTTTAACATCGCCAGGGTAATGATGCCTTGCTTATCTTCAAAAGGCAACGCCAGGTCCTGTACCACCGCTCTGCCGGGTGAAAACATCTGATCGTAGGAAGCAGGGGCCGGCGGTAATGTACGCTCTACCATACCAGGTGGGTTTTATTTTCAAAAATGGTACAAAGTTATCCGTTATATGCCATCTGTTGGGTGGGTAAAACAACAATTTTACCGGAAATAATAAGATGGTTATGCCAAACAAAATTAAAGAGAATAACGAACAAACACCGGTATTAATTATCGGCGGCGGCTTAACGGGGTTATCGGCCGCACTTTTCCTGTTACAGCAGGGCATACGCCCGTTGCTGGTGGAACGCCATGCAAGCACCTCCATTCATCCCCGCTCACGCGGCTTTGATGTACGTACCATGGAGCTGTTCCGGGGGCTACAGGTAGATGACGAGATCCGCGAAGCCGGCAAAGCGCTGGCCGTTGCCTGGGGAATGTATGCCGGCGCCGATTTAAAGGCTATTACCGACCAGGTGAGTCCCGACCGCGAAAGGGTAAAACACCCCGTGGAGTTCCGGGAACTGGAAAAACTGGCCGCCCTCAGCCCTGTTTCCGGCGCCCGCTGCACCCAGGACCTCTGTGAACCCATTCTCCTGAAAACCGCCATTGCCCGGGGCGCCGATGTTCGCTTTCATACAGAACTGCTGTCGTTTACACAAACCACCGATCAGGTTACAGCGTATATCCGTAACCGTGATAACGGTGAAACCAGCACCGTTACCTGTCAGTATATGATTGCAGCCGACGGCAGCAGCAGCCCTGTTCGTCGCGAACTCAACGCCGCCACCACCGGCCCCGGCCCGCTGGGCACCCTCCTGAATGTTTACTTTGAATCACCGCTGACAGAACAGGTACGCGACCGGGAATTCAGCCTCGGCGTCATCGAAAGACCCGGTATTTCCGGTATGCTCGCCGCCATCAACAACAGCGATAAATGGGTACTGCATCTTCACTATGATGCAAACCACGAAACACCCGGGGACTATACCAACACCCGCCTGCTTCAAATTATCCGCGAAATTATCGGCATCCCTGATTTTCCTGTACGTATCATCAGCGTATTGCCCTGGCAACCCACCGTCAACGCGGTGACTAACATGCAATATGGCCGTATCTTTATTGCCGGCGACGCTGCCCACCAAATGACACCCTATGGCGGAAAAGGCGCTGCCACCGGTGTGCAGGATGTGCATAACCTCGCCTGGAAACTGGCACTGGTACTGCAACAAAAAGCCTCCCCCGCACTATTGAATACCTACTCCCCCGAACGGCAACCTATAGGACTGGAAAACGCCCTCCTCTCCGGCAGCATGGCCAACGATAAAGGGCTCGTCAACATCAACATAATAAAACAAGCACGCGAAAACGCCACCCGGGAGGGAGACTTTGCCTGGATGAAGCGTTTGCTGGGGCTGCCCGACTATACCTATACTTCCGCCGCTATCGCCGGGAAACCTGCCGCTCCCGCCTCAGACATTATCAAGGCCGACGGACAACCCGGTACCCGCGTTCCACACCTGTGGCTGCACGAAAACGGCGTACGCCAATCTACCATCGACCTGGCTGTTACCCACTTCTTACTGATCACCACCGACAACGGGGAAGCCTGGCAGGAAACCGCCGCCAACGTTGCACAACGATTTAATATTCCGCTGCCCGTAAAAAGTATCACTACGGAAGAATGGAAAACTGCCGCCAAACTGCAACCCGGTATGGCGCTCCTCGTACGCCCCGACGGCTTCATCGCCTGGCGTTCGGATGATCCGGAGTATACGTTGACCACGGCAATGCAGCGGATTTTGTCTTGCCCAGGATTGTCTTGCCCAGGATTAAACTGATTTTGATGATTTAGATGATTTTTTTATTGCGATTATAATTTGATTTTTAAAAGATTCGGGAAGATATAAGCGAATCTTTATTGATATCTTCCTGAATCTTTTAAAAATCAAAAAAGAAAAAATCATCTAAATCATCAAAATCAGTTTAATCCCGGGCAAGACAAAATTCCTCCTTTGTTTTTCCCCGTTTTAATTGTAATATGGCATCACAGTACTTCCGGCCATTGTCAACCAGGCTATGTAAAGTTTCTGTTAAGACTGACACACGGTATGCAAAAATGAGTAGGCACACGCTACTTTTAACTTTGTTTTTTCTTTAAAGGGCCACAGCACCAAATGATTCCAGGAAATGACTTAAAGAAAGAATGGCAGGACTTTGCAACACAGGAAAGCCAACCGGCTTTCTACCGCATCTACACGCACTATTATCACTACCTGACTTACCTGGGCGTAAAAAAAGGAGCTAACAGCGAACTGGTGAAAGATGTGATTAACGACGTATTCCTTTTTTTATGGGAAAGCCGGCTGAAGCTCCGGGAAATTCATCATTTTCATAATTATATTATCACCATTTTTCTGCGCAAACTGTTCCGCAAAGAGTCTTTCGTAGAAGAAGTGAATGAAGCCATGGACTTACCGGAATGGCTGTTATCCACATCGGTGGAGGAACAGCTGATTGACCGGGAACAAACTGCCCAGCTCAGCAAAACCGTACGGGCCTATATCGCCAATCTCCCTTCCCGGCAACAGCAGATGATCTATCAGAAGTTTTTCCTGAACCTGTCTTATCCTGAAATCGCCGCCGCCAACGGCGTCTCTGTAAATACTGTTTATAATACCATCTACAAAACACTGGACAAGCTCAAAGCCGGTATCAATAAAGAATTGATCAGTGTGCTCCTCTACGTTTCCTTTGCCGGTTATATTTTATTTTCAAATTGAGTAGTGAAAACTCCCCGTCTTTTGCTCTATTAGGAAACAGCTGAACAATTATGCCCGGAAAGGACATGTCACCACTTATATCCGACGAGCGATTCATCAACTACTGCCTGCAACGCAACCCGGTAGATGTATTGTACTGGGAAGACCGGCTCCGGCAGGATCCTGAACTGGAAAAAGAAGTGGCCGCATTAAAGCCGCTGGTACTGGCATTGGCGGGGCAGTCGCAATATAACGAGGCCCAACAGCAACAGGAACGCCTCCGGCAGTTGATCGCAGAAAAAGAACAGCTGCCAAAGGCCTTGCCATCTCCCTATAAAAACTGGTACCGGATGGCCGCCGCAGCAGTAGTGCTGGCCCTGCTGACTGCCGGTATCTACCTCTTCAAAACACCCGCCAGGCCCATACCCGTGGCACAACAGGCGCCGGCGGCTGATGTTGCGCCCGGCGGCAATAAAGCCATGCTTACGCTGGCCGATGGCTCCCGCATTGCGCTCGATGATGCCGCCAACGGTAAGGTAGCTCAACAGGCAGGCGTAAATATTTCCAAAACCAAAAATGGCCAGCTCGTATACACCATCGATCCCGCCACTGCACCGGCAGCTGCCATTACTTACAATACCATACAAACACCCAACGGCGGCCAATACCAGGTAAACCTTCCCGATGGCAGTAAGGTGTGGCTCAATGCCGCCTCTTCACTCTCCTTCCCGGTTGCATTCACAGCCCATGAACGTGCCGTAAAACTTACCGGGGAAGCCTATTTTGAAATAGCACCCGATGGTAATGCGCCGTTTAAAGTAACAGTGAATAATATGACCGTGCAGGTACTGGGCACCCATTTCAATATTATGGCCTATGCCAACGAAAAAAGCATCAACACCACCCTGCTGGAAGGAGCCGTAAGGATTACGAATGAAAAAGATTCCAAAGTGCTGTCGCCGGGTCAGCAGGCCCGCCTCACCGATCATATCGCCGTATCCGACACCGATACCGATGATGCCGTGGCCTGGAAAAATGGCATGACCGTATTTAAAAATGCCGATATACAAAGCATCATGCGCCAGATCAGCCGCTGGTACGATGTGGAAATAGAATATAAAGGAGAAATACCCGAACGGTTGTTTACGGGTAAAATACCCAGGAACGTGAATGTATCAAAAGTATTGAGGGTACTGGAACTGAGCCAGATTCATTTCAGCATATCCGGAAAAAAAATTATCGTAATGCCATAAACACTACCACATGAGCGCATAATTACCTATTCCCATCCTGTAATTCACTCATAAAAAATCCGATAGTGGTGGAACACTACCGGAGGGAACCCTTTTTTGCAAAAAGGTTCATTGAGTCAGTTATTTAAAGATCCGCTAAGACGATTAAACACTTCACCCAAACCTTACAAAAGTATGAAATTTTCAATGCTTTGTATTCCTCCGTATGAACAATGGAAGAAGCACATTAAAATCCTGTTGATTATGAAACTGACGGTATTTCTATTACTCATTGCCTGTTTACAGGTAAGTGCCGCAGCCTATGCACAGCGTATTACCCTGTCCGAAAAACAGGTATCGCTGGAGCATGTTTTCAAAAAAATTGAAAAACAATCGGGCTACCTCTTCTGGTTTGAAAATGCCACCATGCAACAAACCGGAAAGGTAAACATACAGGTAAAAGACGCTACCCTGCAACAGGTGCTGGAACTGTGTTTCAAAGACCAGCCGCTTACCTACAGCCTGATGGATAACATTGTGGTGGTAAGCACAAAAATAGCCCCCTTTAACCCGCTTACACTCCTGCAGATAAAGGGAAAAGTTACCGACGAAAAAGGAGCTGCACTCCCCGGCGCCATCGTAAAAATAAAGGGCAGCGCACTTGCTACCGCCACTGATGCCAACGGATTTTTTGAGTTCAGGGAAGCCGGCAATAACGTAGTACTGGTGGTTTCCTTTGTCGGTTTTTTCACGCAGGAAATACCCTATACCGGTCAGGCAGATTTTACCGTAACACTCAGGGAAAAACCTACCGGTCTCGATGAAGTAGTGGTAGTAGGCTACGGACAGGTCGCTAAAAAAGACCTTACCGGCTCGGTTGCCACTATCAAATCAGAAGCCTTTGAAAACGTGCCTATCCTCAGCATCGACCAGATGCTGCAGGGCAAAGCACCCGGTATGCAGGTAACCTCCGTCAGCGGACAACCGGGCGACGGTACCAGTATCCGCATCCGCGGCGGCAACTCACTCAATGCGACCAACGAACCGCTGTACGTGGTAGATGGGATCATCGCTGCCAGCGATGAATTTAACCTCAACCTCCTCAACCCGGAAGATATCGCTTCCATCGATGTGCTGAAAGACGCTTCCTCTACGGCTATCTACGGCGCCCGCGGCTCTAATGGCGTTATCCTTATCACCACCAAAAAAGGAAAACAGGGTCGTGATCGTGTATCCGTTAACGTTAATACCGGTTTCCAGGAGCTGCCCAAATTTATTGAAATGATGAACGGGCCTGAATATGCGCAATTGGTAAACGATCAGCTGGCATCGCAGGGCAAAGCACCGTTTTATTCAAACGTAGACTCTGTTGCCAATACCGACTGGCAGCGGGAAATCACCCACCGCGCCCGGCAAACAAGTATCACGGCACAGGCATCCGGAGGCGACGCTAAATCAAATTATATGCTTTCCGGTAACTATGCCGACCAGGACGGTATTATCCTCAACAGCGGTTTTAAACGCTACCAGTTCCGGCTCAACTATACCCGTAACGTATCTTCCAAAGTACAGGTAAACACTACCCTCAACGCCGGCAGCGGTCTTACAAGGAACAACCCCGTTTCACTGGGCGGCCTGGATTATTATTCCTCTGCATTGGGTGTAGCGCCTACCATGCCGGTATACAAAGCCGATGGTACTTTTGCACTGAAACGTGAATATAGTTCCGGTAACCTGAACCATCCGCTGGCACAGGCTACCTATATCTCCAATCCTATCAGGCGCAACAACCTCCTGGGAAATGTGACCTTTAACTATAAACCGATTAAAGATCTCACGTTCAAATCATCCTTTGGCACGGAGCTGAACTTTATCAAAAACAATTCTTATTCTTCCGGCCAGCTGCCGGTAGCCAAAAACGGCAACGGCGGCGGAGTAGCCAGCGTTACCACCACGCAGGAAATGATGTATCTCCTGGAAAACACACTTTCCTATAACAAGAAATTCGCAGGTAAACATAGTCTGGATGCCGTTGCCGGTATGACCTTCCAGTCGTATACCCTCGAATCACTGAACGGCAAAGGCTCCAAGTACCCTACCGATGGCATGGAATACAACAACCTGAACGGCACCGATCAAAGCACCTTTATTATCGGTTCCGGCTACTCGCAGTTTGCGATCGTGTCGTACCTGGGAAGAGTTAACTATGGTTATAAAGATAAATACCTCCTTACCCTCACCGGCAGGGTAGATGGTTCTTCCCGCTTTGCCGTCAACAACAAATACGCATTTTTCCCGGCGGTAGCCTTTGCCTGGAGAGCCATTGAAGAACCATTTATTAAAAACCTGGATGTATTTTCCAATCTTAAATTCAGGGCCAGCTATGGTAAAGTAGGTAACCAGGCCATTCCTCCATATGGCTCACTTCCTACGTTGACAGGTTCCCGTTATATTCTCGGCAACAACAGCAACACGCTCGGTTATATACAGGGCAACTATGGCAACCCGGACCTGCGCTGGGAAACTACCGGCCAGTACGACCTGGGTATAGAAGCAGGATTTTTTAAGAACCGCCTTACCGTGGAAGCAGACATATATTCCAAACGCACCAACAACCTGCTGAACAGTAAACAGCTGCCCGAACAAACCGGCTACTCCAGCATCACCACCAACATCGGCGCCATCCGTAACAGTGGCCTGGAACTGATGATCAACACCGTGAACATTGACCGCAGAAATTTCAAATGGAGTACCTCCTTCAACATCGCTACCAATAAAAATAAAGTAGTGGACCTCGGTGGAGTGGATTATATTCTCACAAAAAATGTTTCCTATGCAGGCAATGTGAGCAGGTTAACCCTCGGCGACCCGGTAGGCACCTTCTGGGGAGCAGACTACTATGGCACCCGCAAAACGCTGGAGAAAGTGCCCGGGGCCGTAAGCCCCAACGCCGTGCCACGTTTGGGCGAAGCGTTGTATGTAGATACCAACGGCGATGGTAAATTAAGTGTAGATGATTACCACGTAATAGGCAACTCCAACCCGGACTACTTCGGCGGTTTATCCAATAGCTTTACCTATAAAAGATTTACGCTGAGCTTTTATATGTCGTTTTCAAAAGGCAACCAGATCATGAACATTGCCGATGCCTTTTATAATTCAGCCGACCTGCTATCAAACCAATACAAATCAATGGTGAACCGCTGGTCGCCGCAAAATCCCAATTCGGAAATACCGGCATTTTCAAGAGATTATATCCCCAATACCCGCTGGGTATACGACGGTTCTTTTCTTCGCTTGAAGTCGCTGACAGTCGGATATAATCTGCCTGCAAAAGCCTTGCATGCCAGCTGGTTCCAGAACATTAACATTTACCTGTCGGGCTCCAACCTGTTCCTGGCCACCAGTTACCCATACTACGATCCGGAGACCAACGCCTATGGCAAAAGCTCTACCGTACGCGGATTTGACGCTACCAACTATCCGCAAAGCAGGACTTATGTAGCAGGACTTAAAGTTGATTTTTAATTTATTGAATTATAGTACATGAAAAAGATATTAACACTGCTCTCCCTGTGTTTGTTGTTAACAACCGCTTGTGATAAGCAGCTAGCAGAAGATCCGAAGAGCTCCATCGGCACCAACAGCTTCTATTCCAATGATACGGAAGCAGTGCTGGGCGTAAACGGCGTATACTCCTGGCTCGGCACCTCCGGCGCTTTTAAAAGCAGTCTTTGGCGTGCGCTCGATGAAGGCACCGATGTGATCCGCGGCAGGATCTGGGTAAACGACCCGGTGCCTACCTACACGTTAACCGCCTTCAATCCGGGCTACACCTCCGCCATCTGGTCTACCATGTATCGCGGTATCAGCAACGCCAACCTGGTGATCGATAAAGTAAGTAAATCGACCGGTATCAGCAAAGCCATCAAGGACCGCGTTATCGGAGAAACCAAATTCCTGCGCTCACTATACTACTACTATCTCACCGGTTTATTCGGAGATGTGGTATACTATGATGAAACCAACTATACCATCGAAAATACGCAGGGACTTCCCCGTATTGCCGCCGATCAGATCCGGGAAAAACTGGTGGAAAGCCTGCTGGATGCAGAAAGTAAGCTGCCGGCCAAATTCACCGGCGCCGACGTTGGCAGAGCCACCAAAGGCGCGGCACAAACCCTGCTGACAAAGATCTACCTGTGGCAGAAAAAATGGGATCTCGCACAAAAAAAAGCGCAGGAGATAGTAGACAGCAAAACTTATACACTCCCTGCCAACTATGCTGACGTATTTACAGAAGCCAATGAATTCGGACCCGAAATTATTTTCGAGGTCGACTTTGAGCCGATACTAAACGGGCAGGATCATGCAGCCTGGTACGAACCACATAACCAGGTAGGCGTAAGTCCGTTTGTAAGCCGCTCCTGGTACGGCACCTACATTCCTTACACCACCTTCCTTAATACCATTGAGCCCAACGATAAACGCAGCGCCGCCATCATTGCCACCAGCTATAACGGCCAGCCCTTTAAAGTAGATCCCACCTCCGGAATCAAAGCATGGAGCGGACCCAAATTATGGCGGCTCAATACCCAGCAGGATAACGACGGCGGTCTCGATATGTACGTATTCCGTTATGCCGATGTACTGCTGATGCTGGCTGAAGCAGCCAACGAAAACAACAGCCCCGATAAAGCATTATGGGGGGTTAATGAAGTAAGAAAGAGAGCTTTTGGCGCCGATGGCGTTTTTACTGCACCACTGGCGCAACAGGCCATGCGCGATTACCTGTTTAAAGAGCGCGCCATAGAATTTTATGGAGAAGGCCAACGCCGCCTCGACCTCATCCGCTGGGGCAAACTGGTATCATCAGTAAGAACCGCTGCCGCCACAGAAGACGCCTTTATTGCCACCAATATCCAGGATTTCCATGTACGCTACCCTATTCCTGCAGTGGAAATTCAGAAGAATCCTGCCCTCAATCCAAACAATGAGGGATACTGATGTAGCTTTTAGCGGTTAGCTGTTAGCTGTTAGTTAAATGCAGCGGAGATTTGTCTTGCCCAGGATTAGACTGATTAGGACGATTTTCAGGATTTTATCATTTTGATTTTACAAGATTAAAAAAGATTAGCGAAGATAGATGGAGAGATACACCATCGGTCTTCGCTAATCTTTTTTAATCAATAAAAAAAAATCCTGAAAATCGTCCTAATCAGTCTAATCCTGGGCAAGACAAATCTCCGCTGCATTTACTAACAGCTAATGGCTAACAGCTATTCCAACTGCTCCCGCTTGCGCAGCCACCTTTGCGCCCAGTTTATTGGCAAAAACAAGACACTCGCGGGGAGGGCGCTGTTGGATAAAACTATGCAGGAAGCCCGCCAGGAAGGCGTCGCCGCTGCCAATGGTATCAACTACCTGTACCGGGATGCCCGGTTCCACGTAAAAAGTATCGTTCATGAAAAGCAGCGCCCCATCGGCTCCCATGGTAACTACAATAGTGGAAATATTAAAACGGGCCGACAGCTCCCGCACCGCCCATTCCTTGTCTTCATACGGATGATACCAGCTGCTGATCAGTTCCAGTTCCGATATATTCAGCTTCAGGATATCGCAGTGTTGCAGCAGCCACTCCACATATCCGCGGGTGTAGTGCGGCGCCCGAAGGTTAATATCCAGCACTTTGATGAGCTCTTCTCTCAGCGCTTCTTCCAGGGTGAGGCGTGAAACGGCATCACGGGAACAGAGACTTCCAAATACAAAGTAACGTGTTCCCGGCTGCTTCAGCAGTGCAGTCAAAGGTGGCTCCCAGCGGATAAAATCCCACGCTGCCGGGTATACGATATCATAATGCACATCAGCAGGATTGGTCATGTCTGCATATACCTTACCTGTTTCCTGTTGCTCATCTACCTGTATATATTCAGTGCTTAAATGGTAACCACGGAGCATGTCCAGCAGACGCTGACCATGGGCATCGTGGCCTACCCGCGATATCAGCGACACCTTTTCTCCCAACTGCTGCAGATGCCAGGCAACATTCATGACGGCGCCGCCGGGTAATTCCTTACCCGGTAGAATATCCCATAACATTTCTCCAAAACAGATGATAGCGTTTGACATAATTTCCGGTTTTGATTAGTTGTCACGATCCCGTGCACTTACATTTGTAATGATACAAAATACGGTAAAGCACTTATATTTATACTACGAATATCCTCCATAAACCCGGAAAAAATGCACCAGGAAGAACATTTAAAGAGCTCAGATTTTATTACAGACATGGTGATCGGTATGAGCGACGGTCTTACCGTTCCCTTCGCGTTGGCTGCCGGCCTTAGCGGAGCCGTGAGCAGCAACAACATTATCCTCACCGCCGGTATTGCTGAAATAGTCGCTGGCTGCATTGCCATGGGACTGGGTGGCTACCTCGCGGGAAAAACGGAGCTGGAGCACTATGAAAGCGAACTAAAAAGAGAATACACAGAAGTGGAAACGGTGCCGGAAAAGGAAATGGAGGAAGTAAAGGAGATATTTGCGGAATACGGACTGAGTGCAGCAGCACAGGCACTCATCGCCTCCGAGCTGTCGAAAGATAAAACCAAATGGGTCAATTTCATGATGAAATTTGAGCTGGGCCTGGAAGCCCCTAATCCCAACCGCGCGAGACAAAGCGCCCTCACCATTGGCGCTTCCTATTTTGTGGGAGGACTACTGCCATTATCGGCCTACCTGTTCACGGACACGCCTCAACGCGGATTGATCGGCTCTACGGTACTCACTATTATCTGCCTGTTTGTATTTGGCTATTTTAAAAGCAAAGTCACTGGTCAGCCGCCAGTACAGGGCGCGCTGAAAGTAACCATGATAGGGATACTCGCCGCGGCGGCGGCATTCGGCATTGCCAAACTGGTTGCCTGATCTGTGAACATAAAGACCTTAAAACTGTTAGCAACAAAGTAACCCGTTAATCGATTTCATGAAACTGTCGCCCAGGTTAAAAAAATGGATCAAAATACTAGCCATACTACTCCTGCTAAGGATAGTGGTTGGTGTGCTGCTCTACTACCTGGTAGAACAAAAGTTTGTGAAGATCGTTCAATACCTGGTAAACAAGGAATCCGGCGATACTTACCGGTTTGATGCAGACGATATTGATTTTTCACTCTGGAACAGGAACATCGTGGTACGCGGCGCAAAACTCACCGGCAAAGATACCGTACACGTAAATGCACATTACGATGTAAAAATCCCCAGGATCTATTTGTCTATTCAATCCTGGCGCACGCTGATCTTCGATAAAAAACTGCTGGTCGACAGTCTTTCTGTGATCGGTCCTTCCCTGTTTATTCACGAACACGTTGCGCCGGGTCCGCGACAGCAAAACTTCCAGTTGTCGTCCATCGTGGATCACCTGGAAAGCGCCTTACAATATGTGAATGCGCGGATCGTACATCTGCAGGATGGATCGCTGGTATACAGCAAAGTAAACGGCCCCCCGCCCCTACGGCTGGATCATTTCAATTTTTCTATTCTCAACTTCTCTAAAGTCACTAGCTCCGACAACCACATCCTGGCCTCTGAAGACGTCGACTTTTCTTTCGACAATCAGCACTGGGTGTTGCCGGATGGCCGCAACACCATTAGTTTTAAACGGCTTCACTTTTCGGGGAAGCAACAGGTATTTGAAATGGACTCCTGTACCATATTCAGCGCAGCCACCGCCAATAAGGGAGAAATGTCGTTGCAGGCAGATAAATTCTATTTCAATGCCCGGCACCTGCCCGCAATTTATATGCGGCAGGAACTACTGATCGATACGTTGGTGTGCGTGCGGCCTGTATTAAAATTACCCGGCAGAAAGGCGACTGTAAAAGATAAAAAGATTGCATTAGACAGCATCCCCAATACACTGTTCAAAAAAATGAACTTCAAATATATTGCAGTGAAAGACGGGGAACTATTGCTGAAGGGAAATGTGTCCACAGGTGTTACCCAAGGTACCAACCTGCGCATCTACAACCTCACCATCGCACACGATACCGTACCCGGTATTACCACCGACAGCATTTCGCTGAACCTGGATAAAATAAAGTTTTATTCACTCGACAGTATGTTCCAACTGAGCGTAGATGAATTTATCCTGCAACACAACGATGTTATTTTTAATAGCGTAGAATACGGTCCCACGCAAAAAAATCATTCCGGCAAAGGCCTCACCTTTACTGCGCCATCGCTGCGGCTCAATGATGTAAGCCTGGAAGACCTGCTGCAAAAGCACCTGAAAGCGGGTAATGCCATACTGTATTCACCGGGCATCACCTTTCAGACTAAAAGTAAAAAAACGGGGAAAGGGAATACCCTGCCGGCCGACAGCAGTATTAAAATGCCGGCGTTTTATCAAACCCTGCATGGGTTAAGTGGACTGATCAAGGTGGATACCTTCCGGATAGTGGACGGTAATGTCAATTTCATGGTCACCGGAAAATCAGCACTTGCCTTGAGACTGAAAAATGTAAATACAGATATCCTGCTGCATAATTTCTTTATGAGTGATTCACTGGTAGATATCAAACATGCCATGCCCAACCTGCATATCCGGGAAATGAGCGTAGCATCAGACAAAGTAAATGTAACAGTGAACAACTATACTTTTGATGGTAAACAACGGCATAATAAAGCGGATAAGTTATTGGTCATCCTTTCCAATGGTACCCGTATTACCAGTACCAGCCTATATTGGGAGGTGTTTGACTGGGACGTTTTCCAGCAAACAAAGGATATACAGGTAGATGTATTACGCTTCGGCGCCTTAAATATACAAACACAAAAGGCAAACACACCCCAACCTGCCACCGCCAAAAATCTGCCGGTCATACGCATAGCGCAACTGGATATCGGTCAGCTGCAATTCAGCAGCAACGGCGCTGCCGCACACAGCAGTCTTGATGGAACCGGGATAGCGCTTCGCAACGTACGCACACTGCAACGGTTTATTACCTGGAGCAGCGCTGCCGGTAAATTCTACCATATCAGCAGCCACAGCCCCGAAATGGACCTGGAGGTAGCAAACGTATCGCTTAACAGCACCGGCACTACTACACTAAGCAATGCTGCGATGCAACTCCATAACGGAAACGGGCATACTAAAATATCGGTTCCCACACTAAGTATACAAACGGGTATTCATAGCACCGATTTCAGTCGCCTGCAGGTGCAGTCACTCCATATCGACCGCCCCCGCGTGGAGATACTGAACAATGGCGCAGCGCCTTCCGCACATCGCAAAGCAGCGCCGCTGGAAGCGGTGATGGCACAACTGCATGTGCAGGATGCCGGCATTCAATACACAAAGATCAACGGGAATGACAGCACCCGGCTACAGACTACGTTGCAGTTTTCCGGCAGCAAAGTATCGCTGCATACCGGTCACGAAAAGTTATTGACATATGATCAGCTGCAACTGGAAGCCACTCCCTTGCAGTTCAACAACAACAGCGGCACGGAACTGGCTATCCCCAAAATATCCCTACAGCTGGCCAAAGGAACGCTGCATAAGGATAAAGCCGGTCAGCTGGCGCTGCACTCCGGTGTTGCCGCCACATGGCAGGGATTGCAGTTAACGCAGCACCGGGGCGATACCATGGAGCTCACCGTTAAACAACTATCCGGCATGTTTAATGATGCGGCTCTCTCTTTCCAGCAACACCACAAGATAGCGTGGCAGCCGTTCCTGGCTAATACCGGCATCAGTGAAGGCGCTGTATTTTATCGCAACAAACAACTGCATGTTGCCGCCGGCAGTTTTAAACTGGATCCGGTTACTCATACTGCAGAGGTTAATGATTTTAGTATGACACCCAACCTCAGCGCCGAAGAAACCTTCCGCACCGCTCGCTGGCAACGGGATTACATTACCGTAAAGGGTTCAGCGCTGCAGCTCAGCGGCATACAGGTGAATGATGCCCCGGGCGATACCACCATCCGCATCCGGAAAGTAATGGCAGACAGCACCCTGCTTACAACGGCCAGGGATAAACGAATTCCGTTTGAACACGGCGTCGAAAAATTAATGCCTACCAAATTGATTCATTCGCTGCCGGTAGCGTTACAGGTAGATTCCATCGTGTTACGGAACGCCGCCGTCACCGTAAACGAATCCTCCAAAGCCACCAATAAATGGTCGGCTGTACCAATCACTGCCATCAATGCACTCATTACGCATTTTGGCAACGTACATCCCAACAGCGATAGTCTGCGGGTACAGGCCAGTGGAAGATTGCTGGGCAACCCGATTCACTACTTCTCCTATAACGAATCGTACGGCGATTCCCTTTCCGGCTTTTATGCACAGAGCTACCTGGCGCCGATGGACCTGAAAGATTTTAATACCGTAGCCATTCCCATGGCCGCAGTAAAAGTAAGACGGGGCTACGCAGATACTATCTACTCCAGCTGGTCGGGGAATAAATATGCCACGCTGGGTGATATGAATTTCTATTATAACAGGCTTAATATACAGGTGCTCAATAAAAAAGATACTTTGAAACCCGGCTTTATGGCGAACCTGAAAACCTTGCTGGCCAATGCTGTTCTCAGAAATTCCAATCATCGGCCCACACGGATGTTCTTCGTGCGTGACCGGGAGAAATTTATTTTCAACTACTGGGTAAAAGCAGAAACTTCCGGTATCGTAACAGCCGTAGGTGTTAAGAAAAACCGGAAATACCTGAAAAGGTATAATAAAGTAGCGCGGAAGTACTCACTGCCCAAACGGTAAAACGGGGAGCTGGCGCCAGCATTTGAAATGCTTCCCTGCTATATGTATCTCGCCCCAAAAGCTGTAAATTGTAACTGAATATAGGAAACAGGAATTAAGTCATTTGAACTATTTATCCGACATTTGTTACCCAATTTTAATCGATTATGAAAGTTTGCATTGCTGAAAAACCAAGCGTGGCGAGGGATATTGCAGAAGTGATCGGCGCAAAACAACGCAAAGATGGCTACTATGAGGGCAATGGCTATCAGGTAACCTGGACTTTCGGTCATTTCTGTACCCTTAAAGAACCACACGATTATTACGAACAGTGGAAGTTCTGGCGACTGGAAGATCTTCCGATGATACCGCCCAGTTTCGGTATCAAGCTGATTGAAAACTCCGGCGTACAAAAACAGTTTAAGGTCATAGAAACCCTGGTACAACAATGTGAAGAGGTGATCAACTGCGGGGATGCCGGCCAGGAAGGAGAACTTATACAACGCTGGGTTTTGCTGAAAGCAAAATGCGCGGCGCCCATTAAAAGACTATGGATATCCTCTCTTACCACGGAGGCGATCCGTGATGGCTTTCTTCACCTGAAAGAATCAGAACAATATAATAACCTGTATGCCGCGGGAAGCGCCCGCGCTATAGGAGACTGGCTGCTCGGCATGAATGCCACCCGCCTGTTCACCAAAAAATTTGCACAGGGAAAGGTGGTATTATCCATAGGACGCGTACAAACACCCACGCTGGCTATGATTGTACAACGGCAAAAAGAAATCAATGCATTTGTATCGGAAGACTATTGGGAGCTCAAAACCATTTACCGGGAAACGGAATTCACCGCCGCCATTGACCGCCTGAAAAGTCCTGATAAAGCCGCCAAAGGTCTCGCCTACCTGAAAGAGCATCCATTTGAGGTTACTTCTTTCGAAAAAAAAGATGGCAAAGAAGGGAATCCCCGCCTGTTCGACCTCACCGCCTTACAGGTAGAAGCCAATAAAAAATTCGGTTTCTCTGCAGATGATACGCTTAAATACATCCAAAACCTGTATGAGAAAAAACTGACCACCTACCCAAGGGTAGATACCACTTACCTGTCGGAAGACCTGCATCCTAAAATTGCCGGTATACTGCAGGATATGACGCCCTACAGCGTGCTTACCGCCCCGCTGCTGGCTAACCCTATTCCAAAACTGAAAACGGTTTTTGACGATAAAAAAGTTACGGATCACCATGCTATCATTCCTACCGGTATGCACCCGGGTGGATTACCACTGGAAGAAAAGCGTATATACGACCTCGTGGCCCGCCGCTTTATTGCCGCCTTTTACCCGGAATGTAAGATCTCCAATACTACCGTGCTTGGAAAAGTAGGACAGGTACCGTTTAAGGTAACCGGTAAACAGATTATAGAACCGGGATGGAAAGAAGTATATGCCAACGATGTAAAAGAGAAAAAAGAGGGAGAAGAGGAAGAAAAGATACTGCCTCATTTCGAAGTGGGTGAAAGCGGTCCGCATACGCCACGTATTCACCAGGGGAAAACATCCCCGCCCAAAGCCTTTACCGAAGCGTCTTTGCTGAGAGCCATGGAAACCGCCGGTAAACAGGTAGACGATGAAGATTTGCGCGAGCTGTTGAAAGACAACGGTATTGGCCGTCCTTCTACCCGTGCCAACATCATTGAAACACTGTTCCGCAGAAAATATATAGAAAAGAAAAAGAAGAATATTTACGCCACGCAAACCGGCATTGACCTGATCGATACCATACAAACGGAGCTGTTGAAAAGCCCTGAACTTACCGGTCAGTGGGAACGCAAACTCCGTCTTATAGAAAAAGGCGAATATGCCATGGATACCTTCAAGGATGAACTGATTCAAATGGTGGTAGACCTCACCAAAGAAGTAAAAACATCCAGCTACAAATTCATCACCATTGCCCCTGATCCGCCACCGGTACCGGAAAAGGAAGAGAAACCAAAGAAAGAGCCCAAACCCAAAAAAGTTGTTGCTATCGGGGAAATACAATGTCCTAAATGCAAAACGCATTTACTCAAAAAAGGCAATACCGCCTATGGTTGTGCCAACTTCAAGGAATGTGGCTTCAAACTGCCCTTCGAATTGCTGGGCAAAAAATTAAATGACAAACAAATCGCAGACTTGCTTACCAAAGGCAAAACCAGTAAAATAAAAGGCTTGAAAGTACCTGGCAGCACGGAAGAAAAAGAGGGAAAATTGGTGCTGGGTACGGATTTCAATGTGGGTATAGAATAGGTTTTTTTCTTGGCCGTGATTTTTTTTTTGCCCAGGATTAGACTGATTTAGAGGATTTATAGGATTTTTTTCTTTTTGATTTTAAAAGATTCGGGAAGATATAAGCGAATTTGCTTACGTCTTCCCGAATCTTTTAAAATCAAATTATAATCAAAATAAAAAAATCCTATAAATCCTCTAAATCAGTCTAATCCTGGGCAAGAAAAAAATCACGCTTCGATTGCTGTGCCTACCGTAATAGTCTTCCACGCTTCCAAATCGCTTTCTACCGCTGCCATTTTCTGGTAAGCCATCTCATAGGCATCAGCGCCGAGGAATAAATGCAACGGTGCATTTTCGGCTCCGGCTACGTCAATAACGGCAGCTACTGCCTTTTCAGGATCTCCGGCCTGGTTACCATTTATCTGGTGCTGATGGGCAATTTGTGTTTCACGTACAGACTCGTAAGCGTCGATTTGATTGGCCGGCAGTCCCAGTGATCCGGCGGAAAGGAATTCGGTCCTGAAATATCCGGGGGCTACAATGGTAACGTTGATGCCAAATGGTTTTACTTCGGCGGATAACGATTCTGATAAACCGTCTACTGCAAATTTAGTGGCGCAATAGATACCAAAGCCGGGGAAGGCGCCGGTAAAACCAGCAATAGAGGAGATATTGAAAATATGACCGGATTGCTGTGCCCTCATATGCGGCAATACCGCGCGGGTTACATTTAACAGGCCAAATACATTCACATCAAAACTGCTGCGGGCTTCCGCATCGGATAATTCTTCCAGGCTACCAATTTGCCCGAAGCCGGCATTGTTTACCAATACATCTATACTGCCAAACTGTTGGATGGTGGCATCTACTGCTGCTTTTACGCTGGTTTCGCTTTTCAGGTCTACCGATAGGGGGAGGAAATTATCATGTGCGGCTATTTTACGCAGGTCGTCGAGGTTGCGTGAAGTAGCTGCTACTTTATATCCCTGATCCAGTAATTGTAATACGAAAGAACGTCCTAAGCCTTTGGAGGCACCGGTTACAAACCATACTTTGTTGTTGTTCATGATCTTGTGCTTTTTTGTTAGCACAAATGTAGACCAGGAATACATGCCGGCTGTTACGCCAATCAAACCAATGATTGCAAAATTCAAACAATCCGGAAAGCGCCCGGGGTGATGTTGGTTTGTTTCTTGAAAAAGTTATTAAAGTGTGCGGGCTCCTCAAAGCCAAGGGCATAACTGATTTCTGCCACATTCCAGCTGGTATGTTTCAGGAGTGCTTTTGCCTCGCTGGTGAGCCGCTCAGCAATATGGGCGGTGGTGGTTTTTCCGGTGGTGTCGCGGATGGCGCGGTTCAGGTGGTTCACGTGTACCGCCAGTTGTTTCGCAAAATCGTTGGCCGATCTTAATGCAAAACGTTGTCCGGGCGATTCAATGGGGAATTGCCGCTCCAGCAGCTCCGTAAATACCGATGTAATGCGGGTTTTGGCATCTGCATGCTGGTACAGCGCTTCCGAAGGCTGCATCTTTAATGCATAGTGAATGATTTCCGTAAGATAGCTGCGGAGCAGGTCGTATTTATACACATAATCTGAATTGATTTCGGACAGCATTTTTTTGTATAACAGCGCTACCTCTTTATCCTGGGTTTTATTCAACACGTAAGAAGGAATGCCTCCGGGCATCATCATTGGCAGATCATGGATGTTGCCCCTGTTGGCGCTGGTAAAGAATGCCTCTTTGAATATGCAGAAGTAGCCGGCATTATCGCCCGACAAGGATTCCCACGAATAAGGTACCTGCGGGTTAAAGAAAATGAGGGTACTGCCTTTTACCTCTACGGTTTTATCGGCATAGTGAAAAAGATTATGCCCCCGTACGAGGCTTATTTTATAGAAATCGCGGCGGCTGTATTGTATGGTCATCTTACCATCTACAATACAATCTTCCATCCGGAACACATTAAAATGCCCCAGGTCCTGCTGCAGTGTATCGGGTACGGCCGCAAATTTATGCTGATAAAACTCTTGTAATGACTCTGTTTTATTCATGGGCCAAAGTTACAAAATTCAGACCATACGGCTGAAATGATTCCAGTGCCCTTTCCATAAAAATCCCACAGGATGGCAGCAATTCTTTCCTACCGGTTGCTGCCATCCTGCGGACATCATTTATTTAAGCCGGTTAGCCGGGGTATTCCTTTGATTCTGCGTGCCAGCTATTTTAACATGCCAGTACCAGGTCTTCCGGTTCCTTAAATTTCCGTTCGCTGCTCTTAATGGGTACATCATTGATGGCTGCCAGTCTGCGTTGCATGAGTCCATCTGCATTAAACTCCCAGAGTTCATTTCCATAGGAGCGAAACCAGTTACCGGCATGATCGTGCCATTCATATTCAAAGCATACCGCAATATGATTGTCTGTAAAGCTCCAGAGTTCTTTTTTTAATTTATAATCCAGTTCCTTCTGCCATTTCTGCGTCAGGAAGCTAACCACTTCTTCCCTGCCGTTAATAAACTGGTCGCGGTTGCGCCATACAGTGTCCTTTGTATATACCAGCGATACTTTTTGCGGATCCCGGCTGTTCCAGGCATCTTCGGCCAGTTGCACCTTTTGTAAAGCAGTTTCGTGTGTAAACGGAGGAAGAGGAAATTTCTGTTCCATGATAATATATTTAAGCAGTGAATAAATAAGACAGATCGATCTGTCTATTTTAATAGTTTAAAAAAAGACGCAAACGCATCTTTCCAGGGAATGGCGTAAATCACCCATTAACACCAATACCAAGCCCGTGTTATCCCATTCTTTCACAAATGTAAAACGAATATTTCAAAAAACAGACAGATCGATCTATCTTTTTTATATTTTTTTGTGAGACAGGATCCGGGATATGGCCTACAACAATCCGGCGGCCATTTTCTTTGCCTCCTGCACCGGCCACTGGTTGCGGTAAAGCTGGCTTTCCACAATAGCGGATTCAAACAGCAGGTACACATGATCCTTTACTGCCTGCTTTTCCTTATGGAGAATATCACCCAGGAATGCGCGCAGATCCTTTTTATGATCCTGGATCACGGTGAGTACCTCGGCATCCCTGTCTGTTGTTTCCGACAGTATATTCAGGAAAGCACAGCCTCTGAAATGTTCCTTTTCATTATTATCGGACAGGAAATCAAAAGCCGCCTGGATCTTCTCTTTAGGTTTTGCGGCGGTATCGGTAAATCGCTTTAACCCCGCCATCCAGTCGGTATGACGCTGCTGCAAAAAGGCCAGCAGCAGGGTTTCCTTCGACTCATAGTGCAGGTACAAACTGGCCCTGGCCACACCGGCCTCCTGGATTACCTGGTTGATGCCGGTAGCATGATAGCCCTGGTTATAAAACAGGTCGGTAGCCGTATCCAGTAAACGCTGCTTCGGATCGCTGATCTTCTTCTTCATGGTACAAAGGTACAAAAAAGACAGATCGATCTATCCTTATTTCCGGTCATATAAAACCGGCGAAAAAAAGCGGGCCTTGTATTATCTTGTCAGGGATTAATATTAATTAAACATTCGCTGCGCATGCATTCAACATTACGGCACCTGTTGCTTTCCCTTATTTTCCTTTTTGCTGTTTCCATGGCCCATGGCGGCGTTCCCTGCGCGGCTGCCAACCTGAAATGTGAGCATCTCGCCAACCCGCTGGGCATAGATGCCGCACATCCCCGCCTGTCGTGGTTACTGGCCGATACCCGCAACGGAGCAAAACAAACAGCCTATATCATCCGGATGGCCACTGATTCGTTGCTGCTGGCGTCCGCGCCGGTATGGACTTCCGGCAAAGTAAATGCCGCCAATATGCTCGTGCCCTACACCGGCAAAACCCTGCAACCCTTTACAAGATATTACTGGAGCGTGGAAGTATGGGATAAAGACGGCCATAAATCGCCCGCCACCCTTTCCTGGTTCGAAACCGGTATGGGCAACAGCAGCAACTGGCAAGGCGCCTGGATCAGTGATGGCGATAATGTACATACCAAACCCGCCGGTAACTTCCGAAAAAATTTCATAGCTGCTAAATCGATTAAGGAAGCCCGTGCGTACATTGCGGCTGCGGGTTTGTACGAATTGTACATCAACGGAGAAAAAGCCGGTAATCACCGACTGGATCCCATGTACACCCGGTTCGACCGCCGCACACTTTATGTTACCTATGATGTGACCCAACTGCTGCAACAAGGCGGCAACGCCATTGGCGTTACCCTGGGCAACGGCTGGTACAACCACCAGTCTACCGCCGTATGGAACTTCCACCAGGCGCCCTGGCGCGGCAGACCCGCCTTTTGCATGGACCTGCACATCACCTATACCGATGGCAGCACCGAAACAATAGCAACGGGGAAAGACTGGAAAACCGCCACCGGTCCCATCGTTTTTAACAGCATCTATACCGCGGAACATTATGATGCCCGCCTGGAACAACCAGGATGGAACACCACCAGGTTCGATGATCATGCCTGGCAACCGGTGACACTGCGCTCTGCCCCTTCCAAAAATATTGTGTCACAGCAACTGTACCCGATAGAAAATGTGGAAGAAATTCCCGCCGTCAACATGACCCGGCTCAACGACAGCACCTGGGTATTTGACCTCGGCAGAAATATTGCCGGCGTAAGCAACATCCGTGTCAGCGGCGGCGCCGGCACCGTGATAAAACTGAAGCATGGCGAACAACTGGACAAAAAAGGATTTGTAGACCTCAGCAACATCGTGGTGCATTATCGCCCAACGGATGATACCGACCCTTTCCAGACAGATATTTTTACGCTGAAAGGCAAAGGCGAAGAATCCTTTATGCCCCGCTTCAACTATAAAGGCTTTCAATATGTGGAAGTAACCAGCAGCAAACCGGTAACGCTGTCGAAAGAAAGCCTGACAGGCTACTTTATGCACAGCAACGTACCCGTGGCAGGCAGCATTCATGGCTCAGATACCATGATCAACAAATTATGGTGGGCTACCAACAATGCTTATCTCTCTAACCTCTTCGGCTATCCAACCGACTGCCCACAACGGGAAAAAAACGGATGGACCGGTGATGCGCAAATTGCCATAGAAACAGGACTGTATAATTTCGATGGTATCACCATTTATGAAAAATGGCTGGCCGATCACCGCGATGAACAACAACCCAACGGCGTACTGCCCTCCATTATTCCTACCGGCGGCTGGGGATACGAATGGGGCAATGGTCCGGACTGGACCAGCACCATCGCTATTATTCCCTGGAATATCTATCTCTTCTACGGTGATACTGCTTTGCTCTCCGCCTCCTACAATAACATGCGCCGCTATGTGGACCATATCACAGCAATCAGCCCTTCCGGTTTAACCACCTGGGGACTGGGCGACTGGGTCCCTGTAAAATCGAAATCACCGGTGGAATTTACCTCTTCGGCTTATTACTACGCAGATGCGCTCATTGTTGCCAAAGCTGCAAAACTGTTTGGCAAAACAGCCGATTATACAAAGTACTATGCACTCGCCAATAAGATCAAAAATGCCTTTAATACCAAATACCTGAATACCGCTACCGGCATTTACGGAACAGGCATACAAACAGAGCAAAGCGTTGCCCTGTACTGGGGGCTCGTGCCCGATGCCATGAAAAGCAAGGTGGCAGCTAATCTCGCAGAACGCGTAGCCGCAGACAACTTCCATCTCGATGTTGGTTTGCTCGGCACCAAAAGTATCCTGAATGCCTTAAGCGAAAATGGTTATGCTGATGTGGCCTATAAAATAGCGGCCCAACGCAGCTTCCCTTCCTGGGGTTGGTGGATCATGAATGGCGCCACCACCCTGTTCGAAAACTGGGATATCAACGCAGCATCCGACCTGTCGCGCAACCACATTATGTTTGGAGAAATAGGCGCCTGGATGTATAAAGGCATAGCCGGTATTAGACCAGATGAAGCGGCGCCCGGGTTTAAAAATATATTGCTGTCGCCCAACTTCGTAACAGGGCTCGACGAATTTGAAGCCATGCATGAAAGTCCGTATGGTCGCGTACTTTCATCCTGGAAAAGAAATGGCGAAGTTGTCAGCTACCGCGTGACGGTGCCTGCAAATGCGAGCGCCGACATTTATTTTCACATCTCACCCAAACAAAAAATATATGAAAATGATCAGCCAGTAATCACACAATCCACCGGCAATGGATTACGATATCATGTCAGCGCCGGTACCAAAGTGTTTCAGATTAAATAAGCAGGATCTTTCCGGATAATTTCCACTCCTGTCTTTCCCGCTATAATGGCAGCATGCGCCATGTTGTAGAATAGCGATGTTTCCAGGATACCCGGGATCTGCTTTAAACGCTCATTCAGATTATCCAACGGCGGGAAGGAACGGAACCAGATATCGATCAGCAGGTTGCCGTTTTCTGTGATCACGGCGCCATCTTTTTTATTACTCATCCGGGTCACAGGGTTAGCCAGTGAAAATATTTTCTTCAGCTGTTGCTGAACAAATAGCACCGCTTCCGGAATTACTTCTATCACTACGGGGAAAGTAGTATATAGCTGGTTAACATATTTGCCGCCATCGCCCACCAGGATAAACTTGTCGGCCATGGCTGCCAGCAGCTTTTCGCGGGTATGAATACCACCGCCGCTTTTCAACGCATTCAGCTGGTGATCGAACTGATCACAGCCATCGAAATAAATATCCAGCCTGGATACTTCACTGATATCTTTTGTATGGAAACCATGCTCCAGCAGGAGCTGCCGGGTATTAAAAGAAGATGTTACGGTGGTAATATGCCTGGCCAGCGTAACATCTTCCTTTAAAAAATTAACCAGGTGGGCAATGGTACTGCCTGCACCCAAACCTATGATATTACCAGGTTTTATAAAATCCATCGCTGCCTTTGCAGCCACTTGTTTCAGATCTTCCATATACAGGATATTGAATGGCAAAGATCTGAATTTCCGGTTACTTTATACCGTTACACGGTAACTCATTCCCTTCTTTGTATTAAAACGAAGCACGCCATCTTTATACTGATGTGGTACTACCGCCCCGTTATGATCCTTTACCACGGCCGTTTGCGGCAGCAATAACTTACACTCGCCTCCGGTGGAAGATAGAATACTGATCTGCTGAACAGTCCTGTTATTCCAGCTAAAGTCTACCACAAAACCATTGACCGCGCACAGTCCTTTTATCCGGCCTGCAGCAAACTGTTCTTCTGCCGGCAACGCGGGTAGGAAGCGGATAACATTTTCCTTGCCATGACTTTGCAGCAGCATTTCCGCAATACCTGCGGTAGCCCCAAGGTTACCGTCTATCTGGAAAGGCGGATGCGCACAAAACAGGTTAGCATAGGTGCCGGCTCCGGAATTCATACTGATTTCACTGCCTGCAACAGCGGGTACCCATAATGCTTTCAGCATTTTATAGGCATGATCACCATCTCCCAAACGGGCCCAGAAAGCGATCTTCCAGGCGCGCGACCAGCCGGTGCCGCCATCGCCCCTGCCTTCCAACGTTTTCTTTGCGGCAGCAGCCATTTCCGGCGTATCCCAGGGCGTAATTTCATCATAGGGATACAGGCCGTATAAGGGAGAAACGTGGCGGTGATGTGGTTCGGCTTCCTTGTAATCTACCAGCCACTCCTGTATACCACCGGTGGAAGGCCTGACCTGGTTAGGCGCCAGCTTGCTGATCACGGTTTGCAGGGTATCCGCCCAGGCTTTATCTGTTTGCAGGATACGCGCGGCTTCCAGGTTGGCGCCCAGCAAATCGCGGCAGATCTGCATATCCATCGTAGGGCCCATACAGGTTTGTCCTACCTGTCCGTCGGGAAGTATATAGGAATTTTCCGGAGAATTGGAAGGCGCTGTGACCAACCACTGGTGCGATGGTTCAGTGATCAGGATTTCTTTAAAGAATGCAGCGGCTCCTTTCAGGACGGGGTATATTTCTTTCAGGAACTTTTTATCGTTTGTATACTGGTAATGCTTCCAGAGATGGGAAGCCACCCAGCCTCCACCGGTTAATACGGAACCCCAGCTCGCGCCTTCACCCGGCGACGTGAATCCCCATGGATTATAGATCACATGCGCCATCCAGCCATCTGCTTTATAGTAAGTACGGGCGGTGCGTTCCCCATACCGCGACATCTGTTTTGCAAGCGTAAATAATGGCTCATGGCAATCGGACAGGTTAGTTACTTCCGCCGGCCAGTAGTTCATTTCTACGTTGATGTCGAGATGATAATCCCCATTCCAGGGTGTCTGGTATTCTTCTGCCCACAGGCCCTGCAGATTGGCCGGCATACCACCCTTGCGGGAAGAGCTGATCAGCAGGTAACGGCCAAAATTGAAATAGAGCGATACGAGTGATGCATCTTTTTTCCCGTCCTGCAAACGCTGCAGCCGGTCTACGGTCGACAGCCCCTTTACCTCATCATTGCTGTCATCCCTGAAAGAAAGCTGGCTGCGGTTAAAAAACGACGTATAGTCCTTTACGTGCGACTGTACCATAGCGGGCCAGGATACGCCGGCGGCTTTGGTGATATCCGCTACCGTTTGAGGCATCGGTTCCGGGCCAGGCGTTTCCACGTCAGGCCAGTTCATATTGGTGCGGGCAGCCACCAGTAAAATACATTCGTCCGCTCCCGTAATTGTTACCTGGTCTTTGCTTTGTGTACGGGTACCACCTTTCGAAATGACTTTTAGCACAGCGGCATATTTTACGCCCGCATCGCCGTTGCCTCCGTTTAAGGTGCCACTCATGGCTACCGCTCCATTCATCACACGGATATCGGCACGTTCCTTCCGGGAAAGACCGGTGGTAAAAGACAGGCTACCAGGTTTATTGCCTGTCAGCCGGATGGCTGTTACCTGCTGCGGAGCAGATACCAATACTTCTTCTCTGAAAGCAATCCCATTCCGCTCCCAGCTCAGGGTACTGACGGCGCTATCCAGCTTTAGCTGCCGCTGGTAGTTACGTACAGCCGATACCGTATCTTTCCATTGTATAAACAGATCGCCCAACGTTTGATAACAACCGAATTTTACATCAGCTCCATTACCGCTGCCGGAGCCGGGACCTTTGCAGATAAAATACTGCTGTAACACTTTCTGCGCTTCAATATTTTTTCCTTCCAGCAGCAGCTGCTGAATTTTTGGCAGGTAGGCGGCAGCTTCTTTGCTATCGGCATCCTGGATGCCACCGGTCCACATGGAAATTTCATTCAGCACAATCCGTTCCCTGTTGGTATTACCAAATACCATGGCCCCCAAACGGCCATTCCCCAAGGGTGCGGACGCCGTAAAATGAGCCGCTGGTTCATTGAAACGGATGGTTACATCAGATTGCGCAGACAGTGTCAATGCGCCCAATAAAAGTGCAGTTTGTACCGTGGAATATATCTTGCAGTTCATGTATGTCAAGATATATAAAATAATATTGCAGTGCCAGCGGGAAGGCCAAATTGCTAATTACCGATTAAAGAATGCGAAATCAGTATCGGAGCGTCAGCCCAACCGCTTTATGCCCTCCAGGCAGGCGCGCGCATTATGATAGGGACATTTCCATAAACCGGCTTTATCTTCCTGTATAATACTATAGTCCTTATACACCCCCCAGAACCACTCACCATTGGTGTTGTCGATAATATGTGCAGTGATGAACTGCCAGGTATTAACGGCATGTTGCAGATAGCGCCCATGCGGCTGCAGCTGCCAGGCGTTGATAAATCCCACCAGCGCTTCCGCCTGCGGCCACCAATGCTTTTCTGCCACCAGGTGGCGTTGTGCAGGTTCATATTCATACCACACGCCGCCATCTTTATCCAGTCCCCCTGCAATGGTAGCGTTGACCATAAGAAGTGCCAGCTGCCGGTACCGGGCAATGAGCTGCTCATCCCGGATAATTTCCGCGGCTTCCAGCAGCAACCAGCTCGCTTCAATATCATGCCCGTAGGAAACGTTGTTGCCTTTCACGTTCCATTGTTCGTCAAAAAATAAATGAAGATGACCACTTTTCCTGTCAATAATTTTATCATCGAATAACTGCAGCAACGCCTGTATGGCGGCACGCAACTGCTGATCCGGCCATATCGTATACAGGTTGGCGTAAGCTTCCACTACATGCAGGTGGGTGTTCATCGTTTTTTTCTCATTAGCATCTTTATCGCTCAGGCGCAGGTCGCCGATCTCCTCCCATTCCCGCGTAAAGGCTTCAAAGTACCCGCTATGCACCGGATCAAAGCTATGTGTTTGAATGCTTCTGTATAAATCGATGGCAGTGGCCAGTACTACCGGATCCTGCGTAATTTTATAATATTCACTAAAGGCATACAATGCAAACGCAATAGCATACACCTGTTTTTTTGTTGCAGCGGGGTCACCGGCTGCTGTTACCGTCCAGTATACGCCACCGTATTGTTTATCGATGAAACGGGTATCAAAATAGCGATAGGCACGATCGGCCATAGCGAGGTATAAGGGGTTACCGCTGGCGTTATTCGCCGCAGCAAAAGTCCACAAAATGCGCGCATTCAGTACCGCGCCTTTTTCCGCAGCTGGAACAGGTATATTGTCGTTACCCAGTTTTCCGTAAAACCCTCCCTGTGCTGTATCAGGTGTGTACTTCATCCAGTACGACAGGATATTGACCAGTTCCTCCTGCAGCGATGCTGTCAGTGTTTGTTGCATTATTTGCGTCTTTGTTCCAGGTCTGCAGATATGGTGGCGATGCGCCCTTCCGTCAGCGGGTACATAGCGATGAATATAATAGATAATACGGCGCCGATGGCCGGTAAAAAACTTAGCATGAGTAAAATGCCCTGTTGCGCCGCATCCGCCTGTACTTCATTGGCTTTAAATCCATAGGCGCCCAGCAGCCAGCCAGTGAGTGCACCGCCAATAGTCCAGCCAAACTTCTGCGACATAGACGATGATGAAAAGATCAGTCCCGTAGCGCGGCGTCCATTTTTCCATTCGGAATAATCAGCGATATCCGCATACATAGACCATAACAACGGAAAAATAACTCCTGAGCAAACACTGATCAGGAACTGGAATACAAAGATCAGTGTAAGCTGCTCCTTTCCCAGCCAGTAAAACAATATGCTGAAGACGGAAGCTATCACCATAGCGCCCAGGTATGTATTTTTCTTTCCTATTTTGTTGCCAACAGGCGAAGCCAGGATTACGCCAAGGATATTAGCTCCCTGTCCGAGTATCAGGTAAAGCGTGGAATAGGTAACATTCATGCTACCTAACTTAAACGCATCTACGTTTTGTATATAATACTTAAAATAATACAACGTGGCGCCGTCGCGAATGGAATTAAAGATCAGCGCGGCAATGCCTGCACCCAGTAATATCCACCAGGGCCGGTTTCCGGCGAGGTCCCGGAGATCGTCTTTCAGGGAAGCGGAGGTTTCTCCGGCAGCTTGCACCCTTTCCTTTACCCAGGCAAAACATAACAGGAATAACACCGTACAGATCAATGCGATCACTGCAACACCCAGTTGCCATCCCCGTTGCAAATTGACAGCGCCAGTACCCGTTTTACTAAAAAAATTCACCAGCGGTTCTATCAGCGCCAGCGCAATAAAACTACCGCCAAAAGCAAAAGCCATTCTGAAAGATGCCAGCGTATTTCTTTCTTTACCATCAGCAGATATTACACCTAACAGCGACGCATAAGGAACGTTGATAAGGGAATAGATCATCATCATCACAGAATAGGTGATATAGGCATAGATCAGCTTGCCGGACGCGCTATAACCAGGCGTGGTAAAAGTAAGTACACCGATTACGCCAAAAGGAATGGCCATGTACAAAATATAAGGTCTGAATTTTCCCCATCGGGAATGGGTACGGTCTGCCAGCGTACCTACCACCGGGTCAAAGAAAGTATCCCATATGCGGGTGATCAGGAACATGGTTCCTACCGCCGCAGCAGCGATGCCCATCACATCTGTATAAAAAAACAACAGGTACATACCGAACAGCTTCCAGAACATGGAGGAAGCCATATCTCCAAAGCCATACCCTATTTTTTCTTTTAGCAAAACTTTGTTGGCCATAGGTGGAATTCTACTTGATAAATACGATCCGCAAATCAATCCCTATAATAGGCAATTTTTATAATATTTATTTATCTATTCAGGGCGATTTGCTATCAATCCTCCGTCACGGTAATTTCGTAGCGACTGGCGTTGTGCAGGGGTTCAACGGGCCGCTCCGTGCGGGCGCCCCAGGCATAGGTAAAGCAGGCACCGAAATAAAAGATCAGTGAAGAGTAAAACATAAACAGCAATAATAATACGGTAGATGCGGAAGCGCCATAGATGCTGTTAATACTGCTATAGGTAAGCATCACTTTCAGTACGGCCTTCCCCATATTAAACAAGATACTCGTTACCAGCGCCCCGGTAATGCCTACCTTCCAGCGCGGGCGGCCATCCGGCAGAAAATGAAATACCAGGAAAAACCAGATGGTAACAATAATAACGGAGATGACATAGTTCAGCGCACTGTCGTAATAAATACCCAGGGCCGGCAGATACAATAAAACATACTTTCCCAGGAAAGCGCGGGCAGCTTCCGCTACCAGGTCGATGATAAACAATATCCCCGCAAAAACGATGACCAACACACCTTTCAGTCGCGACACCATAATTTGTCCGAAGCTGGCTTTATGAGTGGCTCTTATCTTCCACAATTCATTCAGTGATCCTTTAATAATTTTAAAGAGTGTGGTGGCCACAAACAAAAGAAAAATAAACCCGGTGATGGCAATGATCCAGTTTTGTGCAATGCTGCGGAATGCCTGCAACGTTTGTATAATGGCGTCCGTTGTTTCCTTACCAAACATTCCCTCCAGTTGCAGCATCAGTCGCTTGCCGGGATGTTGAATACGGAAAATAATACGTAATAGTTGAATGATGATAATGAGAATAGCCGGTAACGCAAAGGTGGTAAAAAAAGCGGTAGCTCCCGCCATACGTAGTGGGTCGTTTGCCTGCAACGCTTTATACGCATCCTTAAAAGAAAGCAGAAAGAGCTGCCGGCGGGGTAATATTTTCTCTTGTGTAACCGTTTCCATGCCTGCTGATTAGGGCTCAATTTACTGATTAATTCCTGATAGCTGGCATTTGCGGGGATAACGCCATCAGCATACCAAATGGCGGTAAAGGAAGGACGGGTGCATGCAGGGTTTCCGAATACGATATTTATAAATCACCAGCCTCGCTGATAAACGCAAGGTGTTCATCAATCAGATCAAAACGGTAATCGAATCTGGTTTCCATTAGGTCTATCCTTATATCCATTACATGCTGTTTTAACCGGAATGCTTCCATCGTGGCATTCATCGCATCCAGCTTATTCAATATTTGTTGCAAGGAAACAGTATCCATATCCCGAAATTTTTCAAAAATACTTACTTGTATAATAGTTAAAAAACTTCGCAACAAATATTTCTTTTAACCCTATCAATACAACATTCTGCCGATCAAAACAACCGGAAATTTTATACAATTTCCGTATCTCCCAATACCTCATCTTTGTAAAAAAAGAGATAAAATTAAACGCGGCCTTATTACAGGCTGACCTGATCGATGAAATGATGATCCATGTAATATCTGTTGTGCCGGCAGACGGTTTGCCTTTATTCGGCGGAATACCGATGGAGAAAATATTCCGGCTGATAGCGACCAAAACTTATACGAGTGGTGTATTGGAACTGCATTACGAAAAATGAAATAAAAGAATGGGTGTGGCGGTAGCTGCCTGGGCTTACCACCACCCCATCTGTTATACATCATCTACTTAACGACCATTTGGGCGATGCCCCGGCCAAATGACCAATCTGCTAATTCATTTTCTACCAGCACAATCACCACATCCTCCTCCTTTACGGGCGTAGTAGCGGCAATCCTGCCGGCAATGCTTTTGTATAATGCCTCTTTCATTTCTACCGTTCTGCCGCTGCGCGCAGTGATCCGTATATACAGGAGATTGTTTGTATGCGGTACGTCGAAATAACTGTCAGGATACAGCAAATCTTCCGGCTGCTGCACGTGAATTACCTGGAAATAATCGGCTGCGGGAATGTTGAAATGATCCTGCAGGCTCTGATGTACAGAAAGAGAAATATCTTTTTTATTTTTTGCGGTGAGATGAGCACCGAGATAAATTTGTACGAAAGGCATATTTTATTTTTTTATGATGATGGAAGGTTGATCTTTTTTCAGGAGATAAACCGCTACAAAGGTGGCTGGTTGATCCTTGGCTGCATTTTTGAAAATGCTGATCTCTTTGCCGGCAGCTTCGCGGAAAGCATCGCCGGCACGCAGTGTAACTGCGGCTTCACCTGCAGGCTGATAAGTTATTTCGCCGGATACGATGTACCCGTATACTTCTCCCGGATGATGATGCACCGGCGCGCCCTGTCCGGGTTCCAGCGTCACCTGATCCATGCGGACTTCTTCTACGGTAGTAACGGGGAGCTGTTGTTTCAGTAATGACTTCCTGGCTGTTGGCGTTTGTGCCGCAACAGTTCCTGTTAACAATACCAACACAGCGAATAGTATTTTTTTCATACGAAAGAAGATTTCGCTACAAACTTACTGCTGTTTCATACATTTGCAATATTGAAACATTTAACATCATACTTTAATAAAATTAAACTATGGCTACAGACCTGCTGGAGCTCGACCTCCTCCGCACTTTTGTGCTGGCGGCAGACCTGGACAGCTTTGCCCGGGCGGCCGACCAGGTAGCGCGTTCGCAATCGGCCGTGAGCTTACAGATGCAGCGGCTGGAAGAAATTACCGGGCAACAGCTGTTTCTCAAACAGGGCCGGGGTTGGCGGCTTACCGCCAGCGGCGAAATGTTACTGGGCTATGCCCGCCAGATGCTCGACCTCAATCACCAGGCGATCACCGCCCTCACTGCCACACATATCGCCGGCAAAGTAAGACTGGGGCTGCCGGCTGATTTTGCAGAAAGCGGGTTGCCTATAGCACTGGCGCGTTTCGCCGCCATACATCCGCAAATGGAAATTGAAGTCACGCTCGACCGCCAGGCAATACTGGCCCAGCAACTGCAGAGCGGCAAACTAGATGTAGTTATTTCCTTTGGCAAAGAGGTGCCTGAACACGCTATACCTATAGGACCATTGCCCATACGATGGATAGGCGGTAGCAACAATACAGTGGCATCGCTGCAGCCATTGCCATTGTTGCTGTTCGAAGCGCCCTGCATGTTCCGCAGCGCCGGGCTGCATGCACTGGAAAAAATAAAACGTAGCTGGCGCCCCGCCCTCACCAGCGGCAGTGTGGCGGGTATGTGGGCAGCCGCGCAGGCTGGACTGGGCATCACGGTGCGCACCGAAATTGGCATGCCCGCAGGCTGCAAAGCATTCACCACCTCCTCCGGACTGCCGGCTTTACCGGATGTGCAGGTGTTTATGCTAACCTATAAAAAAACGCCTTCCGCGGCTGTTAAACGGCTTATTGATATCCTGCACGAAACAATCACCGCCCAGTTGAATGACATCCGTAAACGGGCTAAAAAAAGGGCATAGCGAACGAACAAATGCACATAAAAAGCCCCCCGGACAACCGGAGGGCAAACTAAAATATTCACCGCTCTTTCCTTTTATAAGGCTATCTCCTGTACCGGCGAGTAGATCATATCTTCCACACCGGCAATCTTTATTCCTACCCGCGCGAAAACTGTTTTCTGCTCCGGCACCAGCGCCGGTACATCTGTCTGCAAACTGATACCCGCCGGATTTGTAATATCCGACCCGCTCATATCTTTTGTAGCCACACTGTTACGGCCATCCACAAATTGTGTTTTACAGATATACAGGGATACCCGCTCTATATCTCTGGCGTTGGCGTCTTTAATAATCTGCTCCGCCGCAAAAGTAGCTGTCACCTTCCTGGCGGTCGCCACAAACTTTGGATGTCGGATCATGTAATAAGGCAGCACCTCTATGTCGCGGGTAAGATTACCCGACACTGTCAGCGGAATTGTATCCGAATTAGTGGTTTTATCCGTTAACGAGCGGAATGGTCCCTGCGCCGCTGGGATCACCAGCTTATAGGCTGCGTTGAATAGCAACGAAGAAAAAGAGCCGTCCTGCGATACATTAACGACAATGGGCGTACTTTTTCCCCAACCCGGTTCCCATAATTCAAAATACACGTCGTTATAGCTCACATTAACAGGTTCTCCCTGGTATACCAACCGCCCGGTGAAGGCACTGGAAGGCACTTTGTAATTATCTTTTTTGCAGGAAGCGGATAATACGCCCAATGCAATGAATATAGCATATTGAATATTAGCTTTCATAATACATCACTTTACTGGTTAGGATTCTTCACAATTTTAGGATTGTTACTCCTGATATCATCATTAATGGCGGCATAGTAATTACCCAGGCGGAAGCCATGCGCCGATGTTACCGCACCAGGCAGTACCTGTTTAAAAATGTACTTGCCGTTATTGGGACTTCCGGGATCATACACCTTGTACGGCCACAATGCAAATACACGCGTACTGGACTCATCACTCTTTCCCGGATTAGTAGTTAAATTGGTTTTCACGCCATTCCAGACTTTATGTGCCAAACGCCAGCGCTTCATGTCCCAGAACTCATGACCTTCAAATGCCAGCTCCACTTTTCTTTCATGAACGATGCGGTCGAAGGTAATATCTGTTGCTTTCAGCGGAATTTTAAACCCGGCCCTTTCACGTACCTGGTTTATATAACCGGCTGCCACATCTGGCTGCGCCAGCTCAAATGCTGCTTCCGCGGCATTGAGCAGCACCTCCGCATAACGATACCGGATCCACCACACCTCGCTCTGTGTACCAATACGGCCGGAACCAACCGTAGGGTCCATATACTTCCGGACTATAAAACCTGACTGCGCACTAAATTCCAGGTTATTTACCGGTCCGTCATAACCTACCACCTGAACATCTGGTCCGCCCGGTTCCAGCTTGGCTTTTGCACCGAAGTTGTCACCGGTAACAATTTCTCCGTTCTTGCGGATATAACCCGCCCAGATATCCAGCTTCTTATCTTTAAAGTCGGAGCCGGGCAACATAACAGTGGCGGCTAAACGTGGATCGCGGTTGGCGAAGAGGTCGAGCGGATCACTGTAATACATGTATCCTCCGCCGGCTGCGTTGATGTTCAACGGTGCAAAGGTATTATCCAGTAATTCGAACGACTGTACCAGGTTCAGCGATGGATTGAGGCGTCCGCCCTGCTGCTCTTCTGCATTGGAACGGGGCTGACTCCATAACGTCCACGGCTGTACTCTTCCGCTCTGCAATTTAAAATCCTTGGCGAAGATCACCTCCGGATTGGCGCCTTTATCAATGAACAGGCTGATGAAATTCTGCGTCAGGTTATCCGAATTCTTTTTGTAGAGCGAATAACTGCCGCTGCTGATCAGCTCTTTCGCTGCATTCAGGGCGATGGTATAATATTCATTGGCCTTCGCCAGCGGTATACCTACTTCACCACCGGGTAAAGATACCTGCGGTGTGGTAACGCCATGCTTTGCAATAGATCCGGCATACAACGCCGCTCTTGCCTTGGTAGCCAGCGCCAGCCCAACAGTGGCCCGTGTTTTACTGATCGGACTGGAGGGCAGGTACTTCTTTACAGTATCCATTTCGCTGATAACGAAATCATATATTTCGGATTCTTTCGCTCGCGCATGCTGCAGGTAGGCAGGATCACCTTTATAATCGTACTCCATCGGCTGCAGCACCAACGGTACACCACCTACCCTTTTTACTTCTTCAAAATACACAACCGCCCTCAGGTACCTTGCCTCTGCAATAAACCGGTCTTTTACCTCCTGCTTCAATTTGACGGAAGTACCGCATTTAGCGATAAAGATGTTCAGTTCCCTGATGTAAGCGTAGTCCCAGTAGGTTACTTCCGCTCCCCCCTTTACAATCATACCCGGAAATACATAAGGGTAATCGCTGGCGCCATGCCGCCAATACTGCCCGTTCTCTGATGCAAACGCTTCATCGAACCGGGCAAATTCCCCCCAGTTATCAATGGTTTGTACTACCATGGAAGGAATGGGAGAATTGTTTACATCGGTTTGGCGATCAGGATAACGGTCGTACAAATCAGCCAGTACTGAGAGGATTAAGCCTTCATCGTTCCAGAGCTGATCATTTTGCAGCACATTGGTAGGCGCCACATTCAGAAAATCCTTGTCGTTACACCCCGCATTGCAGGCGAGTATAACCAGGCATATATATAACAAACTTTTTTTCATAACGAATCTTATTTATTACTTAGAAAGTAAGGTTCACACCAATATTCACCAGCTTATTCTGCGGATATTGCAACCCGTTTTCATCTGCTATCTCCGGCTCTATTCCCAGGTCTTTTACATTATCGAGCGAAAACAGGTTATAGGTATTGATATATACCCTGGCTTTTTTAAACCTCACCTTATCCAGTATTTGCTGGGGAATAGCGTAACCCAGTTCCATCGTCCGTAACCTCACATAGTGCACATTATGCAGCCAGAATGTGGAAGGTTTGTTGTAATTGCTGTGATCTCCCTTATTGAATCGTAACGGCGGATTTTTACCAGGGATCCATTTGCTGTTTACATCGAAAGGATCTTCCCGGTGCCAGCGATCATCATAGAACTGTTTTAACAGGTTACCTCCGTTTTGAAAAGGCCATCTCATCTCCCAGTTCTGGTTGTACGAATACATAGATCCACCGGAAAAATCGGCAGCGAAGTCAAAACCATTCCACCGCACGCCCAGGTTAAAACCGAAGTTCACGGTAGGGTTACCGCTGGTTTGGTAGCCAATTGGCCGCTGGTCCTGGTCGTCGATCACATTATCGCCGTTCATGTCTTTATAAATAATATCACCCGGCAGCAGGGTTTTATTTCCCTTTCCGTCTACGTTAACAGGGTACTTGTTAATTTCCTCCTGCGACTGGAATTGCCCGATGGCTTCATAACCCCAGTAAATATTATTCCAGCGGTCTTCTATGGAATTGCGGTAATGATCCAGTGAGTTACCCCATATAGGTTTATAGGATTCAAGGAACCTGCTCCTGGAATAGGATACATTACCTCCTACCACAAAATTCACTTTACCGACCTGCGTAGTATATGCTGCAGAAAATTCTCCGCCCTTCTGCGCATCGCTGTTTACGTTTTCATCCGGAAGTCCGTACCCGATTTCGCTGGGTACCAGCACATCGTACTTCCTGCCACGGAGACCGGAACGTTTGCGGTTAAAGAAATCGAGTGAACCGTATACTTTACCATTCCACAATTGGTAGTCCAGCCCCACATCGGCAATTTTGCTGACAAACCAGGAAAGGCGGTTGTTGGGTACTCCTTTATCGCGGGAGCCTTTGATGACGGTACCATCCAGTATCACGGTAGAAGTGGCATAGGTGTAGCCGGGCAAATAATCGTAGGCGCCGATGCCGATGTCGTCATCACCCAGCTCTCCGTAGGAACCGCGGAGTTTCAATTCTGTAAGTATGCTGTTGCTGCCCAGCCAGCGTTTAAAGAAGGGTTCTTCCGTTAACCGCCATCCGGCGGAAACAGAGGGGAAGAAACCCCATCTTTTATCCGGCGCAAATTTCCAGGAACCATCGTAACGACCTGCGATTTCCAGGAAATATTTATCGCTGAAGCTGTAGTTAAAACGGCCGATGTAGCCCACTCTTGCTTCTGTCCAGTCGGCATCATTATAAGTATCCATATCAGAAAACTGGATCAGCGGCAGCACGTTGCTTTTGGGCACGGCATGCACCCATACATCCAGTTCCCTGCGCTTAATTCTTTCTGAAACAAAAGTACCTCCGATGGTATGCCTGCCAAACGTATTGTTATAGTTGATCTGACCCTGCAATACATTTTCCAGCACTTTATGCGTGCCGCGCTCCCGCCACGGATTGGAGCTTCCACCGGTTCTCACATAGGTATCGTTTTCCGGGTGATAGGTGTAGGTATCGTACGTGTATTCGTGACCGTTCATCAGCTTATCGGCATAGTAGTACGAATACATGCCTTTCAGCGTCAATCCCTTGATCGGCGTTTCATACGTGCCGTTGAAGTTGGTTTGTAATACTCTCCAATCTTCCGTCCAGTAGCCGGAAATGGCTTTGGTTTGCACAGCCCAGTTCTCGGTGTTATGGCCAATATCATTTGGATACAAAGGGTTATCATTCGCGTATGGCCTTTCCGTGGGGCGGTTGCGGAACAATGCAAAACGGGGCGCCCAATAGTCATCACCACCAGGTACGCCGGGGTTATCACGCTCTTCAATACGGCCGTTGATCTGCACGCCAACTTTCAAACGCTTTGCCACTTTTGCATCCACATTACTCTGGATATTGGTGCGGTTAAAATCAAACTCTCTTCCGAGGACCGACTTCTGATCGAGGCGGGTAACGGAAAGGTAATAGTTGATATTCTCTGATCCACCGGTAGCGTTTACGTTAATAGAATGCTGCGGCGCATTTTTTTTGATAATGAAATCATACCAGTCGAAGCTCTGATAGCCTTTTTCCGTACCGGCCTTCCATTTCTCCAGTTCTGCTTTGGTGATATCTGTGCGGGGATCTTCGGCATTCATTTCGGCATCTGCCTTACCCAGCATCCATTCATACGCGTTTACGGTTTTAGGGAACCTGGACCAGTTCTGCCATCCCGTGTAGGCGTCTACGTTAATGGCGTTGCCGCTACCGGGTTTACCTCTTTTAGTGGTTACCACTACTACCCCGTTTGCGGCCCTCACCCCGTATATAGCGGCAGAAGCGTCTTTCAGCACCGTAATACTTTCAATATCATTGGGCGAAATATTATTGAACTGACCGGCATCTTTCTGGATGCCATCAATTACATACAGGGCATTTCCGAAGTTACGGATCTGTATGTTGGCGCTGGCGCCCGGCCGCCCATCCGGCATACGAAAGGAAACACCCGGTATTTTACCGGCCAGCGTAGCACTAACGGTAGAGGCGTGAACCCTTTCAAGATCTTTGCTGGTTACGCCCGAGATGGCGCCTGTAACAGATTCCTTCTTTTGGGTGCCATAACCCACTACAATCACTTCACCCAATCCTTTGCTATCTGTTTGCAGTTTTACATTCACTTCTTTCTGATCACCTATCGTGATCTCTTGTTTTACATAGCCTACAAATGAGAATACCAGTACCGCATTTCTGTCGGCTACAGCAATGTTGTAACTACCATTTCCATTTGTGGAAGTTCCTTTGGAAGTGCCTTTAACACTAACGGTCACCCCGGGTAAAGCGGCGCCCTGCTCGTCGGTAACCTTACCGGTAATTGTAATATCTGCGGGAGCTGCATGCGCTGACAGCGCAAAGAAGAGCAACCATACCGCCATGTGCAGGCATGAGCCGGCCCCCCGGATCAGATCCGGAATACGTAATCGCTTTTTCATAACTTAGATTTTGTGTGGTCTTTTAAATTTCAGTTTTCATAACTGCCTCGCTGGTTGATGTTTTTCTATCGGCTTATTTTACTACGGGGAATGCTACGATTCTAACCTTGGTACATCCATAAGGGACCAGCGTAATTACTTCTTCCTGCTCATTTACTTTGCCTTTATAAATACCATTTCTGTCGGTTACGGGTTGTGGCGCCACATCATCGACCAGTTTCCATTCAGGGATTTTTTTACCGGTGGTGGTGATCGTAACAGGTGCATGTTCCAGGTTCCATACAAAGTCGGCTGTGGCTGGCTTTACCTGTGTTACCTGCAGATGTTGTGCCGGCGCCTGGATAATTTTTTCAGGGAGGCCGTAATTCCAGTCATCTTTTGGATACACGCTGAAATAATCGCCTTCCGCCTCATCATGTCCCTTTTCCCAACGCTCTGTTAACTTTAGCGCATATACGATTGGTCCTCTTTCTACGGTGCGGGAATTACGGCCCCAGTTAGAGGTAGTTACCTGCATTGGCAACTGCAGCGTGAGCTGATCATGGTTGTTCCAGGTACGGTCAATGGTAATCAGCTGTCCTCCTTTGGCGGTGCGGAGCTTTTGGCCGTTCAGCACTACCACGGCTTCCGCGCACCAGGCAGGGATACGTAACTGCAGCGGGAAAGCCACAGGTTGTTGCATGCCCAGGTTAAACCCCACCTGTTCTTCAAAAGGATAACCGGTTACTTCTTTAATTGTAACAGTGGTATTGTTTTTACCTACTTTAGCACTCACTTCGTTAGGGCTGTAGGCTAATGCCGCAAGGCCATTGCCGGCAGTGCTGTACCAGAGATGGGAAGCGAACTTCGTCCAGCCCTGGTGCATATTAGCCAGACAGCAGGTATAACCGCTGCGCATACCCAATACATTATTCATTTCACGGTCAAAGGGCAGCGAAAAATTAAATACACCCCGCTTGATATTTACCTGGTTGGCTACCTGGAAATACTGTTTATTGTTATAATCGTCTGTTGTTTGTGTGGGCAGGGCATTAAAGGTCATCCGTTCCAGGGCGTCCATATATGCCGGATCGCCGGTAATCCCTATAATTTCTTCCAGGGAGAACATGGATTCTACGATGGCACATAGCTCCGTTCCCTGCGTAGGTGCGTTACCGTGCAGGTCCTCATCTCCCGAAAAAACGCCCATGGGTAATCCATGCAGGTTCATCAGGTCGGCGAAACCGGTGCGCAGTTCCTGCAGGTATTTTTTGTTGCCGGTACGCTGATAGTTCAATGCGGGCGCCTTCAGCCCCATTCCTACGTTCACCCCATGACGGCGCATCCAGTGCTGATCGTTTTGCCGGGCAGCCGCATCTATTACCCAGCTGCGATTGCCGAGCCAGGTACTCCAGGCAAAAGACTGCGACTCCAGCAACGAGGCTAGCTCCAGCAATTTTTCATCCCTGGTAATGCTGTACAACCACTGGGCCATCATTATGTTTTCTGATCCCCGGGAAGTGGCCCATTCCGTCCATTTGCCCAATGGACAAGATTTCAGCGTTTGCAGCTGGTAATTAAAATACCGCGTCATAAAAGATAAAACACGGGTATCATTTGTGGCCGTATAATATTGTTGCAGTACTTTCAGCATCACCATCTTAGGCCACCAGTCTTCCCCATCGGCAGCATTACTAACGCCAACGGGTATATTTTTCTCTCGCTCCGATTTGGTAAGCGGCCCAAAATAACCGGAAGGCCGCTGATGTTGCAGCGTCCAGCTGATATAGCGCAGTACTTTTTCCTGTAATTTTTTATCATCCAGCAGGTAGGCCAGCGGTACAGCGCCATCCAGCCAATAAGGCGTTTCTTCCCAGCCATCGCCTTTTCCACCCAGCCAGCCATTATCGTTTTTTACTTTGTTATATACTTCATCAAGGTGCCCGGTGGTACCATCACGCATAATTTCCAGCTGATGCTTCAACCAGCCCTGCGGCTTTATGGCGCCCAGTGGCAGCGCTTTGTACACAGGTGCTATATACACATTTGTATCAGCCCTGGTACCCGGCGGATGCGATGCATCCGCCGGAATAAGACCAACAAAAAAAGCAGAAAGAACCAATAAGCCAAATATCTTTCGCCTTTTCATGATTATGGTTTTATAGTGACCAAAGCCGGGTTGTACAACTTCTGATGAACGGCTTTCAATTTATCTAATGGCATTTTTTGCACTTTACGGTCGTAGGTCATCAACCCGTTTATTTCCACTTCCACATCCGTGGTTTGTGTATAAACGGCGGCCGACAATCCTTGTTTGATCAATGTTTCCAGCCTGTCGGCAAACCCGCTGTACCGCTTAAAAAGGTCTTCTTCATTTTTGAAGCTCTGGTAGCCCCAGTTATCTTTCTGCTGCCATACATGCCCGTTTACCGGCAATCCCAGTCCTCCGAATTCACCCAGCACAATAGCGCGTTTATCGCCATATATCGCCGGGTCCGGCATGGCCGGCTCAGGATAGTTATGCAGGTCAATAATATGTCCTATCGGATAGAAGTTACCCCCGCTGGCGGTATTCACAAGACGGGAAGGATCTTTATCCATTGTCCACTGTGCTATGTCCATGGTTTTAAACTGTCCCCATGCTTCGTTAAATGGTGTCCATACCACGATAGAAGGATAGTTGTATAAATGGTCGATGATCGCGTTCCATTCTTTCCGGTAGTAGCCTTCCGATTCAGCGGAGCGTTGCTTATCCGTAGCGCGGTCAATTACGCCGGGACGGTTTTCCCATCCGTTACCCAGGTCGCCGCTTGGCATATCCTGCCATACCATGATGCCCAACTGATCGCAGTAGTAATACCAACGTGCCGGCTCTACCTTGATATGTTTGCGGATCATGTTAAAGCCCATCGCTTTGGTTTGTACGATGTCAAACTTCAGGGCTTCATCTGTTGGCGCGGTATACAATCCGTCGGGCCACCAGCCCTGATCGAGCGGACCAAACTGGAACACAAAACGATTGTTCAGCAGCATGCGTTCAATGCCGTTGGCATCTTTCCCGATGGAAGATTTGCGCATGGCAAAATAGCTCTTCACTTCATCGATTACTTTACCTTTACGTGTAACCGTTAACTTTAGGTCGTACAGGAAAGGTGATTCGGGTGACCATAATTTCGGAGAGGCAATTTTTAACACGGTATTTTCGCCGCTGATGACGCCATCCGCAACTTTGGTACCACCGTCGAAAGCGGCTACCGTTACTATATCACCGGCTTTTACATTCTTTACATCGGCGGCAATGGTGAGGCTTCCCTGGTCAATATCCGGTGTTTGTTTGGTACCTGCAATATAGGTATCAGCAACGCCTTCTACCCATACTGTTTGCCAGATGCCTGTTACCGGCGTATACCAGATACCTTCAGGTTTCTTTACCTGCTTACCTCTTGGCTGCACGCCTTCATCGGTAGGGTCCCATACCTTAACTACGATATCCTGTTTGCCTTTCTTTACAAAGGCAGTGATGTCGAGCGTAAAGGGATCGAAGCCTCCTTCATGCGTACCTGCTTCCTGCCCGTTCACGTACACGGTTGTACGCCAGTCTACCGCTCCAAAATGCAGTAATATTTTCTTGCCTTGCATAGAAGAAGGCAATGCAACCGCTGTATTATACCAGAGTATATTATCTTTTCCCACATTGCGGCCTACTCCTGAAAGGGCAGACTCCACCGCAAAAGGCACCAGTATTTTTCCATCCCAGGTAGTGGGTTTATCGTCACTTTTTGGTTTGATGGCATAGTTCCACAAGCCATTCAGATTTTTCCAGTTGCCGCGTACCAGCTGTGGACGCGGATATTCCGGCAAGGTAGCAGATGGTGTTACCTGTTCACTCCAGGAAGTTGTAATTTTTCCTGTTACAATTTTCCAGTCTTGCTGCTGTGCCTTCACGGTATTCCAGCCAAGTCCGAGCGCCAGCGCAAAAATTAGGTACGTCTTTTTCATATGTATTCTTAAAGTGATGTTATTCTCCTGAAGGATTTTTAATGGGTGTATTTATTTTCACGGGCTCGCCAAAGTCAGGACTGCCGTCGGCTTTCCATTGCACCACCTGCATCCGTGGATTCCTTTGTAAACCGCATCCTTCCGCCACTTTCGAGTTAGCATGATAAATGATCCAGTCTTGTTTCCCATCGGGCGATTTAAAAAAACCATTATGCCCGGGAGCATAGGCGCCGTTTTCAGGCTTTGCCTTTAGTACCGGCTCCGGTGATTTTATCCAACTGCTGGCCTGCAGCGGATCTGCACCTTCCTTAAGCCGCATGATGCCCAGTGTATAATTATCTGTCCAGCATCCGCAGGCAGAAAACACCAGGAAAACATGATGCTTCGCATTCCTTAGTATTTCCGGGCCTTCGTTGATCCCGTTTTGCTCCCAGGGATATTGGGGCGCTGATATTTCCACCCGCGGTGAAACAAGGGTCCATGGATTTTCCATACGGGCAATGTATAATCGCTGTACTACATCCTTTCCGTTATGCCCACTCCAGATAAAATAGTTTTTCCCTTTGTGTGTGAATACGGTGCCATCTATCGCAAAACAGTTGGCCGCGGTATCCCTGACCTGGCCCTTATCGGTCCAGGTGCCCGTTGTAGGGTCAGCAGCCGTGTTTTCCAATACAAAGGTGTGTTGGGGATGTATGCTGTCTGATGAACCGGCGCTATAATACAGGTACCATTTATTATTAAGGCGATGCAGCTCCGGCGCCCAGATATCCCTGGCATTAGGTCCCTTCGCAGGTGGCGTCCATATCACCACTTCCTTTGCCTGGCTGAGGGCCGACATTTTCGTTGTTTTACGAATCACGAGATGGTGTCCGGTAGTATGCATGTAATAATACATACCATCATGCCGTATTACCCAGGGATCGGGACCACTGCCCAGCAAAGGGTTGGTAAAAACGCCGCTGGTATCGGCTTTTATAGCGCTGCAAACGCTGCTTACCAGCAGTAAGCATATCAGCGAAAGTAGTTGGCTACGCTTCATAACATGGATTTAGAAGATGGTTTCATTTAAGTGTACAAAGCACGCTTAAAACATTTTCTCAAAGAAAGGATTTCCTTTTCTTAGTTGGTTGTCTATTTATCTCAATCTTTCTCGTTTTTGTATCATTCTTAGCTTTTAGCCATTAGCCTTTAGCTGTTAGCTGTTAGTAATGCAGCGAACCAGCTTTTAGCTGTTAGCTTTTAGCTTTTAGTAAATGCAGCGAACCAGCTTTTAGCTGTTAGCCTTTAGCTTTTAGTAAATGCAGCGAACCAGCTTTTAGCTGTTAGCCTTTAGCTTTTAGTAAATGCAGCGAACCAGCTTTTAGCTGTTAGCCTTTAGCTGTTAGTAATGCAGCGAACCAGCTTTTGGCCATAACCTCCAGGCCAATATTATATGCTTTCTGCTTTATGCTTTCTGCTTTTTGCTTTCAGCTATTAAGAAAAACTGTTAGTTTTAGCCTTTAGCCACGGTGTTACATGATCAAAGCCAGACATTATACCCTCCTTGTGTTGTTGTTGCTGACGCAAACACTTTACAGCCAGTCGGTCAATTTCGTTCACTACCAGGTAGAGAACGGGTTGTCGCATAATGCGGTGCTTTGCACCTTACAGGACCAGCAGGGCTTTATGTGGTTTGGTACTGTGTACGGGCTCAACCGTTTTGATGGGTATACCTTCCGGGTATTCCGCAAAACAACGCAGCCCGGCAGCCTGGGAGGCAATACTATTATCAGTCTTTTCCAGGATGATAACGGGCTGTTGTATACCGGAACAGACAAAGGGGCATATGTATATAATCCACGAACCGAGCAGTTCCGGTCATTAAACAAAAGAATTACCGCAGAGGTACGCACCATTCACAAAGACCGGCAGGGTAATATCTGGATTGCTTCCGGTGGCCGGCTGTTCCGCTACCGGGCGGCCACAGACAGTTTGTACGATATAGCAGGATTTCCGGAAGCGACGTCTATCTGTACGGGCAGTGACGGCAACCTGTGGATAGCTTCTGCCGAAGGCAAAATAGGTGTGTATGATCCGCATAAAGGTTCCTTCAGCAGCTACTCCCTTTTTGATCATTCACCAAAGGTCAGTTCCCATGGCGTGCAAAAAATTGTACCCATCGGCAAAGACTCCATCTGGGTTTGTACCAATACACAGGGACTAAAATTATTTGACCTGCGCACGCGTACCTATAAGGATATGCTTTCTAACGCTGCCGACCATACGGAGATATATGCCCGTGATGTGATCAGGCGAACCGGTGATGAATACTGGCTGGCATCCGAATCAGGTATTTATATCTATCATCTGCAAAGCGGCGAAGTCATCAACCTGAAAAAAAAATATAATGATCCTTACTCGGTATCTGATAACGCAGTGTACAATTTCTGTAAAGATAAAGAAGGCGGAATATGGGCCGGCACTTACTTTGGCGGCATCAACTATTTTCCGCAGCAGTACACCGCGTTCGAAAAATTCTTTCCTAAAACAGGCGTAGCCTCTCTTGGCGGCAATGCCGTCAGGGAAATACATCCGGACAAGTACGGGCATCTCTGGATAGGTACAGAAGATGGCGGGTTGAATAAATTTACCCCCTCCACCGGTGACTTTGTCAATATTAAACCACCGCCGCCACCGCAAACCGGTTTATCGCATTCCAATATACATGGCTTACTGGTTACCGGCGATTCCCTGTGGATAGGCACTTTTGAGCATGGCCTGGATATCATGGATATCCGCAGCGGAAAATTTATCCGTCATTACAACGCCGGCAGCGGCGCCCATGAGCTGCACAGCAATTTTATTTACGCTATGCTGCATACGCGCAATGGTGAAATACTGATTGCTACCACCCGGGGATTATTTCAGTATAGCCGTGACCGTGATGATTTCGATCCCGTGACCGAAGTACCCGATTACATATTTTATACCGCGGTATTTGAGGACGGTGAAGGTACCATCTGGCTGGGTACCATCAGGGACGGACTTTATTATTTCAACCGCCGCACCGGCAAAAAAGGCATATACCTCCACGATCCCGCCCGCCCTAACAGCCTGGGCGACAACCGCGTAAACAGGATATTTGAAGACAGCCGGAAGCGACTATGGCTGGCAACAGATGATGGTCTTTCCCTGTTCCATCCGCAGCAAAATAACTTCACCACCTACTCCACCCGGCATGGCTTTCTCAGCAGTATGATCTTCAGTATCCTGGAAGATAACAGGCAGCAACTATGGGTGACTACTTCCAAAGGGATGGCCTGCTTTTCACCAGCTGCAGAAAAAGCGATAGTGTTTACCAAGGCCAATGGCCTGTTGAATGACCAGTTCAACTACAATTCTGTTTATAAAGACAGCAGCGGCAACATGTACTTTGGAGGCGTAAAGGGAATGATCCGTTTTAACCCGGATCATTTTCTGCGCAACAGCTTTCAGCCACCGGTATATATCACCGGCTTCCAGGTATTCGGTAAAGAAGTACAGGTAGGCGATATGCTGCGGCAATCGGTATCGCTCACTGATACCATTGTGTTAACGCATGACCAGTCCTCATTCAGTATTGATTTCGCGGCGCTCAGTTACACTTCGCCGGCCATGACGGCCTATGCATATAAAATGGAAGGACTGGACCGGGACTGGACATACCTGGAAAGCAACCGCAAAGCTTATTTTACAAAGTTGTCGCCCGGCACTTATCACTTCATGGTAAAAGCAGCCAACAGTGGTGGCAACTGGAGCATATCGCCAAGGGTGCTGCGCATAGAAATACGGCCGCCGTTCTGGGCCAGTTACTGGGCATATGCGGCTTACCTGTTGCTGTTGGGAAGTATTATTTATGCCATCATCAGCTGGTATCATCAGCGCGCATTACAAAAACAAAAACGGCAGCTGGAATTGCTGGCGCATGAAAAAGAAAAAGAAGTATACCAGGCAAAGATTGAATTTTTCACCCATCTTGCACATGAAATACGTACACCGCTTACGTTGATCAAAGGACCTATGGAAAAGGTGATCCGAAAATCGGAAGAAGTGCCGTTGATACAGAAAAACCTGCGGATCATGGAGCGCAACACTGATCGCCTGCTCGACCTTACCAACCAGTTGCTCGACTTCCGCAAAACAGAGATCAATGGCTTCAGTCTTAATTTTGTGAATACCGATATTCCTGAATTACTGAAAGAAAACCACCTGCGTTTCACGCCTGCCGCAGAACAAAAAAATATCCGTTTCAAAATAGAACTGGCCTGCCTGCATTTCTTCGCCTATGCCGATGCGGAAGCACTACATAAAATATTGGGCAACCTGTTAAACAATGCCACCAAATATGCCGATACCAGGGCATCCATACATTTATTGCCTATAGCGGAAGGCGATACTACCTTTACCATATTGGTAAAAAATGACGGGTATATTATTCCTCCGGAGATGAAGGAAAAAATATTTGAACCCTTTTTCAGGGCCAGGGCAACGGAATCGAAATCGGGCACCGGCATCGGGTTATCGTTATCGAGATCACTGACCCTGTTGCACAAAGGCAAGCTGGAACTGCTTACCACCGAACCGGGTCTTAATGTTTTTTCACTTACCTTGCCTATTCACCAGGAAATAGAATTTAATCTGAGTACATGGAAAATAAACCGCTGATATTGCTGGTAGACGATAACGAAGAAATACTCTCTTTTATCGCCGACGACCTGGAAGACAAATACAGGGTGATTACAGCCCCTGATGGTGCAGCGGCGCTGGAAATATTGCAGGAGCAGCCCGTACAGCTGGTGATCAGTGACGTCATGATGCCGGTAATGGATGGCTTTGAGCTATGCCGTATCATTAAATCCGGTTTTGAATCCAGTCATATTCCCGTGATTCTGCTCACTGCCCGTAACACCCTGCAATCAAAAATTGAGGGACTGGAGCTCGGGGCCGATGCTTATATAGAAAAACCTTTCTCACCCGAATTTCTGCAGGCACAAATTGCCAGTTTGCTCAGCAATCGTCACAAAATAAAATCATATTATGCCAGCACGCCCCTGGTACATTTGCGCAGCATGGCGCATACCAGCGCGGATGAACAGTTCCTGGAAAAGCTGCAGGACCTGATCCATCAACACCTGACCGACATTGACCTGGATGTGGAACAACTGGCAGACCTCATGAATATGAGCCGTCCTACCTTTTACCGTAAAATAAAAGCCATCTCAGATTTAACCCCCCATGAACTGATTAATATCACCCGTCTTAAAAAAGCAGCCTCCTTACTGTCGACCGGCACCTATAAAATAAATGAAGTAGCAGAACTCTGCGGCTTTGCCTCGCTGACCAATTTCGGGAAGAATTTCCAGAAACAGTTTGGGCTGCTGCCATCGAAGTATGTAGCACAAATACAGGCGGACAAAGGCTATTAGCTGTAATTTTTCCCTGTTTACATCAACTTTCTTCTTTTCCAGGTAAAAGCTGACAGATTAACTGCTGACCGCTGGCAGCTAACTGCTAAAAAAACGATATATTAGCGATATTCACAGAACCGGAAACTGGCATCTGACACATATGTGCGTTGATTTTACAGCGCACATAAAGGTACAATACGCGAAACTTAAATCGATTTTTACTGTATGCATTTACCATCATTGATCATTGACCTGGCATTAATATTAGGAGCGGCGGGGGTTATTACTTTATTATTCAGACGGCTGAAACAGCCGATGGTACTCGGATATATCATTGCGGGATTTATCGTGGGTCCGAACTTTCATTTATTTCCAACCATCGCCGATACCACAGGTATAAAAACCTGGTCAGAGATCGGCGTAATATTCCTTTTGTTTTCACTGGGACTTGAATTCAGTTTCAAAAAACTGATGCGCGTAGGAGGCACCGCCACTATTACCGCATTTGTAGAAATAGCCTGTATTACGGTAGCCGGCTTCTTTACCGGGCAACTGATGGGCTGGGGTTTTATGGACAGCCTGTTCCTGGGCGGCTTGCTGGCCAGTTCTTCTACCACCATCATTATCCGGGCATTTGAAGAATTAGGCATCAAGAAAAAGCCGTTTACCAAAATCGTATTCGGCGTACTGGTCATAGAAGATATTGTGGTCATCCTCATGATGGTATTATTGTCCACCATGGCCGTAAGCCGCGAATTTGAAGGTACAGAGATGTTGTTTACCATCGCCAAACTGATGTTCTTCCTGGCCATCTGGTTCCTGGCGGGTATTTTCCTGCTGCCTACTTTCCTGAAAAAAATGGAGCGCTATATGAATGGCGAAACCTTACTGATACTGAGCATCGCGCTCTGTTTAGGGATGGTGATACTGGCCACCAAAGTGGGCTTCTCTGCGGAACTGGGCGCATTTATCATGGGTTCCATCATTGCAGAAACTACTTCTTCTGAAAAAGTAGAACACCTCATACAACCGGTAAAAGATTTGTTTGGCGCTATCTTCTTCGTGTCTGTAGGCATGCTCATAAACCCGGAAATGATTATCGAATATAAGTGGCCGGTGTTGTGGATAACCCTTCTAACCTTAACAGGTAAATTCCTCAGCACTACTATTGGCGCCCTGCTTTCCGGTCAACCGCTGAAACAGGCGGTACAGGTGGGGATGAGTATGGCCCAGGTGGGGGAATTTGCATTTATCATTGCAACACTGGGGCTTACCCTCGGCGTTACCAGCGATTTCCTGTTTCCTGTAGCAGTAGGTGTTTCCGCTATTACCACTTTTACCACGCCGTATATGATCAAATTTTCCGTGCCGCTGTACAACTGGCTGGAAAAGATCATTCCTGCGCGCTGGTTAAATTCCATGAACAGATACAGCGCCAGCTCCCAAACCTTACAGGCGGAAAGCGACTGGCGTATTGTATTGCGCAGCTATGTAAAGGTAATAGTGCTGAACAGTGTGATCATGCTGGCCATGATCCTGCTGAATACTTATTATATCGGGCCGTTTGTGATGAAGTATCTCAACAATTCCTTCAGCGCCAAACTCCTGTGCGTAGTGATTGGTATCGCTATGATGTCGCCGTTTATCTGGGCCCTGATGGTACAGAAAATATCCAGCATCTCCTATAAGGCGCTGTGGCTGGACTCCAAATACAACCATGGCCCCCTGGTAGTGGTGGAAGTAGTGCGTAACATAGTAGCGGTACTCCTGGTAGGCTTCCTCGTAAACCAATACTTTCCTTTCTGGCAGGCATTGCTGGGCACCGGTATTATATTGGCCTGCGTACTGCTGGTGTTGCGTTCACAGCTGCAAAAATATTACAACCGTATCGAACGCCGTTTCCTCGCTAACCTGAACGCCCGTGAAATGGCCGATGCTGCCGCGAATAAAACCGCTGCCGCCGACCTCCTGCCCTGGGATGCACAGGTATCTGAAATAGAAATAGATCCGTGGTCAAGCCTGGTAGATAAGCCACTCATAGCACTGCAGCTCCGGGAAAAATATGGCATCAATGTAGGCGCCATCAAAAGAGGTAATGTCACCATCTACGCCCCTACCCGCGACGAAAAACTGTTCCCGCATGATATACTCACGGCCATTGGTACAGAAGCGCAGCTGGAAGAATTTAACCGTGTGGTAAACACCCTCAACATCCAACGCAGCGATGATGTGGCTGATGAAAATATCGGGCTCACCAGCCTGGTGGTAGATGAACACAACGGTCTCAAAGGACAAACTATACGCGATTCAGGCATTCGCGAAAAAACAAAAGCCCTCGTAGTTGGCATTGCACGCGGCGGTGAAAAAATATTGAACCCTGCCTCTGAAACGGTATTTGAATGGGAAGATGTGGTATGGCTGGTAGGTAACCGGAAAAAGATCCTGGAATTTTCGCGAAGTAATGGATGATGATTTCTATTCATAATTTTTTTTTGCCCAGGATTAACAGTGATTATGATGATTTACAGGATTTTATTTTTATAGATTTTATTTTTGATTTAAAAAGATTAGCGAAGACAGCAGCGAGTATCTGTTTTGAAATGCCCCTAAGAGTTGGACACTTTTAGGGAACATTTCAGTTCTCTCTTCCCTAATCTTTTTAAATCAAAAATAAAATCTATAAAAATAAAATCCTGTAAATCATCATAATCACTGTTAATCCTGGGCAAGAAAAAATAGCAGGCACTAAGTCTTCTGCAGGAAATCTCTCAATACAAACTGCAAAATACCCCCATGACGATAGTACTCAATTTCTATCAGTGAATTGAGTTTACATTTCACGTTAAACACCACGGGATCGCCCGATGCCGGGATAGCCGTTACCGTTAGTATTTTACCAGGTGTAAGATCGGAAGAAATACCGGTGATGGAATAGGACTCTGTGCCGGAAAGGCCCAGTGTGGCAGCATTTTCGCCGAATTCGTATTGCAGTGGCAATACGCCCATTCCCACCAGGTTGCTCCGGTGGATACGCTCGTAGCTTTCTGCAATCACTGCCTTCACACCAAGCAGGTTAGTGCCCTTGGCTGCCCAGTCGCGTGATGAACCGCTGCCATATTCCTTTCCCGCCAATATTATCAGCGGCACTTTATTGGCTGCATATTGCATGGCTGCATCATAAATGGGTGTTACCATCCCGGAAGGAATCACTGTGGTAAAACCGCCTTCTTTAGGCGACAGTTCATTTTTGATACGTACATTGGCGAAAGTGCCCCGTATCATCACTTCATGGTTACCCCTGCGGGAACCATAGGAGTTAAATAAGCGGGGATCGATACCACGATCCAGCAGGTATTTGCCGGCAGGGGTATCGGGTTTGAAAGAACCCGCAGGAGAAATATGATCGGTGGTTACAGAGTCTCCCAGCTTGAGCAACACGCGTGCATCCTTAATGTCTTCCGGTGCGGCCGGTTTCTCCGGCAAACCGTTAAAGAAAGGCGCTTCGCGGATATAGGTAGAATCATTGCTCCAGTGGTAGTCGTTGCCGGAAGGCGCCAGCAGACCACGCCACTGGTCGTCCCCATCAAATATTACCTTATAGATATTTTCAAAATCTTCCTGCTTAACGGCAGCGGCTACCGCATCGTTTATCTCCTCTTGTGTGGGCCAGATATCACGCAGATACACCGGCTCCCCATTGGGATCATATCCAAGTGGTGCGGTCAGCATATCCACATCTATTCTTCCCGCAATAGCGTAGGCCACTACCAGCAAGGGGGAGGCCAGGAAATTCATTTTCACCTGCGGATGTACCCTCGCTTCAAAGTTACGGTTGCCCGATAACACGGAGGCCACCACAAGATTCCCTTTGTCTACCGCTTCCGAAATGGCCGCCGGCAACGGGCCACTGTTACCAATACACGAAGTACAGCCGTACCCTACAATATGAAAGCGCAATGCTTCCAGTTCTGTTAACAATCCTGAGCGTTTCAGGTATTCAGTGACCACCCTGGAACCCGGCGCCAGGCTGGTTTTCACCCAGGGCTTTACATACAGCCCGCGGCTGATCGCTTTCTTTGCCACCAGCCCGGCGCCAATCATCACGCTGGGGTTAGAGGTATTGGTGCAACTGGTAATAGCGGCGATGGTAATCGCTCCATCACTCAGTACATATTCTTCATTCTTTAGTTTGATGCGTACAGATTTGAGGTAATCTACCTCTACTGTTTCCACCGCAACTTCCTCTGCATGCTTTTGTATTTCGTAGGTAAATGCGGTGCCCGATCCTCCTTCCGACAACCAGGCGGTGTCACGGCGCTTCCCTTCGGGGGTATACATGCGCTTGAATTCCTTGTTGAGCAGCGATTCAAACTCGTTGTGCAGATCTCTCACCAGGATACGGTCCTGTGGCCGCTTAGGTCCCGCCACGGCCGATTGGATACCACCCAGATCCAGCTCCAGGATATCGGTGTAGGTGATTTCTTCGCTGCCGTGCCGCCACAACATATTTTCCCGGCAATACGCTTCCACCTGCGCAATCTGTTCCGGCGAACGATTGGTGCGGTGCATGTATTGCAAGGTTTGCTGATCTATCGGGAAATAAGTAACGGTACAACCAAATTCGGGCGACATATTAGAAATAGTGGCCCTGTCGGGTACAGATAAATGATCGAGTCCGTCGCCAAACACTTCCACAAATTTGTCGACCACCCCGTATTTGCGGAGCAGCTGCGTAATCGCCAGTACCATATCAGTGGCGGTCACCCCTTCTGTAAGCCGACCGGTAAGCTTTAACCCGATTACCTGGGGACAGGTAAAATAAATGGGTTGCCCCAGTATCGCTGCTTCCGCTTCGATACCACCTACTCCCCAGCCCAGCACCCCAATACCGTTTACCATGGGAGTATGGGAATCTGTTCCCACCAGCGTATCGGGAAACAGCCATCCGTCGCGGTTTATAACGCCCTGCGCCAGGTATTCCAGGTTTACCTGGTGACAAATACCCATGCCCGGCGGCACTACCGTAAAATTATTGAAGGCCTGCTGCGCCCATTTGAGCAGCTGATAGCGTTCTTTATTACGCTCATACTCATAGGCCACATTTTTTGTATAGGAATAGTCGGTACCAAAAAAGTCCACCTGCACAGAATGATCCACCACCAGGTCTACCGGGATGGCCGGGTTAATTTTTGCGCCGTCCTTCCCTTTGCGGATCACCTCTGCACGGATAGAAGCAATATCCACCACGGCGGCTACCCCGGTGAAATCCTGCATCAGCACGCGGGCGGGCTTAAAAGGAATTTCTTTGTCGGTACCCGCCGGCTCCCAGTTCACCAGCGTGTCCAGGTGCTCATCCGTAATAGCGAAGTTGTCGTGGTTTCGCAGTACATTTTCTAATAAAATCCTGATGGAAAAAGGCAGACGAGAAATCCGTTTTCCTTCCTGCTCCAGTTTGCTGAGTGATGCGATACGAGGCTCCATAATAAATGATTATTGACTACATGAACGAAACAATGACCCCAAAGCTTTTGTTGTATAAATATACCTTATTGTGAACCTTTTATGCACCTTTAATGTTAAAATAATCCTGCTGTCCATACGCACCTGCTCATGGTAGCTTTATCAAAAAAAACCCTCAAAATGACAGAACAATTAAAGGTTCCCTCCACTTCACGGCTTGTGCTGGAGGCAGCGATGCCGCTTTATACCACGCCATTGCAACAACGTTATATGGAAGCGATCGACTTCAGCGAAACCAACCATGTTTACGATGCGTTTAAACAACATTATCCATTGATCATTGATACCGTTTGCCTGCGCAAGCAAAGTATCCGCCGGATGCTGCAGGAAAGGATTCCGCTTTTTCCGGGGCAACAGGTAATACTACTGGGCGCCGGACTGGACCCGCTTTCTTTATATCTCCTGGAAAATTACCGGGAGCAGCTCAGCAGGATTATAGAAATAGACAATGGTTATATCGAAGAAAAACAACAATTGTATGCCAACATTATTCCCGGCGAACCATTGATCCATTTTTCCCGGTGTGATGTTACCGATACAGCGATGCTTTGGTCACAACTGCTGGAAAAGGGCTACGATGAGGCTGTTCCGGCCATCATTGTATTTGAAGGAGTGATTCATTATGTAAGTAACGACGCCTTTATCCAAATCATGCAGTTGTTTAAAACAACCGACAAGCGCAACATAGTGATGCTGGATTATTCGCTGGCGGAAGAAGAAGTACCGGCAACGTTCCTGTCTTACCATAAAGGTATCCTGGATATGCTGGAAGGATATATCAATATCGGGATCAATGTAAACAGCCATGCCGATATGGCCGGTATTATTTACCGGCTGGATGCTATGCTGGAAAACCTGGAGCCTTTGTGTGAAACAGAAAAAAAAATCACCGGGCGCAATGTGTTATTTCATTCGCCCGGTGAAGGTGTGGTGGAAATGATGAGTTTCCGTATATAAAGGGCTATACTGCTGTTGCCTTATAGCCACCAATGTTCCTGCGGATAATGCTCCCCGACGATAACCGGTTCACCGATCTTTGGCGTGGTTACAAACAGGCCGCGTTGTGCGGCGCTGGCCGTTACGCGTTTTACCGAATCATTCCAGGGATGATTAGCCAGGGCAAATTTAGCCCAGTGTACCGGCAGCAATACTTTTGCCTGCAGGTCAATAGCCGCCTGCACGGTTTCTTCCGGCTTCATATGTATAAACGGCCAGTTATCATTGTACTGGCCGCATTCCAGTATCACCAGGTCAAAAGGACCATATTTGTCGCCGATAGCTTTAAAATGTGTATCGTAACCGGAGTCGCCGCCGAGAAAAAGCTGGTACCCGAATATCTGTAACACAAAAGATGACCACAGACTTCCTCCCCTTTTTAAACCACGACCGGAGAAATGTCGTGCAGGCGTGGCCGTTAGCGTGATATCTTTTGCGATCTCCTGCGTTTCCCACCAATCCATTTCGTTAATGTTGTTTTCCTTTACCAGGCAGGATTGCAGGTCACGGCCCACACCCAGGGAAGTATAAATTATTTTGGTATGGGGTTTTAGTTGTGCCAGTGTTTTTTTATCGAGATGATCATAGTGATTATGCGTGATGATCATCAGATCTATTTCCGGCATATCTGCCGGCGTATAAGCATCAGCGCCCGGGAAAGCCTTTATCATAAAAGACATTGGGGAAGCGCTGCCGCTGAACACCGGGTCTACCAGTATATTAAATCCTTTTACATGCACCAGGTAGGACGAATGGCCAAACCAAACGATGACGGGCTTTTCTGAATACAGTGTTTTCAGGTTTGTTTTCACCGTAGTCAACGGCGCCGGTGGTCGTACGTCTGCGGGCCGCTGAAAGGTTTCTTTCAGCATCTGGTAGTAAGTCACATCATCCGGCTTCATGGGAGTGAGCGACAGGTTCTGAAATACCCCGTCCCGGAAGTTCTGCGAATTTTTTATTCGTTCTTTTATAGACAATGCTTTTCCCTGCATGTATTAAAGTTAAGAAGTGTTTTGTTAAAAACCTCTTACAGGGAAGACGGATAGCTGCGGGATATATTTTATAAAAAAGAAAATAAAAAAGGGCCTGCTCCAAAAAAAGAGCAGACCCCTGCATTCAACCTATCTTACAACAACAACACATCCTAACGAACGATCAAACGTTTGCCCCTGGCCATCAACCGGAGCAAACGGGTATTTCCATAAAAGGCCGAATGGTACCTGGCGTCAGCTTTGCGGCGTTCGCCATAGGCCCTGAGTACCGCATCTGCCGTTACCATTCCTGTCATTTTCCTGTCGGCATCCAGTACGGCCAGTACATCCGGCGCATAACTGTCGAATAATTCCGTTACCAGGTTAATATCATCAGACGCATATACATAAGGCGCCGACGATTCCAGTTCCTGCGCCAGGGCAATATCCCCGCCGGCAGACAGTTTTGCCCGGTTGAGGTATCCTTTAAAACTTCCTGCCTCATCTGTTACCGGCAGGTATTGATAATAATATGCGGCACTATGCTCCTGCAGGAATTGTTGCGCCTGCAGCAAGGTCATGTTATCACGCAGTGTCAGTATCGGTTTCACGATGACGGTCGACACATTAATGAGCTGCATGATATCGGGCGTATATTCATCCGGTGCGGCCACCCCTCTGCGCCTGATCTTCTCTGTCATAATACTTCCTTTCATCAGGAAGAACGACACAAAATACGCCGCAGTACAGGCGCCGATCAGTGGGAGCAGGCCATGTGGCTGCCCGGTGGTTTCCAGTGAAAATACGATGGCGGTTAACAATGCGCGGGAGGCGCCGGCAAACATAGCCGCCATACCAATCAATGCCGATGTAGCGATGTTGATATCGCTGCCGGGAAATATTTTCTGTACCAGCATACCGATCAAAGCGCCCAAAGCACCGCCAATAGTGAATAAAGGGGCAAGCGTACCACCGGAAGTACCACTACCCAGGGAAATCACCCATGAAATATACTTGAGTACACAAAGAGATATCACTAATGCCAGCGGTACATTACCTGTCAGCAGGGTTTTGATATTATCATATCCTACACCCATGGTATGCGGCGCATAATAACCTACCACACCCACCACTACAGCGCCGAGTGCGGGCCACCACATCCAGTGGATGGGTAGTTTTTCAAACATATCTTCCACAAAGTATACAGACTTTGATACATAAGCCGCTACTACGCCCACCACAGCGCCCATGAGTACATAAGTTACCAGGGCAATATCTGATACCGCAGGGATATCCGGCATCGCGAATACAGGATGACTCTCAAACAGGAGAATATGCATGCCTGCTCCTGCAATACAACCCATGGCTACAGGAATCACCGAACGGGGCGAAAATTCGAATAACAGCAATTCTATCGCGAGGAGGATAGCCGCCAGCGGACTACCGAAAATGGCCGCCATACCTGCGCATGCGCCGGCGGCCAGCAATACTTTTCTTTCTGCCGAAGAAATATGGATCACCTGCCCCGTAAAGGAACCGATAGCGCCACCCGTGGCAATGATAGGTCCTTCAGCACCAAACGGACCACCCGTACCAATGGAAATGGCGGCCGACAGTGGTTTCAGCAGGGTGATCACCGGCGGGATCTTGCTTTCATTCAAAATAATGTTCTCCATAGCTTCCGGGATACCATGGCCACGGATGGCTTTACTGCCAAAGCGAGCCATGACACCTACCAGTAAACTACCGACTATTGGTACCAGGATAACCAGCCAGCCGAGGGTATTGCCGGCAGGCCCTTCTTCCGCAAATGAAAATCTGCCGTAAAAAGAAAGATTAGTGATCAGGCTGATCAGCATTACCAGCCCCTTTGCAACCACGCCGATCAACAGGGCATTGATGCAGGCCTGCAAACTCAGGTAAAATACCCTTCTCGACATATTTCCGGCAAACTTTTGCCCTTTTTTATGATTCATACTATATAAAATGACAATCAAAAAGCTAAAATCAACACAAAAATATGATCTAAATCATATTAAAACCTATTTTTTCTTTCAAAAACGCAAAAAAACATTACTATTGCAATCATGAAAAAAGCCGGGGCCTGCGATTTAAAAACGTGTTTTCTTTGCCAGTTCAGCATTCCGGAGTGGATTGCCGCCGTATCTGATCACAAGCAACACCTGTTCTATAAAAAAAATGAGGTCATTTTCCAGGAGGGCAATCCTGTAGAAGGCATCTTTTTCCTCTACGAGGGAAAGGTGAAAGTGCATAAACAATGGGGATCGGATAAAGACCTGATTGTCCGCTTTGCACAAAAGGGAGATATACTCGGACACAGGGGACTTGGCAGCGGGGAGCGCCTCTATACCGTGTCGGCCACTGCCCTGGAAGACACAACCGTATGTTACACCGACATGGCTTTTTTTGAAGCTTCCCTGAAAGTCAATCCCACCCTTACATTAAAGCTGATGCAGTTTTATGCTGACGAGTTGCAGGAAGCAGAGAGAAAGATGCGCAACCTCGTTCACATGGATGTAAAAAGCAGGCTGGCAGATGCGCTGCTGGAAATCAGCCGCCTCCATAACGATACACTGTTTACCATCAGTCGTCAGGATCTGGCGTCATTTGCCGGTACCACGTACGAAACTATTTACCGTAACCTGCAGGAATTTATCCAGGAAAAACTGATTGCAGTCGATGGGAAATCGATCCGGATTTTAAATGAGAAGAAACTGAGGAAGTATGTTTTGTCTTGCCCAGGATTAGACTGATTTTGATGATTTACAAGATTTTTCTTTTTTGATTATAATTTGATTTTAAAAGATTTTGGGAGATATAAGCGAAAAATAATTCGCTTATATCTCCCAAAATCTTTTAAAATCAAAATGGAAAAAATCCTGTAAATCATCAAAATCAGTCTAATCCTGGGCAAGACAAAACCGCTAAGTTATCTCTGTGAGCCGCAATAGTTTTGCCTCATTCAATATGGTGATGCTCTTTCCCGCCACTGCTATCATCCGTTCGTCGATCAGTTCATTCAGTATCCGGAAGGTGGTTTCATAGGTAGCGCCTATGTAGGAGGCCAGGTCTTGTTTGGAAAGGGAAATATCTATGAATCCGTCTTTATTAAAACCAAATTTTTGCTGCAGCAGTAAGAGGGCATTGGCCATCCGGCCTTTAACGGACATATGAGCCAGGTTGCGCATATGCCTTTCTGAAGATTGTAACTCCTGTGCATAGAACAGCATGAGCTCATATAATAGTTCATGGTTTATTTTGAGAGATGACTGGAAAAAGTCCATATCAATAAAACAAACTTTTACAGGTTCCAGCGCAGTGGCGGATACCGGGTAAAAGTGTTCCACGCCGCCCATACCGCGATGTCCTACAATGTCTCCTTTCTGGGCAAAGCGGACAATCAGTTCTTTTTCCGTGCCCCAGTGTTTATGCACTTTCATACGGCCCTCGTAAATGAAGTAGATGCCGGTTACCTTATCTCCTTCCTTAAACAGCATTTCGCCTTTGTTCAGGATAAAATTTTTGCGGTGCAGGGCCACGGCGGGTATCCATTCTTTAATAGACAGCCTGCATAGCAGACAGGTTTTACCATCACAACCCTGTTTGTCTTTCTTCATGTATAATATTGCTGTTTTGTAGCTGTTGCCAGGTTTCATCTGCCAGGATCGCCTGCATCTTTACCACTTCTCCCACTACAATAATAGCGGGATTACCCATACCGGCGGCGGATGCCCTCCATACAATATCACGTACGGTACCGATCACCATTTTTTCCTGAGGGGTGGTTCCCTCCTGGATGATCGCCACCGGCGTATCCTGTTTACCGCATTGTGTAAAGATGTCCATGATAGCTTCCAGCTTGCTCATCGCCATCAAAATCACTACTGTGGCGGTAGAGCGGGCGGCCAGTGCAATGTCGCCCGAAATATCCCCGGAGCGGGTGGTGCCGGTGGTTACCCAGAAGCTCTCCGCTATTCCGCGGCAGGTAAGCGGTATCATTTGCGATGCCGGTACTGCTACCGCGCTGGATACACCCGGTATCACCGTTACTTTGATGCCATGTGCGTTGGCTGCCTGTATCTCTTCCACCGCCCTGCCAAATACAAAAGGATCTCCTCCTTTCAGTCGTACTACATGCCCGTGGGTCATCGCCATTTCCACGATGAGCTGGTTGATTTCATCCTGCGACAAGGCGTGGCAGCCATAGCGTTTACCCACAAACCGGATAATGGCGCCCGGGGCGGCGTACTCCAGCAGGGATTCATTAGCTAATGCATCATATAATATAACATCTGCTTTCCGGATGGTATTAATGGCTTTCAGGGTGATCATTTCGGGATCTCCCGGTCCTGCACCTACTAAAGATAACGACGGATTCAACGCATGCATACATATTATATTTAAAATTATCTGATAATTTAACAATGAATGATACCTAAAATTAAAACAAAATCGCTTAATTTTATCATCAACATCATACACCTACCTCAAAAATCATCTCCAAAACAAAAAATACTATTATATTAATTTATTTATAATATAATTTAAGTTTTCTGATCCTTAAATATAATCGAATGAAAATAGTAGTTATAGGAAACGGTATGGTGGGTTACAAGTTCTGCGAGAAGATGGTAGCCAGGTATTCCCTTCATGCTTCAGAACTGGTTGTATTCGGAGAAGAACCCCGTCCCGCCTATGATCGGGTGCACCTCACCTCCTGGTTTGATGGCAAAACAGCCGATGATCTTTTACTGGCTACGGCCGACTGGTACGTTGAAAATGGTATCCGGCTTCACCTGGGCGACCCGGTACTCCGGATTGACCGGGAAAACAAAACGGTGCAGTCCCACAAAGGCATCGTGGAAACTTATGATTACCTCGTAATCGCTACCGGTTCGGCTGCATTTGTACCGCCGGTACCTGGCATGGATAAAAAAGGCGTATTTATTTACCGCACCATAGAGGACCTGGAAATGATGAAGGCCTTTGCACCCAACGCCCGCAGCGGCGCTGTTATAGGCGGCGGTTTGCTGGGACTGGAGGCGGCTAAAGCCCTGCTCGACCTCGGCATTTCCAATACCCATGTCATCGAATTTTCGTCCCGCCTCATGCCACGGCAAATAGATGACCAGGGATCGGCCATCCTGCAAAACAAACTGGCAGGTCTCGGTCTTAAAGTACTTACCGGTAAAAATACCCGTGAAATCCTGGGCGACGACGCCATCACCGGGCTGCAGTTTGCCGACGATACCATCCTGGAAACAGATATCCTGGTAGTATCAGCCGGCATCAAGCCCCGCGACGAACTGGCGAAAGCCGCCGGACTCACCACCGGCCCCCGCGGCGGCATCCTGGTGAATGAACAAATGCAAACCAGCGATCCCTATATCTATTCCATCGGTGAATGCGCCCTCTTCAATAACATGATCTATGGCCTGGTAGCCCCCGGCTATGAAATGGCGGAAGTAGCGGCGTCACATATCACCGGTGAGGCAAAAGCCTTTACCGGCTTTGATATGAGCACCAAATTAAAACTCATCGGCGTAGATGTAGCCAGCTTCGGCGATCCGTTTGCTGATCCCGAAAGCTGCCATAGTATTGTATTTGAAGACAAATACAAAGGCACCTACAAACGCATCAATATTACTACAGATGGTCAATTCCTGCTGGGAGGTATATTAATAGGCGATGCAGCGGCTTATAATATGCTGCTGCAAACAACGAGGAACAAAATGGTATTACCTGCCAACCCGGAAGACCTCCTGCTGGGAGCCTCCCGTGGTACTTCCGACGCCGGCGCCGGCGTTACCGCCCTCCCGGATGAGGCCATGATATGCAGCTGCGAAAACGTAAGCAAAGGCGCCATCTGCCAGGCCGTAACAGATGGGCATGAAACACTCGACGACGTAAAGAAATGTACCAAAGCCGGTACCTGCTGCGGCGGTTGCACCCCCATGGTAAAAGACCTGATCACCGCCACCATGAAGGCACAGGGCAAATACATCCGCAACGTGGTATGCGAACACTTCCCCTATTCCCGGCAGGAAATGCTGGACCTCATCAAAGTAAAATCACTGCGCTCCTTCGATGAAGTACTGGACCACTACGGCGAAGGCGAAGGCTGTGAAGTATGTAAACCCGTAGTCGCCTCCATACTGGCCAGTTTGTGGAACGACATGATCCTGGATAAAGGCAACGACACCGCCCAGGACTCCAACGACCGCTACCTCGCCAACATACAGAAAGGAGGTACCTACTCCGTAGTACCCCGGATTCCCGGCGGAGAAATTACACCGGAAAAACTGGTTGTCATCGGGGAGATAGGTACTAAATATAACCTCTATACGAAAATCACCGGCGGACAACGCATCGATCTGTTTGGCGCGCATCTGAGCGACCTGCCCAATATCTGGGAGGAACTGATTGCCGCCGGATTTGAAAGCGGACACGCCTATGGAAAAGCACTGCGTACTGTAAAAAGCTGCGTAGGCTCCACCTGGTGCCGCTTTGGACTGCACGACAGCGTAAGCTTCGCCATCCGGATAGAAGAACGCTACCGCGGATTACGGGCGCCGCACAAACTTAAATCGGCCGTATCCGGCTGCATCAGGGAATGCGCCGAAGCACAGTCAAAAGACTTTGGCATCATCGCCACCGAAAAAGGATGGAACCTGTATGTATGCGGTAACGGCGGTTCCAAACCACAACATGCCCAACTCCTCGCTGCGGATATAGACAGCGACACCTGTATCCGGTATATCGACCGTTTCCTGATGTTCTACATCAAAACAGCCGATCCTCTTACCCGTACCGCCACCTGGCTCAATAAACTCGACGGTGGTATGGACTATCTCCGCAACGTGGTACTGAACGATAGTCTGGGTATCGCCGCACAGCTGGAAGCAGAAATGCAAATGCTGGTCGACAACTACAAATGCGAGTGGAGGGAAGTGGTGGAAAACCCTGAACTCCGTAAACGCTTCTCCCACTTTATCAATGCACCGGAAGATAAAGATCCGACCGTAAAATTCGAAACTATGCGCGCACAGAAGAAAGCCGCAGAATGGAAATAATCTTTTTACAAAAAATATACTGCTATGTCTACTATTCACACTACCTCTACCAGCTGGTTCTTTGCCTGCAAAACATCGGATGTACCAACCAACGGCGGCGTATGCGTAAAGTATAAGGAAGAACAGATTGCGCTGTTTTACTTTGCACGCAGAAATGAATGGTATGCTACGCAGAACCTTTGTCCGCACCGCCGGCAGATGGCCCTCAGCCGCGGCATGACCGGTACCGTAAAAGATGAGCCAAAAGTAGCATGCCCCTTTCACAAAAAAACATTCTCGCTGAAAGACGGCCGTTGCCTGTCCGACGAAACAGAATGCGCTCTCACCACCTACCCTGTTAAGATTGTTGACGACAAAGTATACATAGGAGTAGATGCAGTAGTGGAAATGGCAGACGCGCAGATATAAAACGAAACCCGGTAGCTGGCAGGCTAACCGGGCTTCTGATCCGAAATGATTGGCTCATTCAAAATCAACCAAAGTTACATGAAAAAATGGTTTTCAGGCAGGATATCATTGATACTCCCCGGCTTGCTGTTGTCACAGTATGGCTATGCCCAGCTCACTCTCGGAGCGCAACTCAGAACACGCACCGAGCTACGTAACGGACAAGGCGCCCCGCAGCCGCTCGGCGCCGACCCGGCCTTCTTTACCTCCCAGCGCACCCGGTTGATCGCCGGCTTCAGCGCCTATCGCATTAAACTCGGACTAACGGTGCAGGATGTACGGGTATGGGGCCAGGATGCCTCCACCCTAAACCGCACCACCACGCCGGATAATAATGGATTCATGCTGCATGAAGCATGGGCGGAAATACTCCTGACAGACACTATCGTTAAAAATAAAAGTCTTTCGCTGAAAGTGGGCCGGCAGGAACTGGTGTACGACGACAGCCGCCTGCTTGGTAATCTCGACTGGCTGCAACAGGGCCGCCGCCACGATGCCGCCGTATTAAAGTATGAAAGCCGCGACTGGACCTTACACGCCGGCGCCGCTTTTAACCAGAATAAGGAAAACGCCAGCGGCACCATCTATAACCCGGTTCCTCCGGGCAACTACCCCGCCAATACCAATGGTGGCAATGCCTACAAAAGCCTGGAGTTCGCGTATGTATCCCGGAAACTGTCCAAAGGAAACCTCTCTTTCCTCTTCCTGACAGACCAGTTTTCAAAATATCATACCGACAGCGTGGAACATGTAGCCGTAAAAGTGTGGGAAACCGGCGCTTACAGTCGTATGACCACCGGCTTGTTTTATACACAGCAGTTTAACCGGATCAGTTATACCGCCGCCGCCTATCACCAGTTTGGTACTAACGGCAACGGGCAAACGGTAAGCGGCAGCCTGTTATCCGGCTCGTTCATGTATAACGTAAGCAAAGCATTCACCGCAGGCGCAGGAGTGGATTACACCAGTCCCGACTTCGATCCGCTGTATGGTACCCCGCACAAATTCTGGGGCAACATGGACTATTTCTATGTAGCCAGCGGATTTGGCAACAAAGGATTACAGGATTACTATATAAAAACTAAACTCAAACCCGGCCAACGCTGGGTGGTTACCGGGGATGTGCATGAATTTTATGCCGCCTCCGCTGTTGCCGGGATGAGCAAACAATTTGGTACAGAGGCCGACCTTACAGCCAACTATACCCTGACCAAAATGATTGGCCTGGAAGCCGGTTACAGCCACTTCTGGAATACCGCCACATTATCGTCTCCCTCGGTAAAAAATATAAAAAATGCCGGGAGTAACAGCAACTGGGCTTACCTGTCTGTAAACATCCGTCCGGAATTCCTGATTAAATAACCTGTAAATCTTTACTATGTCTGCTCCGCTTAATAAAATAAAAATATTCAGTCTCGATACCATACAAATGCGTACGTTTCACATCACGTGGCTCATGTTCTTTGTCTGCTTCTTCGGCTGGTTCGGCCTGGCGCCGCTAATGCCTACTATCCGTACGGATCTGGGACTAAGCAAATCCCAAATCGGCAACATCATTATCGCTTCTGTATCCGGCACCATCATTGCCCGGCTGATCATTGGCCGTTTGTGCGATACCTGGGGGCCCCGCAAAACAGCTATACGCCTGCTGCTGATAGGCTCGTTGCCGGTGTTCCTGGTAGGGCTGGCAAAAGATTATACTTCTTTTCTCCTGTTTCGTTTAGCCATCAGCGTGATAGGCGGTTCATTCGTGATCACGCAGTTTCATACTTCGCTGATGTTTGCGCCGTCGATCAAGGGTACTGCCAATGCCATCACCGGCGGCTGGGGTAACCTGGGCGGCGGGGTCACCAATATGGTGATGCCGCTGATCTTCGCCGCCATTGTAGGTTTTGGCTACACCAAAGCAGAGGCCTGGCGCTATGCGATGATTGTACCCGGCCTGATGATGCTGGGCGTAGCGTACCTGTATTCCCGCTATACAAAAGATACGCCCAATGGCAACTTTGATGAGATCAATCATCACAAAAAGAACAGTAAAACAGATTGGTCCGTACTGGCCGACTGGCGCATATGGGCGCTCATGCTGGCATACGGAATGTGTTTTGGTATGGAGATCACTTTCGACAATGTTGCTTCTTTACATTTTGTAGATACATTTCACCTTTCTCAAGGCAGCGCAGGGTTCTGGGCTGGCATATTTGGTTTTATGAACCTTTTTGCCAGGGCATTGGGCGGCATTATTTCAGACAAGGCAGGTGCCAGATTTGGCATGAAAGGCAAAGGATGGCTATTGGCCCTGATGCTGCTGGCAGAAGGTATTGGATTATTATTATTTGCACAGGCGGGATCGCTCGTAATCGCCATTGTGGCTATGCTTAGTTTCGCGCTTTTCCTGAAAATGGCCAACGGCGCCACTTATGGCATCGTACCGTTTATCAACGAGAAAAACGCGGGACTGGTGAGCGGTATTGTAGGCGCCGGTGGTAATATGGGCGGCATGTTGTTCGGCTTCCTCTTTAAATCGGACAGCATCACTTATGTAGAAGCATTCACCTATATCGGCTTTATTGTGATTGGTATTTCGTGCATCGTTATGCTGACCAGGTTTACCCGTCAGCCTGTTGAAGAAGCGGCGCCGGTGAGAACACCGGTAGCGATATCGTAGATTATTTATTTAAACTTCCGGCATGCAAGCATCATTTAAAACGACGTGCTGTTACTGTGGCGTAGGCTGCGGAATAGTAGTACATAAGGACCGGCAGGGCAAGCTGCATGTGGAAGGTGATAAAACACACCCGGTAAATAAGGGCATGCTTTGCTCCAAAGGCATGAACCTCCATTATACGGTGATGGACACTTCCGACCGGCTGCTGTATCCTGAAATGCGTTACCACCGTAACCTGCCACGGCAAAGGGTTACCTGGGATCAGGCATTGGAAAGAACAGCCGCCGTATTTGCTTCCATCATCAAAAAACATGGTCCGGATGCCGTAGCTTTCTACGCATCCGGACAATGCCTGACAGAAGAATATTATGTGGTAAATAAACTCATCAAAGGGTTTATTGGCAGCAACAATATAGATACCAACTCCCGCTTATGTATGAGCAGCGCGGTAGCTGCCTACAAGCTGGCTTTGGGAGAAGATGCAGTGCCAGGCACCTATGATGATATAGAACTGGCCGACTGCATTTTTGTTGCCGGCGCTAACCCCGCCTGGTGTCACCCCATCTTATGGCGCCGCGTAGAAGCAGCTAAGGCAGCTAACCCCGCGCTGAAGATCATTGTCAGTGATCCGCGCGTAACACAAAGCTGCGCCACCGCCGACCTGCACCTGCAGGTAAACCCCGGCACCGATATTGTGTTGCATCATGCCATCGGCCGGGCGCTCATCACCGCCGGGCACACCAGCAGCTCCTTCATAAAAGAACATACCAACGGTTTCGACAAGTACAAGGATACCGTAATGGAACGCACCGTGGAAGAGGCCGCCGCCATATGCGGCATTTCAGCGGAAGATATATATACCACGGCAGACTATATCGGCAACGCCACCGGCTTCATGACCTTCTGGACCATGGGATTAAATCAGAGCGTGGTAGGCGTCAACAAAAACCTGAGTCTCATCAACCTGCATCTCATCACCGGTCATATCGGCAAGCCGGGCAGCGGCCCTTTCTCCTTAACAGGGCAACCCAACGCTATGGGCGGCCGGGAAGTAGGAGGATTATCCAACCTGCTGCCCGCGCATCGCGTGCTCAGCAACCCACAGCACCGCAAGGAAGTACAGGAATTCTGGGGTGGTACCGAATTGTCTGATAAACCAGGTCTTACAGCTACCGAAATGTTCCGCGCTATGCACGACGGCAGCTTGAAGGCGATCTGGATCATGTGTACCAATCCGCTGGTGAGCTTACCGGATGTGCGTTTTGCAGAAGCGGGATTGCTGAAAACAAAATTTGTAGTCGTGCAGGAAATTTCCAACAAACCGGAAACCCTCCGCTTTGCCGACGTCATACTTCCTGCCGCTGCATGGACCGAAAAGGAAGGTACCATGACAAACGCCGAACGCCGCATCAGCTATCTCTCCAAATTAACTGACGCCCCCGGGGAAGCATTACCGGATGCTGAAATTATCTGCCGGTTTGCACAAAAAATGGGGTATCACGGTTTCGACTATACGAATATGTCGGAGATCTATGAAGAGCACTGCCGCCTGACTGCCGGCACCAACATAGATATCAGCGGGTTGAATTACCAGACCTTACAGGAGCAACGCAGCGTGCAATGGCCTTACCACAGCGGCAAAAGCACTCCACGCCTGTTTGAAGACCGCCAGTTTTTCACCGCCGATGGGAAAGCCGTTATCCACAGCTTTGAAGATGCCAATAAATCAGAGCAGCTCTCAAAAGATTTGCCCCTGATATTAACAACAGGGCGTATACGCGACCAGTGGCACACGATGAGCAAAACAGGTAAAGTGAGCAAACTGAAACAGCATATTTCTTCCGCCTACCTGGAAATACACCCCGAAGATGCACGGCAGCGGGGCATACAGGCCGATGATATTGTGACCATCCATAATGGAAGAGGACAGGTAAGGGTAAAAGCACAGCTCAGCGATACCATCAAAAAAGGAGTAGTGTTTTTACCCATGCATTGGGGCAAAATACTCAACAACGATCTGCACCGGGCCAACAACCTGACTAACACGCTCCTCGACCCTATCTCCAAACAACCCGACTTCAAATATTCCGCTGTTCAGGTACAGCGCTACCGGAAGCCCGTACAGAAAATAGTGGTCATAGGTGCGGGCGCAGGCGCCTGCGGGTTTGTAAAATCCTACCGGGAACTGAACAGCACCGACGAAATAGTGGTATTCAGCAAAGAAGATCTCCCTTTCTATAACCGGGTAATGTTACCGGACTATATCAGCGGTACCCAGCAATGGAAACAGCTGATCAAAATGACAAGAGCAGAAGAAAATGTATTCAACATCACCCTTCACCGGGGTGTGAGCATCACACATATTGACCGCAGCAACAAACTGCTAACCGATAGTAACGGTAACGTACACACGTATGACATATTACTGATGGCTACCGGCAGCAGGGCGGCCACCCTTCGGGACGTGCCAGCCATTCCGGGTATCTTTACCATGCGCACCCGGATGGATGCCGACGCCTTCAAACAACATATAGATCCCTCCAAAGGGAAAGTAATGATCGTAGGTGGCGGATTATTAGGGATAGAGCTGGCGGCGTCTCTCAAAGAAATTAATATAGACGTAGGCGTTATACAACGCACTTCCCGCTTAATGGACCGGCAACTCGACACATTAGGCGGGCAACTGCTGTATGAAGAACTAACAGACCGTGGCATCGACATTTACTACAATGATGAAATTGACCGCTTCTCCGGCCAAACACAACTGGAAGGGCTGCGTATGAAAAGCGGTTTGTATATTCCCTGCCAGGCAGTGGTGATGTCTATCGGTACTGTACCCAACATCGAATTGGCCCAGGCAGCGCAACTGCTATGTAACCGCGGCGTGGTAGTCAACGAATACCTGCAGACCAGCGATCCGGATATCTATGCCATCGGTGAAATTGCCGCCTTTAACGGTACCCTGTATGGCATTACCGCGGCGGCAGAAGAACAGGCAACCGTAGTAGCCCGCTACCTCAACGGCGATATCAGCAGCTACTACAAAGGCTCGCTTTTCATGAATATCCTGAAAATGCACGGCACTGATCTTTGTTCGCTGGGCATGGTAGAAACACCCAAGGACCCTGCTTATGAAGAAGTAGTATTCATAGATAAAGCAAAACGATATTATAAGAAATGCATCATACACCAGGACAAGCTTGTGGGCGCCATCCTCATCGGGGATAAATCAGAATTTATAGAATTCAGGGATCTTATACAGCAACAGATTGAACTATCGGACAAACGGCTGGAGCTTTTGCGTTCAGGTAAAAAAGGAACACCGGTTATCGGCAAACTGGTATGTTCCTGTGGTAATGTGGGTGAAGGCAATATCATGGAAAAAATTGCCGGTGGCTGCAACAACCTGCAGCAGCTGTGCCAGGCCTCCGGTGCTGGTATGGGCTGCGGCAGCTGCAAACCGGAAATAAAAGCGTTGCTGGAAAAATCTATTCAAAAAACCGCCGCGGCACTTGTATAATTATGGCAAAACATACCCATACATTTCCGATCAACTTTACCGGTGGCATTATTTCACCGGGATACCTGCTGGAACTGCTGGAAATAGCCGGCGCTGCGCAGGCCACGCATATCCGTTTCGGGCTGCGGCAGCAAATACTGATCGATATTCCCGACAAAAATGTAGCGGCTTTTAAAAGCAATTGCGGGGAAAAACAAATCCGTTTTGCCGACACACCCAATATCATCAGCTCTTATCCGGCCGCCGATATCTTTATTCATGACAGCTGGGTAAGTGAAGGGATTTACAAAGATGTATTTAATCTCTTTGACTATGCACCGGCCCTGAAGATCAATATCTGCGACAGCCAGCAAACATTTGTGCCGCTGTTCACCGGTCATATCAACTGGATCTCTTCTTCCCATACACATTACTGGCACCTGTATTTGCGCACACCCGGCAGCCAGCAACTGTTTGCATGGCCGGAGCTGATCTACACCAATAATATTGCTGCGGTGAGCAAACAGGTGGAAACTTTCCTCAGCAAAGGCGATGCGCCGGAACATATATATACACAGGTAAAACAAGCGTCGGGTTATATCAGTTCTCCCCGCGACAAAGAACCCGACCTGCCTGCTTTTCATTTACCTTACTATGAAGGATTCAACAAATACAATAACAGTTACTGGCTGGGTATATATCGCCGCGATGAGGATTTTCCCATTCCCTTTCTGAAGGAAGTATGTACCATTTGCCTGGAAACGCGCACCGGTCAGCTATATGCCACACCGTGGAAATCGCTCATCATCAAAAACATTGATGCCGTTCACCGGAAACTATGGGACTATGTACTGGGTAAACATGGTATCAATGTACGTCATGCTGCCAACGAACTCAACTGGCAGGTAGAAGATAACTGTGAAGATGGGTTGATCCTGAAACGGCATATCATTCGTTATTTTGATACGGCAGATGTGCGTACCTACGGACTTTGTTTCAGCGTGCGGGTCAACCGGCCGGCAAGTCTTTTTGGCACCGTCGTCATCCGCAAGCAGGAAAATAAACATGGCAGCAAACTTAAATACATGCAACGCTATGACATCCTGTATACGGCAGATTACAACGCCAATTCTGCCCAATTGCTGCTATACCGGGAAGGCGTGTCAAAAGAACACCTGGGGCCTTATATCGTGTCTTTATGCAAAACATTTTATGAACATCACAGCGAAGCCAATGTATTACAGCATTATGTACAGGAACAGCAATCGCTGGCACACCTGCCTGTAGCTGAAAGACAAGTGCATCAGTGTCCGCATTGTATGACCATATACGATGAAACGGTGGGTGACAGCGAGCAGGGTATTGCTCCGGGCACATTGTTTGCCGATTTACCGGCAAACTACTGCTGCTACGTATGTGAGGCGGAGGTAACGGAATTTGAGGCAATTTTGCCAATATTTGCCTAATTTTGCGTACTTCAGCGCCGCAAACTGGTGTACACCGCAGATCATGTTAGCAGATATTCACAACGAAACCGATGCCCGGCAATACCGTATCGCCACTTCCGTTTTCTTTTTTATTTCAGGATTAGGTTATTCTTCCTGGGCTTCCAGGATACCCTCTATTCAGCAACAGTTGCATTTAAACGAGGCCCAGCTGGGCGCCGTATTATTTGCATTGCCCATAGGACTCATGCTCACCATGCCGGTAACCGGTAAACTGCTGGGCAATTTCAGCAGCCGTAAAATCATGATGTTTGGCGCCATGATATTCAACGTGGTGCTGAGTTTACCGGGCTTCACCAACAGTCTGTGGCAATTGGCGCTGGTGCTATTCTGTTTCGGTTCTGCCCGTAACCTGCTCAATCTCTCCATGAATGCACAGGCGGTGGCGGTGCAACATCTTTACTCCAGGTCCATTATGACTACCTTCCATGGTATCTGGAGCGTAGCGGGTTCTGTAGGAGCGCTCACGGGTCTGCTGATGGTAAGCATGAATGTGCCCCCCTCCTATCACCTCCTGCTGATAAGCGTATTACTGCTGGCATTCACCATGTATTATTATCCGAAAACATTTCCCGACCAACCCGTAAAAGAAACCACAAAGCGGCCTGCATTTTCCCTTCCTGATAAATCGTTGCTGAAATATTCCCTGATCTGTTTTGCCTGTATGGCTACAGAAAATACCATGTACGACTGGAGCGGATTATACTTTGAAAAAGTAGTAGGCGCCAGCAAAGCCACCGCTGTAGCGGCCTTTGTAATATATATGGTCGCCATGACCACCGGTCGCTTTATGGGCGACAAACTCGTCAAAAAAATAGGCATTAAATCTATCCTGCTGTACAGCGGCTGGCTGATCCTCAGCGGCTTACTGCTGGCCATTTTGCTGCCATATCCCGTTACAGCGGGCATCGGGTTTATCTTTGCCGGCCTGGGTGTTGCCTGCGTTGTACCACTTGTTTTCAGTCTCGCTGGTAAATCAAAAAGCGCCAACAGCGGCCAAACCCTGGCCTCCATTTCCACCATCGGTTACTTAGGATTCCTCGTAGTTCCTCCACTGATCGGATTCGTAGCACAGGCTACCAGCTTACGGCTGTCGTTTGCCATTATGGCGATATGCGGACTGCTGATTGTACTCATGGTGAGGGGAATAACTGATTAGCTGTTTTCTTGCCCGGGATTTTTCTTGCCCAGGATTAATGGTGATTATGATGATTCCAAGGATTTTTTTTCCTGTGATTGATTTGATTTTAAAAGATTTTGCGAGACGTAGGCTAATTTTTCGCTTAGATCTTCCCGAATCTTTTAAAATCAAATTATAATCACAAGAAAAATCCTTGGAATCATCATAATCACCATTAATCCTGGGCAAGAAAAATTCCGCTGCATTTGTTAGCTCTCCGTATACTTTTTAACCAGGATGGCTCTTTCCTTCTTCCCGATTCCCAATTCCTTTTCAAAAAAGTTATCTACCGTACCATATTGTTTGCGGATAGCATCAAACAGGCTATGAAGCAGTTCCGGCTTAAGTTCCAGGGCTTTGCGGATCGTTTCTTCATCCAAACCGCTGCTTTGCTGCAGTCCTTTAAACATCTGCCGGTTCATGGGTTGGAGATATACATTGCTGGCAGTAAAATCAGCTTCAATGGTACTTTGCGGCACCCCCAGTGCGTAGAGGAATAAAGCGGTAGCCATCCCGGTTCTGTCGCGGCCACCGGTGCAGTGGTACATGATGGATTCGCTGGCAGGAAGGGTAAGCAATTTCTGGAATAACGGTTTATAGCGCGCGCCCAGGTATTGGGTGTTGCCGTAAAACTTCTCCAGGAACCCGCCGTTTTTGATGATTTCTGCCATTTGCGCAGCGCCGGGTAAACTATCGCTGCCGGCAGGACACAAAAGATAATCAGTATGCGGTAACAGGTGATCCGGGGCTGCAGCAGCCTCTTTCACCCCACGGAAATCAATGACGGTATGAATATGTTTCTGTTCCAGTAAGCTGAGATCCTGCGCGGTTAAACGGCTTACATCGGCAGAGCGGAATACTTTTCCCCATACCACCTGCCGGCCTTCCTGGGTTTTATAGCCGCCTACATCACGGAAGTTCACCGTTCCCTGCATACGCACTACTCTCTGAGCGCTGTCCGACAACTGGGCAAAAGCTGTACCAGGCAAGGCGATAGCCAGTGCCAAAATTATTTTTTTCATATAGTACCTGTTAGTTTTTTTAAGAAGAAATTATTTGATGATATCCCACCTGATACCCGCCTGGCCACGACTGCCATACCATTCAGCAGCTGCAATGCGGCGTTTATCACCCATATAGGTTTTTAAAGGTTCGTTGGTAATGTTATTCAGCTCCACAAATACCTTGATCCGGGAGTTCACGCTCCAGGTAGCGGAAGCATCGACTGTAAAGTTTTTGTCTGTCCAGATATAAAAATCTTTTCCCAGCTGCTGATTCAGTGTTTCCACGGATGCCCCGCGGTAGTTCCCTGCAATACGCACCATCAGGTTGTTGCGCTCGTAAAAGAGAATGCTGTTAAAGAGGTGCCTGGATTGATTCGGCAAACTGGTTTTGTCGGTGACTTTCGGCCCACTGCCTGTTCTGGGTACTTCTACGGAAGAATGAATAAAGGTGTAGTTCAGCTCAGCGCCAAATCCGCTGAGAAAACCCGGCAGGAAATCAAAGCGCTTATTGATGCCGGCTTCGATCCCTGCGAGACTGGCATTGTGCAGGTTCTTTGCCTGTGATACCACGTAGTTGCTGCCATTCTCTGTATAATAACTTTTATCGGCAAAAATTACATCTTTGATCTGTTTGTAGAAAACCCCTCCGGAAAGCAGACCGATATTATTAAAATAGTATTCTCCCATCAGGTCAAAGTTATTGGAGAAGGTAGGCTTCAGATCGGGATTCCCTTTGGTGATGGTAATGGTAGCGCCGCTGTTATCCACCGACTCGCCCGGGGTAAGATCCGTAAAATTAGGACGGATAAACGTACGGGTATAGGCAGCACGCAGGTTGGCCTGTTCGCTGATACTGTATTTCAGATGCAGCATAGGCAACAGCGCGTTGTAGTTGTTGCCAACCGTGGCAGGCGTAATAGTGGCGACTTTGGGAGTGCCTGTTGTACTGGCTTTGGAGCCATGCAGGGTAAACGAAGTATACTCATTTCTTATCCCCGCTATCATTTTCAGTTTATCTGTCAGGTCTATTTCCGCCATAGCATAAGCGGCAGCTACGTTTTCTGTGCCGGTATAAATATTGGTGGCATTGGCGGCGGACGTATAATTACCGAAGCCATTTTTGCGGAGCGCCGCAGTATCATACAAATCAAACAGCTGTTGCTTTGTCAGCGGATCTATGATAAAGGAATTATAATTACCGCCCATGCTTTTGTAAAACGTGCTGCGTACCGGAAAATCGGTGCGTTGCAGCTGATCCAGTACCAGCAGGTCGGGCGATTTGGGAATACCCAGCGCGGCGCCGGGCAGGTATACAATATTGGATCCGTACATCCCTGCCCTGTCTTTATGCCGGTATTTAGCGCCGAATTTCAGGTTCACCCTGGAAGAGGCATTGATCTTAACATTCAGCTGGGCAGTTTTATCTTCTTCCTTTGTATCCAGCTGTGCTATTACCAGCTGCTGCAAGGTTAATTTCGACGGGTCCATTACTTCGGAAGGATTTTTTAAGCCGGCATCAAAATGCAGCGGGTCGCCACCTACACCCTGCGGCGAGTCGAAGCCCCAGTATCTTTTACCGTCAGCAGAAAGGTTGTTAAAACCACCAGTGATCTTTTGTCTGAAAGTGGCAATAGGCAATCCTTTGTTGCTGTTGGTAGGAGGCGTTTCCAGGAAGTATTTGGTGTAATAATTACTCAGCGCCCAGTCCATTTTCACTTTAGAAGACAACTGGTGTTCCCCTCCCAGTTCTGCGCCGTTTAACACGGTCTGATAATAAGAATAGCGATAATTGTATTGAAAGCGGCTATTGTTATAGTCTACATAAGATTCATATACGGGACGGATATCATTAAATTTGTCCATCAGTCCGCGCATAAAAATTTTGTGGGCTGCATTGAATTTATATTCCAGTCCTACGTTACCACCATAGGTTTGTCTTTTACCCATATAGCGTTTCAGTAATACGGTGCTGACAGATTTTTGTTGTTGCGGATCAGGCAGGCCGGTGTTATAAGCAATTTCATACGAATCGGTACCCCATTGCCGGTCCCAGATAGCGCCGGCAATCATAACGCCCAGCTTATCCTTAAAAAAGCGGTCGCCATATACCAGGGAAGCATTATAGGTAGCATTTTTGGAAAAGGTATTATAGCCGCCGGCGGCGCTAACATTCAGCGTTCTTTTGGCGGGTGCGGTACGGGTGATGAAGTTGATGGAGCCACCGATCGCATCCCCTTCCATATCGGGGGTGATGGCTTTGGCCACCTGTACGTACTGTATCATTTCGGAAGGAACCGCATCCAGTACGGAGTTACGGTTGCCCAGTACGTTAGCGCTGGGTAAGCGGCTGCCGTTAAAGAGGATGGAAGTCCAGGCGAACGGCGTACCTCTTACAGTGGCGGCATCTGCTTCGCCATGGTAACGGGCTACGGCCACGCCCTGTACGCGTTGTACCGCTTCTGCAGCATTACGGTCCGGTAATTTGCCGATAGCATCTGCAGCAATAACATCCATAATGGCAAGCGCATTTTTCTTGATGCTCAATGCTTTTACCGTAGAAGGGGCCATGGTGCCTTTTACCAGTATTTCGCCGAGCTTACCGCCGGTGGGCGACAGTATAATATTACCGGCATCATTGATGCCGGGCTTTACCTGCAGTTCGAGTTGTTTTGTTTCATGACCAATATAGGATAGCAGCAATGTAATTCTACCGGTAGTATGCACATTCAGTGTAAATGCGCCATTCAGATCAGTAGCGGTGCCCGCCCTGATACCGGCGGCCTGCACAGAAGCCCCGGGTAAATGTCCTTCTTTACCATCAATAACCCCTTTGATCGTTTGCGCCCGTACCACTCCTGCCGCCAGCAGCAACAGTAATAATACGCCATAACGGGGGCGGGATAATTTCGTAGAAATGCGATTCATATGAAGGTATTTTTCAGCAAAAGTCTATGCTGATCATGAATGCTGCGACCGCATCAAACAACACCTACGCGTACACGTAGTGATGGGCTTAAACGTACCAACTTTTATTGAAAACCAATGCATTAGCATGTGTTACGAAATCATTACCAAATCGTGGGTATGGTGGTAAAAAACGTAGTTTAACATTCCGGTAATATTGATTTTCTACTTTCGGGGCATATCCAGGCTATGATATATGTAATTGCTATCGGGGCATTTCAGGCGCTTACCGCTGTTGCCTTATTAGGCGGCAGTAAATTGCGCAGCAAGGCAGATCTGTTACTGATACTGCTGCTGTGCAGTATTGCAGCCCACCTGGCGATCAAATTCTTTATTTTCAACTTTGTGCAGGATGAGCATGTACGCACGCAGATGAATACCTTCATCGGCTTTTGCTACGGACCATTATTATATTTATATGCCTGCCGGCAACAGAACGCCCGTTTTATTCCGGCTTCGCGCTGGTATGTATTCCTGCCGTTTATAGGCGGCGCAATTGGTTATCTCACCGTCATATGTGTGCTGTGGTGGTCGGCGGCGGCAGGTTATGCGGTGCTGCATTTTTATAATGAAGCCACCACCTGGATGATGATGTTAATGGGATTTCTTTTCCCGCTTTTAGCGATCCGCATCAGCCGGCGGCATTTACAGGCGATGCCCCAGGAGAAAAAACTGATCAATAGTATCAGTTACCTGTTAATAAGCATCAGTATCATTTCGCTTTTTTTCAAAACAGCCCAGTCGGTTTATCTCCTGACAGGCCAGTATAATATTATCTGCAGAGACATCGTATATTCCTTACTATTAGTGATCTGCCTGGTTATTATCCGGTATAAATATGTGGGGATCATGGGCGCGATGCCTTCTAAAGTGCCGGCAACAACAACAGCTGACATACCTGCCGCGCTTCCTGCCAGGAAAAACCTGCTCAGCACCACGGAGCATCAACAGATCATGGAAACGCTGGAAGCGCATCTTCATAAAACAAAAATATTTACCGACGCAGCGCTGAACCTCGACAAACTGGCGCAGGGCGCTGCTGTCAGCAAATACCATATTTCCGAAGCGCTGAACAGCTATGCCGGCAAATCATTTTACCAGTATATTAACGAATGGCGCATACAACGTGCAACAGAACAGATCCGTTTTATGAATGAAAAAGCGTTGCCTGTTAATATGCTGACACTGGCCTATGATTGCGGCTTCAAAGCCAAATCTTCCTTTAACCAGTATTTTAAAAAGATTACCGGCCATACGCCTACCGAGTATATTAAAGCACTGGAGGAGCAAAAAGCGGAAAGCAAAAAGCAGAAAGCCATTGAAGCCGGCGATTGATTTTGTCTTTCCCAGGATTAAACTTATTTTATGATTTACAGGATTTTTTCTTTTTTGATTTTAAAAGATTAATGGAGATATATGCGATTATCTTTCCCAATCTTTTAAAATCAAATTATAATCACAAAAAAAATCCTGTAAATCATAAAATAAGTTTAATCCTGGGAAAGACAAAACCCACAGCATTTGCTAAAAGCTTTTCCGGAAAACCGTCTGCACCTGTTTTATTTCCTTCTCATACATGGTTTTTTTCCGCGAGCCGAAGTACAATATATTCTCCATCACCTGTTCTCCTTCCCATACCAGTTGTAATTTACCGGCGGCTATTTCTTCGCGGCACAGGAAATCAGGCATAATGGAGTAGCCTGTTTCCCCGCTCAGACAACGGGTTATAGAGCACATATTGGGCACAATATAATTGGGCTTGAAATCGAGATGATGTTTAAAGTTCAGCTGCCAGAACCTTTTGAGGTGTTCCATGTCGGCCGCAGTGCTGTACCAGATCTGTTCTTTCAACCAGTTCTCTGCGCCTGTAAGATCCTTTTTTTTCAGGAGTGCGCGTAATGTTCTGGTATCGGTTTTTCCGCCGGCTATCAATACAATGCGCTCTTTTGAAAATGCGTTGAATTCGAGGTTTTTCTGTTCACCTTTTTGCGGGGTGATGATGAGGTCCAGCACGCCACTATCAAGATCATGGATCATCTGGTGGTAGTCGCCGAATTTAATGATCACGTTAAAGGGCAGGGTGGCAATGTATTTTTCCAATGTGTATTGAAACGTTTCAAAGCACATTCCTATGCTGATGGTGGCACGTTCCGTTTTGGTGCTTTTATGGAAAAGCTGTTCGGCTGTTTCCAGCTTCAGCAACGGTTCTTCCACGAAGTTATAGATCACCTTTCCTCTTTCTGTGGGGACCAGTCTTTTCGCGGAGCGGTCAAACAGCTTATACCCGGTATATGCTTCCAATGAGTTGAGGTGTAAGCTCACGCCGGGCTGTGATATAAAAAGGGCTTGCGCAGCGCCGGTAAGCGTACCCTGTTCGTAGATGGCCTTAAAGGTGCGCAGCCATTCCAGGTCAATTCCCATAATCTATAATTTTTCTGATACAAATGTATAAGTTAAATAATTATGATAATGATTCTTTTTGCGTCAATTTTGCCTTGTCAAACGAAGAGAATATGCTTTTTTCAAATTATAAACTAGGCGGGCTTACCCTGAAAAACAGGATCGTTATGCCGCCCATGACCCGCTCCAGGGCGGCGAAAGGAGAAGTAGCCACTGCTTTGATGGCCGAATATTACCGTCAGCGGGCGGGAGCCGGACTGATTATCACTGAAGGCACACAAATCAGCCGACAGGGACAAGGTTATGCCTGGACGCCGGGTATTTATACCCCGGAACAGGTGGCCGGCTGGAAACAGGTAACAAACGAGGTACACGCCAATGGCGGGCTGATATTTGCCCAGTTATGGCATGTAGGCAGGGTATCGCATACCTCGATACAGGAAAATGGGGCGGCGCCGGTAGCGCCATCGCCTATACAGGCAACAGGCGTAAAAGTTTTTGCTGATCCTGCAGGCAAAGGAGCCGAAAATGGCGCCGGGGAAATGATACAGCACTCTATGCCCCGGGAACTGACAAAAGCCGAAATAAAGGCTATTATCAGTGATTACGCGCAGGCAGCGAAAAATGCCGTTGAAGCCGGTTTTGATGGCGTGGAATTGCATGGCGCCAACGGTTACCTGATAGAACAGTTTATGGACTCACAAACCAACCACCGCACCGACGAATACGGCGGCTCGCTGGAAAACCGGCTGCGCTTCCTGAAAGAGGTAGTAACGGCTGTAGCTGCCGCCATCGGGAAAGAAAAAACAGGCGTACGCCAGGCCCCACTTACTACCCTGATGGGCGCCATCGACGATCATCCGGAAGAAACTTACATTGCCGCCGCCAAAGTGCTGAACGATATCGGCATCGCCTACATACATGTTGCGGAAGCCGACTGGGACAATGCACCGGTAATGCCCGTTGCCTTTAAGGAAGCATACAGACAGGCCTATTCCGGCGCCATGATCTATTCCGGGAAATACACCCGGGAAAGAGCAGCGGAAGCCCTGGAAAAAGGCTGGGCAGACCTGATCGGCTTTGGCAGACCGTTCATTGCCAATCCTGACCTCCCCTACCGCCTGCAGCACCGGCTTCCATTGAATGAACCAGACAAAACAACCTTCTTTGGTGGTAACGCCAAAGGCTACACGGATTACTCCACCATTAAAAAAACAGCAGATGCCGTTATTTGAACCATATCATAGTAAACACCTGGACTTAAAAAACAGGATCGTGATGGCGCCAATGACCCGTGCCCGCAACCCGAACGGGATTCCAAATGAAATGAATGCGCTCTATTATAAACAACGCACCAACGCGGGGCTGATCATCACAGAAGGAACGGCGATTTCCCCTACAGCAGCCGGTGTATTGCATATACCGGGACTGTTCACCCCCGAACAGGTGGCGGGCTGGAAACTGGTTACCCGGGCGGCACACGAAGCCGGCAGCAAAATATTTACACAGCTATGGCATGTAGGCAGGGTATCACATACTTCTAACCAGCCCGGTGGCATTGCGCCCGTGAGCGCATCCAACATCCCGGCAGCGAACTCTTTTGCCTGGGGCTACGATGAAAATGGTAAAGAAAACTTTGTTCCCTGTTCCATACCCCGCGCATTAACCACAGCCGAAGTAAAAACAGTGGTACAAGATTTCGCCAATGCGGCGGCCAATGCCATACTTGCCGGTTTCGACGGCGTGGAGCTGCATGGCGCCAATGGCTACCTGATAGAACAATTCCTAAATCCCGCCGTCAACAACCGCACAGATGAATACGGTGGCAACATAATAAACCGCAGCCGCTTCCTGCTGGAAGCAATCGATGCCGTGATCGGCCGTATCGGGGCAGACAAAACAGCGATCCGGCTCACGCCCTATGGCGGCCTGCACGAAATGCCCCATTATGAGGAGCTTGAGGCTACCTATACCTACCTGGCCGCGGAACTCGGCAAACGCAACATCGCATACATCCACCTGATGGACCAAAAATCACGAGGCAGTTACGCGCTGCCCGAAGGTTTCCTGGCCCGGTTCAGAAAACAATACAATGGTATCCTGATCCTCGCCGGCGGATTGGACAAGGAAAAATCAATACAATATATCGATGAGGATTTAATTGACCTGGCAGGATTCGGGGAACCATTTATAGCCAATCCAGACTTAACCGCCCGATTGAAAAACGACTGGCCACTGACAGTACCGGAAAGGAATTTACACTATGGAGGAGCTGCACACGGATATACAGATTACCCGGTGTATGAAACAATAGCACAATAATTAGTACTTGCTGGAAACCAGTCATCATATTTGAACCCGCCTTTTGAGCGGGTTCAATGACTAAAACAAAACCTGAGCTATTGGGCATCCGGCTATTAGCATACCCAAAAAGTTTCTCCGCAGCTGATAAATTGTGTGGTAGGCAATGAACGGTTTTTGTCTTCCTTTGGTGTTTTACTAAGACTTGCCACCGTAATTTTTGTGAGCTTTAATTTTGAAGTGGTTTTCTTTTTCATGATAGTACAGATTTAGGTTACTTCAATCTACATCATACCATCTTCTCCATCAATCACGTAAAAAGGGGATTTTTTATTGCTGCGCTCCCTTACTGATCTTGTTATTCACAATCCTTGTTTTTCCATCTATGTCCAGCGTGCCGTTTATATCTTCCGAAATCACCGCTCCTGCATTTTTGGCTGGTGAATTGGGGGATATATGCAGATCGGGCAATGTAGTGCTGATAAACAGCGGGTCCACACCATATATAGATCCGGCATCTGTGCCGGAAGCCGTTTTCCACGCATTGAAATCGGTAATAACGTTGTCTTTCGTACTGCCCCAGATCCACTGCGGTGTACCGGTAGTATAATACAAGTTATTATCGATCACATTACCGGAACCGGTGGCAGTATATTTATGTACAAATACATCTACCGGTCTCGCATATACGATATTATTTTTGATCACATTATCAAAGCATTGCTCTGTAAGACGGATCTCTCCTTCTATCTCATCAAAAGAACCTTTTTCCTTGTTGTTGTACATCAGCGTATTATTAACAACATAACAATTACGGGTACCTCCGGAAGTATAGCCCAGGTAACCACCCAGGTAAATACCGGTGCGCCAGCAGTTAAAAACAAAGTTGTTTCTCACAATACAGTTGCTGGTAGGATACGCGTCATTCTCGCTCACAATACCAATTCCACGATCGGCTTCATGTACTTTATTTCTTTCTACTACAATATTCCGGGCGCCGTCTACATAAATAGCAATGGCGCCATGGCCATGTACGCCGCCTACAGGACCGCGTGTCATATCTATATTGTATAATTCGTTATCAGTGATCACGCCGTTACGCGCGTAATTGAAAGACGGATTGCTGTTGGCGCTATAACCGCCTGCCGCGTCGATGCCAATATTTTCTGTGTTGTAAATGGTGTTTCCACGAATAGTGAATCCATCTACATAACCATTGATCGTGAGGTTTTCGCTGTAACCGGTTTTGGTATCGTGAATGATATTTCCTTCCACCAGGACATTCTTCATCACATCGGCGGTATTGCCGATGATTTCGATGCCGTGCCCGCTTCTTCCTTGCGCGGGATCTACATTATGTTCGATGTTATAAATTTTATTTTTCCGTATGATGATATTACCGGACCCTGCATCAGCAGTAACACCATTTACGTTGGCCCAGGGAGTACTGCTTTTCAGATTGCAGATATCAAAGCCTTCCAGCACCACGAAGCTCACATTACTGATGGTTACAAGAGATTCTTTGCCGGAAACGGTCAACCCCGTTCCATCGATAACAGCTTTTTCGCCGGCATAAGCTTTAAGCGTAATTAATTTATCGAGCCTGCCAGATTTCTTGAATGCTACTTTTTCAACATAGCTGCCGCCGCGCACAATAACACTGTCGCCCGGGTTAGCTTTACCCAGCGCATAGTTGATGGTACGCATAGGCGTGCCAATAGCGCCGTTGGCGGCATCGTTGCCGGTAGCTGCCACGTAGTAAGTATGTGTTTGTGCAGCGGTAACAATGGGTTCGGAAGTGGAACCTTTGCTGCATGCAGCTGCAAATAGGGCCAATGATAAAAAAAACATGTTGCTGTTTAACATAAATAAAAAAATAGGTGGCGACAGCACCTGGTACTGTCGCCATGGGTTCACATATAGATTTATTCTGAAACTATTTTCCTGACCCTGTTATTATTTTTGTCCAATACATATGCCACACCGTTTTTATCGACTGCCACACCCATTGGCGTATTGAAGGAGGCTGCGCCTCCGATGGCATCCGCATAGCCTGCAGTACCGCTGCCGGCATAGGTGATCACATTCCATGTATTGGCGGAAATAAAGCGGATACTTTCATCTGCGTTGGCGCCATAGCTGCCGTTACCTGCAACAAATATATTTCCGGCGGCATCCACCGCCAGCCCCCATGGGTTTGCAAACCGGGCATCGGCGCCTGTTCCGTTTACATAACCCGGGCTTCCGGCCAAACCTGCAATTACAGTAGGTTCCCAGGTGCCTGCTTTATACCGCGTAATAGTATGACTACCATTGCTGGATACGTACATGTTTCCAGCCTTATCGAAATCAATTCCACCCGGGTTCGCAATTCCGCTCACAATTTCAACACTGCTACCGTCTGTCTTCATTTCAAATATGCTTCCCCCACCGGTGCTGAGATAGTATATTTTACCACTTGTTTTATCCACACCTACATTCCATGGCTCCTGTTTTGCCCATCCGATAGTAGTGGTAGTACCATCCGGTTTGGTTTTACGGATGCCCCAGGTACCCGGATCTGCGGTATACACATTACCCTGTGCATCCACTGCTAATCCGTAAGGAATGATGAAACGGGCAGTGGATCCCACGCCGTCATCTGACCCGGTGTTTCCCGGGCTGCCGGCCAATACGCTCACCAAACCGGTTTTATCTATTTTACGGATACAGGCATTGCCCGGATCAGCGATATATACGTTACCGTTATCATCTGCTCCTATTCCCATCATACGGTACCAGGATTCTTTATTAAAAGCAAACATGGCGTCTGTACCGGTACCATTGGCGAAACCGGCTTTACCGTTGCCGGCGAGCGTTGTAACGGTATTGGTAAAAATATATTTAAACTGGGAGGCTGATTTTACGGTGTCGTTACCCACTTTCACCACCACTTCTCCGGAGCCGCATTTTTTGGGCACCACTACCATAATCTGTTTGGTATTGGCGCCTACAACAGCGCATTTGTTACCGTTGATCGTAACAGAAAGCTGCGTAGTATCGGAGGAAAAATTATCTCCGGAAATTAAAATTTCAGTGGTAGCACCACCTTGTGCCGGTATGAAATCGCTGATGCTCATCGGCGAACCGGCAGCATGTTGCAAATCGTTGTCTTTCTTACAACCGGTAAAGATGGCTGACATCAAAAAACAACCTGATAGTATATATAAATTCAGTGGCCTGATCATAGCAGTGCATTAATTTGAATGAATAAAAA
>NZ_JAGTXB010000002.1 GCF_018224885.1 Chitinophaga hostae | reverse complement strand
CGGATTCTGTGTCAATGATCTGTCTCTCTCCAGATCGCCCTGGGTAATGGGAAACAGGTACATCTTATTGTTCCATACTCTTCTCTGGAAAACGGTACGCTTATAAAACCCGGTGAAAGAAAACCCGAGCCCGTCGTCGTTGGCATTTACGTCCATGCCGTAGATCACCTGGTTTTCCGGGTTACCCAGCAGCTTGCGGCGCAGCAGCGTAAAGGTGCGGTCGCTTTCAAAGCAAAACTCTACCTGTCTTTCTCTCAGGATAATTTTTCGCATCTGGTCTTTATTACCTACTGCTGCGGGATACACCTCTTCTATTCCGGGTATGCCCGCCCTTTTTCTTACCAGGTTCAGATAAGTTACGATGTCGGCATTACCCGGATCATATTCATTCAATGCCTCCACATAATCGAGTAATACTTCGGCATAACGGATAAGGATATACGGACCGCGGTAACCGGTGTTATCAAAACGGATATTATCGTTCGGACTTATTCTTTTCAGCGGCAGGTAGCCGGTAATGTTACTGCTTGCCATAGCGCGCTGACCGGATTTGCCGGTATAGTAAAATTCCTGGCGTCCCAGACCGTTTGCGTTATTGGGGGAAGAATAGTAGTTTTTATCATCTACTGTTAACGCCGGTAATACCGGGCGGCCGTTATAGGCGATATAGGCGTAGAACCTTGGTTCTCTTTTTACATACATATTCCAGTCGCCCTGTTTATAATCCCAGCTGTGGCTGCCGTTGCCGGGGGCAAAACCAGTTTCCACATAGCCGGAAGCCGGATCATCGATGGTGCGGCCGTTGTCCATGGAAAAGGCGTCTACCAGGTTTTGTGTGGCGTTATACATGTTATAACCACCCGGGCCGGGAGAAGCGCATTTGGTAAATCCCCAGCGGCTCCAGTCAATACTTGCCAGGATAATTTCATCATTCCAGGAAGTGAGGAACAGGTCGCGAACGGAGAGATAAGGATCAAATGCAGCACCGGTGTTATCGGTATTGGTAAACAGTTTATAGCGGGCGGAATCAATAATGTCTTTTGCGGCTTTGGCGGCTATCCTCCATTTGTTTGGGTCGGCGGAAAGCGGCGCCAATGCTGTTCCATCGGCATTTTTGAAGTTGGCGAAATCAGGGTTACCATTCCATAAAGGGCTGGCGGCCAGTTGCGCTGCCTTTTCTTTAATCGCCATACAGGCGCCTTTTGTAATTCTGCCCAGGTTACCGGAAGAGCTCCATGCAGAAGGCAGGCCTGCTGCTGATTTATCCATCAGGTTATTAATATCGGCAATGCATGCTTCAAAAGGGGCGCGTGCGTATTTACTGTAATCTTCATCCTGCCCCAGTAAACCGGGTACTATCACATAAGGGCCATATTTTCTCAGCAACAACCAGGAAAAGTAACCGCGCAGAAAATAGTTTTCAGCTTTGTACTGCTGCTTCAATGCGTCGCTCAACTGTGTTTCCGGCACCTTATCGATATTCTGTTCGAAGATGAAAGTTTTACGGATAAATGCATACTGGCTTCCCCAGTTATCCCAGGGCGAATTAGAAGGGTCCCAGTTGCCCGCCACCATGTTCCTTACAGCAACGGTAGGAATGGCGCAGGAAGATTCGTCTGAAAAACCAAGGCTGGCCCAGTCGCCGCCATCGGGACCGCGCATGCCGCTGTAAATATTATTCAGATAGGCTTCTGCGTTAGCCCGGGTTTGCCAAATCTGGTCTTCTGTTAACAGGTTGTCCGGTTTCTTATCCAGGTATTTGCTGCAGGATACCAGGCTGATAGCGATCATACCACAAAAGAAGAGAAACAGGTATTTATATCTGGTCATAACATGATCTTTTTTGCTTGATTAGAATTGCGCTCTCACGCCGATGGTCACAGTTTTCGGATAAGGATATTTCGCGGAGTTGTTACCCAGCTCAGGATCCCATAATTTAAACTTCGTGAAAGTGAGCAGGTTGGTAGCGGCGCCATATACCTGCAGGCTGCTGATACCTTTGCGCTTCATCTGCGGCGTAATAAAGGAATAGCTGAGAGACGCCTGTCTGAGACGCATAAAGCTACCGTCTTTCATCCACCAGGTACTGTTTAAATAGTTGTTATCACCGGTACTCGCCTGTGTTAATCTTGGATAATGTACGTTCTGGCTGGGGTTGTCCGGAGTCCACCGGTTCAGCATATCGGTGATGCCATTGGCCGGGTACTGTCCCATTCCCGCGAAAGGTACCACGCCAACACCGGGCGCACCATCCTGTCCATGAGATATTTCTGATCCATTGGCCATAATACCCACATCGGCTACACCGGCAAATACAGCGGACAATTCAAAGTTTTTATACCCGATATTAAATCCATAACCATATGACCATACCGGGAACACTGATTTGCCCAGGTATCCTGCATCGTTGGCATCTATTTTTCCATCGCCGCTTAAGTCAGCATACTTTATATCACCGGGATAAACTTTCCTGATCTGCGTAGGACTTTTATCCACATCATTCTGGTCTGCAAATAATCCCAGGCTCTTATAACCATACATCTCGCCAAAGCTGTGTCCTTCCAGTTGCTGATAAGGGAAAATGGCTTTAGGTTTATCTGCGAAGAGGATCTTGTTTTTTGCGTAGGTGATGTTACCGAATAAACGGAATGTAACGTCTTTGCCTATATGATCAGTATACTCTACGCTTCCGTCAATACCCCTGTTCACCAGCTCTCCGAGGTTGCCATAGATGTTGGTTCCGTTGTAACCGCCGATAGACGATATAGAGCTGCGTCCCACCAAAATGGAAGTTCTTTTATCACGGAAGGCATCTACTACAAAATTCAACTTATTCCAGAAGCCCAGTTCCAGGCCGATATTTGTTTTAGCTGATTTTTCCCAGGTAAGATTTTGGGTACCGATAACAGTAGCGGCTATACCACCATAATAGGTAGGTGTACCGGATCCGCCAAATGAAGTACCGTTAGCGCCATCTATATAAGTCAGGTAACCAAATCTATCGCCATTACCAATAAGGTCATTACCTGTCATACCATAAGAACCCCTGATCTTTAGCAAACTGATTGTTTTCGTCAGCGGAGTAAAAAAATCTTCTTTGGAAATCACCCATCCTAATGAGGCTGCGGGGAAATAACCCCATCTTTTCCCTTTCTCAAAGTTTTCAGAACCGGTGGCCCCCATGTTCACCTCCGCCAGGTATTTGTCCATATAGGAATACGTAACCCTTGCAGCTGTATTCTGACTACGGAAAGGAATCGCCGTTTTCAGTTCACCCGCTGATCCGATCAGTCTGTTCCGGATAGCTCCTACCAGCAAAGCGCCGATATTGTGTTTGCCAAAGCTGCGGTCATAGTTAACCGTTCCTTCCAGGTACATCATACGTTCGCCTGAGGAAGAGGAACTATAACCGAGATAAGTGTTTCCCGTGCGGGTGCGTTCAAAATTCAGGCTGCCATCTTCATTTCTTCTGTCAGCAAACCAGAGGTCATTCAAACCTGTTCTGCTATTATCAAATTCACCGTAGGTGTCGAATGAAAATCTCACATTGGCGCTCAGACCTGCAGCTATTGCATCCAGTTTTTGATTAACGTTTAATACGGATTGTATGGAAGGTCTGAATTCGGTACTGTAACCGGAATTCTGCACCAGGTTAAAAGGGTTGGTACCACCGTTATTCCTGGGGCCAGCCCATTTATTACCGGGGTATTGAACAGGGAATGAAATAGGATTGGTGCCATAGGCAGAATACCAGATAGCGCCGGCGGAGTTGCCGGGATAACGGCTGTTCACCAGCATCGAAGCAAGGTTAAGAGAAAGAAGGGTTGTTTTGGTGACATTCAGATCTACATTGCTTCTGAAATCATATCTTTTAAAATTCAGGTTAGGGTTATAATCAACTTTGGATACATTATACTGACCATCCTGGTTATAGAAGGACATGGAAACATAATAGCGCATGGCTTCTCCGCCACCGCTTACGTTTACATTGGCATTGGTCATGGATGCCCATTTCTTATAAATAGTATTCAGCCAGTCCACATTCGGATACAGGTAGGGATCCAGTCCGCTGGCTGTTTTCCGGATCGTTTCATCAGAGTAGGTTGGGTTGTTGCCCATATTTACCTGCGCTTCGTTGTACAGTTTCATATAGCTCACGCCGTCCAGCATTTTCGGCAACTGGGTAAGGCCACTGAAACCGGTTTCCGCTTTGGCAGATACTTTGGGTTTACCTGCAATACCCCGCCTGGTGGTAATGATCAACACGCCGTTAGCGCCCTTGGCGCCGTATACAGCTGTTGCAGAGGCATCTTTCAACAGCGAAATACTCTGGATATCTTCAGGGTCTATATTGTTAAAAGCACCGCCATAGGTACTGTTAACATCTTCGCGTTGCACACCGTCCACAATAATAAGCGGAGAGGTGCTGCCTGTAAAACTTCCAATCCCGCGGATGGTGAAGTTGGGATTATCATAGCCTGGCTCGCCACCACCGCTTTGCATAGAAATAATACCGGCTACTTTTCCTACCAGGGCGTTCGTTAAGGAACGAACCGGTGTTTTCATATCCGCCATATTTACAGATGCTACGGAACCGGTTACGGTTACCTTTTTCTGTGCGCCAAATCCCACCACCACTACTTCATTCAGCTCATCTACTTTAGCGGATAAACTGATCTTCAGTGTTTTCTGGCTGCTCACCCGCACCTCTTCAGGTTTCATTCCCATCATGGCAATTTTCAGGATATCATCCTTGGCTGCATTGATGGAAAAAACGCCCATTACATCAGTAACAGTACCTTTCTTCGAGTCCTTTACGGAAATAGTTGCACCGGGCAGGGGGTTGCCATCGGCATCCATTACCAGGCCCCGGATCAGCCATTCTGCCTGCTTTTCGTCCGGCGTATTGCCGGGGGCGGCTGTCACCGGTTCCTGTATTGCTGCCTTTTTATCCAGCACAATACGGTTCCGCTGAATAACGTAACTGATGTTTTTACTTTTGAAAATAAAATTCAGTACATCATCCAGTTTGGCGCCTCTGAAATCAAGCGAAATTTTTTCCGCATCATTCAGCAGCTGGTTGCTGTATACCAGTGTAAGCCCCGTTTGCTTCTTGATAGCACGGAATACCTGCAACAGTGATACATCATTTCCCTTAACGGTAACAACAGACTGTAACGAAGGCGTGGAGGTTTGTGCCTGTACACTAAAAAATGAAGTACATACAAGGCCACATAGCACAAGTAAGCGTACCACTTTTCGCATAGCCAGTTGGTAGTGGCGTATACTTTTTCTCATTCGGGAATTGTTTACAAGTTAAAGTGATTATACAGCAAATGGCATTTACAAATGCTTGTCAATAGAACTACATCGATTTTGCAAAAACGGGTGACAGCAAAACTTAACTTTTTTTTTAGAACCATAAATGTGTTGTGTATAGCGCCAAAAGCGATAACCCCGCCATAGGGCAGGGAACAGCGATCCCGTTTTTTAACGCGGGCGACAATCTTACTACGTTATCTGAGGGTGGTGTTGATTACTTCAGTGTAATTTCATTACCAGACAATTGGTATTCGATATGCGCGGTGGTTTTAAGATCGGATAAAAAATCATCCAGTCTTTTCCTGTCCATCAATCCTGTGAGGGATTTACCGGCCAATTTATCCTTGTCCACCATAAAACGCACGCCATAAAAACGGGACGCTTCTTCTATGAGTGGCCCAAGCGGCATATGGTAATAATAGTATACGCCAGTGCGCCAGGATAATACCTCGTCTGCATCAAAATGGGTGGTCGTAAATCCTTTATCGGCGCCATAGTCGGCCTGTATGCCTGGCTGCAGGGTTTGTTGCTCGCCGCCTTTGCCGCGGGCAATAACGCTGCCTGTTACCAGTGCCGTTTTCACCGTACCTGCATGGTAAGTATTCACATTAAATGCAGTGCCCAGCACCTGGATGCTGTTCAGGGCGGTACGCACGATAAAAGGACGCCCGGCATCCTTCGCCACGTTAAAGTAAGCTTCTCCCTCTACATATACTTCCCGGGATGCCTTTCCGAAACGGAAAGGAAAACGCAGCCGGGTAGCGGCATTCAGCCATACCTCTGTACCGTCGGACAAGGTAAGGCGGTAACTTTCACCGGCAGGAACATCCAATGTATTTTGCACCGTATCGGAAGAGGTATATTGTAAGGCGCCGTTGCTGGTGGTCAGCGTGGCATTGTTTAAGGCAATGGTTTTGTGACTGCTGTCGCCACTCAGCACTACCGCATCACCATTACTGGTGAGCAGCCGCACCGGCTGTTTTTGTTGCTGTATAAAAGTGCTGGCACTAAGTGGCTGTTTGCCGGTATTATTATTACGGGAGAAGAATACATAAGTGCTGCTGCCTAATAATAAGATCACGGCGGCAGCTATCAGTAGCTTTTTCAGTGGCACTACTTTGTCAGCAACCGGCGGTTGCCGTTGTTCCCGGATGGCTTCCAGCGCAGCATCGGAATTAATACGTTGCAGGTAACCACCGGCGTTCATGGTTTCATCTTCCTTTACCAGCAAGTCCCACTGTGCTTTGAATGCAGCATCCTGCCGCAATTGCGTTTGCACATAGCTTTCCTCTTCTGCCGAAAGTGTCCCCGACAAACGTTGTATGTATAATTCAAATATTTTTTCCGATGCGAGTTCCATGATGTTAACAAAACGCGGGCTAATACCCTTTATGAGTGATTGCATGACGTAATACCTTCAAGCCCCGCTTCAGATGGGTTTTGAAGGAATTGATACTGATACCCATCTCATCTGCCGCTTCCTGGTATCGCTTCCCCTGGATATACACCATTTGTATAGCAGACCGCTTCTGTATTGCCATATCATTGATCACCGTCAGTACCTGTTTGTAATAATCGGGCAACATTTCCGGGTTGCTGATACAGGTTTCTTCCTGCAACTGCGTAAATGCGGCCTGCTTTTCCCGTTCCGCCTTTTGCTTTTTTAACAAAGTAAGACAACGGTTTTTGATGGCCTGATGCAGGTAACCCTTTACATCGCCATCAAATTGAAGATATAATTTTTTGTCCCAAATATCGAGGAAGAATGACTGTACCAGGTCGTTGGCTTCCGCTTCATCGCGCAGAAACCAATAGGCATTCAGGCAAAGCAGCTTATGATACTTCATAAACAAAGCATCATAGGCGGTGGCGTCACCCTCCTTTAACCGCTGCACCAATTCTATGTCTGAAGAATGATTCATTTAACAAGACAGCCTTATTAGTAATAATACATTACACGTGGTATAAACACATAACCTACCTGTTTACCATATAGCAAACGGCTGGAACAGGTACTGATGATTTAAAATGGTGCTGGAAGATATTGTTTACTTCCATCGTTCACTTTGTGACACTAAAGATTCTGGCCTATGACTACTAATTTGAAATCAAGGTAAATAATAAATTCGTAAAAACATAAGGGAGCCGGTAAAAAAAGTAAAAGCCCCGGTATTGTGTACCGGAGCTTTTTTTCACAGGGGGTTTCAGTAGACAGCTTATAACTTAAAGAAGATTTTTTTCTTATATAACCAGTAACACAGACCCCATTCGAGCCCCAGCACCACAAAAGCCGATATTATTTCCCTGATCCCCTCCGGGATACCCACCATACCGGTAAACCCTTTTACAAAAATACCGGTGACAGGATTCACCCACTGCCCTCCTACTGTTTCAAAAAACAGGTAAATAAAAATGGCGTTCATCCCCACCACGGTGGCCAGCCACGCATAGCGCATATTTTGTTTTACATCGATCACCCAGTACAGGAAAGCCAGCAACAACATCACCCAGCCCCCGGAGGCCAGCGTAAAGGATGCAGTGGCAATCCGTTTGATAATGGGGGTAATCCCTGCCCAATCCAGCCCGAAACCGGTGATCAGCCCCACTGCTCCCGCAGCCAGCAATATCCGGATCTTTTGCCCGGAAGAACGGCTGCTGATCAGCAACTTCCCGGCAAGCACCCCCCATATGGTATGGGCTGCTGTAGGTAAAAAATTAATAGTGACCCAACCGCCACCGTCATTTAATTTTCCCATCAGCACCATATCTATAAAAGAACCAAAATTATGATCCTGCACAAAAGGCTGATCATAACCAGGTAACAAAACAAAACGATAGAGCAGGTCGGTCGCCAGCAATAATAAAAGGCTTACACCCAGCTGGAATCCATAGGAACGGCGTATAATCAGATAAGCGATAATGGTTGTAACGGATAGTTGAGTCAGCACATTCCATAACTCCCATACTAACCGTCCGGCATATACGCAATGAAGAGCGGTCCCAAATATAAACAACTTTAAACAACGTAGCGCAATATGCCGGAAGTTTTGTGACCAGGTTACCCCTTTTTGTGTCTTATAATAATAAGAAATATACATAGCGGAACCGGCCATCGTCATAAAGGCAGGTTGCACCAGGTCCCAGGCCCGCAGGCCATTCCAGGGGTGATGAAAGAACTGTTCTATGATACTGCCGGCAATGCCGGGAGGATGCAGTTGTGATATGGATTCATATATGCGGGCGCTTTCTCCGGCCAGGAGAATCATGATAAGTCCGCGCATCACATCCAGGGAAATCAATCGTTGGTTGACGTTGGTGGTATTGTTCATTGTCCTGATTGTAGGCTTAAAATAATAATTATTCCGGCATATTTAATAAAAAAGAGGACGCCCCCTCGTCAGGAATAGTTCCCAGTTGGGTGCCCCAGTCGCTGGTAGTAGCCACCATACCGATACGTATAGCCGCCCCCGTAAAACCTTTTATTTTTGAACGGTCCAGCTTTCCTTCGAAACGGATGACTCCATTGGCCTCCGCCACCGTACCCAGTGTATAAAAATCGGTGCCGGACTGCGGATCAAAAGTGAAACCGGTTTGTGGTCCGTTGTGATAATACATCGCCATTGGAATAGCTGCTGTCGACAGTTTCAGCAACAGCTGCCCCTCCAGTAATACATCGTAAGCGCCACCGGTAAACAGGGAAGTCAGTAACCCCGTGCCTGCGTTATTGTCGCTGTCGATATACATATCAAAGATCACCCCGTCAGATTGTTTGCCGGCCATTTCCACATAGAAGTACATGTTCTGTCCGTCGTAATCAAATTTGGCCTTCTTAAATACACCGCCTTTCGGCCCTGCCATCATCATATTTACACTGATGGTATCCCAGTCGGCCAGGCTGTTATCATTCAGTTTCACGGGCGACGTTTTGGAAATCCGTATAACCGTCGACCCTTCTGCCGTTACCCCATCTCCCGAAGTAGCATACAGGGTAGGCACATACTTGCCTTTACCTTTATAGGTATGCACCGGGCTTTGCTCAGCGGAGGTGGCGCCGTCGCCAAAATCCCATTTCCAGGAAGTGGCGCCGGTAGTAGTGTTATTAAACGTTACTTTGTTACCATCTACTTCAATGGTGTATACCACCACCGGAGCGGGTTTGGTATCATCCTTTTTACAGGCAGACGCTGCAAACAGCAGCAGGAATATATAGCGGAGTGGTTGTTGCATGTTGAAACATTTTAAGGATTCTGGGTGCACAGTTTATTGGTTTCTATTTCATCGATCGGAATGTAATAGATGATCTTCGGATTATCCGGCTGTATCATCATACCGGCATAACCGGAAGGATTCGATGGTTTTATATCCGATTGCTTTAAACCCGGCAGGTGATAGCCCCAGTAGGTTCTGTTCATTGTTCTTTTATTCCGGTAGATATCATAACTGCGGTGCCCTTCAAAAGCCAGCTCCAGGCGACGCTCCTTCAATACTATATCCAGCGCCGATTTACCGGCTGGCAGCTGGCGGTGATACTGCGCATTGGTTAAACCCCGGTTGCGGCGGATCATATCCACATCATCCAGGGCCGCCGCCGTATTCCCCGCTTTGGCACTGGCCTCCGCCCGGTTAAGATACAGCTCCGCCAAACGGAACAAGATCGGTGAACTCAACGTAGGACTTTTATCCTGCCCCGAAAATTTCGAGATATAATAAACGTCGATACCATTCTTTTGCTGCAATACGCCATTATCATCTTTCAACGGCACAATATACTTCCAGCGCACATCTTCGGGGTTGGCCAACATGGTATCCCTCAGCGAAGCAGACGCAAATTCTTCTCCCCAGCCGGAGTTACCATCAGAATAGATCATGGAAGCGATTGACCCGAATTTGCGGTAATCGTCCAGTGGTGTAAAAGCGGCGCAAAAAATGGTTTCGCTGCCGGTCATCGCATTGGCAAACAAACCCGGATAAGTATCGCCGGTGGTGAGCGTGTAGCGGCCGCCATCAATTACCTTGCTGGCATAATAAATGGTACTGTCGTTTACGCCCTCATACAAATATGCCCTGGAAAGCAATGCCCATGCAGCCTCCCGGGAGGCATACTGCGGCCCCCTTGCCTGCCCCATCAATGCGGCGCCGCGCTGTGCATCCCCAATGATCTGTTTGTATACCTCTCCTACAGAGGCTCTTGCCTTTTGCCCCGGATCACTGGTCGACGTGCGGAGAATAACTCCCGCAGCACCCGGATTTTGTGTATAAGGCATCGCAAATAATTTCACCAGGTTAAAATGACTGAACGCGCGCAGGAAATAACATTCACCCAACAGCTGCTGCGTGGTGGCGTCGGGGTTAGCCTGCTTCTCCACCGCTTCTATTACGGTGTTGGCATCGTTAATGATCTTATAGGAGATATACCAGAAATACCGTGTATTCGTTTGCGTTGGAGAATGATCCAGCGAGAAACTGTAAAACAACGGGTCCTCTGTTGTTTGTCCGCATACAATATCATCACTGGCGAAATCTGACAGCTGGAAATATTGCCGCAGGTACATATTGTTATCGTCGGTAGTACCATTAAACGGCACATGGTCTTTTAGCAGCGAATACGCGCCGTTCACCGCATTTTTCAACCCGTCAGGCGTACTGGTAATTGTTTCTGTAGTCAGCGCATCGCTGGGGTTTACATCTTTCATACAACCGGTTTGCCATAACAGCAACGGCAGCAGTATCAATATTATAATAGCTGATCTCATGACAGGCATTTTAAAATCTGAAATTAATGTTGAACAGGTACTGGCGGTTGTTCGGGTACTTGAAATCCGATACACCGGGCATCACCTGTGAACCAGGCGTGATGGTGGTTTGCGGGTCCTGCCCAAGAAAATTGGTAAACGTATGCACATTGTCGGCGGTAAAACCTACGGTAATGCCATCCATCTTTAACCTGTTCACCAATGCACGTGGCAGCTCATAACTCAAACTGATATTGCGCAATGCCAGGAAGCTGCCGTCTTTTAAAAAGCGTGTAGACGTTTGCGTTGAATTTGCTGAATGCTGCGGACTGGGTTCAGTAGCGTCATCGCCGGGTTTACTCCAGGTACTGCTGCCTTTGGGCAGGTTCACCTGGTTGTAGTAAGGCTCATTTCCATCGTTTTCCACAAAGCGCAGGTTGTTGCTGTATACTTTGTTGCCTGAAAGGAAATAGATATTCACCCCTAGCGAAATACCATTCCAGGCAAAGGTATTGGTCATACCTCCCTGGAATTTCGGCAGGGCAGAACCTACCTCCTGGTAAGTGGCGCTGGCATAATCGGAAGTGGATTTCCTGCTGCCATCCTTATCCACTATTTCCCATAGGGGCGCACCGGTTTGTTTATCCACACCTAACCATTTGGGCATATAAAATTCATAGAGGTTACCACCATTGCGGTAGATCTGTGAAATGCTCCAGGTAGATTGCGTATTGATAATATTGGCCGGAAACTGTTGCAGCTTGTTAGTGTTGAAGTTAATGTTGAAATCGGTGTTCCACTGGAATTTCCCGCTGCGGATATTCAGGGTGCTTAACCCCAGTTCTATCCCGTTATTCACCAGTTCTCCTACGTTCTCCCACCTGGTTTCAAAACCGACAGACAGTGGCTGGGATACCTGCAGCAACAGGTTTTTGGTGATGTTGTTGTAGACATCTACGCTCAGGTCTATACGCTTAAACAAACTGATGTCGAGTCCGCCATTCCATTGGTATTTACTTTCCCAGGTGAGGTTAGGGCTGGGTAGCTGCGAAGGAGTGGCAGCCGTACCGGAATTATATTGGCTGGACAATGAAAACAGTGCCAGGTAACGCGACGAGCCAATGTCTTGCGTACCGGTAACCCCGTAACTGGCCCGGAGTTTTACATTGGTGAAAACTTCATTGTCTTTCAAAAAATCCTCATTGCTCATCAACCACGCGGCAGATACCGAAGGGAAGGAAGCGTAACGGTTGCTGGAAGGAAAATTGGAAGAGCCATCCACACGGAAGGAACCTGTTACAAAATATTTATCGAGGTAGCTGTAGTTGAGCTGCGAAATGAAGGATTGTATGATGGCTTCATTTACACTACCGTTTACCACCTGGTGACTGGATACAACATTCAGCACTTTTAAACCCACCGGTAATCCTTTTCCGGAAGCGCCCATCAGGTCTGTATTACTGCCTTCAAATGCCACACCGGCCAAACCGCTGATACGATGATCCCCCATGTGAAAATCTACCTTCAACAGGTTGTTGGACACATAGCCATAATTAAGTGTACTCCCTTCATTGAGAAAACCATCTCCGTGATATTGGCCTGCTACCGTGGGGGAATACCAGGTTTTGTTTTTGTTATATCCCAGCGACAAACGGTTGGTGCTGGCAAATGTGAGCCAGTTTGTGATACCGATGTTCAGTCCCATGTCGTAGTTCACATCAAAATTTTTATAGGGATGTTCGGAATTACGGATGGTATGAATGGGGTTTACTTTATCGCGCGACCACCACTTAAACGGGGAGTTGCCATCTACATACATGGCATTGCCGCTGCTATCGTACGGGTTATCCCAGGGCATGTTGAGATAGGCATAATACATATCGTTGTAGTCGTATGTTTTACCAAAGGAACCACTGAGATTGATGTTATTGGTTAAGCTGATATTTTTGGTGAAATGATAGGTAGCGTTTGCCCGCAGGTTTACCCGCTGGTAATTGGTATTCATAAAGGTGCCTTTCTCGTTGTAGTAAGAGAGGCCCAGGTAGTAATCTGCTTTTTCCGTTTTACCGCTGGCGGAGAGGTATATATTCTGCATCGGCGCGCGGCGGAACATGTCTGTTAACCAGTTATAGTTCTGGTTTTTGAGAGACAGCGGGCGTTCGTTGTAAAATTTCAGGAGATCAATTTTATAGGAGTTGTCGGCGGCGCCGGGAATATAATCGCGGTAATATTCTTTCTGCCGTTCGTATAGTTCGCTGCCGTTCATCATATCCATGGTGCCGAAATCGGGTGTGCGGAAACCGGTGGTGATTTTTGCCTGGAATCGTGTTTTCCCGGAGGCGGCTCTTTTGGTGGTGATGATGAGTACACCGGCATTGGCCTGGGAACCATACATGGCGGTAGCGCCGGCATCTTTTAATACTGTAACGTTTTCGATGTCGTTAGGGTCGTAGTTACCGCCAATAATTCCATCTACCACTACCAGCGGTGTTTGGGAGGCATTTACCGAAGAGATGCCCCGCATGCGGATTTCAGCGGCAGCGCCGGGAACGCCGGAGCTGCTCACCACCTGCAGACCCGCCACCTTGCCCTGCAGCATGGTGGCTACATCGTTGGTGGTAACGTCTTTCAGTTTAGCGGCATCTACTACCGTTACAGCGCTGGTGAGTTCACTTTTTTTCTTATCCGAGTAGCCCACTACCACTACCTGGTCCAGCTGGCTGTTACTGGTTTGCAGCGTCACCTGCATTCCTTGCCGGGCGGGCATTTCCTGTTTATCGTAGCCGGTAAATGTAAACACCAGTATTTCGCCGGGGTTGGCAGCAACGACGAATTGTCCGCCACTATTGGTAGCGTTCCCCCTTGTGGTACCTTTCACTATCACGGTAGCACCGGGAAGCGGAGTGCCATCGGGCGCTTTTACCGTACCGGAAATCTTGCCCAATGTATCTGCTGCCGGCGCTGCCGGCGGCGATTTGGGACGGATCACGAACACGCCATCGCTGATCATAAAAGTAACGGGCTGATGTTGCAGACATTGCTCCAGCACTGATTGTACTGAAGCGTCGCTTACCTGTAAGGTAACGGGGAGCGTGTTTTTAAGGGCCGACTCGTTGTACACGATGGTGGCGCCCGATTGCAGGATTATTTCTGCAAACACTTTTTGTAACGGCATATTTTTCACAGAGAGGGTAACCTGTTGTGAAAAAGTCCTGGCGCTTACATGTAAGCAGGCAACCAGGATCAGCCAGGTGGTCATTTTCATAACCCGCAAAATTTTGGTTAATAAAAGTCCCTTGGGGAGAAATGGATTCTCCTTAAATTTTAAATGCATACTTTTAATAAGGTTTAGAATTCTTAAATGATCATTCGACCGATCTTACAGGATGCTGGACTATAGCCGGGGGTGTTGTCACCACCTCCGGTTTTTCCATTGTTCAACAATTTATTTCATACGTTTTCTTTATCTCTTTTATGGTAATACAATTACTTTGTTCCCATCTGTTTTAAAGTGGTTGGTTCCGTTTTCCTCGAGTACGTGCAACACGGCTGATAAATTAAGATTCCGGCTGATCCCTCCACCATACAGCTCTTTGCCGGGTGTAGCCTGGTATACAATTTCCACATCGTACCAGCGGACTATTTCCCGCAGGATGGTAGGAAGGTCCATATTATTAAACACGAAGAGGCCATTCTTCCAGGCCATAATTTTATTTACATCGGCTTCGCCAATGGTAAGCTGATGCCCGGCAAGTGCCAGCACCGCCTGTTGACCGGGCCGCAGGATCTTATCCTGTACTTTTATTTTTCCATCTAATAAGGTAGCATTGATAGTAGGTTCATCCGCATAGGCCATCATATCGAACCGTGTGCCCAGTACCACTACCTCCATTTCATTGGCCTGTACTTTAAAAGGCTGAGCAGCTTTTCCGGCTATTTCAAAATAGGCCTGCCCCTGCAGGATTACTTTTCTTTCCGCGCCATTGAAGGCAGTAGGGTAACGCAATGAAGAAGCGGAGTTGAGCCATACTTTGGAGCCATCCGGCAACACCACCTGGTATTGACCACCACGGGGCACCGTGAGGGTATTATACACGGCCTCTCCGCCTGCATGATCAGCCTCGTAAGAGAGCTGTCCGCCTGTATTTTTAACCACCCTGGCGCCTCCCTGTTTCCCAAGGGCACCGTTGGCCACATCATCCAGCGCAATGGTGCTGCCATCGCCCAGCGTGAGCATTGCTTTTTTATTGGCAGGAAGCACTTCTTTCGTGGCAGGATGCGTAGCAATTATATTTTTTGGGGGAGATGCGTTCCGGTGTTGCAGTACTGCTATTCCCGCAGCGGCTACCAGTACAGCCACAGTTGCCGCCGCCGCATAACGCCGGTAAAAAGGTTTTTGAGCCCGTACCGGCTGCATGGCAGGCCGCAGCCTGTTCAGTAAACGCTGTTCCAGCTGCTGACGATCTTCTCCCGGCTCCAGCGGCAGGGATACCTCACTGTCGTCGAAGCTATCGTACCACTCATTCAGCGCACCGGTTTCTTCGGGCGTGGCGTTGCCTTTCAGATAACGTTGGATCAGGTCTTTTAAATGCTGCATAATAGTAGAGTACAGAAATAGGGTTGCTACCCTTAGTCCGGGTCAAAAAAATTTTCAGAGAAGGAAAGAAAGGTAGGGATATACGTCTTTCAAACGCAGACGCAAATGCTTCAATGCCTTGGTGAGATGGGCTTCTACGGTTTTTTCCGACAGCTGCATGGCGGCGGCAATTTCTTTATTGCTATACTGTTCGCGGCGACTGTATAAAAAAACGAGGCGGCATTTTTCCGGCAGACCGGCAATTTCCACACCCAGTCTTTCCTGCAAACGACAGAAATCGAGGTGGCTCATATCCGGATCTTCCACCAGCTGCCGCACTACATCCGGGTTATCAAGTGGCTGATCGGGCAATAAGCGGCTGATCTGCCGGAATACGGCGTAGCGGGTAGCGGTGGCCAGGTAGCCGGAAAGATGGCGTATTTCAAGCACATCTTTCCGCACCCAGAGACTGGCCAATACCTCTTGCACTACGTCTTCCGCAGCCGTGCGTATACGCAAACGGTTATACGCGATGGCGTACAATTTTTCCCAGTATCGATGAAATATTTCGGTGTAAGCCGCTTCATCAGCCTGTTGCAGTCGTTTTAATAGCGCTATGTCACTTTGATCCTCCACGTGGTAGTTGGTTGATATCCGGCAGATGCTATAAAAATAGCAATTTTTTCTTTTGCCAGGGAGTAAAGACTTTACAACCGCTCCCTGATCACTTTCACTGCCTTTCCTCTTTCCAGTTCATTATGTTCCTGCCACCGGCTTTGCTGCTGGCTCATCAGCAATCCCGTTTGCCACGCCAGGAACTTTGCCGCGAGGCGTTCAAGACACAACTGTTTATTCTGTAACTGGGAACGGCTGTCCATCGCCAGCACCTGTAAACCACTGGGCCGGTGTGTACCGCGAACGGCTGTTTCCACTTTGTTGACATGCTGCCCGCCAGGCCCTGCAGCGCGGCAGGTTTCCAGTACCACGTCTTTCGGATTCCATTGCAACTGCTTTTTCACATCGAAAACCGTTACACCTGCAAACCAATTTTTACGTTTGTGCATTTTACGGTAGGGGCTTGTTGCCACCCATTGAATAGTGCCTTCCCATTCTTTGATGAGTGCGGGCAACTGGCTGCCTTTGGCCAACAGCGTGGCCGACAGCAGTGTGCCGTTGATATCGCCTTTTATATTTTCGAGCACCTGTATGTCGATAGATGCCGCCCTGGCTTGTTTAATGATGAGTTCCTGTACCCTGGCCACTACCCTGCAACATTCTGCAGGGCCGCGGCCGGAGGTGATCTGTATAATTGCCTGTTCCATAATATTAGTCTTTATTCATTCTTACAATGGCGGGCATAAACCTGCCTTCTATATCTACTAAATCCTGCTGCGCATTGATCACATCTTCGATGTTTTTATATGCGAGGGGGTTTTCTTCCACGCTGCCACCGATCAGGGTAACGCCTGCGCCGGACAGCATTTTCTTTAAACCGGATACGGTCATGTTTTCTTTGGCTCTTTTACGGCTCATAGCCCTGCCTGCACCATGTGAAGCGGAATACAACGCGTTGTCTACTCCTTTGCCTTTTACGAGGTAAGCGGCGGTGCACATGCTGCCTGGAATGATGCCCATTTCACCGGCATGCGCGGGCGTAGCTCCTTTGCGGTGAACAATCACTGCGCGACCATCTGCCAGGGTATCTTCCCAGGCAAAATTGTGATGGTTTTCCACTTTGGCCAGCGCCTGCAAACCGAGCGCTTTGGTGAGATTGGCATGGATGCGGTCGTGACAGGCTTTGGCGTAATCGCCGGCCAGGTTCATCGACAGCCAGTATTCCTGTCCTGCTTCACTGTTCATATCCAGCCAGGCCAGCTGCTGCGCCGACTTTGGCAGTTTACAGGTATCCATGGCAATACGGGTGTAGTGCTGCGCAATATTAGCGCCCAATCCCCGGCTGCCGGAATGCGACAGCAACGCCAGGTATTTTTTGGGAGGTAACTGCAGGGCATTGTCTTCATACAGTTCTATTAACCCAAATTCCACAAAGTGATTCCCGCTACCGGATGATCCTAACTGCCGCGCCGCTTTGGCCTGTAACTTTTTCAACAGTTCCGTAAACTGGAACACGGGGCTGTCTAATACAGCATGTTCCTGTGAAAACGCCAGTCCGCCTTCCATACCAAAGTGCGTATAGTCTTTCAACGCTACTTTCACCTGGTGTGAAAAACGTTTTAAGAAACTTTCTCCTTCATCCAGGATGGTAAGCGCCATGCGGCAACCAATGTCTACGCCCACCGCAAATGGCAACACAGCATTTTGGGTAGCCAGTACGCCGCCGATAGGTAAGCCGTAACCGGTATGTGCATCCGGCATTAAAGCGCCTTGTACCGTTACCGGCAAAGACATGGCCAGTTCCATCTGTTGTTTGGCAGAACGTTCTATTTCTTTGGCGCCGTATATTTTCAGCTGTCCTGTTTTCTCCAGTAAATCATAAGACTGGAAATTACACTCCACCGGTTCATCCAGGAAAGTGTCCGCAATTTTGCCTAACACTTCATCCGCCCGGTATTTTGCCGGATCCGATTTTATGTTTGTTAATAATTCGATGATCTCCGGCTTGCTATGATGTTTGAAATGCCTGGAGATAATATTGATAACGAGGCTTCTCGCCTGGTCGTTTGTATAACCTATTTTACTAAGTTCCTTTGTTTTTATGCTTCCCATAAAAAGTGTATTGGGTGCGACTTTCCGGCGCGCACAATGCCGGCACAGGCAGGTCTGCCTGCGTGATCATGATATAATTAAATGAGCATATTGTTCCGTAACGGAATAGCTTTCGCGGCAACGCTGAGGGGCAAACAAATAGCTATTAGCTATTAGCAGTTAGCTTTTAGTAGTTGCCTGGTGTCTAAAGCTAATTGCTAACAACCAATTGCTAATAGCAACTGCTAAAAGCTAATAGCTAACTGCTAAAAGCTATTTTTCCTGCTTATGCAAAAGTAAAAACACTGCGTTTGCCTGATCAGGCAATGAGCGAAAGGGGCGATATGTGTGAATGTTCTGTCATGATTCCCTGCATTTTAAAAATGAAGAGTAAGGAATTCGGCTGCAAAGATATGGGTATTTTTCAAATACCGGTATACATTTTTTATCATAGCAATTTTATTGCTTTTACGATAGATTTTAACATTTCGCAGACGGATAAAAAAGGGTTTATAACAGTGCATGACGTAAATTTGTATACGCCCGCAATATTAACCTCCGGAACCCGCTCCGGACGGGCCATTTCAACAATAGTAAAACTTTTTCTCATGGACAAACAGCTCATCCGCAACGCTTACAAAGTGTACTGGCTGGAAAACGGCAAAGCACCTGTATCTGTTTATGCGCTCTGCAAAATTGTAGACATCACGGAAGCGACCTTTTACGAACAATATAGTTCACTGGAAGCTGTAGAAAAAGACATCTGGTTAGCCATCTTCCAGCAAACGCTGGAACAGCTGCAGGCAGATGAAGTATATCAGCAATACAATGCGCAGGAAAAACTGCTGGCATTTTATTTTCTCTGGGTACAGAAACTGAAAGAAGACCGCAGCTATCTGCTCTTACAGCGCAAACATTTCCGGTTGCCGGACTTTTACCGCAATAAGCTGGAAACATTCCGCCACGCATTCAACAGCTATGTAAGCGACCTGGTAAAAGAAGGATACCAGTCCAGCGAAATCAAGGAAAGAAAATACATCTCTGATCAATATGTGCACGGTTTCTGGCTGCAGGCCCTGTTTGTGCTCAAATACTGGCTGGATGATACCAGCAACCAGTTCGAGATGACCGATGCCGCCATTGAAAAAGCGGTGAACCTGAGCTTTCAGCTGATCAAATCCAATACACTGGATAGCCTGCTGGACTTTGGCAAATTTATATTTACGCGGAAATAAGCAACATGAAAGAGCAATCCAATATACCCACCTCCAAGGTGGAAAGGGCAGGCAAATTCGTTACGACCGGACTTAAGGTAGGTACCAACTATATCAAACACTACACGCGCAAACTGATGGATCCTTCCACTACAAAGGAAGAACTACACCAGGACAATGCCGCTGATATTTACGATACCCTGAGCAACCTGAAAGGCAGCGCCCTGAAAGTGGCCCAAATGCTGAGTATGGACAAAGGAATGCTCCCCAAGGCCTATACCGAAAAATTTGCGATGTCGCAGTACAGCGCTCCCCCGCTGAGCGGACCGCTGGTAGTAAATACCTTTGTTAAAACGCTGGGCAAATCACCGTCACAGCTATACGATAAATTTGAGATGCAGGCGTCCAATGCCGCCTCCATAGGCCAGGTACATAAAGCCACCAAAGATGGTAAAATACTGGCGGTAAAAATCCAGTATCCCGGTGTAGCCAACAGTGTAAAATCGGACCTTCGTATCGTAAAACCTTTTGCTATCCGCATCGTGGGTATGAACGAAGTAGATATGGACAAATACTTTGAGGAGATAGAAGGTAAGCTGCTGGAAGAAACCGACTATAAGCTGGAGCTCCGCCGCTCGGTAGCACTCTCCCAGGCATGCGCCCATATTCCCAACCTGCAGTTCCCCGGGTATTACCCGGACATGTCGTCGGACCGGATCATTACCATGGACTGGCTGGAAGGACTGCATCTGAAAGAATTCTTACTCACCAATCCCACCCAGGAAGCACGAAATAAAATAGGCCAGGCATTATGGGATTTCTACCAGTTCCAGGTACACAGCCTGAAACAGGTACATGCCGATCCTCACCCCGGCAATTTCCTGATGCGCCCCGATGGCAGCGTAGGTATTTTTGATTTTGGATGTGTGAAAGAGATTCCGGAAGATTTTTATGTAAACTATTTCCTGCTGGTAGATAAGGAAGTACTGAAAGATGAAAAAAGACGACATGAGATCTATACCAACCTGGAAATGATCCACCCATCAGATACCCCTAAAGAAGTGGAATTCTTCTCCGGTCTTTTCCAGCATATGATCGATTTGCTGACATTGCCATTTACCCTCGAAAATTTTGACTTTGGCAATGAAGCATACTTCAATGAAATATATGCTTACATGGATGAGCTGTACAACATGAAGGAAATCCGTGACTCCAAAGTAGCCCGTGGCTCCAGGCACAGTCTTTATATAAACCGCACCTATTTTGGGTTATACTCTATTCTCAGCGACCTGAAAGCCAATGTAATTACAGGTCCCGGGAGAATACAGGAATTGGTTAATGGTAAGCTGAAAGCATAAGGGATAAAGCAAAAAGCTATTGAAGCGAATGATCTGAGCGGAAAAATATTCATCTCAATCATTCGCTTCAATAGCTTTTTGCTTTATCCCTTATGCTTTATGCGCCTTCTATCAGAATGTTTTCTTCTTCTCCAGCGCTGGTAATGCTTCATCGATACGCTTACACAGCTCCGGCAATTTTATAGTAGGCACCGCCGGAAACAGGTGATGTTCCAGGTGGTAAAACATACTGAATGTAATCGCATTCTTCCAGCCGGTACGTTGCGTTCTGGCAATGGTATCATGATCACAGTCATGATGCACGCTCCATACGGCAAAAAATGCCATCATCAGCTCCCCGAAGATCATCACCACAATATGATACATCAGGAAATGTACCTGGAAATAAAACACCAGTCCTGTAAAGAGGACGATGGCGCCCAGCTCCAGCAACATATTCCGGCGATAGTTCCGGTTGCCCAGCTGCCAGGTTACCCGGTGAATGAGCCACATATGTTTAGGTCCGTAAAAAATGGCCCCCAGTGCGCTCATACCGGCAGACTTACCTTCATAATCTTCTTCCGATAAACAATATTTATGATGGCGGATGTGGTTAAATTTTACCGCATGGATAGATGCCATCATTAAAATACTGTTGAAGAACAAAGTAAACCAGGTCAGTTGTTTATTGGTACCCAGCGATTGATGGAATCCATTGTGCACCTGTCGCAATGCCGTGAGAAAGAAGAGTGCTGAAAAAGGCAATGCCAGCAGGTAATACCCGTACCAGGCCAGCACCCAGGAACCCAGCGCCCAGGGAATAGAAATATTGTTTTCGATCAGCATTTCGCGGACAGACAGGCGGGTTAAGTCTTTCCAGGCAATTTTGCGGGTGATATCAGCAGTAGCCATATACCGGGATTTAGGGAAATGAGGTAATCAGGAATTCGCGTGTAAAATTAAAACATTATTTAATACTATTGGTCGTATAATTATTGCAGTTGGTCGCAACCAGTACACGATAAATATATAAATACCTAATTTGCCGCCATGAATGAGGAATGGTATCAACAAAAATGGGCGGTAGCGGTAAGACATATCGTTGCCTGGCTGGTTTTTTTCTCGCTGCCCTATCTCCTGCATGCTACGAATGAAAGCTGGGAACGGGAGCATATAAACGAAAAACAGGCGTGGATAAACTACCAGTACTACACCGATGCGGTGCTCGTTATATTCTTCTACCTGAATGCCTGGGTGTTCATTCCTAAAATGATATATAAGAAGAAATTTTTTAAATATACTTTGTATATACTGGGTGTATTTATCTTTATGTTCACCAGCCGGTATATCTTTGAAAGGGTGATCCTGAAGTCCCTGCATCCTTTAGACCTGCGGCCCACCATCCTGTTTACGTTCTTTATCTTCTTTACGGTGCTGTCGGCCAGTACGGCATTTCAGATGATCGTTGACAAGTTAAGACAGGAAAGAAAAAACAGTGCAAAGGAAAATGAAAACCTGAAAACGGAGTTATCCTTGCTGCGTTCACAGGTGAGTCCACACTTTATGTTCAACGTGTTGAACAACATGGTATCGCTGGCCCGCAAAAAGTCGGATGTATTAGAGCCTTCACTGATCAAACTTTCTTCATTGATGCGTTATATGTTATATGAAGCGGATGAGGAAAAAGTACCCCTGCAAAGGGAAGCGGAATACCTGCAAAGTTATATAGACTTGCAGCAGCAACGGTTTGGAAAAAATGTGGTGATCAACGTATCGCTGGAAGCGGCAAACAGCAATTACGAAATAGAGCCCATGCTGTTGATTCCTTTCGTGGAAAATGCTTTCAAACATGGTACAGGGTTGATTACCGATGCCAGGATAGATGTTAATTTATCCACCCGCCCCGGCATGTTATTTTTTTCCGTACGCAACAAATACAATGAAACTTCTTCAGAAATAAAAGACAAAACCAGCGGTATCGGTTTGGCCAATGTGAAAAGGCGTTTAAATTTATTATATGGAGATAATTATGTTTTGCATATTGAAAAAAAAGAAGACTGGTTTATAGTATCCTTACAATTAAATCTCCACTGATGATGAAGTGTATTGCCATAGATGACGAACCATTAGCACTCGACCTGCTGGAAGACAATATCAGCATGGTGCCCTACCTGCAGCTCACAGGCAAATGCACCAACGCATTTGAGGCCATGGAAATATTACGGCATCAGCAGGTGGATCTTATATTCCTGGACATACAGATGCCGGGCCTTACCGGCTTACAATTCCTGGAATCACTGCCCAATAAACCTATCGTGATCCTGATTACCGCTTACGAAAAATATGCACTGGAAGGTTTTAACCTGGCGGTGACCGACTACCTCGTAAAACCCGTATCGCTGGAGCGTTTCATTAAAGCATGCAACAAGGCGCAGGAGCTTCACCAGCTCAAAACCGGCAGCAAAACCGCCAAGGAACAGGCCGACTTCTTTTTTATTAACGTGGATTATAGTCTGCTGAAAGTAGTATTTTCCGATATTGTATGGATTGAAGGGCTGAAAGATTATGTCAAAATACACCTCAAAAGCACCCATAAGCCGATTATCACGCGCATGAGCGTAAAAGGTATGGAGGAGCAGTTACCGCCGGCAAAATTTATCCGGATCCACAAATCCTATATTATCTCGGTAGCAGAGATCTCTTCCATACGGAAGAACAGCGTTTTCCTGCATGAGCAGGAGCTCCCCGTGGGGGATACCTACAGGGAAGGACTTTATGCCATCGCGGGGAAAAACATGTAACGCGGAATTTGTCTTGTCCAGGATTGTCTTGCCCAGGATTAAACTGATTATGATGATTTACATGATTTTTTCTTTTTTGATTTTTAAAAGATTCGGGAAGATATAAGCGAATCTTTATTGATATCTTCCTGAATCTTTTAAAATCAAATTATAATCACAATAAAAAAATCATGTAAATCATCATAATCAGTTTAATCCTGGGCAAGACAATCCTGGGCAAAAAAAATCCTGGGCAAAGACAAACCCATAGTTTCGTAGCAATATTTCTCCCGCTTATCTCATTTAATTTATTATTCCACTGCTGCGCTATACTTTTGCACGATCTGAATTTAATATAAAATGCAAAAGATTTATTTGTTTATCACCCTGTTTTTGCTTTCCATGAGTGCCTGGGCCCAGGCTCCGGGCGGCGCCGCCGGCAGAATGCCGATGGGCATGAACGGACATGTTTATGGGAAAATCATTGACCCGGACGGAAAACCCGTCGCTTATGCTTCTGTAATTATACTCCAAAACCGGATGGATTCCGCCACCAAAAAAATGAAGGAAAAGCTGCTGAAAGGCGCGCTCACCAAAGGCAACGGCGAATTCAGCCTGGAAGAGCTGCCGGCAAGAGGCCCCCTGAAGCTGAGAATTACCGCCACCGGCTATAAAACCGTCGATCAGGCGATCAGCTTTCCTCCTTTTGAAAAGGACCTTGGCAACATAAAATTGGCAGTAAGCACCACACAGCTGCAGGGCGTTACCGTAGCCGGTACCAAGCCACTGATGCAGATGGATATCGATAAAAAGGTGTTTAATGTGGAAAAGAACATCGTCAGCGCCGGTGGTACCGCCCTCGACGTAATGAAAAATGTGCCTTCCGTAAACGTAGATATCGACGGAAATGTAACGTTGCGTAACAGTGCGCCGCAGTTATACATAGATGGCCGCCCTACTACGCTTACGCTGGAACAGATCCCGGCAGATGCCATTGAAAATGTGGAAGTCATCACCAATCCATCGGCCAAATACGATGCTTCCGGTGGCAGCGCCGGTATCCTGAATATTGTGCTGAAAAAGAACCGCAAAACAGGATACAACGGTAACCTGCGCGCCGGTGTGGACAAACGCGGCGCCCTCAACGGCGGCGGCGACTTCAACCTCCGCCAGGATAAGGTTAATATCAGCGCCAGCGTAATGGGCAACCAGATGAAGGGCCGCACCAACGGTACCACAGAACGCAGCAACTTCGCGGATGTGCCTCCTACCATGATCAACCAGGATAACCACAACAAAACCAACGGCGGTTTCGTTTTCGGTAAACTGGGCCTCGACTGGTTTGTAACCAACCGCACTACCCTGTCGGTGGCTGGTATCAAGGTACATGGCGAAATGAACCCTTCCGAAACCATCAATATCAACACAGACACCCTGGGAAAAACCATTCCTGTCAGCGCTTTCAGTCAAAGGAACTCTTCTTCCCACAATAAATTCAACGCCAACGGTGTGGTACTGGGCATGAAACACCTGTTCCCTAAGGAAGGAGAAGAACTAACGGCCGATTTCAACTATTTCGGCGGTAAAAGCGATAACAACTCCGACTACCGGACCGACCGCTATCGTAGCGGGTTAGGCAGCAGCATTACCGGCAGCGATATCCAGCAGATCCTGGGTGGTGGCTCCGTAAGCTTTATGACTATTCAAACGGACTATGTAAGGCCATTTACCGGCAAATTAAAGCTGGAAACAGGACTGAGAGCTGCTATCCGTAATACGAAGAGTAATTTCAACAACTATATGTTCGACCAGGAAAACAATAAATTTGTATTGATTCCTGCTGCCTCCAATAATTACAAAAACAGCGATAATGTTTATGCAGCTTACGCCAGCGTATCTAACACCATTCGTAATTTTGGTTATAAGGTAGGTTTAAGGGCCGAAAGCTCCAATTATACCGGCGACCTGCTCAACAACGGGCAACATTTCAAAAATAACTATCCCATCAGCTTGTTCCCCTCCCTGTTTTTAAGCCAGAAGCTGAAACACGACCAGGAACTGCAGCTGAGCTATACACGCAGGATCAATCGTCCCAATTTCTTCCAGCTGATACCGTTCACCGATTCTACCGATAAGCTGAATATTACCAAAGGTAATCCAGGCCTGGTACCGGAGTTCACCACTTCGCTGGAAGCGTCGTACCTGAAAACGTTCAAAGGTAACAATACCTTGCTGGCATCTCTCTACTACAGGCATACCAACAACCTGATCACCCGTTACCTGACCAAGGAAACGGATCCCGTAAACGGACAGGAATTGCTGGTAAACACCTACATCAATGCTAATTCCAGCTACTCAGCAGGTATGGAGGTAACATCGATGAATACCATCACCAAGTGGTGGAGTATGTCGACCAACGTAAACCTCTACAATTCCAAAATCAATACCAGCAACGTCACGCAATCGCAGGACGCGCTCTGGAGCTGGTTTGGAAAGATCAATAACAGCTTTAAGCTGCCATTGAATTTCGAAATTCAACTCACCGGTACCTATCAGTCCAAAACTAACCTGCCGGTAAATGATAATAAAAATGTGCAGGCTGGTCCGCCGATGCAGCAATCACAAAATGCTTCGCAGGGTTACATCGCCTCCTTCTATGGAGTAGATGCCGCCATCAAGAAGAGTTTCCTGAAAAACAATGCAGCCTCCGTAACATTGAGTTTCAACGATATTTTCAGAACCCGCTGGTCTGACCAGTATTCCGAAAGTCCGTATTTCACGCAATACTACAGTCGCATAAAAGATCCGCAAATGATACGCCTGAACTTTGCTTACCGGTTTGGTAAAATAGATGCCAGCCTGTTTAAGAGAAAGAATATGGGCGCAGGCATGCAGGGAATGCAGGAAGTAATCCAATAAGAAGTTGTCTTATAGTGTTTAAAGCGCCGGAACGCGAAGGGAGTACACCTAAGCGTTCCGGCCTTTTTCATTTGGATACAGGAGATATACGCAGTCGCTTTGCCATACCTCTTTGGTATCCGCGTTCATGGCGGAAATTTTCCCCATAAACGCCGCGCCGGTATCAACATTATGTACATTCGCGGCCACCATGGGCATATCTTCCCCATAGTTCACGCTGGGTGTATGGCCAATATATATTTCGCGAAAGAGTTTCAGTCTTCTTGGATAACGCAGCGATTCCTTTGGAATGCGCGGGTCTACTGCGAGCGCCAGTTCCCATAGGCTGCGGTCCCAGTAAAGCATGGGTTCAAACCTTTCGTGGGCGGGGCCATGGGTGGAGGTAAACCCTGCATGGATAAACAAGCGGTTGTTATCGTCGGTATAATAAAGTCGCATGCGCTCCAGGAAAGCGGTGTGTACGGCCAGTTCAGCTGCCGACAGCTTATTAAAGCTCGACACGGTTGCTTGTCCGCCGTTTCTCAGCCAGGAGGCTTCCGGCATAATGCCATGCAGCCAGGATTCACACCAGGCGTCATGATTGCCTTTAATAAAAATGCAGCGGTGCTTTTGTTCCAGTTGCATCAGGTAAGTGATCACTTCTGCCGATTCAGACCAGCCATCCACATAATCTCCTAAAAAAACCAGTGTATCTTCCTTTTCCGGTGCGATCCGGTCCAGCAGCTGTTGCAGGGCCTTCAGTGCACCGTGTATATCACCTATAACGTAGGTTGCGGGCATGTGCTATTTTATTTGTACATAATATCCGTTCTCAGCACATATTTCACGCCGGCCGTCAGCAGGGAGCCTTCATGCCGCAGCGGATGGTGAAAGATCAATGCCGTACCGGTTTCCGGGCGGATGATCTCCCCGGAAGCAAAAATGGTTTCCCCACCGGTATATGCATCGTTCAGATAAATCATAAAAGTATATTGGCTGGCTTCAAAACGATTCCGCTCAAAACTGCCGTCTTTGTGCATTTTAAAGCGTTGTCCGGGGCTGTATTTATAAAACCGGAACAATTCGTTTACGCCAACGGCCTTCCTTTCATCTGTCCCTTCGGGCGCAAAATCTTTCAGCCGTTCCCAGATAAAGGTAGCATAAGCTTCCTCCTTATACAATACCCTTTCATTATTCCGTACGCCTTTTATCATACGTTGTACGCCGTGACCCACGTCTACCGTGGCTTCCTCGTAACCCATTGCTTCGCTTTTTTCTATCAGCGCGGTACATTCTCCGGGGGAAAGAAAATCTTTCAGGGTAAAAATCTGTGGGGTGTATTCATGTTTTTCCATAATGATGATTATGATACAGTGGGAACATTGATCTGGAAGTTGTTTTTCTTCAGCTGCTTGTTGAATTTATACAGTTCCGGATGACGGTTTTTCAGGCCTTCCCGCTTCATGCCGGTATTGATCACATATTCGGCGTCCAGGATCTTGCGCCGGAAGTTGCGCCGGTCGATGGTTGTTTGCAGGATACATTCATAGAGTTCGTGCAGCTCGGTGAGGGTAAACAGGTCATCGAGCAGCTCAAAGCCAACCGGGTAGTATAATATCTTCGATTTAAGCCGTTCGTGTGCCTGCCGGAAAATCTGTTTATGGTCAAAGCCCAGTACAGGCATTTTCCGGACATTAAACCATTGCACGTCGTTGGCCATGCTGCCTCCTACCACCTGGAATTTAGCCGGGTTGATCAGCGCATAATACCCTACCGCAATAACGCGCCCTCTCGGATCACGGTCCGGCGCATCAAAGGAATACAGCTGCTCCAGGAACACCTCATCCATGCCCAGCTTGGTTTGCAGGATACGGGAGCAGGTGCCCAGGAAGGTTTCTTCCATCTGCAAAAAGCCACCTGGCAGGGTCCAGCAATCCTTAAACGGCTCTTCCTTACGATTCAGCAGCAATACCGATAAGGTATTGTTGTGGTACCCAAATACCACCAGGTCTACCGCCAGGGAGGGATTTTTATATTCGTGGAAAGTCTTCATATTTTGTTTGCGTCAATTTAACGTGAAGTAACAAATTTTTTGGGAGATAAACAAAAAGGCGGCGCTTACGCACCGCCTTTTTTTATTTGGACCCGGGATAGGAATATTCCAGTCATCTCATAACCTACAACTGTTACACTGTTAAAGTAACAAGATGCAAAGATACAGGTAGCAACCCATAAAAAGTGGGCTGCTATCCCGCAGGTTAGCAACATTTTATACAGTATGCGCTGCTTTCACGATATCCCTCACCTCCAGCACCTTTTGCGGATACCCCAGGCGGGTAACGTTAATCATCGCCTGGCCCAGCTCAGCCAGTGATGACACCTGTTGTGGGAAAACACGCCGCAACACAGGATACATCCAGCTCATATACCGGTAAAACCCCTGCGTGTTTTGCAAACCTTTGGTAGGCTGCATATAGCCGGGGCGAAACATATACGCTGCCTTAAAAGGGAGCCGCAGCAATGCCTGCTCAGTTTTCTTCTTTATTCTCGCCCACATCAGGTCACGATCCGTACCCGCGCCGGATACATAGCAAAACACCATATCCGTATTCATGGTGACCAGGGTTTTGGCCACTTCCATGGTCAGGTCGTAAGTAGCATGCTCGTATGCATCCTCCTTCATTCCCACAGAAGAAACGCCCAAACAGAAATAGCAGGCATTGTAATCATGCAATTGCGCCGCCACCGGCAGCATATCGTAAAAGTTTTTGTGGATCAGCTCCTTCAGCTTGGGATGCTTTACCCCGCAAGGTTTGCGGTTGATCACCAAAACTTCCTTTACATCCGGATGCTGCAAACATTCATGCAATACACCTTCCCCCACCATCCCGGTACTGCCTGTTATTATGGCTTTTATCTCCATAGGAATATTTTAAACTTCAGTACTGAAATTTAAATATTTAGTTCCAATACTTCATTTTTATTATCGGGGCACATCCGGGCATTCAGCATTTGATCCATTACTACGGTTAAAACGCATTTTCTTCTCCCCTAACCGTATTCCGGATCGTTAAAAATATAATACGCAGATCCAGGTATACCGACCAGTTTTCCATATACCAGATGTCATGTTCAATCCTTCTGCGCAGATGTGATTCATCCGTGATTTCGCCGCGCAAACCGCTTACCTGCGCCCAGCCTGTAATACCGGGCTTCAAAAAATGGCGGATCATATACTGCTGTATCACACGCGAATACTCTTCTGTATGGCGCAGCATATGCGGGCGGGGTCCTACGATCGACATCTGCCCCATCCACACATTCAGGAACTGCGGCATTTCGTCCAGGTTCGTTTTTCGCAACAGGCGGCCAATCCTCGTAAAGCGACTATCATGGCGGGTGGCCTGTTTAGAATTGGCATCGTTATTCACATACATGCTCCGCAATTTCAGACAGGGAAAATTCTGGTTATTACGACCTGTACGATACTGGATAAAAAACACCGGGCCGGCCGATTCCAGTTTGATCAGCAACGCCAGCAAAGGGATCAGCCAGGTTAAAATAAACAGGATCACCAAACTGCTGAATACCATATCAAACACCCGCTTCCGTATCCGGTTGGCAATATCATCCAGCGGCTCAGCGCGTAAAGAAATGATAGGGATGTTATTAAAATAATCCACAAAGATCTGCCGGTTTACAAACAATTTAAAGTCGGGTACAAACCGGAAGTGGATCAGGTTTAACTCTGCCTCCCTGGCCAGCGTATACAGGTAAGGGAATTTCTCCGGCGACAATGTCGAATAAATCTCCCGGATATTATTGGATTGCGCATACGGTACACAGGCTTCCAGGTTGCCAATCACCGGATAATACGACAGCTCATGCACATTATTGTATTCCTCAAAATAGCCCTCAAATTTCAGGTTGCTGTTATCTTCCAGCAACTTACCCGCCAGCTCTTTCGACAGCTCATTATAGCCCAGTATCACCACTTTTTTTTCCACACCACTACGATGCAGAATGTGACTCGTAACCCGGTAAAATACCCAGCGCCCCAATAACACCATCATTATAAAACCCGTGCAATAAATAAGAATGAACAAACGGGAATATAATTGTTTGGAAAGAAACAGGAAGAGTAACAGCAACAACAGGTACAAAAGAATACTCTGTATCGTTTTCCTCGCAATCCGTTCAAACGACAACTGCTGACTAAGAAAATAGATACCGGTGGTATACAGCGCCACCATCCAGGAAAGATTTGACACCACCAGGAACACGTCCACATTTATATCCTGCATACGGTCGTACCGTTGCAGCCAGGAACTGCTGAGAAAAAACAATACATTCAAACAAATAAAGTCCAGTGCAATCAACTGGATGCTGCAAATTTTAAGATACCGGTTCAACATAAGAAAGAGATGGTTGATCAATAAAAAGCGCTACGCTACCTGTTCTTTAAAGCGCGTCATCACACCCGAAATAGAAAGATGGGCTGCTGCATAAGCCCGTGCATTTTTCGCAATGTCCGTTGTGTTATCCCATACGGCCCTTCCAATACCGGTGCGCAATGCCTCCTGGTTTTCGGCATCTACCAGTATACCCATATTATGCCTGCTTACCAGCTCATGTAACCCCGTACCGGAATTGGCCGTGATCAGCGCAATACCACCAACCGCCAATATGGTAGTAAGTTTGGAAGGCATCACCAGGTCACTGGCATGAGATTTCTGTATCACGAGATGTACGTCTGCCATGTTGAGAAAACGATTAAACTGCCCCGACGGTTGTAATGGTAAAAAGGTAGTATTGCTTAAGCCCAGCTGCGCTGCCATTTGTTCCAGCCGCACTTTATACGGCCCTGAACCGCAGATCAGGAACCTGATATCCGGTTGATGCTGCCAGTCGGCAGCGGCATGTAACAATGCCTCCAGTCCCTGCTTTTCGCCGATGGCCCCGGAATACAATACGATCTTATCAGTGGCCGCAAAACCAAATGCTTCCTTCAATGCTGCTTTATCCGCTAACGGATGATATTGTGATACATCCACCCAGTTGGGAAAAAGAAAAACTTCTCTGCCGGTTTTATCGCTTATTTTCCGGATCATTCCGTCTGCAATGCTACTTACATGATCTGCACTCCGCAGGATCAGTTGTTCCAGTTTTAACATCATACTAATAAGCCGTTTCGACCGGATCATCTGTAAATCACGCGCAGCCTCTATCTGCAGGTCCTGCACATGGTATACAAAAGTAGCGCCCCGCAATCGCTTGTAAAGCACCGCCAGCAACCCCAGGTGAAATGGCGGCGCTACCGTTATAACGATATCAAATTTACGCTGCCATACCAGCTGCATCATCTTTACAAATGCCGACATCGCAAAAGACACATCCTGAAACATCCGTTTCTTGCCGGAAGGCGCCGCCGGTACATATTGCGGACAGCGGTATATGGTCGTATTGCCGCTAACCTCTTTTTTAAACCAATGCTTTGCCCGGTGATAAGGTTCCTGCACCTCCCATTGCGGATAATAGGGATAAGAGGTAATTACCGTACATTCGTACCCGTTATCCGCCAGCCAGCTGATCATTTCGCCATTATACTTTCCAATGCCTGTTGGCTCCGGTGAAAAGTTGCCGCCTATCAGTAATATTCGTTTACCCATATACGTTATATTTAAATCTTATTTCTTCCAGCTCCACAGCAACCCAAGCATAAACCCAACGTTATTGGTCAGCTGGCCCTGATCCACTGCCACAGCTGCAGTAACAGTAATTCCGCGTCCCGGCAGCAGGTAACACAGTTCCTCCAGCGTATACCATTGCCGTTTCACCGGCGTAAAAAGCGCCGGGTTAGTGTAAGTGCCATAGTTCTGTGTATAGGTGATCAATGTTTTGCCCGATATTCTTTTTGTGAGATGATAAAGCACCCCGATATGCCCGCCCACCACACGGTTATTGATGATGTTCCCACCTTTCCCGCGGAGTGAATCCTTTGGCTGATCCCAGTTCATGGGTTTCATACCGGGAAAGTAATGCTGCCCCCTGTTCCGGTCTATAAATAATGGCGTGCCGATAATGCGCTCGTGATAATCCCAGCCGGTGAGGTACACGCCGTTGTTGTAATAGCTTTCCCTTAGCCGCTGCAGATAAAAATCGTTCGACTGTTTGGTATAAATAAATTCAGCTGTTATTTTGCTAAGCCAGCCATGTTCTTTTTTGTTGGTGTAAGATATTCCCAGCAGCCGGTCTATATTACGTATATCGATACCCTGACCGGATTCAAAAGGAGTTTGATGATACAGGTGTAATGCGAGTTGCTCATTCTCCCAATCAATACCACCTTCAATAATTCCCCGGTGATCGCCCGGCCGGTTAGGCTGTATATCCGCGTTACCTACTGTGCCATCATCTTTCGTTTTCACCAGCAACACATCCATAAATCCCTGCCAGTTACTGGTGATAGACGGAAGATCTTTACGGCTGCCACCCCATACCGCATAGTGCTGTATGCCGCCAAATAATTTGAGTTTGTTTTTCCCTATGCGGAGATAAAAATTCTTTTCATGCAGCCAGGCATTCCGGATGAACTGGTCCTTTCCCATCCAGCCATGACTTAACAGCCCCCTGAACTGCAACCATCCATTGGTAAAAGGTACGTTGGTGTATTTTGTTACCGCGAGCCCGATCTTTGGAATGGGTAATGCATTGCCGCTGATTCCCATAGAACCACTGCCCAGTAAAGGGTCTACCTCCCCGATAATTTCTTCGTACCGGCCTCCCCGGATTTCCCAGTTTTTATACCCGGCTTTTATATATCCCTGCTCTATAAAAGTGTGGCCAAACTGATCGTTGTTATATATATCCAGTCCATACTTTACATAGAAACCCTTTTTCCATACCAGCCGGTTGCTAAAACCCACCTGCGTGGATACATCGCCCTTCCGGTCGCTGATAGTGCCAAAATGATTCGAGAGCAGCCATAAGGGCTGATAGTCTTTACCGGCCGCCGTTCCTGTTGCGCCCGCATGTATTTCCAGCGAATCTGTAAGCCATTGCTGTGCCCTTAAACAAAGCGCATAGCACATAAAAAGTAACAGTATAATGCTTTTTTTCATATAGCCGCTACATTTAGAAAGGTGACCGGAGGCGCCGCCATATCGCGCTTACGCACCGCCGCGGCCGGGTTACCGGAATAGATCAGCCATGGCTGCAAATCTTTCGAAGCCACCCCATTCACTGTCAGCACGCTGTGCGAGCCACAGGTTACACCTGCGCACACCACTGCCATTGCGCCAATCCAGGCCCCGTTTTCTATATGAATATCTCCCAACCGGTAGGGAAAATCAGGCTGTTTATAGTCATGGTTACCTGTCAGCAACAGGGCGCCCTGCGAAATACACACATGATCACCCAGTGTTACATCTGCCAGGTTATCTATCCAAACACCTTCGCCCAACCAGCAGTGATCCCCGATGACCAACCGCCACGGATATTTGATCCGCACCTTTGTTTTAATAACCAGCCCTTTGCCAACGCTGGCGCCAAATAACCGCAGCAGCCCGCGTTTCAATGCATATGGCCAGGGGAAGGCGCTGTTCAGCACATAATAATTACAAAAGTACCAGGCCAGCACTTTCCATTTCGGACCGGCATTGTAAGTGCCGGTATTAAAAGTCGCGAGATTGGTTTTCATGTAAAATCAGATATGAATGTTATAATCCTGTTTTAACAATGCCATAATATCCTCCCTGCTTTCATCGCCTTTTAGCTTCTGCTGAAATTCCTGTACATTAACGTCTACGAGTAAACGATACCAATATCCCTGCATAAAATGAAACAAGAAACCCTTATACCCATCCAGGAAGCCATACCGCAGCACATAACGGAAAAGGAAGTACATGGAGGCCCGCGTACCCGGCGATAACGCGGCATACACTTTCTCTTTCAGAAACCGTTTACGCTTTGCCTGTGAGCCATGGGCCCTTAGCAAACGGTTGTCTGTTTGCCAGAAGCCATAGCGGATATTCAGCAAATCCACCATCTCCCGGATCGCATAGTTGTTATGCTTGTTCACCCACCAGTGAATAGAGTTTAAATTATCGTCTACAATATGTTCGTCAAACCGCATGGTAGTGCCTTCCGACAGCACTATGTGTTCATCCATCCAGCGCTGTTCAATACTTCCTATGCCGTTACGCCAGATCCTTAACAGTGTATGCGGATAAAAGCCCCCGTAGCGGATCCACTTTCCTTTAAACAATACCTTCCTACGTATATAGATGCCAGTTATACCGTCAGGCACGGTATCCATGCGCGTGGCAATTTCCTGCAGCAGACCGGGCTCCAGGTACTCATCTGCATCCATACGCATCACCCATGGTGCGCTAATACCTGCATGTTCCAATGCCCATTGGAACTGATCGGCATAATTGACCCATTTACGCCGGAAAACGGTAGCGCCGTAGCTTTCCGCAATAGCGACTGTATTATCAGTAGAAAAAGCATCCACCACATAGATGGCAGCAGCCACCTGCCGAAGGTTCTGTAAACAGCGCTCCAGGTGCAACGATTCATTATAAGTAAGTATCACTACCGCCAATTCCATCTAATTACATTTTTCATATAGTTCCACATAAGAGGATGCCAGCCGGGCATCGTTAAAATCATTCCTGATTTGCCCGGGGGCGTGCCGGCTAATGTGTTGGCGCCGTAACTTATCACGGTGGGCCTCCGTCAGCTGATCACTGATGTCTTCCACACGCTCAATGGAGGTGATCCAACCCAGGTCATGATCCCGGACATAGCCTGCCAGCCCCACCTGGTCGCTGATCAACACCGGGGTGCCTACATACAACGACTCTATTACCACGATCGCAAAATTTTCATTACGCGAGGTAAGGGCAAAAAGGTCGGTGGCAGCAAGGAAATGAAACTTATCCTCGCTGCCCTTCCAACCTACCCATTCGACGTTGTTATCCATATCCAACGAAGCAATTAATACTTTCAATTCCTGCACATATTTTTCATCGCCTGTACCGGCAATCAGCAAGCGGTAAGGGAAAGACACCCGCGACAACGCCTGAATCAACAGATCCAGCCCCTTCTTAGGGTCTACGCGCGATAAAAAACTGATCGTAAAAACGCCATTGTCTGCGCGTGTATAACTGCCTTCAGGCAGGTCAACCAGGTTGAATACCTGCCCGCCCTTCCAACCATTGTTTACCTGTTGACACTCCTTCCACTCCAGCTCCGATGACACATGCAGGTAAGTGCTGCGCAACAATCGTTTACCCATGACCGTATGCAACAGCTGTTTGCTGCGGTTATTCCTTGCGGTAAATACGTAGTCGCAGAACATGCCATGCGGCGACAGCAACGGTTTCAGCTTCTTCCATTTACAAATGAATGAGGCGCCGATTACCAGGAAATTCCACCACGAGTGAATATGTATTTTATCAAACTGCCGGGCGTTACGCCACACCGCTTTCCAGAGCGCCGGCGATACATGTGTATGATCCCCGGTGATCCGCCTGAAATAGGTCACTTTCACACCATCTGCCGTTACCGTAGTGTTGGCTGCTATGTCAAGCTCCCTTTCGCCATTAGCGGTAGTGGTGTACACCTCCACCATATGCCCCATTTGCACCAGCTGCTCGGCCAGGCGGGCAATCACCACAATAGGGCCGCCATATACATAAGCGGGTTTATAAGAAGGAACAATAAAAAGTATCTTCATAAAAATGAATATTATTGATTCATCGCATGCAGCGAATGCAAGGCATTGTCAACCATCGCCGTCATCGTCAGGTTTTCCCGTACAAAGCTCCTGGCCTGTTGCCCCATGGTATTGATTTCATTATCGGAGAGTTTATCCAGCATATATAAACATGTTTCCATGTTGTCAAAGATTAACCCGTTATAACCATCCCGGATATAGCTGTATTCCACACATTGCAACACGGCCTCGCTGCGTTTAAATGTACATACCGGTTTGCCATAGGCCATTGCTTCCACAGCAGACAATCCAACCCACCCCGGCTGAAAATAAATGTCTGCCGCCCCGAATAACTCCTGTTTTACCTCCGCATCGTATACGGCGCCAAAGTCATGAACATGCGTATACCCGTTAAAATCGGGCTTGTATTTACCTGCTCCTATAATAATAAAGCCATATTGTTCCGGGTCGGTTTCCGCTATCAGCTGCTGCAGCAGGTCAATCCGCCGCCCGGTTTCATTAAACCGCGCACAGTAGATCAACACTCTCCGGGCACGAATACCATACTTCTCCCGCAGCAATGTTTTATCAGGAACAGGCTGTTGAATAATCCGCTCTACTTCCGAAATAGTATTGTTCAGCGCCACGGCATTCATGCCTGGCATAATCTGCCGCCACAGCTCCATTTCCCGGGTGGTATAAAACCAGGTGGCATCTGCCAGCTGCATCATCCATTTCAACAGCAGGTTGGGTTGTTGTTCTTCCTGCACGTATCGCTTCACTGAAATACCATGTCCCCAGAGGATCACCTTTTGTTTAAAAAAGGGTTTAAGCAGCAGGATCATCCAGGTCGATACATGCGCGAAGTTGAGCATCAGCACCAATACTTTATAATCTGATCTAAAAAAGCGCAGTGGATTATATAACACAAACGGCCCTACGCTCCAGGCAGGTAATGATTTAACAGCGGTACTGCCGGCAGCCAGGTGCTGCTTTTGCAGGGCTTCGGCGCCATCATAGCAATACAGGTCAAACGGCGCCCGTTCGCGCAGGCGGTTAAAAAAATGCTCCCTGTAATGCGGTACCAGTGGCTGCAAAATCGCTATCATACCGGCACATTTTTATTTGCATGAATAATATTGCTTACGTCATATCCATAGATCAACCGGCTGCCTTCATGAATAGAATCGAAGGCTACCAGGCTACCATCCCGCTTCCACCGGGGATGCAGATCACAGTGCAACCCGCTGCGGGTAAAGGCCATCTGTTCCAGGGAAAAAGCCTTTAACACACCTTCATCCACACCATCCAGTAAACGGTCTGCCAGTCGCAGATCCGGCTTGGTATCAATCATACGGTAAGTACCCAACGTTGTTTTCTGCTGTGTGCTGTACTGAAAAAGGAACAACGTGCGGATGCCCTGCTGATCCGGATAGGTGTCACAGATCATCCAGTCGCGGTCTGCCGGGCAAAACATCGGATGACCATCTTCCGTTATGATATCCTTTGCCAGCATTGCAGGTATCGCGTTATCCACATCTTCCAGCAACAGCCAGTTAAAAGGCGCCACCGCTTTAGCCCCTTTCTCACGGGTATATAATAATTTCTTCAACACCTTCTTTCCATTGGCTATCAAACCGGCCGGCATCATTTTGTACAACAATGAACCGCGTAGTTTTTCTATGCCACTGCCCGTTCTGCCCCATATAGCGATATGTCTGTCATCTTTCCAGTCGAAATGGCTGAGAAAGCCGGTGGCCAGGCATCTGAGTCCGTTGCCATCTGTGCCGATAGTCATCAGCCGGGTGGTTTCCCCACCATCTTTTAATTTATACCGGTGCAAAAATGCCAGCCGGTTCTGCGATGGATTCAACAGCAAATGAGTGATATAATGATGCTGGCCAAGTGAAGGATTCATCCGGTAATTAGCCACTGTTGCGATAGACAGCAACAGCGACTGCTCACCTGAATATACATTATGTATTGTAATCCCGGAATCCACAGGCGCATGGATATGCGCCTGTTTATCAGGAAGTCCGGTATAACCATATCCACCTACACGGAATAGCCGGGCATAGTCTATTCCAAAAGCAACTCCTTCATCCGTAATCACGTGCGCGGGCAGCGGCAATGTGGATACACATTTACCGGCATTGGCATCGTAGATCCGGGCCCCCCATTTATCGTCCACACGATCATTCACAATGAAAGTATCCGTATCCCCTATCCACTGCTGACGGGCGCCCTGGGGATAATTATATGCATAGGTATTGCCAAGCTGACAAAATTGCTGCGCAGCATCAAAGTAGCCTACACCACAGGCTACGCGCGGGTCTGGCGGAACTGCAATATCCGGCGCCTGCAGCGCCAGCAGCTTATCACCCGCACTATTCCATGCTACCAGGTCATGAAAACCAAAAAAGAAATCTCCTTCTCCTGCTGATAATATAAACTCCTTTTGCATAACTAATGTGTTGTAATAAGTGAGGAAGTATCTATACACTGCTCTCTTTGTAACAAAAATATCTGGTCATGGATTTTGTTATCAATACGCCTGACCACGTCTTCTTCCGACAAATAAAATTCTGTTATGCCCTGTAACGTTTTCAGCAACTCTGTTTTCACCCTGTCCGGAGCGAGGAATTCTGCGCTGATACGATTACCGGAAAGCGATTTTATTTTTTGATGAAGGAAGGACTTACGATATAGCTTCACCGGCGTGGCGTTGATATTATAAAGATGAATGGCGGCCTGCCAGTCCATCCATTTAAACTCCGATACGCCGCTACCTTCCGTATGCGGGGTAGACAACACAAACCGGTGCCAGGGTACCCTCAGTGCATCGGCCAGGATGGCGCCATGCATCGCTTCCGCAATCACAAACTGTGACGCCGCAATTTCCTGTAAGGTATGCTCCACGCCTTTTTCGGATCGGGGAGAAATATAGTTAAAGCCTAATCGGTAACAGATACTCTCCCAATCAAAAAAAGGTACCGATTTAAAATAGGGGATCACACTTACCTTGTGTTTTTTGGGTGTCTGCAGCAGTTTCCCAAACTCAGGCAGCTGACGGATCGCATAAGCTGCATCGGCGATATAAGGGAACTGGTTATTGAAAGCATAGGCCGACAGGGGTCCCCGCAGGAAACGGATATCCCAGTTACTGTCCAGATGAAATGTTTTATGCACTGGCCGCACGCCGGTACCAAATACGATCTTACGTTGTGCTGTCAAATCGCGGAACAGCGGTGAACCTTCAAACAGGATGGACCCTATTCCCAGTAACACATCCGGATCAGTATCCTTCCCTTCTCCAAATAATTCCGGCCATAACCATCCGTTCAGGTCATCACCAAAATTCCCCTTCGGATCCTTATAATAAACATAATTCACGTTGCACTTATTTACAGGTTAGCAATACGTAAAACTTTACCGGCGTAGTTACTGTTGATCCAGTCTGTGAAATCAATGGCCCGCCTTCCCCAGTTATGCGCCGCGCTGTTAACCGTTGCCGGTTTCAGTTTACCCGATGCCAGCTGGCTGATCAGCGCAGCCAGCGATACCGGCGCATGGTTATCAAAGTAGTATCCGTCCTTCCCAAATATCTCCAGCGGCTCGCCGATCTTACACGTAAACACCGGCTTATTAAAAGGGATGTACATGTATATTTTACTGGGGCAACGCGCCCAATCCTGCACGGTATCATTCAGGGGAGATATAAAAGCATCGGCTGCAGCAAAGTAAGAACTCAATTCTTCTTCGGGTGTATAACCCAGGAATTGCACCTGCAGCGACAACCCTTTCTCTTTCACAAAAGCCTTTGCCTCTTCCTGGTGACGCCCCTGGCCCAGCAATAGCAGGTTTACATCCGAACGTTCCCTGCTGATCATCTCCATCGCCTGCAACATGGTAAACAAACCATAGTTGCGGGTAAGCGTACCCATATAGATGAGCAGTGTTTTACCGGCATACATTTCCTTTAATTCATCGTAGCGGACACGCGGTGACGCTACCACTTCGTTATTAAATGCGTAAGGTGAGTAAAGCACCGGTAACTGTTTCCGGAATAATTGTGCTGCCCTTTTTGTATATGTCTTACAGAGATACTTACTCGCGCATAACAATCCGTCGGCATACAATACCGACCAGTATTCCAGGGCCAGCATAGCATACCTGCGCAGGCCCCTGTTATCTGGAATACCGGATGGCAATTCTGAGTGTTCAATAATGATCGTGGGTTTCAGCTTCAACTTATTTTTTAAGATCCTGTTACGGAAACTAAAAGAGCAGAACAAAATATAATCCGGCGCTATCTCGTTTACCAACGCCGTTTTAGCACGTACTTCTTCTGCCGCCGTGCCCTCCGGGTAGTAATGCACCTGTACTGCCTCACTACATTCCATGGCTATACGCTTCCTGTTTTCACTGCTATCCTGTGCAATAATAACTACCTCCCAACCAAGCGACAGCAAAGGATCCGCCATGCCGATAGCGCGTTTCATAGTGGCAATGAATTGTATGTTACCGAGTGTAATGAAGCATATTTTCATAGCTGTTATTTTTATCCTTTTATATTTTCCCTCCGGGAGAAATTAAAACCGTTGTTTCGTTTATATCCGCTTCAACCACCGCCTCATTTGTTTCTTCCACGCATTCATAATATGCTCTCAGCAGGATAGCACCAATCGCAGGTATGTTAAACCGCAGCTGCTGTATCGGTGAAAAAAGAAAGGTCCAGATCACTCCTATCGTCATCAGTACCAACACCGGGTACAAGGCCGTATCTGCGGCATGGCGAACCAGGTAAAAACCCATTCTCAACAGCAAAATAAAGACGAGCAATACGGCTGCAAACCCGCCTAATCCGCAGTTTACCCATGCTCCCAGCAGGATGGAATGACTGGGAATCAGGTGCTCCGTTGAAGCAGCCAGTTGCTCATTCATCTCCTCATTCTGATACAACAACAGGATACGGTAATATTTCAGGTTATCGTCTTTAGCCCAGGAGCCGTGGCCAAACAACGGTGCATCGCTAATAGCTGCCAGTGCGGCAAAGGTTTCGCCTCTGCCTGTCATCAGCAACTCCAATGGATTGTATGGATTATCCAAACGATCTATCTGTTCCGAAGCATGCTCTCCTCCTATCTCATGATTCAATACGGCGTTGACATAACATACATAAGCAAACTGAAACAATAACAATCCCGCTATGCCAAATACCAGGAGCCGGTCGCGCGTGAGGTACATGCCGCTGTTGAAACAATAGATGATAATAGCACCCAGGAAAAATACCATCCCCGTAGATCGTGAATCCCGTGCAAAACATAAAAGACTATACGCCAGCAACAGCGCCAGCACAGCCTTCCACTGGCCTTTCCGGTATAATAAAAAGGACAGGACATAAACGCCGTAAGACAATATGGGTACCATTTTAAACTTGAAATACGACATATCCGTGTCCGCATTGTCATCTGTCCAGATAATATTTTTCAGCAGGGTCATACACAGAAAGAAGAAAATAATTTTATCATCTCTCAATGTTTTAAACAAAAAAATAAAGGAAAGAATGGACATAATGATCGCCGCCCACCCGCGCATAAAATTTTCAGAAGAACTATTTACGACAAACAGATCGGTGACTGCCTGGAAAATAAACAGTGCTACCAGTGCAACAATAATTTTTCTGAACAAAGGAAAGGCCTTGAAATCACGGATATCAAATACAAACGGTGCAAACAACAGCACCATGATCTCATTCAGCTTCAGCTGTCCGACCAGCGCCACATTCACGCCGCTAAGCAGGGTATATAACGCTATTTTAAGCCGGTTGAGCATGGGATGACCTTTTACCGCGCACGGCGTAGTTAACAATCTGCTGCAAACGCAGCCTGTTTACTTCGAGGCTGTACTCCTGCTGAAAATCTTCCTGCAACAGGGCGCCTTTATCGGTATCGCTGTCAAAATTGAGCAACGATGCTTTAAACGCAGCCGGTTGATCAGCCACTATAAAATGTTTACTTTTTACGCCTTCTACTCCCTTGGCAGTGCTGATAACCGGCGTTCTCAGCGCCATCGCTTCGAGGCACTTCAAGCGGGTACCGCTCCCATGCACCAACGGAATAATCACCGCCGTAGCCACAGAGATATACCATTTCACATCATCTACTTTACCAAAGGCTACAATATTCCGGTACTCTTCCTTGCCCGTGATACTTTTCAACGCTTCTTTTGATCCCCTGCCTACCAGCCACAGATCATATTTTTGGGAAAGCTCTTCATCCCATACATTTTCAACAAACCATTTCAGGCCGGCGAAATTCATATATACGCCGAAGTTAGCCGTCATCACCAATACCCTTTGCTGCTTTTTCCCAAACAGGTGATAATCTTTCTGATCAAGGAAATTGGGCACCGTAAACACTTTCTGCTTTGGCAGGAACCGGGTATGATACGCATGATCATCCTCACTTACCACGAGTACCGCTGCAGCTTTTTTAAAGTACAGCCGCTCATGTAATTTCTCCATACTGAACAACTGCAGCTTGCGCAGCCTGTCCAGCAGGCTACCCGAAGGCAGCTGCCAGGTGATCATCGGTTGCGCATTGTGCGTACCCAGTATCACCGGGATATTCCTGCTGCTGAAAAAAGAAATATAATGACCTACATAGCCGTAATCAAGGATAGCCGCCGCTACCGGGTATTCGCGGCATATTTCCCGGAATATATCCAGTATAGCCCGGGAGCGCTGGAAATATTGTTTGCCGGTAATGCGGGTAAGCAGGTCAAAATCTTTTGCTTCATAGGTATAAAAAGTAACATTGGGGAGATAATAAGGCTGCAGGTCTACCTTTTCCACATTCCGGACAACGGCAATTACCTCATATCCCAGTTGCGACAAGGCTTTGATCAGGTAATAACTCCTGATCCTTTCTCCGCCGTTTTGCGGAAAAGGCGAAATGTCTGTAAAAAAGAGTATATACATATACGTTAGTTCGCTTTTAATACTACCAGTCTTGCCTGAAGTTTTGAAAATACCCGGCTGAATAATTGCTCCATTTTTGTTGCTTCATCTGGTGTCAGGCCGATCAGCCGTACCCATATGATCATCGATATGGCGCTCACCAGCATCGTAATACCGAGCCGTGCAAAACCTTGCGGCATCAATAGCTGCGGTATCCCTGCCAGCACGGCGGATAACAACGCCGGTGTTATTGCCCGGATGATCACCTGCCTGGTAAACACCGGTGGCGATAACCCTGTAATTTTTTTTGCGGCGACCATACGATACAGTCCGCTCACCACTTCTATCCCGATGGCGCTCACTAACACCGAAGAAGAAGGATAGCCTGCTTTCAGCAACAGCCAGGCCATGGGCAGGTTCAGCAGCACCATGGTGCTTACTACTACCTGGTATTTCCTGATCTTCCCAACCGACTGTACCGCCACCTGTATCCCGGCCGACAGCTGGTTGATGAGTGTAGCGATAACAACCAGGCGGCACATCATCACCGTATAATCCGGTACCTGTTTCAGCCAGCATTGCAATACGAAAGGCATTTCTATCATCATGGGGATGGCAAAAAAAGCCAGGAGGTAAAAAGAGAACTTGCTGGCAATCATGGCCAGTCGCAGCATCCGTGGCCGATCGCCGCTGCCTTCACTTTTTATGATCTGGGGGTTTAAGGCTCTCAGCATGGTGACAGAGAAATAGCTTAATTGTGCATTTACCTGGTTGGCAATACCATAGGCGGCATTGACGATGGTACCAAAGAATATATTAAGCAACAGCCCCAGTCCCTGATTACGGGCCACTACGCTGCCTGCGCCAAACATGTTCCATCCGGCGTAAGCAAACATCTCTTTCAGTAAATGGCGGTCGAAGTACCGCCGTATCCTGATCCTGCTTTCATCATACTTCATGGCGCAATACACCTGTTTAAACAGGAGTAACAGTACTGTCAGCAATGCCATCAAACCACCATATACGATCAGCTTATCATAGCGGGTGTATTGCAGGGCAATGGCGATCAGTAACTTCCCCAGGGATTCCACCACTCCCAGTACCGCTACCATTACCATGTTTTCCTGTGCAATCAATGTAGCGTCATAGGGTACCGAAATGATGGTAAAAAAAGCGCTGACCACCATAAACTGGAAGATGAGCTTTGCCGCCATCGTACGTTCTGCCGGGTAATTCAGTACATGATCAAACAGGTAGCTGCCCGCTACTTCAAACAGCAATACCATCGTCATACCGAGTATAAAATGCAGCAACACGCTGGCGTTAAAAACCATTCTCAGTTTATGACTGTTTTTAGTACCGAGGTGAAAAGACATATACCGTTGTGTGCTGATCGTCATCGCAATGTTCAGAAATGATAACATGGCAATCACTCCGCTGATCAGGTTAAACAACCCGTAATCAGCTGCTCCCAGCAGGTTCAGCACCAGCCGGGTGGCGTACAAGGAAATAAAAACGGTGATGAGCATCCGTCCGTAAAGTGCGCCTGTATTCAGTATCACCCTGTTAGCTACCTGCATGACCGTTGATTTATCCGATTAAGTGTTCCAGTTGAGTGACTTCTTTCTTTGCAAATAATTCCACATCGGCCGCCATCATCTCCTTTACCAGCGCCGCCAGGTCATAGGCGGGCTCCCAGCCCAATACCGTTTTGGATTTTGTGGGGTCGCCAATGAGCAGCTCCACTTCGGTAGGGCGGAAATAGCGCGGATCGATGGCCACAATTTCCTTTCCTAACGGCAGCGCATATACTTCGTTTGTACAGGCAGTAACGACACCCGTTTCTTCCACGCCACTTCCCTGGAAGGTGATGGTGATACCCAGTTCCGCAAAGGCCATGCGCACAAATTCGCGAACCGTAGTAGTAATACCGGTGGCAATCACATAGTCGTCCGGCTGCTCCTGTTGCAGGATACGCCACATCGCCTCCACGTAATCCTTCGCATGTCCCCAGTCGCGTTGTGCATCCAGGTTACCCAGGTATAATTTATCCTGTAAACCCAGCGCAATCGCCGCTGCGCCCCTGGTGATCTTTCGGGTTACAAAGGTTTCTCCCCGCAGCGGGCTTTCATGGTTAAACAGGATACCATTACAGGCATACATACCATAAGCCTCGCGGTAGTTTACGGTGATCCAGTAGGCATATAACTTAGCTACGGCATAAGGACTGCGTGGATAGAAGGGAGTTGTTTCCCGTTGCGGTACTTCCTGCACCAGTCCATATAACTCTGATGTGCTGGCCTGGTAAATCCGGGTTTTCTTTTCCATTTTCAGGATACGCAGCGCTTCCAGCAAACGCAGGGTACCAATCCCATCTGCATTGGCCGTATATTCCGGCGTATCAAAGCTGACCCTTACATGACTCATGGCTGCCAGGTTATAAATTTCGTCGGGTTGTGTTTCCTGTATAATGCGGATCAGGTTGGTGCTATCGGTCATATCACCATAATGCAAACGGAAGCGAACATTTTCGCTGTGCATATCCTGGTACAAATGATCAATACGTTCTGTATTGATCAGGGAGGCGCGACGCTTTACGCCATGCACCATATATCCTTTTCCCAGCAGCAATTCTGCCAGGTAGGCGCCATCCTGGCCGGTGATACCTGTTATCAGGGCTACTTTCATACAATCGTTATTTTAGTGGTGATAGAATTAATTATTACAGCGGTGTTTACAGTGTCCTTATTGCACCAGCACGTTTACCGTGGTAGCGGCAGCGTTGCCGATACCGTAATAGGTGAAGCCCTGTTTAACCAGTTGCACATCATCATAGATATTGCGGCCATCGAATAACAGCGGCGATTGCATCAGCCCCTGCAGGCGTGCCCAGTCCGGCATCCGGAATGTATTCCACTCTGTTACCAGCAGCACCGCAGCTGCATCTTCCGCGGCGCTGTACATGTTATCCGCAAAGGTGACATTGCTGCCAAGGTAATTCAATGCCTCTTCCATGGCTACCGGGTCGTATACGCTTACGATGGCGCCGGCGCTGAGCAGACTGTTGATCAGCACCAGCGACGGGGCCTCTCTCATATCATCTGTGTTCGGTTTGAACGACAGTCCCCATACCGCAAACTTCTTATCCCTGATATCTCCATCGAAATGACGCAGCACTTTCTGAAACAACAGCCGTTTCTGGTCTTCATTCACAGCTTCAACCGCATCGAGTATGCGCAGCTGATAACCATATTCCCGGCCAGTTTGTATCAGGGCCTTTACATCTTTGGGGAAACAGGACCCTCCATAGCCGATACCCGGATAAAGAAAATGTTTACCTATCCTCGGATCGCTGCCAATACCTTTTCTTACCTGGTTGATATCAGCGCCTGCCAGTCCGCATAAATTGGCGATATCATTCATATAAGATATCCTGGTAGCCAGCATGGCATTGGCCGCGTACTTGGTCATCTCTGCCGATGCGATATCCATAAACAGAATCGGGTGTCCGTTCAACAAAAAGGGACGGTATAACTGCTCCAGCGTTTGTCTGGCCCGCATGGTATTCACGCCAACGACTATACGGTCGGGTTTCAGGAAATCGTTTACCGCAGCGCCTTCTTTCAGGAACTCCGGGTTGGAGGCTACGTCGTAGTCGAGGATCAGCCGCCTGGCAACAAGACTTTCCTTTATTGCCCGGTTCACGCGGGCGGCGGTACCCACCGGTACTGTACTTTTGGTAACGACTACCAGGTAATGATCCATCAGCTGTCCTATCTGGCTGGCTACCTGTAATACATATTTCAGGTCGGCGCTTCCATCTTCGCCGGGAGGCGTACCCACCGCAATAAATACTACCTCTGCTTTTGGTAGCGCAGCGGCCAGATCTGTGGTAAAAGACAAGCGTGCACCCTGCTGGTTACGCATCACTATTTCCTGTAATCCTGGTTCATAAATAGGCAGTATGCCGTTTTGTAAGCGGGCAATCTTCGCTGCGTCCACATCTGCACACACTACTTCTGTTCCAACTTCTGCCAAACAGGCGCCGGTCACTAAACCAACGTACCCGGTACCTACGATCACTACTTTCATACAACTGGTATTTAAGATTGTAATTTGAACTGATCCTGCTGCAGGAAGTCCCTGTAAGCCATTACCAGCCCTTCTTTCAGGCTGATACTATGTTTCCATCCCAACCGGTGCAGCCTGGATACATCCATCAGTTTACGGGGCGTGCCGTCAGGTTTGGTAGCATCGAATAATAATTCACCTTCATAGCAAACCACTTCTTTAATATACTCCGCGAGCTGCCTGATCGTTAAGTCTTCTCCTTTGCCGATGTTCACCGGTTCTCTGTCGTTGTAATGCAGCATCAGGTATACACAGGCATCTGCCAGGTCGTCGGCAAAAAGGAATTCCCGTTTAGGCGTTCCCGTTCCCCATACCGTTACCGATGGTCTATTATTCACTTTTGCTTCATGAAAACGACGGATCAACGCCGGCAACACGTGCGCATTTTCCGGATGGTAGTTATCGCCGATACCAAAAAGATTGGTCGGCATTACGCTGATAAAGTTGCAGCCATACTGGTCACGGTAAGCCTCACATAATTTGATACCGGCAATTTTTGCAATGGCGTAGGGCTCATTCGTTTGTTCCAGCAGTCCCGTAAGCAAAAAGCTTTCTTTGATAGGCTGTGGCGCCATACGGGGATAAATACAGGAGCTGCCGAGGAACTGTAATTTGGTGACACCATGTTTCCAGGCGGCATGTATTACATTGGCAGCAATCATCAGGTTATCGTACAGGAACGCTGCGCGATAGGTATTGTTGGCATGTATGCCACCAACCTTCGCTGCCGCCAGGAATACATAGGCAGGCTTTTCGGCAGCGAAAAACGCCTCTACGTCTTCCTGTTTGCGCAGATCAAGACTGCCGGAATTACGCGTAATGATACGCTGATAGCCCAGTGTTTCCAGTCGTCTTTTTATGGCGCCGCCTACCATCCCGCGATGACCGGCTATATAGATCGGATCATTTGCTTCCATATGCTTTAATAATTGTTTATAATAATTCGGGGCGGTTATCCCTCACCCACTGATGCAGTTGCTTGATATCCTGTCCGCGGCCCCGTTTCATGATCAGCAGGGCGCTGGCAGTATTGACTACCACCATGTTCTCCACACCTACCAGGGCCACGAGTTTATCCTTTCCGATCACCATATTTTTATGCGGATCACTTTCAATAAATACTGCCTGGTGATTACGGTATTGGTAGTGCTCAGAAAGCGCATCTGCCAGTGCTTCATAGCTTCCCACATCGCTCCAGTCCATCCGGGTAGGCACTACTTTTACAATACTGCTTTTCTCCAATACGGCATAATCAATACTGTCTGCCGGAATAGCTTCCATGGTTTCCTTCGACAGTAACCCGGTGCTTTTCCACTCAGCAGCGGCGATGGCGGCGGCCTCATAAATGGCGGGCGCATGTTGTTGCAACTCCTGCAGCATCACACGGGCTTTACAACAGAATATGCCGCTGTTCCAGAGGAATCCGCCGGCAGACAGCATGGCTTCCGCTACCACCCGATCGGGCTTTTCCACAAACCTCAACACATCATGACCGGAGTAACTGATATAACCAAACCCTGTTTCCGGATAGGTGGGTACCAGTCCGATGGTGACAATATGATTGCCGGCAGCCAGTATCCCCGCGGTTTCTATCGCCATGGCATACCTGTCGGGGGTACCAATGAGATGGTCGGCAGGCGTGATCAGTAAAATAGTATCGGGATCGGCCACAAAAGCAGCCAGCGCAATAGCAGCGGCTGTGTTACGCCCTACCGGTTCTGCCAGGCATACAGGTGCAGCCGCTCCTGCCTGTTCCAGCTGCTCTGTTACAATAGCGGCCTGTTGCTCATTGACAATGGCCATTACTTTGTTACAGGCAAAACGGTTTCTCCGGAAAGCCAGTTGCAGGAGACTATAACCATCAAACAGGGTTAATAACTGCTTGGGCGTTTGCTGGTTCGACAAAGGCCATAATCGGGTGCCGGAGCCGCCGCAAAGAAGAATATGCTGCATCATAAGGTTGGTTGTTTAAATCAGTAATGATGTCCGTTGACGGTTTTACTTCCGGTGATCACCGTTATTTCCCTTGATGGTATCCTGGCTACCAGCATGCAACCTAAACTGCTCAATTCCACCTTTACCCGGTTGCTGCTAAGCTGTATGATCTTTCCGCCGGCAGCCGGCGCCCTTTCTCCGCCTGCCTGTATAGGCACCTGTTCCACGGTTACCTCTTCATAGTCACGAAGGAAATGCCGGATCAACGCAATTTCGTGGTCGGGTATAATGGCCGGTTGCCCCAGCCAGTACACAAAATTCACCACATTGTCTGTTTCGCGTACCACCCAATTCCTGCTTTCAGGAATGTGTACAAACACATAAGAAGGGAACAGAGGTTCCTCTATCATCTTACGGGCACGCACCAACTGTTTGACGGGGCGATAGTGTTCCACTTTTTTACGCGTGAACAGATCAGCTACTTTTTTTTCGCATTTGGGCCGGGTATATACCGCATACCAGGCCAATGGTTGTTCATTAAACATAGGAGCCGGTTTTAAGGTGATCGGATAGTTCGTGCAGAATTTATAAGGGCAGGACGGGGCATACTTTTCCCGTTATTCGCGTGGTGTGATCTGATACAACAGCAGTTACTTCGCGCTGCGTTTGAACAAACCGGGTTTTCTTGTTATTTCCGTGTAGCCGTAACCGTTTATGTCACCGTATCCGGAGCCATATCCGTAACCTGCTACACCTTGTCGTTTTATACCGTTAAATACAATATTCAGTTTTCCGAGTTCCCTGTTCTGGTAAAGCTCTTCCACCAGTTTAAGATAGTGTTTTGGTGTACGCTGATGACGCACCACATACAGGGTGGCATCACAGAAGGGAGCAATTAACCTGGCATCTGTTACCAGTCCTACCGGCGCTGAGTCAATAATGATATAATCAAATCGTTCTTTCAACTCACTTAACAGGTGTTCCAGCTGCCCGTTAAGAATAAGCTCGCTCGGATTAGGTGGCATGATGCCGGCAGACAGCAGGTATAAAAATCCATTGTCGCCCACCTTTTGCAGGATATCCTGTAAAGATGCCTTACCTACCAGGTAGTTGCTGATGCCCGGGTCTGCACGCATATGCAGCATTTTACTGACCATGGGTTTCCGGAGATCAAATTCCAGCAACGCTACTTTTTTCCCTGCCAGCGAAAGGCTCATTGCCAGGTTGACCGATATAAAACTTTTGCCTTCACCGGAAATGGAAGAGGTGATCAGCAATGTTTTGCGGTCGCCATTCAAACCTATATACGACAGGGAAGTTCTCAATGCTCTGAACTGTTCTGCTACTGCGGTCCTGCTGTTATTACTCATCACTACGGGGTCTTTACTGTCGTGATGCATGATTTCAGCAGCAATGGGTGCGGTCGTTACTTTTTCAATATCCGCCCGGAACATTACCTCCCGGTTCATCATGTCTTTCAGTGACACAAATCCTACTACCAGCGCCATTGCTGCCAGTACAGAGATACCCAACACCATAGGTTTCTGCGGACTGAAAGGATAAGCAGCCGATTCTGCCGCATCTACCACCCGGCTGTCGGATACCGCAGCCGCGTATGCCAGCGCGGTTTCTTCGCGTTTCTCCAGCAGGAAGGTGTAGATATTATTTTTAATGACCTGTTGCCTGCTTACTTCCAGCAGTGCTTTTTCTTTTCCTGGTACGCTGCGGATGATGCTTGTGTTGCGGTTATTCTCTGCCTGTAGTCGTGACAACCCGGCCTGGAGGTTAGCGCGCAAACTCCCGATATTTTCCATGATGGCGGGTTTCAGCCGTTCCACCTGCCGGTTTAAACTGGCCAGCAGCGGACTGTTTTCCCCGGTTGTTTTTCGAAGCCGCTCCAGTTGCAATGCTGTTTCCGACAGCTTTGTCACCAGTTCCAGTAATACCGGATCAGAGAGGCCAATAGTGCCTGGTACAATATTGCCGTTTGGTTGTTGATTGTTAACATATTTTTCAATGGCGTCCAGCACAGAAAGCTGCATATTGGCCTCGCTGATTTTACGGTCATTTTCCTGAACGCTGGCCAGGAATAATTTGCTTTGCTCGCTGATGTCCACAATTCCTTCGGCAGTTTTAAAGTGTTCTACCTGTGTTTCTGCCTGTCCCAGTTCAGCGCTTACAATACGCAGCCGTTCTTCTACAAAGCTCATCGTGTTGGCGGAGGTTCTGTTTTTATCTTCTACTGCCGCTTTATTATAAACCCTGATCAGTTCATTTACAATTTCCTCTCCACGCTCCGGGGCAGCATCGGTATACTCCAGGTCTACCACGCTGCCGGCTTTGGCCGCGGGCATTATTTTTATGGTTGCCAGCAAAAGCTGCATCCATTGTTTTTCCGTCATCAGGTGCAGGGAATAACCTGCGGCAGTATCAACATGTTTTCCCTGCGGCTGTATCAGCAGTTTACCCCAGCGGGTTTGCACAGTGTCGCCTACCGGGTATTGCTGCCCATCGATGGCTACCTGTTTTGTTGTTTCATGATAGGTAAATGGCCATGTGCCTGTTGCGGCTAATTGTATGGCGTCCGGTTCCAGGAAAGTAAATTTCAGGGGGCTGTCTTTATAAAGTACCACATCCCTTATTTTCCCTTTTTCAATTACCTCTCCGTATAAATTAAGGTTTCGTATAACCGCCTTCGTTAGTGTGCGCGACTTTAGAATTTCAATTTCATTTTCCATGATTGTTTTGCTGCCGCCCATCAGGTCGAGCGATTGCAGCATATCGCTGGCACCAAGTCCGTTAGAGGCTTCCTGTACCAGTAACACGCCGGAAATTTTATACAAGGGAGTAGCATAGCGGAGATACAGAAATGCACCTGCCAGGGCGGTTGCCACGGCTACTGCAAACAGCGGCCAGTATGGCAGGTAGCGGGAACGGATGAGCGTGAGCAGGCTCAATGGCGTTTCCACCGACTGGGTTTTATGTCCGTTTACTTTTTGCATATACTACTTATTAATAACTAAACGATCCAGGACAATAACGAGCAGAGATAAACTGCTGAGCACAATGGGCAATATTTGCCGGGATCGGTCAGCCGTTGCTATCTTTGACTTGCTGGGTTCCACATATAGTATATCATTTGATTGCAGAAAATAGTAAGGAGAGTTAAGAACGCGTTTATCATTCAGATCCATGCGGCGGATGATCCGCTCCCCGTCTACCTCCCGGATTAACAGGATGTTATTTCGTTTACCGAATACCGTTATATCGCCTGCCATACCCAACGCTTCGAGTACGGATATTTTTTCGTTGGTTACATTTACTACCGTTGGTTTACTCACCTCTCCGAGTATGGTAACCCGGTAGTTTAAAAAACGGATGCTCACCACAGGATCTACCAGCAACTTACGTTCTATGAGCTGGTCGTGCAGGTAAACGGTGAGTGCTTTTTTGGTAAGACCGGTTACTTTTACCGGCCCTAATACGGGGTATTGAATATATCCCTGTTCATCTACCAGGAAGCCGCCCAACATAGCGCCTGCTCCAGCATTGGCGCCTCCTGCACCTGAGGCGGAAGTCATGTTGGATACATTGTAGATGATAACATCCTCCGGGTTAAGACTGCTTACATTGATCTGCAGTATATCGTTCTTTTGTATCCGGGGTTCGAAATTACCATCTACCGGCGATAGCACCGTGTCTTTTATGTCACTGAAATAAACAGCATTTTTGGTTGACACGCAGGAAGTAAACAAACAACTGAAGCATAGTAATCCCCATCCTATCCAGGTTAAGCAGGTTTTCAATATCATCATATGGCATTTTACATCATCACTTACACTGTCCTTGCATCTCCATACAATATTACTTCAGTTACTACTCGGATTCAATTACTCACTACAGTACAAATTACCTTCAGGCCATAGATCTTACTACTCGTTAAAGTAGATCAGCCAGAAAATCAGTCAACATATCAACAAAATAAAAATCTGAAAAATTTTCAGAGAGTGATGCAAAAAAGAAGAGGGAGAATAAATTATTTGACCAGATTTTTGAAATCAATTCTGATTTGGTGGAAACGTTCAACTTCTGATACACTTTTTTCAGGTGTTGGTTCACAGTAAACACGGTGACAAACAACTGCGCGGCCATTTCCTTATATGAGTAACCTTCTTTCAGTAACTCCACCAGCTCGTATTCCCTGCGGGTAAGTTTATCCCTGATGCCCTCCAGCGGATTTTTGTTGAGATGACTGATCAGCAGATGTGCTGCTTTAGGTGATAAGGTCGCACCGTTTTGTACCGTATCCATCACAGACTGGTAGATATCACTCAAACGGCTTGTTTTGATAATATAACCGCTGGCGCCTTTTTTTATGGACTCAATAATATATTGTTTACCATCATGTCCGGATAATACAATCACTTTCGTTTCAGGATAGCGCTGCTTTACCTCCGCTATTCCATCAATACCCGACATGCCAGGCAAGGTGATATCCAGCAACACCACCATTACATCCGGATACGTTACCGGCAGCGCAATAAATTCCTCTATTGACTTACATGCAAATACAACTTTACATTCCTGAAAATCCTCGAGAAATTCACGATAGTTGTTTAATAGAAAATGGTTGTCTTCAATGATTCCAATGTTAATCATAATTAAAGGGGTGAGGTTTTCGAATGATATGGTACAATAAAATAATCTGATAGTAAATATAGCTGTAAAAAGAATAGCCTGTTAGCACTAAAATACATATTATTATTTATCAATCAATTACACATAAAATTATCATCATAACAAGTCTAAAAAACAATTTATAATTAATTATATATTTATATTATCAGTAAAATAATTTTCACAAACAAAACAAAACAACATAATAATCATATAAAAATAATTACAATGTAATATTTAGAAAACTTATGTATATTGTGGTTGCAACCATATTTATCCTGCCAGTTCATATCCTTCGAAATAAACCTTATTTACCATTCAACCAAAAATCAGGAGTATGCTGAAAACGATCGACACGCATGCAGCCGGGGAAAAATCATTCATGGAAATGCGATACGAATACATTTCCATGGCAACCCATGAATTTAAAACACCCATCACAGCTATCTCATCTTCTATAGAATTACTGGAAACAAAAATGCAGCTGGATGAATTAATGCTGCCGTTTTATAAAAGGAATTTGTCCCGCATTAAAGAAGAAATAACAATTCTCAGCAACATGGTGGATGATATTCTCATCACCGGCAGTATGGTAGCCGGCAACCCTGTTACACGCGCGGAACTCACCAACGCAACGGCTTTTGCCAGGATGATAAAACAGCAATACTTTCACCAACGCCCCGATAAACGGCTTTTACGGATAAAAATTTCCGGTACCCGCCGCGACATTTATACCGATAAAAGCCAGCTGACAGGCATCCTCACCAACCTGGTGAGCAACGCTTTCAAATACTCCCAGGGACAGGACCCAACACTGAGTTTACACTACCGGCAAAAAGAGCTTTGCATCAAAGTAAAGGATAACGGCATCGGTATACCGGAAAAGGATATACGATTTTTATTCACGCCTTACTTCCGTGCAGGAAACGTTGGCAACAGGGAAGGCGCCGGCCTGGGGCTGGCCATTGTAAAGTGTTTCGTTAATGCCAACAACGGCACCATTACTGTGAGCAGCGATACAACCGGTACCGTTTTCACCCTCACATTTCCCTATGCACCAACAGATAACCGGGAATAGTTGAGGAGCTGTCTTCAGCGCAATAGTAATACGCTTCCTTTCAACAGATGCTGTTCCTGACGGCCGTCCGTAAACGTGCATATATATACGTAAGACTGTACATCTGACGGCACTCCGTTAAAAGTGCCATCCCACCCCGATTCCGGCAACTGGCTGATGAACACCAGCTTTCCCCACCGGTCGTATACCTGTAACCGGTAGTCACGGATCGCATCGTAAACCTTTGGCCGGAAAATATCATTTTGCCCGTCGTGGTTAGGTGTAAAAGCAGTAGGCAACACCACCAGGCAATTTTTCCAGGGTGATGTCACCGTTGTATCCACACCCGCACTAAAATCATGACTGTCTTTTATTTCGCCGGTATGTGGCCCGGATGCGAGATCTGTAAATACACTATCCGTTTGCCATCTTCCATTATCCAGCCTATATTGAAAGGGAGGTACACCTCCGTTTACATGCAGTGTAATGCGGCCATCTGTTACTGCCCCGCAGCTGCAATCCTTTACAGTAGCCCTTACCGCCGGCAGTAACAACTCGTCTATAGCAGATAGGTTATCTATCAGCAAAGCGATGCCGAACTGACTTTTGTTACAGGGTGCATCCGGGTACGCCCAAAGAGAGATATAACGCCAGGCAGCAACAGGACGAAATACAGCATGATAACGCTTCCAGTAGGTTTGTGTAAAACTTCCCGAAGACCATAGTAACTCCGCTGTATCACCGGGGGTATTGCCCCCGTAAACGGCCAGGTTACCATAACAGGCCGGGTAAAGATAATAGGCGGTAAAAGCCATATCAAAGCTTAATACATAGTTAACATGTGGCCGCAGCGCCTGTGGCAGTTCCTGTCCGATGCTTTCCAGGAAGTCCTTTCCGCTATGTAAGCCAATATAACTGTTACCGTCCGATGGCGCCAGTTTAATGTCAAAAACACCCGGTTGCGTATCAGGCGTGCCCGCTGCAATAAACCAGGGCGCAGGTACAATTCCCTTTCCCCGCCGGCCTTCCATAGAAGGATTGCCAAAGGTTATATGCTGTGCATTTACCCGTATACAAAGGGTTAAAAACAACCAGCAGCATAGCATTCCGTAAATAATACCAGGTCGTAAAAACATTCATCTGATTTGCTGTCATAAAATTACCGGTTATCAAAATGGCCGCATATACTCATTATAGTAGTTTGTATCCCTACATTTCTTTTGTTTTATCTGCCCGAAAAAATATCTTTGCCCCTGAAAATGCCCCGCACGCCCATGTGTGTAATTGATTAATCCGACATAAATACCTTAAACATCATGAAAAGAGCCATTCTGTACATCCCCATCGGCATCGCGTTGATTGCCACTTCCATGTCATGTAATGATACCGGGAAAAAAGGCAGTAATTCCGCTTACGAGGAAAAGTCAGCTTCCGCTGCCAACCAGGTGATTGAATATACCAACGCCATCGTTGACCTCTCTAACAAAAACTCCGACTATGTGGTACGCCTCGTGAAAAATGCTGACCGCGTAGAGGAAATCCTCAAAGGAAAAAGCAACCCTGTTTTCCTGGGCAGTATCATTAAACCGGTAATGATACCGACTTTCAATCACAACAAAATTTCAGCCGACAAACCAGTAGAGGCACTCAACAAAGAAGACCAGGCCTTCTTTAAAGAAAAAGTTGCCGGCTTCACCAGTTCCTTCGATAAACTGAAAGCTACCTACGCAAAACTGGACGACTACCTCAAAGCACAGGATTATAAAGATGATAAAGGGGAAAAAGGTCTCGCCCTGGCCGATTCTATCCGCAACGATGCACAATCCTTTTTTGATCAGAAAATAGTACTGATGAAAAGAGTAAATGAAGTAGCAGATGCCAGCGAGGTAATTATCCTGAAAGACAGTCCCCTGAAAGATTACATCATAGCGATGAAAGCAGATATGCAGGCTGTTCGTAATTATATCAACCTGTTGGAAGAAGGCGGTGAAGACTTTGCAAAAGTAAGCGCCCGCGCACAAACAGCTTATGATGCGCTGGAAAAAGACCAGGCCGCGCATGCTGCCATCGATCAAAAAAATGCAGAGAAAGAAAGTAAGGCATCGTCCTATAAAAGTTTCTACGACAGCTTCCACGACTTCCTGCTGATGGCTAAGAGAATAACCCGCGATGCTAAAGACAAGGGCGCCATTACAGAGAGCGAGCTGGAAAGTCTTGATAACTCACTCGATACCATGATCGGCCGGTATAACAGCTTTACCAAATAACAAAAAACCGCAGCCAGGAATGGCTGCGGTGCTTTTCTTATCCACTCGTTTATCGTTGTAAACTCAACTCGTTGTTTGTGGCAAACTGCTGTAGGGTTTTCGTAATTTCTTTTTCAAGTGCTTCACCAGCCAGTTCTTTTTTGAATGCCTTTTCTTCCAGCGCCATCATCACTTTATACAAAGGCTCATTATTCACCTTCTTTTGCAGATTAATAACACTGCTGGCGCCATACACCTTTTCCCAACCTTTGCGCACTACCGCCCAGAAGGCCTTGTTCTGCTCCCACCATTCCTTCGCCTGCAGGCACCTGCTTTCATCAGTGCGGTTATAGGTATTCAATCCTTTTTCACCTACAATAACTTTATCCTTACCATTGGCACGGATCACTTTCAGGTTATCCTGTTCATGCACGGAGCCAGCTGCGGTAATTTCATGGTGATTAATGCGATGCAATACATTGTAATCCTTACGCGTAGTATATTCCCTGCGCGGTAAAGGCGCATCACTGGCAGCCTCCCAATAATGGCGACCATCCGCATGCACCCAGGTGGCGCTGCCCTCATAACGGGGTTCATCATCCACACCATATACCTTCTGCGTCCATTGCCCTTTTACCTGCGCTGCGGGGAGCGTTACCTTCCTCCATTCATTATCCTGGTTGTACGCCAGCAACTGCTGGTTTTCATATTGCCAGTCTTCCGTCCAGTGCTTGATCACATTACTGTCTGCTATCAACAAATGCTGTAACACAATACGATGCCCGTCTTCCGCGGCTACTGTCACATACTCCACGGCATCTATAATCTTATGATAGCCCTTAGGTTTATAACTGCTGTCACCGGGAAAAGTTTCCGTATACTCAAACGTCACTTCCTGGCAGCCACACATACTTTTAATGGCTGCCTTGTCGGCCGTCAGCTTATCTGTAACTTTTTGCTGGGCAGTGGCACTCATGGCTATACAGGCTGCCGTAATGGTGATGATATGTTTCATGAAAATATTCTTTTAAAAAATTATTTAAAATTGCGGGAGCCATCTGCCTGGTATACATACTGGAAACGGTAGTAGCGGCTCAATGAATTGGCATCAGGAGTAGCAGGTGCATCTTTGTAATAACTGGTTACCTCCAGTTTGGCATAATTCCCGTTAGCAGTTTTCAACACGATCACGGCACCGGTCACCGGCGAAATAACATGTGTGGTCATGTTATAGGAATACCAGCCTGTAATAGCTTTTTTCGCAGCAGCGTCTGTCGTGTATCCCGACTCCGGCGCTACCAACAAGGTGCTGTATAAGCCACTCACTACCTGCGCTTCCCCTTTGCCCGGGCCGCTGCTGCCGCCGTTAATAATAATGGTGGTGGCCTTAAACCCGATATCCCATTTCGTGGTCGCAGAGTCGCTGTTTGGAACAACTTTATTATCTGCCAGGCTGTACAAGGTAAAACTGCCTTTGTTTCCCGCGTCGGCGTCCAGATTGGCCACTACTTTCGATTCCGGTGAAACAGAAGGAGCAGGCGTTACTTTGTCATCGTTTTTGCTACAGGAGAATAATGATACCAGCGACAGCATCAGTATGCCTGCTGTTTGAAATTGTATTTTCATATCAGGTGCTTATTGTTTATTTACGGCGTGATAAAAATTCCAGGTTAAACCCACCGAATATATGCGACCGGGCATGGTAGCAATATGTTGCGGATCGGTATAGTTAAAAATATTTTCAAGGGTGGCCTGCAACCGGAGTTGCTTGCTGAACAATGATTTTGCGGCAGCCAGGTTAACAGTGGTATACCCGGGTACAAACTCCGATTTCAGATCCGGCGTATTATTTCCATTCTCATCTGTGAAGCCATATTTACTGCGATACAATACCCTGGCATTGGCATCCACGCCCAAACGCGGATGGATATACGCTATTTTAATATTTCCGGAGTGATGGGAACGGTTAAACAATCCAAAATATTCGCTGGTCTTCAGCGCGCGGGTATCGCCGGTACCGGCATCTTTCGTATATACTTCGCCGTTCTTTACTTTTTTAAACAGGTCATTATCTTTCGACCGCAGGTACTGGTAGCCACCGGATACCTGCCAGTAAGCGCCCAGCGGTTGCAACAGCTCCACCTCCGCGCCGGAAGTGCTGATGCTGTGTACATTCACATAGCTGTATACCGCCAGGTCATTTGTTTTCACGGCAATGGTGCGGGTATCTATCAGGTTCTTCACCGCATTGTAAAAGAAGTTCACTTTAACCTTTGTATTGGCAAAAGCTTTTCCCTGTATACCCAGGTTATACGACCAGGAACTTTCTGCATCCAGTTCTTTTGTCTGCGCAGGGTCTATATTCACCTGTTTAATTTGTCCCTGCTGCTGCATTTCCTTCAACACTGCTGCGGCCAGCCGGGTTCCCAGTACAGTATATCCCACCGCGGCATTATTAAAATGCAGGTACAGCTGCCTGAAATCAGGTGCACGGTACCCGCGTCCAACGGCGCCGAGTATACGCCAGTCGCGGTTTATATTATACGACAGCGATACCTTCGGGCTAAACTGAGAAGGGTACTGGTTATGCGTATCAAACCTTCCTCCTATCAATATGTTCCATGCGCCGGCAGGTTTCCAGTTTTCCTGTATAAATACATAGCCTGAATTAAAAGCCATACGGTTATCGTACCTGGTAGCTTCCAGCGACTCGTGTATATAACCTATACCACCGGTAAGCTGGTGTTTCGGATGAAGCTGCCAATCAGCCTGGTATTCGGGTTTTATATACTGCTGTTTGAAGAACGACACATCATAGATACTGTTATCCTGCTGATAGCGCATCTCTTCATTGGTAGCATACCGTGAGTAATATAACCGCAGCACTTCGCTGAAATTTTTCCCGGGAGTATGACGCACCTGCCAGGAAGCGTTCATATCTTTTTCCTTTCCAACATCGCTTACGCGGCCTTTGGTATCCTGGAAATAGCTGTTGTAGCGTTGTTCATAATACCTGCCAGACAACGAGGTATGCCACCGGGGCGACCAGTCGTGCTCCCACCGGGATTGTGCCGTGTAAGTTTTAAACGGCGATACGGTAGGTGAAGCCGCATTTCCAAGCGTGTATCCGTTACTGTTATACATGCTGACACCGGCAGCAAAGGATCCCTTCTGATAAGGAATACGCGTATTACCATCCAGCGTGTACACATTATTGGAACCATACCGGCCACCAATACTGGTAACCCCTTGTTGTTTGTTACCGGCAGTAATAATATTAATAACACCGGCCAGGGCATCGCTGCCATACAGGGAAGAAACCGGTCCTTTAATGATCTCTATTCTTTCAATATTACTGACTACGATCCTCGACAGGTCAAAAGTGCCTGCAGTGCGCCCGATCAGCGGTTCGCCATCCAGCAGGATCAATGTATATTCGGCTTCGAGCCCCTGCATCTGCACGCCTGTTCCATGATTGGAGGTGATAAACAATCCTGTTTGTTCTGCCAGCACCTGCTGTAACAATACAGCACCCATCGACTGCACCTGTTGTTTGGTAATTACCGTTACCGGTACAGGCACTTTACTCAGCAGTTGCTCGTTGCGGGTAGCAGTTACTACCACCTCCTGCAATACTTTATTGCTGCCGGTAGTATCTGTTTGGGCAAAAAGGATCCCTGCCCGCATGATGCAGGCAAACAGGAATAGATATCTATACATGGTAAAGGTTATCTGAAATTGTGCAACAAAAGTAAGGGCATAAAAAAATTTTACTTTACGAGTTCGGGAAACATATTTGCGAGATCCGGAAATTTGATATTAACTTAGATTTAACCGGAAAAGCCTCCCGCTTTCAAACAATTTTAATCCAACTACTGTTCCTTAATATATGAAAATGCAACATTTCCCCGCCAGTGAAAGGGGGGTCAAAGATATAGGCTGGCTGAAAAGTAATTTCTTTTTCAGCTTCAGTGATTATTATGCTCCCATGCGCAGCGCCTTCGGATCGCTGATCGCTTTTAACGACGATTTCGTGGAAGCCGGCAAAGGCTTCGGTATTCACCCGCATGTAAACATGGAGATCATTTCCGTTTTGCTGAAAGGGAAAATGAACCATAAAGATACCATGGGATATAGCACAGAAATTGAAGCACCCGCGGTACAGATTATGAGTGCCGGCAGTGGACTAAGACATGAAGAATATAACATAGGTTCGGAAGAAGTAAACTTCCTCCAGATCTGGATTGCGCCTAAACAGCAAAACATTGCTCCCCGCTACCAGCAGCGGAGCTTTCCGAAAGCAAACCGGAAAAATAAACTGGTGACCATTGTTTCAGGAGAAGAGGGGCTGCAGCATTGCTGGATTAACCAGAACGCAAAATTATCGCTCGGCTATTACGAGCAGCCTACCCAGCTCAGCTATACGTTTAACCCGCTCAATAAATGTGTCTTCATTTTTTCTATTGCCGGTGGTTTAAGGGTACAGGACCAGGTATTGCAGGAACGCGACGCCATCGGGCTGTGGGAAACCGGTGAGGTAACGCTGCAGTGTGCTGAAAAAACGGAATTCCTGGTGATAGAAACACCTGTTAATCAGAAGTAGATCAGGTATTTCTCAAATGCAGGGCGGGGTTTGTTACCGCAGACCTGACAGCATGATATCCTACTGTTATCAATGCAATCATAGCAGTAGCAGCTCCACCCACACCAAATACCCACCAGCTCAGCGGCGTACTATAGGCATATGATTGCAGCCACTGATGCAGGAAATACCAGGCCAGCGGAGCCGCCAGCAAAAATGCGGCGCTAACCAGCAGCATAAACTCCCCGGAAAACAGGTAAACGATATTGGCTGTAGTGGCGCCCAGTATTTTCCGGATTCCTACCTCTTTTAGCCGCTGTACGGCCATATAGGACGACAGCCCGTATAACCCCAGGCAGCTGAGAAAAACAGCGATGGCGGCGAATAACTGGTAAAGCCGGGTCAGCTGTACTTCATGTACATAAAAAGCAGCAATGGTATCGTCCAGGAATCGCGGATCATAAGGATCATTCGGATACAGCGACTTAAAGATCGTTCCTATTTTATCGACCGTACCTGGCAGCCCGGCCGCCGTTAGTTTAACTGATGCCATGTTACGGCTGTTCGGGTAATTATAAAGCATCACCGGTGGTACCTTGTCTTTCCCGGAAGAAGTATTAAAATCTTTTACTACCCCCACAATAAGCCCTTTCACAGCGCCATCCCACAGCGCTATTTCCTTATTGAGCACATCCTCAGCATGATGATAACCCAACTGCTTTACCATGGTTTCATTTATCATGAACTCCCGGATGCTATCAGTAGCCGTTACATTTCTGCCGGCAGCCAGCGACATCTGGTAAAGCGACAGAAACCTGGCATCCACCGACTTATAGACTGCCTGAAATGGGGCAGGCTCCGGGGCATGATTAAAATTAAAGCCTGTATAGGTATTATTGCCATCAGCCGGGGGCGCCATACTAAAGCTGATATCGGCTACTGCGGGCAAGGCAGCCACCCTGCCATGCAGCAATCCAATTTTACTCATCCCCGCGCTATCGCCGGCAACCGGAACATTCAGGATCAGCCGTTTCTCAAATCCCATTGGCATGGTATCAAAATAATACGTTTGTTTTACCATCACCAGCATAGCAATAATCAGTGTTTGCGCCACTGCGAACTGAAATACTACCAGCGTTTTACGCAATGTAAATCCACCCGCCGGTATAGTCAGCAACTGTCCTTTTAATACCTGCACCGGGTTAAACCTGGTGATGATAACAGCCGGATAAAAACCTGCAGCCAGTGTAACCATTACCGTTACCAGGAAGAAAAAAATCATTACCTGCGGTTGAAAAAGAAGGGTCAACTGCAGATTAATATGCAACAGGTTCCCTACCGCCGGCAAACTTGCCGCCACCAGTAACAACGCCAGCACTCCGGCGGTGAATACCAATATAAATGTCTCGGCCAGGAACTGTCTCCTTAGCTGGCGGTTATTACCTCCCAGCACTTTGCGAACACCCGCTTCCCTCGCTCGTTTCACTGCCTGAGCGGTTGACAGGTTTACAAAGTTCACTCCCGCTACCAGCAGAATAAGCAGGGCAATGCACCACATCATCCGGATGCGGCTTTTATTAATGCCATTACCACCCATATTAGACAGACTATCGTCCAGGTGAACTGCCGACAAAGGCTGGAACTCGAGCGTATTATTTATTTCCGGCGGAATATACTTGTGTGCCAGCAGGTTGAGTTGTGTTTGTAAACGACGTTCATCGGCATGCGGCGCCAGCAGTGCATAACACTGATGACTCTCTGAAACGCTTCCCCAGTCAGTAGAAGAGGGAAATATTAACTGGTAGGGAAGCATCGCCTTAAAACAAAATTCTGTATTGGCGGGAATATCCACGATACCACTCACTTTCATGGGTATAGGTCCCGGCATCTCCACCGTTTTTCCCATCGCCTGCCGCCAGTCGCCGAAATAACGCGTCGCCGTTTCCCTGGATAATACAATGGCATCCATTTGCGAGAGTGCCGCCGGTGTTCCTGCCAGCCAGGAATAAGAAAATACCCGGAAGAATGCCGGCGAAATAGCCACCACGCCTTTTTTTTCTTTAAATGTTTTCCGGTTGATACGCTTCTCATCCGGAACTGTCAACGGCATATCCTGAAGTGATGCGATCGGCGCTACCGCCGCCACCTGGGGCACTTCTTCCTTTAATACGCCCGGTAGTGCAAACGGTGTTCCCGACGACCGGGGAACGCCGTTCAGGGAGTGGTTAAACCTGGTCAACAACCTGACAACACGGTTACCCTGTTGGTGAAAATCATCATACCCCGTTTCAAAACGGATCAGTATAAAAATAGTAATGCATACAGCCAATCCTACCGTAAGACCGGTAATATTGATCAGGGTATATCTCTTGTTACGGAACAAACTCCGCATAGCCGTTTTCAGGTAGTTTTCCAGCATAGCTTTTTGTGGCGCCAATGAAATGCCAATACAATATGGCGATTATTTTTAAACAGTTATCCATACAATAAAAAAAACTATGTTCATTATAAAACACTTAACGTTCATTTTTGGACAAGCCGTATTTTATTCCACCGGGAATCATTAAATTTATACAGCACCGAAGAAAGGGTCATTACCTGTATGATTAACATCGCCCAAAATAATTACATAGGTTTCGAAGTACTCTTTAATCACGCCACTGTTGGTATATTGGTAGCCGATAGCCATAGCAATATACTCATGGCTAACCCCTTCCTGCTTAACCAGTTCGGCTATACGAAAGAAGACATTACCGGGCAGCCCATATCTCTCCTCCTGCCCTGCAACGACACAGAATATAGTGCACTGCGGAAAGACGGCAGTAAATTCCCCGTAGAAGTGAGCAAAGGCGAGCACAGCACACCGGAAGGAGTACTAACCATCATCTACATCATGGACATCTCCGACAGAAAAACCTCTGAGCAAACCAGGCAGCAACTGGATCAGCAGAAAAAGGAGGCCGCCATCAAAGATGGTACCCTCCAGCGGATGAACAGCTTGCTAAACAGCCTCTGGTCCAACGCCGGCGCCATGATCATTGTTATCAATACCGATGGCTTTATAAAATGGTTTAACCCCGCTGCCGAAAGGATACTCGGCTATAAAGCCAGCGAAGTCATTGATATATATACCCCGCTCATGCTGCACGACCAGGATGAAGTAGCCCTGCGGGCAGAAGAATTTTCCAGGCAGCTGCAGCAACCGGTAGAACCCGGTATGGAAACGCTAACGATCAAGGCTAAACTAAATCTGTTCAACGAATACGAATGGCTGTACATCCGGAAGGACGGCAGCTCTCTCCCGGTATCACTCACGGTATCGGCTATCCGTGAAGGCAACGACATTACCGGTTATATCGGGATCGCCATTGACCTCTCCAGCATAAAAGAAGCGGAATCCGAACTGCGGATATCCCTGGAAAAGGAAAGGGAGCTCAACGAACTGAAATCAAGATTTGTATCACTGGCCTCGCATGAATTCAGGACACCCCTCAGTGCCATCCTCTCTTCCGTGTACCTGGTATCGAAATATGAAGCCGCCGAAGACGTGGCTAAACGGGGCAAACATATCCAGCGCATTATCTCCTCTGTAAATATGCTCACCGATATACTGAACGACTTTCTTTCCGTGGGTAAAATTGAAGAAGGAAAGATACAGGTACGCTATGCAACTTTTGACGCCGCCAAACATATCGGTAACATCCTGGGCGAAATGGAGGGACTCAAAAAATCGCAGCAAAACATCTACTATGCACACCATGGCGCCACCCAGGCGTACCTGGACCCTACACTGCTTAAACATATTGTTATGAATCTCGTATCCAATGCCATCAAATTCTCTCCCGAAAGTGCCATCATCTCTATCCGCACGCAATGCAGCGATTCCACCTTCCAGCTGTCCGTAAAGGACAAAGGAATCGGCATTTCTGAAGAAGACCGTCAGCACCTGTTCGAGCGGTTTTTCCGCAGCCAGCATGTATCCAACATTCAGGGCACCGGCCTTGGCCTCCATATCGTGGCCAGGTATGCTGAACTTATGAATGGCAGCGTGTCGTGCAACAGCGTTCCCGGAAAAGGTACGGAGTTTATCGTCTCCCTTCCCTTCCCCAAAAACTGATGACCATGGAAAAAATATTGCTGATAGAAGATAACGTGGCTATCTGTGAAAACGTGGCCGAGATCCTGGAACTGGCCAACTACCAGGTACTCACCGCTACCAATGGAAAAGAAGGCGTGTCTATGGCTTTAGAACACCTGCCCGACCTCATCGTATGCGATATCATGATGCCGGTACTGGATGGATACGGCGTGTTACACATGCTGCATAAAAACAAAGCCCTTCAAACAACCCCCTTTATTTTCCTGACCGCCAAATCAGAAAGAACGGATATACGAAAAGGAATGGAAATGGGCGCCGACGATTACATCACCAAACCGTTTGAAGGCACCGAGCTGCTGAGCGCTATCGAAAGCCGCCTGAAAAGATGCGCGGAAATAAAACAGGCGCCGGCCACCGGCTTGCAGGGAATAGATATACTCCTCTCCGCCAGCAACGGCACAGCACAGCTTTCCCTGTTGAAGGAAGACCGCAATACCAACCACTATAAAAAGAAACAGAATATTTATGCTGCCGGTAACAGGCCCGAATACCTGTATTACCTGCTGCATGGAAAAGTAAAAACCTATAAGCGCAACGACGACGGCAAAGAACTGATCGTGGGCCTCTACAATGAAGGCGATTTCCTGGGCTATACGGCGTTGCTGGAAGGTGGCAATTACCAGGAGAATGCGGAGGCCATGGAAGACTCCCTGCTGGCCGTTATCCCTCATAAAGATTTTCAGCAGCTGATCAGCAGCAACCCGGAAGTACTGGGAAAATTTATACAACTGCTCTCCCGGGAAATGGCCGAAAAAGAACAGCTGCTCATCGGGCTGGCCTACAATTCCCTTCGGAAAAAAGTGGCCGAAGCACTGATCACGCTGGATAAGAAATACAATACAGCAGGAGATAAAAATTTTACGATTGACATCAGCCGCGAAAACCTTGCGGCAGTGGCTGGAGTTGCCAAGGAATCACTGATACGCACACTGGGCGATTTCAGGGACGAAAGACTGATCGCCTTAAAAGAAGGACAGATAGCGTCCCTGTCTATCAAAAAATTAACGGAAATGATTAACTAAACATTATACTTTTTCTTCAGCAACAAATACCAGGAAAGCCAACTTTACCTTTTCATGCTCCTGTATCATTCCCTGTACATCATTTTGCAATACTATATATGGATGAGGACACGACATGCCAGACGGCTGTTTCTCCAGCCACTCAAGCTGCTCTCCTATTTCATGGCGCAGCAGTACCATCGACTCTTCCCGGTCCAGCATCCTTAGCTGAAACTCCTCCGCCTCTTCTATAAAAGAGCGGCGCGCACTTTCCTTCAACGCTGCCGCAAGACGGTTTATCAGCGATGCATTATCTTCTCTTAAGGTTTTCAGGATCCGGATCCACGTTTTGCAGGCTTCCAGGTAAGCAATACGGTCCGGATCACGTTGCAGTTCATACGACATCTCTTACACTAGTTGTAATAGGTTTGAAGACCATGCTGGTTCTTGTCGGTTTCCCATCTTTTCAGCAGCTGGCAAAGGTTCTTCTGAACAAAATACATTTCTTTAATATCCGACTGTAACTCCATCAATTGACGCTGATGTGATATCTCCGGAAAATTATATTCTTTTACCAACACTTCATCCAGCAAGTGCACAATAGTTTTACTCTGTAATACAAACTCCTTTACAAGTTTATATACCTTGGCAATATGATCATATCCCTGTTCTGATAACGACGCTTCTCCCTTCTTTGGTTTCAGCAATGGCTTTAATTCCTCTTTCAGGTTGCGTAACACCACGCTGTGATATACTGTTACCTCGCGGTAGTAGTGAATAAATAACTCGTTGAAGTCCTGTAAAGACCCCGATACATGAGTGGCTTCCGCCTGTATCCTGGTATAAAAATCTTCCATATTGGCCAGTACCCGCCCCGCCTGTGGCATGGCGCGCTGCGAAATATAACGGTCAATATTTTCAGCATGACCGGTATTGTAGTCCAATATATTCAATTTCATATCCAGCAATGCTTTCACTCCCGAGCGACGATCGTATTGTCTGAAAATAAAATTCCCGTGTTTACGTAAATGTTTGATAGGAAAAAATAAAAACCCTTCGCAAAATTTGCGTTGCCGGGAACTGGGAGTTAATCCGCTAAACATGATTTGCATTTTTTAGATCTGCAGATAAAGAGTATCACCGCCAGTGAAACGGTGATACTTCTCAACAGCACATCTCCGTTCATTCATTAATTGTTTACGCTCAGGGACTCCAGGTGGATGTCCGATTGCTGATGTAAAACTACCTATGTTTGCATGGCTGAACAATGACGGGTATTAACCCGCCCACTGACTGTTGTCATTTTTTGAGATGACCATCATCATCTTTTCGGCTGCGGCGGCCGGTAGCCGATGCAGCGAAATACGAGGAACTTCCGTACCACACGGCCCTGCTGCTTCACTACAATGGGAGGCAACGGCGTAACGGAACTGAAAAAGGGAGCGAGTTCTTCCACAAAAGCCTGTTCATCCACATCGTCCTTTACATCGGTAAGGGAATTAATAAAAATGGCGTTTCTGCCTTCGAGGGTATGGATGTCTGTTCCTATAAAATCAAATTGAAGTGCATTTTCACCAATCACATTCCTGGAATATACCATGCGACCCAGGTATAAATTCAGCATCGCACTGGTTTTATAATCATCTGCAGAAAAAATAAAATCGTCAGGATATTGTGCGGCCAGTTTCTTAACACCCGCGCCCAAACCACTCCAGCCAATCATGGTATCATCAGAGTGAATAGGAACCGGGTAAAAAATGATCTCCGCAGCCAGTGCCAGGTGTATCACCAAAGAACAGATCCACTGCCAGCGTATATATTTCACCGTTATCCAAGTACTGATCCAGATAATACCGGTAATATAGGCCGGCATCATCCAGTTGATCTTTACCCAGTACACCGGCGATATCAGCAGGAAAATCCCGAAAATGGGCAGAAAAAAACATAACAGGAACAGCTGCCGGGCAGGCACCCTGCTGGTATGCCATTTATACTTGCGGATAAATTTATAACTGTAGTAAAACAATGCCCCCAACAACACCGGCAACAATATAGCTGCCTGGTGCCCAATCACTCCGAAGAAGTCCAGCGGATGGAATTCCACACCGCCTACCCGTTCGGACGATTGAAACCGGAACGAGGCAAACTGGTTATCTACATTCCAGATCACCACCGGCGAAATAGTCAGCGCGAACACTACAATGCTGGCAAAAAACCAGGGCGACCATAAATAACGACGATGCTCCTCCGAGAGTAACAGGAATAATACCGCGCCTGCCGGTAAAAATATTGCCGTGTACTTGCTGTCGAAAGCCAGTCCCATAGCTAAGCCTGCCCATATCCAGTATAGTTTCCGGTTTTCAAATACCGCATGGTATACCGCTATCAGCGAAATACTCCAGAACAACAGCAGCGGTACATCCGGAGTGGATACCAGCGAGAGGATCGTCACCATTAAAGTAGCCAGCAGCAACAGCAATCCGTTCCAGGCCCTGCGCAGGGGTAGAAAGCAACGCGCGAGCCGGAAAAAAGCCAGCAGCGCTCCCGCCGTTACCAGCGTATCGGCCAGCTTAATTACAAATACATGACGGCCAAACAAATCGGTAAATGCCCGCAGAATCCAGGCAATAGCCGGCGGATGATCAAAATAGGAAAGCGCAAAATGTTGTCCGTAGAAATAGTAATAAGCATCCTGTGGCATCGCGCCCATTACACCGATAAAGGAAAGTCTTAGTATAACGACGATAAGGATGGCTGCCGTCATCCACTTATTTGCGATGATATAGTCAAAAAAACGATTAATCCCGGCCGGTTCCCGCATATGAAATGCTGACAGTTATAATAGTGACAGATGATGTGATAATATAGGTCCCGCAATCATTGTGCCGCATGGTAATGCGTCACGTCCGCTTTAACTATAATTAACACAGCCCTGCGCTTACTGTTCAACTATCAATCGGCCCGTAAACTGTGAACTGGATTCACACTTGCCGCCCGCCATGCCCGTAATCCCACGGTAACCAGGGCGATCAGCAAAGCACCTACGCCGGCTACCACAAAAAGATACCAGCTAACCTCCACCCGGTAAGCAAAATCCTGCAGCCAGCGTTCCAGCAGGTACCACGCCACCGGCGCCGCCAGCAGCACCGAGAAAATCACCAGTATGAGGAAATCTTTTGACAGCAGTGCTACAATACCGCCCACACTTGCTCCCAATACCTTACGGATCCCTATTTCCCGGGTACGCTGTTCCGTAACATAGGCCGTCAACGCCAATAAACCCATTACCGCAATAAAAATGGAGATCAGGGTAAACACCCGGATGATATATTGAACCCTTTGGTAGTTGCTGAACAAACGCTGAAAATTATCGTCGAGAAAAGAGTAATGCAGGGGAAGTCCCGGTTCCACCGTTTCCCATAACCGGTTAATATCTACCAGGGTTTTATCCAGGTTGGCAGTACCTACTTTCACCAGCAAAGCGCCACCCGACTGGTATGTGCAATGTTTATTGGAAATACTGTATAACGTAGGCCGTACATGGCTATCGAAACCCTGCACCTGGAAATCCTTTACTATGCCCACTATTTCATAGGGGATGCTGTCGCAGGCGGCATAGCTGATCTGCGATCCCACCGCCGATGCCTGTACACCGAGCCTTCTGGCAGCCGACTCGTTGATAATAGCCGTATTGTCCTGGTCTTCCGGATGCGCTTCGCTGAACATTCTGCCCAGCAGCACCCGTATGCCCAACGTCAGGAAGAAATCATTACTCACGCGTACAGAGGTCAGCGCTGTTTTATTACCGGCATAGTGGAACTCCATCGACGAAGTATCCAATCGCTCGCTGCCCGGAACTGCCGTGGTTTTGGCCACATATTGCACACCCGGAATCCGCAGCAGCCTGGCCCTTGTTTGATCAAAATTCTCTTCTCGGGTAGGCTGCATTGCTTCAATCTGCACTACCTGGGCAGGATTAAAACCAATATCCCGGTGCTTCATAAAATTCATCTGGTGCGCCATCACCAGCACGCTGATGATAAAAAATACGGATACAGCAAATTGCACTACAATCAGCGAACGGCTGAAATGCTTACCCGTAGTACCCATACTAAAGTTCCCTTTCAATACCCTGACGGCGCCCATCCGTGCAAATACCAATGCAGGATATACCCCTGAAATGATGACAATCGCTATCAAAGCAGCTGCGCATTGCCATAACATAGTATAGGATTGCATCTGCCGGGAGAAAGATAACGAGAGTCCAAAAGTTTGATTAAATAACGGTAACGTGACTACGCAGAGGAGAAATGCCAGCAACAGGCTAATTCCGCATTGCAGGGATACTTCCAGCAGGAACTGTCCCAGCACCTGTTTAGTGCTGGAACCCAGTACTTTTCGTACACCCACTTCCCGTGAACGCTGCAGGGTTCTTACGAGCGACAGGTTGCTGGAGTTCAATGCGCCGCTCAACAGCAGTAAGCCTGCCAGCAAGAAAAGGATCATCGTTGTTTTGAAAGGGCTGTTTCCAAACCGCGGGAAATTGTGGATATCCTTCACCGCATCCATCAGCAGCGATGGCGTGTTCCCTGCGGCGACAAAAGCTTCGTAGCTTTTGCCATCTTTCTTTTCATGATAATCGTAAAAAATACGGTTTGCTTTATCTTCCAGTTCCGCCAAAGGCATGGCCTTTCTGACACGGATATACGAAATAAACGAAATATTGGACCAGGCATTATTATCCGGCATCCCGGACATACGCAACACCAGGGACGCGTGAAGATGCGAAGGCCCATCCGTAGCTATTATCCCGGTAATGGTAAAAGGAACCTGGTTGCGTAACAGGATCACCTTTCCAATGGGATCTTCCTTACCAAATAATTTATTCGCCAACTCCGGAGTGATCAGCGCAGATCCCTTTTCACGGAAAGCAGTAGCCGCATGGCCGGCCAACAGCCGGTAAGGGAATACCTGCAGAAATCCGCTGTCGGCCATCACGATATCTCTCTGGTATACCTTCTTTTCACCATAACCCAACAGCGCCTCATAACTACCGGAAGGCTGGATACGGGTATAAGCTGTAACTTCAGGCATATATTGCTGCAACAACGGAGCCAGCGGCGCCGGTGTAGGGTTATCATTATAATTCCTGGCAGATATCCGCGATACCCGGTACACCTGCTGCAGGGAAGGATCCCAGCGATCATAACTCAGCTCGAAATTCAGGTAAAGTAAAATAATCAGGAAACTGGCCAGGCTCACGGCCAGGCCGCCTATGTTAACAAACGAAGTGAACTTATTTTTCACCAGGTTTCTAAACGCGATTTTACAATAGTTCCTGAACATTGCATAAGGATTTGCAGGAGTATCAATAAAAAAAGTGCCGGAATCCGGCACTTTTGATAATCAATGTTTTAGATGTTCAATCAAGCAGTTGTTTTGTTCATTTTCAGTAACAGGCGTTCATTTCTGAACAGGATGTCTTGCCCAGGATTAAACTGATTTTGATGATTTTCAGGATTTTTTTGTTTTTTGATTTTAAAAGATTTGGGGGAGATAAAAGCGGGTCGCCTATATCTCCTTTAATCTTTTTTAAATCTTACAAGTCACAAGAAAAAAATCCTGAAAATCATCAAAATCAGTTTAATCCTGGGCAAGACAAACCACACATTTATTGCTCCGTCCATCTCTTCTCCCACTGGAACATATCCGGCGTCTTTGCTTCTTTGCCTTGCAAATCAGCGGTGAGCGTGGCGATAAACATTTTCCAGCGGGGAATATAATAGCTCCGTATTAAACCGCCCCACTCCTTGTTGGCGTACTCGTGGAGGTCTGTTGCGGGGTTGTTATCCGGCCCCCAATAGGTGAGCTGTACTTTCGCGTTTTTAACCAGCAATGCTTTCTCTGCCGGTGTTTGTCCCATTTGTTGCGCAGCATTCACCCAGGTATCCAGGCGGAAATGGCTGTTACCACTCAGTAACAGGTCCTGCTGTTGCATGAGCGACAAAAAGCTGCCGGAAGTTTGTTTGAAGGCGGCGAGATCTCTTTTCTCATAAGCGGTTACCATGGCGGCATAGATCTCTTCTCCGCGATTAGCATTTACCTGCCGTTGAAAATCGATCGCATCAATTTCATAGTTGCCGTTGCCTTTCATTTTTGGAGCCGCCTGCATAAAGGTAGCTACGGCTGCCGCAAAAGCTTTCGTGTCGTAGTTACGTTTGCGCGTACCCCAGGACGATACCGGCACATCTTTCAGGGTTGGGCGTGCACAGAAAACAGATTCGTTGGGGCCTTCCTGGTACTGTGGAAAACTGCTGTAAGCGGTAGCCAGCAATCCCTGCCAGGCTTCCTGCAGCTGCGGATTATCAGTACCATAACGGTAACGTACATATGATTTTATCCAGTGTTTTACTTCCACTTTTGCCGGGTGCCAGGCCAGCTCCAGTATCAGGTCATAAATCACCGGGTTGTTGTGGATGCCTTCAGGCATAATGCCTACACCTTTAAACAGCGGTGCGTAGGGGCTATGCGCGGCACGCCAGGTTTCATCTGCAAAACGCTGCAACTTTCCATATAACCCGAGCTTCTCGCCGAAATTGGTGACGCTGCACCAGATAAATGGGGCGCCTTCATATCCTTTGCGTGTTTCCCAGTTGGCGGTATTTTCTCCAAAAAGTTCCTGCACCAGCACTTTAGACTTATCAAGCCCCGCCAGCAACGCGCCGGAAGGATTGGCCTGCCAGCCCTGCAGCACCCAGGTGCTGCCCGGAAAATGCTGCTGCATAGTTTGCTGAATAACACCAGCAGCAGCGCTCACGTCCACACCTTTGCTGATACCCCCTTCATGAAAAGGATCGCCGGCAAAGAAGCGGATATTGCTGCCATATAATTTTTTCAGTTCTTCATAGTAGATACCGGCCATCTTCGTGAAGTTACTATCACCGGGAATAAGGAAATCCGGCCGCTGGAAGCCACCGGCCCACTTACCTTGCTCTATCACTTTCACCGGCATTTTCTCTTTCAGGTTCACAGGAACCATTCCGTAAAAGCCCTGTAATACAGGTGCAATACCCAAACCATCCATACGCGACAGTATCTTTTTTTCCAGTGCCATTTGCTGATCTATCATTTGCTGGGTTACAGGTCCGCCCCAGCCCTCCAGGTTGCCCATGAGCCACCAGGCCGTAAAACCGGGTCCGGCCACAAAACGGCGCGCCTCCTCTGAGCTGTAGCCCAGGCGCTCCAGCGTATGCTGCCACACTGCTTCCGTACCTATAGTGGCCAGCATCACATTCACGCCGTTAAGCGCCATCCAGTCCAGCTCATGCTCCCAATCCTTCCAGCTATAAAAGCTCATGGTATAACTGATAGTGCAATAGTTCAGCGCATAACGATAATCATAGGTGGTATTGATATGCACCGGCTGTTTCACTACCGGTAAGGGCGTTACCGGCGACAGGTTATCTCCCATATGCGACATGGACCGGTTACAATAGTACTTCAGGTACCAGTTGAGCCCGGCTGCCGCTGCACTTGGGCTGGAAGCGGCGATCTGTACCTGCTTACCCGGTGTGGAAATTTCAAATACGTCTTTACTATTTTCCGCCGGTATATTTTTCAGCACCAGCGATTTTGCCAGCCAGGGCACCCGGCGTTGCGCGAGCTGCTGTACTGCGGGAAAATCTTGCGCAAATACAGCGGTAGACAGGCATAGGAGCAGCCCTGCCAGCAATTTTTTTCTTTTCATTTGTTTCACTGTTAGGATAATGAGAACATAAAGATAGCGATTACAGCTTTTAGCTGTTAGCTTTTAGCTGTTAGTAAATGCAGCGAAGATTAAGAGAACACCATCTTTGACATGCTCTTAAAGGCTGAACGCTTTGAGAAGCAAAGATAGTGTTCTCTTAATCTCCGCTTTAGTCTTCGCTACATTCACTAAAAGCTAACAGCTAAAAGCTAAAAGCTATCACATTCTTCGTAAATTTAGCCCTGCACTATTCACCAAAACAACCGATATGGCTGGACAGATGAATCTACCGGAACACATTAAAGGTTTGGATGATGCCGCAGTAGCTGCCTCCCGGGAAAAATACGGCAGTAACACCTCGCCCGCCCCCGACAATAACCCGCTGATGCAACTGCTGCAGGAAATACTGAATGAGCCCATGTTGGTATTGCTAATAGCCGTTACTGCGATCTACTTTGTTATGGGACAGCTGGGTGAAGCCTATTTTATGCTGGTGGCAATTGCACTCGTATCCGGCATTTCCGTGTACCAGGACAGTCGCAGCCGCAAGGCGCTGGAAGCCCTTGAAAAAATAAATGAGCCACTGAGTAAAGTGATCCGTAACGGAGTGCTGAAAAGTATTCCTACCAGCGAAATAGTAACCGGCGATAGTATGCTTGTTTCCGAAGGCAACACCATCAACGCCGATGGTATTATTATACACAGCAATGATTTTTCCGTAAACGAATCTGCACTAACCGGCGAAGCCTATGCCGTTTTCAAACAGGCCGATGCAGCAGATAACAAAGTATACAGCGGCAGCGTAGTCGTATCCGGGCTGGCCATCTGCGAAGTACAACAGGTAGGCGCCCAAACAAAGATAGGGCAACTGGGTACCGCCATTCTTAACATCAAAGAAGAGCCTACCCTGCTGCAGTTGCAGATAAAACAATTTGTAAAATGGATGGCTGTTGCCGGCGCAATCGTTTTCCTGGCAGTATGGCTGTTTAACTATATACGCAGCGGCAGCCTGACAGACAGTTTGCTGAAAGGACTTACACTGGCCATGTCTGTTTTACCGGAAGAAATACCTGTTGCCTTTGCCACCTTTATGGCGCTGGGTTCCCGGCGGCTGATGCAGATGGGTATCATCGTAAAAAAAATCCGCACCGTGGAAGCATTGGGCAGCGCTACTATTATCTGCTCAGACAAAACAGGTACTATTACGGAAAATAAAATGAGCCTGCCGGCCGTATACCGTGGCGCCGATCATACATTATATGAGGCAGCGCATTTACCGGAAGATGTGATCACCATGGCCATGTGGGCCAGTGAGCCGGTACCTTTTGACCCTATGGAGAAAACACTGCATGGGCTATACGAAAAAATGACGGCATCCGATAAGCGTCCTGATTACACTATTGTGCATGAATATCCGCTGGCAGGTAAGCCGCCGATGATGACGCATATATACGAAAACGCGGCGGGTCAGCGCATCGTGGCCGCAAAAGGAGCACCGGAAGCTATTCTCCAGGTTGTTCATCTCCCGGAAGCAGAAAAAAAACAAGTAGCCGTTCAGGTGAGTACCCTGGCGGAAAAAGGATACCGGGTGCTGGGAGTTGCCAGCGCTGAATTCACAGGTACCGCATATCCTGCGGTACAACAGGACTTCCCCTTTACCTTCGTAGGGTTACTGGCATTTTATGATCCGCCAAAAGCTAACATCGGTGAGGTGTTCAGCAAATTTTACCAGGCGGGTATCAAAGTAAAGATCATCACGGGCGATAACGCGGTTACCACCTGTGCCATCGCCAGGCAGGCGGGCCTGCAACATGCCGACTATGCCGTAAATGGCGATCAGCTCATGCAGATGGACAAAGCACAGATGCGGCAAACGCTGCAATCCACCAATATATTTACCCGTATGTTTCCCGAAGCCAAACTGGCGGCCATAGATGCACTCAAAGCTGATAATGAAATAGTGGCCATGACAGGCGATGGCGTAAATGACGGTCCCGCACTGAAAGCCGCACATATTGGTATTGCCATGGGAAAAAAGGGAACAGAAATCGCCAAACAGGCAGCTGCCCTTATCCTTGTTAATGATGACCTGAGCGGAATGGTAGACGCCATTGCTATTGGCAGAAAAATTTATACCAATATCAAAAAAGCGGTCCAATATATTATCTCCATTCATATTCCTATTATTCTTACCGTTTCACTGCCCTTGTTTTTGGGCTGGATCTATCCGAATATTTTTACACCGGTGCATGTTATTTTCCTGGAAATAATTATGGGCCCCACCTGCTCCATTGTATATGAAAATGAACCCATGGAAGAAAATACCATGCTACAGCCTCCGCGTCCCATCACGCAAACTTTTCTCTCCTTTCGTGAAATGAACATCAGCATCCTGCAGGGACTGATTATTACCGCAGGCGTGCTAACAGCCTACCAGTGGAGTATTTCACAGGGATATAATGAAATATACACCCGCAGCATGGTGTTTACCACACTGGTACTCGCCAATATTTTCCTTACCTTGGTAAACCGTTCGTTCTATTATTCTTTTATACACAGCATGCGCAACCGTAACAGGCTAATGGCAGGCGTCATCATTGTTACACTGCTCCTGCTGGCAGCCATGTTGTATATTCCTCCGGTTGCGGATTTCTTCCGGATCACTGCTCTCCGGTTAGCACAACTACTGGTTTGCACCGGCATTGGAGGTGTTTCTGTACTATGGTTTGAAGTATGGAAATTATGGAAAAGAAATATGCACTTCCGAAAAAAAGAACGCAGCAATGCCCTTGCAGCAGCGGGCGCCGAAAGTATATAATGATGAGTTTCAAAAAATATTTTTTATATGAAGGTATTCACAACACGGGTAATTCCGGAAGAAGGGTTAGCACTTCTTCAACGTGCAGGCATCACCGTTACACAATGGTCAGATTTAACAGAAATTCCCGCAAAAGAAAGAATTGCAAAATGTAAGGAAAGCGATGCCATGCTTTTTGCCGGCGGCCAAAAAATAGATCGCGCCTTCATGGAACAGTGCCGGCATTTGAAGGTGATCAGCCTGCTGTCTGTTGGTTATGATAATGTAGATCTTAAAGCTGCTACGGAACTGGGCTTACAAATCACCAACACGCCCGGTGTGCTAAGCAATGCTACCGCCGATAGCGCATTTTTACTGATGCAGGCGGTAGCCCGGAAAGCTTTCTTCCATCATAAAAGAATATTAAAAGGGGAATGGGGATTTTCTACACCCACCGCAAATCTTGGTGTGGACATAGAAGGAAAAACACTCGGTATTTGGGGGCTCGGAAACATAGGAACGGTAATGGCTAAACGCTGCCGCGCAGCTTTCGGCATGAAAATAATTTATAACAACCGCCATCGCAACGAAGCCGCAGAAAAAGACCTGGATGCCACCTTCGTATCTTTCGATGAACTGTTGCAGCAAAGTGATGTGATCAGCGTACACACCTCCCTTACACCAGACACAAAAGAAAAATTCAATGCAGCGGCCTTCAGCAAAATGAAGCCTTCCGCTATCTTTATCAATGCAGCCCGCGGCGGTGTCCACAATGAAAAAGATCTTATCGCTGCCCTCCAAACCGGGCAGATATGGGGCGCAGGACTGGATGTAACCAATCCGGAACCCATGAATGCGGACAACCCTTTACTGGAGATGCCTACCGTAGCGGTATTACCGCATATTGGCTCTGCTACCATAGAAACCCGCAACGCCATGTCGCGTATCGCAGCAGCAAATGTCATTGCTGCTTTGAACGGGAAACCGGTACCGAATCCGGTGAACCACTTGTATAGTCTTTAGTGTTTTTTTGTCCGTTTTTTTTTGCCCAGGATTAAACTGATTTTGATGATTTATAGGATTTTTTCTTTTTTGATTTTAAAAGATTCAGGAAGATATAAGTAAAGAATCGCTTATATCTTCCTGAATCTTTTAAAATCAAATTATAATCCCAATAAAAAATCCTATAAATCATCAAAATCAGTTTAATCCTGGGCAAAAAAAAATCCGCTGCATTTGCTAACTTTAATAAAAGTACTACGCTATGAAAAAGGTCGCTATTATAGGCGGACTGCGCATCCCCTTCGTAAAATCCTTCAAAGACTACAATCATATCAGCAACCAGGAAATGTTGACCACTTGTTTAAATGCACTGGTAGCCCGTTATCAGCTGTCGGGAAAACGACTCGGTGAAGTGGCCCTGGGAGCATTGCTGAATCGCTCTACAGAATGGAACTTTGCCAGGGAATGTGTGCTGGGCACAGCACTGGATCCGCATACACCGGCTTATAATTTAACAAGGGCTTGTGGTACCAGCCTCGATGCGACGATACAACTGGGATTACGTATCGCATGCGGACAAATTGAAACCGCTATCGCCGGCGGCAGCGATACTAACAGCGACATCCCGTTGTTACTGCGGCAACAGCTGGCCTGGAAGCTGACAGACCTCCGCAGCGCCAAAACATTGGGCCAGCGACTGAAAATCCTGGCTGCTATCCGGCTCAAAGACCTGAAACCCGTTTATCCATCTATCGTGGAACCCAGAACCGGTTTATCGATGGGACAACATACCGAAAAAATGGTCAAAGAATGGGGTATTACCCGGGAAGAGCAGGATGCATTAGCCTACCAGAGCCATATGAATGCGGCCAAAGCCTATGCTGATGGTTTTTTCAATGACCTTGTCATTGAATTCAAAGGTGTAAAAAAAGATACGATCATACGTGGCGATACCACACCGGCAAAACTGGCCGCGCTGAAACCAGCCTTTGATTTCAGCGGCCATGGTACGCTTACCGCCGGTAATAGCACTTTATATACCGACGGGGCTTCTGCCTTGCTGATGGCGTCTGAAGAATATGCGCAACAACAAAACTGGCCCGTACAGGCGCACCTGGTAGATGCAGAAACCGCAGCAGTGGATTATGTAAACGGCGAGGGCCTGCTCATGGCGCCTACCTATGCCGTTGCCCGCATGCTCAAACGCAATCACCTGAAACTCCAGGATTTTGATGTCTATGAAATTCATGAAGCTTTTTGCGGGCAGGTGCTCTGTACCCTCAAAGCCTGGGAAGATGCAGCCTACTGTAAAAAGCTGGGCTGGGATACGCCACTGGGCAGTATAGACCGCAGCAAGTTGAATACAAAAGGTGGCAGCGTGGCGATCGGCCATCCTTTTGCCGCTACCGGTACCCGCATCCTGGCACAAACAGCAAAGATATTGCAGGAACGCGGCAGCGGAAGGGCGCTGGTGTCTATTTGCACAGCCGGCGGTATGGGTGTAACCGCCATACTGGAACGCTGATGGTTATTTTTTCAATGAAGCCAGGTATTCCACCAGGTTTACCAGTTCCTGCTGCGGCATGGCCGTGGCCAGCCCCGTTGGCATCAGCGAATGCTCATACGCTTTCCGGGAAGCAATCTCCTTCTTCTTCAATTTTACACCCTGTCCTCCTGCCGTTCTCACATCTACCTCTTCATCCGTTTCTCCGGCGGCATATCCCAATACCTGGGAACCATCTTTCATAGTAAAGAAATATCCTTCAAAACCAAAACTGATACCGGCATCCGGTTGTATGATGGCGTCGTAGAGCGCGCTTTTCGTCAGCTTGCTGCCTATTTCCGACAATGCAGGACCGAAGTTTACACCGGTATTACCTGCCAGGTGACAGGTAGCACAGTAGCTGACAAATACTTTTTTTCCTCCGGAGATGTCACCCTTCAGGGTTACTAACTGATCAACGGGCTTCAGGTCGTGATGCGCTGCTGCCGGTTCATAATGAGCGACGGCTTTTGCTTTGATATCCTGTCGCCAGGCATGGGTCAGTACCGCTCTTGCTACAGTGTCCAGGTCGGCCGGCATAGATTTACGTTCTACCATGTTCCACAGGTCAGCATACCCTTCCCATCCATGACCCAAATTACGGGCGGCCTGTTGCCTTAACGCCAGCGGGTATACGTTATTACGCATAATCACCGACAACAGTTCCCGGTTAGTCCGGTCCTGTGCTTTACCGATGGCTTCTACCAGTGTAAAAGTAACAGCGGAATCTTTCCGGCCCATCGATTTTAGCACGAGTGGTTGTCCTCCGCATTGCAGCAATGTTTTCATGGCGTATCCCTGCAACTCACCGTTACGCGTGTCCTTCGCCATCTGCAACAAAGTTTCGTTCTGATCCCGGAGATGGTATTTGAGTACCAGTTCTACAAACTCCATATGACCGCTAAATGCTTTCAGACTGCTGTTTAGCAATGCTGTCATGGCAGATGTTTTAGGAACCGCTGATGCATCCAGTTGTAAAAAGGCGAGGGCGTTAATCGTGGCCTGTTGAGGATGATCACCTTTCAGCAGCCCCAGTAACACCGGCGTACTTTCTGCCGCAGGATAAAAATCGAATGCCCTGAAATAGCGTTTATGGAGCATCGGATCGCTGTTGTGCTGTTCGATCAGGGATGCCAGCATGGGCAGCGCCGCTGCTGTTCTGGCTCTCCATACAATGTCATGATCGGCTTCGGGCAGTTGTTTATTGGGAGGCAGCTTTCGCCAGGCGTTAAAACAGGCGTCCCAGTTTCCGTCGGCGGCAATACCCAGCGCCTCAAGGTACCAGCGGTCTTTGCCGTCATACTGCGCTGCCAGCAGTGCCCAATTGGCCGGCATATCTGCTTCGCGGCTGTGATACATGGAGAGCAATGCCTGTCGCCGCACAGCCGCTGAAGTATCAGTTACCAGCAAATTTCCATAAGAAACACCGCTCTCTTTGGCGGCACGGATAGCTGTAATACGAATATCTTCATCTTTGTCTCTCAGCGCCGTTTGAATATAGCCGGCGCCGTTAGGCAACTTGCTCAGCAGCCATAGCGCGCGGGCCCGATAACGGGGATTCGTATCATTGTACATGGCCAGCAGTTCCTTTTCCGCCCGTGCTCCCATGCTGTACAATTTTGTCCAGGCAAGATAACGGGTACTGAGATTAGGATTTTTCAAGGCGGCGACTGCGCCGGCAGCGTCATTGAGTACCGGCGGCTTTATTTTATACGTACTACCGGCCGGGGCTATACGAAATACACGGCCACGGTCCAGATCGGCTACCTGGTGCCCGCCTACACCGGGATCGTACCAGTCCGCTACAAACAGCGACCCATCCGGCGCCACACTTACATCCGAAGGACGGAACCACTGATCCGTACCGCTTTCCAATATATTTTCAATGACCGCCGTATAGCCGGCCCCATTTTTCTTTACAGGATAAGACCTCACCACATTATGACCAGGTTCTCCATGGATCATCTGGTTACGGAACACAGCCGGCAGCAAATCGCCCTCATATACCACCATACCGGTAGGCGAGCCGGAACCCGTTTGTAACAGGTTGGGAACCACGCCGGGATCATTCAGATGCCAGTGCCGGTAAGGGATAGAGTCTTCCATATTCATACGGCGGGATGACCAGCCTGCGCCGGTCATCTCATCCGTATATCCATAGTTGCCGTGCTCTAAAATATAATTGATGCGAACACCCCGGTTGCCGTCATCATCATTATCACTCTGCCACATGTTACCAAAAGCGTCTACTGCTACTTCATAGTTGTTACGAAAATTATGCGCCATTACTTCCAACCCGCTGCCATCCGGATTACAACGAAAAATCATTCCCTGCCGGTATGGCTTACCCTTATTGGCTATCAGCCGGCCTTCCGCGTCCTTTATTACTACCCCGTTCTTATCAAGAATGCTATCTCCCGCATTACCAAAATTGAAATACAGTTTTCCATCCGGTCCAAACGTAAACGCATGGATGGCATGATCATGCTGTATACCACCAATGCCACGGAACAGCAACTCCTTTTTGTCGGCTTTGTCGTCACCGTCTGTATCCGTAAAAATAAAAACGTTGGGACTGCAGGAAACAATCACTTTGTTGCCCAGCACACAAATACCCAGCGCAGCATTAATACAGGTATCCTGGTAAAACACTTTAGCCGTATCTGCTTTACCATCGCCGTTAATATCTTCCAATATCATAATACGGTCGCCCGCCTGTTTGTAAGGATGACCCGGGTTCAACTCATTACGATAGTTATAAGCTTCTGTAATCCATATCCTTCCCCTTTCATCGATATCCATGTTGGTAGGATTCATGATCGACGGCTCGCTGGCAAACAAAGTTGTTTCCAGGTCATCCCGGGTTTTTAACCCGGCAACGGCATTTTCAGGTAAACGTTGTTGCGCTTCCGTTAGTGTTACGGTAGCCACAGAAGGTTTGTTAGCATTACAAGCGCCTATAATCACAGGTACTATCAGTAATAACCGGTGGATGTATTTCATACGTGGATTCGTTAAATGTCAACTCAACACGAATTAAAAGTAATAAAATAAATTACATTTTTTATAAAAAAACCCGTCCCGGGAAACCGGAACGGGTGATCATTTGTCATTCATTTCACCGAATTAAAAATTCGTGCCGGCATAGCACAGATACGATACCGGAAATGAACGATACAATACGGTTGCTGCTAGTGCAATATTTTTTCAAGCGCCTCTTCCAGTGCCGCACCACGCAGGTTCATGGCAACGATGCGTCCTTGCGGATCCAGCAGGAAGTTCTGCGGGATGGAATTGATCATGTATAGTTTAGCGATATCACTCTTCCACCATTTCAGGTCGCTTACGTGGTGCCAGGTAAGACCATCCTTTTCAATAGCGGCGGTCCATTTCGCCTGATCGCCGGTTCTGTCGAGCGATACGCCTAAGATATCAAAGTTCTTATCCTTGAAACGATTGTATGCTTTTACCACGTTCGGATTTTCTGCACGGCAGGGGCCACACCAGCTGGCCCAGAAATCGAGCAGTACATATTTTCCACGCAGATCGGAAAGCTTCATATTTTTACCGTCAGGTGTAGGCGCAGTAAAATCAGGCGCCACCTGGTTCACCGCCAGCAAAGCAGATGCTTTCAGCAACTCGGCTGCTTTCAGACCAAGGGTTGACTGCCGCAATGCGGGTGAAAATTTATCCAACACTTTTTGCGTGCCTTCTATGTCCATCACACGGCCGCCCATTTTTTTACGCAGGGCAACAAGACTTACATAGTAATCGGGATGTGCCAGCATGAATTTTTCCTGGAGGGCATCCTGCGTTTCGAGCAACCCGTCGAAAGCCAGGCTCATCTGGTAATAACCAGTAGTATCCCTGGGCTCCGTCATCATCATTTTCTGTCCGATGCGGCGCAGGGAATCTATGCTTTTTTTGTTGGTAGCCAGCGTGGCATCCAGTTCATCCTGTTGTTTGGTAAACGCTGATCCTTTTATTTCAGCGCCTTCCATCAGGTTCAGATCACTGCCTGTTTTTTTCAGGGTAAACTTCAGGTTGTCTGCCGGCGTAATGTATACCGCCCGGTTGCCACTAAGCGGCTTCTCTCCTTTCAAACGGATCGTCAGCATCGCTTCTGCGGTATCTTCCACCGCATAGCTGAGCTTAAACGCCCCTTTTTCCACCAGCGCGGAATCCAGTTTGTTGTAGCCGTTGCCGGCAGCTTTAAAGAGATAGATATATTCATTGTTGAAGGCATGGGGAACTTTCCCTGTGATGCTGGCTTTCTTTTGTGCAAACGCACCCGAAACAGCCGCCGTTGCGAGGCAGCCAAGGATAATTTTTTTCATTCGTTTTAATGATTGGTTGGTTAACCCGAAAGTAAAAAAATGCCCCGGCAGCTTCAACCGCATAATGACAGGCGGTCATGGTAAGTTGTTCACCGGTCCGGAGTCAGGGTAGCAACACCATCCTGCTTCCGTTACCCGTTTCAAGATTCCACACCGCAGCCACATCTTTCAACGGCGCCTCGCAGATATCGATGCTAAGTTTACCCGCTGCAACACATTTTATAATCTCAGGAAAGGTGCTCAAAATAGCCTCCGGTGCGATGCTTCCTCCACCGCTGCCCAGTATTTCCAACCGGGAACTGCGCAGCACTTCCGCCGGAAGCTGGATCTTGTCTCCTGCCATAGCGCCCACCTGCACCAGGCGGGTACGCGGCCCTTCTTTCATTAACGCTTTACCGGTAATAGCCGCCAGCAGCATACTCACCGGCGCTCCCCACAGGTAGTCAATCACCACATCATAGGGTTGAGCGGCAAAGGCCTTTATAAGGTCGTCCGGCGATTGATCCAGCGAAATACACACGTCTGCCCCCAGGACCGGCAGCTGCGCTAAAACCGCCTTATTACGGCCCGCAGCGATCACTTTGCCCGCACCCAGTTCCTTTGCCACCTGCACGGCCAGCTTTCCGGCTACACCGGTGGCGCCCAGTATCAGTACGGTTTCTCCCGGCTGTAATTGTCCGCGGTATTTTAACGCCAGCCAGGACGACATTGCCGGGTTGAAAACAGCCGCTGCCACACTGTCGCTGATATTATCGGGCAACGGCGCACACCACTTCTCACCCAACACGCTATACTCCGCCATCGTGCCATATGGTTTACGCAAACTGCCAAAATAAACCCGGGTCCTATCTTCTCTCGTACCTACCCCATCTACCCCGGCTATAAAGGGCTGGTCACCTCCCGCCGCCGAGTAATGCTTACCCGCGGCAATGGCCTTTACAATAGGATGCAGGGCTGCCGCCTTTATTTTGATCAGCTGCTCACCGGGACCCGCTACCGGGTCAGTGAAAAAACCATACTGTGGTACCTGTCCGGCAGTTGTTACAATTGCTGCATTCATAAAGATCTGATTGTTGTCTGCCAAAGATCGGCCGGCTCAAAACAGCATCTCTTTACAATTGTTAAGAAATTATTTTTGAAACTTATTCCGGATACGGCTCAGGGAAACCGGGGTAATACCAAGGTAGGAAGCAATATATTGAAGCGGAACCCGCTGCAGAATATGGGGTTGGTCGGCCACCAGCGTCGCATATCTTTCCTGCGGCGTATCCCTGATCTGGCAAACAAACAATTTGCGGTAATGTAATAAACGCTGAAAAACGGCCTCCTCCAGCGCCGCCTTAAATCCCGGGGTGCTATCGGCGATCAGGTCAAAATTTTCTTTTGAGATCTTCAGTAACCTGGCGGCCGACAATGTTTCTATTGTATACATACTGGGCTGTCCCGTACGAAAACTCTCCATAGCAGATACGCCTTCCCCTTCAAAAAAGAACTGGAAAGAGGTTTCTTTGCCCTTATTATTAAACCAGGCACGTACGCCGCCCTCCCTGATATAATAGGCATACCGGGCCACCTTTCCCTCTTCCAGCAAAATAGTGCGGGCAGGTACGCTGATCTCCTCATAAAGATCCCGGTATTGCTCCCAGGCAATAAGCAATGACTGATTCATATCTTACTCAGCTGAAAATATCCCAGGTGAATATCATCTACCGCCGTTATAGTTGCGGGCTTTATATCCAGCGTATACTTTTCTTTCAGGTATGCCGGTAAGATGTCCTTCACCGCATGTACATCATCTACATCCACGCCATACTTATCATCTACGTGTGAAGCAGCGCCGTCAAAAGTGGTATGCTTAAAAAAAGTGGTTTCTTTAGATGCCCGGATAGATGCGCCAATATCTTTTTGTACGCTGAGGATCTTGTAATGAAACTCTTCCATTTCATTGGGCTTATAGCCACCCAGGTTCAGAAAAAATAATTGCATGTCCTGTTGGGTCGTCGCCTCTTTCTCCACCACACTGACCTGATGCCCGTCTACCGTATTCACTTCCCTCCATCCATCAATATGCAGTTTGTCTTTCGCCTCCGGCCAAAAAGCCTGCATATCCGGAATGAGATCCCTCAACTGGTAACCAATCCCGAAAAACACATCATGTTGTTCGGTATGACGCCCTTCCGGCTTGCATCCCAACAGGACCATAAACAATTTTAATTCCGCCATTTTCTTATCAATTATGAGCGGAAGGTAGGATATTTTTAATTGGCTTTCATGGCAGCACGCAGCTGCTGCTCTTTGTCGGCGCTCCAGTATTTACAATCCAGGTTAATAAAAACAGAAGAATAGGCAAGGGTAGTATTTGTTTTCAACACCACTACTTTAAACAGCCCTGCCGTTTTATCCATCTTCGCAAAAACAGAATCGTGTAACAATGTTTGTACAGCCTGTCCTTTAAAAATAGTTTGCAGCGAATCACGGTAACCCGCAGATCCCGGCACAAACGACAACTCTTTATCAAGATAAAGCAACGGACTTACATGAGTGCCTTTGCCCAGCTCATGCAGCGTATAGCTGGCCACTTCCGGCAACATGGCATCAGTATTAATGTATACCATGCCCGGGGCCGATTGCAGCGGAAACGCTTTATCTGCAATAATGATCCAGTTGCGATGGCCTAGCAGCGGCAACACGCTATCCAGCTGCGATTTCCACCCGGTTGTATTCCCTGCTGCTACAGGCCGGTTTTCCGGCTTGCAGGAAAACAAACTTATAACAGCAACGGCTATATGAAAATAGTTCTTCATCCTTATGCAATTGTAATTTTAAGGGATTGCCCTGCATGCAGGCGCACCAGTCCCACCGGGAGTGTAACAAATCCGTTTTCTTCCGTAAAATGCAACGGCGCCTCCCGGCCTTCGAGAATCGCCAGCTTCACACCGGTATGGGCAAACTGCAATGTTTGCAGTGACAATGTTCCGTACTTCAGGTGCAACGTATGCTGACCTCCCTTTTGTGTATAGGTACCCCAGCCTTCAGCGGTAACAAAAGGCGCTTTAAAATGATCTTTATTCAGGGCAGGAGCAAATGCCATAAAGCCTTTCGGGCCATGATAGCGGAAGCCACTGGCAGTAACAAAAGTACCGTAGCTGGCCATGGCGCGGGCATAGTGATCGCTGCACTCTATTTCATTAAAAGGATTGCGCTTATACGCATGATAGCGGTCATGTACGGCACGGGTAAGCGTTAGTGCTTCTTCCGTCATTCCTTCTGCCATCATATGCGAGGCCACCTGGTGTTCAAACCCGGTCATACACTCGTTAAAATATCCCAGCTGCCACGCATTTTTTACACCGAAAGGAAATTCCTCGTTGCGTGGATTGGTATTCAGGATCATACCGGCTTCGCCGGCCAGTGCATATGGACGGCCACCAGGATGCGCCGCAATGTAAGGACCCACATCCTGTTTGTAATTGTATTTGTATAATGCTTTTAAAGCCGACAACGTTTTTTCTTTATCTATCACCCGGTCCATACCTACCTGGAATGCCCAGCTTTGTCCATATACCTGGTCGATATGACAGGTATTATAAGAACCTATTACGGAACGTCCTTTCAACTTATCCGGTTGATGAATAAAGTATTCGCCGTTGAACAGCTGCGATTCCATATTGCGCTGTCCTTTCTGCGTATAGTCATTACAGATAGTTTCAAATTCTTTGTCGTTCACTTCTGCCGCCATCAGCGATGCTGCCTTTACAGCAGCGATACACAATCCTACTATCCAGGCAATTTCACCATCCCATACGGCGTCGAGCGTATTTTCCATCGGTGTATCTTCCATCCCGTCGCCATTACGGTCCTGGTGGATAATAAATAACGCGGCCTTTTTAATGTTAGCCCAGTTGTGTTGCAGGAAGCTGCTGTCTTTACTCATCTGGTGTTCGCGGTAAATACGCAACACGGTACCCGCCTGACCGTCGATCGCGGGCCGCTTTTCCGCTTCCCCCCTGAAAAGAATACCGCCATCCGGCATCTGACCGATGCCCAGGTCTACCCGTTGCCGGGTATCTCTTTCCAGCGCAGGGAAAATACGGCCTACTGCCTGTGCGTACTGCCATACGTGGGTACAGGTACCGTCGCAGGCGCCTACCCCTTCCCAAGCGTAAAAACGGCCCGAGCGGAAACGATGCGCAGTGGTGGTGGCCAGCGTGGATATGTTGAGGAAGGTACGCTCCATAAACCACCAGGGCAACGTAGCATCATACCAGGTATCTTTCCATAAACGGCTTTCCCTGCTCAGCCGCAGGTAATTTTTCTGTACATAATTTATCACGGCTACGGCATCCGTAAATTTGTTGGTGTAATACCGGCCTTCTCCCTGGATATTATTAAAATACAGGTTTGGGGTATACCAACTGATGGCATAATCATTTCGTATAGTCTTTCCAGGTAGTATTGTATTCCGGATGGCCACACTACCGGTCAATTTTTCACCGGTACCTTTTACCGCCTGTTTTGCCGACATCATCGTAAAGCTGGTGGCGGACAACCCACCGGCCGGCAGCTGCGGATTTACCATTACCTTGTTGCCCAGCGCAGCAAGACAAAGATTACCATAATCATATTGCTTACTGAATGCTTCGTTGCTACCGGATTTCACCCGTACCGTAGCATGCACACCGCGCCAGTTCTTTTCATTCACCACGGTATTCACCCGCTCATGCGCATCACCGGCGCTGTAAATAGCCGCCTTGTTTTCCAACCAGCCCAGTACAGTGGCGGTAACCGGTGTTTTACCGGTATTGGTTATTTTATAAGACAGGATAGTAACGGGTAATCCTGAATCATCTTCGTTCAACGGAATAAACGGCGAAAAGGCTTCCAGCGTAACCGCTACCGGGAGCGACGGATCAGCATAACGGATGGTGGCCATCGGGTAGGTGGCTTCAAAGCTGATCTCCGGCCAGCTTGCTTCATCAAATGAGCGGATAATGGTTTGCCCGCCATAAGTGAGCTGCAACGCAAATCCCTGGTCCAGCGGACGGATATTTTTTGACGGTGCGATATAGCAGGCCCCATCCCGGGAACGGACTTTTTTTCCGCCATCCAATACGTTTGCATTATAAGGCACTTCCTTAGGCTCTATCCCTTCCTGGTTTTTATTAAAAATATCCCATAACCACAAACGTCCGTCGCCACCAAGATACACGGTACCGCACATAATGCCACCGACCGGCATACCGATGTATTGCAGTTCATTCCTGCTTTTCAGATAGGTGGTTACCGTGCCGCGTTCATACAGGGAAGCAATCCATGCAGCATCCGGTTGCCTGGTGGTGAGCAGATGATGACTGTTTCCTGCTATCGCGCGTCCAACCACCGGCAGGCGCAGTGTAACTGCTCCTGCCATGGTTAATCCAATATTTCTTAAAAACTTTCTGCGTTCAATTCCCATAGATGACATCGTTTATTTCCATGAATTGGTTTGTACCAGGTTTTTATTTTTATCGAGGGCCTCCTGGGGTATAGGCCAGGTATAATGTTTCAGTGGATTAAATGTTCTGTCCTGCGCTTTAAATGCCGGTTGGGTCCAGTCTCCGATCGCTGCTTTTTCATTCTGATTAATACCGTAGGCGGGTTTATTCAGTACTATTTCTGCTGTTTTCCAACGTAAAATATCAAAATACCTTTTATGTTCCGCTACAAACTCATGGCGGCGTTCATCCCGGATCTTCTCCCGCATGGTAGCCTGGTTACCGAGTAATCCGTCTACCCCCGGTAAACCTGCGCGGGCTCTTACCTGGTTCATTGCTGTTACAATCATATGATTACCCGGGTCATATTCGTTGAGTGCTTCTGCCAGGATCAACAATGTTTCTGCATACCGGTAAAGCGGGAAGTTCATGAAGGCTTCCTCTGGCTTGGGATTGTCGGGCTCTGCAAATTTGAGATACATAAAACCTGTTAAGCCACCACCTTCATTATTCATTCTTTCCGGCTTGTTATAAGACGGATGCGGCTCATAAGGGGAATAGCTGCCATCGGGGCGCAGACAGGGCACTCCGGGCAACAGGAATGTTTTTTTCAAACGGGCATCGCGGTTTTCCCAGGGATTTGTTTTGCTGTATAACGCCGACGACTGTATGTTTTTCCCATCTGTGCATTCATAAGAATCTACCAGGTCGCGGGTAGGACAAAAACTCGCCCAGCCTTCCCCTGTGATAGAGCAACCGGTAGGCAATGCCAGCACCGGCAACATGTTTGTAATTTCATTCTGGATATACTGAAATGCCAGTATCACTTCTTTATTGGCATTATTCGCTTCGTGTTTAAAAAGATAAGCGTAATCATTCTCCAATCCGTAGGCGCCGGTATTTACCACATCCTGCGCTGATTTAGCCGCTTCTTTCCATAACAACGGATCATCTGCACCGCCATGAAATTTTCTATAGCTGCCCATGTACAGGTATACATTTGCGCGCAGCATCATCGCGGCCGCCTTGTTAATACGACCGGTATTGGCGCCGGTATAAGCATCCGGCAGCATGGAAATAGCATCATCTACGTTCTTTACCACATAATCCAGCACCTCCTGCTTAGGACGCTTTGCTACATTGGATTCCTCTATGGAAACCGGTTTTTCTTTGATTAGCGGAATATCTCCATAAAGCTGCGCCATACGGAAATAGCGGAGGGCCAATATAAAGCGGGCTTCTCCCATATATTGCTTCTTTTTAGCAGCATCAATCGTCATGCCGTTGAGTTTATCTATGGCGGTCAATGCCCGGTTAATGTAATCGTATCTCCATTCTTCTTTGATATAATCGTCCGTGGCCGACTGGCTGCCCTGGCAGATATATCCCATTCCCCCTTCTCCCCATGCGTTGGTCATCACGGAATTATCGCTGCTGCAATCCCGCCAGAAATCGCGGCTATCGGGCAACGTAGCATATAAGGCATTAATGCCCTGTTCCGCATCGGTGGCCGTTTTCCAGAATCCTTCCGAGGTAGCGTTTGATAATGGTGTTCTGTCCAAAAATTTGGAACAGCTTTGCAGTAATCCTGCTATGATAACAATTATATAAATGCTGGTCTTTTTCATAATCATCAGAATTTTAAGTTCACACCAAATGCCCATGTTCTTGATAACGGGTAATATCCTCCTTCCGGATCAAAGCCGTCGTAGCCGCTGAAGGTGGCCAGGTTCTGACCGGATACAAACACCCGCAGGTATTGCATCTTCAGCCGCGTGATCACACTTTTGGGCAAGGTATATCCCAGCTGTACATTCTGCAGTTTCAGGTAGTCGGATTTGCGCAGCCAGTAACTGGAATATTTGGTATCATTGGAGGTGTACTGGATCGACAAACGTGGATAACTGGCGCTCTGATGCTCCGGCGTCCAGGCATCCAGGTGCATGGGCCTTGCATTTTGTGACAGGTAAAATGCCCAGCCTTCATAACCGCTGATGTAACGGTAGGTATTCATAGTGCCGTATATGTTAGCGGAGAAGTCGAAGTTTTTCCAGCCTGCATTCAGGTTCAGCGCATAACGCACCGGTACCTTTGTATTCAATATCACCCGGTCGTTGCCATCTATTTTGCCGTCGTTGTTTTCATCTTTATACTTAATATTTCCGGGAAATACATTCGGTCCCTGGTCAGGGCTTTTCTTTATTTCATCTGCATCGTGGAAAAGACCGGTCGCCTGCAAACCATATGGCAACTGGTACTGGTTATTTTCCGCCGTATAGGCATTGCCGGTAATCCAGGGTCCGGTGCCTGCGAGATTAGTTATCTTATTCTTTGAGAAGCTGACATTAGCATTCACCCCCCAATTGAAATCGCCCAGTTTATCTTTGTAATAAACCGATGCATCCAGTCCGCGGTTCTGCATAGCCAGCAGGTTGGTGTAAGGAGCATTCAAACCCAGCTCCAATGAAACGGGCGCCTGGTATAAGATTTTATCCCGGTTGTTAACAAAATAGTCAATTGTAAAACCCATTTTATTTTGCAGGAATCCTGCGTCCAGTCCTATATTGGCCAGCTTTGCTTCTTCCCAGGAGAGATTCATGTTCACGGCAGCATCTGTGTAAGCACCCGCCACGATGCTGTTATTAAATCCATAAATATTAGGAACAAAATTTAAAATAGAAGCAGCGGCATAGTATCCCACTTTTTCTGCATCTCCTAATATACCCCATGAAGCCCTCAGCTTCAGCTCCGAGATCCAGCCGATATTATCTGCCATAAAGTTCTCCCGGTGTATATTCCATCCGGCAGAAAAAGAAGGGAACACTCCCCAGCGATGGCCCGGTGCAAAACGGGAGGATCCATCTGCACGCATGTTGGCTTCCAACAGGTACTTGCCATCGTAGTCGTAGTTTAGCCTGCCAAATACGGAGCGAATAGCCACGTCATTGGCGTTACCACCATTTTGTTTGTTCAGCGTTCCAATATCCAGTACATCTAAACCGGCAAACGGAATTCCATCCCTCGATGCATAGAAGTTGCTGGTATTGTAAAGTTCCTGCGAATAACCCAGCAGTCCTTTAAAATGATGCAACCCGGTGCTGAAGGTATAGTCGGTGAGTAATTGCAGCGTGTTGCGGTAGCTCGCGTCTGACTTGTTGCTTAAACTGTTTACCTGGTTTTTTACAGCGGCCACATTCCCGTTATCGTCGTACAGGTTATAGGTATTCAAACGGCTCGATAAGAAACCATCATAACTATACTTCGCATAGTTTCCGGTGATGTTCCAGTTCTTAAGTGGCGAATAGGTGATATCAAATATCGCCATCAGCTCCTTTACTTTATTTTTATTCACACCACCTTCGTTCACGCCTGCGATAGGATTACCGGCCATGGAAGAGCCAAGACCATACTGTCCTGTGGCAGCATAAATCGGAGAAACAGGTGAAATACGGGCTGCCTGCGATTGCCAGCCGGTAGTGCCACCCTGCGGTTCTGTGATCTGCGTTTCGGTATACTGAATATTAGCCGATACAGACAGGTTTTCCCGCAGCTTTATGGATACGTCGGGCCTTACGGTATAGCGGCGGTAGTCGTTGTTGGGCAGTGTGCCATCCTGGTAGTCGTAGGAACCCGAAATACGGTAGGCAATATTATCTTTCTGCCCCGAAACAGCAGCATAGTTGTTATTGATCACCGTATTTTTCTTGTAGATGTCTTTATACCACCTGTTGTCCGGCAGCTTACCAGCTTTCAGGTCGTCCTGTCCTTTTTGCCCGTATACCGGCGCTTTCCCATCGTTCACCAGCGCCTGATCCCACAGCTTCATATAATCTGCTGCGCCTACAAAATCGAGTCTGAACTGCGGTTGTTGTACGCCTACGCCCGATGATACGTCCACCACCGGCTCTGCGCTGGCAGCTCCTTTTTTAGTGGTGATCAGGATAACGCCGTTGGCTGCGCGCGACCCATAAATAGCAGCGCTGGCAGCATCTTTCAGCACAGATACATTGGCGATATCGTTGGGGTTAAGGGTGTTAATATTACCGGGAATACCATCAATCAGTACCAGCACGCCGGAGCTGTTGCCGATGGTGGAGGTACCCCGGATATTGAGACTGGCGCCGGAGCCTACTGCCCCGGAACCTTTGCTTACATTGAGTCCGGGCACTGTTCCTGCCAGCAATTCCTGCGTATTGGTAACCGGTCTGGATTTAAAGGCCTGCGCTACATTTACGGTACCTACCGCACCGGTAAGATTGGCTTTCTTTTGTGTGCCATAACCTACTACCACCACCTGGTCGAGGTTACTGGTGGATGTACGCAGCACTACATCCACGGTGGCACGGTTGTTTACAGGTACTTCCTGGGAGGTAAAACCGATCAGGGAAAAGGTCAATACCGCATTTCCGTCCACATTCAGCGTAAAGGCGCCTTTATCGTCCGTTAATGCGCCTTTACCGGTGCTTTTATTTAATACCGTGACCCCGGGTAAAGGCTGGCCACTGGCATCTGTTACGCTCCCGGATACCGCAATGAGTCCCTGCATCTGGACGCCGGGTTCAATAAGCACCAGCCCGGAAGGCCGTATTTCATATCCAAATCCGGTACCCGCCAGCACCGTGCTGAGCACTGTTTCCAGGGAGGCGTCCTTTAATTTCACACTCACTGTTTTCTGTGCAGGCAGCGTGTTATCGTTATAAAACAAACGATAATCCGATTGTGTCATGATCAGCTGTAATACCTCTTTAAGGGATACATTTTTCACATTCACATTCAATTTCTTTTGCGAGAAGGCTACGGATGCCTGCACCTGCAGAAGGGCAGCCATCATTAATACTGCTGTAATTTTCATAATTCGCAAGCACTTGCGGAAAAAAGGCCGGTACAATAACCTTTGTTTCCTGTAGTCATTTTTCATAAGTTTGTGTTGGATTGTTGAAGCAATAGACACCCCTTTCCTTCAAAGCAAGGATGTCTGTTTCTGATAACATTTTCGGGGGGAATGCCGCAATCATTCTCCCCTTTTTCATTTTGCTGTGGTGATTACACTAATGGCATAACATACCTGATTTTGGGTGAAATTATTTCCTGCTTATTCTCAAAACCCTGCTGGCCTGATTGTAATGGTAGGTAAACTGCCCGGAAGAGCGGCTTAATACAGTCATTACTTCATTGATCTGTTCTCCTTTTATACTACCGGAAAATTCCAGTTTCTTCAATACCGGTTGCTCAAATACAACAGTGATATTATACCACCTTTCCAGTCGCGTGGCCAAACTGGCAAATGATTCTTTATCAAAGGAAAGCGTGTTGTCTTTCCAGGCAATTTCTGTAATTGGTTGTTTTGGTTTATTCCACAGCAGCTCCCATTGTGGTGTAAAGGTGCTGCTGCCTGTGGGATGGCGGGTCAGGATAAGCTTTTGACCCGGCTTCAACAATGCCTGGTGTGTGCTCCCCGGCTGCTTGTATTGTAACTGTACGCTTCCGCTGATCAACGCAGCTTCCACCATCGTTTCCTCCGGGTATGCCCGCAGGTTAAAAGTGGTGCCCAACACCTTTACGGTAGCGTCTTTCACCCGTACTTCAAACGGAATATCTGCCTGGCGGGCTACATCAAAATAGGCTTCGCCCTCCAGTTGCAGCAAACGTTGATGGATGCCATAGTTGTCGTCGTACACTAATTTACTGCCTGCATTCAGCCATACCAGGGTGCCATCGGGCAAGGTCACCTGGCTGCGTGTACCACGATTGGCGACTACTTCGTGGGAAGTTATTTTTTGTGCCCGGGAAACCAGTAAAAAATAACCACCGGCGCCAAGGAGTAAAAACAATCCGGCTGCCCAGGCCAACCGGCTGCGCCAATGCCGGGCGGGCGCTTTTGCCGGCGCCAGTTCAGGCACCCGCTGCTCCAGCAAAGCCAGCAGGCGTTGCGCCTCCTCCGGCGATACTGCCGGCATTTCCTGCTGCCATACCTGCTCCAGGGTTTCACTGGTGCGGAGCTTATCACCATGTTGCGCCAATAACGCCTCCAGCTCCGATAATTCATCCGGAGTTGCTTCACCATTAAGCTTGCGTGCTGTTAATATCCAATATCGCTGTATAGGCATCAAAAACTGGTTCGTCCTGTTAATAAGACAAACCAACTTTCCAAATCACCTAAAAAGATTTAAAAATTATTTTACAAGGTGGGAATCCACCGCAGCGTGGATACGTTGTAGGGCAATGGCCAGCTGGCTATCAATCGTGCGTACGGAAATACTGAGAATGGCGGCGATCTCTTTATACTTTAATTTTTCTTCCCTGGCCAGCCTGAAGATGAGCTTACATTTTGGAGGGAGCTTATCGATCGCCTCCTGCATGGCCAGCGTCATTTCTCCCATGATCAGCTGCTGCTCGGGGTTGGTGGGGGCTACCAATGGTTCCAGCAACACTTCCATGTCCTCAAACGCATAAAAGGTGATCCGGTCGCGCCGCTGCAGGTAGTTCATACAGGCATTTCTGACACTGGCAAAAAGATACACCCGGAGATGCTCTATTTTCATCAACCCGCTGCGGTTACTCCATAAGGCAGCAAAAATATCAGCCACAATATCCTCCGCCGCCAGCGGATCTTTTACAAAGGAGTGGGCAAATTTCGACAAACCCGGCATCAGGTGCAGATATAATGCCTTGAAGGCATTACTATCATTGTTCAATGCTATATTTTCCTGCCAGGTGCTGATCATAACGAGTATACAGGCAATATAGAGAACCTTTCCCATGGTTGGGCAGGGTTGTTAAAGGAGCGTCACTAATTGTGAAAAAATCATCACCGTAGTGCGGACATAAAAAAGGCGGCGCCCGGTTAAAGGCGCCGCCGATAGGCATAATGGCGGTTATAATATCTCCTTCAGTTTTTGTTGCAACGCCTCCCCTCTCAGGTTTTTGGCGACTATCTTCCCGGTAGGATCTACCAAAAAGTTAGTGGGTACTGAACTTACACCATATAACTTTACCGCAGGATTCTTCCAGCCACTCAGATCAGATATATGCGTCCAGGTAAGATGATCTTTGGCAATAGCTGCTTTCCACTTTTCGGCGTTGTCGTCCAGGGAAACACCAAGAATGGTAAAGCCCTTGTCTTTATACGCTTCGTAAGCTTTTACTACATTAGGGTTTTCAGCGCGACAGGGACCACACCAGCTCGCCCAGAAATCTATCAGCACATATTTTCCTTTGAAGTCTGCCAGCGATACTGTTTTCCCGTTTACATCCTTCATGGAAAAAACAGGCGCTTTTTTCCCCTCCGATGTTTTAGCAGCGGTGGCAAGAAAAGCCTGGATGGTTTCTCCATACAGCGAGGTCTTAGCTACAGGCCCCATCTTATCATACCACTCTTTTGCTTCCTTATCTTTACCCGGACCGGTATGAAAACGGTTAACAAGGTATGCTTCCAGCACCGTGTTATGCTTTGTGGTGATGTAATGCTGCACAATACTGTCGCCTTTTAAATCCAGTCCATGGAACCCAGCTGTCACCGCTGCCGCAGTCAGTGAATCCACCTTACCGCCATTGGCTTTACGGGAAGAATCATATAACGCATTCAGGCTATTGGCTACAGGAAATAATGTTTGCAGCGCACCATCAAAGGCAGTCCAGTCCTTCTGCGCAGGTCCGCCGGTGATCACTGCTTTTTCCAGGTTATGATCAGGGCTTTCCACCGTCGCCTTACCGTTTTTCTCCAGCATCAGCGATCTGTATGCCTGTGTGCCGGCAACATTCAGGTGATAAAGATTCGTGCCGGAAGATTTTATGGTAAAAAGAAATTTCCCGTTTTTTATCTCGGCAGAATCTTTTACCTCCTCCTGCTTAACATCATAGCTCAGGTATGCGCGGCCGCTGCTGCCGTCTTTAATAGTTCCGTGTATCACTGACTGTGCTTGAGTTACAGCCGACAGGAAGAGAAGTGCCGCCGAAACGGTGAGTAGTTTTTTCATATGTTATTAGTTGTTGTAACCATCATTTTGACTGATAGCCGGGTTTGTATTTAATTCGTATTGAGGTATGGGCCATAGGACCGAAGTAGGTTTCCAGGTTGGTTTCAATGCACGCAATACTTCATCTGCTTTATTAGTGCGAACCAGGTCAAACCAGCGATGTCCCCACTCGGAAAACAGTTCTATTCTTCTTTCCTGTGCTACCGCAGTTAACAGCGCATTCTTATCCAACCCGGCCGGAAGCAGCGGCAGTCCTGCTCTTGAACGGATACTGTCCATATCAGCAATGGCGGGTACCGTATTACCCAGTTGTGCATTTGCTTCTGCGCGGATCAGGTACTGTTCACCCAAACGAAACACAATTTCATACTCCGCAGCATTGGCGGGAACGGTAGAAGCGCCCACCCGCACTTTATATTTTGCAGGATAGAGATAATTAACGTTGTTATATTTCTTGATGCCGGTCCAGTTGTCCAGGCGTTTGTCACCTGCTTCAAATGCCTTGACCAATCCCGCATTCAACGCATACTTCGGTGCAGACGAAGCACTGGTATCCGGAACGAACATGTTACCGGTAAAGGTATTTACGCCCCTGTTGCCCACCGGCATCAGTTCCCATATTGCTTCTCCGCTCTCCTTCAGGAATACTTTATTCAAATCTTTCACTAACGTATACGGCCCTCCGATAATTTCTCCTGCTTTTGCGGCGGCTTCCGCGTACCTGCCACGATACAGGTAAGCACGGGCCAGTAATGCAGACGCGGTATAGCGGTTGGGCCTTACCTTGCCGCTGGTGGGATAAGTAGCCTGCAACAAGCCTTCTGCCAATTTAAGATTAGCAATAATGGTATCGTATACCACTGCTATTTCACTCCGTGGCAATGCGCTGTTAGTCTGGTAGTCAGTCGCCTCCGTTAAAGGTACTTTGCCATACAGGTTGGTGAGCTGGAAATAAATAAAAGCGCGGAGAAAATAGGCTTCTCCCAGCAGCTGTGATTTCGTGGGCGCACTCACGCCGTTTGGCGCCTGCAGCCCTTGTAAAATAGCGTTCACCCGGTACATGGAAGCGTAACCGTACTGCCAGCAATAATCCGCCGCCGAACTGGACTGGAAGGTGAGCTGGTTGGTGCTGAACTCCAGATCTGCCTGATTAAAGCTATAAATTTCATCGGCGGTTAAACCGCTGTAAACACTCAATGTACCATTGGCAACCCGCGGATAGGAGGAAATCATCATATCCTGGTATACACCGGATATTGCTGCCAGTGCATTGGCATCGTTATTAAAAAGATGGTCTGCCGGCACCACATCTTTTGGCGGATCAGCATCCAGGAATTTCTTGCAGGATACCATCGTTACACAACATAACAGCAATACTATCAGCAGGCTGTTCTTTTTCGTATATACATTTACGTTTTGCATCTTTCAAATCATTTTACAAGGATAACTGGATACCTGCAGTGTACATTTTCAATGGCGGCTGGAAAATCCCCTGTGTTTCAGGGTCAAAGCCGAGATAATTGGTAATGGTCAGCAGGTTTTGCCCCTGGAGATAAATACGACAACTGCTCAGTTTTAACTTCGACATCAGCGCGGAGGGTATATTATATGCCAGGTACACGTTTTTCAGGCGTATAAAGGACGCATCGCCCCAGTTTTCAGAAGAGGTCATATAGTTATACCAGGTAGGCAGGTACGTAGTTGCTTTCGGGATATTGGTAACATCCCCCGCCTTTTGCCAGCGGCCCAATGCGCTCACATCAAAATTACCCAGTGCCCCGATATTGTTCCAGGCGTTGTTGTAATAATTATATCCCGATTGTTTGCTGTACTGGAAGAAGATATCGAGCTGCCAGTTTTTGTACCGCAGGGTGTTCTGCAAACCGCCATAATATTCCGGCGTTCTGCTGCCCAGTACTGCGCGTTTATTAAAATCAAGACTCTCAAACCCTGGCAGCCCGGTTTTGGGATCTACCTGTGTAAGAACATATCCCTTCGTCACCATCAGCGGTTGGCCTAGCGCGTAGTTATAGCGGTTAGTAGAACTTTCCAGTCCGGGGTAACTTACCAGTTTATTTTTCGGGATCGTAATATTAGCGGATGTGGTCCATTTAAATGCACCACGGGAAATATTGGTACTGGTCAATTCCAGTTCCCATCCCTGGTTGCGCACCACTGCCGGCAGATTATATTGTATAGTGGTAAAACCGGCTGTATAAGGCAGGTTATACCCTACGAGCTGATTGGTAGTACGGTTGCTGTAAAAATTAATATTAAACAGTATCCTGTCTTTCAAAAATCCTGTTTCCAGCGCCACATCCGTTTTAGCTACCTTTTCCCACCCGAAGTCTGAATTGGCAATACGGGAAGGACTCAGCGCAGACACGCCATTATACGCGCCGCCACTCACCGTCCAGGTGGCCAGGTAGCCATAGTCACCGATCATATCGTTACCCGTAGTACCATAGCTCGACCGCAGTTTACCAAAACTTAAAAATGGCAGGTGTTCTTTTACGAATGATTCCTCTCCAAAGAGCCATGCAGCGCCAATCGCCCCGAAGTTACCATAGCGGTTTTCCGGTGCAAAACGGGAAGATCCGTCACGGCGCATCGTTGCATTCACCACGTATTTACCCTGCAGGTTATACGTTAAACGGCCAAAAAAAGACTGGTACCGGTAATCATTGAAACCTACATTGGGATTACCATAAGAAGAAGATGCCTGCAGCGAAGTAGCTCCCTGCATGGTGCCAATAACCTCATCAGTGGGGTAGCCGGTAGCGGTAATATAATATCCGTCAGATGTTCTTTTCTGCCAGGTGGCTCCCGCCAGTGCTTTCAGGTTTCCGCTACCTAATTTAATATTATAGTCCACCTGTGGTTCTACGATAAAACCTTTTCTTTTAGTATTACCAAAACTGGCGCTCGACTGTTTATAATAACGGGGATCCAAAGATGCCAGTGGGTTGGCCAGGTATTGATCCATACTGTTTTCATTATATCCCAGGTTGACCTTCACCTGCAGGTTTTCCAGTATTGCATAACGCATGGTAACGTTGCTGTTCAGGTAACCTGTTTTGTTGTTGTACCGCTGCATCAGCCTGGCTGCAGGATTGTCGCCCATATCCCAGTTCATTTTCCCATCGGCCTTATACAAAGGAAAATTGGGTGGCAGGTTGTACACAGTAGCCAGGTCACCGGAAAAATTCTTATCATCATCGTTGGTGTAATTTGTCGCAAAGGCAAGGTTAAAGCGATTGCTTTCAGATGTAAAATCATAAGAAGCATTTACCGCAATACGCTTATCACGTCCATCACCAGGATTAACGGTCGTTTCATTATGATAGCTGCTGCTGAGCATAAAACGGTTCTTGCTATCGCCGCCACTCAGGCTTACCTGTGCATTGGAGATATGTGCAGTACCACCAATTAAATATTTTTGCCAGTCGGTATAGGCATGCTGGTCATAGGTAACGAGATCGGGGGCGTTAGCTGCTGTAGGGGTAATGCTGTCGTTGGCAAAGGCTTCTTTTCTCAGTGCAAGATATTGCTCTGTATTGAGCATATCCAGCATATGCGTTACTTTTCCGGCACCGGCATATACGTTGGCGTTTACTGCCAGCTTACCGTTTCGTTTAGCCTTCTTCGTGGTAATCAGGATCACACCGTTTGCGCCTTTAGAACCATAAATAGCCGTGGCGTCTCCATCTTTCAGAATTTCAATGCTGGCAATATCATCCGGGCTGATACTGTTGAGCGGACTCCGGGAACCTTGTACCGGCGTACCCAACGCATCAAACTGGTTTAAGGGTACCGAGAAAAAAGGTACGCCATCCACAATGTACAAGGGTTCATTGCGGGTTACGTAGGGACTGTTTTCACCAATGGAATTTTGTCCGCGGATCTGCACAGACACATTGGCCCCTGCCTTTCCGCTGGTAGAAGTGATCAGTAAACCCGGCGCCCTGCCCTGCATCGCCAGCAGCGGATTACCCACCGGTTGTTCTTCAAATACAGCGCTGTTGATCCGGCTGATGGCGCCTGTATTATAGCGCTTGGTGGTAGTACCATACCCCATGATCACGGTTTCATCGAGTACGCTGGTGGCGCGCGCTAATTTTATGTTGATGACCATTCTTTTGCTGACAGCAATATGTTGGGATACGCTGCCTACATAGGTAACTTCCAGTACAGCATCTTCCGGGATACCATTCAATACATATTCTCCCTGTGATCCTGTACTGGTACCGGCATTGGTGCCTGTCACCTTTATTGTTACACCTGGTAACGGAACACCATCCGTATCTGTTACTTTGCCGGATAATGCAAATGGTTGGGCAATCACTATATTGCTGTTGCCCACTCTTCTATTTAATACAATAACCTGGTTCCGCCTGATTTCAAAACTGATGTTCCTGTTACTGAGTACATAATTTAATACGTCTTCCAGTTTTGTGTCTTTGAAATCCAATGATACTTTCTCCTGGTCATTGAGCAAACGGCTGTCGTAGAAAACGGTAAGCCCTGTTTGTTTTTTGATGGCTTTAAAAACACTTTCCAGTGTCAGTTGCTGTCCTGAAACGGTTATCCTTCTTACCTTTCCGCCATCCTGTGCATGCAGGACGCTGGTGAATGAAACGGAAAGCAGTGCGGTGATACTACCACAGACCAATAACTGCCGGAGCCATCTCCGCAGTGAGTTTCTCCCCATAAAATAGATTTTGGTTTAATCCGAAATAATCAACATCGGACTAACTACAAATGAAAAAACGGTTCGGGTGAACGGTAGTAACAAATTTTTTAAGGAAGGTAAAAATGCAGCTCCCGGCCGCTGAAGTAATAGCCTATGTGGGTAGTTGTTTGCAGATCCTGTAGAAATTCCGGTAACTTGTTCCTGGCGATCATACCTGTCACCACTGTATTTCCCAACGCCGGCTGGTCAAATATTACCTGCACATCAAACCATCTTCCCAGCGTTGGCGCTATATCGCCCAGGGCGGTATGATGGAAATAATAAAAGCCTTTCATCCAGCTGAGCACATCTTCTTCGTCAAAATGCTGCACCTTGAATTCGGATGCGTTGCCAAGCACTGCTTCCTGACCGGGTTTCAGCAGCACCTTTTTAGTGCTGTCGTATCCGGTTACTATAACGGCGCCTTCTGTCAGAGAAATAGTCTGTTTTGGCGTATAGGCATTCAAATTAAATGCGGTACCCAGTACCTGTACCGTAACATGCGATGTATACACGATGAAAGGATGGTCACTGTTTCCAGCCACTTTGAAATATGCTTTTCCGCTACTAAGATGTACTTCTCTGTTACCACCGGTAAAACTAAAGGGAAAGTGAAACCGGGAACCGGCGTCCAGCCATACCTCTGTACCGTCTGATAGCGTAATATGATAATCCATGCCGCCCGGCACCAGCAGCGTGTTCATACGATCATTGCCGCCGTTGTCCGTGTATACAAGACCCCCTGCACCATTTTTCAACTGTACATTGTCTGACTGCAGCTGTGCAATAGCGCTGTCGCCGGTAAGCGTTAACTGTTTGCCACCTGTTATCAGCATCACATTATTCTTTGCCGGCTGGTAAATCTTATTTGCCGTAACGGGAGGCTTAGGGCCCGGGCGCAATATAAAATAAAGACCAGCAGCGGCCACCAGCATGAATACGGCCGCGGCGCGCATCCACCATTGCCTGTTGGCGCGCAGTTTAATGGAAACAGGCGTTTCCTGCTTATCTGTAAAAGCGCCAAAAGCCGGCCGCTCATTAGCCGTCTGGGCGGCATGCAGCAATGCCAGCTCCGCTTCGGGGTCCAGCACGGCAGCAAAAGAGGCCGCATCCAACACCGTCGACTCTTCTTCCAGCTCCGCCCATATAGCGCGCACCTCCGCATCTGTAGCCAACAGTTGTGCCAGCTCCTCCGAAGCGGATTCGGACAAGGTGCCGGTAAGTTGTTCCATGAACAAAAGCCGTATGTGTTCGCTACTCGTGGTCATTACAGTTATAATACAATTAGTGTATCCGATCGGGTGAAGACAACCCGCTGATTTTTATTTTTTCTCTCAACAGCTTCAAGGCCAGTTTCAGGTGGGTTTTCAACGAGTTAATGCTGATCCCCATCTCATCTGCCGCCTCCTGGTATTTCTTCTGTTGCAGGTACACCAGCCGGAAAGCCTGCTGCCGCTGCGCCGGTAACTCCACCATGGCGGCAGTTACCTGCTGAAACAGGGCAGGAGAACGGCTTTCAGGAATCATATCCCGTTCCAGCTGCAAACCATATGCTTCCAGTTCCCGCTGTTGATACTCCTGCTTCTTCAGCAAATTCAGGCAACGGTTCTGCACTGCACGGAAAAGATATCCTTTGATCTCCCCATGCAGCTGCCGGTACAACTGCTTATCCCACATCTCCAGGAAAAACTGCTGCACCAGGTCTTTGGCGGCCTGTTCGTCCTGTAAAATAAAATACGCATTGGTACAAAGCATCCGGTAATACTTGAGAAAAATGGCGTCGTACGCCAATTTATCCCCGGCATTCAACCGCTGTAACAATAATATGTCCTGCTGTTCCTCCATGACTGGCTCCACGTCCGAAATACACTGGTTGATTGGTTTTTGCAGGATAAATGTAGTAAAAAAGGGATCAGGTAGTATAAGAGGCGGCGTTTTTTACCGGCGGGAATCGGTTAACGGCTTGTTATTTAAAGCCCGGGATCAAACAAAAACGGGGCATGCCGCGCATCCGGCAGCCCCGTTATGTATCTATTGTACAATTAACGTACAGATAGAATGTGATAAACTTTTCATTGCGACAGCCTTTCAGCTATCCGTAAATGAAAAGGAATTTCTTTGTCGGCAACCAGCCGCTGCAACAGCTCTGCAACAGCTGTAAAAAATAATTGCTTCATAAAATCATTAATGATCTTTTACCAGACATAAGTAGCCACCTCTCCGCCATTCAGCGACGTGGTGGCCAGTTTATGCTTTACCCTGATCTGGAACTGCTGTGGCGCATCATCTGTATTCACCACGATCAGCACCGTTTTTCCTGCCGGCGTTTTAAACGCCACATTATCCAGTTTACCGGCTATATTGGACCCAATCCTTACAGAGCCGGCCGGCACAAATTTAGCTGCATGGCCAATCACGTAATAAGAAGAATTGCGCGATATAGCACTGCCATCAATCGTAATACCGCCCAGGCACTGTGAACAACCGCCCTTATCGGTATGCGGGTTCCATTGCGCATCTGCGGCCAGGTTCCACTGCAGCACGTTGCGGCTCCAGTTACGGGTAGCGCCGATGATCAGTTTGCTGGTATTATTTTTCAGCTCATTGGCAAAGCTGCCTTTACCATCGGACCATTGCTCCGTGAAGTACAGGTGCTTCGCCGGAAATTGCTCATGCACCGTGCTCAGCGCATCGATGGTGCCGCCATATAAATGAAACGCAGTGCCATCAATAAAAGGATAGGCAGCTGTATCGTTTAATATCGACATCGGGTACTCCGGTTTATCGCAATTATGATCGTACAGGATGATCTTTGTTTTCACACCGGCTTTTTTAAACGCGGGGCCCAGGTGGTCTTTGATAAACACGGCCTGCTCCGGCGCCAGCATCAGCATGCTGGGATTATTTTTCGGATGCAGCGGTTCATTCTGGATGGTAATAGCGTCAATGTTGATACCCACCGCTTTCATCTCTTTCACATATTTCACAAAATACTGTGCATAAGCCCTATAGTATTCCGGCTTCAAACTGCCGCCGATAAAGGAATTGTTGGTCTTCATCCAGGCAGGCGGTGTCCAGGGTGATCCCAATATTTTTATAGCCGGATTCAATGCTACAATTTTCTGCAGCACCGGAATCAGGTCCTTTTTTTCTTCGTTGAGATTGAAATGCTGTAACGTGGGATCTGTTTCCCCATCGGGCATATCATCGTAGGTAAACACCGACGCGCTCAGATCAGAGGCGCCAATGCTGAGGCGCAGGTAGCTGATCCCGATGCCATTATTTTTTGCCAGGAATAATTCCTTCAGCAACGCCTGCTGCTGCGCTTCCGGCAACTGATGAATAAGTGTGGCGCTGCCGCCGGTGAGCGTAAAACCAAACCCGTCTATCGTCTGGAATTTCTTTGTATCTTCTATGGTAATGGTCGCAATACCTTTATCTGTTGCGGTAAATGGCAGCGCATTGGATTGCTGTTGTAATGCCATTTTTTTTTCGGGAGAAGTTAACCAGTAACTGATCCCGTTTGTTTTTTTCTGCTGACCATTAGCAGTGATTGCACTGCCTGCCACTACGAGGCAACATAAAAGATGAGCGGTTTTCTTCATAACAAAATAAATTATTGATAGACAAAAGTATTCCCGGAATGTTGGAATTCCTTATACCGCCATTCTCCGGCAAGAAAAAAAAGGTAGCACAAGGAATCCCAAAAATACGGGAAGACAGCCTTAGCTCTTCGACCATTCCGGTGTTTGCTTCAATTTGGTATTTTCCAGTTCCAGGTAAGGAATAGGTAATATCTCGTTTTTGTTTGGCACAAAGCTCCTGTTAGGGATGGCGTTCAATACTGCTGCTGCCTGCCCGGTTCTTACCAGGTCAAAGAAACGATGTCCCTCTCCTGCCAGTTCCAGGCGTCTTTCTTTAAAAATATTATCAAAAGTAGCGTCAATAGCGGGCAGTCCTACACGGGCACGCACCGCATTTAACAACTGGTAAGCGCGGGTGCCGGCGCCGCTACCCTCCCCGGCTTTTATACGGGCTTCTGCTTCCATCAGGTAAGTATCCGCCAAACGGATTTCATACAGGTTTTGCGGAAAATTTAATTCCATTACACCACCGCCTTTGGAGATGTTGGAAGTACGGCCCACAAATTTGTTCAGGAAAAATCCCGTATCGTCAAAACTGGGGGAATAAGTCGCTTTCTTAGCATCCACCAGCTCTTTCATGTTTAATATAGTAGCAGCATAACGCGGATCACCTTTCATCACAGCTTCCAGCTGTTGGGAAACGATGAGAAAACCCCAACCCGCTACATACTGCGATACTTCATTGGTGGCAGGTGTAGGGACCAGACTGCGTGGTCCGCAGAGAATATTCAGCAGGTTACCATCTGTTTTCCCTGCACCATCGGTCCAGTTACCACCGGAATTGGCGGTATAGGATACTTCGAAGATAGACTCGCTGTTAAACTTATACGCATCTTCCGACCTCCAGAGATCTGCAAAATTCGCTACCAGTTTGTAGTTATATTTTGCGCTGGCCTGTCCGGGTGTTTCGCCATTTACTTCTTTAAATTCAGCAGCTGCTGCTGTCCATTTTTTCTCGTATAAATACACCTTGCCCAGCAACGCATGTGCAATGCCTTTTCCCATGCGGCCGCCTTCTGTGGTGCGCGGCGGAACATCGGGCAAATTGGCTTCGGCAATACCATCTTTCAGGTCCTGCTCAATTTGTTTATACACTTCTTCAGGTGTTGCCTGGGTAATGTTTTTTGTTTCTTCCGTGGAAAGCGGCGCGGTCATCAGCGGCACGCTTTTGAATAAACGAACCAGGTCGAAATAAAAATGAGCCCGCAGCACTTTTGCTTCCGCGGCATATCTCTTCTTAAGGTTTTCATCCATTGGTACGCCGGGGAGTTTGGACAGCAACACATTGGCACGATAAACACCCGAAAATCCTTTCTTCCACAACTCTTCCTGTGGCCCGGTGAGCGGCGTCAGCAGGTTTAAGCGGGTCATTACCTGGAATACGTTAATATCGCCCGAACCACCGCCACCGGTCCAGTGATCATCGGAAGCAGCATCCATAGCGCCGGTTTTGTTGGTATAATTACCGGCCTGGTAGCCCACCATATCATATATGGCCACCAAACCATTATAGGCTTCCTGCTGGTTCTTGTAATAACTGCTCTCAAGGAAATTACCTTTGGGAGCAACTGTTACAAATTTATCACTGCAGGCAGCAGCCAACTGTAAGCCTGCTGCAATAGCCACTATATATTTAAAGTTTCGTTTGTTCATTTTAATCAGCTTTAAAATTATCAGAAAGTAACATTCAAACCACCCATAAAGGAACGTGCCTGCGGATATACGCCACGGTCAACACTCAATGCATCGGTACCGCCAATTTCCGGATCGTAACCGGTGTATTTGGTGATGGTAAGGAGGTTTTCACTCATCACGTATACACGTATTCTCTGTAAGCCAATTCTTTTTACCATAGCAGATGGCAGACTATAACCTAATTGAATGGTCTTGATTCTGAAGTACCCGCCGTCTTCGAGGTAAAAAGAAGATAACCTGTTATAGTTGCTGTTAGGATCTGATTGCGTTAATCTTGGATGAGTAGTGGATGGATTTTCCGGTGTCCAGCGATCCAATGCTTTGGTCGACCAGTTTGCATTTGGAATATCGAGGCGGCGTAAGCCCTGGAAGATTTTATTACCGGTGGCGCCCTGTCCGAATGCTATGATATCAAATCCTTTATAGGCAGCGCTCAGCGTAATACCATAGGTCCAGCTGGGAGTTGGGTTACCGATAAACGTACGGTCCTTGTCCGTGATCACGCCGTCTCCATCAAGATCTGCCCATTGAAAATCTCCGGGCTTCGCGTTTGGCTGTATTTTCTGTCCGTCTTTGTTCGTATAAGCGTCAATGGTTTTCTGATCCTGGAAAATGCCCAGCGACTGGAAACCATAAAAAGAGTTAAAGGCGTGTCCTACCTGTGTTCTCACAATGCCGGGCATATTCTGGAAATTCACATTTTTATCATCCAGTTTTTCTACACCGTCGCCCAGGAAAGTAACCTTGTTCTGCATGTAGGAAGCATTACCGTTAGCAGAAAATTCTACTTCGCCGATTTTTGCATGATAACCCAGTTCCAGTTCCACACCACTGTTAGTCATACTGCCCACATTGGCGGCAGAGTTGGCAATGGCGCCGGTAAATAAAGGCAACCGGGGTTTCATCAGGATGTCTTTTGTTTTCTTGTTATACCAGTCGAAAGCCACGGTGATATTGCGCAAAATGGTAGCTTCAAAACCTACGTTCGCCTGGCTGGTAGATTCCCATTTCAGATTAGGATTGGCCGGCGCGTTGGGACTATATCCAACCGTGTAGTCGTTTAGCCCGAAGTTATAGTTTCTGCCACTGCCGATAGTAGATTCATAAGCCTGGTCATCAATTTCATCGCTACCTACCGTACCGTAACCGCCACGGAATTTCAGGAAATCGATCACTTTGTTTTCAGGCCAGAAACTTTCTTTGGAAGCGACCCATCCCAATGAGTAAGAAGGGAAAATACCATACTTGTGATTAGGTCCGAAACGGGTGGAACCATCGCGGCGAAGGATTCCTTCTACCAGGTATTTCTCTGCATAGTTATAGTTGATGCGTCCGAAAAGGGAAGATACTTTGTGGTCCACATTTTCTTTGCCATCAGAAATACGGTTGGCAGCAGCCGACTTAAAATTAAGCGATGCCTGCTCAAAAGTTTCTGCCGGAATATCATAGAACAGCACGCTGGTTTCTTTCTGACGGTTATCCATGTAAGCGCCCTGGCCCGCCAGTAAAGTAATATTGTGTTTGTTGAAACTGCGTGTATAGGACACCGTATTTTCCAGGTTCCAGGCATAGCCCTGATGCTGGCCACGGTTAAAAGAAGTACGGGTACCTTTGGTTACACTGTTGTAGTAAAAAATGGGGGTAAAAGTTTCATCTCCCCAGAAAGAAATTTTAGCGCCCAGCGTAGAACGGAATTTCAATCCCTTTATTGGTTCCATTTCCAGGAAAGTATTGCCTACCACATTATGCGACCAGTTGTAGTTTCCCAGGTGCGTACTGATATATGCCAGCGGATTTGCAATTTCCTGCGCTACCTGGTCAGAAATACCATAAAACTGGCCGGCAGCATTTTTTCGCGCACCTTTCTGCAGGTATTGTCCTGTAGCAGATTCCGCCGGATCAGTAATCACTGCTTTTGTAATAGGGTCCAGGTTGATAGCGGAACTCAGCGGGCCTCCAAATTCGTTGTTGGTATTACCGATACCAATATTTTTTTCGTAAGAATAACCTACGTTTTCTCCCCAGGTAAGCCACGGTGTAATTTTGTGCGTGGAGTTCAACCGGAAGTTAACCCGCTCATATTTTGAAATAGCCGATGCAATCACCCCTTCCTGTTTCAGATAACCAAAAGAAGAATAGAAGGTTGATTTTTCGCTGCCACCACTGATACTCAGTTCATGATTCTGGCGGATGGCACTGTTATTAAATATTTCGGCCTGCCAGTCGGTGCCCTTGCCATAAGACGAAGGATTGGCGAATGGTAAAGGTTTACCATCATTGGTGGCTACTTCGTTTCTTAGCGTAGCATATTGGGTGGCATCCAGCAATTTGAGTTTATGTGCAGGCGCAGAAGTACCCAGGTAGCCGTTGTAGCTGACAGATATTTTACCGCTCTTTCCTTTCTTTGTTGTAACCAGGATAACGCCGGCAGCAGCACGTGCCCCGTAAATAGCCTGGGAAGCGGCATCTTTCAATACCTCTACCGATTCTATATCATATTGGTTCAGGTAACTGATACCGCCATTATCTACCACCACACCATCTATTACCCACAGCGGATTATTATTGTTGAAAGAAGTGATACCTCTTACGCGCACAGAGGAGGCAGACCCCGGCTGCCCGGAGCTGGCAGCTACCGTTAAACCGGAAGTGCGGCCCTGTAATACCTGCTCAATACGGGTAACAGGCTGCGACTCAATATCAGCGGCACGAACGCTGGAAATAGCGCCGGTTACCACACTCTTTTTCTGGATACCATAACCTACCACTACTGTTTCTGTGAGCGCGGTGTTGGCGGGCTTTAACCGGATATGTAAAGGACCGGCGGTAACAGGTACCGTTTTGCTGTCGTAACCAATAAAAGATACCAACAACATTACGCGGTTATTAGGCACTCTTAGCGCAAATTTTCCGTCAGCGTCTGCAGCCGTACCGGCGCCCGAATGCTGGATACGCACGGTAGCTCCCGGAATGGGTTCACCTGCTTCATTCGTAATACTGCCCGTAACGGTAAAACTGGAATCAGCCGCGCCCTTCTCCGGGAATACATTTACGAGGGTAATGCGGTTTCCATCTACAACATAAGCCAGTGGCTTATTTCTCAAACAAATGTCCAACGCTTCCTTTACGGATACATTGGTTACGTTGACGTTAACAGGAGCGAAAGAAGACAGCAAAGCTTCGTCATACACCACAGAGACACCTGCTTGTCGGGCCACTTCCCTGAGCACTTTTTTCAACGGCGCATTTTTTTCCGAGAGTGTGATCTGCTGCGACAATCCTTTTGCGCTGATATGCAGGCAAGCTGTAAGAAGCAAAAAGGCGGTCATTTTCATAACGCAGAACGTTTTGGTTGATAGTAATTTCCGGGTACAGGAAATTATACCACATAAGTTTAATTGCATACTTTTGTAGTGTTTGGGAATTCTTGTAAAAGAGATCGTTGATTAAGGGATTGATTTTCAAGGGATGCCCAGACATATACCGGCAGTGTTGCGAGCACTTCCGGTTTTTTTTGGGCAATACATCCCCGATTAGCTTGTTTCGGTTGTTGCCATCTTGATTAAAAATTTATCAGTTTTACTTATTATACGTGGTTTGCCATAACGTGGAACAGCAATTTTTGAACTTATCTTATAACAGTTAATTTCTTTCCTTCGAGTTTAAACCTCGCGCCGCTGCTTTCCAGCAACGACAACATTTCAGATAATGGCAGATTCCTGTTGAGTCTTCCTCCAAAAAGCCGGTTATCAACTGTTTGCGTATCTACGTCAATGTCGTACCAACGGGCTAACTGACGTAAAATGATATTTATGTTGGCATTGTCAAACTCAAAAAATCCTGTTTTCCAGGCTATCACGCCCTGTACATCAGTGTTGCGTACTGACATCAGGCCGGTGCTGTTGTCTATCGCCGCCTGTTGCCCGGGTTTCAGGTATTTCTCCACACTGCCCTGTTTCACTTTTACCGCACCGCTCACCAGCGTGGTTCGGAGCTCGGCTTCATCTTCATAGGCCATGATATCAAAACCTGTTCCGAGTACCTGCACTTCCGCCTTATTTACCTTCACTATAAACGGTTGCTTCGCATTCTTTGCCACTTCGAAATAGCCCTGGCCCTGCATTTCCACGGTACGGTTACCGCCTGTAAACGCAGTCGGATAACGCAGGCTGGAAGCGGAATTCAGCCATACCTGGGTGCCATCCGGCAGTACTATCGTAAACTGGCCGCCTCTCGGCACTTTTAAGGTATTAAATCCAATCGCCGCATTATCGCCTCCCGGTGCATATTGCAGCTTTCCATTCTGTTGCTGCACTTTGGTATCTCCCTGTTGTATCACCTGGTTACCGGCGCTGTCGAGCGTTACCACCGAACCATCGGCAAGCGTAAGCACAGCTTTGTTGGTACCCGGTTTCACATCGGTGGTACTATTCACCGCCAGCGGCGCCGATGGTTGATGGGAGCGATAGAACACCGCTGCAGCAGTTGCCAGCAATACCGCCACACTGGCGGCAGCCACCCACTTCCAGCGCCCGGATGTATTAATAGGCACTACCTTATCGCGGCGGATCGACTGCAACAATTTTTCCTCTATCCGGTTACTCAACTCTTCCGGTACTCTTGGCTGCTCTTTCATAATACGCTCAAAATCCTGCTGCATAACGGTCAGCAGGGGCTTATGCGCATCGGAAGTAAGCAGCCAGCTGTAAAGCGTAGCCATTTCCTCCGGGCTGCATTGCCCGTCAAGGTATTTTTGTAATAATGCTTGCTGATAGTCTTCCGGTTGATTCATCAGTATAAAGAACCATTTGAACACAGGTCCTGTATTATAATATCCGGAAATGAAGAAAGAGGGTACCCTCCCTGGAAAATATTTTTTTAAATCGTGGAAGCAACCAGGAACGCTGCCACCAGGATATCGCCATGGCGGAAGATATAGTCCTGTATAAACCGCATGCTGAGCACCATGTGTTTTTTAACGGTATCGCGGGAAATGCCCAGTATGGCGGCCGCTTCATCATAAGTTTTGCCTTCCTGCCGGCAAAGACGGAATACATTTAAACGCTGACTGGTCATCTGGCTCAGCGCCTCCTGGAAAAGACGGTCATATTCCCTGGCCCTCACGGCCAGGTCTGTCAGCCCGGCATCCTGCTGCGTCAGCTGCAAAAACAGCTGCTCCCGCATCTGCTCGTCGGTCGATAATTTAGCGATGGTTTTAAAAACGTGGTTGCGGGCAATCCGGTAAAGGTAACCACTGAAAGAAAGCTGCGGGTTAATACGCGCCCTGATTTCCCATATCTTCAGAAATACATCATGAACAAGGTCCTCCGCCAGGGAAGGCACTTTGCAAAAGCGTAGCAGGTAGATATAGAGAGAAGAATGGTAGTGCCGGTAAATACTGGAAAAAGCCAATTCATCGCCCGATATCATCCTCAACAACACCTCCTCTTCAGATGCCATTCGCTCCATATGAGTATAACAATTTTAATTGATGCACACCGTTCGGATGTAAATTAAAAAAAAGCAGGAAGAATACAAATACCAGGTTCCGGCTGTAAAAACGTACCCGTTACACTTGTTGCAGAAAGGCCAGCGCCCTCTTCTCTGACCAATAAAAATCCTCCCCAAAGCTTACAAAACCCACGTGTCCGCCCTGATGCGGCGTTTCCAGGAATACATACCGGCTGTTAGCTGCTATCTCATACGGATAACATTCCTTCCCTAAAAAAGGATCATCCTGAGCATTGATCACCAATACGGGTATACGGATATGAGACAGGTATTTCCGGGAACTACACTGTTCCCAATAGGTCAGCGCATCTTTAAAACCATGCATAGGCGCCGTATAGCGGTCGTCGAACTGCCGGAAAGATCTTACCTCGTTATAGCGCTCCATATTAATGCTGCCCGGGTATTGCAGCGCCTTTAAACGAAGCTTCTCACCCAGGTCGCGGATAAACCGCTGCATATATATGATGTTATGCCGTTTCTCAAGTTCGGCAGACCCGCTTTTCAGATCGCAGGGCACAGATATAGCCACCGCCGATTGAATAACCCCTTCAATGCCCGCCCCTTGTTCACCCAGATACTTCAGCGTTACATTCCCTCCCAGCGAAAAACCAACCAGGTGAATAGCGGTATACCTGTTCAGCGATAACAGGTGCGTGATCACGGTGTGCAGATCAGCTGTTTCCCCGCTATGGTAAAAACGAAGATTCCTGTTCGGCTCACCGCTGCAACCGCGGAAATTCATTGACACCGTATCAAACCCGGCGCCATTAAAGATATGCACCATACCCAACACATACTTGCGTCCCGAATTACCCTCCAGGCCATGCAAAATAACCACGATGCTTTTATTTCCCTGCTCACTGAAGTCCAGGTCCAGGAAGTCGCCGTCGGGTGTGGCAATCCGCTCCCTACGGTACTTTGCGGGGTTTATTTTCCGGAACAAAGAAGGATAGATCGTCAGCATATGACGATTCTGCAATAAAAAAGGCGCTTGATAATCTGAATTGTGTATCACCGGCATGCGGCGAAAATACGAATTCGTAGCGCTTAGTCGTATTTTCGTCGCATACCGCTGCCGCCCGGGGTATGAAAAGATCTTTGAACGTCCTTACAAAAAGCTTTCTCAGGATTTTTTTCTTGCCCAGGATTAGATTGATTACGATGATTTACAGGATTTTTTTCTTTTCTAATTTTAAAGATTCAGGAAGATACAAGCGATTTTTTTCCTATGTCTTCCTTAATCTTTTAAAATCAAATTATAATCACTATAAAAAAATCCTGTAAATCATCGTAATCAATCTAATCCTGGGCAAGAAAAAAATCCCTGGCAAGATAAAACCCGCGTTAGCGGATAGCTGAAAACATCCGCCCCCAGCGGATCCTGTTATTATGATAACTCAACCAGATGATCCAGGCTTTCCCCACAATATGATCTTCCGGAACAAAGCCCCAGAACCGGGAGTCGGTAGATTCATTGCGGTTATCCCCCATCATCCAGTAATAATTAAGTTTAAAGGTATACGAACGGGTTTCCTGGCCATTGATATAAATTTTATCCCCATCCGTCTTTAGGGTATTGTGCTCGTAGGTATCAATGATACGCTGATAAAATGGTAATGTGAGCGTATCCAGCTTTACTGTAACTCCTTTCTGCGGAATATATAACGGGCCAAAACAATCTTCATTCCATTCATAGTGTTTGGTGTCAAAAGGAAACACCCTTGAATCGGCAAAAACATCATATGTTTTTCGTGTAACGGTGGCGCCCATTGCACGAAGGGTATCCACGTTATCTGTGCTCAGGTTGTAAATAAACTTCGTAGAGTCAACGGTAGGGCGGGCAATATGGTCGCTGCCCAGCTTGTCCAGCAGTGCGCTGTCGATCGGTTTGCCATCGGGCATCGTAACATAATATCTTGCTTCAAAATGACGGGGTACCTGGCCCGGAACGCCATTGATATACACGATACCGTCAATGATCTGCAAGGTGTCGCCGCTCACGGCTACGCAGCGCTTGATCCAGTTCTCCCTTTTATCGACCGGCCGTGTCACCACCGGCGGATAATTTTTACGGACATAGTCATATCCCATTGGCCGGGCAATCGCATAGTAATCCTCATCATCTCCCGCCAGGTTCTTTAATACGCTATCTCCGCAGGGATAGTTAAATACAATGACATCATTCCTTTTTACACTGCTAAAACCCGGAAGTCGCCTGTAATCCCAGGTGATAGCAGTGGAAAACGGTTTTACATTTTTTGTAAAAGGAAGGGTATGATGGGTGAAAGGCCATGCCAGCGGTGTATTGGGGATACGTGGCCCGTAGCTGATTTTACTGACAAAAATAAAGTCATTCACCAGCAGGGTTTTCTCCATAGATGCGCTGGGGATAACAAAAGCTTCAAAAATGAACGTCCGGATAAGGGTAGCAGCAACCACCGCGAAAAGAGCCGCTTCTATCCATTCCCTTACTTTAGATTTCTTCCTGACACCTTCTTCTGCCGAGCTTACGTTGCTGAAAAAAAAATTCATTTGAACGCGGTTTTTGGATAAGTAACTCTAAACAATTTAATGAATTTAACCCGCATTTTTCCAAAATTTATATAAGCAAAAACCGCTGCTGTACGGGCGCAGGGGCCATTACACCCTCTTTTACAGGTATTATATTATTTTGTCTCTTTCTGCAAAAAAGTATTACTCCCGCCTGGTCCTTTTAAAAAATATCAACAGGATAAAATCGTTTTATTAAATTGCCGGTTATAACTACTTCACCCGTTATACATTTGTCCACGTTACAAATCTTATGAGCATGCATACTTCAAGACGTTCTTTCCTCCAGCAAACAGGTCTTATGGCTGCTGGCATGATGTTACCCGGCAGTATTTCCGCCATGACAGGCAACAGGGCCCTTCCAAAGAAAATTGGTTTACAGCTGTACACACTCCGCGACGAGCTGGCAAAAGACCCGAAGGCAACACTGGCAAAAGTGGCCGGCATTGGCTACCAGGAAGTAGAAACCTTCTACGGCTACCAGGGCGCAGCGGATAAAGGTGAATTCTGGGGACTGAAACCAAAGGAATTGAGCGCCCTGCTGAAACAGCACCACCTCAATACCCCCAGCGGTCACTATCAGCTAAACGATTACCTGACCCGCGGCAATGGCAACGCAGATGCACTGCAACCGCAAATAGAGCTGGCAGCCGCACTCGGGCAGCAATACTTTATTGTACCGGTACTCCCCCTCTCCCTCTGGGATAAAAAGCTGGTGGCAGATGACTATAAATTCATGGCCGCACAACTAAACAAAGCCGGCGAACTTTGCAAAAAGGCAAATCTTCATATCGGCTACCATAACCACTACTGGGAGTTTAAGCAACTCGCGGATGTTAACAGCACCGGTTATGATATCATGTTAAAAGAAACAGATCCCTCCCTCGTATCTTTTGAACTCGATCTTTTCTGGGCAGTAAAATCAGGCCGCGATCCGGTGAGTCTCTTTAAAGAAGCCCCCGGCCGGTTTGTCGCCTGGCATGTGAAAGACATGGATAAAAATAATACCGGTAGTCTCACCGCAGCCGGCACAGAAAACAAAACATCCATGGAACTGCTCTCCGGCGTCACTTTCGCAGAAGTAGGTACCGGCAGCATCAATTTCCGCAAAATATTCGCACAGGCAAAACTTGCCGGTGTAAAACACCTGTTTGTAGAACAGGATAAAATCACCATCGAACCATTCCAGAGCATTACCACCAGCTATAAGTATGTAAAGAATGTGCTGCTGAAGTAAGACGGAGTTTTTCTTGCCCGGGATTGTCTTGCCCAGGATTAGACTGATTTTGATGATTCGCCGGATTTTTTCCAGTGAAGATTAAAAAAGATTAGAGGAGACATAAGCGGATAGTTTCGCTCATATCTCCTCTAATCTTTTTTAATCCTATAAAATAAAAAATCCTGCAAATCATCAAAATCAGTCTAATCCTGGGCAAGACAATCCCGGGCAAGAAAAAAATTCACGTATTTTCGCGCAAAACCAAGTTATAGTATGGCGATGCACGAAGTAGAATCATTGGTGGAGCTATCCGTTTACTGCCTCGACAAAAGCGGGGAAGAAGGACTGGATCGCAGAAGTCTCTTTTACAACCTATATCAATTACAACAACAGTTTGATACCGGCTTTACCCATTTCAGGGTAATGGATATCCTGATCAAACATCGTTTCGTATATACTTTCCCGATAACAGCACACCCGGCATACCATACCTTCAAAGACTGGTTTGATGCCCTCGCCGCCAGTCAGAAATTTAGTTTTATTTACCGGCAGCCAACGAAAGAATGGGATGAAGAAACCAACCCGGTAGCGGGTTATGCTAATTTCGACTTCAACACACAAACCTATATTTTATACTGTGATGCAGGTTCCCTGCTGTGGGCCAGCCTGGTGGCCAATGGCGCCATCACCGGCGACGACGCCATTGCGCCTGTTGACATGGAAACCTTTTCCATGGCGCATGAAATCGCTGAACTGGCCGGTGAACAAAAGGACAAAGACCTGCTGGCGCTCTGGTATCAGCTCCTGCCCTACATGGTGATGCAGGCGGAACAGGAAGGAGCAACTATCAACTACAAAGCCCTTGAAGCGGTACAGGAACTGGTGGTCGCCAATGATGCTATTAAGGAAGAAGGATTGCCACCTGCCGATGAACTTCCTGTAGGCGGCGAACTGGGCAAATTTTGCCAATGGTGGTATGCACCGGCGGCCGACAAAATGAAAGCCACCGCTGAGCCGGAAGAAGAAATAGACCTGGAAACAGTACCCTTCACGGAAAATGTGGAAAAAAGTGCCGCCTGGTACGAGCAACAGGTAGTGCAGATCCTGCAGGAAGCTAATACAGCTATTAGTGAGATGGAAGATAACGGAGCCAATGAAGCCACCCGGCAGCATGTGTATGGCAGTTTGCAACTGGGATTACAATATGCAGAAAAAGGACTGGAGCTGTCGACCGCCGAGCCTGGCCTGCTGATGAATAAAGGCTCTATACTGATGCTGCTCGAACAATACGAGCCTGCGCTCGCGGCTTACGATCAGGCCATGGCCATTTCGCCGGAAAATCCATATGTGCATCTCAACAGGGCTGTCCTCTTTTATCATATGGACCAAATCCCCGCGGCTATTGCTTCCTTCGAACAGCTGTTAAAACTTGATCCCGGTAATGAGTTTGCACAACAGTGGCTGACACATCTGAAAAATAATGAACAATAATATTACAGATATTGAAAAGCACCCGGCAGTATGATGCCGGGTGCTTACTATAGCTTCCTGTTACAGGAACAATTTAGCCATGAACGCCTGGTTTACTTTGCCCCTGCTTCCTGCAACATTTTTATGATCTCACTGTAATTGCTGTTCTTGGCATGCTGTAATGACGTAACCCCGTCTTTATCTGCGATATTCACATCTGCTCCGCCGGCAATCAGCATCTTCACTACCTGTTGATGCGCAGTGCCTCCACGTCCAAGTATAACGGCTTCCAGCAAGGCTGTCCAGCCAAGGCGGTTGATGTGGTTTACCGGGAAAGTTTTATCGGCCAGCAACAATGCTATTACTTCAATATGCGCGCGTTCGGCAGCTGGTATAAGCGCAGAACCACCATAACGGTTAAACACGGTGTAATCCGCACCTGCTCCCATACACATTTTCAGGATATCCGCATATCCTTCTGCACCGGCATAGAGAAAAGGAGAATTCAACTGTTTATCCTGTGCATTCACATTAGCGCCCGCAGCTATCAATACCCGCGCTGCTTCGGTATGATGATGATAGGTAGTTACCATCAGCGGGGTACGTCCCCGCTCATCCTTTGCTTCCAATAATGCCGCATCGCCCAATGCGGCTTTAATGCCGGCAGTGTCGTTGTTGGCCGCTGCTTTGAAAATAGTATTGTTACGTATCACCACTTCCCTGTTTTTTTGCGCGCATGCCGGACTCATTAGCCCGAACATGCCCAGTAATAAAATAAGTCGCATAATAATCGGTTGCTATGTTACAAAGATAACTGCGTCTGCAAAAAGATAATGGTGTTATCCCGGGATAAAACAGGACTAATAGCAACCGGCGGCGCAGGCGGCGAAAAAACAATCTCAGCTATATAACCACCCAAACTAAAATCCTAAAAATCCCAATATTTTTTCCTACCTTATTAATGAAAAATTCTGAAGCAATGTCCGCTGAAAACGACCAACACCCAAGGGATAAACAAGCAGGCCGCCGCGACTTCCTGAAGCAATCTTCCGCTATGATGGCCCTGGCACTCACACCGCCACTGGTAATAAAAGCTGCAGCACATGATGAAGCCATCGCCGGGATCTTTGAGAAGATGCCGGTGAACATGGAAATAAACGGTAAAAAAATGCAGCTGTCGGTGGAGCCACGTACCACATTGCTCGATTTGCTGCGGGAACAACTTGCATTAACCGGCACCAAAAAAGGTTGTGACCACGGGCAATGCGGCGCCTGTACGGTGCATGTAAACGGCCGGCGCATCAACTCCTGTCTTACCCTCGCTGTAATGCAGGAAGGCAACCAGGTCACCACGATTGAAGGCATTGCCAACGGTGATCAGCTCCATCCTGTACAGGAAGCTTTCATCAAACACGACGGCTTCCAATGTGGCTACTGCACACCCGGTCAGATCATGTCGGCCGTTGCCTGTATCCGCGAAGGCCATGCGGGCTCACCGGAACAGATCCGTGAATTCATGAGCGGTAACATCTGCCGCTGCGGTGCGTACGACAATATTGTAAATGCGATCGTAGACGTAAAAAGCGGAGGGAAAACAGTATGAACCAATTCTCCTATGTACGGCCGGCCAACCTGAAGGCCGCTATCGACGCCGTTGCAAAAGATAAGTCTGCCCGCTTCATCGCCGGCGGTACCAATTTACTCGACCTGATGAAAAGCGGCGTGGTTACCTCGGAAAAACTGGTAGACATCAACCGGCTGCCGCTAAAAGATATTCAGCTCAGCGAAGGAGCCCTGCATATAGGCGCCCTGGTGCTTAACAGCGACCTGGCTGCACATGACCTGGTAAAAACCCAACACCCCCTTCTTTCCCAGGCCTTGCTGGCAGGCGCTTCCCAACAGCTCCGCAATATGGCTACTGTAGGCGGCAATATGATGCAGCGCACCCGCTGTACCTATTTCTATGATACTACAATGCCTTGTAACAAACGTGCGCCCAACAGCGGCTGCGGTGCCATCGGCGGCATCAACCGCATGCACGCCATATTCGGCGCCAGCGATAGCTGCATCGCCGTGCATCCCAGCGACATGTGTGTAGCCCTTGCCGCACTCGACGCTATGGTACTGGTAACCGGCCCTAAAGGCAGCCGCCGCATTCCTTTCACCGACTTCCACCGCCTGCCGGGAAATACCCCGCAACTGGATAACAACCTCGGAAAAGGAGAATTGATCACCGCCGTGGAAATTCCATCGAACCACTTTACCAAAAATATATATTACCTGAAAGTACGCGACCGCGCCTCCTACGCTTTCGCACTGGTATCGGTAGCCGTGGCACTGGATATCCGCGATGGCGTTATACACGAAGCCCGCTTAGCCATGGGTGGCGTAGCACACAAACCCTGGCGACTGCCCGAAGCAGAAAAAGCATTGGCTGGCAAAGCACCCACTGCAGAAAATTTTCGTATAGCCGCCGGCATTGCCACACAATCTGCCAAAGCCTATAAACATAATATGTTCAAACCGGCACTCGCACTCAACAGTATCCAAACCGCCTTACAAAAAGCCGCCAGCGTATGAAAAAACAACAAACAGGACAGTCCATGGACCGTGTAGATGGTCGCCTGAAAGTAACCGGCGGCGCCAGGTATTTCGCTGATCATCAGCCCGACGGGCTCCTCTATGCCGCGTTGGTATGCAGTCCTGTCAGCAGCGGCACCATAAAGAGTGTGAATGCCACCCTGGCCTTACGCGCACCTGGCGTAGTGGACGTAGTATCCCATCTGAATGCCCCAAGGGTGCCTGCCTACCAGGAATCCAAACCCGGCGCGAAAGATGGACTCAAAATTTTTAAAGACGACCGCATCTACTCCAACGGCCAACCCGTGGCCATTGTAGTGGCCAATACCCTGGAACGTGCCGTATACGCCGCCTCACTGGTAGAAGTACAGTACAACCAGGAAACACATTACACCGATATGAACGCCAGCATGGACAAAGCCTTTCAGAACAGCCGTATGAAAGACTATGTCCGCGGCGAAGCCGGCGCATGGGAAAAGGCGGCAGTTACACACACCGCACAATATACCATTCCACTCGAAGTACATAACCCCATGGAACTGGCAGGTATTATTGCGCACTGGACCACCCCCGATACGCTCACCCTGTATGCCAAAACCCAGGGCGTAAAAAGTGTGCAGGAAACTATACAGGATCTGTTTAAGATCCCCGAACAAAATATTACCGTACATTCCCAGTTTGTGGGCGGCGGTTTTGGCATGGCCCTGCGTATCTGGCCGCTGGAAGTAGCCACTATACTGGCTGCCAAAAAAATACGCAAACCTGTAAAACTGGTGATCACCCGCGATCAGATGTTTACCCTGGTAGGCTACCGCCCCAATGCCACGCAGCAACTGAGCATCGGCGCTACTGCAGAAGGAAAGCTCACCGGCATTACCCATGAAGCAGTAGCCATCACGTCGCCATACGAAGACTTTACCGAAGGCATTGTAGCCATGAGCAAATTCATGTACGCCTGTCCCAACGTAAATACCAAATACCAGCTGGTACCGCTCAATATGAGCACGCCGGTATGGATGCGCGGCCCGGGAGAGGCAACTGGTTCTTTCGCGCTGGAATCAGCCATAGATGAGCTGGCACATAAACTAAAGATGGATCCGCTGCAACTCCGGGTAATCAATCACGCAGATGTGGATCCGGAAAAAAACCTGCCCTTCTCCAGCAAATACCTGAAAGAAGCTTATGAAATAGGCGCCGAAAAAATCGGATGGACCAACAGGAACCCGGTTCCCCGCAGCCGGGAAGAAGATGGTATGCTGGTAGGCTATGGTATGAGCAGTGGCACCTTCGGCGCATACCGCGGCAAAGCTACGGTATCGGCTACACTAAAAGCCGATGGCTCCCTGGTATTGCAAAGCGCCGCCAGCGACATTGGCCCTGGCACCGCCACCGCCATGGTACAAATTGCCGCCGATGTAACCGGTATTGCGCCTGAAAAAATAAAATTTATGCTGGGAGAATCCAGCTACCCGTTTGCCCCGGAACAAGGTGGCTCTTCCACCGTATCTACCGTAGGCAGCGCAGTTTCAGACGCCTGCAAAGCATTGCAGCAACAACTCGCCACCATCGCCATCAGTAATATTCCTGCTTTTAAAACAGCTGCACCGGAAACCATTATTTATGAAGACGGACAACTGCTCACCGCCAACCGGCAGGAAAAAATCAGCTACGAGGCGCTCTTACAACAGCAACAACTGCCGGAAGTAAAAGTGATGACGACCTCGCAAGGCGGGCCGGAAAGAAAAAAATATTCGATGTACTCTTTCTCCGTACACTTTGCCAAAGTACATGTACATCCTGCTACCGGTGTAGTGCGTATCAAACATATTGTAAGCGTGGCCGACGCAGGCACCATTGTAAATGCCAAAACTGCCCGCAGCCAGATGATTGGCGGCGTAGTAGGCGGCATCGGTATGGCACTAACGGAAGAGGCTATACTCGATCATCGCTTCGGCCGTTTTGTGAACAACAACTTCGCCGATTACCATGTGGCCGTAAATGCAGACACGCCGCCAACGGATGTATACTTTATCAATAAGAAAGATCCTTACATCAACCCGATGGGATCCAAAGGAATGGGAGAAATAGCACTGATAGGCTTTGCAGCGGCAGTAGCCAATGCCGTTTTCAATGCCACCGGCAAGCGTGTCCGCGATTTGCCGATTACACCGGATAAAGTGCTGGAAACTACCGCATAGATTATAGAGCTGGAAAAACAACGACATGAAAGAACTGGAAGATATTGTGAATGCATACCATCATGCCTGCCGTCAGGGCCTCAACACCGCACTGGCAACGGTAGTGCATGTGGAAGGCTCCGCCTACCGCCAACCCGGCGCCCGTATGCTGGTTACTGAAAATGGCCTCCTCACCGGCGCCATCAGTGGCGGATGCCTCGAAGGAGACGCCCTGCGCAAAGCCCAGCTGGTGATGATACAACAGCAACCTCTGCTGATCACCTATGACACCAATGATGAAGATGATGCCAAACTCGGCGTGGGACTGGGATGCAACGGTATAATACATATCCTGCTGGAACCGGTAAATGCAACAGACGCGGGCAATCCAATAGCCCTGCTCCAACAGGTGATCAACCATCGCTGCCCTGCCGTACTGGTAACCCTGTTCACCCTGCGCGACCGTAAAGCGCCACAACCAGGTACCTGCCTGGTATTGACTGCCAACGGTGAAATGCAGCACCGCATCCCCGATTGCCACCTCCAAAATGCAATCACCGCCGATGCGCATCTGTCGCTGCAAACACAAACAACCTTTACAAAAACATACCTTTCTACCGGTAACGACTATACGGCACATACTGCCTATATTCCACCGGTGCCCCAACTGCTCATCGCCGGCGCCGGCAATGATGTGATCCCCCTGGTGAAAATGGCCGCCCTCCTCGGATGGCATACCATTGTGGCCGACGGCCGCCCCGGATACGCCACCACCGCCAGGTTTCCACAGGCTACTCAACTGCTCACCGCCAAACCTGCACAATTATTATCGCAGGTGCGCACCGATCAGCACACCGCCGTGCTCCTGATGACGCATAACTACAATTACGACCTCGCCCTGCTGGCACAGGTAATGCCATTGCCACTGCCATACATCGGAGTATTAGGCCCCGCAAAAAAACTGCAACGCATGCTCGATGAGCTGACAGACAATGGCATCCGCATTTCCCGGCAGGAACGGGCACGTATACACGGCCCCGCCGGACTGGACCTCGGCGCAGAAACAGCAGAAGAAATTGCACTGTCAATTATCAGTGAAATCAAATCCGTACTCTCCACTACAACCGCCCACTCCCTGCGGGAGAAAACAACGGCCATACATCCACGTGAACAACAAATCATCCTTCAACAACAATTATAATGGAAACAACCGGTATCATCATCCTGGCCGCTGGCGCCTCAAAAAGACTGGGAACACCCAAACAACAACTGCCCTTTCAGAATAAAAGCCTGTTGCAAAATGTTGTTCATACCGCAGCGCAGGCAGGTACTATGCCTATCGTAGTGGTGCTGGGTGCTTTTGCCACACAAATCAAACAGGAACTCATCGCAGAAAAAGTATACACCGTGGTTAATCCCCACTGGCCCACCGGTATGGGCGGTTCCATCCAAACAGGCCTGCAGCACTTGTTACAGCTGTCGCCCCAGGTACAAAATGCCTTATTGCTCCTCTGCGATCAGCCATTTATCACCACCCCACTGCTGAAAGAAATGTATGCACTGAAAGCTTCGTCCCGCAAAGCAATCGTTGCCTGCGCCTACGGCGACACCATCGGTACCCCCGCCCTGTTCGATAAAGCACTCTTCCCCCGGCTGTTAGCGCTGAATGGACAGGAAGGCGCTAAAAAAATATTACAGCAACATCCCGAACAGGTAGCTACGGTGAGCTTCCCGCAAGGCGCCATAGACATCGATACCAACGGTGATTACGAACAATTTTGTCTTGCCCAGGATTAACGGTGATTATGATGATTTTCAGGATTTTTTCCCATTTTTTGATTTTAAAGATTAAGGGAGATATAAGCGGATATATCTTTATTAATCTTTAAAAAATCTAAAAGAAAAAATCCTGAAAATCATCATAATCACCGTTAATCCTGGGCAAGACAAAAAATATTTTTTTGTAAATAAAATGATATACCTATATTTGTCTACAAGATTGGTAGACTAATAAAAAACGTATTCACCATGAACAAAGAGCATCAATACAAAAACCCGCGCCCGGTAAGCGCTTCAACCCAATATTCATACGCAGCAGCTTATTGTTGTTGTTAATCCCCCACGCCCACCCTGCGGCCACCCCACCAATTGCCGCTATCGCATTTATATTTCAACAACTGTATTAATCACTGTCAGCTAAAGTACATTCGTCATGAAAACGAACAACCAACCCGCATTCCATCTCGGCGATGGAGTAACAACAACGCATCTCTCTTATTTCCGTAAACACGGGATCATCCAGTTTAAAAACTTCCTGGATAAATCTGCTTTAACACAGATTCATACAGAAGTACACCAGGTACAGGAATTACTGCTGCGTAATAACATCCAAAAAGTGAATGGCATTCCGCTGAAATTCGGTACAGATGTAGATGGCAGCCCGCTGATACAGCGCATCGCCTTTGCCTCGCACTACAGTAACACGTTGCGTGAATTACTGAAAGACAAAAGACTGCAATCCCTCACTGCTTTGCTGGGCGCCTACGCCGGTAGAATAGGTGAAAATGAAAAAGATGGTTTGGTGATCAACCACTACGTAAATGCTGCCGAAAGCCAGTTCAAACAACTGGGCTGGCATACCGATAGCCCGCGCGACCTCTTCCTCGGATCCCGCATTCTGCCTATGCTGAATGTAGGCATCCACCTGGACGACTGCCCACTGGAAAACGGCGGACTAAGAGTATTACCCGGCACGCATGAGCAGGGATTACTAAAACTGTTATTCAGAAAAAAATACTTCATCGACAACAATCCCGATAAGAAAGAAGTAGGCTTCGACATTCAAGCCGGCGACCTTACTGTACACGATGGCCGCCTCTGGCACCGGGTACAGCAATCACCTTACACCGGCGAAAAAAGCCGTCGCAGGGTGATGTACATTCCTATCATCACAGGCGCCTATCAGCCTAAAACGGCCAACAGCCCTACGCCTTTCTATCATAAACTGGCGCACCTTAAACAACATCTCTATGGTGGCAGACCGCAATGGGCAAATATGAAAGCCGGAACAGAAAGTCTCGCTGAAGTAAATACACCAACACGCTAAAAACAATACGTATGTCATACGCACTCATAACCGGCGCGGCCAAAGGAATAGGCAAAGCCATCGCGGCGCAACTGGCCGAAAGAAATTATCATCTGCTGCTCGTGGATATCGACGAAAAAAATCTTGCTGCCACCGCAGAAGAACTCTCTGCACAATATCACGTGCACGCACACACGTTACAGCAAGACCTGTCGCATCCCGATGCACTGGAAAAAGTAACTGACTGGAGCAGCACGTATCACGATGCGCTTTCTGTAGTGGTAAACAATGCCGGTTATGGCATCAACGGGGCGTTTGAACAACTTTCACTGGCGGAACAATTCAATATCATTGATGTCAATATCAAGGCGCAGGTAGGCCTGTCATATGCTTTTATTCCCATACTGCGGAAGTTCCCAAAGGCCTACCTCCTGAACCTCGCCAGCACCACCGCTTATCAGACAGTGCCCTACCTGAATATTTATGCCGCTACAAAAGCTTTCGCGCTTTCTTTTACGCGAGGGTTAAGACATGAACTAAGGCATTCCGGCATCTCCGTAAGCGCACTAAGTCCGGGTAGCACAGATACCGATTTTGTAAACAGGGCCCGCATGGGCGACTATACCCGCAACATCGCCAACCGGTTTAACATGACGCCCGAAAGCGTTGCAAAAATTGCGATAGACGGGCTTTTTAAAGGCAAAGCAGAAATCATCCCCGGCTTTACCAATAAGCTGAATGCATGGCTGCCTAAATTTTTCCCCAAAGCATTTGTAGAAAAAATTGCCGCAGGTATTTACGAACCAAAAGAAAAAGCACCCGAAGTGGCGCTTATAACCTGAGCATCATTGTCGCTGATTATATATAAAAAGCTGCATCGTTCATAGCGATGCAGCTTGCTATTTATAGGAACAAGATTTGTGTTATCATCATAAAACAGATCTACCTTCGCATACCTGGCTATGCACTTCAAAATGCGCAGCAACTCATTGAACTACTCAAATAACACCTGCTCGTCGGTATAATATGTTTTCCTGCCGCCACCGGTGTCTTTCTTAATCTCAGCGCCACCAGGGCTTTCCTTCAGCTTGGCATTATGAACGAGCATAAAATCCCTCACTTCCCCATTGATAATATCCGGGTGATGCTTCAATATTTTCTTCTCCGCATCCTGCAGGATCTTTTTAATAGATTTCAGCAATACTTTTACCTGTACGGCCGGAATCTTATTACAAACAGAAAAAGGAGAAATTTTTGCATCCCATAAAATATCATCTGCATAAGCATTACCTATCCCCAATACATTATGTTGATCCAGCAAATACTTTTTAATCGTAACCTTCTTTTTAGCCAGCTGTGTTTGCAGGTAGCTGTCATTAAAATCGGCCGATAAAGCATCCGGCGCCTCCTTCTCTTCCGGGTCAAGAAAAACATTGGCAGCAGCCTGGAAATCTGTCAGGGCCAGCCCGGCGCCATCTCCAAATAATAGTTCCACAATGGTATATTTCTCCTCATTTTTCTTTTGGAAGAAGTATAACTTACCGTGCAGCATTAAATGCATGCCCAATACATGCCCGTTCTTAAACACAAAATGGAGTTCTTTTCCCACTCTCCGTATATGCTCCAGCATTTGGCCGTCCAGGGCTGCCGCTAATGCGGCTGGCGTAGTCTGCAGTTTTTTGGCATTTTTAACGGTCACTGACTTTAGTTCTTTATGCAGGAGCGCTTTTTCCAGGTTATGGCTAAACACTTGTAAATCGGGTAATTCAGGCATAGCTCAATTTTTTATGAAAATTTAAAGATAGGGCAAATAATAAAGGGCCGGCACAAGGCCGACCCAATTTTTATGGCAGTTTTTTCCTCTTACAAAACAGTATCCCAAAGATAAAATCCATAAAATAGCGGCTTATGCTGATATTGTCCAATATTTAACCAATGTTTGCCACTTATACACATTTTTCATGTATGTGAAAGACCTGTTAAAAAAACAGTCACAACGGCCTCAGACGGCCATTACAAGAATATTTCCACTGCAAAAAACGTTATCTTCGTAGTCTATGCCTTTTAAAATTTAATAACTAACAAAATACTACGGCGTGAACATGAAATTGAAGAAAGCGATCAGACCGTTAATTTTTATTTTTACCATTTGCATTTTTGCATTCCTGATTACCACTCTCACCACAGCAGAAAATAAAACTGTCACCCATCAACCGGTTGCGGCTGATGTTAAATCTGACTCCGTTCAACGGGAAAGTCTATACGATAATATGCGGTTGGATTCAACAGGACTTTCAAGGGAAGCCTTTGAAAATGCTTTGGTAGGCTATCAGCACTTGCAGGAAAATGGCCGGATAAAGAATCCGGATGTGTTGTCAATTATCGACTTCTCCCTTCCCAGTACAAAGAAGCGTTTATTCGTTATTGATCTCAAAAACAAAATCCTCCTTTTTAACACACTCGTATCACACGGCAGAAATTCCGGGAAAGATATTGCCAGCACCTTTTCCAACAAAATGAACAGCTTTAAAAGCAGCCTGGGATTTTATATCACCGGAGATACCTATAGTGGCGAGCACGGTTATTCACTACGTTTGGAAGGAGAAGAAGCAGGCATCAACGACAACGCGCTTAGCAGGGGTATTGTAATGCACAGTGCGGATTACGTAAATGAAAATTTAGGTAAGATGCAGGGATATATTGGCCGCAGCCTGGGATGCCCTGCCATTCCTGAAAATGTTCACCGTAAAGTGATCGAGCGCATCAGAAATGGTACCTGCCTGTTCCTGTACAGCCCGGATAAATACTATTCTGCCCACACAAAAATACTGACCAGGGATAGCAGCGCTTCCTGACCTATTTAAATAGTTTCCTTCTGAACACAACATCGTGACCATAAACGTCCGATGCGAAATGCAGCTGCCCATTATCGTTCCAGGCGGTAAAATAAGTAATGATCACGGGCACCGGGTCTTTTACCGCCACAAATTGCTGTTTACCACTATTCATCGCGCTATCTATTTTTTCGTTGGTCCATCGGGGTGAGCCTTCCAATACAAACTGTGCCATTTTCACCGGGTCTTTTAACCGTATACAACCATGGCTGTAAGCGCGGTTATCCCGCTCAAACAAGCTCTTTTCCGGGGTGTCATGAAAATATATATTGTAACTGTTCGGGAACAGGAACTTTACCTTTCCCAGCGCGTTATGGGCGCCGGGCAATTGCCGTATTACGGGCAGCCCGTTAGCAGTTCCGGTAACTTCCATATGTTTGGATGCCAGGTACCGCTTATTACGGGCTATCGCCGGCAATATTTCCTTCCGTACAATACTGCGCGGAATATTCCAGTAGGGGCTGAATACTACCTGGTTCAGCACGCCGGAAAACATCGTAGTGCTGTGCCCTTCTTTTCCCACCACAATATCCATATCGAACAATCGGGTTGAACCATCGGTAACATGCAGTGCAAACGCCGGTATATTCACCAGTATCAGCTTGCCTTTGGGTGTTTCCGGCATCCATTTCATACGTTCCATATTCACCAGCAGCTGCTGCAAACGTTCCTCCGCCGGGATATTCAGGGCGTTTATCACCGTATCATTCAGCACCCCGTTTTGCGTATAGCCATTACTGTTGCGAAAGCTGTTTATGGCCGCTTCCAGTTCACCGGTAAACACCTCGCTGCTATCGTTATGCTTTAGTTCTCCGGTAACAAACAGCCTCTTTTTAACAGCTATTATTTCGGGAGATGACTGACCTTTCTTTAATCCTTTTTTCACCGCAGACACCGGCTGCCAGCCGCCCTGGCGTATATATTGCCGGTAAGCTTTGAGCGGGCCTTTCATTATTGACACCGCAGGAAACATTCGATCGTTTGTTTGCAACATAGAATCTGCCAACTCCATCACCGGGTACCTTTGCGCTGGTATCATATGCTCCAATTGCCCGATACTGCCATTGGTTTCCCGGAAATAGTTGATCAGCCGCCAGGTAAGCTGCAGTTCAGTGCTGATCATTTCCGCATCTGTAGCCGAAATTTCCAGGCTGTCTTCGTCCATCAGGGCATCCAGCCTTCTGTCCAGTGCCTTGTTGCTGGTACTATCCTTACTATAATTATACAGGCTGCGAAACGCCGCTGCCTGCTCCGAAGGCCCGCGGCTATCCAGCCAGGCAAACTCAAAATTGCGGGCATTGTAAAAACTACGCAAACGCGTGGCCAGGGTATCACCCAACCGCTGCTTTATAATAAACTTTTCTACCGCCATGCTGTCGAGGAACAGATCATTGTAGGCATTCTCCGGTGTAATGCCGGTATTCCGGGGGCTGATATCATCTTTGTTGTTGGAGTTGACCGGCGCAGTGGGACTACCGCAGCTGTTCAGTATCATATAGGCGACCCCTGCTATCAGTAATAACCTTTTCATACCCGTTACACATCAAAAGAAAAGCCGTTTCCCTGATTTGCGCTCACAGCGGTTAAATAACACCGGATACGTGGCCGCAGGGGAACAAATTGTGCATTTGTGGCAACAAAAAGTCCCCCTGCACCATGCAGGAGGACCTTTACCATCGTTGTGATATTATTGGGTTAGTCTTTCAAACCAAGGAACTTCTTCACAGAAGCATAATTTTTCCAGTCAACCGCACTGCTGCTGCGCGCCTGCACACCGCCAGGCACCAGCACATAACGGAACTGGAACACCTTCGTACCTGTTGAAGTCTGACTGGTAGTGAGGTCAATATTAGAGTTAATAAAAATCACACCTGTTTGCGCCGCAAAATTGATGTATACCTGTGGCTCTATATACGGGATAGGTACAATGGTAGGATTGGAGGCGGAATCCAGGTTTAAATATACGTGCACAAATCCCTTTGTCAGGATTTCTGCGGTGAGTTTGGGCGCTTCTATCGCGCCACCGAAACCGGCGGGTTTACCTGCATTATCTCTCAGGGTATCAAAACCCACGTCCAGCCAGCCGGAATAAATAACGTTGGCAACACCGGTATCCCCTTTAGGACCGGCAGGGCCACCGGGGCCATTAGCGCCCGCAGGACCGGCGGGACCGGCAGGACCAGCAGGGCCCTGGGAACCATCTTTGGAACATGCTGCAAAAGCGATAATAGCAGCGAGCAATAACATGTAAGGCAGACGACAGTTAGTTCGTTTCATAAAGGAAGGATTTTTGGATAATTTAATATAGTTAATTGGTTGAGGTAATACTAGGTAAACCGGGATCATCACCATAATCAATATACAAAAACAAATAACAAAAAAGGTATGTTTTAGTTCAATTCATTACACATAAAAAAACCGCTTCCCTAAAAGGGAAACGGCCTTTTTAAAAATTACATCCGCCCGGAATTATTCCCGCGCCATTAACGGATCACTCACACTTTCCTTACCTGTTTCTACTCTTCCGGCATAACGCTGTTCAAACACTGTGCTCCCGGCTATCTTCACTGAAAAGTCGTACCAGCCATGGCTTTTAGACAAATCTATTACCAGCGTAGCCTCCGTACGGGCAGCCACGGTTTTCTTTAACAAGCCTTTGCCATACCCCATATCGCTGATCACTACATTAGCTGCCTGCGCGCTGCGGTTAACCAGTTTCAGCTCCGCATTACCCGTCAGCTTCCGGTTGTCTGTCAAACTGCGCTGATAACTGCAGCGGATCTCTACCTGCGGATCATGAGCATCGCCGGTAAACTCCCTGAAGAAACCATTAGGTCCGTATACTCTTAGGTGATAGTGCGCGTCCTCAAAGGAAGCAACCGGCCAGGTATCTTTCAATTTGTCGGCCGCCTTAACGGCATACGACCAGGTGCTTACCGGCTCCATTGTTTGCGTACCCTCCTGCAGGTATTTGCCGGGGGCGTAAACATTAAACGGTGCGCCGGCTGCCTGTTTTCCAAATATTTTACTGCCCGCTTCAAAGCTGATTTCAAACGACTGTTTATCTGCACTCAGTTTACCATCCACATATAACTCATAGGGCAATGCGTTAGCCACCCGGACACCTTTTTCCTGTTTCGCCATCCACTCCGATCCCGCCGGATCAGTATTGAGGGCCGCAATTTCTGCTGTTGTCAGCACCTTAAAGCCATCCGGCAACTTCTTGAACTTTGCGTTATACACCATCTCTATAAACTCATTCCTTTCCGGGAACGGCACCGATATCTTTTCTCCGTTAAATGGACGGAATACGGAAGTAAGGTCACTGCACACCGTACGACGCCACTCGGAAATATTAGTTTCCTTCACATGTTTGCCTTTATGCTGCAGGAAATTTTCCATCAGCCGGATAATGGAAGTATGGTCGCATACCTGCGAATTCACGTACCCGCCGCGGCTCCAGGGTGATGCAATCACCAACGGCACCCGGTACCCCAGCCCGATCGGACTTTCGCGGATTTCGTCGGCGCCCAGGTATTTCTTGGCTTGTTCTTCTTCTTTGGTAACGTATTCCAAACCGGTATCAATCCCTTCAGATACCTTGCCGGTACCAGGTTTATGCGGTGCGGTAAACGGAGGCACGTGATCGAAATAACCATCATTTTCATCGTAGCAAAGGATAAAAATGGTTTTCTTCCACACCTCTTCCTGCCGCGTTAAAATATCCAGTACTTCGGATACGTACCAGGCGCCATACCAGGGCGAACCCGGATGATCGGAAAATTCTCCCGGCGCAACCAGCCAGGATACGGTTGGTAATTTCCCTTCATTTACATCCGTTCTGAACTGATGCAGGATATCACCTTTGGGCACCTGTACAGTTCTTTCGGTATCCCCGTCTTTGTAAGTAAGCGTTTCCAGTTCGTGATAATCCGGATCAGCAATATTGGTCGTAAATGCTTTGTTGTGCAGGTTCTGAGCGCGTTGCGATAGTTTTGCAAAATTGGCGGCGGTAAATTTCTCCGCATCCACTTTTGCCCTTTCCAGTTCTGCTTTGTATTGCTCCAGCTTCTTTTGCAGTTTAGTTTTTTCATCCCCCGAAACCGTCGCCACTTTAGATGCCAGCGCAGCAATTTCGCCCGGAAGCGATTTTATTTTATTTTGAAGATAGGCAATGTGACCGGTAGCAAAACGTACATTAAACGCTGCAAACCATTCTATCGGGTTATCTGTAAAATTGGCCAGCATACCGTCTTTCTCACCTTCCAGTCCGGCGGCGCTGATTTCATTCTGATATATCCTCCAGGATACACCGTTATCTTCCAGGCGCTCGGGGAAGCTGGTCCAATGAGCTTCCCGGCCATAGTCCACATCTTCATTCCATACGTTGGCCTTGGAGGAAGCATTTTGTTCATCACGGAGGGTGCCCGTCCACAGGTAAAGCCGGTTGGGTGTGGTACCGGTCAGAGAAGAGCAAAAATTCTGGTCACATACAGTGAAGGCATCTGCCAGGGAATAATAAAACGGGATATCTTCCCGGTTGTAATATCCCAACGTGAGCGGCATGGGCGCCCAGTCCTGATTACCGGATTGTTTTACCAGCAACCATTTGTCGTACTTACCTCCATTGCGGGCATCTACCTGGTTACCCCAGGAATGCGGCAAACTGCTCATCCAGGTAGCCTTGGTATCTTTCAGATTCAAACGGAAAGGCGCATAGGTTTCACCTTTTGCATTACTCTGGAGCCATACCAGGTTCTTGTTGGGCAGCTGGATAGCACGCGGATCGTTGTAGCCGCGTACGCCCCGGAGCGTGCCGTAACAGTGATCAAAAGAACGGTTCTCCTGCATCAGGATCACGATGTGCTCTGCATCAAGGAAAGTAGTACCAGGCTTGGGATCAATAGCCATCGCCCGCTGAATGGAAGCAGGCAAGGCGCTGAATACACCGGCAGCCCCGGATAGTAATGCTGCCTTTTTGATAAAATCTCTTCTGTTATCCATTAGTTGAATTTTTTCATGTACACTGATACACGGGATCACGTGAAAAGCGGAAAATAATAAAAAAACACCGGCTATACATAGCGAACTGTGAGGAATGGTAGTTACTTTATTGTTATGGCTTCTGAAAACAGCACCAGCCACACATCGTAACGATACCGGGCACAAAAAAGGCCCCCGTTTTCACGGAAGCCCTGTATATATGTTGAGAAATGGTAAAGCCTGGTGTTACGGCGCAGAAGGAATCAACACAATCTTCATCCTTACCGTCGTATTGGGTCTCTGCGATGTGGCCCCGTTTACCCCTTTGATATCTATTTCTACCTGTTGATCGTCATGAATAACAAAATAGGATTGCGTATCAATTACCTGCGGCAACAGCTCAAACGATTGTGGTACTGTTGAACTACCTTGGGTATACCTCCCCATTGACACCACCACGCCGTCAGTTTGATTCACATTGTTCAACTGGGGAACATCTTTTACAAAATAGTAAGTGCTCGTAGCATTATCAAACTTCCAGGCATCCGGCGCGATTTCGAATATAATAGTCTGATTAGGTATTACAACTTCATTTGTTGTTTTGGTACAACCGGGTAAAATGAAACCCAGTATCACCAGCGGCAGGTAGAACCATGTTTTCATATGAGACTCTTTTAGTATTCAGATAACCAAATACAATGCCACAATAGAATAGTCCCGGGTAATCCGTAAATCGCAGCATGTTACAGCGGCCAACTTTACCCTCGACAATAAGGGCAACGTTATTGTGCCGGCTATGGTGGCAGGCAATATATTAGTGCCCCCTCCCGAAATAATCAAAAAAAACAGCCGGCTGATGATAAATCAAACGGCTGCTATATATAATTGATGGTACGAGTGGTCTTAGAGTCGCACCTGCACACCACCGGCGGCGCCGATATATCCACCGCGGAAGCGGTTGTTACTTACATGTTCGGACCAGATGTAATGACTCACCAAATCTTCACCCAATCCATGCTTGGTGCTCAGATAATTAAATGTGGGGCCGGCAAATACTTCCACCCTGCTGCCAAAGCGATACGCCGGGTAGATACCTAATGTTTGACGATTATATTCTCCATCACCTTTAAAGGTAGTCATGAACGTGTTAGTACCCTCTACATTCAGTCTGAAGTGCGAGAGCAACGGTAAATGTGCACCAATACCAATTCGTAAGGCATACATAGGCGTAGCGGTATTTTTCAGGTTATAGCCAGCACCCAGGATACCATACAAAGTACGTCCCCCTGATTTGAAAGCACCGATCAGCGTAGTAGTTTCATCTATACTCACACTCACCTGTCTTTCACCACCCTTTACGATGTTGATAAGACCAATCGGGCACTCACTGCTGTCCGCAATGTTAATAAAACCGGCTACCTGCACACCTTTCACCTTCTTTGCAATGTTTATAAAACCAGCCACCTGTGTATGTACTTCATCTGCCTTATTAAAAAAACCGGCTACCTGTACATTTCCCTTATGGGTGATATTGGTGAACCCTGCTACCTGCGGCTGTGTGATATTGCGGGCTTTATTAATAAAACCGGCCACCTGGGTGCCATCCGCATCCTTACTTACCAGGTTGGCAAACCCTGCTGCCTGAACTCCTTTCATGCTTTCTGCCATATTCAGGAAACCAGCTATCTGAACACCATTGGCATCATGCTTCACCTGGTTCATAAACCCGGCAATCTGTCCGCTGTGCACCGTATATCCTACATGGTTAGAGATCCCTGCTATCAATACGCCTGTTGAACTTTCTTTTACAATATTGGAAATACCGGCAATAGCAGCACCCGTTTCTGCTTTCGATAACCCGGCAATAATATGCAGTGAAAAATGATTGGTATATGCAGCCGCATTTTTACCATTGCTGCTCAATGGGTAAACCAAACCTATATGCGCCGGGCTTGTAAGCGGTGTTTGCGCATAAGCACTGTTAACAAGGAATAAAACGGAAACTGCGATTATGATGATCCGGTAGCTAAAGTTAAATGTTCTCATGTTTGTGTAATTAATTCGTATGGTATAACGACACGTTGAGAAACATCTACCCCTATGCGGAAATTAAAATTATAAAAGACTGATACCAGCCTGCCAGCCCAGCCAGCCTTTGCCGCCATCGCCGATGTTAAAGGAAGGATATTGCGCGCCAAATTCAAAATAATGGCGGCCCGGGGTTATCTTATTTTCCGCTTGTGGCACAGATACCGCAAACGCAGGACCGGCAAACAAAGAAATATGTTTAGCTAATTTCACATTGAGCGAAGGTTGCAGCCGTAATACCTGTGTACTGTAACTCCAGCTTCCTTCATATATATTTTGCGCGGTCGCTTCCGCAGCAAGTGAAAATACTTTGTTGAAAGGAATCACTTTTCCGACGCCGTACCCCAGGGACCACCTGTCGTGTGTGCCGGCACTGAAACCGCCCATTATGATGCTGTATAATTCACTGCGACCAGCTTTCCAGGCGATGTTGTAAGGCACGGCATCAGTACTGAATACCGCTACTTTTTTATATCCCCTGCGTACAATGTTGATGATGCCGATGCTGTACCCGGTAACAGTATCTGCAATATTTACCAACCCGATCTGCACACCATCCATTTGACGCGCATAGTTGAAAATTGCTCCCAGCTGTACCCCTTTCATAGTACCGCGGTTGATATTACCAACGCCGGCCAGCTGTACCCCATTTGCGTCCTGGCGGTTGTAATTGGCGATACCGCTCAACTGCAACCCTTCCATTTTACCACCGTTATAATTCAACACACCGGAAACCTGCCAGCCCGCAGTATTACCACGTGTAAAACCGGCCAGCCCCTGTATCTGCGCTCCATTCATGTTGCGATATACCTGGCCAATAGCGCCGGTAATTTGCGCGCCTTTCATATTACCCTCGGTAATATTGCTAAACCCAGCTACCTGCAAACCTTTCATGGAATCAAGCACATTGTTGTGAAAGCCTGCTAATTGTACGCCATTGGTTTTTCCTCCCACCACATTAATGAAACCAGCTACCTGTACATGCTGCATATCATTTTTAACAATGTTAAATACCGTACCTAATTCCAAACCATCTACACCAGCAGCATAGCCACCTACCAAATTAAAAGAAAATTTATTTACGACCTGTCCGCTCATACGGCCATGGCTGCCCAATCCAGGTGTAAGCGATACCTGGTAAGGCTTATCGGCGAAGAAGCCGCCAATGTTTAAGCTGGTTAATTTCTGACGGGATGATAAAAACACACTGGCAAACCAGTTTTTCTCTATCTGTGTATGCCCCGTAATGTCTACTGTTTTAAGCTGGTAGGTGGCCGGTGAAATACTTACCGCCACTTCCTGATCGTAGCCTGTTGTCAGCAACACGGAGGTATCCGCATACAGGTCCTTACTAACGCTGATGGCTACGGTAGGATTTTTATCCCGTAACCGTAGCCTGAAGTAACCGTCGTTGTTTGTTAATGTGGAGATGAGTTGCTGTCGTTCATAGACGCTGGCATTGGGTAGCCGTTGCCCTGTTTTCCGGTCCGTGACGATGCCGCTGACCAGGTAATAATTTTGTCCCGCGGTTTTTCTCAGCAGAATAATATAATTGCCTGATTCTTTATATAAATAATCCCCGGCGAAAATAATATCGAGTACCTGTTTTACACTCTTATTTTTTACAGAGATGGTGATAAGACTATCCTGCGGAAGCACCGTAGTCAGGTACGAGAAATAGAAACCGCCCTGTTTGCTGATGGACGTCAGTACTTCTGAAAGTGGCCGCTGCTTTGCCTCTACACTTACTGTTTTGTTCAGCAGGGTTTGTGCGGCAACAGACATGGAAAGCAGGCATCCTAAAAATAAAATCAGCAATGATTTAGACAGTAACATACAGTACGAAGGCTATTATTTCAATATGATTTGTGATCCCTTTTTCTCCACAGCAATTTCATAAGTAAGCCCGATTACCTGTAAAGTACTATCCAGCGAACTGTTGGTAAAGGTAGAATTAATCTGCAAATCACGTTTATTATTATCTGCGATAATGATGTTTACACCGTATGCTTCATTCAGGATCTCTACGAGTTTCCAGAGCGGCGTGTTGTTGCATACAAAAGTTCTTGTGCGGTAATAACTGTACAGCTCATCAGTGTTGCTTTGTTTGCTCGGAGCGGTTTGATCGGCAGTAACCACTGCTTTCTCATGTTGCTTCAGCTGCACGCTGTTCTGATTTTTTGTTACTTCTACCGCGCCGGTTTCCACGATCACTTCTGTTTTACCGTTAGCGCTTTTTACGTTGAAAGACGTTCCCAGCACTTTCACCGTCACATCGTTTACCTTCAATACAAAAGGCTTCCCGGGATCCTGGGCTACATTAAAAAAGGCTTCCCCTTCCAGTTTAATATGTCTTTCCTTCTTGAAGGAGCTGGCATATTCGATAGACGATTGCTTGTTGAGTGTTACCTGCGAACCATCGGGCAATATTTCGCTTTTTATTTGTGTGCCGGAGCTTACAATCATAGGTTGCACACGCATTTGGCTAAGATACCAAAATCCACCTGCGCCCAGCAGCAATATCAGCACTGCTGCGATGCGGAGTATACTGCGCCAGTCCGGACCGGTATCCAGTTTTACAATACGCGCAGTATTTTCGTTGGTGCCTACCCGTTGCTGGAAGCGGGACCACGCATCATTTTCACTGACTGTGCTCACAGCGGCGAGTTTTTTACTCTCTGCCCAGATGAGCCGGAAATGTTCAAAGTAACGTTGATGCTCCTCCTTCTCTGCCAGCCATACCGCTACGGCTGCTTTCTCCTGTGCGGTGGTAATATCCAGCAGGTATTTTACCAGGAGGTCATCGTTTATATGATCGGATTGTTTTTTCACTTATGCACTTTTACAGGTGGAGCAAAATTAATAACAAGGGTAGAAAATCTACCAGGTTGAGTCGTAGTAAGCGCAAAGCTTTGCCCATCTGGTTTTCCACAGTTTTTATAGAGATATCAAGACGGTCCGCTATTTCCTGGTACTTCAGTTCTTCGAAGCGGCTCAACTGGAAAACGGTGCGGCATTTTTCAGGCAGTGCCTGTAAAGCAGCTTCCAGCTTCTCCTCCAGCTCCCGTAGCATTACTTTTCCGGATGTATTCCCGGTACTCTGATCATTGCTCATCTGATATTTTGTATGTGCCTGATGCGTGGCTTTCACTTTCTGATGTCGCAGATAATTGATGCACTCATGGTATACGGCCCGGTATAGGTATCCCGATATAGATTGCTTGATTTTTATATCGCCGGATTTCTCCCACAGTTTGCAAAAAACGTTCTGCACCATTTCCTCCGCCATCACTTCGTCTTTTAATAAAGTACATGCATAAGAATGCAAGCCTTTAAAATGAGTTTTAAAAACCTGTTCAAATGTTAATGAGTTTTCGATCTCCGGCACTACCGTACCCGGACTTGTAAATTCCATGCTTAGGGTTTGATATCTAACGTCAAATATAATTCCTTCTGCCAATTGAACTGATTTATTATACGACACCATGAGGACCTTCTACCCCTACGCTTTCGCGAAGCTTTTTCTTGCCCGGGATTTAAAGATTTTAGCGATTTTGAAGATTTTTATTTTTATTAATGATTTTTAATAAATTATATATAAAAAATAATACCACATCGATCAATATAAATAAAACGCCCGCATCATCCTATTAATGTAAAAAATCATCCTGATCATTAAAATCCAAAAAATCCTGCCCAAAAAATCCTGCCTCCGAAGGATGCCCACATCAACTTTTCTAGTCACTTTAACATTACATTATATTAGTCTTAAAGAATATTTCACAACTGGACGATTAATATTGTGAAAAATATCCCGAATGAAACTGATCTGTACACTTTGCCTGCTGCTGTTAGGAAGCACTGTCCTCTTTGCCCAAACCAAAACGGGCTACATTAATTTTCAACAAATGATCAGTATGATGCCAGAGAGTAAACTGGCCAGCGACACGTTAAATAGTTTACAGGAAAGATTGAATAAAGACGGGCAACAGCTCATCGAAGAGTATTCCAGGAAAGTGAAGGAGTTGGATAGCGCAGGTAATATGAGTCCTGCGATGGTAGAGGTGAAAAGTGCGGAACTCAAATCCGCCCAGGCTAATATACAGCGCTACCGGGAAATATCGGAGCAAACCATGTCGGCCAGAGAACAGGCATTACTTACACCCATTCTAAATAAAGCAAAAGGTATTTTAAAGGCGGTAGCTAACGAAAAGGGCTATACGCTGGTGATTGATAACTCCAGAGACGCGGTATTAGTATCCGCAGACACCGACGATCTGATGCCGGCAGTGAAAGTGAAGATGGGCATCAAATAAGAGGGCATTTGGTTATTTAGTTATTTAGTTATTTGACCGGTATAAATGTCTGTTGTCTCTTCCGCCATTCTTAGTTGCTTCAAATGTTTATGGCCGGCAAATAATTAAATAACTAAATGTCAAATGTAAACTGTAAAGAACTATATGTGTAAGCCGTGCGCCAACAATGTTTTCCATTGCGGATTGCTACGTACAAACTCTGCCACTTTTTTGCTGGAAGGCACCATGCGGATATTCTGTGCAGAAATTTCCTCCATCACTTTTCCCAGCATCATTGGTAATACACCTTGCTTCTCCAATACCGGCGGCACTTCTGCACCAGTCAGGAAAATACGGCTTCCATTTCTTTCGTAAATTACTTTAGCCATTTGGCCAGCGATGTGCGCTTCAAACTGCCTGGCTTCCTTGTTGTCAATAATTTTAAAATCCTTCATGATCATAATTAGTTTTACACGATGTTTCTAGCGGTAGCATACTAAAGGGAAGTATCTTATGCAAAAGGGAAGTTGAAATAAGATAGCATGATTGGTATTAAAATACCCTGAAAAAGCCCGTTCGGTCTGCAAATATACTAATATTTTAGCAGAAAACCGTGAAACATTAATATGTAAGAATAACTAATACTTAAAGTAGTTGGCAGGCAAGCCTTTAACGGGAAGCTTTACGTGAAACACACTCCCACTAAGGGGATATTGCGCTATTTCGGCCGCTGTCATATGCTCCCGGGCAGTAGTAATCAGCATTTCATCCATATTAACGCCGCCAAAAGCACAGGACGATACATGAGGCGCCGGCACCATTACCTTCGCCAGCAACACCCCCGTTTCAGGATTCCAGCAATACACACCGCTGCCACCCCAGTGCGCCACCCATAACATACCTTCACTATCTATAGCCATACCATCAGGGCAACCCAATTCCGGCGGAATATGCACCGCCACCCGCGAAAACACAATATTACCCGTTACCCCGTCATAATTGAACGCCTGTATGGTCCCGGTATGCGTATCATTATAATACATCCTATCCCCCTTCCATACTAATCCATTTGAAATGGTTACACCCCGCAACTTCACCACGGGCGCTTCTTTCCCCGCAATACAAAATAATGTGCCGGTACCTTCTTCTGCCGGCATCTGCATAGTACCTATCCACAAGCGCCCGGCCGGATCACATTTACCATCATTACAACGCATGTTCTCTCTTTCATCCAACACGGCCAGCAAAGGTCCCACGCCCCGCTCAGGCGAAAAAAACGCCACACCACTTTTCAGCCCCGCTATCAACTCACCCCTTTCCGCCACCGGCACCAGTGTGGTTACATGCGTACCGACATCAAACACCTGCTGCCCGCCGTTCTCCGCCCTTACATAAATAGTATGTCCTAATATATCTACCCAGCACCAGCTGTTTCGTTCCGGCCACCAACAGGCGCCTTCAGCCAGCTCACACGTGAGCGATGATAACAACACTGATTGATATTCCTTCATGTTACCTCGTTGTTGATTTGATAAATAGCCCGGTTCACAAACATCCAATATATACTTTTGCGCGTTGATATTGTATATTGCAGGTTATTATGATTGTTAATTTCCAGTTCTTTAACTCCGACTATGAATGTAAAAGTATTTGAAAAACTCCACGCTGAAGGGTTGTTGAGCGACGCTTCCCTTGAATCCGTAAAAACTGCTGAAGCTAACCGTTTATTTTCTCTTCACTGGGAAATTAAAACATTGCTGTACCTCGGCGTATTACTCCTTAGTGGCGGATTGGGTATCCTCATCTATAAAAATATCGATACCATCGGGCACCAGGTAATACTGCTGATCATCGGCGTTATTTGCGCCGGCTGCTTCAGTTATTGCATACGGCAGAAAGCACCTTTTTCGTGGCAGAAAGTAAATTCCCCGAATGCCTTTTTCGATTATGCGTTACTGTTAGGTTGTCTTACGTTCGTTACTTTCATCGGATACCTGCAGTTTCAATACACTGCTTTTGGCACTGCGTATGGACTGGCAACCGTTATACCGCTGGTAGTACTCTCCGTCAGCGCCTATTATTTCGATCACCTCGGCGTATTGTCTATGGCTGTTACCAACCTCGCCGCGTGGATGGGCATCGCAGTAACACCTTTCCAGCTGCTGTCGGCCAACGACTTTAGCAGCGACCGCATTATATACACCGGCGTAGCCTTGGGCATAATCCTGTTGTTGCTGGCATTGATATCTGCCAAAAAAAATCTGAAAAAACATTTCGCCTTTACCTACCAGAACTTCGGTGCACACATCCTTTTCATTGCCTGTATTGCCGGCATGTGCATGTACGAGGCAACTTACCTGTTATGGTTTCTGTTTATGGCCGTTGTCGGCGCCTATGTTTACCTCCAGGCGTTTAAGGAAGGCTCTTTCTATTTTGTATTGATTACAGTATTGTACGGCTACGTAGGCGTTAGCATTGTAGTAACACGTTTACTCATCAGGAGTAATGATATCGACGGTATTTATACAGGCCTCCTGTATATGATCGGCTCCGCTATTGGTGTTATTGTGTTATTGATCAAACTCAACAAAAAAATTAAACATGCTCGCGTATAGTTCCCTGTCTCTCGACAACCTTGAAATAAAAGAAGAAGCGGAAAAAGCCCTTCGGAAAGAATGCATCGACGTGCCGGCGTACAAAGCTATTGAAGCTGCGCACCCGGTAAATTTTTATACGCCAAATCCCGTTATAAAAATCGGGCTGTTTATTCTTACCGCCGTTATTGTTTGTTTTTCACTTGGGTTGCTTACCCTGATTTCATTTGACATGCTGCGGAGTGAGAAAGGCTTTGCAAGTCTCTGCGTTTTCGTTGGACTCGCCTGCTACGGTGTGCTGGAAATATTTATCCGTGAAAAAAAACTGTTCCGCGCCGGCGTAGATGATGCGTTGTTATGGAGTGCCGCCGGGCTCCTGGTCTGCAGTGTCACCTATCTCTATGATGGTTATTCTTCTCCCATCAGCTGGTGCTTTTTTACTTTCGCCATTACATTGCTGGCCACCCTGCGCTTTGCTGACATGGTGATGGCAGGCGTTTCCTTCCTTGCGTTGCTGGGACTTGCATTCACACTGCTGATCAAATTGGGGCCGGTTGCCAAAACTGTTATACCTTTTGCCATCATGGTGCTTTCACTCGCCGTTTATGCTATTGGGAGAAGTTGGATGAAGCAGTATGCCTTCCGCCACTACAACTGGTGTTTGACGGTAGTTTCCGTACTGTCGCTGCTCACCCTTTACCTGGCCGGCAACTATTACGTGGTGCGTGAATTAAGTAATACCATGTTTGATCTTCAGCTGGAGGAAGGGCAGTCTATACCCGGCGCGCTGTTCTTCTGGATTTATACCACCGTTATTCCATTGGTATACCTGTACCTGGGTATTCGTAAAAAAGATGCGATCCTGCTGCGCACCGGCATGATATTGCTGGCAGCCATTGTATTCACCATCCGTTATTATCATAGCGTTATGCCCCTGGAAACAGCAATGGTACTGGGCGGGCTGGTATTAACAACCGGCGCCTGGGCATTGATCCGCTACCTGAAAACACATCCTCACGGATTTACTTACGTGGAACCTGATGAGCCATCGCTCGCGGATAAGCTGAAAGTAGAGTCGCTGATCATTGCTCAAACCTACACGCCTGGTGCGCATACACCTTCCAACACAACAGATTTTGGCGGTGGTACCGGAGGTGGTGGTGGCGCCAGCGGGGACTATTAATCAAAAAAAAAGCCTGACTGAGATGATCAGTCAGGCTTGAAGAGCGAAAGACCGGGCTCGAACCGGCCACCCCGACCTTGGCAAGGTCGTGCTCTACCAAATGAGCTACTTTCGCAGATGTATTAAGAACTTCGGGACAGTGGTACCACATTTTATCAGTGTGTACCGTTATCCAATTAAACTGGAGCGAAAGACCGGGCTCGAACCGGCCACCCCGACCTTGGCAAGGTCGTGCTCTACCAAATGAGCTACTTTCGCAGGTATTAAAAACTTTGTTATTTTAAGAACTGTTCCCTTCGATGTGCATTCGTTCGTTTGCTTTGCCCTGTGGCGTTTTCGTTGGGATTGCAAAGATAGGAAACGGACTGAAAACACAAAATTTTTTTTCGAACTTTTCTGAATTTCCCCTGCACGAATCTATGCATCAATTTCCTAAAACACAGTACTGCAAAGTATTTCAACAGAAAAATTAGTAATACTTTTTATTTACATTGTACCGGTGGCCGCTACTTCCCGGATCACCACCGGCTTCTTTTTCGACTTTTTCTGCTTTCCCCACCACACATAGAAACCTGTTACCGGCAAAGATGCGCAGATCAAACTGATGATAAAAGCGAGAATTTTGCCAGGTAACCCGGCAATGGCGCCCACATGTATATCATAGTTCATTTCTATCAACCGCTCTCCCCTGTTTTTATGCGTGTCGTTACGCCTTCCCAGCAATTTTGCACTGTATTGATCAAATTGCAGTTCATCTGCACCGAAATAGGTTTCCTTTCCTTTGTACCCTCCAATAACGTTAACGCCTTTCTCTCCGCTCGCCGGGGAAATAAATATCCGGCGGGAACCTTTTAAAACAGGCAGTGCCTGCTCAAATGCCTTATCCAGCGGATCCCCGGTAATAGCCGCCGTGCCTTTCACCGACTCATGCAGCGACCTGTCAGGAGGAGTAACGCTGCCGGAAGCCACCACGTATACCGTTGCCTGAAACCAGCTAAATGCCCACACCATACCAGTTAACGAAATGACCAGGGCAATCACCAGGGCATAAAAGCCCAGCACATTGTGCAGATCATAGTTCACTCTCTTGAAACCGGCCCTCCACTTAATTTTAAAGCTTTTATCACGATTACCTTTATTCCACTTTTTGGGCCACCACATGATCAGCCCCGTGATCAGCAGGATCACAAAAATGAGGGTACTCCAGCCTACAATTGTTTGCCCGTATTTATCGTTCAGCAGCAAACTCCAGTGGATTCCCTTTACTATAGAAAAGAAATTGTATTTGTAATCGATCCTGCCCGTCATTTTTCCCGTATAGGGGTTCATCAGCACCGATTCATAATGTTCCACCGTTCCGAAATAGGTAAGGGCGGTATCATTTCCCTTGTAGCTCATGAATTCCCATGCCTGATCAGGCCGGGTGTAGGTAGTTATATTCAACAGCTGCTTATCGGCCCCGAGGGCAGCCTGTGCCGTCTTTTTTAATTCACTGATGGGGCGAAGCGGGCTGTTTTGAGGAGTAACATATACTATTTTTCGATAATAATAATCATTGATTTCTTTCTGGAAAACAAACAAACAACCGGTAATACTGATAATAAGCACAATAATACCCGACCCCAGGCCCAGCCAGAGATGCAATTTATCTACAACTATCCTGAACAGCGACTTGGACTGCTTCTTTTTTATCTTATCCGTTCGTTTAAACATACCTGAAATACCAGCGGAAGATATCATTCCGACCATACAAAAATCCCTGTAAATCGTCAGAACAGTTAATCAGATCGGGAATTTCATTTACGCAAAACGGAAAGATGGCGCAAAAAAAAGACCTCCTCCGGGAAAACCGGGGAGGTCTGGATAATTATGTTTGAAGCCGTGGCTTATTTATATTTTGGATTATACAGCGAGCTTTCCTGTACTTTTACTTCAGGCTTTCCAGCATATCTATGAGCGTAAAGACCATAGCTAAGCCCGAATAAAAAAGCTACCATGCAAAACAATTGCACGTAAAACAACCAGCGGGAGCGGGAAACCTTATCTAAGGTAATATCTAACTTATTTTCTACTGTATTCTGTTCCATAATCAGTTTATTTCCGGTGCAAACCTACATAATATTTTGAAATTTTCGAATTTTCGGCACCAGTTATTTAAGGCAAAAGATGAGTTAAATCAATTCAGAGAATTTCTTATGCTTCAGGAAATAATATCTCCAGATCATAATACCGTGAAATACCCCTTTCATTTTCATCAGCTTCATTTCCGGTAAATGATCATTCCGTTTGTAATTACGGCGCCAGCGGTAATAATCCTTGTAGGCGCGGTAAATAGCCGCCATATCCTTGGGTTTGCCGGCCACCAGGCTTTTTATCCCTGCCAGTATATCGAGGAAAAAACGCTGTACCAGCACAATCCAGCGGTCTTCGCTATGCAGGTTTTTCCACAACATCATGAGGTTATTCCGGAAGTTAAGATACAGCTTGCGGGGGTTCCCCTGGGGCAAACTGCCGCCCCCCACATGAAACACCCTGGAATCAGGACAGTAACAGATCCGATACCCTGCACGCTGTAAACGCCAGCAGAGGTCCACTTCTTCCATATGTGCAAAAAAATCGCGGTCAAAACCATTTACCTGGTGAAAACAGGCCGACCGGATAAACAACGCCGCCCCGGTAGCCCAGAAAATATCCTTTACATCGTCGTACTGCCCCTTATCCTTTTCCGTGGTGTACAGGATACGCCCCCGGCAAAAAGTGTAACCCAGGATATCCATCCAACCACCGGCTGCCCCTGCATACTCAAACTCATCCGGCTGCTGGTAAGCCCTCATTTTAGGCTGACAGGCAGCAATGCGGGCATCGCTTTCCATCAGGGCTACTACAGGCTCTATCCAACCGGGCTCTACTTCCACATCCTGGTTGAGCAACACATAAATATCTGCTTCCACATGCTGTAAAGCATCGTTATAACCGCCGGCAAAACCATCATTGCTGGCGTTACGGATAATCCGTATCTGTGGATAATGTTGCGCCACAAAAGCCACGCTGTCGTCCGTAGAGGCGTTATCCGCCAGCACCAGCTGCAGGTTACCATAGGTAGACCGGCACACGGATGGCAGGAACTTCTCCAGGAAAGACTTTCCATTCCAATTTAAAATAACAACTGCTACTGATGGCAATACGGGCAACTGATATTACGTTTATGCGTGAACAATTATTTTTGAGATGCAAATATGCAACAAAGGATTTTAATATTTGCGAATCATTACAGAATCAGTGAAGCCAAATATGGCTTAAATTAGAAGTATGGTTAAACAGTATTTCGGATGGAAGTTTGTACTGGCCTCCATAGCAGTCCTCATCATCGGGACCACTATATGGTTTGTAAGTAACTTATCAAAGAATATTCAGGAAGAAGAAAGGAAAAAAGTAGCTACCTGGGCAGATGCCAACCGCGAACTGTTGCGCGCCGATACCGACGCCAATCTCAATCTCGCTATCAGCATCGTTACCAATAATACTACCATCCCGCTCATACTCACCGATGAAGAAGGTAAGATCCTCGACAGCCGCAACCTCGACTCCATGCGCATTATGCAGGACCCCGGCTACCTGCCGGCCGAATTGCTGGCCTTCAAGAAACAACACCCTCCCTTTATCATGGAAGTAGACGCCAAACAAAAGCTCTACAACTATATCTACTACGGCGACTCCCTCATACTCCGGCAAATCCGCTACTACCCTTATATACAGCTCATTGTTGTTACCCTTTTTATCGGTATTGTACTGTTTGCCCTGTCCAGCACCAACCGTGCCACACAGAACCAGGTATGGGTAGGCCTCGCCAAAGAAACCGCCCATCAGCTGGGTACCCCTCTTTCCTCTATGGAGGCCTGGCTGGAGATTTTAAGGGAAAACGAAGCCAATACCACCCTGGTAACAGAACTGTCCAAAGACGTAGACCGACTGAAACTGATCACCGACCGCTTCTCTAAAATAGGCAGCGTACCCAAACTGGAAGAAAAAGACATTGTGGAGCAGATACAGAACATGACCAGCTATATCCGCAAACGGGCCCCTCAGAAAGTGCAGTTGTCTGTACACAGTACCGAAGAAGAGCTCCCGGCCATGATCTCTCCTCCTCTTTTTGACTGGGTTGTGGAAAACTTATTAAAAAATGCGCTGGATGCCATGGAAGGCAAAGGCAAGATCGATATTAACATAGAAAATCACCCCACTTTTATCACGGTCGACGTAGCTGATACCGGCAAAGGCATCCCGAAAATGAGCTTCGAAAAAGTATTCAAACCCGGATTCAGCACGAAAAAGCGGGGATGGGGCCTGGGGCTTTCACTTGCCAAACGCATCATTGAAGAATACCACCGCGGCAGACTGTTTGTGAGGTCGTCTGAAATGAACAAAGGAACCGTTTTCAGGATAGTACTTCGGAAATAATGACCCTTTTCAGCAAAATATGAATAAATAAATTTGCTTATTTTAAAAAAGCCATTATTTTTGCACCCCATTCTACCAGATGCGAAGGTGGCGAAATTGGTAGACGCGCTACTTTGAGGTGGTAGTGCCTGAAAGGGCTTGGGAGTTCGAATCTCCTCCTTCGCACCAAACGAGACAATCAGGGTTTTCCTTGTTTGTCTCGTTTTTTTTGCGCAAAGCCAGGCTTTTATTTTTCTCCCCGAAACACTACACTCCCAATTACCTTAACTTCACGGGCATATCATATCTTCCTGTCAGTTTAATCTTCTTCTGTAAACCTAAAAAACCTTGTTATGAAAAACGTTTCATTTGGCGCGGCATTTTTAGCGGAACTGGATGCGGAAACTCCGGCTACCCGTAAATGCCTGGAACGCATCAGCGAAAGTTTATACAGCTGGAAACCCCATGAAAAATCAATGGGCATGGGATACCTGGCCCTGATTGTTGCGGAGATCCCTAAATGGATCACTACTATGATCGAAAGTTCGGAAATTGATTTTGCCACCTATCAACATTTTAATCTTTCTACATCAGCCGCACTGGTAGCTCATTTCGAAGAAAACATCCGGGGCGCCAGAAAAGCGCTGCAGCAGGTGACCGACGAACAGCTGGCCGCACTTTTCCATCTTAAAAACCAGGGACAGGTACTTTTCAGTTCCCCGGTAAAAGATAATATAGGGTCCTCTATCAATCACATGGTACATCACCGGGGACAATTAACCGTATATATGCGCTTGAACGATATCCCGGTTCCATCGATCTATGGCCCATCGGCAGATGATAAAGGGTTCTGAGAAAGAAAACAAAGAAGTCCCCGGGGGCCGGGGACTTCAAAAAAATGATCTGCGACAAAAGCTATCATTCAACAATCTTCCTGTCACGCGCCACATTCAGCAATACTTCATACATTTTTTCCGAGGTAACCGGTTTATTCAGAATATCATAAACATGGAGTTTAGCCAGCCTGGTCCTTACCTCGGTCATAATATCTGCGGTAAAAATGATGATATGTGTATCCGGATACTGGCGACGCACAATTTCGGCAAGGGCATAGCCATCGATAGAAGGCATGTGCAGATCCAGCAACGCTACATGATAACTGTTATTTTCCAGCATTGTAAGCGCTTCCTGGCCATTGTACACACAATCAGGTACTACCCCGAAATACTCTAATTGCTTCCTGGCCACCAGCACATTAATGGGATTATCCTCTGCAAATAAAATGCGAAGCCCCGTGAGCTTTTTCTCAAAATGGGCAAGCGCATCATTGCGCACAAATTTAGCAGGGCTGTTCTGGTCATTCGCCCGAAGGAAAGACATTTCAAAATAGAACTCCGCCCCTTCTCCTGCAGCGCTTTTTATAAAAATATTGCTGTTATGCAATTGAGCCAGTCTTTGCGTGATCGTAAGTCCAAGCCCTGTACCGGCGTGTTTACGATGGGATGCCTGTTGCAGCTGCTTAAAACTTTCAAAAATGGTTTCGTGCATCTCTTGCGGAATCCCTATACCGGTGTCTTTTACAGAAAAATGAACAGTTGCCCGGTCCTTTGTTTCTGCGGTCAAGCGGAGCATGATGGTAACAGTTCCCTGCTCGGTAAACTTAATCGCATTACTGACAAGATTATTAAGAATTTGCCCCAGCCGTACCGGGTCAGCAATCAACCGGTCCGGAATATCATCATCCACAAAACTTTTAAGCAGGATGCCCTTGGCTTCTGCCAGCGACTTAAACTGGCTTTTGATATTGCTTACCAACTCAGCAAAGTTTACTTCCGCTTCTAAAAGCTCCAGCTTATCGCTCTCTATTTTGGTAAGATCCAGTATATCGTTGATTAACCGGAGCAGGTGGTCGGCCGAAAAGATCAGGCTGCGGATATACTCCTCCTGGTCCAGCGTGTGATTGAGTTTGAGCAGGTTGGAAATACCGATAATGCCATTAAGCGGAGTCCTTATTTCATGGCTCATTACCGAGAGGAAATCTGTTTTTGCCTTCGCTGCATTCTCCGCAATATTTTTCGCTGCTATCAACTCCTGCTCCACTTTCTTGATCCGGGTAATATCCATCAATGCTCCCTTCACAACCACTACCTCCCCAGCTTTTACCACAGGCATCCCAATAGCCCGCACCCATTTCTTATTCCCCTTCGCCGTTGTAAGCTGCAATTCAATATCGTAAGGAATCTGTTGCCGTATAGCCTCCCCTACCACCTGGTCCATCCTGGCGCGATCATCCGGCTCGTAAAAAGCACGGGTATTGTCCAGGTCAGGGATAAAGTCATCATCGACTTCGTACAAAAAATAATTTTGCTTTGTCCAAAATACCTTGCCTGTTTTCAGGTCTGCTTCCCATCCGGCGGTATCGCTCAAGCGCTGACTTACGTCCAGCAGCAGGTGACTATGCTCCAGCAGTTCCTTTGCCTCCCGTACAATCAACTCGTCTTCTTTTATCTTGGAAATATCCATCAGCGCTCCACGTAGTGCAACCACTTCATTATTCCGGATAATGGGAATCCCTATTGCCCGCATCCATTTCTTCACACCAGCACGGGAGATATGTCTGAATTCAAAATCGTAAGGGATACGATGTTCAATGGCCCGCTCAACACTGCGTTTCAGTATATCCGCATACCCCTCATCGCAAAATGAGAGTACATCCTCAAAGGTTGGCACAAAATCGGCAGACACACCGTTGATCAGATAAGTTTGTTTTGTCCAGAATATCTGGTTGGTCCGCAAATCATATTCCCACCCTCCGTTCTGGCTGATTTCCTGGCTGGCATCGAGCAGGCTGTTCGCACGTTCAAGCTCTTCATTCATACTCTTCAAAGCCTGTCCCTGCTCTATTTGCGCCGTAACATCTTCTACAAATCCGGTATAGTGAAGCGGTACCCCGGATGGGTCAAACTCAAATTTCGCATTGGCTTTTAAATACCGGATACCATTTAAAGGATGTCTGATCCGGTAAATGAAATCAAAAATCTCTTTCCTTTCCGCCAGCATTTCCTGTAAAATGCTGGAAATACGGGGAAGATCTTCCTCATAAGCAATTTTCATCCATCCCTTGCCCAGCAATTCTTCCCGGGTTAGTCCCCATATATTTTCCATCCGCCCGTTAACAAAAAAAACATTCCCTTCTGCATCGGACTGAAAAGCGCCCAGAGGGACTAGTTCAAGCAGGTGGTGTACCGGTATATTTTCAGCTGGAGGTATAGCATCTTCGTGCATCATTACAGACCTGTTTTTTTGGTGTACTATCGGTTCGATTCGCTTGGGTAGTGTGACGTTTACCTGTAAAGTGAATATACAATTAATTTGCAATAATATCTACAATTAGTTCGAACTAATAATAAACGTTAGGACGACAAATTACTAACAGGAAAAAGGCATTCCAGATGAATGGTAACGTAAACGGGCACACGCCTCATTGTGTTGGCTGGTGCGACAAAACAAGCCGTTATCATTCGCCGCTTAGTGCTCTCTTAACAACCGGTTAACACGGTTAACCCGACGTTAACAAAAATCGAAAAGGATTCACGGCAACTTTACATCGTTGTTAGTGACATTCTTCAGTTAGCCAAATCATAAAATTCAAACTGATATGAAAAGGAAATCTATTTTCCCGGGGGGAAGCTACGTGTTGTTATTAGCTATGCCAGCTTTACTTTTATCATTCCGCCCGGATAGTGGGAAAACCACAGGTACATATCTGCATAAGATATCTTCCAATGAAGGCCAGACAAGGCTGGAATACAATGCAGATAAAACATTGAAAAAAATGTTGCAGTTCCGTAAAACAGAAAACGCTTCCTATACAGACGTGATCCTGCCTGTATATGAAAACGGACGCCTGACACGAACGCTTTTCGCTGATGACGAAAACGCGGCCACCGGCGATGTGTTCGCCAGCTTCGACTACAGCACCAGCGGCCAGCAGATCCAACTGGTAAAGTACTACCGCAATGGCGATGTATTTACTTATGATTCGCTCGCATATAATGCCGGTGGAAACCTGGAAACACGCTATCATTTCGGAAAACATCCGTCTTCCGGTAAATGGGAGAATACAGGCTATGAACAATTTACCTGGGATCAGAATGGAAACGTTGAAAGAGTGGATAACTACGGAAAACAACCCGGATACAGCAAGTTTGTATGTACCTCTTCCCTGGCTTACACTTATGACAAAGCACAGAATCCCCAACACGAACAGCCAGGTGTGGCCTTTGTGCTGGAAGCAAATGCAGCTAACCTGTCGGCACATAACGTATTGTCAGAAACAATCAGTTCTGTCAATTCATCCAGGAGTATTACCAATACATACAGCTATGCATATAATGCCGCCAAATACCCTGTGCGCGCCACTTTCAACTCCGGCATGGACAACAGCACTGTGAAACTGGAATGGGTATCGCTTCCGTAAATAATCTGTCTGACAAAGGATAGTGAACCATTATTATTGAATGACCAGGATCTTTATCATGGATTTAAAATGGAGGTTTAATCACGCCTGAAATGCCCCCGAAATGCAGACTTTTGGGGGCTTTCAGTTAACATGTAAGACTTTTCATAACCTATTCCAACTATCAATGATTATTACTAAAACCCGGCCTTTCCTCCATTTTTGGTTAACCCTTACCTCCTGTCTCCATCCTGGAAAATAACCGCTGCAAGTATATACCCGGATATTTTTTAATCAGACAAATTTCATACATTTAGATAGGGCATAGCTGGTGTTAGCAATAGCCGGATTTACCAGATACTTCAGGTTATTTACCCCTCTGACAGATCCCGGTTAAACCTATTGTAATGAAAAATGAACCGAAGTCACCACTGGATGGAGATAACAATCTCCTGGCGTTCCTGCAATATGCGCCCATGGGAGCATTTTGTTTTGACGCTGCCGACAATTGCATTTTCATAAATCCTGCAATGGAAGACATCTCCGGCCTCACGCTTTCGGAGTCGCTGGGCCAGGGATATACCAAAACAATTTTCCCGGAAGACATAGAAGCACTGAAAGCAGCCCTGCTGACTACCAGCACCAACCCGGGCCACCCTATATCACTTTCTTTCAGGATCCATCACCCTGTAAAAGGAACCCGCTATTGCCGGGTTAATTCGTGGATAGTACCAGGCAAAAAAGGCATCGCACCCTATCGCATAGGTTATGTACAGGATGAAACCGATGAACTGATATTAAAAAGCAAACTAACGCAAAGCAACGGGCTGCTGGACTTTAGCCAGGCTCTAGGAAAAACCGGTGGATGGGAATATCACCTGGAAACAGGAGAAATATTCTGGTCCCGGGAAACCTATCGCATCAACGAAGTACCGGAAGATTTTATCCCCTCCATAGATACAATATATGCGTTGCATGATGAAGCATCGCAACAAATCCTGCAGGAGCGGGTACGCGAGGCCATAGAAAATGGAACGCCCTATGATATAGAGCTACGGCTGGTTACCAACGATGCCCATAATTCCCGGAAATGGGTCAGAGCAATGTGTATCCCTATATTAAGAGATGGCAAGGTGGTAACGCTCAAAGGAGCCATCATGGATATTTCGGAAAAGAAAAGAGATGAACAGGCGCTGATAAAAGCCCGGGAAGCCGCGGAAAAATCAGCAAGAGATAAATTCGACTTTCTGTCGACCATGAGCCACGAAATACGTACACCGCTCAACGGTATCATTGGCATCACTCACCTGCTCAAAATGAATTACCACCCCGCGCAGGAAGAGTTTATCGATGGCCTTATATATTCCTCAGAACACCTGTTACAATTGATCAATGACATCATGGATCTTAACAGGATCGAAACCGAAAACCTGGAACTGCACTTTTCCGAAGTGGATTTAACTCAACTGATTCAGCAGATAAAGGGCCAGCTTAGCCAACAAGCCACAGAGAAAGGACTCTGGCTAAATAGCGTCGTAGATTTAAATATGCCGCGTTATATCATGGCAGATCCTATCCGGATCAGCCAGATATTAAATAACCTGATCAGTAATGCGATAAAGTACACAGAAAAAGGCGAAATATCAGTATCTGTGCTTATAACAGCAGAAACGGACAACCATGTAACATTACGGTTCTCTGTAAAAGACACAGGAATAGGGATTCCCGCGGAACTCCAGGAAATGATTTTTGAAAGATTCAGACATCTTCATACCACTTCTTCGCACAGGTTGTCAGGTTCCGGTCTGGGACTGGCTATTACGCGCAGACTGATAGCGATGCTGGGAGGCAGGATTTTGCTGGAAAGCAGCCCGGGAAAAGGCTCCAGGTTCTATTTCGACCTCACCTTTGAAAAAGCCGCTCCCAAAGCAGCAGATGATAAATCGCTGCAAAATGAGATATCAGCTTATGCCGGTAAATTCAGCTGGTTGCAGGTACTCCTGGTTGAAGACACGTCTGTTAACATTATGGTGGCAGATAACCAGTTGAAATATTTCGGGATAATTCCGGATGTAGCCACCAACGGCAATGATGCAGCCAGCCTGTTGCAAAGCATTACCTACGATGTAGCGCTCATCGATCTTCACATGCCAGGTATGGATGGCTATGCACTCGGGAAACTGATAAAGGAGCGGTACCCGCATATCCAGGTCGTTATCTTTACGGCCGATATCCTGGCAGATGTAAGAACACGCTTTACAAACCTAGATATCACCCATTTTCTCAACAAACCATTTCTCCCCGAGGAGATGCTGGCTATCCTGCTTAAAATAACCCATGAAAGAAAGAAATAACAATCAGCTATGGTAGCATTACTTCAAGCCTAACCCCTTTAACCAACCCGTCATCAGTGAGATATAGCCCGGGGCAAAAATTTCTTTGGGATTATGCTTGTAGTCCTCCCTCCTTTTATCAGTTTCGGAAGGTTTCCCCGTCAGGTTATGGGTAAGTGTATGGTCGGCCTCCCGTATAATTTTTATCAGCACATGGCGGTTGCCAATACGTTTCAATTCTTTCTCATAAACGGCCGCACTTGTTTTAGGCGGTACTACCAGGTCGTTTTCTCCCCAGATAGCCAGTACGGGGCAACGAAGACTCTCAAGATCCGGGGGGCTATCTTCCTTAAAAACAATACTCAAATAATTATACACCACCTCTTCTCCGGTGATAACATTATCCCCCCATTTTTCCCCGTTTATCTCTTTTTGCAGCAATGCAAACTCTTCATAGGGCTCATTCGCTGCAATCATCTTCCGGAGTTTTTCGTTGTAGCAAACCGCTTTATCAATATCTGCCCGGGAAAAACCCTCCGCCCTCATTTGCGATCTTACGCGGTATAATTCCTGCTCGAAGGCTGTTGTTACCGGTGAAGAAACGGTGATCACAAAAGCAGGTTTCATGGCTTTGGCCGCCAGGGGAATAACCCAGCCTGCCTGGCTGATGCCCCAGTAGCCTATTTTTGAACTGTCAATTATCTCCAGTGCTTTGAGTTTATTCACGGCACTGATTACTTCATGAGCCCTGCCCGCTACAGAGAGTGTATACCATTTCCCCTGCGATTGGCCAACACCTGGTCTGTCCCAGGAGTAGCATGCAAAGCCCATCTTTGTAAATGCTTCCCATAAATACCGGTAGTTATCTGATGAACTATAATCTTCCGGCCCGGAGCCATGGACAAAAACAATCACCGGCAACTTACGCGTATAGCCCTCCGGCATTATGAGTTTTCCAAAAATTTCATTCCCATTGTCTGTGAAATTCAGCTGCTGTTCTTTATAGCTTGCTGCCGGGTGCTGCGCGTACAAAGGATTCAAACCGGCAAATCCCAAAACTATCATTAACAACAGGAAAGGCGTTTTACCCAAAAACATGGTGACAGATTTATTTTTTTAACAAACGGAGTCGGAAAAGTATATAAATATAAAATATATTTATAAAACCAAATAAATAGACTGCTAAAACAGGATATCCCACTGACACAGGGTATAGTTTCAACAGGAATATAAGTCATTTTTCCATCACAGATCCTTAACAATTATCTAACCCGCCCGTAACACCATGCTAACAATAATTATCCAATTTACACCTGTCCCCAAGCCGTATTTACTATCTCAGAAAACCCTCTGCCTGTTGTTTGTTTCTATTTACGTTGATTGAGAGGAAGGATGAGAAGCCTTCCTTTTTTTTATTCCGGCAACCAAACCCCTATCTTTACGTAATTTTTTACTAAATACTATGGGAACATCAATCACCTGTCCCAACTGCAAGCACCAGTTTGTCATGGAGGATGCATTTGCAGCGGATATCGAAAAGGAAATGCGGGGTAAAATGGAAGATGAATGGCGCAGACGCCTGAAGTCACTCCAGGATGAGAAAGATACGCTCCTGTCTGAAAAGAATAAGATGGCGCTGGAACGCCGGCAAATAGATAACCTTAAACAACAACAGGAAGAAGAAGTAAATAAACGTGTACTGGCAGGAAAAAAACAACTCCAGGAAACGATCGAGGAAGAATTGCGCAAATCTATCACCGCCGACCTTGACAACCAGTTGTCGGTACTCAAAGAAGCCAACCAGGAACAGGAAGAAAAGCTCCGCGAAGCGCGTAAACAGGAACTGGAATTTTTACGTAAAGAACAGGAGCTGAAAAATAAAGAAGAGGAGCTGGAAATAAATCTGCAAAAAAAATTGCTGGAAGCCCGCTCCGAGCTGGCAGATAAAATACGCAAGGAAGAAGCCGAAAGGAACGGGTTGAAAGATACGGAATACCAGATGCGTTTGAAAGAGCTGGAAAAACAACTGGAAGACCAGCGAAGATTAGCGGAAGAGATGAAACGCAGGGTAGAACAGGGTTCTACACAGCTGCAGGGAGAAGCACAGGAGCTGGTACTCGAAGAAATGCTGCGTGTTAATTTTCCGTTTGATGAGGTAACCCCGGTAGGCAAAGGGGTTCGGGGCGCCGATTGTATACAACTGATCCGTAATCAGTATGGACAGGAATGCGGTCGTATTATTTATGAAAGCAAACGAACCAAAGAGTTCATTAGAGACTGGGTAGAAAAACTCAAGGCAGATATGCGCAGCCAGGGCGTTGATGTAGCCATACTCGTTACCCAAACCATGCCTAAAGACATGGAACGTTTCGGTGAAAAAGACGGTATCTGGATCTGTACATTCGCCGAAGTAAAAGCGCTGGCCTACGTACTCCGCGATGGGATCATCAAAATCTCCGGCAAACTGCGCACCCAGGAAAACAAAGGAGATAAAATGCATATGCTCTACGAATACCTTACCGGTGGAGAGTTTGCAGAACAATGGAAAGCCATCCGCGAAGGGTTTATGTCCATGAAACTATCCATACAGCGCGAACGCGATGCGATGGAAAAACTTTGGAAATCACGCGAAAAACAACTGGAAAAAGTTTTATTGAATGCAGCACACATCCGCGGTTCTATTGAAGGCATTGCAGGCAACGACTCTGTAAACCTGCAACTGCTCGAGGATGCAGCCGACGAAATATCAGAATAACAATACCTATGCAAACATCTGTCAACACCATCATTTTTGATCTGGGCGCTGTATTAATCGACTGGAATCCGCGCCATCTGTATCGCAAAATTTTTTCTTCAGAAGAAGAAATGGAAATTTTCCTGCGGGACATCTGTACTTCGGACTGGAACGAGGTGCAGGACGAGGGAAGAACCCTGGAAGCAGGCACCAGCCTGCTGGTAAACCAATTTCCCCATCACGAAGAAAATATCCGTGCCTACTACGGCAGGTGGCAGGAAATGCTCGGCGGAGAAATTGAAGGCACCAAAAATATACTCCGGCAATTAAAAGAAAGCGGGCAATACAAATTGTATGCACTCACCAACTGGTCCGACGAAACGTTTCCCGTTGCCTGGGAACTGTATCCTTCGCTTCATTGGTTTGACGGCATTGTAGTATCCGGCCGGGAAAAACTCCGCAAACCAGCTGCAGCATTTTACGAGTTGCTGCTCAACAGGTACCAGGTGAACGCTGCCAATGCATTATTCATCGATGACAATGCGCGCAATGTAAAAGCGGCGCGTGAGTTTGGTATAGACAGCATATTATTTGAAAACCCATATCAGTTAAAAATTGAATTAGAAAACAGATCTATTAATATTTAATCAACTTCGTTAATTATTGACATTGTTAACCCTTCTTTCAATTTAGGATTTCCTTAACACTACCCTGCTAAACTTCGTGTAACAATCAACTATCTAATCCGTTCAAGAGAGAGGAAACACGGAAACATGATTGTCAGGAATACCAACCTGTTTGGTCCATGATCGTTAACCTGTGAGGAAAATATTTTTACTAATTAATACGCTAGGACATGAAAAGAACTTTGTTTTTATTCAGTGCCGCTGCCGCAGTGGTAGCGATGGTTTCATTCAGTAGCTGCCGTAAAGATCCTTTAAAAGATATGACCAACGAAGAGTCAAGGATCTACATCACCAATCACGACAGCACCGCAAATTTCACCTCTTATTCAACTTTTAGCATAGTGGATTCGGTGGCAGTATTAACGCTTGCCAGCGACAGTGCCAAGAAAGCATTAACAGATTACGATAAAAAGCTCATTGCATCTGTTACCGCAGCTATGCAACAGCGCGGCTATACGCTTGTTAACAAAGCCGCTAAGCCTGATCTGGCGGTGAATCTTACCCGTATCGATAACTCCTATACCAACATCTCCTGGAATCCGGGATGGTGGGGAGGTGGAGGCTACTGGGATCCGGGTTACTGGGGATATCCCGGTGGTGGCTGGTACTGGCCTTCTTACTACACGGTATACCGGGTAAATGAAAAACAGGTAGCGATTGATCTGTTCGATCTGAAAAATCCGAAAGGCGACAAGCTAACAGCCGTATGGAATGCACTGTGGCGTGGATCTGGCGTGTGGACCACCGGTAATGTTGATTCCATGGTGCAGGCATCCTTTGCACAATCTGCATACCTGAGTAAAAAATAAATTGAACTTTTAAACTGACAGGAAGATGAAAAAGATAAGAAACTGGATATTGATTTTTGCAGGATGTTTTGCTGCCCAGGCAGTATCCGCACAGGTTCGTCCACCATTATCAGTGGATATCAACTATTCTATTGCACAGCCCCTTGGCTCATTGAAAGATTATACCGATAAAACCAGCTTCCGTGGATGGAGCGCAGGTTTACAATATATGCTGAATGATCAGTGGTCCGTTGGTCTTCGTTCCGGATTCCAGGACTTTTATCAGAAACTGCCACGCGCTGTTTACCCTGATAAACAAGGCGATGTATCTGCTGTACAATCACGTACCCTGCAGGTAATTCCGATCCAGGCAACCGTAAGCTATGCCTTTACCAAACCCGGATCAGCAATCATTCCATACGCCACGGTAGGTGTAGGTACTGCCAATATGAATTATGAAAAATACTGGGGTGAGTTTGTGGAAAAGAATAACAGCTGGCAATTCCTGGTAAGTCCCGAAATAGGTATCAACGTTCCTTTCGGAAAGGCTTCACCAGTGATGTTTAACGCCAACGTACGTTACAACTATGCACCGTACAAATATGCTGATATTACCAATTTCAACACCGTCCAGGGAAATATTGGGGTGAAGTTCCATTTGAACTAAACCACTTTTGTCCATATTCTAAGAAAGCGTGAGAGTGGGTCCCATCCGTTTAACCAGCGGATGGGATATTTTTTTCAGAACTCCATGTATTGTTTAAAACCTTTACTGAAAGCCTCTTTAATAGTTCCATCTTTATCCTTGTAAATATAAATCGCCTCCAGGCCATAGGCCGGATGCTGCGCAATATATGTTAATCCTTTTTCCACACCCATCAATATCAGCGGATTATCAAAAGCGTCTGCGGTAAAGCAATCTTTCGCAATCACCGTTACGCTGATAATATTGTTATGCAGCGCCACACCGGTTAACGGGTGAATGGTATGCGCAAAACGGGTACGTCCCTGGTCAAAAAAACGACGGTAATTTCCACTGGTGGCAATACCCTTATCCGGCAACCGTACAAGGCCCTGTACCGGCTCGTATGCCGTATCTCCAGGCGACGGCCTTTCAATACCCACGCTCCACACTTTATGCTGATGATTATGCCCTTTTGCACATAACTCACCGCCTACATCCACCAGGTAATTTTCTATTCCCTGCGATGCAAGAAACCGGCCCAGTACATCCACCGTATAGCCCTGTGCAATACCATTGCAATCTATCTGTACCCCTTTTCTGACAGCATACAGATGATTCCCTTTTATACGGAGATAACGGGAACCAATAAACGCCATCGCTGCTTTGATGCTGTCGGGTGGAGGTACGCCTTTGAAAGATGGTTTATGCACACCGAAACCCCACAGGTACACCAGTGGCTCCACGGTAATATCAAACAGGCCCTTTGTAGCTTTATAGGTGAATAACGCCTTTTTCACAACCGCCTGCATGTGTTCATCCATTTGTACTTCCCCGGTTTCATTAAAACGGTTGATCACCGATCCTGGTTTGTATAAAGACAATGACTGATCAATCACACCAAATATGGAATCGATTCGCGGTTGCAGTGAAGTGGTGTCGGCACACAAGTATTTTACGATGTAATAGGTACCCTGGGCTTTGCCTTCGCAGGCTACCAGTTTCATAACGGGTGCCTGCTGCGCTTTAACTGCAGCAGCCCATAGCAGGATACCTGCAAATAAAAATTTCTTCATTTCAATTCAGCTGTTGCATATTATGCTATTCTGCATTCAATTCTGAATAATCTTCGCTGCATTCCTAAAAGCTAAACGCTAACGGCTAAAAGCTATTTGAATGCCTCGAATCCCGTTACATCCATACCGGTTATCAGTAAATGTATTTCGTGCGTGCCTTCATAGGTCATTACGCTTTCCAGGTTCATCATATGCCGCATAACGGAAAACTCCCCTGTAATACCCATGCCGCCTAAAATGGTGCGGGCATTGCGGGCAATGTTGGCCGCTATTTCGCAGGAATTCCGTTTTGCCATGGAAATTTGTGCCGGCGTGGCTTTGCCCTCATTTTTCAATACGCCGAGGCGCCAGTTAAGTAATTGCGCCTTGGTGATTTCGGTAATCATTTCAGCGAGTTTCTTCTGCGTAAGCTGAAAACCGCCGATAGGACGACCAAACTGCACCCGTTCTTTCGCATAACGGAGGGCTGTATCATAGCAATCCATGGCAGCGCCTATGGCCCCCCAGGCAATACCATAACGCGCGGAAGAAAGGCAGGATAAAGGCCCTTTTAGCCCTTTCGCCTCGGGGAGTATATTTTCTTTGGGTATTCTTACATTATCAAAAACCAGTTCACCGGTAGCACTGGCGCGTAAACTCCATTTGCCCTTGGTTTCCGGGGTGGTAAACCCTTCCATACCTCTTTCCACAATAATACCGCGGATAACGCCTGCTTCATCTTTGGCCCATACCACGGCAATATCGGCAAAGGGCGCATTGGAGATCCACATTTTAGCGCCGTTCAGTATCACATGATCGCCATCGTCACTAAAATTGGTAATCATACCGGCAGGATTGGAGCCATGGTCCGGTTCTGTTAAACCAAAACAGCCCATTAATTCTCCTGTAGCCAGTTTGGGAAGATATTTCCGTTTCTGGGTTTCGCTGCCGAAAGTATAAATAGGATACATCACCAGCGATCCCTGTACGGATGCAGTAGACCGGATACCGCTGTCGCCCCGTTCCAGTTCCTGCATCATGAGTCCATAAGCAATATGATCCATGCCGCCACCACCATATTCTACCGGAATTGTGGGTCCGAAACAGCCCAGCTCACCCAGTCCGTCTAAAATATGCGAAGGAAAAGCAGCCCGCTGGCAATAGTCTTCTATGATGGGAGATATTTCTTTCTTAACCCACTGCCGTACCGCGTCACGGGTCAACAGGTGTTCTTCTTTCAGCAAAGCGTCTACGGCAAAATAATCAGGAGACTGAAACAGATCTTGTTGCATTAACTACAGGTTTATACTCAATATAGGAAAATAAGCAGAAAGCAGAAGGCAAAAAGCAAAAAGCTATTGAAGGGAATGTCCACAGCGGATATTAATTTTCCGCGTTAATCATTTGCTTCAATAGCTTTTTGCTTTATACTTTACGCTTTCCGCTTATTTTCCTACCTTTCTGTCAAATTAGAGAGCTATGGCAAGCAAAGTTTTACCTGCGCTTTTGCTAATGGGATTTTTAGTCATTGTGATGTTATCATTTCACCCCACACCATTACAATCCATTGCAGTCAAATCGCTGCCCCCAAAAGACAAACCAGGCGCAAACCCTGAGCTAAAACGGTACTGGATGGTCTTTCTGCGGAAAGGCCCCTGGCGCAACCAGGATTCCGCTACAGCTGCAAAAATCCAACGTGATCATCTTGCCAACATTGGCAGACTGGCCCAGGAAGGCAAAATCCTGGTGGCAGGCCCGTTTGGGAATGATGAAGATTTACGTGGCATTTTTATTATGTCCTGCAACGACAGCCTGGAGGCGGTGTCGTTGGTGAATACGGATCCTGCAGTGGCAGCAGGCCGTCTTATTTTCGAGGTAAAACCCTGGTGGACAGCCAGGAATTGTTTATTTAACTAGGATTTTTTCTTGCCCAGGATTAGACTGATTTTGATGATTTGAAGATTTTTTTCTTGTGATTTAAAAGATTTAAAAAAAATTGGAAGATATAGGCGAAAAATACTCACATACATCTTCCAAAATCTCTTTAAATCTTTTAAATCACAAGAAAAAAATCTTCAAATCATCAAAATCAGTCTAATCCTGGGCAAGACAATTTCTTATACTGCAGCAGCAATTTTAGTCAGATAACCAGCCATTTCCTGCTGATATTTTAACGCCACGTTTCTGGCGTCGGTGGCAAAGTCCTCTCCGTTACCGGCGTAAATAATAGCGCGGCTTGCATTCACCAGCAGTCCGCAATCCTTATTCATGGCTTGTGTGGAGATTTCTTCCAGGCTGCCGCCCTGGGCGCCTACACCAGGCACCAGGAAGAAATGATCCGGTACCAGTTTACGGATATAACCCAGTTGTGATGATTGGGTAGCCCCTACCACAAACATGAGATTATCTGCCGTACCCCACTCTACTCCCGCTTTCAGTACTTTTTCAAACAGGAATTCGTCGCCGATCTGTTGCATCTGGAAATCCTGGCTGCCTTCATTGGAAGTAAGGCCCAATAAAATAGCCCATTTTTCAGAGAACTGCAGGAAAGGCGTTACACTGTCCTTACCCATGTAAGGCGCTACAGTTACGGAATCGAACTTATAAGTTTCGAAGAATGTTTTGGCGTACTGGGTGGAAGTATTGCCGATATCGCCACGCTTGGCGTCAGCAATGGTAAAAATACCGGAAGGTATATACTCAACGGTACGTTGCAGGCTTTCCCAGCCACGGATACCCATACTTTCGTAAAAGGCCGTATTAATTTTGTAGGCTACACAAAGATCTTTGGTAGCATCAATAATCGCCTTGTTAAAGGCAAACACCGGATCTGCATGAGAAAGCAGGTGTTTTGGAATCTTTTGTACATCTGTATCCAGTCCTACACAGAGGTACGACTGCTTTTCCTTAATCAGATTCACCAATTCCTGTCGATTCATATTCGGTTAATTTGGGGCGCAAAGTTAAGTAAAACTTAAGCATTGACGCTTCTTTAAACATATTATGATTACCTGTATTTGAAAAACCACCTTTATTATTCACTGTGGTAGTTGTGGTTACCTACAATGCTGACATATTTTTACGAGGAAGCTAAATAAAGATATTCCTTTTTACTGTTAAGTGCGTCAACACAAAATAAAATATTTCAGCTATTTTCCGGCAAACCGGCGGGCTTCCATTTCAGCTGCCACGCGCAGCGAATTTTCATCTCCCAAAGCCTTCAAATGGTTAATAACACTGTAATAATCTGTGTCTTTCTTATTCTGACTTAGCTTATAATTGGCATTCACATCCCGGATGCTGAGTTCAAATCCTACGATCGCTTTTACGTTGTTCCGGAGTGTTTGATCATCAATATCGCTTATATGTACCGGGCAGGCAGATGTGGCCTCGTAATGGTCCATCAGCGTACCCAGGGCAGCTACCATTTCGTCGGCTGTTTGTATACGGATGTGACCGTGAATATGCACTGCCATGTAATTCCAGGTTGGAATTCTGTCTTTCTCATACCAGGAAGAAGAAATGTAGGCATGATGCCCTGAAAAAACAGCCAGGGTATCACCTTTTTCAAACCACTCCCATTGCGGATTAATCCTGGCGACATGCCCATGCAGCACAAAATTACCGGGTGTTTTTTCTACCAATGTCATGGGAATATGTGTGGCATGAGGGGTTCCTTTGTCGTCAACGTTGATCAGCAAACCAAAACCATTATCCCTGATAAAAGCAGCTATCGTATCCCAGTCGGTTTCCCTGGTGTGTTTCGGTGTATACATATTACAGAGGGTAAGGCAGAAAGCATAAAGCAAAAAGCTATTGAAGCGGATTATCAACGCGGATAATCCGCTTCAATAGCTTTTTGCTTTACGCTTTCTGCGTTGTGCTAAACAATAATATCAACTATTTTGGTAGGTGCAATATTGGCATTGCGCATAGCGATGCTGCGGGCAGCAGCGCCGGCAACATCCAGGAATGCCTTGCGCGTAATTTTTTCATCACCAGCCATGGCAGGAATACCGTCGTCACCACCCTCACGGATGCTTTGTACCAACGGAATTTGTCCGAGGAAAGGAATTTCCAGCTCCTCCGCCAGGCGTTTTCCGCCTTCTTTTCCAAAAATGTAATATTTGTTGTCCGGCAGTTCTGCGGGTGTGAAATAGGCCATATTTTCCACTAAACCAATAATTGGCACATTTATCTGCTGTCCCTGGAACATGGAAATACCTTTTTTGGCGTCGGCCAGGGCCACGTCCTGCGGCGTGGTTACAATCACGGCACCGGTAACAGGCACTGTTTGTACCAATGTGAGGTGAATATCGCCTGTGCCGGGAGGCATGTCGATCACCAGGTAATCCAGTTCATCCCAATATACATCTGTAATAAACTGTTTCAATGCACTGCTGGCCATAGGTCCGCGCCAAACTACTGCTTGTCTTTCATCAATCAGCAAACCTATAGACATCACCTTGATACCAAATTTTTCTATTGGCTGGATCATGCCTTTGCCATCTACATTCACCATCAGTGGCCTTTCTCCGCGTAACCCAAACATAATAGGAACAGAAGGACCATAGATATCCGCGTCCATCAGGCCTACTTTAGCGCCATCTCTGCCCAGCGCCAGCGCCAGGTTGGCCGCCACAGTCGATTTACCAACGCCCCCCTTACCGGAAGCCACCACAATGATATTCTTCACATTAGACAATACCCCTTGTCCGTTGGTTCTCTTGGTACTTACATTGGCGGTCATGACAACTTCTACCTCGGCTTCCCTGCTCACCAGCATATGAATGGCATTCACACAGGCATTCCGGATCAGGTCCTTTAAGGGACAGGCCGGCGTGGTAAGTATGACCGTAAATTTTACTTTATTGCCATCAATTTCTATATCTTTTACCATGTTCAGCGTAACGAGATCCTTACCCAGATCCGGCTCTTCTACGTTGCTCAGGGCCTTTAAAACCTGCTCTTTCGTGATCATAAATTGTTGTTAATTTTGAATCCAGACAACAAAGTTAACCCAATTGGGATTTAATTTACAATTTCTCTGGGCAGGTGATCAACTGCATGGAAACACGTAATTAAATTTTTATATCTTAGGGCCGGCATGCATCAGAAAAGATCCTACATACTGTCACTCACAATTGTTTTCCTTTTGTCTCCTTTCCTTTTAAAGGCTCAGATTGCGGAATTCAGAGACAGCGTCATTCAGATTTCGGGTATTACCATGACCGCAGACAGTCTCCGGGCCATCCCCGCTGTCAGCGTATTGGTGAGAGGTCAGGGCAGAGGAACGATCTCCAACAGGTCCGGTATATTTTCTATCGTGGTGTTTAAGGGCGATACCCTGTCGTTCAGTGCGGTGGGCTTTAAACACAAAAACTACCGGGTACCGCCGGATATCAAGGGGAACAGCTTCTCCCTGATACAGCTGATGGTAGAAGATACCACCTATCTCCCGGTAACCATCATCAAACCGTATTTATCAAAGGAAGAATTTGACCGTGCCTTCGCCAATATGGACATCCCCGATGATGCCTATGAAGTAGCACGAAAAAACACCAACAATGCCAGGCTTCGTGCCATGGCACGTTTCACACCGGTCGACGGGCGTGAAGGCGTAAACCAATACTTCAATAAACAGGCACAGAACCTCTACTATGCCGGGCAGCCACCTCCACAGAATATCTTTAACCCGCTGGCATGGGCTCAGTTTATACAGGCCTGGAAGCGAGGCGACTTTAAAAGAAAGGATGAGAGTTACGGAGAGTAATTCGTAACCCGTAATGCTTTAAATTAGTGGCTCATTCAATCCCGACAAATCACTACACCATGCAAAAAATTGCGGTAATTGGCGCTGGTACCATGGGAAATGGTATTGCGCATGTCTTTGCTCAACACGGTTTTACCGTTAACCTGGTAGACGTTTCTGCCCCGGCGCTGGATAAGGCCCTTCAAACCATTACCAGGAACCTGGACAGACAGGTTACCAAAGGATCTATTACGGAAGAAGTAAAAGCCGGCACCCTGGCCAACATCAGCCTGCAAACAGATCTCGCCGCAGGCGTAAAAGATGTTTACCTCGTGGTAGAAGCAGCCACGGAAAACATTTCCCTGAAGCTGAAAATATTCCAGGATCTCGATCAACACGCACCAGCCAACGCCATCCTCGCTACCAACACCTCTTCTATTTCCATTACTAAAATCGCGGCTGCCACCAAACGTCCTGATAAAGTAATTGGCATGCATTTCATGAACCCTGTACCAGTAATGAAACTGGTGGAAATCATTAATGGCTATGCTACGGATAAAAGTATTACAACCGCCATCGTGGCGCTGTCTGAGAAACTGGAAAAGGTTCCCTGCGTAGTAAACGATTATCCCGGTTTTATCGCCAACCGCATCCTGATGCCTATGATCAACGAAGCCATCTGTTCCCTGTTTGAAGGTGTAGCCGGTGTGGCGGAAATTGATACCGTGATGAAACTGGGTATGGCGCATCCCATGGGACCTTTACAGTTGGCCGATTTCATAGGACTCGATGTTTGTCTTTCTATCATGCAGGTGCTGCACGACGGCTTTGGTAATCCTAAATATGCACCATGTCCGCTCCTCGTTAACATGGTTACTGCGGGTTATCTTGGTGTGAAAAGCGGAGAAGGATTTTATAAGTATACCGCCGGCAGTAAGGACCTGGTTGTAAGCGAGAGATTTAAATAGCTTTTAGGTTTTAGCAGTTAGCTTTTAGTTAAATGCAGCGGAATTCTTCCCTGCGTTTAATTAAAAGCTTTTATATTTACGGCCTGCCAGTGATCCGTTCATACAGCTTTAGCACCAGGTCATCTGCCTTGATTTGCGTTCCTGACTCAATCAACGGTTTCCACGTATTTAGTAACGGATTATCGATAAAACTGTTATCCATCCCCTTTCGCTTTCTCAGTTCCAGCAACGCAATTATTTCAAGTGGATAATATTGCCAGATCGTATGATTGAAAGGCAAAGTCCAGTCATCCTTGCTATTAGTGATATGATAGGTCACTAATCCATCAATCCATGCTGATACGGTTGCTGTATCTTCACTATACAGCTGCTCCATTGCCTGTTGATAAACAGGTTGTATATGATCGCTGATATAATTTTTAATTTTCGGAAGAAGATCATACCCGGCGCTTTCCTTTGCCACGAATACCGCCAGGGGCATCAGGTCTATTTTTCCTAACAGGTTTGCATATATAGTTCTGTTCATCAGCACCGTTTCTTCTTCCAGGTAAAAAGCAAAATATTCTGCTAACGGTGGTAATACTTCCGGAAAATAAACAGCTGCCAATATAGTCACCGTGGATATCTCCGTGCTAAAAATGCTTTTCGCCGTCTTCTTCTCCTGCAAACATTTTAAAAGTGCCAATATTTTAAAATATTGCGCGTTCAACAACGATGAATAAAGCGGCCCGGAATTGCCGGTTACAACTACCTGGGCAGTTCTATACACCGCCATACCAGTCAGCAGATCCACAATATGATACTCCGTTGTGAATGTTTGGCCAAATTCAACAAAAGTGGAAGAGAATTCTTCCCGGCCGCTTTCCGCATAATCCCTGATGGAGGCTTCCAGGAAGGAAATGTAGTCCGAATAACTACTCAGGCTTTTATAGGCCGTTTCCAGCTCCATTTGCTTTTTTGAAACAAAGGATGATATTTTTTTGTCAGTACTCATATAGGGAGCTTCTTTATTCCGCTTCTTCCAGCGTTTTTTCATACAGGTCACCATGGTCCACTGCTTTCCATCCATCTCCATATTCTTCAGCTATCACAACAAGTGATAACAGCGAAAGTGGTGTAAATGTGGAAATTTCATTCACATCTTTCCTTGCTTTCCAGCCAATAACATCTTCGCCATCATTACTCAGCGTTGCGGCTACTTTATACCCTTTCTGAGTAATCATAAATAACGCGATGTTATAAGTATTCATTGCTTCTGCCAGTTTCATCAGTCAGTTATTACACCTTTAACGCTTTATGAGAACCAAATTGATAAAATGTTCCTGTATGCTATCTGATCTTATCCAAAATACTTATCGCCAGGTTCCTGGAAGCATCGCTCCTGGATGTAATTTTAGCCAGTGCATTATCGTCATCCTCTTTGTTAAAATAAACATTTACCTCACTGCGCATAAACAGGACGGTTTCTTCATCATCTCCGTAGATCGCAGTTATTTCAGGATCATATTTTTCAACAAAACTATCATAGCTGGTCCATGTTTGCGAGGCCGGTGAGCCTGACATTTCCACCTGCTCTGCCGCTATCTGATTTGCAGCAATATCGTAAACAAAAGAAATAGTAAAATCTCCCCGGTAGAAGTAGTACATAGGCACATCTTCTCCAAAAACGGTATCACTGTGCTCTTTGAGCCAGCTGACATCTACTTTTTCCTCCGCTTTGTCAAAAAAACTACCGGTACGAATAAATTTATCAATATTGAACTCCATCTTCAATAAGCTTCATCCAGGATTTTATCGTATAAATTTCCGTGGCTATCTGCTCTCATCTCCATGTTCTTCGGCTATCACTATGAGCAACAAAGATTATCGTAACTCCAGTGCCTTTATGAGAAAGGAATAGATCTCGTTACAAAACTGGCTTTCCGTTATCAGTCCTGGTAAAACCAGGGTATATTCATAAACATGTTGGATCATCATCCTTGCCGGATAAGGATCTTTGGGTGAATACTCCGACATAGGAATTATCTCCCGATTAACAGCTACCTCAAAATCAATTTCTTCGTGAAACGTACTGATTAAACGAAAACTCCCTTCTCCATTTTTATTCAAGGTAAAACCAATATCTTCCATCGTCATCTCTTCATCCTTTTCAAAGAAGATATCTACATTACCGGAAGTATCCGCTAAATATTCTTCCAATCCATCTATAATTGGGTCTTGCCACTTTTGTTTTACCAAATTAACAAATACACCTGTCACTTCTGAAGGATGCTTTGTACTAAAAAAAATCAAATCGGTCCCTGTTATTTCCATATTCCTCTTAATATTTAATGTGTTGTACCATGTCTTATCACATCCTCTCTTGGAACTGTTAAATCTTCCGGAGCATACAGTACATGGCCCGTCTGTCCGCGTCCTCCTGGCAAAGGTTTTATCTTGGCGTCGTCCACTTTGAACTCAAAAAAATGTGATGATTTTTCACCGGTCAGACCCAATTTCTTATACCCATTTGTTGTTTTAGCCAATTGTTCAGGAGATTTAGTTGTTACATATACTCCCTTAGGATTTCCCTTACCGGGAGTAGATGTTTTAAATATATGGGGCTTTTGCGAAGCAATAGCATTATATCCTTTCTTGCTTGTGTAGTGATAGACGGTTATTATTTTAAGGCCAAAAACATCTACTAATGCATTTGTGTCGCTTACATAGGCATATAACGTCTGATTATCACCTTCAAGCCCAATAGGATCCTGGCTTAGATACATGCCATCATCCGGTGAATAATACCGAAATCTGTTATACGCAAGTCCCGTATCCTCATCCATATACTGTCCCTGATAAAGATAGCTACAAAATGTTTTATCTCCATGCAGTTTTCTTACATTCCCATAACAATCAAGTTCCCTTTCCCATATCTTACATCCAGCAGTATCATAAGCATGTGTGGGCGTTCCAAGGTGATCGCAAATAATGCTATAAGATTGTTGTGAGACAAGTTTGGCACAAGGAGTAAATGAATTTTCTTCAAATACCCAGGTGATCAGATTCTCCATCGGTTCTGGCCGTGCTTGCAAATCACCACCTGCTTCAGCACTTAAATGTAGTGGATAATCCCCTTGATATTGCCATTCATGCAAAGGCATATTCCCATTCCATAGCCAGCGGAACACTTGTTTTTGTTGCTTATCTACCTTAGCAATACGTCGTCCCAATGGATCATAATGAAACACAATTTCGCCACCGGCCGGTGTCGCCACCTTACGTAGCAATCCATTACCTTTCCATTCATAACTCCAGCCAGTACCACTTCCTTTGGGTGCAATCTTCTGTACTTTAAAATAAATTTGTTTATCCTCAGCGTCAATGTCACTGTTATGCTTAAACTCTTTAAACAACAGGTTACCTTCGCAATCATAATGAAAATAGTAATCCGGACTTTCCAACAATTGCCCTCCTTTGCCGTATACACGGTCTTTCTGAGCGGGTGTTCTGAATAAATTACCCGATTTATCGGAAATCCTGTAAACAGTTTCCAAAGCAGCACCACGTGTTTCTACATAAGACGCACTCACCAGGTTATCTACCTCATCATACGCAAATTGTGTTTGTGTTCTCGTAAGCTCATTGATAATACGCTGTAGTTGAGAAGAGCGCCCCCAATCATAACGTGTATCGTGATGTACAACTTTATCTTCGCCAGTGGATTGCCGTATCATCCTTCCAACTTTATCCCGCTGGGTTTGTACCTTAACGCCCCCCGGAAGCCATCTTTGCATTTCAAGCCCGGTATTTCCATATTTCCATAATGCTTCCCATTTACCGCCTGATTCTCCATTGGAAACTAACATCTTTTCTACTACTCCACCTGCGTTATACTGCATCGTGATAGCTGCGCCCAAGCTGCTGCCTATAAAACTATGCTCTCCCATTTCGTCATACTCCCGGGTAACAACGTTCTCCCCCTGTATTTCACTCACCACGCGTCCACAAGCATCATATTTAATAGTTATCTCACCATCTTCATTGAAGGCACCTGTCAACAAACCATCTTTGTTATAGCCGTAAGCGGCAATGCTTCCATCATGATGTTCTTCACGTATCACATTACCGGTACCATCATAATCGTAAACAGTCCACCGGCCACCTGGCCGTATTATTTTTTTGACTTGCCCCGCTCCATCACGTTCATATTGCCGATGCTGTCCGTCAAACCCCCATTCCTGTATCACTTCTCCATTGGCATTCAATTCAAAACGATACAGTTCACCTCTCTCATTAATGATCGTGCGCAGTTGCTGTTCGGTATCATAATTGAAACGTACATTTGCACCATGTTGCAGCCTGCCTGTTAAAATTCCCAATGGACCATATGTAAAATTCACCTGTCGATGCCCATCGGATGCTGAAATCACATTACCAGCAGCATCATAGCTAAAGATATTTACAGTGCCATCAGTTTCCTCCGTACGCATCAAATTACCAACAGCGTCACGTACGTATCCATACCGATAACCATTGGGACCGACTTCCTTTACCAATCGACCAAGTTCGTCATACTCCCAGGACTGCATTGTTCCTTCCGGCATAACGAGTCCGCTCAAATTATGCTGCTGATCATATTCCATTTCGAATATCCGGCCAGTGCTGTGAGTAACCCGGTGCATGCGACAATGCGTATCGTATACGTATTTCAGCGTATTACCATCAACCTGGGTCTCTTTCTCCAGTAATCCCAGCTCATTGTAACTCCATTTCAATTGCCTGCCACCAGGGCTTTTCACCGCTACCAGCCGTTGTTCTTCATCATACGAAAACTGGGTTGCCTCCCCATTTCCATTCACCTCTTTTATGATCTTGCCATATTCATCATACGCTGTTTTCGTGGAGTTCCCCATTGGATCTACTATCACTTCCAGCTCCTCATCGCTGTTATATTGCTGAAGTGTGACCCCACCATTTCCGTCGATGATTTTATAGATGAGATTCCGCTCATCATAATAATATTCAGTAGTATGGCCAAGACTGTTAGTCGTCACCGTCTTCCCATCTTCATAACGCGTATGATATTCCAACACGCCACCATCGCCCCAGGTATGTACACAACGGCCGTTTGCATACTCCCAGTAGAAATTCATGCCACTCTGATTGGTTAGCTGTACCAACTGATGTCCCTGGTAAAAAAAGTATTTGCTAACGTCGAGTGCATTGGTGGTACTACTCAGGTTTCCAGCATCATCATAGCTGTAGCGAACCAGGTTGATGATATCTGCGCCATTCCCTGTATGAATCCTCTCGATGCGGCCCTGCGCATCCGTTGTTACCTGCAGTAAGCGATTTCCGCTATCAATGATCTGTTGCAGATGGCCTTTACCACTATACCGGAACTGAATATTAAAACCGGCAACACTGCGAATATCAGAGAGCATATAACTACCGTCCGGCGTAGGTTTGGAGGCGAAGCGATAGCTAAGTCCTGTTGTATTCTGCAGGTAATAACCGCTGTTATCACGATGCCACCACAGCTGTTCTTTCCTGTTATAATAACGCTCACCGGCTGTCAGCGCAGGCATCACCGTTTCCCTGCCATCAGCTAACCTTATACTGAAAAACCCATTATGCAGATCAAACAGGCTCATGTTATAGGAGTGATGCCAGTTATAACCCAATGGACCAGGCACCACTGCATCGCTATAATAAGTGCGTTCCCATACCAGTGGAATAGGGCCAGGGAGTTCAAAATCTATGTTAGCCGCAAACACTCTTCCGCTGGCAGCGTCGACGGGTTCACCAAAAAATTTGCATTTAAAATGCTGTAATGCCTCCGCCAGCTTGGGGAAACGACTTTCAATCTTACTAATTATTTTCTGTAATGCCGCACCCGCTGCTTTCGACAATCCTTTTAACCCCAGTTTAAACATTAGCTGAAACAGGTCTATGGTTGGCGGACCGCCTACCAATACGGGTTTACCGGCAGAAGTCATGATCAGTAGCACAGAAGTAGGTGCCATCAAGGCCATCGCCGTACTTTTTTTATTAAGCCGTGGCGGAGAGGGAAGCCCAACGAGATTACAGGACAACGCCGGATGAAACTGTGTTGAAAAAGGCCCCCCGTCAGCCAGCACCGTAGAACTGCCCATCCACATTTCAGAAGCCGCTTTAGGCTTCACGATAGGAAATGGCAGATGCGCGATAAACGCGGGCAGATGAAAGATGGGAGTTCCTGCATTAGCGATCCATTGATTATGCACTTTTACCGAGGGGCTGAGTGCATGTATCAACATCTGCGCCGTTGCCGCCAGGGAAAAGGGTTGAGGGGGCGGCTCCTTTCCTTCCTCTGCTTCCGGCGGCGGTGGTGGCGGTGGCACCACACTGGCGATAGCCGCCATAATTGCGCCCATTATATCGTATATCATGCCGATATGAGGCACCGGCAATAAAGGAGATGGAGGAAAAACCGAATCATGAAAATCGATACCTATTCCGAGGTCAAAGTATTTCGCAGCGGGCATTCCGGGAAATGAAGGCAATATGCTCGCCATCCCTTTCTGTATATGGTCCAATGAATTTTTCTTTTCGGCGAATAACTCACCGAAGCCTTTATTTTCTACCGCCATAATACTTCAATTTTTGGGGCTAAACTGTTTAATTGAATTCAAAAAGATTGGATTTACGTCGTACCGTTGCCTTGTCCATGCCTTCAGACTGCAGCAGGGTAGCCCAGTCATTACCCAGTTGTTCCTGTAACCGCTCCTGCAGGATTTTCAGGTCTTCCGGTCCCCTGGCTTTTTCACACAGGTGTACTGCCATGGCGGCGGCGTGCAGGAAGGTAGACTGCCGTCTTACCTCCAGCTCCAGGTAGCTGCCGCCGGTAAGAGCGAGCAGGAGATTTTCAAAAGCAATGTTTAGCTGGCCCAGCTCATAGTACAAATGCCCGCAAAGCCGGTAGCCTTCGAGGATCATAAAAGCATCGGCCTTGTTTGCTGCTTCATGCGCCAGCTCTTCATATAATGCGATGGCCTGTTTCCGTTTCTTTTTGCCGACCAGTATGGCCGCTTTTATCATCACACATGACTTCCACGTAGGGTACCCGGCAGGATCATTGGCATTCATCAGTTGCCGGGATTGGGCAATGGCTTTATCAGCATAGCCGGCGCTTTTATCCGTTTCCCGGATCATAAAATAAGCCTGTGCTGCAATCATCTGTCCTGAAACCTGGTAAGCGGCGCCGCCCATTTTTTTGCACAACGATAACAACAGCGCCACTTCGTTGCCCAGTACGCCAGCATCCTGCTGGGTAGTACAATCCATCACCTTGCGGATCTGTTTGCGGAAACGTGCGTCTATACTTACGCTGTCTGAATTGCCGCCGCCTTTATCCATATCATTTTTTACTGCTTCCACCATTTCCAATGGTGGTTGCAGTAATGTTACCTGTTCGGTCAGTATTTTTTTGGAAAGGGTAATCCTGGGGTTGGTTACAATATCGATGGTAACAAGACGGATACCATCAGGCAATCCTTTTTTCAATACATCCGCATACCAGTCGCCGGCATCCGGACAATCCGGTCTTAACGGCGGAAAGTAGATACAGCAACCAATATCTTCCAATCCCGCAATCAGGGATTTAAATCGCAGCAACTCCTTCCAGATACTTTGTACACAAGGTTTGAGGCGAAGATCCGGCTGATAGTCTTCTTTTAACAGCCTGTCTTTTTTCAATGCGCCATAGATATCATAATCGCTGTTGCTTACAGGCTCAAACCAGGATATATATTCCTCCCACAATGCTTTTTCCCAAGCTTCGTGGTCATCCTGGTAGGGGGTATCGAAACGAAAAAATATCTCTTTAAAAACACCAATGGCAGTACGCTCTGTTTCCAGGAATTTATCAATGATATCCACATCTGCATACTGTACCAGCCAGATCGCCAGTTTCCAGTGTTTATCGGCGTCGGCAACAGCCCAGGCATCGCGTACTTTATAGAATTCCTGTCCAATGGATGGTGACGTTGTCATAAGTTAGCTTTATCAGGATCAGGAATTTATTTTCACCAGTCCGCCAGACACGCACACGTCTGTACTGCCACTCATGGAGATGTCTTTATTAGCTATCACATTTACAGTATTCCCGGTAACATGTGCGCTGGTACTTCCTTTAGCCATGAATTCCTTTGTAAGCATTGTCAGCGATTCATCTCCCTTAAACAAGGTATCTTTTCCCTTTACGGTTACTGATTCCTTGCCTTCCATATAAATAGCTTTCTTGGAGTATAGTGTACCGCTTTCTGATCCTGCGATGGTGAATTTTTCGGCGGTGATTTCAATCTCTTTGGAAGAAATTTCCATTTTTGTTTTAGAGGAAATGGAGATATTTTCCGTTCCATCCATAAATATGCGGTTTCCGCCAGGATCGGTGATCGTTACGCTGCCGTCCGCATCATTGAGTAAAATAGAGATCCCGCTGCGGGTGCGTATGGCTTTCATGTCGTTTGCCGCCGATCCGAAGCCGGACTTGCCCTCCCCGTTATAGGTGGTACCGAGTACATAAGGTAGCTCGGGGTTGCCGCCTTCAAAATCCACCACTACTTCTTCCCCTTTTTCCGGTACCATATACATTCCTTTGCTGCCTCCCCCGTGAGGAGAAACCACTCTCATCCAGGGGGTGGTGCCTTGTTGTTGCCATTTGAACCGGACTTTCACGCGGCCCAGGTCTTTAGGATCATGGTTATCCACTACGGTGGCGCTCTGCGACTCGCAGAAAGGTATGTTCTCCAGGTTGACCGGCGGCGCTGCCGCGTCGGCAGGCACGCCTTCAAAGTCGTTATAATAGTCGCCGTTGCCGGTTACATAATGAGTTAACCCCCAGATCATAAATTTTCCATGATCGTCTTTTGCATACACATTTTCCTGGATGGAAATATGGTCGCCCACACGAAGCGATGTGTGCCGGCTGCTACCCTTCAATTGCACCATACCAGCCATACGGCCTTTCTTCTGACGGGTCACCAGCGTATCCAGCTCTGCTTTTGCATTGCTGCTGAAAGCATGCGTCATCTTGAACAATGACGGGTTACTGTATAACTTCTCACTTAACCCCTGTACATGTTGTGTATAATCATTTACTTTTCCTGCCGGCGCGGCAGTTGTAGCATTGTCAACCACCTTGTTATTACGGTAATCGTAGCCGTTGAGCTGTTGATTATTAGGCTGCACCTTCATTTCCAGGTCAAAGCTCATTAAATCCACCAGGTGTACCAGCGATATGTCCCGTGGCTGGTATTTACCAAAAACCACCTGCTGTCCGTTGTAAAAAAACCATTCCCCGTAACGCTCAGACATGCGGTGCAGGAAGTCAAAGGAAGTTTCCTTGTACTGTACCACATATTTAAGAGAGCTACTGGTATTTGGATCTACCTGTGGCCGGGAAACGTAGGGCCCGCAAGCTTTCAGGGTGGTGTTCACAATGGCGCCCAGGTCCTGGTTCTCAAATGCCTGTATATGCGGATCATTATTCAATAAAATAGTGGGGCTATATCCGCGGATCACACAGAAACCGTGCGTACCGTCACTTTCCTTCCCGGCACTGACAGACATAACAATACCGTTGAATATAAGCGGATCATAATGTTGCAATGACTCATAAGGCTGAATCGTAATACTTACCTCCTTCCCCAGGAAGGCTTTGGTAGCAGATACCATGCCCGGCCCCAGCTCCTGCAGCCAGTCATACCCGATTTTCAGTTCAAAATGATGATGTCCCTGCAACTGCTGTTCCAGCCGCAACGAATGGAACTGTTTAAACTGTTTGTCAGCAATAGATACGGTCGTGATGGTATGTAACATAAACAAGGGGGGCTTTTAATATTAATATGGTACTCAATCTGATCTGAAAAGGATGGATGGCACTGTTATTCAACAGTTTCATCCTGACAGCATTATTTTAAAAAACGGGCTAAGAAAATATATAGTTAACAAAATTAAATTTAAGAAAAAAACGATAAAGACAAGGTCTATTTCATACAAATTTTTATTCGAGGTCCTATCTATTTACTGGCAGAAAGCAGAAAGCGAAAAGCATAAAGCCGTTGAAGCGAATGATCAGCGTAAAAACACCCTCATTCGCTTCAACGGCTTTATGCTTTGGATTTTATGCTTTCCGCTTCGTTATACTGAGACCATAAATATCTTTCAAACGCAGGAGACATAGTTCCTCGCCTGTTTTGGGTATGCCGATTTCCATCTCACAAAATAACTGCAGTTCCTGCGACAGTACGGTACAGTTATTTTGTTTTACCACCATCATCACATCATTCATGATGGTATAATCAAAGCTGAGGTGATATTTTACTTCTATGTTTTTCTGGATCACGGGGATCAGCTGCAATACCATTGCGGCGCTCATTTTGTAGGCATTAATAAGGCCGGGCACGCCTAAAAGGCTGCCGCCAAAATAGCGCACTACCACAATGAGGGCATCTGTTATCTGTTTACTGTCTATTTGCCCGAGTATGGGCTTTCCGGCGGAACCGGACGGCTCTCCGTCGTCGCTGGCACGGAACTGAAGACCACCGGTACCAAGCCGCCAGGCATAACAGTGATGTGTGGCTTTGGGATGTTCCTTTTTTACTTCAGCAAGGGCTTCTTTTACGGCTTCCGGGGTTTTAACCGGAAAGGCGTATGCCAGAAACTTACTGCCCCGGTCTTTAAATTCTGCTACAGCTGTTTTATCAATCGTAAAATAAACCTCCATCAATATCATTTAAAATGCGCACAAAAAAATTAGGCCGGATTATAAAAATCAATACGATCCCCGTTTAACGGCATCGTATGAGTAAGCGCCGCATGGGTAAGGAAAGGGGCCGATAATCCTGCTGGTAGTGTAACCGTACCTGTTATAACACGGGCTTCATCCCATAAGCCGGCAGCAATAAATTGCCGGAGCACATACGGGCCGCCTTCCACCAATATACTCTGCATTTGTCTTTGATGCAATTGTGTCATCAGCTGCGGAAGCAGGTCTTTGAAATCCAGTTGCATCGTTTCAGTTAACCCATTTGTACCGGCGCTGGAAGCAGCGATAAAAATGGTAGGAATACTGCCATCCCATACATGATGGGAATGCGGCACCTTCCTGTCCCTGTCAATCACCAGGCGTACTGGGTCTTTACCTGTCCATAAACGGTTGTTGAGCCTGGGGTTGTCCATAATAGCGGTTCGGGTGCCTACCAGGATTCCCATCTCTTCACTGCGCCATTTATGCACCAGCCGGTTACTGAATTTATTGGATATTTTTACGGGCTCCCCGTCGGCCGCCGCCATGATACCATTATGGCCCTGTGCCCACTTCAGTACAATATAGGGTCGTTTCTTTTCATGAAAAGTAAAAAAACGGCGGTTGATATACCTGCATTCAGCTTCCAGCATACCGGTATGCACGGTAACACCGGCCTTTTCCAGCTTCTCAATACCTTTACCTGCCACTGCAGAAAATGTATCTATACAGCCGATCACCACCTGTTTAATTCCCCTGGATACGATCAGATCAGCGCAGGGCGGTGTTTTGCCGTGATGGGCGCAAGGCTCCAGGCTTACGTACATGGTCGACAGCGGGATGAGTGACTGGTCCTCTTCCGCTACGCTGTTTACACAGTTCACTTCTGCATGCGCCTGTCCATACTGCCGGTGATAGCCTTCTCCGATGATGCGTCCCTGGTGTACCAGCACTGCGCCCACCATTGGGTTGGGCGCTACCTGTCCGGCCCCCATGGCGGCCAGCTGCAGACAGCGGTGCATAAAAAATTCATTGAACGTGCTATTCATAATCCCCGGGCGATGTAATATTTTTGCAAAAATATCGTTTTAAACCGATGTAAAATGTCCCTCCCCCAGGTTTGCATTTTTCCGGTTAGATTCCTTAAACTGTTTATATTGACTATACAAACGGCCTTTACCTATATCACAGGTGCCATCAGTGAGCTTTACGATGAGCGGGAAGCCGCCAACATAGCCCATATCGTGATGGAATACCTAACAGGCATGAGTAAACTGGATCGCATTGTCCACAAAACAAAAATCCTGTCCCCCGACCAGAACCAACGGCTAAAAATAGCCATAGAAGCCCTGCAACGGCATGAACCGGTACAATATATTACCGGTACCAGCTGGTTTTACGGCATGGAACTCGTGGTTAATAAAAATGTGCTGATCCCCCGGCCGGAAACGGAGGAGCTGGTGGAATGGATGGTACAGGATGCGGCAGACCGGCATCGCCTGCACCTGCTGGATGTTGGCACCGGCAGCGGATGTATTCCGCTGGCGCTGAAAAAATCACTGCCCGCTGCGCACGTATCTGCGATAGACGTAAGTGAAGGCGCCCTGGAAGTGGCGCGCAGCAATGCTTCGCGGCAAAGACTGGAGGTAAATTTCCATTTGATGGATGCACTCGATCCTGCCCAACTGGCCACCCTGCCGGAATTTGACATGATTGTCAGCAATCCGCCCTATATCACACAAAGCGAACAAAAAACAATGCAGGAACTGGTATGGGGCTTCGAACCCTCGCTGGCCCTCTTTGTTCCCGATAACGACGCCCTGTTGTTTTATCGCCACATTTCCATCATGGCTCAACAGAAACTATTCCCCGGAGGCGCGCTTTATTTTGAGATCAATGAAGCCCTGGGCAAAGAAGTAGTAGCCCTCATGGAAGAACTGGGCTATAAAGAAGTGACGCTGAAACAGGATATGTTTGGGAAAGACAGGATGGTGAAGGGCAGAAGAATTTAGCGGGGGATCGCCTTCGGCGATTGTCTTTGAGCAGGATTAAATTGATTTTGATGATTAGACTGATTTGATTTTTTTTGATTTTAAAAGATTAGAGAGATAAATTTTAAAAGATTAGGGGAGATGGAAGGGTATATCCTCTTCATCTCCCCTAATCTTTTAAAATCAAAAAATGATCAAAAAATCAGTTTAATCATCAAAATCAATTTAATCCTGCCCAAAGACAATCGCCGAAGGCGATCTACTTATGTGCCGTTGCCAATACTACCTTGGCCCCCATCTCCCTGGCCACTTCCATCACATCCACCACGTCTTCCACGGGAACAGATTTTTCGGCATTGATGACGATGGTGGGCTCTATCTTTTCGTTGCCGATAGAAGGAGCCAGCGCCTGTTTGAGGTGATCAAACGGTACTTTGTTGGTGCCAACAAAAAACTCACGTTTATCATTGATACTTACCACCACTGTTTGCTTCGATTTGGTGTTGCTCTTGGCTTTGGGCAGTAATAGCTTTATAACATTCGGATTAGCCAGTGTGGAAACAATCAGAAAGAACAACAGCAGAATGAACAGAATGTCATTCAGTGCAGAGTTATGCATTTCCACCTGTCTCTTATTTCGCCTGCGTAAATTCATGATTTCCTGGTTTAGCGGGTTGGTTCCTGCAAAATATCGATGAACTCAGCGGAAGCGCCTTCCATCTTGTTAACAACCTTATCGATCTGAGCATTCAGGTAACTGTAACCAATAAAGGCCACAATACCGATGATTAGCCCGGATGCAGAGGTGATCATCTTTACATAGATACCGCCGGCAATAGTACCCAGGGTAATGTCGGAAGTAATAGAGATGTTGAAGAAGGTCTGGATCATACCTGCAATCGTACCCAGGAACCCGAACATCGGCGCAATACCCGCAATGATGGACAGGATCACCAGGTTCTTTTCCATACCATAGATTTCCAGCTTACCCACATTCTCCATAGATTTCTCAATATTATCAATGGGCTTGCCTATACGCTGGATCCCTTTTTCGATCATACGCGCAATAGGACCAGCCGTGTTTTTGGCCAGTGAGCGCGCCGACTGCATATTACCACTGGTAATCTGGTCGCGGATCATGGGCATAAAGTTATCGGGCAGCTTCCCGGCCTTAGCAACAGTAATAGCCCTTTCCACAAATACATATACCGCTATCAGCGAAAGGATACCTAATGGAATCATCAGGACACCACCTTTCATCAGCATATCTATCAGGTGGATCTGCGGCGTAGCTCCGGGAGTACCGGATATTCCCTGCGCCACCGTATCTGCCTTGGGAAGTAATAAAGAATCCTGTAATAATGTAATTAAACCTAACAACATGAACTATATTTTAACGGGTGCATAAGTAGATCACTACTATAAACGGTTAAAGTAAGAAAATATTTGCGAATGTTTTTCGCATAATTTAGGCCTTCTCCTCCCAAACCTGTGCCAGATACACAATTGTTTGCACCGCTTTCTGCATATCCTGTATGCTTACGTATTCATGTTTGCTGTGAAGGGCCATTTCACCGGTAAAAATATTCGGACAGGGCAATCCCATAAATGACAAACGGGATCCATCTGTACCACCCCGGATGCTCATTCTCAACGGTTGCACACCGGCCCTGCGTATCGCTTCCGCCGCATTGGCCGTTACCGCCGGATGATTCACCAGCACTTCTTTCATATTACGATACTGCTCCGTTACTTTTAAAGTGGCTTTGGCGCCATGGTGCTTATCCAGCACTTTCTCCATAATACGGCGCAGGTAAGTTTCATGCGCTTCGAGATGGGCCGTTTCAAAGTCCCGGATAATAAAATCTATTTCTGTTTTCTCTACGGTACCCTGTATGCGAACCGGGTGAATAAAGCCCTCCCGGTCATCGGTTGTTTCCGGAGAAAGCCCATCTTTCGGTAACGCATCTACGATTTCACCGGCAATTTTTATAGCGCTGATCAGCTTATTTTTGGCCGCACCGGGGTGCGCACTCACGCCATACACCGTTATCCTGGCGCCATCAGCAGAAAAATTCTCATCTTCCAGGGACCCCAGCTCACCGCCATCCATAGTATAACCCACATCTGCGGCCAGCTTCTTCATATCTACTTTTTCCACACCACGGCCCACCTCCTCATCCGGTGTAAACAGGATACGGATCGCGCCATGCTTCACACCGGGATGCGTTATCAGGAAATTGGCAGCATCCATAATTTCAGCCACACCGGCCTTATCATCTGCGCCCAGCAAGGTAGTGCCGCTGGCCGTAATAATATCATCTCCCTTCTTACTGGCCAGGTAAGGATGCTCCTTAGCGCTGATCACTACTGTTTCATCATCCGGCAAAGCAATATCACCGCCATCGTACTGATAATGTACAATTGGCTTCACCCCTGTACCACTGCTGTCTGAAGAAGTATCCACATGAGAACAAAAACAAATTACCGGCACCTTTTTATCCGTGTTCGCCGGGATGGTTGCATAAACATAACCATGCTCGTCCATTTCCGCATCTGTAATGCCCATTTCCTGCAATTCCTTTACCAGCAGGCGGGAAAGGTCCTTCTGCTTTTCAGTTGTAGGAAAACTATCGCTCGTTGGATCCGATTGCGTATCTATTTGCACATAGCGCATGAAGCGCTTGTCGACTGTATATGAGTAATTAGTAAACATATTGCAAACGTAAGGAAAAACACCTATACCATCCCTGCCGTAGATTATTCTGTTTTACCACCGCTCACAATATGCAACAAAGTAATTTATTCTTTTTTTATTCATTTTTTCAAGACAAAAAACTGAATTTTAGGTAAATGATCGAACAAATGAGCAATAATTATAGGTTTGTAAAGAATAAAATACATCCTACATATGCTTACCAACATTCCAGGCTATCCACGAATAGGTAGCCAGCGGGAACTGAAAAAAGCCTGCGAAAACTATTGGGCCGGAAAAATTTCACTCGAAAGACTGGAACTAACGGCAAGGCAGCTACGAAAAGAGAACTGGACGCTGCTGCAGGAAGCTGGTATAGACCTGATACCCTCCAACGACTTCTCTTATTACGACCAGGTGCTGGATATGTGTATCACCCTTGGCGTAATACCCTCCCGTTTCCGTGCATTGCAACAAACACTTGTCAATCCCACCTGCCCTGAGCTGTACTTCGCCATGGCGCGCGGATACCAGAAGAATAACTTTGATATTACCGCCCTGGAAATGACTAAATGGTTTGATACCAATTATCATTACATGGTGCCGGAATTTGAAGCCACACAACAATACGCACTGCATCAGCCCAAATGCGTGCAGGAGTTTAAAGAAGCCCTTAGCCTCGGCATCACCACCAAACCCGTGCTCATAGGACCTGTTACTTTTATCCTCAGCGGTAAAATAAAAGACCCCGGACTGGATTACACCACGCTGCTGGCCAAACTGTTGCCGGTATACATCGAACTGCTCCGCACATTACAGGATGCCGGTGCTGCGTGGATACAACTGGATGAGCCTTCCCTTGTTACAGATCTCGATCCCGCTGCCAGGGAGCTTTATCATACAGCCTATTCATCGATCAGACAGGCATTGCCATCTGTCAAAATATTACTAACTACTTACTTCGGGGGGCTGGAAGACAATACAGCACTGGCTTTACAATTACCTGTACAGGCATTGCATATTGACCTGGTACGTGCTCCGGAACAACTGGAAACTATATTGGCCGTACTTCCGGAAGATAAACTGCTTTCACTCGGTGTGGTAGACGGAAGGAATATCTGGAAAAATGATTACACAGCATCCCTCACGTTGATAGACAACGCGATCCGTCAGATCGGGGAAAACCGTATACTGCTGGGCACTTCGTGCTCGCTGCTGCATGTTCCGTACAACCTCGAAACAGAAACCGACCTGGCTCCGGAAGTAAAACAGTGGATGGCCTTTGCCCAACAGAAAGTGGCAGAAGTGATTGCCCTGAAACAAATTGCAGCTGGCGACACCACTTTGCTGGCCGGCAATGAAGCGGCCATGATGAGTCGTAAAACATCCGCCAGCACACATCATCCGGCAGTAAAAGCCCGGATACAACAGATCACCACCGCCGATACCCAGCGCCATAGCATATTCCAGCACCGCCAGGTATTGCAACATAGTGTATTACAGCTGCCATTGTTCCCTACCACCACCATCGGCTCCTTTCCGCAAACTACGGAAATAAGACAGCTCCGGTCTGATCTTAAAAAAGGAGCTATTTCTATGGAAACGTATAACGCCGAAATCCGCGAAGCTATTACAGACAGTATCTACCGCCAGGAAAACCTGGGACTGGATGTGCTGGTACATGGCGAGTTTGAGCGGAATGACATGGTGGAATACTTTGGTGAACAACTCGAGGGATTTGCATTTACACAAAATGGCTGGGTACAGAGCTATGGTACCCGCTGTGTAAAACCACCGGTTATTTTTGGCGATGTGCAACGTCCGCAACCGATGACAGTAGCCTGGAGCCGTTATGCGCAGTCCCTCACCAGCAAACCGGTGAAAGGCATGCTCACCGGACCCATTACCATTCTGCAATGGTCCTTTGTGCGTAACGACCAACCCCGCATGGATACTGCTTTCCAGCTGGCACTGGCCATCCGCGATGAAGTAAAAGACCTGGAAGACGCCGGTATCACTGTGATACAGGTAGATGAGCCCGCCCTGCGGGAAGGACTCCCGCTCCGCAAATCACAACGGGCGGCCTACCTGGAGCAGGCAGTGAAAGCTTTCCGCCTCGCAGTATGCACTGTGGACGATGCCACACAGATCCATACCCATATGTGCTATGCAGAATTCAATGATATCATCGAACATATCGCTGCCATGGATGCAGATGTGATCACCATCGAAACCTCCCGTTCTCAAATGGAATTACTGGAAGCCTTCGCACATTTCCGTTATCCCAACGAAACCGGTCCGGGTGTATATGATATCCATTCCCCCAGGGTGCCCGCCGTAGCGGAAATGGAAGCCCTCCTGCTCAAAGCGGCTGCATTGCTGCCGGCACGCAACATCTGGGTAAACCCCGACTGCGGTCTTAAAACCAGGAAATGGGCCGAAACAGAAATGGCGCTCCGGAATATGGTGACAGCAGCAAAAAGCGTAAGAGCGAACATAGGGATTACTGTTAGCTGTTAGCTGTTAGCTATTAGCTTTTAGGGGAAAAATGCAGCGGAGATCATATTTTGTCTTCGCTGCATTTTTCCCCTAAAAGCTAATAGCTAAATGCTTCCAAGCAAAAAATTGGCTATTTTTATGCTATGGCCTCTCATGAAACCATCACCTGCCCGCGTTGTCAACGCACCTTCGAATGCCGTGTAGGCAGCATTCTACGTTGCCAGTGCCAGGAAGTAACCCTATCGGAAGAGGAACGGTACTTTATACAGCAACAGTATCGGGGCTGTCTTTGCGCTGATTGTTTACGTGATATGAAAGTGGTTTTCCGGCAGTCAACAGCCAGCTGATATCCATTAAATTATAAACAGGGGAAATTAGGGGGAGAAGACTTTCAAAGTCAGCGCAGTGGCTGAAATAGCGTAAGTAATAACTATGGGGATAAAAATTATCCAGGGATTGCTGATATCTGTTAACAGCTAAATACTATCTCTGTGCATCAGCAATCCCTGAATATTATACGATTTCAACCAGTTCCAGATCGAATACCAGGTCTTCACCAGCCAGCGCGTGGTTAGCATCCAGGGTGATAAATTCGTCACCGATAGCAGCTACTTTCACCTGGAATACCTGGCCCTGCGGATTGCTCATCTGCAGTTCCATGCCTACTTCCGGTTTCAGATCAGCCGGGATATTTTCTTTCGGAAAATCCATGATCATTTCGTCGCTTTTGGGACCATATGCCTGATCAACAGGGATATGAATGGTTTTCTTTTCGCCAACTTTCATGTCCAGCACACCATTCTCAAAACCTTTGATAACCATACCGGCGCCTACCTTGAATTCGAGCGGTGGTCTACCTTCAGAAGAATCAAAGGTAGTTCCGTTCGTTAAACGGCCATGGTAATGCACCTTCACTGTATCCCCGTTTTTAACAGCTTGCATAAAAATTAATTGTTTAGTGTTAATAATTACGCGCAAGATACAAAAAGCTGTTATAATCCCCTCTTTTTGATGCAGCCAATAAAGCTTTGCCGTATCTTAACGGCATGAACCGTATGCTACTTATTGTCGTCCTGCTGGCAGGATGCTTCCTAGAAACCTCCGCGCAGTACGCGGATCACGTATTGCCAGGCGCCACACAAACAGCCCGCTATCTGCCATTGCTGAAAAACAAACGGGTGGCGCTCATGGTAAATCAAACGGCTACCATCGACAAAACCCACCTGGTAGACTCATTGCTGAAGCTGCACATAAAAATCCAGAAGATCTTCAGCCCTGAGCACGGCTTCAGAGGCAATGCCGGTCATGGCGAAAAAGTGGCCAACAGCATCGACTCCGCCACCGGCATCCCCATTGTATCGCTCTACGGACAGCACCGCAAAGCCACTGCAGCGGATCTGAAAGATGTGGATATCCTCATTTTTGATATACAGGATGTTGGCACCCGTTTCTTTACCTACATTTCTTCCCTGCAGGAACTCATGGAAGCTGCGGCAGAAAACAAAAAAACACTCGTGATCCTCGACCGCCCCAATCCCAACGGGGATTATGTAGACGGTCCCATACTCGATACCGCGTACCGCTCCTTTATTGGCATGCAGCCTATTCCCATCGTACACGGTATGACCGTGGGCGAATATGCACGTATGCTGAACGGTGAACACTGGCTTAGCAAAGGGGTACAGTGTAATATCAAAGTGATCCCCTGCGAAAATTATAGTCATCAAACCTTCTATCGCGTACCCATCAAGCCTTCGCCCAATTTGCCCAACATGGCAGCGATCAACCTTTACGCTTCCATCTGCTTTTTTGAAGGAACAGCACTCAGCCTGGGACGTGGTACCGACAAGCCTTTCCAGGTATACGGCTCTCCGTTATTTCCCAAACAGGGCTTTTCATTTACGCCACGCGCCAGCGCTATAAACCCGAGCCCCGTACTGAAAGATCAGCTCTGCTACGGATATGACCTCAGCAACGTACCGGAAACAGTACCGCACAAAGGCCGTAAAATTGAGCTGAAGTGGCTCCTGGATGCCTACCGGACATTCCCCGACAAAGAGAAATTCTTTATTCCTTTCTTCAGCAAAGTAGCCGGCAATACCCAATTGCAGCAACAGATCGTGAAAGGTGTTTCAGAAGCAGATATCCGCAAAAGCTGGGAGCCCGGACTGGCAAAATTCAAAGTGATACGCGCTAAATATTTGCTGTATTAACGCACAATCCTCGTTACTTTTGCATCCTATGAGTAAAGATCTCCGCATTGTTTTTATGGGCACGCCTGATTTTGCAGTAGCGTCCCTGGATATATTGGTACAGCATGGTTTCAACGTTGTTGGTGTAATCACCGCCCCCGACAAGCCCGCCGGCCGTGGCTTACAGCTGCAGCAAAGCGCGGTAAAAGCGTATGCCGTCAGTAAAGGTCTGCATGTATTACAACCCGAAAAACTGAAAAATCCTGCTTTCATCGACGAGTTATCCGCACTGAAAGCAGACCTGCAGGTAGTGGTTGCGTTCAGGATGCTGCCTGAAATCGTATGGAATATGCCCCCGGAAGGTACCATCAACGTACACGCATCGCTGTTACCCAACTATCGCGGAGCCGCACCTATCAACTGGGCGATCATCAATGGTGAAAAAGAATCGGGCGTCACTACCTTCAAACTGCAGCATGAAATTGACACAGGCGACATTTTGTTCAGCGACAAAGTAGCGATCCGGGAAGATGAAACAGCCGGCGAACTCCACGATGCCCTGATGCAAACAGGCGCCAGGCTGTTACTGAAAACAGTGCAGGCCATCGCCGCAGGCAATGCATCCGAAACGCCTCAGGCCAATATTCCTGCCGCGGAGATAAAACACGCACCTAAAATTTTCAAGGAAACCTGCCAGATCAACTGGCAGCAACCATTGGATAGTATCTACAACCTGGTGAGGGGACTCAGCCCCTACCCTGCTGCGTGGACCGTTTTCCAGGGCAAAACACTGAAAATCTACAAGGCACATAAAGAATATACTACCCCATCAAAAGCGCCGGGCGACTTTGATACTGATCAAAAAAGCTATGTAAAAATTGCTGCACCGGATGGCTATCTCCTGCTCGATGAAATACAGCTGGAAGGGAAGAAGAAAATGGATATCGCGGCGTTCTTAAGGGGGTACCGCTTTCAGTAAAACGGATATTGTCTTGCCCAGGATTAAACTGATTTTGATGATTTAGAGGATTTTTTCGTTTTTGATTTTAAAAGATTAAGGGAGATAGAAGCGGATATTCGCCACTATCTCCCTTAATCTTTTAAAATCAAAATATAATCACAAAAAAAATCCTGTAAATCATCAAAATCAGTTTAATCCTGGGCAAGACAACCGGGCTATTTTTCGTAGCTCAGCTCGCAGTAAAAACGGCTTTCATTACTGCCGAGTGCCTGCATAGCGCTGTCGCTTAACTTGATAATCAGGCCTGCATTGGCTTTCATCTGCGGGATTACATCCAGTACTTTGGCGTATACAGATTTACCATTGAGCGGATTGGTTACTTTGATGATGGTACCACGCGGAGCGGTGTTATGCAAGGCATAGTATTTACCTACCGCATTGCTTTTAAACCAGGTACCGGGGCCTTTTTCAGTGTCTGCTTTTTTGCCGCTGTTGGTTTGCTGATCGTATAGCTGCTCAAAGTCAGCGCTGCTGTTTGCGGCAGCTGGCTTGGCAGCGGCGGGTGCAGGTGCCGGGGCGGGTGTTGTTTCTTCTGCTACCGGATGGGTCTCCGGCTCTTTCTTAACCGGATCTTTTGCTGGTGGCGGCGGTGGCGGAGAAAGCGTTACGGTTGTTTCGGCCGCTTCTTTTACAGGGAGCGCTTTTTCCTTTACTTTCTCAACCTTTGGAGCCGGTTCGGAAGCCACACCGGCAGCTTTCATGTAACCGATGATCACATAGCTGTCTTTCTTCAGACCATCGCCTGAGAAATTGTTCCATTGACGGATATTATCCAGCGGAACCTTGTTGTAATTCACGCTTACACGATACAACGTTTCTTTATCTGTTACCTTGTGATACACGGGTTTACCGGCAGCACCGGCCTTCTGGGAAAAGTTGGCGGCGGTGAGCGGAATATGAATACTGCGTCCCAGTTGTAAACCCTGTTCCATATTTACTTTATTGGCAGCAGCTATTTCCTTTGGCGGCAAACCATATGCACGGCTGAGGCTATAGAAATTTTCTCCTTTCTTAACAACATGGGATATGTAGAGGGCGGGTGAGGTACCTTGTACCTGCAGCGTGTCCTGCGCCTGCACCGCTCCTGCACTGAAACCAAACAAGACGATTGATAGAATCGATTTTACCATACTAACTCTGTTTATGATTGATATTCTGCCTGCCGCTATGGATATTTTTGCTCCCGCTTCCGATACGCAACGACAACCCAATTATACCATAGCAGCACCCAAAATCTGAAAATTTTATTTGCTATTTCGGGCAACGAATATATGCGTTAAAATTGACAATTTTACCTAATAAAACAAACGAACAATATTGCTTTTTGTTGTGATGACCGGCATAAACAACCGTTGCAGCAAATACCCGTTGGCAGCGCATTTCAAAGATGGCACAAATAACAGTAAGCTATTCTCTACAACCCTGTAATTTCTTTCAGTATACGCAATTCTTTCGGATAATAATTGTTCATGCGGTTTGGTAAAAACTTCGCCCAGCCCAGGTTCATTCCCTCATATCTTACCAGTGCCCAACCCCGTACATCCGTTTCCACACCCGGATCTTCCTTGCGCAGATACTGCAAAGCCTGTGGCAAATTCAATGATACTGCCGGCAGATTTTCCGATACCAGCATGCTCGCTGCCAGCTGGTGATCAGGAATCAATTCTTTCTGCCCGGGCTGCCCCGCTTTTACACCTGCCTTGCGAATATACAATTGTTGCTGCAACAATGGCATTTCTGCTGCCAATAAAGGTGGCAACAGTAATACTTCCTCCTGGTGCGGGAAATACTGGTACCCATCAGGAATATTCAGCCAGGGGGCTATCACCTCCCGCTGACGCGGTGTAAGCGTTGCCCGTTTCGCGTCTTTGGGTTTGCGCATAGTATCCCCGCCCCGCTTACGGAAACAGGCAATAAAGAATCCTTCTCCGCTCAGCCTGTCCGGGTAAAATCGGTATCCGGTACAATTTCGTTTATTCGTTACCGTTGGTACAATTCCCCAGGCTTCCTGCAGCGGAACGGGGATATTTTCCAGCTCAAAATGGTCAGCCAGCCAGTCGAGTATTTCTTCATCTTCTGCAGCAGAAAACGAGCAGGTAGAATAAATCACAATACCATCTTCCTTTACTGCAGGCAGCACATCTGCCATAATCCTTTGCTGGCGCTGGCTGCAAAGCGTTACATTCTCGGGCGACCATTCTGTTACCAGGTCCGGATCGCGACGGAATAAGCCGGACCCTGAGCAGGGCGCATCCACCACTACCAGGTCAAAATAACCAGGCAACCTGGAAAAATCACGGGGATCATTATTACTCACCACCGCATTCGCGGCGCCCCATTTAGTGAGATTATCTGCCAGCAGGGCGGCTCGCGGCTTAATCACTTCATTCGCCACCAATATACTCTCCGGGCTGATCAGCGATTGCAGCAGGGTAGATTTTCCACCCGGTGCGGCACACAGGTCCAGCACCTTCAGCGGCGCCGACAGGTCTACAGTAGCACGCACCGCCTGCTCCAGGAACATCGATGACGCTTCCTGTACATAATAAGCGCCCGCATGGAAAAAAGGATCGAAAGTAAAGGAGGGTCTTGCCGGTAAGTAGTAGCCCTCCGTGCTCCAGGGCACTTGCGTAACCCCGTTGGCAGATAAGGATTGCAACACGTGCTGTGCTTTCCCCGGCGATTTTATCTTGGTAGGATTTAACCGCAGCGAAGTAATTTTTTCTGCCGCGGCGTGTACCCGTTCAAAAGTTTCCCGGTTGTAACCTGGAAGTCCTGTTAACGAATCAAGCAATGCTGCTGGTAAATGACTGGACAAAAGATTTTTTTTCGCAAAAATAATGGTTTTTGTCTTGTCCGGGATTAACGGTGATTATGATGATTTTCAAGATTTTCTTGCCCAGGATTTTCTTGCCCAGGATTTTCTTGCCCAGGATTAACAGTGATTATGATGATTTTCAGGATTTTTTCTTGTGATTGATTTGATTTTAAAAGATTTTGCGGGATGTAGGCTAATTTTTTCGCTTACATCCCGCAAAATCTTTTAAAATCAAAAAGAAAAAAATCCTGAAAATCATCATAATCACTGTTAATCCTGGGCAAGAAAATCCTGGGCAAGAAAATCTACACCTCCTTAATCGCTGTCAGCAGGTCCTGCAGCACTTTTTTGGCATCGCCGAATAACATAGAGGTTTTAGGCTGAAAGAAAAGATCATTTTCAATACCGGCATAGCCTGGCTTCATACTGCGTTTATTCACCATCACCACTTTGGCATTTTCCACTTCCAGTATAGGCATTCCGTAAATGGGACTGGCCGGATCAGTTTTAGCAGCAGGATTCACCACATCATTGGCGCCCAGCACCAATACTGCATCTGCCGTTGGAAATTCAGCATTGGCATCTTCCATTTCCAGCAACTTTTCATAAGGCACATCGGCTTCTGCCAGCAACACATTCATGTGCCCGGGCATACGGCCCGCCACCGGGTGGATAGCATATTTTACCTCCACTCCTTTTTCCTCCAGCAGTTTTTCCAACTCATGACAGGCATGCTGGGCTTGGGCTACCGCCAATCCATATCCCGGTACGATAATCACTTTATTGGCGTAAGCCAGCACCACCGCCGCGTCACTCAAACTGATCTCTTTGTAATTCCCCTGTTCTTTTCCACCGCCAGCTGCTGCAGCGGCGCCACCACCAAAGGATCCTATCAGCACATTCTTCAGTGAACGGTTCATTGCCTTACACATCAGGATGGTGAGGATAGTTCCTGCAGAACCCACCAGGATACCTCCCGTGAGCATCACCGGGTTGCTGTATAAAAATCCTCCGCAGGCCGCTGCCACACCGGTAAAAGAGTTTAACAGGGAGATGACCACCGGCATATCTGCACCACCGATTGGAAGCACAAAAAGCACTCCGTAGAATAATGCCAGCGCAAAAATGAGGTAAAACAGGATAATACCTGTGCCCGGTGCCACACTGAACACCAGCAGCAACCATACAGATAAACCTACAATCAGGGCCAATACACCCAGGTTCAGCAGGTGCTGCCCCGAAAAAGAGAAATCCTTTATTTTCCCGGTAAGCTTACCCCACGCAACAATACTGCCCGCACAGGATACCGCCCCTATCACAAGGCTTAGTAAAATGATGAGCACCATTCCTTTTGATGCAGATGACTCCAACAGCTGTAACACCAGGTGATCATCTGCAACAGGCGCAAACAGGTTTTTGGTGAGCGTGTAAATATGATTATACTCTACAATCGAGATCAGTGCTGCACAAGCGCCTCCCATCCCATTAAACATACTCACCATTTCAGGCATCGCCGTCATCTTCACTTTCTTGGCAGATAATACGCCTATCACACCACCTATCAGCAGCCCGGTAAATATCCAGCCATAATTATGCAGGGGAGCATCGTTGACTTTATAAAGAAAAATGGTGCCCACAATGGCGAGCGACATTCCCGCAGCCGCTATCAGATTGCCTTTTCGGGCGGTATCCGGTTTACTTAACATCTTCAATCCGAGGATAAAAGTAACAGAGCCAATCAGGTAGATAATTGATAAAGTGCTGGAAGCGATCATAAAATAGTTCTTTTAGCAGTGGAACTGTTAGCATCCGGGCCTTACCCTTTAGATTATTGCGCCGATACTTCTACGCAGCATTTTCTAAAAGCTAAAGGCTGATAGCTAACAGCTGTCTCGTTACTTCTTCTTTTTCCCCTTAAACATTTCCAGCATTCTGTCTGTCACCACAAAACCACCCACTACGTTGATCGTACCCAGTATCACTGCCAGGAAACCCACTATCAGGGCCAGGTAGTTATCCGGCTCTGCTTTACCCATTACAATGATGGCACCTATAATCACTACGCCATGAATAGCGTTGGCGCCGCTCATCAGCGGCGTATGCAGCACGGACGGTACCCTTGAAATTACTTCTACCCCTAAAAAAACAGACAGGATTACAATGTAGATAAGATCAATATGCTGGTGAAGAAAAGTTAAAATATATTCCATGTTTACCGGTGTTTGCGATCGTTACTACTTACTAGGCAGGCTGCATCATACTTTTCACCCGATCATTCACGATTTCCCCGTTATGTGTGATACAGGCTCCCTTTACAATTTCATCTCCGAAATCAAGGTGCAGGGCGCCTTCTTTGGTGAGGATCAGTTTGAGAAAATTGAACACATTCTTTGCATATAGCTTACTAGCATCAGCGGGCATAGTAGCCGGCAGGTTAGAATCACCGATAATGGTAATCCCTTTATAACGCACCGTTTCATTGTTCTTTGTCATGCTGGTATTACCACCGGTAGCAGCTGCCAGGTCTACGATCACAGCGCCGGGACGCATACGGTTCAGCATTTCGGTACTCACCAGTATAGGAGCGGATTTCCCGGGAATCTGTGCAGTAGTGATCACGATATCCGCTTTGGCGATGCTTTCAGCGATACGCTGTTGTTGCTGCTGTTTATATGTGTCGCTTTGTTCTACCGCATAACCACCGGCGGCAGACGCATCTGCGGCACCTTCCACCTCCACGAATTTGGCGCCCAGGCTCATCACTTCTTCTTTTACCGCAGGCCTGGTATCAAACACCTCTACTACGGCCCCCAAACGGCGGGCAGTGGCAATGGCCTGTAACCCGGCTACGCCCGCGCCCAGTATCAGCACTTTTGCAGGCGCAATACTGCCTGCTGCCGTCATCAGCATAGGGAAATAACGTGAATAGCTATACGCTGCCAGCAGCACGGCTTTATAACCGGCAATATTTGCCTGGGAGCTAAGCACATCCATTACCTGTGCACGGGTGGTTCGGGGAATGGCATCCAGACTGAATGCCGTTATTTTTTTTGCAGCCCAGTATTCCACTTCAGGCACCCGGAAGAGTGGCTGCAGGATACCGGTGATGATTTTACCGGGCGGGATCTGATCTATCAGCTCCCGGGCAGGAGGCTGCAGGGTGAAAATAATATCTGCGCCGGAAAGAATCCCTTCCGCTGCCTTAATCTCCGCACCCGCCTGCATATAGGCGTCGTCGTTATAAAATGCATTGTCGCCGGCTCCCTGCTCCACCCACACGGTTACCGACATTTGCTGCAGTTGCTTTACTACTTCAGGAGTAAGAGATACCCTGGTTTCGCCGTTTTTTTCTTTTAAAATTCCTGCAATCATCTGGTGGAAATTTATAATGGAATTTAAAGAAAAAACGCCAACAACGAACTATTTTTCTGATTAATTTTTCTTCAGCGAAGCCGCGAAGGAGGCGGCACTTTGCAGCAGAGCCGGGATGGCTACGCCTTGCACGTAATTCCCGCGGATATATAATCCGGGATATTTTTTTTCAAAATCTTCTACTGCGTTCCGCAACCTGGCATGTCCCACATTCAGCTGAGGAATGGCCTTATTCCAGGTGCTGAAACGCTGCATCACAGGTGGCGCCGACAAATGCAGCAACGCCATTATTTCCGCCACCACACATTGTTGCAGGGTATTGGTATCCATTTCATCAAACAATTGTTCCTGCCGGGCTCCTCCCAGGAACACCGTAAACAGGAGCTTTCCGGCCGGTGCCTTTTCCGGGAAGATGGCGGAATTACAGATAGCCCCCAGGAAATGCATGTTTTCTGCATGAGGCACCAGAAAACCGAAACCATCCAGGGGCTGTGGCAGTGCTGCGGCATCAAAGCCCAGATGAAGTACGCCCATACGGGGATAATGTATGGCTTTCAAAGGCGCTGCTGTAGCCGCATCAAGAGCACCAATCATTTCAGCGGCGGCATAAGCAGGCGTGGTAACAACCACCCTGGCTGCAGGGAAGTCCGCATCAGCCCCGTTTTCAACGGCATTCACCACATATCCGTTATTTGCCTTGTTGATCCCGGTAACTTTACAGTTAAAGCGCACCGGTGTGGTGAGCAGTTGCTGCAAACGGTTGGTGAGCACCTGGTTCCCGCCTTTGAAGCTGATGATCTTTCTGCCGCCCATAGCGCCTTTATTTTTCATCAGTCCTTTGGTAACACTACCGTATTCCCGCTCCCATTGCGGCAAAACAGGTAGTACCTCCGCAATGCTCATGCGGTCAGGATTGCCGGCATAAATGCCCGACAATACAGGATCGAATACATAGTCTGCTATCTCCCTGTTAAACCTTCTGCTGACAAAATCTGTAACTGTTTCCTCTGCCGCTGCAGGCGCAGCTTTGCGGAAGCGCTCTGTAAACAAACGCCATTTGCTCCCCCTGCTCAGGTACGGAGAACCCATAATTTTAAAGGGGTGTGGGGAAACCGCGTGTAACTGATTATTTCTTACCAGGAAGCGATGCTTGCTGGCTGCGGTGGCCTGCAGTATTTCATCTGTTAATCCGAGTTGATGGAAAAACGCCAGCATTTCCGGTGATGCGGCAATGGTATTGGCGCCGGCATCGAGTTCAAAACCATTTTCCTGTAACGATTTCATTACGCCTCCCGTATGATCCGATGCTTCCAGTACCAGGTAGGGTATCTGTTGCTGCTGCAATTCATATGCAATACTCAGCCCGGCAATGCCGGCGCCTATGATCAATACGGGTTGTTCAGACATATGGAAAAAATTAGGCTTCCTGTTCTTGTGTTATCAGCTGTGTACAATATTTCACCACTGCCTTCACCCACAAAGGATGAATATTCAGACAGGGAATCATTGTAAAGGTTTCTCCACCACTGTTCAGAAACGAATGCTTTCCTTCTACCGCAATTTCCTCCAGGGTTTCCAGGCAATCCGATACAAAAGCAGGACAAACGATCAACAGCTTTTTCTTACCCTCTGCAGGCAACGTTTCCAGCAAACCAGCCGTATACGGCTTTAACCATTCCTCACGTCCCAGTCGCGACTGAAAAGAGATGCCCCATTTTTCACGGGGTAATCCCAGTTTCTCCGCCACGAGTTCAGAGGTAACGGTGATCTGATGACGGTAACAGTATGGCTGCGCAGGTGATTTCACATGACAACAGTCATTCACTTTCATACAATGCGCACCGGTGGGATCTGCTTTACGCATATGCCTTTCCGGTAAACCATGATAACTGAATAATATGTAGTCATAATCCTGTTGCAGGTATGGACGCATGCTTTCAGTCAATGCATTTATATATTCGGGCTCGTCGTAAAACGGCGGTACCACGGACAATTTGAATTTGTATTTCTTTTTACGGTAAATCTCCTGTGCGTATTCCACCGCGGTTTCATAAGAAGACATCGCATAATGCGGATACAGCGGGAGCAATACCACTTCTTTCAGCTCCGGGTTTTGTTTCAGCAGATTATTGAAGGCTACTTCCGGATGTGGATTACCATAGCGCATGGCTATCTCCACCGGGATTTCCATATCGTTCTGCACAGCCATTTGTAACTGCTTTGTCAGCGCTACCAGCGGTGAACCTTCTTCCCACCAGATGGAGGCGTAAGCTTTGGCAGATTGCGCTGCACGCTTTGGAACAATGATACCTTCAATTAATATCTTACGGAACAACCATGGATAATCGATCACACGCTTGTCCATCAGGAACTCTATCAGATAACGCTTTACATCCGGCACAGCGGTAGAATCAGGCGATCCAAGGTTCATCAATACTATTCCAACATCAGATTTAGATACCATTTCGAATAAATTGCAGCAAAGCTAAGGAAAAAGCAGAAAGCAAATAGCTGAAAGGAAAAAGCAGCTCATGAAAAGCAGAAAGCAAAAGCAAAAGGCAGTCCATAATGAGGCTGCAACCGCCTTCTGCCTTTTACTTTCTGCTTTCTGCCTGCTGTAGTGTCATCTTTTTGTAAAGATAAAACCTGATAAAAATCATTTTTTCGTCGTACTGTTTACCAGTAGTAGAAATGACACACTAATGACAGCCTAAACCCTTTTGTTTGGGACGTATGAAAGTACTTTTGCAACCGGAAGCTTATACAAGAACATGCAGGTCAGTCATTCAAAAGAAATAGCAAATTTTCATATTGTTGGGATCAACTATAAGAAAACCGACGCTGCTATCAGGGGATTATACGCCATCAATCCGGCTCAATACCAACTACTCCTGGAGCATGCCAGGGCTGTGCAATTAGATGATCTATTTGTACTCTCTACCTGTAACAGAACAGAGGTATACGGATTTGCCGCCAATCCCGGGCAGCTGATAGACTTGCTATGCAGGGAATCAAACGGCGACAGAAGCCAGCTCGAAGAATTAGCCTATGTCAAGTCAGGAGAAGAAGCCATCAGGCACCTGTACCAGGTAGGTACCGGCCTGGACTCCCAGATCCTCGGCGATTATGAAATCATAGGTCAGATACGCAACGCAACTAAATTTGCCAAGGCACACCAATGCCTGGGCAGTTTCCTGGAAAGACTCGTGAACAGCGTTTTACAGGTTTCTAAACTCATCAAAACAGAAACAGGCCTCAGCAAAGGCACCGTATCCGTGGCTTTCGCCACTGTAAGGATGCTGGAACGCATTTGCCCTGATATAAAAGATAAAAAGATCGTGCTGCTGGGTGTAGGCAAAATAGGTCGCAACACCTCCAAAAACATGATCGAATACCTCGGCGTAAAAGAAATTACCCTCATTAACCGCACCATGCAGGTAGCCGCCGATTTCGCCACCCAACACGGGTTGAAATACGCGCCCTACGAAAATATGGTCAGCGAAATGCAGCAGGCCGATGTAATCCTCGTAGCCTCTAACGCACCACAGCCAACAGTGCTGGCCAGTCACCTGCAACAGGCCTCTCCCAAACTGGTTGTAGATCTTTCCATTCCGTTTAACGTAGAAGCCGCCGTAGGAGAACTTCCGCATATCACGTTGGTGAACGTAGACGAACTTTCCAAAGTGCAGGACGAAACCCTCCAAAACAGGCTGGGCGAAGTTCCGAAGGCAATTGCCATCATCGACGAACACATGGAGGAATTTCTCTACTGGTATAAAATGCGCAAACATGCAGTAGTATTGAAAGCAGTGAAAGATAAACTGCAGGAAATACACACCCGCGAAATACTACAGCAGAAAAACGGAGGCCACTACAAAATGGAAGACATTGAACTGGTATCCTCCCGCATCATACAGAAAATGATTAATCTCATGGCAGGTAAAGTACGTAAGGAAAGCGACAAGAGCGACCAGTACATTGCCATGATCAACGATATTTTTGAGACCGGCGTTAACCAGGAATAGAAAATGGATAAAGTTATCAGGATAGGTACAAGAGAAAGTCAACTGGCCTTATGGCAGGCACACCAGGTAAATGATCTGCTCACCGCACAAGGCTACCGCACTGAACTGGTCCCCATCAAAAGTGAAGGCGATATAGACCTGGTCACGCCTTTGTACGAAATAGGCGTACAGGGCATCTTCACAAAAAGCCTGGATCTGGCACTGCTCAATAATCGTATAGACATTGCCGTGCACTCCTTCAAAGATGTTCCTACACAATTACCCAAACAAATCGTACATGCCGCCATCCTCAAACGTGGTCCGGTAAAAGATTTACTCGTATACAAAACATCAACGGATTTCCTGGAACAACCGGGTTATATCGCTAATATCGCCACCAGCAGCGTACGCCGCAAAGCCCAATGGCTGCGCCGGTACCCGCAGCACCAACTGCATAACCTGCGGGGTAACGTAAACACCCGCTTGCAGAAGCTGGCAGGCGAAAACTGGGACGGCGCTATCTTCGCCGTAGCCGGACTTGAACGCATCAACATTCGTCCCGCTAACTCCATCGATCTCGACTGGATGCTGCCCGCTCCCGCACAAGGCGCTGTAGTGGCCGTATGCCGGGAGGACGATACTTTTTGCAGAGAAGCCTGCGCGGCCTTCAATGATGAAGAAACAGCCCTCGCCACACACATAGAACGCGAATTCTTACGTACCCTGATGGGCGGTTGCACCACACCTATCAGCGCGTATGCTTATATACAAAACAATACCATACACTTTAGCGGCGAACTTTGCAGCCTCGATGGCACCGGCTTCTTCAGCGTTTCCCGCGAAGTGCCGGCAGCACAGGCACACCACCTGGGACAGGAAGCCGCAGAAGATATTATGGCGCAGGGCGGCGCTGAAATTGTAGCACAGATCAGAAATGTCAAATGATAAATACCGCATATTAAGCACCAGGCATCTGACAGACAGCTCCATTGCTGTGGCTGCTGAAAACGGTATTCTCATAGAAGTAAAAGATTTTATACAGATAAAACCTGTCACACTTCCCGCATTAAAAGGAACTACGCCAGGTTGGAACAACACCTATACCTCCAATATTTTCCAGGCGCCCAACGTATCCGTTTTTACAAGCGCCAATGCCATCAATGTACTGGAACAACACTATTTCAGTATTGGCAGCGATCGCAAAAACGGCCTCTTTACATTTTTTCTTAGAGATCATGCCAATATCTGCTGCATCTCCGGCAAAACCCTGCAAAAAGCCAGGGAAGTATTCCCCGATTGCAACATACTGGCATCGTCACCCTATGGAAGTGAGCTGGCTGCTGCCATCATTGCATTGGGCAACATCAGCGAGGTAAATTTCTATTGCGGCAACCAGCGACGGGAGGAATTGCCCTCCACATTAAAGCAAGCAGGTATCAGGGTCAACGAATTTGTGATCTATGAAAATATTCCGGCGCCGGAAGTGACTACCACAGATTATGACGGCGTACTTTTTTTCAGCCCCAGCGCAGTGAAAAGTTACCTTTCCACCAACAGGCTGCCCGGCAAAACCGTTTGCTTCGCCATTGGCCGAACAACAGCCACAGCACTCGGGGAATATACCGACAACAAGATTATAATGAGCACCAACATCAGCGAAGATGCCCTGGTGCAAACAGCTATATTTTATTTTAACAACATTAACTGCTACGAATGAGCGCATTGAAGAACGACTTATTGCTGAAGGCCCTTAAAGGTGAAACTGTTTCCCGCACGCCCGTATGGATGATGCGCCAGGCCGGTCGCTATCTCCCGGATTATATCAAACTGCGTGATAAATATACTTTTTTTGAACGCTGTGAAAATCCGGAACTGGCTACAGAAATAACCGTAATGCCGGTAGACCAGGTAGGTGTTGATGCAGCCATTATTTTTTCCGATATCCTCGTTGTACCACAAGCCATGGGCATGGAAGTACAGCTGGTAGAAAAGATAGGCCCACTGTTACCCGCACCTGTAAAAACCGCGCAGGACCTGCAACGTTTATGCGTTCCCGATGTACAGGAAAGACTGCACTATGTTTTTGATGCGCTGAAGCTCACCAAAAAAACACTCGATGGCCGCGTGCCGCTGATTGGCTTTGGTGGCGCTCCCTGGACTTTACTCTGCTACATGGTACAGGGTAAGGGTTCCAAAACTTTTGATGAAGCAAAAGCATTCTGCTATCAACAACCTGCTGTAGCGCATCAACTGTTGCAGATGATCACCGATACCACGATCGCTTATCTGAAAGCACAGGTAGCCGCAGGAGCCGATACCGTACAGGTATTTGATTCATGGGGCGGCCTGCTCAGTCCGCAGGATTTCGAAGTATTTTCTTTGCAATATATCCGCCGGATCGTAGCGGCGATGAAAGATGTTTGCCCTACCATCGTATTTGCCAAAGGCGCCTGGTTTGCGCTGGAAGATATGGCCGCTACCGGCGCCCATGGCCTCGGTATCGACTGGTGCATCAAACCCGAACTGGCACGGCAATTTGCCGGCAGCAACATCACCCTGCAGGGAAACTTTGATCCGGCCAAACTGCTGGCTCCCATTCCTGAAATTGAAAAAGCGGTGAAAGCAATGCTGAAAGGGTTTGGCAGACAACGTTACATTGCTAACCTGGGCCACGGTATTTTACCGAATGTACCGGTAGATCATGCCAAAGCATTTGTAGAAACAGTTAAAGCACACGGATAAATTTTACCATGAGCATTAAAAACGAATTCATCACGTTTATCCACGGTTTGCAGGATGACATCTGTGCAGCCCTGGAAAAAGCAGACGGCAAAGCTACCTTCCGGGAAGATCTCTGGGAAAGGCCCGGCGGCGGCGGCGGCAAATCACGTGTAATCGCCGACGGCAACGTATTTGAAAAAGGAGGCGTGAGCACCTCTATCGTACATGGCGACCTGCCGGAAGCCATGGCACAACAGTTTGGTGTTACCAACAGCCAGTTTATGGCCTGTGGCATCTCCCTGGTGATTCATCCCCTGAATCCATTTGTTCCTACCGTACATGCTAACTTCCGCTATTTTGAACTGTATGAAGCCGATGGAACACTGAAAGACAGCTGGTTTGGCGGCGGAGCCGATCTTACGCCCTACTATCTCGACGAAAAGGATGGTATCCATTTTCATACAACCTTCAAAAATGCCTGTGATCCATTCGGAGCAGAACTTTATCCAAAATATAAACAACACTGCGATGAGTATTTTGTGAATAAACATCGTAACAACGAAGCCCGCGGCATAGGTGGTATATTTTACGACTACCTGCGCCCGGATGAAAATACCACCGCAGCACAACGGCTGGCTTTTTCCATCGCTAATGGCAAAGCCTTCCTGGAAGCATACCTCCCGATTGTGGAAAGAACAAAGCAACTACCCTATACAGAAGCCCACAGAAGCTGGCAGGCGTATAGACGTGGGCGTTATGTAGAGTTCAATCTTATTCACGACAGAGGAACACTTTTTGGTTTAAAAACAAATGGCCGCACCGAATCTATTCTCATGAGCCTGCCACCGGTAGCCCGCTGGGAGTACGATTTTCATACCACCCCGGGCAGCCCGGAAGCACAGCTGCAGGAGTTTTTGAAACCACGCGACTGGACTAAGCAAACGATATAAAACAATAAATTTTTATAACGATGATCAGAAGAAACAGAATTTTAAGGGTATCTCCCGCCATTCGTGCAATGGTGGCGGAAACAATATTGAAACCAAGCGACTTTATAGCGCCGTTATTTGTTACCGAAGGAGAAAATGTGAAGGAAGAGATCAGCTCTATGCCAGGTTATTTCAGATACTCTCTTGACCTTACTATTAAAGAAGCCAGGGAACTCTGGAGCCTGGGTATTAAAAGTGTATTGTTGTTTGTAAAAGCACCGGACAACGTAAAAGATAACAAAGGAACAGAAGCCGTTAACCCGGACGGGCTGATGCAGCGCACCATTCGCGGCATTAAAAATGCCATTCCTGAAATGGTGATAATGACCGACGTAGCGTTGGATCCTTACTCTTCCTATGGTCATGATGGTATTGTGGACGGCACAGAAATTGTGAACGATCCTACCGTGGAAGTACTGGCACGTATGAGTCTCAGCCATGCACAGGCAGGCGCCGATTTTGTAGCGCCCAGCGATATGATGGACGGCCGTATTCTCGCTATCCGTAATATTCTCGAAGAAAATGGCTTCGACAAAACAGGCATCATGGCCTACAGCGCCAAATATGCCTCCTGTTTTTACGGCCCGTTCCGCGATGCACTGGATTCCGCTCCCGGCTTCGGCGATAAAAAAACATACCAGATGGACTACGCCAATTCAAGGGAAGCCATCAAGGAAACATTGATAGATATTGAAGAAGGCGCAGACATTGTAATGGTAAAACCTGCGATGGCCTACCTCGATATAATGCGCATTATTAAAGACCGTACAACCGTTCCCGTTAGTGCATACCACGTAAGCGGCGAATATGCAATGATCAAGGCGGCGGCAGAAAGAGGATGGCTCGATGAAAACAAGGCCATACTGGAAAGCATGACCAGCATAAAACGTGCGGGCGCGGATCTGATTGCTACCTACTTCGCCAAAGATGCCGTAAAACTGCTGAATGCATAATTCAGTATCTTGCGTAAAATAATAAACCACCAACAGATGTACAGCAAAAGTGAAATGTTATTCGGGAAAGCAAAGCAGGTAATTCCCGGCGGTGTTAACTCTCCCGTACGCGCATTTAAAAGTGTAGGCGGCACTCCCATATTTATGGAACGTGCCAAAGGCGCCTACATGTACGATGTAGATGGCAATCAGTACATTGATTACATCAACTCCTGGGGCCCTATGATCCTTGGCCATGCCTATGAGCCGGTAATAAAGGCCATACAGGAATATGCCGCTTACTCCACATCTTTTGGTGCTCCCACTGAACTGGAAATAAAAATAGCAGCGCTCATAGTTTCCATGGTGCCTAATATTGATATGGTACGCATGGTGAACTCCGGCACGGAAGCCTGTATGACAGCGCTCAGGCTGGCAAGAGGATATACCGGACGTAATAAGTTTATCAAATTTGAAGGTTGCTATCATGGCCACGCAGATGCGTTCCTGGTAAGCGCCGGCAGTGGCGTAGCCACCCTGGGCATACAGTCTGTTCCAGGTGTTACCGCTACTGTAGCGGAAGATACCCTCACTGCCCCCTACAATAACTTGCCCGCAGTAGAACAACTGGTAGCAGAACATGGAGGTGATATTGCCGCCATCATCATAGAACCGGTAGCCGGTAATATGGGCTGCATCCTGCCACAACCAGGCTTCCTCGAAGGGCTGCGCGCAATTTGTGACGCTAATAATATCCTGCTCATTTTTGATGAGGTGATGACCGGTTTCAGGCTCGCACGCGGCGGCGCACAGGAATTACTGGGTATCAAAGCCGACCTGGTGACCTTTGGTAAAATCATTGGCGCAGGTATGCCTGTAGGTGCTGTGGCAGGCCCGAAAGAAATCATGGAAAACCTGGCCCCGGCCGGAAAGGTATACCAGGCAGGCACTTTGAGCGGAAACCCTATCGCCATGATAGCTGGTTACACGCTGCTGCAAACACTGAACGATAACCCGGTTATTTATCAGCAACTGGAAGAAAAAGCCAGCTACCTCGTAAACGGATTAAAAGAAGCATTTGGCGCAGCCGGCATCGTACACAGCATTAACCAGATGGGATCTATGCTGAGCGCACATTTCACAGAATACCCGATCGTGGATTTCAGCGCCGCTTCCGCTGCCAACAATGAATTATTTAAACGATTCTTCCATGCCATGCTGGAACGCGGTGTATACCTGCCTCCTTCAGCCTTCGAAAGCTGGTTTATGTGTAATGCACTCACCACCGAAGACCTGGATGCAACAATAGCTGCCGCGAAATCTGCCATGCAGGCGATCAAATAGTTAACAATTCAATCCTGTGCTGAGTGGTAAGGCTGTTTCATTAAAAGTGAGACAGCCTTTTTTAGTGCTATCCACCACAACAAAAAAATGTAAAAGCCTGTTCCTCATTTACCGGTCATCCAAAAATATTTCCTTTACAATAAACTAACCTCCAAATAAAACAAAATCTATTAATTTTGGGGTTTGATGAGCGAACGTGTACACATATTAAAACACTGGGCAACTGTCTGTTTCCTGCTATGTTTGCAGCTGGTAACCGGTGCCCTGCCCACGTTTGCAGCACATCGCCATTTTCTGTTGCACGATATCACCGTACAACAATCACAGCAGGATCAGCTGCTGCGCATCGTTCATAAAATTCCGGTACACCTGGAGGCAGACGACGATGGAACAGATGTATGGCATATTACCAAACATCGCCGTAAAACACGCTGGTACCTCTCTGCCAGCGCTCCACAGGTAAGTACTGCCACGCGTATTGCCTACCTCGATGCAGATAATACTGCTCGCAGCATTTATATTCCCGTTAACAAAACCGGTGAGTACGAGCGCCAGAAGTCCTTTCTGCCTGCTTACTACACTTTCCTCTTCCGGTTTACACCGTTCTGAATACAACACTGTTTTCCGCTGTAATTACTTTTTATTTAGGAAGATGTCCACATTATCCGCTACCGTAGCGGATTAGCGTCTTACTGTGTTGTATTCACTTATTCCGGTCAAACCGGGATCAATATCTTATTGCTATGCGTCAATATACAGGGATCATTACATCGCTGATCGCTCTTTTCATGGCTGGCTGCGCCACCAAAGGAGAAAGTACCAACAAAGAGGAATTAAAATCCTTACCGGTTACCATACTGGGAACAAAAGATACCATCCTTCACCGCTCCTATGTTACCGACATCCAGGCAGTGCAAAATGTTGAAATACGTGCCCGTGTAAACGGCTTCCTCGATAAAATATACATTGATGAAGGACAGGAAGTAAAAAAAGGACAACTGCTTTTTGGCATCAGCGACGCAGAATACCGTGCAGAACTGGCCAAAGCAAAAGCAATACTCAGCAGCGTAATTGCAGAAAGCAAAGCCGCTGCACTGGAAGTGGACCGTGTTACCTTACTGGTAGATAAAAAAGTAGTAGCGCCCTCCGAGCTGGAAGTGGCGAATGCCAAACTCGCCGCAGCGCAGGCCAAAATTGAAGAAGCCCGCTCCGCTACCGCCAATGCCGAAATGCACCTGTCGTATACCTGCATCCGTGCACCGTTTGATGGTATCGTTGACCGCATTCCGCTGAAGAAAGGAAGCCTCATCAGCGAAGGCTCCCTGCTAACTACGGTGTCGGATACACGGGAAATATATGCTTATTTCAATGTATCAGAAACAGAATATCTCCAATATAATAAAGCCCTGGCCAAAGGCGACAACAGCTACCGCCAGGTAGCGCTGGTGCTGGCCGATGGTACCGATTATCATCATTCCGGGAAAATAGAAACCATAGAAGGCGAATTTGAAGAAAACACGGGCTCCATCGCCTTCCGTGCCCGCTTTCCCAATCCCTCCAAACTCCTTAAACATGGCGCCAGCGGAAAAGTGCGGCTCACCACTGAAATGGATAGCGCCGTCATTATCCCGCAAAAAGCAGTGTTCGAAATGCAGGACAAAAACTACGTATTCGTAGTAGATGCCTCCAATAAAGTGAAGATGAAAAACTTTATCCCCGCCGCCCGCTTTGCACATTTCTACATCGTTAAATCCGGTCTGCAACCCGGGGAACGTATTGTGTGTGAAGGCGTACGCAACATCCGTGACGGTATCCGGATTTCGCCGCGCAATATGTCCATGGATAGTTTACTGAGTTTATAATCACACTGCTTTTTAGCTGAAATCAAGGAACAATGTTTGAAACTTTTATAAAACGACCGGTGCTGTCACTGGTCATATCGCTTATTATCACACTGGTAGGCTTACTGGCACTGTTCACATTGCCGGTTACCCAGTTCCCGGATATTGTGCCGCCCTCTGTAACGGTAACGGCTAAATATACCGGCGCCAATGCGGAAGTATCTGCGAAAGCAGTATCCACCCCGCTGGAAAGGGCTATTAACGGGGTGCCGGGCATGACGTACATGTCGTCCGTATCCAGCAACGACGGGATCACCGTTATCCAGGTATTTTTCCAGGTGGGCACCGATCCCGACCAGGCCGCGGTAAACGTGCAAAACCGCGTGGCTACCATTATTGATGAATTACCGGAAGAAGTAATCAAAGCCGGGGTTACCACCGAGAAAGAAGTAAACAGCATGCTGTTGTACCTCAACATCATGAGCGAAGACACCTCCCTCGATGAACAGTTCATTTACAACTTTGCTGATATCAACGTACTCCAGGAACTCAAACGCATCGATGGCGTAGGTCGCGCGGAAATCATGGGCGCCAAGGAATATGCCATGCGCATATGGCTGAAACCCGACCGTATGCTGGCTTACAACGTATCGGCCGATGAAGTGATCCAGGCCATCCGCAAACAAAATATTGAAGCAGCGCCGGGTAAAACAGGCGAAAGCTCTGATAAAAATCCGCTGATGCTGCAATATGTATTACGCTATACCGGTAAATTCTTTGAACCGGAACAATACCAGCAGATCGTTTTACGCGCCGGACAGGATGGTTCCGTACTCCACCTCAAAGATGTGGCAGACGTTGAATTTGGCTCGCTTACCTATAGCATGGTGTCTAAAACAGATGGCAAACCATCTGCCTCTATTATGCTGAAACAACGCCCCGGCTCCAATGCCCGCGAAGTGATCAACAACGTAAAGGCGAAAATGGAAGAAATGAAAAACACCTCGTTCCCGCCGGGCATGACCTTCAACTTCAACTATGATGTATCCCGCTTCCTGGACGCCTCCATTCATGAAGTAGTGCGTACCCTGTTCGAAGCATTCCTCCTGGTGTTTATCGTGGTTTTCATTTTCCTGCAGGATTTCCGCTCTACCCTGATCCCGGCGCTGGCCGTGCCTGTAGCCCTGATAGGCACACTGGCATTTATGCAGATGATGGGCTTCTCCATTAACCTGCTCACCCTCTTTGCACTCGTACTGGCCATTGGCATCGTGGTAGATAATGCTATTGTAGTGGTGGAAGCAGTACACGTAAAAATGAGCGAGGAACATTTGCCGCCCATGGAAGCGACGCTGGCGGCGATGAAAGAAATCAGCGGTGCATTGGTAGCCATCACGCTGGTGATGTCGGCGGTGTTTATACCGGTGGCGTTTCTATCCGGACCGGTAGGTGTGTTTTACAGGCAGTTTTCACTCACGCTGGCCATCTCCATCGTTATCTCAGGCATCAATGCAGTAACGCTAACGCCTGCACTCTGTGCCATTATGCTGAAAGACACACATGGCAAACCCCGTAAGAAGACTCTCCTGCAACGGTTCTTTAACGGCTTCAACAAAGGCTATAATGCCACCGAAAATAAATATGCCAAATTAATCAGCTTTATCGCCGGCAGGAGACTCATCACACTGGCTTGTCTTGTATTTTTCTTTGCAGCTACCTGGGGTATCAGCGCGGTGCTGCCTTCAGGGTTTATTCCTACGGAAGACCAGGGCATGATCTACGTAAACGTTACCACGCCTCCCGGCGCTACCGTAGAGCGCACCGAAGAAGTGCTCGACAAGGTACAGACCATTGCCGCCCGGCTGGGCGAAGTGGAATCTGTATCCACACTGGCAGGATACAGCCTGGTAAATGAGGTGGCCGGCGCCTCCTATGGTATGGGCATGGTAAACCTGAAACCATGGGATCAGCGTAAAGCATCCGTACAGGATATCATCGAACAACTGCAAAAGCTCACCGCCGGTGTGGCAGATGCCAGTATAGAATTCTTCCCCCCTCCTACGGTTCCGGGCTTCGGTAACTCCAGCGGTTTTGAATTACGCCTGCTCGATAAAAGCGGTAGCGGCGATTTGCGGCAAACTGCCCAGGTTACCAATCAATTCATTGACGCACTGAAAAAAAGACCGGAAATAGGCAGCGCCTTTACCAGCTTTGACGCAGAGTTCCCCCAATACCTGATCCATGTAGACCAGGCCATGGCTGCCAAAAAAGGGGTGAGCATAGAAAATGCCATGAGCAACCTGCAAACACTGATGGGAAGTTTTTATGCTTCCAACTTTATCCGCTTCGGACAAATGTACAAAGTAATGGTACAGGCAGATCCCCACTATCGCACCAAACCGGACGACCTGCTGCGCCTCTACGTTAAAAATGACCGCGGCGAAATGGTATCCTACTCGGACTTTGTAAAACTGGAACGCGTATACGGACCGGAACAACTCACCCGCTATAACATGTACACAGCCGCCATGATCAATGGCGACGCCAAACCGGGATTCAGCAGCAGCCAGGCAATTGCAGCCGTGCAGGAAGTAGCTGCTAAAGAATTGCCGAGAGGCTATAGCTATGAGTGGAGCGGTATGACAAGAGAACAGATCCTGTCCGGCAACCAGGCCATTTACATTTTCATCATCGTACTGGTGTTTGTATACCTGTTACTCGCTGCGCAATACGAGAGCTTTTTGCTGCCGTTGCCGGTATTATTGTCGCTGCCCGCGGGCATCTTTGGTGCATTTTTCTCGCTGAAACTGCTGGGCCTGGAAAACAATATCTACGCACAGGTAGCACTTGTGATGCTGATTGGCTTGCTGGGGAAAAATGCTATCCTCATTGTGGAATTTGCCATTCTCAAAAATAAACATGGCGCTACCATACTGGCTGCTGCCAAAGAAGGCGCCGTATCCAGGCTGCGTCCTATTCTCATGACCTCCTTTGCATTCATTGCGGGCCTCATCCCGCTCTGTATTGCTTCCGGTGCAGGCGCTATGGGTAACCGTTCCATTGGTACCGCCGCCGCCGGTGGTATGCTTATAGGAACCATTTTCGGTGTACTGATCATACCCGGACTATATGTGCTGTTTGCCTCCATGATCAGGAAAAAAAATGTTGAACTAAAAGCTTACACCAATGAATAAACGATTATATCAATACACCTTATACGCCTGCATGGCCACTGCTACGGTGGCCTGCAGCACGCAAAAGGAACTGTCGCTGCCGGAACGTATTACCGTTCCCGTTATTACCGGTTACACCGCAGATACCTTATCACTGCATACCTTTTCACAGGTATTCAGCGATCCGCACCTGCGCACGCTCATTGATACGGCGCTTCATAATAACTTCGACCTCCTGTCGGCCGCGCAACGGGTTACCACCGCGCAAGCCAACCTCATGATGGCAAAGAATGCATGGCTGCCTTCATTAAACGTGGCCCTGTCGGCCGGCGTAGATAAATATGCCGATTATACCCTCAACGGGGTGGGTAACTACGATACCAACCTTTCGCCCAACATCAGCAAGGACCAGCGTATCCCGGGGCCTACGCCCGAATATTTTGCCGGCTTACGAAGCAGCTGGGAAATAGATTTGTGGGGTAAGCTGAAAAGTCAGCGGCAGGCGGCTTACGCCCGCTTCCTGGGCAGCCGGCAGGGACGCCGGTTGTTGATAACGCAGATAGTGGCAGGCGTAACCGGCTTATATTATGAGCTCACTGCTATGGACAATGAACTGGCCATCATTCAGCGTAACATTACATTACAGGAAACAGCCGTAGCCACAGTACACATCCAAAAGGCAGGGGGCAGGGCTACTGAGCTGGCAGTACAACAGTTTACCGCGCAATTACTCAGTACACAGGCACTGGAATTTGGCGTAAAACAGGAAATTGCCTCCCTTGAAAATCAGCTGAATGCTCTCCTGGGCCGGCTGCCACAACCCATTATGCGCAGCGCTGTGAAAGATGCACAGGTGTTGCCGGGTATCATTAAAAGCGGGATCCCCGGCAGCCTGCTGCTGCAACGCCCGGATGTACAACGTGCAGAACTGGAATTAACGGCGGCTAAAGCAGATGTTAAAGCGGCAAGAGCAGCCTTCCTTCCCTCTTTTACCATCACCCCCTATGCAGGCTTTAACGCCTTTAAGGCGGGCCTGCTGTTTCAGTCACCCGCGTCGATCGCCTGGGGCGCCGTGGGTAACCTGGCAGCACCCGTCTTCAATAAAAAACAAATAAAAGCACAATACAATATCAGTACCGCCAACGCCTATACGGCATTTTACGACTATCAGCAGGCAATTGTAAATGGTTACCAGGAGGTAGCATCGGCATTAAATAAAGTAGAAAACCAGCAGGAGGCATTTACCCTGAAAAGCAAGGAGGTATTGGTATTACAGCAGGCAGTATCTACCGCCAACATATTGTTCACTACCGGTTACGCCAACTACCTGGAAGTGATTACCGCACAAAAAAGCGTACTGGAAGCAGAACTGGCGCTGGTAACTACCCGGCGGAATGTATACCAGGGAATGGTATCGTTATATCGCGCGCTGGGGGGTGGCTAATGCAGCAGATTTTGTCTTGCCCAGGATTGTCTTGCCCAGGATTAACAGTGATTATGATGATTTACAGGATTTATTTTTAGATTTTATTTTCGATTTAAAAAGATTAGCGAAGAAAAAAGCGGATACTCGCTTCTGTCTTCGCTAATCTTTTTAAATCATCAAAGAAAAAATCCTGAAAATCATCATAATCACTGTTAATCCTGGGCAAGACAAACTCCGCGTCATTTCTTGTGTTGAAACAGCCAGTTCATTAACTCCGGCTCCACAAAAACATTATCCCAGCTGTTGTGTCCCACTCCGGGATATTCTGTATATTTTTCTTCAGCGCCCAGCGATTTCAGTTGGGCATGATAGGCACGGGAAGCTTCCACGGGCACTACTTTATCCTCGCCTCCGTGGAAAATCCATACCGGCACTTTCTTAGCAAAACGGCCTGCTTCAGCTACATTGCCGGCCCCGCAAATGGGGAAGGCTGCGGCAAATAGCCCGGGGCGGGTAGTGATCATATAAAAAGTACCCATACCACCCAGCGACAAACCTCCGATGTACACCCGTTTGGTATCTACTTTTCCGCTGGCCAGCAAACTATCCAGCAGGGGGTTAAGTAACGCGGTAGGGGGCGTTGCATCGCCATCCAGCGGGAAATCAGCCCGGATCACTTTCCCGGTGCTGTCGCGGTCAAACCGCATGGGCGCCCAGGTTTGATTAACCGGGCATTGCGGGAAAAGTACAAAGGCGGGATAATTTTGCCGTATGCTGTCGCGCAGGAACATCTCCCCGCCATGCAGCAGCTGCGCATTATTATCTGATCCTCTTTCACCGGCCCCATGCAAAAAAACGATCAACGGGTATTTCTTGCGGGGTTTATAATTCGCCGGCAACAAAAGACGGTAACGCAGCGTATCACCTTTACGGCTAAACGTTTGGTAGGTATACTGTGAAAAGTCCTGTGCGGCCGCTACCATACCGGTAGACAGCAGGCAGGCCAGAAGGAGGATTTTCAGGTAGCGCATATCGGGGAATTTATACCCAATATACTACCACAAAATCAGTATTTCAATGTAAAATGCTGTTTCACTTTAAAATCCTTACGGAAAAATACCAGGCCTATAAAAAACAGGTCAATGGTCATGGTCACCTGCGGATGATCCTGTATGATATGCCAGGCGGCTTCCATATCAGGCGTCCAGTGTATGTCGTCGAAAATAAAAACAGAATATTCGTCCGCAAACTGAAGGCACTGCTCAAAATATGCCAGCGTAGGTTCCTTGCGGTGATTACCGTCTATATACACCCAGTCGGGCAACTGCATTTGCTTTAATACATCAGGCAGTACCGTATCAAAGTTTCCTGTTACCTGGGTGATGTTGCTGAGATGCAGGGATTCAAAATTCTTTGCCGCCCTTGCTGCGATATTAGGGCATCCCTCAATAGTATATACGCGGGCCTTGGGTGCTGCCTTTGCCATATAGGCGGTAGAAAGGCCCATAGAAGTCCCCAGTTCGAGGATACGCCCCGGTTGGAGGTATTGTATCAGCCGGTAGAATAACTGCCCGAATTTGGGCTGTTTTGCCGCATAACGGGTGATATCCCGTACCCGGCGTTCATTACCGGCTGATATCAGCGACCCGGCGCCCAGGTCAGTGACCTGAAGCGTTTCATCACTTTGCAGTAACTGTTTGCGCAACTGTTCTATTTCCCTGAAAGCAGGATGCTGCTTTTTATCCAGCAATACGTCTTCTATCAGTGAATATACAAAAGGTGAATGTACATCGTGACGATTGCCGGAAGTAAAATAATACTTCAGATACTTCCCCGCTAAATTATACTGTTGCGCTAAACCCACTTGCTATATTAATATTTTTAATAAATCTTTCCCTTGATGATACCCCACATATGTAAACGATGTTGCAGCGATACTCTTAATACGCCCAGGCCGTAAATGGCGCTGCGCTTGAAGTTGATACTGGAGGCCTCGTCAAAATATTTGGTAGGACAAGTCACTTCCGCAATATCGTATCCTTTCATAAATATCTGCGAAACCATTTCATTATCAAACACAAAATCGTCATTATCAGCCATATAGTTGATATTACGAAGTACTTCTGCCGAAAAAGTCCTGTATCCTGTATGATATTCACTCAGTTTCTGACCGATCAGGATATTCTGTGTCAATGTTAAGAAACGATTAAATATATACTTATACATGGGCATCCCCCCTTTCAGGGCTCCTTTTCCCAGGATCCTGGACCCAAATACCACCGGGTACACGTCGTTGGCAATAATACTGCACATCGCTGTAATCAGCTTGGGCGTGTATTGATAATCGGGATGCAGCATCACTACTATATCTCCCCCCAGCTCCAGGGCTTTGTTATAACAGGATTTCTGGTTACCGCCATAACCCTTGTTCTTATCATGGCGGATCAGGTGTTTAATGCCCAGTTGTCTGCCCACCTCAAGGGTATCGTCTTTACTGGCATCGTCCACCAATACCACATCGTCTACGATTTCAAAAGGAATCTCCCGGAATGTTTTTTCCAGCGTAAGTGCTGCGTTGTAGGCCGGTAATACAACCACTATCTTTTTGTTATTAAGCATGAAAGTGGATCAAATTTGGACGCAAAGGTAACTCACCTGCCGATAATTCAAAATATATCGCAGGAAAGCATAATTTCACCACCTATCATGATTTAATTTTAACTGTTATTAATTATTTATCTTTGCCTGATGATGTTTTTGGCATCATATTTTCTTAAATTTTTGTTAACAAAAAGCAAAAACAACATGTTAAAACACCTACCAACGGAGATGAAGCATGACAAGCGCTTGACTGACAAGCTTTATGTTCCATTGCCGTTAGTACAACTGGCTCTGAAGTTAAGGTCCTGCCGATGGATCAAAGTTATTCCAGCCCCGTTTGTTCTCCTGTTCACTTTCCACACTGCGCATGCGCAGGACCCGGAACTGAAAGGCACCGTTGCTCCAGTTATCAAAACACAGGATACCACTATCCGCAAACTCATGGAAGAAGTACAGCGGATCACGGATAACGACAAACAAAACTCTACCGCCATACAGGCCCTCCTGCAGGGAAAGGAAATCGATAACATCACTAAGTATGAATTGATAAAGAATAATATCATCAATGCCAGTGAAACTTACTATTTACTTAATAAAAAAATCATCGATCTAAAATCCCGTACTACTACCAACAATCTCGACGTATTCATCACCTCGTTGAACAACCCGGAAAGTAAGGCCCTCGGATTTTCCCTGAGCGACCGTATCGTGGAACTGGTAGAAAAGATCATCCTGAAAAATAAAAGCGATAAGGGAGAGAAGAATTCAAAGATTGTGGAATCCACCAAATCCATCATCAACAGCCCGATCTTCCAGAGCTTTACCTCGCTTACACCTCCGCTGGCCATTGCCAACTCTGTGATGAACTTCCTGCACAGCGTGAGTGTAAACAACAAGCAAATCAATCAGAAGTCATTACAGGATTTTGAAAAAGAGCTCAACAAATATGTAGTATACTACACTGCATTAAATGATGCCAATCAGAAATTCGAATATGGCCTGAACTTTAATAAAGACCAGCTTAGCCTGCTGCAGGACAACCTGTTCGACCACCTGTCTTTCACCGCTACTTCCATGAAGTTCCCGGCGCCGCAGAAAGGTAATCAGGGCCTGAGCCAAACGATGAACGAATACTTCTTCGATTTCAAAAAAGAAAAAGTAGTCGATTACTTCAACCAGCTGGAAACAAAATATACCAAGGGTAAACGGGTAGACTACGAATCCCTGCTGCGCGAAAATTCTTCCCTGAAAGAAGTAAATAACCAGCTGGAAGACCTGGTACTGCAAACCAAACGGTTCGAGAACTTATATAACGAATACTTTACCCTGCTGGATTCTTATTATACCAAGGTGAATAACTCCCTCAAAATTGCCCAGGATAATGGCCTGGCCGATAAAAGCATCATCGATGCCAAACAGGCCGAATTCAGAAACCTGAAAACAGAGGCAGTGGGAGAAATACAGGCTTCCATCAACATCCGGGAACTGTACAGTAATACAGAAAAGATCAAATACAGATACAGAATATTTTAGCATTACGAATTACGTATTTGTGAGAAGAAATACGGCGAAGGATCATCTTTGCGTTTACTATCTTCTGACAAATACGTAATTTGAAATTCGTAATTCTAAATTCCGCCCCCCTTCCTATAGATTTTATTGATACCTTTGCGCTATCAATTTAGAGGAAAATGACGACAGTTCAATTGGAGTACATTGTTGCGGTAGATACCTACAGAAGTTTTATCATGGCTGCAGAGAAGTGTTTTGTTACCCAGCCGACACTGAGCATGCAGATCCAGAAACTGGAGGACGAACTAGGCATAAAACTGTTTGACCGTAGCAAACTCCCCGTAGTCCCTACTGAAATAGGCGTTTCCGTGATAGCGCAGGCAAGGATCATTATCAAGGAAAATGCCCGCATCCGCGAAATCATCACTGACCAGAAAAAGGAGGTGCAGGGTACCCTCAAGGTGGGTATCATCCCTACGCTGGCGCCCTACCTGCTTCCCCGCATACTCACCGGGTTCATGAAAAAATACCCGAAGGTAAAGCTCGAGATCTGGGAATATCCCACAGAGCAGATCATGCAGCAACTGAAACAGGAACTGCTGGATTGCGGATTGCTGGCCACTCCCCTGCATAATCCCCACCTGGAAGAACATCCTTTATTTTATGAGTCGTTTGTGGTGTATACCGCCAAAAGCAATGCCCTGTACGAAAAGAAAATAGTAAAAGCCGAAGAGCTGGACATCAAGGATGTATGGTTGCTGAACGAAGGTCATTGTATGCGTAACCAGGTGCTGAATATCTGCAAGGATAAATTCACTATGGGCGACAATAAGAACCTGGAATACAATACCGGCAGTGTGGAAACACTGAAAAGAATGGTGGATCTGAATGAAGGATATACCATTTTACCGGAACTTTCCCTACAGGACCTCACCACGCGGCAATTAAATATGGTGCGCTATTTCAAAGCACCGGAACCGGTAAGGGAAATCAGCCTGGTTACACACCGGCATTTTATCAAACAAGCACTGATAGAGGCTTTCAAGAAAGAAATCCTGACGCATGTACCGGATAAAATGAAAGTACAGAAGAATAAAAAAGTGATAGAAATACTTACAGAGAAGGCGTAAAGCTGAAAGCATAAAGCTAAAAGTTATTGAGGCGAATGATTAAAGCGGGATAACACTCGCTCTGATCATTCGCCTCAATAACTTTTAGCTTTATGCTTTCAGCCTTATGCTTTTCTGGCCGGCGTATAATACTTCATTGCTTCCGGCATCAGTTGTTGTAATTTCTGTACACGGGTTGCATCGCTGGGGTGTGTGCTCAGGAATTCAGGTGGCTTCTGGCCCTGGCTCATATTCGCCATACGAGTCCAGAAAGGAATAGATTCCTGCGGGTTGTATCCGGCCATAGCCATGAATATAACGCCCAGGTGATCTGCTTCCAGCTCATTGCCCCGGGAAAATGCCAGCATACCCATGTTACCGCCTACACCAAATGCCTGGTTGAACAGGTTTACGGCAGTAGGGTTTTTATTCAGGGCAACGGCGCCTGCCATTTGTATTCCCTGCATGGCCAAGCCCTGACTCATACGTTCGTTACCATGACGCGCAATCGCATGCGCAATTTCATGCCCCATTACACAGGCCAACGCGGTTTCATTCTGGGTAACAGGTAATAAACCGGTATATACTACTACCTTACCACCGGGCATACACCAGGCGTTTACTTCCTTATTATCCACCAGGTTAAATTCCCATTTATAATTGGCAACTTCATTGCCCATGTTATGCTGGTTCATGTAATTGGTAACGGCAAGAGCAATACGCTGGCCTACCCTTTTAACCATTTCAGCGTCTTTACTGGTGGTTTGTGCCACTACCTTGTTAGATGACAGGAACGACTGGTACTCCTGCAGGGCCATTGACTGCATGGTGCTTTCAGGAATGAGGTTCAACTGACTGCGACCAGTGATAGGAACGCGGCTACAGGCGCCCAATGCAAGGCTGGCAGTAAAGAATAAGACATACTTTTTCATGGGAGCATTAATTTAAGTTGCGTAAACGCAAAAAGCACAAAGCAAAAAGCATGCACAATTTATGGCCATAGCTTCCTGCTTCATGCTTTTGTTATATAACTATAACTAGTTTTTGTCCTTTTTGTTTTTAAATAACGGTACTTTACTTTCCACACCTTTCAATAACCGCGTAATGTTTTTCTGGTGGGTCAATACCACCATCAGCGCCACAGCAATAGCAAAGATGCGATAAAATATCTCCGGCTCATTAAAGATATACAGGATCAGTATCGGGAAAGCAATACTGGCTATAATTGAACTGAGCGATACATATCTTGTTAAGAAGAGGATCATTAAAAATACGCCTACGCAGCACAATGCTACCAGCGGCTGTATGGCCAGTACGAGACCAAACAGGGTGGCAATACCTTTACCACCTTTAAAATTCGCCCAGATCGGGAAAATATGGCCAACTACAGCAGCCAGTCCCAGACCTATCTGGAGATTTACCAGCTGTGTAAGATTTTCGGGATCGTGATAGTAAGGAGCCAGATAAGCTAAACGAACCGCCAAGACGCCTTTCAGCATGTCTACCACCATTACAAAGGTACCCGCTTTCGGACCCAGTACCCTGAAAGTATTGGTAGCCCCGGCGTTGCCGCTACCATACTCCCTGATATCCATACCAAAAACGCCTTTACTTACCCAAACAGCTGTGGGAACAGATCCTATCAGATAAGCACAAATAAGCAATAAAATTTCTACCATCACTACAAGTTAGGAATGCTAAGATAACAAATTCTCTGTTAAAATAGCGACAATATTAGAAAAGATTGTAACACAAAAGTTGGATTATCAACACTTTTCATATGTAACTTTTAATCTATTATGCTACCGGTACCCCAAATTGGAGGGCGAGCCAGTTATCCTTTTCAATTTTCCGCTCCGGTACAAATCCATGAGATGCTGCTGCTACGGTGATTTTCGTTTCGTCGGTAGTTAAAATGCCACTTAACAGCAGTTTGCCACCGGGTTGTACCAGTCCGCGCATATCCCCCATAAATTGTAACAGGATGTTACAGTTGATATTCGCCAGCAATATATCATATTTTTCGGTAATGGCATCAAGGCGGTCGGCCTGCCATACTTTTACGGTACTCATTTTGTTGGCTTCGATATTTTCCAGGGTATTATTCACCGCCCATTCATCATAGTCGATAGCGTCTGCAGTGGCCGCTCCCATCATTTCCGCCAGGATAGCGAGTATCCCGGTACCGGTGCCGAAATCAAACACCTTTTTACCCTCAAAACCGATGGATTCCATCAGTTTTATCATGGAAGAAGTAGTGGCATGATGACCCGTACCAAACGACATCTTAGGCGTAATCACGATTTCATAGGCTGGTTGCGGCGAAAACGGAGGGTGAAATGCCGCCCGTATACCACAAAAATCATCTACCTGTACCGGTTGAAAATTACTCTCCCACACTGCATTCCAGTTAGCAGGCAAAATAGTTTCTTTCGTATAGGCAACCCCGTAAGGCTGCAAAATTTCCTGCAGTACAGCTTCATCAAAATCCGTTTCCGGGATATACCCTACCAGGGCCGCTGCCTGCTCTTCAAATCCCTCGTAACCCACTTCAGATAACTGTGCAATCAACAGATCCGTTTGATGCGCACCTGCGTGCATCGTAATAGCAATGTAAGACATAGGCCGCAAAGATAAGCAGAAAGCTAAAAGCGGAAAGCAAAAAGCTATTGTAGCGAATGATCTAAGCAGATATAAAATATTCACATTTATCATTCGTTACAATAGCTTTTTGCTTTCCGCTTTTAGCTTTCTGCTTTTTTATTATATTTGATTAATAAATAATATAAAATATCCTATGAAACCACTGTTCCTTCTGCTGGCCGGTATAGCCTTGTCGCTATCCGGAATGGCCCAGATCATCAAAATCAAGCAGCCGCCAGCACCTATTACCGATTCTATTGTGTACCAGACCGAAAATGTAACACTGATATTTGAGCGCAGTAATCTCCGTGATTATATGGAAACCATGGACACTACCCTCCGCAATGCCAGGTATAGTAACAAGGTATTTAGCAGTGTGCAGTTTACCCGTTTAAATGCCATTGATATGGGCAACCATTTCCGTAAGGCATATTGTTACCTGGAAGATAGCACCAATAAGGACTTCAGCTATAGTACGGGAAAAATGAACATGTTATGGGCAGAAGATGGCGGCATTATGTTGCCCTATGTGGAAGAGATTTTACCGGATCTGCTGGCCGCCGGGATGGTGCGGGTAATAGACCGGAGTACAAAGGCCCTCCAGCCTGCCTACAAAATGATTGCGGAACCGATTGATGGCAATAACTACCGGGTATTTCGCTTAAACAGCGGCCGGGAAATATTCAGGGAAAGTACATTCAGGGTAGAGCAACTAACGAAGAGATAGTTCATAAAAAAAGCTGCCCCAGTCGGGGCAGCTTTTTTTCTTATTTAATTCCAGTTATCTGCTAGCTATAACAGCGCCTATTCGGCATCAAAGGTAGGCTCTTGTGGTTTTTCAGGACGGGAGTTGTAATCTCCGCCGCCACGTCTGTCGTCACGATTGAAATCACGTCTGTCGCCACCACCGCGTCTGTCATCGCCGCCACGTCTGTCGTCACGGGGACCACGTCTGTCGCCACGATCACCACCACGGTCACGATCGCCGCGATCACGGAAATCGCGCCTGTCGTCACCACGCTCTTCGCGTTCAGGTCTTTCCACATAACCGTCTGGTTTAGGCATCAGCACTTTGCGGCTCAGCTTAAATTTACCGGTTTTAGGATCTGTACCAGTGAGCTTCACTTTTACTTTTTCACCTTCTGTCAGCACACCTTCCATTGTTTCCAGGCGTTTCCAGGAAACTTCGGAGATGTGGAGCAAGCCTTGTTTACCAGGCATGAACTCAACAAAAGCACCATAAGGCATGATGGATTTAACAACAGACTCATAAACTTCCCCTACTTCAGGTACAGCGATGATGCCTTTTACCCATGCTACCGCTTTATCGAGACTTTCCTTCTGAGAAGAGAAGATGCTAACTTCACCGGTTTCACCAACTTCTTCGATGTTGATGGTAGTACCGGTTTCGCGTTGGATCTCCTGTATAATTTTACCACCGGGTCCGATCACTGCGCCGATAAATTCGCGGTCAATAATGATCTTCTCCATGCGTGGTGCATGTGGTTTAGGTTCAGGACGTGCAGCAGGGAATGCTTCGTACATGGCTTCCACAATATGCAGGCGGCCTTTCTTGGCCTGGGCCAGTGCAGAGCGCATTACATCCATGCTTAAACCATCAACCTTAATGTCCATCTGTATACCCACAATACCATCGCGGGTACCGGTTACTTTAAAGTCCATATCACCCAGGTGATCTTCATCACCAAGGATATCGGTTAATACTGCCCATTTACCATCGGAAGCGCGGGAAATCAATCCCATTGCCACACCGGAAACGTGCTTAGGCAAAGGAACGCCTGCGTCCATCAGTGCCAGTGAACCGGCGCATACGGTAGCCATGGAGGAAGAACCATTGGATTCGAGGATATCAGAAACCACTCTTACGGTATAAGCGTAGTCGCTGCCTGGCATCATTTGTTTCAGGGAGCGCATGGCGAGGTTACCGTGTCCAACTTCACGACGGCCGGGGCCGCGCATCATTTTCACCTCACCGGTTGAGAATGGCGGGAAATTATAATGCAGGATGAATTTGGAATAGTTGGAAACAGCTGCGCTTTCGATCAGCAGTTCATCTTCCGGCGTACCGAGGGTAACAGTAGTCAGCGACTGTGTTTCACCACGGGTAAACAGGGCAGAGCCGTGCGGAGAAGGCAGGATGTCTGTTTCCATTGCCAGCGGACGAACCTGGTCCAGTGCACGACCATCCAGGCGAACGGATTCGTCGAGGATCATGTTACGGATCACTTCTTTTTCCAGATCATGCAGGTATTCTTTTACCAGCGGCTGATCTTCTTCAGGCAATTCGCCCAGGTGTTCTTTCAGTTCCACACCAATGGCAGCAAACGCATCGCTGCGATCGTGCTTGGCGGAAGCTGATTTAGCTACCTGGTAAATTTTATCTTTTGCAAAAGCTTCCACTTTTGCTTTCAGTTCTTCGTTCTGGTGAGGTTGTGCGTATTCACGTTTGCCTTTCACACCTTTCAGGTCACGCAGTTCTTCCTGTGCCTTTACCTGCACGCGGATAGCAGCGTGTGCTGCTTCAATAGCGCTGATCAGGTCTTCTTCCTGGCACTCTTTACTTTCACCTTCCACCATCATGATGTTCTTGTCGGTAGCACCAATGATGAAGTCCATATCGGCCTTAGCCAGTTCAGTACGGTTAGGGTTGATAACAATTTTGCCATCAATGCGGGCTACACGCACCTCAGAAATGATTTCCTGGATGGGAACGTCAGATACTGCGAGTGCTGCAGAGGCAGCCAGGCAAGCCAGCGCATCAGGCATTACTTCAGGATCGGAAGATATCAGGGTAACGAGTACCTGTACTTCGCAGAGATAGTTGTCGGGGAACAGGGGACGCAATGCGCGGTCAATCAAACGGGAAATAAGTACCTCGGAATCAGACAACCGGCCTTCACGTTTGAAAAAGGAACCGGGTATGCGACCGGCAGATGCAAATTTTTCCTGGTAATCAACCGTAAGGGGGAAAAAAGACTGGCCTGGTTTGGGTTCTTTATTTGCTACCACAGTGGCCAGCAAAATAGAATTACCTAAACGCACCGTAACCGCACCGTCGGCCTGACGGGCCAACTTGCCAGTTTCGATGGTCACCATACGACCGTCTCCTATATCGAATTTCACTGAAATAGGTGTCAGATTCATAATAAAGTGAGGATTAATTGATAACGTTATCCATTTAAAATCACAAGGATAACAAAAGGTATACATACAAAAAAACTATTCCCAACCGTATAAGTTGGGAATAGCGCTATAATTAAGTCATGGTTATTTCCTGATACCTAACTTCTCGATGAGGGCACGGTAGCCTGTGAGGTTGGTTTTAGATAAATAGGAAAGCAAACGCTTTCTCTGGCCAACCATTTTCATCAAACCACGATGGGTAGAAAAATCCTTTTTGTTTTGTTTCAGGTGACCGGAAATGCTGTTGATACGCTCAGTCAGCAGCGCAATTTGTGCATCCACAGAGCCTGTATTTTTTTCGCTTCCACCAAATTCCTTAAAAATATTGGCTTTCTTTTCAACAGTTAAGTAAGACATCTTTAAAAATAATAAGTAATAATAATGTTTTTTGTCGCTATTTTTCCGGTGCAAAGGTAACTTAAAAAATAGGAATTACCAATTAACCGGAAATTAATAATAAATGAGAGATAATATGCAATTGTAAATCTCTCTTCCTCAACAACTCTTAGGAAGAAAAGTTTACAGCCGCATTATCTGCCACATGCCCGTTTTCGGTACGGAGTACTCTCGACGGGAATTTCTGTAATACAATATAATCATGTGTGGCCATTACGATGGCGGTTCCTTCCCGGCAAATACGGAATAACAGCTGCATAATACCATCGGAGGTTTCCGGATCCAGGTTACCTGTAGGCTCATCTGCCAGGATCAGCTTGGGCGAATTCAACATGGCACGGGCAATATCCACACGCTGCTGCTCTCCGCCTGAAAGCTCATAAGGCATTTTAAACCCTTTGGTTCCCAATCCTACCTTTTCCAGTACATCCGAAATCTTAGCCTCCATTTCCTTTGGATCCTGCCAGCCGGTAGCCCGTAACGCAAATTTCAAATTATCATGCACATTGCGGTCTGTCAATAACTGAAAATCCTGGAACACCACACCCAGATTCCGGCGAAGATACGGCACTTTTTTCCAATCCATCTTCTTCAGATCAAAACCCACTACCTGACCGGTACCGTCATTTAAGGGCAAATCACCATATAAAGTCTTCAACAAACTGGATTTACCAGTACCGGTTTTTCCAATGAGATAAACAAATTCCCCCTTATTCACGGTGATATTCACATCCGATAATATCAATGAATGCCCCTGGTATATACTGGCGTTTGTTAATTGGATAATAGGTTGTTCAGGCGTCATGTCCTTTCTGTTTTTTACAATCTGTACGAACAAAAATAACTAATTAAAAAATAACTCGTTGCGTTTATATAGCAAATCACCCAACAGATACCCATCTTCATAAAACTAAAAAAATAGTTGTTAAACTAAATAATTAGTTATAATTTAGAATTACAATCAATCTACGCATATGAAACAGCTTACCAAAGCCGAAGAGCAGATCATGCAGGCCCTGTGGGAAACAGGTCCCGCCTTTGTAAAAGATATCATAGAAGTAATGGCGGAACCCAAACCCCATTATAATACGGTATCCACGCTCATCAAAATCCTGATCGAAAAAGGTTTTGTAGACTTTAAAGCATATGGTAAATCCCACCAGTACTTTGCCCTCGTTACCAAAGATGCCTATAGCCATAAAACGGTGAACAATATTGTGAAAGGATATTTCGACGGCTCCTTTAGTAATATGGTGTCCTTTTTTGTGAAAGAAAAGGAATTAAGCATCTCTGAATTAGAAAAACTGATACAAAAAATCAAAGACACCCAAAAACCCAAGTCATGACAGTGCTGCTCACCTATCTCGCCAAAGTGATTATATGCTCCGCTGTATTATATACCTATTATCATATAGCGCTGCGTAACAACCGCTTTCACCAGTGGAACCGGTATTACCTGGTACTGATTACCATTATTTCCCTGCTCACACCACTGCTCCGGATACCGTTACCAGGACAAACGCATGAAGCGCCATCCGCCATGCTCACTTACACTACCCGCATGGTTACCCTCCGGGAAACAGTGATACCTGCTGCCAGTCCCGTTATCAGCTCCGGTATGCTGGTTAATATGGCCTACGTAACGGTAATAATATTATTGCTTATACGCATTCTCGTTAGCCTGTTCAAAATCAAACAACTCATTCGCCGCAGCCAGGTACAGGAAGTACCGCCTTACCGGTTTGTAAAAAACGAAGATATTAAAGCCCCCTTTTCCTTCTTCACCTATATTTTCTGGGATCCGCACACCTCCCTGAATACCCAGGAAGGACAACAGATCCTGAAACATGAACTGGTGCACCTGCAAGAGAAACATAGTACAGATAAGCTTTTCATGGAAATAGTCACCGCAGTTTGCTGGATCAATCCTTTCTTCCACCTGATTAAACGCGAACTGGCGCTGGTACATGAGTTTCTCGCTGATAAAAAAGCTGCCGGCGAAGAAATAGGCGGATATGCCCAAACCATCCTGCAGATGGCCTTCCAGACCAAACAGTTCAGTTTTACAAACGACTTTTTCCATCCGCCAATAAAACGAAGAATCCTTATGCTCACACAATTTCACACACCCCGGTTCAGCTACCTGCGACGTATCCTGGTACTTCCACTGGCCGCATTCATTTTTTGCTCCCTTGCATTTGTGGCAGATAAGCACCCGGCCGCCATCGGGTCGCTTATCACCACTGCGCCACCTCCCAGCACGGCAACGGTTGCAGTGACCGATACTACTCCCACCAAAGCAAAAGTGGCGAAAGGAGCAGTGAAACCTCCCCCCGGCGTATATACGTTTGTAGAAACGCCACCGGTATTTAAAGGCGGTGAAGACTCCCTTGCCACTTATCTCAGCCGCAATATCCGTTACCCGAAAACAGCCTATGAAAAAGGCACCCAGGGCGTGGTTTTCGTCCAGTTTGTAGTAGATAAAGACGGTATCGTTAAAAACCCTGCTGTAGTAGGCAGAAAACTCGGCAATGGCCTGGAAGAAGAAGCGATCCGCGTGATAAAAGGCATGCCTAAATGGATTCCTGGCAAAGAGAAAGGAAAAACAGTAGCTGTACAATTTAACCTGCCCATCCGTTTTACGCTACAGGAAGATGTTACCGTCAAACCAGCTGCCAACAGCGAGGTATTCACCTTTGTAGAATATCCCCCGGTTTTTCCGGGAGGCGAAGAAGCACTGGCCAAATATCTTTCTAAAAACATCCGCTACCCTGCCGAAGCACAGAAAGCCAAAGCCGGTGGTACTGTGTTTGTTCAATTTGTAGTAAAGTCAGATGGCAGCATTTACGATGTACGTACAGTAGGCGCCAAAAAAGGTTATGATCTGGAAAATGAAGCCATCAGGGTGGTGAAAGCAATGCCCAAATGGAAGCCAGGCGTACAAAACAGCCACCAGGTAAATGTGCAGTATAACTTGCCGATACGTTTTACATTACAGGAATAACACAACATAAAACAATCAATATGGAAAGGTCCCGGTATTTACCGGGGCTTTTTTTATGGAATTATATGGCTGATTCATCTAAGGAAAAAAACGTTATGATACTTATTTCCTGTTTGATCGCTTTTGCTATTTCGTCATCAGATACCAGCAGGAAACAGGTAATGGTTGAAACAGGTAATTGTATAATTTGTTTCATGGAGGAAGATCCCCCACTTTTCCCAGGTGGAGAAAAGGCACTCACCCGCTACCTTGAAAAAAATATAAAATATCCTTCGGCAGCATTGAAAGCAAAAATCAGCGGAACCGTCTTCGTACAATTTACTGTTGCGAAAACAGGTGCTATCTGCGATGTCCACACTGTTGGTACATACAAGGGATATAGCCTGGAAGAAGAGGCGATAAGAGTTGTAAGTAAAATGCCTAAATGGAAACCAGCCAAAATGGGTGGACAATATACTGACGTAATGTTTAATCTACCTATCCGCTTTATATTTCCTCCGGAAAAAGAAAATAAAAAAAGGCAGCCCAGTTAACCGGACTGCCTCACAATTATTTCTCACAAATATTAATACACAAATGTTCCAGCCGGTGCTTTCACCGTTACCTTCTTCTCTTCTGCGGCTTCTACCCTGCCTATAATCTGTGCATCTATATTAAAGCTTTTGGAAATGCTGATAATATCTGCTGCAATTTCTTCCGGCACATACAATTCCATTCTGTGTCCCATATTAAACACCTGGTACATTTCTTTCCAGGGTGTACCGGATTGTTCCTGGATCAGGCTGAATAATGGTGGTACCGGGAACAGGTTATCCTTGATAACATGCAGCTTCTCGATAAAATGCAACACCTTGGTTTGAGCGCCGCCACTGCAATGTACCATTCCATGTATTTGCGGACGGAATTGCTCCAGTACTTTTTTAATAACCGGTGCATAGGTACGGGTGGGAGATAATACCAGCTTGCCTGCATCCACTGCGCCAAATCCCGGGATATCGATTTTTTCCGTCAACGCCTTTTTGCCGCTGAATACCAGTTCAAAAGGAATATTCGGATCAAAACTTTCAGGGTATTTTGCAGCAATATCTTTACTGAATACATCATGACGGGCGCTGGTTAAACCGTTGCTGCCCATACCGCCATTGTATTCGGATTCATAGGTAGCCTGTCCGTAAGAGGCCAGTCCTACTACCACATCACCTGCCTGAATACGGTCGTTGGAAATTACATCTGCTCTTTTCATTCGGCAGGTAACGGTAGAATCCACGATGATGGTACGTACCAGGTCTCCCACATCAGCTGTTTCGCCGCCGGTAGAGTAGATACTGATACCATGATTACGCAGTTCAGCAAGAATTTCCTCTGTGCCATTGATGATGGCGGCAATTACCTCACCGGGCAGTAACTGTTTGTTACGGCCTATAGTAGAAGATAACAGGATATTATCAGTAGCACCTACACAAAGCAGGTCGTCCATGTTCATGATGATGGCATCCTGTGCAATACCTCTCCATACGCCCAGGTCGCCGGTTTCTTTCCAGTAAATGTAAGCCAGGGATGATTTGGTGCCGGCACCATCTGCGTGCATAATATTGCAATACGCATCATCGCCTCCTAAAATATCGGGTACTATTTTGCAGAAAGCTTTTGGGAAAAGCCCCTTATCAATGTTTTTAATGGCATTATGCACATCTTCCTTGCCTGCTGAAACACCGCGCTTGGCGTAAATATTATTATCCACCGGGAATTAAATAAATATGTAAATAAAAATTAAAGTAAATAAAGATGCCTCTCAGGCTGCAAAAGTAACAGATTCCACGCAGAATGCCCGCTGAATGTGTTAGATTTGCACGGCGTTTTTGATAGTATTGAATTATATGCAGGTTCACAGGGACTTAGACCACTTACCGGAATTCCGTAATGCTGTTATCACAATAGGCACCTTCGACGGAGTACATGCAGGCCATCGCTTCATTATCCAGCAACTGGAGCAGGCTGCCAATGATTGTGGCGGCGAAACCGTGATCATTACCTTCGACCCGCATCCCCGGGAGGTATTGGCGCCTAAACCCAATAATATAAGGCTTTTGACCACTTTAACGGAAAAAATAGCCTTATTGGAGCGTGCCGGTATCGATCACCTGGTAGTAGTACCCTTTACCAAAGCATTTTCGGAAATGCCTGCCCGCAGCTACCTGGAAGACTTCCTGGTAGCACGTTTTAACCCGCACACCATCATTATCGGCTACGATCACCGTTTTGGTCATAACCGCGAAGGCGGACTGGAACTGCTGGAAGCAGAACAGCAGCAATATGGATTTAAACTCATCGAAATTCCGCAACAGGTAGTACATGATCTCACGGTAAGTTCTACCAAAATCCGTAAAAGCTTACACGAAGGCGATATCAGCCTCGCCAATGAGTTACTTGGCTATACCTACTTTTTATCCGGCACCGTGGTACACGGCGATAAAATGGGCCGTCAGCTGGGATATCCTACCGCTAACCTCCATCTGACCGACGAAAGAAAACTGATCCCGGCAGAGGGTATCTACGCCGTACAGGCCGGACTAAAAGGACAGCCGGAGCTGTTGCCCGCTGTGATGAGCATCGGCTTCCGCCCTACTTTCAATGGTACCGACCTGCGACTGGAAGTACATATTTTTGACTTTAACGAAGATATTTATGGACAGGAGCTCACCGTATACTTTGTGGAGTATATCCGTTCCAACCTGAAGTTTGACCAGGTAGATGCGCTGATTGTGCAGATGGATAAGGATTCTGCGCAGGCAAAAGAAATACTGGCAGGACTTTAGCATTCTTCTCCCAATAATTCTATTTTCTTTTGCTATCAACACCAAACCTATCACCAGGTAAATAACTGCCAATGATATCCGCATTCCCGGCGGCAGCGGCTTTTTATGCGCCAACACACCTGATGTTCTTATACGCTGAAATAACCGGTAACCAAATCGCGCCAGGAGCGCGCTGATAGCTGGAAAAGCAAGTATCGTCACTATGCTGCCCACCCATTCTCCGGCGCCTTCCAGCTCCGCAAGGTTCACGATTATAAAAAGGTTGATAATACTCACAACAATGAGGGCTGCGGTTAGCATACAAAAAAAGCCAGGATAATTTTCAGTACAGCATAGGTACGCTCCATAGGTATATGAATATAAAAATTACGGGGTATTAATGCATCACCTTAAACATCAGTTCCTTCATCAGTTCACCATCTTCCACTCCACTATCGTTCACGCCTATACTCCGCAGGTTATACTGGTGTAATAACAGGATGGCTTTTTCAGTACCTTCCGGTCCGTACTGCCGGGCTGCATTCATATAATCCTTTACAAAAAAGGGATGTACCCCCAATGCAGCCGCCACATCTTTTTCTGCTCCTTTTACGCTGAAAATAAGGTTTACTTTGGCGAAGAAATTATAAAGTGCAGGCAAGGTCATTTGCATGGGAGCCGCCTTAGGATTGGCGGCAAAATAGGCGATGATCTTGAAAACCCTGGCTGTATTTTTTTGCCCCAGGGCGTTCTGCAGTTCAAATACATTGTATTCCTTGCTGATGCCCACATACTTTTCAATATCACCTTCATCGATCTTCTTTTGCGCGGGCAGGTTTACCAGTAGTTTGTCTATTTCGTTGGCGATGCGCGACAGGTCATTGCCGATATGATCGACCAGCAGGATGGCGGCTTTTTGCGAAATGGCCAGTTCACGGCTGCTTACATAGGATTCTACCCAGGCAGGCAGCTGGTTATCATATAATTTTTTGGTAGACAAGAGCACGCCCTTGTCTTTAATAAGCTTGGCCATTTTGCTGCGGCCATCGATTTTACCCTGCTTGTGCGCTACTACAAAAACTGTGGAACTCAGCGGGTTATCGATATAAGCTTCCAGTTTGAGCAAATCGCGCATGGCCTGCGCTTCCTTGAGCAGTACTACCTGTCTTTCGGCAAACATCGGATAACGACGGCAGGCGTTGATGACGGTGCTCCAGTCGGTATCTTTTCCGTATAACACGGTAAGATTAAAGCCTCTTTCCGATTCCGGCAGCAGTTCATGTTCCGCGTAGCTGGTTACCTGGTCAATAAAAAAGTCTTCCTCACCTTCCAGCCAGTATAATGATTTAAATTTCTGTTGCTTCCAATCCCTGATAATATCCTGGTAATCCATTACTTATAACTTTTGTCATTCAGCTGTTGGCTTTTGCCTACGGCAGATGCTTATTTTACGAAAACTATATCTTCCTCTTTCAGTGCCGGTAGGCGTTTGAATTTCAACAACAACTGGGCTACTGCGAGCACATCTTTCTGGCAATAGGCAGCTATGCGTACCAGGTCTTTTTGTTCCCAGTATACTTTGGCTACCATGCTGCCATCAATATCGTCTTTTGGCGTATTGATCCCCATCACGGCGGTGAGGAGCTTCAGGGAGATATAATGTTTAAAGTCTCCGAAGCGCCATAGTTGCAGCGTGTCCAGCATGGGCATTTCCCAGGGCTTAAAACCGTGCAGCTGTAAAGGCTGGGGCAAAGATAACTGATGGATGACAGACCTCCTGCAAATAAAAGGAATATCGAACTCTTTAATATTATGTCCGGCAAACTGGAACCGGGGATGCTTCGCATAGAACTTATTGATTAATTCTAAAAAACGGGTAAGTACAACTGATTCATCGTCATCATAAAACGATTTCAGCCTTAAAGTATACCGGTTATTTTCCACACTGAAGAAGCCTACCGAAATGCACACTATTTTCCCAAATTCGGCGTAAATGCCTGCTCTGTCAGCGTATGCTGTTTCTTCGTTTCCGGAAACTGGCGCAGTTTTTGCAATTTTGTCACGCCAGAGCTGTTGCATATTGTCAGGTAGTAGCTCCATCGTTGGAGCAGCCGGGGTAGTTTCTATATCCAACAGCAATAGCTGATCTAGAGCAATATTTGGAAGCACGATTGAAAAACTGGTTTTATATCTATGATAAAATAAGAATATTAATAAGTACTTTTGAATAACGATTTTTAACCATATAACTATTAAACATAAAACTCACAACTATGACGGAGAACACATTTAACACTCCTGCACCGGGATCGCCCGGACCAGAAAAGCCACGTAGCCGCAATGGTCTAATTTACGGTATTTTAATCGCAGCATTAGCCGGCACCTGGATATATATGTTATACGACAAGAATAAATCCAGTGAGCAAATCGTACAAAAAAACACGCAGATAGATTCTATCTCGTCTTCCCGTGATGCGTTACAACAGGAATATAATGCAGCCAATGCCCGTCTGGATGATCTGATTTCACAGAACACACGTATGGATAGTCTTGTTAAAACAAAAGATAAGGAAATACAGGATATGAAAGCCAGGATCTCCAGCATCCTGTCCAACAAAAACGCTACACAGGCGCAGCTGGCTGAAGCCCGTCGTTTGATTGAACAGCTGAAATCCAATATCGACGGCTATACTCAAACGATTGAGCGTTTAGAAGGCGAAAAGATTGTGCTGGCAGGTGAAAGAGATGTAGCACGTAAAGAGCGTGATTCTGTGTCAACAGTTAAAGACAGTCTGAATAAAAAAGTGGACCTGGGTTCTGTGCTGCATGCCTCTGACATCAAGCTGTTACCGATCCGTGTAAAACACAACGGCAAAGAGGTAGAAACCAGCAAGGCAAAACGTGCGGATATGATGCGTGTAACATTTGACCTGGACGACAACCGTATTGCGCCAACCGGCGACAAAGAAATTTATGTTGCGATCACTGCACCTGATGGCGCTCCATTAGCAGTTGAAGCACTGGGTTCCGGTCGTTTCACCTTGGAAGACGGCACCGAAAAATTATATACTGCCAAGAAAACTGTTTCTTATGTAACCGGCCAGAAACAAACTGTAAGCATGGACTGGAAACAGAATTCTGATTTCAAACCAGGCGACTATGCAGTGGAAATTTACCACAACGGCTTTAAAATTGGCCAGGGTAAGGTGACACTGAAGAAAGGCGGCTTATTTTAATAACATTTAGCTGTTAAACCAGGTGGATACCTGGAACAAAAGACCAGAGCGGATATATTATTCTTCGCGCTGGTCTTTTGTTTTTACAATAACTTTCCAATATCATCTCATTTCATGATGTTTTTTTCACTTATCTAATTTGTTAATGATTAGTTATTGACAAAAACATATATATAAAAATAAAATTAAATTAACGTTCTTTGCTTGCACAATAAAAGATAGCCGGAGCCCACTGTGTTCCCAGACCAATGCTTGAGAAGAAGAATGTGACAGGCAACTTATAATGCCCGACTAACCCGCGTTTTACAGTAAAGGATGATTGATTTCAGCGCTTGTTACCTACTGAAGTCACTGATGTTCTATATGTGTAAAAGCGGTATTCAAACAACGCGATTCTTCCCTCTTAAACACCGTCTTTGTACCACTCCCGCTATACCGGATAAGATAAGAAGCCCAATTAAAACCGAAGCATGGAAGACATGAATAAAATAGTGTACGTTGTAGATGATGATGAGATTTTTCATTTCATCATCAAAAAAATGTTGGGACAGCAAAGCAATCACCTGGTAGTTACCTCGTTTCTTTGTGCAGAGGAAGCGCTTGAGCAACTTTCCAACACCCCCCAGTCTACACTACCCTCCCTTATTATTCTTGATATGAATATGCAGCGGATGAACGGATGGGAATTTATCGAGGCTTACCGTGGATTGAAAACTTCGCTGCAAAACACCATCCCGATTATCATGTGTTCCTCTTCTGTAGATGTGCGGGATATGCAAAAGGTACAGCACACACCGGAACTGATGGCCTATATCACCAAACCACTTGATAAAAATAAACTCAAAGTAATAGAAGACTATTTATAGAGAAATTACGGATTATAAATTACGAATTACGGCCTTGTAAAATTAATAGACGCGAAAACATTCGCTGCTATCTTTTTACAAGGCCGTAATTCGTAATTTATAATTCGTAATTTCTTTTACGCCAATACCGCGTTACCGTACATCTCCTCACGCAGCGCTTTCACACGTTCATCTGCCAGGTACTCGTCAAAGGTCATCATTCTGTCGATGATACCTTTAGGCGTGAGTTCTATAATACGGTTCGCTACTGATTGCATGAAGGTATGGTCATGTGTGGTGAATAAAACCACGCCTTTATAATTGATCATACTTTCGTTGAACGACTGGATAGATTCCAGGTCCAGGTGGTTGGTTGGCTCATCGAGCACCAGCACGTTGGGATCCTGCAGCATCATACGGCTGGTCATACAACGTACTTTTTCACCACCGCTCAGCACGGAAGTTTTCTTCATGATTTCATCTCCACCAAATAACATCTTACCAAGGAAACCGCGCAGGAAAGGTTCATCCACATCGGTTACGTGCGGTGGCACATACTGGCGTAACCAATCCATCAGGTTCAGATCCTTGTTGGTAAAGAATTCGGCGTTATCGTTGGGCAGGTAAGCGCTGGTTACCGTAGTTCCCCATTCGAATTTACCGCTATCAGCCTGTGCTTCATTGTTGATGATTTGGAAGAAGGTGGTAAGCGCCAGGTGATCTTTTGACAGGAAAGCGATCTTATCTCCTTTGTTAACAGAGAAAGTCGCATCCGTAAAGAGTTTGCGGCCATCCGCCAGTTTCTCCAGTTTTTCTACGTTCAGGATCTGGTTACCTACTTCACGCTGTTGCTTGAAGATAATACCCGGATATTTACGGTTAGAAGGCTGAATATCTTCCACCACCAGTTTTTCCAGCGCTTTCTTACGGGAAGTAGCCTGTTTACTTTTGGAGGCGTTGGCACTAAAGCGGGCGATAAAGTCCAGGAGGTCTTTACGCTTATCTTCCATCTTCTTGTTCTTATCTGCGATCTGACGGGCCATCAACTGGGATGATTCGTACCAGAAAGTATAGTTACCGCTGAAGATCTGGATCTTGGCGCGATCCACATCGGCAACGTGCGTACAAACCGCATCCAGGAAGTGACGGTCGTGGGATACAACGATCACAATATTTTCGTAGTCGGCCAGGAAGTTTTCCAGCCAGCCAATCGTTTCCACGTCAAGGTCATTCGTAGGCTCATCGAGCAGCAGGATGTCCGGGTTACCAAACAGGGCCTGTGCCAGCAAAACACGCACCTTCAAACTACCGGCAATATCTTTCATCAGGGTACCATGCATGTCTTCCTTTACACCCAGATCGCTCAACAATACACCTGCATCACTTTCTGCGGTATAACCACCCATTTCACCATACTCTGCTTCCAGTTCGCCTGCACGCATACCATCTTCTTCGGTAAAATCCTCCTTGGCATAAATAGCGTCTCTTTCGGCCGCTATTTCCCAAAGTTTCTTATTCCCCATTAATACGGCATTCAGCACAGTAACCTCATCAAATCCAAAGTGATTCTGTGAGAGCACACTCATGCGCTCACCCGGAGTGATTTCCACAGTACCTTTATTCGGTTCTATTTCACCGGACAATATCTTCAGGAAAGTAGACTTCCCTGCCCCATTGGCCCCAATCACACCATAACAGTTCCCTTTTGTGAAATTGAGGTTTACTTCGTCAAACAATACTCTCTTACCAAAAGAGAGCGTTACGTTTTTAACACTGATCATGCTGGCTATGTAAATTTTGAAGCTGCAAAGGTACAGATTTTATGCGGGCTTTCCAAGCCGATAGCGATCTTCGCATGAGAAGGAAAAAGCATGTGCAATATGCTTTAAAATAATTTTTTATATATTTAGTTTAACCGCGCAGGTTATGGAAAGACAGCATACGCCCAGCGCCCCTGCAACGAAAAAATCAACAACAACATTTCGTTAATTTTACCGGCTTCCTTTTTTTATAACATACCGGCTCTCAAATGTATATGCTTTCTATACGTATCTTTAACGCACAAAAAACTGATATACGATGACAGCATATAACCAGATATTTGAGAACAACAGACGTTGGGTAGCTTCTAAATTAGCCACAGATCAGGAGTTTTTCGAAAAGATGGCAGACACGCAAACGCCGGACTATCTGTATATCGGTTGCAGCGATAGCCGGGTACCCACCAACGAAATCATGGGCCTTGAAGCAGGAGAAGTATTTGTGCACCGCAACATCGCAAACCTGGTACCCAACACGGACCTCAATGTAATGGGCGTCATTAACTATGCGGTAGTACATCTGAAAGTAAAACATATCGTTGTGTGCGGCCACTACAACTGCGGAGGCGTAAAAGCCGCCATGCAGGCCAAAGACCTCGGTATCCTGAACCCGTGGCTGCGAAACATCCGCGATGTTTACCGTCTTCATATGGATGAATTAAATGCCATAACGGATGAGCATGAACGTTATAACCGCCTGGTAGAACTCAATACCCAGGAACAATGTATCAATGTCATTAAAACGGCCGCGGTACAGAAATCCTATGTAGGAAATGGCTATCCCACTGTACACGGCTGGGTATATGACCTGAAAAACGGTATGCTGAAAGACCTGAAAATTGACTTTGAAGGCGTACTGCACGAAATTCAAAAAATTTATGACCTCACAGGTTCCGGCCTGATGCAAAAAGATACCGAATAATCATGGGTCCTATTGGTGTATTTGACTCCGGTTACGGCGGCTTAACCGTACTGAAAGAAATTATCAACGAGCTACCCGGATATGATTACATCTACCTGGGAGATAATGCCCGCGCGCCTTATGGCAACCGCGGCTTTGATACCATTCACGCCTACACGCTGGAATGTGTGCAAAAGCTGTTCGACATGGGCTGTCCGCTGGTGATTGTTGCCTGTAACACCGCTTCTGCAAAAGCACTCCGCACGATACAGCAGAAAGACCTTCCCCGCATAGCGCCCGACAACAGGGTGCTTGGCGTAATTCGTCCTACTTCTGAAATGGTGGGCACACTCACACAAACCGGTGAAGTAGGCATCCTGGCCACCAATGGTACCGTATCTTCCGAATCCTATCCACTGGAAATACACAAGTTTTTTCCACATGTAAAAACCTACCAGCTGGCCTGCCCCATGTGGGTACCGCTGATAGAAAATAATGAACATGAAAGTGAAGGAGCCGATTACTTCGTGAAAGAATACCTGGATAAAATACTATCTGTTGCTTCCGATATCGATACGCTGGTATTGGGTTGTACGCACTATCCCCTGCTGATGAAAAAGATCAGACAGTTTTTACCCGGTGGCATCAATGTGGTATCGCAGGGAAAAATTGTGGCGCATAGTCTGAAAGACTATCTGAAACGGCATCCTGAAATGGAAACAAGGCTGAGTAAGCAACAGCAGCAACAATTTTATACCACCGATGATCCTGCTATTTTTGATAAAATGGCGGAGATATTTTTTGGGAAAATGGTATCATCAAAGAAGATGCTCACCAAGTGATTTTTGTCTTACCCAGGATTAACGGTGATTAGGATGATTTTCAGGATTTTTTCTTTTAGATTTTTTAAAGATTAATGAAGATATATCCGCTTATATCTCCCTTAATCTTTAAAATCAAAAAATGGAAAAAAATCCTGAAAATCATCCTAATCACCGTTAATCCTGGGCAAGACAAAAAGCTATTTGCCTTCGAGCTTCAACAAAAACGCATAATCCAACGCCACTTCCTTTAGTGCGGTAAACCGGCCGGAAGCGCCACCATGACCGGCGTCCATATTGGTATGCAGCAGCAGGAAATGATGATCTGTTTTCAGTTCCCTTAATTTAGCCACCCACTTAGCCGGTTCCCAGTATTGTACCTGCGAATCGTGTAACCCTGTGGTGACCAGCATATTTGGATAGGCTTTCGCCGTTACATTATCATAAGGAGAATACGATTTCATATAATCATACGAATCCTTATTTTTTGGATTTCCCCATTCATCAAATTCACCGGTTGTTAAAGGAATGCTTTCATCCAGCATAGTGGTTACAACATCCACGAACGGCACTTGGGCCACGATACCATTGAATAAGGTGGGCGCCATATTCGCCACTGCACCCATCAGTAAACCGCCGGCACTGCCACCCATAGCGTACAGGTGGGCGCTGTCGGTATAATGCTGATCTACCAGGTAGTTGGCGCTGGCTATAAAATCAGTGAAGGTGTTCTTCTTCTTAAACATTTTTCCATCTTCATACCATTGCCGGCCCATTTCCTGGCCACCACGGATATGTGCAATGGCAAATGCGAAACCGCGGTCCAGCAAACTTAGCAGGCCGGAGTCAAATGTGGCATCCATACTGTTGCCATAAGATCCGTATCCATACAGCAACAACGGGCTTTTCCCATTTTTTTCAAAAGTCTTTTTGTACACAATGGAAATAGGAATTTTTGTGCCGTCTGTAGCAGTGGCAAACAATCTTTCAGAGGCATAGTCTTTCGGATCATAACCACCCAATACTTCCTGCTGACGCTTTAATTCGCTTTTGCCGGTTTCCAGGTTATAATCGTACACAGAATTAGGGGTAATCATGGAAGTATAGTTATACCGTAATTCCCTGCTATCCATTTCCGGATTGGTACCCACAGATGCGGTATAGGCCGGTTCTGAAAAAGACAGGTACTTTTCTGTATGCGTTTGTTCATTGATCACACGGATCATGGTTAAACCGCCTTTTCTTTCTTCCAGTACGGTGAAGTCTTTAAACAACTCCAGTCCCTCCAGTAATACATCGGGCCGGTTGGGAATAATTTCTTTCCAGCTTTGCCGGGAAGTCTTATCCAATGCGGTTTCCATCAAACGGAAGTTAAGCGCATTCCAGTTGGTGACAATATAGAATTTATCGCCGCGATGATCGATGCTGTACAACATTTCTTTTTCACGGGGCTGAAAAATGCGAAAGGCGTCGTTTGGCTTCGCCGCATCCAGGATGCGGCTTTCAGACGACAAGGTACTTTCGCTGTTGATAACGATATATTTTCCCGACTTGGTTTTTGACACACTTACATCAAAGGTTTCATCGGCCTCATGATATACTTCCTTATCGGCCGGTGTACCCAGCGTATGACGCATGATACGGTCGGCCCGAAGCGTTACGGTATCTTTACGTGTATAGAACAACGTTTTATTATCACCTGCCCAGGTGCTGGCAGCAGTAGTTTCCGGGATCACGTCTGTAAGCAGCTCGTTTGTTTCCAGGTTCTTAATGCGGATGGTATAACGTCTGCGGCTCACCGTATCTATGCCATAGGCCATCAATGTAGCGTCAGGACTGATACTGAGGCCTCCCACGTGGCAATAGGCGTGCCCCGCAGCCAGTTCATTTACATTGAGAATTACCTGCTCGGTGGCCTCGAGACTGCCTTTCTTACGACAGTAAACGGGGTATTCCTTTCCTGTTTCATAACGGGTATAATAGTAGTACCCGTTTTTGAGATAGGGCACGCTCATGTCTGTTTCCTTGATGCGTGATTTCATCTCATCAAAGAGTTTTTCCCGCAACATTTTCTCGGGCGACAAAACCGTGTCCAGGTAAGCATTTTCCGCGTTCAGCCATGCCAGCACTTTGGGGTTTTCGCGGTCATTCATCCAGTAATAATTATCGATGCGTTTATCACCGTGGATACTGAGTTCTTTCGCTATCTTTTCCGCTACCGGAGGTTTAATATCAGCCTGATCATTCATAGTATTCTTCTTTTCATTACAAGACAAAAGCACTGTTCCCAAAAGCAACCAAAAATTACCCTGGAAGTTTTTAAACATAGGAGATAGTTTTAAATAGTATGGTTTGTGTAAATAAGCACTACAAATTACGAATTCTCTTTACACTATTTTCATCGCCACGGGATCCCAATGCATCAGCTTTTTACTAAAATAGCTTTGGTTGCTGAGCAAGGCCGGACCGGCAGCGCGGAGGCCAAACACTGCATCTTCCACCACGGCTTTGCCGGTACGCATGGAATCGAAGAAGTTGGTAAAATGCTCCAGCCGGTCGTCGTACCCCTGTGGTGCTGCATAGGCAGTGGATGACTGCACCGGGTTGCCGTTGCTGCCCGGATATTTGGCGTTGTATTGCTTTACATATGCCGCCTGCTGGGCTTTGGTGAAAGTATTATAGGTATCCCATCCGCCATAACCGGGCGCTTCAGGGAGTTTGTGTTTCTTTATTTTAAAATCGTTCCAGCCCAGTTCCAGTACGCCTTCGGTGCCAATAAAGCGGGTATATTCACCACCACCGCTGCCGTCCGCAAAATTAACGCGTAACGTCATCTGGAAGGCAGCATGTTCTTTTGTTTCAGGGTAATCGAAAATGGCTACCACGGTATCCGGCACATCGCGGCCATCTTTCCACTGCACGAGGTTACCACTGGCGTAAACAGCCGTGGGACCGAGAGAACCGGTAATGAAATGCAGGCCGGAGATGAGGTGTACGAAAAGATCGCCTGGAATACCGGTACCATAAGCCTGGTAATTGCGCCAGCGGAAGAACCGTACCGGATCAAAAGGCATTTTAGCGGTATCTTTCAGGAAGGTGTCGAAGTCAACCGTGGCAGGAGAAGCATCCGTGGGAATAGAATACTGCCAGGCGCCCAATGCACTGTGGCGGTCCATGCGGGCTTCCACCACACTCAGCTGCCCTATTTCACCAGCCTGGTAACGTTTACGCGCCTCCGCTAATGCAACGCTGCTCACACGTTGGCTACCTACCTGGAACACTGCTTTGGTACGCTGTTGCGCTTCAATCACCCTATGCCCCTCTTCTATCTGCTGCACCATCGGTTTTTCGCAGTAAACGGCCTTACCCGCCTCCATCGCCGCAATAGCAATGGTATCATGCCAATGGTCGGGAGTAGCCACGATAATAGCATCAATATCTTTTCTTTTCAATAGTTCCCGGTAATCGCGGGTGGTATATACCTGCGGGCCAAACTCTTCCTTTATACGGGCCAGATGACCATCGTACAGGTCGGCAGCGCCTACAAATTCAACGCCGGGCACTTTGATGGCGGTTTGGACATCGCCAAATCCCATAATACCCATGCCAACACAGGCAATGCGGATCTTATCGTTGGGTGAAATTCTTTTTTCGGGTTGCAGCAACTGTACCTGTTCCTTTTCTTTGGCGATAGCCGCCAGCTGGCCTATACCCAGTAATGCAGCCGTGCTGCCTATGTGTTTGATAAACTTTCTCCGTGATTGTTCTGACATATACTATTATTTAAAGGGACACGTGGAAAAAACACATGATAGTAAAAAAATTTAGAAAGATGAATTTCAAAGGATGAACGGGGACTATGATTCCTATGATTATATTGATGCTCCTGATGAGCGGAGATAAAACAAAGAACCCGTTTGATCAAATATCAAACGGGTTCTTTGCTTTTATTATTAAATATCAATCTCCGCTCATCAGGAGCATCAATATAATCATAGAAATCACAGTCCTATTTTTCAGAAGAAAGGCCTGCACCGATAAACTCCCTGTTGAGGCGGGCGATATTGGTGAGGGAAATTTCTTTCGGACATTCTGCTTCGCAGGCGCCGGTATTGGTACAGCTACCAAAACCTTCCTTATCCATTTGCGCCACCATATTGAGGGCACGGGATTGTTTTTCAGGATGACCTTGTGGTAACAGTGCCAGCTGGGATACTTTCGCAGATACAAACAGCATGGCAGAAGAGTTTTTACAAGCGGCCACGCAGGCGCCGCAACCGATACAGGCAGCAGCAGCAAATGCCAGGTCTGCTTTGGTTTTATCTACCGGGATGCAGTTTGCATCCTGTGCATTACCTGTGTTTACAGAAATATAACCACCTGCTTCAATAATGCGGTCGAAAGCGGATCTGTCTACCGTCAGATCTTTGATCACCGGGAATGCGCCTGCTCTCCATGGTTCAACAGTAATAGTATCGCCATCCTTGAAAGCGCGCATATGGAGCTGGCAGGTAGTGGTTCCATCCCATGGACCGTGAGCACGGCCATTGATGTGCATCGAGCACATACCGCAGATACCTTCGCGGCAGTCGTGATCAAATGCTATTGGTTCTTTACCTTCATTGATCAGTCCTTCGTTCACCACATCAAACATTTCCAGGAAAGACATTTCTGAAGAAATGTTTTTAGCCTGAAGGGTTTCAAATCTACCCTGATCGTTTTTGTTTTTCTGCCTCCACACTTTTAATGTGAGGTTCATGTTATAATGTTCCATATACCTTGGACAATTATTTGATTTATAATCCTGGCTAACCGTTCAACGGTTTACCAATAACCATTATTTGTAGCTGCGCTGAGTAGGTTTACATTCTACGAATTCCAGCGGTTCTTTGTGCAGTTCATACTGGCCATCGCCTTTGTATTCCCATGCAGCAACATAGCTGAAGTTAACGTCATCACGTTGTGCTTCCCCTTCATCTGTTTGAGATTCTTCGCGGAAGTGACCACCGCAGGATTCGCGACGGTTCAGTGCATCGATACACATCAGTTCGCCGAGTTCGAGGAAGTCGGCTACACGGCCTGCCTTCTCCAATTCAGGGTTGAATTCGTCTGCAGATCCGGGAACACGTACCTCTTTCCAGAATTCAGCACGCAACGCTTTGATTTCTTCGATCGCTTCTTTCAGACCTTTTTCATTACGCGCCATACCACATTTATCCCACATGATCTTACCCAGTTTTTTGTGGAAGAAATCAACGGATTTGGAGCCTTTAATGGTCATGAACTTATTGATGGTTTCCTTTACTTTATTTTCTGCTTCCACAAAGGCAGGGTGATCTGTTGGGATCGCCTTGGTGCGGATTTCATCTGCCAGGTAGTTACCTACAGTGTAAGGAATAACGAAATAACCATCGGCCAGGCCCTGCATCAGTGCAGATGCACCCAGGCGGTTAGCGCCGTGATCAGAGAAGTTTGCTTCTCCCAAAGAATATAAACCCGGAACGGTAGTACCCAGTTCGTAATCTACCCATAAGCCACCCATCGTATAGTGTACCGCGGGATAAATACGCATTGGTAATTCGTAAGGATTTTCACCGGTGATTTTGGCGTACATGTCGAACAGGTTACCATATTTTTCGGCTACTACTTCCTTACCCAGTTTAATAATGTCTTCTTTGGAAACATTGGTCATCTGGCGTTTACCCACTTCAATGTTACCATAACGTTCAATGGCTGCGGCGAAGTCGAGATATACCGCCTGTTTGGAGGTACCCACGCCATAACCGGCATCACATCTTTCTTTTGCTGCACGGGAAGCCACGTCGCGGGGAACGAGGTTACCAAATGCAGGATATCTTCTTTCCAGGTAATAATCCCTTTCTTCTTCAGGAATATCGCTGGCTTTACGGGTATCGTTTTGTTTTTTAGGCACCCAGATACGACCATCATTACGCAGTGATTCTGACATGAGGGTCAGTTTTGACTGGTGGTCGCCGGAAACCGGGATACAGGTAGGGTGGATCTGTGTGAAGCAGGGGTTAGCGAAGTAAGCGCCGTTTTTGGTCGCTTTCCAGGCAGCCGTTACGTTGGAACCCATTGCGTTGGTAGACAGGAAGAACACGTTACCATAACCACCGCTGCAGATCAGTACTGCATGGCCAAAGTGGCGCTCCAGTTCACCGGTAATCAGGTCACGTGCAATGATACCACGCGCTTTACCATCGATTTTTACGATGTCGAGCATTTCATGGCGGTTATACATTTTCACATTACCCAATGCTACCTGGCGCTCCAGCGCAGAGTAAGCGCCGAGGAGCAGCTGCTGGCCGGTTTGGCCTGCGGCATAAAAAGTACGTTGTACCTGTGTACCACCAAAAGAGCGGTTACTTAACAGGCCACCGTATTCACGCGCAAAGGGAACACCCTGTGCCACGCATTGATCTATAATGTTACCGCTCACTTCTGCCAAACGGTGTACGTTGGCTTCGCGGGCACGGTAGTCACCACCTTTTACGGTGTCGTAGAATAAACGGAAAACAGAGTCACCGTCGTTCTGATAATTCTTGGCAGCATTAATACCGCCTTGGGCGGCAATACTGTGTGCGCGGCGCGGACTATCCTGAAAGCAGAATGCTTTTACTTTATATCCCAATTCACCTAATGAAGCCGCTGCGGAGGCCCCGGCCAAACCGGTACCAATGATGATCACTTCCAGATTGCGCTTATTGGCAGGGTTTACCAATTTGCAATGTCCTTTATAGTCTTCCCATTTGGAATTTAATGGTCCGGCAGGAATTTTTGCGTCAAACATATATCCTTACTTTACAGAATTATTTGAAATAGATTACAACGGGAATAATAGCAAAACCAACGGGGATAGCTATTCCAAACAGCCATACACCAATGAAGCTAAGTAAGCCGTTGTACTTTTTATGATTTAAACCAAAGGTCTGACAGGCACTTTTAAAGCCGTGGATCAGGTGGAAGGATAAACCGATCATACCAATTACGTACAATACAACCAGCCAGCCTTGTTTAAATGTTTCCTGAGATACCAGGTACAGATCCTTCAAAGGTTCTTCCTGACCGGGATACGTGTGGAGCGGCATTTCACCATAGTGGAATTTTGCCCAGAAGTTAGTCAGGTGAATAATAATGAAGATAAGGAGAATGCTTCCCATGATCGCCATCTGACGACTAAACCAGGAAGATGTTTGGTTACCCGGATTAACGGCGTATTTCACCGGACGGGCTGCCCTGTTGCGGAATGTGAGCTGCAGCGCAATAAATGCGTGCAGTACGATCACGATTTTAAGCCCCCAGGCAATAAACTGAATCAGGCTGTTATGCCCCATGAACGCAGCATATACGTTGAAGGCCTTGCCTTCATCATTGTACAATAACTGGAAGTTACCTGCCAGGTGTACAATAACAAAACTGCAAAGAAACAAGCCGGTAGCACCTACCAATAACTTCTTACCGATAGAGGTATTAAAGAACTGTGACCACTTCATAAGTAAAATTCTAAGCTTCCTAGTATAAAAGATGATTGAAACGTCGCGCAAATTTAGCGCAGGAAAAATAAAAAAAAATGATATTTATCAGGTTTCCATATAAATGAAGTAATGCATCAATATATTAACTATTGGTTATCAAACATTCATGCATAATATCTTTCATTTTTTTCTGAAAATTAAATATTATTCCAGCCGTTTCAGCATGATATTATCCACCATGTTAAACAGATGTAAAGGTTGATATGTTCGCCATTTATCGTCATCCAGCAGATGTACGTAATGGTGTAAACGCGCGCGCTCAAACTCTTCCCGCGTTTGTGCCGGCATATTCAGGCTCACGATCCAGCCGCCGTCATCGCGGATATCTTCCCACCATTCTTCATAATAACAATCATCAGAAGAGTGGAAATTCATCACATTTTCCGTAATCAGGATAAATTTTGTGATGCCCTGTGCAATCAGCGTGTCAATAATGTTGCGCTTCATGGTCATGATGTCGTTGTCAATAGCATCATTCCATTCTCCCAATAATTCGATAATGGCAAAATTGAACTGGTAATCCGTAAACAGGATCTTCATGTATAAGTTGCGTGAACCAAATTCATCCCATTGAGGATGTATATAATAATTATATACGGAGTTGGAATATTCGAATTCACTGTACTCCCTTCCATAAAAAGGAGAGTACTCATCTTCTTCTGCGGTGTATAAATGCCGCCAGTTGTAATATGGCTCTATGTTATGCATACCTGGTTTATCAATGATCCAAAGGTCCGCCTAAATCATTTTTTCACAAAATCGTCTACTGCTTTTTTTACGCTGCCAGCCTTCAGCAGCAGTTGTTGTGCCTGTTCATAATCGGTGAGCGACAATTGTTCCATCAGCATTTTCACACCGCGGTCTACCAGTTTTTCGTTGCTGAGTTGCATATTCACCATCTTATTATCTTCCACCCTGCCCAACTGTATCATCACGGCGGTAGAGAGCATGTTCAACACCAGCTTCTGGGCGGTGCCGCTTTTCAGGCGGGTGCTGCCGGTTACAAACTCGGGGCCTACCACCACTTCCACCGGGAAATCGGCTTCTGCAGATACAGGTGTTTCCGGGTTACAACTGATGCTGCCGGTAACAATACCGTGTTTGCGACATTCATTCAGCGCAGCTATTACATAAGGTGTAGTGCCGCTGGCGGCAATGCCTACCACTACATCTTTATCCGTTACATTATAAGCCTGGAGATCTTCCCAACCCTGCGTGCGGCTGTCTTCCGCGAACTCCACTGCTTTACGTATCGCGGTGTCGCCGCCGGCAATAATTCCTACCACGAGCCCCTGCGGCACGCCAAAAGTAGGCGGGCATTCCGAAGCATCCACTACACCCAGGCGGCCGCTGGTGCCGGCCCCCATGTAAAACAAGCGGCCACCTGCCAGCATTTTATCTGCCACCGCGGTGACCAGTTTTTCTATTTGCGGAATCGCCTTTGCTACGGCCAACGGAACCGTCTGATCTTCTGTATTCATGTTAACCAGCAACTCATTTACACTCATCTTTTCCAGATGACGGTAGTGAGAGGCCTGTTCCGTTACTTTTATAAATGACATATTTATTTGTTGAAATTATTAACGATGGTATTCCAGCAAGCCTTCCATAGGCGTACGCAGCACTCTTCCCATGGGCAATTCATAGAGTTCGCACAACTCGCTGAGAATATCGCGGAAATGCCAGGCGATCCCACCGGTAAAATGCAGTGCGGTGGTCCAGCTTTCGCGGTATTTATAAATATGGTTAAAGAAGAAGTCGTTCAGCCCGTCTTCCAGGATATTCTGGATCATGAAATGTTCGCGGTTTTCCGACAGGAACTCGGCAAATCCGGCCAGGTAGCGATTGGCTAACGGTTTGCGGTATACGTTTTCCAGTATCTCGTCTTTATTGGTATGATACTTATATTCAAAGCGGGAGTGCAGATCTTCATCAAAACTGTTGTAAAGGTAGTACTGCAGTACCTTCCGGCCCAGGTAGGCTCCGCTGCCCTCGTCGCCCAGGATGTAGCCGAGTCCGGGATTATTCTTTACAATCGTTTTTCCATCATAATAACAGGAATTGGATCCGGTTCCCAATATGCTGACCACGCCTTCCTTGCGGCCGCAAAGCGAACGGGCGGCACCCATCAGGTCGTGCTGTACATCGGAAACCGCCTCTGGCCATACAGCGCGGATAGCATCGGATACCAGCTCGATATTTTTGGGCTGTGAAAGTCCCGTTCCATAAAAATACACAGCGGTAACAGGGCTGCCGGCCGGCAATTGCGGTACCAGCTCTGTATCGAGGATGGCTTTAATCTGCTCTGCAGATTGAAAGTACGGGCTAACGCCCTGTGTTTTCAACACCACTGGTTCTCCTGCGCCCAGCACGCCCCACTCCGTCTTTGTTGACCCACTGTCTGCTACCAACTTTATTCCAGCACCCATATCCGGTAATTTATGAAATTAAAGAATCCTAAAAGTTTGCACCTGATTTATGCTATTTTTGTCACAATTTAAACAAAAGGGTTTCATATAAACAAATAGCTCCCTTTAACTTTAAATGATGATGATACATGTATGCAGCAGATTGCTTTCCGCCAGGTGCTAATACTACATGGATAAAGATTGGTCATATAAATTAGCGGGATAATAATCTGATTATGTCTAACAGGAAGTTGAATGTTTTTTTACCTCTTCTATTTGCAGTAGTATTAGCCCTGGGGATGTTCCTCGGTCATAAGATGCCTGGATCGAACAATGGAGGAGCCACTGTATTTTTTAATAAACCCAACAGAGGGCCCTTGCAGGAAGTAATGGACCTGATTAAAGCGAAATATGTAGATTCACTTAATACAGATGATTTACAACAGGAAGCGATAGAAGGTTTACTGACCCACCTGGATCCCCACTCCATATATATTCCCCCGGCAGAATTACAACGGGTTAATGAGGATATGGAAGGTAATTTTGAAGGTATTGGCGTAGAATTCAACATCACGGCCGATACGGTGAATGTAGTGAGTGTGCTGAGTGGCGGCCCTTCTGAAACCGCCGGCATTCAAACCGGCGATAAGATCCTCTCCGTAAATGACAGTCTCGTTGCAGGCAACAGCATTACACCGGATAAGATCCGCAAGTTACTCCGCGGCCCTGCCGGCTCCATCGTGAATACACTGGTACTGCGTCAGCAGAAACAATTAAAGATCCCTATCAAAAGAGGCGTGATTCCTTTATATAGCGTGGATGCCAGTTATATGGCTGCGCCGGAAGTAGGTTATATCAAAATCAGTAAATTTTCTGCTACTACCTATGACGAGTTTATGAAAGCGATCCACCAGCTGGAGAAACAAGGCATGAAGAAACTGGTCATTGACCTCCGTCAAAATCCCGGTGGCTACCTCGATGCCGCCACCCGGATCGCCGATGAACTGCTGGAAGATCAGAAACTGATTGTATATACCAAAGGAAAAGACTTCCCACGTACCGATTATAAAACCAAGCGTCCGGGAATGTTTGAAAAAGGCGCACTGGCCATTCTCACTGATGAAGGATCCGCCTCCGCCAGTGAAATACTTGCCGGCGCCGTGCAGGACTGGGACCGCGGTACCATTATAGGCCGTCGCACCTTTGGTAAAGGGCTGGTACAGGAACAATACGACCTCGACAATGGCGGCGCCCTGCGCCTGACCGTTGCCCGCTACTATATTCCGTCAGGTAGAAGTATCCAGAAGCCTTATGGCAAAGGACATGATGATTATGATGATGATATCGCTGAACGCTACCACCATGGCGAGTTGGTGAACAAAGATAGCATCAAAATCATTGATACTATTCCTTACAAAACGGCTTCCGGCCGTCGCGTGTACGGTGGTGGCGGTATTACACCGGATATCTTCATTCCGTTTGATACTTCCCGCTTTACACCTACCCTCACTGCCATCTATACCCGTAATACCTTCAGCAACTTTGCCTATTACTACTATACAGGCCATAAGGAAGTGTTCGGGCCATTCAGGGATGCAGGCGCCTTTGCAAAAGGTTTCCAGCTCAGCAATGAGTTAATGAATGATTTCAAAACGTACGCTAAAAAAGACAGCGTTCCCGGGTTGGACCATCTGACTCCCCGCGATGAAATGGAAATCCGCACCCGTCTCAAAGCTATGCTGGCGCGTCAGCTGTACAGAACAGAAGGATTTTATGAAACCATCAATGCAGATGATCCAATGGTGAAGAAAGCACTGGAAGTAGTGGAGAAAGAGAAATAGGAGGGGGATCGCCTTCGGCAATTGTCTTTGGGCAGGATTAAATTGATTTTGATGATTGTACTGATTTAAGTAAGTTTTGTTATAAAGATTTGGGGAGATAGAAACGAATTCGTTTCTATCTCCCCAAAATATTTAACGGCAGTGTTGATTAGAGACCACATAAAAAACTTCGGGAGATAACAGCTTAATCTGCTGCTATCTCCCGAAATCTTTATAACAAAATTCAATTAAATCAGTACAATCATCAAAATCAATTTAATCCTGCCCAAAGACAATTGCCGAAGGCGATCCCCCTCCGCTACTGATTCTTACGCTGCATTTTCGGCAATGACTGTACGATCAGGTCGTTCATTACATTTACCGCTTCATCCAGGTAGATATCTTTTGTTCTGATCTTGATCCAATCTTTGTTACGGGCTATTTTGGAGGAGTCTCCACCAAATTTCTCCATATCAGATTTGATGTTCACGATGCTAAGTTCTTTTACTTTATCGTTTACTGCATCATACTTTTTCAGGGCAGCGGTGTTAGACTTTTGCTCTGTTTTATATGTTTGCAGATTCAGTGAATAAGTTTCCTGTTTTTCCAGTTTCTTCAGGGTGCTCAGGTTTTCGTTGAGCAGCTTGAAAGCCGGGCTGGCAGCCATTCTCTTTTCGCTGTTCTTTTTCAGCGATTCTGTATTTACCGGGTTGTACCAGGCAGTGAAGCTGGCGCGTGGTATTTCATCCCAGGCCAGGGCGTCAGAATCTTTACGTTCAGCCACTTCATAATAAGGATCCGGCAATACGATATCGGAAGCTACACCTTTCAGCTGGGTAGAGCCACCGTCTGCACGATAGAATTTCTGCTGGGTCAGTTTCAGTGCGCCGAGGCTGCCGCCATCTTTTACAGGATAGAAATCATCCAGGTTAAAGAGACGTTGTACCGTGCCTTTACCAAATGTTTGGGTGCTGCCGATGATCACGGCGCGTTTGTAATCCTGCATTGCAGCGGCCATGATTTCAGAAGCAGAAGCGCTGTATTCATTTACCATGATAGCCAGCGGACCTTCATACTGCACATTTTTATCGCGATCGCGTAATACCACAGCGTCACCGCCCCTGGAACGCACCTGTACCACCGGGCCTTCCGGAATAAACAGGCCAGCCATTTGTACTACGTCCTGCAGTGATCCACCACCGTTGAAGCGGAGATCCAGGATAATACCTTCTACTTTTTCTGCTTTCAGTTTAGCGACTTCTTTAGCCACATCTTCGGCGCTGCGGGCGCCGTTGCGGTCGTTGAAGTCGGCATAGAATTCAGGCAGATAGATATAGCCGATTTTATGCTGACCATTAATGATCGCAGATTTGGCAAAAGTTTCTTCTGTTACGATTTCATCACGCACGATGGTGATGTCTTTTGTAGTACCGTCCACGCTTCTCACGGTGAGTCTTACCGGGGTACCTTTTTTACCGCGGATCAGTTTCACGGCATCTTCTACGGGGTACCCGGTGATGTCTACCGATTCGCTGTTTCCCTGTGCTACCTTCTGGATTACATCGTTGGCTTTCAACTGTCCCTGCTTCCAGCTGGGGCTGCCGGTAACGATGCTCACCACCCTGATTTTGTCGCCTTCTTCTTTCAGCTGTGCACCGATACCAAAGAATTTACCGGCCATTTGTTCTTCGAACGCGCGTTTTTCATCCGGCGGGAAGTAATCGGTATGCGGATCCATGGTAGTGGTGATCGCGTTTACGTAGAGGTTGAAGCGATCATTATCATTCTGCCTGTTTTTCAGGCGTTCAAAATAGCGGTCGTACAGTTGTTTTACCTTTACGCGGGCTTCTGCTTCCAGTTCGGTATCGGTTTTTACTTTTCCGCTGTCTTTTCCTTTATCCTTTTCGCGCATTTCCTGCAGGTCGGTCAGCTTTTCCAGCGTGCGGTATTTTAATACTTTGCGCCATGCTTCCTTACGTGCATTCTCATCTGCGGGATAATCCACCTTATCCGGATCCAGGGTTACTTTCTCATCCACTGTAAAATCGAATGGTTTGGAAAGAATTTCAGGATAAATAGCTGCTGCTTCGGCCACCCGCTGTTTAATCAGCGTGTTGATATTGCGGAAACAATCGATGGGCGCGCCTTTCAACTCGTCATCGATGTGCGTGGATAACGGCAAAAGTTTATCCACATCTGTTTTCAGGAAAAATTTCTTTTCCGTATCCAGGCTGCGCAGGTATTTATCAAAAACTTCTGTGGAGAATTTGTCGTCGATGGGTTTAGGTTGGTAATGTCCTTCTTTCAGCATCTGCCCTACCAGGTTCATGATCACCTCATAACGGCCGGGAGGATCTTCGTTATGTCCGAGCTTATTAAAAGCCAACACCCCTGCGGAGATGCTTAACAGCACAACCGGTATAATCACTTTCAGTCTCATATGTATCTCAATTGAACTTAAACGTTGTCTAATCAAATATAAAATAAAATCACCCGTTGGTCGTGCAATTTATTTCCTTTTAACAAAAAATTGGGCCAAACGGATGCTGGGAGAGATATGCGGCTGAAAAACAGCCGGAATTACCGCTACGCAGTACCTCTGCAAGGTTTCCGCTCCGATAACGGCTAAACGACATGAAATATTGGCTGCCGCTACTCTTTCACCAGTTTATAAACAGCGCCTTTAAACCCGGCCTGGCCGGAAGTACTCGCAAGCATATACAATTCGCCCTGTTCATCTTCGCCCCAGCTGAGTATCTGCATGTTATCGGCGGGGCGGCCGGATAATTCCAGGCTACTCCGCTCCCATTTGTTGCCTTTTGATTCCAGGAAGAAAGCTTTCCCGTTGTAGTCTCCAAAAATATACAATCCCTGCAGTGCCGGGATAGCGCTGCCCCGGTACACATAACCCCCGGTGATACTTATCCCCAGATCGTGGTTATATTCGTGGATAGGTGCAATCAGTTGTGACTTATCGGCGCCGGCGGGTACATTGTAGTCGTGGTAGCCCTCCAGGATACGCCAGCCATAGTTTCCTCCTTTTATAATAATGTCCACCTCTTCATACTTATCTTGTCCTACGTCACCGGCAAACAGCATTTTGCTTTTTTTATCGAATGAAAAGCGCCATGGGTTACGGAGTCCGTAGGCCCATATTTCAGGTTTGGCCCCCGGTTGGTTCACAAAAGGGTTATCGGCCGGTATGCTATAGGGTGTGCCATCGACATTTATTCTTAATATTTTGCCGAGCAGGGTGCCAAGATCCTGCCCGTTACCAATGGCGCCGTGTTGATCGCCACCACCGCCGCCATCGCCCAGACCGATATACAGATAACCATCGGGACCGAATTGCAATTGTCCTCCGTTATGATTGGACTGGGGTTCATCTATTTCCATCAGCACCCGTTTGCTGGCGGGATCGGCCAGATTAGGATTACCTGCAGCTGCTGTAAATTCCACGAGGCGGCTGGTATGATTAAATCCTGCTTTTTTTGAAGGGGAGCTGTAATACACATAGCACTTGCGGTTATTCCTGAAATCCGGATGAAAAGCCATACCCAGCAACCCTCTCTCATCATAACCGGGATCTACACTAACCATGTCCGCGCTTACATTGAGGAAAGGGGTGGGCAACAGCTTGTTTTGCTGTACAATCCATACTTTCCCTTCTTTCTGACAGATAAATAGCCTGCCAGAACCGTCGCCTGGCACGGCCATATTTACCGGGGAAATAAATCCATCTGTTACCAGCTGCAGCTTTGCTTTGCGCACTGCCGGCGGTGGAGCCGGATCATCTTTGGAAGAATTGCCCGCACAGGCGGCCTGCATAAACAATACCGGCAATAAGATCCGGAACATGATGGAAGGTAGTTTCATAGCATTGCGGTATTTGTGCAGAATAAAGATAGTGATTAAGCTTTTAGCCGTTAGCTTTTAGCTTTTAGGAAATGCGGCGAAGATCATACCATATCTTCTCCGACGCATTTCCTAAAAGCTAACGGCTAAAAGCTAAAAGCTATTCAATTTTGTATCTTCGCAAAAAATTCATCAGGTTGGACACAACGGCACCGAAAAAGAACGACCCATACGCTTCGCTACGCTTTCCGGAATTCAATTACTACCTTGTTATCCGCTTTGCGCTTGTATTTGCGCTGGCGATGCAGTTTGCCATTATAGAGTGGAAAGTATATGAAATTTCCAAGGATCCGTTTTCATTGGGATTGATTGGTTTGTCGGAAGTAATACCAGCGGTATTGCTGTCGCCCTTTGCAGGGCACCTGGTCGACAAAAGAGAGAAGCGGGGCATGCTGTTGAAATGTGTGATCGCCTACCTTGTTATCAGTACCGGTTTATTCCTGCTTACCTGGGACCAGGCCGTAGCCGGCATTTCCAGGCACTGGGTACTGAACCTCATATACCTGCTGGTATTCCTGGGTGGGATTGTAAGGGCCTTTACCAGTCCATCTAATTTTACCCTGATGTCGTTACTGGTGCCACGGGAACTATACGCCAATGCCTCTACGTGGAGCAGTTCTGCCTGGCAGATTGGCGGTGTGCTGGGCCCGGCACTCGGGGGACTGTTTATCCACTGGTTTGGCGTGCACTGGTCTATGCTGGTAGTGGTGTTTATATTCCTTGCTCCTTTATACAGTTTGATCCGGATAAAGCCGAAGCCTGTTTATTATAAACCCAAGAACGAGAGCTTTGTGACGGGGCTTACAGAAGGGATGCGTTTTGTGTGGAAAACCAAGGTGGTGTTGAATGCGATGGCCCTGGATATGTTTGCCGTATTATTTGGCGGTGCGGTAGCAATGCTGCCGGCTTTTGCCACAGATGTGTTGCATGTGGGTTCCCTGGGGTATGGCCTTTTGCGTTCTGCGCCGGCGATAGGTGCTTTGGTAACCATGTTTATACTTGCGCACAAACCATTGGTAAACCGACCAGGCATCAAGCTGCTGGCAGCGGTTTTCGGCTTTGGTCTTACGATCATACTTTTTGGTCTTTCCACCAGTTTCTATCTTTCGATATTCGCTTTGCTGATCAGTGGTTCGCTGGACGGTATCAGTGTTATTATCCGTCAAACCATTCTTCAGTTAAAAACGCCCGATGATATGCGTGGTCGTGTAGCCGCGGTGAGCTCTATGTTTGTAGGCTCCTCCAACGAGCTGGGAGCCTTCGAGAGCGGCTTTATGGCCAGGGCCATGGGGTTGGTGCCTTCAGTAGTATTTGGGGGTTGTGTAACATTAGGTGTGGTAGTAACAACCTATATTATTTCGCCGGCGATGCGGAAACTGGATCTGAAACCGTGATCCAGCTTTTAGCCATTAGCTTTTAGCTTCTAGTAAAAATGCAGCGAAGATGATTACTCTTCGCTGCATTTTTACTAAAAGCTTCCTATAATTTCATGGACTCCTTCAGGCGCTCCAGTACATAGTAAACAGCAGGGCATACGGTGCTGTTTTCATAGGTAATTTTCGGGCGTTTAAAGAAGTCGTAACTATCTGTGTATGGATAGTTGGCGCAGTCGCCGGGGCGAACATCATAAATACCGCAGTAGTTATCAGCGCCGAGGAACGGGCAGGGCGTGAATTTCACCACATAATCTTCGTCGCTGTCGAGCCGGAGATAAGTTTCAATAAAGTCGCCTTCCTTCATCCCCAGGTGTTTGGAGATACGTCTGATATCAGGGCCTTTGAAGCGGGGACTGATGGTTTTACAGCAATTTCCGCATTCGAGGCAGTCTATTTTACTGAAAGCTTCTTCATGTAGTTCCGGCAACAGCTTTTCCACCCCCTTACCGCGGCGGGTTTGCAGTTTTGCCAGAAACTGTTTATTAGCCTTTTGCTTATCCTGGGCCTTCTGTTCCCAGTCTTCTAATATTTTGCTCATTTGCTGCAAAGATAGGTAATTCGTGATTGGACAAAATTATGACAGAGACACCTTTTGATAATACATCAATTATCACTGTTTTCCCCCGCCAGTACTCATTGTTTGGCCGTTGCTTAAAATCTGCATAGCTTTGCGCATTCTATTTCAAATTACCTGCTTACATCATGAATCTTTTTGATATTCAACAAAATGAATTCGTGCACCGTCACATAGGGCCGAATGAAGGGGAGACCAACCAGATGCTGGACACCATTGGGGCCTCCGACCTGGACCAGCTGATCAGCAAAACAGTTCCGGGCGCTATCCGTATGCAACAGCCACTGGCTATTCCTGCAGCGATGAGTGAAAGTGATTATCTCCGCCACCTGAAGGACATTTCACTGAAAAACAAGGTATATCGTAACTATATCGGACAGGGTTACTTCGATACCATTACACCCAGCGTTATTTTGCGTAATGTATTTGAAAATCCAGGATGGTATACCCAGTATACTCCTTACCAGGCAGAGATTTCACAAGGCCGGTTGGAAAGTTTGCTGAACTACCAGACGATGGTATGTGACCTGACAGGCCTGCCTATTGCCAATGCTTCCCTGCTGGATGAAGCCACTGCCGCAGCAGAGGCGATGACCATGTTTTTCAATGCGTTGAACAAGGATCATGATCATGTAACCAGACCCCGCTTTTTTGTAGACGCCAACGTATATCCGCAAACGCTGGATGTAATCTATACCCGCGCTACACCTTTGCATATTGAAGTGGTAGTTGGCGATTACAAAACAGCTTCTTTCGATGAATCTTATTTTGGTGCGCTGATACAGTATCCTGACAATGTTGGGGCTACTGCTGATTACCGCGCATTTATAGACGGCGTGCATGCAGTAGGTGCATTTGTAGGTGTGGCTACAGACCTGCTGGCACTGACGCTGCTGACATCACCCGGTGAAATGGGTGCTGATGCTGCATTTGGTTCTGCGCAGCGTTTTGGTGTTCCATTAGGCTTCGGCGGACCACACGCTGCATTTTTTGCTGTAAAGGACGATTTCAAACGTTCTATTCCCGGCCGTATTATCGGCGTGAGCATTGATGCCACCGGTGGCCGTGCACTGCGCATGGCACTGCAAACCCGCGAGCAGCATATCAAACGTGAAAAAGCAACTTCCAATATCTGTACTGCCCAGGCATTGCTGGCTAACATGGCCGCTATGTATGCCGTGTATCATGGTCCGGAAGGCCTGAAAAATATTGCCACCCGTGTTTCCCTGCTGACCAACACCCTGGCAGGCAAGCTGAAAGCGAAAGGCCTGAAACTGGCAGCAGATAACTTTTTTGATACCATCGTGGTATTGGGCGCAGCAGATGTTAAGTCTGCCGCAGAAGCAACTGGTATTAACTTCCGTTACTTCTCCAATGGCAACGTAGGTATTTCCCTGGATGAAACCACTACTGTAGCGGATGTAAACGATATACTCCATGTATTCAGCGCAGGTACTACCGATACAGCAGCTGTTTCCGCCGGCACTACCGGCGTTCCTGCTGATTTACAACGTACCTCTGCTTACCTGCTGCACCCGGTGTTTAATACCCATCATAGTGAGTCGCTGATGATGCGTTACCTGAAGATGCTGGAAAACAAGGATCTTTCCCTGAATACTTCCATGATCTCCCTGGGTTCCTGCACCATGAAACTGAATGCAGCTACGGAGATGATTCCCTTGAGCTGGGCTCACTGGAGCAAAATGCATCCTTTTGCACCTTCCAACCAGGTAGGCGGCTATTTACAGATGGCTACCGAACTGGGTGAATACCTGAGCAAGATTACCGGTTTTGACGCCTGCAGCCTGCAACCCAACAGTGGTGCACAGGGCGAATACGCCGGTTTGCTGGTTATTCGCGAGTACCAGAAAAGCAGAGGTGAAGGCCACCGTAATGTGATGCTGATCCCTATCAGCGCACACGGTACCAACCCCGCATCTGCTGTAATGGCTGGCTTCAGGGTAGTGATTGTAAAAGCACTCGAAAACGGTTATATCGATGTAGAAGATCTGAAAGCAAAGGCTGCTGCACACAGCAAAGACCTCGCTGGTATCATGATCACTTACCCATCTACCTATGGCGTGTATGAAGAAAGTGTGAAAGAGATCTGTGCTACTATCCACGAACATGGTGGACAGGTATATATGGACGGCGCCAATATGAACGCCCAGGTAGGTTTAACTGCACCCGGCCTGATCGGAGCAGACGTTTGCCACCTGAACCTGCATAAAACCTTCGCTATTCCTCACGGTGGCGGCGGTCCCGGCATGGGCCCGATCTGTGTTGCCAAACACCTGGCGCCATTCCTGCCCGGCCACGTTACACTGAACGACGGCAAACCATCTAATGCCGTATCTGCAGCGCCATTCGGTTCTGCCAGCATCCTGCTGATCTCCTACGCATATATCCGTATGCTGGGCTTCAAAGGCGTGAAACTGGCTTCTGAATATGCAATCCTGAATGCCAACTACATGAAGGCAAGACTGGAAAAAGCTTATGAAATATTGTATACCGGTGTTAACGGCACCTGTGCGCATGAATTCATCGTGGATCTTCGTCCGTTTAAAGCAACTGCCGGTATTGAAGCGGAAGATGTGGCCAAACGCCTGATGGACTATGGCTTCCACGCTCCTACCATGAGCTTCCCGGTACCAGGTACCATCATGATTGAGCCTACCGAAAGTGAGGATAAAGGAGAACTGGATCGTTTTTGCGACGCCCTCCTTGCTATCCGTGCTGAAATCAGTGCGGTAGAACAGGGTCAGGCCGACAAACAAAATAACGTACTGAAAAATGCACCGCATACCCAACAGGTGATCACTGCTGACGAATGGACCCGTCCATATAGCCGTCAACAGGCAGCCTTCCCGCTGGAATATGTGAAAGCAAATAAATTCTGGCCTTCTGTAAGCCGTATCAACAATACGTTTGGCGACAGAAACCTGATCTGCACCTGCGAGCCTGCAAGCGCTTATGAGGAAACAGTAGTAGGCGCTTAGTTTACAGCTGAAAAATTACGAATTGGGAATTACGAATTACGGAGTTGTGAGAAGAAAAATTATGTACTGCTTTCTTCTCACAACTCCGTAATTCGTAATTCCCAATTCGTAATTTCTTTTTAATCCCCGGTGGTCAGTACCGGTTCCAGTACTTCAATGTGGCCGTCGATAGGCTGTGTGATATCCAGCCCTAGTATTTTTGCTACTAACGGATACACATGTATGTTTTCAAAAGTGGCAATGCGGGTATGGGGTTTAAATGCAGGCCCCCAGGCCATAAATACGGCATTCATGCCAGTGAGATTGTTGTCATAACCATGATGCCCCGGATGCACTTTTTTTCCGTTGATACTGAAAGCGTAATTGGCTTCTGCCAATAGTATAATATCGCCTATGCGGTTATAAACATCTTCCTGTCCGTAGTGCCACCTCTCCGGTGTTTCATTTTTCAGGTAAGTTGTATAGTGTTGTTCATGTTTTTTCAGATAGTCGTAAGCAGCTTTTATTTCCTGCTCATTTTTGCCATAGAGCATTACTTTTTCATTACCGGGCATTATTTTCAGTGGTTGCAGTTCAGGCGCGTCGGGTACATGGATGGTGTTTACCGTATCAGCCTGCATCATACCATGATCAGACACCACGATATAATTTACCGGCAGGTGGAGTTTATTCACCGCTGCCACCATTTTACCGATAGCGTTGTCAACGAACTGTACGGCACTGCGTACGCTGTCGGCATCCGGTCCATAGGAATGGCCCATATGATCTACTTCCGGGAAGTAGAAAGTGATCAGGTGCGGGCGCTGCTCTTCCGGTAGCTGCAGCCAGTTTACGACCTGCTGAATGCGTTTGTCGATACTTGTTTTTTCCTGGTATTTAAAATAGTAGGTTGGCCTTACGTTTTGTATGGCGCTTTCTGAGCCTACCCAAAAATAGCTGGCGCTGATCATTTGCTGTTTCTCTGCCAGCACCCATAGCGGCTGCCCATTGTACCAGGTGCCGTCTTCCACAGCAGCCCGGTTACCTACCTTATAAACGGAGTCTCTTTTACGATCGTAGAAAAGATTATCCACCAGTCCATGGTGTGCAGGATATAATCCGGTAGCGAGGGTATAGTGATTGGGAAAGGTTAGTGATGGAAAAGATGGCTGCATGGCGGTAGCCCGCACACCGGCGCCGGATAATTGCAACAGTTGCGCTGCGTTATACTTCTCAGCATAATCATACCTGAATCCATCGATAGAGATCATGATCACGTAGGGCTTTGTTTGCTGGGTAGCGCTGTTCTTCCGTCCTTCTGTTATTAGCTGGGTCGTGTCCTGTGCATAGTTACCGGTGCTGATCAACAGCAAGGCAACGGCAAATAAAAAAGTCCTTTTCACAATTGTCGTTTTATGATTAACCGCAAATAATATGGGGAAGAATAACAGATGATGGGTTATAATGGGTCGCAAATTAGAAAACTATTTTCACTGAAAATCACCTCAGTGATTATAAATACGTTAATAAAAGCGTAGAAATATGTTATCACATATGTATACATCTTCCAAAACATGTAATAATATTTTAACACATATTTTCTAAAAATGGCTGTAAACAGGCAAAACAATAACCACTGAATAAAAAATTATATATATAAATATAATTAATTAATTGTTTATCTATATATTAGCCTACTGAAAAACCATCAACAACTATGTCTGACTACACCTTTATTACGACTGAAGAACACTTTTTATTACAGGATGCGCTGAAGAGAAACAAACAACAGTTAACCAAATTTACCCTTATCGGTTTTGGGCTATTATTGGTAGCGGCTATTATACCTCAGATTTATTTGTATACCCACAATAACCTGGGCGATGCAGATGATTCACTCCTGTCGTTCAAAAATCTTTGGTTCTGGGTATGGCTGTTAAGCTTTGTAGTGGCGTTGATATTTGCATTGATTAAAGTAACAGACATCCGTTACTGGGCGATAAAGAAGGACCTGACCGCTTTGCAGAAAGCAACGCTGCACGCGCCTATGGAAGCGGTGTACCTGGAAAACAATGATTCACAAACCAATATTATGATCCTGCTCGAGAATAAGAAAAAACGTTTATTCTACTGGATGCGGGGGGCACTGGAAGGATATCGTGCAGGCCAGGAAGTGGAGATTACCTATGCAAGATATTCCCGTGTGATTATCAGTATTAATAAAAAATAAGGTTTATTTTTTCCCTGAAACGTCCTGTACATTACACCGATGTACAGGACGTTTCAGCATTATATAATCCTGCCCGGGATGACCTCTGCCAATGGGGGAAAGCAAAGACATAACAAAACGATCTAAGACAGATAAACAAGGTAAGACTTCAGAAAAGAGCAATCTGTTTTACCAGTTATTTATCCAGAATCCACTTTTTTATAATGCATCAACCTATGCAGCGATGCATTTTTCATTTGGTGAAAACAATACCCTTAAACTCATTGAAGAAAGAAGTTATACAGACTTCAGCTATAAATTTAATAGGGTCACCAATATGATAACCGAACAAAAAGAGACCGATATTTATCCTACTGCTCCCGGTGCAGTTACCATCTGCAAGTTCAGTTATATCAAGGTACAATAGCCGAAATAGATATCCTGAATCGCTATGTCATAATTTCCAAAAATTTACTGATTTTTGTAGTCAAACACCCGACTACAAAAATCAGTAAACCGCTACACTCATGAACCTAGCTCAATTCCAGGAATATTGTCTTTCACTGCCCGGCGTTACAGAAGAATTTCCTTTCGGAGATGAAACCCTGGTATACAAAGTAAGTGGTAAAGTATTTGCACTGAGCGGTCTCACCGAATTCGAAACCATTAACCTGAAATGCGATCCGGAAGAAGCAATAGAACTGCGCGAACGCTATGAGGGCGTGATTCCCGGCTATCACATGAATAAAAAACACTGGAACACTGTTGACGTGCATTCCGGTATTCCCAACAAACTCCTCCTGGAGTGGATCAAAAACTCCTATGACCTTGTTGTAGCCAGTCTCCCAAAAAAGGAACGTGAAAAACTGGGTCAATAACCGTTCCCCATATACCTGCCGGGCTATTTACATTTTTTCACTACTTTAGCCGGTATCTAAATCTTAAATAAACCGTTTATGAGAAAATGGCTGCTGCTGGCCTGCGCCGCGCTATTCCTGTTGCCCGTTGCCTGTAAAGCCGTTAACCAGGATTCCCTCTGGATGTACGAGCATTACACGAAAAAAGAATTATATATCACCATGCGGGATGGTGTTAAGCTGTTTACTTCTGTTTACCTGCCCAAAGATCAATCGGAAAAACATCCGATTTTAATGACGCGTACCCCGTACTCCTGTGCGCCTTACGGTGAAACCGTTTTTCGCCCGTTGTATAAAAACCACTATAACCAATACCTGAAGGAAGGTTATATTATGGTGATACAGGATGTAAGAGGCACCTGGATGAGTGAAGGTAAATTTGTGAATGTGCGTCCTTTCAATCCGGCTAAAAAAGGTAAAAAAGATATTGACGAGGCCAGCGATACCTATGATACTATTGACTGGCTGGTAAAAAATCTTGCCGGCAACAATGGTAATGTTGGCGTATTTGGTATTTCCTATCCCGGCTTCTACTCTACTATGGCGGCATTGAGCGGTCATCCTGCCCTCAAGGCAGTGAGTCCTCAGGCGCCTGTTACAGATTGGTTTATAGGAGATGATTTTCACCACAACGGCGCCTTCTTTATTTCTGACGCCTTTTCTTTTTATACCGTTTTTGATCATCCTCATCCGAAGCCAACCACCGAGGGGCCTAAAGGAATTGATTACTACACGCACGACAACTACAAATACTACCTGGAAACCGGCGCGTTGCCCAACTTCTCAAAAATTATCGGTGACAGTGTAGCCTTCTGGCATGAAATGTACGCCCACCCTACCTACGACAGCTGGTGGAAAGCCCGCAATGTGCGTAACTTCCTGCAGAACGTTAAACCGGCTATGCTGGAAGTAGGCGGTGTATTCGATGCGGAAGACTGCTTCGGCGCATGGAATACCTATAAAGTTATTGAGGAAAAAAGTCCGAATACCAACAACCGAATTGTGATGGGCCCCTGGTATCATGGTCAGTGGGCATCCAACGATGGTACCCACCTGGGCAATGTTCGCTTTGGCAGTAATACCGCTGAGTATTACGCTAATAACATTGAAATTCCTTTCTTCAATTATTATCTGAAAGGCAAGGGCCAGGCGCCGGATATCGCGGAAGCCACCATCTTTTTCACCGGTGAAAACAAATGGAAACAGTTACCTAAATGGCCTCCTGCGAACCTGGAGGAAGCGCCTGTTTACCTGCAGGAAAACGGTAAGCTGTCATTCACCAAACCAACTGCCAGCAACAGTTTCAGCGAATATGTAAGCGATCCGGCAAAACCGGTTCCTTATACAGCGGATGTGCATTTTACCCGCACTATTAACTACATGACTGACGATCAGCGCTTTGCCGCCCGCAGACCCGATGTAGCAGTGTTTGAAAGTGAAGTGCTTGACCACGATGTTACTCTTGCCGGTCCTATTGTAGCTGATATCATTGCCAGCACCAGTACTACCGATGCAGACTTCATCGTGAAGGTGATTGATGTGTTCCCGGATGATTTCAAATATGAAGAAGAAGTGGGTAGCGAACATCGTCGTGTGCCTTCATCCACCTACCCGATGGGCGGTTACCAGATGCTGGTACGTGGGGAAATTATGAGGGGTAAATTCCGTAACAGCATGGAAAATCCGGAAGCTTTTGTGCCCAATCAGCCTGCTACCGTGAAATTTACCCTGCCGGATGTTGCCCATACCTTCCAGAAAGGTCACCGGATGATGATCCAGGTACAAAGCAGCTGGTTTCCCCTCACAGACCGGAACCCGCAGCAGTTTATGGATATCTACAAAGCCACCGACAAAGACTTTAAAAAGGCCACTATCCGCATTTATCACGATGCACAGCATCCGTCGAATGTGATACTGCCGGTTGTAAAATAAATTATTGATTACCTTGCAGACATCATTAAAATCCTTATTTTAATACATTATCTGACAATAATTCGTTTATGTACAAAAAATACCTATTCATAGGGGCACTGGGATGCTTGTCTGCACAAGGTTTCAGTCAAACTAAACCTACACCTAAGAAACCAGTTATCAAAACTGCCGCGAAAACAACGGTACTAAAAAACCGCCTTGATTCTGTGAGCTATGGCATTGGGGCAAGTATCGCTGAAAATCTGAAAGCACAGGGATTGGATAATGTCAATACCGCCATACTGGCCAGGGCCATACAAGACGCATTGAAGAATCAAACTTTATTACTGTCAAAAGAACAATGTGATATGAGCATAAGTAATTATCTGCAGCAGTTAAAAGCTGACAAATCTGCCAAAAACCGTGAAGCAGGACTTAAATTCCTGGCTGAAAACAAAGTTAAACCAGGTGTGGTAACGCTGCCTGATGGTTTGCAATACGAGATCCTGAAAGCAGGCGATGGTCCCAAACCTACCCTCAACAGCAAAGTGAAAACACATTACCATGGTACTTTAATCGATGGTACTGTATTCGATAGCTCTGTGGACAGAGGAGAGCCTATCTCCTTCCCGGTGAGTGGTGTGATCAAGGGCTGGACAGAAGCACTGCAATTGATGCCTGTAGGCTCCAAATGGCGTCTTTTCATTCCTTCTGAGCTGGCGTACGGCGATCGTGGCGCGGGTCCGAAAATCGGCCCCGGAAGCACCCTGGTATTTGATGTGGAATTACTGGCGATCGAGCAGTAAGCGGATGTTGTCTTTCCCAGGATTAGACTGATTTTGATGATTTCCTGAGTTTTTTTAGATTAACTAGATTAAAAAAGATTAGCGAAGACGGAAGTTTTATATGCTTCTATCTTCGCTAATCTTTTTTAATCAAAAAAATCATCAGAAAAAAATCCAGGAAATCATCAAAATCAGTCTAATCCTGGGAAAGACAAAATCCGCGGTCTGCGTTGTTCCAGCAGCATGAAATCTGCCAGTACCATTGCCGTAACGGCTTCCAGTACTACGGGTACGCGCAATGCGATGCAGAGGTCGTGACGACCCTTTACACTGAAAGTTTCCACTTCGCCACTTTTTATGTTGAGCGTATGTTGTTCTTTCGGCGTGCTGGAGGTAGGCTTTACCGCGATACGGAATACCAGCGGATTACCGTTGCTGATACCGCCAACGATACCGCCGGCATGATTGGTAGCGGTTTTGCCCGTTTTGTCGATGATGGGGTCGTTATGTTCCAGTCCTTTCATTTTGGCAGCGGCAAACCCGGCGCCAAATTCAATTCCCTTAATGGCAGGAATGGCAAATACGGCGTGTGCCAGGGCGGATTCCAGGGAGTCAAAGAAAGGCTCTCCTAGTCCGATCGGCAATCCATTTACCACGCATTCCACGATACCGCCTACAGAATCTTTCGCTGCGATAGCAGCTTCCAGGCCTTCTTCCGGGTTGGCGTAACCACCTACTTCCGTGATGGTAGCATTTACCTGTATGTTATCGCCCAGTATTTTTTTGGCGATAACCCCTGCGGCTACCAGGTTCAGGGTAAGCCGGCCGCTGAAATGTCCGCCTCCGCGGAAATCTTCAAAGCCGCCAAATTTTTCGGTGGCTACAAAGTCCGCATGTCCCGGGCGGGGAAATTCGCGCAGCTTATCGTAATCGGCGCTGCGGGTATTATTATTTTCAAAAAGAATAGTCAGGGGGGCGCCGGTGGTGTGATCGTTGAATACACCGGACTTAATAAAAGGCAGGTCTTCTTCCTTGCGGGGCGTGGTGCCTCTGGACCCGCCCTTGCGACGTTCCAGGTCCGCTAAAAAATCTTCCTGTTTTAATGGCAAACCGGCAGGTATGCCATCTATATTTACGCCAACGCTGGCGCCATGCGACTCTCCAAAAACATTTACCCTGAATAATCTGCCAAAACTGTTCACACGCTGATGATTTAAAGTGAAAAAACAGCTTTTGCTGTTAGCCTTTCGGGAGATCCCAAACGCCAACGGCTAAAAGCTAAACGCTTACTGCAACCTTGCCGCCCAGCAATTCGAGGTGATCATAAAATTCCGGATAGGATTTATTGATCGCTTCCGCATTGTCGATCACCACCGGGCCATCGGCCGTGAGCGCTGCAACCGCACAGGCCATAGCAATACGGTGATCGTTATGTGAATGTACATGTGCTCCTTTGATACCGGTACCACCATGTACCAGCATGATATCGTCCTGCAGCTCTATCCGGATGCCCATCTTACCAAATTCGGCCTGCAGTGTTAAACCGCGGTCGCTTTCTTTATGTGCCAGCCGGCTTACGCCTTTTATTTTCGTAGTGCCTTTACAGTTAGCCGCCAGTGCTACCAGCGGGGGAAACAGATCCGGACAGTCGGTAGCATCTATTTCAAATGCATTCAGTCCGCCTTTCTCAATATTCACGGTAAATACACCGGACATGAGATGTGCACCTGCCTTTTCCAGTGCTTCCAGTATCGCTTTATCCGATTGTGCAGAAGCGATGTTGAGATGTTCTACTTCTGCCTTACCTGCTACTGCAGCTGCTACCAGCAGGAATGCCGCGCCGCTCCAGTCGCCTTCCACCGTATAGTCGCAAGGGTTATATGCCTGCTTTCCGCCGAAATGGAAGGTTTCAAAATTCTTTTCTGTTACCTGAACACCAAAATGTGCCATCAGTTGCAGGGTTAACGCAATGTATGGTTTGCTTTTCAGATCGGTAACGGTAATGGTTACGTTTTCGGCAGCAGCGCCATAGGCCATCAGCAGCCCTGTGAGAAACTGTGAACTCAGCGAACCATCGATGGTAATATTTTTAGGTTGTAAAGGGCCCTGTATATGCAGGGGTAATTTACCATTTTGTGTAGTGCATTTCACATCGAGCTGCGGCAATACTTCCTCGAAGAAGTCCATGGGGCGGGTAGTCAGGCTACCATGGCCCTCGATGGTAATGGGCAGTGACGACAAGGCTGCGATCGGTGTAAACATACGAATACCTAAACCGGATTCACCGCAGTTGATTTCATCATAAAATGGGGCTACACCATTGCTGGTGATCTCAAAATAGTCGTATTCCCGTTTGATTTTAGCGCCCAGATTCTCGGCTACTTCCAATGCTGCGAGACAGTCGTTGCTGAGGCCCGGGTTACGGATAATAGTAGTTCCCTTTGCCAGCAAAGCTGCTGCCACGGCGCGTTGCATCGCGCTTTTAGAAGGGTTCGCGGTAACGGTACCCTTAATAGTAGCTGGTGATACAGTAACTTGCATATGTATATTTCGTCCGCCTTTAAATTGATTAAAAAAATTTTACAACTCCTGCAGTAACAGCTTCAGTTCTGCAATAGGTATGGGCATGGTGGTAGCCTTACCTGTTTGCTCCAGTAATACAAAATGTATTACGTCCTTCTCCCGCTTTTTATCCAGTTTGAAGATATCAAATACTGCTTCCTTATCGGAAGTAAAAGCTACCGGCAATTGATAGTCGCTGATCAGCTTTATCAAACGGATAGTTTGATCAGCAGGATAATTCATCAGTTTTTCTGAAAACCGGGCTGCTGCTACCATCCCGATGGCCACGGCTTTACCGTGTGCAATATGCTCCAGCTTTTCTACGGCGTGTCCAAGCGTATGTCCGAAGTTAAGCCAGCGGCGCGGGCCTGTTTCCAGCTCATCTTCCAGCACTACTTTTGTTTTTGCTGCCACAGACTTTTCCACCAGGTATTCCAGTACGGCTACATCGCGCGCCAACGCCTTTTCCTTGTTTTGTTCCAGGAAATCAAACAGCGCTGCATCCATGATACAGGCGTATTTGATGATTTCGGCGAAACCGTTATGCCATTCCTCTGCAGGCATGGTAAGTGGTAACGTGTAGTCAAACAAAATAAACTGCGGCTGGCGGATAATGCCCAGCAGGTTTTTATGTTTACCATGACTCACCCCATTTTTGCCACCTATCGACGCGTCTACCTGTGCCAGCAATGTGGTTGGGACAAAGCCGAAAGGAATGCCACGCATATAAATACTGGCGGCAAATCCGGCCACATCAGTGATCATACCGCCGCCAATACCTACCAGGGTGGTTTTGCGGTCGGCCTCATGTGCAGTCAGTCCGTCAATGATCATTTCTACAGTGGCCATGTTCTTCACCTCTTCCCCTGCCGGCACCACAATTTTTTTCCAGTGCTGCAGATGATGACCGTGATATCGTTCCACATTTTCGTCTATTACCAGTACCGCCCTGTTAGCGTCTACATGGTTGCCCAGCTGCAACAGGCTTTCTCCTAAGAAATAGGTGGTTTCCTGTTGTTCAAACTGGTGGAGTTGCTTTAGCATTTAGCGGTTAGCTTTTAGCTGTTAGAAAAAGAAGATTGAAAAGGAAGTGCTGATCCGCTTTCAGAAAGCGTCTTTTCGGCCTTTAGCAGTCAACTACCAGCTAACTGCTAAAAGCTAAAAGCTGTTATATCTACTTCTCTTCGTTCATTACTTTGTTCTGACGGTTGATAGACTCCAGGTGAACCGCATCGAAATACTTCACGATGAAATCTTTGGTGAGGCCCAGTTTTTCGCCCTTGGCAACTGCGCGGTCCAGGATTTCATTCCAGCGATTTGTTTGCAGGATGGTGATGTTATTTTCTTTCTTGTATACACCGATCTTTTCTGCAATTTTCATACGGTTGCCGAGCAACAGCATAATTTCATCATCTACCTGGTTAATTTGCGCGCGCAGTTTTTCCAGGGCAGAGTTGAAGTCTTTTTTATCGGTATGTTCTCTTCTCCAAACAATACCATCCAGCAGTTCTGCCAGTTTTTCAGGAGTCACCTGTTGTTTGGCATCGCTCCAGGCATTATCCGGATCTACGTGTGTTTCCAGCATCAGACCATCGTAATCCAGGTCAATGGCTTCCTGTGAAACTTCCTGGAGGATATCGCGGCGGCCGGAGATATGCGAAGGATCGCAAATCATTGGCAGTTCAGGCATACGGCGTTTCAGCTCAATAGCCAGGTGCCACATCGGCGCATTACGGTATTGGGTATTGCCATAGCTGGAGAAGCCACGGTGGATCAAACCTACTTTGCTGATACCCGCTTTCTGGATTCTTTCAACAGCACCTATCCACAACTCCAGGTCGGGATTGATAGGATTCTTAATCAATACGGTAGTGTCCACACCTCTCAGGGCATCGGCTACTTCCTGTACAGAGAAAGGGTTTACTGTGGTGCGTGCACCTACCCACAAAATATCCACACCAAAGTGCAGGGCGTCTTCTACCTGTTTAGCAGTAGCTACTTCCACGGCTAAAGGCAGGCCGGTGATTTCGCGGGCTTTCTGCAGCCATGCGAGCCCCTTGGTACCGATACCTTCAAAGGAACCAGGACGGGTACGGGGTTTCCAGATACCGGCACGTAAAACGTCCACTTTACCAGTTTTTTGCAGGGCCAGTGCGGTGGCTAATACCTGCTCTTCGGTTTCTGCACTGCAGGGTCCGGAAATGATCAACGGCTTTTTATCGGAAGACGGATCTGAGAATTTGGTTTGAGATAAAATTTGTTCCATTGTCTGTACCATAGTATTGAAGTTAAGTAGATTATCAGAATTTAATTATTTCAGGATCTTCCTGATTTTATTGGATTTTTGGATCAATTTGTAAAAGGTATCGTAGTCTTCTGCTTCGAGCAGCGTTTTCATTTGCTGCAGCTGGCTGATATGCTCATCCAGCACATCCAGCACGTTATTCCGGTTATGCTTGAAGATAGGCACCCACATATCAGGAGAGCTTTTCGCCAGGCGCACGGTAGATTCGAAACCACCGCTGGCCAGTTCAAAGATGCGGCCTGATTCTTTTTCTTTCTTCAGCACCGTTAATGCCAGGGCAAAAGAGGTGATGTGGGAGATGTGTGATACGTAAGCGGTGTGCAGGTCATGCTCTTCCGCGTTCATATATACAGTACGCATCTGCAGTTGGTCTACCATATTCTCCACTACTTCCAGGGCGTCTTCATCGCTGTTTTTCACATCGCATAATACCATGGTTTTGTGTACAAAGAGGTTGCGTACGGCCGCATCGGGGCCGGAATACTCGGTGCCGGCCATCGGATGGGCAGCCACGAAGCGACCCCTGTTAGGATGACCGGCAACGAGTTGCAATATTTTTTCTTTTGTTGAACCTACATCCATAATTACCTGGCCGGGGCGTGCCTTGTCCATGATGCCGGGCAGCGCCTGCAGCACAGCATCTACGGGGATGGCCAGGATTACCAGGTCTGAACGAAGCATGGCGTCATCCAGGCCCGCGCCCTCATCGATGATATTCAGCTCCAGTGCACGCTGCAGGTGCTCCTGGTTCTGGTCTACCCCGATGATCCGCTCCGCCACGCCTTTTTCTTTCAGCGTGATGGCCAGCGAGCCACCTATTAAACCCGTTCCTATTATCGTTGCGATCATTGTATGTTTGTTTTGATGCGATCTATCGCTTCCTGGAAAACTTTTTCATCCTGGCAAAGACTTACCCTGATATAGCCGTTACCGTTACTTCCGAAGATGCCTCCGGGAGTGATGAATACACGGGCTTTTTGCAGTATTTCGTCAGTCAGCGTATAGCCATTTTCGTTAGTAGCAGGAATTTTCGCCCAAACGAACATGCCTACCTGGTTTTTATCGTATGTGCAATGCAGCAGGTCCAGTAACTGGAATACTTTTTCCCTGCGTGCACGGTAAATATTATTCAATTCATCGTACCAGTCTTTCCCCAGCTGCAAGGCTTTTACAGCGGCCATTTGCATGGGCTGGAACATGCCGGAATCCATATTGCTTTTAAAGCGCAGTACTTCTGCAATCCAGGCGGCCTTACCAACCAGCATGCCTATACGCCAGCCTGCCATATTGGATGACTTACTGAGAGAGTTCAGTTCCAGTACCACATCTTTTGCGCCTTCAAACTGCAGCAGGCTTTCCGGTTGTTCATTTAAAATGAAGCTATACGGATTGTCATGGCAAATGAGGATATTATGCTGTTTGGCAAACGTGATCAGTTTGGCAGCAAAGTCCCTGTTTACCTTAGCGCCGGTGGGCATATGCGGGTAGTTTACCCACATCAGTTTTACACGGCTCAGGTCTTTTTTCGCCAGGGCATCCAGATCAGGCAACCAGCTGTTTTCTTCGGTAAGGTCGTAATCCACTACGGTAGCGCCGCTCAGGTTTACGGCAGAACGGTAGGTTGGGTAACCCGGGTTAGGGATCAGTGCCTCATCTCCCTCCTGCAGGTAGGTCATGCAAATGTGCATAATTCCTTCCTTGGAACCGATCAGCGGCAGTACTTCTGTATCCGGGTTAAGGGTTACGTTATAATAGCGCTGATACCATTCCGCCATTGCTTTACGCAGGGCCGGAATACCTTTATATCCCTGGTAGTTATGGGTATTGGGTAATGCAGCATTTTCGTTTAATGCAGCTACCACAGAAGGATGAGGAGGCAGATCCGGGCTACCGATACCCAGGTTGATCACCCTGGTGCCGGTTTGGTTCATTTCCTCAATCTCCCTGAGTTTTTTGGAGAAGTAGTATTCTTCTGTGCCTTGTAATCTTTTAGCAACCTGTATCTGCATAAAACTGATTAATGTGTTTTTCCTTTTTTATAAATACCCAGCACAGTGAGGTGTTCTGTGAGTGGCTCGATCTTCGACAGCGCTTTTTCAAAATGAGCTGCGTTATCGAATTCCATATCAGCATGGAAATAATAGTTCCATTCTTTTGCCGGTATTGGGAATGACTGCAGTTTTGAAAGATTGATACCGGCTACCGCAATCTGTGTCAGCACCTTGGCCAGGCTTCCCCTGTCATGGCTGGTCTGAAAGTATACGGAGGCTTTGTTGGCATCTTCCGCTGTGGCAATAGGTGTACGGGATACTGCCAGGAAACGGGTATAATTGTTTTTATTAGTATGGATATTTGGCGCAATAATGTCGAGCTCAAAGATTTCTGCGGCGAGCTTACCGGCGATGGCAGCAGTGCTTTTCAATTTCTTTTGTCTTACATGCTTTGCACTGAGGGCAGTATCTTCTGTTTCCACCAGTTTAATATGTGGGTATTTCTCCAGGAAATCCATGCACTGTAATAAAGCCATCGGGTGAGAATGTACCTCCCGCAGGTCCTCCATTGTCTGACCAGGTAATACCATCAGGTGCTGGTTGATCTGCAGGTATATTTCACCGATAATATGCAGACCTGAGTTTTTGATGAGGCTGTAGTTTGGTAAAATGCTGCCGGCTATAGAGTTTTCGATGGCCATCATACCAGCATCCACATCGGGTTGTTGCTTTGTTTTCCTGACCAGCTCTGCAAAGGAGGCGCAGCACTCAATTTCGACCTGTTTACCGAAATATCCCTGGGCTGCTACCTGGTGAAAACATCCTTCAAATCCCTGTATGGCAATTTTCATGTGTATGTGATTGATTTTATTTGTTTATAGTTGCTGTAGCAACTAGCTATTTAAAACAGAAAGGGCCCCGTTCAGGGACCCTTCTGCGTAGTACTTTTATTTGTAAGTATATTATTGCAAACGAGTCCCCTGCTTCTTCGCATAAAAGAAGTAAGAGAAGTAATAAAAAAAGTAATTGCCTAAAGCTGGCTGTAACATATACTTACTGTTTCTGTTAATGTTATAAAAAAAGCCTTCCGATTTACCGGAAGGCCCTTTTGTAGTATCTTTTATTTTGTACAAACGACCTTCCTATTTCTGGTACCAGAAATAATAAAAGCCAAAAAATCCAAGAGTCGTTTGTTTCATGTAATTATTTGTATTCCTTTTGAGTGTAGAACAAAAATACGGCACGATTTTAATTATCCAAGGGGTTACATCAAAAAATAGGCTTTTTTCAACAAAAAGCACAGTTTTTTAAATAACTTTTAACAAACCGTCATTTTCAAATCAAGCGGACACAAAAAAACCGTCCAGGCCAAGCCAGGACGGTTAATTATAAAACCTAAAGTTAAATTAGTGATGAGCAGCAGCTGAATCTACAGTTTTAGCAGCAGAGTCAACAGTAGCTTTAGCAGCAGCAGCAACTGAATCTACAGCGTTAGTGCTTGCTTTAGCAGCTGAATCGATAGCAGAGCTAGCAGCAGTTGCAGTTGAGTCAGTATTAGTTTCAGTTTTTGCACCACCGCAAGCAACTGCGAAAATACCGAAAGACAGAGCCAGGAAACCGATTTTGATTACGTTCTTCATGTTACAATTATTTAAGTTGTTTTTTGAATGATTTAACCTTTATACCGGGATCACCCAAAAGGTAACCCAAACTTTTAAAAATATTTTTTTTTGGTACTTTGGGTTACCAAATGCCTAATAACTGTATTAAGAGTGAAGCAAAATCAAGATATAACAAGAGACAGGGAATTGTTGCTGGGACTGGCAAAAGGCGATGATAAGTCATTGGAAATCATCTATTCAGAGAATTTTCCAGTGGTTTTAAGGATGATCCTTCAGCATAACGGCTCGGAAGACGATGCCAAGGATGTATTCCAGGAGGCCATTATAGTCTTATATGAAAAGGTGCAAAGCGGAGATTTTACTTTAAGCAGCAGGCTTAAAACCTTTCTTTATTCGGTTTGCCGTCATTTGTGGCTTAAAAAAGTACAACGTACCTACGGACTATACGCCTTATCTCCTGAGCTGGAAGAAGTTATACCGGCTACGGAAGAACTGGAAGAACATAATGCCAGGGATCAGGAATTCAGGATCATGGAAGGGGCTATGAGCAGTATTGGTCAGCCTTGCCAAACCATCCTGGAAGACTATTATCTGCATAAAAAATCAATGCAGGAAATAGCGGAGAAGTTTGGATATACCAATGCCGAAAACGCCAAAAACCAGAAATATAAGTGCCTGATGCGTTTGAAGAAGCTATTTTTTGATCAGTACAAAACACCATAAGCAGAAAGCAGCCATGAAAGAAGACATGATCTTATTACGTGAAATTGAACGTTACCTGGAAGGGGAAATGAGCGAACAGGAAAAAACTGCTTTCGATGAATTACGCCGTACCAATCCGCTCATAAATCAGCAGGTAGAAGAACACCAGCTGTTCCTTCAGCATCTTGGTAACTACGGACAAAGACAACATCTACAGGCCAAACTGGATAAAATTCATCAGCAGCTGGATATGCCTACCCTCCGCAAACAGGCGCAGGAAAGCAACCAAACTGCAAAAAGATTACTCATCCGCCGCAGAACCATTACCAACCTGGCTGCTGCCGCCTGTATTGCACTCGTTACCTCCCTCTCTACCATCGCGGTGATACAAAACGTAGCGAGAAACAAATCCACTGCACAATATGAAGACGTAAGAAGAGTGCTGAATAACATTCAACGCTCCCAGAACGCCCTCATCAATGATATGAACAGCAAGAGCAAGGCGCCGTTAAATCCCGGCACCTATGGCGGTACCGGTTTTGCGGTATCCGGCAATGGTTATATAGTAACCAACTATCATGTAGTAGCCGGCGCCGATTCTGTATATGTTCAAAATAATAAAGGAGAAGCTTTTAAAGCTGTCAGCATATTTGAAGATATATCCAGCGACCTGGCTGTACTGAAAATTGCCGACTCCACTTTTAAGAGTCAGCCGCTGCCCTATGCTTTGAAACCCCAGAATGTAAAACTGGGTGAAGAAGTATTCACGATGGGCTTCCCCCGCGATGAAATTGTTTACGGCAAAGGATATATCAGCGCCAAAACAGGCTTCAATGGCGATACCACTGCCTACCAGGTATCTATTCCTGTAAATCCGGGCAACAGCGGCGCACCGCTGCTCGACGGTAAAGGAGATGTGGTAGGTATCGTAACCGGCAAACAGACTACCTCCGATGGTATTGCTTTCGCCGTAAAATCGGCCCACCTCAAACACCTGCTGGACGAAATGCCGAAAGACAAACAAATCCGCAGAGACCTGAATCACAAAAGTCACCTCGAAGGTATGAACCGGGTAGACCAGATTAAAAAACTGGAAGACTTCGTGTATATGGTGAAGGTTTATAATTGAGGGTTTCGTGGCAACTGTTAGCTTTTAGCCATTAGCTTTTAGCTTTTAGCAAAAAATGCAGCGAAATTTGTCTTGCTCAGGATTAAACTGATTTTGACGATTATTTGATTTTACTTTTTGATTTAAAAAGATTTGGGAAGATATAAGCGGATATGAATTCGCCTATATCTTCCCAAATCTTTTTAAAATCAATAAAATATCAGAAGTAAAATCAGGTGATCGTCAAAATCAGTCTAATCCTGCGCAAGACAAAAATTAGTTTTTCTTATTCTTCCACGCCTTATACTTATCCGTGATCCAATAGTACAGATCGTTGGTGTTAATGGTGCGCATGGTATTATAGTCCGGGTAATTGTCCCGCATAAAGTGCTGCAACGAATCGCCGGTTAAGCCGGTTACCTTGTTTACCAAAATTGGTGTAAAGCGGGAGTCGATATACTTTTCTTTTTCCATTTGCTCATAATTCTTCTTAAACTGCCGCTTTTGTTTTTCTTTTTTGGAAAAACGGGTGATAGGGCTTATTACAATACCGGCACCTTCGGGGGTGCTGCCACCCGCCAGCTGCTGATTGGGTTTATCGAGAATATAGCCATACTGGCTACGTCTTTCAATGGAATCTATCTGGTAAGGCGTGTACTGGGAAGTCACTTCCACTCCTTTCAGGAATTTACCCGCCGACTCCATCACCACATTAATGGTTTGTGTTCCATTTGCCTGGGTGATGATAACAGTATCTGGTTTGTACCCCACAAAGGTTACCACAATACGGTCGTTACGGTTACCATATATTTTATAATATCCGCCCTGATCAGAGAGGGCGCGTTTCCCGGAGTTGAGATTGCTGACAGTAGCATAGGGCAACACCAGTTTATTGCTGTCTGAAATCATCCCTGTAACAGTAACCTGCGCGTTTACCAGGGGCGCGAATGCCATGCTGAAAATACAGCCCAATGCTATGATGCGTAATAAAACCTTCATATAGAGTATAATAAATTTGACTGTTGAATCCCTTCCTCTGCCTTACAAACATATCTGTATAGACATTGTTCATATCATCATTGAAGGTACAAATTAAAGGAAATGCTACCGGGTTTAAAAAACAAATCCTTCTGCCTGCGGCAGAAGGATTTGTGGCAATTTATTTTGAGAATATATTTCAATCAGGCAGATTCCAGTAAACTGATCACTTCTTCACGGCTTTTACCCAGTTTCTGCTGGAGTTTTCCAATCAGTTTATCTTCCTGTCCTTCCTCATATAGCAGGTCATCATCTGTTAAATCGGCATATTGCTGTTTGAGCGTACCTTTTAATTCGTTCCACTTGCCTTTGATCTGTAACTTGTCCATAATACTTTAATTTATATGGTGATATAATCTGGTTACTTACAAAGGCGGTGTGCCAAAGACTATGCCATCGGGCAATGATTTACAGGGTTATCCGGATACGGGTATCAAACACCCTGCTCTCCCCTGCAGCCAGCTGAACCAGTCCAATCCCGTTGTTGAAGGCATCCGGCGCTCCGCTAAGATTCTCTACTGCGATGCTTGTACGGTGTGGCGGAATATATATCTGCAATATCGGGTAGTTGTTACCGGGATAAAATGCGATGTTGATATTTTTCTTCGGATCGTGGATCGTAGCCTGGGGCTGTGGCTTCTCCTGGTCAAGGAGGAAGGAGTTATCGAGCTCCACCCCTTTCAGCAGTTTGCCGGATACAAATTCTGTATAAGGAAGAAGATTACCCGTAGGGAGTAATTTTTCATTAAACTCTACTATCTGTTTCGATGCAAAAGTGAGCTCCAGTTCATCTACAGGTGTACCGGTAGTGAAGTAAGGATGCCAGCCGTCCATAACGGGAATGACTGTATTGCTCTGATTCACCACCTTAGTGCTCAGCTGCAGTTCATTGTTGGCGTGCAGTGTAAATGTAGCAATACAATCATAGGCGAAAGGATATCCTGCATCATCTGTTTGTTTAAAATGATGGGTCAGGGTAATGGCAGCCTGCTGATCGTTGGCCTCCTGTGCCGTTACTGTAAAGGCGGCATCATATAATAAGCCGTGGATGGCGTTACCGGGGGCAATCGTTTTCTGAATGCTGTAGTCGCTACCTTCCCAGGAATATTTTGCATCCTTTATGCGGCATGCATAAGGACTCAATTTTACGCTTTTGAAGCTGCTGCGGAGATTTGCTTCCAGGTCGGCCAGGTCTTTATAGCTATCTATCAGGTTGAGGGTTTCCTCTCCACGCTTTACTTTGAAGGCGTGCAGCAGTGCGCCATAGGCCGGAATAATTTCAACCTGTGTACCTGTTTGCAGATCCTGGAGTGCGATGATATCAAATCCTGCCTCTTGAAAAGAACGGATGCCAAATTTCATTGTTCAATATTTTGAATTCCAGACAAAGTAATAAAATTTTCTATTTGCCACATCATCAGATGCGGGTGTTAACCCTGTTTTCCATCCCTCCTGTTTATAAGGCCCTAAGACCATTTAACCAGTTGCCGTAAACATCGCGGTACTGCGATTGCAGGGCAGCATCCGGTTCTATTACCGACAGGCATTCCATACCACGGAAAGCATCTTCAGCGGTTACATACCCGGCTCCTATAGCGGCGCCACGGGCAGCCCCCTGGGCGCCATCGGTGTTATACAATTCTATGACTACGTTGGCAGTGTTGGCGAATGCTTCCCGGAATAGGGGACTCAGGAACATATTGGCATGTCCGGCTCTTACACGGTGAATGTTCAGGTCCATTTCCGCCATGATATCCATTCCATAATTAAGTCCGAATACAATTCCCTCCTGAACAGCGCGCATCATGTGCGACCGGTTATGCCGGTTGAAATTCAGGCGGCTAACGGAAGCGCCTACACTCCTGTTTTCCAAAATGCGTTCGGCGCCGTTACCGAAAGGAAATACCTGCAGGTCTGCAGCGCCAATGGGAGCCTGTTGACCCAGGGCATTCATTTCGGGATAGGTGATGTCTCCCACCAGGTTTTTGAGCCAGCTGTTGGCGATACCGGTACCATTTAAGCACATCAGCACACCATTTCTCGTATGTGCGTCATCGTTATTCACATGTACAAATGTATTGACACGGCTCTTTTGGTCGAAGCTGTTTTTATCATGCACAGCATATACCACACCTGAAGTTCCTGCTGTAGTAGCGGCTTCTCCGGGTTGCAGCACATTCAATGAAAAAGCGTTATTGGGTTGATCGCCGGCGCGGTAGGTGACCGGGGTACCCGGCGCCAGTTTCAGGGTGGCTGCCGCTGCAGCCGTTAATTGTCCCTGTAAACCGAAAGTGGGTACGATGGCCGATAGCAGGCTTTCATCGATGTTATAATGTTTCAGCAAGGCTGTGGACACTTTATTTTCTTCGAAGTCCCAAAAGGTACCTTCGGAAAGTCCGGAGACAGTAGTGCAGGCCTCGCCGGTAAGTTTCATGGCGATGAAATCGCCAGGCAGCATTACTTTATGAATGCGTTCGTAGATATGCGGTTCATTTTCCTGTATCCAACGGAGCTTCGAGGCGGTAAAGTTACCGGGAGAGTTGAGCAGGTGCGACAGGCAATATTGTTCTCCCAGGGCTTTAAATGCGGCATTACCGGTATCTACCGCACGGCTGTCGCACCAGATGATGGCCGGGCGTAAAACCTGTTGATTCTTATCCACACAAACGAGGCCGTGCATCTGGTATGCGATGCCAATTCCTTTGATCTGTGCTGTATCCACCGGAAATTTATCCAGCAAAATACCCGTGGCATTTATAATTTCCTGCCACCAGCTTTCCGGATTTTGTTCTGCCCAGCTCGGGTGAGGCACTTCAATGGCCATCTCTTTTTCAGGGCAGGTAGCAGTAGCTACGCAAACGCCGGTTTCGGCATTCAGCAAAGCGGCCTTAATAGAAGAAGACCCAATATCATAACCTATAAAGTACATAACGTGAATAATTAACAATCGTGTAAACTAAGCCGGGTATTCCAGGATTGGTAACCCTAAAATACCCGGCAACAAAATAAGAAAATGTTTTTGTTACCAAAATACAGTATACAATGCGATCAGTAAACCAACGATGAGCAATGCACCAACAGTGAAGCCCATATTGGGTTTAAACATACTGCTGTCGATCGCCAGTCCTTTTGGATTGTTGACGCTGGCCTTATCAGAAAGGGTAATGATCACCATACCTAGTACGCACACTACAAACACCAGTCCCATACGGTCAATGAAAGCCATTTCCCACAGGCCGCTATCGGGGTTTAATGCAGAGAAACCAATCTGGTGCAACGGCTCCAGGTTTACCCAGGCCGGCATAAATTTCAACAGGAAGGAAAGCAGCAAACCACCAATCATGGCAAACATCGCTGCATTGGAGGTCGTGCGTTTCCAGAAAAATCCGAGGGCAAACATGGCGAATACGCCGGGAGATACAAAGCCGGTGTATTCCTGGATAAACTGGAAACCACCTTTTTTATCGATACCGAGGAAGTTAGAAATAACGATCGCAATAATCATGGTCACAATTACCACTGTACGCCCTACGCTTACGATCTTCTTCTCATCGGCCTCTTTGTTGTATATCTTCTTATAAATATCCAGGGAGAAAATGGTGGAAATACTATTGGCTTTACCTGCCAGAGAAGCTACCACGGCAGCTGTTAAGGCCGCGAATGCCAATCCTTTCAAACCCACAGGCAGCAGGTTCAGCAATACAGGGTAAGCATTATCAGCATTCAGGGAACCACCTTTCATCATAGATTGTGCAAAATCGCCATGGTTCTGAGAGTACAGCACATACGCCGCAATACCAGGTAACACCACGATTACCGGCATCAGTAATTTGAGGAAACCGGCGAAGAGCAAACCACTGCGCGCAGTTTTCAGATCGGCGCCCAATGCACGTTGTGTGATATACTGGTTACATCCCCAATAGTTCAGGTTCACAATCCACATACCACCCACGAGTACGCTCAGTCCCGGCAGATCCAGGTATTTTGGATTCTCCTTATACAATATCATGTGGAAATGTTCGCTGGCATGCTGGGTCATCAGCGAGAATCCTTTCAGCACTCCTGTGGTGCCAAAATGTTCTGATACCAGTTGTAATGCGAGGTAGGTAGTTGCCAAACCACCCAGAATGAGGAAAAACACCTGGATAACATCCGTATAGCCAATCACCTTCATACCACCCAGCGTAATAAGGATCGCAAAGAAGGCCAGGGCCACCATACATACGTAGAAGTTGATACCGGAGATAGTAGACACCGCCAGGGCGCCCAGGTACAGGATAGAAGTGAGGTTTACCACCACATACAGCAGCAGCCAGAACACGGCCATAATGGTACTTACTGTTTGATTATACCTTCGTTCCAGGAACTGGGGCATGGTATAGATCTTATTTTTCAGGTAGATAGGCAGGAAAAATACGGCTACCACAATCAGGGTGGCTGCTGCCATCCATTCGTAAGTGGAAATAGCCAACCCTATGTTGAACCCGTTTCCTGACATCCCGATAAATTGCTCCGCCGAAATATTAGACGCGATCAGGGAAGCCCCGATAGCCCACCAGGTAAGGGATCCCTCCGCGAGGAAAAAGTCTTTAGAATCCGTGGTCGCCTTTTTCTTCCGGCGATAGATATAGTAGCCGTAGCCCGCCACTATTACGAAATATACCAGGAATACCAGGTAATCAAAGATGTGTAAGGATTTTGTTTGCATAACGTTCAAAACGTGGTTATAAAAAATTTCGCGGATCAATATACATAATAAATGTAAAAAGTACGCTTACAAATATTTTTTTAACGTGAAATATAAAACCGCGACAGCTGCCGCGGTTTTTTCCGGGTTATAAAACTATACATTTAAATTACTTGTCATAGCCCATTTATAAAAAAAGAAACAATTAATACCCTTTACTTTCACAAAAGGTACCTGTGAACATTAATAATAATTAATCTTTCAGCTTGATTTCCTTTCCATTAGGTGGGAGGGAATGGTCAACCGAATGCCTGATAGCGTGGAAATAAAATTTAAATATAGAAAAGAGAAGTTCGCGAAACAAGGTTTTTTTTGGGGCCTTTCAATTGTTTGCTGCATCCATCGCCATCATGGCGATCTGGTCGCCCACAATTGATCCGATGGCCACTCCCATCCCGCCCATACGTACGCCCATCACCACGTTTTTTGAATGGGCTTTTACAAGGGGTTGTTTGGTTTTGCCAAAGGCCATGATACCGGTCCATCTGTCAGCGATAGTAGCTTCGCGACCGGGGAGGATCACCGTATGCAGCAACTGTTCCAGCTCGTGTTGTATGCGGTCATTAAAGTGGAATTCTGTGGTGGTTTCTCCCGCAAAATCAAGCTGCCGGCCCCCACCCAGTAATACCCGGCCATCCAGCTCCCGAAAATAATAATACCCTTCGCTGAGATGGAAGACTCCTTTAAATGGCAGGTCTTTTACAGGTGCCGTGATGAGCACCTGTCCCCGGCCGGGTGTAACTTCTTCTTCCGGCAGCAACTGTTTTGTAAAGGCATTGGTACAAACCAACACTTTACGGGCGGTGAATACGATATCTTCTTTCAGGGTATGATGGGGTACTATAACGTTTACCCCCGTATGAAAATCATCTATATGACTGACAGGGCAGCCTGTTTTGATTTCCACTCCCATGTTGATGGCGGTGTCAATCAGCGCGCGCATCATCTTACCTGTATGCAGTTCTCCTTCAAAATTGTTGCGGATAAGCGCTTTTATATGCCTGGGGGAAAAGCCAAAGGGGGCTATTTGTTTATCGGTCCTTGTAAATGCCGGTTGACCATCAAACAGGTTACCGAGCATATTATTCACAGTAGCAATTTGATGCAACGCCCACTCTTCCCGGGTGCCGATTAGTTCAAAACTTCCGTTTTCCCGGTACGCGATCCGTTCATCACCCAGTCGCCGGCGAAGCAAACGTAAACCGCTGAGGCGGAGATTAACCAGGTTAAGTACTGCCTCGGCAGACATAGTTTGCAGGTCGGCGAGAATTTCCGTCAGGCTTCCGATACAGGCAAAGCCAGCATTTTTGGTACTGGCGCCGGTGGGTAATACTTCCCTTTCCAGCACCATCACCCGGCTTTGCGGCGCTCTTTCTTTCAGGCTGATAGCAGCAGATAAGCCAACGATGCCGCTGCCGATAATGATGTAGTCGTATTGCAGTAAACTTTGTTTTTCCCAGTAACTCAGCATACCTGCAATTTACGCCGTTCCCGCCGATCCGCCATCTACCCACAACACAGGTCCGGCTAAAAGGCGGACCTTCCGGGAGGGGATCGACTTGTGCATTATTTTTTGGCGACAGATCCAATATCTCTTCCCTGATAGCACAAATTACGTAGCTTAGGGACCTAAATTTTACATCATGATTGCAACAAAAGCTTACGCTGTGCAGGATGCCGCGTCGCCGCTGGGACCGTGGAACTTTGAACGCCGGGAACCGGGGCCGCACGATGTACAGATTGAAATTTTATATTGCGGTGTATGCCATTCCGATATACACCAGGTGAAAAATGAGTGGGGCAATTCCATTTACCCGATGGTGCCTGGTCATGAAATAGTAGGTCGGATTACAAAAGTAGGCGATCACGTAACCCGCTTTAAAGTGGGCGATCTGGCCGGCATTGGTTGCTTTGTGGATTCGTGCCGGGAGTGTGATCCCTGTAAGGCGGGCGAAGAACAATACTGTGTAACCGGTGGCGCCAGTACCTACAACGGATATGAAATGGACCGTAAAACGCATACCTACGGTGGCTACTCCACCCACATAGTAACCGACGAAAAATATACATTAAAGGTGTCTGATAAATTACCGCTGGAAGGTGTAGCCCCTTTGTTGTGTGCAGGTATCACCACTTATTCTCCCCTGCGTCACTGGAAAGTCGGTAAAGGACATAAAGTGGGAGTAGTAGGATTGGGCGGACTGGGTCATATGGCTGTAAAGCTGGCTTCGTCAATGGGAGCTGAAGTAACGATGTTAAGTACTTCACCTTCAAAAGAAGCTGATGCCAAAAGACTGGGCGCACATCATTTTGCGCTGATGACCGATAAAGAACAGGTAAAACAGTTGCGGAACAAATTTGACTTTATCATTAACACCATTTCGGCGCCACATGATTATACTACCTATCTGAATTTGTTGAATCTCGACGGTGTTATGATATGCCTGGGGGTACCTCCGGAGCCATCTATAGTACCCGCTTTCAACCTGATTATGGGCCGCAGGAGCATTGCAGGCTCACTGATCGGTGGCATCCGCGAAACACAGGAAATGCTGGATTACTGTGCAGAGCACAATATTACCAGTGATGTGGAAGTGATCAATATACAGGATATTAACAATGCGTATGAGCGTATGCTCAAGGGCGATGTGAAATATCGCTTTGTGATCGATACTGCAAGTTTAAAATAACCCAGGGTTATACCGAACAAAAAACACCCGTTACGATTGAACCGTAACGGGTGTTTTTTGTTATGCATTCGTTAAGCAGCACTTCTCATTTAATTTTGTTGATACTTTTACCGCAACTATATCCCTAAAACCCCGGGTAATGAAAACAACCTCCAGTAGCCATCCCAGACCGCGTCGTCTGATACCTGTTGCAGCCGGTTTATTGCTGCTTTCAACAGCGGGCGTAATTGCCTTCTATTTTATTCATCAGCCAGTCCCTGTTACGCTGAACGACTCCATCAATATTATGCCAGATGCTCCCCCTGAAGATACCAGTGCCGGCAAACACCTGCAACACCCTATCACCGCCATGGCATTGCAGAAACGCTATCTGGCAAATGATCCTGAAACTGATGAAAAGTATACCAATCAAGTAGTGTATATCACGGGTACTTTTATTGGCACAGGGCTTAATCCTATGGGAACAACATATATGCTGTTAAAAAGCAGTGACCGGCTTCATGCCATCAAATGTTTCCCGCCGGATAATAAGGAAATTAACATTGTAAAGGGCAGCCCCCTCTTTATAAAGGGATATTGCCGGGGACAGATCTGGGATCTCAAAATTGAAGATTGTGAATTGCTGGACATATCTTTAGCTGCCACTAAATAAAACAGGCCCCGGTCAGGGGCCTTACTCATTTCCACTTCATTTTACTAAAAGCTAACAGCTAATGGCTAAAAGCTATCACACCAAATATCCAAACAAGCTATCGTCCTTATTCAGTTCTGTAAACTGGAAATTTGATTTTTTGAAATTAGCGATCAGTTTATCATAGTCTTCGCGGCACTTGAGTTCTACCCCTACAAGTGCAGGACCAATTTCCTTATTATGCTTCTGGATATATTCAAAACGGGTAATATCGTCGGTGGGGCCGAGAATATGATTCACGAATTCTTTCAGAGCGCCCGGACGCTGGGCGAAACGTACAATAAAGTAATGCTTTAAACCTTCGTACAGGAGGGAACGTTCCTTTATTTCCTGCATACGGTCGATATCGTTGTTGCTGCCGCTGATCACACACACAACTTTTTTACCTTTTATTTCTTCGGCAAAATCGTCGAGCGCGGCGATGGACAAAGCGCCGGCGGGTTCCACAACAATGGCATCTTCATTATACAACCGGAGGATAGTAGAGCATACTTTTCCTTCGGGTACCAGGTGCATTTTTTCCAGTACCTCTTTACAAATAGTAAAAGGGAGGGCTCCTACTCTTTTTACGGCGGCGCCATCCACGAAGCGTTCAATTTCATCGAGGGTAACCGGGGCGCCATTTTCCAATGCGCGGAGCATGGAGGGAGCGCCTTCGGGTTCTACGCCAATTATTTTGGTTTTAGGGCTGTAGGTTTTAAAATAAGTACCTAAGCCTGCGGCCAAACCACCGCCGCCAACGGGTACAAAAAGGTAGTCGATGGATGGCTGGTCTTCCAGAATTTCCACGGCTACGGTCCCTTGTCCTTCAATAATTTTTGGGTTATCGAATGGCGGGATAAAGGTCATCCCGTTTATTTTGGTAAAATCCTGGGCTTCTGCCGAGCAATCGTCGAAGGTATCTCCAACAAGGCGGATCTCGATGTTATCGCCGCCAAACATATTTACCTGGTTAACTTTTTGTTTCGGTGTGATGACAGGCATGAATACCACGCCTTTGATGTTCATGGCTTTACAGGCATAGGCGAAGCCCTGGGCATGGTTACCAGCGCTCGCGCAGGTAACGCCTTTAGCGAGGATCTCCGCAGACAGGCTGCTGATCAGGTTATAGGCGCCTCTCAATTTATAAGAGCGTACAATCTGCATATCCTCTCTTTTCAGATATACATCACAGTTATAACGCCGGGAAAGGTTGGCGTTATACGTCAGCGGTGTACGGTTAACCACCGGCTTCAGTTTCACTGCCGCATCCAGGATATTCAGGGAGCTGACACTATTCGTTACTTCAGACATAAAATGTAATTAATACAAATGGCAAAGCATTTCCGGTATTATCGAAATCATGGAACCTGTACTCAGTATCAGAAAGATGTATTCTTCTGTACTAAATACCAGCACCAATAATTTCAATAATTCGAAAATGCTTTGCCATTGTAATTTATAATATTAGCTATTACGCGTTGTTAGGACGCAGCTTACGTACAGCCGCACCTGCCTGCCACATTTCGCTTTCGCGCAGTTCTTTCAGTTCTTCGTTCAGTTTTTCGCGATAGTCAGGAGTGCTGTTGGAAGCGATAGAGCGTGCAGCTTCTTTACCTGCAGCAACGCTGGCGTACAGTTCATCAAATACAGGCTGGGTAGCTGTTTTAAATTTCTTCCACCAGTCGAGCGCACCACGCTGAGCGGTAGTAGAGCAGTTAGCATACATCCAGTCCATACCGTTTTCTGCTACCAGTGGCATCAGGGACTGTGTCAGTTCTTCTACTGTTTCGTTGAATGCTTCAGAAGGTGAGTGACCATTCTTACGCAGTGTTTCGTATTGAGCAGCGAAGATACCCTGGATACAACCCATCAGTGAACCACGTTCGCCGGTGAGATCGGAGTATACTTCTTTTTTGAAATCTGTTTCGAACAGGTAACCGGAACCAACACCGATACCCAGTGCTACAACGCGTTCTTTAGCGCGGCCGGTAGCATCCTGGAAGATAGCGAAGCTGGAGTTCAGTCCCTGACCAGCCAGGAACAGACGGCGGAGGGAAGTACCGGAACCTTTTGGAGCTACCAGGATTACGTCTACATCAGCCGGAGGAATGATACCAGTCTGATCTTTATAGGTAATACCAAATCCATGGGAGAAGTACAGTGCTTTACCAGGAGTCAGGTGTTGCTTTAAGGTAGGCCACAGGGTGATTTGTCCGGCATCAGACAGCAGGAACTGAATAATAGTACCTTTCTGTGCTGCTTCTTCGATATCGAATAAAGTTTCACCAGGAACCCAGCCATCAGCTACTGCTTTATCCCAGGTTTTTGAATTTTTACGTTGACCTACGATAACGTTAAAGCCATTGTCTTTCAGGTTCAGTGCCTGGCCGGGACCTTGTACGCCGTATCCGATTACTGCAATCACTTCGTTCTTCAGCACTTCCCTTGCTTTTTCCATAGGGAATTCTTCTCTGGTTACTACTTGCTCGAGTACCCCTCCAAAATTGATGGTTGCCATGTGTAGTTTGTTTTAGCTGTTAGCTATTAGCAATTAGCTATTAGCTGAGGATTGATTTGAATGAATAATGATTTATAATTTGAAAGCTTTTACTTTTTACCGGTGTAGCGGAAAAATTAAAGGCCGTTTTCTGCTTCCTGTGCCTGCAGTTCTTTCAGGTGTTCGTGAAAGCGGCGGCTCCATTTTACGATGGCTACCCTGCCGCTCTTTGAATACTCTATCAGACCGTATGGTTCAAGTTTCTTGATAAAATCTGTCAGTTCCTGCTGATGGCCTGTTTTTTCAATCACAAAGTAGTCGGCTGTGATAGTAAGGATGCGCGCATTATTTTCGCGGATCAATCTTTCTATATCGCCGGTGTGCAACGACTTTGTAGAGATTTTGTACAATGCCAGCTCCTGGTATACAACTTCGTCTTCTTCATGTACGAAGGCGCGGTGTATTTCAATGAGTCTTTCTATCTGGCCAACCACTTTATCCAGTTTTTCACGGGTAGACATCACCGTTATGATGAACTTATATACACCGGGAATCTCTGTTTCAGCTGTGGTTAAGCTGGTGATATTGATGCCCCTGCGGGTAAATATAATGGTGATACGGTTGGTTATACCTATACGATCTTCCGTATATACCGTTACTGTATATTCTTTTTGCATATACCTGTTGTGAATTACAAATGATCAATATGAATCCTTCCTGCCTGACTACTCGAGCCTGATGGCGCTTATAGGGGCACCGGCGGGCACCATGGGGAATACATTATCTTCTTTTTCCACCACTACTTCGAGCAGATAAGCGCCCTGGTGAGCCAGCATTTCGTCGATGGCAGCGGATATATCTTCCCTTGCAGTTACTTTTTTGCCCGGGATATAAAATCCTTTGGCAACCTGTACAAAGTCGGGATTGACCATTTCTGTGGAAGAATAGCGCTTGTCGAAAAACAGTTGCTGCCATTGTCTTACCATGCCGAGGAAGTTGTTATTCAGGATCACTATTTTCACACCGATCTGTGACTGGTGTATAGTGGCCAGTTCCTGCAGCGTCATCTGGAAGCAACCATCACCAATGATGGCCACTACTTCTTTTTCGGGGGTACCGGTTTTAGCACCCATGGCTGCCGGCAAAGAGAATCCCATGGTACCCATACCACCGGAGGTGATATTGGTATTTGGATTTTTGAAGCGGTAATAGCGGGAAGCAACCATCTGGTGCTGACCAACATCTGTTACCAGTACAGCTTCGCCCTGGGTTTTTTCTGAGATGAGCCGGATTACTTCGGCCATTTTCAGTTCTCCTTGCTGCGGATACAGTTCAGCGTGTTGTACTTTTTCGTATTCTTTATCATGGGCGGCGCGGAATTCGGCCAGCCATGCGTTGTGTTCAGCAGGAGTTACCTCTTGTAACAGTGCCGCCAGGGCGTCTTTTGCATCGGCGTGAACAGGTACATCCGCTTTGATGATTTTATGAATTTCGGCCGCATCGATTTCGATGTGGATTACTTTGGCATTTGGAACATAAGAGGCTACGTCGCCGGTTACACGGTCATCGAAGCGCATACCTACCGCAATCACCACATCCGCTTCGCCGGTGAGTATATTAGGCCCGTAGTTGCCATGCATGCCCAGCAGGCCCACATACAGCGGGTGATCTACCGGTACAGCGGAAAGACCGAGCAGTGTGGATCCCATCGGGATCTGTGCTTTTTCTGCCAGGGCGATCAGTTCTTTTTCTGCGCCGGATAATAAAACCCCATGTCCAACGAGCAGGAATGGTTTTTTTGCGGCGTTAATGAGTGCGGCTGCAGCAGATACAGCATCCTGGCTTAATTCGGGTACAGGGCGGTAGCTGCGGATATATTCGCATTTCTTGTATTCATATTCGAACTCTCCGAACTGTGCATTTTTGGTGATATCCACCAGTACCGGGCCTGGGCGGCCGGAACGGGCAATATAAAATGCTTTGGCCATAGCGCCCGGTATATCTTCCGGACGTGTAACCTGTATATTCCACTTGGTGATGGGCATAGTGATACCGATCACGTCTGTTTCCTGGAAAGCGTCTGTACCCAGCAGTGCAGCGGCCACCTGGCCGGTTATGCATACCATTGGGGTACTGTCCATGTAAGCATCTGCCAAACCTGTTACCAGGTTGGTAGCGCCGGGACCGGAAGTAGCAAATGCCACCCCAACCCTGCCGGAGCTGCGGGCATATCCCTGGGCAGCGTGTGTAGCAGCCTGTTCATGCCGGACGAGTATATGACGAACCTGATCCTGGAAATCATAGAGGGCATCATAGATAGGCATGATCGCCCCGCCGGGATAACCGAAGATAGTATCGACCCCCTCTTCCACGAGGGCGCGGATCACTGCTTCAGAACCTGTAATCACAGGTTTTGCAGTTAACTGTTTATCTGCTATCTCAGGCTTCATCGGTAACACATCCTTCTGTTGCATTTTTAACAAGTTTTGCGTACTTAAATAGGATTCCATTGGATGCTTTCAATGCGGGTTGTATCCACTGTGCCCTGCGGGCGGCCAATTCTTCTTCACTTACTTCCACATTGATAAAATTCTTTACTGCATCTATTTCGATGATGTCGTTGTCTTTTACGAGGGCGATATTACCGCCTTCAAAGGCTTCCGGAGTGATATGTCCCACCACAAAGCCATGGGTACCACCGGAGAAACGGCCATCCGTGATGAGTGCCACGCTTTTGCCCAATCCCACCCCCATGATGGCGCTGGTTGGTTTCAGCATTTCGGGCATACCAGGGGCGCCTTTAGGGCCTACCTGGCGGATCACGACCACATCTCCTTCTTTTACTTTACCGGAGGTGATACCGGCAATGAGTTCAAATTCACCATCGAACACACGGGCCGGGCCTTTGAAGCGTTCGCCTTCCTTACCGGTAATTTTAGCGACAGACCCTTCTGTGGCCAGGTTACCGTAAAGAATCTGGATATGAGCGGTTGGTTTCAGTGGTTTTTCCAGCGGCACAATGATGTCCTGGGTGCTGAAATCTATGTCTGCCACGTCTTCCAGGTTTTCGGCGATTGTTTTACCGGTTACGGTCATACAGTTGCCGTGTATGAATCCTTTTTTGAGGAGGTATTTCATTACCAGTGGAACGCCACCAATATTGTGGAGGTCTTCCATCAGGTATTTACCGCTTGGTTTGAGATCGGCGATCAGTGGTGTTTTGTCGCTGATGCGCTGAAAATCTTCGAGTCTGACAGGAACGCCTACTGATTTTGCGATAGCAATGAAATGTAGTACAGCGTTGGTGCTGCCACCTAAAGCCATGATGATGGTGAGTGCATTTTCGAATGCCTCTTTTGTCATGATGTCTCTTGGTTTAATATCTTTTTCGAGGAGCAGGCGGATGTATTGACCTGCAGCGAGGCATTCATCTTTTTTATCCTTGCTCAACGCGGGGTTGGATGAGCTGTAGGGCAGGCTCATACCGAGTGCTTCGATAGCGGAAGACATGGTATTAGCGGTATACATACCACCACAGGCGCCTGCACCGGGGCAGGAATTTTGTACGATGCCTTTGAAATCGGCTTCATCCAGCTTACCGGCCATTTTCTGACCGAGTGCCTCAAAGGCGGAGATGATATTAAGATCCTGGCCTTTGTATTTTCCTGGTGCAATGGTTCCGCCGTATACCATAATGGAGGGGCGGTTGAGACGGCCCATGGCCATCAGGGAGCCCGGCATATTTTTATCGCAGCCTGGTACGGTGATCAGGGCATCGTAATACTGTGCTCCGGCAACGGTTTCAATGGAATCAGCAATCAGATCGCGGCTAACGAGAGAGTAGCGCATACCTGGCGTGCCATTGCTCATCCCATCGCTGACGCCAATGGTGTGAAAAATGAGTCCCACCAGATCATTTGCCCAGACGCCTTTTTTCACGTCCTGCGCCAGATCATTCAGGTGCATGTTGCAGGTGTTACCATCGTAACCCATGCTGACGATACCCACCTGTGCTTTTTTCAGATCTTCTTCTGTTAAACCAATTCCGTACAACTGAGCCTGCGCTGCTGGTTGTGTAGGATCCTGCGTGATCGTTTTGCTATACTTATTTAATTCCATTGCTTTTAGTTATTACCGGGGCTGCCAGTGTTTATAGTAACCCTATTTTAAAACTTCTCCACAAATTACCGGGTAGGGCGGTGATATTCAAACCAACAATTTCCAATTTACCGGTCTTCAAATCTGCCTTCCGCGTCCTAAAACCCTTTACAGTAAAGGGTTCTTTCTTTTTCGATTTACAGTATTCAAGGGTAGCTGAAAGCCGAAGGCATAAAGCAAAAAGCTATTGTCTTATCTGAAGCCCATTACCGTTGCTGCCACATATGGTAAAAGATATCCGCTTCAACAGCTTTTTGCCTTCTGCTTTCCGCATTATGCTTAAGCCAATTGTGCTTCGCGGTGAAATGCTTTACCCAATACTTTGGCTTTGTAAGCCTGCTGGAGCACTTTACCGAGTGATTGTGCCCATGGTTTGCCGAAAGGCTGACCATCCAGGGAATCGAGGCCGATAACTTCAGCTGCGGTACCGCAGAAGAAAGCTGCTTCGGCTTCTTTCAGTTCAGGAATGGTAAACAATTTTTCTTCCAGTGGGATATTCAGTTCCTGGCAAAGTTCGATAACAGTGGCGCGGGTGATGCCTGGGAGGATGTTACCGGCGGGAGGAGTGTAGATTTTGCCGTCTTTTTCGAAGAAGATGTTAGCGCCCGGGCCTTCTGCAACGTATCCATTCATATCGAGGAGCAGTGCTTCATCATAGCCTTTCTCTTTTGCTTCCTGGGAGGCGAGTATCGAGTTTACGTAGAGACCGGCCGATTTGGATTCTATTTTGAAGGCTTTAGGATTTGGTCGTTCGTAAGAAGAAGTCATTACGCGTAACAGCTTTTCTCCCAGGTAAGCTCCCCACTCCCATGCGCAGATCAGGATTTGCGATTCGGAGGCGGCTTTCAGCGTCATATTTGGCGGACAGAAAACCAGGGGTCTGATGTAGGCTTCTTCCATGTTGTTCATCTCCAGTACTTTGTAACAGGCAGCGATGAGCTCCTCGTTATCAAATTTGTAAGGGATGTGGATCAGCTCACAGGAGCGCTTCAGGCGATCGAAGTGTTCTTTCGCTTTAAAGATCTTTACTTCGCCGCTGGCTGTTTTGTAAGCGCGGATGCCTTCAAATACCGCATAACCGTAGTGGAGAGACTGGCCATACAGGTCTGTTGTCGCTGCGTTTGCCTTGGTGTACTCACCGTTGATGTAGAGAAAAGTGTTGTCGTTGTAATAGCTATACATAAAATTGAAATTATACCAGGAATATACAGTCCAAAAAAAAGCCTCCCTCTTTGCGGAGGAAGGCGTTATATTTTGTGATTATATGCACGTTTACCTATCCTCCATACTGGTGGCTAATAATGACAACGACGATAATCACGACCTTCGTGATAGCCCAGTTGAGCTGAGGTACGATGTGATTAAGTTTTATGTTGTCTTTATTTACCCACATGGGAGGACTTGTTTTCTTTAGTGTTTCTACAAAAGTATTCGTGAAAAAAATAAAAAACAATAACCTCCTCAATATTTCGTAAAAAATTAATCACATTAAGTGTTTTTGAAAATATTTAAAAAAAGATGTCAATAGTTGGGCTTTTTCTAAACAAATGAACAGATCGTTATAAATTAATCTACCAATTTTGTGTACAAAACACGCGGATTTTGTCTTTGCCAAGATTTTTTTTGCCCAGGATTAAACTGATTTGGATGATTGACAGGATTTTTCTTTTTTGATTTTAAAAGATTTGGGGAGAGATAGACGAAAATAGGTGTATATCTTCCAAAATCTCCTAAAAATCAATTAAAATCAAAAACAAAATCCTGTCAATCATCCAAATCAGTTTAATCCTGGGCAAAAAAAATCCCGGTGCGGAGAGCACCGGGACAAAATGATTTCATTTCATTTACTGTTCACGTTCTAAAAATGATTTCATTTACTGTTCACTTGTTACGCTGACGAGCAGGCATTTGTTGATGATTCCCTGCAGTACAGTTTCTTTTTCCATGAGCCGCTGCAGTAGAACCAGTTGGTTTTTAGCGCGGTTGTAGTTGTGTGTCGGATACTTGATCGGGTAGTATACATCACCATTCAGATAGTCGGTGAGGAACCTTATCCCCTGCATGTAGATCATGAACTTCCCGGCAAAGAACAGTTGTTCTTTTTCTACTTTGGTTAAAGTACCGCCAATCTCTGCGAGATACCCCTGCATAAGGGCTTCGTAGTATTCTTCGCGGATAACGATCTGGCTGAAATCATTTTCCTCTTCTGAAACGGGGCAAACATAGGTGCGGACCATGTCGCCGAGATCTGAGATGATTTTTCCGGGCATCAGGGTATCCAGGTCACATACACAAATACCTTCATAAGTATCTTTGTTAAGCAATACGTTATTGATTTTGGTATCGTGGTGCATCAGATGATCCCTGAATTCGGGATTTGTTTTCAGTTGTTCATACGTTACTGCGATGTCAGAATAGCGGAGGAATTCTTCAATCATCTCTTCTGCTGCAACTTTCCTGTCGTCCTTTGCCGTACGGATGGCTTCCTGGAAGGCGCTGTACCGTAGGGTCAGGTTGTGAAAGTTTGGAATGGAAGCTTTAAACGGCTTCAGGTCAATTCCCGAAAGGTAACTGGCGAGGCGGCCAAACTGTTTGGCTGCTTCAAACGCCTGCTTTGGGTTGTCGGCCTGATCTACCGTTACGGAATCCGCAATAAAAGGGATCATTCTCCAGTATTCGTTGTCAATTACAAAGAGCTCTTCCCCGTTAACCGTGGGGATCGGCGTAATAAACAGATAGCCGGGATGATGAACTGCCAGGAAATCTGCTGCCATTCTCTGGTTGGCGGCGATCACTCCTGGTTCCTTGAATACGTTTACATTGATTTTTTGTAAAACGTATCTACTGCCGTCCTGCTTTTTTTCCAGCAAAAAAGTGTTGTTGATGTGTCCTGATCCAAATCTTCGGACATTTAATCCTTCAGGCTCAAGTCCGAAAGCCTGAAGGATCCTTGTGTTTGGTTTTATTTCCATAAATTGTCTGGATATTCTCCATTCGCAACCAGCGCTGATAGGCTGGCCTGCACACCTGGTGCATCTTCTTTGTAGGTAACACCAAACCATTTTGCGCTGGTTGGCAATACCTTCACCACGCCCTTATCACGACGGATAAATTCATCAGCCACAATCGGAATAAAGAATTCAGATTTTGGGTTGCTGAGGTTTTTATCCAGGAATTCGTTGAAAAGGTCCTGGCTCAGTTCAAATACACTCGGATGAAAACCCCAGAAGTTCATGGATACCGGCGTATCAGCAGACAACGGATGCTTGCTGCCATCGGCTTCTTCATAAACGATCTGACCATTTTCCGGGTATATTTTTGTTCTTTCATTGATAGCAGACAGGTTACCAGCCGTATTCACCGCACATACGCCGCGTGATACAGAACCGTGTTCACTAACGGTTTTACCCAGTTCATAGCCTACTACGCTGTAAACATCCGGCTTGCAGTCGTTGTTAAGGAATGCAGCCATTTTAACAAAAGAGTCGGTACCATAGAAATCATCTGCGTTAATTACCGCAAATGGTTCATTGATAGCGTTTTTTGCGCAAAGGATAGCATGAGCGGTCCCCCACGGTTTGGTCCTGTCGGCAGGAACCGCATGGTCACCTACAAATGCATCCATTTCCTGGTATACATAATCAACAGCCACGCGGCCTTTGAGCTTTGGTTCAAAGATTTCTTTGAAATCAGCTGCAAAATTCTCGCGGATGATGAACACTATTTTTCCAAAACCGGCGCTGATAGCGTCGTAAATAGAGTAATCAATGATAGTTTCACCGCTGGGGCCAAATTCCTGGATTTGCTTTAAACTGCCGTAACGACTGGCCATTCCGGCCGCCAAAATCAATAAAGTCGGTTGCATTTTTATGATATTAGTTTATAATTTCCTATTATTTACCTAAAAATATCGGCGATAAATTTAATCGATTAAAAGTATTTTCACACTTTCTTTTTGTGGAGAACACATTTTTTAAAGATTAATTAAACGGAACAATGAAGAGATTACTAGTGCTGGGAGCCTTTGCCATGCAGCTTTTTACAGCTGCCAAAGCGCAACAGAAAACAAATCCTGACGAGATCAAAGAAAAAATGCAGTGGTTTGCCGATGCCAAACTGGGCATATTTATCCACTGGGGCATTTATTCCGTCAACGGAATCGATGAGTCCTGGTCCTTCCACAACAAAAAAATCTCCTACCCGGATTACATGCAGCAGCTAAAAGGCTTTACTGCAAGCAATTACGATCCGCAGGCCTGGGCCGATCTGATCAAAGCATCCGGCGCCCGTTATGCGGTAATGACCACCAAACACCACGATGGCGTGGCTTTGTGGGATACCAAATTTGGCAAACTGGACGTCGTTAACAGCACACCGGCAAAAAAAGACGTGCTTACGCCCTTCTATGCCGCATTGCGCCGCGACAGTATCAAATGTGGTGCCTATTTTTCCCTGATCGACTGGAGCCACAACGATTATCCCCAATTTCTGAAAGACAGCAACCGCTATGATATCAAAGCCCATCCTGAAAAATGGCAGCGCTTCCTGAAATATTATGAAGGACAGATGGCAGAGGTAATGACTAAGTTCAACCCGGACCTGTGGTGGTTTGACGGCGATTGGGAACACTCTCCTGAAGAATGGGAAGCCTCCAAAATGCGGAATATGCTCACCTCCCATAACCCTAAAACCATTATCAACGGGCGTTTACAGGGCTATGGCGACTATGAAACCCCGGAACAAAACTTCCCGGTTTCCCGTCCAAAGTACCACTGGTGGGAGCTTTGCATGACCATCAACAACAACTGGGGATGGCAGCCACAGGATAACAACTGGAAAACACCGTTCGAAATCATCACCATCTTCGTGGATGCGGTGAGCAATGGCGGTAACCTCCTGCTCGACATCGGTCCTAAAGCCGACGGTACCATCCCACAGGAAGAAGTGCATATGCTCAGGGAACTGGGCGCCTGGAACCAACGCAACGGAGAAGCCGTTTTTAATACCATCGCCGGTATACCACAAGGACATTTCTATGGCCCCACCACCCTCTCCAAAGATTCCAGCACCCTGTACCTGTTTCTGCCCGCCAAAACCAGCGGACAGGTAATGGTAAAAGGGCTATCGAATAAAATTGAAAGCATCACCGTATTGGGCAGCGGTAAACAGCTGACACACAAGGTGGTAGGCAAAATTTCGTGGAGCCCTGTACCCGGGCTGGTATTCATTGACGTACCGGAAACCGGTCAGGACAAATATATAACGGTACTGAAAGTGAAGCTGGACAAGGCCGTGAAGCTGTACAGAGGCCAGGGAGGCTTTTTAACGAATGACTGAGAAGCTGTTAGCCATTAGCTGTTAGCTTTTAGTAAATGCAGCGAAAATTAACTATTCGCTGCATTTACTAAAAGCTAACAGCTAATGGCTAAAAGCTATTTAACTATGCTCTCTTACAGCAATATCACTTTGGATGCATTCCATACACAATGGTTGCCGGATCATATCCAGGCAGCTATGTTGCGTTTGGATAAGCTCCATCCTGCCATTTCCGGTAACAAGTGGTTCAAATTAAAACACAATATCGAAGCGGCCAAAGCCGATAGATGTAATGGCATACTGACCTGTGGTGGCGCATATTCCAATCATATCGCCGCCACTGCGCTGGCATGTAAACTTGCCGGCCTGGGCGCACTGGGGATTATCCGCGGAGAAGAGCATCATGGCAATATGAGCCATACACTTACAACTGCCGACGAAAACGGCATGGGCCTGGTGTTTGTATCACGGGAAGATTACCGCAACAGGACTACTCTCCAGGCCTATGAAATACTGTTTCCTGACTACCATGTAGTTCCCGAAGGCGGCCATAACGCTCTCGGCGCCAGCGGTTGCGAAGAAATACTATCCATCCTCCCCACAACAGATTTTACACATATTCTTTGCGCAGCAGGCACCGGCACTACGCTCGCAGGGCTGATCAACAGCGCAGCCCCGGCACAACAGGTAATTGGTATACCGGTACTAAAGGGCGCCCGGTACCTGGAACAGGAAGTCCGGGATCTGTTACATCCCGCTAACACTGCCTCCTGGCAGTTACTACACGATTTTCATTGCGGTGGTTATGGGAAACATCCGGCTCATCTTATAGATTTTATCAATACTTTTCATGCGGCCACGGGCATTCCAACAGACATTATTTATACCGGCAAACTTGTCATGGCTTTCCGTGATCTGGCCCAGCAGGGCTACTTTCCGGATGGCAGTAAAGTATTATTAATACATACTGGCGGATTACAGGGCAATCTTTCCTTGGCACCTGACGTTCTATCCTTTTAAAAACTGTTCATTATATCTGAACGGTAGTGTATTTTTGCCAACTTAAAGAGCTCACGGAATAATCAGTATGAAGCAAATAGTGCGAATAACTTTTGTTATTGGAATATTTTTATTGACGGCATTTTCAGGGCAGGCGCAGGAACAGGAATACGTTCCGCCTGTATTACCCGACTTCTCAGCCTCCATTAAAACCGGTAAAATACAGCTGGACTGGATATCCGGCTTTCCACAGGTAAAAGAAATAGGTATACAGCGGTCGCTCGACAGCGTGTTGAACTTCAACACCATTGGCTACGCCAGCTATCCTACTCAAACAAGGAATGCCTACCTCGATAACAAACCGCTACCCGGTAACAACTATTACCGCCTGTTTATATTATTCAACAACGGCCGGTTTATTTACAGTAAAACGGTACTGGCCTTATCTGACAGCACCATCCGTGCTGATCAGAAACTTCAATATGCCGACATCAAAGATGCCGCCCGCGGACTCAGAGGCAAAGAACAGGAAAACAAAGAGCCGGAAAGAGCACTCTGGCATCCTTCCAACTATATTTATACTACTGCCGATGGTAATATCAACATAAAATTACCGGAGGCGCCGCAAAAGAAGTATTCTGTTAAATTCTATGAGCCTAACGGCGCGTTCCTTTTCGATATAGACCAGGTAAAGGCCCCTTTCCTGATCCTGGAGAAGGCCATTTTCCTGCATGCAGGCTGGTTTAACTTCGAAATATTTGAAGATGGGAAACTAAAGGAGAAATGGAATTTGTTTATTCCACTGAACTACAAAATGTAAGCGGATTTTTTCTTGCCCAGGATTAGACTGATTTTGATGATTAACAAGATTTTATTTTTTTGATATTGAGATAAAAGAGATTAGGGGAGATATAAGTAAAATACACTTATATCTCCCCTAATCTCTTTTTAATCATACAGGAAAAAATCCTGTTAATCATCAAAATCAGTCTAATCCTGGGCAAGAAAAAATCCGCATTAAATCATCTCTGCGCCAAACACCTCTCCAAAATGCTTAGTCAGCCTGGCTTTCACTTCTTCCATACTTACCTGGCGGTTTAGTTCCTGATCCAGTGAAGCCACTTTTTTATCGGCGATGCCGCAGGCAACGATATTGTTGAAGTAATCCATGAGGGTGTTTACATTCAGGGCGAAGCCGTGCATGGTTACCCAGCGGCTGCAGCGCACCCCCATGGCGCATATTTTACGCGCTTTTTCTTTATCGTGCGGATCGAGCCATACACCTGTTTCTCCCTTGGAGCGATCGCCGGTTACGCCATAATCTGCGAGGGTAAGAATGATCACTTCTTCCAGGAAGCGCAGGTATTTACCAATATCAGTAAAGAAATTTTCGAGATCCATAATCGGATAACCGACTACCTGACCGGGACCATGAAAGGTAATATCGCCTCCGCGATTGGTTGGAACAAAGCCTATCCCCTGCTCCTGCAGCTCTTTTTCAGAGATCAGCAGGTTTTCCATATGCCCGCTTTTACCAATGGTATATACCGGCGGATGTTCACAAAACAGGAGGTAATTGGTAGTGGGTTTGGGCAACTGATCGGCCGCCCGGGACTTCAACTGCACATTTTCCTTCAACAACTGTTCCTGGTAATCCCAGGCTGCCTGGTAATCTATCACCCCGAGGTCTTTTACGACAATCTGTTGCTTTACTTTTTCCATGGTCAATGTTGGTCTTTTCAGCTGCGCAAAGGTACGCCAAATCGCCGTGATACGGAACATTTGCGCAGATGGCCGCTAAACTGCCAACTAAACTTTACCTTTGCAAAAAATTATATTGATGGCTGAAGAATTGCTGGAACTGGAAGATGAGCTGGATAACGGTGATGGCAGCGAGGAACTATACGAGAAAATTAATATGGTGGTGGACAAAGGTCAGGAGCCGATCCGTATTGATAAATTCCTCACTAACCGCATAGAAGGCGCCACCCGCAATAAGATACAACAAGCCCTGGATGGTGAGATGGTATTGGTAAACGATAAGCCCGTTAAAGCCAATTACAAGATCAGGCCGCTGGACAGGATCGTTGTGTTTTCTAACCGGAACCCGGAGAATACCGACATTATTCCACAAGAGCTACCACTGAATATTGTATTTGAAGATGAGGATATCATGGTCATCGATAAACCTGCCGGCCTGGTAGTACATCCCGGCTGCGGTAACCGCGATGGCACATTGGTAAACGGATTGTCGTGGTACCTGGGCGATAAAACCCAGGTCACGGAACCGGAAATTCCGCGATTTGGACTGGTACACCGTATCGATAAAAATACCAGCGGGTTGCTGGTTATTGCCAAATCGCCCAAAGCGATGAATGACCTGGCCAAACAGTTTTTTGACCACACCGTACATCGCCGTTACATTGCGCTGGTATGGGGTGATTTTGAAGAAGACGAAGGAACGGTAGTTGCCCACGTAGGCCGTCACCAGCGGTTACGTAAAATTATGGACGCCTATCCGGATGGAGAACATGGGAAAGAAGCCATTACGCATTACCGTGTACTGGAACGCTTTAACTATGTTACCATGGTTGAATGCCGGCTGGAAACCGGGCGTACGCATCAGATCCGCGTACATATGCAGCATATCGGCCATTCGCTTTTTAACGATGAAACTTATGGCGGTAACCGCATTGTAAAGGGAACCGTGTATACCAAATACAAACAATTTGTGGAAAACTGTTTTGATATCATGCCCCGTCACGCGCTGCATGCGCAGCAACTGGGCTTCATACACCCTACCACCCGTAAACAAATGTATTTTGAAAGCGCCCTGCCTGCTGATTTTACCGGCGTTTTGGAAAAGTGGAAGCGATATATTTCAGCAAGACCGCTGAAAGATGATGAAGGACTGTGATTAATTTGATTATTAAACTATGATTAGTTTGATCATTATGATGATCCTGATTATCAAATTAATCATAGTTTAATAATCAAATTAGTCATAGTGTAAATATTCTACATACTTTAGGTTATCTTAGCAGCAATTACCATGTCATTGCATGAGAAGCCAAATGCCAAAATCCCTTCGACTCCTATATCTGATACCGGTTTTACTGGTAAACTGCCTCCTTGGCAACGATGTTGCCGCACAAGGCAAAACGCCATTCACTGTATCTTCTACCTGTGTGAACGACAGCTCTTTTTTCCAGATTCTTGCTCCTATGGGTATTGATTCTGTAAAATGGATTTTCGGCGATCCGTTGTCGGCTGACAAAGATTCGTCCAAAAGCATACGCGGCGCCTTTCACATCTACCAAAATACCGGTACCTATGCCGACACGCTGATAGCCTGGCGCAATGGTGTTGCTGACACCACTATACAGTCCATCACCATTGTTACACCTGTTATTTTTGACCTGGGTCCGCAGGACATTACATTATGCGAGGGCGCTACCATGACGCTGAACGCCCCCGTGATACCCGGCGCCACCTACCTGTGGCAGGACAGCTCCACCGGCAGCAGCATACTGGTAGATACTTCCGCTACCTATAAAGTAAAGATCAACGGATGTCCGAATCCTGATTCCGTAAATATTTTTTACACACCCATTCCTGTTATTGACCTGGGTAAAGATCTTATTTTATGTACCGGGGAACATATTGCCCTCGATGCCACGGCGCAGAACTGTACTTATCTCTGGAACACGGGAAATACCGAGCCAACGCAGGATGTTACCACATCCGGCACTTATCATGTAGATGTGTTTCCGAAAGGCTGTCCGCAGATGTCGGACGATATCACTATTACCTTCACCGGCGCCCCCTATCCGTTTTCACTGGGGCCTGATACCCTGCTTTGCCCGGGTGAATCGATCCGGGTAGCGCCCAACATTCCGGAAGCCACCAGGTGGGAATGGAGTACCGGCGCAGTTACGCCGGCAGTAACGATCAACTCCACCACCAACCTGTGGGCGTTGGTAGAAATTAATCATATCTGCAGTGTGGTAGATACCATTTTCATCAACTATAACCGGTTAAAGAAACTGGATCTGGGAAATGATACCACCATTTGTAAAGGCAATTTCCTCGTACTCACGGCCGATTTTGGTAATGGCCTCTACCGCTGGCAGGATGGATCTGACCAGGCGACCTATTATGTTACCAAACCTGGTTACTACTATGTGCATGCGCAGATAGGCCGTTGTGAATCGGACGACAGTATTGCCGTATCGTTTGAAGATACCCTGCGGGTAAACCTGGGGCCAGATACACTGCTGTGCAGAAATGAGGTATACCAGCTGCGTGCCACAGGTGCCGGCGGAGGTATTTATAAGTGGCAGGACAGCACCAGCACACCGATGTATACTGTAACCAGGCCCGGATTATATGCCATTGTAGCTTACAACAGTTGTGGTAAAACAGCAGATTCTGTAGTGGTGCAGTATCATGACTGTGCCTGCCAGTTATTTCTGCCTACAGCCTTTACGCCCAATGGCGACGGGCGAAACGATTATTTCCGGCCGGTATACCGTTGTCCCATATACGATTATTCCATCAGCATCTATAACCGTTGGGGGGAGCGTATTTTTTATACCACGGATCCGCAGGTAGGCTGGACCGGGCGGGTAAACGGTAAAACGGCGGATGTGGCTACCTACGTATGGATAGTGGATTACAAGGAAGTAAATACCAGGTTACCGGTGCATAAAACCGGAACAGTAACACTGATCAATTAATATTTCCAATAAAAAAAGCAGGCCGGCATCCAGGTGGATGCCGGCCTGCTTTTTTTATTGGCTGCTGAATTACTGTGCCGCTGTAAAGTTGAGGAACTTTGCCACAAAAATGGCTGTTTCCCTTTTCTTGAAAGGAACGTTCCAGGTACCGTTGTAGGTAACCAGCGAAGGTATGAGCAGATCGTTGAACCGTGTCATCTGTACGTTCATCTTTACGTTAAAGTCGAACAACATTGTTTTATAGGAGAGGTCGTATTTACGACCTACTATTTCGAAGTTATCTTTATTAAACCAGGTGATCAGTTCATCGATCACCACATCGGCGCGGTCGATACGATTCAGTCCTGGTTTGGTTTTGGCGGTAAACACATAGCAGGGGGTTCCATCCACATAATTTTGTGCGGTAATGGAGAAGTCGTAAAAGCGCATCACTTCACTGTTAAAGATGGCTACTTTCTGGCCTACGATGGGTACGCCGCGAATAGGTTTTCCGGGGTTGAAGATCAGTTGTTTCAATTGAGCTTTATGCCGGGCCAGGCTGCCATTGGAGCGTTCCGGAGATTCGCCGGATTCATCAACGCAAACGGTGCCTTTGGTAAAGAACAGGTTGGCGTATAATTCTGCGGTATAATAGTTATAATTGCCTTTGCGGGTATAAAAATCGCCGGTTACTTTTTCATCAGACACCTGCATGGTTCTGCATCTTCCCTTAACGTCCTGGTGGGTCTTATTAAAAAGCGAGGCCTGTACAGCGGCTTTCTTATCGAGAATCTGTATATCATTGACGGCATCAAACCCAACGATATGCAGATTTTTAAATGCGCGGTAAAAGGTGGTGTCATCTTCCACCAGTTTTATGAAACTATTAACGTCGAAGCCTATACGTTTTGCAGCAACAATAACTTCATCCAGGTTAACCGTCATTCCTCTATAGCGGGCTGTGTCCTGGGCTGATAGCTGACAGTACTGTAACAGGCAGAGCACTACGGTTCCGGCTATACTTTTCCATACATGTGACATGGCTGCAATTTAAGGAAAAAGCAGAAAGCGGAAAGCAAAAAGCAAAAAGCCATTGTAGCGGAGATAAAAGCGGTTATACTTTCTATAATACCGCTTAAATCTTCGCTACAATGGCTTTTTGCTTTAGGCTTTAGGCCTTCAGCCCTTCAAAAATCAACCAGGGATTTTCCCGGCCACATACATTTGTTCCATAGTTGGCGCCAGGGCACCACCTTTTTTCTCCAGGGTAATGGCAAACATTTGTGCTTTGCCGGTTACCTTCATTTTCTGGAGGAGGCTGGCCGTGTCACCCATTTCGAACACGCCCATATCAACTGGTTTGCCATCTACGATAGCCCAGAGTTGATACTGTTTGTCAGCGGTTGGTTCTGGCAGTTTATTAACTTTCAGATACACCTGCTGGCTTGACGGGTTCCAGAATACGGTGGCTAATGCTTCAGGGAACGCTTTGGTACCTGGCATCGGCACTTTCAATACTTTAGGATCCTGGATGATTTCCATAGATTCCTGCATTTGTTCTAAGCGGGTTTTGTAAAGATTGCTCTTTGACAAAATGGAGTTCTGAGATACGAGTAAAGACTGGTATTTGTCTTTGTACTCTCTGAATTCCTTGTACCGGTTAAAGAACACGTAATTGAGAATGAGACTGCCGACCAGCAACACGGCGGCGGCGGCGGCAATCCATTTCCAGGATGGACTTTTAGTTTCTTGCATGGATACTACTTTTGGTTGTTGCAGGTCTTCGTCGGGCACAGGCACACCCTCCTGCAGGTTTGGTTCATTATTGATTTGAGAGAATAAACTTGCTTTGATATCCGGTTGCGGATCTATACCCTGCATGGTCACATAGGTTTCCATACTGCGGCGGTAGGCTTCTACCTGCGCGGCCACAGCCGGGTATTGCGCCATGGCGGTTTCCAGCTCCCCTACCTCTTCATCGGTAGCGATGCCTGCCATGTATAGCTCAATAATTCCGGACGATATGAAATGTTGAGGGTCCACTATTACTAAAAATATTTACTTGTTTATAATGTTTCTCAATTGACTGATAGCGTTACGCATTCTTGTTTTCACGGTGCCCAAAGGAATCTCCAGTACCCTGGAAATTTCTTCCTGGGTACAACCTTTATAATATGCCAGATCTATCAGGGTACGCTGCTCCTTTGTCAGCTTCTCCAGTATACGGGAAAATCCTATGTAGTCGGTAGATGGGTGAACAGCCAGCGGGCCGTTAACAGCATGTACGTCGTCTATAATATTTTGGATTTTTTGTTCCAGCTTATGGGATTTGGAGCGAAGAATATCGATGGCAGTGTTACGTGCAATATTCAGCATCCAGGTAAAAAGCCGTCCTTTTTCCGGATCGTATTTGTCCAGGTGGCGCCAGATCTTTAGAAATACTTCCTGTAACACGTCTCCCGCAGAAGAGTTGTCGTTCAGTACTTTTACGATCACTCCGTATAATGCCGGTGAATACTGATCATATAAATAGCTGAAAACCTTCTGGTCGCGGGCTTTCAGGCCTTGCACCAGCTCATCTTCTGTATATGTTGGAGCGTATTCCAAAACAGATTGGATATAGTTTAGTCAGTGTTTGAATTGAAAACGGTTTTCAGTGCACAATCTAACGGTACATGGACATCATGACTTCAGTCTTCACGGATATTTCTCAACAGTTGTATGGTGGCTGAAAATAAATAATCAGGGGCTTATTTAATACAAGCATATACTGATTCCTGACAATCGGCAGATGCTCAAATGATCTCTTACTGCACTTTGGCTGACATACATACCTGGTCCATCGATGGTTCCTGGCTACCGCCTTTTCTTTCAAGTGTAACCGCAAAACCCTGGGCTACTGCAACGGCTTTCATTTGTTGTAATTGTTCGGAAACTTCGGCGCCGGTATTAAATACGCCGGCATCTACCAGTTTTTTATTGACGATTGCCCAGAGCTGGAACTGTTTACCGGCGGGAGGTTGCGGCATTAGCTGCGCCTGCAGGTAAACAGCCTGTGTGCGTGCATTCCATCCCACGGATACCGATTTACCGGCATAAGTGCCACCACCTTGTATCCGGGTCCATTTAAAGTCAGGATTGCTCAATGGGTCCGGATCTGCTGCAATGGGACTGGCTTGCTTTAAACTGGTTAATGCCTGTTGCTCTTTATCGGCCTCCAGTTTTTGTTTGGTGGCTATTAATGATTTATACCGGCTTTTGTAGTCTGTAGATTTTTGGAAGAAAAAGAAGTTCATGAACACGCTGCCCAGCAGTAATAAAACGATAGCAGCAGTAGCGATTTTCCAGATACGGTCAGACGATTTCCTGTTGGCAGGTAAATGTTTAACCAGTGTCTGGACCTCAGTTACTTTTTTTACAGGTGTTTTTCGGGCAACGGGCAGGCGCAATTCCTCCGGCAGCAGGTCATTGCCTTCTTCCGTATTTTCCTGGCGAATAATTTCTACCAGGCGTTCCCTGATTCCTGATGGAGGCGGAACAGCATAAAGTTGTACAAACCTTTCCTTGTCGAGCTGTAAGGAGTCAACCGCAGCTTTCACGTCGGGATATTGTAGCACAGCTGTTTCTACGTCACTCTGCTCCGACTCCGGCAACATACCGAATACGTAGCTTTCAAGAATTCCGGATGATATGTAGCGTTGTACATCCACTATTTCCTAAAATTACACTTGTTTTAAAAGCGTTCTTAATTGTATAATAGCATTGCGCATACGCGTTTTCACGGTACCCAATGGTATTTCAAGGGACTTGGCTATTTCTTCCTGGGTATGTCCCTTGAAGTAAGCCATGTCTATAATAATGCGTTGATCTTTCTGTAATTTTTCGATGACCTTGGTCAGCCCGAGGTGATCTACCGACAAATGTACCGCCAATTGCGGTTCATACATCAGCGCCACGCTGTTTACATCCTGTACCCGTTGTTCCAGTTTGTGATTTTTTGAGCGGAGACTATCGATAGCTGTATTGCGCGTTATATTCAACATCCAGGTGAATAAACGTCCTTTTGAGGCATCATAACGATCTATATTACGCCAGATTTTTACAAAAACTTCCTGCAGTACGTCTCCTGCTGCTGCTTCCTCTCCTACTACTTTGAGGGCTACCCCATATAACGCGGGTGAATAGTGGTCATACAAATAAGTAAATATTTTTTCATCCCTGGCCAAAAGGCCCTGAATCAATTCAACTTCAGTGTATGTTAAGGTCGCTCCCAAGTTTGAGGATATGGAGGTTATACTTTATGATACCAAAATAACGGGTTTTCTTTACATTACAAAATTATTTCCTATTTAGGGAAAGTCATTTTATAATCCACTCTGATTTTGCCTTTTGTGATATCATCCAGCTTGCTTTTCAGCATTCTGCGTTTTAATGGTTTGAGGTGATCAATAAACAATACGCCGTCAATATGATCATATTCATGCAGGATTACCCTTGCCGTTACACCTGTAAAAGTTCTCTCATGTGGCGTAAAGTTTTCATCAACATAGCTCAGGGTAACGGTTTCAGCGCGGTTTACATCTTCCCTTATCTTTGGTATACTTAAACAGCCTTCGTTGTATGCCCAGTCCTTACCACCGGTTTCCACGATATGTGCATTGATGAACACGCCTTTTACGCCTTCATCGCCAGGGTAGTCGTCCTTCTCGTCTTCTTCCAGGTTATGAATAATCTGTTCGCTATCTATCACGAAGAGGCGGATGGCTTTATTGACCTGGGGAGCTGCAATGCCCACGCCACTGGAGCCATACATGGTTTCCCACATATTGGCAATTAATTCCTTCAGATTGGGATATTCAGGTGTAATATCTTCTGCTACTTTCCTCAAAACCGGGTGCCCGTAAGCTACAATTGGCAAAATCATGTTCAAATACTTGGTTTAATCCGCGAAGATAGACATTTTCAGCTTCAGGGGATCTTTTCTTCCCCAATATTACGCTGATAATGCTGATTAAGCGGGTTTTTTATATATATTTTATTATATTTTGTTTTGCAGATACTCCTGCAGGATGATCGTGGCACTGATTTCGTCGACCAGGGCCTTATTACGGCGGTCTTTCTTCTTCAGTCCGCTATCGATCATGGTCTGAAACGCCATTTTTGAAGTAAAGCGTTCATCCACTTTCACCACGGGTATTTCGGGGAAATTCTTTTTTAAGATCCGGATACATTCGATCACCAGCGGGGTAGCATCGGTAGCGTTGCCATCGAGGTGCTTAGGTTCTCCTATGATAATGGTTTCCACCGGTTCGGTGGAGAAATACTTCTTCAGAAAAGGGATCAGTTCGTGCGTAGCAATGGTAGTAAGCCCGCTGGCAATCAACTGCAAAGGATCTGTTACAGCCAGTCCTGTTCTTTTCTTTCCGTAATCAATTGCCATTAAACGGGGCATGAAATAGATTTTAGGTGTTAGGTGTTAGCTTTAAGCTGTTAGCTTTTAGCTTTTAGCTTTTAGCTTTTAGGGAATGCGGCGGAGAGTAATTTTTGCCTCTACCGGTTTATACAAAAATGAGCATATCTGCAATGGCAAACACGGCAAAAACCACGCTGGCAATACCATTGGTGGTCATAAACATAATATTGACCTTACTGAGATCATCCGGCTTTACTAACAGATGCTGTGATACCAGCATCACCACAAATACGGCGGCGCCTATCCAGAAAACCCAGTGAAAATGACCGTTTATCCCGATAGTAACCACCAGGGCCGCTGCTATCACGTGTAACAGTTCCGAGAAACGCAGCGCGCCGGAAAGCCCCAGCCAGGCCGGGATAGAGTTTAATTGTTGTGATTTATCAAAATCCTCATCCTGCAGGGAGTAAATAATATCAAATCCGGATACCCAACATAACACCAGCAATGATACCAGTACCGGTAACAGGGCAAACTGACCCGTTACAGCCAGGTAGGCTCCAATGGGCGCCAGCGATAATCCTACACCCAGTACCAGGTGACAAAGGGCTGTGAAACGCTTGGTATAGCTATATCCCAGCACCACCAGCAACGCTACCGGCGAAAGGAAAAAACAAATGCGGTTTATAAACCAGGTGGTAACGATAAACAGCACCACATTGGCAATAATGAAGAAAAGGGCATTTTGGGGAGATATGATACCCGCCGGTATTTCCCTTTTCGCCGTTCTCGGGTTCAGCTTGTCAATATCCACATCCAGCCAGCGATTAAACGCCATAGCGGCACTCCGTGCAAACACCATACACAATATCACGAGCCCGAAGGTGGCCCAGCTAAAGCTTCCGCCTCCCCTGGTCACAGCCATGAAGAAGCCGGTAAGGGCAAAGGGCATGGCAAAGATGGTATGACTGAACTTTACCAGCGACAGGTATTTGTTAACCGTAGAAATCATGCTAGCTTTTAGGTTTTAGCTGTTGGCTTTTAGTATTAAAAAGACCGGCAGCTTTGAATGAATAGTATTTATTATACTGATAGTTAATATTGCGCTGATAGCTAAAAGCTAACGGCTAATTGCTAACAGCTTCACAGCTTTTAGCCTTTAGCTGTTAGCTTTTAGTGTTTAAAAGCCCCAACCGCCTTAAACTAATAGCTTTTATTGCACTGATAGCTAAAAGCTAACGGCTAATAGCTAACAGCTTCACAAAGATATCCCAAACCACAATACCGGTGCTCACCGAAATATTCAGGGAATGTTTCATCCCCAGCTGGGGAATTTCGATACAGCCGTCCACCAGCTTCATCACCTCGCCGTCGACCCCGCTCACCTCATTGCCAAAAACCAGCGCCAGCGGCTGATCTGCCGGTGGCTGGAACGCATCCAGCATATGACTGTTTACCGCCTGCTCGATGGCCATCACCTTGTAACCGGCTGTCTTCAGTTCCTGTACGGCACTCACCGTGGTATCAAAATACTGCCACTCCACCGTATCAGTAGCTCCCAGGGCTGTTTTGTTGATATCCCGGTGTGGCGGCACCGGTGTATAACCGCAAAGAATGATGCCCTGTACTAAAAAAGCATCAGCGGTACGGAATACGGAGCCTACATTATGCATGCTGCGTATATTATCAAGTACCAGTACTATAGGCGTTTTGTCGGCAGCCTTGAACTCGTCCACCGTTTTACGGCCCAGTTCATCCATGCTTAATTTTCTCATCACCTGCAAAGATAATAGGATGGGATGAGTTTTATATATTTGCGCCATGGCAAAAAGTAAAACGGAAGAAACACCGCTCATGCAACAACATAAGGCAATCAAGGACAAATACCCTGATGCCGTACTGTTGTTCCGTGTTGGCGATTTTTATGAAACGTTTAATGAGGATGCAGTTATAGCCGCCCGGGTTCTGGGCATCGTATTAACCAAAAGGGCCAATGGGTCCGCTTCCTATGTTGATCTGGCTGGATTTCCCCACCATTCATTGGATACTTATCTGCACAAGCTCGTCAAAGCAGGCTACCGCGTAGCCGTTTGCGACCAGCTGGAAGATCCCAAAACCGTAAAAGGCATTGTAAAACGCGGAGTAACCGAAATGGTCACCCCCGGCGTAGCTATCAATGATAAACTGCTGGAAAACTCCAGCAACAATTTCCTGGCGGCCGTACATTTTGGAGCCGATACCACGGGTGTATCTTTCCTGGATATTTCCACGGGGGAATTTTTTATAGCAGAAGGCAGCGAAGAATATGTGGATAAACTTCTGCAGAGCTTCCGCCCTGCAGAAGTATTGTTCGCCAAACAGCAGCAGAAGCATTTTAAAGCCACCTTTGGCAGCCGCTTCTATACTTACACCATGGATGAGTGGATATTCACCACCACCTATGCAGAAGAAATACTGCTCAAGCATTTCCAGACGCATTCCCTGAAGGGTTACGGGGTAGACGGTTTGCCTGCAGCGATCATTGCTGCCGGCGCCACGCTCCACTACCTGAAAGATACCGAGCACCCGCATCTCCAGCATATTACCCGCATGCAGCGCATCAGCCAGGAAGATTTTCTTTGGATGGACCGTTTCACCGTGCGCAACCTGGAATTGCTGAACAGCAGCGTGGAAAATGGACATACCCTCCTGAAAGTACTTGATAATACCGTGACGCCAATGGGCGCCCGTTTGCTCAAACGCTGGATGGTATTCCCCCTGCGCGATATCAAAGCAATTAATGAGCGGTTGGATACCGTGGAATACTTTATCAGGGAAACCGATCTTTCCAAATCACTGGTACATCACCTGAAACAAACCGGCGACCTGGAAAGACTGGTATCAAAAATCCCCCTGCGGAAAATAAATCCCCGGGAAGTGATGCAGCTGGCGCGCTCCCTCCAACAGGTACAGGAAGTACAAACATTACTGGCAGGCAGCAGCAACGACTACCTGAAAAGGCTGAACGAAAAACTGGACCCCTGTACTCCACTGCTGGACCGCATTCTCAATGAAATCATGGAGAACCCGCCGGTACTGGTAAATAAGGGAGGCTGTATTAAAGAAGGGGTGAACGCCGAACTGGATGAATTGCGCAACATCGCCAACAAAGGCAAAGACTACCTGTTACAAATTCAACAAAAAGAATCGGAAGCAACCGGAATCCCTTCCCTGAAAATAGCCTTCAACAACGTTTTTGGCTATTACCTGGAAGTGACCAACACCCATAAAAACAAAGTACCTGAGCGCTGGATGCGTAAACAAACGCTGGCCAATGCAGAGCGTTATATTACCCCTGAGCTGAAAGAATATGAAGAAAAGATTGTAGGTGCAGAAGATAAAATACAGGTGCTGGAAAGCAAATTGTTTGAAGACCTGGTGCTGGCCTTGCAGGAATTTATAAAACCAGTGCAGGAAGATGCACAGGTATTTGCGCGGATCGACTGCCTGTTATGCTTTGCGCAGAACGCTATCCAGTATAAATACCGTCGCCCTAATATTACCAATGGATTTGATCTCGTTATCAAAGAAGGGCGGCACCCCGTAATAGAAAGGGGTTTACCCGCCGGTGACACCTATGTAGCCAACGACCTGCAGCTGGACAAAGAAACACAACAGGTCATTATTCTCACTGGTCCTAACATGAGTGGTAAATCGGCCCTGCTGCGGCAAACTGCCCTAATTACCCTGATGGCGCATATGGGTAGTTTTGTACCTGCCACCAGCGCAGACATTGGTCTCACGGATAAAATATTTACACGCGTAGGCGCTTCTGATAACCTGAGCGGCGGTGAATCTACCTTCATGGTGGAAATGAATGAAACTGCCAGCATCATCAACAGTATTACCGCCCGCAGCCTGGTGATACTGGATGAAATAGGCCGTGGAACCAGTACTTACGATGGTATTTCCATTGCCTGGAGTATTGTGGAGTACCTGCACGATATGACGGAGCATCGTCCCAAGACCTTGTTTGCCACGCACTATCATGAGCTGAATGAACTGGAAAACAAACATGGCCGGGTGAAAAATTTTCATATCACCAATATGGAATCCGGTAATAAAATTATATTCCTGCGTAAACTGGCGCCGGGTGGAAGCCGTCACAGCTTTGGTATCCACGTGGCGCGGATGGCAGGTATGCCGCCGGAACTGATTAACCGTGCCAACGAAGTACTGGCTAACCTGGAAGAGAAACATATTGACGCGCCTTTGCAGAAAAATGTAAAGCAGCTCAGCACCCCCTCGCAGAAATTGCAGCTGAACATTTTTGATGCCCACAGCGATACTTTCAAGGAAATCCGTGAGAAACTGGATACAGTAGATATAAACCGGTTGACACCGGTAGAAGCATTGCTGAAACTGAGTGAGATCAAGAATATGATTGGATAAACTCTTTTGAACAGACAGATAAAAAAACGTCCCGGAAAATTCCGGGACGTTTTTTTATACTCACTAACCTATACGGTTATACTATTTTTTATCCCACCATACGCGGCCGGTAAAATCATTATCATTTGCTCCGTACTCCCCGGTTTTCTGCATATCAATGATTGCATTTCTCCAGTTGGTCTGGTTGGCAATAGACGGCTGAGGTAAAGCCCAGCGGCGCGGTATAGCTACCGTTTGTCCGGAAGATACCATTGGTTCCATTGGCAGGATACCATCTACTTTGGGAACGCCTGCCCTTTTCCATGCTCCCCATGCTTCCCATGGTGATTTGAAATGGTTCAGGAAGTTCTGGATATTGATTTTCTCCAGCAGCACATCTGTAGCTCCGGTAAAGGCAACCGCAGGGGTGGCGATATAAGCCTGCAAGGCCGCTGCATCGAGTGGTGCATAGTCCTGGATTTTTGCCAGGCTGCCCATTGCATCATATGCATTTACAGAAGCGGTGATACCTTTCTCATAATAGGTTTTCGCATCTCCTTCTGCCATGCCACGTACCGCCAGTTCTGCCAGCATAAAGCATTGCTCAGCATAAGTAAGAATAGGCTGTGTGTAGCGGGCTCCGTTGTTGGATCCGTTTTCGGCATCGAGGTTAAATAACCTGCGCTGAAGCGGAGATATTGTATCCGCATTTCTATTGATTGTTTTGCCGTTGAACACCATTGCATACTTCTTAACTGTAAATACATTACTGTAAGCAGGATTGGTTCTTTTATCGGGACTGGAAGGAAGCCCTACATAGCGGCGATCCACATATTGCGCAGTAGAGCTATAGATACCTGCCAGTTTCAGACTGTCGAACAGTGCTTTGGTATAACTGTTCTTTTCAAAGAACAGGTTCAGGCGAGGATCTTTGTTATCCACCATGTAATCCACCATGTTTTTGCTGGCAGACAGTGGGTTGTTATCCATTGACCAGTTACCACCGCGTGCAAAGTTGATAGCAGCAGAAACAAATTTCCATTCATCACCGTTTGATTCAAAAAGTCCTGCTTTGCTGGCTAATACATCCTTAGCCACTGCAGTTACTTTTTCAGGAGACCTTTTCAACAAGCGCATGGCAATCTTCAAACGAAGTACGTTACCTGCTTTAGCCCATTTGGCACCATCTCCGCTATAAAAGATATCATTAGCGCCATAACTTACCTGGGTAGGTAACCCGGAAGCCAGTGTTTCTACCGCCTTCTTCAATTCCGCATCCCAGGTAGCGAACATGAGCTCCTGTGTATCATATTTAGGCGTAAAATTAGCATCGCTGCGAGCCTGCCATGCCTCAGTATATGGAATACTGCCGTTGGCATCAGACACTCTCCAGGAAGAATATACTTTCAGTATCTGCGCAATAGCCACCAGGTTACTGTATTGCGCCTGCTGATCCTGTGGTTTCCTAGCTACTACATCCTGTATTTCTACCAGGTTACGGCCAATATTCTTATATAATGCGTTATAAAAATCGTTGGTATTAGTTGGGCTGAATAAACCGGTAGGAGATGTTCCCGGTGAAGCCACGCCAAACTGCATCCACTGCAACTGGTATTGATAAGCGTCGTAGAACCAGTCAAAGTCACGGTCTACAATGCTTTTCACGGATTGTGTAATTAATAATTCCGGTGGCGGATCTTGTGTGATGACCGGACTTGTATTCAGATCAGCGAAGTTCTTCGTACAGGAGCTCAGCATTAAGCCGGCCACTGCCACACCTATCCCCCATTTATTAACAGTTTTCATTTTCATTTTTTTTGTTGTTAAACGGTTATTAGAATCCTACCTGCACAGTTACGCCCATGTTACGAACAAATGGCACGGCGCCATATTCGGAGAATGCAGAAGTTTTGTTGTTACGTACTGCTTCCGGGTTAATATGATCCGGCAGGTTATTGAACAGGTAACCCAGGTTACGACCCACCAATGATACACGGAGGCTATTGAGCTTCCAGCGTTGAATCATATCTGTTGGGAGGGAGTAACCGAGAGATACTTCACGCAATGCCACATAAGAAGCATCAAATACAGAAGCCTCGCGGATACCGATACCCCAGTCGCCGATCATACCATAGTATTGCATTGGCGTAACGGGAGAAACATAACCTTTTTCGTAAGCCTGCTGGTAGGTCATACCATCCAACGTAATATTCTGGCCATCTTTATTGATCACAGTTCCCTGTGCAAACACACCATCCGGGATCATACCATCGTTACGTTTTACACCGGAACCGTCTGTATAGGAGATACCGCCGTGTTCAGCATCGCGGCCGTTCATGGTGTTAGCAGTATTACCTCTGCCGGTACCATACTGATGGGAAGCAGAGAAGAAGTCGCCGCCTATACGGGCCTGCACCAGCACACCGAGTGACCAGTTTTTATAAGTAAAGGAGTTTTGTAAACCGAGGTTAAAGTCGGGCATGATATTACCTACTATTCTGCGGCCACGAACAAATTTGTAAGGGAAATCGGAACCACCGAAAGTGATCAGGTTATTTCCGTTAGCATCCTTGGTGTAACCGTAGTCGGTGATCAGGTCGCCATAGGAACCGCCAACTTTGGCAATAGCTTGTACACCCTGATCTTCGTTGAGCTGCATCTGGTCTACTCCAGGTGTGAGGCTAACGATTTTGTTTTTGTTGCGGCTACCATTCAGGCTTACATCCCAGGTAAAGTTTTTGTTTTGTATTGGTGTGCCGTTGATCATTACTTCAATACCTCTGTTGATCATGCTGCCGGCATTAATATAGCGGGATACTACACCACTTTCAATGGTAGTTGGCAGGTTAATGATCTGGTTAGTAATGTTGGTACGATACCAGGCGACGTCAAAGCCTAAACGATTATTCAGGAAGCGTACATTTGCACCCAATTCCCAGCTTTTGGAGATAGATGGTTTCAGGTTCATGTTAGGCAGGATATCCTGGTTAAAGATATTTACCATTGGCAGGTTTTCACCTGTACCTGAGCCTCTGAAATAGTCAGAAGTGTAATAGCCCGTATTGATCTGGTATGGATCCAGGTCGCCACCCACCATTGCGTAGGAAGCGCGCAGTTTACCATAGTTTACCCACTCGGGCAGGTTATTTTTCAGTGTCTGGGTAAATTCCCAGGCAGCACTTACAGAAGGGTAGAAGTAAGAGTTCGTGGTATTTCCGAGGCTTCCCTTAGGATAAGTCAGCGCAGAAGACCAGTCGTTACGGCCGGTTACGTCCAGGAACAATTCATTGTTATAAGACAGGCTGGCTGCAAAGAACACAGAATTGATCTGTTTGCGGAGCAGCGGGTCGTTTTTAATCACCGATGCACCTGTGCTGTTGCTGATGTCATAAAGGAAAGGTATACGTAACCCTCCGCTGGTGTAGTTGTTGTATTGTTTACCGATACCGCTGTTCCAGGTTTCAGCTCCAAGGTTCAGGTTACCGTCGAATTTCTTACCCAATTTTGGGGTGATCATCGCCATACCGGTGAAAGTATACTGAGATTTGTTCACACCTGCAATAGAGTAAAAACCATCGCCGCCTGTAAAGTTGGTACCTGTACCTGCTTCCTTGCGTTCGTCGGTGCTTTGTTCAGAGCTAAAGTTGGCTTTACCTACAAATTTCAGCCAGTCGGTTGCAGTAGCCGTCAGGGAGAAGTTACCGGTGATCAGTGATTCCTTGCGGGACCAGCTGTTGTATGCCTGCTGGAAGAAGTAATCGGCGCCCGGATTGGTACTCAGGTTAGCACGACCACCTTGCGGGCCGGTGAAATTTTCCGGTTTGCTCCAGATTGCCGGATCGTAGTTACGTGGAAATACATATACCCATTTACGGCCAATATTATAGTTGGTGTAATCACCACCCTGACGATCAGGGTTCAGTGTTTTACTGGTAGCGTAAGTAACACCCGCATCTGCGCTCAATACTTTGGAGATCTGTGATGATCCGCGGAATGCGAAGGTATTTCTGCCAAAGCTGTTATTTGGAGACACACTGTTATTGTCCAGGTGGGAGTAAGATAAGCGGAAAGTTCCTTTATCGTTACCGCCTTCCATGGCTACGTTGGTGTTAAAATATTTACCTGTCTGATACAGGTCTTTCGCGTTGTTTGGTTTGGCAGTGTAGGGTACCTGCATGCCATTGGCGAGGGTTACCATGCTGCCGTCCATTTTAGAACCGAAGCTGTAACCACCTGCCGTATTATCATATTTACCATCGAGGCCCTGACCATAGGAGTTTTGCAGGTCAATAGCGCCGCGGTATACTTTTTCCATTTGTGCGGTCTGACTAACAGTAACGCCTATACCTTTCCTGGAAGTACCTTTTTTGGTGGTGATCAGGATGGCGCCGTTAATGGCGCGGGAGCCGTACAATGCAGTAGCAGCAGCACCTTTCAGTACGGTTACAGATTCATAATCGTCCGGGTTGAGATTTTTCAGTACGTTACCGAAGTTCACATCGTTGGCACTTTCATCATTTTCGAAGATCACACCATCCAGGATGAAGATGGGCTGATCTTTACCATTCAATGATTTGGCGCCACGCAGTACGATACGCGGAGCAGCGGCAGGACCGCCTGCTGCTGCGGAGATGTCCAGACCTGCTACTTTACCCTGCAGGGCTGATACCGGGTTGATGGAGTTGGTTTTTGCCACGTCCGCTCCTTTCAATTCTGTTACTGCATAACCAAGTTTACGCTGTTCGCGTTTCATGCCCAGTGCGGTAACTACTACTTCATTCAGATTCTTGTTGTCTTCTTTTAATACGATGTTTAAAGTAGTTTGTTCTCCAACAGCTACTTCCTGGTTGACAAATCCTATATAGGAAAATACAAGTGTGGCATTCGGCGCCAGCTGTACTTTAAAGGAACCGTCGGCTCCGGTCATCGCGCCATTCGCCGTTCCTTTTTCTTTTACTGTAACGCCAGGTAAAAGCGTTCCCTTTTCATCTTTTACGATTCCCGTAATAGCTTTCTTATCCTGCGCCCGTACAGCAATGCAGCAACATAAGAAAAGCAACGTGGTGAGAAGAAGTGATCTTCGCATAGCTTCCTTTTGGTTTAGTGAAATATAACAAGTGAATCAGACACATAAGCAATAAAGACACATAGTGTCCCCGCTATCACAGTTCCTGCATTGCACAGGAATCCTGATGATAATACGTAGTTTCCGTTTCCTAAATAAAAAATACTCTGTTTCCGTTTCCGTTTTCTAAATAAAATGGAATTACTCCATTGGCATTAATTGTAACGCTGACAGTACTGAAGTAGTAAAACGTTTTAGCAAAAAATCTTAAAAAAAAACCTGCGTATCGCTTTCACTTTTCAACTCACAACAAGTCTTCTATCTACTCAGAAATATCGATTTCAAACTTAGGGATAATTATGAGAAGTGCAAAAAAGATTTAACAATTTTTTTATTTCTGGTTAACAGCTCGTTAAGAAAGGGAAAATAATACTCTTCCTTATCAAAATAGCATTACAATGAGCGGGTACAATAAATTAAAAGTTGCTTAAAAAAATAAAAGTAGTCAATACGTTTAACCATTACGTTTATACTAAAAGCGATACAAAGGATGGCTGTTCGTTAAACGAACAGCCATCTTATTACTTACGTGAGGAAGATTCCCTGACAATGAGTTCCGGCGGTAATACCATTTGCTGCAGCGAACCGGAAGGATGATTCAATTCATTCATCAATACTTCCACGATATGTTTGCCGATTGTTGCAATAGGTTGCGAAACACAGGTAATGGATGGGCTATGCAGGCGGAACAGGTCATGATCATCGAATCCAACCAGGCCTATTTCTTTTCCTATCTGCCATCCGAGAGCGCGGATGCTTTCAATACCCGCAATACCAAGATAGTTAGTAGCAAAGAAAACAGCATCCAGGTCTTTTACAGATGTCAGGAATTTTTTTATTTCCGTATTAAAGGCTTCGCGATCAAGGTCAAAGGCCAAACGCTTCACCAGTGATTTGCTGAAGGGGATCTTATGATCTTTGAGTGCGGCGGTAAAACCATCCAAACGATCCTTCATCTGGGTTTGGTCGGATGCGATAGTAACAATAGCTATTTTTTTATAGCCTTGTTTCGCCAGGTGAGCGGTGGCATCATAAGCTCCTTTGAAATTATCGAGCACAACATAGTGGCTGTTTACATGCGGAAAGTAACGATCCATCAGCACCAGCGGTTTGGCGGCCGTTTGCAGGAGTTCTATTTCTTTATCCAGATTTTTAGTAGGCGTAATAATATATCCGTCTACCTGCCGGTATTTCAGTACTTCCAGGAGTCCTTTTGCTTTTTCGGTATTATCTTCTGTACTGCCATAGAGTACTTTATAGCCGTACTTATCGGCTTCATCCTCCACTACTTTTGCCAGGGAGGCGAAGAAGTTATTGGCAATATCTTCCACGATCAGACCGATAGTTTTGGTTTTTCCAGTACGCAAACCACGGGCAAGCTGATTGGGCTTGTATTTCAAACGGGCAGCAATTTTCTGGATTTTCTTACTTACCTGCTCACTAATCCTTTTCTCCTTTGCTTTGCCGTTTAGTACAAACGATACCGTTGTAGGAGATACCCCGGCTTGTTTTGCAATATCTTTAATAGAGATCCCTTTCATAGAAAAAAATGCTATATCGATTTAGCCTGCCGTAATTTACAAAATGAAGTTGGAAATTACGTTGTTGTACTAATTATTCCAAGCAAGTACTGAAAACTTATCAGTGTGCTTGTGTCAGTTTTGTATCACATAAAAAGGTTATTTTGGGGAGAATGATATTTTTTTAACCAATTTTTAATAATTTGGCAACATTCATAGGACGATCTTAATGCTACTCACCTGTAAGCCTCCCGTTCCACGAAGGGGGATTAATGGCTATGGTAATAAAGTATAGGACTGTCGCAGTAATATAGCAGCTTAAATTAATACATGAATGAAACCCATCCTTATTAAAGTTGGGGCTTTTGCCGATAATCAGATCACGATTATAGAGAGAAGTGATCCATATTTCAATACACCATTTCACTTCCACCCGGAGTGTGAGCTGGTTTATGTTACGGAGAGCCACGGGAAGAGAATAGTGGGGGATAGCATCGAGAGCTTTGAAGAAGGCGATATGGTGTTTCTTGGGCCTCATATACCTCATGTGTGGTATAATGAAGAAGAGTATTATAAGGGAGATGATAATCTGAAAGCCCGCTCTGTAGTGATCTATTTCCCGAAGGATATATTTGGGGAGAAGTTTTACGGATTACCGGAAACAAAAGCGCTCAGCGAGCTTTTCCACCGTGCCCAGCGGGGAATGAAAATTACCGGCGCCACCCATGAGTTGCTGAAACCTGAAATACTGGCCCTGCCCCGGAAAGAAGGACTGGACCGGATCATTTCCCTCCTGCATATATTAAAGACATTATCGGAAACGCGCGACTGCTATTACCTGGCCAGCACGGGTTATTCACATGCTTATAATGTAAAGGACAACCATAAGATCGATGAAGTATTCAAGTATGTAATGAATAACTTCTCCAAAGAAATATCACTGCAGGATGTAGCCAGTATCACTAACCTGTCGCCACAATCCTTTTGCCGGTTCTTTAAAAACCGCACCAAAAAATCCTTTGTACAGTTTCTGAATGAAGTGCGCATAGGCCATGCCTGTAAACGTTTAACAGAGGAAGACTGGTCCATCGCTGAAATCGCCTATTCCTGCGGCTTCAAGAACCTCTCCAATTTCAACCGCTTCTTCAAGGAGATAGTGGGCAAAACACCCAAGGAATACAAAAACGAGTTACGGCTAAAGGAAGCATGATAAAAATATAATTATTTTATATTTGGTTATTCAGTTATTTTAAAAAGTAGCTGCCCAAATATCAAAATATCAAATTTTTCTTCTTACATTCATTTTAGTAATTATCAACCAAAACGCTTAATTACTACTGTAATTCGATGTACAGCAGTTATTCAGATAACCAGTTAATATCGCTGCTAAAAAGCGATGATTGCGCTGCGTTCAATGCCATCTACGACCGCTACAGTAAACTATTGTATTTATTTATACACAGTAAACTGGATGCCGCGGAGATCAGCAAAGATGTGTTGCAGGAGCTTTTTATTTCCCTCTGGGAAAAGCGGCATTCAATGGTGCTGAAGGAATCGTTGAAAGCCTACCTCTACCAGGTAGCCCGCCATAAAATCATCGATATTTACCGGAAAAACGCTACTTACCGCAAATACCTGCAGCAACTGATCGAACATTTCGATGCGCAGCCGCATTCTATCACGGATACGGTAGACAATAAAGCCAGGACCCAGGAACTGTTTGAGGCCATTAATCACCTGCCGGAACGCATGAAAGAAATCTTTATGCTCAGCCGGTTTGAAAACCTCAGCGTAGAACAGATATCCACCCACCTTGGGCTGTCGCAGCAAACGGTTAAAAATCAGATTACCAAAGCATTGAAGATATTAAGGGCGAACTATGCCAAAACGGACCTGATCGTTCTTTTGCTGCTCCCTTATATTTTATCATAATATCAGCATCCGCTTTGCCCGCATGCCTGCATCCGGTGCAAAAACGATTAATCAATAAAAAAGAGGCGGGTACGATGGTACCTTTTCCACGTTATTACGACTTAAGAACACATAAAACGCCAACAGGTGGACACAGAACAGATAAAAATATTGCTGGAGCGATATAATCAGGGGAACTGCTCACCGGAGGAAGCGGCGATTGTAGATCAATGGTTTGAAAATATTAATCGTCACCAGTCCACCTACGTAGAAGAAAAGGAGCTCGACCAGGAACTTGATCAGATAAAACTACAGCTGAACCAGCACATAACACCGGCACCTAAAGTGCGCCGGATGCCTGTTCGTACCTGGTATGCAGCAGCAGCGGCCGCCATATTAGTAGCCGCCGGCCTCTTCTGGTTTAACCGCAGCCATACGCCCGCTACCACCGGCAACGGATCCACTCCGCTGGCGGCATTAAACAGTACCCGTGTGGTGAAAGATGGTTTTGTGGAAATCACCACGCGTAAAGGACAACCCAAAGAAAATATCACACTGGAAGATGGCAGTACACTGGAGCTCAACGCCGGCAGTAAAGTACGCTACCCCGAACATTTTGGCGACAGCAGCCGCACCGTGATCCTGGAAGAAGGAGAAGCTTTCTTCTCTGTGGCCACCGATCCGGCCAGGCGCTTTGTGGTAAATGCCGGTGAACTGGCTACCACCGCTTTAGGTACATCTTTCAATATCAGGGCCTATGCCAGCGAACATAAAGTGGTAGTAGCGCTTGTAAGCGGCAAAGTAAAAGTAGACCAGCTCAATAATAACGACCCTCAAACTGCGTCCCTGATCCTGCTTCCCAGCGAACAGATCAGCTACGACCGGGTATCACTGCATCTCGTAAAAACAAGTTTCAGCAAACCGGAAGAAATAACCGGCTGGAAACAAGGCTACCTGATATTTAAAGATGCCCCCTATAATGAAGTGGTTACCGGCATAGAAAATCGTTATGGCGTTACCGTTAGCAATGAAAGCGACAAAACAGAATGGAATTATAACGGCTCCTTCAAGAATGAAAACCTGAAAGAAGTATTGGATATCATTTGCCTGGCTAAATCACTTTCGTATACCATTAAAAACGACACCGTTCACTTGCAAAACAAAAACTAGTCCATATGAGGGTAAAGCCATGCCCCGTGAAATGGTTTGTATCCATGGGGTTGATGCTGACACTACTGTTGGCGGGGAGCTTGAACACAACGACTAGCGCAATCACGCAAACACCCGACCCGCCACCGACCGTTGTCACTATCCAGGTAAAAAATAAAAACCTGGAAGACGTAATGACCGAAATTTCGGTAAAAACAGGACTAAACTTTCATTACGACAAAACTGATCTTAACCTGAAGAAAAAGATAACGTTAAACTGCACCAAAACACCGATCGACGAAGTGCTCACGTTAATGTCAGTTCAATCCGGATTAAAGTTTACCCGCATCAATAACAAAATAATCGTAGGCGCAGCAATTGACACCGGCCCATCACCCACTGTAGATCTGCTGAATCACGTATCACTGGAAAGAGAAATAAGAGGAATAGTACGCGATAATAAAGGCACGCCGCTTCCCGGAGTTACCATTCAGATCAAACATACCAATAAGGGTACCCAAACAAACGCCGATGCTGGTTTTACACTAAAAGCCAGCACCGGCGATATGCTTGTTTTCAGTTCTGTGGGGTTTGTAACCCGTGAAGTGCCGGTAGGCACGGAAGAAGAGATTGACGTACGGATGCAGGAAAATGTGAAAGCGTTGAATGAACTGGTAGTAACCGCACTGGGCCTGCAGAAAAAGGCTAAAGAGCTCCCCTACTCCACGCAGCAACTGGACGGCGACGATCTGCAACTGGTAAAAGATGCCAACGTGATTAATTGTCTTAACGGGAAAACTGCCGGCGCCACCATTACCCGCAGCGCATCCGGCATTGGCGGCTCTGTGAGAGTGGTACTGCGGGGCAACAAATCTACCCGCGAAAACCAGCCGCTGTATATCGTAGATGGCGTTCCGTATGCCAACTATACCCCTTCCCAGCCAGCCGATGTATGGGGACAATCGCACAACATCATCGGCGCCGGTGGCAGAGATGGTGGTGATGGCATCTCCAATATCAACCCCGACGATATTGAGAGCATCAGCATACTCAAAGGCGCTTCCGCAGCAGCGTTGTACGGCAGCCAGGCGGCCAACGGCGTGATACTCATTACCACCAAAAAAGGTAAACCCGGCCGAAGCAAAATTGATGTTTCTTCCGATTATACCCGGGAAACACCTTCCCTCCTTCCTTCGTTACAATACCGTTACGCACAAACAGATCCCCCGGGTCCGGACCGTATAGGTACACCGCAACCCGGTTCCCTCGGCAGTTGGGGAAAACCAGTCCAGGTTCCCGACCACGTAAAAAACTTCTATAACACCGGTTCTACCTTTACCAATACCATCGCCTTCAGCGGCGGCACCGAAACAGCACAGAGTTATTTTTCATACGCCAATACCACCAACAAAGGCATACTGCCTACCAATAAATTTAACCGGCACACCGTCAATTTACGCGAAACATTAAAACTGCTGAATGAAAAACTCGTAATGGATGCCAACGTATCCTTTACTGCCCAGAATACCGAAAACAGGCTTTCTTCCGGCTTGTATTACAGCCCCATTTCCGGCTTATATACTTTTCCCCGGGGGCAGGATTTTGATTATTATAAAAACGACTTTGAATACTACGATACCAACCGTAACCTGTACATGCAGAACTGGTGGAATATCCGCAACGATAAAAAGTGGATAGGGCAGGATGACCAGCAAAATCCCATGTGGGCATTGCTGCGGAATCTTCGGCTGGATACGCGTTACCGGGGACTGGCCACCTTATCGCTCACCTGGCAGTTAAATGACTGGTTATCTGTAAAAGGACGCGGGAACTTTGACAAATCGCTCGATCAGTACGAGCTGGAAGCCTATGCCGGCACACAGATTGTGCTGGCTGGATCCAACGGCCGGTATACATTGGAAAAGGAATTCAATACCCAGTTGTACGGCGACCTGATGGTGACTGCCAGCGGGAAGGTAAACAAGTGGCTGCACCTTGCCGGTAATATAGGCGCCAGCATCACAGACACCCGGGCACATGAACGCACCTTTAACGGCTCCAACCCCAATGCTGATCCGGGTTTGATCTATCCCAATAAATTTTCTGTCTCCAACATTCTCAGCACCTCTATGGATGCGCAACATAGCGTGGATCAGAAACAACTGCAGGCATTGTTTGCCAACGCACAGATCGGGTTTAAGAATTTCCTGTTTCTCGATCTGACCGGCCGTAACGACTGGTCCAGCACTTTTGCTTTTACTTCCACGCGCGATAAAGGATATTTCTACTATTCTGCCGGTTTATCGGCTGTATGGAGCGATATGTTTAAAATGCCGGCGGCCATAGACTTTCTGCGTTCCCGTATTTCCTATGCCAGGGTGGGCAACGATATTGCCGCCTACTCTTCGCGGCCCGCCTCTTTTTCTTTGCAAACAATTGCCGGGGTGAGCCGGGTAGTATTGAACCAGCGGATCCTTTACCCCGGGCTTTACCTGGAACCGGAAGATAACCGGGCTTTTGAGATTGGCCTGGAAACACGTTTCCTGAAAAACCGGATCACTGCCGACATCACCTTCTACAAAAACAACAACTACAAGCAATACATGGAAGTGCCTGCGCCCCTCGGTTACAAGTACAATACCTATTATCTGAACATGGGTAATATACAAAACCAGGGCTGGGAGGCCACACTTACGTTAGTGCCTATACGTAATAAAGCTGCTTCCTGGACGAGTAGCATTAATTTTGCTGCGAATAAAAATAAGATCGTCTCCCTCTCGAATTCCAGGATCATGGGCGCCGACACCAGCAGCATGTTTGTGCTCACCGATTTTGGCGTTAATATGTTTGGCTCCTTTATTATGGAAGGCGGTTCCTGGGGCGATATTTATTCCAACAAGGAACTGGTGCAGAACAACAAAGGAGAATACATCCTGGATGCAGCAGGCAAACTGCAAACACGGAACGCTTTTAAAAAAGTAGGCAATCCTAACCCGGATTTTACCCTGGGTTGGAATAACAGCATCGACTATAAGAATTTTAACCTGAGCTTTCTGATAGATGGTCGTTTTGGCGGTAAAGTAATGAGCGTAACCCAGGCAGTACTGGATTGGTACGGCGTAAGTGAAGTAAGCGCAAAAGCACGTGATAAGGGTGGTGTAAATATCCCGGTAGTAAATAAAGATGGCAGTGCCTACTACGGGAAAATAGATGCACAAACATACTATACCACCATTGGCAGCAGGGCAGGTATCGGTGAGATGTATATGTATGATGCCACCAATATCCGCTTACGGGAACTAAGCCTCAGTTACCGCATCCCCTTAAAGTGGAAATGGATCCGCAATATGCGCATGGGTATAGTAGGCAGGAACCTGTTCTTCTTTGAGTTACATGCGCCATTTGATCCGGAGGTTTCCATGGGTACCGGTAATGGTTTGCAGGGTGTAGATGTATTTGGGTTGCCTCCTATGCGAAGCATGGGTATCAACCTGAGATTAGGAATTTAAAATTACTCACAAATGAAAAGCTGGAAAATAACCACATTATTTGCCCTGGTGGCTGTTATGATGGGCAGTGCATGCACGAAGAGATTTGATGAGATTAATAAAAATCCTTATGATTTTGATGAAGATGAATTAAAGGCCGACTACCGCCTGATGGGGGAACCATTATCGCAGGCGCAGTTAAACCTGCTTATTTATAACGATCCGCCTACTGCACAGTTGCAGCAGAACCTGAACGCAGATGTGTTTTCCGGCTATATGATGGCGCCTACTCCGTTTGAAGGCAATATCAATAACACCAACTACGGACTGCTATATTACTGGAATAACCGTCCCTGGGAAGTAACGTATAACAACGTTATGAAAACCTGCGATTTTGCGCAGATGAAATCCAAAGATACCTTCACCGATTTTTATGCGTGGGCACAGATCATTAAAGTGGAGGCCATGCACAGGCTCAGCGATATTTATGGTCCTATTATTTATACCAAATACGGTATCATGAATGACGAAATGGGTATTGATTATGATTCGCAACAGCAGGCTTACTATGCCTTTTTTAAAGACCTGGAACAAGGTATAGATACGCTCACCGCTTATATCAACAGGAAAGCACCGCAACGTATACAGGCATTTGACCTGGTGTACAAGGGTGATTATACCCAGTGGGTGAAATTCGCCAACACCCTGCGTTTGCGCCTGGCAATCCGTATCTCCGGTGTAGATCCTCAAAAGGCTAAAGCAGAAGGCGAAGCGGCCCTTAATCATCCGTTGGGATTACTCCAATCATCGCCCGACGACAATTTTGCGGTGAACATTGCACCTGTTACGCATCCGCTGAACATCATGTGCTATACCTGGGCGGACCTGCGGATGAGCGCCCCGATGGAATCCATTCTTACCGGTTACAAGGATCCCCGGCTGTCGCATTACTTTGTACCCACCGACGACAATGTGCATGTATATCATGGTATACGCAATGGCATTAAGATTTCAGCGAAAGAAGAATACAGCGGTTTTTCTTCTCTCGTAAGATTTGATAACAAAATACTTTTTATGACAACAGCGGAAGCCTGGTTCCTCAAAGCGGAAGCAGCACTTTATGGCTGGAAAGGTGCAGGCACGGCCGCTGCAAACTATGCAGCCGGTGTAGCAGCTTCTTTCAAACAATATAATATCAGCAATGTTAACAACTACCTGAATAATGCGGTGGATAAACCTAACCCCTATATTGATCCACAAAATGCAGACAACAACATACCGGCTGGCGACAAACACTTAAGCACTATTACCATAAAATGGAATGAAGGTGATAGTCCGGAGCGAAAGCTGGAACGTATTATCACCCAGAAATGGATTGCCATGTTTCCTGAAGGACAGGAAGCCTGGAGTGAATTTCGCCGTACCGGGTATCCCCGTTTATTCCCGGTGGTGATTAACAATAGTAATGGTACTATTCCTACCGAAAAATTTATTCGCCGCTTACCTATGCCGCAAAGAGAAACGAGTACAAATCCACAGGCAGTGGCCCGTGCAGTAGCCACCCTGAAGGGTCCCGATACAGGTGGAACACCGCTCTGGTGGGACCTCCGGTAGGATCTTAAAAAAAGTTAAAAATTTTTTAAAACAGGATAGTACTATTCATAACTATATACGACTCCTTCTCTGTAGCGCAACATTTCAGCGCTGATTTTAGCTATGCTGCCTGTTAAGCGAGAACGTTATAAAAAACAACATTTCATGTAAGAAAAACACGAAACAAAGACTGCTATGACTCAACCCGGATTACACATTGCCATAAGCAGTGAGGCTTTGCACGCCCATATGAACAGGTAACCGACAGCAAACAACATGATATAAGGACGCGAAGGATGGTGCACGCCATGCTAACGGCTCCGTATTTTCTAACAATGCACGTTTTATAAAATGGTCAGTTTTATTCAACAATACAAATCCCATTTATTAACCAAAAAAAAGGCAAGTATGAAAAAAAACCTACGCCTTATGAAAGTGTGTGCTATGACCGGTCTGGCGCTCACTTCCATATTAGCAGACAGCGCATATGTGAAGGCAGCCGGCAATACCTGGTCGCCCACATCTTCATTCCGTAGCACATACCAGGAAAAAGAAATCAGCGGCATCGTAAAGGATGCCAAAGGCACCGCACTTCCCGGTGTTTCCGTACAATTAAAAGGCACCGTAAAGGGCACACAAACAAATGCACAGGGTGAATACCACATCAGCGCCAAAGCGGGAGATGTGCTGATATTCAGCTCTGTGGGATTTGAAGCAACAGAAGCAACAGTAGGCAGCAGCGCATCCTTAAATGTAAAGCTGAGTGATAATGTAAAAGGATTGAATGAGTTGGTAGTAACCGCACTCGGTGTGAAGAAAGCGGCCAAGTCACTCACCTACTCCACGCAGCGTTTAGGCAATGAAGAAATCTCTACTGTAAAGGATGCGAACGTCATGAACTCCATCAACGGTAAAGCAGCCGGTATTACGATCAGCAGGAGCAGCTCCGGCGTGGGTGGTTCCGTAAAAGTAACTTTACGCGGTAACAAATCTGCGCAGAGTTCCAACCAGCCGTTGTATGTAATAGATGGTATTCCAATGACCAACTATACCACGCAACAACCTAACAGCACCTGGGGTGGCGATGGTGTAACCACTACTTCTCCCGGTCGCGACGGAGGTGATGGTATTTCCAACCTGAACCCGGATGATATTGAAAGTCTGACTGTACTGAAAGGCGCTTCCGCAGCAGCATTGTACGGCAGCCAGGCCGCAAATGGCGTTATCCTGATCACCACTAAAAAAGGCAAATCCGGTATTTCCAAAGTAGAAGCTTCCAGCGGCATTACCCTGGATAAAATTGCCTACTCTCCAAAATTCCAGAACTCCTATGGTCCTGAAACACCTAACTCTTCCCAGAGCTGGGGTAAAGGCATCAGCGGTGGCCATGACAATGTGAAGGAATTTTTCCGCACCGGTAATACCTGGATCAACTCCGTAAATTTCTCCGGTGGTACCGATAAAGCACAAACATTCTTCTCTTATGCCAATACCAGCGCCAGTGGCGTAATGCCAGGCAATGACCTGAAACGTAATAACTTTACTTTCAGAGAAACTGCCAAATTTCTGAACGACAAATTAGCGCTGGATGGTAACGTAAATGTGATCACTCAAACGTTGAATAATGGTCCTGTAAATGGATTGTATTTCAACCCGCTTACCGGTTTGTACCTGTTTCCAAGAGGTAATGATATTACGCCATTCAAAAACCAGTATACCCGGTTTGATAAAACCCGGCAGCTGGATCTGCAGAACTGGCCTTATGACGAAGATCTGCAGCAAAATCCTTGGTGGATCGTCAACAAAAATCCAATAGAAGCCAAACGTAACAGAACACTGGCCAGCGTTTCCGGCAAGTATGATATCAACGACTGGTTATGGGTACAGGCCCGTGGTAATATTGACCGCACCAACGATACTTACGATGCACATATGTATGCAGGCACACAAGGTACTTTGTCTGGTCCCAATGGCCGCTACATTACCAGCGATCTTACTACCACCCAATTGTATGGTGATCTGATCCTGAACCTGAATAAGAACTTTGGCAACTTTAAGCTGAATGCACTTGCGGGTACCAGCATCAACGACCAGCAAACAAAAGGTATGACCGGAGAATCTTTCACCGGCGACTTATCGGTAGCAAATTTCTTCGTGTTACAGAACATGACTGCCGGCAGCCAGATTAATACCGTTCCAAATAACCACTCACAATTACAAGCTGTATTCGGCAGCGCCAACCTGTCTTTCAAAGACCTGTTGTTCTTAGACGTTACTGCGCGTAACGACTGGTCCTCCAACCTGTCGTTCACACCGAATGGTTCTTATTTCTATCCTTCCGTCGGTTTATCCGCTATGCTGCACCAGTTGTTTAACATGCCGGAGCCGGTAAGTTATGCGAAGGTGCGTGCATCGTATGCGATGGTAGGTAACACGGTTCCTATTTATGTAACTAACCCGTTGAGCAGACTCGGTGCTGTTGGTGGTACTTTCGCCTTTAACAACCGTGCACCATTCAGCGATCTGAAACCTGAAAAAACAAAATCGCTGGAATTGGGTACCGAATGGCGTTTCCTGCAGAACAGACTTAGCCTGGATCTGACCTATTACAAAACAAACACCACCAACCAATATTTCCAGATAGCCGTACCACCGGGAACCGGTTACAGCTTCCGCTTCATCAATGCGGGTAATATCCAGAACGCGGGTGTAGAAGTATTGTTAGGTTACAACGTCATTAAAACAAGTCACTTCAGCTGGAATACTACTATCAACTATTCACAGAACAGAAATAAGGTAATTGAGCTGGCGCCAAACATTGATCAGTTTGTACTTACAGAAGCAGGTACCAATAACTACTCTTCTATCCTGGCCAAAGATGGTTCTTATGGCGACATCTACGGTACTATCCTGGCCCGTGATGAAAATGGTAAAGTGATCATCAATAAAGATGGTAAACCACTTACTGTTGCCAATAAGCTGATCGGCAATCCAACTCCGAAATGGCAGGGCGGATGGAGCAACAACCTGTCTTACAAAAACTTTACGCTGAACTTCCTGGTAGACGGCAAATTTGGTGGTAAGGTAATGTCACTCACACAGGCTATGCTGGACAAATACGGCGTATCTGCCGCTACCGGTGACGCCCGCAATAACGGCGGCGTAACGGTTGACGGCGTGGATGAAGTGAGCAAAAAGCCTGTTACCAAAGTGGATGCAGCTGCCTGGTATGGTGCAGTAGGCGGTCGTGACGGCGTTACCGGTGAGTACATGTATGATGGTACTGTAGTAAGATTGCGTGAAGCATCTCTTGGTTACAGTGTTCCATCCAGTGCACTGGGTCATGGTTTTGTGAAAAGCATACGTATGACGCTGATCGGAAGAAACCTCTGGTACATTTCCAAAAAGGCGCCCTATGATCCTGAAATCACCATGTCAACAGGTAATGGTCTTGCCGGGGTTGATATATTCAGTATGCCTGCTACCCGTAGTTTTGGCTTTAGTCTGAATGTTGGATTTTAATGATGTTCACCTTTAAATCAAAGCAGATGAAAAAGATCAGATTCAAACTATATACACCTTTAGCGGCTATTGCGTTGATAGCGGGTACCCTGGGCATGAGTTCCTGTACCAAAAATTTCGAGAAATACAACACAGACAATACAGGACTCAGCGAAGAAGACCTGAAAGCGGATTTCAACTTTATTGGTGGGTTCTTTCCCCAGATACAGTCTTCCATTTATTTCAACTTTGGTAATACCACGGCCGACTTCCAGTTACAACAGAACCTGAATGCGGATGCCTACTCCGGTTATCTGACCGCTCCGCACGACTTTCAGAGTAATCAGAACAACATGTCGTATAAGATGATTGATGGCTGGAATAACTCCACTTTCAACCTGGCTTATAACAATGTGATGGCGCCTATTTATGAAATCAAACGCAGAGGAGCACAAACCATTGCGCCGGATTTCTGGGCGATAGCGCTGATCCTGAAAGTAGAAGCCATGCATCGTGTAACGGACGTTTACGGTCCGATTCCCTACAGCAGTTTCGGCAGTGGCGGTACTACTTCTGCTTATGATCCTCAGTCGCTGGTATACGACCGGTTCTTTAAAGAACTGGATACGGCTAATACTACGCTGACGAATTTTGTAAAGGCGAATCCAAGCTTAACGCCTTTTGCAAAATTTGATATGATCTATGGTGGTGATTACAAGCAGTGGATCAAGTTTGCCAACTCCTTACGTTTACGTTTGGCGATCCGTATTGCAAAAAGAGATGGCGCCCGTGCAAAAGTGGAAGGAGAAAAAGCGTTGGCAGATGCAGGTGGCCTGCTGGAAATCAATAAAGACAACGTAAAGGTTTCCGGATTTGGCTTAAGACATCCTTTATTCACCATTGTTACGGCCTGGTCTGACTGTTCAATGGGTGCGGCGATGGAATCATTCCTGGTTGGCTATAAAGATCCCCGTATTTCCAAATACTTTGATCATGCCACGGCTTATGCGGGCAAATACAAAGGTATTCGCATCGGCAGTTACATCACACCGAAGCCTGATTATACCGGCTATTCAATACCTGCCGTAAATGAAACCAAAACTTTCACCAACAATACACCTATCCAGCTGATGGTAGCTGCAGAAGTTTATTTCCTCCGTGCAGAGGCTGCATTGAGAGGCTGGGCAAAGCCCGGCGGAAGTGCACAGGAACTCTATGAAAAAGGTGTAAGTGTATCTATGGGTCAGTGGGATGCAGATGCGGTAGCTATTTCCAACTACCTGGCCGACAATACCAGCAAACCCATTGATTATGTAGATCCACGGAATGCGGTGAATAACGCCAAAGCTACCACCAGTATCACTATCAAATGGAACGAAGCCGGTGGCTTTGAAGAAAAGCTGGAACGCATCATCACACAGAAATGGATTGCAGGCTTCCCTGAAGGACAGGAAGCATGGTCTGAATTCCGCAGAACCGGTTATCCTAAACTGTTTACGGTAGTAAACAACAACAGTGGTGGCGCCGTGAATACCGATATCCAGATCAGAAGATTACCATTCCCTAACACGGAATATACATCCAACAAAGCAGAGGTAGAAAAAGCAATACAGATGCTGGATGATAAAAAAGACAGTCCGGGTTCCCGTTTATGGTGGGATAAACCGTGATATTATTCAACTTTTTATTTTGAATCGCGTGCATAAAAAAGGCCGGTCCTGTTGAGGACCGGCATTCCATAAAAGCGGTTCTTTAAATATTTCGCTTAGCATTCAATCAACAAAGGTCACATTCAAATTACATCGCCGTTGGTATTCCTGCTGACGGATTTTTTTTAGAGAGAACAAATATTTTTTTTCATAGGAATTGGGGTTAAAAAAAGCCGGTCTTTAGTAAGACCGGCTTTTCTGTGTAATATCATTTATTAAAAAACTGGTGGAAGAACAACAGCTGGTATTTAATCGCATTGCCCCAGTATTGCCAGTTATGTTCTCCGGGCCTTTCCGTATAGTCGTGGTCAATACCTGCCAGTAATAATTTCTGATGGAGGTTTCTGTTCACGTCGATGAAGAAATCTTTCACACCGCAGTCGATCATAATAGCCAGGGTGCCTTGCTTCAGCCCTTCCACCTGTTTAATAACCGTATAGTCGGTCCAGTTAGCGCCGTCGGTTCCCGGGGGGCCGAGGCGTTTAGCCAGCTCCCAGTTTTTCGGGAAAGGGCGAAAATCCACGCCTCCGCTCATGCTGCCGGCAGCGCCAAACATATCGGGATGGCGAATGGCCAGGAACAGCGCGCCATGTCCTCCCATGCTTAAACCGGTGATGGCTCTGTGTGCCGGTTCTGGCAGGGTTTGATAATGCTGATCTATATAAGCAGGAATTTCTTTTGACACATAGGTTTCGAACCGCATGGAGCTGTCTACCGGGCTATCGAAGTACCAGCTGGTAACGGCGCCATCGGGGCATACGATCATGCATTGGTAGGCATCGGCCAATTCTTTTATTACCGGAACATTGTTTACCCAGTTGGCATAATTTCCGCCTGCGCCATGGAGCAGGTATAGCACGGGGTAGCGTTGTGTCGCGTTTTTATAGGAACCGGGGGTGATCACCACACATTTGTAGGCACGGCGCATTTTGGCGCTGGGAATATTAAGGGTATCCACATTGGCGGCCCTGGTGGTTTGTGCCAGGCATACCAGTAATAAAAGACAGGCTAGTTGCTTCATAACGTATGCTTTTAAGAAAGATCGCAAAAAATAAGGCGGCTGCCATCCGGGATGACAGCCGCCACAAAATATAAAATAGCTGCTTATTTTGTATTTGCTTTCTTCATGGGGTTATCGCCGGTAGAAGCGCCCCGTACGGTTCCGGCTGCCTTAAACAGCTCAAACCTGGAAGGGGTGGCCTCCCGCGGCCAGCTGTTATTGCTTTCATCGATATCGGCGGTTTCGCGTAACGGATCCAGTTTTACGGCTACTACCTGTTTGTCTTTCGCAAACACTTTGGTCACTTCATTTTCATCTTTCCGCCAGATATAGGCAGAAATGCGATCCGTTTCTTTGGTTCCATCGGCAAATGTCCATTCAATAATGAGTGGCATCACGAGGCCGCCCTTGTTGGAAAAGGTAAGCTGGTAGAAGTTTTTCCTGCTATCGTACAGGGCTTTTTCTTCCGGGCTTAAGCTGCTGTAGAACTGGTTATAAGCAGCTTTATCTTCCTGGCTTACTTCAAAACGGTTCCATTTACTGTAGAAGTCCTGCAGACTGGTGTCCTCGTCTACTGCATATTTCACACCGGCGGCTTTATTCTTTTGCCTGGCCACATGATCCATATTTTTATCATAGGCTGCTTTCTCGGCTTTGGCTGTTTCGTTCGGGTCTTTACCATCCATCCTGTACCATTTTACGCTGTCCAGGGAGATGTCTACCGGCTCGGTACCAAAGAACCATCCGCGCCAGAACCAGTCCAGGTCTACTGCGGAAGCATCTTCCATTGTACGGAAGAAATCCGCCGGGGTAGGATGTTTGAATGCCCAGCGCCTTGCATATTCCCTGAAAGCAAAATCAAACAGTTCACGTCCCATCACTGTTTCACGTAAAATATTGAGGGCGGTAGCCGGTTTGGCGTAAGCGTTTGGTCCAAACTGCACGATGTTTTCAGAGTTTGTCATAATCGGCTCCAGCTGATCTTTCGGCATCTTCATATAGTCCACAATCTTATGGGCGGGTCCGCGGCCGGAAGGGAAATTGCTGTCCCATTCCTGTTCCGCCATAAACTGGCAGAAAGTGTTCAGTCCTTCGTCCATCCAGGTCCACTGTCTTTCGTCGGAGTTCACGATCATAGGGAAGAAATTATGTCCTACTTCATGCGTGATGACGCCGATCATACCATTTTTGGTGGCTTCGGAATAAGTACCGTCTTTATCAGCGCGGCCGTAGTTAAAGCAGATCATCGGGTATTCCATACCATTGGCCGCTTCCACGGAAATGGCCACAGGATAAGGATAAGGGATGGTATGTTTGGAGTAGGATTTTACCGTGTGTGCCACTACTTTGGAAGAATACCGGCGATAGAGCGGATAAGCTTCGGGCCCATAGTACGACATGGCCATTACTTTATTGCCTTCCACGTTGGCGGCGAGTGCATCCCATACAATGCGGCGGGATGACACCAGGGCAAAGTCACGTACGTTCTGTGCTTCGTATACCCATGTTTTGGTACCGGCAGCGTTGCCCTGCATTGCCTTCCTGGCTTCGTCGAGGGTAACTACTTCCACCGGTTCCTTGCTGGTTTGCGCCTGTTGCCAGCGCTGGTATTGCGCGGGCGTGAGCACTTCCTTATAGTTCTGGCATTCGCCGGTAGCACCTACCACGTGGTCGGCGGGAACGGTCATGCGTACACGAAAATTACCGAAAGTGAGTGCAAATTCTCCCCTGCCGGTAAACTGTTTGTTTTGCCAGCCCTGAAAATCGGAGTATACTGCCAGTCGTGGATACCACTGGGCAATGGTGTACAGGTAGTTTTTATCTTCCGGAAAATATTCATATCCACCGCGGCCACCTACCGTCATACGGTCGGAGATGTTGTACCACCAGGATACTTTGAAGCGGTATTTTTCGCCGGGCATCAGTGGTTTAGGCAGATCGATGCGCATCATGGTCTGGTTAACCGTATAAGGCAGCGCTTTCCCGTCGGCATCCGTGAGCTTTACAATCTTCACCCCCAGGTCTTTCGTGGGCGGCAGCAGGCTATTCAGTGTAGCCATCGTCATTTTATCTGACATGCGGCTACCATCAAACTGCCGGTTATCACTTTTCGGATCGTGTTCATTTTCGTCGAGCTGCAACCACAGGTAGGTCAGCGGATCGGGGGAATTATTGAAGTAGGTAATCGTTTCGGCCCCGGTGAGCTTTTGCCTGGCGTCATCCAGCTGTGCGTCTATTTCGTAGTCAGCGCGTTGCTGCCAGTATTTTGGACCTGGTGCGCCGGAGGCCGAGCGGTACATATTCGGCGTTTGCAGCATTGTACCGAGTTGTTCAAAGCGGTTGCCATGATTGGAGCCCGGGTTATTCTGCGCGTTCAGCGATATTACGCTGCAACACAGTACCCCGGCGAGGTAAAGATAATTTCTCATAAACAGTATTAAAAAAAGAGTGCTCTTACGCCTTGTATCACCATTAAAAACGCCATTCCAAATGTTGCCGATGAAAGAAACATATTCCAATCACGGCGTTTTAACTGCCCGATTTTCACGATAATGGTCGACAGGAGCAGTATACACATCACAATGATGATTTGCCCGAATTCCAGCCCCAAATTAAATCCCAGGAGTGGTTTTACGATATTTGCCTGGCTGCCCAGCAAACTTTTCAGATAATTGGAAAAACCCAGTCCGTGAATCAGTCCGAAAAACAGGGCATAGAAATAGTTTAGTTGTAACTTTTGCGGTTCCTCATCTTTCCGCAGGATATTGGACAAAGCTGTAATACAAATAGTAACCGGTATCAGGAATTCTATAATTGGTCCGGGTATCCGTATAATATGTAATACGCTTAATGCCAGTGTGATAGAATGACCAATGGTAAAAGCTGTTACTAAAATCAGCACTTTTCTCCAGTCACACAGCAGGTAAATGGCGCTCAACGCTATTACAAAGAGAATGTGATCATATGCATCCCAATTTATAATGTGTTGCCACCCCAGCTGAAAATACAACTCGTCCATTGCCCTACTTTCTATAATTTTGGTAAGTATAAAGCGTAAAAGTTAAAATTTAAAAAATTTATAGTCCAGTGGGTTTATTATTATGTAAATGGTGGATGACCTTATGGCTTACTGCCTTCCATCCCTTTTATGCAAGTGTGACGGAGATTTCCCATAATGCGGATAAAAAAGAGCTGCAGGTGAGCTGCCGTATTTTTGCCGACGACCTGGAAAACACATTGAAAGCGCAGTATAAAACAACGTTCGACATCAGCCGCCCTGCCAACCGCAAACAGGTGGAAGATTACATTGCCGCATACCTGTCGCAGCATCTTATCATTACATTGGACGGCAAAAATGTACCGCTTCATTTTATCGGCTATAAGATAGAAGAGGACGCGGTATGGAGTTTCCTGGAAGCGGAAAACGTGACTACGCCGAAGAAAGTGCAGGTACGAAATAATGTTTTGTATGAGCGCCATCCAACGCAAACGAATATGGTGCATGTGCTGGTAGGCGGTGAGCGGAAAAGCGCGAAGCTGGATAACCCGAAGGATATGGCGGTGATGGGGTTTTAGCGCAGCTATAATAACATGATAATCATTATGATACATACTGTATCAGGCTTAAAAAAAATCGAAAATTTTCTCTTCCTTTTTAGTGTAGAAAAGACGAGATTAAATGAAATTCCGTAAATTGCAGGAATGAAACCAACAATAACAGTCATATCAAGAGAGAATAAAAAAGCGCTTGAGGCCATCAAAAGGCTTCATGAAGCTAAGTCTTCGTTGCGTGACTACATTGCAAAAGGTGGTTCCGTAAAAGACTATAATCCTAAGAAAAAGAAGCTTGGTTAAACCTTACCAATTCAGCTCTAATCCTTTCCCCATAGAAATTAACGTTGATTATCAGTTTGAGACATGTAATGGCCATATCTATAAGATTACTTTTATAGAGGCCACGAGGATTATTGACATACTTGATGATCTACCTGTAATTTCAAACGCAATTTATGTAATCGTAGATCCTGTTTACATTAAAGGGGACCTTAATCTGGATATAAGAATCGGCTCAACAATAATCAGCATCATTAAAAATTACCTGATTGGAATTGACCATTTTTCTATCCTGGTGTTCAATTGTGATATCTCCGATGGGCGACAAATAAAACGACATCACAAATTTGATCGTTGGTTTCGCACCTACGCAGCAGATCTTAATTTTGAAAAAATGGATGAAGAAATACTGGAGCCAGACGCCACCGGAAACGGCTACACATCCACATTCATTTCAATACTTTTCGCGGCCAATCATCCGCGCAGAACTATTATTTTAAAAGAGTTATCGATTCTGAGGTCTTCCATCGGCGCGGATAAACTCAGATAGTTTGTCTCAAAAAATTTTGGAGTTTCTTATTTATCCTTTGCAAAAAACATAAAAAGTCTCCCATGGCAAAGCCGTGTGCCTGGATGATCTGTATGTAAAACCTGCATATCGTGGAAAAAACATCGGTACCAACTGCGACCTTCCGCCACAGTAAACCCACTAATTCCTGTTATCAAGAAACTTCACCGGCTTACGGCTATTTTCCGGGAATTGCATCCGCATTATATCCTGCTGACTGGTATACCGCACCTGTGGTATCACCCGCAGTTTAGCCTGGAGATATGATTTTATTTTGCGGTCCATTTCTTCTGATTCTTCCCTGGGCCAGAGGTGTAACAGTATTTCATCTGTTCCCAGTTCGTTGGAAAACACTTCTACTACAAATTCTTTTACATCTTCCATATCAGCTAACAGGTCAAACAAAGCTGGTGGATACAGGGTGGTGCCTTTGTATTTGATCATCTGCTTTTTACGACCTATTACGGGAGATAGCCGTAATGTATGCCTGCCGCAGCTGCAGGTATCATAATGATACTGACAGATATCGCCGGTTTTATAACGCAGCAGGGGCATACCTTCTACGCCAAGTGTAGTAATCGTTACCTCTCCTTCTTCCCCGGGCGCTACGGGCTGGTTATTTTCATCCAGCAGCTCTACATACAGTAATTCGGGATGATGATGTCCCCCATTTCCGGCACTGCATTCTGTGAACGCCGTTTGCATTTCAGTAGACGCATAAGTGGAATACAGTTTAATATTCCATTGTTCTGTAATCTTCTTACCCAATACATTCAGCGAAAAATCAGTATTACGGATATTTTCACCAATACATATGGCTTTCTTCACAGAAGTGCGGTTAATATCTATCTGGTGTTCTTTTGCGTAGGCTATGAGCTTTACAATAAAAGAGGGCACGCCTACAATGGTGGTGGGTTGTATACGTTGTATATTTTCCCATTGCATGCTGGGGACGCCAGGACCCACACGCAATACGCCTGCGCCCAGTTTGCGGATGCCGTTGTAATAAGCCATGCCGGCCATAAACTGCCGGTCGAGCGTGAGCATAAGCTGGTATATATCACTGTCGGTGCCATCGGCGCAACAGAAAGAAATGTATTCGTTATAGCTTAAACGCTGCAGGTCTTTTTCAGTTAAAGCAATGATCACCGGCCGGCCCAAAGTACCGGAGGTTGTTGTGTATTCAGCGATCTTACTTTTATCCACACACAGGAACTCCCAGTTGTGTTCCTGCAGGTCTTCTTTGTTAACAGGAGGAATCAGGGAGAATGCTTCCAGCGACTGAACTTCATCGGCAGCAATACCATGCTTTTTAAACCACGCTTTATAGAAGGGTGAAAATTCACGTAAATAGCCCAGCAGGCGCATTACCTCTTTTTCCTGGTAAGCCCTGATAGCTGTTTTCGATTGTAGTTCAATGTCGGGTATATACATCTTTTGAAAATTACGAATTACGAATTACGTAATCCCTTTTATTAACCTTCTATAATAACCATCGCCACGGCGGCATTCTTTTCATGGGATAAAGAAACCCATATTGTTTTTATACCCAGCAGGGCATACCTGTCTGCACCTTTGCCAATTAAAAAAATCTCCGGCTTCCCGGCTGCGTCGTTACGCACTTCTATTTCATCAAAATTGATTCCGCCATTTCCCCAACCTGTTCCAAATGCTTTCAGCATGGCTTCTTTAGCGGCAAAACGGGCAGCATAGCTTTCTGCGGGCACGGCCTGTTGTTCGCAATAACTGATTTCAAAAGGGGTGAATACCAGGTTACGGAACCCCTCTCCTTTTGCCAGCTTTGCGGCGATGCGCGGTACTTCTACAATGTCTGTTCCAATACCAATAATCATGTAGCTGTTAGCTTTTAGATTAAGTTACTTTTAGCCTTTAGCTTTTAGCTTTCAGCTTATCCTTACAAAGCGCCAGTTGCTTCCGGATGTGATCTTCTTCTCCTTTGGTCGCAATTACTTTTGTTAAAGCAGTTTCATAATACTGTTTTGCAACAGCATATGCTTTGCGCTTCACCTCGTAGTCACCTGCCAGCACATATGTATGGTAATAGGCCGGATTGGCTGCTATCAAAGCGCTCACGTTCACCTCCTGTCCTTCCTTGATCTCGTCTCTCAGTTTACGGTAGGTGTTAAAGGCAAGGTAATCTTTTGACAGCAGAAAGCTGTCTGCTGCAATATTCAGCGCGCTGTCGTATACTTCGTGATCTGAAGTAAGACCGTGCATGCTAAAAATCTTATTCAGATCGTATGCCACAAACTGCCCTAATTGCCAGGGCGCCGTAGACACCCATACCAGCCCTTTCTTTGGCTCAAATACAATGGAGTGATGTGCTATCAACTGGTTGATCGCTTTTTCATTTCCCATGCCAATATCAGCGTTATGCAATCCGCCTCTGTCGCGCAGAATGCTAACGGTATTTTGAACGGTATTTGGTCCCTTCTTTTTCATTAGCTCTGTAAGCCGCTCGTAGCGGTATTCGGAAGCGCTTTCTTTTATCTGCAGTTTGTTGGAAGTAAGACTGCCCAGCGAATCGCCCTGGAAGTGATTGGTACAGGTAATAAAATTTTTACCGGAGCTGTACATATCCATGCCTTCCGGCGTTTTTTCAATGATCACCGCTTTGTTGTCTTCCGCAGAACCGATCAGGAATGATTCCGAGACAAACATCTTCCGTTTCCGGGCAATATCCCATGCCTCCTGGATATTTTTTGCGTACTGTAATATTTCGCGGGCCACCAGCGATACAGGTGTAGCGGCGGCAGTAGGCACGCTGGTTTTGGCAGCGTTAATAGTTACTGTTAATCCTTTGTCATTCATGCCCGACACCACGCCGGTAAATCCACCCCAGGTAACAAACATAAAATTGTGGCCTTTCTCCGGGTGATAAAAAACAACCATTTTTTCTTTCGCAAAGTCATCTCCCATGTAGAAGTCGAAATTGCGGCCTATGATCAGGTTGCTATCCGCCGACTGGTCGTTCCAGGTACCGAACGACGTACAACCCACCAGCATCATACCCTGCAGCGCATGACCTATATCATGGGCGGCATGATAGTTCATTAAGCGTGCATAGTTGGTGCCTATATAGTCGTAGTTGGAAGAAGCAGAGAAAGACTCCCCGTAGATCTCTTCCTTGAATTCTTCCGGCACATGATCACTCAGGTCACGGTTAAACCAACCAATAAAATATTTCAGGAAATGCAGGTAAAAAGTAGAAGGCACCATTTTGCTGAACTGCGCCACAAATACATCTTCCTGGCGACGGATCAGCTCCCCGGAAAGTTTGCCGTTGATCACCCCTCTTTCAAAAGGAGCTCCTTCCACGTACATTTCATATAAGCCACTATTACTTTTCCGAAACCAGTTGTTGCCCAGCGTATAACAGGTGCTGTCCAGCTCCGTACGTTTCAGCTGCAACGCGCGCTGATCCGCAATTGCCGGTGGCGGCATCCTGCTTACAATCACCAGGTAAACAACCAGGGCGATAAACAGCACCAGGAAAACACCGATGATATATAAAAGTACGCGTCCAAGTCTTCTCCAGCCGCTTCGTTTCTTTTTTTCCACTGTTATGTATGTATTGACTGATTAATTTCATCTACCAGGAAATCCATGCCCAGCAATTCCGCCGAGGTGATCACGCTGCTGATAGTTACCCCTAAAATTCCATGCAAGTTCAGGTTTTGACCGGTAAGATACAAATTGGATAGTTTAGTACGGGCTGAAACCATGGTGCGGAGCGGATCTGCACTGTCTTTGGCGATACCGTACATACTGCCGTCGCCGGTACCAATATAATCGCGGTACGACAAAGGCGTAGCCACATACCAGGACTGTATACAATCACGAAAGCCAGGAAACTGTTTGGCTACACAATCTATCAACAGGTGGGCCTTCTGCGCCTTAAAAGCCTCATAACCGGCTCCCCTGCTGCCTGCCTGCAACACGGTGTTAAAAGTATGCTGCCAGGGTTCCATTTCCTCGTAACGCATATAGGTCATCACCGACAAACAATCTGCCCAGGTTTCATGCCGGGAACTGGCAGATACATACATCGCGTAGGTTTGCGGCCATGCGCTGGTATCATAGTCAATCCCTGCCCAGGCATTGTTTGTAGCATGATAGTAATGATTATAGTTCAGATATTTAAAAGTGCCGGGCTTCAATACCACGTTCAGCACAAATGCGCCTACTGAGTTCTCAAGACTTTGTACCCGGTTGCGATAAGCACTGCGTAATGCGTCGCTATGGGTCATGGCCATGGTTTGCGCGGGATGCAGATTAGAAATATAATGGGTAGCCTGTGCCCGGGTACCATCCTGTAATACGATGTGATCCACCGCATCTCCTGCGCCCTGTATAGCAGTAACCGCCATGTTGCGGATAATATCGCCCCCGTTGGCCCGGATCTGCCTGCAAAGCAGCTTCCCTATCTGTGAGCCGCCGTCCACACACTTCCAGGAACTTTTCATATAACTGTTTACCACCAACGCGTGTACGTAAAACGGCGTTTTATGTGCCACACCCGCATACAAGAGGTTATTCCCTGCCAACACCTGCTGCAATTTTTCGTTATTGGTAATGCTGCGCAAATAGTCGGCTGTATTTAGCTGCAGTATGCCCCGTTTTTCCTCGTAGTCGCCGGTGCGCAGGTTATACAGCGGGAATTTACTGCATACCTCATTGATCTTATCACAATAAGCCCGCAGCGCGATGGCTTCTTCCGGGAAATAGTTTAGCAATGTACGGATAAAGTTTTCTTCTCCTTGTGCCAGCCGATATATAACATCATCGCCTTCAAAGCTGATATGGTCAAAACCATCCATATCCATGCGTTTCAGGCGAAGCTTATCATAGATCCCGATATACTTAAATACTTTATACAGATTTTCTCCCGGCGCCAGTCCGCCGATGTAGTGTACACCGGAATCGAAAATGACTTTTTCGCGGGAATAGGTTTGCAGACAGCCACCTGTTTGCCTGTTTTTTTCATAGATACATACACGATAGCCATTCTGGCTGAGGATAGCGCCACATACCAGGCCGCCAAGGCCGCTGCCTATAATGATCACATCATAATTGTGCATAATTTTCCCGGGGGAGTTTTTTTATCACAAATATTACATTCGATGTGTACCGGGTATTATCTATCTCCTCTGCTACCGCACCATATTTGCTGACCAGGTTACGCACATGTGCAGCTGAGAAAAAAGATAATTGCTTATGTTTCGTTTTGTTAAATCCAATTACCCTGGTCGACATAAACTCAGAGAACCTTGTGCCTTCATGCCTTTTAGCCCGGTCACTATCTCCATCGCGTACCAGGATCACCCCATCCGGTGTTAATCTTTCAATACATTGCTGTATCAGTATTTCCTGCTCTCCTGAAGGGAGGTAGTGTAATACATCGCTTAAAATAAAAGCGTCATACTTTTCTATGTTCGTGGCAGCAATATCGCCATGTATAAATTGCAGTTGACCGGGTTTTTGAAAACAATATGCCGCAGTAGCTATTTTGTCTTCATCATAGTCAATGCCGGTAATGTTTCTTCCGGGTGCCGTCCAGGTGAGCATATACGACATAAACCCATAGCCGCAGCCGATATCCAGGATACGCCCTTCCTGGGGTAACAGCTCATGGAATAACTCATAGTTATTTTCCATTTTTGTTTTTATCCGCATATACCATTCCAGCACCGGTCCTTTGTAGATAAAGTTGTACTTCAGCTGTTCACGGAAATATTTCGGCACTTCCGTTTCCGCCCTCAATATTTCATACTGTTGTTTAAAGTAACGGCTGATCGTTTTCGTACGTGCGCTGTAGTTATCTCCCCAGGATTTGTCGGCTGGTGTGATACGCGGCAGATACTTCACCGATACGGTGCCGTCTTTTAAGAGGAAATCGCCTTTACTCATCGTATAGGCGGTACCGTGAATAACCATGGGAAGTATATCCAGGCCCAGCTGCTCCGCGATGTAAAAAGCGCCCTTATGAAAACGCTTGATAGCCGGGTCGGGCGACCGGGTACCTTCGGGGTACACCACGATCGAGTAGCCTTCTTCCACCCGCTGCCGCAATTTTTCGATGGCGCCTTCCGCACCGTCTGCTACCGGGTAATAATCGGCCAGGCGCACCACCGATCCAAATACCGGCGAACGCCATACCCACTGGTTGGTGAGCAAAATTACCTTTGGATGCAGCATAGTAGATACCAATATATCCAGGAATGACTGGTGATTACTGATAATTACCGCCGGTTTCTCCAGTTGTTCGTTAGCCGGGTTAATAATGCGCTTCTTCACATTCCCCATAATATACAATACACTATGGGTATAGGCAGAAAGAATGCGATGATATAACACCTTTCCCTTTTCTTTATTAAAAGGATTCAGGCGAATGAGTATGGTACCGATAACGGTTAACAGTAAACAACCCGTGGTGAAATAGGTAAATGAAAACACAGAGAGTGTCCATCCTTTGAAAGTCCATGGCACATAGCCTTTCCGGACACGATTGGTGATCAGCCAGTTAAACAGGAAAGGAATCATCACCTGTGAAATCAGTACTACCGTGCCTATTCCGATAATGGAAATAAGGGCGATAGATTTCAGGGAAGGATGCTGTGCAAAGATCAGCACACCTAGTCCCAGGATGGTAGTGATGGCGGAAAGGAAAATGGAGGACTTGAAAGAAGACAGGGTCTTCTTGCCGGTTCTGTATTCCTGTAACAGCCCATCCATCATAAAGATGCTGTAATCATCTCCCAAACCAAAAATAAAAGTGGAAAGAATGATGTTCACAATATTGAACTTAATGCCAAACAGGCCCATGATACCCAGTATCCATACCCAGCTTATGGCCATGGGGATAAATGTGATCAATGCCAGTTCGATACGGCCATAAGACAACAACAGCGCGAAGAACACCAGCAGGGAAGTCATCCAGGCAATGCTGTTGAATTCGTCTTTGATCACTTCTACCAGGCGATTAGCGGCATATTGCTTATCCAGCACCGTAGTGTTGGGCAAATTTTCCAGGGCGTTGTATACCGCCTGTTTGTGTGCGGGGTCTACTTTGAGTAAGGTAACAAGTGAAGTGGCGCCGTTTTTCTGAATAATGAAATCTCCCAGGCTGCCATTGCGCAATATGCTTAGTGCTTCTTCATTCAGTGGCTGAAAAGTTTTATCAAGCATTCCTCCAAAAGCATCGAATGCGGCAGCACTAAACCCAAGGCTGCTGCCCTTGCTGCGCAGGTATTGCAACAGCTGCTGCTGCTTTTCCGCCGTCCAGTATTTATTCCAGCGGTCAATGCGTGCCTGCTGCTCCTTGTTGGATAACAGCAACGCCTGTACGCCGGCGTATTTCTTTACAATGCCTTTTGCCTGCAATTGCTCCACCACCGGCATCAGCTTTTCTTCATTCTCCAGTGCGCTTTCAAGATCATGTCCGTCAGACACGACGTAGACGGATTGCGCGATGTAGGTATTTATCGAATTAAGCTGTGCTTCTGCGGCTTTCAGCTGCGGCGACATGTAATTCATGCGCATCATATCGCTTTCAAAGGATACGTTGCGGGCAGTGTAAAAAAATACGATAGTAAGGAGGAAAATAGCACCTACCAGGTATTTATTTCTCTCCGGCTTATAGGCCGATAATTTATCCAGCCAGTTATCTGTGTGCGCAGGCACCGTTTGCGGTTTATGCCCGATCACGATCCAATGCGGCAGAAATATAAGGGAAAACAAAGCAGCGCCAACGAGGCTGAGTGCAGCAAACAGTCCTACATCCCGAAGCATGGGAGAATGTACAAACTGTAAACAAAGAAAGCCGCCCACCGTGGTAAAACTGCCCAACGTCATCGGCGTAGCCAGATCGTTGATCACTTCACGTATATCCTGTGAATGACGGAAGTGATTAAAAACATGCAATGAATAGTTGACAGCAATACCCAATACCACAGCGCCTGCTCCCATGGCCATTACAGAAATATGGCCTTTAATAACGTATATCCATGCCAGTGAAAATAACCCGCCGAAGATCACCGGCAGCATCACCAGCACGGGGGAACGTTTCTTCCGGAAAAATAACCCGATCAGTACTACCAGCAATACGATGGTGATGCCCTGCGTAAGAAGGGTATCCTGCCTGAGTTGGGTAGCATTTCCTGCGGAAACAGCAGTGCCACCAAAGTAGGAAGCAGCTATTGCCGGATGGGATTGATCAAGGCTATCTTTGATTTTATCCAGTCCCTTCAGGAACTGTGCGTTGATCTTTGTAGCGCCTGGCGGATTAGCCGGCGTAATAAAGATCATCACATGCTTGTGATCTTTTGTGATCACGTAGTTATCATATAATTCAAACTGATCATCGTATTGCAGGTGCTGCAATTTCTTTACGCCGATCCAGGAAATACCAACAGGATCGACCTGGATCATTTTCTTTAACACCAGCCCTGCCGGCGATATCAGTGTGTTATAATCGTATTGCAGTGTTTTTTCCAGTTGTGCTGTTTGCAGCAAACTATCTACTTTCACGTAGTCTTTTTCTTCCAGGAAGATGGGCAGGTGTTGTTGTATGACCTGCATCAATCCCATTACCATGGAATCTTCCGCCTGCGACTGGATTTGCCGGATATAGGGCGATAGCTGCGCACTTGCCGTAGCGGCCAGTTCTGCCGCATAGGCCGTTAAACTGTCGGGCTGCGCTTCTTTTGCAGTATCTTTTTGAGAGATGGTAACAATGAGTTTATCCGCAAAACGCGAGTCCTGGAATACCTGTTGCAGTTTGTCCAGTTTCTTATCCTGGGGTAAAATCTTCGTGATATCCTCTTCCAGCTTTATTTGTGCAGCAAAATATCCCACCAGCAGAAAGCTGGCAATGGTAGAAATCCACAGCCAGCTTTTATGCTTTTCAAAAAAATTGTATATCGCTACAAAAAAACTACCCATTTTTTCTTTCTTTTCTGAATATTGACAACATCCCCCAACTCACCGCCCATACCAGCAGGCCACCGAGAACAGCCAGCGTAATGGCGCCAAACACATACTGCAACATATTATCCTTAATGGTGTCAAAGTTAAATCCGTTTTTAAATATCAGGTCTTTCGCTGTTTGTCCCATCCAGATCCTGCCGGTGAGGAAACTGGCAAAGAGTACAAACGGCGTAAGCGGTGGTGTGCTGATATGTGCTGAAAGTAATACCAGCGCCTTGTTCAATTTTAATTTAATAGACACCAATATGGCCACCAGCAGTTGGAAGCCCCAGATAGGTATGATGCCCATAAATACGCCAAATCCAATAGCGATGGCTTTGCGCATATTAGACTCATCCGATTTCAGTACTTCTTCTTTCCACATTTTCTTCCAGTTTTCCTTTTTCAGGAGAAAACGGATAAAATCACGCGGCTTTATGTACAGGAATGTGGTCAGTACCAATATGATGTTTAGTATGGTGATCCGCGTTACATCAGGAACAGGGCGGAAATGCGATACCCGCTCTTCCGGCGGCGGATAATATACTTTTACAGGGGTCCAGTCCACCTTAATACCTTTCCAGGCGCTGCGTACCAGCACTTCTATTTCAAACTCGTATTTAGTACAGAAATAGTGCATACTTCCCATGCGGCGCAGGGGATACAGGCGGTAGCCCGACTGCGTATCGGGTCCTTTTAAACCGGTGGTTACATTAAACCAGAAGTTAGATACTTTATTGGCAGAAGTACTTTTTCCAGGCATATTTTCCTGGTGCAGGTTACGGGCGCCAATGATCAGTGCACCCGGATGTTCATCTATCTGTTGCAGCATAGATGGCAGATCAGTAGCAAAGTGTTGTCCGTCGGCGTCCATGGTGATCACATAATCGTATCCCTGCTCCATAGCATAAGCAAATCCGCGGCGAAGCGCAATGCCTTTCCCACGGTTAGGACTATACGATACCAGCTGCAGCGAAGGAAACTGTTGCAATATCGCAGGCGTTTCATCCGTAGCGCCATCGTTCACTACAATGACATGATGCGTATATTCCAGCGCATCGGACAACACTCCTGCGAGTGTACCGGCGTTGTTATACGTAGGGATGAGCACCGCTGCACGGTGCCTTTCAAAATGTTCGTTATGTGTAGGCTGCCTTGTCACTTAATTAAATATACCCTGGAACTTCATAAATGTTTTGTCTTCTCGTTTCAACGTGGCATTCACTTTCCATCCACCGTCTTCTTCCTTATAGCTCACCGTTACATCTACCAACGGCTGTTTCACCGGGTCTATCATATTCAGGAACTTCATCTGGCCTGCTTTCTTCAGCGTTACTTTCTGTTTTACAGCGCTTTCCAGTACTTCCGTAATGGTTTGCATCATGCATACCCCTGGTACTACAGGCTGCTCAGGGAAGTGGCCCTGAAAAATGGGATGTGCCGCGTTCAGTTCAATGGTAACGCTTACCTGTCCGGGCTCCTGTGATTGCGTTGTTACTGTATAAAAATTACCTGCTAACATGGACTATGGTTCGTATGATTATGATGATTAGTGTGACTGTTATGATGTTATTTTTCTACTTTCTGTAAAGAGATATTGAATTTGAAATGTTCATGGCGGATATTGATGGTATCCGGTACCCCGTTGCTATAGTGCTGCATCCACACGGTTACTGCAGGTTTGCGCCGGGACGATTTTTCGATGCGTACCAACGCTGTGCAGGCCGTATCTGTAATGTAGTAGTTGTTCCCTTTTTCTGTAGGTACTACGACATAGTGGTAATGGTTATCCGCTGCTGTATGCGCACCACTTAAATCGGGATGCAGCAATACAAGCGCAAAGTCCTGTTGCAGCGTTTTCACTACCGCTTTCTTGTTCATTTTGGCCAGCAGGTAGTGTTTGGTAAAATTGCCCTGTTTATCAAATTCAAAATCAAAGAACTTAAATCCCATCTCATTGGCAAACACGATGCGGATACTGCTATCCTGCATTTGTTTGAAGAACAGCAGGCCGCTGAGGTGATGTTTTAAAATATCTACCTGCGTGCTGTACAGGGTGGAGCTAAACTGCGGGCTAAACTGACGGATGCAGTTTACATCGCCCGGCACAGGTTGTAACCCCTTATACACTGATCTGCAGCTTCCCATCAGCAAGGCCAGGCCCAATATGCTACTTAGCAGAAAATACCGCATCCGGGATGTTTGAATTCAATTGTTTATGCAAAAAACTGATGGTGGTATCATCTCCTGACAACTCCGCCATCGTAATTTTTGATACAGAATAGTCCTGTTTATCTACCAGCAGAACAATGGATTTGAAATATTCTTTCATCACCTTGTTTACCGGCGCCATTTCCAGGCGGTAATACTGTGCATTCTCGGTGGCCTTGGTGGTAAAGTCTGCGTTATCCAGCACAGTGCCACGAACACAGTCGACCGTAATTTTATTGATCTGCTCGAACAGTTTATTACTCTTACCTGATACTTTATTTTCCTTCTGGGCATCTTTGATACGGATATCTTTTCCGTTGATGACCAGCAGGTAATAAGAAGGTTGCAGGTATTCCATTCTCACTTTATTATCTTTCTTAAACCAGAACTTCCCTTTAGAAACGATCTTGTCCGACAGCATGCTCAGGTTTTTCTCCTGTACAAAATCGCATTGAATACTTTGTGTTGCCTGGGCTGCCTTTGCAAACTGCTGTTTCAGCGGCGCCATATCCGCCACTGGCTTAAAACCTGTTTGCGCCTGTACCTGCAGGCTTACAATACAACACATCAAGGCTACTATCCATTTACACATATGCACGCACTTTTAACATTTTATCAATTCTTTCCAGCTGGTATCCCTGTTCCCGGATTCCGCGGATCAGTTGTGGCAATATATCGGCGGTTATCTTACAGGTATCATGCAATAAAATAACGGCCCCTGGTTTTAACTGCGCCAATATCCTGTTCAGCAGTTGTGTTTCATCTTTGGCAACGGTGTCCAGCGAGCGGATACTCCAGCCTACCGGCAGATAATTACCCGCTTTCACGGCTCTTGCCAGGTTCGGATTGGTAACGCCGTAGGGCGGGCGAAACAGGCGCGGATACAGGCCGGTAGCATCTACTGTGAGCGCATCCATCTGCTGCATGTCCGTGAGCATGTTACTCGATAATTTCATATCAAACCAGAAATGATGTGAATAGGTATGGTTACCGATTACATGTCCTTCTGCGTATATGCGTTTCAGTAAGTGCTCATTCCCTGTGATATTTTTACCGATACAAAAAAAGGCAGCAGGCACATTTTCGTGTTGCAGGATATCCAGTATCACCGGTGTATACCCGGTTTGAGGGCCATCATCAAAAGAAAGCGCCACTACCTTTTCGGTGGTATCCGCCTTACACATCACCTTCATAAAAAAACCGGCTTCTATATTCATAGCGCCGTGGATGGTGAGGGGCAGGAAGATCAGCACCGGCAATCCATAAGCCCAGAACGGCAGGTTATAGTGCTGTATCTTGTCCAGGTACAGCAGTACCAGGAAACTTACAGCGGCTATAATATTTACGGTTCTGTTGTTTAGCATGCGGTTAATAATACCAGGGAATGATGGGTTCCCTGGTGATGATTATATATTAATATGTTCTTTATTTTCTTTGGTGCGCGGCCAAAAAACGCGGCAGCTTCCGGTACTTTCTGCTCTGCGATAATGGCGTTGGCCATCCATACGCCGAAACCTGCAGCGGTAGGATATTCGCCGCAGAGGTGTTTAAAACAGGCTTCAGCATGTTCCGGGAACAGGGCCTCGGCTACTTCTTCGTATATCTCATCCTGGTCTATATCACCATTCCTGCCGGTAACGATCAGGTCAATGTCGGCCGGGGTATAGTTATTATCTTCCAGGAATTTCATGATATGCCCTATCACTTCCCCTTCCCATAGTGGTTTATACAATGTGCTTACGCCAGACAGCATAGCTACCGTGCCTGGCCCCCTGGTGGTGCCGAGTGTAAAAAACGCGGCGCCTTCGCCGGCAATTGTACCGGTATCGGGGCTGTTCAGCAGCTCCATGGTTTTCACCGGTGTTTTTTTATAGATCCCGAAACGCGACAGCAGCTGATGGCTGTAGTTGGTGATTTCATCCAGACCGCCAGCCAGTATATGTTGTGCGGAGCCTTCTTTGAGGATCATGATGGCATCCAGCAATGCGTTTTCAAAAGAAAAGCCACGGTGTACAAAGGTATTGTTATACCCGTTGCAACCGAGGAGCAGGGCAATTTGTCCGCCCACGGTATTATGTGTGCTTTGAATAAAGGCGGTAGGTGTCAGCATTTCTTCCTGCTGATGCACCATTTTTGTTAGAAACACGCCGGTATCATCGAGGCATCCGTAAGCGGTACCTGTGATGATGGCATCCGGAGCGGTGATACCTGCCGCCTCGAGACTGAGGTTAGCGGCGCCTACTCCCATTTTTACCACACGGCTCATCCGGCGGATCTGTTTCACATCAATCCACTGTTTATAATCCGGATCCACGGTGGCCAGGCGTACCTGTTCATATTCCCGGGGAGCGGCCAGCAAAGGGCCTCCCTGCGCAGTTTCCTGCGGAGAAATACAACCGGTGCCGAGTATGAAAATAGCCATATGTACTTGTTGAGCTGTTAGCCTTTAGCGGTTAGCTGTTAGCCTGCATTGTTTTAGCGGTTAGCCTTTAGCTGTTAGCTGTTAGCCTGCATTGTTTGTTTAGCGGTTTGCTTATATTGTTTTGAAAGCATTGCTTTTTGCTTTTGCTTTATGCCTTATGCTTTATGCCTTATGCTTTTGAAAAAATCAAACTGGAACAGTTACCACCAAAGCCAAATGAGTTAGACATAACATGTTGCAGATCATGACCGGTTGAATAAGCGGTGACAGGTGCAAATGGCAGTTCTTTCATCTGGTGTTCGAAGCGTGCGTTGGGATAGATGATGCCTTCCTTTACAGCGAGGGCTGAAAAAACGGCTTCTATGCCACCGCTGGCGCCCAGCGTATGTCCTGTAAACGATTTGGTAGAGCTCATGGCCGGGAAATGCGGTGCAAAGAGCCTGTTGATAGCGATTCCTTCAGATACATCATTGTTTTGCGTGCCGGTGCCGTGTAAATTGATATAACCAATTTGTTGCGGCTGTACGCCGCTCATATCCATGGCGCCTTTCATGGCCAGGTAGTTACCTGTGCCATCCGGAGAAGAAGCCGTTTGGTGATACGCATCGTTTGCGTTAGCGAAGCCACTAAACCGGCACCAGGGCTGCAGTTGCGCCGCCAGGCTATCGGATACCAGTACCACATAACCGGCGCCTTCGCCCAGGTTAAGCCCGGTACGGGTATCATCAAACGGCCGGCAGGGCTGCTGATCCAGGATCATGAGGGTATTAAAACCATTTAGTGTAAAGCGGGTCAACGCGTCGGTGCCGCCGGCAATCACCACATCCACAATATTGTTGCGGATCAGGCGGGAACCATACATGAGCGCATTGGCGCCTGAAGAACAGGCTGTGCTGATGGTAGACACATGATGCCGGATGCCCAGCATATCGGCTACCAGTTCGGTAACGCTGCCACATTCGTGATGCACTACCTGTTGGAGGCGGCCGCCACGTGAATTGGTAAGAAATTCCGGGAAAAAGTTTTCCGTTTTATCCATACCGCCAACGGTATTGCCGGACACAAAGCCCACGCGATAGCGGGAAATGTCGTCCAGGCCGCTGGATTTCCACGCTTCCCTGGCAGCAATCATACTGAGCAGCGCGGTTCTGCTGATATGTTCCGGCATACGGGCCATATCGGCGAGCGTAGCATTATCGGCTTTTACTTCCGCTACAGGAAAGGTATTACGATGAACAGAAGGCAGGTACTGCATAGCCGCCATTCCCGGCTGCATGTTCCGGAACGACTGTAAACAGGCCTTCAGATCCAGGCCTATGCCGCTAATCACCCCGCCGCCTGCTATCCACACCTTTTCACTCATGCCTTTGCAGTTTGATTTGCAGTAATATACTCTGCCATAGACCGCACAGAGTGAAAAATCTTTGGTCCTTCTTCAGGATTGGCAATGCGGATATTATAGTGCTGCTGCAGCAGTACAATCAGTTCCAGCGCATCGATAGAGTCGAGTCCCAGCCCATCTTTGGAAAACAGTGTTTGATCGTTGCCGATGTTTTCCGGAGTTATCTCCTGCAAATTCAATTGTTCTATGATCTGCGCCTTCAGATCCGACATCAACTTTTCCACGGTGATTTGATTAAAGTTATTAACTATTTGTTTGTTTGATATAATGACGATAAAGCCTCCGCTGTTAAGGGCCGGGCCATACCATCGGGTTTATTTTCCACGAGGAATAATGCTGCCTCGTATTGTTGTTCCATTACTTCTACCCAACCACAAATACAGGCCTGCAACGGTGTTACCGCCAGCAATTGGGCCGGGTAGCTGCTCATCAGCGCCGTATCAAAAGCATCTGACACAAAAAAGGTATTTTCCCCTTTAAAACCATGCCGGATGGATATTTCGCCCATTACAATATTGGGCAATGTATACACAAATAAGGCCGGGCTGGCAAAATCCTTTACTGTAGCATAGTAGCGCAGATCCGTATCCAGGCTGCTGCTGCGGTTCGATAATACCATACCCACCTGTTCCGGCGGCAATAAAGGTACGCGGGTATCTTTCAGCAGTACTTCCGCCGCCAGCCAGCCAAGCTTGCTGAGGGCGTCCATCTTATGAAATTTCGGATATTGCCCGGAAAACCGGTCGTATCCTGCCCGCAGAAATTCCGGCAATTCCAGCTCCTGACCTGCTTCCCATAACAGGCCGCCGTTCCCGTAAACCTTATTATGACGAATGATACAACTTCCTGTAATATATGCCGACTCACTATTCAATGGCTGAGCTGCTTTTTAATTTGTCTGTTAATTCTATTGTTCTGGCCAGCCGTTTTAAGGCGGTATCATGATTTTTCACAAAGGGATTACTCATATCCCACACATAACCAGCGAGTACGGAACAAATTTGTCCTTTGATAACCGGGTCTGCATCTTTTTTAAAGAAGATGGTATCGAGGATACCTTCGTACCAGGCCATTACATAGGAGCGGAAGGTATTTACGCCCTGCATGGTAGGTTCCATGTACTCTTTTTCCCAGTCTACCGCCTCGCCTTTCAGTTTCCTGATCACCAGCTTTGCAGCCGTTTGTGCAGAAACACAGGCCAAAGTTACGCCAGATGAGAAAATCGGGTCCAGAAATTCTGTTACATTTCCGGTGAGCACAAATCCATCGCCATAAAACTTATCCGTGGTAGCGGACCAGGATTGCAGTATCCTGGGTTCAAATACCAGCTCCACATCACGGAAACGCTCCCTGGTATAGGGTTCAGCTTCCAGCAATGCGCGATATTTATCTTCATCCGTGCCGGGATATTGTTCAAAAAATTCCGGATCTCCTACAAAGCCCAGGGAAGTGACCCCGGTGGCAAAAGGAATAATCCAGATCCAAACACCCGGTTTATGCACCACTGCGGTGATCCTGTTGGGCTCATCTGCCATGGAGCGGCGTGTATCTACTGTATGGGCAAATAATGCTTTACGCGGCTGCAGGTTGGAGTTTTTCTCCAGGTTAAACAATTTGGGTATCACCCTGCCATAGCCACTGCCATCCACAATAAACCGGGCTGCAATCTCCGATTGATGACCATCTTTATCTTCTACGGTAGTAACGGAATCTGATCCATTAAAACGTATACCCGTTACTGTTGTTTCATACGATACCGGCACCCCCATGCTTTCGACGGTATCCGCCAGTGTTTTATCAAAGTCAGCGCGGGTTACCTGCCAGGTCCAGGTCCAGCCGGGCGTATATTGCTCCTGGAAAGTAAAATCGCAGAGCGCATCGCCTTTTACAAACTTGGCTCCGAATTTCTGCTGAAAACCTTTTGCTTTGATAGCATCAATAAACCCGGCCTCTTCCAGCGCTTCCATACTGCGGGGCAAAAGGCTTTCGCCAATTACGAAGCGGGGAAACTTTTGTTTCTCCACCACTTTTACTTTATAGCCTGCCTGATGAATAATAGAGGCTGCCACTGTACCCGCCGGCCCTGCTCCTATTACCAATACATCAACTTGCTCAGTTTTCATAAGAGATCGATTTTGGGAGTTTATAGATTATGTGATACGCTATTTCTTTTTACATTTCAGCAATGTATAGTTCATTCCCATCTGGTCATTTTCTTCAATAATCGTCAGACCTGCGTCTTCAATGCATTGAAAGAAATCGTCGGTATGATACATCTGGCTGTTACCGTTGGCCATTGCTGTAAAATACAGGGAGGTCTGCTGCAGGCAAAAAGCGGCAGACTTAAACTGCTGGCGGTTCCAGAATGGTTCCAGTATATAAACGATACCATCATCGTTGAGCGCTTCGCGGCAACGTTTCAGGATAGATACAATTTCAGCTTCAGAAAAACAATCGAGGAACTGGCTCATCCAGATGGCATCAAAGCCTTTAGGGAATGGAATTTCCTCGTGCAGGATGTTGGCGATATGAAAATGCACACGGTTTTCCACACCGGCATCTTTCATTTTCTGTTGTGCCAGCGCCGCCTGTCCGGGTATATCAAAAATAGTTACTTCCACCTCCGGGTCTTTGGCAGTGCATGCCAGCGCCCATTTACCGGTGTTGCCACCTATGTCGAGCAAACGTTTTGGATGTTTTTCAAATACGATTTCCAGGGCCGCCGGTGTGGCCAGGTCGGAGTAGTAGTGATCAAAATCGAACCAGCTTTTGCCTATTTCAGGCGGCAGCAGCGACAAGCCGGGGTAAATAGTATCCCAGGGGCCCAGTTCGCGCAAACCGGCGGGTTTTCCTTCTCTAAGGCTTTCCTGCAGGTGATTCATGCCTTTATAGCAGATATCCTGCGAAAAGTCCATGTTAATACGGGTAAGCGAATCATGTAAAATAAAGTAGCCTGTTTTGGTAAGGGTATACCTTTTATCGTTGACGATGATCAGCTCCATTCCCAAACCGGCCTCCAGCAATACTCTTACTGCATAGCGTGACATTTTTGTTTGTTCCATTATTTCCTCAATGGTAATACCGGCAGAGCGGCTGTTGCTTACTGCCGTTAAAATGCCCATATCGCGCAATGCCCTGGTAGCCTGAAAAGCGACAGGAGCGAATGCGAGGCGTAATGCAGCTTCTTTCGCTTCCAGTGCTGTTTTTGTTTCTTTATTAAACACAAAAAAAATTTTACTGTGATTGATGCGGGTTTTGTCTTGCCCAGGATTTAACTGATTAGTTTGATTTTTGTGATTGCTATTTTTTGATTTAAAAATTTATGAAAAAATCTTCTTTCAGACCTCGTTAATCTTTAAAAAATCATAATAATCATAATAATCAGGTTAATCCCGGATAAGATTAAAGACCATGGCTGCATTACATCCTCCAAAGCCTGAAACAGTTTTCAGGAAGTGGGCAGATGAAGTATGCAGCAGGGTATTATTAACGTTTACCGGCATGCTTACACCGGCTGTTTCGTATCCTTTTGTTGGCAATACCACCCCCTGTTTCATGGCCTGCATACTGATGATGGCTTCTATCAGTCCTGCTGCGCCGAGGGTATGGCCGTAATAGCCTTTGAGACTGTTTACCGGCACCGTTGCCAAACCGGCGTGGTGCAAGGCTTTTGCCTCCATTTCATCGTTATACAAGGTGGCCGTGCCATGTGCAGATACAAATCCGATATCTGCCGTGGTTAGCCCGCTGCCTTTCAATGCCAGCTGCATCGCGGCAGCCAGTTCTTCGCCGGTACGGGAAGGGCCTGATATATGATTGGCGTCGTTGCTGATAGCACCGGCGCCTAATGAAAAAGCAGCGTTGCTGTTATCCCTGCTGAGGATAACGGTGGCAGCTCCTTCGCCCAGTGTAACCCCGGTGCGGTTGGCATCAAAGGGTTTACAGGGAATGGCGCTTACTGCCTGGAACGACTGGAATCCGGACAACACGAAGCGGGTAAGCACATCGGCGCCGGCAACTACTACATGATCATAGCGTCCGGCTTCAATGAGGCGCTTACCTGTTAAAATGGCTACCAGCCCTGATATACAGGCGCTGCTTACCAATAACGGTTGATTAGCGGCCTTAAAATGGCCTGCTATTTTTTTTGCCGTGGTAAACAACTGCATGTCGCCCAACGGCAATACAGCTCCTTCGGGTTGTTGTTCCAGTAATTCTATATTGCCTTTGGTAGTGGAGATAATAAAGCCGGTACGCTGATCCGCCAATGAGATACTGGTTTGCTGCAGGGCGCTTCGTACAGATGCGACCAGCAGTTTTTCAAATGTCGTGTATCCATCTACGTTATCAGCGGCGGTATAGGTATCCAGCTGACCGGGCGCCATCATAGCGCCATAAAAAGGGGCAGCGGCATAGGCTGCATTTTGCTGCAATCCTATGCCACTGTTACCCTGTAATACCTGTTCAAAATTTTCCCGGGTAGTACTGCCCAGCGGCCCCACAATATTATCTGCTACTACATACACCTGTTGCATAATACCCTTTGTTATACCAGTCCGTGTGTTTTTTTCCATTCACTGAAAAAAGCGGGGGTGATCAATTGCAGGGAAGATGTTTCTTTATCCAGGAATACCTGTACGGAAGACCCTTTTGCAACGATTTCACCGGTTGCCGGATTGGTAAGTATGTATTCAAATTTTATTTTCGCCGCCATATCATCCACATACTTTGTTTCCACCACTACCCGGTCGCCATAGCGCAGTGAGCGTTTATAGTCACATTGTACATTCACTACCGGTACTGTGTACCCTTCTTCAAAAATATCGAGGTAACGCAGGCCGTATTTTTCTCCGAAGGCTTCTCTTCCATCTTCAAAATACCGCACATAATGCCCGTGCCATACTATTCCCAGCGGATCTGCTTCATTAAATCGTATCAGTATGTTGGTGCTTGCGGTCAATGTTGTCATTATCCTTTTTTCTTTGGTTTCTTTGCTTCTTTTGTAGCCACGCCTGTTTTGGCTTCTTTCTTTTCAGCCGCAGGTGCTACTACCGGTTTTGGATCTTCCGCATCTTTAGCGTCTGCGTATTTGCTTCTCAGTTTGTTGTAGTCGTCGTCTACATCATCCAGCACGCTTTTAATGGTAGCGAGCCAGTAGTTACGCCATGCAAAGCTCCATTTCTGGCCTTTACCGATATAACGTTCTGTCATCAGTACGTTTTTGCGATCCAGGTCAATGACGGTTACCCACATAGACGCGCTTTTGGAGGTTTTGCTCATACCTTCCATCACGATCATTACGCCGATGCCATGTTTGCCGCTGAAATCGTAGGATTTTACCACTTTGGTGATATCTTCCGGTTTCAGACGCTCAAAATCGGCAGATTCGTCCGATTTCATGTTTTCTCCGTTGATGGCTTCGTTGCGTTTGTTTACCAGGGTAATGCTGGTATTATATTTTTCGCGGTGAAACGCGCCTGGCACATCATATTTTTTCTGTTCGTTTACGATCACCTGGTTGAGGGCTGTCAACTCATGGTCTACAATCGCGTCTGTTTTGGCGGCAGCGTCGCCGATCAGTTTTGCCTGGGTAAAGTCCACACCGAGCCAGAGAAAGGAGGAATCTTTATTTTCCAGGAAATTTTTTAGTTTCTGTGCATGTGCGGTCGTGGCGAACATGCTTAAAACCATCAAGGGCAGTACGATAAATTTTCTACAGTTCATATTCGATTATATTATGGGATTGGTAAAAATTTTCATTTCGCATTGTGCCATTACGCGGCCTTCAAACAATACTTTGCCGGTAACCATGGTGGCGTTGAATACTTCGCCGCCTATTTCGGTAACGGTTTCAATCATCTGACCGGCAGGGGGTAATTCCAGGATTTCCAGGTCTTTCACAGCGCCGATAAAACCCAGGGGTACAGGGGTATCCTGTTGTTTTGCGATGTACCCGATGCGGGCAGCGGCGGTTTGTGCGATATTTTCCATCAGGCCGGGAGGGGTTAGCACGCCATTCTCCACAAAAATATTATCTGCAGCGATGTGTAGGCCGGTCCGGGTTACAGGACCATTTACCTCCAGGATACCGCTGATCATGACGATAGGGGTGCGCTGAGGAATATACGCGGTGATATCATCTGTATGAATAAACATCTGCACAAGTTATTATTAAAAATGAAACACGAAATAAATAGAATTATACGAAATTATTAACAGTAAAAACACGCATTATTCCCAAAAATCGTAATAATTAAACCATTGTACCGGGTAACGCTGTACTTTTTCTTCTACCCGCGCTACAAAATCATGCAGGGCGGTTTCCACTCCCTGGTTGCGGCGTCCATGGTATTGACGGGGTTCGGTAGCGTAAAAGTGGTAATGGGTCGGCGATTCCTTGAAGGCAAATACCACGGAAACCGGCACCCGGAAGGTGGCAGCCAGCAGGAAGGGGCCTAACGGGAAACGGGCCTCTTCGCCTAAAAAAGAAGTGGTTTGGGTTTTATTACCAGGTAAGAAGCGGTCGGCATGCATACATACCATTTCACGGTTATTCAATGCTTCATTAATGGCGTAGATATGGGACAAATCGTCCTTAATGACAATAATATTCATGTTACGGTCGCCCGTAATGCCAGACAGGTAATCCTTGATACGCTGGTGTTCTCCGTCGAACATGACAATATTAATCCTGGTTTGCAATCGTTTAAACAGGTGTCCGGCTACTTCCCAGTTGCCCAGGTGGGCGCTTAGTAATATCCCTCCTTTGCCGCCGGCAATCATTTCACGCAGATAATGTTCTCCTTCAAATTCAAAGGTGAATTTATTGGCCATATCGGCCATCACCACCACTTTATCGATCAGCGTCTGGCCAAATACATGATAATTACGGTACAGACTGAGCAATGAACGCCATCTGCCGTATCCTATTTTTGTACGGAAATAATGATAGAGAGGTTTTGAGGAGCTCCAGGAAAATGCAAAGAAATAGAAAGCCACAAACCTTAACAACAGATAGGCGGGCATTACTCCTCCATGATTGAGCAGGAAAACAAAACAACTGTATCCAAATTTACTTCCTTTCGACTTTCCTTGCCAGGAAGGCATTATACCAGTTCTTTTTGTTGTACACGAGTGGCTACGTAATCGTAGAAATCCTGAAAAGTGACAATTGCCTGAAAATCTTCCGGATTTACTTTAAATCCGAAGTTATCTTCTATCACTACCACCATGTCGATATAGTCCAAACTATCCAGATCCAGTGTGGACTTCATATTTGCTTCAGGCGTAATTGTGTCGGGGTTTGCTTCAAACTCCTCTACCAGAAACTTATTCGTAACAGCTATTATTGTTCTAATGTCCATAAAGTGTGAAATCAGATATAGGTCGTTTTAAAATTTTTTTGATTGCATCCAGTTGGTCTAACGATCCTGATCCAGGGGTCAAAGTTAAGAATATTTACTTTCCGTTCCACCCTCTTACAATAAGAGAAGAATTAGTGCCGCCAAAACCGAAGGAGTTTGACAAAAATATATTAAAATTTTTATTAATTGTATTGGTTACAATATTTAACCTGGCCGCGTCTTCGTCGGGATTTTCCAGGTTAATATTTGGCGCTATAAACCCATGCTGCATCATGAGCATGGAGTATACTATTTCGCTGGCGCCAGCCATCCAGCATTCGTGACCGGTCATGGACTTGGTAGAGCTGACGTAGGGCCTGGAATCGCCAAACACTTCGTGAATGGCCCTCGCTTCGCTGGCATCGCCGGCGGCGGTGGAAGTGGCGTGGGCGTTTATATATTCGATGTCGCCCGGTTGTAATCCGGCATCTTTTAAAGCGATTTGCAGGGAACGTACGGGTCCGTCTACAGTAGGATTGGAAATATGCGCACCGTTGGAGGAGAAGCCGTATCCCAGCACTTCGCCTAAAATGGTGGCGCCTCTGCGCTGCGCGGACTCCAGGCTTTCCAGTATTACGGTTGCAGCGCCCCCGCTGGGTACCAGTCCGTCGCGGTCGCGGTCAAACGGTCTTGATGCACGGGTAGGATCATTTTCTCTCACAGAAAAAGCAGCGATGGCATCAAAGTTACCCATGGCATACAAATTTACCTCCTGGGCGCCACCGCAGATAACTGCATCCTGCATACCGTTCCTGATAAACATATATCCCATACCGATAGCATGGGAACCGCTGGCACAGGCGGCGCTGACGGTGAAGTTTACGCCACGGAGCTTAAAAATAGTGGCCAGGTTCATATTCACGGTAGAATTCATGGTCTGAAACACAGACCCCGAACCTACCAGCATGGTATCTTTCTTCGCCCGCATAATATCATTGGCTTCCACCACCGGTTTGGCAGAGCTGTCGTTACCGTATAAAAGTCCTATTGGTGTGGCATCAATATATTCCGGTGTTATACCCGCCTGCGCCAGGGCTTCACGGGTAGCCATATACGCAAATTCCGCCTGCTCTGGCATCATGAGCCTGGAGCGACGATCCAGCAACCCTTTGAGCTCGGGTCTCTCTATATGGCCGGTTAACCCGGACCGGTAACCAAACGATTTTCTTTCAGGGTCCAGCACTATACCGGATTTTCCCTGGTACAACGAATCTCTTACCTCCTGCATATCCTTTCCGATGCAGGAATAGATTCCCATTCCGGTGATCACAACTCGATTCATATCTAGCTTTTAGCTGTTAGCAGTTAGCAAATTTGATAAAACAGCTTTTTAGCAGTTAGCTGTTAGCTTTTAGCTGTTAGTAAATGCAGCGGATATCAACATAATATGAACTCTGCTGCATTTACTAACAGCTAAAAGCTAACGGCTAAAAGCTATTTTCCCCCCTATGTGTGCAGCCCTCCATTAATATTCAATACTTCCCCGGTTATATAACCTGCGGCCCGCGAAGTAAGGAAAGCGACAGCTTCTGCTACTTCTTCGGGTGTTCCGAAGCGGTTCATGGGTACCTGTGCAGCCAGTTCTTTTTCATTCAGTTCTGCTGTCATATCTGTTTTGATGAACCCGGGTGCGATAGCATTTACGGTAACCCCTCTTTTGGCAACTTCCTGGGCAAGGGCTTTGGTAGCTCCTATTACCCCTGCTTTGGCGGCGGAATAATTTGTCTGACCGGGCAAACCTTTTATGCCAGACAACGACACCATGTTGATAATGCGGCCATAGCGTTTCAGGAGCATGTTATTCAACACCTGTTTGGTCACATTAAAAAAACCATTCAAACTGATATTCAATACATTTCCCCACTGTGCCTCATTCATCCAGAACATCAGGGAATCTTCCCGGATGCCTGCGTTATTCACGAGTATTTCTATCTGCTGTTCTTTATTATTCTCTACCCAGCCGCCCAGTACCTGTTGTACTTCTGCGGCATCCCCCACGTTGAACTGCAGCAGTTCGCCGGTACTTCCTTTGGCTTTTACCGCCTCCAGCGTATCCTGTGCTGCTGCTTCATTCCCTTTATAGTTGATGAGTATATGATAACCTGCTTCGGCCAACCTTATACATACTGCCCTGCCTATCCCCCTGGATCCTCCGGTTACTAATGCACATTTCATGAATTACAAATTTCGGATTACAAATAACGGCTGTTAGAACTGCACCGGCATATTTTTCAGCAGGTATTCCTTAATTTTCTGAAGGTCTTTGTAACGAGGACTGTCTTCAATAAATTTAGGAAATATTGCTCTCACTTCCTCGTACACTTTGTGCGAGAAACCAGCCAGGCGATCCTGGCAATTCAGATAATCTACCGCCTGCAACATGGTCATTAACTGTATCGCCAATACCTGGAAGGTATTCTCTATGACTTTGCTGGTCATGATAGCAGCGTTACAACCCATGCTCACAATATCCTGGTTATCGTTGTTATTTGGAATACTGTGTACATACATCGGGAATGACAATGTCTGGTTTTCAGCAACGGTAGATGTAGCTGTAAACTGAACGCCCTGCATGCCAAAATTGAAGCCAAGTTTGCCGAGGTTCATAAACGGCGGGAATTTATGGTTCAGTTTTTCGTTCAGCAGGTAGTTTAATTGTCTTTCTGCGAGCATCGACAGTTTGGTAATAGAAATTTTAATTTTGTCCATTTCCAGTGAAACATAATCGCCATGGAAGTTTCCGCCATGGAAAACGTTTTCCAGGTGGTGATCCACTACCGGGTTATCGCTCACGGAATTGAGTTCCTGTACCACCAGTTTTTCTGCCTGTGCCAGCGTATCATATACGGGGCCCAGGATCTGTGGTACGCAGCGCAGTGAATAGTATTCCTGTACTTTATCTTTAAAAATTTCTTCTTCCAGCTCTTTATAGAGATGATCCGGACGATGGCGGACCATTTTACTGCCTTTCAGGATTTCCCGCATTTTAGCGGCAATCTGCTGCTGTCCTTCATGCTTTTTCACGGCATTTAGTTCGGCAGAGAGGTGATCATCAAAAGCTTCCACTATTTCGTTGATCATGGCAGATAACACCACCGACCATCCCAGCAGTTTTTTTGCTTCGATAAGATTTACCAATCCTACGCCTGTCATAGCGGAGGTACCGTTTATAATGGCCAGTCCTTCTCTTACGTGAATATCGATAGGCTTGAGGTTTAACCTGGCAAATACTTCTGCCGCAGGCTGAAATTTATCTTCATACCATACTTCTCCTTCGCCAATCAATACCAGCGCCAGGTGGGCCAGCTGTACCAGGTCGCCGCTGGCGCCTACACCACCGTGTTCAAACACACAGGGATATACGTTTTTGTTGATCAGGTCCTTTAACAGGTGTACCACCTCCGGGTGAATGCCGGAATGGGCCTGCATAAAGCTGCTCAGGCGCGCTATCATCAATGCTTTTGTATGTAACGGCGACATACAGTTACCTGCTCCGGAGCTATGACTGCGGATCAGGTTATACTGCAACTGAAAAGTATCTTCATCTGAAATGCGGTATTGGGCCATAGGACCGAAACCGGTGTTGATACCATAAATCAGCTTCTTTGCCGAAAATTTCTCAAGAAATAGAAAACTAGCTTCCACCTGCTGCAGAGCCGCTGTTTCCAGTGTCAGCTCTTCTCCGCCCAAAAGGACCCTGTACACTTCATCCAGGGACAGCGCCTTACTTCCTATTGCAACCATTTTATCTTAAATTAAATTATTTGTATATGTAAAAAAGTGCTCAAAATTAGCATAAAGCTAGATTTATCCAAATAAATAACAACCCCTTCCCACGAATTACGGGTAATTACGCATGCGGTTATTACTGATTTTGCTGGGGTATCAGGCTTATTCGGCTGTTGTTTGCGTTGGCGGTGTCACCAGTACCTTATCGATCCGGTGTGCATCCATGTCCACTATCTCGAACGTAAAATCGCGCCAGGTGAATTTTTCCCCCGTTTGCGGGATATGTTCCAGGTGGTGCAGGATAAACCCTGCCAGGGTATCAAAATCCTGCTCAAATTCAGTCATCCAGTCTTCCTTATCGAACTCTTCCAGGAAATCATAAAACGGTATCTGCGCATCTACCAGCCAGGTGCCATCTTCCCGCAATACCATCTCATAGTCATCGCTTTCAGCAGTTTCCGGCATATCGCCTACAATAGCTTCCAGGATATCGTTCAGGGTGATCATTCCCAGGAAGGTACCATATTCATCGACTATAAACGCTGCATGGAGGTGTGTTTCCTTAAACTTTTCGAGTACCTGGTAGGCGGTATTGTTTTCCGGCACAAACAGTGGTTTGCGGATAATATCAGCCAGCGGCGCTAATTTTCCGGCCACGGTATACAGGTCTTTGATGGTAACCAGTCCCTTGATACTGTCTATCTGCCCGTCACATACAGGGTATACCGAATGCAGGCTGCCAAGTATCTTTTCCTGGTATTCGCCCGGGGCTTCATTGATATCGAGCCAGGTAATATCATTGCGGTAGGTCATGAGCGACGTAATGTTACGGTCGCCCAGGTGAAATACACGTTCAATAATTTCCTGTTCTGTTTCCTCGATAGCACCCGAGCTGGTGCCTTCGTTGATAATGGCTTTTATTTCTTCTTCCGTTACGTGCGACTCACCGGATTTGAGATTGAATAATTTTACCAGTACCGTGGTGGAGGCAGATAACAGCCAGATAAAAGGAAAGGTAAACCAGGAAATCACCTGCATAGGCTTTGCCATCACTTTGGCAATGGCTTCCGGTTTGGCCATCCCGATACGTTTAGGTACCAGTTCACCCAGCACCATAGAAAAATAGGTAATGGTTACTACAATGATGGCAGTAGCTACCCCGCTGCTGTAGGGCTGTATTGCAGGAAAGGTATTGAGCCAGGCCATCACATCAGTTTTGATGTTTTCGCCTGAGTAAATACCTGTTAAAATACCGATCAGGGTTATACCGATTTGCACGGTAGAAAGAAAAGTGTCCGGATTATTGGCCAGCTTCAAGGCGGCCTTTGCTTTTTCATCCCCTTTATTGGCCTGGTTTTCCAAACGGATCTTCCGGGCCGAGACCAATGCTATCTCGGACATCGAGAACAGGCCATTCAATAAAATAAGGATGAGGATAATGACGACTTCCATATATATAGCCTAAAAATAAAAAATTATTCAAATATCATGGTAAGAAATGCCAAAAGCAGCCCCAGTGCTATGGCCATTACCTTTTTCCGGCTGAGTTCATGATGCTTGGTGCCGCTTTCATAAAAAATGGTAGTGGAAATGTGCAAAAATGCACCTACCACCAGCGCTACCACGTATAAAAGGTAATGCTGAACAATTTCAAAACGATTACCCAGCCATCCTGCAAGAACGGCTGCCAGCGGTGTTACCAGGGCAAATACCAGCAGTATCCGCCAGAGCTCCGCCCGCTTTTTATGCGCGTGCATCATTACGGTGATCAGCGTTAATGCTTCCGGTATTTTGTGTGCGGCCACCCCCACCATCAGTGAAGGCAGCGCTGAATGGTCATCATATTTAAATCCGAGCGGGATCCCTTCCATAAAGGCATGGATGGAAAGTCCCAGCAGCAGCGGCATTACTGCAATATGATGATGATGTTCCTGCGGTACATGCGTATGCCCGTGTTCCATTCCATGCGACAGCTGTTGCAGGAATACCTGTAAAAAGAAACCCGCCGCTATATAGATGCCGGCCTGATGCCCCAGCTCCTGGTATACTTCCGGCAGGAGGTGCATAATAATAACACCAAACAAGAAGGCGCCGGTAAAGGCGAGCAGGTAAATCGAAAAATTGGCATGAATACGCTTGACTGTCATGGGAATCATCCCACCCGCAATCGTAGCTGCCAGTATTAATATCAGATAGTTCCAGTTCATGATGTGAGTTCAGACTCCAGTCTTATACGGCGTTGAAAGAAACTACCGCTGAGCAGCCCGATTAAAATGCCCAGTATAGCACCACCGGCTACATCGAGCGGGTAGTGTACTCCTACGTATATCTGCGCATAGCCAATAACAGCGGCCCATGCAAAGAACAACCAGGTATACCGGCGAAAAGCTGATTTTAAAGTTATGAAACAAAATGTAGCCAGCGCAAAATGATTCGCCGCATGATTAGAGGTGAAACTTCCGCTCATGGGGCAATACACCACCAGCACACGGGCATAGTGCGATACCACGGGATCGCGGCAGGGCCGTATTCTTCCAACAGCACTTTTCAAAAACAGGCTGCTCTGGTCTGCCACGCCAAAGCACAGCAAAAAGAACAGTATCCAGAACAGTCCTTTCCAGCCATAGTTAATGGTTACAAACAAACCCAGGAAAAGATACAGGGGCGCCCATACAAACGGTTCCCGCAGGAAGGGCAGGATTACATCCAGTAAAGCGTTATGCCATTGTCCGTTTATGTGTAAAAATAACCGGAGGTCTTCACGTAATATCGATTCAAGCATGGCTATAATTTTGTAGCAACGATGATCAGGCGTGGCGAACGCTGCTCATCATAGCTGTTAAAGTGATAGTCGCCGAATATCTCCCTTATTTTCAGTCCCTGTTTTGCAAACATGGCCTCAAAATCCTGCCTGGTAAAGGCATTCACGCTTTCGGTATAGGAAGCGCGCCGCATTTTCTCCTTATCGAGAATACTGATCTGCTTTATAAATTTATGCGCTTTCAGTTCCCGGCGGATATCAAATACCACGTTGTCTTTTTCTTTCACTTCGTCATGTACCAGGTGTGAGGCTACGTAATTACTGTTTAAATAATCAAGTACCAGTTTCCCACCGGGCTTCAGCGCATTTTTCAATGTACGCAGGGCATTGTCGTTGTCGCGTTGCGATTCAAAATAGCCGAAACTGGTGAAAAAATTAACGACAATATCAAAGTAATTTACCCGGAATGGTAGTCGCATATCATGCTGAAAAAAGCTCAGGTGATCATTTTCCAGTTGCTTGGCGGCATTAATGCTTTCTATGGAAAGGTCGATCCCTGTTACATAATAGCCTTTATCTGCCAGGTATTTGGCATGTCGTCCCATTCCACAGGCTACATCCAGCATTTCCGCACCGGCAGCCGGTTGCAGGTAGGCCAGCAATTTATCAATAAAGGCCGCTGCCTCCCGTTCATCACGGTTGTCGTACAACAGATGATAGTAGGGAGAATTAAACCAATCTTTAAACCACAGTTTATCTAGTTCCATAAAGCGATGAGCTGTTAGGCAATGCAGTGGGATGATGTAAACCGGTGTGATAGTTTACATACAGACCGCCATCAGCACTATTTCTTATTGTTAAACATCAAATATCGGGTGCTTTCGTAAAAGCCGCGTGTTAAATTATCGAGGCTTTTTGCTGTATCCGCCTGTTCTGCACGGATATTTTTCAGCGGATCGCCTTTCAGGTCGTACAGCGCCGTTGCATCTGTGACCAGGTTAATTTCATACAGGTAACGGTCGCCTATCGTTGCATAAAAAGGCATCTGGTTACGCAGGTATGTCATAAAAACATACTTATTATTTACCCGGGTGCTGTCGAACAGGTCTACGCCCAATGTATAATTCCTGTATGGCATGCCCACCAGTTTTGCCATGGTAGGATATACATCCAGCAAGCTTCCCGGTGTGCTGATCACCTGTGGCGCCAGGTGTTTGGGACTGTACATGAATGCGGTTACATGCACCCCGCCGGTAGCCAGCTCATATTCCGGCAGCGGCATAAAGCTATACGGATTGAGCACACAGTTATGATCGCCAAAGAATACAAAAAGGGTATTATCAAGATACCCGTCTTTGCGGGCCATATCAATGATATGCCCTACGTTATAATCTTCATAGCGCAACGCATTAAACTGGTCTATTGACACGAAGCCCGATTTTTTGAACTTCGCCATGTCAATATCTTTCTCTGTGAGCTTTTTAAAATCTCCGGCCCCGCTGGTGGTGGTATATGGCGGATGATTATCGGCTAACTGCAGGAAAGCGACAAAAGGTTGTTTTTTGTTGTTGTCTTCCTTAAAGATGCCGCTGGCTTCGGTGATCAGGTCATAATCGGAAATGCCCCATACATCGGCTTTGGCCGATGTATACATGCCTTCCTCGTAAATACGCACTCCTTCCACGTTATTGGTAAACACTGCGCGGATGTTGGCCCAGTTGGTATTTCCACCCAGCAGGTACAGCTTATCATACCCTTTGAACTGGTCCATCACAATGCGTTGATCCAGCATTTTAGGATGACGGCTGGCGGTTTTCACCGCGGTAATATCCGGTAAACCGGTATGCACGCCAAAAACTGTTTTGGCGGTGCTGATAGCCGGCACATAAAAGTTTTTAAAGAGAATACCGCTGTCTGCCAGTCTTTTCATATTTGGCGTAGCCTGCATGGGGTTTCCATACATACTTGTAACCGCCGCCCCGGTAGATTCCAGCATGACCAATATTACATTCAGCCGGGGTTTGGCAGCGTCGCCGGCGATAGTACGCACATAATTCAGCTGGCTCACGCTGGCGCTGTCTACTTTCAGGTAATCCGCTATATAGGGATAATATTTCCTGGTGGCTTCCGGGCTGAAGGTGTCGCCTTTTACCGAGAAGTTGGAAACGAAGTAGAGGATAGGATTAAGTCCGAGGCTGGTTACGCCATTATCGCGGGTAAACATGGCCTGGCTCCAGCGGAGCGGAAAATAGGCGATATTACCATAGATGCCGGCGGCAAAGAGCAGTACCAGCCCTGTTACATAGCCCGTAAACGGCCAGTTACGCAAATAGATGAGGGGCTGGGCCGCAAATCTTTTCCAGGTAGCTTTTTGCAGGCGGTAAACGAGGAACATGAATATAAAAATGCCCAGGGCGCCCCTTACTACCGGGTAGCTTTGCCATACCATGCGGGCATTGTCGGCCCGCTCTCCTTTGGCCAGGAACCTTAGCACAGAAGGGTCGAGGCGCTGCCCCAGGTAATCGTAATGACCGAGGTCGAGAATATAGAGCAGTGTGAGCAGTAAGTATACAATAAAGAAATATATAAAGTTAAACCTGCGTATAGGCTTTGAAACAAAAAAATTATTGCGGGTGATCAGGGCCAGCAGGAGAATGGGGATCATCCCGTAAAGGGCAAGTCGCAGGTCAAATCTTACGCCCAGGTTCCAGGCTTTCGCTATTGATGCATGGTCGGTGATGGTGGTTTTGAAGAAAAACAGGTAAAATATCGCCCTGAACATCACCATCAACAGGAAGAGGTAAAGCGTTTGAACAAACACATAACGAATATACCGGGGTATATTCTTCCACGAGTATTGCATGTAACGTATAGCCGTTTTTTTAAAAGCGTAGCTGCAAAGATATTGAAAAAGCTTAAAGCGGAAAGCAGAAAGCCAAAAGCTACCGAAGCGGAGCCGTAAAGCGGAATGACTATTATTGGCGTTCTTAACCCGCTTCAGTAGCTTTTGGCTTTCTGCTTTCCGCTTTTGGTTTTTTCGTCATCTATTCATAATTAGGATTTCTGGAATGGATTTTTTTATATTTGCCTTCCTTTAAAAACAGAATCTTGTGGCACTGATCAAATCGATATCCGGCATACGCGGAACCATAGGCGGTAAGCCCGGCGAGGGACTTTCTCCATTAGATGTGGTAAAATTCACAGCGGCTTACGGCACCTGGCTGAGCCGTGAAACAGAGAACCGTAAGGTGGTAATAGGCCGTGATGGCCGTATTTCCGGCGAAATGGTGAAAAACCTCGTGGTATCCACCCTGAACGGACTGGGTTTTGATGTAGTAGACCTCGGTTTATCTACCACCCCTACCGTAGAACTGGCCGTAACCATGGAAAATGCTGCAGGCGGTATTATTCTCACTGCCAGCCATAATCCGAGAGAATGGAATGCGCTGAAACTGCTGAACAGCAAAGGCGAGTTTATTTCCGGCGATGACGGCACCCAGCTGCTGGACATTGCAGAACGCGAAGACTTCAATTTCGCGGATGTGAATAAACTGGGTTCCTATACCGTAGATGATTCTTACCTGCAAAAACATGTAGACCTGGTGGTAAACTACCCGCTGGTAGACGTACCTGCTATTAAAGCCCGCAACTTCAAAATAGTGGTGGATGCGGTAAATTCTACCGGCGCTTTATTTGTTCCGCCCCTGCTGAAAGCATTGGGTGTGGAAGAAGTAGAAGTACTGTTTGGGGAAGTAAACGGCAAATTCAGTCATAACCCTGAACCGCTGGCTGAAAACCTGACTGCGCTCTCCAACGAAGTAAACAAGTCCAATGCAGACCTGGGCATCGCGGTAGATCCTGATGTGGATCGTTTGTGCTTTGTTTGCGAAGACGGCAGCATGTTTGGTGAAGAATACACCCTGGTAGCAGTGGCAGACTATGTATTAGGCAAAAGAAAAGGTAATACCGTTTCCAATATGTCGTCGACCCAGGCGCTGAAGGATGTAACCCTGAAGCATGGCGGACAATACACCCCTTCTGCGGTAGGTGAAGTGAATGTGGTAAAGAAAATGAAAGATACGCAGGCGGTGATCGGCGGAGAAGGTAATGGCGGTATCATTGTTCCGGACCTGCATTATGGCCGCGACGCCCTGATTGGCATCGGACTTTTCCTGAGCCACCTGGCACACAGCAAAAAAAGCATCAAAGCATTGCGGAACAGCTATCCTGACTATTTCATCTCTAAAAATAAAATAGAGCTGGACAAAGGAGTAGATGTAAAAACCATTTTCGAAAAAATTAAGGTGAAGTATAAGAACCAGCCTTTAAATACAGAAGATGGTCTGAAAATAGAGTTCGACAAGGATTGGGTACATCTCCGTACTTCCAATACTGAGCCTATTATCCGCATTTACGCTGAAAGCCAGAATGAAACCACGGCAGATAATATTGCCAAAAGGATCATGGAGGATATTAAGGAGTTTATGCATTAGGGGGGATCGCCTTCGGCGATTGTCTTTGGGCAGGATTAGAAAGATTCTCGTGATTTGATGATTTGATTACGATTTGATATTAAATATTTAGGGGAGATGAAAGCGAATTGTATCACTTTCATCTCCCCTTATCTTTTTATCAAAATAAAATCAAATCATCAAATCACGAGAATCTTTCTAATCCTGCCCAAAGACAATCGCCGAAGGCGATCCCCATCAAATAAGCTCTTTCAATTTTGCTACCACTTTATCTACTTCTTCCCTGGTATTATTTTTACAGAAGGAGAAGCGTACGGCGATCTGGTTAGGATTGCTGTTGATGGCGCGAATAACGTGAGATCCCGCATTGGCGCCGGAGGTACACGCGCTGCCGCCGGAGGCGCAGATGCCATTGATATCCATGTTAAACAGGATCATTTCGCTTTTCTCTGACTTAGGGAATGCCACGTTCAATACGGTGTATAAACTCTTGCCATACAGGTCGCCATTGAAAGCTACTTCCGGGATATGTTGCTGTAACTGTTCCGCCATGTATATACGCAGGCCATTGATATAGGCGCTGTGTTCTTCATGCTGGGCAGTGGCTATTTCCAGGGCTTTTGCGAACCCGATGATACCATACAGGTTTTCGGTACCCGCACGCATATTACGTTCCTGGCTGCCTCCCTGTATGAACGGAGTTATCTTCACATTTTCGTTAATATATAGGATCCCCACTCCTTTAGGGCCGTGGAACTTATGTCCGGCGCCGGTTACAAAGTGTACGGGGGTATTCCGCAGATCAAAAGGATAATGCCCTACCGTTTGCACGGTATCTGAATGGAAAATGGCGTCAAACTCTTTGCAAAGGTTACCTACGGCATGTATATCCAGCAGGTTACCGATTTCGTTATTGGCGTGCATGAGGGTTACCAGGCATCTTTCAGTGGAGTTCTGCAGCAGTTCACGCAGGTGGTCCATATCAACATGACCGGAAGGCAGCACATTTACAAACGAAAGGGCTACTCCATCGTGGTGATGCAGGTATTCCACGGTGTGGAGCGTGGCATGGTGCTCAATAGGTGAAGAAATGATATGCCTGCAGCCCAGGTCTTTTACGGCGGCGTTGATGGCCGTATTGCTGCTTTCGGTTCCTCCGGAGGTAAAAAAGATCTCTCCCGGATGTGCATTTAATGCTTTGGCTACTGATTTACGAGCATTTTCGATGCCCAGTCTTGTTTCCCTGCCGTAAGAATAAATAGAGGAAGGGTTCCCGAACTTTTCTGTCATAAACGGCAGCATAGCGTCCAATACCGCGGGATCCAGCGCGGTGGTTGCTGCATTGTCAAAGTATATTCTTTCCAATGTTGGTGGTTTTTGATAAAAGAATAATAATTAATGGTGGTTGGTCGGCGAAGTTCCGAAAAAATTACGAATTACGAATTATGAATTACGGGGTTATGGGTAGACCGTCAGCTCAGTCTACCCATAACCCCGTAATTCATAATTCGTAATGCTTTCCTAAGAGTTCCTGTTAATCACATCATAAAACCGGTCCCTGTAACCATCGGAGATGGGGATAGACTGGTTAGCGATCATCACGGTATTTTTCTCCACACAGTTAATTTTATTGAGAGATACCAGGTAGGAGCGGTGTACGCGTATGAATTTGTCGGCCGGAAGGCGCGTTTCGAACGATTTAAGGCTGCGCAGTGTAAGAACGGGCAGGTTATGTGTATAGATCTTCGTATAGTCTTTCAATGCTTCGATGAAAAGAATATCTTCCAGATTGATTTTAATAATCTTGTACTCTGTTTTAATGAAGATGTAGTCATTTACCCAGGTGGCATCCATGGGCAGGGCGGTATTACCGGCGCTTACCGATTTTTGCTGGCTTACCGACCAGGTTTCACTGGCTTTTGCGGCAGCTTTCAGAAACCGTTCAAACGGCACCGGCTTCAGGAGGTAGTCTACTACATCGAGATTAAAGCCATCCAGTGCATACTCGCCGTAGGCAGTAGTGAATACTACCATGGGTGGGTATTTGAGCGATTTGAGGAATTGAATGCCGGTGATATCGGGCATTTTGATATCAAGAAATACCAGGTCTACCGGTTCGTCCTGGATAAAGCGCAGCGCGGTGGCTGCATTTTCGAATTTGCCTGCCAGGGTCAGGAAGGGAACTTTCCGGATATAGTCTTCCATGATTTCCAGCGCCAGTGGCTCGTCATCCACTGCAATACACTTTATCATTTTTTCAAACCGATTTTAAGATCAACAATAAACTGGTTTTCCGTTTCCCTGATATTAATCTCATGCTCATTTTCATAAAGCAGTTCCAATCGTTTTAATACATTGTCGAGGCCTACTCCCCCTCTTTCGGCGACGCGTTCTTTAAAGTGACTGTTCTTAACTGTTAGTCTGATCATATCTTCAGTTGTGGCAATATCTATATCAATAAAAGAGTCTTCTGTATAGCTGATACCGTGTTTGAATGCGTTTTCCACAAAGGGCACGAGTAACATTGGTTCTATCTTCAGTCCATCTGCGGTTCCGTTTAACCGGTAGTTGATCTGGATATCTTTTGGTAGCCGCAGCCGCTGTATTTCTATATAATCGTGCAGGTATTTCAGTTCCTGTGACAGTAATACCCTGGCTTCATTCGATTCATAGATCATGTAACGCATAATGGTTGACAGCTTCAAAATGGCATGTTCCGTTTGTGCCGATTGTTTATGCGCCAGCGAGTAAATGGTATTTAGACAGTTAAAAAGGAAGTGAGGATTAATCTGCGATTTTAAAAATTTTAATTCCGCATTCAACTTCTCTACTTTCAGTTCCTCACGTTGTTTTTCACTTTTAAACCATTCGAGTGCAATCTTTATAAATCCGCTCATGAACAACATCAGGAGCGCAAAAAAACCGGATCTGCGAAGTACCTCCGGAAAAAAGAGGTACTCCAGGATAGTTGGCGCATCCGGTTCCATTAAAGGATTGCCGGGATAGGCCACCGCAACGGCGGTATGTACGCTGGTATCAGGAAAAGCCTCACTCTTTCCGGAAACAGGAAGGGCGGTGGCATGAACTTCTCCCTGTTCTATCATCATACGACGATGGTGAAACGGAGGAAAGCCCGGCGATGTTACTTCCGGATTGTTAAATTTTTTATCCATGCGCAACGTCATCATCGGCGGACGAAGTGCGTAATTTTTAAAAAAGTAATAGTTGAGCGCTGCCTGCTGGGCGGTAATAAAAACAATCAGCAGCGCAATGCTGCACAGGTATACCACGATCTTCTTGCCGTTGAAATAACGGGGGATCAGCACATAGATATTGAGATAAAAAATGCCAATGAGAAACAGGTTATCTATCAGTTCTTTAATAAAAAAACCGGTATGTAAAATCTGAATACGATAAATGAAAAACGGGAAAAATAAAAAGCATGCCCATCCAAGGACGTGCAGTGAAATAAGGAAGGGACGACTTTTAAGTATCCGTTTAAAATTTAGCATCACATTATTTGATGCGATAAACTTACACCAGATAGGGTTAGGCTTGTGTTAAAATTTGTTAATCCTGTATAAGGGATTGTTAAATTTAATAAAGTTCTTAAAATCACCTTAAAATTACGGACACGAGGCTACTTTACTATCCTTGTTCTCATTTGAAAAACAGGATAGTAAAGTAGCCTCATTGTCTTTATAAATTTACTCCGCTTCGGTAATCTTCATGCTGATCAACTCCTGCTGCGTCATGGAAGGAATTTTATGATGGGTTAATTTTTCCATCACTACATTTCCTACCCGCAGTGCATTTTCCTTTGTGCGAAACACCCGGTTGCCGGGAACGCCCGGAATAATATCCTGGTAGATGTAGGTATGTCCGTCTACATTCACCCGGTAACCCCATCCGTCGCGTATTTCAAAAGGTTCCACCACTACTGCCAGCATATCGGAGCCGTTCTTTTCATGGTGATTTGTTTTCCAGGCAAAGAAAGCCAGGGCCATCACCATGATGCCGGCTGCGATAATAATATTACGCTTAGTCATTTTTGTTGTACTCTGCATTTGGATCAAATTCCCACATGTCATCGAGGTTGAGGCTGGAGCTTGCGCCCAGTACTACGAAACCGCGGTCTTTCACAGCAAAGCCGGTAGCGCCGGTACGGGCCGCGCCTTCGAAATCTGTTTTCTGTGTCCAGCGGTCAGTACCCGGGGTATATTCCCAAACTGCGCCGGAGTAGCTGCCCTTGATACCTGATACGATGTAACCTTTACCTTTCATGGCAAAAGACGCGGAACCGCTGCCCGCGAAGTTGTAGGCATCATCAAAGCTATCGTCGTTTACATTGGCGATAGGGTTCAGCGTTGTCCAGGTTTTGGTATCACCGTCGAATGAGTAAAAATCTGTTACCGCAGTAGAGTTAGCGGTACCCATGCATACATAGGCTTTGTTATCGATCACGAAAACAGAAGCATCTGTTCTTTTACCACTGTTCAGGCTCTGTACCTGTTCCCAGGTGTTGGTAACCGGATTGTATTGCCAGTTATCCTTTAACCAGTTACCGTCGTAACCGGTAGCAATATAGCCCAGGTCTTTCAACGAAAAGGCTACAGCGCCATAACGGGCGGTGCCTTTGAAATCAGCCTTCCTGGCCCAGCTGTTTACTGGAGGGGGCGTATACTCGTAGAAATCGTTCAGTTTATTTAATCCGTCGTAACCGGTACCCACATAGCCTTTGCCGGCCATCGCCATGCCTACCGCGTTACTGCGTGCGGGGCCGGAGAATGGGGTCATCTGTGTCCACTGGTTCTGATCTGCGTCGTACATCCAGAAATCCTGTAACCTGTTAGTTCCATCATACCCGGTTCCTACATAGGCTTTATTATCAATTACAAAAGAAGCGGCTGAAGTTCTGGCTACGCCTTCAAATTCAGAACGTTTAATCCAGTTCCCTACCAGCGTGGTGGTGTTTGAACTTTTCGAACAGGCCGCCAGGGAAGCCATCAATAATAATAAACTATAACCTTTTAAATATCGCATTAGCATGTTCTTTTACTGCAGCCAAAATTATCCGCAGGAGCATTCCGGCAAACAGGAAATAGCTGTTCCCGTCATTTTAGCTGACGGATACCGTTATTTCATCTACCAGTAGGATTCTTTGGCGGCAAATGCCCATTGCTGCGCCATCAGCGGCATAAAGAACATATTTCGTTATTCATCGATGAATTTTGGCCGTTGGCATATTAAAGGAACTGAAAGTATCGATCCTGTCTAAAATTGCGCACCATGAACAATACCATGGATCATTTATTTTTCAGGCGTTGCTGCAGGAGTATACGGAGGTTCTTCCCCGCATTGCTGCTCCTGGCGGCTATTTCCTCCTGCCAAAAAACCGGGTTTACCTATAACAACATTGTAGATAACAATCAGGCCACAGATTATATCCTTTCCGATACGCTGACGGTGCAGATGAAAACCGTTCAGCAGGACTCCATGCCTACTTCCGGATCGGAAGTACTGCTGACCGGTAAACGGATAGACCCGCTGTTTGGTACTTCCACCCTGCAATCCTTTTTCCAGATTGCGCAACCGGCTTCGGTGGAAATTCCCGTAAACGGCTCCAGGTATGATTCTATGGTGCTCATCATGCACCCTAACGGATACATAGCCGGCGACTCCCTGCTGCAACAGGAAATACAGGTATACCGCGTAACTGAAAAAATACAAACGGCGCAGAACTTCTATTACCTGTACAACAGCAGCAACTTCAAAACAGAAAGTACGCCCATAGGCAGCTTCACCGGTATTATCCGTCCTCACACCGATAAAACGGTTACCGTACATATGTCCGATCAGCTGGGCGGCCAGTTGTTTGCCATGCTGCGCGATAAAAGCGGTGATATCACCGCCAACAATACCTGGCTGGAATTCTTCAAGGGACTGAATGTAAGAGGAGGCGCCAACAGCCAGTCAGTAAGCGGCTTTGCAGCGAACGACACCAGCCTGGTAATGCGGCTCTACTATCATATCAATGAGCAGATCACTACCGTAAAATATGTTGATTTTAAAATGCAGGCGTCCAACCTGCAGTTCAACCGCGTAGTGACTGACCGTACCGGCACGCCCATTGCCGCGCTCACCGGTAACGTAAAGGTGTTGCCTTCCGCCAGCACCGGCAACCAGGGTTTTGCCCAGCCGATAACGGGAGCGGCTGCACGAATTGATATTCCCTACATCAAAAACCTCTCTGGCCTCGGACAATTCTTTAAGGTCATGAAAGTATATATGACACTGAAACCAGTCAGCGGCAGCTATCAGAACGACCGCCTGCCACCAAGAGTAGCCCTCTGCGAAGTGAACACGCTGAACCAGGTAACAGATACCCTTACCTACGGACAACTGACCATCGACCATCAGCTGAATGAAAACACCAACTATACCTTCGACATTACCAACTATGTCATCAAACAACAAACAGTGACTGATATTAATTCACGGGGGCTGTTGCTTACACCCAGCGCCACCGACGGCAGAACAACGCTGGACCGGCTGGTAATAGGCGACCAGCAGAACCTGAAGAACCGGGTTAAAATACAGTTATACTATCTGTTGTATAAATAAAGGATACTCATGCGAATAAAAATATATAGCGGTTTTATTATACTCCTGTTGTGCGGCACAGCAGCGAAAGCACAACACGGCCTTAATTCCATTTATTCTGCCTATGGAATAGGCGACCTGGAAACGAGGGATTACAGCCGCAATTTCGGGCTGGGAAGCACCGGCATCGGCCGTCGACATTCCGGCTATCTTAATGAGCTCAATCCTGCCTCCTACAGCGCCCTGCCTACCCAGAACTTCATGTTTGATGTGTCGCTGAAAGCACAGCAGGTCAACTACAGCGGCAGCGGCATTTCACAAAGTGCCGGCGACATCAACTTTAAACGCCTCGCCATCGGGTTCAAAGCCGCCAAATTCTGGGGTATCGGCGCAGGGATCAGCCCTTTCAGTACGGTAGACTATAAACTGCTGAACCAGCAGTTTGTGATAGGTACCGGGCAGCCTGTAACAGCTACCACCACAGGTACCGGCGGATTTAACCGGGCCTATATTTCCAACGGTTTCCAACTCAGCAAAAACTTTTCGGTAGGTGTATCCACCGCATTCCTGTTTGGTCCGCTGAATACCACCCAGTATATTGGTTCTGACTCCTTACAAACACAGCATAACAGGTACGGCTTTAAACCTAATTTTACCGCAGGCGCACAATACGCCGGAAAAATCAGCAAAGACTGGCAACTGGGTCTGGGCGCCACTTACCGGTTCCAGACCAAAATGAAACTGCAGGAAAAATTAGACATCGTAGATCAGAATGGCACCTCGCTCTATTCAAAGGACCAGGACCCTTCTTTCTTTACCCTGCCGGCAGAATATGGCGCGGGCCTTACGCTCACCAATGGTACTATCACCTGGGTAGCCGACTACCGCCATCAGCTTTGGAACAGCCTGAACGAAAAAGGAGCTACCTACAGCTACCAGGATGGAGAACGCTATTCTACCGGTATAGAATATACGCTGAAGCGTCAATACTACAACCAAACATTTGAAGGCGCCGTATTACAGGCTGGCTTTGCCTATAATAAATCTCCACTGGTGGTAAGCAGCACTCAGATCAAAGATATTTCCGGCTCTATCGGCATGTCGTTGCCCAGCAAGAACGGGCAACTCAGATATTATATTGGGCTTGAAGCCGGACAACGTGGCCAAACCGGCACAGCCCTGGTGAAAGAAACGTATGTAAACGCAATATTTAATTTCAGTTTGAGGGATATATGGTTCTTTAAACGGTTATCGCAATAGGTTGTTAGCAAAAATGCAGCGGAATTTGTCTTACCCAGGATTAAACTGATTTTGTTGATTAAATGATTTTACTTTTCTGATTTAAAAAGATTTGGGAAGATATAAGCGGATAAATGGAGTGCCGCCTAAATCTTCCTAAATCTTTTTTAAAAATCACAAGGAAAAAATCTTGTAAATCAACAAAATCAGTTTAATCCTGGGCAAGACAAAATCCGCGTCAATCCGGTGTATTATCAGAGAGCAGTTCCCGGAACCAGTAGCCGGAATCCTTGATGATTCGTTGCTGGGTTTCAAAATTTACGTGAACAAGACCGAAGCGGGCGCGATATCCTTCTGCCCATTCAAAGTTGTCGGTGAGGGTCCAGGCAAAATAGCCTTCTACGGGAATGCCCTCCTGCTTTGCTTTTAACACACCGGCGAGGTACTCTTCGAAATACCGGATGCGGGCAATATCTTCAACACGGCCATCGGCGGTAGGCTGATCAGGGAAGGCAGCGCCGCCTTCCGTTACGATGAGCTTTTTTATACTTTTGTAAGCGGCAAACTGTTTGAGTACTTCGTATAGTCCGTTGCCGTTAATTTCCCAACCAAGACCTGTTAGCGGCACATTCCTCGATTTGGCCTTTACCTCCGAAATTTTTACAATCGGCATAAAGGAGTTGTACTTTACCACCAGGGGGAAATAATTCTGTACACCAATAAAATCAAAATCAAATGCCAGCCGGTCCCAATCACGCCACAGGGCATAACGGCGTTCGATGCGTTTCAGCAACGGAAAGTCGTTTACCGGGTAGCCCATACCCAATGAAGGTTCCAGGAACAAGCGGTTAAAGAGTGCATCTGCCCTGCGGGCGGCGCTTAAGTCGGCCTCATTGTTGGAATACGGAATGATCTGTGAGCAGGACAATGCGGTGCCTATATTGGCGCCTGCTACTTCTTCCCGGATAACGCGGGCTGCTTCTGCCTGGGCCAGTACCGCATGATGTACAGCCGGTAAAAACCACGACAATCCAAATTTACCGGGCGCATGTACCCCCAGCATATATCCCAGGGCTGTAAAGCCAAAAGGTTCATTCAGGATGATCCAGTTCTTCACCTTATTGCCATATTCCCTGCCGCATATTCTGGCAAATTCTTCAAAAGCAAATACTACTCCCCGGTGGCTCCAACCGCCTTTATGTTCCAGGGCCTGGGGCAGATCCCAGTGATACAGCGTAATATAAGGCTCCAATCCTAATTCCAGGCAGGCATCTATTACCCGGTGATAGTAGTCGATTCCCGCCTGGTTCACCTTACCGGTTCCTTTGGGTAAAATACGCGACCAGGAGAGGGAAAAACGAAATACGGAGAAGCCCAAAAGCTTAGCCAGCAATATATCCTGGGTATACCGGTTGTAAAAATCAGTGGCTATCTGAGCGTGGCTTTTATCTTTGATTTTGCCTTTGCGGCCGGAGAAAGTATCCCAGATAGAAAGTCCCTTACCCTCGGTATCGAAGGCACCTTCATTCTGAAAAGCGGAAATGGTAATACCCCAAAGAAAATCTTCCCCAAAATCCTTGCGTGTAAAGGGTACAGCAGTTTTTTGCATATGCGATACCGATAAAAACCGGGATACAGCGATCCCGTAACCGGGTGCAGTTTACAACAGTTTTCGGGGAAAAGTAATTATATAATTGTTAACATCAGCTTTTAGCGGTTAGCTTTTAGCTTTTAGGGAATGCAGCGGGTGGGATGGCGGAGGATAAATGCGAAGGATGGCTTTTAGCGGTTAGCGGTTAGCTTTTAGGGAATGCAGCGGATGGGATGGCGGGGGATAAATGCGAAGGATGGCTTTTAGCGGTTAGCGGTTAGCTTTTAGGGAATGCAGCGGGTGGGATGGCGAAGGATAAATACGAAGGAGAAAGTGAGGGTGACTGGTGCGTGTGAGGGCTTTTGCTTTTTGCTTCGCAAAAGCAATTTTAAATATTATTTTTGAAAGACGACTAAACAAGGGGGCAAAAAATATGCGGACAATAAACCTATTGCCTGGATTGGCGCTGCTGGTGGCTTGTGCAGGAAATCCGGGAAAGCAGGATGCTACGGGAGCAGAAAAGGACAGTCTTAATAAAATGGTGCTGATACCTGCCGGAACATTCATGATGGGTGCAGATGATTCCACGGGCATGGCAGATGAATATCCAAAACATTCGGTGGCGATAGCCAGTTTCTGGATGGATGAACATGAAGTGACCAACCAGGAGTTTGCGGCTTTTGTAAAAGCCACTGGTTATGTGACTACAGCCGAGAAGCCGATCAGCAAAGAGGAATTGCTGGCGAGCCTGCCGCCCGGAACACCTGAACCTGACAGCAGTGTGCTGGCCGATATGATGGCGCCGGGAGCGTTGGTGTTCACACCTCCTGACCATGCGGTTTCTTTCAATGATATTTCCCAGTGGTGGACATTTACGCCCGGCACTACCTGGCAACATCCGGAAGGACCCGGCAGCAACCTCGATAACAGGGGCAATCTGCCCGTTACCCAGGTTTCCTGGCTGGATGCCCAGGCTTACGCCAAATGGGCCGGGAAAAGGCTCCCTACGGAGGCAGAATGGGAGTATGCTGCCCGTGGGGCACTCTCCGGAAAATTATATCCCTGGGGCGATGAAGCACTGACCACCGGAAAACCGAAAGCCAACACATGGAACGGCAATTTCCCTTATAACAATACTAAAACTGACGGCTTTTATGGTCCGGCACCGGTAAAGTCGTATAGCCCTAACGGTTATAAGCTCTATGATATGTCCGGTAATGTGTGGGAGTGGTGTGAAGACTGGTACGACGCGAATTATTATGTACAGGGTGAAAAAGGCGCACAAAACCCTCCGGGACCGGCAGCAGGTTTTGATCCGGATGATCAGGGCCAGGCCAAAAGAGTGATCCGTGGCGGTTCTTTTATGTGCAGCGATGAATATTGCCGGGGCTACCGGGTATCGGCACGGATGAAGAGTACACCTGAATCCGGTTTATCCAACCTGGGCTTTCGCTGCGTGCGCGCTGTGGCCGCAAAATAGGCTGCTGTTTATCCTGATAAAGGACAGAAACAAAAATGCCACGGTGGCGGACCGTGGCTTTTTGGTGGGTATATAAATAACTAGTTTATTTTTAGGGTGTCGACGGTTATGGTGTGAAGATTAGCCTGCTTTGTGGTAACCAGGATGACGCCATTCTTTCCGGCAGATCCATAAATTGCTGTGGCATTCTTATCTTTCAGCACCGTGATCGATTCAATTTTATCCGGAGGAATGCTCTCCATTGTTTTTCCATCGCGCATCGGAACGCCGTCCACTACCACCAATACATCTTGTGGTATTTTGCCGCTAATCCTGTCTTTTACTATTACCAGGCCGGCTGAGTGTGATGGTTTCAATGAAATATAAACGACGCCGTTATTAGCATTTTCTCCATACTTGCTAACCAGCTCTTTTCTTTTTTCAGCGGAGAAATCTTTCCATACATCCATTGATGCAATACTATTTGTTTCCTCATACTCTTTGAGAGCTGCCTTGGTTATCACCTTGCCATCTACCAGGAAAACCGGGTCGCCCCCCTTGCCATAGCTGCGTACAGTAATACGGGGAGCAGCAGTATCCTTTATCAGTTTGCCCTCAACAACAACCGGTGCGAGCTTGGGATCTTCCGGAGATGGCGGTGGCGCAGTTTGTAACGCCAGATGTACAATCTGGGGATCTTTTGGAGGCGCTGGTACTTTTGATCCTTTTTGTACTTTAGGCGGAGCTGGTGGTGGCGGCGGTGCAGGGGGCAGCGGCGGCGGTGGTACCGTATCAGTAACAACGCTGTTCAGGTGCAACAATGCCGACGCTTTCGTATAATTCAATGATAAAACCAATCCTCCAACCAGTGTACCTAATACCAGGTAACGGGCCAGCTGATAGCGTGATGACTTTTTACTGTTCATCATGATGATCCTTTTTTTAAGATGTGAGAAATTGAAATTGTTTGCGATGGCCGTCGCATATGGGATCCCACTAACTTTAATAAGATTATACTGATAACTGGTTTTATCCACCCCCTGTTGCAACAGGTACCTGTCTGTTATAAATTCCAGGTTTTCGCGGATGGCTGTCTTCATCAGCCAAGCGCCGGGATTGAACCAGTAAAAAATCTGATTGATTTCTCCCAGCAGTGCATCGGCAGTATGCCATTGCTGCACATGCACTTTTTCATGACGCAGTATAGCAGGCAATTCATCGGGCTGATGCAGGGAGGGATTAATATAGATATGACGGAAGAAAGAAAAAGGATTTACCGGCTGTTGCAGCAGCTGCACAGGGATATTATCGATGTTGCCCCGTTGCGATTGGCGGTGAATTTTCCACAGGGAAAAAAGCTGTATGCAAAAACGTATAGCCATAAACGATACTCCCAGCCAAAAGAGATATACTAACGCTGTCCATACAGTAAATACCGGCGCTGGTGCTTCCCAGGCAGAAAAATCAGGCACATAGGTCATTACGTTGCCGGCAATTACTTCGTGTTTATTCACAAAGGCATCGATCGATATAAAAGGGAACAAGGATGAAAATGCAATGCCGGTCAACAGGAACAACCTGTTCAATGTATAGAAGGTCAGTCGGCGCAAACCAAAGCGGTATGCGAGAAAGAACATTGTTAACGCAATATTTGCCTTTAGCAGGTATATCAAAATAGCAGGTACCATGGCCAGGATTTTATTATTTACCTTTTTCTATCATGTTGATAATTTCTTTTAACTCATCGGGGCTAATCTTCTTTTCCTTTGCAAAGAAGGATACCAGTTCTTTATAGGAGTTTTCGAAATAATCTTTTACAAAACCGTTCATGAACTTTTGCTTATAGGCAGCTTCTTCGATCGATGGCGTGTATTCATATACGTTACCCATTTTCCGGCTTTCGAGAAACCCTTTTTTCTCCAGGTTTTTGATGGTAGAAGCCAGGGTGGTATACGGGGGTACCGGCGCCGGATGCGCTTCCAGGAAGTCTTTCACGAAACCTTTCCCTACTTTCCAGATAGCCAGCATGGCTGTTTCTTCTTGCTGGGTAAGTTTTTCCATAATAAAAGATTATATTGAATTACGATTCTTTCGTAAATCTACGAAATAATCGTAGATCGCCAAATTTATTTTTTTGGAGCAGAAAGCAAAAGGCTGAAAGCAAAAAGCTATTAAAGCGAATGACCTGATCGGAAGAATAGTATCCGATCAGGTCATTCGCTTTAATAGCTTTTTGCTTTCAGCTTTACGCTCTATGTCTCTTGTTCTACTTCAGTATTTCTTCCAGTTTGGAAGCGAGTTCGTCGCCGCGCAGGTTTTTAGCTACGATTTTACCTTTAGGATCCACCAGCACATTCTGGGGGATAGCGCGCACACCATAGAGGTCGGCTGCTGCATTCTTCCAGCCCTTCAGGTCGGAAACATGTGTCCAGGTAAGCTTATCGGCTTCTACTGCTGCCAACCATTTATCTTTTTTGTCATCCAGGGAAACGCCGAGGATTTCGAAGCCTTTGGATTTGAATTTGTCGTAAGCCTTTACCACATTAGGGTTTTCAGCACGGCAGGGACCGCACCAGCTGGCCCAGAAATCTACCAGTACATATTTACCACGGAAAGAGGAGAGGCTGATGTTTTTACCGTTGGCATCTGCCTGGGCAAAGTCCAGCGCCTGCTCGCCGATAGCTGTTTTCCGTGCCGACTCAAGGCGTTTGGATAACTCCTTACCAGAAGGAGAGTTCTTTGCTTCTTTGCTTAATTTCTTAAACAGTGGAGCAATCTCTGCTGGCTTCAGATCGTATCCTGCTACCTGGTTCAGTAAGAACACAGCAATTGGGGAACTGGTATTTTTAGAGAGAAAGTCATTCTCAATTTTTTTCTCTTCTGCGTCCAGGGCATCGTATTGTGCTTCCAGTTTCTTAATGCCTTCTTCGTCTTTGTTTTTTGCCAGCTCACGATATTGTTTCTGCAGTGCAGCACCTTTCTCGTTTACATCGCTGAGCAGATCGTTCAGCTTTTTATAATCATCGTTGGCTTTGGAACCGGTTACAGTGGCTTTGCTGATGGAGTCGGTGGTATTAATGCTGATAACGCCTTTATCCAGGAACACTGCGAGCATATCGCGGCTCATTGATACCGGCTTTTCTGTGCCTTTCTGTACCAGCATCAGGCTGGCCAGACCAGGTTCTTCCAGTGAACCGGTAAAAGTGAATTTACCATCTTTAATTTGTGCGCTATCTACGAAGTTTTCTCCTGCTTTACGCATTCTGAAGTAAACAGTAGCGGGATTCTGTTGTTGGGAAACAGTTCCCTCTATAGTATAAGGCTTGCCTGCAGACGAGCCCTTTTTATCCTGGGCGAACAATACTGCCGGTGCTAAAAGGGCAATACCCACAATCGTTTTTTTCATTGGTTTTTGTTTTACGAATAACAAATTTGTAGAATCGGCTGATCAATAGCAACCTGATTTTGATAAACGGCTATTGCAGTAATTCCTGCAGTTTAGCCTCCAGCTCTTCTCCCCGCAGGTTGCGGGCAATAATCTTTCCCTCCGGGCTTACCAGGAAGTTGGACGGGATGGACTGGATACTGTACTGTACAGCCACTTCATTGCTCCATCCACGCAGATCAGATACCTGTGTCCAGGTAAGGCCGTCCTGGCTGATAGCCCGTAACCAGCGGTCACGGTTATCGTCGAGGGAAACCCCCAGGATGGTAAAGTTCTTATCCTTGTATTTGTTATACGCTTTTACAACATTGGGATTTTCCTGGCGACAGGGACCGCACCAGCTGGCCCAGAAGTCGACCAACACATACTTGCCCCGGAATGAGGAAAGCTTTACCGGCTGACCCTTTGTATCTGTCTGGGAAAAGTCGTCCGCGGCCACATTTACCCCGTTTGCTTTCAGACTTTTTATATAGGCGGTTACGCTTTCTCCGTATTGGCTGCTCTGTATGGATTTGTCAAGGGAACTGAACAGTTCCTGGAATTCTTCTGCCTCCAGGCGAGACCGTAGTTCGTTCATCAGCAGCCACACGCTGGCAATATTACGCGGATGTGTTTTGATAAAGTCCTTGCCTGTTTTTACCACATCCTTACTGAATTCATCGGCCTTTTTGCGGAAAGCATTTTTGGCTGGTTCATCTTCCGGGTTAATTTCCCTGGCCGAATTATTCAACTCCTGCGCTCTTTTGATCAGCGGCTCAAAAGCTTTCTGGTATTGCTGCATTGCCTGGGTATTGTCGTTACCTTTCACCGAAGAAGCAATAGGATAAGTTTCCACGCTGGTAGCAAAATGAACCGGCTCGCTTCCTCCTGTTACAAACAACATCGGGTAATTCACATCCCTGAGTATCAACGCGTATACAACGGGTTCTTTGCCGCTTTTTACCCGGAAACTAAACTGATCATTCTTGATCACTACGGAGTCGTCCGGGTTATTGTCCTGGTCATCAAAAAGGTATATGGTTTTGCCGTTGCCTCCTTTCACTATACCCGATACCTGCTGGGCATACACACCTGCGGAAAACAGCACCACAGCGGCTAACAGGAAAATCTGTTTCATTACGAATTATTTTAATTAGTTAGAGGGGTGTAATATACGAAGAGATTTTTTAAGGAGCGAACTGCGGGCTTCGCCCGCTATTAAATTTTCTTGCCCAGGATTTTGATGATTTTGAAGATTAAACTGATTTTATTCCATTCATCTTACGGGCTTATTAGTTACTAATCATTCCGTAACAGATAGAAATAAAATCAGGCTAATCTTCAAAATCATCAAAATCCTGGGCAAGAAAATCTAATTACCGGCGAAGCCGGTCAATTATTTATGCCGCTGTTTTAACACCGATATAACATCTGACAGCTGGAACCCTTTGGCCTGCAACAGGATCAGGTAATGGAACAACAAATCAGCGGATTCGTTGAGAAATAATTCATCGTTGTTATCCTTTGCTTCGATCACCACTTCCACTGCTTCCTCTCCTACTTTTTGTGCAATTTTATTGATACCCCGTGCAAACAAGCTGGCGGTGTAGGATTTATCGGTAGGATTATTTTTCCGGTCAGCGATAATGCCTTCCAGGGTGGCGAGAAAATCGTTGCTTATATTTTGCTCATCCCAGCAGGTATCTGCGCCGGTATGACATACGGGACCAACGGGGCTGGCCTTAACGAGAATGGTATCCTGGTCGCAGTCGACCTTCAAATCTTTTACGATCAGGAAATTCCCGCTTTCTTCTCCTTTTGTCCATAAACGGTTTTTAGAGCGGCTGAAAAAAGTCACCTTACTTTCCGCCATGGTTTTCTCCAGTGCTTCACGGTTCATATAACCGAGCATGAGCACTTTGCTTGTCACAGCATCCTGTATAATAGCCGGTACAAGGCCATCGGACGACTTTTGAAAATCTATCTGCATGTTACTTTGTTTCAGGTATCACTAAAATCTTACGTTCACCCCTTTGTTATAAAGAAAGGTTTTGAGCGCGGGTATTTCTATTTCTTTATAGTGGAAGATGCTGGCAGCAAGAGCAGCATCCGCCTGTGCGTTTCCAAATACGTCTACAAAATGTTCCATGTTACCAGCGCCACCGGAAGCGATAACAGGCACATTCAGGTTTTGGGACAACTGGCCGGTAATATCCAGTGCAAAACCTTTTTTGGTGCCATCGTTGTTCATAGAGGTGAGGAGTATTTCACCGGCGCCTCGATTCACGGCCTCTTTGGCCCAGTCAAATGCTTTCACGTCTGTTTTTACGCGGCCGCCGTTGAGGTATACGTACCAGTCGCCATCCTCAAACCGGGTATCAATAGCCAGTACAATACACTGGCTGCCAAATTCACGGGCAAGCCGGTCTACCAGTGCCGGTTCCTTAAAGGCGGAGGTATTAACAGATATTTTATCAGCGCCGGATTGCAGCAGTACATTTACATCTTCTACAGACGAGATACCACCGCCCACCGTAAACGGAATATTCACATGACGGGCGATACGGGTTACCAGTTCCGCCAGCGTTTTCCGGCGTTCATTGGTAGCGGTAATATCGAGGAATACCAGTTCATCGGCGCCCTGCCGGGCATATAAGGCACCCAGCTCAATTGGATCACCGGCATCACGGATATTTTCGAAGTTGACACCTTTAACGGTACGTCCGTCTTTGATATCCAGGCATGGTATGATACGTTTGGTCAACATGTGTTAAAGATTTACAGGAATGTTTTTAATGCTTCCATGGAGATATTTCCCTCATAGATAGCTTTACCAATAATAGCGCCGCTGCAGCCTATTTCCTGCAAGGCCGCCACGTCTTCAATATTGCTTACTCCACCGCTGGCCACAAAGTTAATAGCCGGAAAGCGTTCAATAATTTTTTTGTACAACTCCGTAGATGGTCCCTGTAAAAGACCATCTTTTGCGATATCTGTACAAAAGATATTGGTGACACCGTTTGCGACATTGCTTTCCAGGAAATCAAATACAGAAAGCCCCGTTGTTTCCAGCCAGCCGCCTACTGCTATCTTTTCTTCCTTCACATCGGCGCCCAGGAATATTTTACCGGCTCCGTATTGGGCAACCCAGCTAAAAAACAATTCCGGCTGTTTCACGGCTACGCTACCAATAGTAGCTAACGCCGCGCCGCATTCAAAAACGATATCAATATCCTTCCCGGTTTTGATGCCCCCTCCAAAATCTGTTACCAGGCTGGTTTTACCCACAATGCTCTCCAGCACTTTCCAGTTTACCACCTGTCCTTTTTTGGCGCCGTCAAGATCTACCAGGTGCAGGCGTCGTACGCCGATGGCTTCAAACTCTTTAGCTACTTCCAGCGGATGCTCATTGTATATTTTCTGCTGGCTGTAATCGCCCTGGGTAAGTCGTACGCATTTACCATCGATAATATCAATGGCGGGAATAATTTCGAAATGTTTTGCTGTCATATCTGTTTGTTCCAAAGGCAGTTCCATTCTTATAAAATTGATACCGCCCTTTACAAAATAATCACCCTTTGCAGTGTATCCCAACCTGTCATAAAAACCGACTGCTGTATCACGGGCATTACACCAGAGCAATTTTATATTTTCTTTTTTGCAGATACCTGCAAGGTGCGCGAGTACAGCTTTACCATACCCTTTTCCCTGTGCAGCCGGCAGGGTAGCCAGCTTACGGAACTGGGCGCTGTCGCGTTCCAGGAAAAGGGATACCACTGTTACCAGTTGTCCGTGATCAAAAACGCCAAAGTGTAATCCGTCTTCATCATGATCTACCTTTACGGCCGACAATGATTCGTTGGGGTACAATACATCCCGGCGGAGTTGTAACGTATCGTCTGCACTGATCCTGCGGATATTCATCTCAGAGATTCAAAAAGTTTTCAATAATACGTGCGCCTGCTTCAGCGGATTTTTCCGGGTGAAACTGTACTGCATAGAAATTATTTTTTTGCAGTGCAGCGCTGTAGTTGATCACGTAATTGGTGATGGCTACGGTATCTGCGCCAAGTGCAGCATAGTAGCTGTGCACGAAATACATGTAGGCGTTTTCCGGTACATGTTCAAATACTACACTATGCAAACCCGTAATATTGTTCCAGCCTATTTGTGGTATTTTAAGCAGGTTTTCCACCGGTGACTGGAAGCGCTTTACGTTTACATCAAACACACCGATGCAATCCGTATTATTTTCTTCCGAATGCCGGCACAGCAGCTGCATACCCAGGCAAATACCCAGTACCGGCTGTTTCAGGCCGCCAATCACCTTATCCAGTTTTCTTTCTTTCAGGTATTGCATTGCCGTACTGGCTTCTCCTACACCGGGAAAAATAACCTTATCGGCCGCCATGATCTCCTCGTGATCATCAGTAACAGTACCGTTCACGCCTAAACGCTCCAATGCAAACTGCACAGAACGGATATTACCGGCGTTGTATTTTATGATAACCGTTTTCATAAAAGAATTACGAATTATGAATTGCCAATTATGAATTATGAATTACGAATTACAGTATTTGTTGATCTATTTACAGATCCGTAATTCATAATTGGTAATTCATAATTCTCATTTTATTGTTTCAATAAATGATTTTACCGTTTCATCAATATTCCGGCTGTTTTCGATGGCTTTTATAAAAGCTGTTCCTATAATAGCGCCGTTGGCATGTGCCGTTGCCGCATCAAAAGTAGCTTTATCTTTTATACCAAAACCAATTAATACCGGGTTGCTGAGTTGTAATTCTTTCAGCCTTTCAAAATAGGCCTGCTGATCGTTCATATCCTTGTCTTTCCCCGTAGTGGAAGAAGAAGATACGGCATAGAGAAACCCTTTGCTAAGGCTATCAATTTTCCGTATCCTGGCTTCGCTGGTTTCTGGCGTTACCAGGAAGATAAGATGCAGGTTATATTTTTCAAATACCGGTTTGTATTCGTTTTCGTATTCGGCCATAGGCAGGTCCGGTACTATAATACCATCTATCCCGACTTCCGCGCATTTGGCACAGAAGGCTTCCACGCCGTAGGTAAGTACCGGGTTAAAATATCCCATGAGGATAACGGGCACCTGTATGGTATTCCGGAAGCCTGCGAGTTGCTCAAAGAGGGTATGCAGGCTCATGCCGTTTTTCAGGGCCCTGGTGCTGCTGTCCTGGATTACCGGGCCATCTGCCAGCGGGTCCGAGAAAGGCATACCGAGTTCTATCAGATCCGCACCATGTTGCTGCAGGGCGGTCATTACCGGAAGGGTATCGTTTAGTTCCGGGAAACCAGCCGTGCAGTATATATTTAAAACGCCGTGTTGCTTTTTGGCAAACAGTTGATCAATACGATTTTGCATAATCCATTTTATTTATTCATGTGACGGATATAAGTTTCCAGGTCTTTATCACCGCGACCGGAAAGGCATACCACAACTACATCTTCTTTTTTCAGGGGCAGATCTTTCAATTTTGCCAGGGCATGTGCCGATTCCATAGCAGGAATAATTCCTTCCAGCAAACTCAGCTCATAGGCAGCAGCCAGGGCTTCATCATCGGTGGCAGAAAGAAACTGTGCACGCCCTGATTCGTACAGATGTGCGTGCATAGGTCCGATACCCGGATAATCGAGTCCTGCGGAGATGGAATGCGGTTCTGTGATCTGTCCGTCGCTGGTTTGCATCAGTAACGTTTTGCTGGCGTGGATAATCCCGATAGTACCCAATTGGGTGGTGGCGGCGGAAAAGCCGCTGTGTACTCCTTTACCTCCCGCTTCTACGGCCACCAGTTTCACGTCTTCCCTGTCCAGGTAGTGAAAATAAGCGCCGGCGGCGTTACTGCCACCGCCAATACAAGCCACTACATAGTCAGGATTTTCGCTACCGGTTTTAGCCAGCAGCTGTTTCTTTATTTCCTCGCTGATCACTGACTGGAACCGGGCTACCATATCGGGATAGGGATGCGGACCGGCAGCGGTGCCCAGTATATAGTGGGTATCTACCGGGTTGTTGATCCAGTCGCGGATAGCCTCATTGGTGGCATCTTTCAGCGTTCTGCTGCCGCTGGTAGCAGGTACTACGGTGGCGCCAAGCATTTTCATGCGGGCCACGTTGGGTGCTTGTCTCTCGATATCAATGCTTCCCATATACACCACGCATTCCAGTCCCATTAACGCACATACTGTAGCAGTGGCTACGCCATGCTGGCCGGCGCCGGTTTCTGCGATGATGCGGTTTTTACCCAGGCGTTTTGCCAGCAGGATCTGCCCGATGGTGTTGTTTACTTTGTGTGCGCCGGTATGATTAAGATCTTCTCTTTTAAGGAAAATATTTGCCTTATATTTTTCTGACAAACGTTTAGCGAAATACAGCGGGGAAGGCCGGCCTACATAGTCTGTAAGCAAAGCTTCAAACTCCTGCTGAAAAGAAGGGTCGCTTAGTATACTGAGGTATTGGGATTGTAATTCCTCCACGTTGGGGTATAACATTTCAGGAATGTATGCCCCTCCAAATCTGCCATAATAGCCATTCTTATCCACCTGATACCTGGAGTTGCCGGTATTAATCGCAATATCCATGACCGTTTATTTTATTATTGATGAATGAATTTGTTTTACAAAATGTTCTACCAGCGTTATGTTTTTTACACCGGGACTGTCTTCAAACTTACTGTTCACATCTGCTGCAAACAATGCCGGTAATTGCAGCTCACTGATTTCTGTTGCCTGCTCCGGGGTGATTCCTCCGCTTAAAAAGAAGGGATGATCAAATGGATAAGTGGCCAGCAGCTCCCAGTTAAAACGCTCACCGGTACCGCCATACCCTTTCACGGAAGCGGTATCGAAAAGAAAATAATCTGTTACCGGGATAAACGGCGCCACTTCCGTTTGCCAATTAACGTTTTCCCCTATACGAAAAGCTTTAATCACCGGGATTGCTTCCCGGATGGCAGCACAAAATGCCGGTGTTTCATCGCCATGCAGTTGTACAAAATCCAGTGCATAATCTGCAATGGTGCGTTGTATCTGTTCAATGGACGCATTAACAAACACCCCTGTTTTTTTGATACCTGTTGTTTCGCGTACTGATCTTGGATCTATTTTGTTCCCGGCAAAACGCGGTGATTTCTCGTAAAAAATAAAGCCTGCAAAATCCACGCTGTTAGCTACCAGCGCCTGCAAATCCTTTATTCTTGTGATGCCGCAAACTTTTACACGCATGTTGTTATTATTTATGCTGCAGATCCTGAAGCGTTTGTACAAAATTTTCGAAGGCGCGGGCAGGATCTTCCTGCTTCATGAAATGCTCACCTATCAGGAAGCCCTGGAAGCCGGCGGCTTTAAGTGTTACGATGGCAGCAGGATCGTTGATGCCGCTTTCCGCCACCTTTATTTTATCGGCCGGAATTTTTGGCGCCAGCTCACAGGAGCGGTTAAAGTCTACCTGGAAGGTAACCAGATCGCGGTTGTTCACACCTACCAGGTGTGTATGTTCGGTTACTTTTTCCAGTTGCGCTTCGCTGTGTACTTCAAGTAATACCTCCAGGCCCAGGTTATGTGCAAAAGCGGCGAGTTGTGCTACCTCAGCTGTGCTGAGGCATTCGGCGATGAGCAATATTACGTCGGCGCCAATGGCTTTAGCTTCCAGTATCTGGTATTCGTCTATCACAAAATCTTTGCGCAGAATGGGGATCTGGTTAAAGCTGCGGGCCTGTTGCAGGTCATCGGAGGAACCACCGAAATATTTTTCATCGGTGAGTACTGACAAACCGGAGGCCCCATAGCGTGTATACGCCGTAGTTACCTGTTGTACGGTGACCTCGCCATTGATCAATCCTTTTGAGGGCGACCGGCGTTTGAATTCCGCGATGATGCCGGTCTTTTCCGGCTGTTGCAGGAACTGACGGAGCGATAATGTTTCGCGGGCAAATCCGGGGGACTGCTGCAGGTCCTGTGCGCTGCGCTGCAATTTGCGTGCGGCAATTTCAACATGTTTGTGAGCAACTATTTCTGCCAGGATATTCTTCATAATAAGCTATCTGATACTATGACTGCAGGGCAATCAGTTTTTTAAATGCTGTATGTGCGTTACCAGACTCCAGGGATTCTACCGCGGCGGCGAAGCAATCGTCATACGAATTATATTTTCCGAGGCTGTACAGTCCCATTGCTGCGTTGGCAAATACAACGGAGTTCTGTGCCCAGGTACCTTCTCCTTTCAGGATCTTCATAAAGATCTTTGCTGCTTCTTCTGTGCTGTTACCACCGTAAATATCCTCCTGGTGTACTTTACGTTTACCCAGTTGTTCCGGGGTCCAGTCCTGTTCACCTTTGTTGGTGATCACTTTGGTATCGGCGGTGAGCGATATTTCATCATATCCGTCCAGGCTGTGTACAATCACAAACTGTTTATCCGTTTGCTGGAAGAGGTAGTTGTATACCCTGGCCATTTCCAGGCTGTATACGCCGATCAGCTGATGTTTGGCGAAGGCCGGATTTACCAGTGGTCCCAGCATGTTAAAGAACGTACGGATGCCCAGCTGCCGGCGAATACCGGCCACATGTTTCAGTGCCGGGTGGAACAGCGGGGCGTGGAGGAAACAGATACCTGATTCTTCCAGCTCTGCTCTCAGTTTGGCGTCGTCGCTTTTAAATTTATAGCCTACCAGCTCCATTACATTGGACGCGCCGCTGACAGAAGATACGCCATAGTTACCGTGTTTGGCAACTTTGGCGCCTGCGCCGGCCACCACAAAGCACGACAAGGTAGAAATATTAAAGGTATTTTTTGCATCCCCACCGGTTCCTACGATATCCAGCACATCATAACCGTTAAGATTTACGGGTACACAGAGTTCCAGCAAGGCATCGCGGAAGCCCAGCAGCTCGTCGATAGTGATACTGCGCATGAGGTATACCGTCATGAAAGCAGCCAGTTCGCTTTCATTGTACATGCCTTTGGAAATGCTGATGAGGATATCTTTGGCCGCTTCGCGACTGAATGTTTTATGTTCGAAGAGAAAATTGAGAATCTTTTTCATAAAGCTGTTAGCTTTTAGCTGTTAGCAGTTAAATAATGTTTCTGTGAAATTGCCCAGTAGAGACGGCTGTTAGCGGTTAGCTATCAGCTGTCTGCCATATCTTACAGCTCCAGCCAGTTTCTCAGGATTTGTTCTCCCTGCGGAGTCAGTACACTTTCCGGGTGAAACTGCACGCCACTTACATCATATTTGCTATGTTGTACCGCCATGATGTAGCCATCTGCATCTTTTGCTGTTATAATCAGTTCGGCAGGCATGGTGCTTTCATCAATTACCCAGGAGTGATAGCGTCCGACTGCTATCTGCCGGGGCATTCCTTTAAAGAGACGGCCATCTTCCGCGATGATATCCACATTGGTTGCCACGCCGTGATATACTTCTTTCAGGTTGGTCAGGGATGCGCCGAAGGCTTGTCCGATGGCCTGTTGTCCGAGGCATACACCAAATATGGATTTGGTGGGTGCATATTCTTTGATAAGCGGGATTAGCAGTCCTGCTTCTTCCGGGATACCAGGGCCTGGTGACAAAATAATTTTATCGTAGGCGTTCACTTTTTCCAATGGAATTTCATCGTTGCGGACAACGGTTACTTTGCCGTTGATGATCTTTTCCACGAGGTGAACGAGGTTATATGTAAATGAGTCGTAATTATCAAAAACGAGGATGTTCATACTAAATTTTTTGTGCCAGCAGAATGGCTTGTTTTAACGCATTGAGTTTGTTGTTTACCTCTTCCAGTTCTGAGGAAGCCACTGATTTGGCTACCACACCGGCGCCGGCCTGGTAGTACAGGGTATTCATTTTACTGAGAATGGAGCGGATCATGATGGCGTGGTTGAAGTTGCCGTTGAAGCCAACAGCGCCTATACAACCGCCATAGAAGCCACGTGCGGTGGGTTCGTACTGATCGATGATTTCCATGGCCCGGTATTTTGGTGCGCCGGACAAGGTGCCTGCCGGGAAAGAAGATGCCAGCAATGTAAATGGATTGATGGTTGGATCTACTTTACCGGTTACTTCGCTTACGAGGTGGATGACATGTGAGTAGAAGTGTACTTTCCGGTAGGAAGCTACTTCTACGTTGGTGGCGTTTCTGCTGAGGTCATTGCGGGCAAGGTCTACCAGCATAACGTGTTCCGCATTTTCCTTTGGATCTTCCAGCAGTTTATCTGCCAGCATTTTATCCTGTGCATCATCTCCGGTACGGCGGAAAGTGCCGGCAATCGGGTGTATGGTAGCTTTGCCGTTATTAATAACGATCTGTGCTTCCGGTGAGGAACCCATTAATTTGTAATCGCCGTAATCGAAGAAGAAGAGATAAGGTGAGGGGTTGATGGAGCGGAGCGCGCGGTATACGTTGAATTCGTCGCCGGTGAAGGATTGTTGGAAGGCCCTGGAAAGTACTACCTGGAAAACATCTCCGCGGAAGCAATGTTGTTTACCTTGTTCTACCATCTGCATATATTCCGCATCCGTCATATTGCTTTTCTCTTCCCCGGTAGCGGCAAAGGGATACCCGGGGGAATCTTTGTGCCGTATGAGCGACTCTACCAGTTCAAATTCGCTGTCGAGCCCCTCCACCTGGTTTTCACATAAAAAGAGTTCATCTTTAAAGTGATTGATCGCTATTACATATTGATAGTACCGATAACGCATCAGTGGGATGGTGTTATCAGTTGCCTGTTGTTTCTTTTTATTGAATTCGATGGTTTCGAAGAATTGTACCGCATCGAAGGTGGTGTAGCCGAAGAGGCTCTGTACCGCTGGTACCGGGTGTGTGCCGGTGAAGGAGTAATTACCCAGGAATTTTTGCAGTTCATCCAAAACGCTTTCCTTACTCTTTAATTCTTTCTTTTCTACAGGCTGGTTGGGATATTTGAACTCAAACTGGGAGGTGGAAGTCACTTCTATACCTGCAATTGGTTTCACGCAAATGAAGGAGTAGCTGTTTTCACTGGTCCTGTAGTCCGTGCTTTCAAGGAGGATAGAACCCGGGAATTTATCGCGGAGCCGCAGATAGATCCCTACTGGCGTGAAAACGTCTGCCAGCATCTGTTTGGATCTCGTTTTTACTTGGATGGTACGCATGATATATTGGGTGAAGTGTTTGTTTTCTTTTTGAAATGGAATGGTATAAAAAGCCGGAAGGCCCGCTGTGTAACAGCGGGCCTTCCAAATATATTTCTAAACGAAACATGGCACTGTAACACAGATCAGGAATTGATTCCGTGCCACCACCAATGTTTGTTTGTAATGATATTTTGCATAGCGAGAACAAAAATGGAATATTTTTTTAGAATATGCAAATTTTTTTTGAAAAATGGAAGGCCTTCGGCCTTTGTCTTTGTCCAGGATTAAACTGATTTTGATGATTTTGATGATTTTATTTCTTTTTGAAAGATGATATCTGATAAAACAAAATCATCAAAATCATCAAAATCAGTTTAATCCTGGACAAAGACAAGCGCCGAAGGCGCTCATTCCCGCTACAGCACTCCTTTTGTAGAGGGAAGCTGCATATTATAAGGATTGCGTTTTACCGCCATTTTGATGGCTTTGGCAAATGCTTTAAAGATGGCCTCTATTTTATGGTGCTCATTTTCTCCTTCCGCCTTGATGTTCAGGTTGGCTTTAGCGCCATCTGAGAAGGATTTGAAGAAATGATAGAACATTTCGGTAGGCATCTCCCCTATTTTTTCCCTTTTAAACTCCGCTTCCCATACCAGCCAGTTACGGCCTCCAAAGTCAATACCCACCTGGGCCAGGCAATCATCCATGGGCAGGCAGAAACCATATCTTTCGATACCGCGTTTATCCCCCAGTCCTTTGGCGATGGCTTCTCCCAGTGCAATACCGGTATCTTCTATGGTATGGTGTTCATCGATATGCAGGTCGCCTTTTGCGGTGATATTAAGGTCTATGGCGCCGTGGCGGGCGATCTGGTCGAGCATGTGGTCAAAAAAGCCCAGACCGGTGTGAATATTGGCTTTGCCTGTACCATCGAGGTTCAGTTCAATGCTGATATCCGTTTCGTTGGTTTTTCGTACATGCGTTACTGTTCTCAGCCCCAGTTTCAGGAACTCGTAGATGCGGTTCCAGTCGGTCGATTCCAATGCTATCACGGGTTGCAGGGCAGTAATATCATCACTGATCTCTGCATTGCCCAGGCCGGCTCCTTCGTTGATCCAGATGGCTTTGGCGCCCAGGTTCTTAGCCAGCTGCACATCGGTGATACGATCGCCTATCACAAAGGAATTGGCGAGATCGTAGCTGCCATCGAGGTATTTGGTGAGCATACCGGTGCGGGGTTTGCGGGTAGGCGCATTATCGGCCGGAAAAGAGCGGTCAATAAATATCTCATCAAATTTTACCCCTTCGTTTTCAAATGCCTTTATGATCATCTGCTGGGCGGGCCAGAAGGTGTTTTCCGGGAATGAATCGGTGCCTAAACCATCCTGGTTGGTTACCATCACCAGCTCATAGTCCAGCTCTGCGGCGATCCTCGCCATATTCACAAATACTTTGGGATAAAATTCCACTTTGTCCAGGCTGTCGATCTGGTATGTTGGCGGCACTTCTTTGATCAGGGTGCCATCGCGGTCTATAAAGAGCACTCGTTTCATGCGGATGCAGTTGTGGCTGTTTTCAGGTTAAAAGATTTCAATACTTCCAGCAGGCGCAGGTTTTCTGCGGGCGTGCCTATGGTAATGCGCAGGCAGCCCATACACAGTTCTACTTTGGAACGGTCGCGGACAACAATTCCCTGTTCAACCAGGTAGTTGTAAATCCCTTTTGCATCGGTGGTTTTCACCAGTATAAAGCTGGCGTCGCTGGGATAGATGTGCAGTACTTCCGGCAATTGTATCAATGCAGCAGAGAGCAGGTCACGTTCTATCACGATTTCGCGGATCCATTCATTTACCTGGTGTACGTTTTCCAACGCCTGCAGGGCCAGCTCGTTGGTGGCCTGGCTGATGTTATAGGGAGGTTTCACCTTGTTCAGGGTGTTCACTATATCTTCGCTGGCAAACGCCATTCCAATACGGAGTCCGGCCAGTCCCCATGCTTTCGATAATGTTTGCATCACCACGAGGTTCGGGTAATCCGTGAGTTCCTGTATAAAAGTTTTCTGACGGGAGAAATTGATATATGCTTCATCTATCACCACAATGCCATCGAAATTATTCAGCAGCAGTTCTATATCTGAGCGGTTGATAGAATTCCCCGTCGGATTATTGGGAGAACAGATGAAGATAAGTTTTGTATTCGCATCTATGGCCTGTTGCAGGGCAGGGATATCTAGCTGGAAATCTTCTGTCAGCGTTACTTTGCGGATCACGGCATCATTGATATGCGCACTTACTTCATACATGCCGTAAGTGGGCGGACAAAGGATCACGTTATCCACACCGGGGTTTACGAAGGAGCGGTAAAGCACGTCTATGGCCTCATCGCTGCCGTGACCGATAAAAATATTCTGCGGAGGCACACCTTTAATGTCCGCAATTTTATACTTCAGCTGCCATTGCATCGGATCGGGATAGCGGTTGTAATTCACCGGCAGCGGGGATCCGAAGTTATTCTCATTAGCATCCAGGAAGATGGAAGCTTCTCCTTTAAATTCATCTCTGGCAGTAGAATAAGGTACCAGTTTCTTTATGTTTTCCCTTACCAGGGTATCGAGATTAAACATATTACGTTGATTATTCTGTTATAACTGAGCCGGTATATTCCAGCACTTTCAATCTGACGGTAACGGCGTTCTTATGTGCCTCGAGTCCTTCGGCGGCGGCCATGGCTTCTATGGTGGCACCGATGTTCCGCAGTCCTTCGGGGGATATCTGCTGAAAAGTAATCTTTTTCACGAAGCTGTCCAGCGAAACGCCACTGTAAGCCCTGGCATAACCATTGGTAGGCAGGGTGTGATTGGTACCGGAGGCATAATCGCCCGCACTTTCAGGGGTATAATTCCCCATAAAAACAGAGCCGGCGTCCGTCACCTTGTCTGCTATATTTTCGGCTCCTTCACAGGCTAAAATAAGGTGCTCCGGTGCATAAGCGTTCAGCATATCAATAGCTGTATCCATATCTGCTACCAGGATCATCTTACTGTTTTCCAGCGCAGCGGTGGCGATGCCTTTGCGGGGCAGGTCGTTCAACTGTTTACTTAACGCGTTGGTTACATTGGTGAGCACTGTTTCGCTGGTAGTTACCAACACCACCTGGCTATCGGGGCCATGTTCGGCCTGCGACAGGAGATCGGCGGCCACAAAGGCCGGCTTACAGCTGTCATCAGCCAGCACTGCTACCTCAGAAGGGCCAGCCGGCATGTCGATGGCCACGCCGCTTTTATTGACCAGTTGCTTTGCACAGGTAACATACTGGTTTCCGGGGCCAAAGATCTTATATACCTGCGGCACCGTTTCCGTACCATAGGCCATGGCGCCAATGGCTTGCACACCGCCAATAGTAAATACTTTGTCGATCCCGATCAGCTGTGCCGTATATAAAATGGCGGGATGCAGTGAAGGTGTGCACAGTACTATTTCCTTACAACCCGCTATCATAGCTGGTATACCCAGCATCAGGATGGTAGAGAACAGCGGTGCGGAACCACCGGGAATATATAAACCAACCTTTTGAATAGCCACCGGCTTGCGCCAGCATTGCACGCCGGGCATGGTTTCTATCACCTGTACCTTTTCCTGCTGTGCGCGGTGAAAGGTGGTAATATTTTTTGCGGCTTGCTGTATCGCTGCTTTCAGTGCCGGATCCAGCGTAGCTTCCGCCGCTGCGAAAGCGGCAGGCGCTACCTGTAATTCATTCAGCGTTACCTTATCAAATTCAGCTGCAAATTTTCTAATGGCCTGGTCGCCGCCGGTACGTACTTCCTGCAGGATATCGTTTACTTTCTTTTCAAGCGCCGACGTATCCATCACAGGGCGTTGCAGCAATGTAGCCCAGGTACTTTTATCAGGAAATCTGGTTGTTTGCATCGTTTACCTCTTTTATTAAATCACCATTTTTTCGATGGGCACTACCAGGATACCCTGTGCACCAGCCTCTTTGAGGCTTTCGATAATATCCCAGAAATCATTTTCATTCAGCACGGAATGAACAGAACTCCAGCCGGCTTCTGCCAAAGGCAGTACGGTAGGACTTTTCATACCTGGCAGCAGTCCGATGATTTCATTCAGTTTATCATTAGGTGCGTTGAGCAAAATATATTTATTGTTCTTCGCTTTTTTCACGGCCTGTATGCGGAATAATAATTTATCCAGCAACAGCTGTTGTTCCGGTTTCAGGTTGTGACAGGCGGCCAGCACGGCTTCTGATTTCAATACTGTTTCCACTTCCTTGAGGCCGTTCATAAACAGTGTGGAACCGCTGCTGACGAGGTCGCAGATAGCATCCGCCAAGCCAATACCAGGCGCAATTTCCACCGAACCGCTGATTTCATGAATTTCTGCCGAAATACCGTTGCGTTGCAGGAATTCTTCCACGATCACCGGATAGCTGGTAGCAATTCTTTTGTTGTGCAGATCTTTCACGGAGGTATAGTCCACCGATTTTTCCACTGCCATCGACAGGCGGCATTTGCCAAAGCCGAGCTTCTGCACAATATTCACCTGCTTTTGTTTTTCCAGCACTACATTTTCACCTACAATTCCTATATCTGCCACACCGTCTTCAATGTATTGCGGAATATCATCATCGCGCAGGAAGAATACTTCCAGCGGGAAGTTAGTCGCTTCTGTTTTCAGCTTATTAACACCATTGTTGATGTCGATGCCGCATTCCTTCAGTAATTTGATGGAATCATCGTGCAGGCGGCCTGATTTCTGGATTGCAATTTTCAATTTCATCCCGGATAAAATAAAAAGGGGCTTACCTCTCCGGTAAGCCCCTGTTGATGATTTAATATAGTGATATACACATTATCATCCCAGCCTACCGTTGTGGTAAGAAATGATGGTGATGATGGATATGTATGTTTGTCTTCATAATTTCGAGTGCAAAAATAGCAAGTAAAATTAAAAATCAAACACTTTTTTTGGAAATTTGATATTAATTAAATATTAGCGCTTATCTATTATTTGGTAAAATGGGGATGGGAAAGGGCGAAGAGACAAACTGCGTCCCGGATTGCTTAGGCAGCGCGTAGCTTTTATTAAAAAAGCTCACATAAAAAATTCTCACTGCGCCTGTTTTACCAACCACTCCACGCATCTCGCTGATCCACTACAACTTAAGCCCCATGCACATTTCCGGCGTTTGCAAACGATCTGTTAATTGATTTTTTAAACTAATTATTTTAGCTTTATTTTGCTAATAATATTAGTAATTATATAAATGATAGTTATATGGAAGCATTGAAAATGAGCGAGTTGAATATAACCCTGCCCTTCTTTAATACCAGCATCCCTGCAGGGTTTCCTACCCCCGCACTGGATTACCAGGAAGAAGAAATTGATCTTTCCCGGATCCTGCAACCTAACCCCGCCACCACTTTCATTATCAGGGTCAAAGGCGACAGCATGACCGACGCCAGTATCCCCGATGGCTGTATGGCCGTGGTAGACCGTTCCATACGCCCCGGCACCGGCGATATTATTGTAGCGGCACTCAATGGGGAGTACACCGTAAAGCGACTGGTAAAAGCCGGCCGCAGCTGGGTATTACATCCCGAAAATGCTTTTTATAAACCCATCATTATAACAGAAGATGCAGACTTCCAGGTATGGGGTGTAGTAACTGCCGTGATTGTAGATATGCGTAAATAGTGAAAACGGCAGTTATGCATAATCCTCTCGCATTATTATCTCCTGCGCTGGTAAAAGCGCTGCTTGAAAACGGCTTTACGCTATTTGTTCGCCAGGGATTCCCGGCGGGACGGGCGGATACCGACGTCCATATCAAAGAAGTATTCCTGATTACGCCATATAAAGATATCGGGGAAGCCAATCAACACTTTCAACATATTCGTTTCGACCAACGGAAATATATTTACCAGGCACATCACCGGGAAGAAATAGTAAAACTGTATAAGGCAGCCGCACAGCCACCCGGATACAAAGTATATGCGTCCCTGTTACAGCAGCAGGTATGGGATCCACCATTGTATATGGATCCCGCCGTAAGAAAATATATTTCGCTCAAAACAAAATGGCGGCCGGAAAAATCAGAAGAAGTAAACGCTGAACTATTTCTGCATTATGGTGAATTGTATTTTTCACTGAAGTATAGAGATGAGGAAATAAAAGTACCTTTATCCGATATAGATTACGACTAAAAAATTATGTGTTACGATATCGCCTTTACCACCAACATTGAGAGCATATTTAAGTACCTCCCGCAACTGCAGGCCAACCTGGATATTGATTTTGATCCCACATGGCATAAGATCGGTATGTCGTATCCGCAATGGCCGGTGATCACCAACAATGATGGACTGAAGCTGCAGAAATTTACCTGGGGCCCTGTTCCTAAAATGCTGGATACCCTCGAAAAAGTAAAAAGACAACGACAGCTTTTCCTGAATGCACGGAGCGAAAAAGTATTGGAAAACGGTACCATGTGGAATGCCATCCGGCATCAGCGTTGCCTGGTACCCGCTACCGGGTTCTTTGAATACCGGCAAATCCCCGGGTGGAAAAATAAGGTAGCCTACTATATAAAATCAAAAGAACAGGATATCTTTTTTATTGCAGGATTATGGGCCTTCTCTAACTCCTGGGATGTGGATAAACCAACGCGCATCCCCACGTTCACACTGCTTACCCGCAACGCCAACCAGGTGATGACGCAAATCCATAATGGCGGCGACAATGCCGGCCGAATGCCGATGATGCTTACTAATGAGCTGGCACAACGCTGGTTACAGCCGGAACTAACAGATACGGATATACGTGAAATACTCCAATACGAATTATCACCGGCACAACTGGATTACTGGCCCGTAAACTCAGTCCGCAAAGTAAAGCCGGATGACGCCGCAGTCATTGCACCGGTAACATATGAAGGCTTGCCAGACTTAGTAGTATAAAAAATGGCTGACCATTAAAAAATGATCAACCACTTTTTATCATTAATGCAATATATTATTTCGCCAATACGCCCACCGGTATTTTACCATCTGTTTTTCCCAGCGACAACCCCAGCAGCTGTGCTGCCACGGGCGCCACATCTGTAACATTCATTTCCTTTACATGGCCACCGGCGGCGATCCCGGCGCCAAAGGCTACAAAGCCTGTTTGTATCTCCTTAAAATCCGGAAAATAACCATGGGTTCCTCCCTTTGCACCTTTTACCAGTTCCCCGGTAACGGCGCCACCAATGGTCACACCAGGCGATGCTGCCAGCGCAAAAGCCGCATGCGGATCAGCACCCGCTTCCTCCAGCTTTTTATGATCTATAATTTTATATAGCTGCTGTTGGTCAGCAGGTAGCGATTGCAGCAGACTTAATACCTTGTTACGGGTGGCTATATCCTTTTCATCTTTCAGATGCAGAAAGGCAGCCCCACCGGAACTATGGAACTGGGCTTTCCAGTCGCCCGCAATCACATTATTCAACAACCCGTTTTTCGCCAGCAACACATTGGGAGAAAATGTTTTGCTGATATCCACAAATCCGTGATCCCCGGTAATGATAATGGCGGTGCTATCGTATATGCCTGCACGTTTGAGCGCCTCTATAATAGTGCCCAGTGCACGGTCGGCCCCGGCTACGGCTTTTCTTACCAAAAATCCGTCGCGGCCCTGCTCATGCTCATAATGATCAGTACAGGCCAGGTGCAGCGTGGTAAACGCCGGTTTATAGGTAGCGATCAGGTAAGCCGCCATGCGGGCCACATTTTCATCCAGGATCATTTCTTCATCTTCCATGGTAAAATCCTTTAGTCCCAGTTTACCAGTGGCGTTGTCCTGTACCTCTTTCCAGAGAGAAACCGGCGTACTCAATTGCGCCATGATTTCCCTGCGGTCTTTTTTACCGATAGGCCATACATCCGGGATGTTATAATCAATCGGCGCCCCTACTGTTACCGGCCAGATAACGTTAGCAGAAGTTTTCCCGGCTTTATGCACCGCATCGAACAGGGTGGGCGACTTGATACTGTCGTAGTAAAAATACCAGGTACCGGTGCTTCCCTTTGGCTCAAACGGCGTATTGTAGTAAATCCCGTGTTTGGCCGGCGTTACACCCGTAATCAATGACGTGTGATTGGGATAGGTAACGGTTGGAAACACGCTGTTTACACCATCTGCATACACGCCTTTCTCTTTCATCATGCGCAGGTTCACCATTCCCCAGGAAGGATCGGTATAAAAATCCGGCCGGAAGCCATCAATGGTAATCAGTACCACATGATTTGCTTTCTGCGAAAAAGACATAAGTCCAGCCAGCAGCAACAGCGTTATAAGGGTTACTTTTTTCATGCCTGTATATTTTAATATTATTCCCACAAACGGTTTTGTAACAATGCAGGGTTCAGCACCAGGTCGTTATACGGGATCGGATATACGTATTTATAATCTTCCCATTTCCTGTTGATATTACCCAGCCAGATCAGATTACCACTGTTACCGGCAGATAATTTTGTCTGGTCGCCATCAATGAGGAAATAATATACGCCGGGAACCTTTGTTGCCGGAATTTTTTTGACGAATGAAACATCCGGTTTACCATCTTCATTTAAATCCATTAACACATCCATAGCAGGTACATATAAACCCACATACGGATTAGTGAGCAAAGAGCCCAGGCCCCAGCGCATCAGGTCGTAAAAACGGAACCCTTCCAGGATCAGTTCAATACCACGTTCACGACGGATTTCCATCAGCGCCACACTTTTCACACCCGGGTAATATTTAGCTGCCAGGTACGGATCAATAAGCTGCGGCATATCTGTATTTTTTAAGCCGGCACGTTGTCTTAACGGGCGAATAGTGCTGTTCCAGTCTTCCGTCGTAAAGCCATTCAGCTCTGCTTTAGCTTCCGCCTTGTTTAACAGCACCTCCGCATAGCGGATGATCGGAATTGAGTTGTTATTCTCCGCCACGCCGTCGGTTGCTTTTGAATCCATGGTGAACTTCAGCGGCTGGTAACCTGTATAGGTATATGTAAAATCAGGCGGGGCTATTTGTCCGTCGCGTTTGTAATTCCCCATACGGATGGTTTGCTGTAAACGCAGGTCGCGGTTCTTTACTTCCTGTTCAAAGTGCAGGGTATCAAATCCCGGCGTATCGGTAAAACGGCTGCCATCGATATTGAGGTAGGTATCCATAAATGTTTTTATCAGGCTGATCCTGTTACCATAGGTGGCGCTGGTAAAATACCAGTTGGCATCGTTGAATACACGTAAACTTTTATTACATACATAAGCCAGTATTACTTCGCTGGCATTCGGCGTTTCATTGATGAAGAGATTGCGGTAAGTCATGGTTTGATCGCCGGCAGTGTTCAGCGAATACTGCGCACTTTTTATCACTTCATCTGCCGCATCTGCTGCTGCCTGCAACCATTTTGCGTTATCCGGCAAACTCATTTCCGGGTGATATTTCCGGAAAGTTCCTTCAAACAAACATACCCTTGATTTAAAGGCCAGCGCCACCCATTTAGTGATCTGCGAACAGGTATTATCTTTTTTGGAACGGATATTGGCGCAGGCAAAATCCAGGTCGGCCAGCACGCTGTCCATCACCATGGTGCGCGGGTCGCGGCCCTTGTACAGATCCTGGTCGTTAATGGTCATCGTTTTGCTATACCAGGGTACATCACCAAAACGTTTCACTTTTTCGAAATAGAACATAGCCCGGAAAAAGCGCGCCATTCCTGCATAGTGATTCTTTGCTTCGTCAGGAATTTTTGCCTGCCCGTAATGCTCCAGGAAATAGTTAACATTACGCAGATCCCCCCAGCTCCATCCAGTGGATTGCGTAGCCGTATAAGCGCCTGGAATGATATAATTGTTCACATCTTTCCCTCCCATATAATCGCTCATCACATCTCCGCGGATAATGCTGCTGCCATCCGGCAATATTTTATAGAAAGAGTTGGCATACAGCTGCAGATCGGCCTCTGTATTAAACGCGTTATCAGGACTTAGTTTATCAAACGGTTTCAGGTTTAGGTCCTTTTTACAGGACACCATTGCCAGGATCAATAACAAGTAAACACTATTTTTCATCTTAATAAGCATTAATCATTAAAAAGTTACACTCAATCCAACGGTATATGTTTTCAGCATGGGATACGCCATACCGTTACCGGCGCCAATACCAGCTGCGTTGTTATTCAGCTCCGGATCGGAACCTTCAATAACTTCAGGGTCAAAAGTTTTCATGATCTTATACATCGGCGACCAGGTCCACAGGTTCTGACCAGTAAAATACAGGCGTGCGTTCTTCATCTTTATCTTTGAAATCAATGCTGCCGGCAGGTTATAGCCTATTGTCAGATTTTTCAAACGGATGTAGGCAGCATTCTGTACATATTTCGATTGCTGTACGGTAAGCTCCGCATTGGAGTTAAGCGCGGTGTATCCCCTGAAACGCGGGAAGTAAGCATCGCGGTTGGTTTCCGACCAGCGGTTATCCATAATTTCTTCCGGCATCCAGCTATAGGGGCGGTTGTATTGTCCCCAGAAAAGCGAAGCGTCCGTACCTGGCCACCAGTCGCGTTTGCCAATACCCTGGAAGAAGAAGCTCAGGAAGAAATTATTCCAGTTGGCGCTGCCGGTGATCCCAAATGCATAACGCGGTTCTGTATTACCGATGATGCGCTGATCGCCCGGATCATCTACCGTACCTTTACCCTGCGTAATTTTCTTATCACCGTCGAGGTTTTTAAAACGGATATCCCCCGGCATAAGCACATTGGCATTAGATACGCGGATGAATGACTGGTCAATATCATACTTATTGATTTCATCCTGGCTCTGGAAATAGCCATCATTTACGAAGCCCCACATATCTCCCACCTTCATTCCCTCGTAATAGGTGTTGATCAGTTTTTTAGGATTATTGAAGCGGGTAATATATGACTGGTAATCGGACAGCACCACGCCAAATGAATAGGCAAAAGGTTGATTGCCTGCCTTAAACTGATCGCTCCAGTTCACTGATAATTCCCAGCCTTTTGTTTGCAGATCAGCATAATTCCCCTTGGGTACGCTGGTACCAAATACTGCGGGAACCGGCAATCCAACGGTAAACATATTAGTGGTATTGCGGGTATATTTATCAAACGAAACCTTCAGCCGGCTTTGCAGGAAAGCCACATCGATACCGCCATTCAGCGTAGTGGACTTCTCCCAGGTAAGGCCGTTCGGAATTACATTGGGTTGCTGTGTATAGTCCGGTAAAATACCGTTAACAGACATAGGCAATTTACTCACCGACATGGTTTGCAGGAACTGGTAAGGATTCACGTTTCCATTTCCGAGCGCGCCATAGGAAGCCCGTAATTTTAAATCGCTGATGGCTTTGGGCGACACCTGCCAGAACTTTTCTTTGGATACTCTCCATCCGGCAGAAGCAGATGGGAAGAAGCCAAACTGCTGGGATTCCGGGAACTTGGAAGAGCCATCATAACGTCCGTTTATTTCCAGCAGGTAGCGGTCGTCGTAATTGTAGTTGAGGCGAAAGAAGCCGCCCATAGTACGCCATTCATAACCGCCACCGGTAAGGATATAGTTCAGTCCGTTCATCAGGGAAAAATCAGGCAGACTGGCATTGATCATGCCATCGTGCTGATAGTAACGGGATTTGAACAGGGTATTTTCGTAATTATATCCTACCAGTATTTTGAAAGTATTTTTTGCCACACGTTGCTCGTAGTCGGCATAGAAGTTCATACCCGTATAAGTGGTGCGGTCGTTTTCCTCATTCATCTTGCTTTCACCGCGTACCAGGGTTTCACCGGGCTTCCGGCTGTAAGGCACCGGCGTGTATAAACGCGTTTCCACGCTGGAAGTATACGCATAGGTGAAGTCGCCATTTACATGAAGCTTGTCATGCAGGAAGGAGGTGGTAAAACGCGAAGTATTCCTCAGCAGTAACTGTGTTTGATCAGAATAGTTCCCCCCGCTGATGAAGCTGCCGAATACGATGGCCGCATTTTCTGTAAGGGAGCCATCCGGATTTTTGAGCATGGCAACCGGGAAAGCCTCGTCGGAAATTCTTCTCCACACCGGCGTATTGCTGGGATGGTTCAGTATCGGGAAGAAATAGGTACGCTGCGAAAAGTCAAAATTGTTTTCAAGTTTTAACCAGTCAAATGGTCTTACTGCACCTTTTGCCCGGATGTTATACATTTTGAATTTATCGGGGTTATAACGGAAAATACCATTCTGCGACATATATCTGCCGGAGAGATAATATTCTGATTTGGCGTTACCACCGGAGGCCGACAGGGTTTGTTCGGTAGCAGGATTTTTATCTGCATACAATTCTTTAAACCAATCGGTATTACCATAATAAACATAATTGCCGGTAGCCGGGTCTATATCTGTTTTTGGCAGCGACGGGTCATCGTTACGGCGTTTCAGTTCGTCGAGATAATCCAGTGAAAACGGAAATACGCTGTTAGCCTTTGCCGGGTGTGATTTATAGTCGTTCCACGCGTAATATGCTTCATCAAAATTCTTCGCCCATTCGTACCCGTTTGTTATAAACTGCGGTTTGATGGTGCGGTCGTTCAGGGAGTAGTTGCTGGAATAAGTGAGCTGCGTATTATTTTTTGCAGGGGCTTTGGTAGTGATAAGTACTACGCCAAAGCTTCCCCTGGCGCCGTAGATGGCGGCAGAGGCAGCATCTTTCAATACTGATACGCTTTCAATATCATTCGGATTTAACAGGTTAGGATCTCCCGGTACGCCATCTATCAGTACCAGTGCGCTGCCGCCGGCGCCGATAGAGGTGGTACCTCTTACGTTGTAAGTGGCGCCACGGATAGGTTTTCCATCGGTCATACGTATGTTCAGGTTTGGCAGCACGCCCTGCAGGCCACGGGTGGCGCTGGTCATAGGCCTGTTTTCAAATACTTCTTTTCCTACCTGGTCAACGGCGCCGGTAAGGTTTAATTTCTTTTGGGTACCGTAGCCCACTACTACTATTTCGCTGAGTGCTGCGGAAGATTCCTTTAGCACCACATAAATAGATTGTTCCTTTTGCGGATCCAGGCTGTTTTTAGTAATCGTTTGGGTTACATATCCCACATAAGCGATAGTAAAAATAAAGGGGCCCTGCTGATGTGAATTATCAAAAACAAAAACACCTTTTTCATTGGTTACCGCAAAGCTCTTAATGCTGTCTGTTCCGCTCTTCAGTTGAACAGAAGCACCTGGCACCGGTTGTCCCTTTTCATCTTCAATTAAGCCTTTGATCCATGTTTTCTTTTGTGCCTGTGCGGGCAACAGGTTGATAAAAGCCATCAGTAACAGCAGGCCAAAAAATTTAAGGCCATACCTGGAACCTGACTGCCGGTTGTGAAGGGGCAAAGCTCCGCCCTTCGCTAGCAGGTAGCGATGTGTCATAATGCGCAAATATTTAGTTAATGATTTTTTTCTATACGGTAACCGGTACGTGTTGGTATTATTTTTAAGTCGTGCAACATGGCCATGCGATGCAGTACCTGTGCAAGTGAATCGGTGCCCCTGATCATCCCTGAAAAAGCGATATCATCAAAAGCTGCCGCGTTTTTGCTGATGCTTACGTGGTAGCCCCTGGCAATAGTATCTAATACGCCGGACAAAGGCACCTGGTCGAAGCTGGCTGTAAAGCCCCGCAGTGATCCAAACGCAATGGCCGGTGGCGCTATTACTTTATTATTTTCCGCCGTTTGTAAATGACTGACGCCGGTAAGTGTGTTACAAACCATTTGTTGCCCCGGCAACAGGTAGCGTATTTGTTCCTTTGATTTCACCATTACCTTACCCGTGTGCAGTAATACCTTTACTTCGTTGCGGATAGTGGCAATGGTAAAAGAGGTGCCCAGTGCGGTGGTGCTAACTCCTTCACTGAGTACAGTAAAGGGCAGTGGCGCACTTTTAGCCACGTTAAAAAAACCTTTTCCACGGAGCTGAATGATCCTGTCTTTCTGCCCGAACGGCGCGGCGAAACTTATGGCTGATTGTTGATACAGCACCACCTGCGAACCATCCGGCAGTTGAACGGACTTTTGCTGCCCCGTTTTATTTTCGATGACGGTAGTATCTGTTTTTGTTACTGCCACCGCCGTTGCCATTTGCCGTGCAGGCGACGGCGTAGTTCTGAACATCCATAGGCTGCAGGCAACAAGCAGTATAACAGCCGCTGCTGCTGCCCAACGCAGGTATATTATTCTGCGGCGGTTGTTGATACGGTCGGCGATCACCGTGTACATTTCTTTTGTTTCAGCAGCAGTAAACGCCGGTGTGTCACCGTCCTGCTGCTGTTGTTCATACCATTGATCATATTCTGCCAGCTCTGCGTTGGTAGCGGTTCCTTCCAGGTATTTTTCGAGTAAATATTGCAGGCGCGATGGCGTCATTAGTATGCATGTTTGCTATACTTATCACCTCAGCGATCATTTACCCCCATCTCATTTTTCCGAAAAAGCGGGAATTCATATTTAGTTAACATTGGAAAACTTGTTTACCATAACTTAACATACAAAGCTTGTTTCTGTAAATATCTTTGCTGGCAAAACCGGATTCTTATCTACTCCAGCAGCGAACATACGGGCAATAGTTTGTGGCAGCAGGCCAGGAAAGGCGATACAAAAGCGTTTGAGCAGCTGTACGCATATTCGGTAACAGCGCTGAGCAACCAGGCTTTCCGTATTCTGAAAGACCGTGAGCAGGTAAAGGATATTATACAGGATGTGTTTATCAGTTTATACCTGAGGAGAGAAGAAATAGCAGCAGATGTAAATATCAACGGTTATCTGAACAATGCCGTAAAATACAAAGTATCTAATTTATTACGCAATAAGCTGCTAAAGGAAAACCACCACCAGGTGCTGATCAGGCAAGCCTGGCAACAGGAGGTGGTACAACCTGTGCAGCTCGAACAGCATGAACTGAAAAACCAGATTGCCCGCAGTATTAATACCCTCCCACTCAAATGCAGAGAAGTTTTTATGCTTAGCTACTATGGTAATATGGGCTACAAAGCGATTGCACAGGAAATGGGCATCTCTGTAAAAACAGTAGAAAAGCACATGAGTAAGGCTTTACAGGTATTACGCAGGGAACTGAAAGCAGAACATCATCTCGGTATGCTGTTAATCGGCATGTCTGTTTACATGGGTATATAATTTCTTCCCTACCCGGAAAATTATCAACAAGACTTCTCTCTGAAAAAAAATGTTTCTTTGTGGGTTAAATGACCCGGGATGAAACATTTACTGATTTGTTGTTTGATACTGTTTCCATTTTTTGCCAGTGCGCAGGAATTATCTGATTATAAGGATACCCTTCATCACTTTTCCGTAGGCGTACCCCAGGGCTGGCGGGTATGGAAAAACAATAAAGTGGCTACGCTGAAATTTGTAGCACAACGGCTTTTAAGCGACAGCAGCCGGCAAGCGCCGGAAAACTTCAATATCAGCATCATGGAGGAGCCCGGATCCAATGTGGATAAAGTGGTAAAGAAGCTGTTAAATTATACCAGCCACAACCCTTATTTCAGGTTAATAGATTCCGGGAGTATGATGAACAACGGCAAACGGATGCTGTGGCTGGATGAAATGCACACGGAAGCCAACTATCCCGATACTTTTTTTGCCAGCATATTTGTTACTTATACCGACAATAAGGCGTACCTGTTAACCGCTACCACGCTATGGGCTTCTTCCGGCATTTATGGCCCTTTGTTTCACCAGATCGGCGGTACATTCAGGGCGGGCAAACCGGCGCGGAAAGAACGGCTTAAAATCACTTTTCCTGTCAATACCAAATGGAAGCTGATCACCGATACCGACATCGACAATTTTGCCACGCGTCAGTATATTACCAACAACGAAACGCCTGAAAAGTGGACCCAGATGCTGTATGTAATGACCATGGAAAATGTAAAGGTGCCGGATATTGGGCAGGCCATTAAAAGCTTCACGGATGCAGCAATCCGGAAATCGGCGGATGCCAGGGTGACGATACTGGGTAAAGAAAATCTGCCGGGCCGGCGCTGGGCACTGTTTAAAGTAGAGGCCCCCGCAGCGCCCGGCGACACATTGCCTGAATCACAACTCTACTATGTTATACAGGGGCCCGGGTCTTTTCATGCCGTATTTATAGCGAAGAAAGAAAAAACGTTGCCCGCGGCGTATACAAAAACCTGGGGCGACATTTTCCGCAAAAGCCGGCTGGTCAACGAATAACGCCCGGCTATACAGGCATGGACAGCTGTTTCCGGGTGAGCGGATGGGCGGAAAAATGGAAGCCTGCGGCAGCGATGACGATGAGCACAATAGCAATGATATGCGGCATGGCCGTCATCACGTTCCCGTGGGTTGCCTGCAACACCAATGTCATATCCACTACCGGGACAAAAATGCTGGAGAGCAATACCACCATTAATGCTTTCCGCTGGTTCATAGCTGCCAGCAGGGTGACAATCATACCATAACCCAGGTCGCGGATACCTTTGATATAGTGAAAGGAATAATCCCCGTTTTCCTGGAAATGTAATCCAAATCCTGCTTCTGCAGCTTCCGGCTGCAACAGGAAACGGCAGCCAATAAACACCAGTGTTAAACCGGAAACAATAGTCAGGTACTTAAAGAAATTTAAACGTGTCATATGCAATGATTTTATGACACAAATTTCCGTTCCAGACGTTTAAATTTCGTTCACCTGGGTTAATTAATGCTTCCGGGATAACCGGCTCCTGATCCGGCTGAGGGATTGTGGTTTTACACCGATAAAAGAAGCGATCATATACTGTGGAATGCGGTGTTGTATTTTATCAAACAGTTCGAAGAACTCATAATAGCGCTCTTCCGGTGTGCCGGTGTACAACGAAGTGACCTGCTTCGATGACTTCACAAAAACATCTTCGATAATGAGGCGGCCCATGCGATCGCCTTCTTTCACGGTATCATATATTTTTTGCAGGTTATCGCGGGAAGCTGCCCACAACACCGTGGGTTCCATCGCAATAATACTCCTGGTGGACGGTTGCCGGGAAAGAAAGCTTTCAAGATTACCCACCCACTCATTTTCGCCTGAAAAATAAGCGCTGATATCTTCCCCCTGATGATTCATTACATACCTCACCAGTCCTTTTTCAATAAAGGCTACCTGTGTGGATACTTTGCCTTCCTGCAGGAAGTAGTCGTTTTTTTTCAGTGTTACCCGGCTGAAAAGATCCGGCAACAGCTGTTCTTCTTCTGCCGACAGCCGGATGAGGTATTTGATGGAATCGATTAATTGCTGGCTCATACCCCTAAAATATATAATTTACGGGACCCACTGCTTTAAAAAGCGTAGTAAAGAATACCCATTCCGGTCATATATTCACCGGATATTCAGTCAGCTTTACCGTTTGCTAAGTGGATGTAAACCCGGGCATCTGATACAGATAGCTTTGGTACAATAAAATTATTGTATCATGAAAAGAACAGTTTATCTATGGTGGTTGCTCTGCCTGCCTTACCTGCTGCCGGCACAGGGCAAGCCCGGCTACTTCGCCCTGAAACCGGGCGACTGGTTTGATATGCAGATCACAAAACACAAGGATAATGACTACTACCCGGTAATGGAGCCGTTATTGCAATTCCAGCGCCGGTATGTGTTGCGTTACCGGTTGCAACAGCAGCTGCCCAATGGTAACCAGCAGTATAGTATTACCCTGGAAAGGTCGGTGCTGTATACTCCACATAGCCGGGAATTTGGCTGGCTGGCGTACGACAGCTATTATCCTTCCTATAAACAGGGGTTAGACAAAAAGCCGCCAAAAGGGATGTTCCGGTTAGAAATCACGACCAATGGGGAGATCGTGTCGCTGACCACCGATAAAGATCAACCGCCCCAGAAAGTGATGCTGGCGAGTTATAGTCCTCAAAAGCAGGTGGGCGTATCGATCAGGTCAACCTCTTCGCCGCTGCAGTCGGTGGAGCTGCGCCCTGCAATACAGGCAATGCTGAAATTACGCAGTAGTAACAATTGTATACCCGGTGCTATTCCTGCCCGAACCGTCTATGAATATGCCCAGCTGCTTACCGGCGCTTCGTTTCCGATTGCAGGCAACACCGTGATAAAAGGTACACTGGCAAATACACGTGAAAAGCAAGTGGAGATTGAACTGGGAGACAGCACGTTTACCTTTCCCATTAACAACCGGGGAGAATTTTACTGCTCACTGCTATTAACCAAACCGGAACTGAGGTACATTGCTATGGAAAATAACGGTGGTTACGTTTTCTTAAACCCAGGTGATACGCTTGTCATTAAAGCGGACGCCGATACCTCCCGGGGGCGACAACCCAGGACGTTCTCTGGCAGCGCCAAATGGAGCTCGATACTAGCAAACGACCTTAACGATATTAACTACTACGGTAACAATAGTGACCTTAACATCACAAATAGAACCAAAACATTACAAGAGGTGCTTGCCGCCCAGGAAGAAGCGACTACCAAATTCAAGGCATTGCTGCAAGCCTATGAAGGGAAGGCTTCTCCTCTAAGTATTGATTATTTTAAAACCATCTGGCAATACCGTATTGCCAATGACTGGTTAGTTTTTCTGTATACGCATAACTACAAGATTTCCTCTGAAAACAGGCCATTCCAGGGCATACCAGAAATGATCACCACAGGTATCGATACCATGCCGGTGGTAATGAATCCCTATCATGACTATTTCTATAAAAAGTACCTGGATTGGTTCCTGATCTATCAGCAGTCGCGTATTGGCCTGTCTGCCGGCGGCAGCACAGAAGGGTCCTCATTCTACAGCGATTACTTTGCATTGCTGTCTGTGTTAAAAGGCTATCCGTTGTACTATAAACTGTCGAAAGCCATGAGTGAGCGCATGAAAGAATCAAGCTTTACAAAAAACGAACGGCTCAAACCTTACTACGAAGATTTTATTCATAACTGCGACGACAGCAGCATGATCAAACCCATTATCAGAGACTGGCAGCTCATGGAACGCTGGAAGCCGGGTAATGCACTACCCTTCCCTGTTCTGTCGCTGGCCAATGGCAAAACCTATGATTTAAAAACTCAGCATGGCAAAACTACCTGCGTGATATTTGACGATGCCGGCTATTTCCAGGACAGCGCCCTGGTTAAAATAGTAAAGCAGCATCCGGAAGTGTCCTTTGTATACGCATGGATCAGCGAGGAAGGTATAAACCGCCAACGCGATCCTGCGTTCAGCAGCTTATCTAACTTTAGCAGTATCGAAATAAAAAACCGGGACGATAAGAACTATGAGATATACGGTATCTCTGAAATGGGCAAGAAAAATGTGGTGGTACTGGACCAATGGGGTAAAATCATAGCAGATCATATCTATGCTGACGACAATGTATGGAATGATCTGAATACCGCCATCGACGACGCAGCAAAAGCGCCTCGTTTTTCAGCCCTGCAAAAAGCCGGCGTGATGAACATTATCGGATGGAGCCTTGGCTCCATCCTCTTTACCGCCCTGGCAGGCATCTGGATTTACCGCGTACGCATCCGGCGTATCAAGCAGGCGGAAGCCATGAAAACCACCATCCGGGAACTGGAAATTAAAGCCATCCGCTCGCAGATGAACCCGCATTTTATTTTTAATGCGCTCAACTCTATTCAGTCGCTGATCAATACCACCCAATACAAAGCCGCCAATACCTATCTTGTAAAGTTTTCGCTGTTGTTGAGAAATGTGTTGCATCATGCGGAAAAAAATATGATCACGCTGGCCGATGAACTGGCTACCATACGCCTGTATTGCGAGCTCGAACAACTTCGCTTTAATTTCGTTTTTGAAATGGATACACCGGAAACACTGGCTACTGACCTGGTAGAAATACCCGGCATGATTTTACAACCTCTGGTAGAAAATGCCATTCTGCATGGTATTTCTTCCAAAGGCGCAACAGGGTTGCTCCGCATTTCTGTTGGGAAACAGGATGCTACCCTGCAGATTGCCGTGTACGACAATGGCGTTGGCTATCACCCGGAAGCACGTGACGGTTCGCACAAAAGCATGGGACTAAAACTGGTACAGGAAAGGTTGCAGCTATTCAGTATCGCCGGACAAACAGGGCATCTGCACATTAGTAACGGTAACGGCACTACGGCATTACTCACTATTCCAATTGAAAGCATATGAAGATAAAAAGTATTCTTGTAGACGATGAAACAAAAAGCCGGGATAACCTGCGGGTATTGCTGGGCGAATACTGCCCGGGGGTGGAGATAGTTGGAGAAGCCGATTCCGCAGCTACAGCGCTAAGGCTCATTAAGCAACTGGAACCCGATCTTTTGTTTCTCGATATTGAAATGCCCGGCGGATCAGGGTTCCAGCTGTTACAATCCCTTCCGGCCAACAGGCGCTTTGAGGTGATCTTTGTAACCGCTTACGACCACTACGGTATTGCAGCGGTAAAAGCCTGTGCCATTGATTATGTGCTGAAGCCCATTGATGTACTGGAACTCTCCGGCGCCGTAGAAAAAGCGATTGCTCAAATTGTACCTCAGCAGGAAAACAACCGTTTGAAGGAACTGGTAGCCAATATGGGCAAGCCCATGGCAGAGAACCGTATTGCCTTTCCGCTGGCAGATAAAATTATTTTTGCCTTACCGGAAGATATTATACGCCTCGAAGCCGCGGGTAACTACACACATGTATACATCTCCGGACAAAAAAAATTGATTGTTTGTAAAACACTTAAAGAATATAATGACCTGCTGGCAGACAAACACTTTATACGTACCCATCAGTCGCACCTGGTCAACAGCCATAAAATTACGGCGTGGATAAAAACAGAGGGTGGGGCCATCTCCATGGAAGACGGCAGCCAGGTCCCTGTTTCCAGGCAACGTAAAGAAGAGGTGCTGAAAATACTGATGAAATAGCTATCTCGCGTCGCCGCTGGTATCACATTCACTTTCCGGCTGCTTCACTTTCTTAAAGTCATTTTCATGCTCGCTGTTTACGAACACTAATTTTTCTTCCAGGGAAGAAGGCGAATGTTGTATCGTCCATTCTGCCGTACCCTTTTGCTGATCCAGCCATTTAAAGTCATAAGTAGCCTCTTCTCCTTTCAAACGATAAGAATGGTCACGCGCCTCCGTGGTTTTTATGATTCGACAATCATTTTTCTCCATCGGCAATACCTCATGAATAGCGGCATCCGTTATCTTCATTTTACGCAGATCCATAGCACAGGGAATGTAAATCACATACTCGTTATTGATCCGGGTAACCTGGGTCCATTGCCCCTCGTATGGCTTAGGCTGGTGACGGGCATTACAGGCAGCAAACAACAACAACGAAGGGGTTAGTTGGGATAGTAATTTTCTCATCGGAATAGCGGGTCTTTTAAATAGTTGACACCCAAAAATATCATTTTTCTGCGGATTCCATACTAATGATACTGACTGTGTATTTATTTACGCAGACACCAATTCTTTAACTGTTGAAAACCAGTGATTTTGTAATGGTGTGATGTTTGGGGTCCTTAATTTAAAAACTTATCAGTATGGCAAAACAACGTAACACCCCCGGTCCGCTTCGCGACGACGACCTGTTACCTGACGATATTATCAGCGGCCGGCAACAGCCGGTACCCCCAAAAGGTAACCAGGACGAACAGTCGCGGCAAGGAGAAGACAGCTCCGATGAATTATTTGATGAAGAAGAGGATGATCTGGAAATAGATGAACTCCTGGAAGAAGAAGGTATTACAGAGGAGGATATAGACGAGGATAGCCTGGAGGAAGATGATTCGGAACGTGGTCCCATGAAGGGATAGCGGAAGCAGCTTTTAGCTTTTAGGCATTAGCTTTTAGCGAAATGAAGCGAATTTTGTCTTTACCAGGATTAAACTGATTTTGTTGATTACAGGATTTTATTATGACTTTTTTGATTAATTAAAAGACAATTTTACTTATACCTTCCCAAATCTTTTTAAATCAAAAAAATAAAATCTTCTAATCAACAAAATCAGTTTAATCCTGGTAAAGACAAAATTCGCTATTTGTAAATCTCAACCTCAATTTTACCATCTTTTGTAATAGCGCCCCGGTACATACCTTCTGTATTAAACGACATTGTCATATTACCTTTTTTATCGAGTGCAATCAGGCCACCATCGCCGCCCATGTCGCCTACTTTTTTGATCACGGCATTGCCTGCCTGTTGTACACTGAGTCCTTTATATTCAATCAGGGCCGACAAATCGTAGGCTACTACATTGCGGATATAATACTCACCCCAACCCGTACACGAAATAGCGGCGGTTTGATTGTTAGCATAAGTACCGGCACCAATGATAGGTGAATCACCGATGCGGCCATATTTTTTGTCTGTCATACCTCCGGTAGAAGTGGCAGCAGCGAGGTTTCCCTGCTGATCCAGCGCCACGGCGCCTACTGTACCAAATTTATAGTCTTTGTTTTTGATCCCGAATTTTCCCGGGTTCGTATAGGCGTTTGATTTAGCCGCGGCAACAGAGTCCTCGTGCAGCGCTTTCTGCAAATCCTTCCACCGCGATTCTGTTCTGAAATAAGAAGGGTCAACTATTTCCAGTCCGGCTTCTTTTGCGAATTTTTCAGCACCGGGGCCTACCATCATTACGTGTTCGGATTTTTCCATGACGGCCCTCGCAGCGCTGACAGGATTTTTCACCGTAGTAACGCCGGCTACCGCACCGGCAGCCCTGGTTTTACCATTCATGATGGCGGCGTCGAGCTCGTTGCGGCCTTCATGGGTAAATACGGCTCCTTTCCCGGCATTAAAAAGGGAATCATTTTCAAGCACTTTTACAGTAGCCTCTACCGCATCCAGGCTGCTGCCACCTGATTGTAAAATCCGGTAGCCTGTTGTCAGCGCCTGTTTCAGAGAAGCTTTATAAGCGGCTTCTTTTTCCGGTGTCATATTCTTTTTAAGAATAGTGCCTGCGCCGCCATGGATCACCAGCACATAGGAAGATTTTTGCTGTGCCATAGCCGGCGAAAAAAGATGCATACCCAGCACCGCGAAAAGGAAATAACAAAACCTGCCTTTCATATCTAACGTTTATTAAGAAGTAATCAAATGGCTTTTTTCTTCAGCTCACCGTTTTCCACCCACCACCAATACCAGGCGCCACCGCTGGCTTTAGCCGGATCAAAGTCCTGAACGGAGAAACTGCCGTTACCTGTAGCGCTGGCAGGTATTTCATATACTTTTAGTGCCTGCCCGTTATGGTTCCATTGCAGCCGTTGCCGGCTTTCGCAAAGTTCAGGTTTTTTCAGACTATCTGTTAAAATGAAACAGGCTTTGCTTACACCAAATACTTTGGCCATTCCCTGTTCATCGATACAAACGGCCGTTTTTTCATCCGGGGCAATGCCGCGGGGGAAAATGCCCCAGTCTTTCGTAATGCGGCCCATAAAGGTAACATGCCGTCCTTCGCGGTGGCGTTTCAGGTAATGCTGATCGCTGATCACCGATGCCAGGAAGGGAGCATGGAGGAAATCGTTGTTATACAATGTTACCAGCGAATCGTAGGGGTTTGCCAGCACCGAATCAGAAACGGCGCTGCCGCCTTCTCCGCTGTAGTATAGTCCGCTCAGAATGGCACAACCTGCGCTGGTACCGCCTACAGGTACTTTCTTTTCGGTAAGCAGGTAATTGATGGCCGCGTTTACTTTCGTATTGCGCCATTGGTTCATATAGCGCGACTGATCACCTCCTGCAATAAACAACATTTCTGCGTTGCGGATGATATTGGCTACCGTATCGTTGTTGGCCAGTTCACGGGTGGTGATATTGAGCGTTTCCACCGAATTTACTTTTCCGAGGGAGTCGATATCCGTGTTGTAGCCGCCGTTGCCGGAAGCGGTGAGCACTACCACGTCGCCGCCACCGCTGCGGGCCATCATCCAGCGGAAGGCGCCATCCACGTTACCTCCGCCGCCAATCAGGGCTACGCCGCCCTGTACCGGCGTGGTTACATCGGCGGTATCGCCGATAATGCCGATCGATGCCGGGCGGCCGGGTACGGTTGGAAGTTGCGCTATTTTTTGATTACAGGCAATAAAGCATATAGCCGTTGCTGTTAGTACAAACAATTTTTTCATCAGGTTATTTTTGCCGGTGAATAGGTACGCCCGGCCCTTTCAGGGCCGGGGTGTTGACACATATTCAGTACCCGGGGTTTTGTTTCATGTTTTTGTTGGCTTTTGTTTCTGCGTCGGGGATAGGAAATACATATCCTTTCTGACCGGGTTTCAGGAGTATGGCTCCCTGCGCGTTAATGGCGTCTGCCGGCTCCCTGGTCACTGACAGATCTCTCCTTCTCAGGTCAAATAAACGATGCCCTTCGAAGGCCAGTTCTTTGAAACGCTCGGTGTAGATAGCGGTGATCAGCGCATCTTTGCTGTTAAAGGGCTGGGCAACATACCCGTTGATACGTGCGGCTCTTAACGTGTTCAGATCGTTGGCGCCATCGTTCACCTTATTTTTTTCTGCCAGTGCTTCCGCACGGATCAGGTACATTTCGCCTGTTCTGAAAAGTTTGATATCTGCCAGGCCGGGGTTACCGGAAGGGCCGGCATACTTATTCACCAGGTACTGCGAGGTGCCGTCGCCACGGGTATCATCAAACAGGATGTAGGAACTGTAGCGTACATCTTTGTCTTTATCAAATGAGTTAATCAGTTCAAAAGAAGGTGCATAGTAAGCAATATCACCAGCATAATAAACGGCGCCTATCGGGTCGTCGCTACCGGCCACCTGTTTGAGTTTCCAGATCACCTCGTCGTTCTTGGTATCTTTCCAGATAGCCGGGAAATTGGCGGCGCTGGCCAATGGAAGCGCATTAATAGCGGTGGTGGAAAAAGTGACGGCATCATCCCATTTTTTGGCGTACAAAGCTGCCCGCGCGCGGATAGCTGCTACCGTGGCCAGGGTGATCCGGGTGTTATCGTCGGCATCTGCAGGAATGAGGTGGCTGGCGCGTTCCAGGTCCTTTTCTATGGCGGCCATCACATCACCGAAAGACTGACGCGCAGGGAAACTGATAATGGAAGTATCCATATAGGGTACGCCCATGGCGGTTGGTTCGTATGCTTCCGCATAGCTCTGCAACAGCTGGAAATGGCAATAGGCGCGCAGTGCCAGCGCTTCGCCGCGGTATCTTTCTTTCAAAGCAATATCTGCGCCTTTCGCCGGCACGCGGTCAATGGCGCCGAGTACACGGTTAGCCCGGTCAATGGTGATATAATATTCTCCAAAAGAACCGGTGATAGTGGTACTACCCGGATCTATCTGCCAGCGGTAGGTAGCTACGCCCCTGCCCAGATTGTTCTCGTTGGGCAGGGTACATTCATCTGTTACCAGCGATACACTGTAAATGGTATTGTAAGTTAACTGTGTATAAGCACCCAGCAGTCCTCCGTTGAGGTCGGCCACATTACGAAAAGTTCTTTCCGGATCAATGATGGTATCGGTGGGTTGGAGGTCCAGTTGTTTGTTGCAGGAAGCAATACAAAAAGGCAGCAGCAACAATAGGTATTTTATATGACGGATCATCATGCGTGTTGGTTTAGAAATTAACATTCAGGCCAAAAGTGTAGGTCCGGGCGCTGGGATAGTCAAACATCCCTTCCCCATTATTATTCTCCGGATCAAAGCTTTTCCATTTAGTCCAGGTATAGAGGTTCTGCGCCTGTGCAAATACCTGTATGCCCTGTACAAACCTGATATGCGTCATGATCTCTTTTGGAAAATTGTAGCCAATATTTACATTCCTTAAACGGATATAGGAAGCATCCTGTATATCTTTGGAAGAAAAGCCACGGGCTGCGGTAATCCTTGGCAGGATGGCATTATCACCTGGCTTTTTCCAACGGTCGTACAACATACGTTTCGATTGGTTGCTGCTGGCAAAAGACGGGTTTTCGTTATAATAGTCTTCGTTAAGATAACGCATCGCTTTATCCGCAAACGTAAACAGGGCGTTCAGATAAAATCCTTTCCAGTTAACAGCGGTATTAATGCCCCCGGTAAAGGGCGGTATATAGGTACCGAATTCCGCTACGCTCAATGCCGTTTCGTTGTAGTTGGTGGTTTTATTGCCGCTGCGGTCGTAGTATAACGGATCGCCATTGGCGGGGTCCACGCCGGCCCACTTAGGCGCATAGTGCGAGCCATAAGGTAATCCTACCCTTACGATCTGCGACTGTCCCTGTGTAAATTCACCTGCGGCGCCGAGGTCGGTGATCACGTTTTTATTATAGGCGAAGTTTACGCCTACCGTCCAGGTGAAATCTTTCCGCCTGATCACATCTCCCTGTACATCCATTTCTATACCCCGGTTGCGCATGGAGCCGGAATTAAGGAACATGTTATAAAACCCTGAAGTAATGGACTGTGGCTGGTTTACAAACAGGTTATCGGTAACTTTATTATACACATCTGTTATTACGCGGATACGGTTATTCCACACACCAAGGTCGAAGCCGATGTTAAACTCCTTTGCATATTCCCAGTCATAGGCAGTGTTGCCGGGCTGAGAAGGAATGATCGCCGGCAAACCACCGTACTGGGATGTTTGATAAGTACGGAAATAAGCGAAGGGACCAAGACCGGAAAACGGATTCGCCGAAGTACCGTAGCTGGCTCGGAAGCGGAGGTTGTTGATAAAGTTGTTGTCTTTCAGGAAATTTTCCCGTTTCACTTCCCATCCCACACCCACGGAATAAAATCCATGCCAGCGGTTATTAACAGGCACCGTAGAAGCGCCATCACGGCGGTAGCTGGCGTTCAGCGTATACTTTTCATTAAAGGTATAACGCCCTACCGCGATGTAGGATGCTAATGCGCTTTTATACCTGCTTCCGCTTAATGTTGGCGCAAAAGGAGAACCGGGGGTAATGGCTGCCGGCGTAGCTGGCAGGCGGCCATCCAGGTTATAGCCGGTATAGCCGAATGAGCGGTAATTATTTTTGGTAAATTCGAAGTAACCGGATACTTCAAAGTCGTGTTTCTCTGCAATTACTTTGGAATAGGTTAGGCCGGAAGTACTTACCAGTGTAAAGTTGCGGGTAGTGCCTTCTCCGAAGCTTCCTTTCTCACCGATATCTACTTTATAACCGGAATAGGAATCGGGGTTCACATATTCTTCGGTGGTGGTTTCCCGGAAATCGAGTCCCAGTCTTGTTTTGGCCACCAGTCCTTTTGCCAGTTCATAATTCAGTGACGTACCTATAATGCTTTTCAACTGGTTATCCTTACTGGAGGTGTTGAGCATGGCTTCCAGGGCCCTGCTGCCTTCACGTGGATCCAGTGTAGGGTATTCTCTGCGATTATAGCGGGTCATGAGTGTGCCATCCGGCGCATAGGGATATTCGTATGGCATGGCGTAGTATACGGCCGACAGTGTGTTATCGCCGTTACTGGAGCCTTCGCGACGGATGAAAGATGATTCGGAATAAGCGAGCCCGATATTCAGATTAGCCGTCAACCTGCCTGCGTTGAAGTCCACATTGTTTTTCAGGCTGTAACGTTTTAATTCAGAACGACGGGCAATTCCCTGCTGATCAAAATAGTTCACCGAGCTATAAAATCTCACGTTATCATTACCTCCGCTGGCGCTCAGTTGCTGTTCCTGGAATTTACCTGTTTGCAGGAATATTTTTTTCCAGTTGGTATTCATTCCTCTCAGGCTATCCAGGATATGATCTGCCTGGCGTTGTTCTGCGGGTGTTTTGGTAGCGTATTCAGGATTTTTGGGAGAGAAGTCCCAGCCAGGCCCATTACTTTCACCGGTTTCCAACCCTACTTCTTCCTGGAACTGCAGTACTTCTGCCGAGTTCATCATCTGGTATTTCGGCGTGGTCATATTGGAAAAACCGTATTGCGATCTGTAAGAGAGCGCCACTTTACCGGACTGTCCTTTTTTGGTGGTGATAACGATCACGCCGTTGGAGCCGCGTGATCCGTACAGGGCTTTTGCAGAAGCGTCTTTTAATACGGTCACCGAAGCGATATCGGATGGATTGATTCCCTGGAACTGGCCGGCTTCAATGGGAATACCGTCCATTACGTAGAGGGCAGAGGAATTACCGTTAATGGTACCTACTCCCCTGATGGTTACTTTGGCGCTGCTGCCGGGCTGACCGGAGCCGGCGGCTACTACCATTCCCGGTACGCGTCCCTGGAGGATCTGGTCGAAGCTGGCCATGGGTACCTGGGTAATTTTATCGGCGCCTACTACGCCGGAGGCGGCGGTAGATTTATCCCTGCCATAATTCGTATAGCCGGTAACCGTTACTGCGTTCAATGTCTTCACATCTTCTGTCAGGATAACATTGATTTCGCGTTTGTTATTAATATCTACCTGCTGGCTGATGTAGCCGATCAGGGAAAACTGTAATGATTTTGTGTTATCCGGAGCGGTGAGGGTATAGGTACCGTCTGTAGCGGTGAGCGTGCCGGCGGTAGTACCCGCGGCCCTCACGGTTACGCCGGGCAGGGGCAGGTTGTCGTTGCCGCGCACCGTTCCTTTGATAACGATGTTATCAGTTGCCGCAGTGGCGGATGTGCCTGCGTATACTACCACCAGGCCGTCTTCTTTCAGCCGGTATGCCAGGTTAGTACCGGCAAATGCCTGCGCGAGCACAGCATCCAGCGAAGCCTCTTTTGCAGTTACCGTTACTTTTTTATCTTCCGGCAGTGTTTTATCATGAAACACAAAACGATAGGCCGTTTGGTGCTCCAGTGCTTTCAGCAACTGTTTTATACTTGTTTCCTTTACCTGCAGGGTAATGGTTTCCTGCCCGAAACAAATAGCCTGCACCTGAAGGCAGGTTAAAAAAAGAATCAGCGTTAATTTCATAGTTAGCAGCAGTTTGCCGGTGGGAACAGGTTTCCCCTTCCATTCCAGGAATACAAGTTTTAACATACCTTTGATGTTGGTTTAGTAAATGATCAATCCCGACATTTTCTGAACTTATCGGGGGAAGTGTGTCCAGCACTTCCCCTTCTTATTTTTGGTTGACGTATACTGTCTTTATTTGCTGATGATAATTTCTCCGTTGAGCATTTTAAAACTAAATGGATAAGATAACTGCAGGGCATCCAGCGCTTTCAGGATGGTTTCGCTTTCGAAGGTGCCTGAGTAGCGGTAATGCTTTACTTCTTCGTCGGCAAATACCACCTTGATCCCGTACCATTTTTCCAGTTTACCTGCAATCACTTCCAATGGTTCGTTCTCGATTTCCAACCTGCTTCTTACCCAGGCAATTTCTTTGGCCTTATGATTTACAGGGTCCGCATCCAGCGGTGCTACGGCGCCCGGCATTGTTTCGCCGGTGATCAGTTTCTGGTTGGGCTGTAATACTATTTTTTGTCCGTGGTTGCCCGAAGGTGTCACTTCCACCTTTCCTTTAAACAAAGCTGTTTCCGTTTGACGATCCGTATAGGCACTCACGTTAAAAACGGTGCCTAACACTTTAATATCTGCCGCAGCGGTATGCACTATAAAAGGATACTGTGCGTTTTGTGTTACATCAAAAAAGGCTTCTCCTGTTAAGGAAAGCCGGCGGTTTTCCCTGTTAAATCCGGCAGACAACTGCACGGTACTATTCTCCCGTAAAACAACGGCGGAGCCATCCGGCAGCACCACGGTTTTACGGGGATCTTTGCCGGCATTAATCACTACGTTCTTTCCGGGAACGGGATTACGCGGGTAAAAGAAGAAAATGCTGCCGGCCAGCAACGCGATGCCGGCCATAACGGCGGCATACTTCAGCAGCCGGGGAGCCCGTTTTTCCCTGAGGATGACTACCGGTTCCGGTTCCCCGCTCAAAGCCTGTTGCAGCAGGTCATACCGCGCAATACCATCTTCCAGGTGCTTCAGTTGTTCCAGCCGGTTACCCTGGCGGGCAGATAAAAGTTCCACGATATGACGGGCTTCCGCTATCACGGCATTTTTTTCCGGATGCCGGCTGATCCAATGTTGCCAGAACAGCACATCCTTGTCATGTTCTTCCAGGCAGTAGCGCTGGAAGGATTCATCACATGCAAAATCGATGGCGTCGTATTCCTGGAAATTCATGTAGTTAATGCCTTTGATTATACAGACGGCAGAATCGATCATTTTTCCTAAGGATTCTCTGATTTTTTTTTCGGGAGAAGGGAAGCCGCCTATTTCAGTAGTTTCCGGAGCGCTTTGATAGCATCGTAGATGGTGTTGTAGGCCGTTTTCACGGTTTGGGAGGTTTGGGAGGCTATCTGTTCATAGGTCAGGCCTTCAAAAAATTTCAGTCTCACCAGCTCAATCTGCCGCGGGGTAAGCGTTTTCATGGCCTGTTGTAACCGTTGTTTCAGCTCCTCATCGCGTTGCACCTGGATAATTATTTCTTCGTAAGACAACTCCCTTTCCGCTTCCTGGTCCGTCATCCGGTGTATAGCCGCATGGATTTTCGACTGATAGGCCAGCTGGTCCAGTAGTTGTCTTTTCAGGGCCGTAAACAAATAAGCCGGTACATTGGTAACCGGGCGCAGGGTGGCATGCCGGTTCCACAGCTGCAGAAACAATTGCGTAATGCAGTCTTTCACCAGTTCATCGCTGCCACATAATTTCAATCCAAATCTCAGCAGATGTGAATAGGTATTATTATACAATGCAAACAATGCCTGTTTATCGCCCGCTCTCAGGCGCTCCCAATAAGTACTATTGTCTTCTTCATAAGACATACGTCGTAATATTCCGGGTACTTTCCGCGAATCACCAGCTGATTTCGCGCATCCTGGGGTTAAGATACAGCGAAAAATTTTTATCGTTGCATTTCGTTCACACACCCAGCATGAGGCGTTCCTCTTCCAGCGCCGCTTCTTCGGCCGACAATAGCGGTTTGTCGGTTACTTCCGTGAGCAACAGGGTATATCCCAGGAGTAAAACGATCAGCAATACCTGGTAGCGTAGTACAATAGGTGCTGCCAATACGCTGAAGCCAAAATTGATCACCATAAAAGTCCAGCATAGTAAGAGGGCAATATTGAATTTGCGGCTGGTTTTCCGGATACCTTTTTTGATAAGATAACGGATGGTTTCTTCGAGGAAGAGCAGATGGCAAATCACAATCAGGGAAGGGAATAACGCCATCAGCGTGCTTTGCAGATCGTTGTATTTACCTTCCGGTTTTTCCTTATCGCCATCTTTAAAAAAGGCTTTCACATTGTCCAGGTTAGATCCCATGTAGGGCCGGTTATAAGCATTGAGTACTTCCGGCTCCGGCAGGATATATAATTTCGCATTTGCCAACAGGTAGTAACGGAAAAAATCCCCGGGATATTTTTTGATCGTATACTCCCCGTAACTTCTGAACAGCGGCGCCAGCGCTGCCCAGGCGGTATAGGCGTCCTTATTTTTGTACACTGTAAAATAATAGCGCATCATCGTTTTTTGTGGTCCGGCATTATCCCACATAAACACCGAGCCATCATACACCTGTTTCTTTTTTTTGCTCTTTCTCAAATTATCGCAGAAATGATAAACCAGGTTGTGCATGGTGGCAAACCTGGCCGGCACATCGGCGGAGTCCAGCTTCCGGTACTGTAACCCATACATGGAATTATTCATCATCTGCCAGCCGCTGAAAACAGAAAATTCCCTGATCCCGGCATGTTCATAGGAGCGCTGCCGGATAAACAATACAAAAGAAACTATCAATATCATTGGGAGCAATATGGCGGCTATTTTCTGCCATATCCTGTAACCGGACAACAAGATGGGGATCAGCGCTACCAACGGGTAAAACATAGCATTATACCGTATGGTAAACGCTGCGCCCAGCACCAATCCATGCAGGATCAGCAGCAACGTGGTGGGTTTATGCAGCATCCATAGCAGCAACGTAATCCAGGTAAGTCCCAGCGACAGGAACAACGCATCCGAAATAAAGTAATTACCCAGGAAAGGAAACAGCGGGTTTATCAGCAGAAAAGCATAAAACCCGTAACGGAAGTAGCTCTCCGCCCGGAAAATATATACCACACTAAAATAAAAGAAGAAGGCGCTCGTTTCCAGGAGGCTAAACTGCAACACCGCCAGTGCCGTTTCCGAGCGGGATACCTGGTGAAACAGCCACAGGAACTTAGAGTAGCCAACAGGCCAGATATTATGATCCAGGTTCTGCAGTGCGGTTTGCATATAGGAGCCGGTATCAGAAGTGAAATCTAGGTAAGGAAAGAAATGTTTGAATATAACCATCTTAACGGCAGCTGCAGCGATGGCCACGACCAGCAACAGGCGATTATGGCGATCGGCGAAAATAAAGGCACCAAAGCTGTTGGCAGGCATACTCGCGGGCAGGGCAGGTGATAATAACATAGCTTTACTTTTATATTTGATCCAACCGGGCAGGATCTTTTTGAGGGTAGCGATACAATGGATACAAGTATAGGGGAAGCAACTGAAGTCTGCACTCAGTAGGTGGTAATCAAGGGATTATTGACTTTTTTTGGATAAAAAGGCGGGAAAAGTTTGGTTATTATCAGAAAAGTTCTAATTTCGCGGTCCTGATTTGCTATTGCCTGATAGTATAACGGTAGTACAAGCGACTCTGACTCGCTTTGTCTTGGTTCGAATCCAGGTCAGGCAACGAGAAGAACACCGCAGATATTTGCAAAGTCAAATAGTTGCGGTGTTTTTTACTTTATGTGTCGCGTCATGTTTGTTTTGGATCAAGTTCAATTACGGAAGATTCTGTAAAATTCGAACTTCCTTAGATCTTCTAATCAACTAAATCAGAATTTAATTTCGAGAGAATAACTTTATAGGGGTTAATTACTACTAAGATGGCCTGAGAAGTCCAACATCAAGTGGAAAAGCTTCAGCTTTTTATCTTCAATGTCAGTATGTTCCGAATCATACTGAAACTCGAAATCAGCAATATGAGCAATTTTAGTGATCGGTTTAGTTGCATTTGCCTCACTAAATTCACTACTTAACAGGTAATTTATATCTTCAATATTAGCACCGATATCCATACTCTCTACTATAAAACCAAGCATCGCATTTATCCTATGATAAGCAGAGTATTTTTTACTAACAAACCTCAATATGCCTTCTTTAATGTATTTTCCATTGAGACCACTTTTTGATTTTCTACTCTTATTATTTAGCCGTTTGCATTCAATTATGTAATACTCATCTGTATTCCGAAAGATGTTTTCATTAAAAACTTTAAAATCTAAATACCCCTCAGCAGTTCCAAATTCTTTTGGTTCACATTCAAACTTATATGATAAATCCAACTCATTCCGTATAAAGGGATTATTGAGATAATTACAATACAAATGATCTCTAATGTTGTCCTCATTATTTAATACTTTATCGCCATTAACCTTTATCTTTTCATAACATGTTACAATTTTAGACATGATAGATAAAAGCTCTGTTTCATAAATAAATCCAGCCTCTAAAAACAACGAAGCATCGATTTCATCAAATAGACTCATGTGTTTTACCTGTTTTTAGAATTGCATCCATAAAGTCATTAAGATCTAGGTAGGCCAATGCCTTATGCCACACCTTTCGTTCATTGGGTTTGAAGATATAGAAATAATCTTTCTCAAATCCTCTCACATCCTTTTGAATAAATAATTTATCTGAAATCTTATCGTGCCCTAAAGATATTATTAGTTTTAATAAATCGTCATTGGCCTTATTGAGCCATTCCACACTTGATTTTTGACTTTGCAAAGAATCAACCCTAAAAAAAATTCCTATTACATGGCTTGTATGCCACACTTCAATATTAAAAGACTTTTTATTGTTGAAAATGTTTGAGAATTTGGAGTAAAAAACATTAATATAAGCTTCTAAGTATTCATCTTTGAATTGTATTGTCTTGTATAATTCTCCGCAATTCTTTTGTAGAATTGAAGGAATAGTATACTTAGTAGTAAAATCAACTAGGGCTTTTTCTATATTGCTTAAATGAAGTGCTTCATATACAGTTAAATTCAATTTTCTTCGTAAAACATTCTGCTGATTTTCTCGAAACATTCCATTTTTATGCAGTGCTAAGTCCTCTTCAATTTCTTGAACTACGCCCGTAATTTCTATCAAATCCGAAAATGGAAATGAGAACTTTTCTTCATTAAATGCTTGTTCTCGTTCAACTCCTGGGGAGGAAAATTTATGAATTGCATAATATGAAAAGAGGTCCGATTGCATTAATCCCGAAATATTTCTCAGGTCACTAAGATCCTCCTTAACATTGGCTTTAACACCAGTAACAGAATCTTTATATAGACAATCTATGTCACAGATAGCTGCAACTGACTTAAGTTCGTTTGTTAATCCCTTTTTTATAAGCAGCCTTATCCCATAGTATAGTTGTTTCTCTCGAATTCGGTGCAAATGTTTATCTTTAAACGGTTGAAGATCGTTTCTAACAAAAAAAGGTTGAATGCAATCAGGTGATAACAATTTCAATTTTGCCAAATCTCCTACAGGATTCTTATCCGAACCATTTTGAAATCCTTGCCCCTTGAGAAATTTTTTCTCCAATATTCTTTCATCAATTGTTTGGTAACCTTCTAATCGCAATAAAAAATTATAATCTAAGTAATGGCCATATAGTAAAGTTTTCCAAAGCCAGTCCTTAGACAAGAGGAGATTTTGAGATACTTTTTTTATATCAGTTCTATTAATGACGAAAAGATTGAATAAGGAAAAGAATCTATTCGGCTTTACAGAATAGTGATCTAAGTAGTTAACATTAGTTTCCGTACCAAAAGCATATTTATAAAAAATAATCACCGCTGGCGCAATTGCAGGATCGTTTGATTTGTTAAATACCTCTCTTCTAACTGGTGATAGTTCAAAAATTTTATCAACAAGATAATTAGTAAGAAAATATTTTCTAAATGATTGAGCATTTATATTATACAAAGTCTTGCTAGTAACGATTAAGCTCGCATTTGTCGACGGCGTAGAAAAGTCACTTACTCTCAACAAAAAAGCCTGCGCAATCTCATTATTACTTATGCAAATTGGAATAATTGGATGGCCTTCACTGATTTTTCTCTGTTTTATATATTTTTCAAATAAAGGTTTTCTTTCCCCGTCACCTCCTCCCCTTTTCCAGGGAGGATTTCCTAAAATATATTTGAACTCCGATTTTTTTAATACCGCATTGAACTCATGATTAGTATCGAAGAAATCAGCTGAAAAGAAATTTTTACCATAGAGCTTAGGAAATCTAAAGTTTTCAATATCTCTAGGGCTTTGATAATCTAATAATGTTAAATAAACAGAAAAAATCGCTACACTAACAGCACTTTTGTCTTTGTCTATGCCATAGATGTTATCCTCAGAAATTTTCCTTAAAATTTCTCTATACTTATCAGAATCTTTTAAAATATTGGGGTTCAAAGCATTGAACTTCTCTATGAGTACTCTAAGCGTTTCAACTAAAAATATTCCTGAACCGCAAGCAGGATCTAAGACTTTACAGTTATAGTCCGTTTTATTAATCTCAAAATATTTAGTAACTGTTTGAGATACAATGTACTCAACAAGAAACAAGGGAGTATAATATGCACCACTAGTGGCCTGTTCTTCATGTCCAATAAAAAGTTCATAGACATTACTAATAAACTCAACGGGTATTATAGAAAAATCGAATACATCAAAAAGTGATAATTGCCCAGATTGTAATGTTACACCTAGCAGAAGATCTCTAACGGTATTCAATGCTAAAGGGCCAATAGTACTTGAGTCTTCAATTTGAAATAAATCTCCATTAAACTGCTGTTGCAAATATGAGAAAAAATCGAAAGTAGCTTGTTTGTCAGATAGTATTTCACAGTATTCCGCGGTTGTCCACTCTTTAGGATCAGATTTGTATCCTATTCGAACATTTCTGTCAATGAGGTACCTAACAAATATACTTTTGCCTAACAAGGCATTCGCTGTATGATCATCTATATTACAATCATTAATCAAAATTTCCCTGGCAGCCTTGATATTTTCAAGCAACTTAAAGTCAACCCGATTCTTATAGTTCAAATTACTTGCATACTTTTCCCACGTATCACCTGTTACAAGTTTTAGGTATTCAAAATCACTTAGGCCATTTGAATTTGATATTAATGCTAATGAAGATTCAGTTTTCAAATATTCAAAGCCATTGTATATATCCACTGTTGTATCCTCAACAATTATGACAATCGGTATTTCATTAAGATTCCAAACCGCTTTAAAAAGGCCATTCCTATCCTTGGGTTTTTCATAAAACAAGATAAATGGTTTGTCCCCCATACAGAAAACTGAATGAGGCTTGGTCAGTGGATTATTAATAATCTTGTCTATTTTCCTTACTAATGCGATGTCTTTATCTTCACTTAAAACAAGACCATTAGACTTATTCAGACCTAATTTATTATGAATGCTCTTAATCGAAGCCATATTTTTTCCCACTCTTAAAATTTAGTCTCAATGATTAAATACTCTCAATACTCAAAATCTCATTCTTTAATTGAATTTAAAAATACATACATAATTTACACACAATCATTATTATGAATAAAATCAATTTAATAGCAAAATATTTTGGACTAAAATACATATTCTTCACGCAATAGATATACGTAGTATAAGGTTTCTTTTGAATGGGGATAAAATGTTATAATATTCAAACGATATTATAGCTACTTCGCAGCCGAGTTTTTTTGACGAGCAGCTTTTTCGGGGAAAGCTCGTTTATCTTCGTCATATAAATCTCCTATTCCTAAATTTCCAACAAGCTTTTTTGCTGCTTCCGGAGGTCTAGTAATCATCTCTCTTTGTTTAACAAGGTCATCTTTTGATAGTAAAAAATCAAGGATATCATACAGTAAATCTACATTCCATTAACTGTCTAATCAACAAAAACTGTTTTAAAATCAGAAAAAAAATTGCCTTACAGCTACTATTTTCGGGCACCTACATAGCCTCCAATGCCTTCTTTTTAATACCCCAGCAACCACATGATCATTTTAAACCTTTGACTTTTGGCGAGCTATCAAAATCGATAGCTCGCCAAATTTACTTACACCTAATCACCACGACCAAACAAACCTTCTACCCCAATCGATTGTTTTAATACCCCCGCATTAATTGTCATAACGACAATATGGCTTAACCCGGCAGAAAAACCGCCAACTCCCCCACCCCCGAAACAGTCAAAACCCACTCCACACAACGCTTAAACCCAATTCAGTCGCCTATCCGTAAAGAAAACCGCCCCACACAAGCACCCGGTACACTTTTATCTCCCTAATATATTTATATTTATATCACGCCACAGCACACGTTATGCTAAAGAAAACTATACTGATCTCACTGTTATTGTCTTTGCTGTTGTATGCCAATGCCCAGGAGTTTTCTTCCCTGAACGTCAACAACGGCCTCTCCAACAACCAGGTGAACTGCATCTTCAAAGATAGCCGTGGCTTTATGTGGTTTGGTACCATGAGTGGCCTGAACCGCTACGATGGCTTTACCTGCAGGGTATTCCGGCACGATGCTTCCGACCCGGCTTCCATCAGCGACGATTATGTTATGGCGATCAACGCGGTTCCCGGCAACAGGTTGTATATCCGTACCCGTAACGGCGACGTGCTGTATGACCCGGTTACAGAGCAGTTTTCAGATGCCGCAATATGGTTAAAGAGCAAGGGGCTGCCCGTTACCGGCATTACCTGTATGCAGCAAATCGACGGCTCATGCTGGATAGGCTACCAGGATGGCAGTATTTATTATTTCAATGAAAACAATAACAGCGCCGCGAAACGGTTGCAGCATCACGCAGGTATTCCTGTGGCCGATATTAATCAAACGGCGCCCAACCAGATAGGCATTCTCTATCTGAACGGAGAACTTGATATGGCTGATGCGCGCACCGGCCGGCTGTTGTCGCACTCAGATGCGGTAAGGCGCCTGGTGGACAACAGCCCCATCTCCCTGCGATTTTTTACGGATGCACAGCAGGATCTATGGGTATATATGCCGGGCAGCGATTTCGGTGTGGTATATATAAACAGTAAAACCGGCGCCAGCCGGCGGCTGTTGTCCAAAAACAGCGCGCTGAACAATGATATTGTTAACAGCATTGTGCAGGACGAAAAAGGGCAGATCTGGATAGGTACAGATCACGGGGGAATCAATGTGCTGAATAAAAGCAATTTCTCCTGTTACTATCTCCAGAAAAGAGAAGAAGATGTAAAAACGGTAGCGGAAAATGCCATCTATGCTTTGTATAAAGATAACCTGGGCATTATCTGGTGCGGCACTTATAAAAGGGGAATCAGCTATTACGCGGAAAATATGATGAAATTCCCGCTGTATATGCACAAATATGCAGATCCCAACAGTCTTAGCTACAATGATGTTAATTGCTTTGCAGAAGACCGGAACGGCAACGTATGGATAGGTACCAATGGCGCGGGATTGATTTATTTCGACAGGAAGGCCAATACCTTTACCCGGATGACGCATGCTCCCGGTAACAACAACAGCATCAGCGCCTATGTGATCCTGAGCCTGTTTGTGGATGATAATAACAGCTTGTGGATAGGATATTATTTCGGCGGCCTCGACAACTATCATAACGGTACCTTCACACACTATCGCACAGACACGGCCAACAATGGCCTGAGTAATAAAACAGTATGGAAAATTTATAAAGATAAACAACAGAACTTCTGGATAGGCACGCTGGGCGGTGGACTCGACCGGTTCGACCAATCAGCCGGACTCTTTTATCATAACAATGTGAATATACCTAACTCCGTACATTCCAACTATATCACCGACCTCACAGAAGATACCAAAGGGAACCTATGGATAAGCACCGCCTATGGAATAGATGTACTCGACAAAGCCAAAGGCGTATACGTTCATTACCTGCACAGCACACACCAGCTGAGCAACGACAACGCCAACTCCCTGCTTTGCGACAGCCGCGGCATCATGTGGGTGGGCACCCGCGACGGACTCAATGCATACGATCCCGACAAACAGCAGTTCATCACTTTCCGGATGAAGGACGGATTACCGGATAACAATATAATTTCTATACTGGAAGACAATGACCATCATCTGTGGGCAAGCACCTCCAATGGCCTGAGTAAAATAGCGGTGCAGCACCAGAACAATACTGTAACGATCAGTTGTCATAATTATGATGAAAAAGATGGCCTGCAAGGCAACGCCTTTAATATAAATGCAGCGCTCAAACTGAAATCCGGCGAGCTGTTGTTCGGCGGCGCCGATGGGTTCAATATCTTTGATCCCGCAAAAGTAAAACAGGTACGGCATGAGCCGCCCATTGTGTTTACCAGTCTCCAGCTCTTTAACCGCACCATTGCGGTCAATGAAAAACGTAACAACCACGTTATACTACCCGCTGCCATGCCGGAAACACATGAAATTATTTTACGGCACAATGAAAACGATTTTTCTATCGACTTTGCGGCACTCGATTTCACCAACACCGATAAAAACAGGTACACTTACGCCTATAAACTGGAAGGCTTTAATAAGGAATGGCAAACAACAGACGGCAAATCCCGGCGCATTACCTACACCAATATCAATCCCGGCAGCTATACCTTGCTGCTGAAAGCGGTAAGCGACGACAATACCCTGCAATGGAAAGGCATTTCCTTGCGTATCCGCATACTGCCTCCTTTCTGGGCCACTCCCTTGGCCTATGTGCTTTATTTTGTACTGGTGGTGGCCATCCTGCTGCTGCTCCGGAAAATAGTACTGCATCGCGCGCAACGCCGCTTTGCACTGCAGCAGGAACGACGGGAAGCCCGGCAGCTGCATGAACTGGACATGCTGAAAATTAAACTGTTCACCAACCTGAGTCACGAATTTAAAACGCCGGTATCACTTATCCTGTCGCCCCTGGAAGAAGTGATCTCCCACGAAGCCGATCATACCTTCCGGCATAAACTGTACCTGATACGCCGTAATGCCAAAAGACTGCTGTACCTGGCCAACCAGCTGATGGATTTCCGGAAGATGGAAATGCAGGAGCTTAAACTTAATCCGGCCAATGGAGATGTCATCGCCTTTATACGCGATGTGGTATATTCCTTTACAGACCTGGCAGAACGCAAACAGGTAGCATTTTCTTTTTATGCGGCCAATGAAACCCTGTACACCAGCTTCGATCACGATAAAATAGAAAGGATACTCTTTAACCTGTTGTCCAATGCCTTCAAGTTTACCACCACCGGCGGTTTCGTAAAAGTATTTACCAGCTTTACCCAAACGAACAACGAACAGGCTGTTCTCGAAATCAGGGTGGAAGACACCGGGATCGGTATTCCGCCGGAAAGACATGAGAAGATCTTTGAACAGTTCTTCCACAGCGACTCGCCCGGCGGTTTTGTAAACCAGGGCAGCGGGATCGGACTGGCCATTACCAGGGAATTTGTAAAACTCTGCGGGGGCAGTATCCGGGTGGAGAGTGAAGTGAATAAAGGCACTACCTTTATTTTACATCTTCCTATGGAGATATTAACCGCAGCAGCCGGCCATATAACTGCAGTGGAAGAGCCACTGCTTCCTACCTCGCCGCAGACTGCGCCTTCAGAAGATCCCGTACCTGCAAAAAAAGAAGAAAAACAAACATTGCTGCTCGTAGAAGATAATGACGATTTCCGTTTTTACCTGAAAGAAAACATGAAGGCACATTATCATATCATTGAAGCAACCGACGGTGCAAGTGGCTGGCAAAAAACCTTGTCGGCCCACCCCGACCTGGTGGTGAGCGATGTAAATATGCCAGGCATGAATGGTATAGCCCTCTGCGCAAAAATTAAAAGTGATAACCGCACAAGGCATATCCCCGTGATATTATTAACCGCCCGGGCTGCAGAAGAAGAACAGCTACAGGGACTTGAAACCGGGGCCGACGACTACATCGTAAAACCCGTCAGGTTCGAAATTATGCTTTCCCGGGTACGCAACCTGCTCGCACGCAGGGCGCCAGCCAAACAACTGGTGGTGCTTCCTCCTCCCGATGATACTACCACCGTATTGTCGGCCGACGAGAAATTTATGCAAAAGGTCCTCGAGATTGTGAATAAACATCTTGCCGATGCCGGCTTCTCCGTGGAAGAACTCAGCCGCGAATTATTTATGAACCGCGTATCCGTTTACCGCCGTATTTATGCCATTACCGGTCAGCCGCCCATCGAATTTATCAGGGGGGTACGCCTGCAACGCGCAGCGCATTTACTCACGCAAACAGAAATGAACGTCACCGAGGTGGCCTATGAAGTAGGATTCAATAATCCGAAATATTTCGCCAAATACTTTAAAATGGCCTACCAGATGCTGCCTTCAGCCTATGCCGCCGCCATGAAAAAGAAGTAGTTGCAACAAATCAACCCCTCCTTTATATACATTTGATACCCCTCGCATGCAACATAATAGCCTGAATAATACACATCCGGCTACCCTGTATTTATACCAATACCAATAACTTTATCCTCATCGTACCGAACGAACACTTTATGAAGTAGTAAACCAAAATCGACGCAGAATTTCCCTTTTTTAAAAATTTTAATTTCTCCACGTATGAAAAGAGCCAGTATTACTGGAAAGCCACGCCTATGGGTATGGTTAACGATCACTTATTGTGCCTTTGCAATAATTGCGCACGCACAAAATGCTCCTCCATCAGGAAAAAAAATCAGTGGCACCGTCACCGCGCATGAATCAGGACAACCCGTTCCCGGCGCATCAGTAGTATTTAAAGGTACCAATACCGGGGTAGCCACCGACGATCACGGCAGGTTCAGCATAGCTGCTGCACCCGGCCAGGTGCTCACCATCACCTCTATCGGGTTTACTGCGAAAGAAGTTACCGTAGGCGCCGCACCCACTTTAAATGTAGTGATCAGCGAAACCCGGAGCTCCCTGCAGGATGTGGTAGTGATCGGGTATGGCACCATGAAAAAAACAGACCAGAGCAGCGCCCAGGTATCCATTTCTTCCGCCGACATCAGCAAAACCATCAACACCACGCTGGACCAGGCTATACAAGGCCGGGCAGCAGGCGTATATGTTACCCAGAACTCGGGCCAGCCCGGCGGCGGTATCTCTGTAAACATCCGTGGAGTAAATACGCTGGGCGGTACCAATGAACCGCTATATGTAATTGACGGGGTACAGATACAACCCGCCAACGTTTCCTATGGCGCCACCAGTTCCGTAAACCCGCTGGCAGGGATCAACCCATCCGACATTGAATCGATGGAAATATTGCAGGGTCCTTCCGCCACCGCGGTTTATGGCTCCCGCGCCACCAACGGGGTAGTGCTCATCACCACCAAAAGAGGACAAACAGGATTGAAAGTAGGCTACAGCTATCTCTATACCGGCCAGCAAAAACCGGAGGCCATCAACACCATGAGCCTGCAGCAATTCGCCATTATGAATAATGAAATTGCAGGTCAGCTAAACCGTACACCCACAGCAGAATTCAAAAATCCTTCTGTTCTTGGCGCCGGTACCAACTGGCAGGAAGCGCTTTTTAAAACAGCCCCCCTGCAAAAACACCAGATCACCGTTAGCAATGGTAATAAAAACACCAACTACTATATGGCCGGCGAATATTTCACGCAACAGGGCGTAGCTATCGGCTCTAATTTTAACCGCTATTCCTTCCGGCTTAATTTAGACAACCATGCTTTCGACTGGCTTAAATTAAGTACCTCTCTTAACTTCTATCAAACAAAAGAAAAACTGGGTTCTACCAGTGAAGATGTTATCCGCAATGCCATTAACCTGGCGCCCAATATCCCGGTAAAAAATGCAGACGGTACCTGGGGAGGCGCTACTGTCAATGAATTTGGCAACAATGCACAATATGCACCGCTGAATCCCGTGGCCATCGCCAACCTGATCACCAACAACTATAAAAGAACAGGCGGACTAGGTGGCCTCAGTGCAGAAATAAACATCATCCCGGGCCTCACCTTCCGCACCAGCTTCAACGGAAATTTTGAATACGCCGACGGAAGTAAATTCACACCCACCTACCGGCTGGGATATAACGCCAACGAAAAAGCCAGTCTGAGTATCAGTACCAACAAAAATTTCTACTGGAACCTCAACGAACTACTGCAATACAATAAAACATTCGGCAAACACAGCATCGGCGTAATGGCCAGTCACGAAGCACAATCCTGGAACTACCAGAGCTTCTCCGCTACCCGCACCGGTTTTGCCAGCAACGATATTCAATCGCTTAACCTCGGCAATGCCCAGGGGCAAACCACCGGCAGCGGGAAAGGCTCCGGTGCACTGGAGTCCTATCTCGGTCGTATCAACTATGTATATAACGACAAATACATCCTGCAACTGGCAGGACGCGCCGATGGTTCATCCAACTTCGGTATTAACAACCGGTGGGGATACTTCCCTTCTGTGTCTGCAGCATGGCGCGTTTCCAATGAATCTTTTATGAAAGCAGTTCCCTTCATCAATGATTTAAAAATACGCGCCGAATATGGCACCACCGGTAATACCGGCGGCGGCGGTGCACAGTATGCACGTCTTAATCCCGTAACAACACCATGGGGAGCGGGTTTCGCTACCGCCTTATATGGTAACGAAAACATACAATGGGAATCAACAGAAACAAAAAATATAGGTTTTAACCTCAGCATCCTCGATAACAGGATACAACTGGAAGGCGACTACTACATCAAGAAAACAAATAATCTCCTGATGCCGAATCCCCTGCCTGCTTACATGGGCACACAGGGAGAAGGCGCTATCGCCCCTCCTACCGTAAACCTCGGTTCATTACAAAACAAAGGCTTTGGTATTACTTTGAACACAGTAAATATCAAGAGCGGAAGTGGTTTTGTATGGAGAACCAATTTCAACATCTCTTCCTTCAAAACAAAGATCACCAAATTCTATTCAGATGCCAGCTTCATGTCGAAATCTGCATGGTATATGAATAATTTTACGGAACGTGCCTCTGTTGGCGATGCCCCATGGCTGTTTTATGGCTATGTGGCAGAAGGACTGTTTACCTCTGTAGATGAAATCAACAAAAGCGCCATCCCGTCAAAGTCTGATGGCAGCCGCCTCGATGTATCGAAAGATGGCGGCGTATGGGTAGGCGACATAAAATACAAAGACCTGAACGGCGACAACATCATCGACTCACGCGACCAGACCTATATCGGCAATCCCTGGCCCAAACTCAGTTTCGGGTTCACCAATACTTTTTCCTATAAGGGATTTGACCTGAGCATACTGATCACCGGCGCACAGGGCAACGATATCTATAATTACCTGCGGTTTGAAAATCTAAATCCCAATAATGCCAACCTCGGACGTAACCTGCTGGTAGAAGCATTTGACTACGCGCGCATCACCAACGACGGTACCAAATCCGTGCTGGCCAATCCCGGCACCACCGTACCCAGGATTACAGGATCAGATGTAAATGGTAACGGCAACCGCTTTACCAACCTGTTCGTGGAAGATGGTTCTTATATCAGGATCAAAAATATTCAGCTGGGTTATTATCTCCCTTCTTCCCTCCTGAAAAAACAACCGGTGATCAAAGCCATGCGGTTTTCTATTGGCGTGCAAAACCTGGCCACTTTTACTAAGTACAAAGGCTACGATCCGGAAGTAGGCGCCTACCTCGGCAAGGAAGTACAACTAAACAGCCAGTTCTATGGCGTAGATGCCGGCCGCTATCCTTTAACCAGGATGTATTCCGCCAGCGTAGCAGTTGATTTTTAAAGCAGTAAAAAGAATTACCATGAACCGTCATATTTATAAAAGATACCTCATCGCTTTCATTGTACTCGTTACACTGGGCAGTTGCAGCAAAGATTTTTTAAACAGACCACCGGAAGATAATATCGTGGATGCGAATTTCTATAAGACCACCGACCAGGTGCTGGCAGGAACAGCACCACTGTACGGGCTTGTATGGTTTGCCTATAACGATAAAGCCGCCAATGGTCTCGGCGACGGACGGGCCGGTATACTTATGTCCGGCTCCTACCAGGTGGATAACATCCGCATGCAAACGACCGATGTTACACCGGAGGTATATAGTTCCTGGACTTCGTTCTTCAACGTAGTGGCGCAGTCCAATATGGCTATTACCAACATAACCAAATATACCTCCCCCGATGTGCCTGAAAATGTAAAAAATGCCGCCATTGCGGAAGGCCGTTTTATGCGGGGCCTGGCTTATTCCTACCTCGTGCAGAACTGGGGACCGGTGCCGGTCATTGTGGATAACAATGTACTGGTAACAGATACATCTATCAGCCGGAATACCGTAGAATCTGTATGGGGCTTTATTATCCGCGAATTCCGGTTTGCAGCTGCCAATCTGCCGGCCACACCCATGCAGAAAGGAAGACTGACCAAATGGGCTGCAGAAGGCATGCTGGCGAAAGTATACCTGACCCGCGCAGGCCTCGGCGCCAATAAAACACGCAAACAAACAGATCTCGACAGCGCCAAATGGTTTGCTAACGACGTAATCGTGAATAGCGGCGCATCGCTGATGACCAACTACGAAGACCTGTTCCTGATGAAAAACAACAATAACAGCGAAAGCCTGTTTGCCCTGCAATGGAAATATGATGGCGACTGGGGTACACAGAACAGCGTACAGGCATTTCTCGCCTTTGGCTCGGAAATCACAGGCTTTAGTGACGGATGGGGCAGCGATCTGGGCGCCTCGCTGAACCAGTTAAAATTATATTCTCCCAATGATAAAAGACGTAAAGGCACCTTTATGTTTCCCGGTGATCACTACTCCTACATCCATCAATCAGTAGATGATCCCAACAATCCCGGTAAAAAGATCATTCAGGAATTGCAGGTACCCTGGCGCTTTAACGGAACCGACCGGTATAATACACGTGCCTGGGTGAAGAAATATGTAGTAGGCCGTCCGGAAGATAATGATGGCAAAGTAACCCAACAGCATACTGAGATCAATACCTATATGTTAAGATTGGCAGATGTGTACCTGGTCTACGCGGAAGCCGTTCTGGGCAATGCCGCCGCCACTTCCGACGGAGAAGCGCTGAAATATTTTAATGCCATCCGCAAACGCGCCGGCCTCGCCGACAAAACAGCGATTACCTGGGATGATATCTATAAAGAAAGAAGACTGGAACTGGCCATGGAAGGACAAGCCTGGTACGATATACTGCGCCTGCATTATTACGATCCTCAAAAGGCTATCAGTCTCCTGAATGCCCAGGATAAAGGCACCTACAGGATAGTACCTAATACGGAAACCAATGCCACCAGCTGGACCATTACCTCCGACACACCAGCATTTTACCCGGTTACGGAAAGTAATTTCCTGCTGCCCTATCCTGCTGCTGAGTTAACGGCGGCGCCCAATCTGAGGAAGCCACCGGTGCCTTTTGCTTATTAATCTTCAAAACGTAATTGTATGATGCACACTCACTCTTCGCTATATAAAAAAAACGGCGGTTTGCTTACGGCCATGCTGGCAGCAATACTATGCCTGCTCCTGTCCTGTTCTAAAAACAATGAACTATCCGGGCCACCGGTGATCACCAAAGTAACGTTGCTCGATTCAACATTGCAGGACAGCAGCTTTACCAAAGCCCTGCCCGGCACACTGATACTGGTTACCGGTGAAAACCTGGGTGGTGTGGTAAGCCTCTCTTTTAACGGTTTAAATGCGTATGTAAATCCTACCTACAATACCAATACGCATATCATTCTTACAATTCCCGGCAATGCGCCTACAGAAGCCACCGACCCCAAAGTGCCTAACCAGATACGCATTGTCACCAATCATGGAGAGGTTTCCTATTCTTTTGTAATAGACATACCGCCTCCTTCTATTGCATCCATCTCCAACGAAAATGCAGTAGCGGGTGATTCATTGTTTATCTATGGTTCCAGCCTTTTCCTGATCGATAAAATCACTTTACCAGGCGGGAAAATCATCACGTCTATTTCTTCCAACGCTGCCGGCACGCGCGTTGGGCTGCTGATGCCGGATCTGGGTACAGATACCGGCCGGCTGCTGATCCATGCCAAATACGGCAGCGCTATGTCTGACGGCCCGTTGAATGATCATGCCAGCAAAGATGTGATCAGTAATTTAACCAACGACGGCGAAAGCGGTGAACCCGCTGTATTCAACTGGGCCTGGTGGGGCGCCAACAGAACCAGCGATGCCGCACTGTTTCCCGGCACCAGGGGCAGCTATCTGCAGAACATTTTCGGAGGCGTAGGCGCTAACGACGGCGGATGGTGGAATGGCAACCGCTCCGGCAATTTCAATGATGTGGCCATGTTTACCACAGATGTGTTGACAAAAGAAGCATCCCAGTATGCGCTCAAATTTGAAATCAACACCAAAGAACCCTGGACAGCCGGTATCAACGTTTTACGGTTCAACGACAAATATGCCTTCCGTTTTATGCCCTGGCTAACTGCCGATAACAAAACCTTTGACACCAAAAATAAATGGCAAACCGTTACTATCAAACTGTCGGACTTTAAGCTAAGCGACAGCGGCGTTGAAGGCACCGGTGCCAGCGCCACCGTGATGGGCGATCTGCTGAAAAGTGATGGCAAAGTAATGTTTGGCTACCGCATCATTACCGAAGCCGCCGGTGTAGAAGTATACAATACCGCCTACGATAACTTCAGGATCATTAAAATAAAATAATTTCTAAGCCGGTCAATTCAACCGGGCATCTGTAAAAAGATGCCCGGTATTCATAGGCTGCAAATCTGATCAGATGAAAATGATAAGCGATAGCACATTGATTTGCCTGATGCTGGCTTCACTGGCTGCATGCGGTAAAAAATCTTCCACTCCGGCAGATAGTACCGGTAAACCGGATACGGTCATTACCGTAGTTACGCCACCAGATCCGGCCACGGCAGTTACTGAAGGCTTTTTTAAAGATGGGTGGACTGCAAAACGATTCACAGCACCGGCATTCAACGAAGCCAACGCCCCCGCCAGCGTTAACGCTACTGTTAACGTAGACGCATCTACGACTGTAACAAAAATTTCGCCCGCCCTATTTGGCAACAACGCCAACCTGTATATGACACAGATGGTGACAGCACCGGCGTTACTCAGCCATATCACCAAACTGCATCCCGGCATTATCCGTTTCCCGGGCGGTAACATCAGCAGCGTTTATTTCTGGAATGCCGCTCCTGGCAATGCCCCCGCAGATGCGCCCGCCAACCTCCCCGACATGAACGGCAACATGGCCGGCGCCGGATATTGGTATGGCCGGAATAACGACAGCTGGACGCTTTCCCTTGACAACTATTACAACATGCTGCAGCAAACAGGCAATGAAGGCATCATTACCCTTAACTACGGCTACGCCAGGTATGGCAACAGCGCAAATCCCGCGGCAGCAGCCGCACACCTGGCAGCTGATTGGGTGCGATATGATAATGGCCGCACCCAATACTGGGAAATAGGTAACGAAAGCAACGGCACCTGGCAAGCCGGCTACCGCATTGACCAGTCCCAGAATAAAGACGGGCAGCCCATGCTGATTACCGGTGAGCTATATGGCCGCCATGCAAAAATATTCATCGACTCCCTCCGCAAAGCAGCCACCGAAATCGGAAAAACTATTTATATCGGCGTACAACTACTGGAACAGGAACCGGCTTCCTGGGCCACCGCTACCGACAAAAGCTGGAACAGCGGCGTATTACAGCAAACCGGCAATGCCGCCGACTTCTTTATTGTACATAGCTATTATACGCCTTTCAATACCAATTCCACTCCACTGGAAATATTGGCCACCGCCAATGCCGTCACTAAAAAAATGTATGATCACGTGAACACCGCCGTGCAAACCGCCGGCGTAAACGCCAGGCCCATTGCGCTGACCGAATGGAATATTTTTGCTACCGGTTCCAAACAAATGGTATCGCAAATAGCAGGCATTCACGCCGTGCTCGTACTGGAAGAACTGATGAAAAATAAATTCGGTATGGCCAGCCGCTGGGACCTCGCCAACGCCTGGGATAATGGTAATGATCACGGTCTTTTCAGCACCGGCGATGCCGCCTCCGGCGAATCAAAATGGGAGCCCAGGCCCACCTTCCACTATCTTTATTTTCTGCAAAAAACATTGGGCGACAGGTGCATCAACGCAACCTCCACCGATGCAGACATTCTTGCCTATGCCTCTACCTTCAGCTCCGGTGAAATATCGACCGTGCTGGTAAACAAAGGCAACATGCAAAAAGATGTACAACTCACCTTCAAAAATTTCAATACAGGTACGCGGTTTTACTGGTATACACTCACCGGTGGCGAAGGCGTTACCGGCTTTGGCAGAAAAGTATTTGTAAATGGCAGCGGTCCTTCCGGACCTGCCGGTGGTCCGCAAAATTATGAGGCCGTAAAAGCCAATGCCGCCAATACAAACAACGGCGTCAAAGTATCCCTGCCTCCCATGTCGGTAGTGTATGTTGTGACAGAAAAAAAATAACAACAGTTATGAATAGTTGGACAGAAAGCGTTATTCAGCAATGGAAAAACGCCGGCATCACCCTCAATAAAGGCGCCCTGATAGAAATGATCACCGAAACAGAAAATGCACTGGGATTCAGGTTCCCCGGAGAATTTATGGAACTATACCTGCAAATGGATGGATTCAGCCATATGGAATCACATAGTAACATGTATTCCATATGGCCTATACACCGGATATTGCATGAGTACCTGAAAAGTGGCAGCAGAAATTTTATTGGCTTCGCCTGTCTGCCTGGGAATAATTATACCATTGGTTTCCTCAAAAACAACACCGGCATATTCGGTAGTGCTGATCAGCGTCGTATTGCGGAAACATTTAAAGAGAGTTTACTGCTGATCAGCAGGGATCCGCAGTTGTTGTATTGAGTGTATTGAAAGCAGCGGATAAAATAAGCGGTACTAAAAATTCCTATATTTGCCGGTACTTATTTGTTAACCGGCAACATCACTATATGATTCACTATGTTACAGGAGATGCTACCAGCCCCATTGGCGAAGGAAATAAAGTTATTACCCATGTGTGTAATGATATAGGGGCCTGGGGAAAAGGATTTGTACTTCCCCTCGCAAAAAAATGGCCACAGGCTAAGGCAACCTACCTTGCGTCATTCGCAACCAACCCTCACCCTCAATTGGGAGATATTCAAGTCATTGCAGCGGAGCCTGGGTTGTGGATTATAAATATGATCGGACAACATAAGATCACTACCCGTTATAGTAAAGAGGAAATTCCGCCGGTAAGATATGAGGCCATTCAAAAAGCGCTACACCAGGTAGCCCTCTTTGCCACCAGGGAAAAAGCAGCGGTACATATGCCCAGAATCGGTTGCGGGCTTGCAGGTGGCACCTGGGATAAGATAGAACCGCTGCTCCACGAGGCGTTTGATAAAAACGGTATACAGGTATATGTATACGATCTGCCCGTTTGAACTATCCAATATATACCGCAATTAAAAAATTATTGTTTCGTTATCTATTCATATTATATTAAAAAATATTTTTCGAAGCTCAATACAGTGGCAATTTCATGTAAATAACTTATTTTTGATAGTATCATATGATACTATCATTGTTTAAAAATGAAACCGCCGTACCAGATAACTAATGAGATATTAGCATTAATTGCTTCTATTTCCGAAAAGATCGGGGAGATAAACGCTACCCATTTGCAAAAAGCTCCCGCGACACTGCGAAAAAGCAATAGGATTAAAACGATACAGTCTTCTTTGGAAATAGAAGGGAATACCTTGTCTGTGGAGCAAATAACAGACATCATCAATAATAAAAGGGTATTGGCTCCGCAAAAAGACATCCTGGAAGTAAAAAATGCGATTGCACTTTACGATGATTTAAATCAGTTTAACCCGAGGGCCTTGAATTCATTCCTGCAAGCCCATAAAATATTAATGCATGGTTTGATTGATGCACCCGGAAAAATCAGAACTAAAGCTGTCGGCATCGTGAAAGGCTCAAAAATTACCCATGTAGCCCCCCCGGGAGAAATGGTAAAAGCCCTCCTCAATGATCTGTTTGCATACTTAAAAAATGGGAAAGACCTGGTTTTAATTAAGAGCTGTGTTTTTCATTATGAGATAGAGTTTATTCATCCATTTATAGATGGGAATGGAAGAATGGGGCGTTTTTGGCAAACATTAATTCTTAAAGAGCAATACCCGCTCTTTGAATACCTGCCTATAGAAACGGTAGTAAAAAGAAGGCAAATCGATTACTACAAGGCGCTGAGCATTTCAGATAAATCAGGGCATTCCACTCCCTTTATCGAATTCATGTTAGCAGTAATAGAAGAATCTTTAGAAGAATTATTAACAAGTCAAAACACTTCAGTCACGTCTGTTGACAGAATCAGCTTATTTAAACAGAAAATAAAGGATGCGCCGTTTACAAGAAAAGACTATCTCCGGGAAAATAAAGATATCTCAAGTGCTACCGCCAGTCGTGATCTGAAAGAAGCCATAGAAAAAAAACTGTTGAACAAAACCGGCGACAAACGAGTTACAGTCTATAACTTTCTGTAAATTACCGCATGCGCTCACTGACCCTCTATATATTTTCTATGCTCCTTACCGCTACCGTTATAGCCCAAACGGCCAAACCGGAGATACTCGGCAGCCTCTCTACAGACAAAGTAACGGAAGCTTCCGGCATCGCCTCCAGTATACCCTTAAAAGGCTGTTACTGGACCCATAACGATAGCGGTAACAAACCGGAAGTATACCTGCTCAACAGCAAAGCGGAGCTGATCAGCACGTTCAGGCTAACAGATACGGGCAATCGTGACTGGGAAGATATTGCTGAAGGCATTGGGCCGGAAAAAGGCAAATCTTATGTGTATGTAGGAGATATAGGCGATAATTCTGGAGTCAGAAAACATATCCGCATATACCGTTTTCAGGAACCGGAAAAATTACCCGCAGAACATGTGGCCGTTACCCCCGATGTGCTGACACTGAAATTTCCAAACGGACCACGCGATGCAGAATCCTTGATGATAGATCCCATCAGCAAACAAATTTATATTGTGAGTAAAAGAGAAAGAGAAGTCAGTTTGTACAAAACAAACCAACTCTTCTTTAACAACGGCGATAAAGCCACGCTCGAAAAATTAATCAAACTCCCCTACACCTGGGTTACCTCCGGAGATATTTCCAAAGATGGCCACCATATTGTTATAAAAACACTTACCACCATCTACTACTGGCACCGCAACAGCAATGAAAGCGTAGAACAGGCCATGGCAAAACCCGCTAAGGAACTCCCCTATGTAATAGAAAAACAAGGCGAAGGCGTTACCATTACTCCCGGTAACGATGGCTATGTAACCATCAGTGAAGGAAAAAATGCACCGATCTACTTCTATCGGTGGAAGTTTCTTTAGCTTTTAGCCATTGGCTTTTAGCTTTTAGCCTTGCGTTCTGCTTTTCGGTTTCTGCTTTTCGCTTTTCACCCAAAGCGGCTCGCTGCCTTCTCATTTCAGTAACATCTCCTATAATTGTATAGTGCGGGCAGCCCTCATGATCTGCTGCTAACCCAAAAATATATACACCCTCAAAACAGGTACTTCTTTTAACGGAAATACCTGCATAAAACCATTTTGCTATGCCAACGTTTAACAGCTACCACCATTTTTATGTACGGGGAATGCCACTCCGACCCTTTATCACAGACTATTAGGTAACCACAACATTCCATCGCTGCATTCATTTATTCAACAACCTCATTCGCTCATGCAAAAGAAAGCTATTATCATTGGCGCCGGTCCGGCCGGCCTGACTGCTGCCTATGAACTATTACAGCGTACCAGTATCTTACCGGTAGTACTGGAAAAAAGTACCGACATCGGCGGCATCTCCAAAACAGTAAACTACAAAGGCAATCGCATCGACATCGGAGGCCACCGGTTCTTCTCCAAATCAGATCGCGTAATGGACTGGTGGATGACCATGATGCCGCTCGACAAAGAAGCCGCAGAAATTTTCTCTATCAGCTATCAGCAAAAAACCAGGGAAATAAAAACACCCCGCAACAATAACAACACTGATACGCTCGTTGCCCCTGATCCTGATCTTATTATGCTGGTCAGAAAACGCCTGTCGCGCATCTACTTCCTGCACAAATTCTTTACCTATCCCATACAGCTGTCTGTAGACACCCTGCGCAAACTGGGACTCACCACCACCGTCAGCATCATGTTCTCGTACCTGTGGGCACAGGTGTTTCCACGGAAAAATGAAAAATCCCTGGAAGACTTCATGATAAACCGCTTTGGAAAAACACTCTATCATCTCTTCTTCAAAGACTATACGGAAAAAGTATGGGGTATTTCCTGCAGCTCCATTTCTGCAGAATGGGGCGCACAAAGAATCAAAGGCATCTCCATCGGCAAAGCCATCGCACATGCCGTAAAATCCGCCATCGAAGCCGGAAAGCCCAAAGACCTCAAACAAAAAAATGTTGAAACCAGCCTGATAGAACAATTCCTCTATCCCAAACACGGACCCGGCCAGCTATGGGAAGAAGTAGCCCACCAGGTAATCAATAAAGGCGGTACAGTATTAATGCAGCATGATGTAAAAAAAATTCATACTTCAGGTAACCAGATTACTGCCATTGAAGCACTGGACCGCAGCACCGGGGAAGTAGTTACACTGGAAGGTGATTATTTTTTTTCCACCATGCCCATCAAGGAACTGGTAGCAGATATGGATGCCAATATCCCCGCCAACATCAGGGAAATCGCCGCAGGATTACATTACCGCGACTTCATCACCATTGGTATTCTCCTGAAAAACTTAAGCTTTGCAGATAAAAAAACAGGCGAGCATAAACCGCTGGAATTAAAAGATACCTGGATCTATATACAGGAAAAAGATGTGAAAGTAGGGCGCCTGCAGCTGTTCAATAACTGGAGCCCCTACATGGTGAAAGATCCCGATACTACCTGGGTAGGCATGGAATACTTCTGTAATAAGGGAGATGATTTCTGGGAACTCACCGATGAAGCTATCCGTCAAACCGCCATCACAGAACTCTGCAAAATAGGGCTGGCACAACAGTCAGATGTATTGGATGCCACCGTACTCAGAATGGAAAAAACATACCCTGCTTACTGGGGTACCTACGAACGTTTTGATGAACTGAAAACCTATATCGACAGTTATGAAAACCTGTTCCTGGTAGGCCGCAACGGCATGCATAAATACAACAACTCCGACCACTCCATGCTCACCGCCATGGTGGCGGTAGATAATATCGCCAATGGTATTGTGACCAAATCAAATATCTGGTCAATTAACACCGAACAGGAATATCACGAAGAAAAAAAATAGCCCATTAATTCATCTGGATATTTTGTTTTGAAAGACGGACTTCAGAACAAAATATCCAGATAAAAAACCCGTTAACGTTGCTCGTTGTACACCCCAAACTCAGCTACTGCCGGGGTTTCAAATTACTCATCTGCCAATATCTGCAATTTTTATCCCGCTGCCCCGCACAAACGGGTGAAGCTGTACACAGCCGGTAACAATTGATTAACAACTACCAGAAAGGTGTTATTTTTTATCCTATCAGGAATGCCTATCTTTACATCCTACATCGACCAGAATCAGCCCAAAAGGGAACGTTTTAAAACATATTTTGAATACCGTGCAATTAGATAGTGAACCAGATTTACTATTCAGGGTATCGCAAGGCGATGAAGCTGCTTTTGCGCAGTTATTTCATACTTATCAGCCCAGGCTGGACGCTTTTGTGATGCAGCTGACCGGTTCCCGGCCGCTGTCGGAAGAAATTGTGCAGGAAATCTTTATCAGGATCTGGGAAAAGCGGGAGAAGTTAAACCGGGTGGAGCACTTCCATCCCTACCTGTATGCAATAGCAAGGAATTACAGCTTATCATTTCTTAAAAAGATTGGCCGGGAACTGGCCAGGAAACAGGCATGGGAAGCCAGTATGGCAAATAACCAGGGCCAGGAAGATGATACCGCCGTTAAAGACTACCATCGTATTATAGATCAGGCAATATCTGAGTTACCCGCCCAACGGCAGAAAGTATACCTGTTAAGCAGAGATGAAGGACTGCGGCAGGCCGAAATTGCCGAGCGGATGGCTATCTCCCTCGAGACTGTTAAAAAGCATATGGTGCTGGCGCTGCGTTCCATCAGGAACTACGCCATGGCACATCCGGAAATCAATATATTATTACTGATCATGGGGCATTCTCTCCCGTTTTAAAATTTTTTTCTACCCCGTTACCTCTTTTTGATACTTCCTGCTGTCTTATAGTATAGATCAATCTATACCAATGGATAATACCAGGTTGCGTTACCTACTAAGCCAATATGCCAGTAAAATGCTCACTGCTGCGGAACAATCCGAGCTAAGTGACTTTTTAAACGCAGCCGACAACCAAACGCAATTGGAATTGTTAATAGAAGAGGCCTGGATCCAATCTGCCGATGAAGAAGAAACGACTTTTCCCTTTCCCAAACTGGAGGAAGAGCCGACCGTAAAACCGCTGTATATATGGCGTTGGGCAGCTGCAGTATTATTATTGGTGGTTGCCGGTGGAACCTGGCTGTTGACTACCCGGGACAAGAAAGGTGCTGCGGCAACAAAGGTGCCGGCAGCAGCGCTGAAGAAAGATATAGCGCCGGGCGGCAACAAAGCAATGCTTACCCTGGCCGATGGCAATGTGATTACACTGGACAGCACTTTAAAGGGTAAACTGGCGCAGCAGGGCAATGTAAACTTACAGGCGAGCCCGGGGCTGTTGAAATATGATCAGGGACATGTTCCGGCAAATAGCGGCGTAGCCTACAATGTACTGAGAACACCAAAAGGAGGACAATACCGGCTTGAATTGCCAGACGGATCAAAGGTGTGGCTGAATGCCGCTTCCTCCCTAAAATTTCCGACGGCTTTTACCGGGAAAGAACGCAGGGTAGAACTGAGTGGAGAAGCTTATTTTGAAGTAGCGAAGAACGTTGGTCAACCTTTTTACGTATCTGTAAATAAGGCCAATATAGCCGTACTGGGAACCAGTTTTAATGTCATGGCCTATGCCGACGAAGCAGATATCAGAACCACGCTACTGGAAGGGGCAGTAAAAGTAAGCCAGGAAAATACTTCCAGTTTATTAAAGCCCGGAGAGCAATCCCTGCTTGCACCCGATGGCAAAATTAAGGTGATAGAAAAGGCCGATATCGATCTGGCCGTTGCCTGGAAAAACGGACTTACTTCTTTTAAAAGTGCAGATATCAAAACAATCATGCGGCAGGTAGAAAGGTGGTATGATGTAGAAGTGGTATACAATGGCACAATACCCGCACGCAGTTTTACGGGAGATATTCCGAGAGATGCAAACTTGTCTGAATTATTACGATTACTGGAAATCAGCAAAATCCACTTTAAAATGGAAAATCACAAACTAATTGTGATGCCATAGCTTGTTATTCATGGACTTATTAATATATCGCTTGTTATTCGATTTGACTTTGTTTTCCACTATGTAGCTTGTGATTCAAAATAGCTTGTTATTTAATAATATCAACCAAATACCTAATAATGAATAAAGGTCCCTAATAGTGTAAGGAACCGGCATAAAAAACCAGGAGCGATCTCACCCGCCCCTGGTAAAAAGCCTGGTCAGTTACTGACATCAATAGTACCAGAAATCAGATTATCTAAACCAAACACTACAAATGTATGCAATCTAATTGTCATGCAAAGCCCATTTATGTACCCGGGCTTGTATCAACCATCAAAGAGCGCGTCGCCGCATTCCGTCGATCCGGCGCCCCTCAGAAGCTTAAAAAACAACTGATAATGCAAATAAAACTGGTAACTATCCTCTTAACGGTAGTTTGTTTGCAAATCAGCGCCAAAACTCTGTCGCAACAGATAACCTTGTCGCAAAAAAATGCGCCTATCCAGAAGGTGTTTGAAGAAATCAAAAAGCAATCAGGTTATAAATTCTGGTATGAAGATGCCATGCTTGCTAAAAGTGAGCCGGTAGACATCTCCATCCGGAATGCTTCGTTGGAAGAGGTATTGACGCTGCTTTTCAGAAATCAACCATTCAGCTACGAAGTGATCGGCAAGATCATCGCTGTAAAAGAGAAAGATATAAAACTATTAAATGCTGCCCCTTTCATTCCCATACCGGAAGTGGTTATCCGGAAAGTAAGCGGGGTAGTAAAAGATAATACCGGGGCGCCGGTTCCAGGCGTAACCATCCTGCTAAAAGGAACCAAAACCGGTACCACTACGAATGTACAGGGCCAGTACAGCATTGATGTACCGGACGATAATGCCACACTGGTGTTCTCTTCCGTTGGATTTGATCCCAAATCAGTTGTTGTAGGCACAGCTACTGTATTAAACGTAACACTTAACATTGCCTCCAGCGGCTTAAATGAAATGGTGGTAACTGCATTGGGTATCAAACGTCCGAAAGGAACCCTGGGATACGCTATCAGCACTATCAAGGCCGACGAACTCACCAAAGCCGGTACTACAATGAACCCTTTCCTGGCACTCTATGGTAAAGCTGCCGGTGTGGGAGTTAATACCGGTTCCGCTGGCCCTCAGGGTGGTATCAGGATCAATATCCGTGGTGCATCCAGTATGAACCCTAACCAGAATACAAGGCCACTGTTTGTGGTAGACGGTGTAATCCTCAGCGACCGCAAAACACAAATAGGTGGTAACCTTGGACAAGGCTTCGACTATGGCGCAGGCATCAACGACATCAACCCCGATGATATCGAGTCCATCGACATCCTGAAAGGCGCAAAAGCAACCGTATTATATGGTAGCGACGCCGCCAATGGTGTAATGCTCATTACCACCAAGAGTGGTCGTAATGTAAAAGGATTTGGTATGACCGGTAACCTGCAATACTCTATAGAACAGCCCATATCTTACCTGAAATTGCAGGATAAATACGGCCTCGGCGACAACCTGTATGACACTACGTATGCCACTGTCAATGGCGTAAAAACCAGGATGCTTCCCATTAAGCGCTTTAGCTTTGGGCCTGCATTTGACGGTGCAGATGTAATGTTTTACGATAGCTCTATCGTAAAGAACTCACCGCACAACGGCAACTTCCTTTCCCTGTTCCGGAGAGGTCATTCTACTACTGCGAACGTATCTATTGCAGGCAGCAATGAAAAAGGTAGTATGAGGGCGTCTTATACCAACTATAACTACCAGGACATCGCTGAAAATGGCTGGCAGAAAAGAAACTCTTTCAGTTTTAATGGTAACTACAAAGCTTCTGACCTCGCCACCTTTGAAGTGATTACCAATATCTACAATATCACTACGCAGAATCGCCGTTCTCTGAACGACGGACCAGTAGCATGGGGATACCCGGTAGACTTTGATTACGATAAGATCTACCCCTATTTCACCGACGCTACCGGTTATCAGCGCGACCTTACGAATGCAGGTGTATCCCAGGCGTTCTCAAAGCTTGGCCAATATCTCTGGAGTCAAAAAGAGAACCGTTACAAGGATGACAAGGTACATATGATCACCTCTGCCAAAGTAACGCTCAACTTCACTAAAAATCTGTTCCTCGTAGGACAGGCAGGACTGGACTACGACAACACCAATTATACCACCGAAGAAAAGATAACCAGGATTGTACCTTCAGTGGCCGGAGGTTCTTTTGGTGTAGCCAAACAGAACTCCACTGTTCAAACATACCAGGCACTATTGAACTATAATAAAACCTTTCTGAACAACGACCTCCGGTTGTTTGCATTTGGCGGTGGCGTATACAGGCTTCGTACAGTAGACTATTTCGGTACCACCACCGTAGGAGGGTTAAACTTCCCGGATTGGTACTCCTTCTCCAATCAGCTTGGCGTTGCTAATGCCGATAACCAGGATAAGCTGAGAAATTACACCCGTGGATCAGATGTATTATATAGCTTACTGGCATCGGCCGCCTTATCATGGAAAAATGAATTAACAGTTGAAGTACAGGGAAGACAGGACTGGAACTCTACGCTTCCTCCGGAAAATAATAAATATTTCTATCCCGGCGTTGCCGCCACCTGGAACTACACAGAGCGTTTTGCCCTGAAAGGTGTAAACACCGGACAGTTGAGATTATCCTGGGCTGACGTAGGTAATGGTACTGACAGATATTTTGCCAATAATCTCTACGGGTTTAACCGTTTATCCGGCACCAGTGCCAACGCAGTTTCTTCTCCCAGCAATCTATTGCCAGGGGCATTGAAACCGGAACGTAAGCGCGAGTTTGAAATAGGTATCAATAACACTTTCCTGCCACAGGACAGAATTATCCTGGACTTCTCCTTCTATACCAATCACAGGTATAACCAAATCATCAGCCTGCCAATTTCATCTGCGTCCAGCTCTACCGGTTTAACCGTGAATGCCGGCGACGTAAAAGCCTGGGGCTTTGAACTGGCAATAACCGGAACGCCACTGATGGGCAAAAATTATCGCTGGAACCTGACACTGAATGCAGCGAAACAGGCTTCTAAAGTGATCAGTCTCTATCCCGGTGTCATCTACAATCCTTTCAACAACCTGATCAATGGTTCTGCCGTTTCCGTAAATGCCGATGAAGGCCGTCCTTACGGAGAAATTATGACATACGATTTCAAACGTGATGAAGCCGGTAACAAAGTGGTAAATGCCAACGGCGCCTATATCCTCGACGATCAGAAAAAGATTTCAGCGGGTAATGTGATGCCTAAATTATATGGCGGTTTTATCTCTGATTTCCAATACAAAAACTTCAACCTGCGCATTGGACTGGATTATAAATACGGCGGTACTATCTTCTCCTATACCAACAACCGTTTGACCGGTGTAGGACAACTGGAAAATACCATGAAATACCGCGATGAAGAAAACGGCGGTCTGGCGTATTATCTCAACGCCAATGATCAGAAGGTGCCGTGGCAGCATTCACAACCGGCGCCGGCACAGTCAAAGGATGGAAAAGTATATCACGATGGTCTGATTCTTCCTGGTGTTAAACTGGATGATAATGGTAAATATGTTACCAATGATATTATGACCACCGCTGCCCTCTACTATGAGGGATATGCAAATGACCTGGCGACTTCCTTCCCACCTGACCGTTTATTTGAGAACAACTACGTTAAAGTAAGAGAAGTTGCACTTTCTTATACATTACCGGCATCAATGGCCAAGAAGATTAAGATGCAAAGGCTGACTGTTACTGCAGCTGCACGTAACCTTTTCTACCTGTACAAATCCATTCCCAATATCGATCCGGAAGGAGCATTGGGTGCAGATGTATTCGTAGAAAATACCATCTACCCAACACAAAGGACTTACTCCCTGGGATTAAATGTGGCTTTCTAATGTATAAAATGAAAAAAATGAAAAAAGCATATTTATATATATTACTACTGTCCGCCTCGTTCCTGGGCGCCTGTAAAAAAGACCTGTCAGACCGGTTCTACGACAAGGATAAGCTTACCGGCAGCGATGCCGATATAGTCCCGGGATTATTCACTGACATGCTCACCAATAACAAAATTTTTGCGCAGGACTATGGCGAATGGTATTACCTGCTGAACGGCGGTACCAGTATCACCGGTTATTCACAGATAGCACAGCGATATGTGTCTTATCGATACGACTGGTTCTCCAGCTACAATGACCTTACCACTGGTAATGGCTTTGATGATTTTCCTATCAACGGTCAAAATTTCTTTCAGAACAGCTACACCCGTCTGAAAAACTATGAAACACTTCAGAATACGCTTGCCGCACGTTCCGGACAGGATAAAACAGATGGAGAACTGTATCTAAAACTGGCTGGTTTGATTAAGTGTTACCAAACTGCCAAGCTGGTAGATTTCTTCAATTCCATTCCTTACTCCGATGCCTTCCAGGGTTCCAAAGGGGGGGCACAATACCTGTTTCCTAAATACGATGATGCAAAAACCGTATATCAATCCATCATCGCGGAATTGGGAACATTGGTAGATGGACTGCCGGGCGCTTACGCCCAGATGTCTGCCTCTGCACAGGCTGTTTTCAAACAACAGGATGTTGCCTTCAACGGTGATATCAACAAATGGACAGCCTTTGCCAATTTCCTCCGTTTGAAAATGTTGGTGCGTATTGCCGGCGTGGAAGAAGCATATGCTAAACCACTCATCCAGGCAGCATTGGCAAAACCATTGCCGCAAACCGACTATTACTGGTTTTACTGGTATGACATCGATCCAACTGGTGGTGGTACCTGGATCCGGGGCGTGTATGAAAACTCTTTCGCCTCCTTTATCCCTAATATCATCATGAAAAGGCTGAACTACGGTACTCCTGCCTATGAAGAAGGCATTGATGACCCGCGTTTGCCGGTGCTGGCTATGCCTACCAAATACATGGACTACCGCGGCGTATCTGCCAACATTGAAGAACAGACCGCATTGTATACCAGTGGAGAAAAATACTATCCGTTCGCAGACAATATCGCCTCTACGTTCTCTACCAATGCTAAATCTATGTACAACCATGCTACCTTCCACCGCAACTCCAAGATGCCGGTTTATATGAGCACACTGGGCGAACAGGATCTCCTGCTGGCGGAAATTGCATTGAAAGGTTTAGCTAATACAGGTAAATCTGCCGAAGAGCATATCAAAGACGAAGTAACACATTCTATTGCCTTCTGGTATACCATCAACCAGTTGAGCAGCTACGCCAAAACTGAGATGACGCCTGCACAAATGGCGCTGGTATATCCTGCCCGCCCATCTGCCACAGTAGTGAATGCCTGGGGCGATGTAGTGAAAGGTAAATTTACCGCAGCACCAACACTCGATGACAAAATGGAAATCCTGATGCAGCAGAAGTACCTGCACCTGAATCTCTATCAGCCATATGAACTGTGGGCAGAACTGAGAAGAACCCGTCACCCGAAACTGGAGCCCTTCACCTGGCATACCTCCGTATGGAAACCAATGCCGGAAAGAGTGCGCTACCCGGCTATTGAGCTGACTAACAACTCAGACAACTTTAAGAAAGTAGCACCGGAGAATAATTTAACTTCTCCCATTTTCTGGGTGCCTGCTGCTGCAAGGGCAAAAAATCCGTACTGGGATAACTATAATTACCAATAACAGCGAACATGGGAACGCTAAAAGGGATGTCTCAACAGGAGACATCCCTTTTATTTTACATGCAGTTTCAGCAGATTATGCAGTGGCCGCACGGGCTACAATAGCCGCCTGCGGTACCTCCACCCGGTCTTCTTCAACAGGCACCTCATCTCCTACCTCCGGTCCGTTCTTTGCCAGCTCGCTGCCTTCTTTCTTTGATTTAAAAATAGGCCACAGCAACTGTGCATACCATTCTTCCTCTTTATAATGTTTCAAACCATATGCCGCCGGATACTGGCGCGTAATAATACCGGTGCCAAAAATCAGGTCCCAGATAAAAAACATATTGCCAAAATTACCCTTGTAATTGCCAATGCCATCATCCGTAGTATCGGCGTGATGCGCATGATGCGTAGCCGGTGTTGAAATAAGCCGCTCCATCACCCACCCCACCGGATGCAGCCAGCGGATAGTATAAAACGGCTTATCCCATTTTATACTGGAATGCGCAGCGGTAGTGATGAGCGACTTGATACCGCCCACAAAAAGGGCAGCATATCCCAGCCCAAAATAAGTAAGGGTAACAGTGAGGTATATCTGCGAAAAAAACATCGTATAAATAATATTCTGCCGGCCGGTCATGGCCATACCCATATACGGCGCTGAATGATGCGTACGATGGAACCTCCATAACAGCGGCAGCTGATGATGCAGCCGGTGATACCAGTACTGGGTCAGATCATCGGCCACGGCCATAATGGCAAAAGCCCACCAGAACGGCACCCACACAAACGCATCTTTTGCATTGGGTAATACCAGCGGTAAAAGCTGCAACCCGAAATAAGCAATCATAGGGCGTAACACCAGCTTCGGCAAAATGAAACATACTACATCCAGGATACGCTCATTCTTTGTCCATTTATTTTCATATAACCCCACGGAAAATTCTACAATACCCACCACCAGCATAATAGCCGGCAGCCCCCACGTTTTCAGATTGTTAAATATCGCCTCCACAAAAGCCGGCGCGCGGAACGAAAGCTGCTCCGCAGCCGGATGAAGCCAGGGCTTGCTGCCGCTGAGATAAAACCACGCGAACATAAGCGCTATCGGTGACACATAAAGCAGCAGGCTAATCAGGGAATCCCTTCCAATTACCTGCAAGGGCGTTTTTGCGGTTGTTGCCATGATAATTATTTTTTTTGATCAATGATTTTGATGAAGGAGATAATGTAAAAACCAAATACTACCCGCTACTATTAGCAGCGGAACCAAGAATATGATGATCCCGATAGCAATTTTTTTCGTCAGTAAAACAAGATCTGCGAATGTCATAATCCAGGATTTAATAATTAAGGATGTATAATTTCAATATGATGCAGCTTACCGGTAAAATTGTAAGGCGATGTGTATAATGGCGACACTGCGGATCCCTGATCCCTGCCCACATCCAGCCCTTCATCGTATGGCGAGATGGTGGCATCAGCTTTAGTAATGGCTCTTTCCGCCACTTTTTCATCGTTGATATATAATGCCTCGGTACCCGCCGGGTCCGTCAATTTTGCAGCGCGGGTATACTTCAGTTCATAACGGAGTATCGCTTTACCCACCGGCACAGTTTTACCGGAAGTGAGATCCGTTAGCTTGCCGTTATTATTATGCACCGCTTTTAATTTTCCCTGCTGCACAAAAAATGTAAACCCTGAGAAACGGCCACCCACGCTTAGTAACACGCCCTCATTGCTGACGCTGCTCAATTCTACATCCGCCTTAACGATAAATGATTGTTCCGAAAGAAACGGCGCTGAGCGTGTAGGCACCTGCGTTAGGCCGGGGTACAAAATGGCCGAAGATCTGCTATCCAGCGGCCCCCTGGTAAGTATAGCGGGGGTAAGACGCGTAGTATCTCCCAGCAAAGGGTATACGTTATATTTCTTCGCCTCCCTGTCAAAAAGGGCCTGCAGTTCCTTCAGTTTAGCCGGGTTGCCGGCAGCCAGGTCGTGCTGCTCGTTGAAGTCTTCATCCAGGTGATACAGCTCCCACTTATCAGCAGAGAAAGGAGTACCGCGCTGATGACTGACCGCAGCCTTCCAGCCGTCTTTATACACTGATCTGCCGCCGGCTATTTCATAATATTGTATATGATGCCTGCCAGCCGCTGCGGCATTATTAAGGGTGTAAGCAAGACTTATCCCTTCCAGTGTATCCTGCGGATAACCATTAATAACCTTTGGAATACTTAAACCGGCAATTTCCAGCACAGTAGGCGTAACACTGTTCACATGCGAATACTGCGTACGAATGCCTCCTTTCCTGATCAGCTTCGGATAAAAAATAATGAGCGGGTTACGTGTACCTCCTTCGCTGTTGGCATCCTGCTTCAGGTAGCGGAAAGGTGTATTGGCAGCCTGGGCCCAGCCCACCGGATAATTGGGACCTGATGCGGCGCTGCCGATTCTATCATACAAGCTGTCGATATCTTTTATCCTTTGCTCGTAATTTTCGCTAAACAAACTACCGTCGATATACTCATTAATACCATGCACATGGCCACTCAAGCCGCCTTCCTTACTCGCGCCATTGTCGCCGATGATCAATACAACCAATGTATTATCCAGCTGTTTGGTATCACGCAGATAGTTTATTAGTCTGCCTACCTCATAATCGGTATGCGATAGGAAGCCTGCATATACTTCAAAGAAGCGGGCAAATACTTTCTTCTCTGTGGGAGAAAGCGATTCCCACGCTTTTACACCGGGGTTGCGTGGCGGTAATGTGGCATTAGCCGGTACCAGCCCCAGTTTTTTCTGGCGGGCCAATACCTGCTCCCGGTAAGCATCCCAGCCGGCGTCAAATTTCCCTTTATACTTGTCAACCCAGGAGCGGTCTACCTGGTGCGGACCATGTGTAGCGCCAGGGGTAAAATACAGGAAGAAAGGTTTATCCGGGGCCGCGGAGTGTTGTCCGGCGATATAGGAAATAGCTTTGTCCACCAACACCGTAGTCAGGTGTTTTCCCTGCAGATCAGGCTCTACTTTTATCGTATTTTCCCACAGTGCAGGGGTATACTGGTCTGTTTCTCCAGCCATAAAACCAAAAAAGGCATCAAACCCCCGACCGGTAGGCCAGCGGTTAAAAGGCCCTGCCTGCGTAAGATCCGGGCTGGGAGTTACATGCCATTTGCCAACAGCGTAGGTGTTGTAACCATCTTCCCGCAGGATTTCCGCGATCGTACCTTTTTCAAAAGGCATATAACCATTATGCCCGGGCAGGTTCACGGCAGCGTCAATAACAGTAGGTACATTCACCGAATGGTGATTACGTCCTGTCAGTAGAGAAGCCCGCGTGGGGGAGCAAATGGCAGTAGTATGGAAATTCGTATATCGCAGCCCGTTATTAGCCAGGCTATCAAACACCGGTGTTTCCACGAGGCCGCCAAATGCACTGCTGGCACCCCAACCCACATCGTCCAGCATAATATACACAATATTGGGAGCGCCTGCAGGCGCAACAGGATTAAAGGTTACAGGCGTAACAATGCTCTGTGAAAGAGTAGGCCCTACATTACCTTTATAAGGCTTTTTCGGGCTATACTGGGCCAATACAGCGGTATTGATACCCAGCAGGGTCAATGAAATAAAAGGTCCGGAAAGCAGTGAAAATTTCATTTTGATAATAAGTTGTATTGACCGATAAATTATTTATCCCACCATAGGGCAGGTGTTTGATAACCCGATCCCCCAGGAGTATTTCTATTCAGTGATTGTTCATTTTGCGGATACGGTATTCTCCGGGGTATTTGCCCGTTCGGGTTAGCCACACTGGTAGCATTTTTTGCCAGCGGCAGGGCGGGATAACCGGTACGACGATAGTCCGACCAGGCCTCCGGCTGCAGGAACAACGCAATGTATTTTTGTGTGATCAGCGTATTCAGGTCAGTTGCAGCAACACCACTGAGTGTAGTCTTTGCCGTTATATAAGCTGTTTGCTTATCTGGTGTGGCATATGGATCGGCAGGATTACTGACTACACGGGAAAATGAAGAACGGATGGCCGCGTCGAAGGCTGTTTTCACCAACGGGTCGGCAGGATTGATTCGCCACCGCGCTTCTGCCTCCAGGAACTTGGCTTCTGAAAAGCTGCTGATAATAACCGGTGATGTAGCAGTGCCATAAAAGCTGCCGATCACCGAAAATGCGCCGGGTACGCCGGGTGCACTGCCCCTGTAGGTGTTGCTGCCGGCCGGATAAGTCGTTGCAAAGTAAGCCCTTCTCGGGTCTACCAGCGGCCCTTCCGGTTTGGTGGCGGCATCCGTAACTTCGTTTCCGTTCAGCAGGTTTACAAATGAAGCCCCCAGTCCTATCCATCCCGGCCTGTTGGTATTTTGCTGGTAAAACGGATTGGCATTGGTGGTGGCAGCACCGAATACTACTAACGCATCCGCAGAATTATCCGCTATTCCCCGGTAACGGGTACCATCATACAACGCCTTTAGCACCTGTTGCGCGGCATCTGTGCTGTTGATTTTTGAGAGATGAATAGCATACCGCGCTTTCAATGTATACGCCAATGACTTCCAACGTTCCACATTACCGCCGTATATCACATCGTCAGCAGCCGGCAATGCGCCCTGGTTGTCGGTCGCAGGCACGGAAAGATCGAGTATGGCCGAATCCAGCTGCTCCTGCAATGCTTTGTAAATATCTTGTTGCTTGTCGTACGCCGGGTTGGTAATATTATTACCATACAGCGATTCCTTATAGGGTATATCTCCAAAAAGGTCTGTTAATGTGCCATAGGAGTAAGTGCTGAGGATGCGCGCAATACCGCTGTAGTAAGGCAGTTTCTGCTGTGCAGCGGCAGTTTTTACAATCTTCAGTTCATCCAGCACATCTCCATAGAACCCGCGCCATGTCTGGTTAAAATACTGGATCGACGAAGTATAGTTGTCAAACGAAGCGGCATCGCCGTTGGCGCCGGAAGCCTGCTGTATGTAGATGTTGGCGACCAGGCCGGCGTTAACGCCCAGGTTAAAGCCCAGCGATACTTCGGCACCGGTCAGTACTGCACTGACAGACACCTCCGTAGAGGCGTTTGGGTTAACATTGGTATCGGACAGCGAGCAGGATGCCGGCATCAGCAGCATACTAACTGCAACGAATAAACGCACATTGATTTGATTAAATATTTTCATGTTGATAAGTGCTTTATTAATTAAAAGGAAACGTTTAGCGCTATGCCATAGCTCTTCGTGTTAGGTGTTGTCCAGAAGTCAATACCGGCGGCGTTAGACAAACCATTTCTGCTGCCCAGGTCCGGATCACTGCCGGTGTAGTTGGTCGACAATAAAAAATTCCTGGCAGTGAGCGTAACGCTGGCGGCGGCAATATGTGCAGGTTTTAATAGCTGCTGTGGCAAAGCATAAGTGAGATTAACATCCTTCAGCTTCACCCAGTAAAGATCATGTTCTACGTAAAGCCCTTGTATGTTGAAAGTATTGCGGTACCATGCCTGCGACAGCTCAGCTTCAATAGTATTGGGTGCTCCTTTGGAGGCAGTTACGCCATCAAAAACAGTTTTGGTGCCTCTGGCTACCGTCGACGCATCTACGCCATTAAACACCATCTGCAGCCTCGGCGCATTGAAGATGTCGAAACCAAAACGCCCATCCAGCAAAAAGGAGAAGGTAAAGGACCCATACCTGAATTCGTTGCGCAGCCCCACATTAAAGTCCGGGTTGGGATCACCGATCCTGGTAAAGTTGCTGTTCACCAGTGGATAACCATAGCTGGCACTGGAAGGATCATCATTGATGATCGGCTTTCCTGCTGCATTCCGTTTCACATCTGTGCCGTAAAACACGCCATAGGGCTGCCCTGCCTGCCCGCGCGCTTCCATCCAGATACCGCCCAGGCTTACGTTGGAAATATTATCAGTGATGTAGTTAACACGACTCACATTTTTATTAAACAATGCGGTAGCTGTCCAGGAAAGTTTTCTGCTACCCAGAATGCGTTGCTGCAAACTGGCTTCCAGACCCCGGTTTACAATATTACCTGCATTGGTAAGCGTGTAGGCGGCGCCGGTAGAATAGGGCAATGTAACGGGTATGATCTGGTCCTTGCTGCTGTTGTTATAGTAAACAATTTCCAGTTGCGTTTTGTCATGGAAGAAATGCAGGTCCAGTCCGGCTTCCCAGGTGCTGATGCGTTCCGGCTTCAAGTTGGGATTACCGATGGTGGAACTGTAACTAAGACCTTGTTTGCCATTAAAAGGAAAACTAATGGCGCTTTGTATCCAGCCACTGCTGGTAGTAGGCACATAATAGGTTTCAAGTGAATATGGATCAGCATCATTTCCTACCTGTGCATAGGTAGCACGTATCTTACCAAAATTCAGGATACTGTGATTCCAGTGAAGCGCATCTGTAAATATAAAACTGGTGCTGGCAGAAGGATAAAAGAAAGCGTTCTTTCCTTTGGCCAGCGTAGAGGTCCATTCATTTCTTCCGGTCAGCTCCAGGTATAACCATTTCCTGTAATCCAGCTTTATATCGGCATATCCTGCTATGAGTTTTTTACGGATAGTTTGATTAAATGTTTGAGTAGAAGAAGCATTGGAAATATTAAAGTTACCGGGAATAGTCAATCCGTCACCACGGGTATTAACCTGGTTTCGCCAGGAATTATAATAGTTATACCCTCCTACTACCGTAAGATTCAGATCACTGCTCAAGCGTCTGTCAGCCACCAGTAATACATCAAGATTATTATCCCTGCGGGTGTAATTCACATCGTTGATGGTACCGGTGGCTACGCCGGAAGTACCGCGGCTGAAAGCGCCTTTTCTTACATCGGTATAATAATCGATACCATACCGGGCAGTGGCTTTTAACCAGCTGGTGATTTCAAGATTGGCTTCTGCAAAGGTGATAAAGCGGTTTAATTCATCCGTTTGCGGATTCATATTAAGCGACCAGTAAGGATTGTCCCATCCAATACCGTTTGCATATGAGCGGCTGTCGCCCCAGGGTTTTGCGCTGGTAGGCGGCAATTTATACGACTCGGGGTGATCCCAGGGATTGGAGTATCCGTTGGTGATGTCAAAGTTTACAGCAGAATTCATCAATGCCCGCACTACGTTGGTATTAAATCCGCCCATTAGCGCACGGTTACCCGCGCCGTCTTTGATATAATTCAGTCCACCGGACACTTTCAGCCGTTCATTTACAGCGTAGTCGCCGTTAAAACGGAAAGTATGTCTGTAGAAATCGGTAGTAGGAATGATCCCGGTTTGTTTCAGGTTGCCATAGGAAAAATAATACCCGGCATTACCTGTGTTACCATAGAAGCTGATGTTATGATCGTTCGTATAGCCGTTCACGAAAAACCGATCAATATTATCATAACGGTTTACAGGTATGCCGTTGGAGCTGGGATCGCTCTTGCCTACAATTGTTCCGTTTTTATCGAAGTTGCCGGGAATGGAACTATAGGTCAATGTATCCAGCAATGCGCCCCAGTTTTCATCGGAACCGGTGATACCGGGTTTCACATATTGCCCGCCGATACCATTGGAGAAACTGGTTTGCCGCGGTTGCATGCGACGGTTAATTTTATCAACGGTAAACGAGCCGCTGTAGCTCACACCAAAAGATTTATCGGTGAGTGAACTTCCTCTTTTTGTGTTGATTACCACTGCGCCGTTGGCAGCCCTGATGCCATACAACGCAGCGGCAGCCGGGCCTTTTAATACAGTCAGACTGGCAATATCTGCACTATTGATATCGATGCCCCTGTTAGACGGAGTAGCGAGCGAAACACTGTTGGAGATAGGTGATATATCCTGGATAGAATTGTCGACCGGTACACCATCTAAAATAAATAAAGGTGCATTACTTCCCAGCAGGGAACTATTTCCCCTGATTTTTATAGTAGAAGATCCACCGGGAGATCCACCGGAATTATTGATCTGCACACCGGCTACCTTTCCGCTGAGCGCTGCTACCACATTAGGTTCCCGGCTGTCTTTCAGCGCAGCGCCTTTTATTTCACCCACGCTGTAACCCAGCGACCTGGTAGCACTTTTGATGCCAACGGCTGTTACCACTACTTCCGACAGCGCCTGTTGCTGTTCCAGTTTTATCGTACTGTTAAGATCATTTTTTGTGATGACCAGCTCCCGCGACTGGTATCCTACAAAGGTGACAATAATTGTTTGCGGCAGTTGCGTAAGCGACAACTCAAAAGAACCAAGTGCATCGGACTGAGTGCCTGAGTGACCGCCCTTAACGCGTACAGATGCGCCCGGCAGGGCTTCCTGCGTTTTGTTATCAATAACTTTTCCTTTTAATAAGGCAGGCGCCTGTGCAAATGCGCTGCTGGCAATGAATAATAACGCAGCGCACCATACTGCCTGTTGTAGATATTTAAGCATACAAATGAAATTAGATGTTGGATAGACAGGGCAATAAATGGCCATTACGGCCGCTTTACGCGCCATGGAGATGACCGGATATATTAATCTGGAATGTTCAGGAAGTGCCTAACAGCAACAACAGCAGCAAACGGAAAGTCTTTTGCCAGCTCTGAGTGATTTACTACGCCTATTGTTGTGCAATAGCTGATTCATGGTTGAAAATATTTATAAATGGAAGCCTGCGTCGCTTCAATGAAGCAACTTCAATAAAGAATGATAATTTCAACTTGCTTTGTATGGTGGGACAAAGACTTGTTGCCGGAGGTACCGGCGTTTGGTGGTGGTAAATTCTATTAGTCTACTATAATTGTAGACAAATATACAACGGGGTTTTCGAAAACGCAAGCCTTTACTGAAAAAAATATGCAGCGGCCACTTCACTTCTTAATTTTGATATTTATTTTAATTCATTAATGCAACATTGTTGCATTAATGAATTAATGCTTATCTTTGCCCTTACAATGAAAACACCAGCAGACAAAAACAAGTCCGAGGCAACAAGTTTCTGGGAATCGGCTTTTGTGGAAAAGCAAGCCATGTGGGGATTTGAGCCTTCTGAATCCACCATTCTGGCGAAAGACTTCTTTCTCCAAACGGGTATTAAAGACCTCTTGATCCCCGGCATCGGGTATGGCAGGAATGCAAAAGTATTTGTGGACAACGGCATCAAGGTAACCGGCATAGAGATTTCAAAAACCGCCATTGATATGGCCATTACCCATTACGGAACCGGTATGAAAATTTATCATGGCTCCGTAACAGATATGCCGTTTGATGATCATCTTTATGATGGAATTTTTAGTTATGGGCTGATCTATTTATTGGATAGCGAAGCGCGGAAAAAATTTATCAGGGACTGTTATGATCAGTTACAACCCAACGGCTATCTTTTTTTCTCCGTCATATCCAAAACATCTCCTAATTATGGCAAGGGGAAAGAGATCAGTAAAGACCGGTTTGAAGCAACAAAGGGCGCTGAAATATTTTTCTATGATACGGCATCTGTACAAGAGGAATTCGGGCAATATGGATTGGTTGATTTCTTTGAAATTGAAGAGCCTAATAAAATGATGGCCGGTAAGCCTTCATTCAGATTCATTATTGTAAAATGTAAGAAGGCGTAATGGCAGCCAGGCAAATTTCCGTCATAGAGTCTAAAAAACAAAAAAAGAGAATGGAAAATTCCATTCTCTCTAATTCAGTTGCCCAACCTGGATTCGAACCAAGACAAACAGAACCAAAATCTGTCGTACTACCATTATACTATTAGGCATCGTTAAACGGGATGCAAATGTAGTTTTTTTCTCAAATAAAACAACATCTGCAAAAAAAATACAGTTATTTCCTCACGGCCAGCGATGCAATACCCAATGCTACGGCATCTTCCACACCGCCCACAGCCGCGTCTTTCACCCCTAACCTTTTCCCCGTTTCCCTGCGCAAATAAAAAAATGCATAGGCTGCAGCCACTGCTGCTACGGCGCCTATAAGGCCGCCTTTCCAGGCTTTGCTGCCTTTTGCCTGGTAGAGGGTAGCGCCGGCCAGCGCCCCTGACAATGCCCTGCCGGCTATACCGGTAGCGGCTATACGATCACCAATGCCTGGTGCTTTGTCCATCACCAGCTCACCCGCCGCCATCGTTTTTAAAAAACGGGCTGTAACCGGCTTTTGCATAAAGCCCAGTGGCGACTTTCTTAGCTTGTCGGAAGGATGCTGGTTAACAAAATAACTGGTGAATGCAGGCCCCATAGCACTACGCATTCCGGTGACCACACCTAAACAAACTGTCTGAACTAAGGAAGGTATAATTGCTTTTTTCATACCAGCAGGGCAACAATCATTGTGCCATGCATGCCAGCCATTTAATAGATACTTAATAAAATAATTTAATACCTAACAATTTGCTTATTAGTTGACAATAATTTCTGTAGCGACTTTGTAGTTGCTTTATTTCCACCGTGTAGACATCGTGTAGTACGCACATTTCCACAACTGCTGTCAGCGCATCCTACTTTTGCCGCACATCATTTTAAATCAAAAAAGCTATGAAAACAAAACAATGGGCCATGATTGCCTATATCACTGTTATAGGATGGATAATAGCCTATGTAAAAAGTAAAGAAGAAAGGAGCGCCCTGGTAAATTATCACCTGGAACAAGCCCTGGGACTTATTATCGCCAGCATCGTCTGGTCTGTAGCCATAGGTATTGTAGTGGCCGTGTTACCGGCTTCATTAGCAGGGATACTCTCTGTTGCAGGTTTACTCCCACTGGTATTTATGATTTTTGGGATCATCAACGCCAGCAATAACGCGCAACAACCTATACCGTTGATAGGAAAATTGTTTGAAAACAGGTTTGTTTTCCTCCGGGGTTAATCCAGGTAAGTGCCCCGTGAATAGAAGATGTAAATAAGCCCCAAAGCGCCCGTTGTAAGTAACATCCCGGAATGCGGCCGGCAGGAAACAGTCAGCCGCATTCCTTTATTGCACAATACTCATCAGGTAAGCATCCAGCCCTTCTTCCTTACCCAGACCGAGTTTCTGCTTGATCCGGTAACGCGACATGAGGATACTCTTTGGCGCCACACCCATACGGGAAGAGATCTCTTTAGTCGACAACCCCATCGATATATAAGAGCAATGCTTCAAATCGAGCCGTGTAAGGGTATTCCCTGCCTTCTGCTGCAACCGGCTGAAAAATTCAGGATGAACATTTTCCAGCACCGTTTTCGCGGTTTCAAAATCTTCATCCATGCGGCGATGCTGATCTATCATACGGGTAATTTGTCCTACGATATTACCCTCGCCCGATTTCGCGGCCAGCTTCTCCTGTAAGGTCTGCAACAGTTCATTCTTCTGCTCCACCTGTAAAGTACCCGCCAGCAGGTCTTTCTGCAACTGCTCTTTCTGCGCCTGTATCAATTGTTGCTCCACCTGTAAACGGGCAGCCTCCTCACTTTTCAACCTTGCCTGCAGATCGGCTTCCTGTTTTTGCAGTTCCAACGTTCTGGTTTCTTCTTCTTTCAACCGCATATGTAATACCGCATCCTGTTTTTCCTTCTCCAGCAATGCCTGCTGCTGCATGGTGGATTTCAAACGGAAATGATAAGCACGGAAAAGGAATAGCAACAATAGTATACAGGCAACGATCAATATCACATATACAATATTCAACTTTTTATTAAAGGCAGCTTTCTCCTGCAGTGCACTTAGCTGCTGCTCCCGTTCTCTGGTCTGGTACTGCGCTTCCAGCCTTTTGGCAATCGACATTTTCTCTGCATCAAAAACAGCCGCATGATACCTGTTGTATTCACGGGAATAGTTCAACGCTGCTGCCAGGTCGCCCTTCTTTTCTGCTACTTCCGACAGGGAACTCATAAAATGCGCCATCACGTTATTGTCGGGAGAAGTAGACCGCTGCAGGGTTTCCAACCCTTTTAATAAAAGTGCGGAGGCCCTATCGTAATGTCCGTCAGCTATTTCAAAGCTGCTCATCATCCCATAACTGCTGGCAATAATTTCCTGCTGATCCGTTGCAATCCCTATCTCCAGGGATATGTCCAGGTAATGCAGCGCAGAATCGCGGTAACTGCGTGGAAAATATGCGGCATACAGGTTGGCCGTGTTTAACGCCACCAGCCCTAATATACTCGGAAAACTGATCCTGTTTTTATTTTGCTGGTAATAGGCAATCGCTGCCCGGTTGTAGTAGAGCGACGAATCCAGCAGTTTACGTGCGCTGGTATCGGCTGCAAACCGGTGCTCATAGCTTCCTCCGATAGCCTGGTAGGCATTACACATATCATCCGGATCGGGGAAACGCCTGCTGGCATCCAGACTTGCAAATGCATAACGCGACTGGTTTTCCAAATCATCCCAGTCAGCATAAATAGAAGAAAGATTATAATAAATACTGGTTTCAAAACTGTTGGGCGGATGCCCTGCACCATATTTCAACGCCTGCTGAAAACTCTTCACAGCATCATGCGGCTTACCTGTTCTGTTCTCCAGCCAGCCTTTCCGGTACCACACATTCTCCAGGGTCAACGGATCACCCGACTGCTCCGCCAGGGCAAATGCACTGTCCAGCTGCAACCGCACTATCTTTACATCTTCCTGCCCAAACATCAGCGACACCAGCGACGAATGCGATTGTGCGGCATACTTACTATCCTTTAAGGAACGACTCATCGCTAAAGCCACCTGTGCATTGGCAAGCGCTTCCTTATGATCATGGCTTAATAACGCACGGCTCAGTTTTAATCTTGTTAATACCTGTTCTTCCGGTGTCAGTGAAGGCTGCCTTAATACCTGTTTTAACGAATCTACCACCGTTTGGGCAACAACACCTGTCATAAATACCCCGTTAACAAGGGCACAAAACAAAAATACCAGCTTCCATTTGATACAGTTCATCCCGCAAAAATACTATTTGTAGTTGTTTTGTAGATATAAAAAAAGAAGGTCTGTAGTATCCTTGTAGATATGGCAAACACCTGAAATCCACTACAGCATTATACTTTTGCCATAACGTTCATTTTTTCCGGAGCAGTGTATGGAAATATTAAAAAACCGGCATCCTGAGTCTGAACTTGCCAACGCATATATACGGCCTTTCTTCCTTTGTTAGTTATCCCAAATTCTTTTTTTACTTCATCATAAAAAAAGAAAATGCAGTAAACCGGGATAAAACCGGTTTACTGCATTTTAAAACAAAACTCCTTTACTATTGCTCCAGGTGTTGCTGATCTTTTAGTAACTGCTGTTTTAGTTGTTCATACTCCACCTCCTGCACCGCTTTCCGGCTATTAATGGCCAGTACCGCCGCCGTAGCAGCACTTTGTCCAAGGATCATAAATACCGGCTCCATCCGGATAGATCCATATGCAATATGCGATGCCGACAGGCATACCGGTACCAGCAGGTTACTGCATTCCTGCTGTTGGGGTAATATCGCTCCAAAAGCAACCGGGTATGGATCTTTAATATCCACCCCTATATCTCCCTCATTCTGTACAAATCCATCTTTTTTCACATAGCGTTGTGCGTTATGAGCATCGAGCGTATAGGATCCCATGCCGATCGATTGAGGCACCCTGCTCTTCCCCAACACTGTTTGTTCGGTCATTACAAACATTCCTTTCATACGCCTGGCTTCACGGATATATAACTGGTGCGGCCAATGGCCATTGTCAGTAAATTCATCGGCCGACAAGCCCCATGTTTTCATACGGGCCTGTACAGCTGCCGGTACCCGGGGATCATTGGCCAGAAAATATAAAAGCCCCTGCTGGTATACTTCATGTTCGTGGATAATTTCTTTGCGGCGGGCGTAGCTGGCCTCCGGGTAGTCGTAATTCATCCCGATGTTATCCATGCTGAACGGGCCGTGATTATTCACATCGGTTTTATGGTTGGGGATCAGGTCAAATTTATTAAACACCTCATTCCAGCCACTGTCCAGCACCCGGGTCAGCAGTTCATACTGACCGGCATCATAACCTTCCGGTTGGGGAAAAGGGATACGGTTGGCGGCATGATCGGTCAGGCATAAACGAAAACAATAGGCCTGTATCCTATGGTCTGCCCCTCCTTTCACACCGGGATCCCCCCCTGAAACACGGGGCAGCAGCCCGCTCCGCGGATCGCCGGCAATCCGGTAAGGACTGATGTTTTGCTTAAAATAATGCCCGTGATGTAAAACACCCGTTTGCACGCCGTTCCAGGTTTCGCCATAGGTGGCATTCGCTTCGCGCCCTGTGGTATAGCTCACACCGGCAGCAGCCATCAGGTCTCCTTCGTAGGTGGCGTCAATAAATACTTTTCCGGTATAAGTACCACCGCTTAAGGTGGTGATCGTTTGCACCTTGCCCGCTTTCTTTTTTACGCCCTGCTTCCTGTCGAGCCATTCGTCCCGGTATACACGGATATTGTTTTCGCGTACATAATCTTCAAACACCTGCTCTGCCACATGTGGCTCAAAAATCCACATAGTGCGGGCAGCACCATCAATCGCCGGCGTGCCCTGCCCCTTATTTCCATACTCCGATGGCTTTTGCCAGTTCCAGGTATCGGCCAGTTGATAGCGCTGCCAGATACGATGATAAAAATCCCTTGCCAATCCACCGATCACCGATTTATTACCAGTATCTGTATAGCCAAGTCCACCGGAAGAAAGGCCGCCCAAATGTTTATCCGGAGACACTACGATCACCGATTTTCCCATTTTGTGTACCTGCACGGCGGCAATTATGGCCGCAGAAGTACCACCGTAAATAATTACGTCGGCCTCATAAGCAGGCGCATTTTTTCCATTGGAAAACAGGTAAGAAATTAACAGCACCGCTGTCAGTACAGATATTTTTCTCATGCAAACAATAGTTTTTTAAGATATGCAGGATAACTTTTCCCATCTGTTCCCCCGTCGCCAAAAGTGATACTGTCGCCGAAGCACACCACCCGGTTTACCGGCAGCTGCTTCAGCCGGATATATTCAAAAAGAGCCACTGCCATAGTTCTGTATCCTGCCGGTGTGGGATGTACGCCATCCGTTTTCTTACTGTTCACTACATTCTGAATAAGACTTTCTTCTCCTTCACCTATATCACCCACCTGCTGAAAAATAAAATGCATATCCAGCAGCTCCTGCCTGTAATCCGCCGCCACGCTGCGGATTACCTCATTCACCCGCCGCTTCCGCTCCGCATGGCCCTCCGGTGCATAAAAGGCAACAGGATGACGGGTATGCAGGTAAGGTTCATAAACCGGCAGGATAGTCATCAGCAAAACCCGGCTCTTAATCGCCACCAGCCGGCTTACTATCTCCCGTAAATTCTTTTCATACTGTGGTAAAGGAATATGTTTGAGGGAATTCATATCGTTGGTACCAATTTTCAGGATGGTCAGATCCGGTTGGTGCGACAGGCAATCTTTGTCCATCCTGGCCAACAGGTCTGCCGTATTATTACCGCCAATTCCGGCATTAATAATGGTTCCATCTTTTTGGGCGGCATAGGCCACTGCAGGAAAATATTTGGTTTGTACAGCAACGGTAGCAGTGAGCAATCCTGCCTGTAAAAAGTTTCTGCGATGCATTGGGTAATGTTTTATATCCTGTCATGAACAGCCATTTCGCCTGTATTTTTATAAAATACCATAGGGAGAAATAACATGGCATTATTGGCGACATAAAATACAATACACAACGCATGTTTCCTATAGTCAGGATCGCTTTTTGTCATGATAGCTTCGCTTCCTCCTGTTTTTTTCTTTAAAAAAATAAAACATCTGATGTTTAAATAAACATCATACCTTTATGTGGTAAATCAGTGTTTATGGATCAAACATCCAAATTATCCGACCGTGTCATCAGCGCCATACAGAAGGATATTTCCCAGGGAAAATATAAGCCCGGACAGAAAATACCGGCGGAACCTGAATTGATGGTACAGTATTCCGTGGGCCGCTCCACTATAAGAGAAGCCATTAAAACCCTGGCCATGTCAGGCATTTTACGCGTACAGCAGGGCGCCGGCACCTTCGTGAACGAAACCGTTAAAGCCGAATCGCTCGACCAGCGCCTGCGGCGGGCCGACTTCGAAGAAATTAACCAGGTGCGACGGATGCTGGACTACGAAATAGTGAAGCTGGCAGCCGAAAACCACACCAAAGAAGATATACAGCAGATGAAGCACCTGCTGGAGCAACGCAAAAAAGCCATCCTTGAACAACAATACCAGCAATGCCTCGATGCAGACATTGCCTTCCATATTGCCATCGCCAAAGCTTCCGGCAATAATGTCCTGGCCGATCTGTTCCGCAGCTTCAGCGTAGTGATACGCGACTTTTTCACCAAACGGGATACACAAAGTATCAGTCATTTTGCCATCAGTCACCATATGCATGAAGCCCTGTATAAAGCCATCAAGAGCGGGAATGCAAAGCTATCAAAACAGGTAATGGAAGATATACTGGACAACAACTATTAATTTTTGAAAGATGAATATTCTGATCTTTAGCCTGATCCTGCTGGTAAGCGCTTACATGGCAGGATTGCTGGGCTCATTAACCGGGTTGGGAGGCGGCGTGATCCTGATCCCTTTGCTCACGCTGATATTTCATGTTGACATCCGCTATGCCATCGGCGCTGCATTGCTGGCTTCTATTGCCAATTCCTCCGGGGCCGCTACGTCCTATATAAAAGAAGGTATTACTAATATACGGTTGGGCATGTTCCTGGAAATAGCCACCACCACGGGTGCCGTAACAGGCGCACTCATCGCCGTATTTATGCCAGTAAATGCCATCGCCATTCTGTTGGGCGTAGTACTCATCTTCTCCGCCGCCATGACGATCCGCAAAAAACATGAACACCTGGAGCAAACAGGTAGTAAGCTATCCTACCTTTTAAAACTCAACAGCAGCTACCCTACTGCCACCGGGGAAGTGAATTACAAACTGAAAAATGTGGGCGGTGGCTTTTCTATCATGCTGCTGGCAGGCGTGCTGTCGGGCCTGCTGGGTATCGGTTCCGGCGCATTAAAAGTACTCGCCATGGACGGCGCTATGCGTATACCCTTTAAAGTGAGTACCACCACCAGCAATTTTATGATTGGTGTTACTGCTGCTGCCAGCGCCGTGGTATACCTGCAGCGCGGCTACATTGAGCCAGGCATTGCCTTTCCGGTGGTATTGGGCGTATTAGGCGGCGCCTTCACCGGCGCGCGGTTACTCACCATGATGAACCCGCAAACATTGCGGATTATTTTTAGTGTAGCCATCACCTTTGTAGCCATAGAAATGATCTACAACGGATTTAATCACCAGTTCTAATTGACGGTATCATGAAACAGATAAAGAAATTATTGGTTGACCGCGACATTGAATTATTTATCGGACAGGTGCTGAGAACCGGCGTGATCACCGCCTGTTCTATCGCCTTAGTGGGCGGTATCCTTTATCTCGCCCAACAAGGCGCAGCCAGCGTTCCGGACTACGCGGCATTTAAAGGAGAGGGAGCAGAATATACTTCCTTTGGCGGTATCTTCCGCGGAGTAGCCAGCGGCAGTGCTACCGAAATTATACAGCTGGGCGTACTTGTAATGCTGGCTACACCCCTGTTACGTATTTTCTTCTCCGGAATTGCATTTGCAATGGAAAGAGACAAGCTCTATGTAATGATTACCACGCTGGTGCTGGGTATTATATTGTTCAGTATGTTCGGCGGACTAAAAGTATAAATGCTATTCTTCTCTCAATCGTTCATCCGTATACGTTATTTCGGTTTTACCATGAGGTACAGGTTTACCGCTTTCATCCACACTTACAAACACCATTTTATCTACGGTGAGAATAGTTTTCTGGGTGATCTTGTTCCTCACCTGGCAGGTAAGCGTAAGAGAGGTACGGCCAAAGTGAGTGGCCTTTATACCCAACTCCACAATATCGCCTTGTTTAGCAGAGTTGATAAAGTTGATTTCAGACATGTATTTTGTTACACAACGGTTGGTGCCCAGCTGAATAATAGAATAAATCGCCGCTTCTTCATCGATCCAGCGCAGCAGGCTGCCACCAAATAAAGTACCGTGAGCATTCAGATCCTCCGGCTTTACCCATTTCCGTGTGTAAAAGTTCATGACAACAAAATTTTGGGCAAAGCTATTTCTTTCTTACATACCATACATCATTTTTCAGGAAGATGTAATACCTACTTATCTTTTTCCGGTAATTCAGGCTGATGCAGCTTTACCGGCTTCTCTGAGCGCGACCTCATTTTCAGGTTCAGTACTTCTATAAATACGGAGAAGGCCATCGCGAAATAAATATACCCTTTGGGAATATGCTGATCAAAACTTTCGGCAATCAGCGATACACCGATCAGTAAAAGGAAAGACAACGCCAGCATTTTCACCGTTGGATGTTTGTTCACAAAATTACTGATCGATTCAGCCGCCAGCATCATCACCGCCACCGCTATTACTACCGCCGCAATCATAATTTCCACATGATCGGCCATCCCCACCGCGGTAATCACGGAATCCAGCGAAAACACAATATCCAGCAACAATATCTGTATAATCACCTGCCCAAATCCAAGCGCTTTTCCTTTGGTTTCGGCATGCTCGCCGCCCTCCAGCTTTTCATGTATTTCAGCAGTGCTTTTATAGATCAGGAAAAGTCCGCCGATCAGCAAAATAAGATCACGGCCGGAAATAGCCGTCTTTTCCAGCCATTCCACATTTTGCACCCCTATCCATTCGCCTATATTAAAAAGTGGCTTGGTAAGCGACATGATCCAGCTGATCGACAACAACAGCAAAACACGTACAAACATCGCCAGGCCCAGCCCTAAACGGCGCGCCTTTTTTTGTTTGTCGGCCGGCAGCTTCGCTGCCAGGATAGAAATAAATACAATATTGTCGATACCCAACACTATTTCCAGCACCGTCAGCGTTAAAAGACTGATCAATGCGTCGACGGTAAGCAGGTGTTCCATAATTGACAGTTATATAGGTGATTGCATGTGCAAACCCCAATATACTTTGTTTTTTACTAGCGGTGAAATCTGCAGGAATTTATAACCTCAATACGCATCAAAAAGAATCAGGACGCCTGTACCTGTTCCCGGTAAGCCGAAGGACTCACGTCATGATATTTCCGGAAAAATTTATTCAGGTGGCTCTGGTCGTTAAACCCCAGCTCATAGCTGATTTCCTTTAACGAAAAATTGCTGTAATGCAGCCTGTTTTCCAGCAGATGTAATTTATACCGGTTCACATACTCCCGCAAGGTACTCCCCGTTTGTTCTTTAAAGAAAGTACCCAGGTAGTATTTGGAGTAACCAAAAATATCTGCGAGCTGTTCTATCTGTATTTCTTCCGTTTGATGTATATGTTCGTGGATATAGTGCAGGATTTCGGTTACACGCGCGCCTCCCGCCGGCGCCGGCGATGGGAGTTCAGCGTCGCCCGCTTTTTTTATCATCGTAAACAATGCCTGCAACAGGAAAAAGATCGTTTCGTTATTTTCTTCTTTTGCATCCTGCCACTCTTCTGTTACAAGCTCTATCAATTGTTCCATGCGCTTTGTTTCCGGGATAAATGCCCTTTTCTCCCGGGCCTGCACCAGCAACCTGTCCAGCTCCTGGTTCCAGCTTTGCTGCAGCCGTATGCTACCGCTGCCATGAAGATATACATTGGTGAATTTGATAAAAGTAAAAGCAGTAGCAGCAGCAATTTCAAAATGATGCGCGTCGCAAGGCGCCAGCAGGAACAAACACGGGCCGTTGTACGGGTAATTCATTCCCGATATACAATGCGTGCCACTGCCGCGATGTATAAAAATAAGCTCGAAATGATTGTGATTATGCACCGGGTGCGTCCACGCTGTGGCCGTAAAGTGCGATATTTTCAGGTATTCATGTTGTATGTATCTCTTCATCCTTTGAAATATACCAATTAACCCCCTCGATGTACAAGTATAGTAAAATGCGGGGACCGACCTTTGTGTTATCAAAATCAAACTAAAATTACAAAACGGATATGGAACAGCATAATAATCGGAAAGTGGCGCTGATCGCAGGCGCACAGGGAGTAATAGGACGTAACTTATCAGACTGGCTGCTGGCGCAGGGCACCTGGGATATTATTGGTTTGTCGAGAAGAGGTGGCGACGACGGTCCACACATGAAACATATAGCGGTAGATTTAATGAGCCGGGAAGACAGCCAGGAAAAACTGGGTGTGCTGACTACGGTAACGCATATATTTTATGCCGCCTACCAGGACCGCGACAGCTGGGCCGCGCTGGTAGCGCCTAACATGACCATGCTCCGCAACGTGATAGAAGCAGTGGAACCGGTAGCCAAACAATTACAGCACATCAGCCTGATGCAGGGATATAAAGTTTATGGCGCTCACCTCGGTCCTTTTAAAACACCTGCCCGCGAATCCGATGCCGGCACCTTTATGCCGCCGGAATTCAATATCGAACAACAACATTTCCTGGAGAAAGCACAGGTAGGGAAGTCCTGGACCTGGTCGGCCATACGGCCTTCTGTAGTGGGTGGTTTTGCACTGGGTAACCCTATGAACCTGGCCATGGTGATTGCCGTGTATGCGGCTATCTCCAAAGAACTGGGACTGCCGCTCCGGTTTCCCGGTAAACCCAGCGCTTACAATAAGCTGATGGAAATGACGGACGCCGGCCTGCTGGCGAAGGCCACCGCATGGGCGGCAGAAAGCCCTGCCGGCGCCAATGAAGCTTTTAATATCAACAACGGTGACCTGTTCCGCTGGTCCGATCTCTGGCCACGAATTGCCCGTTATTTTGGCCTCGAAACAGCCGATCCCTTACCGATGCAACTCGATGTGGTGATGGCTGATAAAGAACCTCTCTGGAATGCCATGATGGAAAAGTATGGACTTAAATACAGCTATGCGGAAGTTTCTTCCTGGAAATTCGGCGACTTTGTATTTTCCTGGGACTACGATTTTTTTGCGGATGGCTCCAAAGCCCGCAGGGCAGGGTTTCACGAGTTTGTAGATACAGAAGCCATGTTTATGGAGATCTTCGATCATTTCAGGAAAATGAAAGTGATTCCCTGATTACAAAAGCCTGCGACAAGCCGGGCGCTTATTGCTGAAATAAAATATAAAATGTGGATCCTTGTCCAGGCTCACTTTCAAACCAGATACGGCCACCATGTGCTTCAATGATCTGCCGGCAGATATAAAGGCCAAGGCCAAAAGACGGCTCTCCGGATGTTCCTTTTCGCTTAATGGTAGTTTCAAATGGCTCAAATATTTTCGCGGCCATTTCACGGGGAATACCGATACCATTGTCGCGAACCGATATCATAACGGTGGTTGGTTTACCTGTCGCTACTGCGGATGTCCTTTTCACCTCGATCTCAATAGTGGCTCCCTCCGGGCTAAATTTGATAGCATTTCCCAACAGGTTATCTACTACCCGCGAAAGCTTTCGCCTGTCTGCGGATAAAAAAATGGCAGCAGCATCCGGGGTAATCAGCGTTTGTTTTTTTTCCGTGGCGCGATAAGCCAATAACTGCGCCGATTCCTGCGCCAAAGCAATCACGTCTACCTGTTCCTTCTGTAGTGGTTGATTGCCGATATCGAAATCTGTTTCCAGTAACTCCGTAATCAGCTGCAAACATCCTTTGCTGGCATTATCGATCAGGATCATCCATTCTTTGTCCCAATCCGATGGCGGGCTGTCCAGCATCATGCCCGTGAAAGCATTGATAGCGCCTATGGGATTCCTCAGGTCGTGAGCAACTACCCTTATAAGCCGGGCATAATTCTTATTACTGCCCTCAAGCGCGGCTGTTATAGTGGCCAGTTGTTTATACTGCCTTTCTAAAGTGGCATGAATGCGTTCATCTCTCTTTTTGTTCCGCCAAAGCAAATAGATGATCACGCCTGCCAGCGCACATGCAATGCCCACCAACAACAGCAAACGGTTGGCATATACTTTTTCTTCCCGGATAGCCTCCAGCTGCTGATCCTTCAGGGCATAGGTAATATAATCAATACCCGATTGGTTGTCTATTCCCTGTTTTTCCCGGTAAAGCGCAACTAACGCAGCGCTGTATTCATCCGCTTTTTGCTTGTCTTTTCTGGCGAGATAAAATTCATACAGCTTGTTATTGATATCCAATTCATAACCGCTGTAGTTCTTTTCTTTTGTAATACTTAATGCCTGCCGGTAGAAGCCCACCGCTTTGGCAGGGTCTGTGCCGGCATACAGATCCCCCAGTTCGATCAGCACATCGAGACTCATATAATACAGCTTTTCATGCAGGCATCCCGACAGCACACGCTCCAGCAGAACCATACCATTTGCCGTATCCTTCGTCTGAAAGGACCTGTTGGCCTGCAACTGGCCCATTGCCAGCAGAACGCGGGTATCATGGTATTTCCGGGCTATCGTAATGGCTTTGTTGATGTAGCGGTCCACTGAATCGGCGGCCAGCTGTTGCGGGTATTGGAGAATGAAATTATAAATGACCAACGACATAATGGAATCCTCTCTTAACCTGGCGCCCAGCTTCATGGCCCTGTTAAAATGATCCAATGCCTTTTCATTATTACCATTGGTACTATAAACCATGGCAATGTTCATCAGGGTTTGCACAAGATTGGAAGAATCGCTGATCGCAGTGTATTGGTTATAGGCATCGCCATAATAACGAAGGGCTAGTTCAAAGCTCCCTTTTATATCAAAATATATAGCCAGGTTGTTGGTGGCATCTGCTCTGCCTTTTGCATAGTCGATCCTGTAAGCTATTTCCCGGGCTTTGTTGGCATAGATCAATGTACTATCGGCGTCCTGCTCATAAGATATTAAGCTTAATTTGTTCAATACATCCACGTATTGAGCACTGTCGGTAACAGTCGGAAGCACTTTACGGAGGGATTGAACAAATTCTTCCTGGCTTTGGGCAGTACCGGACAATAGCAACAACATAACAAGGCCGGCAAATATTTTCAAGATATTCTGTTTCTAACAAATTAATATTTATAATGATTAACTCAAAAAAGAATATGTAACGTGGGTGCGGGGACTGTGCAGAAATTTATTCCGCTAAAAATAAAAAGAGAGAATGGAAAACGCCATTCTCTCTTTTTTTGTTGCCCAACCTGGATTCGAACCAAGACAAACAGAACCAAAATCTGTCGTACTACCATTATACTATTGGGCACTACCCTTGTTGTTTGGGATGGCAAAAGTATAACTTTTTTTATTTCTGCAAAAAAAACTTGCAATATTTTTAAAATATCCTTTAGAATCCTTTACAGTCAAGCATTACAAAACAATCCTATTTACCTTTTCCACTATCTGTAAGGGTTTGATCCATTCCATACAGGCGTGATCTCCTCTGAAACAGGGTTTGTTGCCAAATACAGAACAGGGCCTGCAGGAAAGATCATCCAGCTGTACCGCATTATGTGCCGCCTGGGCATATCCCATAAAGCCCGCAAAAGGGTGGGTGGCGCCCCAAACAGATACTACCGGTACCCCAAACAGCGAAGCCAGGTGCATATTGGCAGAATCCATGCTGATCATAGCGTCCAGCTGACTGATAATGGCCATTTCTTCTGCCAGGGAAAAACGCCCCGCCACCACAATTGCCTGCGGGTAGCGCTGCGACAGCCCCGTCAGCAGCTCCACCTCCTGTTTTCCTCCCCCCATCAGCAGCACCTGTTGTCCCGGCTCCTGTAACAATATCTCCAACACAGCGGTCATTTTCTCCAACGGGTACATCTTTTCGCGGTAAGTGGCAAATGGAGCCATTCCTATCCACTTTTTGCTCCCTTTGGCGCCTGTAACAGCAGTCACGGATGCAGGCAAAGGACGGGGCGGGAAAACGGGTTTATTGCCCATTTCACAACGCAGCCCCAGTTGCCTGAACACAATCGCATATCTTTCTATAGTGCTGGTAAGCGGTTGTAATACCTTATTCTCCCGCCGGGTGAGGGCTTTTTTTTCCGCACGGCCTTTATCAATCGCTGCCACCGGCGTTCCTGTAAAGCGGAAGAATGTCCGGATAATCTTTGATCTTAATACGTTATGCAGATCAGCCACCGCATGAATGGAATGCGCTTTTTCTATTTCGCGGAACAAACGGTAAAGGCCTTTTACGCCTTTATGGATACCCTTTACATCTGCCGGAAAAAAGGTTAACCGGGGAATGTTGGCGCATAATGCTCCCCAGTTCCGGTTGGTTACAAAAACAATCTCCACATCCGGGTTATCATCCAGTACCTGTTTCATAACGGGTATGGTCATGGCTACATCGCCCATGGCCGACAACCGGGTAACCAGTATCGTTTTAACAGTGCCCAATGATGGTGTTTATTTTTCGGTTTTGTATAAAACAGGATTGAGAGAAGGATCGTTGTACATCTTCATCTGTTTGTATACTTTCATAAACTTTCTGCCTGCTTCAATATCTGCCAGCAGGCCTTCTATGGCTGATCCCAGATCCTGTCGCTGCTCCAGCAGAATATCCAGTTTTTTCTGACAGGCAGCCCTGTGTTCAGGGGTGGCGTCCGCGCGGGTAGCTTCTTCCTGCATATGATAGATCTTCAGCGCCAGGATAGAGAGCCGGTCTATTGCCCAGGCGGGACTTTCAGTGTTAATGCTGGCATCTGCCGCAGTAACTACTTTGCTGTATTTGTCAAGAAAATAGCTGTCGATATACTCCACCACATCGGTGCGCTCCTGGTTGGAGCGGTCAATCCAGCGCTTAATACCCAATGCTTCCACCGGGTCAATTTTAGGATCACGGATAATATCTTCCAGGTGCCATTGCACCGTGTCTATCCAGTTTTTCAGGAAAAGCAGGTGTTCAATGCTGCTCTTTTCATAGGGATTGGAAATGGCCTGATGCACATCGTTGTGCTCGTGGTAGGCCGCGATACTCTGGTTAAATATCTTATTGCACAATTGTGTAAACATGGCGCGAAGGTACAAAAAACAGCTATTAGCTGTTAGCTATTAGCCGTTAGTAAAAGTCAAAGCCGCTCCATACACTTAATAAAAAAATCTCCTGCATTTCCCCTAAAAGCTAGCAGCTAATGGCTAATAGCTAAAAAGAAGCGCATGGTAGAAACCATACGCTTATTGTAAAAGATTGTCATGTGAATGTTCGAGAATGCAAATCGTGAAGGCTTTTAATGGTTATCTTGGGGTTGAGATGCCGTCAAGGTTATACCACCTTATTTCCTTTTTTACCCTAAAAATGATGCTGTAACACACCATAGTTGGCAATAATATTTTTGTAGTTGCTTATGTTATCTGAATATTTTTTATGAAGTACATATCAATCAATCACTCTAATGGCTATACGTTTGTTTGAGGGCAATAAATAATAAATAGTTTGCTGCAATTGTTAACAAAATCCAAGGTCACAAATTACAGGGCCAGATCACAGACGTTGAATTCATAAATGAGAGCGGTCTCTTACCACCAGTTTTATGGGATTTCCTTCGCTGACGTTGACAATTTTCTTTGTTTAATTATTCTCTATAGTAACGGGTTTTCTAATTAATCAGGGTTCATTCGGCGACTTCACGACTTCCGTGTGTCTTAGTGCAAATTAAATGTGCCCACTGCAGTTTACATCGCAGTGGGCACATTTTTTTATACAACGTTCGTGCTAAATATCGTTTTTATTTGTCCATTTTAGCATACCTACGCCTTTGGCTGACGCGCCATGGCGATATAATAGAGCGGAATACCCAATAAAATAATACCAAGCCCCGGCAAAGTGTAGTTGGTTTCGAATACCAGCAACAATGCAGCCAGCGATAATGCCACGATAATGTAAATCAGCGGCAACACAGGGTATCCAAAGGCTTTATAAGGTCTTTCTATTTCCGGACGCTTCTTTCTTAAAATGAAAATACCCAGGATCGTTAATACATAAAATATCAGTACCCCGAATATCACCAGCGCCAGCAGGTCATTGTAGCGGCCCGTTAAACAAAGCATGGAAGCCCACGCACATTGTATCCACAAACCATAGGCTGGTACGCTGTGTTTGTTGAGCACCCCCGCCCGTTTGAAGAACAACTTATCTTCTGCCATGGTATAGTAGATCCTCGCACCGGATAATATCAACCCGTTATTACAACCAAAGGTGGAGATCATGATCATGATGGCGATAATATAAGCACCGTATGAACCAAATATTTTGGCAGCAGCAGCCACGCCTACACGATCGTTGGCAGCAAAAGCTATTTCATTCAGCGGCAAAACCGCCAGGTACATCAGGTTGCAGCTTACATAAATAATGGTAACAATCAGTGTACCCAGGAAAAGGGAACGGCCGATATTCTTCGCCGGGTTCTTGATTTCGCCGGCAATGAAGGTCACATTGTTCCAGGCATCGCTGGAAAACAGCGACCCTTTCATGGAAACCGCTATGGCGCCGAATAACGCCAGCCCCGATAATGCTGCTGTGGTAATATCCCCGTTTTGTGAGGTAATTGCGGCAGCATCCCAGGCATGCTGCCAGTTAGCGTTCCAGATCTCCTGTTTCGCCCCTACCGTAAAGCCAAAAATAATCAGGCCGAATAACGATAACAACTTAGCCAGTGTAAATACTGTTTGTATCACCTTGCCATGATGAACACCACGGGTATTAATAAATGTTAGCAAGATGATAGATACAATCGCCACTATCTGTGCCGCGGAAATCTGGACAATACCCGCATCCAGCAGGATGTTTTTTTCGCTGAAACCCGGGATAAGATAGGCGGTAAACTTGGCAAAAGCCACTGCCACTGCGGCAATGGTACCGGTTTGAATAACGCCGAACTGCGTCCATCCAAATAAGAAAGCAATAAAAGGATTGTAAGCTTCCCGCAGATATACATACTGCCCGCCTGCTTTGGGATACATGCCGGATAACTCTCCGTAGCTCATAGCGGCAATTAATGTCACTACGCCTGCCAGTACCCACATGGCAGTGATCCAGCCGGCGCCGCCTACACTACGCGCTATTTCGGCTGTTACAATGAAAATACCGGATCCTATCATGGAACCGGCCACAATCATGGTGGAGTCTAACAGCCCCAGGGATGGCTTGAAAGATTTAGTTTGGTTGATTTCCATATGGTAGTTTATAAAAAATCCCGGCTCATTAAGGAACCGGGACTATAAGATAGAAAAAAAATCGATGGTTTTAGCGCTTATTTTGACGCTGCTGCACCATTCTCATTCATTCCTTTAATAACGTCCGGCGTTACATCGTATGCCGGATCTTTATAAAGAATGTTGCTCGCAGTACTGCGGTAAGAGAAGATGTAAGCAAAGCGCTTGTCAGCGTTGTAAGATTTCAGGAAATCATCCAGTCTTTTCTGTAGTTCTTCGTTAAACTTGGTTTCCTGTTCAGTGTAAGAAGCACGGAGGTTCTGCGCTTCCTGCTCCAGCTGCTGTTGTTTAGACATCAAACTCCGCTGCGCTGATTCGCCCTGTTCCTGTGTAAGGGTAGATGCTTTGCGCTGCAGATCTTCATACTCACTCTGTAAAGCGCGGGCCTTACCCTTCAGCTGATTGTCCATCTGCTGCTGTTTTTGCTCCAGTAACGCTCTTTTTTCCTTGAAATACTCGAAATGCGCTTCCAGTGAATCCAGATCTACATACGCTATTTTGAAGCTGCCTGCTGCTGGCGTACTGTTGCTTGCTCCGGAAGTGGCGGCTGGTGTATTGTTACCAGCTTGTTTTCCCTGGCAAGAAATCAATAATCCGGCTGCTAATGCCGCTAATAATCCTTTAGTCACTAATTGTTTACGAGTGCGCATGTTAATAGGTGGATTTGCTTCTTTAAGTACATTTTAAAAATGGAACGGCTAAAATAACGTTTTTACCGGATTTTCATATTCCGATTAGCTTTTTTAGCGAGGTTTTAACTAATATTATTGCCTCACCTTCTCTAAAAGGATTTCAGGCTCATTGGTTGTAATATAATCAATGCCCTCTTTCAGCAATCCGTCCATTATTTCCGGATCATTGATAGTCCACGCGTTGGTGGTGATCTGCTGTTGCTTTGCGGTAGCGATCAGCTGCGGATCCTTCTTAAACTCCTGCTGGTTGTAGTCCAATCCCCATATGCCATCCGCCCGTAATTCAGCAGGCGTTTTATCGCCGTTCAGATAAGCTACTTTGGCGGTCGGATCCAGTGCCTTTATCCGCTTACAGATATTATAGTCGAAGCTGATATAAAACATCCAGGCCTGTGCTTTTTTTGCATGCACCATTGCCACTGCCTGCGTAGCCAGCTGCTCTCCCTTTCCTTTGCCGGAGGGCTTCAATTCCAATACCAGCCTGGTTTTATGCTGCTCCATAATCACGGCAATATATTCTTCCAAGGTAGGTACCCGGTCCCCGTTTTTTAGCTGTACTGTTTGCAGATCAGCCAGGGTAGACTCTTCCACCTTCTTGCCGCCGATCTCCGGATCATGCGATATCACCAGCTGGTTATCGGACGATAACCAAACATCAAACTCCGATCCTTCACAACCCAGTCTGATGGCATCTTTCAAGGCAGTAATACTATTCTGGCTACCTTCATGATGTTTCCAGGCGCCACGATGCGCCACCACTTTGTTACGGATAAAATTGTCGGGCACCAGCAGAAAATCGGCGGTATCTTTCCCCGCCTGTATACGTACCGGGTAGGTAATATGGTCGGTACCATTAACAATCGCCTTCTTTTTCAACGTGAGTACCCCGCCACCGATGGTGAATAACCCCGATTTATCTTCCAGCAAACGGGCGTTTCCCACCTTTCCATTGCTGTCGTATATCCTTCCTATTACCGCATTCTTTTGTTTAACGGGAATCGTATAGCTATCCAGGTAAGGCGCTGCAGCTTCCTGTGCAGCAGCGTTTATTCCAAACAAACTCATTCCTGCCATCAGTAATATCTTTTTACAATTGTTCATGTTACCAACGTTTATCTCTAAAAATAACGTGCAATTTATCTATTTCCACCTCTTTCCGGGAAAAATCCAGGGTTAAATTAAAATAAAGCTTTAATAAACGGTACAAAAAAAGCTAACGTATAAGCGTATACGTTAGCTAAGCGTGTCATTATGATCACATTATTTTTAGGGAGATGAATAACGGTTATATAGTCTCCTGTTAATTATGCTGTATAGTCAATACCTCCATCCTGGCGGGATCCAGCGGATAACCGGTGGTTATGAGGGTATACACCTTGCCTGCCTGGGTAGGTAGTTTCATGCTTTTCAACACCAATTTGCTGGAGTCCACATAGGTGAAGTTGATGGTGTGAACCTGGTTACTATCTGCACGAAGTGGCGCAAAATATGTTTGTGCCGGGAAAGTCAGTCCTCTGAAAACACGGGCGGTGTCCCTCCATAAAATATCGAGAATATCAATTCCCAATGGAGTCCGGTTTGCTTTAAACCCTTCACTGAAATCAATTACCCGGAACTTTGCCTTATCCGGCCCCAGGGAAGTCATATCATCTTCCGTAACAATCAGCGACAACAACCTTTTGGTACTGTCGGCACCCAGGAAAGCGGAATAATAACGATTGTTACGCAGGAAAATTTCTCCGTTGTAGAGGATATTGGAAGGCTGGCTGGCACTGGTAATAATAAGGTTGTACTTCTGCGCACGGTAGGATTTATACCCCGTGCTGGTTTTATAGGTCACATTGCTGGCGAAGTTGATCGTATCCAGCTTTACGTTGAATACAGCGGCCGGATCAGGTACCGCATTTACAAACATGAAGTTGCCGTGGGTATCAGGCACCGCGCTGTCGCTGTTTTTCTTACAGGCGCCCAGCAATGCCAGCACAATGATAACAGGAATGATCAGATATTTCATGAAATCCGCTACGTTTTACGGACCCAAATGTAGTAAAATAAAGTAACTACCCGGGGTTCCCTATATACAAAAAAAACGCCCGTCGGTACGACGGGCGCTCTTCTTATCAATATCTGTGAAAACTATTCTTCTTCATCAAACTGGAACACTTCCTTGGAAGAGGCCAGGATGTCGTATTCTTCCTTAGAACCTACGATCATGTTTTCAAACTCACGTAAACCGGTACCGGCAGGGATCAGGTGACCTGTGATCACATTCTCCTTCAGACCCATCATATCATCGGTTTTACCGTTGATTGCAGCCTGTGACAGTACTTTAGTGGTTTCCTGGAACGATGCAGCAGAGATCCAGCTGCGGGTACCGAGAGACGCCTTGGTAATACCCTGCAGCAACGGACTTGAAGTAGCCGGTTGTGCATCGCGGAATTCTACCAGTTTCTTATCGGCACGACGCAACAGGGAGTTTTCTTCACGAACCTGGCGCAGGGTCACTATCTGACCGGCTTTCAGGTTAGCGGATTCACCAGCCTCTGTTACCACCTTCTTATCGAAGATCATATCGTTTTCTTCAAAGAAGTCAAACCTGTCTTCAGTATCACCTTCGAGGAAGCGGGTATCGCCCGGATCTTCGATGTTTACTTTACGCATCATCTGACGAACGATCACCTCAATGTGCTTGTCGTTGATCTTCACACCCTGTAAACGGTATACTTCCTGGATTTCATTTACCAGGTATTCCTGTACGGCAAACGGTCCTTTGATAGACAGGATATCCGCAGGCGTAGTAGAACCGTCGGAGAGGGAAGTACCGGCCTTCACGAAGTCACCGTCCTGTACCAGGATATGACGTGTTAATGGCACCAGGTATTTCTTGATCTGACCTTCACGGCTTTCGATGATGATTTCGCGGTTACCACGTTTGATGTTACCAAATGCAACTACACCATCAATTTCAGAAACGATAGCAGGGTTGCTTGGGTTACGGGCTTCAAAGAGCTCGGTTACACGTGGCAGACCACCCGTGATATCTCTCAGTTTACCGATAATACGTGGGATCTTCACAATTACCTGACCTGCTCTCACCTTATCTCCTTCGGAGATCACGATGTGGGAACCAACCGGTAAGTTGTATGATTTCACTTCTTTATTACCTTCTACGAAGATAGACGGGATCTTATTCTTGTCTTTTGTTTCAATTACCACTTTCTCACGGTGACCTGTTTGTTCGTCTGCTTCTTCACGGAAGGTGATACCTTCTATGATGCTATCGAAACGAATGCTACCGGGGATTTCAGACACGATAACCGCATTGAACGGATCCCAGGTACAGAGCATATCACCTTTGGTTACTTTCTGTCCGTCTTTCACCAACAAGGTAGAACCGTAAGGGATGTTGTTGGTTACCAGCAGACGATCATTTTTCACGTCCATGATACGCAACTCACCGGTACGACCGATAACGATCTGTACTTTATCACCTGTGTTGTTTTCATAGGTGGTAGTACGTAAGCCATCGAATTGTACGGTACCATCAAACTTAGCTGGCATACCGGATTCAACGGAAGTAGAACCGGCCACACCACCCACGTGGAAGGTACGCAGTGTCAACTGTGTACCAGGCTCACCGATTGACTGTGCAGCGATGATACCCACGGCATCACCTCTCTGTGCAGTATAACCGCTGGCCAGGTTTTTACCATAACATTTCACACACACACCACGACGGCTTTCGCAAGTCAGTACGGAGCGGATTTCTACGGTTTCAATGGCACTTTCTTCAATTCTGTGTGCAATTTCTTCAGTGATTTCAGCACCCGCTGCTACGATCAGTTCATCATCGTTATGAGGATCAAATACATCGTGCAGGGAAGTACGGCCAAGAATACGGTCATACAGTGTTTCAATCACTTCTTCATTATCTTTTAACGCAGAAGTTGCAATACCACGGAGTGTGCCGCAATCTTCCTCGTTAATTACCACATCCTGCGCAACGTCTACCAGACGACGGGTCAGGTAACCCGCATCCGCCGTTTTCAACGCCGTATCCGCAAGACCCTTACGGGCACCGTGCGTAGAGATGAAGTATTCCAATACGTTCAAACCATCTTTAAAGTTGGACAATACCGGGTTTTCGATGATCTCGGAACCGGTAGATCCACTCTTACGCGGCTTGGCCATCAGCCCCCTGATACCAGCCAGCTGCTTGATCTGTTGCTTGGAACCACGGGCACCGGAATCCAACATCATGTATACAGAGTTGAATCCTTGCTTGTCTGTTGCCAGCTCACGGATCAGGGTTTCTGTCACCTTCGTATCCACACGTGACCAGATATCAATGATCTGGTTGTAACGTTCGTTGTTGGTGATCAGACCCATGTTATAGTTATCCCAAACTTCATCCACTTCACTGGAAGCTCCGTCAATCATATCCTGCTTAACATCCGGGATGATCAGGTCATTAATGTTAAATGACAGACCACCGCGGAATGCCATGCGGAATCCTAATTGTTTGATGTCATCCAGGAACTTGGCTGTTTGCGGGATGTTGGTTGCTTTAATGATATCACCGATGATTTCACGCAGCGACTTCTTGGTCAGCAGGGCATTTACATAACCGGCTGCTTTAGGAACGAACTGGTTGAACAGTACGCGGCCTACAGTAGTCTCGATCAGTTTTCTTTCCAGCTCGCCATTTGCATTTCTTACATCAGCTTTAACACGGATGTGAGCATGCAGGTCGATACGATCTTCATTCAATGCAATGATTACTTCCTCAGCAGAGTAGAAAGCTTTACCTTCTCCCCTTACCACTACATCACCCATTGTTTTCTTACCCTTGGTAATGTAATACAAACCAAGCACCATGTCCTGTGAAGGCAGGGTGATAGGCGTACCATTCTGCGGGTTGAGGATGTTGTGGGAAGACAGCATCAGCAGTTGGGCTTCCAGGATTGCAGCGTTGCTCAAAGGCACGTGTACCGCCATCTGGTCACCATCGAAATCCGCGTTGAACGCAGAACACACGAGCGGGTGCAACTGTATCGCTTTACCTTCCACCAGTTTAGGCTGGAAAGCCTGTATAGACAAACGGTGAAGGGTCGGAGCACGGTTTAACATAACCGGGTGACCTTTCAGTACGTTTTCCAGGATATCCCAAACCACCGCTTCTTTACGATCTACCAGCTTCTTCGCTGATTTCACGGTTTTAACGATACCTCTTTCAATCAGCTTACGGATAATAAACGGTTTGAATAACTCAGCCGCCATATCCTTGGGCAAACCACACTCATGCAGTTTCAGTTCAGGTCCTACCACGATTACAGAACGTCCGGAATAATCCACACGTTTACCGAGGAGGTTCTGACGGAAACGACCTTGTTTACCTTTCAGTACGTCTGACAGTGATTTCAGTGCACGACCACCTTCCGCTTTTACCGCGTTGGATTTACGGGAGTTGTCGAACAGGGAATCCACCGCTTCCTGCAGCATACGTTTTTCGTTACGAAGGATCACCTCAGGCGCCTTAATTTCGATCAAACGTTTCAGGCGGTTATTACGGATAATTACCCTGCGGTAAAGGTCGTTCAGGTCGGAAGACGCGAAACGGCCACCATCCAATGGAACTAACGGACGCAGTTCCGGTGGTACCACAGGAATATATTGCATTACCATCCATTCAGGACGGTTTTCTACACGACCATTGGCTTCACGGAAAGCTTCCACCACGCTCAGACGTTTCAGCGCTTCCGCTTTACGTTGCTGGGAAGTTTCAGTAGCTGCCTGGTTACGCAGCTGATAGGAAAGGCTGTCCAGGTCAATACGGGCCAGCATCATTTCTACCGCTTCAGCACCCATCTTGGCAATAAACTTGTTAGGATCTTCATCCGGTAACAGCTGATTGTCTTTTGGTAAAGTATCCAGGATATCCAGGTATTCTTCTTCAGTGAGCAGGTCACCATAGTTCATACCTTTCTCCTGTTTCATACCCGCCTGGATTACTACGTATCTTTCATAGTAAACGATGGTTTCCAGTTTCTTGGAAGACATTCCAAGCAGGTAACCGATCTTGTTAGGCAGGGATTTGAAATACCATATATGTACAACGGGCACCACTAAACGAATGTGACCCATTCTTTCACGACGTACTTTCTTCTCCGTTACCTCAACACCACAACGATCACACACAATACCCTTATAACGGATACGTTTGTATTTTCCGCAATAGCATTCGTAATCCTTTACAGGCCCGAATATTCTTTCGCAGAATAAACCATCACGTTCCGGTTTGTAAGTACGGTAGTTGATGGTTTCAGGTTTCAGCACCTCACCGTATGAACGCTCCAGGATAACATCCGGAGAAGCCAGACTGATGGTAATACTGTTAAAATTTGATTTAGGACGATTTTCTTTCTTGATAGCCATCTGTTATTAGCTTTTAGCTGTTAGCCGTTGGTGATAAGCCAGCGACAAAAATTTTATTCCTGCGAAATATCCAAGCTATCAGCCATTAGCACTGCTGCTAATGGCTGGTAGCTAAAAGCTCTTAGTCAAATTTCAGATCCAGACCCAGACCACGCAATTCATGGATCAATACGTTGAAGGACTCAGGCACACCGGCTTTCGGTATGTTATCGCCCTTAACGATAGATTCATATGCCTTGGCACGACCAACGATATCATCTGATTTAATGGTAAGGAGTTCCTGCAGGATGTTGGATGCACCATATGCTTCCAGTGCCCACACCTCCATCTCACCAAAACGCTGACCACCAAACTGGGCTTTACCACCCAGCGGCTGTTGGGTAATGAGACTGTACGGTCCAATAGAACGGGCGTGCATCTTATCATCCACCATGTGGCTCAGTTTAAGCATATAGATAACACCCACGGTTGCTTTCTGGTGGAAGCGGTCGCCCGTTTCACCGTCATGCAGGTAAGCGTGACCAAAGCTAGGTAAACCTGCTTCGTTGATATAACCGGCAATTTCTTCCGTAGTAGCACCGTCAAAGATCGGTGTCGCAAAACGTACGCCCAGTTTCAGACCAGCCCAACCTAATACGGTTTCGTAGATCTGTCCGAGGTTCATACGGGAAGGTACCCCGAGTGGGTTCAGTACGATATCCAGTGGTGTACCATCTTCCAGGAAAGGCATGTCTTCATCACGCACAATCTTGGCAACGATACCCTTGTTACCGTGACGTCCCGCCATCTTATCACCCACTTTCAACTTACGCTTGCTGGCCAGGTAAACCTTCGCCAGTTTCAGTACGCCCGCTGGTAACTCATCACCGATAGAGATGTTGAATTTCTCACGTTTGTAACGACCCAGCTCTTCGTTGAACTTGATGTTATAGTTATGCAACAGGGTATTGATCTGATCGTTCACCACCTCGTCTGTTGTCCAGCCCAGTGGGTTTACGTTCATGAAGTCAATATTTACCAGGTTCTTCGGAGAGAACTTGGAACCCTTGGAGATCAATACTTCACCGTAAGTGTTGGTAATACCCTGGGAAGTTTTATCCTTCAGTAATACCAGCAATTTGCTCATCAGCACTTCCAGCAGATCTTCCGCATTCTTCTGGTGGATTTTCTCCAGCTTCTCAATCGCTGCTTTCTCACGGGTTTTGGAGTTCTTGTCTTTCTTCGCGCGGCTGAACAATTTCTTGTCAATTACCACACCTTCTGTTGACGGAGGCGCTTTCAGGGAAGCATCTTTCGCATCGGAAGCCTTGTCACCGAAGATCGCTCTTAACAGTTTTTCTTCAGGAGAAGGATCAGACTCACCACGTGGTGTGATTTTACCAATCAGGATATCGCCTTCCTTAATATGTGCACCAACACGGATAATACCGTTCTGGTCAAGGTCTTTGGTAGCCTCTTCACTTACGTTAGGAATATCCGGAGTCAGTTCTTCTTCACCCAGTTTGGTGTCACGAACTTCCAGTTCATATTCATCGATGTGGATAGATGTAAACAGATCCTCACGTGCAACACGCTCAGAGATTACGATCGCATCCTCAAAGTTGTAACCTTTCCATGGCATGAACGCTACCTTCAGGTTGCGTCCCAGCGCCAGTTCACCACCGCGGGTAGCATAACCTTCTGTGAGGAAGTCGCCATCCTTAACGCGCTGACCTTTCTTAACGCAAGGTCTGAGGTTGATACAGGTGCTCTGGTTGGTTTTAACGAATTTGGTCAGTGTGTAAACGATCAGATCGTCTTCAAAGCTCACCAGTTTCTGCATTTCATCCCTTTCGTAACGAACATGGATTTCATTTGCATCCACGAATTCAACCACACCATTACCATCTGCGGTGATCTGCAAACGGGAGTCGCGCGCTGCCTTGCCTTCCAGGCCGGTACCTACGATAGGCACTTCCGGATTCAGCAGTGGCACGGCCTGACGTTGCATGTTTGATCCCATCAACGCACGGTTGGCATCATCGTGCTCCAGGAACGGAATCAGCGATGCACTCAAACCTACGATCTGGTTAGGCGCCACGTCCATGAATTCCACATCATCTCTGTCGAGGATAGGGAAGTCACCGGTTTCGCGGGATTTTACTTTATCGTTTACAAAATGTCCTTTATCATCCAGTGGGGCGTTCGCCTGTGCAATCTTCACAGAATCTTCCTCTTCAGCACTCAGGAATTCCACTTTATGCATATCTACTTTACCGTCTCTTACTTTACGGTAAGGTGTTTCAATGAAGCCCATCTCGTTCACCTTAGCGTGTACGCAAAGGGTGGAGATCAGACCGATGTTTGGTCCTTCCGGTGTTTCAATGGTACACAAACGGCCATAGTGGCTGTAGTGAACGTCACGCACCTCAAAGCCGGCTCTTTCACGACTCAAACCACCGGGTCCGAGTGCGGAGATACGACGTTTGTGTGTGATTTCAGACAGCGGATTTGTTTGATCCAGGAACTGTGACAACTGGGAAGTACCGAAGAAGGAGTTGATCACGGAAGACAAAGTCCTGGCGTTGATCAGATCTACCGGCGTAAATACCTCGTTATCACGTACGTTCATTCTTTCACGGATGGTACGTGCCATACGTGCCAGACCAACACCAAACTGAGCATATAACTGCTCGCCTACAGTACGTACACGACGGTTAGACAGGTGATCGATATCATCGATTTCCGCTTTACCGTTGGTGAGTTGTACCAGGTACTTGATGATGGAGATGATGTCATCCTTCGTCAGCACCTTCATGTCTAACGGTGTAGGAAGACCTAATTTTCTGTTGATCTTATAACGACCAACGTCACCAAGATCGTAACGCTTGTCGGAGAAGAACAGTTTATCAATGATACCCCTTGCGGTTTCATCATCCGGCGCATCAGCACCGCGCAACTGGCGGTAGATGTGCTGAACGGCTTCCAGCTCGGAGTTAGATGTATCCTTATTTAATGTGTTGTAGATGATGGAGAAATCGCCGCTCACCTCTTCTTTCTGAACGAAAACGCTTTTCAATCCCATGTCTACGATGGTTTCGATATTCGCTTCATCCAGGATGCTATCACGCTCCAGCATAATTTCATTACGCTCGATGCTCACCACTTCACCGGTATCCTCATCCACAAAGTCTTCCACCCAGCTTCTTAAAACGCGGGCTGCCAGCTTCTTGCCGGCATATTTATCAAGACTCTTTTTGTCTGCTTTTACTTCATCTGCCATGCCAAACAGCTGCAGGATATCCTTGTCTGTTTCATAGCCGATGGCACGTAACAGGGTGGTAACCGGGAATTTCTTCTTACGGTCGATGTAAGCGTACATCACGTTGTTGATGTCCGTTGCAAACTCCATCCATGCGCCCTTGAACGGGATCACTCTTGCAGAGTAGATCTTGGTTCCGTTCGGATGTACAGATTGACCAAAGAAAACACCAGGTGAACGATGCAGTTGGGATACAACCACGCGCTCAGCACCATTAATAACGAAAGTACCTCTCGGAGTCATGTAAGGAATGTTTCCTAAAAACACATCCTGGACAATCGTCTGGAAATCCACATGCTCCTCATCATTACAGCTGAGGCGGAGTTTCGCTTTCAACGGTACGGAATAAGTAAGCCCACGCTCAATACACTCCTCGATGGTATAACGCGGAGGATCCACGAAATAATCGAGGAACTCCAGATTAAAGATATTTCTGGTATCAGTAATCGGGAAGTTCTCTTTAAATACTTTAAAAAGGCCTTCGTTGTTTCGCTTGTCTGGTGTGGTTTCTAATTGGAAGAAATCCTTGAAAGATTGGATTTGGATAGCCAACAGATCCGGTGTCTCAGTAACTTGTTTGATCTTTCCAAAATTTACTCTTTCGTTTGTTTGGGCTTTTTTTAGAGACATATTCGAAGTTAGCAGTTATATGACTTGTAAGAATTAGGGAAATTAAGATTTCTTTGCCAATACCATCCCAATTTATTTATGCCTTCTGCGCGTGGTCAAAGTCACCTTAGAGTGATTCCCCGTTTTGACTCTCTGAAAAAGACACTTTCCCAAAGGGAATAAGGCCAAAAGTGCAAAAGCACTTTTGACCTTTAAAAGATGTATACTTAAGCAAAGAATTACTGAATTTCAACTTCAGCACCAGCTTCAGTCAGCTTAGCTTTCAGGTCTTCAGCCTCAGCTTTGCTTACGCCTTCTTTTATAGCTTTAGGCGCACCGTCAACCAGTTCTTTCGCTTCTTTCAGACCTAAGCCGGTCAGATCTTTAACGATCTTAACAACGTTCAGTTTGCTTGCACCAGCAGCTTTCAGTACTACGTTGAAGGCAGTTTTTTCTTCAACAGCAGCAGCTTCGCCACCACCTGCAGCTACTACAACTGCAGCAGCAGCTGGTTCGATACCGTATTCTGATTTCAGTACATCTGCGAGTTCCTGTACTTCCTTAACAGTTAAACCTACTAATTGTTCAGCTAATGCTTTTACGTCTGCCATTTTATAATGTTTTAATGTAATGTTTGTAATGTTGTTATTAATTATATTGTGACTTGGAAGCCAATTTTGCGAGCTTCTGGCTTTTAGCTCCTAGCAGTCAGTTAAACTAACAGCTAATGGCTAACAGCTGATAGCTATTCTGCTGCAGGTGCTTCCACCCCAGCTTCTTCTTTCTTGCCTTTTTCCAGCAAAGCAGCGATAACGCGTTTTGCAGGAGATTGCAACAGACCGATAACTTCGCCGATGAGCTCGTTCTTGGTCTTGATGTTGGTCAGCGCAGTCAGCTGGTTGTCGCCTACGAAAACCTCGTCAGCAACAAATGCAGCTTTCAATACTGGCTTTTCCAGTTTACCGTTTGCCTTACGGAAGGCAGAGATGATCAGAGCCGGCTCTTTAGGGCTGTCAGAGAACATCAGGGCAGTTACACCATGCAGACTGTCAAAAACACCTGCATATTTTTCGCTATCCAGAGATTCTAAAGCCTTACGGATCAGGGTGTTCTTTGCCACCTTCATTTCCACTTGCTTATCGAAGCACACTTTCCTCAGGTCGTTTACCTGCGCTACCGTTAATGATTCGGTATTAGTGACATAAAAGTTGCTGTATTGAGAGAACTTACTTTTCAGCAGTTCGATCGCATCATTTTTTTGATCTTTATTCATATTATAACGTTTGTAGCAAGCCCCATCTTTACAGATAACGGCTACAACTCGTGATCAATTAGTTTTGAACAGATTTAGTATCGATAACAATACCTGGACTCATGGTGCTTGCCATAGACAGCCCTTTCAGGTAAGTACCTTTTGCAGTAGCCGGTTTCAGCTTAATGATAGCATTGATCAGCTCCAGAGAGTTCTGCTCAATTTTATCAGATGCAAAGGATACACGACCAATAGAAGCGTGGATGATACCAGCTTTATCAACCTTGAAAGTGATTTTACCGCCTTTAACATCGTTTACTGCAGCTGCAACGTCGTTTGTAACAGTACCGGTCTTAGGGTTTGGCATCAGGTTACGAGGACCTAAGATCTTACCCAGTTTACCGATTTTCGGCATTACAGCAGGAGTAGCTACGATTACATCAACTTCAGTCCAACCAGCTTCGATTTTCTGGATAAATTCGTCCAGACCAACGAAGTCAGCACCTGCTTCTTTCGCAGCAGCTTCTTTATCAGGGGTGCAGAGCACTAAAACCCTTTTAGTTTTACCAGTACCGTGTGGAAGCGTTACGGAACCACGGATAGCCTGATCTGCTTTCTTAGGATCAACGCCTAAGCGGATATGTAAATCGACAGAGCTGTCGAATTTAGTACAGTTAATATCTTTAACCAAGGTAGAAGCTTCTTTCAGGCTGTAAACCTTATTTTTTTCCAGCTTCGCGTCAGCTACTTTTCTCTTTTTAGTTGCCATTTGTCAAAATGATTTTAAGATCCTGCCTTAACAGGGTGAAACAATTAGTTTTCCCAAGGAGCTTTACCATCAACAGTAATACCCATGCTACGTGCAGTACCAGCTACCATTTTCATAGCGCTGTTCAGCGTAAAGCAGTTCAGGTCAGCCATCTTGTCTTGCGCAATAGCTTCTACCTGAGCCCAGGAAACTTTACCCACCTTGTTACGGTTAGGTTCTTTGGAACCACTCTGTAATTTAGCAGCTTCCAGCAGCTGTACAGGTGCCGGAGGAGTTTTAATTACGAAGTCGAAAGATTTGTCAGTGTAAACAGTCAGCAATACAGGCAATACTTTACCCATTTTATCCTGGGTGCGGGCATTGAACTGTTTGCAGAACTCCATGATGTTCACACCTTTGGAACCCAGTGCGGGACCAATTGGAGGTGCAGGATTGGCCTGGCCGCCTTTCACCTGCAATTTCACGTACGTTGCGATCTCTTTTGCCATGTTTTTTGATTTAATTTGGTTAAACGTCCCCTGCTAAACAGAGAACTCCCAAAACTAAAAGGAACTAAAATAACCTTTTAAAGGGGATGCAAAGGTATATATTATTACGAAATTGTCAAAAAGTATTTGAATTTGGGCATCCTTTTTGCTTTGGAAAGGATTTTTTTTACAAATCCATTGCATTTCCCGGAAATATTCCTTATCATCCAAAGCGGGCAAAGTTACAATTTCTCCGCCACTTGCACATAAAACAATTCCGTTCGTTTGCCCTTCTCAGTTTTGATATATTTATTGACGAAAGCCTGCTCGCTCTCCACCTTTCCCTTCATCTCCGTAATCGCCTGTAACAACTCATCCATATTATGCCTGATCGTATCATCCCGCAACTCCATCCCGGCAAGCGATTGCTCTGCCGCCTTTAACCGGCCGGCAATTCCCTCAATCATCTTCTTCAACGCTTCATCCTTCACCTCCGGCATAAACCGGCTGTTCTTGAAGCTCACATACTCATTATATAACTTCACTACTGCTGTATAGTCGCGGTTTATCTCGTTAAAACGGTCTACCCGCCTGTTCCTGGCCTCTATTTCCTGGTTGGAAGCCAATACTTGAATGGTCTGATCCATCCAGTCCAGCTCTGTCATAATAAACGGATTGGCGCCGCCGCCAAACCGCCTGATCCTCGCCGCTGCCAGCTTTAAGCGCTCCAGGCGTGGCATCCGCGACCAGGCATTCAGGGTATCGCTAAAGGCGAAAACCGGTCTTCTCGCAGCTGCCGCAAATCCCTGGCTGTTCAGCTCATCATGCCGCAGGGGAAATGCCAGCATCTGCCACATCGGGTCATAGGGCATATGCGTTTTCACCGCCAGCTGTGGCAGGGCCTGGAACCAGGTCCAGTTGATTTTCCGGGTAAACCGGCCATTGTCTGTAACGCCGGCTCCCCAGGTAGGATCTGTAATGGTCCACTGCGATCCGTTTTTCACCACCACCCAGTCATGCGATCCGGTGGGGATCATCATATCATTCTGTAAACCATAACCGGTTACCACTACGGCGTTAAGGCCTGCCTCCCGGCATATCCGGGCATATAATACGGCATAATCGGTACAAAGGCCCTTCCTGGTGCGCAGGGTATTAAGCATAGCTGCAGTGGAATCCCGGTAGCTGTTTGGCCTGTTTATATTATCCACATCGTAACTGATGTTATTGGCTATCCAGTTGAACAGCGCCTGCTGCAACGCCATAGCATTGCTGGTATGTGCTTTCAGCCATTTGGCGATAGATTCCGGTGAGCCGGTCGCGGCTTCCGGGATTTGTACAATGGCTGCAGTAGTAGTCGGTTTAACGGATTTGCCGGGCTGTGCATCAACCTGTATAAACAGCAGCAGGCCGAGCAAAACAGAGATCACTGATTTCATGATATAGCTTGATATAGGGAGAACCTGGTGATTCGCGATTCGTAAAACAAGAAAAAGCGTTCCGGATAATCGGAACGCTTTTCAATAAAGATGTTTATAAAAGAAACTATGAAAGCTTTTCTACCTGCATAAAGTTCAGCTCTACCGGTGTAGCGCGGCCAAAGATTTTTACAGTCACTTTCAGTTTTTTCTTGTCTTCAATTACTTCTTCGATCACCCCGTTGAAGTCGTTAAACGGTCCATCGATAATCTTAATGGTTTCGCCAACAATGAAAGGTTCGCTCATGGTTAATCCCTGATCGCTCAGTTCATCCACTTTACCTAACATTTTATTTACTTCTGCTTTACGGAGTGCGATAGGTTTTTCCTTTCCGAGGAAATGGATAACGCCGGATACGTTACGTATAGCCTGTATCACTTCATCGGTCATTTTACCATCTACTGCTTCGATCATCACATATCCGGGATAGAAGTTCTTTTCGCGCATCACTTTCTTACCAGCCTGCACTTTATAAACTTTTTCCACCGGCAGGAAGATCTGGCTGATTACGTTACCCCAATCGGAGCGACGTACTTCAATATCCAGGTATTCCTTCACTTTTTTTTCCTTGCCACTAACAACGCGGAGTACATACCACTTTGTTTCCTGAGCAGGGAGATTGGCTGCATCCATTTATTTAGCTTTGAATAATTCGTAATAATGTGTTAACACGAAATTGGAAGCGGCATCCATACCCCAAACCAGCGCGGTAACAAATATTGTTGCTATCAGCACAATCATGGTAGATGACTGGAGTTCTTGCCAGGTAGGCCAGGACACCTTGTAAACCAATTCATGATAAGACTCGCGGAAATAATTTCTGATCTTATTCATTCTGTAAAGTTAACTATTTGTGGTCAATTGTTTAAAGCCTAAAAAATGGTTGACTTGTTTTATTTTGTAATAACAACAATTCAACCATTTAATTATTTATTTAAACCTTGCACGGGTACTAGGATTCGAACCCAGATCAAAGGTTTTGGAGACCCGTATGCTACCGTTGCACCATACCCGTATATAAAGCCATTAGCAGTAAGCTTTCAGCAGCCAGCAAATCTATATAAATTTTCTGACATTTAATCGCCAAAGCTAATGGCTTTTTGATATTATTGAGTTGCTTACTTCAGGATTTCAGTAACCTGACCAGCGCCTACTGTACGACCACCTTCACGGATAGCGAACTTCAGACCTTTATCCATAGCGATAGGCTGGATCAGTTTAACTGTCAGACTAACGTTATCACCAGGCATAACCATTTCAACACCTGCTGGTAATTCAACTTCACCGGTTACGTCAGTAGTACGGAAGTAGAACTGAGGACGGTATTTGTTGAAGAACGGAGTGTGACGGCCACCTTCTTCTTTGCTCAGTACGTATACTTCGCATTTGAATTCAGTGTGCGGAGTGATGGTACCTGGCTGGCAGATAACCATACCACGACGGATCTGTGTTTTCTCAATACCGCGGAGCAACAGACCAGCGTTATCACCTGCTTCACCTTCGTCGAGGAGTTTTTTGAACATCTCAACACCAGTACAAGTAGATTTCAGTGGTTCTTCCTGCAGACCTACGATTTCAACGTTCTCACCAACTTTGATGCGACCGCGTTCGATACGACCTGTAGCAACTGTACCACGACCTGTGATAGAGAATACATCTTCTACTGACATCAGGAACGGTTGATCAACCGGACGTGGAGGCAGTGGGATGTAAGTATCAACAGCGTCCATCAGTTGGTCGATAGCGCCTACCCATTTTTCGTCACCAGCAAGAGCGCCGGTTGCAGAACCCTGGATTACAGGAACGTTATCACCGTCAAAACCGTTAGAAGACAGCAGATCACGGATTTCGATTTCTACCAGTTCCAGCAGTTCCGGATCGTCTACCAGGTCAACTTTGTTCATGAAAACCACGATACGAGGTACACCTACCTGGCGAGCCAGCAGGATGTGCTCTCTGGTTTGTGGCATAGGACCATCCGTAGCAGCAACCACCAGGATAGCACCGTCCATCTGGGCAGCACCAGTGATCATATTCTTCACATAATCCGCGTGACCAGGACAGTCAACGTGAGCGTAGTGACGAGCAGCTGTCTGATACTCAACGTGAGCTGTATTGATAGTAATACCTCTTTCTTTTTCTTCAGGAGCAGCATCGATCTCATCATATCCTCTCTTCTCTGCCAGACCTTTATTTGCCAAAATTGTGGTAATGGCAGCAGTCAAAGTAGTTTTACCATGATCCACGTGGCCGATGGTACCAATGTTTACGTGGGGTTTATCCCGCTTGAAGGTTTCTTTTGCCATTGTATTTTCTTTTTAGATGGTTTGTAAAGATTGTATTGATTGTTGTTTTAAAAAAACGGTTTTACAAACTTGTACCGTTGATGAGAATTGAACTCATGGCCTTCCCTAAATAAAAATGGGTTGCTCTTCCATTGAGCTACAACGCTAAGTTTTAATTTCGGAGTGCGGAATTTACAAATTCGAATTCCGAAATTCGAATTTTATGGAGTTTGTTGAGGCGACTAAAAATTCACTACAACTATTCTTCTAAAATTCATTGAGCTGTTGAAGAGAATTGAACTCTCGACCTCTTCCTTACCAAGGAAGTGCTCTACCCCTGAGCTACAACAGCTTGAAAAATTGCTTAAAATACGAGCGGGAGACGAGGTTCGAACCCGCGACCTACAGCTTGGAAGGCTGTCGCTCTACCAACTGAGCTACTCCCGCATTTTTAATTCACAAAGCTTCCGGCAAACAACACACTGCAACTTTCCACTTATAGAATTATAGAATAAAAAAAAGAGCTTTAAAAGGCTGTTGTACCACAGGGCTAGGGTAATTTCTATTTCTTCTGAATTACTCACCTTTCACTCAACAACTATGTTCCGCCTCTGCTAAGGCAAAAGCGGAACACGCTGTTTTGGTGGGCAGGATAGGATTCGAACCTATGAAGACGTAGTCAGCGGATTTACAGTCCGCCCCATTTGGCCGCTCTGGAACCTGCCCTAACATTTTTTTGATTTTGTCATTCAGTCGTTAATTAAACAACCAAATGAAAACCGATGAGCCAGCAGAGGGATTCGAACCCCCGACCCACTGATTACAAATCAGTAGCTCTGGCCAACTGAGCTATGCTGGCATCTTTCAAAAAACATTCTTTCAATAAAGTAACTCGTTGAAAGAGAGCGCAAAATTAAGAGATTTTTTCAATTCTCAAAATCTTTTTTTCAGTTTGTTACAAATATTTAAAAATTTATCTGCTTCCCTGAAAACGCCCTACCATAAAGAACTTTGCTACCTTTACCGACCCTCTTTTTGAATCGGGATGGCAAAGGTAGCAAAGAGATTAATATTTCCAAAATTATTTCAGAAAATTATTGAAATTTCTTTTCCTTCTTTCTTTTCACCTGCTCAACAAGGGATTCGAAGGCTAGGTCGAAAGATTCTTCGAAGGACTTGGACTCGTGTTTGACAAACAGGTCCTGGCGGGGTATTCGAACTCTGATCTCGGCAATTTTGTCTTTAATTTGGTGTGCTAAATTATCCACTTTTAAAAATACATCTACGCTAATGATACGGTCATAAAAGGTGTTCAACTTCTGAACTTTTTTGTTCACATGATCTATCAATTTGGAATCAGCATCAAAATGCACAGTTTGAATTTGTACGTTCATAGCACTAATTTTTTAAATATTTAACAATCTAGGTTCTAGTTTGTAAACTATGGTCATAGGCATCCTCGTTTAGTGTAAAAGAACTTGATTACTAATATAGTCACTTTTGCAATGCAATGCTGAATAGCCGCATAATATTTTGTTAAAAGCCAAAAATAACTGCTAAGCCTTTGGGTGTGCCTGCTTATATACCTTCTTCAACTGCTCTATGGTATTATGCGTGTAAACCTGTGTGGCAGCCAGGCTCGAGTGCCCCAACAATTCTTTGATGGCATTCAGATCTGCACCATTGTTTGCCAGGTGCGTAGCGAAAGTATGACGAAGAATATGCGGACTTTTCTTTTTTAAAGTAGTGATCTGATGTTCTGTGAGATACTTCCGTACCGTTAAATACACATATTTGGGATATAACCGCTGACCGCTGTGCGGATGCACCAGTAATACACCGCCTTCAAACTCCTCCAGGTGCCGGCGCTTCTGATCCATATAGTCACCTATTTGCACCAGCAACCCTTTGCTGACAGGAATAATCCGCTCCTTACCGCCCTTGCCCATTACCTTAAATGACTCGCTGCCGTGGTCAACGCGGAGCTCCTGCAGGGAAATCAACTCTGATAAACGAATGCCCGTCTGGTAAAAGATTTCGAAGATGAGCCGGTGGGTAATCCCCTCAAAATCGCCTGCAAAAATCTGTGGCGAATTAACAAACGGGCTCACATTATCCTCCAGGGCACGCATCCCCTTTTCCTCAATATACCCCGGCAGGCGGCGGCTTATTTTGGGCGCGGTAACCTTTATCATAGGCGACTGTTTTATCAGGCCCTGACGCAGGCAATATTTAAAAAAGGATTTGAGCGTGGAGATTTTCCGGTTTACACTTTTGGCCGTCATGGCATCTTCCATTAAACGGGCCAGCCAGCTACGGATCATTACATGCGAAAGCGCTTCAACAGGTGTATTGCTATAGCTCAGGGTTACATAATCTATAAATTGGAAAAGATCGTTGCGGTAGGCTGTACAGGTGTGCGCCGAATATCGCTTTTCAAGCTGGATATAGGCTATAAAGCGCTCTGCTAAGGAATATAATGGTTCGTTCAACACAAAAAGATTGATGATTGTAAAGTTATAAAATAACCTTACAATCATCAAATATTTTGAGTTGCAATCAGCTTATTGCTAATGCAATATTAATCTTCAAATTTACCGGTAGCCAACTGTTGCTTGTAAACGGCTTTTAACACCTGGTTACGACGTTTAACAGATGGTTTAGTAAAAGACTGGCGCGTTCTCAGCTGCAGTAAAATGCGAGCTTTCTCAAACTTCTTTTTATATTTTTTAAGCGCCTTGTCTATGTTTTCGCAATCTTTAGAATCAATGATCAACATAATTTTTGCCTCTTATTTTTAGGAACGCAAAGATAATACAAGATTTATAAAAAAACAAAAGACGATCAGAATTATTCTATCTCCCCTCCTTCCGGTCCATAAAATATCACCCATAACAGCAGATCAGCTGTAAAATTCCGGAACTGATGCACGCTGCCGGCGGGCACAAACAGGAAATCACCGACCCCTACCGTCACCACCTTTCCTTCCAGCTCAAATTCCCCGCTCCCTCTCATCACCAGGTAAATTTCGTCCTGGATATGAGGTTCCTGCCCATCTATCTCATCGGGGCCAAAAATAATACCCCTCATGGAACCGTGCTCAAACAATACCGCGAAATCATCATCGCTTTTCTGTAATTGTCCTAAAGACTCGGCAAAAGAAACATGAAACCTCATACCATGGTTGATTTAACGTGTTCTGAGATACCCCGAAATTAAGAAAGAATCATGAATTTGAGATATGTTCGGGTAGTGTTCGCCTGGGCAGATCCTGTAAAATGGCCGGCACAAAAAGGTAAGACCCATGGCAGTTTCCGGTAAATGAACTATCGGCAAACAAACAGTCGCCGACACAGGTATGGTGGTCTAACAAACGGGACAGGTGAAGGACGAAACGAACGGGGCATCTCCGTTTGTCGTTCCTATATGATGGTCTGACAAACGAGACAGGGAAGTGAAGGGAGATACGAACGGGGACATCCCCGTTTGTCTTCCTTCACTTCCCTGACGCTTTATCTTTTATCAGTCTTTCAGTTTCTTTTTCAGCAGGCTCACCTGGTCCTGCAGGTGGCTCACCATATCAGCTAGGTGGTTGACGCTCATACGGCTCTGTTGCCCTGCTTTGCTGATCACGGCATCAGACTGCCATAATTCCAGCACTTCTTCCATTTCCACCCCATATGGTTCAAACTGCGGGTTATCGGATACCAGGGTGATCTTTGATTTGGAACGGTTATTTTTCAATATCCTTTTAAAAACGATGCCTTCCCGGGAAGTAATCACCACATAGGTTTCATTGTTTTTAATTTCGTCCCATCCGTCTACCTTGTGGCAAACGATCACAGAGCCTGAGGTTACCGGCAACATGGAATCACCCGCGATTTCGAAGGCCCGGTAGTCGCCTGCGCCCAGCATGGGCAAGGTAAATGTATTCAGCTCTTCGATAAATTCTTCATCATTATAACCGGCAAGATAACCGGCGGCCGCTTTTACCGGCACAAAATGTATCGCTTGCCGGGCATTGCCCAGCTTGAGCTGACGGCGCTTTTCCAGGAAGCTGTCTTTCTGGGAGCCAAGATCACGACGGAGCAGATCATCGATGGATACCCGGAACATATCGCTTACCTGTTCCAGGATTTCTGTACGGGGTTCTGCACGTTCTTCCTCATATGCACCCAGCAGGGAACGCTTAATACCGAGCTTATCGGCAAACTCCTGCTGCGTCCAGGCTTTTTGCTTACGCAGATATTTCAAATTCTGACATACTACGGACATAACCTAAATAATTTAGTACCTTGCTAACAAAATTAGCAAATATTTTTAAGAATTACCAAATATATTCGGGGCGCTTCACTTATTTTTGCCCGGTAAAATCCAACTCGATATGTTACATCTACACTCGTTTTTAAGATGGGCTATAGTACTGGCTGGGATTTGGGCGGTTATCCGTTCACTGAAAGGCGTTACCGGCAAAACACCATTTACTGCAGCTGATAGCAAGGCAGGTCTCTTTTTCATGATCCTGTGTGATCTGCAACTATTGGTCGGACTAGTCCTCCTTTTCTTTGTAAGTCCGCTGGCCAAAGCCGGCTTAGCTGATATGGGCGCTGCCATGAAAAGCCCCGCATTGAGGTTCTTTACCGTAGAACACGAGGTGATGGCCGTTATTGCCATAGCTCTTGTACACATCGGTAAATCCAAAATAAAGAAAGCCGCCTCTGACGCTCAAAAACATAAACTGGGCCTGATCTTTTTTGGTCTTGCCCTGGTAGTGATATTGGCCCTGATCCCCTGGCCTTTCCGGGAGGCGCTGGGCAAAGGGTGGTTCTAACACCAGCTGTTAGCTTTTAGCTGCCAGCTTTTAGGTTTTAGGTTTTAGGTTTGAAAGCTAAATGCTAATGACTAAATGATAAAAAGAGCAAGAAAAAGCCTCCTGGTCGGGAGGCTTTTTTCTTGCTCTTTTTATCGATTGACCACTAAATAAAACATGATATACGTACCTATCCCTTATCCTTGTTGTACAACCGGAACGAATAGATATAGGGCAGCGCTGCCAGTACAATGGCAACAAAAAATATAATGAACACCCCTGTGATCAGCGAGAGGAAAAATCCCGCCACAATAATCACAATTCCTGCACTTACCCACAGATTGCTCGCCATCAGGTGTGTTTGCGTCCATACTTCCGCACTTTGCAATGTCCAGGGCGTTCTTACCCCCACATAATTATTGGGCTTAAGTTTTCGCAGGTAAAAGCCAATCCCCGTTATCAGCAACCCTACCCCGATAAATGCCCAGCGCTCCATTATAAACGGTTGTCCCTGGCTCACCAGGAAAATAATGATGCAGGTAAAAATGGCCTGGTAGGAATGTATCATAAAACGAATACGATAGTATTCTTTGTGTTCTACTTCGATGGCAGAAGGTGTGATCTGCTTTTCTCCCGCAGCGGGAATATATCTGAACAGGAAATAAATCAGTGCGTTGGTAAAAAACAGGAAGATCATCAACAGCAAAAAATCGCTTCTGGAACCAATTTCCTGCATTCCAGCTGCGTTTTTGCCGGTGGGGATCGTTACCGGTAAAGCATTCCAGATAATAGCCAGGTACACCATGGGCACCAGTAACAAGCCGAGGATAAGCAACTCTTTGGTAAAATCCGGTTGTTTCATTGGAGATAAGTTTAAAGGTAAAACCATTCACAGACTCCTTTGTCCTTCATTTTCATTCTCTTAGCTCGTACATATCGGATAACGCTCAAGTACTGTTAAAGTTACGAAAATTGGGCCTTAGAGAAATCTTAATAATATTTTGCTAATTTTATTAGTATTACTAAAATAATTAGTAATTTAGCAGTCACAGATAAAAGTGATTCCGGCTGGCAGGCCTGCTGCTATACTATCCTCCCTTTGCCCGGTCCGCCATCCGTGTATCGCTTTTATACGGTCTTGCTGTTCCGTCCTTTATTTATCCACAAACCGTTGTCATTATGATTACTTTACAACAGCGTACCATTGCGCATTTCGACCTTGACTGCTTTTTTGTATCAGTCGAATGCCAGCGGGATAGCCGGTTAAACGGTCAGCCACTGCTTGTAGGAGGCAGCAGCGACCGTGCAGTGGTGGCGGCGTGCAGCTATGAAGCCAGGCGTTATGGTATTCATTCCGCCATGCCCATGAAAACAGCGCTACGGCTTTGTCCGCATGCAATTGTGCGCAGCGGCGACATGGAACTGTACAGCACAAAATCCAGGGAGATTACAGAGATCATTGCCGGCAAAGCGCCGTTGTATGAGAAGTCATCTATCGATGAATTTTACCTCGACCTTTCCGGCATGGATAAATTCTTTGGCTCCCTGAAATGGACAACAGAGCTGCGGAAAGCCATTATGAAAGAATCGGGACTACCCATCTCCTTTGGACTGGCATCCAATAAACTGGTGTCTAAAGTAGCTACTGATGAGGCAAAACCAAACGGCCAACTGGAAATACTGTTTGGCGAAGAAAAAAGTTTTCTGGCACCGCTGGCGGTGGAAAAGATTCCGATGGTAGGTCGTGAAACCGGCGCCCAGCTGAGGCGCCGTGGCGTAGAAACCGTGAAAACACTGAGTGAAGTGCCCATCTCCCTGCTTGAAGCATGGATGGGGAAAAACGGGATAGCGCTCTGGAAAAAAGCCAACGGAATCGACGACTCCCCGGTAGTGCCTTTTTATGAACAAAAATCTATTTCTACGGAAAGTACCTTTCCTGCAGATACTATTGATATGGAATTCCTGCATGCAGAACTGGTACGGATGACAGAAAAAATTGCATTTGAGTTGCGGCAACAAAACAAACTGACCGGCTGTATTACACTCAAATTACGCTATTCGGATTTTGAAACTGTTACCAAACAAATGTCGATACCCTACTGCTGCTCCGACCATGTGCTGCTGGAACATGCAAAGGATTTATTTAAAAAACTGTATGACCGCCGGCTGCTGGTGCGCCTCATAGGCGTACGTTTCAGCCACCTGGTACAGGGGAATTACCAGATCAGTTTATTCGACGACAAACAGGAAATGATTGCCCTCTACCAGGCGATAGACCAGATCAAAAACCGCTTTGGCTGGGAGTACCTGATGAAAGGCACCAATGTAGTCCCACCCGGTAAAAGAGACGGGCAAACCCATAAAAAAGATATCATGCCGTATTTTAAAGTGAAGTAGAATTGGCGGTGAAACAGGCCGAAGGATGTACGGCCCGCGGGGATATCGGGGTACAGCATTTCCCCAAGAAATCAGGTTTAAACACCTGCTGAAAATGATCAGCATTCAACCCAACACCAGTTTAAAATATGTATCTCAACTGCAAAACATTTTTCAGCCTGCGCTATGGCACCATGCATGCGGAAATGCTGATAACAAAGGCGCGTGAACTTGGGATCGTTTCACTGGCGCTCACGAATATCAACATGACTTCCGACGCATGGGAATTTGTAGCGCTTTGCAACAAACATTATATCAAACCCATGCTGGGACTGGAATGCAGGAATGGGAATGATTTTAAATACCTGTTGCTGGCACGCAACCAAACCGGCTGGCTGGAAATCAACAAATTTTTGTCCGACCATTTGCAACGGGAAATCCCTTTTCCCGACCAGGCTCCTGTTATCCCTCATACCTTTGTTATTTATGCATGGGGAAGCCGCTCTCCTGCATTATTGGCGCCTCATGAACTGATTGGCATAAAACCCTGGGAGCGCAATAAATTGTTCAGAACAGATACGTTATCGATCCGCGATAAACTTGTGATACTGCAACCGGTTACCTTCCAGGACGAAGAACATTATGAACTGCATCGGCTCCTGCGGGCCATCGATCAAAACATTCTCATTTCACAGCTCACGCCAGAGATGACAGGACACCCCGCAGAACAATTTGTATCTCCCGCAAAAATGGTAGATCATTTTTCGGAGTATCCGCATATCGTACAAAACACGCTGGAAATAATGGCCGCCTGCCGGGTGGAAATGGATGTAACACCTAATATTCCCCGCAACAAAAAAACCTTCACCGGCAGCCTGGAAGGGGATCGTATGAAGCTGCGGGAACTCGCCCTGGAAGGGATGTATTACCGTTACGGCGATGATCATGCAGAAGCGCTTTGCCGTATTGAAAAAGAACTGGCTATCATAGCCCAGATGGATTTCGAAGCATATTTTTTGATCACCTGGGATATTATCCGGTACGCGCAGGAACGGGGATTTTTCTATGTAGGCCGTGGCAGCGGCGCCAATTCAATTATTGCTTATTGTACAAAGATTACGGACGTAGATCCGATAGAACTTGATCTGTATTTCGAGCGGTTTCTTAATCCCAGCCGGTCTTCCCCACCGGACTTTGATATTGATTTTTCATGGCGCGACCGTGACCAGATCATTCAATATGTTTTTGATAAATATGGTGCAGCGCATACCGCGCTGCTGGGTACTGTTACCACTTTCCAGACAAATGCAATTATACGCGAGTTGGGGAAAGTGTATGGCTTACCCAAAAAAGAAATTGACAAAATACTGGAGAACGGTTTTAATATACAACTTGAAGACGACGGCATTCACCGGAAGATAGCACACTACTGCCAGCTGATGGACAGGAAGCCGGCTTTCCCCAACCATCTGAGCATTCATGCGGGAGGGATCCTGATCAGCGAAACGCCGATCCATCATTACTGCACAACCTATTTACCTCCCAAAGGCTTTCTGACGGCACAACTGGACATGTGGCAGGCAGAGCGCATCGGGCTTCATAAGTTTGATATTCTCAGCCAGCGCGGACTTGGGCATATACGCGATGCCATTGACATCATCAAAGAAAACCGGCATACGGATATTGACATCCATAATGTAAAAGCATTTCAGATCGATACCCGTGTAAAAAATAACCTGGCAACGGTTAATACCATCGGATGTTTTTATATAGAATCACCCGCTATGCGGCAGCTGCTGCTAAAACTGCGCTGCGACAATTACCTCGCGCTGGTGGCCGCCAGTTCTATTATACGCCCCGGAGTAGCGCAGTCGGGGATGATGAAAGAATATGTACAACGATATCGTGCACCGGATAAGGTGGTATACCTGCATCCCATCATCGAAGAACTGTTGAAAGAAACTTTTGGTATCATGGTGTACCAGGAGGATGTAATCAAGGTAGCACACCGGTTTGCAGGGCTTGAACTGGCGGATGCAGATACGCTGCGCCGGGCCATGGGTGGGAAATACAGGGACTCCAATGATTTTGAGAACATAGAGAGCAAATTTCTTCAGAACTGTGTTGCCCGCGGTCATTCAGAACAGGTATCCAGGGAGGTGTGGCGACAAATAGCCAGCTTTGCGAACTTCTCTTTTTCCAAAGCCCATTCTGCCAGTTTTGCGGTAGAGAGCTATCAGAGCCTGTACCTGAAAACATATTTTCCGGCTGAATTTATGGTGGCGGTCATCAACAATTTCGGAGGATTCTATAACCGGGAACTATATTTCCGGGAGTTACAAAAAACGGGGGTAACGCTGCATCCACCCTGTATCAATAACAGTGACTATGTTACCAATATCAGGGGAAAGGATGTATATGTGGGACTCATCCATGTAGAAGGGCTGGAGCAACTGCTGGCAGAAAGAATATTGGCCGAACGAAAGGACTACGGCCCGTTCCGGCACCTGGAGGATTTTACCAACCGTATCTCACCCGGACCGGAACAACTGGAAATATTGATCCGTATTGGCTGTTTCAACTTTACCGGTTACACCAAAAAAGAGTTGTTGTGGAAAAGCAGCCTGCTGGTAAAAAGTAAAGAAAGCAGTAATACGCACAGTCTCCCGCTGTTTGGGCGCGCTCCTGTAGATTGTGAATTGCCCACACTTGCCTATCACGCGCATGAAGATGCGTTTGATGAAATTGACCTGCTGGGCTTTCCGCTGCAATCACCTTTTAGCGTATTGCAACATAACCAAAGTACGTATATGCCTGCCCGTGAGTTCGAAAATTATGTGGGACGGCCGGTAACTACCCTGGGGTACCTGGTTACCACAAAATATCTGCGCAGCAGCAAAGGCGAGCCAATGTGTTTTGGTACTTTCCTGGACCGGGAAGGTACATTTGTTGATACCGTGCACTTTCCGGATAGTTTGCGGCAATACCCTTTTCAGAAACACGGTTTTTATGCATTACAGGGGAAGGTGGTAAAGGAGCATGACGTGATCACACTGGAAATCAATAAGATGCGGAAGATTGGCTATTTTGAAGATAAAAAATCGTAAATCACGACAAATTGTTGTATTTTTGTGACAAATGTCGGGTATTATGAAACATGTAAAAGGATACCGCGTGCAGGAAAATGCGTTATTAATAGTAGAAGCACCTGGAGCGGCCTTCATTGCCGATAGCGGCTATTTTGATTTTATACAGTTGTCCCGTAGCGGGATCATTAAGCAGGCGTTGCTGAATCTGAGCAGACAGCTGTCCTTTTCTTTGTCAGAACTGGCACAGGTGGTACATGTTTCAGAAAGAACGCTGCAACGCTATGCGGACGACGCCAAACTGTCTGCCGACACCTCTGAGCGCGCTATTCTGCTGTCTCAGCTTTACCAGCGCGGTACCGAAGTATTCGGTCAGCTGGAAAACTTCAAGGAATGGATGAGAACACCGTTACCTGCTTTCAACTATCAATCCCCTATTTCGCTTTTAGATACCACTTTTGGGTTTCAGCTCATACAAGATGAGCTGGGGCGCATTGAGCATGGCATCTTTGCATAAATCAACGAAACTATCGACATGGAAGTATACAGGATCAGTAAGTGCGCTTACATTAATGACCTGAGCGGAACCGGTGCGCGTTTGTACGGAGGACGCTGGAACAGTCCGGGGCATTCCATTGTGTATACTGCTGGCAGCAGGGCATTATCGGCATTGGAGGTGCTGGTGCATATTCCCCTGAAAAACATTGTACAGGATTTCTGTATCGCCACGATTCACATTCCGGATAACATTGCCATTAAAGTACTGACCAAATACGATCTGCCTTCAGGCTGGCAATCGCTGGCACCGGATCCGCAATCACAGGGCATCGGAGATGAATGGATAGATACTGCTAAATATGCTGTACTGAGAATTCCCTCAGTTATTATAGCAGACGAATCCAACTACCTGATCAACCCGCTGCATCCGGATGCAGCCAGTATCACGGTGAGCAACACCCAACCGTTTGTGTTTGACCAGCGATTAAAAAAGTAAAAGATCATTTTATAAAAGAAATGCCGCGAAGAAATTCTTCGCGGCATTTCTTTTTACAGATTATTTCAGTTACAGACCGAATAAACCTTTATTCAGCACCTGTAATGTTTTTTCTTTAAACTGACCATTGATCAGGATGGATATATTATGTCTGCTGCCACCATAAGAGATCATGCGCAACGGAATTTCTTCGATGGCATCAAATAATTTGGTGATAATAGAAGGCGTAGCAGCTACTTCGTTACCTACAATAGATACAATGGTCTGGTGATAATCCAGTTCTACAGTACCAAATGGTTGCAGTTCTTTCAGGATCTGATCCAGGTATTGCTGATTATCGATCGTAACGGATACCGCCACTTCAGAAGTAGTGATCATATCGATCGGGGTACGGTATTTTTCGAATATTTCAAAAATCTTGCGGAGGAAACCATATGCCAGCAACATGCGGCTGGATTTGATTTTGATAGCAATGATACCATCTTTTGCAGCAATGGCTTTTACCCCGTTGCCATTAGGCAGTTCGGTAATGATGGTACCTTTAGCTTCCGGCTGCATGGTATTCAGCAGCTTCACCGGGATATTGAAATGCTGCGCAGGCCAGATAGATGCAGGATGCAGGATCTTGGCGCCAAAATATGCCAGCTCTGCTGCTTCATCAAAAGAGAGCTGTTCAATGGGGAAGGTTTTATCCACTACACGCGGATCATTGTTGTGCATACCGTCTATATCCGTCCATATCTGTACCTCAGCAGCCTGGATAGCCGCACCGATCAGGGATGCAGAATAATCGCTGCCACCCCGTTTCAGGTTATCTACCTCACCACGGGCATTGCGGCAGATATAACCCTGTGTAATAAACACATGCTGTCCTTTATGCTGGCTGATGAGATTGGCCAGTTTGATTTTTATTTTCGGGATTTCTGGCTCTTCATATTCGTCAATGCTCATGAAATCCAGTGCTGGTAACAGTACTGCCGGAATACCCGCTTCTTCCAGGTATACGCAGAACAGGCGGGTAGACAATAATTCTCCCTGTGCCAGGATATCTTTATTCAGCGCCTCGTTAAAGGATATCTTCAGAATAATATTCAGAAATTCGAAGTGTTCATCAACAATCGCCTTCGCTTTTGCGCGTCCGGCTTCCTGTTTCACCAGCTCTTCACAAAAGGTACGGTAGTGGCTTTCCAGCTTATCGATCTGCTGCTTCGCCTGTTCCTTCTTACCTTCCGACAGTGACTGACTAATTTCCACGAGGGAATTTGTGGTGCCTGACAGTGCAGACAGGACCACAATTTTCTGATCATTATCTGCTGTGATCAGTTGCGATACCGACTGCATACGCTCTGGTTTCCCCACGGAGGTGCCACCAAATTTTAACACTTTCATCTGAATGTTTTGTTTTTGCTTTAGCTACCTGAAACTCAGCCCTGGCTTTATTCCGGGTGTTTTTTATGAACGATTACGATTTAAAAATTCAAATTAAACTTTGCGGCTACTTCCTGCATATCCTTCACCACCGGGGCTATTACGGGAATACCATTCTCCAGCCTTTCGTGGTGCATTTCTCTTTCAGGGTCGCCTGGTATCAGCACTTTTTTTCCTGTTACCGGCTCAGCAGCTCTGAAGCGGCCGATCCAGGTATCCATATTGGCTTTAAACTCCTCTGCCGGACGGAAGGCGTCTACACGCATAGCTCCGAAGAAATGCCCGAGTCCCTCTCCTACCGGATCAGGAGATAACGGCAGAAAACTCACAAAAGGAGGCGCCCATGGTCCATAATTGGCCCCTGAAAGAACGGCCGAAAATATATCAACAATTGCTCCCAAACAATACCCCTTATGACTTCCATGCTCACGATCGCCTCCAAGCGGCAGCAAAGCACCGCCATCTTTGAGTTCATGAGGATTTTTACTTGGATGGCCTTCTTTATCCTGGATCCAGCCATAAGGCGCTTCTTCATTTTTACGTTGAAGGATCTCCAGTTTACCGTTTGCTGCAGTGGTAGTGGCGAAATCGGCCACAAAAGCCGGCTGCTCCTTTGCCGGAATGGCTACTGCTATGGGATTGGTACCCAACATACGTTCTGTGGAAAAAGTTGGCGCCACCAGTGGACTGGCATTCGTCATAGCCATACCTATCATGTCGCGCTCCAACGCCATCATGGCGTGGTAACCGGCAATACCAAAATGATTGGAGTTTTTCACGCTTACCCAGCCGGTACCCACTGCAGCAGCTTTCTGCATGGCTATTTCCATAGCAAACGGCGCCACTACAAGGCCAAGCCCGGCATCACCATCAATTACTGCAGTACTGGGCGTTTCATGTACCACACGAATATCAGGTCGCGCATTGATGCGCTTAGCCTCCCATAAACGAACATAGCCCGATAAACGGGCTATTCCATGAGAATCGATACCACGCAAATCCGCCGATACCAGTACCTCGCTCGCCAATGCAGCATGTTCCAGGCTGCAACCCATATGAATAAAAACCTCGCGGGTAAACTCCCTCAAATGATGATAAGAAAAAATATGTTCCATCTGATAACGAGTTAAGCCTGAGCGGTAGGTCCACCAAAATTCAACGGTACAGACACCTGCTCCTGATCCTGGATAGGACCATGCACAGATTCATACTTCTTAATATTATCCAGCATGGCCTTCATAAACCGCTTGGCATGCTGTGGCGTGAGGATTATACGGGATTTTACTTTCGCTTTGGGCAGACCGGGCATCACATTTACAAAGTCGACTACAAATTCTGCGTTTGAATGAGTAATGATAGCAAGATTCGCATATTGTCCTTCGGCGATTTCTTCATTTAACTCTATATTAAGCTGATTCTGTTCTTCCTGATTTTCCATGTTGTATGATTTTGCCGTACAAAAATAGAAAAAGAGGACTCAAATGAGCCCTCTTTTTTTATAAACAGCGGATTAGGCCTGTTTAATAGTCGTCGTCTTCAGATTTTGCACACCAACTCCCAGCTGCCACGCCCCGCTTCCGGGGATTTGAAGATCCCTGTAACTCCAGGCAGATACTGTCTGTTGCATGGTTTGACCGATACTTCCCTGACGACCGGGAAACACTTTTCCACCATTAATGGTAATAGTTGCATTGTTGTTGATGTGTTTGGAATTGGCAACATTGATGCGGAGGTGAATCGTATCTACATTACTTCTGGCCTGGAAACAAAGTCCAGGCGCAGATCCGGGTTCTCGACACAAACTTCTTCCGCAGAAGAAATTCGCTCATAAAGCAAGTTAGATTTAGATTTCGGTTGACAGCCACAAGTTAGAAAAAAATAAGACGCTGTGTTGCATCTAGTTAACATTATTTTAACAGAAAGTAAAAATATCGATATAATTAACTGAAAAGCAATTCATTGCAACACAAAAAAAATAAAATAAAATTTTGCGTCATCTTCTGATTAGATACTGCAGTTGAAATTGCAGCAGTGTTTTTTTATTGCCGGCAACCTGGTCATTGCCGCTGCCTATCTTATCAATACCCGGATAAATAGTTTGATGAAAACGCGCCCAACAGGATAATCGCCTGTTTGTTTTCCATTTTATGTTCAGGTAATATTGCCAGCCGAGGCCATAGAGCTGAGATACCGCGTTTTCATACAACACGCTGCTTTCCGATGCATAGATGCGGGAGTCGTAACTGCTGGTTTGAAAACGTGCCACTCTCCCGCTTAGCACAAATGGTAAATGTTTGAAATGATAACCTACGTCCTGGTAAATCATCCATCCCTGCTGAGCGCCCGCAGCTGATTGATAGCTGGTATATTCCAACCTGGTTCTGGCCTCCAGCTGTTTATTCCATTGCCAATTACATTGAAGCCGTATATGCCGGGTAGTTACGAGCATCAACATCTTAATGGGATTATCGGGCAACAGGATATTTTCACTGGCCTGCCGGTAGTTGTATCGAAGCAACATCGTTATTTTTTTTCCAGGAATAAAAGTGCCCTGCATAAAATATTCCTGTCCGGCAGACGGCGCATTAACGCGGTACTTCAGCCATGGGAACCGGAAAAAATCGGCATAGGCATCCAGCTTAACACGCGCAGTTACTTTAACTGTTACGGCTGTATATAATCCCTGTTCGTTGACAGTACGATAGCCATCACCAAAACCTTTTGCATAGAGCGATTGGTAAGCCTTGTCATAGTAACGATAAACGATCGCCATATCCGCGGATGGTGCCACACTCATTAATAACCCCTGCACAATGGCCGATTTACCATTGTTACTTACAGCAGCTTCTCCGAATAAGTGTACATTTTTCCAGCTACCGGCATAGTCGATGCTTGCAGCGGAGAGTTGACTCCCGTTAAAATCAAACTGGTTATATGGTACAATTTCCTTCTGCAGGGCGGGCGAAAAACGATGACAGATGACATTTGCTCCCAGTTGCCAGCGGCGGATATTGTAACGGATATTTCCTCCCGCGCTGATTAGCTGTACACGTCCGCGCTTTGCCGCTTCGCTGGCGGTACGGTGATAACCACTGCTGATCACGGTTGCCGCTGTCACTTCATCCATTAAAGTGTCAGTACTGGCATCCTGTTTCCGTTCTGATACAAAAGCAGTAGCCTCCCAGTGCTGATGCTGCAGCGTTATAGCGGCGCCTCTGAAAAAATAGAATTCTCCCGGCGAAGTATAGGGCCTCAATACTTCTCCTTCGCGCTTTACCTGCATTACTCCGGCGCCTTTACCCAAAGCCTGCGCCTGCCAGTTTAATAATCCCTGCCCCATATTCACCGTATAGTCGCCCAAAGCCAGTGCTTTAACTTTCCGGTACTGCCTTATAAAAACATGCGCGCTGTAAAAATCAAATCCCTGTTGTTGGGCACCTTTAAAAAATGCTTCGCCGGCATCTTTTTCCATGACAATTCCCCAACTGATATAACGTGGAAAATTATAACGGTAACGCATAAACAATTTTTCCGGGCCGCCCATGTAGGCAGGCAAGGTGCTATCGGTATGTAAGAAGCCTTTCGCTTTCTCCAGTGGCCTGGCATACCGCAGCAGGAGGCTATGATCGCCTTTATGCAGGTAGTCATGCAACGTATAATGTGGTGCGAGATCGTTACCCACCATCACAAAAGGCAGGATACGCCGGATTACGTCTGGCTCAAACCCTGGAACTGCCTGTAATTCATAGATGCTTAAGAGGTCCCCGAGCAATAACCGGTATTGCAGGAAATTACTGATCTGCAGCGGCGTTAATAGCCCGATAGATTGCAACGTTGCCTCGTCTGCCGTATTCAGCTGGATTTTGTGTCGCCCCAACGCATTGAGCCGCTGCCATTGTGCATCATCTTCCGATACACTTTCTGTACCCGCAGCTTCCCGCTCCAGGTTATTCTCTATCACTGCTGGTTGTGTTTCTTCCTGCTGCCGGGCCATCACCCGTTTGCTGACCGACAAGAGCAGACAACCCACTATTCCGCAACAGATAAGGTAGCCGGTTGCCATATCAGCGAGGTTGAAGGTGTGATACCCAGTTGCGGATGAAACCCAGCGGCAATATCGATCCGAAGAGAGCGCAGGTAAAAGATGACAGCAGCGTTGTTATACGCCGGCGCCGTAGCGATCCCTATTTCCAGGGCCAGTGCGGGAACAATGCGGTAGTATGCGGCAGCAGTTACACTGGTGACCGCACCTGTATTGATGATTCCCGCGGTCAGCAAACAATCGCGCGATGCTTCGAAACCAGCACCGCCACTGTAGATGGGAGATGTTCCTGATAGCTTGTATGCCTGTACACCCGTGTGTAGTTTTTCGCTGACGTGCCATAGCAGTCCCCCTGTAAAACCAATACCACTACTGCTGCCCACGCCCTGCGCTGCAGTGGTTTCGTAATTAAACTGCAACCCTATTCCCAGTTTGCGGCCAAGGCTGCGGCCATATGCTCCGCTGATACGTTGCTGATACCAGGCGCTGTTGCCCAGTCGCATAATACTCCCTCCAAAAGCACCCGCCTGCACCGGCACAGCTGCCATCACTGCATATAAGGAGGCAGCCTTTAACAGGAACCTGTTTTCAGCGTAAATACCGGCGCCGAATTCCGGTAAACAGGATAAACCCGCTGGGTTATTCCATGCAGCTATCACATTTTGAAAATGACGGCTATAACTGCCTACTGTGGTATTCTTTCCTACAGGCATCAATAGCGGCTGTGCAGGCAACAGCGCAATCCACCACGTGGATATAAGGGTCAACAACAACTGTTTCATCCGGGAATTGGGTTTAACAATAAAAATTCTAACCGATAGCTGATGTGTTTGGGTTAACAAAAATGCTATCTACAGCATCAAATATAGAAATCACATAACAACCAAACGTTAATGAAACACAAACAGGACTATGATTAAACTGATTAAGAGGATGATCCTGATTTTGTCTTTACCAGGATTAAACTCATTTCGTTGATTAGCAGGATTTTTTCAATGTGGTTTTATATGACAAAAAAATTAGCGAAGACTGATAAGTGTTTATCTTATCTATCTCCGCTAATTTTTTAATCTTTTAATATTAGTAAAAAATCAGAACAATCAATGAAATCAGTTTAATCCTGGTAAAGACAAAATCAGGATCATCATTCTAATCAAACTAATCACAGTCTAAAATAATCCGTACAGCTGGGAATCAATCTTGGAAATAATCTCTCCCAGGTCTTCATCGCTTTCCGGGAATTTATTTTTATCGATATCGATAATCAGCAACGGGCCTTCTTTATATTTCTCAATCCAGTTGTTATAATATTCGTTCAGGCGTTTCAGATAGTCGAGCCGTATATTTTCCTCGTACTCTCTTCCTCTTTTCTGAATCTGCGCTACCAGGGTAGGCACCGATGCCTGCAGATAGATCAGCAGGTCCGGCGGCTTCACCATGCTTTTCAGCGTTTCAAAAAAGTTGAAATAGTTGTCGAAATCACGCTTGGTCATCAGTCCCATTTCATAAAGATTGGGCGCAAAAATATGCGCATCTTCATAAATGGTGCGATCCTGTATCACCGTTTCCTTGCCATTCTGCACTTCCAGCAGTTGCTTTAATCTGCCGTTCAGAAAATATACCTGCAGGTTAAAGGACCAGCGAGGCATATCTTCATAAAAATCATTCAAATATGGATTGTGCTCAACATCTTCATACTGCGGATGCCATTTATAATGTCTGCACAGCATCTCTGTGAGCGTGGTTTTACCAGCGCCGATATTTCCGGCGATGGCGATATGTTTGATCTTGTTCTGTTTTGCCATGCGATGATAGGTCTAACATTGAAAATAGCTACAGTTGGCGACTTTTTCAATAATAATTTATGCCAATAAGTTTTTTCGCCTGTTGCAAAGTTTGTGCCGCATTCGCCCTGGCCTTTTCTGCACCGGATTTCATAATCTTCTTCAGATAGTCTGTGTCCCGCTGTAGTTCTTTTGCCCGTTCACGGATAGGCGCAATAAATTTCACCATATCTTCTCCCAGCTGCTTTTTCATATCACCAAAACGGATACTTCCATTGGTGTTCCATGTGTCTTCGTAAAACGGCGCGAGGTCAAGAGCACACACCAGTTTCATCAGATCCAGCAGGTTCCTGACTGATTCCGGCATAGGAGAGCCGGGTACGCCAGTACCTGTATCGGTCTTAGCTTTTGCTATTTTCTTGATGATCTTATCGTCGTCGTCGGCCAGGTATAATGTAGCCATTTCATTTTCACTCTTGCTCATCTTACCTTCTCCGTCCAGGCTGGGAATACGCACCAATCCATCACCATAGTTGAAGGCTTCCGGTTCAGGAAACAAATCACCATAACGATGATTAAAACGCTGTGCAAAATTGCGTGCCATTTCCAGGTGCTGCCCCTGGTCTTTACCCACCGGCACCTTTACTGCACGCTGGATCAAAATATCCACGCTCATGAGCACCGGGTAGGTCAGCAAGCCTGCGTTCACATTCTGCGGTTGTAACCGCACCTTGTCCTTGAAGGTGGGTACCTTTTCCAGCTCACCAACATAGGCAAGCATATTCATCAGCAGGTACAGTTCCGAAATTTCCGGAATATCGCTTTGCACATAAAGGGACACCTTTTCAGGATCCAGTCCCGAAGCAATATTTTCTGCCAGTACCCGCATTACATTACCCGGCAGATCCTTCGGATCAGGATGGGTAGTCAGTGAATGCCAGTCTGCCACGAAAAAATAGCAGTTAAAGTCTTCCTGCATCCGGATATAATTACGGATTGCGCCAAAATAATTGCCTAAATGCAAATAACCGGTGGGGCGTATGCCGCTTACCACAATTTCTTTTTCTGTAGCCATAACAGGGCGCAATTTAATGAAAAAGCGGAAAGCTTAAAGCAAAAAGCGGTTATTGTGCGCTGCCGCCGCCGTTTTGCTTTATGCTTTAAGCTTTCCGCTTTTTCTGGCCGTTTATCCCTAATTTTGCGGCACTATCATATTTACCATTTATATTTCATTATCTTTTGATTTATTTTGATTATGGAAGTCAACGAAGCACTGGTGCAACAACTGGCAGATCTGGCCAGACTGGAATTTAACGACCAGGAAAAGGTGGAGATACGCGGTGAGCTCCAGCGGATGATTACCTTCGTAGAGAAGTTGAATGAACTGGATACTACTAACGTGAAACCATTACTTCATCTGACAGATGATTATAATGTTTTCCGGGAAGACAGGGTCATGCCAGGTACTACCCGTGAAGAAGCCCTGCGGAACGCACCATCAGCTACTGAGGAATACTTTAAAGTGCCGAAAATTATAAAGAAATAACCCACATGCAAAAGTCCGTCATCCATCTGGAAGAAATCAGGAAAAGCTATTTTCTCGGAAAAAATGAACTCCCGGTGCTCAAAGGAGTAACGCTCGACATTTTCAAAAATGAATATGTAGCACTGATGGGACCCTCCGGTTCCGGTAAATCCACCCTGATGAATATCCTCGGATGCCTGGACACGCCTACCAGCGGCAGGTATATCCTGAGCGGACATGATGTGAGTAAAATGGAAGATAATGACCTCGCCACCGTTCGTGGCAAGGAAATCGGCTTCGTATTCCAGCAGTTTAACCTGATGCCCCGGCTTTCCGCACTGGAAAACGTGGCCATTCCGCTGATCTACGCCGGTATCAACAAAAAAGAACGGACCGAAAGGGCCATTGCCATGCTGGAAAAAGTAGGGCTGGGCGAACGCTATAAACATAAACCCAATGAACTTTCCGGCGGCCAGTGCCAGCGTGTGGCCATTGCCCGCGCCCTGGTAAATAACCCCTCCCTCATACTTGCCGATGAGCCCACCGGTAACCTGGACTCCAGAACTTCTGTGGAAATCATGGAGATCTTTGGCGCCATCCACGCTTCCGGCAACACTGTTGTGCTGGTTACACATGAGGAAGATATTGCCGATCATGCCAAACGTGTTATCCGCTTGCGTGATGGGATAATAGAATCGGACCGTGTCAACGAAAAAGTGGCTGTACTCTAATAAAAATATTCATCATACCCGACGGCGTTATAGGAAGGGACCCTCCCTGCTTATAACGCCGTATTTCGTAATTTGCAATCGCACAAAACTGTAATAACCATGTCATTCAAAATATATACTAAAACAGGCGATAAAGGAAAAACCTCCCTTATCGGCGGTACCAAAGTACCCAAAAGTGACGTGCGCATTGATGCCTATGGTACCGTGGATGAGCTTAACTCCTACATAGGCCTGGTCAACGACTATATCGCCGATCCGGGCACCAAACACCTGCTGCGCGAAATACAGGACCGCCTCTTTACGATTGGCGCCGCTTTGGCCTGCGATCCCGATAAGGAAACCAAACTGAAAATACCCGACCTCCATGAAGCAGATATCGCACTGCTGGAAAACAGCATCGACCAGATGAATGAAGAATTGCCGGTAATGAAATCCTTCATCCTGCCCGGCGGCCACGTAGCGGTATCTACCTGCCATATTGCACGCTGCGTTTGCAGGCGTACCGAACGCCTCTGCGTAGGCATGAAGGAACATGATATGTTCATCGAACCACTGGTACTAAAATATATTAACCGTCTCAGCGACTACCTTTTTGTACTCGCACGCTGGGTAGGACACAAGCTGGGCGCGGACGAAATTCCATGGAAACCCCGGGTATAGAAAATTGCTTAAATTCGCTTCATGTTTACAGGAATCATAGAAACACTAGCAGAAGTAGTATCTACCAGGAAGGATGGTGGTAACCTGGTAATAACGATACAAACGCCCCTCGCAGGCGAATTGAAAATAGACCAGAGCGTGGCACATAATGGGGTATGCCTGACCGTGACCAACATACAGGGCAACACCTACGAAACCGTTGCCGTAGCAGAAACCCTGCAAAAAACCAACCTGGGGCAGCTCACCCCCACACAATTTGTAAACCTCGAAAGAGCCATGGTATTTAACGGCCGCATTGATGGCCACCTGGTACAAGGACATGTAGACAGCGTAGGAGAATGCATTTCCTGTGAAGAACAGGATGGCAGCTGGTTGTACCGCTTCCGTTATCCAAAGGAATTTGCTGCACTTATCGTGGAAAAAGGGAGTATTTGCCTGAACGGGATCAGTCTCACCGTGTTTGATGTATCCAACGATGAGTTCTCCGTCGCCATCATTCCTTACACCTACGAACATACCAACGTTTCCAAAATAAAACCCGGCTCGCTGATCAACCTCGAATTTGATATTCTTGGTAAATATGTAGCCAGACAAATGGCTGTTAGAAATTAATGATCTGCAGTCCTTACTATACAAAACTAAAGCCGACAGCTGCATGCTAAGATCGTTCCTGCTCTGCTTCGTCATTTTTTTCTCCCTGCGGGCAAATGCCCAGCAGACTGGCATAATACGGATCCAAGGCAGTTACGATTCCTCGGCGGTAACGGAGCTATATAACAGCGCTCCTATTGGCATACAGTTGTTTTACAGTGATAGCTCCACACAACAAACCACTGGCTACCTCCGGGGTAACTATCGCTGGAATAAACTGGATATCAGCAGCAGTAATGGTAGTATCCGTAATGGTATACTCTACTTTAACAGACCTCAACTGGTAAAAGATCATTATCGTATTACCCTGACCGTTAGTACCGGCAACAATAAACCTTTGCAAAGCACTATCACCCTGCCCTACCTGACAGGTATCCGCTTTAATCACTATGCCGACAGCATTAAGCGGGATATCCGTTTTTACCTGAATGTGGAAGGGAAATTCAGCAGTGGAAAAGTATTTCCGCTGGATACCGCTTCAGTAAAATTTGCGGCATCTGATGGGGAAATATTAGGACAGGATTTATTATTACCCAAAAACGATACTATAAAAACGGTGACCGTGGAAGCATGGTATAAACACAACAACCGCATGTACCTGCGCTCTGTTATCCCCGTAAAACAAGCGCCGGACCCGGATTCCCTGATTACAAAACCTTCTCCCGAAGGGAATAAAAGAAAACGGAGACAGTAATTATATCAGCATCCGGGATTTCAGCTCCAGGTATTTGTTGACTACATTCAACGTTAACTGTTCCGGTGGGCTTAACAACGACATGATCCCGTATTTTGCCAGCTCCTTTACAATCAGCTTCTTATCATACGCAAACTTCTGCGCAATGGTTTGTTTATAAATCCCCTCGATGTCATAAGCCGGCTGCTCAGTCACCTTCTTCAACTCCGTATTCTCAAAAAACACCACCAGCACCAGGTGATAACGGGCCAGGCGCCGCAGGAAGGGAAGCTGCCGCTGCAAACTGGACATCGACTCAAAATTGGTATACAACATCAGCAAAGAACGGGTAGATACACTGCTGCGAAGCTGTACACTCAATGCCTCATAATCACTTTCCTGCCAATGCGTTTCCTGCGCATACAAGGTATCCAGGATCTTATTTACCTGTACTTTTTTATTGCTGGCAGGCAATACCTCCACCTTATTCTCAGTAAAGGTTACCAAACCTGCTTTATCACCTTTATTAATGGCCACATTGCTAAACACCAGCGACGCATTGATCGCATAGTCCAACAGGGATAACCCGTTAAAAGGCATCTTCATGGTACGCCCCTTATCAATAATAGAATATACCTGCTGAGATCTTTCTTCCACATAATTATTAACCATCAGGTTACCTGTCCGGGCAGATGCCTTCCAATTCAGCATCCGCACGTCGTCACCCTTGGTATAAGGCTTGATGTGATCAAACTCCATACTATGCCCGATTACACGGCGCTTATGTACCCCCAGTTCGTTTAACCGGTTCATATAGGAATACAGCTCGAAATGCCGCAACTGGTGAAAACTCGGATATACGCTAACCGACTGTTCGTTATTAAATACAAAACGACGGCAGATAATCCCCAGCGCGCTTTTTACAAATACATTGCTGTAACCAAAATCATAAACACCCCTTTCTACCGGTCGCAGTACATAGCGAAACACATGCGCCCCTCCCCCGCCAACTTTTGTTTTCAACGAAAAATTCCGCTCCTGGAACTGGAAGGGCACCTCTTCAATCACAGATACAAACACGGGGAAAGGATACCTGTTATGAAAATCAAGTAATACTTCATTATCATCACCATTGCTAAAACGAGCGCTGGTTTTACGTTCCAGCGATACGATATCCGCAGGACGCAACAACAACAAAACCATGTCCAGCAGCATAACGCCCACCAGCACAATAAAGGCGATGATCGCCACATTATAAAGATGTGGAATAAAAAATGAAATGATGAACAACAGGATATTTACTCCCAACAGGAGATAAAACCTGTTGGTAAAAAAAAGCAGCTGATATAAATTATTCTTTACTGTTGCGGACATAAATTGTGTTAGCTTTTAGCTGTTAGCGATTAGCTGTTAGCTTTAGTTGCCAGCTTAATTGTGTTAGCTTTTAGCTGTTAGCGGTTAGCTGTTAGCTTTAGTTGCCAGCTTAATTGCTAGCTTTTAGCGGTTAGCGGTTAGCTGTTAGCTTTAGTTGCCAGCTTAATTGTGTTAGCTTTTAGCTGTTAGCGATTAGCTGTTAGCTTTAGTTGCCAGCTTAATTGCTAGCTTTTAGCGGTTAGCTTTTTGACGGTTAGCTGCATAATATCGGTAAACTAACAGCTAAAAGCTAACCGCTAAAAGCTATCTCGGTACTTCTACCATCTTAATGATCTGTGCAATCACATCATCGGTCTTAATACCTTCCATTTCCTTTTCAGGCGTAAGAATAATACGATGGCGTAATACATGCGGCACCATTTCCACTACATCATCAGGAATTACGAAGTCCCTGTTTTTCATGGCTGCCAAAGCTTTGGCGCAGTTCATAACGGCAATGGACGCACGGGGAGAAGCGCCGAGGTAAAGCGACGAGTTCATACGTGTTTCATTGATGATAGCCGCAATGTAATGAAACAGCTTATCATCTACCACCACCTGTCTTACCTGGTTCTGGTAGTCAATAATCTGTGTGGTTGTTACCACTTTACTGATCATCTTTGTAAGATCTGTTTCCCCGCTGAAATGATGGATGCCACGTAATACGGCCACTTCTTCCTGCAGATCAGGGTATTTTACTTCTATCTTAAAAAGGAAACGGTCCAGCTGGGCTTCCGGCAGGCGATAAGTGCCTTCCTGTTCTATCGGGTTCTGCGTGGCAATCACCATAAACGGACGATCCAGCGACCAGGTGTTGCCGTCATTGGTAATCTGCCTTTCTTCCATTACTTCAAACAACGCCGACTGCGTTTTTGCCGGGGCGCGGTTTATTTCATCAATCAGCACCAGGTTGCTAAAGACAGGGCCCTTCTTATATTCAAACGCTCTCGTTTGCGGATTAAAAACAGAAGTGCCCAATACATCGGCCGGCATCAGATCAGGCGTAAACTGTATACGGCTGAAATCAGCATCCACACATTGCGCCAACAGCTTTGCCGTAAGTGTTTTAGCAACACCGGGAACGCCTTCTATCAGCACATGACCCTGTGTAAGCAGGCCTGCAATCAGGAGATCCACCATCTGATGCTGCCCTACAATTACTTTTCCTATTTGCTCCCTGATAGCTTCCACACCTTGGTGCAGCGCAGAAAAATCAGTCCGGGGTTGAAATGTATTGGTGTCCATTATTTATTTCGTGTTTAAATAAAATAGTTGAATACGTTTATAAAATTCCTTCAGATAGTCGTCGCTGATATTTTCTTCCAGTTGTACATGGTGCATCATTTGCAGTAATTGTCGTATATCCGTTTCCGGTATAGCCGACTTACGGGACAATGCCGCCACAAATTCTTCGTTCAGAATATTGGTATTAAGGTAGTAACGGTTACGTATATACTCCAGCAAATGGAGAATCATTTTATGAGCCAGGTTGTAGTTGTTATGCTGCTGGTAATACAGCTGCCCGATAGCATCTACGAACTCAAGCGAGGTATTATTGAATGCCGGTTTATCGGGAATGATGCGCTGACGGCGTTTGCTTTCGAATAAAACATACAGTAACAACAATGCTACTCCCAGCCAGAGCGCCCACCGCATAGACGGGTAGCGCATCAGTACCTGCCACTCGCTGAAATCGCCCGATTGCGCACTATGCTGGCTGCTGTAAAAATCATCCCAGTATACATTACCGGCGCCGTATTGCAGGTAGGATAATTGTGTTTCCAGGGCCTTTACATTGCGCTGATGCAGCACAAAATAGTTCGTGAAAGTGTAGGGATTCAGCAACAGGTAAATATATCCGCGGCTATACGATATACGTATAAAGTTGGGTTTGTTTTTATAGTTGCTGCCCAATACAGTTGTTGTGCTGCTGTCGGTACCTGAAAAATAGTTTCCGCTGATCATACCAGGGTAGGAGAAATTGGTATCCACGGGTACGGCTTCATCTTTATAATACTGCACCAGGCTCTCCTTTTTCTGTTGCAGGTTACTGCTTTCCACTACCGCAAATTTTAACTGTTTGGCGAGATAAGGATCCGGCATATTTACCGCAATAAATAACTCGTTTCCTACTGCCGCATATTCCAGCATGGCATCCACATCTTTTTCTGTGGTAAACAATTCATTCGCCACAAGGATATAGGCGTTACCACTATATTTCAGCTGGGCTTCTTTTTCGTAGGTACGCGCAAATGGTTTGGTGACCACCTGTATGGAGTTGCTGTAAAAAAGTTGTGGCAGCATTTTAAAGGCGGCATAAGCGCCTCCGGCTTTTTTGTCTTTGCTGTAAAACGATGAACGCTGCATATCGGTGGTTTGCTCTTCCCTGTTGGTGGTAAGATTTCCCCCGGCAATAATCAGCACTATCAACAACAGTGCAACCGATCCGATGATATATATGGGTTTGGTATTCACGAAGCTTTTCCTATTGCGTTATTAAAATCCCTGAACTCCTGGTTGATATTCCTGAAATTGTCTTCACTCACGTCAAAGCCTCCGTACCAGATGTATTCATAATCCAATGTCAATGCAGCAAATTTTTTATAATAGGGAGAACTCCTCATATTACGCAGGTAATCGTTGTTGGTTTTCTCTCTTCCCGGCACAATCATTTCGCGGCCGGCCAGCTGAAACAAGGTATACAGGTACCACCAGCGTATGGCCTGCCTCATATCTCCGGCAGCTACTGCTGCGTTTATCTTCTCCTGGTATTCGCCGGCACTGTGTAATTCTTCTTCCTGTATCTCTTCTAATCCTTCTATCAGCTTAGGTTTGCGGAAAAAGCTCATACCGTTTGTTTTCATATACCAGTATACGAGCAGTCCAAGTCCAATCAGCAACAGGATCATCACAATAAAACGGATGGCGGCAATAGACCTGAATAGCGCTACCATCAGGCGTTCAAGCCAGGTATTGCGTTTGGGCGGCGCTTTCTCTATATCATAATATTGCAGCTTCTTATTGGCCTTCAACTCTTTTAGCAGCGAGTCCTGTATATGCCGCATTTCATAGGCGGCAGCCTCTTCTTCATATTCGGAAGACTCACTGATACTGTCTGTATTCATGTTGACTGCACTGTCGGCCGTCGCTTCGATAACATCCGGATTATTTTGTTGCCTGATAAAGTCCGCTTCATTTATTTTTATACTATCGTATTGCGCCATACTTTTTAATGGCAGCCAGAGCAGCAACAGCAGGCATATTTTCAACCAAACATATTTTTTCATACTACTGCTTTGACAGGATAAATGGGGTGAGTACTTTCCCTTCCGCACTTAAACGATATCCTTTTTTATGCAGGTAGATGGGATAAAAAACAAAGTAACCCAATATAAAGGCGAGCGAACCCAACAGGATAAAAAGACTCAGCGGCAGCGGCATTCCGGTGTGACGGGTTACGAAACTTTCCAGAAAAGCGGCGACAATAAATATGGGCACTAAAGTTACCATGATCTTGATGCCGTCTTTCGCAGCTTTTCGCAGGGAATCGATCCGTTTCCGGGTACCCGGAAAGAGAATTCCCTTCCCCATGATAATCCCGGCGCAACCGGCGATAACGATGCTGGAAATTTCCAGCGTACCATGTATCCAGATCACCAATATAGATTTCCAGCCAAGGCCGTGGGTAAAAAACAGGTATTGAAAAACACCCAGCATTACACCATTCCGCATCAGCAGGTACAAAGAGCCGATACCCAGGAAAATGCCACCCACGTAGCAATAGAAGGCCACCTGGATGTTGTTGTAGGCAATGCTGAAAAACATCAGCAGCGGATTCCCGTCTTTGTAAACACCAAAGGGATCATGATTGGCAATATTCCGTTCCGTCATATTTACATATTCGTCGCCCAGTACGCCGCGCACAAAAGTTTCATCATGCGCCGATGAAAAGGCGCCGATAATACAGAAAAGCAAAAAGAATGACAATGTAAACAATAGCAGGCGGTGATACCGGCGGAATAACAGCGGCAATTCGTATTTAAAAAACAGCTGGAAGCGGCCTACATCTTCTTTACGGTTCTGGTAAATACGATGGTAGATACCTGCGGCCAGGCCGTTGATATAACGGGTTACTTTACTGAAGCTATAAAATGTTTTGGCGTAAGACAGATCATCCAGTACAGATACAAATCTTTCCGCCATTTCATCAGGGTCATCTGTGGGCTCCTCCTGGTATTGCTTCCAGCGGGACAAATTTTTCTTGATAAACAGCGATTCTCTCATAGTGAGTTCTTCTTTCCCTTTTAAATACGGATATTACCTACAGTAATGGGTTACTAATGGGGGAATACCGGCAAACATACTAAATCGTTTAACAATATATAAACAAATATGTAAATTTGAGTATGGCAGATATAAAAATACCAACTTCTTTCAATATAGATCTTGAATTCGAGTCGGCAGATATCGTGAAACGTTTTTTAGCCTGGCTGATTGATTTTGCCATACGGCTATGTTATTTCCTGTTATGCTATTCGGTGCTTACCTCGTTCCGGATGGATATGGACGCGCACCTGACGATTTATATGCTGCTGGTTTTCCTGCCGATCATATTCTACTTTCCTATTATGGAAATCAGCATGAATGGCCTTACACCAGGGAAAAAGCTGTTGCATATCCAGGTGGTAAGCATGATCGGAAATTCGCCGGGCATCAGCCAGCACCTGATAAGATGGATATTCCGCATTATTGAAACGCCGCTGTATTTTATGTTTCTTGTGCCGGTGGTGGTACCACTGGTGTCCATTGTACGTACGCCTTACAACCAGCGTTTGGGCGATGTGATTGCGGGCACCCTTGTGATCAGTACCAAACGAAAAGGCAGCATTGAGGAAACCATTTTCCGCGATATTTCCAATACAGACTATAAACCGCAGTTTCCGCAGATCATGAAATTATCCGACCGGGATATGAACAAGGTAAAGGAGCTGTTGGACCGCGCACTGAAAGCCAGGGATGAAGAGCTGGCGTCAAAGGTAGCCTATCGCGTAAAGGATGTGCTGCATATTGAATCGGATCTGCCGCATACGCATTTCCTCGAAACGGTGCTCAACGATTACAACTACTATACTACCAGGAACTAAAAAAAGGCGGCCTTCAACGGGCCGCCTTTTTTAATGGTTATTTATCCGCTTATCAGATAGTTTTACCTATCGAATTTAAATCGTCGTTCACATTGTTAAAACGGGCTGGGTCGCCGGCCGGGCCTTTGTATACAATAGTGCGGTCAAATGCCAGGATCGGGTAAAACACGATACTCAGCAATATCAGCCCTACTGTAAAGCCTTCAGATTTACCAAAACTCTTACTGAGCAGGTTGGTAGCCCAGATGCCCCAGATAATGCCGATGTAGGGAATGCACATCAGGATCAGCCACCACCATGGTTTACCAATGATCTGTGTGTAAACATAGAGGTTGTAGATAGGCACAATTGCCTTCCAGCCCTCCTGTCCGGCCTTCTCAAATATTCTCCACATACAGAATGCAAAGAAAACGATGATGACCAGGAAGAAAATAAGAAATACGCCACTGAATAAGGCACCAAAGGCGCTGCTACCTTCATACGTAGTTGTTTCCATAAAAGAGGTTTAAGTTGTTTGAGTACAGTTTATAATTAACAATCCGGGGGGTATAACCCAATATATCCAAATATATATATTTTCCCGCTATATACATAGCCTATACATTATTAACCTTAAAAGAATGCGTATAAATACGTTTTGAAAAATAATTTCAACTTTTTCCAAGCTAATATTTGGAGATTCAACTCATTATATTACCTTTGCAACCGGCAAGTCTTATACGACCAGCTCCTACTGAACTCCCCCAGGACAGGAATGTAGCAAGGGTAGGTGGTTGTAGCGGTGCGATATAAGTAACTTGCCTTTTTTTCTTTTTTTATTGTCATTAGTTGCTTGTCAATAGTATCTGGTTGCTATTTTCTCCACCTCTTTCACTAATGACACAGCATCTTCCACAAACCGTTCATTTCCTGACAACTAATTTAATATAGCATGAAATTCTTTATTGATACAGCTAATCTGGCGCAAATACAGGAAGCTCACGACCTCGGCGTTCTCGATGGTGTAACCACCAATCCATCCCTAATGGCTAAAGAAGGTATTAAAGGTGAAGCCGCTATCATCAAACATTACGAAGACATCTGCGAAATAGTAGACGGTGATGTAAGTGCGGAAGTACTTTCCACAGATTTCAAATCTATCATTGAAGAAGGTAAGAAACTGGCTGCTATACACCCGAATATTGTGGTGAAAGTACCTATGATAAAAGACGGTGTAAAAGCCATCAAATGGTTTACTGACAACGGTATCAGAACAAACTGCACGCTGGTATTTTCTGCTGGTCAGGCTATCCTGGCAGCTAAAGCCGGTGCCGCTTATGTATCTCCTTTTATTGGCCGTATTGATGATACCAACTGGGATGGCGTAGAACTGATCGCTCAGATTGCGCAGATCTACAGCTTACAGGGTTATAAAACTGAAATCCTCGCAGCCTCTATCCGTAGCGCACTCCACATTGTAAAATGTGCTGAAGTAGGTGCTGACGTATGTACCTGCCCGTTAGATTCTATCCTGGGACTGCTGAAACATCCGTTAACAGATATCGGTTTGGCCAAGTTCCTCGAAGATGCCAAAAAAATGTAGTTTTTAAGATATTTTTTAGATGGTGTATCCCCGGTGCAGTAATTGCATCGGGGATTTTTTTTGTGGCAGCCGGTACGGATATTTTGCTGTTGGGGAGATGATCACGTTTTGTTGGATAATTTAATTAAATTCAAAGATAATATCCACGATACCCGAACACGCAATAAACAGAGAACCTAATGGGAAAATATATCCTCTCGCTGGATCAGGGCACCACCAGCTCCCGCGCGATTATCTTCGATCATGATGGCAGCATCAAAGCAGTTGCCCAGAAAGAATTCAAACAAATATTTCCTCAACCCGGATGGGTGGAACACGATGCCATGGAAATCTGGACTTCCCAGGCCAGCGTGGCTGCCGAAGTAATACTCAAAGCAAGGATCACCGGGCAGGACATCGCCGCCATCGGTATCACCAATCAACGGGAAACCACTATCGTCTGGGACAAAAAAACCGGTAAGCCTATTCACAATGCCATTGTATGGCAGGATCGCCGTACCGCTTCCTATTGCGATGAACTGATCAAACAGGGAAAAGAACAACTCATCAAAGATAAAACAGGCCTGCGCCTGGATGCCTACTTCTCCGGCACCAAAATAAAATGGCTGCTGGATAATATTCCCGATGCCCGCAAAAAAGCCGAAAACGGAGAACTGGCTTTTGGTACGGTAGACAGCTGGCTGGCATGGAATTTCTCTAATGGCAAACTCCACATTACAGATGTGAGTAACGCCTCCCGCACTTTGTTGTTCAACATCCACAACATGCAATGGGACGAAGAGTTACTATCTCTTTTCGATATTCCCGCCTCCATGCTACCGGAAGTAAAACAATCCAGTGAAGTATATGGTTACTCCGAAGCCAATCTCACCCCCTACCGCATACCTATTGCCGGTATTGCCGGGGATCAGCAGGCCGCTCTCTTCGGACAGCTATGCACACAACCCGGGATGATCAAAAATACCTATGGCACCGGTTGTTTTATGGTGTTGAATACGGGCGACAAACCCATTCCTTCCAAAAATAACCTGCTCACTACGGTAGCCTGGCAAATCAACGGCAAAACCAGTTATGCACTGGAAGGCAGCATCTTTATCGGTGGCGCCGTAGTGCAATGGCTCCGCGACGGCCTTGGCATTATCCGCCATTCTGCCGATGTGGAGAAATTAGCCGCCACCGTACCACATAGTGATGGCGTTTACCTCGTACCGGCCTTTGCCGGCCTGGGCGCCCCTTACTGGAACCAGCATGCACGGGGCACTATGGTAGGTCTTACAAGAGGATCCTCCGCTGCACATATTGCCCGCGCGGCGCTCGACAGTATCGCCTTCCAAACCATGGATGTACTCAAAGCCATGGAAGCGGATGCAGGCATGCCTATCAGCGAAATACGGGTAGACGGCGGCGCCACAAAAAATAACCTGCTCATGCAATTCCAGGCAGATATCACCCATCTTCGTGTAGTGCGTCCCGTTATAACAGAAACCACTGCATTAGGCGCCGCCTACCTGGCAGGGCTGGCTGTTGGCTACTGGGATAGCATAGAAACCATCGCCAAACAATGGCAGATAGACGCCACCTTCGATGCTGCCATGGAACCCGCAGAAAGCAAAAGACTATGCGGCGAATGGAAACGCGCCATCAGGGCAGCACAGGCATGGACAGAAGAAATATAGTATTATCCACGTTTATTAATATCTCGTTTTACTATGTCACCTTATTTAGCAGAAATTATAGGAACGGCATTTTTAATCGTACTGGGCGATGGTGTGGTAGCAGCCGTGATTCTCAGCAAATCAAAAGGTAATCTTGGCGGCTGGATGGTGATCACCATGGGCTGGGCCATGGCCGTGTTTGTTGGTGTGTATGCCACGGCCAAACACAGCGGCGCTCATCTGAATCCTGCGGTTACTTTTGCGCAGGCGCTGCAGGGAAACTTTCCATGGGAAAAAGTGCCCGGATACGTAGCCGCCCAAATGGGTGGCGCCATGCTCGGTGCACTGCTGGTATGGCTTTCCTATAAACAGCATTTCGATGAAACCTCCGATCCCAATACCAAGCTGGGCGTATTTTGCACAATTCCTGCCATCCGCAACAGCAAATACAATTTCCTCACAGAATTCATTGCCACCCTCGTATTTATACTGGCTATCCTCTTTATTACCGGTCCTGCTTCCAGTCTGGGTTCGCTCGACGCGCTGCCGGTAGCCTTTGTGGTGCTGGCAATCGGGCTCTCCCTCGGCGGCCCTACCGGCTATGCCATCAATCCCGCCAGGGACCTTGGCCCCAGGCTCATGCACTACCTGCTGCCTATTCCCGGCAAACGCGACAGCGACTGGAGCTATGCCTGGATACCAATACTGGGACCGCTGACGGGTGCCGCCGCAGCCGCGTTTCTTTATAAATACCTGTTGCAGTAATTTTTGTCTTGCCCAGGATTAAACTGATTTTGATGATTTACAGGATTTTTTCTTAATAATTTTTTGATTAAAAAAAATTAGGGGAGATATGAGCGAATTTTATCCGCTTATATCTCCCTTAATCTTTTCAAATCTTCCAAAAATCCTGACAAATTCATCAAATCATCAAAATCAGTTTAATCAATTTAATCCTGGGCAAGACAAAACTTTCATTTTTTTCTGAAAGTTTCGTAACTTTGGGAATCTTTAGTACTGGTATACGGTTTGTCAAACAATACCGGAACCATTTACTAAAAAAATAGGACCACCATATCATCGTAATTGCTGCAAAATATAAAAAGACGAATTATGATTCAGCCCAACATCCCGGAAACGAAACAACCGCGAATCGTTATTGTAGGCGGCGGATTCGGCGGCGTAAACCTGGCCAAACAGCTTAAACATGTGCCCGTTCAGGTAGTGTTGCTCGACAGAAACAACTATCACCTTTTTCAACCCCTGCTATACCAGGTATCTACTGCTGGCCTGGAGCCGGATAGTATCGCTTTCCCCTTACGTGGCATATTCAAAAAACAAAAGAACCTGGTATTCCGCATGGCCGAAGTAACCGGACTGCGCTCAGAAGAAAACATCCTGGAAACAGGCATCGGTGAAATTCATTACGACTATCTCGTGTTTGCCACCGGTAGTAACACCAATTTCTTTGGCAATAAAAATATAGAAGAAAATGCCATCGGCATGAAATCCCTGATTGAAGCAGTGCAGATCAGGAATTATGTGGTGAAACAATTTGAGGAAAGTTTGCTGCTGCAAAATCCCGAAGAAATTAAACCTAAACTCAACTTCGTGATGGTTGGCGGCGGCCCTACAGGAGTAGAGCTGGCAGGCGCTTTCGCCGAATTACGCAAGTATATCATGCCCAAGGATTATCCTACTTTACCTCAGTCGTTGATGAATGTTTATCTCATTGAAGCAGGACCAAAATTACTCGCCTCCTTCAGCGAAAAAACATCACAAAAAACATTACAGGCCCTCCAAGATATTGGCGTGCGCGTACTCACCAACACCGGCGTAAAAGAATACGACGGCAAAACAGTCACCCTCAGTACAGGAGAGCAGATACAAACACAGTCGCTCCTCTGGTCTGCCGGTGTAAAAGGTATTCCCGTAACAGGTATTCCTGCCGATATCGTACTCCCTAACGGTCGTATCCTGGTAAATGAACTAAATGAGGTGAAAGGCTTTACCAATATATACGCCATAGGCGACATTGCACAAATGACCAATGATCCGCGGTTCCCTAAAGGTTACCCTATGGTAGCCCAGGTAGCCATACAACAAGGGAAAAATGTGGCGAATAATATCCGTCTTTCACTGGAACACAAACCTACGAAAGGCTTTAATTATAAAGATCTTGGCAGCATGGCCACCATTGGCCGTAACAGGGCCGTAGCCGAAATTGCCGGTATACGCCTGAGTGGCTATCTCGCCTGGATGGTATGGATGGTCGTCCATCTTATGAGCCTGCTGGGATTCAGAAATAAACTGGTGGTATTTATCAACTGGTTTTACCGCTACTTCACCTACGAACGCGGTACCCGCATTATCATTAAACGCGGTGCTGCCAACATCGTAAAACTTCGACAAAGCGTAAACGGATAACATAAAAAAGAGAGGCCACACTGCCTCTCTTTTTAATATTCAATCGCTTTGTTCTTCTTTCATCAGGATAATCACATACATCACATGAATCAAAGTCCTACTTGCGATTCAGGATAGAGTTCAATGTAATGGATGACACCAGTTCATCAGATCTTCCACCCAATGGACGGTAATACAATAAAATGGTGTAGTTGTTTTCTGTTTCCCAGTAATCACCTTCCGTCAGATCTGTCTGGAATTTTGCATTGGGTACTGTTTTATCCACCAACCCATAAATGTAGTTATAGTAGCCCTGCTTCAGGAACAAGGTACCCTCATATGCGCGGCTGGCGCCATTATATGTCAACTTATTTTTATTGTTGCATTCATAATCGGTCAGCTCTCCAAATATATACATATCATATCCGGCATATGGCTCCGGAGCTGCAAATGAGAAATGTACAGATGCATAATCTCCTTCAAAAGTAGGATCATAATCATCCAGCGTAGCCAGGTAATATTTGCCGTTAATATCTTTAATAAACTGGTATACCTTATCTGCTCTTTCATGGTCCGGCACCGCAAATACATCTGTGCTGTTATTGTGATATTCGGAACGCTGTACCCGCTCGGTTTGCAACCGGAAACTGCGCAGATCTATCCACCGGTATTCTTTTCCCGCCGGCATCACACAATCCTGTTCCGCATTGTACTTTAAGATATTGCCGTTGATAAACTGGGGCCTGAGCGTTGTCAGCGCATTATCCCAGCGATAGTTCTGTAACACCACCACTTTTATCTGGTCAAATGGGTTCTGGATATTTAATGAGCCGGTATTTACTTCGAAGTTGATCTTCTGATAAGTACGGAATAATTTAGGCGCTATCGGCTGCTGTATAAAACCGGATATTCCAGCCTTGTTTTCCACCACAAACATGCGCCGGGTGAAGGCCAGTTGCGATGTATCACTATCCAGGTATACTTTCAACAGGTAGTTGCCCGACTTCACAGGATAACTATTGGTACCCGGTAACTGCACACTGTAGTGAGTATAACGTTGCAGGGAAACACTGGATAACTTGTAATTCAGTATCCTTGTTTCAGAAAAACCACGCATATAATCAAACTGGTTCACCTGCGCCGGTGTCCAGTCTGCATTACACAAAACAAATGAATAATAGTAGTTCTTCACATCATTATCCATGTCGTCAAACTGCAGCTCCAGCTTCTCTCCTGTACCAATGGTGTACATCGGCAAACTAAGCTGGTCGCCGGCCTGGTTAAACTTTACAGATCTGATATTATTAAAGTACACATGATCCGGGGTAATAGCGTTTACCTGTGCCGCTAAGTTGCTACCAAACAGGCAGGAAGCGAAGGCCATTACAAAAAATGCTGCTGTACGCATACAAGATAATTGATTATTTAAGATACGACTATTAATGGAAAGCATAAAGCCGAAGGCATAAAGCAAAAAGCTATTACAGCGAATGATCTGGGCGAAGATAAAACATTTAACCTCTATAATCATCCGCTGTAATAGCTTTTTGCTTTATGCCTTCGGCTTTATGCTTTTCCCTATATTTGTTCCATGCGTTTATCATTTTTCATTGCCAAAAGGATTGCTTTCAATAAGGGATCTACTTTTTCAAAATTCATTATTAATATTGCAGTAGCCGCAACCGCGGTGAGCGTGGCGGTAATGATCCTGGCAACAGCATTGGTAAACGGTTTTCAACAGGTAATACAGGAAAAGATATTCAGTTTCTGGGGCCATATCCATATTAATCAGTACCAACCCAATGCCGGACCACTCACCGAAGAAATTCCCTTTACCGGCAGAAACAGCCTGGTAGACAGTATTAAACTGGCTCCAGGAATCAAAACCATCAGTAACTACGCTACCAAATCGGCCATCATCAAATCCGAAAAGGAAATTGACGGTATCATTTTCAAGGGAGTAGACAAAGGCTACGACTGGCCGCAACTCAAGCGTTTCCTGCAGTCGGGCAAAATGTTACAGTTTAACGATTCGGCTTATGCACCGGAAATCATGATCTCCGAATACCTCGCCACAGAATTACAGCTGAAAGTAAATGATAAGGCGATCATCTATTTTATCCAGGGAGGCGGGCTTCCACCCCGCGCCCGCAAACTAACGGTAACGGGTATCTTTAAAACAGGTATAGAAGAATATGACAAAACCTATATCATCGGCGATCTTAGCCTCGTACGTAAGCTCAACGACTGGGAACCTGACCAGGTAGGCGGTTATGAACTCACTCTCAGCAACTACCGGAGGATGGACTCCACCGCCAGGTACCTGGATAATAACCTGCTGCCCGACCAGCTGTTTACCCGCACCGTACGCGACATCTATCCCAATATTTTTGACTGGTTGCAGTTACAGAACCAAAATGAACTGATCATCATTATCATCATGACGATAGTAGCGATCATCAATATGATTACGGCCATCCTGATCCTGATCCTGGAACGCACCAACATGATTGGCATCACCAAAGCATTGGGGATGCGCAACTGGAATATCCAGCAGGTATTCGTTTTCCAGGCCGGCTATATTATCATCATGGGCATACTGATCGGCGATTTCTTTGGATTGGGCATTGCTTTCCTCCAGCAAAGCACCGGCATCTTCAAATTACCGGAAGAGTCATATTACATGTCGGTAGCAGCCATTTCTATACATTGGACAGATATAGTGCTGATCAACTTAGGCACTTTCCTGATCTGTATATTGGTACTGCTGCTTCCATCACTAATCATCTGCCGCATAACGCCGGTAAAGGCCATACAGTTTAAATAACTATTTCTTTCGGGTACTTTTTACATAGTCTTTCAGGTAACTGCACTGGTCATATACCTGCTGATAAAACTTTGTTTGTGCAAAATTACCGGATAATAAAGGGAAGTAACGGTTATGTATCAACGCTGAAACATACTTGTTGTTGTCCTCATTTTCAGCAGTGTGTTTTTGTGAGCAACGTGCAGCCATAAACGCACACCGGGCTCTGAACTCCCTGTCAGTACTGGCCTGCGCCGCCTTCTGATAATAACTCTCAGCGGCATAACAACCGAAGTACTGTTTTTCAAAAGGATCTTTATCACATTTAGTGGAATACCATTCAGTAGATGGGCGATAGTCTTTTACAAAGTACCAGGTTTTGCCATAATAAGAAATACTGAATAACGCAGACGCATAATCGTAGTATACTTTGGGTGATACAGGCGCTGTTTTCATTTTGTCCTGTAACTGTACCATACGTTCGCAAAACTGTTGCTGTGTAATCGTCTTATTGTAATGCAACTCAGCGGTATCTTCCCCAAAATCCTGCAATTGTTCCCGGAATACCTGGTAAGAAACCGCCGGCGTACCCGCCGGCGGTTTTTTGAACCAGTCTCGCGCATTGGCAAAATCATGTACCCGCATATAACTCACCCCAATCACATTATTCATATTCAGACCTTTCGGGAAAAAGCCCGCCAGGTACAACTCATACGGCGATTTAACCGGTTGACGCAAAAAATCATTCAGCCGGATCAGCGCTGCGGATTTCATCCCGTTGGTGATCTGGGATATGGCCGTTTCACCGGAAACAAAATAATCATTCATGTGCAGGGAATCACAACGGCCCCTGATCAGCGCTTCCTTAATAACATCTCCCTGCTGATGATAATGCGGCGCCAGTACAGCGAACAACAGGTTGCGGTATATTTTTTTAAACGAATACACTTCATCGGGCATACCCAGGTATTCGCCATATTGACGGCCTTGCCCTGCAGGTGTTTTCGTATCCAGCCATTTAAAAGAAGTCAGCAAGCGGGATTCAAAGGCGCTGTCGATCACCTTCTGCTGATTGATATTCACCAGCAGGTTCACAATCTCCCATTGATCCTTTATGGCAGGATCTTTTGTTTTCACTTCATCCAGCCGGATCTTTGCTGCCGGATAGTCTTTGCGGATACAGGAAATATAGGCAGATGAAATCCGCCACAGATCCATATCTTTTAATTTGCCCTTAGCCAGAAGATCATCCGCCACAGTTTGCAGTTCCGTTAACCGGGAAACCAGTTTATTCTTTTCGGCAGCTGAATAATCCTGCATGCTGACCAACCCCGTACCCTGATCTTCTCCCAGATACGGGCTGAAATATTTATCTTCCAGCTTATTAATTTCCCTTCCCAGTAATATATTCAGCGCAGGAGAGGCAGGATCAAAAGCATATACCTGGCGGATGGCAGCAACATCCGGTTCTGCATTGGCAAAGCCATAAATAGCGGCCACCATAGCTTTTTCATGATTATCCTTACAAAGCGGGTATACCTGGTCGCCTGTGGTATTGGTCCACATTAAACTCGTGAAACAGGAAATACGCAATGAGGGCGCATTTTCAAAAACACGGGAAAATAGATAAGCACTTTGTACAGAATCCTTTAAACGCAATAAAGCGCCGGCTTTCAGGGCCATGGCCTTGAAATATACCAGCGACTGTTTATCCCGTTCTTCAAAAAATTTATCAAACGTAGTAACTGCTTCACGGTATTGCTTGCTGTAATGTTGCAGCCGCACCAGCTGGAAAGCGTAACGTTCACGGATATCCTTATCTTTTGTTTTATTGTACAGTTCCTCACCTTCTGTATACAGGTTTCCCAGCAGGGCATTGTTCCTTTCCGGCACTGACCAGGGATCAGCATTGATCACAGCAGGCTCGCAGGTTTTGGCGAACAACAGGTACCGGGCAGCTTCCCTGTTTTTTTCTTTTGATAAAAACTGTGCAAAAGAATTCTGCTTCACGCTGTCCGGCAATATATTGCTCCCGGTGGCAATGACGGACAACTGCTCCTGTTTATAGGAATAGATACATTCCCGTATAGCCTTTGCCGTTACTTTGCTGCCGGTATATTTCTGCCAGTCGTTCACATTTGCCGTTTCTTCCGATGGAGTAGGATCACCATAGAAACTGGTAAGGGAAGTATAGTAAAAAGGTTCATACCCGCCTCCTTTGGCAAAAGGGGAGAAAAAGGAAATATAATAATCATAAGGATCCGGTGTAGGACCACACGACAAGGTGTAAATGATATTACCAAAGAAAACGGCGAAAAAGCTAATTAAAAAAACGAATAATTTCCTGTAGTTCATCCAATGGATAATTTTGTAACGTCAGCGAATCAAGATGATAAAATATAACGGCCGGATCTTTTGTCTGCAGCTGTTTTGCCACCAATTTTGCGGCAGCATTCAATGTTAAGGGATCTATTGTTTCCCGCCGGATCACATTACCTTTTTTCAATGAATAGCCATTCAGCAAGGTATCCTGTTGCACAGTGTACAGGCGGTGGGGGCCTGGGGTAAACAGCTTTGTTTGCTTCAATTCCGTTTCCCCAACATTCCTTAAAATACCCGCATACCCTATATCGTTGCGGAATAAAACACTCCATCCAAACAGTGGTAAAGCGATGTCCAAAGGTAAGGGATATCTGGCAATACGATGCTCTCCCAGGTAGGATTCCATTACATCCACGTCGAGAATAGAATTATGCGCACCGGGCTTCCGCAGATCGCCCATGTTGTAACACATCAGCAATCCTCTGTCGACCGGTGGCACCCCGGTCTTTCCCACATATTTCACCTGGTACAGCCGAATGGTGGCCGACAACCGCCGTTGCCGGAAAAAAGGGGTTTGTTTCACTTGTTTTATAAAAGAGAAATAGGCATCCCGGCTGCTTTGCGTCCAATCGCAATCCAGCTGTATTTCCGGTATGCGCGCGGCAGGAATGCTGTCGCATAATTGTTCCAGCAGTTTAACAACATTGCCGGCCAATGCGCTATCCGGACGGGCCCATACCTCGTTCATCAAAAATATTACGGGTACAATATCCACATTGGCAGGCAAGGGGGCCGCCTGCCGGAAAACAGCCACCGGCACCGGCGTTTTCGTGACCTCGTCTGTGGTCACATCAAAAAACTTAACATAGAGTTTTTTTGCAGGCAGCTGCTGTATATATTGCTGCTCAGTGGTGTTTCCGGTCCAGGTTTGTTTCCAGAAGTAAAATGCCGGTGTTATTGTGCGCTGCACCGGGTGGCTACAGGCAACAATACAGCACATCAAACTTATTAACAGTACACGGGGTATCATGATCAATCAGATGAGGAGTCGTCCGCAGATAATTCCTGCTGCTACAGCAGCATTCAACGATTCAGCGCCACCGATCCGGGGAATGGTGATCCGGTGGGTCGCCAGCGCAGTTACTTCTTCCGTTAATCCCCTTCCTTCATTCCCTATCAGTATAATGCCCTCCTTAATAGCAGGAAACCCGGCAATATTTTTACCATGCAGGGTGGCGGCATAGGAAGGCAGCGTAGTTTGCTGTAATAATTCCTTTATACCGTATTCGGCTATACGTACCCGTACCACACTACCCATGGTGGATTGTATGGTTTTGGGATTGTATACGTCTACACAATCGGGGGAGCAAATGATCTGCGGGATACCAAACCAGTCGGCTATACGAATCAGCGTTCCCATATTACCGGGATCCTGTATGGCTTCCAACGCCAGCACTACCGTACCTGCCGCCGGCAACGGATCTATGGCGGGCGGCATATCCAGCAAAGCCATCGCCCTGTTGGGGGTAGTAAGCGACGACAGTTGTTTGAGTACAGCAGTATCTACTTCCACTACGGCATTTGCAGGTAACCCGCTCAGTAGAGAAGTATGTTGCTCCAGCCAATCGGTGGTGGCAAATACTCCTTTTACCGGCATCCCCGCCTGTAGCAGCTCCTGCACGATCTTGTCACCCTCTGCCACATACTGGCTGGATTTTTGCCTGTTTTTTTTGTGCTGTAATGATTGAATATATTTAATTTGCGCCTTTGACAACATGGGACCAAACCTACACGATTTCTTTTAATCAGCCAAGAATAGGCGTGGTATCAGGTTCGTCAGGAATAGCTTTTAAAATTACTAACAACGTTTTTGCCCGTGATGCAGCTGCTTCCCAAATCCAGAATTTTACTGCTGAAACAATTGCTGCTACTGGCTGTAATATTCACGTTGGCGGCATGTTCCAATACCAGGTATCTTCAGAAAGATCAGACGCTGTATACCAGCAGCAAAGTAGAAGTAAAAGGCGAAATCCTCAATGCCGAAAAACAGGATCTGCGCAGCTCCCTCGCTTCCAAATCGCTGATGACCCAACAGCCGAACAAAAAATTACTGAACTCCCGTATAAAGGTCTGGCTCTACAACCAGAAGTATAATGAGAAGAAATCAAACTGGTTCTGGAACCTGGTCCTTGCCAAAAGGAACCTGGAAGAACCCGTAGTATACGATTCCACCAAATCGAAAGAATCTGTGGAACGCATGACCAGCTACCTCCGCAACCAGGGATTCTTCTACGCAGCCGTAAACTACAACGCCAATACAAAACACCGGAAAACAAGTGTCACCTACCACGTGAACACCGGCAGAAACTTTGTTATCGATAAAATCACCTACGTAATCCCCGACTCAGCGATTTTAAGCATTGTAAAAGCTAATGAAAATTTATCGCTGATCCAGAAAGGCATCGTGTTCAAATCAGCCACCCTCGGCAGTGAAAGGGAAAGACTTACCCGCCTCATCAAAGATGCCGGCTATTATAAGTTTAACCGCGACGCGATCGAATACAGCGTGGATACGCTGAACAAGGCACTCTTCCGCAATACCCTCAATCCTTTTGAGGGATTTGTAAATATCTTCAACGAAAATAAAGGAAGAGATAAACTGACCATGGATGTGGAAATCCATATCAAAAATCCGGAAGACAGTATCTCCCGCTGGGAACAGTATCACATCGGTAAAATATACGCCTATCCCGACTTTTCGCTGAACGGCAATCCGAACGACAGCACCCTGCTGCATGACGACCGTAAATATATTAACATCCGTTACCACCAGGAAGTACTGAAACCCAAGATCCTTTCCAGGTCTATTTTACTACGGCCGGGCGAAACCTATTCCCTGCAGCAGTATAACAATACGGTCAACAAACTATATGACATCGGTGTCTGGCAATTTGTGACGCTGCAGTATAAGGAGCGCAAAGATTCTGTGAAAACGCTGGATGCTTACGTGTTCCTCACTCCGCGCCGCAAGCAGGAAATGGGACTCACTTTTGAGTTAAGTAACAGTTCCGACTATACGCTGGGGTCCGGGATCACGCTAAACTACCGGCATATTAACCTGAACAATACTGCCACACAGCTGGGCATGGCCCTCAGTACGGGTATTGAGCTGGTGCGCCCCCAGCAGTCAGGCTGGGACCTGCAGTCCAAACAGTTTGGCGGCGAGGTAAGTCTTACCTGGCCCCGTTTTGCCCTTCCTTTCCATATCAAACAGTCCGCCAGATCCAATGTAAAAACCCGTTTAACACTGGGCGCCAACTACCTGTCGCGTGTGGAAAAATTTGATGTCACCAGTATCAATGCCTCCTACGGCTACGACTGGAACGAAACGCTTTATAAACGCTGGATTATCCGGCCCATCACCCTGAACTATGTGGGTGTAAGCCTGAATCCTACTTTCCGCGACAGCGTGGTAAATACCAATCCTTACCTGAAACGCAGTTTCGAACCGGCGTTGATTGGCGGGGAAAGCGTTTCGTTTATCTTCAGCAACCAGGACCTGCTGCACCAGCGCCATTATAGCTATTTCAGGGTAAATGTGGAAGAATCGGGCCTCTGGCTGAGTGGGATCAACAGCCTGATGAACAGCATCAGCGGGCATAAAACCAACCTCGAAACGCTGACCAGTGTTAATATTTCAAATTTTGTAAAGATAGAAGCAGATTACCGGCACTACTGGAAACTCGGGCTGCATAGCGGTCTTGCTACCAGGGCATATGCCGGCGTAGGTATCCCGTACAGCTACTCACAGGTATTGCCCTATGTAAGACAGTTTACTTCCGGAGGTCCCAACAGTATACGCGCATGGCGTTTACGTACGCTGGGCCCCGGCTCCTTCAAGGACTCTTCCGCTACAGCACAGGCATTCCCTGATCAAACGGGCGATATGAAGCTGGAAGGTAACCTGGAATACCGTTTCGACCTGTTGCGTATGTTTGGCGGCACCATCAACCTGAAAGGCGCCACTTTTCTCGATATGGGTAATATCTGGATGATCCGGAAAGACTCCTCCAGACCCGGCTCCGAATTCCAGTTCGGCCAGTTATATCATGATCTGGCCATGGGTACGGGCGCGGGTCTGCGCTTAGACTTCTCTTTCTTCCTCATCCGCCTGGATTGGGGCATTCCGCTGAAAGTACCCTACTTTACCGGTAATAAAAACGGCTGGTATGTAGGGGAATGGGATTTGAAAGACAGCAAATGGAGACGTGAAAATATTATCTGGAATATTGCTATTGGTTATCCGTTTTAGGAACAGTGTTGGCTGCAATGAAATCAGCCATGTCTGTAGCATCCGACAGTTTAAAGTCACCGATGCGGGTTCTGCAAAGACTGCTCAGGTAAGCACCGCACCCCAATTCAGCACCATAGTCATTTGCCAGCGAACGTATATACGTACCCGTGCTGCATACGACCCTGAAATGCACTTCAGGCAAGGCTATTTTAGTGATCTCAAATGCTGAGATGGTTAATTTACGGGGTTCCACTTTTACATCCACACCTTTTCTGGCCAACAGGTAGATGGGTTTGCCATTTTGTTTAATGGCAGAATGAATAGGAGGCAGCTGCATGATTTCACCGATAAAAGGCTTGGTGGCGGCCAATATAGCAGCGGCATCAAGATGACTGATATCTTTAAAATTTTCAGGCTCAGATTCCTTGTCAAAGGTTGGTGTGGTAGCACCCAGGGTAAAAGTGCCGGTATATTCTTTTTCCTGTGCCTGGTATTCGTTGATTTTTTTTGTCATTTTCCCGGTGCAGCAAATCAGTAACCCGGTAGCCAAAGGGTCCAGCGTGCCGGCATGACCTATTTTTGCTTTGGTGGTATTTCTTATCTTACGCACTACATCGAAGGAAGTCCACGTTAATGGTTTGTTGATCAGTATCACGGCTCCCTCCTGGTAATTGATATTTTCGTTCGTTTGCATAGGGCAAAGATAGGGTTTAACAGTAGCTTTTAGCCTTCCGCTGTCCGCTTTTAGCAAAACAGCAACCCTGCCTTTAAACGTTTTTTACTAAATTCACGCAATTTTCAAATACATGGCATTAGAACATCATTTAGACGCAACACTACGGCATAAACAGCAGGTCGATAATTCGCGCGACTACGTGCTGCCATTCATACAGCAGGAGTTTCCTCAACTGGAAGGCCTGCGCGTGATGGAGGTAGGATGCGGGGAAGGCGGAGTGCTCACCCCGCTGCTGGAAAAAGGCTGTAACTGTGTAGGCGTGGATCTTGCTCCCGACCGTATCGAGCTGGCAAAAACCTTCCTTCAGAAATACCTGGACGGCGGACAGCTGAAGCTGATCGCCAAAAACATTTACGACCTCGACTTCCTCGGAGAGTTCCGTCATTCTTTTGATGTAATTATTTTGAAAGATGCCATCGAACATATTCCTGACCAGGAAAAAATCATCGGACATCTGAAACAGTTGCTCACTCCCCGCGGACAGGTATATTTTGGGTTTCCGCCCTGGTATATGCCTCACGGAGGACATCAGCAGATATGCGCCAATAAGTTCCTCAGCATGGTTCCCTATATCCACCTGTTGCCACGGCCTTTATACAAAGGTTTACTCCGCGCATTCGGAGAGGGCGATGATGTAGTAGTGGATCTGATGGATGTGAAGTCTACCGGTATTTCCATTGAGCGCTTCGAACGTATTCTTAAACGTCAGCAGTATAAGATCACGCAGCGTCGTTTCTACCTGATCAACCCTATTTATAAATATAAATTCGGCGTAAGTGCCAGGGTACAATGGAAGCCTATTGCGGCGATTCCATTTTTCAGAAACTTTGTTACCACCTGTGTTTATTATATGGTGAAGCCGGCTGTTAGCCATTAGCTTTTAGCTGTTAGCAAAAAAATGCAGCGTAAACGAACATGATATAATGTGTTCATTTACGCTGCATTTTTTTGCTAACAGCTAAAAGCTAATGGCTAAAAGCTCTTCCGTTCCATATCTCCCACGAAGCTTCCGCTTGCAGGATCAGCATTTCATGCCCGTTTTTTATAACCGCACCTTGTCCGGCGCCTTTTTCTAAAAAGGCGGTAGTAGCCGGGTTATACACCAGGTCGTACAGCAGGTGCCTGGAAGTAACATATTGGTAAGGTATTTCAGGGAAGGTATCTACTTTGGGATACATGCCTAAAGGGGTGGTGTTTACAATAATGGTATGTGCTGCCATGACAGCTTCGTCCAGCGCATCATAAGAGATGGCGCCGTTAACGGGCGACCGGCTCACCACCGTATAGGTGATACCCAGTTGTTCCAGCGCATACATAATGGCTTTGGCGGCTCCGCCGGTGCCCAGTACCAGGGCATGGGTATGATGCGGTTGTAACAATGGGTGTAATGATGCCGTAAACCCGATTACATCTGTATTATAGCCGGTTTTTTTTCCGTCCTTAAAATCGATGCAGTTTACCGCTCCGATCTGTGCAGCAGCTTTGCTGAGTTCGTCCAGGAAAGGCATCACTGCCTCTTTATAAGGAATGGTAACGTTTAGCCCGTTTATTTGCGGATGCTGTTCAAGCAGGTGGGTAAATTCAGAAATGCCTGGTATCGGGAAGTTCTCGTATTGGCAGCCGGTGATATTTTCTCTTTCAAATTTTTCTTTAAAAAATCCTTTTGAAAAAGAGTGGCTAAGCGGGTAGCCGATCAATCCATACATCTTCATGAAATGGTAATTGTGGGTATGATTATCCTGACAAGGGAAGGTGTTTCGCATCAATCAACGCTCATCAGGATAATCACATGAATCATATAAATCACAGTCCTATTCCCTGTCGAGGAACAGGTTAAAGGTATCGCCCCTTAATCCTATACGCATAGCTTCCAGTGAAATTACTTCATTGGGCGCCAGGTTGCCGAGGTTGGCATTGCAGCCTACCAGTTCCAGGAAGTAGAGCTGTTGGGCTTTCTGCGGTGCTTCCCATATAATTTTTTCGGCGGGGATCTGTGTCAGGATTTCCTGTACCAGGCCTTCGCGTACTTCACCGCTGCCGCGATAGATACCAACGTTACCGCTTTCGCGGGCTTCAGCGATCACATACGTAGCGCCGGCAGACAATTCCGCACTCATCAGTTCAATCCACTTATAAGGAGGGATAATGTGTTCGGCATCTTTAGAGCCAACTTCGCTTAATACCAGTCCGATCTTAGCGAGTTTTTCAATATAACCGCATTTCTCGGCATGCGGGATGGTAATAGAGCCATCAGATACTTCCATGTAGCTGATACCATAGTCCTTTACCACATTGATGTATTCCTCAAACTGGTTGCGGATAGCAAAGGCTTCAAACAGGGTTCCGCCAAAGTATACCGGGATGTTTGCCGACTGGTAAAGTTCAATTTTTGCGCGCAGGTTAGGCGTAACGTAAGCAGTGCCAAAACCCAGTTTCAGGATGTCGATGTGCGGACCTGCTGCGGATAAAAAATTTCGTGCTTCTTCCAAACTTAGCCCCTTATCCATTACCATGGTCAATCCATGAGTCCGGGGCTTCTTTGTCCTTTCCGGGATTTGTGTCAGATTAAAATTCATTTGAAATATTTTTATCTTCTTATTGGTCAGTAAAACACATACTAATGTTCGCCAGGCACTTCGGGATAGCGTAGATGCAATTTTAGTAACCGGAAATACTGTTGACTTTTGTCCATGACAATTAAAAGCCGGCGCAAAAATAAGAAGTATACTTTATTTTATTAAAGTAAATAACATTGGTTAACGTTTGCGGCGGTATTGCGCAATCAGATCCACCACACTCACATGCTGTAACACAGCAGGGTCAAGTTCTACCAGCTTTTTAACAATTTTGGGCGCCTGCTGTAAAGCGGTTTCCAGGTGCAGTAACCCCTCTTTAGTTTTCCCCATGGCAATCAGGATAGCCGCCCGGTAGTACACAAATATGGGCTTGCGGCCTGCCTTTTCTTCGGCAATTGACAGCTGTACCAGCGCCTCTTCCAGGAATCCGGACACATACAACCCTTTCAGCAGCTCCTGCCAGGTAACTGCGCTCTTAGGCCGGGTACGTACCGCATTCATGAAATGCACCAGGGCTTCCTTGTTTTTTCCGAGCTCCAGGTAACATTCTCCCAGGCTCATATTATACTCTGCGTTGGTTTTATTTATTTTCAGGGCACTCAGCAACGATTTGGCCGCATTCTCCCAGTTGGCCTCCATCATGTAAGCTACCGCGATCTTGTAATACAATTTATCATCGCTGGGACTCAGGTGCGACGCTTTACGGTAGTAATAGCGCGCCTGGGTAAATTTGCGCTGCCTTTCATAACAGTGGCCAATAGCCTCATAGATTACATCCTCCGGTTTGGCTATTTCCAGGTGTTTCTGCAGCACTTCTATGGCTTCGGCATACTTACGCAGGCGGATATACGCATCGCCCATATTCCGGTACGCATAATCGAATTTCTCATCAATAGCTACCGCATACTGATAGGCATCGATCGCCTTTTCATACAGCTTCAAACCCTGAAAAGCCGTTCCCAGGTTAAACCAGGCCAGCTGGTTATAGGGATGCTCATCTATAATAGCGTTGTGCAAACGGATACTTTCTTCATTGCGGCCGGTAAACTCTGTCCAGAAACAGATTTTATGCAACGCCTCTTCACTGTTGGGATCATGTTCCAGCGCCATTTTCAGGCAATCAAACACTTTCTCAAATTCCTCCCAGTCATCATATACATCGGCCAGCTCCAGCAACAATTCTGTCCTGTCTTCTCCCGAAAACTGCTCAATTTGTTCTTCCAGCACACTGGCTGCCTTCTGGTGCTGGTTCAGCGCCAGGTAAACATCCGTCTGCAGTATATAAAGATTAATATCAGTGCGGTCCAGTACTTCTGCTTTCTCCAATAAATTCAGTGCTTCCTTATATTTCTTGGTTTCTATCAGTAAGTTGGCCTTTTTGAGTAGTAGTGTAGAAGAGTAGGGGAATTGTTCGATGGCTAGTTCCGCAGCCTGCAACGCGATCGGCATTTCGTCATGCTCGTCATAATAGTCTATGATCTGCTCAAATGAATCTTCGTCCAAAAAAGAATGAGACTTACCAGCCCTGAGATTTTCAAACTGCTGCAACAAGTCTCTCAGATCATCAAAATCTTCGTTTAAAAAGGAAAAGTCTTTACTCATTAGTGTAAATATAGTACTTTTATCTATGACCAAATACGGGTGGATTTTAACCTTTTAAATATTTTTTAACATTTCTTTGTGATTTAATCGTATCTTGCGTTAAGAATATGTTATATAATATATCAAAAAGTTTGTACATTTGTGTTACAATGAAAGCGAAAACATACATATCACGCACTTTTTCATTGTCTTGCTTGTTAGCGGGCGCCATGGCGTTTTTTGCTCTCAATGCGCTGGCGAATAATAGCTTTTTGCCCTCTGATAATAACAAAGACAAAACGAAAAAAGCGGCTGACAATCAACACTTTGTGTTGAATACTGCCATGCCTAAAACCAACCTGGGCCTCGACGCGGCTTACCGGTATTCCGGTACCTTCAGCTCAGACTTTAAGTTTAAAACAAACACAGAGAATAACTACAATAACGTTATAAACCTTAAAGCGGTAACTACCTATACAAAAGGTAATGTTACCTACGTAGTTCCTTCTAATTACCAGGTGCAGTCACAACCACCGGGAAACATGAACTTTCAGAAACTGCAGATCATTCTGCCACTCAAGAAAGGGTAATAAACTTAACGTTTCTTCAATTACAATATGGGCCGGTTAAAAAGTTAAACAACTTTTTAACCGGCCCTTTTTTTTGCCCAGGATTAGGCTGATTTTGATGATTTAGATGATTTTTTATCTTATGGATTTAAAAAGATTAGAAGGATATAGGCAAAAATCCGCTTGTATCTTCCCCAATCTTTTAAATCAAAAAAGAGAAAATCATCTAAATCATCAAAATCAGTCTAATCCTGGGCAAAAAAAATCCCAGGCAGGAAAATCACAATTACATGTTTTTCAACTCCTCCTGGCTTACTTCCTTATAGCCCGTTTTAGGCACATCAAAATAAGAAGCAGGAATCGGATACAAATCTACTTTGGTGGCAATAACCCGCGTTTTAGCGCCGGTTTTGGTGAGAATTTCAAACTCCAGCGGGATGCCCTTCAGGTTTACAAAGCGACGGTTATACTGCCTGTTTTCAGGCACCAGGTCCGTAGCATAAAACACCTCGAATGTTTTACCATCCGGCATGGTACCAATTGCCTTTCTGCAGGTATAACCCGCTATCTGCTTGGTTTCCGTTTGATCGGTAAACTGTATGTTTTCATACTGCTTCAAATCCTTGTTATATTGTTCTTTTCCCGCACGGATCAGGTATTTATTCCCATGCTGATCAATCAGCGTGGTCATAGTTTCCGTTTTGCTGTTAATGAGATAGGTATAGTGCACAATATTGAAATTCATGTCTATCCTGCTCAGCGGTCCGCGCATATATTGGGTAAAGGTGCTGCCTTCCAGCATGGCATCCATTTGCAGCTGCTCTGGCGGCAGCTCCATTTTATAAATAATCTTTGCGTCTGAAACGGTACGCTGCGCCAGCGCTGTGCCGGAGAAGCATCCCAAGATAAAAGTTAATAGCAACCGGTACGACATAGTGTGGTGTATTAGTTTAGTGGTGGTATAGTGATGGTCGGTCAACTAACTACCAGGTAAGCTTTTCTTTATTTAAAAAGGCGGCAATACCGCGTTTACAATCATCATGTCCACGGGTAGCTGCGTTTAGTTCTGACGCGTGCAGCAGCCCTTCTGCCAATGGTAAGTCCAACACTGTGCCAATCAATTTCTTGGTTACTTTCAGCGAGTTAGCTGATGCCTCTTTACACAGGCTCATGGCCACTTTGGCCACGTGGGCATTTATTTCCCCGGCTGGTACCACTGCGGTAATAAGACCATCGGCAGCCGCTTTCTCAGCAGTCACCAGTTTCCCGGTCAATAGTAACTCCCGGGACCGGCCCTCTCCTATCTTACGTACCAGGAACACCGCTACCAGCGCTGGTATAAAGCCAATTTTCACTTCGGTATATCCCAATAAGGCCTCCGGCACGGCGTAGCTCAGATCGCATAAGGTTACCAGCCCGCAGCCACCGGCAACCGCATGCCCTTCCACCCGGGCAATCACAATCTTATCAAGTTCATATATCTCCCGGAACAGCTGCATCAGCTCCCGGGAATCAGTGAGGTTTTCTTCATAGGTGTTTTTCTGCAGTTGCTGCAGGTATTCCAGGTCGGCACCAGCGCAAAAAGCTTCACCGTTTCCCGCCAGCACCACTACTTTCACCGCCTCATCGGCCGCGGCAGCCTGAAACGCTTCGCGTAATTCCGCTACCAGCTGCCCATTCAGCGCATTCCTTTTTTCAGGACGATTGAGGGTAATAGTAGCGATCCGGTCTGCTACAGTATATAGTAAAAAAGAAAAAGCCATAATTGAAGAATTACGAATTACGAATCAGGGATTACGGAGTTGTATGGAGATGGTGCAGAAGGTCGTTTGATCTTTTCCACAACTCCGTAATCCCTAATTCCTAATTCGCAATTTTCCTTATGGCAATCTAAGCAAAAAAAATTTAATGAGTAACCTCCTGTATTACCTGCCCTACATTACCGCTGGGCATCTGGATATGCAACAACGCTGCCAGCGTAGGCGTAATATCCGTCATACCGATGGTGCGGTTGGTTTTACCCGGGTGAATACCCCATCCCATCCATACCAGCGGAATATGCGCGTCGTAAGGATACCATAAACCGTGTGTGGTACCGGTTTTACCACCATCAATATAACCCGGTGTCAGTATTACCTGGATATCGCCGCTTCTTTTGGTATTAAAACCATTGTTAAGCATCGTCCGCATGGGTTCTGGCAACAGGGTGGTCATAAGTTGCTCTATAGGAAAGGCCTTTGAGATTGCCGGCAATTTCAATAACCGGGCAATGAGGAATTGCCGTATCTCCGCCTCGTTTTTACCTCCCTGGGCAATAGCATCATGATCCAGCCAGAACTGGTAATTATCTACCGCTTTGATCACGCCTCTCACACCAAACTTGGTTGCAGCCTGATCATTCAGATCTTTAACGGTTGCCTGGTCATCCCAGGTACCACCCGGCAGTTTGTTTTCTTCCATAAAACCCGGTACATGGGCTACCCCATGATCTGCAGTGATAAAAAACAGGTACTGTCCTTTTCCGACCTTCGCATCGAGGTATTTGAAAAGTGTGGCCAGATCCTGGTCCAGGCGCAGGTAAGTATCTTCAATTTCCACAGAATTAGGACCAAACTGATGGCCCACGTAGTCGGTGGATGAAAGACTTACGGCCAGAAAATCCGTTACATTGCCTTTCCCCATATCGTAGGCCTCCAGGGCTTTTTTGGCAAATTCAAGGGTCATGGTATTACCGAAGGGGGAAGCCGAAATAGCAGCACTGGATATATCTGCCAGGTTATGCGGGAATGAGGTGTTGGCCGCATTTTTATACTTTCCTTCGTAAGGTTTTTCATCGGCGGTGCTGAGGGTGTAGGTAGATACCGGGTACAGGGTTGTCCACGGTTTGCTCAGGTATTGTTGCGGAAACTGCTGTTTATTAAATTCCTGTGCCCATCCCGGCAGCTCCTTCATATAATAGGTGCTGCTCACCCAGTTACCGGTGCTGCCATCATACCAGAAAGCCGCGTTGGCACTGTGTCCGGCGGGCAAAATAGCGCCGCGGTCCTTAATAGCCACACCCACTACCTTGCTCTGGAAATTATTGGATAACCGGAGCTCATCGCCTATCGTGGTTACCAGCATGTTGCGCGGACTCATTTTGCCGGCGGCAGAAGTACTGCCAACGGTGCTGACGGTGGTATCTTCCGCGCAATACATGGTACGTCCAAGTTCCGGACTATACCAGGTGTTGCCGATAATACCATGGATGGCGGGCACAGAGCCGGTATACACACAGGTATGGCCACAGGCGGTAATAGTGGGCGTATAATTGATCAGGGTATTTTCGCAGGAAAATCCCTCCTGCAGCAGTCTTTTAAAACCACCGGCGCCATACCTGTTACCATAGCGGTAAAGATAATCCCAGCGCATCTGGTCTACTACCACTCCTACTACCAGTTTAGGTCTGGCAGAAGTTTTGCTGTTTTTCGCAGCGGTAAGATGATTAAAGGGTTTGGGGGAAGTTGCTTTTTGCGCCCGGGTAACCGTTGTGGAAAACAAGAGAGCAGCTGTCAGAAAATGTGTAAATTTCATCAGATCTTAAATATTTAAAAGTCACTGTAATACAACAACATAAGCCGTTGTAACCTCGCAAAAAAAGTGCATTAGAAGAGGCCTCAAATGTAAACCAAGTTTACAAAAAGTAATATTTTAATACCTTTGTGTCCATTTTAAATGGAATGAATTAACCATTACATAATATATCGTATGGATATTTTCGAGAAACTGCTGAAACATCTGGGCCCGATCGGGGAACATTCAGACAGAGCCCATGGCTATTTCGCATTTCCTAAGCTGGAAGGAGAAATAGGCCCCCGCATGAAGTTCCGGGGCAATGAAAAAATTGTCTGGAGCCTGAACAACTACCTCGGGTTGGCTAACCACCCGGAAGTACGTGCTACAGACGCACAGGCTGCCGCCGACTATGGAATGGCCTCTCCCATGGGAGCGCGTATGATGAGCGGTAACACCAACTACCATGAGCAGCTGGAAAATGAGTTGTCCGACTACATGGGCAAAGAAGCCACCACGTTATTAAACTATGGTTACCAGGGTATCATGAGCGCCATTGATGCCGTTGTAGGCCGCAGGGACGTAATCGTATATGATGCAGAGTGCCACGCCAGTATCCTGGATGGTTTACGTTTGCACCCCGGCAAGCGTTATGTGTTCAAGCATAACGACATGGAAGATTTCGATAAACAGATGAAGCGTGCAACTGAACTGGCTAAAACCCAGGGCGGCGGTATTCTCGTGGTAACAGAAGGCGTATTCGGTATGGCCGGTGACCAGGGTAAACTGAAAGAAATTGCTGCATTCAAAGATAAATATGAGTTCCGCCTGCTGGTAGATGATGCCCATGGCTTTGGAACAATGGGTAAAACCGGCGCCGGTACCGGTGAGGAACAGGGTGTTCAGGACAAAATTGACCTGCTGTTCAATACCTTCGCTAAATCCGGCGCTTCCATCGGCGCTTTCATCAGCGGCGAAAAAGCCATCATCAACTACCTGCGCTATAACATGCGCTCCCAGATCTTTGCCAAATCCATTCCTTTGCCTATCGTCATCGGACATTTGAAACGTGTGCAGCTGATGCGCCAGCATCCTGAAATGAAGGCAAAACTGTGGGATAATGTAAATAAACTGCAGAACGGACTGAAAGCCCGCGGCTTCAACATCGGCAGAACCAATTCACCGGTTACGCCTATCTACCTGCACGGCGATATTCCTGAAGCAACCGCTATGTGCCTCGATCTGCGCGAAAACTATAACATTTTCTGCTCTATCGTGGTATACCCGGTTATTCCAAAAGGACAAATCATCTACCGCCTGATCCCTACCGCTGCCCACAGCGATGAGGATATTGAGCTTACACTCAAGGCTTTCAGCGAAACCAAGGCTAAACTCGACGAAAAAGTTTACCAGGTGGCTGAAATTCCGATGGTATAACAGTCACACCCAACATATTAAAAGCCTTCCTGCTTTCCAGGAAGGCTTTTCTATTAAAAATGGGAAAAGGCCAGAGGGGTTATGGCAATAAGGTAAGCCAATCCAGGGGTAAAAAACAAAAGGGCTGATGTTACTCAGCCCTTACAACAAATCGTTCTTTCACTAGGTGTAATTTTTCATTAGATTTCATCAGGACATGGTAGAGAACAAATGGTTTTCATAGAAATTGGAATAACCAAGTGATTCCAAATATTTTATAAAAAATATTTTATTTTAATTTTGGTTTTCTCTTCATCGATACTTATCAAAAATAGGTGAGATTTTAGCAAAAAATCTAACACATAAGTTGTATTTTGTTAACAGCTTGTTAAAGATAAATACTGCGACCTCATATCATCCCAGTGTAAAAAGCCCTTGTTTTTCCCCATCTGATCGATAAATTTCCCTTTTGCGTAAACACTAACCAGCGATATGGCGATACCTTTGCGGCGGAAGCAAAACATACTCAGGCTTTTATCCGGTTATGGCAGGTAAAGGCAACATACAGATCCACTCCTATAGCACTTTCAGTGGACAGGCAGTTGGAACGCTGGGTACAAGGTCAAACTGATATTAAACGACAGGTATTGAAAATTCAATGGAGTAAGCAACTTTTCCGGGTACACCGGATTACTGGCTTAATAGCCGGCATTATGCTGTTGCTGTTAAGCATCACCGGCAGCATGCTGGTTTTCAGCGATGAAATAGATCATGCCCTCTATGCCGACGCCTATCATGTTCCCCCGCAAACCCAGCCCAGAACATTACAACAGCTGATGCAGGACGCGCGGCAAACCCTTCCCGGCAATCCGTATCTTTTCTTTACCCGTCTCCCCCAGGCGCCCGATGAAAGTATCGTGCTGAGGGCCGAATATGCAGCAGATCACAAGGTATATGTCTTCCTAAACCCATATACCGGGAAAGTATTACAACAATACTCCAATACAGACCATTTAACGGGCAATGTGCTTTACCTGCACTTTACCCTTATGGCAGGTAAAACAGGGGCTACAATCGTCCTGATTACCGGTATAGGCCTGTTTTTATCTATTCTCACCGGCATCTTTATTTACCGGAACTCCATCATCAAAGTACTGACCTTCCGGGTAAAACCGGAATGGCATAACCGGACCCGGCGCTGGCGTAACCTGCACCGCATACTCGGTGTGTGGGCACTGCTGTTTAACCTGCTCATTTCCTTTACAGGCTTTATGATGGAATTGAAAGTGCTGGACAGCCGGAGCACAAAAAAAGCCGGATATGCCTCCCTCCCCTTCACCGGCGAATATGAACCGCTCATCGCCAAAGCCCGTACCAGCATACCTGGCTTCCAGGTAATGGGTGTACGTCCTCCCAAAAAAACAGGTGACCCCGTAAGGATACTTGGGCATGCACACGAACCATCCTTCTTTGGAGAATATGCTTCTTCCGTTTTTATCACCGCTGACGGCAACATCAAAAAGAAGGTGGATTTCAGCAAGGCTTCCTTTAGTGATCAGTTCAACGCCTGTATAGCGCCCCTGCATTTCGGCAACTATGGCGGTATTATACTAAAGATCATTTATTCTCTTTTGGCCTTAACCCCGGGCGCATTATCCATTTCAGGCTTCCTGATCTGGTATCGCAGAAAATATATTATTAAAGTACACAACAGGATATAACATATACATGAAGAAGATATTTATTTGGGGGTTGGTGGCAATATTGGCCACATTGGAGGTAGCAGCACAGCAAATACCAGGTACGGCAAAGGATACGGCGCGCACTTCAGAGGTAGGACTGAATGAGATAATAATCACCGCCGGCCGTAATAAGGAAACATTAGGTACAGTACCGGCTTCCATTACTATTATTTCCGGGAAACAGTTACGCGAACAAAGCGCCATCACTACAGATATTAACCAGTTGCTGAGTATGAATGTACCCGGACTTACGCTGGGAACCAATACCTCTACCAACAAAGGCCAAACACTTCGCGGTCGCGGCATGCTGATCATGATCGATGGTATTCCACAGTCTACCCCGCTGCGCAACGGTGATAAAGACATGCGCAGCATAGACCTTTCTGTGATAGAGCGTGTGGAAGTGATTAAAGGATCCACTGCTATCTATGGCAATGGCGCCGATGGTGGTATTATTAACTTCATTACCATCAAAGCCAATCCCAATAAACGTTTCAGCGGCAATACCGATGTGAGCGGATTGGGTTCCCTGTTCCACCCATCGAATACCCTGGGCGGCCGCATTTCCCAGAATTTCTCCGGCAAAATCAACAAGTTCGATTATGTGGCCAGTGGTACTTATGAACAAACCGGCGTGGTAAAAGATGCAGATGGCGTAATCGTTGCGCCTTTCCAGTCGCTTGCACAGAACAAAAATCTAAACCTCTTTGCAAAACTCGGTTATGACATCAACAGCAACAACCGCATTGAAGTGATGTATAACTACTACCGGACTATGCAAAACGCCACCTATGTGGATTCCGTTACCGGGAAGTTTGGAGAAGCACCGATTATTGGCGTAAAAGGTACTAATCCCGGCGACAAACAGGGTACTCCCTACAACCACAACGCCTATGTTAACTATACCAATAAACGTGTTTTCAAAAACACATCACTGAATGTAAACCTTTACTACCAGCGGTTTTACACAGTTTTTGAATATTCCGATTTTTACGCGCCTCCCGGAAATTCTGCCATTGTTTCCAAAAAAATGGGGGCAAGGGTAAACTTCAATACCGTATTTAATTTTCATCCCAACTTATTCGGCGACGTCACCTGGGGTGTGGACATCCTGAATGATAAAACCTCCCAACCCCTGACCGATGGCCGTCCTTTTGTACCGGAGATGAATATGAAAAACTATGCACCGTATGCACAGTTGAAAACCTATTTGTTTAAAGACTTCCTGGTAAAAGCAGGGGTGCGGTACGAAAATATCTCCCTGAATATTCCGGATTATACTACCATCAAGTTTGGCAACTATGCCGGTGGCGTATTTGTAAAAGGCGGCAACCTCCCTTATGAAGCCCTGGTGTTTAACGCAGGCCTGCGCTATACAAAATTCCCGGCCTTTAACCCGTTTGTGAGTTACTCACAGAGTTTCTCCCTGTATGATCTTGGCCGCACACTGCGACTGGCAAAAGCGGTGAGCAATGGTACTACCAGCATCAATACCATCGAAACCAAAGCTATTATCACCAACAATTATGAAGCTGGCTTTAACAGCAATATCGGCAAATTCAATGCTTCCGGCGCTTACTTTATCAGCACCTCCGACCTGGGTACCAGCTTGAAAGATGTAAACGGCGTAGCCGTACCGGAACGCGCCCCGGAAAGAGTACAGGGTTTTGAAATTACAGCAGGTTACCAGGTACTGCATAACCTGTCGGTCAGCGCAGCATACGCCCACGTGGAAGGGAAAAAAGACGTGGGTGGCGTGAAAACATGGTTACCTACTACGCGCATCTCCCCGGATAAAATGACGGTGAATGTGAATTACTCCCCGCTGAAACAATGGGACCTGGGAGTATACTATATTTATTCCGGCGTGCGTAAACGTTTCGACATCAATCCTCAAACAAAGCAATATGATCTGGGCGCCGGACCTGTGAGCGATTTCTCCCTGGTGAATTTCTATACCGGCTATCGCTTCAATTCCTCGTTTGCGGTTCGCCTGGGTGTGGATAACCTGCTGAATGCCGACTACTACCCTGTTGCCTCACAGGGAAGAGTACGCACTGATTCGTATATCAAAGGCAGTGGTGCAAGGTTTAATGCAGGATTCAGATATAGATTTTGATAGCTGTTAGCCATTAGCTGTTAGCTTTTAGCTGTTCAACGCCATAGCTGTTTATGATAGCTTTAACTGGATATAAAAAGGGCTCGCATAGTGTTTATGCGGACCCCTTTTTTATAAGCTCATTAGCTGTTAGTTGTTCAACACCAGAGCTGTTTATGATAGCTTTAGCTGGATACAAAAAGGGCCCGCATAGTATTTATGCGGGCCCTTGTTTATAAACTTAACAGCTAACTGCTAATAGCTAATAGCTATTTCTTCATATTCTCCTCAATAGCGGTATTATATGATTTCTTCCAGGTGCTGACGTTGCCCCAGTCTTCACCGTTTACCTTGATGTGTTCACCGGTAACAACACCGAGTTTCTCATGGCGAACAGAAACATCGGAGGCATCTACCAGGCCGTGCATCAGTGCTTCAAACTTCTCTTTATCTTCCGGTTTAACGGTTACTACTACGCGGCTCTGGCTTTCACCGAACAGGTAGGCGTCTTTACGGAATTTGTTATTGGTGGTCAGTTCAAAGCCCAGTCCATTTGGCATAGCGCTTTCCAGCAGGGTTACGAATAATCCGCCATCGCTCACGTCGTGCGCAGAGCGGATCAGGCCGGCTTTATTCAGTTTGGCGATAGCCTGGTGTACGTGCAGTTCTTCATCGAGATTGAAGTGAGGCGCAGGGCTATATTCTATGCCGATGATTTTGTGCAGGTATTCGGAGCTGTTGATATCGTTACGGCTGCGTCCTATCAGGTATACCAGGTTGCCTTCTTCCTTGAAGTCGAGGGTAATGCGCTGGTCGAGACTGTCGAGGATACCCACCATACCAATGGTAGGAGTTGGATATACCGGACCGTCGGGCGACTGGTTATAGAAGCTTACGTTACCACCGGTAACGGGTGTGTTGAATTTGCGGCAAGCTTCACCCATACCTTGTACAGCGTGTACAAACTGGTAGTAAACTTCCGGATCGTAAGGATTACCGAAGTTCAGGCAGTTGGTAATAGCTACCGGTTCACCACCGGAGCAAACGATGTTACGGGCAGCTTCTGCTACAGCGATCTGACCGCCTTTATGAGGATCGGCGAATACATAACGACCGTTACAGTCGGTAGTCATTGCCAATGCTTTCTTTGTTGGTTTTACCAAAACGATGGCGGCATCGCTTGGGGCGTTGGTGCTGGCATTTGCGGTACCCACCATGCTATCGTACTGGTTGTAGATCCAGCGTTTGGAAGCGATGTTTGGCAGGGCCACCATTCTTTCTGCTACGAACTGCGGATGTTCTGTATCAGGAATGTTGTGGATATCAAATGCTTTTACCTTAGCAAAGTAAGCTGGTTCAGTGTAAGCGCGGTGATATTGCGGAGCGCCGCCACCCAGTACCAAACTTTCAGCAGGAACGTCTGCTTCCAGTTCGCCGTTCATATAGAACTTCAGGCTTTTATCTTTGGTTACTTCACCGATCTGTACGCAATGGAGATCCCATTTCTCGAAGATATCCAGTACCGGTTGTTCTTCTCCTTTCTTCACCACGATCAGCATGCGTTCCTGGCTTTCGCTCAGCAGCATTTCCCATCCTTTCATATCTTTCTGACGGGTAGGTACTTTATCTAACCAGATATTCATACCGTGTTCGCCTTTAGCACTCATTTCAGCGGTGGAGCAGGTAATACCGGCGGCGCCCATATCCTGCATACCAACGATAGCATTGGTTTTGATGATTTCGAGGCAGGCTTCCAGTAATTTCTTTTCCTGGAAAGGATCACCTACCTGAACGGCCGGCAAATCTTCCACGCTGTCTTCCGTGATATTGGCAGAAGCAAAGGAAGCGCCGCCAATACCGTCTTTCCCGGTAGCAGAACCAACAATGAAAACAGGATTGCCTTCACCATAGGAGGTAGCGGAAACGGTTTGTCCTACTTTTACGATACCGGCACTGAATGCATTTACCAGCGGGTTGGTACCGTAGCAATCTTCAAAATAAACTTCACCACCCACGGTAGGTACGCCGAAGCAGTTACCGTAGTGGCCTATACCATGTACAATACCTTTTACCAGGTGTTGTGTTTTCTTATCATTAATATTACCAAAGCGCAGGGAGTTGAGAGCGGCAATGGGCCGGGCGCCCATGGTAAAGATATCGCGGTGAATTCCACCTACGCCTGTCGCAGCACCTTGAAAAGGCTCAATAGCAGAAGGGTGGTTATGCGACTCTATTTTAAATACAACCGCGTAGCCATCACCAATATCTACCAGGCCGGCATTTTCTTCTCCTGCTTTTACCAGCAGTCTGTCACCTTCGCGGGGCAGGGATTTCAGCCAAACGATTGAATTTTTGTAAGAGCAGTGTTCACTCCACATTACAGAATACATACTTAATTCTGTAAAATTGGGTGTACGGCCTAAAATGGATTTAATTCGTTCAAACTCGTCAGCGGTAAGTCCTAGCTGTTCAGCAATTTCTACGGTGGTTTGCATGTATTAAAGTATAAAAAACGAGTAATTTAAAAGAAGTCGCAAAAGTACATGTTTTTCCTGCAAATGCCAAGAAGTCGGCCGCTGGCTCCGGCGTGCAAATTTTTGACCTGCCATGTCATATTATTAATTTTTAAATTCATCAGATTAAAGATGAGCGAAGCACAAATATTTAATCAAATGACAAAAAAAGGGCGATTTTAAAGCCCTAAATGTAATTTTTCAGTTAAAATGAACAATTTATTTGCATTTATAGCTGCGGTTGCGTTCTTTTGTGTAAAATATTTTACAGCATGCAATCGTTACGTTTCAAAGCGCTGGAAGGATTAGCTGGCGTAGACTCCACTCTCACCGAACATAATGGTAAAATCACCGAAGTGTTTGGCAGCAATGTTTTCACTGGTAAAGTTGTTCGGGAATATCTGAGCGATGAGGCTTATAAGAGCCTGATGAATTCTGTTAAAAATGGCACCAAGCTGGAACGTAAAATGTCCGAGCAAATTGCATCCGGCATGAAAGCATGGGCTATGAAAAAGGGTGTGACTCACTACACACACTGGTTTCAGCCATTAACCGGTACTACCGCCGAAAAACATGATTCATTTTTCACTTTGAAAGGTGATGGTACTGCACTGGAAACTTTTGATGGTGATGCATTGGTACAACAGGAACCAGATGCTTCCAGTTTCCCTAACGGTGGTTTGAGAGCTACCTTCGAAGCCCGCGGCTACACTGCCTGGGATCCTTCCTCTCCTGCCTTCATCCTGGAACAGGGTTATGGTAAAACACTCTGCATACCTACTATCTTTGTAGCCTACACCGGTGAATCACTGGATTACAAGGCTCCATTGCTGAAAGCATTGGCTGCTATGGACAAAGCTGCAGTAGACGTATGTAACTATTTCGATAAAAACGTTACCAAAGTAACCGGTACCCTGGGTTGGGAACAGGAATACTTCCTGGTAGACGAAACAATGGCTAACGCCCGTCCTGACCTGATCATGACCGGTCGTACCGTTGTTGGTCACGCACCTTCCAAAGGTCAGCAGCTGGAAGATCATTACTTCGGTGCCATTCCTGAGCGTGCTTACGCTTACATGCGCGATTTCGAAGTAGAATCTTACAAACTGGGTATTCCTTTAAGAACCCGTCACAACGAGGTTGCGCCTTCCCAGTTCGAATGTGCTCCAATATTTGAAGAAGTAAACATCGCAGTAGACCACAACTCCCTGCTGATGGATGTGATGAATAAAGTGGCTAAACGTCACAAACTGAAAGTGTTACTGCACGAGAAACCTTTTGCAGGCATCAACGGTTCCGGTAAACATAACAACTGGAGCATGTCTACAGACACAGGTGTAAACCTGCTGGCTCCCGGTAAAACACCGAAGACCAACCTGATGTTCCTCACTTTCTTTGTGAACACCATTAAAGCGGTACATGACTACGCTGACCTGATGAGAGCCGCTATTGCTTCTCCAAGCAACGACTTCCGTCTGGGCGCTAACGAAGCACCTCCGGCAATTATTTCCGTATTTACCGGTAAATACCTGTTCGATGTACTGCAGGAAGTTAAAAATCGTGTTAACAACAAATTCGACGAACAGGACGAAGCTATCCTGAAACTGGATCTGCACCGTCATATTCCTGAACTGTTGCTCGATAACACCGACCGTAACCGTACTTCTCCTTTTGCTTTCACCGGCAACAAGTTTGAATTCCGCGCGGTAGGTTCTTCTGCAAACTGTGCTTCTGCAATGACTGTGCTGAATACTATCATGGCTAAAACCCTGGTTGACTTTAAAGCAGAGGTTGATGCACTGATCGAAAAGGGCGAGAAAAAAGAGATTGCAATTATGCAAACTCTTCGGAAATATATTGTAGATTCGGAAAAAATACTGTTTGAAGGCGACGGATACAGTGAAGAATGGGAAAAAGAAGCTGAGAAGAGAGGTTTAGCTAACGTAAAAACCACTCCGAAAGCACTGGATGCCATGGTTACTCCTAAAGCAACCAAACTCTATGCTGAGACCGGCGTTTACAACGAAAAAGAACTGCACGCACGCCACGAAATACTGCTGGAAGATTATGTGAAGAAAGTGCAGATCGAAGCCCGCGTTATCGGCGACCTCGCTACCAATACTATCCTCCCGTCTGCTATCAGCTACCTGAACGACCTGGTGGCTAATATCAACGGCCTGAAAGGAATTGGTCTGGGCGAAGAATCCGTTAAAGCTCAAAAACAAATTGCTGCTAAAATAGCTGAACATATTAATGTAATCAGTGAGAATGTACAGGCTATGATCGAGGCACGTAAGGTAGCTAACAAGCTTACCGACAGCCGTCAGAAAGCGATTGATTACTGTGAAAAGATTAAGCCGTACTTTGATGTGATCCGCTACCACTCCGACAAACTGGAGTTCCTCGTGGATGACAAAAAATGGGCACTGCCTAAATACAGAGAGCTGCTTTTCTTGCGATAAAACCGTAAGATTGTTTTGGTGTATGATTAGCCCCGGATTTTCATCCGGGGCTTTGTTTTTTACCCCCGCTACAGGAGAGTTACCACACATAAAAAAATCCTCCGGGCAATGAAGCCGGGAGGATGCTCAAAATAGTATATCCGTTACCGTTATACCAACTTAAACGTTTCTGTAAACTTGGTGGTAAAGTTACCTTTACGGAAGTTTTCATCACGCATCAGCTGCTGATGGAAAGGAATCGTTGTTTTAACACCTTCGATCACAAACTCGCTCAATGCGCGCTCCATCGTATTGATGGCCTCTTCGCGGGTTTGCGCCATAGTAATAATTTTCGCTACCATGGAGTCATAATACGGCGGAATAACGTAACCGGCATAGATGTGGGAATCCACACGTACGCCATGACCGCCGGGAATATGCAGCGTAGTGATTTTACCGGGAGAAGGACGGAAATCGTTGTAAGGATCTTCCGCATTGATACGACATTCGATGGCATGCATCTGTGGCGTATAATTTTTTCCGGAGATAGGAATACCTGCTGCAATCTTGATCTGCTCTTTTACCAGGTCGAAATTGATCACTTCTTCCGTAACACCGTGTTCTACCTGGATACGTGTATTCATTTCCATGAAATAGAAATTGCGGTGTTTATCTACCAGGAACTCAATGGTACCAACACTTTCATAGTTGATCGCACTGGCTGCCTTGATAGCTGCTTCCCCCATTTTCTCACGCAGCTCAGGCGTCATAAACGGAGAAGGCGATTCTTCTACCAGCTTCTGGTGACGACGCTGGATAGAGCAATCCCTTTCACTGAGGTGACATACTTTACCGTATTGATCACCTGCTACCTGGATTTCAATATGACGGGGTTCTTCCACGAATTTCTCCATGTAGATACCATCGTTGCTGAAAGAAGCACGCGCTTCATTTTTAGCCATGTTGTAGGCAGTCTCTATCTCACTTTCTTCCCATACCACACGCATACCTTTACCACCACCGCCGGCAGTGGCTTTGATGATTACCGGAAGTCCCATGCCTTTTGCAATTGCCTTGGCTTCTTCCACGCTTTGCAGCAGTCCTTCAGAACCTGGAATAACCGGTACACCGGCAGCAATCATGGTTTCCTTAGCGGTCATCTTATCTCCCATTCTGCGGATCATATCCGGAGTGGGTCCGATGAACTTAATACCATGCTCACCACAGATTTCAGCAAAACGGGCATTTTCAGCCAGGAAGCCGTATCCGGGGTGGATAGCGTCTGCATTCGTGATTTCAGCAGCAGCCATCAGGTGAGGGATGTTCAGATAAGACTCCGTGCTTTGTGGTTTGCCTATGCATACTGCTTCATCGGCAAATTTCACATGCAGGCTGTCTTTATCTGCTGTAGAATAAACTGCCACCGTTTTGATACCCATTTCCTTACAGGTACGGATAATCCGAAGGGCAATTTCACCGCGGTTGGCAATCAATATTTTTTTGAACATTGTTTTCCTTATAAGTTAATAATAGCTGTTAGCTTTTAGCTGTTAGCCTTTAGCGGTTCAGTCCTGACCTCAGTAAGGATTGAAAAGCTAAAGGCTAACGGTTAAAGGCTATTATTACGGTTCAACTAAGAATAAAGGCTGGTCGTATTCTACCGGAGATGCGTCATCTACCAGTACTTTCACAACTTTACCACTTACTTCACTCTCTATTTCGTTGAATAACTTCATTGCTTCGATGATGCACACCACTTTACCGGGAGCTACTTCGTCACCAACGTTGATGAAAGGTGCTTTGTCCGGACCGGCGCTGCGGTAGAAGGTCCCGATCATGGGAGATTTGATAGTAACCAGGTTGCTTTCTTTGGAAGGAGCTGGCGCAGCAGCTGCGGGTGCTGCGGGAGCGGGAGCTGCTGCAGGAGCTACAGCGGCTACTGCCTGTGCGGGTGCCATGGTTGCAGGAACGGTGATTACCTGTTGTACTTCGTTATCCTTCTGTTTTATTGTAATCTTAAACTTGTCCTGTTCAATGCTCAGTTCACTGATATTTGATTTGTTGATCATTTTTACCAGTTCCTGAATCTGTTTAAAGTCCATGTAGACAGTTTTTGGTTTAGAAATATAGAATATGATGGCTCGCAAATTTCACGCATTCAGGAATATTGCTTCAGAAAGAATTATCCCTCAGAAACAAAATTCCCACCCGGAAACCCACAATGCCAAATGATTTATGCTTTTACTCTCTCGATGTACTCACCATTCTTGGTATTAACACGGATCAGCTCTCCCTCGTCCACAAACAACGGCACCATCACAGTTGCTCCGGTCTCCACAGTAGCGGGTTTCAAAGTACGGGTAGCAGTATCACCTTTCACACCTGGCTCGGAGTAAGTTACCAGTACCACAATTTTGTCTGGTAATTCTACTGCCATATACTGCTCCGTTTCTGTATTGATCTGCACACTTACTTCCTGTCCTTCTTTCAGGAATTGCGGAGCATCTATCGCTGTTTCCGGCATAGCTATCTGCTCAAACGTTTCATTATCCATGAAGTTGTAGCCGGTATCATCTTTATATAAGTATTGGAAAGCTTTCTTTTCAATGCGGATAGGGAAGATGGTGTCTCCTGAGTTCCATGTGTGCTCTATAGAACGGCTATTGTCAACGCCCTTCAATTTAGCCCAAACCTTTGCGGCTGCACGGGCGGTTTTGTTCTGACCAAACTCTACAACAGAATACAAACTGTTATCCAGCTTGATAATTAATCCTGTTCTGATATCTGCGGTGGTAGCCATAAATAGGTTACTGATTTTAAGTTAAAAATTTATACGGATTGCAAAAGTAAAAATTTTCGCATATGAACAAGCAACTAATTCCCAAAATTAGATAGATTAGTCCCTTTTCGGCTCAATTTTCGTCATTTTTATTCAATAAATGACATTTATCCGGTAAATTTAAACTCAAATCAAGAAACTTTTATAAGTATGCGCTACGTGTTTTTAGTTATTTTAGGCTGTTTACCCGTGTTTTTGAAGGCTCAAACCAATGCTAATCCTCCGGCAAAACCACCATATTTACAGTATCCGATCATTCCAGCCTTCCCACTTACGCTCGTGGATGGCCATTCAATTACAAAAAACGATCTCAAGCGGAACGAAAAAACGATGGTGTTTGTGTTCAGTGTTGACTGTGATCACTGTAAGCACCTGACCGAAGAAATGTTGAAGAATATTGACAAATTTAAAAAAACACAGATCCTGATGGTCACCCCGTTTAAGGTAGAACAAATGAAGGAATATTATGATCAGTATAAGATCAAAAACTATCCAAACATCATTATGGCCAGCGAACCTACCCGTCAGATCATGTATTTTTATGACCTCCGTTACTTCCCCGGATTATACATATATGACAGGAAACAGCAGTTTGTAAAGGGCTTTGAAGGAAGTGCCAAGATAGATTCCCTGCTGTTTTATCTGAACAAATAATCCTTTGGAAAATGTGCCTGTATGACCGGTTATTCTAAAGCCGAATCATTACATTTGTTTAATCACAATCATTCTTCACTTTTAAAGCTATAGACAAAATGAAAGTTACAGTAGTAGGAGCCGGGAACGTAGGCGCAACGTGTGCCAATGTGCTGGCCCACAAAGATTTTCTGCAGGAGGTGGTTTTATTGGATATTAAAGAAGGAACGGCTGAAGGTAAGGCCCTGGACACATGGCAACAGGCTCCCATTGATTATTACAGTACCAAAATTACAGGAGTGACTAATGACTACACCAAAACCGCTAACAGCGATGTAGTAGTGATCACGTCAGGACTTCCGCGTAAACCTGGAATGAGCAGGGATGACCTGATTTCCACCAATGCCAACATTGTGAAATCGGTGACTGAAAATATTACCAAACATTCTCCGGATGCCATTATCATCATTGTGAGCAATCCTTTGGATGTAATGACCTATTGCAGTTATCTCAGCGCCAAAAAAGACAGCAGTAAAGTATTTGGTATGGCCGGTATACTCGATACCGCCCGTTACCGCGCTTTCCTGGCAGATGAAATTGGCTGCTCACCGAAAGATATACAGGCAATCCTGATGGGTGGCCATGGCGATACAATGGTGCCGCTGCCACGTTATACTACCGTAAGTGGTATTCCTGTAACAGAACTGGTAGCCAATGATAAACTGGAAGCTATCATCCAGCGTACAAAAGTAGGTGGCGGCGAAATCGTAAACCTGCTCGGCACTTCTGCCTGGTACGCTCCGGGAGCTGCCGCCGCGCAAATGGTGGAAGCGATAGTAAAAGATGAAAAACGTATTTTCCCCGTATGCGCCTGGTTATCCGGTCAGTATGGCCTCAAAGATATCTACCTCGGCGTACCTGTAGTACTGGGTAAAAACGGAATAGAAAAAATTATCGAACTGCAACTGAATGCAGCAGAAAAAGAATTATTGAATACCTCTGCCCAACATGTAAAGGAAGTAATGGACGTACTGGATAAAATGCAGTCGGCTACAGCATAAGTATTTTTGTCTTACTCAGGATTAAACTGATTTTGTCTTACCCAGGATTAAACTGATTTTGATGATTTCAGGATTATACTTTTACAGGATTTAAAAAGATTAGCGAAGATATAAGCGGATTTCCGCTTTTATCTTCGCTAATCTTTTTAAAATCATCAGAGAAAAAATCATCGGGTCATCAAAATCAGTTTAATCCTGAGCAAGACAAAATCCAAATAATCGGCAAAAATGGTCGAATCCTCGACAAGACAAACCCGGCAATTCTGTTTTTATTCGTAATTTTACCACGACTCCGACAGGAGCTAAAGCAGTATAAATGAAACAGTTCTAAATCGTTCCGTCAAATTTAGTTTAACTCTGAATGTATGTCTAACCTGGAAAAACTGATTACACAGAAAACATTTGAAAGCGAAAATCAGCGTGGCCTGATCAGCCTGATTTTTGTCGGTAACTGGATAACGTCCCGTCACCAGCAGTTCTTCAAGCAATATGGCATTACTATGCAGCAGTACAATATACTGCGCATTCTTCGCGGACAACATCCCAAAGCGGCTAATATCAACCTGCTGAAAGAAAGAATGCTGGACAAAATGAGTGACGTTTCCCGCCTCGTGGAACGACTCCGCAAAGCTGACCTGGTAGAACGCAAAAACAGCGAGATGGACAGACGCGCAGTAGATGTTCGCATTAATGACAAGGGCCTCCAGCTGCTGAAAGTAATCGATGACGAAATCGGCCAACTGGATAATACCCTGAAATCATTAAACGAAAAAGAACTCATACAGCTGAATAAGCTGCTGGATAAAATGCTGGAAAGCTATCATTAAATTTCTTCCAGGTAGTTCAGATCTTTACCAAATGTTTCTTCCACCTTCCACGCGGTTACCAGTGCAATACCAATGCAGACAACTGCAACAACAGCACCGCTTTGCAGGAAAGTAAAGTAGTCCTGTACTTTTATAAACAACAGGGATATCAGGGGCAACATCCCCCTGGCGAAGTTAGGAACAGTAGTAGCCACCGTAGCCCTCAGATTGGTACCAAAACTCTCTGCTGCAATTGTTACAAAAATAGCCCAGAAGCCAACACTGAAGCCAAGTATAAAACACACAGTATAAAACACCCAGGTTTCCACACCATGTAAATTCAAATACACGGCAACCATCACGCCCGTTAGTACCAGGAACAGCAGCATCACCTTGCGGCGGCTTTTCCATAACTGGCTGACCAGGCCGGTAGTAAAATCACCCAATACCAGTCCTGCATAACAAAAGGCTACGGCATCGCCGGGACTGATAGCCCCCTGTACGTTCATAACGGCAGCAAACTTATTGGAAAAAGCAATAAGTATCCCTACTACAAACCAGGTAGGAGTACCCAGCAGCATACATTTCAGGTATTTAATAAAACGCTCCCTGTTGTTAAACAAAGCCATAAAACTTCCCCTGGAAGCGGTGGAAGCCTTTACCGCGTTAAACATATGCGACTCCATTACACTCACCCGCAGGATCAGCAAAGCCAGGCCCAGCCCACCGCCAATAAAATAACAAATGCGCCAGTCACCCACCAGTTTGGCAATCAGGTTGGCTGCCACGGCGCCGGAAACGCCTACAGTAGCCACTATCATAGTGCCATAACCTCTTTTTTCCTTTGGCAGAATTTCAGACACCAGGGTAATACCCGCACCCAGCTCCCCTGCCAGGCCAAAGCCGGCCACAAAACGCCATAGCACATATCCGTTGATGCCGTGCACAAAACCATTGGCAATATTGGCGATCGAATAAATAAGGATGGATCCAAACAACACGCTTAAACGACCTTTTTTGTCGCCGATAATCCCCCAGAAAATGCCGCCCACCAGCAAGCCCACCATCTGTATGTTGATCAGTAACATCCCTGCGCCGGCATCAATTTCACTCTGAGGCAATCCAAGTGATTTTAAACTCGGTACTCTTACAATGGTAAACAGCAAAAGGTCATAAATATCCACGAAATAGCCCAGTGAAGCCACTATTACAGCTATATTGAAAATAGAAACAGGACGATTGTCGGTTTTCATTTTTGTTTGGTTGATGATAATAATAACGGGAATTAATAAAAAAAGGGCCTCTTACGAGAGCCCTTTTAAAGATATAAAAAATTATAATGGAGAATCTGTTTTTTCTACTTCCGTGTGTGGGTGGGACGACTGGTGCTTTACTTTTCCAAAAACCACTTTGATCAGTACCGGTAAAGTGGTGATCAGCACAATTACCAGGATAATGAGTTCCAGGTGCTCTTTCAGATTCGGGAACAGTTTGTCGAGGTAATGACCTGCCAGCATCATCGAAAATACCCAGGCAAAGGACCCAATGATGTTAAAGAACATAAACTTTTTGCTTTCCATTCCCACAATACCTGCCACTATCGGAGCAAAGGTGCGGATAATGGGCAGGAAGCGGGCAAAGAAGATAGCGCCGCCACCATACTTTACAAAAAACTCGTGGGCCTGGTGCAGATGCTTCTTTCTAAAAAAGAAGGTGTCCTTCTTCTTAAATAATAAAGGACCCGATTTTTTACCAAACCAGAAGCCTACCATGTTACCCAGTACGCCGGCAACAGCAATTAAAAACATAATCACTACAAAAGGCATATCAAAAAAGCTGCGGCAAAGGTCTTCACTATAGATCCCCGCCACAAAGAGCAGCGAATCTCCCGGCAGAAAGAATCCGATAAAAAGGCCTGTTTCTGCGAAGATGATCGCCAGTAACAGGTAAAGGCCACCGTGTTCAATAATCCACGAGGGATTAATGAGGTGTTTAAAAAACTCAATAATCTGGTCCATGCTAGTACGCTATTTCTTTTTCTGAATTGGTAAAATAAACATTAATCTGTTAGGCATTTGTTAAGTTAGGCATTCGTGGCATCTCCGGGCGTAAGTTTATTTTCCCATTTGGACACAACAGCGGTGGCCATGGCGTTTCCGATTACATTGGTAGCAGAACGGCCCATGTCAAGCAAATGGTCTACCCCTAGCAACAGGATAAGCCCCGCTTCCGGAATATGGAACATGGACAGGGTACCGGCAATCACCACCAGGGAAGCACGCGGTACGCCCGCAATCCCTTTACTGGTAATCATCAATACCAATAACATCGTAATCTGCTGATCAATGCTCAGGTGCATACCATACGCCTGCGCTATAAATAAACTGGCAAAGGTCATATACATCATAGAGCCATCCAGGTTAAAAGAGTAGCCCAGGGGTAATACAAAGCTAACAATACGGCTGTCGCAGCCAAATTTTTCCAGTTCTTCCATAGTCCGTGGATAAGCCGCTTCGCTACTGGCAGTACCAAAAGCCAGCAACAACGGATCTTTAATGACGCCCAGCAAACGGAATACCGGCTTACCCAGTATCAGCCATCCAACAAAGGCGATCACCACCCACAAACTAAGCAAACCTATATAGAACTGTACAATGAACTTACCATAAGTAACCAGCACTACAGGGCCTTTTACAGCAATAATACCGGCCATAGCACCGAATACGGCGAAAGGCGCAAAATTCATTACAAAACCGGTTACCTTCAGCATGATATGCGCCACGCTATCCAGGAATTTCACCACCGGGTAAGCTTTTTCGCCAATGGAAGCAGCTGCCACACCAAAGAAAATAGCAAATACCACGATCTGCAGTATTTCATTATGCGCCATTGCATTCACCACACTATCGGGCACCACGTGCTGAAAAAAGCCTTTCAGCGTCATATCTGCTTTGGCAATACCGGAAGAAGCATGTTCATCGGGCAAAGGCAACTGCAGCGATAAACCCGGTTTCATCAGGTTTACCAATACCAAACCAAGAAACAATGATACAAAGGTTGCACTGATAAACCACAGCATGGTTTTTCCTCCAATACGGCCCACTGCTTTTATATCGCCCAGTTTGGCCACCCCTACCACCAGGGTAGAGAATACCAGCGGAGCGATGATCATTTTAACCAGGCGGAGGAAGATATCGGTCAGAATGGAGATATTATCGGCGAAGATCTGCGGAGTGTCTTTGGTACCGGCCGGAGGGGGAGGTACCTGGTTGCCGTAAATCAGGAATACGGCATAGCCGGTGCCTATTCCGATTAACATGGCAATGAAAATATAAAGGGTAAGCAGATTCGACGATTTCTTCATGCGGAGCGAGAATTTATCTTGTAATAATTAAAAGTTGTAACCGGAAAATTTCCCAAAAATAAGGTTAAGCAGCTAAAAACGCGCGTTAGTGGCCAAAATAAAAGTGTCCGTTTTTGATTTTAGATATTATATTTGGCGACTAACAACAACATAACTAAACTACCTTAAAACATCAACCACAATACCATCGCGTATGAGCAAACTTTTTGCTAAAAAACAACTATCCGTTTTAATGGCCGAAGCCGGAGAATCTGAAAAGGGTCTGAAAAGGACACTTGGAGCAGGATCCCTGGTAGCACTGGGTATCGGTGCTATTATCGGCGCCGGACTTTTTGTAAGAACAGCTGCTGCTGCAGGACAACATGCTGGTCCCGCCGTTACCATCTCCTTTATTATTGCCGCTATAGGCTGTGCACTGGCGGGTTTATGCTATGCCGAATTTGCCTCCATGATTCCTATTGCAGGAAGCGCCTATACTTATTCTTATGCCACACTGGGAGAATTCGTGGCCTGGATCATCGGTTGGGATCTGGTGCTGGAATACGCGCTGGGAGCTGCAACCGTAGCCATTGGCTGGTCACAGTACCTGAATAAGTTACTCACAAGCGTTTTTCACGTTACAATACCATATGAATGGTGTCATAGTCCCTTTGAAACATCCGACGCGGGTGTGCAGGGTATTATGAACGTTCCTTCCCTGTTTATCCTCCTGGCGCTTACTATGCTGCTGGTTAGAGGTACCCAGGGCTCCGCAATCGTTAATAATATTATCGTAATCACGAAGGTGGCCATCGTAATGCTATTCATCTTCCTGGGATGGAAATTTATCAATCCTGCTAATCATACACCTTTTACCATTCCAGCTACCGCTGGCAGCGTAAAAATGCACAATGGCCAGATCGTTGATTATTCTCACTTCTGGAATCACGGATGGGCAGGCGTGCTAAGGGGCGCCGGGGTGGTGTTCTTTGCGTTCATCGGGTTTGATGCGGTATCTACTGCAGCCCAGGAAACAAAGAATCCTAAGCGGAACATGCCTATCGGTATTCTCGTATCACTGGCCGTTTGTACATTATTATATATCCTGTTTTCATACGTATTAACCGGTATCGCACCCTTCACCGACTTCCTGAAAGCAGGCGGTGAAGCATCTGTTGCTTATGCTATTGATACCTATATGCCTGGTTATAGCTGGTTATCGCTTTTCATTACTGTAGCTATCCTGGCTGGATTCTCTTCCGTTATCCTGGTAATGTTACTCGGACAAACAAGGGTATTCTACTCCATGAGTAACGACGGACTGGTACCGGCTGTATTTGCCAAATTGCATCCTAAATACCGTACGCCTTACCGCTCACAATGGATGTTCTTCGTATTTGTATCCTTGTTTGCCGCCTTTATCCCGGACAATGTGGTGGGTGAAATGACCAGTATCGGTACCCTGTTTGCCTTTGTGCTGGTTTGTATAGGGGTTATTGTAATGCGTAAAAGCAACCCGGAAACTCCCCGTGCGTTTAAAACGCCGCTGGTACCATTTGTACCATTGCTGGGCGCTGCTTTCTGCCTTACTATGATCATCAGCCTTGGAATTGAAAACTGGACCCGCCTGTTTGTATGGCTGGGAATTGGCTTTGTGGTATACTTCGGCTACAGCGTAAAACACAGTAAAGCCCGTAAGGCACTGGATGAAATTAAGTAGTCCTGCTGCATATAAATTATAGTGAAAGCGGAGAACAAAGCGGAACATTACCTGTTCGTTTTGTTCTCCGCTTTCGTTAAATCCTAAATCCCGCTACGCCTAAATCTGAAAATCCTTATTTTTGCGTTCTATTTTTACAAGTCACTATAATTATATACCACCAAAATGGGAAGAATATTTGAAGTAAGGAAATCGACCATGTTTGCCCGCTGGGATAAGATGGCGAAAGCATTTTCAAGAATAGGAAAGGAAATAGCCATTGCTGTAAAGGCTTCCGGCCCTGATCCTGACAACAACCCCGCCCTCCGTCGCTGCATACTCAACGCCAAGAGTGTGAACATGCCGAAAGACCGTGTGGATGCAGCCATCAAACGTGCGATGGGTAAAGACAAAACGGATTACGAAGAAGTTGTTTACGAAGGTTATGCTCCCCATGGCGTAGCCGTAATCATTGATACCGCCACTGATAATACCACCCGCACGGTAGCCAACCTGCGTATGCATTTCACCAAAGGCGGAGGCAGCCTGGGCAACAGCGGATCCGTTGGTTTCCTGTTTAACCGGGTAGGTGAGTTTAAAATAAAGAACAAAGGACAAGACCTGGAAGAACTGGAACTGGAGCTGATTGATTTTGGTTTGGAAGAAGTAGGGGAAGACAGCGAAGGCAACATTATTATCCGGGCAGCATTCGGCGAATTCGGTAATATGGCCAAGGCCCTGGACGATAAAGGCATCGAAGTAATCAGTTCTGAACTGAAACGCATCCCCACCACTACAGTGGAGTTGAACGATGAACAGGCGAAAGAAGTGCTGGAACTGGTAGACCGCCTGGAGCAGGATGATGATGTACAGCAGGTTTTCTACAATCTGAAATAAATGACTGATGCTGTACCTATACCGGGACAGTATGTATAAAATAAAGAACGTCCGCCTTACAGGCGGACGTTTTTCCATTGGTTAACTTTCTAAACCGAAAAACAGCTAGACTTTAGCAATGGTGTGTGAACGGTCCAGGTCATCTGCAATAAACATAAGCCCTTTGCCATGGTAGGTTTCAAGCTTTACGGCTGGGTCTTGAGCGATGTGTTTACGGAGTCTGGTCAGGTAAACGTCCATTACACGTGATGCGAAGAAATCGTCCTGTCCCCAGATACAGGCCAGGATATCGTCTTTCTTCAATTTCTTATTAGAATTCTCGCACAGAAAGCGAAGCAGCTCCGCTTCTTTTGGGGCCATACGAACATGGGAATCGGCGCTTTTATGCCTGATATGATACTGAGAGTAGTCAAATACAAGGTTGCTGATGGTATACACAATACGGCGTTCACTTTTCAGCAAACGGCTGCGTTTCAGGTATACTTCCACCCTGCACAACAATTCCTGCATATTGAAGGGTTTCACAATGTAATCATCTGCCCCGGATTCGAAGCCCTGCAGCCTGTCCTGCTCCATATAGCGGGAAGAGGTAAAGATGATAGGCACGTTCACATCCATGGAGCGGATGTCTTCTGCCAGTGCGAAGCCATCTTTTTTGGGCATCACCACATCCAGCAGACAGAGATCGAAAACATGTTTTTGAAACTTTTCCCAGCCTTCAAGGCCGTTCTCACAAAGGGTAACGTTGTAGCCGGCACGTTCCAGTTGTCTTTTTACCACCTTGGCAAAAAAGATATCGTCCTCTGCCAAAAGAATGCTTGGTTGCATGTAACATTGGTTTTAAGCGAGTAAATAGATTTTAGTTGTAGGTACCTTAATAATGAGCGTATCAGGTACGTTTATTCAAAAATAAATAACATAATCATAACCCTGGTCGTTCATCCCTATTCACTTCTTCAGTGAACATTCATTTTAACCATTGTAACTGGTTTTATACCCCAGGAGTAATTATTTTCTGTTTGGTACGCCTTACTTATTAATAACCTATTTATTCGCTTAACGGGGTATTCCTAATTAATAATATTTTGCGGAATCCCTTCCAGGAAGGCTTTTACATTTTCAACCGTTGTGAACATTAATCGTTTTCTGGCGGCCTGGGTTGCCCAGGCAATATGTGGAGTGATAATAGTATGAGGTGCTTTTACCAGCGGATTATCCGCAGATGGAGGCTCTGATGATAATACATCCAGCGCGGCGCCGGCAATAATGCCTTCCTGTAATGCCGCCGCCAGGTCGGCCTCCCGGATCAAAGGCCCGCGGCTGGTATTAATCAGGAACGCCGTTTTTTTCATGATATGCAGCAAAGCAGTATTCACAAACTCTCTATTGGCCGCATTCAACGGGCAATGCAGGGATACAATATCCGCTTCGCGAAAACAGGTAGCCTGATCCACAAAAGCAACGCCACTCATAGCATCCCTTTCCGGATGCTTATGGCAGGCGATCACCTTCATGCCAAATGCCTGCGCAATACGCGCAACTGCCTGCCCTATCTGCCCCAAACCTACTATACCCAGCGTGCTGCCAGCCAGCTCTGTTAAAGGCGTTTTCCAATAACTGAAATCCCCGCTCTTAGCCCACTCCCCTGCCCGCACACTATCAGCATGCAAACCCGTATGATGGCATAATTCCAATATCAGGGCAAATGTTAACTGCGCCACGGAGGCGGAACTATAAGCAGGTACATTGGTCACAGGAATCTGACGACTTCTGGCAGCAACCGTATCTACCACATTGTAACCGGTAGCTGTTACGCCAATGTATTCCAACCGGGTCGCCTCCCGGATAGCCGTTTCATTTACAATGGCCTTATTGGTTAATATAATATGCGCATCCTTTATCCGCTCCGCCACTGTCGCTTCCGGCGTTCGATCATATAAAGTTACATTGCCCAATGCCTGCAACGCACGCCAGTCAAGATCTCCGGGATTCAACGTATAACCATCCAATACTACAATATTCTTCATGCGCATTATTTTTTAAGCATACATTTTTTCAAACTTGTCCAGCGTCACCTGTTCTTCGGGCTCATAGATATGATAGTAAGGCTTGTCACCCATATAACTCGCCCATAAGGAAAAGCGGCTGGGCGGACCAATAATATAATCGCATTGCGACATGAGGTAATGGTCCGTCTTTACATTATTGCGGGAAATAATAAGGTTACCGAAATGACTGCGATATACCGCCTCGTTCAGCACCGGGTCATTCGTAAAAATAATCAGCTTATAATCGCGGCCCAATGCGTTTACCAACTCACCAACCTTATCGATATATAAGGCATCGTCATAAAAATACCTGCCATCCAGGTATTCTTTATAATCACCTCTTCTGATATGCACAGCGATCAATAACTGATCATTTGTTTTAGTGAGATAGCTCTTCTGCATCTCTGCCTTATCTACATCCGGTGCAAACAAATGCTGGTATACTTTCCGGTATTTTATCATCAGATCAGTATGCCTGAAATACCAGCCCTCGCAGTACAACGTTGTTTCCCTGCTGTTTAAAATATAATCATCATAGGCCGGTACCTTGTCGAGATCATCAAAATCAACCGACTTAATCATTTTCCATTTCAACTTTTTCTTCAGCAGCTTACGGGTCAGATAATCCATCAGTTTACTGCGCCCATGTTCATTCAGATGCGGATAATCCTTATAATAGGATTGCATATAAGGATTCACAAACTTTATCTCATGCTCTCTGCAAAACGCATCAAAGTAAGCATGCTGAAAAAAAATATTGCTGGTTTGTCCGTATGGACGCGTTAAAATAATTTTCTTGTTAAGCATTGTTTTCTTTACCTGATCATAAATATATAGAATTAAAATCTGGCGTTATCCTATATTCATTGTCCCGTTATCAACTATATTTATTCTTCATACACTATATCCATGTTAAAATTTATTTCAAAATCCCATTCATCCTTAATGGACTCAGCGTCTCTCGGCGATTTAATCGACAACCTCGATGCACGTATCAGCAGCCCTGCATTGAATAGCCTGGTAGATACGCTTAACAAACATTACAGCAAAATAAGGTGTTCCAGCCACAAGGATGCAGTAGTAACCGTACAGGTAGATTATTTGGGGCTTGGGGAAAAGCAGCTGACGTTTAAAATGATAGCATGCTGTTGCGATAAATTTGAGGCAGAGTTGCAGGAGAAACTGGGAGACATAAAAATGCGGGAGTAGATAACCTGGTGTGAAATAATCATTAACTCCAATTCTCTTCCTTCTCACATCAAAAAAATACTCCCACCTTTGCTGCGCCATAATAGCAAAACACTACTAAGCCTACCAACTGCTTAATTTTAAAGAAGCCATCATTTCAGCAAACACATGCTGTGATGATGGCTTCGCCTATTGTGAGCACCCGCAAAAAAAAGCCGGCTTCTGCTGAAGAAACCGGCTCCTTTTATATTAATCAGCTGTTATTCCTGCATCATTTCCATAACTGCTTTTACCACCTGTTCCGTATTAGGTTTAGAGAAATAGTCTCCGTCGGAGCCATAGGCAGGGCGATGCGCCTGTGCACTCATGGTACGCGGAGCCACATCAAGCCAGCGGTATCCGCCCTGGTTTTCGATCACCTGCTGGAACATATAAGCGGTGCCACCACCCGGTACATCTTCATCTATAAAGAGGATGCGATTGGTTTTCTTTAATGATTCCACAATGCTGTGGTGAATATCGAAAGGCAGCAAAGTTTGTACATCGATCAGTTCACAGGAAACCCCCATTTCAGCCAATGTTACCATAGCTTCTTCAACAATGCGCGTCATAGAACCATATGTTACAATAGTAACATCTGATCCTTCCTGCAATATTTCAGGGATACCTAATGGTACGGTGAATGTTTCCATATTGGCAGGTACCTTTTCCTTTAAACGATAACCGTTTAACGATTCAATTACCAGTGCTGGTTCATTCGCCTGCAGCAGGGTGTTATACATACCTGCCGCCTGTACCATATTACGTGGCACGCATACATACATACCGCGCAGGGAATTAATGATCATGCCCATCGGAGATCCGCTGTGCCAGATACCTTCAAGGCGATGCCCGCGGGTACGTACAATGATCGGGCAATGCATGATGCCTTTGGTGCGGTATTGCAGGGAGGCAACATCATCACTGAGTGGTTGTAAACCATACAACAGGTAGTCGAGATATTGTATTTCCGCAATCGGGCGAAGACCACGTAATGCCATACCAATACCCTGTCCCATGATAGTGAGTTCACGTATACCGGTATCGGCTATACGATCTTTTCCATGTTTCTGCTGTAAGCCGGCGAAGCCCTGGTTTACGTCACCAATTTTACCAACGTCTTCCCCGAAAGCAAATACCTTCGGATTGTTGGTAATCAGCTGATCAAAATATTTATTCAGAATTTCATAGCCGTTTACCGTGATGCTGTCTGCGTCGTAAGCAGCGTCAACAACAGGAACATTCAGTGCAGAGTTTACACCGGTAGCATATAGATAGGAGTTGTAATTATCCTTTTCGCTTTGCAGATACTCATCGTAATACTGCTGTAAAGCGGCTATGGCAGGATCCTGTTTGAGGTGCCCATGCTTCAGCAGGATGGTGGCAGCGGCCTTCAAAATATCCCGGCGAAGTGGTTCGCGGTTATGCTGAAGATCACGGATAGCAGTACTGATCATACTTACATCAACGCCTGCAGTTGACAGCAGCGGCGTTGCCAGTGATATGAAAGACTGTACATGTTCCTTAATAGGCGTAATATATTTTTCCCAGGCCGTCTTGCGGGCTTCCTGTGCTTTTACTTTTGCTTCCGCCTCTACTGCCAGCAATGTTTCCTCATCGCACAAAGCGTTTTCAATAATCCAGGAACGCATTTTAACGTTACAGTCGAATTCCCTTTCCCAGGAAAGGCGTTCCTTACTTTTATAACGCTCATGAGAACCACTGGTAGAGTGACCCTGGGGCTGCGTTATTTCCTCTACGTGAAACAGCGCCGGGATATGTGTTTCGCGGATTTTGCGGATGGCTGCTTCAAACACTTCGCACATGCCTGCGTAATCCCATCCTTTAACATTGTAGATATCAAAACCGTTCGAATCTTCCGTTTTCCGGAATCCTTCGAGGGCAGCACTGATAGAGTTTTTAGTGGTCTGGTATTTACGGGGAACAGAAATGCCGTAGCCGTCGTCCCATACAAATACTGCCAGTGGCACCTGCAGAACGCCGGCTGCATTCATGGTTTCCCAGAAATGACCTTCAGACGTTGAGGCATCGCCGATGGTAGCGAAACATATTTCATTCCCGTTATTAGACAGTCCTTTATATTGATGGAGGTTTTCTACCTCACGAAACATTTTGGAGGCATATGCCAGGCCCAATGCACGGGGCATTTGTGCGGCCGTTGGCGCCATATCCGCGGCAGAGTTTTTCATTTGCGCCAGGTCCAGCCAGTTGCCATCTTTACCCAGGTTGGGCGTGGCATAGTGGGAATTCATCTGACGGCCGCCCGAAAAAGGATCATTTTTCAGGTCCGGATCTGCGTATAACTGCGAAAAAAATTGTTCAGGGGTAGCGATACCTGTGGCAAATGCAACGGTTTGGTCGCGGTAATAACCGGAACGAAAGTCCCCTGGCTGAAAGTATTTTGACATTGCGATCTGCGCCACTTCCTTTCCATCTCCAAAAATGCCAAACTTTGCTTTACCTGTAAGCACTTCCTTACGGGCCAGCAGACTAATCTCCCTGCTATCACAGGCCAACCTGTAATCATTTAGCACTTCCTTACGGAATTCTTCGAATGACAACCGGCTTTCTAAATTCATAGCTAGTTCGTTATTTTCTATCATGCCTCATGGTTAAAGTACAAAAGTAAGGTTAATTATACAGTAGAAAAATGGCATGAAACCTTCATTTAAAATAATCTGATTTTTTTTAATGGGAATTTAATAAATTGTAAGGTTTATAATGCTTTTTGGCCGTAAATTTGTTCTTACCAAGAAAGATATCAATATTTTTTAACCGGTCGCTTTAAAACCATCATATGAAAATGAAAAAGTTTATCTTATCCCTGTTTGCGAGCATGCTGCTGACTACAGCGTTGTGGGCTCAGACCACAACGACCCAGAATCCGGCAGATACAAAAGTAAAATTTGTAAAAGAAACCGTTGATTTTGGCAAAACTGAATTAAACAAACCGGTAACTGCTGATTTCGAATTCACCAACATTTCAAAAGAACCAATTCTGATTGAAGCTGCCCGTGCCAGCTGCGGTTGCACTACTCCTAAATGGACACAGGAACCTATTCTGCCTGGTAAAAAAGGTAAAGTTACCGCGACATACAGCGCTAACGGTGTAGGTCAACAGAATAAAACCATCTGGGTTAAGTTCAGAGGCGTGGATCAGGATAAAGAACTGCACCTGACAGGTACAGTTGGTTCCAACAACAAGTAACAGTCCACACTTTCAACATACTAAGACCTTACAGCACAATGTGCTGTAAGGTTTTTTGTTGCCCATACGATCCACTATCTTTGCACACCAAGAATCAAAACAATTTTATGCCTACCATTAGCCAGAGGGGTGAGCAAATGCCACCTTCTCCCATCAGAAAACTAGTACCATTCGCCGAAGCAGCCAAGAAAAGAGGTGTGAAGGTATACCACCTGAACATCGGCCAACCGGATATCGAAACTCCCAAACCAGTATTGGATGCGGTGCGTCATTCCGATTTTAAGATCCTGGAGTATAGTCACAGCGCCGGAAACGAGAGCTATCGCCGGAAACTGGTGACTTACTATGAAAGATTCAATATCTCCCTTCACCACAACCAGATCATTGTTACCACCGGTGGCTCCGAAGCAATTGTGTTTGCTTTCATGGCCTGCCTGGATCCGGGAGACGAAGTAATTGTTCCCGAACCATTTTATGCCAACTACAATGGCTTTGCTGTTGAGGCAGAAGTAAAGATTAAAACCATTACCGCCAGTATCGAAACCGGCTTTGCGTTACCTGCTATGGCTGATTTTGAAAAAGCTATTACACCGCGTACCAGGGCTATCCTTATCTGTAACCCCAATAACCCAACCGGTTACCTGTACAGTAAGGAAGAAATGGAAGTATTGAAGCAATTGTGCCTGAAATATAACCTGTTCCTCTTCTCTGATGAGGCTTACCGGGAATTTTGCTACACCGGCCAGCACTTCTCTGCTATGAACCTGGAAGGTATGGACGAAAATGTGATCCTGATGGATACCATTTCCAAAAGATACAGTGCCTGCGGTGGGCGTATAGGCGCCTTCGTAACCAAAAACCAGTCAGTGCTCGATGCTGCCATGAAATTTGCTCAGGCCCGTCTGAGCCCGCCTTCCTTTGCCCAAATAGCCGGCGAAGCCGCGGTAGATCTGCCGGCAGACTATTTTGATGGTATCAAAGCCGAATACCTGAGCCGCAGGGATATCCTCGTCAGCATGCTGAATAAAATTCCCGGTGTGTTTTGCCCTAATCCCGGTGGAGCATTCTACGCGATGGCCAGTTTGCCGATTGATGATTCGGATAAATTCTGCCAATGGATGCTGGAATCCTTCTCCCATGAAGGCCAAACTGTGATGATGGCGCCTGCTACCGGCTTTTATGCCACGCCTGGACTGGGTAAAAACGAAGTCCGGCTGGCTTATGTATTAAATACAACCGACATTAGTCATGCAATGGTCTGCCTGGAAAAAGCGCTTGAATTGTACCCGGGTAAAATTTCCAAATAATTTTTGCCTGGATGCAAGAGATAAAATTCAATGGGAAAGAGCAAAAACATATTATAAATAATTTAATGTTTTGTTTTTATGTCAAAAACACAATTATTTAATATCGATTGCTTGGAATTTTCATATTTTGTTTCGTATATTTGATACATAAATAACAACAACGATCGAAAAAATCAAATAATAAAAATATTTACATATACGATGGACTGCAAAATCTAAACTTGTTTAAGAAAAATTTAACCTGCATTATTTCTTAGAACGTTTATTTGGTCCGACCTTTGAAATGTTATACAAAAGGAGATTTATCAATCTTCTGTAAAACTCAAAGATTAACTAAAACGTTTTAGCAAAATATCGTATTTTTGTATCAGTTTTTCATAACGTGGAATTTATAAAGGCAAACGGCTCTGATCACAGAGCCGTATTTTTTTGCCCTAAACCTTCGATTTTCTTTTCAAAACGGAAAAAACACCCTTTTCGGGTTGCAACACCTAAAAATATTCACTCAATCGTTTACCTTTTTTCTATAATATTGTTATGTAATAAAACGGGCGGAAGAACTAACACTATGTGTTATGGTAATTTCGTTTGTTTTCATAACGTGGAATTTTAAAATGCAACGGTCCCGATTCCTCGGGACCGTCTCGCTTTTATAGCTTTATGCTTTCGCCTTTAAGCCTTGTGCTTCTTAATCATTTCAAAAAAGTCGTCAAACAGGTAACGGCTATCGAATGGACCGGGAGTTGACTCCGGGTGATACTGCACGCTGAATGCCGGTTTATTCCGGATGCGGATACCTTCTACAGAATTGTCATTCAGGTTAACGTGAGTTATTTCCACGTTTTCGCTGGCAGCTACTGCTTTAGGGTCTACGGCAAAACCATGGTTCTGGGTAGTGATTTCGCACAACCCGGTTTTCAGGTTCTTTACCGGGTGATTTAATCCACGGTGGCCATGGTGCATTTTATATGTTGGAATACCATTGGCCAAGGCCAGCAGCTGATGCCCGAGGCAGATACCAAACATTGGTCTTTCTGCTGCCAGGATCTGCTTTACCGTATCCACCGCATAAGTGAGTGGAGCCGGATCACCAGGACCATTGGAGATAAAATATGCGTGGGGTTTGAACTCCTCACATACTTCAAATTTTGTATCAGTTGGATATACCTGCAGGTAAGCTCCTTTATCGGACAGGCATTTCAGCATATTTCTTTTTACGCCATTGTCCAGCACTGCAATGCGGATCTCTGCTGCCGGATCGCCTACATTGTATACCTCCGGGGTAGTTACCTCTTTGCATAATGCCAATCCTTCCATGGACGGCACTTTTGCCAATTCGGCTTTTAGCTGATCGATATCCAGGATAGCGGAAGAAATGATACAGTTCATCGCACCTTTACTGCGGATATGAGAAACGAGCGCGCGGGTATCGACATCGTATATCGCCACCAGGTTATTATCGGCCAGGAACGTTTCCAGCGACTCATCGGCCATTTTCCTGGAATAGTTATACGCGATATTCTTTGCGATCAAACCATTGATCTTAACGCTGCTGCTCTCTACGTCATCCTTTTTGGTACCGTAGTTCCCGATGTAGCAGTTGTTCATTATAAGCACCTGTCCTTTGTAAGAAGGGTCCGTAAACACTTCCTGGTAACCCGTCATACCGGTATTGAAAGCTAATTCACCGGCAGCAGTGCCAATTTTCCCAAAAGCTTTTCCCTGAAAAACCGTACCGTCGTCTAACAGCAGTATGGCAGGTTGGATGGTTCTTGTCTGAGGCATTTCTGGTATCTGTGTTGTTTTATATTTTAAAAAAAACCTTCAAGGGTACAATAAGCCCTGAAGGTTCGGATAAAAAACCGTGCAAAGGTATGAAATGCAACAGTTAAATACAGATTTTTTTTACCAGAAAAGAAGATCTTATTTAATTTTTACTGATTTTAGGATTCTTTGTGCTACCTGGTGGCCCACCTGATCATCTTCCCGATAGTTAATCTGTATTTGCCAGCGGCTGCTTCCTTTCGTCATCACGAGATTACAAAAAGCCAGGCGGATTCCGCCTTTGTAAAGGTAGCTTCCTTCTTCGAGTACGCCCCTCATGCCGGAAATCAGTACGGGCACGGACTTGCAGTCCATTTCCGTGGCTGTTTCGCTCAGTTGCATGCTATTATGCGAAGCAGCTACTGCTTCTTCCAGGCTGTTGGCCACATTGGCCAGGTAACTAAACATATTCACCGCGATGCGGATGCCACCACCATCTTCATTTCTATAGCTTTTGGCATATTCTATCACTTTTGCTTCCTCCCCTTCCATAGGCTGATCATGCACCCACAACTTTACCGGCGTGCTGATTTCAAGTGCCTGCCGGCCTATTGTAGCGGTTTGCCAACTATTATACAGGGAGCTGGCGGGTACTTTCGGATATATAAAAGTGAACACGGCCCGTTTACCGAATAATGTCCCGGTTACAGCGAGCAACAGCATAAAAACTGAAAAAAACAGTATCACCTTTCCCCTGTTCACAGGCTGCAGCTGTTTTTTCGCCCAGGCAAGCAGGAAGTTTGATTTTTCTGTTTTGGGAGAGATGCCCACCTGCCGGGTATACTCCTGGAATGAGGCCATGGGATAGCGCTTCCGCCAGTCTGCAAAATTTTGTGGCAGTTTTTTACCGCAGTCATTACAAAAGGTAAGGTATTCTGATTTTAGTGGGTTGGCATGTCCGCAGCCATCACAGTGCAGGTATTTCATAGGAGTATAATTCTAACGACTGTAATATTACGAAATTTATGTATCTAACAGGGCATAAAAAAGGACAAAGCTAAGCTTTGTCCTTTTTTCGTATCGATCAGAATAAGATTACTCAGCAGATTTTTCTTCTGTTGCAGTATCAGCAGCTTTAGTTTCAGTTGCTTCTTCTGCTTTCTTCTTAGCACCACCGGCACGACGGGTTTTCTTAGCAGCAGCTTTTTCTTCTGTTTTACCATAGATTTCGTTGAAATCTACCAGTTCAATCAGTGCAACTTCTGCGTTATCCCCATGACGTTTGCCCAGTTTAATGATACGGGTGTAACCACCAGGACGGGTAGCTATTTTCTCACTGATCGCACCGAACAGTTCCTTGATAGCTTCTTTATCCTGCAGGTAGCTGAACACGATTCTACGGTTATGGGTAGAATCAGTTTTTCCCCTTGTCAGCAGCGGCTCAACATACACACGCAGGGCTTTTGCCTTTGCCAGTGTAGTGGTGATACGTTTGTGGCTGATCAGTTCGCAAGCCAGATTGGACATCAGGGCTTTACGGTGGGAAGCAGTTCTGCTTAATTTGTTTAATTTAACTCCGTGACGCATGACATTTTTGTTTTAACCCTTACACCGTGTCAGGAATTGTAAGGTATGTTGAAATGTTAGCTATTAGCCGTTAGCTTTTAGCCTTTAATTGTTTGATAAAAAATTTTAGCCTTTGATAGTTAGCTTTAGCAGCTAAAGATCAAAGGCTAAATATTTTGAAATTATTCTTCTTCCAGTTTCAGCTTGGATAAGTCCATACCGAAGTGCAGACCTCTTTCGCCTAATACTTGTTCAATTTCGCTGAGGGATTTCTGGCCGAAGTTTCTGAACTTCATCAGTTCTTCCTGTTCGTATTGTACCAGTTCGCTGAGGGAATTGATTTTAGCTGCTTTCAGACAGTTGAATGCACGCACACTCAGATCGAGATCTTCCAGTGGTGTTTTCAGGATCTTACGCAGTTGCAGTGTTTGTTCGTCCACTACATCTTCTTTTTCAGTGTCTTTTGTATCAAAGCTGATGTTTTCATCAGTAATGATCATCAGGTGCTGAATCAGGATGCGGGAAGCTTGTTTAACTGCTTCTTCCGGATGGATAGTACCGTCTGTGATCACCTCCATTACGAGTTTCTCATAGTCAGTTTTTTGTTCCACACGGGTGTTTTCTATACTGTACTTTACGTTTTTGATCGGCGTAAAGATAGAGTCGATCGCGATGTAGCCGAATACTGCATCCTTGGGTTTGTTTTCCTCAGCCGGAACATAACCACGGCCTTTACCGATAGTCAGTTCGATATCCAGCTTGGCAGAAGGATCCAGGGTGCAGATTAACAGCTCTGGATTCATGATCTGGAAAGCGCTGGTGGCTTTTTCAATCATATCCGCACGAAATTCTGTTTTACCCTTGATCGACAGCGTGATCTTTTCGTTCGTTACATCGCTCTCAGAGATTCTTTTGAAACGAACCTGTTTCAGATTCAGAATGATCTCAGTAACGTCTTCCGTAACACCTTTCAGTGTAGCGAACTCGTGATCAGCTCCTTCAATTTTAATACCCACAATGGCATAGCCCTCCAAAGAAGACAACAGTACGCGACGTAACGCATTACCGACAGTCACAGCATAACCTGGTTCTAATGGACGGAATTCGAATTGAGCTTCAAAGTCGGTAGACTTCTGCAATACGATCTTATCAGGTTTCTGGAAATTTAAAATTGCCATTGATATGATAGATTTATTTGTTAAATATGAGGTTAGTCCATGACCTTTGGCCATGGACTAATTATTTATTACTTAGAGTACAATTCTACGATCAGTTGTTCCTTGATATTTTCAGGAACGCTCTCTCTCTCAGGATAAGCAATGAATACACCTTTCATTTCTTTCTCGTTCCAATCCAACCAGCTGAATTTTGGATTTTTTCCACGAATAACGCTGGTCAGGGCAGAATTGTTTGCTGTTTTATTTTTCAGGCTGATAACGTCTCCTGGTTTCAGTTGGAAAGAAGGAGTGTTAACAACAATACCGTTAACGGTAACGTGTTTGTGAGAAACCAGCTGACGGGCAGCAGGGCGGGAAGGTGCGATACCCAGGCGGAACACGGTGTTATCCAGACGTGCTTCGAGCAATTTGATCAATACTTCACCGGCAACACCTTTTCTACGGGTAGCTTCGTCGAACAGGTTACGGAACTGACGCTCCAGCAAACCGTAAGTGTACTTAGCCTTTTGTTTTTCTCTCAGCTGCAGTGCGTATTCGCCTAATTGTTTACGTTTACGGTTTGCACCATGCTGACCCGGAGGGTTGCTGTTCTTACTTAAATACTTACCATTACCGAGAATGGGTTCACCAAAAATTCTGGAAATTTTGGTCTTTGGTCCTGTGTACCTTGCCATGTTTTAAATATACTTTAGATTTTTTAGTTAATGATGCATGCTCTTCAAAAAATCTGAAAACCTGATCATGCACCCATTTATGAATACAAAATTACAACGTCCAGATACCAAACTTCTAATGAAATCTGGTATCTGGATGCTGTAAATATATATTACTATACTCTTCTCTTCTTAGGAGGACGGCAACCGTTGTGAGGTAAAGGCGTAACGTCTTTAATCATGTTCACTTCGATTCCGGAGTTAGCGATAGCGCGGATAGCACTTTCACGACCAGCTCCAGGGCCTTTCACAAAAACGTCTGCTCTTTTCAGACCTGAGTCCATAGCAACTTTAGCAGCATCCTGTGCAGCCAGCTGAGCTGCATACGGAGTGTTCTTTTTAGAACCTCTGAAGCCCATTTTACCAGCAGAAGACCAGGAAATAACCTGACCATGCTTGTTGGTGATGCTGACAATGATGTTGTTAAAGCTAGCGGAAATATGAACATCTCCGTAGTTATCTACTTTTACTACCCTCTTTTTGCTAGCAGCAGTTTTTGTATTATTTGCTTTTGCCATAATGATTTAAATTCCAAATATGAAATTCCAGAGCCCAAATTTACACGACTCTCGGTCATTGAAACCCCTCTGATTCGGAATTGGGATTTCAACCTGGGATTTTATTTATTATTTCTTAGTTGCTTTTTTCTTACCAGCCACTGTCTTACGCTTACCTTTACGGGTACGGCTGTTGGTACGTGTACGCTGACCTCTTACCGGTAAGCCTTTCCTGTGACGCAGACCGCGGTAGCAAGCGATATCCAGCAGACGCTTGATATTCATTTGTACTTCAGAACGCAGTTGACCCTCTACCTTAAACTCACCATTGATGATGTTACGGATGGCGGCTTGTTCGTCGTCATTCCAATCCCGCACCTTTTTATTGAAATCAATTTCCGCCTTGTTCAGGATATATTGGGCGGTAGAACGGCCTATACCAAAGATATAGGTGAGGCCAATTTCTCCTCTTTTATTTTTAGGAAGATCTATACCGGCTATACGTGCCATATTTCTATTTTAGATTTTATGATTCTGATTAAAAAATCAAATTCCGTTAGGGGAATCGATTAACCCTGGCGTTGTTTAAAACGAGGATTCTTTTTGTTGATCACCAACAAAACACCTTTTCTACGAACTATTTTACAATCCGCGCTTCTTTTTTTGATTGCAGCTCTTACCTTCATGATTAATACTTTATAAAAGGTTATGATATTTGTTTAATTATACTTTCAACCACCCCTGTCCTTTTCCGTTCTACTTGTATCTGAAAATTATACGGCCTCTTGACAAATCGTACGGGCTCATCTCTACGCCAACCTTATCTCCTGGCAGAATGCGGATATAGTGCATTCTCATTTTTCCAGAAATGGTGGCCAGGATCTCATGCCCGTTTTCCAGTTTTACACGGAACATAGCGTTCGACAAGGCTTCTAATATAATTCCATCCTGTTTAATGAGTGCCTGTTTTGCCATAAAAATTTTTAGGACTGCAAAGATAGCATTTATCTTTTGAAATAGAAAAATTTACCTGTATTATTATTAATATTGCCAGTTTTCTTACTAAAACCTGTCTTTTTTGTTGCTAAAACCCCTATTCTATTAGACATTTCCAAACACTGAAACTAGTAATTTGAGTTCAATTCAGGGTTATTTTTTTCCTCCCGCTCAATGTCCACGTAGGTAGACAGTACATCAGGCTTCCCCTTTCCTACGGCAACGGTATGTTCAAAATGAACAGAGGGGCTGCCATCGCGGGTGGCTACGGTCCAGCCATCTTCCAGGTATTCAACGTCTTTGGAGCGGAGGTTGATCATCGGTTCGATAGCTATTACCAATCCTTCCTTCATTACGGGGCCGCTTCCTCTTTTACCGTAATTAGGCACCTGAGGATCCTCATGCAGGTTACGGCCGAGGCCATGTCCTACCAGTTCCCTCACCACGCCATAACCGCGTTCCTTTTCGGTATATTCCTGTATTGCGTAAGAGATGTCACCAATCCTGTTACCCACAATTGCTTTCTCAATGCCCTTATAGAGGGAGGCTTTGGTAGCAGTCATTAACCGGAGCACATTTTCGGGTACATTCCCGATGGCAAAAGTATAAGCACTATCGGAATGGTAACCATTCATATAAACACCCACATCTACTGTCAGGATATCACCGTCTTTCAACACATACTTATTTGGAATTCCGTGTACGACTTCTTCATTCACAGAAATGCAGCAGGCATTCGGAAAACCTTTGTAATTCTTGAAAGAAGGTGTTCCGCCGTTTTCCACGATAAACTTATCTGCAACCGCGTCCACTTCCAGCGTGCTCATCCCTGGTTTCAGGGTTCTGGCCACTTCGGCCAGGGCAGCGCTCAGGAGCAGGGCGCTTTTGCGCATCAGCTCTATTTCTTCCTTCGTCTTATAATGAATCATACGTTGCGCTTTTAGCTTTTGGCGGTTAGCTGTCAACTAACTGCTATTGGCTGCTAATAATCAAGGCTCTTAACTATGACTGGCAAGCTAAAAGCTAATTGCCAGTGACTAACGGCTTCCAACAGGCTGCAATAATCAGGTTTTTAGCGATAGATGCCAGGATAAAAGCTGATGGCCAACAGCTAACGGCTGTTAAAATAATATAGCCACTAAAGCGTAGAAGCTTCTGTGGCTATTTTATTGTTATTGTAACATCCTTTTATTCAATTACTTATGCGTTAGCCGGGGCAGTTCTGCCTTTGATTCGGCCGGTGCTCATCAAACCATCGTAATGACGCATGAGGAGCTGGCTTTCAATCTGTTGCAGTGTATCCAGGATAACTCCCACCATGATCAACAGGGACGTACCACCGAAGAAGGTAGCAAAGTTACTGTTAACCTTGAAGGCAGCAGCCAGGCCTGGCATGATACCCACTAATGCCAGGAAGAATGCACCAGGCAAAGTGATACGGTCCATTACTGCACCGATATAATCGGCAGTAGCTTTACCAGGTTTAATACCCGGAATGAAACCGTTATTACGTTTCATTTCATCCGCCATTTGTGTTGGATTGAAAATCAACGCGGTATAAAAATATGTGAATACGACAACCAGTACAGCATAGATCAGGTTATACCAGCCGTTAGTGTGGTCACTAAAGATGCGGATAAAGCCGGAAGCACTTTCAGAAGAAGTAGCAAAGCCTATTGCAGTAGCCGGGATAAACATGATCGCCTGGGCAAAGATGATCGGCATTACACCGGCAGCATTTACCTTGAGGGGAATAAACTGGCGTACACCGCCATATTGTTTATTACCTACGATACGTTTGGCGTAATTCACCGGTATTTTCCTGGTACCCTGAACGAGCAGGATCAGGCCCACCGTGATTAAAATAAAGATAGCAATTTCAATGAGGAACAGGATCGGTCCACCCGCTTCACCTGCAACCTTACTGGAGAATTCAGCGACTAAAGCCTGTGGCAAACGGGCAAGGATACCCATCATGATGATGATGGATGTACCATTACCAATTCCTTTGTCTGTGATCTTTTCACCGAGCCACATTACAAACAGGGTACCTGCTGTAAGTACTACGGTTGTAGAGAGCCAGAAGAAAAAGGTGCCATACTCGGGGATAATAGCGCCACCGGATTGATTACGCAGATAAGCTACGTAAGCGCTCGCCTGGAAACCTGTTACTATTACTGTGAGATAACGTGTAAACTGGTTAATTTTTTTGCGGCCGCTTTCACCTTCTTTCTGCAGTTTCTGAAAATAAGGAACCGCTATCGTTAATAACTGGATAGCAATTGATGCAGAGATGTAGGGCATGATACCCAATGCAAATATGGAGGCCCTTGAAAACGATCCGCCCGCAAACATGTTCACCAAACCGAGGATACCCTGATTAGAATTCTTCTCAAAGTTAGTCAGCGCGTTTGCATCAATGCCAGGCAAAGCGATATAGGATCCTATGCGGTAGATGAGGACCAGGAGCAGGGTGGTCAGGATGCGGTTACGCAAATCCTCAATACTCCAGATATTCTTAATCGTTTCGATAAATTTCTTCACAGGAAGATAAAGGTTTAATAGCGCTATTAAATATGAAAAGACGCACTACTCCGTAGGCGTCTCCTCAGTCGTAAAGTCTTATACCAGTTCTACTGATCCACCTGCTGATTCGATGGCCTGTTTAGCTTTTTCGCTGATAGCGTTTACTTTAACAGTAACCTTAGTCTTCAGTTCTCCGTTAGCGAGAATTTTAACTTTAGCTGTTCTGTTAATCAGACCGTTCATGAACAGGTTTTCCAGATTAAACTCCTGGAGGCCATATTTTTCAACTAATTGATCCAGCTGGCCCAGGTTGAAGATTTTATACTCTTCACGGTTATTGTTGATGAAACCGCGTTTAGGCATACGGCGTTGGATGGGCATCTGGCCACCTTCGAAGCCTCTTTTGCTGGAGTAACCAGCACGTTGCTGGATACCTTTGTTACCTTTTGTAGAGGTACCACCTTTACCGGAAGCCTCACCACGTCCAAGACGTTTCTCTTTATGTACAGCGCCTTGTGCAGGCTTTAATGAATGCAGATTCATGTTTTAATTGTTTTACTTGCGCGGAAATTAACCGCTCGCTTATTCTAAAATAAAAATGGTAAAGTCACAAATGTAAAGGTAAGATTATCAGCAGACAATCCCACAGCAGTGTTACTTAAAATTAAGCATTTACTGTTTCTACCGTTACAAGGTGATTAACCTTACGGACCATTCCCAGGATCTGAGGAGTTGCTTCCACTTCAACAGTAGCATGCATCTTAGTCAGGCCCAGTGCCTTCAAGGTCAGTTTCTGCCTTTCCGGACGGTCTATACCACTTTTCACTTGAGTGATCTTAATCTTTGCCATAAACCCCTATCCGCCTAAGGCGGAGTAATTTAATTGTTAATGAATTATTTTCAAAATTTCCGCGGGGAAACACCTTCATCTCCGTGGAGACGGGAGGCATTACTTACCCGTTGAAAACTTTCTTCAGGGAAACGCCTCTGGTTTTAGCGATGCTGATTGGCTCACGTAATAAACCCAGTGCCTTGAAAGTAGCTTTCACCACGTTGTGTGGATTAGCAGAACCTAAAGATTTAGCCAGAACGTCTGTTACGCCAGCGCTTTCCAGCACTGCACGCATAGAACCTCCTGCGATCACACCGGTACCATGGGCAGCTGGTTTGATCAATACTTTGGCAGCGCCTTCTTTAGCAAACTGATCGTGAGGAATGGTGCCGTGCATAACAGGAACCTTGATCAGGTTCTTTTTTGCATCGTCTATACCTTTGGTGATAGCCTGCTGCACTTCTTTCGCTTTACCAAGACCATGACCTACAACGCCGTTTTCGTTACCAACTACTACCAGTGCGGAGAAACTGAATGTACGACCGCCTTTAGTGGTTTTAGTAACACGGTTGATCGCCACCACTTTTTCTTTCAGCTCCAGATCACCAGCCTTTACTTTATTGAATGAATTCTTTGCCATTTTATTTTATAAGAATTACTTGTTCAGAATTATAAGATTCGGACCTCGTGATTAGAACTGAAGACCGCCTTCTCTTGCTCCGTCAGCTACGCTTTTCACGCGGCCATGATATAAATAACCACTTCTGTCGAAAACGCAGGTGGTCAGACCCAGTGCCAGTGCTTTAACAGCCAGCGCTTTACCTACCAGTGCAGATTTTTCGATTTTAGTACCTTGCTGGGCTTTGATGTCCTTATCACGGGAAGAAGCTGAAGCCAGGGTAGTGCCATTGGTATCATCTATCAATTGCACATAGATATCGCTGTTGCTGCGAAATACAGATAATCTTGGGTGCTTTGCAGTACCGGAGATTTTCTTACGGATGCGGTAGCGGATTTTCTGTCTCCTGTTAACTTTTGTGCTCATTTTGAGTTTTATTTTATTACCCCGATGCTGCCGGGATATCTGTTAAAATCAGCTAACCAGCTTTGAAAGCTGATTAGCCAATTAAAAATTTTATTTACCAGCTGATTTACCAGCTTTCTTACGTACCACTTCGTCACTGTAGCGAACACCTTTACCTTTATAAGGCTCTGGTTTACGCAGGCTACGGATTTTAGCAGCCACCTGACCCAGTAATTGATTGTCGATACCTTCCAGCATGATCTTAGGGTTCTGACCTTTTTCAGTCAGGGTAGCTACCTTCAGTTCTTTCGGAATTTCGAAAATGATATTGTGAGAATAACCTAATGCGAGATCCAGTAACTGACCGTTGTTTGCGGCTTTGTAACCCACACCCACCAGTTCCAGTTGTTTCTTGAAGCCTTCAGTCACACCTTCAACCATGTTAGCCAGCAAAGCGCGGTATAAACCGTGGAGCGCTTTATGACGAATCTGTTCAGTTGGGCGGATTACTGTTAACACGCCGTCCTTCACTTCTATCTTCATTTCCCTGTCGATGCTTCTTTTCAGTTCACCTTTTGGGCCTTTTACAGTTACTTCGTTGGAGGGGGAAACAGTAACTGTTACACCGCTGGCCAACTTAATAGGACTTTTACCTATACGAGACATAACTTTAATTTAAAGTTGTTTGATATTGATTTACCGGTTATCCGTGTTCAGCGCCGTATAGAGAGCTTAATTGTCAGATAACTTAAGTGAATGACCGGTTGAGCAACAACCAGTCATTCAATATATTAATATACGTAGCAAACTACTTCGCCACCTACGTTTTGAGCTTTTGCTTCCTTATCGGTCATTACACCTTTGGAAGTGGAGATGATCGCCACGCCTAAACCGTTCTTCACGCGCTTAAACTCTTCTGGTTTAGCGTACTGACGCAGACCTGGACGGCTGATGCGTTGTATTTCCTTGATAGCGGGCTCTTTAGAGATCGGATCGTACTTCAAAGCGATTTTGATTACGCCTTGTTTAGTATCTTCTTCGAATTTGTACTTCAGGATATAACCTTTGTCGTACAGAATTTCTGTAATGCGTTTTTTCAGCTTGGAAGCCGGAATTTCCACAATCCTGTGGGTGGCCATTTGCGCGTTCCGGATGCGTGTCAGGAAGTCTGCTATTGGATCAGTAACCATTGTTGAAATAGTTTGATAATGTTTACAATGCGATATCCAATCGTAATAAGATGGGAATCAAATAACTTACATTCAGAGATTTACAGATCTGATTATTTGTTCATGGAATAAATAATCAAATGCGATCCTCTTTTTTAATTACCAGCTGGCTTTTCTAACGCCAGGGATTTTACCTGCGAGTGCCAGGTCACGGAACATGTTCCTGCAGAGGCCGAAGTGACGCATGTATCCTTTAGGACGACCGGTCAGCTGGCATCTGTTTTTCAGACGAACAGGAGAAGCATTTTTTGGAAGTTGGTCCAGTGCAGCGTAGTCACCGGCAGCTTTCAGGGCAGCACGCTTTTCTGCGAACTTTGCCACCATAGCTTCTCTTTTCCTTTGTCTGGCTTTTACGGATTCTTTTGCCATAATTAAATTATCGTTTCGATTTACTGATTATCTTTTTTCATTCCCTTAAACGGCATACCCATTTCTTTCAGCAGCTCGTAAGCTTCTTCGTTGGTGTTTGCAGTTGTAACGAAGGTGATATCCATACCGGACATTTTCGTTACTTTATCGATATCGATTTCAGGGAAAATGATTTGTTCGGTGATACCCATGGTGTAGTTACCACGACCATCAAAAGCTTTTTCGTTCACACCTTTGAAGTCACGTACACGAGGGAGAGATACAGCGATCAAACGATCCAGGAAGTCATACATATTTGTGCTGCGTAAAGTTACACGTGCACCAATAGGCATGTTCTTTCTCAGTTTGAAGTTGGAGATATCCTTTTTAGACATAGTAGCGATAGCTTTCTGACCAGAGATACGGGTCATTTCGTCTACTGCAATGTCTACCAGTTTCTTATCACCTACTGCACCATTAATACCCTGGTTCAGGCAGATTTTTACCAGGCGAGGAACCTGCATAACACTTTTGTAGTTGAATTTCTTCATCAGTGCAGACTTAACTTCCTCGTGGTATTTTTTCTGCAGTCTCGGAGTATATTTTGTGTTTGCCATTATTTAATTTCCTCCCCTGATTTTTTAGCGATACGAATTAATTTACCGTTTTCTCTCTTCCTGTTAACTTTAGTTGGTGCACCAGTTTTGGCGTCCCACAGCATTACATTGGAGATAGCGATAGGAGCTTCCTGCTTAACAATACCACCTTTGGTATTCTGAGCGGTTGGCTTCGTGTGCTTGGTAATAATGTTAACGCCTTCCACAAGAATGCGGGCCTTATCAGGCTGAACTTCCAGCACTTTACGTGCTTTGGTCCTGTCTTTGTCATCACCGGCAATTACCGCAACCAGGTCGCCCTTCTTAATGTTGAATTTAGGCTTAAATCTAGTTTTCATTACTTTGATTTATTTATAAACGCCAAGCGAAACAGTTGTTTCGCTTGATTAATGTTTTTTCTCGTTTTGCAAACGGGCTGCAAAGATAAGAAATATTTATGAATTTTGGGATTCAGGAAATTTATTGTAAAAATCCTGAATCCCTCCATCGATAATATCTTATAATACCTCAGGAGCGAGGGAGATAATTTTCATATATCCCTTGTCTCTCAGCTCACGTGCAACCGGACCGAAAATACGGGTACCGCGAGGTTCGTCTGAGTTATTGAGCAGTACCACTGCGTTATCATCGAAACGGATATAAGAACCGTCTTTACGACGTAATTTGTTCTTAGTTCTTACGATTACCGCTTTAGTAACCATACCCTTCTTTACGCCGCCACCTGGCATTGCATCCTTCACGGTTACTACAATCTTATCGCCTACGCCAGCGTAGTCCTGACCGGAGTTACCTAACACGCGGATGCAAAGTACTTCTTTAGCACCGCTGTTGTCAGCTACACTCAGTCTTGATTCTTGTTGTATCATCGAAATGAGATTTGATATTGTTTAGTCAGCGGCTGTAACCGGGATTGCCGGATACAGCTTGAAACAAATAAATAATTATTTTACTTTAGCGATTACTTCTACCAGTCTCCAGCACTTGTTCTTGCTCAAAGGACGAGTTTCCGCGATTTTCACGGTATCGCCAATGCTGCACTCGTTCTTATCGTCGTGTGCCATGAACTTGGTAGTTTTTTTCACGAATTTACCATAGATCGGGTGCTTTACCTTACGCTCCACCTTAACGGTGATGGTTTTATCCATTTTGTTGCTGGCAACCACACCAATCCTGGTTTTTCTTAATTTTCTTTCGGTCGTCATTGTTGAAAGTATTTAACCCTCCGTGAGGAGGTCATAAATTGTGTTATACTTATGCTATGTCAGCAGTCCCGGTGTTGCCGGGACTGACGGATCAGAAGCCCAGTTGTCTTTTACGCAGTTCGGTGTTCATCCGAGCGATATCGCGTCTTACGGCGCGGATGCTCATTGGATTTTCGATTGGCGTAATTGCGTGACCAAAGGTCATTTTTTTCAAGCGGAGTTCTTCTGCAGAGATTTTCTCTTTCAGATCTTGTTCGCTCAGGCCTTTCAGTTCCAGCTTTTCTTTTGCCATTGTATTGAATTTGATTCGGTTAGCTGCCGGGGCAGGTTTACCGGATTTTAGTTATTGTGTACCTGTAATTAAGCTACGAAGTCGCGGCTGGTTACAAATTTTACTTTGATGGGCAGTTTCTGTGCTGCGAGTTCCATTGCTTCTTTTGCTACCTGTAAGGAAACGCCATCAGCTTCAAATAAAATTCTACCTGGCTTTACTACTGCTGCCCAATGGTCAGGGGCACCTTTACCTTTACCCATCCTCACTTCCAAAGGCTTAGCAGTGATAGGTTTGTCAGGGAATATGCGGATCCACACGTTACCTTCACGTTTCATGTGTCTTGTCAGCGCCACACGTGCAGCTTCAATCTGCCTGTCGGTGATCCACTTAGGTTCTAATGCTTTAAGACCGAAAGTACCAAAGGAGAGGGTAGCGCCTCTTTTAGCGTTCCCTTTGATGCGGCCTTTGTGCATCTTCCTGTGTTTCGTTCTTTTTGGCTGTAACATCGTCTATGTTGTTAATGTTAATAGTAATTGTTAATGTCTGCTCTACCGCCAGATACTATCTGCGGCCGCCGCCACGGTGTTCTCCACCGCCTCTTCTTTCGCCACCACCGCGGTTATCTCTACGTTCACCGTGATGTTCTCTTCTTTCACCACCATGACCAGTGCCACGGTTATCGCCTTCTTTACCGGTTAAAACGTTCGGGTTAAGATCGCGTTTACCCAGTACTTCACCTTTACAGATCCATACTTTGATACCGATTTTACCATAAACCGTTAAAGCGAACAGGGAAGCGTAGTCGATATCCATACGGAAAGTATGTAAAGGCACGCGACCTTGTTTCATTTCTTCGGAGCGGGCAATTTCAGCACCACCTAAACGGCCGCTGATTTTAACCTTGATACCTTCGGCGCCCATTCTCAGCGCAGTAGCAATTGCCATTTTGATAGCACGTTTGTAGTTGATACGGCTTTCAATCTGTTTTGCAATTGTTTCAGCAACGATGTTAGCATCCATTTCGGGACGACGGATTTCGAGGATGTTGATCTGAACATCTTCTTTACCTGTCAGTTTCTTCAGTTCTTCCTTGATGCGATCAACTTCGTTACCGCCTTTACCAATGATGATACCAGGCTTAGAAGTATGAACAGTGATGATTAACTTACCTAAAGTTCTTTCGATCACAACTCTTGAGATGCCACCTTTGTTGATACGGGCATTCAGATAAGTTCTGATCTTGTTATCTTCGATCAGTTTGGTAGCAAAATCTTTTTTGCTGCCATACCAATTAGAGTCCCATCCTCTGATGATACCTAACCTGTTACCAATAGGATTTGTTTTCTGACCCATGTTCTGGTTATTTGTCTATTAATTTAATAGTTTTGTTTCTGTTTCGTTTCCGATGTGCACGGATTACTGTGCTTTACCGTCAACTACAATCGTTACGTGATTACTTCTCTTGCGGATACGGTAACCCCTTCCCTGTGGAGCTGGGCGCATTCTTTTCAGTGTGCGGCCACCATCAACAAAAACGGTTTTTACGATCAGGTTAGCATCTTCTACCCTTGCACCTTCGTTTTTAACTTTCCAGTTAGCGATAGCGGATACCAGCAGTTTCTCTAAAGGTACGCTTGGGTGTTTCGGATGGAATTTCAAAATATTCAAAGCCTTTTCTACATCCAGACCACGGATTAAGTCTGCCAGCAAACGCATTTTGCGGGGAGATGTAGGATTATTATTCAGCTTAGCTACTGCTTCCATTGTAATTAATTTCTTTTATTATTAAGTGTCTGACGCCTGACGTTTGATGTTACAGGTTTGAAACTGAATACTTCAAACCTCAAACCTCAGACTATAATTTACATTTTCTTGTTAACGTGTCCTCTGAAGTTACGTGTAGGAGCAAATTCGCCCAGTTTATGACCAACCATGAATTCTGTTACATAAACAGGAATAAATTTGTTGCCATTGTGAACAGCGAAAGTGTGACCAACGAAATCAGGTGTGATAGTAGAACGACGGCTCCAGGTCTTGATAACAGAACGCTTGGTACCGGTATTCATCTTCTCAACTTTTGTTTCTAATTTCAGGTCTACGTAAGGACCTTTTTTTATGGAACGAGCCATGTCTTACTGATTTATGATTTTTCAAACCCGGGATCCGGTACTGCTACCGGAGCCCGAATTCCGAAATATTATAATTTTTTACCGTTTTTTCTGCTAATGATCAGCTTATCAGAACTCTTATGCGGTTTTCTGGTTTTCAGACCTTTCGCATATTTACCAGTTCTTGATCTTGGATGGCCTCCGGAAGATTTACCTTCACCACCACCCATCGGGTGATCTACAGGGTTCATAGCCACACCACGGTTGCGGGGGCGGATACCTCTCCAACGGTTAGCACCTGCTTTACCGATGGATTGCAGGGCGTGATCGGAGTTAGAAACAGTACCTACAGTAGCTTTACAAGTACTTAATACTTTGCGGAGCTCACCGGAAGGCATTTTCAGAACGGCATACTTTTCTTCCTTGTTGGACAACTGTGCATAGGCGCCGGCGCTTCTTGCGATCGCACCACCTTTACCAGGCTGCAGCTCAATGTTGTGTACAACAGTACCCAGTGGCATATTCTTCAAAGGCAAAGCGTTACCTACTTCAGGAGCTACGTCAGCACCGCTGATAACGGTACCGCCAACCTGTAAGCCCTGTGGAGCAATGATGTAACGTTTTTCACCATCTGCATAGTTTACCAGTGCGATGAATGCGCTACGGTTAGGATCGTATTCGATTGTTTTAACTGTAGCTGGTACATTTTCCTTATCACGTTTGAAATCAATTACACGGTATTGTTTCTTGTGACCACCACCTATGTAGCGCATGGACATTCTTCCTTGCGCATTTCTACCGCCGGTTCTTTTAATTGGTTCCAGCAGGCTTTTTTCCGGGGTATCCGATGTCAGCTCAGCGTAAGCGTTGCCTATTTTCCAGCGGGTACCGGCCGTCATTGGTTTGAACTTCTTCAGTGCCATTACTTCCTAAAAAGTTAAATGTTATTAAATATAAATAGTGATCTGTATATACATCCACATCCCGGCTGTTCAGGCCGGAACGGCACTACATGTTAGCATACAGATCTATAGTTTCACCACTTGCAACGGTAATGATCGCCTTTTTGTAAGACGGTTTTTTACCTGCGATGAAACCGGCTTTAGTAAAGCGGAATTTAGCTTTACCTGGCATTACAGCAGTGTTTACATCTGCTACGGTTACGCCGTAAAATTCTTCTACTGCTTTTTTGATCTCCAGTTTGTTGGCTTTTTTGTCAACAATGAAGTAGTAGCGGTTGAATTTTTCGGTTGCTTTATTAACCTTTTCGGATACCACCGGTTTGATTAAAACGTCAGAAAGTTTCATTTTCTTTATAACTTTTTGCTATTCGCCTCAGCTCTTAGCTTGTTTTGTTAATTGGTTTTGACATCCTAAGCTTCTGCAGGCTCTTCAGTGAAGATTTTAGCAGCGCTTTCTGTGAACACGATATAGTTGCTGTTCATGATGTCGTAAGTGTTTACGTCGCTCAGAACAGTACCGTCTACAGTAGGGATGTTTCTTAAAGACAGGTAAACATTGTCATTGTATTCAGGCGTGATGAACATAGTCTTTCTGCCTTCTACATTGATGTTCAGGTTCTTCAGGAAACCAACAAATTGTTTGGTTTTTGGTGTTTCCAGCTGCAGATCTTCAACAACGATGATGCTGTTTTCTTTAGCTTTTACTGACAGGGCAGAGATCTTAGCGAGATCTTTCACTTTTCTGTTCAGTTTGAAACCCCAACCGTGTGGTTTTGGTCCGAAGATGGTACCACCACCTTTATAAAGTGGGTTACGGATGTTACCTTTACGGGCGCCACCTGTACCTTTTTGTTTGTGCAGTTTGCGGGAAGCACCTTGTACTTCAGCTCTGGTTTTTACCTTGTGGGTACCCTGACGCTGAGCAGCGAGGTATTGTTTAACAGCCAGGTAGATTACGTGGTTGTTAGGCTCAACACCAAAGATCTCCTCAGGAAGTTCAATTGACCTTCCGGTTTTCTTACCTTCTATATTTAAAATATCGATTTGCATGTTACTTCTGGATTAAAACGATTGAACCAATGTGGCCGGGAACGGAACCACTTACTAGGATATAATTCTTTTCAGGGAATATTTTCACGATCTTCAGACCTTTCACTTTCACTCTTTCGTTACCTGTCTGGCCGGCCATACGCATACCCTTGAAAACGCGGGAAGGATAAGATGATCCACCAACAGAACCAGGAGCCCTGCTTCTATCGTGCTGACCGTGGGTAGCTTCACCCACACCACTGAATCCGTGGCGTTTTACAACACCCTGGAAACCTTTACCTTTGGAAGTGCCTACAACGTCAATTGTCTCACCTTCTGCGAAGATTTCGCAGGTGATAGATTCACCGAGGGCTTTCTGTACGTCCGGATTGCGGAATTCTTTTACAAAACGTTTGGGAGAGGTGCTTGCTTTCGCGAAGTGACTGCTTTCAGCTTTAGTAGTGTGTTTTTCTTTCTTCTCACCGAAAGAAACCTGAATTGCATTGTAACCATCTGTTTCCAGGCTTTTTACCTGGGTTACAACGTTGGGACCCGCTTCGATAATGGTAACGGCTGTTTGCTTACCATTAGACTCGAAGATGCTGGTCATACCAATCTTTTTGCCAATAATACCTTTCATTTTTTATATGATTTTACCCAGCGCCTGGGGGATTTCGTGCTATCCCCAGGATGGGCGGTTTAAATACATTTATTGGGCGGCCGCCCAGAAGGCGCGACCTATGTTTGCTTGTTAAAATTGTTATCTTGCTGATAATCAACAGGATAACCATAAATCAATAAAAGGCCGGCCTTTCGCCCGCCTTGCTGTTGTCCTATGCTTTAATTTCAACTTCTACTCCGGAAGGTAAATCGAGCTTGCTCAGCGCGTCTACAGTTCTGGAAGAAGACGTGTAAATATCCAGTAAACGTTTGTGTGTACACAGTTGGAACTGCTCGCGCGCTTTCTTATTTACGTGCGGAGAACGTAATACTGTAAATATTTTCTTCTCGGTAGGTAAAGGAATTGGACCTGTTACCACGGCACCCGTGTTACGCACGGTTTTAACGATCTTCTCAGCAGACTTGTCTACCAGGTTATGATCGTAGGACTTCAGCTTGATTCTTATTCTCTGAGACATATGCAATGAACTTCTTCTTGTTTTTTCCCAATACAATTTGGGAGGGCAAAGGTAACCCGTTTTTTCTATTTGGCAAATAAATCTCAGGAAAAAATAAAAGATCCCGGGCAAAGGAACAGCACCGGCGGCAGTTGGGAGGAGGAGAAAAGGAAATTATTTAATCATAAGGCCTCAGAAAACATTCATTGTGTGTGTGTTAAGCCTTAAGGTAACTTCACATGCTCATTTTGACAAATATAGGAAAACAAATTTCAAAACCAAAAAAAGGAGAATTTCTTTACAATTTTTTTTGGGAGAAGTTGGAATCAGGGAGGATTGCTGTCACCACTTCCGGGGAACGGCTCAAAATTAAAGTCATAACCAGGTATGCGTTACGAACGATACGGCACAGGCCGTAATTAATGATAGGTGGACCGGAGAATCTGCCGGCGTACAAACGGGGAAAAGACAAAGGGTTGCTCCCTCTTTCCAGGAACAACCCTTTGCTGAATAATTAAAGTGGTTTAAATACACCTATGGTCGAACGACCATCCGATTAAAGCGGTAAACCACCCAATAATGATTTAATTAATCCTAAGATTAATGCCAGCAGTTGATTCAGTAAGTCCATGGAAAAGGTTTTTATAAGATACTGCCTACTCTATTTCCTGGTTTTCGGCATCCCCAGTTGTTATTCAGTTAACAGGTTTAAAATTAAAAGCTATCATTCAATAAGCAGTCGTTCATTTTGTTCATTCTGCAACCATACAGGCGTCCTGTTCATTACGCCGCCATGGCAGGTTTCATCGGAAATCGATTGATAAAAAAAGGCTGTTCATGTTATGAACAGCCTCTGGATGATGTGCGTAAGGGAAATAGCATCACTTAGTATGGATCCCTTACCGGGGAAAATCTTCTTACAGACCTCCCAGCAGAGATTGCAGCAATGCAACGATAGTTGCCAGTAATTGAGACAGTAAAGCCATAAGATAGTTTTTACTACGGGTGATACCTACTCTCTTGATTTGGTTTTCGGCAATCCCAGTACACTTTCTTTTTTAAGTGTTGGCCGAAATTAATGGCTATTCATCTAATTTCATTCGTTCATTTTGTTCAGTTCGGCGTCCTAATATATTGTTGTTCATTTCGCTATCATGGCTCATTTTATTAAAAATAAAAAAGCCCCGGTATTAATACCGGAGCCTTCGCGATAAAAAGGACGAATTGTTCATAGCAGACAATTCGTGGGTTTCTTTCAATGGAAGCTATCCAACAGATAGCTTAAAAGTCGTGATATTGACTTTCCTTTACAAACAAGGTTGAACGGCTATATTCCGCCCAGGGCTGATACCAGCAACGCCAGTAACCCTTGCAGAAATGTGTGTAAGGCATCAAGCATCATGTGCTGATTTTTTTAACTACGCCTACTCTGTTAAATGGTTTTCGGCAATCCCATAGGGAAATTATTCCCACGTGATGAGGTAACAATTAAAGCGCGCCTGCAACAGTGCTCAGGAACTTCAGGACTGCCAGGAGTATGGTGTTGATCATAACCGGAGTATTGATGGATGAATGCTTACTCTATCCCGGGTTTTCAGCAATCCCCTTTCTGCACGGGCAGATATAATACTAAAATAACAGGTTCCTCTCTAAAAGCCTTCGTTCAATTAATTCATTTTGACCGCACCTGTTCATTTTGTTCAGACCGCCATCCTGCGGTTAGGATTGCCAATAAAAATGGTTACAGCGAACAGAATGTCGCTGTAACCATTACATTTTTTTATCTTATGCGATTTTATTTACCTCTTTCTTCTCTATAAATCTGCTTGGCTTTGGCAGATGGCAGGTAGATCTGGAAGCCTACCCCCAGGCTCAGCCTGTTAGCAGTCGTTGAATTTCCTCCACCTACAGTAAGGTCGTATTTAAACAATCCTTCCAAACCAATATTTGGTGTAATAAAATAGGAAATACCTGGGCCTATACCCACGTTAAAACCGTTGGTAGAAGCACCGCTCGCCGGATTGGTACCCGCAAAGCCGGCATTCGCCTCTGCAAAGAACCGCACCCTCTTGGAAAACTCCATTTTCCGGACATTTTTATCTTCCACAAAATAGCGGGCAAAAGCACCTACGCCGTAATTGGTATTGGAAGCTCTTGTGTCTGTGACTTTATTTTTGGTGGTATTGGCTCCGAATTCAACGTAACCACCAATAGCCAGACCATCTTTGATAAACCAACCAACCTTTGGTGTAAGATTAAAATTAAATGCTGTACTCTCTTTCTGGAAAACCACATTGATATTGGTAAGATCGGCGCCTACCATAATATTTCCTTTCTGAATTTGGGCGTTAGCAGCAGAACCAAACAATACAGCTGAAATTGCAAGGGCTAATAGACGAATTCTTTTCATAGTCTCATTTTTAGTTTTAACAAATTAACCTATTGAATGAATAAGAAATTACCGGGCAAATGCTTCCATTTGCATTTAAGCTGTTCAAATCAGCTATTAAAAGTAAGCGGCAGGGGGATAATGGGGAGGTAGTCAACATCGTCGTTCAACAAACATCACGTGACAATAGTACTTGTCTTCCACAAAACTACTGAAAATGAACCTAATAAGTATTCATCTTTATAAAAAAATCTGAAAAAACATTACTGTACAGTTCGAAAATTCTCACAACATGAATACTTATCCTTATTCATTATAACTATAACATTTATAACGTTCATGTTGTTGCATAAAAGAGGGCTGTTTCTTGTCTGACTGCACAAATCATAAGGAAATCTGACGGGAAACACAGTACTACTGCGACTTTAGCAGGTCCAGGTGTGTGCAGAAAGTTCCGTGTTTTTGTAAAAAACTCAGGAATCCGTCCATTTTCCGTTGCATTTTTTCCCCGGAAACCCGGCGAATATAGGTAGGTAAAGTATATGCATTGATATCGATGAGCTCCCATGGATGGAAATAGAAAGAGAGATAATTATCTTTCTTCAGTACCTGCTTGCTAAAATGCCGGGTGAGCCACAATGGCATATTTTTAACGCTCAGCCAGAATATGGGGTACCTGATCAGGGGAGATACGGAAGAGGGAATAATCCACGTATTATTTTCCTTAAAAACGGTTCTTGGCAGATGCCAGTTGTTATATCTTCCCGGGAGCCAGGTGGGGTTCACGGAGGCGTCATAAAGATATCCTGCATCTTTGAGCGCCTGCATATTCACTTTCCGCAAACGGGGCATGCGGAAGCCCTGGACTGTTTGTCCGCTGATTTCCTGCAGGGCGATCCTCGACCCTTCCAGGTCGGCATCGTTAAATGAGCTATGATAATAAGCGTGAGAGGCTATTTCGTGCTTTGCGGCTACCTGCCTGATTAATTCGGGGTAGTGTTGTGCCCAGTAGGCTGTTACAAAAAAGGTAGCCCGCACATTATATTTTTCAAATAGCGCCAGTGTGGCCAGCAATCCGCTTCTGGAGATTTCCAGCTTCTCCTGCAGCGATACCTGTTGACCGAATTCTTCCGGAATATCAAATTCCTCCACATCCACACTGATCAGTATCCTGTTCGTTGGTTCCATAAAAAATTAAGCGGCTTTAGAGCCGATGATCCTGCAATAGTTCACCATTTCCTTCAATAAAAGCTTTATACGGAAGGAGGAGAACTGTATTCCCGGGCGGCAATATACTGCGATTGCACCAATTTTGGCCTGGGGGCGCCGTCCGGCGTGATAGAGGAATTCGCTGTCGTACAGAAAACCATCAATACGGGTTTTCAGCAGTATATTTCTGCCATAGGCATTAAAGCCCTTCAAGCCTGCTTGTGCGTCGTCAACTTTGAGGTCGAGTACTATTCTGTTTAAGAAGCGGCTGATGCGGGTAATTACCCGGCGTTTGCGGGGCAATTCACGCAAATAGGCGGCCCCTCTCTCCCCTGCCACTACATCCAGCCCCTGTTGTAACCGGTCGTAGGCTTCTTTAACTGCATTCACCCCGAATGGGAAATCGAGGTCAGTATATATCTGAAAAGCGTGCTGGGAGCGTTTTACCCCTTCTCTGACCGCATAGCCCTTGCCCCTGTTCCGGCTGTAGCTTACAATGATGATACCGGGAATGGCGGCTTCCAGCCATGCAATATGTTGTTGTGTAAAATTTTTCACGGAACCATCATTCACCAGTATGAGCTGCACCGGTACCTGTCCCATCAGGGTGGTTACTTCATGATAGTGCCTGATGAGTGATTCCACCCATGGTCCCGAGGGATTCCAGCAGGGCAGAATCAGGTCAAGGCCGGAAGTAAGTTTAACCATTTCTCCCGATATAGATACCACAGTTGTAGGAGGTGCTTGTAATAACGCTGTTGACATATTGAATCTGAACTATCCGTAAAAAATATAGGTTACGTGGATTACATTCCATTACAATGACGCCAAAAGAGAAAACTCCCCCTATCGTGGGCATAAAAAAAGGTCCTGTAGAACAGGACCCTGGCAGTTAGCAAAAAGTAAATTGCAGTTGTAGGTTATTATTACTGTAATAATATCGAATATTCTTTTCATGGCAATAGCATTTTCATGTCAGTTAGTGCTATAAAAGCAAAAAGGTTGTCCCGCTTTGGCAGGACAACCTTTCTGATATAAAAAGCTATGATTAAGCGTTTACTTTGCCTTTCACTTTAGCTATCACTTCTTCAGCTACGTTATTTGGAGCCGGAGCATAGTGAGAGAATTCCATGATAGAGCTTGCACGACCTGAAGACAGGGAACGCAGCTGAGTTACGTAACCGAACATTTCGCTCAACGGAACTTTTGCTTTGATTACCTGTACTCCATTTTTGGAGTCCATACCTTCCAGCATACCACGACGGCGGTTCAAGTCACCTGTAACATCACCCATGTATTGATCCGGAGTAAGTACTTCCACTTTCATGATAGGCTCGAGCAATACTGGTTTAGCTTTGCGGGCAGCTTCACGGAAGGCAGATTTAGCGCACAACTCGAATGACATGGCGTCGGAATCCACCTGGTGGTAGGAACCGTCGAACAAGCGAACTCTTAAGCTGGTCAGCGGGAAGTTAGCGAGCACACCTTGGTTGAGTGACTGTTCGAAACCTTTCTGTACAGCCGGGATGAATTCTTTAGGGATGGAACCACCAAAGATATCGTTGATGAACTGCAGGGATTTACCTTCATTTTCTTTCAGCCATTCAGCATCTGCAGGTCCGATTTCGATCTGGATATCAGCAAATTTACCACGACCACCGGTTTGCTTTTTAAATACCTCACGGTGTTCAACTTTGGTAGTCAGCGCTTCCTTGTAAGCAACTTGCGGAGCACCCTGGTTAACTTCTACCTTGAACTCACGACGCATACGGTCAACGATGATTTCGAGGTGAAGCTCACCCATACCGCTCAATACGGTTTGGCCGGTTTCTTCGTCAGTTTTTGCTTTCAGGGTAGGATCTTCTTCTACCAGTTTAGCGATAGCCATACCCATTTTATCAACGTCTGCCTGAGTTTTAGGCTCAATAGCGATGTGGATAACCGGTTCAGGGAAGGTCATAGATTCCAGGATAATCGGTGATTTTTCATCACACAGGGTATCCCCGGTTTTGATATCTTTAAAACCAACAGCAGCACCGATATCACCGGCTTCGATGAAATCGATAGGGTTCTGCTTGTTAGCGTGCATCTGCATGATACGGCTGATACGCTCGTTTTTACCGGTACGGGTGTTCAGTACATAAGAACCTGCATCCAGGTGACCGGAATAAACCCGGAAGAATGCCAGGCGGCCTACGAAAGGATCGGTAGCAATTTTGAATGCCAGTGCAGCCAGAGGTTCCTTAGCAGAAGGTTTACGTTCCAGTTCTTCACCGCTGTCCGGATCGGTACCTTTAACAGCTTCCACATCTATTGGAGAAGGCAGGTAACGGCAAACCGCATCCAGCATTTTCTGAACGCCTTTGTTTTTGAAGGAAGAACCGCACATCATTGGGATGATAGCGATATCGATGGTTGCTTTACGAATAGCTTCGTGGATTTCATCTTCAGAGATAGAATTAGGATCTTCGAAGAATTTCTCCATGAGGGTGTCATCGTATTCAGCAACTGCCTCTACGAGTTTAGCTCTCCACTCTTCTGCTTCAGCCACCATATCTTCCGGAATAGGAATTTCCTGGTAGGTAGCACCTTTACCTTCTTCGTCCCAGATAATACCTTTCATGGTAATCAGGTCTACAACACCTTTGAAAGTGTCTTCAGCACCGATTGGCAGGGTTAAAGGAACGGGGTTGGCACCCAGCATTTCTTTTACCTGTTTAACCACGTTCAGGAAGTCGGCACCGGAACGGTCCATTTTATTTACGAAACCGATACGTGGTACACGGTAGCGGTTAGCCTGGCGCCAAACGGTTTCAGACTGAGGTTCAACACCGGATACAGCGCAGAACAATGCCACCAGACCATCCAGTACACGCAGGGAACGCTCTACCTCAACGGTAAAGTCCACGTGACCCGGGGTATCGATGATGTTGAATTTATATTGCTTGGTATCAGGTAAGGCTTTACCTTGTAAGGTTGGAAAATTCCAGAAACAAGTGGTTGCCGCAGATGTGATGGTAATACCTCTTTCCTGCTCCTGTGCCATCCAGTCCATTGTAGCAGCACCCTCGTGCACCTCTCCAATTTTGTGGGATTTACCTGTATAATACAGGATACGTTCTGTGGTAGTGGTTTTACCCGCATCGATGTGCGCCGCAATACCAAAGTTCCTTTGAAATTTTAAGTCTGCCATAATATTAAAGTGACTAAATAATGCAATTTGGGGGGCAAAGGTAATTTATTTTTGACAATAAATAAAATGAGCAGCTTTTCCAAATTGTTATTTCTTTTAAACGGGCGCAGGCGTTTTATTACATTATAATTATGCTTTATAAATACCTCACCCAAAACCAGTTTTAAGTTCGTATCTACCATTTTTTTATCAAATACAACCAAAAGTTAAATTATAGTTTTCCGGCTCCCATATTTCGATCAGATTTGTAGTGAATTGTTAAATAGACGAATACACGCCCCCGGAAAAAATGAAGAACCATCAGCGCATCATTCGGCCATCAGTTTTCCCTAAATAAACATCACAAATGAAAAACTGTACACTTATACCCTAACACAGGTAAATGTATTACTGTAGTGACATTCCCGGCATAGCGTTGTTGTAGCATCATTCCCGCATCTTATTTACTGATTAATACTTTTATATGAGAACATTTGTACTCAGCTGCACCTGTGCGCTGTTGTTACTGACCTGTACCTGTATGTCATCAAAAGCCCAGTTCATCCTTAACCGGCAGGTGGTGGCTACAGCAGGCGGCAGTGGCGTAGTTCAAAACATCCAGATCCAGTACACCGTGGGAGAGGCAATTGTATTGCCCATCACGAATGGAAAGGTTCTGCTGACACAGGGATTCCAGCAACCGGAAGAATTTCCCAAACTCCCTCCCGGTGTCAGCGCGGTCAAGAGCTATATTATATTCCCCAACCCGGCTGTTACCAATACAAAAATCCAGTTTGACCTGCTGGCCAATGTGAATTTAACCATTGAGGTTATCAACCCTGCCGGACAAAACGTTTACCATCAATTCCTGAAACTTGGTGCGGGTAAAAACACGGTGGTATTGCCTGTGAATCATTTTGCAGCCGGCATTTACACGGTTATGCTCAATGTTGACGGCAGTATCTTCTTCGAAAAGCTCATCGTGCAGTAATCCCGATCACTATTTAACTGATGACACATGAAACATGGTTATACAATTTTACTTCTTACAGGTGCGCTGACAGCAGCTACTACTTTATCGGCGCAGAAAACGACCCAGAAACCTCCTAACATCGGCGCAAGTTTTTTGCTGGTGAACCCTGATGCCAGAAGCAGCGGCACGGGCGATGCATCAGTAGGATTAACCCCTGATGCCAATTCCCTGTTTTCCAATGCCGCAAAAATAGTTTTTGCAGGCGACTGGGGAGTGAGTGCCAATTACTCGCCATGGATGTGGGAATTAAATAACAATAAGTCGAATATGGGCTACGTATCCGGCTATAAAACCTGGAATGGAACAGAAGGAATAGGCCTTTCCATGAAATATTTCAACTATGGCACGGTGACTTTCCGCGATGAAAACGGCACCGTACTGCAGGATTATAACCCCAAAGAATTTGCAGTAGATGGCGCTTATGCACGGAAACTGGGCAACCACATGTCGCTGGCAATAGGCCTGAGATATATACGCAGCCAACTGGGGCAGGGCTCCTACAACAACCTGCAGCAGAAACCTGCATCAGCCATGGCCGGCGATATCAGCTATTACTATCAGAACAGTGTGGACCGTCTTGATTTTGGCAACCGCTATTGCTTTGGCGTGAGTATTACCAATATCGGTACCAAGCTGCAATACACCGATGATAATACGAGGAAGAGTTTTCTGCCGATGAACCTTCGTATCGGTGGCGGCTATACGTTTGTGCATACACATGAGCATGAATTCACACTCTCAGTGGATATCAACAAATTGCTGGTACCTACTCCCCCATTGTATGCGCTGGATTCGAACGGTATTGAAACCAGCCAGATCCTGAAAGGTAAGGATCCTAACCGGGGTGTGGTAGCTGCTATGTTTTCCTCATTTGGAGATGCTCCTGATGGCTTTCATGAAGAGCTGCGGGAGTTTACCATCGGCTCCGGTATTGAGTATGCTTACCGGCAGGCATTTTTTGTACGGGCAGGTTATTTCTATGAACATCCCAATAAAGGTTACCGGCAGCATTTCTCAGCGGGTTTAGGTGTACGTGTGTCCAACCTGGCGCTCGACATTGCCTACCAGATGCCTACCGGGGAAACCCTTATGCAAAAAAGAACCCTGAAATTTTCGCTGGTCTATAACATTGGTGGATCGCGGGATGAAGCCGTGCAGCCATAAGGCAGCCATATAAGGGATGAAACAGGAAAAGCACAAACATCCATACCAATCGATAAAACAATTATTCATTCATGCATCCATAATTCTCATTCATATGAAATCACTGATTTTACTCTTCTTTTTCCTGGTAGCAGGATTTACTTATGCAAATGCGCAGGCGCGGTTTGAGCAAACAGGCGGCGGAACCGGCAAGGTCCGGGATGCCTTATTTCCCAGTCTGAAGAAGGACATTGCTGATATGCAGTCCCGGTCTGTGCAAACAAAGCCTGATCCTTCAGTTATATCTACTCCCACCAAGAAGCGGCTTTTTACCGATTACCAGCCTTCCCATAGTACGCTGAAGGCGGCAGCGGCCAGCAAAAAAACCACTCCGATACCATCAGATGTCAGTGCAAAGGAGGCCAGCAATAATTTAAAACAAGACAAGGCCCTGCAGCCAACTCCAACTTCGGTGCCTAACCAGGATGGAAGCGGTGCTCCGGCTCCTCATAAAAAGAATTAAGCGCACTATAAACTCAAAAAAATGATTATTATGAAAAAGATATGTTACCTGGCTATAGTGCTGTTAACGGTATCATTTCAGGTTGCAAAGGCTCAAAGCGGACTTACCGGCACCAACTACCAGGCGGTAGCCCGCAATGCCAACGGCACGATACTCGGCAATCAGTCGCTAACAGTGCGCTTTTCAATATTGGGTGGGTCTGCAGCAGGGCCCGTACAATACCAGGAAACGCATAATGCCTCCACCAATAACCTGGGACTGTTCACTTTACAAATTGGTAAAGGTACCCCTTTAACCGGTACCTACAGCGCCGTTCCATGGGCCAATGCCAATCAATACTTAAGGGTTGAAATTTCTGTGAATGGTAGCAATTTCAGTGAACTGGGTGTTTCCCAGTTGATGAGTGTTCCTTATGCTTTGTTTGCGGCCAATGCACCGGCGGGGCCACAAGGACCAGCAGGGCCTGCAGGACCTCAGGGTACTAAGGGCGATCCGGGTGCAGCAGGACCAGTGGGACCGGTTGGACCAGCAGGGGCTGTAGGGCCACAGGGGGCCAAAGGAGATGCGGGTGTAGCAGGTCCGGTGGGACCGGTTGGACCAGCTGGTGCTGTAGGACCACAAGGTGCCAAAGGCGATCCGGGTGTGGCAGGTCCGGTGGGGCCAGTGGGACCAGCTGGTGCTGTAGGACCACAAGGTGCCAAAGGCGATCCGGGTGTAGCAGGTCCGGTGGGACCAGTTGGACCGGTTGGACCAGCGGGTGTGGCAGGACCACAAGGAGCAAAGGGCGATCCGGGTGTAGCAGGAGCAGTAGGACCAGCCGGTCCTGCAGGACCACAGGGACCAGTTGGACCTATTGGTCCGGCCGGCCCGCAAGGCATACAAGGCCCTGCCGGCAATATTAACGGTATTGCTGCCGGCGGCGATCTTTCAGGTAACTATCCTAATCCATCAATTGGCGATGGAAAAGTAACCCTGGTCAAAATTGCGCCTGGTGTTATCCCAACAACTTTACCTCCTAATGGCCCGGCGGGTGGAGACCTAAGCGGCAACTATCCCAATCCCGGTGTAAAGGCCTTACAAGGACAACCAGTGAGCAATGTGGCACCGGCGGCCGGACAAATACTTAAGTACGATGGCGCACAATGGGTAGCCGGCGCACCTCCGGGTGGCGGTCTTACGCTGCCTTTTATAGCAACAGAAAATAATGCGGGCACCCTTTTCAGCATCACCAATGATGGAGACGGGACCTCCCTGGAAGGCGTGAACAATACGGCTACCAGCAACATATCCGCTGTCAGGGGTATTGTATCTTCTGCTTCACCGGGTGGGTTTTCAAGTGCTGTAAGAGGTATCAATAACGGCACCGGTGGACTGGGTGTAGGGGTGTATGGATCTCAGAATGGCTCCGGATGGGGGGTGTATGGCGTAACGCCTAATGGATTGGGCGTGTATGGTAATGCCTCTGCCAATGGTTACGGGGTATATGCTAATAGCAATACCGGTACCGGGTTAAACGCTACCAGCAATAACGGTATACCTGCCAACATGTCTATTTTCAACAATGCCAATAACAATAGTGTGTTAAATGCCAACACGGTTGGAAACGGTACCGTTATAAATGTAACTACTTCTGGTAATGGCGCGGGTGTACGTAGTAGCACAGGCGCGGGTTTTGGCGTACATGGTATTAGCTCCATGCAAACCTCCGCAGGCGTGGTTGGTGATAACAACGGTGGCGGAGAGGCGGTGGTAGGACGTACTACCAGTGATATTGCCGGCGCAGTGGTAGGCCGCAATGATGGCGGTGGTTATGGAGTGAGAGGGTTTATATCTACTAACACCAGCGGTACGGCTGTAGGCGTACTGGGCCAGGTAGGGTTAAATAACAGCACAGGCCGGGCCGGACGTTTTGAAAATTTCAATAATACCAATACAACCGGTAATATCCTGGAAGTAGAAACAAACGGTAACGGAAATATTCCTGATAATACCCAGGGTAATGCCTCTTCCTTCTTCGTAAATAACACCAATAGTGTGGGCGCCGCTGTAAGAGCTGAAGTAAATACCATTTTTGGCAACTTCGGCGCAGCCGGTGTCTTTGGTGTTTCCTCCGGTACCGGCGGACGTGCGGGCTTGTTCTATGCTTCCAACCCTGCGGGTAACGGGGCATCACTGATAGCGCTGACGGATGGTAATGGTAATGCCATTACTGCCAATGCCGGCAAAGATGGTAATGGGGTGGAAACAAATATAGATGGCGCGGGTAACGCGTTATATGCCTGGGTTCCGACCTTTTCAACCGGTAAGGCGGGCAGGTTTGAAATTTTCAACGAAAACAATGACAACGAGGTGATTTCGGTTAAAACTATTGGTAACGGGATTGGCGGTAATTTCAAGGTGGATAGGACTACCGGCACTTCTCCGGCTATAAAGGGAGAAGTGAATTCCATGTTCGCCAATTTTGGAACAGCGGGCGTTTTCGGTCTTTCGTCTGGTACAGGTGGATACGCAGGTTTATTTTATTCTTCCAACCCGGCGGGCAATGGTCCTGCTGTCGTGGCGCTTACCGAAGGCTCTGGTAATGGCATCACTGCCAATGCCGGAGGCAACGGGGATGGTGTTGAAGCTTCATGCGATGGAGGCGGGAATGCCATTTCTGGTTTTATACCCAACTTCGGAACCGGTAAAGCCGGCAGGTTTGCCAATTTTAATAATGCCAATGGCCAACCGGTGGTACACATTACTACAACAGGTACCGGCAACACGATGCTGATTAATCACCAGGGGCCATCCGGCAGTATTGCGGTATTCCAAAGCGCCAGTGTAAATGTGGCCCGTATTAATAAAGCCGGACGTGGCTTCTTCAATGGCGGTACACAGAACTCCGGTGCCGACGTAGCGGAATCTTTTGCGGTATCAGGACAACGGGATGCTTATGAAGCCGGCGATGTGCTGGTGATTGCCACACATGCTGACCGCATGGTAGAAAAATCATCTGAGCCTTATTCTACCCTGGTAGCGGGCGTATTTGCTACTAAACCAGGTGTGTTGTTAACCGAAAGTGATATTGAGGCAGATCTTTCTGCAGAGGTACCGATGGGTGTGGTTGGTGTGATTCCTACCAAGGTATGTAACGAAAACGGCGCCATTAAGAGGGGCGATCTGTTGGTTACTTCCAGTAAAGCGGGTTACGCGATGCGTGCTGATATAGACAAGGTAAAACCCGGTCAGGTAATAGGTAAAGCTTTACAGGAATTTAGCGGGGAAACAGGTAAGATCAAAGTATTGGTAAATGTAAAATAGTAACTAACCGATCACCAGCATAAAACGGCAGGCATCTACGGGTGCCTGCTTTTTTTATGCCTGGTGGCGAATGAGGGTAAGTTATTGTTGCGTTTCCTGTATGAAACGTATTGTTTTCTTTGAACCTGATTAAAGTATAGTACTAACACAAAAAGGCAAACAGCTCCAAAGGAACTGTTTGCCGAATATATTGAGTTGCCGTTAAGGCTATAACTAGATTCTGAAGTGAGAGAAAGCTTTGTTCGCTTCTGCCATACGGTGAGTATCCTCTTTCTTCTTGAACGCTGCGCCTTCACCTTTGCTTGCTGCAACGATTTCGTTGGCCAGCTTGTCAGCCATGCTCTTACCGTTTCTTTCGCCGGCAAAGCGTACCAACCATTTGATGCTCAGGGAGATCTTTCTATCAGGACGAACTTCCGCAGGAATCTGGAAGGTAGCACCACCGATACGACGGCTTCTAACTTCTACACCAGGAGTAACGTTAGTTAATGCTTTTCTCCAAACCTCGTAACCGTTTTCACCGGTCATCTGGCTTACCTTATCCACAGCATCGTAGAAAATTTTATATGCAACGCTCTTTTTTCCTTGTTCCATTACGTTGTTAACGAAGCGGGTTACCAGCTTGTCATTGAACCGAGGATCCGGAGCCAGAGGCAATTTCTTTGCAGCTTGCTTTCTCATTTATTGAAAATTACGACTATTTATAATTATTATTTTTTAGCCTTTTCCTTTTTAGTACCATACTTGGAACGGCTCTGCTTTCTGTCTTTCACACCTGCAGTATCCAAAGAACCGCGAACGATGTGGTAACGAACACCTGGTAAATCTTTTACCCTTCCACCACGGATCAGTACGATAGAGTGCTCCTGCAAGTTGTGACCTTCACCAGGGATATAGGCAATCACCTCAACTTTGTTGGTTAAACGCACTTTCGCTACTTTACGCAGAGCGGAGTTCGGTTTCTTAGGCGTGGTAGTGTATACACGAGTACAAACGCCACGACGCTGAGGGCAGCTATCTAATGCCCTGGACTTAGACTTAGCCCGGATAATTTCTCTTCCTTTTCTTACTAATTGTTGTATAGTAGGCATTCTTTACCTAGTTTTTTTATGTCGGTTTACAATGACATCCAAATTCCCCACAAAGGGATTTTGGGACGGCAAAGGTAAAACTATATGTGTGAATAACAAAATTGTTTCGAAAATATTTTTGCCGGGATGATCTCCTGTTGTCAGGGAAAGGTCTAATTATTCTGGTAGCAGCTCAGGATTACCAAAAACCGGATTGCAAAGGTATGATTTCCCTTAGAAACTACCATAAAAAAATAGGGCCTTTTTATCGGCCCTATTCTTACCCTGATAATAATATATAAAGCGCTTAGTGCTTGTTGATTATATAATTCCAGTGGCGGGTATCGGTAGCACGTCCGGTGCGGATATCATCCAAACGGCGGATTACTTCGGCTCCGATTTCATATTTGGTGGTATCCAGCTGAATCCTGGTATCCAGGTAATCGAGCTGTTCTACGTAGGCCACGCTGGAGGCGGTGCCGGTACCAAATACTTCCCTGAGGGTACCATCTTTATAGGCTGCTACTACTTCATCGATAGAGATCGGTCTTTCCTCTACTTTGAGGCCCATATCAATGAGTACATCCATTACACTGGCCCTTGTTACGCCTTCCAGGATGGTGCCCTGCGTGAGGTCCGGGGTAACAGCAGTATTGCCGATAATGGCGAAAACGTTCATGGTACCGCATTCCTGGAGGTATTTATGCTCATATCCATCTACCCATAATATTTGGTCATAGCCTTGTTTCCTGGCCTGCATGGTAGGATACATGGTACCCCCGTAGTTACCTGCCGCTTTAGCAAAGCCAACGCCGCCGGGAAAGGCGCGTACATATTTGTCCTGCACCAATAATTTAATAGGCTTATTAAAATAAGGACCTGAAGGAGAATTGATGATAGCAAACTTATAGGTATCAGAAGGGCGCACACCAATAAACTCATCTGCAGCGATCATAAACGGACGAAGGTAAAGGGAACAGCCCGCTCCGGTAGGTACCCAGTCGCGGTCCATGTCTATCAGTAAATCCATGCCGCCAATGAACAGCCATTCAGGTACCTGGGGCATGCCCATTCTTTCGGCAGAGGTATTAAAGCGTTTGTAGTTATCGTATGGCCGGAAGATCATGGGCTGGCCCTGCGGATCTTTGTAGGCTTTGATGCCTTCGAAAATCGCCTGTCCATAGTGCCAGGCGGCGTTGGAAGGACTAACAGACAAATTTTGAAAAGGCAGGATTTCGGCCTTTCCCCACTCTTTACCATCAAAATCGGCTACCAGCATATGGTCGGCATACATTTTACCAAATGCGAGGTTATTGAAATCCACTTCACTCAACCTGCTTTTCGTAGTTTTGGTGACTTTGATCTTCTTTAGCGCCTCTTCCGTAACTGTTGATTTATCTACCATCATGGTTAATCAATTTTATCTCAATATTTTTACATTTTAATCGCTGTGTCGCCGTAACCTTGCCGGTCCGGCCGTGCAAATAAACTGATTTTTCCCCAGCCGGGGTTTTTATATTAAATTAAATAATAATAAACATGTCGCTTGAGCAATTCCAACTTGATCCGTACTTTCTGGCTAAAATCTTTACCCAGCCTATCATTCCCGGGGAAAGCATGCCGGCCGCGGTCGTGGAAAAAGTGGTGCCCAAAGTCAAATATTTAGGAGAAAATCAAAAAAACATTGCGCTCTTCATACAAAACGAAAACGAAGCGTACTTAAACGACGAATTATTCAACCTCCTCACCAATATATTAAATGCCTGTAAACTAGGCATGCAGGATGTATCCCTGTTGAACGTGTCGCACTACCCTTCGCTGGCATTTCCAGACTGGCAGGCAGCGGTGAAAATAATGCGGGGCGTTGTATTTGGGATCGCACCGGAACAGCTTGGGCTCAGTGATATTCCCCTTTACCAGCTGGTGACAGTAAATGGCACTACGCTCCTGTTTTCCGATGAGTTATCGCTTATCGGCACAGACAAGGTGTTGAAGGCGAGGCTTTGGGCAGGATTAAAACAATTATTAGGCATTTAATACAATAAACAGCTTTTTCATCCGACTATATGAAATTGATATTTGCTACCAACAATCAGAACAAGGTAAAAGAGTTCCGGTCATTATTGGGGGATCAGTTTGAGATCGTTACCCTGCAGGAAGCGGGGATAGACATTGATATTCCTGAGCCGCACGATACGCTGGAGGCTAACGCCACTGAAAAATCAACGACTATTCACCGGATGACCGGCGAAAACTGTTTTGCAGAAGATACAGGACTGGAGATTAATGCACTGAATGGTGCACCGGGGGTTTTATCGGCCCGTTATGCCGGTGAGCAGAAAGAGGCTGCCGACAACATCGTTAAAGTATTAAAGGAACTAACGGGTAAAACTGATCGCAGCGCACAGTTCAGGACGGTTATTTCGCTGATACTGGAGGGTAAAGAGTACCAGTTTGAAGGTGTAAGCAAGGGTCAGATCACTAACGCCGCAACGGGTGGAAAAGGATTTGGCTACGACCCTATTTTTGTTCCTGAAGGAACAACGCGGTCTTTTGCAGAAATGGAGCTGACAGAAAAAAATAAGTACAGTCACCGTGCCAGGGCTTTTGAGAAATTCGTGGCATTCCTGAAACAAACAACAAACGTTTAGCATCTACCTAAAAAATAATAATGGCAAGGATCAAGATAGATTTACCGGAAGTATTTCCTTTTACGATACAGATACCCGTACGCATCCAGGATGTTAATTATGGCGGTCACGTGGGCAATGATGCTATTCTGTCTATCATGCACGAATCCAGGATACAATTTCTGAGCAGTATCGGCTACAAAGAACTCGACCAGGAAGCCGGCACCGGTTTGATTATGACGGATGTGGCAGTGGCTTATAAAGGAGAAGGGTTTCATGGAGATATTTTTGAAGTAGCTGTAGCCGCAGGAGAATTCAATGCCCTGGGTTTTGAATTATTTTATCGCATTACCACTAACAGGGATGCACAAACGATTACCATAGCCGAAGGCAAAACAGGCATGATCTTTTTTGACTACAACCGTCGTAAGGTAGCAAAGTTACCGGCCGATATGAAGGCCAGCCTGGAAACAGGGAAATAAATATAATATATGATGGATACAACAACATTAGCCACTTCTGTGGAACAGGTGATTATAGCCCGTCGTACGGTGAAACCCACCAGTATGAACGGGAGGAAGATACCAGATGAAACCGTACAACAATTGCTCCAGCTGGCCGACTGGGCGCCTACCCACGGGTATACAGAGCCATGGTATTTTGTGGTGTACAGCGGCGGCAAGGTGCAGCAGTTTTGTACAGACCATGCGGAGCTGTACAAGCAATTTACGCCTGCCGACAAATACATTCCCGGCAATTATGATAAATTAAAGAACCAGGGAAACCTTGCCTCGCATGTACTGGCCATTTGTATGAAGCGGGGTGACAATCCAAAGATCCCGGCTATAGAAGAAATTGCGGCGGTATCCTGCGCTGTGGAAAACATCTGGCTGGGTGCTACTGCTCTTCACCTGGCTGCCTACTGGGGTTCCGGTGGGATGACCTACCACCCTGCCATGCAGGATTATCTGGGTTTGGGAGATGAAGACCTGGTACTGGGTTTCTTTTACCTCGGTTATACAGACGAGCCTGCACAACCGGGAAGAAGGACCAAACCACTGAGTGAGAAAGTTACCTGGAAGTAAGCATAAAGCGGAAGGCAAAAAGCAAAAAGCTATTGAGGCGAATGATCAGGATATGTTTTTTTTCGTTGATCATTCGCCTCAATAGCTTTTTGCTTTTTGCTTTTTGCCTTCTGCTTTATGCTTTTTGCTTCTGCTTTATGCCTGTTCCAATTGATATCCTTTCGCCTCGGCTTCGAAGCTGCTGATTTGGGTGGCAACCCAGTGTTCATCTTTATGTAGTTCGGCAGCCATAATCCTGGCTACGGCGGGGGCTATACGCATCGCCTCTTTTGCGTCGAGGAAAAGAAGGCGGGTACGACGGGCCAGGAAATCTTCGATATTGCGGGCCATTTCCTCCCTGACTGCCCATACTACCTGAGCTTTAATGATATGGTATTCCTGGCTCAGCTCCTCCTGCAGGTCTGGCTGACGGGCCACCATCTGGTGGATATGCAGTGCATCGCTGCCATAGAAATACCAGGGATCTTCCCAGTTTATATTATTTGTGGCCCCGTGAATTTTCAGATGCGGGGTGGCTGAAGTTGTTTGTTTCCATCGCAGCACTTCTTCCAGTTTATGCACCACATCTTCTCCCATGCGGCGATAGGTGGTCCATTTTCCACCAATAATTGTAATGAGCCCTGATTGGGAAACGATGATCTTATGGCTGCGGGAAATTTCCTTGGTTTTATGTCCTTCTGCTTTGGCGGCCGCCAGCGGTCGCAGTCCGGCCCATACGCTGCGAACATCCGTTCGCTGAGGAGGCCGGGAAAGATATTGTCCTGCTGTGGCGAGGATAAAACGGATTTCATTTTCCAGGGCCCGCGGCTCAAGGCTGATATGGTTTACCGGCGTATCTGTAGTGCCCACTACCACTTTGTTGTGCCAGGGTACTACAAACAGCACACGGCCATCGCTGGTAGCCGGGATCATCAGGGCATTATGCCCGGGCAGGAATTCACTGTCCAACACCACATGCACGCCCTGACTGGCCGCAATAGACTTAGGAGCATCCGGGTTATCCATCTCCAGCACATCATCCGCAAAAACACCGGTGGCATTAATCACTGCCCTGGTATTAATATATATATCATCGCCGCCATTCAGTGTGTCCTTTACCGTTAGTCCGCTGATCTTTCCTTCCTCATCTTTACGGAGGCCGGTTACCCGCATATAGTTTAGCACGGTACCTCCTTTATCAGCGATTGTTTGTACCAGGTTAACGGCAAGACGGCTATCATCAAATTGTCCGTCGTGATACAGCACCCCACCGGCAAGTTTATCCTGCTTCAGGGTAGAGAGGCGCTTTAACGTTTCCGCTTTGGAGATATGCACGGACTTCCCGAGGCTGAGCCTACCTGCCAGCCAATCGTACATTTTGAGGCCAATGGTGTACTTTAAATTCTCCCAGAAATTAAAAGTAGGAATAACAAAAGCAAGGTTACGTACCAGGTGTGGTGCATTGGCTGCCAGCAACCCGCGTTCCACACTCGCTTCCCTTACCAGGGCTACATCGCCCTGTGCGAGGTAGCGTACCCCTCCATGTACCAGCTTAGTACTTTTACTGGATGTTGATTTTGCAAAATCCACCTGCTCCAGCAGCAGGGTCCTGTATCCTCTTGTTACTGCCTCCAGTGCAGCACCCAGGCCAGTGGCCCCACCACCAATCACTACAATATCCCAGGGTTCGAGATCCTTTCTTAATGCAGCAACGAGCAATTCTCTGTTCATAAGCTAATTTTCTTGGTATAGCATTTACTTACAAAATAGTGCGTAATCGGCTACTGAGCAAAAGTTAAAGCACTGTTCCAAAAAACTTAACGGCCGGCCGCCGTAAAAGTTTTAAATTCAGGAACATTTAGATGGAAATAAATGTTCCTCCTTAGAGATTACCTGTTTCTGCCTCGTGCAGGAAATTATACGCCGGATTATATGATTACCAGGATCAGATTTTTGTTACAGACCATATTACTGCTGACCATTATTGGCAGTATGTTACCCGTGACCGCGCAAAACCGCAAGAGTGGAAAAAAGCAGGACACCATTCAAATGGTGGCGGTAGACAGCGCCGCCATCCGGAAAAGCATAGCCGCGCTGGCCAAAGACACTGTCCGGATGAAGAAGTCTGATACCTCTGTAGCCATCCTCATTAACCGTATAGAAAGTTATACCCTGATGATGAATGAGCTTATGAGTATTCTCCGCCGGGGATTTGACACAAGCAGCATCAGCACAGGACTCCCACTGGCAGATACCTCACTGGCACTGATCAAATATAATATTGCCAGCCTGGGTCGTACGCCCAACATCAACGATATTTACACCAACAAGGTAATGCTGGAGCAGTTACAACGAAGACTCAGCTCCTGGCAAAATACGCTCGTTTCATATTATGGTAAGTTGGTTAACATCAACGATACCATTCATTCCCTCCGGAACGATACGGCCATGCGGAATATACCCGCCGAAGATGAATTGTACGGCTTTTATGTGGGACAGGTTACTAACCTGATCCTGAAATTCCATGCAGTTGACAGCGCCAACAAGCATCATCTTATTAAAATGGGGTTACTGCAGAACAAGGTCGCCAACCGGTATATAGACGTGTCGAATTTATATGAAGACATGGACTACCGGCTCCAGCAGCATTCCGCCAATATGTTTAAACGGGATTCCCGTTACCTGTGGAGACCGCACCGCGACAGTATTAATCCGCTGGAGTTTTTCCCGGTATTAAAGAACTCGCTGCATAAAAGCACGAAGGTGCTCGTCATCTTTTTTTCTATCCAGTGGCCGGTCTTTTTTGTGTGGCTGTTGCTGGCGCTCCTGTTTGGCTGGTGGGTGTACAACAATATCCGGAGAATCCGGCAGAATCATGCAGCGCAGGAAGGCGAAACGATCCTGCAACACGCCAGGTACCTCTACCGGTTCCCGGTGGCCAGCATCGTGGTGTTTATCACTACGTTGTCGTCCGTACTATCGGTGCGTTATCCCATTCTTTTTACCGAGATGACCTGGGGACTTGCTGTGATTGCCTTAACGGTGATATTCCGTTCCCATTTCCCAAAAACATTATTCAACAGCTGGTTAATGTTGGTGGGGTTGTTATTTGTTTACAGTCTTAATAACCTGCTGATAGAAGTAACTTACGCAGAGCAATGGGGCCTGCTGATAGGCGCCGTATTATCCATAATACTGGCGTTCCGGTTGTTAAAGGAATCATCGCTCACCACCTTTGCGCAGCCCAAATACACCCAGCCATTATTACAGCTGTTTCTTGCCACCAGCATATTTTCCCTGTTGCTGGTATTGTTTGCCCGGGTAGGCACCGCCAAAATAATGGGTTCCAGCGCTGTAGTCAATACCGTCATGGCACTCAGCCTGTTTACCCTTGTTAAAATACTGATGGAAGCCGTATACCTTCAGGTGGAGGCCAATAAAGACTCCAGTACCTTCATCTCTTTTATGGATTACCAGGATGTACAGAAAAAGCTGAAAACATTCCTGACCATATTGGCCACCCTGGGCTGGCTGGTGATTGTTACCCGCAACGTTTATTTATACGACGCCATTTATGAAGCGACCACCGACTTTCTTTCCTCCCGGCACCAGATAGGGAGTTCCGACTTTACCTTCAGCAGCATAATTATTTTTGTACTGGTAATATGGGTGGCCACCATCGCCTCACAGCTGATTGCCTATATGTTTGGTAACATTGGTCAGAGCGCCAACCCTTCCAAAAAAACAAAGTTTGGTTCCGCCCTGCTGCTTTTACGTTTGGCAGTACTGGCCGGCGGCGTGTTGCTCGCGTTCGCCGCCTCAGGAATCCCCATGGACAAGCTAACCATCGTGATAGGCGCATTGGGAGTGGGTATCGGCTTTGGCTTGCAGAATATTGTTAATAACCTCGTTTCGGGAATCATACTTGCCTTTGAAAAACCGCTGGAAGTAGGCGATGTAATAGAACTTGGCCCCCGTTCCGGTGTAGTAAAGGAAATCGGCATCCGCTCCAGTAAAATCAGCGCCTACGACGGCTCAGAGATCATAGTACCTAATGGCGACTTTATTTCCCAGCAGCTGATCAACTGGACGAGAGCCAACCGGAATAAGCGAATCACCTTTACGCTTGGCGTTGGTTACGGCAGCAATATTGACCAGGTCACTGATATTATTAAATCTGCCTTTACTGACCGGAAAGATATACTCTCCGCTCCTGCTCCTTTTATTCAACTCACTGATTTTGGGGATAACGCCGTGAATTTCAAAGTATACTTCTGGATAGGCGACCTGGATAATGCCGGACGACTTCAAAACGAGGTGATGTCGTTCATTTACGCTGCCCTTAACCAGGCGGGTATCGAAATGCCTTATCCACAACGGGATCTGCATATACGATCAGTAGATGACAGCCTGCTGAAAAAGTGGGATAAACCCGCTCCCGATGGCAATGTTTAAAAAAAAATCTAAAAAAACGCCGGATACATTTTGAATTTTCATTTATAAGCCGTTATCTTTGCACTCCCGTTTTGGGGCAGCAACCGCTACTGATAGTGGTTACAGCGGTCAGAATGGTAAGAAAAGGCGAGGTAGCTCAGGTGGTTAGAGCGTTGGATTCATAACCCAAAGGTCTCGGGTTCAACTCCCGATCTCGCTACAGATAAAAAGCCGCAAACACTTTACAGTAAAGGGTTTGCGGCTTTTTCGTTTGGGCGTGGTGGTGGGTTTGGTGGTCAGAAACACCTCCGTGTCCGGCACATTTTTCTCCAATAGTTGAAGCATTTCGTCAAGTTGTTGCTCAGTGCCATCCGCAGCAGCGATTCTTCTTACTAGCTAGACTAACTGATTTCTGGTCATAATTAATAAGATTATGTTCTGCTGCACATCGAAGAATTCCATAATCTTGGCTCACCTCTTTAGCAATCTTTGCTCGGGGTTGTCTATCTCTACAACCGAAATAAGATGATCAAAAGCTGGCGGGAAAACTGGGAAGACCTCACTGTCTTTTTTGACTTCCCCATGGAGATCAGACAGATTATCTACACGACCAATCTCATCGAAAATCTGAACGGCAAAATTAGAAAATATACCAAAAACAGGCTATCCTTCCCTACTGACGAAGCTGTCCTTAAATCAGTATACCTGGCCCTATGGGAAGTATCAAAAAAATGGACCATGCCCATTAGAAACTGGGGCATGGTCCTAAATCAGTTTTTAACTATTTTTGATAAAAGAGTAAGAATCTAAATATTATTTTGATCCCCGATCTTTAAGTTTACACACTTACTGAAATAGTCCCGTTTAATCCAACCTGAGAAGTATTTGCCGCAGCTTTTATGTTCATTTTTCTTTTAATAGATAGCTTGTGCTTCTTCCTCCTGCGTCTTCTTTTACTAGTAAGTCGCGTTCTATTAAATCTTGAATATCGCGAATGGCTGTATCTTGTGAAACCTTCGTGATGATTCCCCATTTGGCCGAAGTTAATTTTCCCTCAAACCCGTCAAGCAATTTATTCAACATAAGTTTTTGCCTGTCATTGATTGTTTGGGTTGTAGTGCGTTCCCAAAACTTTGCCTTCCTCTTAACGGTCGCTAATGTCGTGTCTGTTGCAGTAATCGAGCGATTTAGACAGGCAAGAAACCATTCCAGCCATTCTGTGATATCAAGTGATCCTTTTTGCGTGTTTTCCAGAATATCGTAATACGCTTTTCGCTCGGCCCTGATTTGTGTTGACATGCTGTAAAAACGTTTGTTGCTATTATCAGCCCGAGCAAGCATCATATCTGTGATGGCGCGGGCAATACGTCCATTACCATCGTCAAACGGGTGAATTGTCACGAACCATAAATGCGCTATTGCTGCTTTTAACATGGGGTCTATGTTTTCCCCTGAATTGAGCCACGTAAAAAAAAAGTCCATTTCATGTTGAAGACGCTCGGCATCCGGTGCTTGAAAATGCACCGTTTCGCGGCCCATCGGACCGGAGACAACTTGCATTGGATCTTCTCTGGTATTGTTTCGCCAGGCTGCGACGACAATCTTATGTATACCACTGTATCCCGTAGGAAATAGAGCCGCGTGCCAGCCAAAGAGCCGTTCTTGGCTTAGAGCGATGGAATAACGTTGCGTAGCATCCAACATCATTTCGACAACACCCTCAACATTACGATCCGCCGGAACCAATCCTGCAATATCAATTCCAAGGCGTCGCGCAATGGATGAGCGTACTTGGTCAGTGTCCAATATTTCGCCTTCGATTTCACTGGACTTTAAGACATCCAACGTCAGCGTTTGTAAGTTGGCTTGTTCCTGTAACGCAAAACCAAGTCCTTCCATTCGGCCTAAAAGTCGTCCCTGCTGATAACGAACTTCCGCTAAGAGAGGGGTGATTATATTGTTATCCCATTGAAATTTGGGCCATTTTTTTAATAGATGAATATACATTCTACGCATTTTTTGCGTCGAATATAGCACATAATCTCCGCATTACAAGGTTATTCTACGCAAAAAATGCGGAGAATATATACTCTATTCACCGCATCATATATTCCAAAGGGGATTCTTAACGTGTAATGTTGAAGCTAAACAGGAATCGGTTCAACCATTCTCTCCCTCTCCCTACGAAAGATTAAGAAAACCCATAGAATACAAGTTCTATGTTTTTTTTGTCTTTTATACCTGCTGCATAAGCCATATTTGGCCAATAACGCGAAGAATTGATACCCGCTTCAAACTCTCAAAAACTATATCAGCTCCAGCCTTGTTGCCTCGGAAATTAGTTCTGCCACATTCTTTACTTTTAATTTCTGAAGCAGGTTTTTACGGTGATTATTTATAGTAAACTTACTTAAAAATAATTTCTTGGCTATCTGCGAGGAGGTAATGCCCGATGCAATCAACAATAGTATTTCTCTCTCCCTGACTGATATGCGCACTGCTTGCTCATCTGAAGAAAGTTGTTTTTCAGATTTGACAATATACTCTACTTCCGGGCTTAGGGCCAATTGACCTTCGAGCGCCCTGTAAAGACAACGAATGATTTCCATAGGCGGCGTACTTTTCGATATGTAGCCGTTTACACCTTTCCCAAGCATCTGCGTGATAGCGCTGCGTTCAATATAATTACTAAAGGTCAGAATGATAGTACCGGGAGCAAGCATCTTTATTGAGTCGAATAATTCTAATCCATTGATGTCAGGCAAACCAATGTCCAGCAGGATAATATCAGGTTGATTGTTCTTCAAAAAGTCCAGCAGGAATTGTCCCTTGGTAAAGCTGCCACTTACTATAAATCCATCTTCGCTGTCCAACAATTGCACCAGTCCATCCAGCACAATTGGATGGTCATCAACGATTGCTATCGTTTTTTTGCTATGCGACATACAACTGTATATTTATAGAGGTTCCTTTACCTGCTTTCACAGGACCAATATCAATAGTCCCGTTCAGATAATGCACGCGGCTTTCAGTGCTTTTCATACCAATCCCCGTTGTGTTGTTGGCATTGTTCATGCCGATACCATCATCTTCCACCGTTATTAAAAACATATTGGACTGGCGTGCGCATTGGAAAAATACGGTGGACGCCCTGGCGTGTCTCACAATATTGCCAAAAAGTTCCTGCACAATGCGATAAATGACTACTTGCTTATCTAAAGCAATGGTCTGCTCCAGGTTAATGAATTCACGTTGCACAAGAATGCCTGCAGATTCCAACAGGTGACAAAGATCTTTCAATGCCGCTTCCAGCCCCAGACGCAACAACATTTCAGGCATCATATTGTGTGCAATATGTCTCAGCTCCTGGATGGAGTCGCCCAATTGGCTGGCCGAACGGGTAACAGCAATTTTGACATCACCGTCCACCTGTTTATAGGCTATCATGGCCAAATTCATTTTAATTCCGGAAAGTGAGCCTACCAGGCCATCATGCAGATCCCGCGCAATCCGTTCTCTTTCCGCCTCCTGGGTGCTGAGTATCATTTCTGTTATCTTTAATTTTTCTCTTTGCGCTGCGGTGCGCTTTTTATTCCGGTAAAAGAAGTAGAAGAGGGTAAGCACAATGAACATTAACAGACATGTTGCTCCCAAAAGGATATTGGTCAGTCTTTGATTTTTGATTTGAAGTGATGTTCTCTTTTTCTCCAGTTCCAAACGGACGATCTTTTCTTCTTTTTGCGAGGTGCGCAAATGAGTTTCAAGCTCATTGATCCGCTGTGTATTTTGTTGCGACTGTACGCTGTCTTTTATCTGCTCATATTGCTTCATGTACAGAAACGCGGTTTTGTAATCACCTAAGTCGGCGGAAAAATCGGCGATATATCCTGCCGCGCTAATCATCATCTCTGTATAGTGATCTTCCTTGCTCATTTCAAACAGCTGCTGCGCTGCAGTCCGGGCCTTGTCGTAATGCTTCATAGAGTCCTGGACCGTACGAATAGCCTCATAAGCCATATAGATATTGGATCGTTCCGGGTACTCCTTCGATAGGTCTAATGCTTTCTGAGCGCCCGACATAGCTTCACCATATTGCTGCGTATTGGCATAGTATGTCGCTTCAAAAGCGTAATATCGCCCCCAAAGCGGCGACTCGCCCAGATCCTGCAATGCTTCTTTGGCTTTATCCAAATACTTTTTTTGATCGTCAAACTTTTTAAGATTACTACAAACAAGCGCTGCGTTGGTATATGCATAGACCCTGGCCACTAACGACATCCCCGGCTTTTCTACCAGCTCGATGTCCTGTAACATATATTTATAGGCGTTGACGTCATCCCTCGTCATCGTAAAACTTGCCGAGATGTTATTGATGGTAGCCTGGTAAAGATTATCGTCCCCGGTAGCTTTGATAAGCGACAAGTTAGCAATCAGCACTTCAATGGCTTTTTTCATATTTCCACTGGTAGAAAAGGAAACAGCCAGGTTATTATTGGCCATAACTTTTAGCTTTATGGCCCTTATCCCCCTGGCATTCTGCAATACACTGAGCGCCTTCCCCGCGTAATACTGTATGCTGTCTGCATTGGCCTCCGACGCATATACATAGGAACCTGTGTTGTAAGCTGATCCCAGGTAGATGCTATCACCGGATTTATTCGCCAAAGGGAGCAGTATATGCAGTGTTCGTTTGGCCTCGTCAATCTGCCCGGTTTTGATATATTCTTTGATCAGTCTTGTCAAGATGGTGAGCTTGGCCGTATCGGTTTTCTCCATATTAAACATTGATACCAGGCTGTCTGCAACATGTTGCTGTTGCGCATTAGCAAAACTATTGCACACCACAACATAAAGTACCACCAATAATCCTGTTTTAAACTTCATATACAGCTATTTCATTAGCTCCTTTTTGTTCTTATAAAAATATCAAAACAATAGCAAATGAACCACATGCAGAAAAAAAATGATGATTTATAGCTATTGCCAGGGAGGTTCCCCATCAATAATTTTGATCCATCTTTAATCACTAAAAATATTCCGATGAAACGTATATTGTCTTTATCGCTATCCATTTTACTGGTCGCAGCGTTATTCACCGCCTGCTCAAAAAACAATAACGGAGACGACACGCCCGATCTGCCCAAAGGCAAGACTATGAAGTTAACCATTACAGCCACTGGCCTTACCCCAGCTGATTATTTAAAGACCACTATTTCCGGGGGAACCATCAATGGTACCGAGCCAACACTTTACAAGTTAAATGGCGTTGCCCAGACTAACCAAAAAGGTTTTGCGATAGATCAATCGACGCTGATATCCGGGCCGGTAACAATCGAAACAGTAGTTCCTGTAGCTATAACCTCTATTTCAATGGGCGGATTCAGCGCAGCAGGTCATAGCTTTTCTATTAAAATAGCGTCCGTAATTGACGGGAAAGAGCAAACAGCGATTCAGCAGGCCTACACTACTACGACTTTTACTAAAGTTTACGATTTTCAATAGATGAAAAAACATACTGGGCTGTTGGCAGATATTCCCTTTTTACCCACTTATTTGCCAATATAGTTTCCATAAATTTACTTGTTTTAAACGCTACAACTTATGAAGCGGGTATGGCCTCTTTTCACGCTGCTCTTTTTTCATTGCGCCGTTGCAAATGCGCAGAATGATCCTAAACCAATTCTTCCCGGCAGCACTTTTAATGAGACTGAGGCCAAGCGCCTGCTGGAACCAGGCACCTGTACAATTAACGGAGTGGTTAAAAAGCTGAAAAAACGACCCGATAATACCTATTTGGGAATCGAAATAACACTTTTCCCATGCACGGCCTATTTCAATGAATGGTATGAGCTTCAGAAGAAGAATAAAAAAGGTAAGACATTCGCAGTAATGTCGCCGGAGGCATATTCATATCGCATCCTTGCCAAAGCTGCTGACAAAGATGGGACTTTTTCATTCAGGAATTTGAAGCCGGGAAAGTATTATTTGCAAACCATGGTAAGACAACAAAGGATGAAAAAAATGCTGAACCAGGTAGGAGAAAGCGATACTTATACTTTTAACGTTATGGGCCAAACGCTCTCGCACTACCGGGAACCCATTTATGAAGAATTTAAGCTGTTCTATGAAACCAATGACCTGGAAAAAGCTTTCGTGGAAATTACAAAGGAAGGTGAGGTGGCAACCGTTAAGCTGTAAATCGAAAACCAATATCCTTATGATTTCTAAAATATATATAACAGGATTGCTATTGACGCTGCTCGCCATCTCTTCTTCAGCACAGGTGGTGAAAATCACCGATCCGCATTTCAAAAATGCGCTCATTCAAAATAAAGTGGATATAAATGGAGATGGTGAAATACAGGTATCTGAAGCCCAAAAGGTCACTAAACTATATTTGGAAGCAGTACCATTCGCCTCTCTGGAAGGCATCAAAAGCTTTACCAACCTGGTAGAGTTCGGAACTTACCAAAACAAGATAAAGCAGGTAGATCTTCAGGGAATGAAGAGTCTTAAGTCCCTGTACCTGCTCGATGGAGATATTGAATCGGTCAATCTTAAAGGTTGCACGAATCTTGAACTGCTCGGTTTTACCAAGAACCACCTCACTAGTATAGATCTCTCAGGGCTTAAGAAACTGAAGGACCTCGACCTGAGTTATAACCGGTTTACAAGGCTTGAAATTGATGGTTACCCCGAATTGAAAAAGCTGTTGATCGATGATAATAACATCAACACATTCAGTATATCCCAGTGTCCTAAGCTTCAATGGCTGGATATCAGCACAAACAATATTGCAATGGCTTTGGATCTTACTGTTTTTCCCGAATTGGTCTTTTTTGATGCCAGTAAAAACCATCTCACTTCTGTAGAGATCAGGGGCCTGAATAAATTAAAAGCATTTTATTGCCTGTATTGCAGCTTAACCAATCTCAATTTAGCAGGCACGAAATCACTTGAAGACCTGATATGGTAGGCTACCTAAAAACTATTCTCTTCCAGGTAAATATGGGATAATAGATCAACTGAACTGTGTATGTCTATTCACAGAAAATTAATATCTTGGAATATGAAAAAAATTACGTTGATCTCTTTTTTAATAGTGGCGGCTCTTTCCCTGAACGCGCAGCTATTGACCTATAACAATCCCCTGGCTGTTGATTTGGGTGATCCTTACGTACTGCATGTCAAAAACGATAAGTATTATATGTATGGAACCGGTGGCGCCACGAACGGCTTCGCAGCCTATTCTTCCACCGACCTGGTTAACTGGAAAAACGAGGGCCAGGTGTATTTTTACGATAACAAAAATGGCTGGAGCAATCCGAAAGCCGCCTGGGGAGGCGCTTATTGGGCGCCGGAAGTATATGCTATCAATGAGAAATACTACATGTTTTACAGTGCTCAATGGAAAGACAATCCAACCGGGGAACTCGAAAACTTTCGCATTGGCGTTGCAGTGGCAGATAAACCAACCGGACCATTTACAGATGTAAATAACAAGCCCGTTTTTGACCCCGGCTACCCCATCATCGATGCAAACGTGCTATTTGAAAAAAATGGGAAAGTATACCTCTATTATTCCCGTTGTTGCTACAAACATCCGGTACAAAGCCAAGTAGCTACGTGGGCGAAAAACAAAGGCTGGTTCAATGAAATCGAAGAGAGCTGGGTATATGGCGTAGAACTAAAACCAGATCTCAGTGGCGTAATCGGCGAACCGGTGCTGCTATTGCGCCCGCCGGTCAGCATGAAAGATAAACAGGCTGAGTGGGAAAGCCGCTCGGTTACCTCGAAAGAAGTGAATCGCCGCTGGACCGAAGGTTCCACCATCTTCAAAAAGAAAGATACTTATTACATGATGTATTCTGCCAACTATTATGGCGGTAAAAATTATGCGGTGGGTTATGCCACTTCTAAAAGCCCTTTAGGCCCTTTTAAAAAGGCTGCAAACAATCCCGTGCTACAAAAAAACATTGAGCAAGGCGGCGTGGTAACAGGCACCGGTCATAATAGCATCACGTATTCACCGGATGGTAAAGAAATGTTCTGTGTATACCATGGCCGCACGTTGAAAACGGGCGATAAGCGGGTCGTTTTTATAGACCGGATGAATATATTGTCAGATGGAAGATTGGTGGTGCAAGGCCCAACAACCGCGGCACAGCCGTTTCCCAGCGGAGTTAAATAGCATAAAGACGGGCGCCATTTTCTCCACAAATACTGCGTAGAAAATATTGACTTGTTTTGAAATCAGCAGATCTTCTGAACAATTCTAAAATAATTTGCTCCTAAAAATCCGGATATTTGATGCCCAAGAACTGATACCCTTATGAAATACATTTCCATTATACTTATTGCTTTCCTCTGTTTCCCCACCGTATTCTTCGGACAAGAGATGAAGGGAGTTGCCATGCTCTCAAAAGAGCAAATGCTGGACGTTGACGCCTATCACGTATTCAGGACAAACAAATATCTTGATTTCAAAGATATGGTTGAGATCAATAAGTTTATTGACGGAACGCTTTACCAGGCAACAGATCTCAGAAAGAAATACGGATCAACGGATTGGAACAAAATTGAAAATGAAAACGCATCTACTTACCAGGTAAAGAATAATCCCGGGATAAAATATGAGTTTTCAAACGGAAACATGACTGCGAAATATACCTATGATGATTCCATGATAAACCTCCACGGGGAGGTAAAAACCGTATATAACGCAAAAGGTTTTGTACTCCTCCTCGAAAAGAAAAGAATGTTCGCTGCAGACGGTCGGACTGAAACGGAATCTGTTATTAACGAGTTTGACAGCAGCAACAGGGTGAAAAAAATCATCAATCGTTTTGAAAACGATAAGGATAAATCCAAAAATAAAGAGGCGGTAATTAATGTTGATTACAAGGAGCATGAGATTCTCATTTGTAGTAACAATGGTACCATGAAATGTGAACTTATTCCGTCAAAAGAACCAGGATTATTTTATTCAGACCTGTCGGCCAGGGAAACAGCCAGTCAGTTCGGATATATCCTGGGAAATAATGCTCCTGAAAATGCCCGGAAATACTGTACCGGCAAAGCCCTGGATAAATTATCCATGCCGGTTTTAAAGAAACAGGTAAACAGCATTTCTTTTGTCAGTGGAACCGGAAGGATTTCCAGTGAAAAAGAAAGCGAGATCGAGGACCAATGGAAAATACATTATGCTGATGGCAGCGAAGCTTCGATGAGTGTTAAGTTCAGTTTGATCCAGACAGAAAACGGATGGCGTATCAGTGACTTTATTCTTCCGGAATAATGAGATTTTTTTGAGTAACAGTTGCCGGCAGCAATATTCAGATTTCCGTTTTCGGCAATCTTACATGGAAAGTCCGCAAGAATTTCAAGGTGCCTTTGCTTTCCAATTTCCCGGCTTCAATGAGGGCCTTCATTCTTCCACCCACCAAAAGTTCGCTCAAGCTATTCTTGGGGTCATGCAGCCCCAGGGTTTGCCCCATCACCCTGACAGCTGACGTCCATCGCCTGCTACAATAGCTCATGATCTCCGCATCGTGTGCCGACAGGTCGAGAAACTGCAACTGTCCCCGCTCATCACATTCTCTTAGCAGTCCGGGATGAGCAACGATGCGCATATATTCCTCTGCCAGCGTTTTACGTTCTGCCAAATTCAGTGGTTCAGCGTCGGTAATAAACGAAGCCAGCTCGTAGAACGAATACACTGAAATGCTGTGATACCCATGATATGGAGGCACCTTTACCAATGAAACCTCCACAGGAATACCTTCCAGCCAATAACAAGCCATCCGCGTAAACACATAATCGCTTCCATCTGTACCTGACCAGATTACCAGGCGGTTAACCGGCACATCGCGTAACCGCACCTGCAGGCTGTGCCAGCACTCAAAGGCATCTGTTTTATGTTCGTATAAAAATTCCCGCTGATCATCAAAACATAATGCTTTCAAAAATGCTATCCGTTCTTTCCCATCATCCAGGGGCCCTATGGAAGGAATTTCATCAACTGCGATGGCTTCTCCCGTCAGCATTTTTTCATTGATAGCCCAGCGAAGAACGCCTGCGGTACTAAAGGTTACTGCAAGATGTAAATCAGACATACTATCTTTTATTAGGGTTACTTCTTCCCTCCCTGCTTATACCGTATCATCACTTTCAACAATATCTTAAACACAAAATAAGCCGTCACCTTATTCTGATGAAGCATAAATGACCGCATCGCCTGTTCCAGCGCCCGGCGGGGGCTGTTATACTTGTGATAGGTCATATCCGCTGTGCGGGCAAAATACACGGACCAGTTGTGCTGCGCTTTTCGTTTCAGCCGCCGTTGTTGTTGTGCCGGGAGATAGGCTTGTATGATGTTGATCACCTTTACAACATCTTTGATATGCTGACACGATTGAAAATAACGGCTGGTAATGTTCGTGGTATGCACCCGGTAAGCAGCAAGCTCGCGGGGCGTGTAGGCCACGGGATAATGCGCGGCTATTCTCACCCACATCTCCCAGTCTTCTCCATAATGAATGCCAAAAAAGCCGCCAAGGTGCTCGTATACGGATCGCTTTACTACTACTGCGGGGGGCTGCAGTTTTTGTTGTTCGGCGATGGCGGGCAGCCAGTTGCTGATGATACCGGGGGTAGGCAATAACACATTTCCACCCCATAAATAATTGCCTTCCTCGTCTATATATGAATAGCCGGTACACACGGCGCCGGCTTCGGGATATTGCTCAAACAGTTTGGCTGTATCTGCATATAATCCATCACCCGCCATATCGTCGCCATGCAACAGGTGTATATATTTTCCCCGGGCACGGTTTAAACATGTTTCAAAATTCCGCAGACTGCCGCGGTTTTCCGGTTGCCGGTAAAATGCAACACGTCCTTTGCCAATAGCGGCTACGAGCGCTTCTACATCGGCATCAGTACTGCAATCATCTACTACTTCAATCTGCATCAGCTCCGGACCGGGATCCTGTCTCAGCACACTTTGCAGGGTAGCAGCGAGATAATGACTGCAATTATAAGCAGGTATCATCACCGACCAGAGCGGACGATGTACGCCGGAGGGAACAGGTTGTATTAATGGAGGTGTTCCGGGTGTCCGCTCATTTATCTTCATTCATCCTTGTTTTAGTGTAATACAATTTCCAGTTGTTAAGACCCTGCTGCAAAGCAAGCCTTTCTTCTTCATTCTGCAATACGGGTACCTGTTTGTTTAATACCCGCCGGACCCATTCCAGCATCCGTTTTTTATCGGCAGACATATTCCTGTCATGAATACGATAAGCACAAATTCTATTATTATGATGAAAAACGGGCAGATACCGGGCGATTCTGAGGTTGATGTCATAGTCTTCACATACTTCTAGCCGGGTATCAAAATGAAAATGGAAAAAGAGGTCGCGACGATACAGGATACAAGATTCCATGCCAATATAATTGCCCTGTAACAACGACAGATAGCCATCTCCGTTATTGTACACGGTATTCAGAAAAGCGCCGGCTTTATCTACACGGTCATGAGCACCGGAAATAAATCCTGCGAGCGGGTATAATCCAAAGAAAAAAAGTTGTTGCTCCGCCGCTCCGGGATATAAGTAATCGTCCGCATCCAGGAAAATAAGGAATTGTCCTTTACTATGCTGTACGCCTATGTTCCGGGCTGCCGACAGCCCCACACGTTCTACCCGTCTGTATACAATCTGTTCTGAATAAGATGCACAAACGGCTGCAGTATCGTCGGTTGATCCGTCATCTATCACGATCACTTCCATATGCGGCCAGGTTTGCTCCAGTACACTGCTGATCGCCTGTTTTAAATATTGTGCATGATTATAACAGGGAATAATAACAGAAACAATGCTATGCTCATCTGTACGAACAGCCTGGTGCAGTTCCGATGGGAACACCTTAATATCCTGTCGCTGCAATTGCTTATGCTGTTTATAAAACCGCAGACCGGAGTAGCAACCTTTCACTTCCATCATAATATGACGAAGGTTTTCATCATGATTACGCTGTACCCATTGTTTTAGCCGTTTAAGATAATAATGCGGCAAGCCCCTGTACAAACGCCGCAACTCTCCCCGCTGCCCGTAATTTTCATGTTGTACCAGCAGGGCGCTGACATGCCCCCGCATATAACCGAACAACTGTTGACGCAGACCGGTGTCGGAAGCGCGATGCTCGTGAAATACGTATAGTTCGGGTACATAATAACAGTTCCAGCCTTCGGCGAGTATACGGTACCACATTTCAGAATCGCCGCTGCAGCCGGAGGCACCCACATCCAGTCTTTCGTCAAAAAAGCCAGCTAACAGGAAAGCATCTTTCCTGAAAGCCATATTGGCGCCGGCGCCCACATCCCATGCGGGTACGCCATAAGGGCTGTGGTCAAGAAAGTAACGATGATCAAACCGGCGGGGCAGATATCCTTTATTAAATCCCCATTTTTTTTCAAAGATGTATTGTGCATGCGTATCCAGAGAAGCTGGTATAACCAGCCCGGTAACCGCCATCGTTAACGGATCGCTGAAACAGGCTTTGAGATTGGTGATCCAGCCGGCAGGAATCTGCACATCATCGTCGGTATAGGCTATAATATCGCCGGTAGCGGTACGGGCGCCGGTATTGCGGGCAATGTCAAGTCCTTTCCTTTTTTCACGCACGTACCTTACCGCAGGAAATTTACGTGTAACCTCGAGGGTGGCATCATCATCCGGTGCATTGTCTATTACCACCAGTTCAAAATCCTGGTCTGTGCATGACAGGAGGGATTGCAGACAGGTAGCCAATGATGCCGGCCGGTTGCGGGTGCATATCACTACAGACAGTCGGGTTTCCGACCTCACGGTGTGCAGCGGCGATCCATGCTGCCGGTAATAGTCAAGTGCGGGCTGAATAGCCGCCCGGAGCTTTTCGCGTGCATCCTCCTGCCCCGCTATCCAGGCATGGCCCAGCGGAATGTTGTTCCGCCACACCACCACATACTGCTGACTGGTAGCTGGTACCAGGTCATCCAGTGATGCAAGCTGTATATGAGATATTTTATATAGCATTTTGCTGATTTAAAATCACCGGAAAATCGGGGCGTACATAGCCCATCCATTTCCCGAACCAGGCAGTGTTTTCACGATAATCTTCCACATTAAATGAAAGACAGCCTTCAAAATAAAAAAGGCGTGTAGTGGTGTCTTTTACGAATACCACAGAGAGATAATAAGCGCCATCGTTAAGGAAATTACCGGGTATGCGGCATTCGCCGCTGATGACCCCGGGTTGTAACAAATCTCCTTTAGAAGCTACATCAAAAATACATTCTCCTGCCATATTAAACAGGTGTATACCGGCGATCAGCTTACCCGGATCGGGGTCTGTATACCAGCATTCAAACCTGACAACAAAGGGAGTCCGGATATCAAACAGTGCGGTATCGTATTGCAGGGATACTTTTTTTATCCTGATATAATCGTTGCCCGGAGCTGCATCCGGGGAATCGTATTCCTGGTGGAGGTAATCATCCTGCAGGTTTTTCAGATAACTGCCAATAACATCTGCCGGATTGCCCTGATCAATGATCTGACCTTTATGCAGTGTGATTACCTGGTCGCAAAGGTTTAGCAGTGCCTGGGTATTATGACTTACGAACAATACTGTTTTTCCTTTGCGGTCAGAAATTTCCTTCATTTTTCCCAGGCATTTCCGCTGAAACTCTACGTCGCCCACCGCCAGCACCTCATCAACAATCAGGATTTCCGGGTTGAGATGAGCGGCCACTGCGAAGGCCAGCCTCATGTACATACCGCTGGAATAACGTTTTACCGGTGTATCGATGAACTGTTCAACACCTGAAAAAGCAACAATTTCGTCGAAGCTGGCCTGGATTTCACGCTTTTTCATCCCAAGGATGCTGCCGTTGAGAAAAATATTCTCCCGCCCGGTGAGTTCTCCGTGGAAGCCCGAGCCTACTTCCAGCAGGCTTGCTATGCGGCCATTACCTAATACACGTCCGGAAGTGGGAGCAGCTATATGGGAGATGATCTTTAACAGGGTTGATTTGCCGGCGCCGTTATTGCCGATAAATCCCATTACTTCGCCCTGCTTTACTTCAAAGCTCACGTCTTTTAATGCCCATATCAGGGAAGCAGTAACAGGCTGTTTTTTCAGCCAGTAGCGGATATCTTCCCGCAATCGGCCTGCACCGCTCGTACCAAGGCGATAAGATTTGGAAATATTTTCTGCTTTGATAGCGATCATATCACATCCATTACTTTTAATTCCTGTTTTTTAAATAGGGTGATACCCAGCAACAGTAACAACAACACTTCTGCACAACTAATAAGCAGCGGCAGCATGTAAATGGGTTCATTTGAAAAGAAGCCTGCCCTGAAAGTTTCTATCACTGCTGTAAGCGGGTTAAGCCAGAACAGAAACCGGTATTGTTCCGGTACTATCGACGTTGGATATACCACAGGTGTAGCGAACATAAAAAGCCGCAACAGGAACTGAAGGGTATAGTCCAGGTCCCTGTAGCGGGCGGTGAGCACGCTTACAATCAAACCTGATCCCAGACCAAACCCTGCCGTAATCAGCAACAATAGTGGTGTTAGCAGGACATAAAAAGTACCTGTGATGTTCGATGTAACCAGGTAGTATCCATAAATAAACAGGAACAGGAATAACTGTATGCCGGTTCTCACGGTATGGGAGATCACACTGCTAAGCGGAACAATGAGGCGGGGAAAATACACCTTACTGAAAACGTTGGCATTTTGCAGAAAGGTATACATGGTACCATTCAGGCAATCCGAGAAATAGCTCCAGAAGAGTATACCGGAAAGATAAAAAAGTATGGGCGGAATACCGCCGGTGGATATTTTCACTATTCTTCCGAAAATCAGATAGTATATCAGTGTAGTCAACACGGGTTGCATAAATACCCAGAAAGGGCCCAATAATGTTTGCTGATAACTGGCAATAAGGTCTCTTCTAACAAACCGCAGCAGCAGGTCTTTGTAGTGCCAGAGCTCCGGCAGGTTCCACTGAAACCATTTTGTGCCGGAATTGATTTCCCAGTCCCAGGCGTCGTTATTTTCCATTGTTGAGGCTTTATATCATTAACAAGCTGTCGAGGCGGTGGTTTATACCCTGGTTTTGCGATACAGGATCATTTCATCGATCCGGTCCAGTATCCGGCTATCTACGGTCGGATCAAATTTTCTGGCAAATAACCTGCTACTGGACCCCAGCTTGCTCAGATCGGCCATAGTAAGTATTTTGGGATGTGCGTCGCCTGTTAACCGGTCTAAATACCGGTAATTGTCGTTGATAATATGGTCCCGGAAATGGCTGTTCATCAGGATGGTATTGACCAGGAATTCATCAGGCGCCCAGGTATGTTTAAAAAAGAACCGATCGCTGCTCTCCGCCAGGGCTTTATGCAGGTAAACCGCCGCCTCCGCGCTTATTGTCCAGTAGGCGGCCAGGGGGCCTCCATAGAGTTGCAGTGGCACAGAAGGCTTTCTTTCGGGAAGAAACGCTGACAGCAGTTTTTCCAGCCGGTGTTTCCCTCTGAAACGGTAATCAATGAGATGATACCTGGTAATCCGCTGTATGGCCTCGTCCCACCAGGGCGATGGCGGTGTTTCCGATGCAAGAAAGGAGTAGCCGGTATGCTCCTCGAAAAAAGCGTATATATCGCCTGTTGGCTTAATCGGATAATCCTGTCCACTCAGGAGATTGATGTAGTCGTAAGAGCGGCCGCTGGAAAATATTGTACTGAGCGCCGCTTCTATCGCCTCCAGTTGGCTAAATCCGGCCCAGGTCACCCTTTTCCGGCCTGTAACAAACCGGGTATTGGGCAGTTTCGCCAGGTATTCGAAAGGCGTTATATCTACCTTTTTATCCAGGTGCAGGTAAAAATCAAACTTCGGGTGATGCAACGTTTTGATCATTCTCTCTGCCAATCCCGGATATTGATGCAGGACAATTATATTGGCCATTCTCATGGTAATGCATATTGTGGACCCACCATTCTCTTTATTTACTTTGACTATAAATATAGTAAGTAGGTTAAATGTACTAAGATTATCTATATATAACCAGCATTTGCTAAGAGCAACAAACCCGGGAGGGAAAAAGTTCAGCCACCACACCCGCATAGGACGACCCCGGGGTTAAAACCAGGACTTACAAAACATACCTCATCGCCTGGAAATATCCTTAAACTGCCTGGTATTCAGGTCGTATTTAGCGTTGTAGGTCTTGTTAATTATTCTTTGGAAATCGCCTGTTATTTTCCATCTGTAGGTCATCTCCAGGAGCTTCGTTTCCGGCTGATAATTATACCTGAAGCTTCCACGATAAAAGCCCATTCCTATATTCTTTTCCTTTCTTTCCACCTGTTCCTTATCCGATCCAGGTATTACTTCTGCAATAAACTTGTCCTTTACAGCCTTTCCATCAAATTCGCTGTAATCCAGATCTATTAGCTCATTGTTGTTAACGCGGAAAAAATTGATCGGACTACCTAATTCGTCCGCTCTCACAAAATAGGTGAAGGCCGAATCCCGGAAAACCTGTTCTATGGTTGTTGGGCCCCACTTTTTAGATGTATCCCTTTTTCCGAATTCTGCCGTGTATTCTATAAATTGTTTTACCGGATAGAGATAGGCAAATTCGAGGTGTTGCCCTTTTTTTATCCCTGAGATATCCAAACGGGTGATTGCGCGAAAAGCAGCTATGCTCTCCTTCTTGGCGTTTTGCCCCCAACTTTCATAGCTGATTAACGAAATGAACAGGGATATTATTATTGTACATCTGAACATATTGCGATAGTTATAGTGAGTGGTACGGAGGCGGATCAGGATATCCGGCCAGTTTCAAATTTAAAATACTGAATTATTCCAGACAGATAAAAGAACTGTTGCACAAGGAAAGATCAGAGCACACAAATGATGGGTATGGAAATGCAGAAAAGAATCACGTAGATATGATAGGTGAGATTATCTTCCCGGGGTGTTTTAAACCGGAGAATACGAAATGCGATCAGCCAGTGGGTGGCAATGGAAATAACCAGGATGGCCACGGGGATGCCGGAAGTGATAATGATGATAAATGGTAACTGCGTGAGTAGCAGAAGAAGAAATATTATCGGGCAAACCAGGGCGAAGTTTATGAAGAGTATTTTCCGCGCCTGGTGATCGCCATAAACCAGCGGCAGGGTTTTACGCCCCATCTCCCGGTCGCCTTCCTGGTCTCTCATGTCCTGGATAGGCAGGGCCACGCCGGCCCAGAGACTGATGATGAAAATGTACGCAATGGTGCTGATGGACAGATGAACACTTTCTGTGGCTATATTAAACTGTGCATTCAGTAAAATGATGGTTCCCAGGGTCATTCCCAACACATTTTTCGTAAACCAGTGATGACTCCAACCCCGGAAATTCAGCAGGTAAGTAACTATCTGCCAGGCCAGCGACCACCATAATATATCATATAGTCCACCAACCAGGAGGTAAACGACATTATAGAACAGGAGTCGTTTTCGTGTGCCCGGTAACGTTACATATCCAGTCGGCAGCGCCCTGTAGGGTTTGTTAATTTTATCTTCCTCAATTGAGTTAATCTGGTTGCTGATACAAAACGTATAGATATAGATGACTGAATAAACCAGGCAGCGTAACAAAGGCAGGGTAATATCCCTGAATGGCTGACTGCTGTATATCCACGCCGTAAAAAAAGCCAGGAGGTTTGGTAAAATGGCATCTACTATATCGTTGAAATAAATTTCCACATGATAGATATCTCTTTTAACGCAAAGAGCAATAATGATTTCGCAAATAGTTGCATACCCGATGTGTACCCGCGAAAATATAGGAATATGGCTGAAATTAGATAGCGGTTATTTTTAATTCGTTTTTGCTGTTACGGGTATATGAACAAAAATAACTTATTATGTTATATAATTTCGCCTTTGAAGAGTATGCGATGCATGATCAGTTGCAGCTCCCTGTAATCTATCGGTTTCCGGATAACGGCTGCTGCGCCGGCTTTCATCAGAGCGTTGTCATTTTGAGTAAAAGCATCGGCTGTTGCTATTATTACGGGGATGTTACGGAAGTCCGCTGCATCCTGCAGGTACTTCAGCGTTTCATTACCCGACATAACGGGCATGTGCATATCGAGAATAATAATATCCGGGATCTCTTTTTCCACGAGGTGCAGCAACTCAACGCCATTGGCAGCAGCAGCTACTTTGCATTCCATATTCTTTAATGCCCCTTTCAATAACGCCGCATTAATTTCGTTGTCCTCCGCAATAAAAACGCTGATGTTGGCCAGGTCTATATCTTCTGTATTTTCCTCCACATCTGTATGCGGTGCGATATCCTCCAAGGTTCCCGGTTTGAGCGGCAAGGTAGCCGTAAACGTAGTGACACCGGTATCAAGACTTTCGGCTTTGATGTTACCTCCCAGCGCGGTTACTTTATTTTTAGCGATGGCTAATCCCAGCCCTGTACCTTCCACCTGGTGATCTTTCCCGGTAATGAACGGATCGAATATGATCGCTAATTTCTGGGGTGGAATGGGCGTACCCTTATTAACCACTTTTATATACCATTCCTCTCCGTTACCGGTGATCGATAAACACACCGTGCTCTTACCTACGGCATACTTAATGGCATTGGCCAACAGGTTGGTAAGCACCTGGTTTATTTTAATCTGGTCACAAAAAATTACTTCAGGCATGTTTGCTATATCCAGTGTGATAGTGATACCCCTGGACCTGGCGAGAACTTTATAGGCATCTGCGATACTTTGGAAATATGCCACCGTTTGTATCGCCGTTTCTTCTATTTTATCAATTTTACCGGCTTCAATTTCAGCCATATCAAGCACGCCGTTAATAATATTTCTTGCATTGATGCTGGAAGTCAGCAAAAGGTCAATCAAAGGCGCCACGCCTTTCAGATCCGGGTTGAGTTTAGTTTCTCTTTTTAACAGTTGCGCAATACCATAAACCGCATTCATCGGTGTTCTTATTTCATGCGAGATCTCATTTACATAAATTGTTTTCTGCCGGGATTCCGCCATTAATAAATCGTTTTCGCCCACATAGGAGATGTAAATGATGGTAATCAATACAATCATTCCTACCGTGCAAAAAAACTGGAATAGCGCCGTGTTCTTTTCACTCATTACCACCGGGTGCATCCAGTGGTAATAATCATTCAAGGCTACCATACAAATGAGGATCAGCGTGGCAACAAGGCAAATCATCCGCTGCGCTTTCTTCCTGTAAATAAGAAAGGAGCCGGATATCAGGAATACCAGCAGAAATGCCGCCACCAGGTTTACGGGCAATGCCGGGCCGAGGTATCCGCCCCAGTATACGGCCGATGCGCAATGGATCAGGAACATCGCCATATTGGCCGCGGTATGCCGGTTGTAAACATTCAGCACAATCACTCCTGCAAACAGCAGCGATTCCACCAACACCGGGAGCAGGATCGATAAAGTTGGAATAAGGAAATAAAAGAATAACCCGATACCCAGCACCATCACCGCCATTAGCAATGCCAGTGAGTTAATGAGGGTGATAGATCTGTTCTCAGATGCTGTTGGCCTGTTTGCACCCGAGGTTAATAATTTCTTCAGTTGTAGGTAGATCATCTTTAACGGTTGAGGGCATAACGCTGCTCGCATGAAAATACTGATATATTTCCATTGATCCATTACCCATATTGATAAAGTGAACTATTTTATCTTGTATATGAGGCGGTGGGGCATTAACATCGGTATTCGTTTCCAATAAAAAAAGAGGGTGATGCCACCCTCTTTTTTTCAAACACCTATCACCTTACTATTAATTCTTTGTACTTGTTATCTGTCCTCTTATTTCCCCATTTCCATAAGCAGCAGTATGAATATTAACATACCATTTTCCGGCTATCAGATCTGCGCCTTGTGCGGCAGTAATCACGGTTGTTCCATAGGTGCTGCCGGCGGTAGCGGCAGTAAAGCCAGTTATAGCAACGGCCACCGCGGCATTTTGTCCTGAGGCAGCCGGACCATGAAAGTGCATGCCGGTGGGTACACCTGTGATGCCTGTCCATGAAAGGGTGTAGGTAATGGTATATGACGACGGATCATAGGTACCTGTGAGCATTCCAGAACCGGTAGTGGCATTAGCCGGTACTTCCTGTGTCCCGCTGAGAGAAGCGCTGATGCTATAATTGGTATTTCCCGGTGGCGGGTTATCTCCGCCATACCCGTTTCCTTTACCACAAGCGGCCAGCCATGCAGCTATCCCCACTAAACTGTATGCCAGCAACTGCTTCCTGCAAAGGTGAAAAAAAGATGCTTTTTTCATAACAGTTGTTTCCTGTTAATACGTAGCATCGGCCCGGATAGTTGCCTGTTACCGGAGTTGCCAAAAAGCATTCCCATCCATAATAGTGCAGTTAATTCGCCGGTTTTTGTCCAAATATCCGCTCATGCAATGCCCGGAATACCACAAATAGCGCGGGAATCACCAACAGGCCCAGTACCACGCCAAACAGCATTCCTCCTATAGCTCCGGAAGCAATAGCCCTGTTGCCCTGTTCGGAAGCTCCCCGGGCAAACAACAAAGGCAACAGTCCTGCTACAAAGGCCAGTGATGTCATCAAAATAGGGCGTAAACGAAGCCTTGCAGCCTCCAAAGCAGCATCGACGAGTCCTTTACCCGCTCGTCGTCTTTGCAGGGCAAATTCCACTATTAAAATCGCATTTTTGGAAAGCAACCCAATCAGCATGATCAGTCCTATCTGTACATAAATATTGTTGGTAACGTCCATCAGGCGGATGAATGCAAATACGCCGAAGATGCCTGCTGGCAATGATAACATCACGGCCAGCGGTAAAACATAGCTTTCATATTGGGCCGACAGCAGGAAATAGACAAATATCACGCACAACCCGAATATAAATACCGTTTGCTTACCGGCAGCCTGCTCTTCCCTGGCCATACCGATAAATTCGTGTGAGAAGTCGACCGGTAAAACGCCGGCCACTTCATTCACTGCTTTCATCGCATCGCCGGAGGAAAAGCCTTTCTTCGCCTGCACACTGATGGTAATGGCGTTGGCCTGGTTCAGGTGGTTGATGACCTCTGGTCCGAATACCCGTTGCAAACGGGCCATAGACCGCACCGGTACCATTTCTCCATATATGTTTTTAACATAGATATAGCCAAGACTGCTTTCATCTACCCGGTAAGGAATATCGGCCTGCACTACTACCCGGTAATACTTGCCAAAGCGGTTGAAATCGGATGCATATACGCTGCCATAATATGCCTGCATTGTGGATAACACCTCGCTTACTTCCACGCCGAACTGTTTGGCCTTTACTTCGTCTACTTCCAGCTGAAACTGCGGGAAGTTGGCATTGAAAGATGTATACGCCACGCCTATTTCCTTACGCGCCAGCAGATCAGCTATGAACATATCGGCCTGTCGCGCCAGTTTTTGGATATTACCGCCGGTATTATCTTTCAGCACAACATCCAGTCCATCGATCGCACCGAATCCAGGTACCGTGGGCATCGTAAAAGTAAACGAGTTACCTTCCGGGAAACTGTAAAAGATCTTATTAATGGAATCCGCGATCTGGTTGATATCTGCAAAATCACCTCTTTCTTTTTTAGGCTTCAGCACAATATACATAGAGCCGTAAGAGGGGGAGATGCTGGCGCTCATGAGGTTTTCGCCCACTACAATTTCGGTAAATTCAACTGCGGCGATGTGGTTCACCTCTCTTTCAACACGGTCCAGCAGTTGCTTCATCCGCGCATAACCTGCTCCGGGCGGAAGACTCACCGTAGATATCAGGTTTTTCTGGTCCTCCGTAGGAATAAAAGCCTTTGGCGTAGTTTGCACCAGGAAAAAAGTAGCAGCGGTAACAATCGCCAACCCGCCAAATGCCAGCCATTTTTTTTGTATAAAAAACCTGGCGGCTTTCAGGTATTTCCCGGTTGCTGCTTCAAAACCGGCGTTAAACAAATCAAAGAAACGATGGCCTGCTTTCTTATCGGGGGTATGTGTTTCTTTCAGCAGTATGGCGCTTAATGCGGGGCTCAACGTTAAAGCGTTAATCGCAGAGAGCACAATGGCGATGGCCAATGTAAATGCAAATTGCCGGTAGAACACACCTACCGGGCCTTCGGTAAGACCAATCGGTAAAAAAACAGCCGCCATCACCAGTGTAATAGAAAAGACCGCGCCGGTAATTTCGCTCATAGCGCTGATAGTGGCAGAGCGGGGCTTCATGCCCTGCGCCAGTTTGCTGTGTACAGCTTCCACTACCACCACGGCATCATCTACCACAATTCCGATGGCCAGGATCAGTGCAAAAAGCGTGAGCAGGTTAATGGTTAGTCCAAACAACTGCATAAAAAAGAAGGTCCCTATAATGGATACGGGTACGGCTATTGCAGGGATCAGCGTGGAGCGCCAGTCCTGCAGAAACAGGAACACCACTATAAACACGAGGATAAATGCTTCCACCAGGGTATGAGTTACCTGGTCAATGGCTTCGTCCAGGAAATCTTTGGTGCTGTAACTCATGTTATATTCCAGGCCACTGGGAAAAGTTTTGCTAACACGTTTCATTAAATCATTGATAGCTGTTTGTATTTCATTGGCATTAGAACCCGGCACCTGGTAGATGAACATCCCTGCGTCGGCCTTTCCCATGGTAGATACCGCCGATGCATATACGTGATCAAGTGAGCCCAGTTCAATACGCGCCACATCTTTTAACCGCATTACTTTACCTCCGGGCGTTGCGCGGATCACAATGTTTTCATAGTCTATTTCCTTGTTGAGTTTGCCTTTGTATTTGATCGCATATTCAAAGGCTACGTTGCTCCCCTCTCCAAGGCGGCCAGGTGCCGCTTCCAGGTTCTGGTGGTTGATAGCAGCGATCACTTCCTGCGGAGTTAGCTGGTAAACCGCCAGCTGTGCGGGGTTCAGCCATATGCGCATCGCATAGTCTTTATAGCCATAGAGCGCCACTTTCCCCACCCCTGGAATCCGTTGTATCTGTGGAATCAGGTTAATCAACGCATAGTTATTAACAAATTCTCCGTCGTATCGGCCATCGGTGGCAAATACATCCACAAACATGATCATGCCGTTTTGCTGTTTTGCTGTAACAACACCCGCCTCTATCGCTTCTTTCGGCAATTGGTTCATGGCCTGCGCCACACGGTTCTGCACATTTACGGCTGCCTGGTCGGGATTGGTACCCTGTTTAAAAAATATGGTGAGGGTGAGGGTACCATCATTGGAGGAAGAGGACGACATATAAGTCATGTTTTCCACACCATTGATCACCTGCTCCAACGGAGCGGCAATAGCACGGGCAATGGTTTCTGCATTGGCGCCCGGATACCGGGCAGTTACTGTCACAGAAGGCGGAGCAACATCAGGAAAGGTTTCCATGGGCAAACGGTTCAATGCCAGCAACCCCAGTATCAACAGGATAACGGATACCACTGTGGCCGCAACAGGACGGTCAATTATTTTCGTAAGCATAAAATAGTCAGTTATAAAAACCGGGCGGCCGCTCCGTATGTAATTGTTATTATTTACCGGGCAAAGGTCCCTTTAATTGAAAGTGGAAACAATACCCGGGGAAATATTCAGGTAATGATAAATTTATCACTATGGCATGGTTCGGCGCCTTCCTGGAAATGGAATATATTTGAAACATAAAATGGTGCCTTATGTACGTTAAAAAGCTCCCGGAAATCGGATATGGCGTAAATATTACGATCAAAGCCCTTGGCGGCAAATGGAAGCCTTGTTTACTGGATTGTATACAGATGGGCATACGCCGGCCCAGTGAAATGTGGCGTGCCATTCCCGGATCTACCCTGCGGGTGCTGAGCCAGCAGCTCAAAGAAATGGAGGAAACCAATATTGTTTATAAAAAAATATACGCGGAAGTACCGCTCAGGGTGGAATATTACCTGACCGGGTGGGGTACAAGACTCATTGACGTTATCTCCATCATGAACAAATGGGGAAATGATTATGCCGATCGCGACTGTGTGGAAGATGGTTGTTTGATAGAAGCCGACGGCAGCTTAAAGGACAATTAAATACCTCCTCTCTGCCCTACTGGTGATCCCGGCATTCCCGGGCATACTCCTGGGGCGTTTTCCCGATAATCATCCGGAAATCCTTTATAAAATGTGCCTGGTCGAAGTATCCCAAACCTGTTGCCAGCTGCGCCCAGTTCATTTCCAGGCTGGCAGCGATCTGTTCTACAATTTCATGGAACCTGAAAACTTTGATCATCCATTTGGGATTGGTGCCGGCATATTTACTAAAAAGTCTTTCGAGGGTGCGTACCGTCAGGTGGAACTGCGCCGCCAGCTGGTTGGCGGAAATAATGGTATGGTCCGCCATTACCGCAGTAGTAATCTGTTGCACCAGTTCCATTTTTTCATCTTTTTCCGGGAGAAGGTCCAGCAACAGGGACTCAATTGCTGCAAGCGGTACACAGTGCTCTCCGCACAATTCGATTCGTATAGGCGGCCGGGTGATACCCAGTAAGGCATAGGCATTCGCCTCCCGCTGTGCTATGGTATTAACAGGTCTTTTAAGAAAAGGATAAAAGCTGCCTGGCTTGAACTTCACTCCTACAGCCCTTTCAGTGCCGGAGAGATGCCGGATAAAACGCTTCTTCATGACCCCGTAAATGCTGGCATCATCATGTTGAAATACCAGTTGCACCGACAGGGTGGGCAGCACCTCCTGTATATGGGTCACCCCTGCCGGTAAATCCCATTCCACCACCCAGTAATGTTCTACAAATCCGGCTAATAAAGGGGAAGGAAAATAGCGGTTTAACTGAAAGAAGGGTTCCCCTTTCACCCGGCGAAGAATTCCCGTGGAAATATCCCGTTTTAGTTCAAAATCTGGCATGCTGCATATTGTCGTGTTTTTACAATACTGCCAAAATTTTATGAGAGAGATTTGTAAAAAAAGTATGAACGACTTCAAAAGCACGGTAGCAGCGTTTCACGGGCTGATAGGACAAGGGAAATTTATGGAAGCCCTCGATTTATATTATGATGAAAGGGCAAGCTCGTCAGATAATGACGGACCGCCTGTGAGCGGCCTGGAGGCGCTCCGCAAAGCATCTCTGGGTTTTTTAAATAATACGCAAAATTTGACCGCGGTACTGGAAAACAGCCTGGTAATTGATAACTATTCCGTGGCACAATGGCATTACCGGTTTACCAACAGCAAAATAGGCGTGGTAGACTACCGGCAGATTTCCATCGCTTACTGGGAAAACAGGAAGATCGTCAAAGAACAGCATTTACACAATATAAAATACTAGGTGAACAGCGCGGTTTCCGCCCTGTTCACCCTTCCGGTTAAAATTTCACCGTTATATTGCCGGTGACCCTTGTTGGATGCTGAGCGGCCAGCCGGTTTGACCAGTATTTCTCATTAGTAAGATTATCTACTTTCAAACCAACACGGTATTTTTTCCGGTCATAAAATACAGAAGCATCCATAACGGCGTAAGCCGGTATAGTGAATGCAAAGGTGCTGGTGTTGGTTTGGAATGACTGGCTGCCATAGTTTCCTCCAAAGGCAAAACCCAGGCCTTTCACCGCACCTTTCACCAGGCGGTAGCTCACCCATAAATTGGCCATGGTAGCAGGCCCCGCAGCACTTGGACGCAGTCCTTGCAGTTTTGGCGCAGCCTTATCCATTTTACTTTCGTTATAGGTATATCCTGCTACTATGTTCAGGCCGGGTATAGGGTTAGAGATGACTTCCATCTCAAATCCTTTACTGCGTTGTGTTCCGTCCTGCAACTGATAACCGCCATGATCGGGATCATCATAGGTGGAATTGGTAACAGCGATATTGTAATAGCTGAAGGTGGCATTTAATTTTTCGCGGAAAAGGTCCAGTTTCACGCCTCCTTCCAGCTGATTGGCCTGCTGCGGTTTAAAAGTATTGCCGTTAAAATCGGTTCCGCTCTGGTTCTGAAAGCCATTCATATAATTGGCGAATAAGGACAGGCGGCTTTTTATGACCTGGTAAACTGCGCCAAATTTAGGTGACAGGGCGGTTTGGCTATATGCTCCTGCTGTAGAATCCTTGCCGGGGTAATAGGCGCCCAGGTTATGATAATCATCTACCCGTAAGCTGGCCATTACCAACAGTTGTTCCGTTATATTAATTACGTCTGAAAAGTAGGCGCTATAAGTATTTTCGCGGTTGCTGTCAAAAATGGTAAACGATGCTTTATTAAAGAGGGGCGCTACGTTCGTTCTGTTAAAATCAGCGTAGGCGGGGCCGGGTGTCCGGAAATTTACAGGCGGCATCCCAATGGTAGCATCGTTACGGGAGGCTCTCAGCCGGTAAAAGTCAGCGCCGATCACGATCCTGTTACGCATGTTGCCAATATGAAAATCGCCGATAAAGTTTTGTTGTATATCGGTACCGCGGTAAGGATAGGTTTGAGAAGTAACTGCCTGGCTGAGGGTGGTATCGCTTACCACGTTGAGCTGGGTGGTAAATCCTTCCGAGGAAGAGCGGGTCCAGGAGAATATCGTTTGAGACGTCCATTTGTCTGACAGTTTATACTTCACTTGCCCGAAAATATTCAGTTGCTGGCTTTTATAGCTAATGGAGTTGTTGGCAAAAGAAAGTTTATAGGGCACGCCCATGTCGGCTACACTATGCGCCTTACCTTTGGTGTAGGTGTTCATCCTGGTGGGTGATGTAGCTTTATACCCGCTCATTTCCGCATCAACTAACACCGTTAGGCGGTCGTTTACCTTGTAGGAAAAGCTGGGGGCCAGCAGGAAGTTTTTGCTGAAGCCGGCGTCCTGGAAACTCCGCTCGGTATGCGCGGCCCCGTTGAAGCGGAAGAGGGCCGTCTTCTTTTCATTCAGTGGGGTATTGATATCGAGTGTAAGCCTGTTCAGGTCCCAGCTGCCGGCAGAATAGGATACTTCTCCCTTGAAGCTCTCAAAAGGTTTTTTGGTAACGCGGTTAAACAGGCCGCCATAGGACGATAAGGTGCTGCCAAATAAAGTAGCGGAGGGCCCTTTAATCACTTCAATCCGTTCCAGGTTAGCCGGATCTACGTTGGTATAAACAAAGCTACCTACGCCGTTGCGCACCAGGTTGGCGGTAGTAAAGCCTCTTGATATCGCAGAGCTTCTGCCCTGGTTGTATACGATGGGGATGCCTGCCCCGGGAATATTCTTAAATGCGCTGTTATAGTCGGTAATAAGTTGTTCTTTCATCAGCTCCTTCCCTACTACGCTATATACCTGGGGATTTTCCAGGTTTTTCAGGGGAAGTTTGGATACGTCGTCGCTTTCCTTCTTTGCGAAGCGGTTACCGCCGCTGGTTACAACTACTTCTTCCAATTTTTGGGAGGAAGTGGTCATGATGATCTGCAGCTGCACATTTTTACCATTTTCCATAGTAACGGCCTGCTTTATTGTTTCAAAACCCACCATGGATACTTCCAGCTGGTAGCGGCCATCACGGATATTTTTAAACAGGAATTCCCCGCTCTGATTGGTAACGGTACCTTTTGAAATTCCTTTCAGCAGTACGGTGACGTTGGCTGCAGGGTGTCCGTCTGATGTGGTGACGGTTCCCTGGATGGTGTTATTGGCGCCCTCGTCGGGGTTGCCGGCATAAGTGATAAAGGGAAGTATAAAGAAGGCAAGAAAAAGATATACCCTTGTCATTTTTGGTCTTTGTTTAGCTGTTTTGCAGGATGCAAAGAGAGGCTATAAAAGGCAAAAAGCGATTACGCAATCCGGAAAACGATTTACGCAAATGGGAATAATTTATTTTCCGGGGCCAGGCCGCTGTGAGCGCGGCAGCCCGGGATTGTGCAGGTCATCCTGGAACCCGGATCAATATATTTTCCGGCGTACAAGGTCTGCTACCCATTGAAGGGAAGAGGAGAACAAAGCATATGCACGTAACAATTTATGAGAGGTTTACCTGGTTTACAGGTGGGCAAGACTAAAATGACCACGTAAAATTTTGACAGCAGTTCCGATCTGGTTTTTGACGGTTTGAATGCTGGTATTCATTTCTTCGGCTATTTCTTTATGACTTTTCTGGTCATAGTGCCTTAAACGGAAAGCAGTAGAGGATTTGGGCGGCACCTTCCTTTTCAGGGCGGTATTCACCTGGTAATAGATCTCTTTACTTTCCAGGGGATCCCGGGGCAGAAAAGCTTCATCCGGTATGATGCTGGTAAACTTCTTTTCGCGCGTAATTTTGTTCAGGCAGCGATTACGCACGCTCGCATACAGGTAACACTTCATAATGGAAGCACTGTCGCGGTTTTGATAATTAGCATCAATTTTCAGAAACAATTTCTTTTGCCAGAAATCAATAAAAAATTCCTGTAGCAGGTCTTCTGCTTTGTCATCGTCCTTCAGCATGTCTACCGCCAGCATCATCAGCATGCGATGGTACTTATTGTACACGGTGGTAAACGCGTCTGTACTGCCAATTTTCAGCAGTTCCAGCAGAACGGCATCCTGGTTGTTTTGTTGCATTCTCATTTCCTTTTGAGAGACTGGTTTAGGAAAAATAATTACCCGATTTTTTAAGCTGTATGTGTTAGAAAGCTAACTTCCTAATGGTTTAAACACGGTGGTTGAAAATGGTTTATTTTGCATTTCTCTTTAAAACTTAACTTAAAAGTAACGCTATAAAACGAGTGAATTGGTTAATACATTGTTAAGCACGAATGTTTAAAAAGTGTGCAGATTCAATACCATGGCCAATTAAGATAGAAATGCATTGGTTAACAAACCACCTGAATAGTAACCGAATGGTTACGTAAAAAACGGACAATATTTACACGCGAAAACATAGGGATAACGACCTGGTAATAAACATTTCTTCAAGGTATTCGTCTTCATAAAAAAAACGGAAATAAGTAGCAATCCTACCTATTTCCGTTTATGTTTAAAAGAATAAGCAATGTTATGGCTTCAGGAAATCACCGTCTACTATCAGCAATTTCACACCGGTGGCCGACACGGAGCGATGGGAGCTGAGTTCATCTGACACCACATAACTCATACCGGCAGACAATTCAACGCTGCCGCCGTTTTCGAACTCGCTGATAAAAGCACCCTCTAAACAATGAACAACATGCCCTTTCTGACACCAGTGGTCTGCCAGGTAGCCCGGTGAGTAGGTTACCATCCTTATCCGGAGTCCCGGCAGCTGCAGTGTTTGCCACCAGGCCGTTCCGTTTTCACCGGGATGGACTGTTTTCTCTACAGCCGACCAGTCTATTGTCTGAAAGGGAATATGTGCACTCATGTAAAAATGATTTTAACGTAAACGAATATACGCTTCTACGATTTCGTGGTTTACATTCAGGCTATCGATTTTTTCGATACCGCGCTGTATCAGCGTATCATTGTGTATGGTGAGCGTAAAAGAAAAGTGCTGATCTTCCCATCCCCTGTGGTTACAATACTGCAGGTGTTCTGCATACTGATCGCCGGATAAAGTATAGGTACCGGCGCCGGAGCCAAAAGTGGCGTTGGCACTGTCGTTTCCTTTTGTCAGATCGTGCTGGAAGAAAGCAAAATGGCTACCATTAAACATTTTAATCATTTCCGTTGTCTTCCCGGGCACCGGGTAGGTGCTGGTGGTATCGCCATTTTTAATCAGCTGGCTGTAGGCCAGTTTCCAGGTGCCTGTCAGCGGCGACTCAGACGGCACTGCCGCCTTTTTGTTTTCTCCGCAGGAAGCAAAGGCAAATGCTGCCATTATAACGACAACGGGTAATCGTAGATTCATATCAATTTTATTTAAGTATAACGTGATCATAAAAGGACGACGGGTATGCTACACTACTTCATCCGACGGGAATACAAGGTTAACAAAAACAATTTGATTTTAATATACGGGAGATAAAAAAGACAAGGGGCAGCATTTTTTCAAATACTGCCCCTTGTTGTAAAAAACCAGGTATAACTATCTTATTACCTGTAGTTTATTGCTGCCAGCGGGCCTGTGCAACAACAGGCTGTATATTTTGTATTTATTATCAGAAATCCCTGTCATCGCCGATTCACTTCTCAGCTCATCATCTGTACGGATCAGGCCCACTACTTTACCATCTCCGAAATACCGGAGTTCATAATGTTCCAGGGGCAGCATCTCCAGCTGATAGGATTTCACTTTGGCAAACCGGTTCCAGGTGTCGGCTGCATCGGAAGGTTTGTTCTGGAACAAGGCCTGCTCTACTTCCACTTCACGGTTGTATACCATTCCTGCTATTTCATCCATATTGCCATCTGCCAGGAGTTTCCGATAGTGACTATAAAAAGCAATTACTTCTTTTTCCAGCTGTGTTTTATCTTCCTTTTTCAGGTCCTGGCTCTGGCTCCATCCTTTCAGGCTATTGGGAGTCACCGCTTCAAAAACACCTTTGAACTCCACATAGGGCACGTTATCCAATTGAATTTCGGGCATTTTATACTGAAACAGCTGTTTGTATTCCCGGGGAGTTTCTTTCTGGTCGTCGCCGGCCACCACCTTTACTTCCAGTCCGCAATTCTTTGCCAGTAAAAAGTGATCCATCTTATCATCGTCGTCTACTTTAGGATATACCCGGATAGTAATCGTTTGTTTCCCGCTTTTCAGGATCAGGGGGGATACGGGAAAAACCGTTCCTCCCTGGTTACCGGAGCCGTAAAATGAAAACGCCGGCATATCGTTTACCAGGATTTCGTAAGTACAGTTATAGCTATTGAAGTCGAGGTAAAAGCGTGGGTTATAATCATATTTTTTTACCAGTTTATAGCTATCCAGATATTTTTCTTTTATACCCTGATTCATGTTTTCATTTTTTGCATTGGTTCCCTGCCCGCAACTTTGCAGGGCAATCATCAATATTAGTGAGCATACTATGGATAATTTTCTCATCCGTTCGTTTCTTTTTTTGTTAGATATATTTTCTGCAGCGATATTTTCTTTTCATCGATCCCCACTTCAAAGGAAGCTTTCGGATGCGCATCTGCCACGTCTTTGTATTTATCAGGTTTGGCTTCCGCTATTTCTGTGGCCGGTGTCTTTTTCTTCTTCACTTCTTTCGTTTTCTCGCTGTAATTGAAATCAACGCTGATGTACACCTCAATTTTTATGCCCTCAAAAATCAAATCCAGTGCCATATAAAGACCGGCATCATCAGAACCCAGGCTGGCCTGCAGTCCTAAGCCGGCGGAGCCTTCCAGGCCAAGCCCCAGCGCCACCATCACTTTTGCCTGGAATATCGTGGTCGTTTTGGCGATATACAGTTTACATTCCACCTTCACAGAAACAGACGCATCTCCTTTTATCAATTCCTCTTTCTTTGCGGAACTGCCTTTAGCCCGGGTAAATACATTGCCCCCTACCGTATTGTGTTTAAAGCTGGCAGCCAGTGATATCTTACCGGTTACGGTTACACTGAGATCCACGGAGCTTTTGTTATCTGCAAAAATATACAACAAGCCGTCTATCGCTTTCAATACAATATAGGCAACCGGATGCCGGCGACAAAGCAGCTCAAGAAAATCCCATTTCAGGTTAATGCCCACCAGCGGCTTGGCATCCAGCTTTATCAGCACTGTTCTGCCGGCGCCCCACAGCTGGCTGTCGCTGTTCAGCGGAGGCATGGTTTCATAATACCAGGAGGCTGCAAGTCCTATTTTCGGAAATTCGAGTTCGTATTCAAAAGGTTTACGCTGCATTTTTTCTATCAGCCCCTGGATATTCTTATCTTCCGAACCTTTGTTTTTGGTAATAAATTCGTCGGGGTCTTTTCCATCGTCCCCGCTGGTATCGGCCTTACCGGTGTAGTTGCCACCAATGATATTTTGCCCTTCTTTTAATAATTTGATGGCGCCTCTCAGTATGCGGAAATATTTCATCACCAGGTCTTCGACCGGGTCTATGCTTTCGGTATCGTTATTCCATTCTGCCTTAATGGAAAAATCGAATTCCTTTGCCAGCTCCATCAGTTCTGCCAGCTTGCCTTTTGCTTTGGTGGGTGCAGGTGGTTTGGTTTTGTCTTTGGGCAGTGCGAACAATTTACCCAATCCTTCTCCCAGTTCTTCGTTGGCGCTGTCTAATTCGGGGGTTGGCTTACTCCATTTGTCTTTGGCTGCCTTTCCAAGCCCTTCTACGGATTCCAGCCGTTTCATGGTAAAGCGTTGCAGGGCATTCTTGATGCCTTTGCCGTTATTGTCTGCTGCAAACTTTTCCTTGAGTGCGTCGAAATCTGCCTTATCCATGTTAAAGGCCAGTGCGGCGGTCCATTTAATATCCGGGTAAATGGCGAAGTCGATATTATGTTTCCAGCGGCAGGTTTGCACGGTTACCGGGAAATGATCTACCTGGGCGGCAGGAATCCAGATATACCCCAGTACTCTTTTGGCCAGCTCCACCTGATCGAGCCCTTCAGGCATATATTTATATTCCGCATCAAACTCCAGTTCCTGGTCGGATGATTTGATAATACCGGAAAACGAAGTACCGGTTTCTCTTTTCAGTTTATAGTTGTTCACTTTTACTTCCACCTTCCCTTTGGCCGCGCTTTCGCTTTCCGGGTCGCGTTTTAAACCGGCCTTTTCATCTTCCTTTTTGTAGCCTTTCGCCAGGAAGCTGCTCAGGTCTATCACATGATCTTTATGCTTAGGCGACGCAGTACATTCTTCCACATGGGTAACAAGGCTGTCTACACTGAGTTTAATGGTTTTCCGGGCCGGCCCTCCGCCGGCTACAATATTAAAGGTGAGATTTTCCTGCGGTTTAAATTCCAGCACATTTTCATCAAAAATGGTTTGTATACCATCTTTACTTTCTATCCTGATCATGCTGTATTTACAGGGCTGGAACTTTTGTGTATTTGTGGGTATATCGCCTACCACCACGGGTTTATTTCCTCCGTAGAGCAATGGTGATTCTTTTACTTTTTCATCTTCCGTTACGGTAATAAAAGTATTCTTCAGCGTTTTAGAGATCTTGCCATTCTTTGTTTTTACAACCGGATAAATTTTCAGTTCTGTACCGGCGCCGGGTTTCCACAGGTCGTCGATAAACACGTCTATCACGGCTTTTTGCACACATGCCTCGTAGGTGATAGTGCCGGGGGCATCTTTGGCCTGCTTGCTTCTTTTATCTTTCACTACATAGTCCGACACCTGCAATGCAGCCCCACGGGTTGTTTCATCATCCAGTATACGGGCGATGTTCACCTGTCTTGTAAAATGTTTGATGGCATCATCGGGTGTCTGTTTCCCTTTCTCAATGGTAGCTTGTCCGTTGGTGCGTTCCCAGGGCGGCAGGTCATCATCAGACGAAGCGGTATCATGATCCATCAGGAAGATCTTTATTTCCTCTCCATACATGGCCTGGGTGTAAATATGCAGTTGAACGCTTTCCCGGAACTTTTTTGCTTTGCCGGTAATACGGGCCCCATCGTTATTGGGCGAGTACTCCCGCCATTCGGCCGACAGGATCGCCGGTTTTCCTCTTGCAGCAACAAAGTAGCCATGGGCCGCCGAATTGGTGGGCTCCTGTTCACCCGGTACCGGTTCCAGCCAGGCCAGCCCGCCACCTTCAACTATCTTCGGAAAATTGGGATATACCAGCGGTCCTGTTAATGCCTTGTTGAGATCTGTTTTTTTAAACGTAAGCGTGCGCAACAGGGACCAGATCCAGCGATAGGGTGTTGCATCCGGGCTTGGCCCTTTCAATGGTACTTTTATTTTGGTGGCTACCGGTATCTTTTCCACCAGGGTAACAACCGGCTTCATCTCCGCACGCACCGTTCCTGCTTCATTTAACACAGCGGTGGATCGTTTTTTATCTATTGTTCCTTTGGCAGTGGGAATGGTAACCACCAGCTTTTTGCTATCAGACATGGCAACTGTTTTAGAATGGCTGACCCTGGGGTAGCTGGATCAGGAATAAGTCTTCTTCCACTTTTTGTACATCCACCATCGGGTTAAGATGGGTTTGTACTTCTTTATCAGCTTTTTCTGCGTCTTTCTTTGTCATATCGGCTGTTTGCCCATGGAAAGTAATTTCTATGCAGTCTTTACCTCCAATCGCGCAGGTAGCTTTACTGTCTTCCAGTAAAATATTACTCCCGCCGGGCAGCACCACCTTATCATAAAATCCGCTCCAGGCGGTTACTGCCGGCTTGCAGGGACTGCTATTCATCTTTTTGCAGCTGCCAAAAGTATTGGCTTCAAATGGCTGACCAATATCTTTGGTATTGGCCAGCGGTTTTTCGGCGCCATCTTTATCGTTGATGTAATGGACCTGCTGACTTTTAACTTTTAACTTATCGGGAGCAGTACCAAATTTGCACATACAAACAGCTCCCTGGCACACTAAATGTTTTTCGCTCATACGCGCTATGTTTTTTTCAGCGTTTAAAAAATGCAGCAAAGAAGCCCTTCTTCTTCTCTGCGGTTCCGGCGTCGGGCATTACTACCTGCATAACAGGGGCCGGCGCTTTATCCTTTTCCCGCAAATGATATAGGGAGATATTTATTTTCTTTTCCTGGCCGGCGTCCAGCGATAGCCGGCATTCGCCGATGATGGCATTGATGGAAAAATCCTTATGGTATAATTTATAGGTAAGATCAAGACTTCCTTTCAACGGGGTATGAATGCCATACAATTGCTGCGACAATGGAATATCCTTGTCCTGCAACAGGTCTTCCAAACTGCGGGGATCGTCGCAACTCCCTTTTTGTTGCAATATCAGGCAGCCGCTATCAGTATTATGCTGTACCGGTTTCTGGCTTACTTTAAATGTTACCGGCGTACCATACGGCATTACCGGTAAAGCCGCTGCAATGCTGCGTTCCATAATATCGCTTCCCGGCTGGTATATGTTGGAAAAGTAGAGGGCCATGAACCAGTCGCGACACAGTGATTGGTAAATATGTGCAGCGCTGCTAACAGCCAGATCCATGTAGGCCACAATATCCGCTGTTACGACGCCGGTATAATACTGTAATACGCCAGGTTTGGCAGCCTCCCACGCAGCTGCAATCTGTGGCTGGTTTGCCACGGCTGTAAACTGTCCATCTTCGTTTACTGCCACCTGCAATGGATAGAGCACTTTACCACAGGTTTCCGCCAGTTTATCGATCATTTTCTCCGGCGCCTCATTGTCGATATATACCTGGCCTTTATTGATTTCAAACAAAAACTGTGATCCGTTATATTTCCGGGTACAGCAAACCGTTATTTCATAGCTGATGGTTTGCAGTGAGCCCGCAGTTTCAATGGCGTAGGTAACGCCATAGCTCCTGTTGAGGTGCACGGGGTTAAAACGAAAAGTGTTTGCGGAAGATGAATTCATCATGTCTCTATGGCTGCTTTTTTTTATTTGCTACGTCGATTAAACGGGAGGTTTGTTCCATAATATCCATTACATACCTGCGAATAGATGCGGGGATGCGGATGGTATCTGAATCGATATGATAATACATGGCGGGCTGCTTGTCTTTGAACCCCACTTCCACCATTACTACCGGCTGATCGTGGCAATGCAGGCATCCCCAGCTGCTGGTAGTAGTGCCGGCTGTTAGCAGCAATGCGGGAATGGAGTCGATCACAAAACGGCTTTGCCGCCATTTCTCTGCCGGCAGTTTCTTCCGGGCGGAGTCAACTTTACGGCTGTTATCATCAAACCAGTAACGTTCCAACACATCCGGGGTGATATGGTATTTCACCCTGATGCCTTGTGACAGTACGCCAAAGTTCACCCAGGCCACCTTATTGGCAGCGGGCATCTCCTGGGCGGTTAGCAGCGTGTTTACAGTCAGCAGCCATAGAAGGGTAAGCAAACATCTGCTCATACTAATAATTTAAAATTAAGCTTCTGTCCTTCCTCATGATATCCCACTGGAATTTAAAGAAGGAACGTAAATTGTCTTTTGCCACAAATGGATTGCGGTTACCATTGGTTTGCCAGGTATAATCCATGATGTTATCTGTATGTCCCTGGAAGAAGGTGTAGGGAGGGGCAGGCAGGCCGCTTAAAGGATCGCCGGCGCTAAAGGTGTGCTGCAACCCCAGCGAGTGGCCGGCTTCATGTAAGAGGGTGGCCCTGTCGCCCAATCCTTTCTGGAATATCATGTAGGCATTCCCCCATTCAAATTCGTTCGCCAAGTCTCCCTGACCGGAGGTGGTACCGTAGAGGTTACCCGCGCCTATATCTGAAAGAAAAATATAGGTACGTTTATTCGCGTCGCCATCGATGCTGCCGCCTGTTGGTTTATGCTCTCCATACTTTTCGTATAGCCGTATTACATCCTGCAGATACTGATGGGGATCAAACACTTTTTTGACGCTGTACAGGTTATCCAAACAACTGGTAACATCTTTATCGATAAGCGGCAGCGTACTGATATCAAAAGAAGTGTCTGTTTTCAGTTCTGCCCGGATGAGCGCCTGGTTAAAGGAATTCCGTTTAAACTGGTATTCAAAATCTTTTACATGTTGTTGATCAATAGTGGTAATACTGCTGCCCTGGTGGCTTACTTTTACCAACGCGAGTTCCATTTTCGGAATTACATTGTTGAGATATACCATTAGTTTTCCCACTTCTTCTTTCTTATCTCCCAGTTTTGCAAACACTTTAATTTCTTCGTGATTTTGCAGTGGCGCATCTTTATTTACTACGTTCACCGCACCTTTCAGCGTATAGTATTTTACTTTTACGCCATTAGGTAAAAACCTTGTTTGTTTGCCGCTGCCCATCAGGGCGGCTATATTTATTTCCTGTGGGGTGATTTTCAGGTGGGGATTCTTTGATTCGAATATCAATGTGGTTCCATCGCTCACTACTTCTTCAATTTCTTCCAGCTCAAGGTCCAGCTGTGCGCCGTTCTTGTTCATATCAGATCCATGCTTAAATTGCCGGGAGTTCGTATGCGGGAAAATAGATAGCCAGGCAGGATAATAGTCCTTCCCATATGGTTTTACGGGATTTTTCACGTCTTTGAGGTAGGTTGCTTTTACTGCCGCTACGTCGCTGGCCAGCGGCAGGGTGCTCATACAGGCGTGACTGTTATTATCGCGTTCAATAAAATAAAGGGCATGGATATATTCATCCCGGATCCAGTCGAAGCCGTATTCGCCCATATAACCGGCGGGGCGTCTGAAGTGCACCAGGAATTTTTTTAGTTGCTTTTCTTTTTTCTCCGGCGCTTTGTATTTATCGTAGATAATTTTGTCGGTACTTTTCAGCTTTACGAGGCTGGCAGCATTCAAGCTAAGATCACCGTCAGTAGCATATATAGTTGACTGCTCCGAGTTTTCAACAATTGTTTTCGCTATTGAAATCATGTTTCCCATCTGATCAGGATATTAGTACGGGTTAAAACATTTTTGCCTTATCGCCGCTTTTATTTACAATCTGTTTGGCGCTGTGCATCTCTATATTTTCTTTGGTGCTGTTCATGCTTACTTTCTCCGCTGTTTTCTCCATATTCTTTGCCGTGCGTTGCAGCGTATCATCCGCCACTTCCTTAATATTGGCGGCGAGAAGGCTAAAGTCTTTCACCGCAGTTTGTGACAGGTTCTTGCCTGCGCTGACCTGGATATTTTCTTTGGCAGTGAAGCTGATATTTTTTGCGTTGACGGTAATATTTTCCGGAGCGGAGATATTAATACTTTGTGCGCTGGTATCGAGGGTAACAATATTACCGGCTTTATCGGTGATGGTAATGCTTTCGGCGCCATCGGTATCGTCCAGCCGGATAACGTGGCCGCTGCGGGTTTTAATTACTTTCAGGTTATTTTGTCCGTCGCCGAAACTCGTTTTTGCGTTACCGTTATACACGGTGCCTAATACCACCGGGGCTTCCGGGTTGCCCCCTTCAAAATCCACCCATACTTCCTCCCCGGTTTCGGGTATAAAATAAAACCCTTTATCGGCGCCTCCATGTGGCGATACCAGTCGAAGCCATGGTGTGCTGCCTTGTTGCTGCCATTGGAATTTCACCCGTATCCTGCCCAACCCTTTCGGGTCGTTGTTATCAGTTACCACGGCGCTTTGCGGCTCGCAGACGGGAATACGCTTCAGATCTACCTGTGGCATGGCAGCAGCGGCCGGAATGGCTTCAAAAGTATTTTTATATAGTCCGTTCTCAGTGCAATGGTGGGCCAACCGGGTGATCACAAATTCGCCATGATGTTCCTGTGAAAGCACGGATTCGTTGACTGCTATGATATCGCCGATGCGCAGCGCGCTCTGCTGACTGGTGCCTTTCAACACTGCCATTTGCGACAGCTTCCCTTTTTTTTGCAGGGCGGTATATTTATCTACCTGTGATTTAGCACTGCTTCCCAGGGCCTGGTTTAGATGATAGAGAGAAGTTTTTTTATACAATCGTTCACTCACATCTTTCAGATGGCTCGTATATACATCAAGGTTACCCGTTGCAGCGTTTTGCGTATCGGTGCTCACCGCCTGATTTTGCCGGTAATCGTAACCATGCAGGCTGCTGTTATTGGATTTTACCGTGAGGTCCAGGTTAAAATCGATCAGGTCTACCTGGTGCGTCAGCGTTGTTTTCTGTGGCCGGTAGTTACCAAATACCACTTTCTCTCCATCATAAAAGAACCATTCACCGTAACGGGCTGCCAGTCTTTCTATAAACTGGTAGGTAGTTTCCTTGTATTGAACAATATATTTCAGCGCTTCGGTATTGACAGGATCCACTGCCGGCGATTTGGCATAAGGTCCGCAGCCTTTCAGCGCTTCGGTAACAATGGCTGACAGGTTCTTTTGTTCAAAACAGGCGATGTGTTCATCATCTTCCAACAGTATGGTAACACTATGCCCCTGGATCACGCAAAATCCGTGGGTGCCGTCGCTTGCTTTCCCCATGCTGATGCCATCAACGATGCCGTTAAAAATAAGTGGCTTGTATACCGCATTTGTTTCTACCGGTTTTATGGAGATAGAAATTTCTTTGCCCAGGAATTCCTTACTGGCGCTGAACAAACCTTTACCCAACTTTGTAAGCCAGTCGTATCCGATCATGATTTTAAAGTCATGATGCCCATTGATTGTCTGATTTAGTTCGAGCGAGTGAAAGGAAGTAAACTGGTGATTGTTGATAGAAAATGAGGTGTGCGTATACAATGACATTTCGCAGCTTTTACGGTTTTAAATATGGTTCTGAACAAAAAATATCTTTTATCAACACAGGTATCTGCGGGTAAACGATATTGGGTTACTCTTTCGAAAATTGGAATTAATACTTAAATATCTGTTGTTGATATAAGCGGGTTGAACACGCAACAGCAGATAGATATGGTTACAAGATAACATTTCGGCTATCAGGAACTAATATACAACAAGTGTCAGAATTTCAAGCAACTGGATGTAAAAATTACCGTTGGTCATAATTAACCCGCAAAAGAGCTCTGCCATTGAAATAATATGCCGTTGAACCCTTATGTTTACAACCTCAAAACTTCACTATGTCCCCTACCGTTACCGGCTGTTTATTAACTGCCCTGATGCTGTTTACGATACCGGGCAGCAGTCAGCAACTGATCCCGGCAAAAAGCATCGCCGAAATAAAATCCATTGATCCCGCGGATACAGACTATACAGATCTTAAATGCATCAAATCCGCCATAGGCAATGCCCGGATCGTTTTACTCGGAGAACAAACGCATGGCGAAGGATCAACTTATCTAGCCAAAATAAGATTGATCAAATACCTGCATGAGCAGCTTGGATTCGACGTACTGGCATTTGAAAGCGGCTTTTATGATATGGCCCGTATCTGGGAAAACACCCGTAACAACGGCAGTTTCAAACACGAGATTCCGGGCAGTTTATTTTATATGTATGCCGGCAGCAAGCAAATGATTCCTTTATTTGATTACATCCAGGGTAAAGTGAACCAGCCCGACTCTTTGGTGGTTACGGGATTTGAGAGTCAGCATTCAGGCGAAAAATCAAAAACGCAGCTATTGCCCGATTTCGAAAAATTCCTGCAACATAGGAATCCTGACTTGTTGGGCGCCGACTGGGAAGTATTCAGGAAGGTATCTATTGCTACGATGGCCTCCCGTCCATATCGTCCTTCTGCTGAAGAGAAGACGATTTTTTTCAGGGAGTTGTCCGCGCTTAAAAAGATACTATCGCCAGATGATGTAACGCCGGAAAATCATTTTACCGCTTCCGGCGGATTCTGGTACCGGGTGGTATGCAGTATAGAATCGCAGGCGATGCGTTACTGGGAAATGGTGCCAGGCAATGAAATGAGTGTGCGGGATCTGCAAATGGCCGAAAACCTGATATGGCTGGCAGACAAAGTGTATCCGGGCAAAAAAATAATTGTGTGGGCGCATAACCTGCATGTTTCCAAAGCCACCAGCGGCCTGAAAGCCGCTGACCCGGGGCTCAACGGGTTTCTCACCTCGTATGTGCCGATGGGCGCCGCGATTCATCAACATTTTGGCAAGGCTGCCTATACCATCGGATTCACCGGCTACAGCGGTACGTTTATAGACTTTAACGATGGAAAGCTGCAAACCATTCCACCGGTGCCTGCGGAAAGCGTGGAAGCACAACTGGCAAAAACCGGCTATAACTATAGCTTTACCGATTACCGCACTTTGACAGGAGAAATACGCAAGCCGCAACAGGCGATGGTGTTGGATTATATCAATAGCACCGGAATATGGACAGATGTATTGGATGGGGTATTTTTTATAAAGACACCGGGTCCGGTGGATAGGTAAGAGCGGAAATCATTTCCTCTCCTGCATCTCCTTCAACATTTTCAGCGCAATAAATACCAGGAATGCGGCCATCGCAATAATTCCAACCCATATCCACCATTTGCTTTTAAACACGGTAACAGTACCTGCAGGCGTCTTTACAGCTGTTGCTGCGATGCTAACCGGCGCGCCGGGTTCAATCACCGGTATACTTACCGGCACGCTGTCCTTAAAGTAGCCCAGGTCGTAGATGGGTGCCGGTATTGCCGCATTGCCGCCTTTCAACAGGTAAGACTGTCCCTGTTGCAGGTTAGCCGTCAGCCAGATGGTTTGTTGCCAGGCATTAACAGCACTGATCTGCAACGCCGGGTTGTCATCATTCTGTACAGTGAGTAAAAGCGTGTCGTAGTTACCGGGGGCACTCAACTCTACTTGTGACGGCTGGTCTGATGAAAGATTAAAGGTGGCAATCTCCCTGTCGTGCCCTGATATCCGGGCCGAAATAACAGCGCTACGGCGATACAATGCAGGTGCGGTGATATTAAAAGATAACTTCCTGATCAGGTAAGGCTGATCAAAAGCCAGCTGCCATCTTGATTCATGCCGGCTGTTTCCCGGCCGCACACTTATTGCAGGAGCCGGAACAGCGGTATATTCCGTGGCCCGGCTGTTGGTTTTGTAACGGCCAATCTTTTCTATAAACACCGGGGCACTGGCAGAATCGTCGATAATGAGCTGGTACCAGGCGTAGTCTGAAGAAGGAATCGGGATTGTTTTTACCAACGTAGTGCTGGAGGCATCCGGAATGGCACTGGCGGGGTCAAATACAAATGCATCTGTTACACCGTACCAGTTCTTTTTGTCGTTACTCCCGCTGATACGCATCGTTTTCATGACGCGGGCATTTTTGAAAACCAGCTCAAAGTGGTCCAGCGTGTGCCCGTTTGCGTTATGAAATACAATGGTGGAACGCTTTCCCGGCTCGCTTATGTTGCCTGTTATGGGAAAAGACTCAAAACTGGCCACACTGTATCCGCCCGTCTGTTCCTGCAGCAGGTAGGGAACTTCCGTATCCCCCTGGTATATGCGAAAATCCGGTGGCATATTGTTATGCAGCTTCGCTGCCACCGCCGGCGTCAATGCTATATGATAGAATCCCGATACAGGCACCGCCGGTAAAGGCGCCTGCCAGGTGAACCCCGGAACAGGCTGTTGTGCGCAAGCTATACTCCCCGTCGTCAACAGCACCAGCCCGCCCAGGAGCACCCGTTTACTCATTGCTTTCAGGAACATTGCTTTGTTGTTGATCATCTGCAAAAAATATTTTTTTCAAACGCTGATACATAAACGAAATTACCAGCAGGAGAACACCCAGCGAAATGAAAGCCGCTATCTTTCCTCCTTCTCCCAATCCTGAAAAATCAAACAGGAAAAGCTTTAGTAAGGTAAGATCGAATACCGAAATAGAAATAATACGTATGGCTTTCGACTTCCACCGCAAGCCCAGGTAAATAAGAATAAAAGCAAAGGCGCCCCAGAGGATGGCATAACCCACCCGGTGCGTATTATACAATATCGCATCCGCATCTGCAGGGGTACGGCCGCCTATAAACACCATGAGATGGTCGAGGCTGGCGCTGATCAGGAACAGGATTACGGCTGAACTAATCCACTGGAATATCAGCTCATAGTCCTGGCGTTTAAAGCTGGCCATCATTTTCCATGCCTGGTAAATAACCGTCGCCAGTAATGCCACCAAAACGTACTGCAGGAAAAAATATGCCGTAGGCGCCTTACCTGCCAGCACTTCTGATCTTATATCTATGATCGCCGGGTTGTAATACAGGGGGAATGCCAATATAACTATCAATGCCAGGCCCAATAACGGCAACCGTATAGCGGTAAATCTATGGCGACCCAGGTACAGCAATATCCCTGCAAACAGGTAGTTGTAAATACCCGCCACCACTGGTGTGAGTATTGGGAAATAATAATTGCTCTGGAACAAACACTCCAGCAATACGCCCACGTATATAAAGAGAACCGACAACGACAACAAGGCTATACTGTAGAAAGATACTGACAGATCTATCACAAACGGCTTCCCGGGATCTTCGTTTTTGCATAACCTTCTCAGCAAAAACAGCGAGGTAACCGCCACCGCACTGGTGACAAAGGCTTTATTAACAAAAGGAATAAAGTGCTGATGAGCGCCATCATACAGTTGCGACCAGTCTATCAACAGGCTGATAGTCATGAGCAGTAATACAATTACAGATACATACTTCATCAGTACGATACCCGACTTCTGCCACAACCACAACAGCAGTACCGTTTCTGCGGCCCAGAACAGGGTAATATAATTACCGTGCAGCTGTATTGGAGCGGTCAGGCTCACAAAACTCAGCACCAGGCCTATGAGCAAAAATATAAGGGTACGGTCGGCCCGCTCATTACGGTAAAGACCATACGCAAAAATACAGTTAAACACCGCCATCAGTGCTGTAAATACTCCTTGCCATGTGTCACCGTTCATCTGGTGCAGGATCAGCATTCCCGCAGCATAGTACAGGAATGTATTGCTCAGCAGGATGCTGATATCAAGGAAGTTAAAGGTTTTCCTGTTCCGCACGTTGTTAATAACATTCATGGCAAAGAACACGAAGTAATACAGCGTGCCGAATACCAGCGCAGTACCATAAGGTACCGGCTTCGCCGGATGCTGCTCATTTAACCGGTATATCACCCAGCCGCCATAAATCATGATGGTGGCCAGGTAGCAAATGATATTGACAATATTCCACTTCTTATAAAACGCCAGCACCAGCATACCGATATTCAGGATCAGTATATAACTGAACAGTACCAATATATTCCCTTCGCCGCTGCTTACCATAAACGGCGCTGAAAATCCGCCGATAATGGCAATTACAGCCAGCTCTTTACGGTTATAGTTCAGCGAAAGTAATACCGTAAAGGCGGTGATCAAAATGGTTAATATAAAAGCCAGCGTTTGACTGATCAGGTGATATTGATGAAACGCAATAGTGATCGTAAAATAAAGTACGGATACGCCGCCGCCTACCAGCACGGAACTAAATGCCGCAAAGGTTTTACGCATTTTGTAAGATAGCCCGATCAGCAAACCGCCACAGATGATACCAATAAATGTGCGGCCAATTTCATTGATCCAGTCTTTATCAATAGCATATTTCAGGAAAAATCCGATCCCCAGCACCAGTACGGCGATACCGATTTTGTTAAACAGGTTTTCGCCAATGAACTTTTCAATATCCGGGTTTCTTTCCCAGAAACCAGGTTTTTCAGGTTCCTCGTTTACAGGTGGTACATGAGCCAATACTTCCGGCGATACCGACCAGCTATTGTCAGCTACCGCAGCCACAGGAGGCGCCACAGCATCCGGTTCGGGCATATACACCGGTTCCGGCTCCGGTGGGGTTACGGGTGCCGGCGTTTCCAATATTACTTCCGGTTTGGACAGCTCCGGTTCCGGGGGTTTTACCACCGGAATGGCAGTTGTCCATAGAGGTGCTTCCTGCACCTTTTCTTCTATAGGAGGCGGCGGCGGGGCCTGGGACCGATACTGTTCCAACTGTTTTTGCAGGTCCACTATCTGACTCTTTAAAATGAGTATGGCAGATGCAGTTTCTCCCTTAAAGACTAACAACACAATGAAAATGGCCACCAGTAACAAAAAAACGATTGTTTCGTACATAATCAACCGATAGGTATTGGATGAACAAAAGCTAAAACGCCCTAAATATATATTATAAATCCAGATCTCCGGCACTTTGCTTAACATTAAAATAACCTTGCTGATTAGTCATTTATAATTCACTTTGCAGAATCCTGATCCATAAATTGCTGCAATATTTATATTTAAATGCTCAACATTTCACTAATAAAGGATGGAAACGAACAAGCGTTTAAACAGCTGTATGACCTGTTTCACCTCAAACTATTTCACTACTTCCTGAAAAGGAAACAACAACACGAAATAGCCCGGGAGCTCACCCAATGTACTTTTATCAAGATATGGCAATACCGGTTGTCCTTAACAGAAACCTGTTCCATCGACACCCAGGTATTCACTATTGCCAATTCCATTTTAGTAGACCATATACGCATGCAAACCCGGCAACACAGTTTGCAGGAAACATTTCTTAGTCATACCGAAACCCTGCAACAACAGGAAACAGTTCCCCAGTTCACCTTCGAAAAGAATAACTGTATCCACACTTACATCTCCCAACTTCCACCGGTAAGAAAAAAAGTAATTGAACTGAAACTGGTATATGGTTACTCCAATAAGGAAATCGCCCGGCAGCTGAGTATTGCCGTTAAAACAGTGGAAGACCATGTGACCAAGGCATTGCGTACCATCAAATCATTGCACCTGCTACTCTGATATTAAGTAAATGTTAACAGCAGGGGTTACCTTACCGCCTATACGTAAACAATAGCATACGTTTATTACCGTAGCTATTCATGCAGATAACAAAACAACAAATTCAACAATTTCTGGATGCCGCCTGTACCGGAGAGGAAGCATCAGCAATAGCTGCATACCTGAAAAATAATCCGGAAATACTGAACAGCTATCTGCAGGAGGAATGGAACGCAAGCACAGATGAAGGGCGCCTGACACCTGCGGAAGGTAAAATGATGTACCAGGAAATCCTTCAACAGCTGCCAATAAAAAAAACGCCGGTATTCACCCTGAAAAAAACAAGATGGGTGGCCGCAGCGGTGGTGTTGTTCCTGGCGGGCATCACAGCGTTATCAACAAAAAAACAACACACGGCGAAAATGGCGCAAGCGCTCCCGGTACAACCGGATAGTGCTCATACTGAGCAGGAATGGAAAGTTTACCTCAACGCTACCGGCCAAAAGAAAAAAATAACGCTGCAGGACAGCACCATTGTTGTGCTGTCGGCCAAAAGCCAGATCAGTTGTAAACAACCCTTTCCAGCCAATAAACGGGAGATAAAAATGAAAGGACAAGTGTATTTTGATGTGCATAAAAATCAGTCGAAGCCATTTACCGTATACGCCGGAAATACCGTAACCACGGCGCTTGGCACTTCATTTTGCATCAACATGTGCGAAAAGGAAGTCACCATTAAACTCTTCACCGGGAAGGTAATGATCAAACCCGTACATGGGTCCGCCAGGGGTTGGGACAGCACCATTTTCCTGCTGCCGGGAGAGCAAATGCAATATCATATTTCTAAAGACAATATCGCCATATCTGCTTTTAATAAAAAAGCACCGGATCATACACCACTGCATTCAACAATACTTTCATTTAATAATGAACCTATCGGAACCGTATTAGATAAACTGTCGGAGCAATACAATGTTGCTATCCATTATAATAAAAAAGAAATCAGCGGAATAGCCTTTACCGGAACAGTACTGCCAGGCGATTCACTTCCTGTGATATTGAAAATTATCGGAAAAATGAATCGGTTTGACATTACCCAGGCAAACGGCATATTCACCATCAGTAAACAACGATAAATCAACATCCGGCTTCATGCTACTGGCGGGCAATACCCGCCAACGGGCTTGCTATGCGTATTCACCAATATCATTTTAAATTTTATGTACTTAAAAAACAAACTACTCCGGAAGAAAACCGGGCTACTGCTTTTCCTCTTTTTATGGCTGTCCGGGCAGGTAGCTTTTTCACAGGACAAAACCGCTGAACTAACCGGTACGGTGATGAGCGAAAAAGGCGAAATACTGCCGGGCGTAAGCGTAATAGCCTCAGATCAAAGCACGCATCAGCATTTTTCCGCTGTAACAGATGGCGCAGGCATTTTCATCTTAAAAAAATTAATACCAGGAAATAAATATGATTTCACCTTTACATTTATGGGTTACCTGCCAGGTACCTACAAAAATTTCGAAGTAAACACCGGCGCCGCCGGCAACAACCTGCTCATGCGTTTACAGGAAGACACAAAAGCGCTGAGCGAAGTGGTAGTAACCGCACTGGGTGTTAAAAAAGAAATAAAAAAGATCGGCTATGCCGTACAGGAAGTAAAAGGCGCAGACCTGGTGAAAGCAAGAGATGCCAACCCTATTACCGGTCTTACCGGTAAGGTAGCCGGCCTTTCCGTAGCCTCCAATACTGAAATGCTGGGTACTCCTTCTTTAGTGATGAGAGGTAACCAGATCACCCTGTTTGTAGTAGATGGCGTACCTATCAGCTCCGACACCTGGAACATCAGCCCCGACGATATTGAAAGTTACAGTGTACTGAAAGGACCCGCTGCCGCCGCATTATACGGCAGCCGTGCACAATATGGCGCCATCCTGATTACCACCAAAAAAGCCGGCAGTAAAAAAGGCATGTCCGTAGAATTCAACTCCACCAACTCCGTCGATAAAGGCTTTATTGCCATGCCACATACCCAGCATGAATATGGCGGTGGTATGTACGGACAATATGCTTATGCAGATGGATTTGGCAGCGGTGTACAGGATGCGCAATACCAGCTCTGGGGACCAAAATTCCGGGGACAGCTGCTTCCGCAATACGATGGCGAATATGATCCCAATCAAACCTATACTACTGTATTCGGGGATCTTATTTATAAAGGGCATATCAAACCAACCCCTTATGTAAACCGCGGTTATGTAGATGGGAAAAGCAACCTGGAAAGGTTCCTGAAACCAGGCTTTCAATCCACCAACAACCTGTCGCTGTCGGCCACCGGCGACAAATACGCCTTACGCTTTTCGGTATCACAATCCCATCAAACCGGGATAGTGCCGAATACCGGCGTAGATGTGGTGAACTTCAACACCACCGCATCTTATAAGATCAGCCCCAGGTTAACATTTAACTCAGATGTGAACTTCAGCAGAACCTATACTCCCAATATCCCCGATGTTACCTACGGCCCCAACAGCCTGATATATAATCTTTCTGTATGGACAGGCGACGAATGGAACGTAGATGCACCGGATATCCGTGGAAAATGGCAGCCGGGTCAGAAAGATGTGAAGATCGTTTTCCCCGAACACGTACACTATAACAACCCATGGATGATGGTGGAAGACTGGCTGAGAGGACACTACAAAACAGATATCAATGGCTACTTATCCCTGAACTATAAACTAAACGATCACCTGGATGTAACCGGCCGTACACAGGTAAGTACGTATAGCCTGTTCCGTAGTGAAAAGATGCCATGGGGTGCATACACTTATGCCAGAACGTTAGGCCAGGGCGATTACCGGGAAGACAGGCGGAATATGTTCGAGAGCAATACCGATATTCAGCTGAACTACAACTACCGGATCAACCACCTGATCAGTGTTTCCGGTTTGGCCGGTACCAGCCTGAGAGCATTTACCTATAACTCCAACTTCACCTCTACCGATTACCTGGTAGTGCCTACCGTGTATAATTTCAGCAACTCGCTGAACACGCTGATGACAAACAACTTCAGCTCTGACATGCGTGTGCTGAGTGCCTACGCCTCTATGGATGCATCTATAGGCCGGTATGCCACCCTTTCCGCCACTGGCAGGGTAGATAAATCTTCCGCACTGCCAAAAGGGAGTAACGTATATTTCTACCCTAGTGTATCCGTGGCTTCCGTTATCTCCGATTATGTACACCTGCCGGATGTGATCTCTTTCCTGAAAGTAAGAGGGTCCTTTGCCACAGTACATGGCGACGCCACGGCCACCTATATCGGCGCTACGCCCTATAATGTATACAGCCAGTTAAACGGTTCTACCGCCAATAGCCTGAACACGAACTTCTCTCAATATGGTAACAATTATTTAAGCCCTTACGGTGGTCCGGATTACTCACTGCAATCCGCTTTCTCTACCGCTAAAAAATATAATAATGTTACCGCGGCGTTCTCTACCAACAGCATTTTTGATCCGAACATCAAAACGTTTAACCGTGTTAACTTCGAAGAAGGGCTGGATGTAAAGGTGCTTAAAAACAGGCTGGGCCTGAGTGCTACCGCATTCCAATATATTGATGGTCCGCAGATCCTGCCCAATCCCATCTCCCCTTCTACAGGCTACACTACGTACTACATCAACGCACTGAAAACAAAGAAAACCGGCTATGAGCTATCACTGACCGGCACCGCCGTGAAAGCTAAAAACTTCAGCTGGGATGTATTGGTGAACTGGTCTACTTTCAAAGAAGTATATGATGAATTGCCTCCGGGACAAACCAACTACAATACCTACTTCCAGAAAGGTGACCGGACCGATAAGCTATACTCCACCGGTTTTGTAAAAACAAAAGAAGGACAGATTGTATATGATGCCGGCGGCAAGCCGCTGAAGAACCCTTATCCCCAATTCCTCGGTTATATGAACGCAGATTACATGTGGTCGTTCAGCAACAATTTCCGTTATAAGGATTTCAATTTCAGCTTCCAGTTTGATGGCAGCGTGGGAGGTGTGATCAGCAACCGGCTGTATTCCCTTACCATGCAGGGAGGCGCCAATATCGCCACCGTGGAAGGCGCAATTGGCAAATCAAGACTTGATGACGATGCCAACGCCGGCGTAGGTAGCTACAAAGGCACCTATGTAGGCGACGGTGTACAGGTATCCAACGGGGTTCCCATCATGTACGATAACTATGGCAATATCACCAACTATAAAGACCTTCAGTTTGCGCCCAACAAATCTACCAGTACCGTACAAAGCTGGGCTACACAATACTACGGGCAGATACAGGAAGGTATGCTCACCAGCAAAACATATGCAAAGCTGAGAGAAGTGGTGATTGGCTACAACCTACCGCAACAATGGCTGAGCCGCACTTTCATCAGCCGCTTAACCTTGTCGCTGGTTGGAAGAAACCTCCTTTACTTCTACAAAGACAATAAATATAAAGGTATTGATGTAGAACAGTATAATACTGCTATTGCTTCTTCAGGTTTGCAAACGCCTACCACCCGCAGATTCGGTTTTAATGTTAATGTGTTATTCTAAATCAAGTACAATTTTTATGAAATCAGTTATCAGAAATATATTCACTGCCGGCATTGCCTTATTGCTGACGGCAGGTTGCAAAAAAAGCTTCGACGACCTGTATACCAATAAGAACAAGCCGCTCTCCGTACCTGCGTCACTGTTGTTCAACGGTATCCTGAGCAGCATGATAGATCCTCCCGGCGGGCAAATGGACAGGACCAACCAGTTCCAGCTCCAGAACAATTCCTATTTCGGGAATAACCAATACCTTTTTGGCGCCGGCGATAATCTTTATGCTACACTCACCAACGTGGTGAATATGGAAAACCAGGCAAAGGTGTTTGGCGCCAAAGATCAAAATCCTTACCGCGCGTTGGGAAAATTTTTCAGGGCCTATCTCTTTTCGAGGATGAGTTTACAAATGGGTGATATCCCTATGTCGGAAGCGCTCAATGGGCTTGGTAACCTGAAGCCCAAATATGATGCCCAGAAGGTGGTATTTCAAAAGGCGTTTCTGTGGCTCGACAGCGCCAACACCGACCTTACGCAACTGATCAGCAACAACGATCAATCATTATCGGGAGATCTCTATTTTTCCAATAACCTGAAAAACTGGCAAAAAGTAGTAAACACTTTCCGACTCAGGTTATTGGTGCACCTCAGCAGAAAAGCTGCCGGCGATGCCGACCTTAATGTTGCCGGACAATTTTCCGATATTGTGAATAACCCGGCTAAATACCCGGTCATGGAAGGTCCTGCAGATAACCTGCAATACGTATGGCTCAATCCTACCAACAAATATCCGATGAACAGGGAAACTTTTGCCGACGGCGCCCTCAACAACATCTCTGCGACATATGTTAGCCTGTTAACTACCCTGAAAGATCCAAGGGTATTTATTACAGCAGATCCCGCACCGGGCATCGTAGCGGCGGGTACCAGCCCTGGCAGTTTCGCCGCATTCCAGGGCGGGGATCCCGGGCTGGACATGGGTGTGCTGGCCAGCCAGAATGGTGGCGGTAAACTGAGTTACATTAACCGTTACCGTTACTTCCTGGGATATACCGGCGAAACCACCCCCATTATCGGTTACACCGAAATGTGCTTTAACATCGCAGAAGCCATCAACAGGGGTTGGCTAAGTTCCGGTCCGAAAGGCAATGCGGAAGCATATTATAATGCCGGCATTAAAGCATCTATGGCATTTTACAACATTCCTTTAAAAGGCACCATTACTGCTTATTCCCTACCTCCCGGCGCCAAGTTAACCGATCCTAATCCATTTGTGGCCACACCCGTTAATGTGGACTATGATACTTATTACAGCCAGTCGACCGTGAAATACGCAGGCAACAACGACAACGGACTTACCCAGATCCTGCAGCAAAAATACCTGGCGTTCTTTCTCAACAGCGGACTGGAACCTTATTACAACTGGCGTCGTACAGGCGTCCCCGTATTTACTACCGGTGTTGGTACCGGTAACAATGGTAAAATTGCTTTGCGTTACAAATACCCTACTGCTGAACAGTCGGCCAACACCGCCAACTATAATGCAGCCATTGCTCAATACAATAATGTGGATGATATCAATGGTAAAATGTGGTTATTGAAATAACTTTAAAATAAATCACCGTTTATATGAACCGTAGTATCACCTTAGCTTTATTTGGCGCCCTGATCTCTGCCAGCGCTGCAGCACAACAATCGATCGATGTGCAGGCACACCGGGGTGGCATGGCGCTGATGCCGGAAAATACCATTCCGGCTATGCTCAATGCCGTAAAACTGGGCGCCAGAACACTGGAATTGGATTGCATCATTACGGCCGATAAAAAGCTAGCTGTATCACATGATGCTTATATGTCGGCAGAGTTCATGCGCAAACCGGATGGATCAGATATCACCAAAGCGGAAGAGAAAAGCCTGGCTTTGTATAAAATGACTTACGACAGCATCAGCAGGTATGACGCTGGGACGAAGCCTCACCCGCGATTTCCGCAACAGGAAAAAATGATGGTGCATAAGCCTTTGCTCGCAAACCTGATCGACAGCGTAGAAGCCTATGTAAAAGCACATCACCTGAAACCGGTATATTACAATATGGAAACCAAAAGTTCTCCGGATGGTGATGGCATCTACAATCCGGCACCCGCCGAATTTGTAGAACTGCTGATGCAGGTGATAAAGCAAAAGAAGATCACCGACAGGGTTATCATCCAGTCTTTCGATGTGAGAACGTTGCAGGTATTGCACCAGTCATTCCCAAAGCAGAAAACAGCCTTGCTGATTGGCAATAAAGACAGTTTCAGCGCCAACCTGGAGAAGCTGGGGTTCACTCCTTCCATTTACAGTCCCTACTACCTGCTGGTAACAGCTGACCTGGTAAAGGAAGCACACGCTAAAAAAGTAGCGGTGCTGCCCTGGACAGTAGACGAAGACAGCGACTTCAAAAAACTGATCGCTGACGGAGTAGATGGTATCATCACCAACGCACCGGATAAACTGATCAAAATAGCGGGAAGCTACCAACGATAGCTCATCAATAAAAAAAGGGTTTGATAGTTACCACTATCAAACCCTTTTTTTATTGCCGAAAAACTAGGCAGCTTCTTTAAATTCTTCCAGTACTTTCCCTATTTGCTTCATATATTTTCCATAATAACTATTCACCCAAAATGTAGTAATAGCCATCAGCAATAATAACATCGCTAAAAAAACGGACACCATTGTAATGGCAATTGCCTGGTTGGTTACAGCCGCCTGAAAAACTGCTTTCATCTTGCTATCCTGTCTGCTCGCCATATGCATGGCCATTTCCAGCAAGGCAAAGGGAATCAGCGTATAGGCGTAAGATTTATACATTTCAATACTCAGCTTAGCCTCATAGTACAACGCGTACAACCTGTCTTTCGAACGTAATGTAGCCGTATTCAGCTGTTTATAAAAAAGGTGAAATTTGAAAAAGTAATAAACAGAGATGGCCACTGCTACAAAATATACTACATAAAAAGGTATGATCAGCACCGGGGCGAAGTAAGTATACCTGGGTAAAAATCCTATAAGAATAAGACTGAACAACTGTACATAAAATTCGATCTTCATATTGGAACGAAGCTTCTCCACCGGCAGCTGCAGTGTTTTCAGCTGGTCCACACTGGAAGGCACCACCACATTATCGTCGTTGTCGTTGCTCCAGGCTGATTTTATATCATCAAAATTCATAACCTTGTTGTTTAATAAGTTCTTTTAATTTGTCTTTTGCCCTGCTGAGCTTCGTTCTTGCATTCCCTTCTGAGATACCGAGGTTCTCTCCTATTTCCTTATGCGAGTAATTTTCGAGATGAAGAAAAACCAGCGCCTTCTCTATTCTTTCCAGCTTTTGTACTGCCTTATAAAAATGTGCCAGTTGCAGTTCTTTTGCAGCGGCTACATTATCCTCTGTCGCAATATGCTCCGGCATCATATCAGTAACCGCCAATTTTCTTTTTTCTTTTTTGAAGAATACCAATGCCGTATTTAGCGCAACCCGGTACATCCAGGTAGAAAAACGACTTTGTTGCTGGAAGGAGTCAAAAGATTTCCATAGCTGGTAAATGATTTCCTGGGTTAAGTCCTGCTGATCATCTTCCGCATCCATATACATTTTGGAAATCTTGTGGATAATCCCTTTATGTGTTTCAATGAGGTCAAGAAATTCTTTTTCCCTGCTTTTCAAGTTTGGTTGCTTTAGTTCATAATGGGCCTAACGGTGTATCCTTTTGCTCTTAATTGTATGATTAAACCTATAGGTCCGGGCAGGTGAGCTGCACCTACTGCGAAGAAAGAACTTTGCTGCTTCATTATCTCCGGCATTTTATTTACCCAGTTACCGTTCCTTACTTCCAGCATCCAGTGCATCGCGTTTTCATCCATACGGTTGGGCGCCGTTATGTTGGCATATACTCCCATCAGATCTTCTTCCTTATACTTTGAAATCAAATCCAGGCTTTCTTTCTTTGAGTTATCAAAATCCCTTACCTGTGATAAAATCTGTTCTTCTGTAAAAGATTTATTTAGATAGTCTACCTGTTCGGCCAGTCCTTCCAATGCCATGATAGGCTTGTTGCAGCCTTTCGCCATTTCCAGGAAAGTGGCTTCATAGGATTTGGTAACTGCGCAAGGGAATGATTTCTGCGCTATCACGGACACTACAGCGCTCAGTTTATAATTGTCCAGTAATTTGAAGGGGATACCACATTTTAGTTTTAAGATAGAGTCTACCATATTATAATCGGCGGGAGATAGCTTCTGATGCTGGGGTATATCGGACGTCATGGCTTTTGTCAGGATCTCGTTCATATTAGGGTCGAGGATATTGGCTTCAATGACCAGCTGGGTCGACTTTTCAAACGCGTGTTTTACTTTGTCTCTCACAATAAAATCGGCTTCACAGATCATGTGGGTGGTGCCATATATATAAGAAGGCTTATCCAGTCCGTTGCCGCTAACTTCCCATAGCAGGGATTTCTCCAGGGCGGGCTGCGCTTGTTGCGCGGTAGCTCTGCCCGCAAATAAACCCGTTACTACTAATGCTGCAATACTTTTATAGATGTTTTTCATATGCTTTGTATTTTCTTTTCAGGATTAGTAGCTGGTGGAGGGATTTCGTTACAGGGTTTTTAAAGTTTTTTTGAGATTTTTTTGAAATACACTGTGAATAAGGGTAAAACAGCCCGGCATGGCAAGCTGGATGCTTCTCCATGCCGGGCTGCTATCATTAATGCTACTCAAACGGTAACTCCGTTCTTTTTCTCACCACATGATTCAGGTTATAGTGAATCATCTTCTCCAGCAAATCATACCCGGCATTGGGCCTGAAATGTGCAAACTCGCGTTCCAGCTTTGTAATAGGCGATAACCAGTACAAATTCACCTTATCGCCATATACCTCCGGCAGATTAATCACCGGCCCGTTATATAAAGCGGCAGATAATACTACGCTTTCAAATGGGGCCGGCAAATCTTCCCCGCTAACGGTATGCCCTTCCCCCAGCCAGGTAACTTGTTTCCAGGGGCGGTCAGACAAGCCGGACATGAGTCCTGCCATGGCCATAATCTCTTTATCGGTAAAATCGCTCTTACTAACCGCCATCGCTAGTTCCATGCGGCGGAAACCAGGCGACCGGTCGCTATACAGCAGTTCTACCCAAGGCATGGGCCGTATACCCATCCCCAACGTAAAGAGGTATACGATGTCATCTTTTTCAAACTTACCCAGGGCCATCGGAGGCCACTGACCACCATCTATGGCATAATATTGCAGGATGGGACCATATACGGCTTCATAAGACTGGATGTACTTATCCTGTAAAACACTCCAGGCCTGGGAGGTTTCGTCTGTCCATTCATTCCAGAATGCCACGGCCTGGTCTACGCGTTCGTGCATTACATTCCCGCCACGCTTGCCCAGCGGCATCAGGCGATCGGTTTCACCGGCATCGATACAATCAGCGGCGTAGGCCACGGCATGTTCGTCATTATATAAACTCCAGCCGGGAATTACGCCGAGTATTTCGCCGTCATACAATACCGCTGCGCCATCGCCTTCTTCCATCCATATAATGGAAATACGCTCTTTCTCCAGTGGCTCCTTGCCCTGCGGATGATTACAAAACGCCGCCTGCAACATAGGAGCCATTCCTTCCTTCATAGCGGCCACATCTTTTTTTTCCGGCGCCGGCTGCAGGTTACGGAGCCAGCAGGGACGCGGAGAATATTTGGAGGTAAGCAGTTCCGATGGGTACAGGTAAAAATAAGCCACTCTTTCATCCTGCTCTACCACGGCGTATAAAGTTCCCCTGTTATTGGGTTGGTCTATCAACATTACCGGCTCAGACATAATTACATTTTTTTTAAGATCCTTCAAAAATACAGCATTCAGGCCTCACTATAAATCCTGATTTATTTGCAGTATTTTGTCAGTTATACAATTAATATTTATATGAAACATTCCACTTTATTATTGGCACTCATCATGACATTATCCACCACACTGTTTGCAAAAGAACGACAGTTTTACCAGATCAAAATCTATCACCTGAAAACAACTGCACAGGAAGCGGTGATAGACAATTACCTGGAAAAGGCCTGGCTGCCGGCAATACATCGTGCGGGCATCAAAGAGGCGGGCATTTTTAAACCGGTAACCGCAGATACCGCCGACATCAGGATCTACGTGCTCATCCCTTTCCAATCGCTGGAACAGTTTGCGGGCCTCGATAAAACACTGCAGGCAGATAAAACGCTTCAGGCTAACGGTCAGGAGTATACGAACGCTGCCTGGAACAATATTGCCTACAGCCGCATAGAATCCATACTGCTCCAGGCATTTCCCGGAATGCCTGTGCTGGAAGCGCCTTCACTGCAAGCGCCAAAAAACGAACGGGTATATGAATTGCGCAGCTATGAAAGCCCTTCAGAAAAATATCATGTCAATAAAGTGAAGATGTTCAATACCGGCGACGAAATTGGCATCTTCAAAAATCTTCACTTTAATGCGGTATTTTATGCTTCTGTGATCTCCGGTCCGCGTATGCCCAACCTGATGTACATGACTACCTTTAACAGTAAAGAAGACCGGGACGAACACTGGAAATCTTTTGGGGCAGATGCTAAATGGAAAAGTCTGTCGGCCATGGAAGAATATGCACACAATGTCTCTAAATCGGATATTCTCTTTTTAAGGCCCACCAACTACTCCGATCTATAACTGCCGCGCCGGATAGATAGCTGCGGTCAGTTATCTATCCGGCCTGGTCAGCAGCCACCGTTACCCCCTCCCCATATTACCTCTTCTTTAATTAATATGCTGATTTCAGCCACGGGGCGCCCAAGCCAGAAACGATGAATGATTAACGTGGAATTTTAATCAAAAAGCCTTAATTTAAACCTTATAACACCCACCGCCGGGAGAAAAATGAGCCACCACACATTTTCCCTCCCGGTCAGCTAAACTTCATTTCTAAAATTTCAAAAACTGACTTCCCATGGCAGATGAAATTCAACACAAAGTTCAGACGGCCCTCGGCGACGTAGCCGCAAGACAACTCGCCATTGCCACCCGCACGGTGCCGCAAATGTCTACCATTACACCACGCTGGCTCACTAAGCTGATGAGCTGGATACCGGTAGAATCAGGCGTATATCGCCTTAACAAAGTAAAGGACGAGAGCAATGTAACGGTCGATTGCTCCGGCAGGGATGAACGCGAGCTGCCGCAAACCTTTGTGGACTATATTGATAATCCCCGCGAGTACAACCTCAGTGCTGTAAACACCGTACTGGACGTACATACCCGTGTATCCGACCTTTACAGCAAACCTTATAACCAGATCAGCGAACAGCTACGGCTGATCATTGAAACAATCAAAGAAAGGCAGGAAAGCGAATTAATTAATAATAAGGAATATGGCCTGCTGCACAGCGTGGCAGCTTCCCAGCGTATTAAAACACGCACCGGCGCTCCCACCCCGGACGACCTGGATGAGCTCATCACCAAAGTGTGGAAAGAACCTGGCTTCTTTTTACTGCATCCCCTTACCATAGCTGCGTTTGGCCGCGAATGTACCCGTCGTGGCGTACCGCCTCCCACCGTATCGCTGTTTGGCTCCCAGTTTATTACCTGGCGTGGCATTCCGCTGATTCCATCTGATAAAGTACCTATCGAAAAGGGCAAATCAAAGATCATTTTACTGCGCACCGGTGAAAGCAGGCAAGGCGTAGTAGGCCTTTACCAGCCTAATCTTCCCGGGGAACAGTCGCCGGGATTATCCGTACGCTTCATGGGTATTAACCATCAGGCTATCGCCTCCTACCTGGTTTCCCTCTACTGTTCGCTGGCTGTGCTGGTAGATGACGCTATTGCTGTATTGGATGATGTAGAAATAGGCAAGTACCATGAATACAAGTAATTTCAATACCGATGGATTACCGGATATTGCCGCCCTGGAAAAACTGGCCAACCAGTTATTTTCCTCGCTGCAATCCGGTAATGAAGCCATGCCCCCGGCATACGCTTCAGCTGCCCCCATCCAGGACCCGCTGCTGCAACAGGGTAGTGTAACGGATGTTACGCAGGCGCCGACCAGTTTACCAGATCCTCATTTTTCTGATAACGGCGTACCTGCTTCTGTGGCTGGCAGTGGCATATCGCCCTCGGCCCTTTCACAGCAACATCCTACCGCCTATGATCCTTCTTTTGAGCAGCAACTGCAACAGGCGCTGAAAAGCATTCCGGCATCCTCGTATACTTCGCAGTTACCAGGTCCGGGCAGCACCTCCTACTATTTTCTGCCGGAAAAAACAGTTGGTATCACCGGCGCCAGCCAGCCACCGCTGGATATTAACCGCGTCCGGGCCGATTTCCCGATCCTGCAGGAACATGTAAACGGACGACGCCTTATTTGGCTGGATAATGCTGCCACCACACAAAAGCCACGAGCGGTGATAGACCGTATCAGCAGTTTCTACGAGCACGAAAATTCAAATATCCATCGTGCCGCACACGAACTGGCTGCACGCGCCACCGATGCATATGAAGGCGCCCGCGAAAAAGTGAGATCCTTTCTGAATGCCTCGTCTGTCAACGAAATCATATTTGTTCGTGGCGCCACAGAAGCTATCAACCTCGTCGCCAAAAGCTGGGGCGAACAGTTTCTGCAGGCCGGCGATGAAATTATTCTCAGCCACCTCGAGCACCACGCCAACATTGTTCCGTGGCAACAGCTGGCTAACAAAAAAGGACTGCTGATTAAAGTGATCCCGGTAGATGACGACGGACAAATTATATTAGCCGAATACCAAAAATTGCTCAGCCCAAAAACAAAACTGGTATCGTTTACCCAGGTATCCAACGCACTGGGCACCGTTACACCTGCGCAACAAATAGTGGACCTGGCACATCAGGCCGGCGCCAGGGTGCTGGTCGACGGTGCACAGGCAGTATCGCATATGCGCGCCGATATGCAACGCCTGAACTGCGACTGGTATGTATTTTCAGGGCATAAAGTTTTTGGTCCTACCGGTATCGGCGTGCTTTACGGCAAAGAAGCATTGCTCAACGAAACGCAGCCCTGGCAGGGCGGCGGCAATATGATCAAAGATGTTACTTTCGAACATACCCAGTATCATGCAGCCCCTGGCCGCTTTGAAGCCGGTACCGGTAATATAGCCGATGCCGTAGGCTTAGGCGCAGCCATCGACTATGTAAATCATATAGGCATTGATGTTATATATCAATATGAACATTACCTGTTGGCATATGCTACACAACTGCTGAAAGATGTACCAGGCTTACGTTTAATCGGTACCGCACCCGACAAGACCAGTGTGCTGTCTTTCGTATTCAAAGACTTCACTACTGAGCAGGTAGGCGCCGCATTAAACCAGGAAGGTATCGCAGTACGGTCGGGTCACCATTGCGCACAACCCATTCTGCGCAGATTTGGCGTGGAAAGTACGGTGAGACCGTCGCTGGCGTTCTACAACAGTTGCGCCGATATCGATACGCTCGTAAACACCTTATTACGGTTACGGCGGAGCAGGATTTAAACACTTTATAAAGATGATGAAATGATAAATGACTTTCTTTTTAATAAATTATTTATCATTTCATCATCTTAAAAAAATATTTTTCAACTCTTTACTGTAAAAAGCACGCACCCTAACCATTCTCTCAAACACAACGCCACAGCCTATTACAAGGCAGCACATCCGCAACAGAAAACAACAAATCGCCCGAAACGCGCAGCTGCGTTGAAAAAAAACAACACTTAAATTTTGTAGTTTAAATTATTTACCTACATTTGCAACCACATTGCGAGGTAGAGCAGAGGTAGCTCGTCGGGCTCATAACCCGAAGGTCAGTGGTTCGAATCCGCTCCTCGCTACAAAATGTTAAAAGTCCTGGACATCTTGTTCAGGACTTTTTTTATATAAAATAAATTGTATTATTACAACAGGCCATCATTATGCAGATCGCAATCTTGTTAGCCATCAACCCGGATCAAGTTGAAAACTTGGGGGATTGGGTAAATTTTAAGCATATAGTTTGGTTAATCTGTAGAGAAAAAACTCCACGTCCCTGACGCCTCGTAAGGCATTTCTAAAGGACTTAATCTTGGCATTAAATGATTCAGCAGCGGCGTTTGTAGCCCTGTTGTTGAAGAAATTGAGAATACCCAGATAATGAGTTCTAATAGTCCTTGCAACGGTTTTAAAAGATAATATTCCCGCTTCTTCTACATCATTATACCATAGGGCCAGTTTCTTAAATGCTTCTTCTTTGCACTTACAATGCCTGTAAACCTCACCCAGTCGCAGAGATAGCTGATACGATTTGTGAATGAGAGGATAATGGCTAAATAATAATTCGGCTCTTTGCTGTTGTTCTCTGGTCCATAGCCTGGGATGCTTAAAGAGCAAGTATCGGCTTCTTGCCAGCAGTTGCTTAGCTGTATCGCCGTTAGCGAGCCTGGCAGGCTCATACTTCACTGCTACTCGTTTTGCCTGCTCAAATTCCAGATTCTCCTGTTCCAGAGCCTCCCAACGATGTTTAATTCTTATCTCCTGTACCGCGTCAAAAGCCAGGTGTTGCACATGGAAGCGATCTATCACCCGATGGGCGTTAGGGAAACAGGCTTTGACAGCGCTATTGAGGCTGCCAGACATATCGATGGTAACTTCTTGTACTCTCCCACGCAGGCGCTTTGGGATTTTAAACAGTATTTCTTTCAGAAATTCAGACTGAGTACCCTTGATCATAGCCACCATTGAGCCTTTGCGCC
>NZ_JAGTXB010000019.1 GCF_018224885.1 Chitinophaga hostae | reverse complement strand
CGTAACTGTCTAACTAAAAAAATAACAGATGAAAACTATGATATATCGTTTACAGGTAGTATTGCTGTTGTTTGCAGCAGCCGCCTGTAAAAAAGACAAAGGTTTTGTTCACGATAACAACGCCCCCGTAGTAGTGGATAAATTTACACCGGAGAAAGGCGGATCGGGAACAGAAGTATTGATTTACGGAACCAATTTCAGCACAGATACTACAGGCGTAACCGTTACCATCAATGGCGTTAAAGCCCTGGTCACAGGGATCATCAGCGATCATATCCTGGTGGTGATACCGGAGAAAGCAGGTACGGGTAAAGTGGTGGTAAGTATCAACGGAAAAACGGGCGAGGCGCCAAAGGATTTCCAGTATGAAGCTTCTTATAAAGTGAGCACCCTGGCCGGCAACGGCACCGCCGGTTTTTCGGACGGAAAAGGAAGCAATGTGGCATTCAGTTTCAACAAACGATGTGGCCTGGATGTGGATGCAGACGGGAATGTATATGCAGCCGATGCAGAAAATTTCCGTGTGCGTAAAATAGCGCCTGATGGTACCGTAACTACCCTCGCTGGCGGGATGTATGGCTACCAGGAAGGAAAAGGCGGCGATGCACAGTTCTACCTGCCTTTCGACGTAGTAACAGACAACAGCGGTAATATATTTGTATCAGACCCATCTGCATGGACGGTTCGTAAAATTACACCGGATGGCACCACGTCACGGATAGTTTGGGGCGAGGCCTGGGGACTGGGTATCGACAAACGCAATGGTACCCTGTATTACGCCAACAATCGTTACCCGGGCAGCATTTACCAGGTAACGCAGGATGGTACGGCTGCGGAAATCATCAAAGGCCTGAGCGGCCCGGCAGATGTGGCAGTAGATGATAAGGGTAATTTGTTTGTAACAGAAAACGGGAATTCTATCATCAAAAAATTTGCTGCGGGCAGCTGGGAACCTACTGTTATAGCCGGTGCAGAAAACCAGACAGGACTGGTCAATGGCGTTGGTACAGCCGCACGCTTCGAAAACCCATGGGGTATTACCCTCGATGCTGCCAACAATATTTATGTAGCCGGCAATGGTTCTTCCGACGGCAGCACGGTTAACTCCAATCAGTGTATCCGTCTTATTACCGCCAACAACTGGAATGTAACCACCTACATAGGCGGTGGTACAGCCGGGTTTGCAGACGGTACCGGCGCTGCCGCTCTGTTTAGTGCTCCCACCGGCGTGGCGGTAGACAAGCACGGCGTGGTATATGTGTTGGACAGAAATAATAATCGTATCAGGAAGGTAATAGCTGAATAAAAAACAGATGATGATAAAACAAATCCTTTTCGCCTTGTGGCTGCTGCTGGTACCGGCAACAGTATTTTCGCAGTCGCCCGGCACATTTAAATGGAACGTACTACCGGTAAAAGGCTTACTGCTGAGTGTTCCGGCTTCACAGGATGTACCGCTGCTTTGCCGCTTTATTAAAGAAGCGCTGGTGGCAGAAGGTGTAAACACGCTGGCATTGAGAATAGAGTACGTATACCAGTTCAAATCAAACCCGGAAGTGGCGGAGCGAAACAGTCTCTCGGAAACGGAGCTGAAACAGATTGTACAGGCTTGTAAGGAAGCAGGCATCCGCTTCATTCCTACTATGAACCTGCTGGCGCATCAGTCGGAGCAAACGGAAATTGGGCCGCTGTTAAAAAAGTATCCGCAACTGGATGAGTCGCCGGATTATAATCCGCCTGTACCCTGGAAAGATGGGGGCATGTTCGACTTCTATAGTAAATGTTTGTGTACCCGGCATCCGGACCTGTTCAAAATTATTTTTCCTTTAATGGATGAATTGATTGATGTATGCGGCGCCGATGCGTTTCACGTGGGCCTCGATGAAGCATGGATCATTGGCTATAACAAATGTCCCCGCTGTGGTGGTAAAGACCCGGCGGAACTGTTTGCCGCCTATGTAAATACCTTGCATCAACATCTCAAAGAAAAAAAATGCCAGATGTGGATGTGGAGCGACCGGCTGATCGATGGTAAGGAAACCAACCTGCTGGCATGGCAGGCAAGCATGAATAATACTGCCAGGGCCATAGACATGATCCCGAAAGACATCATGATCTGCGACTGGAAGTATGAAGATGCACCACCTACACCTGCCTATTTTGCCATTAAGGGATTCCAGGTGCTCCCGTCGGCCTGTGGAAAAAAAGACGCTGCGCTGGCGCAGCTGGAACAGGTATATGCTGCCCGCAAAAATGCGCTGAGAGCGGATTATTCCCGCACGCTGTCGGAACGTATGCCTGGCGTATTTGAAACCATGTGGATAAATACCCGTGAGTTTATTGATGCGTATTACAACCGTAAAGGCGTGCGTAAAGGCACACAGGATAATGCAGATACCTTTAAGGCATTGTTTGCAGAAATCAGAAAGAAGGAGAAATTATAAGTATACTATTCCTATCCGGATACCAACCGCCCTGACTGACAGGGCGGTCTTTTTTATTTACCGCGATCCTTTATATTTACAGGATGACGATGAAATCATTTCTGCCAACCATGTTTTTTCTGCTGACCGCTTCACAGGCTGCTGTGGCGCAACAGCAACATCATTCCGTGCCGGTTACCGCCGGTGTTTCCCTGGAACTCGCACAATACAGGTACGCCGTTATCAGGGATGTCAGCTATACGCTTCATTTCAGCATTCCTGAAACTAAGTCCGAACCTATACCGGCAAAGGAGAAGATACAATTCCAATTGACGGATGTTTCCCAGCCATTACAACTGGATTTCAAACAAACGACTGCGCAGATCAGCAGCATCACGGTGAATGGTAAGCAAACCAAGGCGAATGTAGAAGCAGAGCACCTGTTGATACCCGCCACCATGTTGCATACCGGCAAGAACGAAATAGCGCTGGCATTTACAGCGGGAGAAGGAGCATTAAATCGCAATGCGGAATTTTTGTATGCGCTGTTTGTGCCGGACAGGGCACGTTTCGTATTCCCCTGTTTTGATCAGCCGGATCTGAAAGCCATTTTCAACCTGAGCATGGAAGTCCCTACCGGCTGGAAAGTGCTGGCCAACGGCTGGATGAAAGACAGTGTGGCGACTTCATCTTCCGTAACTTATACATTTGCTGCCACAGAAAAATTGCCTACCTATCTCTTTTCCTTTACTGCCGGGAAATACAGCGAAGCGGTGCAGCAGATAAAGCAAAAGAATGCCACACTGCTGTATAGGGAAAAAGACCCGGGAACCAATATCGACAGTGTTTTTCAGCTGCATCGCGAAGCGGTGAAATTCCTGGAACAATGGACCGGTATTCCTTTTCCGTTTCAGAAAATGGGCTATGTGGCCATACCCGACTTTCAATTCGGTGGCATGGAACATCCGGGCGTAGTGCATTACAAGGCATCGTCCTTTTTTCTTCAGAGCCCCACCAGGGATCAGCTGCTTTCCCGCACCAACCTCATTTCTCATGAAACGGCACATATGTGGTTTGGCGACCTGGTTACAATGAGGTGGTTCAATGATGTGTGGATGAAAGAAGTATTTGCCAATTTCATGGCCGACAAGGTGGCGGAAAATATCCTGGGCAGCGAGCAGTTCAACCTGCGTTTCCTGCAGGATCACTACCCACGTGCCTATAACACGGACCGTACCGCAGGCGCCAATCCTATACGTCAGCAGCTGGATAACCTCCGCGATGCCGGCACCATGTACGGTGATATTATTTATCATAAAGCGCCTGTAATGATGCGGCAGATTGAATTGCTGATGGGAAAGGATAATTTCCGAAAGGGCGTGCAGGAATACCTGAGAAAATATGCTTACGGCAATGCCGATTGGAACGATATGATCGCCATCCTGGCGAAGTATACGAAAACTGATCTGCGCAAATGGAATAAAGTATGGGTGAACGAGTCGGGCAGGCCTGTATTTGATTATACAATGAAAGAAAATGCAGGTAAAATTACCTCCCTGGAAATTGCCCAGCATCCTGAATCCGGTGAACCGCGGCGCTGGCCACAAGCCTTTGACGTGACCCTCGTTTATGCAGATCATGTACAACCGCTGAATGTGAATATGACCAGGGAAAAGGTAATGGTAGCAGCTGCCGCAGGCCAGCCAAAACCATTGTACCTGCTGTTTAACGCCAGTGGTCTTGGTTACGGACTATTCCCTTCTGATCCTGCTATGAAGCAGGACGGATTTCAGCTGAAAAGCTCCCTGCACCGGGCTTCGGCGTACATCAACGCATATGAGAATATGCTTGCCGGGCGCACCTTTCAGCCGGCGGAACTATTACGTATGTTCGTTAACGTTTTACCAGCCGAGCAGGAAGAAACAAACCTGAAGTTGTTGTCTGGCTACATCAGTACACTGTTCTGGGAATTTATTACGCCTGCCACCCGCAAAGCATATGCCGCCCGGCTGGAGCAGCAGGTATGGGATGCCATGGAAAAACAGCCGGCGCCGAATAACCGGAAATTGCTCTTTAAGATCTGCCAGGATATTTATACTACAGAAGACGTGGGTAAACGCATGTATGCTATATGGAAAAAACAGCAGGCGCCGGCGGGAGTGAAGCTCGCTGAGGAAGACTATATCTCCATGTCGCTGACGCTTGTACTCAAATCTGATACCGCCAATTCCATCATTGCGCAGCAGCGCGACAGGCTAAAAGATAACGATAAGAAAGACAGGCTGAATTTCCTGATACCCGCTTTATCCGCACAGGAGAACGACCGGGATCAGTTCTTTAACAGCCTGCGTGACCGCCAGGGGCGCGCAAAGGAATCGTGGGTAGCTACCGGTCTGGCCTACCTGCATCATCCGCTACGGCAGGCTACATCGGAGAAATACCTGCCGGAAACATTGAACCTGCTGGAAGATATTCAGCGTACAGGAGATATATTTTTCCCCGTGAACTGGCTCAATGCGATATGGAACAACTACCAGGATGCAGCGGCATGGAAGGTGGTGAGCACTTTCCTGGAGCAGCATCCGGATTATCATCCCAAACTGAAGAATAAGATATTGCAGGCTACGGACAACCTGCACCGCGCACAGCGGCTGGTGCAGGAATAAAATAATAAAGCAGGTGTCCCAAAAATAATTTGAGACACCTGCTTTATTAAAACCTTATTAAAGTCCTAAAGCGCTTTTTAATTGCTGATCCAGTTCATCTCCACCATTTCCAACAAGTTTGAATAAAACTTTACCATTTTTATCCAATAGTATTTTGGTAGGGAAGCCACTGATACCATAAGCCATGACCATATCGGTGGTGGCCTTGTTATAGTTGTTCAGTACCTGTATCCAGCTCATGCCATCGTCGCTGATGGCTTTTAACCAGGCTTTCTTTGCAGTTTCCAGGTCGTCTGATTTTTCCTCGGCGATGCCTACAATTTCCAGTCCTTTGTCTTTGTATTTGGCATATACCTCTTTCAGATGCGGATGGCTGGCCCTGCACGGCCCGCACCAGCTACCCCAGAAATCGAGCAATACATATTTCCCTTTCAATGAAGATAACGTGAACGGCTCTCCGTGGTTATCCGTTTTCGTAAAATTAATAGCTACAGCGCCGGTAGCGGTGGCTTTGGCGCCGGATATACGGGAAGCTACATATTTGCCCAGGTAAGTTTCCTTATAGGTTGCATTCAGCGCATTAAACGCCTTTTCGTAAGCAGCGGCTTCGTAATCACCTTGCAGTCTTGCCAGCATCATTATGCTCACAAATGATTTGGGATGAGCGGCCACAAATAGTTTACGTATAGCAGTGAGTTGATCTGTAGTGCTGGTAATTTCCGCTATGATCGCTTTCCTGGCGGTGCTGTCTTCCGGTTTACGCATACCGGCGGATTGCTTCCGCAGTTCCCACACTTTCGATACCAGTGGCATTTCCTTTTGACGGAGTGCATTCAGCTCCTCGTTGGCTTTGTCGCCTTTTACCACAGCTTTGTATAGTTCATCAGCGTTCCCGGTGATCTGTACATCGGTATTTTCTGATAACAGGATTTCCAGGCTGGGAGCGGGCATAAACATGCCGCCTTTGGAAAGCTCAAATTTTGAGGCCGGGTGATGGGAAATAAAAGTACCTACTACCGGTTCTTTTACATTCCCGGAAAAGAGGAAGCTGTCGCCATTCCGGGAAAGCAGCGTATCGATTTTACGTCCATCTGCTGTAGTATAAACGATGCTCAGTTTATAATCGCCCTGACCCTTAATATTGGTAGTTACCTTGTAATTTTTCTGCGCCGCTGCCGGGAGAAAAGAGGCCAGCAGCAAGCTGCCGGCCATTGTGAGGAGGTGTTTATTCATGGTTGGTGTATGATATTTAGAAACCGGTCATTGGAATAGATGCGGCTTGTTTTGCAGGGGCCGCCTTGCCGCCCTTGGTAATGATGGCCTTTATTTTACTATCTGCCTCATCTGTATAGCCTGTAAAACGTTCCACAATTTTTCCTTCCGCATCTACCAGGTACATAGTTGGAATGCCGGAGAACTGGAACTGTTCCATTGTTTTATCTTTGTTATCGCTGAGCAGTTGTTCCCATGGCATACTTTCTTCCTTCATCGCTTTTTTCCAGGCATTTTTATCGGTGTCAATAGAAATGCTTACTACTTCAAAACCTTTTGCCTTATAGCTTTCGTAGAGTTCTTTTACTTTAGGAATGGCTTGTCTGCAGGGGCCGCACCAGCTGGCCCAGAAGTCTACCAACAGGTATTTGCCTTTGTATTTTTCCAATCCGGCGATGCCGCCATTAGCATCCGGGTATTTTACAGATGGCATAGGCTGACCAGCTTTCAAACGCATAGCCTGGGCCTTATTGGTGATAATGGTTTCTTTGAGTTGTTGCGCTTCGGTTAACCAGGGATAGCGGGCAATCAGGAGGTCCAGCATCTTCATGGCCCTATCGTATTTTTCGCCGGCCTCTGTTCCTGCCATGCCACGGATAGCATATACCATTACCGGGCGGTCGGCGTATGATTTGACTAATACCTCCTCGCGAAGCGCAAAGTCTTCTCTCATCGGGTTATATTTCTTTGTATTTTTCATATAGGCGGCCCAGGTAGTGTCGGTCGCTTTTTTTGAATAATACTCCATATTGTATTCATCGATCAGCCGGCGATAGTTCAGTTCTCCATTCAGTTGTGTAAGATTGATGAAGTTGTTGTCATAAGATCCTTCTACGTAATTGTAGTGAGGTACTTTAACTTTGTACTTTGAAGTGTCGTAACCTCTCATCGCAATTTTTACGTCCGCGTCACTCCAGAAAGTAGCGTGGTCCCAGTTCATCGCGTTTACAAGATAAATGCCCTGGTGATCCTGTTTTATTTTAAAGGTAAAAGTATTGTCTTTCCCTACAACGCAGGAATCTACCATTACCGGCTTTCCTTTCAGGTTATCTTTGGACAGGAATACTTTATTGACCTCCTGTTTGGGGTCAGTGAATTCAACACTGCCTTTTACGGTAATGGATTTCACTAATTTGTTTTGTTGTGCCATCAGCGCTGCGGGTGCAGTCAGCATAAGCAGTGGCAAACAAAAATTAATCATTGGTTTCTTCATCGTTATTAATTTAATTTATTGTAATTGATTTCCGTTTTTATTTACCGTAATCTGCATTTTGTGCAAGATTCGGATTGATAAAAAATTCCCTGGAAGGCAGCGGCATCAGGGCATGGGTAACGGGTTGTCCGAATGACAGCAACCAGGCATCTGCTTTTCCAAAACGGCGCATATCGCTCCATCTCAGTCTTTCGCCGATAAACTCTCTTCTTCTTTCCTGTTCTATTGCAGCGAGAAATGCTGCCGGGGAAGCGAAGTCCGTGTTATTAGCCGTGGTGGCTTTGCGGGCGGCACGAAGCAGGTTGTAGTTGCTGACGTCTACCGTTCCTTTGCGGGCATTTGCTTCTGCGGTGATCAGCAACGCTTCGCTATAACGGCATACCACATACGAAGGCGTCATTTCCTGTGGAAATTTAAGGAGGAAGTATACGCTGTCGGCAATGGAACCGCCTTTGGTGCGCAGGAAAGTACTCCTGCGTACATCAGCCGGTTCATATGATTTTACCAGGTTGCTGTCGGCCCAGGTGTTTCCTGAACCGGGCATGTTTACACCGTTCACGGTACCGGGTCCGTATATATTAGGCAGCCCATAATAGGTACTGGTGCTGGCTTCTGTAATTTTATAAATGGCTTCGCTGCTATTCACCTGCGATTTAAAGATATCGGTGAAGCTACCCTGCAGATTGAATTTCCCGGAGCTGATCACCGTGTTAGCCATGGTGAGGGCTTCGTCATTGCGGCCCAGGTTCAGGTATAGCCGGGCCAGCAGCAACTGTGCTGCCTGTTTGGAGCCTGACTGGGGACCGGTATAGTCAGGAAGATGATCGGCTGCGTTTTTAAAATCGCTTTCTATAAACTGGTTGACTTCCGTAACAGGGTTGCGTGCAGGACGGCTTTTAGGATCTTCGCTGCCTTTGATAATCACTACGTCGCCGAAGGATTCTGTCAGCAGCATATAGGAATAGGCCCTTAAAAGGTAAGCTTCTCCCAATGTGGTGCTGATGGTGCTGTCGCCCGGGTACTGGCCGGCGAATTGTATCACCATATTGGTATTGGCGATACACTGGTAAGGTTGCCGGTAAGTGGGTGGCAGTGTAACATCATTGGAGGGTATGTTATTGCTTTCATAAGCAGTCAGCGATATTGATTGGAAATCATCACCCATAATATCCTGGAGCGCATAGTAAGTATAAAACGCGTTGTTATTGGTGAGCGCGAGTTTTGCCCCGTTGACAACCAGCGGCAGGTTGTTTTTGTTAAGCTGTGCATAGCTGATCCTGGTATCCGGTGCTACTTCATCCAGCTGTTTGCTGCAGGAGGATATTCCAAGTGTGGTAATGGCGGCAATATGAAGAAGAATATTTTTTTTCATGTGGTGGCAGATTAAAATGAAAGATCTATACCAACAACCGCTGAGCGGGGATTAGGCATATTAGAACTTACAATACCGTTGTTGGCGGCGGCTTCCGGATCAAAGCCAATGTATTTGGTCATGGTAAATACATTTTGTGCAGATGCGTATATGCGTGCCCGTGATATTTTAGCTTTGCCCAGTATGGATGCCGGTATATTGTAACTTACCGAAAGGTTACGTAGACGCACATACGACGCATCGTATACAAACTGCGTGGAAGGGCGATAGTTCCAGTCGATGGTTTGTCCGGCGCCATGAACGCCTGTGATGGCTCTTGGCACATCGGTGATATCGCCTTTTTGTTTCCAGCGCTGGTTAATGACGTCAAATTTATTTGGCATTACACCGAAGTATCCGGTGCCATAGTCTCTTAATGTTTGTTCATAAAAGTCGTATACTTTGTTGCCAACTACATAGTTGAATAAAGCTTCTATCGTAAAGTTTTTGTAAGACAGGGTGATGTTGGTACCACCGGTGAAGGCGGGTAAAGCAACGGGTACGGTGATAAGGTCATTGCTATCCCATTTGCCGTCTTTGTTCTGATCTTTATACAGCATATCGCCGGTTTGCGGATCTACCCCCAGCGATTCATATACCTGTACAGAACCGAGTGATTGTCCTACTTTGGCTTTGGTCATAGGGCCGCCGAAAACGAAGGCGCCATAGTTGGTAAGCGAATCTTTCAGCGACAACAGCATGTTCCTGTTGATGTTCATATTGGTTTCCACTTTCCAGGAAAGAGCCGTGCCGGCGCGGCTACTGATACCAAGTTCAAGGTCAAAGCCGTAATTCCGGATGCTGCCGATATTATCGGGGATGCTGTTGGCGCCATAGATCCAGGAGACGTCGTTGTTACTCATGAGACCATCGGTGGTTTTGTTGTAATAGTCGGCCGAGAAAGAGAGGCGGTTGTTCAGCAATGTTACATCGATACCTGCATCTACCTGTTTGGTACGCTCCCAGCGGATATTGGGGTTGCCTACTAAAGTGCCCAGCATTAGGGCTGGGTTGCCTATATAGGAAGTAGCATTAAGCAGGTTTTGTGCATCGAAATAACCCAGCGGTCGGATGTTGCCGCTGATACCATAGCTGCTGCGGATCTTTAGTTGATTAATCAGCCTGCTGTTTGCGAGGAAGTTTTCGCGTGCGATGTCCCAGCCCCCGGAAATAGAAGGGAACCAGCTGTAACGATTGTCTGCATTTAATTTAGAGGACCCGTCGCGGCGGATGGAAGCGTTGAGCATGTATTTACCTTCCCAGTCGAAGCCGGTCCGCAGAAAGTAAGCATCAGAAATTTCCTTGTTGTTGCCGTTATAGCTGCCGATGCTGAAGGTGCTGCCATAGCTGGATCCGGCGGCGCCGCCGGTAATACCGTCTATTTTCGGGAAGCCGTTGAGGTCATAGCCAAAGTAACTGAGTTGATTGTTGTAGAACGTATAACCCAGTGTGGCATTGATTCCCAGTCGGCTTATTTTTTTGATGTAGGTGAAATAGTTATCAAAGTTATAGGAGAAGTTATCAGTTCCCTGGTTTTTGAATATGCCCTTATTAAAAGCGCCCAGGTACCCACTGGCAGGGGAGAAGGTAGTGGTGAGGCCATTAAATTTTGTAGCATTAAAGGATGACCGGAAGCTAAGTTCTTTCAATAACTTAACATCCGCCGAGAGGCTACCCAGGTATACGTTGTTTTTGTCTTTGTTGTTATTGTCCAGCATGGAGCCCAATGGGTGTTGTTGCTGGGCAACATAATACCCCAGCGAACCATCGGGATTCAGTACCGGGTCTTCCGGGGTATCCGGGCGGGCGTTGAATGCGTTGACGATAGGGTTGGAGATATTTTTCCTGACAGACTGGGTGATGTTGATACTACCGTTTACTTTCAGCCAGTCGGCTACCTGCTGGGTAAGATCGAGCCGGCCAGTGTATCGTTCGAAGTTACCGGTTCCGATGGAGGCGGCTTCCGAATAGCGGCCGAGCGACATATAGTAATTGTTTTTATCACCGCCACCGCTCATGCTGGCCTGGATATTACTGACAGGTGCATTTTTATTTTTTATTTTGTCGAGCCAGTCGGTACTTCTGTCGGCCATGTGTAATCCGTTCACCTGGCTTTGCAGTGTTGTTCTTTCGTTGTTGAGCTGGCTGATCTTGGCTGGTGTCAGGTTATCGGGGTTAGCCAGTTGCGTATTGATATCAGCGATACGGTTGTTACGTGCATCCATGAAAGCGGAGGTATACTGCTCCGTGTTCAGCATATGCCGGGAGGTAGGCACGTTATTTACCCCGGTATACATGTTCAGGTTAAAGACCGGTTTACTGTTTAGCTTTCCTTTTTTGGTGGTAACAATAATTACACCGGTAGAACCTCTTGCGCCATATATGGCGGCAGAAGCGGCGTCTTTTAATACTTCAATGGATTCGATATCCTGTGGGTTGATGTTGTTGATAGAGATGGTATTGCCTTCTACTATCAGACCATCTATCACGATCAAAGGATTGGTGCTGGAGGCATTGACAGACTGTGCGCCGCGGATCAGGATATTAGGGGTATTGCCCGGACTACCGTCTTTCGACGCTACAAATACGCCGGCAACGCGGCCGGTCAATGCTTTTCCAAAATCGCTGCCGATGTTTTTTTCAGGAGCCAAAGACCCGCTTTTCAGGGTAGAAATGGCATTGGTCACCTTACCTTTCTGTTGGGTACCGTAACCTACTACTACCGCATCAACGAGATTGATAGCCCTGATCTGCATCATTACCGGGCCTGCTTTGATAAGGTTGGCGGCTACGACTACATTTTCAAACCCAACAGAAGAGATCTGCAGTTGAGCATTTGCGGGAACATTGAGTTCAAATTCCCCTTTTTCATTGGTGGTAGCGCCTTTGGCAGATCCTACTACTTTTACGGTGGCTCCAGGTACCGGTTGATGGGAAACCGCATCCTTTACGGTTCCTTTTAGTACCTGTTGTGCATAAACGGATACACCGGACATGCACAGAAGGATAAATAAAAATGACTTTCTCATACAATTGTTGGTTGATTTTTACGATATATGAACTGTCCCCGAACAAGCATCCAAAGTACTTATCCTGTTATTATCTGCGTTAGAAAATGGACATACCCGCTGCGAAAATGTACATTCCCTCTTTTGATAGGTATAAACCCCTTTTTTAGGCCAGTAGCGGGTGTGAAAAGCATGAAACCACGTTTTGCGGGTACTTTCGGGCAAATAAAATGTACGAACGGACGTTTTACAGGGACGAAAAAAATAAGTGACGATTTATGCCGAAACCGTTGCTGCAAATACTATCTTCAATATCGTAAGTGTATATGCGACACAATAAACCATACCGTTATCTTGTACATCTGGCCGTTTGTATGGCTCTCATCCTGCTGTATTGCTATCCGCAGCTGAAAGGGGGCTGGGCTTCACCATTTTCGCTGAAGTGGACGGTAGTGCGGTTTATATTGTTCGGCTTTATTAATTTTCATCTTTTCTACCTGCTGGTATTTGGATTACTTCAGAAACCGGTACAACATAAACAGTATGGGAAGGCCATCCTGTATACGCTGGCAGCCATCATTGTTTTTTCGGGAATTAAATATGCAGCAGGATACTTCTTTTTCCCGGACCAGGTGTTATTACGCGGGATCCCTTTTATTGGCCGGCCTAAAATATACATGACCTTCCTGCAATATTTACCGGAAACGCTGAAAACAGGTTTGGCTGTTGCCTTGCTGGCCTATGGCTACCGGTTGTTGCTTCAATGGCGGAATACGGCTCCGCAGGACCGTTTGCTGGCCACAGCGGCAGCCCAGGCAGGCGCGCGTTATGAACGTATGCAGGAAGGGTCCAGGCAATTGCTGCATTACCTGCAACAGCTTACACCGGTGCTGGAAAATGAGCAGACCCGTGAGAAACAGGGTACAAAGGCCATCCTGTTATTGTCCGACCTGCTGCGGTATATGTTGTACGACAAAGCCCTGGAAAAAGATAAGGTCAGTTTTAAGAAAGAACTGCTGAACTATGAACGTTACCTGGCATTGCGGAGGATTTGTCATCCGCAGCAATTGCTGACGCTGCAGGTGACCGGGGAAGACAGCAATAATATGATAGAAGCTTTGCGTCTGCAGGATATTACGGAGAGAAGTTTACAGGAACTAGCCGGTGTTATCGGTGAAATTGTAATTTCCGTGCATGTTATGGAAGACTCGGTAGCGTTGTCTGTAACACCGGTACCCGCTGCTGTTTCCATCTCCCCAAATAAAATTAAGTTATACCCGGAATATGCATAATACCCGTAAAAATATCGTGGAGCTGTTGGTCCTCTTGCTGGTATGGATGCTGCTGGTATATGGATTGAATGTGGCGATGGCGGTGAAGCGGACGCCGGAACTTCAGTGGAAAATGTTTATTAATTATGGCTTTTTCGGACTGCTTAATTTTATTCCGTTTTATATTTATCTCCGTTGGATCATACCTCCCTTTCTGCAAAAAAATAATTGGGTAAAGCTGTTGTCGTTACTGTTGCCGCTGATGCTGGGAACGATTGTGCTGAAGTATTTAATAGCAGATCATTTTTTCCGGGAGGAGGTATTGTTTTCCGGTTACAGGTATGAACACAGGGAAAAGGTGTTCTTGTATGTTTCAGCAACAAACTATTTTATCAGTAGTCTATGGGGCGGTGCTGTAATTGTACTGGCGGCTTTTTCCTACCGTTTTTTCATTTTATGGCTGGAAGAAGATAAGCGCAGGGCTATCTTGCAACAGCAGCAATTACAGGCGGAATCAGGTTTTCTGAAGATGCAGCTGAATTCACATTTTCTGATCAACAGTCTTAACAGCATTTATTCACTGGCGCTGATGGATTCTCCGGAAGTTGTAAGAGCCCATAAAACGCTGACGGATCTGCTGGCCTATATGGTGGAACAACCATCGGATATTGGCTACAGGGCGCCTATTGCGGAAGAAATACGCTACCTGCAGGATTTTGTAACTTTGCAGCGTATACGTACCGGCTGCCAGGAAGGGATTGTTTTCAGACTGCCGGAACAGGTGCCTGATAAGGAAATAGCGCCTTTACTACTGGTACCTTTTGTAGAAAATGCTTTTAAACATGGGGTCACCAACCGCCCGGAGAAGCCCGTCCGCATTACGCTGGAATGCACCCAACAGCAGATGGTATTTACGGTGCATAATTATATTTCCGGCTACCAGCGCGACAAAACCGGCGGCATAGGGTTGGACAATGTGCGGAAACGTTTACAGCTGCTCTATCCCGGCCGGCATGAACTGGAAATTCTGGACATGAAAGAAGAATATTGCAGTAACTTAGTGATTAACTGGTAATGATATGGCAGTAAAGTGTATAGTGGTCGATGATGAGCCACTGGCGGCGCAGGTGCTGGTAGCGTTTATCAACAAAACGCCTGACCTGCAGTTATTGAAAACGTTTCACAATCCACAGGAAGCGTTGCTTTTCCTGAAACAGGAAAAAGTAGACCTGGTATTCCTGGATATACAAATGCAGGAACTCAGCGGCCTCGAATTTATGCAGCTGGCGCCTCCCGGTATTCATATCGTTATTGTATCCGCCTACGACGAATATGCGGTAGAAGGCTTTGACCGCGAAGCGGTAGACTACCTCCTGAAACCTGTATCCTTTGAACGCTTTGCCCGCTCCGTGCAACGGGTGCTCGCAAAAAATACAGGGGCTATTTCCCAGCCTGCAGGAACAGATTATATTTTTGTGCGTACCGATAAACGCATCGTACGGGTGGATGTAAAGGATATTCTTTTTGTAGAAGCGTTACGCAATTATGTAGCCATACAAACTACTACGCAGAAAATTCTCACGTTGCAAAACCTGCGCAGCTTTGAAGAAATACTGGCGCCATTCCGGTTTTTACGCGTGCACAAATCCTATATTATCTCACTGGATAAAATAGACAGTATAGAAAGACAAAGGATTTTTACGGGCGCACATAACGTACCTATCGGTGACGCCTATATGAAACAGTTTATGGAGGCGATTAATATGCCGAGATAGTTAGTTTCTCAAACAATATTTTTCTAAAAAAAATTGTTTTGTAATTTATTTATTCGAAATAAATATTGTAATATTGTGATAACATAGTCCGCCACCCCTCTGTATACAAGGGCAAATCTGGCGGGCTTTTTTTATTTTCCCCAAACTATGGTAAAGGTTCAATACAGGGCCCCTTCTCTCTCCATATCTGAACAAATCATGCTGGAAGTATAATCTACCAAACAATATTTTTATTAACTCCACAGCCGTATTGTTTACAGGTCTATGTCTAAAACAATATTACTGCCATCAAGAGCGAAGCGCACGTTTTTGAATGAAGTTAGTGTGGTAAGCCTACATTAGTTCCGCATATTCATCAAATTCACCAGCACCTTTATCATCATTTCCTTTTCATCAGGTTTGGATTCCGCTATCATCAGCGTGAAAGCTACCAGTGCATTATCGCCGATCTTTTTGGACCCATCGGTATGATACAGGATATTGTTTTTGTCCAGGAACCACACAAATAAAAACGCGGCTATCCTTTTGTTGCCATCAGAAAATGAATGATTTTTGGTGACAAAGTATAAGAGGTGCGCCGCCTTTTCTTCTACGCTGGGGTATACATACTGCCCGCCAAAGGTTTGATAGATGGCTGCCAGGGAGCCCTGAAAAGATTCATCTTTTTCGTTGCCAAAAAGGGTGCTGCCACCGAATTTGTCGCGCAGCCCAAGGATGGCGCTCATTGCCACAGGGTAGGTGATTTCAAAGAGATTTTCCGCAGTGGCGGATTCAATTGCTAAAACCTGGTGGTCGTACTTATCCAGTATGTCTAACGCGTACGCATAATCGTTTAATATCTTTAACAGGCCGGCGGATTCGGAATCTGGGGTTAAGTGTTGCATGGCGTTTATTTTTCGGGTACCAAGTTAGGCAATTTACATAGATTTGCAGCGGCTCAATTTTATATTGTTTATGCGGCTGCTCTTGTGCCTCATGGTTGTTTTGTTCCTTGTTGCCTGTTTACCGCGGGCAAGAAGTACCCATCCGGTAACCCTCGTTTTAAAGGATAATCGTGGTGTTATTAAAATGGATATACCCAATGAATGGGATACATTAATACAATGGACGCACTATTCAGATTGCGGTCCACCCTGCGACAAGATTAAATACAGGTTTCAGCCTAAGATATTTCCTATTGCGCAGGAGAATGGCGAGCTCTATACAAAATCTCCGGCTGATTCTGTAGACCAGTTAACCATCGAACACGAAGCAGAGAAATTTGCCGGAAGCGCACCAGATATTGCCAGCTTGCGAAACGGAATGAAGCAAATGCTATTAAAGGAGGGATACCGGGATCATTTAGTGATAGATACTGTTATAATGGGGGGTAAAGATTCGATTCCAGTGACCGGTTTTTCCAGGGAGGTAAGTCACATCAAAAAATTTAATATCAGAGCATTGGTGAGGTTGAAGGGGGATCTTGTATTGTTTGAATTTGAGTTACGTTCAAGAAAACCGGTGTTGAAAGACGGAATCTTTGTGCAAAAAGTCACGGACATAATCCGCTCTCTGAAGCTCGTAGACTAGCTGTGTTTACCATCAATATGAAAAACGCTGAAACCCCGCTTTCGCGAAGCTTCAGCGCTCTCTAACTTTTCTTACTTCTCTGCCTCGTGAATCGCTTTCCCCGTTTTTTTGATTGTATCTGGTGTAATTGAATTGCCATTCATGCCCGGTGTAGCCTTCTCTGCTTCATGAATCGCTTTCACGGTTTTTATGACTGCATCTGGTGTCACTGAAATACTATCAATGCCCTGCGCCACCAGGAATTTGGTGAACTCCGGAAAGTCCGATGGTCCCTGTCCGCAGATACCGACCTTTACTTTTTGCTGTTTGGCCACTTTTATCAGGTGGGCAATCAGGCGTTGTACGGCCGGGTTCATTTCATTGTAAAGATTGGCTACCAGGGAAGAATCCCTGTCGAGACCAAGTGTGAGCTGTGTCAGATCATTTGATCCTATCGAGAAACCATCAATGAAGGCTGAAAATTCTTCTGCCATCATAATATTGGAGGGTATTTCTGCCATCAGGTATACTTCCAGTCCTTCTTCGCCGCGACGTAATCCAAATTCTTCCATGGTAGCAAGTACCAGTTGCAGTTCTTCTACGGTTCTGCAGAACGGGATCATTACTACTACATTCTTTAGCCCCATGGTATGCCTTACTTTCCGGATGGCCTTACACTCCAGCTCAAAGGCTGCTTTGTATTGGGGGGAATAGTAGCGGGAGGCGCCTCTCCAACCGATCATCGGATTTTCTTCCGTAGGCTCAAAGTGTTTACCACCGAGCAGGTTGAAGTATTCATTGCTTTTAAAATCCGAGAAGCGAACAATCACTTTCTCAGGGTAAAAAGCAGCGGCAATTTTCCCGATACCATACGCGAGTTTGTTTACAAAGTAGTCTTCTTCATTATCATGCCCCTGTATCAGCTGGGCAATTTTGGCAGATAGATCGGCGTCGTTGAGTGTTTTATGATGCAGCAACGCCAGCGGATGTACTTTGATATAGTTGTTGATGATAAATTCCTCGCGGGCCAGCCCTACGCCTTTGTTAGGCAGGTGGGTGAACTGGAACGCCATGGAAGGCGATCCTACGTTCAGCATGAGCGGGGTATGTATAGCGGGGAGCTGTGACAGGTCCAGTTTGTCTTCCCGGAAAGGCAATATGCCTTCGTATACGATACCATCGCTGCCTTCAGCACAGCTGACGGTGATTTCCTGGCCGTCGTTTAATTTTTCGGTGGCATCGCCGCAGCCAACAATAGCCGGGATTCCCATTTCACGCGCTACAATGGCGGCATGACAGGTACGACCGCCTTTATTGGTAACGATGGCGGAAGCCATTTTCATGATAGGTTCCCAGTCGGGGTCTGTCATGTCGGTTACCAGTATATCACCGGGTTTGAATTCGTTACCGGTAATAAGGCGGTTATCGAGGGAAAAGAGGATATTTACCTGGCCGGTGGCGATCTTATCACCTACGGCAATGCCTTTTAGTATTTGTTTTGCCTGGGCTGTATGTTCGATGGCGTAAGAGGTGATCATATTATGATCTTTCCTGGAGTGGATGGTTTCCGGGCGTGCCTGTACGATATACAGGTTGCTGGTAAGCCCGTCTACTGCCCACTCAATATCCATCGGGCACCAGCGGCCTTTCTTTTCTGAATAGTAGGTTTCAATACAACGCACCCATTCAGCAAGTTGCATGATTTGTGCGTCGGTCAGGCAAAAATGCTGCTGCTGCTTTTTTTCTACCGGGATGATCCTGGTTCGTTCATCGCTGCTTTCACCGTACACCATTTTCTTATCTTTTACACCCAGCTTTTTTTCTATGATAGGGGTATAACCCTGCTGCATACATGGTTTGAATACGATGAACTCATCGGGGGAAACGGCTCCCTGTACGACCATTTCACCAAGACCAAAAGAACCGTTGATCACTACCACTTCTTTGAATCCCGATTCGGTATCCAGGGAAAAAGCGACGCCGGAAGCGCCAAGGTCGGAGCGGACCATTTTCTGTACGCATACGGACAAGCCTATACTAAAGTGGTCGTAGCCGAAGTTGGCGCGATAGCTGATGGCCCGGTCGGTAAACAAGGAGGCGAAACAGTTCCTCACAGCATCTATCAGGGCAGCAGGTCCCCTTACGTTCAGGAAGGTTTCCTGCTGACCGGCAAAAGAGGCATCAGGAAGGTCTTCCGCGGTGGCGGAGGATCTTACGGCTACATCGGTTTGTTCCTGGTCGTATTGCTGGGATAATTGCTGGTAGGCGGCAATGATTTCCTGGCTCAGCTCATGCGGAAACCGGGTGCTGCTGATCGCTTGCCTTATTTTCTGCCCCGCCCGGCGCAGGGTAACTATGTCTTTAAAATCAATAGTGGCTACCTGCTCTGCTATAAATTGTTCCAGCCCGCTTTGTTTCATAAAATCATAATAGGCGGTGGTGGTAATGGCAAAGCCGTCAGGGACTGCAACCCCCATTTTTTCGAGGTTGGAAATCATTTCACCCAGGGAGGCTGATTTACCGCCTACAAGGGCAATAGCATCCATGCCTACCGCTTTTAGCGGAAGTACAATACTTTGTCTCATGTAAAAATGAGTTTAATGAATAAAAAATATGGAAGGTTGATGGTCGTCTCCCAAACGTGGTTTGTTTCTCTGTCAGCAAATTATACCAAGCCGCGGTGTTATGACAACTACTTTCGCAAAAGCGAAAACAAAACTAAAAAAAGCACCTGCCACCGACTTTTTTTCCTAAATCAATAACAGGATCCCTATTTTTGATAAAAAATCGGACATGAGTTTCATACCTGACCAAATTGATATGTGTATAATGGACATATTACAGGAAGACGCCAGAACAACCAATAAAGAGATTGCTTCCAGGTTAGGTAAGTCGGTTACTTCTATATTTGAAAGGGTAAAACGACTGGAAGCAGAAGGGTATATCTTACGCTACATAGCGGTGCTTAATAAAAATAAGCTCGGTAAAAACCTGGTGGCCTATACCAGCGTTACCTTAAAGGAACACGGCCAGGACCGTTTGCCAGCCTTCGAAGAAAAGATCAATACCTTTCCGGAAGTAATGGAGTGTTATAAAATGAACGGACAGTTCGATTACCTGCTTAAAGTATTGGTAGCTGATATGGAAGCCTATGAACATTTTAACCTCACAAAACTCTCCCGGCTCGATAACATCTATAAGATCCGCAGCCTGTTTGTTTTGTCAGAGTCGAAATGCGAAGTAGAATTGAACCTCAAAACAGGACAGCAAATAAAGCCCCAGCAAAAAAATAAATAAATTTAAAAAGTAAATTTCCCGGTTACCTTACCACCGGGAACTGTGAAATCCGCAGCTTGGTGCAACCATAAGGTACCAGCGTAATCTCTTCTTCCTTTCCCATTTCCATACCATATGTAATACTATAGGGAACAGGGCCGGTCATTTCGTTATACAACTGCCAGGAGGGAATACGTTTTGCTGTAGTTTTTATGGAGATGGGTACATGGGCGGTGGTCCACGGATAAGCAGCCGGCGCACCGGCGCTTTCTACCTTGTAACGTGCCTGGAGCTGGTCATCCGGCGTTTCAATGAGGGCATAGTTCCATGGGCTGGCAGGGCGCACTTCAAAATAAGCAGCACCGTAATCCAGCGGGTCTTTGGTATTGTTTACCGCGGTAATAGTTTCGGCTATCTTCAAGGCATAGGTAATAGGTCCCCGCTCTACCGACATGGAGTTTTCATACCAGGTATTTTTGAAGATATGCATAGGCAGCTGCAGTTCCACTACATCACCATTTTTCCAGTCGCGCGAAACCTTTACCACCTGGTTGCCGGCGGCTTCCTGCCATACCTTCCCATTCACTTTAATAATGCCTTTTTTACACCATTCGGGGATACGCACATGAAAGGGAAAGTTCACTTTCTCTGGCGTGCTGAGTGTAAAGGTGATGCTTTCTCCAAACGGGTAATTGGTTTCTTCTTTGAAGGTGATAGGAGTTTGCTGTGCCACATACATTTTTACTTCGCTGGGAGCATACAGCAAGGCTGCTGCACCACTATCGGCGGTAGCATACCACAAGTTCCGGGTAAACTTCGGCCAGCCCTGGTGCATATTGGACGTACAGCAGGGATAACCGGATAACAGCCCGTAGCAAAGATCTGTGCCACTGTGATTCACATCAAAATTGCGGATATGCCGGGTAGCCATTACCTGGTTGGCCTGCTGGAAATACTGGCGGTTCATAAAGTCTTCCGTAATCTGTGATGGCAAAGCGTTAAAGGCAATTTTCTCCAGCTGGTCGGCATACCGTACCTCACCGCTTACTTCCAGGATGCTCTCCAGCGAAAACATCATTTCCACGGCGGTGCAGAGTTCAGATCCCTGTGTGGGATTATTGCCATGGAGGGCTTCATCGCCGCCATAAAGACCATGCGCCATACCATTGAATTTACGCAGGTCGTCGAATCCTTTGCGCGTGGCTTCCAGGTATTTTTTATCGGGATGCTGCTGGTAGTAAATCACCGGCTCTTTAATGCCCTGGGCGAGGTTTACGCCGTGAATGCTGCCCTGTTGTGATAACAGGCCGGTATGTAAAAATGCGTCGGTATAATCAAATGTCTGCTGATGGAGAAGGTCTGCCAGGTCGAGCAGGAACTTGTCGCCCGTAATATTATACAGCCAGTACACCACCATCAGGTTATCCCCGGCGCGATAACGTGCCCAGAAAGTCCAGTGGTCCAGCGGTTTTTGCGGGAGCTCTTTTAACTGGTAACGGAAGTAGGCGGTCATTAAATTAACCACGCGGGAATCGCCGGTGGCCTCATAATACTGCTGCAGTACTTTTAACATGACCATCTTTGGCCACCAATCCCGGCTATTGTCGCGTTGTATGCCGGGTTCGTAGCCATAGTCTTTTGCCGGACCAAAATAACCATCGGATTGCTGGCTTTTGATAGACCATTCCACCCAGGGTTTTACTTTGGCAATAAGGGCCGTGTCTTTCAGTATATAAGCCAATGGCAGCAGGCCATCTATCCAGTAAGGACCACGTTCCCACTGGTCGCCATCACCACCCAGCCATCCGTTACGCTGGTTCATCACCAAGGGATATAATTGATCCAGCTGACCGGTGGCGCCATTTTTTTGCTGCACCAGCATGGTTCTCAGCCAACCTTTGGGACTAATGGCGCCCAGTGGCAGCGCGATATAAGGTTTCTGATGAAGAGGAGCACGGTTTCCGTTATACTGAATTGTTTTTTTCGTTTGTGCCACAACAGCACAAGGAAGCGTAATGCTTAATAATATCGTAGAGGCAATGAGAATATGTTTCATATACAGTTGCTGTCGGTACTTGTTTCGCCGGCAAGATATTCCTAATTCTTCCTGGTGGTTCATTTAATCTGCTCATTCTTTCTATTAAATGTATCAAAAAAGGTTGTCAGGTAATTTATCCTTAAGTTTGACAGAAAAAGATGCGTCATTTGCTTTTCCTGCTTGGACTTTTATACATCAGCTCCACTCATGCCCAAACCCAACCTTTTTCAATCGGCGAAGTACGGCAGCTCCGTTCTGAGGTACTCAGCGAAACACGCACACTGAATATCTATCTCCCGGAGGGATATGAAAAAGATACCTCACAAACCTACCCGGTTATTTACCTGCTGGATGGTTCAGCCAATGAAGATTTTATCCATGTAACCGGTGTCGTGCAGTTCCTGACAATGATACAGCAAATGCCACCTTCCATTATAGTGGGTATTGCGAACGTTGACCGCAAAAGGGATTTCACCTTTCCCACAACAGTGGAAGCAGATAAAAAAGCGTATCCCACTACCGGGCATTCCGAAAAATTTATCCGCTTTGTGGAACAGGAACTGCAGCCGTTTGTACAACAGCATTTCAGGACCAACAAGGTGCGTACCATTGTAGGGCAATCATTGGGAGGGTTGCTGGCTTCAGAAATATTGATTACGCGTCCTCAGCTCTTTAACCGCTATGTGATTGTGAGTCCCAGCCTGTGGTGGGATAATGAATCGCTGCTGGCCAAAATAAAATACAGCCAGCCGGTGGATGCACAGGTGTTTATTGCCGTTGGTACAGAAGGCAAACAAATGGAACACGATGCGAAATTACTTTCCGATAAACTTACGACCCCGGTAGTAACGGGTATGTCTGTACGATTTGCTCCTATGCCGGCGGAAGATCATCTGACTATCCTGCATCATGCCGTGTATAAAGGATTACAGGTATTAAACGCAAAAAAAAGAGCAAAAGTAAAGCGATAAGGTAGTGGCAGGAAGGTTTACAGGAAGCGCAGGAAGATACTTGCATTCTCCAGGCTCTCCTGGTAAGAAATAGGTTTGGTAATAAAGGAGTGGGCGCCTAGTTCCATACATTTCTCTTTTTCAAATGGATTGATAGAAGTAGAGTATATGATCACAGGAATGTTTTTGAAACGTTCGTCGCTTTTCAGGTTTCGCAGGGTTTCGGTACCGTTCATCCTGGGCATGTTAAGATCCAGGATAATAAGCATGGGAATATTAGTGAGGGGATAATGATTGTTTAACAGGGTGAGGGCCTGTTCCCCATTTTCTGCAAAGCAAACGGTATCTGTGGCATTAACGGATTCCATTGAAAATTGAAGAATGTCTCTGTCTTCCGCATCATCATCTACCATAAGAATTTTCATCTCCATATATTTTATATAATCATCCCATGGTTGCCGGCCCTTAGCGGCTTTCCGGAAATGGTAACCTTTTAAACGCATAACAACAGTGGTAAATAGCTGTTATCAAAGCCAGTGCCACGATCTCCGGGCGATTTACAGCCGGTAGTAACGGCGGATACAGGCCGGGAGGGCCGGTGGCGTCTGCGTTTTTTTGCCCCAAATTGTGGAATCGTAACTTTTTCGGGGCGGGAATCGTTTCATATGTGAATTTTAAAACTTTAGTACAAATGCCTAATTTCGGGGCATCGTATAAAAACCTGTTTTTTTATGAATCTATACACGGCCGTAGCATTACCGGTATTCCTCCTGGCACTGAATCCCCAGGATCTTTACAGCAAAGACAAACCTGTAACGGAATACACCGCCCCCAAGCCCCAATCCCGTATCTCTTTTGGTAGTGGTATTGATCTTATCGTAAAAGGTCTGGGTTTAAATATCGATAACCTGCGCTTTATCAAAGCGCCTAAGGCGACCGATTATTTTAAGCTGGCCAATGACAAGGCTCCTTATGCCGAGGCGCTCATTATTGCGGCCAATAATGGTATCCAGTCCGGCCGTAACCTGCGTCCTGAAGCGCCTGCCACCAGGGAACAGTTTGCCCTGGCTTTGTATGAGGCCATCCAGGGTACTGGTCAGTACCCGGTGAATATGATGTGGCTGAATATAAAGGATGAAAAATCCTTTTCAGGCAACGCACTGAATGCAGTACAAACGCTTATTAAATTTAACGTAGCAGCATTGGAAAACGGCAATTTCCGTCCCAAAGCCTACATTACTAAAGCAGAAGCGAGTAAAATGGTAAAGAGTGCCGCTGATTTTGTGCAGTCACATAAGGGAAATGCAGGCGGAGAGCCGGCTACTACCGACGGGGTTACCTTTACAACCACCCCGGTGAATGACCAGGTAAACAGCGTGGTGCTTTCAGCAGGAAGCAAACCTACCGGCGGTTATCAGCTGCTGGTAACCCGTATTGATTTTACAGAAGAAAAAGAAGCAATCATCTACTATAAACTTACCAGTCCCGCTCCGGGCAGTATGACCATATAGGTAATTACAGAACCCAAAGCGGAAACATTTGTTCCCGCAGGGTATAGGGTGAGAACAGCGGTTAGCCATTAGCTGTTAGCTTTTAGTAAATGCAGCGGGTTTTGTCTTTATCAGGATTAAACTGATTTTGGTGATTGCAGGATTTTACTTTTTTGATTTAAAAAGATTAGGGAAGATATACGCGAATTTTATTCGCTTATGTCTTCCCTAATCTTTTTAAAATCTTCCAAATCACAAAAAAAATCCTCCAATCATCAAAATCAGTTTAATCCTGATAAAGACAAAACCCGCTGCATTTACTAAAAGCTAAAAGCTAATGGCTAACAGCTGACCCAATCACTGTCCAGTCTTCATTTCCGTGTCCTTTTTCTATCCAGCGGTCCATTTCGGCGGCGATAGCGGGGAGTACGGAAAGAGGGGTGTTCGCTTTTTGAGCGGCCTCGATAAACAGCTGGGTATCTTTCCGGGCCATACTTAGTTCCCAGGAAGGGTTGCTATAGTTGCCGGAAGTCATCCGCTGCAGCCTTGCAGGTAAACCGTTGCCGGGATTCCATAAATCAAAGAGGGAGCTAATATCACTGATGGGCAGATCAAGTGCTTTGGCCAGTGAAAGGGTATCGGCCAATCCGGCGGTGAGACTTACCAGGAAACTATTGCCCACCAGTTTCATGCCGGCGGCCTTGCCTGGTACATCGCCAAAATTGATCACTTTTCCGGTCATTTTGGAAAGGGAAGGGATAAGGGTACCGATTACCGTTTGATCGCCGGAAACCAGCATGTAGCCGGTACTGTCCAGCGCGTTTTGCGGACCCATAAATACGGGCGCATGCACATACGTAAATCCACGTGCCGCCCATTCTTTGGTCCGTTGTACAGCTCCATCGGCGGAGGTGGTGGTATGATCAATGATCACCGCACCTGGAGTGAGTCCTGCTGCTACGGCCTCTAATACTTCATTTACGGTGTGGTCGTCTTTCAGCGTCAGATGTACGCGGCTGGCGCCTTTTACGGCTTCGGCTGCACTGGAAAATGCCTTGGCGCCATATGCTTCCAGCGCAGCAGCTTTGGCGGCGGTGCGGTTCCATACCTGCACCTGTTCATTTTTACTGATCAGTGCCCTCACGAAATTTGACCCCAGAAGGCCCATGCCTAAGAATGCTATCATAACCTTTTTTAACCGAAGATAACAAAAGGGAAGCAGGCATCCCAACCTATGTCGCAAGCTTGCGGCCGTTGCTGGTACCGGCCGCAAGCCTGCCGGCTGTCAGTCCTGATATTATCAGGATTATCATAGTAATCAAATTAATCACAGTCACGTTTTGGCTTTTTCGAAACGGCCGTTATCATTACCGGTATTGCGGCTGGTTTGTAATAATATCACGACCGGGGTATGGAAATTTTTTGTTTCCAGGCGAAGAAAATATTCGTTTTTACCGGTTACTTCCGGCGTAATGGCCTGTGCGGGATTTTCCAGTGTTGCGGCATGTGTCAGCGTAGTTTGCTGCGGCAGTTTCACGCGGAGATCGCCGGATACAGGTACGTTGCATACTACCATGAAAACACTGTCGGTACCGTTTTTACGGATATAATATCCCCAATCCTGTTTTTCAAAACCGGCGTAACCACCGTTATAAATAGCGGCGCCATTTACTTTCATCCATTGACCGATTTCCTGCATGCGTTGTACTTCTTCTGTACGGAAGGTACCATCGCTTTTGGGGCCAAAGTTGATTACGAAGTTGCCAGCGAGTGAAGTGGATTTGACCAGCATTTCAATCAGCTCGTTAGCCGATTTGATATGCCCGGCCCATCTGGCATTGTAGCCCCATTGGTTTTCGGGGATGGTCATTACGCCTTCCCAGTCGTTGCCATGTATATCGGCGATTTTTTCCGGCAGTTTGCGTTCCCATCCCTGTTCGTAGTCGCCCATGAGCCGGCCGTTGCTGTCGAAGTGCCGGGCGCCTTTTTCGTCGGCGCGTAAGCGGCTGCCGATGATCAGGCCAGGGTGAATTTTTTGCAGGTATTGTTCCAGTTCATCGGAGAAGGCGCCGTCATTTTTCCAGGAGTCATCCCAGGTGCCGTCAAACCAAAAGCCTTTTATCGTTGGGTATTTTGTGAGCAGTTCCTGCAGCTGGTTTTTGACGAATACTTTAAAACGGCCGTAGGCGATACTATCGGCCGGTGTTTTCGGTGATGCGCGCCAGTCGGGGTGGTTCCAGTCGATGATGGAAAAGTAGAGATATACATCGATGCCATTTTTATTATAGGCATCTACCATAGGACCGATGATATCTTTTTTCCAGGGAGAGGAAGCTACCGTATAGCGGCTGTATTTACTGGGCCATAAACAGAAACCATCATGATGTTTGGTGGTGATGATCATATATTTTGCGCCCATATTTTTGGCTTGCAGGGCCCATTGTTCCGGCTGATAATTTACCGGGTTAAACTGTTTATAGAGGTTGTCGTATTCGGCCTGTGGCATTTCTTTCCAGGAGCGGATCCATTCGGCTGCGCCGTTATAGGTTTTACCTTTCCATTCGCCGCCGGGAATGGCATAGAGGCCCCAGTGAATAAACTGGCCAAGACGCAGGGATCTCCAGCGTGCCATGCCGGCATCCGTTCTGTTTCCAATGCGATGAGCGCCATGTTGCAGGGTGATACTATCTTTTGCTGTTGTTTGCGCCAGGCTGTGCAATTGCAACAGCAGCAATGCGCCGGCAGCAGCGGTACAAAGTTTTTTCATGTTCATCAGTTAATGGGTCCAGGTAATGGTATCCGTAACTACTTTTCCGTTACGTGTACCCGTTGCGGTTATTGTGTTTACACCGGTGTTGAGAGTGATGTTGTCAAAAATATGATCCTTTTGATTAGCGCCATAGTGGCCTGTTACGGTTTGCCCGTTGTTTACGCGGAGGGTAATATGTTCCATATTACTGAATACCTCTACCTTTACCGTGCCGGGTTTCCTGATATTATTCCGGCGTTCCGTGATGTAGACCATGGGTTCGGGATTCCAGTTGGCCTTGTACCAGTAGAACGCATCTTTTTTCTGTTTGCGGTCGTAGGTGATCAGGCCCTTCAGGTTCCTGGCATTTACGCCACCCCTGTTCCACATGGGCACGGCAAATTCAAACATATTCCACAAATAGGAAGCGGTAATATACGGGTGTTTTTCTATAACGGACCACTGTTTCACATGAGTGGCCGTTTGATAGGTTTCGGGGAAAAATTGTCCGCTTACCGGGTCAAAATCTACCGAAATACTATCTGTGTGCTGGTTAATATTTCCATCCGCGCCATATTCTGTGAGCATCAGTTTATAATCGGGATATTGTTGTTCCAGGCCGGTTATCCATTGTTCGATATCTCCTGTTTTTCCTTCATACCAGCCATAGTAGCGGTTCATGCCCTGTATATCGGCTGCCAGGTTCGCAGGCCGGTTCATTTCTCCATACCCGCTTACAGCAACAGTATACCTGTCGGGGTCCTCTGTTTTGGCAAGGTCGTTTAGCTGACGGGTAAGCACCGCCACATGTTCATCCGGTGTTTTGGAATACACTTCATTGTGCATGCCCCATACATAAATGGAAGGGTGATTCCTGTTTTGCCGGATCAGCTCTGTGAGTTGCTGGCGGGCGTTTTCACTTTCTTTCCCGGAGAAGTTGTTAACAAAGGGGATCTCTGCCCAGATCACAAAACCCATGCTATCGCATTGCGAGTAGAGGTATTCGGATTGCTGGTAGTGGGCAAACCGGATGGTGGTGGCGCCTATTTCACGGATCAGGTCGAGATCGGCTTTGTGTTGTTCATTGCTAAGTGCGTTGCCACAGTCCTGCCATTCCTGGTGGCGGGTAACGCCATGCATCGTATAGGGGTGCCTGTTAAGGAAAACACCCTTGCCGGCGATCACTTCAAAGCGGCGTATACCCAGTGGTTGGGTAACGGCGTCGATAGTGTGCCCGTTGGCAATGATGGAAGTGGTCAGCGAATAAAGATAGGGATCTTTCAATCCGTTCCATAGGTGCGGACGTGTAACGTCCAGGTCTTGCCGGATGATGTTGATGCCCTGCGGACTTAGCTCAGCTGTTTTAACTACTACGGCTACACGTTTTCCCTGCCGGTCTTTTATTTCCGTTTGTACCTGTACGTTAGTAAGATGCGCCTGTTTGTTTTCGATTTTCGCGGTAACGCTGATGCCTGCTTTTTTATCGCTTACATTGCGTTGGCTGATGGCAATACCGGCGGAGGCGTAGTCGGTGGTGGTGATATTGATATCGTTGGTGATCAGCAGGTTCACCGGGCGGTACATGCCGCCGAAGATACCAAAGAGGAAGTTGTTGATGGGCAGTACATCTTCCCTGGCTTTATTATTGGCTTTCAGCACAATGGTATTTTCTTCGCCATATTTCACCGAGTGCGTGATTTCAAAACAGAAGGCGGCATAAGAGCCTTTATGTTCGCCGATGAAGCGGTTGTTGACATACAATCCGGCCACAGAGCCCACGCCATCAAACCGGAGAAACAATCTTTTCCCTTTGAGTTCAGGTCCTGGTGTAAATAATTTTTTATAGCAGCCATCGCCTGCGTAGAAATTTTTGCCCTCCTGCATGTCTTTGCTGTTCCAGGTATGCGGAATAGCTACCTTATTCCAGCTGGTGTCTGTTTGCCCGGGTTCCGCCACCATAGGCCCTTTTCTGAAAGTCCAGCCGTTGTTGAAGGGAATTACTTTTCTTCCTTCCTGGCTGTACCCCTGTAAAAACAGGAGTACAACCAGGCACGAAAGGAGTGTGCATTTATTCATCTGTGCTGATTATTATTTGCTATAGCCGTCGTTCTGTGTTAGTGCGGCATCTTTGTTCACATCGATTTCCGCCTGCGGAATGGGTAAGTGTATGTTGAAGTCGCTGATGGTAGGTGCTACTTTCGGATTATATTTCCGTACTCTTTCCACCAGTTTTTTTGTTCTGATGAGGGTGAGTCTGCGCAGCTCTTCTGCGGTCAGTTCCCTGGCTCTTTCATCGAGGATATAATCCATGGTTACGTCGCTGGCCTGTATAGGCGTAGCGTGTGCGCGGTTGCGGATCACGTTGATGCTGGCAGCGGCGTCGCCGGGGCGTCCCTGCTGCAGCTGGGCTTCGGCCAGCAGCAGGTAGGTTTCGCCAAGACGCATTTGTATCCTGTCTTTATACGACTGAGCGCCTTGTATATCCTGTGGCTGGAACTCGTACCATTTAGTGGTATGTGCGTAAATATTCTGGATGGTATCAAATCCGCTAACGGTGACCGGTTGGCCGTATTTAGGGGAAGCCGGATCATTGTAGTAATAGTTACGACGGATGTTATAAGGCGAGTTACGCATATCTTTTTGTTCGTACAGTTCATAGGTCCACCAGTTGGTAGGCCTGATCCTGCCTATGCCGCGGCCGCCGAGGGAATCGCAGACTTTCATACCGGCCACATTTACGTAGAATGGTCCCCATTCGCGGCGGCGCTGATCAAAGGCGGAACCGCCACCGGTAACATTATATTGCTGTTCTATTACCCAGATGGCTTCTGTATTGCCCTGGCTGCGGCGCATGTTGCCGTAGGTAAACATATCTGCAAACGGATCACCGGGCAGCGATGCTTTGGTACCGTAGCGGGCAGTGATGAGCTGGAAGAATTTGCTGTCGATAACACGTTTGGCTGCCGCTTCCGCATCTGCGGGTTTGTTGGCGCGGAGCGATGCTTCGGCCAGCAGTTGTGTTGCTGCAAATTTATTGATGCGGCCTTGTTTTGTTACGCCTGCCGGGTCGGGAAGATGTGCTTCCGCAAAGGTAAGATCTGCGATGATCTGCTGTATCACGGCATCTTCTGTGGCCCTGGTGTAATCGGTACGTGGCACGGATACGGGCGCGGTGATGAGCGGCACGCCGCCAAACAGGATCGACAAATGATTATAGGCATATGCCCGGAAGAAACAGGCTTCTGCTTTATAAAAATCGCGTTGCTCCTGGCTGAGGGTAGCGGCCGGATTTTGAGATGCGTTGATAATTACGTTGGCCGTATTGATCACTTTATATCCCCAGTTCCAGATGTTTACCAGCGAACCGGTTTGAGAATTGAGGTTCTGATAATTTTCATACGGCGCCTGTACGGTATTCGGCTGACCGGTAACAGCCATATCGGTGCCTACGTAGAAGGTGGCCAGTAACCCCTGCACATCCCCGTAATCGTTACGTACGTTGCTGAGCATGCCGGTGCTGGCAGCTTCAAAGCCCAGGGGATCTACCAGTGTGTTATCCGGTGCGTAATCGGACTTGAGGTGTTCGTCGAGAAAACTTTTGCTGCAGGAAGACAGGCTCGTTATGAACACACCTGCTGCCAGCATTCCGCATATATATAAGCTTTTTTTCATCGTCATATCTTTTTAAATTAAAAACTGATATTTACCCCCATGATGATGGTGGTGTTAAGCGGATAAAAATCCGAACTCTGCTGCCCTGCGCCCTGTCCGTTATTTAAACGTGCGTCTGAGGAGGTGATGGTCGACGGAGATGTTTCCGGGTCATAGCCCTGCCATTTGGTAAAGGTGGCGAGGTTACGGCCGCTGACATACACCTGCAGGTTGGAAATTTTAGAACGCTGTAATACCTGTTTATCAAAATTATAACTGAGTGTAACATCCTTCAAGCGGATAAAAGAGGCATCCTGCGCATACTTATAGCCTTTTGGATTGGTATAGAATAAAGCAGGATTGGTGTTGATTTTATTGTCGAAAGTCCAGTAAGGAATTTCTGCGGGCAGGTTAATGACGCCAGCCTGGTCCCTGTTATCGAGGATATTGTTGGCACGTAATAAGCCGTGTACATCCTGCAGGAATATGTTTAAGGTAAAGTTGTTGTAGCGGAAAGTATTGGTTAAACCGGCTACATATTTTGGTAATTGAGTACCGAGATAGGAGCGGTCGGCCGCATCTATTTTGCCGCTGTTATCGATGTCTTTGAATTTGATATACCCTGGTTTTGCACCCGGATCTACTTTTGCATCTTCACCTACCTGCCAGATACCGGTCATGGTATAATCGTAGATGCCCAGCATGGGTTTACCGATAAAGAGGTTGTTACCGATATCATCTTTATTATCGCCATAGAGGGCTACTACTTTATTTTTATTAAAGGAGATGTTGAAAGATGTTTGCCAGGAGAAGTGATCGGTTTGGATATTGCGGCTGTTCAGCAATATCTCCAGTCCTTTGTTGGCTGTTTCACCTATGTTATCATAGATAGAAGTATATCCGTTGATGGCAGGAATTTTCCTGTTCAGCAGCAGGTCGTTGGTATGCGTGCTGTAAACTTCAATGCTGCCGCTGAGACGGTCGTGTAAAACGGCGAAATCGATTCCTGCGTTGAGGCCGGAAGTGGTTTCCCATTTCAGGTTGGGGTTACCTATGGTGTTAGGCACTACGCCGATGGTGGTAACACCATCGTAGATGTAGTTGGCGGTGGCGAGCCTGGACAGTGTTTTATAAGAACCAACGGCCTGGTTACCGGATTTACCATACGAGGCTCTTAACTTCAGCTGGGTGATGGTTGGTATTGCGGCCATGAATTTTTCCTGTTGGATATTCCATCCTGCGGCAATAGAGGGAAATACGCCATACTTGTTATTGGCGCCGAACCCGGAATAGCCGTCACGGCGGATGGTAGCGGTGAGCAGGTAGCGGCTGTCGTAGTTATAATTTACCCTGAACATTTGCGACAGCAGTGCGCTGCCGGTATAGGAGGTCGTCGTTTTCTGCACCTGTGCGGCTTTCAGGTTGTTGAAATCCAGGTTATCATTTACGAAGGAAGAGGCATCCAGTTGGGAGGTAAATTGTTCATCCTGCTGGGCGCTATACAAGGCGGTAAAATCCAGGGCATGTTTTTTCACATGCAGGTTGTAGCTCAGGATGTTTTCTACGATCCACTGTTTGTTTTCTTCGTTATATACGCTGGCGGTACCCAGCATATCGCCCATTTTGCGGCCGCTGTAGTCGGCACTGCGGCTGGGGCGGAAAGCATAGGAAGCGTTCATGTGGTACTTCAGTCCTTTCAGGAAAGCGGGTGCAGCTTCTACATATCCGCTGGAAGTGATGTTTTTACCACGGTCAAGTCCCGGATTGTACAGGTTGATGAGCGGACTCATATACAATGTTTGCGGGGCAATGGGATATACTTCATAATCGCCGGCTGCATTGTACAGGGAGCCATAGGGACTCAGCGCGTTGGCATCAAACAGGGTGGCTTTGCCGCCGTCCTGGTTGTTGTTCACAAAAAACATATTTACACCTGCTTTCAGCCAGGAGGTAACGTTGGCGTCTATATTGGCGCGGATACTGGCGCGGTTGTACTGATAACCCTTGATGGAGCCTTCTTCTTTCAGATAGGTGCCGGATACATAGTATTTAACGTTATCGGTACCGCCGGAAATGCTTAGTTCATGGCTGTGGATATATCCCTGTTGTTTGATTTCTTTGAGCCAGTCTACTTCCGGTGTGCCGTTGGCAAAATTCTTTTGTTCAGTAAGGTAAGGCAGGTCTGGCGCATCGGGCCGGCCGGCCTGGATATTATACCAGTGATTTTTAGTGCGGTACTCTTCACCATTCATTTGTTTCACGGTGTTGGACTGGTACTCGGGTCCTGCATAACCATTATAGGATATAACAGGTTTGCCGGTTTTTCCTTTTTTGGTGGTGATCATGATTACACCGTTGGCGCCGCGTGATCCGTAGATGGCGGCGGCTGAAACATCTTTCAGCAGGTCGATGGAGGCAATATCGTTTGGGTTGATATCATTATAGGAGCCACTGAAAGGAATTCCATCGAGTACTATCAGCGGTGCGTTGCTGGCATTGATGGATTTCAGTCCGCGCAGATAGAAGGCGGGAGAGCTGCCTGGTTTGCTGCTGTTGCTCACGATATTAACGCCGGGGGTAGTTCCTTGAATCGATTGCAAAACATTTGTAACGGGCAGGTTCTGCAGTCTTTCTTTAGGCACAGAAGCCACTGCGCCTGTTACATCGCTTCTTTTCTGGGTACCATATCCAACTACTACCACTTCGGTTTGTTGTTCAATGGATGCTTTCAATACCACGTTAAACGTGCCGTTGCCCGTTACTGTTACCTCCTGCGGGATCATTCCCAGGTAGGAGAAAACCAATACCTGCGGGCCATCAGCGGCAATATGAAGGGTATAGGTGCCATCTGTTCCGGTGCTCACGCCCTGGGAAGTACCCTTTACCCTGACGGACACCCCGGGTAAAGGGGCGCCTGCTTCGTCTGTCACCTTTCCATTTACATCTGCCGGTGGCGCGGTGATGGTAAGGTTGGTAACGATGGGTGTTGTTGGTTTGGGAGAAATAAAAATCGATTTGTTGACGATTTCATACTTCAGTGGCTGATCTTTCAGCATCAGGTCGAGAAACGCGCGTACAGGTGCGTTTTCCACCTTCATGGTAACGGGGCTGGCATTTTTCAATACGTCCCTGCTGGCCACAACAGTGTAGCCGGACTGCATTCGGATGACGGTAAAGATTTTTTCCACCGGTACATTTTTTCCTGACCAGGTGATGAGTTGTGCATACCCGGTGGCATTCACATTTAACAGAACGACCGTAAGCAATAAAAATGTCAGTTTCATAACTAACAGCATTTTGGTTGGAAACCAGCTCCGGTTAAGTACTTTCGTTGACGTAGGTACATAGCGGGCCTGGTTACAAAGAGCAATTTTTTGCATAGCTTTGCATTGATTTGGCTTGTAAATAGATAGTTGTCTGGAATACTCAACTGCTTTGCATAGCTGTAATCTTTTAACCGGAGGTGGTCGAAACACCTTCGGTTTTTTATTACCAGTATCCTTGGCAGTGATGGCTGAACTTTAGTTCACTGTTTTTCTATAACATTCTTTCTTTGGTTGTGTGATGATATTTTAAGCTCCTATAATCAATTTTCTCCCTTCCAAACGGAAGTGAATACCCGAATCCTTCAGGAATGTTAATACGCTGGCAAGTGTTACATCACTGCCTATTTCCCCTACGAACGTGATGTTGGGAGGTGTTGTTTCATACACCACTTCAATGTCGTACCATCTTGCAATCATGCTCATCACGGCTGTTAGCTGTTTATCCTGGAAGTTCAGGTTGCCATTTTTCCAGGCAATTACCGCGAGTGTATCCACCAGCGGATGGAATGTGGTGGCGCCGGATGCTCTGTTGATGGCCAGTTGCTGTCCTGGCTGCAGTACCCTGGATTGTTGCGGCGCTTTTACGCGCACGGCTCCTTCCAGCAGGGTGGTGCTGATGCTGGCATCGTCCTGGTAAGAGCTGATATTAAAATGGGTACCGAGTACTTCCACGGCAGTTTCATTATTTATTTTTACAATGAATGGCAGTGCTTTGTCGGGCGCTACTTCAAAGTAGGCTTCTCCCGTAAGGGATATTGTTCTGTTATTACCGGTAAAGGCAGTGGGGAAGCTGATGGCGCTGGCAGCGTTTAACCATACGTTGGTGCCATCGGGCAGCTGCAGGCGAAATTTACGTCCTCTTGGCGTGGTCATCGTATTATAGCTTACGGTGCCGGCTGCGGAGGCATCATAGGAAAGCTGTCCGTTACGCAGCAGCACCTTTGTGCCTTGCTGGGTGCTGATCACACCGTTATGTAAACTGTCGAGCACCACCTGGCTGCCATCGCCGAGGGTAAGCACGGCGCCATTCCTGCCGGGTTGCACATCGGCGGCAATGGCCAATGCGGGTGCAGCGGGCGCTTTCGGAGCCCGTTGCCGGTTAAGATAGCCGCCTGCGGCAATCAACAGCAGCAAAGAGGCGGCAGCGGCATAATACCAACGGTAGGAGCGTAGCTTTTTGAGCGGCATTGCCGGGTGGAGAATACGATCTATATTGGCTTCATAAAGCGCCGGATCATAGGCCGGATCGGCAGCAGCATTGGCATGCAGCTCGCTGATGAGGGAGGTCCATTCTTCCTCGTCCGTATTGCTGCGCAGTGCAGTAAACAATTCTTCCTCTTCCGCAGCGGTGGCGGTGCCGTTATAATAACGATGCAATAAAAACCGGTAGTACTCTTTTGCTTCCACGATACAATCCCTTCTTTTGCTCATAGACGCCAGGAAACAGGCACTGTACTATGCGTCACTAAAAAAAATTAAAAAAATCTGGATAGGAGTATAATCAGGAGGATAGGAAGTCGTGTTCCTGTTTGTTTTTCCAGGTATTCACGAATAAATTTGCGGGCGGTGACCAGCTGGTTTTTGACCGTATTTTCGGAGATATCCAACGCAGTGGCGATCTCTTTGCGTGATTTGCCGTCCCGGGTATTCATCATAAACACTTCCCTGCGGGAGGCGGGTAGTTTTTCTACCGCATGTTTAATCAGTTCCTGCAACTCCCTGGCATAAATGCCGGAGGAGAGATCTTCGTTGTCTGGTACATCTTCCGAAATATCATCCTGCCGGTGTTTTTCCCGCGCATGTTTCCGGAGGGCGGAAAGAGAATAGTTGGCGGCCAGCGTATACATCCAGCCACCGGGATTTTCGATATCCGCCAGCGTATGCCGCACCAGCCATATTTTCAAAAAAACTTCCTGCAGTACTTCTTCAGCCGCAGCATCCGTTTTCAGCAGTTTCTTTACAGAGCCCGACAATACTGCATTGTAGCGATGATACAATAAACGGAAGGCGGTTTCATCTCCAACAGCAATTTTTGAAAAAAGTAGCCTGTCCTCAGTATTATTCAAAGCGTGTTTCAGGTTTTGTGGGAAAAAACGATCACCAATATTATATCATTTCAACTTTTCCAGCAAGCGCTTTCTTTTCCCTGCTTCCTTTTTTATTCATTATCAACTGTTGAAGTGATAAATTTACGCCATGAACCATCATCCGATTTTTTCAGAAATGGCCTCCGCGGCCATTCATGCCGCCCAGTCTGATTTGGGGCAGAATGCCCACCTGGTACCGGTGTATGCCACGTCGACCTTTACCTTTGATAATGCCCGTCAGGGGATGGATCGTTTCTCCGGTGCGGCCCCGGGATATATTTATTCCAGGTTTGGCAATCCAACCGTTACCGTGGCGGAAGAACTGATTGCCATCCTCGAAGGTTTCGGAATGGTGCAGGACAACGGGCAACCGCTGCCCCTGAAAGCGATATTGCATGCCAGCGGACAGGCAGCCATGGCTACCCTGTTTCTCGCTAATATAGCCGCCGGCGATACGGTACTCACACATTATTCCCTTTATGGAGGTACTCATGAGTTTTTATTTGACTTTCTGCCAAAGTTTGGCGTAAAAGCCCTCATCGCAGACCTGCATCAGCCGGAATCAGTAGCGGAGCTGTTACAACAGGATCGTTCCATAAAGATGATCCATATTGAATCGCCCGCCAATCCCTCCATGCGTTGCGTGGACATTGCCGCTATCTGTAAAGTAGCGCATGACTGCGGGGTGAAGGTAAGTGTTGACAATACCTTTGCCACGCCTTACCTGCAACAGCCTTTCCGTTACGGGGCCGATTTTGTATTTCATTCTACCACTAAATTTCTGAACGGACATGGCACTGCTATTGGCGGTGTGCTGATCGGAAAAGATCTTCCACTGATGCAAAAGGTGAACAAAACAGCGAAGCTGTTGGGAGGCTGCGCCAATCCTTTTGACACCTTCCTGCTGATCCAGGGCGTCAAAACACTGGAGCTCCGGATGAAACAGCATTGCAGTAATGCCATACAGGTAGCGGAATTTTTACATACGCATCCCGCCGTGTCTATCGTCAATTTCAACGGTTTGCCATCGCATCCGGACTATGAATTATCAGCCCGGCAAATGCGGCATCCCGGCGCAGTGATGAGCTTTGAACTAAAAGATGGATTTGAGGCAGCGGTGCGTTTTATTGACCGGTTGCAAATGTGCCTGCGCGCGGTATCAGTGGGTACGCTCGATACCTTGGTGTCGCATCCTGCATCGATGACCCATTCCGGCATGAAAAAAGAAGACCGGGAAAAAGCAGGTATTTCGGATGGATTGATAAGGATGAGCGTAGGTTTGGAGAGTGTGGGAGATATCATCAGGGACCTGGAGCAGGCGTTGATTTGATGAGATTTTATTCGTAAATTTGTTGATGCCCCGACAGTCAAAATATCATATAAATATCGAAGTAGACAGACTGACAAACAGCATTTTAAATACTATCTCAGGTGATAGTTTTGAGACAGACGTAAGTTTGGTGTTGAAGGAGGATCTGAAAAATATTTCGCTTAAAACAGGCTGGAAGTTTGACTGGAAAAAAGAATTCAGATTGACTGACAGGAAAGTTTTTAAGCTTACCATTGAGGGCAATCCTCATATACTGCAAGGTTTGGTAAGTTTAAGCGACTATAAAGATCACTTTTATCTTCACCTAATTGAAAGTGCGCCTTTCAATTTAGGAGCACCCAAATTGTATGAAGGAGTACCCGGTAACCTTTTTGCCTATGCTTGCCGGTTATCGCTTGAGTGTGGTTATGATGGATTTGTTTCTTTTACGTCAAAGACCCGGTTAATTTCACATTATGAGAAATCATTGGGAGCATCTCATATTGGTAACCATAAAATGATTATATTTCCAGAAGCAGCGTTAAAACTAGTCAATAAATACTTTAAAAATTAATAATATGGGATATATTGCGGAGCCGAAAGGAGTGGATTTTGTAGTTGATCCCAAGCCTTTGAGCGAAAAAGACAAAAAAAAGATTAGCGAGATAATTGCTTATTATAAGTTAACCGGACGTAAAAAACGCATTCCTGCCAAAACAGGTGCAGGTACATCAACAAAGAATAAAAAATCAACTCAGGCATAAATTTTTTATGTCATAAAAAATAATACCCTAGGTTGTCGGCAACACCAGCGATAACAGGTAAATAAACCCAATCGCTACCAGTCCCATCACCACGGTACCCGTACTATAAACCCGTAACATCTCTTTAATTTCCAGCCCGGAAAATTTTGAGATCACCCAGAAATACGCATCATTGGTATGCGATATCATCATGGAACCGGCTCCCATGGCCAGTACACAAATGATTTTTCCACTGGCGGAGTCGAATCCCATTACGGGTAATAATGGCTGCATAATAGCTGCTGCCGCAATGACTGCTACCGTGGAAGAGCCCTGTGCTGTTTTTAGCAACGCAGTGACCAGGAAGGGCAGCAATAATCCCATCGCGGCAACGGATTGGTTCTGCGCAATATGGCTTCCGATGTCTGCTTTGGCCAGGATGGCGCCAAAGGCTCCGCCGCCGCCGATAATGATCAGTATGCCGGCCGCTTTTTCTGCGCCTTCCTGCAGGATCGTGCCTATGTTGTTTTTCAGCTGCGACAGCGCCAGCAGGATACCAGCGCTGAGCGCCACTTCGGGCATGCCCAGCACGTCGATTGTTTGCAGCAGCAGGGAAGGATGTGTTGCTTCCAGGCTGCTGAGAGAGCGTATGGCGATGAGAAGGATGGGTATTGCAATAGGTAGTACCGACATCAGCACAGACGGACCTTTCAGAACGGTATCTCCTGCAGCAATATCATCACTAGCGGCAACGGCTATACGCCGGCCAGCAAACGCCGTCCACAGGTAGCCGCTAACAGACACGGGGATAGCGATCAACAGGCCAAACAACATCACCCTGCCGGTTTCTGCATGAATAGTGGCGGTAGCCGCGGTAATGCCGGGGTGAGGCGGCATCAGGCAATGCACCGCATACAGCCCGGTGGCGAGAGAGGAGGCCATCACGATCACGGGTACGCCTGAACGTTTAGATAACGCCTTGTTCAAGCCGCTGAGTACAATAAATCCTGAGTCGCAGAAAATAGGCATGCCCACGAGGTAACCGATGATGTTCATCGCGAGGGCAGAGCGCCCGGTCCCCGTGCGGCGCAATACATAATTGGCCAGCACCGTGGTACTGCCGCTATGCTCGAGGATGAGGCCAAGGGTGGTGCCTAAAATAATCAGCAATCCTAATGAACCAACGATACTCCCGATACCGGTTTTTATACTGCCAATAATAGTAGCCACCGGGAATCCCAGGATACATCCGGTAAGTACGCTGGCGAGCAGTAGCGCAAAGAAGGCATGCACACGAAACCGGGCAGTGAGCACTACAATAAGGACGATGCCGGCCAGCAGCCCCAGCATGCTTTGTATCAGTGGGATAGTAGTCATACTGTTACAAGATATAAATTATATCTTAACCGGTAACTTTCATTGCAAAACAGTCCCTAATTTTATTGACCCTGTTGTAAGCGCGCGATCGCCTTTTGCTCATGCGCAAAAAGAGATGCCAGTTGCTCGGCAGGAACAGTAGATGGAGCACCCCAAAAAATGGTGGCTGCGTAATTTATTCTTTCCTGCTGGATGATTTTCGCTCTCGCTACGTGGAAGTCGGAAGTAACTACCCACAACAGTTCAGGCGCCATCCGGTAAATTAACGGCCGCGCCTGTACGAAATCATCGATAGTGCTGGCGGAGTTTACGGGTTCAGCCAGCGCCGTTTCCGGGATACCATTAGCCAGCAGGTATTGTTGTGCATAATGGTAATGCGGATGTGCTGCTTCATTGAAATGTTCGCCTTTCCCGCCCGTGCAGCTAATCACAAACTGCGGGTTGTAACGGTAAATCTGCAATACGGCATTCAGTCGGTCGAGCGCCATGGTGCTCAGGTTACCGGCAATATCGTTAGGAGCGCCCAACGACAGGATAAGTCCCTTCATTGTTCATGGTGTTTTGATAATAAAGATCGGGGATAAAAGTGAACCGGTGTAAAATGCTTTCGTTTACTTCAGTTGCTCCGCCGCAAGCAAGCACTGATTAGATAACGTTCTCAAAAAATGATTGGGCTGGCCCAAAAGGCCAGCCCAATCATTTTCATCCATTTTAAAATTTTAATCTTCGCAAACCAGGTTCATCACATACATCATCCTAATCACAGTCCACGACCTGTGCATCCGTTGTACTCAACATGCCCGTTTTTATATGCAGTACACCTTTTTTCTCGGCAGCATTGAAATAGTACCCGGTAGCCGCTTTGTCAAATGCCTGCTGATTGGCGTATACCTTCAGTACTGCACCATTAACAGTTACCGTTTTAGGTTTGGCAGACTGGTGTATATCGAGTAAATAAACACGTGTTTTATTTTGTCCGTTGTAACTGCCCCTGGCCGCATTGATTTTTATAGCTACGCCTTTGCCGGCATTAGCCTCAATCAGTGTTTTGGCAAAGCTGCCTGTTTTGTAATCGCGGGTAAGTCCGTCATCTTCATAGAGATCGAAGGACGATTGTCCGCCTGGATAAATGTCTAACGTCAGCGTATCCGTTTTCTTTTCTCCGTCGTAGTTCATCAGCGGGTACATCGGGATAATAGCGCCTTGTTTTACAAACAGGGGCAGTTTATCCAGGGGAGCGTTGTAGTTGTTAACAACGGTTGATCCTTTATAGGCGGTGCCATCCCAATAATCAAACCAGGTGCCCTGTGGGAAGTAGATGCTGTCTCTTTTCCCTTCGCTTTTATATACCGGTGCTACCAGCAGGGAAGGACCGTTCATGAACTGGTAGGCGGTTTGGGTACCTCTGCACAGGGTATCTTCCGGGAACTCCAGTATCATAGCCCTGGAAGCGGGAACGCCGGTTTCATGTGCTTCCGCGCAGAGGCTGTACATATAAGGCGTCATTCTCATTTTCAGCTGCAGGTACTTTCTGTTGGTAGCGGTATTGGCGGCGCCCTGCAGGTAGGGTTGTTTGTTCTTTTTAGCCCATCCGCTCATAACCATGAAAACAGGTGTAAAGCATTTCCATTGCAGGTCGCGTACATAAGTGGAGTCGCTGCCACGGAATATACCGTCTACGTCGCCGGTGGCGGCATTTTGTGCCGACAGCCCCGCGCCGATAATAGTAGGAATGTGGAAGCGGATATATTCCCAGTTGCCTGACTGATCGCCCGACCAAACGGTGGAATAGCGCTGTGTTCCGGCCCAGCCCATCACGCTCCAGATGTAACCCCTGGCATTGCTGTTGTTTTCGATTCCTTCATAGGCGGCTTTACAACCATCCAACGCAAATTTATACCCCGGACCCACCCAGGCTACATCCAGTTTAGCCAGTCTTGAGCCGTATACGCCTACTTCACGGGCAATTTTATCGACGCCGTTTTCTGTCCACAGGCCGGTGTAGAACCCACGTTTATGCAGTTCCGCGATGGTAGAATCTAATTTTGTATAGCCGCATCCGTAGCCATCATTAGGAAGGATCCAGCCCCGTGGCATATCGTTTTCAATATATTTATCTGCTACCAGTGATATGACATCCGGCGTGGTGCCGGTGGTACCGGTACCTTTATAGGCTTTAGAGTCGGTGCCTGTGCCTCCGCGGTTGTAGCAGTTGGCATCACCTAAGCTGAGCGCCCAGCGGGGCATTAGGAATGGGCGACCGGTCATGGTGGTGTAGCCGTTCAGGATTTGTTTTAACGAAGGACCGTAAAAATAGAAGCAATCAAAACGGTTTTCATTATGTACAAACTGCAATTTTTCTTTGAAGGAGTATTTACCTACATCAAAGGTATTCCTGAAAGCGCCATAGCCGGCGGTGGACATATAAAACGGCGCCGGGTTCGGTCTGCCGCCATTATCCCAGCCATTTCCTTTCTCGATCAGGATATCCTGGCCGCGGTGGGAGAAGTAGCCGTTTTGCATACCGCCGCCATAAAAATATTCTTCCGGCTGCCGTTGCATGGTTTGAGTGGTGGTGGCGCCGAAGGAGATAGGCTCCGATTCTTCCCAGATCACCCGGGTATCTGTAAGGTCGTACATGGCAAACCGTAATGGTTGTTTGTATACACGAACAATACATGCTTTGCTTTTCACCTGGTAGTAACTGCCTTTGTCAGTGGTGGATACGGTTGATTTTGCAGCGGTATAATCCACTACGATATCATTCCCGGCGGGATTGGTGAATTCTCCATCCGGCGCCATCCAGATACGGAAAATATCATCTGTATAAAAAATCAGTTTGAAGGCAGATAGCCCGGCATTGATACTGATTTCGTTACCGGTGGCTTTGAAGCCGGTGAGGTTACCGATATGCGATTCTTTGGCGTTTACCCTTGCCCGTAGTGTATCATTCAGCGTGTGTTCGTCACCGTTATAACTGAGGTTGAATACCAGCGCATGTAAGGGGCGGTCAGTCAGGTCGGCAGCCGGGAACTTCACCGTCATTTCCTGGCCGGGAGCCAGTCCTTTTTTAGCCGCCGGAACCACGGCGGTAATTTCTTTGCGCTGATCTATTTTGCACTGGATTTTAAAGGAAGATTTTATCGTTTCAATACCGGTATTCTTCACCGTAACGGCCAGTTCATCGGCATTGGTAAAGGTGTTTTTTTCTTCGTTATGCGACACCAGCCTTGTAATGGCGAGGTCTTTTTTGTAGGCTTCTGCCAGTTCAATGTCATCAATCATCCAGTACCAGCTGTAAAATCCTTTCCAGTAAAAACGGATATATACTTTCGGCTGATTAGCGGCGATATGGGTGATATTGAGTTCCTGGTTGATAGGAATAAACATATCGTTGGCAGGAGGCACATTGTTCATCACGTTGAAGTCGGTCCATTTAACGCCGTCGGTGCTCACACCCACCAGCAGGGCAGCCCCGGGAGCGGCAAACTGGCTGTTATAACGGAAGGTATGCTGAAAGCGCAGGATGACGGAGCTGCGGTTAGCGCAGTTGATAGCATCTGTTTGTACCCAGGTGTCGGGATATACTTTTTTCTTCACCCATGAAGGTTGATCTTCATCCACAAAGTAGCCCGCCTGGAATTGTAAATGATAGCCACGGCTTTTGGAGGCAATAGGAGGGGCCTGTTGCTGGTATTCAAAAGAACCCGGATAGGGTTGATCCGTGATGATCCAGTTGAGCTGCCGGTTGCTGGAATCCACATTTTTCCATCCTATCGGCAAATCACCCTTTTTGAAATTTTCCTGCCAGAACACTTTTGATTTTGAGGGTGTTTCCTGCGCAAAAGCAGCGTAGCCGGCTATGACAGCCAGCATTAATAGCATAATTTTTTTCATGAATTGTTCACTATTATAATCACCAAATATATATTCAGCCCCGCTATCACCGGGGGAATACCGCTTAAAAATAGGGCTTGGGAAAAAAAGGAGGGTATGGAATGGTATTAAATGGCCTCCGTATGACAAAGGACGCTGTTGCCTCCGGATGCCGGTCATTTTACTGCCATAGAGAAGGAAGGCCGGGCGGCAGGCCGCCGCCCTGGCGGAAGCCTCTTCGCTCCTGCACGTCAATCCCCGGCAAATGATATAACATTAACGCATATATGATTTTATGAATATTAGAGAATGTCAATGCAACAGCTTGATAATGTCTATTTTACATACCTTTGTGCCCTAATACGCATGATAATGAAAAGAATGTTATTGATCCCCCGTTACGGCCTGGTGGCTTTAATGGCCGTTGTTTTGTTGGCTTCCTGCGCTGCGTCAAAGAAAAGCAGCAGTCCGCATGTTTATATGAACAAGCAGTATAAAGAGCTGAAAAATATATTGAACGAAGCAGAAGTAAGTATTATCAAAGACAGTCTCAAAGTTATTTTCCCCAATAACGTCCTGTTTGCGAGCGCTTCCGACCAGGTGAATGAAAGCATCAAGCCCACCTTTGGTCACTTTGCTGAAATACTCAACAAGTACAATAAAACAAAGATCCTCATCACCGGCCACACGGATAATACCGGCGTTGCCAATTATAACCGCGACCTGTCTGAAAGACGCGCAGCCAGCGCCAAACAGCTGTTGGGCAGTTTTAATGTCAGCAACGACCGTATGTTTACCTGGGGCCTGTCCGACCGCGACCCGATCGCCACTAACGATACGGAAGCGGGTAAGGCAAAGAACAGACGGGTAGAGTTTGTAATTCTGTATGATGTAAAAGACTAGCTCTTTTGCTGCAATGGCAGGCGCCGGTAATACCGGCCCTGCCGCCACCCCGCACTTTTTGTAACCCGCCATTCCCGCTCCATACCTTCCTGTTGTTGCCGCCATCCGTTCTCCGGTTGATGGTGATCATCTTCGTATATCCCTGCCGGTATTTTTTAACGGATACGGCCCATAGAAATGCTGGTATTTTTTTGTATTATTAAGCTATTCATGAAACCCAAAATATTCCCGTTATGAACTCACGCCGTGACTTCCTTCAGAAAATTGCCGCCTCCGCAATGGTAATGCCTTTAATGCCGCTGGCAGGCTGGGCTGCCCGTATGAATAACTATGACGGGCCCGTATTACGTGTAGCCATTATGGGACTGGGCGGATATGGAAACCGGGTGGCAGAAGCAATGAGGGACTGTGTAAAAGCAAAGCTGGTAGGTGTTATCAGTGGTACGCCATCAAAAATAAAAGACTGGCAAAGCAGGTTTTCCATCCCGGAAAAAAACTGTTACAATTATGAAAACTTTGACCGCATCAAAGACAATAAAGATATTGATGTGGTGTATATCACCACACCAAATGGCCTGCACCACGACCAGGTAATACGCGTAGCCGCTGCGGGTAAGCATGTAATCTGCGAAAAGCCGATGGCCATTAATGCAAAGGAGGGCCAGGAAATGATCGACGCCTGCAAAAAAGCAAATGTACAGCTACTGGTAGGATACCGCATGCATTTTGAACCCAAAACATTAGAGATCATCCGTATGAGAAACAGCGGAGAATTTGGTAAGATCATGTTCTTCCAGGGACAATGTGGTTTTAAAATAGGCGACCCCACCCAATGGCGGTTGAATAAACAATTGGCCGGCGGTGGCGCTATGATGGATATCGGCATATACGCCATTAACGGCGCCCGGTATATGGTAGGAGAGGAACCCATCTGGGTAACCGCGCAGGAAACAAAAACAGACCCGGTGAAATTTAAAGAAGGGGTAGACGAAACCATACAATTCCAGTTTGGATTCCCAGGCGGCGCAGTTGCATCCTGCCTCTCTACCTACAACATGAATAACCTGGATCGCTTTTTCCTGGATGGCGAAAAAGGATTTGCGGAATTACAACCATCTACCGGCTACGGCCCTATTAAAGGACGTACCAATAAAGGAGAGCTAACCCATCCGCATGTTACCCATCAAACCGTGCAGATGGAAGAAATGGCCGGTATCCTGCTGGAAGGAAAACAACCGTCAATTCCTGTGAATGGAGAAGAGGCGCTGAAGGACCTGAAGCTGATCGACGCCATTTATAAAGCCGTGAAAACAGGACAAAAAGTAGATTTGAAAGGATAACCCGTTTTGATTTGCCGAGGAAATTTCCGGCATGATAGTGAAAAACAGCAGGATCATCTATTAGTCGTAATGCCGCTGCAATACGCATCTGATCAATTCGTTTCTTTATGGTCAAATTGATCAACTATGAAAAAACGATTACTGTTTACGGTTACCCTGTTATGCGCGGTTGTTTCCCTCCTGAACGCACAGCAATTGCACTATGGCCTCAAGGCAGATCTGAACATGTTTAAGCTGAATGGAGAAGGGATCAGGTCAAATTATACCATGGGTGGAAGATTAGGCGTTTTTGCCACCTATGATTTTTCAAAGAAATGGGGTATACAGCCGGAACTGTTGTTTTCGCAGGCTGGCGCTAAGCGCGGCGATGATTTCAGCGCCCGTTACATTCATACCAGTAATGATCAGGCCAATAAAAATATTAAGCTGAGCTATATTACACTGCCGGTACTGCTTCGCTACAACATCAATAAAATGATCACCGTCAATGCCGGCCCCGAATACAGCTATCTCTTTTATGCCAATGAAAACCTGCTCACCTACAATCGTTCCGCTTTTAAACGCAGCGATCTGGGCATCGCCGCCGGCGCTACTTTAACGTTTGATATCCTGCATGTGTATGCCCGCTATGTATTGGGTATCTCCAATGTGAATGATATTGATGAGCGCTATCAATGGAAAACACAGCAGGCGCAAATTGGTCTTGGTATTAATTTCAGATAAATAACTACATTTATTCTTCCTATTTACCAGGGAAGTATAAAATGGATAAAGTATATCGACAAGGCGCTACCGGCGCCCTGCTGGACGAATATGAAAAAGCGGTGAATGAAATGGTGGGATGTATATCCACTATTCCTGATGCCACACTCGTTGCCGTTGCAGATCCGGTTACGCAAAACCCTGACTGCCGGTCTGTTCAAACGATATTGTCGCATGTAGTCAGTTCCATGTATTCCTATGCCGGGTATATTCACCGGTGGAAGGGCCATGACTATACAAAACCGGATAAGACACTGCACACATCTGCTGATAAGTATATTACTGATCTGAAAGATGCCTTTCAATTTACTACTACTGTTTTCAACGATATCAGCAACGATGAACTGGAAGAAATGGAGCAGTCAAAAAAGATGCTTACCGGCTGGGGACAGGTATACGATATAGAGCAGTTAATGGAGCATGCTATTGTGCATATCCTGCGTCATCGCCGGCAAATAGAAAAGATGAAATTGTTGCTGGAGGTATAGCTATGCCCGCAATACCTTCGCCTGTATATTTTGCATCTGTTGAATATGCCGCTGTGTATGCGTATTGATAAACTGTATCCACTCTAACCGGGTAAATGGTCCAAACCCGGGCACTTCAAAAGCAGTACATTCTTCTTCCAGCGTCAGCGTATTGGCCGCAGTGGTCAGCTTATCCCATATGCTGCGGATATTGTCCAGTGCAGCTGCTTTCGGATGATAACCTTCTCCCGGACGTATTGATTCCGGCGATGTCATTTTAATACCAAAATTTAAAAACAAGGTTTTAATAGCGCCCACTTTTTCATCCGGCACTCTGTCTACAGCCACCGTAGGTCCATACAATATTTCGCAGTCGCCTGCTTTCCAGATATGCTCGGCCACCTGGCCCGCCGTCCAGCTGCCTTCAAATGGAATGGTATTAAATTCTTCTTCAGAAAAAGAAGAGATCAGCTGTAATAATGTGCTGCCGGTGATATCAATATCGTTGATCAGTTGTGTTTTCATAGTGTTTGTTTTTCTACTGCAAACATAAATGGATATATCGATTTGAATCGGGTGCTAATACGACAACTAAGAGGGCGATTAAGGACAAGTTTTGGGTTGAAGGCATAAAGGAGAAAGCAGAAAGCTATCGAAGCGAATGATCAAAACGGATCTGAATTTTCCGCATCACTCATTCGCCTCGATAGCTTTTTGCTTTCTGCTTTACGCTTTCAGCTTCTTTTCAGCAGAAGCCACTGTCTGCGCAATCAGCGTTGCTATGGTCATCGGGCCAACGCCGCCAGGTACCGGGGTGTAAGCCGCAGCACGGTCTTTTACCTTGCTTATTTCCACATCTCCGAGTCCGCCTTTATGATAACCGGCGTCCACTACCACTGCGCCATCTTTGATCCATTCTGCCCTGATGAATTCCGGCCGGCCTACGGCGCCTACTACGATGTCGGCCTGTTTGATCAGCGCCGGTAAATTATCGGTTTTGGAATGGCAGATCGTTACCGTTGCATTTTCATTCAGCAGCATCATTGCTACCGGCTTACCGAGGATAGGGCTGCGACCTACTACTACCGCGTGTTTACCGGCCAACGGTAATTTATAATGTTTGAGCAGCTCCATAATACCTGCCGGTGTAGCGCTGCCATAGGCAGGTTCATTCATCGACATCCGGCCAAAACCCAGACAGGTAACGCCATCCACATCTTTGTCGATCGCAATTTTATCAAAACAGGCCCTTTCATCAATCTGGTGGGGCACCGGGTGCTGCAGTAAAATACCGCAGATCTGCTCGTCGTTATTCAGTTTTTCTATAGCAGCCAGCAATTCTTCCGTCGTTGTTTCTTCCGGCAAATGTACCCGCACTGAGGTCATTCCTACCCGTTCGCAGGCATTTCCCTTCATTTTTACATATACCTCAGAAGAAGGATCGTTGCCCACCAGGATTGTGGCCAGTACCGGCACCTTACCCGTTTGCGCAATAATTTTTTCTACCCTTACCTTTAAATCAGCTTCCATTGCCTTGGATAACCCTTTCCCGTCTAACAGTGTAGATGTGGCTGCCATATTAAAATCTTTTATTCGTTATTGATGTGTGTTTCTGCCGCTTGAAGACAGCAAAGATACCCGATCAGCGGCATCCCGGTAAATGTTGGGGAAAAAATTTTTTGCGGGACGCATTCCCTGTTCCTCTTTTTCCGTCTTTATAGCATAAGGCCTTTTAAACGGTCGTTATTAATTCTGCGTATGAAGACCAAAATCATTTCCGCCCTCCTGGGGCGATACCGGCATGCCCTGCTGGGCGCCTGTTGCCTGTTGCCAGCCGGTAATTTACTCTTTGCGGCAGCGCCGCCGGTGGAAGCAGATATCTGCGTTTACGGAGGCACCTCCGCGGGTGTTATCGCTGCCTATACGGCCAAAAAGTTGCATAAAACCGTGATCCTGGTATCGCCCGATAAGCATCTCGGCGGACTCACCACCGGCGGATTGGGGTATACCGATATCGGCAACAAATATGCGATTACGGGCCTGTCGCGCAATTTTTACCGCCGCATCGGGCAGCATTACGGGAAGCTGGAACAGTGGATCTTTGAACCACATGTGGCGGAAGATATTTTCCAGGAATACATAAAAGCCGCCAAAGTGCCGGTGCTGTATGAGTATACCATCAGCAGCGCTAAAAAGGAAAACGGGTATATCAGGGAAATAACGATCAATGGTCCCGATACCCGCGTGGTGAAAGCGAAAATGTTTATTGATTGCTCCTACGAAGGTGATCTGATGGTGAAAGCAGGTATTTCCTATACTACGGGCCGCGAAGCCAACGGACAGTATAACGAAACCTATAACGGGGTGCAGCTGCGGGATATGCATCAGTTTCCCGATGGTATTGATCCCTACAAAACGCCTGGTAAACCCGAAAGCGGACTGCTATGGGGCATTGCCCCCGGTACAATGGATGTAAAAGGAGCCGGCGATAAAAAAATACAGGCCTACAATTTCAGGATCTGCCTGAGCGATCAGCCAGCCAACCAGGTGCCTATCACAAAGCCGGAAGGATATGATCCCTCCAAATATGAATTGCTGGTGCGTTTACTGGAACAAACAAAACCCAAAGAGCTGAAACCTTTGCTGAAGATGGACCTGATGCCCAACGGCAAAACAGATATCAATAATATGGGAGCTTTTTCCACAGATATGATCGGAATGAACTACGACTACCCCGAAGCAGATTACGCTACGCGTAAAAAGATCATCCTGGAGCATGAAAGCTATACCAAAGGGCTGTTGTATTTCCTGGGGCATGATGAGCGGGTGCCTGCCCCGCTGCGGGAGCAGATGTTGAAATGGGGTTATCCTAAGGATGAATATAAAGATAACGGGCACTGGTCGCCCCAGCTTTATGTGAGGGAAGCGCGGCGTATGGTAGGCGCTTATGTAATGACACAAGCCAACTGCGAAGGTCATACCACGGTGACCGATGCCGTGGGAATGGCTGCTTATGGCATGGATTCGCATAACTGTCAGCGTGTGGTCGTAAACGGTATGGTAAAAAATGAGGGAGATGTGGAGATCCATGGTTTCGGACCTTACCCCGTTTCCTATAAATCCCTTATCCCGGTGGCTACCGAAGCAAAGAATGTACTGGTGCCGGTGTGCCTGTCGGCTACACATATTGCCTATGGCTCCATTCGCATGGAACCGGTGTTCATGGTATTGGGACAATCCGCTGCCACGGCGGCAGCTGTGGCTATCGACAGCAAAACTTCCGTACAGGAAGCAGATGTAAAGAAAGTACAGCAGTTGCTGCAAACTGATCCCCTGGCAGATAACAGCCCGGCGGAGATTTTGGTAGATGATAACGACGAGGCACATGTGACCATCACGGGCGATTGGAAGAAGGGTGGACGTGGCAGTTACGGACCCTCCATGCTTACAGACGATAGCAAGGGCGCTGCGGCTAAATCGGTACGCTTTGCGCCGGAAATTAAGAAAGCCGGTAAATATGAAGTGTTTACCTATGTGCCCCGTTTTCCCGGCATGGATGCAAATATGCATGTAAAGGTCAGCGACGGGCAGCAGATCACCGAAAAACAGGTTGCAGGAGAAACGGTGAAGGTATTGGGACAAACCACCGGTGAATGGGTGAGTTTGGGCAGCTACCAGCTAAAAGCAGGAAAAGGCGCCTATGTGGAAATTGACAACCATAAAACGAATGGGATTGTTGTGGCCGATGCGGTACTGTTTATTCCCCGGTAAAAAAATAATTTGCCGGAAGGATTCGCAGCTATCTTTTTAACGTCTTTAGCAATAACGGTTATATACAGCGTAATTCCACAAAATTGTTATTTTGTAATAAATTCCATGACCTTCCTTTGCTGAAAGATAGCTTACATAATGAAAAAGAGCTGTTGCAGCGTGTGGCTGCGGGAGACCAACAGGCCTTCCGGTTGTTATTTGACCGTTACTGGAAGAAGATGTATGCCAATACCCTGCAGTTTGTAAAATCGGCCGCCAGGGCAGAAGATCTTACCCAGGAAATATTTATTAAAGTGTGGATGAGCCGGGAACGGTTAACAGCCGTGAACCGCTTTGACGCCTTTTTGTATACGGTGTCGAAAAACATGATCCTGGACGAGTTCAGGAAACGGGTATTGCCTACGGTACAGGAAAACGGGCATCATGTTTATATGGAATCAGACCTTCCTTCCGCGCAGGATAAACTGGAATTCAAGGATGTGGAAACACAGCTGAATGCGGCCATCAACCGGTTGCCGGCACAAATGCAACAGGCATTCCGGTTGAGCCGCTTCCAGGGGATGTCGCATGATGAAATTGCGCAGCAGATGAATATTTCCCGCGTTACTTCCAAAAACTATATTGCACGTTCTATTGCCGCTATCAGGAAACACCTGGCCGCAAAAGCCGGTCATTTAACCAGTGTGGGATTGTTGTTGTGGTTATGGTGGTAAAAAGTTTCGCTGGCAGCGGATTCCCGTCATCATTTTTTTCGTCTTTATAATAGCAGCCCTTCATGAGAGTGTGCTGATCTGTCATCCGGTTTTATGTCAAATGAGGAACTAAAAGTATTATTGGAAAAATACCTGAGCGATGAAATCACTCCGGCGGAGCGGCAACGTTTGCAGGTATTGGTACAAAATGATCACAACAGACATACACTGGGTGAAATGATTGCCGCTATCCTGGCAGAAGAACGATATACCACCACTTCGCAGGTGGATCTGCAGCAGGCTTTTGGTGAGGTAATGCAGGAAGCAGCGCATAGGGAAGCCAGGAGCAGGGAGCGAAGCATGATGGTTGTAACAGACAGTTCTTCATCTCCCTACTTCCGTATTTTTTATAAACTGGCAGCAGCGGCTATATTGCTGGTAGGCCTCGGAACAGGCGCCTATTGGTGGTACCGGTCACCACAGCCGGTGGCTAACCGCCCCGTGGCAGCTGTAGTGGTTCCCGGTGGCAACAAAGCTATACTCACCCTGGCAGATGGCAGTATCATTGAGCTCGACAGCGCCCGGGAAGGCGCACTGGGTAACCAGGGCGGTACCCGTATCATAAAGCTCAACGGTGGCCGGCTGGCTTACGCTGCTAACAGCGCAGCAAACGCAGGCGCCGGTTCACAATACAATACCATCAGCACTCCCCGGGGCGGACAATACCAGGTGGTACTGCCCGACGGCAGCCAGGTATGGTTGAACGCCGCTTCCTCCCTGCGATTCCCGGTGGCATTTACGGGGAAAGACAGGGCCGTGACCCTGACAGGAGAAGCCTATTTTGAAGTGGCCCAAAATGCCGGTCAGCCTTTTATCGTGCAAACCACCGGTATGCAGGTAAAAGTATTGGGAACGCATTTTAATGTCATGGCATATTCCGATGAAGGCCGCGTAAAAACAACGCTGATGGAAGGCGCCGTCAGTGTATCACAGGGCAAAGCCACCTCGCTGATGCAACCCGGCCAGCAGGCCAGCATCAACGAATCCGGTGAAGCATTTAATATCACCCGCCCCGACCTGGAAGAGGTGATGGCATGGAAAACAGGAGAATTCAGATTCCGGAAAACAGATATCCGCATGATCATGCGGCAGATAGCCCGCTGGTATAATGTGGAGATTGAATATAAAGGAGACTTATCAGGCATTACCCTTTACGGTGGCATGACCCGTAAAGAAAATGTCGCCCAGCTGCTGGAATTGCTGGAACAAACCGGGGAGGTGCATTTCAGCACCAATGGTAACCACATTACCGTTATGCCCGCCGGAATGAACTAATCAATTGCCCGTTGCCTTTCCACGTTTGGCACCCGCATTTATTTTTAATATCCTTTACACTAAACTCAACCAAAAGATAGTATGGAACTGCTAACCATTTCCAACTCCCGCGGGAGCAGGAGCCGCGTGCCGGCTACATTCAAAACATGGCTGGTCAGGAAGCTCGCCATCTGGTTGCTTATCGCAGGCGCGTTTTCGGCGCAGGCACAAACCACGCAAACAGTCCGGCTCTCCGTCAGCAAGATGCGGCTCGATAAAGTGTTTGACATACTGAGTAAACAAACCGGCTACCAGTTTATCTGCGATCAGAAATTACTGGAAAATACACCGCCACTCAGTGTGGACATTAAAAACAAATCACTCGAGGAAGCATTGAAAATATGCCTGAAAGATTTGCCACTTACCTACCTGATCAAATACGGAACGGTAGTGATAAAGAAAAGCAATGCAGCAGGAGCAAAGCCTGGCACAACTTTGCCGGGAAACGCCACCTCCGGGAAAACCATTACCGGTAACATTACGGATAACAAAGGCGTTCCCTTGCCCGGCGTATCCGTAGGTGTAAAAGCTACATCGAAAGGCGTGCAAACAGATGTAAACGGCAATTTTACGTTGGGCAATATTTCCGACGCAGACGTGCTGACCATTTCCAGCATGGGGTTTCAAACCATCCAGGAACCGGTAAAAGACCAATCTGATTTTCGCATCCAGCTATCGCCCACACCTAAAGCGTTGTCGGAGCTGGTAGTTGTGGGGTACAGCACACAGAAAAAAGTAGATCTCACCGGCGCCGTGGCTACCGTTTCCGGTGAAACGCTGGCGGCAAGGCCCGTAGGACAAACATCCGCAGGTTTACAGGGTACCATGCCCGGGGTTACCATTACACAAGGCTCCGGCAAACCCGGTGGCGACGGAGGCACCATCCGTATCCGTGGCTGGGGTACCCTCAAAAATCCCGATCCGCTGGTGCTGGTAGATGGGGTGGAAGGATCTATCAACAACATTGATCCAAATGTAATTGCGTCTATCACGGTGCTGAAAGATGCGGCATCTGCCTCTATCTACGGTTCCAGGGCGGCCAACGGCGTACTGCTGGTTACCACCAAACGCGGTAAAGGCAATAAACTTTCCATCAGCTACAACGATTACCTGGGTTGGCAAAAGGCCACCAATTTGCCCGAGCTTACTAACGCGCTCGACTATATGCTGCTGGCCAATGAAGCCTACAAAAATTCCGGCCGTACCCCATTGTATGCAGATGCGCTGCTCGATAAATACCGTCAACAGGGCAATGGCAGCTCCGATTCACTGCCTAATACTGACTGGCAGAAAGCGGTATTAACCGGTTCCGGTTTTCAGCAAAGCCATTTCTTAACGGTGAACGGCGGTACCGATAAAGTAAAAATGCTGGTATCCCTGGGATATTTTGACCAGAAAGGTTTGATGAACAATTCCGAATTTAAACGCCTGACTATCCGCAGTAACACAGATATTGTTTTTTCCAAAAAACTGAATATGCAGTTTGACCTGCAATATATCAGTCCTGTTACCACTGAACCCGCCGCCGGCGCAGATGCAATATTTGCCTACATGAATAATATTTCTCCTAACCAGCTGGCCCGTAATGCCAATGGCAGCTGGGGAGAAGGATGGGTGGGAAACAATCCCGCCGCTTCCGCCATCGACGGGGGCATAAGCCGCACCAGCGCGCCCTGGGGAAGCATCAATACCTCTGTCAACTACCAACCCGTAGAATGGCTTACCGCCTCTTTTAATATCGCCCCCAAATACGTGCAAACCTATACGAACAAGTTTAACAAAGTAGTACAAACCTATCATCCGGATGGCACAGCCGGTTTGAAAAATCCACAGATAAGCACCCTCGATGTTTCCGATCAGCGGCAGTTTTATAATAACATGCGCGGTACGCTCACCTTCCATAAAACATGGGGCAAACACGATGTAAAAGTATTGGGTGGCGCAGAACAAAACAGCTACCGGCAGGATAAATTCAGCGCATACCGCGACAACTACGTATTACCCGCTTATCCTGTACTGGATGCAGGTGGCGCCAGCAATATGCGGAATGGCGGCGGCGGAGAAGAATGGTCACTGCGTTCCTTCTTTGGCAGGATCAACTACAACTTCAAAGAAAAGTACCTGCTGGAATTAAATATCCGTAACGACGGTTCTTCCCGTTTTGCCGAAGGCCGCAAATGGGGCGTGTTCCCTTCTGCTTCCGCCGGCTGGCGTATTTCGGAAGAAGCTTTTATGGCCTCCCTTAAACCCGTGATCAATGAACTGAAGCTGCGCGGTTCCTGGGGTAAACTGGGGAATCAGAATATAGGTACCTATCCATCCGCCACGGTGGTAAACCTCAGCGCCTATACGATCGGCGGACAAATCGTGAATGCCGCCGCACTCGACGCATTGGCTAACAGGAACATTACCTGGGAAAGCACCGAGATGAGTGACGTAGGTATAGACATCACCTTGTTTTCACATCTCTCCATAACAGCAGATTATTACAGCAGCAAAACAAAAGATATCCTCCTGCTGCTCAATATACCACTGATCACCGGTTTGAAAGCGCCTTATCAAAATGCCGGTAAAGTAAGCAACAAAGGCTGGGAACTGGGTATCAACTATGATGGTAAAATCAACGACTTTAAATACAATATCGGGGTGAATGTTTCCGATGTAAAAAATAAAGTGATAGACATGCACGGCATTAACCAATCCAATGTAACCGTGAGCAGGGAAGGATACCCGGTGAATGCCATTTTCGGATTACAGGCAGAAGGTTTTTTCCAGAACGCGGATGAAGTAGCCAAGCATGCCACCCAATTCGGTACCGTGGCGCCTGGTGACATCAAGTATAAAGATCAGAACGGCGACGGCATCATCAACGAAAGCGATAAGGTGATTATGGGAAACACCATTCCACGGTATACTTACGGTGTAAACCTGAATGCCTCCTGGAAAGGCATCGACTTTGGCGCATTTATACAGGGAGTGGGAAAGGTAGACGGGTTAATTTATGGTGCAGGGATTATGCCTTTTTATGTAAGCTCCGTGGGTGGTACAGCACAGGAACGGTTTAAGGCCTACTGGACGCCGGAACATACCAATGCCGCCTTTCCGCGGTTGGTATTTGGCGGTACCAACAACCAGCAGATCTCCAGTTTCTGGATGAAAAGCGCTGCCTACCTGCGTTTGAAGAATCTGCAGATAGGCTATACGCTGCCCGCTCATATGGCAAAAGCCATGAAGCTGAATACGCTGCGCGTTTTTGTAAATGGGTCGAACCTGTTTACCGCAAATAAATTCTGGAAAGGATATGATGTGGAAACCGCTGTGGGCGTGGCCGACAACTATCCCGTTGTAAAAGTGTACAGCTTTGGTGTTAATGTAAATTTCTAAAAAACGTAATCATGACGAAGCGTTTAACTTGCTGGACGATCATTACTATTTCCCTGCTGACCATGCAGGCCTGCAATAAAGATTACCTGGAAAAAGATCCTAAGGGAGGTCCTTCCGACGCCTCCTTTTTTAAAAGCCAGGACGAGCTGTTGCTGGCCGTTAACGGGCTATATAAAGCCATGAATAAACCGATGGATCCCGACTATGACCCTGGACAACTCGAAGGCCCTAATATCAGCGTGATGCTGGATGCCGCCAGCGACATCGGTTACGAACGGAATGCCAGCGACCTGCAGAAAATAGGCACCGGCAACCAGGATGCCAACAACACTTATACACAGGGTTTATGGACCGATTTTTATAAGGTGATAGGCCGCTGTAATTTTATATTGGATAACGCGGAGAAAGTAAAACCGGTGACAGATGCAGCGCTGTTTAAACGCAGCATGGGCGAAACCAGGTTCATACGGGCATACATGTACGAACAGTTGATTTCGCTGTTTGGCGGGGTGCCGTTGGTAACGCATCAGTTGAATCTCGAAAATTCGCAGGTACCCCGCAGTGATAAACCGGTAGTACTGGATTTTATTTTTGAAGAGCTGGACAGTGCTGCGGCATGGTTGCCGAAAACATATGCTTCCTCAGAGGCTGGTCGTGCTACCAAAGGTGCTGCGCTGACCATCAAAGCACGTGTGGCATTGTACAATGAAAAATGGAAAGTAGCGGCGGAAGCAGCTAAAGCGGTGATGGACCTGAATGTATATAAACTGGAAGATAGCTATCCCCGCTTGTTTTCCTATGATAATAAAAATTCCGCAGAAGTAATTCTCGCGCTGCAATACCAGCAGCCGGTGATCAACTGGGGCGGGCCATATCCTATTTTATGCAGGAATGCGGGGGGCGCATCCAATAAAATTCCATCGCAGTCGCTGGTAGATGCATTTGAATGTACCGATGGACTCACCATTGATAAATCGCCTTTGTTTGATCCGAAGAAACCTTTTGTGAACCGTGATCCCCGGCTGGCATATACCATTGCATTGCCGGGATCGATATTTTTTAATTATCAGTTTGAAACGCATAAGGACAGCCTGATGTGCTGGAACTACAATACCACACCGGCTACCCGTATTGTGAACCAGGATGCAGTAAATGCGTATGCTTCGTTTAGTGGTTACTGCTGGCGTAAATATGTAGATCTGAAAGATAAGGACAATACCCGTTTGTCGACCATGAGTATTATCCTGGCGCGCTATGCAGAAGTATTGCTTACCTATACCGAAGCCAAGCTGGAAGCCAATGAGCTGGACGCGTCTGTATTTAAGGCGATCAATGACGTGCGGCAAAGACCAGGTGTGAATATGCCGGTTATCCCGGCCGGGGCTACCAAAGAAGAGCTGCGTTCAGCCGTGCGCCGGGAGCGGATGTATGAACTGGCCTATGAAGGATTCCGTTTGTTTGATATCCGTCGCTGGAAAATTGCCGAGAAGGTGATGAAAGGTCCTTTGTATGGCAGGGTGCCAAGAGGGCTGCTGGCAGCAGCGCCGGTTATTGATGCCAATGGTATTGCAGATTACAGCCAGGTGCCTAACCGGGCAGATATGCGGGTGGTGGAGGTGCGTACATTTAACCCGGGAAGGGATTACCTGTGGCCGATTCCGTATATAGAAACCCAAACGAATCCGAAAATTGTACAGAATCCATTGTACTAAGTATAACAAGGATTGCCCGTTGCTTTGCAGCGGGCAATTTTATTTCCTGGTATCTCTTGGCAGCATCCCGAACTTTTTCCTGAAAGCTGCGGTGAAATGATGCGGGTGTTTATAACCGATCCGGTCGGCCACTTCGTTGACATACATTTTCTCGTCCTGTAACAGCCTTTTCGCTTCCTGCATGCGGATATCGCCCAGATAGCCAAATACGGTGCTGTTAAACAACAATTTGAACCCGTTTTTCAGTTTCATCTGGTTGATGCCTGCGCGTTTTGCCAGTTGCTGAAGGGAGAGCGCTTCGCCGTAATGTTCTTCGATGTATTGCCTGATATCGTGGAGGGCTTCGATATCTTTTGTTTGTAATGTAGTTTGTTTCGGGAGATGTTGTTCGTCCAGTTGTTTCACCTGCATCAGGAAAAGCTCGGTAGCCTTGGCTTCGAGATATAGCGCCTTTAAATGGCCGCTGTAGGGCGATTGCTGCATGTTGCCGATAACGCTGTACATACCGGGCGTCATATGAGCCGTAAAAGCAGGAGAGGGAGTATTGACATCGGTGTAGTGCCGGAAGCTTTCCAGGAATTTGCTTTCTGCCGTAAAAAAATCAGCAAAGAAATCCTCTGTGATAATCAGCTCAAAGAACGAACGCTTTTTATTACGTGTAGCCGTTACCGTCATATCAAATGCTTCGGGCGATTCCCGGTATACCACAAATTGTTTTTCGGGGAGTGCCTGCGTGGGATTCACGGTATCATCCTGCATCCTGAAATGGGATACGATGGCTTTTTTACCGGGAAGAAACGACAATATTTTATCGCTGGGGTTGCGGTAACTGCCCCAGCGGAGGTCTACATTTTTGATGGAGAGCTCTTTCAGCTCTATGTGGAACCCGGATGGATCACCGATCCGGACCGTTTTCTCCTGCACGGGGACCTTGTTTTCACTACCTTCCTGGCAATTGCTGAGCATAAAACTTCTTTTTGCGTTGATCAGATTTCCTTTCCCGTTAGCCAACGGCCACGGCAGCAGCTAACTTTGTGTCTACTAAATTAAATCAATAAAATGGAAAACAAGCAGTATATCACCGTATTTGGCGCCACCGGAAAGATAGGGGGTGCAGTGCTTCAATTTTTATCCGCCGCAGGCATACCTGCAATTGCAGTTACCCGTAACAAAAGCAAGGCCGTGGAATTACCTGGCGTCACCTGGGTGGAAGCGGATATGGCCGTTAAGGAAAGTCTGCATAAAACGATGGCGCAGAGCAGCAGTGTGTTTTTATCGTCCGGTATGGGCAGTAATTTTGTGGAAGAACAGCATAACGTGATACAGGCCGCTGCAGCAGCGGGTGTATCGCATATGGTGAAATTATCTTCCGCGGCGGCTGGTAAAAGTACGCCGGGATCGCAGATTGGGAAGTTACACGGCGAAGTGGAAGTATTGCTGAAAGCATCCGGTATTAGCTGGACCATCCTGCAGCCTACCGGCTTTATGCAGAACTGGTTAGGCGAATTTTCGCAACGGGTGAAAGCAGCCCGCAGTATCGAGGAAGCTACCGGTGATGGTAAAAGAGCGTATATAGATGTACGTGATATTGCCGAAGTAGCCGCGCGTATTTTAACCGCGCCGGCAGCCTATGCCGGGCAAACTTATGTACTCACCGGTGGCGAAGCGATCAACTATCAGCAGCTGGCCACTATTATCAGCGACGCAACCGCTACACCGGTAACTTACGTACAGCTTACGATTGAAGCCGCGAGGCAGCGGATGGAACAGAAAGGAATGCCGGCATGGGCAGTACAAACATTAATCGCATACACAGAAGTACAGCATAACGGCGGCGCCGATTTTGTGAGCGGCGCCGTTGCACAGATACTGGAGAAACCTGCCCGCACCGCCGAAGACTTTGTACAGGATTATGCAGCATGGTTTAACTAGTTTTTAGTGCAGCATAGGCGATACTGCGCTTTTTATCCAGCGCAGTATTGGCTATGCTGTTCCCGTATTAATCCGTATATTCAAATATGAAAAGAACCATCGCTTATATCACCGATCCGCATATGGATGACGCATTTACTACCGGGAACCAGGTAGATGCAAAAATAGATTTTGAACATATTCTGCAGGAAGTACAGGCCGCTGGTATTACCTCTGTTGTGATTGGCGGTGATATCGGCGAGCATGTTGTACATGATTTCTTTTTCGACCGGTTAAAGCAGTATGTCACCGATGTAAAAATTACGTTGGGCAACCATGATCATTTTAAAGAAATCCTCCCTTTTTATAACCCGTTGCCGGCAGGCAGAAATGAATTTTATTATTCGGAGGAAGCTGCGGTTTACAAATACATCTACCTCGATTCTTCTGCCGAAGAAATAAGCCCGGAACAGTTTGCATGGCTTGAAAAGGAGATACAGACACCCAAAAAAATAGTGTTGTTTATTCATCATCCGGTGCTGGCCGTTGATGCGGAAGTAGACCGGCTGTTTCCGCTGAAAGGAAGGGAACAGATCGCCGCGCTGCTACAGCAGCACCAGCAGGAGGTGCATATCTTTTGTGGTCACTATCACCTGGCGGATGAGCAGCAACGGGGTAATATACGGCAATATATTACGCCTGCCGTGTCGATACAGTTTGTTAAGGAAGCCCCGGAGCTGGTAATGGATAAGCATGTTTTCGGATATAGGATTATTCATATTGAGGAGGAGGGTATTGATACGAAGCTGGTGTTGAAGAAGCGGTAATAAAGAAACTCAGCCATCCCTTCTCAAAAAAAATTTGGACACTCAAATAAATTATTATAGTTTCATCCTTATAACGTAATTTTTTTTATCGCCCATTTGCTTAAACGTTTAAGCAAATGGGCAGCCACGGAACACGAAAAACGAAAAGCATCCGGCAGGAGGCATGAAAAACTATTGATTAAAAAGAGGGACAGTTGCTTCCGCGTCAACACCTGTGCGAGAAAATTGCCATGCTGGTAGCATCTGCCAGCAGATTTTATAAAATAAATGATACATGAAAAAAAGTAACAACCGACGTTTTTTTCTGAGAAATATCGCCATGACTTACCTCGGTGTTTCTGCGCTCCCCATGGTAGCGCTGGCAACAAATACCGGTGAAACAAGGCCGGCAAAAGAAGGCGCAGACACACCACTGGCAGATCCGGCAAACGACCGTCGTTTTAATGATGTGTATAAAGGAAAATACAATAACCGGATTGCTTTCCCGATAGGGGGGATTGGCGCCGGTATGTTTTGTATTGAAGGTACCGGTGCTATTTCGCATATGTCGGTGCACCATAACCCGGAAATGTTTTATGAACCGGCCATGTTTGCAGCCCTCAGTATAAAAGGCGGTGGCGCAAGGGTGTTGGAAGGCGCCATTCCTGAATGGAAAAAATTCGGGATGCGCGATGCCGGCCTGGGTGGCACCGGTGGCGCTACCTGGGGACTGCCACGTTTTAAAGACGCCACCATGAAAGCGCGTTTCCCTTTTGCGGATATTAATTTGAAAGATCCTGTCATGCCGGTGCAGGTAGCTATAAAAGGCTGGAGTCCTTTTATCCCCGGTGATGAAGATCACGCCAGCATGCCCGTGGGCGCGCTGGAATATCATATCACCAACACCGGCAGTAAAGCGGAAGAATTTATCTTCTCCTATAACGCCCGCAATTTTATGCGGCAGGCCGATACACTGCATACGGTCAGGCCTATGCAAAACGGGTTTGTGCTCACACAGGGCGCACCGGAAAAAGCGGCAGAAAAACAGGGCCACTTTGCCATTTTTACTGCGGAACCCAATACGGTAGTAGATCATTGCTGGTTCCGCGGCGGCTGGTTTGATCCGCTGACCATGGTGTGGAATACTTTGAAAGATGGTAACACGCGCAGTACCCCGCCGGTAGAAAAAGATGCACCCGGTGGCTCCCTGTTCGTACCATTCCGTTTAAAACCCGGGGAAAAGAAAGTGATACGCCTCATGATGGCCTGGTATGTGCCGGATTCAAAACTACGTGTAGGCGAAGACGTGAGTGGGAAGGAAAATGCTTTTGGTAAATATTATAAGCCATGGTACAGCAACCGCTTTAAAGACATTGGTGAAGTAACAGCTTACTGGAACAGCAACTACGACGATCTTTATAAAAAGACCTCGTTGTTTACCAACACTTTTTATAACAGCAGCTTGCCAGCAGAAGTAGTGGAAGCGGTGGCCGCCAATCTCACGATCCTCAAATCAGCTACCGTTATGCGGCAATACGACGGGCGCTTCTGGTGCTGGGAGGGTTCCGGCGATACCTGGGGCAGCTGTCATGGTACCTGTACGCATGTATGGAATTACGCGCAGGCAGTACCGCATTTATTTCCGGCGCTGGAAAGAAGTCTGCGTCAGACCGAGTTTCATGAAAATCAGAATGCGGAAGGCCACCAGGGATTCCGCGCCAATATCCCGATCTCCCCGCTGGTGCATAACTTCCATTCGGCGGCAGATGGGCAGTTGGGTGGCATCATGAAAGTATACCGCGACTGGCGTATCGGCGGTGATGATGAATGGTTGAAGCAACTGTTCCCGCTGGTAAAAGTAAGCATGGACTATTGCATCCGCACCTGGGATCCCCGGGGCAAGGGCCTCGTGGAAGAACCACATCACAACACGTATGATATTGAGTTCTGGGGCGCCACCGGTATGTGTACCAGTTTCTATCTCGGCGCGCTCAGCGCCATCACGCTGATGGGAAAACACCTGGGGGAAGATGTCAGGAAATACAGCGCCCTCTATGAAAAGGGAAAACATAACCTGGAAACAGAACTGTACAACGGGGAGTATTTTATACAGAAAATTCAATGGACAGGGTTAAATGCACCAGACCCGGTAAAAGCGCAGTCCTTCAGTACACAATATGCCGATGAAGCAGTTGTATTGCTGAAGAAAGAAGGGCCCAAATACCAGTACGGCACCGGATGCCTGTCGGACGGGATCCTGGGCTCCTGGATAGCGCGTGTATGCGGCATGGATGAACCCGTGGATCCTGCAAAAACAAAAAGCCATTTGCTGGCGGTACATAAATACAACCTGAAAAAAGACCTGAGCAATCATGTGAACCCGCAACGCTCCACCTATGCGCTGGGCGATGAAGGTGGCCTGTTATTATGCTCCTGGCCTAAGGGCGGTATGTTATCGCTGCCTTTTGTATACAGCAATGAAGTATGGACCGGTATCGAATACCAGGTAGCTTCCCACCTCATGTTCCAGGGTGAAGTGGAAAAAGGACTGGACATTGTACGCGCCTGCCGTAAACGCTACGACGGTACGGTACGTAATCCGTTCAATGAGTACGAATGCGGTCACTGGTATGCCAGGGCCATGTCGAGCTACGGACTGCTCCAGGGCCTTACCGGCGCACGGTACGATGCCATCGATAAAGTACTGTATATCGATTCCAAGATAGGTGACTTCACCAGCTTTATTGCCACCGATAAAGGATTTGGTACGGTGAGCTGGAAAAAAGGCGTACCCTCCCTACAGGTAGCCTATGGTTCCATTCCCGCCACACAAGCCATTGTGGGCGGAAAGAAAATACCACTGAAAGCATAAACTTCTATTGCGGGAAGCCTGTTTCCACCACACGGTTACGCCACCGGAAACGACTTCCCGCCAATACATCACCAAAACAATCTTTACCAATATTCTCTATACATCCAGACAGGAACTATCATCAGCAAACGGCTTTTTAAACAAATAATGCTTAAACGATTAAGGTAGCACCATTAAAACCTATCACCAAAATCAACACGTTTATGAAAGCTTCCCTGCAAGGAAGGCCTCCCATGCCAGGCTCTTTCAAGAAAAGAGGTACAGGCTTCCTCTTCTTTCTTTTTATTTTTATCAATACCCTCTCTGCGCAAAAAGTGATCACCGGAAAAGTCACAGGAGCGGCAGATGGTAAGCCACTCGCCGAAGTGAATGTGGTGGTAAAAGGTACTCCTATAGGCACTACCACCTATCCGGATGGTACCTATGCCATCAAAGCAGAAAAAAATGCCACGTTGGTATTCACCTATGTAGGATATGAAATCCAGCAAATACCGGTAAGCGATATCAGCCAGCTGAATGTAGCCATGAAACAACAATCCAGTACCCTGGGAGATGTAGTAGTGGTGGGTTTCGGTAAACAAAAAAAGATATCCGTTACCGGCGCCATCTCCAGCGTGCCGGTCAGCAACCTGCAGCGCATTGCTACGCCATCCTTATCAAATGCATTGGCCGGCAGCATGCCCGGCATTATTACCCGCCAGAGTTCCGGCGAACCGGGTTATGATGGCGCCGCCGTTTTTATACGCGGCTTCGGCACCTGGGCCAACAGAAGTCCCCTGATCCTGGTCGATGGTGTGGAACGCGACATCAACAACCTCAACACCCAGGAAATCGAAAGTTTCTCCATCCTCAAAGATGCTTCCGCTACCGCGGTATATGGGGTAAGAGGCGCTAACGGCGTTATCCTCATCACCACCAAAAGAGGCAGGGTGGGCCGTCCACAGGTCGTATTCCGCACGGAAAATGCCAGTCTCACCGCCATGCGCCTGCCCGATTATATCAACGGCTACGAATACGCAGGTTTAATCAATGAAGCATTAAACAATGATAATCTCCCGTTAAGATATACGCCGGAAGAACTGCAGAAATTTAAAGATCATTCCGACCCTTACCTCTATCCTGATGTAAACTGGACGGACGCTGTACTGAAGAAGAATACTTTCCAGAGCATCAACAACCTCAGTGTTACCGGTGGAAATGAAATTATAAAGTACTATACCAATGTAGGCTATACGATACTGAATGGTATTTATAAACAGGACCCCGACAATGCCTATAAAACCAATGCGCAGATGAAGCGCTACAATTTCAGGTCGAATGTGGATATCAACGTTTCCAAAACCATCAGCCTGGAACTGGGCGTGGGCGGTATTATCCAGAAAGGTAACTATCCCGGCACACCGGCGCCGGATATTTTTAACGCACTTAAAATCACTTCTCCCATTAACTATCCAAAAGTAAATCCCGACGGGTCCATTGCCGGCGCCTCTACTTCCTACCTGCAGAATAATCCCTGGGGCCTCGTTACAAGGGCTGGTTATACCCGGCAGGACCGGAACACCCTGCAGGGTACTTTCGGAGGTAAATGGGACCTGTCGTCGCTGGTAACGAATGGTCTTTCGGTAAGAGGACTGTTTTCCTACGATCACTGGTATGCCGCTTCCACCGACCGAAAAAAACCTTATGCTATCAAACAATACCTGGGCAAGGATAACAACGGGAACGACCGCTACTCCGATCCGCCGATCCGGGAAGAACAACCCATGGGCTTTAACGTGATCAATGCCGCCAACCGCGCCATCTATACGGAAGTTGCCGTGAATTACAACCGCAGCTTTGGCGATCATAACGTTACCGGCATGATACTCGGTAACCGCCGGGAATATATTGATCTTACGGCCGACAATACCATCAAAAACCTGCCTTATCGCCGTCAGGGATTGGCAGGACGTATCACCTATAATTACAAAAACCGTTACCTCGCTGAAGTAAACGCCGGCTATAACGGTTCGGAAAATTTCCCGGAAGGAAAGCAATACGGTTTCTTCCCCTCTGTATCTGCCGGATGGGTGATCAGCAATGAAAATTTCTGGCACGTTGATGCGGTCTCCAATCTGAAAATAAGAGGATCGTACGGACAGGTGGGTAACGACCAGATAGGCGGTCGCCGCTTCTTATTCCTCACTACCATCAACCGCACCGGGCAATCCTACCTCTTCGGCGATAACCAGCGTTTTTACCAGGGCTTTGATGAAGCACAGATCGGTAATGATGATGTGAGCTGGGAAGTGGCTACGAAGTCTAATATCGGACTGGATATGGAATTATTCAAAGGCGCCGTTACCCTGCAGGTAGATGCGTTCAAGGAAAACAGGTCCGGTATTTTAATTCAGCGGGGCGTGATCCCGAGAGTAACGGGATATTATCCATGGACATTACCATACGCGAATCTCGGTAAAGCCAGGAACAGCGGCATCGACGCATTGCTGGAAGTAAAACATACTACGCACAGCGGGTTCTATTATAATTTCAGAGGTACGTTTACCTATGCCCGTAGTATCTGTACGCAGAATGATGATCCTATCCCGAAATATGCGTATCAGTCGTTCGTAGGGCAACCCATTGACCAGCCACTCGGGCTCGTGGCACTGGGCTTTTTTAAAGACCAGTCGGACATCGACAAAAGCCCGAAACAAAATTTTATGGAAGCAGTAAAACCTGGTGATATCAAATACCAGGATACCAACGGCGATAATGTGATCGACGATTACGACCGGGTACCAATCGGCTACCCGAGAACGCCGCAGATCGTATACGGCGCAGGCGCCAGCTTTGGCTACAAAGGATTTGAACTGAGCTTCTTCTTTACAGGAGTGGCACAAACCAGTTTGTTTGTAGACGGCGCTTCTATGTATGCCTTCCAGATGGGACTGGGCACCTACAATATTATGAGGGAATATTATGACAACCGCTGGACACCGCAAACACCAGATGCCAAATATCCCCGGGTATCACCCATGCAAAATCCCAATAACAACCGGACCAATACCATGTTCCTGCAGGATGCCAGCTACCTGCGACTGAAAAGTGCGGAAGTAGCCTACAACATCAACCTGAAGCAGGGTAAAAGAGCCGGCCTGGAAAGCATACGCGTGTTTATAAACGGTTATAACCTGATGACCTGGGATAAAATAAAAGTGATAGACCCTGAGTCTGACTACGGCACCGGCGGATATCCTTTGCAGAGAAGCGTGAATTTCGGCACCCAGCTTACGTTTTAATTCATTCAATTTTTAAACTGGTCAGATGAAAAATATTGCTCTAGCTATAAAAAATCAGTTTCGCCTGCTGCTACTGGGCCTGCTGGTACTGATACCGTCCTGTACAAAGGACTACCTGAAGAAAGCACCGGATGAAGACCTCGACATCAAAAAGGTTTTTTCCGAAAGAAAATATGCGGAATCATTTTTAACTTCTGCCTATAACAACATTCCTGTGATGCTGGGGGCGGCCGACTGGGACCAGCGCAATCCTTTTACCGGCGCCAGTGATGAAATGGAGATCACTTTCCTGGGCGCCTATTCCCACCTGCTGAACTCCGGCGCCTGGAGTGCCAATGACTACTACCCGGATGTATGGGGCTTTATGTATGAAGGCATCCGTAAAACAAACATCTTCCTGGAAAACGTGGCGCTGGTGCCCATGCCGGAAGAAGACCGGAAAAAATGGATAGGGGAAGCTACTTTCCTGAGAGCGTTTTTTCACTTTATGCTGGCACGCATATACGGACCTATACCTATTGGTGATCATTCGTATGCGCTCAACGAAGACTACACGAAAATCCGGCGTCAGCCGGTTGATAAGGTGATTGAGTTTATTGCTTCAGAGTGCGATAAGGCTGCAGGTATGCTGGACTGGTCGGTATCTACCGATAAGCTGGGCCGCGTTACCAGGCCGGCTGCACTCGCGCTCAAAGCACAGGCATTGTTGTATATGGCCAGCCCGCTGTGGAATGGCAACCCCGATTATACAGGCATAAAAGATAATGTTGGTACGGCGTTGTTTCCAGCCTATGATAAGGAAAGGTGGAGACAGGCGGCCATCGCTGCCAAAGCATGTATCGATGGTGCAGAAGCCAATGGGTATAAACTCTACCGCTCAGCCTCCAATGATCCCGTGAGGAATTACCAGGAAGTGTTTATAGAGCGAAATAATCCGGAAGTGCTGTTTGCCCGCAATGCCGGTGAACACTCGCATTTTGAACGCTGCAGCAATCCCATCAGTTATGGCGGATACTCTATTTTTTGTCCCACCCAGGAATTGATAGATGATTATGAAATGGCAAACGGAGAACGACCTATCACGGGATATAATGGGGATGGTACGCCTGTTATCAATGCTGCTTCGGGGTATGTGGAAACGGGTTATGTGGCTGATAAACATCCTAAAGATTATTATCCGGCAGGTGTAAGAAATATGTATGTGGGCAGGGAGCCACGTTTCTATGCAAGTATTAACTTTAACGGAGCTGTCTGGAAAAACAGGAACATACAATTTTGGTTTGAAGGGCTGGATGGCAGAAAAAGAGCAGGTTCCGATTATTGTATCTCCGGTTACCTGATGAAGAAAATGGTGAACCCAACTTCCGACATCTTCCAAAACAGGTTTTCTTTAAATACCTGGATCTACTACCGGTTAGGAGAAGAATACCTCAACTACGCGGAAGCATTGAATGAAGCAGATGGCCCGGTGGCCGATGTGTATAAATATGTAAACGCGATCCGCGACCGCGCCGGTTTGCCCGGACTGCCCACCGGCTTATCACAAACAGCAATGCGGGAACGTATTCATCATGAACGCCGGATAGAGCTGGCATTTGAAACCCATCGATATTTTGATACACACCGCTGGAAAACAGCGGCAGGCATTGATAGCAAAGAAATTCACGGTATGAATATCGGCGCGGGAAATGCATTGAACGACGATAATTTTTACAAGAGAACCGTTATTGAAAAAAGGGTATTTGTAGCGCCCAAGCACTATCTATGGCCCATACAACAGGCAGAAATAAATAAGAACCCTAACCTGGTACAAAACCCCGGGTGGTAATTTTTTGACGTAAACAATATTCACATGATGCAAAGGTATTTATTACTCGTGGCGCTTTTCCTGGTTGGTAACCATGCCGCGGGCATATCGCCCGCGACAGCAGACAGTACGATGGACATATGGCTGGAAACATCGCTGAAACGTATTTTTCCGCAAACGCCGGCAGGCACTGCCACACAGCTCGATATGATGGCTGCCCGCGGAAGTCGTATATCCTTCCAGGTAGGGTTTCACAGCAATATGAAAGACCAGACCCATCTTACCTGCAGCATGGAAAATGCGGAGGTATTGCAACCGAAGATCCGCTATGTGGGCCTGGTACCTTTGCATCATTTTACCACCGATGTTGCCAGGGAAGAAATGGATGGCATCGGTTATTTACCCGGTTTGATCCCTGAACCGCTGTACCCGCTCAGCACGGTGGAAGTCAACCCGTTTGCGAGCCGCTCTTTCTGGATCACGCTGCAGGTGCCCGCCAACATTAGCCCCGGCATACACCGCTACGAGGTGGTGATGAAATGGACCAAAGGAAAAGCGCAAAAAGAGCAGCGGCTGGTGGTGAACGTCAACGCCAGCAACCTGGTATTGCAGCCCCGCCGCAATTTTCACGTTACCCACTGGTGGCGTGGGGAAGCTACCAGCATTTATTATAAAACGCAGATGTTTGATTCCCTGTGGTGGAAATATACCGAAGCACAGATGAAAGACCTGATGGAACATGGCACCGATGTGGCTTTTATCCAAAACTTTTTTGAATTCAAAACCCTGTTTAAACAGCCCTGCCAGATGCTGATCGTGAATGAAACGAGTTCCGGTAAATACCAGTTCGACTGGTCCGTGATTAAGCGCTTTATAACGATGTGTAAAAAAATGGGCTACAAAAAATTTGAGTGGGCGCATTTGTGGATGTATTGGGGAGTGAAAACAGCGATGCGCGTTTATACCATAAAAGACGGAAAGTATGTACTGCTCTGGGATGCAGACCTGCCGGCCTTTTCTCCGGTGTATGTTAACTTCCTCCGGCAGTTCCTGCCGGCATTTCATGATTTTTTGAAAGATGAAAACATAATGGCCGATTCTTATTTTCATTTATCGGACGAGCCCGCGCAGGAACATATTCCTAATTACAAAGAGGCGAGAGAGCTGCTGCATGAGCTGGCGCCCTGGATGAAGGTGATGGATGCATTGAGCGATATCCGTTATGGAAAAGAACATCTCACGGATATCCCTGTGCCTATCATCAGTTCGGCGCAGGAATACAGCAAAGAGAAAATTCCGCACTGGGTTTATTTTTGTACCGGACCGCGTAATAAATGGCTGAACCGCTTTTTTGATACGCCACTGCCAAAGATCCGTATGTCAGGCTGGTTGTTCTACCACCTGCATGCAGAAGGATTTTTGCACTGGGGCTATAACTACTGGCATAAGCTGGACTCCGAGGAGGCTTCAGATCCGTATACCGACGGATCGGCGCATGCTTACCCCGGTATCGCCAACGGAGATCCGTTTGTGGTATATCCCGGTCCGGATGGCCCTTACGACTCCGTTCGCTGGGAGGTGTTTGCAGAATCGCTGCAGGATTACGCCATCCTGCAATCTGCCGGTATATCACCCGATGATCCGATGTTATCATCACTGCATTCGTATGAAGATTTTCCCAGGTCGGAAGAGTGGATACAGCAGGCAATTAAACAGGTGCTAAGCAGAAAAGGAAGATGAAACAATTTTTAATGATGACCGTATGACCGGATATTATAGGAAGATAAAGTTTAACAGAGGATATACTATACGAAAATGCTTTTTTACAATAGCCGTTTCCGTTAGTGCCGTATGGCTGACGGGCGCCGGCATGCCCGTCCGCCTGCCTGTTTTGAATAAAGGGACTGACACGCCGGGTGTTACACCGCCGGAATGGATACGGCCGGATCATAGCGGCAGTGCGCCGGTATGGGGCATCCGGAACGGTATTGTTGTGGCGTTATGGCCCGCTGCCATAGAAAACGCACGACCGGGCAACGACGGTGGTCCGAGAGGATTATTGCGCATCGGGTATGAATGGAAGAACGTGATTTACCACATCAATTATATTGCCATTGAACCGGTGGTACACGGTAATATGGAGTTCAGTGAAATTTCTCCTTCACAGGTAGATGGTAAGTGGGGCAAACTGATGTGGGCAGGTGAAACACCGGAACCGGGAAGGTTTTCCGCTACGGCAGGTACAAGAGGAGTACTGAAAACAGATACATTTCGTATGCCCGGTAACGTTACTACCGTTCATAAAGGTAAAAGTAAAAAGGCAGGTATCACTGCGGTCACCTCTGCGGTTACGCAACCGGATCCGCAGCACCCGGAACGATCCGTTTTGTTGCTCTATGTTTTTATGGAAAAATTCCGGAACGGGGCGCATCCTTATCTCCGGCTTAGTATCCACAGCGAGCGTCCGGAAGAGTTGTGCATTGAAGTGTTTCAGCAACCGGACAGCGCACCTATGGAGCGTTGCGGCGTAACGGCCACCATGGGTAATTATTCTCGGTTAAGAAACCTGTACCTGCGGCATAGCGTGGTAAACGCGCGACAGCTGTATGCAGGTTACGAGGGTATTGATTTTACCGAACAGGCGCCCTATCCTGCAAATGAAATGCTGCATAACAAACGGGGTGATTTCATCGCTATAGCGCAGCCGGATGAATCATTAAATGAGCTGATGTCCTGGCCGGACACCGCGGCCTATGCGGCAAGATGGAACTGGCGTTACCGGCCGTTTTATAAGCTTACGCAATATTGGCGGGTGGCTGCAGCGCAGGCAGACAGCTCCTTACAGGTGCGTGTAAATGGCCGCGCAAAATACTGGAGCGGTGGTAACAGGAATGCTGCTGCCTATATAGATATTCCGGGTGGCCCGAGTTTCGAAAACTTTGAACTGCGGCAAACTTATCGCGCAGGCCAGCAGTTTTATTTCGGGCTCACCCGTAAAACCATTGAACAATTACTGGCGGAATAATTATGCTTTCACCGGTAACGCATGCCGCCATGCGTAGTAACCAACCAACGCAAAACAGATCAGCGGCACTGTATACCCCAGTTGTACATTGCTGTAAAAAGTGACTGCGCCAAGACCCAATGGAATCAGTGCTCCACCAACAATAGACATCACCAGGAAAGCCGACCCTGACTTTGTTTCATTACCCAGGTCTTTGATGGCCAGTGAAAAAATAGTAGGGAACATAATAGACATAAAGAACTCAACACCCAGTAAAAAGTAAACACCGGCTCTGCCGCCAATCATTACGCAATAACATAGCAGCAATACGCAGGCTATGCTATAAAATACCAGCAGTTGACGGGGCGCTATTTTGCGCATCAGCAGCGTACCTGCATACCGTCCCAGCATAAAACATAACAGGAGCAAACCGAGATAGGTAGTGGCTTCCTTTTCTGGCATATGTCCGCTGAAACCGGCATAACGGATAAAGAAGCTGGAAATGCATACCTGTGCGCCCACATAGGCAAACTGCGCAATTACGCCCCAGCGGAAATGCACATGCCGGAATACCCGGAGATTAATATTGAGACCATCACTATGTTCTTCCTGTATTTTCGGGAAATGTACCACCATGAACAAGATGGCCGTGAGCACCAATACACCGGCGATCGCGAGGTAGGGCACCTGTACGGATCTTGCTTCTGACAGCAGGTAATTATTCAGTGTATCGGGCGACATGCTGTTGAGTTGTTCATGTGTAAATTCTTTACCGGAAAGAATCACTTTGCTCAAAAAGAATGCGGCCACAAAGGCACCGAGCCCGTTAAATGCCTGTGCAAAATTGAGTCGTTGCGTAGCGGTTTCCGGTGTGCCCATCATGGTGATATATGGATTGGCGGCTGTTTCCAAGAACGTCATACCTGCTGCTACGAGGAAGAGGGCAAAGAGGAACAGGCCGAAAGAGCGCAGTTCTGCCGCCGGGAAAAAAAGTACGGCGCCCGCAGCTGCGATGAGCAGGCCCGTAACGATGCCTGTTTTATAACTCCATTTCCGCATTACCCAGGCGGCAGGTAAGGCAAAAAAGAAATAGCTGATCCAGTAGGCAGCATCGATAAAGGCAGATTGAAAATCATTTAGCTGGCAGGCTTTCCGCAGATGCGGGATCAGTACCGGGATGAGATTGCCGGTAAGCGCCCATAAAAAGAAGAGGCTGATAATAAGGATGCTGGCAACTTTCAGCTGGCTGCTGCCGGAAGGGGGCGCGGAGGCCCCTTTCTTTATTTCAATTGTGGAATCCATAAAGGTATTTTGTTTTGTTGGTTATAGGCGACAGGTCTGTACGTCGTTTACCAGCCGGCCTATATGGTCGATGCTGATTTCCACGCGGTCGTTGTCCTGCAGGGTAAAGCCGTTATCCGGTACCAGGCAGGTACCAGTCATCAGGTAACAGCCATCCGGGAAAGCGCATCCCTTGTAAAGAAAATCCACCAGTTCCTGGTGACTGCGTTTCATCTGGCTGATAGGAACGCTGTCGGAATATTGCACCTGTTCGTTGCGGTAAATAGCCATGTTGATGATGGTATCGGAAGGGATCGGCATATCCGGTACCATAAGACAGGGCCCCAGTCCGGCGCATTTCTCATATACTTTTGCCTGTGGCAGGTACAGCGGATTTTCTCCTTCTATGCTGCGCGAACTCATATCATTGCCAATGGTATAACCTTCGATGCTGCCCTGGCTGCAAACAAATAAGGTCAGCTCCGGTTCCGGCACATCCCAGGAGGAGTCTTCCCGGATGAACACCGTTTGTCCGTGTCCGGAAACGCGGTGCGGAGTAGCTTTGAAAAACAGTTCTGGTCTTTCGGCCACATATACTTTATCATAGAAGGTGGCGCCGCCGGATACTTCCGACTCTTCCATCCGGGCGGTGCGGCTGCGGTAGTAGGTAACGCCGGCGGCCCATACTTCCTGCGAGCCGATGGGCGCCAGCAGGTCGGCTGCCAGCAGCTTTTCTGCAGCATCGGTGCTCATCGGTGTTTTATCTTTCAGATCGGCCAGTACAAGGTTAAACAGTCCCTGCCTGTTTACATAGCTGTTCCAGTTGGCGGCAATGGTGTAGTACTGATCCCGGTACGCCACCAGCAAAGCGCCTGATGTTTTATAGATGCGGATGATCTCCATGTTGATGTATTTGTTGATAAGAAAATGCGGAGGTGTTAAAAAAAATTATTTACCCGAAAGGAAGTGTTGTACTTCTTCCAGCGGGAGTTGCCACAGTTGTGCAGCCATGGCCTGTAATGTTTTCTGATCGCCTTCAAAGTGCATGGTTACCTGCCGGTAGGTGAGCGACTCACCGGGTTTCAGGGCGCGCGCATCGGAAGAAGATTCTACTTCATAGAACGGTCCCATTTGGGTGCCATCGGCCAGGGGGCCATCGTTATAGCAGTTAACGGCGTCGCCTTTAAATGGTTCTTTCTGCAGTTCCCATTTTGAATTCACGTAACGACCTGCCGGCACTACTTCATATAGCAATACCGTAAGGATATTGTTTTGCAGGTCGATGCTGCCGGCGCCTTTTTTAGCGACCAGTGGAGAAAGTCCCAGTTTGCCGCGGGATTTACCATCGGCGCGGAATAGCAGTAAGCTATCTTTTACCACCAGGTTTGGGGCGGGAATTTTCCCGAAGTAATCATCCGTAATATGTTGCCGGGCATCAGCGATGTGTTGGAAGGGCGCTACGATGGCGGTTTGATCGGAGGGTTTAAACATGCCCAGCAACCAGATACTCAGCAGGCCGTTTTGTTCCTGCCATGCGCTGTCGCCGCTGTTGGTAACGGCATTATCTGTTTCGTAGGCAACGCCTTTAATACCATCAGGCAGCGCAAACCCAAGCCGGGCAGTAATGTCGCTGCTGCCTAATAAGCGAATGCTCCTGTTGATACTGATGTTAAAAGTGCTGCCTTTATAGTTTTGAATAGTGCCTTTTTGCTGGTAGGTAACAGCGGTATCGGATAATGCCGTTACCGTGTAGTGGGCAGTATCTATCAGCCCGGGTGTTTGCCAGTTGGCGAAATCAAACGTTTTTCCCGGTGGAAAGAACAGTGCATACTGACCGCCTTCGGGCCCAAGCCAGAAACGTTCTTCTCCGCCGAATGCGTTGATATGCGGTGCAAATTTTTGCGATGCCACCAGGTCGTAGTTGATCCAGCCAAAACTTTTACCCTGGCTGCCGCCGGTAGTACTGGTCATCACACGGGCCTGGTAATCGCCTGTTACTACAATACCGCTGCTATCGCTGGCGTGTTTTAATACCACTACGTTTTTCAGATGCTGTTGCAGAAAGGCAACATCTTCCCCGAAATTGACAGGTTTAGCGGGATGTTGTTCCTGTTTTGTTGCTCCGCCGTTGCAGGCTGCAAGGCCTGCTGCCAGACAACCGGAAAGAAGAATAGATCTCATGTTCATGGAATTAGTGATTATAATAGTGGAAGCAGAAAGCTTAAAGCTTAAAGCAAAAAGCAATGCTATCGCTGAAAAATACTTGTTCAAAATACGATCATAAAAAATCAATCCCGCTCTGCCTAACAGCTAAAAGCTAACCGCTAACCGCTCTACAGCGGTTCCTTCAAAAGTCGTTCATAAAAAATCAATCCCGCTCTGCCTAACAGCTAAAAGCTAACCGCTAACAGTTCTACAGCGATCCCCTTCAAAAGTCGTTCATAAAAAATCAATCCCCGCTCTGCCTAAAAGCTAAAAGCTAACCGCTAACCGTTCTACAGCGATCCCCTTCAAAAGTCGTTCACAAAAAATCAATTCCCGCTCTGCCTAACAGCTAAAAGCTAACCGCTAACCGCTCTACAGCGATCCCCTTCAAAAGTCGTTCATAAAAAATCAATCCACTCGCTCTGCCTAACAGCTAATAGCTAACCGCTAACCGCTCTACAGCGATACCCCTCTTTTCCAGGGGATAAAATCATCTTGTCCGAGCTGTTGTGCCTTGGTGCTGTATTGTCCGCTGGCGGTGGCGATCACGAGTTCGAGTATATTGGCGGCTACATCATCGATAGAGGCGTCTCCGCTGATGATGGTGCCGGTATCGAGGTCGATGATGTCCTGCATTTTAGCGGCGAGTTTGCTGTTGGTAGACAGTTTGATAACGGGTGTCACCGGGTTGCCGGTGGGGGTGCCCAGTCCGGTGGTAAACAGCACTACGTTGGCGCCTGCGCCTACTTCTGCGGTAGTGGATTCCACATCGCTGCCGGGGGTGCATAGCAGGGCCAGGCCCGGATGTTGTACCCAGCCGGGATAATCGATGACATCAGTAACGGGGGAGGAACCGCCTTTTTTGGCTGCGCCGGCCGATTTGATGGCATCGGTGATCAGTCCGTCGCGGATATTACCGGCGGATGGGTTGGAGTCGAATCCTGATCCAACGGCTTCTGCTCTGCTGGCGTAGTCGCGCATCAGCTGGAGATAGCGGCCGGCCAGGTCGGTATTGATGCAGCGGTCGCTCAGTTCCTGTTCCACACCGCATAGTTCCGGGAATTCTGATAAGATCACGGAGCCGCCGAGTGCTACCAGCATATCTGCCACACGGCCTACGGCGGGGTTGGCGGAGATACCGGAGAACCCGTCGGAGCCGCCGCATTCCATGCCTATGCATAGTTTGCTGAGCGGTGCGGGTTGTCGTTGCTGGGTATTGGCTTTGGTGAGGCCGTCGAATGTTTGGTGGATAGCCTGGGTCATCAATGCTTTTTCGGAGCCGAGTTGCTGTTGTTCGAGAAAGACAACGGTGCGGTCGAATCCGGGAACGCGTTTTTCAATTTCTTCTTTCAGCATATCTATTTGTGCGTTCTGGCAACCAAGACTTAGCACCGTAGCTCCTGCTACGTTTGGATGGGTAATATAACCTGCCAGCAGTCCGCAAAGCGTACGTGCGTCCTGTTTAGTGCCGCCGCAACCCATGGTGTGGGTGAGCAGTTTTATACCATCGATGTTGGCAAAGGTGCGTCCCTGGAGAACGATGCCTTCTCCATTGCTGCTGTCGGCGATGTTGCTGCTGTCTTTGCCGGAGCGGAAGTCCTGCAGCAGTTGTTGCAGCATGGTTTCGTAACTGTGTTGCTTGCGATAGCCGAGTTCTTTCACCAGTATTTCATGTAGCAATTGTACATTCCTGTTTTCGCAGAATACGAGCGGGATGATCACCCAGTAGTTGCCGGTGCCTACGCGGCCGTCTGTGCGGTGGTAGCCATCGAAGTGCCGGTTTTCCCAGGGAGATATATCCGGTACGGTCCATTGATTGTGCCGTTCTCCTTTCACGGCGAAGGAACCTGAGGCATGGCGTATATTTTGGGTGGTGATCAGTTCTCCTGCGGGGATGGTATCGTTGGCGAGGCCTACGAGTACGCCATACATGATAACGGGACTGTCTTTCGGCAGTTCCTGTGCCGCTATTTTATGTTTGGCTTCAACCTTACGTATAGCCGTTACAGTTACTCCGTCACAATGTACACCGGCGCCTGCGGGGATATCCTGCAAGGCTACCCAAACGTTATCACCGGGATGGATTTTTAGAATTGTTTGTTTCATCGTTGTTAGCATAAATAATGAGGGATGGGGATCAGGTCAGGGATCTGTCCAGGTGTACATAACCTCCGTCTACATGTATCAGCTGACCGGTTGTATGACTCGATTTTTCTGACAGCAGGAACACGGCCATCTGTGCAATTTCTTCCGGGTGTGTCATTCTTTTTTCCAGTGGAATACGTTCCACGATGCTGGCGAGTTTGGCTTCTTTATCTTCGAAGGTATTGATCCAGTTTTCGTATAGCGGCGTCCAGGACTCGGCTACTACGATGGCGTTTACCCGTATGCTGAAGGGGAGGAGTTCCACTGCCCATTCGCGGGTAAGTGCGTTGCGGCCTCCGTTAGCGGCAGCATATGCGGAGGTGTTACCCTGGCCTGTTTCAGCGGTTTTGGAGGTGATGTTGACGATGGCGCCTTTGCTGCTTTTCAGAAAGGGGAGTGCATGATGTGCTAAAAGGTAGTAGTGTACCAGGTTGCGGTGCAGTGATTGCATAAATGCTTCGTACGAACCGGTTTCGAGGCCGATGCCGTCGTTGATGCCGGCGTTGTTGATCAGTCCGTCGATCCGGCCATGTTGTGCTGCAACGGCTTCCACCGCCTGTTTGCAGGCAGCGGGGTCGGTGAGTTCAGCCACTACATGTTCGCCTTTGCCGCCGGCTTCGCGGATGCGGGAAAGTTGTTCGAGGTTATCTTCCCCGCTTCTGCCGATGATCACGGGAATGGCGCCTTCCTGTGCGAGCACGGTGGTAATGGCGGCGCCGATGCCTTTGGCGCCTCCTGTTACTATAATGATCTTATCTTTTAAACCCAGGTCCATAATTTACTTTTGTGTGTTTGAAAAATCACCGTTTACCAGCCGCCAGATGTGCATGGGGTTACTGTCCTGCAGTTCCGGCGGGAGGAGGTATGCCGGGAAATCCTGGTAGCATACCGGCCGGCAGAAGCGGTAGATGGCTGCGGTGCCAACGGAGGTGCCGGCAGCAGGGGTGGTAGCGGGCCAGGGGCCGCCGTGTACCATTGACTGGTTAACGGCTACGCCTGTAGGGAAACCGTTGATGATAATCCTGCCGGCTTTTTCTCTCAGTATATCTACCAGGTCGGCATGTTGTTGCAGGTCAGCTTCGGTACCGTGGATGGTAGCGGTGAGTTGTCCTTCCAGTTTGCGCGCCACCTGGTATAGTTCATCGATGCTGCCAGCGTGGATATGCAGGGAAGAAGGGCCAAATACTTCGTGGCAGATGGCGGGATTTTCCAATGCTTTTTCGGCGCTTACCTGCAGCAGGTAAGGGGTAGCCTGTTGGGCGGTGTCGGGGGCGGCGCCGAGTACTGCTGCGCCTGTTTGTTGCAGCAGGCGGATGCCGTTATGATACGCGTCGAGTATGCCCGGTGTAAGCATAGGTCCGCCGCTCATGGCGCCGATACCCTGTTGCAGGGCGCTGATAAACGCTGCCGCAGCGTCTTCCGAAGGCGTGATAAACATGCCGGGGTTGGTACAAAATTGTCCTACACCCAGGGTAACGGATTGCAGCAGCTGCATGGCCAATGCGGGTCCCTTCTCCCGTAAAATACCCGGCAGGAAAAACACGGGATTTACGCTGCCCATTTCTGCGTATACGGGTATAGGTACGGCTCTGCGTGTAGCCGTTTCATATAGTGCCTTGCCGCCTCTGAAGGAGCCGGTAAAGGCAATGGCAGAAACGATCGGATGTGCCGCTAGGTACTGTCCTGTTTCGTGGGAAGTACCGTGTACCATGGAAAAAACACCTTCCGGCATTTGGGTACGCAGGATGGCTTTGCGGATGGCAGTGGCCACCAGGTATGATGTATGCGGGTGTGCGGGATGTGCTTTGAATACAACGGGGCAACCGGCAGCCAGCGCAGCGGCGGTATCGCCACCTGCTACTGAAAAGGCCAGCGGAAAATTGCTGGCGCCAAAGATGCCGGTTACGCCGATAGGGATCTGCATTTGCCTTACGTCGGGGGTACCGGTATTGATGCGGGCATTTACCCAGGAGCCTTCTTTGATGGTGTTGGCAAACAGCCGCAACTGGCCGGTGGTACGGTCTCTTTCGCCCTGGAGGCGCGGCAGCGGCAGCCCGCTTTCCGCCGAGGCTACGTTGATTAATTCATCTCCCAGGGAAACAATATCATCGGCGATAGCTTCCAGGAAAGCGGCACGCTGTGCTGCCGTCGTTTTTTTATACAGCGGAAACGCTTTGGCAGCGAGGTTTAAAGCGGCATCTATTTCGCCGGTGGTAGCTTCTCTGAACTCCTGCGGCAGCCATTGCTGCTGCCGCGGATCAAATGCCCGGAAGGTATCGTCGCCTTCACCGGAAAAATTATTTCCTATCAGTTGTAATCCTGTTATCAATGTTCGACTCATCTTCCTGATATTTTATATTAAAAGTGGTGTATGCTCAATTCACTTCCAGGTCGCTCATAGCCGGCAGCTTTGGAAAAGGCGCATGAGGCTCACGCTGGTACCAGTATACCACGCTGCTGATGTCCGATTGCTGCGGCAGATAGCGTCCGCCACTGCGCCAGCCAAGGTCCTGTATCGTGATTTTAAGTTCTTTTTCAAAACGGATGGGATCCATGATATGCCAGCGGTACAGGCCAAAACGCTGTTGCGATTTATACAAACCGTCGGGGCGGATCACCTGCGGGAGACCGCTATACGCCGTGGAAAATTCCTGGTACCGGCCTTTGGTATCGAAGTTATAGGAGCCGCAGAAATAGTCTTCCGTACCGGTACCGCAAATAGTAGGAAATTTACCATCGCCGTCCATAAAGAATTTTATTTCGCCTTCGCCCCACCAGCCGTTGTTATTAACGCCCCAGGCCAGGTAGGTACCCACATATTGCCCTTGTCCTTTTACACCATCGATCATGGTAAAGGAAGCATCTTTTACCGGGTTGTTACGACGGAATTGTGCATGGAAATAGCCGGCATCTTCGGGTACGCTGGTCAGCGTATAGTCGACCTGGTAGTATAGGGTCATTCTTTCCGTATTAATATTTTCCATGGTGATCTTGCATTTTTTCCGGAACGGCATGGCCCAGTAGCAGTTGAAGGCGCTGCCGGGATTTACGCATACCGCCAGGGAATTGAGTTGGGCATATTCGCCCCATCCCATGCCGAAGAAATCACCTACGGGTACTTCTACCGAGGGGGTGGTTTCATCGTCCCAGTAAAAGCGGAGTATGGAGTAGCGCCAGTTGCCGGTGGGTGTCATCCAGATATGCTGTATGGCGCCGGGGCCGGTTATTTCGGCCAGTGTTACGGTTTTTCCGGGTTCAATAAAAATGTAGGGGTTTACTTTCCATCCCTGGCCGAGGTCGCGGGCAGCGCCGCGGGCATTGCCCTGGTCGAGAGTAGCCATACCGCCTTTGCCAGCTTCGCCGGTGAAATTTTCCGGGCTGATAGAACGCGTTTTGGCATTGGATAATCGGAACAGGTTACCCATATTCATCTCTAATCCGTTAAAGGATTGTTGTGCGTAGGTGGCCCAGCTGAGACAGGCACTTAAAGATAGCAGCAGCAGTTTTTTCATTATCGTGGTTTGTTTTTAGCAATGAATAGTTATCGTTTACGTATAGTCGGGAACGTTTGTATTTTACTAGTTTATTCGCTTTAACGTTTAAGCAAAAAATCAACACAAAAGGCATCTGTTACGCGGGGATTCCGGGAAAGCTTACTGTTAGCGGCTTCCACAGGATTTTCTGATCACCAGCGAAGTATCGATGCAGATATGTTCAATTTCTTTTTTATTGTCTTTGATCTCTTCCAGCAGTACCCGTACGGCGGCTCTTCCCATTTCCAGGATAGGTTGCCGTACAAATGTAACGGGAGAGTAGAAAAGGTCGAGTGCTTCACTTTCATCGAAGGTGATCACTGCCAGTTGATCGGGAATGCGGATTCCCAATGAGTTAATATATTTCAGTCCTTCTATGGCCAGGCTGTTGGTGGCAAAGAAAATAGCATCGGCGGGATGACGGCCACTGAGCAGCTGATCGATAGATAACCGGATATCTGCTGCCAGGTGCGAGTACCGCGCCGATTTCAGCAAGGTATTACCCGATGTCATATGATGCGCAAGCAACGCTTCCTTGTAACCACGTTTCCTTTCCCCGATATGATGCAGCGACGTTTTATAAGCCACCATCCCGATCCGCTTCCTGCCTGTTTTAACCAGGTGTGATACTGCATGATAGGCCGCTTCGTAATTATTAACTGCAATATGACTGGCTTCTATCTCCGGGAAGAAACGGTCGATCAGCACAAAAGGCACTTTCTGTGCTTTCAGCTGGCTGATCTGCTCTTCCGATCCTTCCGTAGGCGTAATGATCAGGCCATCTACCTGCCGGTTCAGCAATACATTAATAAGGTCGCCCGATTTATCAACGTTTTCATCCGAGCTGCCAAAGATCACGGTATAATTATTCCGTTTGGCTTCATCTTCTATCGTACGGGCAATATTGCCAAAGAAGGGGTTGGAAATATCCGCCACTATCAGTCCTATGGTAAATGACCGGCCGCTTTTCAAACTCCGCGCAATATGATTGGGCTGATAGTTCAGCTTATGCGCAATGGCCCTGATCTTTTTTGCGATCTCTTCGCCAACCCGGGCTTCCTTCTCCTTATTCGTCAACACATACGATACCAATGCGGTGGATACACCCGCCTCCGTAGCGATATCTTTCAGCGAAACCTTTTTCATTTCTTAAAAATATGCTTAAACGTTTAAGGAAACAAGTTTTTTGGAAGATTTTTTACGGACGGAGGATATTTTAAGGCACAAAAACAGGGGGCAGCTATATCGAAAGTGGCCACCACGGAATATTTATAGGGTTTCCTCATCGGCCTCCCCCTGAAGATAACCCGGTTCTTTCAAAAAAAATCAGGTTTTCTTTTTTCCAACTGACAAACTGTTGTCACACAGCACCCGTAGTTTTGTTTCAGCATCTTCATAAAAGATGTTCATCACCCTTAAACTACTAAAAAAAAATACTACCATGAAACAGTTACAGCCTTTTAAAATCGACGTATCAAACGAATTGCTGAACGACCTGTCGGCCAGGTTAAAACATACCCGCTGGACCGATGAGCCTGAGAATGCAGGCTGGAACTATGGCACCAACCCGCAATATCTCCGTGAACTGGTGGCTTACTGGCAGCAAAGCTTCGACTGGCGTAAACAGGAGGCCCTGTTAAACAGCTTCCCGCAGTTTATCACCAACATTGACGGCACCGATATTCATTTTATCTACATAAAAGGAAAAGGCAGTAACACCCGCCCATTGATCCTTACCCATGAGTGGCCGGATTCATTTTTCCGGTTTTATAAAGTGATCCCTATGCTGACGGACGCTTTTGATCTCGTTATTCCTTCTATGCCCGGTTACGGTTTCTCCGGTCATGTAGCCACCACCTCTGAAAACGCCGGACACCTCTGGGCTAAACTGATGACTGAAGTATTGGGCTATACCCATTTCCTGGCAGCCGGCGACTTCGCGGTTACCACCGCGCTGGCGCAAAATTACCCGGCACAGGTACAAGCTATTCATTTAACGGATACAGGCTATCCTAACGGCACGGAAGATTGGAGCACCATGTCGCCTGCTGAACAGCAGTTTGGACAGTTTATCCAGGGCTGGTGGTTTATGGAAGGCGCATTTAATATGATCCAGTCTACCAAACCGCAAACACTGGGCTACGCCCTCAACGATTCACCGGTAGGACTCGCCTCCTGGATACTCGAAAAGTTTTATGCCTGGAGCGATACAAAAGGAAATATAGAAAACAGCTTTACCAAAGATGAACTGCTTACCAATATTATGATCTATTGGGTATCATCCACCATCAACACCGCTATTCGCCGCTACCTGGAAGATGCGCGCGTGATGTTTGGTGAACATGGACCCAAGCCGGTACCCAGAACAGAAGTGCCGACAGCAGTATCCATTTTCCCGGCCGACAGCAATACACCGGAAGAGTGGGCAGCGCGCAGGGTGAATTTGAAAAGATTTACCAAACTGCCCAAGGGAGGAAGATTTGCAGCCCTCGAAGTACCTGAGTTGTATGCAAAGGAATTAAAGGATGCTTTTGCGGCGATAGCCTGATGAGGATGCGCCTGCCGGGATCGTTTCCCGGCAGGCGTTTTTTTTTGCTGATTTCTTCCCTGTTTTAATCCATATTTGCCATAGCGTTGGCAGCATAGATGAGGGGCCATATAAGGTACCACATCCTGGCCAACAAAATTTTTTCTCACCAATGTCTTATTCCGCTTTTTCCATTTGTTATAAGGGTATATTGTTCACAAACATTTAAAACTTATGATCATGGACGAGTTTATGTTAATTTTTAGACACGAGGACGGCAACAAGGTAGCCTCCCCGGAACAAATACAGGTTTGGATGAAACAAACCATGGACTGGATCGGTGGCATCGCCGCCCAAAACAAATTCAGCGGTGGAAACGGTTTGGCTTTTGAAGGGAGCAAGGTAGTGAAACACAACAGCGTGGTAACAAATGGTCCCTTCGGTGAAATCAAGGAAACAATAGGCGGCTACGTCATTGTGAAAGCCGGCTCCGTAGAAGAGGCCGTGGAATTTGCCAAAGGCTGTCCTGTTTTACAGGGAGACGGAAACAGCGTGGAGGTGCGGAAACTGGTGAAAGGAGATGGTGTTCATTAATCCTGTGTAACTAACTTCCTGCAATGGAACAACCCGCTTTAATACCACATCTGTTCAGGACCGAGTTCAGCAAAATTACTGCTGTGCTCTGTAGAGCCTTTGGTATAGCGCATATGGAACTTGCGGAAGACATTGCCGGTGAAACATTTCTAACGGCGCTGGAAACATGGCCATATAAAGGAGTTCCGGACAACCCAACTGCATGGCTATACGTGGTGGCAAAAAATAAAGCAAAGAATTATTTACAGCGTAACCAGCATTTTGCCGAAAAAATTGCCCGGCAGCTAAAAGAAGCATCCCGGGAAAATGAGATGGCAGACATCAATTTATCAGATGAAAATATAGCGGACAGTCAGCTGCAGATGCTGTTCGCCATCTGTCACCCTGCTATTCCGAAAGAAGCGCAGATAGGGCTTGCACTTCGTATACTCTGCGGATTCGGCATCACCGAAATTGCCGACGCATTTCTCACCAGCAAAGATGTTATCAATAAAAGATTGTTAAGGGCCAAAGAAAAGCTGCGGGAAGAAAAAGCAGTGATGGCATTCCCCGGGCCCGCCGCCATCAACGGGCGACTGGATACCGTACTCACCACTTTATATTTATTATTCAACGAAGGTTATTACTCCGAAAGCCAGGATGCGGTGATACGGGAAGATCTTTGCCTGGAAGCTATGCGGTTAACCTATTTGCTGATAGAAAATGAATTGACTAACCAGCCTATGGTAAAGGCGCTGTTTGCGCTGATGTGCTTTCATGCTTCCAGGTTTGAGGCCCGGAAAACCGCCAACGGAGAAATTATTTTATACCAGGACCAGGACGAAACCCTCTGGAATGATGAACTGATCGCCAGGGGCGCCCGCTTTCTGCATGAGGCGTCGCAGGGAGAGCGCTTGTCGCGCTATCACCTTGAAGCCACCATTGCCTACTGGAATACACAGAAAGAGGATACCGCGGAAAAATGGGATCATATCCTGCAACTCTACAATCGTTTATTGCAACTGGCATATTCGCCGGTAGCAGCGCTTAACAGGACTTATGCACTCTCAAAAGTAAAAGGAAAGGAAGTTGCCATTGCGGAGGCGGAGAAGTTACAGCTCACGCGTAATCATTATTACTTTGTGCTGCTGGGAGAGTTGTATACCGGTATTGATAACAATAAAGCGGTACAGTACCTGGAGCAGGCATTGGGGCTGGCGGTCACGCTTACGGATAAACGAACTATAGAACAAAAGATAGCAGGCCTCCGGTGATGAAGGCCTGCAGGCAATGATTTATTTTGTTTGTTTGAAAATCCCGAAATCAGCGATCATAGGCGCCATACGGGAGGAGGTGATACGCAGCCGCAGCTGTTGCGCGCTCACATCCGGGAAAGTAAGGATCCTTTTATAGCCAATGGTAGTGCCGGTAGCGGCTACTTTCCATTCGCTGCCATCCAGGTATTCCAGCACGAAATTTTCTACCCGTTGTCCTTTCCTGATATATTCCTGCAGCCTGCATACATTAAAGGTTTGGGTACTCCCGAGATCTATTTCAATGGTGGCGGTAGTATCCTCATGCTTCGTTGTCCACCAGGTATTTTTATTATCATCTGTCAGCGCATTTTTTCTCCGGCCATTGGAAGATGCGATTTTCGCAGCGCTGAGCAGGTTTTGTGAAAAGATCTGGTCGATATTATTTTTCCAGGCAGCTAAATTTTTAACATCATTTTCTTGTATCAGTCCCCTTTTATCCGGTGGGATATTTAACAGCAGCACCCCGTTTTTACCGACGGCGTTGAAGTAGATGTCGAGCAGCTTTTCCGGTGTTTTCACCTTTTCATCTTCTTCTTTGTGATAGAACCATCCCGGCCGGATAGACACATCCGTTTCTGCCGGGTACCATACTAAACTATTGGCGTGGTATAAGGCGTCACGACTGCCCATATCTTCACCATTACCATAGCCGGAGGGTTTTATCAGCAGTTCCTGCTGGGATAAATCTGCGATCGTTTTTTGGTCTAAATTATTGGCCGGTACCACGCTCCATTCGGTGCTTCTGCCATAGCCGGTTTCTGTACCTACCCAGCGCACATCGGGGCCCATTACCGCAATAACGGCGCCTGGCTGTAGTTTGCGGATCAGCGCATACCAGCGTTTGAAATCATACACCTGTTTTTTGCCATTAGGACCTTCGCCGTTAGCGCCGTCGAACCATACTTCGTCGATCCGGCCGTAGTTGGTTAACAGTTCCGTGAGCTGGTTAACGAAGTAATCGTTGTAGGCTTCGGTGCCATAGGAGGGAGCGTTGCGATCCCAGGGCGACAAATAAACGCCGAAGCCCATACCGGTTGTACGACAGGCATCTGCCACCTCTTTTACCACATCGCCCTGTCCGTTTTTCCAGGGACTGTTTTTCACTGAATGCTCCGTATATTTACTGGGCCACAAACAGAAACCATCGTGATGCTTGGCTGTCAGGATCACCTGTTTGATGCCACCGGCTTTAGCAGCTTGTACCCATTGCATGGCATCGAGTGCAGTTGGATTAAACAGGGAAGGAGATTCTTTGCCATCTCCCCATTCCCGTTCTGTGAAAGTGTTGATACCAAAGTGAAAGAACCCGGTCACTTCCAGTTCCTGCCAGCGCAGTTGTCGTTCTGTAGGCTGTACATTAGCGGCTTTCCGGATAATGGCGGCATTATCATCCCCGGGTAAAATGCTGACATAGGCCGATTGTTGTGCTGTTGCCTGGTGAGCATGGCCAATACCTAATATCAGTGTTAAAAGACATAATTTTTTATTCATGTTCATCTGTATAAACCTCCAGTATACTAAAATTTCCGGGTTAAAAAAAGCAACTCAAACAGGCGGCCTGTTTTTTGTTTGCCTCTTTATCTTCCTGTTAACAACCCATGCACAAAGTAATGAACACGGCATATTGGGTACCTGGCAAAACGAGGACAGATCAGGTAAGATAGAGATCTATCAATCAGGTGACCAGTATTTCGGGAAGCTGTTATGGGGAAAATATATGTTGGACGAGAGAGGGGTTCCACGTAAAGATACGCTGAACCCCAATATCGCTTTAAGAAGCAGGGCATGGCCCAATATAGTGATGCTGACTGGTTTCCGGTATCAGAACGGGCAATGGGAGGATGGCAAGATCTATGACCCTACTTCCGGGAAATCTTATACCGCTGTGATGAAACTAAAGAATGGCCGGTTAGCGCTCAGGGGATATATTGGTATTGAACTCCTGGGAAAAACAATTTACTGGGACCGGGTAAAGTAAGATCAGATACCTTCCGGTTGTAATTCCATTGTATGCTGATCGGTTGTTTCCGGTAATATCCATAACATAACAGCTACTATTCCGAGGCAGATGATACTAACGGTAATGCCTGTATCAAAAGCTATCAGGTAATCGGGAGATGATTCATGAAGGCTGACAACATAATAGAAAACACCGCCCAGTATACTGATACCTAAAGCGGAGGCAGTTTGCTGAAAGGTAGAGAATACGCCCGCCGCCACTCCCGCAAATTTCACCGGTACACTTTTCAGCGCAATGTTTAGCAGGAAGGGAAGTACCAGTCCGTTACCCAGGCCATAGACGCCTATCAGTAATGTAACACACAGCGGACTTACCGTTGGCCGGAACAATCGGATCTGTAACAGGAACGCCACCAGGATAATCAACAGTCCCGCCTGCAATACCCATTTCCCGTATTTAACAATGAGTTTGGCGGCTATCATAGAGGAGATCATAAACAGAATGGCATGCAGTATAAAAGCAAGCCCGCAATCGAGTGCCGAGAAACCAAGTCCATTCTGTAAGTAAATAGCGCTCATGAGCAGGTAGGCGGTGTGCATCATGAAGTGGAACAGCACTGCCAGCAGGCCGATGTTAAATTCCCGGATCTTAAATAGTGCGGTGTCGATCAGACTGCCTTTGTGTAGCAGCACTTTTGTTTGCTGATCGCGGATAAAGTAAGCGAAAATAAACAGGGAAGATAATAACAACGCAATGCTCCACCACGGCCAGCCCAGCTCACGTCCCTTGGTGAGCGGCCAGATCAGGCAAATAAGACCGGTGGTGAGGATCAGCGCTCCCCGGTAATCAAATCGCTGCCCGGTATCTTTTGGTGTTTCTTCCAGGTAATGATAAATGGCCCAGAGTGCTGCCAGGCCTACCGGCAGATTGATAAAAAAGATCAGTCTCCACCCGGCGATGACGAAATGTGTATCAACCAGGTAGCCGCCCAGTATTTGCCCGATAATGGCCGCAATGCTCAGCGTAATGCCGTACCAGCCAATAGCTTTGGCTCTTTCCCGCTCATCCGTAAAGAGCACCTGTATAAATGCGATAGACTGCGGTACCATAAAAGCAGAGCTCAGTCCCTGGAAGAAGCGGGTAATATTTAGTTCCCACGCGGTTTGTGATAAGCCGCAAAGACAGGAAGTGAGTGTGAAGAAAAACATCCCCCAGAAAAATACTTTTTTACGGCCCAGGTAGTCGCCCGCTCTGCCGCCGGTGATGAGAAAAGAAGCGCTGCCCAGCAGGTAGCCGGCAATCACCAGTTGCACTTCCCCGTCTGTAGCATGCACACCTTTCTTGATACCGGGGATGGCCATGTTGATGATAAAAATGTCGATAACATAAAGTAGGGGCGCAGTGAGGACGACGGAAAGTGCTTTCCATCTGTTGCATTTTGCAGTAGTGATCATATTTCCGGGTTAAATTGAATTTGAATTTTCGAAGTCGAGCAACCATTTTTTTCTCCAGATACCGCCACCGTAGCCGGTGAGGTTTCCATCTGTACCGATCACGCGGTGACATGGAACCAGGATAGAGATCCTGTTCATGCCATTGGCGTTGGCTACCGCACGGATAGCGCCGGGTTGGTTGATGGCGGCCGCCTGGTCTTTGTAAGACCTGGTGGCGCCGTAGGGAATATCCCGCAGAACGCGCCATATGGTTTGCTGGAAAGGCGTGCCGGGTGTAAACAACGGAACGGTAAATACTCTTCTTTTTCCTTCAAAATATTCTTCCAGCTGTGTTTTCAACACGTTGAAGTGCGGGTTGGCGCCCTGGATAATATTGGCATTTAATTGTTTGGCGAGCGTCGTTAATTCGGTTTCCAGCATTTTGCGATCGGTGAATTCCAGCAGGCAGATGCCCGGTTCCGCGGCGCAGGCAAACATAGTCCCCAAAGACGTTTCCAGTCTTGTGATATTGATGATGTGTTTATCTTTGCTATTGGAGGGCGATACGCCAAATACAGCTTTAAAGGAATCCGTGAACCCGCTGACAGATTCATATCCTGCATCAAATGCCGCCGATGTGATGGTATCGCCGTTCTGTATTTTTTTAAAGGCAGAATTTATCCGGAACATCCGCTGATAAGCCTGGAAGGTGACACCATGATTTTTTAAAAACCAGCGCCTGATATTGCTGGGTTCAATTCCCCTGCGGAGCAGGTCGGCATCTTTAAATTTCCTGGAAGGATCTGCATTCAGTTCATCAAGGATCTCTTTTATATATGGTGGTGTTTCGTTCATTTTTTCGAGCGGGTTACATACTTTGCAGGGCCGGTATCCCTTTAGTATGGCCTCTTTGGCGGAAGGAAAGAATTCCACGTTTTCGGCTTTGGGCTTCCTGGCCGTACAGGTTGGGCGGCAGAATATGCCGGTGGTTTTTACCGCTGCTATAAATGTTCCTTCATAAGAAACATCTTTGTCGAGGAGTGCCTGGTACATGATTTCATCCGTCAGCATATCGATCTTTCTTTTTTATCAAAAGTAAGATAGTACGGAGTGGGCAACAACCGGAAACTGAACAAGTATTTTTCTTTTTAATTAAATTGTTGCCGGATGCAGTGATTCCTTCGTTTCCTGGTAGTGGCACAGAAATAAATTTATTGCTGCGCCGGTATTTCCGCGGTAGTATATAACGAATGCACTTCCCAACCCAGCGTTTCATACAGGGCTCTGCCCGGGGCGGTAGCTACCAGCAGGCCTTTTGTAATGCCGCGGGCAGCACCTACGCTTTCCAGTGCTTTCATAACAACTGTACCAAGACCGCGGCGCCGGTGAAGCGGATGCGTTTCGATCCGGTCGTAAATGCCGGCATCTTCCGTAAAGGCGATCCTGCCGATGGCGGCTACTTCGCCCTGGGAGGTGAGCACCCGCGCTATAGGTACAGCCATGTTATCGGAGATATCCAGTGTGTATTCCTTATCCAGCTGCATGTTGACGGTTTTCATCGGCTGCAGGCAGGTCATCATAAAAGCGGCAGGGTGTACCATCCAGTTGGATGGCAGGCATTTTCGCACCTCTTCCGGTGCTGCAAAAATCTTTAGTATAATATAAGGATCGGAAATAGTTTCGGCCAGTTGTCCTACGGCAGGCGTAAGGGATGGAAAAACAAAACGTCTTATTACATCCGGCCAACCTACTTCTACGCGGTACACGCCATTCTCCCACACGGGTAAAGCTACTTCTCTGGCTAAGGACCATCCCTGAACCCATTGGGCTACTAATTGAGGATCGGCCTGATGTTGTTGGTCGGACATAGTTAGGATTGAAGAGATTGTTGTTTCAGTTGCCTGTTCCGGGCCCTCGAATTCTTTTTTGATGACGATTGTTTTGCGTTGCAAATGTATTATTTTTTTCCAGTCCGGGTGGCAGCATAAAATCCCTGCCGTGGTGAAAGCAGGTCAAGATAACATTTACACATGGCTACTGCCTACGGAATGCAGTATCTATGGGCATCCGCACTTTTTTATTATTTTTTTAAAAGAATAGTTGGTGGAACAACTTTTTTTTTATTTAATTTACAAAGTGAATCGACCCTTGCAGCAACCAAAATCATGAATTCAATTTTCAACCAGATATCAAACCCATAATTGCCCATTATTGAAGTGTATTAAAACGGAACCCGTGTAGCAATCAATGAGTTTTCAACCAAAATCAACAGCATGAATCAAGCCCTTTAGTCACAAACAAAATCGTCAGTTAAGCAGTAGTACAAACCCTTGTTTCATTGGTTTAGTGTAACAGCTAAACAGGTAGTTATCAACCTATAATTATTGACCTATGTGCATTAGCCTATAGTTAATCTGTCATCATCCTTTATTAAATCTAACCAAAAAAATCGCTTATGAAGAAAGAGCTACTCCTGTGGCTTCTCTTGCTATCGTGTGCCCTGCACGGTGCAGCACAAACGAGAACATTGACAGGAAAAGTCACCGACAAAACCGACGGAGCATCGCTTCCGGGTGTATCTGTCAAAATCAAAGGAACTAATACAGGAACTACCTCCGGCGGTAACGGAGCATTTACGATTACCGTTCCGCAGGGCGCCAGGGTATTGGTATTTTCCTTCCTGGGATACCAGACCATCGAAAAAAATATTACCGGTTTAACCAACCTGGATATCGCGCTCACACAAGGTTCAGAAGGATTGAGTGAGGTAGTGGTAGTAGGTTATGGTACACAAACCAAATTAAATCAAACCGGTGCGGTGGCACAGGTAGGAGGTAAGGAGGTAGAGAATGTACCCTTTACCTCGGTAGATAAAATTTTGCAAGGTAAGGTGCCCGGGCTTCAGTCTGTAGGCGGTTCCGGCCAGCCGGGCGCAGTACAACAGGTACGTATCCGCGGTATAGGTTCTATTAACTCCAGCGCTGCGCCGTTGTATGTAGTAGACGGGGTACCTATCAACACCGGTGACCTTTCGAGGAATACCACTACAGCCAACGCATTATCAGGTATTAACCCCAACGATATAGAAAGTATTTCTGTACTTAAAGACGCGGCGTCTTCGTCTATTTATGGTTCCCGTGCGGCCAATGGTGTGGTGATCATCACCACCAAGAGCGGAAGAAATGGTAAAACCCGTATTCGTGCCGACGCTGAGTATGGAACTGCAAAACCAATCCTGCGCAGCGAAAGCCGCCCGCTCACCAATGAGGAGTTTCGTAATCTGACGGCGGAAGGATTGTTTAATACCGGCGATTACCCTGACCTGGCATCTGCTTTAAAAGATGTGGATGCGGCTTTTGGTACGGGAAAAGGTGTTAACACTGACTGGCTGGATGTTGTTACGCGCAACGGGCAGCAAATGCAGTACAATCTTTCAGCGGATGGAGGAAATGAGAAAACCCAGTTTCATTTATCCGGCGGTTATTTCAAACAGGAAGGAACGGTGCTGGCATCTTCTTTCGACAGGGCCAGCGCTAATATCAGCATCAAACATAAAGCTACTGAGCGGTTATCGTTTGGCAGTAATATTCTTTTCTCGTCTTCGCGGCAGGTAGGTCCTACCAATGGCGGCACTTTTGCCAACCCGGTGCTGGCGGGATATTTTCTGTTGCCTGCACAGTCGCCCTACAAGCCGGACGGCAGCATTAATTTTTCTGCCGATCCGCAGGCGGAATTTGGTCCTGGCGGCACCTTTAACCCAGTTGCTATTGCCGCGATGGATAAAGACAATACCGCTATGCTGAAAGGTATTGGTACGGTATGGGCCGAATATGCGATTCTGCCTGGTTTGAAATTCACTTCCAAATATGGTGTTGATTATAACAACCTGGAAGAATTTAAATATAATAACCCGTTGTACGGCGATGGTTTTAATGATCATGGTATCGTAAATCATACCTATACCCGGTATTTCAATTGGGTATGGACAAACATGCTGAACTACCATGTTGACCTGAAAAAGGACAACCGGTGGGTATTGAATTTAAAGGCAGGTTATGAAGCGCAGAAGTCGAAATTATTTATGAGCAACACTGAAGCCCGTAATTTACCGGCAAGGCTGAATATCCAGTATGCGGCTGCGGGCGCCAATTTTACTGCTGCCAGCGGTAATGGTTCCGACTATGCGTTTGCTTCTATACTCGGATTGGGAGATATTACCTATAACGGCAAGTATGTGTTGTCGGCCAGTTACAGAAGAGATGGATCTTCCCGTTTTGGCAGTGTTAATCGCTATGGTAATTTCTGGTCCGTAGGCGGTTCCTGGAACCTGGATCAGGAAGAATTTATCAAGGGAATCGGTTGGCTGAACCAGCTGAAGTTAAGGGCTTCTTACGGACAGAATGGTAATGCCAATTTTGGCGCTTACCAATTTGACTATATCTGGCGTTCGCTCTATGGTTATGGTACGGGTGTAGATACTAAGAATAATTCTTTTAACTATAATTACGAAGGCAGTGTGGGCAGCGCGCCGTTGTCTGCTGGTAATCCTGCGTTAACCTGGGAAATAAACAAACCACTGGATATCGGCATTGATTTCTCGTTGTTTAAAAACAGGTTGAATGCTACCGTGGAATACTATACCAGAACTACTTCCAGCCTGTTGATGGAGCAACCTTTATCCAGGACATCCGGCTTCCAGGACTTCCTCAACAACATTGGTTCTATCCGTAACAAAGGTGTGGAAATAGCTTTGTCGGGTACACCGGTGATAGCAGGTGATTTCCGCTGGGATGCGAGCTTTAATTTTGCCCGCAATAAAAATGAAGTGATCTCGCTGGTAAGCAGTCAACCGCAGATCAGCGGTTCATTTATTCGCCAGGTAGGACACGATTTTCAGTCTTTCTATCTGCGTGAATGGGCGGGTGTAGACAAAGAAAACGGCGACCCGCAGTGGTACAAGGACGATACGCATAACGAAAAAACCAACAGCTATTCTGCTGCCAAACGTGTTATCTACGGATCTGCTTCTCCCAAATTCTTTGGCAGCTTCGGATCTACTTTTAGTTTTAAAGGCTTTAGCCTGGATGGCCTGTTGTACTATAATTATGGCAACTATGTGCAGGACACCTGGGCCAGGTATCTGCAGGGGGATGGCTTTGCGGGCTCCTTTAATAAAATGGCGCCGCAGCTGAACAGGTGGCAGAAGAAAGGAGATGAAACAAATGTGCCGAAGTATGTGTACGGAGGCAATAAAAATTCGAGCGAGTCTTCTACCCGCTGGTTGTATAAAGGCGATTATATCCGTCTGAGGGATGTAACGCTGAGTTATTCTTTCCCGCAGTCATGGCTGTCGCATGCCAAAATATCCAGTCTGCGTTTATACGTAAGGGGTACTAATGTATGGACCTGGGTAAAGGATAAGAACATTACCTCAGATCCTGAAGCAAGTGTTACGAGTCAATCGAACCTGGAAGTATACATGCCAAAGATCTATACTGTGGGTATTAACCTGGGACTATAACTTAAACGTACAAACGATGAAAAGACAAATCAAACTATATACGGCCCTGGCTGGATTTAGCGCTATGATGTTGCTGGGTTCCTGCGGGAAAAAATTCCTGGATACCACACCTTATGTGAGCGTACCTACGGAGTCAGCTTTTGAAACAGTGTCAGATATTGAAAATGCTGTTAACGGCAGTTATGCGGGGCTTACTGAAACCGATTATTATGGCAGGTCGTTGCCGGTGATCGGTGATCTGATGGGTGATAACACTTATATCTCTGTAAATAATTCCGGGAGATATACAGCGCAGCAGAACTATTCTGTTACTGTAACGGATGCCACGATGAGTGTAAACTGGCTGGATGCCTATAAAGTGATATTGCGTACCAACAATATCATTGATGCGGTAGACCAGAAATTTGCCAACGATGCAGCTGCCAAACAGTTTAAGGCAGAAGCCTTGTCGATCCGTGCGTTGGTTTATTTTAACCTGATCAGGGTTTTTGCCAAACCATACAGCGAAAATCCGGATGCGGAAGGGGTACCACTTATCCTGCATTACAACCGTGATCTGCGTCCTGCGCGTAACAAGGTCAGCGAGGTATATACACAGATCCTGGCAGACCTGGATGCAGCATATCCACTGTTTACGCAAACAAAGCTGGCTACCCGTTTTTCAAAGTATGGTTGCCGTGGATTGGCGGCCAAAGTAAATTTGTATAAGGGTGATTATGCCAAGGCGCTGAGTTATGCCAAAGATGTAATTGACCACAGTAATATCCCTCTTTTAACGAGAGACCGGGTGGCTGCTTATTGGTCAGAAGCCACGCCTTCTGTTTCTACGCCTGAAACACTTTTTGAAGTAGGCGCCGATGCGTTGACAAATGTGGGTAATGACGAGTTGGGGAACATGTACAACCAGCTGGGTTATGGCGATATTCTTTGCGTCCCTGCGTTGTATAACCTGTATGGCGCGAGCGATGTGAGGAAGGGATTGATTCTCGAGGGCGCCAGGGATCCCCAGCCCCTCGTATACATCGTTAATAAGTATCAGCATACCAGCGGTGATTTTGATAATAAAAAGGTGTTGCGGATTTCTGAAATGTACCTGATTGCGGCGGAAGCCAGTAACCGGTTGAAAGATGACGTCAATGCGTTGATTTATCTGAACACGCTGATGGCGCAGCGTGATCCTTCGCTGGTGTATGCTTCTGCAGGCGCGCTGCTACTGGACGATATTATCCTGGAAAGAAGAAAGGAGCTGGCCTTTGAGGGGGATCGTTTCCACGACCTGAACCGGTTGAAGCGTAACCTGGTGAACGGCAAGGGCAGGGTGGTGAATTATGGTGATACCCGTCGTGTAGCGCCTGTTCCGCAAACGGAGCGGGATGCCAATCCGAATATGACCCAGAACGATGGGTATACGAAATAACAGGGAGCAGCTATTTACCTGGTAGAAAATAAAAAGGTTGCAGGTGGCAAAATACCTGCAACCCTTTTGTATTTTAGGAAAATAAAATGAGTATCATGAAACATTGGATGTTGTATGTGTTGCTGTTGTTTGCCGGCCTGGAAAAGGCAACGGCACAGGGCGGCGTTTATCTGAAAGGTGTAGACGGCAGGCCGTTTTTTGAAAAAAGTTATGTAGATATACAAGGCTCGCCATACCTGCAGGATGATTGGGCCAAAGGAACCGTTGAATTTAAAGATGGCAAGGCATACAAGGATGTAGAGCTGAAGTACGACCAGGTAAGGGATGCGCTGTTGTTTAAGAATGAAAAGGGGGAGCCCTTTGAATTTTCTAAGCCGGTAAAGGCTTTTAGTTTAACCAACAGGAAGGATAACCGGCAGCTGGTGTTCCGCAATGGTTACAACCCGGTGAAGGGCGCCACCGCCGATTCCTATTACGAACTACTGGCAGATGGCGCGATGCAATTGTTGCTGAGAAAATCCAAAAAGATCCGGGAAGATAAAGCGTATGGCTCCGCCACCACTGTGCGTACGGTGGAAGAATACGTAAACTACTATATTTCAAAGAACGGTACGCCGGTGAACATTAAGAAAAGTGAAAAGGCGGTGCTGGAAGCCATTGGTGGCAATAGTGCCGCGCTGGAGGCGTATATCCGGAGTAATAAGTTAAACCTGAAGAATGACGAAGACCTGGTAAAGCTGATCGTTTACTGCAATGGTTTAACGCCGGGTACAAAATAATTACCGGCGGTATTCCTCTACCTGTTCCAGCAGCGCCATTGCTTTGATGACGGGATCCCACTCCTTTCCCTGGAAAATGGCCCTGAACCATTTTTTGTGGCGGTTGCTGTACCGGATATTTATAAACAGCCAGATGGCGGCGCAGAAGAATGCGGTAGTAACTGCCAATTGAAGCAGCAGCAACCAGGGATTGCCGGATGCCAGCATGGCCGGGGTCAGGTAGAAGGTGGTCCATACCGGCAACTGCAGAAACAGTATACGGGCACACCAGAGCGAGGAGGATTTCAGCCGGGACAGTTTTTCCTGGGTGGACAGAATTGGTTCGCTGATATCCACCCGTTGGATCAGGATTAACTGGTAGAGGTATATGCCGATAGCCAGTTTCGTGAGCAGTACCTGTATGCCGGCCGATACCAGGAAAAACGGACTGGCGATATGAAAGGTACCGATGAGGATGATGTCTGCTAAAATAACCCAGCCAATCCCTACAAGTAACGCAAATATTTTTGATGGCTTCATGGAAGCCAGGAAGGACCTCACTTTCATATGCATGATATCTTCTGCATTTTTTTTATTTAATGACAGGCTTTCTTCGAGCTTTTTGTCATAACTTTTCCAGAGATGAATAATTGCGGCGTCTTCCATGATGCTAAGATTTAAGGGGGGCGAATTTTTGTTTTAAAAGAAGCTTTATCCTGTTGATTTTTGTGGACACGTTACTGGTGGAAAGCCCCATGATCTCTGCCATTTCTTTATGACTTTTTTCTTCGAGATATAGCAACATCAGGGCTTTGTCCAGTTCTTTCAGTTCTGAGATGAATTGTTGTAATAAACCAATCTGAATGGTAGTATCGTCCGGTATGCCCGGGTCAGTGATATCGAGGATATTGTCTGACAGCGGATTTGATACCTGTTTCCTGCGATTTTCCTTCCGGTAAAATGAAATGGCCACATTTAATGCAATACGGTATATCCAGGTGGAATATTTGTATTGATCCTGGTAGTGATCAAAGGATTTCCACAATTGCACGATGATTTCCTGCACCAGGTCTTTCCTGTCTTCCGCATCGCGGCAGTAGGCATTGGCGATTTTGTATACAATGCCCTTGTGCGTTTGAATCACCGTCAGAAAAGTATCCGATTTATCAATAGTGTTCATTCGTTGTATTTACCTGGTTGTTGGATGAAGAAAATACTTGCTTCTTCATTATTCGCAGCAACAGCAAAAAAATCACACTTTCCCGGAAACATTTTTTATGAGGCCTTTTCCCTTGCTGACCCATTTATTATTTTTAAGCGAAAACCGGTAGGGAAGGTAGGCGTCTTCCCCGGCGTATTGCACACCTACCCTGGTAGATACCAGGATGTTTTCCGCGCTGGTGGCGCCGGTATCTTCTATCCATACCTTATTGCCGGTCAGACTTTCGCCGGTAAGGGAGTTATCGATACCCAGCGCCTTGCTGAGATTGCCGGGGCCGGCAGTAAGATTTTTGACAGGTTGACTACCAAAACGGGATTGCATGGTATCGGTACCATCCACCGGCTCCAATGCCCGGATCAGTATGGCATGAGGGGTATCTGCTACATTGGTGATAACATTGAACAGGTAGTGAATGCCATAGCAGAGGTATACATACGCCACCCCTCCCGATTGGTACATAACAGCCGTTCTGTTGGTGCGGCGTTCATTCCAGGCATGCGAGGCACGGTCGCCAACACCGGCATAAGCTTCCGTTTCCACGATGATACCGGATGTGCGCACGCCGCCGATAGCCGTTACCAATGTTTTCCCGATTAATTCCCTGGCAATTTTAATCACATCTTTTTGCCGGTAAAATGCAGCGTTGAGCTTTTTTATTTTCATGCGGGGGAGGAATGGTCTGTTGAAGGAGGGAAGGTACAAAAAATAAAGGGTGGAGCTGCCTGATGGCACGCGTGTGCATTTATACCTATACTTCCGCTGATAAACTGTATTTTACCTGTCTCAAATATAATTATGAAGAAAGTTTTTCTGTTTGTTTTGTTGCTGGGCCTATTAAATAGCGTGATGGCACAGGATGCCGTGTATATTTTTTCTTTTTTTAAAGATAACGGGCAGGATGGACTGCACCTGGCATACAGTCGTGATGGTTATACCTGGAAGGAGCTGAACAATGGCCGCTCCTTGCTGACGCCCGCCACCGGCGATGATAAGCTGATGCGGGATCCCTGTATTATCCGCGGCGCCGATGGCTTGTTTCATATGGTATGGACGGTGAGCTGGAAGGAAAAAGGTATTGGCTATGCGTCTTCGGCGGACCTGGTACATTGGTCGCCGCAAAAATCCATCCCGGTAATGGCGCACGAAACGGGCGCTTTGAACTGCTGGGCCCCGGAAATAACCTATGATGCTGCACATAAAACGTATATGATCTATTGGGCCACCACTATTCCCGGGAGGTTTGCCGCCGGCGAATCCAGTGGGGACGGTAAGTACAATCACCGGATATATTATGTAACCACCAGGGACTTCGTGCAGTTTACTCCGGCAAAACTCTTGTACGACCAGGGGTTTAATGTAATTGATGCCAGCATTGTTCCGGACCGGCGCCGGTTTATCATGTTCCTGAAAGATGAAACCAGGACACCGCCGCAAAAGAATATTCGTATAGCCACCAGCAAAAAGCTGACGGGTGGTTATAGCAAGCCTTCCGCGCCCATTACAGGTAACTACTGGGCGGAAGGCCCTACCGCGCTGAAGCTGGGTAATAAATGGATCGTGTATTTCGACAGGTATATGCAGCACCGTTATGGAGCTGTTGAATCTACTGACCTGGAAAACTGGGTGGACGTATCAGATAAACTATCTATGCCAGCGGGGATACGCCATGGCACAGTAGTAACCATCACGGGGAAGGAGTTTGAACATTTGCTTCATGAAAGCGGGGAGTAGTTTTTTTTGCCGTGTCGGTTTTGTTCTATTTTCCGGGTACCGGAGCTGGTAATTTTGGAGAAAAGAAATCATCATGAAAGCAAAAAAGAATATCATCTCTAAAGTGCTTGTTTTAGGCGGCACAGGAAAAACCGGCAGCAGAGTAGCGCAACAGCTCACAGAAAAAGGCTGGCCGGTACGTATAGGTTCCCGTTCAGGTACCCCTTCTTTCGACTGGGAAGATGCCGGCACCTGGGGCTCCGCAGTAAAAGATATGGATGCCGTTTATCTTAGTTTTTATCCTGACGTGGCCGTACCGGGTGCTGTAGATAAAGTGGCCGCATTTACAAAGACGGCAGTAGATAATGGTATCAAACATATTGTATTGTTATCCGGTCGTGGAGAAAAAGAGGCCCAGGCATGTGAAGATATCGTGATGAATGCGGGTATAGACTGGACAGTAATCCGGTGTGCCTGGTTTAACCAGAATTTCAGTGAAGGATATCTCCTGGATCCATTGATGGCAGGCCATGTAGCACTTCCCGCAGGCAGCGTAGTTGAGCCGTTTGTAGATACAGAAGATATTGCAGACGTTGCAGTAGCCGCCTTTACAGAAGAAGGACATGCCGGGAAACTGTACGAGCTGACTGGCCCCCGTTTAATTACATTCCCCGAAGCCGTGGCGGAAATAGCCAAAGCCACCGGCAGAAATATTCAATACCAGGAGATAACCATGGAGGAGTACAAAGGGATGCTGGCAGAATATGAGATTCCGGAAGATTTTATCTGGCTGGTGAGTTATTTGTTTACAGAAGTACTGGATGGCCGCAACACTTACCTGGCAGACGGTGTACAGCAGGCATTGGGCCGGGCGCCGAGGGACTTTTCAGAGTATGTGAAAAGGACTGCTGCATCGGGTATCTGGAATGGATAAGATGTATATAACAACACCGCAGGTACTGCCTGCGGTGTTGTATATTTAACCAGTTTGCAGCGCCAGAAAAAATGCTGTAAATTTATAAGATGAAGAAAATACCTGTTAGCCCCTTGCTGTTCCCTCATCAGCGGATAGCAGAAAATCATCTTAAATGAATAAGCTGTTGTACCGGGTCTTCTTTTCCGCCATTACCCGGATGGCACTGGGCATCGCGCTTTTGTTCACCGACCCGTTGTCCGTAACGTTCCGGTATCTTATTGTGATCATCTTTTTATTACCCGTGATAAGGTATATTGTTCATGAGTGGCAGCAAACGGGAATGGATATATTTTTTAACGGCTATCCGAGCCTGGGGATTATAAGCCACGTTTTTATCACCACCGGTATAGCAGCGTTATATGTGTTGGTAGTGGCACATGTGCTCCAGGTATATTCCACCTCCTATTTCTGGTGGATACTTATCGTTATTGTACCCGTAATATGCTGGTACCTGTTGTTTGGTAAAGACGCCCCTCCTACAGAAAGGCGGGAACATAACAGGCGGGCATTGCTGCGAACATTGGCATTTTACATTATTCCCTTTTTCTTTGCCGTCAATTATGCATTTGACTTCTTCACCCCTGTGTATACAAAATATTATATCACCCGCAGCGATCACCACACCTACACCAGCTATGATCCGGATATCAGCGAAACAGCGGTGTATTATTTTTACCTGCTGCCTGCCGGTAGTATAACCGGGACGTCCCGCTGGCAAACCGTTTCTCAAAACGACTACTATGGCGTTGAGAGATATGGTCGTTACAATGGCAGGGATAGTCTGCACTACCTGGTAATGGATAAGTGGAAGGGTCGTGACAGCGTATCGGCCCATTTCAGAGAGCAATTCCAGCTACTGTTGCTACGCACAGACACAGTGCCCTCCCGGCAAACCGTTTCCCACCGGTTATACGAGCAATTTCAAGATGGAGACTACCTGCATAAAGAGGAACACCGCGGCCTGTTTGGATTTAAATGGGTTAGCTATCATTAATTTTATTGCCATGTCCGAATCGACCCGGTAGAAAGTCCATTTCACGCCCCTGCACTCCCTGAATAAGACTGTAACTTTGATCAACACGAGCGGGCTCCGGTAGTATCGGGCAGCTCACCTGTTAAATCAACATCATTCAATAGAAATAAAACAGCAATTATGGAAGGGAAAGATTTTACCACAACCATTTTGGTGGACCAATCTCCAAAAGAAGTATTCGATGCCATTAATAATGTCCGGGGCTGGTGGCAGGGAGAAATTAAAGGCGGCACAGACAAACTCAATGACGAGTTTACCTATCGCATGGGTGATGTGCATTTTTCAAAGCAAAAAGTAGTTGAAATTACTCCCGGCAAAAGGGTGGTATGGCTGATCACCGAAAGCAGGATCAGTTTTGTATCTCATAAGGAAGAATGGCTTAATACAAAAGTCATTTTTGATATTTCCAAAGAAGGAGAAAAAACTAAAATCACTTTTACGCATCATGGACTTGTGCCGGCGATCGAATGTTATGATGGCTGCTCAGGCGCCTGGGGGCAGCTTGTAGAAAAAAGCCTGTTCAGCTTAATTACCAAAGGTGAAGGAGTAGATGTATTTTAAAAATGAAAAAGGATCGGTATGGGAAATTATGAGACATTTTACCAACTACATCATAAGGAAACACCGTTGATACTTGCCAATGCCTGGAATGTAAAGAGTGCTCAGATAATAGAACAAAATGGTTACGATGCCATTGGCACGTCAAGCGGTGCTATTTCAAACTCATTGGGATATGAAGATGGTGAAAAAATGCCATTCGATGAACTGTTTTTTGTTGTGCAGCGGATAAAAGCAAGTACCAATATCCCATTGTCAGTTGATTTGGAAAGAGGATATACCAATGACCTGGCAGTGCTCACCGAAAACATCCAAAGGCTTGTTGATATTGGAGTAGCGGGGATCAACCTGGAGGATGCACAGGGGGAAGAAATTTATCTGAAGAAACTCCATAGCATCAAAAATTATCTGGAAAAAAGCAACCAGAAAATTTTTATAAATGCAAGAACAGATGGTTTTCTGTTGAAAGTTGACGCCCCGCTGGAAACGACCATAAAAAGAGCAAAAGCGTACCAGGATGCGGGCGCCGATGGGCTATTTGTTACAGCTGTTTCAGATACGGCAACTATTAAAGAGATCGCTTCCTCTACTACACTTCCTTTGAACGTTGTTGGGTCGCCCAAACTTTCATCTATACAGACCTTGTCTGAATGCGGGGTTAGGAGAATCAGTATGGCAGTTTTGTTATACAGGGCATCTTACAACCAATTGGATAAATTGATCAAAGAGGTTAGTGCTCAGCAATCATTCGGCCCCTTGTTTTAATTCAAATGTCTTATTGACGCCTTGTGCTATTGAAAAGATACAGTATACCTGGTCTTTCCAATAGCACAAGGCGTTGGTAAATATTCAGTAAAAAAATAGTTTATTTCGGTTATACCGGGAATCCTTCTTTATTTCCCGGACACTACCTGCAATTCAAAAGTCTTTTTACCAATCAACCCCTGCTCACTTACTCCTTCTATTTTCCCTGTAAAACCGCCGTATATATCTGAACAAAAAAAGCTGACAGAAACTTCTCCTTGTTGGTTGGTAGTGATTTCCGGTAGCCAGACCAGCGTTTTACGAAAATCTGGAACGGCGTCGGGATGGGTATCATAATCAGGTTGATAAAATTCCTGGTGGCGATAGTAGCCCTTTGTAGTGGCCAACCGGAATTTCTTTAATAATTCTTCTTCTGTAAAAGTGCGGTAATGATAAACGGCTTGTTTCATTTCTTCTGCCATAAAAGCATATGGATGGGAGAAAATCTCGTGTCTTCTGTTACCGATATATTCGCTGTAATGTTTGCCCTCTATAGGTTTTTTGTTGCTGTGGCATGCAGGACAATTTATAACGCCGCATTCGCCCAGATAATCTGTATTGCCGTCCAGTTTGGCGATGCTATCTAATATCCCCAGGTATTTTGGCCAGGTAGTTCGGCCGCCTTTGGCGGTTATTTGAACACCGGTGAGGGTTTTATGAAACCGGTTATTGGGAGGTAATGAAAAAGCGTCTTCCTTATTATTTTCCGCAGCTATGGCCAGGGGATAGATATCGGTTTTGTTGATCGCCGCTTTTTTAATTGCGGTAAATGGATTGGCTATTTCCATCCCGGCATCACTTTCGGCCAATTGCTTTACATAGATTTTTGCCCCCATGGCTAGTATAGATGAGTCGAGCAGAAACCGGCCGGTGCTGTCCGGAGTAAACGCTTGCTGGTAGCGTTGGTCGCCGTCGAAGGCTAGCAGGATACTTTGACTTTTTGCGGCTTTTCGTTTGTTATGTGACAGGATAAGATGTCCGGTGAGATAATCAGCTACTACCTGTTGATGATGTGTTGCAGACGTGGTTTCCTTCCATACATAGCTTTTCGGGTGTTGTGTAAGCAGCAGCAGATCCAGTGCGGGTTCCCGGTCTTTGTTGTTTTCATCGAAGTACCAGGCAGGGTGGTATAGGTTATCCTTCAGTTGGGAGGAAAGATAGTAATGGTTATCGATCTCCTTGTCATCCTGCGGTTGTTGATAATTGTTCCCACTAACATTGAGGCATAGCGACGCCGCAACGGGCTTTCCGGTCTGGTCGGTGGTACGTATGTTCAATGTTACTTTTTCACGGTTAAGGTAAATACTTTTTGTTAGCTGGTAGCTGATGTGCAGTTTTTTGTTGGGATGAAGATATACCAGGCGTTCCGCCAATGGCTGGTATAGCGTATCGAACAATGTAACCGCCGCCATGCCTTCGGGCGCACTTTGCAGTGGCAGCCCTATTACGAGGCTGTCTGACAGCATCGCAATAGCTATTAACTGCACAATGCCGCGTGTTTGCAGTCTTACATAAATCCGTTGAGGAGTGGTAGCTGTGTTCCTGGTAACACGAAGGGATAAACTGTCGTCATTATTTTTTAACAGGTGCATGGTGATCCCTGTTTGGTTGACTGCGGGCAGGGGGTATGTAGTATCACCTGATGGAGGCTGCAGCCGGACGGTATATGCTACACCGTAGTCGGGTGTAAATGTAAAACTACCCATGCCTGCGTGGCGTGTGCTGAAGCGGGTTACCGGGTTACCTTGTTTGAGCAGGGTGCCGGCTACGTTGACCGGTGTACCGGCAGTATCAGTTGCGCTGAAAGCTACGAGATTGCTGATTCCGGCAACCAGGCGTCCGCCCTCGGGGAACAGGTTGAACCGAATTTTACCATTGGTATTTTTGCTGATAGCCGTTTTCTTTTGTGGGGGATATTTATCTTTTACCACGCGTATACGACGCAGCGCATAACAAGGGGAGGGGCTGTCATCAAACGAATTGGCCGACCAGGCTTTCAGCCAATAATCTCCTTCAGGTAAATCTCCGTCAAGATATACCTGGCCGTTGACCATCCCATTTTTTACCGGATACATTTCCTGCCATACGGTGCTGTCATTGTCTTTTTTCTGCAGCATCACATACAGGATTTTATCAACAGCTAACAATGCCAGGTATTGTGCATCCAGCAGGTAGCTTTTAAACCAGATTTCTTCACCGGCTTCATAAATGCCCCGGTCTGTGTGGAGATAAATATTTGTAACGGGGAGATTAGCGGCAGTGTTATGCACTTGCGCGGCAAGGCTATCGGTAATTATTTTTGGTTGCTGGGAAAAGCAGGGCAGCGAAGCATAGAGTAAAAGCAGTAGGTATATTGTTTGCCGGCGCATGTTATTGAAGGGGGTTGTAAATTTCTATTAAAATAGATAATTTAAACGTTCTTGCCGGATTAAAGTTTCGGTTTGGAAAAACAAAGGGTGGTTCCGGAGAACCATCCCAATATTTAATTTTGAGTTGCCTTACACTTCAATATCGCCTGTAATGACTTCTCCGGCCCGCTTGTAATTGGCTATAATAACCCCTTTTGTTGTCACCTGGCTTTCTGTTAATGTAAATGCCGCCGGGATCGCACCGTTTTCGAACAGCCTTTTTCCTTCACCGAGAATTACCGGGTAAATTTTCAACCGGAGCTCGTCTACCAGGTCATGCTTAAGCAATAGCTGAATGAGCTTACCACTGCCCCAAACCTGGATGTCGGCGCCTTCTGACTGTTTAAGTTTTTCGATATCTGCCGGGCTTTTGAGGAAGACGGTATTTTTCCAGTCTGATTCTTCCATGGTTTGCGACAGCACGTATTTGGTGCCATCATTAATGCCTGGCCAGAAGTCGGCGTGTTGGGGCCAGTAGGGTTCAAAAATTTCAAAAGTTTTTCTACCCAAAAGGTAATCTGCCGGTTTCATCTCTTCCTGCATGATCTTGCCAAAAACCTCGTCGCCGTAAGATACGGTCCAGCCGCCATATTTGAAGTTGCCGGATGTATCTTCTTGGGGGCCGCCGGGGCCTTGCATAACCCCATCTAAAGTGATCATTGATATAACAGTTATTTTTCTCATTTTATTCGCTTTTTGTGATTAAGATAGAAGTTATGTTTTACTGTATACACGTGGTTACTTTAAAAAACTGTCCAGGTAGTTTAAAATCGTTGTTGTTTGCATCATCAGGGTAACATGTCCTTGTGAAGGAACAATGGCCAATTGCGATTTTGGCATGGTTCCCAGATCCGCAGAAACAGCACCTCCCAATAATTGATATGTTTTTATCAACTCAATTTTATCCAGTCCATCGTTATCGCCGGATATGATTAATACAGGTGCAGCAATTTTCGAAATATTGGCCTCGCCGAAGTTGAAAGGTACCACAGCGTAAGCAAACATCTGCTCCAGGAATTTTGTCCATTTTGTTTTATCGGGTGCTACCGCATCATAAGCGGCTTTCATAGGGCTATTGCTAAAAAATTCAGGTTTCAGTCCTTTAAACGCATTGTTTACTGAGGGTAGCCAACCGTTACTTTTATAAGTGGCAGAAATGATGACTAATTTTTTTAACCGCTTAGGACTTTGTATCGCGAACTGGTAGGCCACAGCGCCGCCAAAACTATATCCTGCTACATCAGCACTGTCAACTTTCAGGTAGTCCATTACTCCTTCTACATCGCGTGCTAAAGTAGCGTGCGATAATTTTCTATCTGAAAAGGGGGTATGTCCATGTCCTTGCAATTCAATGGCGATTACTTTCCTGGTTTTTGACAGCTCGGGAATTAATTGGCTCCAGTTCGTATTAATTGTCATAAAGGCACCATGCAGTAAAATGATGGGGTTGCCCTCGCCATATACTTCGTAATAAACTTTGGTACCATTAACAGGTGCGTAACCACTGTCGGAAGGTTTGAGTGCTTGCCCGTTTGAACTGGATGTTGCCAACATGCTGATTGCAATTAAGAGGAATGATTTAAGCGGATTAGCTATTTTGAATAAATTTTTCATATCGCCATTGAATTTTAGTTTCAATTTTATTGACAAGACAAAGATGAAATTCATTTCAGGATTTGACCCGGGGGGAAAACGACAACTTAAGGGATGAATTGCGACAAAGCAGTTTTTGGGAGTAGCGGTAACAGGTATGAGAGAAACGGTTATTGCAAATAACCTGCTGGCAGCCGGTCAGTCAGATTTGCTTTCTGACTGGTCGGCTGATCCTTATGATAAAAATTTTACTGAGGGCGTGTTGATGAATAGGGCGGAGCAACAGGTGTTTGATGCCTCTTTTCCTGAGCACCCATTAACCCGGGCGAGACAACTGATTACCCAGATAGAAAGAGATCTTCAATGGAAGCAGGAAACAAATCGTTTACCCGTATTTAATCAATAGTGTTCTGTTATTTCTTATGCGATGGCTGCACAAATACTGTCATCAATCCTAAACCAATATATATAATACCCGTAATCACTGACTGCATACGGATATAATAGCGATTATTCTTGACCATCTTACCAAGACTACCGGCAGCCAGGGCATAGGCGCCATCGCTGATAGTGGCCATCACGGAGAACATCAGCCCCAGTATCAGTACCTGGAGGGCTACATGCCCTTTAGCGGGATTGATGAACTGTGGCAGGAATGCGAAAAAGAACATACATGTTTTAGGGTTCAATACATTTACCACTACTCCCTGCCAGTATATCTGTGCGGAGGACTGGGGAGTGGTGGTTGTTTGGGCAACCGATACCTGGCGGGAACCAAATATTTTTTTCAGCCCAAGGAAAATCAGGTAACCGGCGCCGGCGAATTTAAGTACGGAGAAAGCAACGGAGGAAGCCATCAGGATGGCGGAAAGTCCCGCCGCTGCGGCAATGGTATGTACTACGGTACCCGTTTCAATGCCCAGTACCGAAACAATACCTGCACGGCGTCCCTGGTCGGCGCTTTTAGCAATAATATATAAAACGGCGGGTCCCGGTATGATCAGCAACACCAATGAAGCCAGTATAAATGTCCATAAAGAAGTAGTATCAATCATAAGAGGGTAGTTAAGACCACTAAAATACAGGATATTTCCAGGTTTTACGGCAGGTGTCGGTTTTGTTCTATTTTTGGGGAACTTCCTGCGCTAATTTGCACTCAGAAACAAACCTAATCTTACTGCTATGTTAAAGTTTTCAACGCTGCTGTTAATTATCACTGCTACTTTTACCGCGCTGATGGCGGGTCTTTTTTACGCCTGGTCCGTTTCCGTGACCAATGGTATTGGCCGTCTACCCGACAGTGGCTATTTAACTGCTATGCAGGTAATGAACCGCGCTATCCTCAACCCGGCTTTCCTGGGCATTTTTATGAGCACCCTGATATTACTGCCGGTTTGTACTTACCTGTACTTCAGCCAGCCGCTGAACAGCACTTTCTGGTGTTTGCTCCTGGCCTCCCTTTTTTATGGTATAGGCGTATTTGGTGTTACTATGGTAGGAAATGTTCCCCTGAATGATGCATTGGATGCTTTTAATATCTCCGGCGCCGGCGCAACCGAGCTGGCAGCTATGCGGGCAAAATTTGAAAGTACCTGGAACAGCCTGAACCTGGTAAGGACAGTATGCAATACCATCTCCCTGGTGTTTACCATCATCGCTTGTATCTCCTCAAATAAATAATACACATGAAAATCCATCTGATTGCCTCAGGGCTGCTGATTACAGCGGCTCTGGCCAGCCTTCCTTTGCATGATAGTTACGCCGCAGGTAAAATTCCGGGAACAGATGATCCCCGCGCCAGGAAGGCTGTATTGTCTGTGCTCACAAATAAATGTAATGTTTGCCACCGGCACAGTAACCCCGGAAAGGTATTTACTCCCGACAATCTTGACGAACTGGCTCCTAAAATTTATAAACAGGTATTTGTAAAAAGAAGGATGCCCAAAGGAAGAGATATCCGGTTAACACCGGAAGAGGAACAACAGCTGCGGGATTGGCTGGAAACAAAGGTGGTAGCCCGGAATTAATCAGTGGTGTACTACCGGTTACCTGCCACTGCTTCCTGCAGTTTTGTGATGAGCGTTGCGTTGGCTTTTACTCCTGGTATCAATTGCTCCGCTCTCAGTGCCCATTGAAGGGCATCTTTCAAAGCCTTATCTGTAGGGGCAAGCGTTTCAGAAAACGCGGTAGCAGCGGTAAACAGCTTCATATGAATTGCCCTGGAGTAAATATTTACGATATAGGGTTTCTCTTCCTGGAATCCCGGTATTTTGGTACTGTCTTTTTCGCCGCTCAGGAAAGGCGCCATGAGCTGCTGGTAGCGCCGGGCATCCTCTGCATGAATGGAATCTACTGCTATCTCCATTGAATTACCGACCATGGTATAACCGGATTTTTTCAGCAGCACGGTATCCTTTGCCATACCGGCATATATCAGGTTGATCCGGTTAATATGCGCTGCCTGTTTGGTGGTAATGTCCAGTTGATTGACATAACCCAATAGCTGCTTTATTTCCGCTAACTTTTTTTCTCCGATGGCTGCGGGAATAGCGCGTTCTGCAAGTTGATCGTAGAGATGCTGCCGGATGGCTGCCCTGGACGATTCGCTTAACTGATCATAGCGACTCATCAGCAGGGGAAGGGCCCTGGTTTTGGTGCCAATCATTTGCTCACCGATGAATACCAGGGTCGATTCTTTATGTTGCTCATTTGCGGGTAATACCTTTAATAACTCATCCAACAGCAGCGTATTATCCATATTTAACCGGGCCTTGCTGGAAATATAGGTGCGCAGAAATCCGGGACTGCGGTCGCCGGCATTAAAGGCGGCTTCGAGCCTGGATGGCCGGTTTTTATCTGCCAGCAGCGTGGTGGCTTTATCTGCATGGGTGTTGAAAACTTCCGCGGGGCCTTCGCCTGCTACTTTGTGTACCAGGTATCCATTGTTATCAAGATAGAGAAACGACGGATAGGCGCCGATATTGAATTTTTTTGCCAATGCTACTCCTTCTCCCTTTTCTGCATTCAGTTTATAACTGATGAATAACGGATTGTATTTGTCGCCAACAGCTTTCAGCGGAAATACCTGCTGATCCATTTGTTTGCAGGGACCGCACCAGTCGGTATATACATCTATAAACACCATCTTCTGCTGCCGCTGCGCTTCCTGCAGTAATGCGGCATAGGAGCCTTCAAAAAAACAGATACCCGTTCCCGGCTTGTCCTGCGCATTCACACGGGAAGTAAAAAAGAAGAGCAGAAGCGAAAGAGAAATGATCGGACTTGTTTTCATACGTTTTTGCTTAAATTGGTGCTGCCTGGCGATACGGGAAAATAATTCTTTTGTTGCTTTTTTTACTGATTTTTTTACCGCGTAATACTGGCTGATGACAATAAACAAAGCAGCGGAACTGCTCCGGCAGTTTAACGACACCACCGACAAATGGATTACTTACCTGGACGACTATACGTTACCTATGCTTCATCAGCGACCCGATGTGGCATCCTGGTCGCTGGGGCAGGTATATGTGCATATCATAGCCGATACCACCTGGTACATAGGACAAATGAGAGCTGCACTATCGGCGGGTAATAGCGATCATGAACAGGAAATGCGTGCCGACGCGAAAGCAATGTTCCTGCAAAACGGGTTCCCGGATGCGCGCATGGCTAATCCCTTTAACAGCCTGGATTTAAATCAGCCGGAAAATAAGGCATCCCTGCAGCAAAGCCTTTTGTCTATAAAAGCGGAAGTAAACCAGTTGTGTAACAGCGTGGATATCTCCGCATCTATCGGGAAAGCGGAACACCCGGGATTTTATTTTTTTAGTGCTGCAGAGTGGTTGCAGTTTGCCGAGATGCATATGCGGCATCATTTCCGGCAGAAGCAACGGATCGATGAACAATTGTTTGATAAAAAATGATATTGCAATTGATAGCGCCATGTAAGTTTGTCGTGATCCCGTTACCGCTATAGGATACTTATCTTAGTTATTTTCCTGCAGGCTGCTATTGCCGCTGGTCTGCTACTCCCTGCCTTTTTATTTTTCCTGTTGCCGGGAATTCCGCTGTTGATCGGGGTGTTCATGAAGATATGACACTTGACAATTTAAATGATTTTGTACATCGTAATCATAGTCGTAAATTGATACCACAATTGTCAATTTAATAAGTGTGAAAACCACCTCATGGAGCAAGTACGAGTTGGAAAATGTGTGTATATCCTGAATACGGGGCGAAATCTGTACAAGATCGGGAAAACCCAGGACCTGCATAAAAGGCTTGCGGCTTACCATACCCATCTGCCCGTGATGTTCCGTGTCATCAGGCAGTATGCTGCATTGAACATGACGGACCTGGAGGAAAGTCTGCATATTGTTTTTCAACACAAACGGGTTAAAGGCGAATGGTTTGAACTGAGTAAAGACGACCTGGTTATCTGCGATAACATTGCCCGGAATTATGCCTTGCAGACATTGCAGAAACAACACCGTAAACTGGGCAGCTTAACTTTTAGCAGCAACCCTATGTTGCAGGTGATGGAAGCAAACGAAAAATACCTGCAGGATTATTCCCGCATTGCCGACGATATCAAACTGGGACTCAACAACGACGAGATTTTTGAGTTGCATGAGGGAACCGTTAATAAGGCGATTATTGACACGGTAAGGCGTTTGCTGAGATATCGTACCCCCAATTCCGAATTCCTGGGCAAATGGCTGCGGGTAGTCAATGAGCTGAGTGATGGGGTGAGTGAAAGTATTATTCTGCATAAATACAAAGGACAAATCAGCCGCTCCACGATACAAATGATCAAAAGAATATTGCGTAACCAATTGTATTAGCGCCCGGCGCAATTGCGTTTGGCTGATTTTCCGTGGCCCCGGTTCTTTCGCCAGGTATCGGGTAAACACTTCCACTGCATTTTTTATCGCGGCATAGGCAGACGATCCGGGCATACTGATGCGTAGGAGGCAGCTATCAATTTCAAATAAGGGAATATCAGGAGAGTATTTCGTTTAGTTGTTGCAGCATCGCGCCCCAGTTATCCTGTGTTACTTCCGGCGCCACCCCTACCTGGGAAAGCGTAAGTTTACACCCTTCATATTGCGGGGTAATCAATACCGACACAACCGTTTTCCCGGGGAAATGTTTGGGTACTTCCAGGGAAAACGACAGCCGCATGGGCGAATCGATGGTGATGTAGTTACCAAAGTGGTCAATTTCTTCGCCCTGGTTGTTGCGGCCGAGAATCGAGAAAAAGCCACCGGTTTGCGGATCGGTATTGGCGCTGATGATTTCGTTTGAAGGACTTTTAAACAGCCACAGCTTTATGATGGCGGGATTTATCCAGGCATCAAAGACCTCTTCTGCTGAGGCGGCAAAAAATTGGGTCGCTTGCACCGGCTGGAAATCATTAAGCTTCATGGTGTATCTTATTTAATAAGATGTTGCTTCCCGAAATTAATCATTATTCCGACACGTTGTTGCCGTAAAATGATGACAGGTAAGCGACTGATGTTCATTATTTTTATTTTAGTGTTCCCGTCAAACAGGTTTATGAGAATCGTCATTTTTTTTACCCTGCTTTTTACAACCATCGCCGCCAGGTCCCAGGTAACTTTTGACAGCTCAGCTTATCTGCGCGATAATCGCGGGATTTTTTCCCTTGTAGTGGCGGTAAATGATAGCATTGTATATGGGAAAAATTTTAACGGTAAAACGGGTGAGGAGCTTTTCAATAATCAATCGCTCACGAAAAGTATCGTGGCAGTATTGATAGGAATAGCCATTGATAAAGGTTTTATTGGCTCAACGGAAACGCCTGTCGCCGATTTTCTGCCGGTGCTTAAAAAAGATCCGGACCCGCGCAAACGTCGTATCACGGTGGGGGATGTGATGAACCAGGCATCGGGGCTGTGGCATGAAAACCTGGAGCGGCTGGATCTTTACCTGGCCCTGAACGATCCGTCCGGGTATGTGCTGGAGCAGCCTTTGCTGACGGAGCCCGGCGCAGCACTTCATTACAACAACGCCGCCTCTCATTTGCTATCGGTGATCCTTTCAAAAGCTACCGGGCAAACCACCCTGTCGTTTGCCCAAAAGTATTTATTTACCCCGCTGGATATCCACGAGGTAACATGGCCAAAAATGAAGGACGGATACTATGATGGCGGAGGATTGTTCAGCGTGCATATGCGCACGGTGGATGTAAACAAAATAGGTCGGTTACTGCTGAATGGCGGCCGCTTTAAAAGTAAACAGCTGGTTTCCCGCAAATGGGTGCAGACCTTACTCGCACCGGCAAAAACATATCCCGCTCCCTGGGGACTCGCCAATACCACCTACGGACTTTGCTTCTATCATAAAATCTATAATGGCGAACCGCTCACCTATGGCATGGGGTGGGGTGGACAATTCCTGATCCTGATACCCGGCATGAATGCTGCTGTATCCGTGAACCAGGATGTAAATGATCAGACCGCCATCCGGCAATCTGACATATTTATGAACCGGATTTTTCCGTTGATCTTCGACTGGATCAGGCATACTTTTCCCCGGCCGCTAACAACGAAAAATTGAAACTACCTTCCCGCAAAAGCATCCGCAACGTGCAGCTGCCCCGGCTGATGATACCCGCGTAATGCCTTTGCAGGAAGGATTATAAATTAATAAATAGATGCGAACACGGTGCCTGTAATTGTCACATTAAACGTGGCGCTTCCGGAAGAAGTGGTTACCGACTGTCCTGCAAAAGTAAAGGTGTGTGAACCGGGTGCTGAAGCATACATGTTAACCGTATAACTTCCTGCTGTTAATGGGCCATAAGAAGAACCGGAATTAGGGTTCAGATAGGCGCTGATGTTAGTAGGTCCGTATAGGTAAATAGCGGCATTATCACTGGTGCCGTTATTCACGTTCAGGCCGATGCTAAAAAATCGGGCAACATTCTTTTCTGCATGGAGTATTTGCAAAGGGAATGCGGCAATGGTGCAAAAAATAAGGAGACAAAATAGTTTTTTCATAACAGTACTGATTTGATTTGAGGCAGCTTCCAATTGCAACGGGTTACAGAACTCATAACAATATAATGATCTGGTTTCATAGTTGCAAGCTACCTCAGTCGTTATGTGTATGCTTCTCTTTCTTTTTTGTATTTTAGGGAGGAGAAAAAATATATAACGGAAGATATAGTCATGGATTTACCTATCGTACAATACAAAAAACATCGCGTGGCCTATACTGTGTCGGCATGCATCGGATTGGGCGCCGTATGTTGCGGCTATTTTCCTTATGTAAGGAATAATGCTGCGTCGATAGGCGGATGGATCTTAATCGGTATCGGCCTGCTTACTTTTATTGGCTGCAGCTGGAGTGCGATCGACAAATCGGTGGTGCTGGAACTGAATCACGAAGGCATTAAACATAAATCATTTTTCTATGGCTGGGATACGCTGCGCAGTTATGGCATACGAAAAGAGATCGCTGAAGGCGGCAGCTTTAATTACCTCGTATTGTATTTAAAAACCACCGACGAGCCGTTGGATATACAGCTCGACTGGCTCGACGATCATGAGTCGGTGCCGGAAAAAATGGCGATGTATGCCGGTGCGTTTCATATTAGTTTTGACGGAGTAACCAAAAAAGAAGTGTAGGTAGCGGTATAGTTATCGTGTGCCCGGAACATTCCCGGTATTTAGTGTGTCGGTAAAGAAAATATAGGAATCCGTCAAAATAGTGGTGGTTTTACTTCTACTACACTGCTATTTTCGTAGAGAATAATTGTTTAACTCATTTGTTTATGATCAGCTATTCTACCGTTATACCTCCTATACTCCATTAACCTAAGAAAATGCCTATAACCCGGATCTTCCAGATTATTGCATTGTGTTTCCCAAAGACGCTATTGAAGACGCCTGTTCCTTGCCTATACATACCATTTTTGCTGATAATCCTACTTTACTTTTCTTCCTGCTCAAAAAGAACCATCACTTTTACAGCGGCATCATCCTTATTTGATTCAACCGCGTTTCATCCGCAGGCCATCGACAGAATGAGTATTCTCATAGACGAGAAGAACGGCCTTAGTATGAAAGAAATCTCATTAACAGAAAATAGTTATACAACTATTTACGAAAGGCGCCCCATTACTTTCCGGCCAATGAGTATGACGTTTACCCGGCGTACCGCATCTCCGGGAGATACTTTAAGCATCAGCGAAAATGAATATGGTATTTTAATTTACAGGACCACCAATCCTCAAAGAAATACGGCGCTGTTTTGTATTAACCTTTGGGATAGTTTAGGCTTTGCCACCAAAAAAGATGTATTAAGAAAGTATTACGCATCAGATACTTTATCTCTGCACGAAAAAAGCGCTATTAGGGAAGATATCAAGCAGCACGTTAATACCCTGTCGAAGTTAAAGAGAAAAATATTGGACTCTCTGGCTATCCGCTATTCTTTATCGTCGGATTTTTTGCGCAGCCGGCGATATCAAATTGAGTCGGATTCGTTATCCGATACCTATTGGCTTTACGACAGGTTCCTGAAACCCATAGAAAATCGGGAAGGTTGGTTGGCCATCTGCAGGACATTCTGTAAGGACCTTGGCCATTTCGGATCAACTAAAGGCTCCTTTTTTTATTTTAGAAATTGTGCTGATCGTTTGCTTTATTTTGTTGAAAGGGAGCATAACATTAAAAGCATGTTGCGGGATACTACGGATTTTATTAATCACTACAATTCCATTGCGAATAACTTCAGCGGCGCTGCAAAAGACTACCTGCTATCCGTACTCATGCATGATGCAGCTTCCAAAAGAATGGAGATACCTGAAAATTATATCAGGAGTTACTTTGCGGTTTGTGGTAATCGTAGCTATAAATTTGATATAAGAGATAAGCTGAGGCAGCAAAGAAAGATCGGGAGTTTTAAACCGGCTGTTTCCGGAAATGACGTACTGTCTGTCAAAACAGGAACAAGAACCACCATTGAGGATATTATAAAAAATGAAAAAGGGAATATCATTTTAATTGACTTCTGGGCCAGCTGGTGCGTTCCATGCAGAGAAGAATTTCCATTTCTCAAAACATTATCTGAGAATTATAAGGGCAAGAAAATAAAATTCATTAAAATATCACTCGATAAAGATATTGAGAAATGGAAGTCTGCTTCCCGGAATGAAGGATTTACCACTAATAATTACGTCCTGGTGAATGCTAAGCAATCCAAAATGATAGCAGAATATAATATACAAACAATTCCACGCTTTATGTTAATTAACGGAGATGGCGAAATGATTACCCCGGATGCTCCTCGTCCCAGTGATAGCGCCTTAAAAATACTGATTGAAAAATATCTCGCTAGTTCCCATAAAGAGCGCCAATAAAATCAACAAGAGCAATGAATGCTGGTTGCAATATATAGCGCTTGTTATCCGTCAGATCATCTGTATCTTTTGGAAGATGGAAAGTTGTGCAGTAGTGCGTTGGTAATGCTGACCAACTTTTGTATCTTAAAGGAAGGTAAACAATACTACGTGCAGCAAACCAATACGCTCATCATCGGCGCCAGTATTGCGGGCTTAGCCTCCGCAGCTTCTTTGCAGAAGAAGGGTATTACATATGTTATTATAGAGAAGGAAAGCCAGGTGGCCACTCCCTGGCGTAATCATTACCATCGCCTGCATTTACATACCAGCAAAAGGTTGTCAAGCCTTCCCTATAAAAAATTTGATAAAACCATTCCCCGTTATCCGGCACGGCAGCAGGTGGTGGACTATCTCGACGATTATCAGCGGACATTTAATATACAGCCGGTTTTTAACACCAATGCTGTTTCCATCAAAAAGGAAGATGATCAATGGATTACCACCACCAATAACGGGATCTTCCGGTCGCGCTACGTTATTATGGCTACCGGCGCCTATGGAAAACCCAGACCTATTGATTTTAAAGGTATTGACAGCTTTCCCGGGAAAGTGCTGCACAGCAGCGGGTACAAAACGGGTAAGGACTTTCAGGGGCAGCGGTTGCTGGTGGTGGGATTTGGTAATTCGGCCTGCGAAATAGCAATAGACCTGTATGAACAGCACGCCATACCTGCCATGTCGGTTCGTTCAGCCGTAAACGTGATACCGCGGGATGTTTTTGGCATCCCGGTGCTGGAGCTCAGTCTGCTGATGAACTATCTGCCGCCCCGCGTGGCGGATACGCTCAACGCTCCCCTGATAAACAGGCTGGTAGGTGATATTACCGCACTGGGACTTAAAAAGAAACCTTATGGTCCGCTGGAACAGGTTCAAAGAGAGGGTAATGCGCCGGTACTGGATATTGGTACGATCCGGCATATCCGGGAAGGCCATATACAGATCTTCGGAGATATTGACCATATTGCGGGCAATACTGTTTATTTCAGCGATGGCCGGAAAGCCGTGTTTGATGCTATTGTGGCGGCTATTGGCTATTACCGCGACTATGCCGAAATTGTACAGGTAGATAAAAACCGTTTCACAGATTTACAGCTAAGCGCCGGTAAACAACAGTACTTCGGTAAAGACGGCTTGTATTTTTGCGGGTATTGGGTGAGCCCTACCGGTCAGTTCCGGGAAATTGGGCTGGATGCAAAAAAGATTGCGGCAGATATTGTGCGCAGAGAAAGAAATGGTTAACGAAGTTGAAGATGATAGTTGTCTATGATGAAGAAAGCAATCATAAAACGATTCCTGGTGTATTTCCTGTTGAGAGATATTCCTCTTATGCTGATAGTATGCAGTATCATAGGCGCGGAGTCGACGTCCGATGTTATCCGTACCTTGTTATCCGCCTGGCTTCCGTTAATCTTAATTTATTTCCCACCGGTGATTTTGCTGAACGCCCTGCTGTTTGGCTGGGCTTACGTCTACTTGTTAAAACAATTCACAGAAAAGCGTTCACCCGTTTACGTCGGGTATGGTCTGGGCTTGCTGATGCTGGAAGCGCTCTTGTTAAAGATCAGCTTTTATGAAGATATACATTGGCTGGTGGTATTTTTTATTTTTGTTTACCTTGTAGTGTTTACAGGAATATATTTCAGAAAAGTATTGACACAGGGAGACAAAGCCCTGTGGAGATGATCTGGCAAGGATCGCTAACAGGAACAATGACAGCTGTTTTTATGAATGATGATAACCATGAAGGAGGAAACGCAGTCCAGGCCATTGCTGAAATAGCCGCCTATATCGGATCATTGGAAGAAGACACGGCGCTTTACGAAGAAAAAAACTTTGATAAACGTGCAGAGGCGATCGACTTTATTGAGTTCCAGGTGATAGATCAGGTGGATGAGCTGTGTGCCGGAACGATGCCACCGGATCAGCTGGTGCAACTTAAACAGCGTGGCGTGACTATAAAATCAATGCTGGAAGCTATTGACAGGGGCTTGTTTCAACGATTACGGGCTGCTATCCGCACCACAGGACATACCGGTGCTGCATTTAAAAACCTGGTTGCAACATATGTGGATCTGCGGGCCAATCGCAACGAATACCCGGAGGACGTAGGGTACGATAATCTCGATATTTTTATCAACGGGCTTTCTCCTTTTCAGACTATACCGGAACCCACCAGGGACCTGGACCCGGAAATGGTGCACTACCAAAAAACGCCTGCCAGGATTATTTTTGAGCTGATAGAAAAATGCCCAGTCAGGAAAGACGATGTATTTTTCGATGTAGGCGCGGGCCTGGGACAGGCGGCCATCCTGGTAAATCTGCTTGCCGGTATTACCGTGAAAGGAATAGAATTTGAGCCGGCTTTTTGCGCGTATGCCAGGGCCTGTGCTGCGGACCTGAATTTACCCGGTGTAACTTTTATAAATGCAGATGCCCGCCAGGCGGATTATTCCGATGGAACCATCTTTTTTATGTTTACCCCATTCAAAGGTGAAATTATGCTGGAGGTGTTGAGTATGCTGCGGAAAGTATCGTTGAGCAAACAGATCAGGATTGTTACATATGGCCCCTGTACTGCACAGGTGGCCTTGCAGTGCTGGCTGAAGATGAACGCCCCGGAGGAGGATCATCCATATCACCTGGCTGTTTTTAAAAGCCGGTAATCCTGTTATCTGCTGAATAACGCCGCATACATTTTGCCTGCCCGGAATATTGATGGTCTTTCGCCCAGCTTTATGGCGGATGTGAACCCTGCTTTGCGAAACAGCGCCGTCAAAGATTGAAAGGGAATAGGATAGGGGACCCATGGATTGGCGTTCGTGGTTTCATATTCAACAATTAAAAAAGCACCATTTTCCCCGAGTTGCGCGCTGATCTTATCAATAAAAGCGGGTTTGCCGGCTACATAGTGCAGGGAATTAGCCATCATGATACCATCCAGGTCAGATACCGGTAAATCATCTTCCAGGAAATCCAGTTGCCCCGGTTTTATATTAACCTGATGAGGATTGGCTAAGCGCGATAAGGTAACAGGACTTTTGTCCCAGGCGTAGATCGTGCTGTTTGTTTCCAACAGGTTAGCCAGTGCATAGGTGAATAGACCGTCGCCGCATCCCAGATCGGCCCAAACGCTTTGCCCGGGTGCGGAGAAATGAATATGCTTTATGAGTGCAATAGCATCTTTTAAATCCATGGTATATAAATGTAAACTTATTTTTGACGAAAGCTAATGGATTTAATTTAACGGGAAGGTCAGTATAAACACACTGCCTTTACCTTCCGTGGCTTCCACATTGATTTGTATGTTATGATACTGTGCAATGGTGCGTGCAATGGAGAGGCCCAGTCCATATCCTTCTACCGTGCTTTTTTGAACTTTCCGGAAGCGGTGGAAGATGGTATCTATTTCGTGGGGACCAATACCGATACCGGTGTCTGTAATGATCAGGCGATAGGCAGTAGGCAACAGTTCATCGCTGACAGCAATGCTGCCATTGTCCCGATTGTATTTGATGGCATTGTGAAGAAGGTTATAAACCAGCTGGAAGATGAGGTCATAATTAAGGTGGTGCAATACCTGTTCTGCTGAAAGTTTTGCGGAAAACCGCAGCTGTTTTTCTTCCAGCCGGTGTTCCAGCTCTTCCATGATGGAGGCCACAAGCAGTTGGGGTGACACATCATCATTTTTGGGAAACTGGTCGTTTTCTATGCGGGAAATCAGGAGCAGCGAGTGAACGATCTTTTTCAGACGGTTCAGTGTTTTCATCATGCCCATGATCTTCTTTTGTGGCTCTTCGTATGGCTCGAGATCCACCAGCAGGTTCTCCATTTTTGTCTGGAGTATGCTTACGGGTGTCATCAGTTCATGCGAGGCGTTGGTCGTGAATTCGCGTTCTTTTTCAAAAGCTTCATTGATCTTGGTCATCAGTTCTACGAGTGAATCGTCGAGATATCTGAAATCGGTAGTAGATGTTTTTACTGGTGATGCCTGCTCCCGGAATGGGAACCGCCTGTTGAGCAAACGGGTACTGATGATCACTCCTAATGGTTTTAACAGCAGCCTGGTAAAAATAAGGTCAATGAGGATGGTGATGATGATGAGTCCTCCCAGTACGTAGAGGGCTACACGTTGCAAAGGACGGTTGTACTGGCTGATGGTGGCAGTTTTTTTGCCTACTTCCAGCATAAACGGGCGTTGATGATCGGTGAGTATATGGCTCAGCACCCGGTAGGTAAGGGTGTCGCCCTCCACCACTCTTTGCACGGTAGCAATCGTATCGGGTATGATCATTTTACCGGCAGGTTCCAGGGAAATGTATTCTTCTTTCAGCATGGTATAGCTGCCATAGTTTTCTTCCCCTTGCAGGTAAGCGTCAATACCATTTTGACGGATAACCTGTAACACTTTTTTCTTTTGTTCCCGCAGATAAAAATCGTTGTATTTATAGGCGATATCTTCCACGAGGAAGGGAAGAACCAACACAAAGAGCACTACCACGGCCATTTTTGACAGTGTAATGAACAGTGTTAGTTTGGTAAAGAGTTTCAAGCTCAGATCTTTATTTTATAGCCTACATGCCTGATGGTTTGCAGCCAATCCACTGCAGCGTACGCGGATAATTTTCTCCGTATATTTTTGATGTGTACATCGATATAGTTGGAATCATAATCATCGTCGGCGAAGTTGCTCCAGATATGTTCACCCAGCTGTGTGCGGGTGAGGGGCCTGTTTTTATGCAACAGCATATAACTTAGCAGGTCAAATTCTTTCCTGGACAATGTAATTTCTGTTTGTTCAAAGTAAACATTTCTTTTCTGAAGGTCTACATTAAAGTCGCCTACAGGAATTATTACGTCCTGCAAGGCGAACTTTCTCCTGGCAATGGCCTGCATTCTTGATTGCAGTTCCAGCAGGGAAAAGGGTTTGGGCAAATAATCATCTGCTCCCAGGTCCAGTCCTTTGATACGGTCTTCCAGTTGTCCCCGGGCGGTTAAGATGATATAAGCGGCATCCGGGCATATTTTACGGGCTTGCTGTAACAGTTGCAGGCCATCCATATCGGGAAGACCAAGATCGAGCAATACGAAGTCGTATGTGTTATCATCCAGCTTGCTGATGGCCTGGCTGCCGGTGGCAGCAAGATCGCAACGGTACGCCTTTTTGAGGAAGGTGTCCATCTCAGTGGCCATGGCTCTTTCATCTTCTATGATCAATACTTTCATTTAGAACTGGTAATAAAAACTACAGTTTACAAAAGAGTGGGTATCGCCTGCACCGGTAAGGGCTTTATCGCTCAGCAACGACAGCTGGTATTCCACTTCCAGCATATAGTGCGCGCGGTTGTAAGCCAGCGGCAGGTGCAGGTTGTAGGATAGCAGATCGAACCGGGTTGCTTCTTTTGTCACGGTCTGGCTGTTGACCGGAACGCCGGGAAGCAGCGGTATTGGCAGGCCCAGTTTACTGAATTCAAGATATCGCTCTTTTATGTATGTTTCGTAAAAATGTTGGGTACCGGCTACCACATCGATGGAAGGGGTGATGGTTACCAGGTCTTTTGTTTTTGAGAAGCTGCCGAGCTGAATGAGTTTTTCGGTGCTTAGTGTTACAAATATATCCTGTTGTTTCCCAAACGCATAATCCGCCTGGATGCCGGTGGTCATCCAGTATTTGTATTTCAGCGAGGCGGTGGCGTTATCGGGATTGGCGGCTTGGAGGAAGGAAGAATTGGTTGGGTAAAAAGTATGACTGTAGGCCAGGTCGGCGGTAAGCTTTTTGCCGATGGAAAAACTGATCCCTGCGCCGGCGCTGGTGGCAGAAACAAAGTGGGCAGTATCATTCAGCAGGCGGTAGGCGGTGCTGCTGAAATAGATACCGCAGGGGAGCTGCAATACCCCGCTGGCGGCAACATAAGGCATAGCTGCCGTAGCTGTTTGACCATAATAGCTAGCATTGTTTGAGTATAAAGCACCCAGTGTGAATGTGATTTTTTTCTGTCCTGTTTGTGCGGTATCGTTTTGCGCTGTTACAGACGCCTGTGTGGTATCTGTTTGTGCTCGTACAGACATATGGCATAGCCCTGCCAGGAAGGCCAGTATTAGTGCGTATCTCATATTCTTGTTTTTAACCCTGTTAGATCAGCTTACGAACGGTGATTTTTGGTTTAATGATCCTGATGGGTTTCACGGGCAATGGAGAAGGAATAGCTATCGGCTTTACCACCCGCCTCGATTTAGGCACTTCTTTTATTTGTGGCAGCGATACGTCTATTACTTTTTCAACAGGTTTATCGGCCGGTTTAGGGGCCGGTGACACACTGTCTGTCCGCATCGTGATATAATGATAAGCGGATAAATCTTCCCTGTTGGCATACCCGTAGCCATAGCCTTTTTGAGGCTGTACTAGCGCCAGGATAGACGCTAGCAGGCATGCGGACATCAATAATTTTGCCATATAAGAGGGAAGCGGAACAGAATTTTACCGTTGTTCACCGGTAAAATTCTGCTTTTTCTTTTGAAATTACAAGATACCCAATGCGGCGCCGCCAGTGATCCTGGTATTTACCCTGATGGGAACAGGTGCTACCTTTATGGCTTGTTGCCCCACAGCCCTGACATTAGCAGCTGTTTTGATAACACCCCCTTCTACTTTTACCGCGTGATCCGCCACGGTTTTAATGGTGGTTTGCCCTTGCTGAACAGCGATCGCTGTAATAGTTTGCGCTTTTTCACGGACATGCCCAGTGGCTGTTCCGCCAGCATCTTTGATAGCGTTGGTATTAATCGTGGCTTCGCCACTTTGGGAGGCATCCATGCCAGTGCTACCCTGCGGGGCAGTGACGTTAGCGCCGGCACTGTTGCTGCTGCTGCCACTAACAGTGCTCTGCTGTTTGGTAACCGTAGTATTGCCACTGGTCTGAATACTGGCCTGCTGGGCAAAAGCTGCTCCGGAAAAGAACAACGCAACGATCATTAACACTTTCGACTTCATAATAACGGTTTTTCAGATGGTTTAATAATTGTCTGGAGCAAAGCTAAATACCGAAGATGAAGCGAAAATGAAAATTGAAAAAATAAGGTATTTAAACCACCTAAACGGGTACTTTATTATATTTAGCCCGGTACTCCAGCGGAGAAATCCCGGTTATCTTTTTAAAAACTTCCCGGAAAGCCTTATCATCAGAATACCCCACTTCCATCATCACCTCAAAGATGCTTTTCCTGCCTTTTTCCAACGCATTTTTGGCGGCTTCCACTTTTACACGCTGTAAGTATTCCACAGGAGTATTGCCGGTAGCTTTGATGAAGCGCCGGTCGAAATTCCGCCTGCTGGTAGCGAGTTTCACCGCCAGGTCCTCAAAAGAAATTTTTTCACCCAGGTTGTGTTCTATATAAGTCTGCGCCTGTGAAATCAAATCATCGCCATGATTCTTCTGCATCTGGAAAATGTGAAAGGGCGATTGTGATGATCGTTCAATATCAATCTGGAATATTTTTGAACAGTAAACAGCGATCTCCCTGCCAAAATATTGCTCTACCAAAAACAGGATAAGGTTTAAAAAAGAGTAGCCGCCACCGTTAGTATATATCCCTTTCTCGGAAGTGATCAGTTTGTCGGTATGCAGGTGCACATTGGGAAACAGCCGCTTGAAATCGGCCGACAAATTCCAGTGGGTAGAGCAACTCTTCCCGTCCAGCAAGCCCGTAGCAGCCAGCAGGAAAGCGCCGGAACACATACTCGCTACTTCTGCACCGGCTTTATATTGAGCGGAGATCCAGGTAATCAGCCCGGCATTGTCCTGCATCACCTGGCTGTCGTAAGAAACAGAAGGGATGATCAGCAGGTCAGTTTTCTTCACATCATTGATGTTTACCGGGTACACCGAAAAGAAACCGGCATCCAGTTTTATTTCAGGCATAAAACCGGCTATGCGGATATCCATCATGGATTCGTTACCCATCCTTTGCCAATGGGCATTTGCCTGGCTCAGGATTTCGAATGAACCCGTTATACTGCTGAGATTAACATCTCCTTCGGGAACAACGATGGTTACATGCTTCATAAAGATGCTTTTACCAAAGATACTTATTTATTGTGTCTAAAATGACCCGGAATAAAGTCTATATCACACCCTGTAACTCCCGGGTTAAGACCGTAGTTTTGAAAAACAACATTTCATCTTTTTCATTAAAATCTATAAAAATGAGAACACCGGATTTTACCACTACAATATTGGTGAACCAAACACCATCCGAAGCCTTTAACGCTATCACCGATATACGCGATTGGTGGTCAGAAGAAATTGAAGGAGGTACACATCACCTGGATGATGAATTCGTTTATCATTATAAAGATATTCATTATTGTAAAATGAAATTAATTGAACTGGTACCTGGCAAAAGAGTGGTTTGGCTGGTGGTGGATAGTTATTTCAATTTTACTGCCGACAAAGCCGAATGGAGCGGAACAAAGATCGTTTTTGATATCTCTCAGAAAGATGCGCAAACAGCCGTAACATTTACACATGAAGGCCTGGTACCTCAGCATGAATGTTATGAGATTTGCCGGGAAGCATGGACCCATTATATAACAGAGAGTTTGTACAGCCTGATCACCACCGGTAAGGGACAACCCAACCCTAAAGAATCGGATGGTTACAACGCCGAACTGGCGGGAAAATGGAAACTGGAGCAGCATTAATATCCGAAAAGTTCACCATGCCGGCTATATGGATTTACCGCATTTACGCTGTAGATTTGTAAGAAAGTAGTAATGGCGGATACTGATATTAAGAAGATCAGCAGAGGCGAGGAAATCACCGGTCAGTACTTTGTGTTGCTTGACAGGCACATCGATGACCTGCAAATAGCCATCACACTGACTTACGACCCATCCAATTTTTCCAAATTCTTTAAAAAATATGTGAAACTGACACCCGATCAGTGGCGGAAAAATAACAGGTCTGTATAAAACTTCCGAAAAGTTCACCACGATATAACTATTTAGTCGCTGGATCTTTGCCATAGTTTAAACAACTAATATTTTTACTATGGCAAGAAATGATTTAAATGGAAAAGTAATTTTGATCGCCGGTGGCGCGAAAAACCTGGGCGGCTTATTAAGCCGTAATTTTGCAGAGAAGGGAGCAAAATTAGCCATTCATTACAACAGTGAAAGTACAAAGGCAGATGCCGAAAAAACACTGGCGGATGTACAGGCGCTGGGTGCTTCAGCATTCCTGTTCCAGGCAGATCTCACAGATGTGAAGAATATTACCCGGTTCTTCGACGAAGCCGTGACAACGTTTGGCGGTGTTGATATTGCTGTTAATACAGTAGGAAAAGTGCTGAAAAAACCATTCGACCTTACCAGTGAAGCGGAATACGACAGTATGTCCGACATTAATTCCAAAGTGGCTTATTTCTTTATACAGGAAGCAGGAAAGAAACTGAATGCCGATGGTAAGATATGTACCATTGTAACATCGCTGCTGGCGGCATTTACAGGGTACTATTCCACTTACGCAGGAATGAAAGCGCCGGTTGAACATTTTACACGCGCCGGTGCAAAGGAATTTGGCGTCCGCGGTATTTCAGTGTCAGCGGTGGCGCCGGGGCCAATGGATACGCCGTTCTTTTACGGACAGGAAAGCGATGATGCCGTAGCCTATCATAAGGCAGCGTCTGCACTGGGCGGCCTCACCAATATCAATGATATTGCGCCATTGGTGGAATTCCTCGTGACTGACGGCTGGTGGATTACCGGGCAAACTATTTTTGCCAATGGCGGATATACTACCCGTTAATACTTTTCATTTCCGTGAATGTACTTTTTCCCGCAGGTTTTTCGTATAATTATGCCTGTTACCGATAACCCGGTTAACCCATACTCCATATAAAGGAAACATGCAGCTGCATATCACGAAAGCCATATTGTTATGAAAGGAAAACTGGTTTTGTTCTGGCAAAGTTACGGACCACCTCTTGAAGCGGTGGGAATTATACTATTACTCGTTGGCAATACCTATATGAAGCATTCCGCTGCTTTTAAAGGTATTGCCATTGCTTACTGGGTAATTTGCCTGGCGCTTTATATTATAACGGCGCAATCCTACCGTAAAATGCGGTTCTGGCTTTTCCTGGTACTGGGCCTGATCCTGGCCGTTAACCAGCTATTTCAGCTGATCGATACCGTTGGTTAATTATTTTGCCTGGTTGTTTGCAAAATAATCCGGCGGATACATTTTCTGGCCATACTTTTCTGCCAGGTCCGGCATTTTTTTCTTCATGGCATCATCCATTACGGGCGGTGGCAAAAATTCGCCGTACCCGGCTTCGCGGTTTACCGCAAAAAGGAGCTATTTTGCAGGTTGATTTTGATAAACAGAATTGATAAATAGTGTTAATATGTCTATAGAGGAAAATCTAAATGCCAGCTTAAACGGAGATCCATATGAAAATTTTCGTACCCTGTTGCAGCAATCCATCGTATTCCCCACCGAATATACTTTTAAGTTCATTATAAAAGCGGAAGAAGAGGACAAGATAACGGAACTGAAGTCGATGTTTGCCGGCGCTACTATTACAGAAACAAGTTCTTCCGGTGGAAAATATAAATCCTTTACTGTACTGGTATTTGTTCAGAATGAAGAAGAAGTCATTTCCTATTACAAGGAGGTGTCGAAGATCAATTCAGTGATTATGTTGTAGCAGCAGTGGTCATACCTGTTGTAGTACATAATATGAAGGAATTGTTATAATATTGACATTTTTCGATGTATTGTATTTTGGTTGAGCCGGATTCACTAATTTCGGCGACTTATATATAATACTAATTCAAATTTATGAAGCAAACAGTACCTGCCTTTATCCTGCTGGCCATGCTGGCGGCATGCGGTGGCGCTTCGACCGATCAGGCGAAGACCGACGAAAAGAAAGAAGCAGCTGCAGCAACCGGCGCAGCTTATACAATTGACACTACCACTACAACTGTTCAATGGCGTGCTACACACAAAGGTGGATTTGCACCTCGTTTCGGTACTATCAAAGTAGCAGATGGTAGCCTGAACATTGAAAACGGCGCCGTTACCGGCGGTAGCTTTGATGTAAACCTCACCAGCCTGGCTGCTGATCCGGCTTCTGTTACAGAGCCTGATAAAAAAGCATCCGACCTGGAAGGCCACCTGAAAAGCCCCGACTTTTTCGATGTTGCTAAGTACCCGGCTGCTAAATTTGTTATCACCGGCGTAGCTCCTTTCGACAGCACCAAACAGAAAAGTCTGCTGGAAGGCGCTACCAATCTTATCAGCGGCAACCTGACCCTGAAAGACAGCACCCTGAACATCACTTTCCCTGCACAAATCACTGTTAGCGAAAACAACGTAACTGCGAATGCAAAATTCGTGATCGACAGATCTTCATGGGGTATCAACTACAAAACAGAAGGCAGCCCTGAAAACTGGATGATCAGCAAAGATGTTGAAATTGGTTTTAGCCTGAAAGCTGTAAAAAAATAATTGCTTTCCTGCCAATATCAAATGAAACAGCCCGGCAATATTATTTGCCGGGCTGTTGCTGTAATAGGAGCACAGTTACTCCACGGTACTGAATGGGGACGCGGGCAGCAGCTCCCTGTTAAATAAATTAGGATTTACCGGGTTATCTGACCACGCATAACGAACATACCTTGGCGCGGGGACGTCATCGCTCCATACAATTATTTTATTCCCGTCTATCTTCGCCTGCGCCCATACAAATTTTTTATCTGCAGCAGCAATCTCAAATGTGGAAGGCGCCTCGCCATCAGGTGTCATTAACCCGCTACCGGTATCGGTAAAGCTGATCGTGACTTTATTTTCGTTGATAACAGCTGATTCATAAAGGGGACCGGAAGAAGTAATATTTTCCCTGTAAGCCGCTTTCATAGCCGCGAGAGCCAGGCGTTCACCTACATCTTTTTTATTGTCAGGATGTATATCATTCCACTCCCCAAGGTCAATCGCCACTGCCATGGCGGTATTGGGAACGGATAATGATTTGAATTGGGCAGCCCTCAATTCGGCCCAGTTGCTTTCTGCCGGCAAATAATTGTAATCCATAAACCCGGGCAGCTGCACAAAAAGAAAAGGAACGGATCCTTGCTGCCATTTGTTGCGCCAGTCGCCGATCAGCGCCGGTAATAATCGTGCATATTGTTTGGGCTCACCGGTATTGGTTTCCCCCTGGTACCAGCAAAACCCCTTAATGGCATAATTGGTTTCCGGGGCTACCATGGCATTATACAAAGCGGCAGGTTGATTAGGGAGATGAATACCTCCGGGTTCCCGCATTGCAGCGGGAGAAAAAACAGCGCCTACTTTATAGGCCCAGTCGCCTTTTAAGTCGACCGTATCAGCACCCGAAAAAATGCAATAGGGTTTATCCGGAACAAAGCCTCCTTTACCGGCGGTATTGCTAACCCTGACGACAAAAAGATTTTTACCGGTTTTCAATACGGAAGCAGGTACCCGGTACCGGCGTTGCGGATACAGGTAGGTAGTGCGGCCTGCCGGCTGTCCGTTGATATAAAGTTCATCTGCATCCACAATGCGCCCCAGGAAAACGGTGGCGGCTTTCCCGGCCATGGCAGCAGGTATATCAATTTCCCTGCGGTACCATACCACGCCGTTTAAATCTTTCAACCCCTGATCTTCCCAGTAGCCGGGGATATTGATGCGGCGCCATCCCCCGGGTATATAGTTGGTGTCGTACCATCGGGGAGTCCCTGCCAGCCCGGCGTCTGCCGGTGTTTTAGGCATAGCTGCTGCCGTACGCCTGAAACGGTTGATATAAGCAGTGTCTTTATTTTTTTGTATGGTGGCAGCGGGTCCGGGAAAGGCTTTCAGGCCTTCCTCGCTGATCCATGCTTCTATAGGCGTGCCGCCTACGCTGGCGTTGATAATGCCGATAGGTATTTTATATTTTTCATGAAGTCTTTTGGCAAAGAACCAGGCGACTGCCGAAAACGGTCTGACAGCTTCTCCCACTGCGGGTTGCCAGTACCCGTCAGTTATATCTGTTTGAGAGCCGGAGAGGCTGGTTTGCGCAGGTACCAGGAATTGCCGGATCTCCGGATAGTTGGCCGTGGCAATTTCGTTGGCATAAGTTACATCGTGAATATTGAGCTGATGAACCATGTTGGACTGCCCGCTGCAAAACCATACATCGCCAAACAGGATATCATGCAGGGTAATTTTATTAAGCCCGGTAATGTCCATGCGATAAGGGCCGCCGGCTTTGGTGGGTGGCAAATGCAGCATCCAGTTGCCGTTGGCATCGGCTTTAGTGGTATATACTTTACCGTTGAAACGGACCTGTATTTTTTCATGGACAGATGCCCATCCCCACAATTTTATTTTTTCATCCCGCTGCAGGATCATGCTGTCGCGGATCAGCCGGGGCAGCTTTACCTGTGCAAACCCGCTGAACATGCAGCATAGTAACAGTGGAAGGAAGATTGATTGCTTCATCTTTAGCTGATTCATTTGATATGATGGGTGTTGTTAAAAACCGATGCTGTTTCCTCCATCTACCGGTAATACCACTCCTGTAATAAACTTTGCTGCATCAGTAGTCAGGAAATAGGCGGCGCCGGCTACGTCGGCAGGCTGGCCCATAGTGCCCATGGGGGTTCTGCCAAATACCTTTGCCTTTCTTTCCGGATCACTGTCCAATGCTTTTGCGGTCATATCGGAATAGATAAACCCCGGTGCAATAGCGTTGATCCGGATTCCTTTGGGCGAGAGCTCCACCGCCATGGCCCTGGTCATGCCGTCGATGGCCGTTTTGCTGGCGGAGTAGGCGATCACCTTGGGTAAACCATATTGCGCTGCCATTGAACTGATGTTGATAATACAACCTGCTTCCTGCTGCAACATGTTTTTCACCACCTCACGGCTCATCGTAAACACGGCAGTGAGATTGGTCAGGATGACCTGTTGGAATTCGTCATCGGTTACTTCCGTAAAATCTTTTTTCATATTGGTGCCCGCGTTATTCACCAGTATATCTATCGGGCCGTGCTGATCTATGACCGATTGTACCAACGCGGGGATGGAAGCAAGCTGCGTCAGATCACAGGGGATAGCGTGGCATAATGCGCCCAGTTGCTGAACGGCAGCATCCAGTCTTTCCTGGTTTCTACCGGTAATGACTACACGGATTCCTTCCTGCACAAATTTTTCGGCGATAGCCAGACCAATGCCTGAGCCGCCGCCTGTTACAATAGCTAGTTTTCTTTTTGTGGCTGTCATTTTCCTTCTTCAGTTTTTAAGTGCTGTGGTTAAATACCCGGAGCATACGGGAACCGCAGGTTTTTATAATATTCCAGTGTGTGGCCGGGCTTTTCATACTGTAACGGAATGGGCAGCCTGCTGCAGGTCTGAAAGTACAACAGGCAGGCATTGCGCCACCAGGTAGCTTCTTCGTGCTGTATTTTCAGCAGCATACTTACCTGTTCAAATCTTTGCTGATCCACAAATGGGCGCAGTGTATTCCAGGTATCCCGCATTTTTCCTGCCCGTTCGGCGCCGGTATAATATTGAAAACATAATTCTTCCCATACATTACGCCCGTTTTTCAATTGAAAGTTCCAGGGTACATGATGAAACCACAACAGGTATTTTTCATCGCAGGTATGGCTGTTTTCCCATTGTTTTCGCGCACCGGGATAATATTGCGCCAGCGCATTACTGCCGGTCACGGTGCGGTCAAAGCCGATGCCGTTGCTGTCGGATTTATGGTAGTAAACAGGATTCCACTCCGGCCGTTGCTGATTACTCACCCATGGTGCGGGGCCGTAGTGATGGCCTGTACCCATGATATGATGCAACCCGATAGGGTTGGAATATTGTACAATGATATCGCGGCTTTCCAGCATTAATTGCGATGCCGTTTTCAGAAAATCCGGCTGATTGGAAAAGGTCATGCGCAACCATTCGCCGGCGATCTGTTCGCTGGAAATAGCAGGATCCCAGGCGAGGCGTCCGAGCGTGTACCAGTTTGCCTGTGCAAACGGATGACCGCACCAGTTAATGTCGTTACCGATATTAGCTACGCCGGCGATGCCTGTGAGCCTGTGCCCGTCCAGTGTTCCGTCAATCACTTTGGCTACGGTGCTGCCTTTTCCTTTATAGTAGGTATCGCTTTCCAGGGTTTCTTTGAATAAGGGCGCCAGGAATACCAGGCTCGTTCCTTGTCCCAGGTATTCCTGTGTTACCTGGAACTCCATCATCAGCGGTGTTTGGGGCATGGCGCCAAACAAAGGATGAAATGGTTCCCGCGGCATGAAGTCGATTGCGCCGTTTTTTACCTGTACCATCACGTTGTCGCGGAATTTTCCGTTGAGTGGAACAAAATCATCGTAGGCCTGTTTATGCCGGTCCAGCGGGTTATCGTGACTGTATACAAACGCGCGCCATATAATGATGCCATTAAACGGGGCAATGGCGTCGGCCAGCATGTTGGCGCCGTCGGCGTGACTGCGTTTATAATCCTGCGGACCGGGTTGTCCTTCGCTGTTTGCTTTTACGAGAAAACCGCCGAAGTCGGGGATGTACGTGTATATCTCTTTTATTTTTTCTCTCCACCATTGTTGTACGCCGGCATCTAAGGGGTCTGCAGTTTTTAGTCCGCCGATTTCAATAGGAGCGCTGAACCTGGCCGTGAGATAGACTTTGATGCCATAGGGGCGGAATACGTCCGCCAGCGCTTTTACTTTTTCCAGGTAGGCGGGGGTCAGGATAACTGCATTGGCATTTACATTCGTGATAACGGTGCCATTGATACCGATGGAGGCGTTGGCCCTGGCATAGTCGATATAACGCTGATCAATATACGTAGGCAGGGTATGCCAGTTCCAGATGGAGAAACCTGCGTAGCCCCGTTCTACTGTTCTGTTGGGATTGTCCCAGTGGTCCAGCATCCGGAGGCGGATCTTAGGCGCCGAAACAATATGTAATGATGTGATGGGTTGTTCCGTTTGCAGGAGGCGCAGGAAATGAAAAGCGCCATACAGTACTCCTTTTTCTGAATTTCCGGAGATGAGAATGCATTGTTTACCGTTTATTTTTTTGGTGGTGATCACGAAGCCTTCGTCACCTGCGGCCTGCAGCTGCGTGGCAATACCGGCGTTGCGGATAAGGGCAGAGGAGCGGGGCGTGCCTGCAATAATGGCGCCATCGCGGGTTACGCTGTGGTGGTACCCGATTTCTGTTTGCAGCAAACCGGCGATTCCTGTGAGCAATTCGTTTTTTATAATGTTCATCGTGGCGGAGGAGTCGCCGGTGATGAGCTGGGTAATATTTTTACGATAAACGGATAGCAGTATGTGATTGCTGACAGGTTTGTACCGCAACCAGAGATCGTACCCGTTTTCTCCTTTGGTGATAAGAAAGCAGCAAAGGCATAAAATCAATAACGTGTTTTTTTTCATACGGATAATCAACTGTTTTTTCTCAATGACAACATACAAAAACTAACTGGGAATCACCTTTTTTGTATATTTTTTCGCAATCGGTTGCGTGAATATCATAAAAAAAATTGGTTTATGGCAATTTGTTTTTGAGCGACGATGCCCTGATGACCATATCCGCGCGGAGCGTGATAGCATTGGTGGTATACAGGTTGCTGATGCCTTTGAGGTGGTTAATTAAATAGGTGGCGGCCGTATTGCCGATGCTGTCACCGGAATAGTCCATGGTGGTGAGGTTGGGTTCAATCACCCGGCTGATGGGGTCATTATTAAAGCCTGCAAAGGCAATATCTTCCGGGATACGCAGGCCTGCGGTCTTGAGGGTCAGCATGCAATACACGGCAGCGGTATCATTGGCGGAGAACACGGCATCCGGGCGCTCTTCCGCTGGCAGGTCCAGTATATACCTGGCGGCATCTGCGCCGGCCTGTTCCGAGAGGGGACCCGTTAAATACAGTTTCTTGCTGAAAGGAAGATGGTGGTCCTCCAGCGCTTTCCGGTAGCCGGCCAGTCTTTCCTGGTACACGTTCCTCAGCAGGTTTCCGCCCAGGTGCATGATCTTTCTGCAGCCCTGGCTGATCAGGTGTTTGGTAATATTATAGGCGGCCTCCTGGTTGTTGATACCAACGGAGGTGCTTTCGTCGTGGGGATACACGCGGTCAAAGAAAACGACCGGTATTTTCCTTTTGAAGAAAGGCTCTAAGTGGTGGATATCCTGAGTATTATAAGAAAGGGAGATCAGCAGACCATCTACCCGTTTATTAAACATGGTGGCAGCATTGCGTTTTTCCTTCTCCACATCTTCGAGCGATTGCGCAATGATGAGGTTATAGCCGTGGCGGTTGGCGGCATTTTCCATGCCGGCCAGGGCAGACGACATAAAGTGACTGTTCAGCCTGGGCACCAGCACACCCAGTGTATGCGTATGCCGGCTTCTTAAACTGCTGGCAAATGTATTTGATTGATAACCAAGCGACTTTGCCGCTTCTGCAATTTTTTTCCGGGTGTTTTTACTGATCATGGGATTGTTTTTCAACCCCCTGCTCACCGTGGCAGCCGAAATATTCAGGTATCTGGCTATATCATATATCGTTACTTCCCGGTCTTCTGGCATTTCTGGCATTTTTCTTCTGCTTGTTTATCAAAGGAAATGAACTTTTTTTGAATAAAAAAATGCAATCGGTTACGTAAATCCTATTTTTTCTTATATTCGTTTCACTGATGTCAACCAAACGATCAAAAAAGGAATAACCACGTTAGCATAATTCCAACCCGTTTTTTACCATTTTTTATAATTGTCCTTATGACACTAAACGTTATGAAAAAAACTGAAAACTTTAAAAACAGCAGGAACATCCCCCAACTATCCATCAACCGGGTAGTGGCGATGATTCTTTTTTCGGCCTGTCTTTTTGCCTGGCCCATACTCCTGGCAGCGCAGGATAAAACCATCCACGGCCGCGTCACCACCGAACGCAACGATCCGGTGCCCGGCGCGTCCGTCGTGCTCAAAGGCACCAACAAAGGACAGGTCACCAACGGCAACGGCGAATTTGTAATTACCGCCACCAAGGGCGCCGTCCTCGTTATTTCAAGTATCGGCTACGCCAACAAAGAAATAACGGTGGAAGACGATACCCGGATAAATGTGCAGCTCTCCCCCGCTGCAAAAGATGTGGGAGAGATAGTGGTAGTAGGATATGGCACGCAGAAAAAGAAAGACCTGACCGGCGCAGTGGCCAGTGTAAACCTCGAATCGCTACGGGAAGCCCCCAACACCAATATCGGCCAGTTCCTGCAGGGAACCGTACCCGGATTGAACGTTGGCATCGCTACCGTGGCAGGCGGCACACCGCCCATCTCCATCAGGGGGCGCGTAACGCTGAACGGTAACCAGAACGTACTCATGATCCTCGACGGTATTCAGTACACCGGCTCCCTTTCCTACATCAATCCCGATGATATCGCCACCATTGATGTATTGAAAGATGCCAGCTCCACCGCCGTTTATGGCGCGCAGGCAGCCAACGGCGTGATCCTCATCACCTCCAGGAAAGGAAAAATTAACCAGCAACCACGTATCGCCTTTTCTACTTCCTATACCAGTCAATATCCTACTATCGGTAAACTGAAACCATACGACCGGGAAGGATATCTTAATTATTTAAAGGAAGCCTTCTACGACAAGGCCTACCTGGCGCCGGATTATACCACACCCAATCCCGATTTTAAAATTGAAGACGTAGCGGATAACAGTATCCGTAACGGGCAAGGCGGATTACTGCCCAACAACTACGACTGGTTTGGAGAAGGAACCAATACCGGCACCATTTCGGAAACCAACCTAAGTATTTCCGGCGGGGGCGATCGTGTTACCTACCTTGTATCCGGAAGCCTGGTGGATCAGAAGGGATTTATTGTCAACGATAAATTTAAAAGAAAATCGATCCGCGCCAACATCGAAACACGACCGCTATCCTGGTGGAAAGTAGGCCTGCTGTCGTCGGCTGCATTTATTAACCAGGACGGTGCCGAACCTTCCTTTGGTAGTTTGCAGCGCATGACGCCATTAATTGTACCCTACGACACCGCCGGTAAATTAATACCGTTCCCGATGAATACGCTGGAACCGAATCCATTTACTACTTATCACGTGGATGACTACGACCGCACCAACTATTTTTTCGCCAATATTTATACAGATATAGATTTTCCCTTCCTGGAAGGACTCAACTACCGCATGAACTTCGGTAACAATTACAGGTTATCAAAACACTTCTTTTCCAGTATTTATGATGCCGGACAAACAGGCAGGGCTTACAAAGAGTTCCAGGATTATTATGATTATACCTTCGATAACATCCTTACCTATTCCAAAAAATTTGGCGATCATGATATCACAGCTACCTTGTTGTATGGTGCAGTAGGAAGAAAGTTCAACAGCACTTTTTCCGAAGCAAGAGGGTTTCCACGGCTCACGCTCAGCTATAATAACCTTTCACAGGGCACTAACCAGTTTGCGCAATCCGATGCCTGGGAAGAAAACCTGGCCTACCAGATGGCGCGCGTAAACTATAAATTCAAAGACCGGTACCTGTTGACCGCTATCCTGCGCCGGGATGGGTTTTCCGGTTTTGCAAAGAACTACAAATACGGCACCTTCCCGGTACTTGCCCTGGGCTGGATTTTATCGGAAGAAAATTTTATGAAGGGCATACCTGCCATCGATTACCTTAAACTGCGCGCAGGCTATGGTATCAACGGCAACCAAACTTCGCGTTATACTTCCATTGCCCGGGTAACTACCAACGCAGCCTACGTATTCGGTGATGGCGGTACCACCGCTTTCGGTCAGCAGGTATCTTCACTGGGTAACGACAACCTGAAATGGGAACGTACCAAAGGACTGAACATCGGTGTTGACTTTAACGCTTTCAACAACAGGCTGACAGGTACATTGGATTATTACCGGAACAATACCTACGATTTGCTGTATAGCGTGGCGATCCCCAATGTTACCGGGTTTGGCAGCATTACCACCAATCTTGGCCAGATCCGTAACAGCGGTTTCGAAACTTCTTTGACCTATAACATAATAGATAAGAAAGACTTTAAATGGTCGGCCACCGCCAATTTTTCCACCAACAAAAACCAGATCATCACACTAACAGGAATGGACGCCAATAAAGATGGAAAAGAAGATGACCTGGTGTCAAGCTCGCTGTTTATCGGCAAATCCATCAAAGCCATTTATGATTACCAGCTGGATGGTATTTACCAGCTCAATGACCCGAGAATACCCGGTTTTCCGGTGGGGTCAGTCAGGATAGTGGATCAGAATAAAGACAATGATATCACGCAGCAATCGGACCGGGTTTTCCTGGGCCGGCAGGAGCCGGCCTACAGGGTGAGCCTGTTCCAGAATTTCTCTTATAAAGCTTTTACAGTGAGCCTGTTTCTGAACTCCGTGCAGGGTGGCAGAAACGGATATCTCGGTAATAACAACCCCTCATTTTTCCGGGAAGACAACAGTATCCGGGTAAATAACCTGCAGGGAATTGACTTCTGGTCGCCTGGTAATCCCACCGGTAAATACCCGAGAAATATCTCCGGCTCCCGCGCTAAAATTGAACCTAGTATGTACCAGGACAGGAGCTTTGTGAGATTACAGGATGTTTCCATTTCCTATAACCTGGCCACCAGTCTTCTGAAGAAATTCAAAGCCCAGTCGATCAACCTGTATGTGAGCGGCAAAAATTTATATACCTGGACAAACTGGGAAGGATGGGATCCTGAAGCCAACGATAATGACGGCAATCCGATGGGCCTGGTGATAGGAGGAAGACCCGTTCTGAGAGGTTTTACGGTAGGGTTGAACATTGTATACTAAAAACCACGTTGTAAAAATATTTATATGAAAACATTGTACCGGACATCACTCCTGTTTATACTCTGCTTCGCGTTTTCGTGCAGGCAGGATTTCCTGGATGAAAAGTCGTTGTCGTTCCTCAGCACCGCCAACGCGTTTAAAACGACAGAAGATTTTGACGCATCTGTCAACAACCTGTACGGATTAGTAAGAAGTGAATTTTACACGTCCAGCGACTGGCAACCGATGCAGTATCTATACAGAACAGATATGGCGGTGGAAGTGTCGGTGGGCAGCAACCCCAACCTGTCGGCTGAATTTGGTCCCAATGGCACGCTTACCAATAACCACTGGAGCCAGCTGTATAAAATTGTGGCAGAGTCAAATACCATTATTGACCGTATTCCTGCTTCCCGGCTTTCAAATGCCAACAAAGTGCTGTTTGAAGCCAGGGCAAAGTTTTTCAGGGCTTTAGGTTACAGAACGCTTGCCTATTTATATGGAGGTGTACCGCTGGTATTAAATGAGATTGTGGGAGAGAAAACAGATTTTGTAAGGGCAACAAAAAAAGAAGTATTGACACAGGTTATTGCGGACCTGAAATTTGCCGCTACCAATTTACCGGGAATTACCGTGGTGAAGGATGGAGAAATATCCAACCTTGCTGCACAGCACCTGTTATCGGAAGTATATCTTGCTGACGGCCAGTTTCAGCATGCCGTGAATGCTGCTTCGGCGGTGATCGATGATCCGGCTACTGACTTAATGAAGACCCGTTTCGGTGCACGCTCCACGGTTACGCCGGGAGATGTATACTGGGACCTGTTCCAGGCAAAAAATCAGAACCGGAAAAGTGCCGGTAACACCGAAGGGATCTGGGTTATCCAACTGGAAACAGATGTGCAGGGCGGATCTGCGGTGTCAACTGCTATGGCAGGCAACTACCAACTGGAACGGGTACACGTACCGTTGTACCGCGACATGCGGGTGAACGGTGTGGCATTATTCCTCTGGCCCATTGGTGATTATACCGGCGGCAGGGGTGTTGGTTTTTTACAGCCTTCAAAACATTTTGCTGATGAAGTATGGCAAAGTGATTTTAATAATGATATCAGGAATGCGAACCATAATTTCGTAAGAGAAGTAGTAGCTACCAATCCTGCGAGCCCGTTTTTCGGGCAAAAAATTTCTACACAAAATCCTCCACCCGGCGCTAATATTACTTTTCCCTCAAGAGTTTTTTATCCTTATCAGTCAAAAGCCACCACACCTTTCAATCACCCCGCTGCATTATATGTAAACCCGGGTGCTTCCGACCCGGTGAAGAAGTACGAATTAAAAGCTACCGCAGGTGGTACCTATGCAGATCAGTACATGTTCAGGTTGGCTGAAACTTATTTACTGAGAGCAGAGGCTTACCTGGGGCTGGGAAGTACCGGTCCTGCCGCGGCAGATATAAACGTGGTACGGGCAAGAGCGAATGCCTCCCCGGTATTGGCCGGCGCCGTTACGCTGGATTATATCCTGGATGAACGGTTAAGGGAATTGGGAGTGGAAGAAAAAAGGATGCTGACGTTGATGCGTTTGGGTAAGTTGTATGAGCGGGTAAAAAAATACAATCCTTTTTACGGCGTAAATATGGATCCCCGCTTTAATCTCTGGGCCATTCCACAGGGAGAAATTGAAAGAAACAGGAGCGCTGTGCTGGAACAGAACCCGGGTTACAACTAAGCAGACAGCGGATGAAACCGGATCGTTTTAAGTGAATAAACCAGGGTACATGATTGTTAGCTTATGGCCGGAACTGCGCCGGTTGGCATTTCGCAGCGCCTGTTGCATGCTGTTACTCTGCCTGTTCACAGGATATACCTGTAAAAGCCAGGTGGGTGCGGGTAAAGAAATACACCGGGAACGTATCAGCATTAATGATCACTGGAAATTTTTCCGGTATGATACCACGCCGGATAAACTGATGTACGATGTGCGGCCGGAGGTAACCGACCGGAATGATAATGTAGTGGCCGATAGCAAGCCCACAGCATCTGTTGCCGTACAGGCTTCGGAACAGGTGTTGAAGCGTTGGATACTGCCTTCCGGTAATGATTTTATAGCAGATCCGTCCAGGCATCACCGGCGCCCGTCGGGCAATCCGGGGGAGGGCTTTCCTTTTGTGCAAAACAACTTTGATGATCGCAGTTGGGAGGTGGTTGACCTGCCGCATGACTGGGCCATCAAGGGGCCTTTTTACAAAGAGCAGGATGCGATTGTAGGTGGTGGCATGGGGCGGCTGCCGGTGCAGGGGGTAGCCTGGTATCGCCGGAAAATAAATATCCCGGTAGCCGATAAAGGAAAAACTGTTTACCTGGATATCGACGGGGCGATGTCTTATGCCATCGTTTGGTTGAATGGCCGCCTGGTAGGAGGCTGGCCATATGGCTACAATTCTTTCCGCCTCGATCTTACGCCATACATCCGGCCTGGTGGTGATAACCAGCTCGCCATAAGACTGGATAATCCAACCAATTCGGCCCGCTGGTATCCAGGCGGAGGTATTTACCGCAATGTATGGTTAACGAAAGTAAACCCGGTACATGTGGCGCAATGGGGCACTTTTATTACCACCGAAAATGTTTCCGCTTCGTCGGCCATCGTTAAGGTGAGCGTACGGGCCAGCAATCAGTCGGCTGCGGATCGGCCCATCGAAATTGTTACGGACATCTACACGGCAAATGAAAAAGGCGAAGCAGGCGGGAAAAAAATAGTCACCATGCCGGCATCGGTGATCACTGTAAAAGCCGGCGCCAGCTACCAGGCAACGCAGCAGGTTACCCTGCAACATCCGTTGTTATGGGGGCCGCCACCTGCGCAATATCCCCACCTGTACTTAGCAGTTACGCGCCTTATTTCAAGCGGGAAACAGGTCGATGAGTACCAGACCCTCTTTGGTGTCCGATCGTTGACTTTTGACGCCGAAAAAGGTCTCCTGGTGAATGCTGCGCCGGTGCGTATACAGGGCGTGAATCAACATCATGACCTGGGAGCTATAGGTGCTGCATTTAATGTACGCGCTGCAGAAAGACAGCTGGAAATACTCCGGGAGCTGGGATGCAATGCCATTCGTTTGGCGCATAATCCGCCGGCGCCGGAACTGCTGGATTTAACGGATCGTATGGGGTTCCTGGTGATCGATGAAATTTTTGATAACTGGGAAAGAAAGAAAACACCTTTGGATTTTCACCTGATTTTTCCCGACTGGCATGAACCTGATACAAGAGCTTTTGTAAGAAGGGACAGGAACCATCCATCTGTAATGGCATGGAGCTTTGGCAACGAGGTAGGAGAGCAGTATACAGGGGAACAGGGCGCCACGCTGGCAAAAGAGCTATATGACATTGTCAGGGAAGAGGACAGTACCCGGCCGGCCACGGCATCCATGAACTATGCAAAACCGGACATGCCTTTTCCCCGGGTGATGGATATATTGAGTTTGAACTACCAGGGAGAAGGCATCCGCGATGCGCCGGCGTATCAGCGTTTAAAGGGTATCAGCACATCGCCGCTTTATCCTGCATTTCGGCAACGGTTTCCCGGGAAGCTGATCGTGAGTAGTGAAACAGCTTCTGCATTGAGTACACGCGGTACGTATTTGTTTCCCGTAACAGCGGCCATCAGTGCACCGGTGGAGGAAGGCGCCGGCGGAAACAGCAGGTTGCAGCAGGTAAGCGCCTATGAGCTGTATACGGCGGCATTCGGCGCCTCGCCCGACAAAGTATTTACCTCGCAGGATAAGCATCGTTATGTAGCCGGTGAATTTGTATGGTCAGGCTTTGATTACCTGGGTGAACCTACACCGTATTATGCTGCACGCAGCTCCTATTCGGGCATCATGGATCTGGCAGGGTTTAAAAAAGACCGTTTTTATTTGTACCAGTCGAGGTGGAGGCCTGCATATAAAATGGCGCATATCCTGCCGCACTGGACCTGGCCGGATCGCGTGGGAGCGGTTATCCCGGTGCATGTATTTACATCGGGCGATGAAGCAGAGTTGTTCCTGAATGGTGTTTCACTGGGCAGAAAACATAAGGGACAATATGAATACCGTTTGCGTTGGGATAGCGTTACCTATCAACCTGGCATACTCAGCGTGGTGACGTATAAGAACGGCCGGTTATGGGCTGCAGACACGGTAAGAACAGCCGGGGCACCCGCACAGCTGCAACTAACAGCTGACCGGCGCAATATTGCAACAGACGGAAAAGATCTTTCCTTTATTACGCTTCGTGTATGCGACAGCGAGGGGGTATTGATTCCCAGCGCCTGTTACCCGGTTCATTTCGAGGTATCGGGGCCGGGTGAAATTATCGCCACGGATAACGGTGATCCGGCAGACCTGGTTGCTTTTCCATCTCCGGAAAGAAAAGCATTTAATGGATTGGCGCTGGTAATTATCCGTGTAAAAAAAGGGGGAACAGGTCCCATTAAGGTAACGGCGCAGTCGCCTGGTTTAACACCTGCGCAGGTAATATTGAACAGACCATAGTCATCTATTTTTAAAACAGGATTTTTATGTTAATGCATGAAACCATGCGCTGGTTTGGACCGCATGATATTGTTAGCTTAAGGGATATCCGGCAATCGGGCTGCGCCGGCGTTGTTACGGCATTGCATCAGATCCCCGTGGGTGATGTGTGGCCGATAGCAGCAATCGTGGAACGAAAACAACTGATCGAAGCCGTGGGTATGAGCTGGACGGTAGTAGAGAGTTTGCCGGTGAGCGAAGATATAAAACGGCGCAGCGGGAATTATCTCACCCACATCAAAAATTACCAGCAGAGTTTACAACACCTGGCGGCCTGCGGGCTGAAGGTGATTACCTACAACTTTATGCCGGTGCTCGACTGGATCCGCACGGATATCAGTTATACGATGCCCGATGGAAGTAAAGCGCTTTATTTCGAACGCGCCGCTTTTGTTGCCTTTGATGTTTTTATGTTGTGCAGACCACATGCCGGAAAGGATTATACCGCAGATGAAATACTGGCTGCGGAGACCTGGCTGGATACGCATACGGAGGCCGACAAGAACAGGGTGTTTCAGAATGCGTTGCTTGGTTTACCGGGAAGCACCGGGCGTTTTACACCGCAGGAGATTTTAGCAGCGTTGGAAACCTATCAGCATATAGACGCCGAAAAATTAAGAACACATTTGTTTGCATTTTTGAGAGAAGTGGTGCCGGTGGCTGCTGCACTGGATCTGAAAATGGCCATTCATCCCGACGATCCGCCTTACCCGGTGCTGGGCTTACCTCGCGTGGTAAGCTCCGCGCAGGACTTGCTTGAAATTGTACAGGCGGTTCCTTCGCCGGCAAACGGAATATGTTACTGCACAGGATCGCTGGGAGTACGACCGGATAATAACCTGCTGGAAATTATTCAACGATTGGGGCAGCATATTCATTTTCTTCACCTGCGCAACACGCGGCGGGATGAATCCGGGAACTTTTATGAAGCAGACCATTTAAATGGCGATGCCGATATGGTGGCGATTGTTCGTGAGCTGTTGCTGCTGATGAAGCAACGGAATGTTTCCTTACCCGTAAGACCGGATCATGGCCACCAGTTGCTCGATGACTTGGAAAAGACCACCTATCCGGGGTACTCCTGCATTGGAAGACTAAAAGGGCTGGCGGAACTCCGCGGCCTGCAGGTAGGGCTGTCCAGCTTTTAGCTTTTAGCTTTTAGCTTTTAGTAAATGCAGCGGAGTTTGTCTTTACCAGGATTAAACTGATTTTGATGATTTACAAGATTTTTTTCTTGTGATGATACTTGATTTAAAAAATAAAATCGGGCAATCAATAAAATCAGTTTAATCCTGGTAAAGACAAACTCCGCTGCATTTACTAAAAGCTAACAGCTAATAGCTAAAAGCTGGTATCACTCATACCCCGGGTTTTGCGGGAACGTTGCTTTGTTATTCATGATATCTATTTCCTGCTGCGGTATAGGATAAATGAGGCGGAAGCCTGGCAGCGTTACTTTTTTATTCGCCAGTATTTCGGTAACTGCGCGGTTGGTACGAATCAGGTCAAACCAGCGGTCGCATTCAAATGGCAGCTCCAGGCGGCGTTGGCGGTATATTTCATTCCGGAAGCTGCTTTGGTTGGGCAGATCGGCGGCAGATAATTCAGCGAGGCCTGCGCGGGTACGTATCAAATTGAGGTAAGTAAACGCGTTGCCTGTAGCGCTGTATGCCTGTTCATTCAATATCTCCGCCTGCATCAGCAGCACATCTGCGAAACGGAGTACCGGGAAATCATTACCGGCATTCCCGTTAACCGGTTCATCCAGGAATTTGCGCGGCATCATGTTGGCATTGCCGGTGGGCTTTACGGCTACTGATAAAGGTTTGCGCAGATCGGCGTCGTCGTAGGCTTTGAGTAAGGTGGTATCTACAGTAATGGTTTGGGAATTGGCGTACCAGAAGCTATGGTCCTGGTTGGCCACTCCTTTTGCATAGCGTACTGCAAATAATATTTCTGCATTATACTTGTTGGTGGTGCTGAAAACATCTGCCACTTTAGGTAATAATGTAAATACGTTGCTGTTGATCACATCCTGCAATACGGTTTGTGCCGCTGCATATTTTTTTTCATAGAGATATACCTTCCCCAGTAATCCCTTTGCTGCCCCGTTGGTAACACGGCCCAGATCAGCAGCAGGATAGGTGGCAGGCAGGTTGGCGGCGGCAAAAATAAGATCTTCTTCTACCTGTTTGTAGATGGCTGCTGCGTCATCGCGTTTTAGATTCACCGCATTTACGGGATCGGTGGCGGTAGTTAGCAGCGGTACTGCTCCCCATAGTCTTACCAGGTTAAAGTAATCCAGCGCCCTGATAAAACGTGCTTCTGCCTTAATACGGTTTTTTAGTGTTTCATCCATGCTGATGCCATCTATGGCAGTCAGTAGTGTATTGCAGCGGAAGATGCCGTTGTACACGCCTACCCAGGCATTATAGAAGTTGGTATTACCGGGATTGTCGGAATAACGGTTGATCTGGTAGTTTTGCCCGGCGTTGGAAGAAGGATCCTGGTCGGTAAAATTATCGGCCCGTGCTTCCATCAGTGTTTCGAAGGTGGCGCCATACTGGCTGCTCTGCGCCAGGGAGGCATAGCAGCCATTTACAGCCGTTACCGCGTCGCCGGCCGTTTTAAAGAATTGTCCCGGTGCGATGGTGGAAACGGGATTAAGGTCCAGGAACTTTTTGTTACAGGAAGCAAAAATCAATACCAATACCGGGAGAAAGAGTTTATATTTTTTCATGGTTTGCTGCATTAAAAAGTGACGTTAAGACCAATCATATAAGTGCGTGCCAACGGGTAGGAACCATAGTCTTCTCCGGCGGTAAGCGCGTTTTCCGTACGGTTGCTGATCTCCGGGTTGAATAAAGAATATTTGGAGAAAGTAAACGGATTTTGAACAGCGCCATAGATCCTCGCGGAGGAGATGCCTGCCTTGCCGAGCATTGCCGGCCGGAAGTTGTAGCCCAGTGCAATATTCCTGATCCTGATATAGGAACCGTCTTCCACATGCCAGGAGGAAGTGATGCCATTACCGCCAGTAGCCAGCCTGTTGGCACGATTGACTAATCCATTGCCGGGGTTTTCCGGGGAAACATAATGGTCTTTTACTTCACTGAGATTATTGAAATTACCTTCCACGTTGGCGATATAGCGTCTGAAGAGATTAAGGATCTTATTGCCCTGGCTGCCCTGGATAGCAACGCTCAGGTCAAGGTTTTTATAACGGAGGGTATTGCTGAAACCAAAAATATATTTTGGCTGGAAGCTGCCTACAATGGTCCGGTCGTTGGCATCTATTTTACCATCGCCATTGATATCTTTAAATTTCAGGTCACCTACACGTGTGGGGTTGCTGGTTTTGGCAGATACGTCGAGGTCGTGCTGATCTTTGTAGATACCATCTGTCTGGTACAGGTAGTAGGAGCCGATCGTTTCACCTATTTTAGTAATGAAGTAAGTATTGCCGGTGCCGCCGGTGGCAATAATAGGTGCGCCGGAAGGTCCCAGTTTAGTTACTTTATTGTTGTTAAAAGCGATGTTGGCATTGCCTTCCAGCTGCCAGTCTTTCCCGATCTTTTTGTTGTACGACAGGGATATTTCCACTCCTTTATTGTTAACCGCGCCTATATTTTGCAGATAGGTACTAAAGCCGGATGCGCCGGGAACGGGCAGATTGAGCAGCAGCCTGGTAGTTTTTGCATTATAGTAATCAACGGTGAGGTTCAATATCTCGTTAAATAATCCCAGTTCGAGTCCAACATCAAAACTGGCCATGCTTTCCCAGGTAAGATCCGGATTGGCCGGGCTGGTAATAGATACGCCGTTTACCAGCGCCTGGTTTCCCAGGATATAGTTACTATTGGCATTGCTCATTTGTGCCAGTGAGCCGTAGTTCGGGATCTGGAAGTTACCGGTTAATCCATAGCTGCTCCTGATTTTGAGTGAGCTGATCTGTTTTATGGTTTTAAAAAAAGGTTCGTTGGAAACCTGCCAGGCACCTGATATGGCGGGGAAGGAAGCCCATTTACGATTGATGCCGAAGCGTGACGAACCATCGCGTCGTACGGAGGCGGTCAGGAAGTATTTGTCGGCGTAGCTGTATTGCGCCCTGCCCAGCCAGGAGTTCAGACTCCACTGCTCAAGAGTGGAACCGCCGGCGTTTACCTGTCCTGCGTTGAGGGTGGTAACGATATCGGTGGGGAAGTTGTTAGCAGTAAGGGTATTGTGTTCCTGGTTTTCTTTCTGTACTGTAAATCCTGTGAGCACATCTAATTTGTGCCTGCCAAAAGTTTTGTTGTAGGTCAGTGTATGTTCGGTCAGCCAGTTGGTGTACATGTCGGTGTTAGAGAAACCGGTAGCTACAGAGGGCAGGGTACCCGAAGGAAGCGGCAAATTGGAGGGCCGGTAATAATCCCTGCGGAAGCTGTTCAGATCTGTGCCTGCGGAGATCCTGTATTTCAGGTTGGGGATAAATTCATATTCCATATAAGCGTTGGCCGTCAGGCGGAAATTTTTGATCCGGTCTTTCACCAGCGAAGCTACCGCTACAGGGTTAAGCTGGTTGGTTTGTCCGTATCCCCATACGTTTACCGAGTCAGCAAAGGTGCCATCCGGGTTATGTACCGGGAAAATAGGGGCATAGCCCAGCGCCAGTGCAATAACGCCGGAATTGGGCGCAAACCAGGGACCTTCGGCATTTACCACATGGTTGTCTGTATAGGAAGGCGTCATGTTCACACCAAAACGGAATTTACCGTTGCTGCCGTCAACCCGGAAGCGGCTGGAATAGCGTTTGTAGTTGTTGTTGATCACGATACCATCCTGGTTAAAGTAGTTAGCAGAAAAATAATAGGAAAGGCTTTCATTCCCGCCTGATATGCTTACGGTATGACTTTGCATAGGCGCTTGCCTGAAAATTTCTTTCTGCCAGTCGGTGTTCGTAAGACCGGGTTTACCTTCCAGGTAAGGCAGTATTTGTGGCGGAATCCGGGTGGAAGGGTTGTTGGGCCTTACGCTGTTGGGGTCCGTTGGTTTGCCGGTGGGCACTGCATCGAGGTAGGCGTTGTTATGCCCTTCGTATACCAGTTGTGCATAATCATAGGCATTCAGTACGTCCACATGTTTGTTAACCGTTTGCACGCCATAACTGCCGTCATAGCTGACACTCATTTTGCCTGCCTGTCCTTTTTTCGTGCGGATCAGTACTACGCCGTTAGAGCCCCTGGAGCCGTAAATGGCTGCTGATGCAGCATCTTTCAGCACATCGATGGAAGCGATATCATTCACGTTGATAGATGCCAGCGGGTTAAAAGGCTGCTGGTAATTATTCACGCCGGGAGAGGCGCTGCGGGTATCGTTGGTAATGGGTACGCCATCTATTACAAACAGCGGGTTGTTGCCGGCGCTGATGGAACCTATACCGCGTACACGGATAGATACGTTTCCGCCGGGTGCGCCATTGGTTTGCATTACCTGGATACCGGCCATTTTGCCGGCCAGGGCCTGATCAAAGGAGGTGATCGCCTGTTGTTTCAGATCAGACGAGCGCAGTGAAGACACGGAACCGGTTAGTTCTTTCTTGCTGCGGGTACCATATCCTACTACTACCAGCTCATTTAATCCTTTGCTTGCTTCTTTCATACGGATCAGCAGGAGGTTGCTGTTGCCATCTTTTACCTGGAATCCGTTTAACAGGCTGTTTTCATAACCAATAAAACTAAACGTAAAATCATATGCCACGCCTGGCTTCATTCCCTGCAATCTGAACAGGCCTTTGTCGTCTGTAGTGGTGTTCATTCTGTCGCTGCCATTATGCTGTTTCACCATTACAGATACGCCGGGCAGCGGATCTCCGCCTTCACTTCTTACACTCCCCTTAATGGTCACAGCGATATCCGCATCCTGCGCATGGGCGTGCAATGCACAGATGAATACTAAAAGTACACAGCAGTACTTTTTTAATAGTCTGATCATTTTTTAACAAGTGTTAGTTAAAGTTTAAAAAATAGATAGCCCTCCACGTGCACATGGTGCAGGCGTTTAAATATTATATAACGGTAGATGAATGATTTTACCTGGTCTTCCTGATCAACATTGTTTCCGCTTCCTGCGCAAGTTCCAGGTTGTTCAGCTGACAAATAACTTCCAGGATATTCCGCAGGGAATCTGTTTTTAATACCTGGCCGGTGAAATAAGCGCCATCCACATCGCTGTGTTCATACCGGATGCCGGTATGGAAAACTGTTGCCAGTTTGTTCAACACGCTATCCAGCGGTGCATTGTTGAATGTCATCAGTACGGCATGTGTTGCGCCGGCGTTTTTGCCGGTATTATCCGCAGCCGCTTTTTCAATAGCGTATTGATGTATGGCATGATCGAAATGAACTGTTTCGCCGGGTAATAAATAAATATCTTCTTTGGTAGTGCCATCTTTTGCGTGCACGCGCACCTTACCTGTTTCCAGTTTTACGGTAACGGCCTGTGGCTGTTGTGCATCTACGGTAAACCGGGTACCCAATGCGATACTCTCGATGTTGCCGGCATTTACCGTAAACGGGTTGTTGGTATTAGCTTTTACCTCGAAGAGCGCTTTGCCCTGCAGCGTAACATTACGCAGCGCGCTATCCGCATACCGGAGTGTGGCGCCGGCTTCCATGGTTACCGCTGAGCCTTCCGGCAAAGTGATCATCACTGCCTTGCCGGTAGTATTCCGGATAAACTTCAGCTGAGGAGTTGCTTTCGCGATGTTGTTGCGCCCTTGTTTGGGCAGGGTATAATGGTACATCATGGTCATGCCTGCGAGCAGGAGCAATCCTGCCACTGCCGCCGCGTAGGGGAGCAGTTTACCGATACGATGACGTGCCGGTATTTCCTGCGGCGTCATTTTGTGGTGAAGCTGCTTTAGTATAGACGCTGTTTTTTCCGGTGTCAGTACCTGCTCGCCCGAGGCTACGGTACGGTCAAAGGTTTCCTGCAGCGATTGCCGCAGGGCAGCATCTTCTTCCTGTGCCAGCATATTCTCCAGTAATGCCACATCGGAAGCGGTGGCGCTGCCGTCTTTGATTTTCTGTATCAGTGCGATGATCTGTTTCATGTTGTTCAGTTATAAAAAGCAGCGGAGGGGTAAAAAGAGGGGGGCGGTGAAGGTTACGGAATTGTTAACAAAAATGGCGCTATTTATTGCAGGTAAATGGTGAGGAAGAGTGTTCCGACCACTGGTACAGTGGCCTGGTTGGAGGCGATGTAGGCGCGTATGGATTTGGAGGAGGCCTGCAGGTATTCTTTTACGGTATGATGTGAAATGCCCAGGATGCGGGCGGCCTCAGCGGCGGTTTTACCTTCCAGCCGGCATAACTGGAATACTTTCTTTTTACCGGGGGAAAGGAGGTTAATGGCTTCGTTGATCAGTGCGAGCCTGCTTTCCCGGAGTACGGCATTGTCATCTTCCATCATTTCCCGGATAGCGGGGTATACGGCCAGTTTTGATTTTTCGGCAGCTGTCTTTTTCAGGTATTGTAATGATTTATGATAGCTTACCACAAACAGCCAGTTACCTGCTCCCTGTGCGAGATCCAACTGGTGCCGGCTGTTCCAGAAGGCGAGAAATACTTCCTGCAGGATATCTTCCGCCACATCGTGCTGCTCCACCAGCAGGCAGATATTCTTAAATACTGCATGATGATATTGATGATAGATGGCATCAAATGCCGCCACGTCAACCGAGTTCAGAAAGGAAGTCAATGCTGTGTTTATTTATTTACCGATAGTAATTTCCCGACAAACAAAAATACAACCGAACCCATAAAATAGCTGCCGGCAGATATTAAATAATGATTATCACTGCGCGGAGAGGAATGCATGTATATACAATGTTCCGGCTCCCTGTTTTTTATACCGGTTACCGGCTCCGGGCAGTAATGGGCAGCCGGTTATGCCTGCCGAAGGTAGCTGTATTAAAAAAATATTACCAAAAAGATCCGCTGATTAATTTTAATTGTATATTAGACAATTATTAATCGGGTTTTCAGATTCACTATGTTATTAGTTACGAGCCGCAGGTAAGTCAGTTCCGGGGCCGGTTTCACGTTTATGTTAATTTTCCACATATGAATGATGTGCATCTTCAACAATTTGCAGACGATGTTCTTTTAAATTTGCTGAAAGAAGATAACAGGGAAGCATTTGATGTGATTTACGCGAGATATTGGGAGCGGTTGTACTGTTACCTGGTAAAAGCAATTAAGGACACCGCGGAGGCAGAAGATATCCTGCAGGAGATATTTGTTTCATTATGGAAGCGCCGTAACAACCCGGATGGCATTGAATCACTCAGTACCTACCTGTTTTCCTGTGTGCGCTACGGGGGATTCAGGTATATACGTAACGAAATAAAAAAGAACAACTTCAGAGCATCGTGGCGCCTGCTCATCAACGAAGAAGACGACCTGTTTGAACGGCAACTGGCGGCCAATGAGCTGACCAAACTGCTGAACAGGGAAGTAGATAAACTGCCCTTGAAAATGCGGCAGGTATTTATTTTAAGCAGGAAAGAAGAACTCTCCTATAAAGAAATTGCCCATAAATTAAATATCTCCGATAAAACGGTGAAGAAACAGATTAGTAATGCACTGAAGTTTCTTCACGTAAGACTGCAAGGCTAAAAAAATCCTGAAATTTTTTTATTCCATCTACTACCACCGTTTATTTTTGAACACTTCCTTAATAGCTGCCTTAAATTTCGCATCACTGATATGAATACGCAGCTGGTATAATGTCCCGCATTTCAAATAATTGCTGATGAAAGAAAATGACCTTAAGCGCCTGCTGGATCGTTATTTAAGAGGGGAATGCACCCCTGAAGAAGAACGGCAGCTGGAGGCAGGATTTGACAGGCTTGCCGCTGAAGGAGACACGGAAGTATACGACAGGGACAGAAAGCTGCATAGCATCAAACAGAAAATAGACAGGCAGATACGACAGGAAGGATGGATACGATTCCCGGTTATAATGAAGATGGCAGCTGCGGTGATGCTGGTATCGTTTGTACTGGCATTTTGCTACTACAAGCGCGCCTATTTCATCCACGGTTCAGCTGCCATTCAGTATGCAGTTGTGGTGGCGCCAAAGGGAGAGCGGAAGAAGCTGACATTAAGCGATGGCTCCACGGTAATACTGAACGCCGGCTCCACACTAAGGTACCGGGTGAAATTTGACCGCCACACCAGGGAAGTAACCCTGCTCGATGGAGAGGCCTTTTTTGATATACAGCCCAACGATAAAGTCCCTTTTGTGGTAGCTACAACGGGAACGCATACACGGGTATTGGGCACGGCCTTTAACGTACAGGCGTACCAGTCATTTGAAGCGGTGAAGGTGACGGTAATACGCGGCAGCGTTGCGGTAAACGGAGCCTCCGGGCAAACACCGGTGGTACTGTTGCCGGATGAGCAGGTAACCGTTAACACCACTACCGGACAACAGGCTAAAAATCACGTGAACGCGGATGAAAGTATTAGCTGGGTGCAGGGAAGATTTCAATTCAGAAATGAGACACTGGCAAATGTTGCGCTGATTTTACAAAACCGCTTTAATGTGAAGATCGGATTTAAAACGCCCGGCAGCAGGGAAATCCGCTTCACCGCCAACTTTGAGGCCACTGATTCATTAGATAAAATCCTTTTCGCTATTGCCAAAGCGAATGGACTGACCTATTCCATAAAAAATAATGTGGTACTGTTCTGATATACAACAGCTATCCGCAGGATATAAAGACCGGTCCATCCACGTTTCTTATGCATGACCGGATCAGCAGCGTTTAAAAATAAGCAAGCCGTTTTATTTAACCAAAGCATTCAAATGTATGAAAAAGATCATTTGGTATTATCTCTATGCCATTCAGAGAATGATGGGCATCAGTTGCAGACTGTTTTTATTGACAATATTGGGTACCCAGGTATTGCTGGCCGGTACTTCCTCTGGTCAGGCGGCCAGGGAGATAAAGATTAATGTGCATGTAGAAAACAGGTTACTGGCAGATGTGCTGGCCATCATTGAAAAGAAAAGCGGTTTGGGTTTTGTATATAACGATAAGCTGGTGGCTAAATACAGCAATATATCCGTTACAGGGGAATCATTATCCGTAGCTGCCGTGCTGTCCAGGATATTTAAAGATACTAACCTGGACTACCTGGAAAAAGACCGGTTGATCATTGTAACGGAAAAAGCAGCCAAAGCAGCTCCGCAGGATATATATGTCGGCACTAAAGACTTTCAGCAAATAACCGTCAAAGGTAAAGTTACTGATGACAAAGGCGAACCGTTGATCGGCGTAAGCGTAAAAGTAAAAAACGGGCATACCGGCACCTCCACCGGCGTGGACGGACAATATTCACTGACCATCGATGATGAAGCCGCAATATTGCTGTTTTCCTATGTTGGATACCAGGACCAGGAGTTGCCTGTATCCGGTAAAACAGCTATAAATGTGGTGATGAAGCTAACAGTAGCCAACCTGCAGGAAGCGGTGGTAATTGGTTATGGCACACAAAGAAGAGCGGATGTAACCAGTGCAGTAGCAACCGTGAAGGCAGATAATTTCGTGAAGGGACCCGTACTCGACGCCGGACAATTACTCCAGGGCAAAGTAGCCGGCTTAACGATTGCCTCACCCAGTGGTAACCCTACCGACGGAACACAAATTTTGTTGAGAGGTAACACTACTTTATATGGCGCTAACGCTAACCCGCTGGTAATTATTGATGGGATTCCCGGCGACCTTAAAACAGTGGCGCCCGAAGATATCGCTTCCATGGATGTATTGAAGGATGGTTCCTCCGCCGCCATTTATGGTGTTCGCGGTTCAAATGGTGTAATCATCATCACTACCAAAAGAGCAAAGGGCAGTTTTACCAACAACGTTGATTATAGCGGCTATGCTACCACCCAGGTGATTTCAAAAAAGCTTGACATGCTCACCGCACAGGATTACCGTGATCAGATCAAGGCAGGAACAAGGCTGGCCGCATGGGATGCAGGCAGTAACACCGACTGGTTAAAGGAAGCCACCCGCACGCCGCTGACACAGGTACATAATCTCACGATCAGGGGGGGCAACGACAAAACCAATTACCTGGTATCTGCCAACTACCGGGCATTGCAGGGCATTTTCAGAAAGAGTGATAACAACACCTTTACCGGCAGGATTGACGTGAACCACAGCATGTTTGATGATAAACTGAAACTGAACATCGGCATCTTAAATCAAACAAATAATTACACAAGAAATAATAACGGAGATAACAGTTTTAACGGATGGATCTACCGGCAAACGGTGATCCGCAATCCTACAGAACCGGTGCGCAATGCCAACGGCGATTTTTATGAGCAAACCGGCAACTTTGATTACGAAAATCCGTTGGCCCTTTTGTATGAAAGCGATGGCGAAGCAAAAAATGTAAACTCCCGTATGAATGCCACCCTTACCTACAGGCCCATTAATAATTTAAAATTATCCGCACTGTTTTCCTATGCGCGGTTTAATGCCAACAAGGGTTATTCAGAAAGTAAAAAACATATTTCAACCATTAAAAGCGGTTTAAACGGTTTTGCCTCCGTAAGCGCAGACCTGTCTATAGACCGGCTCACAGAGTGGACAGCGGAATACTCCAGGTCTTTCAGGAAGCACCAGGTCGTATTGCTGGGTGGTTATGGTTACCAGGAGAATACCTCTTCCGGTATGTATTCCGATAACCAGGATTTTCCGACAGATGTTTTCGGATATAATAACCTTGGACTGGGAGAAGGTATAAAGAATAAGCTGGCCAATATGAGCAGCAATAAAACGGAAACAAACCTGATCAGCTTTTTTGGAAGATTGAATTACAGCTATGATGATAAATACCTGCTGATGGCGAGTTTGAGGCGTGAAGGGGCCAGTCAGCTATATGGCGCCAAGAGTCCCTGGGGTAATTTCTGGGCTGTTTCAGGCGGCTGGAGAATTTCCAATGAAAGTTTTATGAAAGGCCAGGATTTATTTGATGACCTGAAACTGCGCGCCGGATATGGTATCACAGGAAATCCGCCACAGGATGGATTCCTCAGTCAACCGCTCATCACCTACGGCGATTATGTGTATACAAACGGCAAGTGGACAAGGATATTGGTTCCTGCCACCAATGGTAACCCATTTATCAGGTGGGAAGAAAAAGGCGAAGCTAACATCGGTTTGGATTTCAGTTTGATGAAGGGAAGAGTAAGCGGTAGCATAGATGTGTATAACCGCCGCATTTCAGGCTTGCTGTATAACTACGCCGTGCCAAGTCCGCCCAATCTTTACCCCAGCACAACGGCCAACGTGGGAAAGATGGAGAACAAAGGAATAGAGATCATGTTGAATTTTGTGCCGGTAAAATCAAAGGATTTTGTCTGGAATACCAGCGTGAACTTCTCTACCAACTCCAATAAACTGATCAGTCTTTCGAATGAACTGTATCAAACTACCACGCCTTACTTCACTACCGGCGGCGCAGGTGTGCCCATACAAACGTTTACGAATATCGTGACCATTGGTAAAGGGATTGGTGATTTCTACGGATACAAAGTAATTGACATCGATGATAACGGCAAGTGGATTTATGAAGGAAGAGACGGAAAGGCCGTTAAGTACGATGATTTTGCGCATAGTTTTGAAGACAAGAAAGTGATCGGTAACGGGTTGCCGAAATACTATGCAGGCTGGAACAATAATTTTTCCTATGGAGATTTTGATCTGGGTATCACTATGAGAGGTGCATTTGGTTACCAGATCATCAACTCCCAGAGAATGTATATGGAGAACCCGGCTATTCAGAACTATAATATTTTGAAATCCGCCTATGATCCGGTGTTTGGGAAAACAGCGCTGAAGGTAAATGCGCTGGAGTTTAACAGCTATTATGTGGAAAACGGGGATTTCTGGAAGGTGGATAATATCACTTTAGGCTACACATTTAAACACATAAAAAGTAAAAGCATAAAGGGGGCGCGTGTCTACGCATCCTCTCTGAATACGTTTATCATTACAAAGTACAAAGGGCTGGATCCGGAAGTAAACCGTATGGGACTGAGTCCTGGCATGGATGACCGGGACAAGTATCCGACTACACGTTCATTTACCGTAGGTGTGAATCTGAATTTTTAACATTGAAAATATTAGCTGATGAAAAAGTTTAGCATCATTTATACGTTCGTGGTAATCCTTGCTGTTACCATTACCTTGCCCGCCTGTACCAAATTAAAAGACACACCTTATACTGCCATCATATCCACTTCATTTAAGCCTACCAAGGCAGACCTGCCTTCGCTGGTAGGAGCGGCTTATTCACAGTGGCGTTTTATATTGCTCGACTGGAACGGCTTGTGGCGCGCGCAGGAAGTTTCAGCCGACCAGCTGGTGATCCCGAAGCGCCCGTGGGGATGGTTTGATGATGGTGTTTATCAAAGATTACATAAGCATACCTGGACCACGGATGACGATGTGGTGAAGCAAACCTGGTCACGGACCTACGCAGGTATTACCAACTGCAACAGGATTATTTACCAGATAGAATCCGGACTTATCCAGATTGCGGAAGGAAAAGAAGCAACGCTTGCTGAGCTGAAAGTCGTGCGGGCATCTTACTACGCCATCCTATGCGATTTTTACGGCAATGTTCCTATTGTAACAAAGTTTGATCTGCCGGTAGGTTTTCTCCCCAAACAAAATACCAGGCTGGAAGTATACAATTTTATTGTAAAGGAGTTATTGGATAATATCCCTTTTCTCAGCGCAGATAACAATGCTGCTACCTACGGTAAATTTAACAAGTGGGCTGCGTTTACACTGCTTGCCAAAATGTACCTGAATGCCGGTGTTTATACGGGAACAACCAAGTGGGTGGAATGTGTTGCCGCCTGCGACAGTGTCATCAATTCCAAAGCCTATATACTGGAGGGCGCACAGAAAAATGTGTTTGTAACGGAGAATCAGAATTCGAAAGAAATTGTTTTTGCGTTACCGATGGATGAAGACTATACAAATAACTGGAATGCTTTTGATCTTCATATGCAAACATTGCAACAGGAAAACCAGGCCACCTACAACCTTAAGAATACGCCATGGGGTGGTATTTGCGGTATCCCCCAGTTTCTAAGCACTTTTGACCCGGCCGATGCGCGTTACCAGCGTAACTGGATCAAAGGGCAGCAATATACCGCATCAGGACAAATGTTGTATGTAGCCCAGGGCGATTTTGCCGGTAAACCGCTGGCCTTTATAAATGAATTACCCGGACTGGAAAAAGGAGAGTCCGTACATGGTTTCCGCCTTGGTAAATTTGAAATAAAAATGGGTGCTACCAACAGGTTAAGCAATGATTACCCGATTTTCCGGTATGCAGAAGTATTGATGATGAAAGCGGAATCGCTGCTGAGAAACGGCGATGCCAATGCTGCCGCCGCTATTGTTACCCAGGTAAGACAACGAAGTTTCGCAGCGGATCCTGCGAAGGCGATTGTTACCGGTGCGCAACTGCAGCTGGGCAGTAGCTATGCCTATGGCCAGCAGGATAAGGTAAACAACCAGTTCACCAATGAAGGCGGAGCAGATATCCGGTACGGACGGTTTTTAGATGAGCTGGGATGGGAATTTGACCAGGAAGGGCACCGGCGTACGGATATGATCCGGTTTGGTGTATTTACCAAAAAATCGTGGTTATCGCATGCAGTTACCAACAACATTAATAAAACGTTGTTTCCTATACCGAGAACTGAAATACAGAAAAATAATAACCTCGTGCAAAATCCCGGTTATTGAGTGATGAACCGGCAGCTGTTCTTTCAAAGAACAGCTGCCTTTTTTACCTGCTATGACCAACCGACGTTTTTTGCCCCATTAGTATTTAATCATTATCTTGGTTGAAGGCATCTTATAAAGGATCTTCAAAGCAAGATACAGTGATCTATATTCCTTACCCACGTACCAGTATTATATACCTGTTTTTAGCAGCGCTGTTTGCCTGTAGTATTCTACAGGCACAACAACCTATTAGTCATCTCGGCATTGAGCGGGGGCTGTCGAATAACTCCGTTACCTGCATCCATAAAGACCGTTACGGGTTTATGTGGTTTGGAACCTACGATGGGCTAAACCGTTTTGACGGGTACGGTTTCAAAGTTTCCCGGCAACAGCTTAAAGTACCTAACTCCCTGGCCAATAACCGCATTGTTACCATTGCGGAAGATTCTACCGGCTATATGTGGGTAGGCACCAAGCATGGCGCCAACCGGGTAAAAGGACCAACTGGATTATTTCAGCCCGTATATTATTCTTCATGGGGAAAAAAAGATACGTTACCGGTATTGTCAGAAGTGTATTCGATTGTTACAAATCGCAGGGGAGAGGTGTTGATGGGCACTTCCAACCACGGACTATTGGTGTATCCGCCCAATAGTGGCCTGGCCAGGCAGGTGCCGCTGGTAAATGGCGATACTGTTTTTACCGGTAATATTCCCGGTATCGTGAACGACGTGCAGGGCCGTTGCTGGCTCATTGTGCAGAATGTGGGGCTTTGCCGCTACGAGGAAGACAAGCAACGTATCACGGTGGTAAATCAACAGCAAAAAAGAGGGAACTGCCTGTTGGCTGATAATGCAGGATTGTTGTGGATGGGCACCGATGATGGCGTATACCGGTATGATCCCGCCACTAACCAACTTTCCCGCTCGCTGCAAGCAACACGGCAGCAGGATACTAAGGTGTTCGGTTTGATGATCGATGCGGGCCACCAACTGTGGGTATCTACTGATGGCGACGGTATTTTTGTAATGCCAGCAGCAGGTGGCGCCGCGCGGCAGCTCCAAACCGGGAAAGATAAATCATCCCTTACCAGTAACGCCGTGTATGCCGTGTATGAGGATCAGGACCAACGTAAGTGGATTGCCACACTCCGCGGCGGTATTAATATCCTGGATAAACAAAAGTCCCGCTTTACTACCATCGCAACAAATCCTTTGGCAGATGGGAGCCCGGCCGCCAATTTTGCTTTTTCATTTTGTGAAGATGAACATAAAGACATCTGGATAGGTACCGATGGCGGCGGCATTTCTATCTGGAACCGCCAGCAGAATTGTTATACTGCTTTTGCCCATAAAGAAAACAATCCCGGGTCCCTCAGCAACGATAATGTAACCAGCATTGTGAAGGATCAGGATAACAATATTTGGGTAGCCACCTTTGGAGGTGGTATCAACCGGTACAACCGGGCAAAGCACACTTTTGAGAAATATTCGTGCAGTCTGAATGGTTATGAAGATAAGTTTGTATGGAAACTATACATCGATAGCCAGAACACGCTGTGGGCCGGCACTTGTATGGGCGGCACCATTTACCGCTTTAATAAAACCGCCAACCGGTTCGAGTGCTTTGATCCCGGCTTGCGCGATATAATTACCATTGGGGAAGACAGGGCCGGTGATCTTTGGTTCGGTACTTATACTAAACTGATCAAAGCAGATAGGAAAAACCGGCAGCACCGGTATTATGATATGGATTTCAACGTCCGTGCGCTTTATGAAGACAAAGCCCATCATTTCTGGGTGGGCACCGAAGGGGGCGGTTTACTCGAGTTTGACCGCAGTACCGGTAAAGCCAAAACCATCGCAGAGCAGCAAGGATTACCCAATAACGCTATATTAAATATTGAGGAAGATAATAAGGGCAACCTGTGGATGAGCACCTATAATGGTATTGTCCGTTACAATCCCGACAGCAAACAGTGTAAGAATTTTTATGAATCGGATGGTTTGCAAAGCAACCAGTTTAACTACAATGCGGCCCTGCGGCTGTCGACCGGCGAACTGCTATTCGGCGGCATCAAAGGGTTTAATATTTTTGACCCCGCTGCTATCGCGGACCATACCGATTTTCCGGCCCTGCTTATTGCGGGTTTGAGGATCTCCAATACGCCCTATGAAGAAGGAGCGGCCGGAAGCCACGCCCAGCCGCTCAGTTATCTCAATAAGCTGGTATTGCCTTATGATAAGGCGGTGTTCTCCCTCGATTATGTAGCGCTGGAATATTCTTCCCCCGATAAGATCAGTTATGCTTATTATATGGAGGGCTGGGACAACGACTGGAATTATGTAAACACTCAACGAACCGCTAACTATACCCGTTTGCATGAAGGCAGTTACCGCTTCCGGATAAAGAGTACCAATGCGGATGGTGTATGGAATCCGCAGGAACGGATCATAAAAATTACGGTGTTACCGCCCTGGTATCGTACCTGGCTGGCATATATGATATACGGATTGCTTACCGGCGGGCTTTTGTACGCCTATCGTTTTTACCAGCAACGACAGGCACGTTTACGTTATGAAATAGAACTATCGCGTTTGCAGTCGGAGAAGGAAAAGGAAGTACATGAAAAGAGACTGTCATTTTTTACCAATGTATCGCACGAATTCCGTACACCGCTTACGCTGATTATCAACCCCGTAAAAGAACTGTTGTATAGCGACGGCCGTCAGATTGAAAGCAAGGACCTGACGATCGTATACCGCAATGCCCGCCGCTTACTCAGCCTGGTAGACCAGCTGCTGTTGTTCAGGAAAGCCGACCAGGAAGAGGAGCAGTTAAAAATTGTACCCCTGGATCTGGCGGCTATCTGCCGGGAAGTATATCTCTGCTTCACCCACCAGGCCGGCATGAAAAAGCTGCAGTTTGATTTTAATTGTAATAATGAGCAGGTAATGGCCTATGCCGACAGGGAGAAAATAGAAGTAGTATTATTTAACCTGTTGTCGAATGCCTTTAAGTATACGCCTGACGGCGGAAGCATTGGCTTTTCCCTGTCAGACACACCAGAAGGCATTGTTATCCGTGTTACCGACAGCGGCTGCGGTATCCCCCGTGATGTTGGCAACCGGTTGTTTGAACGTTTTTACCAGGTAACCGGGAAAGATACTACCCTGAAAAATGGCTTTGGTATCGGGTTGTACCTGGTAAAGCAGTTTATCGGGGCGCATAAAGGCAGGGTGGCCTATGAAAGTGAGCCGGGAATGGGTACTGCTTTTATCATCACCCTGCAAAAAGGGAAAGATCACCTGCACGGCTATCCTATTTTTGAAGAAGCTGCCGGAATGGAGTCCCTGCTGGAAGAACTGGTGGAGGAAGATGACCTGGCGCAGATGGAAGCGGAGGAAGCTGCCGCCGAAGATACACTCGATGTGTTATTGTCGCCCAGGCCAAGTATGCTGATTGTAGACGACAACGGCCAGATACGGGATTATATTAAAAGCATATTCAGGAACACTTTTAATATATATGAAGCATCGGAGGGAGGGGAAGGCTATGAACTGGCCAGCAGGCACCTGCCGGATATCATTATCAGCGACGTATTAATGGAAGGGCAGAGCGGGATAGAATTGTGCCGGCAAATAAAGTCCGACCCGGCGCTGGGGCATATCCCGGTGGTATTGCTGACCGCCAGCTCTTCTCCCGAAATAAAATTAAAGGGTATTGAAGGCGGGGCCGATGATTACCTGAGCAAACCATTTGATAAGGACCTTTTCGTAGCCCGCATCACTAATATTATCCGGAGCCGTAACATCCTGCAGCAGTATTTTTATAAAGAGATAACGCTGAATGCCGGTACCCAGAAAATATCGGCTGAGTACAAGGAGTTCCTGCACCGTTGTATTGCCGTGACCGAAAAGCATCTTGATAACCCGAACTTCAATATTAAAGTGTTTGCTCTCGAAATAGGGATCAGTCACTCTACGCTGTATAAAAAAGTGAAATCCATTTCCGGTCACTCGGTCAGTGAGTTTATCCGTTTCATCCGGTTAAGGAAGGCAGCCGAACTGCTCATCAATACCGGCTGCAATGTTAATGAAGCAGCTTTCCAGGTAGGATTTAACGATGTGAAGTATTTCCGTGAGCAATTTTGTAAGGTCTTTGAGATGAATCCATCGGCCTATATCCGGAAATACCGTCGGAAATTTGATAGTCAGAAAAGTTAAGTTTAGAAAGCGGAAGGCCTAAAGCTAAAAGCTATTGAAGCGAATGATGAATGCGGGAAATATCCGTTAAGATTATTCGCATCAATAGCTTTTAGCTTTAGGCTTTCTGCCTTCCGCTCCCTGAAAATCAGCGCCTTATTCCCAATTTCTCCCCCAAAATAGGCGAATCTCTCCCCCTTGTTTCAGGATGATTCATCCGAATTTTACCCCTGTCAACCAGCGTAATACGGGGCATATCGCCACCGTCATTCTAAACAGCAATACCGACGTTATGAAAAAAAGCTACTGTTGTGTACGGTCTTTTTTGCGGATAACCTATGTTGTCCTCTTATCCCTGACCTCATTACCTTTTTCCACTTTTGCCGCCGCAAAACCGGCCGGCGTTATCATTACCGGTAAGGTAACTGATGAAAAGGGCGGCCCCCTCATAGGTACCACCATCGTGGTGGAGGGCACCCAAAAATCTACTTCAGCCGATGGCGATGGTAACTACCGTATAGATGTGCCCGACGGGCACCGGGTGCTGGTATTTTCCTGTATAGGATATATTACCCGTAAGCTATCATTGGGCAGTGGTGCTGTTTTGAATGTGAAAATGCAGCCCGATGAAAAGAACCTCGGAGAGGTGATCGTGGTGGGGTACGGTGTACAGAAAAAAGTGACGGTAACCGGCGCGGTGGCCTCCATTGGTACAAAAGAATTGCTGCAATCGCCGGTGGCTAACGTATCCAATATGCTGGTAGGGCGCCTGCCAGGCCTTATTGCCGTACAACGCAGCGGTGAGCCGGGGCAGGATGGTTCCAGTCTCAAAATCCGCGGTATTGGTACTCTCGATGCCGGCTCGGGCTCCGACCCGCTGATCATGGTAGATGGTATTGAACGTTCCAACATCAACCAGATAGATCCCAACGAAATAGAAACCATCAACATACTGAAGGACGCGTCTTCCACGGCAGTATACGGGGTAAGGGGCGCCAACGGCGTTATCCTGATCACTACCCGCCGTGGTAAAATGGGGCCGCCAAAACTGAGTTTAACTTCCAACCTGGGCCGGCAAAGTCCTACACAGCTGCCTAAAATGGTGAGCAGCTATGACTATGCCCTGCTGAAAAATGAGGCGCTGAAAAATGATGGCAAGGAGCCTTATTTCACCAACGAAGACCTGGAGCTGTTTAAATCCGGTAAGGACCCGGTGTTTCATCCCAGCATTGACTGGTTTGATATGATGCTGAAACCTTATTCCCTGCAGTCGCAGCATAACCTGAATATCAGCGGAGGCACCCAGCTGGCGCGGTACTTTATTTCCGGTGGCTACTTCGATCAGAACGGGGCTTACCGCTATGCGGATTATAACCCCGGGTTCAGCGCCAATCCAAAATACAAACGGTATAACTTCCGGTCTAATTTTGATTTTGATATAACCCCTTTATTTACCGTAAAGGTGAATCTCGGCGGACAGGTAGAGAATCAGAATTACCCGGCCAAATCTGCCGGCGATATTTTCTTTGATGTGCTTTCTGCAAATCCCTTCAGCAGTCCCGGTATCGTGGATGGTAAGCTGGTAACTATTTCCGGCGCAGTAAACGCGCGGAACCCTTTATTGACCATGCTCAATGCGGGCTACCAGCAGCTGTTTAAAAGCAATGTGAATTCGTCCGTTATTCTGAACCATAAGCTGGATTTTATCACGGCGGGTTTGTCGGCCCGCGGTACTATCGCTTATGATAGCTGGTACAGCCACTCCGTAAGGCGTTCCAAAAATAACGTTACCTATCTCGCCGTAAAAGATCCGGCCAATGCAGGCAATGTACTGTATGTGCCGCAGGGCGAAGAAACTACGCTTGGCTTCAGCGAAGGATACGATAAGCGCCGGAAAATATACGGTGAACTGGCGCTGGACTACAGCCGCACTTTCGGTGCGCACACGGTAACGGGTTTGCTGTTGTATAATCAAAGCAAAGCCTATGCACCGAGTCTTACCTATAAAGTACCCAATGCTTACCTGGGAATGGCAGGCCGTATTACCTATAACTTCAAAAGCCGTTACCTCGTAGAGTTTAACATGGGATATAATGGTTCGGAGAACTTTCCTGAAGGCAGCAGGTTTGGCTGGTTCCCGGCCTACTCCCTTGGCTGGGTCGCCTCTGAGGAGCCTTTCTTTCCAAAAAATAAGTACCTCACCTTCCTGAAAGTCAGGGGATCATATGGAGAAGTAGGTAACGACAAGCTGTCCGATATCTTCAATGGCGGATCACGATTCCTGTATCTTCCTTCTGCCTTTGCATACGGCGGTGGATATAATTTCGGGGAAGTAGGGTCTACTTACCAATGGTATGGCGGCTCTTATGAAGGTAAACTTGGCAACCCGGATGTTACCTGGGAGCGGGCGAAGAAATCGAACATCGGTGTGGAAATGAAATTATTTGACAGCAGGTTTTCTTTCACCGGCGATTACTTCCAGGAAAAGCGCAATAATATCCTGGCCATGCGTGGCGCAGTACCCGGTATTGTGGGTGTAAACGACCTGCCGGCATACAACCTGGGCAGGGTAAGCAATAAAGGCTTTGAACTGGAAGCCGGTTATAATGATCATGCAGGTAACGTGAATTATTGGGTAAAAGCGAACTATTCATTTGCCCGCAATAAAATAGAATTTAAAGATGAAGCGCCACGTTCGTATCCTTACCAGAACGAAACCGGCAACCCGGTAGGCCAATATTTTGGATTGGTGGCAGAAGGATTGTTTAACAGCTGGGACGAGATCAACGATGCCAAAAGACCGCAGTCGTCCTATGCCCCGGGGGCCAATGGCCGCGATGCTTTGCAACCGGGCGATATCCGCTACAAGGATGTAAATGGCGACGGCATTATTAATAACGACGACCAGATGCCTATTGGCTATTCGCAGTTCCCGCAGATTATTTACGGCTTTTCATTTGGCGGCTCCTATAAAGGATTTGATGCCTCTGTGTTATTCCAGGGGGCAGATAAAGCATTCGTGTACCTGGAGCAAATGGCGGCATGGCCTTTTGATACCGACTGGCGTAATGCCATGACAGTACACCTGGAGCGCTGGAACGAAGAACGGTATAAGGCAGGAGAAAAGATCAGTTTCCCGCGTTTGTCGCAAAGCCCTGCGGGTAACAACTATCAGCGTTCCAGCTACTGGCTGAAAGATGCCGGCTATGTGCGGTTGAAGAACGTGGAAATCGGGTACACCTTCACCGAAGGTATCCTGAAACGGGCCAGGATCAGCAGTGTGCGGGTATATGCCAACGGTATGAACCTGGTTACCTGGTCGTCGCTCAAAACCTATGATCCGGAAGCGCCGGATGGCCGCGGACAGTTTTATCCGCAACAAAAAGTGTACAACGTAGGGTTGAATCTGCAGTTCTAAAAAAACAAATCATGCAACAAGTAAAATATTATATCATACTCAGCCTGCTGTTGGGCGCCTTTTTTTCCTGTACCCGGGACTTCCTGGAGAAGCCGCCATCAGTGGATATTACGGAGGACACGATTTTTTCAAAGCTTCGTAATGCAGAAACATTTTTGTTTGATGTATACGGTAACAGTATCCCTTCCGGGTTGCCTACAGGATGGAGTAATTCCAGCAGCGGCGGTATCGTAGCCGGTGTGCTGGCAGCTGCCTGCGATGAAGGTGATATTGCCGACAGCTGGCCGGGAGCCAACCGTTTTAACGAAGGACAATGGAATGCCAACGATAACCCGGAAGATGATTTTAATACCCATTATAAAGCTATCCGCAAAGCCAATATTTTTATGGAGCGCATCGATGGTGTACCGGATGCCAGCGGGGAATATAAAGCGCAGTTAAAAGCAGAGGCACGTTTTCTCCGCGCACTGCAATACTTTGAGCTGGTGAAACGCTATGGGGGCGTACCGATTGTAGACAAGCGTTTGCTGAACAGCGATAATCTCAAACTGCCACGCAACAAGTTTGAAGAATGCATCAACTTCATTATCGGCGACTGTGATGCCGCCGTTGCTGCGTTGCCCGCAGCACAAACAGGTTTCCTGCGGGGGCGCATTACCAAAGGCGCTGTGCTGGCGCTGAAATCACGGGTACTGCTATACGCCGCAAGTCCCTTGTTTAACAGTGCTGCTTCCTACGTAACTACTACCGATGCTACCGCTACGCTGGTGGGTTACCATAACTATGATGCCGCCCGCTGGCAGAAAGCGGCTGATGCCGCGAAAGCTTTGCTGGACTGGGCTCCTGCCGGCAGCTGCCGTTTGATCACGGAGTTTGGGGCAGATAAGAATTATGAATATGCGTGGTCGCAACCCGACAACGCAGAAATTATCCTGGCCAATAAATCCAATGGCTGGTGGGGTATCTACAGCGACTATTTCAATTTCACCATGCCGGTAAATATTTATGGCGGCTGGTATGGTATTTCCGTGCCGCTGAACTTCGTAAAGCTTTACGAGAAGAAGACCGGTGGCGCGCAAACCTGGCCCCAGTCGGGCGATAACGCCAATGCCATGTATGCCTCCCTGGATCCCCGGTTTGCACAATCCGTCGGGTACAACGGCAGCAACTGGAACAGCGAAGTAGGTGCTGTGCAGATGTATATTAAGGCCGACGGTAAACCTGCCCTGCATGGAGGCGACCGTGGCGGCGGACAGTGGTTGCATAAATTCCTGCCGCGAAACGTTACCTGGTCTACCTATGGCGCTACCATTAACTGGCCGGTATTCCGCCTCGCGGAATTTTACCTTAACTACGCCGAAGCGCTGAATGAGGCACAGGGTCCTGTAACGGAAGTATATGCCGCTGTCAATACCATCCGCGCCCGCTCCGGTATGCCTGCCATTTCCGGTAAAACAAAAGAAGAAATGAGAACGGCTATACGAAATGAACGTTCCGTGGAACTGGCATTCGAAGAACATCGTTACTGGGATGTACGGCGCTGGAAAATTGCCGGCGATGAAGGGATTATGAACGGGAAGATGTATGGCCTGAGACTGAAGCCCATAACCGGCAGCAGCGAATTTCATTTCGACCAGGTGGTGTTTGAACAAAGGGTGTGGAACGATAAGATGTACCTGTATCCTTTCCCCAACACGGAGATCTACAAACAATACATTGTG
>NZ_JAGTXB010000018.1 GCF_018224885.1 Chitinophaga hostae | reverse complement strand
AAAAATAAACAGATGAAAGTAAGATGGTTATTATTGATCCTGCTCCCATTCAGCGTAATGGGGCAGGAGCTGTACCGCCTCCCAACGGATACGGATACACGCTGGATTAGTTTCGAAAACCGCAACGGCGAAAAAGGTAAAGGCGGGATGGAAAATAAAGGCGCCAAAGGGCATGCCTGTGATACGCTGAAAGCCGGCGCCACTGTTACCCTGATGGATTACGACGGCGCCGGGGTTATCAACCGGATCTGGCTCACTACTTCGCAGCGGGCGGTTATCCTGCGGTCCGTTCATATTGATATGTATTGGGACGGCGCCGCCAAACCCGCGGTGTCGGTGCCACTGGGCGATTTTTTCGGGGTAGGACTGGGCCGTAAAACGCCGTTCCAGTGTGCACTGTTTTCCGATCCCGAAGGAAGATCTTTTAACTGTTATATCCCTATGCCTTTTAAAAAGCATGCCCGGATTGTATTGGTGAATGAGTCGGCCGAAACGCACCTGTTGTTTTATGATATCAATTTCTCTGCGTTAAAAAAAGCGCCGAAAGACCAGTTGTATTTTCATGCATACTGGAGCAGTAACAAGCGTACTGCCCTGGGAGAAGATTTTGAGTTGTTGCCGCCTGTAGCCGGCAAGGGCCGGTACCTGGGGAGCAATATGAGTGTAATGGCAGATAAGGTATATGGTAACAGCTGGTTTGGAGAGGGGGAAGTAAAAGTATATCTCGATGGAGATAAAAATTATCCTACGCTGGTGGGTACCGGTACAGAAGACTATATCGGAACAGGCTGGGGGCAGGGCGCCTTTGCGCATTTGTACCAGGGCTGCCCTATAGCAGATGATAAGAAAAAGCAGTGGGCTTTTTACCGGTATCATATCCCGGATCCTATTTATTTCCACAGCGGCTGCCGGGTGAGCATACAGCAGATCGGCGGTACCGGAAGGAATGAGTTACGGGCTATTTCGAAAGCGGGCGCCCGTATGAAACCCGTCACGGTGACTACTCCGCAAACGGTGGCAAAGATCCTGGAAGATCCTGCTTATCCGGGTCTTTTCGACGAGCGTTTTCCCAACGGCTGGGTAAATTTTTACCGGTTGGATAACTATACGGCTACGGCTTATTTCTACCTGGACAACCCGGAGAATAACCTGCCTGCGCTGGCGCCCCTGGCAGAGCGATTGGAAGGTATACTTTAATCACTTTCACGGCTATACGCTAATCATATGAACTGGAATCAACCGGATATCTGGATTGTAATAGGCTATTTGTTACTCATGTTGGGGATGTCGTTTTGGCACCGGCGTTTTTCGGGCAGCAACCTGGAGAATTTTTTCCTGGGCGGCCGCAAAGTGCCGGGGTGGCTGAATGGCATCTCTTATACTGCTGCGCTGGTAAGTCCGGATGCGGCTACCGGTTATGGCGGTTTAGGCGTAGTAACCGGCGCCTTTATTTCCTGGTGGTACCTGAGCCGTTTCGGGCTCGCGTTGTTTTTCGGCGGTGTACTTTTTGCCGTATTCTGGCGACGGCTGAATCTTTTTACCTCGCTGGAATTTTACGATCTGCGTTTTCAGCCCCGTGCAGCGGCTGCCATGCGTTTATGGATTGCCCTCCGCACTTCCATGATTGCGATGCCTGCATGGACCGGTATTACCTTACTGGCGGCATTTAAGATCATGGGACCTGCGTTCGGGTTAACAAAAACAGAAACGCTCTACCTGATTGTGCCGGTTTCCTTTCTCTTTGTTTTCTTTTCGGGTTACAAAGGCGTGGTGATTTCCAACCTCGTGCAGATGATCATTTTCTTTGCCGGCACGTTGACGCTGGCAGTGCTGACGCTGATGCATTTTGGCGGCGCCGCTGCTATGACGGCAACGTTGAGCAATACTTTCAGCAGCACCCACCCGGAGGTGTTGCAGATGATGCCGCCGGTGCGTCACGACGTATTTCCGCTGGCAGCTGCCATGGCGTGGATGCTGGGACAAAGCATCGGTTATGGCGGCGATGCGGCGCCGATGGGAGGCGCCATGGAAGGACAACGTATTTTGTCGACTCGCACACCTGCGGAAGCGCTGACCATGTACGTAGTAACCGCACTCAGTATGTTCCTGTTGCTGCTGCTGGTTACCCTGCCCAGTATATCCGCTGCCGTTATATGGCCGGAACTGCGGGAAGCAGGTGCGGACCGGGAGCTGGTATACGGCAGGCTTATGAAAGTAATGCTGCCTGCCGGCGCTATGGGATTGCTGGTGGCGGCGATGATGGCGGCTACCATGTCTACCGTTGGCGACAACCTGAACTTCGGCAGCCAGGTGCTGGTAAGTGATATTTACCGGAGATGGTTTGTAAAGAAGGCCAGCGAGAAACACTACCTGCTGATCGGTAAACTCGGGATGGCCCTCATCCTTTCCCTGGCGGTGGCCGTGGTATTCAATGTGAGTATTATTACCGACGTAGCCATTTTTATGCTGCAACTCAGTGCGGCAGAACTACCTGCCAACTGGGCGCAATGGTGGTGGTGGCGGTTTAACGGGCCAGCCCGTATGGCAGCTTCTTTTGGCGGCGCGCTCATTTTTTGCATCGTAGTGCTCGGGCCGGCGCTGTTACAATACCTCGGCGTATCGTGGGCATCTTCCCTTATCATTCCCTGGTGGTGGCAAACACTGCTGGTGATGGGTATCACCACTGTGCTTTGGATCGTGGTGGCGCTGTTAACACCACCGGATCCGCCGGAATTATTGCAGGCGTTTTATTTACGCGCCCGCCCCCTGGGCTGGTGGAAAACGTATAAACCGGTGAACAGCACATTATCCAAAGAATATCCGCTGTCGCCCATCCTACGTGGTATAGGCATTGCCGTTATAGGCTTCGCCGCCACCTCGTTACTCATCACCGGGCTTACACAATTATGGTTTGCCCGTTACGAACAGGGCAGTCTTATGCTGCTGGCATCGGCTGTATTGTTTTTCTTTTTCCGGAAGACGGCTAACGCCTACCTGGATTATCTCTCTTCCAGGATCAGCAGCCAGTCGACGCTCATGGAAAAACAAACCTTTCAGGATTTACATCAACATTCTTTAAAAAAATAATTATGGGAACAAAAAAAGAGATCAGGACAAAAAGCGAACATGTACTATACCTGGGCGACTGGGTATTTCACCTGGGGCCCACCTTTATTGAAACACCTTTTGGCACCGAAACCAAAGATGCAGACCTGCATTTTTACGGAGAACGGCTTACAGAAGCACTGGAACATGTGGCAGATGTCACCACGCTGGCCAACTGGGAATTATACCGGCTTGCACCGGGCAAGCTGGAAGCCTTCCTGGAGGAGTCAGTAAGTCTTATTATCAGCGATGTGGAAGCCAAATGTTTTCACCTGTATCCCAGTTTTTTTGATCGTTCCCGTCGTGAAAACAGAGTAGTCACCTTTCCCGACCGGCTTATGCTGATCAAAGAATGGATCCGCGACGGCGGCGGTTTGATGATGCTCGGTGGCTGGTTATCGTTCAGCGGTGTACAGGGGAAATCCGGTTGGGGCAGGTGTACGCTGACAGATGCTTTGCCGGTCGATTGTCTCGTAACGGAAGACCTGGTGGAGTCCTCTGCCGGCTTTACACCGGAAGTACTGCAACCCGAGCATCCGGCAGTGAAAGGGTTACCCTGGGATCAGTTTCCGCCCATCTTTGGCTACAATGAAGTAAGCGCCAATGCTGCCGGTGAAGTACTGGTACGGGTAAAAGAAACCGGGCATCCGCTGGTGGTAGCTGGCGCCTATGGCAAAGGCAGGATATTGACGTATATGTCGGATCCGGCGCCGCATTGGGGAATCAACTTTGAATTGTGGGAAGGCTATGATGCTTTCTGGCAGCAATCACTGAATTGGGTAAAGAAACAACATGGATAACAATGTACTACAGGCAGGTACTGCCATCGCGGACATAACGCCACCACTGGAAGTGGGCCTGCTCACTTCTTCGGTACAAGGTACCTATGCACCGTTCACGGCGGTACGGCTGCCGCTGAAAGCCAGGATCCTGGTGCTGGTATCCGGCAACGAAAAAGTAGCGTTGGTATCGCTGGACCTGCTGGCGTTAAACGATACTTCAGTGGATGGATGGGATGCCTTTAAAACCGGGTTGTCTGCCGAAATTGCCCCGGAACACATTATACTAACGTGCACGCATACACATACCGCTCCCGAGTCGGTAGCATTATCGGAGCTATATCTTTCTAAAGAATACCGGGAATGGCTAAACGAAATGCAGCAACGCATTAACATGGCTATATCTGCGGCGATACGCAGCGCGAAGGAATGCCGTGTAAGCATCGGCAGTACAAGGCTGGACGACTACAGTTTGCAACGCCGCATTCCAACAGCGGAAGGCATTACCATGTCGGATGCCCTGCAACCGGTAACAGTCGAAATGATGAACAGGGAACCGGTGGACCGCCGTGTGCATGCGGTTCGTTTTACCGACAACAGCGACCGGGCTATTGCCACTATCGTTCATGCGGTTTGTCACCCGGTACATGAAATGTGCCTGCCGCATATTTCACCGGATTTTCCCGGCGAGCTATGCCTGGCGCTGCAAGAAACAGCATGGGCCGGTATGCCGCTGTTTCTCAACGGCGCCGCCGGCGATGTAAACCCACCAACGGTATCGGGGGGAGCCGGCGATGCGCGCCGGCATGGTCGTGCATTGGCCGGGGTGGTGGAAAAGGCGGTGTGGACGTCAGCAATAGCAACCGGCTTTGCTGTAATGCACATGGAAATGGATTTTCCGATTCGTAGCAGCGTAAACGTTAGTAACCCGCTCGATGCGCTGGCCCGTATTAACGCCGTGGCAATAGGCCCGCTGGCTATCCTTTTCCTGCCAGGAGAGCCTTTTACGGAAACGGCCATGGAAATTGAATACAGATCGCCATTTGCATATACGCTGGTTGCAGCCTATGCGGAGAACTCTATCGGGTATATTCCCACTGCGGAAGCCTTTGATGCAGGCGGCTACGAAACCGGACCGGGTAAGTGGTCTTTCCTGGCGCCGGTTACAGCACAACTGCTGGAAGAAGCCGCCCTGCATTTATTGGATCAGTTACATCATAAAAAGCGCGTATGAAAAAGAATATTTTGACAGGTATTATGATCTGTTTGGTTTGTTGTATTACGCAAGCCTATGCCATCACCAAACCTTTGTTTTTTTGCGGCAGCACTAAAAATGACCTGTACCGGTTGTTGGTAGCAGAGGGATGGTCCGTAAAACAGTTTGATACGCCGGAAGCCGCCATTCACGCAGCTACTGCCGGCGCCGGGGTGTGTATCGTTGCCGGCAGGTACCCGCAGGTAGATCCGAAGATCCGGATCACCGATGCCCTGCTGCAGGAAGCAAAACAGAAACACCTGCGATTATACCTTGAGTATCCCGCTGCTTTCCCGGGATTGGACCTCCCAAAACCCGTGGAAACCCGGCTGGAAAGAGGGGTGGTAACCAGCGAAGTTTTCGGCGCTACCTTACCGCCCATGAGTGTGATGAGCATCCATAACTGTTTCGTACAGCCGGTAACGGTAGACAACCCTTTGCTGGTGCTGGCGAAAGTGGTGGGTTTTGATAAAGCAGAATACGGATTGAAAGATACCAAAACGTACCCGCTGCTCTTTGAAAAAGACCAGGTACTGATATCTGCCACCGCGCTGAGTAATTTCGAAAGAGGCCGTTATGGTCCCGCTGCTTCCGTGAAACAGGTAATAACGTATATCCTTTCCCGTATTACGGGCGAGGCAGCCGTGGCCATAAAGCACTGGCCTATGGATGTGCAGCCGATGTTTGACCGGAATGCGCCATTGCCGGCTTCCGCCCGGTTAAACAGCATTCGAAAAGGAACGGACTGGTTTTATAAAGGCCGCTTTTTTGTGAACCGTGATCTGAAAAGCGACTGGGTAAAATTTGGCACCATCGATCCGCCGGTAGGGCCACCGGTACCTGCGGGCGTAAAAGATGGCAATGGCTCCGAAGGTATTATTGAAGGCCATACCTCTACCATCAACTACGACGGCACCCAGCAGTACCGTTACTGGCTTCGCGCCGATGTACAGGGAGAGGTAAGCATGGCGCTGTCGGCAGCCGGCAGTTTGCTGCATAACAAAGATTACCGGCAACGCGCCCGGAATATCATTCATTTCCTGCTGGAAACATCCAACATGCGTTCCGGCGCTAAAAGGGATAGTACCAGCGCAGCCTACGGTTTGATCGCCTGGGCCACTACTAACCCTTCCGTATATACGTTTTATGGCGATGATAATTCCAGGGCTATTCTCGGTGTGCTGGGCGCCGCCGCCTATCAGCATACCGGCGAGTGGGACAAGGAAATGGCGGCGGCCATACTGGCTAACTTCAGAACAACCGGGAAAGAAGGATTCCGTGGCGAACGCCTCGAAGAACCCGATATTATAAAAAATGGCTGGCAGTTTTATCAGAACAGGTCGCTAATTCATCCGTCGCCGCATTTTGAATCCTGGATGTGGGCGCTCTATCTCTGGCTCTACGATAAAACGAAATATGAGCCGCTGCTGACCAAAACAAAAAATGCCATCCGGATCACCATGGAAGCCTACCCGGACAACTGGCGCTGGGGCAGCAGTATGCAAACCCAACGCGCCCGCATGATCCTCCCGCTGGCCTGGCTGGTGCGCGTGGAAGATACGCCTGAGCATCGCGCATGGCTGGATAAAATGGTGAATGAAATAACGCGCTACCAGGATGAAAGCGGTGCTATCCGCGAAGAACTGGGCGTGAAAGGGAAAGGCATGTTTAACCCGCTGAACGCTAATAAGGACTACGGTTCCGATGAAGGGTCACTTATATACAAAAACGGGGAGAAAGTTTCCTGCATGCTCTACACCTGCAATTTTGCATTATTCAGCCTGAATGAAGCTGCGCAGGCAACCGGGGATAAAAAATACAAAGCAGCAGTCGATAAATTATCCGGCTTCCTGACACGCATACAGGTACAAAGTAAAAAGCATCCCGATCTCGACGGCGCCTGGTTCAGAGCGTTTGATTACGGACGCTGGGATTACTGGGCCTCCAACTCCGATGCAGGATGGGGCGCCTGGTGTACGCTTAGTGGCTGGATCCAGAGCTGGATCGTTACTTCGCAGATCCAGATAGAGCAACAACAGAGTTATTGGGATGTCACAAAAAAATCGGGGATTAATGGTCCTGCACAATCACTTATCAGCAGCATGCTTAAATAGACGAACGGTTATGGGGGTACGAAAACGCTTTACGTTGAGTTGCACTGCCGTTGTAGGAATATGCATCAGTATATTGCTGTTGACCGCCGTTCCGGCCGCCGCCAATATCCGGCTGCCGGCCATCATCGGCAGCAATATGGTATTGCAGCAGCAACATCGTGTAAAGCTATGGGGCTGGGCCGATCCGTTGGAAAAAGTGGTGGTTACTACCTCCTGGGATCGGCAAAGCTATCCTGTTACCGCTACCGGCAATGCCCGCTGGGAGGTGAGCATCCAAACGCCCGCAGCCGGCGGCCCTTACAGCATTACTTTCGCCGGAAAAAATAAAATTACACTTACCAATATCATGCTGGGCGAAGTATGGATATGCGGCGGACAAAGCAACATGGAAATGTGCGGGCAATGGGGACTGGCAGACATCAAAGCAGCGCTGCCCACTGCAGCCAACAATGATATCCGTTTCTTTCATATCCCGAAAACTACGGCTACCTGTCCGCAGGATGATGTAAAGGCCAGCTGGACCACCTGCGACAGTAGCACACTGAATACCTTCAGTGCAGTGGCTTACTTCTTTGGAAAAAAATTACAGGCGAAGTTGCATGTGGCTATCGGGCTGGTTGCTGCCAGCTGGGGCGGCACTTCCGCAGAAGTATGGACACCGGACAGCATTATTCAAAAGGACACCATCCTGAAAACTGCCGCTGCAGCCATTGCCCCGAGCGGGATGTGTCCGCATACACCGGGCATAGCCTGGAATGCCATGCTGGCGCCCATTACGAACTACGCCGCTGCGGGCGCGATCTGGTACCAGGGCGAAAATAACACCAGCACCGCCGGCACCTATGCACGCCTGTTTACTAAAATGATAGATGCCTGGCGCTGCGCCTGGCAGGATACCCTTCCGTTTTATTTTGTGCAGATCGCCCCCTTCAACTACCGCGAAAAAAATGTGGGCGCCTTGCTGAGGGAAGCGCAGTGGCAAAGCAGCCGGCATCTGCGTACAGGCATGGTCGTGATAATGGACCTGGTGAATAATGTGTATGATGTGCATCCGGCTAACAAACACGATGTAGGCGCGCGACTGGCAGACCGGGCGCTCGGGGACACCTATCATATTCCGGGGGCGCCGTATGAAAACCCATCTTATCAATCTGCGGTAGTGCGTCAGCATAAAATGCTCCTTTCCTTTGATCATGCTGCAACAGGTTTAACCATACAGGGGAAAACGATCAGGGAGCTGTTTATTGCAGGCAGCGACCAGGTATTCTATCCTGCTGAATGCAGTATCAAAAACAATACGCTGCTCGTATGGAGCAGCGAAGTGAAAACACCGGTGGCAGTACGTTATGCTTTTAGCAATACCGCTATCGGCAATCTTTTCAGCAACAACGGTTTACCGGTTGGCCCTTTTCGTACAGACGGCTGGCCGGTAGCAACAAAATAACAAGTATGAAATATCTGATCATTTCGATAACATTTTTATTGTCGGCCACCAACCTGTTATCCGCACAGGATCTGGGGAGCCTGACACAAATACGTTCGCATGTAAAGTCCCGGCGTATCAGCAGCTACGACAAAGCCGGTGGTCCCAATGATAACCTGCAGCATATTGAAAACGGCGGTAAACGAACGCTGGTGGATATCAGGGGCGCAGGTGTGATCCGTCATATCTGGATCACCATGTGGCCGGCGCCCGATAAATTAAGCCGTAACGATGTGATCATCCGCATGTACTGGGATGGTAAGCCGGAGGCATCGGTGGTGTCGCCTATCGGTCCTTTTTTCGGGCAGGGCTGGAACGAATCGTATTCGTTTACCTCGCTGCCGCTGGCAGCCGCGCCTATGGATGGTACCAGCCTCGTGAGCTATTTTGCGATGCCCTTTTCCAACGGCGCCCGCATAGAAATAGAGAACCAGTCGGGCGCCGAAATACAACCCTTTTATTTTTGCGTGGACTATGAAGAAATGGACAAGCTGCCTGCCAATACCGGTCGGTTTCACGCCTGGTACAACAAACAGCTCATGGGATCGCAGGACAGCATCGAAAACGAGCACTGGGTGTTTGGACCGGAGGGCAATAACCTCGACGGGAAAAATAATTATGTGATAGCCGATGTTAAAGGCGAAGGTCATTTTGTAGGGGTGAACTATTATGTACAATCACCCACGCCGCTCTGGTATGGAGAAGGCGACGATATGATTTTTATTGACGGAGAAGAGAAACCTTTGAATGGTACTGGTACAGAAGATTATTTTAATACTGCCTGGGGCCCCAAGGTATTATACACGCATCCTTACTTTGGCTATGCACGGGTGAACAATGATATTGGCACGTTAGGCCGCACCCATCTGTATCGCTTTCACATTACCGACCCGGTATATTTCAGCCGGTCGCTGAAGTTTACCATCGAGCATGGGCATAATAATGAAATGACCCTGGACCTGGCCAGTGTGGCTTACTGGTATGAACGCGAGGCCACAGCTGTACCGCCGATACCGGATGCCGCCGGCAGGAAGCCGATGCCGCCTATCGACTCCTATGATATTCATCGCTGGCGCAATGAGTGGCGTAAAAGCCGCGGCAAAGATCCGAAGTTATGGAGGTAGTCATTCGCTTAAAATCATCCGCCATGGAAAAATTATTATTGTTATTATCTTTTATGGTGAGCGTATCCTGTGGAACGAGCAGGGATGCCGCAGTAACGTCGCCGGTTATACGAAAAGACAGCACCTTTACAAATCCTTTACTGGACGGAGGCGCCGACCCCTGGGTGATACAAAAGGATGGCTTCTATTATTATATGAGCACCGGCGTAAGCCGCATTTTTATCCGTAAAACAGCGGCCATGTCGGAGTTGAAAAACGCCGCCGCCGTAACCGTTTGGACGGCGCCCGCTACCGGTCCCAATTCAAAAAATGTATGGGCGCCGGAGCTGCATTACCTGCAGGGAAAATGGTACCTGTATTATACTGCCGGCGCCACCGGGAACCTGGCCACCCAGCGTTGTTTTGTTTTGGAAAACAGCGGGGCGGATCCCATGCAGGGCATATGGACGGAGAAAGGAAAAATCGGGGATCCCAACGGCGATTTCTTTTCGATAGATGGTACTGTACTGGAATACCATCATAAAAATTATTTTATCTGGAGCGGACAGATTTCCGGCACGGACATCACCCAACGATTGTATATCGCGGAAATGGAAAATCCATGGACGCTGAAAACCGGCAGGGTACAGATTTCTATGCCGCAGTACGATTGGGAGAAAAACGGGCAGCCGGTAAATGAAGGGCCGGAAATTTTAAAGAATGCCGCAGGTCAGGTATTCCTTGTTTTCTCTGCCAGCAGTTGTGGTACTGATAATTACTCGCTGGGTATGCTGCGTTTAAAGGAAGATGGCGATCCGCTTCATCCTGCCGACTGGACCAAATCGCCCGAGCCGGTATTTACAACACAGGTCACCAATAATGTGTATGCCCCCGGGCATAACGGTTTTTTTATGTCGAAAGATGGAAAAGAAAACTGGATCATCTACCACGCCAATCCGCAGAAAGGGCAGGGCTGTGGCGGTGCGCGAAGTCCGCGTATGCAGCGGTTTACCTGGAAACCAGATGGTACGCCGGATTTTGGCGTGCCGCTTAATCCATATTATCCAATCACCAAACCTTCAGGAGAATAGTATTATGGCGACTTATATAAAACGGGGACAAAGTAATGCAGCCATCAGGGAAGCTGATGCCGGTATTAAAACAACGGTGGAAAAAATGATCAGGGATATTGAGCTAAGGGGCGATGAAGCTGTTCGCGGGTATTCGGCCTCGCTGGATCATTGGTCACCTGCTACTTTCCGGCTTACAGCTGCAGAAATTGATGAGATCATTGCGCAAACGCCGGCCACGGTGATAGCGGATATTAAGTTTGCGCAACAGCAGATCCGTTTCTTTGCGGAGCAGCAGCGGGCGTCGATACAGGACATTGAAATAGAAACGCTGCCGGGTGTTTTCCTGGGGCATAAAAACATCCCGGTAAATAGTGCCGGGTGTTATATCCCGGGCGGCAGATACCCGATGGTGGCCTCTTCGCATATGAGTATTCTTACCGCAAAAGTGGCGGGTGTAAAACGGGTTATTGCGTGTACGCCGCCTATCAACGGGAAAATTCCTGCAGCCACAGTATGCGCCATGCACTTTGCCGGTGCCGATGAAATTTATATCCTGGGTGGTGTGCAGGCTTTGTGCGCGATGGCGATCGGTACGGACACCATTGCCGGAGTAGATATGATTGCCGGCCCGGGTAACGCATTTGTTGCCGAAGCGAAGCGGCAGTTGTACGGCAGGGTGGGAATAGACCTGTTTGCCGGGCCAACGGAAATATTGGTGATTGCTGATGAAACCGCAGATGCCGAGATGGTTGCCTGCGATTTGCTGGGACAGGCAGAACATGGTCCCGGTTCTCCCGGTGTGCTGATCACTACTTCACCCGCATTGGCACAGGAAACATTAAGGGAGATAGAAAAGCAACTGGCGGTGTTACCGACCGCTGACATTGCCAGGGTGGCCTGGGAAAACAATGGCTCCGTGATGATAGTGGAGGATGAGGCCGAAGCTATCAGGGAAGCTGATGAGCTGGCGTATGAGCATGTGGAGGTACTGACCCGCGATCCGCAGTTATTTCTCGATAACATGACCAACTACGGGGCATTATTCCTGGGCCCCGAAACGAACGTGGCTTATGGTGATAAAGTGATTGGCACCAACCATACACTGCCCACCCGGCAGGCGGCGAGGTATACCGGTGGTTTGTGGGTAGGTAAATTTCTGAAGAACTGTACCTATCAGCGATGTACCCCGGAAGCAAGTGCCATGATCGGCGAATATGCCATGCGGCTATGCGACCTGGAAGGGTTTGCCGGACATCGTGAACAGGCAGCGCTGCGGGTGAGGAGGTATGGATAAATAGCTTTTAGCAGTTAGCTTTTAGCTTTTAGCTGATGATGTTTTTTTCTAACAGCTAATAGCTGTTAGAAGCCAACTGCTAAAAGCTAACAGCTGTTAAACCCAACACCTGCTAAGAGCTAAGAGCTAACAGCTAAAAGCTAATAGCTAATAGCTGTTAAACCCAACACCTGCTAAGAGCTAACAGCTAAAAGCTAATAGCTGTTAAACCCAACACCTGCTAAGAGCTAACAGCTAAAAGCTAATAGCTGTTAAAACCGAACACCAGCTAAAAGCTAATTGCTAAAAGCTAACAGCTATTAAAACCGAACACCAGCTAACAGCTAACTGCTAAAAGCTAACAGCTGTTAGAAGCTATATCCCTTCATGTATTGCAGCGGTGTTTTTTTGGTGATGATTTTAAATTGACGGTTGAAATTGGAGAGATTGTTAAAGCCGCAGGTGTAGCCAATCTGCGATACGCTCAGGTTATTTTCAATCAGCAGTTTGCACGCATATCCAATGCGTATTTCCAGCAGAAATTGCCAATAGGTTTTTAGCGTGCGGGATTTGAAGTACCGGCAAAATGAATTGGGGCTTACGTTAGCTGCTGCAGCTACTTCTTTCAGGGTAATTTTATTCTGGAAGTTATTAAAGGTGTAGGTGTAGATCTGGTTAATATTATCGGTATTGCTGATGTTATAGGTGCTGGCAAACCCGATACTGGACAACAGGGTATATTCTTCTGATTGAGCGATGAGGTTTAGCATGGAGAGCAGGTATTCAATCCGTTGTACCTGGCTGGCATGCAGGATGGCCTCCATTTTCTGGCTTACAATTTCGCGGGTGCGGCCGTGTACCCGGATGCCGTTCTTTGCCTTTTTCAGGAGGTCTTTAATGCCTTTCATTTCTGGCAGTTCAAGGAAGGCAGTGCCCCAGAATTCGGCTTTGAAATGGATGGCTACGGCTTCGATCTGCAGGTCGGGTAGTTCCTGGAAATAGATTTCATCGCTCCGCCACATATGTGGCAGATCGGCTCCCAGTAAGATGAGATCGCCGTCGTTGAAACGTTCCATGCTATCGCCCACCAGCCGCATACCGCTGCCTTTCCGGATCAGGGTAAGCTCTGTTTCCGGGTGGTAATGCCAGTGGTTATAGAGGTAAGGATAGATGTCTTCGCGAATACTAAAAGAATAATTATGGCCCGTATCAACCTTGCGCAGAATTGGTTTCATAAAGCAGAATTCATAGATGAATCTAACAACATTTTATCACGCAAAAAAATGCATTTGCCAATATAGTACAGATATGTGCCAATGTAAAGGTATTTTTCCCGGGCTAAAAAGCTTTTATTTATGGGAATCATCATCACGGCTGCTCTTTGTATATAAACTGGCTGTCATTTTTTCCTTCTTTCGAAAAATGAAGAAAATACTTTCCTATGTATGCCTGTATGTCTTGCTGCCACTATTTTTGCAGGCACAGCATACCAGCAAAATACCCGTAGTTCCCGCCGGAGAAGATGCTTACCTCATGTGGGAGAAGTGGCCCATGCAGCGGTTAGGCGTGAGAACATATATGAGGAGTACTTACGATCGGGCGGGTGGTAATGAACATGCGGATGCCGGACATTTTTTATTTATGAACGGCGAACATGAAAATATAACCCTGGACGTAAACGGTAAAGGCATCCTTTATTTTTTTCGTTCCAATCACTGGCATGGCAGTCCCTGGCACTTTATTACTGATGGACAGGATCATGTAATATCTGAAGCAGGTACTGCCGATCCGGTGAATGCCCGCCGGGATATCAAAGGCGGCGGATTTATTCCCGCATTGCCTTTTCCCAGGCCGCTGGCCTGGACCTGGGGCGATACCAAAGGCGCCGACCTGATATGGACACCGATACCGTTTGAACAATCGGTTAGACTGGCATATTCCCGCACCCACTACGGCACCGGTTATTATATTTACCAGCTGTTTGCCGATCCCCAAAATCTTTCCCGGCCCATACACTCCTGGAATCTGCAACAGGCGCCCGATCCGGCAGTAATAGCGCTGTTGAACAAATCAGGTACCGACATAGCCCCGCAGCATATTCCGCAACAGAAAGGCAGCGTTACATTGAATCACGAAAAAATATTGCTGGCAACCATCCGCCGCCGCAATAGTACGGTGCGTGCCTTTAAGCTGAGTCTGCCGCTGGAAAAGGCAGAACAACTGGAGCGGGTGTGGATACGTATTACCTGGGACGACGCAGCAGCACCGTCGGTAGACGCGCCGCTATGCCTCTTCTTTGGCGCCGGTACCCTGCACAATCGCGATAACAGGGAATATCTTGTTAAGGGGTTTCCCATTAACATCCGGTTCGATACCCTGCAGCATAAAGTAGTCCTGGCCTGTTACTACCCAATGCCGTTTTTTAAATCAGCAAAATTTGAACTGACAGGTATTACCCCCGATGAACATACAAAGATCGATTATGAAATCAGGTATGCCCCCGATAAAACCCAACCCCAATGGAATGCATATTTTCACGCGAACTACCAGGACTTTCCTGCGCCTGAACCCGGGAAAGACCTGATATTACTGGATACCCGCGGCGCTGAAGGGCATGCCAACTGGTCCGGCAGTTTTGCAGGCACCTCTTTTGTCTTTACCCACAAAGGCGAACTGGGCACGCTGGAAGGCGATCCCCGTTTCTTTTTTGACGACAGCCAAACACCGCAGGCCCAAGGTACCGGTACGGAAGAGTGGGGCGGCGGCGGCGACTACTGGGGCGGAGAAAATATGACGCTGCCCTTCGCAGGACATCCCTGCGGTGTAGCCAAAAAAGAACAGGCAAAAGATCCGAAAGACCTCCTGCATTCTGCCTATCGCTTTTTACTGGCGGACATGATGCCGTTTGGACGCAATGCAAAAATACAGCTGGAACACGGTGGTGAAAATCTTTCACGCGAGCATTATGAAAGCGTGACGTACTGGTACGGTCTTCCTGCACCATCCCTGTTGAAAACGGATGAACTGGACGTTGGTAATATTGCCAGTGAAAACAGCCACGGATGGTATTCTCCGCAATCTTCCCCGGTGGAAAATATTGTGTCAAGATATGAACTGGGAATAGATTCTTTTGTAGTACGTAACCCGCCGGGTACATCTCCCGAAAAAATAAAACAGGAAGTGTATCCTGCTCACCAGGAAGATGGCCGTTACACGCAGGGAACATCAACATTTACGGTGCAACTCGATCCTGCCAACAAAGGAGCCCTGCTGCGACGCACCCTGGATTACAGTCACCCGAACCAGAAAGCAGCGGTATATATTGCCGATGGCAACGGCGATACCGCGCATCTGCAATGGACCTACGCCGGTACCTGGTACCTGGCCGGCGCCAATACAGGCGTATTCAGCAATGTGCCGAAAGAGCTGGATAACCGCGTGCATATTGTACAAACCAGCAACCGACGTTTCCGGGACGATGAATGGCTGGTGCCTCCGGCGTTAACGAAAGGACGCAGCCGTATCCGGGTGCGGCTGGTGTTTGTTCCGGTAAGCCAGGAAGTATACCCGGGTTATCCTTTCCCGGGTGCGAATGCCTGGAGTGAGTTAAGGTATACAGTATATAGTTATGTAACGCCGGCGTTTAAGGTGAAGTGAGGATCACGACTATGGTTGCCGGCGTTATCTTTTCATCTGTTTATAACATTTGCGACAGCTGTATATTATTGCCACACGTATCATCAAGTACGGCTACCTTCACCGGCCCCATCGGGGTGGGAGGCATACTGAATGTTACTCCCGCCCGGAGTAATCTTTCATACTCTTTATCGATATCATCCACACTGAAGGAAGTAAGGGGAATGCCTGCGTCAAAAAGTGCCCGCTGGTATACGCGTGCCGGCGCAAAGGCCATGGGCTCCAACAGCAACTCTACGCCTTCCTGCTCTTCTTTTGATACTACCGTAAGCCAGGAGTACTCGCCTAATGGTACTTCCCGTTTTTTTACAAACCCGAGTATGGCCGTATAAAATTGCAATGCTTTTTGCTGGTCATCAACCAGTATGCTGGTAACAGTGATCTTCATCGTTTTATTTTTTACAAACATACATGCCAGATGGTAGCCCGGCTTATCGATTATTGCTTTTTTGTGCCTGTTCACGGAATGCGGCGGGCGTAAGACCGGTACTTCTTTTAAACAGTGCAGTAAAAGAAGGAATGCTTTCAAATCCGCATTGCGCGCATACCGTTGCCACCGGCTGATTGGCAGACAAAAGTTTCCGGGCTTCCCGTATCCTTACTGAAATGAGGTGTTGATGCGGCGTATAACCATAATAGGTTTTAAATAACCGGATAAAATGAAATTTTGATAAACAGGCTTCGCGGGCAAAGCCAGCCAGAGACATATTATCCGCAAAATGTACTTCCATAAAATGCCTGGCCTGTATCAGCTGCCTGGTCAGGTATTCTTTTGGATATAATTCGCCGTTTAGTTGATGAAATTGATCGGAATAAAACCCCATAATTTATAAAGTTAAAGAAATAACAAAAAAAAGTGCGGCAAACACTTGACTCTTACGCAACGTCATACCCTACCTTTGTTGGCATCAGAAAAAGAACACCCGTCATGAAGCAGTATGCGGTAAAGAAACTGGCAAAAATAGCAGGTGTGAGTGTGCGCACGCTCCACTATTACGATCAGATCGGTTTGCTGAAACCATCCGTCCGTACCTCCGCGGGGTACCGGTTGTATGGCGAAGCGGAACTGCTCCGGTTGCAGCAGGTGCTTTTTTACAGGGAACTGGATTTTGAGTTGAAGGAAATAGCCGACCTGTTGGATGACCCGGGTTTTGACCTGGTACAGGCCCTGGAAGGGCACCGGCAAAGGCTGTTGCAGAAAAAAGACCGGATAGATGCTTTATTGATGACGGTACACAAAACAATTCTTCACCTGCAAAACAATGTAAAAATGAATCCGGAAGATTTATATCAGGGCTTACCCAAAGAGCAGGCGCAGGCCTGGCGCAACGAAGCCCGCGCAAAATGGCCTGGCCAGGTGGAACATGCCGAAAAACAATTACTGACCATGGACAAGGAAAGCTTTCAGCAGCTGCAGGATGGGTTTAAGGCCAACTGGAATGCGCTGGCAGCGATGAGTCACCTCGATCCCGGCGCCGCGGCAGTACAGGCAGAAATTGACCGGCACTATCATTACATCTTGCAGTTCTGGGGCAAAACAGGTAAACAGGGCGAGGCCTATAAGGGGCTCGGTGATCTGTTGACCAATGACGAACGCTACACAAAGGTGGACGGGTTGGAGCATCCGGCATTCGGCCGGTTTATGCAACAGGCCATTTACGTATATGTAGCGGAGCATCTAAGTTAAGGAGCAGCGTAACCCTGTGCAGGAGCTGCGCAGGGTTACCTGTTTTAATTACATGGAGGTCCGCCATCGCGCTTACTGTCTCATAGTTTTTGCCCGTTTGAAATGATTTGTATACTTTGCCGGCGTCAAAAACACGTTACTGATGGAATTAAAGGATTTATCCCCGCAGCCGTTATGGCAATACTTTACTGAGCTGAACGCAGTACCCCGCGCTTCGAAAAAAGAAGAGGGCGCCATTGCATTCATTATGAATTTTGGTAAAAGTCTGGGGCTTGAAACACGCAGGGATGCTGCCGGGAATGTAGTGATTAAGAAACCCGCTACGGCAGGGATGGAGCAGCGAAAAACGGTGATACTGCAGTCCCACCTCGATATGGTACACCAGAAGAATGGCGACGTGGTGTTTGATTTTGCCACCCAGGGTATTGATATGTATGTGGACGGCGATTGGGTGAAAGCGCGTGGTACTACGCTGGGGGCCGATAATGGTATTGGCGTGGCTGCAATCATGTCGGTGCTGGCGGCGAAAGACATTACGCATCCGGCTATTGAGGCCATGTTCACTATCGACGAGGAAACAGGTATGACCGGCGCCAAGTCACTGGACCCGGCTAATTTTTCAGGTACTATTCTCCTGAATCTTGACACAGAGGAAGAAGATGAGCTGACGATCGGTTGCGCCGGCGGATTAGATACCAATACCAAAGGAGTATATAAAGAAGTGCCTGCGGCAGATGGGATCGCCTCGTTTGATATCCGGATCAAAGGTCTTATGGGTGGACATTCCGGCATGGATATCCATAAAGGAAGGGCAAATGCCAATAAGCTGATGAACCGCCTGTTGTATAATGCGAAGAAAAAATTTGATATACAGTTGTCGACTTTAGATGGCGGAAGTCTGCGGAATGCGATTCCCCGCGAATCCAATGCCACCATAACAGTGCCGGCGGGGGGAAAAGATAACTTTGTTGCTTTTGTTCACGACTTCGCCACCGTGCTGAAAGAAGAGTATGCAGCTATTGAAGCAGGTCTTACAGTGGAAGTGAGTCCGGCAGAAAACCCTGCCACAGTGATGGATGCTGAATATTTTCCGCGGGTACTGCGGGCTGTTTATTCCGCTCCCAACGGCGTATTCCGCATGAGTCCGGATATTGACGGACTGGTAGAGGCGTCATCCAACCTGGCACGGGTGATTGTAAAAGAAGGGGTTTTTATTACACAATCTTTGCAGCGGAGCAGCGTGGAAACCACCAAGGAGGATGTGGCGGCAGCGGTAGGCGCTGCCTTTGAAAACATCGGTTGCGAAGTAGCGCAAAGCGGCGACTATCCCGGATGGCGACCAGATGCTGATTCTGCTATCCTGCGATTGCTGCTGCAATTATATAAGGATCATTTTACGCATGAACCAAAAGTGGGGGCTTGTCACGCCGGACTGGAATGTGGTATTTTAGGTGGTCACTTTGGCGGTTTGGATATGATTTCCTTCGGCCCTACCATACAAGGGGCGCATTCGCCGGACGAAAAAGCGCAGATCTCTTCTGTGGGCAGATTCTATGATTATTTGTTGCATATACTGAGAGAAATCCCCGTGAAGTAACAGCAATTGTTATAAAATGCATAAGACCCGGCGATTTATCGCAAGGTCTTGTGCATTTAGCACATGATGTTGAATGCCTGTTGATGTATATTAATTGGCTGCATTGTAAGCAAAGGCAAATTCCTTTGCAAAATCAACCAGCCGTCTTTCTCCGAAGGCCGTGGCGGCATGTTTGCGGTAGTCGTCAAATAAAGTACCTTCTCTGAGTGCTACCCCAATTTCAATCACGTATACTCTTGCCATTTGCTCGGTGAATCCGTTTTGCAGCATTCCCTGTAACATATCCTCGTCGGAGAAGCCGATCCATTTCAGTTCCGGCTGACCGATCGCCTCGCCTAATATGCCGGCAATTTCAGCGCCATTTTTTTCATCGCTGGCAATGTAGCGCACTGTTTTCCCGGTAAAGGAAAGCGCATCCAGTGCTTCAGCAGCAGCGGCGGCAATGTCGTGCGGATGAGATAATACCATGCTGGTATCTGCATCGAAATTGTTGCCAATGATGTGCTGGTGTTTTATCATGGACAAACTGCCATAGAAGTTGGTATAAAACATACCGGGGCGGAGATGTAGTACATGTGTATCCGGCAGTGCATTCAGTTGTTGCTCTACATAATAATTGGCGCTGTTGGGACCCGGGCCATCAGGAAGATGGGCGCCAATGGCACTCAGGTTAACCACATGCTTTACGCCCGCCTGTGCAATGGCAGCAGTATAGCGGTCGCCCGCCGATTTCATATAGGCATGAATATCTGCTGCCTGAAAGTTAGGTGGAATCATGAGGTATACGGCATCCGCATTTTTAAAGGTGCGCAACAGGAAATCCCCGTCCTCTATAGATCCGATTGCCGGTATAGCATTGAGTTGGGTAATAGCGGCGGCTCTTTCCGGGTTATGGCTGATGACGGTAACCTGGTGACCTTTTGCAATGAGCTGTGTAGCGAGGGGCTGGCTGATGTTTCCTAAAGACCCTGTGATAGTAATGTTCATAAGAAATATGTTTTAATAATTTTCTTGTACAAAAGTAGGATAGTACTTACTTTTGTACAAGTACTTACCCTAAAGTATGTATCTATGGCAAAAGCAAAAGATAACTCTACCATCCAGGCAAATAAGAAGGCAGCCTTCCAGGAATGCCCGGTCACTTATGTAATGGAGAAGATCGGCGGATACTGGAAACCTATCATCCTGTTCCAGTTATTATCGGGCAGTAAAAGATATAGTGACCTGAGAAAATCCATCCCGGCCATTACAGAAAAGATGCTGATCCAGCATCTAAAGCAACTGGAAGCCGATGACCTGGTATTGCGGGAAGCAAAGCAGGTAGTGCCGCCGCATGTAACGTACAGTCTTACAAAAGCAGGGCAGGGGTTAAAACCGGTATTGTATGCGATGGCGGTATGGGCAGTGGACGACAGCAAAGAAAACGCTGCCACTTTCCGCAGAAATTTGAAAAATTTTCCTGGTGTACCAAACACCCCCTGAGCTCCGGAGGTGTTTTAGCAACGAAATTAATCTGCAAAGAAATGCGCGATATCCTCGTTGATATGCAGCTTTGCTTTTAGTTGCGTGAGTTCTTCGGCCGACAACCGGATCTGTTTCAGCGGCTCCAGGCAGGGATCGGAACCGGTAACCAGTTCACTTCTTATCCAGTGTGCATGGGCAAGATCGATATTCAGTTCATTGACGGCTTTTTTTAGCCCGGTATCCAGTACTTTGACGGCTGCGGCAGGATCTTCTTTAAAATCACGCAGCCGTATCGCCAACGCTATGGCTTTCTGCAATGGCGTTAACCCTTCTTTTTCCGGTTCGTTAAATGCTTCCGAATCGGCTTCTCCCATCGTAACAAAAATCACGGAGTTGCCTGATGGGTCGGTGACCGTAAACCTGGTGGCGCCAGGCTTCATTTTTGAAATACGTGGTAATCCTGTAATCGGTACTTTGCCGGTATGTGTACGCAAACTTTGGGTAAATGTGGCATACAGGGCGGCTACATCTTTGATCGTTACCAAACAGCCGCTGTACGATTTTCCGGGCTCGAGTCCCTTTACATGTACAAAATGCAGGGCGGAACACGCCCGTTCCACTACCCCGTACTTATAGGGTCTGTTTTGGTAGTAAGTTGTTTTGTAGCCGAGTAGTTCCCAGAATGCCAGGGTATCATCGAGGGACAGGCATTGCAAAATGGGGACTGTCAGCCATTCTTTTTGAAGCATAGACGGAAAAGTTTTAATCGTGCAAACATATTTTTAATTTTATTTCCGGGCGCTTTATATACTTTTTTGCCGATAAAGGAGAATAGTGAGAAACGGCTGATTATAAACGATTTACTTTGCTGTTATGAAAGACTTTTTGCATGAGAGCCGCATCTATTACAATCCAATTGAATTTGCCATGGCGCATATTGGCGGTACCTGGAAAATGCCGGTACTGCTATGTTTGCGGGAGGGACCGGTGAGATACGGCGATTTGAAAAAAGCCATTTCGCATATTTCTGATAAGATGCTGATTACACAGTTGCGGGAACTGGAGGAAAAAGGAATGGTGACCCGTATTACTTACCGGGAAAAGCCGCCGAGGGTGGAATATGCTTTGACGCCCCGGGCAGAACAGGCGCTTCCTGCTATTGATGTATTGATGGAATATGGGCGCTTCCTCATGAAAGAAGAAAAGATAGGAGAGTGATGACCTGTTCGGATATTGATAACAGCGCCGTCTTTCAGAAAATGGGAAGGCGGCGCTGTTGTACTAGTGTATACGTCCTTTTTCATCCGCATTGCCGGTATCGGTGCGGATCGCTTTATGTTCGCTGCTGCCAAAGCGATAGCTGACACCCAATAATACGTACCTGTAAAGCTGGAAGTTGGTCAGCTTTTGCGGGATGCCGTTGATATTGGTAGACACGGCCGTGGCGCTGCTGAGGAAGATATCATTTACGGTTAATGAGATATCTATTTTCTTTTTTAACACGGCGGCTTTCATACCTACATCCATTTTGTAGTAGGCATCCGTTTTGCCGATATGATCTACTTCCGGGAACTGGTACCAGCAATTGATGGCGGCAGCCAGCGTTTTGTCGCTGTTCAGGTAGATATTATTGTTGGTAGCCAGGTAAACGCCTATACCTTCTACACTCTTGATGTATGGCACGGCCGACCTGGCAGTGGTATGATACACGCTTACCTGGTTGTTGTTATCGAGCCAGCCGAACAGCTGGAGGGAGATGCTCTCCGATATGCCTGCTCGATATGTTTGAATAAAGTTTAACGGTTTCGTATATACGAGATTGGTATCGGTGCTGGCCACTGTGATATAGTTAAACCCGTTATTGGTAACATTGAAAAATACAGAGGAGGTCAGCATATTCTTATAGGTATGCGATACCTCGAAATTCGTGTTGTATTCAGGCGCCAGGTAAGGATTTCCTTCTCCGTAGCTATAGGCGGTATACAACGATTTGAAAGGATTCAGGTTCCAGAACGAAGGCCGGTTGATACGTTTACCCACGTTGAAAGCCAGGCTGTTGTTGTCGTTTGCCTGGTAAGATACCGACAGGGATGGAAACAGGCGGAAGTATTTATTAACCGTTTCCTTATTTAACGTGTAGGAATAACCTTTGGTTTGAGTAAGTTCTCCCCGCAGGCCGGCTTCATATTTCCATTTGCCGAACGCCTTGCTTATGCTGATATACAGCGCCTGGGTGTTTTCCTTGTAATCAAATTCATTACTCAGATCAGTATTGTACACCAGTTCATCCCGGCCTGTTTTGTTATAATAAAAGGCGTTGCTGTAGTTATCAATAAAGCTCAGTTTACCACCCAGCATTATTTTCGCAAAGCGGGCAGGGATCTCTGCATCCGCTTTCAGGGTGTATATGTTGATGCGTTGTTTGTTATTGCTGAAGTAACGGGAGGTAGCGGTAGGGTGCACCGGATCGCTTCCAAGGTAATTATGGCTTTCAAAATCGGACTTGTCTGTCCTGTAGTAATTAATATAATCCGCATTGAGCAATAGTTTGCGGCCGCTGGTGTCAAAGTTGATCACGGAATGCAGGTTTACCGCATTGCTGAGCGCGATGGGGTAGTAGGTAGCATATGTTTTTAAGACAGAATCCATTTTACCGCTGGCCTTATCAAACACGGGATTGTTAACGTGGTCGGAGCCATCATAGAGGTTTTTACCGCCCTGGTAGTTGATGCCAATGCTGGTGTTGGGGCTGATCTTATAATCCGCGCCTGCTACTATGTTTACGTTGTAATACCTGTATTTACCGGTATCGCTCTGCAGCCAGGTTTGTTTTGGGTAAGATAAGGTCGTTTGAAACCCTTCCAGGTGATGATCCTGGTCGAGGTTAATGCTGCCATAGGCCGACCATTTGCCGGCGTTATAATTCAGCGTGGCGCTGACATTAACGGCTTCGTAGTCGCTGGCGCCATATACTACGGCGGGGTTGTGCAGCCAGCGCTTTGCGTTGGCCTGTACATTGCCGGAGTAGCCCTGTGTTTTGCTTTGTTTGGTGGTGATATTAAGCAGGCCGGCATTGCCTTCTGCATCATAGCTGGCATTAGGATTTTTGATCAGCTCTATCTTTGAGATCTGGTTGGCCGACATCGATTTCAGGAACCGGATCAGGTCTGTTCCGGAGAGCTGTACCAGCCGGTCGTTGATCATCACTTTTACGGCGCCTTTGCCGGCTATACTGATTTCATGATCATTTACTTTGATACCCGGTACTTTCCCGATGGTGGTGAGTACATCGCTGCCGGTGGCCGTAATGTTGGAAGAAACGTTGTACACCAGTTTATCCGGGTTGTCGTTGATGGCTGGTTTGGCAGCGGATACCACCACTTCTCCCAACCGCGTATCCGCTGTTACCAGCATGATAACAATACTGGTATCTTTTTGTAATACTACGTCCAGTATAACAGGCTTATAACCTGTCAGCGAGGTGCTGACCTGGTATTGCCCTGCGTGCAGCTGCCGGAAGCTGAAATGCCCCGTACTGTCTGCCTGTAAAGCCTGTTGCCGGGTTGAATGTAACCGCTGCAAACGAATCATCGCAAACGGTATTGTTTTTTCATTGTTACTGCGTACTGTTCCTGAAAGGGTCATCTGAGCCTGGGCGTTGCTACATAATACACCGGTCAGCAAGAGTAAAAAAAATAATCTCAAGAATAATGGAATTTATAAATATAAAAGAACTTAAAACATTCCAAGATAATAAATGTGCTTTGGAAGTGAAATAATAACATGATGGATGGTAAATGATAGCCGGTTATTTTGCTTATTTATGGCGTGTTTGTAATATGTTTTTTTAGTAAGGAATGCAAATTTAATTCATACTTTTCCAGCTTATTTTATTCCACTTGAAGCGCCTGTTTTTACCCAGCTTTCATCGTCAAAATATGATGTTATGAACAGCAGAAAAATTGACCGGGAATTTTTCCCGTAAGTGGAGCATCGCTGCCAAATTAGGCGCAGTGCTTTTAATGGGTATGATAGCGTCAGCATCTCTGAAGGCGCAGGTGCCAATCCCAACTCCTCCACCGCTAATAAGCTCAGGGAAACCATAACGCGGCATACTATTTTGCTGCCTGTATACCATACTCATCATAAGCGGTTACAAAGATCAACGTAAAATCGGGCGCAGGCAATTCCTCCGGCCTTCCGGGGTTTGAGTTTGGCAGGCCAAAAACTAAAATCAATGATTTTTTACAATTCCCGGCCCCCGGCGCCGGCTACTTTTGTATTCAATAAAACGATCCAAAAATGAACATCCGGACATCAGTACTGCTCGCGGGATTATTGCTCCCCGGCATCGCAGGCGCTCAACAGGCAAACAAAAACAATCATGATAAAATTGTCAACATGGAAAACAACAAAGCAATCGTAAAGGCATTGTATGATGAATCATTGAATAAAAGGAACATGCAGCTGTTATCTAACTATATCTCTGACGAGTATATTGGCGCCGGAGGTGTAAAAGGGGCGGCTGGTTTTGAAGCGCCGTTAACCAGCCTGATAGCGGCTTTCCCGGATATTCACTGGGAGCTGATAACAGTGGTCGGAGAAGGCAGCCAGGTAGTGGCCAGGTGGAAATGGACCGGTACCCAAACAGGGCTGTACCGGAATATTCCTGCTACGGGTAAAAATATTGTCAACGATGGTATGGCGGTGTATGAATTAAAGGAGGGGAAAATAATTGGTTCAGATGTGCAGATAGATCGTTTGGGTTTTCTCCAGGCGCTGGACGTGTTACCTGCAGAGGTACCGCTGCCGCAGCAGCCGTCGAAAGAGACCGTACAGTTTATTGATAAGTTCCTGGTACCAGCTGACGGTATCGCCGAATTCAAACAGAGAACAGCCATCAACCGTCAATTTATCAAAACGTTACCCGGTTTTATAGAAGATGCGGCATATGAATATACCGATGAAAAAGGAAACCTCATCTGTGTAACCGTAGCGAAGTGGGCAAGCAAAGAAGCGCTGGCAAAAGCCAAAGAAAGCGTGCAGGCACTTTACAGGGAACAAGGCTTCAACCCTGCTGAAATGTTCAGTCGGTTAGGGATTGCGGCCGACAGAGGCGTTTATACATCGATGGATGTAAAATAACAGGACCCACTTCCGGCCGGAGGCTGTCCCACCATTGTGGAACGGCATCTTTGCCTTCCCATATGACGCCTGCTTCGTTGGTGACATGGCAAACTTCCTGGTATATTTTCAGCAGGCGGTTAAACCGGGAGGGCTCGCCTGCTGTGGCGCTATTAGTCCTGATGGCGCTGAGGGTATGGCAAATATCTGTTCGCAGGCCGGCATCGTTTACTACGGCCGGAGCCTCCGCCAGTTGCTGTAATACATGAAATAAGGCGTTTACCATATTGGCTTTAGGCATTTCCCTGGCTACCCTGTCATTGATTTCTTTGGCCAGCGGATCGGCGCCGCTGAGAAAGTCAACAGGTGCTTCTGCATAAACATATTTGGCAAGAGAAGCTGGTGTCAGTGGTTCCAGCCTGAAAGAAAACGGATAACAAGGAGTATCCTGATGATCATCCCGCTCTTCGGCATACAGCGTTGCGCCGATCAGTTTCAGCGCTTGTTGTACCAGCACCAGGTGCCTCATTTCTTCTTTGGCGATGCCGAGGCATACTTCCTTCCAGCTGCTGACCTGGGCCCGGTATTTTTCCGGTATTTGAGGGGTATCCATGCTATAGGCTGCGTAAAGATGTTGCAGCATCGCTCCATGTTTAATTTCTGCTGCTATATGTAACAGAAAGGTCAGGTAGGATGTTCCGCTGAATCCTACTGGTATCTCAATTCCTTCTTCCTCAATCAATAGTTCTTCTGTCAGGAAAGTATGGAGTCCTGCCTTTTCTCCGGAAATTAAAAATTGCCTGGTAATCTCTGCCCGGCGTTCTTCTATCCTGGACCTGGTAAAAACCGGTTCAAGGAGGCGTTGATAGTGACTTTTCATTACGGATAAACAGTTAAATAGTTAAAGCGTCATCATAAGTAAAAGGAGGATAATACAGGTTGCCGTTTAGAGCCATGAAGGGTAGTTCATGTGAGTCGTTTGAACAGTTATTTTGAGTTTGTCTTTATTGGTATTTGGGTGAATAAAATAAGCGCATTTTTATGACCTGGCAAAATATTAATGCAGGTAGACAGGTACAACCGGTTGCGATGTTTAACTTTTGTTTACAATTGTTTAAAATCTGTTGACAGGTTAGTGTGATATTAATGACTAATTTCTATATCGTATTCAACCAGAACTGAACGCTGATAACCAACAGGCTGTTGAGCATTTATTGATGAAAACCCGCAGATCCCCTTTCATTTATAACCAAAAAACAAACGTATGAAAATTGCTATGTTAGCCACTGCTATCACCGTGCTGGTCATGCTGGCAGGATGTGACAAAAAAATCCATCCTGACAACGGACTACAGGCCATTTCCGCAAAAAAGTCCACCTTGCAGGTACTTGCCACTCCGCCCGTTACATGGCAGGAGCACTGGTTTGAACATGTGCAACTGCTGCACCGCGTGTTTTATGATACCAGCGTAGCCGTGTATTACGACAACGACGTAAACAGCAGTATTACCTGGCCTTTTGGCTACCTTGCCCAGGCATGGAACTATACCAAAAGTACCTATGGCACTTTCGGTGATGATTCCCATCTCTTTGCGATTTTTCACAGCGGTAAGTACTCCGGTGGTCATCCTTCCACCTATATGGTGGGCGACCATGATTACCGGAATGTAATTGATGTGGGCTCTTCAGATCCCAACGCCTGGCTCTCCGGTACCGGTAACGATATTGACCTCACTACGCATGAAATAGGTCATATTGTGGAAGGTGCTTCAAAGGGTGTACATGGCTCGCCTGCCTTTGGCATATGGCACGACAGCAAATGGATGGAAATCTACCAGTATGATGTATACCTGGGACTGGGTCGCAGCAGCGACGCCACCCGCTGGTATAATATGAAGATCACCCAAACAGATGCTTTCCCCCGCGCCGGTACTTATTGGTTCCGCGATTGGTTTTACCCCATCTACAATAACTACGGTGGTAAAACAGCACTGAACAATTTTTTTGTATTGCTGGCGCAACATTTTCCGAAACAAACGTTCAATAACGGCATCACTACTTACCCGGAATATAGTCGTGGGCTGACTTTCGGAGAGTTTGTGCATTTCTGGAGCGGCGCCGCCAATACTGATCTGAAACAACTGGCACTGTCGGCTTTTGGAAATAAAGATGAGCAGGGCAACGACTGGACGGCACAGCTGCAGCAGGCTAAAACCAATTTCCCGGGTATTACTTACCCTTCCAATGACATCACCAACCAGGGCGCTATTACGGTAAGCAAGGAAAACGGCGGCGGCGCCTCTGCAGCAGAAGGTTCTTTAAAGCTGACCGATAATATTTACAACACCAAGCTGTTTGTAAATGCGGTACCCGCCACTTTTACCATGCAGCTGCATTTCAGCACAGCCCAAACGGTAAAGGCATACACCCTTACTTCCGGCGATGATGCAGTGGACCGTGATCCCAAAAACTGGCAGTTAAAGGGATCCAACAACGGTACTACCTGGACGGTGCTGGATACCCAAACCAATCAAGCGTTTACCGGCAGAAATCAAACCAGGCAGTTTAACATCAGTAACAGTACCGCCTATACGTACTACGCGGTGTTTGTAACCGCTACTAACGGCAGCGTGGATTTCCAGCTGAGTGAGTGGAGGTTGTTTAAGTAACGTTTTTTTTGCCCAGGATTAACGGTGATTTTGATGATTTAAAAGATTCTTTTTTTAATGATTTTAAAAGATTGGCGAAGATAGAAGCGGATGTCGCTTTTGTCTTCGCCAATCTTTTAAAATCAAAAAAATTGTAAAACTAAAATCTTTTAAATCATCAAAATCACCGTTAATCCTGGGCAAAAAAAATCCCAGGCGTAAGAAACCCGCCACTATTCCTCGTACCTGCGCAGGATTTCCTCCAGTTGTTTTTTAGTGAGATCTATGTTCAGTCCCTCTGTATCCAGGATATTTTTTTCCCTTAACTCCTTCAGTGTCCGGTTAAAACTTCTGACGGAAATGCCCAGGTAGGCGGCCATATCTTTTTTAGGGATGAGGAGCTGCTGATCGGCATCGAGGGAGAGTAGGCGCAGCAAGGCATATTCCACCGGGTAGAGTTGCTGATAGGATGCCCGGATACAGGTTTGATGGATGCGGGTGGCCAGTTCATGGATCAGGAGACTGTTAAATTCCGGGCTGCTGAGCACCAGCGAGGAGAACAGCGAATGTGGAATGGCATAAACGGTGACCGGCGTGAGGGCTTCAATATTGCAGAGGCATTTTTCTTTCCGGATCGCTTCCAGGTCACCGGTGACTTCTCCCTTACCCAGGAATTCGAAAATATAATCCTTCCCGTTATCTTCCGCTATATAACATTTGGTAATACCGTCGATGATAATATATACATGGCTGATGGTATCCCCCTGCCTGATTAAACGGTCGCCGGGAAGAAAGGATTTACGTGCAACCGTATTGCCTGCTGCCGCATAACGTTCCATGAAATTAAAAAAGCCGAGATTTGTTCGTAACATACCAGTAGGGTGTGGGACAAATGTCCCGTTTTGTTTAGTACCGGTGCTTATTTTTGCATCCGGAAAAATGTAAAAATAACAATGATCAATCATATTAGCGTAATTGCCTTCGATGCTGACGACACCCTCTGGATGAATGAGCCTTATTTCCAGGAAGTGGAAGCCCGTTTCTGCGGCTTGCTGGAAGACTACCTGCCGCATCATACCGTGTCGCAGGAGTTGTTTAAAACAGAGATGGACAATTTGCCATTGTATGGCTATGGTATAAAAGCATTCATGCTTTGCATGATAGAAACGGTGTTGCGGGTTACTGAGAATACCGCCAACCCGGAAATACTGAACAAGGTGATTCAGTACGGACAGGAGATGCTGGATAAACCCATTGAACTGCTAGACGGGGTAGATTCGGTGCTGGCGGCGTTATATGGGAAGTACCGCCTCGTGGTGGCTACCAAGGGCGATCTGCTGGACCAGGAGCGTAAGTTGAAGAAGTCGGGGCTGGAGCATTATTTCCATCATATAGAAATTATGAGCGACAAAAAGGAGCGCGACTACCAGAAGCTGCTGAAACACCTGGACTGCCGCCCGGAAGAATTCCTGATGATTGGTAACTCGCTGAAGTCGGACGTGTTGCCGGTGCTGGCGCTGGGGGGCCATGCCGTACACGTGCCGTATCATACCACCTGGCAGCATGAACATATAGATCATACCATTGAAGATCCCCGTTTTTATCAGTTTATTACAATAGCGGAGATCCTGCCGCACTTAACCACATGAAACAACAGTTAGATCTGAATACCTGGGCGAGAAAAGATCATTTTCATTTCTTTGGTCGTTTTGAAGAACCATTTTTTGGTGTTTGTGAAGACATCGACTGCACCGTTGCCTATGAGCAGGCGAAATCTGCCGGCAGCTCTTTCTTTTTAAAATACCTGCATCATTCGCTGGCGGCAGCCAACGAGGTAACGCCTTTCCGCTATCGTATCAGTGATGGGGAGGTATGGATATACGACCAGGTACATGCTTCGCCTACCATTAACCGGCCTGATGGCACCTTTGGGTTTGCCTATATGGACTATTATGAAGACTTCGCCACCTTTGAGGCTAAAAGTAAAGTGGAAACAGAAAGGGTGAGGAACAGCACCGGCCTGGTGCCTGCCGTTTCCGGGGAAAATGTGATCCATTATTCCTCACTGCCCTGGATCAGCTTTACCGCCGTTTCCCATGCGCGCAGTTTTTCTTTTAAAGATAGCTGTCCTAAAATAGCTTTCGGGAAGATGAGAGAAGACAGGGGCCGTAAGTTAATGCCGGTTTCCGTACATGTGCATCATGCCCTTATGGATGGTTTCCATGTAGGACAGTTCCTGGAAAACTTCCGGCAGCGGATGAACAGCAGCAAATAAATACCCCGTGATTATCAGGAGGTTTGGGCGAAAAATTATACATGACGTAGTAATGTCGTAGTGCCTGTTGAACGTTTTTTTATGCAAACGTTTACATTTGGGCGTACTGTATATTTTTTCAACCAAAACTTCCCCGTATGAAAACGCTATCATTGTTAGCCTTCCTGATTGTATGTTATACTCACCTGTGGGCACAAACGCCTTTCCGTGTTATCGGCTATATGCCATCCTGGGCCGGAAATGTAAACCAGGTGCAGTATAGCAAGTTAACGCATATTAATTATGCCTTCCTGTTGCCTACTGCCACCGGTGGTTTGCAGGCGATCGATAATCCCGCAAAACTGCAGAGTCTTGTCAGTACGGCACATGCCAACAATGTAAAGGTGCTGATTTCCGTAGGCGGCTGGAACGACGGTAACGACAGCGGTTTTGAAGGCCTGGCGGCCAATGGCACCCATCGCAATAACTTTGTTACCAATATCATCAATTTCGTGAATCAATACGGACTGGATGGTGTGGATATTGACTGGGAGTACCCCGATCCCGGCGCCTCTGCCAACAACTACATTACCCTGATGACGCAGCTGAGCACGGAAATGCATAACCGTGGCAAGTTGCTTACCGGCGCTATTGTAGGTACCGGCGGCGCCAGCATCCTGAACAGCGCTTTTGCGCTGGTAGATTTTTACAACCTCATGGCGTACGATTACAACAACTTTGATCACTCTACCTATAGTTATGCCAGCCAATCTATCAATTACTGGCGGGGCCGCGGGTTGCCCGCCGCTAAAACTGTTTTGGGCGTGCCCTTTTATGGCCGTCCTACCTGGGAGTCATTTGCACAACTGATCGCCCGGGGCGCCAACCCTTATGCCGATGTATTTGACAATGTGGGATACAACGGCATCACCACTATCAAGCAAAAAACCAATCTTGCGTTTGACCAGGGCAGCGGGGTTATGATATGGGAGCTATCGCAGGATGCTACTGGCGCCAATTCCCTGCTGTCGGCCATTCATGAGGTGGTGCTTACCCATACGGGCAACCCCGGCAATCCCGCACCCATCGGGCAAACCATCTGGCTGAAAGGTAATAATAACCTGTATGTCAGCAGTGAAAACGGCACCCAGGCAATGAACTGTAACCGTGCCAGTGCACAGGGCTGGGAACAGTTTACGGTAGTGGATGCCGGTGGCGGTAAGATAGCCCTGCGCAGCCAGGGGAAGTATGTATCTTCCGAAAACGGGGCGCAGCCCATTAGGTGTAACCGTACCAGTATACAGGACTGGGAAAAATTTACCTGGATCAGCAACAGCAACGGTACCATTTCACTGCAATGCAACAACGGCGGTTTTATCAGTTCTGAAAATGGGGCACAGGCCATGAGCTCCTGGAGAACTGCCGCAGGTACCTGGGAATCGTTCAACTTCGGCGCCGTTGGAAGCCTGTCGGCCATCACCGCGGCTACTGGTATGGTAGCCACCACAACAAAAAATATCGTGGAGGAAACACCCGCTGCGGCTATATCCGTTTATCCTAATCCTGTAAGCGCCGGTGGCAGTTTTACCGTGACGCTGACTGATTATAACGACAAAGTTCCCGTGAAGTATTCGTTGCTCAGCACCGGTATGCAGCCCTTACAGGTGCAGCAACCCAATGCCAGGATATTTAAGGTAAACACCGGCAGTATAGCAGCGGGCACTTATATCCTGGAAGTATTGCACTACAATAAACGACATGTAAAAAAGATAGTAGTACTGTAGCATATCTGTTGATAAACCCGTTTTTCTCACCCACAAATGAATACACATGAATTCCACTTTTTTCTCCCGCTTCGCGGTAGCAGCCGGACTATTATTGCTTGGCAGCAGTGCCATTTCCTGTCGTAAAGACCTGGCCTCCACCGTGGCTGACCCGGATGCCAATCCTAATGCACTGGTGGGCATCACCGCCATTAACAGTACCTGGTCCGTTAATTGGGATAACTACACCAACGGCACTACGTACACCTCTGCTAATGCTGCAAATGATTTTGGCAATGTTACCGGCTGGAATAATAACCGCGGTTATATCTCTAACGGCAACCTCCGTATCCAGCTGGATCCTAATGCGCTGTCAGCCGCTGGTGGGGTAGTAGCTAATATTGATGTGGAAGACGGACAGGCTTATGAAATGGATTATGACATCCGTTTTCACAGCCAGTTCGACTGGAGCCGGGGTGGTAAAGTAGGTTTTGGTTTTTCTATCGGAGACGGAAATACCGGCGGCGACCCTGCCTGGGATGGTAATGGCGGTACTTTACGCCTGATGTGGTACCAGAATGATAACGGCCGGGTATACTTTCAGCCTTACCTGTACTACAAAGATCAACCCGGTCAGTATGGCGATGATTTTGGTTTATCGTATCCCGCCACCGGCAGCATACAAAAAGGTACTACCTATCACGTTCACCTCTATATCAAAAGCAATACCGGCAGCAACAGCAACGGCCACGTGCAGATCGTGATCAATAATACGGTACTGCTCGACCGCGATATCCGCTGGACCACCAACGACAGCAAACGGCTTATCAGGGGTGTAACCTTCCATACTTTCCGCGGCGGTAGCCAGTCGTATTGGGAATCATCTACCGTAGGATATATTTACTATGATAACCTGAGTGTACATAAAATAAACTAACAGTACGTGTAATCGTAATCGTTAGAACACCGGGCCGGGAGGATTAAACTGCCTTCCGGCCCGGTTTGTTGGACCACGGCCGTCAGAGATATTTTTTTACAACGCTGTTGCTCCGGAGCAGCACTGTCAGCATCCAGCTTAATCCGACCGCCGTCACAAACGTAATAAAGAATTTTACCACCGCAGGCAGGGGATAGTCCAGCAGGTAATATTGGCACCATACCACAAAAATGTAATGGACCAGGTAAATGCCATACGCGTTGGCTGACAACGACTGCCACCAGGAATTTGTCCGGTTAAAAATGTTGCTGAAGGTGGTCAGAAAAGCAATAGAACTCAGCGTACAGGATAATATCCAGATGGACCGGTAAATAAGTGTAGCAGACAACTCACTTAGTTCGCGCCGTTCCAGCATAGCAGTGAGTGGCGCTTCGCTCCATTTTAACAAGGCATACACGCCTAAACAGGCTGCTACCCAAAGCGGCCATCGTTTGTTAAATGCAGCCGCCGCAGAAAAAATTCCATTGTTTAACCCGGGAGCACCAATGATGATACCCAACAGGAAATAGCCGGAATATAAAAACGGCCGGCTTAACTGAAAATCAAAAGGACCGATGCCGGTCCAGCTCCCGGCCCCCACGAGAAGTACCATGGGCACAAATAATATCCAGCTGAAAAGATACCAGCCGGTCAGCAGCGTGAACGACCGCTGTTGCCGGGAAGCCAGCAGTAGCCCCATTTTATAGATACCATTTTTTACAAACGGATAGCATAACGCAAAAACCAGGTTAAAGAAAAGCAGCACCCAGATAAACCAGGGAGGACCAACCGGCCAGGCTTCTACCGTAAAAAAATCAATGACATATGCTTTCAGATCGTGTGTGCCGTGTGCGAGATAATAAGCCGGGTAGTAAGCCAGTAGCATCAACAGGGTAACACCTATCATAAAAGGGACAAACAGGCGGTAAAACCTGTCGCGGATAAATATAGTCACGGATTTATGCCGGAGACTGGACATCACAAAAATGCCGCTGATTAAAAACATGAGCGACATAAAGAAAATATCGTTGAAGTCTTCAAAAATATCGAGTCCTCTTGATCTCATTTTATCTACTATAGGGTGAGTAGATGTGATGTAAGCAGCTTTGTTAAAGTGTGCAAACGTGGTATAGGCGAGGGAGGAATGATGCGCTACAACAAGAAGGGTGATGAATGAACGTAAATTATCTACCCAGCTGTTGCGGGTAAAGCTTTGCCCCATATTTTTGCGGTTGAATGGACCAGGAAGTTATACTCTTTTTCTCATTCTTCAAAACGGTACCCGTCGTGGGTATCGTAATCAATGCCGTGTTTCTTTTTCAGTTCCTGGATATATTGCAGCGTACTTATCGTGTGTGGACTTGCCACAGTATCGCCTACCTGTTCAAAGGTATGCAGCAGTGTTTCTTCCAGGGTGGCCGACAGGCTCATATGTTTATGTTCTGCCAGGTCGCGGAGCACGGCCGCGAGCCGCTTTTCCAGTCTTACCGGCACATCTTCCCGTTCAATTTTAATTTTAGGGCCCTGGTTATAGATATAATGTCCGAAGCCGAGATAATTCCCGTCCAGGTCTTTTACTTTATAGTCGCGTATGCCATATTCCCGGTCATCGATAGGTTCTACGATTTCTACTCCGTTGGCGCGGTGAAATTGATATTGTTCGTTGGCATCGTCGATGATAAAATTCACTTCGGAGTAGCCTTTTATGAAAGGTGAACCTTTTGCCAGGTGAATGGTCGTATTCCCAAGGCCTATTCCAGCATAGGAGAGTGGCTCACCCCAGGTAAAGCGGAGGGTAAAGCCCAGTTGGCCGGTATAAAAATCAACGGAGCGGGTAATGTCTTCAACGAGCAAAGTGGGAAACACAAGATTGCATGTAGTATTCCGGGTCATAACCTATTTTTTACTGAAATGAAAGCGTACCTGATGCGAGGTTAAAAGTAATTTAGTAAAGGTAGTAGAGAAATAATGAACAGTGTGTATTAGATTTATAACAAATTGTTCATTGCATCTCATGAAAACCTGTTATCACATCACGGCGAAAGATGATAAAACTTTGTTTGCCGGGGGCATACTGCTCTTGTGTTTGCTGACATTGTCCGGAACTATCATTTTCACCGGCCGGCAACAAAAAGCGTTGGAAATTTATTCAAACCCGGATTATATTGAAATGGCCAGTGCCGGCATCGGCCGGGATCCTGCTATGGGGCATGATAAGGTTAGTAAGGGATTGGTGGTGGACCTGGACGCTGATAGCGCTGTTGTTACCGATGGGCACAAAAGAGTGGAGAAATGGATAAACCAGGCCGGGAAGTTCCCGGTGATGGCTTTTGTGAAGCAGGATAAGGGAAGAAAAGAAGAAGGATCTGGCAGGCCGTTGCTGGTGGAGCATCTTCCTGCTTTAAACGGCCACAACACTATCTCTTTTAATAAGCAGGAGTTGGTAGCCGCCGATGAAGACGCATTCGATCACCTGATTACCGGTAGCGGCTACACCTGGTTCTGTGTGCTGAAACCCGGGCGGCAGTCCGGTGAGCTGGAAAACGTGAACTCATTTTTCGGATCGCTCAAGAACGGGGGATATTACGAAGGATTCTGGGCCGGATTTAATGACGATAACAGCATTTGGATGGGGAGCCGGAATGGTAAATCGTTTGGCAGATGGGATGCCAATAACCCCAATATCGCAACTAACAAGGTATTGTCTGCCGGGCAATATTACCTGGTAGCCGGAAGAATGGACGCCGGCACTGATACCGTTAATATTTCATTGTATGTAAATAACTGTACTACACCTGTGTCTACAGGCCGGTTCCCGGTAAACATAAACGCCAATGCTTCTAAACTGGCCATTGGCCAGGAACGGGATGCAGTGGAGCATCCGGGACGGGAATCGTTCATCGGTGAAATTTCCCGGTTTTTATTATACGAGCGTGCATTAACGCAGGAAGAGATGAAAGTTGTGGGGGAGTCGTTGAGGGATTATTACCAATTAAAACAGGGTAAATAAAATATTAGCGTGATGATCCACCATTTGTAGCAAAAACGCAACAACTCCGGCTAACTTCCTCATTGCCAGAATCCTTTACTGTAACGGATCACCCCGGAATCGCCGGTAAGGCAGCATATTTGTTATTCGTACAGGGACAAAAATTCAATGCTATGAATAACAAAAAGCTGCTTGCGCTTGCGGTAACTGCGTCTGTGTCTGCTGCGGCAGCTATTGTGCTGTACAATAGCTGTAAAGTATCTATTCCAAGAGGCGCTAAAGCGATATCGCCATTTGATGTGAGAAGATACGTTGGTACCTGGTATGAGATTGCCCGTCTCGACTACAAATTTGAACGCAATCTGACCAACGTTACTGCTACGTATTCATTAAATGAAGACGGAGATCTCGAAGTAGATAACAAAGGATTCAGTCCTGAAAAACAGCTGTGGAAGGAAAGCACAGGCAAGGCGAAGTTTGTGGAAAGCCCTGATCTGGCCCGGTTAAAAGTATCCTTTTTCGGACCGTTCTATGCGGGGTATAACATTATTGATATCGACAAACATTATAAGCATGCGCTGGTGGCAGGTAATAACCTGAAGTATATCTGGATATTATCCCGCACTACCAGTATACCCGCTACCATTAAAAAACGATTCCTTGATAAAGCCGGGGAGCTGGGATACAATACCGACGCATTAATCTGGACAAAGCACGATTTGAATGCGTAGTATGGCAGCAAAAAAATAAATTTCTTTTTACTAAAAATATTAGTATTTTTGTAACAGAAAGCAAATTGAATAATGTAGAAAGGCCTTAAACATCATGCTGTAGTGGTGTTTAGGGCTTTTCTATTTTTGTTTTATACTAAATAAATTAGTGATATGCGAAACTAATAATGCTTCTCATAAGGGTATTTTTCAGTTCAGGTGTAATAAGGGGAAATTCTGTATATGTTAGCAACGAAGCATCGGAAAAGCATCATCGTGCTGCTACTAATGGCGATGATAATAATTGTAAATGCCCTTTCCTGTAAAAAAGATCCCGATAACCCGATTCATCCTAAACCTGAGCCGGAACCTATTGGTGAAAGTCCCATTAATTTGCCGGCAACACCATACGATTATGTGAATACCCGGACAAACATGCCTCCCTGGTTAAAGGATTTTATGACTGCCCATCCGCAGCTGGATAATACACCTGTCGGCAATCCGATTACAAATGAAGGCGCCACTTTGGGTCGCGTGCTTTTTTATGACAAATCATTGTCTGTAAACAATACCATCGCTTGCGCTTCCTGTCATCACCAGGCCAACGCATTTTCTGATGTGGTAGCGCTTTCCAAAGGTTTCGAAGGGCAGCTAACCCGGCGCAATGCCATGCCGGTCACCAATCTCCGTTTCTTTAAAGATAAAACCATGTTCTGGGATATGCGGGCGGCAAATATAGAAGTACAAACCCTTATGCCTGTTCTCGATCATATAGAAATGGGGATGCCTGACTTGCCTGCACTGGAAAAGAAACTGGGTAAGTTAACTTATTACCCGGCATTATTTAAAGCTGCATTTGGCTCAACGGAAGTTACATCCGATAGGATTGGCAAAGCGTTGTCGCAGTTTCTTCGCTCCATCGTTTCCCTTAATTCAAAATATGATAAAGGGGTACAAAATAACTTTGCCAATTTCACACCGCAGGAACTGGATGGGTTACATACCATGCAGCGCGACTTCTGTACCGAATGTCACAGTGACTTAAATACCAGTGGTCTCGGACAGCAATCATCTTTCCTGATAGTGGATAATACCGGTGTTAATACCGGTTTTGGCTCCAACAATGGCCTGGAAACTAACTATACGGACAAAGGCATCGGGGAAATCACACATCAGCCAAAGGATCAGGGCACTTTTAAAATTCCCAGTCTGAGAAATGTGGCGCTTACGGCGCCTTACATGCATGACGGTCGCTTTGCCACGCTGGAAGCGGTATTGGAGCATTATAATACAGGAATAAAAGCTAATCCCAATCTCGGGATCCAGATGCGTGTAGGCGGTATTCCGTTGAGCGCCACCGAAAAAAGTAATATCATCGCTTTTTTGAAAACACTTACGGATGATGAGTTAATCCATGATGTGAAATATTCGGATCCTTTTAAGAAATAAAATATCTTATGGATTTGTGGTACAGGTAGAAAGAGTGGTGTTTTCCGTAGGCCCGTAACCGTTAATAATGTATAGGGAGGGGCAGGTAGGTCGTCTCCGGCGGAATTCATAATGGTGCGCTGTAGTGGTGGATAGGGTAATTTTTTATGGCGGGATAGCGGATGGTTTGAACAGAACAGAAATGGAAATACCGGGCCGCCTGTTGGTTGTAGGAGTAAACCCGCAGGCAAGCCCGGTATGCTGCTTTTAGCAATCAAAAGTCCTATGCACCGTAGTGGTAGGAATAGTGATATCTTTTTTGCCGGCTACTTCATTGCTGACATTCAGCCTGGCCACTTTTACTGTACCCAGTTTCATTTTCTTTTCGATTTTCTTTTTCATACTTGTGTTGTTTTTGTGAATAATGAAATATGGCTACAGTACAGCTTTTAGGTGTTTTTTGGTAATGGCTGTGAGTGATTCATAGTACCTGCTCAGGAAATGATAGATGACCAGTTCGTGTTTGCGCTGGTTAGATAACAGTATCCTGTTGAGAAACATATGAATATAACTGCCCAGCAGATCGTCGCGGTTGCTGATGCTGACGTTTTCCAGGCGTTGTTTTATTTTCCGGGAGCGGGCTGTCAGCAGCGCAGTGGCTTCTTCTATACCATTTGCGGTATCCTGCAGCGGGTCAAGAATGCTGCTGATGGTGCGCATTTCTTCCCGGTATTTATCATTCAATTGCAGTAGCAGGGGCTTTCCTCCGCCAAATTCTTCATAAAAACTTTTTTGCAATATTTTCAGCAGCGACCATTTTTCCGGCAGGGTATAACCGAAATCATCTAATAGGATATCGATGCCCCGCATGGCCAGCAGCCAGCGGTAACGTTCGCCTTCTTCTTCATCCAGCAGATCAAGCAGCGGGAGTATACATTCGCTGTCGTAGTAAAACAGGTCCTCACTGAATACCATGGTAGCGGGGCCATATCGCTCAATTTCCCGTTCATAGGTATCGGTTTGAATGCGGTATACCGTATTGGCTGATGCTGTCAGCGTGGTATGTAATCTTTCCAGTACTTCTTTCCAGAAATCCTTCCGGGTGCCATGATGAAACCGGAGGCGCAGGTGGTGTTCCGGGTCTGTATACCGGATAAAAAACCATTTGTCGACCAGGTTATCAGCCAGCAGCTGGCGGCTGAGCGGCAGCAGTTGTTCTTTCAGTATATTTTCTGCGCTGCGGGTGCCGGCGTATAATTTTACATATAGCCATTCGCTGCCCGTGGTGAATTTTCGTGTAATCGTTTCTGTTATGGTATTGATAGCAGGGGCTGTTTGGCCTTTGTTTTTTTCTGGAGACAGGTACTGCAGCGGAATAATAAATTCGTTGGTATGTTTTCCGTCGGTTCCTTCAATCCAGCAGTTATCGGGTGTATGGAGGAATTCCTGCAGTGTAACCTGGTCTTTTTTGAGCAGTTGTGTGACCAGTAAATGTACGGCCACTTCATTTTCAAGATCTGCCGGCAGTTCGTTGTCGCCTTCTTTGATAACTACATACCGGGGCAGCTCCAGGCTGTTTTTTATCTCCCGGAAAATTTCCATATAGCGGTCCGCTGTGGCCGTAACCAGTGCAGGGTAACTTTTTTTATGCAATACCCAGGTGCTTTTGCTGAGAATAATATTGCCATATTGTACCCTTGGGAAGAAAGGGGTATCCCCGGGGATTTGCCAGTGCCAGCCAATACCGGTGTGATAGTCCTGGTATTGGAGGTCGCAGAGAAATTTATAGACCGGGAGCCCGTTCCGATAGTTATGTGCCGTACTCATACGGGGAACAACGATCTTATTTAATCGTTTGGAGCGCAGCACTATTTTGTTTTGCTGCACGCTTACCATGAGGTCGGAGAGAGGTATCTGATATGCTTCGGGGGTAAGGCTATTGGCCAGGTACACAATTTCGTAGTCACGCAGTCTGGGGCGCATCAGGATATTACCGGTCCTGGATTCGGGCAGATGTATGATTTCCGCGTAGATCTTTCCGGGCTCACGGGCTTCTTCTGCGCGTAAACATTCATTTACTTTGGCGGCCAGTTTTTCATCGCCGTGACAGAATCTTCCCAGCAGGTTAGCGGCAGAAGGGCCGCTGCAGCCGTTCATATCAAAGAGGTAGTCGCCGTTATCTACGGCGGCTGCGCTGTTGCTGATGATGCTTCCCATCAGGTACATACTGTCGGGTAATGAGGGTGCTTCCTTGCCCTTCAGTGTATCCAGCTGTTCGCGGGTAAGTGTGATTGTTTTTTCCTGGTGGCGCAGGCATTGCTGGAGTTGTTGTACCTGGAACTCCTGCATTTTACTGCGGGTAGTGGTAGTGGCTTGGGCATCGCGGGTGGCGGCCTGTATATCGTCTACCAACGGGGTATGATCGGTATTGCTGTTGCTGTGCGGGCCATAGCCGATTCCCGCTTCGGTATCCAGCGCGAGGCTCAGTGGTACTTCCTGTTCTTCGTAGCGCTGCCGGAAAGCCTGACAGAAATTTTGCAGATCGCTGTTCTGGTCTTTGGTGGCCAGTTTCCAGAGTTGCCCCATTTGCGCAGCCAGTTCATTAACGACGGTATGGCTCAATGTGTTACTGCTGGTAGCAAGAAAAAGATCGGTTTGTACCAGGTCTTTGTTACTTGTATCAGTAAGCATTGATTTCACGAGGGCATGCGTGGTGGTATATTTTTCTACGCCTGTTTGCTGGTCATTTAATATTTCGCGGATACGTGTCAGCGGCCGTACAAATTCGCCGGCGTATTGGAGGCGTGCCAGCCGCCGGGTGAGGTGTATAAAAAACTCTTCCCCGGAAACAGTGGGTTCCAGTTCACTTACCAGCAGCTGGTTTTGCACCAGTTCTGCGGTAAATTCGGCCGCTTCTTCTTCACTGATCTGGTCGGCTTCGCTCACAATGCTGTTACGTATATCCTTTAACGTAGCGCCGCCTGTGGCGGTGTGCAGCATTTTTTCCAGGTAGGGAGTATTATTGACGGCGGTCAGGTAATAATTGCGGATTTTATTTTTAATGCTGTAGGCCGCATACCGGAATTGCCTGCCGGCAGCATAGAGGGAGTTGTTGGGATAAAACAGCAACTGTTCTTTTATTTCAGGAATGGCCGTGATGGCTGCCGCCAGTTCTGCAACATAGTTCATGTCGAGGCGGCAATGCTTTTTATGTTCGTTTTTGTTGCGGAGGGTAATGGAAGTACGATCAGCGGGTTCGCCTGTAGCGCAGCCGGCAAAGAGCCCGTAAGGAGTGCAACGGGTGCTCATCCGCAGCAGGTAGCGATACAGTGCGGCAGAAAGTTTATATGTCTCCTTTTCATTACTGCTACCTCCCTGCAGCCATTTTTGCAGCTCCTGGTATAATTCAGGGGAAGCAATATATATGGCTTCCTGCAGATAGGCATCCCGGAAAATTTCTTTTAGAACAACAGGTAGTGTGGCATTCGTAATATGGTTTAACCGAGTGACAATATTAACCGGTAACAGCGGTGTTCTTACCACATAGAAGTTTTCAGCTCTGATCATGGCCAAGGTCAACATTAGGGGTTGAAGGTAGGTGTTTCCACTTCTTTTAACTATCACGTAAAACCGGTAAATTTTGTGTTTAAACATGCTTTTGGAAAAATCACGTTTTTCCGTGAGGCCCGGTTTCTTACTTTCTCCCTACATTTATGTTAATCCTGTAATGATGTAAAACCTGTATTTTTTTAATGGCCCTATTTCAACAAACCTGCCGGATTACTTTGTCTTTATTTATCAACACATAAATTTTGCTATTATGAGAAAAACACCTGTTAAAAAACTTGCCCTCGGAAAATTAAAAGTAGCCAAACTCTCTATCAGCAGCCAGGAACAGGGTGATGCGAAAGCGCCTACCTACACAGGTTGCAGCCTGTTTAAATGTACACCACCTATTTCAAAGGATCCTTGTTTCTAAAAAGCCAGCGATGAAAAAATTATCCGGAAAGAAATTGAATCTTGGTAAAATCAAGGTAGCAGACCTCAGCAAGGCCAGCGCTGTTAACGGCGGCATGGCCCAATTGATGTTGTCACTCACCTGCGTGCCCAGCGAAAAGATAACTTGTCTCAGCCAGGGCTCACCCATGTGCAGTGCTGATATCTGCTTCGCCTGATTCAATTTAATTTATAAAAGCAAACGCCTTATTTGCCTGCGGCCAATAGGTATTCTTTTACTGTACTGTCTAAAATCAGTCTTATGAAAAAGCAATCAGAAAAAAAATTAAGTCTCGGTAAAATAAAAGTAGCCAGTCTCTCCGCTACTGGTAATCAACAAATGGTGGCAACGGTAGGTACCTGTTCCGTGCTCTGTTCTCTGCGGATCTGTACAGATAATATGAGCCAGGGTGCTCCTATCTGCAGTGTTGATTCCTGCCGGTACTAAGCTTATCATTATTAGCAACCTGACTGTATGGCAAAACATGTGTGCGTAAAGCAATACATGTTTTGCCATTATATATTTTATAAAGGGATTTCAGTTTATGGATCATAAGGAAGAAGCATTATCAACACTGCAAAGGATCTGCGCGGAACTGGACAGATTTATTGAAGAGGACACCAACACCAGCTTATTGGGCGGCTACACCGGCGTAGCCTTGTTTTATGCCTATTATTACCAGCTTACCGGAAACGAAGCATATCTCGATAACGTATACCGCATTATAGAAAAATGCCTGCAGGCCATGTCGGAAGAACCGATGAACGGCTCGCACTGCAGCGGTCTGGCCGGCATATCCTGGTGTATACAGCACCTCAGCGCCATGGGCTTTATAGAAGCTGAAGATACGGCAGATACCTTCTCAGATATTGATTTGCTCGTGGCAGATTTTATGGAAACAGAACTGTCGGAAGGCAGAAATGATTTCCTGCATCATGGACTGGGTACGGCGCTTTATTTCCTGGAAAGACTCCCTGCCCGTATTGCAGTTACACAGCTGGAAAATCTCGTCACCCATCTCGAAAAAAGCGCCATCACTTTGCCCGGTGGTATTGCCTGGAAAGATCATTTTTCCAGCAAGAGCCAGGAGCATAAGGATCAGGACTTATTTAACCTCGGACTGGCACACGGCATACCCGCTATTATCGCCATACTGGCAAGATGTTATGAAAAAGGAATTGCCCCCGGGAAAGTGAAGCCCTTAATTGAGCACAGTGTACAATGGCTGCTGGGCGCCAGGAACGCACCCGGAGCGCCGGATCAGTCGCTGTACCCGGTATTGGTGACGGCCCGGCGGAAAGTAATGGGCGAGGCGCATAGCCGCCTCGGATGGTGTTATGGCGACCTGGGGATTGCAACGATGCTTTGGAGTACCGGTAAACGGCTTCAGCGAAGCGATTACCAGCAGGAAGGGCATCGCATGTTTCATCACATCGCCGGCCACCGGGATGTGAAAAATGGGGCCGTACACGACGCCTGTTTATGTCACGGCAGCGCAGGTATCGCACATATCCTGCAACAGGCAGGCATCGCCACCGGCGACACCCTATTGATGGATGCCGCCGGCACCTGGTTGCAAACCACCCTGCAAATGAACACCTGGGACGATGGTCCTGCAGGGTATAAATTTTATCATCATCCCACTTATATCAACAGCCATAATATGCTGGAAGGGATTGCAGGAATAGGCCTGTCACTCATCAGTTTTGCAGACCCCGGAATCAAACCTGCATGGGGAGAATGTATGCTGATATTTTAAACTTGTCTTGTTGTTGATTCACAGGATTTTTTTACTATCTTACAGGTATAGTAAATGAGTTAAGTTGTTTTCCCAACTTCAAAATGCCAGCGTATAACGACGTTACAGCAAACAGAAAAACCATGATCCGTTTATATTTTGTTGATGATCATCCATTGATACTAGAGGGATTGAGGTCCCTGCTTAGCATGGAGAAAGATATTCAGTTGGCGGGTGAAACCAGGAACGGCATCTCCTGTCTTCATTTTTTAGACCGCCACACCGCAGATGTTGTTTTACTCGATACCCTGCTGCCCGATATCAGCGGCGCCGAACTTTGCGCCTGCATAAAAAAGCGCTACCCCGATGTGGCTGTGCTGGGACTCAGCTATCATAAAAACGATACCGGGATTACCGGGATGCTGGACAGTGGCGCCAGCGGCTGTTTGATGAAGAATGCCGATAAAGCAGAGCTGTTGAAAGCCATCCGCGACGTTTATTCCGGGAGGACCTATCTCTCTGCTGAATTAAAACAGGTGTTAAAGACCGACAGCATGCTGCCGTTACATATTACCAAGCGGGAGAAGGAAGTGCTGTGGCTGATTGCTAACGGTCATACCAATCACGAAATTGCAGAAAAACTGTTTATCAGTTCTGATACGGTAGACAGTCACCGCCGTAACCTGCTAGGGAAATTCAACGCGCGGAATACCGCTATGCTGATCAAATGTGCAGTGGATAATAAAGTGCTGATTTGAGTCAGGCACAGGCATAAAATCATGGAAATAAATCACAGGCATGCAGACGGAATTTAACATCCTGTGGAAATATTTTCCTGAAAAAGACGCTAAATGCGTCATTTCCTGCTGGCATGATTTTTTCACTGTTGTAAGCAGATGTTTCAACAGGGGTGGTCTGATAACACAGATCTGAGATCAAACCCAAGCACCTGATCTGGGTAATGCCAGCGTAGGGAAAAAGAAACAACTAAGAGCTCCGGTAAACAAACCGGAGCTCTTTTATTTTACCGGGGCTGGTGGCAGCGACAACAATGGGATATGAGAATCGTACGCCAGCTTTTTGCTGATACTGCTTTTAAAAAAAGATGACAGGAAACCGGTTTTACGGGGTACTACAATGATGATGGACGTTTGATGGCGGTTGGCGTAGGAGAGAATTCCTTCTACCGTGTTATCTTCATTGATATATTCAAAATTTGCCGGGTAATTTTCGAAGATGGTATGCAAACTGGCAATCGTATCTCTCGCTTCCGCTGAATAGGTATCGTCTGTGCCCTTGGCTACATTTAACACCTGTACCGGAATGGGGAAAGCATCCAGGAATTCATATAGCTGGTGAACAGGAATGGTGGTATGATCTTTCAGGTCCGTGGTGAACACCATCGATGAGATACCCTTACCGATGATGGTATCTTTCGGAACAATTAATACCGGCACTTTGCTTTCTTCAATCATCATGGAAGTGGTGCTGCCCAGTAGTAATTTTTCCAGGCCGGAGCGGCCCGAAACCCCCATTACAATCAGATCTACCTGTTCTGTTTTACATAAATCGCTGATATAGGCCGGCAGTGAGATATCCTCCGCCATCAGGTCAATTTGTATTCCTTTGAGCGTCGGTTTCAGCCGGTCCTGTAGCAGGGCCAGGTGCTCCATGCTCTGGAGATAGAGGTCCTGGTTACTCTGCGAATTACCTATCGGCAAATCGGTGCCGCCAATAATGCTTTGATAGGCATGGTACAGGATAACCCGGTTGATCTGTAAAGGGATGGCTACTTCGGCGGCATATTCTGCTGCGCGGAAGGCATTCTCTGAAAAGTCGGTTAGTATGAGTAATGTTTTCATGGCCTTATAAGTTTGGTGCCGGTAAAAAAACTGCTAATTTCCTGCCAGTTAAAGGGTAAACAAAATTGAGCCGGGGATGTTCATTTCTGTTCCCGGAGTGTCCGTATTTGAACATTTTTTACTGCTGCTTATCCCGTGGACGGGCCATGGTACTGTACCGGTTTAAATGGCATTTTTTTTGGCTTCCCGGATGCGTATCTTTTTGCATCGTATCGCCGTAACCTTATTATTTATGATCCGTAATTATCTGAAGATTGCCTGGCGCAGCCTTTCCAGGAGTAAAATCTACTCTTTTATCAATATCATTGGGCTAACGGTGGGCATTGCCTGTTGTATTCTTATTGTGATGTATGTAAAAGATGAGTTATCGTACGATCGCTATCATCAGCACTACAACGAAATATATCGTGTATTGCAGGCTTTTCGCAGCCCTACCGGGCAGAAAGACGCGCCGCCTCCCGGGCCCCGGGAATACCAGGTATGGGGCTGTGCACCCGTTGGTCCGGCGTTGAGCGCCGATTTTCCGGAGATTAAACAGCTAACCCAGTTTACCAGCCCGGTCACCTTGCTGATGCAGTATGGCGACAAGCGCTTCCAGGAAGGCAATATACTGTTTGCTGATTCGGCTACGTTTGATATTTTCAGCTGGAGAATGTTGTACGGCAACCGGGAAACCGCTTTGAAGGCGCCTAACACTATTGTACTGACCAGGAGTATGGCAGAAAAATATTTTGGTGATACCAACCCCATAGGGCAGGTATTTAAAGCAGAATCCGATTTATCGCTGATGGTATCCGGTGTGATGGAAGATGTTCCGGCCAATTCTCATTTTACATTTTCCGCGTTGATATCGATGAGTACATTCCGGCGTTTCCGCCCGGAAATTTTTGACTGGTGGGGCTATGTTGATTTCTACACTTATTTCCTGGTGCCGGAGCATACTAATATCGCGGCGATGCAGGCTAAGGTGCCGGATTTTTTGAAGCGTTATAATCCAAAGGCAAATGCTAATACCTATACCATTGCATTTGAGCCGTTAAGAGATGCTTATCTCCGTTCGGAGGCGGGGCGTCAGCCTGGCACCACCGGTAGTTTGTCGAACGTTTACATATTTTCGCTGGTGGCAGTTTTTATCCTGTTTATTGCCGGGATCAATTTTATCAACCTGACTACAGCCCGCTCTATGGAAAGGGCGAAAGAAATTGGTGTGCGGAAAGCGGTAGGTGCGTATCAGCAGGGACTCGTTTTGCAATACCTTACAGAAGCTGTGCTGATAGCTGCTTTGGCTACGGTGTTGGCGTTGGCGTTGATACTGTTGCTTTTGCCAATGGTGCGTGAAATTTCGGGTAAACAGTTACCCTATGGAGATCTGTTTAACTGGAAGATGGCCACTGTATTGTTGCTGGCGCCGTTTTTAGTAGGCCTCCCTGCAGGTATTTACCCTGCCTGGGTATTGGCCCGTTTTAAACCGGCATTGGTGTTAAAAGGTAAATTTGAATCTTCCGGCAGAGGAATACAATTAAGAAAAGGCCTGGTGGTGTTTCAATTCACTTTGTCTATTGCATTGATAGCCTGCACGGCTATTGTCTTTTCCCAGCTGGATCATCTTCGTACCCGGAATCTTGGTTTCCGGCAGGATCAGATGCTGGTGATAGATTATGGCGGTGATGAAGCCGTCAACAAGAATATTGATGCGGTGAAAACTGCGCTGGCAGCCAATCCTGCCGTGTTGGCAGTTACCGCTTCCAGGGCGGTGCCGGGAGAATTCTTTCCGAACGGCTCAACCCAAATTGCGACCAAAAGCGGCGGTATGCAGTCTTACGACCCGGCGTTGTATGAAGTGGACTACGATTTCTTCTCCGCCTATGAAATGAAAATGGTGGCAGGTCGCGCCTATTCCCGCGATTTCCTTGCAGATACCACACACTCACTTATTATAAATGAAGCGGCGGCGCGTTTATATGGCTATGCTAATCCTGAAGAAATCATCGGGAAGAATTTTGAACAGTGGGGGCGTAAAGGTACCATTGTGGGCGTAGTAAAAGATTTTAATTATCAGTCGCTGCATAAAAAAGTAGAACCACTGGCACTCAGGATGGCGCCGTACGAGGCGTTGGGCAGGATATCGCTGCGTATCAAAGCAGATCGTTTATCCAAAATAATAGCGGAGCTGGAACGCACCTGGGCCACGCTGGAGCCTCAACGGCCTTTCCGCTATAGTTTCCTCGATCAGGCATTTAACGCGCAATATCAGCAGGATGTGCGGTTCGGACAGATATTTGCCGCATTTGGGAGTCTGACGATATTTATTGCCTGTCTTGGCTTATTTGGGCTGGCCACTTATTCCACCGAAAAGCGACTCAAAGAAATTGGTATCCGTAAAGTACTCGGTGCCTCTGTTTCTAATATCATCACCCTGTTGTCCGGTGATTTCATCAAGCTGGTACTGATAGCGATACTGATTGCCACCCCGCTGGGGTGGTGGTCGATGCATCGCTGGCTGAATGGCTTTGCTTACCGGGTGGATATTCATTGGTGGATATTCGGATTAGCGGGACTGACGGCGGTCATGATTGCTTTATTAACGGTAGGTTTCCTGGCGTTAAAAGCTGCGATGATGAACCCGGTGAGGTCACTGAAATCTGAATAGCCGGCGTGGGTAGGTTTATTAAGTTTGTAGAATCCCTTCAGCGATGAAGGGATTTTTTTTGTTTACTTTCGTTGGATATAAATGTTTTGCTATGAAACCAATTTTCTTCTGTGGCGCGCTGTTGTTATTGACCGCCTGCGATTCTACACCGGCCAAACAGGCAGCCGGAGATACCACTGCTGTAGTGAAAGATGTACAACCGGTTGAGAACGAAAAACCGGTTAAAGAAGTAACGGGCAAAGTGAAGGCGATAGTGAGTGGTAAAGATGGATATACCGCTAAAATTGTATCGGATGACGGAAAGGAATATGCAGCTACTGTGAGCCACGCTAATTTAAAGGATCCTACACAATATAGGACAGTGAAGGAAGGGGATAGGGTGACCGTGAAAGGGGATTCGTGGATGATGGGACAAGAGGAGCAGATTACGGTGAGGGAGTTGAGGTAGACGCAATGAATCGTTCAGCTGAATTTAACGATGCTGTAATAAAAAAAGTGCCCTAAAAGTCTCTGGCTTTTGGGGCACTTTTTTATTGCAGTAACATGTTTTTTGTGTGTTAAGCAGTAGGTATCTCCAGGTACTGAAGATATTTGTCCAGCATAGCTTTATCAAATACCGGTTCCGGTACGCCGGAATCCTGCATGAATTTGTCCACGTTATCGCGATGCCATACATAGGTATCCTGGTAAAGTTCTACGGTTGAAAGACCTTCATGCATATTGTCTCTGAACAGACTGGTGAGCGGGTAGAGGCGATTGGAACTGTCGTCTTCCCATTGCTTGCGCCAGTCTTTGTACGGGACAGGGTTTAGTTTGAAACCATAGAGTTGTTTTAGCCGTTCGAAGAACTGTTCGAGGGTAATATTGGTATCCGGGGAACAGATCAGGTTGAATTTTTGCCCGATAGCGTCCTGTTTTTTGGTGATGTGAACGATGGCTTTCACCATATAGTCTACTGTAATGAGGCCTTCCCGTAGTTCGCGGAGAGCGGGATAGGAGGAATACTGTATACAGTTTTTCACCAGGCTGGCCCACCACTGATAGGGTGCGCTGGCTCCGGATAGGCTATGGCACATGGCGTATCCCAGGCGGAGAGTGATAACGGGTATGCCGGCAGCAGCTGCCAGGTCAGCTGTTGCTTCCATCACCCATTTGCTTCTTACATAGCCAATGTCCTTGGAAACAGCGAGTAAATTTTGAGCGATGTCGTCTGTTTCCTTCATGATAGTTTTGTGTGTGAATACATGTCCCCAGCTATATACGGAGATAGTGGACAGGAGTGAGAGGCACTTGATTTTGCCGGTGGCGGCAAAACGAATGATCTCCCGAAGACCGTCGACATTAGGTTTCTTCATGTAAGAATACGGCTCAATAAAATTAACTGAGCTGCCGGAGTGATAGATCACTTCTACTTTGGCCGCCAGTTCCAGGTAGGTTTGTTCGGCAATACCAAGGAAGGGCTGTGAAAAGTCTCCTACTATCGGAACTATACGGCGGTGTGTATTTTCCTGTATCGGAATATGGTAGGCGGCAAATGCCTGGTTGATTTTGTCGAGCGCATGATGTTCATCCCGGGCTCTTACGAGACAATACACGATCGCGGAGGTGTTGTGCAACAGTTCCTGTAGCAGGTGGATGCCAACAAATCCGGTAGCGCCGGTAAGCAGCACTTCAGACTGTTGCAGCAGTATGTTGGTATCAAACGTTCGTTGATATTGTATGCCAGGTAACAGGTAGGCATCCTGTTGCAACGACACATAAGGTTCCACATCTTCTTCAGGGATGCCGGTTTCGCCGGTTTTAATACGGTTGTCGATCATAGCGGCCAATGTCCGCAGTTCGGGATATTGATACAGATCGCGCAGATATGTTTTTACCTGGAACCGTTCCCTGAGCTTTGTGGCCACTATGGCTACCAGCAGGGAATCACCGCCTATATCGAAGAAGTTGTCATTGTGATGGATATATGGCCTGTCAAGGATATCAGACCATATTTCTGCGATGGTACTTTCTGTTTCACTGAGTGGATCAGCAGATTCCTGGTGGTAGCTGGTTGTCTGCATAAAAATGCTGGCCAGTGCATTTTTATCAACTTTACCGTTGGCGTTTACCGGCAGCTCGTGAACGGTGATAAAGCTGCTTGGCACCATATAACCCGGGAGATCTTGTTTAAGTAGTTGCCGGGCGAGCGCAATGCCTTGTTGTTCGTTAGGATGATCCTGTACAATAAAGGCGATGAGTTGTTTTTGCTGACGGTTGTTGTCTACAGCAATGAGCGCGGCACTTTTCACGTGCGGCGCCTGTAGCAGGGCAGCCTCTATTTCACCCGGCTCTACCCGGAAGCCACGGATTTTTACCTGGTTATCGATCCTTCCCAGGAACTGTATGCTATTGTCGGGCAGGTGGCGGGCCAGATCCCCGGTGCGATACAATTTGCGGCCGGGAAGGAAAGGATGTGGCACAAACTTGCTATCAGTGAGTGCCGCATTTTTGAAGTAACCCTGCGCAATACCGTTGCCGCTGATGCAGAGTTCTCCTACAGCACCGGGCGCCAGCAGTTGCTGGTTGCTGTCGAGTATAAAAGCCTGGGTGTTGGCAATAGGCTTGCCGATGGAAGGAACATATTGTCCATCTACATCTGTCACATGCCGATAGGTGGCATATGTGGTGTATTCTGTAGGTCCGTAGTAGTCAATCAGCTGGTAGGATAATCCGTCGGTCAATACGGGTTTCATTTGTTCGCCGGCGGAAAACAGGTACTGAAGTACTGTTGTCGGTTCCTGGCGGCTGAGGCCTATTAGTTCGGTGAGCAGTACGGGAGGAGCGAAAGCGTGTGTGAGTTGGTTTTTCCGGTAAAAATCGATCAGCAGCGGAGCATGGGTTCTTTCCTCATTATCAGCAATGATGAGGGCGCCTCCCGATAGGAGTGCTGACCAACATTCCCAAACGGAGATATCGAATGCGAGCCCTGCTACGAGCGACAACCGGCTGCTGCTGTTAACGGCATATTGCTGGTTGTGCCAGGTGACCAGGTGTTGGATAGACTGGTGCGTAATCATTACGCCCTTGGGCTGACCGGTTGAACCTGAAGTGTAGATGATGTAAGCAAGGTCTGTTGGCGCCGGCATCCGGTCAGGGGCCTCAGTGGGTTGGTCCTGGAGAACGGAGAGGTTATCCAGGTAAACCACTGCGGCGTGATGCAGCTGGAAAAGCCGGGAGCCAAGCGAGAGCTGTGTGATGATCACTTTTGCCTCCACTTCATCCAGGATAAAGGCAATTCTTTTGCCAGGATAGATGGCATCCGTCGGGATGTAAGCAGCACCTGTTTTCAGGATGCCCAGCACCGCGATGACCCATTCGACAGAGCGTTCCAGGTATACCGGTACATAACTGCCCGTGGTAATCCCTTGTGCCAGCAGGTAATGTGCCAGCTGGTTGCTCTTTTCATCCAGCTCCCGGTAGGTGAGGGAATGGCCTTTGAAGGATACCGCCCTATTATCCGGGGTGCTGTCTGCCTGGTTCCTGAACAGGGAGACCAACGTTTCGCGGGAGTTGTGATCTCCGCAGGAAGTGTGTTTCAGTAGTTCGGTTAGATGTTCGCCGTCAGTGGCAGCAACATTGTCCTGTTGCCCGCAGGCATCGTGTTGGATCGCGTCCATAGAATGATGGTTTAAATTGAGGATTTAAAAAAAGGCTTCAATAAAAGATAGTTCGGAGGATAATATGGTTTGAAAGATCAGCAAAAAAGGTTTAGCTATTTGGTGGGGGACAAATTTTATCAGATGAACAAAAGGTTTTCACATGCCGGCTAATGGAAATAGTATGGTTTAAAAGATTAGAAAAAAGGTTTTAAAGGATGTATGGTTTTCAAAAAAATGAGAATAAGAAAAGTGTATTGGATTTATAACGCGGTAAAAAAAATAGCGGATATCAGGTATTCATGTTCGACTGACAACCAAGATAGTTTTTTTAATTGAAATATTATTACGGTGGAAAATTGTTTTTTTTGATGAATATTATCTTAGAGAGTGGATATGTGTGTGATACACCCGCAGGCGTCGCGTTACAGCACTGCTACCATTGAAACAGTTATCCGGGTAATTAATTACCGGCGGCAATGGGCAGTAAGGAGAATAATCCGGAGCAGGAAGATGTGGGCTACAGTGATATGCAGGACCTTAAAGATATCACTCATGAATCCTGAAAAATGCTGCCACCGCAGGAAATGAATATTTTATACAGGAGGCGCAATCGGGTGGTAATAAGTCTGCCGGTGGGCTTGCCTGTGGAGAAAGTAGCTGCCTTAAAAATATCTGATTTACAGCCACGGGAAAGTAAGATCATGGTACGTGCCAAACGAAGACTGTAGCTAGGAATATGACCTTAGAGAGCTTTTATGTGTATGCATTAATGGATTACCTGCAATGAAATGGGAAAACAACTTTTACCGGAACGAGTAATCGCCGGAAGGTTTACAAGAGGCTGTAATCCGTAGTAGGTAAATCTATTTTAAACATAAAAGTTACTAGTAATGAGTAAAACAGACAAGGAGGTAATGTTACCAGATGAATCTATTATGAGCAAAATACTGCTGATCAGGCGCAAAAGGGTAATGATCGATAAAGATCTGGCCGAGCTGTACAGCGTTCCAACAAAGCGATTGAATGAGCAGGTAAAACGTAATCTGAAACGCTTTCCGGAGGACTTTATGTTCCAGTTGACAGGGGAGGAAAAAGAAGAGGTAGTCGCAAAATGCGACCACCTTAAAAGCCTGAAGTTCTCGCCTAATCTGCCGTATGCCTTCACGGAACATGGCGCAGTAATGCTGGCTAGCGTATTGAACAGTGATCGGGCTATTGCAGTTAATATCCAGATTGTCCGCATCTTTACCCGGATGCGGGAAATGATACTAACGCATAAGGATATATTACTAAAGCTGGAACAGATGGAAAAGCGTGTATCCGGTCATGATGAGCAGATAGAGCTTGTTTTTGAATATCTGAAACAGTTGCTGAGTTCACCACAGGAGCCGCGGGTAAGGATTGGGTTTGCGCGGCACGATGGGGCGCAAGAATAGGTAGCAGTGAAGGTTCTGGCGAGATAATAGATCAATACCGAGATGAAATTGTATGAACGGGCAGTTCCAGAAAGAAACATTTATGCAACAAAGGCTCTTATTAATAAAAAACGGAAGACATTAATTAATAGTTTTATCTTGAAGTCTACCTGAATTGAATGCCGGGTTGCGGAGGAGGCTCCATATTATCCGTTGGTTGACTATCCATTGTTAATCCGCTCATGAAGTGGGAATTGGATTTGATACTGAGGTTTAATCCCCGCGAATAGATTTTTTTAGGAAAGATGGAGATAAAATATAAGCAATTGTATACCAGGTAAATCAATTTTACTATCTGAATACCGGGCGCTGTGACGAAGATCTGGAAAGCCCCCGGTTCTTTGAAGGCTTTGTTGTCGGGTATCGGGATATTTAAGTCTGCTGAAAAGTCGTTATTTATATATTTACATGGCGAAAGAACCTTTTGCAACCCGGCTTACCTCCATTTGGCTAGGAGCTATTTTTTTCTGGCTTTTGAAAGGAGGTAGAGGGAAATTAACAGACGAAATTTCAAGTCATGAAACACGGAACATGTGGACAGGTTATATTCTCTCTTTAGCTATCCTTCTATTTTTGGTGTATTTCTTTATATGAGCCACCCAACAAACCATCTTTGAGCTCTCCAACAAACCTCCGCAACCCATTCCTCCCGACCTTTGTCTAAACAAAAACAAAGAGAAATGACAAAGATTTGGTTTATCACCGGCAGCTCCCGCGGACTTGGACGCAGCCTTACCACAGCAGTACTGGCAAATGGTGATCGCGTAGCGGCAACCGCCAGAAACCCCGAACAGTTAAACGACCTGAAGGCAACTTATGGCAATCAGATCCTCCCCATACAATTGGATGTTACTGATAACGCACAGATAGAGCAGGCGGTAAAGGATGCGGTAGCGTATTTTGGCCGTATAGATGTGCTGGTAAACAATGCCGGTTTCGGTATTACCGGGGCCGCAGAGGGATATACGGAAGAACAGGTGCGTAGTCAGCTGGAAACAAACCTCTATGCGCCTATTGCTATTACCCGTGCGGTATTGCCTTATATGCGCAAACAGCGCTCCGGACGTATTTTGCAGATCAGCTCTATAGGTGGCCGGGTAGGTAATGTTGGATTATCTATGTACCAGGCGGCTAAATTTGGCTTGAGCGGTTTTACGGAAGTGGTGGCGAAAGAAGTGGCGCCGCTGGGCATATTTGTTACTGCTGTGGAGCCGGGTGGGTTCCGGACCGACTGGGGTGGTGCTTCTATGAGCTTTGCGCCGGAAGTGGAAGGATATGAAACAACGGTGGGCTGGGCTACTCAATTCCTCCGCTCAGGAAATTATGTGCCGGTAGGCGATCCTGGTAAAGCAGCTAAGGTAATGATTGAACTGGCAGCACATCCTGCGCCACCGGTACATCTGGTATTGGGCAGCGAGGCGGCGGGTATTTTAAAACATGCCGATGAAGCACGCAAGGCGGAATTTGAAAAATGGCTGCCGGTAAGCGTTTCCACAGATCATGCGGATGGAATAAATTTCCTCGATACGGAAGAAGGGAAGGCTATTATGGGCATTAAAGCCAGCTGAGATAAAAGAATTATATTGTAGTCATATGTCGAAGCAAATAGTATATTCCTGCTACGTAAACCGCTCCCGCGAGGGGGAACAGTTTGTACCGGTGCACGTGCTCAGCTACCAGATATCGGGGGCGCTCACTTTCAATGATGGCAAAAATACTTTTACAAGCCATGAGGGTGAATTCAGGTTTATCCGCAGGAACCAGCTGCTTAAATTTTTTAAGCAGCCGCCTGAAAATGGCGAGTTTAAAACCATCTCAGTATACCTCGATGAAGAAACGCTCCGCAGCTTTAGCATGGAATATGGGTATACAGCGGATAAGCCGGTGGACACAGATGTGGTCATTGAATTAAAACCCAACCCGCTGTATAAAAGCTATATGCAGTCGTTGCAGCCGTATGAGCAATTAAGTGAAACAGGCAACGAAGACTTAATGACACTGAAATTAAAAGAAGCGATCCTCATTTTGCTGAAAGCAAACCCGGAATTGAAAAATGTGCTGTTCGATTTTAGCGCACCGGGTAAACTGGACCTGGAAGCCTTTATGCAGCAGAATTTCCATTTCAATGTAGAAATGAAACGCTTTGCTTATCTGACCGGGCGCAGCCTCGCTACTTTCAAACGTGATTTCGAGAAAATATTTCATTCTTCCCCGAGCCGCTGGTTGCTGCAAAAGCGGCTGCAGGAAGCTTATTACCAGATAAAGGAGAAAGGGAGAAAGACCTCCGACGTATACCTGGAGGTAGGTTTCGAAGATCTTTCTCACTTCTCCTTTGCCTTTAAAAAAGCGTTTGGCGTGGCCCCGTCGGCATTATCCCCTTTGTCCCCCAATCGCTAAACCACCATCTACCAGGATACTTTCGCCGGTTACAAAGGAAGCCATCGGGCTGCTCAGCCATAGTACCAGTTCTGCTACCTCTTCCGGTTTTGCAAAGCGGCCAATAGGAGCATGCTTTTTAAACGGCGCCTGTAGTTCTTCCGCATTTTCGGCCGGGAAAAAACGATCAAACATCGGTGTATGAATATAACCGGGTTGTATGTTGTTGATACGGATGCCGGCGGGCGCCGCTTCTATGGCTAACGCACGGATCATGCCATCCAAACCGGCTTTGCTGGCGGAGTATACCGCAGATCCTGCGGCCGCGCCCCTGGCGAGCCAGGAAGAGGTGTTAACGATGGCGCCGCCGGTGCCCTGTTTCTTAAACTGCGCTATTTCATATTTGGCCGATAACCAAACACCTTTGAGGTTAATACCGATCACGCTGTCAAATTCTTCTTCCGGCGTTTCGTCTATCGGCGCAAAATGTCCTTCGATGCCTGCATTGTTAAAGGCGATATCCAGTTTACCGAAACGTTGTACCGTTTCCGTTATGAGTTGCTGTACTGCTTTGCTGTCAGATACATCGGCGGCTACAAAATGTACGTCGGGGCTGAGTTGTTGCAGCTGGGTGAGTGCGGCTTGTCCTTCCTTTTCCCGGCGTCCGGCGATCACTACTTTAGCGCCGTTTTTCAAAAATGCGGCTGCTGTTGCCAGACCTATGCCCGTGGTACCGCCGGTGATGAGGGCTACCTTGTCTTTTAATATCTCTTGTGCCATAGTTTTTATTTATGACACAAAGATAACGGGCATTATCTCCCTGGAATTATGCAAATCAAACAGGTAGTTATGAAATGGAAACAACCGTCTTCCGGAATTGATTAGGTGTTTGGTTTGTTTGTTTTTTGAAGAAGATGTTGAAATTGGAGGCATGCTCAAAACCAAGACAATACCCGATTTCCGCAATATCGCAGTTGCTGTGCAGGATCAGCGCTTTGGCTTCCCGGGTAATTTTTTCGGCAATCCATTCGGTGGTCGTTTTGCCGGTAGTTTCTTTCAATGCCCGGTTCAGGTGGTTGGTGTGAACAGACAGCTGTTCTGCAAATTCATTGGCATTTTTAAAACGGATCACCTGTGGCGGATCAATAGGGAACTGTCTTTCCAACAGGTCGAAGAACAACTCACTGATCCGTTGCGATGCATTGCCCGCCTGGTAGTAGGTGTCCGGCGCCTGCATTTTAAGCGCTTCGTGCATGATGATCTGTAAGTAGCTGCGCAGCAGGTCATGCTTATGGGCGTAGCCAGACTGCATTTCACGCAGCATGTTTTCAAAGATACCTTGCAGGAAACTTCCTGTTGGTGCATCGGGGAAGAAAATATGATTGCCGCCGGCCTTGAAGAGGGGAGACTGCGCCAGACCACCATTTTTTAAATTGGCGTCTATAAAGTCCTCCCGGAACAGGCAGAAATAGCCGGTTTGCTGATCCGTAGCGGGCTCCCAGGAATAAGGGATCATGGGGTTCATAAATGAAAGTGACATGTCGCCCAGATGGATGGACTTATCGGAATACGACAGGGTACCGCCTCCTTTTGTAATCAGCGATATTTTGTAGAAATCCCTTCGGTTCGACGGCAGGTTAGTAGCGCTGCACCCAAACTCCTCCAGGCGGTTTACATTAAACTGCCCCGAAGGATATTCCCTGCCATGCAATTCGAAAAACTCGTGTACGGTCTCTTTCGCTTTCATCCGGCGAAGTTATGAAATTCAAACTTAACGCTCCCTGGTAGAAAAGCAACACAGGTAAGCACCTTTTTTCTGCAACTCAGCACCATATTACCACAGTTCGTAGGGAAATAGGCGGTAAAAACCGCTGCCTGCCGCATTTTTGCAAACGACGCATCAAATACCGGCATATGAAGTTTGAAAAAGTCCATAATAAAGGGCAGGCACAGATTTTTAGTAACAGGTACCTGGAACTGTTAACAAAAACGCATCCCATCGTTATTTTTGGCATGTACCTGCCGGTGATCGGCTATATGCTGTACTATAGCAAAACAACCCTGCAGTATTCGTACTTCAGGGTTCTTTTTGTATACCTGGGCGCTGTATTCAGCTGGACCCTCTTCGAATACCTGGCCCACCGGTTTGTGTTCCATTGGGTAAGCACACACCCTATGGCCCGGAAAATTACTTATACCATGCACGGCAACCATCACGAATATCCGCGCGATAAACAACGCCTGTTTATGCCGCCCGTGCCGAGCGTGATTATCTCTTCCTTCCTTTTTGCGGTCTTTTACCTGCTAATGGGCGAAAACGCATTTGTGTTTTTTCCCGGCTTTATTTCCGGCTATTTGATGTATGGAAGCATGCACTACGCCATCCACGCCTGGGCGCCGCCATTTAAGTGGTTAAAACCGCTCTGGCGTAACCACCATTTGCACCACTACAAAAATGAAGAACTGGGTTTTGGCGTGAGCTCCACCCTCTGGGACCGCGTGTTCGGTACCATGTTCTGATACATGGCAGCATACTGCGTTATTTATCTCCCGAAGAAAAATAAAAAAGCACTATTTTAGAAGTGCTATGAAAACATTGCTGCTATTGCTTTGCGGGCTTACCCATCAGCGCGACTCGCTGCCGGACCTGCAACACCTGGACTATAAAGTAACGGCTGCCACCGAATGGAATGATTTATTTACCCGCAGCTCGGGCTGGTTTGGGGGAGATGGTATTTTCAGCATTCCCGTGAATAAACAGCACAACGACAGTACCCTGATCCTGTTCAGTGATACTATGGCGGGCGAAATCCAGGATGGTAAACTGCAACCCGGTTTTTCCATGATCCACAATTCTGTGGCGATCCTCAAAGGGAAGGAGCCGCTGGAAAAAAATATACAGTTTTACTGGAACACCGATAGCAAGGGAAACCCCGCAACCTTATTTGAACCGCATACCCCGGCAGCCGCAAAGGGCGATTATTATTGGCTGGGCGACGGTTTTGTAAACACTGCACTAAAGAATAATACCTATATTTTCGCGTATCGCATACGGAATATCAGTCAGCAGGACTTTGGATTTGCGGAAGTAGGCAATGTGCTGATTGTGCTTCCTGCCAACAGCAGGCCGCCATTTAAGGCGCAGCGGCAACTCGATACGCCGCTGTTTCTGCCGGCCGATAGCAGCGATGCCTACAGCTCCTTCGGCGCCGGCATCTTTTTAAATACAAAAGCGGCAGGCGCACCCCATCCGGATGGTTATGTGTATGTATATGGTGTAAGAGGCATGCAGAAAAAAGTACTGGTAGCAAGGGTATTGCCTGCAGAGGTAGAGCATTTCGGGAGATGGAGATTTTGGGATGGTCACCAATGGAATGCCGATATACGCCAGGCGGCGCCGGTTACCGCACAGGCCTCCAATGAATTAAGTCTTACGCCGCTGAAAGACGGGCGCTATGCGCTGGTATTCCAGGTAGATGGTATGGGCAGCGCTGTGGGGCTTCGCTTAGGAGCCACGCCAGCAGGCCCTTTCGGGCCGGTGATAAAAATATGGGAATGCCCGGAAGTAAAGGAAGATAAACATTTCTTTGTGTACAATGCCAAGGCCCACCCACGGTTATCAAAGCCGGGGGAGTTGCTGATCAGTTACAATGTCAATTCATTCGATTTTTTTAACGTGCTGCCACAACATCCTAACCTGTATCGGCCACGTTTTATCAGGTTAACTTTCCCGGAATAGGCCACCCGAACGGGTAAACGATGCCTGGTCTGCGGCAGTGGAGGAGGCAGGGGATGCCTTTGTTAACAGCTTCCTGCCACTTATCATTATCCTGCTTGAAAAAAAGTGTTCCTTTTTATATTTTGCTGCATCAGCATGCTGTCGCTGCTTTATAACAACAGATCTAATCGGCTTATGAAGAAACTACTTTTCGGGTGTGCAGCCATATTACTGGCAGCCGCCTCCTATGCCCAGGAAAACGCCCTGTGGCTGAGAAATCCCGCTATTTCGCCGGACGGTAACACCGTTGCCTTCGGCTATAAAGGAGATATTTACCGGGTGGATGTAAAAGGAGGGGTGGCCGTGCCACTCACCATCCACGAAGCGCATGATATGCTGCCGGTATGGAGCCATGATGGCAAATACATCGCTTTTGCGAGCGATCGCTATGGCAACTTCGACGTGTTTGTAATGCCGGCTTCCGGCGGTACGCCGGTACGGCTTACCAGCAACAGCGCCGGCGATTTTCCCTACGATTTTACAACAGATAACAAACAGGTGCTCTTCGGAAGCGCCAGGAACGCACCTGCAGAAAGCGTACGGTTTCCCTACCGCCTGTTCCGAAATATGTATACCGTACCGGTTACCGGTGGCCGCGCTGTATTACTCAGCGCTGCCGGTGCTGATGTAGCCCACTATAATAAGGCCGGGAACAAAATTATTTTCCAGGATAGAAAGGGCTACGAAGATCCAATGCGTAAACACCATGTATCTTCCGTTACAAGAGATATCTGGGTAATGGATATTGCCAAAGGCAGCTACGAAAAAGTGTCTGAATATGCCGGGGAAGACAGGGAGCCGGTGTTTGGCAATGGTAATGATATCTACTACCTCAGTGAAAAAGGAGGCATCTCCCAGAACCTGTTTAAAGGATCGCTGACAGATCAAGCCAGCATGCAACAGTTGACCAGCTTTTCAAAGCATCCGGTGCGTAATTTGTCTAAGGCAGATAACAACACCCTGTGCTTTACCTATAACGGTGAAATATATACGCTGAAGGAAGGGGAACAACCCCGTAAGCTGGAAGTGAGCATCTTCAACGATGGCCGAGCAGGTACTGTGAAAAATGTGCCCGTAAATGGTAATACCACCGAATTCGCTATGAGCCCCGATGGTAAGGAAATGGCTTTTGTGGCCCGGGGCGAAGTATTCGTTACCAGCGTGGAAGGCAATATTACCAAGCGCATCACCAACACGCCGCAACAGGAGAGAATGGTGCAGTGGTCGCCCGATGGTAAAAAGTTGGTTTATGCGGCAGAACGCAATGGTAACTGGGATATTTACCAGACCACCAAAGTACGTAAAGAAGAACCCTACTTTTTTGCGGCTACCCTATTGAAAGAAGAACCGGTAATAGCTACCGCAGCAGAGGAGTTCCAGCCGCTGTTTTCTCCGGATGGTAAAGAAATTGCCTTCGTGGAAAACCGTAATGTGCTGAAAGTATTTAACATCGCTTCCGGGAAAAGCCGCACCCTGCTGCCCGCAGGCAGGAACCATTCCTATTCCGACGGCGACTGGAGCTTTGAATGGAGCCCCGATGGGAAGTGGATTGTAACCGACGACTCGCACGGCTACTTCTTCATGACCAACGCCACCCTCATCCCGGCAGATGGAAAAGGAACGCCTGTAGACCCTGTCAACAGCGGCTTCGGTGAAAACAACAGCAAATGGGCCGACAATGGCAAAATGCTCACCTGGGCCAGCAGCCGCGAAGGACGTAAATCCCTCGCCCGGCAAGGCAGCCGCGAAGTAGATATCTTCGCCGTATTCTTTGACCAGGAAGCATTTGATAAATATAAACTGTCGAAAGATGAATTTAACCTGCTGAAAGAAAAAGAAGCAGCCGGTGGTAAAGCAGCGAAAGATTCTGCCCTGAAAACAAAGGATTCCACCGACAGCAAAAAAGCCTTCCAGCCGGATTTCAATAACCTGGAAAACAGGAAGGTAAAACTCACTATCAACAGCGCCAGCATCAGCGATTATGTGCTCAGCAAAGATGCCAGCAAACTGTACTACATGGCCTCTTTCGAAAAAGGATATGATCTGTGGATGACTGAACCAAGAACCGGGGAAACCAAGATCCTGGCTAAACTGGGCGGCACGCCCGGCAGCATCGCCCTCAGCAAAGATGGCAATACCATTTTTGTAAGCAACCGTGGCAGCGTGGTAAAAGTAGATGCAGGCAGCGGCAAAATAACCCCTGTGTCTATCAGCACGGAACTGTCGCTTAACCAGGACGAAGAACGTAAGTATATTTTCTGGCACGCATGGAAACAGGTGAAAGAGAAATTCTATGATCCAACCCTCCGCAACATCGACTGGAAAATGTATGGCGATAATTACGCCCGCTTTCTTCCATACATCAGCAACAACTACGACTTTGAAGAACTGCTGAGCGAATTGCTGGGAGAACTGAACGGTTCTCATACCGGTGGTCGCTTCTCACCACAGCCGGTAAACGGCGACAATACCGCATCGCTGGGATTACTGTATGATGAAAGCTCCACGGCAGACGGTCTCAAAGTAGCTGATATTATCGCCGGTGGTCCTTTTGATAAGGCCGCCAGCAAACTCAAAAAAGGTAATATCATCGAAAAGATCGACGGTGAAAATATTACGGTTAAAAGCGACTGGGCATCCATGTTAAACCGCAAAGCCGGTAGCAACGTACTGGTAAGCATCTACAACCCGGATACCAAAGTACGCTGGGAAGAAACCGTGAAACCGGTCAGCGGTGGCGAAGAAACCGCCCTGATGTACAAACGCTGGGTAAACAACACCCGCGAAATGGTAGATAAACTCAGTAACGGTAAAGTAGGGTATGTGCATGTGCAAGGTATGAACGACGCCAGCTTCCGCTCTGTATACGACGAAGTAATGGGCCGCAACCGCGACAAAAAGGCCCTGATCGTGGACACCCGCTTCAACGGCGGGGGATGGCTGCACGACGATCTGTATAATTTCCTCAGCGGTAAAAACTACCTGAAATTTGCGCCGCAGGGCGAAATGCTGAAAGGAGGAGAACCCTCCGGCCAGTGGCAGGCGCCCAGCTGCGTACTGATGAGCGAAGGAAACTACAGCGATGCATTCATCTTCCCCTATATCTATAAACAGGGCAACCTCGGTAAACTGATCGGTATGCCCGTACCAGGTACCGGTACCGCCGTATGGTGGGAAACCCAGATTGATCCAACCATGGTATTCGGTATCCCCATGATCGCTACCATCGGCAAAGAAGGTCGTCCTACAGAAAACCTACAGGTAGAACCGGATATCCGCGTGCCATTGCGCTACGAAGATTTCCTGGCCGGAAAGGACACCCAGCTGGAAGCCGCTGTGAAAGAGATGCTGGCAGAGATAAAATAAATATTATTCGTCTGGAAAAGTCCCTCTCTGAATTGTCAGAGAGGGACTTTTTTATTGCGCCAACTATTGTTAGTCTATCCGCGAAACCTTAGCTTTGAGATAATTACGCTAATGTAATCTTTTGAATCAACCATTCTTAAATATCATCCTGTTACTGTTACCGGTAGTAAATGAATTAAGGTCCCATAAGAATAAGCGATGACTGATTACGCCAATTTTGCCGATGAGGCGCTGGTTCAGATGATGAGCAACGACGATCACAATGCCTTTACAGAGATCTACAACAGGTATTGGAAACGCCTGTATGTACTGGCCTACGACCGCCTGCGTTCCCGCGAGCTGGCAGAGGATGTGGTACAGGATGTACTCACCGGCCTCTGGCTGCGCCGCCATCAATCCATTATCAGGTCCTTACCCGCTTACCTGGCCACCGCCAGCCGCTATGCCGTTTTTACCCAACTGTCCAGGATCATCCCGGTAACCGCCGTGGAGGCCCTGCCGGAAGCTGTGCAGGCCGTAACAGATGATACCGCCCAGCTCCATTTTCTGCAGCAATCCATGCAGGAACAGCTGAAACAATTACCCGAAAAATGCCGGATCGTTTTCGACTACAGTCGTAATATGGGCATGTCAAACAAAGAAATAGCCAGGAAACTCCATATCTCTGAAAAAGCTGTGGAAAAACATATTACCAAAGCCCTGCAGCGACTCCGCCTGCAGTTCAGGAACTATTTTCACGCCCTTTTTTAATAAAGCATCCCCTTTCAAAGATTTTCTTTTACCGGAGGTAGGGTAGCATCCCTATTTGCCGACATATACTATATAGCACCCTGTAAACTAATATCACGGATGGAAATAAATGAACTGGCCTTACTGTCAAAAAAATACCTTGCCGGAGCGGCCAGTGAAGAGGAAAAGCATCGTTTGCTCCAATGGTACAATGCCTACGATGAGAAGGCGCTCACGGCTTATATAGCCGCAGATGATACGGAAGCTGCCCTGGATAAGCGTATGCGCGAGCGTATAAAGGCTGCTACTATGCCGGCAGCAGCAATACCGAAAGTGGTGCCTATGCGCCGCAGCTATTGGAAAGTGGCGGCAGCAGCATTCATCCTGGTAACGGCAGGAACGGGCATTTACCTGGTGCAATCGAACCGCAAGCCGCAAATGGCACAGCTACCGGCGCCTATTATGCCCGGGGGAGATAAAGCCACCCTTACGCTGGCAGATGGTACCGTGGTAAACCTGGACAGCGCAGGTACCGGTATCGTAACAGTACAGGGTAACAGTAAAGTAGAGAAAACATCGCACGGACAAATCGTGTATAAGCGCGGACCGGGAAAGGGCGACGCAGTGAGTTATAATGTGTTGAGAACCCCCCGTGGCGGACAATTTAACATCACGCTGCCGGACGGCACCAACGTATGGCTCAATGCTAATTCATCGATCAGCTACCCTACGGCGTTTTCAGGAAAGGAAAGAAAAGTGAGTATCACCGGTGAAGCTTATTTTGAAGTAGCCGGCGAAGCAGAACAGCCGTTTACGGTAAAGGTTAACGAGATGGATGTAATGGTGTTGGGCACACATTTTAACATCAATGCCTATGCTGATGAAAGCAGCATCAAAACTACCCTGCTGAAAGGCGCGGTATTGATACGAACCGAAAACGGTATAAAACACCTGCTCCCGGGGCAGCAATCCAGGGTAACACCTGCCGGAGACGAGATTCTCGGGATCGACAGGGTAGATGGCAGCAACGCCATCGCCTGGAAGAACGGCTATTTTTCTTTTGAAGAAGCCGATATCCCAACAGTGATGCGGCAGCTATCAAGATGGTATAACATAGAAGTGAAATACAGTGGAAATATACCGGCAGAAACATTCACCGGGGAAATAGGAAGAGGACTTACACAGGAGCAACTGTTGAAAGTATTGTCACGCGCAAGAATAAATTTTAAAGTGGAGGAGGGAAGAAGAATTATCATTTATCCGTAAGTAAACCAACAACCAACCATAGCTGACACCACCAACGTCAGCAAAATAACCAATGTTGCAGGGCCCCACCAAAGCCCGCGCAGATAGCTATCCAGTAAATCATGTTATGAAGTAATGAGGTCCACCGGACGCGGAGATCTTATGTTCATCCATAAAAAAACCTGGTGTCAAGATTGGCGTCCGCACCAGGTTTTTGATCAATGGTTAACCCTGTTTTTAGGAAAGCTTTTCACTGCCTGCAAAGGCGGATGAGAAACATTTGTCAACCAAAAACCAATCTAAGGTATGAAAATTAATGTTGCGTGCAACAGGCATGGTATTTCCATGTTGATGATTAGTTCACATGACGATAGCAGATCCTCCCAACCAGGGATCAATTATGTAACCAAAATCTGGCGAGTAATGAAAATGACCGCAGTTTTATTAACGGTGCTGGCTTTACACGTTTGTGCCGGCGCAAAATCACAAACGGTGACGGTTTCCTGCAAACAGATGCCGCTGCAGCAGGTCTTTAGCGTAATCAAACAACAAACGGGGTACGTCTTTTTTTATCGTAGCAAGGACCTGTCGGATGTAAGCCCGGTATCGGCCGAGATCCGCGATATCCCGCTGAAAGTGGCCCTGGCCAAATTGTTGCAGGATAAGCCTTTGAGCTTCGATATTGAAGGCAATACCATCGTTATTTCCCGCAAGCCCGCGCCACAACCGGAGCGTAACGGCAATGACGAATTATCGCCCCCGGAAAATATCCGTGGGAAAATTACAGATAGTAAAGGCAGCCCGGTGCCCGGTGTCACCATTCGGGTAAAAGGCAGCGAAGTGGCAGCTATTACCGACCAGGCAGGGTTTTTTACGTTGCGTGGAGTAGGGCCCCGTGCGGTATTGGTGGTGTCCTGCGTAGGCTTTGAATCGCAAACCGTCAACCAGGGCGACAAACAATACCTGGAAATTGAACTGAAGTCAAAAGTGGATGACCTTAACCAGTATGTGGTGGTAGGGTATGGCAGTACTAAAAGAAAAGACCTGACCGGCTCTGTCGCGTCCGTAAACGTAGAGGAAGTAAAAAATGTTCCCTTTGCCAGTATCGACCAGGCGCTTTCCGGTAAAGCAGCGGGTGTACAGGTAACCCAGGCTGATGGCTCTCCGGGCGGCGTAGCCAAGATCCGTATCCGAGGAGGTACCTCGCTGCTGGGAGGTAATGATCCGTTGTACATTATCGATGGCGTGCAGGTGACTATCCAAAACAGGTATGTTCAAAACCAGGCGGAAGCCGTAAACCCTGTAGAACGCTTTGGCAGCGACAACCCTGATGTGGCTGTGGGCGGCTCTTTTGGCCGGGGATTGAACAGCCTCGCCGGACTTAACATCAGCGATATTGAAACCATAGATATCCTGAAAGATGCTTCTGCTACTGCTATATACGGTTCCAAAGCCGCCAACGGCGTGATCATCATTACCACCAAAAAAGGGAAGCTGAATCAGAAACCCATCCTGGAGGCTAATTATTATGCGGGTATCAGTTCGCCGATCAAAGAAAAGCTGCTGAATGCCGATCAATATCTAAACGTGATGAAAGAAGCGGCGCAAAACCTGAACGACGCGCGTGCCGCTGCCGGCCTGACGCCCTCAGCCCAGGCCACTAATATCCTCACCAAACCTGGCTTCCTCGGCACCGCTAATACCGACTGGCTGGGGCTTGTATTGCGTAATGCGATGTCGCATAATGCAGATATCTCCGTGCGCGGCGGAGGATCAGGTTCCCGTTACTATACCTCCCTCGCCTATACGAAACAAACAGGCGTTTTAAAAGGTACTGATTTTTCCCGCATCGCCGGAAAAATCAGCCTGGATAACGAAATTACACAGCGCCTGCGCATCATCACCAACCTGGATTATGGCTTCACTAAAAATAATATCACCAATGGTATCTATCCCGCTGCCTTATTTGCGCCACCTACCTTGCCGGCATATAATGCAGATGGCACCGCTTACCAGTTCCTGGGCTCACAGATAGGCGGTTATGATTACCAGGGCTATCAAAGTCCGATGGTATTGCTGGAGGGGATCAATGAAGGCAAAACATCTTCTCTCATCGGCTCTTTGTCCGGCGATTATGACATATTGAAGGATCTGAAATTCAGGTCTACCGTTTCCGTAAATTATAACAGCTACCACCAGCTGAATTATGTACCCAGCACCGCGGTGATTGCCTCGCCGAACGGCGTGGGAAGTTCCAATGGAGGAACCGCCAGCCAGGCCCAAACAGAAGATGTAAACCTCTTTTTTGAAAACACATTGACCTGGGATAAACAGTTTAATGAAAATAACCGGGTAAACGTGGTAGGCGGTACTTCCTGGCAGAAATACCGTTTTAATTCCTTCTCCGCCAGCGGGCAGGGTTTTCCGGATGATAAATACCTGAATAATTTATCTTCCGCTGCGGTGACGCTCCCCTCCACGGGAGTTTCTGGCCAGAATTCCCTGTTGAGTTTTTATGTACGTGCCAACTATGCACTGAAAGAAAAATACCTGTTTACTTTTACCGGCCGCTCCGACGCGTCCTCTAAATTTCCTGCTGCCAACAGGGTAGGATATTTTCCTTCCGGTGGCGTGGCCTGGCGTATTTCGGAAGAGCCATTCATGAAGAAAGCTAAGTGGGTAAATGAGCTGAAACTAAGGGCCAGCGCTGGTTATACCGGTACCCAGAATTTTGGTGACTACCTGTATTATACACTCTATACACCTGGATCGTACGGCGGTACCAATGCGCTGATACCCACGCAACTGGGCAACGATCAAATCAAATGGGAATCTACTTTACAAAAAGATCTCGGTCTTGATTTTGAACTGTTCGGCTCCCGGCTGCGCGGTGTGATCGGTTATTATGAAAAACATACCTCCGGTTTGTTGCTATCCACCATTCTGGCGCCCAGTTCCTCCTATGGCAGCGTGATCTCCAATATTGCCACCATCAGCAATAAAGGCCTGGAAATAGACCTGCGCATGGATTTCATTAAACATAAACAATTCAGCTGGAGTGGCGCAGTAAATATTTCCGGTAACCGCGCTATCGTGGAAGATGTGAACAGCGATTTCACCGACCCCAATGATGTCAACGCGTTTTCACTGGGCAACAGTATTGTACGGAAAGGAGAACCTTTAGGGCTCTTTTACGGCCACCAGTATGAAGGAATTATAAAAGATCAGAAACAACTGGATACGTACAAGAATGCGTTTACTTACGCACGATATTTTGCCCCCTACCTCGGTATCGGCGACCCTATGTATAAATTGGATAGCACGGGCTTTTTTGCCAACGAGGTAATAGGACGTGCCCAGCCTAAGTTCTATGGAGGATTTACCAATACGTTTACCTATAAAAATTTTAGCCTGATCACCCTGCTTACTTTTTCTTATGGAGGGGAAGTGCTTTACCTGGCAGATGTACAAAACAAATATATCTCCGGGTATATGAATAAAAGTACCAGGATACTTGACCGATGGACACCGGAGAACCCCAATGCCACCAGGCCCCGGCTCATCCTCGGGCAAAACAGCACGGCTTATACTTCCAGCAACGATATCTACGATGCCTCTTACATAAAATTAAAATCCATTACGCTTACTTATCAGCTGCCCGTGAAAACGGCTGCAAAATTACATATTCGCGATGCTTCCGTGTATGCGTCTGCCACCAACCTGTTTACCATTACAAAATATCCGGGGCCGGATCCGGAGGTAAGCAACAATCCTTACAGCCTCATTAACGGCAACAGCGACGTGAGTACATTTCCTACTGTTAAGCAGTTTAACCTGGGTATTCGTTTCGGATTTTAAACCAATAAAAAAGCATTATGAAAAGGATCATATATACAATTCTCGGAGTAGCATTAGTTGCCGGCGTTTCCTGCAGAAAGGAGCTGGCAAAACTACCTGAGAACGCAAAAGTTGACGGAAATACTATCCTGGATCAACGCACATCTGAAATTGCGCTCAACGGCGTTTACTATCGCTTTGCCAATGTGGATGCTGCCAATAATGTAACGGATTGGCAGGAGCATGAAGTTCAACCAGCTATGTTTGCCGGTTATCTTGGCTACGGTTACGGTGCCGATCCGGCAGAAGAAAATCAATATGCCAATTCCTGGTTCGGCAGCATTTACTGGACTTCTTCCTATAAGCTGATCAACGCCGCCAACGGCGTAATCAAGGGCGTGAGCCAGCTGGAAGATAAAGCGTTTACCGGCGACCGTAAAAAACAGCTCCTTGCAGAAGCAAAGTTTCTGCGGGCCTATGGAAACTTTAAGCTGTTGAGCTATTTCGGTCAGTGGTTCGACCTGAATTCTCCTTATGGCGTTTTATTACGCGACGAATTCATTTCCGTAGGAAATATCCCCAAAGCACGCAGCAACGTAAAGGAAAGCTATGCTGCTATCCTTGCTGATGCAAACGAGGCTATTGCTAATGCCCCCGCTGATAAGCCCAACTATAATGCTACCCGCTGGGCTGCCATGGCGCTGAAAATGCGCGTATTGATGAGTCATGCCCGGCCGGAAGATTATCCCGTGGTGATTGCACTGGCAGACAGCATCATCCTGCACAGCAAATACACATTAGAACCGCAAACAAAAGACATCTTTTATACAAAGGGGCTCAATAGCCCGGAAGTGATCCTCGGCATCCGCCCGCAGCAAAATCAGGAAAGCTACTATTATAATGTCAGCAGCCAATACTGGCCAGGCGCTTCTTCGCTGTATGTAGCCAAAACAAACCTGAAAGAGCTGCTGAAAGATGATCCCCGCCTGTCGTGGATAATAGGCAGTGCCAACGACAATGAGCCAGGCACCTACTTTTTCCTGAAATATATAAAAGAAGGAACAAACGCCACCACCGTTTCTGAAACAGCCTATGCTTTCCGTTTAACAGAAGTATACCTGTTGAAGGCCGAAGCAATTGTACGTGCAGGTGGCAGTCTTGCCGATGCCCGTGTTATCCTGAAAAATGTTATGGGTCATGCCGGTGTTACAGATTTTTCTGCAATAGACAATGCCACCACCACAAATGAAATGTTGAAACAACTGTACCTGGAAATTTCCCGCAACCTGGTGGGAGAGGACGGACAGGAATGGATGTCGCTGTTAAGGCTTCCTGCTGTCCTCATCCAGGAACTGAGGCCAACCGCAAACGATAAAGTCAAATATATTCTGCCTATTCCGCACGACGAATTCGTGAACAACCCAGCCATCGGTAAGCAGAACCCAGGTTATCAGCAATAATAAACACCTAAATACATTGTATGAAGATCCACACAAAAACCATGTTGGCCGCCGCACTGCTGGCAGCGGCCTGTAATCAGCCCAAGGCGCCTTCTGCCAGTATCACCGCGGAACTCAGGGGACTGAAAGATTCCGTAGTATTTATTTCCATTCCTGTAGCCGATTCTGCAAAAACGGATACGGTACCGGTAACGGATGGAAAGTTTACCTGGACAGGTAATATCAGCGAGCCGCAAAAAATATATATCGGTACCAGCACCCGGTACATTGAGCTGTTTATGGAAAATACTGCTGTCCGGATCAACGGGAACATCGATTCCACCGATCAGCTGGTGATCACCGGTTCTGCCACACAGGATGCCCGGAAGGCTTATGAAAACTCCATCGCGGATATTACCAAACAGGAAGAAGCCCTGTATCCGCGGTTTGAGGAAGTAAAAGATAACGATACCGCAAAAGCCGCACTGGAAGAAAGCCTGGAAGCATTGCGTTTACAAAGGAGAGGACGTGCCAAAGCATACATCGCCGCACATCCGGAAAGCCCGGTCAGCGTAAGCATGGTAGCGGATATGGCTGTTATGGATGAATACGCGGAAGTAGACAGCGTTTATCGTTTACTAACACCCGCTGCACAGGAAACCGCCACCGGTAAAAGACTGGCTGCCCGCCTGGCTATCCTGAAAAAAAGCGCCATCGGCCAGCCGATGATAGACTTTACCCAGGGAGATGTAGATGGTAAGCCGGTGCGTTTATCCGACTTCAAAGGCAAATATGTACTGCTGGATTTCTGGGCCAGCTGGTGCGGTCCCTGTCGCGCTGAAAACCCCAATGTGCTGAAGGCTTACAACAAATTCAAAGACAAAAATTTCACAGTAGTAGGGGTATCACTCGACGATAAGGCCGATAAATGGAAAGAAGCCATTCAACAGGATGGTATGCCCTGGATGCAGGTATCCGACCTGAAGGGCTTCCGGAATGAGGTAGCACAGCAATACGGCATACAGGCCATACCCTTTTCGTTCCTGATAGACCCGCAAGGCATCATCATCGCAAAGGAATTAAGAGGCGCCAAACTGCATACCCAACTCGCTGAAATATTAAAATAGAAAACCCAAACAGGTATGAAAAAAACAATCGCATTCCTGGCAGCTGCACTTACTACTGCCGCTGCACAGGCACAACAAAATACCACCATCACCGCTACCATCAAGGACCTTCCCGCAGGTCAATGGGTGTATTGGCGCTCACAGGGCGGCGACGATCGCCGCGATTCCGTGCAAACTACCGCCGGTGGCTTTACCATCAAAACAAATATCGCCCCGGGCGAAGCAGATTTTTATATCATCCAGATCGGGAAATCCTATAGCGACAATAGCGTGTTCCTTTATTACCTGGATAAAGGGAACATCACCATTAAAGGCGATGGTCCTATGTTTAAAGACGCCGTATTTGGCGGTCCGCAGTTTGTAAAAGACAACAACGGGTATAGCGCTATGATGAAACAGGCGCCCGGTTTAAAAGGTCAGGCAGACCTCTACAAACAGGCCAACAAACTATACGCGGAAAATGACTCCGCCGGCCTCGCGGCGCTGCAACCGAAAATAAAACAGATGCAGGAGGAAAGCGAAAAACTCACCAAACAATGGGTGCTGCAACATCCTGCGTCGGGTATCAGTGCGTCGTTGCTGTCGCACCTGAACGACACGCCACTGGATGAAAAAGAGCGGATCTTCAATAAACTGTCGGCCGCCGCAAAAGAAAACGGTCCGGCAAAACGACTGGCCCACAGCATCCGCGTCAATAAACTCACCGGTATCGGTAGCATGGCGCTCGATTTTACGCAGAACGATACCCTCGGCAAACCCGTTTCCCTGAAGGATTTCCGTGGTAAATACGTACTGGTCGATTTCTGGGCCAGCTGGTGTCACCCCTGCAGGGATGAAAATCCGAATGTAGTGGCAGCATTCAAAAAATACAACAGCAAAAATTTCACCGTGCTGGGCGTATCGCTCGATCAGCCCAACGGTAAAGAAAAATGGCTCAACGCCATCCACCAGGATGGCCTCACCTGGACACATGTATCGGACCTCAAGTTCTGGAACAATGCCGTTGCCAAACAATATGATATCGGCAGCATCCCCAGCAACCTGCTGATCGATCCTTCAGGTAAGATCATCGCAAAAGACCTGCATGGCGAGGAACTGGAAAAGAAGCTCGCAGAAGTTTTATAATTATCTCATCAAAAATAATCGCATGAAATATACGCTCATTGCCCTTCCCTTAATGATGTTGCAGTTTGGCGCACAGGCGCAAACAAAAGCACCGTTTACCCTTACGGGAGATATGAAAGGATTGCCCAACCGCTATGTATACCTCGCTTATACAGAGAGCGAAGGGAGATTCAGAACAGACAGCACCATGTCTAAAAACGGCAAATTTACTTTCCATGGCGAACTTGTACAGCCCGTGGAAGCCAGGATGTACCTCGACTGGAAAACTGCTATGTATGGCGAAGGTGATGTGACCAGCTTTTTCATGGAGTCGGCTCCGATGAAACTAACCTCTGCCACCGGGCGGCTGAAAGATGCCAAACTTACCGGCTCCAAAGTGCAGCTGGACCAGGATAAACTGACCGCCAACCGCGCTCCAGTAATGAAGAAACTGAAGCCCCTCTCTGATGCGTACAACAAAATGAACCTGGAGTACATCGCTGCTATGAAAGCCAAAAAGCCGGAGGCAACGCTGGAATCCTATAAAACAAAGCTCGACAAGCTGAAAGCACAGATGGAGCCATTCTATGATCAAATGGAGAAAGTAGATAAGGCTTTCATTGACCAGTATCCGGATTCTTATGTGTCAGCACAATTGCTCCGTTTCCGGGTAAGCAATATGCCGCTGCAGGAAGGTGAGGCCTATTATGCAAAAATGTCGCCGGCGATGCAGCAGAGCATGGATGGTATTGAAATCAAAAAGGAACTCGATGGCCTCCGCGGCGGTTCTCCCGGCAGCCCTGCCCATGAGTTTACCAAAACGGATATTGATGGTAAAACCCTTAGCCTCGCTGATTTCAAAGGCAAATACGTGATGCTTGATTTCTGGGCCAGCTGGTGCGGCCCCTGCCGCAAAGGCAATCCCCGCCTGAAAGAACTGTATGGTAAATACAGCGCCAAAGGCTTCGAAATTATCGGCATTTCGGACGATGACTCCAACCACGATGCCTGGAAAAAGGCGGTCAGCCAGGATGGTATTGGCATTTGGCGTCACGTACTCCGCGGACTGGACTGGGATAAAAGACAAAAGAACCTGCCTAACCCGGAAGATGTAAGCGATTATTACGGTATTCATTCACTGCCTACCAAAATACTTATCGATCCTAATGGCGTGATCATAGGCCGCTATGGCGGTGGCGGGGAAGATGACGAAGCAATGAACAAGAAGCTGAAAGAGGTGTTTGGTTCCTGATAACCGGAAATAAAGAGGATGTGTCCCCGTGGCCGATGGCTGCGGGGATTTTTTTATTATGCCCCTGTTGTTCCCTAAACTTCAAAATTCCTATAAATTTACATGCCACCTTACACCCAGGTATGTTTTTATGAAAGTATTGATTGTAGAAGATAACAAGGAACTGGCCAGCGGGATCTCCGATTACCTCAACGGTGAAAAGTATATCTGTGAACTGGCCTACACCTTCGAGGTGGCCCGCGAGAAGCTTTCTCTTTTCACGTACGATTGCATCCTGCTGGATATTATGCTGCCGGATGGCAACGGCCTGGAATTGCTTAAATACATCCGGCAGGAGAACATTAACAGCGGTATTCTCATTATTTCCGCCAAAGATGCGCTCGATGATAAGGTAAACGGCCTGGAAGGCGGGGCCGACGATTATGTAACCAAGCCCTTTCACCTGCCGGAGCTGCATGCAAGGCTCCGGGCTATTTACCGCCGTAAGAAGCTGGAAGGCAATAACCTGGTCATTTTCAACGAAATAGTGCTCAATACCGACACGGTAGAGGCCACCGTGAACAACACCCTGCTGGAGGTTACCCGCAAAGAATTCGACCTGTTGTTGTATTTTGTGGTAAATAAAAACCGTGTACTTTCGAGGCAGTCCATCGCCGCACATCTCTGGGGTGATTATACCGATAACCTGGCTAACTTTGATTTCGTTTACCAACATGTAAAAAATCTGCGGAAAAAGATCAGTGCGGTAGAAGGAATAGATTACATAGAAACGGTATACGGTCTGGGCTATAAGTTTAATACATCCAAAACATGAAGCTAATAAACAAAATAACAATCTGGTTTATCGGTATCGTGTTCCTGATCACACCGGTGACCATGTTCATCTCCCGTAACAACATCAAAAAACACCTTGATGAAGCGGAAGTAACCCGTATGAAGGAGGTGAACGACCGGGTAGCCCAGCAGTTAAAGGCGGGCGAAAAACCAGACCGCTATACCCATGGCAGGCCCATTGCCATCAGCCTGTTGCCGGGCGCGCTGCCGGAACAGCGGGTAACAGTGGTAAAAGACAATTACGTGGCAGAAGACCTCGGCCGCAAGGAATGCAGGATCACCGTTGACTCCTATTATGAAGTGGGCGCGCAGCATTATAAAATCTCTTCCTATAATTATGTAATTAAGTCAGAAGAAATTTTCCGGGGAATGCTGGGCACCGTGGTTTGGAAGATGCTGCTGATGATTGTGGCAGTAGCGGTTACTGCAAGACTGCTGTCCGGCAAGATTTTTTCTCCACTGCGGCGCACCATGAAAGCCATTCACAGCTTCGATCTCAAACAAAAAAATAAAATACAGCTGCCGCAAACCAGCACCACCGAATTCAAAGAGCTGAACGTTTTCCTCAGCAAAATGACGGATAAGGCGATGGAAGATTATGCGGCAGTAAAAGAGTTCAGTGAAAATGCTTCGCACGAACTGCAAACACCGCTCGCTGTAATCCGCAGTAAAATTGAATTGTTGTCAGAAACAAACATCGATGGCGTACAAGCCGCCCTGATAGGGGATATGCAGAATGCTATCGAAAAATTGTCGCATATTAACCGCTCTCTTATCCTGCTCACAAAACTGGAAAACCAGGAATTTAAAGCAACAGAAAGTTTGAAGTTCTGCCGGGTAACCAAGGAAGTGATTGCAACGTATGAAGACTGGATCACGATGCGGGAAATTCATCTCTCTACCAATCTCGATAAAAATATTCCGCTGACCATTCACCCGGCGCTGGCAGAAATGCTGATCAGCAACCTGCTGAGCAACGCGATCCGTCATAACCGCGATGGCGGTCAGATCAATGTACTGCTTACCCCGCGGGAGTTTTGTATCAGCAATACCGGGCTGCCGCCGCAGGGTCCTACCTGTGAACTGTTTCAGCGGTTCAAAAAAAGCAACCAGAGCAACGACAGTATCGGCCTGGGTTTGGCCATCGTAAAACAGATCTGCGAAGTCAACAATTATGCGATCGATTATACCTATTCAGATGGCTGGCACCGCATCCATGTATATTTTTATAAGAATGACCAACCTGTGATAAATAGCGCCGAAGCCTTGTCTATAGCGGAAGTACTGTCGGCGTAGTTCGCCATCTCTCCAAAAAAAAAATCAATTTTGAGTTTCCTTCAAAGTTACTTCAAAATGATACAGTCATTTTGCTGTTGAATATCCTTCAGGGTATTTCAACCGTAAAATCTATTTATTCATGTGGAGTAAACAATACTTCCTGTTGGCGCTGGCAGCGGTGCTTTCCGACTTTAGTGCAAAAGCACAACAGGTATTTACCCTTAAACAGGCCATTGACACCGCCATCGCCAACTATGGCACCATCAAGGCCAAAGCCAGCTATACAGCGGCTTCCCGGGAACAGGTATCCCAGGCACGCCGCGATTACCTGCCAAATTTTAACGTGGCAGTGCAGCAGGACTATGGTACTGTTAACGGCCAGAACGGCCCGTTATACGGCTTCGGAGGCCTTAGCGTGGCCTCTTCCGGGTTACCGCTCGATCATCAGAACTGGAATGCATCTTTTGGCGCATTATACCTTACTAATATCAACTGGGATTTCTTCGCTTTCGGCAGGGCAAAGGAAAAAGTTAAAACAGCATTAGCGGCCGCCGCACAGAACGATAAAGACTGGCAACAGGAGATTTTTAAGCACAAAATAAAAGTGGCGGCCACTTATTTAAACCTCGTAGCAGCGCAGCAACTGACCCGCTCTTACCGGGAAAACCTTGACCGGGCAGATACTATCCGCCGCGTGGTGGCTACCCGCGTAAAGAACGGACTCATTGCCGGGGTGGATTCCTCGCAGGCCAACGCCGAATATTCCAGCGCAAAAATTGCACTCACCAAAGCCATGGATTTTGAAGCAGAGCAGAGCAATCAGCTGGCGCAGCTGATGGGGATAACACCGCAATCTTTTGTAGTGGATACTTCCTATATGGCCCGTATTCCGGCCTTACCATCATCCACTTTCAACCCGGAAAATCATCCGCTGCTGCAATGGTACAAAAGCCGTATTGCCCTCAGCGATGAACAGGCAAAATACGCTAAAACCTTTTACTACCCGGCTTTTACACTGGTAGGCGTATTACAGACCCGGGGCTCCGGTTTTGGTTATGGCTATGCCTCCGATCAAACCGATTTCACGCATAACTACTGGGACGGCGTAAAACCTACCCGTACCAATTACCTTTTCGGAATAGGCGTAACCTGGAATATTACCCAGCCTTTCCGCATCTCGCGGCAGGTGAAGTCACAACAACTTATAAGCAAAGGATTACAATACGAATACGATCTGGCCGGTCAGCAAATCAGCGCGCAGCTGGAGCTTTCGGATACCAAAATAAAGAACGCGCTGGACAACTACCGGGAAGTGCCGGTACAGGTGAAAGCGGCTTCAGATGCGTATCTGCAAAAGTCGGTGTTGTATAAGAACGGGTTAACAAACCTCGTGGATGTAACACAGGCTTTGTATGCATTGATAAGGGCAGAAACAGACCGGGACATCGCCTATAGTAATGTTTGGCAGGCTTTATTGCTTAAAGCCGCTGCTGCAGGTGATTTCAGCATATTTGAGAACTAGCGTAATTCGCTTTCGTTAAACGGACGCCATTGATGGCTTTATTTATCAACACTTCATTACCATGAACTTAATCAGTTTCGCATTAAAAAAACCTATTACTATCCTGGTGCTGGTTGCCGGTCTGTTTTTCTTTGGGATAAAAGCGGTGAGCACGATTAAGATCGATATCTTCCCAAAGCTCGACATGCCCGTGATCTATGTATCCCACCCCTTTGGAGGATACACGCCAAAGCAAATGGAGTCTTTCTTCGCCAAACAATACATCAATATATTCCTGTTCGTAAATGGTGTTAAGAGCATTGAAACAAAGAATATCCAGGGGCTTACCCTGATGAAGATCAACTTTTATCCCGGCACCAATATGGCGCAGGCGGCGGCGGAAGTGAGCGCTTTTTCCAACAGGATACAGGCCATTTTTCCACCGGGTTCCAACCCACCCTTTGTTATTCGCTTTGATGCCTCTACCTTGCCCGTGGGGCAGTTGGTGCTGAGCAGCAGTAAACGGAGCAATAATGAACTGCTGGATATGGCGAATGTGTACGTGCGCTCTTCGTTTACATCCATTCCGGGACTGATTGGTTCCACACCTTTTGGCGGTAACATGCGTACCGTGGTCATCAAGGCCGATCCGGAGCTGCTCCGTCAGCATAACATGACGGCCGATCAGCTGGTGGAAGCCATGCGTTTGAACAACCAGACCACGCCTTCAGGTAACGTGCGTATCGGCAATAACAATTATATCACGCCCGCTAATACCACGATCCGCACGGTGAAGGATTTTGAAAATATCCCTTTATTTAAAGGAGATGTGCAAAATCTTTACCTGCGCGACGTGGCCACCGTAGAAGACGGCGCCGACGTTACCGCGGGCTATGCCCTTGTTAACGGCCGCCGCTCTGTATACCTGAGCATCGCCAAAAGTGCCGACGCTTCTACCTGGGAAGTAGTGCAGAACCTGAAAAAATCATTGCCCAAAATACAGGCACAGCTGCCTGAAGATGTGAAGCTGAGTTATGAATTTGACCAGTCGACCTATGTGATCAACTCCGTAAAAAGTTTGCTGACAGAAGGAACCATTGGCGCTATCTTAACGGGATTGATGGTACTGTTGTTCCTGGGTGATCCGCGGGGGGCCATGATCGTGATCCTCACGATTCCTACCTCCATTATCTCTGCGGTACTTTTTCTCAGCCTGTTCGGACAAACCATCAACATCATGACGCTGAGCGGACTGGCACTGGCGATCGGTATCCTGGTAGATGAGAGCACGGTGACGATAGAAAATATTCACCAGCATCTCGATATGGGGAAACCCAAGGCCCTGGCCATCTGGGATGCCTGTCAGGAAATTGCGTTTCCGAAACTGCTGATCCTTTTCTGTATCCTCGCTGTGTTTGCGCCTGCCTTTACCATGGGCGGCATCCCTGGTTCCCTGTTCCTGCCATTGGCGCTGGCCATTGGTTTCAGCATGATCATTTCCTATTTCCTGGCGCAAACCTTTGTGCCAATTATGGCCAACTGGGTCATGAAAGTAAAGCACCATAAGAAAGCAGACGGCAGCGAAATGACGGATGCGGAAGAATTTGCTGCATCGGGTTTGGCAGGCGCCGGAGAGCATGATACCTGGGAGCAGAAAAAAGTATTGGTGGAAAGGGCCGACGGTAACCGCGATGGTAAGATCAGCCGCTTTGAAAAACTAAGAAACCGCTACCTGCGGTTTATCGGCAGAATGATGCCTTACCGCAAACCCATCGTGGTGGCCTACCTGGTGATTGTTTGCGGCATAGTAGCATTGTTGCTTTCCGGCATCGGCCGGGATGTATTGCCAAAAGTGAATGGCAGTCAGTTCCAGGTAAGAATGCGCATACCGGATGGTACACGTATTGAACGCACGGAAGAACAAACCATCAAACTGTTGGACGGCATCAACCAGATTGTAGGAAAAGAAAATGTGTCTATTACTTCCGCTTATATCGGGATGCACCCACAGCTGTTTTCCACTGCGCCCATCTTTCTATGGATGGCGGGACCTCACGAATCGGTATTACAGGTGTCGCTCAGTGAGCATTATAAAACCAATCTCGAAGAATTGAAAGATAAGATCAGGGAAAAGGCGAAAGCAATAGATCCGCAAATGAGCCTTTCCTTCGAACCGATAGAGCTGACAGATAAAATCCTGAGCCAGGGCTCGCCAACACCCATAGAGGTGCGGTTTGCCGGTCGCGACAGGAAACTGAGCGAACAGTACGCACAACGGCTGGTAGGCCAGTTGAAACAGGTGTCGTATCTGCGGGATGTGCAGATCGGGCAATCCATTAAATACCCGGCCATCAGTGTAAATATAGACCGTATCCGCGCAGCCCAGCTGGGCGTAGATGTAAGCGATGTATCCCGTTCACTGATCGCTTCTACTTCTTCCTCCCGGCTCACGGAGAAAAATATATGGGTAGATGAAAAAGCAGGACTGAGCTATAATGTACAGGTACAGATACCGGAAAGTAAGATGAACAGCAAAGAGCAGATGGGCGAAATACCACTGCTGAAAAACGCCTCCCGCCCGTTGCTGGGGGATGTGGCTACTTTGTCTGCAGATACGACTTACGGAGAGGTGGATAACCTCGGCGCCATGCCTACCATGACGGTAACGGCGAACCTGAACAACAAGGACCTGGGTACTGCTTCTGCTGGTGTAAGAAAAGCGATTGCCGCACTCGGACCATTACCACGCGGCCTCAATGTGGAGATGATCGGTTTAAGCAATACGCTCACCGATACGCTCGACAGTTTACAAAGTGGTTTGATCGTGGCCATAGTAGTGATTTTCCTGATGCTGGCAGCAAATTTCCAGTCGTTCAAAGTATCTGCGATTGTGCTGGCCACCGTACCGGCCGTGTTACTGGGATCCCTGGCGCTGTTGATCATGTGCCGGTCCACACTCAACCTGCAATCATATATGGGTATGATCATGTCGGTAGGCGTATCCATTTCCAACGCGGTGTTACTGATAACAAATGCAGAACAGCTGAGGAAACATAACGGCGACGCTTTACTCTCTGCCACAGAAGCCGCCGCGCTGCGTTTACGTCCTATTGTAATGACAGCCCTGGCAATGGTGGTAGGTATGATACCCATGGCCAGCGGTTTGGGAGAAGCAGGCGATCAGTCTTCTCCTTTAGGAAGAGCGGTAATAGGCGGGTTGATTGCTTCCACTTTCGCAGCCTTGTTTATACTCCCGCTGGCTTTTGCCTGGGGACGTGCTAAAGCAGGCACCCGCAGCGTTTCACTGCATCCGAGAGATGAAGAAAGTGACTACTATATTCCATCAGGCGAAAAAGCATCAGCATAACAACAATCATCTAATTTCTATTAAAATATATTTTATGAACAGCGGTTTCCGTACAACATTTCCTTTATTATCAGTAATGATCATCAGCGCAGGACTGTATAGTTGCAGTACTTCCGGCGCCAAAGAAGGAAAAGAAGCATCCGCACCCGAAGCAGCAGCGCCGGCACTGGAGGCTTTCCCCCTGGAAAAAGGCAGTGTTTCTTCAGCCATACAAATACCGGGAGAGCTGATCGCTTTCCAGCAGGTAGACCTCTACGCAAAAGTGAGCAGCTTTATAAAGAAAATGAATGTGGATGTTGGCAGTGAAGTGACTACCGGTCAGCTGCTTTGCAGCATGGAAGCGCCGGAAATCAATTCACAGCTGTCTGGCGCCGAATCGAGACTCAAGTCGCAGGAGGCGATCTATCTTTCCAGTAAAGCCACCTACGACCGCTTACTGGAAACCAGCAAAACGCCCGGTACTATTTCACAGAATGACCTGGACGTGGCCTATGCCCGCCAGAAATCAGATCTCGCACAGCTCGACGCTGCTAAAGCTGCACACCGGGAGGTGGGCGATAATCGTAACTACCTGGAGATCCGCGCACCATTCAGCGGTGTAATCACCGCACGTAATGTGAGCGCCGGCGCCTACGTTGGCCCTTCCGGCAAAGGCTCTGAAATGCCCATCTTTACCCTGCAGGAACAAAAGAAGCTGAGGCTGGTGGTGAGCATACCTGAAGCCTATACCAGCTACCTGAATAACCAGAGCGAAGTGAATTTTACAGTAAGATCACTGGCAGAAAAACAGTTTAAGGGAAAAGTAATCCGTCTCGCCGGTGCGCTGGATCGTAAACTCCGTTCCCAACACATAGAAATAGATGTGGCCAATAACGATAAAACCTTATTGCCAGGTATGGTGGCCGAAGTAGCTATTCCGCTGAATGGCAATGGCAGCAACTTCGTGGTGCCCTCCAGCGCTATATTGAATTCTACCAAAGGTGTATTCGTGATCAAAGTAGCAGATAAAAAAACAAAGTGGGTACCGGTAACAACAGGACAAAGTGAAAAAGGCAGGACGGAGATATTCGGCGAACTGAATGCCGGCGATGTACTGGTGACCACTGCCAGTGAAGAAATAAGAGATGAAGCAGTAGCGGCAAATGTAAAGGTTAAGTAGGCCGATAGATGATGAAAAGAAGCAGTTAGCAGTTAGCTTTTAGCATTTAGTGAAATGCAGCGGATTTCACTAAATGCTAAAAGCTAACTGCATTTCAGGCCGGCAGCACATTTAAGTAGCCATAGTTGCCGGTACTGCGCTGTTGCGCGGTAAAGTAAATTTCCGTGTAGGCGTTATCGTTAATCACCGCAATAAAAGTGGAGTCGTTGCTCATGGTATCAAAACTCATAGGGTAGGATACTACACTGCCGTCGCTGTAGCTGAGATAGGCCATTACCTCGAAATCGTCCGGGGCCCAGAAACTTTTGCTGGTGTTCACGGTCAGCTTGCAGCCGCACATCATTTTAACCAGCACCGAAATGGTGTCGGCGGGCTGTGCATCGGTAGCGGGTTCCAGCAGTAAGCCGGGGACCAGTAGGGTAAATGTATAGGCTGATTGCCCCGCCGTGAGCACTACATTTTGCACAATTTTCAATGGAATACCTGTTGGCCGCGGAATGACAGCGATAATAGCTGCATTCATGAACGGCGTAATCGCGCTGGCTGGAACCGTCACTGTGCCTGCAATAGTATTGCTGTCTGTTGTCAGGAAGTTTTCGGTATACGTATTGTTATCCAGTGTAAGAATAGGTAACGTATAAGGTATACTGTTACTGAAGCCGGAACTGATGTTGCCGTCGTCGCTGGTAGCCGCCGCATAAGGCAGGTTGGCGTCGATGCTGCCACAGATAAAGGAAACGGTAATCGGCTCATCAGCAATGCTGAAAGCGTTGGGACCAAGAAATTTACCTCCCAGTGCCTGGAGGTATACTGTTATGGTTACCGGGTTCATATCATTATTTTGAGATGAGAGAATAGGGTATTTGTTCTCTCAATATAACGGATTTTTTTGTCCAGGATTAAACTGATTTTGAAGATTTACAGGATTTTTTTCTTGTGATAAATTGATTTTAAAAGATTCGGGAAGATGAAAGCGGGTATCGCTTCTATCTTCCCGGATCTTTTAAAATCAAAATGGAAAAAATCCTGTAAATCTTCAAAATCAGTTTAATCCTGGGCAAAAAAAATCCTGAAAATCATAAAATCAGTTTAATCCTGAGCAAGACAAGAATCCCCACTGATCAGCCATCCGTCGGCAGCCTGTTGCCGCTCCCACAAATGGCTGTAAAGGCCGCCGCGTGCCAGCAGCATTTCATGCGTTCCCCTTTCTTCCACCGTCCCGTTGTTCAGTACCAGGATCATATCTGCATGTTTGATGGTCGCCAGTTTATGCGCTATCACGATCACTGTTTTTCCTTTTACCAGTTGTTGTATGGCTTCCTGGATATAGATTTCGTTTTCGGGATCGAGAGAGGCGGTGGCTTCGTCCAGCAGTATTACCGGCGCATTTTTTAACAGCGCCCGGGCAATGCTGATGCGTTGTTTTTGTCCGCCGGATAATTTATTGCCGCCTTCGCCTGTCATACTGTGGATACCTTCGGGCAGCTCCATTGCGAAATCGAGTACCTGTGCGGTTTCGGCAGCCTCCAGTATTTCGGTTTCTGTAGCATCCATGCGACCGAAACGGATGTTGTTATATATGCTGTCGTCGAACAGGTATACCTCCTGGAATACTTCACTGATACAGGAATAAACGGCAGCGGGTTCCATGTTCTTTACATCGGTACCGCCAATTTTTATTGCGCCTTGTGTAGTGTCCCAGAAGCGTGCAATCAGGGAGGTGATGGTGGTTTTGCCGGAGCCGGAGGGGCCTGCCAGGGCCAGCATACTGCATTCCGGCACATGAAAGGAAATATTTTCCAGTACATTTTTGCCGGGATGATAGGCAAAACTTACGTTGTCAAAGGAGATGTCGTACCGTGGAGGTGTTAATCGTTCACCAGCGCTTTGCTCCCGTGTTTTCAGCAATTCAATTACGCGCCCCAGGCTGATGTTCATATAACGCAGCACTACGTAATCTACCAACAGCACTTTGATGGGTTCATACAAGCGATAGCCGATTATCAGGAAAGTAATAAGGGTAGCAATGCCCAGGGTGCCATTAGAAAGAAAGGTAACCGCCATGCCCAGCATCAGGAGGAAAAACAGTTCCAGCACAATGCCGGCTGTCATCACAAAGGGACCGGGTATGGCCTCTGTGCGGATGCTCGTTTTCCGGAAGTCGTTGAGCGCTGTTTCCAGTGTACTAAAGCGGCTGCCGGTCATACCAAATGATTTGATATGCCTGATCCCCTGTACATATTCCAGGAACCTGGCGCCGGTTTCATTTCTCGCCTGTACATGTTTTTTCCCTTGCCTTACAACCAGGTAGTTGGATACCTGTATCATGGCCCAGCAAAGAGGGAGTGCTGCCAGTAATACCAGCGCCAGCCGCCAGTCGGTGATAAAGAGGAAGATGGAAATAATCAGTGTGGCAAAAACACCACCGGCCATATTACCGATGGTATGACCAAAGATCAGTTCAAAATTAGCCACGTCCTGTAATACTACTGCGGCCAGGTCGCCTGGGTCGCGTTGTTTAAAGGTGCCCATCGACAGGCGCTGTAAATGGGTCCCCAAACGGATACGCAGGTGGGTGGAAATGGCATAGGTCATGGTGTTGCTGCCGATAATCGTTTTTACGGATACAAATAATTGCCCGATGAGAAAAACGACCAGGATCATAACGTATACGGTTAAACGCCAGGGGGAAGCTTGTCCCGAAAAAAGATCCTGTATGATCAGCAACAGGAAACCGGTAGGTACGGCGATAAAAAGACTGTGTAACAGTTCCAGGAGTATGCTGCGACGCACCTCGTCCGGCGCGGTTTTAAAAATATAGAGCAGATGCTTTATCATTCGGTGGTGATATTTAAGGTGGGTGTTTCTGTTAAGGCGAAAGATTTTGCCCGGGTATGCGCTTCCCACATGTGGAGGTAGAGCGGGCAGTTCTTCAGCAATGCTTCATGCCGGCCGATACCGGCTACAGCGCCTTTATTCATGACCACCACCTGGTTGCATTGGGTGATGGTACTGAGGCGGTGTGCAATAACGATCACCGTTTTATGGACAATCAGCCGGTTGAAGGCTTGCTGGATCAGGTATTCATTTTCAGGATCGCTGAAGGCGGTGGCTTCGTCCAGCACCAGTATGGGCGCATCTTTTAAAATGGCCCTGGCCAGCTGTATACGTTGTTGTTCGCCACCGCTGAGGTGTACGCCTTCTCTTCCCCATAGCGTTTGGTAGCCGTTGGGCAGCCGGGTAATAAAATCGTGGCACTGTGCGGCTTTCGCTGCGGCTTCGATGTCGGCCATACTTTTATCCATTCCCATCCGGATATTTTCCAGGATGCTTTGCTGGAACATAAAGCTGTCCTGGAAAACAAAGGAGATGTGTTGCATCAGTTCTTCCGGTTTAATTTTCCGGATGTCCTGGCCTCCAATGAGAATATGTCCCCTGGAGGTATCCCAGAAGCGGGCGATCAGCTGTGCTGCGGTAGACTTTCCGGAGCCGGAAGGCCCCACCAGCGCGGTAATACTGCCTTGTGGTATGGTAAAGCTTACATTTCTCAGCGCGTCTGCATGGCCGTCGTAGCTAAAGGATACATGGTCAAATTCAATGCTGTAGCTGGTACCCAGTCTTTCATCGCCGGCGGTGGCCTGTTCCTGGCTGAACAAAATTTCATCCAACCGTTTTACGCCATGACTGATGACCGAAATCTGCGGGCCAAGCGTACTTAGTGCAAACAAAGGCCTTATATAACCCACGCCGAGCACCAGGAATAACAGTAATACAGATAAGCTGAGCCCCTGCTGGAAGTACAGGTAAAACCCGGTGGCCAGCACAGGTAAAGAAGCATTGCTTACAAAGCTGATAAATACGCCAAAGGCAGGAGAGGAGCTGCGTATCCAGTCGATTACCATGTCCTGGAAACGATATACCGCGCCGCTGTATTTGTCGAAGCTCCCGGCAGTATGCCCGAATATTTTGATCACCGGCATAGCCCTTACAAATTCCACGATACCGGCATTCATGTCTTCCAGTGACCGGTGATAGTTGACTACCGCCTCCTTTTTTTTACGGAACGTTAGCGGCACCAGCACCGCGAGGATAACAATGGGTAAACAGCTGGCCAGTGCCAGCCGCCAGTTGACCGTAAACAGGTAAGTCAGCGTCATCAGCGGCAGCGCCATTCCTTTTACAAAATCCGGGATGCTGTGTGCAATGAAGTTTTCAATTCGCTCTATATCATCTGCCATGATTTTCTTTAAAGCGCCGGAATTGTGGCTGTTAATGAATCCCAATGGCAGCCGGCCCAGTTTTTCCGCCATCTTTTTGCGCAGTTCATACAGGATGTTGAATGCTGCCACGTGAGATGCCATGCCAGCCGCATACAGGAAAATATATGCCGCAATAACGGCGTATATAGCGTCACGGATATACGATTTTATCAGCAAAACATCCACCGGCGGAGTGATCAGCGCTTTGAGAATCGCATAAGTTAGTATATAAGGTACAACAGCTAATATAACGTGCAGCACAGCCAGTATGGCTGAAAGCAGTAACAGGCGCCTGCGGCTGCCAGCTATTTCCAGTAACCGTGCCACGCCCGACTTCATTTTTTTATTTTCTTCCATCGAATATTTAACTTTATTCAAAGGTGGTTTATATCATAAAGAGTATTTTTACACCAGCGGGATAGTTTTTTATATCAGCGGGATTGTTTCATGATTATAAAAGGTATGCTATGGGCATGATGGTACAGGACCGCGATAAGGTATGGCGGGATTTAACGCTGCCTTTTCCTATGGACGAGGCAGGTGCCGGCCGGCCACTGGTACAGGAGCGCCGGGAGAAGGTGAGTTTTGACTTTGGTGATATTGAGCTGGTACAGATCTGCCTGCCGGATATTTTTATTGTTTACGGCGACCTGAGATTACAGGAGCGGCACTTCCGCATCCGTTCCATGGCGGGGGAGGATGTGATAGAGCTGAATTTTGCATTGAACGGCACGGGTACCGTGAATAACCTGGTGAGCGGCGCCCGCTATGATTTTCAGCCTAATTTGCATAACATCATTTATATACCGGAATTTGACGGGGATGCAGCGTACCAATCGGCTGATCCCTACCAGTTTTTTGAAGTACATTTTTCCCGCCCTTATTTCATGGAGCTGGTAAAAAATACCGGCAGGGTATTAAGCGGCTTTGCAGAAAAAGTGGATCGTAAACAGGAAGCCAATGTAGGAAAGGAAAGTTTGCAGGTTACCTTCGCTATGCATCGCTGTATCCGCGATATTATGGATTGCCGTTTTTCCGGCGGACTCAAAAGATTATTCCTTCAGGCCAAATGTGTGGAGCTGCTTACTTTGCAGGCGGAAGCTTTTGAACGGGGCAACCCTGGTAAAACAGCGCTTACTACTGCGCGCGACAAAGATTGTATTATATATGCCCGGGAATACCTGGCAGCGCATATCACGGAGCCGCCCACCCTACAGGAGTTGGCGGCTATTTCCGGTACCAATACTTTTAAATTGAAAAACGGGTTTAAGGAGTTGTTTAATAACACGGTGTTTGGCTACCTGAACGACATGCGGCTCGACCAGGCCAGAACGTTATTACAGGAAGGAGTTCCCGTAAAGGATGTGGCAGATCGTACCGGATATTCTTCCGTGCAGCATTTCAGCACATCTTTCCGCAAAAAGTTCAGTGTTCCCCCCGGGAAATTTACCCAGTCCTGAATCGCCGCATTTCCCTAAAACAAATTCTGCATTCGCTGGATTTTCCCAAAAACCAATCCTTCATTCGCTGCATTTTTCTTAAACACAAATCCTGCGTTCGCTGCATTTTCCTAAAAGCTAAAAGCTAATAGCTAACCGCTGAAATCACTCCCCTGAAATATCCCGTTGATTCAGCAATACCCGGCAGCGGATCACTCATGTCTTTTTCATATTCAATGCTGCATACACCCTGGTAGTTGATTTTATCTAACGCAGCCACCAGTTTTTTAAAGTCAATCACGCCTCTGCCAATTTCAATAGCTTTACCGTCTTTCACCGCAGCACTCACATCTTTGATATGCAGATCAAAGATCCTGTTTTTGTATGCCAGTATCGCTTTGGAAGGCTCTTCGCCTGCACGCATCGCATGACCGATATCCATACACAGCCCTATACGTTCATCCCTGTTTTTGATCAGGTCATACGCATTCTTCGGGCCGGGGTAAAGCTTATCTTCAGGTCCGTGGTTATGCACCGCCAGCCTGATATTATAAGCTTTAACCTTTTCTTCTGTATAGTCCAGCAGGTCAGGGTTAGGGACGCCAACGATCATCGGAACACCTACGCGCCTGGCATATTCAAATGCTTCATCTACCGCCTGTTTTGTTTTCATGTAGATAACGCCTACCGCATATACTTTTATGCCTGCGGCAGAAAACTTATCCAGCACTGTTTGTATTTTTTCCGGTGTGCTGTTGAGGGGTAGTTGAATATCTTTTACAGAGATGTTCTTGATATTTACCCTGTTCATCATGGTAATGGTCTGATCCAGGTCAAATTTGGCAAAGGTATAGCCGGCCATTCCTACCGGGAGCAGCGCCTTAACTTTTTTAGCGCTGGCAGCAGTAGCTGCCAGAGGCCCGATGGCAGTGGTTGCCACACCCAATGCGGTTTGTAACAGGAAATTTCTTCTTGACGACATAGCAAATAATATTTACGTGGTTTTTTAGCATTCATGCCCTGCGCCGGTATGGAACAGGCGGGCTAATATCTCTAAAATTCTTTATTTTTTTTAGATTATTTCTTCCGGAGATGTAATAGCAGGCTATATAAAAGATGTGCTATAAATACCAGCTGCGCGGCGAGAAACAGGAAAACAAGCAAGGCATATACATACATCAGATTCATATACCAGTTCAGTGCAGCGGGCGTGTTCTGGTTTGCTGAGGGGAACAGGCTATCATGCCATTGGCCGGTGATGACGATCGCTGCCAGCATTAATAAAGTAAGCCCTACGTGTACCCATACCAGTGTTTTTTTTCGCAGGAATTTTCCCAGCCAGCTGTAGGCCAGCAGTAAAATCCCCAGGCAACCTACACTGACCCAAATGATAAAGGTGACAGACACCACAAACATGGTATCATGGAGATGAATATCGATGGTGTTACTTCTTTCAAAAAAAGAAATAATGATCAGCAAAATGGCTGCTAACAGGAACAACAGGTAGGGCTGTTGCCGGATGGTACCAAGGGTCCGCTTAAACATATATTAAATATACATATTTCAAGCCGGATGTTCAGGCACGTTAATTGTGCTGCCGGTGAATCGCATTAATCCAACACCTAAGCACCTGATCATGAAGAGAATAGTTTTACTTTGGATGGCTTTATTTTATTGCTTCAGCACTTTTGCCCAGTTCAGCGACTCGGTGCATTATTATGTCAAGTATGCGTCTACCGGTGCTGTAAACCGCACCAATAACGGGAATTCTTTTTTGCTTAATAATAACCTGGGTTTTAAAATCAGCAAGAAAAGAATTGCGCTGAATACCGGGGCCAGCTATGTGTATGGTAAACAGGATCACAGCATGACCAACAACGACGTGTCTGCCGCCATGGATGTGAGTGTGTACCGGGGAGAGAAGAAAGTTTATTACTGGGGACTTGCCAACTATGACAAGAGTTATTCATTAAAGATCAACAACCGTTTCCAGGGTGGCGGCGGTATCGCCTACGATGTGATACACCAGCCCAATGCCACGCTCAATATCAGCGATGGTGTGCTTTTTGAGGCCAGCGACCTTTACCTGCACGATACCATTCCGGACGTGTACAAAACAGTCCGTAATTCGCTGCGGGTATCTTATAAATGGGTTATCAAAAATATGGTGGTGCTGGAAGGATCTAATTTTATGCAAAATTCGCTTATTCACGGGAACGACTATATTATAAAGTGTAATAATAGTCTTTCTGTAAAACTTCGTTCCTGGCTCAGCATTACTGCTGCGATGACCTATAACAAAGTGAATCGGACCGATCGGGAAAACCTGCTGATGAACTATGGGCTTACGGTGGAGAAGTTCTTTTAACGCCGGAAGCGGTTGCCGGGAAAATATTTTAGCTTATTTTGTTTTCCAAACGGAGCATTTGTTGCCAGGCTTTCTATGAAGGGATTATTTCAGACAATTATTTTGTTGGGTGCGATACAGGGCTTTATTGTATGCGGCCTGTTATTTTATTCCACCCGGAACCGGTTTGCCAACCGGCTGCTGGCTGCATTTATTTTTTTCCTGGCATTGGCCAGTTTCAACCTTTACGCTTCTTTCAAGGATTGGTTTGGCTCCAGCTGGCTGGCGTTCCTGGCTCAATTGGTGCCTATGGTGATTGCCATGCCTTTTGGTCCGCTGATGTATTTTTATGTAAAGGCTTTCCTGGAACCGGATTTTAAAATCGGCCGCAGGGAGCGGTGGCAGTTCCTGCCGGCTGTTGTAGATCTGGGGCCTTCGCTGATCACCATCATTTATATAGCGGGGGTGCTCACTAACACCATTAAAAACAATCCGGCCCCCTGGGGTACTTTTATTGACGACTATAATGTGTATGCAGACATTCCCCGTTGGGTGTCGCTGGCGGTGTATGTATATCTCTCGCATACATACCTGGCCACACACAAAACGGCTAACAGCCCCCTGTTTGGATGGCCGCAGCAGTTTGTATGGCTGATGGCGGTATTTGTCGTATGGTGGTTATTATACCTGGTGCCGTATGTAATTCCCCGTTATACGGATATGATGCTTACCAGGTTTGATTGGTACCCGATCTATGTGCCTATGTCGATATTAATATACTGGCTTGGCATAAAAGGATACGTCATTTCCTGGCAGCAGCTGGTTACCGATAAAAAAACGGAAGCGGTACTGCCCGTAGCCACCATCGATACGGCCATCGTTTTATTGAAAAAGGCGATGGAGGAAGAACAACTTTACCTGGATTCTGCCCTCAGTTTAAATACGGTTGCCCGGCATACCGGTTTGCCGCCCAAAACAATATCCGCTGTGTTGAACCAGCATCTTGGTAAAAATTTTAATGAGTACGTAAATGGTTACCGGGTAGCATTGTTTAAGGAGAAATTATTGCAGGAAGATGCCGGGCAGCTAACCTTTGCCGGTATCGCCTACGATTGCGGCTTTAGTTCACCCGCCACCTTCCAGCGGGTGTTTAAACAACTTACGGGCATGTCGCCCTCCGAATTCCGGAAAAAGGCGTCTCAAATACCATAAATCTTCTTTTTTTCATTGCTCAAATCCGGATATGAGTAGGTGAAAGGCGCGTAAACAGGGAGCTTTGCCGTCAAATTAATCATCCGGATGATCAACTATTCAAGGTGTTTTTGCCAGCGCATTGTGCCCTTATCAGGGGCGTTAAGTTTCCTGCTGTTTTCCTGCCATACCACAAAAGTCAGTCGCCCTGTAACAAAAATAACCGGGCGCGACAGCGTTTGGAATGCCGCCCATATCACCGCATTTGAAAGCAAACTGGAGCATCTGCGGGAGCGGTATCATGTTCCGGGTTTATCTGCCGGCGTGGTAAACGGACAACAGCTGGTATGGAAAAAGGGATTCGGCTATGCTAACCGGGAGCTGCAACAGGCGCCGGATGAAAATACCGTTTACCAGGTTGCTTCTGTCACCAAAACTTTCGGAGCTATTATTCTCATGCAGCAGGTGGAAGCCGGGAGAATAAGCCTCGACGACCCGATCGGGAAGTACGGCATCAACCTGGGCGCCCGCTGGGGCAGCGATCCCCGGATAAAACTCAAACATTTACTAACGCATACGGCTATGGGCAATATGTATAACAGTTACAAGCCAGGTTATGTATTCCGTTATAACGGCGGATGGTATAATGAACTGGGGAAACCAATTGCCCGGGCATCCGGGGGCAGGTTCGGGGAGTTGCTCATGGAGCAAATCATTGTGCCGCTTTCGCTCAAAAACACGGTGCCTTCCACCGACGACAGCCTAGATTTTGCGCTGACAGGATATGATAAAGCCGCATTTATGGAGCGGGTAGCCAAACCCTACGATTGGAAAAATAAACAGCTGGTACCGGTCAAATTTACCTATGGGTTCGGACCCGCTGCCGGCATAATGAGTACAGTGAATGATCTGGCTGTGTATTCCAATGCAATTGATGAAGGGCGGTTTTTGAACGACAGCACCTGGAAAAAGATCTTTACGCCCTTTGTTACCCGCAAAGGGAAAACCATTCAATATGGACTGGGTTGGTACGTAACGTATTATAAAGGGCTGAAAGTAATATGGCATACCGGCTGGTGGACGGGCTACTCCGCGCTTTTTGTAAAAGTTCCGGAGAAAGACCTCAGCTTTATCATTTTAGCGAATTCCCAGGACCTGAGCCGCCCGTTTTACCACCTGGTAAAGGTGGGGCCGTTGGGTTTCTTTAATCCCTTCCGCCACAATCTGAAAAAGCAGCTGACGGCCTCTGATTTCGGGCGTGCTTTCCTGGAGTATTTCGTGGCAGATAAACGAATTTAGTGTGTTGCCCGTAATCCGCCGCCTGCCGGGAATGGAAGCAATGATTACAGGAATTTCAGGATCCATTCCCGGCGATGCAGCATTGTTAGCAATGATCGCTAGTGCGCGCCCGGATCGGGTTCAAAATCCAGCGACACAGAGTTCATGCAAAATCTTTTGTGCGTAGGAGGGGGACCATCGTCGAAAATATGCCCCAGGTGCGATCCGCAACGTTCGCAGATCACTTCTGTGCGCTGCATGCCTAAAGAATTATCTTCTTTATAAATAACGCTGTTGGCTTTTAAGGGCTCAAAAAAACTGGGCCAGCCGCAGCTGCTGGCAAACTTGGCATCGGACCTGAACAACGGGTTGCCACATACCGCGCAGTAATAACTGCCTTTTACATCGGTATCCCAGTACTTGCCCGTAAACGCCCTTTCGGTGGCGCTTTCCCTGGCTACTGCGTACAGATCGGGCGGCAATACCCGCTTCCACTCTGCATTGGTAATATGCAGCTTCCGCGTATCCGTTCTGGAGTAGTAGGGATTTTTAACCGGCGTTTCCTTGCTGCCTGTCTGGCTATGACAGGCAATCTGGGTGACCAGCATCAGTGTTAAAAGAAATAATGGTTTCATCTTTTCTTTAATTAGTAAGTCTACCTAAAATTACGGCTTTATATCCGTATGTACCTCTCTTACTAATAGACGGGGCAAACAGGACATCCTTACAAAAAAACGGAAATATTTGTAAGGATGCAGGAGATATTACGACTAATAAGCAGGAAACAAGAGGTGCTGTTGTCGGGAAGTATTGTCAACTAATCGGGAAGTACCGTCATTGATGATGGAGGATGCCCCGGATACCTTTGTAGTGTTGAAAATTGATTTCCTGCACACAAAAAATGTTCATATGCAACGATGGAAGAAAGCGATTCATTTACCTGCAATCGCACTGTTACCCCTGGCATTTGCTGCCTGTCATAAAGATGATAACAATATGCCTCCCGGACATAAAAGTACTATTACGGTAGAGAACGTGTTGAATTCGAAGCCACTGGTGCAATCCGGGACTTATAAAGGCACTAACACACCCATTATCTTTCCCGGGGAATCGGTTAACATACAGTTCTCCGCCGCCAAAGGTGAGACCATTACTTTTGCTTCCATGTACGGATGGTCCAACGACCTGTTCTTTGCGCCGGCTAATCCCGGTATCATGTTGTATGATGAAAAGGGCATGCCGGTAGAGGGAGATGTATCGCCACAGGTAAAGCTGTGGGACAATGGTACGCGAATTAACCAGGCGCCGGGTAAAACGGTGGTGCATCCGGGAACCGCGAACGCAGGGCCGATTGCTGAGGTAAAAGGTGCAGATGCACAGGGAAACCATTACCTTTCTGCTTCGCAGCTGCTCAGCGCTACGCTGAAGTATAACGGTAACTCCATGTTTACGCTTACACTGAAAAATATTTCCGGTGGCACGGCAAATGAAACGCCCATCAGTCCGGGTGTTTGGGCTGTATCTTATATCGCCGGCGGCCAACTGCTGGCTCCGTCGCCGTTGTTTAAAGAAGGCGCTGTAACAGCAAACGGGCTGACCGCTATTGCGGAAGCAGGCGACAACACCATGCTTGGCAGTTATATACAAGGAATCACCGGGATCTTTACCCCATTGTCGCCGGTACTGGTAGTGATTTATAACGGCATAGACAATCCCATCTACAAAAGCGGTGAAAATGATCGTGGCGAAGGCCTGAAACTATTGGCGCAACAGGGCAATGCAGATACCCTTGCAGCATTCCTGAAAAACAAGGCCGGTGTAAAAGCAGTGTATGTGTTGCCGGCGCCATCATCCAAAGTATTGCTCCCGGTGATCGATGGTCAGAAGGGCGGCATGGTAAGCCAGGATATTACGGTACAAAATGGCGACCGTATAGCGGTGGCCACGATGTATGGATTTTCAAATGATTGGTTTTTTGCATCCACCGGTAATGGTACAGATGCCGGCACTAAAGGTGATATTTCCGGCAGCATAGCATTGTACGACGACGGGACTGCCATTAATCAGTTCCCGGGCGCGGGTATCACCCAGTTTAACCTGGCAGGAACGCCGCTGTTTGAAAACAAACCGATTGCGCCGGTTCCTAACCCTAACGGATATACTACGTTGCCCCCGGTTGCTGAAATGATCAGGGTAACACTTCAATAAACAATACCCGGTCTGCCGCAGCTAATGCGACGGACCGGGTTTAACTGGTTGCAAATGAAATGGGAGTTTGAGGATAGCATTACACAAGGAAAATTTAGTTTGTCGATGGCAGAAGCATCACTCGGGGGGAGCGGTATGCTGAACAGTAAGCCGGCAACTACCAATACCATTGTGTTTAACCCCGGTCCTGCGCAACTGGTGGTGGTAGATGAAATTGAATACCCGTTTCCGGGCAACATGATATTGCCGCTGGTAGCCAACCAGCATTTCCGTTTCCAGGAGCCGGAGAACCTTGTTGCATGGCAGTTTAACCGGGAGTTTTACTGTATTGCTGATCACGATGCGGAAGTGGGCTGCGTAGGATTTTTATTTTATGGCATTGCGCATCCGCTTTTTATACCGCTGGCACATCACGATCTGGAGGGTATCGGTACCATTCAACAACTTTGTCTCGAAGACATGCAGGTGCAAGATAAAATGCAGGGTGAAATGTTACGCACGCTGTTGAAGCGGCTGATTATTAAAATTACACGTATCGCAAAAAAACAATCCGGCAATTGCCGCGACCTGTCCGACAGCAGGATGGACCTGATCCGAAAATTTAACCTGCTGCTGGAATGTAATTTCCGCACCCAACACGAAGTGCAGTTCTACGCAGCGGCACTAAACAAATCGCCTAAAACACTGACGAACATTTTTGGTATGTGTCATTTTCCATCTCCCTCCAAACTTATACAACAAAGGATTATCCTGGAAGCCAAACGCTGTTTATACTATACCGGCAAATCGGCCAAGGAAATTGCGGATGACCTGGGATTTACCAGTGCCGCACATTTCAGCCGTTTCTTTAAACTGAATACGGGGGTAAATTGTTCGGCATTTAACCGCAAAACAGAAGCGGCTCCGTTACCGGTAAATTAAGTATATCCGTTGCTGTTATATGCGCAAAATTGCCCTTACGTGCGCAACAATAAGGCTATCACCTGTTCCATTTTACCGGTCAGCGTTTCTGCTAATGCGGCTAATCCATTATATCCCTCCAGGTGGCGTGCGGGGTCATAATAACTCACCATTGTAGCGCCTGTTTCCGTTTCCCGCAATACCAGTTTAAGCGGCACTTCAATCACCGCGGAAGGATCGTTGTCCAGCAACTGTTTCATATACACCGGGTGAAAGAACAGCAATTGCCTGATTTTACCTGTTATGATCTGATGCGTGGCTAAGATGGCCTGCGGATTGATTTCATGCAGCAGCAGGAGATCATTTTTCGCGATAGCTGCCCTGGCACCGGAGAGAACCTGCTCGAACGGCTGGTTTATCAGTATAGACATTTTATCTGCTTTCATCGGGAACGGATTGTAAAGGTTTAACTATTACGGGCCAGTCTACTTCAGTGCCGGCCACGACATTGAGGTAGTTGGTAAAAATATTTCTGACTACGTTGGCAATAATTTCCAGCGTTTCACCATCTGTATACCCCGCATCACGAAGCGTTTGCACGTCGTTGGGCGATAAACTTTGCGGTGCTGCCAGCAGTTGTTTTGTAAACTGCAACCCTGCATTGATTTTTTCATCGGTAGCCTGCATGTTGCGGGCTTCCAGCAGGTCGGTGGAAGATAAGCCGGCTTTGGCGCCGAGGTGGCTGTGGGCCGACAGGCAATAGCTGCAACCGTTATATTCGGCTGCTGCCAGGGCAATACGTTCTGCCATAGGGGCGCCCAAACTTCCCCTGCGGAGTGCATTGCTGAATTGTACATAGGCTTCCAGTACGGCAGGTGAATGGGCCATTACGCCATACATATTGGGCACGCGGCCCAGCATACGGTTTACCTGTTCCAGTACCGGGCGTGCGGTAGCAGGAGCGTCTGTCAGGGAAAGTGCTGTAATTGTACTCATTTGTTGTTAAATTTAATTGTAGACAAATTTGTCTATAATAAGGTGAAAAAATAGCCCGCAGAACGGGCATATAAAAAAATCAGGTTGTTGCTATCAACCGTTTTACGGTTTTCTTCGCGGCTTTTACCGGCCAGGTATCTTTATACACTTTACTCTCCACAATAGCGCCTTCAAATAACAGGTACACCGTATCGGCCAGCGAGGGATCTGTTTGCCCGGGAATAGCGGTGAGCAGCTGTTGCAGGTAACGTCTCAGTTTTCTTTTATGCTCCAGCACCTGTTGCTGCATGGCAGGTTGATTATCGCCGATTTCCGCCAGCATATTAATAAACCGGCAACCTTTGAACTGCTGCTGCGGCAACTGACGCTCCAGGAAATCGAATGCTGCCAGCAAACGTTCTGCCGGCAGCGTTTTTTTATCTACCATGTCCATAATGGCTGCAAACCATTGTGCCCTGGCTTCCTGCAAATAGGCGAGGCCCAGTTCGTCCTTGGAACCGAAGTGACTGTATAAGCTGGCTTTCGCTACCCCCGCCTCTTCCAGCACCTGGTTGATGCCCGTAGCGTTATAACCCTGTTCGTAAAACAGCCGGGCCGCCGTAGCCAATATCTTTTCTTTTGGATTACCTGGTCTTGCCATAACAACCTAAAGTTACATGGAAAAATAATAATAGACAAATTTGTCTATTATTATTTTTTCGGGAGATGATTATCTTGTAGTCTGTTTCACGTTTAAATCTTTATCCGTTGCGTCTTAAATTTACCAGTCTCGCTTTGATAGCGCTGTTCAGCAGCTTCCTGGCAAATGCCCAGCAGTATTATCTTTTTATAGGCAGTTATAACCGTGATAAGGATAAAGACGGTGTGTACCTCTACCGCTTCGATTATCAAACCGGTGCGTTGCAGCCTGCTTATGCATTGAAAGGCGTGCTTAATCCATCCTTTCTCACCATATCGCCCAACGGCAAATATATTTACACCTGCTCGGAGGCGCAAACGCCTAATGTAGGTGGTGTGAGCAGCCTCGCATTTGATAGTGTGAACGCCACGCTGACCTTATTAAGCCGTCAGAACAGCGGAGGCGATAATCCCGCTTATGTGGGTACTGATAAAGATGGGAAATGGCTGATCTGCGCTAACTACTCCGGTGGCAGCTTATCTATATTTCCGCTGGAACCCAACGGGCAGATTGCTCCGGCTAAGCAAGTGATCAGCTTCCGGGACAGCAGTGTGCTGAAAAGACAAGCCAGCTCTCATGTTCACGCCGCCGTATTTTCTCCGGATGCGCAGTACGCTTTTTTCCCGGACCTGGGCGCAGATAAGATCCGCGGATATAAACTTGCAGCTAATGCAACGGAGCCATTACAACCGGCTGCACCGCCCTTTACGCCTACGGTTCCCGGCAGCGGTCCCCGGCATATTATTTTTCATCCTAAACTGCCATATGCCTATTGTATAGAAGAAATGGGCGGCATGGTAGCCAGCTATAAATACCATGCGGGTAAACTGGATCGCATACAGCGGATCAGCGCCCACCTGGAGGCGCCTGCGGAAGATTATAATGCCGCTGATATTCACATCTCTCCCGATGGAAAATTTTTATATGCCTCTACCCGGGAAGATGCCAATATGATTTTTATTTATGCCATTGATCAAAAGAACGGTACTTTAAAAAAGATAGGGCAGGAGCCTAGTCGGGGCATACATCCCCGGAATTTTGCGATCGATCCTACCGGTAAATTTCTCCTGGTGGCCAACCAGCGGTCAGGCAATGTGGTGGTGTTTAAACGGAATCAGCAAACAGGATTGTTAACCGCTACAGGCACTGAAATAAAACTACTGAATCCTTCTTCGCTGCAGATCAGGGAGTATGGTAAATAAATAAAAAGATGACAGGGCGCTGTTACTCCGGCGCCCTGTCATCTTCACTTTGCCATCTTTTTCTTGAAGTCTTTTAACCGTATCCGCATATACATCCACCAGCCCATACCCTTACGGATCAGCTGCAACCTGTCCTGCTCAAACAACGGGTCCCTGGTATCAAATGAAAAACCCGATAAATTATACAGCACGATGCTGACAGGATAGTGTTGCTTCCTGAAACTATGGTCTCCCCACAACAACAAGTTCAGCGCCCAATCTGCAAACACTTTATAGCGGAGGTTATAGGTATATTTTTCAAAAACTGTTTTCGGATAAATAATGGATTGGTGGTTCATACATAATTTGGCGAGCCGGTATTGGCTGAAGCTTCCTTTCATCAGGATATAAGGTACTTCTCCTTTATCGCTGTATCCTTCACTATCGCCATAATAAACGGTATGATCATCTTTTGCCTGTGCCAGCAGATCGCTGAAACCCGGCAGCAGGCGGTCGTCTGCTCCGAGGAAGTAAACATATTTACCACGGGCCATACGAACGCCTTTATTCAGCGCGTCGTAAATGCCTTTATCAGGTTCGCTTACCCATTGCAACAGGGGAAGCCCCGATGCTTTCATTATTTCCAGGGTATGGTCCGTGCTGCCTCCGTCTACCAACACCACTTCTATACCTGCAGCAGTTTGTGCTGAAACGGATTGCAGGCATGCTTCCAGGTGAAGCGCTGCATTATAGGTAGCAATAACAATACTCACTAAAACTTCGCCGGATCTGTCGTTCATTCGATGTTATATATTGATATATCCGGCCAAAAGTAATATTATTTTTTTATTTGATTACCCGGGTAGCTTGTCCAGATAGCCCGGCGTTCCCACATCTTACCCGGGTAATCAAATGAAAAAATCAGCTTACTGGTTTACCCGGAACTTTTCGTTAGCGCCGGCAGTGGTGCGGGTGCAGGTCATGGCCTGTGTACCGCCTTCACTGGAAACAAATTTGCCGTTACTACCTTTTAGCGAAATGGTACCGTCCCCGTTGCTGATCCAGTCGAACTGCTCCCAGCCGCCAATAGCGGTGCGGTTGCAGGTAATGGGTTGGCCGCCGTTTTCAGAGGACACATATTTACCGCCATTCTGGAGGGCGATTTTACCATTGCCTGCGTTCACTACTACAAACTGTTCCCAGGGGCCTACCGCGGTGCGGTTGGCATTCATGGCCTGGGTAGCATTTTCGCTGCATACATACAGGTTATTAGCGCTTTTCAGCGTAATAGTTTGACCGATAGGAGCGCCGGTACCGCCGCCTACTACCGGTTGGGTAGGCCGTGTAGCGGTTAACCCGATTTGTCCTTTCAGCATTTTGCCGCCGTCGGCGGTTAAACGCAGGTAGTAATCAGCAGAGCATGCTACGCCATCTTCATCCAGCGTCACAAAATTGGATCCGGCTGGTATAAAGGATGGGTTTTCGGCTGTTTTTGCGATCTGGTTGCCTTCGTTGTATTCATCAAACATAGAGATATAAATACCCTGGGCGCCAACTCTGACCATATTGTAAAACTGCCGCCACATAAAATCGCCGTGTGCGCGCTGATGTTCCTGTAAATCGCCCGGCAGCACACAGGGCTGATAGTCGATACCGTTGTTGTTGCAATACGCCTGGTCCGGTGTGTTCACATTGGCGTAGAAATTATCTACGTCATTTACATTACCGATGCGACCTACCATCCAGGGGGAAATCATGTTGAGCGCGCTATACGTGGCCAGGAAGCCGGGTCTGGAATCATCGCTTTCGGTACGCCAGTGAGTAGGCACGCCACCGATCACATAGCAGCCCTGGTTTTTGAACCAGTTGATGACATCCAGGCATACTGCGGCCGACCAGGTATGGTTGTTATCATTAAAACCAAAGCCCCAGATGCATACCACCGGTTTACCGTTTTGTTTTGCGTAGGCGGAAGAAGCAGTATAGGCCGACATTTTGTTGGTCCAATCTGTTTTTATTTCCGACTGCATGTTGGTCCAGCCGCTTACATCATACATGATGTAGAATTTTCGGCCATAGTTTTCGGCCGCCGTTTTTACTTTTGCCGTGATGGCATCCCGCACCGGACCTTCCGAGCCGTTGGGGTTAAAACGCTGCAGCGCCGCAGCATCTATCCCATTCTGCTGCATCCACAAAAAGTGCGTGTTAATGGTTTGGTCATTAAAGGAAGAAAACAACTTCGCCGGTTGTCCGTTGTTGAGATTTGCCCAGGCAGTCTGATAGGTACTGCTGTAATCCCGCACGTCCGGCCAGGACTTAATGCCATTATTCGTGGAAGAGGGAGATGCGCCCCAGTTTTGTGTCCAATGCCACCAGGCATTAATGGGGGAGCCGTCGCCGTTGGCAGCAAACCAGCCCTGGTAACCTACCGTGATTTTGCCGACTACATCGCCCACGGGGGAGCCTAACGCATTGACGGCAGATTTTTTCCCGTCGAGCGGCTGTAAGCGGGTGGCAGCCTCTTTTTTTGAGCAGCCAACAGACAATGCAACAAGGGTTGCGAACAGGAGATGCAACTTGTTTTTCATGTGTGGAATAATTGAAGTTTAGGAATTACTATCGGATTCTCCTATCAGCTGTTAGTGAATGAAACAACTGATGTGGTTTTCTTAGAACAATGCCGGGCTATGGATATCATCGTGGAAACTTCCTGCAAGTACGCAGAGAGGAACTAACGGATGCCTTAATAAAGGGCTAATAAGCAATTTTTTTTAGCTTTTAGCCATTAGCTTTTAGCAAAAATGCAGCGGATTTTGTCTTTGGGCAGGATTAAACTGATTTTTGTTGATTAGAGGATTTTATTCATGTGATTTTTTGATTTTAAAAGATTTGGGAAGAGATAGGCGAATTTTATCCGCTTATATCTTCCCAAATCTTTTTTAATCTTTTAAATCAAAAAAGTAAAATCCTCTAATCAACAAAAATCAGTTTAATCCTGCCCAAAGACAAAATCCGCTGCATTTTTGCTAAAAGCTAAAAGCTAATGGCTAAAAGCTCCCCAACAGACCTGCACATGAAATCCGGTGCAGCAGCGGTGAGTTCTTCCGTACTGCCGTAACCGTAGCCTACGCCAATGCAGGCGATATTGTTTTTCCTTGCGCCGATAATATCGTGTTTGCGGTCACCTATCATAATGGTATCGGCGGCAGCCAGATGTTCGGTTTCGAGCAGGTGGCGGATCAGTTCTCCTTTATCGGCATGGGTACCATCGAGTTGGCTGCCATAAACAGCCGTGAAGTAACTGCCAAGATTAAAATGCCCGATTACTATATCAGCAAATACCTTTGGTTTGGAGGTGGCTACAAATAAACGGCGGCCCTGCGATTGCAGCGTGGTCAGCAGCTCGGGAATACCCTCATAACGTTCGTTTTCGTAGATGCCGGTGGTTTTAAAATATTCCCGGTAGGCATGAACCGCTTCCCAGGCCTGGGTTTCCGTAAAAGCATAGAAATCCATAAACGATTGTTGCAGGGGAGGGCCAATAAACGGTAACAACTTTGACAGGTCACCTTCATAAATGCCTGCCTTTTCCAACGCATACTGCACGGATTTTGTAATACCTGTTTTTGGATCTGTTAACGTACCATCCAGATCAAAAAGAACGTTATTATAATGCATAGAGGGCAAATTAACGAAAAAGGGGAGGTTGAATAAGTTTTATTAATTTCTTAGCTTACGCACATGAAAAAAGACCTGCACTGTTATTTCCTGTTTTGCTTTGCAGCCGTGCTGTTTGCCGGCTGCAGCAAGTCCGAATCCAAAACAATTATTACACCCGATTACAGCGACGTGGGTAAAGTAATGACCGATGCTGCCAACAATGATTTTGGTGGTAAAGCATATGCTGTTATACAGGTAGATGGAAAAACGGTGTATGCCAAAGGATTTGGAGGATATGACGGCGGTACCCGGCAACTGATCGCTTCCTGCTCCAAATGGTTGTCGGCCGCCGTGGTAATGAGCCTGGTAGACGAAGGCAAAATTAAACTGACAGATACCGTAGGTAAATTTCTGCCCCTGTTCACCACCCGGCACAAGGGGAATATTACCATCGCCCAGTTGTTTTCCCATACCTCAGGTTTCCCCGGAAACTCTACCCAGGGCTATGAATCCAATGTGTTGATCACCCTTGCCGCTGCGGCGGATGGTATCGCGCAAAACGTGCCCCTGTCGTATACGCCGGGTTCAACATTTTATTATGGCGGCGTAAGTATGCAGGTAGCCGGCCGCGTTTGTGAAGTGGCTTCGGGTAAAGACTGGAAAACGCTGGCGGCAGAAAAAGTGTTTACGCCGTGCGGCATGACCAACACCGATTTTGGACTGACCGCCAATCCGCAGATCGGCGGGGGCGCCCGCAGTACTCCTGACGATTATATGCGTTTCCTCTATATGGTCATGAACAAAGGCGTTGCCGCCAATGGTACCCGTGTACTCAGCGAAGCCGCGGTTACCGCCATGGAACAGCCACAAACTACCAACGCCACAGTAGCTTATTCTCCCTACCCTGTGGCATTGCTGCAAACAAAAGGCATCTATGGTATCGGCAACTGGCGGGATGTGACCGGCCCCGGTGATGTGTTGATCGAAAACACCAGCCCCGGCCTCTTTGGCAGCCATCCCTGGATCAACCGCGAGAAAAAAATAACCGGCTTTATATTTACCTATATCGTTAACAACGGCTACCTCACTACCATGCCCGCCAGTTTAAAGATCAGGAGCATGGTGAGAGGAAAGTAAGCTTTTCCCGGTTATCGGTAAGTTAATATAGTGTTGGTTAAAGTCAATTTCCTGTAATCATTGGATCAAATCTCCATGTAATTTTATTCCTTCGGCATGTCCATAAAATATACGGCGCCGATTGATAGTTATGAGCCACCATTCCACGTGTTATTTCACCAGCCGGCTGGTATCAGCCTTTATTATTTTTTATTTGCTGCCATTACCCGGCCGTGCGCAACAAAAGTCATTGCGGCTTTGGTACGACAAACCTGCACAGGTATGGGAAGAAACCCTGCCGTTAGGGAATGGCCGCATCGGTATTACGCCCGATGGCAATGTAACGCAGGAAAAGATTGTTTTAAATGATATCACCTTGTGGTCCGGCGCCCCCCAGGATGCCAACAACTACGAGGCGTGGAAACAGTTGCCCGCCATCCGAAAACTGCTCGCAGAAGGAAAGAACAATGAGGCCCAGGCCTTAATGGACCAATCATTTGTGTGCACCGGCAAAGGCTCTGGCGACGTGCCATTTGGCTGCTTCCAGATGCTCGGAGAGCTCACCCTGCAGTTCAGTTATCCGGCAGCTACCCAACCGGTATCACCCACCCGTTACGAAAGAACGCTCTCTTTAAATGATGCTGTTGCCACCACCGTATTCGAGGTAAACGGTATAACTTATACCCGCGAATACTTCACCAGTTTTGGCGATGATGCCGCCATCATCCGATTAACCGCCAGCAAACCCGGACAACTCCATGTAAAGGTGGCGATCAGCCGCCCGGAAAGAGCCGGTATCAAAATGGCGGGTACAGCATTACAGATGTCCGGCGAACTGGAAAGCGGAACCAGCGCCCCCGGAATGAAATACCTTACCAGGGTACAGGCGAAGTTGAAAGACGGACAGCTGGCTGCAGAGAAAGATACCCTGGTTATTAAAGATGCCACGGAAGCGATTATATATATATCCACCGCCACCGATTTCAGGAACCCCGGTTACGAAGCAACAATGCAGCAGGTGCTGGCTGCCGCCATGCAGAAAGACTACGCAGCGCAAAAGCAGGAACACATTAAAGCCTTCCGGCGTTTATTCGACAGGGTTAGTGCGGAGTTGGGCGGCAATAATAACGGGGAGCAGGCGCAACTGCCTACAGATCAGCGGTTGCTGGCTTTCCGGCAACATCCCGATGGGGATAATGGATTGCCGGTATTGTTTTATCAGTACGGCCGGTATCTTACCATCAGCAGCACAAGAGTAGGACTATTGCCCCCGAATTTACAGGGCCTCTGGGCTAACCAGATCCATACGCCCTGGAACGGCGACTACCACCTGGATGTGAACGTACAAATGAACCACTGGCCCGTGGAAGTGAGCAACCTGTCTGAATTAAACCTGCCACTGGCAGATCTTGTACACGGACTGGTAAAACCCGGCGAAAGAACCGCCAAAGCCTACTATCATGCGGAAGGATGGGTAGCGCATGTGATTACCAACGTATGGGGCTTTACCGAGCCCGGAGAGAGCGCGTCCTGGGGTACTACCAAGTCGGGCTCCGGATGGTTGTGCAACAACCTGTGGGAGCACTACGCATTTACCAATGATGTAAAATACCTGGAAGATATTTACCCCATACTCAAAGGCTCTGCAGCATTTTACAACAGCATGCTGATAAAAGACGGGAAAACAGGTTGGTTGGTAACATCACCCTCTTCTTCCCCGGAAAATTCTTTTTACCTGCCCAACGGTAAAACAGCCAGTATCTGTAACGGGCCTACGATCGATAACCAGATCATCCGGGAACTGTTTATGAATGTGATCACGGCATCACGTACACTGGGCAAAGATGCTGCCTTTCGCAGTACGCTGGAAGCAAAGCTGAAACAGCTGCCGCCGGCCGGGCAAATTGGTAAAGACGGCCGCCTGATGGAATGGCTGGAAGAATACAAAGAACCGGAACCGCAGCATCGCCATATTTCCCACTTATATGGACTGTACCCTGCTTCATTGATCACACCCGAACAAACACCAGCACTGGCAGCAGCCTGTAAAAAAACGCTGGAGGTAAGAGGCGACGATGGCCCCAGCTGGTCTATTGCGTATAAATTATTGTTCTGGGCAAGATTACATGACGGGAACCGTGCCTATAAATTATTCACGGAAATCATGAAACCTACGCTGAAAACGAATATCAACTATGGCGCCGGCGGAGGCGTTTACCCGAACCTGTTATCTGCCGGTCCCCCGTTCCAGATAGATGGTAATTTCGGCGCTGCCGCAGGTCTGGCAGAAATGCTGCTGCAAAGTCACGCCGGTTTTATAGACCTGTTGCCCGCCCTGCCGGATGTTTGGAAAAAAGAAGGAATGGTAAAAGGATTAAAAGCCAGGGGAAATTATATCGTTGACATGAGCTGGAAAGATGGTAAAGTGACCAGTTACCGCATTACAGGTAACCCTGGTAAAAAGGTCAGCGTAAAGGTAAACGGTGTTATCACGAAGATTCAACCAACAAAAATATGATAAGAAAATATGTGTGGCTGCTGCTGAGTATAGTCGTTACCGTTACTGCGCAGGCACAGGAGAAATTTATAGAGCGGTATGGCAACCTGGATAATGCCCTGTACCATATTAAAGCCGGTAAAGCAGCCACTGTTACTTTTCTGGGCGGTTCTATCACCAACATGGAAGGCTGGCGTGGCAAGGTATGTACTTACCTGGAGGACACCTATCCCGCTACGGAATTCCGGTTTATCAACGCCGGCATTCCTTCTCTGGGAAGTTTGCCGCACGCCTTCCGCTTTAAGCAGGATGTACTGGACAAGGGAAAAACAGACCTGTTGTTTTTGGAAGCCGCGGTAAATGATCATGTAAACGGTACTAACGAACAAACACAACGCAGGGCCATGGAAGGTATTATCCGTCATGCGTTGACGGCCAACCCGCAGATGAACATTGTACTTATGGCCTTCGCGGATGAAGATAAAATGGCCGACTACCGCGCAGGTAAAGTGCCGCTGGAAGTACAGGTGCATGAAGAGCTGGCCGGGAAATATCATCTGCCTTTTATAAACCTGGCCAAAGAAGTAACCACCCGCATTGATGCACACGAGTTTACCTGGAAAGATGATTTCAAGGACCTGCATCCATCTCCCTTTGGACAGCAATTATATTTTAATACCATCAAACAACTGCTGATATTGACTTTGGACCGCCCCGTCCCTAAGCGGCTGCTAACGGTAAAACTGCCCAAAGCATCGGCGCCGCTGAATTACGCCAATGGTGACTACGGCGATATACGCAAAGCGACCATCAAAGATGGGTTTACCCTGGTCCCATCCTGGGAACCCACCGACGGCGTAGGGACCCGTGAAGGCTTTGTAAAAGTTCCTATGCTGGTATCCGGTAAAGCGCACGCCTCGCTGGTATTTCCTTTCACCGGCAGAACGGTAGGCATTTGTATAGTATCCGGTCCTGATGCGGGCATCATCCGTTACAGCATCGATGGCGGCGCCCCGCAAACAAAAGATTTGCGTACGCAGTGGAGCAAAAGCCTTTACCTGCCCTGGTATCTGATCCTCGGAGATGACCTCGCACCCGGCAAACATGAGTTGAAAATAGAAACCGGCGATGCTGCGGAAGTAACGCGGATCGTACATTTCCTGGTAAACCCTTAGCGGATTTTTTCTTGCCCGGTTTTTTTTCTTGCCCAGGATTAAACTGATTTTGATGATTTACAGGATTTTCTTCTTGTGATTATAATTTGATTTTAAAAGATTAGCGTAGATGTAAGCAAATTCGCTTAGATCTACGCTAATCTTTTAAAATCAAAAAAGAAAAAAATCCTGTAAATCATCAAAATCAGTTTAATCCTGGGCAAGAAAAAAAAACCGGGCAAAAAAAAACCTGGGCAAGAAAAAATCCCGCATCAATCGAGTTGCGAAATCTCTCTCTTATAGTCCCTCGGTGTTTTCCCTTTTATTTTTTTGAAGAAGCGATTAAAGTGGGTAGTGTTCCTGTATCCGCACTTATTAGACAACTCCGCCATCGACATTTCCTTTTCCTGCAACAGGCGGCAGGCGTATCCGATTCGTAGTTCGTTTACAAAATGGGTAAACGATTTTTGTGTTCTGCTCTTGAAGAAGCGGCAAAAGGAGTGTACGTTGATACCTGCTATGGCTGCTATTTCCGACAAAGGGATATCTCTTTTAAAATGCCGGAAAATATATTTGAAGACGTTATCCATGCGGGATTGATCTTTATCGCTATACAGGTTTACGTAGTTGGTGCCGGCAAGGAGCCGGTATTCTTTGGTGACCATCATCTTTTGCAGCAAGGTCATAAAGGAAATGGTTTGCGGCAGGTCCTGCTCCCGCAGCATTTGCTGCATCAGGGTTAGTATAGCTGTTTTGGCGTTGCCATAAAACTGTATGCCGCGTTGTGCTTTTTTCAGCCAGTTTTTTACTGCGCTGACGTTACCGAAAGGATCCAAATGTTCCACCAGCAGGTCGGGCGAAATATAGAGTGCCAGCGACCGGGCCTGCAGTTTATCTTTTCCTTCGAAATACTTCTGCTCATTGTGCCACACATGCGGTGTATTGGATCCTACGAAGATCAGCTCACCACTTTCAAAGTATTCGATGTTATCGCCGATAATACGACGCCCGGCACTTTCCACCACGTATACCAGCTGACACTCATGGTGAAAATGGAACTCGGTCGAAAAGTATGGCTGTGTAATTTCCTTTACCAGGAATACACGCTGTTCAAGGGCTTTGTCGCCCGGTATGGCAAAAAAAGGCTTCATATTACCAGTCTAAAATAGGTAAATTCACTAATAAAGTCAAAATAGTGTTGATTTAAGTCAATTTCGCCGGGATGATATACCTTATCACTTGTTACTTTTGATACCAGGCGCCAACCGCCCTGTATGTCACGTTTAATTTTCCACGGAAACAATCCGAATGATGATACTGAAAAATAAAATAGTGCTGGTTACCGGCGGGGCATCCGGGATAGGAGCTGCCTGTGTAGCCACTTATATGCAGGAAGGCGCTACTGTAGCGGTGCTCGACAAAGATGAGGCGGCATTACAGGCATTAAAAACGGGGACAAACGCGCCGCATTTACTGCTGCATGCTGATCTGAATGATGGTACTGCCATTGAATCGGCCATTGCCACGGTATTGCAAACCTATGGGCGGCTCGATGCCATCCATAATAATGCAGGTGTTGCGAGTCCTTCGAAACCGTTGCATGAAACCACCGAAGCGGAATGGGAGCAGGTGATGAATGTGAATATCCGCAGTATCTACTATACTACGCGATACGGTATTGCTGCGCTGAAAGCATCCCGTGGTTGTATCCTCAATACCAGCAGCCTGGTGGGAGAAATAGGGCAGGAGAACCACGCCGCATATGCAGGCAGCAAAGGTGCGGTGAATGCGCTTACCAAAGCCATGGCACTGGATTATGCCCGCGACGGGATCCGGGTTAACGCGGTAGCTCCCGCCGGCGTATGGACGCCCATGCTGCGGCAGTGGAGTAAAGAGCAGCCTAACCCGGCACAGATTGAACAATACCTCGATCATATTCATGCACTGGGTTACTGCCCGGAAGCCATAGAAATAGCCAGCGTATGTGCGTTCCTGTTATCCGACAACGCACGTTTTGTAACCGGCTGTATTATGCCCGTAGGCGGCGGGGCAGAACTGGGATATAAACACACATCATAAATTCTACGAATAATGAAGAAAATCCTTTCCTTATGTTTACTGCTGTTGGCACTCAACAGCCAGGGCCAGACCAATGACCAGCTGGACCAGAAAATTCTAACCAGCAAAGCGGTGATGGACAAATTTATGGACCTGCGTTTTGGTATGTTCATTCACTGGGGGCCTGTTGCGCTGCGGGGTACGGAAATAGGCTGGTCGCGGCACGTGCAGGTACCTGCTGCCGATTACGATACATTGTATAAAATATTCAACCCGGTAAAGTTTAATGCGGAAGAGTGGGTGAAAACGGCCAGTGATGCCGGTATGAAATACCTGACCATCACCGCCAAGCATCATGATGGATTTTGCCTATGGCCATCTGCCTATACCGACTACAACATCATGGCTACTCCCTTTAAGAAAGACGTGGTAGGGTTGCTGGCCAAAGCCTGTAAAAAGTATGGTATCAAATTTTGTATTTACTACTCTGTACTCGACTGGCATTATCCCGATTACCCGATCGATAATCCGAATGATTCGAATGGTGTACGTAAAAATGCAGACATGAAAAAATATGTGACGTATATGAAAAATCAGCTGAAAGAGCTGATCGTCAAATACGACCCGTACATGCTGTGGTTTGACGGCCCCTGGGAAGCCCCCTGGACATCAGAGATGGCGCTTGATATGTATGCCTATCTCAAAAAACAGAAGAAAGACCTGATCATCAACAATCGCCTGGGTAAGGCATTTTCGGGCACCGGCGCTTCCGGCACGGCCACTTTCCTGGGTGACTACGATACCCCGGAACAACGTATCGGTGATCTGAATATGAAAACGCCCTGGGAAACCTGTATGACCATCTGTGAACAATGGGCCTGGAAGCCAAATGATAAAATGAAATCGTTACAAACCTGTATACAAACACTGGCCAAAGTAGCCGGCGGTAACGGCAACCTGTTGTTTAACGTAGGCCCCCGTGCAGATGGCGCAATAGAGCCGGAGCAGGTAAACCGGTTAAAAGAAATGGGCAACTGGTTGCATCAATACGGTGCGGCGATCTATAAAACCAATGGCGGACCTTTTAATCCCAATAAAACATTTGCCACCACCCGCAGCGGAAAACGTATATACGTACACGTATTTGAGCCGGTGCAAACATTGACACTGAGTGGTTTGCAAGGTATAAAAGTTCAGAAGGCTTATATCATGAACGGTGCAGCAGTGCCCGTGCAGCAAACCGGGGGAGATGTTAGTATCACGTTGCCTGCCACTTTACCAGATACCAATGATACAGTAGTTGTGTTGGAAACAGATCAACCAGCTATGAGTATTGCTCCTATAAAAAACGACGATAAAAAATGATCACAAAAGTAGTAGTTAAAGATGCCCGGTTCCCGCTGGCAGCGGGGGCCGGCAGTGATGCGATACATCAGAACCCGGTCTATTCTTATACCGTTGCCTGTTTGTATGATGATAAGGGAAATTGCGGCACCGGCCTGGCTTTTACGCTGGGAGCGGGTAATGAGCTGGTATGCGCCGCTGCCAGGTTTTATGGCGAAAAACTGGTTGGTAAAGATCTTCCTGAAATAATGGCTGCTTTCGGCGACTGGTTTAAACAACGTTCCGATGAGCAGCAATTCCGCTGGCTGGGCCCACATAAAGGAGTGGTACATCTTGCACTGGCAGCGGTGACCAACGCCTGCTACGACCTGTGGGCAAAACAACAGCAGGTGCCTTTATGGAAACTGTTGCTGGATCTCACACCGGAGCAGCTGGTGAATACACTGGACCTTTCCTATCTCGAAGAAATATTGTCACGTGAGGAAGCGGTACGGATGTTAACGGATATGCAGCCGTCGCGCAGCAGCAGGGAAGGTGTATTGAAGCAGGGTTATCCTGCATATGATACTTCTGCCGGCTGGTTCAACTACTCCGATGATCAGCTGGAAACCAATTGCAAGCGTGCGCTGGAGAATGGGTTTAAGGCATTAAAATTAAAAGTGGGAGCGAAGAACCCGGAAACGGATATACGAAGAGCACATATTGTAAGAAATACGGTCGGCGATGATATCAAAGTAATGGTAGATGCCAATCAGCAATGGAATCTGCCGCAGGCAATTGCTATCGGCAAAAGACTGGCTGATATCCGTCCTTACTGGATAGAAGAGCCCACGCATCCGGATGATGTGCTGGCGCATAAGAAGCTGGCAGATGCGCTGGACCCTGTGAAGCTTGCCTTAGGGGAACATGTGCCGAATAAGGTCATCTTTAAAAATTACCTGGAAACAGGTTGTGCAGGGTTTATACAGGTAGATGCCGTTCGTGTAGGCGGTGTTAGCGAGTTTTTAACTGTGAGCCTGCTATGTAAAAAATACGGTGTGCCGGTAGTGCCGCATGTTGGTGATATGGGGCAGCTGCATCAGCACCTGGTATTGTTCAATCATATCGGCATGGGTCATGACGCGTTATTCCTGGAACATATTCCGCATCTGCGTGCGCATTTTTCAACACCGGCGCTGATTACAGACGGATTTTATCAAACTCCTGAAATGCCGGGCAGCAGTTGTGACCTGCTTTCAGTTAATACTTTCCCCGGATGATTTCCTCCACAGATATAGTCATCAGCATTTGTTACGTGGCGTTTATTGTGCTGCTGGGATTTTGGGCCGGCATGTCCGGTAAAAAGGACAGCAATGCCGCGGGAGAATATTTCCTGGCGGGTAAATCGTTACGCTGGCCGATGATCGGCATGGCTTTGTTTGCCACCAATATTTCCTGTCTGCACCTGGTGAGCCTGGCGCAAAGCGGTTTTGACACCGGTTTGCTGGCAGGCAACTTCGAATGGATGGCAGCATTTACGCTGATACTGCTGGCGCTTTTCTTTATACCGTTTTACATCCGGTCGGGTGTGGCCACCTTGCCTGACTTCCTGGAACGGCGGTACAACCGCAACTGCCGCGACTGGCTGGCGATTGTGTCTGTTGTTTCGGCAGTGGTGATTCATATTGCCTTTTCTTTCCTGGCAGGTGGTATTGTGCTCGAAACGTTATTTGGTATTAACATGTTTACCAGTATCATCATGATTGCGGTGGTAACCGGTGCTTACACCATCGTGGGCGGTTTACGCGCTGTAGTGGTAACAGAATCGGTACAAACAGTGGTGTTGCTTGCCGGCGCAATTATCATCACGATATTATCGTGGTGGAAAGTAGGCGGCTGGCACCCGGTGATCGATGTATTACAGGGAAATGAGCAGATGGATAAGTTGTCTATGTTGCGTCCGCCAGGCGATCCCGGCGGACTCCCCTGGTATGCTGTATTCCTGGGTTACCCGGTGATCGGTATCTGGTACTGGTGTGCGGATCAAACGATTGTGCAGCGCGTGCTGGGTGCAAAAGATGAAAACCATGCGCGCACCGGCGCTTTGTTTTGCGGATTTATAAAAGTGCTGCCTGTTTTTATTTTCATCTTACCCGGGTTGCTGGCGTATGTGCTCTATAAACAAGGCGCACTAGACCTGAGCGCCTTGCAACAGGCAGATGGGAAGCTGCATACCAAAGGGATCTATTCACTGATGATTACTAAACTGGTACCTCCCGGATTGGTAGGTATTTTAGTGGCGGCATTATTATCCGGCCTGATGAGCCAGATTTCCGGGGCATTGAATTCCATCGCCACGCTGGTAAGTTATGATCTGTACAAAAGGTACCGGCCGGAAGCTACCGACAAACAACTGGTGAAAACAGGCCGTGTTGCGGCCGGTTTGGCGCTGTTGTTATCGATCGGGCTGCTGCCCCTGCTGAATAGGTATGAGAGTCTTTTTAACGGCATAAATGACGTAATCTCGCATATTGCGCCGCCCATCACCTGTGTATTCCTGTTAGGAGTATTCTGGAAAAAGGCGTCGGCGCTGGCGGCGCAGTATACTTTATGGCTTGGCTCTGCGTTGGGCGCCATCGTATATGTTATCGGCAAGGTATCCCCTGAAGGACCTTTGAGTCATATTCCTGCGTTGATGGTGGCGTTTTACCTGTTTGTAGTTTGTATGCTGCTGCAGGTGACCTTATCTTTTGCTTTTCCGATGCAGCATACCCCGGAAAGCAGCCGTTTATATTGGGAAAGCCCGCTGGCGCCCTTACGCGTAAAAGGCTGGCCGGGACTTGCAAATTATAAAGTATTGTCGGGTGTGTTGCTGGGAGTAATGGCGGTGTTGTATTGGTACTTCCGCTGACGCCACGGATTTTTTTGGCCAGGATTAAATTGTCTTGCCCAGGATTAAACTTATTTTAGGATTTACAGGATTTTTTCTTTTTGATTTTAGATTGATTTAAAAGATTGTGGGAGATATAAGCAAATTTATTTTCGCTTATATCTCCCACAATCCTTTAAAATCAAAAAGAAAAAATCCTGTAAATCCTAAAATAAGTTTAATCCTGGGCAAGACAATTTAATCCTGGGTAAGGCAGTTTTATTTCCCCATCTGCGCAACTACCGCTTCTGAAACGCCGGTGCTGGAGAACCCGCCATCATGGAAGAGGTTTTGCATGGTCACCATTCTTGTGTAGTCCGAGAACAGGGCGACGGTAAATTCCGCGCATTGTTCGGCGGTAGCGTTTCCGAGGGGCGACATTTTTTCTGAGAAGGAAACGAAGCCATCGAAACCGGCGATACCCTGACCTGCCGTAGTGATAGTAGGCGACTGGGAAACGGTATTGATACGTACATGCTTTTTGTTGCCGTACTGGTAGCCAAAGCTGCGGGTAATACTTTCCAGCATCGCTTTAATATCGGCCATTTCGTTGTAGTTGGGAAATGCCAGGTGCGCTGCGATGAAGGTAAGGGCTACTACGGAACCCCATTCGTTGATGGCGTCGTGCTTCATCGCGGTTTGTAATACGCGGTGAAGGCTCATCGCCGAAATATCGACCGACTTATGCATGAAGTCGTAGTTCAGGTTCGTATAGTCGTTGCCTTTACGCACGTTTACGCTCATTCCTATGGAATGCAGCATGAAGTCCACGCCGCCGCCAAAATGCTCTTTTGTTTTGATGAAGAGATTTTCCAGGTCATCCATGTTCGTTACATCTGCCGGTATGATCGGGGCATTACATTGTTTGGCCAGCTCATTAATTTCGCCCATGCGGATGGCGATAGGCGCGTTGGTTAAAACGATTTCTGCGCCTTCTGCAACGCAGTGCAGCGCCGTTTTCCAGGCAATTGACTTTTCATCGAGGGCGCCAAAAATAATTCCTTTTTTACCTTTTAATAAGTTGTGGGACATGACGGTGTTTTAGTGTAAGAATATTGATTACTACAGGGCTTAAATGTATAGTAATTATTCCTGCACAAAGAAGGACATGATGAATTTTAACATTTTATGCAATCACGTTTGTTAAAGTCATCACACCGGGTGATGATTAATGTCCCGCCTGTTGTTTAAGTTGCATCTGCAACAGCCATAATTCTTCCATTGGTACGGGTTTCCTGCTGACTTTTTCCATATCTTTTCCTTCTTTTGTAAACAGGAATGGATAGAAGCTCATGCCCTGTGTACCGTTCATCTTTGCTACATCTTCCTGCCATCCTTTCCAGCGGAAAGCTTTGTAAAAGCCTTCTATATCTCCGGAGCAACAAAACCCGATAAAGTCGCTATACCCGATTTCCATATTTTCCCATTCCAGCGCATCGGGTGCAAAATAGAATACGCTGCTTATTCCTTCCTGGGTAGCGATGCCGCCGTTGTTGATGGCAAAGAATCCGCCTGTTACATCGTCTGCTATCAGGAGGAAAGAGGGTTGTTCGCCGGTTTGTGTAAATGATTTGCCTTCATTCCATGCCGGAAGACTGCGATCCAGCTTTTCATGGCCGGAGCCTAATACCCTTATCCAGCCATGATCTACGAGTAGTCCGCCTGTTTCGTATATAATAGCACCCATAGGAGAGCGGGTCGTTACCTGCGTTTGATACAGGGCCTGTTCAGCGCGTGCGCTGTCTTTCGGGAGGATTTCAATATGATTGCTGCCTTTGTTAATCCAGTCTTTTACCAGGTCCCAGCCGGGTTCTTTTGTATTGATCAGTTCATTTAAAGTTCTCATCTTATGAATTTGTGCATTAGTAATAAAAGGCAACATCAGCAGTGTATTGATGATAACAAGCCAATATTTTTTCATGGGGTACAGATGAATAGTATGGCTGCAAATTAAAGCAAAAAAGCCTGTAAACGGGGGAGGTTTACAGGCTTTTTATTGCTATAGTAAATTAGATCTCTCCTTTCTTCAGCTGCTTCACCGCATAGTCCGCTGCCCTGGCAGTAAGCGCCATATAAGTCAGTGACGGATTTTGTGTGGAAGTAGATGTCATGCAAGCGCCGTCGGTTACAAATACGTTGGTGCATGCATGCAGCTGGTTCCATTTATTGAGCATGGATGTTTTGGGATCCAGTCCCATGCGCACACCGCCCATTTCGTGGATATCGAGTCCCGGCGCCTGTTTGGAGTCGCCGGTGCTGATATTGGTAAATCCTGCTTTGGTATACATTTCCGTCATTTGTTCGAAGAAATCCTTCAGCATTTTTTCATCGTTATCATCGTAGTCCAGGTCGATATTGATTTGTGGAATGCCCCATTCGTCTTTACGATTGGCGTCCAAAGTAACGGTGCTTTTTTCTTTCGGGATGGTTTCTCCCATCATATGTGAACCTACGAACCAGGCTGAATCGGTTTGACTGTTGAACAGCTGTTCTTTCAGGCTTTTGCCAAATCCGTTGGTATCGGTATGGGAGCCTCTGCCACTGGAAAATCCGGCTGCATAGCCACGGAGGAAATCTGTTTCCTGTTTCATTACGTTACGGAAGCGGGGCAGGTAGGCGCTGGTGGGACGTCGTCCGTCGGTAGTGGAGTCTTTAAATCCTTCGTACTGACCGGAAATATGTCCGCGGTAATTATGAAAAGCAAAGTATTTACCCAGCACACCACTGTCGTTACCCAAACCGTTAGGAAAGCGGTGGGAGGTGGAGTTGAGCAGTATCAGGTTGGTATTAACGGCAGCGGCATTTACAAAAATGACGTTGGCGTAATATTCCATCATTTCCCTGGTATTGGTATCTACTACGCGTACGCCGGTAGCTTTTCCTTTTTGTTCATCATAGATGATGGAATGTACTACGGAGAAGGGACGGAGAGTAAGATTACCGGTTTTTTCTGCCCAGGGAAGGGTAGAGGAGTTGCTGCTGAAATAGCCGCCAAATGGGCATCCGCGCTGACAGAGATCTCTTTTCTGACATTGGCCTCTGCCCTGATCCAGGTGTATCTGCTGCGGTTGTGTTAAGTGTGCGCAACGGGCGTAGATGACTTGTCTGTCTTTATAATTGGCTTTTACAAAATCTTTGAAGTAATTCTCTACGCAGGTAAGTTCCATGGGTGGTAAAAACTCGCCGTCCGGAAGATGGGGGATACCGTCTTTGTTACCGGAGATACCTACAAATTTTTCTACGTAGCTATACCAGGGTTCAATATCCTTATAACGGATAGGCCAGTCGGTGGCGAAGCCGTCGCGTGCCGGACCTTCGAAGTCGAAGTCGCTCCAGCGTTGCGTTTGCCTTGCCCACATCAGTGACTTACCGCCTACCTGGTAGCCGCGGATCCAGTCGAACGGTTTAGGCTGTCCATAAGGATGGTCATTGTCTTTCACAAAAAAGTGCATAGCATCTTCCTTATAGGCATAGCAGCGGCTGATCGACGGGTTAGCTGCTTTTATTTCCTGTGGTACTTGTCCGCGGTGCGGAAACTCCCAGGGAAACTGGCTGGTGGTTGGATAATCTTTTAGGTGTTTTACGTCGCGGCCTCTTTCGAGCACCAGCGTTTTTAATCCTTTCTCTGTAAATTCTTTTGCTGCCCATCCGCCACTGATACCGGAACCGATAACGATAGCATCAAACGTGCGGTTTTGCAGACTGGTATTATTATTACTCATATTGTTGGTAGTTAGGCAATCTTCCGGGTAGTGGGTTTCAATGGCACGCATCCTTTGAAGCGTGCGGGTACCAGCTCATAGATGTCGACGTTGGTCAGGAAATATTTGGAGCTGGTATATGCCTTGATGGTCAGGTGTTTGGTAGTCCGGTAAAAGAAGGACATGTCGTCCTTGTTATTCCAGCCGGCTTCCATGGTGGTGAGCAAGGCTTCTCTTTGTGCCGGTGTACTTTTCAGGAAAGAGCGTCCGTTTAATTTTTTGCAGGCCTGTTCAAACGCTTTTAGTCCGTTGAGCCACTGCTGCTGCTCTTCTTTCTTATAGCAGTCGTCCATCATAATCAATGTAAACAAATGCGCTGAAAGTGCTTTTGCGCCGGGTGTGGTGGTAGCGGGAATAATTGTTTCCACGAGTTCGGCCAGCATTTTTTCCTGGTCACCATCTACCTGAATATGTTTTAGTGCTAAGGAAGCCCTGGTTGTGTGTTGCAGACAGGCGGGCAAAAATGCCACACCGGCTGAAACAAACAGCAGCTGCTTGATAGCGGATCTTCTGTTCACTGCCATTGAAAGGAATTTTGTCTAATAAAACGGGAATTGATCAGCATTATATTTAAAATCTCGTTAAAGATCGGCGACGGGTTTTTATGTTGCCGACATGAAACAGGGATTAAATATAAACGAATCTGTGATTTTTTCACAGGTAAATTTGCGATGGCATCAGGGCAGTGCTTCCGGGTGGTGGCGGGGCTGCCTGTTTGGCTTTTTTCCGGGGAATGGTCATCATGCTGAGGGCGACGCTGTTAATAGCAGTGTTGCCTGCCCCGGGGGCAGGCCATGCCATATTTGTTCGCCACGTGGGCCCGGTATGCCGTTACTTCACGCCTTTCTCCGGATTCCAGCTACCCTGTTGTTTGCGTACGAAAAGGATTTGCCCGATATGATACGCATTATGCGCATTGATATGAGCGATCGTGGAATAGCTGGAAGACAGTGTTTTTTCATCTGCCTGCTCAATGGCCTGTTCCCAGGCGGTTAATACGCTGTCGATCCTTTTTACAGTACCGTCCCACGTCGCCTGTGTGGCGGGCGAAAAGGTATCGTCATTATTGATGTTGACCGGATCTTTTTTCCGTCCTTTGAACTTTTCGAGCTGATCAAGATCCCAGAAAATGAGGTGGTTGACCAGTTGGGCAATGGAGTGATTGCCGCTGCTGTCTTTCCAGTTGGCCTGTTCAGGCGTTAGACCTTCAATGGCGGTGTTTACCGGCACAAACCAGTCCGCCTTATTATGCGTGGTTTTCAGTTGTTCCAGTAAGATAGCTTTGGTGGAGGTTTGGCTATAGCAGCAATAGCCGACTAACAGGAATGGGAGTACGATATATTTTCTCATAGCGGGGGTATTTATTAAATTAAATATAGGTTCTTTTTTAGTATGTTTCCATCAAAATAAAAGGCACTTGTCCATGCAACTGATCGCCCTGGATCCCGGTCATTTCCACGCTTCGCTGGTACAACAACAAATGTATCCGGATATAGATTCCGTGATACAGGTGTACGCGCCAGAAGGCCCTGAAGTAGAACAATACCTGCAGCGGCTGGCTGCCTATAATAAACAGGGTAGTCCGGAGGTACACTGGATACCGAATGTATATACCGGCAGCGACTACCTGCAGCAGCTATTGTTATGCGCACCCGGTAATATCGTGATATTGGCGGGGAATAACCGTTTAAAGCCAATGTATATCCGCAGTGGGATTGGCGCCGGTATGCATGTGCTGGCAGATAAGCCCATGGCCATAGATGCGGCGGGGTTTGCATCTTTACAAGCTTCCTTTGCTGATGCAGCTGCCGGAAAGGTGCAGTTGTTTGATATTATGACGGAGCGTTATGAGATTCATAATGTGTTGCAGCGGGAACTGGCGCGGATGCCTTCACTCTTTGGCACCCTGCAACCGGGCACTGCTTCCGAACCCGCCGTGATTAAGAAAAGTGTGCATCACTTTAAAAAAATGGTGGCGGGCGAAGCCTTGGTGCGGCCCGGATGGTATATGGATGTACAGCAGCAGGGGGAAGGCATTACCGATGTAACCACCCACCTGGTAGACCTGGTGCAGTGGACCTGTTTTCCAGGGCAGGTGCTTGACTATAAAAAAGATATTCATATTGACGCCGCCACTACCTGGCCTACGGCGATGAGCAGGGCTCAATACCGCGATATTACAGGAGGAGCACCGCTTACAGCCGCACTGGCGGCCACCGCGGGGGATGATGGTCTCCTGGAGATATACGCCAACGGTAGTTTTGACTATACCATCCGGGGCGTACATGCCCGGATTACCGTGCAATGGGATTATGAAGCAGCGGCGGGGGCCGGTGATACCCACTATTCGCGGATACAGGGTAGCAAGGCCGCGCTGTTGATCCGGCAGGACAAAGAACAGGGTTATTTGCCGGTACTGTACATTAGCCCCGTATCGCCTGATGCCGCGTACATGGAGCAGCTCAGCAACGGGGTTGCTGCACTGGCGCAGAGATACCCGGGCATAGCGCTAAAGGCAGCCGGGCGGGATTGGGAGGTGGTGATTCCCCGGGAGTACCTGAATACCCATGAATCGTTATTTGCAGCCGTAATGCAGCAATTCCTGGTGTATGTGCGGGCAGGACAGATGCCGGCCTGGGAGGTGCCCGGTATGATAGCAAAGTATTATACCACTACACACGCATTGTCAGTTGCGAAAAAATTAGAATATGATAGCCGGAAAATTTAAACGCCGGAATTGTATGAATGCGGCTATTTTTGCTGCTTTCCATATTTTTATCTCGGAACAGTATAGAAAAATTGTTACTATATGCTTAAAGAAAGAATCCGGCAATTAGCCAGCGGACTGCTGGGGGAGGCAACGGCGAATCGCCGCCACCTGCACACCCATCCGGAGCTTTCCTACCGGGAATACCAGACGGCAGCTTTTATAGAAGATAAGCTGCATGCCCTGGATATTCCTTTCGAAAGGATGGCTGATACCGGTATTGTTGCTTTATTGCAGGGCGGTGCTGCGCCATCAGATAAGGTAGTGGCCCTGCGGGCCGATATAGACGCACTGCCCATTTTTGAGCTAAACCAGGTACCCTACCGTTCCCAAAATGAAGGGGTGATGCATGCCTGTGGCCACGACGTACATACGGCATCATTGCTAGGAGTAGCGGGCATTCTTACCCGTATGAAGCCGGAGTTCAGCGGCACAGTAAAATTTATTTTTCAGCCGGCAGAAGAGGTGATTCCCGGCGGCGCCAGTTTAATGATCAAGGCCGGGGTATTGGAAAATCCTCGTCCTGCGCATATCCTGGGGCAGCATGTGATGCCGGAGTTGCCGGTGGGCAAGGTGGGATTCCGCTCCGGCCGGTATATGGCCAGCAACGATGAGATTTCCATTACGGTAAAGGGCAAAGGGGGCCATGGGGCTATGCCTAACCTGGGGATAGACCCGGTGCTGATTGCCTGTCATATTATCATAGCGCTGCAGCAGATTGTGAGCCGCCGTGCCAGCCCGCTGTCGCCTTCTGTATTATCCTTTGGCAAAATGATCGCCAATGGCGCTAATAACGTGATCCCGGACGAAGTGAAGATATACGGCACTTTCCGCTCGCTCGATGAAACCTGGCGTACGAGCGCTCATGAAAAGATCAAAAAAATGGCCATCTCCATAGCAGAAGGTATGGAAGGCTCCTGTGATATTGACATAGAAAGAGGGTATCCTGTTCTGATCAACGAAGACAAGCTCACCGCGGCCAGCCGCGCGCATGCCATCGATTACCTGGGCAAAGCGCAGGTAGAAGACCTGGACATCTGGATGGCAGCAGAAGATTTTGCTTCCTATTCGCAGGTAGCCGATGCCTGCTTTTACCGGCTGGGCGTACGGAATGAAGACCGTGGCATGGTATCCGGTTTACATACCGCTACGTTTGATGCAGATGAAAAAGCGCTGGAAACCGGCGCGGGGCTTATGACTTACCTCGCATTGAAAACGCTGGGTAATTAGCAAAGAAAGGTGGCTGACACGCTTATTTTTTTGTTAATGGAGCGTTAACAGCGGTCGATTCTTTGCATTCACCGGGAATAATAATGCGTTCACGAAATAAGAAATTGAACTAACGCCGATGAATATATCTTTGTATCAGGTTTTTCATAGGATATGGTTAAAATATTAAAGGGGAGGTATTCTTACCACCCCTTTTTTTATTCCTGTAATGCTGATCTCCATTGCGTTTCCACGGACCCGGTCTTTTGCTATCGGTTGTTTTTTAAGTGTTCATATTACGTGCAGATTTCATCAAATCATGTTAAGTGCTGGTTAACGTACCCCGATTTTATGCATTCACCAGATGATATTATGCGTTCACGAAATAGCGTGTTGAACTAACGCCGATGAATATATCTTTGTATCAGGTTTTTCATAGGATATGGTTAAAATATTAAAGGGGAGGTATTCTTACCACCCCTTTTTTTATTCCTGTAATGCCGATCCCCATTCCATTTCCACGGACATAGTTTTTTGCTATCGGTTGTTTTTTAAGCGTTCCTATTACATGCAGTCTTCATCAAATCATGTTAAGTGCTGGTTAACGTCCCCTGATTTTATGCATTCACGGGATAATATCATGCGTTCACGAAATAGCGTGTTGAACTAATGTGTTGGCGCGTATCTTTGTATCAGGTTTTTCATAGGATATGGTTAAAATATTAAAGGGGGGTATTCTTACCACCCCTTTTTTTATTCCTGTAATGCTGATCTCCATTGCGTTTCCACGGACACAGTCTTTTGCTACCGGTTGTTTTTTAAGCGTTCCTGTTACGTGCAGTCTTCATCAAATCATGTTAAGTGTTGGTTAACATCCCTCGATTTTATGCATTCACAGGATAATATCATGCGTTCACGAAACAGCGTGCAGAACTAATGCAGAGGAGCATATCTTTGTATCAGGTTTTTCATAGGATATGGTTAAAATATTAAAGGGGAGGTATTCTTACCACCCCTTTTTTTATGCATTTATTTTTACCTCAATCTTCGTTCAGCAGAAATTTATTGGATATAACCTTGAAGGATATACGACGATCGGCAGAGCGGATCACGAGTTCTTCGCGTTCTGTTTTCCTGCCGGCAGGGCTGAGTATCGAAGCTCCCTCTGCCATGTGGCAATTTTATCAGGTTAACAAATAAACGGCTGCAAATATATATTTTTTTTGCTTTGCGAAAGCGAAAAGAATGTTATTTATCTTCGCGCCCTATGTTGACATTTTCAAACTCGATCGATATTATTATTCCTTCTTTCCGGTTGGATGAACAGTATTTGCTCCCACTGATTCACTTACCCAAGCCCAATGGATGGCGGTTTAACTACTACGTAGTGGTGGATAATCCGCAGGTGAAACCAGGCAGAGAAATGCTGCGTTTGGCGGAAGAAGGCGCTATTCACCTGTTTATTAACCCGGAAAACCTGGGTGCGGCAGAAAGCCGTAACAAGGGGATTAATGCAGGCAGTGGCGAATGGATGCTGTTTCTCGATGATGATATTGTTGCAGACGATGATGTGCTTTTCCGTTATGTGGAAGCAATTGAAGCCCACCGGGAGGCCATAGGATTTATCGGGTTAACGGATTTCCCCGCGCCCATGAGTGCTTTTACACGGGCGCTGACGGCGGCGGGGCTGACTACCATCTTTACCATTGCGGAGAGGAAAGAGGAATTTATGTGGGGCGTTACGGCTAACATGATGTATAACCGTGCGGCAATGCAGGAGCTGCGTTTTTCTTCCATCTTTCCGAAAAACGGCGGGGGAGAAGATATAGACTTGCCTGCACAGATCTGTTTGCGGAACAATGCGCGTTTTATCTGTGTAAAGGAAGCCCGTGTTACGCATCCGTGGTGGAACGACGGACAACCGCACTATAAACGTTTTGAACGTTATGGAGAAGGCATGGCTTTGCTGTTGCCCCGTTTTAAACAATTTACCTGGTATGCATTTCCTAACCCGATAGAAGGGGCGTTGCTCGTGCTGTTGAGTGCGCCTTTATTTTTTATATTTCTCAGCTGGCAGAAATGGCTGATGTTATTGCTGGCTATACCGGTGATCGATATACTGATCAATTACATCCGGGCATCACGGGATGGATTTAAAGAACCTAAAGTAGCGTACTATATGACGTTGCTGAGATGCAGTAACGAATGGGGCATGTTTAAGACCGTGATGGGGCAGGGCCGGTTCAGTTATTTTATGAAGCGTATCAATATCGATTTTACCCGGCCGCGTAATTTCCGCACTAACCGCTGGCGGATCATCAAACTGGTGATCTATATTATTTTGCTGGCGGTATTGATCTTTAGTTAGACGGTATACTGTTTATCTTTTTTTTGCTGCATACCATTTCACCATCTTTCCAAGAATGTCGTTAACCGTATCCATCGGAATATCTTCGCGCGGATCGATGAGCAGGATTTTCATGCGCGCACGCTTTTCTATCTGCAGGAGGGGATGGATAATGTTTTTTCCTTCCACGATGCCAATATAGGGTTGTTGCAGTTGTTTGTGTATCCAGAGGTAACAACACATTTTACCGTTATAGCAATAAAAGGGCATCCTATATTTCCAGGCTTCAGTAATGTGCGGGTCTAATTGCAGCAGGTGCGCTCTCAGCGCTAACAGGCAGCCTTTGGCGGGTTCCGGCTGGGATTCAAACCAGGTATCAATATCGCGCAACATGATTTATTTTGGAACTAAATTTACGAATTACCGGCGGCTAAAAACTTTTTCATTATCTTTCTCATCCTGACTTCCCTATTATCAAAATGCATCAGCATGAAGAAAGTCCTGGTACCACTACCTGATTATGGTTTTGACCCAACTGAAGCGGCTATCCCCTGGTTATTGTTAACGGCAGCGGGATACGATGTACAGTTTGCCACACCGGGAGGTTACAGCGCCATGGCCGATTTACGCATGCTGAGAGGAACGGACCTGGGTATCTGGAAATGGGTGCTGACTGCCCGGAAAGATGCGGTAATGGCTTATCACCAGATGTCTAACAGTGATGCATTCTGTAATCCCATACCATACACGGATATTGTTGCGGACAACTATGACGCATTGCTGTTGCCCGGCGGGCATGATAAAGGTGTACGGCCTTACCTCGAATCAGCTTTACTGCAACAGGTAGTGTCCCATTTTTTTGTGACGCAAAAACCGGTAGGAGCTATCTGTCACGGTGTAGTGCTGGCAGCAAGAAGTAAACATCCGCAAACAGGGCTGTCTGTGTTGCACACTTACAAAACCACGGCCTTGTTACAATCGCAGGAGCTGATGGCTTATCGTCTTACCAGGCTATGGCTGAAAGATTACTATCTCACTTACCCGGTAACGGTACAGGCAGAAGTAACCGCGGAACTGCAGGATGCCGCCCAATTTCTTACCGGGCCGTTACCCCTGAAGCGCGACGATGCCCGTCATCTCAGGCGTGGCTTTACAGTGTTGGACCGCCATTACCTGTCGGCCCGCTGGCCCGGAGATGCCTATCATTTTGCCACCGATTTTATCGCGCTGCTGGGTTGATCTGCCAACTTCACCTGTTTATCATGGTGCTTACCTGGAGGTTATCGGCTCGTGTGCATCGGGCGCGTTGTCGTAAATTTGCGGGAATGAACCAATAAACCGTCTGAAGTATGAGTAAGCAAGGATTAACACGTCCGCTGTCAGTATTGGATCTGGCGCCGGTGATGGAAGGACAGACGCCTGCAGAGGCATTTCACAATAGTCTGAGGCTGGCAAAACACGTTGAAAAATTAGGATTTAAGCGCTTCTGGATGGCCGAGCATCATAACATGGTGAGCGTGGCCAGCTCTGCTACCGCCGTATTGCTGGGATATATTGCAGGTGGCACCAGCACTATCCGTGTAGGCTCCGGTGGTATTATGCTACCTAACCACGCCCCGCTGGTGGTAGCAGAACAGTTTGGTACCCTGGCCTCCCTGTATCCCGACAGGATTGATCTTGGGCTGGGAAGGGCGCCGGGCACCGACCAGGTAACCGCCCGCGCACTGCGTCGCGACAGGCTAGGGGCCGGGCACGATTTCCCCGAGCAGGTACAGGAACTGCAACAATATCTTTCGTTTGATAATCATACGGGTCCTGTAAGAGCTATTCCGGGAGAGGGATTGGATATCCCGATCTGGATACTGGGTTCGAGCACAGACAGCGCCTACCTGGCTGCCGCCATGGGCTTGCCTTACGCTTTCGCCAGTCATTTCGCCCCGGCGCAGTTACATGCTGCGCTGAAAATTTACCGGCAGCATTTCAAGCCCTCTGAATTTTTACAGGCGCCGTATACGATGGCCTGCGTGAATGTGATTGCAGCAGATACAGATGCCGCAGCTAACCGTCTCGCTACTTCTTTTTACCAGTTGTTCCTGGGTATTATACGCGGAAAGCTGCGCCGTATGGGGCCTCCCATCGATAGTATGGAAGGTGTATGGACAGAACAGGAAGCCGCACATGCGCAACAGATGCTGTCGTGTTCCTTTATTGGCGGTCCTGGAACCGTACAACAGGGATTGCAGCGTTTTCTCGACGACACAAAGGTGGATGAAGTGATAGCGACGGCACATATTTATGATCAGAACGAACGGCTTTACTCTTATCAGTTGCTTAAAGAACTGTTTAATCATATCGTATAGGCATCCGTTTGCAGCAGCGGACATTGGCTACCTCCCAAAGGCATTTGTTTGTATCTTTATGGAATGGGGTTGTCAGGTGGCAACCTGAAAATCGAACTATGATTCAAACAATGCGAACAGTTATAACCGGTACCGGTAGCTTCATCCCTGCCAACAAAAAATTAAACAGCGATTTTTTGGACCAGGACTTCTACAGCGACCGGCAGGTGCGTATACCTGCTGAAGGAGCGGATATTATCCGGAAATTTGAGGAGGTAACAGGTATTTCTGAGCGCAGGTATGCAGACATAGACATGAACGCCACGGAGATGGCGGTGGCGGCTGCGAAGGTGGCGATCAAAGATGCGGGAGTGGATCCGGAGATGCTGGATCAGATCATCCTGGCGCATAATTTCGGGAATGTTTTAACAGATACTATCCAATCGGATGCGGTGCCTTCACTGGCATCGCGGGTAAAGCAGGCGCTGGGGATCCGTAACCCGGCCTGTATTCCATATGATGTGCTGTTTGGTTGTCCTGGCTGGATTCAGGGGCTGATCCAGGCCGACGCTTTCTTTAAATCGGGGCTCGCAAAAAAATGCCTGGTAATAGGTACGGAAACGCTGAGTCGTGTTATTGACCGCTATGATCGTGACAGCATGATTTTCAGCGATGGCGCCGGCGCCGTAATAGTGGAAGCGCTGGAAGGTAAGAACAGCGCTGCCGGTATTATCAGCGCCAGCGCGCAGTCGTATGCCAACGATGAACTGAATTATATCTATATGGGCATGTCTTATGCCCCGGAAGCGGATAAGCGTATCCGTTATATCAAAATGCTGGGCCGCAAGGTATATGAGTTTGCCCTCAAACGTGTGCCGGAAGCTATGAAAGACTGTCTCGATAAAGGAAATATCAACATCCGGGATGTAAAAAAGATCTTTATCCACCAGGCCAACGAAAAAATGGACATTGCCATTATCAAGGCTTTTTATTTGTTATATGGTATTAAGGAGATACCGACCGATATTATGCCTATGAATATTCATGTGTTGGGCAACAGCTCTGTTGCCACCGTACCTACACTGTATGATATGGTGAAAAGGAATGAGATCGCGAACCAGGCTGTTCACGCCGGTGATGTGATCCTGTTTGCTTCGGTGGGTGCAGGTATGAACATCAACGCCATTTGCTACCGCGTATAAGTTACCGTATAAGCGTTACCGTTCCTTTCCTGCTAAAACGCCGGCCGGTGTAGTCAACTCCCTGCACCATCCATACGTATGTGCCGGGGGGAGCGGGTCTTCCCTGCCAGCTGCCATCCCATCCGCCCGGAAGATCGGCGCTACGGTATATTTCCTGTCCCCATCTGTTCCAGATACAGAAGAAGTCCAGTTTAGGCACGCCGGCGGCTATAACATGGAATACGTCGTTACGCCCATCGTTGTTGGGGGTAAAGGCATTGGGCACATAAAATTCCGGGCCTTCATACACATTTACATTGATGGTGTCTTCATCATGGCAGCCCTCCGGAGAGGTGAGGGTAAGCCGGTAGGATTGATCTTTATGCAGCATGGCTACGGGGTTGGCTATACGTGGATCGGAGAGGCCGGTAGCGGGCGACCAGGTATATTGCAAACGGGTATCGCCCCATTGCGACTGCAATTGCAGTGGTTGCCCGGCAGCTACAATAGTATCGGCCCCGGCGCGGGCATATACTGCGGTAACCGTAACCGGAACGTCTGTAACGGGCGACGCGCATCCATCGGTGCTCACGGCGTATAGCCGTGCAGGATAGTAGCCGGTGTCGGCATAGCGGTATACCGGATCTTTGAGTGCGGAGGTAATGCCATCGCCCATTTGCCAGTGCCATTGCCGGATAGGAATGTTGGGCGTACTGTTGATGCCCTGGAAAACGGTCGAGGCGCCGAGACAAACATTTTCCCCCATACCCCTGACGGCCGGCGTATTGCTGACAAGTATGGATTTAGCAGCCGTGGTGGCACAGCCCTGTTGCGACGTGACCTTTAATTGTATTTGACGGGGACCTGGTGTGGTATAGGGCGCCAGTGGTTTTGCACCGGTGGCGGTAGCGCCGTTACCCCAATCCCATTCCCATTTTGCCAGGGTGCCAACTGTGATGGTGGTAAGGTCGTTCATATACATTTGTGAACCCAGGCACAGGGGATAGGGACCAAAGTCGACTACCGGGTACGCCCCTACGGTAAAAGGGGCCTTTAGTGTATCTGATGTACAGCCGCTGTTATCAGCGATCACCAGTTTTACCTCATAATGTCCGGCCGAAGGGTAGAGGTGTGCCGGAGGCTGCGGGGCAACGGAGGTGGTTCCATCTCCCAAATCCCACCACCAGCTGGTAATAGCACCAAAAGAGCTGGAATTGTCTTTGAACTGTATAGGCGTTCCGTTGCAAAATACCTGCTGCGGGTCAAAATTAAATTCGGGTCGCAGGGCCGCGCAAAACTGTTGCTGGTTGGAGAAGCCACCGGTAGAACCGGCAAAACCCCAGAAAACATTGGGGTCGCCGTTAAAGATGTCGTTGACGAGGTCTTTATCGAGCGTTAACCGTAATTCATTGTCCACGCTAACTTCCAGGTGCTGTAACGGCGCATCCCATTTAATGCGGAACAGGTGCCATTGACAGTCTTCTATATTGTCACTATTGCTCAGTACTGTTACCGGGCCGGCCAGGTTGCCGCTGCTGTTATGATCCGACAGCCCGTTCATTTGTATGGCCAGGTGGTCATAAGAGGGGTCGTTCTCATCAAAATTCTGCCAGGTATCTATCAGTATACCCAATGAAGGAGAAATGCCTTTAAAACCCAGTCCCTGCCCGGTAGCGCCGAGATTGGTACCTTTCGTTTGCAGGATAAAGCCGATGCCGTCTGCCCCCGTAGCGTCCTTGCAGCCGAGGTTTACATCAAATATATAGTTGAAGGACTGTAACAGGTTGATCTTATTTTTATTCCACACGGTGCCGCTGGTATGGAATGCGTCCGGTGTTAATACATAGCAGTTGCAGGTGCGCTGTGTGGCCGCACCGTTGAGTATGTATGGCAGTTGTGTCTGACCCGGAAGCCGGGAATTTAATAACAGCAACAGGCCGGTAACCAGGTATAGTATTCTTTTCATGTAAGGGGTCGGCGGACAGATTGCCGTTAACAAGTTACAGTTCCGGGAGCTAACATCAAAGCATAATTATTGGGTTTTGGCTTGTTCGCCGGCATAACATGAAATTGCCGTGTCGATCCCGGACTTTCCGTTGCCTGACTTTTTGCCCGGTTTTAAGTAATTTGCGGTTGATTTCAACCGTAACTATGGATATAAGCGTTAACAAATACATTAGCGAAACCGGCTTTTGCAGCCGCAGGGAAGCTGATAAATATATTGAACAGGGAAGGGTAACCATCAATGATAACATTGCTTCCAAAGGGAATCGTGTGAAAGATGGCGATGTGGTGGAAGTGGACGGAGAGCCATTGAAGAAGAAGAAATCTACCGTATATATTGCACTTAACAAGCCCAAAGGAATCACCTGCACCACAGATCTGAAAGATAAAACAAATATCATCGACTACGTAAATTTCTCCAGTCGCATATTTCCCATCGGCCGGCTGGATAAGCGTTCCGAAGGACTTATCTTTTTAACAAATGATGGTGATATCGTCAATAAAATTCTCCGGGCAGGTAATCAGCATGAGAAAGAGTATATCGTTACAGTAGATAAGCCCATCGACCTGGAGTTTGTAAAAGCCATGCGCAGCGGTGTTCGCATCCTCGGCGTAATGACGCAGAAATGTTTTGTACAGCAGGAAGGAGCCAACCGTTTCCGCATTATCCTTACGGAGGGGCTTAACCGGCAGATTCGCCGTATGTGTGAAGCATTGGGATATGAAGTAGTGACGCTGAAGCGTACCCGCATCATGAACATGACGCTAAAAGACCTGGCTCCCGGCTCCTGGCGGTATTTTACCAAAGAAGAGATCAACAACATCAACGCCCTCGTTGCCAACAGCAGCAAAACAGAGAAAGGCGACAATAACTACCAGGATGGCATGGATGAATAACCCATGTTAACAGATAATGCATAAGCCGCCATGCTGTAAAGCCGGCGGCTTATTTATTTAATCCAGTTTCTTTTCATAGAGGAAGGAAGAGTCTTTGGAATTATAGGTAAAAATAAATTTTCCGTTTACATCCGATCCGGAAAGAAGGTTGTTTTTATTTGCGAGCGTATACACCGGTTTATGTACAAAAGCGATTACAAAAGAATCAAGATATACATACTGCAATTGCAGATCGGTGAATCCTATTTCTTTCATGTCTTTAAATGCATTGCGGCTTTTATCGTTCATATTTTGCAGGTTCCATATATCCTGCGGAAAATGATGAAACGTACGCCGGTATTCTTTAACGGCCTCCATAAAAGTGATCGTAGGGTGTATGGCCCGTTTTCTTTTTTTGACATTGAGCCGCAAGCCGGTTCCCGTTTCCGTATGCTCCTGGACTTTGAGCTGTCCATCCGCTCCGCGGGAGTAGGTATAAGATTTTGCCGGCGGGGTACAGGCGTAGGCTAACAGTATAATTGCTAAGTACTTTTTCATATAGGTAATGAAGTTATTTTTATTTTTTTGAGAAAAAAATTTGGTGATTGTGGGAGAATGTTTACTTTTGCCACCCCTTAACGGGGAATGATTCCCTAGCTCAGTTGGTAGAGCAATACACTTTTAATGTATGGGTCTTGGGTTCGAGTCCCAAGGGGATCACAGAGAAGTTACAAACCTCGCGCAAATTGTACTTTTTTTGTTTTTTTAGCCGAGTTCCGATTGCAGAGATTTAACCATAGCCCTGATATTCACAATTAAGTATTAAAAAATGACAGGCTTTCTCTGCTTTCTTATATTGAACAAGCCATTACTGGTTTTCTGAAGCCCCTGCCAATTTAGCTTTTACATTTTGCAAGCCGGGCTTTAATGCAAGCGCCTTTTTATAGCAAATAACTGCCTTTGAACGATCACCTTTTTTCAAGTATGCATCTCCCAATTGGCTAAAAGCAGTTGCTGATGCGGGATAGTTTTGGGTATTCATTTCCAGTAAACTTATTGCATTATCCAGTGCTCCATACTGGGCTATTAAATACATTGCTATGTTGTGCACATTTACTTCTGGCGGTGTAACGGAATATCCATACCGTTGAGACAGTTGCTGATAGTGTTGCTTTACAACAGTGGCATTCAATGATTTCAGATCTGTCAGTGGCAGATCCCATTGCCTGAAAATAAACCGCAAAGCGTCATAATAGGCTTTTACGGGCTCCGTCATATGTGTGTCTTCGGGATAGTAAGCATACTTATGGTCTAAGCCCACTATCTTTCTTTGGATCACTATAGAGTCGAATTTTAACAGATTGGTATGGAAGGTAGATTCTGACATTCCTTCGTCCGCATCACTGTAAAAGATCATTTTATTTATATCCCGATCATTTTTTAGCTTTTCATCAGCGAGGCTAAGTAAATATTCCTTATCCCACCAAAAGGATGGGCTTATGGCTATATAAGCACTAAACATATCCGGTTGCGTTAACAGGCAATTGATTGTGGTGATGCCGCCAAATGAATGTCCTGCAAAAATTTTAAAAGGTTGTGTTTTGTAATGCGCGTCAACATAAGGTATCAGCTCTGCACCAATGAACTGTAAGAAATTATTGCCGCCGCCGCTTGACTTAAACCTGGAGTTCGAACTGGTATCAGGCTTTCCGTCATAATCAATAATACTATTGGTTGGGGTAAGGTCCCTTGTGCGGTTTTTGTTAGGAATTCCAACTATAATAATTTCTGGCATGACATTTACATCCTTACGGCTAAGGTATCGGCAATATTCTGCAATCAGACTAAAATGATTATCCCCGTCAAGAACATATAATACAGGGTAGCGCTTATCGGGCAGTAAGGTATCTACAGGCGGAATATAAATATAAATTTTCCGGTCTTCATCCAATACTTTAGACGAGAGTTTGATGATATCTGCTGATATGGGTTTAAATGCCGGGTCGGTTTGGGCAATTAAGCATTTGGGAGTTAATACTATAAAGAAAATATATACAATGTTCTTTCTAAAATGACGCTTTAAGAAGCTGTTGTAAATCATACGAGTAAAGGGTTAAAATATGTTGTTAAGTTTATGTGGTATTGCAAATTTATGCCTTTGCAGATCAGTACCTGCGTGCTGGTCAATTACAACTAACTGTGCGCACTCAAAGTTAGATATTCTCGGTAATAATACATAGAAAGATTGTGAAAAGTAAATGTTATACTACTTTAGATATTTGCCAGTAGTTTTAAATCCTTAACCAAAAGGTTCGAGTTTTGTACCAAGGGGATCACGAAGGAGTGTAAAACTAATTGTACTGACGTAATTAAAACCTTGTAGAAGCTGATTCTACAAGGTTTTTTTGTTTTGGGAGGTAAAGTTGTGGAATGATAAGTAAGGATAGAAATGTGAGCGTTGAGGTTAGCAACAGAATGATTACATTGTGCTGACCGTGGAGTTTCCGAAACCTATCTCTAAAATGTCGCAATCATAACGCTAAAATGTCGTAATCATGCCTTTTCCTGTAGTCATCCAGCATGTAACTTTGAAGTATTAATTAACCATAAAACGGATCGACATGAGAAAGTTAAAATTACAAATGAACATTTTACTTGGTAACAAATGGGACAGCGGAATGTCGGATTTTAGTATCGACAACCTTAAGAATGTTGACTGCATTTTACATGGACGAAAAACAGGAGAAGGTTTTATTCCATATTGGGCCGAAGTAGCAAGCAACCCCAATGATACCGAGTATCAATTGGGAAAGTTATTCAAAGAGATTCCTAATGCCGTTTTTTCAAATACGCTCCAGGTCAGTAAGTGGGACAATACAACAATTATAAGCGGCGATATAAAAGAGGAAATAAAAGCTTTGAAAAACAAAAACGGAAAAGATATTATTGTTTATGGAGGCGACTCATTTGCATCCTCGTTAATTCAGCATGATTTGGTTGACGAGTTTTATTTATTCGTAAACCCAGCTAACCTTGGTAACGGACAGCAAACTTTTAATCCTTTAAAAAACGATTTAGAGCTGAAACTTGTGAATTGTAAACCATTCGCATGCGGAGCAGTTTTGCTGTATTACACCAGGTAGAAGGACCTGCACCGTTGCTATATAGTTTCCCTGTTTCTCCCGGGTAGGGCGATATACCACCCTTATGGCTTGCTGGAATAATATGTAAGCAAAGAAAAGTGAGCGTTGAGGTTAGCAACAGATTGATTAAATTATGCTAATCCTCATTTGATGAAAGTTATGCGGTGTTATGCTTATCAATTTACACTCTTTCTTTTTTTTAACAATTCTTCATACGCAGGCTCCTCAGGCTGTTTCGTACCATCAGAAATTTTTATTCCGGCTTTTTCAAACTCCAGGATTAATCTTTTATCGAAATCTGCGATGTATGATACAAATGACAGGGAATCTTTTACTTCAGGAATTGCCTTAAAAGGAATATGCGATTCTTTAAATCTATGTAAAGTGGCTTTAGTACTATCGTTGCCTTCAAGAAGTACGGAGTCACCGTAGTCTGTAATCTTAGCCGCGTAATGATTTGTAAGGTACTTCAAAGAGTCATTTTCTATTTTGTAGGGAAGACTGAACCGGCCAACTTTCTGATTATAGAAAATGATGTATTGCGAGTCAATATCAAATTCGCTATATCCATTTGTCATTGAAAATCTATGCCATTTTCCGATTAGGAATTTTTTATCTCCTTCCACGTTTTTGAGACTCGGTGAATCGCAGGCTGGAAGAGCAAAAATGAAGAATGCAAGAAAATAAAGTATTGATCTCGTCATAACTAATTATTAAATAATGTTAAAGAGGTATTCTTAGCCCGGGTAAGTGATAAGAAATACCCGCACTAAATACTGCCTGGAAAAAAGCCAGGCAGTATTTGTCTGTTATTAATTTAAACCAGTGTGTTTATTGCGCCCAAATAGTACAGTTAATATTGCCATTAGTATTAGAGCCCCAAGTCTCTGCAACCATAATAGCCGGAATATTTAACTGACCAAGCGTATATCCTAAACTACTCCACTTGTTATAGTGGTTGGCAAAAGTAATGACGCGATTTTGCCCGGTAGTAACTTTTGTAACTCTGGAGCTATAAATCTGTCTGAAACCATCACCTCCGTCGATATTTTTACCGGTCACCCAACGGGTCCATACGTTATAACCTGCACCATCGCTTTCAAAGGTCCCTAAATAAGTGCCGGTATGAGGTGAAACTGCACCCCATGTTTCATTCACGTAATACTCATAATAAGGGTTTCTGCTCCATCCATACCAGCCGAAAGTACCCCCGCCAGAGTTAGAATAAGTACCGAGATTATATCCTATTTTGTAGGATGCAGAACCTACAGAATAGCCTTTGCCGCATGTGAAATTACCATTAAAGCCATTCCAGCTAACGCTGTAATTTCCGCCAGCGCCATTTGCGTAATTAACTGTACCGGTAGCACCGTCACTTTTCCAAAGTGACCAAAAGAAGCCGTTATGCGTGCCCGACTGGTAGAATTGGGCCGCGACTTCAGCTTTGGAAAGGTGCTCAGTAGCAACTACCCCGGGATTGGTCTTTGCCTCTTTTTTGCAGCTTGTTAAAATTGTAGCGCCTGCAAGTACAATGATTGCAGCCGAGCCAAAAGCAACCTTCCTGGCTACTCTTGTTAGTGAGTTTTGTTTTTTCATATCGTGGTTTATTGGTTAGAGAAGCAAAAAAGCATATTTAAAAATGGAACAATGCTAATAATCAGCAAATTTGTTACACAAATGTTCATACGCTGCTTATTTTTAACCTATATTCAAAAACGTTACACTGAACACAGATAGAAGAGGTTAATTTCCAGGGTACGGGGAGATATTGAGGTAATAGCTCTTTTTCAAACTGTGAAGCAGACACAGGAATGGCTTTCATCAAATGAGGAGCCAGATCTTTATTTTATGAATCTGGGAGAACGGAGAGATAGGAACGGAATCCAGGCGCTGGGTAACTGAAAAAAGGGTTTACCGGGGATAAATGCTATTGCAATTCCACTGCACTGGAAATAAAGCTCTGTTATTTTTTACTCGTATTTCAACGGGTCAACGTACCTGGAACATTACTGAGATATTTCAGCAGTTTACCAGTACTATACTACTACTCAGGTTCATAGTTCTCTATTACTTTATACGATTGAGTGTAAGTTCTAAATCTTTTTCCCATGTCGTGTCGTCTTTGGATAATTCGCCTTTGCTAATTATGACATTTCCGTCATCAGCAATTGTCCAGGTGAATCGTTGTGAAAACCCAGGAGCATTTCTCCACCATTTCAATTCATTGTCGTTAAATGAAACATCAATTTTCCTTGAAACTTTTCGTTCGTCAAAGTAGAGCATAAAATATTCCCCGGTGGCATTGTCACTACCGAAAATTGCGATGCCGCTGGGAATGCCTTCTTCGTCAATTTCCGAATGCATAATCACAAAAGCACCTCCTTCAAGCCACTTGAATGAAGTATGTCCGTGAAAAGTAGTGCCAGGAAGATATGGATGTGTCCCGATAGTTTCCCATTCTCCAATTAATATCTCAAAAGGTTTGAGGGCAGGATTCGGTATTGCTGCTTCGTGTTTTATGTGGTTCATCATATTTTTTATGGTTATGTTGTTTTGCAATTTTATTTGTCAGTCCGATGCTTGCAGTTTGACTTAAAGTTCGCGCTATGGACAATGATTTTTTATTTACACAAATTTACACAGAAGATATTCTTTCCAGGGGTGGGAAAAAGACATTTTGAGGTGCTTATTGCGACAATATGAATCAGCTTATACAAGCTACACAAAAGAACTCGCTCCTTTGTGATCATACCGAATCTCTTTTATTGTTTAACTTTAACCGCTCAAATAGAACGCCATTTATGACAACATTTGCAAAAGATGCCTTTCAAGGTAAAACCGCTATTGTAGTAGGAGGTTCAAGAGGGATCGGGAAGGCTATCGCAGAGCGTTTAGCCGCGGCCGGTGCTGCAGTGGCCATTAGTTATGTGAACAGCGCTACCGCTGCAGAACAGATTGCAGAAAAGATCAGGCAGCAGGGTGGCAGTGCCATTGCTATACAGGCAGATATTTCTCAACTATCGGCTATCAGCGCACTTTTTGATAAAACGGAAGTATCCCTGGGGAAGCCCGATATCGTAGTCGCTAATGCGGCCAACTATATTCCCGCTTTATTGTCGGAAGCTACGGAAGAACAATATGACACGGTATTCAACACGAATACCAAAGGCATTTTTTTTGTACTGCAGGAAGCTGCCAGAAGGGTAACGGACGGTGGCCGCATCATCGTTACCTCTACCGGCGGCACAAAAATGTATTTTACGATGAATGCTATTTACCTCGGTAGTAAAGGGGCGGTAGAACAATTTGTCAGGGTGCTGTCCCGGGAATTGGGAGCACGTGGCATCACCGTTAATGCGGTTTCTCCCGGATTTACGAATACAGATCTCCTGCCGGAGCGCGACAGGGCAGTGGCTGCTGATATGTCTCCTTTTAAGCGGATAGGGGAGCCGGAAGATGTGGCCGACGTAACTGTTTTCCTGGCCAGCGATGCAGGCAGATGGATAACGGGGCAAAATATAGGTGCGGGAGGAGGTGTGTTTTAAACAAACATTAACGTTAAAGAATCTTACCGCAAGGCTTCCAGATAATTTTTAAGCTCCTTTAAAAATGGTAAATAAGCCTTTTTGCTATTGACCAATTTTCCGAAGTTGCGGATTCCCCAATAGCCAGACATCACAAACATCGTTACATGCATTGGATTTACGTCCCTGCGTACAAACCCATTTTTTTTCCCTTTTTCAATGGATGCTGACATCATTTTTATCCATTGGCGGGTTAGCCCATTTAATGCATGGTTGAAATCAGTATGCCAGGGAGTCATCTCATGGGTCAGATTAGAAGCAGGGCAACCGTATTCAACTTTGAGAAATTCGTCCTTCATCAAAAGACCATATATTAGACTATATATTGCAGCTAAGGGGTCGTGATCATTTTGCAGCGTATGTTTGAAGCCATTCGTCATGTTAGGTTTCAAAAGTTCATTTATGATCGATATCCCCATTTCGTCTTTGTTTTTGAAATGGTAGTAAAATGCCCCCTTGGTAACTTTCGTGGTGGCAATGATATCATCAATACTAGTCGTTTGATAACCTTTTGCGTATATCAGTTCAAACGCCTTTTCCAGGATAGTCATCCTGGTCGCTTCCGCTTTTTTCATCTGTTTAATCAGTTTGCTTTATCCTTAAATATTAACAGGGCGAGGGTATCCTGAAGGCAATCGCCCTATTCCTCGCGAAGAGCATATTTCATGCCTGATAGATGACGTCGGTTACTTTCCCGGTTTGTTGTCCAGGCTATTGATATATTCCCTGATCAGTTGCACCCCTTCATCATCGGGCGTTGTGGTGCCAATTTTAGGCATATGATATTCGCCCATTGTGCTCATCCGAATTATTATGTTCTCCTTGTTATAGGCAATTCCAGTTTTGTTGAACGGCACCTCATAACTCAGATTTAATGAAGTACCGGCGGCCATACCGGTTTCACGATGGCAATGGGCACAATTTATCTCCAGGTATGCCCTGGCCCGAAGGGCTAACACAAAGGAAGAATCCTTATAATCGGGCATATAAGCTACTGCCGGGATGCTCCCCTGTGCCAGAAACCCCCTGCTTATTAAGTATGTTAACTGGTTGACACTTTTCCCTCCCACGTTGATATTAACATTCAGGTTGCGCATTTTTGGACCGAGCGGAACTAGTTTATTACCGGACCGGTGACAGGTGCCACAATCTTCCTGCGTTGGAATTTTATATATCAGCTGCCGCCGCTTTCCCCACCGGTCCTGAAAATCAACCGGCACTGTGGCGCCTTCCGTTAGTAATTCCGCGTCCGTTTGCCCGGCGTTCCAGCGGTAGGTGGCCACATTCCATTTCTGACCGGAATACTGCAGTAAACGGGTTTCAATGATCTGCCGTCTGCCTTGCAAGGGTTTTGAATAGTAGAACGTCTTCGCAATCAGCGTTCCATCTGGAAACACAGGAAGCCCATTGCCGGCAGTAACTACCCGTGTACCTTCCGGAATTTTAATGAGCCGCTGCTTTTCAGCATAGTCTGTAAACAACGCCGACCCTATCTGAACCGGCACCACATTGGAAGCCGGCACCAGTTCCATCATGTTGCCTTCGAATAGCTTGTATGCTGATAACTTAGCCTTAAAAGCAATATTGTTATTGATCGCCCGGGGGGTGTCGTTACACCCGGTCAGCAATATCCAGGCCATTACGAACGAGATCAGACCGTTTATTCGTTCACGTTGATGCGGGCAATTTTTAACTAATGCCCCGCTAATCTTAATGTTTTTCATGGGACGCCTGCTCAGGGGCGAGAATATACCTGTCTATATAAAAGGTCCCGAATGGAATGATGCAGGCAACCAAAACCTTCCAGGAGGTTTCTGAAAATTTCCAGCGATATGTCACACCTGCACTCAAAGTTGTCAGCACAAACAATGCGAATAGAAGGCCGTGAACAGGTCCGATCATCTTTACAAGCGCGGGCTGGCCACCCCAATATTTAAGGGGCACGGCGATGAAAACCAGAACGATCAATGAAATACCCTCGAAAAAGCCGATTATTCTCAGACGACCTATCGGCGTTTTTAGTAATTGAAACATAATAGACAATAAATTTAAAATGATCTGAAATATGGCCGGTTAACCAACGGGGAGAATGGCCAGGGAATAGCTACCAGGATAATCAGTAAGGCAACTGCAAACCAAACCAGTATCGTCCTGAATTTCTGTCCGTCTGACGTCGCCCGCTTTGCCTTAGCCGATCCGATGGTGATCAGCACGACAGCAATGACCATCGAAGCAATATGGATCAGTCGGAAGAATGTATGCTCACTCACAAAATCCGTAGTCCCAACGTTCGCGACATTAAATTTCACAACGGGACTTATCATGTAAAGGTAAAGGCCCAGGAGCAACTGAACATGCGCGATGGTGGTCGTAATGTGCCTGACCATGTTGTTGTAGCCCGAAAATACACTGCCCGACCGTAGCCCGGTCCATGCCATCGAGATAGCGTAAATAAGGCTTGTCAAGACGAGCCATCGATTGATGGAGTGTAAGATTAGAAGTGTTTGATGCATCGCCGTATTTGTTACGGTGCAAAAGTAAAACAAAAACATACTATCTGGTATGTTTTTAGAAAAATATTTGAAAATGTTATTTTACTTAATAGTAACCAATTAAGTTAGGCAGTTACTTTCGAGGGCACACTGCGTTAATGTACCATCTGGCTGTGGAGATTTTGTGAAAGGAAACTTGGTGGTAACCTGGAGGCGCCAGGGTTATAGCTCCAGCACATCCAGGTTAATAAACGAATGCAATAACAATTAAAAATTATCCATTGGGAAATGTTACCGCGTAATTAGTATTGCTGGAAATCGTAATAAGAAACGCTGCCGCCGTTTATAGCAACCTGTACATAGGTGTTTGCATTGTCTTCAGCATTACAATAAACCGGGTTAGATGGTGAAAGGAATCCATATCCGTTCGCGGAATATACCACGTAATTGCCGGAGGAAACATACAAATAATTACCGGACCAGCTTAAGCCAGGTATAGGGCCATTGCCGAAGGCATAGATGAAATTCCAGGCTAAAGCCGGCGCATGCAGGCGCGGTAGGGGAGCTGATTGTTTGAACGCCGAAGTTGCTTTCATGCTAACACTGCAACTAAAGATGATAGCAGCAGTCAAGACTAGGGTCCTTTTTGTCATAAGTTAACTTTTAGAAGGTTAATGTGATTAAACTTTCCAGAAGTTAATAAGAGTTTCTTTAATCGCTTCATCAATTTGTATCATATTGTTGCCAATTTGTATCATTATAGATATCATGACGCCTGATCTGTTTTATTGATAAAGGCCTTCCAAAACTGAATAACGCTAGTCGGTGGGCCTGGGATAGAACACGAGTCTGCATGTATAGTTCGCGGGAAGCTGATTGGATAATGGATTATCAATTTGTTTCAAGATAACTTTGAGGTGCTGATTTTCCGGTTTCAGAAATCTTCTGTAATTTTTCCGTTGGTTAAAAGAATTAGAAATAAATCTAACACCGATATTTGAAAAATATGACTATTAATACACCAATAGTAGACAGCTTCAAACCCAAGTGGCCAGATCGCTTTCATAGTTCTATAAATGGTAAATAATATGAAGAAAATAGTGCCTTACATTCCTTTTATAATAATAACAGGACTAATGATGTATAGTCTATATACAGTGGGAACAAGCAATATAATTTTTTCTTACGAGCACTATATAGCACTCGTTTTAATGCTGGTGGGTGTGATATCATTATGGTACAATCTTTCAGTAAATATGCTGGCCACCTTTTTTGCCTTGCTTTTGGGTACCTTCAGTCAGGCTGCATTTACACCAATAATTACAAGGTATAGATTTGGATTCTCGGTTGAAAATAAAGGGTTGGATATAGCAATACAGCCTTACTGTTTATTTTTAATGATGCTATTTTTCTCCCAGGTCTCCACCATTCCGGTCTCTATGCGAAAGCCTTTCATTTGTGCATTTACCGTATCGCCACCTATGTCAGAAACGGTTACAAGTCTTATTTCCGTTGGCGTTCGATAAATGAAATATTGCATATTTTTTATTGTAAATGTAGAAATATTTTCCTGTCACTCATGCTTTCCCGTGTATTGGCAAATATGTTATGTTTAACTACCTTCCATGTCTGAAAAAAATATTTTTCCTGATGATGGGAGTTGCCATATTAACCCGAACCAGACGAAATAAAATGTTAGCCCTGCTTTTTGGTGGCCTGCTGGCGGTTTCCTGTTCTTGTCTGGCTCAAAACAGTACCGCTTTTACGGGCTACGGAAATGTGCCCGTAAAAACACCCGATTCCCTTTTGCGGAAGATACAGCTTGCCAAAAATATCAAGGCGAAAATACTGGCCTTTCAGCCTCTTTTGGCTTTCCATGCCGCCCATGGCACCACAGACTCCGTGATCATTTATGCACAACAGCTCATGGCGGAGCTTAACCAAAGTGATCTTTCATCTGCCGACAAACATTCCTGCCAGGTCTCTCTTTATCTTACACTGGCCAACGCTTATAGTGATGAAGGACTGTACGACGAAGCTTTGCGGTATTACCTGCAGGGCGTGAGTATTGCGGAATCGCTCGGTAACAAAGTTGCCGTCAATGACAATAAAATGGGTATGGCCAACGTATATGCTGCCCGCAATGAACATGACAAAGCCATTGCTGCATACAACGACCTGCTGAATACGGGGCAGGATGAACGACTGAAATATTGGGTGTATGAGCGGCTGGGCCTCATTTTTCTTGAGCAGAAAGACCTGTTTCAGGCGAAGCAGTACACTGAAAAAGCACTGGTTTATTTTCAACAGCAGCACCAGGAGAAAAAAGAGCAGCAAGCGAAACTCACACTCGGCATCATCACGGAATTAAACCAGCAAACTGATGAAGCGTATGCTATTTACAATGAAGTAAAAAACAATGCGGAGCAGCACCAGTTTTTTGACCTGTATATCCATGCCGGACAAAGGATGGGCAACCTGCTCATTAGGCGGAAGGATTATGAGAATGCAAAAGTGTTGCTGTCCCTGGTTTACGCTAACGCCCTTCAATGGAACGACCTGGAAGCGCAGCTGAAAGTATTGAACAGTCTTCGTAACCTGTACGCGGTAACAGACGATTATAAAAATGCCTACGCACTCATGACCCAGTACCTGGGCGTTTTGCAGGAAGTACTGAACAAGCAGAATAAAAAGGAGATCAATGAGCTTGAAATAAAATATCAAACGGCCCAGAAGGAAAAAGAGATATTGAATAAGGAAAACCAGTTAAACCATCAAAAAACGGTAAAATATAGTCTGCTGATCGGTTTCCTCGTTATCCTGCTGCCAATCGTAGGTTTACTGTATATGTACTACCAGAAGCTGCAGGCGCAAAGCAAATTAAATACTACTATGGAGGAAATGAACCGGCAAAAAATCGCAGCGTTGCTGAAAGATAAAGAACTGGAGCTGCTCAAAGCCTCTGTCAGCGGCCAGGAAAAAGAGCGGAAGCGGATTGCAGGTGAATTACACGACAGCATCGGCGGCAACCTCGCTGCCATCAAACTCCAGCTCTCTAACCAGGTCGGGGTGAATAGGCTGGAAACAATTATCCGGCAGGTAAACGATACCTACCACCAGGTGCGCGATCTTTCCCATGATCTTGTTCCTCAGAAATTCACCAACACCGGTTTTACAGCGCTCATTTCAGGCTATATCAGGCAATTCAACGTGCCTGGTAACGCCACTATCACCTTCCATGCCTTTCCCGGCGACGAAGTTGACAGCATCGGAACATCACTGAAAGTGGAGATCTATAAGATCATCCAGGAGCTCATCACCAACGCCCAGAAACACAGTCAGGCATCGAAAGTTGAAATACAACTGACCCGGCTGGACGACATGATAAAGTTGCAGTTTGAAGATGATGGCCAGGGATTTTCCATGGAAACAGTAAAATTCGGTATCGGATTCCAGAATATTCGTGAGCGGTTGAAATTATTCGACGGCGTATGCACTATTGACTCTTTCCCGTCGAAAGGCACAGTAATTGACATTGAAATACCCTTAAATCAGGAATGTTATGAAGCATAATATCATCCTTGCAGACGATCATAAATTGTTCCTGGAAGGTCTTATCAGGTTGATAGCGCAAGACAAGGATCTCCATGTACTCTATTATGCGCATAATGGTAAACTGTTGATGAACTATCTTGATCAACACCCGGCGGAGCAGGTCGATCTCGTTATCACCGATATCAGTATGCCGGATATGGACGGCATCACACTGAATAATTATATCAAGGAAAAAAGGCCGGAGATCAGCACCCTGGTGGTAAGTATGCATACCGACAGCAATATGATTGATACGCTTGTACAGAATAATGTAGACGGGTTTTTATCAAAAAATGCGGATTCAGACGAATTGCTGGAAGCGGTAAAAATGATTCTAAAAGGTGGGAAATACTTTTCAGAGGCGGTGAAACAGGAATACCTCAAGAGCGTTTTCAACAAGGAAAAAGAAACCCTTGAAATGCTCACTTCCCGTGAAAAGGATGTATTGAAACTGATTGCGGAAGAATACACCACCCAGGAAATCGCCGACAAGCTCTTTCTCAGCAAACACACTATTGAAAGTTACCGCAAAACCCTCATCCTTAAATTAAAAGTGCGTAACCTGGCCGGGCTCACCAGGTACGCCGTCAAACTAGGCCTCCTCAGTTAACCCCCTGAAAACAGGGTATTGAATTTCACTGAATACGATGTTGTTACCCCCATCGTACCCGGCTACCTTTGTTGCATAACAAAACAGAACAATCCATATCAAACAATCCTGTAACTAAAAAATGCAACATTATGATCTACGGAATAACATTAATCCTGCTGAGTATCATTGCCGTTCCCTCCCTGATTTTATCTAAAAAACCCAACGCAAAAGAGTTGTTGGAAAAGGTGGAGCCCTACCAGGGATGGATCGGGATTATTTTCTGTTTCTGGGGCATATGGGGACTTGTAACCGCCGTTTTAAATATTGGCTGGCTTACCTCGGTGCCTATCTGGTGGACCACCTTAGCCGCAGGCAGCCTGGTGGAAGCATGCCTTGGTTTCCTACTCGGATTCCCGCTCATTAACAAGTTCTTCCTCTCCGGCAATGAAAAGGCCAGGGAAAAAGCGGTGGGTATCCGGGCAAAAATAGCCCCGAAACAAGGCAAACTAGGTATACTGGGTATCATTGTTGGCGCCTGGATGATCGTTGCTTCCTTCCTCTTTACGATTGCCTAGCATTATCCTTTTACAACTCAACTTTCAGCTGATGAAAAAAATAATACTGGCCGCCATCATATTGATGGCGGCATTGGGAAGCCATGCGCAGGAACAGCAAACCCACGCTATCCAGGTTAGCGGCATCGCCAAAATACACCGCGAGGTGGAAGCTTACCTGGCAGATTTTTCCATTACGGTGGAGTACGGAGAATCAGAAAGCAAAAAATCTTTCGAAGACCTGAAAAAGGGCTTTTTCGATAAAGCCAAAGAGGCTGGTCTGGACGAGAGCCAGTTTAAAGAAGATAAAGTGGGTTACCAGGCATTACAACTTTTCAGGGAGGGCAGTTTATATACTTTCAAAGCCCGTTCCCTCGACGAACTCCTGAAGGCGGCCAAACTAGCGAATGGCAGCGTTATCGTTATCACAAATGCACGGGTAACGTTCAAACCTGTTGAGAAAGGTGAAAAACAATTCGAGACCGCGTTTCTCAATAGCAGGGATAAAGCTGCCATCATTGCAAAAGCAATCAATAAAAAGCTGGGCCCCGTGTTGACGGTGACGGATCTTACCTCCCAGGAATTGAGGGCAGAAGAGAACTTTTACTTTAAACCAATCGAAGATCAATATCTCTCGTTGTTGGTAAGTTTCGCGATTGAATAGCCGGCCTGCCATCCATTTTTGACCCCGGGGCTTATTGAGGCCCCCAAGCCACAAGCGCTAATAGTAATTGTACATAAATCAAACGCTGTTTTTAATCCGGCGAAGGTAGTTTAAAAGCTAAGCGAGGCTTGTTCTCAACGCAGAACACAGCCTCGCTTACCTGGTGCTTTCCGCCGGGCAATCAGCCCCGGCAGGGTTTATTTTCTATTTCCAAAGTGGATTCTGTACCATGGCTGGATTGGCATTTAATTCAGCCTGCGGAATAGGGAAATAGTCATGTTTAGCGGGCACAAAAAACTGACGGCCTACTTTATCGCTGTTGGTGAACTCCTGCTTGAGCAGTCCCCATCTCTTAAGATCATAGAACCGCTGACCTTCACGGGCAAATTCGAGCATGCGTTGATGCCTTATTTCAGCCATCATCGCGTCTTTGGAAAGACCGTTGGCGAGTGCGCCGAGTTTAGCTCTTGTTCTCACCGCCTGTAACCACGGATATGCTTCAGTGGTTTTACTTTGCATTACCAGGGCTTCCGCCAGCAACAGCTCAATATCTGCATACCTTAATGCCCGCTCATTATTGCTGGAAGCATAATTGGCAGCACCGCTGCTTCCCGACAGCTCATTGGCCTGCAGGTAATTCTGGTATTTTTTGAACATCGACTTAAAACCAAACTGCAACGTAAAGGCACTAAACGGTTTCCGGTAGAAGATCGCGCCTGGATAGTCCCATATCAGTGTTGCATACATGCGTGGATCCAGTTCCCGGGCCGCTGTTTTTTCTAACTGAAATTCGTTGAAAAGCTTATCGGTAGGACTTACCTCAAACCAGCCGGCAACTTCCGATGGTGCAAACTCCTGCGCGGTAGTTACCCCCAGGGCTTCATTGGCGTTTTCACCCGACCATGGGTTCGTACCGCCTACATCGGCGAGTTGTATTTCAAATACGGACTCGCTGTTATTCTTTTTGGCAGCTGTGAAGTTATCACCGTAGTCTGTAGTGAGACTGTAGTTGAAAGGGGCAGTGGTAAGCTGTTTGAGCGTTGATTCCGCATTGGCCCAGTTCTTCATATATACAAACGATTTTCCCAGGAAACCCAGTGCTGCGCCTTTGGAAGCCCTGCCTGTTTCTGATGGATCGCGCGTAGCCGGCAGGTCTGCAGCCGCCTCTGTGAAGTCTTTAACTATTTGTGTCCAGACATCGGCTTCCGGAGATTTGGCAATGAAGTAGTCCTCTTTCTTGGCCGGAACACTGGTGCGTATCGGCACATCACCAAAGTTGGTTACCAGGATGAAATAATTCAGCCCACGGATAAATTTAGCTTCGGCGATATAAGCCTTCTTTTTCTGATCGGTGAGCCCGGCTTTATCAATGTTTTCCATAATCTGGTTAGCACGGAAAATAGCCCGGTAAGAGATGTTAAACACATTGGTAGCCGCGGAGTTGTCCGGTGTATTGGTGAAGGTAGATAACTGGTAGAGATAACTCACATCGTTACGGATGAAGAAATCATCACCCCGGCCATTGGATAATTCTACACCACGTACGCCCCAATACCCGCCATCTACATTTTTAAATAGCCCGTAGGTGGCAGCCATGGCGCTTTTAACATCATCTTCATTTTTCCAGAAAGTCTCCGTGGTAATCTGGTTCGGGTTAGTAAGTTGCAAGGTATCGCGGGAACAGCCGGTAAACGCCAGTGTAGCTGCGATCGAAATCAATATTTTTTTCATACGTTTCATCGTTTTAAAAAATTACAATGACAGTTGTAAACCGATAGAAAGCACCCGTGCGAGGGGATAGGCCACATGGCCGAAATCAACGCCGCGGTCGAGAATGCTGCCAGTCCTGCCAATATCCGGGTTAGACCCGCTGTATTTTGTGATGGTAAACAGGTTGTCGGCACTCACGTAAGCCCGTAAACTGGTAATTCTCATACGTTGTACCAGGCTTTCAGGAATGGTATACCCGAGTTGCAATGTTTTTAAACGGAAGTAGGAACCGTTTTCGAGGAAGCGGGACGATGTTTGATCATTGAAATTAGGATCGTTGATCACCGCTCTTGGAATATCTGTATGCGTGTTCTGTGGCGTCCAGGCATTGAGGGTGGCACGGCTGTAGTTGAATTCAAGGTTCATGCCTTCCAGGTCCTGGCGTAAACCGTTATAGATCTTATTCCCCTGCGTTCCCTGCATGAAGATGTTGAGATCGAAATTGTAAGCTTTGAGATTAATGCCTACACCATATTCGAAATCAGGGAAAGGACTGCCGCAGTTAACGCGATCGGAATTACTGATAATACCATCTCCGTTGGCATCCAGGAATTTAATATCTCCCGGCGCTGCGTTGGGCTGAATTAACTTACCCTCTTTATCTTTATAAGCATCTATTTCTGCCTGTGACTGGAAGATACCTAATGACTTAATGAGATAGAAGCCGGCAATTTCCCCGCCGGCCTGCGTTAGGGTAGTGGAAGCGCCATGGTGGGTGGGTGGTCCGCCGAAGATTTGCTGGGAGCCGGTGCCCAGTTCTATGACTTTATTTTTAACGGCAGAAAAGGTACCCGTTACGCTATAGGTAAGCACTCCTACCGTATTGGTATGGTTCAAACCCAGCTCAAAACCTTTGTTCTGAATGGTGCCGGCATTTATTACGGGATTGGTAGAAGAGCCGGTGGAACCGGGTATAGGAACATTCAACAACACATCGGTTGTATTTTTCCGGAAGTAGTCTGCGGTAACATTTAGTTTGCCATTCAGGAAACTGATGTCCGTTCCGATGTTCATGGTCTCCGTATTTTCCCATTTGATATTGGGGGATGCAAAGGCTGTTTGAATAGCGCCAAACCATTTTTGTTGATCCGCCCCGGTAACATAGTTGATATTAGAGGAGATGGCTGCGCTGTATTGATAATCGCCAATTTCCTGGTTGCCGAGTATACCATAGCTACCCCGCAATTTCAATGCGGATATAATGTTTGGAGATACGGACCAGAACTTCTCATTGGAGATATTCCAACCTGCGGCAATGGAAGGGAAGTTACCATATCTGTTGCCTGCTCCAAACCGGGAAGAACCATCACGACGGAAACTGGCGGTGAGCAGGTAGCGGTTGTCATAAGAATAGATGACGCGGCCCAGCACAGACAATAGGGTGCTCACCGTGCTGTTGCCGGCTACGGTGGCGGTACCGGAAGCAGCATCCAGTTCCTTTAAGCCATCAGGAAGATTTGTTTTGCTGGCCAGCCAGTAGTTGTACTGCGTTTTCTGATAAGAATAACCTGCTAGGGCCTGTATACTGTGTTTGCCGAAATCTTTCGTGAAATTGAGCGTATTTTCAACTAACACCAGCTGGTTGCGGTCTTTCGACTGGCTTAAATCATTTGTTGGATGCGAGAAGAGCGATCCTACATTGTATCGCCTCGCATAGTCGTCTGTGTTGCCGAAGGAACTGGTATAACCCAGGTTGAATTTATATTTCAGTGAGGGAAGTATAGATACTTCTGCAAAAGCATTGGCAAGAATAGAGGTGACTTCATAGCTAATATCTTCCAGGTGCAATTGTGCAACAGGATTTGCTACATTCACCACGGGACCGGTAGCGCCTGCATATCCGCCAAGCGCTGTGCTGTCGTAAACCTTGAATACAGGGATCATCTTAGCAGCGGATCCTACCGCATTTCCTCCCTGTCCGCCCCAGCCACCGGGCATGCGGATCCATTTTTCACGGGAAAGCAATACCGTTTCACCGACTTTCAGAATGCCTTTGGTCGTTTCTGATTTTACACGCGCGCCGTATCGGCTATAACCGGTTACATCTACAATACCATCCTGTTTGTTATAGTTGCCCGATACACTGAACCGCGATGTTTCACTGCCGCCACTCATGGTGAGCTGGTATTGCTGAATCAGCGCCGTTCTGTATATGGCGTCCTGCCAGTTAGTGCCTTCCCCGAGTTGAGAAGGGTTGGCGGCAATTGCCAGCCTGGGCAGGTTAGCTGCATCATGCGCTGCATTGCTGACGGTGGCCCATTCTGATGCGTTTAATACCTTCCAGGGATGGTCTATTTTCTGCCTGCCGAAGTTGGTACTAAACTGGATGACAGCCTTTCCCGGCTTACCGGTTTTAGTGGTCACCAGTACCACGCCGTTGGCCGCACGCGATCCATAGATGGCGGCTGCAGAGGCATCTTTCAATACATCCATTGATTCGATATCGCCAGGTGCGATATTGTTGATACCGGCCACGGGCACGCCATCTACGAGGTAAAGTGGTGTTGCATTGCCTAGCGTTCCCACGCCCCGTATCAGGATGCGGGTGCCCGCTCCGGGATCTCCTCCGGCCGATTCTACAGTTACTCCGGGCAGCTTGCCCTGCAGGGCTCTGCCTACATTACTGACGCCTTCTGTCTTAAGGTCGGCGGCCTTCAGCGATGCAATAGAACCTGTAAGGTCCTTTTTCTTAACGGTACCGTAACCAATTACAACTACCTCATTGAGGCCGGCGGTGCTGCGTTTGAGCCGGATGTTAAGGGCGCCTTCAGCGCCTACTGTGACTTCTGTGGACTCAAATTCCATGGAGGATACCAGCAATTTATCGCCGTCTTTTACCATCAATGAAAACTGTCCTTTATCGTCTGTAACTGTGCCCCGCGTGGTACCCTTGATCTGGATAGATGCCATGACAACGGGTTGGTTAGTCGCATCTTCGGTCACTTTTCCGGTCACTTTTTGCTGTGCATTGGCTGCAAAGCCGGATAAAATAAGAAAAACAAGGAACATATGCCTGTACCAGGCAGGTGGTGAAATGCTCACCCCGGTGTAATTTCTCATACGGGAATTTTTAAGATGTCAGACTTTAGTTGATGACTACATTAAGTGTCTAATTTACATTTAAAATTTAATAGTCAGATGGACAATTAAATTTTTTAGATGGACTATATTATGATTTTTGAAGGGAGAACGCCGCTGGCCGACGGTGTTCATAAACGTAAAGAAGCCGCCTCAATCGCGTGAAACGGCTTTCTTACTTACTTCAGCGTATGGTTAAAATGCGTACTGCAGAATATATTAAGAGCCGGCAAAATCGCGGGCTGCCCAAACAATATCCAATACTTCCCGGTAAACGCTCAATACAGAAGTTTTTGTCCTTCCCACCCGGTGCTGCTCAGAAATTGCTCCCAATTCAGGCTCCCAGGGTTTATTTTTCTACTCCACATTAAGTCACGATCATCCCTGAAATATCCGTATTCTACTGCATATTCAACCATCCCTGTGAGTTCCTGCACTAAAACTTCGTTTGAACTGAATGCCGGAAAGTGACGAAGGAGTTCTTCCCGGGAAAATGCCGAACTATACACTGCATTCTTGCCGGTTACCCTAATAAAGGTATCCACCATTTCCTGGGGAGAGATAATATCACCGATAACAGGAAGGGATTGACCTGCATACTCATCCGGGTTTGAAAAAATTTCTAAAACAGCCGGCCCCGTAGCTGTAAGGGGATCAACAAAAGGCGCACGGAAGTCTTTTGGCAAATAGATAGGAAATACGAGGGTGTCGCCATTTAAGACAGGCGTGTAAAATTCCATCAAATTCGTGTAGAAGAACGCCATGTAAATAAATGAGCTTTTGATCGGCAGTGTACGAATGTATTCTTCGATTTTAGCCTTGTCGGTAAAATGTGGTGCGAACTTTTTCCCGCTTGTAAGTTTATCGACATTTTCTAAACTGCTGAACACGATATGAGGTACCCCGGCTTCCACAGCTGCATCTGCCAACTGTTTACCCAATTCGAATTCATGGGTTGCGGGTGGAGCGATATTAGGCGTCATCAGAAAAACGCCGGCAGACCCATGGAATGCTTTCACAAACTCTTCCTGGTAGCCCAGGTCAAGTGGTATATTTATAAGCTCAACTCCTTGTTGAGACAGGATAAGCGCTTCAGGTGAATCAATACGACGAGTAATTCCACGTACCCGATACCTTCCGGATGTCAATAATGTACGGGCTGCACTAAGCCCCTGTTTGCCCAAAACACCAACAATTGTAATAAGTGGTTTATCTTTTTGTACGGCTATACTGTTTATTTTTGTACTCGTAATCATGTAAATGAATTTTTGAACTATAAATATTATAGTTGCAAAATTATTTTTAGTGAAATACATTTACAATAACTATCAAAACAGATAGGTGCCAAAAATAATAGCATGAAAACAGAATGTATTGGTGATTACATAAAACTGAACAGCAAGCTATACCCTTGCTCAGTAAGCTTAACAATGGATTTGGTAGGAGGGAAATGGAAGGCAGTTATCTTATACCATTTAAAAGACGAGGCAAAAAGATATAATGAACTCCGTAAAGAAATGCCTTCAGTTACGGAGATGACATTGAGTTTGCAGTTAAAGCAGTTGGAGAAAGATGGTTTAGTGGAAAGAAAAGCGTATGGCAAAAAGCCTCCCATCAAAGTCGTTTACAGCCTGACTGATTTTGGCAAAACGTTCATTCCTGTTTTGGAGGCAATCACAGCATGGGGAAATAAGACTGCCAGTGAGAAAGGCGAGTTTGTTTATCTGCAGGAAACCGAATAGCGAAACTTATTCCCTTGTCGCACGAATCTACCTGTAAATCCCAGGTGTGCGCTAAGGTTTAATAAATCTACCAGACTTTCTGAATTCCAGCGGCGAAATATTCGCCTTGGTTTTGAACAATTTGGAGAAAGACTGCGGGTATTCAAACCCCAGTTCAAAAGCGATTTCATTTACAGACAAATCTGTCATAATCAACTTTTCCTTTGCCTTCTCTATGATCTTCTCCTGTATGTGCTGTTGGGTGCTGTTGCCTGTAAGGGTTTTGAGCAAACTGCTGAGATAATTAGGTGAAATATTCAGCTGGCCCGATATATCCTTTACCGTAGGCACCCCGTTCATTTCGAGTGCTTCCGGTGAAAAGGCCTTTTCCAGCATGGCTTCCAGGTGACTCACGATACCATGATGAGTGATTTTACGGGTAATGAACTGTCGTTGGTAAAAGCGCTCTGAATATCCCAGCAGGGATTCAATAAGGGAAATAATAATCCCCTGGCTGAATTTGTCAATGTTAGCACTATATTCCTGTTCAATATTCCTGAACAATCCGCTAATAGTCTGCTCTTCGTTATCAGACAGGAACAAGGCTTCATTTACTGCGTAATCAAAGAACTCATACTGTTTTATCTTCAACGCAAGAGGGTGGTTCCAGAGAAAATCCGGATGGAGGAGCAGTAACCATCCGGACCGATCCATGTCATCTTCCTGATCGCCAATAAAATTAAATACCTGTCCTGGTGCTATAAAACTCATTACACCTTTATCAAAATCATATTCCTGCTGCCCGTACTTCATTTTCAAACAAAACTGCGTGAACCTGCTCATCCCTATAAAATAAAAATTAGTGGCAGCCACTATATCTGGTCCATACTTAGGAACCTTCTTTAGCTCAGCAATATTTAATACGCTGATAAGCGGATGCCTTGTATCAGGCAAGCCTTGCAGCTGCAGTAGTTCATGGATGCTTTTTATTTTCCGGGGAAGGTTTCCTGCCATAATATTTAGTTTTGATGATACCAGGCAGCGTACTCCCTGGCAAAGTCCCGCAGTTTTCGTTTTCCTGATACGGGTCTGCTAAGGAAGTAGTCCTGTTGCGCTTTCCCATTATGCATGTTTTCCTGCATCTCTACCAGTAACCCGGCCACCTCTGGTGATACACCGGTAGCTTCAAGTGTTTGTTTTACCTGCTCTTCGGGAAATGCTCTCCATTGAAGCTCAGGAATCCCAATGGCTTCTCCTATAATTTGTGCTGCCTGGGTACAGGTAAGTTCCTCGCTGACCACGTACATCACTTTCAAACCCGTCATCGCAGGGCTGTTTATTTCTTCCGCGATAGCTGCAGCGATGTCTTCAGGAGCTACAAAAGCTACCAGGTCTTCTCCGCCATAGTTCGATATAATCATACCCTGCTGGCGGATCATATCTTTAAGGTGATAGAAATTACTGTAAAAGGGTCCTGGCCGTACAAAGGTAACAGACAAGTCCTCAAGTGCCTCAAATTTTTTCTCCGGCCAGATGGAATTCAGCAGGTGCGCTACCCATCCGGAGAGGACGATTACACGTTTTATCCCTGTTTCCCTGATAGCCAGGATATAATTATCCATATTCCTATCCCATGCATCGAGATCCCTTGCTGTAAAATTCAGTGGATTCATACAATAAACAACATCAGCTCCTGTGAAGGTTTTAATGAGAAAAGGTAAGTCCTGGATGCTGCCAATAGCAGGTTGAGCGCCTATCGCCTGTATCTGGCCCTGCTTATCCGGATTTGTGCTGATAAGGGTAACCTGGTGTCCGGCCTTCACCAATATTTCTGCAAGCGGTTTGCTGATATTCCCGAGGGAGCCTGTAAGTACAATTTTCATTTTCGATAATTTAATGTACTCAAAGGTCTACCGGAATGCGGAAGAAAAAGTGTTCAAATCTCAGAAGATTGTATGAAAATGCAGGAAGAAATATTGGCCGCTTTACATCTGGTTAAAAAAGGTGCTTAACGATTGCTCCGTTGGCAGGCCAATTTTCTTCCTTATCCTGTACCGGCTTACTTCCACACCGCGAACGGTGATGTTCAATAGTTGGGCGATTTCTTTTGTGGTCAGGTTCAATTTAAGATAAGCGCACACTTTTAAGTCGGAAGTAGTCAATTGCGGGTATTGCTTTTTTAGTTTGTTCAGAAAATCATCATTCAACTCATCAAAGTGAGCGGCAAACACTTCCCAGTTGGCATTGATTTTTTCTGCATCCTTAATGAGGTCAGTAATGCTTTTAATATCGTTTGTTTCACTGTCCAGGCGTGATACTTTTTCTTTTATTTTGGTTAAGGTATCTGAATTTTCCATCAGGTGCATGCTGGTATTCGCTAATTCTTTTTTCTTCAGCAGTACCTCCTGCGCTAATTTTTCGTTTTGAAGTTTGATGATTTCCTTTTCATTTTTTTCCAGCTCCAGGTGATGGATATATTTGAGTTTCTTTTGTTCTTCTTCGAATTTTTGTTGCTGTAGCAGTAGCTTATGCTTCAGATACCTGCGTATCATAAATACCAGGCCTCCTAAAATGCACAGGTAGCCGAGTATAGCCCAGGTGGTTTTATACCAGGGCGCTTTTATCAGGAAGGTATAAGACGCTACTGCGGACTCGTTATGCTGGTAGTCCCTGGCTTTTACTTTAAAGGTGTATTCCCCGTTTGACAGGTTGGTATAGTCTTTCTCTGTTTTATTATCCCAGGAAGACCAATCATTATCGTAACCTTCCAGTTGATAGCTATAGGTGATATTTTGCTGAAAATCGTATACCGGTGAGCTGTATTCAAAATGAAATGCATTGGATGCGGATGGCAACTGCAGCACTTCGGGGGTGTTACCGGATACGGCAGTGGCGGGATATCCGCCCTGGTAGCCGCCAAAGATGGTGCTGTCGGTTTTGCCGGTGGTTTTCACCATTCCCAGCCGTACGGTAATGGGTTGTTTGGCGGAAGTGTATCTTTTATAGTCAAGATGAATTAATCCTTTTTCTGAACCAATAAGTACATGTTCGCTGTTATAGGGATAAATGTTTTCGAACTTTGGAAGGAGCTGTCCGGCTAACTCAGGAAAATACGTCACTTTAGGGGCCCTGGCGGAATCAGCCGGGGAAAAGTGAACTACACCGGTTCCTTTCTCGTTACAAAACCATATGTTGCCGTCTTTATCTTCTGTCAGGTACCATACTTTCATTTCTCCAAAAACCGGGGCAAGAAACCTGGAAGGGGAAAATTTATTCGTGGAGGGATTAAACTCATAAAGTCCCCTGGTGGTAGCAAAGATGATTTGATTTTTTATTTTGAAGACAAAATTATTTAAGGCGGAAGGCAGGCCATCATTGGAGGTATATAGATGGATGGAGTATTTTTTCTTGTCTTGTGACAAGCTCACGCGATAGATGCCCCGATAGGGATGGGAAGCCCAGATATCTCCATTGACGTCCAGCGCCATAAAGCGGTAGGAGTCGGGAGTACCGTTTATTTTACCCTCGTCATTAAAATTATTATTTTCATATCGGAGCCGTTTCAGCCCATAGTAGGTGCCTACTATGATATCCTGCACCGGGTAAACGGAAGACAGGGGCAGAAAATACCAGCTGCCTGCTTCTCCGGAAAGTTGCCTGGCTTCGTTTCCCAGTATGTTGTAGCTGCCGTTGTCATTGCCCAGCAGTAAATGCCCGTTCACCTCCGTAAGATTCCAGGCTTCGCGGTTCTCTGTATTTTTTACCAGGGAGAAGTCATCCTTCGTAACATGGATATCATTATTATTAGTCAAAGGAGCGCTGTATAGCCCGTTGGACGTGGCCACATACAGCCTGTTATTGAATATAGCAGTAGCATAGCCGGGCAGATTATTGGCTTTACCCACCTGGAGATACCGGATAGAGGAGTTATAGTTGATATAACTGATGCCACTGTTTAACCCGGTCCATAGGTTATTACTGGCGTCCATGAACACGCTCAGGGCATTGTTATTCTGAAGGCCCTGTTCATTGGAATAGCTTTGCCACAGCTGGTTTCTTATATTAACTACCTGGCAGCCACCGGAGAAGGTGGCTACCATCAGTTCATCATCATTTATTTTTGCAGCAGCATTGATGTAGAGATGACTGGGTTTATTATTAAACTGCGGAGTTATCGTGCCGTTATGCAATAGAAAAATACCATTTGTGCGGCTCACGATGAAGGTACTGTCCTTGCCCATTGAAACGATACCGGCGATAAGTATCCCTGCTAGTTTCTTCCCATCTGCTACCGGCGCCCATTGGTTTTTGTCAAATTGTAATAATCCGGCCACCCGGTCTGCGGCATAAATATGCTCCCCGGCACGCCCCAGGAAAAGCCATTTTGAATGCGAAGGATGTACATGAACCGATTTGTCGTTGTACTCAAAGATGCGATCATCAGCCTGGAAGAAAACCCTGCCGCCCATAATGGCAATATGCCATATGTCGGCAAATTTCCTGTATTGCTCGGGGATATTATCTTTTAAGGAGGTATACGTCAGTATGCCATTGGTACCGGGAAAGAAATATCCGATCTCGTCCTGTCCGCCCACATATATTTTCCCGTCATCACTAACAGCGAGTGACCACATAACCGTGCTATTGGGTAATGGATAGAGTTTCCAGTGACTTCCGTCAAAACTTAACAGGCCTTCATTATTGGCAAAGTACATTACTCCCTGCTTATCTTGTCCTATCTCCCAGTTCTGGCTGCCACCATGATAATCAAATTTGGTGTAGTTGACAACAGCCGGAAGTCCGCATTCATTTTGCGCCCGGACAGTATAACAGCATGCTGATAACAGCCCGGAAAAAAACAGGATATTGAGTAATGTCTTATTCATATTTAAATCCCAACCCACTGATGTAGTAGTATTGTAGTAGTGTCTTTGCTTATAAAAATAGGCAATTACGTGATAAGACGTAGTATTGTTGGGGCAGTTTCTCAACATTTAATGATAAGCCCGCCTACATTTGTTATTCCACGATCCACTTATTCAGCACGAGCGAAAAACTAAATTTTACGTATGAAAAAAAAGTTCTCCAGAATTTTTATCCTCCTTGTATTTTCTGTTACGGCCCATTTTGCCACCTATGCTCAAAACAAAGTTGTAAAAGGCACTGTAACAGATGACAAAAATGCGCCTGTTATCGGAGCCTCTATAGGTGTAAAAGGTACGGTTATCGGTACTGCTACAAATGAGGCCGGTGCATTTACACTTTCTATACCTCCCGGTTCAGATTCAATAGCAGTGTCGGCGGTTGGCTTTGTGAGCCAGGTGATTGCTATTACCGGCAGCGTATTGAATATTCAGCTGGAGCCTTCCAGGACCCGGTTGGACGAAGTAATAGTGGTTGGTTATGGTACCCAAAAGAAGGGCGACCTCACGGCTCCGGTTACAACGGTGAACACAGAAAACATGCTTAAACGCACTACCGCAAGCCCTATGGAGGCGCTGCAGGGAAGCGTTGCCGGTGTACAGGTAGTTACCAGCGGGGCGCCGGGCAGCTCTCCGAATGTACGCATCAGGGGAGTTGGATCATTTAATAATGAAAATCCATTATATGTGGTGGACGGCATGTTTGTTAATGACATCAGTTTCCTTAATCCAAATGACATTGCCGACATGTCTATCCTGAAGGACGCCTCCGGCGCCGCCATCTACGGGGTACGCGCCGCCAACGGTGTAGTGCTCATCACCACAAAAAAAGGAAAAGCAAATATGAAGACCCGCGTAACCTACAATGGTTATGTAGGGGTGCAGAAGCCGACACATGTTCTTAAAATGGCCAACGGAGCGCAGTATACCGCGTTTTCCCTTCAACGGGGATCTGTTGCAGATAGCGGTACCGTTTTGTTATCTTCACAAAGGTTTGGTGGCAGCGGGCTGAATCCCACTACCAGCACGGATTGGTACGATGTGATATTAAGAAAGAGCGCGTTGTTAACCAACCATGGCATCGATGTGCAGGGTGGAAGCGACAAGGTAACTTACTCCCTCGGGTTGAACTATACTTACCAGGATGGTATTTTGAATGCCCTGAACAACTTTAAAAGATACAACGGGCGGTTACAACTGGAAGCCAGGGCATTCAGCTGGTTGAAGGTAGGCTTCTCCGCCATCTTTAATAACTCGGTTACCTTCAGTCCCAATAACGGCGCTTTCCTGGATGCTTATACGGCTTCCCCGCTGTTCCCGGTGTACGACAACGCCAATGTAAACGCTTTCCCCGTGAAGTTTACGGCCGCTTCCGTTATCGGAAGATCTGACGATAAAAATCCGATGGCCTCTGCCTATTATAACTACGACAGGTCAAAGGCCTTCCAGATATTACCAACAATTTATGGCGAAGCAAGTTTTTGGGAGAATAAGATCACTTTCAGATCCCAGTTAAGCCAGATATATGGTTCCCTGTTGGGAACAAAGTACAGCCCGCAGATGAACCTGGGGCCCGGCGCCGGTTCTACTGTGTCTCACCTGAAATCCATCCAGGAAAGAACCACCAATTATATCCTGGATAACCTGCTCACCTACAAGGACGGTAAAGGCTTGCATCACTGGAGCCTGTTACTGGGACAATCGACCCGGGAAGAGCGGTGGCGTCAAACCAGGACCGAAGCCGATAACATACCGGATGTGGAAGAATCGTGGTATGCCGGCCAGGGAACACCCAGTGCCACTTACTACGGAGAAGATGGTACCCGTAACGCCGGCATCTCCTACTTTACCCGTGGTACTTATGATTATGACAATAAATACCTGCTTACTGCTACGTTTCGTGCAGATGGAAGTTCAAAATACCAGACTAAATGGGGCTATTTCCCTTCCGTAGGTTTGGGATGGGTACTGAGCAGGGAAGCATTTATGAAGAACCAGAAAATCTTCGATTTCTTAAAATTGCGGGGTAGCTGGGGTAAGCTTGGGAACGACGGGGTAAATGCTAACGCAGGTTATGCGGTTGTAAAAACAGGCAACAATGCTTCCGCCGTTTTTGGCAGTACTGCCGGCGCCAATGGAGAATATGTGCCGGGGTATTCCGTAAACAGGTTTTTCACAAATATCTCCTGGGAAATAGTGACCGAGTGGGATGGTGGTGTTGATTTTGAAATGTTACGGGGAAGATTAAAAGGCTCTGTTGATTATTACAACAGGAAGACTACCCAGGCTGCTTTCTCCCGGCCATTCCCTTTCACCTATACAACGATATATGGTAACTGGGCAGACATGGAGAACAGCGGTTGGGATGTAGCACTGAGCTGGAATGATAAAATCGGTAACCTGGGCTACCAGATAGGCGCGAACATGTCGACCCTGAAGAATAAAGTCACCAACCTGGGAACACTTCCCAGTTCGACCAGCGGTTTCCCCGAGTGGACAGCGGAATTTCCGAATCGTATCCTCGTAGGCCAACCTATCAACTACTTCTACGGTTATGAATTTACAGGCATATATCAAACGCAGCAGGAGGTGAACAATGATCCGATTGCGGCACACTATAACCAAACAGCTACTTCGCCCATCCTTCCTGGTTTCCCAAAATACAAGGATCAGAACGGCGATGGCGTGCTGGATGATAAAGACCGTATCAACATGGGAAGTTATTTACCTAAGGTTACCTACGGTTTTAATATAGCGCTGAATTATAAGCAATTTGATTTTAGCATTGCGTTCCAGGGCGTGTCTGGTAATAAGATATTTAATCTTAACCGCGGACGGCTTTACAAAGCTTCCACCTCGCTTAACCTGGACGAAAAATTTGCCTCTAATCTCTGGACGGGACCTGGTTCAACAAACGACTATCCTTCTGCGTATGCGTTGGGACAGGGTTGGTTTAAAGTGAGCAACTCCTTTTTTGTAGAGAGCGGTGCTTACCTGCGTATACAGAACATTCAGCTGGGTTATAATTTTAATGTAGGCAAAGAATCGCCTGTTGCCATGAGGGTATTTGCTACTGCCGACAGACCATTTCTCTTTACCCGGTACAATGGTTTTACGCCCGAAGTTGGTACCAATACCTCTTTTGGCTACTCGGTATCCGGTTATGATGCTAATGTTTACCCGGTTTCTTCTACCTACAGCCTGGGCGTGAGAGCTACTTTCTAACGCCTTCGTTGAAGAATATACGAAAAGCTGGCTGTAGTACTAGTTATAGACAATTAAAAAAAGAAAACATGAGAAGCTATATATCAATTTTGCTCATAGCAACGGTTTTATCATCCGGTTGCTCCAAGTTCCTGGATCGCCCGTTGGAAAATAAGCCCCAGGCAACGACCATCGATTATAATGACCTGTCATTAATGTACCAGCCGGTATCCGGTGTATACAGAACCGCTTCCAGCGGTACTTTTGGGAAATGGATCAGTGTTGCCATCCGGTCGTCACGCAGTGATGATATTACCCCGGGAAATGATGATGCCGGACAGGTGGGCATCCACAATTTTCAAACAGATGTGACGGTAAAAAGCTACTGGGGCATCAACGACATGTGGATCAGTATGTATTCAGTGGTACTGAGCGCGAATAGTGCGTTGGCTGAACTGGAGAAGTTTGGAAAAAATATACCCTCCACCGATGCTGATAAAACCAAACTGCTGGCGAAATACCAGGCGGAAGTCCGCTTCTTCAGGGCACTCGCGCAGTTTTGGCTTTGCAGATCCTATGGCGCCGTACCTATCCTGGGAATAGAAAGCAATGACCCGGCCAACCTCGGAGGAGTTACCAAAAGCAGTGTGGAAGATGTAAACAAGTATGTTATTTCTGAAATGGATTTTTGTATTGCCAACCTGGAAGACGCAAGGCCTAATGCCGCCACACACATCGGCGCCGTTACCAAATATACCGCGCTGATGTTGAAAGCCAAAGCGGCTATGGATCTGGCAGGTAATAACAGTGGCAGTACTTACTGGGATGTTGTGCTGGATTGTACCAACCAGATTGTCAACAGCGGTAAATTCTCCCTGTTCAGCAATTACTACCAGCTGTTTAAAAAGCCAGGTAAGTTATGTGATGAAGCCATTTTAGAGCTGCAGTATTCTGATTTTGGAAAGTCTACCGGCGATATCGTGATTTCCGGTGGCCCGGGCGAAGAATGGGGTAATTTCTTTTTCTTCCAGGGCCCGGAAAATACCTACAGCCCCGTCATCACTGGTCCGGGTTGGATGGTGCCCACACAAAAAGCGGTTGATTTTCTGAAATCGCGTAATGACAGTATCCGTTTAAAAACGACCATCCAGTATTGTGGTATCAATGGCGATCCTGCTACTTATTCAGTGACACCGGATGGAGATACCATTTCCGGAAATGCTTCCAGGAAAAAATATTTCAACGGCAAATCATATACCCCCCGCTCGCAAATGACAGCGGACAGGATTGATTATTACGGCGCAAATAATAACATCCGGATAATGCGTTATGCGGAAGCCCTGTTAATGAATGCGGAAGCAAAAATCCGTAAAGGACAAAACGGAGATGCCCAGGTGAATGCCGTCAGAAACCGGGTGAAGCTGGCGTCTATCAACAATGTAACCCTGCAACAGCTACTGGATGAACGCCATGCGGAACTGATCTGTGAATGGTGGGGTGAAAGATTTAATGACCTGTTAAGAACTGATCAGGCAGCAACTGTACTCCCTGGTTTTATAAAAGGAAAGAGCGAGTATATTCCGATTCCCCAGGCACAGGAAGATGTAAATCCAAGGCTCAAATAATTTAATTATATTAAAGCACTTAAAAAGAATAGCTGCTGTAAACGAATTTAAATCAAATGAAAAGAAATATTTATTGTTTTGTGTTAACGCTGGTGGGATGTTGCTGCATAGCCACGGTACAGGGGCAGTCTGTTAAACGGCATATGAAATGGAAGCAGACCTGGAGTGATGAGTTTAACTACAACGGATTACCCGATAGCACTAAATGGGGGCATCAAACCGGAAGATCCGGCTGGGGAAATAACGAGCTGCAGTTTTACACCGCCGCAGATATCAATAACGCGAAGGTGGAAAATGGTACGCTGTACATTACCGCCAGGAACGCCGGCAGCGGGGATCACCAGTATACTTCGGCCAGGATGATCACGCAACACAAAGGCGACTGGAAATATGGAAAGCTGGAAGTAAAAGCAAAGCTCCCGAAAGGCAGGGGGCTCTGGCCCGCTATATGGATGCTGTCTACCAATGACGAATATGGCGGCTGGCCTGAAAGCGGTGAAATTGATGTAATGGAGCACGTGGGTTATATGAAAGACAGTATCTTCGGAAGTTTGCACAGTAAATCCTATAACCATATTATCGGAACACAGAAAACGAAAGGTGTTTATATCAGTCAGCCTTATGACAAATTTCATGTGTATGCTATAGAATGGACACCGGATAATATCACCTTCCTGCTCGACGGGAAGGTGTATTACCAGGTGGCTAATGAACACAAGGGTCATGAGGGATGGCCCTTTGATAAGCAGTTCTATTTGCTGCTAAACGTGGCTGTTGGCGGTAATTGGGGCGGAAAGGAAGGTGTGGATGAAGCAGTATTCCCCGCAGCCATGCAGGTGGACTATGTAAGAATGTATGAATGGATCCCGTAGTATTCTAATTCGTAATTCATAATTCTACTCAAGATGGCAGATGATGTCAGGATACAAACAAACAGGTGAATAATATTTTAGGTAAATAACTTTAACGTTAAAGTATGAAGAGAATAAAAGTTGCCATATTAGGCGCAGGATTTATTGCTGACATCCATCTGGAAAGTTATACAAGGTTTGTTCCGGAAGCGGAGCTGGTAGCGGCGTATGCAAGAAGTGCCGACAAAGCAAAGGCCTTTGCAGAAAAGCATCATATCGCACAGCATTTTTCCTCCATTGATGAGTTGCTTAAAAACACCGATGTTGATGTGGTGGATATTTGTCTTCCTAATTTTTTACACAAGGAAGCTACGCTCAAAGCCGCTGCCGCAGGGAAGCATATCATTATCGAAAAGCCTTTGGCAGTTACATTGGAAGAAGCGGATGAAATGATTGCCGCCTGTGAAAAGGCCGGGGTAAAACTGATGTATGCAGAAGAGCTTTGTTTTGCACCCAAGTATGAACGCGCCCGGCAATTGGTGGAAGAAGGTGCGGTGGGCGAGATGTATATGTTAAAGCAATCGGAGAAGCATTCCGGGCCCCATTCAGATTGGTTTTATGATATTAATCAATCCGGCGGCGGCGTATTGATGGACATGGGTTGCCATGGTATTGCCTGGTTCAGGTGGATGTTGAAGAACAGCAAAGCCGTGAGCGTTACAGCATCTATGAAAACTGTGCTTCACAAGGGAAGAACCAGGGGAGAAGATAACTCCATCGTGATCATCGAATTTGAAAATGGTGTAACGGGTGTAGTAGAAAATTCCTGGGCAAAACAGGGCGGTATGGATGACCGCAGCGAAATCCATGGCCTGGATGGCGTGGTGTATGCTGATCTGTTTACCGGGAATTCTGTGCTGGCTTATAGCAAAAACGGCTACGGTTATGCCATGGAGAAAACAGACACCACAATAGGATGGAGCTTTTGCATATTCGAAGAAGCCTTTAACCAGGGGTATCCACAGGAGTTAAAACATTTTATAGACTGCGTGCAGCACAACCGCGAACCATTGGTGACCGGAAAAGATGGAAGGGCTGTCCTGGAAATTATTTATGCCGCTTACGCTGCTGCAGGACAGGGAAAAAAGATAAGCCTTCCCTTTAACCAGAAAGTAGAAAAGCCGATTGATTTATGGCTGCATCCAACTTCCGCCGCTAAATAATAAATGCATGAAAATAGCAATTTATCAAACGTATGAAGAGCTCTCAGCAAAGGTTGCAGCACATGTACTGGAGTTGATGGCAGCATACGATCAGCCCTTGCTATGCCCGGCATCCGGCGATACCCCGGCTGGTTTGTACAAGGCAATGGCCGATAGCTGCCGGGGAAAACAATTCGATGTTGCCGGTTGGAGCATTGTAGGATTGGATGAGTGGGTAGGACTAAACGGCACCGACGAGGGAAGTTGCCGGTATTCCATTGACAAAGAGCTGTTTCAACCGCTGGGTATTGCTGAGAATAACATTTGCTTTTTTGACGGCCGTTCGCCCGATCTTCCGGAAGAATGTTTGAGGACAGAGCGGTTCATCGGTACGCGGAACGGCATAGATGTAGCTATTCTGGGCGTAGGCATGAACGGGCATATTGCTATGAATGAGCCCGGGTGCGCCATTGATGGCAGAACGCAGGTGGTGGCGTTGCATCCGGTAACAAAGCAGGTGGGACAAAAGTATTTTACGCAGCCCCAGGTGTTAGAGGAAGGGATTACTTTAGGAATGGGTACGCTGCAGGAGAGCAGGCATATTATTTTAATGGTGAGCGGGAAGCACAAAGCAACGATTGTCCGGAGAATGTTGGAGGAGCCCGCAACAAATGAGCTGCCGGCAAGTCTCCTGCTGCAGCATCCGTCAGTGACGCTGTTTTTGGATGCAGATGCAGCCATTTGTTTGTTAAATAAAAATTTACATGGAGAAAGCGCAGATAATAGGGGTTGACCTGGGGGGAACAAATTTGCGCGCCGGTATAGTTAATAAAAGCGTCCGGGAGCCTGTTGTTTCGCAGCCTCTCTATGCACAGGGAACCAGGGCCGACATCCTGGAACAGATTTTTGGCATCATTGATAAAATTATCAATCCGGGAGTAAAGGGCATCGGAATAGGAGTACCGGGGCTGGTAGATCCCATTAGCAGGATCCCCTACGATGTAGTGAATATTCCTTCCATCAACGAAACAGACCTCCGGGCAATACTGGAACAGCGTTACGGCGTAGCGGTGAACATTGAAAACGATGCCAACTGCTTCGCGTGGGGGGAATTTCATTTCGGCGCAGGACGTTCCTGCAAATCCATTGCAGGATTGACGATCGGTACCGGGCTGGGAACAGGAATTATTGCCGATGGAAAACTATTAACCGGGAAGCATGGAGGAGCAGGAGAATTTGGAATGATCAGTTACCTGGATAAAAATATAGAGTATTACGTTAGCGGACGTTTTTTTTCAAACGTGTATCATACCACCGGGGAGCTTGTTTACAAACGGGCATTGGAAGGGAACCCGGAGGCGATTAACATGTATGAGGAGTTTGGCCGGCATTTGGGGGCAGCCATTAAGTTGATCCTGTATGTATTGGATACGGAATGTATTGTGATAGGTGGCGCAGCAAAAGCGGCTTTCCCGTTTTATTCAAAAAGCATGTGGGAAGCATTGGCTGATTTTGGATTCGGGCGTTCCCTGGCAAGCCTGAAGATCGAAGCGTCTTCCCTGATCAATGCTAATATTTTAGGCGCCGCGGCATTGCATCTTCCAACAGCTGACAGGTGTCAGCAATAAGTCAATAACAATTTCTAAAATTTTTATGTATGACTGATAGTATAGAGGTTACTACAGAGTATGATGCTATTGTGATTGGTAGTGGTATCAGCGGTGGCTGGGCTGCGAAAGAGTTGTGTGAAAAGGGATTGAAAACATTGGTGTTGGAGCGGGGAAGAAATGTGGAGCATATAAAGGATTATCCGACGGCCAATACACCGGTTTGGGAATTTCCTTACAGGGGCGCTGTGTCCCGGAAGGAATTGGAGGCGAATCCTTATATCAGCAGGGCCGCGGGCTATGACGACAGCACGAAACATTTTTTTATAAAAGATAGCGATCATCCTTATATACAGGAAAAACCTTTTGAATGGATACGTGGATACCAGGTTGGCGGGAAGTCGCTGATATGGGGACGGGCCTGTGCGCGTTGGAGTGAAATGGATTTTACTGCTCCGCACCGCTATGGATATGGAATTGAGTGGCCTATAGGATACCAGGATATTGCTCCCTGGTACAGCCATGTAGAAAAATTTATTGGTGTTTGCGGCAATAAAGAGGGCATCGCTACTATGCCGGATGGAGAATTTCTGCCTGCCTTTGAATTGAACTGTGTAGAGCAGCATTTAAAGGACGTGTTGGCAGACAAATTCAATCGTCATTACGTATCCGGCAGGTGGGCGCAGGTAACACAGCCGCAGGAGATCCATAAAGAGCAGCATCGCCAGTGTTTGAGCCGCAATCTTTGTATGCGTGGCTGTCCATTTGGAGGGTACTTTAGTTCAAATGCCTCTACACTTCCCTGGGCGGAAAAAACGGGTAACCTCACCATACGCCCGTTTTCCGTTGTACATTCTGTTATGTATGATGAGCAATCCGGAAAGGCAACAGGGGTAAAGGTCATTGATGCTAAAACAAAAGAAACAACGGTGTTCCATGCAAAAATTATTTTTCTCAATGCGTCGGCATTAAATACCAATCTCATTTTGCTGAACTCAACCTCCAAGCGGTTTCCGAACGGGCTGGGGAACGACAACGGATTGCTGGGAAAGTATATTGGCTTTCATAATTACAGGGCGGGGATGAGCGGGGAGTTCGATGGTTTTGAAGATAAGTATTACAAAGTATCGAAGCCTGCAGAATGCATTATTCCCAACTTCAGGAATGTATACGAGAAAGATACGGATTTTGTAGGCGGTTACGTGGTTTTTAGCGCTGCTTACCGTGAAAAGTTAAGCGATAAAAACATGCCCGCTGCATTAGGGGCGGCCTTTAAAGAGGCCATCAGCAAACCCGGCAAATGGGGTGCATATATGTATATGCAGGGAGAAACCATTCCCAAGGAAAGCAATCATGTGCGACTGAGCAAAGATAAAAAAGATGACTGGGGAATTCCCCTGCTGATTACATCCGTAGATTATGACGATAACGACGACCGGATGGTAAAGGATTTTATTGAACAGGGAAAGGCCATGCTTACCGCCGCGGGGGCTAAGAATATTGTGGTGACTGATAACCACCAGCCGCCGGGATTGGATATACATGAAATGGGAGGGGTGCGTATGGGCAAGGATCCCGCCAGTTCCTTACTGAATGAATGGAACCAGTTGCATCATTGTAAAAATGTATTTGTTACTGATGGCGCCTGTATGACAAGTACCGGCAACCAGAGTCCGTCTATTCTTTATATGTCATTAACTGCAAGGGCTGCCAACTACGCAGTGGAGCAGCTAAAAAAAGGGGCATTGTAAAAGGAACGCAGAGAATGAATTAAAACGATCGCCGTTCTCACCCGGCGATGAAGGGTGTTCCTTAGTAATAACTTGTTAAACAAAAAGGCGTGAAGAGAATAGCCATGATATGCTGCCTGATGTCAGCAACAGCATTCGCACAACACAAAGCACAAATAGATGCCAACCGCTTACCGGTGCTGGCGCCACACTATCAGCCCGAATATACGTTTGATGAGCCGATGGCAGCTGCTGCCTGGAAGGAAGTGGGCAGTGGCTTGCACGCAGCTGTTGGTTCAACGGAACTGGCTTATTTCAGGGCGGAGGTGCCGTCACAAAATATCCATGCTACCTGGGAAGCTACGGGATGGAGAAACGAACGGCTGAATACCCAGCTGTTGGTATGGTCGCCCGACAGCCTGCGCCAGGTGAGGTTTACCGTGAGCGACCTGGTGAATGCGGACGGAAAGCGGATCAGCAGCCAACATGCTAAATTGCATCTCGTGCGTTATGTGCTATCTAATTATCCTTATGGCGCAAAGGATGCAGTATGTGAAGGTTCCCCGTATAAACAGGGTTTCCTGATGCCAGATAGATTTGAAGACTTTGACCGGTTTGATCTGCCAGGCAGCACCACCAGGCCGGTATGGCTTTCGCTGGACGTTCCCGGGAATGCAGCACCCGGACAATACACCGGTACTGTGTTGGTACATACGGAGCGTTATACAGATACCCTTCAGCTGAAAATCAGGGTGCAACAGCAGGTGTTACCAGCGCCGCACGATTGGCAATACCGCCTGGACCTCTGGCAAAATCCCTGGGCAGTGGCATGGTACAATCACCTGGAGCCATGGTCTGCCGAACACAAAGTCCTGCTGAAAAAACACCTGCAATTGTATGCTGATGCAGGTGGCAAATACATTACTACCTATGGTGTACATTCGCCCTGGTCAGATAATTCCTATATGATAGAAGGAGGCATGATCGAATGGATTAAACAAAAGGATGGTTCCTGGAAATATGACTACCACATATTTGACGATTACGTGGAAATGGCCATGGCATTGGGCATCGACAAGGCCATCACTATTTATACACCTGTTCCCTGGGGTAACCGTTTCCGTTATACCGACGCGGCCACCGGCAATCATGTATATGAACAGTGGGCGCCGGGAACAGCAACATACCGGGCACGCTGGCATGATTTTCTGAACGATCTCAGGGCACACCTGGAAAAGAAAGGCTGGTTTGAGAAGACTTACCTGGGTATCAATGAGAACGAGATGGAACAAACGCTGGCTGCTATTAAAGTGATAAAGGCGCATTCGCCCAAATGGCATATTACTTATGCAGGCAACTGGCACCAGGAGCTGGATACCCTGCTGGATGACTACTGTTACCTGTACGGTAACGAGCCTACAGACCCTCAGCAGCGGCAGCGTAGTGCCAGGGGGGCTACCACCACTTTTTACGTTTGTTGTAATCCGCCGGTGCCTAACAACTTTGTATTTTCTCCCCCTGTTGAAGGGCGCTGGATCAGCTGGTATTCATTTGCGCGGGGATATGATGGTTTCCTGCGCTGGGCTTATGACGGATGGCCGGAAGATCCTGTGCGGGATGCCCGTCACGGTTCATGGCCTGCCGGCGATTGTTACCTGGTATACCCCGGTGGCAATAGCTGTATCCGTTTTGAAAAGATGCGGGAAGGGATAGTCGATTATGAAAAGATGCGTATCCTGAAAGCACAGGCAGCTGCATCCGGCAGCAAAACGGTGAAGCGCAGCTGGTTGGCCCTGGAGCAGCATTTGAAGCTGTTTGCTGCTGAACATGATTTTAAAGAAGAAAAGATTACGGCAGATGTAGACAAAGGAAGAGCACTGATAGCAACATTGAGCGATGAATTAATGCGTTAGAAGGCACATACAAATGTGCAGTAAACTATTTAAGCCGGGTGCTCAAAGTCCCCACGGCAAAGCACCCGGCAACATATTCATGACAAGCAGATCGAAAAAACCACTATCTCAGCGTCGAAAAAGCGTATAAGAATAAAATATTATTTTTTCGGCGGCATCGGCGGCATCGGTGGCATTTTCGGCTGCTGCTGCGCATATTGATACATCAAATTAATTTTCCCGTTTTCATCAAACCGCCATGTTTCCTGCAATTCATTGACAGTCTTTTTGCCTTTGGCATCTGTGCAAACTTCCCGGGTCCATACAGTCACCCAATCTTCTTTTTTGTCCTTGCTTCTGAGCGGTATCCAGGCGTGAATAGAATCAACAACAGTGCCCATCATTCCCCTCTTCTTTTTAGCCACTACAAAAAGGCTGTCGCGGTTGCCGGCAAACATAAAGCCATCGGCAAAAATCATGGTGTCATTTTCTGCGAAAGAACTCTTTGAATTGTCAAGCGTGTTCTTGTCCCAGTTTTGGTACAATTCCAGGATTACCTGTGCTTTTTTGGGATCGCCGATCTCAAAATCGGAGGAATACTCCGCCGTGTACGGATAGGTGAGACTTTCCTGTTTTGGCGAAACGGAATCGGCTGTCTTCACAGCTTCCGGTGCAGATTTGTTGGTGTTGGAGGCGCAGGCTGCTAAAAAAGCAACCACTGCGACGAGGTACATCTTTTTCATAACAAGTGTTTCTAATTTTTAAATAATAGATCCAGTATAAGGCGACGACTCAAAAGGTGGAGCGATGGGGACAATACCTTATCCTAAGTTAAGGATTTTTATGGACAAAATAATAATTTTAATCACTTATCTCATTGGGTATCAATATTTTTGTTGCGTGACAGGGATGCTATTGCTCATATACTTATCGTATAACAGCATACTGCCATCAGCGGATTCAGAAATGCCCTATCTTTAATTTAACTATTTATAATTCTCCTTTGAACGATGGCTAACCGGCGGGAGGAGAAAAGGTTTGTTCCGCATATGATGATTACTATCTTCCAAAAATATTTTTTCCTATGTATATAAGATGGACATGGCTGATGACAGCCGTCATTTTTATTAGTTTTATATCCCTTGCTCATGGTCAGTCAGTTATTATCCGGAAGGGAATTAACTTACCCAAAGATTCCCTGACCCAGGCACTGCTCATCAATTCGCTTAATGGATTGCTTGCACAAAAGGAACAACCGGCTGCTGCAAATGAATTTCTATTAAAAGAGGAGATATTGGCCACCGCCGTGCTGTTGGATGAGCTAAAAGGCATGGGGCAGAATGCCGGTCTTAAGGACAATGATTTTTATAAATGTTATCTGGGCAATGCGGTGAAACTCGATGAAGATAATTTTATCCTGCAGATTTCTTATATCGGCATGACCGAAAACATTCCTGTTCTGCGTGGAAGCTTTAAAATACTGGCTAAAAGGGGCAAGGACAAGTTTTACTTTTACGCTCCGTTGAAGCAGAACACTGCCAGCTGGAAAACCCGGAAAATCAATAATACTACTTATCACTTTAAGGATACCCTGTATATGGCATGTGTTAAGGAGTATGAAAAATACCTTGCGTTTTATAACAGTAAATTGCATACACCGGGTTCACCCGCTGAGTTTTATTATTGTGATAATTTTACGGAAGCTCAACAACTGGCAGGGATCGACTATATAATGGATTACAACGGCGTTAAAAATAATCAATTAACGGCCCGGCAAAACAACACTGATCTGTTGCTCAACGGATGGACTGCTAACCCTTACCGGTTTGATCCTCATGATATGTGGCACGACCGCCTGCGGACGGTACTTGCTAATGATGTGATTAACCGGCCGGTTGATGAAGGTTGCGCTTATTTATACGGTGGGAGCTGGGGCCTTACCTGGGATGAGGTTTTAGGCAGCTTTAAAACCTATGCAGCTAATAATCCGAATGCGGATTGGCAAATGTTGTACCTTGATTTGAAAAACTTCACCGATGGAGATAAACCTTTAAAGGCAGCCTACGTAATAAATGCGTTGATAGTACAAGAAATTGAAAAGGAGAAAGGTTTTCAGGCGGTTTTGGAATTACTGGGTTGTGGCAAAAGGGAAAAAGGGGATGCCAATTATTTTGCTGCTTTGGAAAAAATAACCGGCGTGAAAAGGAGTGATTTTAACCGGTATGCTTCGAAGTTAATCAGCGCCGCTCTTTAGCGTTGTTGCAAATTTTGCGGATAGTTCCGGGAAGATCCATTTGATTATCTTTTACTATTGATTTAAATCAAACAACATGAGAAAAATAATTGCAGGAATTAACATGACACTTGACGGGTTTTGTGATCACACGGCAGTAACCGCGGATGAAGAACTGCATCAACATTATGCCGACCTGTTAAATGATGCAGACGCCATTCTATACGGAAGGATAACCTATCAATTGATGGAGTATTGGAAGCCCTTTGTGAAAAATCCTACTGGCAACAAAGCAGCAGACGACTTCGCCGTGCTAATGGACAAGATTCCCAAAATTGTTTTTTCCCGCACACTGAAAAGCCTGGATTGGGAAAGTGCGAGATTAGCGAACCGGGATATTGAAGCAGAGGTCAGAGATCTCAAACAACAGCCGGGTGGAGATATTTTAGTGGGCAGCCCCAGTTTGATCATCGCGCTAATCAACCTCGATTTAGTGGATGAATGCCAATTCTGCGTTCACCCGGTAATAGCGGGAAGCGGGTTGCCGTTGTTTGGCAAAATAAGCAAAAGAATCAGTCTCAAACTCTTAAAAACAAAAACCTTGGGTGGCGGTGCAGTGGTGTTTTACTATGAACCCACAAAAACGGATGCCTGAGACAGCATACCTCATTTTTTCGGTAAGACTTTCTCGTAGGCTTTTCTTGGGGCGCCGGCCAGTATTACTTCGCCGCAATAGGTGTAACCTAACTTATCAAACAGGTGCAGCATCCCTTTATTGTCGAAATTCGTATCCACCCTGATACTGCTGATATGATGGGTCAACGCATAGTTTTCAATCTGCCTCATCATTTCCTGTGCCATCCCTTTTCCTAAATACGCTTCAGCAATGGCGACCCGGTGATAGACCACGAAGTCACCATCTGTTAACCACTGGCCTTTTATATCGGCGTATGCAGGCTCATCGTTGATCATCACTGCACAATAGCCGATCATGGTTTCACCATCAGCTAATATATAGCCATAGCCCTTATTGATATCGGATTCAACTATTTCCGGGTTGGGATAGCCATTTTGCCATTGTTCGCTGCCATCTGCCTTTCTGCGGGCAATTGCTTTCTCCAATATAGACCAGATCTGTGTGGCATCCTGTTCTTTTGCTTTTCTGAATTCCGGCGTCATATCTTTTTATCTCCTTTAGCATTGCAAATTCCGACAATCCTATGGATATATAAAATGATATTTTTCTATTGAAACTATCGATAAAATCGATTGATTGAGCATATTTCACTTATTTACCTGTACCTATAATACTTGATGCGGAGGTTGTTTTTATGAATAAGATGGCATCAAAATCGGCACCCGGTATTATGGGTAAAGCGTTGACACTTGTCCGGTTTGCATATATATTGGTGATATTGTTTTTTACACCTGAGAAAGGATTCGGCTTTAAATTGAAAGGTATATAGATAGTAGCATGATTTGCTTTTGCAAACATCTCTGAAAATGATCCTTTTTCTGTTTCAAAGTCTTGCTTTGTCAACCCATCCGCCGTTATTAGTGTTACCGAACCTTTAAAAGTATCAAAGCCCAATACATAAAAATTTTCGCCGAATTTTTGTTGCAGATAATATCCCATTCCTTTGAATTGGGCCATGGTGGTGTCCTTGGCGATATGGACGTTGTGAGCCCAGATCATTGTTTTGAGTTGATGGGATGTTTGTTCGGCAATGATGTTTTCAGCCATAAATTTATCCCGGTTAAGCGGGTCGGATGCATATTCTTCCCGGTCAAAACCAAATACACTGACTTTTTTTAATGGAGGCTGTTTGCTATTGTATAATTTTATAAATTGGAACAGGTCGTAAATTTCTTCTGTGTTATAAAGCACCATATCCTTCATCAGGGTTTTCAGATCTCCCGTACCATTTATTACATACTGATTGAGTGGATCGATGTAAGATTCGCGAAACTCGAAGCCCAAACGCTTATAATCCAGATTAACGATTAGGTATTCAATGATTCTGCGTTTTTGATTGAAGAATTCTTTTGTTCCATGAGAAGCTTCACCAAGCCCGAATACCATGTTGTTTTTTAATTCAGCAGCGAGAAAGTTGAAGTCGGTAGTTGATGTAGCCGTATCAGCATTTATTACATGTGCATTTTCATTGAGCCATCTCGTGTTTGTATCCTGCGAATAACCCGTTATCATATTGGCCAACAGGAAAAGACAGGTAGTTATACTTTTTCTGATGATGATTGCTTTTGGTTGGTTCGACATCTTCAAATATTTAAAAGTTCCAAGGTTAGATGCTGAGGTATACCTATTCCATAAAAATATTCCGGCATAACCCCGGCTCCATATTTTACGCAAGCGTTTGCGTATATCCTTATAAAATAGAAAAGTTTACTTTCAAAGGTTACTGATCATACTATAAATATGGAGGTTAAAAGTGATGAACACTGTCTCGTCCTTTTGAAAGAAGGAAATGAGGACATTTATCGGTACCTGATCCGCGTTTATGGACCGGTGCTCTGCAGTTATGTGGAGAAAATAGTATTTGACAGGGCAGCAGCAGAGGATATTGTGGAAGACATATTTGTTAAACTATGGGAAAAGCATACAGTATTCGATAGTTTGTTGGGGGTGCGGAAATTTCTTTACATGGCCGCCAGGAACGCCAGTTTGAATTTTAAGCGAAGTAAAGAGCGGGAAAAAACAAAACATGATGCTTTCAGCAGGTTAAGCACTGAAACTATTTCCATAGATGAGATAATTTATGCCGAATTAATGGCAGAGGTACGCAGTGCTATAGATAGCCTCCCCCATAAAATGAGGAAAATATTTATCATGGGGTATATAGATCAGCTAAGTAATCAGGAAATAGCCGCACAACTGGACCTGTCCTGCCAAACGGTGCGCAATCAGAAAACAAAGGCGCTCACCATCATCAGAGGCCTCTTAAAGGGGCACCCGGGCGATCGCATCATACTATACATCACCTTATTACTCGCCATCAGGGGGAAACTGTAAAACAGGCGCTATTCCCCGGGATTTTCCAGTTCCAGGAAATTTTTTTCAGAAATAATGTTTTTTACGTGGTACAATACGGTACATGCGGTGTTATATACCGGAAGAGGTACCATATGGATGAAAAAAAAATAAGCGAAGCACTATACATCGCCTCGCTGATAAAAAAACAGGTGAACAAAGAAATTACGGCGGAGGAGCTGGCCTCCCTGCGTGCCTGGATAGCCGATAGCAGCGGAAATGAAAAGATTTACCGGGAAATCGCCAGTGGTGAACCGCTGAGGACTGATTTGCTGAAGCTGGAACATTATGATACCAACAAACTAACGCAAAACATCTTTAGAAAAGCGGGTCTGTCTTTATCCCTTGCAGACCAGGTTCCTGGTGAAGATCATGTAAGCCGGTCGAAGAATAAGCATCTTTACTGGACCTGGGCGGCAGCTGCGGCGGCCGTATTTTTTGCGGTGGCGTTATGTTTTAAAGCCATGGAAAGCCGAACTACCCCGGAAAAACGGCTGGCATTAAATGATATAAAACAAAAAAGCCTCGCACCGGGCAGCAACAAGGCCATTCTAACACTGGCCGATGGGTCACAGGTTACGTTGGATAACAACTCCCATGATACGTTGGCCCGGCAGGGCAATAGCACCGCTATTCAACATAAAGGCGGGCTGCTGGCGTATAGCAGTCCCATTAATCTATTACCTGCAACTGTTGCCTACAATACAATTGTTACCCCGGCAGGCGGCCGCTATGAAGTGGTATTATCCGATGGCACACACGTTTTTCTTAATTCCGCCTCCTCCTTAAAGTATCCTGCCTCGTTTCCTGATAGTCAGCGGGAGGTGATATTAACCGGGGAAGCCTATTTTGAGGTGGCACACCTGTTATCCAAAAACGGGCATGGAAAGCGCCCCTTTACCGTGAAAATAGTTCTTCCCTCCGGAGATGGGGGAGAGGTAAATGTGTTGGGAACACATTTTAATGTGATGGCTTACGCAAATGAATCCGCGGTAAAAACGACCCTTGTCAGCGGTTCGGTAGATGTTCACAAAGGAAACAGCCATGTATTGATCAGGCCCGGCCAGCAGGCCATTTTATCCAACAACTTAAATAAACCTGAGGTCCGGGAAGCTGACCTGGAACAGGAGCTGGCCTGGAAAAGCGGGAAATTTGTATTTAAATCCACGGATATCAGGCAGATCATGCGCCAGATTGCCAGATGGTATAATGTAGATATCATCTACCAGGGAGATATGTCTGGTATCAGGTTTTCGGGAGATATCATGCAGAAAGAAAACGCAGCACAACTATTCGAAATCCTGGAGGCAGACGGCAGGCTTCACTTTAGCGTAACAGGCAACCGGGTAACTGTTTCCCGTGTGTCAAAATAATAATTCCACATAAAGTAACCATTTAAATAAATGCCAATGAATCTATAGAAATGTCATGTATGTAGAACCAACAAAAACCGGATATCGCTGGCAGGCGGTACCCGGGGCTGTTTAGATCACGTTAGAAATCTTTTGCAAAAATTTATTGTAATACTAAACTGTACAAATATATGAATCTACTTGTACATAGCAAACCTGTTGCTATTTGTAAAAAGGGGTGGCTATCCCCTTCATCAACCAAAAATCGGATAATAATCGCCATGAGATTAACAGCCATTTTATTATTTGCGGCCTGTATGCAGGTAAGTGCCAGCACTTATTCCCAAAGTGTGACCATTTCCGGCAAGCGTCTTACCATTGAAAAAGTTTTTCAGATAGTGAGGAGCCAAACCGGCTACCAGATTATATTTAATCCCGACCTGGTAAAAGATGTACCTGGATTAGATATTGATGTAAAGAATGCGTCGCTCAGAGCGGTGTTTGACGACTGTTTCAAAGCGCTTCCACTAACGTACGAGATCAGATACAATACTATTATTATTAAGTACCGAAATCAAACTCCACCGGACCCGATAGATGAGCCGGCGCCGCCACTGCAGATCCGCGGAAGGGTAACCAATGAAAAAGGAGATCCACTGGAAAGAGTGAGTATTAAAGAAAAAGGAACTGTTAATGGTACCTATACCAATGCAGCCGGAGAATTTACCATTACGGTAAAAAATGATCACGCAATCCTGCAATTCGCTTACCTGGGCTATAAAAATAAAGAGAAAGCAGTTACAGGATCCGGTTTTATGGAGGTGCTGCTGGAGTCTGCTGCGGTGAATATCGACTCCATTGTGGTAACAGGATTTAATACCAAACAAAAGAAGATCAGTGTGGTTGGGGCAGTGACTTCCATTTCTCCCGCAGAATTGAAAACCCCTTCGAGTACGCTTAGTTCCTCCTTTGCAGGCAGACTGGCCGGCGTTATTGCACGGCAGCCTTCAGGAGAACCAGGCAGTGGCGCCGAATTCTGGATCAGGGGCGTGTCAACCTATGGTGGTACCGGCGCGCTGATTTTTTTGAATGGTATCGAAATTTCCGGGGGCGACCTTAACAGCATTGATCCGGCTAACATCGAAAGCTTCTCTATTTTAAAAGATGCGGCTTCTACAGCGCTGTATGGTGCAAGGGGCGCAAACGGTGTAATATTAATAGAAACAAAGCATGGTAAATTAATGGAGAAGCCAAGGATTACGGCCTTGGTGGAAAACACGGTATCATCACCTACGCAAATCGTGAAATTTACCGATGCCGTTTCCTATATGAAGTTATATAACGAGGCATTGAAAAATGATAACCCCTATAATGCCGACAGGTACTCCGCTGATAAAATTGCCGGTACCGCTAAGGGACTCGATCCATATGCTTATCCTAATGTAGACTGGTATAAATTATTGTTCAAGGATTATGGACTCAGCCAGCACGCCAACCTGAATGTACAGGGCGGCAGCAAAATTGCCCGTTATTATATGGGCCTTGCCTATTACAAAGATCAGGGCGTGCTTAGAAACAACCTCGTAAGCGGATTTAAAAATAATATTAATAACAACCGCTATAATTTTGTCAATAACGTCAACGTAAATGTTACCAAAACAACAGAGCTGGAGCTGAATATTAATGCTGATTTTTATCAGAATACAGGCCCTGCAAACTCCGCTTCCTCACTGTTTGGCAGTGTGATGGGCGCCAATGCGGTGGACTTCCCGGCCTTTTATCCTGTACCCCCGGACGTTGTAAATGATCATATTTATTTCGGTAATAAAACGGATGGATTTAATATCGCCAACACCCGCGATAACCCCTATGCAGATATGGTGCAGGGGTATAATCAAAATGCGGCATCTACCATTCTTTCTACCCTGCGCGGCTCTCAAAAGCTGGATATGGTTACGCCGGGGCTGAGTTTTAATGCCCTGATTTCGTTTAAAAACTGGTCCAGCAGCGGTATCACCCGTAAGTATACACCCTACTACTATACGTTGGGTGGTTACGAGGCAGATCCTGGCAAAACGCCTGTTTATAATTTAAACTGGATCAGTGCCGCAGGCGGATCTACTGCGTTAAGCCAGTCAGGAACCAACTCCGGCGATCGCACGCTCTACATGCAAACCACGTTGAATTATACCCGCATGTTTAATGATAAGCATGATGTATCAGGTATGCTGGTGTTTCTAAGAAGCGAATACAATACCAATAACCCGGGTGATAATATTGTCAGCACGCTTCCTTCCCGTAAGCAAGGCTGGGCGGGCCGGTTAGCCTATGGTTACGATTCACGCTATTACATAGAAGGGAACCTGGGGTATACCGGGTCGGAAAATTTTGCAGAAGGTCATCGCTACGGCCTTTTCCCGGCCGCCGGCGTTTCCTATGTAATTTCCAATGAAAAGTTCTTCGGGGACACTAAACTGTCTCATGCCATTACGCTCTTAAAGCTGCGCGGATCATATGGCCTGGCGGGTAATGACCAGATTGGCGGTAACCGTTTCCCTTATCTTAGCGTGGTGAACATGAATAGTGGTGACAATAGTTTCACCACGGGCGTAAACTTCGACAATTCAAGAAATGGTATACAGATCACCAGGTATCCGAATAATAATATACAATGGGAGATCAGTAAAAAAATGAATATAGGACTGGATCTGGGCTTGTTCAATGAACTCACATTAAATGTAGACTGGTTCCGCGAAATAAGAAGCAATATTTACCAGCAAAGAGCTACCATACCGGCAACAGCCGGCGTATTGAGCGCTTTGCCTTACTCCAATATCGGCAGGGTACTGAACAGGGGAGTTGATGCCACGCTGGCCTATAGCCATAGCGTGAACCATGATCTGAATATTTCCCTGAGAGGAACGTTCACTTATGCGCATAATACCATCCTGTATTATGATCAGCCCGACTATGCAGCGTTGGGCCTGGATAACCTGTCCCGCATAGGGCATCCGCTTAATACCAACCGCGGCCTGCTGGCCGAACGGTTGTTTATTGATGCAAATGAAGCGGCGCATAGCCCTGTATTTACTACCTCGCACGCTGGTGATATTAAATATAAAGATCTTAACGGCGATGGTAGTATTAATAATAACGACCGGATAGCAATGGGGTATCCCTCTGTGCCTGAAATTGTTTATGGCGCCGGGTTTACGATCGCCTATAAAAAGTTCGACCTGGGTGCATTTTTCCAGGGTACTTCCAGGGTATCTGCTTTTATCGGTGGATTTAGTCCGTTTGGGAGGTCACAAAATAATGTACTGGCTGCTATTGCAGAAGATCACTGGTCTGTTGACAACCAAAACCTGCATGCCTTTTATCCCCGCCTCACCGCAGTGGAAACAGCTCCCAACAATGAACAGAATTCTTCCTGGTGGCTACGCGATTTTTCATTTGTACGCCTGAAACAGCTTGAATTAGGCTATACCCCTTCAAAACTGGTCAGGATTTATCTCAGGGGACTCAACCTCCTTACGTTCTCCAAATTTAAATTGTGGGATCCGGAACAGGGTGGTGGTAATGGATTAGGTTATCCTCCGCAGGTCATTTTTAACCTGGGCGCACAGTTCAACCTGTAACCCAACAGCTGTTATTAATCAGAAAAAAGATCATTATGAATTTCATCAAGCATAAAATAATATTAATAAGCGGGGTATTGGTGTTAAGCCTCACAGGATTATTTTCCTGCAAAAAATACCTGGATATCGTACCACCCAATACGGCTACCATTGATGCGGCATTTCAGAATTATAATACAGCCATGCAGTTCTTGTACTCGCTTTATTCCTATATGCCAAAGGAAAACGATGCGAGCTATGGCACCATCAGCGCCTGCGCTACAGACCAGGCAATAGTGGTTTGGCAGGGAAATGTTATTTCCAGCTTGCTGCGGGGAGAACAAAACTCGTCCAATCCATTGTTTAACTATTGGGAAGGGAAAAACTGCTTGCCTGCTATCAGCGCATTTGAAGGCATCAGGCAATGCTATATTTTTTTAGATAACGTAGATAAAGTACCCGGTGTAACAAATGCAGATAAAACCCGGTGGAAAGGTGAGGCCACCTTCCTGGCAGCCTACTATCATTATATTTTGCTCCGTCAGTATGGGCCTATCCCTTTAATTGACCACCAGGTAGATTTTAATGCCAGCACCGGCGATGATATCTTCCCTGCGAGGATGCCATACGATTCCTGTGTTAATTACATAGCACGCAGGTTTGATGAGGCCATCTCCCAGTTACCGGTTACTTTACCGGCCCAGAATGAAATGGGACGTATCACAACCGTGGCCGTAAAGGCCATCAAAGCACGCATGCTGTTAACCGCAGCATCACCACAGTTTAACGGTAATACTGAATATTACAGCAATTTTAAGAATAAGGAAGGCGCTCCTTTGATGAACCTCAGCTATGATAAAGAAAAATGGAAACGTGCTATAGATGCCATTAAAATAGCAATGGATGCAGCTTTGCAGGCTAACAGGCACCTGTACCAGTTTGCTGACTACAAAGGACCTCAGAATTTATTTTCTGCTACCCGTCGCGACAGCGGTATCATTGCTTATCGTTTTGCCATGGTGGATCCCTGGAATCCCGAGCTGATCTGGGGATATTCGCCTCCTGAAGGCTACTATCAATGGCAGCAAAACTGTGCGCCATTAACCGGTAATACATACAATGGCATCGGACCAAGTATGAGAACGGTGGAATCATTTTATACGGAGAACGGACTACCTATCGATAAAGATCCTACCTGGGATTACGAGGGCAGGTACAATGTTGATGCATCGGCGCATACGATGAATGTAAACCTGCACCGGGAGCCGCGTTATTACGCCTCAGTGGCATATGATCAGGGACTGTATTATGTGAATGGCACTGCTGAGAAAATGGATTTTAAAGCCGGTGGTCAGCAGGGCTGGAGCTCCGGATCAACCAATTATTCTCTGACCGGGTTTCTTGTACAGAAAGTAGTACACCCGCAAACGGTAGCAACGGATAATGACTTTACCATGGTGAAATATCCCTGGCCTATTATGCGGTTATCGGAATTATATCTTTCCTATGCAGAGGCGTTGAATGAATATTATGGAACAGATCAACAGCAGGTAGTATTGGATAATCTGAATGCCATCAGGCTGAGATCCAAGCTGCCTACGGTGCAGGCTTCCTGGGCTATTGCCGGTCATCCGCCGGTTTTTACACAAGACGAAATGAGAACCATCATACGGCAGGAAAGAAATATTGAATTGGTTTTTGAAGGACAGTACTTCTGGGATATCCGCAGGTGGAAACAGGGCAATCAGTACTTTAATCAAACCATTTATGGTATGAATTACCAGGGGGCAGATGAAAGTACATTCAACCAGGTAATACCGGTTATCAAACAGGTATTCAAAACGCCGGCTAACTACCTTTTCCCCATTAGCGTGGATGAATTGAGTAAGAATACTAATCTCGTTCAA
>NZ_JAGTXB010000017.1 GCF_018224885.1 Chitinophaga hostae | reverse complement strand
TTTTGATGGGCATGTCTCGTTTATTTTCTATTCACGTGTTTTACTTTAACGGTTACCTCGTAGGTACCTTCCTGGAAAATCTGGAACTGGAACCTGGGATTTACGTTGTACACCGGGTCATTGGTAGGTGCGTAGCCGGGATCCACGGTAACAAAGTTACTGGGGATACGGTAGTAAATCAGGTAGCCATAAGCGCTTTGTAATAAAGGAAACGGTGTGGTTTCAAAATTACAGGTCATGGAAGTATCCGTGAGCGTTAGCGGGTGGAATTGCGCGTACGTCTGGAAGTCGCTGCGGTCGCCTCTCCTGATGATTTCTCCTTTAGAAGGATTGAAGTATTTACCATTCTGATCTGCTATTTTCAGGATAATGTTGGTACCCTCATCAGATAGTTTTTTGATAGTGACAATAGGAGCGCCAAGGTCACCGCTGGTGCTGGTACCATCACGGAACCAGGCGGCCCCGCCATCGCCGATGTTGTAAGGAGGCTCGTCCAGCATCGTAATGGTGGCGATATTTTTAAACACTTTGGAACCATTCTGATTGGTGGCCCGGATATCAAATTCATAAGTACCCAGGGGCACTTTCACAGAGGTACCAAAAAAAGTAAAGGCGCCTGTGTATTTATTAAATTGCCAGCAGGGCGTACTTACTTTCTGCCGCTTTTTATTCAGCAAAGCTACCGTGGTATCTTTCTCCGGATCAAACTGTGCAATCCATTCGTAACGCTCATAGTTGGTAAACAGACTATCGGCACGCTGATGTTTGAGCACATCACGGAAATCCAGCAGCTCGTATGTTACAGGGGCACTGGACCCGTCGTTACTTACAGGAGAGGTATTTTGTACCTGTCCGCGTTTAATCCTGATCGGATTATCTACATACCGTATCTGGTCGCTGAGATAGCCTTTTTCCACTTTTGAGCAACTGTACAGGGCAGTAGCGGCAAGCAGGGTGAAACCGAAAGTTTTTATATGTCTTTTCATAATAGTTGCGTAAGGGTAAATACTCAGTTAAACTTATCCTGGAAGTAAGTGAACACGTGTTTGTTGTTCAGCACATGCAATATCCCGGTGGTGGTAATGATCCCGGTGGTCTGGCAGCGGGTTTGTAAAAACTGGTCCGCTGTCAGGTTAGATAACCCTGATTCATCCGGTGGAACCGGGCTGCCGGGTTTGGGAATTACCTTTGTGAGATAGAGAATGACCGGGTATTGGGTGAATACGCCACTGTTGGTGTTCTCGCTGGTAGGTATGCCCTGTACCAGGCGTCTTTCCCCGTTTTTAGCCGTGTAAAATTTCCCGGTTTTTACGGCCTTGTCCAGCGTGATCTGATCCTTGAACATATAGGCGCGGAGGGAATCTTTCAGTTTATTAAAATCCAGTGAATCATAACTAAACAGGGCGTTTGGATCTGTTAACCGTAATTCTTCCCGTTTCTGGTCGATGTAGTTATCCAGGTCATAATTGGTGATCGCAAAAAAAGTACCGCTGGCATTTACCTCGTCTTTAAGCCCGGTTTTATCAATCAGCATGACGATCGTATCAAAGAGATGATTTGTTTTCAGGTAATCGTAAGTCGTCATGTTTACATGCGGATCATGTACACTGCCACCAATCGTGTAATCCTTTTTACAGGAGAACAGGAGGATGCTGACGAATGCGATGATACCGGGATATAATATATTTTTCATACTGCTGATTTTAGTTGGTTAAAGTTTTCCTCTCCAGTAAGGCGTTTGTACCAGGGTGTAATCATCCTTGAACATAGCAGGGTCCACAGGCCATAGCCAGCCCCCGGTAGGGGAACCGTTCTGGAACTGTGCACTGGGAAAATGATCGTTGTAAGAAGAGATCTGTTTGGTGCGTACCAGGTCATAATAGGCATGTCCTTCAAAATAAAGTTCGCGCAAACGTTCTTCCAGGATGGTGGTAGCCAGTTCATCGCCGCCGCCATTATAGTCGCTGATACCTGCACGCTGACGTACTTTGTTAAGTAACAACAGGGCGTCGCCGTCTTTACCCAGGTTATGGAGCGCTTCTGCTCTCAGCAGCATGATATCTGCCAGGCGGAAGATGATGAGGTTATTACTCAGGCGCGCATCCTTTTTCGTAGATCCGTCAGCGTAGGCAATGTTGGCAAATTTGATGATCTGTCCCTGGCTGGTTTGTGATTCAAAGAAGAAATTCCTGTAGCGGATATCATGTGCGGAATCACCCTGGAACAGCCTGTTGACAAAGTTGGTGCTTACCGGCCATTCGATCGGGTCCTTGCCATCGATAAAAGGCATGCGGAGCGTTACACCGAAGCCCGGGTTATTCTGCAGCGATAGCCCTTCTGATTGTGCGTCGCTGATATTTATTTCGAAGATACCTTCATGCGTTTTACCAATAAATACTTTCATATAATTGGCTGCATCCTGCAATACATAGCCGCCGTTGGTGATCACAGTATTGGCTGCTTCCGCGCAACCTGCATAATCGTGTTTCCAGGCCAGGATATGTGCCTGCAGCGCAAAGGCGCTGCCTTTATTGGCTCTTACCGCCCTTTCTCCTTCGTTGGCATCATAACCAAAATCCAGGTTGGGCTTTGCCGTTTCAAGATCGGCCAGGCACTGTGCCCATACGCTGTCGGCCGGACTTCTCGGAATATTCTTGGCTGTAGATACATCCAGATCGGGTTGGAGCTTTAAAGGTATATCTCCCCAAATCCGGCTCATATAGAAGTACGTAAAGGCACGGAGGAAGTAAGCTTCACCGATTACGTGGCGCTTCGTGTTAACAGACGCAAATTTGTTGTCAGGAATGCCTGGTACTTTATTGATGATCAGGTTCACCTGCTGGATCAGCTGGTAGTACTGTTGCCAGTTCCAGTTGTTACTGCCTACATTCAGTCCAATAAATTCGCCATTGGAGATATTGTAATTGCCGTTATCCTTGCCGCCGTCTATACTGAGTTCGCCGGACACGATGTCGCCGTATTTATGCCAGGAGTTATCCCTGATCATGATATTTCTCAGGATGGCATAGGCGCCGGACAGCGCGGTGTTAGCATCCGATTCGCTGGTAAAGTAGGCATTGGTAAACGTAGAGTTATGCGGCTCAAGATCCAGTATTTTTGAACAGGAAGATACCAGTGTTGCCGCTGAAATAACAGCAACAGCATATGCGATATATAAGCGATGTTTTTTCATGATGTCGTTTTTGATGTTTTAAAGGCTAAGATCCAGACCCAGTGTGAACTTTTTGGGAATGGGATAACCACTGCCGCTATATATTCCGAAAGCATCTACCTGTTCCGGATCAGGTATGTGTTTGGATTGTTTAAAGAGATACAGGTTATCTGCAAGTGCGTAGATCCTCAAACGCCTCAGATGAATTTTATCTAACATACCCTGGTTAAAGGAGTAGGAGAGCGACACATTTTTTACACGGAAATAGGCCCCGCTTTCAATCCAGGCAGAACTAACCATTGCATATTTGTAATGCGTGCCATATACGGAGCTCAGACTAGGATACGCTGAGTTATCACCGGGGTTTCTCCAGTAGTCGATATTGCTCAGGTCAGGGAAGGCATGGGTGGAAATAGAATGATAAGGATTAGGATCGCCATCATCTGTTGGTACCAGCTGCGACAGTTTACCCGCGAGGTAATCATTAAAGATTTTCCTGCCGGCAGTAAATGTGCAGAAAACATAAAGCGAGAAGCCTTTATAGCTGAAGGTGTTACCAAAACCGCCGGTTACTTTAGGGTTTGGATTGCCCGCAGGGATATAATCTTTATCGTCTAATATACCGTCGCCGTTCGTGTCCTGCCAGATCGGATCACCACCTCTGAACGGATAACCATAAAAACTGAGTGGCTGACCGCTTACTTTGCTTACGGGTACATCCGCATCTGTTAAGTAGATGCCTGTTTTGTTAAATACATTGTATGAGTTCAGCGGTTGCCCCTGGCGTAACAGGTATTTGTCGAGATAAATATCACGGCCTCCGTTTGGCAGGGAGGTAATAATATTATCGTTATGGGCCAGGTTCAATAATGCCTGCCACTGGAACGCAGAAGATGGTTTCAGTACGTTGGCGATCAGCTGCAGTTCCACACCGGTGTTGCGGATACCAATGGCATTGGCGGTGAGAATAGAGTAGCCGGTGGTAACAGGTACGTTGAGATTAAAGATACCACCATTGGTATTTTTAACATAGGCATCTGCTATGATGTTGATGCGGCCATTGAACAGGGTTGCATCCAGACCAAGGTTGGTTTGGGTATTTTTTTCCCAGCTCAGGTTATTGTTGGTTAAGCCTTTATCGAAATTCAGCGCTACCGCCGGAATACCGTTGTAACCAAACGCATAGTTATTGCCGGTAGCCGGGTTGGTGCTTCCGGGGAAATTACCTGCGCCAATGGAGTAAGTATTATAGGAGAGGTAGTTGTCACCACCATCCGGTTGTCTTCCGGTTACACCATAACTGGCGCGCAGTTTCAGTAAAGTGAGCCAGTTGCTGGCAGACTTCAGTGCCGGTTCATCGCTGATGATCCAGCCTCCGGAAATAGACGGGAAGTAACCCCAGCGGTTATTCCGGCCAAAGCGGGAAGATGCATCCGCGGTAATTACACCAGACAAGAGGTAACGGTCTTTATAGCTATAGTTGGCCCGCAGGAATAATGACTGGATACCACTCTGCAACAGGTCGGAGCGGGTATCGGCCAGGTTTTTATTCAGTACGGTAACGGTATGGATCTGGTCATTCGGAATGCCGATAGCATAAGCATAAGTGGAACGGTACTCCCAGAATTCTGTATTCTGACCAGCCAGTATATTGAATGAATGATTGGCACCCAGCGAGGTAGTATACTGCAGGGTATTGCTCATCAGGTAGGTATTGGATTTGTCGGTGAAGCTGGTGGCCATACCGGTACCGTCTCTGCGCGTAACGCCCGGTGTATAGGCATCCATACGGCTGTTGGTTTGCGTAAAGGAGAGGACGGTAGTGAAATTAAATTTCTTTGATATCCGCCAGTCGATCACGGGGCTGATAGAGAGGTTATCGTTGGTGTTTTTATCGGTGGCGTCGCTGCCGTTGCCAAAAATAAAATCCTTCGTAGCATCGGTCATATACAACAATGAAGTAGGCAATGGGCTGGAAGCATAATACCCGCCGTTAAACGCACCGAAGCCACCGGAAAGATCACTGAGAGACCGGGGTCTGTCGAGTTTGGAATAACGGATCTGCGTAGAGATCTTCACGTTAGGTGAAAGATTCAAAGCTGTGCTGCTGCTGAAGCTATAGCGTTTCAGCCCTGATTTTTTAACGATACCCTGTTCATCATAGTAGTTGAGACCATAGCGGTAGTTAACCAGGTCGTTACCTCCGGAAATGGAAACATCATAGTTGTCAACCCTGCCGGTGCGGAACATGGCGCCCTGGTAGTCGTTGGCGTTGTTATAGGCGGGATTGAGACTATCCGTCAGGATTTGCGGGATGTCTTTCAGCGTACCCCAGGCGCCATAATGGTTAATGAGTTCCCATTTGGCCCTGCGTTCTTCCGCGCCGATCACCACTTTTTCCAGTTGTGGCCTTTCGGTGATACCATGATAGGTAGAGAAATCTACTTTTGGTTTTCCGGAGATACCTCTTTTGGTTTTGATGATAATGACACCGCCAGCGCCCCTGGAGCCGTAAATAGCTGCTGCGGAGGCATCTTTCAGGATATCTATACTCTGTATATCATTGATGGCGATACCGGCCATTACATCTGTGTTGGTACCGGTGCCGTAGTTAATGGCGGCGATATCTTCCGTGGTTTGAGGTACCCCGTCGATTACGTAGAGGGGGCCGCTCAGTGCGCGGGCGAGACTGGTTTTTCCCACATTGCTGCTGGGATCACTGTTGATGGTGCGGCTTACAGCGGTGTTACCACGCATCACCACGTTACTTCTTACACCTGGTTCACCGGAATAATTCTGTACATCCAGCCCAGGTGCGCGGCCCTGTAAGAGCGCGTCAAATGTAGGTGTGGGCACGTCCATCAATGTTTTAGGATTGATGGAAGTCACCGCTGCGGTCACCGTTTTACGGGAAGCTTCCTGGTAACCGATGATGACTACATCTTTCAATACTTTTTTGTCGACCGGCAGGCTCACTATCAAATGAGCATTGCTTTCCTTTAGCGTAATGGTGCGGGGCAGGTAGCCAACGATGGTGAAGGTGAGCATACTGCCTGCTGCCATTTTAACGGTGAAACTACCGTCCGGGTTGCTGATAGCACCTGATCTGGAATCTGAAATGCTGACAGAAACTCCGGGCAGGGCGTTACCGTCAGAGCCGTCCCGTACAAATCCTGATACCGTAATCTGGTTGGCGGCAGGTTTTACCTGCGCGATGCCGGATAGGGAAATGATGGTGAGGCAGAACGTTAATAACATAACAGCGCAGCTATGGCTGTATTTTGTAAAATTAACAGTCATGTAATTTAATTTGAAGCTTATGAATGATACTGGATGCTGAATGGCCAGTTGTTACGATGAAATTGGCTGACGTTCTTGAATTTGTGTTAGTAGTGTTTGTCTACTCTTGTTGGTAAATAAATTTTGGTTCGATAAACTTTACTTGTTGCTAAATCGATTTTCTAAACAAATCACAGGTGCTGAATAAGGCCGTGAAGTTAGTATGCGGAAGAAGTCTAACTTGTTAATGAACTGTAAAAGATTGTAAACAATTTTAAATACCGGGGTGGAAGAGAAGGGAAGCCCGTGATGGAATGATCCGTTATTCCAGGCGGCTAAAGTACGTGTTAGTTTGACACAGAAAAACTAAAGATTTGTTAAGAATATCCGGATAGCTCCCGGAATAGTTTACCAGGGCCGGAAGGCAGTTAAAAGTTGACGTCTTCCGAAAGTTATAATATATGCGGTATATATTATATATTTACGCATTACTATCCTGAAATCATACCTATGAAGCAATGCTACCTACTTTTGCTGTTGACCTTTTTGTGTGGCAGCATGTATGCACAATCGGCTGTAAATCCTGGCACCAGGGCCAAAGCGGCGATCCAGTTCACGAAACTATTGAATGATGCCGCCATAGTATATCCGCCACAGCTATCTTACCTGACGGAATCCGGGGCCAAAATTGAATCCTCTTTCCGCATCAGTGAAGATGGTATTTTATCTGTCACCTTCCGTTACCCGGTGGAAAACAGTTTTTCGCTGTACCGCGTTACAGCCCCGGTAAGCGCCATGAAAGCGGTGTTCTGCGATTACTACCTGGGACTGGAATTCGACGGTAACGTGGTAAAGATTGAAGAAAGCGATAAGGGCAGCCGGGAGCTGAAAGAAAGCAATACACTTTCCCTTTTCCATATCGCCAAACCGGGCGACGGACCAGCAGGCGAGAAGCTGAAAGCAAGGGTGGAGCAGGGGCTGCGGGAATTCCGAACCAGTTATTAATTGTTTTGCCCAAGATTTTTTTTTGCCCAGGATTAGACTGATTTTTATGATTTAAAGGATTTTTTTTTTTGATTTTATAAGATTAAAAGAAGGGCGAAGACAGATGGAGGATATCTGCCTTTGTCTTCACTAATCATCTTTTAATCTTATAAAATCAAAAAAAAAAATCCTTTAAATCATAAAAATCAGTCTAATCCTGGGCAAAAAAAATTCCGCTGCATTGACTAAAAGCTAACCGCTAACGGCTGGCAGCTCCTTACTGATATACCCCACGAAGGTCCATATCTCCAGTACCTCCTCAATGTTTACGATCATGGTTTCGTAGTAGCTGTTCAGGGAATGCAACACCAGTGTTCCGTGTTGCTTAATTTGATTCTCTACTATTTTAAAAACAATTTCTTCTTCTCCGCCTTTCAATACCAGGATGCAGGCCGTGTTATTTTTTAAGTGGTGCCAGTCCTGCAGGTATTGGGCGATGATATGACTGCCATCGGGGATGGGATGCATAGAATCGCCGCTGATAGGAAACATGCGGATTGTTTTTCCTCGCGGCAGATCGGGCAGACTGAATTTCGGCAGCGCTGCAATAAAGCCAGGATCACTAAACCCGCTCCGGTAGCCTGCTCTGGCCCGGGCAGGCACATATTCCATATTCTCTTCGTTGCTGTTGTTGACCGTAATCGGTAAAATGCGTATATGCCTGCCCGTGAGGTCAACCGCTTTGCCGGCTTCCAGCTCTTCGAGTTGCGTTTCCGGGATCTGCGAAAGGTCTGTTTTGATCAGGATGTCCATATCGATTTTGAAAAAACCGGCAATCAGTACCAGGTCTTCCATGCGGGGATTGCGTGTTTTACCACTTTCCTGGGCGGTGATTTTGTTCCTGTTTAATCCCAGTAAACCGGATAAATGTTGCTGTGATATCTTTTTCCTTGTCCGTAATAATTTAAGATTAGCGGCCCAGTAAAGGGGCTGTTTGTCCATTCTTTATATATTTATAATATATTATATTTATAGTTAACAAGGACAAATGTAGGGCTTTTTACTCATTCTTTATGGAGTAAAAGGCTATTGAGTTGTTGCTGGAGCGATTCTCCGTGAAGGTCTTTATTAAAGATCATGCCGGTGGAATCGATCAGGTAATTCTGTGGGAGGAGTTTTATGCTGTAGGCTTTCGCGGCCTGGTTTTTATCAGTGGCAGGATCGGCGAGGTTGGTCCATACAAGGCTATCTTCCCGGATGGCCTGTATCAGGTAGGAGCGGTCGGCAGGAGGATCCAGTGCGATGCTGATCACGGTGAAGTTTTTATCCTTGAACTGTTTATAGGCTTCGCGTACATACTGATGTTGCCGTCTGCAAGGCTCACACCAGGAGGCCCAGAAGTCGAGTAATACGGTTTTACCCTTGAAATCGGACAGGCGTACGGGTTTGCCATTCATATCGGGAACCTCAAAATCGGGGGCGTCTGAGCCAACGGCAAGACTGCGTATCCGGTTCATTTCTTCGGCAAAGGACTTGCCTTCGGCGCTGTTGCGTACTTCGGCCGACAGTTTTTGAAAAAGGGGTTCAATCTGGTCAGGGTTTATTTGTACGCCTGCAACGTCTTCCAGGGCGAGCAGACTGAAATAGGAGTTCGGGTTTTCCGCGATATATTTTTGCAACAATAGTTTTTTGGCTTCGAAGGCAACCGCATATCGTTGATTTAATTTTTGCTGGAAATCCTTTTGAGCTTTTATGGAGGCAGGTGTTTTATTGTAGCTTTTCGTGATCTGGTCAATGGATTTGTTCACCGACCTCAGGGCCTCATCATACCCGGCTTCCAGCTCATTGGTAGGAGAAGTGATCCGGGCCTTGCTGATGTGTTCCCGGGCCTGCACTTTGATGGTGCCTTTTTCGAGGTAAAAGAGGCGGGTATCTGCATTTGCCGGCAGCTGCACGAAATCCGATATGCCCCCATGGGTATCCAGGATCAGCATGGCACGCATTGGTCCATCCAGGGTACCTTCAAAGCGGAACAGGCCATTATGTACTTCCGCGGAGTCTACTACCAGCTCCCTGTTGATGACTTTGTTCAGATACACTTTTGCGGGACCATCCAGTTTGGAGATTCTGCCGGTCACAATGTAAGTGCCGGGCTGTGCCTTAATAAATACCGGGCAGCATAACAGGGCTAAGATTGTTATTTTTTTCATAAGATACATATCTGCAACCGAATCTATGGACTAAATTTCTTCAATTCGTGTTCCAATCATTTGTTAATCAGTAATAACAAAATTTATGGCTAATCATAGCAAATCGCCACATATACTGAATACCTCCACCAACCTCCTGGGCTTTTGCCTGATTGTACTGACCTCCATAAAAGTGGCCGGTTTTAACCATGCCACCATTATTGATGATTGCACCGGGATAGCCGCTTTATTACTGATGGCGAGTTGCCTGTTATCATTTTTATCTTTAAAAAGTAAAAATGATAGCCGAAGCGAACGACTGGAGCAGATCGCAGATTATACCTTCCTCATTGCATTAATCTGCGTAAGTATTACAATTGTTTTTGTATCTTTTAACTTATTGACCTGACAACCCGGTTGCTTGTTATTGCATTGACAGGATATGGTGGTGTTCCTGCCGTGGTTTATTTATCTGTATATGTTGAATATCCAATTATACGAAGAGGCCAGAAAGATCTGGAAGGTAATGGCTGAAAGTAAGGACCCACCGGACCTTGCCATGGAGCCCGAAATCCAAAAGAAAGTGCTCCGTTTTTTCCAGGTCGGCGACTTTTATTACTTTATTTTTAACGCAGTAAGAGGAGAGTTTGAATATGTACATCCCGGTGTTTACGATATGCTGGGATATAACGCCAACGAATGTACGGTGGCAGGAATGATCAGTTGTATTCACCCGGAAGATATGGGATGTTTCCTCGATTTTGAGAACGCCGCCGTTGAATTCTTTGCCGCATTGCCGCCGGAAAAAATATTGAAGTATAAAGTACGTTACGACCTCCGGATAAAGAAAGCCAACGGAGAATATATCCGTATACTGCAACAGGTAACCCCTTTGCAACACAATATGGAGGGCGAGCTGCTCCGCACACTCGGCGTTCACACAGATATTACACATCTTAAACCATCCGGCCTCCCCGTACTTTCCTTCATAGGACTCGACGGTGAACCGTCGTACCTGGATGTTGCGGTAAAAACAGCATTCATCCCCACCAGGGAAATACTTACCAAAAGGGAAAAAGAAGTGCTCCGCTGTATGCTGGACGGCATGCCCAGCCGGGAAATAGCCACACATTTGAATATAAGTAAACAAACGGTAGATAAACACCGCAAGAATATGCTCAAAAAAACGGGTATCAAATCATCCGCGGAAATGATGGTGAGGGCCGTAAAGGAAGGATGGAGAACGGAACCGGATTTTAAGCGTTAGTTTGTTTTGCCCAGGATTAAACTGATTATGACGATTTACAGGATTTTTTCTTTTTTGATTTTATAAGATTAAAAAAGATACAAGCGAATTCTTGCCTATATTCTTTAATCTTTTAAAATCAAATTGTAATCACAATAAAAAAATCCTGTAAATCGTCATAATCAGTTTAATCCTGGGCAAGACAAACTTCCGGGCAGGGCAAAATCCCCCGGTTTGTTTTTGTAAATCCTTTTCTCTATTATTGTCTTTGTAAAAAGGGATCGGTCAGGTATACTCCCTTGTAGTCAACAACCAAATCGAAGCGGCAGTTTTCTTTTTTTTGTCCATAAAGCAAAAACGATTTAGCCAACACATGAGCATGGATGAGATTCGTGAATGGCAGATGCAAATAGCGCGTTATGATGATGAGCAGGCTTTTGCCCGCTTGTTTCGTCATATGTACGACCGTTTATTGCATTTTTGCACCAGGTATGTACACGTAAAAGAAGCGGCGGAGGAAATTGTATCAGACGTTTTTGTGAAACTCTGGAACCGTCGCGCCGAGCTGGAACGGGTAGCCAATCTGCAGGTATACCTTTTTGTAGCGGTGAAAAACCATTCCCTCAACTACCTCGAACAATACTCCCATCTCCGCATAGTACCGCTTTCCGGTTCAGACACGGCTGATCTGCGTAACAGCATCGACCTGGAACGCGACCTGGAATGGAAGGAGATGCGTTTTAAAATGGACCAGGTGGTGTCGGCGCTCCCGGCACAGTGCCGCCGTATCTTCCAGCTGATTAAAGAAGATGGCTTTAAATATAAGGAAGTAGCCGAAATTCTCGGGATCTCGCCCCGGACGGTGGAAACACAGCTTTTCCGGGCTATGCGCCGCCTGAACGAAGAGCTGGGCGCCATTGGCAGGAGCAAAAATGTGCTGCCCCCGCTCATTCTCTTGCTGGCATTGTCGTTTCCCGGGTTTTACTGATACCCATCTTTTCTTGCCCAAAAAAATATTTTTCCCCGCTGTAAGTAATTCTGTCTCCGCTGCCTGTCCTTCTTCCTGAACACGATTCCATTTTATGATAAACGAAGAACATTTCGTCTTACTGGTGACCCGTAAACTGGCCGGGTCGGCTACTCCCGCAGAACTGGCAGAGCTGGAAGCCCTGTTGGAACAGCACCCGGTATTAAAAGAACGCTACCATTATCTGTATCATTACGTGGAAGATACCCCGCACCTGGCGGCAGAAAATACCGAGCAGGCCCTGCAACGTACGCTGTCGAAGATAAAATCACAGCAAACGGCGATCACTTCTCCCGAAACAAAAATCAGGAAAATGAAATGGTGGAAATGGGCCGCCGCAGCAGCTGTATTGGTACTGGGCACCACCTTCTTCTACCTTAATAAAGGGAATCATGCTCCGCTGGCAGTCAGTCAGAAATGGGTGAAACGCAGTAATGGTAAGGCTACCCGGTCGTTTATAGAACTGGCGGATGGCAGCAAAATATGGCTGAACGCCGAAAGTATGCTAACCTATCCGGAGAAATTTAAAGGCGACAGCCGTGAGATCTTCCTGGAAGGGGAAGCCTTTTTCGATGTAGCCACCAATGCCAAACGCCCTTTTATTATACACCTGAAAAAAGGAACGATCAAAGTACTGGGCACCTCCTTTAATATCCGCGCCTATGAGAATGAACCGGTGCAAACGGCCGTGGTAACAGGTAAAGTAGCATTTATACCACGCTACGAAGGCGCCAAAAAGATCAGCGATACCATCCTGGTAACACCGGATGTAAAAGTAACCTATACTGCCAGCAGCGGCACATTGATCAAAGGCAATACCATCGGCGCGGAAGACAAGGCCTGGACGGAAGGCCGCCTGATATTCAGAAATGCCACGCTGGAAGAAATCGGCGCCAGTTTACAACGCAATTTTAACAAACAGGTGGAGTTCGAAGCCAATGCACCAAAACAATATCGTCTTACCGGCTCTTTCCATAATAATACGCTGGAAGACATCATGTACTACCTGAGTAAGTCAAAAGCATTCCACTACCGTATCACGGATTCAACATTAGTTATCGGAGAATAAAGCCAACACCAATATTAATTCATTTTTAATCACCACTACGTTATGAGAAAGGAACTATACAAGTCTTCTTTTCGTTCGCCTTTCGGGTCGCTGATAATCTGTTTATCGCTACTGAGCGTGCTGGACCTGCATGCGCAGGTGGCATACGCAGCAGGAACGCGGCGACAGGTACAGCACCAGCCGGCGAAAGAAAAGGAAAGACCGCCATCTCTCAATTACCTCGTCAGCTTGCAGGTAGAAAATGCAAGTCTCGCGCAGGTACTGGACAAAATCGAAGCACAAACCTCCCTCGTATTTGTATATTCAAATGATGATATAAAAGCTGCACAGAAAATATCCCTGAGTGTAAAGGAAAACAAACTGGATGATGTGCTGCAGATGATCCTGCTGCCGTTGGAAATCAACTACGAGCTGATCGCGAACAAAATTATCCTGAAGCGTATGGGCGTTTCCGTTATAGGGGAGCAGCAACAGGAAATCGTCATCACCGGCCGTGTAGTGGATAGTCAGGGAGAGCCTGTCCCCGGTGCTAATATCCGCCTGAAAGGACAAAGCATCGGGACTGTCAGCACAGCAGATGGTACCTATACGTTGAAAATTCCGGCCAACGCCGCCAACGGTGTACTGATATATTCTTCCGTAGGATATGTGCCTTCTGAAATATCTATCGCGGGCAGAACCAATATTGTTACCATGCTCAAGGTAGACTCCAAAGACCTTGGAGAGGTAGTGATAACAGCCTATGGTCAGCAGAAAAAAGGCCAGGTAACCGCCGCCATCAGCACTGTAAGTTCAAAGGATATTACCAGCAGACCATCGGTAAATATGTTCCAGGCCTTACAGGGACAAGCCCCCAACCTTATTATGCAACAGGGTACCGCGGAACCGGGCGCCGCTATGACCATGAACATCCGCGGGGTAGGCAGCTTAACCGGCAACGCACCACTGGTGATCATTGATGGTATACAGGCCGGCACTGCCGGTTTGCAGAACCTGAACCCTTATGATGTGGAAACGATCTCCGTATTGAAAGACGCAGCATCTGCCGCCATTTATGGCTCGCAGGCGGCTAACGGTGTTGTATATATTACCACCAAAAAAGGTAAGAAAGATGAACGCCCTTCCGTACAATACAATGGGATGTATGGCTGGCAAACACCCACTACGCTGCCACGGAATATGGAAGCATGGCAGTATATGACGCTGAAAAACGAAGCGCTTGTAAACTCCGGTAAAACGCCGCAGTATACGCCGGAAAATATTAAATACTGGCACGACCGCGGTTCAGAGCCATCGATGCTCTCAGAAATGATCCGTAAATATACGCCTCAGCAAAACCATAGCCTGAGCTTAACAGGCGGCGGTAAAAGCAGCAGCTACCTGTTTTCCATGGGCTACCTCGACCAGGGAAACATGCTGCAGAATAAATATGTACCGCAGGATTTCTTCTATAAAAGATATAATGCCCGTTTAAACGTATCCGTTGACGTTAGTAAGTATGTAAAAGTAAATGCCAACGCAGCCTATACCCGTTCCAACTTCCGTACGCAGGTAGCCGATATCGGCTTCCTGATCCGCGACGCCATGCGCGTGCCGCGTACCAATGCAGTAAAGGATTCCCTGGGAAACTGGGTAGTGCCTAACCTGACAAGTAACAGCGTTATTGCGCTGCTGGCCAACGGCGGTTATAATCTGAAAACCATCGATAACCTCATGGGCGGACTGGATGTGGTGATTACACCGGTAGATCATTTCAAGATCAACCTGAATGCTTCCGGCGTGTATAATATCGAGAACTCGTTTATCCGCACCAATAAATTTACCTACGCGCCTTACTATACTACGGCTACACCGCCCATGTATAACCAAACCAAACAGGAAGAATACAAGGATCTTACCACCAACGTATATGCTACCGCGGAGTATGAAAATACTTTTGGTAAACATTATGTAAAAGGACAGGTAGGTGTGCGCAGCGATGCCGTGGACGAACACTATGGCTTCCGCGCAGAGCGTTACGGCACCACCAACCTGGACCCGGACTGGTCTATCGGCGGCGGCTATATTCCCAAACCCGATGGCACTTACGACTATAAAGATATAGGCACCTATAATGATCTGACAAATCCCAACCTGTATGCGTTGAACTCTTTGTTTGGCCGTTTGAACTATGCCTATAACGATAAATACCTGGCAGAAATCACCTGGCGTTATGATGGATCTTCCAAGCTGGCGCCCGGCCACCGCTGGCAGTTTTTTCCCGCCTTCTCCCTGGGCTGGCGGCTCACAGAAGAAGCCTTCATGCAGGAGATTAAAGACAGGATAGGTAATTTTAAACTGCGTTACTCCTGGGGACAAGTGGGTAACTCCAATATTGGCGGATTCAACTACCTGTCCAGGGTATCTATCAACGGTGCTAACTATTCCTTTAATAATTCCATTGCACCCGGTAATACTTTTTCTACTTATAATGATCTGTTGAAATGGGAAATCTCTACCATGAGTAACTATGGTATTGATGCCGATTTCTTTAAAGGCAGGCTGACCGCCTCTTTCGATTATTTTAGTAAGATGACCGATGGTATTTACCTGTTCCAGACAGTACCAGGAACTGCAGGTACAGCGGCTCCGCTGGAAAACGTAGGTAAGGTAAATAACAAAGGCTGGGAACTGGCATTGTCGTATCGGGCTACCACCGGCGCTTTCCACCATACCTTCGGTTTTAACCTGGCCGACAACCTGAACAAGGTGATTAAATTCGGACAGGAATCCGTTCGCGGATCAGATGTGACCTTTATTGTAAAAGAAGGCTACCCGATTGCTTCTTACTATGGTTATAAATCTGACGGGTTATACCAGAACCTGGATGATATAAAGAACGCACCTAAAGTACCGTTTGCCTATAACCAACAGGTGATGCCGGGAGATGTGCGGTATATAGACCGGAACAAAGATGGGGTGATCGATGAAAACGACCGTTACATTTTTGGTAATCCTTTCCCGCGTTATACGTTTGGCTTTAACTACAGCGTAAGCTGGAAAAACTTCGACCTGAGCATGTTCTGGCAGGGAGTGGGTAAGAGAACCCAGTTCCTCCGCGGCGATATCGTAGAAGCATTCCATAATAACGAAGACCATGCAATGGTGCAGCACCTGGACCGCTGGACGCCCACCAATCCGAATGCTTCCTATCCGCGGGTAACCATCGGATCTGCCGATGCCAACAATTTTGCGTATTCCGACTACTGGCTGTTTGATACTAAATACCTGCGTCTGAAAAATTTCCAGGTAGGTTACAACCTGCCCCAATCATTGATGAGACGCGTGGGCATGCAGGGAGTACGGGTATATTTCACCAGTCAGAACCTGATCACGATTACGCCTAAACGTTTCCGCGAACTGGGCGTAGATCCTGAGTTTACGCAGTTTGATGATAAGCTGAGCATGACTAATTACAACGCCATTGCCGGGCGTAATTATCCTAATGCCGCTACGTTTGCCTTTGGTTTGGATGTAAAGTTTTGATGCCTAAACAATCACTTGTATGAAGAAATTACTTTTATCAATAGTAGTAGCCGCCGGGTTGTTTGGCTGTCGTAAGCTGGATCAGCCCATTACGCGGGAGTTTACAGAAACGGCTTACTGGCGCGATGCACAGGATGCCTTAGATGCCCTGACCGCTTGTTATGAACATCTTTCAAAAGATGATTATTTCTTTGGAGATGAAGCGCTGAGTGATAACGCCTATAACAGCGGGGTAGGTCTGCTGAATGTAAATGCAGTGTCAAACGGTGGCTATGATGGTGCCAATGGCCGTGTGGTAGATACCTGGCCTTATTATTACACTACGATCCGTCGTTGTAATACCGTTACCACCAATATAGACAGGGTGCCCAATATGGATGCCACGTTAAAGCGCCGCATCCTGGCAGAAGCTCGTTTTATCCGTGCCTATGCCTATTTCCAGCTGAGTGCCTGGTATGGCGATGTACCTTTTTATACGGATCTTATTTCTATAGAGCAGTCACGTACCATTACGCGCACCGATAAAAATACCGTACAACAGTTTGTATTGTCAGAGCTGGCCGATATTCAGAAAGACCTGCCCACCAACCAGCAGCAGGCGCAGAACGACCGTGGCCGCATTACCCGCGGCGCCGCAATAGCGCTCAGCGCACGCGTACACCTGTTCCGCAGCGAATGGCAGGCAGTAGTAACAGATTGTGAGCAGCTGATCAACAAAACCGATAACGGCGCCTATTCGTTGTTTGGCAGCTATAGCAACCTGTTTACCGTAGCCAATGAGTACAACAGCGAGGTAATCCTGGATCTGCAATATGGCGGGGCCAGAACCTACGACAAGCAACGGCAGTTTATGCCGCAAACCATCGCTGCGCTGAGAAGCGTGCTGGTGCCTACACAGGACCTGGTAAACGATTACATCATGACCAACGGTAAGGCCATTGGGGAAGCCGGTTCCGGTTATGATGAAAGTAATCCCTACGTGAACAGGGACCCCCGTTTTGAAGCGACCATCCTGCATCATGGTTCCAAAGTGACCGATTTCAGCGGAGCGGTGCAAACCATTCTTACGCAACCCGGATCCATACCCGCCACCAATACCGTGGATGACCAGGGCGCGTCTCCCACCGGCTACTACTTCTACAAGTACTACGATCGCGCGGCCACCAACTACTCCTCCGGTTTAAACCTTATTCTCATCCGTTACGCCGATGTGTTGCTGATGTATGCAGAAGCAAAGAATGAACTGGGGCAGATGAATGCCGCCGTGTGGAATCAGACTATACAGCCTTTGCGCGTTCGCGCCGGGTTTAATGATGCCGGCGCTACCCAGTTTAACACTGCGCTGAGCAAAGAACAACTGCAAACGGTGATACGCCGTGAAAGAAGAGCCGAGCTGGCCTTTGAAGGATTGCGTATCCTGGATATCCGCCGCTGGAAAACGGCTGATGTGGTGATGAACAGACCTGTAAGAGGTATTAAAGTAACGTCCGGCGCCTTTAACAAGGATCCTAACGGATATATTATTGTAGAGAACAGGTTATTTACAAATCCCAGGCATTACCTGTGGCCAGTGCCAACGATTGAACGCGATCAGAATAAAAATCTTTCACAAAATCAAGACTGGTAAACCTTCCACTTTAAAACTGTAATCACATGCAAAAATATTTAATCATCTTACTGAGTGTTGTATTATTTAGTTGCAAAAAAGACTACACGCTCAATACCAATATACAACCGGTAGCGAAGCTCACAGCTCCGCTGGATAATAAATACATTAAGCTGCAACCCACTACCAGTGCTACTGTCAGTTTTGAGTGGGATCAGGCCCGTGCGGAAGACGGTTCGCTGGTGATCTATGAAGTAGCTTTTGACAAGGAGAATGGTGATTTTTCAGCCCCGGTCGCAAAATTTTCATCTGATGGCGGGGGCGTACAAAACAAGCTCACGTTATCACATAAAGACCTGAACAGCATTGCTGGTAAGGCTGGTATCGCTTCGCTGGCTACCGGCAAATTGAAATGGACGGTGCTGGCAGCCAAAGGATATAATATCCAGAAAGCAGCAGAAACCAAAACCATTGAAGTAGAAAGACCTAATGGCTTTGCAGAAATTCCGACGGATGTATTCCTGACGGGCGAAGCAACAGAAGCCGGCGCTGATCTGTCGAAAGCGCTGAAGCTGAAGTCCACCGCGCCGGGGGTGTATGAAATTTATACATCTCTCAAAAATGGCAAATATCACTTTACAAACAGGAATACAGGAACACCAAGCGTTTACTCTCTATTGGGCACCGCTGTGAAGGAAGGGGGAGAAAGCCAGCAAACAGCCGGTACCAAAGTATATCGTTTACGACTGGATTTCAATAATGCTGCGGCTTCTGTAACAGAGTTGACATCCATAGGGCTGTGGTTTGCGCCTTTGAATAAGTTCCTGTTTGAAATTAATTACGCCGGCAACGGAACCTGGAGTATCAAAAATCAATTGATCACTTTTAAACAGGAATCGTGGGGCCGCGACGAGCGTTATAAATTCCGTTTAGCCGTTAAGGATAGTGACGGCGCTGCCGGTGAAGAGTGGTTTGGCAGCTCGAATGCGGATAATAATCGTCCTACTGCCACTACGCCGCTCAGCTTCTGGGAGCTGAAGTCTATTGCCGGTAACGACCAGTGGGGCTACTGCTATAAGTTCGCCACCGAAGCAGATAATAAGAACTGCGACATCAATGTATACTTTACCACCGACAAGAATTACACGCACGAAATCATTGTCAAATAAACAACTATGAAGATTTTACGCTTCTCTATATTGATACTGGCCCTGGGCTTCACTGCATGTTTGAAGGAACCTGTAGATGACGGCCCGGGTCCGGGCGCGGGCAAAGCACGTAACGTATACAACTGGCCGCAGATTGCCGACTCTTCTTTCCAGGGGCTGGTAAGCAATTTCTGGAACCAGGAAAAATACTTTAACCAGAACAGTGCAGGCGGCACTACTTTTAACTATTGGCCTAATGCGCATGCGCTGGACGTACTCACGGATGCGTATATACGTAAAAGTGATCCCGCCATCAAAGCGCGGATGGATGATTTACTGGCCGGCATGAAAGTAAAGAATGGTGGTACCTATATCAATCATTTTTATGATGACATGGAATGGATGAACCTGGCCTGTTTGCGCGCCTTTGAAGCTACCGGCGATACCCGCTACAAAGATGTGGCCGTGATATTATGGAACGACATCAAAGGTGGATGGGATGACGTATGGGGTGGTGGTATCCATTGGAACAAGGACAAGTCCAAAAACTATAAGAATACGCCGGCCAATGCGCCCGCCTGTATTATTGCCTGCCGGATGTACGGGATAACCCAGAACCCGGATGATATTGCCTGGGCTAAGAAAATATACGACTGGCAAAAAAGCACCCTGGTAGATCCGGTAACCGGCCTGGTATGGGATGGTATTAACCAGGACGGCAGCGGGCAGGTGACCAAAAACTGGAACTTCACTTATAACCAGGGCGTTTTTATAGGCGCCGGGGTTGAGCTGTATAAGCTCACCGGACAGAACATTTATATCAATGATGCGCTGAAAACGGCCAACAACGCGCTGGGTGGCACTTTTACCAATGCCAATATCCTGAAGGACGAAGGCGCCGGCGACGGGGGCCTATTTAAGGGTGTATTGATACGTTACCTCATGTTATTGATTACAGATGGAAGTATCAGCAGCACGGATGTTGCGAAGTACGCCGGTTTCCTGCAGCTGAATGCAGAAACATTGTGGCGGAAGGGAACTACCCGGCCGCAGGTATTATTTAATAAAGACTGGACCACGGTTGCCGCCAGCAGTGATCTGACTACGCAGCTGAGTGGCGCGATGCTGATGGAAGCTGCTGCCAGGTTAAAGAGTATGGGATTGCTTAAGTAACCAAAAGAGATGAAGGGGAGAAGAAGAACGATTGCTACCTTATGCTGTTTGCTGGCTGCCGGCGCTGTATTTGCCCAGCGCAACCGGCAAAGAGCGGAGGCGTTGCAAAGGGCGATCGATAAATATTTGTATGAGCGAAAAAGTGGGTTGTACATTCAAACCAGCGACCGTGCCATGAATCATAACCCCCACGCAGATCTGTGGGGCCTTTGCGGGATGGTACAGGCAGCGAATGAAATGGAGAAAATACATCCCGGGAAGATATATATGCAACCGGTGGTTGCAGCCATTAACCAGTATTATGATCCGATTCCGCCTGCGCCGGGTTATGCGTCTTATGTAGTAAAGGAAAGGCGGGAGGACCGCTACTACGACGATAATCAATGGATCGGTATTGCTTACCTCGACGCCTATACGCGCACGCGGAGGTATTGGTACCTGCAGAAAGGCGAGGAGATCTGGCGTTTTATGATGACGGGTTATGATACGGTGAGTGGTGGAGGCTTGTATTGGAAGGAAGGTGACAAAACAACCAAGAACACCTGTTCCAATGCGCCGGCCGTATTACTGGCGTTGCAGTTGTATGATGTTACGCGCAGGAAATCGTATCTCGACACCGCTATGCTGCTGTATAACTGGGTGAACAGGCATCTCCGTGATACCGATGGGGTGTACTGGGATGCCTTGAAGCCGGAGGAGAACAACCGTATTGATTCCGCGGCGTATACCTATAACACGGGCGCCATGCTGGAGGCAAATGTGAAGTTATATCGTATTACCAAAAACGCGCACTACCTGGAAGAGGCGAAACATATTGCAGCAGGAGGGTATCAGCGGTTTTTCAGTAACGGGCGGTTTCGTTCGTCGTACTGGTTTAATGCGGTGTTGCTGAGAGGCTATGTCGCTTTGTACAAAGCAGACAATAACAAAAAGTATATTAACGCTATGCAGGAATACGCGGATAAAGTGTGGGAGCACGACCGGGACGGCAATACCAATTTACTGGGTAATCGCCCTGAAAAGGAATTGCTTGGACAGGCGGGGATGATGGAAATATACGCGCGACTTGCCGGTATTTAATATTTAACGCTACACGAAGAGCCTGCAACGTTCCCGTTGCGGGCTTTTTTTTGTGCTGATTTTGGGAGGGACTGTTATTATTTTGCTATGATATTACATAATTCCTTAATTTTATGGTATTTATTATTAATTTATTGGCGGGAATAGTTATTCCTGTTAGTATATAAAATAGAAGAAGATAACCTATCCTATCCTTATGAGGCTGATGTTATTGCTGTTTTTTGTCGTCGTGTCGCTGCCTGTTTATGGGCAGACTGCTGCGCCGGCTGCAAAAAAAGGCAATAGGTCTACCGAGTTCCAGATGAAGGAGGGGAGTTACCTGAGTTTTGCGCAGGTGAATTTAAGTTTGGGTGAAATTGGCTTTCGGGTGGAAGTGGCATCGGAGCATAAAAAGAGTAATGCGCGGCTGGAGTTCCGGATCGACAAGCCCAAAGGAAAGATTATTGGTACGCTTGAAATTCCCTATACCGGCGACAGCACCTATGCGTTGAAGCTGACCGGTAACCTAAGGCATGCCGAAGGCGTGCATGACTTGTATCTTGTAGCAAAGGGCGCCCTGCCTTTCAGCATTACTTCTTTCGGGTTTATTTACAATTATTAATATAGTCGTTTACGTTATAGCAATATTTTTTTGGAAAGATGAAATAGGTGTGTATATTTGCAACCCCTGACACGATATCAGCTGCCCAGATGGCGAAATTGGTAGACGCACTGTGTTCAGGTCGCAGCGCCTGCAAGGGTGTGCTGGTTCGAATCCAGTTCTGGGCACTAGAAGCCTCTGTAAGTCTACGATTTACAGAGGCTTTTTCTTTTGTTAAAATCCCACTTTTTGCCGGTCATTGTCGTTCATTCCCTATTCAGTTAACCGGCGGCCGAAACTGCAGATGAACGCTCTCATTGGCCCCACTAGTTGCCGCAGAAAGATTTCCTGAATTCAAGTGGGGAAAGTTTGGTTTTGGTTTTAAATAATTTGCTGAATGATTGGGGATGTTCAAATCCTAAAGCGTAGGCTACTTCACTTACCGAGAGGCTGGTTGTAGAGAGTTTTTCTTTTGCTTTTTCAATGAGCCGATCATGAATGTGCTGTTGGGCGCTTTGGCCGGTTAGCGTGCGTAACATATCACTCAGGTAGTTCCGCGAAAGGTTAAGTTTTTCGGCAAGAAAAGCTACAGTAGGAATACCCTGACTTAAAGACAGCTCATCTTTAAAGTATGCCTCCAGAATTTCCTCTAGTCTTTCAAGTACACCGATGCTAGCTGCTTTTCGAGTCAGGAACTGCCGCTTATGGAAACGGTTGGCATAACTGAGAAGTAACTCGATCTGGGATACCATTACGTCCTGGCTAAAGTCATCAATGCGGCTGTTTAGTTCCGTTTCCATAAAGCTGAAAATAGCGAGAATAGTATTTTTTTCTTCTTCCGACAGGTGCAGTGTTTCATTGGTCTTGTAGGAGAAAAACCCGTATTGTTTTATCTTTTTGGCCAGTGCATAAGCTAAAAAGAAATCAGGATGAATGAGCAACGTGTATTGCGAGCATACCGCCCCGTCATGATCATTTCCGCCAATGATCTGTCCCGGAGCCGCGAATAATAAGCCTCCCTCATCAAAATCATAATACCCCTGGCCATATTTTAATTTACCGCTGAGCTTGGGTTTGTAAGCTATTTTGTAATAGGCGAGAACATGCTGACCGGGAAGTTTGATACCTTCAAGTGGCGCATGGGCCCCGTTGATGAGACTGATAAGCGGATGTTTGGGCTGGGGCAGGCCAAATAGCCGGTGTGCGTCTGTAAGTGAATCCAGTTTCAGTGGCTGGTTATCTTCCCTTTTCATAAATGCTAAATTAGGTTATAACCGGCCATTTAAAAAGCCTGACCGGTTATAAGGATTGATTAATTTCACTGAGCCAAACGAGAGACTTCGTCCCAGGCTTCCCAGGCGGCTATTCTGTCGGCATAGGCGGCTTTTAAACCCGGCAAATTATTACTGCCGAGATTAAAGCGAAGCGGTGGATTTTCGGCATCAACTATTTTAAATAGTGCCTGCGGTGTAGCTGTAGGGTTGCCTTTTTCCATACCTTTCATTCCCTCCATAAATTTTGCTATGAAATCTTTATAGGCTTCCATCCCGGTCAAAAACTTTGATAATTCCAGGCTGCCAAATTCGGTAGCGTAGGCTCCTGGTTCAATAATGGTTACCTTGAGGCCAAATTGTGCAATCTCTGCAGCCAGGCTTTCATGAATAGCTTCGAAAGCCCATTTCGAGGAGCAGTAATAGCCGAGGATCGGCAAAGTCAAATGGCCAAGGTTACTGGAAGTACCGAGGATATGGCCGAAACCCTGCTTGCGAAGCAGCGGTAAAGCTGCCTGAATAACGGTAACCGGGCCGATTACATTAGTTTCATACAGGGCGCGTATATCATCCGTATTGGCCTCCTCTATGGTGCTGATCAGCGGATAGCCCGCATTATTCAATACAATATCCAACCGGCCAAAATGAGCATGCGCTTTGGCTACAGCATCTTTTACCATTTCAGGGCTGGTGACATCAAGTTCCAGGGTTAACACCTGATTACCATACTTATCGTTAAGTGCAGCAATGTTGTTGAATGTACGGGCTGTTGCAACGACTTTATCACCACGTTCCAATGCCGCTTCTGTCCATATCCTTCCTAAACCGCGCGAAGCGCCGGTGATGAACCATACTTTATTTGTTTGCTTTGTCATAATGTTTTTTTATTGAAGCAAAGTTCAGAAAGAAGTATTTCGCTCTTGTAGCCTAATCATGGGTATTTGTAGGCTAATTACGGGTTTTACCCGACGCAATTGCTTTCAAACTTCAACTGCTAGAGATGTCCGAGGAATTGGATAATTGCTTCAGAATCAACAAAAACGGGCTCGATAATGTTCCCTTAGTGGGCACTTGGAAAAGGTTGTAGGTCATAGACTTGCAACCTTTTTTTATTTTTGCATTTTCTTCGCTTCCTGCTATCTATGAAACTGTCTTTGTACAAAACAGCATTAACATGAATGAAAACGATACCAACCGACTTTCACGGCTAACCGCTATCTTAACACAATTGCAGACAAAGCGATTGTTGACGGCGACCAGCCTTGCTGAAAAATTTAATGTCAATGTAAGAACCATCTACAGAGATATCAGGGCATTGGAACAGGCTGGAGTACCTATTCTTACAGAAGAAGGAAAAGGGTATACGCTGATGGAAGGCTATAAAATTCCGCCCGTGATGTTTTCTGAAAGCCAGGCCAATGCGCTTATTCTGGCGGAGCAACTGGTGCTGAAAAATAAAGACACTTCTTTTGTAAAAGATTACACCGAGGCTATCGATAAAATAAAAGCAGTGCTAAGGCAGCCGGAAAAAGACAAAGCCAACTTACTCGCTGACCGTACCCGTTTTGAGCAGAATATAAACAGGAAAAGAAACAGTAATAATATATCGCAGCTACAAAATGCGCTGACTAATTTTCGCCTGATAAAAGTGAAATACAGCAACGAACGAAATAAAGCCTCAGACAGGATCCTTGAGCCTTTTGCCCTGATCAGCACCAATGAAAATTGGCTGCTGATAGCCTGGTGCCGCCTGCGTAAAGCGTTCAGGTATTTCCGCCTGGATAGGATTACCAAACTTGAAATTCTTTCCGAAAACTTCCACCCGCATAAAATGACACTGCAGGAGTATTTTGATAAATATTACTAATTTTTTTTACCCCTGACATAAGGCTGTCGCAACCCCGTTTTAGGTTTGCACTATCAATAACAAATTAATAGTCAACAAAAATGGAAAAGCAGACTTTCGACCCTTGGGCATGGGGTAAAAACACTAATTCAGTACAAGCAATAGAAGTTAAAAATGTAGCAGGAACACTCTATTGTTCCGGACAGGTAGCGATAGATGCCAATGGCGTACCAAGCGGTGCGGACATGCGTTCACAGCTTATTCAAACTATTCAGAACCTGGAACAGCTAATCAGCGAATCAGGTTATGAGTGCAAGAACATTGCAAGACTGAACGTGTATACTACCTCTACACAGGAATTTTTTACAACCTGCATGGATGTGTATGTACCTTTTATCGAAAAGTACAGTATCCGGCAAGCCACTACCTTATTGGGTGTGAAAGAATTATTTGCTACGCTGACGGTAGAACTGGAGGCAACAGTAGTAAGATAAGCATTGGGTTAACATCTTAGAATAAAAGCCGGAGATCATCTCCGGCTTTTATTCTAAGATGTTGATGCTGGTTGTTTTAATGCATATGCATCATGTGGCAGACATATCCTCGGCATACTTCGATCAGGTTGATATCGCCAGGATCTTTAACTATTCTGATAATTCATTGCCTATTGGGTCAATTGCTTTTGAATAACCTGGTTTTGCAATACTATGTCGGGGGAACACGTAAAATGGGAGAAGATTCTTTGAATCCAGTTCTGGGCACTACAATGGACAAACCAGACAGATGCTGGTTTGTCCATTGTCTTTTTTGGAGCGATCCGTTTGTTGCCTATTTTATATTGTGTGGGTTGTCAATTACACAACGCCATATTCCATCTGTTCCTTTACGGACCACGTCTGTTGAAGTTCCTGAATATCTCGAAGGGTTTCCCGTCTCATCTGTATAGTCAACTGCCCAGTCAAGCACAAGCAGTGCAATATCTCCATTTATTAAGGTATGCCTTGTTGCCCCCGATATTTTTCCATTTAAAGCAAAATACGGTTCCAACGCGCTCTTCAATGCTGCTCCCCGGGCAATTTTACCCGGGCTTCCGGCGATAACAGCATCTTGCTCATAATAAGCGTTTATCAAATTGTCAACATTACCCAGGTTGTAGTAATGAATAAAAACCTCAGTTGTTTTATCCGGAGTTGTTGCTTTCGGCGTTTCCTGTATCATTGTATTTTTAATTATTAGTGAATAGATTTGGTATTATTTGAATAATATTGCTGAGGCCTCAATACATCAAAACTACTTACTTTTACTTTACATAATATAGTACTTTCCCAAAGTATAGTGTCTTTTTAAACTAAAATTTAAATATATGAAAGAAGCTTCAATAGAAGAATGTACACGCTCTATTCTCTCCATCAGGGATGTGTTGGATATTTTAAGCGGCAAATGGAAGCTGCCGATTCTTATGCTGCTGATGTTTGAAAAAAGAAGATTCAAAGATTTGCAAAATCATATTCCCGGCATTACTCCCAAAATGCTTGTCAAGGAATTACGTGACCTTGAAATAAACCAATTAGTAAATCGTACAGTTTACGATGCCTCACCTGTTTATATTGAATATGCTATAACTCCCTATGGAAGAACGCTCAAAAAAATAATCCTTGAAATGGAAGACTGGGGTAAAAAACACAGGAAAAGAATAATGGCGAAAACATCTTAGGAAATACATCTTATAAGGAGCAATGGAAGGATTGTGAGATGTGCGAGGTATTGGGAGACAGGTAATGCTATATCGCAGCAAGAGCAGGATCAGGGATGGGGATCCAAAGTAGTCATGAGAAACTTTGCAATTGCATGGCCTAAGTTGTCTGTTTTGAGCGACCACGATATGGAAAAAATTATGAATACAATTTGCAGCAGCCTGCTGCAAAATTACCATGGTTTCATATCTGTACGCTTCTTGATAAAGTGAAAAATCAAACGGAGCGGAATTTCTATGTATTGAAATAGTTGTAAGCAACTTCGATTAAAGCCCTTTCAGACCTTGGTTCACCAGGCGGGCTTTCGCTTTTCTTGACACAGGCATAGTACGATCAAGGCGATAGCAACAAATAGAGTGCCTCTCATAGTACCAGTTTGGGTTTAGTGTTATGGGCAGCAAACATTGTTATGGCTACTCGCGGTATCATAAATTACAAAACGATTTGGTGAAGTGAAATTTCCTACTGCCCCTGTTGCTCATCCCCGTTACCCACCGCTTTGTTTAGCGCAACGATAGCTGATCTGAAATGTTCCCGGGTAATAACGAACTGGAAATTGACCCTTCTTAAAGCTACTCCAACACTTAAAATATTAATATCGGCTTTAGCCAGAGCGGCAGTAGCTTTGGCTAATAATCCCTGCTGATCCATGTTAGAGCCCAGCAGGCAGACCATTGCAATAGGTTCAACGGTCACATGTTCATATTTTTCTTTCAGTTCCTTCAGTAACTGGTGATTCAAATCATTTTCCCAAATAACGATACTAATGCTGTTGGCGCTGGTCGCCTTAAAGGTATAGCTGATACCATAACGGGAAAATACCTGCATGATATCCAGATCGCTTCCTACTGCGCCTACCATTAGCGGGTCGTAGATATCTATGAGTAGCTGTTGGTCCGAGCCGGTAATAACCTCCACTCTCTTATGTTCGGAAACATAATTTTTGGTGATCAGCGTACCGGGGTGTTCCGGTTCAAAGGTGTTTTTGATACGAAGATTGATACGTGCTATCTCCAGCGGTTTTGCGGCTTTAGGATGAATCGCTTCCATGCCTACATCAGCCAGCTGGTCGGCGATATCGTAGTTGGTATAACCAACAGGTTGTACGTTTTCTATGCCCACCAATGCCGGATCGGCGGTTGACAGATGATATTCTTTATGGATAATAGCTTCTTCAGGTTGGAGCAGTTCAGCTATCCTGCTGAAGGTTACCTCGGAATAACCACGGTCAAATTCTCTCATGATCCCTTCCGTTCCCTTTACATATCCTGTTGCAATACACAGGCAGTTTTTAAGATCGATGGCCTCGAATTCCTCTTTGATACGCTCGTCGATTGTCAGTGAACGTCCATCTTCCAGTCCGCTCAGGTCTGCCAACGCAGCGTTAAGTGATTTGTTCCGCAGGATGTTTGTCAGTACAAAGGCGGAGTGACTTTCGCCTACTGAAGCCAGAATCTCCCGAACAGCCAGCAGAATGCCCTCATTGAGGTACCCCGAGGCCAGCATCGTATTGGCGCTATCGAGATAGGTGAGCACCCGGTTAATAATACCATCCGTTACTTCGTCGGCATGGGTAACATCCAGCCCGAGTGGTCCGTAATATGCATTCAGCTGTTTAAGGTGAAGTCTTACAGATTCAAGTGCCTTATGGTAGTCATTTCCCGTTGCGAACTGATGATAGGCGCCAGGGGCTTTCGTTTTTTTATTTTCCAGCAACAGGTTGGTAACCCCGGAAAAAGCAGAAACAACGAAAACGCGGTTGTATAGCCCATCACCGGAACGACCGTAATAAATGACATTGTCGATTACATCTTTTAGTGCACTCATGGACGTGCCGCCGATTTTTTCCACTGTTAGCATGCTGCGAAGCTATATAATTTATGAATGTAATAAAAGAGGTTGGTTGTCATCGCCGGTTCCATACTCCGGCCGGCCATTAAGCTGGCGGTAAATAATATGTAAAATAACGTGTTGATGGCTTCCGGGGAGTGGTATTTACTTATTGGGAGATTACGGGCCTGAATCGGAGGGCTATCGTTGCATATTACCCTGCACCGGGGAATATGCCGGGGCGTAAAAAGGAGAATAGCCGTTATAATTGCTTCTGCCAACGCCAACGCTACCGGAAATGGAGAATGTTTTGTCATTGCTGATATACATTACACCTATTTTTGCATCCGACCAGGCGGCAAAGTTGTTAGTCTGCATGAAGCCATTACCCTTGTTAATCGCAGGTTGATAGGGCATGTTGTAACGGAAAACAGCGGGTGTCATCGATACGCCTCCGAAGGCGAACAGGTTATTGGTCAATTGACGGTTTACCTGCAATGCCAAAGGTACCGACAGGAAGGAACTACTGCCTCCTCTAAATGCCACAAAGCCGGTGGAAACGCCGGCATATTTTGTAACAAACCATTTCTTATGGATATTGCCGGTATCGCTTACCTGCTGAGGATATCTGAAGGCAGGTTCTGCACCGTTCACAGCTCCGAAAGAGGGAGCTGTTTGTGCCTTTACAGCCATACCCGACATTAAAACAGCCGCAAAAAAGATTGTCCGTAACATAGGAATAAAGATAAGGATCCTTTTTTTATTTAAATGCTAACGGAATCACAATATGTAAAATAGTGGACCGGCGGCGAAGCTACCGGCGCCAATGGTGCTATTTTTTCAGGGTCCACAGGCCGGTACTGCCCGGCTTTCTCTCATCTGTTGCTTTTCTTAATAAAGTATCTCCGGCAGCGATATTGCCGAATATTTCCACTCCGGCATCAACGGTCATGCCCTGGCGAATATCCACCCATTCTGCTTTTCCTCCTTTAACACGGATAACAAATTTCTTTTCCTGTGTGGTAGCAACCGAGGAGAAGGGAACAATGAATGACGGTGTTTCCCGTGTCAGCGGAATTTTTACGTAACAAAACACGCCTGCTTTTAACCGGTGGCCGCTGTTGTCTACCTTAAACTCCCATAGTTCGGTACGGGTAGCGGGATCTATGGTTTCGGACTTGCGGGTAAGTGCGGCATTGAAATGTTCTGTAGGATATGCATCTACGCTGAATTCAATATTTTTAAGTCCGCTGGCGGCTGCTACGTATATCTCGGGAACGGCTACACGCAAACGCAACGTATGATTGTTTTGTACTGTCAGCAACATGGCATTGGTGCCGACCAGCGCCCCGGGATCGGCTTTACGGGTGGTCACCACACCATCAAAAGGAGCAATGATATAGAGATACCCGGATACCGCTTTGTAAGACTGCGCCTGCCTGCCGGCGGCCACAAAGGTGGCGCTGTCGGCCTGCATCTGGTTGCGGCTGCGCTCCAGGTCTACCGGGGCAACAATACCAGGTGTATTGGCCTGTGATGCGCGGTACAATCTTTCATAATTATCTTTACTGGATGCCCATTTCGATCTGGCGGCCTGCAGGGCAGCTTCAGATTCGGCCAGCCTGCTGTTAACTTCCGGGGCCTCGATCACTGCCAGCACCTGGCCTTTCTTTACACGGTCACCCATATCTGCTCTCATTTCTTTAACAAAACCCTGGACTTTGGCAAACAGTTCGGCATTTTCGTAGGGTAGCAGTTCGGCGGTAAAGGCTGCATTTTTTTTCAGTGTGTCCTGTTTCAGGATGAATACAGGCACGGTGTCTGCAGCCGGGGTATCGGTACCGGGAGCCTGCGTCTGTGATTGATTACCACAGGCGGAAACAATGAGCAGCAAAGAGAGGGAAGCGATTATCCGCATATGATTATTTGATATTTTATGATTGTTTGTCATAGTAAGCACTTTTTTCATCATCAGGATCGAGCGAAACATATTTGTACGGTTTTCTTCCAATCACCCACTGGTAAACATGCGGAAGAAAGAATAGTACACTGACGGAAGAGAATAATAAACCTCCTATTACTGCAATGCCAAGGGGTGCAGTTTGGTCGCCGCCTTCCGACAGGCCTGCCGCCATAGGGATCATGCCGGCGATCATCGCAGCGCTGGTCATCAGGATAGGGCGGAGACGATGCTCTGCAGCATGCAGCTGCGGGTTATTGTCGCCGTTTTTCCGGTGGAACTCAGCATTGGTAATGAAGAGTACAGCATTGGCAATGGCTACACCCACGGCCATAATCGTTCCCATGTAGGATTGTATATTTAAAGAGTTACCGGTAAGATATAAAAATAGCAGCGAACCGGCTACTACCGCGGGGATGATAGCAAGCGTGGTAAAGGCAATGCGGAACGATTGAAAGTACACAGCCATCACCAGCAGGATGGCCACGATGGCAATCAATAACCCAAACTGCAAACTGGTAAGGGTTTCCTGCAGTAGGGAAGGCTGACCGCGCAAAATGATTTTAGCGCCGTTGGGCAGTTGACCCATGCTGGCTATTTTTTCTTTAACCTGTTTAAATACGGTACCCGGATCCTGTTTGTGAATGTTGGCGGTGATGGTAATATAACGCTGTTGATTCAGCCTGTCATATTCCCCCGGCATGGTTACCCGCTTCCAGCTGGCAACCTCACTCAGGTAGTGCGTAGTACCATTGCCGCCGGAAACAGGTATGGCTTCCAGTTGGCTGGTGCTGTTCATTTTAAATTCAGGATACTGCACCTGTACCTGGTAAGCTGTACCCGTGGCTTTGTCCAGCCAATAATTGGGAGTGGTAAAACGACTGGAAGAAGTAGCGGCAACGGTAGACCGCGCAATCTGTTCAATGGTGAGCCCCAGCTGTCCTGCTTTTACGCGGTCCACTTCTAACCTGATGGCCGGATAGTCCATCGGGGTGGCTATTTGAAGATCGCGCAGGGAGGACATCGCAGACAATTTCCCCACGAGTTGTTCCGCCGTTTTTTTACCCTCTGCCAGGTTTTTGTTGACTACCGCAATTTCTATCGGATTGCTGCTGCCGAGGTTTAATACCTGCTCCACGATATCGCCGGGTTCGAAAGACAGCTTTACACCGGGGATCGATGCAATTGCCGCTGCTCTCAGCTGTTCCCGGAAGGTGGCGATCCGCATTACACCTCGTTTGAGCTTTATTTTCAGTACCGCTTCATGTGGTCCGCTGGTCCACAGATGAATGTAGTTTACAGGATAACTCGATGGCTGGGTGCCTATAAAAGCAGAAGTGATTTCCACATTGCCGTTTCCCGCAATACTGTCCGTCAGAGACAACAATTTCCTGGTGGCGTCCTCTGTTCTTTCAAAGCGGGTGCCAACGGGTAAACGCAGACGTACCTGCGCTTGTCCGCTATCGGTTTGTGGGAAAAGTTCGGTGCCGGTAAATATAAAAAGCAGTATCACCAGGCCCGCAGAAACGAGAAAAAATAACACGGTATCTAACCTGAAGCTGGCCTGCCGGCGCTCTCCGGCCGAAACATAACGCCGCTTTAACTTATCGAAAAACCCATCTTCCTTTCTTTCCTTTTCGGGTAATGATGGTTTGAATAACCAGTTGGCTGCTACAGGTACAAATGTTTGTGATAAAATAAAGGATGCGATCATCGCAAAACCTACAGCGAGCGACAAGGGCATAAACATCGCCCGGGGAACTCCATTCATGAACATGGCGGGAACAAACACCGCGAGGATACTCAGGAGTATTAATAGTTTTGGCCCCGCTATTTCTATGCTGGCATCGGCGATGGCGCGGGCTTTATTTTTTCCTGCTTCCATATGCCGGTGAATATTTTCTATTGTAACAGTGGCCTCATCTACTAAAATACCAACAGATAACGCCAGGCCGCCCAATGTCATAATGTTGATGGTTTGTCCTGTAAGATAGAGGAGGATGGCCGATGAGAGCAGCGCCAGCGGGATAGTCATAATAACGATGAGCGCACTGCGCCTGTCGCCAAGGAAAAGTAACACCATCAAACCGGTAAGGATGGCGCCCAGTCCACCTTCAAACAACAGGCTTTTTAATGAATTGATAACATAACCCGATTGATCGAATGCGTAGGTAACTTTTATATCTGATGGTATCGCCGCCTGCATATCGGGCAACGCGGCTTTTACCCGCTGCACCACGTCCCAGGTGGAAGCATCGGCTCTTTTAGTAACAGGAATATACACCGAACGCTTACCATTGACCAATGCATAACTGGTGGTAACATCGGCGCCCAGGCTTACATTGGCAATGTCTTTCACATAAACGGAAGGGCCGGCGCCCGTTTGCAGGGGCGTATTCTGAAGATCCTGCAATGATTCAATAACACTGTTTTGCGGCGTAATGTAGGTGGAGTCGCCAATGCGCACATTGCCGGCAGGTGCTATGGCGTTTGATTTTGCGATGGCTTGCACTACCTGGTCGGGGGCCAGGTTATAACTGCGCAGTTTATCCGGATCAAGGGTAATGAGGACTGTTTTCTGGTTGCCGCCAAAAGGTGGCGGCGCTGATACTCCCGGTAATGTAGCGAACATAGGACGAACGCGGAACAGGGCAAGATCAGATATTTCACTTAGTGAACGGCTGTCGGAACTAAATACCAGCTGGCCCACGGGAACACTGCCTGCATCAAAACGGGTAATGAAAGGCGGCACGGTACCGGGTGGCATGAACGCCCTGGCACGGTTTACATAACCCACTACTTCCGCCATCGCCTGGCTCATATCAGTGCCTTCATTAAATTCAATCTTAATGATGGCGGCGCCCTGTATGTTCCGGGAGTCGACCGATTTAACGCCGGTGATATAGAGGAAATGATATTCGTAGTAAGAGGTAACAAAACCTTCCATTTGTTCCGGTGACAGGCCCCCATAAGGCTGTGCCACGTAGACTACCGGTAAACCGAGACGTGGAAAAATATCCACCTTCGCCTGCCGGATAGAAAGGTAAGAGAAGAATACAATGGCAAATACAGCGACCAGTATAGTAACAGGATGTTGTAATGCCGAACGGATTAGCTTCATAGTGCTTGCTTATATCGTTATTTCAGGTTGTCTGTAAATGTTGTCAGCCGGCCATTTGCTATGGCAATATCCAACAGCGCCCGCCATGTCTGCAGATATGCAGCTGCTTCTCCTGTTTCCGCCTTCAGCAGATCGTACTGCCCCTGTATTAACCGCGTAAAGTCGATCAGCCCGCTGGCATAACTTAATGTCAGCCCATCATAGGCAAAACGGGCAGCCTGCGACTGTATCACCGCTTGTTTTGTTATCAGGATATTTTGATCGAAACTGTACCGGGCGGTTTCTTTCTGTTTTTGCAGGTTTAACCTCACCTGGTCCAGCTGTGCCTCATCTGCTTTGAGCATGGCGCTGTATTGCCTTTTTTTCAGTTGCACTTCTGAAAATTGCAGAATAGGAAAACTGATCTGCACACCGGCGCCATAATTTTTGCGGGAAAGAGACCAGCCATCGGCTTTATCAACGCTGCCGTCGGCGCCTACCCCGGAACCCCGGGCATAGGCATTGGCCCAGAGGTCCAGCTTGGGTCTCCATATACGGTTTACTTCTTTCAATGATGTTTCCGTTACTTCTTTTTTCACCTGGTAGTACTGGTAAACAGGATTGGCGGATGGGCCGGCAGTAGTGTCGGCCACCTGTGGTAACTGGCTAAGCAGTGTGGTATCTGCCAGCAACAGGTTTTCCGGCAGGTCGGGCAATCCTGTTAACCTGCTGAGTTCAGCAAGCTGCGCATAATATTGTCGCTGTACAATCAAGAGGTCTGTCTTCGCCTGGGCCAGTGCCGACTGAAATTGGGTGGTGTCTATTCCGGGGCGCAATCCTTCCCGGGTAAACACCAGTGATTGCTGTAAGCCGGTAGTTGTCCGCTTAATATTAGCCTGGTAGGTTTGCATCAGCTTTTGCAGGTATATGGCATCCAGGTAAACAGATATGGTGGCATACTGTTGACGGAACAACGCATCGTTGTAGGTACTGTTGGCCAGTTTATATTGTGCGGTGGCTTTTTCAATAGCAGCACTCCTTTGACCGAAAGTAAGCGGATTCCACTTTACAATGGCGCCGGCAGCGGTACCGGGCACCGGATCATAGATATTGCCGGCGGAGGGAGGACCACTGATAGGTAACATGAAACCGGGATAGCTCATGCCGGTAATATTATTGTAGGTAGCGTATCCTGCCTGGTACCCGATGTTCAGATCCGGCAACAGGGTATTTTTTGCCAGCTTTACATTATACTGACTGCTTTTCGCCTGTTCTTCATACGCCTTCATTTGGGGCAGGGAGGATTGCACAAGGGTAAGTACGTCTTTTATATGCAATGGTTTTTGTTGTGCATATGCGCTTAGAGAGCATATTCCGATACCACCAATGATTAATATCTTTCTATAACAAGCATTCATTCATCAGGTATTTATTACAAAACTAAATTTATGTATTTAAAAACGCTTTCAGTAGTAATCCTGCACCAGCCCCGATTACGATGATAACGGGTTCCGGTATTTTCCTGAATCTCCACAATATAAAGACTGTTAAGACTGCGAGACCGATTGTATATACATCTGTGAGCGAGCGTTTTGCCAATACAATCACAGCACCGGAAATGGCGCCAATAGCTGCAGCCGTGACACCGTCCACGAAAGCCTTGATACCAGGGTGTTTACCATATTTCCTGAAATAAGGTGCAGGCAATATAGTAAAGAGATAGCAAGGGAAGAAAGTGCCGAAGGCTGCTACGCAGGCGCCGGAAAAGCCAGCGGTCAGGAACCCGATAAACCCTACTGTAATTACCACCGGGCCAGGTGTAATCATTGCCACTGCCACCGCATCCAGAAACTGTTGCTCATTCAACCAGCCGTATTCCTTTACTACACCGCCATAGAGAAACGGTACAATGGCGAGTCCACTGCCAAACACAAAGGCCCCGGCTTTTGTAAAATACAAAAGTATTTGCCAAAGTGTTTTCCCGGAAGCAGCAGTGCTGATATTTAATATCAGGGGATGGATGAATAATTTAGATATTGTAGTTCCTTTATGCGGAAATGATAATTTGGTGGTGGTGGCTTTTAAAAGCCAGTAAAGTATTCCCGCGCCAAGAAACAACCCGATATTTTCGTTCTCCTGCCATACTGTGTAAACTGCAGCAATGATGTAAATAGCCATCAGCACTTTATTGCTGCCAATGGATTTACGGGTCAGTTTCCAGGCGCTTGTTCCGATAATGCCGATGACGGCGGCACCAACGCCGTAGAACACTGCCTGCATCCAGGGAATCCCCTGCCAGTGCACATACATAAACCCAAGTCCCAGCACCATGAGAAAGGAGGGTAGGACAAATGCCAGCCCTGCCAATGTGGCCCCCGGCAGGCGGTAATGAACATATCCCATGTATATTCCAAGTTGAGCCGCCAATGGCCCGGGGGCTAGTTGTGCCAGCGCCAGACCTTCTTTGTAATCTTCTTCACTGATCCATTGTTTATCTTCAACAAGATCGCGGTGCATATAACCGGCAAGGGCTACAGGGCCTCCGAAGCCCCAGGTGCCGAGTTTCAAAAAATAGATAACCAGGTCCCGCAGGCTATATGGCACTTGTGCTTTACTGCTGTTCATTTTCGGATAATGTTTGGCTCCATGTGTATTTTTTTCATTGCTGCTCGCAGCTAATTGATTGTATCGTATTGGATTTATAACTGCAAGTTGATACTATGGATATCCAAAAAATAGAACGAAAAATAAGGTTTGGTCTCTTTTTTACTTTTTTATTAATTCTTTTTTATAGATAGAAGGACTTTTGCCGGTATATTTCTTAAAAATCCTGGTAAAATGACTCTGATCTGAAAACCCGGTGAGATAGGCGATTTCAGTCAGGGAATGGCCGGTACCGGTTAGTAGTTGCACCGCTTTATCTATCCGGAGTTTACGGATATAATCACCAAAAGATAAATCATCAAAATACTTCGAAAACTCCCGGGATAAGTACGCAGGATGTACCTGGAGGGTTTCTGATAATCCTTTCAGGCTTAAGTTGAGATTAGTATCTATCTGATCCTGGATAATTTCTTTGAGTTCTTTGGCCCAGCCTGGTATTTTCCGGCTGTCTTTTTCCTGCTGAAGGAATTTTTTGAAAATATCGATCAGCTGGTCCTCAAAAGGTTGCTGGGTATGTTTTATATGCCGGAGATATTTAGCCCAGCTGTAAAGGGCGTCGTAGAGCATCATGCCTCTTTCCAGTAATGCCTGGTCATCGGGTTCGTTGTAAGCCAGGCCGGCGGAAATCGCCCATAGCCCGGCTGCCTGGCTTGCCAGGTCGTGACGGTCAGTATCCGCTCCACGTACAATAGGAGCCATTATCAGCACAGCAGGATCATCTATGTGGTGCTTTTTGATAATATAGTCAAAGGTGCACTGATCTTCGTAGTGGGTGTACTCAACGTCTACAATATCAAAAGGAATAGCGCCTTCGGCCTCCGCTCGTGGAATCACCTGCTCAAAGGGTACGTAAATAAACGTTGCATCCTTGTCCACAAATCTTTTTATTAACCATGGACAGGCGATCCTGTCGATCTTTGGGCGTTCACGGGTGATCCATTTCATAATAGCTGGTAATGATAAAGGACTGTAATTTAGTGTTGTTTCGGGAATTTACCTGCGGCAGGTGCTCTGCGGCCAACAGATATATCAATGCTTATAAGTACATTCGCCTCCCGGGGAGATGCAGCCTGCGGCTTCAGCCGCCGCCAGGTCCGCAGGACTTGCTGCTGCTTCGGCATTTACGCATCCCTTTAAAGATGTACGCCAGGCCGAACATATATTGGGCCCGGCTGCTTATGCTGCGTTAGCCCTGGAGTTATACGATATTGGAGATCAAAAAACCGGGGATGGTGAAGTTGCATGGGCCATTGAAAATGTAAATAATGAAACAGCAGGTTTGCTGGATAAAATGCCCGCACGTGAAAGCGGGAATAAAAGAATCGTGCAGTTACTGTTTCACCTGGATAATGGAATAAGGGAAAAATACAAACTACAGGATTAATGAACAGATAATTACAAGCTAAAATAAATCTTTATTGCTATGGATAGTAAAACTATTGTTACCGAACGTATCCGGAAGAAGTTGTCTGCTTCAAGAGCGAGCATAAGGTATTGGATACCTGGCACGTTGTTGTTGGGACTGATCCTTTGCGGGGGAAGCTATTTTCGCTACACACAAACAGGTATGCAGCCGGTTGGTTGGGTGGTAGGTGTTGGCATTGCGCTTTTGATCATCCCTCTTGCGCTGCTGGGTGTTGCTTTCAGAAGCAGGAACGATAAGCAATTGCTGGAGTTGGTAAACACACCGGAAAGGGTTGTATGGATTTATCAGCATATACTGAGAATGAATGGGGTGCCACAGGAAAGTATGATGATAGGAGATGACGCCGGTAAACTATACCAACTGCCCGTGAAGCGCAGGAATGGCGAAGATCCGTTGATGGACGCGCTGGTAGACGTATTTCCGGACGCCGTGCTGGGATTTTCGTATGAATTAAAAAAATTGTTTGGGAAAAATCCACAGCAATTCAGACAAGCAGTACAGCAACATAATGACCGGCGTTGATTGGGTAAGGTTTACTTACCCAATCGTTCAGAAAGTATTTCCCTCAATAGTATGAAATCGACGTCCCTTGTGATGGTATTGTTGTAAATAGTATGCCCGGTTTTATCCACCAGGTAGAGTTGTGGAATAGGATAAAATGCAAGCGCTTCCCCAAGGCGATTATCTCCAAATATTTGTGTCCAGTTCATGGAATGTTTTTCGAGCGCCTTTCGGAATGCACTGGAATCTTTATCGAGACTAAACGAAATTAACGTGAAGTCTGCACCGTTATATTTATCATTGATGGCTTTCAATCCAGGCATCTCTTGTACACAAGGGCTGCACCAGGATGCCCAAAGTTGTACCAATACGTACTTGCCACCGAGTTTAGACAGTTCAATTTTGTTGTTGTTGATATCCGTAACAGAGAAATCGGGAAATTTGCCATTGCTGCTAACGTTTATCTTATTTTGAATAATATTATGAAGATGAATGGCTGCTTTACTGTCTTTATAATCGGCTGATACAACATCCTTATATAACTGCATAAGACTGTCTGGTTTTAAAAAAATTGAGTGAACCGATTCAGTCAGCAAAGTCCAGAATGAGATGTATAAATCCGGGTATTGCCTGATAAATGCTATCTTCTTATAGCCTATTGAATCACCCAGTGCAAATGCTTTTTGCAAAGTATCCTGGTTGCTTCCAAATATATTTTTGTTTCTGAAGTAAAATGCAAAAAAGGCCTCTTCTTTTTCTTTTATAAATGATTGGAACATCTCTCCTCCCATTTCTTTATAGGGGATAGTATTGATGGATGTTTTTTCATCAATGGTATAATATTCCTTTATATCGGATAGAGGGCTGAGGTGCACTTCCGTACTTCCTTTCCTGAAGAAAGCGTATCTCATGATAGAACTGGTGTCGCTGGTTTTATATCCTATTGCAATATATCCGAATGGCGCAAATAATTCACCACGCCAGGAAAGGGTATCGGGGTTTATTTTGTGTTCCAGAATGCCGTCATGGACTGTAATGGAAAAGCCGTTTGATTTTAATGGTGCGGTAAAGGCGAATTTAATATATACTGAATCATTTGCTGCCGCAGAAAGACTTACCAGCAGAAAGAGTATACCTGCAGTGTGTTGTAGAAAATGCTTCATTTGTTAATAAATTAGTGTTATCAATAATTTACCGTACAAATATGAAGATTATCGGAATGCAGAAAATGTTAAAGTCAAATCAAGACAATAATAAGTTTCGACAATTATATTTATAACTGTTTTATCAGGTGATATATTTCGGGATTGTGTTTTTTGATTTTTATTTTAACGAATTTTGACGCCGGCATGTTACTTCCTTCAACCACATTATTGATAGCGACCAGCACATTTGTTTCCGGAAAATAGGTAACCGTGTTCCGCTCCGGTATGGCATAGGCAACGATGATAAACAGTGGCGCAATCCGCTCAATGCCGTTGTCATAGTTGAAGAGGTCTACTTTTTCGCCTGGCACAAATCCCGCTTCTTCGATGTCTTTTTGGTTCATGAATATAACCCGGCGCTCGTTTTTTATACCGCGGTACCTGTCATCCAAACCATATATGGTGGTGTTGAACTGGTCATGCGTACGGGTGGTGGCCATCATGTATTCATCCGGGGCAAGCGTGTTGTCGGGTATAGTCGTTAAGGTAAACGGAGCCCGGTCGCCGAATTCTTTCGTGATGAACTGGCCATCCCTGGCGGCATTTGGCAGATAAAATCCTCCCTTGCGCCGCACTTTGTTATTGTAGTCGTCAAAACCAGGGATACATTTTTCAATATCATCTCTTACAGCATCATAGCTCCCGGCATACCGTTGCCAGTTAACAACGGACCGGCTTCCCAATGTTGCCATTGCCATACGGCATACGATTTGCGTTTCGTTGATGAGATGGCGGGATACCGGCTCCAGTACCCCTTTTGATGATTGTACTACGCCCATTGAGTTTTCGGTGCTCACAAACTGGTGTACGCCGTTCACCATGTCGATATCGCTCCGGGAGTAGGTGGGGAGTATCAGCGCTTCCTGCCCGTGTACGAGGTGGCTTCGGTTTAGTTTAGTGGAAACACAAACCGTTAGTTTAAGCTTCCTCAGCGCTTCGGCGGTATAAGTGGTATCTGGTGTTGCGGATAAAAAATTGCCACCCATACTAAAAAAGACTTTCACTTTTTCTTCGTGCATTGCTTTAATCACCCGCACCACGTCGTATCCATGTTTACGGGGAGGTTCGAAGCCATAAAAGTCGCGTATAAGATCTAACTGTTCGTCGGTGGGCTTTTCATTAATCAGCATGGTCCGGTTACCCTGAACGTTACTATGTCCGCGGACCGGGCAAACACCTGCACCGGGCTTGCCAATACTTCCTTTGAGCAGCAATAAATTTACAATTTCCCTGATCATAGCTACCCCGTTGGGTTGCTGTGTGAGTCCCATCCCCCAGCAGAAGATGATCCGTTTTTTAAATGCCATCATCTGTGCTGCTTCATAAATGGCAGATTGCGGTATGCCGGATGCTGCTGCCAGATCTTCCAGTTTGTAATTGTCGAATTGCCTGGCAAAGGCATCGTATCCAACGGTCTTATCCAGGATGAATTGTTGATCAAGTACTTCTCCCGGTGATTTTTTTTCAAAATCAATCAGCAGGAGTGCTATGGCTTTTAAAAGTGCCATATCGCCGTTGATTTTTACAGGCAGGTAAAGATCCGCGAGTTTAACGCCACCGCCAATAATACCGCTTATTTGTTGTGGGTTGTGAAACCCCATTAACCCTGCCTCGGGCAGCGGATTAATGGCAATGATCTTCGCCCCGTTTTGTTTGCCTTTTTCCAGTGCGCTCATCATACGGGGGGCGTTGGTACCTGGGTTTTGCCCAATGATCACAATCACATCGGTATCGTAGAAATCCTCTAATGTAACCGTACCCTTTCCAATCCCGATCGTTGGCAACAGTGCCGTCCCGGATGTTTCATGACACATATTGGAGCAGTCGGGCATATTATTCGTCCCAAATTCTTTTGCAAAAAGCTGGTATACAAATGATGCCTCATTGCTTGTTCTGCCGGAAGTGTAAAATGCTGCTTCATCCGGTGTTTCCAGCGCATTCAGGTGACCGGCGATTTTTTTGAATGCTTCCTCCCAGCTGATGGGTTGATAATGCGTGCCGTTTTTCGGCATATACATGGGATCGGTCAGTCGTCCCATACGGCCTATCTGGAAGTCAGTTAACCTGGCAAGATCGCAGACCGCATTTTTTTTGAAGAATGCGGCAGTTACTTTTTTTGTAGTGGCTTCTTCTGCCAGCGCTTTGGCCCCGTTTTCACAATACTCGCCCAAAGGAGAACGCTCATCATCCGGATCAGGCCAGGCGCAGCTCGGGCAATCAAAGCCGTTTTTTTGATTCATCCTGAATAACGCCTTCATTCCCCTGACGGGAACACCCTCTTCAAAGAGATCACTGAAAGCAGCCATTACAGCTGGCACACCGGCAGCCCATTTTTCTACCTTGGTTAATTTCAGGTCTGATAGTTTATAGGGGTTTTCTGCGGAAGGCTCGTTTCTGTTTTTATCTTTTTCTTTTTCCATACCATTTACTTTATTGGTGAGTGGATGATGAAAATAAACAGTCGATTTATTTTTTTGCAGCCTTGTTATTTAACAGCGTTTCCAACTTCTTCATTTTCGATGCCCAGAATTTATCGTAATAGGAGAGCCACTCCTGCAATTCTTTGAATGCATCCTGCTTTAGTGTACAGTACCTTTCTCTGCCCATATCCTGGATAGAAATAAATCCTGCCGAATACAATATTTTGATATGCTTTGAAACGGCAGGGCGGCTCATGTCGAAGTTCTCCGCCAGGCTATTGATGGTTAAGCTGTCTTTTGAAAGTAGTCTTAACATCTCCCTTCTGCTCGGGTCAGCAATCACCTGGAATATGTCAAGTGTTGGTTGTGCCATTGGTTGCAGCATTTAAGCGTTCAGCGATCTTATGCAGTTTCTCGAGCCAGCCATCTATCAGCGCATTGTAGAGGTTGAGGTTTTCCGGTTGCGAAAAACCGTTATGCTCGAGGAAAACCTCAGTACCATTGTCTTTTGGTACCAGTCTCCATACAACAATAGACTCAAGCGTTATTTTACCATCTCCTGGTCCGCTTTTCCAGGAATAGGAAAGTCTTTTGAAAGGCACAATCTCCAGCACCCGGCAATAAAAAATCCCGTCGAAATCCAGGCTGGGTATAGGACCGGTTCTGAATTGAAAATCATATCCTATAATAGGCAGGAAATCGTTTTTCATCAGCCATTGTTCCATTAATTCAGGCTTTGTCAGGTAATCCCAAACCGCTTCGGGAGAATGAGAAAAGAAAAACTGGTGCTTGATGCTTTTTGTCATGATGTGTAACCCTTAAGTTACCCAAAGATATACGTAACTTTTGTGTTACAGAAATATATTTTGAAGAGAAGGGAATATTATTGGAAGAAGAAAAAACAGGTTAACTGATGCGGTAAGTGCTGACACTTTTGTCATCGGTAACATATAGCAAATCGCTTGCCTCCGCATAGCCGTTTATCTTCAGGTTTGCATCGCTGAATAATAACCGGCCATCAGTCGATACCAGGACTACGCCGGCATTTCCGCCAAACAGCAGGATAGCGTCCAGGTGTTTGAGGTAGTGCATATTCGCCTGCAAAATATCCGGCCCGGGTATTTTAATTTTTCTCGCGGGTTCATCAGCGTCACTATCTACGTTGTAAAAATGGATTTCCCAGGGATCATCTTTAGCAGCGCCTTCTTCGTCATCGCTGTAAGGATGATAGGTCACTGCAACGGTGGCGTTATCTATCCAGCAAACGCCGCGGTTATTATGTTCCCAATAGTTGACACGCTTATCCCTGATGCGGGGATTGCTGATAAAATCCGCTACCTCATATACATTATACAGGTCGCTGGAACCCCAAACCCATCCTGCACTGAGGAACCGGCTATTGTTGGGCGACATATACAGCTTTCCGAAGAAGTAATCATAGGCAGAAGGCCAGGGGAGCTTATTAGCTTCTTCCACTGTTTTATAGAATTCGATATGACTTTCCTCCGCAAATTCTTTTATCAATGATTTGGCTGCGGTAACGACCTGTCGTGTATCCAGGTTCATGATTTGCAGGTGGTTCCAGGCTACTGCATAAACAATATATGGCACATTCAGCTGATCGCGGAACAGCGCCACAGGAAAGCGTGATATGCTTGCATGGTAGTCTTCCCGCCATAGATGAAGGCCGGTATATTTACCGGGATAGTGTACGTAGCCATGTCTTTTGTAATCATTCACCACAACTACTATATCGTCCATTGTATAAATGGTGCTGGGGGCAGCGATATCAAACCCGCCATCCTGGTATCCCATGCTGCTTTCAACGGAAAAAAGGTGCTTTGCTGCTGTTTCCCCGGCTTTTTGCCTCACTACATTGCCGGAACTCAAGAGCAGTACGTATTCATCCGGCGCTGATAAGCTGGCGGCAACAATGCTGGCATCGGATGTTGATATTATCTCCTGGATGAACGCTAATTTCATTTACTTTAGTTATTACCGTGGCGAAGCTATAGGAAATTTGACAATTTGCCCGTTGTAATCATTTGCCTGTTCTCCATCTTTCCCGACACAAAATTGACATAACCCGTTAGAGGGATTCCCCATATTCGCCGTTTTAATAGCAGTACCTATTTGCTGAACTTCGCCTGCATCACACTATTGGAGGAAAGTAAACCATATCCCTGTACCTGTCTTTATTATCCTTATGCCTTTAAATGATCATCATCAAGTTTAACCAAATCTAATCTTATGAAAAACCTGAAATCCCTGGTACGTTTTATTGTTCCCATTTGTCTGGTAGTGGTAATCGTCGCTGTTCTGGCTCCGGGTTGCAAAAGGCCCGGAGGCAATGATTCGCCGCACCATGAACCGGATGGTGCGGCTGGCAATGGCTGGCCATCGCAGCCGCCTGTCAGGATCTGCGGGAATACCAAACTCCTTACCGGGCCCGCTTCGCCGCCGGCAGGCGCTGTGGTGGTACCGGCGGGGAATAACAGTAAATTTAATTTCAGCCGTGCCGGTGTTACTTTCTGGTTTGCTACGGGCATACATACACTGGGTACGGAAGCGTTCAGCCAGATTATACCGGCTAATAATTCCACCTTTATCGGAGGTCCCGATGCCATCCTGGATGGCCAGCATAAAAACAATTATGCTTTTACTCAGAGAGCCACCAATGTCATCATCCGTTACCTTACCATACGCAATTTCGTAGCGCCGTTGGATCAGGGAGTGGTGAATCATGACGCGGGTAATAAATGGACAATTGAGTATAACACGATTCATAACAACGAAGGAGCAGGCCTGATGGCCGGTCCTAATAATATTTATCGCTACAACTGCATAAAGGACAATGGTCAGTATGGTATTAACTCCTGTTGCGGCACCGAAACCCACGAGGTGGAAAATTTTGTGCTGGATCACAATGAAATTGTTGGGAACAATACGGGCGACTGGGAAAAGAAAATTGATGGCTGCGGCTGTACGGGTGGTGTCAAATTCTGGATTAACAAGAACGTGACCGTTACCAATAACTGGGTGCATGATAATCGGGGTACCGGGCTATGGCTTGATAACAACAATCGCGGCTTTATCATTGAAAGTAACTACATCAGCGGCAACGATGGGTTCGGGCTAATGATAGAAGCAGGGTACGATGCCAGGGTACGCTTTAATAACTTTCAGAAAAATGCGATCGTTTTTGGTCGTGAAAGCGCCGCTAAGGGCGATAACTTCCCCGTACCCGCCATATATATTTCCGAGGCGGGCAGTCCCCCGGGCTACGCCTTAAAAACCTCGCCCATGCTGATCAGTAATAATAATTTTGAGAACAACTGGGGTGGGGTAGTATTATGGGAAGATGCTAACCGCTACAGTGGCTCTTCCGGCAATACGCATGTGGCAGGGACTATAAAAATGAGAAGCCTGTACGATGATTCACCCTGTAAATCCGGTCGCCCCGATGTGATCCCCGGGGGCGTGGCGGATAAATTCATCTGCCGGTGGTCAACCGAAAACATCGTGGTAGAAAAGAATGAGTTCAGGATCGATAAGGCCGTTATCGGATGCGCCGGCGGCAATTATTGCGGGATCAACGGTATCTTTTCAGAATATGGTACCTATCCTGAGTTTAGCGGGTACCAGATTCCCTGGCGCATTACTTTTCAGCAGAAAAATATCTTCCGCAACAACCATTATTACGGTGACTGGCGGTTTGCAGGCTTCGAAACATCAAAGCCGGATGGCTCCCGGGTAACATGGGCCGAGTGGACAGCCCCGGCGCCCCCGGTGCCCAAAGAGTTTACAGATGATAACCGCCCTAATACTTTTGGGCAAGACCAGGGAAGTACTTATAGGAAATAATTTCAAATCGGCGGCCTGTCATGGCCGCCGGTTTTAGATGACTTATCTGCCGACAGCGCTTCCCAGCCACTCCAAATTTCCTCCCAAACTACTCCAAAAAACAGCTCCGCCTGGCTGGACGCACTCAATAATTGTGTTGCCACATTGAAAGCGCTAAACATAGCTGTTATTCCCGTATAACCCCCACGGATACACACTTTTACCTGTCTGTTCATTTTGTTCATTTTATTTTACGGGTATTCATTTTATCCTTTCGTTATTCATCGCATTTCCATGCTCATTTTGTTGTTAACTTTCTCATACTGAAAATCTAAGACGAGCTATTTAAGAATAATTTTTGAGAATTAATATCCAATGGAACACCCTGAACGCTATCTGTGATTATCTGAGAAAACCATTTGGCATACAGACCTGCAGCACCGTCCTTGAAAAACCAGTTTAAATCAAAGAAGAAGTACTTCAACCAAACAACGCCGGGATTATATGAGGAATATATTAATACTGATCATCCCGCCCCATTTTTATAGTCACAACGCTATAAGCGGTATTACATTAAAAACCTTATCAGCATAGCTAAATATTATTTGGTATGGGATATAAGCTCCAGTTTAGGATCATGCTGCTGTTGTTGCTATTGTCAGCGTGTTCGGCTACAAAAAAGATTACCTATTTTAATGACATCGCCGCCAGCAGTGGCATAGATTCGGTCAACCGCTACCCGCAACTCAAAATACAGCCGGGCGACGTTTTACAGATCACTATCACCACCCTTGATAAAGACATTTCCCTGGTGCTGAACCCCAATCCGGGGAACGCCGCCGGTACCAGCGGCGGATTAACAGAACAGGGCTACCTGGTCGACAGCGCCGGCAATATCACCCTGCCCATCGCCGGAACGCTGAATGTAAAAGACAAAACCACCGCCGTCATTAACAGCGAAGTAGGAGCGATACTCGGGAAAACCATCCGCAACGCCTACGTTTCTACCCGCCTGGTTAATTTCAAGGTATCCGTACTGGGAGATGTGGCGCATCCCGGATCATTCCGTATACCGGCAGAAAGAGTGTCCCTGCTCGACGCCCTGAGCATGGCCGGTGATATGAACGCCACCGCCCTCAGAAACGATGTTATGGTGATCCGTGAAGTGAATGGAATAAAGCGTTATACATCTCTCAACCTGAACGACAGCAAAACACTTTCTTCTCCCTACTATTATCTGGCAAATAATGATGTCATCTATGTAAAACCAGGACCTAACAGATTGTTCCCGTCGTCCCGTACGGTGCAGTTACTACCAGCTATTATCAGTGCAATTTCACTGGTAACGACTATCATCCTTCTCAGTAAATGATAAATCGACAACATGAGCCTACATAAAGCAAATAATAACAGGAATAATATTATTGATCTGGACGACTTGTTCCGGAAGATAATATTTCATTGGCCGTTATACCTCATCGTTGTAGCACTGGCCGTTTCCGCCGGATTGCTTTATCTCCGGTACAAGCAACCGATCTATATGTCCAGCGCACGGCTTTACCTGAAAGATGAAAAGAAAGGAGGCGGCAGCGATGAAATGGACGCCCTCAAATCATTGTCGCTTTTTAACAGCGGCAAGAATATGGAAAACGAAATGGAAGTCCTGCAATCCCCCATACTACTGGAGAAGGTGATCAGCAACAATAACTTCAACATTCGCTACTACATAAAAAGAAGCATCCGGAACGAAGAGAAATACGGGAACGCTCCATTGGAATTACACGCCGTTTCCGGAAACCCGACAGTCGGTAATTATACATTCCATATCACCATGAAAGATGCCCGGCTGGATATTAAAGCCATGCCCGGCAATATCGACTCCACCGTCAAACTCTCCGTTGCCGCCGGCACTCCCTTTGGCATAGGGAAGGATACCTTCGTTATCAATACCCGCCCCGATATCCGCCTCGCCGCTACTGATATGGTAGAAATCAAGGTAGACTCCGTGATGGAAATGGCCTATAAAGTAGCCGAAGATATCAGCGCCGCCCTCGTCAACAGGGATGCTACCGTGGTAATGGTCACCTATAAAGATCCGGTGGCAGAAAGAACGGCAGATTTCCTCAACGCCCTGCTTAATAACTATAACGAATATACGCTGAACGATAAGAACAAAGTGGCCATCAAAACCATCCAGTTCCTCACCACCAGGATCGACTCGCTCAAGGAAGAACTGGGGCTGCTCGAAAGACAGGAAGAAACCTTTAAGGTGCAACGCGGTATCACCGATATTGACGCTGGCTCCAAACTGGCGCTGGAACAGGTAAAAGAAGCAGATATACATCTGAACGAAGCCAACCTCCAACTATCTGTGGTAGACCAGGTGGAGAATTACATTAATAACCCCGCCAGCGGCTATCCCTTTGCCCCGGTTACCACCAGCGTAGACCAGACATTGACTTCCATGATCAACCGCTACGAGGAATCGCTGCGGGAGAAAAAGCGCCTCTCCCTGTCGCTGCTCCCCACCAGCGAAATTATGCAGAACCTCGACGGGCAAATAAATGACGCCAAAAACACGATCAAAAACTATATCAACGGATACCGCCGCAATGCCGGCATTGTACAACAGAAAACACAGGCAAAAGTAAACGAGATCCAGGGAAAGATCGCCAATATTCCCGCCTACGCAAGAGAATATATCAATATCAAAAGACAACAAGGTGTTAAGGAAAATCTTTACCTGTACCTCCTGAAGAAAAAGGAAGAAGCGGCCGTGACCTACGCCGGTAACGTTACAGACAATAAAATCATCGCGCCGGCCTTTATTCCCGATAAACCGATTTCGCCAAAAAAACCGTTTATATTCATCAGCTTTATCGCCATCGCTGTTGTTGCCGCCAGCGTGTATGTATACGTAAAATATTTCCTGAACCCCAGGATCCTGAGCAGGAAAGAAATTGAACAGGTGTTCGACCTGCCGGTGATCGCAGAAATATACCAGCAGACGGAAGGTCTCGCCGATTTTTCACTCAGCAACAAATCTGTGCTGACAGAACAGATCTTCAACCTGCGTACCAACCTCAAATTCCTGCTATCAGATCATAAAGGCCCTTCCACTATTATGCTTACCTCCAGTTTATCCGGTGAGGGTAAAACATTTCTTTCCGCCCACCTCGCCAATTCACTGACGGTGAGTAACAAGAAAGTGGTACTGGTAGAAATGGACCTCCGCAAGCCCAAGCTCTCCGGGTTCCTGGGCATGGACTACCGTACAGGGATCACCAATTATATTGTTGGAAATAAAACGGTAGACGAAATTATCCGCCCCGTACCAGGTACTGAAGGACTGTTCCTGGTGTCTTCCGGCTCTATTCCTCCCAATCCTATTGAAATGATCGAAGGGCAGCGGATGCTCACGCTGCTGAATATCCTGAAAGAGAAATTCGATTATGTGATCATCGATACTTCGCCCGTGGGCATTGTTTCGGATGCCAAGAGCATTGCACCTTACACCGATTGTACCCTTTTTGTGGTACGGTACAATTTTACATTGAAGTCAAAATTAATGATGGTTGCTGAGAGCCTGAATGGTGGCCTTTTCCGGAAGAAGGGAATTATATTCAACGGTATAGAACAGGACTCTTTCTATCCTTATTACTATTACGACCAATATTCTTACGATTCAAACAATGCCAGGAAAAATACCTGGATTTCTATCGTCAAAAAAACTGCCAGGAGAATTGCATAACGTGTTTGAAAATAGCGTTTGGCTGCTCGCTGATAAGCTCAGTAAGCTGTTTCCGGGTATCCTTGTACTGGCCCTGCTGGCCAGGCACCTGGGACCGCAGGAGTTTGGCATATGGAGCTATGCCGTTGCATTAACAACGATTATAGGAACGGTAGCGATACTCGGAATGGATAAGATAGCGGTAAAAGAACTGATCACCGGGCAAAGCTCTCAGCCCGTTACGGTGTCTACTGTCATCTTCATGCGTATCATGGCTGCCTTGTGCTGTATGCTCATTAGTATACTGATAGTGGTGCTCACCCGGCCACAACAGCCGGTATACCTGTATTGTACGTTCTTTTCTTCTTTTACAATATTGTTCCAGTCTTTCGATGTACTGGATTATTTCTACCAGGTAAAAAACAGTATCAGAACAGTGATCATTCCTAAAGTGTCCGTATTTATCCTGTTTTGCCTTATCAAAACTATCCTGATCCTGCTGGGTGGCTCGCTGCCGGCTTTTTTATGGGTATCGGTACTGGAACTGCTGGTCACCTATTCCATCATCCTGTGGAAATATCACCGGCAATATGCATCCGCGGCGTTTTCAAAAATAAACTTTCATTTAGCTGCCAGGTTGCTGAAACAATGTTCCCCGCTCATTTACTCCAGTGTATTGGTAGTATTATTTATAAAAATAGACCTGTTGCTGCTGGATTATATGAGCAGTGCCACGGCGCTGGGTAACTACGTGGTGGCTGCCAGGATATCTGAACTCTGGTATGCGCTGCCAACCGTGATAGCTACAGCCATGCTGCCCGGATTGATCCGGAAAAAGGAAGAAAATCCTGCTGCATACCGGGAGAGCCTGGAAACATGGATTCGCTTATCCTGCTGGCTGAGCATAGGCATTGCTGTCTTTATAACGTTATCATCTCCCTTTATCATTGGGCTGCTGTATGGTCCGGCCTATGTATCGGCGCCGCGGATACTGCGGATACACATCTGGGCCTGCATACCGGTATTTATCGCAGCAGTAGTGGTACAGTATCTTTTTGTGGAGGGCAGGTACCACCTGTTTGTATATGGCAATGCCGCCGGGTTACTGGTGAATGTTGCTGTTAATTTATGGCTGATTCCCGCCATGGCGGGAACCGGCGCCGCCATTGCCACCGTAGCGGCTTACACCACCGTTTACAGCGTGATGGTATGCCTGGATAAAAGCAGGGAGAGCTGGAAGCTTACCAGGAAAATGCTCCATCCGGGGCATTTATACGATGATGCAAAAAAGGTGCTCAGGGGTCTGAAACATTTCCTGGGAGGGGTTTTATCATTTCAGTCAAGTAATCCGCTGCCCAATGAATAAACTGAAAAATATCGTGAAAAATGTTGCCGGCCGGCTGTTCCCTCAGTTCCGGTATGGCGTGCTGGCATATAGTTCTGAAGGGGAGGACCTGATTTTGCGGAGAATATTTGATGACAAGAAAAATGGTGTGTATGTAGACGTGGGGGCGCATCATCCCTTCCGTTTTTCCAACACCTATCTTTTTTATAAGATGAACTGGAGAGGTATCAACATTGATCCAAGCCCGGGGTTCCGGGTTTTGTTTAATCGCTACAGACCTCATGATATTAACCTGGAAATGGGCGTGTCACTGGAGAAACAGGAGCTGTGCTACAGCATTTTCAATGAACCCGCGCTGAATACTTTTTCTGCCGATAAAGTGAAGGAATACACACAGGTGATGAGATATAAGGTGATTGATGAGAAGAAAGTAGCCACGTGGCCATTATCCGAGATCCTGGACAAATACCTGTCAGACGCCACCGCCATTGATTTCCTCACCATAGATGCAGAAGGACTTGACATCGATGTGCTGCGGTCCAACAATTGGGACAAATACCGCCCTGCCTATGTGCTGGTGGAATCAAAACCTTTTGAACTGGCGCCGGACAGCGGTAACGAAATATCTGCATTCATGCAGGATGTTGGTTATCGCATTTTCGCGAAAACGTATTATACCTATTTCTTTAAAAGAACGGAGTCGTAAGATGACGCAGTCAAAATTATATGTACAATATGGGAGCGGTCCTTTTTCAGCGCCTGAAGGCTGGAAAAACTTCGATTCGTCGCCCACACTGATGTTGCAGCAGTTGCCCGTGGTGGGTAAATTGTTGAGACGGAAAATGCATGTGGCCTTTCACCGCGATACCCTGCAGGGAGATATTCTGAAAGGGTTGCCCGGTATAGAGCCGAACTCCTGCGACGGAATCTACTGCTGCCATGTGCTGGAGCATTTGTCCCGCAGGGATTGTATCCTGGCCATTAAAAACAGCTATCAGCTGCTGAAGCCGGGCGGCTGTTTCCGCTGTGTGGTGCCGGACCTGGAAAGCGCTGCGAGGAATTACCTGGATGGTCTTGGACAGCAGGACCATACCGCTAATGTGAAGTTTATGGAAGAAACCCTGCTGGGCAGGGAAGAACGTCCCCGTGGCGTGAAGCAGTTGGTGCAGCTGGCATTTGGAAATAAGGAACACCTGTATATGTGGGATGCCGTGTCACTCACGCATGCCTTCCGGGCTGCCGGGTTTAAAGATATCCGGCAATGCAGTTTCAACGACAGCCATGATCAGATGTTCGTGCGGGTAGAGGAAGCAACCAGATTTGATAACGCCGTAGCATTAGAGGCAACAAAATGATGTTACAGACACCTATCCTATTATTGGTTTTTAACCGGCCGGAGCAAGCCCTCAGCGTACTGGAACAGATCAGACAGCAACGGCCGGAACGGCTCTTTATCGCGGCCGACGGACCCCGGCCGGGCAAAGCAGGAGAGGAACATCTCTGCAGGGAAACAAGGAAGGCACTGCTGGAAGGAGTAGACTGGTCCTGTGACGTGCAAACGCTTTTCCGCCCAAAGAACCTTGGTTGCGGCAAGGCGGTAAGCAGCGCGGTGAGCTGGTTTTTTGAATGTGTGGAAGAGGGGATCATACTGGAAGATGATTGTGTTCCTGACCCTACCTTTTTTTCGTTTTGTGAAGAGATGCTGGCGCATTACAGAACAGACCCTGATGTGATGCATATCAACGGCAGCAACTACCAGGAAGGGAAAAAAAGGGGAAAGGGATCCTACTATTTTTCAAGGTATGCGCATGTATGGGGTTGGGCCAGCTGGCGCAGGGCATGGAAACAATATGATTTTACATTGGAACGGTATAAAGACCGGCCCACCGCAGGCCTTAATCCCATGTTGCAGCAGGAGTTCCGGCTTATGCTGGAGAAGAGAATAGATACCTGGGATATACAATGGTTTATGGCCGTATGGTTTTCGGAAGGATGGGTGATTACGCCAAATGTATGCCTGGTGAAGAATACGGGCTACGGGAGAGGGGCTACACATACCAGCCATCCCCCTGGATGGTTTAAGAAGATAGTGTATGGTGCCATGCCGGTTATCACGCACCCGGCAAAAAAGAAGATCGATACGGCGGCAGACAAGTTTGTGGCTGATACAGTATACGCAGGCAGTGGCATGTATGTTTATTTAAAAAAAATAATAAGAAGCCACCCATTGCTTTACAAAATATGTAAACGAATAGCAGTGGCGCTTCCCATTTGAAAAAAAATGTTAAATGGAAACAGGATATAGCATCCTTCAAAGCTCAAATTTTTTCGTGGAATGCTTCAGGGAGCTGATGCCCCTGGTCGTTGCCGCTACTTTGCTATACCTGTACTATAAAAAGAAGATCACCATCATAGATGCCCTGTTGTATGCTTTTGCTACGGAAGCCTATACGATGTTGTATATAGGGCCTACTTTCACCGCCACATTATTTGTCAGCGTATTTATCCTGGTAGAACAGGCGCACCTGCTGGTTACAGGACGCCAGCAAATCAAAAGGGAATACCTGTTTATCCTTCTGCTGCCGTTTCTTTCCCAGATAGCGGTCATGCTGCTGACCCAGTTATACAAGGATCCCTTTTATTATCCTAATGGCAGTAACGCCGCCTTCTATACACGTCCCCTTTATTTTTACCTGAAAACCTATCTTCCGCTGTTTGCTATCGGGGCAAAGATTGTACAGGATAAGGACGCACTTTCTTTCGAAAGCTTCCTGTCTACCATGAAGCGGATTGCCAGGATCTCGTGTTTTATTGCCCTGGTACAGATCGCCGTGCAGGTGATTTTCAGAAATGCGGAGCTGAGTGAATTGCTGGGATTGCAGCACCGGTACCTGATTGCGGGTATTAACGGTCCTTTGGATGTAAGGGTGCAGGCATTATTTTCGGAGCCAAAAACTTTCAGCGCATTTCTATCACTGGCTATTCCCATCTTCATGAGGGACCGCAATTACCGGATGACCTTTTTCGCGTTTGTGATGGCGGTGCTTACTTCATCACAAACATTCTGGGTGAATATATTGGCCGCTTCATTGTTGTTTACCGCTTTCGGGAAAATTTCCGCTGTGCGGATAAAAATAGTCGGAACGCTGGGTATCATCGTCGGCTTATTCATGGCCATTGCATCTTCCAAAGAATTACTGTTAAAGCATTACATGAGTAACCGCAACGACCCGGTTTACAGGGCGATTTTTGAAAGATCCGCTTATCGTTATGATAATGAAATATGGCAGAAGAATAATATCATTATGGGTATTCCGCTGCAACGCGATATGGAACTCCCCGTTGTTGATTTTTTGAAAGATGAGCCTTACTTACTGTGGACGGGCTATGGCGCGGGTAACAGTACATTTATCCCTACCAGGTATTTTTTCGGACAGTTGACTTATCAGAACCGTGTAGCGGGTGTGGGAGGCCATAACCTCAATATGCGATGGTTCTTTATCCTGGCGGAGTTTGGCGCCATATCGCTGTTGTTTTTCTTTTTTATTCTCACAAAAACAGACAAACATATTACCCTATTCAATAAGAATTACCTGGCTTATGTAGCCACGTGTTTTTTCTTTAGTCAGATTGATCTGTTTTTTTTAATTGTTGCCCTGTTAAGTGCTTATGGCGATAAAGAGGAATGAGCCATGTGGTATTAATTATGAATGATGGAGTTATATCTTGATAATATCGTGTTTACCATCCAGAAAGCTGGCGGCGTATCTGTGTACTGGTACGAGCTGATAAAAGGCATTCATGACAGTGGTCTTGATGTACATTTTTTGAATACCCGGTCATCTTCTCCCAACATTTTTGAGCAGAAGATCAACTATAATAATTTTCGTTGTATCAGGGAAAGCAGCATTCCTTCCCGCTGTTTGCGATATCTGCCGTTGCAACGGAAATTGCCTGAAGCGGCTGTTTTTCATAGCGGTTACCTGCGGGTATCGCCGCAGCAGAATGTGGTGAATATTTTAACGGTGCATGATTTTGCACATGAACGAAAGCTGGCAACGCCTTTCCCGCGCGGATTGGCCAATACCACCCAGAAAGCTTACGGCCTCAAAAGAGCCGATGGTATTATCTGTATTTCGGAGAGTACCCGGAAAGAGCTGTTGCATTTTTACCCGGCAACGGCAGATAAAAAGATCAAAGTCATCCATCACGGAATAGCGGATGATTTTTATCCGGCAGATAAAAGCCGGCCGCCGGTATGCACGCTTCCGCTGGATCTGCAGCAAACCTATATTTTATATGTAGGGGCAAGAAACAAGTACAAGAATTTCAAGGTGGCGATAGCCACTATGCAGCAGTTGCCGGAACACTACCGGTTGGTAGTAGTAGGAGGGGAACCATGGGGTATGCAGGAAACGGAACAGCTGGAAACCTTGCTCCCCGGCCGCTACCAGCTGTTGCCGGTTGTTTCTTCGGCCGACCTGAACGTGTTGTATAACTACGCTTTCTGCATGCTGTATCCATCCGTATATGAAGGATTTGGGTTTCCCCCGGGAGAGGCCATGAAAGCAGGTTGCGTGGTAGTGTCTTCCAATTTTACGGCTATTCCCGAAGTAGTAGGACAGGCAGGTGTGCTGGTGGATCGCGCAGAACCTGCCGCATTTGCCGGCGGCATCCGGAAACTTGAAAATGCGCAGTACAAACAACAAATGATCGATAAAGGATTGAAACAGGCAGAAATGTTTACCTGGCAAAAAACGGTACAGGAAACACTGGCATTCTACCAGGATTGTTGGAACCACAAATTTTTGAAATGAATATATTTTTCAGAATTGCCGATGCAGCCAAAGTAATTTTTCATACACGAAAAGGAATTTCCTTTATCATGAAAAATGGCGCTTCCATCGCGTCTACCCAGGTGCTTCATAATTGCAGGCATTATATACCTGAGCTGAAAACGGTGTTGGACGTGGGCGCTAATAAAGGACAGTTTGCACTGGCTACTGCCTGGCAATACCCGGCAGCAAAAATATATGCTTTCGAACCGGTGCCGGGTACCTTCAAAACACTGCAGCATAACACACGCAGGGTCCCCGCCGTACAAGCCTTTAATTATGCGCTCGGAAGTGACGACGGTGTGATCGACTTTTTCTCCAACGCCTATTCCCATGCCAGTTCTGCACTGCAGGTATCGGCCTTGCAACGGGAACTGGTACCGCGTACAGCAGATACCTTTTCTATAAAAGTAGTGGTGCGACAAATGGACAACGTGCTGAAAGATCTTTCCCTTACCTCTCCAACCTTGCTAAAGCTGGATGTACAGGGATTTGAGAAAGAAGTATTACTCGGTGCAGCACATAGTCTGCAGCATATCGATTACCTGCTGTTCGAAACCTCTTTTGTGGCTATGTACGACGGAGAACCCTTATTTGATGAAATGCATGACTATGTAAAGAAGCTGGGCTTTGAATTTATCGCACCTGTCAGTTTTTTACAATCGGGAACCCTACAGATCCTGCAAATGGATCTGCTGTATAAAAGAAAATCGTAGACGGTTATAATACTAACGTTTGCAAATTGATCTATATGAAAACGCCTTTGAATTATGCGGGAATACTACGGATAGCAGCCGACTGGCTGGTATTGGCAGCGGCTTATCTGCTGGCTTATGAGTTCATCAGTATGCGTTATGGCGTACCTTTTGATACCCTCACTGTGCAGATATTATTTATCGACATGCTGGTATGGCTGGTGGTAGGCTTTTATCTCCATCTGTATGATGATTTCAGGTCCAGGCCATTCTCCTTTGAGTTTGTGGCGATCCTCAAAACCCTCCTCCTCAACACCGGTATACTTACGTTCGTGTTCTTCTATGGGTACAAGTACTTTCCCTATTCCAGGACATTTGTATTCATTTACACTGCGAATATTTTTATCGGGATGACCATAGCAAAATTCCTGGTCAAAAAATTTATGCTGAAAATCTGGTCCCATGGCTATAATTCGAAGAATATCCTGATTGTGGGCACAGGAGAAGCCGGTCTTAATTTTCATCAAACCATTACGCAAAATGATCATTTCGGCTACCGGTGCATTGGGTTTGTAGATGATCATTCGCATCCTTCGCTGAACGGTAATTACCTGGGCCGGTTGTCCGAAATAGAACATATACTGGATGCGCATGAAATCGATGAAGTAGTAGTGGCGCTGTCTGACCAGTCAAAAGAACAAACGGAGAGCATCATCCTGGCAAGCGAAAAGGCTACCAAGCGGGTAAAAATCATCGCCAGTTTCTATCAGCATTGCACTTCTACAGTGAGTATGAGTTTGTTTGGGCCGTTTCCGCTCATCACGATCCGTTCTTCCCCGCTCGACGAACCAAGGCATCAACTGATCAAACGGGTATTTGATATTTGTTTTACGCTGGTATTGCTGATCACCTTTTCCTGGCTGTTTGTGCTGATCGCTTTGCTCATCAAACTCACTTCACCCGGACCTGTTATTTATAAACAGGAGCGATGGGGATTGAAAAAAAGCAGGTTAACCTGTTATAAATTCCGTACTATGAGATCAGATGCTGCTGCCAGTGAGGGAGGCGCTTTCGCCGCTACCATGCCCGGCGATCCAAGGGTAACACGGTTGGGCAGTTTCCTCAGGAGAACCAGCCTGGATGAACTGCCGCAGTTTATTAATGTGCTGAAAGGAGATATGTCGTTTGTAGGCCCGCGGCCCCATGCTACGCTGATGCACCTGGAACTGAAAGATACCATCCAGCATTATATGCTGCGGCACCTGGTGAAACCCGGTATTACAGGCTGGGCCCAGGTAAACGGCTGCAGGGGCGAGAACCATAAAGCCGGGCAGATGCAGCGGCGTATCAACTTTGACCTCTGGTATATTGAAAATTACAGCTTCTGGCTCGACTGCCAGATCATTTCACAAACGTTGGTCAACCTCGTCAAAGGAGACAAAAATGCGTATTAAATGAGGCGGCGGCTACTTTTAATCACCGGTAATTTTTCCCCCGAATTGAACGGCATAGGGAAGTATAACGGGGAAATGATCCGCTGGCTGGCAGCAAAAGGGTACGAATGTACCGTGATCACCTCTTATCCTTACTACCCCCAATGGCGGGTTCAATCTCCTTATAACAATAAAAAATACAGGTATACCCGTGAAAAATGGATAGATGGTGAAGGGCCCATTGACTTTGTCACCATTTACAGGTGTCCCCAATATATTCCTATATCACCTTCGGGTGCAAGAAGGGTACTGCAGGACATGAGCTTCTTTTTTTCTTCCGGATGGAAATTATTGCAGGTACTGTTTTCCAGGAAATTTGATGTGGTCATGACGGTATCTCCATCGTTCCAGCTGGGATTGCTGGGTGCTTTTTATAAGCGCGTAGGTCGGGCTAAATTTATATATCACATACAGGACCTGCAGATTGAGGCCGCCCGTAATTTGAATATGATACGATCGAAATGGCTGATCAGGCGGCTGTTCGGGGTAGAAAAATTTATACTGACGAGGGCAGACGTGGTAACCAGTATTTCCGAAGGAATGATCAGGATGATAAAAGAGAAGGCCGGCAAAGATATCAGCTCGTTTCCCAATTGGGTAGATCTGCAGCGATTTTACCCGGTTATCGACAGGGCCGCCTTAAAGATAAAATCCGGTTTTGGGAAAGACGATAAGCTGATACTTTACTCCGGTGCGTTGGGCGAGAAACAGGGGCTTGAATCTATTTTATATGCAGCAGCCGTATTAAAACACCAGTCTTCCATTAAGTTTCTTATCTGTGGCTCCGGCCCGCACAGGGGCCGGTTACAGGCACTGGCCGAAAGCCTGGAACTCCCTAATGTGTACTTTCTCCCATTACAGCCTGTGGAACATTTCAACGATTTTCTCAATATGGCAGATATACACCTGGTGATCCAGAAAAATGAGGCGAGCGAACTGGTGATGCCATCAAAACTGACAACCATTATGGCGGTGGGCGGAATTGCCATCATTACGGCGAATGAAGGCAGCTCCCTGTATGAACTGGTAAAGCAACATGAAATGGGACTGTTGATTAACAGCGGTGATGATGCGGCATTGGCTGCGGCTATTGACCGGGCCGTAACAACGGACCTTTCCGGTTTGGCAAGGAACGCGAGGAATTATGCTGCTACCTGTTTGTCGAAGGAGGAGATCATGACCAGGTTTGAAGCGGTGTTGAGATCATGACATTTTTTTTATTGCCACGATGTTCTGAAAGGAGAAGATTTCAAAATGGGTGGATTTATAAGTGCCTAAAGCTTTCAGCCCGTCGGGCAGTAACCTGTAGAAATCATATCCCGGGAGGAGGTCTACAATATCTTTAAAAAAAGTTTTGGAGATGACATTCATCTCGTTGAATTCTATTTGTATAATTTCCGCCAACCCGCGCTGAATGGTTTGTTTTGCCCCTTTTAGTACGGAGAGTTCATGCCCTTCGGTATCAATTTTTAACAGGGCAATCCTGGAAATATTTTCGAGTGCTACAAATTCATCAATAGTTGTTATTTCTATGGGCAGTTCTTCTGCTTCGCCATGGTGGAGTTGTTCAATCACTTCCCGGTACATGCTGGCGTGTTCGGAACCGCCGTTGCCGGAGTAATCATAGATCATAGCGCTGGATGAAACTTCCCCGGCGCCTTTAAACACAGGTGTGAACTGGTATTCAATAGCGGCCAGTTCCAGTTTTTTGAACGCTACCGGATGTGGCTCAAACGCAAACAGGGGCAGGGAAATGCCGTTTTTCCTGAGCATCACCGAATAGTCGCCTACGTTGGCGCCGATGTCGAGGATGGCTCCCGACAATAATTTTTTCCGGGAGATAAGATACCTGAGAAATGCTTTTTCTCCGGATACCGTACTGTTTTCATGATTCCTGATACCAAGGCCAAACATGCTCAGTTTGTAAACAAACAAATGCATCGGATAAAGCGCCTTACGGACGAATAAAAAAACATAGACTCTTTTTAAACCACGGCCGAGTTTTTTCATGATGGAGCTTGATGTTTAGGGCTGGATAACACGTAGGGTACCGGATAATAGCGACGCTAATAAAGATAGGGAGAAAACATGGCTGGTGGGCTGTTCATTTTATTCATTCCGATGTGTTCAGGCAGCTAAGTTATTCTCCTGGTAGCTGTTTTCTCAATTCAGGAATGGTGAGCCCCATCTCCGCCAGCCGTTGGCCGAGATTCGATAGTATATAATCCTGCTCTGTGGGGAATCTTTCCAACAGTTTTTTATACGCCGGCAGCAATCTATTATCTGTTATGCCATGGAGTGCCTGCAGCGCCATCAGTATTACGTGAGGGGAGCTGTCATCCAAACCACTGATGAAATCGCTGAGGTAAGCGGCTTTGTGCGGTAGCTGACCAAGCGTATAGAACGCGGTGGCCCTGATGGATTCATTGTCGTTTTTTGTCGCAGGACTAACCAGGGGCCCGTAATCTGCCGGGGCAGCTACCAGCAGGTAGGTACAAAACCGGAATGTTTCTCCGTCAGAGATATGAGCAATATTCTTTTCAATGATGTCCCGCCATTCGATGCTTTTATCTTTGGCATACCAGTAAATAAACTGGAAAACGGCTAACAGGTCAACGTCGCAATACGCTGCCAGGTAGGGTTTGGCCAGTTGATAATTATGGCGTGTCAGCATTTGAAGCAATAGCTTTTTGCACCCGCCGGTGGCCAACTGGTATTCTTTTTCAAGCAGGCGAATGATCCCGTCAGGAATGTTTTGTTTGGTGAGCATGGCGCTCAGGCAATGTTGCCTGGTGTTGTCGTCATTGGCCGACTGGTATTTTTCCAACAAACCTGTTACGCTTCCTCCCATGGTATATCCAAACCAGCTGGGGGTATCCAGGATAAGGTCGCCCGAAATAATTTCATCCAGCCAGCGTTCATACCAATCCAGGAAAGTATCTTCAAAGGTGAAAGAGGGACGCTGCCGGTCCATATCAATGTTGACCACCTTCCCGCTATGGGGGCCATTAAGGACCAGTCCGTGCAGGTAGGTGCATCCTTGTGAGCCCAGTGGAAGGATACCTGCATAAATTTCGCCCGTGGCGGTGTCGAATTCCTCGTCGGACATATCATCGTTTTCAAAAGGGATGATCATCTCCGTCCAGGTACCGGCAGTAAGTCCCGGGTATATTTTTACGGGTTCGCGGAGGTATTTTTCGGGATGGCTGGTTAATTCATCGGTTCTTTCCCCCAATGGATAAATGCCATAAAAAGGCCCCGCTGCCGAATCTGCATAGGATTTCCCGCCATTGCCGAATTGAAGGAGGAATGCGCTGAAACTACCGGGAACGGATATATGATATTTTTCTTCGAAGGCGGTGAGCTCTTGTTGGGTCAGTGGTTTATTGATGATGTACCGGTGCGAATCGGCGCCGAATACTTTTCGTCGCCGGTCTTTTTTCCTGGCGGCAACAAACTTTTCTTTGATCCTTTTTACCTGTTCCTCATATTGTTGCATATGCTAAGCTATTGTAAGTCTTCCTGCCAAAATTAAATTTTTTTGATCAAAAGCAGTGATTCAACTACCCGCCGGTTTTATGCCTGCTGGTAAACTGCCAGTTAATAAAAGGCAGGGAACGCCGTTCATTCACATTCCATAATCCCAGCTGAATGCCCCTGAGCCTTGTAGCTTTGTTGTAAATGCCTACCTGTATACCTCTGGCCACAGTGGCCCTGTTACGGATAAGCGAAAATTGCAGACCATCTGCAACGTAGGCGAAGTTATTAAAGCCGGTAATGCAGATGCCACTCATTTGGTCAACAACCGTGGTGATGCCGCCCACACTGATTCCACGAACACGATAATTGCCTACAGTAGCCAATACCCCCACATTTATCCCGTTGAGCGTGGTGCTGTAATTGTTTTCAATAGCGGTGTGGTAGTAGCCAAGGCTATCGGGGTAGCCTGCATTCCATGCACCGCGTATCAGCACAAAAAGCATGATGGGATTTATTTCGAGGTTAATGCCGTTTACTTTCAGGCTGTCTCGCTCATTAATGTCATCGCCCTTCATACTTTCTGCCCAGGCTCCTAAGGCAAGTCCGTTTATTTCATCAACACTATTGGGGGTAAACCAGGCAATATTCTTTTTTTTGTACGGATGGCGTAACATGCCCACTTCTTTTTTGGGAGCCGCGGGTGCGCCTTCATACCAGTAAAGTTTTCCGTTTTCTTCATATACCCAGGCCGCCCCGCTGAGTGCATAGTAAGGAGTTAGCTCATACGAGGCTGAATCGTTGGTATGAAGCTTTGCAAATTTCGCAGGAACAACGCGCGGTGTGGCGGCGCTTTCAAAAATGCCTTCGTAGTCTTCAAAATGGAGGATGTTGCGTTCTCCTGCGCTCATCAGTTTAAGATTGGTATAGGGAACAGCTATCGTATCCAGCGTGCTGAAATTTTTGGCGGCGATGTGCTCATTCAGGAAATTGGTAAAGAGGAGCGTATCTCTTTTTACGCTGAGCAGGCGGCCATTTATCGTTATTTTATTCTTCAGCAAAATATGATAGATACAGTTTTCATAGAGGTAGAATCCCGTGGCGCTGAAAGAAAACATATCCTGTTTGAGTTCAACCGGGTGTCCTTTCTTCAGCAATAAAAGTGTCCAGGAGCTGTGCTGCCGGCCGGTGGCGGGCTGCATCAATATCAATGTCAGAAAAAGCGGGATAATACTTTTGTAAAACAAGCGCAGAACAGGCATAGGTAACGATTGAATATCGAATGTAATGAATATCGGGCAGCATTTATCTTCCAGGAACCGGTAGCAGCCCCGGGGATTCCGGGAGGTTTTTAAAATTAACGGTATTTGCATATTTTTAACGGGTGTCTATCTATATCTGTTATACAAGTTTTGAAAATCAGCTGCCTCACGATAGGTTTGCTGCGTTGTTAGCCGCCGTACCGGCAGATGTCAGCCGCAAAGTCCGTGCATATCGGCGCTGGCAGGACGCGCATGCATCCTTGCTGGGGAAGCACCTGTTAATAAAGGCGATGTCGCATTTCAGCAAATCTGCATTGCTGGATAAGCTGCAATATACCGCTACCGGCCGCCCTTACCTGGATGGCGCTTTGGATTTTAATATTTCGCATGCCGGTAACCTCGTTGTTTGTGCGGTGAGTTCCGATGACCGCATCGGAATTGATCTGGAAGAAGTGAAGCCCGTGGAGTTTTCGGATTTCAACGGCCTGTTTACAGGGAAGGAGTGGGAGGATATCCGTTCCGCTGCCGATCCGCTGGCGCAGTTTTACCACTATTGGACCATCAAGGAAGCAGTGGTGAAAGCGGATGGTGTTGGTATTTCAGAACTCAACACTTTAACCGTTCTCAATCACGAAACGGCGCAATTGCTGGACACCACCTGGTATCTGAAAAATATTCCCCTGGCAGCGAAATATGTCTGCCACCTGGCCACCGCAGTGGCCGCACCGGATATAACCATCGAAGAAATAAGCCTGTAAATGAAAAGCAGGCATAGCATGCCGCTGTTTACCCCGTAATTTCCCGGATATCGGCCAGGTGATGATCATCGTGTTCCGCAACAAAATATGCCAGGTCAATAATCCGCATGGGCGTTTTTAACCGCGGGTGCAGTGCCGTTCTCTCCAATGCTTCTTCCGGCAACTGGCGCAGCTGTTTTACCAGTTGCTCACGCTGCTCCCTGAACCGTTGCCATAATACGGCAATATCGGTGGCATTATGATTGGCGGTATGGGTTTGCTGATTGGTTAAATCGGCCACCCGGAGTTCGGGTAACCCGTTTACGAAATCGTCGAATCGGCCGGACCACAGGGGTTCCATATCTCCCAGGTGTCCTACCTGTTCTTTAACCGACCATTTATCATTTAGTTGTTGGGTTTGCAGGGTTGGCGCCAGTAACCGGGTCATCTCTTCCACGCGTGCCGGGGTACCACTTAAACGCTCAATGATGGTGGGCATCCGGCCGTTATCTGCTATCGCAGGAAATACTCTTTCAAACCAGGCGGTTCTTTTCATGGTGAATCGTTTTTACCGATGCTAAGGTATTGGTTTTTGACATATGTTTGCAGGAGACAAAAGGCAATAACGGCATCGCTTATGAAGACATTTACAGCATCGGTATTATCTCCGGATGGGATTGAACATTTACTGGCATTGCAAAAAAATAACCTGGTTCAGCACATCACTGAGCAAACAGCGAGGACGCAGGGTTTTCTTACATTTGAATATACCGAACCTATCCTCCAAAGAATGATGGCCGACATGCCGCAACCGGTGCTGCTCGACGGCAGCGTACTCGCCGGTTACGCACTGGCTACATCAACCGGCGCAGGAGAGGAGATCACGCTGATGCGCCCATTGGTGGTGATGACACAGGACCTGGAACTAAACGGACGCCCGCTGTCGCAGCTGCGCCATTATTTTATGGGACAGATATGTGTGCGGGAGGGCTATCGCGGTCACGGTTTGTTTGACGCGTTATATAACAGCCATAAAGACCTGTTCGCCAACGACTATGATTGTATTGTTACTGAAATTGCGGCCGATAATCTCCGTTCCCAGGCAGCCCATGCCAGGGTGGGGTTTCAAACGATTCATACCTATAACGACGGCGCCACTACCTGGCATGTGGTAGCGTGGGACTGGCGGCAGTAGTGTTGGTACAGCATGGCACATCGTTATAAATTATTCAGGTATGGGCATTATTCTATCACCGGGTCATTACTTTGGAAAGGAACAGCAGTTTAACGAGAATGCCTCGTTTAAACTGAATATTACTGCTTACCAGCCAGGGGTACATATCGCCGACCACTACCATGAAAATGCCTACCTGAGTTTGTTGATCAATGGTCATTATGAAGAAGTAAATAAAAAATCCAACGCGGAAATAATGCCGGGGGAAGTATTGTTCCGGCCCGCCGGGTATCGCCATGCCAATCACTTCCAACAAAGCGGAGGGCGTTGCCTGAACATTGAATTCAAACAAACGGGGTGGCAGGAAGTAGAATGGCGCACGGTAATGCCTGCTGCGATGACCGTTTACAAAGCTGGTACATTCGACTATTTATACCGCCTGTTATATTTTTTTTCGCAGGATCCGGAAATGAGCCTGTCGGAAGAATATATTTTCAGCTGGTTGTCGGCGCATTCCGATAGTCATATACCACTTCGTTTACCCTGGTTGCCACAGGTAAAGGCTATCCTGGAAAATGAATTTGATACGCATCATACCATTAAATCCATTGCGGCCAGGGTATTTGTACACCCCATTTACCTGGCGCGTGCTTTTAAAGAAAGAGAGGGAATGACCATTGGCGAATACCAGTTGAAGATGCGGGTACGGAAAGCCATGGCTTTGCTTTTTACCACTACGCTTCCTGTTACGGACATTGCGTTTGCCGCGGGTTTCACAGATTCGTCGCACCTGGTCAGGTCGTTCCGCTTTTTTTACCTGACTACTCCCCACCGTTTCCGGGCATTACTAAAAAGTTAATCCGGTACCATTTTTATTAACACCGGCGCTGTTACTTTGTATAAAAAAACATGCGTCGTTTCATCGCCTATATATGCCTTCTTTGTCCCCTGTTTTTATCCGCCCAGCGTCACGTAGATTATCAGCTGCAGGTGCATGCCGACTTGCAGAAAAAGACCTTCGCCGTGCAGGGCGGACTTTCGTTTGAAACCGAAGCCGGATCGGCCGATTCTGTTGAAATCACCCTCAGTAAAGGTGTGGGGCCGGTGAAGCTGGCATTACAGGGGGCCAGCGGCCGTATGGATACCAGCCTGAATGCCGGCGGAGATATTGTTTACTGCTGGCGGTTTGAGCGCCCTCTGCCCGCCGGAACGCCGCTGCAATTTACGTATGCCTATGACCGTGGGAGCGCGCCCACTTTTCAATATTATCTCGACAGCAACTTCTGTATGGCAGGCGGCTATGGATCTTCCTGGTATCCGCAGGTAGTGTCGCACGATGCCGACAGCAGCGGAAGTACGGCCCGCGCCACCGGTACCATTACGGTAACTACCGCGGCCAATCTGATGGCGGTAATGGCTGCCAGTACAGCAACGATTACTAAAGCAGCAGGCGCTAACACCTGCCGGTTCCAGTATAGCCAGCCTGACATTTTTTCCCTGTACATCGGAAATTATTCAAGACAGGAGTACAAAGGCAACCGCTCATTTTATACGTATAGTCTCAGTAAAGCGATCGATGGCGATGACCTGTCTCGCAAATCCTCGACAGTGCTCGATTTCCTGACCACGCAATTTGGTCCCTTGTCTATCCCCAATTTTTCTGTCATTGAGTTCCCGGACTATGTTTCAGAACTCACCGGTATTGGCGGCGCCAGTATCCTGGGCGGTGTGGTGATGCCTACCGGTGCGCTGCGGCAGTTTAACTATGCACTCTTTGGCCACGAAATTGGCCACCAGTGGTGGGGCAACAAAGTGCGATCCAGGGGCAACAGGGGAGAAGCCATGTTGTCTGAAGGACTGGCCCAGTATGGCTCGCTGCAAACGGTTTATCATTTCGACAGCACCCATGCGATGGACTATCGCAAAACAGGCTACCCCGGCTATATCCGGGAGCAATGCGGGCTGGGCTACCTGAAAAATCTTGCAGCGGGAAACGACCAGCCGCTTTCCGCCCTCTCCGACGAAAATGGTCATATTATCGGCGACAGCAAAGGGTTCCTGGTACTGGATCTGCTGTCGGCCACCATTGGGAAACCCGCATTTAATAAAGCACTGCAAACCATTGGAGAAAAATATAGCCATGAAGGTGTTACCTGGGAAGATTTTTTGCAGGAGATGGAAAACGCACATGGCCGGTCTTTGCAGTGGTTTTATCAGCAATGGTTCGAAAGACAGGGAGCTCCTTCCTGGCAAAGCAGCTGGACACAGCAGGCCGGCAAACTACAGCTCAGTATTACGCAAAAAGACAGCAGTTACCGGTTGCCACTCGAGGTATTGATCACTTATACCAATGGCACTACTTCATTGCAGCATATCGATATTCATGATCGTACCAGCCAGGTTCAACTGCCGGTAAACGGCACTGTTACTGCTGTTCAGCTTGATCCGTATTTTAAGGTGCTGCATTGGGATGATGAACTCGCACCCATTGCAATGGCCCAGGCCAAAGTAGTGAAAGTAGTCAACCTGCGTATACAACAGAAAAATACGGAGGCCATTGCACTCGCGCAATCTTATTTAAAAGCAGGTATTCCCGATGATGTTTATGGCGTAGAATTTACCCTGTTATACCAGCTGGGGCGCATAGCTGCTGTGCAAAATAAACCGGATGATGCGCTGGCATATTACCAGCGGTCTTTACAGTGTGCATCACGTGCGACGGACCTGTTGGCCTATACTTATTATCGCATTGCGCAGCTTGCCGCCGCAAAGAAGGATACCGTGCTACTGCAATGGGCCTGCACCAATGCAGTAAAGGCCGACAGGCTCAATAATAAAACCGACGGTATGGAAGCAAAAGTGGCGCAACTGCTGGCTACTGCTGCTGTAAAAGCCTGATGCAGCGAATAGATCCCGTAAAGGCGATAACGCAAAGCAGCCATATTCCGCCACCGATGTCTCAAATACCATAATGATACCGTTTAGGTCATCTTTCCCGCTGTTAGTGGTTGGTACTGTGATACCGCAGCTCCACATGATAAACGCCATTCCTGTATTTACGGGTATAGATGCCGGTAATGTTACGATACGCTGCAGCGCCGCCGGTAATAGGAAAGTCGTGATCTGGGGCAATGGTGTCGCCCGGGGTGAGGTTGAACACACCGGTAGCGGTAATGGTACCATCGGGGAACCGGAATACCGTAGTGGTAACGCAATCGTATTGACCGCTCCCGAGGTTTAAATACATACTGGAGAATACGTCCTGCGTGACGGAATCTTTTCCGCTGCCATGGCAGATGGCCAGCGCCTGCTCTATAAAGCCTTTATATACGCCGGGACTGGCCTGCTGGTAATTATACAGGGTGTCGAATTGCTTCTGGATATCAGCTTGCTGGTAGTTCAATGAAATGACAGTCGGACCGGCAGGATGGTGTGGTCCGCAGGCCGCGAAAAGCAGGAGGAGACTCAGGCTGGAAATGGTTTTCATAGCTGATGGTATAACACAATAATTTTCTTCTAAAGATATCAATTTCCCTTCATCCCTCCCCGTTATAAAAACCGCTGCCGGATAAGTTCCATAAAAGCTCCCCGGAATTTTTCGCTGAGCGGAATGCGTTTACCGGCAATAAAGAGGTGATTCTCCTCCACCTTGTCAATCCGGCTGGTGTTGACAATATAAGAATTATGCACCCTGATAAAGGGTGGCCCCATCTGCGCGGCTATATCCTTCAAGCGTTTGTACGCAAGGGTTTCTCCCTTAGTCGTTACTACCCGTACATATTCTTTTTCGCCTTCAAAATACAGCAGTTCCTGCAGGCGTACCTGTTGTAATGTTTTTCCTGATTTTACAAAGAAGTAGTCTTTCTCCGCTGCAGGTGTCTCCTCTGCACGGGAATGCATAAACGCTGCATTTATTTTTTGCTGCGCGGCAAGGAAACGTTTGAGCGTGATAGGCTTGAGGAGATAGTCGATGGTTTGGAAGTTGTAACTGGCAGCGGCATGTTCCGTGTAGGCGGTGGTAAATACAATTTTCAGGTCCTTTGGCAACAGGGACGCCAGCTCCATGCCGTCGAGCTGGGGCATGTTGATGTCCAGGAATATGAGGTCTGCTTTACCGGTTTTCAGGAAAGCCAGCGCCTCGAGCGCGTTGTAGCACTTGGCGAGCAGCTGCCAGTCGGTGGTTTGAGTGATGTGCAGCTCCAGCAGGTTCACTGCATTGGGTTCATCATCAACTATGATACATTTCAAACTCATAAGGGAACAGATAAGTGAGCTGTAAAATGAGTGGTGGTCCTGTTGGTCTGCAGCGTATAGTCGTTGCCGTACAACAGGGTAAGCCTTTTCCGTAGATTGTCGATACCGGAGCCATGGGGCGGGATGGCGGAAGCATGTTCCGGTAAACTGTTGGTGGTAGTGAACAGCAAGCGGTTATCCTGCTGGGTCAGCGATATGTCGATCACATTCTCCCGGCTCGTTTTGTCTATGCCATGTTTAAATATATTCTCTACAAAAGTCATCAGTAACATGGGTGGGATACTGTAGGTGCCGGGAATGTTCTGCGTAAAGCGAAGCAGGATGTCGTGCCGGATGCGGATCTTCTCCAGTGCAATATAGTTTTCGAGAAAATTTATTTCGGCGGATAGATTTACCTGGTCTTTAGGGCTTTCATCTACAAAATACCGCATGATCTCAGAGAGGCGCTCTATCAGTATCGCCGTTTGCGGCGCCTCCCGGTAGGCTTCATAGTAGATGTTGTTGAGCGTATTAAACAGGAAATGCGGTTGTACCTGCGATTTGAGCAGGTTGAGTTCTGTCTTTGTATTTTGTAATAGCAATGCGGCGGTCTGCTGTTTCAATGAAAAGTAGGTGATGGCCATTCTGAATACGAAGCTGAGCAGGAACAGCAGCGGAATGCCTGCCATATACCGGAGTATTATCGACCAGGTAACCGGTTGGGGCATGTCGGTAAACCACGCATTATAAATACCGCTCATCACAAATGCCCTGGCCAGGCCAGCGGCGGGCAGAAATAACAAAACACCGGCGATATATTTTGTGATATCACCTTTGGCGTACAGGCGGGGATACAACCAGCTGATATTACCATAGATCACCAGCGCATAAAAGAGTAGGTTGAGCAAAGAGAAAACAGCCGCCTGCTTAAAGCCATCTTCCGGCAATAAGGAGAAAAACATCATGAAAAGAACAACCAGCCATAGCAGCCATTGTACACGGGTGCTGGTTGTCATGTTCCGGGGAAATTGCATGCCCCAATTTACGAAGGTTTTGAACTTGTTGGACGGGTAAAAAAGCAGGGGAGCGACGTTATTCAATGCATGAGGGCTATTATTCCATCAATCAGCCGTTATTTTCAATCACAGCCATTAACCGTGGAGAATATTGCGGTAAGGCCCCAACGTTTAAAATATACCTGCGTTCGTTGAATACATTTTTTAAGAAGAAGAAAACCCGGAATCTTTGATGGCCAGATGTTTCCCGGCATGCTGAAAGCCGGGGGCCTCCATTATTCCACCTAAATCATCCAATACGTATGCGTCTCCGCTTAACTATTTTCAACATCAAACAGGTATTTTTACCGGTAACAGGTTTGTTGATCCTGCTTGCCACCGCCACATATGCGCAGGTGGATACCATTGATCAGCGCCATCAACGGTTGAATACCGCCTTCCTGAAACCCGGTGTAAGACAATACCTGGTCTACTTCCAGCTGCCAACGCGTAGCAATATGCTCAGCCTGAGCCTGTGGGTGCGGGAAATAGAAAAAACCAACAGGAATAATGTGCCGGTATTCAAAACTACCCAGCACTGGTACAGTGAAGATACAGCCAGGTACGCGATGTTTACCTCTTTTAACACGGTATCAGACTTTTCTCCGTTATTCCATGAAGAAATAAGAGGAAAAGACCGGAAGGCCTATAACTGGTCAGCACAGGGCGTTGCCGGCGATAGTGGGCCCGATAACAAGGCGGCGGATTTTAAATTCGATTTTGACCGTCCCAATTATAACTGGCATCTCGATATTGAAACCTTTGAGATGCTGCCGCTGGCGAAAGGAAAAATCTTTGAGATCAATTTCTATGATGCAGGCCTGGATACCCCGAAATATGTGCGCTACCAGGTTACTGGCAGTGATGTGCTGCAAACACTGAACAATCAGGCTGTTGACTGCTGGAAATTATTTACGGAAGGAGAGTCCCCCCGGGGGCATTATACGCAGATTTTCTGGATCAGTAAAGCCGGGCATGAATTGCTGAAGGAAGAAGACAGTTTTGGCGGCATGTTCCGGTATAAAATAAAACTCCCGGGTCTGACACCTTACCTGGACGAGCGTTTTGTAAAACAGGCAAAGTAGTTGCTGCCTGATAACTATCAAGCCCTGTTGCCGGAAAGCATATCCGGTAACAGGGCTTTACTATGTTCACTAGGTCTGGCAGAAAATACCTGTTAGTCAGAACTTTTTTTCTCCATAATCGTTATAGGCTGTATAGCCGGCTGCATGGCACAGGAAGCGCCTGTTGCAACCGAACGCATTTTATTCAACCACCATTAAAAAGACAGTTAAAAGATGGACATACAACAATTTGAGGACAAGGGCCTGGCACATTACTCCTATGCTATCTACAGTGAAATACCCAACGAAATAATATTAATAGACCCCTCGAGGGATTTGGCTCCCTACCTGGCCTATGCGGCATCATTAAATGCCAGGATCAGCGCTGTTATTGAAACACATCCGCATGCCGATTTTATCAGCGGGCACCTGGAGCTGCATGAAACCGTTGGGGCAGTTATCTATTGCTCCCGGCTGGTGGGAGCGGGGTATCCGCATACCGGGTTTGATGAGGGAGATCACATCGTGCTGGGCGACATCGTAATCAGGGCGCTGAATACGCCCGGGCATTCGCCGGATAGCATCAGTATTGTGCTGGAATATGCCGGGGAAGACAGGGCCGTGTTTACAGGTGATACGCTGTTTATTGGTGACTGTGGCCGGCCGGATCTGCGGGAAAACGCGGGGCATATTAACGCCGGCAGGGAAGCTTTGTCGCGCATGATGTATCACTCCCTGCGGGAGAAGCTGATGACGCTGGCAGATGATGTACTCGTATACCCGGCGCATGGTGCAGGTACGCTTTGTGGTAAATCGCTCAGCGATGCCGACAGCAGCACGATTGCTGCGGAAAAGGTCAGCAACTGGAGCCTCGACGACCTTACCGAAGCAGACTTTGTAAAAGAGCTGCTATCCATGCAACCCTTTATTCCAAAGTATTTTCCTTACGATGTAGATATGAACAGGACGGGGGCGCCGCCGTTAGGGCCTTCGCTGGCGAAGGTGCCGGTGGTGCAGGATATGGCTGTTTTCGACAAAAATATTATCATCATTGACACCCGGCCGCAACAATTATTTAAACAGGGGCATGTGCCCCATGCCATCAACCTGCAGGATGGCGGAAAATTTGAAACCTGGCTGGGAAGTATTGTTGCGCCGGAAGAGCCTTATTACCTGCTGGCTGCCGATGATGCTGCATTGCAACAGGTGATCAGGAAAGCAGCAAAAATCGGCTATGAACCGGCTATAAAGGCGGCGGCTGTTTTTACAACAGGATCGGCCACCATCGCAGCTATGCCGCTGACCGATTTTAAAGCCCACCCGGAGCATTATACGATTGTGGATGTGCGGATGGCCACAGAGTCGGAAGAGTATAAAATATTTGACCAGGCGATTTCCATTCCGCTCGACGAGCTACGGGAACGTGTACACGAAATTCCAACCGGTAAACCGGTGGTTGTTCATTGCGCAGGCGGCTACCGGAGCGCTGCTGGCAGCAGTATTATAGCAGGTGCTTTGAACGAACAGGTCGCTGCCTATGACCTGGGAGAGGCTGTTAGCGAATTCAGAGCTGTATAGCGGTATGCCGGGGCTGTTTATGGGCCAGGTGTTGCACTCCCCATTCATATAGCGGCATAACGGCTGCCAGCAGGGATAAGCCTGTTTCGGTAAGACTGTATTCCACCCTTGGCGGTATTTCTGCAAATATTTCACGAGTCAATAATTCATCACGTTCCAGCTCCCTGAGCTGGTTGGCCAGCATCTTCCGGCTAATGCCGGGTAATTGTTTTTCCAGCAGGCTAAACCTGTTCACACCCTGCGATACCAGGTGTACGATCAACGGCTTCCATTTGCCGCCGATCACATCCAGCGTGAGGGCCAGTGGACATAACACCGGCGGGTATATTAACGCGTTTGACAGTTCTTTTTTCATACGGACTGATTTAAGCCAGGTAACCACAAAAGTGGCTAAGTGAGTTTTTGGTTACCTATGGGGACTATCCCCGGTAAGCAACAACTTTGCAGAAAATTATAAATAATGAAAACACTGCAAAGATCCACTTTTTTTACCATCCTGTTATTAGTACTGACATCTGTTCATCACGCTTACGGCGCCTTTGTTTATCAAACGCCCTGGCGTTTACATGTTTTGTTTATCGCCGTCCCGGTCGGCATATTGGTATACCTGCTGGACCGGCTCATGGAAAAATACCCCGGTAACCAGGTGATCCGGGTGTCACATCTGCTCGCCATACTGCTGTTTCCCTTGCTGGTAATAGGTTTGTACGAAGGCGTATATAACCACATCGCTAAAAATATTGTTTTTTTAGTAACTGGCAATAATTCTTTTTTCCGGTTGCTGTTCCCGCCGCCGGTTTATGAAATCCCGGATAATTTGGTGTTTGAGTTCACCGGTGTTTTACAGGGCTTGGTATTTTACCCGTTGTTAAAGCGTTTTATGAAGATGATGAAATTCAATATGTCTTCCCGGCAACAAAATATATAACAGGTCATTGTCACAATACACCCCTTCTTTTGCCTTGTTTGCACCCCTCACTACTGCTGAAATGATGTTAACTTTAAAGTGACGTCTTTATTGAACAGGCCGCTGTGGCCTGTATTTTTCACCAGAAAAATTATAGGTATGTTAAAGAACTCAAAAGCCTTCAGTGGATTTTCAGCAAATGATCTGCAACAGGCAAAAGATTTTTATCAGCAGAAATTGGGGCTCGAAGTGGAGGACAATGGCCAGGATATGCTGACATTAAAACTGGCCGGTGGTAACAATGTTCTTATCTACCAGAAACCCAACCATCAACCGGCTACTTTTACCGTGCTTAATTTTCCTGTAAGCAATGTAGAAGAAACAGTAGATAAGCTGACGGCACGCGGCGTGGAGTTTTTGCAATATGAAGGCGAAATAAAAACAGATGCCAAAGGTATACACCGCGGGGAACCCGGGCCCGTGGTGGCATGGTTTGCAGATCCCGCCGGTAATATACTTTCAGTAGTTGCCGACCATTAAAATAAATGATAGTACCTGGCAGGATGCCGTTGTGTATTGCACACAACGGCATCTTTGTTTTATTATTTGATTTGTTTATCAGCAATAATTTTTTACTTTCAGTACGTTAATCAAGAGAATGTATCATGTTTGTAACATGCCCGTAACCTGTATTCTTTAAAACCTCATACGTAAACATCAAAAAAGGAAGTAATGAACAAGACAATTTTATCTGCTGCTGCCATCGCTGCGGCTATTACCTTTACTGCCTGCGGAGATGGCGGTAAAACGGGTGGCGACAGCACCTCCACGGCTACCACATCTGCAAAAGACAAGGAAGCAGTAAAAGATGATAAACTGAGCGGCTTTATGCTGGGCGGTATCTATTTTATCAACGGATACGGCGGACAGGAAGAAGTCAGCAAAAGGATTACAACAACAGATAAAAAGGAACTTGTCAGCTCGTATAAAGAGATCCTCGAATTCCCGTTTCAACCCGAGGACGCTGCCGGTGCGCAAAGCACGCTCAAACAGGCCTGGGATATAAGCGATAAGGAAAGCCTGATAAAAAGCCTCGATAAGTTGTCGGCAGGAGATCCCCAAAACCCGCACCGCGCCTGGGATTACGCACGCCTGGTGAACAATGCCTGTATGGGCTATGCCGCAGGCTACCTCACCAAACCGGAAGCAGAAAGATTTATTGCCGCCACTTTGCCACTCGCCCGTAAGGAGTTTAAAACGTGGGATGATTATTTCGCCGACTTTATGGAAGGCCGCAAAACATGGGGCGGTGATGAAAGCCGCAACAAAGAATTTGAAGACCTTGCAAAGGCCATCACCAAAGGGGATAACAATATTTACCAGTTGCTGCCGCTGAATTAAAGCAGCATTCATATAGTTTTCCTACTTTTGCCGGCTAAATAAGGAAGATTTATGGCTACTAAGATTACAGTTAACAACAACGGTTCACTAAGAATTGAGGGTGAATTCGAAATCGTCGACAAAAATGGCAACCCTTATGACCTGGGTGGCCGGGAAGCAGTAGGGATCTGCCGTTGCGGACTTTCTGCCAACAAGCCTTTTTGTGATGGTTCTCACAAAGGACATTTTGAGCATGATGCCGTTGCTTTCGCTTTACCGCCAAAGAAATAGCCAACGCTCCCCATATTTACAGGCTCCTGGTACCGGCATCAGCCGCTTGCTCAGGGGCCTGTTTTTATTTTACCCCGGTACTATCTGATATGGTCGATATTGGAAGAATTGTATCTGTTTTTACAATATAAATAATTGCACTTTTGTAAGATATTATTTATTGTAACTTATGCAGATCAGATTTTTCCAGGTAGATGCGTTTACCAACCAGCCGTTTAAAGGCAACCCGGCAGGCGTATGCCTGCTGGAAAGTATGCCGGAAGACCATATCCTGACATCCATTGCAGCAGAAAATAACCTGGCCGAAACCGCGTTCCTGCTGCCGGAAAACGATGGCTATCGTCTCCGCTGGTTTTCTCCGCTCGTGGAGATCCCGCTTTGTGGCCATGCCACATTGGCCAGCGCCCATGTGTTATGGGAAACCGGTATCATCCCCGTTACCAGCACCATTCCTTTTTATACGATGAGCGGATTGCTGACCGCCACCCGCCACAACGACTGGATAGAGCTGGACTTCCCTGCCCGCAACAGCGAACCAGCCGTTTTGCCGCAAGGATGGGAGAGCATGTTTGACGACAATGTGGTGAATGTGGCGTATAGTGTAGACCGTTACCTTGTGGAACTGGCGTCAGCAGCTGCCGTAGCGGATTTTGCACCGGATAAACGGTTGCTGGCAACCAATAAATGTGTGATCACTGCCCGGGGAGCCGCCGGCTCGCCATACGATTTTGTTTCCCGCTTTTTTGCCACACCCATAGGGATAGATGAAGACCCGGTAACAGGTTCCGCGCATTGCAGCCTGGCGACGTATTGGGCTGCCCGCCTGCATAAGAACGAATTCTTTGCTTACCAGTCCTCACAACGGGGAGGAGAACTCAAAGTTATACTACAGGGCAACCGCGTATTACTCCTGGGTCAGGCCATTACCGTTATTGAAGGAACGTTTCGGATTTAATACGCTGACTATTACATAAAACCCGGTATATGAACAATTACGAATTATTCAAAGCACTGCATTACCAGGATACCCCATTGCTGCTGGGCAACGTCTGGAATGTGGCCAGCGCCCGCATCCTGGAAGACAACGGCATTTCCGCACTCGGTACCTCGAGTTCCGCTATCGCTGATACATTGGGGTATGAAGATGGTGAGCAGATTCCTTTTTCAGAATTGCTTTTCGTCATCGGAAAAATAGCCCGTCATGTAAAGGCACCCTTATCGGCAGATATTGAAAGAGGCTACAGTGACGATCCTGCCGTAGTGGTAAAGCATATTGAGCAACTGCACGATATCGGCATAGTGGGCATTAACCTGGAAGATGCTGTTAACAGGATCATACAGCCTGTGGAGGAATTCCGCCGTAAACTTGGCTTTATCAGGAATGAACTGGCTCGTAAAAATATTCCGCTGTTTATCAATGCAAGAACAGATACCTACTTATTAAAAGTACCGGATGCGTTGAACGAAACATTGTTGCGGATCAAGGCATATGAAGAAGCAGGGGCTGATAGTATTTTTGTGCCTTTTGTCCGTGACCTCTCCGATATCCGGCAGATAACCGCCGCAACCGCATTGCCGGTAAATGTGCTGTCCATGCCGGAGCTGCCTTCTTTTAATGCGCTGGGGGAAGCAGGTGTAAAAAGGATCAGTATGGGAGGTAGCGTGTATCGCTCGTTAAATGATCATCTGAAAAAAGTAGTGTACGACATCGGGGTAGCAGGATCGTTTGCCGGAATATTTCCATCCTGAAAAATAATAAGACAGGCACACTCTCCGGGGTGTGCTTTTATTTAAATACCCAATAGCCCAGTGCGAGCCACAGCAGCCCTTTTATAAGGAAGAAAAGAAAACCCCAGAAGCCGATTTTTTTCAGCCACCTGATGATTTGTGCTTTCCTGTTATTGCCGGTATTCATAGCGCGTCAAAAGTACAGATTTTTTGGATAGATAAATGTATCTTAACCGGCAAATTTATATCCTGCCTTATGAAATTATTATCCTGTTTGATCGTCTGGTTTGTTATACTGCAGCACTCCATTACCGCGCAACAGCTGGGCCGCTCCGCCAGCCGCGCTAACCATACTGATACGAAAGATATTGCAGACAAGCCTGCTGTAAAATGGCAGTTTAAAACCGGGGGCAGCGTAGTGTCGTCACCGGTAGTCAATGGCCGCTATCTTTTTATCGGATCGGCCGATTCCTGTATGTATGCGCTGGATCGTAACAGCGGGCAACAGCTTTGGAAGTATAAAACCGGTGGCGCGGTAAACGCCACGGTAGCCTGCGACAGCACAGCCGTATTTTTTATGAGTGAAGATGCTCATTTTTATGCGCTGGATATGCATAGCGGGAAGTTGCTGTGGACATTCACAACCATAGGTGAACATGCGATCGATCCCTGGGATTATTTTCTCTCCTCCGCAGCTGTAGAAAAGGGTATTGTATACACCGGCAGTACAGACGGACATATTTATGCGCTGCAGGCAGGAACCGGTAAGCTGTTGTGGAAATACCGGACAGGCGGCGCAGTGCATGCCGCTCCCACGGTAGTGGAAAACACTTTGCTGGCAGGGAGTTTTGATGGAATCTTTTATGCCCTCAATACCAGTAATGGTGCTTTGCGCTGGAAATTTGACACCATGGGAGAAAGATATTTTCCATTGGGGGAAGTGCAGTTTCACGCAGTGGTGGCCGACAGCTCCGTATACTTTTGTTCCCGCGATTATAATGTGTATGCACTGCATCTCCGCACTGGCAAAGGACTATGGGTGTATCATGAACCCGGCAGCTGGACCAGCGTGCCCGGTATGGCCGGAAACCGCCTGCTGGTATCTACTTTCGATACCCATCGCGCCCTGGCTTTTGACGCCTATGGCAACCTCGAATGGAAGTCGCCTGCTCATCTGAATGTTTTCAGCAGTATTGCCACTACTAACGCATACGGCTATATGGGAAGTTTGGGAGGCCGGCTTTTCAAAATGAACCTGCGCACCGGCGAGAGTACAAGCATTTTTCAGACAGCGGCTTCCAAACAAACGGAAGGACGTTTTTTTGATTCGGCTACGGGCGAACTTTTCCCGGATCTGATGGCGAGGTACAAAAATGATTACATAAAAATGTATGCGGATTTCCTGGATATGGGAAGTATCCTGTCCACTCCCTGGCTGGAAGACGGTATGCTCTTCCTGGGCAGCACAGATGGATACGTATACGCTTTGCAATAAAGACAATGATTAAATACGTACTTTTGCGCTCTTTTAGCAATGTTTTTTAAAGATGCGTGTAGCAATTTCGAGTAACAAAATACTTTTCTCCCTGTTCCTGGGCCTTTGTGGCGGCGCTTCTGCGCAGAAAAGAACAGACAGCTCCTTTATCAACCGCCAGCTCGATGAGGTGATTGTAGAGGAAAACAGGCTGGCAGCCCCGGTGAAGGCTGTAAACCGTAACATTACCATTATTACCCGCAAACAGATAGAAGCGATGCCCGTATCCTCTATAACGGAGGTATTGGCGTATGTGCCAGGACTGGATGTAAGACAGCGTGGCCCCGAAGGCGTTCAGGCCGATATAGGGATCGATGGCGGCACTTTTGACCAGACCCTGGTCCTGCTTAACGGGGTAAAGATTACAGACCCGCAAACAGGCCATAACATGATGAATCTGCCGGTATCGCTGGCAGATATTGATCATATAGAGGTTTTAAGGGGTGCTGCGGCCCGTATTTACGGCATCAATGCCCTGAATGGCGCCATCAACATCATTACCCGTAAAGCCAGGGAAAGCGGTATCACAATCAATGGCAGCGCGGGCAGCAGCTTCAAAAAGAACGAAAATAGCAATCTCTACGGGGCCTACAGTGCCGGCGCCAGCGGTTCACTGGTAAAAGGAGGCAACAGTCATTCCTTATCCGTAAGCCGTAACCAGGGAAACGGTTATTGTTACAATACGGCGTACGACAACTACCGCGCTCTTTACCAGGCGGCTTTTAACAACGATTCCCTGCACCAGTACCAGGTGATGGCCGGGTTCATAAATAATGGATTTGGCGCCAACGGCTTCTATGCAGCTCCCGGTGACCTGAACTCCGAAGAAACCGTAAAAACTTTCCTGGCAGCCGTGAGCAATACCTCCCGCATCCGGCCCAATTGGGTGATGACGCCACGGATCAGCTACCGTTACACAAAAGATGATTACATTTATATAAAACCAGATCAATACCGGAACCTGCATAACACAGATATATTGGGCGCGGAGCTCAACAATACCTTTACCACAGGCATCGGTACCTTCGGCGCAGGCGTGGAAGGCAGGTATGAGCATATTAAAAGTACCAGTTTGGGCAACCACGAAAGAACCAACCTGGGTATTTCCGGTGAATATAAATCTATCGCCGATCGCCGCTTTAGCTTTACACTTGGTGGTTACCTCAACTATAACTCTTTTTATGGCTGGCAGTTTTTCCCGGGCGCAGATGCGGGCTTTAATATTACCCCCGACCTGAAACTCTTTGCCAATGCAGGTACGGCACAAAGACTGCCTACCTACACGGATCTTTATTACAAAGGAAAAGGGATTATCGGTAACGAACACCTGGGACCGGAGAAAGCCGGTTATGCAGAAGCGGGTATCCGCAAGTTCAGTGGAAAATTTTCCTATAGCGGCTCTGTTTTTTACCGGCAGATCAGCAACTTTATAGATTACGTAAAAGATACCGCCGGTGTTGCCAACCCCGCTACGATCAACTGGCAGCCGGAAAATTTCCAACGGGCCAATATGACGGGTTTTACGTTGAATGCCGGCTACAGTACTGTGCTGCAACCGAATTGCCTGTTTAACAGTTTCGCGGTAAATGCCGGCTATAATTACCTTTCACCGTCGTTTAAAGGAGATGCGCTGACTACAAAGATTTCCCGCTACGTGATAGAGAGTTTAAGACACCAGTTTACCGCCAATGTGCAGACAACATTGTTACATCATTTCAGCGTTTCGGCCGCAACGCGCTACTGCATGCGCATTAACTATAAAGACTATACGCTGATCGATGCGCGTATTGCGTACAGGCAATCACGTTACCAGGTATACGCAGACGCCGGCAACCTGCTGGACGTTACTTACGTGGAAGCCGGCGCGGTTGTGATGCCCGGCAGATGGGTGACGGTAGGCGCAAGCTTCAAATTGTAGGAAGCGGAGGGGAACGCCTTCGGCGTTTGTCTTTGACCAGGATTAATATGATTATGATGATTATAATGATTTCATTTCTTTTTTTGAAAGAAGCTAACTTCTCTTCCTAATGTGTTTACCAACAGGATAAAGACATGGATCCGAAAAAGCTAAAATCAGTTCAATCATCATAATCATATTAATCCTGGTCAAAGACAAACGCCGAAGGCGTTCCTCTCCGCTCAATCGCTTTTACCTTCGGCTATTGCACAATAACGCTCCCGTAGATCAGCCCCTTGGCGTCTTTCCGGATAAATACGGTATAGATCTTTCCTGCTTCCAGGTTAATGTTGGTCAGACCCTGTTGCTGTATGGGCAAAGGCGCTGCATCTTCTCCCGCCCGCACAATTAATGAAATCGTACCTGCGTTTACGTTAGTGAACGGCGCGCTGTCGTAGGCAGCTCCCTGTAAATTGCTGCCGCCTGCGCTGCCATAAGTAATGGTATTATAAAGCGTGGTTTCCGTACCCTGCTGCTGTAGTCTAACGCTCACGCCGGCGATGCCGGCAGCCAGGTGTACGAAGCGTAGTGCGGCTTTACCGGCAGCGGGGGCGGAGAGGTTATCATAAAAGAGCAGGAGGGTATCTTTTGCCGCATCATTTTTGGAGGGTGCCGCAAACACTGTATGGTAGTATCCGGCAATAGGACCGTTAGGACCGCCTGAGGCGGTATAGGCGGCGCTGTTGCCAAACTGCCGCGATGCCTTATAGGCAGTGCCGCTGCCTTCCGTAAAATTGATCTGTACATTACCGAAGGTAGTTGCCACATACGGAGAGGCCGCGCCCGGCGCCACGGCATCGGTGGTCACTTTTTGGGTGAAGGTCCAGAACTGGATACCTGCAGGGGCGGTACGGGCGTTCACAAAACGTATATTGGCGGAAAGTGGTGGACGGTCACCGGCATTCACATCCAGGTAATCCGTTTTATGGCAGGCGCTGAAAGCGATGATGCTGCTGAAGAATAGAAGCGTATTTTTTTTCATGAAAACATGTTTTAAGGATTAGAAACGCGCATATAACCTGGCAAAGGGCTGTATGCCTGCACTGCCGTTCTGTATCCCTACAATAGAAGGATTGCGCAAACCGGAAATAGCTGCATCCGAATAGTCGCCCAGCACATTGAAAGCATTGTTAACGCCCACTGTTACCTGCACCGCTTTGCTGATATGATAGCCTATGGAGAAATCTGTTACCCAGATGGGTTTCAGCTCCTGGAAATAATAACCGGGCGTGGGGAAATTGGCGTTGAGCGCCGAGGCGGTGGTAACGGAGCCCAAGTAAATGGTACGCGCCAGGAAGGTAAACTTCGGTGTATGCAGTATGGCCTGCAACGTTATTTTCTGTTGCGGAATATTGGTGGTAACCCGGGCTTTTTCTGCTTCGCTGAAAATCACATTTTTGTAAAGCGCCAGTCCTTTCGGCGTGTTTACAGCAGTAACCTCGTTCTTTACAAAGTTGCCGCCGGCGAGCAATTGCAGGCTGTTTTTGTGTAACGGTATCTTGTAGGCGCCCGTAAACTCAATTCCCTGGGTGCGGGTGCTGAAGGCGTTATAAAAGAACTTGGCCTGCGTGGTACCGGTTTGCAGTAATAAAGCCCTCACGTCGGCCGGCAGGTTAACGTCGTTAGCGGAGAAGTTGCCCGTATTGCCCACCCTGTTTTTGATGTTGATGAGATAGGCATCCACACTCAATTCCACATTGGGTGCAGGCTGGGAAGTAATGCCGGCGGTATAACCAGTAGATTTTTCCGGTGTGAGGGAAGGAATGCCCAGTGCCCTTGTGGCAGCATTTTTATTAGATGCAGTTACCTGGTCAATGGCGCGTCCCTGCTGGAAGCTGGTGGAGGTTTCGGTATAATAGAACTGTGCGAGGTCCGGCGCGCGGAAGCCGCTGTTGGCCGATCCGCGGATGCTGAGCCAGGGCGCAAAGCTGTAGCGGGTGGCAATTTTGCCGGTAGTTACATTGCCGAAGTCGGAGAAGTTTTCTGCCCGCAGCGCGCCCGACAGGAGCCATTTTTCGGTGATGTTCAGCTCAATGTCTGCATAACCTGCTACAATAGCCCTGCTTACATTTACTTCATTGGATGGCCGGAACCCGGCATGGATCTGTGATCCGGGCGACAGCCCGTTCAGCGCGATCAATCCCCCGTCGGCTAAATAGGGAACGCCGCCAACAGTGGTATCTACGGAATAAATAGTACGAAGGTCTGCCTTGCTATAGGAAGCTTCTTCTCCTGCAATGATCTGGTAGGTTTCTGTGCGGTATTGTGCGCCAAAAGCCAGGTTGAGGCCATGTAATACGGTATTGAAGTAGCGGCTGATATCCAGGCTGGCGGTATTCTGGGAGGCGTTGTATTTGCCGGCATCGAAGGTGGTAGGGCTTTTGGCGCCCATGCTGGCATTCAGCGAGTTGCTGATAACATTGCCGAAATCATTTTTGCCGTATACATTGGATACGTCGAGGTTCCAGGCGCCGGCGCTGGCTTTGAGTCCAATGGCAATGGATTTATCGGTAATGCTGTTATCCATGGCGGGAAGAAACCCGTCGGGATACAGGGAAGTATTGTTACGCTCTGTCCAGCCCGGGAGGCGGTATACGGCTGTGAACTGCGAGTTGCGGTGACTGATACCGCCAAAGGCATATACTTCTGCATGATCACTAACGGGAATGGCTGTATTAAAAAACAGCAATGCATCTTTAGCTTTGTTGGAACCTCCGCCGCGCTGGTCAAAATAATGCCGGTCTATGCCCCTGCTCCTGAGGATGGCGTCGTCTATTTCTTTTGTATAAATATTATCATAACCACGGGTGTTGGCGCCGCCGCCGTAGATAGGACCATTGTAAAGGCCTGCGTCGTCGCGGCCCGGTGGCAGGGCGATGCCTTGTGTGGCAAATTCGGCGGTGGCGTTGAGGTATCCGCCTTTGGAACCAATTTTTACGCCGTAGTTGATATTAGAACGGGTGGCAGCGCCATCGCCTCTGCGCCGGATGCTGCCCGTAGTGGTAACGATCACATCGCTGGTTTGCTTCTTCAATACAATGTTGATCACCCCGGCAATGGCGTCGGAGCCATATTGCGCGGCGGCGCCATCACGCAGTATTTCGATACGCTCAATGGCGCCTGCGGGAATCGAGTTCAGATCATAGCCGGTAGCGCCGTTACCCAGGCCGCCCCAGTTAACATTGGAGCTTTTATGACGGCGTTTGCCGTTTACCAGTACCAGCAACTGGTCTACGCCAAGGCCTTTCAGCTGCGCAAGACTCAGCGCAGAGCCTGCGTCGCCGGCATTGGAGCCATTCACCGAATGAAAAGAAGGGGATATATATTGCAGCAGCTGTGTGATACTTGTTTGCGGAGCTGCTTCCTGCAATGATTTAATATCGATGATGTCTACGGGTACGGGTGAATTCAGCCTGGTACGGTTGGCGCTGCGGGAGCCTACAATCTGTATTTCACCCAGTTGTTGGGTGGTGTCTGTCAGGTGTTTGTCCTGCGCTGAAAGACCGACAGAAAACAACAGCAGGGGAGAGATGACCGGCAGTATAATTTTTTTCATGCCTTGGTTGATTTTTATGGTTAGTGATGGGCGATTTTAAAGCGGTCGTCGGTAAGTGCTACCAGGAAGGCTTCCAGGTCATTCATTTCTTCGTTGCTCAGGTTGAGTGGTTTGTTGAGCGACAGGTCCCGGTTAATGCCATCCTGTACAATGTGATTGGGTTCATTATAATAGGCAATAACTTCCTTTAATGTTTTGAACATACCGTTATGCATATACGGAGCGGTAACGGCCACGTTGCGCAGACCAGGCACCTTGAAAAAACCTCTATGGGTGCTGTCTTTCGTGGCTTCAAACCGGCCGGCGTCTTTCAGGGAGGTACCGTTATAGAGACCGATGTTTTTGAAACGGTCGGCCGTAAAATCTTCTCCCGAATGACAATTATTGCAATTGGCTTTACCAATAAACAACAGGCGGCCACGTATAGCCGGCGGCGAGAGTGCGTTGTCATCACCGGCGATGTAGCGGTCGTACGGACTGTTGGCGGTTTCCAGGGTGCGCTCAAATGCCGCGATAGCCTGGAGTATATTTTTACCGGTAGCCGGACTGTTAAATACCTGTTGAAAGTAAAGCCGGTAGCTTTCATTTTCGTTCAGGCGTTGTACGGCTTCTTCAATGGGCAGTCCCATTTCATCCGGGTTGATAATAGGTTGCAGGGCCTGGTCTTCCAGGGTGGCGGCGCGCCCGTCCCAGAAATAGTTGGGGCGGCCGGACAGGTTGGTGATGCCTGGCGTATTTCTTTTGGTGGGCGTATGATGAATGCCTTTGCTGAAGGCGATGGTATCCGCAAACCCGAACTGTGGAATGTGGCAGGACGAGCAGCTCAGGCTGCGGTCTTTCGACAACAGCGGATCAAAGAACAGTTTTTCTCCCAGTGCGGCTTTGCCGGAGGGATCGCCCGGTTGCGGGCTGGTATTGAATCCCGCAATGATGATGACGGCGCAGAGCAGGCCCGTTAAAATGAATATCATTTTTCTCAGCTTCATGGTGGTAAAAATTATGGAGGACATAACATGCCCGGTAGCAACAAGGGGTTGCAGAAAAATTGTTGGTCGACTAAAAATTTGTGTTGCTGTAAGGAGGCTGTAAAAAGAAAATGGCTATTGGCATTCCCGGGAGCATGGGCGGGAGTGCCCGTGCTCCCCAGGAATTATTAATGGGGTAGTAAAAATGAACGAATTATTTGGCGTTTGCCACCAGTACCACATCCAGGTCAAAATCATCGTAGATGGCTTTGTCGCCGATGCCTTCAAAGAAGCTCTTGGAACCGTATTTAATGTTGTATTTGGTACGATCTACTTTAATGGCCGCTTTGGCGGTAAGCTTATTGCCGGCAACGGTTACGGTTGCGGGAAAAGTTACCGGGTTGGTGATGCCTTTGATAGTAAGATTACCGGTTACCTCGTAGTTACCGCCGCCTTTGGATGTTACGCTGGTGGTGGCAAAAGTAGCTGCCGGGAATTTTTCTACAGAGAAGAAGTCCTCGCTTTTCAGGTGTCCGAGTAACTTGGCGTTGGAGCCTTCGTCTTTGATATCTGTTACAGCAATGCTGCGGGTATCCAGTGAAAAGTTGCCACCTTTCAGCACGTTGCTTTCTACTTCCAGTTTGCCATCGGCCAGGTTGATGGTACCCTGATGTTGCCCGGTAACTTTTTTACCGGTCCAGCTCAGTTTACTTTCTTTTACATCTACCTGGAAAACAGTTGCTTTTCGGCTGGTAGCGGCTTTGGTTGGTTTTTCTCCTTTGTTGACAGTAGCAGGTGTAGTGAAGGACATCAGGAAGATGGAGCCTCCAATAAAGAACAGAGATGCTAATCGTTGCATATGTGTGTGTTTAAATTTGGTGCTAATTTAAGATGGGCCGGCGGATTAGCGTTTACGAGATCCGGAAATAAATGTTAAAATTATTTTTCTGCGATCAGCTCGTCCAGGTCATGGTTCCATTTTGCCACATAATCTTTGTAGTACTGACCTGTTACTTCACCGGTATAGCCTGTGTGTATTTGTCTTACTTCTCCCTTACGGTCAATGATAATGGTGGTAGGGAAGGCCATCATGCGATTGAGTGCAGGCAGTTTCTCTGACGCCACTTTTTTATCAGCAATACCGCCAAAAAGAATATCATATTCGATGTTGTATTTTTCTTTCAGCTTGCCCAGGGTATACTTTGCATATTCCAGGTCATCTTTTTGTTCAAACCCAATGGCGATGGCTGCTACGCCCCGGTCTTTGTTTTTGTTGTACCAGGGCGACAGGAAAGAAGTTTGATCGGTGCAATTAGGGCACCAGGTACCAATGATTTCCACGATCACCACCTTGCCCTTGTATTTGTCGTCGCTCAGGGAAACGTTGTGACCATTGAGGTCGGGCAGGGTAAAGTCGAGTTTTTTATAACCTTCCTTCAGGTAGGTGAGTTTGTAGGGATCCGGCAGTTCCGCTGCTGCATTTTTTTCGCCGTCGAATTTGATGTTGTTATAAATGCCCAGGCTGATTTCGCCGGTAAGCGACTTGTCATCGTTCACCTTACCTTTAATGTAGATGGGGCTTGGGCCTGTAAACCCTGACAGCTCAAACTCGTCGCCATGAACTGTTCCTTCCAGTTCGCGGCTATCGCCTACCACCGACATCACAACGCCGGTGAGTTTATTGCCTGTTTGTTTCAGCAGTCCGATCCTGTTAGGGGTTGGTTCCTTACTGTAAATTTTCAGGTCCCATTTACCGCTGATGTCGAATGCCGGTGCGGTTTCCGTGCCGGGTTCCGCAAAACGGTAGCTTTGCCCGTGTTCCGCAGTAAAAGGTAGTGCGTTGCCGCGGAAGTTGGGTACCAGGCTTCTGTATTCGCCTGAAATTTTACCATCAGACTCAATATGTGCTACCAGGGCGGCGTCGTAGGTATTCATCTTTATAAATAAAGAATCGTTGCCCAGGCGCTGTACATGGAAGTTATCCCGGCGTGTACCGTTGATCAGCGTAAAAGTGGCGTGCTCAGGGTCCTTGCCTTTTAATTCAAAATTAAAGGGCACCTGGGATTCGCTGAGCGTAAATACACCGCGCCAGATACCTTGTTTTACAAATGGTTTTTTAGGGGCAGCAAAGGAGTCGTTGCTGAATAGTCCTGCCACCATCAGGCCGGTTAAAAATAAATGCTTATGCGTTTTCATGGTTGTATATTATTGGTTGAACAATGCAAGTCTATGCCGGTCCTGGTGGGGCGACTAAGCGATGCTACAAAATAAAACTGGTGGTGAATACTGATGGAGTGGTGGCTTTTATCAGTGGTGGTAGGGCAAAGATAAAAGGGACTTTTATTATTTCCAAATAAAAGTCTATAAATTTTGTGGACTAATGCAGCGGAGGGGAACGCCTTCGGCGTTTGTCTTGGGGCAGGATTAGATTGATTATAAAGATTAGGATGATTTTATTTCTTTTTTAAATTTAATCATAAGGACCTTATAAAAGCGCTCGCTGATGGTAAATAAACAGCAGAAAAAAGAGAATAAAAATCAGAAAAATTATCATCATTTTCCCGATACTAAAAGCATTCAGGAAAAAAGAAGACTCCAATATGAAAAAGAAATAAAATCATCCTAATCTTCATAATCAATCTAATCCTGCCCCAAGACAAACGCCGAAGGCGTCCCCCTCCGCTGCATTTCCTCAAAAAAGAACTATTTTCGCGGTTTAAACCACCTGTTTTGCGTAATTCTGTTTTTTTAATAACACCACCATTTACCCAGTTGAACACGCCATACCCGGCCACTGCTTACCTGAAAGGATTTCTGAATACAAAAAATATTACTTCCTTCCAGGCTGACCTGGGTATTGAAGTGACGTTGCGTTTATTTTCAAAACGGGGGCTGGAGCAGTTGTTCGCACGTATTGCGGCAGCGCCGCCGGTGGCGGCTTCTGAGAATATCAGCCGCATGCTGGTATTACAGGAGGATTATATACAAACTATCGACGCAGTCATTTTATTTTTACAGGGAAAGAATCCCACCCTTGCACATCTTATCTGTAAAAGAGACTATTTACCGGAAGCATCGCGTTTTGCACAACTGGACGACCTGAACTGGGCTTTCGGTTCCATGGGTACCCAGGATAAGGCAAAACACCTGGCTACCATGTACCTGGAGGATTTATCGGATCTGATCATGGCCTGTGTGGACCCTCACTTTGGATTTAGCCGGTATGCAGAGCGGCTGAGTCGCTCTGCCAATAGCTTTGACGAATTGTACGATGCCCTGCAGGCAGATTATACTTATATAGACACGCTGCTGACTGATTTACTGGCGGAACATATGGAGCAGGTACAACCGGCCATGGTAGCCATTTCGGTGCCGTTTCCCGGTAATCTGTACGCTGCATTGCGTTGCGGGCAATGGGTGAAACAACATTACCCTGCGGTGAAAATAGCAATGGGTGGCGGGTTCCCCAATACCGAGCTGCGCTCGCTGGCGGATGTCCGGGTATTTGAATTTGTGGATTTTATTACGCTGGATGACGGAGAGGCGCCCATCGAGAACCTGCTGCTGTTCCTGGAGGGAAAGAAAACTGCGGAGGAGCTGAAACGTACTTTCCTGCTGAGCGATGAGCAGGTGACTTATGTAAACAGCAAAGCCACCCACGATTATAAGCAGGCCCAGCTGGGTACACCGGACTATAGTGATCTGTTGCTCGATAAATATATTTCCGCCATCGAGGTGGTAAATCCTATGCACAGCCTTTGGAGCGATGGCCGCTGGAACAAGCTGACCATGGCGCATGGCTGTTATTGGGGTAAATGTACTTTCTGTGATATTTCGCTGGATTATATAAAGATCTATGAGCCTGTCACCGCTTCGCTGTTGTGCGACCGTATGGAAGCTATCATTGTGCAAACGGGACAGAACGGGTTTCATTTTGTGGATGAAGCCGCGCCGCCTGCGCTGATGCGGGCATTAGCACTGGAAATCATCCGTCGTAAGCTTACCGTGAGCTGGTGGACCAATATACGGTTTGAAAAAAGCTTTACCCGTGATCTTTGCCTGTTGCTCAAAGCATCGGGCTGTATCGCCGTTTCCGGGGGGCTGGAGGTAGCCTCCGACCGTTTGCTGGGGTTGATACAGAAAGGGATCACTGTGGCCCAGGTAGCACGTGTAAACCGCCATTTTACGGAGGCTGGCATCATGGTGCATGCCTACCTGATGTATGGTTTTCCTACGCAAACGGCCCAGGAAACCATCGACGCGCTGGAAATGGTGCGGCAGATGTTCCAGGCGGGGATCTTACAGTCTGCCTTCTGGCACCAGTTTACCATGACGGCCCACAGTCCTGTGGGACTGGAGCCCGCAAAATTCAATGTACAAAAGGAAACCGACGAAACCGGGACTTTTGCCAATAACGATATCTTACACATTGATCCCAGCGGGGCAGATCATGAAACGTTTAGCTACGGACTGAAAAAGTCGCTGCTCAATTTTATGCATGGCGCCTGCCTGGATTATCCGCTGTCGAAATGGTTTGAGTTTAAAGTGCCCAAAACATCGGTACATCCGGACTTTATCACCAATGCGCTGATGGAGGAAGAAGCCGGTACCGTTAAACCGACTTCCAAAGTGGTATACCTTGGCAAACAACCGGCCATGGAGATCATTACCAAATCAAAGAAGGGGAGTACCTGGGAAATGTCTTCCCTGACCTTCCAGGGTAAAAAGGAAAAAGTGAATATCAGCGTACAACCGCCGCAGGGTGTGTGGTTAACAGGCATGCTGCAACAGCTGTCGGTGGCCAACCCCAAAACATATACCCTGCAGGAGGTAAAAGATAGCTACGAGGCTGCCGGACTGGATGATTTTGAGCTCTTCTGGGATAATAAGCCGGTTAACACCCTGCATAAGCTGGGGCTGTTGAAATTGTAGGGGAGCGCCTTCGGCGCTTGTCTTTGGGCAGGATTAGATTGATTTTGATGATTAAGATGATTTTAGTTTTTCCCTTTTATGATCCTTTACTTGCTGGCGAATCAATCAGAAAAACAAGTAAGCATCTTTCAAAAAAGAAATAAAATCAGTACAATCATCAAAATCAATCTAATCCTGCCCAAAGACAAGCGCCGAAGGCGCTCCCCTCCGCACCAATAACTTTCTCCCCACCCCGGGGATTTTCCCGGTATCAGTCATGAGGAAAAAGTCAAATATTTGTTTCCACTAAACTGACCACACAATGAGCGATCAAATGTCCCTCACCGGCTACGGTTGTGATAACCAGGGCCACCTGAATCCTACTCCCGAACAGCTGGACTACAACATGCCGTTCACCTCTGATCCGCAAACCTTTGGGATGCCGATTACTGTTGGCGCCTATTTTGGCATGCTTAACAACTTTTATTTGTTGCTGTTGAGCAACCCGGCGTTAAAAGCTGCTTTCCAGGGTAATTATTTTGTAGATTTCAGTAAAGCGTCGCTCCTGCGTATACTCAGCCAGGAAGGTTGTGAGTATATTCGTTTTCACTTTGCGGTACCGGAAGCAGACCAGAAGATCAGTCTTTCTGCAGAAGGGCTTAACGTTGTCCGGGAGCAGATAGGGTATGCGCAATTGCTGGATAAAGCCACCAACAATAATATGTTGCCGGCTACCGGCGATCCGAAAATTGAGGAAAGGGGTAATGGGAAGCTTCCGCTGCCTCCGGCGTTAAAGCATTTGTTTGAGCTGTTGAAGGCACAGGGATCTCCTTTCGCTACTGCCGACCTTGACCAGATAGTATAGTTTCAAAATGGACTTTTAAATTGATGTGCCGATGAACGGATGGGTTTATGCTTATTATGTTTTACTGGTAGCCTGCTTTATTATTAGTTTGTTTCACCTGGAACACAGGGAAGTGAAAATATTAAGCGTGCTGTTGGGGGTGTCTATTATTACGGAAGTGATAGTGGAGTTAATCGGCACAGAAGGTTTAGGTTTTTTTATAGTGTATCATTTTTTTGTGGTGCTGGAATATAGTCTGATTACAATTATTCTCCGATCGGGAATCAGGGATTATCGCTGGCGGTTATTAATGGGTGTTTCGATTTTTGTTTTTTGCTTCGTATCCCTGTTTTACAGCTTTGTATTGGGAGGATGGCATGCCTTTCCGGGCATCAATATCACCATAGAAAGCTTCCTGGTTATTTGCTGGTGCCTTTTATCCTTTTTTTCTATAACCCCGGATAGTGAAGCGTCTATATTCCGGCACCCTGTTTTTTGGTTAACCCTTGCTTTTTTTATTTATTTCGCGGCTTCGGTGAGCGTAAATGCCTTTTATAACCTGTTATTGGAGAACGACACTACCAGGGCCAGGCATTTTTTCGCCGTTTTAAATTCATTATCCAATTACCTGTTGTATATTATGCTGATAAAAGGCGTCGTATGCTTCCGGTCAAACAGGATCTCTTTGTAGCTGTGATTTTTATTTCATTGTTGGTCACTATCATGGGACTGGTGGTGGTAGCGGCAGTGATTAGTTATAAAAAGAAGCAGGATGCTTATTTACATCAGCTTAAACTAATGAAAGAAGATTACGACAAACAGCTTATGTGGTCCCAGATTGAAATGCAGGAAGAAGCCTTTGCCCACCTGGGGCAGGAGCTGCACGACGATATAGGCCAGTTGCTGAGCAGTACCAAGCTCCTGATAAATGTTACCCAACGGAGCATGAACGAAATTCCGGATACCCTGCAAACAGCTGAAGAAACCCTGACTACGGCCATTCAACACCTGCGGGCACTTTCCAAATCATTCAGCCGTCAATGGCTGGATCAGTTTAGTTTGATCGAAAACCTGAAGGCAGAAGTAGAACGGATCAATACCAGCAGAGCGATAGAAGTCAAGTTTACCCATGAGATGATGGTATTGCCCCTGCAGGCAGAGCCACAGATCATACTCTTTCGTATTATACAGGAAGCGATACAAAATTGTATCAAACATGCCCGGCCGCAGGTAATTGATATCAGTATCCGGGAAGCAGCGCAACAATTGATACTCATTATCGCAGATGATGGCTCCGGCTTTGACAAAGCGGGCATGTCATCCATCGGTATGGGTATCCGCAATATGCAGCATCGCACCAACCTGCTTGGAGGCGATATCCGCTGGGAGGTAACTACCGCGGGTGGCACAGCTGTATTGATCACATTACCCCTAGAATAATTTTGTATGAACATCAATATTGGTATTGCAGACGATCACCAGCTTTTTCTTAAGTCACTCAGCTTGCTGATCAGTGGCTTTAGTGGTTTTCAGATTGTAGCAGAAGCTGTGAACGGAAAAGAGATGCTGGACAAACTGGCCCAGCTGCCGGCTCAGCCGGATATCCTGTTACTCGACGTTAATATGCCCGTGATGGATGGCGCCAAAACCACCGAAGCGGTGCTGAAGTTATATCCCACCGTGAAAGTGGTGGCCTTGTCGATGAAAGATAATGACGCCACGATCATTGAAATGCTGAAAGCCGGTTGCTGTGCCTATCTCCTGAAAGATATCCATCCAACAGAACTGGAAAAGGCATTAACGGAAATCTATAACACCGGCATTTATTACAACGATGCCTCCAACGTAAATTACCGCCGCCTGCTGCTGCAGTCGGAGCAGAAACAAACGCTCACCGACCGGGAAAGGGAATTCCTCAGTCTTGCCTGCAGCGACCTCACCTACAAAGCCATCGCCGCTAAAATGAATGTCACCGAAAGAACGGTAGACGGTTACCGGGAGATATTATTTAACAAACTGAATGTACAGAGCCGCACCGGTATGGTGCTGGAAGCCCTGCGAAGACAACTCGTCACGTTATAATGTCCAGAATCGGACATCCTGTTTCCGATTCCGGACAATTGATTAATTGCCATGAGCAATAAGCGCCTGGTAATCATATGATGCATTAGCTGGCATTTTGTTTGGCGCGTTTGTTCCCTTATCAATCCACGGCTATGCTCAGAAGTTATTTCAATATTGCTCTTCGCCACCTCCGTAAAAATAGGGGATATAGTTTGTTGAATATTGCCGGGCTGGCTACCGGTATCGTTTGTGCGGCGCTTATTGGTTTATGGATAGAAGCGGAGCTGACCTATAACCATGATATACCGGGGTATAAAAATTTATACCTGGTGAGGGAAAATCAAACCTATGATGGAAAGACAGATACTTACAGAGCTACGCCCGGGCCTATGGCAAAGGCTTTGCCGGGAGATATTCCGGGTATAGCAAAAACAGCCCGTTCAGGTGGCAATTCCCGGGAACTTTTTTCCGATGGAAAGAAGACCATGAACATAAATGGCTGTTATGCCGACGCCAACCTCATGTCCATGCTGTCGTTGCAGTTGGTGCATGGTAATGCAGCGACTGCGTTTCAGCAGCTGAATTCGCTGGTGATCAGCGAAGAAATGGCCACTGACTTTTTTGGTAAACAAGACCCGGTCGGTAAAACGCTGAAGGTGAATAACGGCAACGACTATATGATTACCGGTGTATTTAAGGCGCCTCCTGAAAACGGATCTTTTCAATTCCAGTGGCTGGCTCCTTTTGACATAGAGGAGGGGCGGCAGGCGTGGTTAAGGCGATGGGATGCTAATGGTATACAAACCTACGTGCAGCTGCAGCCAACAGCAGATCTGGCGGTGATCAACAGGCAGCTGAAAGGATATTTAGCCACAAAAGGTGATATATCAACGGAATGTTTTTTACAGGCAATGGACGACTGGCATCTCTATGATCAGTATACAGACGGGAAACTGTCGGGTGGCAGGATCCAGTATGTACGTTTATTCAGCCTGATAGCCGGCATTATTTTACTGATAGCCTGTATCAACTTTATGAACCTGGCCACCGCCAATTCTGAAAAAAGAGCCAGGGAAGTAGGCGTGCGTAAGGTGATGGGCGCCGGAAAAGGGCGGCTGCTGCTGCAATTTATGGCGGAGTCGGTATTGATGGCTTATGTTGCAGTGGGAGTGGCATTGTTGGCATTATTGGTGGTGTTGCCATTGTTCAATGCAGTGGTGGGAAAACAGTTATCCCTGGATTTATTTAACCCCCTGCATATCGTTTTATTATTGCTTATAGGATTAATAACAGGTGTGGTAGCCGGTAGTTACCCGGCGCTGTATCTTTCTTCGTTTAACCCGGTGGGTGCATTGAAACAGTTAAAGGCAAGGGGTGGCAGCGCTGCCGGTTTTATAAGAAGAGGGCTGGTGGTAACCCAGTTTACTGTAAGCATTGTACTGATCATCAGCACCGTCATCGTGTATCAACAGATACATCATGTAAAGTCGCGTAACCTGGGCTTTGAAAAGGACCGGCTGATATCAGTAGTTCTGCAGGGAGAGCTGGGAAAGCATTTTGACGCGCTTGTTCACGACCTCCGTCAAACCGGCCTGGTAGCCGATGCAGCGCTTAGCCAGTCGCCCATGCTGAATATCTGGTACAATATGGGAGGTTATTCCTGGAAGGGCATGGATCCATCAAAAGATGTGTTGGTTACTTACAATGGGGTGAGTCCTCAGTATATACACACCATGAATATGCGCCTGGTGGCCGGGCGGGATTTTTATGAAGATGCCCGTGCAGACAGTAACAGCGTCATCATCAATCAGTCCATGGCAGCGCAGATGGGCGCCGAAGGGCGGGTAGGAGGAATCATCCGGCATAGTAACCGGGCATATAATATAGTAGGCATCGTTGGAGATTTCCTGTATAATAACATGTATGTGAACGGTGCACCTTTCCTGTTGTACAGCAATGCGGAGTATCCGGGTTATATCAGTGTGCGTTTTAAACAGGATGCGGATATCAGCAAAGCGCTGGCGCAGACAGAAAAAATATTTACCCGCTATAACCCCGCTTATCCTTTTGAATACGCCTTTACGGATGTAGAATTTACGAAGTTCTTTAACGAAGAAGCGCTTACCGGTAAACTCGCCGGTATTTTTGCCAGCCTGGCGATCTTTATCTCCTGCCTGGGTTTATTCGGTTTAGCCGCCTATACAGCGGAGCGCAGAACCAAGGAGATAGGTATCCGCAAAGTAATGGGCGCCTCTGTAGCAGGACTTACAGGTCTTTTGTCGCGGGAGTTTATGAAACTGGTGGCGGTGTCCTGTTTGCTGGCTTTCCCGGCCGCCTGGTGGCTGATGAACAACTGGCTCAATGAATACGCCTACCGCATTACTATCAGCTGGTGGATCTTTATAATAGCGGGTATATTGGCGATGCTGATAGCGCTGGCAACAGTGAGTTACCAGGCATTAAAGGCAGCGCTGGCGAACCCCGTCAAGAGTTTGAGGGCAGAGTAAGTACACTATTGCCTGTTTACCGCTATAACACCTCCGTTGGCCGCTTTTTCCGGGGCATTCACCTTTTTCCCTGCTGTGATCAGCCGTGTTGTTGTATTTTCGATCGTCAATTTGAACCAAACCTGTTTTAGATGATCAATCAACAACCGATGCCTGATCCTATCCTGGAGGTAAAGGAACTGAATGTTAGTTATGGCGCTTTCCAGGCAGTGAAGGATGTTTCCTTTGGGGTATATGGTGGTGAAATATTTGGGCTGCTGGGGCCCAACGGCGCCGGCAAAACGAGTACGCTCAGTGCTGTTGAAGGTTTGTTACACCCTGTTTCCGGTACCGTTACGGTAGCGGGTTTTGATACCCGGGAAAAACCCTTGCATGCCCGCGCCAATATGGGCGTACAGTTACAGGCTACCAGCTTTCAACCCGAACTTACCATCGCAGAAATCATTCGTCTCTTTGCCAGCATATACGGCGTGGATCTGCAGGATGATGCAGTAAAGCGGAAACTGGCAGAGATCAGTCTTGAAGAAGCCGCCGGCAAAAAAATCTCCCAGCTATCCGGCGGACAACAACAGCGGGTATCGCTGGTGATTTCCACTATACATGATCCGCAGCTCGTGTTGCTCGACGAACCTACTACCGGGCTGGATCCGCAATCGAGACGACAGCTATGGGAGCGCATGGAACATTTCCGTAACAACGGTCATGCCGTGTTGCTCACTACCCATTCCATGGAAGAGGCGGAAGCGGTATGCGACCGCATTGCTATCATTGATCACGGGCGTATTATTGCGATCGATACGCCGGAGGCGCTGATAGAAAAGCACCGGCATGATCCGGAAGTATTGAAGGTGGTGCGTAAGGGGAAAGTAACCCTGGAAGATGTATTTATTGGTTTAACCGGTACGGCTGTACGTCCCTGATAAAAAGCTTACATGATGGAAACAAGGATACCAAAAAATTCTGCCGTGATGGCTGCCCTGCTCCGGGCCGACTTCACCACGCTCTGGCGTAATCGCCGGTCTTTCAGGCTGGTGCTGATTGTGCCGTTAATCATATTGATTTCATGGAAAGGACTGATTGATAAACTGGGTGGTGTATTTGTACTTTCTTCCTGTATTACCATCGGGCTGACCAGCATCGGGCTGATGGGGTATTCCAATAGCATCGCGCGCGACCGCGACAGGGGCGTATTCCAGCGTTTGAGGGTAGGCCCTGTTTCGGCATGGACAATTATGATAAGCCGTTTATCGGTACAGATAGCGATGATTGTGTTGATGACGGTATTGGTTTTTGTGGTAGGTTATTTTGTAGATCACATACAGATATCTCCCGCCGGATATGCAGCCGGGTTGTTGATGTCGATGCTGGGAGGAGCCGTGTACCTGGGTTTGGGGCAGGCGATCGTAGGACGGATAAAGAATCCTGATACCGTTAACTCCACCACGCGACTGGTTTACTTTGTGTTTATTATGATAGGTATGTTTGGCGAGTTTGGGGTATTGGGAGAAGTGATAGAAAAGCTGGTGATCTGGTCGCCCTATGGTGTGGTAAGAAAAGTGCTGGCAGCAAGTCTTGCGCCGGCAACCTGGAGCCTGGAAACTACCTGGGCGCTGCTGGCGTCCATTGGATATACAGCGGTTTTCGTTATACTGGGAGTGAAATGGTTTAAATGGGAGAGTAAGTAACGCGTATTGTATTTTGGGGAGATGGAGTACGCTCCATCTCCCCAAAATAACAAATATTTACTTAGCCGCTTTCAGTTTTGAATTGATAAATTCCCATTCGTTGATATGTGCATTGCGGTGTTCTTTCTTTACAATAGCATCAAATGCGGGGATCATATCGGGATGAGATGCCGCTATGTTATGTTCTTCTGATTTATCTTTCGCCAGGTCATATAATTCCCAGGCCGCATCGGGATTTTTCTTCAGGCCATTTTTTATAGCTTTCCACTGTCCCATACGGATGGCCACTGCGCCACCTTTCTCCGGATATTCAAAATAGATATATTTCCTGCTGGCCTGTTGACCATGTTTGCCGGTCATTTCCGGTAACAGGGAAATACCATCGTTCGCGGGAGCTTTTATACCTGCTATATCCGCAAACGTAGCCATCATATCATATTGCACACCTGGCAGCTCAGATGTTTTGCCGGCAGGAATTTTTCCCGGCCATCTGGCAATAAGCGGTTCACGGATACCGCCTTCATAGAGATCCATTTTAAACCCTCTAAGACCGCCGGTGCTGTTAAAGAAAGCGGGATCCACGCCACCATTAAACGTGGTGCCGTTGTCGCTCGAAAACATGATGATCGTATTATCGTCCAGCCCCATGCTTGCAACGAGATCCATGATAATACCGACTTGTGTATCAAGGTAAGTGATCATCGCCGCATAGGCCGACAGCGGATATTTATGTGGCGTATAGCCTTGCTGTCCGTAATACGGCTTTTCATTAAACTGCCCGATATACTGTTTCAGCGCACTATCCGGCACTTGCAGGGACACATGTGGTATCGTATACGGAAGATAGAGGAAGAAAGGGGACGACTGATGCGACTTGATAAACCGCGTCGCTTTTTTTGTCATTTCATCTACTGCATAATCTTTTCCTTTGTAGTATTCGAAATCATTATCGGTAGCGGCTTCCGGCTGCAGTGGTTTGTGTACGTTGATGTATTGGTTATGCAAACTATCGGCTTTGCCGTTTTCCCAGAGATGGCTGGGATAGTAGTTATGCGCCTGCTTCTGATCGAGATAACCATAAAAATAGTTGAAGCCCTGCTTATTAGGATCTCCGCTGCTGTATTGCATTCCAAGGCCCCATTTACCTACCGCAGCCGTGGTGTACCCCGCCTGTTGCAGCATACTGCCAACAGTGATGGTGCCTTCAGGTAAGGGCATTTGTCCGCCTTCGAGCGAATCGGGGAATCCTCCCATTTCATAATTGCCCCTGATATATGAATGGCCCCCATGACGCCCGGTGAGCAGCATACAGCGTGCCGGCGCACAAACCGGTGTGCTGGTATAAAACTGGTTGAAATGAATGCCCTCTGCCGACAGCCGGTCAAGATTCGGCGTTTTTATTTTTTGCTGGCCATAAGGCCCTGTTTCAGCATATCCCAGGTCATCGGCATAAATAAATATGATGTTGGGTTTTTGTCGGCCGGCGGCAGACTTTTTGCTTTGTGCAGCGCTGATACCAGGCAGCGCGGCTAAAGTGAATAAAAGGATTTGTTTTACCATAACGATCAAATATTTGCGTCAAGATAAAGTAGAATATTTACTGTGACCGCATTTATTGCGCAAGCGTTTGCGTATGGTCATTTATGGTTACCGTGTTTTTATGTGATGGTGTTGCTGAAAAAATACTGCGGTGAAATTTTGGAAAAATGGACGGGGTGTGTATATTTGCAGCCCTGACACAATATCAGTTGCCCAGATGGCGAAATTGGTAGACGCACTGTGTTCAGGTCGCAGCGCCTGCAAGGGTGTGCTGGTTCGAATCCAGTTCTGGGCACGTAATAGGTTGTAAGTATTTGACTTACAACCTATTTTTTTGTGTCAATGTCGTTTTTGTACGCTTTTACCTGAATGAATGACACGCCCTTTATACCAGCAACCTTTCCCACTGATGTTTCTGGAAACGCATACCTAATTTTTACCTCTGAGGAAAATCCTGTTTACAATTAACCATCATTTATGGAGCGTTATAGAAAAATTATACTTGTCATTTCGACAATTATTTTTTACTTTACAAAAAAACGATCAATACGCTGTACCAAAAATGGATATCATTGGCAGGCACTCGATAACCCAGGTTGATTCCACGGCCCGGCATTACGGTTGGGCGTTCGCGTTTAGGAGGGGCACCATGAAAGGTAAGCGGATTGAGAAGGTTCAAGATTTTATAGAGCTGGCTGAGAATCGTATTGCAGACAACCTCAATGCAAGAAAAATAAGTTTTGAAGGCATGGCTGCATTAAGCACGGAATTGGATACATTCTCAAGTGATGAAAATACAAGATAGCAGAAGAACTGGTTGCAGATCAGGGTATTTCTGTGAGCAAGACCTGTAGATTGATTTACTTTCCACGTTAGAAATTTCTACTTCTGTATCCGCAGGAATGACAGCGCTTTAATTGAGGCGCTTCAGTTACTTCTATTCAAACACACCTAATATGGCTTTCGTAAACTTCTCGCTTATTTGCGGCAGGCAGGGCATCGCAGGATTCACAAAGGAGTATACCATGTATACAGGTTCCCTCATCTCAATAAGCTAAAGAAGTTAAAACCCAGCGCACCAGCTCATATCATGCAGCCATTGGAATAACAAACCAATGTTAATGCTACGTGGGATACAGATGAGAGGCAATTTGACAGGCAGGTCATGAACGAGCACAGTGAAGGAAAAACTAAAGTCCGTATAGGCGTGCCGTTATCAAAGCTATTTATATTTTAAAACCCTTTCCAGATGACAAAAAGCGGCTTCCTGTTCCTTCTAATCGGCGTTATAATGCCAATTTAAAAGGACTTGCGGAATTAATAAAAACCTGTGTACACGTACCAACAGAAGGACTCTCGCCGCTTCTGCGTAACAAAAGGCACCAGTTTATGCTGTTCCCGGAATACCGCAAAGTGTCAAAGGAACCAACAATAAATTCCAAATAGAAAAATGAGTTTACTATGAACAGAAAAGTAAGAACCCTCACAATCGCATTTGCTTTTTTAACCGGCGCGGTAGCAGCGCAGGAGGTAAAAGATGATTTTAAACCCTCAATTTTTAACCAGTCGGGCCAGCTATACCCCCAGGTCAACTCGCAGGGGTATGCCAGGTTTAAAATAAAAGCTCCTATGGCGGACAGTGTAAGGGTAAGTTTGGGGCTTGGTGGCAGTGGGGGCACTATCCTGGCTAGGGATGCCGACGGTTTTTTTATAGGCACCACCGCAGGGCCCATGGATGAAGGGTTTCATTATTACCATGTAATGGTAGATAATGGTATGTTCAATGATCCCGGCGCGCTTAACTTTTATGGTTCTACCCGTTGGGAAAGCGGCATAGAAATACCTGCGCAGGATCGCGACTTCTACGCGTTAAAAGATGTGCCGCATGGCCAGGTATCACAGGTATTGTTCCCTTCAAAAAGTACCGGCATTACCCGCAGGGCTTTTGTGTACACCCCTCCGGATTATGAGAAGGATATGAAAAAACATTATCCTGTTTTGTACCTGCAACATGGCTGGGGCGAGGATGAAACCGCATGGAGCAACCAGGGTTTTGCTAATTTGATTATGGATAATCTCATTGCCCATGGCGAAATAAAGCCATTCATTATTGTAATGACTTATGGCATGACCAATGAAATTAAATGGGGCGGAATCAGAAATTTTAAAATCGATTCTTTTCAGACAGTCCTGGTAAATGAATTGATTCCTTACGTTGATAGTCATTTCCGCACATTGCCAGACCAGCTAAGCCGGGCTATGGCAGGGCTTTCTATGGGTGGTATGGAAACAAAAAAGATTGCCTTGGCCAATCCCGGTGTATTCTCCTATTATGGGCTTTTAAGCGGAGGTACTTTTGCGCCGGACGATTTAAAAACCGATCAACAAAAACCTAAACTGGTGTTTTTAAGTTGTGGCAGCAAAGAAAATCCAGCGAATGTAAAAAAGGCTGCCGATGAATTGAAAACAGCGGGTTTTAACGCTGTATCTTATGTGTCGCCGGGAACCGCGCATGAGTTTTTAACATGGAGAAGAAGCCTGAAAGCAATGGCGCCATTGCTTTTCAGGTAAAAAATGTAAAATATGATAAAAGAAAAAAGAAGCTATTTTAACCTCAGGCTGATCGCTCTTATTGCGGGTATATGTATAACCACCGGGCTATTTGGCCAGGACAAAAATTTTCATATTTATCTATGCCTCGGCCAGTCAAACATGGAGGGAAACGCAAAGGTACAGACCATTGACAGCGCAGGTATCAGCGACAGATTTAAGGTATTGGCTGCGGTAGATTGCGACAACCGTGGCCGAAAAATGGGTAGCTGGTACACCGCTGTGCCTCCACTTACGCGCTGCTACACAGGTCTTAGCCCGGCAGATTATTTCGGAAGAACGATGGTTGAAAATCTCCCCGAAAAAATAAATGTGGGTATAATCAACGTTTCAGTAGGCGGGTGTAAAATTGAATTATTTGATGAAGACAGTTGTGCCTCCTACGCGGCACGCCAGCCTGAGTGGATGAAGAATATGATTAAAGAATATGCCGGTAACCCGTACCAAAGGTTGGTAGAAATGGCAAAACTGGCTCAGAAAAATGGCGTCATCAAAGGCGTTTTATTACATCAGGGGGAATCCAATAATGGAGATACGTTATGGCCTCAAAAAGTAAAGAAAGTATATGACCGCCTTTTAAAAGACCTCAACCTCGACGCAGAGAAAGTGCCGTTAATTGCTGGTGAGTTGGTTCCCGAAGACCAGAACGGATCCTGCGCCGGTATGAATAAAATTATAGGCATGCTTCCTCAAACTATTCCTACGGCACATATTGTTTCATCCGCAACATGCGAGGGCGTAAAAGACAGGCTGCACTTTAGCGCTGCCGGATACAGGGAACTGGGCAAACGATATGCGGCTGTTATGCTGGAGCTGATGGGTAAAAAAATCACGGCTGAATAAGTATGATTTTTCCCTGAAACTTAATAATAGGATTACATATTTTATGAGCGGTAAGTGAGGCATTCGTTGTTAGTTAGATTTTTTATGGTGCAATGATTGGGTAGCACCTGGTTTATTACAGAAATTTTATGAACCCCTTTACAAATAAAAAACTCTTACAAATGAAAAGAACAATTGCCATTTGTTTGATCGCCGGATCAATACTGTTTTCGTGCGGTAAACCACATCAACTAGAAAAAATAAATAACCCCAGGAACGTATCCGCAGTGGTTCTCCAAACGCCCACTGCAACAAAAGCCACACCTGCGTTGCATGTGGAAGGGCGCTATCTTAAAGATTATTGCGGAAACAACGTATTGTTACACGGAGTTGCCATGACGCCAAGCCCATGGTTCAACGGATGTGCCTCCGGAAACTGCCGTTGGAATAATTACGATATCCAGGGATGTCTTTCCTATAATTTTGCTGTAATGGACCGCCTTACAAGTACGGACGACGGTTTTTATCTTAATTATATAAGACTCCATATTGACCCTTATTGGACAAATGACCCCGGTGCGCCAATTCCAGAGAATGATATTTCCCGTTTTAATTATAATCGCCTGGTCACCTATACAGATCAGGTGATCATCCCTCTGATTAACCATGCAAAATCACGGGGAATGTACGTGATTTTACGGCCGCCTGGCGTTTGCCCTGGTCGCATCGCCGTAAACGATGCCTACCATGCATATCTTACTACTGTATGGAATTTTCTTTCCCAGCATCCCGCGCTAAAAAATGCTGAGAATGTGATGTTTGAAATAGCGAATGAACCTGTAGAGATCCTGGGAACCAATGGGGTATGGGGATCGACGGGCGCGCCACATTTCGAAGCATTACGTAACTTTTTCCAGCCAATTGTAAATAGTATTCGCAATAATGGCGCACAGAACGTTTGCTGGATTCCGGGTACCGGATGGCAATCGCATTACCAGGGCTATCCTAATTATCCGATCACCGGTGGAAATATAGGCTACGCTGTTCACATTTATCCGGGCTATTGGGGTGGAGTAAACAATTATACCGCGTTTCAGGCCGCATGGGATATTAATGTAAAACCCGTTGCGAACATAGCTCCGATAGCAATAACAGAAACTGACTGGTCGAACGGCTATGGCACCTTTGGACAAGGAATCACCGGCACTGCTCAGGGAAATGGCTTTGGAGCCAATCTTAAATATATTACAGATCAGTCCGGCAATGTCAGCTGGAATCTGCTGGGGCCGGAAGACCTTATCAATGAGGGCGACCCGCAAGGGGTAACCGCGTTTAACAACGATTGGGAAGCGTGCGCTGCTCCGTGTAAGCAATGGTTTGCAGCATATGCATCGTCAAATATACCATCGGTTTCATGCAGTACCGGGGACCTGCAAAATAATACAGTATATGAAATTGAATATTTGCAGGACCCAAGCAAAGTGTTAGAACTCCAGTACGGCAATGATACAAATGGAGGCGTGCTGCATCCCTGGGGGCGTAACGGGGCATCCGCGCAGCGCTGGAAAGCGATAGCTACCGGCAACGGTTATTGGCGGTTCGTTTCGCTCGCAAGTACATCCGGAAGGTGCATTGACCTTGCCAATGGCGCAACCGCCAATGGAACTACAATCAGGCTTTGGGATAATTACTCAAACGACGCCCAGGCATGGAAGATTACAAGTACCGGCAATGGATACTATAAAATTACGTCTAAGCTAAATATGGCAAAGGCCTGGGATATTTCTGGTTGCACCCTCAATGGGAGCAACGGTTTACAGCTTTACGATTTTCTGCAGAGCTCCTGCCAGTATGTTCGTTTCGTCAGGATAAATTGAGAAATGAAATAATGCTTTTTAATATAACAACAGTCCGGTAGTTTTCCTCAAAAGTCATTATATGGAAATAATATACTTAATAGTGAATTTAAGGAAATCGAGGCTTTTAAAACATCCAGTATGTCCTATCTGGGTACTAGAAAAGGTTGTAAGTTAATGAACGCTTGTAATTCTCTCGTTATCTAAATTTCAGATTATTTATTTGAGATGAAAATCCGACAGTGTTACCATATGTGGAATCTACTCCGTTGTATTACGCTTCCCCGGTCCGTTTATTAAACTAGATTAATCCCAGTTCTTAATATAGGTTATTGGCGATAGTTATTTAAAGCATGAGTTTTGTCTTGTCATTCGAAGCAAGTATTAAAGAATGATGCTGACTACCTGCGGACTTATTATTTGCTCGTTAGACGGAAACCCATACTAAATTATTAACTATCATTTAAACTCAAAAAACATGAACAAGATCACTGTTAAAGACGGTACCGAAATTTATTACAAAGATTGGGGAACCGGTCAACCCCTTGTTTTCCATCACGGCTGGCCATTGTCCAGCGATGATTGGGATGCTCAGATGATTTTTTTCCTGAACCAGGGCTTTAGGGTTATAGCTTTCGATCGCAGAGGCCATGGTAGGTCCAGCCAAACTGCTATTGGTCATGATATGGATACTTATGCATCAGATGTAGCGGAGCTGGTGAAAGCGCTCGATTTGAAAAATGCAGTGCATATCGGGCATTCAACAGGTGGAGGAGAAGTGATCCGTTATGTAGCAAAACATGGAAAGGGCCGCGTCGCTAAAGCTGTGCTCGTGAGCGCCGTTACGCCGATCATGGTAAAGAACGAAAATAACCCCGACGGTGTTCCGCTGTCTGTATTCGATGAAATACGAGTGAATACGGCCACCAGCCGTCAGCAGTATTTCCAGGATTTTACCGTTCCATTTTATGGTTACAACCGGGAAGGCGCTAAAAAATCACAAGGTATCATGGACAACTGGTGGCGTCAGGGCATGATGGGAGCCATTAAGGCGCATTATGACTGTATTAAGGCTTTCTCAGAAACAGACTTTACCGAAGATCTTAAAAGCGTTGACATCCCGGTATTGGTGATGCATGGCGAAGATGACCAGATTGTACCCATCGCTACTACCGGTGTGAAGGCAGCCCAGCTGCTGAAGAATGGCCGTTTGATTTCCTATCCTGGTTTTCCGCATGGAATGCCCACTACGGAAGCGGCTACAATTAATGCAGACCTGCTGGCCTTTATTAAAGAATAATAATTAAAGTGATCATTTGCAACCAATGGCCAGGAGTTACTCCTGGCCATTGGTTTTTGAGGAACCCCCGAAATCTTAACATAGATTAACCCGGTTTCTTAAACTGGTTCATAGGCAGAAGGGGCGATATAACGGAACTTTGTTTTATAAATATAAAGTCGATGGCACAGTATATTCTTCATAAAGCAGACACCCGCGGACATGATCATCATGACTGGCTGGATAGTCGGAAAACATTCAGTTTCGGCGATTATTACAATCCCAGGAGAATGGGTTTTGGCGCACTACGGGTGCTGAATGATGACACGCTGCCCGGTGGAAAAGGATTTGGACTACACCCACACGATAATATGGAAATTATCAGTATTCCATTGAAAGGAAGTCTCAGACATGAGGATTCAGCAGGAAACAAAGCGATAGCCGCCGCAGGAACTATCCAGGTAATGCACGCCGGCAGTGGCCTGTTTCACAGTGAATACAATAATAGCAGTGATGAGATAGCTGAGTTCCTCCAGATTTGGCTCTATCCGGAAGACCTGAATACGCCGCCCCTATATACATTGGGAGAGCTGCCACATCATGAAGGAAGCAACCAGTTGTATACGTTTATCGGGCCTGATAATCCCAACGGCATCTCTGTTCGCAAAGATGTATGGTTCGGCATCGGGTATTTCGATTACGGCGTTTCATTTGCTTATCCGGTACATCAGCCAGGCAATGGCGTGTATGCTTTCGTGATAGATGGCCGTTTCTCCGTCGATGGAAAGGAACTTTCAGCCAGGGATGGACTGGGCATATGGGAGTCTGACAGCATTGAAGTAAAAGCGCTGAGTGACAGTGCCCGCCTGTTGATAATGGAGGTACCCATGATCATTAACCCGCAATAATTTATTGCTATGGACAATCACTTAAAACTGCTCGCTGTTGGATACGATCCTGCTATTATGCAGGTGGTAGGGCGACTACTGAATAGTCATACCGGCTGGAATGGCGTTGTGGCGCTTACAAGGGAAGAAGGACTGGAAAAATTACAGCGTGAAAATTACGATGCCCTGTTGCTCTGCGTGGGCGTAAGTGCCGACGACGAAAAAACATTTCACAGGGCCATTAACTATCATCATTTGCCAACCATCATTATCAGGCATTACGGCGGCGGTAGCGGACTATTAGAAAATGAGGTGCGTGCCGCACTCGATCATCAACAATAAATGTAAAACTATGGGAAAACAAATACAGGGTCTTCATCACATTACTGCTATTGCAGGTGATGCCCAACGCAACTATGATTTTTATACCGGTGTACTTGGACTCAGAATGGTAAAGAAAACCGTCAACTTTGATGATCCGGGCACTTATCACTTTTATTATGGTGATGAGCATGGTACCCCTGGCACCATCCTTACCTTCTTCCCATGGGGAAATATTGCTTCAGGGCGGGCTGGGACAGGCATGGCTACCGAAATAACCTATGCCGTACCGGAAGGCAGCCTGGATGCATGGAAGGAACGCTTATCCCGTTTTAACGTGCCTTTCTCCGACATAAAAGAACACTTCGGCGAACCTTATCTTGCGTTTACAGATCCCGATGGCCTTAACATCAACCTGGTTGTACCCAAAACACCGGATACCAGGACGCCCTGGCAAACAAGCGAGGTAAAGGCAGATATGGCAACAAGAGGTTTCCACAGCACTACTTTATCGCTGAAGGAAATAGATGCCACCGCTGAGGTGTTGACAGACATATTCGGTTATCGCCTGCTGGCCCAGGAAGGAAACCGCTACCGCTTTATCACCGACACGGTGCAGCAGGCTGGTATCATTGATTTGCTGGCATTGCCGGATGGACAACGCGGTTTAAATGGCGCCGGTATCAATCACCATGTGGCCTTCAGGGTAGCCAACGACGTTATCCAGATGGAATACCAGGAAAAGGTGTCAGGTAAAGGGCTGCAAATCACGCCCAAAATTGACAGGGACTATTTCTTTTCCCTATATTTCAGAGAACCGGGTGGCGTGTTGTTTGAAATCGCGACGGACAATCCAGGCTTTACAGTAGATGAGTCGCCCGACAAGCTGGGCACCGGTCTCAAACTTCCCAAACAGTATGAGCCGGCCAGGGGCGAGATTGAAAAATTATTACCGGTATTAAAATAATCCTGACATGCATAAAGAAAATATCATTACTGGCGCAAAGCCGGTGACGGAGGCTTCAAAGGCATTGATTATGTTGCATGGCCGGGGTGCATCGGCGGAAGATATCCTGTCGATGGCTAAATGGTTTCCCGTCAGCGACTATGCACTACTGGCGCCGCAGGCGACCAATCATAGCTGGTATCCGCAGTCGTTCCTCGCCCCGCCGGCGGAGAATGAGCCATGGCTTTCTGCTGCGCTAAGCCAGCTGAAAAACATGACAGATAAATTGCAACAGCAGGGGATTGCGTCGGAGCATATTTATTTCCTCGGGTTTTCCCAGGGGGCATGTCTTGCACTTGAATTCATTACCAGAAATGCGGTAAGATATGGAGGCGCTGTTGCTTTCACGGGTGGGTTGATCGGTGATCGGATATATCCGGAGAACTACCACGGAACGTTTGATGGCATGCCTGTCTTCATCGGTAGTTCCAATCCCGATTTCCATGTGCCCGTGCAACGGGTACATGAATCGACTGCCATCTTACAAAAGATGGGTGCCCGGGTTACGGAAAAGATCTATGATAATATGGGACATACAATCATCGAAGATGAGATCAGGCAGGCCAATGAACTGATATTTAGCTGATGCTATTTCTTTTTGTGCATCGCGCTTCTCACTTTGCTCAGAAATTCCGGCGATACCCCCAGGTAACGGGCTATCTGGTTCTGCGGTACACGTTGTACCACCTGGGGGTACTTTTCGAGAAAAGCGAGGTACCGCTGTTCTGCGGTTTGTGAAACCAGGCTGTGGAAACGCTTCTGCAAGGCGAAGAGCGATCGTTGTATCAGCAACCGGAACAAGGTCTCAAACTTTGGTATTTTTTGATACAGCGCTGCTTTGCTCTTATGGTCAACGACCAGCAGCTCACAATCTTCCAACGATTCGATGAACATATTGGAAGGCGTCTGCTCCGTAAAACTGTATGGGTCGCTTACCCACCAGTCTTCTATGGCGAAGGAAAGTATCGTTTCCGTACCATCATCACTCAGGTAATACGTACGGATGCAACCTTTGACGATATACGCTTCAAAGTCGCAGATCTCGCCATCCTGTAAAAGATAAGTGCGTTTTCTCACCCGCCTGAATTTAAGCAGGGAATGAAATAGTTGCCGCTCTTCCGGCGTCAGCGATATGATACGGTCCACGAATTGATCAATCTGTTCAAACATAGTCTGTTAAAGATAGGTTATTAGTACTTGCGTTCTTTCCCATTTCCCGGTAAATACGCGACACCCGTTAGTCAAACCATGTACCTGAATTTAATTTGTTGATTTTCAATATTAAGTGGCAGTTTGATGAAAATGTTATTTTACGATATATCGTAATTTTATGAAAGCTTTTGTATTATTGCATAATGAACACAGACAGTGCTAACAAAGATGAATTTGAAACCCTGCTTTGTTTTTCCAAAGCAATAGCTGCTGCCAGGCACCGCTCCGATCTTTGGGAAATCGTTAATGAACAATTGCTGGAAAATATTGGCGCCAACTATTATACGCTTTGCCTGATCAATGAAGATGCCGTTACTCACTCGCCATTTCTATATAGCCCGAAAAATAAAATAAAGACCGTTACAGGGGAAAGCCCGGTGATGCTTCAGCAACATACCATTCATGACGGGATATTTGACAAGGCCATTGAGGAGGAAGAGCCATTGGTGTTCAATATGCAAAGCCTGGTGCGTAGAAAAGGAATTCCTACCTATATCATACACTGGTACAACGCCGGCGTGAAGGAGATCATGCTGGTCAGGATTTGTAATGGAAAGGAGCCTAAAGGGGTGCTGTATCTGTATGCGTTGAACGCAGGCGTTTTTTTACAAAGCCGGTTCAGTTTTTTCAAAAGTATTGCTGATCAATTAGGAACAGGTATTTCCAACATACTCGCCAACGAAAAAGTTGAATTACAATTGGAAGAAATCCGGAAGTACAAGACCCGGCTGGAGCAGGAGAACAGTTATCTGAAAGAAGAACGAAGGAAGGATAAACAGCTTACAGGCAAGGCTATCGGTAAGTCGGCCGCCATGCAGAAAATATACGATCTTGTTTCAAAGGTGGCGGCTTCAGATGCTACCGTATTAATCCTGGGAGAAACAGGTACCGGAAAGGAATTGATTGCGCACCAGGTACATGATGCCTCTCCGCGGCGCGACAAACTGATGATCAAGGTAAACTGTGCTGCCATTCCGGCCAACCTGTTGGAAAGCGAATTGTTTGGCCATGAGAAGGGCAGTTATACAGGCGCCCTGGAGAAGAGAATCGGCAAGTTTGAACTGGCCAATAACAGCACGCTTTTCCTGGATGAAATCGGGGAACTGCCGCTGGAAATGCAGGCGAAATTATTGAGGGCATTGCAGGAAAAAGAGATTGAAAGAATTGGCGGAAAATCGGTGATAAAAGTGAACGTGCGCATTATCGCTGCTACCAATAAGAACCTGGAGGCGGAGATTGTAGCCGGCCGGTTCAGGAGTGACCTGTATTACCGGCTGTGCGTATTTCCAATTTCCTTACCGCCATTGCGGGAACGCAGAGAGGATATACCGGACCTGGTTTCTTTTTTTATCGAAAAATATGCGGTCAGCAGTGGCAGAAAGATAAATGGTATTGCCCCCAAGGCATTGGAGAAGTTAAAGGCTTATTTCTGGCCGGGAAATATCCGGGAGTTGGAGCATTTAATCGAAAGAACGGTGTTGCTTACTGCTACCGGAACTATTACAGAGGTTAGCCTGCCCGCCAGGAATAAAATGCTGTTCGCCTCACAGGACCCTGAAACACAGGTACGTCCATTGGCAGACGTAGAACGGGAACACATCCTGAAAATGGTGAGGTTGTCGAAAGGAAAGGTATCCGGACCCAATGGTGCAGCGGCTAAGTTGCAGTTACCGTCTACCACGCTGATCTCAAAAATGCAGAAGCTGGGTATCAGGAAGGAGCATTTTATTGATACGGGAAAAGACCGGGATTAAAGCAGGTTGGCCGTAGGGGAGGCAGATAAGTCCAGTTTGCGGGAAGTGAACGCCCAATATGTCCAGAGACCGGCGCATAGTATTAACGCACCTCCAGGCCAGTAAAAGGAAAGTAAAAATGCGGATAGATGCACTGGTATGCCATACTGATAGTTTCTCCTGATTTTTTTAATGGCATCCGTGCTGATTTCCGGTCGTAGTAACGCCTTGTTCCGGCTGGCAATACCCCATAATAAATTAAAAGCAAGGTTAATCCATACGAACAGGCCGGTGTAAATCGCTACAGCTACCGTTGCGGATGGGGTGCTATAGTACCTGGCCAGCAAAGCGGTGGGATAGGAGATACATGTGGCCAGGAATAGAATGAGCCCATTGGCAAACATCAGGGGAGTGTTGCGCCGGTAGATCTGCTTAAACATCTTGTGATGGTTGACCCACATAATGAAAATACTGAAAAAGGACAGGCTGAAAGCGAGGAAGGAAGGCCACTGCGCCAACAGGCTGTTCATCAGGACTTCCCGGTTGTTATTACTTTCTACTGCCGGAATGTGCAATTCCAATACCAACAGGGTAATGGCGATTGCAAATACGGCATCGCTGAATCCTTCTATTCTCGCCGTTTCTTTTTCCATGTAGTGGGTTATTTATAGTTGGTTTTTATACCCAGTTTTTTCATTTTTGAATACAGTGTTTGCGCAGATATGTTGAGAATGTCTGCAGCGCCCATACTTCCGGACACCCGGCCATTACAGGCTTTCAGGACTTTCATAATATGCGCTCTTTCCATTTCTTCCATTGTTTCCAGCTTCTCTGCTGTTTGCTGGAGTGACAGCTGGGTGACTGGAATTTCTATTGCATTGATTTGTTCGCCGGATGCCAGGATAAACTGTCGCTCCAACACATGTTCCAGTTCCCGGATATTGCCTGGCCAGTCGTATTGGCGGAGTGTTTGCCAGGCGTCCTCGCTAAGGACGGGCATTTTTTTGCCGGTGTTGTCTGCGAATTTTTTAAGGAAATAAAGCGCCAGCGGGTGGATATCTTCTTTGTGTTCGCGCAATGGTGGCAATGCAATGGGAAATACATTGAGCCGGTAGTATAGATCCAGCCGGAATTTTCCTTCCGCTACTTCTTTTTCCAGGTTCCTGTTGGTAGCTGCAATCACGCGCACATCTACCTTAATCAGCGGACTACCGCCCAGCCTTTCTATTTCTCTTTCCTGGAGTGTACGGAGCAGCTTTACCTGTGCATCCAGCGGAAGTTCCCCGATCTCGTCGAGGAAAATGGTGCCGCCATGTGCTTGCTCAAATTTACCGGTACGTTTTTGAACAGCTCCCGTAAACGCGCCTTTTTCATGGCCGAATAATTCCGATTCCAGCAAGGTAACGGGCAGGGCTGCACAGTTGACGGTGATAAACGGTTTATTTTTCCGGAGAGAATTTTTATGAATGGCGCGGGCAAAACGTTCTTTGCCAGTGCCGCTTTCGCCCAGCAGCAATACAGAGGTATTGGTGGAGGCCACTATTCGCGCCTGGTCCTGCACTTTTTTCATGGCATCGCTATTGCCGATGATCTCAGGATCAAACATTGTTTCCGCAGGTGTGGAAGGCGCTTCCCTGATCATACCGGTTTCCACGCCACGACGATAGCGGGCAATGTCGAGCATTACGAAAAGGTCCCGCTCACGGAATGGTTTTACCAAAAAGCCATGGGGCTGGGTAGCTTTGGCGGCTTCCAGTGTCTGTTGGTTGGTATTGGCAGAAATGTACAGAAAGGGGATATGAAGCTGCAACAATTCTTTTGCCAGTTCAATGCCATTGGTAGGTGTTTTGAGGATGATGTCGAGCAGCACCCAGTCGGGCTTTCTCTCTGTAATCAGCGCCCGGGCCTGTTCTACGGAAGCTGCGATACCACAAACATCGTAACCGCCTTTCGTCAGCATCATTCTCAGATCATTGCCTACGATGAACTCATCCTCTACGATCAGTATTTTTTCTTTGTCAGCCATACTTTTAGTTTATGGGGTTGATTGATCTTGCTAAAAACAGTACTTGTATAGAAACGCCTGCCGGGCCGCTTTTAATATTGAAAGATCCCTCCAGCTGTTCTGCCAGCCCTTTCATGAGGCTCATCCCCAGTGATCGTGATTCTTCCGGAACAAAGTTGTCCGGTAGTCCAATACCATTATCTGCAATGATAAGCGAGCAATATTGTGCTTCATCTTTTTTGCAGGTGATAGTCACGGCGCCTTTCCGGTTGCCGGGAAAGGCGTACTTGATGGCATTGCTGACGGCTTCATTCAGCATCAATCCTAGTGGAACGGCCTGCACTACATCCAGCAGCATCACATCGCTGTTGATGGAGAAAGATATCCTGGGGCCGCTGTCAAAGCTTTCCTGCATAAAACCGGTCAGTTCCCGGATATACCAGTCCATATTGATAGCGCCGAGGTTGTCTGTATGGTACAACCGCTGATGGATCAGCGACATGGCATACATGCGGTGCTGGCTGTTTTTGATAGCGGCGATGGCATCGGCATTGTCGAGGTACTGCGACTGGGTATTCAACAGACTGATGATGATCTGGAGATTATTTTTTACGCGGTGATGTATTTCTTTCAACAGCCATTCTTTTTCATCTACCAGCTTCTTTAGCAGCTCATTTTGTGTATTAATAGCTTCCTGCTGTTTTTCCAGCCGGAAAGTGGTTTTTTTCTTCAGCCGGTACCTGTTGTACAACAGTGCCAGGATAAGCAACAGCATGCAGATACCTCCCATGATCACGTTACGGAATACCCTTCCTTTTTGTAAGGACACTTCCTGTAAGACACTTTTCTGGGTCAACAACTGGATGTCTTTATCTTTTCTTTCTGTTTCGAATTGTAACCGGAGCACATCCAGTTGTTTGCTTTGGTTGGTGCTGGTCACGGAATCGGACAATTGTTTATAATGCTGGAAGTAGGTGATGGCAGCGGACAGATTGCCCAGCGCCGAGTCGTTACGGAAAGCGAGATACGCTGCTTCTGCCTGGCGTACCAGTCCCGCAGGCACTACTTTCATATCTTGCTGGTAATCCCTGATGTATTGGGCTGCATCGCTGAAATGGCCGGCTTCCTGGAGGTAGAAGGCCACTGCCAGTCGAATCGCCTGGATAATTCCTTTGCCGGCACTTCCTTTTTCAAGAATGGTTTTTAGTTTTTCATAATGGGGCGTAGCTTTCGACAGCGTATGAAGCGCAGCATAGTCTTTCAGGTAACTTATTTCAGCATGGATGATGTCATTTTCTTCAAGGCCCGGACCTGATTTGTAGAAGGCATATAAGGTATCCAGACTCCTGTTGTATGCTCCCTGGTCCCGCAAGGCATCAGATATATTCAGCAGCATGGTTCTGACAGTGCCGCTATCGTGAAGCCCTCTTGCATGGGCAAGTGCTTTATCAAAATAATCGAGTGCCTGATCATAGTAATGTACGCTATAGTAGTTTAATCCAACGCGGTTGTAAATGGTGGCCATCAGCGGCCCCTGTTCATTTAGCTTTTCGGCAGTTTCTACTGCCAGCAGGTTGTAGCGCAGGGATTGCACAAAGTTGTTGGATTTGTGGTATACTTCTCCTAAAATAGAATACAGGCCCTGTAATCTTGGGTATCCTTTCTTTTTATAAATGGACAGCGCTTCTCGGAGTACCTCTTCTGCATGAATATAATCTCCGTTTACCTGTAGCAGATCTCCGATAAACTCTTTCAGACAAGCTGCAGACAATTCATCACCGGTTTTCAAATAGATCGCAGCTCCCTGCTGATACAGTTCAATTTTGCGGGAAAGATCCTGTGCTTCATTGGAGTAAGTACCTCCCAATTCAAGAATGGCCTGTGCTTTTTCTAATTCAGTGCCATATTGGGCCAACAAGCGGAGGGCTTCTTCACTGCTGTTTCTGCCCTGACTGGCATGTCCTGATTCCCGGAAGGCCTTGGCCCGCAGCAATTTGCTTAGGCCAAGCCCCCTTAGGTAATTAGTTTGCGTGCTTCTGGCTTCCATTTGATCTGCCATGCGAAAGGCCATGTTCATGTCTTCTTCCCGGGATTCCGGTTTGTCGAGGAATGCTTCGCCCACACGCAGCATCCGGGCAATGGTGGCGGTATCCGTCTGGCTATTCCGGAGCAGCTCATTAGCCTTTTTAACGTCAATGTCTGACTGGGCACGTGTGTATACCGGCAGCAGCAAGCATATAAATAACACCTTCCACCGGGAATTGATCATGAATTGTAGCATAGGTTTATCCTTCCGATTTTTGTGCGGACGCTTCGCCCTGCAGGTAACATACTACGATGGCCACACCGGGTAGTATCATGGCGCTTAGCCCCACCTTGCGGGAAAGAAGGGCGCCAACAATACAACCGGCCAGGAAACCGCCAATGGTGACAGCTTGTTTTTGCAGGCCAGACAGGGAAAGCTCATTTCCGGATATACCTTTCCGGATGATATTTCCAAGGTCCAGTGCGGCCTGTGTAACATTGCCGGTCATCATCGTAGTAGGACCGTATGTTTCTTTGGCAAAAAGTTTTCCGAAAGCATTCTGCAAGCCCATTCCCAGCACTGTCGCCATCACTATGACGTATGTCACCAGCTTGTCTTCCCATGTGGTTAAAAGAGGCAGGAGGAACGCTGCTAATCCGCAGACCATCAAAATTAGGCCTTCTATCATCAAAATCCGGTATTTTTTGAGAGATTTTTCTGCCAGCCAGCCGCCCATCATGACAGCAATGATAAATACCGGAAAGGTGATCAGCTTAATCCATGCGGCAGCATGGGTGTTTCCGGAAGATACCTGCGCGGCAAACACAATGAAGTTGCCGGTAACATGGGCGGAGAAAATGGAATCGCCGGATACAAAGGTGGCGGTGTCACAATAACCCGCTACCCATGCCAGCAGAAAGGTGACCCAGTTGATACTATGTTTTTGTTCTATCATGCCAGTGATCTGTTTATGTGGACAATTTATTCCAGATGTGCTCTCAGCATCCAGGCCATTTTTTCATGCGTTTCCATCAGTCCTGTGATATAATCACTGCTGCCCGCATCATGGAATGCAGCAGCATAACCATTAATGTTTTCACGCAGGTGTATAAGTATACTTTCATGGTCATGCAGCAGGTCTTTGATAAAACCGATACCGTCGTTTTTTTCCCGGGTCATTTCAGTGAGATGGGTAAGAGACAGGAATTCTTTCAGCGTAGCCGGTGGAAAATGGCCAAGGGTACGGATTCGTTCAGCTATGTCATCTATTATCTCCTCCAGTTGTTGGTACTGGCTTTCAAAAAACAGGTGTTTGTTATGAAAATCAGGCCCGGTTACACACCAGTGGGCTTTACGCGTTTTGGTATACAAAATAAATTCATCTGCCAGTATTTTGCCGAGTGAGTGGGCTACAGCAGCGAGATGTTCTTGTTTAATTCCAATGTTGACTTGCATGTTGAAAATTTAGAAAAGGTGATATAAGAATTGTACGTCGATAGAATAGCGTCCGGGGCCCAGCACCAACAGCAGTAAAAGCGACAGGGTGTACATGTAGGGCACATCCCGTATCTCCGGACTGTCGGCCCGGTGTACGATAAAATAACCAATGGCCGTTACACCAATGGTAGGCAGAATGGCGAGCCGGGTTACCAATCCCAGGGCCACCAGGAATGGAACGACCGTGTCGGAAAAGGTGGCTACCAGCCCATTCAGCTGCTCCGGCAGGTGCAATGGATTGGGAACGTGTTCCCGCTGGCCGTTTTCCAGGCGGAATTTTTTCATGCCATGTACCCGGAACAACTCAAAGGCGAGTAATACCCGGAAGGCCAGCAAAGCATAGTTGTTGACGGCACTTCCGGCATCTGAATAGAGTATATGGCTAATGATTTCGTTCATAAAAGAAAGTTTAGAAAGCAAAACAAGAACAACCAAATACGCCCCAGAATGCACTATAGTTATTAACAGGAATATTACTTAGCCTCGCTGTGTTATGCTCATGCCCGTGAACATTGCAGCTGCCGGCACAGCAATGTATCTGGCTGGCAACAGCCGCTGTTATTGGTGCAACACGGTTTTTTGCATCAGCATAATAGCCGCCGAACTGTTTCACCGGCGACCATTCGGGCAGAACGGGAATAGGAGCGGGGGAGAAAGGGGAAAATTCACCATTGCCAAACACAATTTTTCCACCTACGATGGTTAATACAGATTCGATGTATTTGATCGCGTCTTCCCGCACTTCAAAAAAGTCGGCATCGAGTACGGCGAGGTCGGCGAGCTGTCCGGCTTTGATACAACCCTTGGTATCCTGTTCCCCGGAAAACCACGCGCTTCCCCGGGTGTATAATTCAAGCGCTGTTTCCCTGCTCAGTTTAGTGGCATTATCATACAGTTGCAGGCCTCCTATTGTTTTGCCGGCAGAAAGCCAGTATAGCGCAATCCATGGATTGTAGCTGCTTACACGGGTAGCATCTGTACCTGCGCCCACCGGCACGCCCGCCTGCAACATTCGTTTTACCGGCGGCGTATGCGCGGCGGCTGTTTTTCCATACCGGTCGGTGAAGTATTCTCCCTGGAATGCCATCCTGCTTTGAATGGCGAAGCCGCCGCCCAGCGCTTTTACGCGGTCAATGTTCTTTTCATCAATGGTTTCGGCATGGTCAAATATCCAGTGGAGGCCGTCGAAAGGAATATCCCTGTTCACTTTTTCGAAGACGTTCAGAAAGCGGGTAATGCTTTCATTGTATGTGGCGTGCAGGCGGAAGGGCCAGCGGTTTTCCACGAGGTGACGCACCACTTTTTCCAGGTCAGCTTCCATGGTTTCCGGCAAGTCGGGCCTCGGTTGCAGGAAGTCTTCAAAATCAGCGGCGGAGAATACCAGCATTTCACCGGCGCCGTTGTGCCGGTACATGTTATCTCCCTGGTGGAGTTTTACAGTACTGGTCCAGTGGCGGAAGTCTTCCAGTTCCTGTTTAGGTCTTTGCGTAAAAAGATTATAGGCAATGCGTACAGTGAGTTGTTGTTTTTGATGAAGCTCGCTGATCACCTGGTAGTCATCGGGAAAGTTCTGAAATCCGCCGCCTGCATCAATCACACTGGTGATGCCAAACCTGTTTAGTTCCGTCATAAAATGACGGGTAGAGTTGACCTGGTGCTCGAAAGATAGTTTCGGTCCCTTTGCCAGTGTGGAATAGAGGATCATGGCGTTGGGACTCGCAAGTATCAGTCCTGTGGGCTCCCCCTTGCTGTTTTTTTCAATCACACCGCCGGGAGGCGCCGGTGTGTCTTTGGTAAAGCCTACTGCCCGCAGGGCCGCATGGTTCAGGAAGGCACGGTCGTACAGGTGCATAATGAAAACAGGCGTATCCGGTGCGATCGCATTGATTTCTTCCAGCGTGGGCATTCTTTTTTCTGCAAACTGATGTTCAGTCCATCCGCCTACCACTCTTACCCACTGGGGAGAAGGGGTGATGGATACCTGTTTTTTCAGCATGGCCAAAGCATCGGCAAGGGAAGGAACGCCGTCCCACCTGAGCTCAAGATTATAATTCAGGCCACCGCGAATGAGGTGAATATGAGAGTCGTTCAATCCCGGAATTACGCGCTTCCCCTTAAGGTCTATCTGTACAGTTCCGTCCACGCCGTATTGCTGAAGAATGGTTTTATCATCGCCTACGGCAACGAATTTGCCATCGCTGATGGCTATGGCGGTAGCCCGTGGCTGGGATGGATCTACTGTATGTATCTTTCCATTGTATAAAACGATGGCTGCTGTTTTATTCATGAGATGGTGTTGAATGATTGAAGGATGCAATAGCTGCCTGAATGCCTTCTCCGGCAGTTTCAAAAAAGGCAGGTCCGGCCAGCAGGACGGCTTTAATGACTGGTTTGGCGGAGGCAAGGTGATGTTGTTGCAGGTAACGTTGTGTGCGATTGGCGTTGATGATGCCTTTGGTAACATTACCAGCTACCAGCGCAGTAGGTGAGTCGATGCCGGCGTCTTTGATATCACTGGCAAACGCAAAGCTGGTAACGCCCATATTATTGGCTTCCCGAAGCGCCATTGCGCCTACGTTGATCATCATGTCAGCATTGAACTGATGGCGGTCGCCAAGGCCAATCAGCAGCAGCCTGGGCGCTTTCAGTGCACCTTTAGGAGGAGTGATCAGCAATGTTTCCAGGTAATGCCCTTCGAACTTTCCAGTTTTTCTCAACTCGGTGATCTGTCCTTTTAGCGCCTGGTCAAGATGTACCATCCCGTTGAGCGCTGCCGGTAAAGCCGGGGGATTAAAAATATCTCCCTCAGTATATTCAAACACGCAGGCTACCTGTAATGGTGCAACAGCGGCGCCAGGCCCCTGTACAAGCCCTGCAATGGATATTCCCTCCATTTTGCCCCATACTTTTGCAGTACCTATGGGTGTAGTTTTAACTGCATCTCCTGCATGCTGGCCCATAAGTGAAACAGCCTGCAGCAGGAGAAAGGAGGCACTCATAAAGGTGATGAGTGTTTTGCGATAGCGGGTAATGAATGTATTCTTCATGGTTTATCTTTTTTTATGCTAAAATTTGAAACTGAGCCTGGTGTTGATGAACAGGCCGTCCTTTGAGGCGGGCGTCATATCCCGGATAAAGGCGCCTGGCTGGAAATATTGAATGCCGGAGTTGAATGAGATAAATTTGTTCACACTGTACACAATGCTGGCGAGATAGGCGGTACCGATATGCCTTTCAGCAGATGCAGCCCCGGGAAGATTAAATCCTCCACTGGGTCGGTAGATACCATCCTGGAGCGAGTATCGCCAGTTGAGTACTACATCCGCCTGCGCCATTATCTTTTTACCGATATTGATAGTGGCATAGGGGTGCAGATCTATGAGGTTTACAGGACCGATTTGCGGACTGAAACCGAAATATCCGCCCTTGGGATAAAGCGGGTTGAAAGACTGAAGGCTGCCATCTCCTTTATGCCGGTCTCCTGAGATATAGTCATTACGTAGACTGATTGCCGGTTTCCCGGGAATGTTTTCAAACAGGTAACCTGCTTCAACAGAGGCTGTCCAGGCATTGATATGACCATTTCCAAAGGAGCCGAATTGCCAGGCGGCTTCGAGGTTGTAAATAAATCCCCCGCCGTACCGCCATATCCTGGTGCCCAGGGTATGACGCAACTCGCGTTGGAGGCCTTCTTCGAACAAGGACCGGTCACGCTTAATGCCTATGTAATACAGGTCAATATTGGGAAAAGCGGGGATAATTATCTTACTGTATAATCCCCAGAGATTTAATGTTTTGCCCGATGTATTATCAAAGACGCCGGTGTTGATGGTATCTGCCATCATCGCAAATCCATCGATACTCCAGTGGCGGGTGGAGTACATCAGTTTAGCTCCATCGAAATACAACCGGAGGTTAGGTCCTTCTCTGACGGAAATCAGCCGCCCGCTTCCATAATCAAGTTCCTGCCTGCCGGCGCGGAGAATAAGTTGCTTCTCTTTTCTTTTAATGATAGCAGCGTCAACGAAGAGGTTTTGTATGTTCAAATGGTCTTCATCGATAGGGCGGGGACCATTTTTTCTCCCCGTTTCCCATGCGCTTCTGATTTGTGCAAAAATTCTGAACCGCTCATGCAGGTGAATGTCTGCATGAAGATCATAACGTTGCAGCAGAAAACGATTGTGCCCAATGCCCAGCCTGCCCCAGTCTTCGTTGTTAAAATCGACATACTCCATCCTGGCAGCTCCTCCAAATGAAACATAGGCGCTGCCATCTTTGGATAGACGATTATATTTTACTTTCCGGTAGCAATTGCCGGTGGAGTCTTTGAGGAAGGAATAGTCTTCGTCAAAGCGCATTAGTTTAAAACTTTGTCCTGCTGTCCGGATAACAGATGAAAGACAAGCTATAACAAGTACGGTTATACGAACGGGACGGAGGAGGCTTTTTACGGGCAATTGGAATGGTTTTTAGGAGATAGTTAGTGTTTCAGCATATTGTGGGCATAATGGATACCGATACCGTAAGCGCCGCCATATTTTTTCATCAGATCAGTAACCGCCTTGTAGGTTTCCTGGCGGGCCCAGTCACGTTGCAGTTCCAGCAGGTATTGAACGGAAGTCATCGGTTTTACGCCGGCATGTACCATTCTTTGAACCGCCCGTTCATGGGCTTCGGTGCTTACATCGCCACAGGCATCGGTGATAACATATACATCATAGCCTTCGTCGAGTGCAGATAAGGCCGGGCCTACAATGCAAACGCCTGTCCACAGACCGGCCATTACCAGTTTCTTTTTTCCTTTTCCGATGATTGCTTTGTAAGCCGCTTCATCTTCCCAGGTATTCATGGACGTGCGGTCAATATAGCCGGATGTTGCCTTTGGATAGCATTCTTCAATTTCAGGAAATACAGGACCGGAAAAGGATTCTTCCGCTACAGTGGTCACCACTGTGGAAACATTAAATATCCTGGATGCACCGGCAATAATAGCTGCGTTGGTTCTCAGCTCACTTAAAGCAATGCTTTTAGTAGCAAAGCCCATTTGGCCTTCAAAGTCGATTAAGATAAGTGCATGATTGTCGGGAGACAATAAGTGGGTAGATGGTTTCATTTTAAAAGTTTGCTCCCGCTGAGGCAATTCAGGTGCCTGTTTTTAAGTATTTGATAATTAATGTATTATGTTTATTTCCAATAAATTATTTTTTACGATATTTCGTAAAATTATGAAAGGGAAACATAAAATTTACGAGCATTGGATTTACAAGCAACGTCATTTACCGATAACGATTATCTATATTAGCTACTTCCCGCCCGGGAATTAATTTTTACGAATAGCCACGAATGGAACTGCTCCGGCGATGTTTTCGTATATGCGACGCCGATGGATCAAATACAAAATAAATATCTAAATTGTAAGAGTATTGGAGATTTGTAAAAAGACAAATGAATTGTTATCTATGCGCAGCTTCAGTTATAAAAAGAATACTTTGTTGCTACTACTGTTCTTTAAAACAGTGCTTGTTTTTTCTCAAATAACAAAGGCCCCTGCATCTGAGATGCCAGAAACTTTTTCTGTTGCCGTACCGGAGGAAGAAGGGTTTTCCTCAAAAGGATTAAGTGAGATATTTACTTATATAAAAGAAAAAAAAGTAAATATCCATAGCCTTTTAGTTATACGGAATAACAAGATTGTACTTGATGCCTATTTTTATCCTTTTCGCCCCGATTTGCGGCATGACATAGCATCTTGCACAAAGTCAGTAACATCCCTGCTTATTGGCATAGCCATAGATAAAGGTTATATAAAGAATGAGGATCAATTGGTTTCATCATTTTTCCCGGAGATCAAACTAACAGGCAAAGGTTTTGAAACATTGTCAATTAAGGACCTGCTCACCATGACCTCGGGTTTTGATTGCGGCTCTTCAAATGAAGATAGTCTGTTCAATGAATTATTTCCATCCGGCAATTGGCCGGAATTTATTTTCGATATTCCTTTTGTTGCTGACCCCGGGCGGCAATTCTCTTATTGCAGTTGTAATTACTACCTGCTGGCTGAAATTATTCACCGGGCCACCGGTTTATCTCCTGAAAATTTTGCTAAAAAATACCTCTTTAATGAGCTGGGAATAAAGTCTTTTTATTGGTCGAAAAATAATCAGGGTATTAATTACGGTTGGGGCGACCTTGCCCTGAGGCCATATGATCTTGCTAAAATTGGCCAGCTATTGTTAGACGGTGGTAAATGGAATAATAAATCCGTTGTTTCCGCAGATTGGATAAGGAAAGCCAAATCAATGAACACAGTATTTTCAAACGGGAATGGCTACGGATATGGTTTTTGGATTGAAAAGGGGGATAGCTACAATGCCGAAGGCAGGGGCACGCAAAGGGTGCATATCGATTCCATCAACAATGCAATTGTTGTAATTACAGCAGGAGGGCTGGAGGAAGATGAAAAAGAACAGATTGGTGATCTTATTGGTAATGCGCTTCACGCGGATAAAAAATTGAAAAGTGATCCAGTGGCCTTTAAGAACTTTAAAAAGAGGCAACGTCAAGCGGCAACAGCGCTTATTGATTCGCCTGTGCATATTTCCGGCACTACTGGAAAAGAGAAGTTGTTTAATAAGTCGATCATTTTCCCAAAGAATAGTTTAGCTATTAATAGTGCCGAAATTATATGGAAGAAAGGGAATCTATCTCTTATGTTAAAGCAAACCGGGGAACAAACCGTTATCTATCCTTTGGGCATTGGTGCCGCATATAAATTTTACAAGGATGCCGGTTCAGGCCACCTGTATGCGTTAAGAGGATATTGGAAGACCGGAAATGAATTTGAGATCGAGTTTAATATGCTATCTAAGATTAATAAATATTTGATTGATTTTAAAATTGGGGATAGTGGGAACGAGGTTTTAATTAAGGAGGGGACTCATAAAATCAATGAAGTTTTTCCCGTGTCAATAATGGCCTTCCGACTATAATCGGAAGGCTTTTTTGTTAAGTTGTGAAGTCAGCTGGTAAAGATAGCAGCCATCTTTTCTATACTTTGTTCCAAACCAATTTGTGCAAAGTTGCTGATGGTACCAAACTCCGCGTACTCGGTAACAGTCATTTCCGTTTTACCATCTGCCACTTCTCTGAAAGTCACCACAGTTTTAATGTCTACCGGAAAATCGGGCGGCATACCCACTTTCACAGGATCTGTTTTGTTGCCCTCACTATCAGATAAGCTTTGAACAAACTCAATTATTTTCAGCGGAACAATTTTTTTATACTCCCAAACAGAGTAAAATTCCTGTCCACCCATTTCTGTCGGAGCTTGCATACTTACAATGGATTTGCCTCCTTCCCGAAAATCCAGTTTGGCAACGGGTGATGTGAAGTGTTTAGGTCCCCACCAACGCTTCACAAGCTCGGGTTCAGTCCAGACTTTCCAAACCAGTTCAACCGGTGCATTAAATGTTCTGATAACTTCGACTTGTTTTGCCATGATTGTTTTCAATGAGAGGATTAAATCAATTGGGAATCGTTCTTTGGCAGGCCTACGTTTTCAAATGCTCATGCATTCACCAGCGCCTCAATATCAAATTTCTGCATTTGCATGAAAGCCTTTGCAACACGTGGTGCTTTTTCAGGATTTGACATTAACTCATTTAATAGGGTAGGCACTACCTGCCAGGACAATCCGAACTTATCTTTACACCATCCGCAACGGCCTTCCGAGCCCCCGTCAGCAATAAGTTTGTACCAGTAATGGTCGATCTCTTCCTGGTCTTTACAGGGAATGACAAAGGAAACGGCTTCATTAAATTGAAATTGATTACCTCCGTTCAGGCCCATAAAGAATTGCCCGTTGAGTTGAAAATTCACCACTACTCCTGAATCGTTGATGATGCTTGAGTCGGGGAAAATAGTACAGTAAAATTCTGCTGCAGCCCTGGCTTGACCATCAAACCAGAGGCAGGGATACATTTGCTTTTTCATTTAATTGATTTTTACGTTAATAATGAACTACTTTTTTCGCTTTGTTTTTTTCTTTTGCATTTCATCCAGTAAATCTTCAATTGCATCAAATCTGCCCTCCCACATTTTCCGGTATGGTTCCAGCCAGTCTCCAACTTCTTTTAATTTTTTTAAGTTGAGATGATAGTAAATTTCCCTGCCGGATTGCGTTTGGCCCAACAATTCGCATTCAGTTAAGATTTGAATATGTTTTGAAATTGTTTGCCTGGTTGAGTCAAATTTTTCGGCGATCTCACCTGGTGTCATTGACTGAAGTGCCACCAGGCCCACTATTACCCTGCGGGTTGGGTCGGCTAAAGCCTGGAACACGTCTCTGCGGATATTCATTTTATGCAGCTATTTGACTGCAAATATAAGTGCAGTTATTTGACTGCGCAAATTTTTTTTCAATTGCCCGGCACAACTACATTAACCTATTGTTATCAATCTTATCCAGACAAAAACCTACTTAGGAAAGTACTAATTTCATTTCATGCACCTGAATACTTTATTGGAAAACCTGACAAGTAAAACAACTGGTATTTTATACTACAGTGAATCAGAATATCCGCTGGCTATCGAACAGTGGGGCCTGCTTCCTGCAGCAGCAACAATGGGAAAGATAGCCTCCCGCCACCAGGTGGAACCAGGCATCGTTAAGTCCGTTAGCCCGGCAGATTTCTTCAGCGAAGTAGAGCGCGTACCCGATCCAAACGATGCACCCATTGTAGAAAACGCACAAAAATTTAAAGCCCTTCATCAATTTCTCAACGAACACTTTACCAGCATCCAGGTAGTCCGGGTGGAAAACGGCGCCAGCATTCCGGTGTATATCGTTTGCCATCAGCCCGACGGCACCTGCATTGCACTGGCTACAACAGCGATAGAATCCTAAGCAAATCAGCACATTACCGAAACCCTTTAAAAACATGAATTATGAAACGATTCATCAGGCACTCCATTGCCATTTGTTTGGTTGGCCTATTATTTTCTGCCTGTAAAAAAGAAGCAGATATCCAGCCACTGGAAACCAGTAAACCGCGTACCGCTGCCACAGAATCCGTTGTTCTTCTCAATGAAAACTTTGAATCGGGCAGTAAAACAGCCTATGCAACCGCCAGCGTATCACTGAGCAGCGGGTCCTGGACATTTGACGATGCATTGACCGGCAACCTCGCCGCTGATTTGAAAAATGGCTCCAAATCAGTTCGTATAAGGAACACCGGTAGTATCACCACCGATTTCAGCATGACCAACGCAACCGGAACGGTTACCGTTAGCGTAAAGCATGGTACCTATGGTTCAGATGCAAACAGCAACTGGCAGCTCTGGACATCGGCCGATAATGGGCAAACCTGGACCCAGCAGGGCAACACCATCACCACTTCCGGAAGTCTGCAAACGGCTACGTTCAGCTTCCCGGCAACCAGCAGCCTGCGTATCTCTATCCGTAAAACCTCCGGTGGTTCCAGCAGGATCAACATCGATGATGTGTCTGTTGCTGCCGGCAGCGGCACAGGTGGCGGCGACGGCGGTGGCAGCGCATCCGACGACAGCAACCTGCTCCTTGGCAACCCGAGCAATGCATTGGCAGATATTTCCTCCGAGAATAACTACCTGATGGCAAGAACATATTATGCATTGTCGTATAGCCGCAACCGTGGTACCCCTAATTGGGTGAGCTGGCACATACAATCATCAGACCTCGGTACCTTATCAAGAAGCAACGACTTCCGGGCCGATAGCGACCTGCCCGCCGGCTGGTACCAGGTACAGAACAGCAGCTATAGCGGCTCCGGATTTGATCGTGGTCATAACTGCCCGTCGGGCGACAGAACAGCGTCAGCCACCGCCAATTCTGCTACTTTTCTCATGACTAACATGATGCCACAGGCCCCAAATAATAACCAGAAAACCTGGGCTAACCTGGAAAATTATACCCGCGACCTCGTGAAAGCCGGTAACGAAGTATACGTTATCTGCGGCTCTTATGGTCAGGGCGGTACCGGTTCGCTGGGAGGTGTTACCAATACCATTGATAACGGACATGTAACCGTTCCTTCCAATATCTGGAAAGTAGTGGTAGTAATACCTAGTGGCAACGGCGATCTGAACAGGATCAACGGCAGCACCAGGGTTATTGCCATAAATACTCCCAACCGCAACGACATCGATATCGACTGGACTGAATATAAAACAACTGTTCGGGATATCGAAAGCGCAACCGGCTATAATTTGCTGTCGACGCTGAGACCGTCGTTACAGGATAGCCTGGAAACCAGGTTGGATCCGTGAGAACAGCATACTAATAGCATCACTGTATAAGCAGTAACAGACTAAAATGCCCTCTAAAAAGTGATTAACTTTTTAGAGGGCATTTTTATGGCCGCACCTCACGTGCCTCTCCTTGCAGCATGATCTCCTTGTCGTAAACTGTTTGTTATTTGTCGCATTAACTCCCCATCTCCTCAAATTAAGTATCGGAATTTTACAGGAGAAAGATATTGAATGATTGAAGCAATATTTTGCCACTTTTAAGCATCGACTATGAATTATCGTTTAAGCATCGGGGTTACCTGTTTGATATCAGTCGTTTTTTCTATTGCCTGCCTGGCAGCAGGGGCGGTGGCTGTTGACTATAACTTTGACGCCTTTTCAGATCCCCGGTTGGTACTCAGGTATTCAGCAAAATACCACACCGCCTACTGGTTCAATATCCTGGACATGTTTGGGTATTACCTTTTATTGATACCACTTGTAATGTACTATCATCAACAGTATAAATTTCGTTCGCCCTGGACAGCCCTTATTACATTTAGTGGTCTGGCTTATACGTTGATTGGCGCGATAGGGGCAGTAACACTGGCGGTATCGTGGCGGTTCCTTATGCAGCAGTATACCGATGCAGGCGGAAACCTGGAAGAAGTAACCGAAGTTGTTTTTCTAAACATTACCCTGATTATTACCAAAGGTTACTGGAATATGCTGGAAGCAGTTTTTGCCGCCATATGGTTTGCCGGCATTGGCCGGCTTTTATACAATGAAAATAAGGCTGTTGGTATAACAGGCGTCATCACCGGTATTGCGACCTTGCTGGATGCCACCGGAAATATTTTCGATGTAAAAATATTGGCCGAAACCGGCCTGAATGTATACCTGGTTTCCTCCATTGTATTCGTACTGATGCTGGGCGTAAAACTTATTAAAACCTCCCGGCAACACCATGTCGGGAAATGATCATGAAAGAAGAGTAAATTTTTTTGGTGTCGTGTAGTGCCATCTTTTTGTCGTGTTTTACCCCCTGCTTTGTCACCACCCTGGTTTTACTTTGTGATATACATTTTAGTATAGTAGCTGCTACTGCAGGTATAATATTATTTCACCCAAACGATAACAATTTATTATGCGCAAACTTAAACTTCAGATGCAGCTATCGCTCGACGGATATGCTGCGGGGCCTAATGGAGAGCTTGACTGGATGACATGGAATTTTGATGACCAATTAAAAGAGCATTTGAACGAGCTGACGGATCCGGTAGATACTATTTTGCTCGGTCGTAAATTGGCAGAAGGCTTTATTCCAACCTGGGAAGCCAGGAAATCCGAACCGGCAGGAGAGGACCGGGCATTTGTTGACAAGATGAATGACACGCACAAGATTGTCTTCTCCAGAACATTAAAAAATGCCGATTGGAAAAATACGATAGTTACCAATGGTAACCTGGCGGATGAAATTAATCTCCTGAAGAAAAACAAGGGAGGTGATATGATTATGTACGGTGGGAATGATTTTGCAGCTAACGTGATTAACGAAAACCTGGTTGACGAATACAATTTATACATTCACCCCGTAGCCATAGGGAATGGGTTAGCCCCTTTTTCGGGTAAGAAGGATTTGGAACTGCTGCAGTCAAAAGTGTTCCCTTGCGGCATTGTGTGGGTGCAGTATAAATCAAAATCATAGCCTGTCTAAATAGAAATTTTTGCAAATGAAAAAAGCACTTGTATCAGCAGCATTACTTATCAGCAGTTTTATTTCAATAAAATTAATGGCACAGGAACACCCACCGCTAAAACCGGATACAGCGGGCTACGCACCTGTAAACGGTTTGAAACTGTACTACGAAATTTATGGTGAAGGTAAACCTTTGGTGTTAATTCACGGGGCATATCAAACGATCCCCTTATGTTGGGGAGGGATGATAACCGAACTTAAGAAAACCCGGAAAGTGATAGCGCTGGAGTTGCCGGGGCATGGCCATACCGTGGATATTGACCGGCCGTTTTCTTACCCGGCATTTTCGGACGACGTAGCAGCGTTGTTAAAATACATCGGTGTTAACAAGGCCGATATCATGGGTTTTAGTATCGGAGGAACTACGGCCATGCAGCTTGCGGTGCTGCATCCGGATGTGGTGGATCGGCTTGTAGTACTTTCCGCACCATACCAATATACCGGCTGGCTGCCTGTTATGAGAAACATGTTGCAATCGCTGCCCCCGGGTTTTCTTGATCAGACACCCTATAAGGCGGCTCACGCGGGTATTTACAAAGACAGCACTGCCTTCCACAAATTTACGGCTAAGTTCATAAAGTTTGATACGGAGAATTTTGACCTGGGCGATGCCAACATAAAAAATATAAAGGCCTCCGTTTTGTTTATTATGGGAGATAATGACGGCGTGGATATAGCACATAAGGCGAAGATGTACCAGCTATGTGGCGGGAATGTATTTAGTGATATATCCGGACATCCAACATCTCAACTGGCGGTGTTGCCCAATACCGGCCACGTAGATGTAATTATGCAAACGGATAAAGTGCTTGAACTGGCAGAACACTTTTTGAAATAGTCATAGCCTTGTCAGTGATAATATAGCGGCCAACAGGAAATGAACGCATAACCGTAACCATAGCAGGGGGAAGTTTTCGGTGAAAATGAAAGAGGCTACGCTTTGTCGCGGTAATCCAGCGGAGTGTTCCCACTCCACTGTTTAAATGCTTTCCGGAAAGTACCCGGTTCTGTATAACCAAGCTTATAGGCAATTTCAGCGACACTTAATTCATTATGTTTTAGCAGCACGGAAGCCAGTTCAAATTTTATGGTATCGCTTAGTTCCCTGTAAGTGGTATTTTCCTCCTGTAATTTACGCTGTAAGGTACGCGGGGTCATATTCAAAGCCAGGGCAATAGTTTCCAGCTGGGGAAAATCGTAGTGATAGTTACCAAGAATTGCTTCCTTTACCTTTGCCGTAAGCCGCACTCCTTCATTAGCCGTTCTTAGTTTTTCATGCAGCAAATTTTCAATAATTTCGTTTAACTGCGGGTTGTAGCCAAGTATTGGTACTTCCAGGTCTGATTTCTTAAAGACAATACAATTACAATTTTTGTTGAACAGTGGTTTACGCCTGAAAATCTTTTCGTGCTCTGATGTATCATTAACTTTTGAAAACCGGTACAGTACCCGGATAGGATATACTACCCGGCCGGAAAGGACCCTGATGAAATTTAAAATGGCGGCAAAAGGTATATCAACCCCATGGCGGGCGCTCTCAGGGGCGATATCGTTCCAAAGTTGTACAGGCTCAAAATAAAGCAGCACTTCGTCCTCTTTTTCTTCATAAATGAAATCGTATAGTGCTGTGAATGTCCTGGTGAAATAGACTGTTTTTTTGAAAGCCGTAAGTACATCGCTGCTGCTCTGCTGCAGATGCCCGGCCTGGCCGATAATAGGAGGGGCGGCTTTTTCCCCTAAATGTAAACCGATATTAGCGTCGCCGGAAATTTGCAACAGCGCCTCCATAATGGCAATATTGCATTCCAGTGATACCTTCATTTCTATGTTATTTAAATCGTCCGGATGAATATTTGCCGCTTTGCAAATGGCGGCTACTTCCTGCTCATTTCTTGCTCCCAGCATTATCAAATTGCGCATCACGGGCATGGCCACCCAATACGGACTAATGGAGTTTGCTTTCATTTAACTTAAAAAATGAAATAGCAAGGTAATACATTTGTCAATAGATCGTTACAGCTCCCGTAAAGCCGGTTACTAATATTTTGATGTTTACGATATTTCTGTTACCTTAGAAAAGTTAACATCCAATGTACAGCCTTAACCCAATGTAAGGCCCCGTTCCCGAGTAAGGAAATATCTTTTATACCCTGGATTTTATCGCTGAGGCTATAGAAAGGAAAACACAAACTTATACCGTTTTTATCGTCGTTATCATAACTGTTATAACCGGCATTTTATGGATGTAAAATTCAGTACTTTCCTGGCCATGCAATGGGCCACCCTGATCGTGCCTTTCCTGTTTTTAGTGATGCTTTATTATGCCTGGCGGGATGTGAGGTCCTACCTGAAAAGGAAACAACTGAGCGAGGAGGCACGTAACTATGAAGAGTGGCTCAAAAATCAGCGGTTGTCGAACGACCTGGCTTCCGGAGAGCCTTCCGCTTTGGAACAGATCATGCTGGAAATAAATGACTGGGAAAACCGGTCGGAAATAAGGCTTACCAACACGGCAAAGTCCATGATCATTCTTCCGCTGCTGGAGCTGAGTGAGTTCGAAGAATTGAATGCGCAGGATTGGCGCTCCTCGGTGCGCGAAATCCTGAACGAGGCAAGAGAAGATCCCGCCTACCTGGATAAACGTTCCCGTGGCCGTACTACTTCGTTTTCCATACTACGCGGTATTTTCAAAAAATGGTGCAATATTCCTCCTTTTTGCAGAGAAAAATAATGGCTACTTAAAATCCTTACCATGACTAATACCCCATACGATCATCACCAGGAAGCGGTTAAAACTTATATGGAACAGACCAAGTTACTGGTCACGCTGGCATCGGCGTTTCTGTTGGCGCCGGCATTCTTCTATGAGAAACTCGAATTCATCGGCTGGGCGTTGGCAACGGCGGAAGTGCTATTTATCTTGTCAGTACTGGCCGGCTACGTGGTTTTTGGATCGATCGCCGGCAGCCAGCATAAGGGAACGCCGGATGTTTACCGACCTGCTACAATGAATTCTTCAGTAGCCCAACTCATATTCTTCCTGGTGGGGATTGGCTTTTTGCTCTTCGCGGTTTTTAATGCCAAAAAAGAGGCGACGGCCAAAGAAGAAAAGGCTCCGCCCCAGGTGATTTATAGCAATACTTACATTGCGGGCGACACTTGTTGCTGCCGCCCGAATTGTACCGGCAAGCGGAGTCACATCATACTCAAACACGCAAAAAAATAGGGACTTATTGTTTCAAAAGGCGTTTGGCGGAGTCGGAGGATCAATCCAATGACAACAATGGTGAAACCTAACCCATACAAAAACAGGTAGGCGCCGTTTTCCTGGTGCCGCAACCTGTTTGCAAATGGAGGAATGATTCACTGCGTAACGCAGCAGCAACCACGATAATAGCTTTTAGCCGTTAGCTTTTAGTAAATGCAGCGTATAATAATGCGGCGTAGATTAACATATTGTCATCACTGTCGCATTATTATACGCTGCATTTATTAAAAGCTAACAGCTAACAGCTAACAGCTAAATCTTAGGATATATCGTAGCTATAAAACTTTTATCTGTTGCTGATAATACTGTATTCCAGCCTACGGAGAAACCATTTGTAGTAAAGCCTTTATCTATTGGATATTGCATAATAGAAGCGGGGTCATATTTGCTGTACTGCGTTACCTGGCTGCTGTATTTGTAAAAAACATTATAATCAACATCCGATTTTGACCAGCCAAACTGTGCGTAGTAAGCATAAACGACAGGTTTGTTCCACAGGATGTTGGCCGCCGGACTGGATTGCTCATGAGCCAGGCCTATAGCATGACCAAATTCATGGGTGACGGTTCTGCTGAATTCGCTGTCGTCTGTGGTATCATCAAACCATCCAAAGTGTATGGATTCATCGTTGCCGGGTGCAGCTGTCAGCGCATCAGTGCCAATATATGACCAGCTTTGCTGATCATTGCTGAAACTAACTTTCAGATTAGCCGGCTGATTGTCTGCAACAAAGTTAAACTTGATGCTGGCATAATTTTCCCATACCTTGGCATATGTTTTTACTTTGCTTCTCAGGAATGTGCTCCCATTTAGAAATTTAACCGTAATTACTTTTTTGTTGGGCCACCTGGAGGCTTTTACAACTACTCCCTCTGTAGTAACGTTTCCCTTAATCATAGGTTTGTCAACGCATACCCTGGCCTGTACGGCCGTTTTGTTTTCAATCTGTGCAGGGGCGTTGTCGGTTTTTTTACAACCCGCTACCAATGCTGCCATTAAAGACAGGTAACATAATAGGTGCTTCTTTTCCATGATTTGCTTTTTAAATAAAGGTTTGAGATTTGGGTTAAAAGAGAATTGAAAAATCGATAAAAATATGGTTCATTGTATCGTTGATGTCATCGACAGATTGCTAAAATAGCAAACAGACAGCGTACGCCCCGCTACGATACGGGTCTTGGTTTTCAATAAAGTAGTGCGCTCGTTGTGAATTGTAGTTGTTAGGTTTCCATACTAAATTGGCAATTTTTGAAATATTAAAACTGTCAGGTTGTTTCCAAATATACAGCAAAATGTTATTCGGCAAATTTGTTTCGTATAAAAAAGTTGTGCGTTGGTCTGAATACGCCGCCAATTTAATAGTCTACTGATTTGGTATAGGAAAGTTTATTTTTTTGATAAAAAAAGCTATATTTGAAATCTGTCGAGCAAGAAAATACTATACGCGTAATTTTAAGGTGAACATGAAATCATAAGTAGTAAACCTTTATACCAATTTCTATGAACTTTTTTGAATAAGCCTGTTTGATTTCCCGGATCTGGTACTGTAGATGAATACCTTCACCCATCAGGTGTTGTAGCCATACATATATCTTTCCTGAAACAAAACCAAAATCAATGAACCCGAAAATCCAAAATTTATCGTTGTACTTACTGCGCAGGACCCTTCGTGCCTTGAGGATCTGATACCCGTTGCACCTGTAGTTTTTGATCGCTTATTATTTCCGACGGCCATCACCTGGCGGAACGGCAATGCTATGCCCTGAAACGACGTACCACGTGTAATTTATTTCCTGAAAAAGTAATCCTATTATGAAAACAAAGCTACTCCTGTTTTTAGGGTGTTGTGTGCTGTCATTGTTCGCACAGGCGCAACAACCTGGTCCCGGGGAAAGGGACTACCGTATTCTTCATGTCAACAAAAAATTTACTCCCGGAAAAGGATTCCGGGTAGACAATAACACTATCCGCTCCAATAGCGCAAATACCAGGGTGTTTTTTGTAAGAAACGACTATTTCCTGGTACAGTTTGATCAGCTGCCCACGGAAAACCAGCGGGCTGCGTTGAAAGGCCTGGGTATTACCTTGCTGGACTATTTTCCTAACCTGGCCTATTATGCCCATTTCAAAAAAGAGGTAAGCGCTGATCAGCTGTCGGGGTTAGGAGTGCGTACTATATTACCGGTCGACGAAGGCCTGAAACTATCTCCCGGTCTGTTTGACGGGAAAATCCCTGCGTATGCAAAGAAAGGAGATAATGTAGAAGTACAGGTAATCCTCTATACGGGCGCTGATGCCGTGGCTGCCGAGAAAAACATCCTCCGGCATGCCACTATTATTGACCGCACGTCTCCTGTGCAATGGAAAATACTGGTGCCGCAAAATAAGTTAAGTTCGCTGGTCAATGTAAAAGAGATCAAGTTTATTGAGCCTGTAAGCGATGCCCCCATGCCGGAAAAAGAAGTGGCCGAGCCCGGGAAGGAAGATATATTCAGTAATGACTTCGGGCGTTCCAACTATGTAAACTCTGGTTTTGGCGGTGTATTGTTTAATGGCGACGGCGTAAATGTGATGGTCCGGGAAAACGGCATGTATAAAGGACCGGATCTGCAGGGACGTGTTATGGACGGAACCAATCAGCCCGGCGATCCCTCCAGCCATCCATCCGGTGTGGCCAGCTACCTGGGTGGTGCAGGGAACATCAACCCGCGCGACCGCTCCAATGCCTGGGGAGCTAATATACTGGCCATTTCCGGACAGAATACTTATACACTGTATGATGATCCCGTAAAAAAGATTCGCGTCACCAATATGTCGTACGGCTGGTGGAATACCGATAACCGTACCGTTACTGCGGGTTATAACAGCACTTCACAGGAGCACGATAATTTTGAACGTACCCGTCCCGAAGCGATGCTGGTATATTCTTCCGGTAACGTAGGCGACTATACGACCTTGGGAGGTAAGTACAACGGGATGGCCGGATGGGGTAATATATCCGGCGAAGCCAAAAACGCAAAGAATATCCTGACAATCAGCGGCACAGATTATGAAGATAATTTTCTCGACTGGACCTGTAAGGGACCTGCTTACGACGGCCGCATTGTTCCGCAGCTGGCGATAGAAGGACAGGGCGGTACTTCGTTTGCAGCCCCGAAAATATCCGGCATCTTTGCCATCCTTTCCCAGGCCTATAAAACAGAACTTCAGGCGCCGGTACCGGCCGCATTGATTAAAGCAGTGATGATGAATACTGCCGATGATGTTTATAATCCCGGTATTGATTTTAAAAGCGGTTTTGGCCGCCCAAACGTACGCCGCGCCTACCTGGCGATCAAAAACAGGCGATTCGCGGCCGACAGCATCGCACAGGGTAGCCGTAAGAGCTTTCCCGTTGTAGTGCCCGCAGGTACGGCACAGCTGCGCGTAATGGTGTACTGGACTGACTATGAGGCCACACCCGGTGCCGCCCAGGCCCTGGTAAACGATCTTGATTTAACCGTAAACGATCCGTCCGGCGGTACTACATTGCCATGGGGACTGGATACCACCGCCAACGCAGTTAACCTCAATGCGCTGCCTACCAGGAAAACGGATCATATCAATAACGAGGAACAGGTAACGATCGATAATCCTGCTGCCGGTACTTACAATGTATTTGTAGACGGCTTTAACGTGCCACAAGGCCCCCAGGAGTTTTTCGTGGTATATGAGTTCATTAAAGATGAAGTGCTGCTGAGCTACCCGCTGGGCGGTGAATCAATGGCGCCGGGCCAACAGGAGTATATCCGCTGGGATGCTTTTGGCACACCGGGAAATTTCGACCTGGAATACTCCTCCAATAACGGCGTTTCCTGGGATACCATTGCCACTAATATTGCTGCTGCCAAACGGCAGTTTAAATGGAATGTCCCGAACCTGGCTGCCAATATACTGATAAGGGTAAAACGCGGTGCGCAATCCAACGTATCCGCAGCGGTGCATGTGATGCCCGTTCCAACAGGTTTTAAAACAGACTGGGTATGCGATAATGCGCTGCAGCTGTCGTGGAATAAAGTGCCGGCCACAGGTGTACATTATGAAATATTTAAGCTGGGGGAGAAGTATATGGACTCCATAGGCACTACCACAGATACGATCTTTAATGTAAGCGCACCCGACGCCTCAAAGGAAGAATGGTACGCCGTGCGTGCTGTTGGCACGAACGGTGAGGCAGGGCTTCGCTGTAATGCTATCCGGAAGGATGTTGGACTCTTTAAATGTAACAGTGTTATCACGGGTGTTGCTTTTAATGTCAGGAAAGACAGTGTGCTACTGACCGGCAGCGTGAACGCCTTAGGTAAAACGCTTAGCGCCGTGACTTTTGAATATGGTCCCACCACCGCATATGGATCGGTATTCACTATACCTGGCACCTTTACCGGTACCAGTTTTACCCCGCTGCAACAATGGGTACCTATTGGCATTCAATCAGGTGAAACCTGGCACTATCGCCTCAAAGGTAAATTGGATGGCATAGATGCATTCGGCGACGACCACAGCTTCCAGCCGGCCCCGGGTAACTCCATGAAATTTAATGGTGCAGAAACAATGACACTGGGAACCAACGATGCGGTGAATGGTAACAAACCAAGAACCATCGAATGCTGGGTAAAAACCAGCGTATATAACAGCGACGGCGGAGCGATCACCCTGGCCGGCGGCACCGGCACTACGCTGGGCGACTTTACCCTGGCCACCAACGGCGGTGATAACGGGTGGAAGTTATCATTATGGAATGTAACCCGTACGTATACACTGCCAAATAATAAAGGCGAATGGCATCATATGGCACTTACCTATAACCCGGCCAATACCACTGCAGAACTATACTACGATGGTACGCTTTGGGATTCCTGGAGCACCGGAGGGGCACTGACCACCCTGCCCGGTAACATACGCCTGGGTGTTCGTGTAAACGGATCGTCTTTTTACTATAATGGTGAAATGGATGAAGTGCGTATATGGAATACCGTACGTACAGCAGCGCAGATCAGGGAAAATATGCACCACCCGTTAAGAGGAAATGAAACCGGACTGGTTTATTATGTCAACTTCGACAACATGGAACCGGAAACTTATGAGGTGAAAGGTAAAACAGCGCTCTCGCAAACCGGTTCGTTGCAGAAAGTAAAGGCAGGCTATCCATTTGGAACAGGCGCCACCTATGTCAGCACAGAAGCTGCCGGTAACATTGTTTTCGGCAACGGGGCCGATGTAACGGCGTTCTACAATGCACAGGATGGTAAGCCGGCATCATTTTCAAAGATCGATCTTACATCCGCGATCTTCAGCGGCTTCTCTCCATCGGCCTTCCGCGTAGGAGGGGAATTCTGGATAGGACACCGTTATGCTGCTACAGCAGGCGCCGTGAACATGAACCTGACACTTAAAACGAGCGCAGGTATCAATACCGGCGATGTTGTTAATCCGGGTAAAATACTGGTGTTTACAAGATTGCCTTATACCGACGGTAAATGGCAGTACTCCGGAGCTGCCGGTGCAGCCGACAGTATAGCCAATACCGTTACCATTAATAACCAGACCAGCTACCAGCAATACCTGCTGATGAAAGATGATCAGCCGTTTATGTATGGTTCAGCAGATTCGCTTACGCTGGCAGATGTGAGAGCAGGCGTGGTTACCAGGCCGCAGCAGTTTACCCTGTCGGGCGCCAACCTGCCGTCAACCGTCAGCATCACCGCGCCCGGGGGTTTTGAAATATCTGTGAATGATACTGCTTACGTTAATTCAACGGCTGCGCTTAATATCACCACCACAGGAGGAACACTGCAGCAGGCGAAAGTATTTGTTCGTTTTGTACCCGACACGGCTGGCATATACCAGGGCAACATTCGCATCAGCGCCGGCGCTACTGTACTGGACAGCGTTGCGCTGAAACAGGAAGCCGTTCCGGTGGAAGTTACTGCAGGAAAGGCGATGAACTTCGATGGTAATGGCGATTACCTGGAGGTGCAAAACCTGAACTGGCAACCCACTGAGTTTACTATTGAATGGTGGCTGAAACCAAGATCATTTAAAAACTATAACCAGAGCATCGGCAACGGATGGGGCGCCTTCCTGGCGCATGCCGACAGCGGCGGCGGTTTGAATATAGGCGTAGCCAACAACACTAATTCAAGACTCCTCGTGCCGGCGGCATATGTTGACCTGAACGCATGGCACCATTATGCCTATACGTTTAAAAACGGGGCCGCTAAGATCTATCGCGACGGGAAACTGATTGACAGCAAAACTGCTTCCAGTTATCCGCCCAATTGGACCACTTTCCGTATCGGCGCTAATTCTGCTGACGCTATTGACGGCGAACTGGACGAATTCAGGATGTGGACCGTCGAAAAAACACAACAACAAATCAGGGAAGGAATGCACCTTACTGCCACAGGTACTGAGGCAGGATTAAAGCTTTGTTTGCAGTTCCAGGCATCGCAGAATGGTGTGGTAGATATCTCCGGAAATGGTTACCCGGTACGCCTGGTAAATGCGGTGAGAACCACTTCCAATGCACCAATTGCAAAAGGTGTAAGTGAAACAAAACAGATCCTGTCGCCGGGTGTCACCCGTTTCGGACAAACAGGTATCAGCCTGGATTTCTCTGCTACAGGTACTCATCCTAACGGCGAAGTAGTAGTAAGCAAACTGAATGCTGTTCCGGCTAATGATTTGCTGCCCGCCGCGCAGGACAGTACTTACTGGGTGATCAACAATTACGGAAGTAACGCTGTTTTCACCGGTCTCACAAAACTCAGCATCAGCAGTGGCGCCGGCGCCTCCGGTGCAGGTATGTACCGCTTGTATCGTCGCGGATTTAATGCCTTCGGAAACAACTGGGCGCTTAACGGTAAAACGGTAGCTGCCACCGATAGCAATGTGGTATTCAGCTTTAATGCAGTAGATTCTCTGACCAGCTTCGGACAATTCGCCTTTAATAAAACCACCGGCATTGAACAGGTGGATACGTTAGCCGGACAAGCTTATAAATTTGACGGCAGCGACGCGGGTATCGTGGTAAATGGTCTGAATTGGAAACCGGTCGTGTTTACCATTGAATGGTGGCTCAAAGCCAATAACGCGCAGAGCTGGAATCAGCAGATAGGCAACGGCTGGGGAAGTTTCCTGGCACATGCAAACGATGATAAGAGCATGAGCGTTGGCGTAGCGAATAACGCAGCTTCCCGCGTGGAAATACCAGGCGCTTTCAGCGATCTGAATACCTGGCACCACTACGCATTTAGCTTCGACAATGGTGTGGTAAATGTTTACAGAGACGGGCAACTGGTGGGCACTAGAACGGCTTCTTCTTTCCCGGCAACCTGGTCAGGGTTTACCGTGAATAATACCGGGGGAGATGGTATCAACGGGTCACTGGATGAATTCAGGATCTGGAGCACCGCCCGTACCCAGTCGCAGATCCGCGAAAATATGTATCATACCGTCGACGCGGGTACTGCAGGATTAAAAGTATACCTGCAGGGACAGGGACAACCCGGCGCCGCATTTTTCACCGAGGTATCGGGGAATGCCTATATCGTGGCTGCCGACAGCAGTGTGCAACATGAAGCGTCTGCCGCTCCGGTTGCACGTGGACAAAGTCAGTCGCTTACTATTGACAGCGCCGGACGTTATCATTTCGACCAGGTAGGCCTCGCCCTAAAATATCAACCAGGAGGCGGTTATCCGAAAGGCGAAGCCGTAGTGAGCAGGCTGAATGCCACACCTTATGCAGCGCCTGCGGGAGATGTTTATCATGGGCAGTATTGGATCATCAGAAGCTATGGCGACAGCGCCGCAACTGCTGTCAGCACCATCGCATTAACGAATGCGGTCGATAGTTTACACAATCTGCAGCTCAGCAACAGGGCGTTTAACGCATCAGGCAACTGGGGCGTAACCGCCAATGGCGCCACCACCGAGGGAAATCCTGACGTAGCTATGGGCACCGCAGCTACTGATATCCGCAATAAGCAGCTGGTATTTATGCAAACCAGCAATGCAGCACCTGCCTTTACGGCGCCGGCAAATATTACTGTTGTCAGGAATGACACCTGTGGTTACAATGCCGCGCCAAATGTTACGGGTGTTCCAACCGCTGTGCAGGACGATACAGATTCCCTGCCGGTTATCAGCTATACAGACATGATGGCAAACGGCTCCTGCGCCGCTAACCTGGTTATTACCCGCAGCTGGGCCGCCAGGGACAACGCAGGCAGATGGACCCGTCACGCCCAAACAATCACTGTAAAAGATACAACCGCACCGTTGATCAACTGTAAGGCCAACGCCGTGCGGCAAGTCAACAGCGGCGGGTGTACCTATACCGCTGCAGGAACTGAACTGGATATCACAGCATCCGATCATTGCAGCGCTGTTAATTTCAGCTACTCGCTCAGTGGCGCTACCACCGGGAACGGCGTAGCCAGCCTGGCTGGTGTGGCATTCCATACCGGCGTTACCAATGTCAGTTGGACAGCCACAGATGCATGCGGTAACACCGGCAACTGCAGCTACACACTTACGGTCAACAATGCGCAATTGTCGGTAACCATTCCTGACGCGTATGCAGTAAAACCAGGCGGAGAAGCCAATACCATCTACCTGGGCTATGGCCCTTCATCGCTGAAGCTTACCACACAGGTAACAGGCGGGAAGTCGCCTTACACCTATAAGTGGTCAACAGGCGCTACCGCTGCCACGGCACAGGTAAGCCCGTCTTCCGCCGGTACTTATACCTATTCCGTTACCATTACTGATGCGAATGGTTGCACCGCCTTTGTAAGTAAACAAGTAACAGTAACGGATATACGTGGTGGTTATCAGAAGGTAATTATATGCCACAAAACCGGTAGTGGAAGTTCATTTACGCTGAATGTAAATAAAACGGAAGTACCGACGCATTTGGCGCATGGCGACAGGCTGGGCGCATGTGTTGCCGGCGCTACCAAATTGGCAGCTGAAAATGACTTCCGCGTAATAGTAAGTCCTAATCCAAGTACACAGCGCTTTACATTGCAATTACCAGCCTACGGGGAAGGTATAGCAGCTGTAAAAGTGTACGACCTGAATGGCAGGCTGGTGGAAGAAGTGAGGGGAACAGATAAAACAATCATCTTTGGAGAACGGTTAATGCCCGGTACCTATATGGTAGAAGTGGTACAGGGGAAGAACAGGGAAACCATCACGGTGATTAAAATGTAGCCGAATATTTTAAAAAGATGAAAAGGCCGGGGTTTCCCGGCCTTTTTTACACCTGTTGTTTTTCATGTTGTTCTGACACTTATTTTATATATTTGAAGCGCCGTTTTACTTTCAGCACCCGCCGGCGGCAATTTGTGCTATCTGAAAAAAAATGCTCCGCCAATAGGACCAGCCCTTTTTTGAATCGTCTTATAAGATAATCAACCGTTTAACAGGTATCGCCGGGGGCGGTATACCAGGGCCAGGGGATTGTCTTAAACCATTTTATATCAATTATTTAGATATCAGACAGCGACTAGCAGGTCAATTATTCAGGGGCAGCATATGGGGGAGTACCAGGAAGAAAAAGTAAATGATACGGGACGCCGGCAGCAGGAGCAGTTTTCCTTGTTGTTCCGGCAGTACGAGCATCGTTTGTATGTATTTGCCTGCAATATGGTGCAATCGGAGCTGTTGGCCCGCGATATTATCCAGGATGTTTTCATCAAATTATGGATAAAGAAGGACGACCTGGAAGAGATCACCAATATTGAGCAGTATCTCTATTTTATGGTGCGTAACAAAGTTATTGACGTGTTGCGTAAACTGGCCAACGACCGTAAATTAAGGGATGAGTACTTCCGGAATCACCAATGGCAGGAAAATAAAACAATTGAAATAGTGGAGGTGAAGGAATTTCAGCTGGCCCTCGCTGAAGCGATCAGTCATCTGCCTCCGCAGCGTCGTATCATTTATCAGCTCAGCCAGATCAATGGCATGAGCCGCGAGGAGATTGCACGGGAGCTGCAACTATCTCCCCATACGGTAAAAAATCAGCTTACTGCAGCGCTCTCCACTTTACGCAAATTCGTCAGCAGCCATCTTCGTATTTTTTAAAAAAGTTTATGCTGCAATAGGACCGGGCAATTTTGTATTCGTCTTATATATACGCCACGGCATAACGCCGGCCAAAATTACATACACCATTGGAAAGGGAATATTTTAAATACCTGTTCGATTTATACATCTCCGGTAATGGTACCGAAGCGCAGCGTAATGAGCTGTTCGACTACATTCGTTCGAACCATACCGACGAGTCGCTGATAGCGCTGATGGATGAACATTATGACCGGATCCGGGAGGAAGTACCGTCGTCGGCCTTTGTAAGCCGCTATGGCGATATCAGTTTGCCCGGCAGCATACCTGATCCGAAGGTAAGGCCGCTGAAGACGCAGAGATACCGCCTTTGGGCAGCCGCAGCTATCCTGCTGCTCCTGGTTACTGCAGGAGCCGTGTACCTGGCAGATGCGCCGCAAAAGCCGGTTGTTGGCATCGCCAGTCACCCGGATACCGCATCCACGAATGTAGTGGCCTCAGTAACGACGATACGTACGGGCAACAAGGAACAAAAACTGATTGTGCTGGCCGATAGTACCCGCATCCTGGTAAACGGCGCTACCATCCTTCGTTTCCCGGATACGTTCGGAAAAGATAAAAGAGAAATATACCTGGAAGGAGAAGCCTATTTCGATGTGCAACATGCCGCAGAATGGCCTTTCATTATTCATACCCCGGAAGGAGTGTCTACTATCGTACTGGGTACGGCTTTCAATATTAAAGCGTATCCCGGGCGTAAACAGCTGATCGTATCGGTGGTAACGGGCAAGGTAAAGATTACGAAAGATACGAAGGCTATCTCCGTATTGGGGAACGGACAGGAAATGAGACTGACCACCAGTAATAACAAAATAGAAGAACGCCAGGTGGCGCCACTGCTGGTCGACAGCTGGCAACGGGGAGATATCAATCTCGTCGATGAAACAATGGCGGATATTGTAAAGGATCTGCAGATCTTTTACGGCATCAACATCCGGTTAAATAACCCATCGCTCACCAACCTGGTGCTGACGATAGGATTTAAAAAACAGACATCTGTTGAGAGTGCCCTCCGGATTTTGTGCGAACTGGCAGATGCCAGGTTCGATAAAACCAAAGATGGTTATGTAGTTTATTAACGCAGCATTTAAATCAACCAATTAAAGTACGATGACAAGAAAATTTGTTACAGTGCTGCTGGCAGCGCTATACCTGCATGTTTCGTATGCATATGCCCAGGAGGCAGACGCTAAAGTGACGATTCACAGCAGGCAGGTATCTCTGAAAGAAATTTTCAGACAGATGCAACAACAAACAGGGATGATTTTTGGTTACCAGGCCCGCGACCTGGAAGGCATGCCCGCTATCAGTATGGACTGTAGTAACCTCCCCCTGAAGGAGGCGCTGCACCGCCTGCTGGATAGCACCACACTGGGTTTTGTGATCCGCGGACAAAATGTACTGATCCGCAGAAAGCAAAACGATACCCCGGTAAAACCGGAAGCGCCATTGGCCGCGGTAACACAACGGACTATTTCCGGACGTGTTACCACTGCCGATGGCGTGGGTATTCCCGGCGCTACAATCGTTATTGACGGCAACAGGAATATGTCAACCAATGATAACGGGGAGTTCTTCCTCAAACTCCCTCCCGGTACCAACCTGGTATCCTTTTCAAGTGTTGGCTATGAACATCAGAATATCATCGTCGGGCAGCAGCATGAATATAATGTGATATTGAAAGAAAGGGTAGGCAATCTTAAACAGGTGGAAGTGGTATCCACGGGCTACTCCAAATTGCCGAAAGAACGCGCCACCGGCTCTTTTGGCGTGGTAACGGCCAAACAACTGGAAAAAATCCCGGTACCCAACCTGATCAGCCGCCTCGAAGGACAGGTACCTGGCGTACAACTCAATCTCACAGAATCAGATAACAGCTTTGTATACTCCAATCTTATCGGCGATGTACAGGGCAACGGCAGCTATAGTATTGCGGTACGCGGTACCAGTACGCTTAATAACAACACCAACAATAAGCCCCTGCTCGTAATAGATGGCTTTCCTTCTGAAATGGATATGCGCACCATCAATCCCGCCGATGTGGAGCAGGTTACTTTCCTGAAAGATGCCGCCGCGGCCTCTATCTGGGGAGCCCGCGCTTCTGCAGGTGTGATTGTGATCACCACCAAAAAAGGGAAGTCAGGTGGCGGAACGCCACGTATCTCCTTCACCGCCGGCGCAGGGAGCAACGGCAAACCACGCCTCAATACCCTGCCATTTATGAATGCCGCCCAGATGATTAACTATGAACAGGAACTGGTAGCTAAAAGGTTTATCACCGACCCGGCCGGTTTGCCCGCCAGCAGTCAGCGCCCCATCAGTGAAGCGGTGGACTGGATGTTTCGCCTCAAGAGAGGAGAGGTAACCCAGGCTCAGCAAGACTCCGCCTTTGCCGTACTGAAAGGCCGTGATTCCCGCAGCCAGGTAAACCAATACCTGCTGCAGCCGGCATCTGCGCAACATTATGATCTCAATATCAGCGGCGGCGCCGACAGGTACACCTATTTTGTTTCCGGGGCCTATGATAAGGAAAATACCAGCACCAAAGAAACTTCCGGCGAAAGAATGACCCTGAGCGTTAACCAGGAGTTTAAAATATATAAGAACATCACTTTTTCTGCCAACCTCCGGGGCAGCTGGTTCCGCTATAAAACCGGGAATACCGGCATCGGCGTGTACGCCCGCTCGTATTCCCCCCTCATGCCCTATGATCAATTGGTAGACGTAAATGGGCACGGCGTTGATTTCTCCCGTGCTTATTATTCCGGCCGGCTCAGCAACCTCGAAGCGCAGGGATACCTGCCATGGCGCCTCAACTACATCAACGAAATGGCCATGAATGATAACACCACGAACGAAAGTAACTATGCCGCCAACCTGGGATTAAATGTCCCCATCTATAAAGGACTTTCGTTTAACGCACAATACATGGTGGAAAAGGCCAACAGTAAAGGCAATTTTTTTTACAGCGATAGCAGCTACTATACCCGCAATCTCATTAACAGCGCCACTTCCATTTCCAACGGGAAACTCGTATATGGTATACCGTTAGGAGCCATTTTGAATCAGAACGAGTTTGCAAAAAATAACTACAGTATCCGCGGTCAACTCAATTTTGATCAGAACTTTGCAGGTAAACACCAGGTCAATGCCCTCGCTGGTAGTGAAATCAGGCAAACCATCGACATCACCGGGCTCAGTACACTGTATGGTTACAATGAACAAAACCAGTTTAATAAACCGGTGGATTATGCCACGCCTTATATAACGGTGGATGGCTATTCAGGTAACATACCCGGCAATGGCAGCTATTCCAACCGGCGCAAACGATACCTTTCTTACTTTGGTAATTTTTCGTATACCTATAACAGTAAGTATACGCTGTCGGGAAGCGCGCGTTACGACGACTATAATAACTTTGGGTTAGATAGAAAATATCGCGCAAAGCCTTTCTGGTCCACAGGCCTGTCATGGGCCATGAGCAAGGAAAATTTTATGCAGTCAGTATCCTGGCTGAGCAGCCTCTCCCTGAGAGCTACCTACGGTATTAACGGCAATATCAGCATGTCGGCGCTGCCATATGACCAGTTAGCGCTTGCAACAGATTATAAGTCGCCATATGATCCTTATGCCTTTATCCTGTCGCCGGCGAACCCGGCGTTGCGCTGGGAGCAAACCGGTATCTATAACCTCGGCATCGACTACAGCCTGTTCGATTACCGCGTTAGCGGAAGTATTGAGTTCTATTATAAAAAAGGCAAAGACCTCTTTGCTACTTTCCCGATCGATAACACCCTTGGCTTCGATGACCTCACCCGGAATACCGCCACCCTGGAAGGTAAAGGAATAGACCTGGCCATTGGTGGAAAGATCATCAGGAAAAAAGATATCGAATGGTCTGCTAATTTCGTGTTCTCTTATAATACCAACAAGGTAACAGATGCGCGCTATAATATTACCGGCAGCCTGCTGCAAAGTGGCGGAATGGGCGGCCCCCTGCAGGGATATGCTACGGACTACCTGATGACATTCCGTTATGCGGGCCTGGATAAAAACGGCAGTCCGCTCGTAAAAGGAAGTAAAGGAGATACCCTGAATATCTACCAGCCCATCAGGGATATCAATGATCTGAAGAATGCCGGTCATGTAAACCCGCCTTATTTTGGCAGTCTCAGTCAAACATTCCGCTATAAAGGACTGTCACTGTTTGTAATGCTCACCTATAAGCTGGGTTATGTATTCCAGCGTTCTGTTCCTGCCAATTACCCCGGCAGGTATGGGTTACAGAGTTATGAGATGAATAGCCTGATAGACCAGCGCTGGCGCAAACCGGGCGACGAAGCATTCACCAATGTACCCGGGCTTTCGGGCAATAGCGGCGCAGGCTTTATCCGCTATGCCAATGCTGACATTAATGTGTTACCCGGAGATCATATCCGCCTGAGAGAAGTATCTCTCACGTATGACGTGCCGGCAACCTGGTATCATCGCCTTCCGGTGAAAAATATTTCACTGACAGGCGCTGCCCGCAACCTGGCGTTGCTATGGACGAAAAACAGCGATGGCATAGACCCCGACTTCCCGCCGTCTATCGCCAACCTGAAACTGCCGCCCTCTGCTTCTTACAACTTTTCGCTCAACATCGGCTTCTGACCTGACTACAAAGAAAATAACATGAAAAAATATTATTCCATTCTCGCTATAGCCTTGTCGGCCTTGCTGCTGCCCGCCTGTGGCAAGTATACCGATATAAAAACCGCCGGCGCCATTACCCCATCGGATTACACGAGTTTTCGATACCTGATGAATAATAACGAGGTGCTGGAACGCGGTATGGATGCACCCGACATCACTTCGGATGACATTACGCTGCCCGATGCGGTGATTCAACAGAATACCGGTACCGACAACATGCGTCAGTATATGTGGAACGCCGACTTTTATGACGTGACCACCGCGGATCCCGACTGGAAGAACCTGTACGCTGCTATCTACAACTGCAATCTCGTAACAGACCAGGTGATGAACAGCAGTGGAGGTACTATAACGTTGAAAAAACAGGTGCTGGCAGAAGCTAAAGTGCACCGGGCATATAACTACTTTACGCTGGTAAATATGTATGCCAGACAGTATGATAAAACCAGCAGCGCCACAGAACCCGGGGTGCCGTTACTGCTGAAAGCTGACGTAGCAGTGACGGCGAAACGGGCTACGGTGGCAGAAGTATATAACAGCATTCTCGATGATCTGCATACGGCGACCGCTGATTTGCCGTTACATAATACTTATAACATTTATCCTTCCAAAGCCGCTGCATATGCTTTGCTGGCAAGGGTATCGCTGCAGATGGGCGACTATGCGAACGCCGGCAGCTATGCAGATAGTACACTGTTGATACAAAATGGGTTACTCAATCTGCCTGCCGTTACCGTTTATCCGCAGCGCATTGATGATCCCGAAATTATTTTATCTAAAGCCTCCCCGAATTCCCATGCCTATTATGCTTACCAGGTATTGAGCAATGACCTGCTGGCGCTGTATCAGCCCGATGACTATCGCTACAGCTACCTGACACAAACGCTGTCGCTCAGTGGCGTGAATTATCGCATCTATGCAAAAGAGATCGTGAGCGGCAATAACCGCAATATAGGATTAGCGGTGCCGGAAGTGATGCTGATAAAAGCTGAATCACTGGCGAGAGCAGGGCAGGCAAATGCGGCTATGGGTATGATCAATACATTGCGCGCCAAACGCTTTACTGCCGCTGCTTATACGCCATTAACCGCTGCCGGCGCCACCGATGCGCTGGTAAAAGTTTTAGAGGAGAGAAGAAGGGAATTATGCTGCCGTTGTATTCGCTGGTTTGATCAGAAAAGACTGTTTACAGATGCCCGCTTCGCCAAAAGTATTACCCGTACCAATGTGGCAACTGGTGAAACCTTCACCCTGTCGCCCGGCGGCAACCGGTATATGTTCCCTGTTCCGGCATACAATATTCAGCTGAACCCGGCATTAGAACAAAATCCAAGATAATAAACCTTATACGGAAACCTGCTTTTAAAAAATGAAGATGAAGAAAATTAGCATTGCGCTTTCTGCACTGTTGGGGCTCATTGCCACCGACGTATGCGCGCAGCAACCCTTTCATGTAATGCCCGCCAATCCTGTTTCCGGCGAGATGACAACGATCGCTTATAACCCGGCAACTACGCCATTGAAAGGACTGGCGCCGGTGAAAGGAGTAGTGTGGGTATACCGCAACAATGACTGGGAAGCATACGATCTCCCCATGAAAATGGTAGATACCGGGTGGGTGGGAAGTTTTCGCCTGCCTGTTAACTCGGCTATTATGGTTGCTGATTTCAGCGCCAATGGCATTGCAGACAGGGGAGGAAAGGCTACCTACGCGATGATGACACATGATATCAATGGCCGGGAAATCGCCACCAACTATGCCGCCTGGGCATTCCTGCGCACCAATGCGTTGAAAGATATTACGCCCCCCATCGTAGATGATGCTGCACGCATTACGGATGATATTGGCCTGTTCTGGATGAATACCGAATTAAAGTATCATCCTGAAAGCCGGCGGCATATTTTTTATAATGCCATGACCATATTAAGACGCGCAGATCCTAAACGTGCCGATACCATTACCCCGCGGGAAATAGGCTTTATCAGCAGTTTACCGGATGTGACAGAAAAAGAACTGATTGATATCAGCAACGCCTACCGCAATCTATTGGCGAAACCTGCACAGGCAGACAGTATGAACAAGGTGATCATTTCACGCTATCCGGATGGGATCACTGCCCGCGATCAGATGATCTATCGCATGTTTATCGCCAAACCCGATGAACGTTTACTGCGCTGGAACGATTTTATAAAGCAGTTCCCGCCGGAAAAATTTAAAGACGTAAGTACCGAAACATCGGCGTTATACCTGGAAAAAACTTTCAGGGGAATGGTGTATACCGTTTTTCTGAAAGACAAAAAATTATCTGCACTGGATCCCTTTCTGGATCAGGCCTCGCTGATATCGCTAACCGAGTTTCACCGGCAGTTGATAGTAAATGCGGTGGAGCACGGAGACCTGAAACCGGCGGAAGCCCTGCCTTACTCCACCAAACTGGTAGAACGTATTGCTGCCTTTGCCGACCGCAAAGATGGTGTGGAAAGCCGCTATTATTCCCCGGAACAATGGATGCAGCAGGTGCTGGATTTGTCGGTGGCTGCCTTTAAAGGACATGCAGCTTTACTGCATACTTTGGGAGATGATAAAACTGCCTTGCAGTGGATGGAAAAAGTAAAGGAGATGAAAGCTGCCGGCCGTGCCGATTTCCAGGGACTGTATGCCACCCTGCTGAACAACAATAACCATCCTGATGCGGCGCTGGCCATTGCTGAAAATGCCGTGCGCAACAACATTGCCACCCCGGAGGTGATAGCGCTGGTGAAGAAAAAGTATGTCAAACAACACGGTTCAGCAACCGGTTTCCAACAGTACCTGGATGGTATGAAGAGTAAAGACATCCTGACGGCTCAGCAGGAGCATCTGCGGGCAGCACTGATTCGTGAGCCGGCGCCTGCCTTTTCACTGGAACGCCTAAACGGAGGAACCGTGGAGCTATCCAAACAAAAAGGAAACATCGTAGTGCTCGACTTCTGGGCCACCTGGTGTGGTCCCTGCAAAGAGGCTTTACCCGGTATGCAGATGGCGGTAGATAAATACCGGGCCGATGATAAGGTGAAATTCTATTTTATCGCTACCATGGAAACAAAACCGGATTATAAAACACAGATAAAGCAGTTCCTGTCTGCCAAAAACTACCGGCTGGAGGTGCTGCTGGATGGAAAGAATAAGACTGACGGGCACCTGGATGCCGCTTACAGTGCTTATGCCAGCGCGCTTCATTTCAGCGGTATCCCTGCTAAAATGATCATCGACAAACAGGGCGTTATCCGCTGGACTTCCAACGGCTACATGGGCAGTCCCAGCGCCCTGGCGGATGAAATCAGTTATATTATTGAATTGCTGAAGAAGGAAGGATGATAAAAGGAAAGATGCTTTTGGTTTACTTGCTTTGTTGCCTGTCAGCATTACATGCTACAGCGCAACAAAGCCCGTTCCGAAGTGATTCGGTATTGTTCTTCAACAGGGACAGCTCTATCCGGTTTGGGGCCACCCTAACGGTACCCTCCCAACGAAAAAATTTTCCGGCGGTAGTGTTGGTATCCGGTACCGGCAAACAAAACAGGGATGGCCTCATGGCAGGTCATGCTATGTTCCGTGTTCTGGCAGATTCCCTTGTCCGTATAGGCTTCGCCGTGCTGCGAACAGATGACCGGGGAGTAGGTGCTACCACAGGGGTATACGAAACCGCTACTACGGCAGATTTTGCAGCAGATGCCCTGGATGCGGCAGATTGGTTGCGTAAACAACCGGGTGTCGGCGCCGTGGGACTAATCGGACACAGCGAAGGAGGAGCAGCGGCCATCATCGCTGCTGCCACCGGGAAGATAGATTTTGTGGTTACGCTGGCAGGACTCGCTACCCGGGGAATTGATGCCCTGAAGTTGCAGAATCAGGCCATTATCAACGCGGCGCCTGTTTCAGATTATGATAAGCGCAGGCATCAAACGATTACTACACTGATGTTTGACACTGCTTACCGTTATGCCTATACGAATTTGATGGAATCGAAATTACGCACTACCTACAATGCCTGGAAGCATTCAGACGACAGCGCGTATGCAAAGGATATGCCCGGCAAATATGATCACATGCGCTTTTTTATTGACTCCTATATCCTGCAGGCCAGCAGTGCATGGTACCAGTTTCACCTGCGCTATGACCCGGTACCTTACCTGGAACGCATCCGGGTACCTTTCCTGGCTGTAAACGGCGATAAGGATATCATGGTGCCCTGGAGGGAAAACCTGGACCTGGTGGCACGTACGCTGCGCGAAAATGGAAACAAGGTGGTTACTGTGAAAGTATTGCAGGGATTAAATCATCTCTTCCTGCGTTGCCATAGTTGTACCAACGAGGAATTGTCAAAACTCCCCGGAGACTTTGATACAACGGCGTGGGAGGTTATAAAGCAATGGCTACTGGAGTATGTATCCGCTCAATAGTGGCATCGTTTCACCAGTTGTAACGCCACAATTCATATGCCATCTATCTGTTGGTGGCATAGGATTTGGTCCTCCATAAGAAAAAGGAGGGTATTATGAAAAAGTCCATATCATTTTTCTATTGTAGCCTGACATTTATATTCCTTTTTTTTAGCTGTAACAGCGGATCTCCGGATAGTGAAAAGCGTGCAAAAAAGATAAATAATGCCAGGATCGACAGCCTGAAAAAGCAGGCTGCTGGCCCGACCGAAGCCATACCATCCAAAGGTGACGCCGCTTTCCTGGTAGAGGCAGCCGGCGGAGGATTGATGGAAGTAGCCTTGGGGGAACTGGCCGTGGAAAACTCCCGTAACACCCATGTGAAGAACCTGGGAACCCTGATGGCTAATGATCATAAAACAATCAATGAAAAAATAAAACTATTGGCACTGTCGAAAGATATCACGCTGCCCGACTCCATATCTGCCCATCATAAAAAAGAAAAGGAACAATTGCAGCCTAAAAAAGGAAGCGATTTCGACAACGCTTACATCAATTTGATGGTAGATGACCATGAAAAGGACATCCGGGAATTTCAAAATGCTGCGAAAAATGCGCTTGACAGCGATATTAAGGCTTTTGCAGCAGAGAGCCTGCCAATGCTCTACAAACATCTTGATGTTGCCCGTAATCTGCAAAGGAAAATGGGTACGAAGGTGGTGCCCATACCGGTAGGGTCGCCGCCTTATCAATAAGCGGTCCCATGGGTTGATTTAGTGGAAATAAAACACCAGGTTGTGGAAATTAACTTCACAACAGTAGTGGTTAACAACGGTTTTGGGTTGAGCTAAAACAGGAGCTTTAGCTCAACCCAACCGGTTTATTTTTCGTCTATTCTAAATGAAACCTTACAGATGACGCCGTAGGAAGTTATCTTACTATTGCTTACGTGTACCTTCATGTCTTTCACATACACAGAGTCAATGTTGTGAATGGTTTTCGATACTTCTACAACAGCGTTGTTAACGGCGTCTTCAAATCCTTTTTCTGAAGAAGCAATCACCTCAATTACTTTTACGATAGCCATATTGGATAGTTTAGTGGTGAAATAATAGGAGTGTCGCCACAATTACTATACCTTTTATGTCGGGCGAATGACCGGCTTTTGTCGGGTACTAAAGCAAGAGTGATTTTTTGCAGGTTTTTAGTTGCAAAGTATCAGTTAAACCATGTAGATCTTCCATTAGCTTTGCAGCACAAAAAATGTGCGCCTGCTAAGGCCAACTATGAGAAATATTGCAGGGAATTCAACATGGCATGCAAATGATGCCGCCTTCGACTGGCTATACCCGGAGCGGATACAACAATTGTCGAAGCGACACTGGACGCCGGTGGAGGTAGCAAAGAAATCAGCGGCGTTTCTGGCTACTGGTACGGGCAACAGGATACTTGATATAGGAAGTGGGGTAGGAAAATTTTGTCTTATTGGCGGATGTTGCTACCCGGAAGCTATGTTTTACGGTGTGGAGCAAAGAAAAGAACTGTATCATTTTGCACGGGCTGCCAGGGAAGCAACGGGGCTGGAGAATGTGGATTTCATTAACGGCAATTTCACGCAGTTGGATTTTAATGGCTTTGATCACTTCTATTTTTATAACGCCTTTTTTGAAAACCTGGTTGAGGATGGGCAAATAGACCAGGAGTTGGAATACTCCGTAAGCTTGTATAAGTATTATACACGTTTTATGTTTAAAGAGCTGGATAATAAGCCTGGTGGTACCCGGTTGGTGACCTTTCATAGCCTGGAAGATGAAGTGCCGCCCAGTTATCAGTTGGTGGATGCCACCGTTGATCTTATGTTAAAGATGTGGATAAAGAGAGGATTGTAACTATTTCAAGTTAGCCGTTTTTATAAGCTTGTTTAAGTCTTTTATAATAATTTTTCTGCCCTTTGTTTCCAGTATACCATCTTCTTTAAACTCCGTTAATACACGCACTACATTTTCCCTGGCAGTACCCACGAGGTTGGATAAATCTTCACGACTGATATTTATTTCTACGGCAGTTCCCTCCACATAATTTACTTTGTATTTTTCCCGCAGTACAACTAATTGTAAAGCCAGTCTTTCCCTGACTGTTTTCTGCGCAAGCATGGTCAAACTATTGGCCAGCACTGCAAATTCATGGCTTAGTGTTTTGAGCAGCCGGGTGTTAAGCAGCGGAGAGTTGTTGAGCGCATGCTGGAAATCCTCCCTGGGGATAAAGGCGATCGTACTTTCTTCGATAGTGGCAGCCGAATCGGGATAGCGGCCTTCTGCTAAAATAGCATGATACCCGATCAGTTGCCCGGTACTTGCCACATAAACGATTTGCTCTCTGCCTTCACGGTCTACTTTATACTTTTTGACTTTTCCTTTCGTGATATAAAAAATGCCGGAGGGATAAGCTCCCTCCCTGAAAATGATCTCATTTTTTTTGTAAATCTGCTCGCTTTTATGGGCAGTCAGTAATTCAAATACATCTGCCGGGAGGTCAGCCAGGATAGATTCACTTTTGAAATCCCATTTATCTATCGGAAAAATACCCTTGATACTCATAATCCGCAAAATTAATGCTTTAGAAATTGATAAAACTTACTTTTTGAGATGATAAAGTTTACCACGGGATGATGGAATGATGAATACCTTTAAAGCATGGATACAACTTCTCCTTCCCATTCAACTTCATTGCCCGGGCACACGGGTAAATGGTTTGCGTCCGATTTCAATTTTAACCATCTTTATCCGTTATACATACAGGCGCTGGCCTCAAAGCATTGGACACCACTAAAGGTGGTGGAGAAGGCTTCCCGGTTCCTGGCGGCAACGCCGGGTGCAAAAATACTGGATATTGGCAGTGGCCCGGGTAAATTTTGTATCGCTGGGGCGTATTATAATCCGGATGTATTTTTTTATGGTATTGAGCAGCGCATTGACCTGGTGCGTTATGCCTCGGTTGCCAAAGAAATGGCAGGCTTTAATAATATCACTTTTATGCATGGTAATGTGCTGGAGCTTGATTTTAGGCAATATGACCACTTTTATTTTTTCAATTCATTTTATGAGAATCTTCCCGGTACTTATAAGATAGATGACAGGTTTGTCTACTCCAGGACTTTGTATCATCAGTACAACAGGTACTTACACTATCAATTGGGGAAAGTCCCCGCCGGTACAAGACTGGTTACCTATCATTGTACGGAAGATGAAGCGCCGCAGGGGTATCGGCTGGTGCGTGCAGAAATAGATCGTTTACTGAAATTCTGGATAAAAGACTAGCAAAAGAAGGAGTATCGCCGTACTCCTTCTTGCTACATGTTGGTTGGTGTTTGATATTTACTGTTGTTTTTCCGCTATTATTTTTTCACTCCTCTGTATTGCCTTTTCAAAAGTATCTACCACATTGGCTTTCCCAATATTGAATAGCAACCGCGTTTTTTTTAGCTCTTCATATACCTTGTTTGTCTGTACTTCCGATAAGATCAGCTTTATGCCGCGATGCCGCATGTCTCTATTCACGTCTTTAAGCGCCTGGATGCCTGTTGCATCAATAATAGGCACCAGCCGCATCCTGATGATCAATACCCTGGGCGCATTTTCGATAAATTTGCTGGCGTCTTTGAACTTATAGGCAGCACCGAAGAACAGTGGCCCTGTTATCTCGAATACCTCAACCCCGGGGGGAATGGCATATTTGGCGGCTGCCAACGGATCGCTGCCGGTATTGATTTGCCCGGTGATGATGCTGACATTGCTGAGCTGCGCCATTTTTCTCATAAACAGAAATGCAGATAATATCATCCCTATTTCTATTGCTACGGTTAGATCGACTGCCACTGTCAACAGGAAAGTAAAAATCAATATCACTACATCGCTTTTGGGACCTTTAATGATAGCAACAAAGTTCTCCCATTCGCTCATATTATAAGTCACCACAACCAGGATGCCGGCCAGGGTTGCCATTGGTATAAGGGCTGCCCATTTGCCTATAAAAACCATAATCAGCAATAGTGTGAGCGCGTGGGTGATACCGGCCACCGGTGTACGCCCACCATTCCTGATGTTGGTAGCTGTTCTGGCAATGGCGCCGGTGGCAGGGATGCCACCAAACAGCGACGACATGATGTTGCCTGCGCCCTGCGCTACCAGCTCGATATTGCTTTTATGTGTACTGCCTGTCATCCCATCTGCTACTACAGCAGATAGTAAGGATTCAATAGCCCCCAGTAAGGCGATAGTAAATGCAGGTTGTATTAGCAACCGGATGGTATCAAAATCAAGTTGTGGCAAAGAAGGATGAGGTAACATTGATGGAATAGCGCCAAACCTGCTGCCAATGGTGTCTACCGGTAAATGGAATAACCCTGCCGCCAGCGTTGTTAGAAGAATAGCGATCAGTGACCCGGGAATTCTGTGTGTAACCCTGGGCCACAGGAAAACCACCAGGGTGGTAAAGGCTGCAATGGCCATCGAGTAATAGTTGACAGTGGACAGATGTTGTCCATATACCACCCACTTCTTAAAAAAATCAGCAGGCACAGCTGCCATTTGTAATCCCAGGAAGTCTTTTACTTGTGAGGAAAAAATTACCAGCGCAATACCGCTGGTAAATCCTACTATTAATGGATAAGGGATAAATTTTATCACAGATCCCAGGCGCGCAATTCCCATGGTAATAAGAATAATTCCCGCCATAAAAGTGGCGATGATAAGGCCATTCACCCCATGTTGCTGTACTATGTCATATACGATCACGATAAATGCACCTGTGGGACCGCCTATCTGCACCTTACTACCACCAAATGCAGAAATGATGAAACCGGCTATCACCGCCGTATATAGTCCCTTCTCCGGTGATACCCCGCTGGCAATGGCAAATGCAATGGCCAGCGGTAATGCAACAATACCCACAATGACGCCGGCCAGCAGATCTTTTATAAACTGAGATCTGCTATATCCTTTTAATGTTTCGAGTAATGCTGGTTTGAACATAGAAAATACTTCAATCACAGGCCACCTGTTAATAGCGGCTTATAATGGTTTAACGATGTTATCCGTTTTCCTTTGCTGCCGCCGGTGTTCGGCTTCCGGGTCATGACCAATATAGAAGGTCAGGTATAATGTGCGGGATAACCTCATCAATAGCGGCATGGAAAGCATAAGGATAATGCCGTTAATGGCCAGCCAATAGAAAATGCTGTTGTCTCTCCACGTGATCCCAAAAATCAGCCAGTACCATATGAGGTTAAATATAGAAAACAGCACCGCCAACACGTAGCTTACATAGCCAGTTCCATACCAGAACCCTATCTCCAACTCGGTACGTTGTCCGCATACCGGGCAATAGTCGTGCATATCCAGCACGTTCCTTAGTTCATACGGACGGTCATTTTTGAATAATTTCCCTTTCCGGCAACGTGGGCATTTATTTGCAAAAATACTACCTATAAAACTGGTTTTTTTCATCACCATGTATTCGTTTATTCTGCTGCAGCTTCCTTAGATACAGTATTGCCAATGTATACAAGCGCAAAACGGTAATAGCTCCATTGGTCGCTACTACAGGTAAGCGGAGAAATATTTTCTATTGCGAGCCGCAGTTTGTGGAGGTATCGTTGTATGATAAACCTGTTTTTCTTCTTCTCGGTCATGTTCGTAACCGATACCCGGATAACTTCCGCTGCTTCCGCGTTACTTTTTACGCTCCCCAGTTGACTGGTAATATTGGCGATATATTCATCTATGGTCATGTTCTCTGCTGTTTGTGGTTGCTGTTGCGAGATGGGGCATCAATGGGTTTTCTCCGCTGGAATTTCAGCACGTATCAGTTTCTGATAGTTTTCCGGTGAAAGCAGTGGGATTTGACTGTAGAATTTCAGGGGAGCTACAAAAAATATCCAACCGTTATCTTGCGGGCTTTCCAGTACCAGGTTCAGATTCCCGGATAATTTTTGGTTTTGTCCCAGGTATCTGCAGCTTAGAGGTGCATGTACAGGGATAATTTGGTCAGCGGTGTGAATCTCTGCAACAAGTGTCCCCTGGTCTATGACACCCTTTTGATTGCTCCATTTGATATTAACTATATTTTTAATTCCTTTTAGTCGATGGGCAGAAACACCTACAAACCCAACAGAGCCATTAAAATCGATCCACTCATGATTGTTTGTGAAATTAATCCTCGGGCGAGAAATAGTTGATATTTTCATATCGCAAAGGTACCTTTGATGTCAGTTGATAGCACTGATACTTTGCAATTAAAAAACTGCAAAAAATCACTTTTTTATCCAATAGGTTATTTTCTATGAGTTTAACGGGTCTGTTTCCTATTGATAAATGGAATTTTAAATCACAGTCTATTTTACATAATCTGCCGCAGGATGAATGTGAGCACCTCTATGCGCATATGCAGGAGCAACGCTATAGCAAGGGTGAGGTTGTTTTCAGGGAGGGAGCGGTAGCATCCGGTATTTTCTTTATCAGGAAAGGAAAGATAAAGAAATACCAGGTAGATCAGCAGGGAAAAGAACAGATCATATATGTAGCTAATGCCGGGGAACTAATCGGATATCATGCTATACTGGCAGAAGAACGCTATCCCGATTCCGCCGCCACCCTGGAAGAAAGCACGATCGCATTTATCCCTAAGGAAGATTTTATCTTCACACTGGAAAGATCCGGTACGTTATCCCGCAGGTTGCTCAAAGCGCTCAGTCATGAATTTGCCGTGCTTACAAACAGCATTTCTGTATTTGCGCAGCGATCTGTTAAAGAGCGGCTTGCCATTACGCTGATTGTTTTACGGGAACGATTTAAAGCAGAAACGGCGCCGGGACAGGAAATTATGATCAATATTTCACGGAGCGACCTGGCCAATATGGTAGGTACCGGGAATGAAAATATTGTACGGTTTTTAACCGAGTTTAAGAGCAGCGGTATCTTAACTTCGCATAAAAGGATGATTTGTATTAAAGACATAAAGCAACTGGTGGAGATGTCGGGCTGCGGTAGTTGAGATTTATTTCTAAAATAAGACGTGATATTCACGGCTCCATATATGTGTCAATATGCACCTCCTCAATGATCTCCGTCAGAACGCTTTCATTTTCCAGGGTTCCGAAAGTTAAATTCCTTTTTGATGAAAGCCGTGAATCGCAGAAGCACTGGGCAATAGCTGGCGGCGCTATCCGGATCAATTCTATCGCCTGCATAGCGAGGGCCATTTTTTCTGTGATCAGTCTTGCTTTGTTTTCATCCGGATGAGTCAACAGTTGCTGTAGTTGTTGCAGCTGTAGGTCCAGGCTGGCATCGAGTCCTTTGGCTTGCTCATAGTAGTTCATCAATGCGGCGATGCTGTGGGGTTCTTTATGCATGGCACGTAACACATCCAGCGCCTGAATGTTACCGGAGCCTTCCCATATGGCGTTTACGGGCACATCCCGGTACAGCCGGGGCATGATGGACTCTTCCACATATCCATTTCCGCCGATACATTCCAGCGCTTCGCCCAGCACCAGCACTGCCCGTTTGGTATTCCAGAATTTTCCTGCGGCAGTGGCGATCCGGGTAAAATGCATGGCTTCTTCTTCTGCTAATCCATCATCAAAACCTTTGGCTAAGCGCATGGCAAGGGCAGTGGCAGCCAATGATTCCAGCGACAGGTCAGCCAGCACATTTTTCATCAGGGGCTGATCGATCAGTTTTTTTCCAAAAGCATTTCTGTGCCGGCAATGATGGATCGCTTCTGCAACGGCACGCTGCATGGTAGCAGCTGAGCCAATGGCGCAGTCCAGCCGGGTATGACGCACCATTTCCATGATGTTGGCAATACCCCGGCCCGGTTCCCCGATGATTTTTCCCCATGCCCCGTGAAACTCCACTTCGCCGGAGGCATTGGACTTATTACCCAGTTTATCTTTTAGCCGTTGAAAATAGAGTTTGTTTTTGTCTCCCTCCGGCGTAAACCGTGGTACCAGGAAACAACTGAGCCCTTTGTCAGTCTGTGCCAGCACCAGGAAGGCATCACTCATAGGTGCGCTGCAAAACCATTTTCGCCCGGTGATTTTATAAATGCCGCTTCCTAACGGTAACGCATATGTGATATTGGCACGCACATCGCTGCCGCCCTGGGGCTCGGTCATGGCCATTCCAAACGTAACGCCCTTTTTTTGAAAGTAGGGAATAAACCGCTCGTCGTATTCGTTGGAAAGTACCCTGGGCAACCATTCCCGGGCGATGTCAGGCGCTATTTTAAGCGAAGGAATTACCGCAAAGGTCATGGTCAGGGGGCAACTGCTGCCTTCGTCGATCTGCTGCTTGAGATATGATAAGGCACTATGTGCGAGGTATGCCCCGCCTGCACCGGAGGTCCAGGCAATGGAATGCACTCCCTCCCGGATAGCCGCCTGCATCATCTGGTGATAGGCCGGATGATAAGTGACCAGGTCCAGCCGGTTGCCAAACCGGTCATGGGTTTTCAGTACCGGTATATTTTTATTGGCCAGGTGACCGGCTTCCTGCATATCATGACCACCCATGAGCGCTCCAAACCTGGCAGCCGCTTCGTTTATACTACCACCGCCATAGGCGATAAGCGCCTTTTGAAGCAGGGGATTGGTGGTAAACGAATTGTAATTTTCCAACACAGGAACCTGGTTTGCGGAGGACTGGAAATCAAAATCGGGAGGAAACATAGTGAACGATTTTTGATTCACCTAATTTAAACTATTTTTCTAACGGCGCTATCCCGGAAAAGGATACGCTTGAAAAAGCCAGGAACCCATTGGTAATACACTGCATTAGCCGAAAGGCATAAAAAAACGCTTCCCATAGATAAATCACCTCCGAACTTTACCTTGCACTATTTGTTGAAAGAGATAGACATGCCCATATTTTCATCTTTCAATATTGTAAAATGCAACAAAAAGCAATTTCCTCTGCGTGGCCGGTACTGTCATTTAATGAATGGAAAGATACGCTGGCAACAGTGCATTTGTGGACGCAGATCGTGGGAAAGATCCGCCTGCGGAAAATGCCCTGGCTCAACCACTCCTGGCATGTTACACTGTATGTAACCCCCGACGGACTAACCACCGGCAGCATGCCCTATCAGCATGGTATTTTCCAGATCGAATTTGATTTCATGCATCATCAGCTAATCATCAATACCAGCAACGGGCAGCAGGAAACAGTGTCGCTGCGGCCACGCTCCGTGGCTGACTTTTACCGGGAGCTGTTCGCCCAACTGGCCATCATGGAGGTAGATGTTAGCATTTACACTACGCCCAGTGAAATAGCAGACGCCATTCCTTTCGATAAAGACGAAGTGCATCAGTCGTATGATGCCCTGCAAATGGAAGCATTCTGGCAGGCGATGATAAAGGTCCACCTGGTATTTACCCGCTTCAGAACCCGTTTCACAGGGAAATGCAGCCCGGTGCATTTTTTCTGGGGAGCCTTCGACCTCGCCGTTACCCGCTTTTCCGGACGCGATGCCCCTGAACACCAGGGAGAAGCCCCCAACATGCCCGCTGCAGTTATGAAGGAAGCCTATTCCAAAGAAGTGAGCTCCTGCGGATTCTGGCCGGGAAGCGAGCAATATCCGCATGCCTGCTTTTATGCCTATTGCTATCCTGCGCCCGCCGGTTTTGCTACCCAACCGGTACAACCTTCTGCTGCTTTCTACAGCCAGGAAATGGGGGAGTTCCTGCTAAACTACGACGATGTGCAACTGGCGGCCCAGCCGGAAGAGGCCCTGATGGATTTTCTGCAAACCACTTATGAGGCGGCAGCCAATACCGGCCACTGGGACCGGAAAGCCCTGGAATGCGATCTGTCCCATTTTGAAAATAGCTATGGATGTTACAAGGATAGATAATAGAGATTTTTATATCTTTAGGTCAATAAAGATGTGAATCACATGCGCAAGCGAATCCCCGTTACCTATAACTTTGTAATTTTTTTGCATGCTTATTTGCGCCAGGCGGAACTATCCGTACACAGAAGCGCTCAAATGCCGCGACAGGCAACAAAAGACTTTTATAATAGTGGGGTCGCTCCGGAAAGGGTCATTCATTATTTAAATGGATTAGGTAAGTCTGCTGTACGGGTTACCACTGCCGGCGCTGTTCCAAGGCCATTCACGCTGAGGAAAAAATTGGCATGCCGGTTTATTTATGCCCCCGTTTCCAGGGCATACCTGTTGCAGGAAGAAGTGCTATATGCCATAGCGCTGCTTCGGGAGTTATCAGTATTTCTCGCCGCAGATAAAGTAATACCTTTGGCAACCCGTGATCTGTATCTGAAGCTGGCGCACTTTAACGATGGGCATATTGGATGGAGACTAAGGAGAAAAGACTGGTCCGCCAGCAGGACAGTCGATCATTTTTTTGCCAACGAACGTCTTACCACCACGCCTTTAGAAAACTTTATGACAGGTTTTACTATCTGAAGATAGATCCATTCATGACGTAGATCCTGTCATTATCTACGCAATATTTATCCTTCCAGGGTTAAAATCCGTGTACTTCGGGGTAATTTTTACAAACCTCACTCCAACTAAAAACAATAAATTCGCCCCCATCAACCAATCGCAAGTGGCACTATCTCCCGCAGATAAAAACATTTCCTGTCTTCCAGAAAGTGACAGCCGACGGGCTGCAGGAGAGGATTTGGCCGTTTTCTGGAGCGAACTGCAACAACACAACGAACACGGCTTGTACAAGATCTACCACCAATTGTACGATAACCTGTATCACTACGGCCTCTCTGTAGTACAGGATCCCCAGCTGGTAAAAGAAGCGATCAACGACGTATTTGTGGAACTGTGGAAGAAACGGGAACAGCTCATCATGCCCGATCATATTCCCAACTATATTTTCATCTGCTTTAAACGCCGCCTGAGCAAACTCCTTGGAAAAGGACAGAAAAAGTCAGGCCGGCATGAAAGCCTCCTGTTCCAGGAACTGGAAGTGCAGCCCTATGAAACAGTGCTGATCAGCCGGGAAACAGATATACAGCTGCGTAATAAAATGGAAAACGTGCTGGCGCAACTGACTGCCCGCCAGAAGGAGTTTATCCGTCTTCGTTTTTATGAAAATATGAGCATGGAAGAAATATCCCTCAAAACTTCTGCTTCCATCCGCACTATTTATAATACCCTTCATACCGCCATTGTACAGCTCCGCAAAATAATGTCCCTCTTCCTGCTCACACTTATGTGGTATTTCGAAAAATAACTGGTTTTTCTTTGGTAAAAAACAGAAGTACCGGTCCTCTTTATAATAAACAGGCAGTACATGAATCTACAATTATTTACGGCGGAAGACTTTATGCTCAACGACTCATTTGTGCGTTACTGTCTGCAAAGTAATGACGAGGATGTAGCCTTCTGGAATGACTGGATTGCCCGGAATCCGCATAAGAAAGCGGAAACAGACCAGGCAAAAGAATGGGTATTGCGACTGGGTATGGGGCTTACCCCCGACGAGAAGCAGGAAGAATTCCGAAAGCTGAGAGCCCTGATAGAAACAGGCGACAGCCGCCGGCATCGCTTTAGTAAATACCTGCCTTATGTAGCCGCCGCGGTTTTACTGACTTGCGTTGCAGTTACCTGGATATGGAAAACACCCGCCCATAATACCGTTGCCACCTCCGCCATGACGTATACCACCTGGAAGGCTGACAGTGTCAGAAAACAGGTACTCCTGGCAGACGGCAGCACGGTGATCCTCAACAGGAACAGCGTATTGCGGGTACCGGATAATTATAATCAAGAGGAACGTCACCTCATCCTGGAAGGGGAGGCCTGGTACGAAGTAGCCAAAAAAGAAAACTGTCCCTTTACTGTAACCGCCGGAAAAACTACCGTACAGGCATTGGGTACCGTTTTCAAAGTAAGGGCCTACGGGTTCGACAGCAGCGTAATGGTATCGCTGATCTCAGGAAAGGTAAGGGTGCAGGCGGCTAAAGAGACAAAAGAATTATCGCCTGATCAGTATGTAAAAGCTGTAAACGGACAACTGCTGTCCGGCATCTTTGATGCTGCCCGGGAACAGGACTGGCGCAATGGCAAACTTTATTTCAAAGATGCTTCCCTGGAAGAACTGGCAAAGCTGCTGGAATTCTGGTACGGCATTAAAGTACATATTACACCAGGCAATTATCAACCAATACATTTTAATGGCGAGTTCGTGAACAAACCGCTGCCAGCGGTACTGGCTTCTATTTCTTATATCACAAATCTTAAAATTGCTGTCAGCAAAGGAGAACTATATATCAACCATTGATCATAGCAGCCATACTGCTATAGCATTATAACCAATAAATTATCGAACGTTATGAGTAAGAAACGTATCTCCTGTTATTACAGGAGTATAGCCCGGCGCGTGCTCTGTATAGCCGTGGCAGTGTGTTTGCTGTCATGGACGCAGATCACCGAAGGACTTAAAACAAAACTGGAAATAGGATTTTCCCAATCCACTGTTATCAGTGCATTGCGCTACCTGGAAAAAAATACGACGCTGAAATTCTCGTACAACCGCGACGACCTGGAACGTACCGGTAAATTCACCATCGATAAAAAAGTACGTACTGTTGAGGCATTATTAAAAGAGATATGTACGCTCACCGGTCTTGAATATAAAGTAGCGCAGGACATGATCCTGGTAAAACCAGCTGCTGCACCCACCGCGTCAAAGGCCGATCAGCAAAAGGAAATAGACCTGGAGGGTACGGTGAAAACCAACGGCGGCGAAACCATCCCCGGTGTAAGCGTAAAGGTGAAAGGTGGTAACAAAGGTACCCTTACCAATGTGGAAGGAAAGTTTACGCTGGCCGGTATCGCTGACGATGCGGTACTGGAAGTATCCTACATCGGCTACGAAACAATGGAAATAAAAGTTGCCGGCCGCACTTCTGTCAGCATCACCCTCGATGCATCGGTAAAGGTGCTGGAACAAGTAGTGGTGGTGGGTTACGGCACACAGAAAAAAGGCAATGTAACCAGCGCCATCTTTTCTGTTAAAGGAGACGCTATACAGAACATGTCCACCAACAATCCCATTGACGCCCTGCAGGGCAGGGTGGCTGGTTTAACGGTGACCAACACCGGCGGTCAGCCCGGCGCTGCTGCGGATGTGCGCATCCGTGGTATCAGTACCTTTGGCGATCATAATCCCCTCTATATAATTGACGGAACACCCGGTAATCCCTACTACCTGAACAATAATGATATTGCATCCATAGAAGTACTGAAAGATGGCGCCGCTGCCTCTATCTATGGTTCTGCCAGCTCCAACGGTGTTATCCTCGTCACTACAAAGAAAGGGAAGAAAGGCGCCCCGGTAATTGACTTTAACGCTTACTATGGCGTTGTAAATCCAACCAGCAAATATGATATGCTGGATGCTGAAGGTTATAAGAAAGTCCACAAAATGATGTACGAAAACGCAGGCCGCAACCTGCCTGCCTTCGTCACTAAAAACACCGGTGTAAACACCAACTGGCAGGATGAAATTCTCCGCCCCGGCAACGCTGAAAATTATAACCTGAACCTGCGCGGTGGCGGCGACTATATTACCTATGCCATCAGTGGTGATATTACCAACGAGAAGGGAACCTATATCGGATCTGATTTTAAAAAGAAAACCATCCGCTCCCGTAATGAATATAAGAAAGGCAGGTTAACGGTAGAAGCAAACCTGATCTATTCACAGACTAAATCTTCTGTGCCAAAATTCGCTGTACGGGAAGCCTATTTCCAGTCGCCGCTGTTACCTGTACTGGATAGCAAGGAAAAGTATGGTTATGGCTTACAGGTGGATGGCTTGCCCAAATACCAGAACCCCGCCGGCGCCGATCATTATTTCCAGAACTCCCTCAGCACACAGTATTTCAATGTCAATACACGCCTCAGCCTCGCGCTGTGGAAAGGACTGAAAGTAGTCACCAACTTAAACCTTGTTAATTCCAACGACTTTAACTACTCCTTCAGACCAGCCGTACGCATTAATGCCAACGACGGTGCAGTACCGTATGCTTACCTGTTCAACGAACGCTCCAACTACCGGGAACGCCTGATGGAAAATCTCCTGTACTATGATCTCTCCAGGGGAAAACATACACTGAACCTGCTGGCAGGGTATACCGCACAGGAACAAACAAGGGAATGGCTCAATGTTACGGCCGATGGTAAAACCATCGTACGCACCATACAGGATGGGCAAATAGTAGAGAAAACAGTACCAGGCGGTTTCCTGGATCCGTCCTTTACCACCATTGATGGCGCACTGGGCGGCACTTTTGGCGCAGGCGGCAGCAGTACCAAATATGTCCGCTTATCTACGCTCGGTCGTATCAACTACGCATACGATAACCGTTACATGATCCAGCTCTCTGTTCGCAGAGATGGTTCCTCCAAATTTGATCCCTCCAGGCGCTATGGCGTATACCCGTCTGTAGCCCTGGGATGGAATATACAGAAGGAAAGTTTCATGAGTAGCGCTTCCTGGCTGGATATGCTGAAACTGCGTGCCAGTTACGGTGAATTGGGTAACGAATCCGCACTTACTCCCTATGGCCGCCAGAACCTGATGTATGTAGATAATACCTGGGCAGGCGGTTATGTACAGGGAAGCGGTAGCACGCCATGGACGGGTATTATCGCCAACGACCTGTTAGGCCGTGAGCAACACTGGGAGTCTATTGCGTCTTCTAATGCGGGAGTGGATTTCAGTATCCTCCGCAACAGCCTCAGTGGTTCATTTAACTATTTTAGTAATCAAACCAAAGGACTGCTGATCACCAAAGAAGTGCCTCCGTCTGCAGGGGTAACAGATCCTACCCTGAATGTGGGTAGGATCAGGAACAGTGGCTGGGAACTGGAACTTACCTATAGCGGCCGTAAGAAAGATTTTCAATATAGCCTTACCGGTAGTTTCAGCACCGTTAAAAACGAAGTGGTTACATTGGCCAACGAAGGACAAACACTCTACGGTACCGGTCTTAAATTTGGCGCCGATCATATCGCCAACCAAACCCGCGTAGGCCGTGAAATGGGTGCCTTCTACCTGTATGAGGCCGATGGCATCTTCCAGTCAGACGATGAAGCCGCCAACTACAAAAGCAAAACGGGCGATCGCCTGCAACCCGCTGCCAAAGCCGGTGACGTTCGCTTTAAAGATACCAACGGCGACGGAGTTATCAACGAAAACGATAAAACCTACCAGGGATCAGGCTTCCCTAAATTTGAATATGGATTTAATATCACCCTGAACTATAAAAATTTTGACCTCAACCTGTTCCTGCAGGGCGTAAGCGGTAATAAGATCTACAATGGTAATCGCTTCGAACTCGAAGGAATGGATGCTGGCCGTAACTTCCTCTCTACCACGCTGAACGCCTGGACACCACAAAATACGCATACCGATATGCCACGTGCCGTACTGGGCGATCCCAACAGGAATGCGCGCGAATCTACCCGCTTCCTGGAAAGTGGTAACTACCTGCGCATGAAAACAATCCAGCTGGGATATACGCTGCCGGAAAGCCTGTTGAGCCGCTATAAAATTCAACGCATAAGATTTTATGCCAGCGGCCAGAACCTGCTGACCATTACCAAATACAGCGGCCTCGATCCTGAAGTAGGCAGGGTAAACGCATTGAATACAGGCACCGACCGCATGCAGTACCCGCAGAATAAAAAGGTAATGTTCGGTATGCAATTGTCTTTCTAAGTATAAAATCATTCAAGATGAAAAAATTACGTTTATACATTCCTGTTGTTTTTATATTACTGGTCACCGCATCAGGTTGTAGTAAAGACTTGCTGGAACAACGGTCGCCCGATAAACTGGACACCGAACATTTCTGGACCTCCAAAGAAAGGGCGCTCGCCGGACTCGCCGCCGCCTACTCACAGGTGGAAGGTTTCGTGTACTGGGATAACTATGTGGAAGCCCGCTCTGTGAGGGACTTCTACCGGGAAGACTATGTAGAAGCCGGTGACGATGCCTATAATTACTCCTGGTGGATAGAACATTATAATTTCAATTTTACCTCCGGTAATTATGCCATCGATCTTTTATGGCGGGAAAATTACCGCGGTATTTACTATACCAACCAGGTGCTGGAGAATGTAGCAGCCATGAAGCCCGACATGATAGATGATGCCTCCCGTAACCAGATCATCGGCGAAGCACACTTCCTGCGTGCTTACTATCACTACAAGCTCCTCATGGATTTTCAGCAGATCATTATCAGGGATAAACTGCCGTTGAAAGAAGGCGATCTGCCAAAAGGGTTATCTCCCCGCAAAGAAACATGGGACTTTATCTGCAACGAACTGAAAGAAGCGGAAAAAGCGTTGCCGCTGCGCAGCGAACGCCCTGCATCCGAACTGGGACGTGCAACCAAAGGCTCCGCCCAGGCCTACCTCGGCAAGATTTACCTGTATCGCGCAGGGGAAGATAAAGCCGCTGCCGCCACTTTGATGACCGAAGCCGGAACATGGCTGGGCAAGGTGATCAGCTCTAACCAGTATCACCTGGAAAGCAACTTTATGAGCATGTTCAATGGCGCCGCCAAGAATACGCAAGAATCTGTTTTTGAATTGCAGCAATCCTCAGATGTAAATAATGGCGCAGCCTACAGCTCTTACCTGGGCGACTGGGTAGCTGCCTCGCAGATGGGTGGTTATGGCGAAATATATGGCACACAGCGCCTGCTGACGGAATTGCTGAAGGAAGGCAGAACAGCCGGTGATCACTTATACGATCACCGCGTATACGCCAGCATAGTATTCAACGATCCTTATTTTAATGATGCCGCTGATCCTAAAGCATACGGCTATACGTATAACGACATCTTTGAAGCGGGCACCAATGTCATTGCTTTCAGAAAATGGGTGCCTGCCTCCCTGGACCGTCTCGGAAATGAAAATGCCATCAACGTGCCGCTCATAAGACTGGCAGACGTGATGCTCATGCAGGCAGAGGTACTGAATGAGCAGAACAAACCTGGTGAAGCCATGGACCTCATCAACGACGTGCGTAACCGGGCCGGGATGCCCGCATTGAGCCTCACCGGTAAAACAACCATCTTTAACCAGATCATGCACGAAAGGGTAATGGAATTCACGCTGGAAGGCAGCCGCTTCTATGACCTGCGCAGATGGGGCCTGCTGGAAACCAAAATGAAAGAAGCCGGCCGCTCATTCAGCGCCGACAAAGCTTTCTATCCGCTTCCGCTGAAAGAAACAGTGAATAATCCAATGGCGCAATAATCAGGAGGATGTACTATAAATTATTATCGGCGTTGGCATTGGCACTGCTGTGGGATATCACCCCGGCCCGTGCACAAGCCAACGATTGGGAAAATCCGCAGAAAGTAGCAGAGTATGTATTGCCGCCACATGCCCATTTCATACCCTATCTCAACACAACAGCAGCTGTACGCGGGGACTCCGCGCGTGCAGCTGTATTGTCGCTCGACGGAATATGGCAGTTCCATATGGCACGCAACCCCGCCGGCCGCCCCGGAGAATTTTATAAGAATAACTTTGATGTAAGCCGGTGGAAACAGATCCATGTACCCGCCAACTGGCAAACAGCCGGAGTAGATACCTACATTTTTACCGATGTAGAGTATCCTTTTACACCCAACCCGCCAAAAGTACCGGCAGATTTTAACCCGGTTGGATCTTACCGCAGGGATTTTACCATACCGGCTAACTGGAAGGATAAACAGGTATGGATACACCTTGGCGCCGTCAACTCATTTTTTTATATCTGGGTGAACGGGCATTATGTGGGCCTTAGCAAAGATAGCAAAACACCCTCCGAATTTGATATCAGCCCTTTCCTCAAAGAAGGACTGAACAATGTGTCTATACAGGTATTCCGCTTTAGCGACGGCTCTTACCTCGAAGGACAGGACATGTGGAAGCTAAGCGGTATTGAACGCAGCGTGTACCTGGTAGCCAGGCCACGGTTATGTCTATACGATTTTTTTGCGAAGCCGTTGCTGGTCAACCAGTATAAAGATGGTCAGCTGGGCCTGTCGCTGACGCTGAACAGAAAGCCTTTGGCCGCAGAAGCAGGTCAGCGTATAGAAGTACAGCTATGGGAGAAGGATAACACAGTATGGCAGCAAACATGGACGATCGGGAAAGACAGCACCGTTCACATGAAAACGTTGCTGCCGGATGTAAAGTCCTGGAACGCAGAACACCCCGCATTGTATACACTGGTGATCAACCACCTCGATCGCAAAGGCGCCGTGCTCGAAAGTACCACCCAACGTATCGGTTTCCGCAGTGTTGAAATCAAGGGCGGACTGCTGCTGGTTAACGGCGTCCCCATCCGGCTAAAAGGCGTAAACAGGCATGAACACGATATGTATCGTGCGAGGGTAGTATCTGTTGAAAACATGCGCCGCGACATTGAAGTGATGAAACAGTACAACATCAACGCGGTGCGTAACAGCCACTATCCTGATGCGGAGGAGTGGTACAAACTCTGCGATGAACTGGGTATCTATATCATCGACGAAGCCAATATAGAATGCGATGGTATGTCGTTTCATCCGCTGAAAACATTGTCAGATAAGCCGGAATGGAAACAGGCCTACCTGAACCGCACCAAACGGATGGTGGAGCGCGATAAAAATCATTGCAGCATCATTACCTGGTCGCTCGGCAATGAAAGCGGCTTTGGCGATAACTTTATCGCCACTTATCAATACATCAAAGCAAGGGATAATACCCGCCCCGTACAGTATGAAGGTGCTGGTACCAACAAATGGACGGATATTATCTGCCCGATGTACAAATCCGTGAATGCGCTGAAAAAGTATCTGCAAACGCCCGACAGCCGGCCGATCATCCAGTGCGAATATGCACATATGATGGGTAATAGCGGCGGTAACCTGAAAGACGACTGGGACCTGATCTATCAGCATCCCCGCTTACAGGGAGGGTTTATATGGGACTTTGCCGACCAGACATTTTTTAAAACCGATGCTAACGGCCGGCAGATATGGGCATATGGCGGTGATATGGGCACCGTGGGCGCTACCAGCGATACCAGTTTTTGTGCCGATGGTATGCTGGCGGCAGACCGCACCCCGCATCCGCAGGCTTTTGAAGTACGGAAAGTATACCAGAACGTTGGCATACAACCCGCCGGTGAAAAATGGCGTATATTCAACCGCTTTGATTTTACTAACCTGAACGAATACACGATCAGATGGACGGTAAAAGGCGATGGCGCCACTATCGCAACAGGAGAGTGCCCGCCGCTGTGGTTATCTCCCGGGAAGGATTCCCTGGTCAGCATGGCATTACCTCCTATAGTACCATTGCCGGGCGCCAGTTACTATATTCATTTTGAAACAGCAGATCCGCACGGCAACGTAGTAGCGACGGAACAGTTCCGTTTGGCCGGATATTTACCCGCAGTGAAAGAAAAGATGAACGGTGATCCACTAACGGTAACGCCTGAAGGAAAGATTGGCAATCGCCTGTTCAGCGCCGGGTTTAATAAAATCACCGGTTGGCTGGAAAGCTTTACAGCAGGTAACAGGCAGCTGATGCAGGGACCATTGCAGCCTTCCTTCTGGCGCGCGGTAACAGATAATGATATCGGAAATAGTTTGCAGGTTCGATGCGGCATATGGCAGCATGCCCTTGAAGATGCACAGCTGAAGCAGTTTGAGATAACGGCGCCGGGAGCTGTGCGTACGATGGTAAAAACAGTACACTATCTCCCGAAAGTTAAAGTAACCTATACCACCACCTATAGCATTGCCGTAAACGGCGATATCACAGTAGCTGCACAATTTACGCCGGCAGACACCACGTTGCCCGAAATACCACGCATGGGTATGCGCATGCTGGTGAAACCGGAATATGACCAGGTGTCATGGCTCGGCCGTGGTCCCTTCGATAACTATACAGACCGGAAATACGCGGCAGACGTGGATGTATATACCATGCCGGCAGATTCCCTGTTCCATCCTTACCCACGCGCACAGGAAAGCGGCTACCGCACCGATGTGAGCTGGATGGCATTGCAGGATAAAAATAAAAGCGGCTGGATGTTTTTATCCGATAGCTTACTCAGCGCAGGCGTATTACATTTTGATATGCAGCGGCTGGACTTTGACCGTAAACAAAATAAACATGGCGGTTCCATGCAAAATGAAGATCTCCTCTGGTGGAATATAGATTACGGCCAGCAGGGGGTGGGCGGCGACAACAGCTGGGGCGCAAAAGCGCATCCGGAATACCTCTTGCCCTGTCGTACTTACCAATACAATTTTACTTTAAGATACCTGTCGCCCGGAACAAACCCGGTACAAAGCGGCAAACAAAGATTTGAATGATATGCGGAAATGGTGGTGGTTATTATGCTGCAGCGCACTGGGTGTAAAAGCGCAGCAGGCAGACAGGCAACAATTTGCAGACGTACTGGACATCAGGCATGTGGTAACAGACACTGCGCAGGTAGGCGTTAGTTTTTTCTCAGATCTCGGCGCATGGCATGCGTATGCCCTGCCTGGCCAAACAGCAGATCAGGGCGCATTTATAGGCCCGCTGCTCATGGATATGGATGGTCGTTGGCTGAGTAACGCTATCGCAAAATTGCAGGTGTTCGAAAACGGGAAAGAACTGTTGCCCGCAAATGCCACCCAACATTATTACCCGGGGCTGCTGGAACAACGTTATGAGTTGGATGGCATGAAGGTACACCTGCAATTGCTTTTTAGCAGCAAGCATACTGCCATGATCCACGCAGCTATTATTAATCCCGGCATAAAGCCGCGGAAACTGTTGCTGCAATGGGGCGGAAGGACCGTCCTGCACGGGCAGCAATGGCAACGGGCCGGCAATCATTTGGAGCTTAACGGTAACGGGCATACGTTTTATATCGACTATGCCTCACCCGATAACTGGTCAATTCAACAAACCGGTGCGGGATATACTGCTGCAAAGAATATCCGTATACCCGCAAATGGCCGTTGGGAAGAAACGCAGTTGCAATCCTATAATCAGCGGGCAGCGAAAAACGAATCATTTAATACGGTGCTGGAGCAAAACCGGCAGCGGTGGAATGGCTACCTGTCGGCAGGTTTCGGAAAGGATACAGCCCAGCACCGGCTGATGACAAAATGCATCATGACCCTCATCACCAACTGGCGCAGTGCCGCTAAAGGTCTGAGGCACGATGGTATTTTTCCCTCCGCCAGTTACCAGGGATTCTATGGCTTCTGGGCATGGGACAGCTGGAAACAGGCAGCGGCGGTAAGTATGTTTCATCCTGCACTCGCAAAGGATAATATACGTGCCATGTTTGACTATCAGCTGGCAGATGGTATGATCATCGACTGTATCTATACCGATAGCAAAGAAAACAACCGCAGGGATACCAAGCCGCCGCTGGCCGCCTGGGCGGTGTGGGAAGTATTCCGGCAAACAAAGGATACTGCTTTTGTAAAGGAAATGTATACCCCGTTAGCCCGTTACCATGAATGGTGGTACGCTAACAGGGATCATGATGGCGATAGCCTCTGCGAATATGGCTCCACCGATGGCACCCGCATCGCAGCTGCCTGGGAAAGTGGTATGGACAATGCCGTGCGTTTTGATCATGCCCGTATGCAGAAGAATAATGCCGGCGCCTGGTCCCTTGATCAATCGTCGGTAGACCTGAACGCTTATCTCTATGCGGAGAAATTATATCTCGCTAAAATGGCAGCCCTGCTGCATTTACAGGATACCTGGACAGCGGGAGCGACTGCATTAAGGGAAAAAATCAACCAGCAATATTATGATACTGCGACCGGCTTTTACTACGATCGTGGCGCCATACTGTCGGATGTGCAGGGAGCAGAAGGCTGGCTGCCGTTGTGGGCGGGAATAGCCAGCCCGTCACAGGCCGCAGCGGTAGCAGCTTTGCTCCGGCAACCGGAAAAATTTAACACCTATCTGCCTTTGCCGGTGCTGGCCGCCGATCATCCGAAATTTGATCCGCTGAAAGGATACTGGCGCGGCCCGGTATGGCTGGACCAGTTCTATTTTGCGGTGAAAGGACTTAAGGCATATGGTTTTGATAGTTTGGCGCAGGAGTTTACAACAAAGCTCCTGCACCACGGCACCGGTATGCATGACCAGCTGCCGCTGTATGAAAACTATCACCCGCTTACCGGAAAAGGATTGAACGCACCAAATTTCAGCTGGTCGGCAGCACATACGTTATTGTTATTGCGTGAGTAAATAAGCACATTATGGATATACAGGAAATGAAAACGCTGGTGCAGCAGCACTATGGGCTGGAGGTGAAGGTGACTTCCCTCGATGGCTATGAAGAAAGTAATTACCTCCTGGAAGATGCCGGGGGACAAAAGTACATCGGTAAGATAGCGGGTGCGGAAAACAATCCTCACCTGCTGGATGCACAGGTGAAAATATTGCAACACCTGGCGGATACCACCGTGGCCAAAGGGTTCCAGCGGGTGTTGCTAAACCGGCACAACAACCCGGTGACCACCATCGGCGAGGGAGGAACAATACAATACCTGCGTATCCTCAGCTACCTGGATGGAAAAGTATGGGCCGATGCAGGTCAGCCTACTCCTGCATTGCTGCACCACCTGGGGCAGTTTATGGGAGAAATGGACCAGGCATTACAGGGCTTTTTTCATCCCGCCGCCTATAGGGTCTGCAGCTGGGATCTGCGCAATACCCTGGCTGCCCGGGAAAATATCAACGCCATTAAGGATCACGAACGCCGGCGCATGGTGGCCTATTTTCTGCTGCAGTTTGAAACGGAAATTGCACCGCAGCTGCCAGGTCTGCGCATGGCAGTGATCCACAACGACGCCAACGACTATAACCTGCTCGTGAAAAATGATGCTGTTGCCGGTCTTATTGATTTTGGCGACATGGTATACACCCAACTGGTAAACAACCTGGCCATCACCTGCACCTACGCCATGTTGCACCGGGAAGATCCGCTGGCAGCCGCAGCTGCCGTGGTGAAAGGATATCATGAAGCCATGCCTTTAACAGAACAGGAAATTGCTTGTTTATACTACCTGGTTGCTGCGCGTTTATGCGTGAGCGTTATTAACTCCGCCACACAGGCGGTAGCGGGCAGCGATAATCAGTTCCACTTTATCACGGAGAAACCTGCCTGGAAATTACTCTATCAGCTTATCAAAATAAACCCAGTGGCGGCCGAAGATGCTTTCCGGGTTGCTGCCGGCATGGCGTCCAAAATTAACCGGGATGATCGTTATACACCATTGCTCACAGAAAGAAAACAACGCATCGGCCGTAATCTCAGCATCAGCTACCGGCAGCCTCTCAAAATTATAAGAGGCGCTTTGCAGTATCTCTACGATGATAAAGGCGGCACCTATATCGATTGCGTCAACAACGTAAGCCATGTTGGGCACTGTCATCCTACGGTGGTGAAAGCTATACAACAACAGGCGGCAACACTCAATACCAACACCCGCTACCTCCACGATGAACTGATCAGCTATGCACGGGCGCTCACGGCTACTTTGCCGGAGCCGCTGCAGGTATGCTATTTCACCAACTCGGGCAGCGAGGCCAACGACCTCGCGATCCGTATGAGCCGCCACTTCACACAGCAAAAAGAAGTGATAGTGCTGGATCACGCCTACCACGGTACCTCCACGGTAGCGATGGAACTAAGTCCCTATAAATTCGACGGAAAGGGTGGGGCAGGGAAACCGGCGCATACGCATAAAGCTGTAAACCCGGACCTGTACCGGGGCCCACACCGGTACGATAATCCCCAAGCGGGCGCGGTCTATGCACAGGATATTGAGGAGATTATAAAAAAAATATCGGGAGAAGGAAAAGGCATCGCGGCATTCATTTGCGAAACACTGTTGGGCGTTGGCGGACAAATTCCATTACCCCCCGGCTACCTGGAAAAGGTATATCAATACGTACGCACAGCAGGCGGCGTTTGTATTGCCGATGAAGTACAGGTAGGATTTGGCCGTGTAGGCGATCGGTTCTGGGGCTTTGAACTACAGCAGGTAGTACCGGACATGGTGGTGCTGGGCAAACCAATTGGTAACGGTCATCCGCTGGCTGCCGTTGTTACTACGCAAGCCATCGCTGATGCCTTTAATAACGGCATGGAATACTTTAACACCTTCGGTGGTAACCCGGTGTCCATGGCATGCGGCAAAGCCGTATTACAGGTAATACAGGAAGAGGAAATGCAGCAGCATGCACTGCAAACCGGTGAACACTTTTTACAGGGCCTCCGGGTACTGATGAACAAACACGCCATCATCGGTGATGTACGCGGACACGGACTGTTTATCGGCGCCGAACTGGTGCGGAACAGGGTTACACTTGAACCCGCCGTACCGGAAATAGATGTGGTAGTGGAGAAGATGAAGGACCGCGGATTCCTGATCAGCACAGACGGGCCACTGCATAATGTACTGAAAATAAAGCCACCATTAGTATTTAACAAAGAAAATGCGGATGCCTTTTTGTGGCACCTGGACCAGGTGTTGGAAGAAGTAATAGCATAATAGAAAGACTGACCCTTTTGCACCTCACCGTGCCGGAGGGTCAGCACTATTGTATCCGGCGGTATTCAGAATTCTTTTAACCTGAAAAACATAAGATGAATGGGCTCCTGTGGTGCAGAATTTTTCTCCTGGCCTGGTTTAGGCGGAGCCGGTGAAGGCACCTTCATTACAAAGTAGTCACCCGCTTTCCCCAATATCCTGTTTCGTGAGCGGAAGCTGGTATCCTTCCTGCTGTTGTATTCTGTTAGCTGAAGCACCTTGCCCGTTTTTTTGGAGAAGAATACATTCCGGGGACTGATCCTCGATTGAAAATCATACCTGAAAGAAACCCATCGGTCGGTAATAAACAACGAATTATTATCGTAGATGATATTGGCCGCTTCCATTTTCTTCCAATAGGCAAAATGATCCCTGATAGTGGTAATGGCTTTGATGTCGTCTGTTATCAGGTTTTCTTTTGGGGCTTCTACCTGGTATACCGGTACGGCTGCATTCAGCGTTATGCTGTAAATTTTATCGTCCAGCAGCGGGAAATAAAAAACGGAATCCCTGTAGTTGTCAAATTGATGCGGGTAAGCCACATCCAGTTCCCGGATGAGCGGGAAAAAAGAGAGTTGCTGGGAATGATAGGTAACCATTGTCTCCTTTTCTTTATAAACCCTGAGCCTGGTCATCTCTTTATTATTATTCACAATCTCGCTTACATACATTCCTTTGCTTTTTGCAAATGTTAACCCAAAGTACCTGGAACCAATGATTTCAAGCACATCGATCAGTTTGCCACTGATATCATACCTGAAAATTTTATTTTGACTGAGGTCTAATATTTCCACCTGGTGCAACTGTTCATCGTAAATAACGTCCGTCATGCTGGCGTATTGTCCTGGCTGATTGCCCTGCTGATGAATGCTTGTTTTGGGAATACCCTGTTGATCAAATATTAATACTGCACTTTGAGAACGATCCGCAATAATGATCAGGCTGTCGGTTGCAAAGAAATTGGTAACATGCGTAACGAAAAAATCTTTCGTCGTTTTCAAAGAAACAGCGTAAACACTGTCGGCGATATCTTCTATAAAAACAGTTTGACTATCCAGTGGGTTTATGCTGATTTTGATAGCCGGTGCATCGAATCCGGCACTTCCCCGTTTTTGCGCGCACGAAGCCAATAGCAGTATCAAAAAGATCAGTAGATGTTGCTTCATTAAATATGTGATTGAGTCAGCTGAGGAATATGGGTAAAGAGGCTGTGTCAAAATTTGATGCAGCCTCTTTGGGTGAAAATAATCAAGGTACCTGCGTAGGTGGAATGTTAGTTACATCATGGTAATTATTGTGCGGAGTAAAAGCATTGTACTCTGCGCCACATTGATTTCCTGAGTTGTTAGGATAAAATACATAATAGCCGGTATCATAACCAATCCAATGCTCCACTACATGATAGTAATCGTCGTTTACCCAAACCCAGCTGCCGGTTCTGAAGGTTTTGTCGCCGGTAACGCCGCAATACCTGTTACCACTGCCATTTGTATCCACCCAGGCAGCAGATGCTTTGTTGGAGGAATTTGTAATGTCAAAGCTCATGAGTGCATATTGCAGGTTGCAAACTAATGTTATAACTACGGCAATACCACCAGCGATTTTAAGTATTTTTTTCATGGTTATAATTTTAAGTTGAAATATTTTGTTGGTTAATCATAGCTGCTTGATGTAATAAATAGACCCCGTTGGGGTCACCAATGCTGCAATAAAAACAGGTCAACGGTGATGCCACAGAGATCGGATACCTGCATCATCACCTTATCTATGGGTTGTATCATTTTGATGGATTGTTTGCCTGGAGGTCATTTCTTTTCTCCAGCTGGTCCTTTAATTCCTGCTTTAACGTATCGCTGTTGCGCCATACTTTACTGTGCTGATGCGCGTAAACGCCGATGGCGAGTGTGTAAACAAAAGCCAGTGTTACGGTCAGCGTTCTATACTTCGTGTTTTCAAGCGCCTTGTCAACAAAAAACGCCACCAGGAAAAATATGCCGATGGAGGCGATATAAGCGTACCTGTCGGCCACAATAGCAAACCTGGACATGGGAATGATATGGAGCACCATGCCAATGTGAATGAGAAAAAATGCTATGCCAAAAAACACCCATCGCTTCTGCCAGAAATCCCGGAATGAAAACAGTATGATCAGCAGCAGCAAAGGATACATCCAAAACCTTATCGGGACTTCTTCCCCGATAGCATTAGGGAAAACATACAGGTAACTTAATTTAACCGGGATCAGGCATTTTACCAGGTATTCTGTAGTGGAATAGCTGGCAAATATGATGTTCTGGTAAAAGGGATAATGACGTGTATTGGAAAGTAAACCCACCTTATCCGCACTTTGCGAAAGCAGGGTGATATAGCCCATCCCGAATGCGAGCACAAACATTGGCGCCTTTTCGAGCCATACCCGCTTGTTTTTCAAATGCCTGTTTACTGCGTAATCCACCAGCAGCAGGCATACCGGGAATGTTACCGCCTGTTCTTTTCCTCCAAAAGAGAGGATGAAAAAAAATATGCTAAACAGGTAGTATTTTATTTTTGAGGTAGATAAATACTTCAGGTAACAATGAAGCCCCACCAGGTACCAGCAACTATAAACAAGAATTTTAGACGCCGATATCCAGGCTACAGACTCTACCAGCAGCGGATGAACGGCCATGACGGTAGCTGTGAAAAACGAAATCCTGGTGATGGAAACAGGTTTAAAATTCTCCGATTGAATTAATATCTTCCGGATAAAAAAATAAACCAGCAGCACATTACACAGATGCAGCATCACACCCGTCAAATGAAACCAGAATGGATTGTAGCCAAATGCGGAATACAGTAGCGTATACGACAGCTGGTTAAGAGGAGCGTATTGCCCTTTGTAAAATTCGGTCAGGATAGCCCAAAGGTTTTGTGCGTTCAATCCATTTTCGGTATATGGATTAATCACTACCCATTGGTCGTCCCAATGGGTTTGAAATTGATGGGAGAGTACCGGGAAGTAAACCAGCAGCGTTAACGACACCAATGTGATAACAGATGCTGTTACGTCATCAATAGTGGTAAATCCTTTTAGCTTCAGGGATTTACGCTGGGCGGAAACGGCGCTAACGTTGTGATTCATTTTAAACAGGGTAGACGATGAAAAAAATAATGGAAAACAAGCGGGCTAATTATTATGATATGTTATTCCGGGTTCGGGTTCAGCTACGATGACAGTGGGTCGTGGAATCAATGATAAGCATATCTATAGCATATACGCCAACGCTTTCTATCTACTCAAAAGATTATAAAAACAGGATTTGAATTAAATATACTATAATTTATTCCGTATTGCAATATTTATTGAGGAATGGCGGATGATGGGGGGTAAATTAGTGTAAGACTAATATAAATATATGGTATGGGCTGTTTGAAAGTGCTATTGCGTAAGGCTTTTCTTTCTATAATCTGAGACGAAATTCACCCCACCTCGCCAAAAAACAAACAAAACAAAACTATATATTTGTCGCTGTCCTTATATCACCGCACCAAAGGACGAACAACCAGCACCCTTTAGGGTAGAGCAATGAGCACTTAATAACAACGCGTTAAATACGAAATATGAGAGTTGTATTTTACTTATTTATTTTGACCGGGATTCAAACCGCTTTCGCGCAGGACATTAACCGCGACTTCAAAAAAAGAGAAAAAACATTATCAAAACACCACGAATATCACCAGGCATTGGTGATGAAAATTATGAACAGCGTTGTTGATAAAGATGGTGGACCGGTTGTGATTTGCAATTTCGAGAAGACCTTGTCACTGATCAGGGACATGGATAATATGACGCTCGGAGTCCCCAAAATACTGTACCTGGTTGGCTGGCAATACAACGGTCATGACGACAGATACCCGGCGTTTTTTGAGGTGAATAATGCACTGAAACGCCCCCGGGATAAGGATGGTCTGCAGAGCCTTAACTGGTTGGTGAAGGAAGCAAAGAAGTACCACACGACTATCAGTCTGCATATTAACATGACAGACGCCTACGATAACAGCCCTTTATGGAAGGAGTATGTAGAAAATGACCTGATCTCGAAAAATGAAGATGGAAGCCTGAAGGTGATAGGGAATTACAATGGAAGAAATGCCTACCAGGTAAACTACCGCAATGAGTGGGAAAAAGGATTTGCACAAAAAAGAGTAAACCAATTGCTGAAATTACTACCCTGGTTGAGAGAGGCGGGGACGATCCATTTAGATGCATGGTATGTAAGGGAGAGTAAGGGGCACAAAGAATCCGAAGAAACAGAAAGAGAATATCAAAAGAAGATTGGCCGCTATTGGCTTCAACAGGGAATCGACCCCACCAATGAGATCGTATTGGATTATCTGACCGGCATCGTGCCTTATTGCTACCATTTTAATTTTCGTACGCAGAAAGACTACCTGGATGTTCCTGCCAGCGTGCTTACAGGCACACATATGAACCCGGATATACGCAGCAGCGATTTCGGACTTCAGTTCTTGTTTGGAACCAGTACCTATGGTGAAACTTCCTTTCCGGGTGCATGGAGTAAAGTGCTTGAAGAAAAGTGGGAAGCTGTTTTTATAAATAACTTCTTCCTGAATTTTCCTCAATACTATTATCTGAACAGATTGAACAGGCTAAGAGTGGAAGGAGAAGGAAATGATAGAACCGCCTATTTTTCAGGAGGAGTGAAGGTATCTCTCCGTGATAGTACAGTACTTGAAAATGACCGTCAGTTAAGGATTGGCAGTACGCTCTGCTTCCCTGCACGATGGACCGGTAATAATAGCCTGGTAGCTTTTAGTACTAAAGATACCACCATTTCATATAGGCTGCCGAAAACATGGGCGATAGCCGGGAAGGCAGCTGTTTTTGCTATATCGAAGGCAGGTTTGGCAAAACAGAATGATATTACAATTAGTGCAGGTCAACTTAAATTGCCGCTGAAGGCAGGTGTTCCGGTTTGCATACGGCCAGGAAAGTAGTTAAAAATCACAATGCATTGTTGGCATGACGTGGCGCTTTCTCTATCCTCGGATCATTTGCGCCACGATCATATATTTCTTAATATATTCATCAAGTTTGTTCTCGTCTACAGCAGTGAGAAGTTTTTTAATTGCCTTGGTTTTCGTGATTTCTATCCCTTTCCCGCATACTTTGACTATTGACAACAAAGCTGCTTTGGTAGGCGGTACCGGATCTTTATAAGTATTATTGGTAATACAATAACTGGCATACCTGGCCATATATACAGCAATCAGTTTCGGATTCTTTTCTACCAGTTCAGCAAATGCCGGAGATACTACAACGGTAACGTTAGGCGAGCCCGTTAGCCACCTCAAAATAAATACATTGATCTCCTGCCGGAGTTCCGGTTGTTTGTCAAGGTCTGTTTCTTCCAGCCAGTCGGCCACGTCTTTCACCAGCGATTCGTATTTGGCATAATCTTCTTTCGCTTTTAGCTGGCTGTCATCGGGGAAGTCGGGCCATTGTTGCGCCCGGGCATGAAAAGCAGTGATGCTGAATAATACGGTAACTACAGCCAGAAATAACCATTTCATCAGATACAGGAATTTGTGTTGTGTTTTTTGTGATCGTTGGGCTTCGGTTGCTAATTTATCTATTTTATACGTAAATTAAGCGATTTGTTAACTGATTGTAGCTTAGTAACTTATATAAAAGATGTCAGCACGTAGTAACAAG
>NZ_JAGTXB010000016.1 GCF_018224885.1 Chitinophaga hostae | reverse complement strand
CTTATAAAGAACTTTAGATAAGAAGTTACTAAATATTCATGTAAGTATTGCTGGCAAGGGCTTTGGTGCTTTTATTTGTAATAATGTTTTTAGTTAGTTGATAAACAAAAAAATCCCGCTTTAGTTTATTCAACTAAAGCGGGATTTTTCTTTCAGTTACTTATTAATTCATTTGTGTCACGTATATCAGTAAAGCTTCCTGTGCCGGTTATGCCTGTGAGTCTACCGAATAACGTGATGTTTATCGCCATATTTTTCGTTAATGTGAGTACATTGTTCATTTTAGACCGTATGTAACTGTTGTATAATAAAAGCCGCCTACCTGCGGACCTCCGAGGAAGGAAGTAGCATAGTGATTCAGAAGGTTAGTGGCGCCGACTTTTATGCTAAATGCCAGTTTGGGAAACAGGTAACCCACCTGCGCATCAAGTGCAGAATTTGCAGGTACATCCCCGTTTACCAGAAATGATTGCCAATAATAGCTGTCCTGCCACCGGTAGCTGATACCCATACCTATATTCCCAAAGAGATGTGCATTGGTAATTGAGATGTTGGATGCCCATTTCGGTGTATTAAATCCATCTTCCAGGCCATCATCTGCGCTTTTTTTGTTGAGCTTTGCATAAGATAGATTGCCATCTACCGTATAACCTTTGTTGAAATCATATTTTAACCTGGCTCCAACTCCATAATTGTAAACAGTTGTTTTGGAATTAGTCCACATACGGTAGCGGCCCTGTGTTTTTTTATCATACAGTGCATAAGGAACAGAATCCAGCGTACCCGTATTAGGAACACTCATCTCCACCTGTGCAATGAATGAACTGTATTTGTTGTAATAAAAGTCGATATCCACAAATAGTCTTCTATTATCAAAGAATCCCTTATAGCCTGTTTCCAGTGATTTTACATGTTCCGGATCAAGATAAGTGTAGTCATTTTTCCTGAGCAGATTTCTGTTCTTTTCTATAGCAGCATTTTTCGTCAGGCCCAGGGTATTAATATCCTTGTTAACAGACGCCTGGAAATTGTCAATAGAGGACTTTAGCCAGGAATGCTCAAAAATACCGCTGGACATCACAGGTAGCCCGCCTACTCTTTTTACGCCTCCACTGTTTACGTTGGAAAATGCTTCAAAAATACTGGGATAACGGTAGCCATCTTGGTATGACAACCGGATATGCTGGTCAGATGAAACTGAATACACAGCACTAAAGCGCATGTGCATTTTGATATCAAAATAGTCATTCTTATCAACGCGTATAACACTACCCACTTTTAGCTTATTATCCAACAAACTCTTGCTAACCGACAAAAAACCTCCATATCTTTTATAAATAAGATTTTTTTCACCTTTGCCGGGAACCGGATTAATAAAATAATTACCATCCGGCTTGATTAAATATGTCCTCGTGTCTACTCCGGTAAGCAATTCTATACCTGCTTTCTTTTTTATAACAGGTAAGTAACGTTCTGTCAGGTCCACTTGGGCTTCAGCGTGCAATAAGCTAGCTTTCACCTCCAATGCAGCACCACTATCCCAGTTATTGATATGTTGTAACTTGTCAAGCGAATTGTTGAATGCCGGCGTACCCGGTTGTGGTCTTCCCTGATCTGCGAATAAACGGGCTGTGTGGAGAGCCTGTTCAGTAGCTACTCCCTGGGCAGTAGCGTTGTTGAAGCTTGTGGTATAATCGGTAAACCATTTATCATCAGGCTTATAGGAGCGATCAATATTTTCTGCCATTGACCGAATATTATAAGAATCGCCGGTGTTTTCAATATTAATATATGCCTTAGCTTTTATAGATGGAGAAGCGTATTCCAAACCATGTTGCTGCAAAATATAGTTCTGCAGCCGAAAACGGTTAGCCCGTTGGTAAACGGTATTGAAATCGGCTACGTGATAAGTATAGGTAATATTTTTATCTTCTTTTAATTTATAGTACAATCCGACATCTGCTTTTATGTTCTGCAATGAATAATCAGCTATCTCTTTTTCGTAATAGCCAGTTCTGGCCACAACATAATTTTTGGTTTGCAATGGTAACGTCCGTCTGTTGGAGGATTCATTTCCGTAACTGTTTACAGGGTCCATGCCCGGGTTGGTAGCACCGGTTAATCCAATACTGCTGTTAGCAGTAGCATTGAGGTCGCTATGATCATCTGCAACCCAGTCATAACCCTTACTCAATGCGGCATTTACTTTAAATGCAAATTGCCTGGAAAGTACCTGTGCAATCCGGATGGTCGTTTCAGAAAATAATTTGGCGCCGGTCCCGGCATCGTTGAGATGGTTTATCCCGGTTTTTTGCTGAATACTTATTCCTTCGCTGTTAAAGGGATTTTTGGTAAAAAAATTGGCCATACCATTGATGGTATTCATGCCGTACAAGGCAGACGCTGAACCTGGCACTATCTCCACGGTTTCAATGTCGAGGTCTGTGGGACCTAATGCATTTCCTACTGGTGCGCCTATGTGAGGCGACTGGATATCCATTCCGTCAATCAATTGGGCAAAACGCACATTGGTAGTGTTGGTAAATCCCCTGGTATTGATCACCCGGAAACTCATGCTTGGCGCAATCATCTGTACGCCTTTTATACTTTGCAGCGCATCAAAGAATGAAGGCGCCGCATTGGCGTTAAAATATTGCCGATTGATCTTTTCCACGCTTACCGGGGATTCCAATAATTTCTCGTACATTCTTGACGCCGAAACAATTACTTCATCCAGGTTTTTCGTTTTTAACGTATCATTTCCTTCATTTTTCCTGGATAGGTTATCCTGGCCATAAAGCGAAACGGTAACAATGCAGATATATAGCGTAAAAAATATTCTCATGAAAAAATTTTAGCGTTATGTTTTATAATATATAACGCTAAGCTAAAAAAAATATAACTATCAAGTTATTTGTTTTCTGTTGAACTATCCTCCGATGGTTATCATGCTCCTGTTGCAGATACGCTCAGCCCGGATATGTTCGAAGTCGGCAGTAGAAAAGACCGGTTTTGTCAGGCCTGGATACCGATGTTGTTTATTATGGTTCCGATTTTCAATCAGTCAACCCAAAGATATCCACTGTTTTGGAAAAGCCGACTTCTGCGAATCCACCACCTACAAGTAGTTTGTTCTTAATGCCGGCGGCGGCGCCATCCATTCTGGCTTCACTGAGCTCAAGCTTGTCCCATTTGCCGCTAGAAACATCATAAACATCAACGCTGCTCAGGTGCTTCGCTGATTTGTTGGAATAGCCTCCTGCAACCAGGATTTTGTTGCCGATGACTGCTATTGCCGTGCCTTGTCTGTCTTCACTGAGCGCACTCGTGGACCATTTACCGGTAGATACATCATAGATATCGACGATCTTGGATTCGGCGGTGGATGAATTGGAATTCCGTCCTCCGGCAAATAAAATTTTGTTTCCCGCGGCGGCCGCGTACAGATGATCTCTGGCTTCGCTTAATTCAGCAATAGACCATTTTCCTGTGGTGATGTCGTATATGTCGACCCTGCTGGAGAAGAAGCCACCTGTTTGATTTGAGTGGCCATATCCTCCGGCAAATAAGACCTTATTACCAATGGCAGCTGCAGCCAGGTGATCCCTGGGAATACTTAGCGCTGACTTTGACCAACTCCCGGTAGATAGGTCATAAATATCCACCCTGTCTGAAACAATACAACAAACTCCGTCCTTATCAAGGGTGCCACCTCCGCCAAAGAATGCTTTGTTCTGCAGACTTGTTGCAGCCAGGGAGATACGCGGACTGCTCAGCGCCTGATATGCCCATTTTCCGGTAGTTACATCATATATTTCAACACTGTTAGTTACATTGATACCGCTATAAGGCGCCCATCCTCCGGCAATGAATATCTTGTTGCCAAAAGCAGTCATGGCGTGTTCTATTCTCGGTGTGGTGAGTGTTGAGGTTGTCCAGGTATTTGTGGTTACATCATAAATATCAACCGTATTCGGTTGATTGAGACTATAAGTTCCTCCGGCGAACAGGATTTTAGTGCCTGCTGCTGCAGCCTTCAGCTCTTTTCTGGGCGCTGAAAGCTGTGTTGTGCCAACATGTTCAATTTTTTCGTTTCCTGAACCCGGGCCAGGACCAGGGTCTGGCCCGGGAGCCGGTTTCTTGCTGCAACCCGCTATGGCGAAGGTTAATGGCAATAATATACCAAAAAGAAAACTTGTTTTCATATGAGCGCATTTATACAGGGGTGAAATTGGAGCTGACTACCGGAATAAGGCACCTATTACAGGTGTGCCGAATGATATTGAGTCAAAGCTATAAAACAACACTATATAGGGAAACGCCGTTTAGCGGACGGAGGAAATGAGTGAGCCGGTGGTAAGCCCAAGGTCTTTTTTTGCTACATTTTGAAAATTTGTTTTCCTTTCTCTGGAAAGCGGATGCTCTCTTCGATGGCTGTTTTGAAATCTTCCAGCGCATGTATCCCCGAAACATTTGAGGCAAAATTGGCAGATATTGCTGCGATTTCTTTCAGTGTGGCAACATCTTCAGGAAGCGGCGGTGTGAAAAAGTAGCGATATACGTGTGATTGAATCTGGAGACCTTTTAACAGCACGTCGAAATTATGAAGTGTATATTTCTCTGCGCTCATACCGCCATTGATAATTAATTTGCTGTCAAAGTCAACGCACCTGAGCAATTCTCCGGTTACCGGGCCGCCCACATTGTCAATGATACCCTTTACGCCTTTATTGCCGGAGATTTCCATAATGCGTTGTGTGACATTTTCCCGTTCTACCGAAAGATCTATTACTACAGTGGCGCCCAGCGATTCCAGTAACTGCGCTTGTTTAACGCTACGCACAATGGAAATAACAGGTATGCCTTGTTGTTTCGCCAGCTGAGCCACCAATTTTGATACGGCAGCATTACCGGCAGTCAGTACCAACCACTGTCCTGGCTTAACACCTGATTGCTTCAGCAGGTCCCATGCCGTGATGAGATTTACAAACTGGCTGCCCAATTCAGCTGGATACTCTGCTGGTAATGGAATCAACCACTCCGCCGGAACTGCCACATACTCCGCCCAGGTGTTGTAATAGCTGAATGCTGCATGGCTGCCTGGTTGCAGCGATACATCTTTCCCCACTTTTTCAATAATACCGGAGCCGTGATTGCCGGCAATCTGCAATGGAAATACAGGTTTTTTAGGCTCCGGGTACAGGTTTTGAATAAATAGAAAATCTCCCGGATTAATGGAGGCGGCGGTCGTTCTTATTAATACTTCATTATCTTTTATAGCGGGTATAGATACTTCAGATAACTGGAGCACTTCTTCCGGCGCACCGATGCGGTTAAATGTTATTGCTTGCATAACTGATTGTTTGAGCAGCAATATTACCAGACATTTCCTATTTTTGATATGTCTTATCTGACAAATACTATGCAAAAATGGACATATGCATTTTGTGATCTACTTACCTTCCGGTTTTTATGCGGCGATTGCCGCCAGCGTCGTTGAAATATTGCAGGCGGTGAATGAGGTGAACGGATCAGAGGTTTTTACTTTTGAGTTTGTATCCAAACATGCACACGCTGTTTCACGTTCTGCCATCTCTTTTAATGCAGGAACAAAACCTGCAAAAAAAGCAGATGTCCTGATCTTATTAACAGGCGCAGGAGCGCAGGTTACTCCCGGAATTCATTTACTGGCTGCAGAGGCCAAACAGGCAGCGCCATTTATTAAAGCTGCGCAGCGGCGCGGCGCTGTTATAGCGGCTACCTGCGGCGCCCCTTATCTTTTAGCGGCCAATGGTGTACTGGATGGCAAGCGGGCCACTATTTCGTGGTGGTTGAAAGGAGTAGTACAACAACAATTTCCGGCAGTACGCTGGGAGCCATCCAGGATTATAGTGAAGCAGGGAAATATCTACACTTCCGGTGGCGGCTTTGCCGGGCTGGAATTGATTACTACCCTGCTAACGGATCTGGGTTTTGCAAAGGAGTTGAAACGTGTACGGAAAATAATGGTACTCCCTCCTGCACGCGAGTTTCAAAGCCCTTATGAGATTCCGGCTACTGACGTGAACGGCAGTTTTGAAAAACAGCTCAACAAGATACTGAAAGACGACCTGGACATATTGAACCTGGATTTCCTGTCCCGGCAAATGGGCATGTCGTCCCGGACGCTATCACGCAAGTTTCGGGAAGAATTGGATACGAGTCCCGGTAAATGGATACAGGAAAAACGAATAGAAATAGTAAAGAAATTATTAGGAGAAACGGCGCTCAGTATTTCTGAAATCTGCTACCGGGTGGGATACTCCGACCTGGCTTCTTTCTCCCGCCTCTTTTCTGTTACCACAGGTATGACACCCGGGGAGTTCCGCAGGGAAACAGGAAGGTGAGGGCTGGAATATGTTAACGTGATCTGAATTTGGTTAAGGCATCTTGAATGCAGTTACAGTCAGTTCCGACGATTTTTTAACTCCAATTATTTAACTCCTAAGGATGTTCGGAAGACCTTTATAATAAATTTCAAAAATATCTGTTGGCAGGGGGGAAATCACCCCCCTGATTTATGAGGTTAATCCCATTGTCGGCTAGCTAGCACCGCAGTAGTTTTGGTAAAGATTTCAGATGATCCTATTACAACCTTTGATGTTATTGAACGGCATACCTACGGGGAGTCCTCCGTTTCTTGGGTAGAAAAACAGTGTTTTCCCGGTACTGATTTTCACTGAACTTTTTGTTTGGGGAATAAATAAACTGAATTTCTTGCAGAAGAATGTGCCCCTGGTTTGATGTACCCCAATTTTTCAACTATGAACAGATTATTAACACTTATCCCATAATAACCAATATGAAAAAGATTTACTTTTTTGCCGCAATAGTTATCTCTTGCCTGCATGTAAAGGCACAGGAAAGAGCAGACCTGGTTGAAAAGAGTATGGATAACCTGACGCAAAAAATTCAGGGACAACTTCCTGGTAAGTACGCCCAGATTGCAAGGGATTCTCAACATATTTTTTCTCCCCAGGCCTTTGACCATTTCTTTGACAGGTATTTTACGCTTCTTGCCAATGGCCAGGAATCCTTTATCCAAGGTAATTCAGCTTCGATAAAGATTAGTGATAATCAAACGAAATTGAATCTTACGTTATCAAAAAAGACAAGTAATTCGATTTTTAGCATAGGAACAGCCTTGAATATCAGCGATAATACCGGTACCTTGTTTTCCGGCAAAAAGCCAACTGCGGGAACACAATTCTTTTTTACGCATTCCTATTTATTTGCCACGCAGAAACACCTGAGGTATGACACAGAGGCAAGAGACCTCAATCTGCAAAAGCGAAGAGAATTTTGGGATAGTATAGGCAGCTTGTACACGGAAAGAAATCCGGCTTTGTTAAGTGTTACATTAATTAAGCTGGAGCAAGCCAAAGCAACAGTTGCCAGGCTCAATGCAGAGATGCGTGCCACGCCCGATACGCAACGCACCCTGGCTCAGCAACAACAATTACTGGATATGCTGGACGAGCGCGATAAGTTAATTGAACAACTCAAAGAAATAGATACAACTACAAAACGATCCCTTATCAACAAACGGGCTAAGAAAGTTATAAGCAATGCCGATGATATGATAGTGAACAGGGAATTACTGACTGATGGCGTGACAAGTTTCACTTTAAGCTGGCTTACTACCAGTGGAGCTTACCAGCATTTTGATTACAGTACTTATGATAGCACTTTGGTTTTTTCAAAGAGAGTTGAAAATCGCCCGTTTGATGGATTTTCAATTAGTGTTGGATATAATTGGTTCTGGCAAAGACTGCCATCATGGACAAAAGCCATTGGGCTTAACGGCCTCAACTCCTTTTACTGGAATATAAGTTATACTGCAGCCAATACTAATAATTTTGATGACCTGAGAGAATCTACTTTAACGACTTTACATAACAATACCCAGAATGATACGATCTATCAGTTTTCCACTGATAAGAAGTTACGGGATATAAGCGGAACCACTTTCTCCCGGCTCTGGGTGCATAAATTCGGTCTTCAGATGACTGGCATGTTGGGCCGTAGCCAATTCTGGGGAGTAAACATAACTGCGCACAGCGAATTTGCAAAAACGCGGCTCCCTGTTTATAACACACATGTGGGACTGCTGTTCCGGTTCCTGGATTCTTCTGATGATAAATCAAATGTAAACTTTGAATTGTTTTTGGCCTTTGACGATATGACAGATACACAGCAGTTGGGCAAATCCGTATGGCAACAAAAACAGATCGGTATCTCGGCAACAGTACCTTTTCAGAAAGTATTCTTCAGATAACACCTTAAAATAATATTCCAATGGCAAAGTCAAAGAAAAAAATGAATCCCGGGAACGTTGCTTCTGCAAAAGAACGGCTCCCAAAGAAAATAGTTCCGAAGAAGACATCTTTCAAAAAGGGAAGCGGTTTGAACTTAAAAGATACCGTCATGATCAATGTAGAGGCTTGGGCCAATCCCTGGTCAGTTGATTGTGAAACCAAGGGACATAGGCATTTAGGCAATTTTCCGACAGAACAAACAGCAGACGGATGCAAAGAAAAGCATGAAGCAGCGTTTCCGGAATGCATAGTGCATGTAACTGGCCCTCAATGATAAGTATGGATCGAGATGGATACATAAGTATGTTGGGACTTTTTAAATAAAAAAATAATTATAGTATGAAGCATGCCTCTGACATTATTAACGTACTGGCAATTATTTACATCAGTCTGCCTCTTCTATTTCTTGTGGTGGTCGGTATACTCTACCTGATAGGTAAGAAAATAAAAAATTGGGATGGGATCATCGATTTGGCTAAATGGTACTTGATTTCCGTTGCCGCAGTTTTCCTGGGAAAAATGATTGAATTAAGCATCCAGGATAGGGAAACAGGTATGAAAGAGATGGTTGTATACGATAAGTATGTTAATATCGTACTCCATACTGATAGTATTGAGCAACAATGGGCGCTTGCAAGGTACTTTGCATGTGTAACGCCTACTGACCGGCTTAGGGAAAGATGGCAGATATTCTATGATACTATTAATAAAGATTATATTATTTACAACGCCTTAAAAGCAAAGAGAGAGCTGGTGGAACAAAGTAAACTACCAGCTGCGGAGAAAGCTGATTCCTTAACAAAGATTGATGCAAAAATTCAAAAAATTAATGTTTCGTTACAAGGAACAGCCAGGCCGGATAATACCGCTATGGAATGGGAGTATAAAGGGTTTCAGGCATTGCTGAATAAGGATATATCAGGTGCAATTATTGCATTTAATAATTCAGAGCAGGCGATCAATGGATTTCATATGGTCTATGATATTTGGTTTTATTTAAGAAAACACAAAGATGAATTTTTAACTGGTGACGACGCAAAATGGATTCAGTTTTACGGGATACTGCTGAAAGATTATCAATACGGTATGCCTAAGGAGGTTAAGGAACAATTAAAAGAAAAATTACGAACCGGAACACGTTTATGAAATTAACCTCCTTCATCCGATAATTTAACGCTGATACGAATCATTGAAGAAGAGAATATAACCAGAGACTTACATTATTATCTGTATTGTGTAATTTTGTACGATGAAGAAGCGGGAAGATATTTCAGGATTTTATGAGCGTATTCATTACCTGGCACCGGAAAAAATCGGGGCCAACAAGCCTCATATTAACGTTTTTGAGCGGGCATCCTGTATAGGAGCCGTTCCGTTTTCCCGGAGGGATTATTATAAAGTGACTTTGATATTGGGAACCGGAAGACTCGATTATGCTAATCAGTCCATTTATATTGATCGGCCGGCGCTCGTGTTTTCAAATCCCATGATTCCTTATAATTGGAATCCTGATTCAACTGATCAGGGTGGATGGTTTTGTATATTCAACCAGGCTTTCGTTCAACAAAGGGAGGGCTTGCTTATTAATCTGCCGATGTTCCAGATTGATACCGATAAGGTTTTTTTCCCTCATGCAGATAGTGTAGCCGAAATAGCGACTTTTTTTAAAGCGATGATGAGAGAGAATATGGAGAACTATGTCTATAAAAATGAGATATTACGAGATTACCTTCATCTGATCGTTCACCACGCCTTAAAGATACAGCCGGCCCGGAACTATGACCGCGATTTGAATGCAGCTGCCAGGATAACCAATTTGTTTTTAGAGCTTTTGAATAGGCAGTTCCCCATCGATTCGCGTCAGCATGAACTTCAACTCCGTTCTGCAAAAGATTTTGCCAAACAGCTTTCGCTGCATACGAACCATTTAAACAGGATGGTTAAAGACTTCACCGGCAAAACAACTACGGAGCATATAGCCGCCAGGATATTGTTGGAGGCCAACAATTTGCTGCTCTATACAGACTGGCCTGTTTCGGAGATCGGGTACTGCCTTGGATTCCAGTACCCAGGCTATTTTAATAGCTTTTATAAGAAACATGCCGGTACAACGCCAAATGAAGTAAGGAAACAGGTTGTTTGAATATTAGAAGTATCCGCTTGAATAGTTTTATTTTGCCATGGTGCGTCTGACTAATTTTGTTTCATCATTGTAAATTCAACATACATGGAAACTATAGCAAACAAAATAGAAATAGAAGCGGAAAAACAGTCGATCCTTCTTCCCATAAACGATTATCTTGAAGGCCGTCCTGTTAAAGACATCGAAAGACTCCGGCGGGCCTTTCATCCGGATGCTTATATAAGAATGGTGGTGGACGGAAAACTGGCTCAGTGGACGGTACCGCAATACCTCGAGGCCGTTGAAAAGGCTGCCTTACAGGAGTGCCAGCCCGAAATTCTTTCCTATACCTGGGACGGGGATACCGCGTCTGCCCATGTACAATTGACTTTCTCCACTTTTCGGTTTATTGACCGGTTTAACCTGGTAAAGTTAGACGGGAAATGGCTGCTCATGGATAAGATCTCTTATCGTCAGGTGCTGTAAGAGGTTAGCGCTCGCCAGGATCCATTTTTAACAGCAGCATATTGAAGCATCGAGCAGATTACAGGGCTATTTGGCAATTGGCTTTAATGAACCGGATGAAACGTCAGATGATGACACTGCGATGTATCCGTAAGCATATTGCCGGCGTTTTTAGCTTTCATAATAGTATCCACAGGGGAAACTATGTCCTTACGGGATCGGCCAATCCGTTTTATATCTTCCCGGCGCTGGAAAGATAATAAATCAATATTTGTGAAAATATACAATATCAAGGCGGCTGACCACAAAAGAACTGCGGAAACCAGTACGCCATTCACGAAATTAAATATGATCTTCATACAATAAGATTTTGTCTTCCGGATATATACCAGCCGAATTAATCTTACTCAAATTAGGTATTCCTGTACCTGCCGGCAATGATGTTGCTCAATAGTCATATTGATTATGATCAGGATTTAATTGCTTTAATACGAATACATGACAACAATCACCCCAAAGGATAATGAATATCACATAATGCGGCCTGGTATAGACGTAATTTAGTTACAGAAAGATTTTGATCATGGAAGACAAGCAACCAGCAATATTTGTAACGAAGTCCAATGGAGCCAGCGTGCCCTTCTCATCGGAAAAGATAAAACAATCATTGAAGCGATCAGGGGCAGCGCCTGAATTAATTGAGCAAATACTCAATGAACTGTATAAACAGGTATATCCTGATATGTCAACCCACCTGATATATAAAGCTGCGTACGATATATTAAAGAAATCTTCCGGGCAGGTGGCAGGGCGGTACAGACTTAAGCAGGCCATCTTCGAACTAGGTCCATCGGGGTTCCCATTTGAACAATATATAGCTGAGCTTTTCAGACAAGCAGGGTATTCCGCGACCACTAACCAATTGATGACCGGGCATTGTATTGCGCATGAAGTTGATATTTACGCCGTTAAAGGCAAAAGAACATACATAATAGAGTGTAAATATCATCAGCTGCAGGGTACGCACTGTGATGTGAAGATCCCGCTATATATACAGTCGCGATTTAAAGACATTGAATGGAAAATAAAAGAAATGAGCAATAAACAGCAACAAGCGTATCAGGGATGGTTGATAACAAATACGCGTATTACATCGGATGCGACCCAATATGCGTCTTGTATAGGGTTGAATATGTTGTCGTGGGATTACCCTGCGGGCAAAGGGCTGAAAGATGTGATTGATAAAACTGGTCTTTACCCGATCACCTGTCTCGCAACATTAAGTCATCACGAAAAATATATGCTGTTACAACAAGGAGTAGTACTGTGTCGTACACTGATAGAAAAGCCCGCACATCTGTCAGCCGCTAACATCACCGGACTCAGATATCAAATAGCATTGACGGAGGCGCGGCATTTATGTGAACATATCAGAAAACTGGAATGGGTCTGATTAATGTACAACAAAAATGAAGTTATATGAAAACGCATGTGAACCGCAAAACAATTCCTCCATCACTTGCAGAATTGCTGGATATCAGGGGGATTACAGTAAATAAAGTAGCTGCCATCTGTAAAACGCTCGGGGTAGGAAATCTCAGAGAGCTTACTACTGCTGTGGTATTGGAACAGCTTGAACGCATCCAAGCCTTAACGCCTGAAAACAGGAAGGATATCAGGAGGGCTTTAAAACTTGATAAAGGCCCCAATAACCGTATTCAGTTGTGGGAGGCACAGCGGCAGGGAAATGAGATACTGCAGACAATCCGGCAATTTCCGGAAGTAAAAAGAGCATCCCTGGCCGGAAGTCTCAGGAGGGGTAAAGATACTATCGGGGACTTCGATATAGTAGTACAGGTGAGTGGACCGGAGAGCAAAAAACTGCTTTACAAAATTGATCGTATGCCGTTTACGGAGCGCGTCATTGCTGCCGGGAAAAATAAAATCTGTATAGTATTACATAATCAAGCGCTGGTATTCCTCTATCTGACCGATGAAAAACACTATGGAGCAGCACTGTTGTATTATACCGGATCCAGGAACTACAATGCTTTCATGGAAACAATGGCATCTGCCAAAGGATACCACCTGGATCCTATGGGATTGTATGATCATAAAATTAACCGGTATATAGCCACTGAAACTGAAGAAGAAATATTTCAGTATATGACGATGGATTATGTACCTCCTGAGCTGAGAGAAGAACAGGAGGGCATTTCGGCCGCTGCTTTACACAAGCTACCATCGCTGGTTACATTCGACCGGCTAAGAGGCGATATGCAGATACATAGTGAGTGGAGTGATGGAGAAGAAAGTATTGAACATATTGCCCGCTATATGTTTGATGTATTTCCGCATTATCAATATATAGTTATTACCGATCATGCTTCCAACGATAGAACAGGCCATGTTTTGCGGCCAGATGATATTTCAAGGCAGGGCGCTGAAATAAAACGTATCAATGATACTTTGGGATGCGATTATGTAAAGAGAGGGGTGGAAGTCGATATTTTAGAAAACGGCCGGCTGTCTTTACCTGATGAATTGCTAAAACAATTTGATTGGGTGATAGCGTCTATACACAGTCACTTTACTGAAGATAATACGTTCCGGTTAATCAAGGCGTGTGAAAATCCTTATGTTCATTGTATCGGACATCCAAGTGGCCGGCTCATTGGTACCAGGGCGCCATACCCTGTAAATTGGGATCTGGTACTTGAGAAGGCTGCAGCGACCGGAACTGCATTGGAGATAAATGCCCGTCCTAACAGGCTGGATTTAAATGACACATTGATAAGAGAAGCAGTGGCCCGGGGCGTGAAGCTGGTGATTAATACCGATGCGCATAAATTAGCACAATTTGATTTTATGCAACTGGGTATATGGATGGCCAGAAAAGGAGGATGTTGTAATACTGATATTCTTAATACTCGTAAGTGGGAGGACGTTGAAAAACTGAAAAAAGGCAAGATTTCCGATGTTAAAAAGAAAGTCTGATGATGTATTTAACAGGTTTCTGACGGCCATACGCTATATCACTAAACGTATGGCCGTTTTGGTTATACGTAAACTGGCGCTTATGGTGTCCGGGGTCGCGGGTATTTTGTAGCTATTGTCTGTCAATTTACTTATCAGCCTGGGGGTATAGTGATTTGGATTATAAAAAGGAAGGCTTTCATTAAGCGGGTACTTTATTAAGGTCACGTACCATTTTTATTATGTCGGAAAGATGTTCTCTTTGCACGTCGTTGTAGTCTGCGGTTACAATGTTTTCGCCACGGCCCTTCGCTAAGTGTGCTCCCATAGTCAGCAAACATCTATCTACCCATGAAAGCTTTTTGAACACGAGCCTGCCGGGCAGGAAAAAGCAGGTACACCTGGTGCTGATTTCACTGCTGATATTGGTAGTAATGTAAGCTTGCAGCTTCTCTTTTTCTGATAAAGGCGTACCTGCCACCAGGTAGAGAAATAGTTTTTTATTTGCCAGCTGCTTCTGGTTGTATTTTACCCAACGACGAAGCTGCAATTTTCCTATATAGACGCTGGTTCCCATTATTATATAATCTGCATCTTTCAGCTGGCTTTTCGTTTCTTTGCCGGCCATCACGGCCTGAATGTTCAATGCTGCCGCCAGCCAGGTTGCATATTGCCGGGTAGCGCCATACTTTCCTTTATAAATGATAATACCTTTCATAAATAAGATTTTAAGGATGCGTGATGAAAATAGGAATATTAGTAGTGCGTAATATATTTTCGGCATCACTCCGGTGGAAGAAACGTGATGCGCCACTTCTGCCAAAGGCGCCATAGGTGACGATGCAATCGTTTCTGCGTATTAATAGCGCCAGGAACGCTGTTGCCGGCTCTCCATTCATGATAACATACTCAACGTTAGCATAGTGTTGCTCCAGGTAAGATTTTAATTTGACTTCAAATGGCAGCACTTTCTGATGATCTTCTGCCACATATACCACTTTTACGGGGATATTCGTAAAATAGGGAAATAGTAATGTAAACTGCCTTATGGCATATATGGAGGAGTACGTGCCATTGTAGGCAAATATTATTTCCTTAACAGGTGAGAGGACATCCGGAAGTACCATTACAGGGCACTCTGCTTCTGCCAGCACATCTTTCAAAAATCTGGGCGGGTTGCTATCAATAAGGGCCGCAAAAGAGGTGCTGTTGCTAACCAGTAACAGATCTGCAAACCGGCTGGCGGCAACGACTTCCTCTATAGGGGAATTAACCGACTCCCTTATCACTATATTAACATGATCATTATCGCAGATCTGGTGCAGCTGTTTTATATTTTCATTTCTCTGCCATTGAAGGGCTGCCCTTCCCTCAACGCTGATCTGATCGTACCCGATAATGGCAGGTTCGGGGAACATGGTTGCAACCGGAATAGCACCGGTAGTAAGCGTATCAAGACAAACGACAGTTAGCAGGCTATTTGTTTCTCCGGCAAAATATTTGAAGCCTGCTATCTGGTCTTCAGTGAAATGTAAAGCATCGATGACTGCTATAATCTTTTTCATAGAACAGTTTATTAATAGTGAGAAATAAAAATAGGTTGACTTATCAGTTTTATAACCGTTTCTGCCGGATTAGGAACTATGGCTTTGGAGAGTAAACTACGGCCATATGCTCCCATTACAATAAAGGCATTCTCTCTTCCAAACAGGTATTCGAGTAATCGCCCGCGGATATTCGTGTCTTCAAGGATTAATAATTGTACATTTTCATAGTGAATGTCCAACCATTCCTGTAAATTGGATTTGTTTCCCTTTAGCTGTTCATCAGCTTCCATGATGGTGAGTACCGTAATTTTACAATGGCGTAATGCCGGGAATAAATGGGCAAACTGTTTAATGGCAAACATAGAAGACATGCTGCCATTGTAGGTAAATATGACTTCATGTATGCCGTTAAATTCAGCTGGTGCAATAATAACCGGGCATTCGGCCTTCTCCAGGATTTCCCTTACGAAGGCTGTTGGACTGGCCTCCGGTTTCCATGAAAAGCTGGTGGCAGCGTCGACTACAAGCATATCGGCGTACCGGCTTTCTTTTATTACTTCGGCTGCCGGCATCCCCAAGTTCTTATGTATCTCGCAGTTTACACCGTTGGATTCGCAGATATCTTTAAAGCATGAAATATTTTTATCGCTGTATAGTTGTTTTTGCATATCAGGGGGAGCCCCGGGAACAGGGGCACAAACGGCTATTTCCTGCAGCGTTTCGCTTGATCTGAGTTCCATTTCCTGGTTTTCCAGGAATACGCCGGTAACTTTGGAATGGGTTAGATTACCGAGGTAACAGGAGAAATCAAGACATTCCCTGCTCATGCTAACCGCATCTGATATAAATAGTATTTTTTCCATAAGAATTTTTTTAGAGAGTCTGATTGTCATAGACGCTACTCATTCCTTCCTTCCTGGGATTGAAGAAATTATCAAAAACTATTGGTTGTGAAGCATTACGGTTGCCCAGGAGTAATGGTGTCATAAAAACCTCCTTTTTGTTTGGTGAAGCATTTTTATGCTAAACTAGCTTGTGCGCTATATGAAAAAAATGACTTGCCTCACTGCAATTGCTGATTGAAATCAGGAAATATGAGACTGCCTGAAATCATACCTGATCCTGATCAGCATCATAGTTTTGTTTCTTCAACAGCGGGATCTTTAGAGGCAAAAATTGGAAAAGAAATTAAGGGATACGAGATGCCATAAGGGAAATGGCTACAAAAAAGGAAGGCCATGATCTGGCCGAAAGAGCAGAGAAATAGAAACGGCCATCCGGTTCATAACCTCCATTTTTATACTATCTTATTCACCATCATTGTCCGGCTGCTCCGGTAATTGGAATGTATGGCTCTTTGCCGGTCTGCCTGCATTATTCAGCTCTTCGAGGGTCCAGCTATCTGTGCTGGTGGTTTCCAGCCATAATGTTCCTGCTTTGCGGAGTATTTGTGTGCTCAACCCGAAGATGTAACTGAAATCATGTTCCACTGCGGCGGCGGTCCGGTAGTAACTGATGTCGATCCAGCCGAAGGTATGTTTTATGCGTATTTTTTCTATGGGTGTTTCCGGTGATATTTTTTCTTCCCCGGAGGAGCATTCACCTTTCGTATGTGGCTTCCTGAAGAACTCCAGTTTCAGGTACGGATATAAGGTTTGGAACCTGTCCTGTATATCCGCTACTACAGCTTCTTCGCTAATATATATCTGCATAAAAAAAGATTTTATTCAAATACAAGTATAGCGTTGTTCCGGATACCGGAAAATGAGCATAATCACGCGGTGATATGATAGCGGTCATAATCCCGGAGAAAAGATAATTGGAAATTGATTTCTTAATATTTAACTTATGGACATTGATAATACGGACAAACAGCGTTTCGCTGCCATTCCGCGATTGCCGGGACACGAAGAAAAATATTTCATGGAAGGACCCCGGTCCAGGACAAAGGAGTTTTTCTTTTCATTGAAAGTGCTGTTTGAATTTATCCGTGGATTCAGGATATTGCATTTTGCCGGGCCTTGTATCGCGGTATTTGGATCAGCAAGGGTAAATCCGGGATTCGAGTATTATGAATTAGCACGAAAAACAGGGGCAGGTATTGCGAAACTTGGTTTTACAGTTATGACCGGTGGTGGTCCCGGGATTATGGAAGCTGCTAACAGGGGAGCGAAAGAAGCAGGGGGGAAATCAGTGGGATGTAATATTAGTTTGCCCAGGGAGCAAGCCGCTAACAGGTATCTTGACCTGCAATTTAATTGTAAATATTTTTTTGTACGTAAAGTGCTTATGTTCAAATATTCGTATGGATTTATGATATTGCCTGGTGGGATCGGAACCCTGGATGAGTTTTCCGAGGCGCTCACTTTGATACAAACTCATAAAATTCTTAACTTTCCGCTGGTGTTGATGAACCGGGGCTATTGGGAGCCGTTGATGCCACTATTTCACAAAATGATTGAAAATTATATGATATCTCCAAGTGATATGCAGTATATACTGTTAACAGATTCCGTTGAAGAAGCGATGGAACACTTTCAAAAATATGCTGTTGAACAATACCACGCAAAGCGGAAGCAGGAATTCCGCCGACTGGTGCTTTTGGGAGAATAGGAGATTTAAAAATCATACAACCTTACTGACAGATATTATGAGTTTATCAATTGGTGATCTGGACACAAACTTTCAACTGAGCATATTTGCAGCAATACTGGAACGCGTTCCCGGGCTTGTTGCTGTAAGAGATCTCAAAAATGGTAAATTGATTTATATCAACGAGACAGGTACGCAGATGTTGGGAACAGAGGATTATGCGGCACTGGAACTGGTGATGGATCAGGACAAGTTGGGCATTGCATCGGGAATGACGCAGGCGGCCGCAGATAACCTGATTGCGGAACGGGAGTTTAGAAACATCAAGGGCGAAACTTTCCGGGGCGTATACGAAGAAATTTTCCTTAAACATGATCATAAGGATTACTGTTTTTTCAGGATTACCGATATTTTAGCAGACAGGCGTTATAAGCAGCAACTCAACAAAGAACTGGAACGTTTTGGTGCTTTATTTGATTATGCAAGCATTGGAATATTGGTGGCGAATAAAGAAGGAGAAATTGTACTCATTAATGATTTTGCGCTGCAACAGTTTGGATATAAGCGGGAAGGTTTATTGCGCAAAAAAGTAGAAATTCTCATCCCTCAACGTGTTCACCATCGTCATGTAGGCCACAGGGAAAGATATAATGCCGATCCGCAGAGCAGGCCAATGGGGATTGGCCTTGATCTGTATGCAGTTCGTAATGATGGAACGGAATTTCCGGTAGAGATCAGTCTTAGTCATTACGCTAATGAGGAAGGCAATTTTGTAATCGCCTACATCAGTAATATTACTGAACGTAAAAAAGCGGAGGAACGGGTAGAAAAGCTTTATAGCGAACTGGAAGATATGGTAGAGGACCGTACCATAAAACTTCGTCGGGCGCTGGAAGAGCTGGAGGCATCCAAAGAAGAGCTAACTATTGCATTGGGAAAAGAAAAAGAGCTGGGTGACCTTAAATCACGTTTTGTTTCGATGGCTTCCCACGAATTCCGCACGCCATTAAGTACAATTCTTTCCTCTGCATTCCTGGTAAAACATTATGACACGGATCAGGATCAACCAATTCGTAATAAACACATCCAAAGAATTGTTAACAATGTCAGCCTGTTAACGGATACGTTGAATGATTTTCTTTCTGTTGGTAAAATTGAAGAGGGTAAAGTACAAGTGCGAAGCGTTGAATTTGACATCGAGGAGCATTTTAATACCATTATACAGGAAATGCAGGGTATCATCAAAGACAACCAGGTAATACAGTACAAACATATTGGTGGAAAAAAAATGGTTCTGGACCCTTCGCTGATAAAGCACATTGTGATGAATCTGTTGGGGAATGCAATAAAATTTTCAAAGACCAGCAGCGTAATAGAAATCGAAACCATCAAAGACGAAGATAAGTTTACACTTCTTGTTAAAGACAATGGAATTGGTATGTCAGAAGAAGATCAGCAACATCTCTTTGAGCGTTTCTATCGTGGGAGTAATGTCACTAACATTCAGGGAACCGGTTTAGGATTACATATTGTTCATAAATACAGTGAGATGATGAATGGTAATATTTTATGTAGTAGTGAATTGAATATTGGTACTACTTTCACGATTGTTTTCCCCATTGATAAAGAAAACTCCCCCTATTAATATGAAAAAAATACTGTTGATTGAAGATAACGAAGAGCTACGTGAGAATACTGTAGACATCTTAGCCATAGCCGGATACAGCGTGCTTACAGCCGACAATGGAAAAACAGGGGTGGAAATGATCCTTCAGCATCATCCTGACCTGGTAGTTTGCGATATCATGATGCCTGTACTGGATGGATTTGGCGTTTTGCATCTTATGCAGCAGCATGAAGAAGTAAAGGATACCCCGTTTATTTTTCTGACAGCGAAAACGGAAAGGGCCGATTTCAGAAAAGGGATGGGCATGGGAGCTGATGATTATATTACCAAGCCTTTTACCGGAACGGAGTTGTGGGATGCGATATCAAGCAGGTTAAAAAAAGCCGCTATCAAAAAACAACAATACACACCCAACTTGCAGGGGCTAAACAAGCTAATGTATGAAGCAACCGGGAAAGAATCCCTTAAAGCGCTCGCCGAAGGACGGAATATTGACAAATACAAAAAAAAGCAAACTATTTATGCGGAAGGAAACCATCCTTCGAGATTGTTTTTTGTTCTAAAAGGAAAAGTAAAGACCTCCAAAAGCAATGATCTGGGTAAAGAATTGGTAACAGAGCTATATAGCGACGGGGATTTTTTGGGGTATACTGCGTTATTGGAAGGATCTGTTTATAAAGACACGGCGGTGGCGATGGAAGAAACTGAAATTGCTGTTATTCCCCTGGCAGATTTTGAAGAGCTGCTTCATAACAATTATGAAGTGGCGTTGCAGTTTATCCGGATGCTGGCTAAAAATGTGGCTTCCAGGGAACAGCAGTTGCTTGGGCTGGCATATAATTCCCTCAGAAAGAAAGTAGCCGAAGCGTTGTTAAATCTTCATAAAAAATATAATCCTCAGAACGAGCCTCCATTCGTTATAAAGATCAGCCGCGAAAACCTGGCTAATATTGCAGGTACTGCCACGGAGTCGCTTATCCGGACTTTAAGCGACTTCCGTGACGAAAAACTGATTGATATAAAGGACGGCATTGTCATCATTCTCGATGAGAAAAAATTAGCCAATATGTTGTCTTAGTTTCAGGAGAAAGGCTGACGTAAATATATTCTGAAATCAGCGGCAACAGTATCAAAGCTTTGCCGCAATCCGTCAATCTTTGCTCCCATCGTTTTTTCCAACAGGGCAATACTCTCCGGATGGATGGCTGCCAAATTATTTTTTTGCAGAACTTCTTCAAGCTCTCTTACTTCATGTCGGAGCAGCGCTACCTGTTCATCCATTTTAAGGAATCTATGCTGGAAAATTTCCAGATGGTGCAAATAACTTTTTTCAAAATCATTTGAAAGAATATGAGCCAGTTTTGTTTTGAAAAAAATGGTTTCATCTTCTATTACCTTCAGAATATACTTCCAGGATTCATGTTGTGGTAAATGGCCGTTCAAATTATCTTGCATCATCTTTTTATTTAATGTTAAATCGAACTAAGGTATCAGCAAATGAGGCAACAGAACATGACTATGATCAGGATTTTGATTGTTTACGGTCATGGTTATTATTTATTATGAGCGATAAACAATGGAAAGGATAGCTCCTGCATCAATACATCAGCCATGCTTTCCCTGAACCATCGGGAAACGGTGCTTCGCCTATATGCCCCAAGCACCGCAACAGTTCCTTTTTGCTGATGAATCATATAATTCAGAATTTCCTTTTCCGGTACCCCTTCCATTACTTTATATACCGCATCGGGGAAATGTTTTTCAATGAAATCCTTTACCAGGTGTTTATTCACCAGATGATTACCTTCAGCATTAACTGATAGTACGGTTGTTGGGAGAGTTTGCAGGAAGGGCAGCAGATAGCTGTACATTTTTATAGCATAAACGGAAGATGGTTCTCCATCATATAACAATACGATATTAGTGATATTATTGAAGGCGGAAGGCACCCAAACCTGACCTGGTACTATGAGTACCGGGCACTGTACATCTGCCAGCAGGTCCCGGATGTAACGGGTGGGAGGGCTTATTTTATCATGCACAAATGTTTCGCGCGCATCTATAATCAGCAAATCTGCATAAATGCTTTCTTCCAGTGCAACCTGGAGGGAAATATTTGTATTGCGATGAACACTGTAAGCGATCCCTGCTTTTTGGCAGCTAGCTTCAAATGTGGCGGCAGATACTTCTCGCTTTACTTCATCAGCGGCTTCAAGCTGCCTGATCACTGCCTGGTCAGTTCCCGCTTTTAGTAACTCGTATAGGTTAAAACTATTATATGTGAAATCGTTGCAAAAAACTCCGGTTAGGTGCGCATTTTGGCGCTGCGCTATTAGTATAGCGTAATGAAGCGTGCTCTCTGAAAATCGAAGGCCATCCAATATGGCTATAATCTTTTGCATCATGGATCATTTTACTCAAAATTAAATCCGGTTGGGAAAATGACATATGATCCATATTAGCATAAACCCTGATTATCGTCAGTGTCATAGGTATGATCTGAATCAAGAACAGAGATGACCGGTGTCATTAGTTTAAAGTCAGCGCTCAACTAATTTTATTATTGAATAAGGAAATTGATTCTGTTTGATTACTTTAAACTTAATATCATGCACGCAAATATTTTCTCCCTTACTTACCTGGTGGCAAATGGAGTTAGTTTGGCAGTTTTGATAGCGGCTATTTTCCGGCCTGCTGTTGCGCGGTTTTTGTTATCCGTAATTTTCATCGGGGCTGCTTTTTTTAATGCTTTTATGGCAATCCGGGAACCGGAGCTGTTCATGGTATACGGTAGGATGACTGCTTCCCCTGCTTACGAGCAATTTATTTATGGTGCGTTCCGTGACAACATTACTGCTATTGTCGTGTCTATTTCAATATGTCAGCTGGTAACAGGAATTTTCATTGCTGCCAGAGGCACGGTGCTGAGGTTGGGGTTAATTGCTGCCGCGGTTTTCCTGGTAGCAATAGCCCCACTCGGTGCCGGCTCAGCTTTTCCATCCACGTTGTTGCTGGCAACAGCTGCTATTATATTGCTTTTTAAAACAAGCTACCTCTCAGCGCATCCGCTTCCCTTTATCTCACGCCATCTTTCTTAAATCAGCATGAGCTAATTCAGCTGGAACCAGATCAGTGCCACAGCCGCTGTGGTCATGATTATCAGCGTTAAAATGCCCAAAAGATTAGAAAACCACGAATTGGTATTTGTTTTCATGATCTCTTTGTTGTTGCCGATGTGTAAAATAACTGCTATTAGCACGGGAGCTGTTACGCCATATAAAATCGCGGTATATAGTAATGCTTTCAGTGGGCTGATTCCTGAAAATTGCAACAGTAAACCTACCAGCAGGGAAATGATAATAGAAATATAGAAAGGCTTTGCCTGGGAGAATTTCTTATCCAAACCTTCTGTCCATCCCAATGTTTCCGCTAACATATATGATTGTGCTCCTGTCAGCACCGGGATCGCCAGCAAACCAGTGCCAAGTACACCGGTGGCGAAGATCAGGTAGGTCAGTTTGCCTGCCAGTGGTTCCAACGCTTTGGCAGCCTGATCTACGGTGTCAATCTGCCTGATACCCGCCGGGTAGAGTACAGTACCGGTGGCGAGAATAATAAAAAACATGACAATATTGGAAAATAGCATACCAGTGTTTACATCTACTTTCATGCTATTCAGTATTTTTTTATCTACCACGATAATGTGGTGATGTATCCTGTCTTCCGCCTCCATCGTGGCTTGCCAGTAAAAAAGATATGGAGAAATCGTGGTTCCAAGGATAGCCACGATAATTGATGCAAACGCCTTATCGAAATGGATAACCGGAATGAAGGTGTTTCTGGCAACCAGTCCCCAATGCTGCTCCACTAAAAAGGGAACAATGATATATAGTAACAGGGAAGCACAAAGCCATTTTAAAATGGCGGCAATTTTCTGATAAGGATACCGGATAATGACGACTATCAGCAGAAACGTGATAATAATGCAGAAAACGGACACGGAAACAGCAGGGAATATCATATGACAAACGGCTCCCATTCCCTGGATATCAGCGCCTATATTCAGCGTTATAGCGGGAAAACTTAAAAACAACATCACGTACAGAAATGATCTCGGATAATGCTGCCGGAGCGTTGCAGCCAGCCCCTGGGATGTTACGAGCCCTATTCTGGCACACATTCCCTGTATTGCCGCCATCAACGGAAAAGTGATTAATGCGGTCCATAACGTAGCAAGCCCGAATTGAGCGCCGGCCTGAGAATAGGTAGCAATACCGGAGGGGTCATCATCACTGGCGCCGGTAATAAGTCCGGGCCCCAAAATTTTAATTACTTTTCTGATACTGGTTACTTTCATTCCTAAAGACTAACTGTTAAGGACTGTTTTTTACAGACTTCCTCAAAAAGCAACTGCACATCTTCTTTTTTACACAAAGCGGTACCGGGGTTCAATGTAGCAGCGGTACCGCAGGCCACTCCATATTGCACAGCCTCCAGTATTTCCTTACCAATGGATAAACTGTAAACAATGCCGGCCAGCATGCTGTCGCCAGCGCCAACTGTACTTACCCTTGTGACTCCCGGTGCAGGGATCTTTAGTGAAAGATCTGCTGTCACTAACATTGCACCTGTCTTCCCCATAGACACTACTATCACTTCACAGCGCTTTTTGCTGATGATCTGTTTTGACACATTTATAATTTCCTCCGTATTCAGTGTATTTACACCGGCAAAGCCAGCCAGTTCCCGCACGTTGGGCTTGATGAGGTAAGTCCCTTCCCGTAACACCTGTTTTAATGCTTCCCGGGAGGTATCTGCAATAAACCGGGCCCCCTTAATAGCTGCAATAGCACTGAAAGAAGCGAATATATCAGGTGGTATTCCAGGAGCCAGGCTACCGCTGGCAACAAGATAATCTATATTATCGATTCCCCTGATGACTTCCAGTAAGTGCTGCCATTCGTGGGTATCAACTACCGGACCTGGCATGTCAAGGCGATACTGGGCATCGTTGCTGGTATCCGTAACAATAAGGTTTTCTCTTGTATGTCCGGCAATGGGAACGGATAACGCCGGAACCCGTTCTGCACTTAACAGGGCATCAAAAAATTTACCGGAATGGCCGCCTGCAAGATAAACGGCCTTAGCACTGCCACCTAATTTTACAATAGCCCTTGCCACGTTAACACCGCCTCCCCCGGGTTCAAAGACCGGTATGCTGCATTGTAGTTTTCGCTCTGGCAGTAATACCGGTACTGCAGTGCTTTTGTCTATTGCTGGATTCAATGTAATAGTGACAATCCGGGACATAGCTGCTAAATTTAATTTCATGATAGTTAGAAATAAACCAAAGATACCGGCCGCTTTTCGTGATTAACATGATATTCATTAGTAATAGTGCTGACTTTTGTCAGGAATACAACAGTAGGTTTTTGTTTTGTATGTTATCAGCCGATCGCCTGTCATAAAAAAAAACGGCAGCAAACCTGCTGCCGTTTTTCTCCATAATGTTATTGCTGTGCCGCAATAGCATCTTTAAGATTATCTATTGGCGGCTGGTTCATTTCATATCCTGAATAGCCAAAATTCTGGTTAAGCCGCCCTTCCCTGTTAGCATCTATATCCGACTGAGGTACCGGCCATAGCAGGTGATATGGGCTGGCTGTGAATATGGCGCCGTATACGGTCTTCACACCTTTGTTGTAAAAATTATTATATCTGCTCACACGCTCATACCAGTAGCTGCTTTTGGAAAGGTTTTCTATGGTATATGCTTTACCGAATTCATCAGCTTTATGAGTAAGTGCAAAGATGTAGGATACGCGGCTCAGCTCCATATGTCTCAGCTCTTCATAAAAAAGCTCCCTGGCTCTTTCATCCATGATGGCTCCCATGGTAAGCTCGCCGGCGCCATACATCTTCGTGCAATGCGCGCGACGCCGGATGATATTTACATCTTCGGCAGCCAGCGCCAGCTCACCTTTCCAAAAATAGGCTTCTGCCCGCAGCAGGTAAGTTTCTGCCAGCCGGTAGATGTACCAGTCGCTGGCGCCACCGGCATAATTATCTACCGTTTCGCTTCTGGGTGATTCAACCCATAACTTATAGTGGGGCCATTCAAACCAGGTCCTGATGGTATCCATAACCAATACCTTTCCGGCGCTGTTATACTTCTGCAATGGCTTTCCGTAATAGAGGTCCTGGTCGGTGAGCAGGGCGGGATTATTATATACCATGTCTTCCATACGCATCCAGTTTCCTGTGCTAACGCTGTGGCGCAGGTCATCCGGATCGTTCCAGATGGTATTGGTGCTGTACCAGGTGGGTCTGCTGATGGCAACTCCTCTGCCATAGGTTTTACGCATGTCTATTTTATCATGCGTTAGTATATAACTGGTGCTCAGACCGGGTTTACCGGAAGGTGTGCTGATCAGTTGATTGCCGGAGCCGGAAATAAAAGGTGTTGCATTTCTCATGGTGAGCATATCCTGGCGGCTGTTTACAAGATCTTCCCGGCTAATGACATTAAAAATGGTTTCCTTGTTGGCCGCGATGGATTTATTGGGCCCGCGATGCAGGTCCCATATTACATTCCGGGTAATATTATGAATGTCGGGCATCGGATTGACAAAAGTGCCGAAGGGTGCTGTCATGAGCGAATAGCCGGAACCGTTAATCAGTGTGTTGGCAACTGCTATTGCATTGTCAAACTGTCCGGCGGCCAGGTAGCATTTGATCAGTAGCTGTTGGCAGGCGCCTTTGTTGACCATCCCGAAATCGCTGTTAGCCGGCACATATTTCACCGCAAACTCCATATCACTTATCAGTTGTTGTAAGATCACCTCTCTTTTGGTGGTACGGAAATTGAATTTTGGAGAAGTTATTTCTTTGGTCAGCAAGGGCACATCCCCGAAGTCGAATATTAACCACAAGTAGCGGAAGGCCCGGTGAAAATAGGCCATTCCCATCATCTGGTTCCGCAGGGCCGGATCCAGTCCTGGCACCCTGTCAAGATTAGATATGATGGTATTGGCGTATTTAATGCCTTTATATCCTTCATACCAGAAGAAATTAATCTTGTTGGTATTGACACTGTTGTTATCGGAGATCGGTGTGATCATGGCATTCAGATCCTGTGCCGGCCCGGATTTATCGGTAGTGCCATTCACCGCTGCTTCTGAAAAAAGAAGGTCTGTCAGCAGGGGAGCTCCTTCGCCGGTCCACACATAGGTAAGGTTCCGGTTACAACTGCTGATGGCAGCCTGCAATCCTTCTTTGGAAGTAAAGGTAATGGAAGGCTCATAGAAGGATAGCGGATCCGGCTTTAGCCAGTCTTTAGAACAGCTTAACGGCACTTGCATGACAGCTCCCAGTAACAGGATATTTATAGTTTTATGTAAGGTGATCTTCATTGTACAGTGGTTTAGTCTTTTAAAAAGTAGCATTCATACCAATTGTGTAATGTCTGGGCATCAGGGAGGTAGTTTCCGGATCCCAGTACTCCCAATCTTTTGCCCATACGGCAACATTTCGTATGCCTGCATATATTTTGAACTGGCTCATGTCCAGCCTTCCCGCAATATTTGCAGGCAACGAATAGGAAACGGAAACGTTGTCGAGGCGGATAAAGGTCTTATCAATGACGCGTGAAGGTGTTATGTTCTGCACATTGGTGGAGTTCAGCCGTGCATATTTATTGGATGGGTTTTCCGGCGTCCAGTAATTCCTGACATAGGAATTACTTCTGTCTGTACCTGAGCCGAAATTGTTGAGATAGTCTGAAGAGGTTTGTTTATGCCCCCAGTTCGAGTATATATTGAAAGAGAAATCAAAGTTCCTGAATAGGGTGAAATCATTGCGCAGCGTCCAACGGAAGCGTGGGGTAGTAGTACCCATGAATTTTTTGTCGTCATTGGTGTATTTTCCGTCGTTGTTAACGTCTTCTACTTTCACGTCCCCGGGTATTTCGCCGTATCTGGCAGCCTGGGTTCTTTCGCTTTCCTGCCATATGCCCAATACATTGTAGGTCCATATGGAGCTGATATCATGACCAATGAACCATCCATTCGATATGTCATTGATCTCTTTGGAGCCTACCACTTTACCGTCGGTATCCAGCACATCCTGGTAAGTGTAATAAAGGTGTTTGACCTGGTTCCTGTTGAAGAAAAATCCCAGTGTGGTAGACCATTCCATGTTTTTTCGCTCCATGTTCCGCGAGGTCAGACCTAATTCGAAGCCCCTGTTGACTACTTCGCCCAGGTTGGTTGTGACGGTGCTGAAGCCGGTAAAGTCGGGGAGGGATTGGTTCATCAGCAGGTCGGTGGTAGGCATGTTATAAACCTCTATATTACCGGTGATCCTGTTGTTGAGGAAGCCGAAGTCGAGTCCCATGTTCCATGACGAGGTGGCTTCCCATTTCAGGTTATGATTGGCCATCCTGTCCACATATAGTTGTGACAGTTCGTATACCGAGCCATTTGCCTGCACGTAAGCGTAGCGCCCTGCGCCGGTAGTGAGATTGGATAATGCCTGGTATATACCGATGGAACGGTTGCCGTTCATCCCCCAGGATAAGCGCAGTTTTCCGCTGCTCATTGGCTTCCAGTGGAAGAAGCGTTCGTCGGCGAAGTTCCACGCAAAGGCGAGCGAAGGAAAAGTGGCTCTCGGGTTGGACAGACCGAAGGCGGAGTATCCATCCCTGCGTATGGAAGCTGTGAGCATATATTTGTTGTTGTAAGAGTAGAACAACCGGGCCATCAGGGCATCGCCGGTGCTATGCTGGTCATTGCTGCTGATGGTCGTCTTTAAGGGATTACCGGCGCCTACATTATGGAAGCCCAATGCGTCAGTTGGAGAAAAATCCCTGGCAGTGATACTTTCATTCCATGACTTGTGCTCTTCGGCATTCTGCAGCAGCGTTACTTTCACGTTATGTTTTTTAGCGAAAGTATAATCCCATGAAATGATATTGTCTATCTGCCAATCGAAATTCTTTGTGTTTTCCCGGATGGCCTTTCCGTTATCCGACCATAAGGGATTCTGCGATGATTCCTGGTACCTGTTGTAGAACCATTGCATGCGGGGGGAGAAGTTCAGTTGATAGCTGATATTAAATGGCAGTTTGATCGTCTGGTAAATAGTGGTATTTAAAACGGTATATCCTTTTTCCAGCTTCTTGTATTGATTATTGAATGCGGAGTTAATGCCCTGACTTACGCTGGCTCCCATGGGGTAGGGATCCAGTTTCCCGTTTTCATCATAAGGAAGTGCAAAGGGAGTATTGCTGATGATTTGCCCGGCCCAGTCTACCGCGAAGTTACCATCGGAGCGATCCTGGAAGTTGATGTTCACGCCGGTATGCATCCATTTGTTAACTTTTCCGTCGACCTTGATGTTTGCCCTGTAGGCGCGGTATTTATCGCCTACAATAATGCCCTCATTGTTCAGGTATCCCATGGACAGATAGTAATTCAGCACATTTTTATTTCTTCCTGAAAAGCTTACATCGTAATCCTGTTGTAAGCCGCGTTGAAAGGAGTTGTCAAACCAATCATAGGTGTTGCCCCGGGCGTAGTTCTGCCGCTCTTTATCGAACAGGCCGATGCGTCGCAGCCATATATCGTTTGGATCACCTGTTTGCGCATCATAGGCGAGCCAGTCGGCCATTGTGATGTTGTATTTGGAGAGATTCTCATTTGTAGGTTGTACATATTTCGCGGGGGTGGCCCACCTCGTGGTACTATTGAACATATCGGTGCGATAGTTCAGGTAACCGGGTGCATCGTATACCCGGCGTTTGCTGCCCATAGTAGCCACACCGGTATTGGCACTAAACCGGATAACAGGTTTGTCTGTCACACCTTTCTTGGTGGTGATGATCACCACACCGTTTGCAGATTTTGCTCCATAAATGGCGGCTGCCGAGGCATCCTTCAGTACATCAAAATGGTCAATGTCCTGGGGATTGATTTCAGATAGCTCTCCAAAGAATATGACACCATCCAGCACAATAAGTGGGTCGTTGCTGGCAGTTAAGGAACGTTGTCCGCGTATCTGCATATCTCCGCCGCCTTTTGCGGAGGTATTCTGCCCGATATTTAATCCCGGAACCCCGCTTCGGAGAAGGTCCTGCACTGATTGCGGGCTTTCCTTTTCCAACCTGGCTGTCTTCAACTGGCTGATAGCGCCTGTCAGGTCTTTTTTCTTCATAGAACCATATCCTACCACCACTACTTCACTGATCTGCTGTTCCCGGCTTTTAAGGCCTACCAGCAAGGAGAAATCAGCTCCCGGTTTCAGGATATACCCGCTCAGTGTTTGGGATTCAAAACCAACAAAAGAAAAGGTAAAAGAGTACCCGGTGCCTGAAAGCAATCGATTGAAAGAGAAGACCCCTTTATTGTCTGTTTGTACAGAAGCAGAAAAATTGTTGGCAGCATTTTTAACGGTAACGTTAACGCCCCATAGTGGTTCTCCTGTTGTTTCATTTTTTACGATGCCCGCTACATCCGCTCGTTTTTGGGCATGCAGGAACAGTGGGAAAAGGCAAAGCATCACCGTTACGCCCAGCAGGGCATAGGAGGAATTCCATTTTTTCATGTAGACTGTCTTTATTTAGGGAATAAAAAACCCCGTTGATCTATCAACGTTGGTGGAAATTGATGTCTGTTTGTTATTTGGTCAATCAGTTTTTCTGATGATATAGCCGTCTTGTTTTTTCTCGATAGTAAGTTGGTTGAGCAATGCTATATCTTTTAATATTGTTTCTAATGAATCTGTTTTATGTAGTTTGCCTGAAAAATATTTATTACGCAGATCAGAAGGATAGTAATAAATATCCACCTGGTAGTAGCTGCTGAGCTGATCAAGCACTTCTGAAAGCAGTGATGCATCGAAAGTATACCAGTCTGGCCTGCGAACAGTATATGTTTTAGTGTTTGCAGGACCGGCTTTTACCAAATGCTCTGCAGGCGCATTGTGCCTGATACTTGCCTGCATCCTGTTTTTACTATATGTCAGCTCTTCACCCGACAGCAGGACTACTTTGTCTTTCCATGCTGTGTGGCTGGGATCAGCAGCGGATACCTGTACCTTACCTTCATGCAGTTTCACTTTTATTACATCACTTTCTGTAAACGACTGTACGGTAAAGGACGTACCCAGCACGGTGGTAGCCAGCTTGTCTGCATATACAATGAAAGGGTTGCCCTTATCTCCGGCTATTTTAAACAAAGCCTGTCCTGACAGGTATACAGCCCTGCCTTTATCAGAAAGGAACGAATCGGCAAACCGTATACTGCTGTTGGGCGACAACAAGACTTCAGAACCGTCAGCCAGTGTGATGCGCATCAGCGCATTGGAAATATTCTTTTTCTCCGTCATCCGCTCCAAACTTCCGGAAGAAGTTTCGCTTGCTACAATAGGCGTCCTGGCGGCAGGTCTGTACATCCATAACAGGCCAATGATCACGCCGGCCGATACTGCAGCTGCCAGCCATGCGATCTGCAGCCTCCTGCCTTTCCTGAAAGACTGGCTGCTTACCGTTTTAAACATCCTCCTGGAAAGGTCAGGATCCACTTCCTGGTTCACTACAAAATTATCCCATTCCTCCTCGGGCATGTACATGTTCCATTCCTCCGGGTTATCACGAAAATATTCCAGCACTAATTTTTTTTCATTGTCATTACATTCATTCCTGAAATATTTGGCAATTAATTCTCTTGAGATCATCTTTTAGCGTGGATAATGGAGACGCTTGCAATAATATCGTTTGAAAATAGCGCATCCCCTAATGAGAAGATAAATTTTTTTTAGTGCAGGAACAGCAGGATTAACAGGATCAAAGATTTCTTCAGGTGTTTGATCGCAAGGGCTATATGATTTTCTACTGTTTTAACAGACAGGGAGAGCATTTCTGCAATCTCTTTATAGGATTTAAATTCATAGCGACTGAGCTCGAATACTCTCTTCCTGACAGGGGGCATATTATCGACCACGTGGCTTATCCTTTGCTGAAGCTCTTTTACTTCTATCGTATCAGAAATATGCAGGGTATCGTTTCCTGTTAGCTTTTCCTGCTTCAGCAACCGGTCTCTCACCATATCTTTCCGGAGTAAGTCAATACACGTGGTTCGGGCTATATGGAACAACAGTTTCCCTACCTCCTGGGATTCGTTGAGTTGTAGGCGGTAGTCCCATAGTTTAATGAATGTGATCTGCGTAGTCTCTTCTGCAATATACTGGGAATTCGTTTTGGACAAGACATACAAATATACCTTCAGATGGTAATCGTTAAACAATTCTTTGAAAACAGTAGTATTTCCTTCTTTCAGTGCAGCGATCATATTTAACGTAGACATTATTTAAATATTGGGAGTCACCATTTGCCGGCCAAAATACAAAAAAAAGGATATGAGCAGTGATAATTTCCGTTTCTTTTAATAAGAGTTGTAACACAGAATATTTAAAAAAGCAATACATCGTGATTGACCTGTTGCACCGGAATTCTCTCAAAATGAACTCTTGCCGAAGTTGTACCAGCATGTTTTAGCATTCGTATAATCATTAATTTGCGGAACAATCATTTCTCGTTCAACCCGAAAATCGTATATGCGTCAACGTATTCTCAAGAAATTAATGCCTGTAGTCCTGTGCTGCTGCCTGGGCCACTATGCCCAGGCGCAGAAAGTGGCAGAACCCACCAATCACAGTGAGGAATGGACCAGGGCATATGCACCATTCCGTATTGTGGGCAACCTGTATTATGTAGGTACCTATGATCTTGCCAGCTACCTGGTTACCACAACTTCGGGGCATATCCTGGTGAATACGGGGCTTGCTTCTTCCGCGGCCGTTATCAAAAAGAATGTGGAAACACTCGGTTTCCGGTTTGGCGATATCAAAATTCTGCTTACCAACCAGGTCCACTATGATCACGTAGGCGCCATGGAAGCCGTGCGGGAAATGACCGGCGCCAGGTTCATGGTAGATGCTGCCGATGAATCGGTCATAAAGTCCGGCGGCAAAACGGATTACGAGATGGGCAGCGGGGTCAGCTTTTTCAGGCCGGTTAAAATCTCCAGGTTGCTGCATGATAAGGATGTAATTAGTTTGGGAGATACTAAACTGCTGGTGCTTCATCACCCCGGCCATACGAAAGGCTCCTGCAGCTTTTTAATGGATGTGAAAGATAGTAGCAGGACTTATAAAGTACTGCTGGCAAATATTCCTACTATTATAACAGAGAAGAAATTCCCCAAGGTGACCACCTATCCGCAAATCGCCGCCGACTATAAATACACGCTGGACACTATGCCTAAAATTCAGTTTGACATCTGGGTGGCTGCACATGCCAGTCAGTTTGATTTGCACACGATGCGTAAGGAGAATACGCCTTATAACCCGGGTTTATTTACAAACAGGGAAGCCTATGAGAAGATATTGAAGGAGATAAGAAAGGAGTATGACGAGAAGGTTAGGTAGGCGCGTTCAAAAGTTTATGCTTTGTTGTGTCCATTAGCCCATCCTTGTGAAGAAGAACCGAGATTCCCTTCATTCTCATGTAGGGAATGCTCAGGTAGATGAAACCGCGTCTGAGAGCATTGGTGCCCCATGAATTTTTTGCTTTATAATAGCTGTTGCCATACTGATCTTTTGCTTTGCCAACAATATGCATGAGATGGTCGTCGGTGGTTTCGAAAGACTCAAAAGCATCCTGGCGCATTTGCTGGGTGACTTTCTTTTCGGGCCGGACATCGGTAAGTATAAGGGTGTTGTCTTCCTGTTTTTCCGGCAGAACGGCTATTCCCTGATCGGGAGAAAATGTTGGCTCGGTAGCATCCAGGTCGAGGGCCAGGGAGAACCCGGCGTCTACAGCATGATCAATATTTTCCATAAATTCATCCAGGGGAAGGTTGTAAAACCGCTCGTTGGCCCAGTTGGCGGGTATGCTCAGCTGGAAGCGTTGATAGAAAGGGGCATCTGTAAAAGAAGTAATGGTCAGGTAGTCGGCAGTGTTTAACTGCGTATAGGCAAGAAAGCTAAAGGGCGTATACATCTGTCCGTTATATTGAAACTGATCCGGCACTTTCCCTAAAAAGCGATCCAATATATCCGGGACCTGCGTTTTCCATCCTGTGCCCTGCTTATTGGCCGGATTGGCGCATCTTTTTACGGCGGTATCCAGTTCGTTGAACAGTTTGAAATGATTGTGCCGGGCCTTTCCATCCTTTAGCCCGGTATATGCTGATTGTGGCAGCAGCCCGAAGGTGACGGAACTAATGAGCGGATCGTGATTGAGACCACCTTCGGTAAACCGTGCAGTGCCCTGCCGGAGGATATAATTACGGGCCTTTAACATATAGGCACATCTTACAAAATACATCTCTGAAAGGTCTATCTTTTCGCCCTTTAGCCGGATGATCTCCGACTCCAGGAACGAACTGGTGGAAAAACTCCAACATGTTCCCGAGGCATTTTGGTCAATAACGGGCAGGGCCTCCAGCTCCTTTACATCAGTGAAAATATAATTGCTTTTGGGCAGTGGTTGCACCACCGCCTTTTTAGGCTTGTTGTAACAGCCCTGGATAACAGGTAACAAAAACGGGAATAATAAGACAGACAGATAGTTTTTTTTCATAGCAGTACTTATCATGTTTGGTTAACGCCGGCCGGCATATTAAAAAGACACCTGAATCAGAAAAAGTTGCTCGGTCATGTCGGTATTGTCTACATCCTACCGCCTAAAGAACTTTTCTTCGAGGTTGATAAGTAAATTGCGCTGCTAAGGTTTTGTTTTCCTGTTTATCTCTTTCGCCATTGATAACCCAGGAAAAGATTGAACTGCTGATTGTATATTTTCCATTGATGCTGTACACGGGGATCTTCTATTACCGGTATAAATCCCCTGGTATAGGCAGCTCCCAGGTTCCAGCCGTTTTTGAACTCATAGCGCAGCTGCAGCGCGATGCCGGCATCTATTTTATAGCGGAATTTTCCCGGGGAAGTGGCGGTGCCGAAAATACTTTTATCTGCTGATATCTGCCCATCCTGGTTTTTGTATTCCACACTGCTATGAAGCAAACCACTTACGTAAGGGCCGGCAGACAACCGGAATCCGTGAAAGTATAGCGTAGGCGTGATGGGAGCTATGACCAGGTAGGTGCTTTTAAAGCGACTGTTGTATAGCTGGTTGCTGTTGCTGTCCAACAAATGCAGCATGACTGCACTTTGTCCAATTGATAATTCGGACTGTAGACCAAAATATTTGCCTAACCTGGACTGTATCGTAATACCGGCAAATATGCCAGGTAATGGTTTTACATAGCCGCCGGCCGACAGCAGGTGAAGATCTTTGCCATATAATGAGCCGGACAAAAAACCAGCCTTCATACCGAATGATACTTCCCTGTATCCGCTGCTATCTTTTTGGGCCTGTGTGGGTTGGAATAGTGAGAGGAAAAATATCATCACCCAAATGTATTTCATATCAGATGTTTTATAGGTTAATGTCCCAGATACCGGCAGTTCTTTCCATTTCTACCAATGCAACGGCATACCCGTTCAATGCCTCGTAATAGCTTTGTTTCAGGCTATTATAGGTGCGTTGCGCATTTAAAACCTCCAGCAGGTTAATTTCACCGGATCGATAACTATATATTTTACCTTCCAGTGCTTTCTCTGCTTCCTGTAATAACCCGGTATGAAACTGGGTTACCTGTTTACGGGCGGAGAGGTAGTTATAGTAACTGGTGGCTACTTCGGTTTGCACCTGCAGGGCAGCCTGTTGATACCGGGCTGCTGCCTGGGCGGCACTGTATTGTGCTGAAAGTAATTCTGCCCTGGATCTGCCGGAAAATTTCAATGGTATGGAAATGCCTGCTGAAATAACATTGGTAGAAGGGGTAGGCGCTATTACATTGGTGGCGCCGGTGTTTTGCGCCATTCCCAGGTTTAATCCGAGGTCCGGCATCCGGTTTGCCTGCGCCAGCTTCACCATATTGCCGGCCACCTCCTTATCCTTTCCGGCAGCCAGTATGTCTGCCCGGTTGCTGACAGCGGAATTTATCAGTTCCTTTAAACTGAATTCCCGGTCAAAGCTGGGTTTGGCAACAACAGGGTAGTAGAGCGTATCAGCTGCTTTCCCCATCAGCATGCCCAGTTGTAAAAGGGCTGCCTGAAAGCCGGCCTCGCTCCGGTATACGGTATTCTGCATGTTGCCGGCTTCCAGTTTGCTCTGACGGGCATCGACTGCTTTTATTTCTCCCAATTTGAAGCGGATACTATCAGCGCGGGCAAATAAGGAAAGGCTTTGATAAGATTCCTGGTTTACTTTAAGCAGGTTTTCCTGTAGTATTGCCTGCAGATAGGCCAGCGTGGCATCTGCGCGCAGATTGCGATAATAATTTTCCAACAGCAGGGTGGTTAATTCCAGCTGGCTCCGCGCAACGCTGGTCCTGGCCTGCCTTTTGTTACCCAGCTCCAGCAACCAGTTCACACCCGTGTTAAATCCATATCCCATCTTCATTCTTTTCTGACCGTTATCTATCCAGCCAAACGAGAGGCTGGGATCGGGAAACACTTTGGCCGCCGCAAACCTTGCTGTTGCCAGGCTAACATTGAATCGCTCCGTTACGTATGCCAGGTTATTATTTGTTACCCCAGCCAGGAAGCGGGTGTAGGTCAGCGAATCTTTTGTTTGCGCATTCACCTGTACTGTTGAAAAAAACAGTAATAAAATACTGCTGTATCTGATAACCATCTGTTTTTTATTTTTCATCCTTTTTCTGATAGTCTGCAGCGCCCCATTTGCTTTCAGACAAATAATATAAAGCCGGCAATACAAATAGTGTAATAGCGGTAGCGGCCAGCAACCCATATACCACTACCGTTGCCAGTGGACGCTGAACATCTGAGCCAATACCGGTAGCCAGCGATGCCGGTAACAAACCAAGAATAGCCACTGTAGCAGTCATCAGTATGGGTCTGAACCTGTTAGCTGCACCGGCTATCACGGCATCCAACAATGTAGCTCCCTGCATGCGCAGTTCATTGAAATTGGAAATCATGATCACGCCATTTTGAATAGCTACACCAAACAAAGCGATAAAGCCAACTGCGGAAGATACGTTCAGTGTCATGCCCCGGATGTTGAGCGCAAGCATGCCACCAAACAGCGCCAGTGGTACAATACTGAGTATCAGTCCGGCTTGCCGGAACCGGCCAAATGCGCCATATAAGAGGAAGAACATAAACAATAGCGTTACCGGAACCACTACGGCAAGTTTTGCATATGCACGTTTTTGATTCTCGAATTGGCCGCCCCAAACAACCCGGTATTTACCGTGATCGTAGGGAACTTGTTTTTCAATACTGCTCCTGGCCTGCTCCATAAAAGAGGAGAGATCCACATTCCGCAGGTTTAGTTTCACTGTTAAATGCCTTTTATTCATTTCCCGGGTGATAGTACCCTCCCCGGTGGTAGTGCTGATAGTAGCTACCTGCGACAAAGGAATCCTGGCGCCGGTGGGAGTTGGGAGCATCAGGTTGGCAATTTTCTCCGGCGTGTTCCGGCTTTGCTCTTTATAACGACAGGTGATATCATACACTTTGTTGCCCGTAAAAAGCTGTGACACGGCTTTTCCGCCAATAGCTACTTCTATCAGCTCAGAAACAGTACTTACATTAAGTCCGTATTGGGCTACAGCAGCCCTGTCTATTTTAATCTGCAGTTGTGGCAACGGCGGCTCCTGGTCAATGGAAAGATCAACGGCGCCTTTTATTTTCCGGAGCGTTTGAAGCACCTGTTGTGCTATCCGCCGGGTTTCTGCAAAATCATCTCCATAAACTTTTACTACCAGTTCACTATGGGCGCCGGATATACGGTCCATTACGTTGTCGATCATGGGTTGGCTAAACCCGACGGTATAGCCTGGCATAGCTGCATAGTCCGCCACCAGTTCATCAATGAGATCTGCTTTGGTTTTCCCTTTCGGCCATTCTTTGTAAGGCTGGAGTCCTATGGAACATTCAAAATGGGAGGCCGACCAGGGATCTGTTCCATCGTCATTTCTGCCGGCATGCACCATCATATAGGTGATCTCCCTGTGTTTCATGGTTACCGTTCGTAACGAGTCACTCATTTCTTTTGACTTTTGCAGCGAGATGCCTGTAGGGAGCTGTACCTGCAACCAGATGGAACCTTCATCCAATGAGGGAAGAAAGTCTTTCCCCACCGTAACGGACAGTATAGCTGCACTGATCAGTACCAAACATAACGGCCACAACACCCTCGCCGGTTTTTGCATGATCTTTTTGATCCGGGCCAGGTAAATCACCGATAATTTTTCCAGCCATTTGTTATGATATAGTTTACGCGGCTTTCTGTAAACCGCATAAGCCAGCCCCGGAATTAACAACATCGCTACTATCAGGGCGCCTATCAAAGCATAGCTGACCGTAAATGCCATAGGTGTAAACAGCTTGCGTTCCACTCTTTCAAATGCAAACAAAGGCAGGTAGGCGGTAATGATAATGATGGTGGCAAATAACACCGGCTTGCCAACAAGCGCTGCCCGCTCTGCCACTGAACGTTCTTCCAGTGGTACCAGTTCATTTTCTTCCCGCTTTTTCAGGATCGTTTCCATCATAACGATAGCCCCATCCACAATGATCCCGAAATCAATAGCCCCCAGCGAAAGCAGGTTGGCCGGGATGTTGGTAAAATACATCAGTATAAAGGCGATCAATAATGCCAATGGTATTGTAATTGCCACAATCAGCGCACCGCGCCAGCTGCCCAGGAATACGATGAGGACTATAATTACCAGCATCATTCCCTCTATCAGTGTGTGTGAAACGGTATTCAGCGTAGTATTCACCAGGTCTGTCCGATCCATATACGGCCGGATACGGACGCCTTCAGGAAGCAGGTGCTGGTTGAGATCATCAATAGCGTTGTGTACTCCCTGCAGTACCAATGAAGGATTCTGTCCTTTTAGCAACTGTACCACACCCTCAATACTTTCATTATAATTTACTTCCCGGTCTGTAAAACCCAGGATGCTTTTTCGTTCCAGGTTGCCATATTTGAGTTCTCCTACATCTTTCAGCAGTATAGGTACACCGTTGGTTGTTTTAATGACCAGGTCACCAAGTCCTTCCAGTGTTTTCACCAGCCCGATGCCACGGATCACATAGCCAAGATCACCCTGGTTAAGAATGCTTCCGCCGGCATTTGCATTATTATTGGTGATGGCGGCCTGGATATCACTGAGCGACAGCTGGTACTGTTCCAGCCGGGCAGGATCCAGTTCCACCTGGTACTGCGTAGTGATGCCGCCAAAATTGGTGACATTGGTAACGCCCGCTTCCTGTTTCAGGCGTGGCACAATTACCCAGTTTTGAAGGTCGGTAAGTTCCCGCAGGTCATGCCCTTTGCTCTCAATAACATACCTGAAAATTTCACCTATGGGCGACGTCAATGGATCCATCCCGGGCTTTGCATTGTAGGGCAGCGTAAGCGCATTCAATCTTTCGTTGATGCGTTGCCGTGCCCAGTAATCTTCATAGCCATCCTGGAAAACAATGGTGACGATAGATAAGCCAAAAGTACTTTTGCTGCGCATAACGCTCATGCCGGGAAGGCCGTTCAACACCCTTTCCACCGGGATGGTGATCTGTTGCTCCATTTCCTCTGCGGCCAAACCTGGCACCTGCGTGATAATCTGGGCGCTTACATCGGCTATGTCCGGGTATGCTTCGATAGACAATTGTTTCCAGGAATAGTAGCCAAACAATGCCAGCATTAGAAAAAAGCCTATCAGTAACCATCTTTTTCTGATGGTTAAATAAATCAGGTTCATCATGTTGTTCTTGGATTAGTGCGTGATTGCTATCTGGCGTCCAGCAGATAATAGGCGCCATCGCTGATGATCGTATCGTTTTTTGAAAGCCCGGATTTTACGACCACTTTGTTGTCCTGGATACCATTGGTTTCCACTGTTTGGCGTACGTATTTACCGGCAGCTATCTGCCGGAACACGAAGGAGGTATTACTTTGCTGCAACAAAGCTTTGGGTGCAATGAGGATGGTTGGCTGAGGTGTGTTCTCAAAATTAACATTTACAAACATACCCGGCTTGAGCAAATGATCCGCATTTTCGCATTCCATCAGTACTTCCACACTCCGCGAGCTTTCATCGATCAATTCGTTGATATGGAAAATTCTCCCCTTTACCGTTTTATCCGGCAATGCAGCAATGGTTATCTGGGATTGATGCAGCTGACGTATAGCACCCATATCTTTTTCCTTGAGGTGGCCTGCTACCCATACTTTGGATAGCTCGGCCACAGCAGCTACACTGGCGCCATCATTTTTGATGAGTTGCCCTACCACTACCTTGTTCTCCACTATCTCTCCGGCAATAGGTGCGTAAATGATAAGCGGTTGTCCCAGTATTAAATCATCAGGATTTGCTTTAAATAGGCGGATACTCAACCGGGCACTCTCATACTCTTTCTTTTCTACGTCGTAATTCATTTGTGCTTCTTCCAGTTCCTTTTGAATACCAACGCCATTGGCGACCAAACTACGTTGCCGTGTTAATTTTTTCTCCGCCAGGAGCAGTTGTTCTTTTGCCTGGAAAAAAGCCTTTTGTGCCAGGATAAAATCCGGTGAGCTCATCGCAAACAGGGGAGTGGCGGGGGTGACGCGCATGCCCAGTTTTAAGTAGGCCGAAATGATCCTGCCGGAAAAGGTGGGCGCTATTTCTGCAAACTGGTTCGGAATCAGTTTTACAAGACCTACCGCGGGCATCTTCTGACACAGCAGCTTTGTGGTAATCGTATCGATATGGATTTTTTTTGCCAGAACGGATTGCGGATGCACAATTACAGTATCGCCATGTAACTCACAGCTGTTAACGGGTGTCCGTACAGTTTTTTGTGCGCATGATGTCAGTAATAGTGTGCTGTAAAGTAAAGCCTTTATATGTTTCATTATACCATTGTTAATAGCCGTGAGTGCAGGAGCTGTTGTATTTATTTATGCAACCATAATTGTAAGCCGGTGGCAGCATCTGCCGTGCCGTTGGTAAGACCCTTCAAAAATATGGTAGCGGTTCTTTGTCCTTCCAGTTTGAGCGAAGGGATATCCAGGAGGGTAACAGGTTTTGCGCCCACCTGTATTTTTACTTTTACACGATAGGTACCTGCGATAATAGTTTTAAATGGTGCGAGTGCAGCTGCGTCGGGATTATCGCCGATATAGGCGGTTGCTTTTACCAGCCTGATACTATCGTTACCTTTAAATACGTCAATGTCCACTGGTGTAGTGTTTGGAGAAAGATGAAGGAAACGGACATTTGCTTTAGTCGCGCCGGGATTACTGAGCACATCTTTTAGTACAATGAATTTTACTTTGTTATTCTTTAGTGTATCATAAATGAATAAACTGTAGCTCGTAGCATTTTCGAAAGTGAACTTGTTTTCTCCCACTATATTATTTCCCAGTGTTAATTTAACGGGAACGTCTTTGCCGGAATTTAGTGATACGTATGGTTTTTGGACAGACAGGTATTGTACTTTCTGCTGCATTTTCTTTTCGTTTACATTCACCATCAGCTCTGCTGTTTTAGGAGAGGTGTGTATCACCTGCAGATAAGATACAGGCGCATCAGGTGTGTTGTCTGATTTCTTTTTGCAGGCAGCTATTGATATACCTATTAATACACATGCGGAGACAACTTTTGAAGTGTTCATTTTTCTCATTTTTTCTCATTTTTAATTTGCTGATAAATGTGATACGATGATCTGTATGCTCTATAAACATGAAATGGTGGTTATCTTCCTATTGCCTTCAAAGCAAAAGAGGATCTTTAACATTTTATTATTATAGCGATGTTTGTATCGTGCAAAAAAAAGAGGCGCTGTAAAGCGCCCCCAAGTTGTAGGTAGGATATGAGCCAAAAATGTCATTGGGGTTAACATAACCATATCTGCAGGGAAAACAGCAAAAAGTGAAAACCTCCTACGCGGCAATAAAAAAAATCAGAATTTGAGTGTATAAGATAAATAAAAGGTAAGGTCAAAGACACGGCTTCCTGATACGGTGGTGTTATAACCGCTATCCTCGAGGTTCCACACGTCTGGTATGTATTTATTGTGGGCCTGATAGGCATTGTAAAGACCCGCGGATATTTTGTGGGTGAGTTGTTTGCCGGTCGGGAACGAGAAACTGGTATTAAAATTCAGACGATGATAGGGGGGAAGCCGCCTGAGCTGGTAGCCTCTCCTGTCATAAATGAAAGGGGTTTTATTGTCCGGGTTCTTATTACCGGGATTTGCCGGTGCGGGGTTATCAAAATCATCTGTTGTACCGGGAGGCAGAAACATAGCATCACCTGAGCTGAAATACCATACCAGCCCAAGATCCCAGTTCTTAAAGGGCGAATAGTTGATAGTGGCATTTATATTATGCCGACGATCATAGCGGAAGGGATATCTTTTCCCTTCGTTGATGCCGGCAAATTGTCTTTCGCTCCTGGTGAGCGCATAAGAGAGCTGGAACTGCCATTTCTTAATTTCCTTGCGGGAAAGTAATTCAAGTCCGTAGCTCCAGCCTTTTCCTGCGAGGATATCCGTTTCCCAGGAATCTTCATCATAGAAAATATTTCCCTTTTCTGCGAAGTTGGTATTATTTCTCATCGCTTTATAATAAACATCTGCGGAGAGGAATAGTCCTTTTTTATCATTGTAATTATATCCTGCATTTACCATATGGCTTTCAACAGGACGCAATAACCCCGTACTTGGCACCCAAAACTCGCTGTTAACACCCATAAACGGGCTGCTTACCTGGTGAAGGTATTGCACCATACGGGCATACGAAAAGGTGAGCTGCTGGTATTTGCTGATGCGCCACGCCGCAAATAACCGGGGTTGAAGGGAACAATGGGAATAGTCCCTGAATTTATACACGGCGTAGTTAAGTCCGGGTCTCACTAAAATATTGGCGCCAAAGCCCAGCTCAGTTTCAACATAGCTGGAAAATTCCCTGAACCGGAGTGGCTGCATAGGTTGATAATAGTCCGTTTGCTCCAGGAACTCCGGTGTGATATTGGTGTTAAAAGGTCTGATGGTGGTATGCGTATACCTGGCGCCATACCGGAACCTTGCATTTGGAAAAGGGTTGAATTCAAACTGGGTTTTTGCTTCCAGTTTTTCAATAGATGCATAGTTATTAAATGCTTTGCTATCCTCCATTTGGCCGGTGCTATCATTGAATATAGAAAACTTGATCCCTGCGAGGTTGTTGTAATTGCTCGCATTGAAAGTAGTGCTTACAAATGCACGGGCGCCGAGCAAATGAAGCCAGTTAATAGTCCCCAGCCGGTTTCCCCAGACCTGCAAATGCTGATAGTCCTGGTTGCGCAGGTTGAGACGATCTTTACCTATATAGCCGGTAAACATCAATTTATTGTTTGCATTGATGAGATGTGTTAGTTTGAAATGAAGATCGTAGAACCGGAGCCGATAGTTATCATCGAGGATATTAAGAAGCGGATCAGACCAGCTATGACGCATAGAGAACATGAAAGCGGTAGTTTTCCTGCGTAGGGGCCCTTCTACGGCCATGGCGCCGGCCAGCAGTCCCGCGCTGGCCTCGCCGGTCCACTTTTCCATGCTTCCGTCTTTCGTGTTGACTTCCGTAATAGAGGAGATGGCCCCATCAAAGCGGCTGGGGAAATCATTTTTATATTGCCTGATGGATTTAACGAGCGTATTGTTGACGATAGAAATTTCACCCAGCAAATGGCTGGGATTAAAAACCTGGTTACCATCCAGCAGGAAGATACTCTGATCCGGATCACCGCCTCTGACCACCAGTTTCCCCGTGGTTTCCTGTGTTTCCACATTGCCTGGCAGCAGGTATAAGGATCTGACAGGGTCACTTTCTCCCAAAAAATTATTGTAGGCATCAGCCTGGTATTTGTCCATTCTTGAGCCGCCATCCTGCTGGAGCACATTACCCGCATCGATTTTTACTTCCGCCAGTTTGATGGGGGAGATAACAAGATTTTTCCTGGTAGAGGCATCTAATGTAACGGTGATCGTTTTGGGAGGCAGACTTCTGTGTCTGACCTCCAGGTAATGTATGCCAGGTGCTAACGCTATGTTGTAATACCCAAACCTGTTGGCCTGGCAAACCTCATCGGATGCGAGGTCTCTTATAGTGGCGTAGGCCAGTGGTTCCATGCTGCCTTCCTCTATTGTAAAACCGTACAGGGAATATTTCTCGGGTAATTTTTTTTCCCGGTATGGTAACAGGATAATCTTATTGTTTATTTCTTCAATGGTTACCCGCTGACCGCTTAATAATTTGCGGAGTACCGTTCCCAGCATGGTATTACCCTCTTCGATGGAAAAGGTACTGTCTGTGGTCAGGTAGTTGGTGGAATATTCGATGATGGTGCCGCTATAGCCGCTGATCTTCGTCAGCAGCGTAGGAATATTACCGGTGGATGCATGGCAGGTAAATATTTTTTTTGTCAGGGATTGCTGGGCATGGAGCCTGGAAATGCCGGTGAAGCATAGCATCACCGCTATAAGGAAACGGGTAGTGTGACAGTTGCTGGAATGAGAGCGCCATAACGATCGTAGACCGTCAAATATATAGTATGCCTTATGTTGAAAATATCTTACAATAAGTTCAATAGAAATTTAGTACAGAATAATAGTGTCTTGTTGACGTTTGTAATGAAGCCCTGTTAGCTTTGTTAATTCATCTACGGCCTGTAACAGTGATTCTTTTCCAAAGCTGGCGGTGATCAATAGTTCGCCAGCTTGGGGCGATTGTGTGGTATCAATTTTAACAGCACTGTCATAAAAAATGGTAAGTGTTTGAATTACTTCTTTTAATGGCGTACTTCTGAAATTTAATTCATCTTGCCAAAGATGCTGAGGACTGGTAAATGTTTTTCTTTCGAAAGTTCCTTCTGAAAAAAGCGCTTCTTCATGGGCCGTCAGTATACATTGGTTTTGCGGATGACCTTTATCGGCAAATAATACTTTCCCTGTGATAACGGCCACTCTTTCCTGACGGCCGGTGTTTACGAGGAAGGAGGTGCCGAGTACGGTGATCATTCCCTTTTGGGTTTCAATAGAGAATGGCTGATGTACAGCTGTCTTTACATTAAAATATGCTTCACCCGACAGGGATATTTTACGTTGCTTTTTAAAGAAAAATTTTGGAAAGCGGATCGTGCTTCCTTTCCGTAACCAAACTGTAGTGCCTTCCGCCAGTGTAATATGTTGGTCTGCAGTGGCGGTGATGGTGTTGAAACGCTCCTGGCGTTGGTTGTGCAGCCACCAGCCGCCAAAGATAAACCCTGTTACTATTGCAGCGGCCGTTACTATTTTTAAAAGGTAACTGATCCGGAAAAGGGCGACGGGAGCGCCTGTGCCTTTCTCTGCTGCCATTGTAATACGCTGGTCTACTTTTGACCACGCGCTGGTAGTATCAAATGCTGTTTCCGCAACCCATTCATCCGTTTGCTGCCATGTGGCATCCATTTGATCGATCTCTTCTTTGCGTACCGGCCGCTGCGCTACCCAATCCGCGATTATTCTTTCGTCTACTTTGGCTGAAGCTCCGTGGAGCTTTCTGAGTAGTATCTTTTTTATATAGTCAGGTAGTTCTTCCATTTGTTTACTCCTCCCATTTACTAAAACATAATTATTTGTGAAATTCCTACGGAAAGTAAGAAAATAACCAACGGATGGTTTATAGGGTATTTTTAACGAAGTGTCTCAGGAATTTCAATGCCTTCCAAAGCTGATTATTAACGGTTTTAATGGATATGCCCAGGTTGTCGGCTACCTCCTGGTTGCTGAAATCCCCCAGACGACTTAATAAAAATATTTCTTTACATTTTGGCGGAAGCTGATCAATCCCTTTTCCCAGCATTGCTTTATAATTTACCGGCTCTACATCATCCGTTGCAGTGCCTGGATTGGGCCAGGCATCCTCCACATCCATTTCTGCGAGACTGTATACCGGCAGGCGTTGCTCACGGCGTAACCAGGTCAGGCAATTATTGCGGACGGCGGTGAAAAGGTAAAATTTTACACCTTCAGCCGCTAAAATGTCTTTGCGGTTTTCCCATATCTTCACGAAAACATCCTGTACGATATCTTCACATGCCTCCCTTTCTTTTATAAAGTTGAAGGCATATTTGCAAAGCGGATTGTAAAACTGCTCAAATACTTGCTGGAACTGTCTGTAAAGACCTTCTGTGCTCACAAATGAATTTTATAAATATGATACTTAATAAGCATGTGTTTCCGCTAAAGTGCATAGCGAGGAAAATTTTTTAAAAAAGAATTCCTCCTGTTAATCTATAAACGCGGGACTGCTGATTCCCCTCTATTTTTATTGGATAAAAAAATCGGGCTGGGGAAGAGCGTGGAGTTTGGTTGTTAATATTGTAATACTAATTAGCGGGCTTTACTGCTGTACCCCAGGTATAAATTCGTTTTATGGCCGTATTTTTTTTGAGGTTGGCCACGGTCATTTCGGTTATTTTAGTTTCGTTTAAATTTACGGCTTCCAGGTGCCTGAGAGATATAAGATCATTGCATACTGCGTCTGTAACCGGGTTCTTTTCTATCCGTAGTTTTTCAAGATTAATAAATGATGCTAAAATATGCAGATCGTTATCGGTAAAGTTATTACCGGATAGGTTCAGCCAGATAATATTTTTGGCCAGGGGCATCAGGTCGTCCCTGATCTCTGACATTTTCACACCTGAATTGACGGGGAGTGTAACATCCAGCATGATTGGCTTTTTTAGCATCACCCGCACCATTAATCCTTTTGTTCGAAGGTGCGCCATCGGCAAAGTGTCTGCATGTATGGGAATATCGGCATTAATGGTCTGGGTAACCCCATTCCCGTCTGCATTTTCAGCGGTATTTTTATTAAAGCCCAGGTAGGTACTTACCTGCATTTGTATGGAGTCGGCGTCCTTTAATTGTGCCAATGTTTTGCCTTCCACCGCATTGGCCTTCGTTATCCACCATTTGATTATTTGTATCTCATTTTTTGAAAGCGGTGGTTTACCATCTGCAGGCATAAAATCTTTATGCCCAGGATCGAGTGTAACACGTTTAAACAATTCGCTTTCGGCTAATTTCCCGGGAACTATTGCCGGGCCGGTCTTGCCTCCCTTTAATAGTGTTTGCAGGTTTTCGACGGAAAAGTTTCCTTTCTGTTTACCGCCCTGGTGGCACTGGGCACATTTACTTTGTAAAATAGGGGCTACTACATCTTCGAATATCATGGCACTTTGAACACTTGCCGGTTTTTCGCGCACCTGCTGCATCAGCGTGCGTACACTGAGGTAGTCGTTGCCGTGGGTAAGACTGGCTCCCTCATGCCCGCTATAGCTCATGAGTGCTATCATGCCGAGGAGTAAAACGGAGAATAGTTTCTTCGGCATGCGTATCTCGCGTATCACTTTTTCGGTAGATATATAATATAAAATGCCGGAAATAACGGTGAGCGTAATACCGGATAATTTATGATGGAGTAATGTGCTCTTTTCATAATCGCCCGACAGGGACAAAATATAGCCGAACAAACAGGCCAGTACTGCCGATATAAATCCAATGAGTAAGGTTACTGATACGGCTGGTTTTAAATTCTCGTACTTTTTGTTGTATGATAAAATATTAAAAACAGCCGCCAGTAAAATAAAGCCAATTGGCAGATGCACAATAAGCGGATGCAAATGGCCTGAAAATGTAGTAATGTTACCTAATGTCATATACGCGTTAATTTCACCGGGGCTGTATGATAGGCATTCCACTGGCACACATACATATTTTTGTCCTCATCAATACAAACATCATGACCATGTTGAAAAACAGGATTTGTTGCCTGTAAAGTGGGTTGTAAAACCCCGTTCTTATATACCGGTGCAGCTCCTCCCGGGTTTGATACTACTTCGTTATTGGCATTCATGATGGTAACAAAGCCGGAATAATCAAAACGTTTACCAGCAGCATCTTTTGACCAGCACACGCCGGCATAAATGTTTTGCTCATTGATCACCGCCCTGCATACGTACATACCGGGCATGTCTATACGCTTAATAAATTTACCATCGAGCGTAAATATTTTAAAGCAGTTTTCTTCCCGCGAGGTACAAATCAATGTGGGATTATTTTTATCGCGGGTATCAACTGTTACGCCATGGGCATTGATGAGGTTATGGTCTTTGTTTGTATTATGATGCCCGCCGAAGTGACGTATATATTGTCCTTTACTATTGTATTGTATAATATAATCGGAGCCATAACCGTCGGCCACATAAATATCACCGTTGGGTGCAACGGCAGTCTCTGTTGGTTTAAAGGGCTCATCGTCCTTGTAAATACCAATAGTTCGCGGATGGCCTATGGCAAATATCAGTTTACCGTCGAGCGTAGTTTTCAGTACCTGGCCCGATTGGCCATAGCCATTTCCTGTTTTGTCCAAAGCCCAGCCGCAATCCGTAAGCAGTAAAAAATCTTCGTCACCTTCTTTGCTGATGCTTAAGCCATGTCCTCCGGGCAGGGCAGTACCCCAGTAATCCAGCAACTTGCCTGATTTATCGAAGATAAGGATATTGTTATGGGTATGGTCGCCCAACATAATGAGGCGGCCTTTGCTATCCTGCACCATTTCGTGGCAGTTGGCGAGTGGGTTTGTGTTTACACTGATTTTTGCCCAGTTCTTATCTGCTTTGTAGGTAAATTCACCCTGACCAATAATATGATCATCGGGCTGTACATCTTTGTGTAAGATGGCAAAACTTCTTGCGGGTGTAACCGCCATCGCAGCAGATGCAATAGTTGCATTTTTGATGAAATTTCTTCTTGAATTTTCCATGAATTTTATCTTATAGTATCAAGTTAATATATCCTTTACAACTTTTCCTTCCACATCTGTAAGCCTGAAGCGTCTGCCCTGGAATTTGTAGGTAAGCCGTTCATGATCTATACCCATCAGATGCAGCAGGGTGGCCTGAAAATCGTGCACGTGCACGGGATCTTTTACAATATTGTAGCTAAAGTCGTCTGTTTCTCCATATACTAAACCGGGTTTAACTCCTGCGCCGGCCATCCACATGGTAAAGCAACGCGGATGGTGGTCACGGCCATAATCATTTGCCGTAAGCTTGCCCTGGGAATATACGGTACGGCCAAATTCGCCGCCCCATATTACCAATGTATCTTCCAATAAGCCCCGCTGTTTTAAATCTTTAATCAGCGCGGCAGTAGCCTGGTCTGTTGCTTTACATTGCGTGGCGATGCCTGAGGGCAGATTGCTATGCTGATCCCAGCCCTGGTGGTATAGCTGTATAAATTTTACATCTTTTTCCAGCAGCTTGCGCGCAAGTAAACAGTTGGCGGCATAGGTACCGGAATCCCTGCTATCGGGGCCGTACATTTCAAATATTTCGTTTGGCTCATCTGCGGTGCTCATTACCTCCGGTACGGAGGTTTGCATACGATAGGCCATTTCATACTGTGCTATGCGGGCATCTACTTCCGGGTCGCCGTAAGCAGCGTTTTGCATCTGATTTAGTTTCGACAGGTACTCCAGCATTTCTTTCCGGTTTTTCCCATCGTACCCGTCGGGATTGTTTAGAAATAGCACGGGATCTTTCCCTGCTCTAAACTGTACTCCCTGGTATTTAGATGGCAGGAAACCGTTGCCCCATAACCGGGCGTATAGCGGCTGATCTTTTTGCCCGTTTTTTGACACCAGTACAATAAACGTTGGGAGGTTATTGTTGTCCGATCCCAGGCCATAGCTTATCCACGATCCGATAGAGGGCCTGCCGGGTAACTGGTTGCCGGTTTGAAAAAAAGTGATAGCGGGGTCATGATTGATCGCTTCTGAATACATTGATTTTACGATACAAAGTTCATCCACTACTGCCGCGGTAAAAGGCATCAATTCGCTCATCCAGGTTCCGTTTTGACCGTGCTGGTTAAACTTATAATATGATGGCACCATGGGTAGCGCGCTTTGGTTGGCGCTCATACCAGTAAGCCGTTGTCCTTTGCGTACCGAATCGGGCAGGTTCTGGCCCATCATTTTGGCCAGCATGGGCTTGTAATCAAATGTTTCGAACTGAGAGGGGCCGCCGCTTTGAAACAGGTATACCACCCGTTTTGCTTTTGGTGCAAAGTGGGGTAGTGCCCTTAAAATATCCGCCTCGAGGTCGCCGGTCGCTACACCTGAAGCAGGCGCTATATGTGGTGAACTGCTGAACAGTTTGTTGCCGAATAACGAACCCAGGGCCAATGCCCCGATCCCCAATGATGTTTTGGTTAAAAAATCGCGACGGTCCAGCTTTTTATTAAGCTCATTAAATTCCGGCGTATGGAGCCTGAACTCCGCATCATGGTGAAAATCAGACATACAAATTTATCTTTTGGTTAATGATGCATCAGCGTTAATGATGGTGCTGGCAACTACTGCATTGGCGGCGATCAATGCGCTGTCCAGCGTATTATCGATCTTATACTGTCCTGTATTCAACCAGCCCGTTTGTTTTTCAGGATGCTGCCTGAATTTTTTTAACTCGGCCTGTTGCAGTGTGAGCAGCAGGCTTATTTCGTCTGCTGTGGGCCTGTGTCCCGTCAGTTTACGATAAGTGGTGATGATGGCCTCGCGGTTGTTTGCCGTTCGGGCCATTTGCTCGCCCATTACTTTGGCTGCTTCTACAAAGGTCGGATCATTGAGGGTCACCAGTGCTTGCAGTGGCGTATTGGTATTTTGCCTGCGCATGGTGCAGTAATTACGTGCTGTGGCATCAAAAGTTGCCAGTGTTGGATTAGGTACCGAGCGTTTGATGATCACATACAAGCTGCGCCGGTAAACGGATTTGCCCGTATCGGGTTTATAGGTGGTGTTGTTGATTTCCCAAAGACCTTCAGGTTGATAGGGTTTCACGCTTTTGCCGCCTATTTGCGTGTCGAGTAATCCGCTTGCCAGAAGTGCGTTATCGCGGATCATTTCGGCTTGCATACGATAGGCGGGACCATGTGAAAGGAAACGGTTCTCTGCATCTTTTTCCACGGCCGCTTTGCTTGCCCGGGAATCCTGCCTGTACGTGGCTGACATGACAATCATTTTATTCAGCTGCTTTACATTCCAGCCGGATTCAATAAAACTGGTGGCAAGCCAATCCAGTAACTCGGGGTGACTTGGCATTTCACCCTGGTTGCCAAAATCCTCTGAAGTTTTTACGATCCCTGTCCCAAAAAAGTTCTGCCAGAAACGGTTTACGGCAACCCTTGCAGCAAGTGGATTATCAGGGCTGGTCACCCATTGTGCCAGACCATACCTATTCTTTGGCAGATGTTTATCAAAGGGCAAAATAGCCTCCGGCGTATTGGGAAACACCTGCTCGCCCGGCATATCATAATTGCCCCGCTTTAGCAGGAACGTTTTTTTAGGTTGGGCCATTTCACGCATTACCATTATTTCATCAATATTTTCTGTTGAATCTGATAACTCGGTGCGCAACGCAGTTAATTTTTGTTCCTCGGATTGTACATCCGGATCTACTGCTGAAAGATAGTATGCCTTTAAATTATTTAACTCATCCGGCGTTAATGCGGTGTTATGCTTAGCGGCAATTTCCAGCCAGCTTGTTTTATGCGCCAGTACTTTAATTTCGAACGGCGTTAACGTACGGTTATAAACGGTAATATCGTCCACCTTGCCATCCTTAAAGCCACGGCCACGCCACCAGGCGCCTATTTGCAGGCCAGGACCGCCTCCGTTAAAAAGGATATCTTTGGTCAGCTCGTCCATCGTAGTTTCCATCGGTAATTCCGAGCCGTCCATATACAACTTAAACCCGGCGGCCTTCGACGAACCATCGTAAGTGGCTGTCAATTGTATCCATTTGTCACGCGGTACATCAGCAATGCTCACTTTTGTAATGGCATTTGACGGACCTGTATGTGTCATATTCAGCTCCAGCTTGTTGTTATGCAGATAGAGATGATATCCTTTGAAATTATATAAACGCTCGGCGTTGCTTTTGTGAAAGATAACGCCCTCGGTTAACTGCTTTGGGATGTTGACCCACATGCCTATGGTAAATGGCTGCGATTTCCTGAAAATACCGGTTTTATTGAGATCCAACCAGCTGTCACCATTGAGTACAATGGCTTTACCATTACCGTTGTTCTCAAACACGGCCTTGTCACCTGCCTGCCCGGTTTCGCGTTTCATGGTGGCAACATCTTTGGGGTTCGTGTTATTAACGAGGTTCCCTTTATCAAAAGTGTAGTATGCCTGTATGCCGTTGCCGGGAATTTTGTCTGCAGATAGTTTTTTGTAGCCGCCATCATTGATCCACTTATCAAAGCTGGCAGCAGCCTTGGTTTCTGTTTGAGCAACGGTTTCTAGTTGTTTTTTTATGTTGTTATTGATGAACCGGAGTATTTGCTCTTTTTGTTCGCCAGGCAGTAGTAAGGTTGGGGTAGGCAGCGCGTCGTCAAAGGATATCTGGCCGGCTTCTTTTACGTTGTTAAAGAAACTGAACAGTTCATAATAGTTCTTTTGGGATATTGGATCGAATTTATGATCGTGGCATTTGGCACAGCCTACAGACATGGCCAGCATCGCATTGCCAAAAGTATTTGTTCTGTCAATAACATATTCGCTCTGAAATTCTTCCTCAATAATTCCACCTTCCATGTTTTGCTGATGGTTGCGGTTAAAAGCGGTGGCAATGATCATATCGCGGGTGGGATGTGGCATCAGATCGCCAGCGAGTTGCCATTGTATGAATTTATCATATGCAAAATTGGTATTGAAAGCTTTGATCACCCAATCGCGGTAGGGCGACATATCCCTGATCCTGTCGACCGTATATCCATGCGAATCAGCATAGCGGGCAACATCCAGCCAGTCGACCGCCATTTTTTCTCCATAGTGTGGGGACGACAGCAGCCGGTCAACCTGTTTTTCATAGGCATCAGGCGTACCATCTTTTAAAAAATTATCTATTTCGGCTATGGTAGGTGGAAGTCCCGTGAGGTCAAGTGTAACGCGGCGCAGCAGCAATTCTTTATCCGCCTCCTTCGACGGTTGTAATTTTTGTTGTTTTAGTTTAGCCAGTACAAAATTATCGATAGGGTTGTTGATGGTACCATCCGCTCCCGGTATATGAGGTTTTACCGGTTTAACAAAAGCCCAGTGAGGTTTGTAAACCGCGCCATCGTTGATCCATTTGATCAGGATGGCTTTTTCCTGCGCAGTAAGGGTATGGTGCGATTCAGGTGAAGGCATCATGTACTTTGGATCATCCGACAGGATGCGGTGAAATAATTCGCTGCCGGCTAAATTTCCGGGGGCTATCGCTACTTTGCCTTTATTGTCGGGCAGATCGGCGTAGGCTGCGTCGGCGATATCCAATCGCAGACCCGCCTTTTGCTTGGCTTTGTCGGGCCCATGGCAGGCAAAACATTTGTCGGACAGGATCGGTTTTACATCAGCGTTATAGTCCGGTGAACCTGGTAGAGCATTGTAAGCCTCCTTTACATCAGGCGGCAAATCAACAGTTGTTGAATAATGGAAGATAACGGCAAGTAACAATACAGCGCCAAGCAGTATAAACAGGAGCCTTTTCATAACGTAAATATTCGGCGTTTATAATCAATCTATTGCCTTTAGCACTATTGCCCTTGACTTGTGAATGGTTGTTCTAAATTCATTTTCACTGTTGTACTAAATGTAAGAAATTCAGCCCTTAAAGTTCCTATCGGAAAACCTCAGCAGGTTGCCCCCGAAACTATGCGCATGGAGGATTTCGGTAGCAGCCATTGTCGGTTTCAACCCGGTCCAAAGATAGATTGATCAACATCAGTATTATTGCATTATTTTAATCGATACTTAAAGTTTTTTACTGAAACTTTAAGTATCGCCCCGATCTTAAAGGGGTGTTTGTACAAACATATGAACATTTTAAATGTAATGCAAGAAATTTCAAAAAATATAGTTGAGCGTATATTTTAATTAATGTATTTGTAATTAAGTAGTTATAAATTTTCTTGTATTGATTGGGAGGAGATATTTTGGCCATACATAATCCCGCGTACAGGGGAATGCGCTTAGCTGTTTCTCGTAAAGTGTTCCAGAATTTCACGTTTGTAAGTCTTGCCAACCGGCAATACCAAGCCGTTTTCCAGGTTCACCTGTGCTCCTTCCAACGACCGGATCTTTGACAGTGCTACAATATACGACCGGTGTATACGTCTGAAGAGGCGTTTATCCAGCTGTTGTTCTATTTCGCTGGTGGTGGATGCACTCAGGTACATTTTATCGTCTGTAAATACTTTGACATAGTTACCATAACTCTGTATATGGGTGATACCGGCCGTCCTGACTTTTACTATACCGGTATCAATTTTTAATACCAGGAAGCTATCCGGGGTTGGTTGCCCGGGAGGAGCGGAGTTCCTGGCAACACGCGGTTGATAGCGGGCGAATACATGATCTATTGCCGCCATAAATTTGGCAAGTTCAAAAGGCTTCACCAGGTAATCTACTACCTGGTATTTATACCCGGTGAGGGCGTATTGGGTGTAGGCGGTGGTTAATACCACCAATGGAGGATTTGACATGGCTTCCAGCATATCCAACCCGGAGATACCGGGCATGTTGATATCAAGAAAAAGTAGATCCACCTGGTTTTTAAACATAAAGTCCATGGCGTTGACAGCGTTGTAAAAATTGCCAATCAATACCAGGCTACTTGTTCCTTTTATATAGTGATCAAGTACGAGGTGGGCTCCTTCTTCGTCATCTACAACAATACAGCGTAATGATTCCATAGGCTACTGATAATTTAATTGCATTTTTAAAATGATCCTGAACTCAGTTTCGTTTTGAGTGATGTCCAGGTTATATTTCCCCGCATACAATAGCTCCAGGCGCTCACGGATGGTTGCGAGACCAATGCCCGTTGAGCCGCTTTTAAGAGGGAGATCTCCCATTGAGTTTACAATGTCAACTGTTAATGCCCGTTCGGCTAACAGGATATTGGTATGAACAAATGAGTTTCCCGAAGTAGTGATGCTATGTTTAAACGCATTTTCTATCAGCGTAATAAGGATTAACGGGGCAATGGCCACCTTTGCCGATTCCTGGTTGCCGGATTGCACAGAGAATAAAATTTCGCAGCGCTTTCCTACCCGTTCTTTTTCTATGGAGATGTAATTTTCTATAAAGGAGATCTCTTCCTGCAGCGGAACGGCGGGCTTCCGGCCATCTTCAAGCTGATATCGCATTAATTGCGACAGTTTCAAAATCAGGTTGGGAACACGATCGGGTTCGGCCAGGCTCACACCATAGAGGTTATTAAACATGTTGAAAAGAAAATGGGGGTTCAGCTGGGCATGTAATAACCTTATATTCATTTCTGCCAGCAGCAGTTTATCTTCCGTTCTTTTGCGGATCTGCGAGGCATGCTGTCTGATCAGGAACAAAAAGATAATGGTACTTACACTGGCAATATTGATAACAAAATAGTACAGTAAAATAGAAAGAATATGCTCCTGCCGAAACGTATCCGGATCGATCCAGAAGTAATCTATGGGCCAAAGGATCAGGATACCGAGAAATAAGGCACCCAAAGTAGCCATTGCATATTGCTTATACTTCCTGTTCCAGAATAAAGGGAAAATGAGCTGCCAATGGAGCTGTGCCATTGCATATATTACTATAAAAAATACCAGCCCTTTGAGAAAAGCATTGAACGAATCCAGTTGGAAGAATTGATTCACCATGGTAAGAATGAACATGGCTACGAATATCCCAATCTCCTGCAGGTAACGCTTTTTGAACCAATTTGTCATAGCTTTTTTCTCCTATAGTTTTCCTGACCACCAATGTCAGATTTTTACATCTATCTGTAAAATTTAAATGATGAAAGACGTTCGTCATTTAAATAGCGGCTTTGCTCATTCTCATTTCCTGTGGGAAAAATAAACATTTTCTTTTGCAGCGGCTGGATTATAAAGGTCAATATGAAAACTGTATATCAGATGAAAGATAAACTTCTCGCTGCTTTAATCTTAATAATAATTTCGATACCGGTTAGGGCGCAATCCGTGGTTTCCGGCGATGCAGCGTCGCTCCAGGTCAAAGGTGTGGTGTTTGATGCCTTTGAAAACAGGCCGCTTGAATCGACCACCATCGTACTGAAAGATAAGATCAACACCATTGTCAAAACCACGCTGACAGACAAACAAGGCCGGTTCACTATAGTAGTACCTGCAAGAGGAACTTATTCGCTGCGCATTTCCCATACAGGTTATGAGCCGTATTCCGGAACCATGGAGGTGAAGGAATCCGCAACGGACATTGTTTCATTTCCCCTGTTAAAGCAAAGCACGCAACTGCATGAATTCGAGGTGAAAAAGCGTAAGCCACTGGTTCAAAGCAAGGGGGATAAACTGGTATATAATGCGGCTGCGGACATTGGAAACAGGAGCGGAACTGCGGCGGATGTGCTGCGGAAGGCACCCATGGTAACCGTCAGCGCAGATGGCGCCGTGAATCTGCGGGGAAATTCAAATATTAAAATTCTGCTTAACGGCCTTCCATCAGGCATTCTTGCTAAAAACCTGAAGGAAGCCTTAAAGATGATCCCCGCCAGCACTATACAGTCCATTGAAGTAATTACTGCCCCGTCGGCCAGGTATGAAGCTGAGGGCGCCGCCGGCGTTATTAATATCATCACCAGGGAAAAGATAAAAAGCACGGCTGGTAACATTGACATAAGCGCCGGGAACCGGGAACAAACCGCCGGTGTTGGTTTAAATATATCGCGTAAGAAGATCGACTTTAATTTTATGGGCAGTGGTATTTTTGAGCAGGAGCGCAGGAATGCTGAATTGAGCCGGCTTTTGTTTTACAATGGGCAAAACACCGGTAGTCTTACGCAACGTTCCGATATGACGCAAAAGACGAAAGGAGCAAGCCTGGAAATGGGAACGGAATATCGGCCTGATTCAACCCAAAAAATTGGTGTCACACTTTCTTACTGGCATGAACAATGGCCGGTGAAAAACAGTTTGTATAATCATTATGACGACATGGGAAAAGCTACGGAGTATAATCAAAGCAGCGACCAGAAAGGAAGTTACCATTACTTTGACCTTTCCTTCAACTATGTGAAGCGCTATCAACGCGCCAAACAGGAGCTGCAGCTGCTGGGAAACCTAAGCCGCTCTAAAGATCGCTCCAATTATAATACCGATCAGTTTACGCCTGCCGGACAACATTTTTTTCGTGAGATAAGCCCCAATTCAGGGCTAAGTAAAGATTATAGTTTCCAGGCAGATTATACGCATCCATTCAATAAAGCGGGCAGCAGTTTTGCCGAAATGGGAGTGCGGTTGAGTAAAAACGATGCTGTAAGTAATTATGCTGTTTATAATAATATTGACAATCGCGGCAGTAATGATCTGAAGCCGGATTTGCAGCGCAGCGACTCCATGAGATATTTCCAGGATATCGTTGCCGCCTATATCAGTACGGATTTTCAGACAAAAAACAACTGGCGTTTCCGTGTGGGCGCCCGCTACGAGTTTACCAGGATAGCAGCTGGTTTCAAAGGAGCCAAGCCTCCGTTTAAAGCGAATTTCAGCAACCTGGTTCCCAATATACTTATAGCGAAAAAGTTAAACGAAATACACGAACTCAAGTTTAGTTATACCGAGCGCATTCGGCGGCCTTTCATCTGGGATCTCAATCCTTATACGGATGCGAGCGACCCCCGTAACCTGACGATGGGCAATCCCCGCCTGCGTCCGGAGCTTACACGTTCGCTGGAGGCTTCTCATATTTACAATGCCCCTTCCGGTCTCAATTTAGTCAGCAGCATTTATTTTAACTTCAGTTCAAATTCGATAGAGTCGCTGTTGACCGTTGATAGCAGCGGTATTTCACGAACCTTACCCCAAAATATAGCGTCCGGTAAACGGCTGGGTACAAATATCAATGCGTATACCCAGTTCAATGATAACTGGACCATTAACGGAGGGCTGGAGCTATACCAGGTATGGTTTAATAGTAAGGCCTTGCAGATTGGTAACAGCGGGTTCTTTCACTCTTTTAATATAAACACCTCTTATACTATTTCAAACGGCTACACGTTCGAATTATCCGGCGATTATAGCAATGGTTTTATTACCCTGCAAGGCAAAAATACTTCGGAGTATACCTACCGTATGGCTATTCAAAAAGAAGTGCTGAAGAAACAGGGGAGGATTACGCTTTCGTTTGTCAACCCTTTCCAGGCTAACCTCCAACAGCGCAGCATAGCGATGGCGCCTAATTTCCAGAGTCAGTCAGTTACCCGTTACTATAACCGGTCGGTTGCTATCGCATTTAATTGGCGGTTTGGCGGGGCGCATAAAAGCAGTGAGGAGAAGGAACCGGAGGAAATGCCTAAGTATCCTGAGCGGAGGAGGAGAGGGGTGGGTGGTTCTTTGCAATAATTAACCCGCTATCCGCTCTTTTTAACCTATTGACTTATTATTGAGGTTTGTTAGCTAATTTTAAACCCGTAATAGCAACATCCATCATAAAACAATATTCCAGTGTTTTCACAAGAAACGTACACCAAAAGGAGAAACAAACTGCAAACAGATATTGGCAGCGGCATTATTCTACTGCCCGGAAACGATGATAGCAGTATGAACTACAAGGATAATATCTACCCGTTCCGGCAGGATAGCTGCTTTTTATACTTTGCCGGTATTGACCGTCCGGGCCTTACGTTTGTTATTGATATAGATAATAACCGGGAGATATTGTTCGGCGATGAATACACCATTGAAGAGATCATGTGGATGGGGCCTGCGGACTCCTTAGCTTCCCAGGCGGCAAAGGCGGGGATTACAGAGGTAAGGCCTGCTGCTGCGTTGCCGGATTTTTTGCTGCGCTGCAGAAACAGCGGTCAACCTGTTCATTTTCTGCCGCCCTACCTGGCCGGTATTACCGTGAAGCTGAGTGCATGGCTGGATATTCCCGTTGCGCTGATCCCGCAAAGTGTGTCCGTAACATTGATCAAAGCTATTGTTCGCCAACGGGAGGTGAAAACGGACGAGGAACTGCGTGAAATAGAAGCTGCGGTAAATACTACCATCGATATGCAGCTGAAAGCAATGGAGCTGGCAGCGGCAGGCGTTACAGAAACGGAGATAGCAGGCGGCTTGCAGGCGGTAGCCATCGCCGGAGGCGGTAATATTTCTTTCCCGGTAATTCTTACCGTAAATGGACAGTTCCTGCATAATCACCCGCATCATACGCCTTTGCAAAACGGCCAGTTGGTATTATGTGATTGTGGTGCCGAAAATGCCATGCATTATGCCGGTGATCTTACCCGCACACATCCCGTGAATAAGAAGTTCAGCACCGTGCAAAAGGAAATATACGACATTGTACACAACGCCTACCAGGCGGCGGCTGATGCCATTCGTCCCGGTATACGCTATAAAGACGTGCACCTGCTGGCCTGCGAAAAGCTGGTACAGGGGCTTACGGAGATAGGCATCATGAAAGGCAATGCCGCAGAAGCGGTGAACGCAGGCGCACATACCCTGTTTTTCCCTTGCGGTCTGGGACATATGATGGGACTGGATATTCATGACATGGAGAACCTGGGAGAAGAATATGTAGGGTATACCGACTCTCTGAAAAAGAGCACGGAATTCGGACTAAAATCACTGCGCCTTGGACGGGAGCTGGAAGAAGGATTTGTATTTACCATAGAACCTGGTATCTATTTCAATCCGCTCCTCACCGCCGCCTGGCAGTCGGAGGGTAAACATGAACAGTTTATCAATTACGGGAAACTGGCGGCCTATAACGATTTCGGAGGTGTACGGGTAGAAGATAATTTCCTCATCACGGCCAACGGCGGCCGCAAGCTGGGCCGGCCTTTCGCTACTACCGCCACCGATATCGAAAACCTGATCGCTTTATAAAATTGCCCGTTACATGAAAAAACAACTATTGTTACTACTGCCTGTTTTATTGATACTGTCCTGTACTGCCCGGAAAGAGGAAAGTGCCTCGTTGAATGACCTGGCCGAAAAATATGTACGCCTCGGACTAGCCATTGGGCAATATGATACAGACTTTGTAGATGCCTATTATGGCCCGGATTCATTAAAACCCGTTTCTAAGCAGTCCACCTTTCCCAAAGACAGCTTTCTGACGGAAGTAGCTGCGTTGAAGAAATCGCTGCAACAAATTGCAGCGGAAACAAAGAATGATACGGTCCGCACCAGGACAAACTGGATCACCCAGCAACTCGCCGCTTTTGGCCGACGCATAAAAATATTTTCCGGGGAGTATGAGTCTTTCGATGCAGAATCAAAAGATTTGTTTGGCGCCGTGGCGCCGGCCTACCCGGAAAAGTATTACCAGTCGCTGATAGCTGAACTGGATAGCCTGTTGCCAGGGAAAGGGCCGGTAGTAGAGCGTTACCAGCAATTTGCCAACCGCTTTATTATTCCCCATGATAAACTGGATACTGTTTTTAAAACCGCCATTGCGGAAGCGCGTAAGCGCACCCTGGAACATTATGCTTTGCCGGAAACAGAACACTTCACCCTGGAATATGTAAGTGGTAAATCATGGATGGGTTATAACTGGTATAAGGGGCATTACAACAGCCTGATCCAGGTGAGCGCAGATCTGCAGATCTTTATCGAAAAAGCAATAGACCTGGCCTGTCATGAAGGGTATCCGGGTCACCATGTTTATAATATGCTGCTGGAGAAAAACCTTTATCGCGACAAGGGATGGGTGGAAATATGCTTGTACCCATTGTTCAGTCCCCAATCATTGATTGCAGAAGGTAGCGCCAATTACGGCATTGAAATGGCTTTTCCCGGGGAAGAAAAAGCAGTGTACACTAAGAATGTACTATTGCCACTGGCAGGACTGGATACCACCGGAACAGATACCTATTTTAAAGCACTGGCCATAAAAGGAAAGCTTAACTACGCACGTAACGAAGTAGCCAGGGGCCTGCTGAGTGGCGCCATGTCCGATTCCGTTGCCACACAATGGCTGCTGAACTATACGCTGCTCAACCGCGAGTCTGCCGCCAAAGGATTATTGTTCATTAAGAAAAACCGCAGTTATGTGATCAATTATAACTATGGACAGGACCTGATCAAACAATACATTGATGTAAATACCGCAGGGCATCCGGATAAACGCTGGGATACCTTTGGCTATTTGTTAAGCAACGAAATTACACCCGCCGATCTGATCAAAGCAAAATAACAGGGGAGGCCTCCATACAGCACCGCGTATAGGAGGCCTCTTTTTATTTCCGGACCGGCATGAGCCCCGACAACCATCTTGAAAACAATAATAAAATCACGGCGGCCGCCGCAACCATCACAACAAACAACAAAAAGAAATCATAAGGAGTATGAATAGCATATCCTGCTAAACTAATGATCCGGCCTTTTTCAGGATATAAAGTACTCAATACACCCGCCAGCTTATTAGCCGCTGCTGTAGCCAGAAACCATACCGCCATCAGCAGCGATGAAAATTTAAGCGGCGATAGCTTATTCACCAGCGAAAGTCCTATCGGCGATAAACAGAGTTCTCCGAAAGAATGCAGCGCATACATCCCGGTAATCCAGATGATGCTTACCTTGATACCTGTTCCGGCAGATCGTACGCCAAAGGTGATCCATAAATAACCCAGCGACAGCAGCAATAATCCCAGTGCAATTTTAACAGGAGCAGGCGGCTCATACTTTCCCAGTTGTGGCCATAACCACGCAAAGAATGGCGCAAAAATAACGATGCAGATCGAGCCTAATGAAAGAAACAGGCTGGCAGGTATTTCATCCAATAAAATGAAATTTTTATGCATGGAAAGAAAATATGCATTAACCCCGGTAATACCCAACAGGAATAGCAGTAACAGGCCATATACTGTGTGTTGTAGTAACCGATCCTGCGCGGAACCTAACCGTTTCCCGGCGCGGTGGAAACACCGGAACAATACATAGAGCAGCAATACCGATACCAACTGTACAGACCACCGCGGTATTCTCCAGTTCAGATGCCTGTTGGTTTGTTCATCTGCAAAAAAAGTCAGCGATGCGCCTGCCTGCTCAAAAGCAGCCCAGAAGAAAATCACAAAAAAAGAAATGATAAAAATTACTTTGACCCGCTGTTTCTCCATCCGGGTAAGTGACGGATCTCTGAAAATAATTACCGCTATCAACAATACCGCTGCCAGCAACAGGTACGATAAGTAATTCACAACCTCCACATCCAGGTATAGTAAACCAATCATCAACAAGGACGTGAGCGCGAGTCCGCTGATCATCACCAGGGGCTTCAAAAGATTTACCGGCGCCTGTTGCGGTGTGAGGCCCAGTACATTTCCCGCCGGATCTGTTACATACCGGTGATGAAAGATGCTTTGCACAATTACACTGATAATCATACTCACCCCACCGGCAAGAAAGGCCCACCTGAAATCAGCAGGATCGCCGGTGTCGCCGGCTAATCCGCAAATTAAAGGCCCCAGCGCACCACCGGTATTAATACCCATGTAGAAGATGGTATAGGCCGTATCTTTTCGTTTATCGTCTTCCGGATATAGTTGCCCTACCAACGAAGATATGTTTGGTTTAAAGAAGCCATTCCCGGCAATCATACAACCCAGACCGGAGAAAAACAATAACAGCGATACCTGCGGTGCGCTGTGATAACAGGAGCTGCTGCAAAAAAGAATAGCTTCTCCCACCACCATTACGATGCCGCCTGCAATAATAGCGCGCCTGTTGCCCCAGTAGCGGTCGGCGATATAGCCGCCCAGTAAGGGAGTAAGGTAAATCAAACCTGTATAGCTGCCATACAGATTAGCTGCAAACACTTTGCTGAATAACAAAGCTTTGGTCATGTAAAGGATTAGTACGGCACGCATACCATAGTAATTAAACCGCTCCCACATTTCTGTTGCAAACAGGATATAGAGTCCTTTAGGATGCGGCGCTTGCCGGGAATTTACAGGCATAGTAAAATGTTTTCCAGTGCGTGATGTAAAGAGCACTTTGTCAAATATGCTATTCTTTGCCTGACTACTGTTTGCAGGAATTAACTATAACTGCACTTATTTTAACCCGGTTGTAGCAAGCTGTTTTTGAGAAAGGTTAATATCGGCAAAGAAGCTGTCAATTTCAGCATAGATAGTCAGCAGGGGTTACATTAAATTCGTAATACAACAAAATCAAAATCGAAGCAGCGCCCGGTATCCCGTTTATGAAGACCATTTGTGGACTCTTGTAATTCAACCAAAATCACATTGAATCAACTATCCTGAATTTTGTACCAAAACAATATTTCCGGTTCCTTATCTCCTCACTCATAAACTACATTTTATGTACTAGACCATTTTACCATTAATGCCATCCCGGGCTTTACTGCCTGTTAATTGATCTCTTAGCCGGTAGCGTACTGCTACCTGCTGTTATACTCATTTTCATTCCTAAAATCCTTGTATGTTACATTTATCTCGAAAGATAATAGGGGCCTTGCTATGCGCGGCAATGAGCCTGGGTGTTTCGGCGCAGCAAAAAAATGAACCGGCGCCGTTGCCGGATCACTGTTCTTCTTCCCGTGCTATGCAGGAATTGTATAAGAAACATCCTGCATCCCTGCAGGCGGCCCGAAATCAGGAAGTAAAGATCAGGAAGATGATATCCGCATTGCGTATGCAAAGGCAAATGGCGCCGTTGCAACCCGTGCAATACACCATACCGGTGGTTTTTCATATCAATGACCCCGTCAATCCCTATAAGGTAACAATGGAGCAGATTCGTTCTGCCATTGATATCCTTAACCAGGACTATAACCTGGCGAATGCGGATCATAACCAGGTTGACCCGCGCTTCATCGGTCTCGCCGCCAATCTGCATATTACTTTTCGCCTCGCAGATATTGACCCACAGGGGAATGCCACTACGGGCGTTACATATCACTATAACGACCTGGATGGCCGCTCTCCGGATGGTACCGGTGCGGCAGTGAAAAGTATTTCTTACTGGCCTTCTGAAAAATACCTGAACATCTGGATCGTAAGTGAAGTAGAACAAAAAGGCGTATACAATAACTCGGGCTGGACCTACCTTCCGGACGACTGGGTATCAGCCAACCACCTCGATGGCGTAGTATATAACTGGCGTTATCTTGGTTTGCCCGGCGTAGGCAGTTCAGAGAACAGTTACCCCAATATGAAACGTGTGCTGACCCATGAGGTAGGCCATTACCTGAACCTGCAGCATACTTTTGAAAATGGTTGCAATGCACCCGGCGATGAAGTAGATGATACACCGCCTACCTTGTCTAACTACGGCGGCTGTAATCTGAATGCTAACTCCTGTGGTGCGGTGGCGAATGTGGAAAATTACATGGACTATTCTTCCTGTACTAAAATGTTCACGCTCGGCCAGAGCGACAGGGCGCTGGCGGCGCTCACCAGCCCCGTTGCACACCGCAACAATATTTGGTCTGCCGCTAACCTGGCAGCTACCTTGTTGTCGGACTCCACCCACAGGATCGTACCAGGCTTTACTGTGTTCAATGAAAGCGATGTGAATAATGGCGCGGTGACAATGGCAGATACGCTGAAATTGCTGGGCGGCGCAACATTTACGCTTAATAGCGGCAATCTTACTATGGGCACTCACTTTACCATGCAGCGGTTACCCGCGGGGCTTTCGGCCAGTATCCGCGTGCTTAACAATACTACCGCAGTATTGTCTTTTACCGGTAATGCTACTCAAAACAATAGTGTCAACAATACCGATAGTCTCCGCATTACTTTCCTGGATGCCGCCATACAAGGGGGCGTTGCAAGCTTGTTCCGCCCGTATATCAGCCTGGGCATTCGTTTCCTGGATCCTTATAAAATCATTTACAACGACATCCCGGATATCGTGATCAATCCTTCCAATACATGGACTTTTATCAGTTTTAATACCGGAGACGCACAATTCGGCGGATGGCTCGACAATGGCAAACTACGCCTGGAAACCTACCAGAAAGCAGCGGTTTGTGAAAATGGCACCCGGAATATTTCACCATTGGCTGTGAATACCCTCATCGCAGATACTTCTTCCTGGATGGCCGGTGGCGCTTACCCGGATGAACATGATATTTACAGCAACGCATATACGAAATGGGCGGGCAGAACGGGTTACATCGGTGTTCGGTTTACGCTGGCAGGTAAACTCCGTTATGGCTGGATTCGTATTACCGTAGCCGCCGATGGCAGCAGTTACATTATAAAGGATTATGCCTGGAACCAGGCCCCCAACGGCAGTATCAGGGCAGGAGACGCGGGAACACCAACATTGTCGTGGTCACGGATACAGTTCCGGGAAACACTGGCTAATACCGGCGCCATTAGCGATACGGCAGAGGTGAGCATTCTTGGAAACACCTTCGCTATCAGCTCGGGCAACTTTACCCGCAATGTACAGTATACCGTTAGTAGTCTTCCTGCCGGATTGAATGTGGAACTGACTGCATTGAACAACACCACGGCGCGGCTCCGCTTCACCGGTAACGCTGGCAGTAATGCTGCTGCCAACAGTGCCGCTGTTACGGTTAATATCCTGCCTGCTGCCTTTACTAATCAACAGTCAGCAGACAGCAGTCAGAAACAGTTGGCCATTAGCTTCCGTGATCCGTATAAGATTAAATACGTGGATGTAAATGATACGGTGTTTACGATCAATGCCGTTAACAACTGGTATTATTTCCGGGTAGATAGTATTACCGATGCGGCTTATGGATTGTGGTCGGACGGTGGTAAACTGAGACTGGAAACATACCAGCAGCCAATGGTTTGCCAGGGCGCTACCAAAAATATTTCGTTACTGCCACTTAATACGAATATCAGCGATACCTCCAACTTCGTGGCCGGAGGTGCTTATCCGGATGAACATAATCTGAATGTCCTTGCTTATACCGCATGGCTGGGAAGAACAGGTTATGCAGGTTTCTCTTTTACTACCGGCGGAGAAAAATTCTATGGCTGGTTCAGATTTAAAGTAGCCGCAGATGGCAGCGGATATACCCTGATGGATTACGCCTATAATACATTGCCCGGTGGCAGCATCAGGGCCGGACAAACTGCATTGCCTTCAGCTGATACCAGCGTAAATGTACAGGACTATTGCCCTGCCAGTACAGCATTGAATTATAATACCATTACACGGGTACGCTTTGCAAACCTGGATAATAGTTCCCAATGGGATGGTTACAAAAACTTCACCGCACAATCAGCCACAGTGGTTGCAGGCGGTTCCTATCAGCTGCAGGTTAACCTGGCGGTGGAATACTGGCCCGACATCTCGGTGGCTGCCTGGGTAGACTGGAACGGCGACAAACAGCTGGATGACGCGACAGAGAAAATATATGTAAGACGCGGTACTGGTCCGTTTACACAAACAATCGCGGTGCCGGTCAATGCAAAAACCGGTGCTACGCTTCTCCGTGTAAGAATGGGATACGGCAGTAATGTACGGCCTTGCGGCATCGATAATTACCAGGGAGAAGTAGAAGACTATACGATAAAGGTAACTAACGGAATGGGGTTGATGCAAAAGACGCCCGCTCCGGTATACAAGCTGAATGCTACGAGTCCTTTCTCAGACTGCATCAATGTTAGCTTTAAGTCGGCGGTAAGCACCATGGCATTGGTCCGGCTGTATGATCTCCGTGGCAACATACAGAAGGAACAGGAAATGCAAATTGTGAAGGGGACCAATACGCTGTTGCTGAATAATTTGTCGGCCCTACCAGCGGGCATGTATATCATTGATATCTCTTACGGAAAAGAACACCGTACGGCGAAAGTAGTGAAGTAAATAGCTGCTTTGAATACAAAGAGGCGGTATCGAAAATAGCTTTTAGCCATTAGCTGTTAGCTTTTAGTAAAAATGCAGCGAAGCGTTATATTAGTCTTCGCTGCATTTTTACTAAAAGCTAACATCTAATAGCTAAAAGCTTTATTGCCCTACCGCTGCGTTGGCGTCAACGTTACCCCAACCAAACTGGTTACTCTTATTCTGGCTCAGACTGGCAGCTCTTATCATACGGGCCACGATACTGTCTTTAGGATAAGAAGGATATTTGCTCCATACCAAAGCAGCGATACCTGCACAGCTGGCGGTGGCTACGGAGGAGCCGCCAACAGTAGAAGGGTCATTGCCCGTCATAGCAGTGGAAAGCGCCAGGCGGCCATTGGAAGCCTTTTCCATTACTACCGTAAACGCTACCTTGCTTCCCACATGGCAGCTGCCGCAGCGTTCTGTGAGGTTATCTTTCATACCGGTGATGGCATATACTTCCGGTTGATTTGCCGGGAAAATAACGCCTATAAAACTTCCGAAAAAGCTATTGGAAGTACCGGCAGCACAAAAGATCAGTTTCTGTTTGTTATAGGCATAACGGATAGCATCTATGATTACACTGACGTCAATAATGGTACCCAGGCTCATACTGATAATCTTTACATTCGGATCATCTCCGCCAAGTATATAAGCATTTGTTACACCGGTTACAGACTCCTGTGAAAGGATTACCACGTTTTCAGCAGCATGCACTGTTACCAGGTTGCTGTTATAGGCAATGCCTGCTGCGCTGCCACTGGTGCCTCTTGGGGCTGCCAACGCACCTGCCATGCTGGTACCGTGTCCACAAAGATCGTCAGGAGTACCGCCCGGGTAAGTTACCAGCTTCTGGATAGTTCTGCCGGAAGAAGATCCCTGGTTAAACAAACTGCCAAAATTCGGCTGATCAGGACTAACACCGGTATCGATGATCATTACCTTTACGCCACTGCCGGTAGACTTTGTCCAGGCTTGGGGGATATTATGATAGGCATAATTCCAGGATTGCTTTGCACCGGGTGTAATATTCGTGTAGTCGGTACCTGCTACCAGGCCTGGTTCAGCGCTATTGCTGCCGCATCCGAAATTCAGCAGTGTAGATTCCACGCCGGCCTTGCCGGAAGGGGCCTTGCCCGCCATGTAGGCGCCATAACCAATAGGCTCGGCATAGCGTACCAACTTAGAGCCTCTCAATGATTTTAAGGTAGCTATGCGACTAACCTTTACATTAATACTCGGCAACTTGGTGTGCGACAGTACCACAACATCCTTTTCTGTTAACGCAGGGTTGTCCTTTTTTTCATTTTCCAGGATCAGGTTAATTACCTGCTGTTTTGCTTCCTTCCAGTTTGCATTATTAAGATCAATCGCATGAATGTTATGACTGAGATCATTGAAACCCGCCGGCTGATAACCGACAGAGAGAATGCTATCTCCCTGCACCAGGGCGCTCCAGGCAATATCATTACCGGCCATAGCCCATTTAAAGTATCCGCTGTCGGCTAATTTTTCACGGATAAAACGATTGATCGCAGATTTGGGAACTGCAGCTACAGGATTTTTCTCATCTGAAATGTTACCTGTTTGGGAGTTTTCATTTTTTCGACAGGAGAACAATGCAAGGCACATCACTCCGGTCATCAGCAAATTAGAAGTTTTCATCTGTAAGAATTAAATGATTATAAAAAATAGAAAAAAGGATAACAGATTTGGGTACCGGGTTTATTCAATGGTTTACTTTTAGCGCATACAGGATAGGCCTGGATTCACTAAAAATAGTGCGCTCTTTGCCGGATAGTAAAATTGCCGGCGGTAAAAATAGGTTTTTGTTTCGTATAGGTGTATAAGTTATATGCTTCGTGGAGGCATGTAAAATGTACATCAACGCAAACAGAAAAATGATGTTATAAAAATTGCTGGGGCTTGCTGTGCAGGTGGAATGCTGAGCAGAGCATTTGGCTATTAGTGCTTGCTGTTAATTACTAAAGCAGGCAACAGGGCTTCGATAAATATAGGAATAATTCTTTAAGCTATACAATTTTAATATAGAAAATTCCGGACCATTACAAACATGTATGACGCCTTGTCTTATGGAATAATGGACACATAAATGACTATACAAGCCCGAACTGTGGTGTAAAGGCATTTTCCGGAGATGAGTGTCATCAAGCAAATTAAAACAGTTAAGGGCATCTCAATTGCTTTTGAGATGCCTTCTTTACTTATATGGCCGGCTTTTACCTTCGGCTTCTAAAATTATTTGGCAGTGTAAATAATTTATATTTGCTTTGTCACGCTTTACAGCCAATGATAGATATTTATAAAAATATAATCAACCGTCCTTCTTAGCAGGAACTCTTCCTGCAGGCAGCTTCATGCTGTAACAAATCCAACGTAATCACCTGTTTTTTTTGACGCTATTGACAGCAATGTCCGTGGGCGCCGTTTCCAACCATTAACATACTTATAGTTATGATTTTCGAAAACAATCAGGCTTTCGCACAAAGCCTGGATCGGCAAGATCCGTTACATCACCTGCGGGATGAATTCCTTTTTCCCAAGCAGCATGGTGTTCCTTTCATCTACCTGTGCGGAAACTCGCTGGGTTTGCAACCGAAGGCAGCGCGCAGTTATGTTGATCAGCAATTGAGTAACTGGGAAAACCTCGCAGTGGAGGGATGGTTTGAAGGTGAAAACCCCTGGATGTACTATCACAAAGAACTGAAGGGATTGATGGCAAATATTGTTGGCGCCGGCCCGCAGGAGGTATGCCCGATGAACACCCTTACCGTGAACCTGCACCTGCTAATGGTTAGTTTCTATCGGCCCACAGCAAAGCGGTTTAAAATCATTATGGAAGCGGGCGCGTTTCCTTCCGACCAGTACGCGATAGAGAGCCAGGTGAGGTTCCATGGCTACGATCCTAAGGACGCGATTATTGAAGTAGCTGGCCGGAATGGAGAAAGCACGCTGCGAACAGAAGATATCCTGGCTGCTATTGCCGATAACGGCGAACAGATTGCCCTGGTATTGTTTGGAGGTATTAATTATTTTACCGGCCAGTGGTTTGATATGCCGGCCATCACTGAGGCTGGTCACCGCGCAGGCGCCGTGGTAGGGTTTGATCTGGCGCATGCTGCGGGCAACGTACCATTGCAACTGCACGAATGGGACATTGATTTTGCCTGCTGGTGTTCTTATAAGTATCAGAACGCAGGTCCGGGCGGGATCAGCGGTATTTTTGTACATGAAAAACATTTTTCCGACACATCACTCCACCGCTTTGCAGGATGGTGGGGCTACCAGGAACAGCAGCGGTTCAAAATGGAGAAAGGTTTTATGGCGGAAGCGGGCGCCGATGGCTGGCAGGTAAGCTGCACACAGGTTGTTCCAATGGCGCTCTATCACGCCTCACTTAAAATTTTTGAAAGCGCCGGCTTTATTGGTCCGCTCAGGGAAAAAAGTCTTCAGCTAACTGCCTACCTGTACTACCTGGTCGGCGAAGTGAACAAAGCATTAGGCTTCGAACAATACAAGATCATTACACCTGCTGCTGAAGGGGAAAGAGGCGCCCAGTTGTCTATCATTGCCCGATACAAAGCAAAAGAAATATTTCATGCACTGGTGGCTAACAATATCCTGGGCGACTGGCGCGAACCTAATGTTATCAGGCTTAGCCCGGTACCGTTATATAACAGCTTTGAGGATGTTTTCCTGACCGCAGCACGAATGCTGACCATAAGTAAAGAACTGATCACGCCAAAACAATAACATCAGCAATGGAAATAACACCTGAAATAAAAGACAGACTGTCCCGGTTGCAGGAGAAGTATGCCGCTATGGGGCAGGAAATAACCGCGTACCTGGACGGACTTCTTTACGCAGATTACCTGACGTATTGGGACTATATTCACCTGGATACGCTACTGAGTCTTCAACATCCGAAAACCTCCTATCCTGATGAGGAGATTTTTATCATGTATCATCAGATCACGGAGCTTTATTTTAAACTCGCCTTGCACGAATGCAAACAGATAAGCATCCATAAGTCGCTGACGCCTGATTTTTTTGCTGCAAGGCTTAAAAGAATCAATGCCTATTTCACTGCGCTGGTATCCTCTTTCGATATTATGGTGGATGGTATGGATAAAGAACAGTTTCTGAAATTCAGGATGTCACTGCTGCCGGCAAGCGGGTTCCAATCGGCACAGTACCGTATGATAGAGATCCACTCAACAGACCTCGCACAGCTGGTGCACCTGGATAAAAGAACGGAATTGAAAGATGCCCCGGTGGCAGCACAATTTGAGTTTATTTACTGGAAATATGGCGCTTCCGAATTAGCTACCGGTAAGCAAACGCTTACCTTGCAGCAGTTCATTATAAAATATGCCGGGCAACTCCTGCACCTGGCGCAACATAATATTAACAGCAATTTTTCCGCATTATACAAAATGTTGCGGGAGCGGGGAGAAGATATGAGCGCGGTGGAAGAGGAGCTCAGAAAGCTGGACCTGTTTGTAAATGTGGAGTGGCCGTTGTCGCATTATAAGTCGGCAGTGCGGTACCTGGAGCGCGACCCGGTAGACATTGCGGCTACAGGTGGTACCAACTGGCAGAAATACCTGCCGCCCAGGTTCCAGAAAAGGATTTTCTATCCATACCTGTGGACCGAAGAGCAGATGGAGCAATGGGGGAAATCCTGGGTAATGAATGTATTAAAAGCTTACAGAACGTAGTGACATAATAGAAAGACCTTCGCGCGACCTGTGTGAAGGTCTTTTTATAATATTTATATCTAGTTATAAATTTTTTTGCCGGCGTACACTGCAATATTATCTCAGCAACTATCATTGTTTGGTATCCTATTATTTTTGTTAAATGTAAATAATACCTGTTTGAACATCCATTATGGACGCTGGTTTGCGTAGTTATGCCGACATTTCCAGTGAAGTAATATTGCATGATGTTTTCGTAGAAGTGTTATTTTACTGACGTTTCCGGGCGACTTTTTTGTATTACGGGAAAATTAATTTTTCTTTTTTTCTTGATAAGAGTTTTTGTTGTTTCAGAATTATTCATTTACTTTACTAACGAATACAATTCTACCACGAACTGAAAAGTATTTATGAATAATTAAAGGTTGTTTCCACCACAACTGTATTTCCTTTGAACCCTATTAATTGCTTATTTTTCAATCCCATGAACGTTTAAAAACTAATAGGAGATACCAGCACCGGGTTTATGCGCTTAGTGTATAAATACTGTTGTTTAGTAATCCTTAACACCTGTTTAGAACAACCCTAAGTCAAGTTGTAAAAACTTGATTTGCCACTATGTATGTCGGAAAGAGAGCGTTTCCACAAATGAATTTAAGAAAGAAACTGTGCGTCTGGTTTCCGGACCGGTGTAACTATATTTTACTGGATCTGGACTGCATACTGGTTACTATTTTATTTTGAAGCAGGAACGGAAAGCCGTGCTGATATAGCTATCGCTACCCTACAATTGTCACACCAGGGAGTAAAAGTTGCATACAGGTTATGCTGTAGAAGGCTGTTGAATAAACATGCCCCTCAATACTACAGTCAATGTTATTGCCCTTTTGTTAACCTGGATTTCCCTTTCATATGAACGAATGACTGTCACGCCAGTAGAAGATTTTTTCTTCCCTGAGGTGTAGGAGAAGTATTGTGTCAGCCAACGTAAAATATGAGCGCAACAAAACGTAGCAAGTAGACAATAGCAACCGATAGATGAACGGAAAACATTTTGTTATCCTGACGTACCATTTTTAATAATTCATTCGAAAACCTAAGATGAGATGATGTTATCTTCCCTCCAAAAAATCAGTGCCCTAATCGGGAATACACCTGTGGTAGAGCTCAATATGCCAGGTGTTTCACTGTTCACAAAACTGGAATACAGGAATTATTCCGGCAGCATTAAAGACAGAGCTGCTTTTAGTATTCTTTCCAACGCCATCCGTAATGGCAAAGTAAACAACGATACGCTCATCGTTGAATCAAGTTCCGGCAATTTTGCCATCGCGCTGGCACGCATCTGTAAAGATCTTGGCCTGCGCTTTATCCCGGTAATTGATCCTAATATTAACCGCGAAAATGAAGCAATGCTGCGCCTGTTTACGGACAGGGTAGTGAAAGTAGAAAAGGAAGACAGCACCGGTGGATATCTCCTCACCAGGATTGAAACCGTAAAAGAAATTTGCGCACAACACCCCAACAGTTTCTGGACTAACCAGTACGATAACCCCGATAATTTCAAAGGATATTATAACACCCTTGGAAAAGAAATTTGCGAGAGATTCGACCACCTGGACTATATGTTTATTGCCGTAAGCTCCTGTGGTACTATCAGCGGCATATCCCAGAAGATAAAAGAAAAATTTCCCGACATCACCATCGTTGCCGTTGATATTGAAGGCTCTGTTATTTTTAATATTCCTCCGCAGAAAAGATATGTTTCCGGTCTGGGATCCAGCAAAGTTCCTTCCATATTGGAACACGCCATCATTGATGACGTAATGATTGTGTCTCACGAAGAACTGGTAGCCGGTTGCCACGAGCTGGTGAAAGAACAGAATATTTTCGCAGGAGCCTCTTCCGGCGCGGTTTACGCTGCCATCAAAAATTATTTTAGCTCACATGCCGTTGAAGGTACGCCGGTTGCACTTTTCTGTTGCGCCGACCGCGGAGATTCCTATATCAACAATGTATACGACAAGAAATGGGTGCATAACATGATGGAAAAGTTATCCACAATAAAAGCATAATAAACATGTACTATTTAAGTAAGTCCGATCTGTTACACCTGGGCATCAACTGGGACGAAGTGATCGAAAAGATCAGGGAAACCGTTTACACCCTGAAAGATGGTGATTTCGCCCAACCCATCAAACCCTACCTGAGATACCGGGACGTCACTAACCGTATCATCGCTATGCCGGCTTTTGTAGGAGGTAAAGTATCTTTTTCTGGTATAAAATGGATCGCCAGCTTTCCGGATAATATCAGGAAAAATCTTCCACGTGCTAATTCTGTCACCATATTGAATGAAGCAGATACCGGCGTTCCTGCCTGTATCATCAATACCAGCCACGTCAGCGCCGTTCGCACAGCAGCGGTAACCGGACTGGTCGTGAAAGAATATCTGCAACGCAACCAACAGGAAAAACTGAGTGTGGGAATTATCGGTTTCGGACCTATCGGCCAGCAGCACCTGGACATGATCAGCACGCTGTTGGGAAGCCGGTTGGACCAGGTAAACATCTACGATCTTAATCCGCCGGATGTTTCACTGATTCCTGCCTCGCTGAAGCGGAAAGTAAATATTGTGAATAGCTGGGAAGAAGCATTTGAGCAGGCTGATATAATGATGACCTGTACGGTATCTAAAAAACCATACATCAACAAAGCTCCCAAGAAGGGATCCCTGCAGTTAAATATTTCCCTGAGAGATTATGTACCGGAATTTATCAATTACACAAACCATATCGTAGTTGATGACTGGGAAGAGGTATGCCGGGAAAACACAGATATCGAGGTAATGCATAAAACTCAGGGCCTCACTAAATCAGGTACGTTGTCACTTGTAGATATTATCTGTGAAGATAAACTACAGCACGCGATGAAGGAAGAAGTGGTCATGTTCAATCCAATGGGAATGGCCGTGTTTGACATTGCTACCGCCGTCTATTTTTATGAAAAAGCAAAATCAGCCGGCGTCGGTATTGTGCTTGCCGATTAAAAGTAGCAGATCAACACCAGATCATAGATCTTTTTATTAAAGAGTCTGGATGCTTGCAGGAAGACTTCTTTTTGTCACCGACAGCCACCGGTACGGGTGGAACTTGCCAGGTTGTCGGAACAACAACGTCTCTTGTAACATTCATGATACACAAGTGTTTCCCGCCGGGGGAAGGTTGCTCTTATGTCGTGATAAGGACAGCTGCACCCTGGAGGGAGCACTTTTTATGCTCAACACATTTGTTAATGCGAAACCTGACAATCATGAGTGGTAATAAATTTTACTTAAAGCCTAACGTAGTAATAGAACCATTATTTGACAGATGGTATGCCTGGAGCCACCTGATATCACCGGCAACCGCCGCCATGAATGTGGTTGGCAGACATCTTGATATCATGGATTCCTTTATCATAGAACCTTTTATCCATGCAGAAGCAGTACTGAATCCAAAAATGAAAGGCGGTCCTTTCATGGATATACCGGTTAACCGCGTAGATGAAGTGAGCGCCCTGTACGATAAAACCGTAAAGCACCAGGAAAATGCCGTGAAGTTCTCAAAAGCGGTAAAGGAGCTGGATCGTTTACTGGAAGCAGAAGGAAAAGGGATGGGTATGGAAACGCTGTACGAAAAAGTTCCTTCGATTCTCAAAGGATATGTGGAACTGTTTTACGACCGCAATAACAATGCTGATTTTCGTTTCTTTGAATCTTTATTATATAAGAGCCAGTTCTATAATAAATCTTCTCAAAGCATTGCCCTGTGGGTAACTGAAAACGATCATCGTCCTTTCTGTTTGAGTACTCCAAGATTGGACGAGCCAGGTGTATTGCACCTGGAAATACCCTTCGATCATGCAGGTATCGATGAGCTGGCAAAAATGAAACGCAACCCGCAGAGCCTGGAGTATATCAAAACTTTATTAGGAATATCCCCCGCAGACGAGGCCCTCTTTGATACATTTTTTACCACCACACCGCCTCCTGTTTATAATAAATACACCGGTGATAAAATCCGCATGCGCTATTTCGGACATGCCTGCATCCTGGTGGAAACCAAAGATGTGAGCATACTCGTAGATCCGCTGATCAGCTACTACGGATACGACAGCGATATCGAACATTTCTCTGATGCAGATCTTCCCGATGTTATCGATTATGTGCTCATCACCCACAATCACCAGGATCATATCCTGTTTGAAACACTGTTACCACTTCGCCATAAAATCAAGCACCTGATTGTGCCCCGTACCAACTCCGGCCAGCTGGAGAACCCTGACCTGCGACTGATGTTCAGTAATATCGGGTTCGACCAGGTGGAAGCCATTGAAGAAATGGAAACCATCGAGTTTACAAATACCACGATCACAGGATTACCTTTTACAGGAGAACACAGTGACCTGAATATCCTGTCAAAGGCCTGCTACCTGGTACAGATCAGCGGCTTCAAATTATTGTTCCTGGCGGATTCCCGCATCAGCGAACCGGCACTTTACAAGCATATTCATAACAGCATCGGTGATGTGGACGTGATGTTCCTTGGCATGGAATGCGATGGTGCACCATTGACCTGGTTGTACGGCCCGCTGATGACAAAGAAGATTACCCGGGAGCAGGACAGCAGCCGCCGCCTGGCAGGTTCTGATTGTATGAAAGGAATGTCGCTGGTGGAGATCTTTAACCCGAGAGAGGTATACGTTTATGCAATGGGTATGGAGCCATGGCTGGAGTTTATCAGCAGCATTAAATATACAGACGCTTCCAATCCTATCATCCAGTCTAATAAGCTTGTGAAGCACTGTGAAGAGAAGGGAATGATTGCTGAACGCCTTTTTGGTGAAAAAGAATTACTGTACGAACGGAAGTATGCCGCTGCAGAATAAGCATTACTAATACCGGGCCGGCATTAGCGTATGAAAGTAGTCAGGTGGAGATCCCATCTCTCTACAGGTTAAATTATTGTTATTACTGAATAAATAACTGAGCACAAATGAGAAATGAGCTCTCCTCGAAAACCCTATTTGATCTGCTGATTAGCCAAAAAGACCAATCAGAGAAAGGAGTCAATTTTATAGTGGCAGCAACCAGGACAATTTTTTTATCCTATCAGCAGTTGTATCACGACGCTTTGTCGCTGCTCGGATACTTGCAGCATAAAGGATTGAAACCCGGCGATGAACTGGTGTTACAGCTGGACGACGGCCAGCAGTTTATTCAGTATTTCTGGGCCTGTATCTTAGGCGGGATCATACCTGTACCGGTTTCTATTACGCATTACAGCGAAAATGCCAGGAAGCTGTATAAAATAAGGGCATACCTGAAGAACCCCTACTTAATCACTACGCCCGCACATTTTGAGAAATTGTGTAAACAGGATTATAGTGATGGTGCTGCCGACAAAACTTTTTTTGACCAGGTACTGTTCCTGGATGAAGATAAAGATAACCTGCCCGAAGGAATTATGGCGGATGTAACACCGGATGATATTGCATTTCTGCAATTTTCATCCGGTTCTACCGGTAATCCCAAGGGCGTAGAAATCAGGCATCGTAACCTGATCGCTAACACGTTCCCGGTATTGGATGCCTATGAGTGTACGCCTGACGATATATTTTTAAGCTGGATGCCGCTAACGCACGATCTTGGATTGATTGGTTATCATATTAACCCACTGGCAGCCGGTGTACAGCAGTATATCATGCCTACGGATCTCTTTATCAGGCATCCGTTACTATGGCTGCAAAAGGTATCTGATTACAAGGCGAGTATTACCTGTTCCCCCAACTTCGGCTATAAATATTACTTAAACCAGTTTACGGAAGAGAAGGGCCAGACACTGGATCTATCTGCTGTAAGGATCATATTAAACGGTGCCGAACCAATTTCTGCTAACCTCGCCAGGGTTTTTACCGACAGGCTGGCAAAATATAAACTGAACCCGATGGCCATGCGCGCTGTATACGGGCTGGCAGAAGCTACACTGGAAGTTACTTTTCCCAGAGTACATGTACCCTTTAAAAGCGTATTCGTAAAAAGGGAGTCGTTGACCATCGGTAAAAGTATTACCAACAAATCATTGCAGCAAGAAGGAGGACCGGATACACTGGAAGTGGTAGCGGTGGGAACGCTCATAGATGGACTTGAGCTGAGGATTGTAAATGAAAAAGGAACTACACTGCGCCCCGGCCATGCAGGTGTGATCTGGGTAAAAGGACCATGTGTGGCCAGCCGTTATTACAATAATGAGGCCGCAACCAGTAATACATTCAAAGATGGATGGCTGAACACCGGCGATACCGGCTTTGTGCTGGATGATACCCTGTATATCATGGGCCGGGTAAAAGACATCATTTTCGTAAATGGCGGAAATGTATATCCGCACGATATTGAACATACACTGGAAACACTGGATGAAATTGATACCGGTAAAGTAGTGGCCTGTGGTGTACCGGATGAGGTAAGCGGATCGGAATCTATTGTTGTTTTTGTAGTACATAAATTGTCAGCGGAAAAATTCCTGCCAATGATATCATTGGTGAAAAGGACTGTGGCATCCAGGCTGGGACTGGAGGTAAAGCAGGTGATTCCGGTAAGGAAAGTGTTCAAAACGACCAGTGGAAAAGTAAGAAGACATTTATTCGTAGAAGAATATATCAATGGCGTTTATAATGACATTATACAAGAGATAGCAGCCCTTACCACCAGTGCGGACATTGCCGCGGCAGTTGGTGGTAATGAGCAGACTCATTTACCTGGTGTAGAAATGATCCGCCGATGGCTGAAACATTGGCTGAAGCAACGGGTGGAGTTGAGTGCAGAAGAGTTGGGTACAGACAAAACGTTTGCGGAATACGGACTGACTTCCATGCAGACCGTCGCGCTGGCCGCGGACCTGGAAGTCTTCCTGCAGGCACCTGTCAGTAATACTATTGTTTACAATTTTCCTACTATAGAGAGTTTATCCTCTCATTTATCAGGTGTGTCGGCAGCGGTTAAAGAAAATCAGCCTGCTGTAATAACGGAAACGACTGTACGTTCATCGTCTGATAAGCGTATTGCGGTAATCGGGATTGGTTGCCGGTTTCCCGGAGAGGTAAATTCACCCGCCACTTTCTGGGAACTCCTCAGTGAGGGACGGAATGCCATCAGTCAGATACCTGCTGACCGGTGGGATGCCACTGCTTTTTATGATGAAGATGCTATGGCTGCTGGCAAGATGTATACGCTGCAGGGTGGTTTCATTGATCAGCCAGACCAGTTTGATCCTTTGTTTTTCGGCATCTCTCCCAGAGAAGCGGCGGGTATAGATCCGCAGCAGCGGTTGTTGCTGGAGGTAAGCTGGGAAGCGCTCGAGCATGCAGGTATTGCACCGTCCAGGTTGAGAGGAACAGATACCGGCGTTTTTATAGGATTGGGTACAGACGACTATCAGCACCTGATACAAGAGCACAAAGGACGCCGGCATTACGAGGACGTGTTCAGCGGGCTGGGTATAGAAAGAAGTGTGGCGGCGGGACGGATCGCCTATTTGCTGGATTTTCATGGTCCGGCCATGCAGCTGGATACGGCTTGCTCCTCCTCGTTGCTGAGCGTGCATCAGGCCGCGCAGAGTCTTTTGAACGGAGAGTGTAGTTTGGCTTTGGCAGGTGGTGTAAACCTGATGTTGTCACCTGATACAACAATTAAATTATGCCGGATGCAGGCGTTGTCTCCTACCGGATCCTGCAAAACTTTTGATGATAAAGCAGATGGTTATGTAAGAGGAGAAGGCGCCGGGATGGTTGTTCTGAAGCGTTACAGCGACGCTGTAGCTGCCGGGGATACTATACTCGCAGTAGTTAGCGGATCTGCAGTAAATCATGACGGACAAAGCAACGGGATGGCCGCTCCTAATGGCGTGGCACAGCAGCAATTGCTGGAGAAGGCGTTGTTGCACGCTGACGTTGAAGCATCTACCGTACAATATATAGAAACACACGGTACCGGTACGCGGTTAGGCGACCCTGTAGAAGTACAGTCCCTTCACGCGGTATACGGGAAAGACCGGCCCGCAGAGCAACCTTTGGTGATTGGTGCGCTTAAAACCAATATCGGTCATCTGGAGGCGGCAGCTGGTATCGCCGGATTCATAAAAACGGTTTTAAGTCTTCATCATGGACAGATACCTGCGAGCCTTCATTTTGAAGCGCCGAACAGATTTATTCCCTGGAAGGACATCCATGTACAGGTGGCGAACCGTTTGATGCCATGGCCTGCTTACAGTGGCAGCCGCCGTGCTGCCATCAGCGCATTTGGGTTGAGTGGTACTAATGTACATGTAATCCTGGAAGCCGCTGCTCCTGTAAAAGAAAAAGCCGGTGGCGGCCTGCAGCCGGGATGGCCATCTTACCCTTTTGTGCTGTCAGCCAAAACACCACAGGCATTACAGTCTTTGGTGGCTAAGTATATTCATTTGCTGAACGATGGCACTACGTATTTACCTGATCTCGCATATAACGTGGCAGTAACCAGAGATGCGTTCAGACACCGGCTGGCTTTTGAGGCCGCCTCCGTGCCTGCCGCTCGACAATTATTACAGGCGTACGCTGGCGGGGGAACGAAAAAAACTTTGCTGGAAGGCACTACTCCGGACCAACGGGGAGAGCTGGTATGGCTGTTTACAGGGCAGGGCTCGCAGTACTGGCAAATGGGTAGGGAGTTGTATGAAAGCAGTGCTGTTTTCAAATCCATAATAGACCGTTGTGATAATTACCTGCAAACCCGTTGGGAAGTATCACTGGTGTCGTTGTTATATGGGCCGGAGGAGGAGACGGCTACCGCCTTGCTGCGACAAACCGGGTATGCTCAACCTGCTTTATTTGCGATCAGTTGCGCCCTGGCTGAGGTATGGAAGTCCTGGGGTGTATGGCCTGGCATTGTTGCCGGGCATAGTGCAGGAGAATATGCTGCTGCCTGCATAGCAGGTGTATTCAGTATCACGGATGGGTTGAAACTTATCTCCGAACGTGCCCTGTTGATGCAATCCCTGCAGGAGCCAGGTGCCATGGCTGTTGTATTCGGTGCGGAAGCACTGATACTCCAGATGATACGTCCGTATGGAAGGGATCTCGCCATTGCCGCTGTCAATGGTCCTGAACTGAGTGTGATATCGGGCAAACGCGCGGCAGTCACAGCAGTCATTGCTTCACTCAAAGAAGCAGGTATCGGCAGCAGAGAGCTCGCCGTGTCACATGCATTCCATTCCTCACTGATGGAGCCTATGATTGATGCCTTCCGGAAGGTAGCGGAAGGTATCGATTTTCATGTGCCGGCGTTGCGTTTGGTGTCTAATGTAACCGGGGACGTAATCAGTGATGATATTGCAACTCCTGCTTACTGGATTCGTCATATTCTCTCTCCGGTACTTTTCAGCAAAAGCATCAAGAGTATACGTGAGCTGGGCGGACAGGTGTTGATGGAGCTGGGGGCACAATCGAGTCTGCTCTCTATGGCGCAGCTGAGCATACCCCATGAAGAAGATCAACTGCTGCCTAGTATGAGACAGGGACAATCTTCCTGGAGTACAATGCTGCAAAGTCTGATGGCATTATATATCAAAGGATACGCTATAGACTGGGACCAATTTTTTGCGTCCGGTATTTACCACAAAATAGATTTACCGGTATATCCTTTCCAACGGCAGCGCTACTGGATCGATATGGACGATGCGCGGGTATCCGCACCTGCAATTGCAACACCTGTTGTTGCTGCAGCACCTCATCATGAAACGGTGATCGCCAGCGGACACCAGTTGCAGGATATATTGAATTATCTGACCCAGATATTTGGCAGCTTACTAAAGATGGCGCCTGCCGATATTAACATACATGCCCGTTTTTTTGAACTGGGTGCAGACTCTCTGGTGTTGTCCAGTGCGGTGCGCAGAGTGGAAAAAAATTATGGCCTGACTTTCACTATCAAAATGTTGTATGAGGACCTGACTTCACTGCATTTGATGGCACAATATATTGCGGCAAACACAGCGCCTCCTGTTGTGGTGAGCGTTCCTGCAGTACCTATCAGCGCACCTGCAACACCCGTTGCAGAAGCGGTACAAGTCAATACTGCCGGAATACAGGGCCATTTCCAGGTGATGCAGCAGCAGTTCAATATTATGTCGCAGCAGTTTCAATGGTTGTCGCAGCAACTTGGCAATGGTCATTCCCTGCAAGGTATTTCCGCATTGCCGGCGGGCATTGCAACTGTTGCACCTGTTAATGGGGTACAACTTAGTGCGCCAACCCCGGCCGCAAGTAAAAAACACAAAACTATTTTTCCGAAAATGGAGACCAGGCCTGTACAAACCGGTTATTCGCCGGCACAGGAGGAGTATCTGCAAGCCTTTGTACAGCGCTACAACCGGAAGACCGCGAAGTCTAAACAACTGACCCAGGATTTCCGACCAATACTGGCAGACAACAGGGCTTCTGCAGGGTTCCGTTTTTCCACGAAAGAAGTATTGTATCCTATCATTGGCGTGTCTTCCAGTGGCCCTACCATTACGGATGTAGACGGTAATACCTATGTAGACATTGCAATGGGTTTTGGCGTGAACCTGCTGGGACACCGCCCGCCGGCTGTTACCTCAGCTTTGCAGCAGCAAATAGAAACCGGTTATCAGTTAGGCCCGCAAACTATCATGGCTGGTGAAGTAGCCACTTTGGTAGCTGAGCTCACGGGCATGGAACGGGTTAGTTTTCACAATTCCGGAACGGAGGCTGTGATGACAGCCATACGGCTGGCGCGTACGGTGACCGGCAAGACCAAGGTGGCCATATTTGCCGGTTCTTATCATGGGCATTTTGATGGCACGCTTGCAGTAGCCGAAGATATGGAGAACGATCGTAAGACCGGCGTACCAATTGCTCCCGGTATATTACAAAACATGGTCGCTGATCTCATCGTTTTTGACTACACGAATCCGGGTGTTGTTGCGCAGATCAGGGCACATGCGCATGAACTGGCAGCAGTACTCGTGGAGCCGGTACAAAGCCGCCGTCCTGCTTATCAGCCCAAAGCCTTGTTACATGCGTTGCGTGATATGACAGCTGCTGAAGGCATTGCACTGATTTTTGACGAGATGATCACCGGTTTCCGGATACATCCGGGGGGCGCACAGGCTTATTTCGGTGTACGTGCAGATCTTGCCACTTATGGCAAAATCATCGGCGGTGGATTACCCATTGGCGTTATTGCGGGAAGTGCGCATTATATGAATGCGCTGGATGGTGGTAACTGGCAGTATGGGGATCAGTCTTATCCCGTTGCTGATACCACTTTCTTTGCGGGTACTTTCTGTAAGCATCCGCTAAGCCTGGCCTCTTCCCTGGCATTATTGAAAGAACTGCAAAAGCATGGACCTGTGTTGCAGGAGCGATTGAATGCCCGCACCACGGTCTTTATAAAAGACATAAGTACCTTCTTTGAACAGGAGCAGGTACCGATGCAGGTGCATCATTTCGGATCGTTATTTTATTTTGCGATCAATACCAATATGGACCTCTTTTTCTATCATCTGGTGGAGAGAGGAGTGTATGTATGGGAGGGTAGAACCTGTTTCCTTTCCACGGCACATACTGATGAGGATATCGCTTTCATCACTACTGCTATCAAAGACAGTATTAAGACCCTGCAAAGAGAAGGATTCCTGCCTCTTCCGGACAAGTCTGTCATCACGCTGCAAGATCAGCAGCAATTGCTTCCCGGGATTGTACAGACAACCCGGCCGGCGCAGATCCCCTTATCCTTCGGTCAGGAGCGTTTATGGTTCATTGATCAATTGAGAGGAAGTGTACAATATCACCTGCCACATATACTCAAACTAAAAGGTATTCCGGATGTCCACGCACTTTCGCATGCCCTCAGATCGATCGTCAACCGTCATGAAATATTGCGTACCGTTATCGCACAGGATGGCGGACAGCCTTATCAGCAGATTCTTGATCAGGATCTTTGGGAGCTGAACATCGTAGATGGTACTGTTTATACTGACAATCCGGCTGCCCTTCAGTCTTACATGATGGAGCTGATCGGTCAGCCTTTTGATATGGCAACAGATCATCTCTTCCGGGCACACCTGATCCGCTTATCCGCACAAGAATCTATACTGTTATTGGTCCTGCATCATATTGTGGCAGACGGTTGGTCGCTGCAGGTGATGGTAGGGGAATTGATGGAGTATTATAAAGCCTTTATGGAGGGACATGTTCCTCAATTGAAGGAGCTGGTTATTCAGTATGCAGACTATTCAATTTGGCAGCGTACCCACCTGGAAGGTAATACCTGGAACAGGCGGCTGGCTTACTGGGAGGAAAAGCTGAATGGCATTGTTCCCCTGAATCTGCCTACAGACTTTGCCCGCCCGGTGATGCAAAGTACTCGTGGCGCTATGTACTGGTTCCGGCTGGACAAGACACTGCGTAACCAGCTGCACCAGCTTTCCGGGCAGCAGGGAGCTACCTTGTTCATGACGTTATTGACTGCTTTCAAAATATTATTATATCGTTATAGCGGACAGGAAGATATCTGTGTAGGTACTTCTATTGCCGGAAGAATGAATGAAGAAGTAGAAGACCTCATCGGCTTCTTTGTCAATACACTTGCCTTGCGCAGCGACCTGAGCGATGATCCTACTTTCGTGAACCTGTTGAAACAGGTGAAGCAAACAACGCTGGATGCGTATGACCACCAGGAAGTACCGTTTGAAAGAATCGTGGAAGTAGTGGAGAAGGAGCGGGATATGGGGCGGACCTCTTTCTTCCAGGTGATGTTCGAGTTGTTCAATACACCTGATGTACCTGAATTAAAACTGGGTCAACTTCAATTGACGGAGGAGAAAGTTGAACATACCACCTCCTTATTTGACCTGAGTTTCTGTTTGCAGGAAGATGCGGATGGGCTGCTTGGTTATGTGGAATATTGTGTGGATTTGTTCAGTGAAGCAACGATAGTCCGGATGACCAGACATTTTGAACAGCTGCTGCATTATATTATTCAGCAACCGGAAGGACATATTGCCACCTTACCTATCCTGCAGGAAGGAGAAAAGCAACAGATACTTGTTGACTTTAATAATAATATACAGCCTTATCCTGACCAGGAAACCTTTATCAGTCTCTTCTCTGTTCAGGCAGCAAGTACACCCGATGCCCCCGCGATTGTATTCAACGGACAACAACTGAGCTACCGGGAGGTGGATGAACGTTCCAACCAGATTGCGCATTACCTGCGCAGCAAAGGGGTGGCAACGGAAACATTGGTACCTGTTTGTATAGAACGGTCGCCTGAAATGATCACCGGTATACTGGGTGTCATGAAAGCAGGCGGTGCCTACATTCCTATAGATCCGGAATACCCAATTGACAGGATCAATTATATGCTGGAAGACTGTGATGCCAAATTGCTGGTGACCACTGGTTTTGCCCGTCAGAAAACCGGCGTTATTGATGGTGTAATAACAGTATTACTGGATATAAATGCGGAGCAAATTGACATGCAGCCGGTAACGGCGCCGGCTATACGGCCTTTGCCCGCACACCTGGCTTATATAATTTATACTTCCGGTTCTACCGGCAAGCCGAAGGGCGCTATGATAGAACATGCGGGGATGCTGAATCACCTGTATGCCAAGATCCGCGACCTGAAGATGGACCAGCACACCGTATTGGCCTATACAGCTGCCTATACTTTTGATATTTCTGTATGGCAGATGTTTTCTGCTTTGTTATGCGGAGGGCGTACGGTCATCTATGCTGAACATCTGATATTTGATCCGATATCCTTGCTTGGAACAATAGACCGCGATCAGGTGACAATACTGGAGCTGGTGCCTTCTTACCTGGCCTCTTTACTGCAGGAAGAAACGGGTGTAAAGCTAAACCACCTGCGTTATCTGCTGGTGACCGGAGAAGTAGTAAGCCAGCGTGTGCTGACGCAATGGTTTAATCATCGTGACTATCGTGCGATCCCGGTGGTAAATGCCTATGGCCCTACTGAGGCATCAGATGATATCACCCATTATTTCATGTATGAAGCACCTACCCGGAAGAATGTACCATTGGGTAAACCAGTACAGAATCTACGGATCTATATACTGGATCAATCACAGCAATTATGTCCGGTTGGCGTGGCCGGGGAAATCTGTGTATCCGGCGTGGGAGTTGGACGTGGTTATCTGAAACGTCCTGCACTCACTGCAGAACGGTTCTTACAGGATCCGTTCCAGCCGGAAATGGCGGTACGCATGTATCGTACCGGTGACCTTGGCCGGTGGCTTCCTGATGGCACGATAGAGTGCCTGGGGAGGATAGATGATCAGGTAAAAGTAAGAGGTTACCGTATTGAGCTGGGTGAAATAGAGAGTGTATTACTACAGAGTGAGTTAGTTAGTCAGGCAGTGGTACTGGCTAAATCGGATGGAGGTGACACCAAACGGCTGGTTAGTTTTTATGTACCAGATCAGCAGAAGGTGAGAAGAAAAGAAGAAGAACTTTATAGTCAACAGCGTGAAAACTGGCATGAGCTATGGGAAACAGAGTATACCAGGACACAGGAAGAAGGCGTGTCGGAAGATGAATTCAACCTGACCGGCTGGAATGATAGTTTTACGGGTAAAGCGATACCTCAGGAACAGATGCGTAGCTGGCTGGAAGAAACCATAAAAGTTATCCGCACAGAAAAACCCCGCCAGGTGCTGGAGCTGGGATGCGGTGCAGGGTTATTGTACTATCAACTGGCAGACCAACTACAGAAGTATGTGGGGATTGACTTCTCCAGTGTTTCCATTGGTGAGATCCGTAAGAAGATCAGCAAAGCAGAGCGTATTTATCCTAAGACCATCTTACAGGTGGGTGCAGCGCATGAAATCGAACTGGTAGCTGACGAAGAAATCGATATGGTGATCGTGAACTCTGTAGCACAATATTTCCCGGGAGAAAAGTACCTGTCCGATATCTTTTCTAAATGCATACCGATGTTGCGGAAAGGAGGGAAGTTTTTGCTCGGTGATATCCGTGATCAGCGGTTGTTAAAATTATTCAAGAGCCGGTTATGCCTGGCAAAATTCCAGGAACGGGCGAGTATAAAAGAATTTAGCTGGGGAGTGGATCAGGAAATGCTGAAAGAAGAAGAGTTGTTATTGACACCTGCCTACTTCTATCGGCTGAAAGAGTTGTATCCTGAAGTGACCCACGTGGATATTCAGTGGAAGAAGGGTGATTATATTAATGAACTGACACTGTATCGTTATACCGTTGTGGTGTTTGTGGGTATCACACAGCCGGTGTTGCAACCTGAATGGCAATATTGGGATAATATTGCCGATAAGCAGGTGTTGCTGGAGCAGGTCCGGCAGCGTACGGCTATCATTGCCCTGAAAGATGTACCCAACCCGAGGTTGTGGAAAGAAAGATTACTGGAGAATGGATTAAAAGATACTGCTGTTATCTCCGTAGGTGATCTGTCAGATTACATTGCACACCAGGATATGGAAACAGCACAGGTGGATAGATTGCTGGCCGCTGCCAGCGCCAACGGATATGAATGCAGGTTCCTGTTGGACGAAGACCCGTTAAAAATTAATTTGCTGTTGGAACTGACGCCATTTGAGGGCTTCATCGGGGACGTGTTTAGTGAACAGGCGAACTTAAGCCCGGTTACTTCCAATATTCCGCTGTATGCAGATATCTGCGAACTGCTGCAGCAGGATATACGCCGGTATTTACAGGGAGGATTGCCGGATTATATGATCCCTGCCGACTTTACAGCGTTGCAACATTTGCCACTGACGAACAACGGCAAGGTGGATCGTAAGTTCCTGCTGCAACGGGAGGATGTACAACGTAAGGGGCTGCTGAATTACCAGTTGCCGGTAACGGTAATGGAACAGCAGTTAGCCAATATCTGGCAGGGGCTACTCGGCCTGGAGCGTATAGGCGTGCGCGATAACTTCTTTGAAATAGGTGGTCACTCACTGTTGGCCATCCGGGTAGTATCTGCTATCCGAAAGGAATTGAAAGCAGAGCTGACTGTAAAAGATTTCTTCCTTTATCCTACGATAGGGCGGTTGGCCCTTTATCTGCAGGTGCAGGATAAGAGCCTGTTGATGCCTGCCATAGAAGCAGGTCCAAGGCCCACCAGGATTCCTTTGTCTTTCAGCCAGGAGCGGCTGTGGTTTATCGATCAGCTGGAAGGAAGCGTACAATATCACGTGCCTGCTCCATTAAGACTCAAAGGAAAACTCGATGAAGAGGCACTGGCCTATGCCCTGAAATCTATCGTGAATCGTCATGAAGTATTAAGAACGGTGATGGAACAGGAAGATGGTCCGGTGTACCAGCGTATACTGGAGCCCGATCAGTGGCAGATGACAATAGTAGATGGATCCGGTTTTGCTGAACAGGAAGCATTGGAAAGTTTCCTGTCTACCCTGATCCATACTCCTTTTGAGCTGTCAAAAGATCATATGCTGCGTGCTTACCTGATCCGCCTGACTGATGAGGAGCATATGCTGTTGCTGATGATGCACCATATCGTTTCTGACGGATGGTCTTTGTCGGTGCTTGTCCGCGAGCTGATAGAGCTGTACAGTGCCCATACCGGCAAGCGGGAAGTGGTGCTCGATCCATTGGAGATACAATACGCGGATTATGCTATCTGGCAACGTAAATATCTTTCCGGCACCCTGCTGGACAAGAAGCTGGCCTACTGGAAGAAACAACTGGAAGGCGCCACGTTGTTAAGTCTGCCAACCGATTTTGAGCGGCCATTGGTGAAGAGCACCAAAGGTGCATTATTAACATTTACCATAGACAAGACACTTGCTACCTCGCTGCAACAGCTATCGCAGCAGCAGGGCGCAACGTTGTTCATGACATTACTGTCTGTCTTTAAAATATTATTGTACCGTTACAGCGGGCAGGAAGATGTGTGTGTGGGCGGCGCTATTGCGGGAAGAATGCAGGTAGAGGTGGAGTTGCTGATTGGATTTTTTGTGAATGCATTGGTTTTGCGCAGTGACCTGAGTGGTAATCCTTCCTTTATCTCTTTACTGCAACAAGTCCGTAATACTACCCTGGACGCCTATGAGCACCAGGAAGTACCTTTTGAAAAGGTGGTAGAAGCGGTAGTAGGTGAGCGTGATGTCAGCAAGAATCCGTTGTTCCAGGTAATGTTTGCTTTGCAGAATACACCGCCGATACCTGAGTTGAGGATAGGTGAAGTATTGATGGTGCATGAGCCGGTGCTGCATACCACCAGCCTGTTTGATCTGTTCTGGTCTATCCGTGAGCGCCCGGGTCATATAGAGGTAGAAATAGAATATTGTGTAGACCTGTTCCATGAGCGTACTATTATCCGGATGTTCGAGCACTATGTGGCGTTGCTGAAGGCGGTGGTGAAAGAGCCTGAACAGACGGTAGGCAATCTCAGTATGCTGAGCCCCGAAGAAGAACAACAGTTGCTGATATCCTTTAATGATACAGCACTGGCGTATCCGGCCTCAGATAGCATTGTATCGTTGTTTGAGTCGCAGGTGGCCCGTACACCGCATGCCATTGCACTTGCATTTGGAGAGGAACAACTGACCTATAAAGCACTTGATGAACAATCCAATCAGCTGGCTCATTACCTGCGTGCCAGCGGCGTGCGGGAAGAGGTGTTGGTTCCACTGTGCGTAGACCGGTCTGCCAGTCTGCTGGTCAGCATACTGGGTATACTGAAAGCCGGCGGTGTGTATGTGCCCATAGATCCCGGTTATCCGAAAGACCGTATCGCCTATATGTTGCAGGACACAGGAGGTACCGTGGCGGTTATACATCGCACACATGCCACGTTGCTGCAGGAAGCTATGCCAGATGTAGAGCTGGTCTGCATTGACGATGCCGGATGGAAGGCCGGTCAACCGTTGACGGCTATAGGTCAACAGCCGGGTCCGGATTCACTGGCTTATGTCATTTATACTTCCGGTTCTACCGGCCTGCCGAAGGGTACGTTGGTAACGCACCGGAATGTGACCAGCCTGGCAACGGGCGGCAACTTTGTTGCATTAAGTTCCAGTGATGTGATCCTGTCTACAGGCTCTCCGTCCTTTGATGCGACCACATTTGAGTATTGGGGTATGTTACTGAATGGCGGTCAGCTGGTGCTTTTACCGGAGCAGCAATTACTGGACCCTGTATTGCTGAAACAGGAAATCCGTCTGCGGGGTGTGACCAGGATGTGGTTTACTGCCAGCTGGTTCAATCAGCTGACAGATGACGACGTCACCATATTTGAAGGATTGAAGGCGATACTGGTAGGAGGGGAGAAACTCTCTGAAACGCATATACGTAAATTTTTGAGTATCCATCCGGAGATTACCGTGATTAACGGCTACGGCCCTACGGAGAATACTACTTTCTCTCTTACACATCCCATTCATAGCCTGGAAGAAGGGCAGCGGATTCCTATCGGACGTCCGCTGGCCAACCGTACCGCATACGTGCTGAACAGTCAGCAGCAGTTGATGCCGATCGGCATCCCCGGTGAGCTGTATGTAGGAGGCGCTGGTGTATCGAGGGGGTACCTTCACCAGGATACACTGACCAGCGAACGGTTCATAGCCGATCCGTTCAGTGAAATTCCCGGTGCGCGGTTATACCGTACCGGCGACCGTACCCGTTGGCTGCCTGATGGCACGATCGAATACCTGGGCCGTATAGATGACCAGGTAAAGATCCGCGGTTACCGTATAGAACCCGGAGAGATAGAGCGGGCGCTCAACAGCCTGAACGAAGTAGCCACCAGTTGTGTATTGGTGAAAGAGCAACCAGGCACAGGTAAAAAACTGATGGGTTACTTTATTCCTGAAGCGACAGTGATCCGGCAGCGGGAAGAGGCACTTTACCTGCAGCAGGTAGAAACCTGGAATGAGCTGTACGAAACTGCTTACAGTAAAGCGGAGGAAGTAGAAAACCTGGATGAGGAATTTAATATTACCGGGTGGAACGACAGCTTCACAGGTGGTGCTATCCCGGCAGAACAAATGCGGGAATGGCTGGATGATATTCGTCAGGTGATCCTGTCCGGACAACCGCAGCGGGTATTGGAGATCGGAAGTGGTACAGGTCTGATCTACTATCAACTGGTGGGGCATATTCAGAAGTACACCGGTACCGACTTTTCGCGGGTATCTATGGGGCAGTTGCAACAACGGATCAACAGGAAAGAGCGGGACTATCCGGATACCGATCTAAAGTTGTGTGCCGCACATGAAGTGGTGCTCGATGCTAATGAAACAATCGATCATATTATCCTGAATTCTATTGTACAATATTTCCCCGGAGAGCAGTATTTATCTGCTGTAGTGGAAAAATGCATGCATTTGTTGAATGGCCATGGACGCATTATAATTGGTGACGTACGTGACCTGCGATTGCTTTCGTCCTTCAAGGGCCGTTTGCAGCTGAGCAAGTTGCAGGACAGAACCCGGATTCGTGAATTCGAGTGGAATGTAGACCAGGAGGTGATGAAAGAAGAAGAGCTTTGTATCTCTCCGGCCTGGTTCTACCAATTGAAATCCCGGTATCCGGAAATTACACATGTAGATATTCAATGGAAGAAGGGAGACTATATCAACGAACTGACCATGTATCGCTATACCGTGGTGATATATGTAGGTATGGAGCAATCTGTGCTGCATCCTGGCTGGCATGCCTGGGACGAAATCGCTGATAAGAGCAATATCTTCCAGCAACTGAGTAAAAATCATGACAGGATAGCGCTGAAAGATGTACCTAACCCAAGATTATGGAGAGAGCGCCTGCTTGCCCAGGCCCTGGCCGAGAAGCCTGTGTCTATTAATACCGTGGGAGACCTGGTCGACTATATAGTCACGCCTGATCATGGCACCCGCGCGGTGAATGAACTGCTGGCAGAAGCAACCCGTAATGGTTACCAATACCGCTTCCTGCTGGATGAGGATCCGTTAAAGATCAACCTGTTGCTGGAACGTACGCCGTTTGCCGGTTTTGTAGAGCAGGCTTACAGCGATGGAGAGCTTCCCGCTGGCAGCAAGACTAATATCCCATTGTTTCCCGATATATGTACCCATCTGCAGAAAGACATCCGTTTCCTGTTAAAGGAGCGCCTGCCGGACTATATGATCCCTGCCGACTTAGTAGCCTTGGAATATCTGCCACTGACCAGTAATGGAAAAGTGGACAAGAAGTTCCTGAGTGACTGGGAAGATATACAACGGAAGCGGCTGATTAATTATGAAGCCCCCGTTACCCAGGCGGAGCAACAGATGGCCGCTATCTGGCAGCGTCTGATCGGCATAGAGCGGGTGGGATTGCATGATAATTTCTTCGAGCTGGGTGGACATTCTTTGTTGGCCACAAGGGTAGTATCATCGGTGCGTAAAGAGCTTGAAGTAGAAATAAGTGTGAAGGACTTTTTTGTTTACCCGACCGTAGGTCAACTGGCGGCCTACCTTGCTGCACAAAGGAAAGGACTGATATTACCGGCCATTACAGCAGAAGAAAGACCTGCACTGATCCCCTTGTCTTATAGTCAGGAACGGTTATGGTTCATTGATCAGCTGGAGGGAAGTGTGCAATACCATATGCCTGCAGTGTTCCGTTTGAAGGGCACATTGGATGTTTCCGCTTTGCAGCATGCATTGCAAAGCATCGTGCAAAGGCATGAGATATTGCGTACTGTGCTGGAACAGGAGCAGGGTGCTGCCTATCAGCGCGTGCTGACCGAAGATACCTGGCAATTAGTGACCACGGAAGAAGATATCTATAAGACAGATCCTTTTGCATTACAAACTTATATTTCCACCCTGGTCCATACCCCTTTCGATCTTTCGAAAGAACATATGCTGCGGGCGCACCTGATCCGCTTGTCTGCCGAAGAATATATATTGATCATCATCATGCATCATATTGCTTCTGATGGCTGGTCAGTATCCGTTCTCGTGAAAGAACTGGTAGAAGGATATCGCGCCCGGATCAACAACAGGGAACCTGTACTGGAGCCATTGCCCGTGCAGTATGCCGACTATGCTGTATGGCAACGTCGCTGGCTACACGGAGATGTGCTTGATAAACAACTGGCATACTGGAAAGAACAACTATCGGGCACCGAAGTATTGAACCTGCCTGTCGACTATGGCCGGCCCCCTGTTCAAAGTACGCACGGTGCAATGAAGTGGTTTTCCATTGACAAGGCATTGTTACGCCAGTTGCAGCAACTGTCACAACAGCAGGGTACTACGTTGTTCATGACCTTACTTGCTACTTTCAAAGTGCTGTTATACCGTTATACCGGCCAGGAAGATATTTGTGTAGGTACTTCCATTGCCGGCAGAACCCGGGAAGAAGTAGAAGGACTGATCGGATTTTTTGTGAACACACTTGCCCTGCGCAGTGATCTGAATAGTCAGCTTTCTTTCATCTCCTTACTTCAACAGGTAAAACGGACTACGCTGGGCGCTTATGAGCACCAGGATGTACCTTTTGAGAAAGTGGTGGAAGCCGTTGTGAAAACCCGTGACATTAGCAGGCACCCGCTCTTCCAGGTAATGTTTGAGTTGCAAAATACACCTGAAGTACCGAGCATAGACCTTGGCGATGTGCAGTTAGTAAATGAAGAAATGTCGCACACGACTACCCAGTTTGATCTGACTGTTTCCATGGAGGAAAGTGCGGATGGGTTAAAATGGTATGCAGAGTACAGTGTAGATCTGTTCAGCGAAGAGACCATTACGCGTATGATGGCACACTTTGAGCAGCTGTTGTATGCGGTTGTCAAATCCCCGGCCACTCATATCGGTGCGTTGATGATGCTGAGTGCTACAGAGCAGCAGGAATTGCTGATCACCTTTAACGATACAACAACTAGTTATCCGCAGAGCCATACACTGGTAGACCTCTTTGAGGAACAGGCGGCGCTTACCCCTGCTGCTATTGCGCTGGTGCTGGAAGATACCTTCCTGACTTACCAGGAACTGAATGAACAGGCCAATCAGCTGGCTTATTATCTCATCAGCAAGGGAGTGACAGCAGATACACTGGTACCAGTTTGTATAGAGCGGTCGCTGGAAATGATTGTGGGTATACTCGGTATATTGAAGGCCGGTGGTGCCTATGTGCCCGTAGACCCTGAGTATCCTGCAGAACGCATCCGGTACATCCTGGAAGATACCCAGGCAAAGTTAGTAGTCAGCAGTAGCTATGGCAGTGAAAAGATCGCCGGCGCAGCGGATATATCCGTGATCTTACTCGATACTGACCAGGAGTTGCTGGGCAGTCTGCCGGTACAATCACCTGCAATACCACCAACCCCTCATCAGCTGGCATACGTGATCTATACATCCGGATCAACAGGTAAGCCCAAAGGCGTGATGGTAGAACATGCCGGCATGCTTAATCATTTATTTGCCAAAGTAAATGATTTGAAAATGGATGCCAATACCATCCTGGCTTATACCGCTTCTTATACATTTGATATATCTGTATGGCAGATGTTTGCAGCGTTACTGAGCGGCGGACGTACTGTTGTTTATACAGACGCGCATATCTACAATCCGGCTGCATTACTACGCAGCATCAGCAGCAATGGTATTACTGTACTGGAGCTGGTGCCTTCTTATCTCGCGGCTATACTGCGGGAAGATGGTAATATTCCGCTGGAAAGCCTGCAATACCTGCTGGTGACCGGAGAACCAGTAAGCCAGACTTTGTTATCGAAATGGTTCAGTCATCCGGAATATGGCAGCATTCCGGTGGTAAATGCATACGGACCAACGGAGGCCTCTGATGATGTTACCCATCATTTCATGCATGTAGCACCTGTCCGCAACAATGTGCCGTTGGGTAAACCCATACAAAACCTCCGCATTTATATACTGGATGCCGCGCGTCAGTTATGTCCTGTTGGCGTAGCCGGTGAAATATGTGTTTCCGGTATTGGCGTGTCCAGAGGTTACCTGAATGATCCGGAAAGAACAGCGGCTAAATTCATCAAGGATCCTTTCCAGGCAGATGGCGCCATACGCATGTATTGCACTGGTGATCTGGGTAGATGGTTGCCTGATGGCAGCATTGAAATGCTGAGCAGAATAGATGAGCAGGTGAAGATTCGTGGATACAGAATTGAACTGGGCGAAATTGAAAACGTACTGCAACAGTTCCATAGTGTGAAAGCGGCAGTGGTACTGGCCAAAGGTGATGATAAGGAAGATAACAGCAATCGTCGCCTGGTAGGCTACATCGTAGCCGGAAATGGCTACAGCCGTGATGCGGTAGTAGCTTATCTGAAAGAGCGGTTACCGGAATATATGGTGCCGGAGCAACTCATTACACTGGATGAAATACCACTGACAGCTAACGGCAAAGTGGATAAAAAAGCATTGCCGGAAGCAGATAACCAGGTATTGTTAACCCGGTATGAAGCGCCTGGCAATGAAACAGAACAAGTATTGGAAGATATCTGCAAAAAGTTACTGGAAACAGACCGGATCGGCATGAATGATAATCTTTTTGAATTAGGAATGCACTCCCTGCTGGTGATGCGTTTATCAGCAGCGGTGCAGGAAAAATTCAGATTGCATTTACCTGTTAGAACATTCTTCAAACTGACTACCATCAAAGCATTGGCAGCTTATATTAAGATCAGCCAGGCCGCGGTGTTGGAAACGTCGGAAGGATTGCAGGAAATGAGATTGTAACGGCTCTTTTTTCTCTCATCATTTAACTATTTAAGTATATGCCAGGTTTTAATTTGTCAGAGGTAGTACTGATATTGGAACAAGCACAGGATTTGGGAATAAGCCTCTCCCTGGACGGAGAAGAATTGCTGTTGAAAACAAGCCAGGAAAAGCAATTCGCATCTTCTTTCCTGCAAACCCTGAAGGAAAATAAAGCGCAGCTGATTGCCTACTTTAAATCGTCTGCAGGACCCACCGTCTTTACGCCTGCCACGGAAAATATCCGTGTAGCGGAAAAAAATGACGGCACCCGTATCCCGCTGTCGTTTAGCCAGGAACGTTTGTGGTTTATTGATGCGATGCATGGTTCTGTTCAGTACCATATACCCGCTGTGTTAAGATTGAAGGGTATTCCCAATGTGGCAGCCCTGGAACATGCACTGCGCAGCATTGTACACCGCCATGAAATATTGCGTACTGTCATCAGCGCCGATCAGGAAGGAACCTGGCAGCAAACCGTGCCCGGTGATAACTGGAAGCTGGAAAGAATAACCGGCGCCGACTACGTGAACGACCCTGCCGCTTTGCCGGCACGTATTGGAGCACTGATCGACAAACCATTTGATCTGGCCGGAGATTATATGTTACGTGCACAACTGATCACGCTCACAAAAGAAGAATATATACTGGTGCTGACAATGCACCATATCGCGTCCGATGGATGGTCTTCCTCCATATTAATCAATGAGCTGATGGAAGGCTACAGCGCTTTTGTGGAAAAGCGCGACGCCGTTTATACGCCGCTGGACATCCAATATGCAGACTATGCGGTATGGCAGCGTAATTACCTGACCGGTGCAGCAATGGATCAAAAGATCGCTCACTGGAAAAGTAAACTGGAAGGCGTAACGGTGGCGGAAATACCCGCCGACTTTGAACGTCCTGCTACGGCCGGTACCAAAGGCGGCTTTGTGGAATTTAAGATCGATCATGTACTCTCTTCCTCGCTGCGACAACTGGCGCAGCAGGAAGAGGCAACACTGTACATGGTGTTGCTAACGGCGTTTAAAGTATTGTTATACCGCTACAGCGGACAGGAAGATATTTGTGTGGGTGGCGTGGTAGCGGGAAGGATGCGCACAGAACTGGAGCCATTGATCGGCTTTTTTGTCAATACACTGGCGTTGCGCACCGATGTGAGTGGTAATCCTTCTTTCATCACCTTACTACAACGTGTTAAGAATACGTTATTGGATGCATATGAATATGAGGATGCTCCTTTTGAAAAAGTAGTGGAAGCGGTAGTGAAAGAACGGGATATGAATAAAAACCCATTGTTTCAGTCAATATTTGTATTGCAGAATGTACCGGCTATGCCGTTACTTCGTATAGGCGATGTGGTTATCACTGAAGAACCGGCGAACCGTAATGCAAGTCTTTTTGATCTTACGTGGATTGCAGAAGAATCCCCGGAAGGGATCAGTATCTACCTGGAATACAGTACGGACCTGTTCATGGAAAGCACTGTCCGGAAAATGTTTTCGCATTACGAAACGTTGCTGGCAGCTATCGTGAAAAACCCTGCACAACCGGTAGGGATATTGGAAATCCTGGGCCGCAGTGAAAAAGAGCAGCTGTTAAGTTTCAATGCGACCGATGTGCCTTATCCTGCGGATAAAACCATCACTGCCTTATTTGAAGAACAGGTATTGCAGAGGCCGGAAGCGACTGCACTTCTTTTCGAAGAAGAACAACTCAGTTACCGGGAGCTGCACGAGCAATCGGATAAGCTGGCCTGGTACCTGCGGAGCAAAGGCGTGAAGGAAGGTACCATGGTACCACTGTGTATGGAACGTTCTGTACAGCTGATCGTCAGCATACTGGCTATACTAAAGGCCGGAGGCGCGTATGTACCTGTAGATCCGGCTTATCCCCAAGACCGCATCCGGTATATGCTGGAAGATACCAGGTCTGAGCTGATACTCACTAACAGCGCACAATTATTAATGCTGCGGGAAGAAGTGCCTGCTACGGAACTGGTGTGTGTGGATGAAATGATGGAGCTGCTGACAGCTACACCCATTCCCAAACTCGTCATTTCCACCAATCCGGAATCTCTTGCTTATATTATTTATACCTCAGGTTCTACCGGTCAGCCCAAAGGAGTGATGGTGACGCATCGTAATGTTACCAGTCTGGCCATGGGAGGTGATTACGTGGAATTGAGTGCCGCTGATGTTATATTGTCTACCGGTTCTCCATCCTTCGATGCTACCACTGTTGAGTATTGGGGTATGTTGCTGAATGGCGGACAACTGGTACTATACCCGGAGAAAAAAATGTTGGATAACCAGTTACTTAAACAGGAAATCTGGCAGCGGGGTGTCACCAAAATGTTTTTTACCACCAGTTGGTTTAACCAGTTGGTCGATGATGAGATAGGCGTATTTAAAGGATTAAATGCGCTGATGGTAGGCGGGGAAAAAATATCTGAAGAACATATTCAAAAATTCAAGGCAGCATATCCGGCTACGAAGATTCTTAACGTATACGGCCCTACGGAGAATACCGGTTTTTCCCTCAGGTGGAATATAATTACCGTGGAACCCGGCAGTACCATTCCTATCGGCCACCCTTTGGGAAACCGTACCGCATATATCCTCAGCAGTGAGGGGCAATTATTGCCGGCAGGCGTAATCGGAGAACTGTATGTAGGCGGTGCAGGCGTAGCCCTTGGCTATCTGAATAAGCCGGCTTTAACCGTCGAAAAATTTGTTCCGGATCCTTTCAGTAATACGCCTGGTGCGAGGCTATACCGTACAGGCGACCTTGCACGTCGGCAGCCGGATGGCGCAGTGGTATACGTGGGCCGTATTGATGACCAAGTGAAAATACATGGCCACCGTATTGAGCCAGGCGAAATAGAAAGCATATTGCTGCAATACCCCGATGTAAAACAGGCAGTGGTATTAATGCAGCTAAAAGCAACGGACGATAAGTACCTGGTAGCATACATTGTACCGCAGGGTGCTTTTGATAAAGCAGCGTTGACAGATTATCTGAAAAGCAGGTTGCCGGCATACATGATACCCTCTCAATTGGTATCCCTGGAAAAAATTCCGCTCACCTCCAATGGTAAGGCAGATAAAAAAGCACTGCGGGCACTGGAGGGTGATAGCCTGGAAGTGATGGCTTATGTAGCCCCCGCCAATGAAACAGAACAACAACTGGCAAATATTTGGGAAAGGTTTTTACAAAGAAAACAGATCAGTACCAACAGCAACTTCTTTGAACTCGGAGGCCATTCATTGCTGGCCTCCCGTGTGGTAACAGCTATTCGCGGTACGCTGAGTATAGAATTGAGTATTACGGCTTTCTTCCGAAATCCTACTATCGCCAAAATGGCAGACTATCTTATCGGTAAGGATAAAGAAAATTTGTTGCCGGCTATTGCCGCCGGTAACCGGCCATCACGTATTCCGCTGGCATTTAGCCAGGAACGCTTGTGGTTCATTGACCAGCTGAATGGCAGCGTTGCTTATCATATTCCATTAGTCATCAGGTTAAATGGATCATTGGATGAAGGCGCATTGTCTTATGCACTGAGTACTGTGGTGAACAGGCATGAAGCGCTGCGTACTGTGATCCGGCAGGAGCATGGCGTCCCCTATCAGCAGGTAATGGAAGAAGATGGCTGGCAACTCAATATTATTGCAGGAGAAAAATATAAAGATCCGGAACTGTTGCATGCCCGGTTGATAGAACTGGTAAATGCACCTTTTGATCTGGCCCGGGATCATATGTTACGTGCGAATTTAATCCGCCTGTCGGCAGATGAACATGTACTGCTGATCACCCAGCATCACATTTCTACTGATGGCTGGTCTGTTACCCTGCTCATCAACGACATCGCTGAGTTATACAATGCTTACACTCAAAAACGACCTGCTGTACTCGAGCCGTTAACCCTTCAGTTTGCGGATTTTGCAATATGGCAACGTAGCATCGCAGAAAGCGACCGGTTGCGCAAGCAACTGGCTTACTGGGAAAAACAACTGGAAGGGGTGGAAGTATTGCAGCTTCCGGCTGATTTTTCCAGGCCTGTTATCCAGAGCACAAAAGGGGCCGTAAAGCGGTTTACGCTGGATATTGCATTGTCGCAGCAGTTACAGCAGTTTTCGCTGCAACAGGATGTTACCTTGTTTATGACGCTGCTAACAGCATTTAAAGTATTGCTTTACCGTTACAGTGGCCAGGAAGATATTTGTGTAGGTTCTTCCATTGCCGGCAGAACAACGGAAGAAGTAGCAGGGGTGATAGGCTTCTTTGTCAATACCCTGGCGCTTCGCAGTGACCTGAGTCAGCACCCTTCGTTTATCACCTTGTTACAACAGGTGAAGCAAACTACGCTGGCCGCCTATGATCACCAGGATGTACCATTTGAAAAAATAGTAGAGGCAGTGAATACCGATCGGGATCTGAGCAGAACGCCGCTGTTCCAGGTGTTATTCGAATTACAGAACACTCCGGCCGTGGATAGTGTACAACTGGGTTCCCTGACCGTTACCAAAGAAGACGTAAAATATAATACTGCCCAGTTTGACCTGGTAGTGTCTATGGAGGAAGGACCGGACGGACTTACCGGTTATGTGGAATATGGAACGGAAATCTTCCGGGAAGAAACTATCTCACAGCTGATGACGCATTTTACGCAATTGCTTAAAACGGTTATCACGTTACCGGATACACGAATTAACACTTTGCCTTTGCTGACCGATAGGGAAAAGTATCAGCAGCTGGTTACCTTTAACAATACAAGCGTAGATTTCCCTCACGATAGCACATTGATTGACCTGTTTACCAGTCAGGCCCGCCGTACCCCGGGAGCCACTGCACTGGTAATGGAAGACCAGCTATTTACCTATGCCTCCCTGGATGAGCGTTCCAATCAACTGGCGCACTACCTGCGGGGGGCTGGTGTGAATAATACTTCGCTGGTACCTGTTTGCATAGACCGCTCTCCTGAGATGGTCATCGCTATTTTGGGTATTATGAAAGCCGGCGGCGCCTACCTGCCCATCGATCCGGGTTATCCGGAAGAAAGGGTCGCATATATGCTGAACGATAGTAAGGCAAATATTGTGATCAGCAGCAGCAGCGTTGATAAACAAAAGCTGCAAAATGGCGATACTGTGCGTATTATTTCCCTGGATGAGGAACGTGCTATTATCAGTGGGTATCCTGTTACTGCTTTGATAAATTTACCGGTGCCATCGCAGCTGGCTTATGTGATCTATACTTCCGGTTCTACCGGTTTGCCTAAAGGCGCTATGATAGAACATGCCGGTATGCTGAATCATTTGTTTGCCAAAGTAAATGATCTCAGGATGAATGCAGATACTATTGTTGCTTTCACCGCTGCCTTTACTTTTGATATTTCTGTATGGCAGATGTTTTCCGCGTTGTTATGCGGTGGCTATACGATTATTTACCCAACAGATACCATTTTAGAACCAGGCGCCCTGATGCAGGCGGTGGAAAAGCATAAGGTAACGATCCTGGAGGTAGTACCTTCTTATCTTTCCGCTATCCTGGCTACCGTAAAGGGAGTAGCACTGCAACACTTGCAGTACCTGCTGGTAACCGGTGAAACGGTGCCCCGGCAGTTACTGGCGGAATGGTTCCATCACAAAAATTATCGGACCATTCCCGTAGTAAATGCCTACGGTCCTACCGAAGCCTCCGATGATATTACCCATCATTTCATGTATGAAACGCCGGAGCATAGCAATGTTCCTTTAGGTAAGCCCATACAAAACCTGCATATACATATTCTGGATACTTCCCTGCAGCTATGTCCCTTGGGTGTGGCCGGAGAGATTTGTGTGTCCGGTATTGGCGTAGGCCGGGGCTATCTTAACCGGGCGGAATTAACGGCGGAGAAATTTGTGAAAGATCCCTACAGCGAAAACGGTCTTGTGCCAATGTATCGTACCGGCGATTTGGGCAAATGGCTGCCGGATGGCACTATCGTACACCTTGGAAGAATAGATGATCAGGTGAAGATCCGCGGTTACCGTATTGAGCTGGGTGAAATTGAAAGAGTGATAGAGAAAAGCGACATGATAAAACAAGTGGTGGCGATCACTAAAGCAGATCATCATCACCAACAGCAACTGGTAGGTTATGTAGTAGGACAGGAGAATTTTGATAAAGATGAACTGTTGGCATACCTGAAAACAAAACTGCCGGAATACATGATCCCGATGCAGTGGATGATATTACCGGAGATGCCGCTTTCCGCCAATGGAAAGATTAACAGGAAGGCATTGCCGGAATCAGATATGGCACCGGTATCGAAAGATATGTATGTAGCCCCTACCAATGAACGGGAAGAACGGTTGGCAGCTATTTGTGCCAAACTACTGGAAGCCGAACGTGTAAGCATATACGATAACCTCTTTGAAATTGGCATGCATTCTTTGCTGATTATGCGGCTGGCTGCCACTGTGCATGAGGAGTTCGGTTTGCAGGTATCCGTGCGGACGTTCTTTCAGCTGACCACCATCGCAGCATTAGCAAAGTATATCGCCATCAATAAAACGGAGGTTGTTACCCCCACTTCCAAACAAAGAAAAATTATTTTATAATCCAACTTTTTTAAACCATTCCAGATGTTTGATTTTAATCTGAACGAAATAATTGATCTGTTAGAAGAAGCCAGCGATAGCGGAATAAAAGTATCCTATGATAATGATAGTTTATTGGTAGAGGCGGATGAAGATAAAGAGATTGATGCCTTTTTCCTGGATAAATTAAGAGACAACAAGCATTACCTGATAGAATATTTTAAGAAACATAAATCCGGCGTGCAGGAGAAACATTTCTCCGGTAGCATACAGGAAGCCCGCAACAATGACGATGGGCCAATACCACTGTCATTCAGCCAGGAACGTCTATGGTTTATTGATCAGCTGGAAGGTAGTGTACAATATCATATTCCGGCGGCAATGCGACTGAAAGGAAAGCTGGATATTGCGGCATTGAACTATGCCTTGCGTACGGTAGTAAACCGTCACGAAGTATTGCGTACAGTTATACAACTCGAAAACGGACAGGCCTGGCAGCGCGTGCTGGAAAAAGATAAGTGGGAACTGGATATCATCGACGGCACTTCCGGTTATGAAGATCCCGCTGCCTTACAAACCTTTATAGAAGAGTTGGTGCAGATCCCATTTGACCTGTTTGAGGATCATATGCTGCGTACGCACCTCATAAAACTGAAAGCAGATGAATACCTGCTGGTGCTGGTAATGCACCATATTGCCTCCGATGGCTGGTCTACGGCCATCCTGGTAAATGAGTTGAATGAATTGTACACTGCTGCCGCTACCAAACGTGAGCCGGTACTGGATGATCTTGATATCCAGTTTGCCGACTATGCTGTATGGCAACGTAAATACCTCGCTGGAGGTATGCTGGAAAAAAAGCTGGCCTACTGGAAAAAGCAGCTGGATGGTGCTTCCTTATTGAATCTCCCTACAGATTATGAACGCCCGGCTGTTAAAAGTACCCGCGGCGCTTTGGTTTCTTTTCATATCAATCAGAAACTGACAGCACAGCTGGAGAAATTATCACAGGAGCATGGTGCTACCTTATACATGACTTTGCTGGCAGCTTTCAAAGTATTGTTATACCGGTATAGTGGCCAGGAAGATATCAGTATTGGCGGCGTGGTAGCCGGCAGGATGCGAACAGAAATGGAACGTCTCATCGGTTTCTTTGTTAATACACTGGTATTACGTACTGACCTGGGTGGCAATCCTACTTTTGTGAATTTCCTGCAGCAGGTGAAAAATACAATGCTGGATGCTTATGAGCACCAGGAAGTCCCTTTTGAAAAAGTGGTAGAAGCGTTAATGGGAGAACGGGATATCAGTAAAAATCCTTTATTCCAGGTGATTTTTGTATTGCAGAACGTGCCGCCCGCAAAAGAGCTGACGATGGGAGACGTGGTGATGCAGGACGAAAAAGTCGTGCGCACCACCAGTCTGTTTGACCTTCACTGGTCAATGGAGCAGGGTCCGGATGGTATTGATGTAGATGTGGAGTATTACATGGATATTTTCAGGGAGGATACCATACAGCGTATGGTGCAGCATTTCCTGGTATTGCTGCAATCTGCTGTGGATAATCCGGCGGAATCAATCGGGTCACTGAATATTCTCAGTGCAGAAGAAACACATCAGCTGCTGGTAACCTTTAATGATACTGCGGTACCTTATCCGCTGAATAAAACCATCACGGCACTGTTTGAAGAAACAGTAGCCCATGCACCTAATTCAATTGCCGTCTCATTTGGAGAGCAGCAGCTCACTTACAGGGAGCTGGAGGAACAATCGAACCGTGTTGCCCATTACCTGCGTAAACAGGGCGTAAAGGAAGGCGTAATGGTCCCTTTATGTATGGAGCGTTCACTTCAACTGATGGTGAGTATCCTGGGCATTCTGAAGGCAGGAGGTGCTTATGTGCCTGTAGACCCGGCCTATCCTAAAGATCGTATTGCTTATATGCTGCAGGATACCGGTAGTAAGCTGGTATTAACCACTACCGATCAGCAGGCATTGCTGGCGGTGGAAGCTGAGCATGCTACCCTGATCTTTATAGACAACATCCCGGACTTACTTGCAGCTATGCCTGCACATCCTTTGGCGGTAACCACTGATCGGGATTCGCTGGCATATGTTATTTATACTTCCGGTTCTACCGGCCGGCCTAAAGGCGCGATGGTAATCCACCGCAACGTTACCAGCCTGGCGCGGGGCGGAAACTTTGTGGAACTGAGCGCCGGAGACACTTTATTATCTACCGGTTCCCCTTCTTTTGATGCCACTACCATTGAATACTGGGGCATGTTACTAAATGGAGGTCAGCTGGTACTATGTCCGGAAAAAAAGTTGCTGGACAACCAGTTGCTGAAACGGGAAATCCGCCAGAGAGGTGTTACCAAAATGTGGTTTACTGCCAGCTGGTTTAATCAGCTGGTAGATGATGATATTACTATTTTTGAAGGCTTAACCGCCGTGATGGCTGGTGGGGAAAAATTATCGGAAGAACATGTCCGTAAATTCCGTGCCGCTTATCCTGCTACGCAGATTATTAACGGTTATGGCCCTACGGAAAATACTACTTTCTCTCTCACCTGGAATATTACGGCGGTAGTTCCCGGCAGAAGTATTCCTATTGGCCGTCCATTAGGCAACCGCACTGCCTACATCCTGGATAACGCCATGCAGTTACTACCCCTTGGTACACCCGGAGAACTGTATGTAGGTGGTGACGGCGTATCCCGTGGTTATCTGAATCAACCGGAATTAACGGCAGAGAAATTTGTAACCGATCCATTCAGTGAGCTGCGTGGTGCAAAGCTGTACCGTACCGGCGACCGCGCAAGATGGCTGCCGGATGGTACCGTGGAATACCTGGGCCGCATGGATGACCAGATCAAGCTGCGTGGCTACAGAATAGAACCCGGAGAAATAGAAAGAGCGCTGAACAACCTGGAAGCAGTAGCGGCCAGTTGTGTAGTGGTAAAGGAACAACAGGCAGCAGAAAAGAGACTGGTGAGCTATTATGTGCCGGATCAGCAGGCGGTATTACGCATAGAACAGGAGCTGTACCTACGACAGGTAGCCACCTGGAAAGAACTGTATGAAACAGCGTATAGCAAAGCAGATGAAGTAAAAGACCTGGACGAAGAGTTTAACATCACGGGTTGGAACGATAGCTTCACGGGCGAAGCACTACTCGCCGAAAATATGCGCGACTGGCTGGAGGATATTACCAGCGTAGTGTTAGCTACCAAACCGCGCAATGTACTGGAAATAGGAGCTGGTACAGGTTTGATCTATTTTCAACTGGTCGGCCATATCGAAAAATATATTGGTACCGACTTTTCGCAGGTATCTACCCGGCAGCTGCAGCAACATATCAATAAAGGATTGCGCCGCTATCCGGAAACCAAATTGAACATTTGCGCTGCACATGAAGTAACGTTGGAGGAAGGGGAAACCATCGATACGGTGATCTTAAATTCTATCGTGCAGTATTTCCCCGGCGCGCAATATATGTCTGATGTACTGGCTAACGCCATTTCCCTGCTCAAAGGAAAAGGTCATATTGTAATTGGCGACGTGAGAGACCTCCGTTTGCTCCCTTCTTTCAAACGCCGGCTCCAGCTGGACAAATTGCAAAGCAAAACCAGTCTCCGGGAGTTTGAATGGAATGTAGACCAGGAGGTATGGAAAGAAGAAGAATTGTGTTTCTCACCTGCTTATTTCTTCCGGCTGCAATCGCTGTATCCTGAAATTACCCATGTGGAAATCCAGTGGAAACAGGGCGACTACATCAATGAGCTTACCCTCTACCGCTACACGGTAGTATTATCTTTAGATATCGAAAAACCGGTGTTGCAACCACAATGGCAATCATGGGATGATATTGCCGATAAGAGCAGCATACTATCCCGTTTGTCTGCCGGCAATCCCAGAATAGCATTGCAGCATGTACCGAATCCAAGATTATGGAAAGAAAGATTGCTGGAACAGGCACTTTCTGACAGGACCATCAACCAGGTGGGAGATCTGTCAGAATATATTCTGACACCGGACAACGATACCCTGGCTGTGAATGAATTACTGGCTGCTGCAAAAGCTGCCGGTTATCATTGCCGCTTCCTGCTGAATGAAGATCCGTTTAAAATAAACCTGCTGTTGGAACAAACGCCGTTTAATGGCTTTGTGAAATCATCTTACAGCCAGGTGACGGAGTATACCGACAGGGTGAAAACAAATATTCCCCTGTTCCCCGATATCTGCGAAGTACTGGAAAAAGACATCCGTGTACAGTTACAACAGCGCTTGCCGGAATACATGGTACCTTCCGCTTTCGTAGCATTGCAGCTGCTGCCGTTAACCGGTAATGGCAAGGTAGACCGTAAATTCCTGTCAGCATGGGAAGATATACAGCGTAAACGATTGATCAATTACGTAGCTCCGACCAACGAAACGGAAGCGCGACTGGCTGAAATCTGGCAGCATCTGCTGGGTATGGATCGCGTGGGCATTCAGGATAACTTTTTTGAATTAGGTGGTCACTCATTATTAGCTACACGTGTGGTGTCCGCAGTTCGTAAAGAACTGGATGTAGAGTTGTCAGTAAAAGACTTCTTCATTTATCCCACCATTGCGTTGTTGGCAGGATGCCTGCAAAAACAGGAGAAAGGTGCGCATTTGCCACCGGTGGTTGCAGGACCCAGACCCGCCAACATCCCGCTGTCGTTTGGTCAGGAGCGTTTATGGTTCATTGATCAGCTGCAGGGAACCGTGCCTTACCATATGCCGGTAATATTGCGATTACAAGGTAAACTGGATATACAGGGCCTGGAATATGCAATTCGCAACATTGTAAACGGACATGAAGTGTTGCGTACAGTCATTGCGCCAAAAGATGGTGTGCCCTGGCAGCATATTATGGACAAGGATCAATGGCAACTAACTATTGTGCCACCGGCCACTGATTTATCTGATGAGGCAACACTACAGCAGTTTATAGCCGACCTGGCAGACATGCCATTTGACCTGAGCAAGGACCATATGTTGCGCGCGCACTTGCTGATGTTGTCAGAGAATGTACATATACTGGTGCTCAATATCCATCACATTGCCTGTGATGGATGGTCCATATCCATATTGGTGACGGAACTGGTGGAACTGTACTGTGCATACACAGAAAAACGCAGCCCCATACTGGAAACACCGGAAATTCAATATGCTGACTATGCACTTTGGCAGCGTAATAGTTTTGACGGTGCTATCCTCGATGAAAAAATGGCATACTGGAGTCAGCAACTGAGCAACGTACCTGCGTTAGACCTCCCTACTGATTACACCCGCCCTGCAGTGCAGCAGTTCAATGGCGCTATCAGCTGGTTCCATATTGATCAGGAATTAACTAAACAATTGCAGCAGCTGTCGAACGACCAGGGCGTTACCCTGTTTATGACGCTGCTCACCGCCTTCAACGTATTGCTGCAACGCTATAGTGGTCAGGATGATATTTGTGTAGGTTCACCAGTGTCCGGAAGAACGCAACTGGAAATAGAAGGATTGATCGGTTTCTTCCTGAATACCATCGCATTAAGAACAGACCTGAGCGACAATCCTTCTTTTACCTCCCTGTTGCAACAGGTGAAAAATACAACGCTGAATGCATACGAACACCAGCAGGTTCCTTTTGAGAAAATTGTAGAGCAGCTGGTGAAAGATCGCGATATGAGCCGCAGTGCGCTGTTCCAGACGATGTTCATTTTGCAGAATACACCTCCGGTACCGGAATTATTATTAGGTGATCTGCACCTCTCATATGAAGAACTGCAGCATAAAACTACCTTGTTTGACATCACTGTTTCTCTGGAAGAACAGGGAGATGGTATCCGTGGTTATGCCGAGTATTGCACTGATTTGTTTACTGCCGAGAGGATTAAGCAAATGATGAAGCATTTTGAGCAGCTGCTGCGTTCCATTGTATCTGCGCCGGCCACGAAAATCAATACCCTGCGTATTACCACTACGGCAGAAGACGAGCAGTTACAGGCAGCATTTAATAACCACGTTGCCGATTATCCAAGGGATAAAACAGTTATTGATCTGTTCAATAAACAGGTATTGCTGACACCCGATGCAGTGGCCGTGGTAGCTGAAGCTACGCAGTTAACCTATCGCGAACTCAATGAGAAAACGAACCAGCTGGGTCATTATTTGAGAAAGAAGGGAGTCCGGGAAGATAGGTTGGTCCCTGTATGCCTGGAACGTAGTGCGGAAATGATCATTGCTATATTGGGTATCCAGAAGGCCGGCGGCGCCTATGTTCCTATTGATCCTGAATATCCGGAAGAAAGGATCCGGTTTATGCTGACCGATATTCAGGCAGATATCCTGTTGACTGATACCGCCAGCGCCGGCAAATTGACGGCCATTACAGATAATATTTCACTTGTTTCATTGGATGCAGAATGGGATATCATTTCGAAGGAACCAGTAAAGCCCGTTAAAACAGCATTAACTCCTCAGCACCTGGCTTACATGATTTATACTTCCGGTTCTACCGGCCAGCCTAAAGGTGTGATGAATGAACATGGTGGTGTAGTTAACCGCTTGTTATGGACACAGGAATATTTCAAACTGGATGAAGGTGATGCGGTACTGCAGAAGACTACTTTCTGCTTTGATGTATCCGTTTGGGAATTGCTATGGCCATTGATTGCAGGTGCCAGGCTGGTGTTTGCAAAGCCGGGTGGACACAAAGAAGCCGGATATTTACGAGAGGTAATTGCAGCGCATCATATCACTACCATCCATTTTGTGCCGTCTATGTTAGATGCATTTTTGGAGGATATACCGGTAAATACGGGCGAATCGTTGCGCAGGGTGCTTTGTAGTGGGGAAGCACTGAAGCCTCATCAGGTAGTGCGTTTTCATGAGAAGTTCCAGACAGCAGAATTATATAATTTATATGGCCCTACAGAAGCAGCCATTGATGTTACCTGTTGGCATGCCCCACATGGTTTACCGGCAAGTGGCATTGTACCCATTGGTAAGCCGGTGGCCAATACACCGCTCTATATCCTTGATAAAGCCGGAAATTTAGCGCCGGCAGGCATACCGGGAGAACTGCATATTGGTGGTATACAGGTGGCACGGGGCTACCTGAACCGTCCTGAGCTGACAGCAGAAAAGTTTATCCATCATCCTTTGTTTTCATTAACCGGGGGAAGATTATATCGTACAGGAGATATATGCAGATGGTTACCGGACGGAACGCTTGAATACCTTGGACGCATTGATGACCAGGTAAAAATACGTGGCTTCCGCATAGAATTAGGAGAAATAGAAAATGTGCTGAGGCAATCCCCACAGGTAAAGGAGGCGGTTGTATTAACCAAAACAGGACCTGATGGTAACAAATCGCTCATTGGGTATATTATACCGGATGGCAGCTTTGAGCGCGGGGAGATCATCGCTTATCTCCGCAGCAGATTACCCGAATACATGATTCCGTCTTTCTTCTCTGAAATCAATAAGATACCGTTAACGGCGAATGGAAAAGCAGACCGGAAAGCATTGCAGGCGTTACCTACAGACCTGGCGCCGCAGAGAGCATATGTAGCACCACGCAATGAAATGGAGCAGATACTGGTGGACGTATGGCAGGAATTATTGCAACTGCCGCGTGTAGGCGTTTACGATAACTTTTTTGAATTGGGAGGACACTCCCTGTTGTCGATGCGCATGGTAGCGGCCCTGCGGAACAAAATAGCCGTGGAAGCAACAGTCAGGTCTATATTCCTGTACCCGGTGATCGATCAGCTCGCAGCCTTTTTACAGGGAGAAGCGCAGCAAATATTCTTACCTGAAGTAAAAGCGGTTAAAAGGCCCGCACGTATTCCGCTCTCTTTCAGCCAGGAACGTCTCTGGTTTATTGATCAGCTGGAAGGCAGTGTGCAGTACCATATACCTGCCGTATTACGCCTTCGCGGGGCACTGGATGTGGACGCTTTGTCAACCGCCCTTCGCAGCGTGGTAAACCGTCATGAAGTATTAAGAACCGTGATCCGCCAGAACGATGGCCGCGGCTATCAATACATCATGGATCAGGACAAATGGACATTGAATATTACTGATCATCCGGCTTATAAAGGAGATGTCTCCGCTTTGCATGCTTTTATAAAAACCATTACCGATACACCGTTTGATTTATCAACAGATCATATGCTGCGTGCCGACCTGGTAGTACAGGGCGTCAATGAACATATCCTGATCATCACCACACACCACATCGCCTCCGATGCCTGGTCTACCGGCATCCTGGTAAAAGAGCTTGTCGCTTTTTATGTGGCAGCATCCACCGGCGGCGAGGCGCATCTCGATAAAATGGATATCCAGTATGCAGACTATGCGATCTGGCAAAGAACTTATATCACCGGTGATATATTGGATAAACAACTGGCTTATTGGAAAGACAACCTGTCCGGCATTACCCCATTGAACCTGCCGCTGGACTATCCAAGACCGCCGGTAATAAGCACAAAAGGAGGCGCCCTTGGCTTCCAGTTACCAGCTGACCTTACCGCCCAATTGCAGCAGTTTAGCCGGCAGGAAGGCGTGAGCCTGTTCATGACACTGTTCACCGCATTCAATGTAATGCTGTACCGTTACAGTGGCCAGGAAGATATCTGTGTAGGCAGCCCGATAGCCGGCAGAACACAACAGGAAATAGAGGGCCTCATCGGTTTCTTCATCAATATGCTCGCGCTGCGGGTGGATCTGCGGGATAATCCTTCTTTCCGTACCCTCCTGCACCAGGTAAAACAAACTACTCTGAACGCATTTGAACACCAGGAAGTACCATTTGAAAAAATAGTAGACCAGGTGGTAGCGGATAACGACAGGAGCCACCGACCTGTATTCCAGGTGGTGTTTGGGTTGCAGAATAATGTAAACCAACCGGATCTTCAGTTTGGTGATATTGTGTTATCTGAAGAAACCATAACACATACGTCTGCCAAGTTTGACCTCGTATTCAGCATGGATGAAGACGATGATGGTTTGAATGGAACGGTGGTATACTGTGCCGACCTGTTTAAAGAAGCGACCGTTGTACGGATGATCGCGCATTTCCAGCAATTGCTGCAGGCGGTAGTTGCATCGCCGGCGCAACATATTGCGCTGCTGCAGATGCTCACACCGGCGGAAGAACAACAACTGCTGTCTGTAAAAGGCATATACGAAAAAGAATATACCAAACAGATCACTTTTGTAGACCTGTTTGAAGCACAGGCAAACCGTTCACCGGATGCTGCCGCGATCGTATTTGAAAACGACTCGCTCACTTACCGGGAACTCAATGAACGCGCCAATTGCCTGGCCCACTATTTAAGAGGCAGAAGAGTAATGACGGGATCCCTGGTGCCGGTTTGCATGGAACGCTCCCTGGATATGATGGTCAGTATTATGGGTATCCTGAAAGCAGGTGGCGCCTATGTACCGGTAGAACCGGATTTCCCGGAAGAACGCATCCGGTTTATGCTGGAAGACATCAATGCCTCCAATATCATTACACTCAGCAAGTATGCCGACAGATTGAACGCAAACCCTGCGGATATTATCCTGCTGGATGACGACTGGAACGATATCAAAGTAAACGGAAAAGATAATGTACCGGGCGTTACCCGCGCCGATCAACCGGTATACGTGATTTATACCTCTGGTAGTACCGGTCAGCCTAAAGGTGTAGTGGTAACACACAGCAACCTGGCGGATTATATTGCAGGGTTGACAAATACCCTGCCTGTAAGGGATTGCCGCTCTTTCGGACTTGTGTCCAGTATGGCAACTGATCTTGGTAATACCGTGATCTTTGGCGCACTGGCCAATGGTGGTACTTTACATATCTTCTCAAAAGAGGCGGTACAGGATACGGATATATTGTATAGCTACCTGGACAAGCATCCGATAGACTGCATAAAAATAGTGCCTTCCCACTGGAGAGCATTGTGTTTACCAGACAGGTTATTGTTGCCTGAAAAGCTGCTGATCTTTGGTGGAGAAGCACTGGAAACGACCGTAGTAAAATCCATTTATGCAACGGGTACTGCCTGCACCGTGGTGAATCACTACGGGCCTACTGAAACCACGATCGGTAAATTGTTACATATTGTCGATAGAGAAGCCAGTTATGGCGAGAGCATTCCAGTTGGTAAGCCCTTCTCTGCTACGCAGGTATATGTACTCAGCAAAGAGTTGCAATTATGCCCGGCAGGTGTTCCGGGAGCGCTGTATATTGGTGGGGAAGGGGTAGCCAAAGGATACCTGAACAATGACGCACTAACCGCTGCTAAATTTATAACAGATCCTTTTAATAGCAACGCCAGGTTATACAGCACGGGTGATATGGTGAAATATCTTCCTGATGGAAATATCCTGTTCATGGGTCGTGTGGATGACCAGGTGAAAATCCGTGGTTATCGTATTGAGCTGGGAGAAATAGAAAGGGCGCTGAACAGCTGCGCTACAGTAAAACAGGCCGTGGTGGTTGTCAAAAAAGATCATCTCGACAATAAACGGCTGATAGCCTATGTAGTAGCGGAAGAGGATGTAGATAAAGATGAGATATTGCAACAGCTTACCGCACAGCTGCCGGATTATATGGTGCCTTCCCTGTTGATGGTATTGGATTATTTCCCATTGCTGGCAAATGGTAAGATCGATAAAAAAGCATTACCGGATCCGGACGGACAAAACCTGGAAACAGATAGTTACGTAGCGCCCCGCAATGAAGTGGAGCGTACACTGGCAGGTATCTGGGAAACGTTGCTGGGTGTGGAAAGAGTAGGTATCAACGATAACTTCTTTGCACTGGGAGGCGATTCCATTATCACCATCCAGGTAGTGAGCAGGGTAAGAAGAAGTGGTTATGAACTGCAGGTAGGCGATTTGTTCGACTACCAGACCATCGCGATGTTGTATGCAGTGATGTCTGCCCGTAAAGGCGCCGCTACGGCCCTGTCGGCAGACCAGGAAATGCAAACCGGCAGCTGCGGCCTGTTGCCGGTACAGCAATGGTATTTTGAGAAAGAAGGCAATACGCCCTCTCATTTTAACCAGAGCATGTTGTTCACAGTAGATAAGCGTATCCATTCTTCTACTTTGTCTGCCGCCCTGATGCAACTGGTGCAGTACCACGATAGCCTGCGTTTCAAATATACATATGGACCTGGTGGATGGGAACAGGCATACAGCACTACGGAGGGCATGCTGAATGTAGTGAATCTGCAAACGGAATCATTGCATGAGCTGCCGGATATGCTGAACACTTATGGTAATAGCTATCAACGCAGCATTGATGTAACAAAAGGTAATTGCATCAGCGCCGTATTATTTTTGACGCCAGCCGGTGATACACATAACCGTTTGCTGCTGGCCATCCATCACCTGGCTGTAGATGGCGTGTCATGGCGTATTCTGCTGGAAGACCTGGAACGTTTAACGGATGGACTACATCGCAATGAACCGGTAGCACTGGGCCATAAAAGCAGTTCTTACAAACAATGGTATGAGGCATTGGTAAGATACGGTCAAACAAACCGTTTGTTGAAACAGGCAGATTACTGGTCCGGAATGGTGCAGCAATACCGGCCTTTGCCTGCGGATAAACAGTATGACGGTGTACTGCGGATAAACGATATGGAGAGCTGTCAGGTGAAACTGGGACCGTTCTTTACACAAAAGTTGTTACAGGAAGTGCCGGCAGCCTATCGTACAGAAATAAACGATATACTGCTGACTGCACTTGCCCTGGCACTGAATGGCTGGACCAGCGGGGATGTGCTGATTGGCCTGGAAGGACATGGCAGGGAAGATATCGATAAAGGAACCGATGTAGGTAACACCGTTGGTTGGTTTACCAGTCTTTACCCGGTGCTGTTGCCAGGAAATATTACGGGAGATACCGGCGCGTTATTGCGTAACATCAAAGAACAGTTACGCCAGATCCCCGATAAAGGAATTGGTTTCGGCGTATTGAAATATATTAATAAGCTGGCGGAGTTGCAGGGCAATGATCCTTGGGATATCACCTTCAACTATCTCGGGCAGTTTGATACGGTAACCCGCGGAGGCAAGTGGTTTGCTATCACCGATGAAACAGCCGGTGCAGAAGCCGGTGATGATTACACCGTACGTCGTAAAATAGCGGTGAACGGTATGGTGACAGGCGGAGAGCTGGTACTGGACTGGGGCTATAGTAATAAACATTACAATGGCGCCACCATCGCGGCGCTGGCGCAGCAATACATTGCAGCGCTGGAAAATATCATCCTGCATACCGTTGCCCAGGCAGCCAAACAACCGCTGCTTACGCCATCGGATTATGGACTGGGCGGACTGGTAAGCAATACGGAACTGGATCACTTCCTGGATACGCCGCTGCCAGGTAACACCACCCGCAGGCAGGAAATTACGGCGATGTACAGACTGAGCGGACTACAGGAAGGAATGCTGTTCCACGGTTTGTACGACAATGCCGTGGACGCTTATACAGAGCAGTTTACCTACCTGTTGCATCAAACCGATATTAAAGCATTCATCGCCAGCTGGCAGCACCTGTTGCAGCAACATACCATTTTGCGCAGTGCCTTTTATCACGATGCCTTCCATGTACCGGTACAGTGTGTATACCGGAATGTGGAACTACCGGTAACCATACTGGACTACCGTCATCTGAATGAGGCGGAACAGGAAGCTGCATGGACGGCACATGAAGCGGAAGTATTGCAGCAGGGCGTTGATTTTACAGCGCCGCCGTTAATGAGAATGAGTCTCCTGCAGCTGCAGGACGACACCTACCGTATGGTATGGACTTATCATCACCTGTTGCTCGATGGCTGGTCAATGCCGGTATTATTTGAAGAATTGCTGCGTACCTATGAGTTGCTGGCATCAGGAAAGCAACCGGAAGAAACAGCCACAGATCACTACGAAGAATATATCCGTTACCTGGAACGCAGGGATAAGGAGGAAGAAAGTGCTTACTGGAAAGCGCATCTTGCGGGTATCAGCAACAGCACATTATTGCCTTTTATCAGCACTACGGACAGAACAAAAGGCCAGGGGCTGTATAAAACTACGCCGGTGGTACTGGATGCTGCCAAAACACGCATCATTACCGCCTACGCACAACAGCAACGTTTTACAGTCAATACACTGATGCAGGGCGTGTGGGGATACCTCTTATATCGCTATACCGGTAATCAGCAGGTGGCTTACGGTGCCATTGTATCCGGTCGTCCGGACGATATGCCAGGCATAGAAAGAAAAGTGGGTATGTATATTAATACCTTGCCGGTGCATATAACAATAACACCGGAGCAGCCTATTACCGACTGGTTGCGCGAGATTCAGGCAGCACAGGTACAAAGCCGTAAATACCAATATACGCCGCTGCGCGAAAGCCAGCGCTATGCAGGCATCGCCGGTGATCTGTTCGATACCCTGATGGTATATGAAAACTATCCCGTGGATGAGGAAGCACTTGCCTATCCATGGAAACTGCAGATAGAACAACTGCATGTAGAGGAACATACCAATTACCCGCTGAGCATTGCCATAGGAGTGGGAGAAGAAATCACCATCCTGCTGCAATATAATACGGCATTGTTGTCGCCTGCTTATATTACACAGATCAGTGAGCATTTTTTACAGGTGCTGGAATATATCGCCCAGCATCCTGCAGCAAAAACAAGCGATATTGTATTGCTGAATGCAGAAGAACACGAACGTATAGCCGTTACGTTTAATACCCCTGCTTTGCCGCAAACCACTACCGGTAAATCTGCTGTAGACCTGTTTAAAGAACGGGTAGCCATCGCACCGTATGCTACGGCACTCGTATTTGAAACGCAGGAGCTTACCTACCGGGAACTGGATAAACGCTCTGATCAGCTGGCGCTTTACCTGGTAGAAAAAGGCGTACAGAAAGAAACACTGGTACCTGTTTGCCTGGAACGTTCACCGGAGATGGTTATTGCGATACTGGGCATCCTGAAGGCAGGCGGAGGTTATCTTCCGATTGATCCTTCCTACCCGGCCGCACGTATCAGCTACCTGTTGGAAGACAGTCGCGCTACCATGATGATCAGCAGCCAGGATGTGGTGAAATTGCTGGATATACCCGCTCATATTCATCTCATAAAAACAGATGATGACCGGAAGGCCATTACAGAACAGCCTGCTATTATACTCAGTACTACTCCTGCACCCAATGACCTGGCCTATGTGATCTATACATCCGGTAGTACAGGCCATCCGAAAGGTGTAATGATTGAGCACAAAGGATTGGTGAACCTGGCGCTGAATATGGAAACCGTGTTGCCGTTGAAACAGGGCACGCGCGTATTACAGTTCTCCGCATTTGGTTTCGATGCATCCTGCTTCGAAATCTTCAGCACCTTATTAAGTGGCGGCTGCCTGGTGATTCCGCATAAGGAAGACCTGCTGTCAGCAGAAAAATTTGGTGAGATGGTAAGGCAACACCAGGTGGAACTGCTGTTACTGCCGCCTTCCTATCAGCATACGATCCGGGAAGAACTGGGTACTATCAAAACAATTATTTCCGGCGGTGAAGCACTGAACCGGGAAGATACCAGGTATTTCCAGGCTAAAGGTATCCGCGTATTTAACGCATACGGACCTACGGAGAACAGCGTGATCACCAGTATTACCGATCAGCCTTTACAGGACGATACCGTGGTGATTGGTAAACCGCTGGCAAACATCCAGGTATATATCCTTGATCAGCAGGGCGAACTTGCCCCGGTAGGTGTAGCCGGCGAAATTTGCGCCGGCGGCACAGGAGTGGCACGCGGCTACCTGTACCGTCCAACACTGACAACAGAGAAATTTATACCGGATCATTTCAGTGGAGAACCAGGCGCCCGCCTGTACCGCACCGGCGATCTTGGTCGCTGGCTGCCGGATGGCAGCATTGAATACCTGGGAAGAATAGATGACCAGGTGAAGATCCGTGGCTACCGTATTGAACCTGGGGAAATTGAAAACGCCTTACTGCAGAGCGGCTTTGTAAGCCAGGCAGTGGTGCTGGTGAAAGCGGATGATAACGGACATAAACGTTTAGTCGCTTACGTAGTGCCCCAGGGAGCTTTCGAAAAAGACCAGATACTGGGCTCGCTGAAAGACAAACTGCCGCCATATATGGTGCCAGCCTTACTGGTATCACTGGAAAAAATACCGGTAACCGCCAACGGAAAGGTAGACAAAGCCGCATTGCCGGAACCATACACCTTATCTGCCAATACACGCGCTATCCTAAACGGCGAAGTGGAACAAACACTGGCAGTTATCTGGGAAGAATTACTGGGCGTTAAAAATATCGGCAGAAACGATAACTTCTTCGAACTCGGCGGAGATTCTATTATCACCATCCAGGTGGTAGGCAGGGCTAAACGCTTCGGATACAATCTGAAGCCTAAAGACCTGTTCGTACATCAGACCATCGCCGGACTGGCAGCATCGCTCGCAGCCAGGAAAGAAAAGGTGGTTGTCAGCGAACAGGGAACGTTGACCGGGAACAGCGGGTTGACGCCTATTCAGCACTGGTACCTGGAAGACGAAACCATCCCGAAACAGTTCTTTCAGCAACTCTTTGTTGGCATAGATAAACAAGTCAGCGCTGCTGTATTAACAACAGCAGTACAGCAATTGCTGGTACGGCATGATAGTCTCCGGTTTACGTATACCCGTACCGGTGACAGCTGGCAACAACATTATGGCAGCTACGCTGGCGACCTGGAAGTAGTAGATCTGCGCGAGATCAACAGCGCATATTATGCCGGTTCACTCGCCGCTTATTGCGACCGGTACCAGGCGAGCCTGCGACCGGAAGAAGGGATATTGGTGCGCGCTGTGTTGTTCTTAACACCTGCTGCGGAAGCAGCCAACCGCCTGCTCATCGTTGTGCATCACCTGGCGGTAGATGGCGTGTCATGGCAGATTATACAGGACGACCTGGAAACAATGGTGGATAACCTGCAGCAAAACGCAGCGGTAGCACCGACGCATAAAACCAGCTCTTACCGCGAATGGCAACAGGCGCTGGTAGATTATGGTCAGCGTAAACAGTTGCTGCAGCAACGTGAATACTGGCAAAATATCGTGCAGTGGTATCATCCGCTGAAAGTGGATAAAGTGTACAACGGTGCATTGACCGACAAGGATATTGATACGCATGAAATACACCTGAACGCTGACTTAACACAACTATTGTTACAGGAAGTACCCAGGGCATATCATACAGAGATCAACGATGTATTGCTGGCTGCACTATCAGCAGCACTGCATGCCTGGAATGGCTCCGGTGTGGTAGTTGGACTGGAAGGACACGGACGTGAAGACATTGCCGCCAACATTGATATCAGCAATACCATTGGTTGGTTTACCAGTCTTTACCCGGTATGGCTGAACAACAGCGCAGACACAGCTGCACCTGCTTTATTAAAAGCAGTAAAAGAACAACTGAGACAGCTGCCTGCTAAGGGCATCGGCTATGGCGTATTAAAGTATATCAATAAAGAAGAAGCACTACAGGGCAGGGATCCATGGGATATTACCTTTAACTACCTCGGCCAGGTAGATGCTGCAAGAAGAAGCAGTAAATGGTTCAGCGGCGCTCCGGAAGCGGCAGGTACAGGCGCTGTTACAGATGTTAAGATCCGCCATAAGATTTCCGTGAACGGCTCCGTGGAAAACGGGGAGCTGGTATTGAACTGGAGTTATAGCACCCTTCATTACAACGCAGACACTATACAGGAACTGGCAGGAAATTACCTGGCACAGCTGCAGCAACTGATTACCCATGCCGTAGCCCAGGCAGGCCTGCAGCCGGTATTTACACCATCTGATTATGGCCTGGGAGAGATAGTTGCCAATGCGGAACTGGATCAGTTCCTGGATGCGCCATATGCTGGCGGCGGCACCCGCAGGGATCATATCACCGGCTTGTATAGGTTAAGCAGCCTGCAGGAAGGAATGTTGTTCCACGGATTGTATGATGGCAACACGGGTGTTTATATGCAGCAGCTCTGCTGTGCATTGGATGCTCCGGATATTGCGGTATTAAAAGACAGCTGGCAGCAGTTGCTGCAACATCGCAGTGTATTGCGCAGCAGTTTCTTTGCCAATGTATTCCGTATACCGGTACAGTGTGTGCATGCGCAGGTGACCATTCCGTTTGAAGAACTGGACTATCGCCACTTAAGTGCCACCGCGCAGGAGGAAGCATGGACGGCTTATGAAGCGGCCGACCTGGTAAAGGGTTTTGATTTTAACACGCCTCCGCTGATGCGTATTGCCCTGATACGGTTAACGGATGAGCAATACCGCATGGTATGGACTTTCCACCATCTTTTGCTGGATGGATGGTCCGGATCAGTAGTGGTGGAAGAATTGTTACAAACATACGAGCTGCTGCTGGCAGGCAAAAAACCGGCCGTTGCGGAAGAAGAGAAATACGAAGATTATATCCGCTACCTGGAACGTCGTGATCCGGAGGAAGATATGTTGTACTGGAAAGGCTACCTGGCATCAGTAAGCGGTGGAACATTGTTACCTTTCATCAGCGCCACCGCAGAACGTACCAAAGGAAAGGGAACCTACGAAGTACAGGAAATGCAGCTCACAGGCGCCAAAGCGAAGCAGCTGTTGTCATACGCACAGCAGCATCGCATCACGGTGAACACGGTGATCCAGGGCGTATGGGCGTACCTGTTATACCGGTACACCGGTCAGCAACAGGTGACTTACGGCGTAACGGTTTCCGGTCGTCCGGACGATCTGCCGGGTGTGGAAAAAAGGGTAGGGATGTATATCAATACACTGCCTTTCCATACCACGATAGACAGAGAACAGGGCATTTCCGCATGGCTGCAGCAAATACAGCAGCAACAGGTGCAGAGCCGTGAACATCAGTATACATCGCTTAATGATATGCAACGCTGGATGGAAATTCCGGGCGATCTGTTCGATAACTTCCTGGCATTTGAAAACTACCCGGTAAGTGATCTGCTGAACACCCACCAATGGAAGTTGCAGATGGATAACATTGAGATGCGCGATCACGCCAACTATCCATTAGGGATTGCGGCAGTAGTAGGCGAATCGGTAGCAGTGAGACTTAAATATAATACTGCTTTGCTGGACCGCGCTTATATCACCGCATTGCGCGGACATTTCCAGCAGGTGCTGGAATTTATTGTCGCGCATCCGGCGGCTAAAACAAGCGATATTATACTGCTGACTGAACAGGAGCGGGAACATATAGCTGTTGACTTCAACGATGCACCGGCAGATTACAGCACCACCGGCAAAACTATTATTGACCAGTTCAAAGAAAGGGTCACCGCAGCACCGGATGATATTGCGCTGGTATTTGAAGAACAGGAACTAACCTACCAGGAACTGGACATCCGCTCCAACCAGCTGGCGCATTACCTGCGCAGTAAAGGAGTACAGCAGGAAATGCTGGTACCTGTTTGCCTGGAACGTTCACCGGAAATGATCATTGCGATATTAGGCATCCTGAAAGCAGGAGGGGCTTATCTTCCTATCGATCCATCCTACCCGGCGGCAAGAATTACTTACCTGCTGGAAGACAGTCACGCTACGATGCTGATCAGCAGCCATTCGCTGATAGCCGAACTGGATATTCCTGCGGATATTCATATCATCAGAACAGATGCAGAGCGCAGGGTGATCAGCCAGCAGCCGGCAGAGGCGCCGACAGTTACGCCTGCTCCGCATCACCTCGCATACGTTATTTATACATCCGGCAGTACAGGCAACCCCAAGGGCGTAATGATTGAACACAAAAGTGTAGTAAACCTGGCATTCAGTCAGGCAGCATCCCTAAGATTGATACCTGGTATGAGAACATTGCAGTTTGCAGCTTTCGGCTTTGATGCATCCTGTTACGAGATCTTTAATACCCTGTTAAGTGGCGGTTGCCTGGTACTCCCCCGGAAAGAAGACCTGCTGGCAGCTGATAAATTCGGGGATATGGTGCGGAAGCAACAGGTAGAATTAGTGGTATTGCCGCCGTCTTACCAACACACCATCCGCGAAGAGCTGGGTACCATCAAAACAATTGTTTCTGCAGGAGAGCCATTGAACCGGGAAGATGCCAGATACTTCCAGTCGAAAGGTATCCGCGTTATTAACGCCTACGGCCCTACGGAGAATACCGTTTGTACCAGTCTTACCGATGACCCGCTTCGCGGCGACACCATTGTGATAGGAAGTCCGATCGGACAGGTACAGGTATACATACTGGATCAGCACGGGGAGCTGTGCCCGGTAGGCGTAACCGGGGAAATATGTGCCGGTGGTGAAGGGGTAGCGCGTGGTTACCTGTACCGCCCTGAACTGACAGCAGAGAAATTTATACCGGATCATTTCGGCGGTAAAGCGGAGGCGCGCCTTTACAGAACCGGTGACCTGGGTCGCTGGTTACCCGATGGCAGCATTGAATACCTGGGACGAATCGATGACCAGGTGAAAATACGCGGTTACCGCATTGAGCTGGGCGAAATAGAAAATGCGCTCGAGCAGCTTGAAGGCGTAAGCCAGGCGGTAGTAGTGGCGAAAGGCACCACCGATAACAAGTCGCTGATCGCTTACATCTTACCGGATGGAACGTTCGACCGGCAGGCGATCAGTACCTACCTGGAAGGTAAACTCCCGGATTATATGGTGCCGTCCCTGTTTATAAAAATTGATAAAATACCGGTAACGCCTAATGGTAAAGTAGACCGGAAAGCATTACCTGATCCGGACGCCGGCACACTGTCGGAAACTACGTATACCGCTCCCCGTAATGAAATGGAAGCCGCATTGGCAGAGATCTGGCAGCAGTTGCTGGAAATAGACCAGGTAGGCATTCATGACGACTTCTTTGCATTGGGTGGTCACTCCCTGTTATCTATCCGCCTGATAGCCGCTATCCGTAAGAAGCTGGGTAAGGAAATAGCCCTCACTAACATCTTCGATGCACCTACCATTGCAGGATTGGCCGCCAGTTTGTTGACATCGGATAACAGTGAACAAACAGCTGCCGCCGGAGTGCATCATATCATACCGCTGAATAAGAGCAAGCATCAAACTGCTGTATTCATCATACCCGGACAGGATGGTTTGAGTGATGGTTATGATGAACTGGCCAAAGCACTGACAGATACCGCCGCTGTATATGGTATACAAATGCCGGGTGTATTTGAAGGAGAAAGACCGCTTTACACGATGGCCGGTATCGCTGCACAAAATATCCGCTGGATGAAAGAGCAGCAGCCTGATGGTCCGTATTATCTCGTCGCGCATTCCTTTGGCGGGTATGTATTGTATGAAATGACGAAGCAGCTCGAAGCGGCAGGAGAGACGGTTGCCTTTGCCGCCATACTGGATGCATATGCACATCCGGAACACATAGATGTGTTGAATGGCGGTACACTCAGCTACCAGGAGATCTACTATCAGTCGGTAGTAGAAGTACTGGAGGAAATTAATGTTATCACCACCGCACCACCTGCATGGGTAACGGAATTAAAACCATTGGTGCTGCCATTGGAGGTGACCGCAGTAGTGCCGTTTATTTCCGGTTATCTGAAAGGAAGGATGAGTGTGGATAAGCAGGCGCATGTAGATTTTATCATGCGGTTAACCGATATCAAGGTGAGTAATATTGAAGTGCTGAACAGCTACCAGGTGGAAGGACAGGTGAAGGCAGATTTTCATATTATAAAAGCTGCCTCCTCCAAATGGCCCGGTGAATCAAACGAGCTTGGTTGGGCCGCTCATGGAAAAACGGTAAAACTGTTTACCGCACCAGGCGATCACCACTCCATGTTAACGGAGGACAATGCCGTAGCAGTGGCACAATATCTCGCCGAACAGTTATCACACTAGGCGGAATACGCTGCCTCGGGCTACGGCCCGGGCAGCATTCCTTTTTGATATGTATTATTCAACTAAATTTTAGAACCCGGGATCGTATGAGACTAATAAGTTTGCTTCAGAAAAAATCGAAGTTGTTTTATGTCCTGTTGCTATTGCTTGGACTCATTAATAGCATTTGGTCCATGGGGCTGCTGTTGCTGATCAACAACAGGATTGCCGGCACTTCCCTTCCGTTTGTACAGGGATATGACTGGCAGATATATGCGGTGCTGATCCTTGTATCGTTCTTTACTGCCAGGGCATTTCAATCCTACACGATCCGCCTTACCTATGAACTGGGTAATGACCTTGGATTATCTGTTTTTGAAAAACTGCGGTTTGCCGATTATGAAGAATATATAAAACTGGGAGAAGAAAAAGTACGCACCGCTACCGCGGATGTAACTACGCTGCAGCGTTTCCCGAATGTTTTTATAGAAGTGTTTAACGCCATGGTCATGGTGTCTATCGGGTTAGGTTACCTGTTTTACACCAATTGGCTGAGCGCCTTACTGATATTGGGTATACTCACTTCGCTGGCAGTTGTATACTTCATCAGGAATTTGTCTATCAGCCGTGATCTGAATACCGTACGTGATCTGGCCAATGTATACCAGCAAAACGTCAACGATTTTCTGCGTGGATTCAAAGATGTGAAAATGAGTATCACAAGAAGCGATAATATCTTCCATAAATATATTTCACAAAACAGGAACCGGGTAAAGGAGCTAACCATCAAAACCCTGATCAAATTTATGGGTAATGAGCTCATGGGAAGTTATTTGTGGTACCTGTTAATCGGCATTATCGTGTTCCTGTTGCCGGTGATCCTGCACATGACAAACGTGGTCAATAACCAGTTCGTAGTAACGCTGTTATACCTGATGGGACCAGTAGGAATTGTAGTAGCCCACATCAGTGAGTTTACGCAGATGCAGATTGCGGTGGACCGCCTGGAACAATTCCATGATAAGATCAATGCCTCCAGGGCTATCGCTATCGGGCATGGCGATCTGGCGGCCACCAGCGGAGTGTTCGAAGGCATACGTTTTGAAAATGTTACGTTTGAATATTATGATGAAAGAAGGGCAGAAACCTTCCGTTTAAAACCGCTTACCCTCGATATCAAGAAAGGAGAAAGCATTTTTATTACTGGTGGTAATGGCAGTGGTAAAAGTACTTTTGTGAACCTGCTCACAGGATTATATGTACCGCATAGCGGCACTATAGCATTGAACGACCGGGTGATAACGGAAAAAACCTATCCCGGTTATCGTAACCGAATTGCCGCCATTTTCACGGATAGCGGGCTTTTTAGCGAAAACTATAATGGTCTGGATCTGGAACCGGATAATGAACGGTTAATGTTCTGGCTCCGCAAAATGGAACTGGACAATATTGTCACTTTTGATAACGAAAAGAAATCTATCAAAGCCGATTTGTCGAAGGGGCAACAAAAGCGGTTGGCGCTGATCTATATCATGCTGGAGAACAAGGATGTAATTGTGCTTGATGAGTGGGCTGCAGAACAGGATCCCGTATTCAGGGCCTACTTCTACAAGAAAATTATTCCTGAATTAAAACAGATGGGTAAAACAGTTATCGTGGTAACACATGATGATACCTATTTTGATTGCGGGGAGCGATTGATAAAATTCGATTACGGCAATATTGTCAGTGATACGCTTGTAAATGCAGCCAGTGATCTGTACTATGCTAAATAAGAAAATAACGTCAAAAAAGTATTGGAGATGTTACAGAAAACCAAACTGATATGTATCCCGTATGCAGGCGGGAATAGTTACTCTTTCCGCGATCTGCAGCCTTTTTTGGGCCGGCATATGGATATTGTTACGCTGGAGTTGCCGGGCCGCGGCAAGAGAATTGCAGATCCGTTGTTGTCTGATATGCATGCGATGGCAGATGATCTTTACCAGCAGCTATTGCCGCATATAAGATCTCCCTACCTGGTGTATGGTCATTCTATGGGTGCCGTGCTCGGCAACCTCCTGATACACCGGCTGAAAAAGGAGGGGAAGGCGCTTCCTTTGCATTTCTTTGTTACCGGTTGCGCTGCGCCTGTTTTTAATGACCAACGCCGGCAGCTGCACCTTTTGCCTGACGACCAGCTGATAGCAGAACTGAAGAATATGGGTGGGATGCCCGACGCTTTGCTGGCAGACCTGGACATGATGGAATTTTTTCTACCGGTGATCCGGGAAGATATGAGGGCAGTGGAGGGTTATCAGTACCAGTCATTGGGCAGGTATAGCACCGGCATTACCGCTATCACCGGGGCTGCGGAAGAAATCGCTCCCAACCAGGTAGCGGGATGGGCGGAGGAAACAGATAAAGAGATCCGTATACTTCGTTATCCGGGAAATCATTTCTTTATTCTCCATCAATTTCAAAAAATAGCTATGCTCATCCGTGAGGCCGCGTTAACCCCGCAGCATAGCTGAAAATAATCCTTTTTATAAGATGTATACCATTATAGAAAACACTATTATGAGACCCAGTTCCCGGAAGTGCCCGACGAAACAATGGATGCTGCTGTTGGTGTTGCTGATTTTATCGGCCACCGTGAAAGCGCAAACCGGTAAAGTAACCGGCCAGATACGCGATGAAGCGCAACAACCCGTTGTTGCCGCCACCGTGCTGCTTAAAAAAGCGACAGATTCTTCCCTGGTGAAGGTAGCACTATCTGATACTACCGGCGGCTGGCAGCTGGATAACATCCCTTTCAGCCGTTATTTTATCACCGTTACCTATATAGGATACAAAGAATGGAATAGCCCGGTTTTTAATCTGGATCAGTCCCTGGCGCCGTTGGAAAACGCCATCCTGCAAACAGACGCCAATAACCTGAAAGGGGTGACGGTAGCGGCTAAAAAACCTTTTATAGAGCAACAGCTGGATCGTACCGTGGTAAACGTGGAATCATCTATTATGGCGGCGGGCGGCAGCGCGATGGAAGTAATGGAAAAACTGCCCGGTGTGTTAGTCGATAAAAATGGTAACATCTCCATAAAAGGTAAACAAGGGGTAAAGGTGATGATAGACGACAGGCCTGCCTATCTCTCCGGTGGTGAGCTGACCGCTTTCCTGCGGAATATGCCCGCTTCGCAGTTGGACCAGATAGAGATCATGTCTAACCCGCCGGCAAAATATGATGCCGCCGGCAATGGGGTTATTAATATCAAAAGAAAGAAACTGAAAACCGGTGGTTTCAACGGGAATATTGTTGTCACGGCCCTGCAGGGAAGATACCCCGGTACTGCGCAGAACCTCAATTTTAATTATAGCAATAAGCATATTAATTTCTATGGTAATGCAGGTTACAGCTACCGGAAGAGTTTTGAAGATTATTATATTATCCGCAACTTCCGTAACGGCGGCAAGGAAATTTCCAGTATTTACGATCAGCATACTTATACCAAAACAACCGGACAAAGTATCACCGGAAAACTGGGATTGGATTATTACGCGAGCGCTAAAACAACTGTAGGCGTTGCATTGGGTGGTTTTCATAATCCTTCAGAATCCTTTAGTACCAATAACACGTTATTGAAAACCGGTGAAGGCGTGATGACCACCAGGGTAGACGCGCCTGCCACCACAAAAGGTAAATGGGACAATATAGAAGCGAATGTTAGCCTGAAACATGTATTTAATGCCGCAGAGCATGAACTGCTGATCAATGCTGATTATTTATCTTACAACAGTACCAGCGAGCAGTATTTTGATAATCGCTATTATAAACCAGACAGCAGTGAAGCGGCGCCGCACAAGCTATTCCTGGCAGATCTGCCCGGGAAAATTAATATCTACAGTCTGAAAGCGGATTATACCCATCCGTTTTCTGAAAATACACGCCTGGAACTCGGTGCGAAAACCTCATTTGTAAATACCGATAATAATGCACAGTATTACGACGGTGTGAATAGTGGCTGGATAAAGAATGATACCCTGAGTAATCATTTTCTGTATAAAGAAAATATCAATGCAGCCTATGTGAATCTCCGCCATAAGCTTCATCATTGGGAGTTTCAGGCGGGCCTTCGTGCAGAACAAACCTGGCTGAAAGGAGAACAAAAAAGTAGCGGGCAAACATTTTCCCGCAGCTACCTGCAGTTTTTCCCCACTGCCTTCCTGGCCTATGACCTGGATAAGGAGAGTAAAGTGACGCTGACTTACGGACGCAGGATAGAAAGACCGGACTACCGCAGTATGAATCCATTCCGTTTTTACCTGGATCAGTATACCTATGATGAAGGAAATCCGTACCTGAACCCGCAATACAGCCATAACGTAGAGCTGAGCTACAGTATCTGGGAGGGTGCGTTAACCACCACGTTGGTGTATAACCGGACAACAGATATTATCCAGGAAGTAATACTGCAGGACGCCGTGCGGAATGAAACGTATCAGCGTCCGGAAAACCTGAACACCCGGAAAGTACTCGGCGCCAATATAAATGCCCAGCTACCGATCAACGATAACCTGACGACCATTATCTACGTCGATTATAATCATTATGATTATTCAGGTACGATCAACAACGAACCCTTTCAGCTGAAAGCAGGTGTTTTTACGGGCCAGCTGATGCAACAGGTGAAGCTGAAAGACGGCTGGGGCCTCCAGTTTATGGGTACCTGGTCTTCCCGGAGCATAGATGGTACCTTCCTGCAACAGCCTGTCGGCACACTGCACGCAGGCATACAAAAAGATATATTGGGCAAACAGGGTGCTCTCCGTTTGAGTGCCTCTGATATCTTCGGCTGGAACAGGTATAATGGGGTGAGCCGCTATCAGAACATTGATATTCATATCCGCGGACAATGGCAATCACAGGTATTGAAGCTGGCGTTCACCTATCGCTTTAATAAAAACGATAAGAAAGATGCAACGGATAAACGTGAGAGCGGTGCAACCGCAGAACAACAAAGGGTTAAAACAGAAAAAAAGTAAAATAATTTTTATCATGACCAAAGCAATAAAATTTTTAGTCGCCATTTTATTGGCATCGCTGAGCTGTGCTTCTTTTTTACAAGCGCAAACAGGTAAAGCGTCTCCGGGTAAAGAGGATGTGATACTCATGCTGAACGGAGAAGAAAAACATGGTAAGATTACCGAGATGCAGGCAAACACCATTAAATTTATCCATACCGGGGAAACACTTGTATATGACCTGAAAAAGTCAGACATCAACAAAATTACCTTCTCCAGCGGAAGGGTAGAGGTGATCAGCGCTCCCTCCGGTAACACAGGCAAGCAGCCTGTGGAAAGTGGTCGCCCCATTGAGCCCGGTTTAGTAGCTATCCTGCCGTTTAAATATATTTCCATAAATGAACCCTTGCAACAAGTCAATGAAAAAGGGGAGAAGTTACAGAATGATGCTTATGTGTACCTGAGCAAAAGAAACGGGCAGTATAAGTTCCAGGAACCTAACACCACCAATGCGCTGTTGTATAAAAAAGGTATCGACAACAACACGATTAAGGGATATACCTATGACGAACTTTGCGGGATATTAGGGGCTGAATTTGTATTACAGGGTACTTTATCCCGCAGTGTAAAAGAAAGTGTTAACTCTTCCAATTCCGGTACTACCCAATATGAGGGTAATAAAAAAAAGCATGATAATTCCAGTAGCACTACCGTTGAAAACCAGTATGAGAATGAAGTTACATTGGGGATTTTCAATCAACGGAATGAAAAGATATTTGCGAACCGGAGGACAGCTTTTTTAAGTGATGAGGGCTCGTATCATGATGCGCTGTTTTATATGCTGAAGAGGAGCCCGGTGTATAATAAGTAGGGGGGCACATGTGGCAGTTGGGCTAATAGGATTGGTGAAGACAACACTTATTTCCGGCAGGAAGAAGCTGTTGATGATCCCTGCTTTCCTGGCGATCATGCTGTTGCTTGTATTGTTTTTTGCCTTTCTTTCATATATTCAGTGAGCCTGAAAAATGTGATGCAGGTCACCTGATCTTCCCGGATCCTGTCGTTACTTTGTATAGCAAACAAATATTTCAAACATGTGGAACAATACAAAGTCAACAGCACTGCTGGGAATTGAGTATCCTATTTTACAGGGACCATTTGGCGGAAACCTGTCCTCTGTGGCATTGGTAGCAACAGTTTCTAATGCAGGCGGGTTGGGTGGTTACGGCGCTTACACCCATACGGCTCAGGAAATTGCAGCAACAGACAGGCAGATAAAAGCAGCTACCAGCAAACCATACAATCTTAATCTCTGGGTGTCGGATACCGATATTCCCGGGGGCAGCGGAACTGTTACCAGGGAACAATACGAACGAACTGCAAAATTGTTCAAGCCTTATTTTGATGAACTGGGCATTCCATTACCGGGAGAACCGCTCCCGTTCCATTCCAGGTTCGGAAACCAGTTGCAGGCGGTGCTGGACCTACGGCCAAAGGTATTCAGTTACCTGTTTGGTACGCTGTCGCAGGATGTTTTGGAGCAATGCCGCAGGCGGGGGATCGTCACTATCGGCGCCGCCACTACGCTTGATGAGGCGATAGTTCTGGAAGCATCGGGAACAGATATGATCGTCGCATCGGGCTTTGAAGCAGGAGGTCACCGGCCATCATTCCTGGATGCGGCAGAGTCGTCACAGCAGGAACTTTTGTTTTATTACAGCTGATCAGGGAAAAAGTGAAAATACCCGTTATTGCTGCCGGAGGTATCGCAACGGGAGCGGGTATTGCTGCTGCGTTGACTTTGGGGGCAGATGCGGTACAGATAGGGACCGCCTTTCTCGCCTGTGAAGAATCCAACCTGCTGCCCGTTCATCGCGAAATGTTGTTTTCTGACCGCGCAAAATATACTGCACTCACAAGCGCTTTTACCGGCCGGTTGGGAAGAGGGTTGTCTTCTCAAATGATAAAAGACCTGGAAGGAAAGGATGCACAGTTGCTGCCATTTCCGTTACAGTCGCAGTTGATGTCTTCCTTAAGGAAAGCAGCACTGGACAAGGAGAAATGGGATATGATATTGTTTTGGGGCGGACAAATTGCGCCGATATTAAAGCATAGGAAAGCCGGGGTGTTGATGCAGTTGTTGATAGAAGAGGTAGAGGCTATTGGTAATAGAAATTTAAAACAGGAATGAAGGCGGGAAGACTATGGAGGTGTATCTTAATACACGAAAGCCCTGGGGGAAATATGGCCTACTTGAATAGTTGGAGTCTTTGCAGCCTTATTTATTGTTACGCAGATAGAATGCGTATGGCGTGATTAGATTTGATTATCAATGAAAATTACACCTAAGTGTTATAGAAATTATCTGTCTGTAGATATATCTTGCAGCCAATTTCTGGAAAGAGTATGTAGCAATGTTGTGTTGTCATTGTTCGGGTGTAGCCATAATAGTTATTAATATATTTTTTACCTGGAAGAGTCACAATGGAAAATTAAGGACCCTGTATAAGTGAAGTACTATGAAATATTTATTGTTAATCCTTTTAAGTCGCGCTTCAAATAACATTTTCTGTAGGTTGTTATCGGTACCACTGGAGATGTCGCTAATGCCGGAAATAAAGCCTTCGTTATTCAGCAATCGGGTTTGAGCCATCCCGCAAATTCCTGTTAAGGCAGGTCGTCTGTATTGCTTTATTGCTAACTCATTTTCTGGAGTCAAGCCGGATAGATGAGGGATATAGACAAATGCAGGAACTGAAACGGGAAGCAATCATGTGCTATACCAGCGTTGTTACCTTTTTAATAATCACTTTGTGAAAATATCCCTTTATATTTTAGTTGTTACACTTTTTGCGGCGAAAACTGTCATAGGGCAGCGTTTGTCCATGGGAGAGCGCAATGTAAATGACACAGGATACTTTTATATTCACGGAGGCTGTAAACAACTAATAAGAATATCGGTAGCACTTTATGACAGGCCTGATTCTGCAGATGTTAAGGCAGTACGGGTTTGGGCGAGGAAAAAGCCCGTGGCATATATACCTCCGGCAAAGGTACCTTTCCTCACCATACATGGAAACGTAATGTATGATTATTATTACCAGTCAAATATCGATACCCCTTACACCGAGAAAGATATTTATCAGCATACGGTACAAACCAATTTAAGTATTACCGTTAGAAACAAGTACCCGCTTCGCTTTTCATTTAGCACCCAGGCAGGAAATTCGTCGTTGTTCAGAAATCTAACCGGGGCGAGACTATATTATACTAACCGTGATTTTAAACAACAACTGTTGGCGAATGCCAGAAACTGGGGCGCCCTGAAATTAAAACAGCAACATGAACTGGATACGCTCAGGGCCTACAAGCAAAGACTGGAGGAGAAAATAGCGGATTTGAGATCGTTGATGAATACACCTTCCTATATGCAACGGTTGATTGAGGCGAGGGAGATGATACTGAAACGGCAGAGGGATTCAATAGCAGGCAACATAACAGTTCCTGGGAGCGTGGATTCGTTATATAATGATCTTGTAGCGAAAACAGAAGCAGGCAAACAAACAATTGACTCCCTGCAGCGGATTTCAGATAAGGTGCAGCAACGATACCTGGTATTGACGCAGAAGCTGGACCGGCAGAAAGCCAATCTAATGGATGTACTGCAGCATAGCAGGAATAATAGGGAACTGTCTGACGCCCTGGATGGCATGAATCTGCCTGATAGTATTCTTCCCAAAGGTTTCCGGACCTTGCTGGCCATCCGTAGCTTTGGAATCGGCAGAACAATGGCTGATTATTCTGAATTAACGGCAAAGAATATAAGTATTACCGGCGTACAGGTGGAGTATAACCCTTCTTATTATCTGGCAGTGGCAAGCGGGGTAGTGGATTATCGGTTTCGCAATTTTATAGTTAAAGAAAACAGGTCACCGCAATATATAAACCTGGTACGGGCTGGTATAGGTATGAAAGAAGATAACCATGTTTTTCTTACCTATTACACAGGGAAAAAACAATTATATGGCGCTAATGCAATGCCGCAGGGACAGGAACCTGTAGATAACCATCTTATGGGCCTGGCATTGGAAGCACAATGGAGACTGGGGAAGAATACCTACCTGGTAGCAGAAGCGGCAAAATCATCGTCACCATATAATACAAGAAAAGTTCATGGCGAAACCAATTTTAATAGTATGCTCAATTTTACAGGGCATACAAATGAAGCCTATACCGCGTCTTTTAATACAGTGATCAGTAGCAGCAAAACCCGTTTGAGGAGTATGTATAAATTGATGGGAAGCGATTTTCAGTCTTTCAGTCTTTATACCACCGGTTCGCGGCAGACGGCGTGGAGCATCCAGGCGGAGCAGCCATTTTTCCGGCAACAGTTGTTGGTTACAGGCGCCATACAGAAAAACACCTTTGCTACTTTTTACCAGCCGTCTAACTATGAAAGCAACACGGTTTTTAAAAGTTTGCAGGTATCGCTGCGAATACCCCATTGGCCGGTAGTGAGTCTTGGCTATCAGCCATCTTCTCAACTGGTAAAATTGAATGATGACCATTTTACGGAGCAGCTTTTTAATATGCTCACAGGCACCGCCACCTATGCCTATAAGTACAGGGGGATTATGATGAACAGTATGTTGACTTATTCCCGGTTTTATAACAGGCAAACCGATACCGCCTTCGTTTATTTTAACAGCCGGAACATCATGGCCAGCCATACTGTTTTCCTGAAAAAATTCACATTGGGATCTCAGGCTTCTGCTGCAATTACAGAGGACTATGCCCTGTATGGATTGTCAGGAGATGTAAACTGGAGAGCATTGCCCTGGCTGGAGGCCGGTGGCTCATTAAAGTATAACGAACAAACGGTGTATCATATCCGTCAGTGGGGATATGGCCTTAATTCCAGGGTAAACATTCCTCACGTAGGGGAGATCCAGCTGCGTGGAGAGAAAATTTATTTGCCGGGTGCTGGCCGGCAGCTGGTGTCCAATAATACAGGAAGATTAACCTATACAAGGATATTTTAATTATATGAACAAGTTCAGATCCCTATTGGCAGGAGGCTTTTTATTTTGTCTGCTTGCATCTATGAAACTGCACGCCCAGGTGGTGATGGCCGCCCAGGTACCTCCGGCAGGTATTATACAGCAATCGCAGCTGTGGAATATGGTACTGACCAACCTGTATCCTGGTTCGGTGAGGGTGAGCGTGATCATGCGCTTGTCGGAAGTCAATACCGGTCAGGGTATACTAACAGGATTTTCCAACGAAATAGAGCTGCCGGCAGGCGCCAAACAAATTCAGCTGAAAGATCTGATCCCGGTATCCTATGAGTATTTATCGCCTGTGGCGGACCGACGGGAAAATGCATTGTTAATGCCCGGAAATTACAGCGTTTGTTACAGCGTAATAGTAAGTGGTGATAAGTCCGGCCAGCCCGCAACAGAAGATTGCCGGAATTTCACCGTCGAACCTGTAAGTCCTCCCATGTTGAATACTCCCGTGAATGAGGCTTTACTGGATGCATTATTGCCGCAATTTACATGGATTCCGCCAGCGCCGTTGAATTTGTTCAGCGACCTGAATTACGACCTGGTATTAGTGGAAATGGGGGTCGATCAATCTGCCGAGGAAGCAGTACAGGTAAATATACCTGTATACCGCGTCTCCAATTTGCGGCAGCCATTTATGAATTATCCGGCAGGAGCGCCCGCGCTGGATACAGGCATTACTTATGCCTGGATGGTTACTGCCAATAACGGGCGACAGTTTGCCGCGCAAACGAACACCTGGACTTTTCGTATGAAGCAATCCGGGATGGTGTCGCAGGAAGATCTGTCGGCCTACGTTCAGTTGAAAAGAAATAGTAATGATGTAATGAATTGTGGCGATGTGCTGAAATGCAGCTATGTAAATGATGCGGGAGACGAGCAGGTGAAATACGAAATAACATCACTGGAGAATGATAACCATATTGTCCGGCAGGGGAATATTTCCCTGCAGCCAGGCACTAATATGATTGAGTTATCGCTGAGCCGCGGGAGTCGTTTGTCTGCCGGAAAACTATATATGTTCAGATTACATAACGGCCGATCTGAGAACTGGGAAATCAAATTTGTTTATCACCCGGCGCCATAAATTATCCCTGACCTTAACCGATCCCTTACTTTATCAAATATATTTTACATGATACTGGCCTTAGCAGCGAGAGGAAAGAAAATATTTGCAAGCCTGATGCTTGCAGTTGTCTATCTTGAAATAATAGTACCATTAAACCTGTTTGGAGCCCCTATTCCGGTGTATGCTCATTTTACCCCAGAGAAGTTGTTGTCGCGGAATATTCCGCTGACAGTAGCTTCCGGAGGACTTATATCATCATTACCTATTACGGCCACAGTAAAGGCTAACAATAAGGTTCGGTTATTAAAAACCACCGGTTTAAAGGAAGAACATCCTGATTTTGGAGGCCCCAGCCAACCGGAAATGCAGGCATTCCACTCTGCAGGCAATGTAGATATGGTAGATCTGTTTACAGGAGATATGACCTATAATGTACCGTTATTGGATGTTGGCGGGTACCCGATTACCATCGGTTATAACAGCGGGGGAACCATGGACCAGGAAGCCAGTTGGGTAGGGTTTGGATGGAACATTAATCCGGGTACTATCACGCGTAACCTGCGTGGTATTCCGGACGATTTTAACGGGAAGGATTCTATTACGAAAGAACTGACAATAAATGAAAATAAGACGGTGGGAGGAACTATTGGTGCAGGATTGGAGCTTGCGGGGAAAGTCACCAAAATAGCGGGCAAGACGATTGACCTGTCTGCCAGCCTCGGGGTTTTCAAGAATACGTACCGGGGATGGGGAATGGAAACTACCGTTGCTGCAGGAATATCTTCGAGTGGTAAAACCCGTGGTCCGCTCACTGCAGGCCTATCCCTTTCCAACAACTCCCAGGAAGGAGTTACGCTCAGTCCTACGCTTTCATATCAGTATGCAGGTAAAACGGCAAGCGAAAACGGAGGCTTTGCGGGTAGTGTCTCAATGGGAACCTCATATAATTCGCGGGGAGGTTTAAAAGGGCTGCAGATGTCAACCGGGATTGCGCTATACCGGCAGACGAATTTAACAGATAAAGACAAAAAATTCAAAATGCAAGGAACATCCGGTGGCGACGGAGCTGGTATTTCCTTCGCATTTCCCGGATATACACCCACTATAAACATTCCCTATACCAATGAAATGACTTCTGTAGCTTTTAAGCTGGGAGGTGAATTCTATACGATCTATGCCAACGCGTTTGTGAGCGGTTATGTTGCCAGGCAGTATATAGCGCCCAAGGACAAGATACTGAGTTTACCTGCATTCGGTTATTTGAATTTCCAGTCAGGAGCCAATAACGAAAGCGCCCTGCTGGATTTTAACCGTGAAAAAGAAATCATCTTTCGGGAAAAACCTGCCGTACCTAATATAGCAATACCGTCCTATACATATGATGTGTTTTCTATTTCCGGCGAAGGAACCGGCGGCAATTTCAGAGCTTACCGCAATGATATCGGATATGTTTTTGATCACCAGATGACCACTCGTGATAAATCGCTTAGTCTTGGGGGAGAATTAGGATATGGCGCTGTAGCCCATGGAGGAGTCGATGTTACCAGTGTACGTTCTTTTACTCGTTCTGCTGTATGGAGAGACGAAAACCCATTGGCAGACCTGGTATCATTCCGGAATACGAATAATGCATTCGAAGCAGCCTATTTCAGAAATCCATCAGAAATGACGATCAATGCAAAGTCGTTCTATGATGCAATAGGCGGAGATAATGTGGTGACGCCGAAGTTATTTCAGGCAAGCAAAACCAGCAGTATTATCAGTACTACCAACAAACTAACGCCCTATAAAAGCGGGTCGCCGCTAAACGATATCAGCCTGAATACCACGAATACGATGAAACCTGCGCGTGAAAAACGCACACAGGTTATTACCTACCTTACTGCCCGGGAAGCCAGCGAAGCAGGTTTGTCTAAATATATTGAGAGTTATGGATTGAATAAATACCCGGTAAAGAAGGGCGCCGTAAAATTCAATAGTGAGTATATAGGCGCCGGAGATGGGTTAATGGCTACCTATTTCTCAGATAAATATTTTACGGACCGTGCATTTAACAGGGTGGTACCTGCTATTAATTTCCCGGATAACCAGTCTTTTAATAATGGCCAACAGGCCGGACAGATACCCCTGAATGAAAACTTTTCCGGTATCTATTCCGGGAAACTGCGGATCCCACAGTCGGGTGTGTACTATTTCCGGTTTGATAAAGATGACGGATATGAATTTTACCTGAACGATGAATACATCTACGGTAATATGGACTACCGACAAAATGGCTCCAGTGTAGTAAAAGTAAATATCGAAGGAGGAAGAGAATATGATGTCCGCGTAAAATATTTTAACGCGGGAAAAGATGCAAGATTATTTATGAATTGGCAGTCTGCTGCATTAGGGCCTAATCCGGACTACGAACTGATTCCGGGTAATAAATTTTACCTGAAAAAAGACGTTGACTCTTTTTTAGTGGACCAGGTATCTTATGAAAAACGAATAAATACTTTCCGGAAAGCCGATCACATTTCTGAAATAGACGTGCTCAATGCTGATGGCAGAAGATATGTGTATGGTATCCCGGTATACAATTTAAAACAAAAGGAAGCTAGTTTCTCCGTAAATAAAAGCGACGGAAATATTGCAGAGGGATTGACGGGTTATGTTCCCGGGGTAGATGACAGTCTTACGAATACGAAAGGGCGTGACCGTTATTATAATGGAGAGCTATTCCCTGCCTATGCGCATTCCTATCTGCTAACAGGTATCCTGTCACCAGACTATACCGATCTTACCGGAAATGGGATTACTGATGATGACCCTGGTAATGCCATCAGGTTTAATTACACGAAGACGGCAGGTATCGCAAATCCTTTTTTATGGAAAATCCCTTATAATGAAAAGGCGACTTATAACGAAGGATTGAAAACAGACGACCGGGATGATAAAGGTAGTTATGTATCAGGAGCGAAAGAACTATGGTATCTCAACTCTGTTGAATCCAGGAATATGATTGCTGTATTCAGGCTGGATAAGCGGGAAGACCTGCTGCAGATCGACGCCAAAGGAAACAAGAGCGATGGTGGCGCCAAACGTCTTGTGGAGATTGATTTGTATAGCAAGGCTGATTTCTTGAAAGACAGCGCCCGCGCCAGGCCGGTAAAATCAGTTCACTTTGATTATACCTACGAGCTTTGTCCCGGTGTAAATGATATGACGGGAAAGCCAAATGCAAACGGTAAACTGACATTAAAAAAGATTTGGTTCAGCTATAATGGGAATGAGAAAGGCAGGAAGAATGCGTATGTATTCAATTACAATAAATTGAATCCGGCTTATTCTTCTAAAAAATATGATGGATGGGGTAATTATAAAGATTTTGCGCAGAATCCCGGTGGAGTTACAAATTCGGATTATCCTTACCCTGTGCAGGATAGCACGCTTGCGGCTACCAATGCTGCAGCCTGGGCGCTTGACTCGATTTTACTCCCGGCAGGAGGGCGTATCAAAATCAATTATGAAAGCGATGACTACGCATATGTACAAAACAAACGTGCTATGTCCATGTGCAGCATTGCAGGTTTCAGCGGCGCAAAGCCTACGGCGCTTACGGATGTAACCAATGAGCTTTATGGTTATACCCCGGCACGGGATTATATGTATGTGGCCATTAATGTACCTTACGCGGTAAAATCCAATGCAGAGGTGCTTTCCAGGTACCTGGACGGTATAGAAAAATTGTACTTCCGCCTGTCCGTTAAAATGCCTACTGATAAATTTGGTAGTGGAAATGAGTATGTTCCCTGTTATGCCAGGTTGGATGCCAGTGCTGGATATGGCTTTTTTAATGGAGGTAAAACGATTTGGGTAAAATTGAAGGGTATCGATAAACTCGGTAATGAAGGGGGGCCTATCAGCCCCTTATTAAAAGTAGCTTCGCAATTCCTCAAACTAAATCTCCCATCAAAAGCATATCCGGGTTCCGACAATGGAGATAGTTTTAACGGAGGAGATGCAGTTAAGATACTGGTAAGCCGTGCATACTCCACGGAGATTTCGCCATAATATGTACCCATTTGCGTACATTTTACAAACAGGGAAGCGTTCAAATCTAAGATAGTTGAACCTGTTCACGCATAGTTATCCTTCACATGATTCAGGTTGGAAAACAGATATGTAAAAGAACTTTTGATATTAGCGACTTATATTTGACAAACCATTTTACAAGGAAAGTCCTGATTTAATTTTAGTCGTTGCTTTTGGCCCAAAGAAATTTGAGTTCTGAAATGACATTTATCTGGTATTGCTCCTGCTAAAACTTCATTTGGGGTAAAACCATATAACTGGCTATTAGGCATTTGGTTATAACTTTTTACTGCCTGCTCAATCGCGATAATCAGTTCCCTGGTATCAGCAATAGGTTTGGTATATAGAAACCGATACTTAAGTATTTTGTTCGCGGCTTCTACCATGCTATTACTTTGTATGATATCGAGCTGGGCTATTAGTTTCTTCCAAAGTAAACCAGGCTTATTCAGCCAATCCTCTAATTTTCCTTTATTCTCCATGCCATCATCTGTAATGAGTTTGCCTTCCTCCCGCATCAGGCTAAATCTTTGTAATACTTCTTCCAATGTTTGCCGGGCCATATTGCTACTGTATTCATTGGCTACCTTACATGCGAGAATCGCTCTACTGAAATTATCGCGGATGACATAAATGTAATGTTTTACGCCATTGATGGTTTTGAATAATGTAATATCCTGATGCAAAACTTTCAACGCCTTGTTTGCACGGTATGGAGTATATTTCCTGGATATTTTGAGATGTTTTTTCGTAATGTTCAGTAACCTGCAATATTTATAGAATGTGCTAAGACTACAATTAATTTTCCTATCCCGTAGTAGCTGATAGTAAATGCCGCTGAGTGGCCAATTATCATATTCCCTTTTGGCGCATTGTGTCTTAATCATTTCCTGTTCTCTGATAGAAAGCTGTTGTGGATTTTGTCTGCGGCAATGCCCCTGTAGTGAGTTGAAACAATACTTTTGATGGCTCCAGGATTTCCATTGTTTAAAGGAAAAAGGAAGATATCTCCAAATAACCCTTTCTAATTCATTTTTATTGCAGAAGTGCAGAAGCACTTCAATATTTCTTTTAACTGTTAAAACATGGGCAGATTTGACGGGAGATAGAATAACTAATTCCCTATAGATAGAGACCAGATAAAAAAGCGATTTTATCAGCACCTTTAAACGTGCATTTTCTTTTCTCAATTTTTGGAGTTGGTTTTCATCTGGTAGATTCTCCTTCAAAGGATATGGTGCCCAGAAGGATTGTATATTTTTTCCTTTCCATCTCTGTTTTGTAGATCGCGGAATTGAACGGGTAATATCGGAATGTAGTTTGCCGTTGGCATATTGGATTTTCAGGTCGGAATGATAACTACGATAAAAAGATGACATGTAGGGTGGCTTAAATTATTATTAAGCCGCAAGTTAGTTTATTGCATATTTACTTTCCTTGACTGGATTAATAACGTTAGTAGAAGTATCATAAATGAGTACATCAGGTAATGAGCTGATCTCATTAAGGCGCTGCAACATGGCTGGATCTTTAAATGTATTACTGTTGGCAGCTTCCCCTGGCAATCGCTCCCTTATCAAGGTTTCCCCACTCATTTATCTACCGCTCATCGCTCAGCGCCCCCATGAATGCAATCAGCGCCTGTTTCTCCGCCTCTAGAAGATGCAACGCATCAGGTGCAAGGGTTTGATTAGGTAAGTGTATCCCATATCCAACCCCACCACCTTTGTCATAAAAGTCTATCACTTCCTCCAGGGTACGATAGGCGCCATTATGCATGTAGGGAGCCGTTAATGCAACATTCCGCAATGTGGGCGTTTTAAAAGCATATTTCAATTCTTCCATCTCTGTATGGATAAATCTCCCTAAATCACTATCCAATACCGGGACCCCGGGTTGCTGTAATACCCCCAGTACTTCTGATTCAGTGGTAGAGAAATCCGGGGCGGAGGTGCCATTAAACAATGGTATAAAATGACAGGTGGCACAACGCCCTTTACCCATAAACAGGTTGAATCCTTTGACGGCCATGGCATCCATAGCCTGTTTATCTCCTCTCATATAACGGTCAAAAGAGGCATTAAAAGGACGCAGTTCCCGGATGTAGCTGGCAATTGCCATCATCACTTCTCTTGCCCGGATGGTGTCCGGCATCTGGGGAAATGCTTTGCGAAAACGTTGTTGCATTGCTGGTATTTTGTTTAGCCAGCTGGCCACGGCTACAGGGGAGGAGTGCATTTCATCTTTATTATTCAATACATCCAATACCTGGTTTTCAAGGGTAGGTGAACGCATGTCGTAGAACTGCGACAGTTGCAATCCGGCGTACAGCATAGTAGGCGCGTTGCGCAATACGCGGGATCTGCCACTGATAGTAAGACTTTGATTCAGTCCATCTGTAAATGCTTTTTCCGGTTGATGACAACTTTTGCAACTCCGTTTTCCATTCCCTGCCAATTGGGTGTTGCCAAACAGCTCCTGACCTAATGCTACCTTTTCCGGTGTGGGAAAGGCTTCCGGCGATGTTATGAAATGGCGGATATTCAATACAGCGGTGTCAAACAGTGTGGCGGCATCTTGTTTTAAAGCCGTTTGTTCTTTCACGAGTGGCAGCCCTTCCTGGCGGTACCAGTGCATCATCGCTTTGGTGAGTGGGTTCAGGTGACCGGTAATAAAGCCGGCATAGTCAAAACCATTGGTATCAACGGACATATGACCTACTGCGATAGCATTGTCGAAAGTGGTGAGCAGTGCTGGCGGTGCGGCCATCAGCCGGCAAAGGTCCTGTACTGCTCCCAGCGATATGGTCGATTCCTGTATGGCCAGTCCTGAAAGCGGTGTATCAAAACCGCTGATACCCAATGTTACCACGCGGAACACTTCCAGCTTACAGGCATCAAATACATGTGCGGTGTCAAACCGGGTATGGGCAATCACTTGTCTTAAAGCGGTGACACTGGCCGTAAAAGACCTGATCTCTTTTCGGAGACTCGCATTGCTGGCGGTATCATAAGGATATAAAAATGTTTCTATTACCTGCAGGCCGGATGGTTCGCTGGCCTGGTGTTCCGCGACTTCTATTTCCGGCAGGGGAGGACCGTTGAGCAATCGTGAGGTCGCAGGCGCATAATATTCGCTGCACCATTCCAACTGCTTATATCGTTTTCTGCAATCTTCAAAAGCCTGTTGTAAGGCGGTGCTATCATTCCCCGAAGCCACTGCCAACAACCTGCCGGCGCTGGCTTCCAGCGAATCCGTATGCGCTTCCAACCATTGATGGACTGCTTGGTCAAAGGTGCTATTGTTTGGGGTATTGTGGCAAGAGATCCAGGTAACGAGGCCGCTCAGTATAACGGCTACCCATATCTTCCAGTCATGCTTCATCATAAGCCATCAGTATATGCAAAAAGTTACCCCTTTTCCCGAAGGGGTAACTTTTATCTTTTATGTAAAGAGAATAAGCCGGATTATTTTTCAACACCGGTGATGATCACGGTTTGTCCGCCTTCGATATTGTCATTCAGACCACTACCATCGGCATTTTTGAATTTCTCATCTTTCCAGGTATGTGGATGGATATTTACCACAAAAGTGTTGGGCTTTCCAATGAGGTCAGAAATGTCATACATCGCACCAAATTCCCAGCTGCTGGTACGCAGGTCATTATCCGGATTGTATTTTTTGTTGAAATCGGCGTCATTACGGCGATGGTTCATTTCCAGCATTGGTTTCAGTCCTTTGGTGGCAAGACTGTACTGCCAGATGCGGCCATCGTGTTTATTGTTTTTGTAGTAGGAATCTCCATCTTCCTGGATATACACAAAATTTTCTGTTACACAGAGGTTATCCGGATTCACGATGCTGTTACCCGGATCAACGATACCATCTATCAGTGGCGTGAGTTTTCCTTTGAGTGGACTGGCAGGGTCCAGTACCAGCTGGTATACACGTCCCCACATCGTATAGCCGTCTACGGGTGTCACTTTATCGGTCTGGCTGATACCGGTGGCAGTGAAATAAAGTTTGCGGTTATTTTCTGCTGACCCTTTGCCATAATCCAGGTCTTCCACGCGGGCAAACTGGATCGCCTTTTTTTCTACGGTCTGTACTGCCAGCTGTTTACCGGTGCTGCCGGCAACATTATCATATTCCACAAACTCTACGTCGTAGGAAGTACCAACTTTCATATCTGTTTCAATGGTGCTGCCATCAGTTCTACGCAGCATATACAGCTTACCGCCTTTCACATCTCCCACAGTATTGGAGAGATACAGGTTTACCTGGCCGGGGGTATCATCTTCGCCGATGAAGATAGCTGTTTTACCCGGGTAGGCATTTTTGTTTAAAGGCACTGCATTTTCTGCACTACATTTACCTAATGCTGCCAGGGTCCGGTCTGTTTGTTTCAGATTAACATCTCCTAAGGGATCAATACCATGGATCATAGACTCTTCGCCAGACTCACCGGCAGTGAGGAACAGCGGACCAAAACCATGTTCCTGTACAGTGGCCATTGTAGCAGAACAAAGCCGTTTTTTGGCGCCGCCTACTTTATCTACAATGTATTCTCCTTTCAGTGGTTGCAGGTTGTTGTCGAGATATACCCGGGATACAGAGCAAAGGATCTCGTGGTTGTTGATCATAATGTAACCACTGCCTGCCTCATTTTTGATGATGCCGGCTCCATCAGGTTGCGCGCCATACACAAATGCAGGGCTGCCGGCCAGCTTATCATCACTGCTGATAAGCGGATAAATGTTTAAACCATTAAATCCTTCCAGGGGTTTTATCAGGGAAGGGGTCACAGACCTGGTCTTTAATTCAATGCCAGTTTGAGGTTGATTCGTGTCTTCATTTTTATCTTTGTTACAAGACGCTACTAACATTACGCCGGCCAACAGCGGGCAAACGCGGAGTGCTACAGAATATAAGTACATGCTTATCAAATTTCCGGCAAGATCAACTTGTAATATTTCCGCAGTATGAAGTAAATATTAAGAATATGTGAAGAAATGGATAGGTGACAGCGATGAAACTCACTCCCCAACTTCTCTCAAACTCGGCGACGCCACATTACTCTCCACAAACGCCTTCCTGTAGTCCCGGGGCGACTTCCCCTGGTAAATCTTAAACTGCCTGTTAAAGTAAGAAATGTTATCAAAGCCACAGGCATAGCATATTTCAGAGATGCCATCCTCCGTGCCGATCAGCAATTTAGTAGCATGACTAATCCTGGTTTCATTTACAAACTGTGAAAACGTTTTATGTGTCCTTCTCTTAAAATACCGGCAAAATGCAGCTTCGTTCATGCATGCCAGTGAGGCGGCAGATTTACTGTCTACCTGCTGATGGTAATTCTCCAGTACATATTTAAATATAGATTCCAGCTTTTTAGAATCTACGTCTTTGTAATGTATTTTTCGTGGATCGTCCGTCAGCAGCAGCGCGTTTTCCTTGCCCTGATGCGACAATTCATCCAGCAGCTGCAGCAGGATGATCAGGTTTTTCATCTGCTGATTTACCTGGAACTGGAAAAACAGGTTGCTGATAGCGGCAGGTAGTTTGCTGAATTTGATCCCTTGTTCAGATAGCTGCATCAGTTCTCTTATCTTCCTCAATTCCAGTTTATCGAAAAAATCTTTACCAAGAAAGTCTTCTGTAAACTGTACAATGATGGCGTGTACTGTTTCGTTGGGGTCTATGGGAGCATTGTCGTTGCAGAAACAATGTACCAGGCCTGGCCCAAACATATAAACCTCTCCTTCGTTGTAGTTCATCACTTTCTTGCCGGCGTATACCTTCCCGGAGCTTTTTACCATCAGGATCAGTTCATGCCCGTGGTGAAAGTGGAAGGTATTGGTGAATTTAGGCTGGCAGAACTCTTTCACTACAAAGCTGGCATCTTCCGGAGTGGATATATGTCGGTAGGAGACTTTCATAATATTGTTTTTGGTACACTATTTATTTTATGACGCGGAAATGTAGAATTATGGTAAATATAGTATTGATATATTGCAAATGAAGTACTTTTATTTCAATGGAAGTCTGAATAAGTTTGTAAGACAATGATATGATGACAGCTTCCCGTTATGAAGTCAACAGCTGCTTCGCTTCCAGGATGAACAAGAAATATTAAACCACTTTTATATATTAATGCGTTATGGAATTAGGGATACACAACTGGATGAGGTCCGAAACTATTGAAACTACTATAAAAAGGGTAGCTGCGCTGGGATATACCAAACTCGAAATCGCCGGCAGCCCGGAGCAATACGACACGAAAAGTATAAGGAAACTCATGAAAGACCACGGCTTGTCCTGCTGGGGATCTGTAACGCTGATGCTGGGCGACCGCAACCTACTCGCCAGGGATGAGGCGCAGCGGGCAAAATCAGTACAGTATGTGAAAGACATCATAAAAATGGTAAAGGAACTGGAGGGACATATGGTATCTGTAGTACCAGGCACCGTAGGGAAAATTGCACCCGACGGCCGGCCGGATGAAGAATGGCAATGGGCCGTAGGCGCCCTGAAAGAAATATATGACTATAGCGAGGCTGCGGGCATATTGATAGGCATTGAACCGATCAACCGTTTTGAAACCTATTTCATCAACCGGGCCGATCAGGCACTGGCGCTGGCGGAAGCGGTAGGACCCAATTGCGGCGTTTGCCTCGATACCTTTCATATGAATATCGAGGAAACCGATATGTTTGAGGCGATTAAAAAAGCCAAAGGGAAACTCAGAGGCTTTCATGTGGCTGACAACAACAGGATGGCGCCGGGAATGGGCAACCTCGATTGGAAAAAGATTATAGATACATTAAAAGAGATAAACTATAACGACGTACTCTCCGTGGAGTTCTGTGCCCCGCTGGATCGTACGCCGGCCAATCCTTACCCGGATGCGATTGACGCCAACCCGGAAAACCTGTCGCCCGAGCAGGAGAAGTTCCTGGTAGACCATGGCAGCAGCTCGGTAACGGAAGAGTTTTATACGATGCTCACCACTAAATCATTTAATACCTTATCAAAACTTATTTAAAGAGTCAACTGCTAACAGATGAAAATAGCTAATGTAGAGGCATTTTGGTTACGCTGTCCCGTTCCTAAAGAGAAACAACATACTTCTGACTATGGATTACTGGCCAATTTTGATATGACGCTTGTTGTGATCACCACAGAAGATGGTCTTCAGGGATTTGGAGAAGCTAAAGCTGCAGTTGGATCTTCGGGCGTATGCGCCTCCATCGTAAATTGCATCGAAAATGAATTAAAGCCTGTTTTACTGGGTAAACAGGTGAAAGATATCACCCGCCTCTGGGAAGAAATGTATAATGGTACACGCGATCATTACGCTTTATCAAGAGGACGGAAATTTCCGGTCCTCGGCAGAAGAGGACTCTCGGTATCAGCCATGAGTGGTATTGATACCGCCCTCTGGGACCTGAAAGGCAAAATGCTGAATGTGCCGGTGATGGATTTGCTCGGTGGCGCCTGCAGGGATATAATGCCGGCTTACGCGAGCGGCGGCTGGGCAGATGTTGACAATATCGGAGCGCAACTGAAAGGGTATGTAGACAAAGGATTTGGAAGCGTTAAGATGCGTGTTGGTGTAATGGATAAAACAGTACAAAACAGCATCGAAAGAGTGAAAGCGGCAAGAGCCGCGCTGGGTGCTGATATTAAATTGATGACCGACGCGCATGGCACCTTTAGTGTGCCGGAGGCCAAACAATTTTGCCGGGGAGTGGAAGACTGTAACCTGTATTGGTTTGAGGAGCCCATCAGCCCGGATAATAAACAGGGTACTGCAGAAGTAAGGGCTTCGACGTATATTCCCATCGCGGCTGGTGAAAGCGAATATACCAGCTTCGATATTAATGAACTGCTGGAGAAACGGGCTATTGATGTGATACAGCCGGATGCTGCCATCATTGGCGGTATCTCAGAAACAATGCGGGTAGCACATCTGGCTACGGTGCATCAGCTGGAACTGGCGCCGCATTGCTGGGGCTCTGCTTTTTCTTTTATGGCCGGACTAAACGTAGCATTTGCATCACCTTCGGCAACCATTATTGAATTTTCGTTGGGCGGAAACCCTATGATGTATGAACTGGTGAAAGAACAGATAACCGTTACGAATGGAGTGATCCCGGCGCCCACGGCTCCCGGATTAGGAGTTACACCGGATTGGGATTTTGTACGGGACTATAAACAAAAAGTTTAAACGTGATATTTGTAAATAATTATCTATGGCCAAAGCACTAAAAATTAATCACGTAACATTGATTGTAGACAACCTGGAAAAAGCAGGTCAGTTTTATCAACATGAATTAGGCCTGGAGCCGCTCGCCGCCTTCCGGTTTGATTATCCCGTCATGTTTTTCAAATTCAACGAACAGGAACAACTGCATATTTCCGAATGGGAAGACAAAACCTCTTTCCGTGGACATATCTGTGTGCAGGTAGATGATTTTAACAGTCTCTTCTTCCGCATGAAAGAACTGAATATTATTGATATCCATCCCTGGGGAAAGGTGAGGAAGCTGCCAGATGGCGCCATGCAGATGTTTGTACGCGATCCTGCCGGTAACCTGGTGGAAATATCTTCCATACCCGGCGCTGAAATAGATCCGCGGATATTTGCAGATGAACTCTATGAGGAAGGCTTGTATGTATCAAATAGAAATGATTTCAGAGGATACAGATCGGATGATGCCACCTTATATCATAAATAACAGATGAGAAAAAACGTATTACTGCTCGAAACCGTTGCAGAGGAAGCATTAGCCATTCTCCACGAGAATGTGAATGTATTCACAGGATATGATGAAGCCAGTTTAAAAAACGTTTTAAACAATGAAAATATCCATGCCATCATCACGAGAGGGAAGGGGCTGATCAATAAACCGTTGATAGATGCGTGCCCGCATCTGCAGGCAGTAGCCCGCTGCGGCGTTGGACTGGATAACGTAGATGTGGCCCGTGCCACCGAAAGAAAGATCAAAGTGATCAACGCACCCGGCAGCAATGCCGCCACTATTGCGGAGCACACCCTGGCCCTGATGCTGATGGGCATGCGCAATATGTACGAATCTGTTTCACAGGTGAAGCAGGATAACTGGAACTGGCGGAATCAATACGCAGGAGATGAACTGAATGGCAAAACCCTTGGCGTGCTGGGAATGGGAAATATAGGAAAACGGGTTGCCCGCCTGGGAGAAGCTTTTGGAATGGAAGTGCTGTATTGGAGTAAATCTGCCCAGGACCTGCCTTATAAATACATGGCACTGGAAGATGTTCTGCAATATGCAGATGTAGTGAGTCTTCATCTTCCCTTTAATACCGAAACAGACAGGATCATCGGAGAAAAACAACTGGGGCTGATGAAAACAGGCGCGCTGTTGATTAATACGGCGAGAGGCGCACTTGTTGATCATGCGGCGTTGTTGGAGGCGCTGAATTCAAAGTCGATTGCAGGTTTTGCGGCAGACGTATTGCCGGATGAACCACCGGTGCAGAGTCGCGCGATTGTAGAGCATCCGCGGGCAATCGTTACGCCGCACTCCGGTAGCCTTACCACAGCTACCTACCGGCAAATATGCCTGCTTACTATCAACAATGTAGTGGCAGTGCTGACGGATAAACAACCGGAACCAAACAGCATATATAACCGCAGTGCGCTTCAATAATTGCTACTGTTGATCTTTCAGGAATGAAGCTGCATTGTCCGATTCAATACGGTGATGCCACACCAAAACGAAGGTATGCCATCGCCTGCTTTAATGTTACCCGTCATGCTTCACGAAATGTGGCAGGTTGTATCGTATATAAAAACGGTCATCAAAAATCATTGTTCAAATGAAAAAATTTTTTGCCTATTTATTGTGCCTGGTAATTGCCAGCGTCACAAGTGCCAGCTCCCTCTTTGCGCAGTCGTCAAAAAAAAATAAAAAACCGCTGGTGGTGTTCGTAACCGGCGATCATGAATACAGCAGTGAGGAAACCATGCCTTTAATAGCTGCTGCACTGGAGAAAGACTATGGCATGAAAACGATCGTGCTCAAAGCATCTCCTGATTATAACAGCGAAGAAAATATTCCCGGCCTCGAGGCACTGGAAAAGGCCGACCTGGCAGTCTTCTTTTTACGCTGGCGTCGCCTGCCACCTGGGCAACTGGCTTATATCGACGCTTATCTGAAATCCGGTAAACCTGTGATGGGTTTCCGTACCACTACACATGCCTTTCACTTTCCTGAAGGACATGCCAGTGAAAAATGGAATGCCTTCGGCGAATTTGCGTTGAATGCTCCTCCCGGATGGGGCGGTGCTGCAAAGCATACCCACTATGGTCATGAAAGCAGCACAGATGTAAGCATCATCCCTGAACAGGCAGCCAATCCCATACTCACAGGCGTAGCCGGCAACTTTCACGTTCGCTCATGGCTGTACCGTGTACTACCGGATTATCCCGTGAAAGGGTCTACCTGGTTGCTCATGGGGAAAGCAGTAAATCCTGATAAAGAAGCCATCGAAAATCCCGTTGCCTGGACCGGCACCAACACTTTCGGCGGACGGGTGTTTATGACCACCATGGGCCACCCGGAAGACTTCACCCAGGAACCCTTTCAGCGCCTGGTGATCAACGCGGTACATTATGAACTCGGACTCAAAATTCCGCAAAAGTGGAAAGGTAAAATAAACATACAGGTGCCCTATCGCGTAGCGAAATAAATATATAACGTTTCCTGATTCAGCTAAATTTATCAAAGATGTCCAAACTATTAAAAATTGGCATTTATGCTATCCTTATTCCCATAGTATTGCTAAATGCCTGCCAACCCAAAGGACCCGCCCCGCTTACGATTACCGCAACATCACATATTTCCCTGATCGGTAATAACCTGGGGTCGAGAATGATAAATTACGACAATTTTGAAACGGAACTGTTCGTCCGTTACCCGGAGTATAAACTCAACATCCGCAATATGTGCGATGGAGGCGAAACTCCCGGCTTCCGGCCGCATGCCAGCAGGAATTCTCCCTGGGCATTTCCGGGCGCAGAAAAATTCTGCCCGGAACTGGCAAGCGAGGTGCAGGCGATGGATAATCCCAGCCAGGGCCGCTTTGAAACACCTGATCAATGGCTCACCAGGCTCAAAACAGATGTGATCATTTCCTTTTTTGGCTATAATGAATCCTTCGCGGGAAAAGAAGGATTAGCCAACTATAAAGCAGAGCTGGACGCTTTTATAAAATGGACGCTGCAGCAAAAATATAACGGTACCTCAGCGCCGCAACTGGCCATCGTTTCACCCATTGCCTTCGAAGATCTGTCTGATAAATATGATCTGCCCGATGGCCGTAAAGAAAATGAAAACCTGGCCATGTATACAGAAGCTATGAAAGAAGTGGCCGGTCATAATAACGTACTTTTTGTAGATGCATTTACCCCTTCACAAAAATGGTATAAGGATACGAAGGAACCACTGACCATCGACGGCTCCCAGCTGAATGAAGAAGGATATAAAAAGCTGGGAACTTTACTGGTAAACAAAATTTTTGGGGAAGCACCAGCCAAGGCTGAAACCAACCGTAACCTGGTACACGCCGCCGTAATGGAAAAGAACTGGATGTGGCTGAATGATTACAAAATTCCAAATGGCGTACATGTATACGGGCGCCGGTACGATCCTTACGGACCGGATAATTATCCCGCTGAAATAGAAAAGATCCGGGAGATGACGGCTATCAGGGACACCGCGGTGTGGCTGGCGGCCTCGAAAGGAACGAAAATGGATGTTGCGGAAGCAGATAAACATACCAAAGTATTACCCATTGTTAAAACCAACTATAACCCCGCAAAAAATGGCAGTCTCCGGTATCTCAGCGGTGAGGAAGCAGTGACCAAGCTAAAAGTGCCACCGGGATATAAGGTAGAACTTTTTGCTTCGGAAGAGCAGTTCAAAGACCTGGCTAAGCCGATGCAGATGTCGTTCGATAACAAAGGCCGGCTATGGGTGGCAGTAATGCCAAGCTATCCGCATTATAAGCCGGGGGATGCCAAGCCTAATGATAAAATTATTATCCTGGAAGATACCGACAACGATGGTAAGGCCGACAAAGAAACTGTTTTCGCAGATAGCCTGCACCTGCCAATCGGCTTCGAAATTGCAGCAGAAGGAGTATATGTAGCCCAGGGCACCAATCTTAAATTGTTTACAGATACCAACGGGGATGATAAAGCCGACAAAGTGGAGATCCTGCTCAGCGGATTCGATGATCATGATACACACCACAGCAGTCACGCATTTACAGCAGATCCTTCCGGGGCTATCTATTCGGGCGAAGGCGTTTTCCTTCATACAAATGTGGAAACATCCTACGGAACCGTTCGTGCCACCAACGGCGGATTTTACAGGTACGACCCGCGACGCAAGAAACTGGAACGTACAGCACAACTGTCTATTCCAAATCCATGGGGTATTGCGTTCGACGACTGGGGACAGCCGTTCTTTGCAGAAACATCCAGCCCGGATATGCGATGGATGCTTCCCGGAACAGTACTGCCCAGGTACGGGCAGGCAACGCATAAGTCGATTCAGCTGATTGAAGAAAAACATAAGGTACGGCCAACATCAGGACTGGAATTTGTTTCCAGCCGCCACTTCCCGGATGAAGTGCAGGGCGACTTCCTGATCAACAATACCATCGGGTTCCTGGGTACCAAGGAGCATACCCTGGAGGATGACGGCACCGGTTATAAAAGCCACCATCGCATGGATCTGCTGGTAAGCGGAGATCCCAACTTCCGGCCGGTAGACCTGGAGTTCGCACCCGACGGATCGCTGTACGTGATCGATTGGCACAACATCCTGATCGGACACATGCAACATAATGCAAGGGATCCGCTGCGCGATCACTCTCATGGAAGAATATACCGTATTACTTATCCGTCCAGGCCGTTGGTAAAACCGGCACATATAGCAGGCGCCACTATTGAAGAACTCCTGGACAACCTGAAATTGCCCGAGTACAGAACCCGCTACAGAACACGCCGCGAGCTGAGAGGGCGCGATGTTTCACAAGTACTGTCAAAATTGAAAACCTGGGTAGCCCACCTGGATAAAAACGACCCGCGTTACGAACATCACCTGCTCGAAGGCCTTTGGGTAAGCTGGGGAATGAATAAAGTAGACCAGGACCTTTTAAAACAGGTGCTGAAAGCCCGCGACTATCATGCGAGAGCAGCAGCAGTAGAGGTAGTGCGCTATACCGGGCACCAGGTGCCCGATCAGGCCGCCCTATTGATGCAGGCGGCACAGGATGAAAATAGCCGTGTGCGCCTGATGGCTATTGTGGCCGCATCGTGGATCGGTAAGGAAAAAGGATTGCCCGTTTTAGCAGCGGCAAAGAAAATGCCGCTCGACGAATGGATGATCCATGCATATGAGACCGCAGTAGCTCACCTGAATGGTGAAAATGTGAAAATGGGAAAAGAAGAAAATGACCGTACCCATCTGAAAGGTGCTGAACTGGCATTGTTTAACCAGGGAAAGAAAATTTATTCGATAGAAGGATATTGTAAAACATGCCACCAGGCAGACGGTAAAGGACTTCCTGATTCCGGTTTTCCGCCCCTTGCCGGCTCCAACTGGGTAACAGGAAGCGATGAACGGCTGATCAAAGTGGTAATGAAAGGAATGCTGGGCCCTATAGAGGTAAATAATAAAAAGTATCCCGGCCAGGTTCCCATGACACCTTTTGACGGGCTGTTAAAAGATGATGAAATCGCCGCGGTATTGACCTATGTCCGGAATTCATTCGGCAACAAAGGAAAGGCCATTTCTCCCGAAAAAGTAAAACAAATAAGAAAGTCCATAGAAAGTAAAAAGGATTTCTATTCCCCTGAGCAACTGCTGAAAGAACATCCTATGGAGAAAAAATGATAAACGCCCGGTCATTTATTTAACGACAGGTACTAAAGAGAATTTACTATATCACTTGGGTAAAATATTACAAGGAAATTTCAGTTGATATGATTAATATTGTTAGGGAACCTAATTAATATTTAATATGTAAATATCAACCAAAATACTGTGCTGATTTTTAAATAATAAACAAATCATATCGGGGTATGCTGCTGTACGGGAGTACAGCATGCCATTGTTGCCACCCGATCCATGCCTGGGTACTGGCCCCTTATTGCCGGTGGTCGCCACTTTCTGTGCCGTCAGCGCCCACTTTTCCTGTCCTTAAAATCTGCTGCTTAATAAATATGTCCGGAGTAATGGTATACGATCATCTTTAACCTGATAATTATTTTACTATGAAACATTTTTCCACGGTGAATTCTAAAATGCCGGCCTTGCGCCAAAAAATCATTTATGCTGCCCTCGTATTATTTATGGGAATAACAATGCAGCTCCAGGCGAAAAATCCGGTGATAGCCGGCTCCCCGCACGCCACAGTACTCATGGATGTGCGGGGTAAGGTGCTGGAAGAAAACGGTGTTGGAGTACCAGGGGTGAGCATCAAAGTAAAAAATGCCAATAAGGCAACAACAACAGATGGAGACGGAAACTTTAGCATCAAAGGTGTTGATAATGATGCGGTGTTGATTATTTCTTATATAGGTTATGTTACACAGGAAGTTAATGTTACTGCTGCCGATATGCTGATTAAGCTGGTACCACAGGTGAAAAAGATAGATGAAGTGGTGGTAGTGGGTTATGGTACTACAAAAAAATCAGATCTTACCGGCGCCGTTGGTACGGTTAAAGCAGAAACGTTACAGGAACGCCCTGCTTCTTCCTTAAACCAAAGTTTATCCGGCCGGGTATCCGGCGTGAATGTGTCCTCCAACTCGGGACGCCCTGGTGGCAGAACCAATATCCGTATCCGCGGATCAAGCTCCCTGAGCGTTTCCAATAATCCACTGTACGTAATAGATGGTGTGATACTGAATCCCGTGGACCTGAGAAACGGCAGCACGCCGATTGATTACCTCAATCCTAATGATATTGCTTCCATTGAAGTGTTGAAGGATGCTTCTTCCACCGCCATTTACGGCGCAAGAGGAGCAAATGGTGTGATCCTTGTTACCACTAAAAGAGGGAATGCCGGCGGGGGCAGGGTCACCTACGATCCGGACTTTAGTATAGGCGTACTGCCTAAGAAACTGGAATTACTCAATGCAAAAGAGTTTTTAGCCGTGGAAGACCTGGCTTATGCAAACGCGCAGAAATATGACCCCGTTGGATGGGCAACAGGAACAAAATATACAGACCCCAGAACCAAACGCACCAACCCCAAACTGTTCGATTCGCAGGGCAATCCTTTATACGATACCGACTGGCAGGACGAAACCTTTCAGAAAGCTTTCACACAAAACCACCAGCTTGGGTTTACGGATGGAGATGAAAAAAGAAGCATGGGCGCTTTCTTAAATTATCGCAGCCAGGATGGACTGGCACGGGGTTCCTGGCAGGACCGCTATGCCGGTCGGCTGGTGTACGACAGCCAGGTAAAAGATTGGTTAAAGGTGGGTGGTACGATGAGCTATACCGATCAGCGCGAGAAACAGGTAGATCAGCTGGATGGCGGCGGCATTACCATGATGCGCCAGGTGCTGGAAGCGTTGCCTATTATCCCGGTGAAGTATGCAGACGGATCATGGGCCAGCAACAGGGACTATCCCGGAATGGAAGGCGGCGACAATCCTTTAAGGGTAGCCGCCGACAGGATCTCTATTTTGCATACCCAAACCCTGCTGGGCAACATGTATGCAAATATTCACCTGGCGCCCGGGTTGGAAATGAAATCGACCATTGGTGTCAACATCATCAATCAACGGGAAGATTATTTTGCCGCAAAAGGAATGCAATATATTTCAGATAACGGTAATGCCTATATTAATAATAACAGGTACAACTCCTGGCAGTTTGAAAACTACCTGACCTATACCCGGCAGTTTGCAAAGGTGCATGCTTTAAATGCCATGGCAGGGGTTTCCTGGCAGCATATCGACCGTTTTGAAAACCAGGCAAGTACAGAAGGCTTCACCGATTCTTACTATAAATATTACAATCTTGGCGCCGGATCCAGTCCCCAGCCACCCTCTTCAGTAGGAACGGCAAATGGATTGAACTCTTATTTTGGCCGTATCAACTACGGTTTTCGGAACAAGTATTTAGTCACCTTCACCGGTCGTTTGGATGGATCTTCGAAATTCGGGGAAGATAACCAGTATGCATTTTTCCCTTCTACCGCTCTTGCCTGGAGAGTAACAGAAGAGAATTTTATGAAGAGCATCGCGGTTATTTCAAACCTGAAAGTACGCGCCAGTTATGGCGCTACCGGTAACTCTGAAATCCCGGCTTACAGGGCGCTTGCTGGTTTGGGCAATTATACGGTTGTATTTAATGGCGCCCGCAATTCCGGTGTTGGTATCGATCGTATCGCCAATCCCGGTTTGCAGTGGGAAAAAACAAAGCAGGTCGATTTCGGACTGGAGCTCGGTTTATTTTCCAACCGGCTCAACCTGGAGTTCGATCTGTACCGGAGAAAGGTGGATGGGATGCTGCTCGACGCGCCATTACCCTACACCAGCGGCCGTGAGAAGATTTTCTCCAACGTGGGAAGCATGGAGAACAAAGGGGTGGAATTTGCGATTAACTCCACCAACATCAAAACCGATAATTTTTCATGGAACACCACCTTCAACATTTCCATCAATAAGAACAAGGTGCTTGCTTTAGCGAACGGTGATATCACCTCCGGAAACGGTATCATCCGGGTGGGAGAACCGGTTGGTTCCTTCTTTGGAAGAGTGCATCTGGGCACCTGGGGCAGCAAGGAAGCAGATGAAGCAAAGAAGTATAACATGCTTCCGGGAGATGTAAAATATAAAGACATCAACAGCGATGGCGTAATAAACGACCTCGACAGGGTGATTATCGGGAAAGGTATCCCCGATGGATACGGTACCTTCCTGAATACCTTCCAGTATAAAGCCTGGTCGCTGACGGTAGATCTGCAGTTTATGTACGGAAATGACGTACTCGACAGAAGCATCCACTCAGCGGAAGACAGACAAGGCATTGCCAACAGTTATAAAACGGTACTCAACGCCTGGACAGAAACCAATCAGCATACACCTATCGCACAGATACGCCCGATTAATGCGTACTACACAACTAATAACGACAGCCATAAAGTAACAGATGGATCATTTATCCGCGGACGTAATTTGTTGCTGGCATACGTATTCCCATCAAAAACAGTGTCTGCTTTAAAACTCAGCCGCTTGAGAGTGTATGCCTCCGTGCAGAATTTTTTCCTGGTCACGAAGTTTAAAGGATATGATCCGGAAGTATCCAATTCCAGTTCACCGTTCGATCAGGGACTCACCTTGTACGATTATCCAAAGCCAAGGGTGTTCATGCTGGGACTTAATGTTGGGTTATAATATTGTGCAAATTTTTAATTGAAAATTATGAAAGCATTAATTATAAAATATGGACTGCTGATAGTAGCAACCGGTGCACTATTAACAACAGGCTGCCGTAAATTCCTGGATGAATCAGATCCCAGCAATTATACGGAAGATACCTATTTCACCAAACCGGAACATGCAAGGAGTTCTGTAAATGCCATCTATGCAAGCTTGCGGGATCCTATGTCCGGCGATTTTAACGGCGCCGCCTGGACAATGACGGAATTTGCTACAGGGCAGGCGGCCACAGATCTGGGCCAGGCCGTTAACAGCTACTTTATAAAAGATCTGCATAACACAGCCGATAATGTGTATGGAGAAAATTACTGGAAAAACTATTACAAGGGCATCAGCAACGCTAATTTGTCTTTAGCCAAAATACCCGGTATTGTGATGGATGGAGCAGAGGCTAAAAGACTGTTGGGAGAAGCCCGCTTTTTGAGGGCCTGGTATTACTTCAACCTGGTGCAGATGTTCGGCAATATCCCGCTGATTACGGACCCGGTCGATTTGAAATCGGAACAGTTAAGACCCAAACAGGCAGCGCCGGAAGAGATATACAAACTGATTGTGGATGATTTAACAACCGCAGAACAATCCGGGCTCCCCTGGACGGACGCCGGCGGAAAAGCAAGCCTGGGCGCCGTGAAATCATTGCTGGCTAAGGTTTACCTGACCATGGCAGGATATCCTTTGCAAAAAGGAAATGCCTATTTTGACCTGGCCGCAAAAAAGGCGGCAGAAGTATTGGATTCAAAACAATTTAAATTATTTGATACTTATGGCGACTTGCATAACCCGGCAAAGAAAAATATAGAGGAGAATATTTTTATGATCCAATATAAAACGCAGGTGATTCCCGGCAGCTGGCAATCGCTTATCATTCCTTACAATAAAAATATTTCTGCTTACTCTGCAGAAACAGGCGGGATCTATGCCACCGCCAACTTTGTAAAATCATATGCAGCAGGAGATCTGCGCGCAAAAGAAGGCCAGTTCTTTTTTACCAAATTCACTAACCAGGATAACAGGAACCTGGAAGTGGACCTCGGAGGATATTTTTTATACAAACTTTTTGACGTAACTGCACAAACAACCACTGCGAACAGCGATCTGAACTGGTCGCTTATCCGTTACGCCGATATACTGCTTGTATATGCAGAAGCCGTCAACGAAGTAAGCGGCCCGGGTGCAAAAGCATACGATGCGGTAAACCAGGTAAGGACAAGGGCAAAGTTGCCGGCACTAACCGGGCTCACCAAAGAACAACTGCGGGAAGCTATATGGCGGGAGCGCTGGTATGAGCTATGTTTTGAAAACGTTACCTGGTTTGATATGGTACGTCTTCGTAAAGCATTTAACCTGGCTACCAAAGGCTTTGATAATTATGTAGGTCATCAGTTTTCTTACGGACCGGTTTTAAAAGAAAGAGAATTGTTATTTCCAATACCCAGCAGGGAGCTGAGAAACAATCCTAACCTGGTACCCACAAAAGGATATTAATGTGCCAATAGCTGTTACCATGCGCTTGCGTGGTAACAGCTATTCAAATCATTTTAGTTAATTTTAATCAATTGGGTTAAATTTAGTAAGATGAATAACGGGCTGCCAACAGCCCATAGCACCTTAAACATCAACGTATGAAAGCCGCTAACAGCACCAAAAAAAAGTTGTCGTCAGATCAACGGGAAGCATTGCTTCGCGTATTGAAGATCCGTTTTGAGAAAAATATGCAACGCCACAAAGGGCTTGATTGGGCTAAAGTCCAAGCCAGGCTGGATGATAATACTGAAAAATGCTGGTCGCTCAATGAAATGGAGGCAAGCGGGGGAGAACCGGATGTGGTTGGATATGATAAGAAGACAGGTGAATATATTTTTTACGATTGCTCTGCAGAAACCCCCAAGGGCCGCAGAAATACCTGTTACGATTACGAAGCACAGCAGGCGAGGAAGGAACACCGCCCGGAGCATAATGCCATTGATATGGCAAACGCCATCGGCATAGAGCTTTTAACAGCGGCGCAATACCAGGAGTTGCAGCAGCTGGGTGAATATGATCTTAAAACCTCGAGCTGGCTGAAAACACCGGCCGAAATCAGGGAACTTGGCGGTGCATTGTTTGGCGATCGCCGCTATGATACGGTCTTCACCTATCACAATGGCGTGCAATCCTATTACGCTGCCAGGGGCTTCCGTGGCTGGTTGAGGGTGTAGACCCGAACGCAACGGTTGTTGTTGCATTCGGGCAAAGACGACAGGATTATTTAGTATAAAGCGGACAGCGTTTTACCAGGTATTCCATGGTATTCTTGTAGGCGTCGGCAGTATTCCAGAAAGCTTTCCTGTTCTGGTTATAGATAATTTCACTTTTGTCGTTGTAAATCTTCATATCCATCGTGGTCTGGTAGTTTTGAACGCTCGTAGAAGAGCTGCTGCTATAGCCACTGGATTTTTTATCGTCGGAATTTTCCTTTTGCTTTGTCTTTTCATTGTAGGAAGTATTCCCGTAGCTGGTTTGGGTGGTGCGGTTTTGGGTGATCATACCGTCTACAATATATTCTACACCAAGCGCCTGGCATATTTCAGCCATGGTATAGTTGAGCATGGTGGCTTTGGTGATGCCCGCCTTATTGAGTAATACATTTGTAGCACGGGGACTAACAACGGTATATACGCCGGAGTGTTTACTCAACATGGCGTACAGCTCATTTTGTATTTCGTCGCTTACTTCCTGCGCCGCATTTTGACCATCTTTTACAAATGCAAATGGCAGAACAGCTACTTTGTTACGCCGTTCTTCTGCGCTCTTTTGAGGGGTCGCCGCATTATTTGCCGGGGCGCTTTGTGCAGGCGCTGCTGCATTGATCGTTTCAACCCTTCCACTGGCAAAGGTAATCTTTTGGATCTCAGATTTTTTAATATTATAAACTAGCTTTTCGCCGGTATAGGTAAACCGGATCGTGCTATCAGTGATTTCAAGTACATCCCCACTGAGTTGATCGCCATTTAATTTTAAGATAACATCGTGTTTTTTTTCTACTTGTCCGAATGAGGTCACGTAACATGCAACAGTGAACAGCAATAGGAATACTGGTTTAAGAGAAAAACGGTACAGCATAATATATGATTATTTGCGTCAAAATTACTGATTTCTATGTTCTTTTGATATGCAGGTCCTGCTGGGGAAACGGAATAGTAATATTTTCCTTTTTGAAAACAGTGAATATTTTAGCTATAAGATCGCTCTTCACCGCGAGAAACTCTTTGATATCCCTTATCCAGTAAATCAATTCTATCTCAATAGCACTGTCGCCAAACGCCTGGAAGAATACATCCGGCGCGGGGTAGTTGAGTATCCTTTCATCTGCTTTCAATATTTCGAGCAATAATATTTTAGCATGTTCTATATCCGTGTCATAGCTCACACCCACCGCCAGGTGGCATCTTCTGAAATGATTGTTCATCGTCCAGTTAGTTACCTGCCGGCTTAGCAAATCGCCATTGGGAATAACCAGGTTGGCGCCGTCTACACTTCTGGCAACGCTGCTTCTGAACCCGATTGATTTAACGGTGGCAAAGCCTCCGTTGATTTCGATGATGTCGCCGACATTCAGCGGTTTCTCAAAGGAGATAATCAGGCCGCTGACGAGGTTGTTGACCAGGCCCTGCAAACCAAGACCAGCACCTACGCTCAAGGCTCCGATAATAATGGTGAATTTGTCGAGGGGGATGCCCGCCGCGGCGCAGGCAATCAGTAATCCGGCAGTAATGATCACGATTCTGATCACCAACAGCCAGCTGCCGAAGGAAAATCTTTTACCGGTGGTACCGGTTGCATTTACCGGCTCATGTTCTGCGGAAAAATAGGATACCAGTTTGGAAAGCAGCAGGGAGCAGAATATTACAAATACGAAAACGAAAAGACTGGTAATGGAATATTTATAATCTCCAATGGTTCTTTCCATTGTCACGAAATTATTGACCGAAGCAGAGTAGATCCGCAGGTGATAAAAGTTCCTGGCAACTATCAGTATCCAGCCTACTACCAGTATAATATAGAAGATGACCGGCGTTTGTTTTCCTACCCTGTTGAAATTGAGGTAGAATAGCCGGCGGCTGGGCTGCTTGTATACACTGGAAGCCAGCGTCAGGCCTTCGTCGATAAGCCGGATCGTCCAGAGAAAAACGATGCCCATGATCAAACTTACATACCCGGCTACCATCAGGGATTTGGCCATATTAAAACGGCCAAAAAGGTTCAGCAGGGTAGAACTGACTTCGAACAACAGGACGATAGAAATAAAATACAGGATCTTTTTTTCTTTCAGTTCTGCCTTCTTTTTGGTGATGAGCACAATGGTCATGTAAATGCTGCCGGTAACAGCAATCAATAGCATGTAATACCGTTCCGGTCGGGAAGCCTGCAGGATCATGTTGTCGATGCCGGCTAAAATAAAAAGAAGGGTGGTAAACAACCAGAATCTCCGCCAGTAGGTACTGATGTGATTTTTGAAGATAATGTACAGGCTGATGGCCGTAGCCAGCCAGAGAAAGAAACTAAAAATAAAAGGAGGCGCCGCAAACAGAAACTGGAAAACAGAAAACGTAATAACGATCGAAACCGCCAGCGGATGAATGCTGACAAGATTCCTTACTTCGGGATCAGCTGCCGGCGCAGCAGCCTGCAGTTGTTTCTTCAACGATTTACAAAAGTACCACGCCCCGGACAGCAACAGCAGCATAAAGAGAATCCAGATAAGATGATCTTCTGCATAAAACCGCAGCAGGATCATTTCTTTGGCGATAGAAAACCTGGCTATATCCGGTAAGGGTCTTGAATAGGTGGGCGCCTGCCATATATAAGGAAATTCCTTTTCGAGCGATTGGCTGGCCAGGTGATTGCTGTAGATGTCAATATCTTCCCGGGTGGAGTTAATATCGAATAACAGCAGATCTGTTTTTAACTCCTGTTCTTCAATCAGCGTGGTGGCTTTATCGAGGGCGCTGTCTATGGGGGAAACTTCCATAGCGGTTACTATCATGCGTTTGGCATGTTTTATAACGTCGGCCGAGTCTTCAGGAAAAGTAAAGAGCGAAGGATCGCTGGAAAGTGAATCGATCAGGAGGTTCAGCGCAGTTACTTTAGCAGCATAGGTTTGGAGCAGCAGTTTTTTCGCGGCGATCCGTGTGCTCAGTTCATTCAGTATTGCGGCCGAAACATCGAGGTTGCGTTGTGTTTGGTTGGTGCCTTTGTTGATCAGGATACCATCCTTCACGGTTTCCAGCGAATATTTGGCGCTTGCCAGAAATTTATTGAAGGAAAGGGTATCTATGCCTCTCTTTAAAAATATTTTTGCCTGCTGGTTAACAGTGCGCATATGATCCAGGGTAATCCGTTGTTTGCTGGTAATCCTTTCTTCCGTCAACTTTTTTACACTTTCCACAGATGCTTTAATGCCGATTTTTTTCAAAGCCGTTACTGCATCCTGCTTTTGGAGAGTGCTGGTATCCGATTGTGCCGGCAATGTGCAGGACCATAGCAGGAAAAATACAGATAATAAGTTCTTCATTGGTTGTTGATATTAAAATTCAAAAGTGTGATACCCACCAAATGCTACCCGGGATTTGTTTATTAATATAAAGATTATTTTATAGAAATGCCTGCCTTTTGCTAAAATGATGCAGATATTGGCAAATTGTAAGGTATGAACATGTTATCCTTATTGGGGTGGATGGTTTGGCGGCGCCAAACCATCCGGTGAAGCCGTCATATGGAGGGAATATTTAAACTCAAGGCGCCACAGGTCTGCATCGGACATGCCTGCAAACGGTTACTAAGCTCCGAAGAAAATATTCATATTATCGCCAATAAAAGCGGTTTCAATAGTGTTTCAAACTTCAACCGTTTTTTTAAAGAGATCAAGGGAAAGACGCCCGGTGAATTCAAAAAGCACCTGGTCATGTAAAACTTATTCTTCATCTTCCAGCTGTTGGAAAACAGCCTGAACGATCCTGTCGCAGCGGGTTAAATGGAAATGATAAACATGATCTTTCATATAGTCGTTTAAGTGCTCCCTGAGCATAGCCTTGGCCCTGTTGAGCCGCACTTTTACATTACTTTCTCCTATCTCAAGCACTTCCGCTGTTTCACGAACCGACATTTCTTCTACTTCGCGTAGCACAAAAACCAGCCGGTATTTGTCTGGCAGCACGCCGATGGCGCGTTCCAATACCTGGCTTAACTCCTTGTTGGCTAAATCTCTGGCGGGGGTGTTCATGTCAATAAATTTATCTGGTGCTGGTAGATGGGTAAGGGCAGATTTATTTTTTCGCTTCAACTCGTAGCATTGGTTAAGCATAATCCTCGTTAGCCAGGTTTCCCAGGAAGCGCGATGTTCAAACTGCGAAAGATGATGATAGGCATTGAGATAAGTATTCTGCATTGCATCTTCTGTTTCTGCGCTATTTTCCAGTATAGACATCCCGATCCGGTACAGCCGTTGGTTATATCGCCTGATGAGTACGCCGAACATTGCTTTGTCACCCGCCAGTATCAGCCGGATGAGCTCTTCATTGGTAATGTGGTTGACTATTTCTTCCTGTTGTGTGGTCATATTAATTAGATGAAACAGGATGGAATTGGTTACAATTTTGTGGTAATATTTCTGCCCCTGCTTTTTTGTGCTTTTTTGTAACCTTTTTTTGACTGTCCGCTCTAACCATCATAATTAAAATAATGTATTATGGCAACAGTAAAACAACTTCAAAGCACCCTGCAGCTGACGTTTGGTATTGTACCTATCGTAGCCGGGTTGGACAAATTCACGAATCTGCTGACCCACTGGGCAGACTACCTGGGCAGTAACGCGGCTTTGATCCCGTTTGCCCCCGACACATTTATGAAAATTGTGGGTGTCATCGAAATTGTAGCCGGCGTACTGGTATTGCTGCGGCCCCGGATCGGGGCGTACGTGGTGATGGCCTGGCTGATATGTATTGCGCTGCAGTTATTGCTGACAGGCCATTATCTCGATGTGGCGGTAAGGGACCTGGTAATGGCAATAGGCGCCTACACCCTGGCGCAACTGACAAAGATAAAAGAGGAAGGTAGTATATCGTAGTGATTAAGTAGAACAGCCCGGAAAAGAAGCTGATTACCTGCTGGCCCGGGCTGTTTGTTTTTCATTTATTATAAATTAATAAATCCTTAAAATTTATAGCATGTCAGTAAACATTTGGTAAGAAAGTTTATTTTATCTGGTGATAACCTTTAAACCGGACATCATCATGCAAAAGCAAACGTTACATACCGATGTATTACTGATAGGGGCGGGCATTATGAGCGCAACGCTGGCAACATTGCTCAAACGCCTGTCACCTGCCTGGTCTATACATGTTTACGAACGGCTGGACCGGGTGGCGGGCGAAAGCTCCGATGCCTGGAATAATGCAGGTACCGGTCACTCTGCGTTATGCGAACTGAATTATACGCCTGAACGGGAAGATGGCAGTATCGATACCTCTAGGGCTATTCATATCATTGAGCAGTTTGAAGTATCCAAACAATTTTGGTCGTACCTGGTGGAACAGGGCCACCTGGGCAATCCATCCGGCTTTATAAGAAGCACGCCGCACATGAGTTTTGTGCATGGCGATAATGATGTGGCCTACCTCCGTAAACGATTTGACGCACTTCAGCAATACCGGCTTTACCAGGGTATGAAATATTCTGAAGATCCTGCGGTGCTGCAGGACTGGATTCCCCTGGTCATGGAAGGCCGGGAGCCTGCCGCGAAAACGGCGGCCACACATATGGAACTGGGCACGGATGTGAACTATGGCGCATTGACAAGAGCCCTGATCGAACAGTTGCAGGAGCAGCCCAACTTTAAGTTGCACCTGGCACACGAAGTGGAAACCCTGGAACAATTACGGGATGGCAAATGGGAAGTAAAAGTAGAAAACCGGCTGACCAACGAAACCTCTTATGTAACAGCAGATTTTGTATTTATAGGCGCCGGCGGCGGATCGCTCCAACTGTTGCAAAAATCAGGTATCCCCGAAGGCCGGCAGTATGGCGGCTTTCCCGTGGGAGGCGAATGGCTGGTCTGCAAAAAAGAAGAGATCGTAAACCGGCATCATGCAAAGGTATACGGGCAGGCATCAGTAGGCGCTCCACCCATGAGCGTTCCCCATCTCGACACCAGGATCATCGACGGACAAAAAGCTATTTTGTTCGGACCTTTTGCCACCTTCTCCACCAAATTCCTGAAGGAAGGATCTTTCCTTGATTTGTTCGAATCCATTAAATATTGGAATATCTTACCGCTGATGCGGGTGGGTCTGGAGAATTTTGGCCTGGAAAGATACCTGGTAGAACAATTAAGTTTATCATTTGAAGACAGGATAGAAGCCCTGCAGGTATTTTATCCAAATGCCAAAGGCGATGACTGGGAATTACAGGAAGCAGGCCAGCGTGTACAGGTGATCTATAATGATCCCGGAGAAGGAGGCACGTTGCGTTTCGGGACAGAAATAGTAGCCGGAAAAGATGGCAGCATCTCGGCCTTGCTGGGAGCTTCACCAGGTGCATCAACCGCGGTATCCATCATGCTGGATCTGCTTAACACCTGCTTCCCTCAACAGGTAAAAGGAGTTTGGAAAGAGAAGTTGAAGACCATGATCCCGTCATATGGCACACACCTGGAAGATGATCCGGAACTGTGTTACCAGGTAAGAACATGGACAAGTAAAACCTTACAATTAGACTGGAAACAGCCGGACGTAAAAAAGTAGTAACCTCTTCCCTTACTAAAACCATCACATTTAAGACCGACACTGAATAAGCCGCTTTGCCTTTATTTCAGCGTGGCCATATTTTCCAACACCCTGGCAATTACTTCAGCACCGGGGTCGGGAATATTTTTTAGTACCTCTTCGGGGAGGTAAGAGGAGCGGCCAAATTTTGTGCGGATAATATGTTTGGTATTATCTGCGCCCTTGCGCGCCGCTGCCGCCGCCACCGCAATAGGTGCTCCTGCTGCCAGTGCTTCGAACGCAGGTTGCAGCGCATCGATCATGGTTCTGTCGCCCACCTGCGCCCCGCCATGAGCTTTTACCGTTTGCAATCCGCTGAGCAAGGCGCCGCCCAATTCCGGCGTATGGGCGTAAGCGTTACCCGCGGCAGTGAAGAGGATGGACAACAACACACCGCTGGATCCCCCGGCCTCTCTGGCCAGCAACCGCCCCAGGGTGAGCAGCAAATGCCCGGTATTGTCGAGCGGCAGCTGGCCATTTACAGCCAGGATACGTTTGCCTGTGAGTGCAAACGTAGAGCCGGCGTCGCCATCGCCCACCTTCGCATCGAGGTCATTGATTTCTTTTTCAATAGCAACCAGTAATCTGCCTGTTTCTTCCAACAGCGTTTGTACGTATACGTTAGCCGATGGCGCAAACGGCATGGTTGCAGGCAATACCGGGGCGGCAACGGTGGCGGGTTTTTTAAATGCCTGCAGTTGCCATGCTGCAGGTGCTGCCGGCGCCAGCAACGCCCGTTTTATGGATTCGTTGAGCAACAACAGCGATACCGAAAACCCATTCATGTTAATAGACGACATCAACGCGGCCGGACCTATCATATAATCTACCTTATCTCCCAGGGATGTTTTGCAGAATGATTGTACCAGGATATTCATTTCAATAGGACTCACACTGCCCATATTGTTAAAGAGCATAGCATAGCGCCCGTTTGTATCCGGCAAACTGCCGGCCAGTTGCGTCATCGCGATGTTCATTAGCTCGTTGGCTTTGTCGTATGCAATCACCCTCAAACCGGGTTCGCCATGAATGCCTAACCCCAGCTCCACCTGCTGGTCGTTCAGGCGGGGAACGTAGGGCTGTCCCAGGTGACGGCAGGAAGTCAGCGAAAGACCGATAGATACCGTGCGGTCAATCACCGTTTGGGCAGCAGCTGTTACTTCATCCAGTGATTTTCCTTCTTCTGCCAGTTGCCCGGCTACTTTATGAACAAAGAGCGTACCTGCTACTCCCCGTTTTTTTACATCAGCGCCAAGGGCAATGTCATCATCTACGGTAACCGTTTTTACGCGGTAACCCAGGGTACGGGCCTGTTCGGCAGCAAGACCAAAATTAAGCCGGTCGCCGGTATAGTTTTTTATGATCAGGAGACAGCCTTCAGGGCCCGTTGCCGCCAGTATAGCGGATAGCACAGCATCTACGGTAGGAGAAGCAAAAACATCACCGCATACTGCGGCGGTCAGCATCCCTTTGCCTACAAAGCCTGCATGGGCCGGTTCATGCCCCGATCCGCCACCTGAAATAATCGCCACTTTTGATTTGTCCCAGTCCTTACGGATCACCACCCTGATGCCGGCAGCTGCGTCCAGCCTGGCCAGATCAGGGTTGGTGAGTAATCCGTCTATGGCTTCATTTACAATCTGATCTACTTCGTTGATAAAAAATTTCATTGCGCCAATTTTCTACAATATACCGATTGATGATTTAACCGGCGGTACTCTTTTCCATGAGCAGATCTTCAAGACGGTAGTATACCGGCAGCCCCAGTTCCTTGGCAATCCTAACATCTTCGTCGGCCCCTTTGGAAGCGCCGGCTATCCTTAGTATGGCATCACATTTTGTAATCAGCCGACCGGCTACCGGGTATAATATTTCTTCATATACGGCGTCGCCGGGCCGGGTGGATCCGCCTGCTCTTAACAGCGGCAACGCAAACCATTCACCGATCACCGGAATATGTCCTGCTCTGAATATGGGCAGGGCCACGTCTTCCAGTTTTCTTAAATTCTGTTCCATCAGTACCGGATCATCGTTGGTGCCTGAGCGGTAGGGGCCGGCAATTAATACCGTCAGCATTTGTTTTTTCATAAAATTCATTTTTTTAAATGATCGTTTATGATCGTTTTGGATCGATATTGATTAAATTAGGATTTATTTTCGACTTTCCAACACCAACGGAAAATTGGATATCTTACAGGGATATAAAACAACATTTTATGGAAGTAGGAATCGACAGCTTTGCCGCCACCGGCGCCGGGGATACCCGGTTGGATGCAAAGGATAATATGAATGAAATGGCCAACCTCCTGGCGAGGATAGAAGCTGCAGACCAGGCAGGTCTGCACGTATTTGGCATCGGGGAACACCACCGGAAAGAGTTCCTGGACTCGGCGCCTGCCGTGATACTGGCAGCAGCTGCAGCCCGCACTAAACAGATCCGGTTAACCAGCGCGGTAACAGTGCTCAGCGCGGCTGATCCCGTACGCGTATTCCAGAACTTTGCCACACTGGATATTATTTCCCGGGGCAGGGCGGAAGTAGTGGTAGGACGTGGATCATTTATAGAAGCATACCCGCTCTTTGGTTATAAGCTGGAAGACTATGACGCACTGTTTATAGAAAAGCTCGACCTGTTTTTGCAGATAAGGGCGCAGGAAGTGGTGCAGTGGAAAGGGAAGTTCCGTCCTGCGCTGAATAACGTGGCTATTTATCCGCGGCCCGTACAGGATCCGTTACCTGTTTGGCTCGGAGTAGGCGGTACGCCGCAGTCTTTCGTCAGGGCCGGTACATTGGGGCTGCCCCTCATGGTAGCGATCATAGGGGGTGAAACCCATCGTTTCCGGCCGCTGGTAGACCTGTACCGCGAAGCCGGGGAGAAGGCAGGCCATGCCCCTGAAAAGCTCAGGGTAGGGCTGCATTCACTGGGTTATGTAGCCGAAACCAGGGAGCAGGCAATGGAAGATTATTACCCCGGCTATGCAGCAACGTTTACTAAAATAGGCAGGGAGCGCGGATGGCCTCCTGTTACCAGGCCCCAGTTTGATGCGCAGGCAGGGCCCCGTGGAGCATTACTGGTGGGCGATCCGCAGGAAGTGGCTGAGAAAATACGCCGTCACAGCGAGTCGCTGGGAGGTATTGCCAGGGTTACCTTCCAGATGGATAATGCAGGGCTTTCCCATGAAAAATTATTGAAGTCTATAGACCTTATTGGTAAATACATCGTGCCGGCGCTGCAATAGCGACCGGCCCTTTTTAGAAAATGTGGTAATTTGATTGATCCTAAAATTGAACAGCACCATGACAGACATCACCCAAATGGCCGTTGAAGTATTCGACAGATGCGCCGCCCAATACCAGGATAAGTTTATGGATATTAGCCTGTATAAAGATTCCTTCGATCTTTTTTGCAGTAATGTCAGGCCCGGTGCAGCCATCCTGGAAATCGCCTGTGGTCCCGGCAACATTACAAAGTACCTCCTGGAAAAGCGCCCCGACTTTCAGCTCCTGGGCATTGACCTGTCGCCCAATATGCTCCGGTTGGCAGCGCTCAATAATCCTGCCGCCGCTTTCCGGCTGATGGATGCCAAAGATATTGGCAGCATCGGGAAAATGTATGACGCGATCATGTGTGGCTTTTGCTTACCTTATCTCTCAAAAGAAGAACTAAACAAATTAATAGCCGATGCCTGCAGTATACTTACTGCAAACGGAATATTTTATATGAGTACCATGGAAGATCATTACAGCAAATCAGGCTTGCAGCAAACAGCCGCCGGTAATCAGCTCTACATGTATTACTATGAAGCAGCCGATTTAACCGCAATGCTCGCAGCACATCATTTCCACGTTATTGCAATGGATCGCAAAGTATACCCGGGGCCGGATGGCACCACCATCACCGACCTCTGGATCATCGCCGGCAAATAGTTTTTTTGTTAACTTACTATAGTATTTTGCTAAAATTTTATAAGGAAATATTGATAAGTATATTTAATATTGCTATCATTACTCCAAGTGTACCAACCTGTCGTGGTATCTGTCAACCAAATTTTTAATGCATTATGGCGTTAAAGCGTATTGATAATGAACGTGAAATACTGGAGCTCGTCGCTGGTGGCTGCCAACATGCATTCTCGGAGCTTTTTCATGGTTATTTAAATCAGGCTGGCCGGATTGTGTTTACCATTATCGGTTCCCGGGAACTAACCGAAGAGATCCTGCAGGACCTGTTTGTAAAACTCTGGAAAGACAGGGAGAAGCTGACCGATATCAAAGATTTTAATGCCTACTTTTTTATTCTCCTGCGTAATCATACCCTCAATTACCTGACCACCATGGTGGCAAACAGGAAAAAAGAGGAACAGTATACCCGTTTCGAATTGATGCGGCAGGAGCAGGGCGACGAACAACCCGACAAGCGCCTGGAAGTATTCGATAAAGCGATAGACGCACTGCCTTTGCAACAAAAAACGGTATTCCTGCTCCGCGCACAAGGATACCGAAACCCCGAAATAGCCACCCGTATGAATCTGTCCACGGATTCGGTAAAAAAATACAACCAACTCGCAATCAAATCTATCCACCGCTTTATAAAAGTGCGTGTAACCGTTCTCTTTACTTTGGCGACCCTCCATTTTCTTAAATAAAATTTTTTTTCAGCGCATATCTCCTTTTTTACCCCCTCCACTGTCTTTATATATAGAAGCACTTTTTAAGTCGCCAGATGATGCAACTGCCAAACCGGTTAAATGATTTAATGAACAAAGCCATTGATGGCACCATCGCTCCCGAAGAGCGGCAGGAGTTGTTTGCACTTTTGTCAACGCCGGAAGCGAGGCCATTATATGATGACCTGTTTGAGCAACTGGCGGAGCAATCTGTTGAGGGTAAAGATATTTTTTCGCCGCAGGAAGCGGCTGGTTTGCTCCGGCAAATTAATGAAGAAATCAGGGTACAAAGCCCGGTTGTTAGCCCCAAAATATTCAGATGGAAGCCCGTAATAACCTGGGCTGCCGCCTGTATGCTGTTATTGGTATCGCTGCTTTCCTATCGTTTTTTTATTCTCCGCGAACGGGAAACGTCGCAGGGAACAATAGCGAAGGCAATGCCTGCCACCAGGCCGTCAGCAAGCATCATGCTTACGTTGGCCGATGGCCGGCAAGTGGCCCTGGACAGCGCAAAGAAAGGGGAAACATTCGAACAAAAAGGATCCAGTGCAGTGAACAATGAAAAAGGTATGCTTAGTTATTCGGCGCCCGCTGAAGAACCTGCGGGGAAAGCCGACATTGTTTTTAATACCCTTACCATACCGAGGGGGAAACAATATAAAGTGGTATTGCCGGACGGAAGCCAGGTTTGGCTGAATGCCGCCTCCTCCCTTCATTATCCAACCCGTTTTCCTGACGGAGAAAGAAAAGTGGAACTATCAGGAGAAGCTTACTTTGACATTGTAAAAGATGACCGTAAACCGTTTACAGTAGTAGCGGGAAAACAAACCATTGCTGTACTTGGCACTGCCTTTAACGTAAAGGCATATACGGATGAGCCCTATATTAAAACTACGTTGATTGAAGGACGCATAAAACTGGCATCACCGGACGGAAACAACACCAGTATTTTAAAACCGGGGGAACAAGCCATACTGGATGGAAACAGGCTGCAGGTAAAAGCTGTGGATACCCGGGAAGATGTAGCATGGAAATCCGATCTGTTTTATTTTTCCAATACCGATCTGCGCGATGTCGGCTACCAGCTGCAACGCTGGTATGATATTGAAGTAGATTTTTCAACGCTTCCGGCAGAGAAGCTTTATGGCCAGCTACCGCGCAGCACACCACTGCCGCAGCTTTTGAAAGTAATTGAGAAAACAACCAATATAAAATTAAAACTGAGCAACAACCGGCTATATGTAGAGCAATAGTACCGGAATTTATCAACCAGATCATTTCACACTAGTAAAAACTACACTTATGAGTATTAAGTATGGCCATCGTCTGGGCCATTGGAAGCGCTATGTCTGCTGCATAACGCTTACGGTCTTCCATTACCTGGCAACATCTGCTATCGGCTTCTCACAACAGGTAACGCTGCGTGTAAGCGATGCAAAGTTGGAGCAGGTGCTCGAGTCCATCAGAACCCAGACGGGGTACTCCTTTATCTTTGATGCCCGCTATGCTAAAAGCGCAAAACCGGTGACCGTTAACCTGAAAGACGAACCGCTGGAAACCGCATTGCCGCAGGTATTCAAAGGACAACCCTTTACCTATGAAGTGAACGACAAAATTGTAACTGTACTGGCATCCGCTAAAACAAATGCAGCGGTAGTTACTTTGTCCGGAAGAATCGTCAGCCCGGATAACCAGGCCATCATCGGTGCTACCATCATTGTGCAGGGATCCCGCCAGGGCGCTACCGCAGATGAGAACGGAAGGTTCACCCTTACGGGTGTACCGGAAGACGCCAACATTCTCATCACTTCCATCGGTTTTAATTCACTGATGCTCCATTTAAATAATGGTGTATTAACTGTGGCAGCCCGGGAGTTTAAAAACCAACTGGTCAGAAATACCTTACAGAACATCCTGGTAACGCTGCAGCCTTCTGCTTCACAACTCCAGGAAGTAAATGTAACCGTAGGGTATGGTACCCAGAAAAGAAGGGAAACCACCGCGGCGATATCCTCCATTAAAGCTTCACAACTGCAGAATAAACCAGCCGCCTCTATCGAAGGATTACTCCAGGGATTGGCGCCCGGGCTGGTAGTACAGAATAATTCCGGTATGCCGGGAGCCCGCAGCATGGTGCAGATCAGAGGGCTGGCCTCCTTTTCCAACTCCGCCAACTCTAACGTGGTGAGCACACCCTTGTTCATCATCGACGGCGTACCGCTGGAACAGGATGTATTCAATCCTTCCGATCCGCGCCAGGCCATTACCAGCGTACTGGCCGGGTTCAGTCCCTTCGACCTGGAATCTGTGGATGTATTGAAAGATGCATCCGCTACGGCTATCTATGGTTCAAGAGGCGCCAACGGCGTTATCATCATCAACACCAAACGAGGCAAAATAGGAAAACCAATCGTTACTTTAAATACACAATATGGATTGAGTTATTACCCATCATTACGTAAAACGCTTGGCGGTAAAGCGGAGCGCGATTTTAAAATTGATCTATATAACCAGTATAAGTCTTCCAAAGTAGGCGGCGGTTATACCGATATGCCTATTGAACTGAGCGACAGTTTGAATAGTTTTTATAACAACTCCACCGACTGGCAAAAACTGTACTTCCGTGATGCAGACCTGAAGAATGTCAACCTCGGTATCAGCGGCGCTACGGAAACTGCCAGCTATCGCCTGGGCGTGGATTATTATAACGAAAAAGGTATTGTACTCGGTTCCGGGTTTACCAGGTTTTCACTAACCTACAACGGCGTTTTTAAACCTACTTCCAAACTGACCATCACCGGCCGCGCAAATTTAAGCCAGACGGATGCCAGCCAGAAAAGAGGCGACACCTACAATGCTGCGGTAGTTGGTAACAATTTCTCATCCTCCTTTCGTCCGGGACCCAACAGCGGTTTCTATGATGCCTTCCTGGCTTCCTACAGCAAAGGCGTAAGCACAGACCTGACAAGAAGAGCCCTGGCCCAGCTGGAACTCAGCTACGATCTTACTCCGTATCTGAACCTCACATCCAGGGCATCTGGCAACTATGAGTTTTATCGTACCCGCACCTTCGAACCATCTGCTACCAGGACAGATCAAAAAGCGGCGGCTTCCTATTACTCACAGGAAAAGGTGAACCTGTTAAGTGAAACCTTTCTTCGTTTATACCACACATTTGCTTCCAAACACTCTTTCGACCTGGTGTTAGGTAATACGATCAACACCAGCGAAAACAACAGCATCTTCGGTGGCGCATATGGCGGCCCCAGTGATGCACAACAGGTGATCCTCGGGTATCCGCAGGCCAACCTCCAGCTGGAAACACATAACATCAAGTACGGTCTGTTATCTTACTACTCAAGGTTGTCGTACAACTTCAATAAAAAATACCTGCTCCAGGGTGTGGTACGCGCAGACGGATCTTCCAAATTTGGTAAAGACAATCAATGGGGTTACTTCCCGTCGCTGTCTGCCGGATGGGTATTCACCGAAGAAAAATTTATCCATAATCACATTGGCAGCTGGCTGAACTTCGGTAAGATCCGCGCAAGTACAGGTAAATCCGGTACGCAGTACGAAGACAACTACCTCGCTGTGGGTGCTTATCAGACCAAAAGCGGCGATAATGCTACCTATAACGGCATACCCCTGCTGGCCCCGAATTATGCCGGCGGCAATGGTATGGCTTTACCTAACCTCACCTGGCAAACCACAAAAGATCAGGGTGTGGGACTAGACCTCGAATTTTTTAACAGCCGCCTGACCATGGCGCTGGACTACTATAATAAAAACACCGATGGCTTCCTGTTCCCGGATGCACTCAATGGCACCAGCGGGTATACTTCCCGCTACATTAACAGCGGCGCGGTGCGCAATCACGGCTACGAAGCCGCCATTACCGGCTACATTACCAAACCAGGTAAAAACTTTCAATACTCCGTTACATTTATCGGCGCCATCAACCGTAATGAACTCACCAGGCTGCCCGATTTTGGCAGAAGCGTTTCCAGGGGTGGTTATGCAGTAGGACAGCCATACCTGCAGATAGGCCGTCCGCTGAACGGCTTTTACCTGATGAAATATCTCGGCGTATATCCAACAGACGAATCTGTTCCGGTAAATAAATACACCGGTAAGCGTCTTTACCCCAATACCAGCGGGTTTACATCCCAGGACCCATACAGGGCCGGTGATATTATGCTGCTGGATGTAAACGGTGATGGCCGCATTGGTGTAATCGATAATACCGACAGGGTGTACTCCGGAGATCCCAATCCTAAATTTACAGGAAGTATTTCCCACTCCTTTAGCTACCGCTTTAAAAACAACGCGGCACTGCAGTTGGATATGTTTTTCAACTATTCTATTGGGAATAAGGTGATGAATAAGGTATTGGCTGACCGTATCAAAGGCGTAAGCTGGACCGCCAGTGAAAACGTGAATTATCCCGGCGGACAAAGAAACCTGCTGGATGTATCTGACCTGGATTTCTGGACACCTACACATACCAACGCCAAATATCCTGTGCTCAATCCATGGAGATACTATGGCACTTCCAGCTATGATTTTATCGGTAACTACGAAACCAATACAGATCTCTTCCTGGAAAGCGGCAGCTTCATAAGGTTAAATAACGTGAACCTGAGCTACGATTTTTCACCGGCAGGACTCAACCGCTACAACATCAGGAGACTCCGGGTGTATGCGGGTATGAGTAACGTATTTATTCTTACCAAATACACCGGTGTAGATCCCGAAAATGTGGACTCTTATGGTTATGACCTGGGTAATGGGTATCCCATTCCCTATAAATTTAACTGCGGCTTTAACTTTGAATTCTAAGATTATGAAGATAATAACTGAATGGAAATACAAAATGTGCCTGCTGCTGGTATGCATCGCATTGTTATTTTCCTGCAAAAAAATACTGGATCCTGAAATTATTGAATTGCCTACTGCGGATAATGCGTTTTCCACATCTGCCGATATAGAAAAAGGATTGGCGGCCGCCTATTCTTACCTGCGTGCAGTAGTGCCGGATAAAGTGTTCCTGATGGGAGATGTTCGTGCAGACGTGTTTTCCAGCTATTCCCAGAGTTCCAACGTTCGCCCTGAAACGCCTATCGCTACCAATACGGCGTCAGCTCTGATCAACAACGGGGGAGGTAACTGGAACCAGTTTTACACGGTCATCGCGCAGTGCAACCTGGTACTCGAAAAAATTCCATCTATCCCCAATTACGATGAAACACTCAAAAAACGCCATATCGGCGAAGCCAGTTTCATCAGGGCGCTCACCTACTTTTACCTGGTGCGTTTCTGGGGTGATGTACCGATGAACTTAAAGAGCGTAAATATTGATAACCTGTCAAGAGCCCCGCAGGAAGATGTTTTTAAACAGATCAGAGCGGATCTGGATGTGGCTATTGCAGACCTGCAGTTTGACTACGGTGATGGCGATAAGGCGGTAAGAGCCACCAAAGGAGCGGCATGGGCTATTAAAGCGCATGTGCTGGGATGGTTGCAGGATTACGCAGGATGTGAAAAATTGTGTGATAGTGTGATCACCAAGGGACCGTACAGTCTTGTTACAGATACTTTAAACCTCATCAGCATCTTCGTGGGTAAATCTAATGAAGGCATCTTTGAATTAAATTTTGATGCCAACCTGAGAGAAGTGCAGCGGAACCGCGTTTTTAACAGGACGCTGGGCCGCCCCTGGTATAAAGACCAGTCAGATGGTGGTGGCGGTACGGACAAGTTTATACTTTGCCCCAGCAGACCACAGCTCAACAATATGTTCCCGCCAAGCGCAGTGGATGCCCGCCTGTTTACCTGGTTTGTACGCGAAACCTATCTCAAAGGCGTAAACGATGACCGTATTTTCCTGGGAAAATACAGGACGCTGCAGCTGAAAGGAGATACTGCTTCACAGAATATCAACGAATCAAATATCATTATTACCCGCTTGGCAGACATCATGCTGTTAAGAGCAGAAGCACTCGCCAGCACCTCTGTAGGCAGGGCAGGAGAAGCTGCTGTATTACTGAATAAAGTAAGAGCGCGCGCATTTGCCACCCCTTATGCCGGCGGCGGAAATATTCAGGATACCATTTTGCTCGAACGCAGAAAAGAACTGATCGGGGAAGGACAATACTTCTTTGACCTGGTAAGAACACGAAAGCTGGACAAAGATTCAAAAATTACAGCGGCCGACTGGTACCAGAAAGGCGCATATCTGCTGCCAATAGATCAGGGTATTATCGCGAAAAGCAATTTTTTGATCACTCAGAATGAATACTGGAAATAACTTATTGTATGAAGAAAAATATTTCACTGAAGAAAACAGCGCTCCTGGCAGCAGTTGGTATGCTGATATTTTCAGCATGCCGGAAAGATAACTATTACATGGATGGTGGTCTGTCTAAACAATCAGAGGAAGAAAAAAGAATGACGGTATATGATTTCCTGAAGAGCAGACCAAATCATATGTTCGATTCCCTGGTTAAGATCATTGACCTCACGAACGCCAAAGCCGCTGTCAATACCGCTAACATCACTTTTTTTGCAGCGCCCAATAATGCGGTGCTGCGTTTGCAGATGAATTATAATCCGGACGACAGGCAAACGCCAAAGCCGTTGGCCGATATCGGAAAAGATACCCTGGCAGCTTTGCTTGGCCGGTTTATAGTTCCCAATGCTAAAGTAGACCTGGAAACAGCGGTGAAGGATAAACAGCGATATTACTTTGCTGCCAACAAGGACAGTCTGCAAATTAGCGGTGTTGACGGAGGTACCAGCGCCAGCAGTTCATTACAAACATCTGCCTATAGAATCGTATATACACATTTAAAAATACCCGGTGTAGATACAATTGCATATTCTGCCAGCATTCAAACACATAACCTTATTACTGCCAATGCTATTGTGCATGTACTAACCAACGGATCCAGCTTTGCGGCAGGTTTGAAACAAAAATATAACAGATAGTCTAAATCATTTTACCATGAAAAAATCATTGACCATAAAATGGATGTCATGGCTGTCCCTGACGCTGTTTATGTTTTCGTGTAAGAAAGACAGTGCGGATGGCTTTTTAAGTCCTGCGCTCAAATATACCAACCCCTCTATTAAAATAGCAGTGGGGGCTTCCCTCATCCAGTCGGGTGCAGTGGTAACCGATGAATCCACCAAGCCATTGGAATTTACCATCGACGCGATACATTATGAAGATGGGAAAATTGCTGATAAGCTGATGAACTATAAGGTAGATACCTATTTCTGGCAGGCGGAATATACGTCGAAGGAAAAAACAGTGGAGGAGCTTAACAAGAAACGTACAAAAGTGAATCGCCCCGCGGTTGACATCAACCCGGAGAATGGAAACATCCTGATTTACCCGGAAGCTACTGATACCACTATATTTACCAAAGGAAAGTATATCATCGACGTAAGGGTAAAAAACAGCGGGGGAGAAAGACTGCTGAAAGGAGCCCTGACCATTGATGTAAGTTATGCCCTGCCATATACCTACAGGCTTTCAGGCTTGGATGGCAACATCACCGGCCTGGACGTTACCTTTGACCGGCAGGTAAACACCGGTAACAAAATCCTGGTATATGTGCTGAAAAAAGATGGTTCGCCGGTAGACCCGAAAACGCTGCTGGGATATGATTATTCCAGTACGCCCGGCGTTACGGATCTGAAAGACTGGCATAACCTCGGACTGAATAATCCTACAAAATATACCGAATTCCCGGATCACCTGGAACTGGAAATAGCGGGCTTCCCGCTACCCTTTGTTTCCGGGCAGGTGCTGAGAATTGATATGTATAATAACGGGGATATTAACGGGGACTATTTCAACTATTGGTTCGATATGTCGATACTCAAGGAGGGAGTCTGGAAAGTGACCATCAAACTGAAGTATAATTAGCAGCCGGATCGGCTATACATAAAGCATCTCAGGAAAGAGGGCATTTCATTCATGAAGTGCCCTCCTTTGTGTATTACGGACACTTTGTTTAAAGTTATTACCCATATTTCCCCAAAAAGGTTGTACTTTGGTTGTCACAACCGTATCGAGAGTCAATATCTATCCGTATCCGTATCTGAGAAACATGAACCTAATTGTAACTGTCAGAAGCAATATTATTGCTTTGTTTTTTACGTGTATGCTATCCTGTTGCCTTATGGCTTTTACCGCCGGTGCACAGGTGAAAGCTGATTTTACGGCCAGCAATACCAGTGATTGCGGGCTGCTGGTCACTACTTTTACTGATCATTCCACAGGTAATCCTGTATCATGGAAATGGGACCTGGGCAATGGTTTTACTTCTACCGAACAAAATCCAAATGCTTCTTATGTCACCGCAGGCAGTTACACCATAAAACTTACCGTAACGGACGCTGCCGGTGGAACCAATACTATTACAAAGACCAACTACATCAATGTATGGAGCAAGCCTAATGTGAAATTCAGCGCTACCCCGCCCAGTGGCTGCGCACCTTTTACAACCACCCTTACGGATAAATCGGACCCGGTAAGTGGCACTATGGCTAAAGCTGCATGGGATTTCGGGGATGGTTTTGATGGCAGCGGCAGCAGCATTACCCACACTTTTAACAGGCCCGGAGCTTATGCGGTAACGTTAACCGTTACTAACAGTCATGGCTGCACGAATTTCCTGCGGCTGGAAAAAGCAGTGGAAGCGCTGGAGGCGATTAAAGCCGATTTCACTATTGCCAGTAAAACACTCTGCCAGGCGCCGGCAGATGTTGTTTTTACCAATACATCTACCGGCAGCGGTAACCTCAGCTATCTATGGGAGTTTGATGATGGTTCCACTTCCACAGCAAAAGATCCCGGCAAACATACGTTTACCACACCCGGTAAACACAGGATCACACTCACCGTGAGTAATGACCTGGGTTGCTCCGGAACGAAAACGGTCAGCGACATTAATGTGGCCAATTTCAGCACAGGCATGGAGGTGCCGCCACTGAGCTGCGCTGGCGTTCCTCACAAATTTGCAGCCGTTACTACGAGTACCAAACCGGATAAATATACCTGGGAAATCAACGGGCAGCCTTTTGGCGGAAACGATGCAGCTATTGCTTATACACCTGCTGCTGCAGGTCCGCTCACCGTAAAGCTGACGGCTACCTATGGAAGCTGTACGCAGGTGGTGGAAAAACAGCTGACAGTAAACGTTTCACCAACAGCCGCTATCAGCAGTAACAATAAACCCGTTTGCGCGCTGCCCGCTGCTATTAATTATAACAGCAACTCCTCTGGCGCTATCAGCTGGCAATGGAATTTCGGTGATCAGCAAACTTCTACGGAACAAAATCCAGCACATAGCTATACCGCTGCCGGCACTTATAAGGTTACCATGGTAGCTACCAACGCCGCCGGCTGTATTGCCGTAGGCAAGGCCGATGTTCCCATAGTGCAAACAATTATTACTGCCACTGCACGCGGCGCCAGCGGATGTGAAGGAATTGCCCCCGGCTTTGTGGCTACCAGCAACAGCAGCGATCTGATCGCCACCTATAGCTGGGATTTCGGAGATGGCACTGCTAAATCAACGCAGGCCAGTCCTACGCATACCTATCCCAAAGAAGGACGGTACCCGGTTACACTTACCTATACTACTGTCAGCGGCTGCAAAGGCACGGTAAAATGCCAGCAGGATGTAACAGTGTACCGCAAACCCACAGTAGATTTTTCTTCACCGGATATCCCGAAAGTTTGCGGTAATACCACGGTAAGTTTCAAAGACCTGTCGGACGTTGGCGATAGATGGGAGTGGGATTTCGGTGATCATACCACCAGCCAGGATAACAGCCCTGCGCCCAAACACAGCTACAGCGCCCCGGCTATATATGATATTACCCTGAAGGTATGGAACGGTACCTGTAGTAATGTGCTTACTAAAAAGCAATACATAGAAGCAACCGATCCTTTCCCGCGTTTCAGCGTGGCCAATGCAGATTGTAACAACCGGCTGAAGGTCACATTTATGGAAAACTCTACCAAGGTGAAATCCTGGAAATGGGAGTGGGGCGACGGTAAAGATACGGCTTACACCACCCGGAGCGCCACCCTTACGCATGTGTATCCTAAAACAGGAAAATACAAGGTAAGCCTCACCGTTTCCGATGGCAGCTGTACTACCAATTTAGTCAGGATAGTGGAGGTAATTGCCGCTTCACCCGTGGTAATTACGGCAGATAAAAATACCTTGTGCAGCAGCGATACTGTTGTTACAAAAATAAGTAAGTACAATCCGGACATTTACGGCGCCAGCAGCTACTCCTGGCAGGCTAACGGCAACGCCTGGCCGGACAGCACGCTCACCAGCTACCGTTTTACCAACCTGGCTCCCGGTAAACAGGCTTTACAACTGGTGGCCACTAACAATGTTGGCTGCGCCGACAGCAGCAACGTGGTAAACGTGGCGGTACGCGGCCCCTTAGCCGGTTTTAATATTCCGGCAAATGCACAGTGCCGCGGCACGGTAGTAACCCTCACAGATGCCACTGACCTGACGTATAGCAGCGGCGTGGCAAAATGGGAGTGGGACTTCGGCGATGGTACACCATCGCAAACCTTCACTGCAAAACCATTTACACATACCTATGATACCGCCGGAAGTTTCAAACCGGTATTAAAGGTCACGGATAAAGACGGATGCGCGAACGTGTACTCCGGCAAAACCCTGCAGGTAAATGGTCCCAACGCAGATTTCATTGCCGATAAATACGTGGTGAAACCTGGCAGCAACGTAACTTTTACCAATAAGTCTACTGATATTGGCGGTACCATAGCAACCGTACGCTGGGACTTTGGTAATGGTACGGCTTCTTCAAACCCGGCTAACGCCGTTGTTAATTACGCTGCATTGGGCTTATATACGGTGCAATTACAGATTACGGACAACAATGGCTGTAAAGACACCGCTAAAAAGGAGATCAAGGTGACCAAAACCGGCGCCGCATTCAGCTATACTTCGTCCTTCGTGGATGGCAGCAATTGTGCGCCGATGTTGTTCCGCTTTACCAATAAGTCCTTCAACTATATCAGTTCTTCCTGGGACTTTGGCGACGGAAGTACCTCAGACCAGACCAACCCCGTACACACCTACACGTTATCCGGTCAGTATAAAGTGACCTTAAAAGTAAAAGGAAGTGACGGCACGGAAGACCAGGTAGAAGAAATCATTTCTGTAACCGGGCCTTTTGCTGCAATAACACCTAACACGCAGGGAGGCTGCCAGGAACAGGAGGTAGTATTTAATATTAGCGCTGCAAAAGCGGCCACATTCAGCTGGGACTTTACGGATGGTATTGTGCAGGAAACCAAAGATCCGGTGATCACACATACATTTAAAACACCGGGAATATACAACCCGCGTTTATTGCTGACCGATAACCTGGGTTGCCGGGGAGTGGCCTTCCTCAAAGATCCTATCATTATAGATAAACTGGAGGTAAAAATGAATCCGTCTGCCACACAGTTATGCGGTGAAGGCGATGTTACCTTTGCCCCGGAATTCACCAGCTATTCTATGAGCCGGGGAATGCCGGCTACCTATAAATGGACTTATGATCCCTCCGTAATAGCCACAGGAACTAATACGGCTAAACCTAAATTCCACGTCACTAAACCAGGCACCTACGAGTTTACATTAACGACTACAACGGCCTATAATTGTGAAAAAACAGTATCATCCACCGTGGTGGTGCTGCCTGTGGCGCCGGCAACGATCAGCGGTCCGGATAAAGCCTGTAAGGATGTGCCGGTAGCTTTTAGCGGAAGCACATCCGGCAGCGACGTGGTTTCCTGGAAATGGAACTTTGGCAGCCAGGGCACCGATAATAAACAGCAACCAGCCGAACAGGCGTTTACCACACCGGGTATGGTAGATGTAACGCTTGCAGTAACCAACAGGGAAGGTTGTACAGATACGGCACATCATCCCATTAATATCCTGCCTTTGCCCGATACAAAGGCTACCGCCCTCAGTGATTTTGTATGTTTGCATAATACCACTGTATTGCAGGCCAGTGGCGGTGTTAAATATGAATGGACACCGGTCGGAGGACTTAACAATCCTTCTGCTGCCAGTCCGCAGGCTACCCCGACGACTACTACTACCTACCAGGTAAAGGTGACCGATAACAACGGCTGCATTAACACCGGCGACGTCAACATCAGGGTGGTACAACCCTTCACTATTAGCGCTACACCCGACACCGGGCTTTGTATAAATGATAAACTGCCGCTGTGGGTAACAGGAACGGACAGCTATGTATGGGATGGCCCCGGGCTGGATAATACAAACATTGCCAGGCCAACCGCTACATTGACAAATGCAGGCAATTACACTTACAAGGTTACCGGGTATGATAAGGATGGATGTTTTTCTGATAATGCCAGCCTGCAGGTGCAGGTAAATCCACTGCCAACAGTGCAGCTGGGCGCCGATTTGCAGGCCATGGCCAGTGTGCCGGTATCGCTTGGCGCAGCTGTCAGCAATGATGTGATACGCTGGAACTGGTCGCCGGTGGAATACCTGGATTGCAGTACCTGTCCGTCTGTAAAAGCAATTCCTAACCTCACCACCCGTTATGTGCTGGAGGTAGAGAACCGCTTCGGCTGCAAAGCCAGCGATGATGTTATTATTCATGTTACCTGCAACCAGGGTGCAGTATTTATGCCCAATGCCTTTACACCCAATGGCGACGGACAAAATGAGTATTGTTATCCCAAAGGCAGGGGCGTGAAAGAAATTGAATACCTGAGAATATATGATCGCTGGGGTACGCTGGTGTTTGAAAATCTGCACTTCCCTGTCAATGCACCGGTATCCGGCTGGGATGGAAAAAACAGGGGCAAAGTAGCGCCTATTGGCACTTACATCTATTCTCTCAAAACGATTTGCGAAAGCGGGGAAAGCTTTGAATTTAAAGGAACGATTACATTGATCAGATAGCCGAAAAAAGC
>NZ_JAGTXB010000015.1 GCF_018224885.1 Chitinophaga hostae | reverse complement strand
GTTTTTATTTATAACAATTGTATGCTTAATTCAATGCCAGTTTCAGCGCGGCTAATTTATCGGCTTCATTAAAAAGCCTGTCTACTATCGTAATATTTTTTTCGATGGTAGCCTTGTCGAGTGGCGCTATCAACTGTTTAAAGTCCATTTCCCCGATTTCTTTGGAATCGAATACGGCGATGTTATTGTTGCTCAACAGCCGGTAAAGTGTGCTGTTACCGTGAATGAAAATCTTTTTGCCCCTGTAAAGCAGCGCCAGTATATTACCTGCAGCCTGGGTACGATAATGGTACATAACGGCTACATCTACCTGTGCGAGTAGTTTGTAGTAGTCGTCGCGGTTCAGGAAACTGCGCAGCGCCATTACTTTATCGGCGCCAAAGATGCGTTTGGCTTCGTTCTCAACCAGGTCGCCATATTTTGGATTGCCATAGTTCAGTGGTATCACCAGTTTGATGGGCTGATCTTTATAGGGAGCGAGGGCTTGTAATGCTTCCAGGTGGTTGTTGGTAACGGTATCTGAATTGCCCAGCAGGATGGTGGTAACGCTGGTATCTTTCGGCGCATTCATCACCTTTTGCTCTGCTTCATCCGGTTTCTGGCCGCAGTCGTAATAGAAATAACGGTATTCCGCTGCGGTGGTATAATGGCGTTGCAGCCATTCGTAGTCGATTCTGCTCCAATGGAGGAAGAGATTCAGGCGGTTAAAGAACTGTTCCCGGGTACGTGCTACTTTCCTGTCGGGTCCTTTATAATTGAAAAAGCGTTGCGCAAAAGAGTTAAATACTCTTTTGGGCCGCATGGGATTGAATTTCAGCTTTGGGCGCTCCTCGTTTTTTTCAAAGTATTCCAGGCTTAGCGGGCCGTATATTGTTTTTTTGAAGCGGGAAGCGGGTATTTCTACCACATCGCCTCCCCAGAAGAACATACCTGTAGTAATATTTGCCGGGAGGGATAATACGGCCTGTACTGCCAGGTCCGAGGCCCAGTGTACAAATACCTTGTCTTTATCGGTAATCTTTTTCAAGATAGCAGTAAAAGCGGGCGTATAAAAGGGGGCAAAGATTGCCTGGTCGTATTTTACAAATTTTGCTTTGTTTTTCCAGTTATCAATGATATAGGTATTATTTCCGGGTGCTACTTTTTCCGCATCGCGAATAAAATCATTGATGAACTTGTCGTCGACCATTAAGTGATAATTCATGCCGTGTGTTTATGCTGCTGCGATGAAGGACAGGGGATAGGATAAAAGCCGTTTCTGCAGGGAGGTAATCCTGTAAAAACGGCTATGGTGATCATTGTTATTTTACGGTGATATCGCCTTCAAATACGAGGGTGGCGGGGCCGCAGAGCCAGATGTTGCTGTAGGTACGTTCTCCTGTTTTGGAGAAGCGCACTTCCAGTTGTCCGCCTAAAGTTTGCACGGGTACCACATATTCTTTTTCTTCTCTGCCTGCGAACGTTAGTGCGGCGGCTGTAACGCCGGTGCCGCAGGAGTAGGTTTCATCCTCCACGCCTCTTTCGTAGGTACGAACAAAGATGCCGCTTTCGAAGGGCTGTACGAAGTTGACGTTGGTGCCTTCTGCTGCGAAGCGTTCGTTGTAACGGATCCCGCGGCCTTCGTTGAATACATCTACGGCCTGTACATCTTCCACAAACTTTACGAAGTGAGGGGATCCGGTATTCAGGTAAAAGTACAGCGGGCCGTTTTCTACATCATGTACATCAGACATTTTGAGGTTTACCCAGTTGTTGCCGTCCATGGTGGCTTCGTGTTCGCCATCTACGGCAATGAAGTAGAGGTTACCGTCGCCGATGCCCATTTTATGTGCAAAGGCTACGAGGCATCTGCCGCCGTTGCCGCACATAGTGCCTTCACGGCCGTCGGCGTTATAATATTTCATAGCAAAGTCGTAGTCTTCGCTTTTATTCAGTAACATGAGTCCATCAGCGCCGATGCCGAAACGGCGATCGCATAATTCATTCACCTGTTCGTCTGTGAGCCAGTTGTATTCTCCGTTCCGGTTGTCCATGATCACAAAATCATTACCGGTGCCCTGGTATTTATAGAAGTGGATATTGTTCATACAGCAAAGATAAAAAAATAAGCCATGTTTGGGAGGGGGCGTTTCCGCTTAAATAGCGGCGATGATGCCCAGTCCTTTTTCGATGAGTGCAGCTACCGCGGCGCCTCCGTCTTTGCTGAACTCCTTACGGATCCGGTTGGCCACGATGGCACTGATGGAGAGGCATTCGTGCCCCAGCACGCGTCCCATACCATAGATACCGGATGTTTCCATTTCAAAGTTGGTGATGCGGTGTGATTCGTAGGAGAAGCCGGTGAGGTTATCGATCAGGTTGGGGTTTGACAGGGTACCGCGCAGTACCCGGCCCTGTGGTGCATAAAACCCGGGGCAGGTAACGGTGATGCCTGTATGAAAACCATCCATGAAGTGATCGTGCAATTTCGCAGATGCTTCAAACAGGCATGGATTAGCGCCGCCGGGTTGCAGGAATACCTGTCCGCGGAAGGCTTCCAGCAGTTGTTTTTCGGCGGTAGTATTCTCGAATGCATAGTAGGGCATGAGGTTATCGAGGCCCAGGGCATGAGAGGATACTACGAAGCTGTCGACCGGAATGCTTTCCTGTAAAGCGCCGGAAGTGCCGAGGCGTATAATTTGTAAGGCGGTGAGTTCGGATTTAACGAGCCGGGTATTAAAATCGATATTGACCAGTGCGTCGAGTTCGTTGAGTACAATATCGATGTTGTCGGTGCCGATGCCGGTAGATACAACAGAAATACGTTTGCTGCCGATATAACCGGTATGGGTAACGAATTCGCGGTGTTGATATTTGCCTTCTATTTTATCGAAATGTTGACTTACTGCGCCAACGCGGTCGGGGTCACCCACGGTGATGATGGTATGTGCCAGTTCATCTGGTCTTACATCGAGGTGGTATACCGCTCCGCGGCTGTTGATGATCAGTTCTGATTCAGCAATACGATTATCCATTGTACTAATTTTTATTATTCACAAATCAACAATTCCAGTTTTTCAGACTCAATATTCCTTTGTTCTGCCCTATTATCAAAATAATTTTTTAGATATTTTTTAAATAATATTTGGTGGTAATCAGAAATTTACTACTTTTGCAATCCCACAAAACGAATGAGATGTACGCCAGTGGGGCAGTTAGGGCGGACGTTTTGAAATAGATGGTTTCGTGGCCGAGTGGCTAGGCAGAGGTCTGCAAAACCTCGTACAGCGGTTCGAATCCGCTCGAAACCTCTCAAAGAAAAGATAAAAGCCGCGAATTTCGCGGCTTTTTCTTTTCCGGTAAGTTGCAGTGTAAATTGTTGCTATCAGCGCACTTGTTGTGATCCATCTCTGTAAATACTTCCTTTATCAATTTTGGCATCCTTTTTTTCTCCCGGTATTTATTTTTTTAATATGCTGCTGAATCAGCCCTGGTATGGACGCGCTTGTTGCCCGCTACCGGAGCCAGCCTGCAAAAGGCCGCTGCTGGCTGGTTTCAGTGGACGGAAATCGTTTGAAAAATAGATAAGGAAATGTCAATGTAAAAAGTTATATTGCATCCCCCGCATTAGGCTGGTTGAGTAAACAGAAGGCAAGAGATTTTTATCAATAATTTACTAAAGCTTTAGGTACAGCATATGTAATTTGATAATAAGATATCGGCAGCATTTCTACTAAAAAGAACGTTGCCCACATTTATCCAAGCAAGGAGCCTTCTGCATGCAGAAGGCTCTTTGCGTTTTATGTACAATAAAAAGAAGTGGTTATGACAGAGATTATTAAAGTAACCGCCGAAGATTCCAAGCACCTGGACCAGGTGAAGCTGCTTTTCCGCGAATATGCCAATTGGTTAAATGTTGACCTTAGTTTTCAACGATTTGAAGAAGAGTTGGCCAGTTTACCTGGTATATATGTAGCACCTGCAGGAGCATTGTTGCTGGCGCTGGTAGATGGGCAGCTGGCAGGCTGTGTGGCGGTTCGGCCATTCGACAACAGTATTGCAGAAATGAAGCGTCTTTTTGTAAAGGATGCATTTAAGGGGCATGGCGTAGGGAAGGCCCTCGCGAGTGCTGCTATAGCAGAGAGCAGGGCATTGGGGTATAAACGGATTTTGCTGGATACCCTGGCGCATATGCGTCCTGCGATTGAGTTATATACTTCGCTGGGATTTGAACCTATTGCGGCGTATTATGACAATCCGATTAGTGACGCGGTATTTTTATCGCTGAATATAGAGAAAGAGGCAGCGATTTAGTGCAGCGAATATTGTCTTGCCCAGGATTTTGTCTTGCCCAGGATTAAACTGATTTTGATGATTTAAAGGATTTTTTTGTGATTATTACTTGATTTTAAAAGATTAGCGTAGATGTAAGTAAATTAGCTTGTTTCTCCGCTAATCTTTTAAAATCAAAAAGGAAAAAAATCCTTTAAATCATCAAAATCAGTTTAATCCTGGGCAAGACAAAATCCTGGGCAAGACAAAAAAACTGGTTTTATAATGTTCTAATCCATATGTTCCGATAGCTTACCGGATTCCCATGATCCTGCAGGGCAATGGATTTGGCGCCATGTTTTGTATAAGAAGGTTTACCGATATATTGTGTTGATCCTTCCAGTTCCACATTATTCTGCACCAATACGCCGTTTTGCAGCACCGTGGCGCGTGCCGGGCTTTTCAGCGATCCATCGTCGTTAAAACGGGGAGCCGTCCAGATAACATCATAGGTTTGCCATTCGCCTGGTTTTTTGCAGGCATTTACCAGCGGAATTTTTTGTTTGTAGAAACTACCTGCCTGACCGTTAGAGTAGGTGCGGTTATTATAGTTATCCAACACCTGCAGTTCATAGTTTTCCTGCATAAAAATACCGCTGTTGCCGCGGCCCTGGCTTTCGCCTTTTACTTCAGCAGGGGTGCGCCATTCGATATGCAGCTGGAAGTCTTCGAACTGTTGTTTGGTTTTGATAACGCCGCCGCCTTTTACCACCGTCATCACCTCATTTTTTACTTCCCATTTGGCCGGACCGCCTTTCTCTGCTTCCCAGTTATCCAGGTTTTTGCCGTTGAACAGCACGATGGCGTCGGAGGGAGGCGTGAGGACTTCGGTACCCGGATTAATGACTTTGGGAATTGGTTCCCAGACCTCTGTGGCTTCTGGTTTCATCTGCTCATTGTTTTGCGCGGCTGCAGTAAGAGATAGCAGCGTGCAGGCAGAGAGAAGTAACGTACGCATGTGTTCTTTTAATTTTTTAGGTAGATGAAAACTTTGTGAATAATTTCGTTTATGCGGTTACGTTAGGAAGCCTGTATCCGTTGTGATACTGTGCTGCTAACAGTTTGTTGGCATCGTTGTCGGTGAAGTTGCCGGCCTCTTTATTCCAGTATATTTTTTTACCGGTGCGATAGGCGATATTACCCATTTGCGCGGTGGTAGCCACGAGAGAGCCTACTTCTACCGGTGCATGCAAATCGGTGAGGCGGCGGGATTTCACTACTTCCACGAAATTGGTGGTGTGCAGATCGAGGCCGTTATCTACTGATTTCCGGAGGGGAACGGCTTCCATTTTACCTTTTTCGGGGATCACTTCCCAGCCGCCGCGATCCAGTACCAGGGTACCATTGTTGCCGAGGAAAGCGATGCCGTGCGTACGTCCGTAAGGGCCGCCATCAATACCTGTAGCCTGTTCCCACTGGATGTTATAGTCATCAAATTCATAAACCGTAGTGAGAGTATCCGGCGTTTCTGCGGCATCGTCGGGGTAGGCGAACTTGCCACCAGCAGCCATAATGGATTTGGGAGCGCCGGATTTCATGCCAAGCAGGGCATAATCAAGCAGGTGAACGCCCCAGTCGGTCATCAGGCCGCCTGCGTAATCCCAATACCAGCGGAAATTAAAGTGGAAGCGGTTTTCGTTAAAAGGACGGGTGGTAGCCGGACCCAGCCAGGCCTTATAATCTACGCCCGCAGGTGGAGTGCCATCTGGTTTTACAGGTATGGACTTCATCCAGCCCATATAGGCCCACACTTTTACCAGTCGTATTTTCCCGAGTTTCCCGGAATGCACAAATTCAATGGCTTCTTTAAAATGTTGCTGGCTGCGTTGCCATTGCCCAACTTGTACAGCACGGTTGTGTTGCTGTTGTGCTGCTACCATGGCGCGGCATTCGATGATGGAATTGCCCATAGGTTTTTCCACATACACGTCTTTACCTGCGGCACAGGCATCTGTCATTTGCAGGCAATGCCAGTGATCGGGCGTACCGATGATAACCGCATCGATGTTTTTATCTTCCAGCAGTTTACGGTAATCGCTGTAAGCCTTTACCTTAATACCTTTCTGCGCCAGTTCGCCAACGCGTTTGTCGAGCACGTTTTTGTCCACGTCGCAAAGTGCCACGCATTGTGCGGCAGGGTTTTTCAGCATGGCCGTCAGATCGGACCAGCCCATACCATTGATGCCAATGGCAGCGACATTGAGCCGGTCGCTGGCAGCAACGGTTCTTAGCGGTAATGCCTGCAGGGAAGCTGGCAGGGCGGATACCAGTCCGGCCCCGGCCATCAGCGTGGAAGCTGATTTAATGAAATTTCTACGGGAATTGTTCATGTAATAAAACGGTTTTTAATAATTGTGGAATTGACATTTAAAAATACAAAATAGGAAAATTTAATCAGGATTTATGGGGATTTTGTCTTGCCCAGGATTAAACTGATTTTGATGATTTTAAGATTTTATTTTTTTGATTAGAAAAGATTAGGGGAGATAGCAGCAAAAATGTGTTCGCTTATATCTCCCCTAATCTTTTTAAATCCTGTAAAAACAAAATCTTAAAATCATCAAAATCAGTTTAATCCTGGGCAAGACAACATCCGCGGCTATTCTTCCGGCTCTTCACCATCCCCACCCAGGCTGAAATTCATCATGGTGCCGAGCAGGTCGCTAAAGCGGGTTTCGTTCTCCACCACTTTTTTGCTGATGAGGGAGTAGGAGGAAAGGCCATGGAGCACGAATTCCATCAGGAGCAGCGCTTCTTTGTTGCTGGCCTTCGGGAAACTGGCTTTGATGAGTTCCCTGAGCCCTTCTACTTTCCCAAGGGTGGTTTCATATTGTTTATCGCTTACATCCTGCAGGAGCTGTACGGCATTTCCTTTATCGAACCACTGGATCACGCTGCGGTAGGGATTTTCCACTTGCGCGCCCTGTTTCTTTTTCTTGAAGGAATCGGGGTTTGGGAAATAGAGCGCGAAGAGGCTGCGGACGGCTTTATCGAGCAGGTTATGCGCCACCTGCAGGGGGCCTTCCTGTTCGCCTTCGTATACCAGCTCTATTTTACCGGTGATAGCAGGGATGATGGCCTGCAGATCGCCGATGCGCACCTGGGTTTCCTTTTCTTTGTTGATGATGGCGCGGCGTTCACCGGCGCTCACGGCGTTTTCGTAGGCTGCGATCGTGAGACGGGCGGATACCCCGCTTTTCTTATCTACGTATTCGCTGGTGCGAGCCTCGAAAGAAACCTGCTCGATCAGGCGTTTCACCATGTCGGCGATCTGGACTTTAGCCTGCTGATCGGTATGGATATCGGCTTCCTGTTCGGTGATGAGCAGGGCGTTTTCTATTGTTTTAGGGTAGTGGGTGATGATCTGGCTTTCGATCCTGTCTTTCAGCGGCGTAACTATAGAACCGCGGTTCGTATAGTCTTCAGGGTTAGCCGTGAAAATAAACAGGATATCCAGTGGCATTCTCACTTTAAAGCCCCTGATTTGTATATCGCCTTCCTGGAGGATATTAAACAGCGACACCTGTATACGTGCCTGCAGGTCGGGTAGTTCGTTGATGACAAAGATGCCGCGGTTGGATCGGGGAATGATACCGAAGTGGATGACTCTTTCGTCGGCGTAGCTGAGTTTCAGGTTAGCGGCCTTGATAGGGTCGATATCGCCTACCAGGTCGGCTACGGAAACATCCGGTGTGGCGAGTTTTTCGCCATACCTTGCGCTGGCCGGCAGCCATGCGATGGGTGTTTGATCTCCTTTTTCGGCGACCAGGTCTATTGCATAGCGCGACAGCGGATTAAACGGATCGTCGTTTACTTCGGAGCCTTCCACGATGGGAATATAGTCGTCCAGTAACTCGGTCATTTGCCGGGCCATGCGGGTTTTCGCTTGTCCGCGCAAGCCCAGGAACAGGATGTTGTGCCTGGAGAGCAAGGCTCTTTCTGTATCGGGTATTACCGTGTCTTCATACCCGATGATACCCGGGAAGGTGCTTTCTTTATTTTGTAGTTTTTTTATCAGGTTACGTCTGATCTCTTCTTTTACTGATACTGGTTTATAGCCACTTTTTTTGAGCTCGCCTAATGTTTTTATGCTTGTGTTCATTTGAAAGAATTACGAATTACGAATGATGAATTACGAATTGCGGATGATGAATCAGAAGGTTGTAATTCATCATCCGCAATTCGTAATTCTTTTTCAGTAGAATTTTCTTTTACCGCTTTCGAAGTCGCGGAAGAGAAACTGTCCCAGTTTATCGGTGCCGGAAAAGAAGGCTTTTCCGTTGTTGGTTTCGGTAAACTCCTGGACAAATTGCTGCAGCCATGGATCGGTGGCGACCATGAAGGTGGTGATCGGTATTTTTAATTTTTTGCATTGTGCGGCCAGGTTGAGAGTACGGTTCAGTATTTTCCTGTCGAGCCCAAAGCTGTTTTTATAATATTGTGATCCTATTTTCAGGCAGGTGGGTTTACCATCTGTGATCATAAAGATCTGTTTGTTGGGATTGCGCCGGCGGCGCAGCAGGTCCATGGCCAGTTCCAGCCCGGCAACGGTGTTGGTATGGAAGGGGCCTACCTGCAGATAGGGCAGATCCTTGATTTCTATCTGCCAGGCATCGTTTCCGAATACAATGATATCAAGGGTATCTTTGGGATACCGGGTGGTAATCAGTTCTGCGAGGGCCATAGCGACCTTTTTCGCCGGTGTGATCCTGTCTTCCCCATACAGGATCATGGAATGGGAGATATCGATCATCAGGGCGGTAGATGTTTGTGTTTTGAAGTCGGTTTCCTTTACTTCCAGGTCATCCTGTTGTATAGAGAAACTATCTATGCCGTGATTGATCTGTGCGTTGCGGATGGATGCGGTGATATCCAGCTGGTCCACGCCGTCGCCGAATTCGAAGGGGCGGGTTTCGGCGTTGAGTTCATCGCCCATACCGGATTTGCGGATGTTGTGGTTACCGGTGGCAGATTTTTTCAGTTTGCCGAATATTTCTTCCAGGGCATTTTTGCGAATGGTTTGTTCTGCCTTGGAGGTAATTTCTATTTCGCCGCTTTCCTCGTTTTCGCGGATATATCCTTTGTCTTTCAGCTCCTGAATAAAGTCGCCGATCCCATAATCCTCGTTCGTGAGATTATATTCCTTATCCAGCTCAGTGAGCCACTGCAGGGCTTCTGAGATATCTCCGCTGGTGTAGGTGAGGAGTTGGGTAAAAAGGTCCAGTAGTTTCTGGAAAGGTGGTTTCTTGTTTTCGTCCGGGTTGAACCTGGTAAATTGTATTCCTCTCATAGCACGTCTTCTGGATTAAATTTACCACTTTTCGGTTAGAAAGTGTACAAGGTGCGGAGAATGGGAGGGGAGCGCCTTCGGCGCTTGTCTTTGGGCAGGATTAGATTGATTTTGATGATTGTACTGATTTTATTTCTTTTTTAGAAAGATGCTTACCTCCTTTTTTTATGGACTCATCAAATAAATAAAGCCCCTGATCAGAAGGGGATAAAATCAGTACAATCATCAAAATCAATCTAATCCTGCCCAAAGACAAGCGCCGAAGGCGCTCCCTCCCCCGCATTTTTTTCGCGAAAACTTGCATTTTATCCTGAAAGCAATTACTTTCAATCATCAAAAAAATAACTATATGAAAAAACTGAGAAATGCATTGATGCTGGCGGGCGGATTAGCAGTTGCATTATTTGCAAATTCTGCGGGTGCACAAGCCAGGGCAGATGCATTAGGCTGGAAGCTGGGAGCGCAGGCATGGACATTTAATCATTTTACATTGGCGGAGGCGTTGGACAAGATGGACAGCTGCGGTATCCAGTATGTGGAAGCCTTTCCTGGCCAGGTGATTGGCGGTGGCATCGAAGGTAAATTTGACTACCATATGTCGCCCGATCAACAAGAAAAAGTAAAATCCCTGTTTAAGAAAAAGCATAAAGTGCTGGTAGCATTTGGTGTGGTAGTACCGCCATCTGCTGCAGAATGGCGTATGTTATTCGATTTTGCGAACAGGATGGGTATCCAGAGCATAACTTCTGAGCCTAAAGAAGAAGATCTGGATCTGATTTCTTCCCTTTGCGATCAATACAACATCAAGCTGGCGATCCACGACCATCCGAAACCAAGTCATTACTGGAACCCGGATATCGTATTGGCTGCTATCAAAGGCAAAAGCAAGTTGATGGGCGCCTGCGCTGATATTGGCCACTGGGTACGTTCCGGCCTGGATCCTGTAGAATGTATCAAAAAACTGGATGGCCATATTGTAAGCCTGCATTTTAAAGACATGAGCGACAAAACGCCGGATGCACATGACGTAATTTGGGGCAATGGTTTTAGCCAGATGCCAAAGGTGCTGGAAACACTGAAAAATCAGAAATTCAAAGGATTATTTTCTGCTGAGTACGAATACAACTGGGACAATAATGTACCGGAAGTAAAAGCCAGCGCTGCTTTCTGGAGAACAATGGTAAGCAACCTGTAATCATTTTTCATCTTTATTAAGATGACAGATCCGAAGATAACGGTGTGACCGGGATCTTCGGATTTTTTTTGCAGTGAGCCACCGGATGTCCGATACCGGACATGACCTGTTCTCTACTGGACACCAGCGTATAGGCGCGAGAATATATGTCACTGATAATTAATGTAATATATTTCCGTCCTGGTTTTTGTTACTATGGAGCGCAATACTGCTTGTTATGCTCAATAATTACTTCAAACTATCGTACAGAACCCTTTGGAGAAAGAAATCTTTCTCGCTGCTCAATATCCTCGGACTGGCAGTAGGCATTGGTGCTACCTTGCTGATCTTCCTGGTGATCCGCAATGAAATGAGCTATGATACCTACCAGCATAACCGCAACAGGATCTTCCGCGTGGTGACAACTATCCACAGCCGCAGTAATGGAGAGGTGCTATGGACGCATGGCATGGTGCCTGCGCCGTTGGCGCCCGCCTTGCGACAGGATTTCCCTGCATTGGAAAAGGTAGCTGTTGTTGAATATATTGGTGGCGCGCAGATATATGTTCCCGGGAAGGGCATAGCTGACGAGAAGAAATTTAAGGAATCTACCGGTCTCTTTTTTGCGGAACCTGCTGTTTTCGACCTGTTCGATTTCACCTGGCTGGATGGCAACGCGGCAGCATTAAAGGAGCCGAATACAGCGGTATTGACACAAAGCCTGGCCGAGGCATATTTTGGCAATTATAAAGATGCTATCGGGAAAACCATACAACTATGGTCTTTCCGTGTGCCATTACGTGTGGTGGGTGTTTATAAGGATCTGCCGGCCAATACGGACCTGCCGGTGCGGATGGCCGCCTCCTATGTCACCTGGCTTCGCCGGGAAAGTAATGCGGGCCTTATTAATGAGTGGCGCTCACTTTCCGGCGGAACACAGTGTTTTGTGCTCACATCACCGCAGCAAAACATAGCGCAGTTGCAGGGGCGGTTGCCTGCCTTTGTAAAAAATCATTTCAGGGAAGACGCCGATCATACTACAGGGGTAAGAGCGCTGGCGTTTCAGCCCCTGAAAGATATGCACCTTGATAAACGTTTCCCCACGCTGAAGGATGACTCGCTGTCGCCCGCAGAGTTGTGGGCATTGACTATCATCGGGATCTTCCTGTTGCTGGTGGCCTGTATCAATTTTATTAATCTGGCTACTGCGCAATCCGTTAACCGCGCCAGGGAGATCGGGATCAGGAAAGTGCTGGGAAGTAACCGTCTCCAGTTACTAAAACAATTCCTGAATGAAACAGCGTTGATCACTGCATTGGCACTGGTATTGGGCTGTATGATGGCCTGGGTGGCCCTTCCTTACCTGAGTGATCTTATACAGAAACCTTTGGCGTTAGCTCCTTTACAGTATCCTTCTATTTTACTTTTTTTATTACTTACCGGTATCGCTGTAACGTTTCTTGCTGGTTTTTACCCCGCCATTGTGCTCTCGGGTTTCAATCCCCTTGCGGCTATTAAAAGCAGGATCAACGCCCGATCGGCGAAGGGTATTTCATTAAGGAGGGGATTGGTGGTATTCCAGTTTGTGGTGGCCCAATTACTTGTGATTGGCACGCTGGTGGTTGTGAAACAGATGCAGTTTTTCCGTAACCAGCCGATGGGGTTTGAGAAAAAAGCGGTGGTATTGCTTGACCTGCCCAGCGACAGCACTTTAAAGCTTAAATATCCTTATCTGAAATCACGGCTGCTACAGCTGCCGGGCGTAGTAGCCGGCAGCTTATGTTCTGTGGAACCATCTTCGCGGTCGGGACGGTTCACGGATTATTACTATAACAATGAGCGACAGCCCTATAGTGTGAAGCGGGTAGCTGCAGACACCGGCTATTTCAATACTTTCCGTTTAGGCCTGGTAGCCGGGCGGTATCCATTTCCCAGTGATACAATGCGGGAAGTGCTGGTAAATGAAACGATTATTAAAAAGCTGGGCCTGCATTCACCAGCAGATATAGTAGGGAAGATGATTGCGGTTGACGAAGGCGGGTTAAAAAGTTACCCGGTAACAGGGGTTTTGCGTGATTATAATAATAATTCACTCCGGGATGAAATTGCGCCCAGCCTGATTTCAACTGGCTATGATGACTATGGTACGCTGGCGCTCCGGTTGAATCCTGAAAGCATAGGCAGCACCTTAAAACAAATTGAGAAAGTATTCACCGAAGTGTATCCTACCTATATTTATGACTGTACTTTTTTTGATGCACAGATTGGAAATTTTTACAAGGCCGAGGCCATGACAGCTGCGCTATTTAAGGTATTTGCATTCCTGGCGATGTTTATATCCTGCCTGGGATTATACGGACTGGTATCTTTTATGGCTGTACAGAAAACAAAGGAAGTGGGAATACGTAAGGTGCTGGGGGCTTCTGTGCAGAGCATTGTATTTCTTTTTTCGAAGGAGTTTACCATATTAATAAGTATCGCGTTTGTGGTGGCCGCTCCGGTAGGGTATTATTTTATGAAGAAGTGGTTGTTTAGTTTTCATTACCATACGGACATGGGTTGGGGCATATTTATACTGGCTATTGGCCTATCCGTTTTAATAGCCTGGATAGCCGTAGGATACAAGGCAGTGAGGGCTGCGCTGGTGAACCCGGTGAAAAGTTTGAGCTGTGATTGATGTGATGCGTATGATGATCCTGATAAGCGGATATAAAAACAAAGAACCCGCCTGATAGCAATCAGGCGGGTTCTTTGTTTTTATCATTAAATATCAATGTCCGTTTATCAGGAGCATCGTATTCAATCACACGAATCACGGTTATCTTGCGGAGTCCTTTGCCGCAGCTGGTACGGCATTGGAATCTTCTGTATTTACCTGTATGATCCCTTCTTTATTTCTTTTGGTGCCGTTAACGCCAAAGTCAGATTTCATCTGGTGTAACCAGGTAATGAACTGTTGTGCATTCTGGCCATCGCGTTGTAAGTCGTTGGTCATTTTGCTTGGTGGCAGTTGGCTGTAGTAGCGCAGCTGTTGTTCACAGTCCTTAACCACCTTGTCTGCCAGTTCATCTGCTCTTTTAGCATCGCCTGCCATATAGTAAGCGTAAATAGTCTGGATCGACGTGTAGTTGTGCATGTTACCCGGTGTGGTCATGGCGTACGGGAAGTTGGTTTCCATGATATTTTTGTCCATATAACGGAGCACATTCAGGGCGCTGTCTTTCGACAAACCTTCCTGTGTCATGGCAACGGACAATTTGGTAAATGCCTGACGGAGATACATGATCATTTTCCTGTTGGGTTCATCGAAGTAGGTACCGCGTGTTTGCGCGCCACCGAATTCAAATTTGTGCATCAGGTTATCATACATCACGCCTACGTTGGCGTTGATATCCATGCCCAGCGGATCGGTAGATGTTTGCTTAGGTAATGGTACCAGGTGGTAGGTGAGACCATCTGTCTGCATATATTCATTCAGGCCAAGATCTGTAGGGCTGGTAAAGTAGATAGGTCTTTTCCAGTTGTTGGCTGCAATGATATCATATACGGCGAGGTCATTTTTCAGCAGGTAATTTTTGGTGATTTTGAAAGGCATGGAAGGAAGGATCTTCGCACTGTCTTTCATTGCTACCACGCCATTGGCGAGGATAGTTTGTTTGTCGACCGGAATAAACAGCTGACGGGTAGGCAGGAAGTTTTCTGCGCCGCCATCCTGGGTAGTTACTTTACTGTTGGCATCATCACTTCCCATGAAGTTCATGATTTCTTTCAGGTTAAAGTATTTATCGGCAGGAATATTTCCCGGATCGAAGAAGCGGATGTAGTTGCGGGTTTCGCCCTGGTATTTGTCGGCGGTCCAGGTCATCGGGATGGCAGGGCTTTGGTTAACTGCTTTGCGCATCTGATCGATGTACCAGTCGACCCCGAGGAGGCTCAGGTTGATTACCCTGATATCCGGACGGATGCCTTCTACTTCCTGTGCATACCAGAGCGGATAGGTATCGTTATCCCCAACGGTGAACAGGATGGCATTTTTCTGGCAGGATTCGAGGTAATCTTTTGCCACGTCTCTTGCTACGTATTTGGTAGAGCGATCATGGTCGTCCCATTCCTGGAAGGCCATCAGTACCGGTACTGCCAGCAAACATATGCCGGTGGCGAGTACAGGGGAGATGGGGCCGGAGAGTTTCTTTTTCAGGAAGCTGTAAACAGACAGCACGCCCAGACCTATCCAGATCGCGTAGGCATAGAAGGAGCCTACATAGGCGTAGTCACGTTCACGTGGCTGATTACCGGCCTGGTTGAGGTAGAGAATGATGGCAAATCCTGTAAAGAAGAAGAGCAGCGATACGATGAGGGTATCTTTGCGGTGGTTATTGTATTGATAGAAGAATCCGAGGAGACCGAGGATGAACGGCAGGAAGAACAGGGTGTTATGTGCCTTGTTTTCTTTCAGACTGTCGGGCATCGCTGCCTGGTCGCCATAGATGAGGTTATCGATAAACGGAATACCTGAAATCCAGTTACCATCGCGTACGTTGCCATAGCCCTGGGTATCATTTTGTTTACCGGCGAAGTTCCACATGAAGTAGCGGAAGTACATAAAGTTTACCTGGTATTGCAGGAAGAATTTGATGTTATCGCCAAAACCTGGTTTTTCGCCCTGCTGGAGCCCCAGCCAGGATTTGTAGAAATCGGCGTGTCCCTGGTCGTTGCTGGCATCCCAAACGCGTGGGAAGAGCATCATATCTTCAGGAGCGTATACCGGGTCCATTTTCTTGCCGGAAACGATGTAGTTTTTAGGACCACGCGCGTAGATGTTGCCGCCTTCCTTGTATTCGGTAGGGCGGGCGGTGAACACCTGGCCATATATCAATGGGAAATCGCCGTATTGTTCACGACCGAGGTAACCCACCAGGGAAATCGGGTTATCTACGTTGTACATATCTACTGAAGGATTGGCAGTAGAGCGTACCATGGTAGTAATATAAGTGGAGTAGCCCATCAGCATGAACAGCACGAAGGAGATCGTGAGGCGGCTGAAATGGGCGGTTTTGGCAAAATCTGTTTTTATGCCTACCACTTTCATGATGTATGGAATGGCAACGAAGAAAGCTGCCAGTATGAATTTGAAGAAGATAACACCGCCGCTGGTATCGTTAAATGCGGGTACCAGGATTACGGTGGCGATCACGATAAACGGTGCATAGATGCCAAATTTGGGCTTTCTGTAACCGATGATCAGGATCGCTATGATGAGTACGAAATAGAAGATAAATCCGGAGAAATATCCCATTCCGAGGCTGTTTACGAAGAATACGTCCATATAACCGGATGCCTTTACGGTATCCTGGATCAGGTATTTCTGTACCAGGCCGGTAACGCCGCAACCTATAATAAAGGCCCAGAAAGTGCCCCAGCTGGTCACTTTGAAGCGTCTGAAGTAGTACACCATTACCATAGCCGGTATGGTGAGGAGGTTGAGGAGATGGACACCGATAGAGAGACCGAGCAGGTAGCCGATCAGTACGATCCAGCGGTCTGCATAGGGTTCATCGGCTTCATGTTCCCATTTCAGGATGGCCCAGAAAACGATGGCCGTAAAGAAAGAGGACATACCATATACTTCACCTTCCACGGCGGAGAACCAGAATGAATCGGAAAAGGTATATGCCAGCGCTCCTACGGCACCAGCACCCATGATGGCGATCATTTTCTCCCGGGAGATCTCTTCACCGGCTTTCACCATGAGGCGGCGTGCGAAGTGGGTAATGGTCCAGAACAGGAACAGGATGGTGAAACCACTGGCCAGGGCTGTCATGGTATTTACGCCCAGTGCAGCCTGAGATGGTTTCAGGAACATACTAAACAATCTTCCAAGCAACACGAACAATGGTGCTCCGGGCGGGTGTGGAACCTGTACTTTGTAAGCACTTGAAATAAACTCGCCGCAGTCCCACAAGCTGCCTGTAGCTTCCATCGTTTTAATGTAAACAAAGCAGGCAATGATGCAGATGACCCAGCCGACCATGTTGTTGGTCCTTTTAAAATTCATAAGGTTGTTTTAAGGTCCGACAAAAATATAAAAAACAGCAAATTATGCTAATCTGACGAACAGTTTTAACTTTTTGGAAATATCTTTTTAGCTGTTAGTCTTTAGCTATTAGCTTTTAGGTGCCCGTTTTGTGTTAGCGGGGATATTAAAAAAGCGTTAGCATTCAATGGTTATGGTGAAAAACTATAGGCTGACGGCCTTATTTACTGTCCAGGCGGCGGGTTTGGCATTAAAAAGCACTTTGGTGGCGGCCCAGGTTTCCCGGAAGAGGTTGGACTGCCGGTACTTTTCAAGTGCGGCTTCAGATTCCCATTGGCTGAAGGTAAACCAGGTGTTACCGGAAGCGGGGTGTTCCCATAGTTCCAGGTGCAGGCATCCGGGAAAATGGCGGATCAGCAGTTGTTGTTGTGAGAAGAGCTCCCGGAAGGCAGTTACTTTTTCCGGGTGAAATTCCATTTTAACGATACGGTTAATCATTGAAAAATTATTCTTACAGTTTGGTAGTATGACAGTTGCTGGTATCCGGCGGGTTGGGTGAGCTGGTCTCTTCTGAAGCCCTGGAGGCCAAAGAGTCCGGCTGCATTACCTTTGTTGATGGCTATTTCCAGGTATCCGGCAGCGTTGAAGAGGGCCAGTTTGGTGCCTTCGGGTACGTCGGCGTAGGTTTCGCTGATCTGGCTGATAACTTCATCGCGGCGGAAGAAGATACGGAAACGGCGGTTTTTGCATTGCATATCGAATTGTTGCCGGGTGATATTGACCACCACGTTCTCGAAGGTATCGATATGAATGATTTGTCCTTCTATGAAATCGTCGCCTACAAGTGGCTGCAGGTTATTTTTGACAGTGATCTGCTGGGTTAATGGTCCCAGTTCACCGAGGGCCTTACCCCGGCTAAGTTCCCTGGCGGCCGAAGCCATCAGCTGGATGATGGTAAAAGTATTTTTGGGTGCGTCGGGAGGCAAAGGCAGTTTAATCACCTTTTCCGGCATACCGCCGGCAATCATGGTGAGCAGGCCATTGTCCGCGCAGCCGATATATTGTCCGTTATGTTCGGCTATCAGTACGTTATCCGGTCGCTTGTCAAATAAATTGATCAGTACAAAATGGAAAGTACCGAGGGGGAAGTAGGCGAAGGCGCTTTTGCAGATGTAGGTAGCCTGTGGTAAGTTAAAGGGGCTGATATGGTGGGTGATGTCCGTAACATGACATTCCGGGCAGTATTGCCAGAGTTGCCCTTTGATGGCACCTACCAGGTAATCCTGCATTCCTATGTCTGATGTTAATGTTATGATGGACATGCCAGAAAATCTAAATCCAAATCCCTATGTTCAAAATCCACAGTGCAAATCCCGTCCTCACTATTCAACCTGTTTTCTCACATTCAGAATGACAAATTAAGTGTGCGCTTTCCTTCCAAAAAAGATGCCATGGGGGTTATGTGAGCTAACTTACTGCAAATAAAGACAAAAAACCCGAGGCGATCGTATTTTGGGCGGAATTTTTTCACACTAACGTTAACGGCTAAAGCGAAATAATTGTTTACTACTGCAGGGGCGACCCCGGCTCTTTTTTAAAGTGGTTATATACCATGCCATCGAGGAAACCCGGAAACAGCTTGCTTAGCAACACGGTGAGTTTGCCCTGGCCGGTGAGTACGAGGGTACGTTTACGTTTGCCGATAGCCTTTGCAATTTCAGCTGCTACCGCCTCTGCGCTCATGAGCTTTCCTTCGTCCAGTGGTGTTTCGCTTTGTGCCTGTCCCTGGGGGTTAAGCGCCGTATTGCGTATATTCGATGCCGTAAAGCCGGGGCATACCCACATCACGTTAACGCCTGTATGTAAATTTTCGGTGCGCAATGCTTCGAGGAAGCCCTGCATGGCAAACTTGGAAGCTGAGTAACCGGTACGCGCCGGTAGGCCCCGGTAGCCGGCAATAGAAGATACGCCTACAATTGTTCCTTTATTGGCCAGGATAGAAGGATAGGCAAACTTAGTGCAATACACCGTTCCCCAGAAATTGATATCCATCAGCGATTTCAGCACGCTTACATCCAGGTCACGGAACAGGGCACGCATGGAGATACCGGCATTATTAATGAGTATATCTATCTTCCCGAATTTAGCAATAGTAGCGTCGATAAATGCTTTACAGTCGGCCTCCACACTCACATCCGCCACAAAGGTAAACAGGCTGCTGTTATTGATTTCCTGTTGCAGGGCATCGAGGGCGTTTTGTTTTCTGCCACATACCGCAATGGTAGCTCCATGCGTCAGTAATTCCGACACCAGGGCTTTCCCAATTCCTGACGATCCGCCTGTGATGACAACAGTCTTGTTTTGAAAGTATGTTTTCATGGGTATAATTTAGCCCCACAAAAATAGGTGAGAAGATGATAGTAACAGCATTTTATTACAGGGCATTTACAGAAATGTAATTATTTTTTTGGAGGATGGTTGGCTGAAATGCTTGATGGGATGGTGTTTGATAATTTTTTCAATAAAAATTTGGCAGAAAAAGAAATATTCCTATTTTTGCAACCGCTTAACAGCAAAGGATTCCCTAGCTCAGTTGGTAGAGCAATACACTTTTAATGTATGGGTCTTGGGTTCGAGTCCCAAGGGGATCACTGGAAAGTTTCAAAGCCTGCGCTGGTCGCGGGCTTTGTTGTTTTGGTCTATTTGTTAGTCTATCAAAGTGCGGATTCGCGTTTCGGTTTACTTAGTTTTATGCGGGTTGACTTGTCGATGTGTAATTTACATTTTTGGAGATGAATTCTAAGCGAAAAAAACTGTTATTCCGTAAGATATTTACAGAATAGCAATTTTTGAAGTCTATTATAATAGCACATTAGCTGCTATCCTTTTATAAAGGCACTGCAATAGTGATAACTCAATAGTGCTCCTGGCTTATTTTATTCCTGGCTTGTATTTCAAGGCGTAGGTTTGCATTATTGTCGCATTTACAAAGTTCGACACCTCACCAGGATAAACGAATAAGTCTTCAACTGTATATTCATAAAAAGTAGCATTGTTTTCCGCTGGATTATAAACAACAAAAGGGATTATGAATGAGTGTCCTCCTTTGGTATTTTTTCCGAAAATCGCCTGCCAGTTAATTCCTTTATAAATATCAGGATTAGTAAGTTGAGGTATCAATTCTTTAGGAAAAAACTTTGAGACATCAATTCTAGTTATTGTATAGGACTCTGATAAATTAATGCGGAGAGAAAAAACAGCCGACGTTTTCTTTTCCGCTAATGCCATAGGCCATCTTGCGTTTCTGTCTAATATTCGGACCAGATCTTCCCTTACTTTTTTTCCATCATTGCTTTGTGCATACAACCCGGTACGAAGAAAAAATAGAGTAAATAAAATCGCTGAAAAAATTATACGCATAGTAGTGTTGTTTATTATATTAAAGTTAATTAGCCTAACTGCCATTATTATGGGCAGCGTGTGCCTTTAGTATGGTTTTTATCAAATTGATCTGCTCTTAAGAGAATGTTATTGGCTTCAACAGCGTGCGTCTGTTTATAATTAAGCCAGGCGTTAGTTCCTTGTAATCCGCCCCAAGCCAGTGCTTCCGCATCAGCGTATGTTAAATTAGGAAGAATAGATTGCAAAGCATCTGCCATATTACCAACATAGGAAGTCGCCATAATCTGGTGTTGGAATGCCTCTCCCCATTCCAAAGGATCGCCAGACGCAACCTTTTTCGCTAGAAAAATTCCATGTATCATTTCATGAAGTGCGGAAGCGACTATTAATTCTCTTGAAGATTGTGCCAGCTGATCAGTATTGAAAACAATATTAATGTAGTAATTATTTTCCGGATGCGCTTTTGCTGCAAAGGCATTTCCATATTGCCCTTGCGTAAAGACAACAGTAAAATCGCCAGTCCCTCCAAAAAGTTGATTGAAAATTGAGGTTATAATATTATTCATGTTGTTTGTAAATATTGCATTCACAGACCACTGAAAGCACGGGTAAACCAGAATAGGATCTATAAGTATAGTGTCAAGTTTATAAATACCTCCTCCTCCACTACCTAAAGTACCGCCGCCACTACCACCAGAACCACCACCATTATTGTTAGGTAAAGTTGGGGGAGGAAGTGGATCAATAATGTCCCCTGTGCAAAATACGTCCCAACTGGACCATCCTGAATACCAATTAGTATTAGGGCATGCGGAAATGCTCGGTATTCCACAAGTTAAGGTCTTTGTAGGAGTTCCTTGCCCCCTTGTATAAACTACAGTTTGAACCCCATCGCAGTATCCTACCCATGTGCAAATGCTATAGTATAGACAAGACTCGGTGTGCGCTCCAGTGGGATTTTTATATCTTACACCATTATTAAATTCATTATATACCCCACCAGACACACCTGGTTTGCTAAATAGTAATCGCCCTGTAAATGGCAGGGGCTTATCAATTTCATTACCTTGATCTACGGAACTTGCGTAATAAAATTGAAATTTCTCATTTTTTTTGTAAGCAACAAGATATCTTTTCTCATTAACCTGAATGTTTTTGCTTACTCTCCTCATTCCTCCAACAACTTCGGGGCTAAAGGGGATATAATAAGCTTTTTTGTCATTCTCTTGGCCGATCAAAATATGGTCCCATTGAAGACGCCATATAATGAATAGAGAGTCATTTAATGGTGTACTCATCAACTTGTATGAGTCATCTTTGTAATAAGATGTTTTGATTGATTCAATGTCTACCTGATCAATAGCGTTCTCTTTATCAATGGGCTTCTTTTTACAGGCAAACAAAAAAAGCAGGGTGAAGCACAAGAAAATAGGAATTACCCTCTTTTTTAAAATACAGTACATAGGGGGATTAAGTTATAAATGAAAAAATATCTAGGGTCTAAACAATTCACACAGATTTGGCTAATTATCCTTTGGATTAATAATTTCTTTGGCTAAAATAGTATTTTTGTTTTGAGTTTAGATCGAAAGCTATCAAATTTAGCATTATTAATTTTTATTGTATATTTAAGAAAGGATTTGTGTTATGAAAAAGATTTTGCGGCGTTTGGCATCCTTTGCCACTTTTGACCTCCCCCTTAATACAGGCTATAATCAGCTACAACTGAATACAATTCATAAAGAACAAATAGCAGCTATTCCCCAATGGAATATTGAAGGCACGACGAAGGCTAATTGCCCATTATTGGTATAGGGATGTGCTTTACCACTTCCTGTCATTGTTCGGCATTGCACTACTTATTATTTTACCATTTAACCCTTACTTTAGTTTACTTTACTTATCTGTACTGTGCATGATGGGGGCCATAAGTTTTGGGATAGTTTACTTTTGTATCTATTTACCTTTCTTTTCATCAGCCTTTCTTCCGCAGTTGGAATCATTGATTGCCAACCACAAAAAGGCGCAGATTGACGTACCACAAACCAAGAGCGCTAAGACCCAATCTAAAATTCCGGCGCTTACCGTCACTCTTTATGCTTTATTCAAGACAGCAGGTGTCGAGAGGATTGCTAGTGATGCCTTTTCTGCTCAGATGATAAACAGATTAACTGGTGTGGATACTGACAGCATTAAAGAAAATCTTCGTAGGATTATTCACCCCAAAACTCTTACCCCAAAGGAACGGGCTGAAATAGTGAAAGGTATAGCCGTTTCAAAGGTTTATTTTGAGAAATTGGGCCATTCTCCAGCTATTAAGCTGCTGGGTGGGTTGGAAATGAAATTGAAAGGGGCATAACGCCTTTTTTTGCATTAATACCTAGCCTTAAGTATACTTAGTTTTTTTCAACTTGCCCACAGGTCTATGTTTGTCGCCTAAAACAGTAAGTGTATGAAAGAAAATGTGCAAATTGAAAAAGCTGTAACCCCCATGTTGCTTCCCTTTGACCCCGACGATTTTTGGCAACGGGTAAGACTTATTATTCGGGAAGAAGTTACAAATGCTGAGAAGAGCAGGCCCGCTCTACCAATTTATGAAACTCCCGGCTTGACCTACAAGCCCCTTTTTAAGCTGGCAGAGGTATGCAAGCTGTTCCAGGTTACCAAGCCCACTATTTATGAATGGATCAGACGTGGTCGGCTAAAGCGCTACAAAATCGAATCCCGTGTATTCTTTCTCTGGAATGACATTCAGCAATTATTACAACCCGAACAAGACAGCAAAGATTAAACGTTCAGCTTTGCTGTCCGTTTGCGATGATTGAACAGACAGCTTCGCTATCTGTTCCGCGGAGATAGAACCGGCGGCGTTGCCACCAGTTCGGGGAGATGATACAGGCAGCTACGCTACCTGTATGCGGAGTTAAACCGGCTGGCCTTGCCATCCGGTTGCGGAGGTCGAACGGATCTTCGCTCCGTTAGCGAGCGGTGTTTTTGCTGCGCAAAAACCGCTCGCCCCCTCGCTCCCGTTGGTCGCAAGGGGGAAGTGCGGAGATCTTAGCGGAGAATGACGGGCAGCTACGCTACCCGTCTGCGGAGAAAGTACAGGCGGCATTGCCGCCTGTACGGGAAGATCGGGCAGGGCAGCAAAGCTGCCAGCCCTCAAAGATTAAAACGTAGAAGATATGGAACAGACGCAGGAAAAGAGGAAAGGCAAAGGCGGCAGGCCGCCTAAAGCCGTTAGAAAAGAAATACGTACAGGCGTACGGTTTACCAAAGCCGAGTATTTTATCGTGAAAGAAAAGGCCACTAAAGCGGGTTTGCGTTACACTGGCTATATCCGTCAGATGGCATTGTTTGGAGGTGTGATAGCCCGCTTAAATGATGAGGAACGGGCATATATCAAACAGCTAATAGGGATGGCAAATAATATCAATCAGGTATCGAAACAAGCCCACAAAGAGAGTATGTTGAATGCGATGCTACTTTTTGAAAGTTACCGTGGGCAGATTGATAACCTATTAAACTGGTTAAGGCGTGATAAGTAAAGTAATTACCGGTAAATCCTTTTATGGCTGCTGTCGTTACGTTTGCGCAGATGAACATCGGGCAGAAATACTGGAATCAGAAGGAGTAAGAGATTACAGCTACCGGCATATGGGTAATGATTTTGAAATGAGCAGGCAACAGTTACCTGATAAGCGAAAGGCTGTTTTTCATGGTATCCTTAGCTTTTATCCTGGAGAACAGCTAACCAATGAGGTATTGATGCAGATAGGACGGGAATACCTTGAAAAGCTGGGCATAACCAACACTCAATATGTGATAACCAAGCATACAGACACACATCATTTACACCTGCATATTATTGCTAATTTGGTCAACAACCGGGGAAAGGCAATCCGTGATAACTGGATAGGGTTACGCGGGAAGAAGGCCGCCGTGCAGCTTACCCAAGAATATCAGCTTGTTCCAGCCATTGAAAAGAAAATAGCCCTTACTAACCTGCAAGCCCTCAATCATGAAGAAACGGCGCGTTATGAAATTTTCCAGGCTATAGAAAAAGCATTGCTCCGCTGTAAAACCTTTCCAGCATTGGAAAAGGAGCTGCTGAAAAAAGGTATAGATGTACAGTATAAGTACAAAGGGGATAGCGAGCAATTACAGGGTATTAGTTTTAAAAAAGGTTTGTATGCTTTTAAAGGTAGCAGTATTGACCGGAAATATTCTGTAATAGGCTTGCAAAAAACAATGCAGCAGCAGATAACACGAGAACAGCAGCAAGCCAACAAACGTGGTTTGGGCTTTTAGCAGTAAACCTATTTAAGAATGAATTAAACTATATTTTATGAATGAGTTGCTATTACAGACAATTGTAGACAAGTTAAATAAAGTTGATGAAGGTATCCAGCATATGAATAGCGCAGCGCCACAAATGCCAGACTACATAGAACAGTTAAAGAATGTAGGTACTTCTTTAGAGCAGATAAAGACAGATGTAGTAGGAATGCCGGAGCGCCTAAAGTTCCCTACAGCGGCGGTTTATGCGCTATCGCAAAATCTTGAAATAAATAACGATCTATTGAAACGTCCGCCTGTACAGGAAATAAGACATCATCATCATGTAAGGGCAGGGCTGATTCTTTCCGCTTGCCTATTCCTGTGGACTGTGTGGTTGTTCAACATGCGCTCTATATTACAGGCTTATAAGGCGGGAGATATAAAATACCGTTATATACAGCTACAGGCAGGAAAACCACTGCGCCCGTTCCTGTCTACGATAGATAGCTTGTATCATGTGCATCCGCAAGCCTTCCGGGATAGTGTTGTACAATGGGAGGAGGAAAGGCAGCGCATAGCAGCTATGTTACATGAAGCAAAAGAAAAGGAGGAAGAAGCAATCCGGCTAAGGAACAAGGCCGGAAAAATTCGGTAGGGTTGGTTTGTGCGGGGGAGGCGCAGCCGCCGCACCATCCCTCGCGCCCCTGCCGGCGGGGCAAACAATGGTAATTGTCTGATCTTCGCTGCCGCGGGCTTGCGCTTTGTTCCAGGATGATTTTTGCAGCATTAGTTCCCTGTTGGGCTTTTGTAGGAAAAATCATCCTGGAACAAAGCGCATTCTTTTTAATCCTCTTTCAGAAATTTAAAATTATGATCCAACAAGTGCTTGGGGTGGACATTTAAGCCCTTTGCGATTTCAAGAAATGTTGTAAACGTAAAATCTTTTTTTCCGTTTTCGATATTACTGATATTTCCTTTAGTAACATCGCATCTTGATGCGAGTTCATCAAGGCTTATCTTAACTTCTTTTTCTCTAATTTTACGCAAACGCTCCCCAATTTCCTGTAATCTATTTTTATCTCTTTCCTCATTCATTTTCAGAACTTTGGATAAATTCCGCATTTTTATTTCAAAAAATCGTTACAAGATCTTGTAACATTGAAAATGATTTCTTACTTTTGATAAAGTATAAATCTAGATGCTCACTATTAGGGTATTTGGATTACTGCAACGTAAAATATAATTTTGCAGATCAAATTTTCTGCATTGATTACTACGTTTCTGCGTGCTTTGGAGAGGCCAGAATGTAGTGCAGCAATGCTCATGCCATAGGCGTGAGCTTGCTTGTAAGAGCTATTCGGCCTCTCCAAAGCGCGCGGGTAGAACACTGCAAGTAAGCCACGCCTATGGTATTTTATATAATGCTAATGACGTGTGGCAGCTTTCCGTTGTTTTCCCATTAATAAACATTTTTCTATATCAAGGCTAATCGGTTGCAATGACCGATTCGGGAGTCATTTGCCAAAATCAGATTAGGCAGCTTATTCTTTTGGTATCCATATATGGATATGCCTTGTTATGCGAGTTATCAGGCAATATTTCACCACTCGATTTATAATCACTCTTAAAAATTGAATGTTATGGAGAATCTATTAATTACGTTGAACCAAATTACGCCATGTGGCACCTCATCTGGCTTTGTCGAGCTACTTGAGTACGAGCTATCTTCTGTTATTGGCAGCAATGCTGCTGATAGTTGGTCAGCAGATCAACGGGCTGATTTTATGATGTTTTATGCTTTGTTCAGCGCGAATACTGTCGCGGCTTTTAATGTTCGGGATGCACTGCTACGGGAGAATATTGAGGATTTAACTAAGGAGCTAATAACCGAGCTGGAAAGTGATTTGTATGAATTGTCAAGTTTTGCATCTGGGATTGAATTGTATGAATTGGAGGCAGCTTTGGATAATTATATCGAAATACTAGTAGACGGCGATACGGGTATAGATAGTACAATAGCGGCCATTACCGGCAATTATTTTAAGACATTTTTCTTGACGCTTCATTCTTTAGACATAGAGAATCGGATTAAAACGGTAAAAAGTCCTGTAACCCTTTAAAATATGATTTATGAGTAATAATAAACAACCAACAAACATGCTGCTCGCGCTGCATTCAGAATTTTCTAAGCTACCTGTAATCTTCAGGGAACAGGTTTGCGAAGAATGTAATTATAGTACCCCTACGTTCTATAGGAAGATGCGAGGTATTGACAGGCGTGTTGATGGTAAGTTGATACCAGCATTGAGCAATGCCGAAAAGCAGAAGATCCGCGAGATCGGGGAGGGGGTGACAAAAGCACTATCTGCATCTATTTTTGGAGATGCGGAAAAGTAAACATTTGGGGCACGATGATTTAATAACAACGGCGCTTGATTTTCTCTTGCGCCGTTTCTATTAGTGCTTCTTTGAACCCATATTTAAGCTGTTTGGGAAGGCGTTGAGTAATTATCTGGCTTCAGTTTTATTATGTCTGTTTTATCTCTGTTTTCCCATATTTCCTTTATTTTCCTGCCTGCTTCTTCCGGACTAATACGGATATATTTGTAGAAATCCTGTAGGCTTTTATGGCCGCTGATTTTCATGGTTAGCTCTACCGGTGTTCCTGCAAGAAATTCATTGGTACAAAAGGAGCGCCGGCAGGTATGGGAGGTTATCCATCCATATTTGGGTTTTATTACCTCAATATCCTGATTCCCTTTCTTATAGGAGAACTTGACAGTTTCGCAAATGCCCGCCAGTCGGCCAATTTCTTTAATATTTACATTGAAATCCGGGTTGTTTACGATAGGGATTACCTTTTGAAAGCGATTTATAAGTATCTCATTGGCAGCGTCCATTAAAGGAATTACTACCCAGTGGTCTGATTTTTCCTGCTTTTTCCGGAGCATCCCTTCCCGTATATCCTCCGGCGTGATGTTAGAAAAGTCTGAAAACCGAAGCCCAGTAAGGCATCCCAAGACAAATAAATCCCGATAGGGCAGGAGAGAGGGGGAATCCGATAGGTCAGTATTATATATCTGGTTTATCTCCTTCCACGAGAGGTATATGGCGTCTGAATCTTCATTTAGTATTTTAAAATCCGATAAGTCAATAGGAGGAATGATTTTACGGCGTACTCTATCGCGGACGAATATACGCAACTGCTTAATGGTTTTGCCTACTGTGGCTGTTTTAAGGCCCTTTACAACATTTTTTCGCCTACGTTGGATGTATTCAAATGTCAGGAAATCAACCAGCCCCTCATAGAAGTTAAAATCAAGACAGTTAAATGTAATGGTGGCCTTGCGGTGGTCCTGATACGCCTGTAGGTGGTCTTTCATGTTTTTGTAAACCCGCAACATGCCAGGCGTAACCTTGTTGGTCTTGCACCTTATGTAATCATCTATCTGGAAATAAAAGTCCAGATTTGTTTCCGGCTGCCTATCCGCAACCTCCTCCGCAATAGGGGAAAGGGTTTCAGGGTCTAGGTCTGGTTTGAAGGTGCCTTTAACGAAGGCTAGTAGGTCTATTATTTTCTTTTGCACCGCATGAGAGATAATGTCCTCAACTAAGCGTAGCATGGCTTTAAGCCTTTTGTTTAGTACTTCGGAATCGCCAAATGCTTCCGGCAGGTTTGCGGCTACTCGGGATCTTTTCCAAAAGGCGGGGGGAATGGCGATTTCGGTATTAAGTAATGCCCTTTTTTCGGAATTAAAACAATACTGGATGAAAATAAGGCTTGTTCCATCCCTGCGAATCTTGCTACTTTTGCATACTAATTTTAATGGTAACAGCATAGCTAGTCTATTTTTTAGTCTATTAAAGTGGGGCCAACTCTAATAAAATTAAGAAATAGAAAAGCGAATCGATGTTGTAAAATGCTTAAAACCAACGTGTTAGGGTTGTTTTAAGTAAACTTAGATAAGACTGGGAAATAGATCGGAAATCCCAAGGGGATCACTGGAAATTGAAAAGGCTTCAGAACGTATTCGTTTTGAAGCCTTTTTTGGGTTCGATAAGCTGATTGATGAACTTAAACTTAATTTCAACTTATTGATTTGTATGTGGCCTTGGGTTCGAGTCTCATAAGGATGATGCCGAATGAGTCGGAGCAAATCGGAGCCATTACAGTTAATTTTAAGTAATCACATCTATTCATTAACCCAATCGGCTTCAATCATCGAGGTTAATCAATGTTGTCATCTGACTGATGACATGTTGAGACTCTTTCATACCCGTTAAAACCATCCAAACATGGAACATTTTTGGGTATTCAAAATAGTTGATTGAAATGTCCTGCACCTTCATTTTCTGTTTGAATTTTCTCGAATCGGCATGGAACAAGTCATGGGTGCCAATAAATAGCGAGATTTTTCCCAATCCGGAAAAGTCCCCGTAAATAGGGCTTACCCTGTAATCTGTTGGATTTAACTCGGCTGTGTATAATTCTCCCGCCATTTTTAGTCCTTTTATACCAAGGAGTTTATCTTTCTTGTCAATTTCAATTATGTCTTGATTGCTCATGGTAACATCAAGCCAAGGGGAATTCAAAATGATTTGTGAAGGTTGCGGCTTGTTTTCATCTCTCAGTTTCTGGGCAAAGCCCAATGCAATACCACCGCCGCAAGAATTGCCGATGAAAATAATATTCTCCTGTGACGTCTCAGAGAGCACTACTGGATAGAGCTTATCAAAATAGGCGTAGACATCGCTGTAATTTGATACCGGCACCAAAGGGTAATCAGGTACCACAATTGAACAGTTGGTTTTGACCAATAACTCATGGACGAAACGCCAATCATATTTTGTTAAGTTCGAAATATAACCGCCACCGTGTATATAAAGAATTACTTTGGATGAGGCATTTTGTTTGGGCTTGAACATCCAAACCTTTCGCTGATTTATTTCCCTTACCTGAGTTTGAAAATCGGACAGTAAAACCTTTGGGGGTTCCACGGCTTCTGAAGAAAATCTATTGGTTTTGATGCGCTTTTCAATGGTGTTTTTCTTTCCGAGTACTGTCATCAATGACTGCAAAAACTGCGATTTGAAACTTTGGGAAAGGTTGTGAACATAGGTAATTGATGTATCTGTTTGTGATTTACCAGCCATTATTTTTGTAGTTAATAAGATCAATATTAATAATGCACGTACATTCATTCTTTTTTCTACAAAAATAATTAAGGGTTCAATATTGGCCAATGAACCCAGGTTAAGAAATACGCCTCCTTATTCTGCTTAATGCCTGTGGAGTAATGCCAATATAAGACGCAATATACTGTAACGGGATTTTTTTGATCAAATCAGGTTGCTCTGTGAAGAGGCTTAAATACCGCTGCTCTGCCGTGTCATTTAAAAGCGAAATTTCCCGCCTTGCCTTCTCTAAAAAAAGTTTTTCACTCGCAAGTCTGCCAATTAGGTTTCCTCTTGCTGTGCTTTGAAATAGCATTTGTACATCATGATAAGATACTCGCCAAAGTGTGACTGGAGTGATAGTTTCTATATGATAAACTGAAGGTAACCTGGTAATGAAAGAATCATATGCTCCAATGAAGTTATTTGAAAAAGTAAGCTCAAAAGTAACCTCTTTATTTTCCTTTGGGATAAAGTATCGTACAATGCCTTCTTCAATAAATGAGACGTAGTCCTCTACCTCACCCTTCTTTAGGATAAGGGTTTTTTTCGGAAATTCCTGCCGAATAAATTTAGAAGAAATAATCAACCAATCCTGTTCGGAAAAGTCAGTATAGTTACTTTGAAAAAAAAATCTAATCTGTTCCATTGTTAGGGCAATTCGTTTGTTGTTCCAAAGGGAACCTGAGAATGATTAAATGTAAAAGCAAGGGCCTTAATATCGAACCAGCCAGTATTTCTGCGGATAGGTGAAAGATCTTTAGATTCGCTGAGTCATGTACTTTGTCAGCACATCGGGCAGAATAATAACTGGCATATTAAAATACAAGGCTGAGTTCAACTAATACTTTACTTTTTCATTCTTCTTATAATGCGTTTCCTATGATTGAGCCCCCATTTCGCAATGGTTACCTAGTGGCAAATTTAAACTAAATGCCATTACTTTTGTAGCGTAAAGAATAAACTGTAACAATATGGAATTTTTCAGGACCTTTAATTAGTAAATAGGAGTTCTTACAAATCCAATTAAAATAAGCTAATCTATAAGGATACAAAAAAGGATACAGTACCTTTTTATTACCTTGAAAGCGGCGGTTTATAAGCCTTTGATATAGTCCCAAGGGGTTCGCCATCAGGAGTAAAGTAAGTGCTCTGAAGTAGTTAAAACCTTGTAGGATCAGCTTCTACAAGGTTTTTTGTTTTTAGTGGTAAAGTGGTGAAAGGATTGGTAAGGATAGAGATGATATTAAAGCAGGGCGGCAAAGAATTTCTGTATGTAAAAGAATAAAAAAAAGCCGGTCTCTATTGATGAGAGACCGGCTTTCCATTTTTTGGCAAGCTGCTATTCCATTAGTGATTCATTGCATTTCCTGTGAGGTTTTTGTTATTGTCTAATTCGGCCTGTGGGAAGGGATAGTACATTGCTTTGGGTGTCCATCCTATAGCCTTAAGTGGTTCCAGCCATTTTGGATCAGCCATGCCCCATCGGAGTAAGTCGAAGTAGCGCTGGTATTCGCCACAGAATTCTACAAATCTTTCGTGCTGGATAATATTTTTGATGTTATTGAGCCTGATACCATTGATGGTAGTATCTTTTGCGAGAAGACCGTCTACACCAGGGATGGTACCTGGCGAATGCTGATACCAGAGCTGCGGTTGTTCAGAGGGCACGACTAAATTAGCGCGCTGCCTGACCATATTGATGTATTGTTTTGCGCTGGCGGCGTCTCCTGCTTCATTGAGACATTCGGCATATAACAGCAGTACGTCTGCATATCTTAAAAGGCGGTCATTGATGCCATTATCGAAGTCGGCCACCTGTTTATCAGGGCAGTATTTACGTGTGCCATATAAGTCCTTGTTTGTTGCCAGGTGTGCCATCCAATAGGCGTAATTCGTTACCTTTCCATCGATCTGGGTGTAATAGGCGCCGTTGTCGCAGAATAGCGTCATATATTTACGCGGATCACCAGGTTCGAACTCATTATATGTTTTTTTGTTGGGTGCGAGGTTCCACCATGCACCACCGGTGCCATCATATATACCGATTTCCTGCCATCTCCAGGAGTCGGACATATCATCTCCCAGCCATCCTGGCCCGTTGTGCAGCTGTATTTCAAAAACAGATTCGGGATTATTTTCGGTTGCTTCAAGGGAGTTGTCACGAAAATTATTTACCAGGCTGTACTCTTTACTATCTATCACTTTTTTCAGCTGTTCCTGTGCTTTTGCAAATTCTGCCGGCTTACCAACTTCCAGTATAGGGCGGTACATATAAGCTTTTGCCAGGTAGGACTGCGCAGCGCCTTTAGTGGCCCTTCCTATGAAGGCAGCGTTGCTATACATATCACTTCTGAGAGGGAGCAGGTCTGCCGCCTGTTGAAAATCGCTGATGATAAGTGCATAGATTTCGCCTGGTTTGGAATTTGTCGGGTAGTAATCCGCGTTGCTTTTCACCGGAGTTTTGATGAGGGGAACTGTTTCACCGAACAGCATTACCAGATGCATATAAAGTAAGCCGCGGAGAAAATGCGCTTCTCCCAACAATCTTGATTTCTGTTTATCATCTATATGCCCTGTAAAAGCATTGATCCTGTCGATAGCCATATTGGCAGCAAATATCCCGTTCCACATATCTTTCCAGCTACCTGAAGCCATACCATCGCTGGAAGGTGTATTATAGGTATCCTGGTACATGGGTTCCCATTTAAAGGTATGGTTGAAGTCATCACCGGGAGCCAGCAGTTCATAGTAAAAAGAGCGGGCATAACCTCCCTGCACTTTACCGATGAGTGCCTGGTATGCCGGGATAACAGCTGCTTCCAGCTGGGCAGGTGTTTTATAATAGGTATCTATGGAAAGTTCCTGCGGGTTATTAAGATCCATATCAGGTTTGCAGCTGTAGGTCATCATTGCAGCAGCAAGTACGCAGGTATATACATTGAATTTTTTCATTTTAAAGCATTTATTGGTTTACGACTAAAAGGAGACCTGCATACCGAGGAAGAATTCACGGGTATTGGTATAGGTTAGTCCCCATGGCATTTGTGCATCTATACCGCGGTTCAGGTTATAGCGGCCATTGCTTTGGCCGTTGTCGGAGGCCACTTCAGGATCATAACCTGCATATTTGGTAAACGTCAGCAGATTTTTGCCACCAATGTAGAAGCGGATGAAATCTATTTTATACCTGTTCAGTAAAGATGCCGGGAGCGTATAGCCGATGGTAAGGGCTTTCAGCCGGAGATAGGAGCCATCTTCAATAAACCTGTCGGATACACGAAGATTTTTATTAGGATCTCCTAACACCGCACGCGGCATATTGGTATTTGTATTTTTAGGGTAGATGGTTTTAACGCCGGAAACAGGGTTGGTAAACACCAGGTCTTCAGCGCGGTAGCGGTCGAGCGTAGAGGAGAAGTTGTTATAGTAGTGGTACATACCTTCTCCCCAGTATTTGCTGTTGTTATAGATGTCGTTGCCGTAGGAACCCTGCCATACCATGGAGAGATCAAAGGTACCGGCCTTTGAAGCATAGCTGACATCCGTGGTAAATCCGCCGCTGAAGCGCGGGATAGGGTTACCGATAAAAGCTTTGTCGGCAGCATTGATCGCGCCGTCGTGGTTACGGTCTACGAAGCGAACGTCGCCCAGTGCTGCATTCGGAGCGAAGGCTTTATCGGCGTCCAGTTGTTCTTTTGTTTTGTATAAGCCGTCGGTGACGTATCCCCAGAACTGACCGATGGAATTACCAACAGCGGTACGGGTCACGTTTTCACCGCCAGGGTTTACGCCCCCGGCGAGGATCTCGTTACCATTGCCGAGGCCTAACACTTTATTATTCACCGTTGAGAGGTTGGCGCCAACAGCATAGGTGAATTTCCCTACTGTATTTTTATAGTTGACGAGGAATTCCCATCCTTTGTTACTGATACTACCTGCGTTCAGTATCGGGAAATTGTCCAGGTATCCTGCGGTGTAGGAGATAGGAACATTCACGAGCATGTCGGCAGTTTTTTTATTGAAATAGTCTACCGTAACCGATAATTTATTATTAAACAGGGAGAGATCGATACCGAGGTCGGTGGAGTTCTGGCTTTCCCATTTAACATTTGGATTGGCCGGTGTGGCGGGGAGAGCGCCGGTAACCATTATATCATTGAGATAATACCATACATGGTCGAAGCTGACCGTACTCTGATATTGGTATGGGCTGATATCGGAGTTGCCTAATTTTCCGTAGCTGCCTCTGATTTTCAGGTCGGAGATGAAAGGTACGGATTTCATGAAGCTTTCCTGGCTTACTCTCCATGCTGCAGAGAAGGAAGGGAAGTTACCGTATCTGTTTGCCTTACCGAAATTTGCGGAGGCGTCGCGGCGGAAATTGGCGGTGAGCATGTACTTACTGTCGTAGGCGTAGTTGATACGGCCTAATACGGAGTACATGGCGGTCCGTCCTACACCTGATCCAACCACACGTGAAGAGGTAAGCTGAGCGAGGCCCAGGATCAGCAGATCGGGGCTTGGCAGCGATCTGGCGCCGGCATTTACGGCGCGGTATTCGGAATTTTCGGAGGTGATACCTGCCAATGCGCTGATGTTATGTTTTTTTATCTGACGGTCGTACGAGAGGGTATTTTCGTAGAGGTACCTGTTGTTTTGTGCAGTGGAGATGGTCAGTTCGTCCGGATCGTGGTTCTGGTATTGACCTACGGAGTAGGCGGAGATATAATTCTGGGTACGGTTCCTGTAAAAGTCGATACCCATATTGAATTTATAGCGGAGGCCCGGAATAAACTCATAGGACACCCACGCATTACCATTGGCGCCTATTGTTTCAGACTCGTTGGAGTTGAGGTGGGCATTGGCCAGGGCGCTGGCCACGTCGGTACCGTTACCTGCTCCTGCGAACCCTGTAGTGCTGTTAGGATCGTAGATAGGCAAGGTAGAAGACCATTTCTGTGCATCAATAATATTTTTATTGCTCCAGTTTCTGAGGTTGCGGCTGAGTGAAAAAGTTTCACCGGCTTTTAACTTACCTTTTGTAAAATCGGATATGAACTGGATGCCATAATTTTTATAGGCATCTTTGATGATGACAGGTTTATCTGTAGAATAGTTGGTATTGATGCGGAAGCGGGCATTTTCATTACCGCCGGAAATGGCCAGGTTATGTTTCTGGTAACTTCCCGTTCTCAGCAGTGCGTCTACCATGTTATATCCTTTTCCGATTTTGCCAGGATCTGACAAGGCAGGGAGGTAATCCGTGCGGGAGGGATTTTGGTTATACATTTCTTCGTTGATCAGTTCAGCCAGTTGCTGACCGTTGAGGAGGCCAACATTATGCGACATCTCCTTGGTACCACCGAAGCCGTTATAGTCAATTTTTGTTTTTCCGGCGGCGCCTCGTTTTGTGGTTACCAGCACAACGCCGTTTGCCCCTCTGGCGCCGTAGATGGCGCAGGAAGCAGCATCTTTCAGTACCTGGATGCTTTCTATGTTATTTTCGTCCGGCATGGCACCGCCGATCATACCGTCTACCACGTAGAGCGGGTCTGTATTGTTGATAGATCCTACTCCCCTGATCCTGATCTTATCGCCGGTGATTTGTACCCCAGGCACCTGGCTTTGCATGGCTGCCTGGAAACCACCGGGAACTTTCAGCAGATCCTTAGGGTTGACAGTGGCAATAGAGGAAGACAGGTCCGCTTTCTTTTGAGTACCATAACCGATAACGACTACTTCGTTGAGGGCTTTGCTGTTCTCTATGAGCACGACATCTACCACCGCACGCCCGTTGAGGGGGATCTCCTGTGTCTGATAGCCCATGAGGGAAACGACCAGGGTAGCCTGCGTGTTGGGAGCGTTCAAGGTAAATCTGCCTGCATGGTCAGTAATGGCGCCGGAGGAGGTTCCTTTTACCATGACATTGGCCATTTCAAGTGCCTCCCCGTTTTCATTTTTTACGGAACCGGAAATCCCGATCAACCTGCTGGTATTTGCAGCAGGCGCCATGGTATAGGCTGTTTCTGCCCGGAGCGTGTTGCTGGTCAATAGTAAAACGGAGGCAGCAAGCATAAGGCGGCAGGTAGTGGAAATACCAAACCTCAGGTGGAATTTTGCATGACCTGGGTCTGCCAGGCTGCTGGATAACACTAATTTCATAAAATAAATTGTTGGATTTACCCGACTCTAGCATGGTCTTTATACGTACCAGAGTTTGTACGCACAGGAGAGACGTATAGTTTCATAACGGGACTATTAAATAAAATCAGAAGTACTTCATAACGCTTCATTCCCTCCGGAGGGATGATGAAACAAATATACCGTGGATGCTGAACAACAGTATTCAAAAGCAGATATTTCGGTTTAACTTTTAGATAATATTCCTTGAATGCAGTGCGGTTTTCATATTTAATAAACGCTCCATACAGCCGTGGGCAAAAAAATAACACCTATTATCATATTAATTGTAATTTGGACAATTAATAAGCGGCAGCTGTACATTTTACTCCAACATGGCAGGCGTCTTTTTTATAATTAAGCGTAAAAATGACAATTATATCTCTGCGGGAGATTTTCCATAAAATTTCTTAAAAGAAGTGCTGAAATAGCTGACACTGGAAAACCCGCACAATTCGCTAATGTCCATCACACTATGTTTTCTGGACTGCAGTAACCCGAGTGCGTGGTTAAGTCGGATAGATTTGATGAAATCTACCGGGGACTGTCCGGTAAGGCTTTTTAATTTTTTATAGAGCAGGGAGGAGCTGACGAACATGGCAGCGGCAAACTCTTCTTTTCCGAACGCCGCGTTGGCGAGGTTGTCGCGGACTACCATTACCGCCTGTTTCACGAATTTGTCGTTGTGCTCATTTTGCAGGATGGGGATATTATTTTCAGGTTGAATCAGGCGAAGGGCTTTTTCTCTGATGACCGTCCTGTTACGTACGATGGTTTTAATTTTCTGGACCAGCAACGGTATATCGAAAGGTTTGGTGAGGTAATCATCGGCGCCTAGTCCGAGGCCATAAAGCTGGTCGGTTTGGGAATTGAGTGCTGACAACAGGATCAATGGGATATGTGAGGTTTCGAATGTAGATTTTACGAGCCGGCAGAGTTCATGGCCATTCATCTCAGGCATTAATATATCGGAAATTACCAGGTCCGGCAGCTCTTTCCGGATGAGTGGCCATGCTTCCTGTCCGTTATTTGCGGTGAATACCTGGAATTCTGTTTGTAAGGCAGTGTGGAGGAAGGCCAGTAATTTTTCATTATCCTCTGTGATGAATACGCGTAGTTTGCTTAAAGGTTCCGGAGCATCCACGTCTGACCATAATGGGGCAGGGATGATTTCATGGATTAATTCCTGCCGGGGAGGTGTCACGTCCTCTACTGCAGTGATCTCAGTATAAGGGATTTCAATTTTGAAAAATGCGCCTGCATTTTCCTGGCTGGCAAAAGAGATCTCTCCCTGATGCAATTTTACATAACTTTTGGTAAGCAGCAACCCGATACCGGAACCTGTTATCCTGGCGTTTACTGCATTTTCGCTGCGATAGAATTCCCGAAAAATGCTACGCTGTGCTTTTCTGCCAATTCCTATTCCCTTGTTTGTCACTTCCAGCGTCCAGCTTTGCCTGGTGCCGGAAAAAACAAGCAGTACCGTACTATTCCTGTACGCATACTTTATCGCATTGGATATCAGGTTATCGATTACTTTTTCCATCATCACCACATCTACTGCTGAAGTATAATCTCCGACATCCGTATTAAATCGGATAACAATTTCTTCTTGTGCGGCCCAGGCGTCAAACAGGGCTTTTCTCGCTGCAATTAGCTGCACAATATCCACCCTGCTGAAATTGACCTTTTCTTTGCCGGCATCTACTTTTTGAAAATCCAGCAAACGTGAAGCGGTTGTTGTCAGTTCTTTTATCTGTTCTGTAGCCAGTTGCAGGTGTTGGTGGCCTTTCTCTGAAAAAATCTCTTTTTTAAGTTCTTCTATAGGCGCCTTCACCAGTGTGAGCGCGTTTCTCATCTCATGTGCGGTGTTGGTAAAAAAGCGGATTTTATCTGCGGTATGTTTGCGTTGCAGTTCATCAATATATAATCGCAGGACAAAGTACGTCACCGTAACCAGCAGCAGCAGGGCGGCGGAATAAAACCACCAGCGTTTCCAGAATGGCGGGATTATCCGAAGGGCTATTACTTTTTCTGCTACAATTACACCATTGGCCAGGAGATGTATTTTTAATTTGTATTCTCCCGGGGCAATATTGCTATAATTTATTTTTCTTCCTTCTCCCGACTTATTCCAATCTTTGTCCCAACCTTCCAGCATCCATTCAATTGCAGATCGGGATACGCCTTCATCCAGTACCACCAGTTCAAATGAGAAGTCGTGCTGTAAATAATTAAGTTGTAGTGTTGTTAATTTTGAGAGGTCGATATCCCTTAGTGGGGAAAGACTATCGTGTACGGACCTACCGGCAATTGTAAGATCCTGCAGAAATATCCTGCCATTGCTGGCATTGGGTTGTGTTATATCCGGAGGGAATAACACTGCACCGTTATTGGTACCAATGATGATGCGGCCATCTTTTAGTAAGAAAGACGCATTCCTGTTGCAGGCCAGTCGGTATAGCGGTGAAATATGTGCAAATGTCTGTACCTGCTGCCGCTGCAGGTCTAATTTTGCGATGCCCCCTTCCGTACCTATCCAGATAAACGAATCAGCTACAACGATACTGTTGACATAGTCTGACGGCAATCCATTATTCATGTTGAAATGCCGCATAGTCTTATCGCCCACATCATAGGACAGTACACCGTTTCCTGCAGTAGCCAGCCATACTTTGTTTTTGTAGTAAACAATATCGCTTACCAGGAACCCATCAACAATAATCTGTTTATCACCATTGTGTTTGTCCATGATCCCCAATCCATAGGTACACCCCATGAGCAGCTGATGATTGCTCAGCTCAGCGAAAGCAGAAACAGGTTGATAGTCATATTTTTTAAAGCTATTTTCAGCAGCGACATATCTTACAATATTACCCAGGCCACCACCATACCATATATCCTTGTTACTATCTACATAAATATCAAATACATAATTATTAAAAGGCAGGTCACTGCCTTTTTCCTTTGCGTAGTGCGCCAGCTCCCTGCCGGTAGCCGGATCAAGTACATATACACCTGCCCCGTATGTGCCGGCCCATATCTTACCTGTACTATCTTCCGCCAGTACCAGGAAAGCGCCGACCTCTTCTTTTCTATCTGCGTAAAAGGTCTGCCATTTATCCGCCTTTTCGTTCCACCTGGAAATACCATTATTGGTAGCAAACCAAAGATTACCCAAATGGTCCTGTAAGACGCTGTTGACATTATTATTTACCAGAGAGTTTTTGCTGTTTATCTGGTGTACAATATGTACTGCGCCTGGTGGATGCTGCTCGAAGTAAGACAATCCTCCGGTGAGTGTGCTAATCCAGATCCTGCTGCCATCACAAAATATATCATAAACCCCATTCCCTTTCAGTGATTCAGGATCGTTCATATCCTCCTTGTAATGATGCAGTATCTTCCCACCCGACCTCGAAAGCTCCCAGATACCTTGTCCGTCCATTCCCAGCAGCATTGTGGCGTCCGTGTTAAATGCAATCGCCAGAATCGGCTGCCGGGGCAAATCAACATTCGCCTTTTTAGCGGCACTCTTTACAGAAAAATCGTAATACATCAGGCCATCTGAAAATGTACCGATCCAAAGCCTGTTGGAAATTTTATCATACTCCAGCGCTGAAACGTTTTTGGGTATATTACCACAAACGTATTCCTGCTCACCCGTACGCCTGTCCACAGTATATAGTATGTTTCCGCGGACCACAGCGAGCACACCTTTATCTGATATAGCCACTCGCGATACCTCGTCGGCTTCCCTGCTTATTGCCCGGAGCTTACCGTCATGAAATCTGTGTAATCCCATGGACGAAGCCACCCAGATAGCCCCGCTCTCGTCTATTACCGCATTATTGACGCTAAGGTGCCCGGTTTTCAGTGGCTCCCTAAGATCAATCAGCAGCTCAAATTTGTCCATTCTTTTATTGAACCTGAAAAGCTGACCGTTATTAGAATAGGCTACCAGCATGCCGGCACCATACATTAGTTTCAAAGAAATAACATCCGCCGAAACATACGGTAAACGGTAAATCCTGCAGTCTGGTTCTGCCACCCGCAATATCCCCATCCGGGATGAAGCCCAGATGAATCCATCCACATCCTTGCATACCGACGCCATTTCTCTGATGGCAAGGGCATAGGTATTATTGAGACTGACAAAATTAACCTGTGAAGCAAAAGTAACAGTTACATAAAGCATTGCTGCAACAAGCAGACTTCCCCTTTTCATTTAATAAATTTTAAAAACGTAGACTTTTAATGTGAAATACTATTAAAGTATAGCCGCGATCAATAACGTAGTGTGTTATAAATTAAATGAACTTCTTCCAAAAAACAAATATTAAATGTGAATATGACAATTAATAACGGTTGTCAAGCAGATGATCTGTTTATTTCTCTTACCGGGATGTTCATCCTACCTATTTATGATATTGAACCTGAGTTACTTACATTTTACCTGAACTTTGTTCCCGCTTTAGAGGCGTTTCCATTTGCTTTCCGTTATGTGAGATCATAGACAAACGAGTTGATGGAAAGCAGATACTGCGCATGAAAAGTTTAAGGGTTGGGGTATTACCAAAACATAGCTGGCAATACCGTTGGCCATGTCTATATTTGTTTTTATCGGAATATTACCAACCCAATGTTGTATTTTCATTTTATGACTGAAGAACAAATCAAGTTATTACAGGATATAGAGGAAGGTGAAATTGTTATTAATGAACCTAATGTAGACTTATTAAATGAATTGCTTGTAAGCAAAGAGCATTATTTGCATCAAATGATTGCTAAGACTCTTCAGCATATAAAAAGCCCAACAACAATTCCATTTGTAAAGACGGCTTTAGATAGCAACTTTGACTATTTGGAATATACTTGTTCAGACCATGAGGCTATTGCAAAATGGTTTAGTTGGATTTTATTCTCCATCAATACTAAGGAGGCCATAAGCCTAATAGAAGAATATTCAAAAAGCCCTAATGAAGCTATTCGAAATGAGATGATGTATCGATTGCGTAAGGTTAATTCCAGTAATATTTAATCATATAAAGTTAGTATGTATACTTTTCCTGGTCAGGATGCAACCCTCAATATCGGGATTGATTCATCAGAAGAGATTTGTCGGAAAATTCAAATAATTTATAGCAAAATGCCGGGGTGGATTGGTTTTGCAGGTAATGGCATCCCCCATTGGTTCAGCTTTGAGCATAGTGATAGCATCAAAATGGTTTGTGCTTCTGTAGAACCTTCGGGTTTGCAGATTAGTGCAAATATGAAAGTCGATGAGATTTAAACCCGAGCATATAGGGCAAATTTCCTGCTTTTGCGTTACTTATTCTTTTGATCGATCTCTTCCTGCCATGGATACAATCCATTAAATACTCCGCCATTAAGAAATCGATCCAGAAATTCTGATAAATAGCCGCTTAGATTTATTAGGAATAAATCATATACTCTGCAATGTCAAAATCGTTAATTTCATCTGGATAACGACCGAAAGCCTCAAAGCAATATAAATCATTGAACGCTGCCTGGTCCCTGAAAAATTCGAAGTCCCGTTCGTCAATTGCATTTTTATAGCTTGATTTTTTAATTACTTTTACATCTCAACTAAAATCGAGCTGCAAATTTGTCGCGGAAATCTTCTTATAACGAGTATCAGCTTTTGCGGGGATTGACTTCGGGGGACACCGTGCATTATTCTTATGTCTTTAAAGCGTACTATAATGCGCTTTGCCACTACGCAGAATCGATCATCGGTGAGCCCGGGCATGCAGAAGATATTGTGCAGGATGTTTTTGAAAGATTATGGCAGAAGCCATATGCCTTCGAGGACCTCCGGCATCTGAAGGATTTCCTGTACAAGGCTACACGTAACGCCGCTCTTAATTTCCTGAAAGGAGCGCAGCATAGTAAGGAACGCCAGGCTAAATTTCTCCACGAACAGGAAGAGTCGACGGCATCGGAGGAGCTGCAGATCATCCGCATGGAGGTTTTCAGGGCGATTTACCACGAAATCAGCCACCTGCCCGAGCAATGCGGGAAGATTGTCCGTATGAGTTACATCGACGGGCTGAAAAACGAACAGATCGCCGAAATTCTTTCCATTTCACTCCAAACGGTTAAAAACCAGAAAACCAGGGGCATGAAGCTGCTGAGAATGCGCCTGTCGCCGGCTGTAATTACCTTATTCTTATTGTTTTCCCATCACTCATAATTTTTTTTCAGTTCCTTTAGTACGATCGGAATACCATGTTGTAATAAAATAAACACATTAGGCATGGCGTCTTTTTCAAACGATCCATACACCATTGCAGCGCTTATTTTCCGTTCGCAACAGGGCTTGCTTACAGCCGGCGAGCAGGATAAGCTGGATGCGTGGATCGCTGCCAGCGACGAAAACCGGCAATTATGGATGGCATTGAACAATCCTGACGTACAACAGCAAAACGTACGCGCTATGGCCCGGTTTGACGAAAACGCCGCGCTGGAGCGTTTTCTTTCCGGCAAGCCTGTAAAGTCAAATGTACGCCGGATACAGCTTCTTCACACCTGGAAATGGGCCGCTGCCGTGCTTGTACTGGCGTTAGGCGTATCCTCTTATTTCCTGCTGACACGCGTTGCGCAAAATCATGACCGTTTTGGCCGGAAATTCGCCCGGCAGGACATTCTTCCGGGTAAAAACGGCGCCATCCTGACACTGGCAGACGGTACACAACTGGTGTTAGACAGTTTGGGCGACGGGAAGATCGCTACGCAGAACGGGACGCAAATTTCGCTGAACAATAACGAGCTTAAATACGATGCTACCGCCGCTACAGATGACGCAGCCCATAATACGATTACCACTCCCAAGGGTCGCCAGTACCACGTTATTCTTCCCGATGGAACAGAAGTATGGCTGAATGCAGCGTCCTCTATACAATATCCGGTCGCTTTCAAGGGGAAGGAGCGAAGGGTGAAGATCAGCGGGGAGGTTTATTTTGAAGTAGCCAGTAAAAGCTGGCAGCCCTTTGTAGTGGAAGCCGATCGGATGAAACTGGAAGTATTGGGTACCTCATTTAATGTAAACACATACGGCGACGAAAAAACCATCCGCACAACATTGCTGACCGGCGCAGTGAAAATAACGCCGCTTCCAGGCAGCAGACATACCACTCAGCCCCGGGTGCTTGTACCTGGCCAAACGGCGGATTTAAGCAAACCGGATGCATCAGAGGGAGCTGCGCTGACCATCACGGAAACGCCCGATCCTGATAAAATTATCGCATGGAAAAATGGCCTGTTTAATTTTGACGGCATGGATTTATACAGTGTAATGCGTCAGCTGGAAAGATGGTACAATATAAAGGTAGAATACGTAGGAAAGCCGGATAACGTAATCTTCAAAGGGAAAATGCACCGCAATACCAATTTGTCTGATGTATTAAAAGTGTTGGAAACGATGGATGTTAATTTCGAACTGAAGGAAAATATTTTGTATGTAAGATAGCGGGTAGTAAAAAAGACATTGCTTAAACAAAACCGGAAGTGCTTGCGACACTCCCGGTAGATGTTCAAGTAATGTAATAATCACAATCAGGTTAAAGACTGTTTATTTATTCACTTAAACATTCCGTCCTTTATGAAAAGGGCGGCTTATGCAAAGCTATGCTAATTATTTCTTATTGCATACGGGTTCCCTATGGATGGAAACGTAGCTCAACCAAATCTCTGTTAGTCATGAAACTAACATTCTTTCTCCTTACCGCTGTCCTGTTGCAGGTATCTGCCAGGGGCCTTTCACAGAACATCAACTTCAACGGTAAAAACGTTGCACTGGAAAAAATTTTTGCAGCGGTAGAATCGCAAACCGATTATGTTTTCCTGTACAAGGCTACTGCCTTATCGGTGGCAAAACCTGTCACCATCATAGCCCGGGGAGTTGACCTGGGAACCTTTCTCAACAAAGTATTCGAGAACCAGTCGCTGACCTACAGGATCATCGACAAAAACATCCTGATATCCAGGAAGGAGCCCAGGCCGGTTATAGCCAGCGAACCTGTTGATACAATACCGGCGAAACCGGAATTGATAAATGTCTATGTCTATTCTTCCGGTTATACACCGTTGGTCAGCGCTACCATTAGCAATCTTACTGACAAACGGAACTATCTGACGGCAGGAAACGGGTCGGTACAGGTGCCGGTAAGGTTGGGCGACCAGATGCGGATCAGCTATATCGGGTATGTGGACCATCTGTTTAAAATAACGGAACCGGTTTCTACTGCCAGATCATATAGCACGGAGCTGGTACTCTCCGAAAACAAACTGGATGAAGTGCAGGTCACTGTTTTGGGTACTACCAATAAAAGAATAGGCACTGCCAATATCGCCACGGTGAAAGCCGGTGATATTGAAAGACAACCCGTCGTAAATGTGCTGGATGCGCTTGCAGGTCGCATCCCTGGCCTCCGGATCAGCCAATCGGCCAACACCGCAGGGAGCCGGAAGGTAGAGCTACGCGGACGGAATGTGTTGAACGAAAATATGTTTACAGACCCACTGTTTGTTGTTGACGGATTACCGATTGCTACTTTATCCGTTAATCCATTCGGTGCAGGTACACCCGTAGCCGGTGGTTATTCGACCTCCGAAAGCCCTTTGTATATGATCAATCCCCTGGACATTGAAAGCGTGGACGTGCTGAAAGATGCCGATGCCACCGCGTTGTACGGCTCCAGAGGTGCAAACGGTGTAATCCTCATCACCACCAAAAAAGGAAAGCCAGGCCCTACCAGGTTTAATGTAAGCTACTCCAAAGTGTTTTCGGGCGTGCAGCGTTACATGGATATGATGAACACCCAACAGTACCTGGCGGTGAGAAAGGAAGCAATGCTGAATGATGCCGCTTTCCCTACCCGGGATAATGCCCCGGACCTCACGATCTGGGACCCCAAAGCCTATACCGACTGGCAACGCGCCTTCTTCAAAAATGAGCAGTCGAATGATGTGCAGCTGAGCGTGGAAGGCGGGCTGCTGCAGAATACTTACCGTGTGAGTGTGGGATATACCTCCACAACGGAAATGTACAACCAGGGCAGGGGGAACGATCGTTTAACGGTGGGATTGTCTTTCAACCATCGCAGCCCGAATGGTAAGCTGATGGTGGAACTTTCTTCCAACAATACTTATTCTAACAACGAAACTGCCGCTACACTAGACTTTTTCTCGCTGGCGCCTAATGCTCCGGGGATTTATGATGAGAACGGGCAATTTAATTTTATCCCCTACAGGAACCAGTATGGGAGCGTTTATCCATTCAGGGATATTAAAAACTGGGGAGAGAATCAAACGCTGAAAAGTCAGACCAATGCCGGGTTTACTTACGAAATATTCAAGGACCTGACGGCGGGTGTTCGCTTTAGCGGGGAATTTTTCTCCAATAAATCCGGCTTCTATATCCCTAAAGCCGGGAAAGATCCCATGTTCTCTCCTCTGAACATGGCAATTTTCGGCACTGGTTCCGGAAAGAGCCTGTTGATAAGACCAAGTATCAACTATGTTAAACTGTTCGGTGGCGCCAAGGTGTCTGTTTCCCTGGCGGCAGACTACAGTTACGCCGATCAGGACGCAGTAACAACGATAGGGATGATGTTCTCCAACGATAATCTCATCAAAAGTTACTCAAATGCGCAGATACTGCAGGCGATGAATAATTATGCCCAGCTAAAAGTTGCTTCCCTGCTGGCAACGGTTGCATTCGACTGGGAAAATAAATACATCGTTAGTTTAAACGGCAGAAGAGATGGCTCGTCGCGTTTCGGTGACGGGGCTCGCTTCGGGAACTTCGGGTCTGCAGGGGTTTCATGGGTATTGTCTAATGAAGAATGGTTTAAGCATGCTGATATGGGTTGGCTGACGTTTGCCAAAATCAGATCTACCTACGGTGTTATGGGGAATGCCAATGTGGGCGATTACCAATACCTTTCGCGCTGGTCAAACATTCCGTCGAGTGGCATCGATAAATTGCCGGACTACGACGATCAGACCATTTATACGCTCATACAACCCGTTAACCAGCAATATAGCTGGTCCAGCGCCAGCAAGTTCGAAGTGGGCGCCCGGGTGGGATTTTTCAACAGCAGCGTAAACATTGAAGGGAACTTCTACATCAACAGGGATGGAAAGCAGTTGACAAACATTACCACGCCGGCATTCACGGGGTTTTCTTCTGTAGTGGGTAACTGGCCCGCCGTTATCCGGAACAAAGGGGTGGAGCTGATGTTGGATGCAACGATCCTGAACACGCAGACCTGGGGCCTGAATGCACGCTTCCAGGTAAGTAAGAACAAAAATACGCTGGTGGCTTTCGAAGGGTTGGAAGATTCTCCCTATAAAGATATGTATAGGATCGGGGCCTCCGTAACCGCTAAGTCATATTCACACTATATCGGCATCAACCCGATGAAAGGAACACCTGAGTTCGAGGATTATAACGGAGATGGGGTCAAACCTGTTGGGATGACTTCCACGAATTTCCCGGATACGGAGCTGGACGATCATTACCGGGTAATTGACCTGAACCCTAAATATTTTGGTGGGATGGGCTTCCGGGTAGACTTCAAAAGGGTATTGTCGCTGGATGCACAATTCAGCTTCGAAAATTCCATGGTCGCAGATCAGTTGAATAACCAGGGATATGGAAATATGGCCAACATGGTAATGTATAAGGAGATCGAAAACAGGCACTGGCAACAGCCAGGCGACAAAGCACTTTATTCAAAGTATTCTACTACCAACAGCGGCGGATTTTTCGGATCGGATGCCTACTATGCTAAAGGCGCTTTTATCAGCCTGGATAATCTTAGCATGTCGTACATGCTGCCTGCAGCATGGTTAAAGAAGGTAGGCATGAAGCAGGGAACGATCTCCGTGAATTCGTCAAAGATTTTCAAACTCTCGCAATACAGGATGTCGGATGTTGAATTGGGCACAACGCCGCAGATCAGAAGAATTGCCGCTAACCTGAGATTAAGCTTCTAAAATCAATTGTATGAAAAGAATTGCTTTCAATATATCTGCAGCCGGTGTTTTATTGTTAGGCTTGCTGGTAACGGGTTGCAATAAAATGCTGGATATAAAGGACCCGGTAAATTCGATCACTACCAACCAGGTTTTCCAGACCGACGATCAGGCATCCATTGCACTGAATGGTTTGTATTCTTACCTGATCAACGGAGGAGAGCCTGAAATTAATTCGTTGGGGCAGCTGGGCAATGATTTATACAGCGCCGGAGGAATTACGCTGGCAGCCGGACATTCGGCCGATGAATTATATCATCCCTCGCTGAGCGGGGATGACCAATACTATACGGAAACAGCCGCCAGGATGACGTTGCAGAAGCTGGGTTATTCCACGAAATTATGGAAGTCGGCCTATAAAGGGATTTTCAATGCCAATGCGTTGATAGAAGGTGTAAAAGCTGCCACATCAAAAGAGTTTACGCAGGCCTACCGGAAAAGAGTGCTGGGCGAAGCGCTGGCAGTAAGGACAATGGGATATTTCTACCTGGTAAACCTGTTCGAAAAAATTCCCCTCGTTTTATCCATCGATTATAATGACACACAAAAACTCCCTTCCGCCAACCCTGCCGCTGTATATGAGCAAATCATCAACGACCTGGAAGAAGCGGCGGGGTATCTTTCCGAAAACTATGATGGCAATAACGTTGAGCGCATCCGGATCAATAAATGGTATGTTAAAGCAATGCTGGCAAGAGTGTACCTGTTTACCAAAAATTATGAAAAAGCCTGGCAGCATGCTAACGATGTGATCAGCAAAACAGATTTGTTTCAACTGGAAAGTCTGAACAACGTGTTCGGCATATCCAGCCGGGAAGTTATTTTCCAGGTGAAGCAGACCAACATTGTGGCGATACGGGGTAATGCCACGCCTGAAGGGTATGCTTTGACAAGCCGATACCTTACACCGCTGCTGGTGAATGCTTTCGAAGCGGGCGATAACAGGAAAACGGCATGGACAGCGGCTGTCGCGGGCGGTCCATTTACACCAGCCGGTTTTACTCCGGCCAAGTATAAGATCAATTCCACCAACGCTGTGGTAGGAGGATTCAGGTCAGAATATTATGTAGTGATGCGGCTCGCGGAAATGTACCTGGTAAGGGCAGAAGCGAATATGTTGCGGAGCGCAGCCAATAAAAATGCCGTGATCAATGATCTGAACGCCATCAGGAAACGCGCCGGGTTGAATGATCTGGCTTACACTTTAACCGATCAGCAGGTAACGGATGCCATTGCCCAGGAAAGGCGCATAGAGTTGTTTGCTGAATGGGGACATCGCTGGCTGGATCTGAAAAGAACGGGCAAAGCTACGCAGGTGCTTTCCGGGATATCCTACAAACAGCCGTGGAGTCAGCACCAGTTGCTATACCCCATTCCTCCGGACGAAATCATCCGGGACAACCAGCTCTCCCAGAATACCGGCTACTAGTAAAAAGTGATCACCATATAAATCAAGAAAGATGTTTCAGTTCAGCTATAAAAAATATTTCAAAGCGGGCGTGTTAGCCGGAGGGATGCTGATATCCGGTACTTCCTGTAAGAAGGAATTACGGGAAGAGATATTTCCGGCGTCTTTAACGATTGTGAATGGAATTAACGACAATGCCTCCTTCCTGACCGCTTATTTTGGCAATTCACAACCCAGGATCTATGGGAGGCTGTCCTATATCGGCAGTGGCAGCTCTTATGATTATGCTACCAATAAAATGGACCAACCGGTTACGCTATTCAGAAACAACGATACGCTCCAGCCCAATAACCCGTTTCTGAAAACCAGCCTGGAACTAACGCCCGGCGGCATTTTTACGCGTTTTGTATACGGTAGTCCTACGCAGGTGAAACAAAAAACTATAAAGGAACAACTCCCTTCCCGTAGCCTGAACGATAGTGTGGCCCAGCTCCGGGTTATTAATCTCTTCGATAACAGGCCGATTGATGTGGTGCAGCTGGAACCGGTGGCGGGAACCATGGTCACCAATCTTGCATATGAACAACTGTCAGGTTTTATAAAGGTTCCTGTGAATGCGTCTGTAAAGAACTTCCGTTTTGAAGTGAGAGATCATGCAACAGGCCTCACGCTGGCTACCATGTCCGAAATAAATATTTATCCGGGTACTACTACACAGAATACCCAATGGCTGTTTAAGGCACGTACGATGCTGGTAACCGGAACATGGACCGCAGAAAATGTTTTTTCGGCCAGGGCAAAAAGTATCGGTCATTTTTAATCCAAGTTTTTAATCATAAGTAACATTATATGCAGCCTATATTAAAGGTGGAGAACCTATCGCATAAGTATGCCAGTTCCTGGGCCATACGCGAATTAAATTTTGAAATCAATGATACCGGTGTTGTCGGATTGCTGGGTTCGAACGGAGCAGGCAAGTCTACCACGATGAATATCATCTGCGGCACCTTGCTGCAAACAGAAGGGAATGTTTCCATCAATGGGTTGAACATCAAAGATGATCCTATTGAATATAAGAAGCAGATCGGCTTTTTACCACAGCAGGCGCCCCTGTATATGGACTTTACCGTGCAGGAGTACCTGGAGTATTCCGCGCAGTTAAGGTTGATGGATAGGCGCCTGATTAAAAGAGCTGTGGACGAAGTACTGGAGAAAACGTCCATTACACAGATGAGGTCACGCCTTATAAAGAATTTATCGGGCGGATATCGCCAGCGGGTAGGTATCGCGCAATCCATCATCAACAAACCGAAAGTGGTGATCCTCGACGAGCCCACCAATGGTCTCGATCCCAACCAGATCATTGAAGCAAGGAAACTGGTAAAAGAAATTGCGCAGGACCATGCAGTATTGTTGTCGTCGCATGTATTGTCTGAAGTGAACCTGCTTGCTAAAGAGATCATCATGATCGAATCGGGGCAGGTCGTGTTTGCTGATACCCTCGATGCTTTCAATAACATTCTCCAGCCCAACACGATGGTGGCCAGAATGCTCCATATGCCTGCGCCGGAAGAATTGATGGCGATGGAAGATGTACAGAAAGTAGAGTTGCTGCCGGATAACAAATGCCGGATCTATTTCCAGCCCAACGACGATCTGGCGGAAAGAATTGTGAGGAAGAGCGCAGAAAAAAACTGGAGACTCACTTCTATTCACACAGAATCTTCCGGTATGGACGATGTATTCAAACAATTATCATCAACTTCTTCTTCAACCTTACACTAATGAGAGTAGTTTTTAATATAGCGCGGGCGGAATTACGGTATTTTTTCTTTTCGCCGATCGCATGGTTTGTTTTGATTTTATTCCTGATGTCCAGTGCAGGCATCATCATGGGAAATCTGTCGGATACTGCACTGCAGCAAGATACCATGCTCGAGTTGCAGGGGAACGCTTTCAGTGGGTTTCTCAATATGCCGCTTACCAAAATGGTGATCGGCAAGGGGCTTGATACGGTGCTGATGATTTTCTTTTTGTTTATTCCGCTGCTGACTATGGGCGTGATCAACCGTGAATATGCGGCTGGAACCATTAAGTTGCTTCATTCGTCGCCTGTGAAAACACGGCAGATCATCCTGGGTAAATTTCTGGGGGTATACAGTTTTGTATGCCTGATGATCCTGATTTTTCTGGCGGAGGTAATTGTATTGACCTTTTCTATTAAGAATGTAGAGTTCCTGCATATTATGGCAATGGTGCTGGGCTTCTTTTTACTGGCGGCGATGTATGTAGCTGTGGGTATGTATATCTCCAGTTTAACTTCCTACCCGATTGTTGCCGGGATCGGAACATTTGTAGTGTTGATCCTGTTCACAATGTTAAACCTGATGTTCCAGGGAACGGATTATGTGCGGGATGTCACCTATTTCCTTTCCAGCTCGGGAAGGGTCGAGAACTTGCTGTCTGGCCTGATTACAACAAAGGATCTTGTTTACTTTCTCAGTATTATTTCCCTTTTTATCATATTCACCATCATCAAAACAAAATCCGTTACCGAGTCAAAGTCATGGCGTGTATCGGCAGGCAGGTACCTGACTGCGTTCGCGATAACGGTTGTTATGCTCGTTGTTACCTCCCGGCATGGGCTGATCGGCTATTGGGATGTGACGAGAGGCAAAGTAAATACATTGCATGAAAATACCCAGGGAGTGTTGAAACAGCTGGACGGATCGCCCCTGAAGATAACGTTGTATACTAACCTGCTGGGGTATAATCTGGGCAGTGGCTTGCCTGCTGCACGCAATAACTATCTGTGGAACTTCTGGGCCCGGTACCGCCGATTTTATAACAATATGGAGTTTGAATATGTGTACTATTACGATGTGAACAAGGGAGATAGTTCGATATTTAAGACATACCCGGGTAAATCGTTGGATGAAATCGCAGAGAAGTATGCGGAAATGTTTAAAACCGACCTCTCTATCTATAAAAAACCGGCAGAAATCAGGAAGCTCATCGACCTGGAATCGGAAACCAAGGGCTTGTTGATGCAGGTGGAGTATAAAGGGAAAAAGACGTTCCTGAGAACGTACCCGGACCCGGAGGTTTTTCCATATGAGAAACATGTTTCCGGCAGCCTGCTGCGTTTAATAAGTGATACAGCGCCAACGTTTAAATTTCTTACAGGGCATTATGAGCGTTCACCGCTTAAGTTCGGCGAACGGGAATATGGAAACCACGCTGTCAATAAATTATCCAGGAACGCGCTGATTAATATGGGATTGAATTTCGATACCATCCCGGCCCCGGGCGCCGGCAGATTTAATCCAAATGATGTACTGGTGATATCCGATCCGAAATCAATATTGGATCATACCCTTATCGATAGCGTTAAACAGTATATCGACAAGGGAGGAAATGCGATGTTCTACTCCGAACCAGGCAAGCAGTTTATCATGAACCCGATTCTGAATCATGTGGGGGTAAATGCGGATGAAGGCACCATTGTACAACTGAACCCGCAGGATATGCCACACAAGTTTTTGGGACTGATCGCTAAGAAAGGCACGGACATGGCTGATGAGCAACCATTTTTCTACCTGAGGAACGGTATCGTTAAGGCCTGCTATACTGCTATCGTTGGCGCCAGTGTATTAAGCTATTCTGATACGACAGGATTTAAGGTAGAACAGATCACCACTTTGGCTAACAATGCAAATACCTGGGTAGAAAGAGGTGTGTTGGTGGTAGACTCTGCAGCACCGGTATTCAACACCGCGGAAGGAGATTACAGGAAGGAAGCACCCTATCCTGTGGGCCTGCAGCTTACCCGCAAAATCGGCAACAAATTGCAGAAGATCATTATCTCCGGCGATGCAGATATGATGTCCTCGGCCAGAGGAGACGGAAAGGACTATGGCAATGCGTTCTACAGCTACACAGTTGACAACAGGTACCCGGTTTACCATAACTTCAAGGTGCCTACAGATATATGGCTGACGATCAAAAAGGCCCCCGCCCAAACATTGAAGGCGGTGCTTCAATATGTTATACCCGCTTTGATCCTGGTGGCAGGTATCATCATACTGATAAGAAGAAAACGCAAATAGGGGGTACTTTAATTTTTCATAAAAAGTATAATTATGTATTTGCAGACAGATATGCAGACGATGGACGATCTGCGCTTGTTTTCGAAAGCAGACACACTTGGTATTTATGATATTTATAATCATTCATTTACCCGGGGCGGGCAAACCATTATGGAAGCCATGTTCAGGAAGCCGCTGAATAACAGGGAAGCGATCATCAAACGGATCAATACCATTGCTGCTTTTGTGAAAATGAAAGCCACCTTTCCTTTCGATGGCGCTACGCTGGACCAGGCAGAGAAATATATCTCATTTGACGATAACCCGGATGGCGGAACAAAAGTGTCGCTCAGCGAGAAGGAAGTACAGCATGGGATTATTTCGGTGATCGATCTTTTCCATACGCTCAGACAGTATTTGGAATCGGCAGCAATAGCAAGTGTGAAGGAGCTGGAGGAAGAACGAATGGCGGCTATAGCCGTGTTAAATGACCCTGCTTTTATACCGGTGTTTAACGAAAAACCGAATGCCAGAATTTCATTCGCTGCTGTTACAGCTTTTGATGTATTGATCCGTAATAAGGAGAAAAGAAAAGTGCTGCAGCTACTGCATTTTATTTATCATATCGACGTGTATGTTTCCGTGGCGCAGGTTACCGGGAAACATAATATGGTATTCCCCGTGGTGCACCCGAAAGGGACCGGTATTTTAAAAGTGGATGGTGTATACCATCCACTTTTAAAAAATGCAGTCGCCAACAGCCTGGATATGGCGTCATCCCGTAACCTGATTTTTCTTACGGGAGCCAACATGGCCGGGAAGTCCACCTTCCTGCGCGCGTTCAGTACCGCAGTATACATTGCGCATATGGGTTTCCCGGTAGCAGCGGCCGCCATGGAATTTTCTGTGATGGACGGCGTATATACCACGATCAACCTGCCTGATAACCTGGGCATCGGGGCCAGTCATTTCTATGCAGAAGTATTGCGTGTAAAGAAAATAGGACAGGAACTCAGTGAAGGGAAATCACTGTTTGTATTGTTCGACGAATTGTTCCGGGGTACAAATGTGAAGGATGCGCTGGAAGGAACCCTGGCTGTTTGTAGTGCGTTTACCAACCGGAAAGACAGTAAGTTTATCATCTCCTCTCATATTATTGAAGCGGCGGATGAGTTGCGGAAAAAGGAAAGCGCCGCGTTTTATTTTCTTCCTACAGTCATGAGAGGAACTGTACCTGAATATACCTATACCCTTCAGGAAGGCGTTACCAACGATAAGCATGGAATGATCATCATTAATAACGAAGGTATACTGGACATACTTAAGCAGGGAAACAAAGGCGGAAAAAGATTAAATAAGCAATTATGAGTTTTAAAATAGATCGCCAATCGGTAGGGGAGCTGAACCTCATGGGGAAATTCCGTCAGGGATCGGTGTACTTTTTATTCAATAAAGTGAGAACACGGATCGGCGAGAAACTGATGGATGAGATGTTTTCCCATCCGCTAAATGATGCCGCCGCTATCAATCACCGGGTATCGATTTTTGAGTTTTTCGAAGAGAAAAACGTCGCCTTTCCTTTTGAGGCCGACCAGGTTTCCCTGATGCGGGAGTATATTGACACTACGGCAGGAAAATCGCAATGGGCGGTGACGGTGGACCTGCAACTGCAAAAGTTACTGGCGGGCCTTACGAAAGACGGCCGTTTCAAAAACACGCTGCTGCAGTTACAGGCAACGATCGTAACGCTGAAGAAGTGTTTTGGATTGCTGGAGTTACTGAAACACGAAAAAAGTCCTTTGCAGGACCGTGTCGAAGCCTTACTGGCCATCATGCACCAAAAAGATATTCGTAGCATTCTGGACAGCGACATCTACAAGCCGATGTCAACTAGTACGGTATCAGCATATGATTTCCTGCTGCGCAACAGGCACAACGAAGCCATGAAGGACGTGCTGAAGTTCATTGCGGAAACAGATGTATACATCGCCGTCAGCAATGTATCGCGTGAGCGGCATTTTTGTTATGCAGCGGCAGTGGAGAAAGCCGAAAATCTCTTCCATGCCCGGGGGCTCAGGCATCCCTGTATTTCAAAAGCGGTGGGTAACGACATACAAATGAAGGAGGGCAGTAATGTCCTGTTCCTCACAGGGGCCAACATGGCAGGTAAATCTACCTGGATGAAATCTATCGGTATCGGTATGTACATGGCGCACATCGGTTTCCCCGTCGCCGCTTCCGAAATGGTGTTTTCAGTACGGCAAGGCATTTTCTCCAGCATCAACGTGGCCGACAACATAGCGATGGGGTACAGTCATTTTTATGCGGAAGTAGTAAGGGTGAAGGACGCTGCGCTGGCAGCAGCTACCGGCGAACACCTGTTGCTGATGTTCGATGAATTGTTTAAGGGCACCAATGTGAAAGATGCTTTTGACGGTACCCTGGCGGTTACAAGAGGGTTCTCCGAATACAACAATTGCCTGTTTATCGTATCCACTCATATCATTGAAGTGGGGGAAGCGCTGAAAGACCTGCCTAATGTACAGTTCCGGTTTATGCCTACCGTACTGGAAGGAAATGTGCCGAGGTATACCTACACTTTACATGAAGGTATTACGGAAGACCGGCAGGGTATGATGATCATCGAAAACGAGGGCATCATTGCGCTTATCAATAAAATGTAAGCTGGCAGAAACGCCCACCTGATCATATCAACTATTTTAAAAAATTACAATAGCATGAAGCAAATTTTTGCATCAGGGATACTTATGTCCCTGCTCTCCACATCTGTTATGGCCCAGGTACAACCCTTTACCGGATTTACCAGGCAGGATTTAAAAGATGATTTTAAATATGCCGTTGAACTGTTGAGGAAGCAGCATCCGAATCCTTATAAGTTCACGGACACGATTACATTTAACGGTAAAATGGATTCCCTGATGAACCGGCTGGATAAAGATCCGTCGCTGTTAAGCGCGTTACGGTATTCTCCCATACAATTATTCAATGATGTGCATTTGAAACTGGATTATGATGAAGAGCATGTGGTGGACGTGTTTTATGGTATTAATCATTTTCCGCTGGCTATCACCACTTTTAAAGACAGGATCATTGTTAATGCCAAAGGAGAAGTCATTCCCTTCGGTGCAGAAATACTTAGTATTAATAAAATACCTGCCACAAAGCTGCTCAGCGAAATCGGCTACGTTACCTATAGTGACGGCTTTATAAAAACGGGCGCCGATCGTACGGCAGCAAGCCTTAGTTTGTTCATCAGTCTCGTTTTTCCGGAGGCCACCAGCTATGAAGTAGTGTACAGGGAGTATGGGGCTAAAAATCTCACTACGGTACAGCTGAAAGCAGTAGACGCTAAAACCGGTTACCATAACCGGAGCCTCGGAGAGCTGCCCTTTAATAGTTTCCTGAAGCGTGCCTATGTAACGAAGGAATACCAGGATAAGGAATCTACCGCCATCCTGACCGTTCTTACCTTTATGCTGCAGGAAAATGCGATGTATAAGGAACTGAGCGATTTTTTTGCAGAAGTAAAGAAGCGCAATATCAGCAACGTCATCATAGATATCCGGTCGAACGGCGGAGGTAACCCGAATATGTCCGCACTGCTGTATTCCTTCGTGGCGTTACGTCCGTTCGACAATGTTTTCAATTACCGCACAAAGAACATACAGATGCATGATCCCGGCAACCTGTTAAATGGATACGGAACCAAAATGGGCGAAACGGAAGTAAGGGAAACCGAGAACTTCCTGAAACAACGGTTCGATTACGACAGCGCGGCAGGGTTTTACTATGGTAATGCGCGCCTGACAGAAGGTTCCATTTCCAACTATCCACCCGATAAGAATAACTTTAAGGGTAACGTGTATGTGCTGATCAGCGGCGGCACCGTGAGTGCGGCCACCTACTTTGCTGCGCTGGTTAAGAATAACAAGCGTGGTATGCTGGTAGGCACCGAAACAGGCAGCGGTGAAGCATCCACTACGGCTGCATGGTTCAATACCTATATACTGCCTAAAACGAAAAGCAAGTTAACGGTTCCGATGAGCGAAGTGTATTTTATGAAAGCTAAGCAGGATAACGGACGGGGGTGTCAGCCCGACAAAGAGCTGACATTTGACGCGTTTCAGCAATATATCCGCGCCGGCAAAGATCCGGAGATCCAATATACATTGGACTTCATCCGTGCCGGTAAACGATAGTAGCAGGAAATTCACAGCGGCGCATTAGCATAGAAAATAATAGCATACCTGACCTCCGTATCCATGTTTACGCTGGTAGAATAAATAATATATGTTTCATGTTTTTAAAAAGAAATAGTTAAAATACAAAGCCCACATAAATTATGCGGGCTTTGTTTTGCTTGTTAATCATAATGAGGTGATTTCATACCTTTGCTGGCTTCCTCAGTTGCATCGCCATCAAAAATCCTGACTGTCAAACTTGCATTAACATACCTGGCCTGTTCCGCATAAAGGCCGGTTGCAAATTCCCTTGCATTTTCTATAGAGTCAAATTCATAAAAACCGCCTACAGTATTTGTTCCGATACCTAAAAGCCAGGTCTTTCGAACAAGACCTTTTACGTCTTTTAATTGCTCGTTTACTGGCGCCCAAAGCTCTTTTGTAAATGCCGGAACCGATGTCTGGAATTCTCCATAAAGGAAAACCTTACCAATTGCTCTGCTCATTGTGTAGTTTTTAAATTGTTAAACAATAAGGCAAAAGTGGAAAATTATGAAAATTTAAACGTTGTCATATGACAACGTTTTTCAAAGTTTGGCTTTTAATTTACTAAGCGTAGAATTTGTCATTCCCAAATAAGATGCGACTGCTTTGCTGGATATTCTTGTCAGGAGTTTTGGTTCATGTTCCATAACCCATTTTAGTTTATCAATACCTTCCATACCTAAGAAACCATATATGCGCATTTGAGAATGTATTAGGGCAAATTCAATAACTTTGTTGTAATACATTTTTAAATCCTTGTATTTCTCCGTTAAATTAAAAAAATCCTGTCTGCTAATCACTTCCAGTTCTGCTGGTTCGTAGGATGTTAAAAAGTCCCTCGAAGGCTTCTGGGTGATGAAACTTGTCAAAGTTGTAATGAAGCTGTCTTCAAGTGCAAAATAACCCGTAATCTCGTTACCTTTTTTGTCAATTTCATATAGTCTAAGGCATCCTTTATTTATAAAGTAAAAATGTTTGCAAATTTCTCCTTCTTTCTCTAAAACCTGATTCCTTTTGGTTTTAATTGGTTTAAACGACTTCAAAATATCGCGTATTTCGTCGTCTTTCAATTGAGTATTTTGTTTTAAGAAATTATGTAACTGGCTTATCATTGATTTGATATTATGAAAGTTGATTAAACCGGTACAATCGCAATGCACCTTTTTTAAAAAATGAATTTCGGAAAATATTTTAATTAAAGACTACAAATCAAGCTTTAAGGGAAGTTGAAAATTCAATACTAAAAAGCTTAATCCCAACGAGGGGTTATCAGGGCTGCCTTGCCAACTGGTTGTGAGGGACCATCGCTTGTCCTTCACTTCAGGTTGCCCAAAGGGCTACATCCAGTGAAGATAGAAGCCATTTTTCTGATCAGATATTGTCATTGCTCCTTATTTTTTTTCGGTAAGCCGAAGGGCATTATATTCCGGCGATTAATCGGGTTGATAAAATTGTTGAAATGCCCGGAAAGCAAATGGGGTATTTCGTTTTAGCCCCGGCCGTAAGCTTAACGTTGCCATAACATGGATGAATTATTTTTGCAGGCCAAATTGTCTTGCTTTCAACCATGTACACGGAGCTAACGGATTTAGAGTTATTGGAATGTATTAAACGTGACGATGTCAATGCATTTGAAGCGTTGTACCGGCGCATGTGGGAAAAGCTGTTCCTGTTTGCACAAGGCCGGCTTAAAAGCAAGGCCGATGCAGAAGACGTGGTGCAGCAGGTTTTTATGAATATCTGGGAACAACGGGCTACCAAAAATATTGTCGGTTCGTTTTCAAACTATCTGTTTACTGCTGTTCGGTACGAAGTAATAGACCACCTGGCGGTCATGCTGGAAGATCACCAGCAACGGGCACATGTAGAGGCGCATATTTTACCGGGTTTTAATGAAACACTGGAAAATCTGTTGGCCAAAGAAATGGACAAGGAAATTTCGGTCCATATCCAAAACATGCCTGAACAAATGCAACGAATTTTCCGGTTGAGCCGGGAAGAGCAGTTAACCCCTGAAGAAATAGCGAAAACCCTTGCTATCACAGAGAAAACCGTCAGAAATCAACTGAGTATTGCCGTCAATAATTTACGCCCCCTGGTAAAAGAAAGCCTTGTTTTACTGCTGATTCTCCACACATAACAATTTGGTAACACCAACGACCGGGATAAAATGCCTGTTTTTCGGGCATATATAAAACGGTCTTCATGGACTTACACGAACTACAGCAAATTATACATAAATACCAGCAGGGCACAGCTACGCCAACAGAAACGCAGTTGGTGGAAGCCTGGCTGCTGCAAACAACCAATGATGAATCTGCCTGGTCGTCACCAACAGAAAGGGCGGCTACGGAAGACCGCATTCTAACTAAGCTACGCGCCGGCATTGGTATTGCGGCCCCCCGACGCAGGTCAATATGGCAACACCGGCTGCTCCGTATAGCGGCCATGTTCCTGCTATGCGCCGGCGCAGGTTACGCGGGGTACCAATACCGTTATCATTTGCTGGATTATGTGGATCCCATAGAAAGACTAACCGTTAGTACCGGCATGTATGATATTAAACAGGTAATACTGGCAGACAGTACTGTTATCACCCTTGCTCCCCAAAGCAGTCTTACCTACCCACGGAAATACCGGGGGCAGTCGAGAGAGGTTGCCCTTCATGGGAAAGGGTATTTTAATGTTAACAGGCATCCGGGGCAACCATTTTGGGTGCATACAAAAAGTATAGATGTACAGGTACTTGGAACCTCTTTTGTGGTCAATGATCAGCCGCAAGACAGTACTGCAGGCGTAAGCGTGCTAACAGGAAAAGTAAATGTCAGGCACGAACAACTGCTCCTGGGCGTGCTCACTGCCAACAAAGCCGTGAGTTTTAATAAGACAAACGGAACATCCCGTATAACTGAAATCGATGCCGCAGGGGAAATGCGGTGGGTAGACAAACACCTCGTATTTGAAACAACCGCACTCTCAGAAGTACTAAAAGCATTAGCGGAACAATACAACATCGTCTTTCAGTCATCAACAAATATAGAGAAAGGTAAAGTATTTACAGGGGAGTTTACGGCAAAAGATTCACTTACCGATATACTGGATATCATCACTATTTCAACAGGGTTGAAGTATCAGCTATTAAATAATCATACTATAAAAATATACCGGTAAAAACCGGCAGCGCCTCGCGAACGCCCGGTTATATTTTAAGATGCCCATTTAGCCATGGGATATTTCATTGACAGCAATGAAACAGGGATATTTTTTTCAAAAGAAAAATAAAAACGGAATGAAAATATTTTTATGTAACAGTAAAGAACGGGTATTGAAACTATGGAAAAGTGTTATTGCCTGTCTCTTTACAATGGCCTGTATGGCTTTGTCAGCCAGTGGGCAGGAAGTTGTACAACAAAAAGTCACGATCGCTTTCAAAGAACAAAGCCTGGCAGGTTGCCTTGAAAAAATAACCGCCCAAACCAATATTCATTTTTATTACGAAGGCAACGAACTTAAACAGATCAACAAAAAACATACGGCTACTTATACTAATCAGCTGCTATCAGCTATACTAAAAGCATTACTGGAAGGCACCGGTTTTTCCTGGCAGGAAGTAAATAAAAAGATCGTTATAAAGAAGATAATGCCGGATGATCAAAAAAAAGAATCAACGCAAAAAAAAGCCGGGAGAATAACCGGAAGAGTGGTCGACTTTGAAAATGGAGATCCACTTGTCCGCGCTACGGTTAGTTTGGAGGGCCAACCCTATAATACCACTACAGATGAAAAAGGTAATTTCAGTTTGCCGGATATTGCAACAGGTAGCTATACGTTGCTGATATCTTATGTGGGATATAAAAAGGGGAGGGTAGAGAATATAAAAATAGGAGATGACAAAAGCCTGGTAATAGATGTAAAAATGCAGGTGGGCGGTGAGGACATGATTAACATGAAAGGCGTAGTGGTAACCGCGAGGAAAAGCAAGCGGGTGGCTAACACTACTGACGCGCAACTGGTAAATGAAATTTATTCAGCGCAAACAGTTATATCCGGCATATCCAATGAGCAGATATCCCGTATGCTCGACCGGGATGCGGCGGAAGTGGTAAAACGGGTATCCGGCGTAAATATATCTCCCGACAATTTTGTGATTGTGCGGGGACTGGGCAAACGGTACAATCTCACCTTTTTAAATGACGCCATGGCCCCCGCCACGGATGCCGATAGCAGGTCCTTTTCGTATGATGTACTTAGCAGCAATGCCGTTGATCGAATGGTGGTATATAAATCGCCTTCGGCTGATTTGCCCGGTGAGTTTTCGGGTGGACTGGTAAAAATCTATACTAAAAAAAGTCAGTTAACCCGGCAGGTGGATATACAGTTGTCCACCCAATACCGGCCAGGTTCCACGTTTAACGATGTATGGTCCTATACGGGTGGTAAATACGATTTTTTAGGCTTTGATGATGGTACCCGTAAGTTACCCGCAGGGATACCGAGGGCAGAGAAGTTTAACCACCTTACGCCGGCAGAAAATGCCCGGTATTCCCGGCAATTCAGCAATATTTATACCCTCAATAAATCCTATCACGCCATACCCGACCTACGGTTCAATATCAATTATTATGATGCCTGGAAAATTGGCGGCAGGAGCCTGAAAAACCTGACCACCATTGCCTATACCAACACACATGAGCAACGGGAAACAGCACAAAATTCGCTCTATAAATATCATGATAGTAAAATCACACAAGGCATACATGCCGCCCGCCTGTCGCTGTTGCAGAGTAACGAAATGCAGGTAAGCAATAAGCTGACATTGGAGCTGCGCAATTTGTTTAATGTAAATAACCAGCGCATAGCCATGGAAGATTACCTGCAGCTGGAAGATTACCCGGACAATGAGTACCGTCATACCAACTTGTACTATGTAGAAAACCGCTTGTATTCCGGACAACTGGCAGGTACCTATTTATTAGGTGCTGACAAAAGAAATACAGTAAAAGCCAACCTGAGTTTCTCCGGTATTCAAAAGCAGGAACCGGACAACCGTGACTACACCCTCAGCAGCAACATGCAGCAGAAAACCCCATGGATACTGGGTACGGAAGTAGTTTCTTATTACATGCTGTCGAGAGCATATAACGATGTAAAAGAAAAAAGCTACCAGGGAAATGTGGATCTTAATTATCATATTAACAAAACCTGGGGATTTAAAACAGGGCTTTATCGCGAAACCAGGGGCAGGGACTTTAGCAACCGTACATTTATCCTGCTCAATGGCGTGAATTTATATGATCCCAACCTGGCCATTAATGGCTCTAAACTCTCCGGAGAAAACGGCAATGTTGCAGCCAATCACCATGTAGAAGAAAAATATCTGCAGCATTATTTTAATGCGGAGATGTTCAGGGACGATGGTACCGGCTACAGGTGGGCGGAAAAAACGACGCCTAACAACCAGTATTACGCAGATAACGTCTTATCGGCCGGCTACCTCAGCACCGACATCAATCTGCTGGATAGCCGGCTGAACTTGCTGGGAGGGGTAAGGGTAGAGCATAACCGTTTCCGGATATTGGGCAGTTACGAAAACGGGTTAGCGGCTTACCCGCTGGTGGTTGATCAGCCTATCACCTCCGTTTTGCCTTCAGTTAATATTTCATTTAAGGCAGATAGCAGTTTTATTATCCGTATAGGCTACGGCAAAACATTGAACAGACCTGAGTTCCGGGAAGCGGCGCCGGTGCAATATACCAGCTATATAGATAAAGAAACATACATCGGTAACCCCAACCTTACCACGGTGAATATACATAATACCGAACTACGACTGGAGTGGTATCCCAACAGCAGTCGAAAGAACGAGATGATGAATATTGGCTTCTTTTATAAAAATCTCGATAAGCCCATTGAACGTTTCCGGCAGATATTTTCGGAGGGATTTGATCAGCTGGTATATACCAATACCGGCAAGGCAACGGTGTACGGCATTGAAGCTGAGGTGAGAAAGGATTTCGATTTTATACCCGGGAGCTTTTTCCGCAAAGTATCTACTGTGTTAAACGGCAGCTGGTTTAAGAGTAATGTGGATGTACCACCATTGCCTCAGTTCATAGGATACAGCGCAGCCCGTTCCCGGCCTATGCAAGGGCAATCGCCTTACCTGTTGAATGCTTCGCTTAACTACGAAGATGTTGCAAAAGGTACCAGGGTGTCATTTACTTATAACCGGGCCGGCGATTACATTTATGCCGTTGGCGCCAACAAGGGCGAACGGCTGGATGCTGATATTATGCTGAAAGGGCGCGATCAGCTGGATATTACCTGGCGGCAGCGCGTCAGTAAAGTTTTTAGTATCAATGCGGGTGTGCAGAATGTGCTGAATGCGCCCGTATTATTTTACCAGGACTGGAAAAATAATTACCACTATGATAAGCAAATCAGTCCGATTCCTGCACAGGGTAGCGGTGTGTATGAGGCATCAGACCTTATTTTCCGAAAGTATTACCAACGGCCTTATTACTCGTTTGCTGTGAACATGATTTTTTAAATGATAACCAAACAAACATAATTTATGTGTATAAAAGCAGGCAGCAAACTATTGTTGTGGCTATTCAGCAGCATGGTGATATTCTTTTTTTCATGTACCAAATTTGAGGAAAGACTGGATAGCATGAACAGAGAATCCGGCATTATTAAAATCGTAAAAAATTCGAAGAATATTGAAGAAGCGCAGATAGATGAAACCATTACGGTATATGCTAAAATAGGCGAGTCAGCAGCTGCCATAAAACTATATGTATCGGATGTGGAAGCTGCTATCGTCAACCGTGGTCATAGCATGGGCAATATTCCGGGCAGGGGCGACAACCTCAGTTTTCCTATGGATACCTTTGATATAATAGTTCCCAGGAGCGCCAAAATAGGCCCGGGCAATATTTATTTTAGTGTAAATGGTGCCATACAACCCGCGCTGAGCTTTAATATAAAGCGCCCCGATATTCTGGTACCTAATAAAGTGCTCGTAGCACCTTATTTATTTACCTACTCTGACAGTACGAAACGCGCAGATGGAAGTTATGATTATACCTTCCCGGAAGTATTGAAAGATGGTCCATCAGGAGTAGCCGTGGTGAATATTGCAGCAAAACTGACCTACGATAAGAACCGGGAATGTTTTTATTTTCTCGACTATCAGCGGAGTGATGCCTCCTATCGCATACGCAAGCTCAAAGATGGGATAGTAACCACCATTGCCGGAGGCGGGAACAATTACTTTGCCACTACCGGGGCGAATTTGAAATTGGGTACGGAGGATAATAACGGCAACGGCACAACAGGGGTGGATATGAAACCCGGACCCGATGGGAAGCTATATTTCACCAACTTATTTACGATAGACGCCGATCCCATCACCGGGCTGCGCAGTGCTTATTCCCTTATTCAATCTATAGATCCGGCAACCGGCAAGGTGGAAATCTTAGCAGGGAATAATGGCCGGTCAGTGGATTACTATTATTCTAATTATCAAAAGAGTTTTAGAGGATTGGAAGATGGCAGAAAAGAGGTGGCCCTGATTGGCAGCCCGCGCGCGTTAACCTTCGACAAACAGGGGAACCTTTACTTTATAGATGGGGGCACCTATGGTGGTACCCTGCTTCGCCGGCTTTCACGGGATGGAAGCGTGGAAACTGTGCTGGGAAAGGTGAACAGGGACTATTATGAATTTGTAGATGCAGACGATAAAACTTATTCGATTATCACTTACACGATGATAGAAGAACATAGTGATGGATTTGGTGACGAAGTGCGTTTGTATGGTGCTATTAACATGGTGCAGGCAGGCAATGGTAAATTTTATATACTCGGCAACGGTGCCGGATGGGGAACTAATATTGTAGAGGTAAATATGGACACCAAAGAGGCTTCTACAGTGGTGGGCCTGCCGGAAGATCAGCGGACGGATTATACGACCGGTACCTTTAAGGAAGTAGGGCTTTCGACTATTACGACCTTCGATGTTGATTTTGATGGGAATATCCTTTATGGTTTTAATGCCATCTACAAAATGGATCTGCAATCCGAAACCATTTCTCAAATGACCCGGTTTAGCGCCTTTCCTCCGGGATATACGTCCGACCGGCAGTTTATGCAACACACGCAACCTGGTACCAACTGCATTCTTGGCCGCTTAAGCAGTATTGTATTCGATCAGTTTGGCAACCTGTATGCCGGGTACGATTATTTGGCTGCCAGTGCAGATGTAAGGATCGCGAAAGTGGTGATAGAAAGGTAAATCATCTGCTTTATTCAAGAATAAAAAATGACAAATGAGAAGATACTTTATCATATTGCTATATGCAGCTATTGGAATGGGCGGTTGTAACAAAGATGCTGACATGCCCGTTTCTCCTGCATTGTCATACCTGATGGTATATAATGGATCACCGGATTTTTATGGCGCCAACAGTATGGCACTTGTCAATAATTCCCTGTATGGCACCCGTGGTTATAATGAAAATGGCGCGGGTTTGGTAGGCGCTTTCAATTTCTCCAGGTATTCGTTTATTGATACAGGGTTATACCGTATAGCCTTTACCGATTCGACTCGTCAACCGGCGCAGGCGGCGAAAATTTCTGAAAGGTTACTGTCTTTTGAAAACCAACAGCACTATACAGTTTACCTGCTGGATAGCCTCGGCTTTTTTGACATCCTGTATACGCAGGATGATGTAGCGCCCGATGCCGCCAAAGCTAAAATAAGACTGCTACACCTTAGCCCCGATGCAGGAAAGGTATACCTCAGAATAGATACGGCGCTTATCGGCGCTATTCAGAACGTTGGCTTTAGAAAGGTGACAGACTATACCGCTGTAACACCCGACATCAAACCTGGTATACGAATAATGTTTAAAGATGAAGCCGGAGAAGAAAGAACCCTGGTGCGCAAATCGTTTCCACTGGAAGCCGGTAAGTGTTACACCATGATATTGCGTGGCTATAAAGTTCCGGCGGATGGCAATGTAAATAAAACTATCAACCTAAGTACCATCACTAATTTTTAGTTTAAATGCTATGAGAAGTACACCCATATTTTCCTTTGTTTTGCTACTGTTCTTAACAACGACCATTGCCTGTAAAAAAGACCGCGTTACAAGGGAGGCAGTGCCCATTAATGCGATAAAAGTAGAAAAGGTAAGCGCCGGTTTTGTACAGGCCGGCGAAGAGCTGACGGTATACGGCAGCAACCTCGTTCAAGGGGACCTGGTAACAGAAGTCTTTATAGCAGGGCGTCCTTCGGAGATGTTGCATACTTCTGCTGATAGCATTACCATCCGGGTGCCCCTGAAAGTACAAACGGGCAAAGTAATGGTGACCGTTAGCAGGGGAGCAACATTTAGCAGCGCATATGGACCGGATATTGTGGTAAGACCAACACCGCTGATAAAAAGCTTTGCGCCACTGGTTGCCTACGGTGGTGATACCATTGAATTGTACACTGAAAATTTTAGTGAAGAAGAAACCAATAATTCCATTTTTATTGGCACGAAAAAAATACAAATAATATCCCGGAAAGGAAAAGATACGATATTGGTAAAATTACCTGCCGATGCGGTTAGCGGCGTCTTTTCGTGGCATACTTACAACGGTCCGGTTTTTAAACTGGAAACGGCCTTCCTGGTAAGACAAGCCAGCTATGGGGTGAGCACCGTAGCCCGGTGGTTACAACAGGATCCGGGTTTTTCGTATATGGATACGCTGGTGCGCGGCTATCCACAGCTTGCCGGCGGCAACTATCAGAGTACACACAAAACGGTTTATGATACTGTGTTACAGTATATTAATTCTCCTGATAGAAAATATACTATTTTCTTGCCGGGTAATGCGGCATATGAGAAGAATACCAGCAAAGCTGCCTTTCTTGAAAAAATAAAGACCAGGCCCTACAACTACAACAGCATGCTGGCAAACACTATTGTGCCCGGTCATAACATGCGGTTGGCTGGCATGCAGGATGGCGATAAACAGCCAGCGGCCTATACGATGAAGCTGGCTTATTGGGAATATAATATTCCGGCAGATGATTATAATTTTATAAAGATTATTGTGGAGGAAGGGGTGAAATATGCGCAGGTGTGGGGGCCATATGATCAAACGCAGCCCCGGGTAAAGATATTAAGGGAACACCAGGTTGGAAATGCGACTATTATTGAAACGGACGGGGAACCGGGTGTGGTATTTTACTAGGTGACAATGTAACCTGCTACATTGGAAATTTCTGGGGACATCACTTAAAACTGACCTCAAGTTTACATCACAGCCGCATGGTAAAAAAACAACGTATGATTTTGCATCAGACACGATAGGCAAATAGTCGGATTTGTATAAAAGAAAGTCTAATTAAACCAAATATTGGTTAAGTATTTCGAAGTAAGTTTGGTCTATCAATTAGCAGTTCCTTTTATAAGCCGGGAATTGCCGGTAAAAGACAGGTGATTCCCGGCATATAACAGCAGCCAACAAAATTAAATTCCATGAAAAGAAGAGCGCTGATTAAAGATTTAACGACGGGCTTATCATTCCTATATCTATTTGATCTTTATACGCAGCCCTGTTGAAGACCCGGTCAATTCCACGTGTGGCGCCAGGTCATTTAAACCGACCCCGGATTCGCCGGGCCGCTACCAGGAACCAGGCTTGCTTCACGATGCAGGGTAAAGCATTGTATGCAGTGATGTTGGGCTGGCCGGCAAATAATTCCATACCAGCACGGGTATGTACCAGCTTCACCTATTTCCGAAACCGGGCAACAGCGTTACTGTATACGCATGCCAGCTGATCAATACCTGTAAATTTTAAGACGCATATATGGCAAAGAACCATACATTATTTCCGTTTATTCTGATTACAAGCCTGTTTTTTTTATGGGGTTTTGCACATAACCTTGATCCTATATTAATACCGCACTTGCAGAAATCATTTACGTTGACCACTGTTCAGGCTACCCTGGTTGATTCAGCTGTGTTTATCGCTTATTTTCTCATGGCTTTACCGGCGGGATTTATTATGAAAAAGTATGGCTATAAAGCTGGGATTATCGCAGGCCTGCTGGTTTTTGCCCTGGGCTCGTTTTTGTTTATTCCCGCTGCCAATACGCAACAGTATACCTTTTTTCTTATTGCCTTGTTTATTATAGCCTGTGGCCTCACAATCCTGGAAACAGCGGCTAACCCTTATGCATCATCGCTTGGCGATCCTGCTTCCTCCACACAACGGCTGAATCTTGCGCAATCGTTTAATGGGTTGGCTGCTACACTGGCGCCTGTAATAGGTGCACGTGTTATCCTTACAAAAGGTTATACCGCGGCGCAGTTAAACACTATGACGGAAGAAGGCCGTCAGCTCGCGCTTGCGGCGGAAGCAGCCACGGTGAAAATGCCTTATTTTATTCTTGGGAGCGTATTGGTATTGATTGCGATCATTTTTGCCTTTACCCGCTTGCCGGCCATCCAGGCAAACGAAGATCATGTAGCCAGCAAGCATATTTTCCATGCGTTTAAACATCGTCACCTGGCATGGAGTGTTGTTGCACAGTTCTTTTATGTAGGCGCCCAGGTTTGTGTGTTTAGCCTGTTTATCCTCTACGCAACGAAGGCGGCAGACATAACGGAGGTAAAGGCAGCTGATTACCTGGGGTTATGCGGGTTGGCATTCTTAATCGGAAGATTTATTGGTACTTACTTAATGCAATATTTCAGTTCAGGCAGGTTGCTGGCAGTGTATGCGGTTATGAGCACTTTACTTTGCGTGATCGCCATCCTGGGCACTGGTATGATTACGGTTTACGCGGTGATAGGGATCTGCTTTTTTATGTCTATCATGTTTCCAACCATCTTTGCCCTTGGTATAAAGGAATTACGCGGCGATACCGAATTTGGAAGCAGTTTAATTATCATGTCTATTGTGGGAGGCGCTATTTTGCCCCGGGCATTTGGCTACATCAGCGATGTAACAGGTAATATTCAATATGGTTATGCAGTACCATTGGTTTGCTTCCTGGTGGTGGCGTATTTTGGATTTAAAGGCCATCGCGTAAAAGTGAAGACCGAAAAGTTATTGGTGTCAACTATTCTTTGAAAATAAGCAGCCTTAAGTATGGAAAAAATCATATGGCCGAAGGTGATTTTCGGTACCAGTGGGTTAGGAAATTTATATGTAGCACTACCGGATGAAGTGAAGCTATCTATTGTTGACGAATGTGTAAACTGTTCGGCCGGATCAGCGGTATTTGATTCCGCCGGTAAATATGGAGCCGGGCTGGCGTTGGAGGTGCTGGGTCGTAGTTTGAAGCAATTGGAAGTAGATCGTTCAGATGTGCTTATCAGCAATAAACTGGGCTGGCTGCGTACGGCGTTAAAAACAACGGAACCCACTTTTGAACCTGGGATATGGCGGAATCTTGAACACGATGCTGTTCAGCGCATAAGCTATGATGGCATCCTGGAATGCTATGAGCAGGGAAATGAATTGCTGGGAAACTACCATGCAGAACTGGTGTCGGTACATGACCCTGATGAATACCTTGCCGCATCCGTAAATGAGCAGGAATATCAGCAACGTTACCAGGATATATTGGATGCTTACCGCGCTTTACATGAATTAAAGCAGACGGGTAAAGTCAAAGCTATTGGAGTGGGAGCGAAAGATTGGCGGATCATAGCCAGGATAGCGGGCGATGTAAAGCTGGATTGGGTAATGATTGCAAATAGTATGACGATTCACAGCCACCCTGCTGAACTGGTGAATTTTATGCTAAAGCTGGAGCAGGAGGGCGTCGCCATCATAAATTCATCTCTTTTTAACGGTGGTTTTCTAACAGGATCTGCTTACTATAATTATCGGTTAACAGATCCGGTAAAAGATAAGGCGTTGTATCATTGGCGTGTACAATTTAACCAGTTATGCCTCGATTATAATATAAAACCGGTAGAAGCATGCGTGATTTTTGGTCTGAATGCGCCTGGGGTAAGAAGCATCGCTTTGAATACCACACAGGCGGAAAGGGTAGCACAAAATGTTGCATTACCCTATTCGACCATCCCGGATGGATTTTGGAAAGAAATGGAAAAGCTTGGATTGATTGATCCCGTGTATGCTTCCAGCTATTTGTAAATGTTAAACAAAATTATGAAAAGATATTGTCTGGCCCTTGATCTGAAGGATGATCCACGGCTGATCGAAGAATACGAATATTGGCACAAGGCAGAAAACGGGTGGCCGGAAATAAGAAAGAGCATTCTCGAGGCGGGAATTGAAGAAATGGAGATTTATAGAACGGGAAACCGCCTGATGATGATTATGGAAACGAACGACCTGTATAATGAAACGGCAAAAAGCACATCGGATGCTGCCAACCCTAAAGTACAGGAATGGGAGCAATTAATGTGGAAGTTCCAGCAACCATTACCCTGGGCAAAAGAGGGAGAGAAATGGGTATTGATGGAACAGATTTTTCAACTTTAAAAAATCAGCATGCAAACAATAATTTGTGAGGAACCGGGAAAATTAATATTTCAGCAAACGGAGAAACAGGCGCCGGGAGAAGGTTATGCGCAGATCAGGATTCGAAGGATCGGCGTTTGCGGCACAGATCTGCACGCCTTTGAAGGAACGCAACCCTATTTTAATTATCCGCGGATTTTAGGTCATGAACTTTCCGGTGAATTAGTGGAGGCCAATGGCGCACCAGGATTTACCAATGGAGAGATCGTAACATTTATACCCTACTTCAACTGCGGTGTTTGTATTGCCTGCAGGTCAGGAAAACCCAATTGCTGTGTTAAGATCAATGTTTGTGGTGTGCATGTTGACGGAGGAATGAGAGAATACCTGAATGTACCTGCCGCTGCGCTGGTACATGGTGGTGGCCTGGGTTACGATGACCTGGCCCTGGTAGAACCACTGGCTATTGGAGCACATGCCATCAGGCGGGCGGATGTTAAAAACGGTGAATTCGTATTGGTCATCGGCGCCGGTCCCATTGGATTAGGGGTCATGGAATTTGCGCGTATTGCCGGAGGTAACGTTATTGCGGTAGACGTTAATGCCAAAAGATTAGCGTTTTGCAAGGAAAAATTGAAAGTTGATCACGTGATCGACGCATCCGCCGAAAACGTAGCGGAGCAGTTGGCTGCTATCACCAACGGGGATATGCCGGCTGTAGTGATAGATGCTACCGGTAGCTTAAAGGCAATAAATAACAGCTTTCAATACATTGCACATGGCGGCAGGTATGTCCTGGTAGGCTTGCAGAAAGCAGATATCAGTTTCAGTCACCCGGAATTCCATAAGCGGGAGGCGACTTTAATGAGCAGCCGTAATGCAACACGGGAAGATTTTGATCACGTTATTGCTGCCATAAAGAAAGGCTGGGTACAACCAGGCAATTACATTAGCCATCGTATTGCATTTGAAAAAGTTACTCAAACGTTTGAAAGTTTGCTCGATCCCGCTAATGGCGTTATTAAAGCAATTATAGAAGTAGAATAATAGGGAAAGCTTCTTTACCCAACACCACTGCCTCTGGAAAATAGCGGCAATAGTCACTACAGTGATTATTGCCGCTATTGATATATTGTTCTTACCCTATAAATGTTGTTATTGCTTAATAACCTTGAATGATTTTGTCCATGTACTTCCGGTGACCTTAATAATATAAGTATTAGGTTTGAGTGAGGCGCCAAATTCCAACCTGTTTTTAATAGCAGCTGGTTTTATGGATTCAACAACCCGACCGGTTATATCAACGACTTCAATAAGCAATATCTTTTCGTTGTTATCAATTGCCAGGTTGAAGTTTGAAGACGATGGATTAGGATATATTACCACCTGTGCTGTTTGTTTGTCGGCGGAGGAATTGCTGACGATCGTCAGGGATGCAGGTGGTGCTGCGGTTCGGGCATTGGCCGTTGTGGAAGAGGTCCACTGTTGGTTATAGCTGGAACTTGCACTCCATTGTGCTAAATCAATCCCGTTGCCGGTTTGACCGAGGCCGTCGAGGTATAAACCGGTTGCCCTGTTTTTGAACTTCACAAAGCCGCCGGCACTTTCCATTGTCCATTGCTGGTTGTTGCTGCTACTGCCGGCCCATTGCCCGGCAATTGACCCATTGGTTGTTCTGCCCATTCCATCTACATATAATCCTGTGGCGCGATTTTTTAGCTTAACATAACTTCCGGTTGTTTCTAATACCCATTGCTGGTTATAGCTTCCACTATTGCCCCATTGTGAACAGTTAGATCCGTTGGCTGTTCTGCCTATTCCATCTATCAACAGGCCTGTAGCGCGATTAGCCAGTGTAATATAACCGGAAGCAGATCCGCCGGCGCCCTGCATGATGGCATTAATTAGGCCCTGGTCATTTACTGCTGCCGTACTGCGGTTAAACAATCCAAAATCCGAGGCGCCATTGTCCCAATAAACCGGAATCATGCCTTTGTTTTTTGCTGAACTGGTGACATATTTATTGAAATACTCCCTGGAGGCCACGTGAAGTGAGAGATCTGAAGGATTGGTTCTCTTAATGGCGCCAAATTCACCAATGATTACCGGGATACCATTATCTACAAACTTCGTTTTCATCAATCCCAATGCACGTTCCACTTCGCTTTCTTCTCCCCAGGTGCTATTGCGGTCTGTTTGAGAGCTGGAATGGAAGCCATTTCCCCAATAGTAAAACATGGTACCCCAGGAGGCGTCTGCTGTTAATCCGCAAAACTGCCAGGGGGCGTAATAGTGAACTTCCATCATTAAACGGTTGGAAATCTGATCCGTGGGCATGGTATTCATCAGGTTATAGGTATTATCTATGTTTGTTGAGGGCCCTTGTATGATAAGACTGCGGGAACTATTATTTCCACCGGTGGCGCGAACCGCGTTTATAAACGTTTGGTGGTAAGATAACAGCACCGACATCCCTGTTGCATCGCTGACAGCCGGTTCATTAGCACTGGCAAAAAGTAAGTGTTCATTATAGTTTTTGAAGTAATTGGCAATCTGGGTCCAGTAATTTTGTTGTTTCGCGTTTACAGCATTTTGTGCACCGGGGGTACAATTATTCTCCAACCAGCCTCCGTCCCAGTGGATGTTTATGATGACGTACATATTGTTATTAATACAGTAGTCTACTACTGTTTTTACACGGGATATCCATGCAGCATCGATTACACCGTTGCTGGTATGGCAATCCCAGGCACAGGGAATCCGTACGGTGTTGAAGCCGGCGGCCTTTACCGCATTGATAAGCGCCTGGCTGGTGTTGGGATTGCCCCAGGCGTTTTCGCCACAAATGGCTTCCAGGGTATTACCAAGGTTCCAGCCAACTTTCATCTGGCCGGCCACCTGCTGCGCTGTGGGTAACTGGCTCCAGGCAGGAATTGACAGGAAAATACCAGCTGCAACAAATAGAAGTTTGCAGCTACGTTTTAACAGTGCTGATAAAAATAGAAAATGTTTCATAGCGTGAATCTTTTTAGATTAGGTTGAAAGTGATTATTAACTATATTTTTATGGGTTGATTGATGTTTGTCTGGAAGAGGAAAGCTATATTTGCCAAATGGAATCTGTCATATGGTACATGAAGGGCCTTTTACTTTTTGTTCTGCAATTAATTATAGTACAGATCTTCTACGAATACTACAATAATCAGGAATGCTGATGAAATAGCCGATGGCGTTGCAGTGGTTCTTTTTAAAGCAGCAAATCAACATCAACACATCATTTGCAAAAGCATAAGATATTATTGACCCTCTTCGGTCATCGGAGGATTTATTGTGATAAATATTTATGTGTTAAGTTGACACTTATGAATAATGGCCACGAATGACGAACCTTTTAAGCAGGCGGTACCAGGCCATATAGGCCGGAAAACAGGGGGTAGTAACAATGTTTTCATAAAGAGGCAAATTAATTACGTGGAATAATTACTATAAAGTTAAGTAGTCCGGCCCGTATTGAAGGGTATGGAATATTTCGTTCCAGGGTATAGAATGTTACAATACCCTGAAAAAGTATCTTCCCGGCAATATGAACTGACATCGGCGCCAGGCAGAATCGCATTAATGCCGGCAGGCGTAACATTATTTATACCTAAAACCTACTTCAATGCGTTACCTTTTTGGGGTTGTATTGTTACTGCATTCCCTTATTGCTTTATCACAAAGTGAGCATTATAATTTCTCAAAGATTAATACCTATAATGGTCTGTCTCACAACCAGGTAAATGCGGTGTTAAAAGACCGGGACGGTTTTTTGTGGTTTGGGACCGCATATGGATTGAATCGTTATGATGGTTATTCCTGCAAAATATTTCGTAAGGATCATAATGACAGCTCCTCGCTGATTAACAATAATATCGCCGGTTTTTACGAACTCCCCGACAGGAGAATGTGGGTGTCGACTATGGGAGGGCCTTGTATTTATAACCCTGATACGGAAGAATTTGATGCGGACTATAATAGCTATTTATCTTCCATTGGTTTACCTGCAGGTACAATTTCCAATATAATAAAAGGAAAGGATGGCAGATATTGGTTCCTTTACGGTGACAAGGGATTATACCTGTATTCAGCCAGGGATAAAAGTGTGAAACAATTTGACCCGCAGCACACCGTTAAGCCTGCAGAAAAGATTGCTTCAGCAAAGGAAACAACAGATGGAAAGTTATGGCTGGTGTATCAGTCAGGCTTTTTGCAGGAGTACGATATACAACGGGACACCGTTATTTTTTCCAGCACTGCAATACAGCAGCAGCATAAAGGAGAAAATCCCTTTAGTCTTTTTATCGACAACGACGGAGATGTATGGTGTTGGTCTTATAATAATGGACTATTCTTTTTACATCCGGAGGATAACACGCTCATCCGGATGGACAAAAATTCTTTTCCCGCAAGACTGAATTCGGAATTGGTAAGCCAGGTTGTCCAGGACAACAATGGACTGATTTGGGTGGGAACGGATCATGGAGGCATCACCCTGATTGATAAAAAGCATAAGTTCAACACCAGTTTTTTGATGAATAACCCAAATGATCCCAAGAGCCTCAGTCAAAACAGTATTACTTCAATTTATATAGATGACGAGGGGATTATCTGGGCGGGAACCTACAAACAAGGTATAAATTATTACAACAGCAATATTGTACAGTTTCCATATTATCATCGCAGGGAATCAGATCCAAAGAGCTTGCAGTTCGACGACGTAAACCGTTTTGTTGAAGACAGGTCCGGTAATATCTGGATAGGCACCAATGGAGGAGGGCTGATCTGTTTTGACAGGAAGAATAATACTTTCAAACAATACCTGCATGACCCCAATAATAGCAATAGCTTGAGCAATAATGTTATTGTAAGCTTGTGGATAGACCACGAGAATATGTTATGGGTGGGCACCTATCTCGGAGGTCTTAGCAGTTTCGATGGGAGGAAGTTTACGCATTACCGGCATAATGATAATGATTCTTCCAGTTTGGCGGATGACATTGTGTGGGAAATATTTGAAGATAAAGAGCAACAGTTATGGATAGGCACTTTAGGTGGCGGGTTGGATCGTTTCGACAGAACAACAAACCGGTTCATTCACTATAAAAGCGGTGGCGGAGCGAATTATGTTTCTGCTATTATACAGGATAAAAAAGGCGATCTATGGATTGGTACAAGCGGAGGTATTATCGTTTTTGAAAAGGATAAAGCGGCTACCATTACTTATAAGCATACCAATAAGAAAAAAAGTTTGAGCGATGATGGTATTTTCTGCCTGTTGGAAGATAGCAGGGGACGGATTTGGGTAGGAACAAGAGAGGGACTTAATTTATTTGATAAGCAATCAGGTGAATTTCAGACATTCACCATATCAGATGGCCTTCCGGACAATATGATATTGAATATCCTCGAAGATGATCATCAAACATTGTGGATTGCTACCCCCAATGGATTATGCAACGCTATTCCCCGGCAAAATAATAGCCATATTACTTTTTCTGTTATTAATTACGATGTAACTAATAACCTGCAGGACCGGGAATTCAATGTTAATGCGGCACTGAGAACACGGGCAGGTGAATTGATCTTTGGGGGGCCGTCGGGGTTTAATATTATCGACCCGGCTTCCATCAGGAAGCCTATTGGTCATCCGGCAATTGTTTTCACCGGTTTCCAGATTTTAGATAAAAATATCGGACCCGGTGAACGGGTCAATAACCGGGTACTGTTGAATACTGCTTTACCGCAGCTGCAAAGTATTGATCTGAAGTATAAGGAAAATGTTTTCTCTATAGACTTTGCCTCTCTCGATTACTCGCATAACCGTAATGACAAATACGCCTACATGCTGGAGGGGTTTAATACTGACTGGCTGTTTACAGACAATAGCCAACGGAGAGCAACTTATACCAACCTTAATCCTGGTCATTATACTTTTAAGGTAAAGGTTCTGGACAGGACAGGGGCATGGAGTGAAATAAAAACGTTACAGATCAACATCGAACCGCCATTCTGGCGAACACCCATTGCATACCTGGTCTATTTGTTAATTGCTGCCGGCTTGTTTTTGCTTGTCCGCCGGATTACGTTAGACAGGATACATATGCGCTTTGAAGTAAAGCAGCAGCGCAGAGAGGCGGAAAGGGCGCATGCACTGGAGCAGTTGAAAACAAAATTCTTTACCAATGTAAGCCATGAATTCCGTACGCCGCTAAGTCTTATCATTGCCCCCCTGGATAAGATCATTAAACAAGCGGCTAACCAGGAGCAGGCTGCACAATTGAACCTGGTACAACGGAACGCCAAACGTCTTTTGAACCTGGTAAACCAGTTGCTTGATTTCAGAAAAATGGAAGTACAGGAGGTAAAACTGCATCCTGCTGTAGGGGATATAGTCAGCTTTTGCAGGGAAACCAGCCAGTCTTTCACCGATATCGCAGAAAAGAAAAAGATCCGGTTTTCATTCTCAAGTGACGTTGACCATCTCGAAATTTATTTTGATAAGGACAAAATAGAGAAAATTTTATTTAACCTGCTTTCCAACGCTTTTAAATATACCTATGATAATGGAATGATTAGTGTCAAAATGACATATAATGCGCCGGTCACTGATGGGACCGATGGAACACTGGCCCTCAGCATAAAAGATTCTGGCATAGGCATTCCTCCCGATCAGCATGGGAAGATATTCGAACGCTTTTTTCAGACAGAGGTGCCGGACAGCATGGTGAACCAGGGTACAGGTATAGGTTTAGCCATTACAAAAGAGTTTGTGAAGTTGCATAACGGGACCATCACGGTGGAAAGCGAACCGGATCGGGGTACCTGTTTTACGGTGTTGCTTCCTGCAAGAAAGATGTATGTTTCATCCCGGCCTGTAACCCATCCGGCGCCTGTAGATGAGGGAGAACAAATAATAATTGAAGAAGGAAAAAAGAAGACCGGCAAAAAAACAATAATGATAGTGGAAGACAATGAGGACTTGAGGTTTTATTTAAAAGATAACCTGAAAGAACAATATCATGTAGAGGAAGCCATCAACGGGAAGGAGGGCTGGGAGAAAATAAAACAGTTAAACCCGGACCTGGTGGTAAGCGATATTATGATGCCTTTGATGGATGGAGTTGAACTGGCCGGAAAAATTAAGTCGGAAATGCTTACTGCACATATCCCTGTTATTTTACTTACGGCTATAGGAAGTGAGGAAAAGCAACTGGAGGGCCTGAAAGCAGGAGCTAACGATTACGTTACCAAACCTTTCACCTTTGAGATCCTGGCCTCCCGCATTAATAACCTGCTGATGCAACAACAATTATTGAAAAAAAGATTCAAGAAGCAGATAGCCGTCAACCCGCAAGAGGTGACCATAACGCCTGTAGACGAAAAATTCCTCAAACAGGCAATGGAAATAATTGAAAATCAAATAGATAACCCTGATTTTTCGGTAGATGAATTCAGTAAGGAAATGTTTATGAGCAGGGTAACCTTGTATAGAAAGATAAATTCCCTGACTGGTAAGTCGCCTTTAGATTTTATCCGCTCCATTCGTTTAAAAAGAGCTGCTCAGTTATTAGATAAAAGTGGAATGTCTATTGCAGAAGTAGCATACCAGGTAGGATTTAATAACCCGAAAGTATTTCGCAAACTTTTTAAAGATGAATTTGGAATTACTCCTTCGGAGTATGCGGCAAATCTTAAAAAGAAAAACCTTTAAGCAACTTCCTGCCGCGATATTGGCAGTGGTATTCAGCCAATTGTAACAATTGAGGCCCTTAGTTGAATCAATCAGGCCCCATGATTAAGCTGTTATAACGATAGCTTTACAGCATTTAATCCACGTATATGAAACTACAATTGCCACCACTTTACATGCCGGCCTATGCCTGTTCGAGGGAGTTGTTGACGGGCCGCTTTGTCTATCGGCTACAACCGGGCTTCCCTTTTACCGTTATGATTGCTTTACTATTTCGCTCATCTCAAACAGTTAAACTTGAAGTCGTCAGATCATATTAAAAAAGTGACGAATGACACCGGCGTCTGAAAGAATAAACACTTTTAATAGCCTGTTCCCTGTCATAAATGTGCTGACCTTATGAAATGTCATCTCCGCCTGTTGGAGATAATCATCTACTCAAGCAAAAAAATTGAAAATGAAGTCAACCAAAATGATTCGCTTGCGAATGCTGCCGCTATTGGGTATCCTTTTGGGATTCCTTTCCAGCACCCCCCTTTCTGCACAAACAATAAAAATAACCGGTAGTGTCAATAATAAAAGTAATTCCGCTCCTATCCCCGGAGCCACTGTCACGGTAAAAAATACCAATCGCTTTGCTATTACTGATGGAGCAGGGAAATTTACTATCGATGCTGCCACCGGAAATACGCTTGTAATTACCATAATAGGCTACCAGAAAAAAGAAGTAGTTATTAATAAAAGCACTTCCATAGAAGTAGCGTTGGTTGAAAATATTTCGCAACTGGGAGATGTGGTGGTGATTGGCTATGGTAAGGTAAGACGGCCTGATGTAACCGGCGCCATTTCCTCTGTTTCCGGTGATGAAATCCGTAAAACCCAACCTGTCACCTTCGACCAGGCCTTACAGGGAAAAGTTCCCGGGTTAGTGGCCCAGCAAATATCAGGTCAGCCAGGAGGAGCGGTGTCTGTACAGATCCGGGGCCTGTCTTCTTTTGGAGGAAGCTCACCGATGTACGTAATTGATGGAATTATTATAGGCGGTACTGCCACATTGGGTACCGGCGTGAATCCGCTGGCAGGTATCAACCCTTCTGAAATTGAGTCCATCGATGTATTAAAAGATGCTTCTGCAACGGCCATTTATGGCTCCCAGGCCACCAATGGCGTAGTTGTTATCACCACCAAGCGGGGACAGGTTGCTCCGCCGAGCATTACCTACGATATGTACACCGGCTACCAGCAAATACCTAAAAGGTTGCCCCTGATGAATTTAAGAGAGTATGCCTCCTTTATCAATGATAGGAATACCGGTTTGGGTTGGGGGTTTGATACCCGCCCCGAATTTGTGAATCCTAAGTACCTGGGCAATGGCACCGACTGGCAGAAAGAATTGTTCAGAAATGCGCCCATGTCTAACCATACGCTCACCATTAGCGGGGGAGATCCCAGAACACAATACCTGCTGTCCGGTTCTTATTTCAACCAGGAAGGTATTGCCCTTGGATCCAACTTTCGCAGGATGTCGTTGAGATTGAATCTCGACAATAAAACCACCAATTGGTTAAAGATCGGTACCAGCCTGCAATTTGTTAATATCAAAGAAAATGTAAATTCTACCAGCTCCAATGTTATTAATACGGCGTTAAGTCAAACACCGGATATAGCGGTGAAAAATGATGATGGCAGCTGGGGCGGCGCCTATAACCCAAATGGATGGGTCAATCCTACTGTAAATCCATATGCTATTGCCCTTATTAATAAAGATGAGGCAAAGAGAAACCAGCTTTTTGGTAATCTGTATGCTGAAATTGCTTTTACCAGGGACCTGACGCTTCGGAATGAAGTGACAACGAGTTTTTCTATGGCCACGGAAGACCGCTTTAATCCTTCCTATACATTTGGTCTGGTAAAAAACAATACCAACAGTGGGTCTTACAATTTTTCCCAAAATTGGTTTAATACCATCCGGAACTTTCTGACTTATGCACATCTGTTTAAAAATAAGTATAACGTAAATGTGCTGTTGGGACATGAAGCACAACTGGGCACCAATGAAAATTCTTCTGCAGGGAGGAGTAATTTCCCTTCCAACAACGTACAGGTAATCAGCAGCGGTGATCCAACTACTGCCACCAATTCCGGCAGCAAAGGGCAAAGTGCCCAGGAGTCGTATTTTGGTCGCATAAACTTTGGGCTTAATGATAAATACCTGTTTACCGCCAATGTGCGGGCAGACGGCTCTTCAAAGTTTGCTCCTGATAACCGTTGGGTGACTACCTATTCAGGCGCCTTTGCATGGAAAATAAATAATGAAGAATTTCTAAAGCAGGCCAAAGACGTAAATGAGTTAAAGCTGCGCCTCGGTTACGGGTTAACGAATAATCAAAATATCCGGGACTATGCTTATACATCCACCCTCGCTACGGTAGCTACCGGACTGACGGGCATTGCACAATTAACCCAAAATGTGGGTAATCCATATGTGCAGTGGGAAAAAACAAAATATGCAAATATAGGACTGGATGGTACGCTTTTTAACTGGAGAATAAACTTCTCTGTAGATTTTTATAATCGCAGAACAGACGGACTTATATTACAGATTCCTTTGCCTTTGTATTCCGGTACCGCTATTGGTTATTCGCCCGGAGCGCTCGATGCCCCATACGTCAATGTAGGTACAGTTAACAACAAGGGCTTTGATTTTAGAATCAGTTCCACCAACATTAAAAGGAAAAATTTCACCTGGAAAACAGATGTAACCGTTTCGCGCAATATTAACGAAGTATTGAAACTCAATACGGATGGCGCTTCACTGGACAAACAATATAGCAAAACCGTTGTGGGACGTTCTATCGGCGAGTTTTACGGGTATGTTATTGATGGGGGAGTATTTGCAACGAAAGAAGATTTTAAAACCCACGCTTTGCCTACTAAAAATGGGGTGCCATTACCTGTAGGGGCGGCCGGAGGAAGCATCTGGTTCGGTGACCTGAAATTCAAAGATTTTAATGGTGATGGTGTGATTGATGAACACGATCAAACGTTTTTGGGTTCCCCTATACCTAAATACCAGGTGGGTTTTAACAACACTTTCTCGTATAAGAATTTCGACCTGAATATATTTTTTGCGGCCAACATTGGTAACAAAGTATATAACCAGCTTCGTATAAATGGCGAGTATCCCGGTACCAGTTATGGATACATGAGGTCACTGGTGGACTATGCGAAACTGACTTTGATTGATCCGAAGGGCAGCGCCACTGATATCAATAACATACAGGTAACGAATCCCGATACCAGGATTGTAGGTATAAGAAATGATAATACCAATGATAATAACCGTAACTCTGATAAGTACGTGGAAAGTGGCACTTTTTTAAGATGTAAGAATATTTCTTTAGGATATGCACTCCCCGAAAAATTGCTTGAGAAAGCCAGCATTAAATACCTGCGGGTTTATTTCAATGTTTCAAATGCTTTCATCATTACCAACTACAAAGGGATGGACCCTGAAATCGGATCATGGGATCCGCTGACCGCAGGCGTCGACGGTGGTTACTACCCCCAGCCACGGGTGTTTACCATTGGTGCTAACATTAAATTGACTAAATAAAATATTCATCTGTTAATATTAATATTTATGAGATCAATATTGGATAAAATAATTGCTTTCCTGTTAATAATCATAGTGACGACAGGATGCTCCAAAAGTTTTTTGGATCGTCCGCCACTGTCACAAATAAGTGCAGATAACTTTTATAAAAGTACCGGCGATTTAAGATTGGCAACAGCTGCATTATATGCCGGTACTCCCTGGGCTGACTGGAACTATAACTGTTACCTGCCTGTTGGAGACGTGCTAAGTGGAAATATGGCGGTGGGTTACTGGGGAGATGCGGTACAGTTGAATACTTTTGCCGTTACAGGCCTGAATGGGATTATGATCGCCAACTGGAAATCGATGTATAAAATCATCGCGCATTGTAATGTTACCATTAGTGCCATCCAGCAAAAAGCGCCTGATTCAATTGCGGTTAAGGACAAGAATGCTGCGATTGCTGAAGCCCGGTTTATGCGTGGATTTGCCTATTATAACCTGGCAGTACAATGGGGTGCTGTTCCTGTTATTGAAGATAACAGCAAGTTGATCATCTCTCCCCTGGTTAACCGTATAAAAACGGAAGACGTATATAAGTTTGCCATCAATGATCTGACATTTGCCGCTGGTCATCTCCCTGCTTCAGATGTTGCAGGACGGGTAACTACCTGGTCTGCACAAGGCATGTTAGCCAAGGTTTATTTAACGGCGGCCGGATTAAATCAGAAAGGCGCAAGGAATCAGCAATTCCTTGATAGTGCTGCAAAATACGCGGGAAATGTGTGTAAAAACAGCGGACTGGCATTGGCAGCTAATTACGCTGATCTTTTTAAAACACAGTTTAACGATAACCCTGAATCGTTGTTTGCATTACAATGGGCGCCGGGTGGCGCCTGGCTGGAAGGCAATATGCTGCAGATCTATTCAACGAATGCGGAAATATCTGCCAACGGGTCTGCCGGCTGGTTTGGCATTGGACCAACCGTAGATATGTACAAGTTATATGCTACCAGGGATTCGATAAGGCGTAAAGCTACTTTTATGATCAACGGCGACTATTACCCCGAGCTGAACGCCGCCGGTGGTGGTTTTAAATTTACCGGATCATGTGCATTGAAAAAACATGTTATCGGCACCAACAAGGATAATAGTGCACCTACCATGACTCAAACAACTTCTACAGAGCATAATGCATTACTAAGACTGGCAGATGTTTATCTCCTGTATGCAGAAGCCCTGCTTGGTAACAACGGTTCTACAAGCAACGCCGATGCACTTTTATATTTTAACAAAGTTCGTACGAGAGCAGGGATGCTTCCTGCGCCTAAAATTGATGCCGATAGCGTGTTACTTGAAAGAAGAATTGAACTGGCAGCAGAGGGCCAATACTGGACGGACCTGGTGAGATTATCTTATTACAACCCGGCCAAAGCCATCAATATGTTAAAGGGGGAAACACGGGTAACCTTTACGATATCAGGTGGGGTTTTAACACCTGCGAGTCCATATGGGGTGATTACTCCGCCCACTATCCAGAGCTTTACTTTCCCAATACCTTCTTCTGAGATAACTGCCAATCCGAAACTGCAGGAACCTCCGGTATCATATTATTAAAAAGAACTAAAACTATTTTACCGTGAATAAAATAACATTCCACCAGATATATAAAAGTTTACCGCTTTTCGCGCTTGCAGTGTTTTTTACAGGTATACAATCTGCCTGTAAGAAGGATGTAACGGTAGGAGCTCCTGAAATAACAAGCGTTAGAAATTATGCGGCCTCTCCTGCAGATACGCTTGTGGGCACTATCACCACCGGTCAGTGGGTAGTGTTGATCGGCCATAACCTGAAGGATGCTGTACAGATATCTTTCAATGGAGTACCTGCTAACATCAACAGCATTATGTTTTCCGACACCAGCGCTACCGTATTGGTGCCTGCAGTGATACCGTTTCCGTCGGTACCCGCTGCAAGCCTGAACACCATTCATTATGTTACCAGGCAGGGTGCGACCACTTTTACATTCAGTATTGCTGCGCCGCCGCCGGCTATCACCGCTGTTTCCAATGAAAATGCCAATGAAGGTGATTCCGTTTATATCTCCGGGTTAAATTTATTTTTTATAAAAGAGCTCACCTTTGCCGGTACAGCCGTTACCCATTTTGCGGAAGCGAGCGATGGCACCTCTATAGGATTTGTATTACCGGCGCTTACCAAAAGTGGCCCCGTAGTTATTACTACTAAATCCGGTAAGGCTACCACTCCCTATAATGTAAATGATGACAAAACCGGTGTGCTCTGCAATTTTGATAACGTGAACACGTTTAGTTGGGGCACCGGCACAGATAACAGCAGCAGTGCTTTCCCGGGAAACAGGGGCTATTATGCAGTGTTAAAAAATGACGTGCTGGCGGCAGGCGACGGTACCTGGTGGGGTGCCGGGCGGAGTATAAATACCAACGATGTTCAGTGGGTGCCTGCCGATAGTTTAAGCGTTGCTGTTGATGATTATGCGTTGAAGTTTGAGATCAGTGTTCCTGCTGCCTGGACCGGCACCTCCATTTATGTGATAAAAGGTTACACCTTTGATTACCTGGCCCGGTATGAACCCTGGCAAGGTGCTGGCGGTACTGTTACTCCCTTTACTACAAAAGGCTGGCACACCGTAACTATTCCTTTGTCATTGTTCAGGACCAATGATGGTAAAGGCACAGCAGCTGCGAGTTTGAAGACGTTGTTAGGCAACACAGGCAATGGCGCTGTTAATATTCAAACCAAAAACTTTTCTGCTGCTCCCTCCACTTCCGGTTTACAGGCAGCTGTTGACAATATCAGGGTAGTGAAGATCAAATAGTGACAATAAATTTTAGCCAAATATGAAAATGAAAATCAGCAGGGTGTATGCGCCTATAGGCATTCTCTTTTTTGCCCTAACGGCTGCATACTGTAGTAAGAAAAGCGTTGTTACACCTGAATTGTCGGTTTCTTCTTCAGAAATTACTTTCCAGCCGGATGGAGGTGTAACGGATGTAACGATTACCAGTAATGTAGACTGGAATATCGGTAATTCCGCCTCCTCCTGGTTGCAGGTAAGTCAAACAACCGGTAATAGCGGCCAGGCTACTATCCGGTTAACTACCGCATCCAATGTTACGGGCGCAGCCCGGTCGGCAGTACTAATGGTTAATGCGGGAAACAGCCAGGTACGCAGGGTTAACATAAAACAAGCCAGCAGCTTATATCCGGGCTACAATATATCGCCGGCGCCGGCCGATGCAAGCGGGATGGGAAGCAATGCAGTGCAACTGGCAGCAAAATTCAAGCTGGGCTGGAATATAGGAAATACTTTGGAGGCCATCGGTGGTGAAACCGCATGGGGAAATCCCTTGATTAGTGAAAGCTATATCCGGGCTGTAAAGCAGCAGGGATTTAATGCTATCCGGCTGCCTTGCTCATGGGATCAGCATTCAGACAAGGCTACTGCTAAGATCCAGGAGGATTGGCTTAACCGCGTAAAGCAGGTAGTACAGTATTGTGCCAACAACGATATGTATGTTTTGCTCAATATCCATTGGGATGGCGGTTGGTTGGATGCCAATATTAACAGGGCAAAACAAGACTCTGTCAATGCGAAACAAAAAGCATTCTGGGAGCAGATTGCTACTACCATGCGTGATTTCGATGAACACCTGATGTTTGCAAGCGCCAACGAACCTCCCGCGGAGAATGCGGAACAAATGGATATACTCAACAGCTATCATCAAACCTTCATTAATGCAGTTCGCTCCACCGGTGGGCGCAATAGCTACCGGGTGTTGGTGGTACAGGGGCCGTCCACTGATATTGAAAAAACCGGTAACCTGATGAATACGCTTCCTACAGATAAAGTGAAAGACCGTATGATGGTGGAAGTACATTATTACGGTCCTTCCCAGTTCTGTTTGCTGATGGATGGCGATGCATCCTGGGGTAAAATGTTTTATTACTGGGGAGCAGGACATCATTCTACAATTGAGCCCGATCGAAATGCCACCTGGGGTGAAGAAAGCTACCTAAGTACGACCTTCAGCATCATGAAAACGAAATTCACCGACAAACAGATCCCGGTTATTTTGGGTGAATACGGTACTTACAGACGCGGAAACAATAAGTATGTTCCTAAAGACCTGGCCACCCATAATGATGCAGTGGATTACTGGTTGACCTATGCAACTAAACAGGCAATCGCCAACGGTATGAAGCCCTTTTACTGGGATACCGGCGGAGCACTGGACAGGCGTAATAATAATACAGTGCTTGATCAACGCTCTGTTAGCGCCATCCTCGCGGGTAGTAACTAACTATTAAACACAAATATGGTAAATATGAAGTTTGCGATTGTCGCCGTTTTCTTTTGTTCTCTTTGCGCTTTGTCGTCGTTTGCACAAAAGGAAACGGTTCAATCGCCGGATCAAAGGATGAATGTTTCCTTATTTTCAACACAGGACAACGGTGTAGGGGGATGGTATATCAAAGCATCCTGTAATAATGATGGAAAGATGGTGGAAGTTATTCCGCGTATTGACATAGGACTGGTGCGTAGTGATCAGGAATTTTCAAAAGAACTGAAATTTCTTAAAGCAGGTAAACCCAGACTTATCCATGAACAGTATACGGCATTACATGGTAAAAGAGCTGTTTGTACCAATGTTGCCAATGAAATAATCGTTTCCTTTGAAAATCCATCCAAAGCAAAACTGAATGTTGTTATCAGGGCTTATAACGATGGCATTGCTTTTCGTTATGAGTTCCCGGAAACACAGGGGACCTTTGTTGTAAAGGAGGAGCTGACTGCTTACACCATTCCCAAGGAAACAAGCCGCTGGATGGAAAAATGGAATACCGCCAATGAAGGATTTTATACTTCCATGAGCGATAGTAACATTCAGAAACAGCAATGGTGCTACCCGGCACTTTTCAAGTTAAAAGATAATTCCTGCTGGTTCCTGTTTCATGAAGCCGATGTAACGGGAACCTATTGTGGTACTAAACTCAGTAACACAAATGATGCATCCATTTACAAACTGACGTTTCCTGATCCGGGAGATGGGAGAGGACTGGGAACGTCGCAACCTGCTATCAAGCTTCCCTGGCAGTCTCCCTGGCGTGTGATCATTGCAGGCAGCCTGCCTGATATAGTTGCCTCTACCCTGGTGGATGATGTGTCTGATCCTTCCGTTATAGCGCATACGGACTGGATTAAACCGGGAATTGCTTCCTGGAATTACTGGTCCAGCAATCACGGTACCAGGGATTATAAAATTGTTTGTGCGTTTGCCGACCTGGCAGCAGAAATGAACTGGCCCTATACTTTGCTTGACTGGGAATGGGATGCCATGAGTAATGGAGGAAACCTGGAGGATGCGCTGCAATACATTCATTCAAAAGGCGTGAAGCCATTGATGTGGTATAATTCCGGCGGCCCTCATACTTATGTTAATTCCACTCCCCGCGACAGGTTGCTGACGCATGAAAGGCGGGTAGAAGAATTTACAAAATTAAAGAAGCTGGGCGTTGCAGGTATAAAAGTCGACTTCTTCGAGAGTGAGAAGCAGGATATGATTCAATACTATCTTGATATCCTGAAAGATGCCGCTGATTTCGAAATAATGGTGTACTTCCACGGTTGCCTGGTACCGCGGGGTTGGACAAGAACCTATCCAAACCTGATGACACATGAGGCGGTACGGGGAGCGGAGTGGTATAATAATGGTCCTGATTTTACCATGGCTGCCCCGGCGCATAACACCATGCTGCCTTTCACCCGCAATGTGGTGGGACCGATGGATTACACACCGGTTACTTTTACAAATTCTCAATATCCGCATGTTACCTCCTATGGGCATGAACTGGCACTGAGTGTTGTGTTTGAATCTGGTATTCAGCACCTGGCGGACCGTCCGGAAGGCTATCTTCAATTACCGGATGCCGCCAAAGCATTCATCCGGGAGGTGCCGGCAGCCTGGGATGATACCAGGTTAGTGGCCGGGTATCCAGGTAAAGATGTGATGCTGGCGCGTCGTAAAAATAATGAATGGTTTATTGGTGGCATTAATGCTGAAATGCAGGAAAAGAAGGAAAAGATAAGTTTCAACTTTCTGCCGGAAGGTATTAAGTATAAGCTGACATTAATCAGTGATGGTAAACATGATAAAGCGTTAACAACAAAATATTTAGTGGTGGACAGATCCAGTACGGTAGACGTTGAAGTTCTTCGTCGTGGTGGATTTGTAGCCATAGTGAAACCAATACCATAACGATCGTAATGATGATCGTCGTTTGCTGCTAACGTGTCAAAGAAGCGGCGCCTCAACCTGTTTAAACCTAATAATAGAACATATTGAATTGAAAATTGATGGAAATGAAAAGAATCGTAAGGCAATTGGCGCTCGGGTTTGTTGGCCTGTTGATAGGTGGTGCTGCCAGCGCTCAATTGACGGCAAATGATAGTAAGCGGGAGGAAAAGATCCGCTCGTTGATCAGCAAGATGACCCTGCAGGAGAAAGTTAGTCTGCTACATGGAAATTCGAAATTTTACGTATCGGGAATAAAAAGATTGGGTATTGGGGAATGGGCTTTGAGCGACGGACCTCATGGGGTGCGTGCGGAAATAAACCGGCACGACTGGGCTTATGCCGGATGGACCAATGATGCTGCCACCTGTTTTCCTCCCGGCACAGCGTTGGCTGCTACCTGGAACCCTCAGCGGGCTTACGAACGAGGAATAGTATTGGGTGAAGAGGCCCGTTCTCGTAAAAAAGATATTTTACTCGGACCAGGTATCAACATTATCCGTTCGCCACTTTGCGGAAGAAATTTTGAATACCTGAGCGAAGACCCGTTGCTTATTTCCAGCATGTCGGTGGCTTATATTAAAGCATTGCAGTCGAAGGATGTGGCGGTAAGCGTAAAACACTGGCTGGCTAATAACCAGGAAACGCATAGGGACGCTGTTGATGTGCATATGAGTGAACGCGCATTACGTGAAATTTACCTGCCGGGGTTTAAAGCGTCGATAATGGAAGGCGGCGCCTATACGGTAATGGCGGCATACAATAAATTCAGAGGCGACTGGTGTTCCGAAAATGAATATCTCGATAGGGAGATACTTCGTAAAGAGTTTGGCTTTAAAGGTGTATTGATGACCGACTGGGCTGCTGCACATACCACCGTTAAAGCGGCATTAGCCGGTCTTGATCTGGAAATGGGAACGGATAAAAAAGACTACAATGAATGGTATTTTGCCGATCCGTTGATCAGGGCAGTAAAGGAGGGAAAAGTTCCGGTTGCAGTTGTTGATGAAAAAGTAGCGAATGTACTGCGGGTGATGATGGTAACCAAAATGTTCGATGAAGGAAAGCGGGAAAAAGGAAAAATGAATACGCCTGAACATCAGCTGGCAGCATATAACGATGCCGCAGAAGCAGCGGTGTTGTTACAGAATAATGGAAATATACTTCCGCTTGATTTCAAAAAAATAAAGTCCGTTGCCATTATCGGTGATAATGCTACGCGCAAACATTGTGATGGAGGACTTAGTTCCGAGATAAAAGCCCTGTACGAAATTACCCCGTTGGAGGCTATACGGAAAAAATTCGGCGTTGATGTAAAAATTAATTTTGCGCAGGGATACCAGAAGCAGTCCACTTTCAAAGAAGGCAGTAATGCAGGCCAAACAAGCACCGATAAGATAGATTGGAAGTTGATTGATGAAGCCGTTAAGGTGGCGAAAGAATCAGAAGTGGTGATTATTTTTGGGGGATTAAATCATGATTTTGACACTGAATCATCTGATAAGCAGAATATGGATTTACCTTATGGGCAGGATGTACTGATTCGTGAAGTAGCCAAGGCCAACCCCAATACGGTGGTGGTTATTATAGCCGGTTCACCGGTAAAATTATCCGGCATTGTTCAGCGGGTACCTGCTATATTATGGTCGTGGTTTGGCGGGATGGAAGCCGGCAATGCAGTGGCTGATCTGTTGAGTGGTAAAGTGAATCCTTCAGGTAAATTACCATTTACGTTACCTGTATCATTGGATCAGTCGCCCGCACATGCATTGGGTAACTTCCCGGGAAGGGACCTTAGTGTAAATTATGAGGAAGATATTTTGGTAGGATATCGTTGGTTTGATACAAGGAAAATTGTTCCCCAATTTCCGTTTGGATATGGCCTTTCTTATACCGGTTTTTTGATCAATAATTTTTCTGCGGATAAAACCAGTTATGGAAAGGAGGAGACTATCCATGCAAAATGTACGATAGCCAATACAGGCGAACGGGCAGGAGCAGAAGTGCTGCAGTTGTACGTCAGCGATCCGGAATGTTCCGTTTTGCGTCCGGAAAAAGAATTGAAAGCCTTTGATAAGGTTTTTCTCCAGCCTGGTGAAACAAAAACGATTGAACTGAGCGTGAAAGTGTCTGACCTGGCATTTTATGACGAAACAAAAAAATCCTGGAACGTGGAAGCAGGTGACTTCATATTGCACATAGGAAATTCATCACGCAATATTTCATCGTCCGTGAAAATTTTGGTGAAGTAAGGTTAAACAATGAAAATAATAGTTCAGATGAATAAAAATGTCGTACTTGTTCTCGTCATCATTTTGTTGTCAGGCTGGAAGGCGAGTGCACAGGAAGTTAACCGGTATTTTCCTGCGAAAAACCTTATTACTACCGGCATCTACTATTATCCCGAACATTGGAATGAAAACCAGTGGGAGCGGGACATAAAGAAGATTGCTGATATGGGCTTTGAGTTTGTACACCTTGCCGAGTTTGCCTGGTTTAAAATGGAACCGGTGGAGGGGAAGTTTGAGTTTGAATGGCTCGACAAAGTAGTAGCCCTCTGCACAAAATACAATTTAAAAGTATTGATGTGTACTCCTTCCGCCACCACACCGGCCTGGATGAGAATTAATTATCCGGAGACCTTTGTGATGGATGGCCATTACATCAGGGGCGAGAACGGTACGCGCGGACTTGGATCTATCGTTAATCCTGCTTATCGGAAGTTTGTGAGGGATATTGTAACGGAAATGGCTAAACGTTACGGAACCAATAAAAATGTGACAGGCTGGCAACTGGATAACGAACCGGATGCGAAGCCAGATTATAGTCCTTCCTCGCAGGAGGCATTCAGGCAATGGCTGCAACGCAAATACAAAACCATAGATGCATTGAATGCCGCCTGGGGAAATGCTTTCTGGAGCCAGTGGTTCAATAATTTTGACCAGGTGATCATTCCCAATACCAACCTGGTAGGCTGGTGGGGGAATAATCCGCATGCGTTGCTTGATTTTAAACGCTACAGTGCCGATGCACAGGGAGAATTTCTCGACTTTCAGGCGGGCATACTCCGGAATTACATCTCACAAAATCAGTATATCACTACTAATTACACGGCGGTTTCTGCAGGAGCTGATCCCCGCCGTACGAATAAACTCGATTTTGCCACTTATACGGCCTATCCAAATGGAGGTACCAATAATATCGGGGATCTTGGTTTTCGTTTGGGAAATAGCAAGGTAATTCTTTTTGCTGCGGAGTATTATAAGTCAGTTGGTGGTGTATCCGGCGTAATGGAAATTCAGCCGGGGCCGGTAAACTGGGGCAGTTACAATCCGCTGCCTTTGCCTGGCGCCATACGTATGTGGCTTTATCACACGTTTGCAGCCGGAGGAAAACTGGCCAGCTCTTACCGGTTTCGCCAGATCAATTATAGCGCTGAACAATATCATGCCGGCGTTATACAAACAGATGGTGTAACGCCTTCACAGGGTGGTGAGGAGTATATGCAGTTCATGAAAGAAATAAAGGAGCTGCGGAAATTATATAAACCCGGCGCTGTTATGCCTGAAAAACTGGCTGCACGGTCAACCGCCATTGTTTGGAACCTGGAAAATTACTGGACGATTGACCGGCAAAAACAAACCTGGCAATGGGATACTTGGAATTACCCGGTTAAATTCCTGGAAATAGCAAAATCATTCGGCGCACCAACAGATGTAATTCCGGAATCGGCCGATCTATCGAAATACAAGGTGGTCATTGTTCCTGCGTATGAAATGGTGGATAGCGCTTTGATAAAGAAATGGCAGGACTATGCCGCAAAAGGCGGTCATTTAATTATTACCTGTCGTACAGGTACCAAAGATCGTATGGGACACTTCTGGGAAACCGGATGGGCAGGCCCCATGTCCGGACTGATAGGCGCCCGGGTTAAAGCTAGTGATATGCTTTCAGGCAGTGCTAAAGGAGATATCCTGATGAAATCAGTTCATTACAGCTGGAATAACTGGGCCGACTTACTGGCGCCGGATAACAACACCGAGCCTCTGGCCATTTATGACAACCAGTTTTATAAAGGAAAAGCAGCTGTAGTAAAACATAGTCTGGGTAAAGGCAGCGTTACATATATCGGGGTAGACACAGATGATTCGAAACTGGAATCCGATATACTACGGAACATATATACCAGCGCAGGAGCTACCACAGCGCATTATCCGCCAGGCGTATATGTTTATTGGCGGGATGGTTTTTATGTGGCGGTCAATTACTCCTCTGATAATTATGAAATGAAAATACCCGCCCAGGCCAAAATAATGATCGGTGAAAAAGTGCTGGAACCAGCAGGTGTATTGGTTTGGAGTGAATAAAAATAACACTAAAAAAAACAAAATGAGTAACAGGTATTTATTTATTTCGATAGTATTTATTGTAGCCAGTCATATTTGCATGGCACAACCGGGTAAGACTTCTCTTAATGCGGACACCGTGCCCACGTTGCCTGATCCTCCGGCCGGGTTTAATGTTCAACAGAATAATGTTCCTCACGGGAAATTAACGGTTGTGCAGTACAACTCGAAAACGCTTGGAAAGCTTCGGGAAATGAGCGTGTATACCCCTCCCGGCTATTCGCCTGAAAAGAGATATCCTGTAGTATACCTGTTACATGGTTTGGGAGCAGACTATCGTCAATGGATAGAGTGGTGCCAGGCAGATAATATTGCAGATAACCTGATTGCAGATGGTAAAATGCAGCCTGTAATAATGGTGTTCCCTAATGGAGATACGAAATTAACAGTAACGGATACGTCAGTAGCCAGCCGTTCCGGAAGAGCGGATAATTTTGAAGGGTACAGGAAACCATTTGAAGAGGATTTATTGAAAGACATCATTCCTTACATCGACGCACATTATTCCACTATCAATGATGCTGATCATCGTGCATTAGCAGGTTTGTCGATGGGTGGCGGCCAGTCGTTAAATATAGGGTTGCATCACCTGGAAACATTTGCCTATGTAGGTGGTTTTTCTTCAGCACCTAATACGAATCAGGTTGGTGGTATGTATGCAGATGTTAAGTTTATCCCGGATATTGAAGCTGCCAGGGGCAAAATGAAACTCCTGTGGATAGGATGTGGTAATAAAGACGGTCTTTTCGGGATCAGTGAAAAGGCTCATCAGTATCTTAATGAAATAGGTATGCCGCACATCTGGAATGTAGATACTAATGGCCATGACAACAAGGAGTGGGATCGTAACCTGTACCTGTTTTCACAGCATATTTTTAAAGGGTTGTAAAGAAGGCCAATTTATTACAAGATGAAAAAAGGTATCATTTTTTTGCTGCTCCTGCTTTCCGGCATGGCAGAAACGTTGGTTGCACAAAGGATAAAAGAGAAAGAACAAGTTAAGCCCGAACGGGTCATCAATATTGACTTCAATAAAACTGCCGGCCAACTCAATACCATGTTTAATGAATGTGTAGGCGCCGGCCGCGCTAATGAGGGGCTTCGCGCAGATTGGCAACAGCAGCTGGCGTATGTGAAAAAAGAGTGCGGTTTCAGATATATCCGTATGCACGGCCTGTTAACAGATGACATGGCGGTATATACCGTGGATGATAAAGGGAATCCTGTATATAACTATATGTACATTGATGTTCTATTCGACTTTTTACAGAGTATTGGCATGAAACCCTTTGTAGAGCTGGGATTTATGCCTTCCGCACTGGCCAGTGGCGCTAAAACAATCTTCTGGTGGCGGGGCAATGTAACGCCCCCCAAAGATTACGAAAAATGGGCCGGACTGGTAAAGGATCTTACCCGGCATTTTACAGAACGTTATGGCGCTGATGAAGTAAAGACCTGGTATTTCGAAGTTTGGAACGAGCCAAACCTGGATGGGTTCTGGGCGGGAACACAGGAAGACTATTTCAAATTATACACTTATAGTGCTAACGCTATTAAAAGTATCAACCCGTCTTACCGGGTAGGGGGGCCGGGTACCGCAGGCGCCGCGTGGGAGCCTGAAATGATTGCGTATTGTAATAAACACCAGGTGCCGATAGATTTTATAAGCACCCATGCCTATGGTGTAAAGCAGGGATATCTCGACGAATTTGGCCGCTCAGGTACTGTGCTCGATAAAAATCCTATGAGCATCAGCAGCGAAGTGCTTGAGTCGAGAAAGGAAATCACCACTTCGGCAATGCCTCAGCTGGAGCTTCATTATACAGAATGGAGCGCTTCTTATACTCCCGCAGATCCTATCCACGACAGTTATCACGAAGCCGCATTTGTGCTGCAAAAATTAAAACAGGTGGGTAAGGCTGCCAACTCCATGTCATATTGGGTTTTCACAGACATTTTTGAAGAGCCAGGGCCCCGCTTTACTCCCTTTCACGGAGGCTTCGGGATGCTCAATATCCAGGGTATTAACAAACCGGTATTGTATGCCTACCAGTTTATGAACCGGCTCGGAAATGTTGAACTGACAAATAACGACTTCTCCTCCTGGGTATGCAAGGATTCCTTGGGAAATATACAAGCGCTGGCCTGGGACTTTACCAATACCCACCCGGGAGATTCCGTACATAATCAGCAATATTACATCCGTGATCTTCCGTCAGCATCTAAAGGAAAGCTGCAGATTAGTATTGCAAACGTACCTGATGGCACATATGCATTGGAAATATATAAAGTAGGCTATCGTTCCAATGATGCGTATTCCACTTATCTATCCCTTGGGAAACCGGCGCAGCTTACAAGGGAACAGGTATCCCAGATAAAAAGGCAAAATGACGGGTCACCGGTTTCCAGGGAAATTATTACTGTAAAAGGAAAGGAACGCTTTTTTAAAGAACTGCAGATGCATGAGAACGACGTTTTCTTCCTGAATCTTATTAAACTTTAAAAAGCAGAAGAACTGCTACAGTTGGCAACGAATGGGAACGATGATTGGAATAGTAGTTACATTGCCTGGGGCTATAACCCGGTATATAACCTGGTGAATCCTGAGAGGGCCTCAATGCTTTTCAGCGCAGATTAAGCGAAATGGATTATTTAAAGTAAATGTGAAAATGACAATTATATTTTTTAAAATTGTATGCTGAGGATACCAGGATAAATAAGCGCAGTATCTGTTGATTTATAGCGATTATCTTTTAAGGTATGATTGCTTTCCGAAAGTTTTTGCAAGTAAAACATAGTATATTGAAAATAAGAACCATCCTGTTTGCCGGGATACCTGGAATGGTACTCTGGGTACTATTGTATTCGATGCCCGTTGCGGCACAGTCAAATCCTTTTGGCAATGCCCTTATTCCGGATATGATTGCAGATGCCAGTATCCAGGAAATAGATGGCACGTTTTATTGTTACGCAACAACTGATGGATATGACGCTGGACTCAGCACCTCCGGTCCGCCCGTGGTATGGAAGTCAAAGGATTTTGTGCATTGGAGCTTCTCCGGTATTTGTTTCCCATCAGCAGCGGGCCAGGTATACTGGGCTCCGAGTAAAGTTATAGCCGCTAATGGCAAATATTATCTTTACCCGACGGTTAACGGATATATGTACGCCGCCGTTTCCGATTCACCCGAGGGCCCTTTTCATCTCGCTAAAGGAGCCGATGCGTTTATAAAACCATATTCAGCTAATACCTTACTGAGGTCACGGTCGTCTAAAGCGCCTGCAGGAATAGATGCGGAAGTTTTTAGAGATGACGATAAAAAACATTATTTATTCTGGCAATTAAGACATGCAGCCAGGTTGGAGGAAGATATGGTGACCGTTGACACGAATGTGGTTACGCTTCAAACTCCGCACAGCGGTTATTCTGAAGGGCCCATCTTCTTTAAACGGAAAGGTATTTATTACTTTCTTTATACGCTCGGTGGAGACGAAAAGTACCAGTATGCCTATGTTTCAGGCAGCGCGTCGCCGCTTGGCCCATTTGATACGCCTAAAGGCAATGATATTATTGCAACTACCAATTATGAACGCCAGATATTCGGGCCGGGACATGGTTGCGTTTTTAATGTTCCGGGTACGGATGATTATTACTTTGCTTATCTCGAGTACGGAAGGGGGAGCACCAACCGGCAGACCTACGTTAATAAACTCCGTTTCCGTGAGGATGGCACTATCCAACCCGTTGATCTTACTATGGCGGGTGTTGGAGCACTTCATAAGGTAAAGTACGATGTTCCCAAAAGGATTAAACAGGTTACTGCCTCCAGTTTCCGTACTGAGTTGAAAATTAATCCGGCGAAAGATTCTTCTTTTCGGCGGGTTGAGTATTTCGCACCCTCGTTTGCCCGCGGGACATGCCTATATATTGGAATCATCTGTTGATGGAAAAAATTGGACTACCTGTGGTGGTCATCATGAGGTCAGCATACAGTCCCCGCATTCCGATGTATTCAAGATCAGGGCGCGCTATCTTCGTGTAAAGATTACTGAGGGGGTAAAAGGTATCTGGGAATGGAGTATTAACTAAGAAGTAACTTATATGACAAGGATATTTATAACGTTGCTGGTTTTTGCATTACTCCCTTTCAGCGTGGCCGGTCAGCAAACTGGGAAATGGGGGGACCAGGGGAATGGAACCTATGTAAATCCCGTAATCCCTGCCGACTTTAGCGATCTTGATGCCATACGGGTAGGGGATGATTTCTATGCCATATCATCTACCATGCAATATTCTCCGGGTATGGTGGTGTTACATTCGCGGGATCTGGTCAACTGGAAAATTATCAGCCATGTAGTTAGCGACCTTACGGTAATTAACCCAAATCTGAACTGGGATAAAATGGATAGTTACGGAAGAGGTATCTGGGCGGGTGCTATACGTTACTACAAGCATAAGTACTGGGTATATTTTGGTACGCCTGACGATGGATTTTTTATGAGTACGGCTACAAATCCGGCAGGCCCGTGGACACCGCTGCAACAGGTGTGGAAGGTTTCCGGATGGGATGATTGCGCTTCTTTTTGTGATGAGGACGGACAACTGTATTTTATAGCTACCCATTTCGAAAATGATCCGAAGAATAACAAGAAATATAATATACATCTTTTCAGGATGGCGCCCGATGGCAAAAGCTTGCTGATGGAATCAGATAGTGTTATTCATCAATCGCCGGGCAGTGAGGCAAATAAGTTGTTTAAGATAAACGGGTATTACTATCATCTTTTCAGCGAGGTAAAGCAGGAAGGTCGGGTGCTGATGATGAAGCGTTCAAAAAATATTTTAGGACCCTGGGAAATGAGGCAATTGAATCACGTAAACAAAGTGTTGGATAAAGAGCCTAACCAGGGAGGGCTGATACAGTTAGCAAACGGGAAATGGTATTTTTTCACACATCATGGCACCGGCGATTGGGAAGGCCGTGCGGCAAGCCTGTTGCCGGTCGCCTGGCTGGATGGCTGGCCCGTTATCGGGGACCCTGGGAAGGACAGTATTGGTTCAATGGTATGGAAAGTCCCTAAACCAATTAATATTTCCAATGCTGTAAAAGGGATACAAACGGACGACGATTTTTATTCATCCGCTTTACAGCCGCAATGGGAATGGAACTATCAGCCGAGGGCCGGTAAATGGTCGTTGACGGAACGTAAAGGTTTTTTACGGTTACATGCATTCATGCCTGCCGATCCGGCAGCCGCCAACATCCTGTTAAAGGCTGGTAATACCCTCACCCAAAGAAGTTTGCGTACAACGGCAAATGAAGTGACCATTAAGCTGGAAGTTAAAGGGATGTGCAATGGCGGGTATACGGGCCTGACTCATTTTTCAACTTCAGGTACCTCCGGCATTGGGATAAAGCAGTTCAATAACTCCCGGCATTTAACTTACATGAGTCATCATAAGGATCGTATCGGACCGGAAGTAAAAAATAGTATTGTATGGTTGCGCTCAGTGTGGGATTTCCGTGGAATTAACAGGTATTATTATAGTCTTGATGGTAAATTGTTTTTACCATTCGGAGAGGAGAACCAGTTGGTTTGGGGTAGTTACCGGGGCGACAGGGTAGGCATTTTTAATTTTAATACAGAACAGGAATGTGGCTTTGTTGATGTCGATTTTTTCCATTACAGGTATTCAAAATAAATTTAAGGTAGCCCGCTCTGGCCTTCATTTTAATAGTTAGTTAATCGCTCACCAAAAATAAGTACTTCCGCCATCTGGTACAAAACGCATTAAACCCGTGTCGTGCCATAAGGCATGGCGGGGTTTAATGCGTTTTGTATTTTAACATCAACATAATTCTATGTTAAGTATTTATCAGGAGAAAATATTATCAGGCAACCCGCGTTAGTGATTTACCGTATATATTTAATATTGTCACTTTAACAGTTATTTAATTGAAAAACCTATGAAATTGATGGGAATGAGCACCCTTGGAGGAGTACTTTTATTTTTTGTAATGACTTCCTGCAGAAAAGAGATGGCCGATGCTACAGAAAAATTGGCTCTAAACAATCATGACACTGTGTTTGTGCATCCGGGATTAATGCATAAACAATCTGATTTTGACCGCATGAAAAGCAAGGTGGATGCGGGTGCGGAACCGTGGTTATCCGGCTGGAACCAGTTGATCGGTAATTCACACAGCGCACTTAGCTGGCAACCCAACCCGGCAGATACTGTTTACCGGGGCTACGATGGCGTTCATCATGAGAACTATGGCCAGTTGTATAACGATATTGCAGCTGCTTATGCTACAGCGTTGAGATGGAAGGTATCGGGCGACAAATTGTACGCCGAAAAATCTATACAAATCATGAATGCGTGGTCGGCCAGGCTAAAGGGGATTGGCGGCAACAATGATGCTAACCTGGCAGCAGGGCTATATGGTTATCAGTTCGCCAATGCTGCAGAAATAATGAGAACATATACTGGTTGGGCGCGGGCGGATTTCGCCAGGTTCCAGAAAATGATGTTGACCGTTTTTTATCCCATGAATCATGCCTTCCTGGCCAGAAGGGAAAGGTGTATGAGCCATTTCTATGCTAACTGGGATTTATGCGTTATGAACTCCATCCTGGCTACCGGTGTATTGTGCGACGACCGGGATATATATAATGAAGCGATCCGTTACTTTAAATATGGAGCGGGAAATGGCGCTGTTGCTAATGCGGTTTATTTTATTCACCCTGATGGCCTGGGTCAATGGCAGGAGAGTGGCCGCGATCAGGGACATACTACGCTTGGTATTGGTTTGATGGGCACATTTTGTGAAATGGCCTGGAACCAGGGGGATGATATGTATGGTTATGACAACAACCGTTTTTTGAAAGGGGCAGAGTATGTGGCTGCCTATAATCTTGGCGACTCGGTTTCCTTTAAAACCTATACCAATTGCGTAGGTGTGGTACAAAATGTTATCAGCAGCGGCAGCAGGGGAAATATCCGTCCCGTTTGGGAATTGGTGTACAACCATTATGTTAACCGTAAAGGATTGCCTGCTCCGAATTGTACGCGGTTCGCCCAAAAAGTACGGCCAGAGGGCGGTGGCGGAAATTATGGACCCAATAGCGGCGGTTATGATCAACTGGGCTATGGAACATTAACCTTTTCACTTAAATAGACACATATCCGGTCAAGCCTGAAGAACCTGCAAACTACCATATCATGCAGGTTAAGTAAAAGTTATACCAGCGCAGGGAATTTTCTCTGCACTGGTATTTTTAATTATTTGTTGGGAGATGCCATTCCCCTGTAGGTTTTGCCTTTTTGTGCCGGTAGCTCGTACATATAACTGCCTCGTACTGATGTTCCACTTTTGCTGTTATTGTTGATACTAACGGGAATAGCCGTACGTATTTTGCAAGGCTCTCCACTCGCAGACCTGATACTGAAATCAGTTAAACGGCCGTTCCTCCAGTTGATGTCTACCTCAAATCCGCCTCTGGCGTGCAGGCCTTTTACCGCGCCATTGGGCCATGCGGCCGGCAGCGCGGGAAGAATATCAATTACATAGCCATAGGTGCTGTCTTTAGTAGTATAGGTTTCATGGCTCTGTAGCAGCATTTCCGTTATGCCGCTCACCGCACCGAAATTCCCATCGATCTGGAAAGGCGGATGCGCATCAAAGAGGTTCGGATAAGTGCCGCCGGCATCAGCCATGATAGTTTTCAGTTGTGTAGTAGGTCTGAGCTGATAAGACAGCAGCCTGTGTGCATGATCGCCATCGCGTAACCTGGCCCAAAAATTTTCTTTCCATGCAATGGACCAACCGGTGCCATCGTCGCCTCTTAATTCCAGGGTACGTCTTGCGGCAGCAGCGAGGTCAGGGGTTTTAAAAACGGTTACCTGGTGGCCGGGATGGAGTGGGAAAAGATGCGATACGTGCCTGTGATGTGGATCGTCTGAGTTGAGGTCCCAGTCTTTATTCCATTCCTCCAGTTGTCCTGCTTTACCTATCCGCAAGGGGCTGATATTGTCCCTGGCAGCGATTACCTTCTTCCTGAATGCCTCGTCCGTATGAAGTACACGGCTGGCGATGGCCAAATTGTCGAACAAGTCCCAGATAATCGCTTTTTCCATAGTGGCGCCTTCGGTGACATTGCTTTTCTGTTTGTTGTCCGTAATAAAATTATTCTCCGGAGAGGTAGAAGGAGAGGTAACCAGGTGGCCTTCGTTATCGGTTATCATAGTGGCCAGATAGAATTCGGCTGCACCTTTTAAGATGGGGTATATGCGTTTCAGGTAATTGATATCGCGTCCGAAAGCGTAGTGTTCCCACAGGTGCTGGCATGCCCAGCCACTGCCTCCTGCAAATACGCCCCATGGCAGCGCTGCTCCGGGGCTTGTCCATCCCCAGCCATTGGTAGTGTATCCATAATACCAACCGGGCGTGCCAGGTCCGAAATACGCCTGGGCTGTTTTGCTGCCGGGAGCAACGAGTGCAGCAGTCATGCGTATCATTGGCTCATGCAGTTCTCCCAGGTTGGTAGGCTCTGCCGGCCAGTAGTTCATCTGGTAATTGATATTGGATTTGTAATCGCATTTCCAGGGCAGATCAAACCCATCACCCCATATACCCTGCGAGTTGGAGGGCAGCGGGTTGCCAGGACGGCTGGATGAGATCAGGAGGTAGCGACCGTATTGATAAAATAATGCGGCAAACCCCGGATCGTTTTTGCCGTCGCCATATGCTTTAAGTCGCTCATCCGTGGAAAGCGAATCAGCTGCGGCGCCCAGGTTGATCTGTACCCTGTCGAAGAACTTTTTGTAATCGGCGATGTGGTCGGCTCTTAACCGGTTATAACCTTTTCCCATCGCGTGCTGCAGTCGCCGGGCCACCTTCCCGTGCGGGTGTTCTCCTTTAAAACCTTTGTTGTAGTCCGGTAAATAGGAGGTGCCAGCCGTTACGTATATGGTTAGCTCCCTGGCATTCCTGACGGTAAGACTATCGCCACCGCCATCCACAACGCCATCCGTGATCACGGCCAGTTGTACTTCAAATTCCAGCGTTGCTCCCGTATTGCCTGTCATTACCAGTTTATTGGGCGCTTCAAAGCGGGTCAATGATTTTTCTTTCCGGTTAAGCAGGATACTTACTTCGATGGGGGCATTCCCTGCTGCTTCCAGGTGGTGTACCAGAACACTGTCCGGCGCACTTGAAAAAGTTTCGCGGTTATACCTTGTTCCCGACTGGCTGAACGTTTCTCCTGCGAGCGCCTGCCCGATATCCAGCCAGCGTTTGTAGGAGCCGGTAGCCGTGGCAGGAGTTTTATAATGAAGAAAAATATCACCCAGGGTTTGATAGGAAGAATAGTAAGGCGCTGAGGAGGTCATGTAACGGGCCGTAAGGTCCTGTGCTTCCTTATATTGTTCCTGGCGTATGGCTGCACGGATTGTATCCAGGAATTTATAGGCATCCTTTCTGTCGGCCGCCGGTTGTGGGTCTCCGGACCATACCGTAATGTCATTTAACTGCAAACGGTCACTCCCGATGCCACCAAATACCATTGCACCAAATGCTCCGTTACCCACCGGCAATGCCTCGATCCATTCCTTTGCCGGCGACCGGTACCATAGCTGCAGATTTTTCTTTTGGGCGCAAACTTCCCCGGCATTCAACAGCCATCCGGTCAGCGAAGAGAAAAAAACAAGTGTAAAATTTTTTAATGTCAAATTGATTCTTAACATGGAATATTTGATTTTTTTATGCTAACTATTAAAACGAGCCAAGGGCAGCCTTGAACATAGCCGGCATAATTAATTGGTGCTTAACACGCAGAAGGGAATGAAGTATCCCTTTCCTCCGTCCCGGATAGGCACATGGCTGTTATCCCAAAATATAGATTAATAAATTAAAAATTGTCATTTGGACAATAATTACTATAATACACCCTGAATTATGAGAATACCCCCCCTTTTTACTGCCTGGTCAGGTTGTAGATTGCAAGAGGAGGTAACGGTGTAAATTCGTAATTCAATTAATCAACCAGGTCATAATAGAAAGATAGAAGGATTTGTTGGTAGTTCCTTTATACTATTTTCAATTTCACGGGATGAAAAAATTTGTAATGTTCTGTTTGCTGCTTATGGTGGCAGCGTTCCCCGCACGCAGTTCCCTGGCCGGGGATAATCGTTATCATGTTATATCATACCTGGGCATAGAACAGGGTTTGTCGAATAATGCTGTACGCTGTGTATTCCAGGATCACAAAGGATTTATGTGGTTTGGGACCTATGATGGGCTGAACAGGTATGATGGTAATGTATTTAAGGTATTCCGGAACAGGTTCAACGACAGCAGCTCCCTGGTTAATAACTGGGTGTTCACCATTAATGAGGATTTGCAGCATAAACTTTGGGTAGGCACGCGGCAGGGACTTAACATATATGACCAGGTATCCGGAAAATTCAGCAGCGTACGTTACCGGGTAAGCGGTACAACAAGATACGAGCGGATCACGGCAGTTGTGCGTGATATAAAAAAAGATGCGAAAGGGAATATGTTGATTGGAACAGAGGGGCTGGGCCTGCTGTTTTGCGCCGCCGGAACCTATACCGCTGTGGCGTTGCCGTTGAGTGCTGACGGTTTGCGCCTTGTTTCGTACGATGCAGGAGCTATTGAAGTAGCCGCCAATGGTGATGTTTGGTTGTTTGTGCAAGGGAAAGGATTGTGCCGGATGGATAAAAGTGCTGCGGGGATCAGTCTTGTTAACGGAACCATCCCCGCAGGCGATTGTATGAAAGCGGATGGAGACAGGCTTTGGATAGGCACGCCAAATGGGTTGCAGAAATTTTCCATTTCTTCCAACCAGTACCAGGAGGCCTATACAGAAGAAAATGGGAAATTGTCTTACAACAAAGTATCCGGCCTGTTCCTCGACAAATGCGGCCGGCTGTGGATTGCCACCAATGGGGGAGGTATAAATATTATTCTTACAAAAGACGGGACAGTGGCCGGGAACATTCCCTCAGGCAATAATAACTATACGCTTGCAAGTAGCTCGGTAAGCGCAATTTATGAAGATGTGGATGGCAGAAAGTGGATCGGGACACTAAGGGGTGGGGTAAATATCATAGATCCGAAGAAGGACAGATTTCAATCTTTCCTCCACGACCCACTGAACAGCAATAGTCTTGTAAGCAATTTCATATTTGCTTTCTGTGAAGAAGAGGATGGCACCATCTGGGTAGGTACGGATGGCGCCGGACTAAGCAGGTGGCAGCGAGAAACAGGACAGTTCACTAACTTTGTTCATCAGCCGGGGGTATCTGCATCCCTCAGTGATAATTTCGTAACTAATATACGATGCGACAATGAGGAGCATGTTTGGGTGTCTACTTTTTGGGGAGGCATTAACCGGTTTGACAAAAAAACAAAGACCTTCCGGCATTACAGCCTGATCTATAATAATAGCATAAAGGAGAGCAAAACCGTGTACCTGTTACATAAAGACAGCAAGAATACGCTGTGGGCCGGAACCTTTGGCAGAGGCTCCCTATATAAAGGGGCACTATTTAAATATGACAGGGCGAAGGATTCATTCCGGCTCTTTGACGACAATCTTACTGATCTTTTTACGATGGAAGAAGACCGTTCAGGACAACTGTGGGCGGGGAATCTTCGCAGCCTTATAAAGATTGACCCGCAAAACAAAAGGCATACATCGTACACACTTGGTAACCCGGTAAGGGCCATTCATGAAGACAGTAAAGGGCGGTTCTGGATCGGAACAGAAGGAGGCGGCCTGATTTTGTTTGATCGTGTTCAGGGTAAAATACTCGAACGCTATACAGCCGCGGAAGGACTTTGTAACAATGCAGTGCTCAATATCCTGGAAGATGAGGCGGGAGATCTGTGGATAAGCACTTTTTATGGGATTTCCAGGTTCGATGCCACCCGGAAAAATTTTACCAATTTCTACCAGGGCGATGGGCTTTCCAGTAACCAGTTTAACTACAATGCCGCCCTCCGGCTCAAGTCCGGCGAATTGATATTTGGAGGAATTAAAGGGCTGAACATCTTCCGGCCCTCCAATATTATATCATCAGGAGAAAAACCTGGAATGCTTTTCACCGATATTCATATTAATAATATGCCTATCGGGCAGCGACCAGGCTATATTGCAGAACAATGGGGCGACGACATACGGAAAATCCGGGTGCCATACCGGGAGGCGGTTTTTTCATTCGACTTCACTGCACTGGATTATTCCACTTCCGATAAGATCTCCTATGCCTATTATATGGATGGCTGGGACAAAAACTGGGTCCAGGCCGGGAATACCAGGACTGCCACCTATACACACCTTGCCGATGGCCATTACACATTCCGGGTAAAGAGCACGAACGCGGAAGGCCGCTGGATTGCCAATGAAATAAGCGTGGAGATAATAGTGCTGTCGCCCTGGTATGCATCCTGGTGGGCATATTTACTATACCTGTGTATGGTACTGGGTATAGCGGCAATATATATTACCTACAAAACAAAGCAACGCAGGCTCAGGTACCAGGTTGACCTGGCAAACATGAATACGGAGAAAGAAAGAGAGCTCAATGAAAAAAAGATCTCCTTTTTTACCAACGTATCACATGAATTTCGCACGCCGCTCACGCTCATCATTAATCCAGTAAAGGACCTGATGGCGGAACAGGAGCCTGACGGAAAATATCATCGTGAGTTGACTACAGTATACAGAAATGCCCGGCGGCTACTGCGTTTGCTCGATCAGCTCCTGATGTTCAGGAGGGTAGACAGCGATATAGACCGGTTGAAATCGGCCCGCTTTAATTTCACGGAATTATGTTGGGACGTATTCCAATACTTTGAACAGCAGGCCCAATCGGCTAATCAGCACTATACATTCATTTGCGATAGTGATGGGTTATGGATATACGGCGACAGGGAGAAACTGGAGATAGCACTGTTCAATCTATTATCGAATGCATTAAAATATACGCCGGCCGGTGGCAGCATTGAAATGAAGCTTTCCTGCACCGATGACCAGGTGCAAATAGCCATTGCGGATACCGGTTATGGAATAAGTGCCGATAGCGCCAACCGGGTATTTGAAAAATTCTTCAGATCGGAGAGCAGTAGCCATACACAGCAACCGGGATTCGGTATTGGCCTGTACCTGGTAAAACAGTTTATAGTGCTGCACAGTGGTAACATAAGTTTTGAAAGCACGGAAGGCAAGGGTACTGTATTCAAAGTTGTGTTGCCTTGCGGTACCACAGCATCACAGCCGGGGCCTCCGTCCGATGTTCCCGCTGATAGAACCAGTTTTTTAACTGCAATGGCGGATGAAGCGCTGGAAACAATATTGCCCGGGCCTTCAGAGGAGGAAGCGATCGGCACGATGATAACCGCCAAACAAACCATGCTGATCGTAGATGACGATGCACAGATACGCGGATATATTTCAGGCATGTTTCGGTCGGCATTTAACATAGCCGAAGCCGGCAACGGAAAAGAAGGCCTGGAAAAGGCAATGGCGTTGCTCCCGGACGTTGTGGTCAGCGATATCAGGATGGAGACGATGTCAGGGTTGGATCTTTGCAGGGAAATCAAACAGAGCGCAGTGCTGAATCATATCCCGGTGATCCTGCTGACCGGCTCCTCGGTTGAAGAGGGAAAGCTGGAAAGCGCGGAAGTGGGCAGCGACTATTACATCACCAAGCCATTTGAAAGGGAGTTATTGGCAGCAGCTGTGCAAAGCGTGCTGCAAACGAGAGATAACCTGCGTAATTATTTTCTGAATGAAGTGACCCTCCGCAAAAATGATTTCAAAGTTTCTGGCCAGTATAAGGAATTTGTTGAAAAATGTATTGCAATAGTGGAGGCTAACCTCGATAATGACGAGTTTAATATAAAAGTGCTGGCCAGGGAAATTGGCATGAGCCATTCCTCGGTTTATAAAAAGATCCGCCTGGTTTCGGGTGAGTCGCTGAGAGGGTTTGTTCGTTTTGTACGGCTCAGAAAGGCAGCTGAGCTTATGATAAATACAAGTTTGAATGTAAATGAGGTAGGTTTCCAGGTTGGCATTAATGACGTTAAATTCTTCCGGGAACAATTCAATAAGGTATTTGGTATGAACCCTTCTGAATATATAAGACGTTATCGGAAGGTATTTGAAGATAAATACAAAGTGGAACAAATAGAGACAAGAAAAAGAACACGGGTCGAAAAAAAACCTGACCCCGGAATATAATAATCCGCAGTCCTCTTCCCGGCAAATCCCACGGGAAGAGGCAAATTCCCTCCAAATTTCACAATACACCCCCCTTTTTATGAGACTACCCCCCCTGATAGTTGGGGGGTGTTTGCGTTTACTTTGCATACTGGCCAGCGATACTTATCAATCAAAATTGAATTACTCGTTATGACAATCATTCTACGTTTCGTGAACTATCAGAAGAGTCATTTATCCCTGATTTTTTGTCAGTAAGAAAAAGTAAACACACTTTATTAAGATTTATTATCCACGTTCAACGACGCTAAAAAAAAACTGGTATGCGTAAAATCAGACTATTACCAACATGTGCCGGATTCCTCGGAACATTGCTATTGCTCTTATTTGCCAACTTATTATCGGCACAGGTCAAAACCGGTGAAAGAACCGTTTCCGGGAAGGTGGTAAATGCGGAAACCGGCGAACCATTAATTGGAGCAACCATTTTGGTTAAGGGGACCAGGGTGGGAACAACTGCCGATAAAAATGGACTCTTTTCCCTGACAGTATCCACCGCTTCCTCCATATTGGCGGTGAGCTACCTGAATTTTGAAAAGCAGGAAGTGCCCATCGTTGCCGGTGTGCTGGATATAAAGCTTAAGCCTGCCGGAAATATCGACGAAGTGGTGGTGGTTGGCTATGCCAAACAAAAGAAGGCCACCCTCACCGGCGCGGTAGAACAGGTGTCAGGCAAAATATTTGAAAGCAGGGCAGTAACCAACATTGCACTGGCACTCCAGGGGCAAACACCAGGTCTGGTGGTTACAAGAAGTTCTCCCCGACCCGGCAACGAGGGAATTGCCCTCCGTATCCGGGGCGCTTCCTCTGTAAATGGCAGTGACCCGCTTATTGTAGTAGACGGTGTACCTATTCTTAACAATTACTCTTTCCAGAATCTCAACTCGGATGATATTGAAAGTATTTCTGTACTGAAAGACGGATCCGCGGCGATATACGGATCCCGTGCAGCCAATGGGGTGATACTTGTTACCACCAAAAGAGGCAATGGTAAACTCAAAGTAGACTACAACGGCAACATGCGTTTGGTTACAAACGGTATCACCGGTTATTCACCTTCCATGCAGGAATATGCCACCATGTGGCTGGAAGCAAACAAGGAAGAAACGGTTCCCAACTGGTGGGTATGGGGCGAAGATAACCTCAAGAGAATGCAGCAGGGCGTTGAAGGTGCATACCCCCTGTTTGGAACAGATTTCTATATATACAGCGCCAACAGGATTAAGGAAATGTTTGCACCACGTTATTCCTATCAGCATAATTTAAGTCTTTCCAACAGCACGGAGAAATCTTCCTATCGCCTGTCTTTTGGCTATGCCGATAACCAGGGTAACCTCGCTACCGCCTACGATGGACAGAAACAATACAACGCCAGGTTTAACTACGACTACAACCTGACAAAGAACCTGAAACTGGAAACCAATATCAGCCTGATCAACGCAAAAACCAGCGAGCCGTCTGTAGGACTGGATAATACGCTCTATGCGTATGACATGCCGTTCTTCCCGGCTAAGAACCCCTACGGCAATTGGTTTGCCACCTTTAACGGTATTGATGGCGGCGCCAACAGGAACGCAGCAGCCATGACTGCCGCCGGTGGACGGAGCAACAAAAATTCACTGACAGGCAGGGTGGATGTGAAAGGAACTTACCAGATTACGAAAGACTTGTCGCTGGAAGGTCTGGCTTCTCTTCAGAACGAAAGATTCAACCAGGAACGTTATGTATTACCGGTGCAGTTATACAACTGGTATAACGTACCTACCGGCATTGGTCTTAATACCGGCGGTACCAATAATGTTTATTATACCTATGCATGGCAGGGTTTGTATCAATACTATTCAGGATTACTGCGCTACAATAAAACCTTCGCATCGAAACATAATATTGCGGCAATGGCAGGTGTCAACGCCGAAAAAAATAATACGCAGTGGGTATCCGCACAGCGTGTAGGCTTTACCGATATGGGCGTGTACGATATTGGCCTGGCTTCTACCACTACCCAAACCAATTCGGGGTCTAAAAGTCTGAATGGCCGCTACTCTTACCTTAGCCGCCTGAATTACAACTATGCGGAAAAATACTTGGTGGAATTAGTGGGAAGAAGAGATGGTAACTCAAGGTTTGCCCCGGGCTATAAGTTCAAAAACTTTGGAACTGTGCAGCTGGGCTGGGTATTTACCAACGAAGCTTTCATGGAAAGATTGAATTCCATTCTTAGTTTTGGTAAGATCCGTGCTACCTATGGTACTACCGGTAATGAAGCATCCGGGCTGGGAGCATTCGACTACTTGTCTACCATCAATATCGGAACAACCGCGTTGGGATCCCCGGTTTCACAGCAGCAATCGACAGGGCTTAATAATAATGGCCTGATCAGCTACAACAGGACCTGGGAGAACGTAAAGCAGCAAAATATCGGGGTGGATCTGAACTTCCTGTCTAACAGGCTTTCTACCAACGTAGATTACTTTGTTAAAGAGAATATCGGCATGCTGGTAGATGTAACCTATCCTTCGGTATTGGGTGGATCCGCCCCCAAAACCAACAGTGGCAGGTTTAAAACCAAAGGGTGGGAATTTATCCTCTCCTGGAAAGATTCAAAGAAAGACTTCAGTTACAGTGCAACCTTTAATATCAGTAACACCAATACACTGGTTAGCGGCGTAGAAGGGAAAAATAGTTATGGCGCGGGAAGAAATGACATAGTGAATGGTTATCCATATCAGTCGTGGTTCGTTTTCAAAACAAACGGCTACTTCCGTGACCAGGCTGATGTAGATGCTTACTATGCCACGTACGGCGGGAGCACCTTGCTGGCAAATATGCCTCAGAACAACCAGGCAGTTGCATTGCGCCCCGGCGATACCAGGCGGGTAGACGTAGCCGGTACAAAAAATATTACCAACATCGGTAACGAAAAAAGCTCACTGGTATATGCGGGCGATGGCACGCCACATCTCACCTTTGGTCTTAACCTTGGCGCATCATGGAAAGGTGTTGATCTCTTCACCACTTTCCAGGGACAGCTGAAACAGAACATTATGCGCAATGGCTATATGGCTTATCCGTATGCAGCATTGTACACTAACCAGAACCCGGTATTTCTCGGCAAAACGTGGACAGCCAGTAACCCGGATGCGATGTATCCGCGTTTAACTGTCAACCCAACCCGTGCCGGCTGGAATTATGCCAACAACGATTTCATGTTGCAAAACAACCGCTATATCCGCCTGAAATCGCTCATACTCGGGTACACACTGCCACAGCGGCTAACTGACAAAGCAAAACTGAACAGGGTCCGTGTATACTTCTCCGGTAATGACCTATGGGAATGGACTTCCATTAAAGATGGCTTTGATCCTGAAATGGGAGAAGCATCTATCAACAGCGGTTATCCATTCGGAAGGACCTGGTCCTTTGGTTTAAACCTCGGACTATAAGGTATTCATCTTTCAATACCGGAACTTATAAAAACTGAACTCATGAAATCTATCATTAACAATATCATCATAGGGGGCCTCTGTTTGGGGATGGTAGGCTGCCAGAAGAAATTTATTGACCTGAATCCGAATGCGCAGTTTACGGATGCCGTATACTTCAAGAAGCCGTCGGATTTCAAGGATTATGCTACGGGGTTTTATGGCCAATTACCCGGCTGGAGTTTTGGTTCCATGGACAATGGCTCCGACCTTTCCGCCAATGCAAATGGTAACGGCACAGATATCGGTACGGGTACAATAGCGGTAGGCAGTACGGAGTGGAACTACGGTGGCATACGCAGTTGCAATACCCTGTTATCAAAGGCGTCTGCCTATAATGGTGGCGGCGACATCAGCCAGTATGTATCAGAAGCATATTTCTTTCGTGCATTCTCCTACTTCAATCTTCTCAAATTATATGGTGGTGTACCGATTGTAACAACCGTACTCGGTGTAGAGTCGCCGGAACTCTACAATAAACGTAACAGCCGCTACGAAGTAGTGGCCCAGGTATTGGGCGATCTTGATCTGGCTATCGCAGGATTACCGACAGAGCAGAACATAGGAGCCACAGATAAAGGAAGGATAAGCAAATGGGCTGCGATGGCGCTGAAGGCGCAGGTGGAATTATATGAAGCCACCTGGGAAAAGTATGTAGGGCGTACGCCGGATGGCGATGGAAGCAGCAATGGCGCCGGTACTGCCGGATATGACCCTGCCAACGCCGCCAAATATCTCAATGATGCCGTGAGCCTTTGCCAGCAGATAATGAACAACGGCGGATATGAGCTATGGAACAAGAACAGCGATACCAAAATGGCCAATTCCAGTTCCTGGTATTTATTCAACCTTGAAGATGAAGGCAGTAACCCTGGCGGATACAATAAGCAATCCAATAAGGAATTTATTCTTTATACCGTATACGACTATACGCTGAGACAATCCGGCATCAACATTACCTGGACGATGGGCCAGTTGTATCCCAGCCGTAAGTTTGTAGATATGGCGGTTTGTACAGATGGTTTGCCTCCGGCGAAATCGTCTATGTTCCAGGGCTACCATGCTGCAACATCTGAATTTCAGAACCGGGACCTACGTTTGCTGAACTACTTATATGCCTCCACCACGGCGCCGGCAACAGTAACGCTGGACTATGGCAGCCTGGGCTCCAGCGGCTATGGCAACAGCAAATTTGGTGTTTACGGTTTCGGCACCCGCAGAATAGACCGTACTGAATCTGCTAACTGGCCTGTCATCCGTCTTGCAGAAGTATACCTGATGTTTGCGGAAGCGTCGGTAGAGTTGAATGGAAATATTTCAGATGCACAACTGGATGCATCCATCAATAAACTGCGTGATCGTGGCGGTGTGGCGCATCTCACCAATGCACTGATAGCAGCAAACGGTCTTGATATCAAAGAAGAGATCAGGAGAGAACGTGCAGTGGAATTGTATCGTGAAGGTAAACGCTTTGATGACCTGAAGCGCTGGGGTATACTGGAGGCGTCACTGAATCCATCCAGACTTGGCAGGGTGGTAGGAGATGCATCTTATGAAACACCATTTAAAGATGCTGCAGGTAATCCAACATCAGCTTATAAACCTTCCACATATGTGTTTGGAGAGGAAAGCGTGGCAACGCCCGCCGGTATGCTGAAGTGCATAGTGGTAGCCAGCTCCCGCAATAATAGTGTGGCAAAGAAACACTATCTGTACCCGGTTCCCACTTCGCAGATGATCTTAAATAAGAGCCTCCTGCAAAATCCCGGTTACTAGATGCATTTTATTCATTATCAACCAAGCATTTTATTATGACTAAAAATATTTTCAAAAGTCCGCTCCTGGCGGGAATAGTACTGGTTATCGGCATATTTCTCTCCGCTTGTGAGAAAGATGCACAGTACAGGGAATTCAATTACCCTGCACCCGTGGTGAAAGATTTTTCTCCTAAGCAGGGATATGCAATGAGCAATATCATCATAGACGGGCAGGACTTCGGAGAAGTGGCAGGCGCCGTGAAGGTATATTTTGGTAATGTACGTGCAGATACTATCAGAAGCGTTACCAACAATAAAATTGTGGTGCAGGCCCCGGCAAAGGGAGTTACCGGCGTAATTACCGTTGAAATATTTGGCAAGCGTGATTCCCTGCCGCAGGTTTTTACATTCAAACCAGCAGCCCGTTTGATATCCATGAGTAAAGATAAAGCACAGGCAGGAGATGAAATTACGCTGACAGGAAACAACTTTGGTACAGATAAATCCCTGGTTCACGTGTTCATAGGCATCAGGGAAGCGGAAGTAGTGAGTATAACAACTGACCAGGTAAAGTTCAAAGTTCCGGATGTTCCTTCCGGGTCGGTGACATTGATTGTTGATGGCCAGCACCTCATTGGGCAATATCTCCTGATAGGTGTTGAAAAGCTTACGGGTACCCTGTTCGGGCATTCCGGATCCTGGTCCAATAACCCGGCAACGATGATTGCTGCCGCTGTGGATGGTAACCTGAACACCTATGTGGATGGAGCCACGGCCACCGGTTATGTTGGATATGATTTGGGAGAAGGCAAACCGGCGATACTGAAATCGGTACGTTACGCACCGCGGAATGGCAATGCCGCCCGGATGGTTGGCGGACAGATAAGAGGCGCCAATGATCCTTCACTGTCCGACTACGTGGTACTCCACACCATTGCTACGGCGCCGCCAAATGGTGTTTATACCGAAGCTCAGATTGCCACTACCAATAGTTATCGCTATATCTATTATTACTCTCCGGCGGGGTACTGTAACATATCAGAAATTGAATTTTACGGTAGTTACTAGCCTCATTTTTTGTCTGACTCAGGATTAGACTGATTTAGATGATTTTCAGGATTTTTTTGATTTTCAGTTTTTTGATCCAAAAGATTTAAAATCTTTCTAAATTTTTTAAATCAAAAAAATCCTGAAAATCATCTAAATCAGTCTAATCCTGAGTCAGACAAAAACCGTGTTAACCTCGTTTTTTTTATTAGTGTTTTCAATTTTACAATGATGAATTTCGATCGGACATTGACTAAGCTAACTGGTATTATTATTTGTGTATTGTTTTCAGCAATATGTACGGCGCAGGAGCAGCAATTGGTGGCTTATCCCTTTCCCGCACCAGAAACAGGAAGCCCTGCACACAACGGGGATTTTACGGTGAAGGTGCGGCAACCGGGTGGCAAGTGGCAGGACTTATATGAATATAATGTAAAGGTAGATGAGGTACGGGGAATTAACCATCAGGTTGAAAACGCTTCTATGGCCGCCTTCGATTTTTCGGGTGAAGTAGAAGTAGCGGTAACCAGCAACAGGCAGAAAATACGCCAGGCGGCTATACGGCCACTTTCATACGGAATTGGACACAGGGTGGTGAATAACACGGTTTATTTTCGATTGTTCCAACCAAAAAATATCTCCATTGAAGTTAATGGCGACAAATTTCATAACCTCCATTTGTTTGCTAACCCCATTCAAATGGCGCCCCCGGATTCCACTGCAGAAAACCTGATTTTTTTTGGTCCGGGTTTTCATGAAATAAAAGGGGGTATGTTGAAAATTCCCTCGGGTACATCGGTATACCTGGCCGGTGGCGCTGTTGTAAAGGGGTATTTAATGGTAGACAGCGCACGGAATGTGAGGATAACAGGCAGGGGTATTATTGATTCACCCGGACAGGAAGGTGTTAAAATTTCGCATTCGGAAAACATTTTGCTGGAAGGTATTTGTCTTACGCAGTGCCCTGTAGGCGCTTCAGACAGTGTTACTGTCAGGAATGTAAAAAGTATTAGCTCTTACAAGTGGGGAGATGGCATGAATGTATTTGCCAGTAATAACGTATTGTATGATGGCGTATTCTGCCGCAATTCGGACGATTGCAGTACTGTGTATGCCACCAGGAAAGGTTTTGCCGGCGGATGCCGCAATATCGTGATGCAGCATTCCACGCTATGGGCAGATGTTGCTCATCCTATCCATATCGGGCTCCATGGGAATACGCCGCACCCGGATACGATCCGGAATGTGCGTTATATCGACATCGACATCCTGGAACACCAGGAAAAGCAGGTGGATTACCAGGGATGTATGGCCATTAACGCGGGCGATAATAACCTGGTGAGCGATGTATCCTTTGAAGACATCCGCGTAGAGAATATCAGGTGCGGTCAGTTGGTACACCTGCAGATCCCGTTTAATAAAAAGTACTGCACAGCGCCTGGCTGGGGCATTGAAAATATACTGTTCAAAAATATAACCTACAACGGCGATAGCCCGGAGCTTTCCATAGTAACGGGCTATAGTCAGGACCGCAGGGTCAGGAACGTGGTATTCGAAAACCTGAAAATTAATGGTACACTCATCTCTGATAACATGAGCGGGAAACCGGGATGGTATAAAACAGCAGATATGGCAAGGATGTTTGTAGGTGAATTCGTAGATAGCCTGGTATTCAGGAAAACAGAATAGTGTACGGTGTGGAAGCTGTTCGTTAGGAGAAGTGCTGAATCGGGCAGGCATTGCCAAATGTTGATTGATGTCTGCCCGATACAGTAGCGGCAATTTTATTGATTTCAACCAAATACTTTACCCGGTTTATATGCCGGGTTTTTTCCGATTACTCATATAAAAATTCCACAATGAAACCGCTATCGAAATTCTACGCTGTTTGCTTTTTGTTTTTACTACTGTTGGCCAGTCACCTCACGAGGGGCCAGACCTTTATTCACCCCGGAATATTGCATACCGATGCAGATTTTCAGCGTATGAAGCTGAAACTGCAGGCGGGGGCGCAACCCTGGAAATCGGGGTGGGATAAGCTGATAGCCAATTCCCATGCGCAGCTGGGTTATACGCCTAACCCGTCGGAAGCGATCAACCGTGGTGGCTCTGTTCCCCAAACATATGTAAACGCCATGAACGATGCTGCCGCTGCCTACCAGTGTGCATTGCGCTGGAAAATAACCGGCGATCCCAATTATGCAGCAAAAGCGGTACAAATTCTTAACGGTTGGGCAGCCGTCTGTAAATCTGTTGGAGGATCCACTGATGGAGCACTGGCCGTAGGTTTCCAGGGCTTTGCTTTCGCCAACGCGGCCGAACTGGTACGCGATTACCAGGGATGGGCGCCCGCAGATTTTGCGCGGTTTAAGAAATTCATGATGGATGTCTTCTATCTATATGCCTCGGGGTTTCTTTACCGGAGAAATGGTACCTGTCCGAGCCACTACTGGTCCAATTGGGGAATGGCCAATGTATCGGCGATGATGGCCATCGGTATCCTCTGCGACGATGTATATATTTTCAACGAAGCGATGTATTACCTCAAGTCGGGGAACTACACAGAGGCAATCAAAAATGTGGTATACTACCTCCACACGCCGACATTAGGTCAGTGGCAGGAAAGTAACCGCGACCAGGGTCACTCCCTGCTGGGTGTTGGCCTGGCGGCCGACGTATGTGAAGTGGCCTGGAACCAGGGGGAAGATTTATACAGTTATGATAACAGCAGGTTGCTGGCCGGTTTTGAGTATGTAGCAAAGTATAATCTCGGAGAAGATGTGCCCAACATTCCCTACAACAACTGTGATAATGTAAACCAACAAAATATTGGTGAATCCGGCAGGGGAGGAATACGTCCTATCTGGGAGCGCCTGGTAAATCACTATCAAAATCGTATGGGCATTTCCGTGCCGTACTCCAAACAATTTTTAGCCCGTACCAGGCCTGAAGGTGGTGGAGGCGATTATGGTTCCACCAGTGGCGGGTTTGATCACCTGGGTTTTGGCACGCTTACCAGCGCGCTGGACTCCATGACAACAAACTGTCCCCCCTCTATGATAAAGGCAAAAATTATATATAACGGACAAACATTGGAAACGTCCACATTACAGGTGAAGCCGGGTAGCTCCATTACACTGCACCCTGAAACAAGTGGCGGCGGTTCCTGGTCCTGGTCCACCGGCGCGTCCGGACAAGACCTCGTGTTAAACAATATCCAGCATAAAGGAGTATACCGCGTAACGCTTACCAACGCCTGCGGCGCTAAGAAAGTGCAGCTTTTTGCATTAGCCATAGAAGGTGATTGTCAGCCGGCCTTTATTGATCCTTATATTCAAATAAATGGCGTATGGCAGAGTACTGACCGGGCGGTAGTAGAACGCGGGGCTACTGTTAAACTGGGTCCCCAGGGAAAAGGAGGCGGTATCTCAGGCGCGGGCAGGTACCAATGGAGCACCGGCGACTCCACCAGCGAAGTGCTGGTTTCAAATATACAAAAGGATACCTTGTTGACGCTGATTTACACCGGCCCATGCGGACAAAGTGATACGGCTGTTTTTACTATTCAATTGAGAAAAGTACGCCAGGAACTACAGCAAAAGCTGAAGGAAGCCGAAACGCTGCGCGATTCCACACTTACCAGCACGCAACCAATAGCCGGCAGGTATCCGCCGGCGGCAAAAACTTTGCTGAACGATTCTATTCTTTATGTCCGGAGTGTATACGATAGTATCACCTCTACTGATCCACAGGTCATCAGTTATATCAACCTGCTGGATCGCGCCATCCTCCGGTATAAACAGGCACAGTACTATGGCCTTAATGAACTGGCCGATGGCTTTTACTATATAAAAATTCCGCTGCGCGATTCGGTACTTACCGCTAACCAGACAAATGTTCCCCGGTTTGATATACCATTGGATAGCGCATTGCAGCAGGTATTCAGTATTGCTAAAGAACCCAATGGCAGATATAAGATAACGCTAACAGGCACCCCACCACCGGGTTACCAGAATTATCTCAACGAAAATGCGCAGTTCGGACGCAATAATTACGATGCAACCTGGAATACGGTTAATATTTATTTTAACGGTACCACCTACGCGATGCAGCGCGCTGAAAAGTCTGGTAATGGCTTCTGGTATCAAAGCGGACAAACCATCGCCTCACAAACAGGCTCGAATAACAGCAATATTCCCGTTGCTTTTCCATTTGAACTAAAGCCGGATCTTTACGGTATACTGGATGCCAAAATCCGGGAAACCCGGGAGATATTGAATACCACCTTAACCGTTGCCACTATTGAACCGGGTAAATACCCGGTTGCGGCAAAAAATCGTTTGCAGGATTCCGTTAATAGTGTGGTGTCGGCTTATTCATCTATCACTGTTTCGGCTCAATCGCACGCTTACGTTAAAATGTTGCAAACAGAAATAGACAGGTACAAGCGATCTATGTACGTATTGTTTAATACGCTCGCAGACGGAATCTATACTATTCAGCCACTGACAGGAACCAGCCGTTGGACAGCCGACGCAACCAATTCACCCGGGTTTGTTGACGGGGGCGCACTGACTGGTAGTCAACGCTGGCGCATTGTAAAAGAAACAAACGGCCGATATCGGATCACATGTTTTTCTGCACCTCAGAACTACCAGAATTATATTAACGAAAATGCACAGTTTGGAACTAACGTATACGACTCTACGTGGCATACCTTTAATATTTATTCGGATGGCAATGGTTACGCTATTCAACGTGCGGCCCGCTCCGGCAACGGCTACTGGTATATCAATGCGCAGAAAATAAATACGGTGAGCGGCAATGCCAATGATCCCACTCCGTTCAGTTTCCCATTCCGCCTCGTACTGGCGCCGGATACGCAGCAAATTACTTTCGAAATTATTCAGCCAATATTGTTAGGTGATACGTCTGCCTACATGGTAGCTTCTTCCAGTACAGGGTTACCGGTACAATTGAGCCTGGTGGATTCAACCGTTGCCGGCATCATTTCAGGAAGACTCTATCCGTTAAAAGCCGGGACTATACAGGTAGTGGCATCCCAGTCGGGCAATGGTTATTATGCCGCTGCTGCGGTTACGCAATCCGTGGAGGTGAAAAACCCGGGATTAACGCTTAAGTATAGAGACGGAGATAACGGGCAAACATCCAATAACATGGTTAAGCCATTCCTGCAACTCAGCAGTACAGATACTTCCGATATTCCGCTGGATGAACTGGAAATAAGATACTGGCTAACACCTGAAAATTACAGTGGTATTAATACCTGGATTGATTATGCCTCTATTGGCGCTACTAAACTTACCGCGCAGTATGTTCCTTTGACAGCGCCCTATCAGCATGCCTGGGGATATATTCAATACAAATTCCTCCCTGAAGTCGGACATTTAGGTATGGGCAATGCTATAGATATTCAGTCGAGAATGGCAAATGTGCAGTGGGGGTTGTTGGATGAAACGAATGATCATTCCTATCTCGATGTAAATAACTATACCAATAATTCAAACATTACGCTGTATAGGAAAGGCTTACTGGTGGCAGGCAGCGAGCCGGTTGCCACGGAACCGGTTTTCGCTGTTACAGCGTTGACCGAAAGTCTTAACGCTGGTAGTAATACCATTTCAACAAAGTTAAACTTACAGCATAACGGCAACATCCCTGTTAAGTATAGTGATTTGAAGGTTCGCTACTGGTTCACAAAAGATGGTGGCGGTAACTTAAACAGCTGGATAGATTTTGCCGCGCAGGGATCGGATAAAATATCCGCTGCATTCACGGAAACACCTGGCTTGCAAGATGCTGACCATTACCTTGAACTCGGATTTACCGATACTGCGGCTTTGTTTTATCCACAGGCGGCCAGTGGCAACATCCAGTTCCGGATTACGAAGTCTGACTGGTCTGCCTTTGATAAGGGTAACGACTTTTCTGTGTCGCAGCAACCTGGATTATTGCCCAACCCCCATGTGGCAGTATACCTGAAGGGAGCACTCATTTATGGAATGGAACCTTCAGGGGGGCAGAATACCCGGTTAATGGCAAAGTCGCCCGGTATATCTGCTGCTGCGAAAAAAGGAGATCTGAAATTATATCCTAATCCTGCCAATAACTATTTTTATATTGATACAAAAATGCTTTCCCTGGTGCGTAATAAATCTGCGCTCCTGACATTGACTGATGTACATGGAAAGCAGGTATTGGCGAAGGTATTGCCGGCCGGTGTTCTCCTGGTAAAGGTGGACCTGCCGTCAGGACTACCTGCAGGCACTTACTGGGTTCGTATAGGTAATAACGTGGCACCGGTTGTGATAACCGGAAACTAGCAGGTGATAACACCGCATAATCAGATGAAACCTAAAGGAGTTGGCTTCGGCGGAAGTACCCGCCGGAGCCGCGCCTTTTCAGAACAGCACATACTTAATTTACAGATTGATAAAAAATGCAAATGAATCGAAGTTTTTTTTGGTTGAAGTTACCCGGAATGCTGAGCCTTACACTTCTTTTGCAGTGTGGGCCACTAGCTGCACAAAAAGTATACACTGTTGCATCTCCTGGTGGAACTACAGTATTGGAGTTACGGGCTGAAGACGGAAAGCTCAGTTACCAGCTCTCTTTTAAAGGAAAACTGGTTGCTACGAGGTCTGCGCTTGACATTACAGTTGACGAGGCGTCTTTACAAGGGGCAAAAATTATCCGGTACGATAAACCTGTATTGCACCGGGAATCTTTTGCGAGCCCGCTGGGAGAGCAGGACACGCTGCATAGTTATTACCGGCAGGCAAAATTATATCTGAAAGCCAATAATGGCGGCCAGGTAAGACTGGACTTCAGGGTAATGGATAGCAGTGTTGCATTCCGTTACAATGTATCCGTTAATGATGCCGTGTTGCATCGGCTCGGGGAGTTGACCACCTTCTCTTTCCCGTCTTCTCCACTCATTTATCAATATAACCAGGAGTCTGTTTTTACGCCAACGCTGGTGGATACCTTTCATACAACTACCGACTTGCCGGTTACGCTTCTTACCAATGGAAATTATTGCCAGCTTGGGGAGGCTGCGAATTTGAATTACACGAAAGCCGAACTCGCCCGGGGAGTTGACGGCAATACCTTGGCGGTAAAGTTTCCGCGCGATACCACTGTATCGTTTCACAAACAAATTGAAACACCGTGGAGAACCCTGAGTGTGGCTGGTTCCGCTATTGCGCTGGCTCATTGCCGTTCATTGAATTTGAAACTGGCAGATACACCGGCGCCCGGTGATTTGTCGTGGATCCGGCCCGGCAAACTTATCCGCGCACAACTGAATACCCGGAGTGGACTGGATTGCATTGATTTTGCCGTAAAGCATCATTTTCAGTATATCATGTTTGATGCAGGCTGGTATGGCGCTGAGTTCCGGTCGTCCTCCGATCCCTGCCAGGTAATTCCGGCAATTGATATGCCGAAGGTGATAGCCTATGGCAAGGAAAAAAATATCGGCGTTATCCTGTATGTGAACTATGTAGGGTTGAAAAGTAAACTGGATACCATTCTCCCCCTTTATAAGCAATGGGGTGTGGCGGGCATTAAATTCGGTTTCGTGGATGGCCTCACGCAGGCTGGTCTCAGCTGGTTGTCGCAAGCCATTCAAAAAGTGCAGCAGTACCGCTTTGTACTGGATATACACGATAATTATAAGCCTACCGGCCTTAGCAGAACTTATCCTGCATTGTTGACACAGGAAGGTATAAGAGGCGATGAAAACAGTCCGGATGCTTTCCACAATACTACGCTTCCTTTTACACGCTTCCTCGCCGGAGCAGCCGATTTTACCTATTGTTTTCCAAATTCGAAAAATAGTTTTTCAAAGAACATAAAAGTTTCAAAAGCGCAGCAACTGGCGTTGACTGTCGTTTACTACAGCCCGCTGCAGGCGATATTCTGGTATGGTCAGCCCAATGATTATACGAATGACGGAGAAATAGAATTCTACGACTATGTACCAACCACCTGGAATGAATCACATTACCTGTCGGGAGATATCGGAAAAGGTATAGCTGTGGCGAGAAGGAGAGGAGATACCTGGTACCTCGGTTGTGCAGCTGGTTTGCAGGATTGGGAAACTACGCTGGACCTTTCTTTTCTCCGGCCGGGCATTACCTATACCGTCACTATTTATGAAGATGACAATCATCAATCCATAAATAAAAGAACCGTTAAACTTAGCAGTGGCGACAAACTGCCGGTAAAACTTTCTGCCAAAGGAGGACAAGCATTCATTTTCAGATCCGGAGCCAATGAATAGACCATTCGTTTTTCTGCTGTTGTTTTTTTTCTGCCGGTTGACCGCAGCAGCACAGGTATGGCAGTGGTCCGTTCCGGTAGCGGGCGCCCGTAACGCAGATGCTACAGCATACCTGTGGATCCCGGAAAATGCAAAGAAAGTCAGAGGCGTTGTGCTGGCACAGCATAATATGGAAGAGATCAGTATTTTGGAGAACCCCATTTTTCGGAAAGAGATGGCATCGCTGTCTTTCGCCATCGTTTGGGTATCGCCGTCATTTGATCCTCTTTTCCGCTTTAATGAAGGAGCGGGAGAAGTGTTGAATACCTTCCTGGGGGCACTGGCAGATTCTTCCGGATATGGAGAGTTGACATATGTTCCGGTGGTAACCATCGGACATTCTGCAGCCGCGAGCTGGCCGTATTATTACGCCGCCTGGAACCCGGAACGTACCTTGTGCGCTATTTCCACCAGTGGTCAGTGGCCCTGGTTCAGAGATCCCCGCTTTGCTCCAGATATCTGGGGCAAGAGGAATATAAATTATGTGCCCTGTCTTGAAACAATGGGAGAATATGAAGCGGCTGCCACGTGGAGCACCGAAGGACTGAGAGAGCGGAAGGAGCATCCGTATATGCCTCTGAGCATGTTGGCATGCCCGGGAGAAGGTCACTTCGCTGCATCCGACAAAAAGGTGCGTTATATTGCCCTGTACATCCGCAAGGCTGCACAGTACCGGTTACCTGCTAATTATGCCGCTGACCAGCCTGCAACGCTGATTCCAATTGACCCGGTACACACCGGATGGCTGATGGAGAGATGGAAACAGGATGAATTGCCAACGATAAGCCCGGCGCCCGTTCACCGATACAAGGGAGATACTACACAGGCATTCTGGTTTTTCGATGAGGAGTTGGTCCGGGCTACACAGCAGTACCAGCAGGTTCAGTTGCATCGCAAGCCCCAGCTGACCGGCATTCAACAGGACGGTCATATTATTGCACAACAAAATACACACCTGCAGGTACATGTACCGTTTATCCCGCAGGAAGATGGGGTTAGCTTCCGGCTAAAAGGCGTATTCCTGGATACTGTACCGGGTGAAAGTGAGCGACCACGTAAGCAAACCGGGCTTCCCGCCGGGTCAGCCCTGGGGCACGCTGACCGTATTCCTGTAAGCATAGAAAAAATCACCGGACCTTTTGTGAAAATCAATGATACTATATTCCGGTTTTCAATGAGGAATGGATTAAGTGGAACCATCGGGCAGTATAGCTTGTGCTTTGCGGTAGTACATCCGGGAGATACCCGCTATAAACCTTTTGTACAGCAGGCAGAAATGACTGTTCCTGTCAGGAACATAGCAGGTAAGTACCAGGAGATATTTTTCCCGGCCATCGGAAACCAACATTTCCGTATACGGCAGATTATATTGAAAGCCAGGTCCGGCAGCGGGTTGCCGGTAAGTTACTATATAGAATCGGGTCCCGCTTATATAAAAGGAAATAGCATAATTATAACGCCGGTGCCGCCGGCGGCCAGGTACCCGGTAAAGATAACCGTTGTGGCCTGGCAATATGGAAGGAATGGTGCACAGGCTGTTCAGACAGCAGCGCCGGTGCGACAGTCATTTTACCTGGAAAAATAAAAAGTGAAAAGATGAGGAGTTGTGTGAAATATATGATATTAATAATCGCAGCCGCTGCAGTACATACAGTTTTGTTGTGTAATACTGCCGGCGCACGGGTCCCTGCATTTTCACATCCGGGCCTGCTGCATAGCCAGACTGATTTACAGCGTATGAGGACCGGCGTAATGGAACAAACGGTACCCATATACGAAGGTTATATCGTTTTTAAAAAAAGTCCCTTTTCCAACTACGATTACAGGATGAAAGGACCACTGCCCATGGTGGGAAGAAACCCTGGTGTTGGTCAGCCGGATTATGACAGCGATGCCAATGCGGCTTACCAGAACGCGTTAATGTGGGTGATTACCGGGGATAAACGTTATGCGCAAACAGCCATCCGTATTATTGATGCATGGAGTGATGTGCTGAAGACTGTTACCGGTAAAGATGCTGTACTGATGGCTGGCTTAGGGCCATTTAAGATGGTTAACGCAGCAGAGATCATCAGGTATAGTAATGCAGGGTGGCCGGAAGATGCGGCAAAACGCACGGAGAAACATTTCCGCCAGGTAATTTATCCGGTTCTTGCTGAGTTTGCACCTTTTGCAAATGGCAACTGGGACGCCGCCGCTCTCAAAACGGTAATGGCTATAGGGATTTTCTGCAACGACCGTGAAATTTTTGAAAAGGCCATCCGCTATTATGTAAACGGGTGGGGAAATGGAAGTCTTATTCACTACATTATTAACGATGCCGGCCAGGTACAGGAAACAGGAAGGGATCAGGCCCATACCCAGCTAGGTATCGGTATGCTGGCGGAATGTTGTGAAATGGCCTGGCACCAGGGATTAGATCTTTATTCTTATGCCGATAACCGTTTACTGAAAGGGTTTGAGTATACGGCAAAGTATAACCTGGGGTATAACGATATCCCATATACGCCAATGATTGACCGTACAGGGAAATACCGCCATATACATCCTTCAGAGCTGGCACGTGGTAACCTGCGTGCGGTATTCGAGCAAGTTTATAATCACTATGAACACAGGGCAGGGATACCCGCTCCGTTTACAAAAGCTGTAGCTGATAAACTCCGGCCCGAAGGCCCCGGTAACCCGGGAGCGGATCATCCCGGTTACGGTACTTTGTTCTACTCCATTGACCCGGGAGCCGAAAATATACATGTCGGGCATATTGTTACTGAAAGCCCTGCCGGACTGGTATTGACTGCAAAGACTGATACAAATAGACTGGCCTGGATTGGGTTCGCAGGTAGTTCGTCTTATATAATCAAACGGGCTGCGAAAAAAGGAGGACCTTATTTAACTATAGGAACTACTACTGAAAATTTCTTCGATGATTTCAATGTGAAATACGGGCTTTTATATTACTACACTGTTACCGGTGTAAGAAATGGAAAAGAGTCAGGAGCATCAGTTCCCGCATCTGTTGCTGGTGGCGGGCTTCAGAAAGGATGGCGTAACAGCGATATCGGCAATACGGAAATGGCCGGCCATGCACAGTACGACGGTGATCTGTTAAGAATAGAGGCCGGTGGTATATTTACAGATACGTTACAGAATGCCTTCAATTACACCTGTCGGAAGCTGTTGAAAAATGAAGAGATGATGATCCAGGTGTGCCCACAACCCAGTTCACAGTTTACAACGGTAGGACTGATGATCCGATCCGGGTTACAACCTGATTGTCCTTTTGCGGCACTGATGCTGTATCCCGGTAAAACACAGGAAATAGAAGTACCCAACTGGAAGATGCAGTTCCTGCAGAAGGGTACCGGCGTAAACGCAGCTGTTATAGCACAGCAAGCGTTGGCGGCGCCAGCTGTAACTTACGGTCGACTTACGGGATCTTATTGGTTAAAGCTGCACCGGTCGGGTCATACAATAACAGGGTTCGGATCTTACGATGGTGTGAAATGGACAAAACTGGCATCAGCAAAATGGAGCGCCAGCCTGCCGGCACTGATTGGAGTGGCCGCAGCATCCAACATTTCAAATACAACTACGGTACGGGTTCGCCTGCATTAAATCCAAAGAAAGCATGAAGTATCAATTAAAATTCTACAGTACGAAAACAAGTATTGCCATTATATTATTTTTTACACTCGTTACATCCGGCGTTTTAGCACAGAAAGTATCTGTTCGGTCATCTAACAAAAAAAATACATTTTCCCGGTCAGACGCTCAGGTTTGGCAATGGCGTATTTCAATGGACAATATTATTTCCGGTGAAACGAAAGCTCCTCCCCAGGTATTTCTTTGGATACCTGACAACTGCAGGCAACTGAAGGCGGTGGTATGGGGGCAGCATAACATGACGGAAGGAACCGTACTGGAACATCCTGCGTTTCGTAAAACGATGGCTGAACTTGGGATAGGGGAGATATGGGTTACTCCCGCAATCACGCAGATGTTCGATTTTACCAAAAATGCGCCTGCTGATTTTGAGGTGATGATGAATCGTTTGGCAGAGGTATCCGGATACACAGAACTAAAAACAATTCCTGTTATTCCTATCGGCCATTCGGCACAGGCTAGTTTCCCATGGAATTTTGCCGCATGGAATCCGGCAAGAACGTTGGCCGTGATTTCACTTCACGGTGATGCGCCGCTCACAAAACTAACAGGGAGCGGCGCCCCCAATCCTGACTGGGGCAACAGGAATATAGATGGTGTGCCTTCTCTTTTCATAATGGGAGAATATGAGTGGTGGGAAGACCGGATTCTCCCGGCATTTTCCTACATACAATCACATCCGCGTAGCGTCATCTCTTTATTTGCAGATGCAGGCCACGGCCACTTTGATGCATCAGAGGCACTGGTCGGTTACATCTCCCTGTTTATACGCAAAGCAATGAAATTCCGCTGGCGGGCAAACGCCCTACTTCCGGTGCAACCGGAAGATGGATGGTTGATGGACAGATGGCATAAAGACAGCCTTCCTGTTGCGTCGGCCGCGCCTTTTAAAACGTACTCCGGAAACCGGCCATCTGCTTCATGGGTATTCGACAGGGAAATGGCGGATGCTACCGAACATTATTACAATACCGCAAGGGGAAAACGGCAACAGTTTATTGGATTTATCCAGGACGGTAAAGTACTGATACCGGGTAAATCTCACGCGGTGTATACAACAAGCGTTCAACCGCTGCAGGATGGTATCACCTTTCATATCAGTGGATTTTTTACAGATTCCACCAGAACCAGGCGGGTTACTGAACATGCTGCAACGCCGCTGTTGATTAATCGTATATGCGGTCCTGTTAAGAAGATCAATGATACCACTTTCAGGTTGGATTTTTACCGTATGGGCTTCAATAATGCCAAGCGAAGCAACGACATCTGGCTGGTAGCTGAGAATAAAGGAGATGGTATGTTTAAGAGTACCGTGCAACAGCTGAATATTAAAATACCGCTGCCGCAAACCACCGGCAACGCTCAGCAGATACATTTTAAACCGCTGCCAGACCAGCAAAACGGAATAAAGGAGCTGTCTTTGACCGCGCGTGCCACATCGGGATTGCCAGTGAATTATTATGTAAAAGAAGGCCCCGTAGTTATTAAAGGCAATAAACTAATGTTTACCGGCGTACCGCCAGGTGCAAAACTGCCGTTAAAAGTTACTGTCGTAGCCTGGCAGTATGGCATTGCAGGCAAGTATCAGTCAGCATTGCCTGTTGAGCGATCATTCTTCATTCTTCAGTAGTTAATAGCATCGCGGTACACATCTCTTTGGTCGGGAACATGCTGGGCAGCTGCCAACCACCATCTCCCGTTCCGCTCTACCAATACAAGCAGCGCCAACTCGTCAAAACTGCCGGGTGTAATACCCGCATCAGGTAATTTTTTGGGTTCTCCAACCCTTCTTACGTAAGCTATCGCTATTTGTTCTGATAAAAAACAGATATGCTCCGCTATAAATTTGGCTGCCCCTCTTTGAGGATGAGCAAGCGAAAACATTTTCCTGTGAATCGAATGGATCTGCTCATAGCCCCCGGCAATAGCGCCAAAAGGGCTGCCCCATAGGATATCTTGGGAGAAGCGATTGTTAAATAAATCGGCATCAGCAGTGTCAACTGCCTCCTGCCATTCGGCAATAAATTCCTTAACAGGCGCCGGGTCAAATATTTGAAACAAAAGAGGATGTATTTCCATATACTGGTAGATTAGATTTTAGAATTTGGATGTGCTTCCAACAAAAACGGGTAATCTGTATACCCACTTTCACCGGAAACAAATAAGCTTTCCTTATCTAATTGGTTTAGCGGGGAATTTCTTTTAAATCGGTCTACCAGGTCCGGGTTACTGATGTACAGCTCACCAAATGAAACCAAATCTGCGATATCGTCGCCAATGACTTTGTTTGCGATGTCCTGGGTAAACCCGCGGTTAACAACCAACGTACCGTTGTACAATTTGCGATAGTGTTTGGCGATTGTTATTATCTGCTCTATTGGATTTGACCCTGCCTCGGGAGCAAATCCGGCAATATGGAGGTAAGCCAGGGAATAGCTGTTAAGCCTGTCACACACATATTTAAATAGTTGAGTGGTTTCATCGTCTCTTTCGATTCCAAACAAGTTGTGCCAGGAGGGGGAGATCCGTATGCCAACTTTCGATAGCGGAATTTTTTCATTGATGCGATCAAGTATGTCAAAAAGAAATCGCGCCCTGTTCTCGATGGAGCCTCCATATTTGTCTTTTCGCTGATTGGAACATTTTGCAAAAAACTGGTGGAATAAATATCCGTTGGCCGCGTGCAACTCTACACCATCAAAGCCGGCTAAGATCGCATTGTTGGCTGCCTGCACAAAATCGCAAATGGTTTGTTCAATATCTTCCAAAGACATTGCCCGGGGCGTGACAGTCTGTGTATATCCACTTGCAGAGAACACCTGGTAGTCGGGGTTAACGGCCGATGGTGCCAGGGGCAATTCCCCTCCTAACAAGTCAGGGTGTGAAAGCCGGCCCACATGCCAGAGCTGCGCGAATATTTTCCCGCCTTCCCCGTGCACGCTGTCAGTTACTTTTTGCCACGCATCTACCTGCTTTTGCGTATAAATGCCTGGAACATTAATCGCCCCCACAGCTCCTGAGCTAACAGGAATTCCTTCGGTTACGATCAAACCTGCCGTGGCGCGTTGCGTATAGTACAATGCAGTAAGCCCGGTAGCTGTCCGATCGGGGTTATCCGCCCGGGCCCTTGTCATAGGAGCCATCACCACGCGGTTTTTGAGCGCTAACGCTGTTGATCTGAATGGTGTGAGTAGTGTAAGCATTCTTATCGCTATTTTCTTACAAAACTACTCAGGCGGCAGAAGTTAGAATAGGAAAAAACAGACATTCTACTCCCTGGTCAAAGCGAAAAACCTGCGTGGGCTAAAGCCAGAGAACCGCCTGAAATCTGCGATAAAATGAGACTGGTCATAGTATCCGCCTTCATAAGTCGATTCTGAAAAGGATTGATGCTTTTGAAACCGGGCTAATACCTGTTCGAATCGGCTGATTTGTGCGTAGTGTTTGGGATTAAGACCAGTATACGCATGAAAGCGCCTGGTAAACTGTTTGGGAGAAAGATGCATTTCAGTGGCAAGCCTTGCAATATCTATTGCACCATTTAACGCCTTTATCCGGGCGATAGCTGCTACAACTAAAGCGTCACTTTTGGGTTCCTTATGGAAGCGGGTAGAAAGGTGCCGGCTTAGCACGGCAGTACGTTCCTGGACGTCGGTGGCAGCGGCCATCTTTCCGAATAAATCTTCGCCATCCCGGCCCAGCAACATTTTCAGGCTCGTAAACTTATTATTCAATTCGGAGGGCCCCAGTTTGAAAAAACCTGGGATTGCATGCTGATGGAGAGATACGCCAAATACTTCATTAAACCCACTCATGGGGAATTGCCCAAACTGGTCGGTTAGCCCTTGAACAGACGCGCCTGTTAGTTGTATATTCTTTTCTGAAAAGTATCTATAAGTAAATGCAAGTTCAGTACGGGTATGAGCGGTAGCGTAGTAGACCGGATTGGCCTTTTCGCAACCGTCCAATCGAGCCCACCAGAAGTGGCTAACCCACTGGCGTAATTCACCATTTGCCGGAGCAATAAAATAGTTCATAAACAAAGTTAACGATATGAAACTGATCTAAAGCAACTAATGCGAGAAGAAAATGAGAACCCCGGTTAGCTTATTTCTGAATATTTATTTAAGAAAAAATTTCGCAATGTTTCTGCGACAACTAATGGACTTTCGCTGTTATCTGATGCAACATGACCAAGGTTTTCAAATGCTATGCGTGTTGTATGCGGGATGGCCTTTTCCAGGCTATCTAATGCAACAGACAGATAATGGTGGCTTTTAGTGCCACCCAACAACAGCACTTCCGCCTTGAGATTTTTAGCCTTTTCGATGAGTGGCAGTGATTCACTGACCACTTTACTGTCATTGCGGAAAGTAGGAATCAATTCAGCTAATGGCAATGCAGTTTCATCGTTCTTCTTCTTTTCAAACTTTATCATCATGTTGATCAAAGGAGCCGTGATAAAAGCCGGTAGTACGTTGAGAAAAGATTTATCCCCCGGGTCTCCGGTTCCTTTCAGGATCGTAATAAATGCCTTTCCCAAATTCCCTTTGCTCATGGCGTTGGCATAATCGGCCTGTGTTTTTTTCAATACTTCATTATCTACCGGTATCGGTGGTTCGTATAGCGCTATTCTTTGCAATGTTTGGTCCATTAATGCAGCCTGGAGTGTAATGATCGCTCCGCTGCTCAAGGCAAAAATTTGTTTGGCGCCCGTTGTATTTATTAATGTTAACAGGTCTTCCGCCTCTGTTAACAAATTATCCTCCTCCTGGTAAGGGCCGCTTAAGCCGCGCCCGCGCCTGTCGGGAACATATACTTTAAAATCCGCCGAGAGCGCTTTAGCAAGACTTGTAAAATTCAATGAGGATTGAAGCCCTCCGGGCATTAAAATAATTGCCGGGCCGTTACCAATGAACCGGTAACCTATTGTAGTACCATCAGATGCTGCTACAAAACCTGTTTGAAATTCTTTTATAGTAGACATGATGCTAAGTTAATGAATATTCACTAACTTGGGTGTTAAAATTAATTGGCCATTTATGACAAAAGCAGTTGCAACGGAAACACTTCTTCGGGAACAGGCTATCAGTATTATAGCAAAGGGTGGGTTTGAGGGCTTTAGCATGAATAAGCTTGCCAAAGCTTCCAACCTTTCTGTGGCGGCTATATACATTTACTATAAAAACAAGGAAGAATTATTAAACAGACTTTTCAACTACGTACAAACGGATTTTTCAATTTGTATGCTTAGCGGTTTTTCTGCCGATGCATCGTTTGGAGTTGGCTTATGGACACTGTGGGAAAACTACGTAAAGTTCGCTATAGCAAATCCATCTCATTTTATGTTTTTCGACCTTTTCCGTAATTCACACCTGGTCAATAGTTTGGATATTGAAGTATCGCCATTCAACCAGGCTGTTGAGCAATTTGCACGGAATGCCATTAACAAAAAAGAGATAAAGGGAATGGAGCCGGAACTATTTTGGTCGCTTGCTTTCGGGCCGTTAAATGCATTAATCAGGTTTCATTTGGATAAAGAAAATGTTTACACCCATGAAATGTTTGAAATCACAAAAGAGAATTTAAAGCGTTTGTTTGAAATGATATTGACTGGCTTCCAAAGGAAGAAATGATGCTCAGCAGTTTTTATTTGTGCCTGGAAAATTTGCGCCCGCCAGGTTCATATTCGAATAGGGGACTGGTACATAGGTTCGTGTTTCTATACAACAGCAATTAAAAAAGCGTGATACAATTCGAAAGAATGTATCACGCTTTTTTAATCTCCCTGGTACGAAGATCGAACTGTAACAGGAATTATCTGCTATCATTAGTTCCGTACAAGCAACTCTTCCGTAACACGATATGCTCCTGCTGAACCATAACCATACCTTACTTTATAGGTTTTGGTGGCGGGATTATAGGTGTTATTGCAGGAAGGAGATCCTGCCCAAGCAGCGGTATAAGGTGCCGGTAAGTCTGAAGTAAACATCAGGTAGGGTGCGCCTGCAGCCCCTGGCGCAGCTGTAATGGTGAGGGTGTTATCAGCGTTAACAGTGATCAGGGCTTTGTAGCCACTGCCGCCTAAATCGCCTAAATCCACAATTACGCCATTAGCACCGCTGCTGAACATCGTTTTCGTACTGCTAAGTGCTCTTGGACTAGAGGGATGATAGAAGTAGCCCGTTGAAGCAGCCGTAAATATACTGACCTTGCTGTAATCTGCTGAGAATACATCAAACGAATTCGGCTCCGGAGCATATACGGAACGATAAGAAATGTCGGTTCCTAATTTATAGCTGGCGATCTGGGTGGCTGTTTGTGTGGGAAGAACAGCCAGCGATTGAGCGGCCCCGGTTTCATCAGTATAATTTACTTCTATACGCTGTTCACCTGTTATAGCCGGACTCCAGTTAATAGTAGCACCGGCGCCCGATTGCAGAACGGAACTGATCTTCCTGTTAACCACCGCGCTCATGTAGTTGTCGCCATACATGTTTCCCGTTGCATTTGTTACTACAGATCTGTCGCCCTTACTGTTATAAGTATATACCTCAAAATTATTTGTGCCCTCGTTTAAGTGACTATTGAGAATGATGTTTACGGTATCCCCGTTGGTTCTTACTACAGGAGTTTCCAATGAATCGGCGCTGTTGTTCCAGTACGTCTTTATCTTTGTTATTAATGGGTCCGGCCCCAATACAACCCTTAATTGTATCCGTTTATTTCCTGCCTGCACAATGACAGTATCTGCCCTTCCCGGATAAGAACGCTCTCCATCCTTTACAAATTTCTTATAATCGTTTTCCTTTGTGCAGGAGATTACGCACAGTCCTGCTGCAATAAGAAAAGGATAAATCAAATATTTTATCTTTTCCATGATTTAGTTATTAGTTGATTGTTATTCGGTTTAATGCTTATTGCGGATTCCCCCACATATAGATCTCATAAATTTGCACATAGGTTCCGTTAGACCAATTGTTGAGGGTTTTAAACCTGATATACCGCACGGCGGGAGCATCTAATGGAATAGTAATTGTTTCACCTGCGGCGGCGGCTTCATTATCTGCGGTGGTTAATTGTCCGTTGGGTAAACCTGAAGGTTTGATTTGCTCGTATGCAGTTAACAATGTCCAACCGGTAAAGCTTCCATCTGGAGAAGGATTGTTGGAACCCCATATTTCCACTTTTCTGGGGCTGTGCAGGTCATAAAAGAAACCTGGTCTCATGAACCAGGACATGCGGCTTATTTTAGCGGTTACGCCCATGTCGTAAGAGAACCATTTAGGCATGGTGCCGCCATCGCCGGTATGATAATAACCGCCACCGGTGACGCCTCCGTCAAAAAGACCGGCAACAGAGCCACCATAGCCCAAAGGAGCGTCGGTATTTGTTGGTAAAACCAGTTGTTTCATCTTTGTACGGTCCAACTTAACCTCGAATATAGGCGTAAGGGTTGTATGCAGGGTATCGGAAATATTACCCCACCGGTCCCGCACATAGACACCGAACTTTGTTTCAACTGCTTTCAAATCCCTTGTAACAAATATGCCCTGCTTTAAATTGGTATAACTGGTATTGATGGGTGTAAAATCGCCCAACGAATCGTTCATTAAAACTACAATGGCGATATCCGCTCCGCTAAGGTTTTGATAGCTAACGTCAATCCCGCCGAAATTGGCTATCGCCCCGAGGCTATTGCGTACAAGCCTGAAGGCCGGCGTTAGCGGATGAACGGTAACAGCTACCGGCTGCGATGCATTTCCGCCTTTATCTACAGCATACAATTTTACTTCATAGGCATCGGTATCTCCAAAGCCGGCAACGGTTATCGCGTTGTTATAGTAGCTTACCTTGGTTTCTCTTTCTACGCCCTGTTTAGTGGTGTATACTGCTTTTACATACAGTACATCCGGGTCAGAGGGAATGGTATACTTTATTTTTGCCGAGCCGCTAAGGTTCTCCACTGTTACATCTTTCACCGGGCCAGGTGCTACGCCGTCATTTACTATTGGCGCTATTTCGGATCGTTTACAGGCCTGTACAGCCACTACAACTAACATCACCATGCACCATCTATTTATTAATCGTTTCATTTACTTAGGTTTAAGGTTTACTTAAGAATTGCAAACAGGGCATAATTTACCAGCCGGCATTTTGTACCAGGTTGGGGTTTACAATCAGGTTGTTTTCTTTGATCGGCCAGAAATAATCTCTTGGAGCAATAAAGGTTTGATTATACAACAGCACTTTTGTATTGTACTCGGCAAAACTTTTTGTTGCAACGTTCCAGCCGTATATAGGTTGATTCAGCATGCTGGCGGCCTTCTTCCACCGTCTTAAATCCCAGAAACGGCTGCCTTCAAATGCCATTTCAATTAAACGTTCCTGGTGTATGATATCCCTTAACCCTGATTGATTGGCAAACTTTCCCGGGTTTGTGGAGAAGTTGGTCCATGAACGCTCTACTGTTTGCAAACCTGCTCTTGCCCTGATCTTGTTAAGATAGACCAGCGGCGTTGACAGATCGCCTGATTCGTTTAATGCTTCGGCGTAAAGCAGGTAAAGATCTCCCAGTCTCATTATTGGCCATGGATAATTTTCTGTGGTCGTTCCTCCGGCTACTACCAGGTTCCAGTTGATCAGTTTTTTTGTATAGTAACCTGTTACGGAATAGTAAAGGGTTTGTTTCCTTCCGGACGTTTGTTCCAGCTTACTCTGGATCTTAAACAGGCCATTCTGCATAAACAACTTTGATCCGTCGAACGCCATATCCGCATAAAAGCGGGGTTCCCTGTCAAAATGCAGTCCTACGGTGGAGTATCCGCTTTGCAGCCCTTTATCATCAGCGGTAGTGGCCCTCAGATTATAGCGGTTAGCATAATCCCAGGTAACATCTTCATTAATAGGTACGCCATTTCTGGTATAGAACAATTCGGCCATTTTTAAAGTAGGCGCCAGTTGCCCTCTTAAACCGTTGTTAAAATTATTGGGGTCGAAATTCGGAGAGGCTGTCATTTGTATAGCCCTTGTTGACGCAGTGCTGCCAAGTATTAACTCCTTGTTCCATTTTTCACATACTGTATTCCTGATGGTCATTTCCAGTTTTGTATCCTCATCCATATCCTGGAACGTTGGAATAAATTTATACAAAGCAACGCCGGCGGCTTCTGCGGCATCAATAGCTGCTTTACAGGCAGCAGCGGCCCGTTTCCATTTATTTACATCATAGGCGGCGTTGAACAATAATTTTCCGTCCTTATTCTTCAAACCATTGAAATCGGCATTCCCATTGAACAACGGGCTGGCAGCGGTTACCAGCAACCTGGCCTTAATAGCCAGTGCCGCCGGTTTGGTAACGCGGCCGAGTTCCGTGCTTAAGCTGGTAATTTTATCCGGCAGTCCGGTAGTTGTTCCTGCCGCAGCTTCATCCAATAAATTTGAAATGTAATTTGCTACAGAGTCAACCGGTTGCCTGCTTACCTTTACTTCCTCTGCCGACGCGGAAATGGGCAGGTTCTTATCAACAATGGGAATAGGGCCATACATCCTGAACAGGTACCAATGCAAATAAGCTTTCAGAAACTTGGCTTCAGCTACCCACCGCTCTTTCATATAAGGCTCCAAATCGATTGGCTTATCAATATTTTCCAGGAAAATATTGCAGTTACGAATCCCCTGCCATAAGGACCGTCCGCCAAATCCATCCCAGTAATTCATGCCCGGGCTTACTTTATTCTGAAAACCGCGTGCAATATTAAATGGATCTAAAGAGGCGTAATCGCTGGCCTGAACCGGCCAGTACACCCAAAATTCATCTCCTGTATTGATGCCGGGGTTAAAATCAGGATTGGCATCATTGGGTAAAGCATTGTAACAGGTGAACAAAAACTTTTCTGCCTCATTGCGATTAGCGAAAGCATTATCAAGGGTAGCTACATTATCCGGAACGATATCCAGGAAACTTTTTTTACAGGATGGTATTACAATCATCAATACCATAGCTGATAAAATAAGATAAGCAGTAGTATATAGTTTCATCTCGTTTTCTTATTTAAATTTAGAACTGAACGTTAACCCCAAAATTGAACACCCTTTGCACGGGATAACCTAGCCCGTTATCGCCCTGTTCAGGATCCCATAGTTTGAAGCTGCTGTTAACAAACAAATTGGTGCCATTGGCATAAGCCCTGAGGGAGTTAATGCCAAGTCTTTTGATTGATTTCCCTGAAAGATTATAGCCCAGTTCTACGGTTTTTAATCTCAGGAAGGAACCATTTCGCATCCACCAGTTAGAAACCTGTGTATTGTTAGTATTGATGTTGGAGCTTAGCCGTGGCCAAAATGCGGTCATGTTCCTGTTATCCTCCGACCAGTAGTCGTCAGCTATGGCTTTTAGTAGCCCGTTCTGCAGATTACCCTGATCACCGCCCATAACAAATGGTGTAATTTTGGCGGGGTCAATCCAGAATGAAGAGCGGGCCGATCCCTGGAAGAAGCCGCTTATGTCAAAATTTTTATACCCTACCGACAGGCCGAATCCATATACAATTTCAGGTGTCTTAGGTAATCCCAGCGGAACGATATCCAGTGAGCTGATCTGTCCATCACCATTGATATCCCTGTATTTGATATCTCCGCCTCTGACTTCGCCAAAATTCTGCCTCGGAGAATTTTTTACTTCTTCATCGTCAACAAATAATCTTTCAGCTATGTAACCATAATTCTGACCAAGCGAATTACCAACTTTATAGAGGTAGGAGAGGTCTTTGCCGTAATCCGGTTCTTCATTAACCAGCAGCTTACTGGTGGCATAAGTAAATGTTCCCCTTCCCTGAATCCATATATCTCCCAGCGTTCTGCTGTAATCCATGGTAACATCCACACCTTTTGATTCCGCCTCACCTACGTTGGCCTGTATATTAGTAGCAAGTCCCATCGTACTTGGAATGTAGCTCCTCGACATCAGGATGTTGCTCCGGTGTTGCCTGTAAGCTTCCACCACCAGGTTTAAATCATTAAATAAGCTCAGGTCCATCCCGATATTTACGGTTTTCGCTTTCTCCCAGGTAATTTTTTCATTCGGATACCTGGAGATCGAAACACCTGGCCTGGAGTAGGTATAATCAGTGCCGAAGTTGCCTACGTTACCGCCTTGTAAATTGACATTGGCCAGGTAGAAGAAACGATCTTTAGGGTCTCCGATCTCATCATTACCAATTAAACCATAGGTAGCCCTGAGCTTCAGCCGGGAGATCGCAGGTTTCAGTGCGTCAAAAAAATGCTCGTTGGATACATTCCACGCCACGCCTACCGATGGAAAGAATCCGTAGCGCTGTGTTTCAGCAAAACGCTCTGAACCATTATACCCAAAGTTTGCTTCAAAAAGATACCTGTTATCATAAGCGTAGGTAAACCTGCCTGAAAGTCCGCGGTTTCTGAAAGGGAGAGAAGATTGAAGATCCTCAGCATTCCCATTCAGGTAATTACGCAATATGGTAATCAGTAAGCCCCCTATAGCATGCTTTTCGTTGAATGTTCTGCTGTAGTTTAGCCCTGCCTCCATATAGGTAGCCGTGTTAACGGTTTTCTTACCCGGCGCATAATTCAGGTACTCTGTGGCAGTTAGTTCATTTAGCAGCGATAAACTGTAATCCTGTCCTTTTGAATCTATTGGATTCGCTGAATAAAAGAAGGGATTATATTTTCTGCTCAGATCGAAGTAAGAATACCTTTGCGTATAACCCATAACACGGCCGGTAAGGCCCTCGGTGATAAAATTAAAGTCCTGCTTTATTTCAAGCTGTACATTTAATGTGGAGGTGTTATACTGTTGAAAACCGGAAACCATATTGGCATAGGGGTTATTGTAGAAAACCTGCGATGCGCCTTCACCTCTTATCGCTGAATTTCCGAATAAAGGATGCTTTATGTTAGGTAATGCTGAGGAGGGATAAGTGGCCGGGAATAATACAGGATTGGAAGATATTGCCTGGGAAAAAATACCAGCGCCGCCGCCTATTGGCCCGTGATAATCGTCGAAAGTGCCGGAGGTTCTGACAATACCTTCGGTGGTTGGTGTCAGTTTAACATTCACATTGGAGCGTATCTGGTAACTCTTCAATTTGATATTGTTATCATACTTATTCAGGGCTTCACTTTTTAACACCCCATTATCGATGTTATAAGTGCCGGCAATATAATACTGGGCAACTTTACCTCCTCCGCTCATGTTCATGTTAAACCGCTGGTTTAAGGTGTTGTCCTTTATCAGTAATTTCATCCAGTTATTATTAGGGTATAACAATGGATTGGCGCCTGCGGCTGTGCGGTCAATCTTGGTTTGTGAATAAGGCAATGCGCCTAATGAGTTCCGGGTTAACACCGCTTCATTTGCCATCTTCATGTAGGTGATATTGTCTGCCAGCTGGAAATTCCGCGTATTTGAAGAAACAGAATTTTCTGCCCTGAAGTTAAATTTGGGTTTACCATCTTTACCGGATTTGGTAGTGACCAGCACCACGCCATTTGCCCCCCTGGCGCCATATAAGGATGATGCGGAGGCATCTTTCAACACCGAAAAACCGGAAATATCATCTGGTTGCAATCTCGCAAGATCGGTGGGAGTAGATTCCATCCCATCTATCAGTATTAAAGGATTTATTTTTCCTGATCCGAAAGAAGTAATTCCCCTGATAAAAAATTGTGCGTTATCCTGCCCTGGTTCTCCGCTTCGCTGGTAGGCTACTATGCCGGCTAAACGACCGGCCAGCATGGTGGTTAGGTTACTGGTAGGTCCTTTCAATTCCTTGGGATTAATGGTGGTAATAGAACTCACCATACTTTCCTTCTTTTGTTGCCCATAGGCCACCACCACTACGTCCCGTCCCTGCGATATCGCCTGTTTCAATACAATGTTGACGGGTTCTTTTCCTTTCACCTTTATTTCCTGGGTTTCCATTCCTATAAATGAAATGATGAGCGTGGCATCCTCCGCTACTTTTTTAAGCACAAAAACGCCTTCCGCATTTGTGGCCGTCGAGTTCACGCTGCCTTTTACCCTCACTGTTGCGCCGGCCAGGGGAGCGCCGTTTTCATCCACCACTTTCCCGGTGATATCTGCCGGCAGCGGCAAATCAGCAACAGGCGCGCCGGTTTCCGGTGCAGCCGTTTTTGGACTGATTACAATGTAATCATCGAACACCTTGTACGTCAGTTGCTGATGCTGAAATACCTGGTCAAGAATCCTGGTAAGTGAATTGTCTTTTACATTTATTGTTACCGGCCCGGCGCCTTTTACCAGTTCCTTTCCATAAATGAAGCTAACATTGCTTTGCTTTTTGATGTCAGCCAATACTTTTTCGAGCGACCTGTTTTTTACAGACAGGGTGATCGTTTGGCCATCTGATCGGGCGGCCGCCTGAAGACAGGCGACCAGCATAAATACGGCAGTAAATTTCATAATTCTTTGAATTTTAATGCCCCTCTTAGTACCTGGTAATGGGATATGGGGGGGTGAAAGCAAAAAATGTTTTGCTCTGCTCGAAATGGCAGTGAATTGCATACTTTTGTGCTGTTTGGTTAATAAATTCGGTTAAGCGTTTTATTTAATTAAACCTGCCAGAGGTGGTTCCAACACTTCTGGCATTTTTTTTCAGACTGTGATTACCATTTTGTCACTGTTACTTTATTTCCGTTGATTACGAACTTGACTTGTTTGGTCATTTCAAGAAGCTCCAGCACTTTTGAGATAGGCAGATCTCTCGTTATATCCGCCACAAATGTTTCTGTTATTTTGTCTTTATATATTACGTCTATGTTATACCATCTTGATAGCTGTGCTGTGATATTTTCAATACTGCTGCCGTCAAATCGGAAACGGCCTTCTTTCCAGGCCATCACCTCGTCCATGTTTTGCAGTTCCTGTGTTGTGAGCTTGGGGTTTTGTGAGCTGAATGTGGCTTGCTGTCCCGGTTTAATTACAATTGAATTCCCGGTATTATTCCCGCTTAAAACGTTGGCGGACGCCTGTACTCTCAAACTGCCTTCGAGTAAGGTGGTTTGAATAACGTCCCCGTTGAAGGAGTTAATATTGAAATGTGTGCCCAGCACTTCTACTACCTGCTTACCGCTTTTGACCTTGAAACACTGCTGCGCGTTGTGGGCCACTTCGAAGTATACCTGGCCGGTAGTTTCCACTATTCGCGCTGTGCCCGGGAATGAAGTCGGAAAGCGGATGGACGAAAGTGCATCCAGCCACACGTCGCTTCCGTCGGATAATTGCAAACGAAATGTTCTTCCTTTTCCAGTGGCAATTGTATTGTAGACTACTTCCCCGCCGGACGTTCTATCAGCGGAAGCATATGTTATGGAGCTGTCTTTTTTCACTGCCTTTGGCATTCCCGGCAGTGATACCGTGCCGTTCGAAACATCATCTAATGCTTTTTGAGTACCGTCGGAGAGGGTAAGCATTACCTGTTGTTTCGCAGGGAGAATATCATTCTTAAAACGGGGCGATGGTAAAGCTGATGTATGATGTTTATTTGCTGTGTTGAAAAAGAGGAAACGGGCGCCCGCTGTTAGCACGCATATAATGGTGGCGGCAGCCCACCATCCGGCTGTTTTTTGGAAGAAGGTGCTACGGCGCTGCAGTCCATCAGTTGTCCTGATCTGCTGAAGCAGTTTTGCTTCCATGGCCTGTTCCAGCTGTTCCTTTTCTCCATCACTCCATTCCCATTCACCTGTGTTCACAAGAAGGGCATACCATTGTTCCACTATTTCCTTCTCTTCAGGGGAACTTTTACCGGTACGATATTTTTCCAAAAGGGCCTTTACCTGTCCTATATCCATTTTCAGGTGATTTAATAGCTTTATTATTGTCCGCTGATAAAAGCACGGGGGGTATAAGAGGTAATAATTTTTTTTCTGACTGTTTTTTCAAAAGAAGATTAAACAAGTTGTAACATGCATGTGCCTGCAAATGATTGATATTTGAAAGGAAGGATATGCGCGGGGAGGCGTAGAGGCTGGTGGTTTTAACTTTCCGGTAAATCCAACTGCAAAAAAAAATGATTTATTTTACCGTTAACAGGTTAATTAATTTTTTTTATATTCGCGTCGTTTCATTCTTTCGCCACGTTATGCCTTACCACTCTTTATGGCAATAGTTACGCTTTATACTGACGATACGCTTCTTAAAATGATGAGCAATGATAATGAGGAGGCATTTAGTCTGCTCTATCGCCGCTATTGGCAGGGATTGTTTGTTACTGCAGCGAAGGCCTTACGTGGTAAAGACGAAGCAGAAGACGTGGTTCAGGAGGTTTTTCTTTCTTTATGGAACAGGAGAAGAGAATTGCAAATTGAAAGTTCACTGGCTGGCTATCTTCAAACCAGCGTGCGTTATAAAGCCATTCATTATATAGAGAAGCATATCACCCGCCGGGATTATCTGAGCACCATTGCCGATGTTGAGATAAATGCCATATCCGCTACAGCAGAGATACAACTACAACTGAAAGAACTGCAACTGGCCATCAGGCATGCTATTGAAAAGATGCCCCCGAGAATGCAGGAAGTTTATCAGATGAGTCGCCATGAGCATCTGACCCATAAGGAAATAGCGCAAAGACTGGCTATATCTGAAGAGACCGTGAAAAAGCAGGTTCAATACGCATTACGGCTTATTAAAAGAGCCTTGAGGTATCATCATTCAACATTATTTATCCTGATTCCTTACATTTTTCTTTCCCAATGATTTTATTTTAGAAACCCTCGCGTGTTGCTTTTGGGTGACCAGCCTGTAAAAACATATCATATATGACTATATTTGATATGTATGAACATGATATTGCCTGGTGTTTTTGAATGAACGAGCAGGATGTGACATCTCACTAAAACAATTGATTAGCGATAATTTATGCTTCAATACTGCATTTGGGCAATGGTTTGTTATTTCTGATATTTATACATCCCGCACCCTTGTTCATCATTGATGAACTGTGAAAAAGTTGCTATTCTTGATAAATAATCATATGTTTGAACATATTAGCTGAGCATTTTTATAAAAAAAATGGAAGGTTAACACATGCAAACAGGAATTGATGTTGGCGAAAGTCCTGTTTGCAGAGGTGCGATAGATATGAATATCTACCGGTAATCTTTCCATTATTCATACGCTCAGCAATATTATTAATCAGATGTTGGAGGAATATCTTACAATTCCTACTGGCATCGCTATGCTGATGAATATTTTTCACCTGTTGGTTGAGTAATAAGTGCAAAGCTACCGGGGGAAGGATATAAAATCTGTGTGAAAGCGACCCGCTGATATTAAAGGACAGCTATCGTGTCGTTTTCGATGTATCGTCATTAAATTACTTCATGTGAAGAGAATTCTATTCCTGATTATCGCGTTTCTTTTTTCCGGTATTTCATTTTCGCAGGCAATTAAAGAACCAGTGGATTATGTAGATCCGTTTATGGGCACCTCTAATTCGCGGTGGATGCTGGGTCCTTATGCCACCATGCCATTTGGAATGATACAGTTAGGCCCCGACAACCAGGGTTCAAATCAGGGATACAACTGGATGGCCGGATACGAATATGCCATCAACAGCGTAGACGGTTTTAGTCATCTGCACGCCTGGACAATGGCCGGGCTGCGTATTATGCCGGCAACGGCGGATTTGGTTTTTACCAACTCATCCACCGATGCCCCATATAAAGGTGCAAATGCGGGATATCATTCGCGGATTTTAAAGGAGACCGAGAAAGCGTCTCCTGGCAGCTATTTCGTTTATTTATACGACCACGAGGTGCAGGCGGATATGGCCGTAACAACCAGGTGCGGATTACAACGATATACTTTTCCGGAGAAGAAGGAATCCAGGATATTGATTGATTTACTATTCCCGGCAGAATATGATTTTACTATTAAGGATGCAAGGATCACAAAGGTATCGGATACAGAGATAGAAGGGTATGCAATATCTGCCACGGGCGGATTTAATGATTATAAATTATGCTTTGTATTGCAGTTTAGCAAGCCTTTCCAAAGCATGAATACCTGGATCGATGATAAACTGAAACGGAATAGTAACGATGTAACCGGTAAAGGACATATTGGCGCCTTTGTTTCCTATACTACGAAAAAGGGCGAGGAAATTTATGTACGCTCAGGCGTTTCACTTGTTAGTATTGAACAGGCCCGGCTGAACCTGAAAACAGAAATGGAGCCGTTTGGTTGGAACCTGGAAGCGGTGCAGAAAAATGCACGGGATACCTGGAATAAATTACTTTCAACCATAGCGGTAAAAGGTGGAACAGAGGAAGATAAAAAGAAGTTCTATACCAATTTGTATCGTGTATTCGCAGCGAAGCAAACCTGGAATGATGTAAACGGGAAGTATGTGGACGCAGCCGAAAATATTCAATCAGTAAAATACTGCAAAAACATCTACGGAGGCGACGCATTCTGGAATACTTACTGGAACTCCAATGCTGTTTTAAGCCTTATTGCTCCTGATGTTATGGAAAATTGGGCGGGCACCCAACTGGAAATGTATGAGCACACCGGCTGGACATGCAAAGGCCCTGCAGGGATAGAATACTCCGGTATCATGGAAGGCTCGCATGAGATAGCGCTGATGGTGGCTGCATTTCAAAAGGGAATCATCAAAAGAAAAGACGTTGGTTTAAAACTTTACGAGGCAGCAAGATATATGATGACACATGAAGGAAAGGCGGTTGCCGGTGGCTGGGCTGGTAATCCACAACTAAACGACTATATGAAATTTGGTTATGTTCCCTATGAACGGGGTAAAACCAATAAAGCCCTGGATTATTCCTTTGATGATTATTGCCTGGCGCAATTGGCAAATGCCCTGGGTAAAAAAGATGACTATCGCTATTTTACCAACCGCTCACGCAATTACAAAAATGTATTCCATCCGCAACTGAAATTTGTTGTTCCCAAAAATGCAGCCGGGCAATGGATGCCTGACTATGACGAGTTCTCCAACAATTCATTTGTGGAGGGCAACGGATGGGAGTATTCGTTTTATGTGCCTCACGATGTTGACGGACTGGTTAAATTAATGGGCAAAGATCTTTTTAATAAACGCCTGGACAACGGGTTTGAAAAATCAGTTGCATACAAATTTGCTGCACACGCACTGGATAGAACCACCGGTGAGCGGGCTGAATTTTATATTAACCAGGGGAACGAAATAAATATGCAGGCGGCATTTTTATTTAATTATTCCGGAAAGCCATGGTTAACACAAAAATGGTCAAGATCCATCCTGGATATTTTCTATGGCTCTACACCGTACGCCGCCTGGGAGGGAGATGAAGATGAAGGCCAAATGGGGGCATGGTTTGTAATGAGTGCAATGGGACTTTTTGAAATGGACGGAGGTTGTGCTGTTGACCCTGTAATGGACATCAGCAGCCCGCTGTTTGAAGAAGCTACCCTTCATTTCAATCATGATTATTACAGCGGCAAAGAATTTAAAATAGAAGCCCATAACAATTCAAAGAAGAATATTTATATCCAGTCGGCCACGCTCAACGGGAAACCGCTAATGCAGGCGAAAATTCGCTTTAAGGATATTGTTCGTGGTGGAAAACTGGTGCTTGAAATGGGAGAGGAGCCAAATATAAATTGGGGTACCGCAGAGACGAGGAACGCCAATGATTAGCATAGACCCGGCCCGGTTAGAAAAACTGAGTTTATCTAAATGCTAAAAATAGGACAAGATTTGCCGGCATGCTGTTGATAATCCGGATTTTGAACCAGTATGCCGTTGCCAATATCTATTGGTTTTGCGGCAACAGAAAAGGAGAATTCTTCCGAACAAATGATTTGCTGATGATTACTTCTGAAGCGCTTTTGATCTTCCAATAAATCTGGTTGCGTGGAAAAAATGATTTATTTACCGTTAATATACTAATTGATTTTTTTTATATTCGCGTCGTTTTATCCTTTCGCTACGTTATGCCTTACTACTCTTTATGGCAATAGTTACGCTTGATACTGGCGATACGCTCACATCCCTTCTTATATTTATTGTTGTTTAAAATCGAACAGATGAACCAGGTATTAATGCTAAGAAAGCTTCGAGTGTTATTTGTTACTTTTCTTTTTCCTTTACAGGTATTTTCCCAAAGTATCTATACTCCGCCATATAAGAATACCTGGACGAAGGCGCCAAAGAATATTCCTGCACGCTTTTCAACAGACGCGCCATTGATGGGAAATGGAGATGTGTTGACCACCTTCGGTTATCAACAGGATAATCTACGTTTCTATATTTCAAAAAATGATTTTGGCAGATGGGTCTCCAGATATGGCTATGGAGAAAAGGAATTTGGCATAGCAGGAAGCAGATTGGTGGCGTACTTTGATATTAGTCTTCATAGTGAGGAGAAGCAATCAAAGAATGGAGATGCACGGAATGCAGGCGATATCGGCTTTTCGGCCAGCCAGGATATCTGGAATGGTCAAACGAGGACCCTGATCGGCGGGAATATTTCGGTTACCTCATGGGTTTGCGCCACACAAAACCTGATCTTTATACAGGTGGATGCGCTGAAAAATGATGCTGAAATTTCGGTGAATCTTTCTGCACCCGGGAATGAAATGGCCAGGCTTTCGAAAGGGGAGCAGAATAGTATAGTTTGGCAAACACGTTCATTTGCAGATAGTGTAGATATTCCAGCGTCAGCAGCCGTTGCCGTAAAAGCGATGAATTATGATATGCCTTCGAAAACGCTTATAAAAAAAGGGAAACCTTTACTCCTGGCTCTTGCTGTGGAAAGTAATTTTAAGCAGAAGGAAGCGCTCGCATATGTTAAAAATAGGGTGGGAACCATAACTCCAAAGAATATGTCCTCTTTTCTTCAATCGCATAATGCATGGTGGAGGCAATACTGGCAGAAATCGAATGTGCGTTTGGATGATCCGGCAATAATGAAGAGTTATTACCAGGGCCTGTATACAATGGGGGCCTGCAGCAGGGACTTGAATTTTCCTCCCGGTATTTTTGGATGGATTTCCCACGACAGCCCTTTCTGGAATAATGATTACCACCTGAACTACAATTTCGAAGCGCCCTTTTATGCCTTATACGGCGCCAACCGCCTGGAGCAGGCATTGCCCTATGACGCTCCTATTCTTGCTTTTATGCCAAGAGGCAAATGGTATGCAGAGAATGTAACTCATACGGGAGGTGTACTATATCCTGTAGGCATTGGCCCCATGGGTATCGAGATAACCAGGCAGGTAGATACATTTTATACCCACCTCCATCCCGAAGGCATTGAAAAAGGTGGTATGTTTTGGCAACAACGATCTAATGCTGCCTATGCACTGCTTAACCTGGGGCAATATTGGTATAGTACCTATGATACCAGTTATGCGAGGAAAATTTTCCCTTATGTGTTATCGGTAACCAGGTTTTGGGAGGATTATTTGAAATTTGAAGATGGCAGGTATGTTATCCACGATGACGCTATACATGAGGGTTCCGGTCATAACCTTAATCCAATATTGTCGTTAGGGTTGGTACGATATGTTTTTAACCTGGCAATTGACATCAGCCGTGATGCACACCTCAATAAAAGCGAAGTGGAGAAATGGAACAACATACTGAGCCACATTAGCCCATTCCCGTTGCAAACGAGGAACGGCAAAGAAGTATTTCGATATACAGAAAAAGGGCTGGATTGGTATCCCGACAACGGATTAGGTATTCAACATATCTATCCCGCCAATGCTATTACGTTGGATAGCGACACGGCCTTGCTATCCGTAGCCAGGAATACAATTGGAGAAATGAAACGATGGAGAGATATGAATACCAGTAGTAGTTTCTTCATGGCTGCCATCAGGATTGGGTATTGTGCAGATACGATCTACAACAAATTACATGATTTTATTGCCAACACATATCCCAATGGATTTATTAAGAATAATGTACATGGAATAGAAAACGCGTGTGTTGTAGCAAATGCTGTTGATGAAATGATGTGTATGAGTGTAGGAAATACTGTTCGGTTATTCCCCTCACTGCCAGCAGGCATTGATGCCTCGTTTAACAGGCTGAGAGCCTATGGTGCATTTTTGATTTCAGCAAAAAGAAAAACAGGGATTATAACCGATGTAGAAATTATTAGTGAGAAGGGACGGCCTTTGACAATGTTAAATCCTTGGGGTAATAAAAGGGTAAAATTATTAAGGAAGGGGAAATCAGCTGAAATAATCTACGGCGAACGGTTTACAATTGCTACTAAAGTAAATGAAATAATCCGGATAGTGCCTGAATAGCATGTGGCTATATTATCCATTTTTTTCAGCAGATAATCCATCAAAACAAAGCGTTATAAAATTAACTTTGGGAAAAGCCAGTGCCAGGGCATGCTGACAAATTAACGTTAAAATATTCGTCTCAACCACACATGAAAACTTTCCTACAATTAATGCTGACGATTTTGTTAGTATCCTCCTTAATTTCCGCAGCGGCCGCACAGCAGAAAAATGGCCAACAGATTGACCTTTCAGGTAGTTGGGATTTTCAGATAGATTCGCTCGACAAAGGGGTTGCCGACCAATGGTTCAATCATAAGTTAAAAGACCGTATACAACTCCCGGGATCAATGACTACGAATGGAAAGGGCGACGAAGTGACGGTAAACACACCCTGGACCGGTAACATTGTTGACAAATCCTGGTTTACAAATGATGAATATGCCAAATACAGGCAACCCGGAAATATAAAAGTCCCCTTCTGGCTGCAGCCAGAAAAATATTACAAGGGCGCCGCCTGGTATCAAAAAACAATTAATGTCCCCAGCTCCTGGAACAACAAACATATACAGTTATTTATCGAAAGAAGCCATTGGGAAACTACAGTATGGGTAGATGAGGTGGAAATAGGAATGGACAACAGTCTTGGAACAGCGCAGTTATTTGAGATAGGAAGCAGATTACAACCGGGTGTACACCGTTTAACCATCAGGGTTGACAACAGGATAAAAAACATAAGGATGGGTAATGATGCACATAGTGTATCTGATCATACCCAAACCAACTGGAACGGAATGGTGGGAGAATTGAGTCTCAGGGCCAGGTCAAAAGTCTTCATTGCTGATGTACAGCTTTATCCTGATGTTAAAAACAAACAGGTACTGGCAAAGATCTGGGTTAAAAACACATCAGGTATTCAGAAAGTAATTTCATTAGAGCTGGCAGCTATCTCCGATAAACCAGGTGTTATGAAACCAGGGCGTTTGACGCAGGAAATAACGCTTGCTGAAGAAGAAAAAACCATAGCGGTTACTTATCCTATGGGGAGCAATCCACTGTTATGGAATGAATTTCATCCGGACTTATATAAAATGGAGATAACCCTGAAAGAGAAAGAACCTGGTAATATGGATCATCAAAATATCTCTTTCGGGATGCGTGACTTTAAAGCTAAAGGTACACAGTTCGCCGTAAACGATACCATTACGTTTTTACGCGGCACATTAGATTGTGCGTCTTTCCCCAAAACAGGGTATCCTCCCACTGATGTAGATACCTGGATCAAGCATTTTAAAACTATAAAAGCTTATGGAGTGAATCATATCAGGTTTCATTCCTGGTGCCCTCCGGAAGCGGCATTTACTGCGGCAGACAGACTGGGTATATTTTTACAGGTTGAATGTTCTGCGTGGGCGAGTGGCTCTAACGACAACACTGCTGTAATTGGTGATGGCTTTCCATTGGATAAATATGTTTACGAGGAAAGTGAGAGAATGGTAAAAGCCTACGGAAATCATCCTTCTTTTGTAATGATGACCTATGGAAATGAACCCGGCGGAAAGAACCAGACCGAATACCTGGTTAACTTTGTTAACTACTGGAAAGCAAAAGATGCAAGAAGAGTTTATACCACCGCCGCGGGCTGGCCAATTAATGATGCCAGTGATTACCACAACACTCCTGACCCAAGAATTCAGGGATGGGGTCAGGGTTTATCAAGTATTATAAACAAGGAGGCGCCCAAAACAGACTATGATTGGACGAGTATTATCTCAAAGTGGAAAAGACCGGTGGTTAGTCATGAAATTGGCCAGTGGTGTGTATATCCCAATTTCAGGGAAATAAAAAAATATGATGGCATATTAAAGCCGAAAAACTTTGACATCTTCAGAGACAAGTTACAGGAAAATGGTTTGATGTTGTTGGCCGACAGTTTCTTCATGGCTTCCGGAAAGCTGCAGGTGCTTTGTTATAAAGCTGATATTGAAGCGGCACTGCGTACTCCCGGGTTCGGTGGTTTTCAGTTACTGGGCTTAAGTGATTTCCCTGGCCAGGGAACAGCGCTTGTAGGTGTTTTAGATCCATTCTGGGAGCCAAAACCTTATATAACCGGAGCCGGGTTTAGCCAGTTCTGCGCGCCAATAGTAGTTTTGGCCAGGTTGCCAAAAATGATTTACACAAACGATGAAGAATTGGTTGTTCCATTAGAAATAGCCAATTTTAGCAACGCTCCGATAAAAGACGCTTTAATTACCTGGGATATTGAGTCTGAAAATGGTGCGCCGTTGTTTAGTGGCAGCTTTAAAAAAGAAACCATTGAAATAGGAAATGGTATTAAGCTGGGAACGATCAGGCAAAGTCTCGGGGCCGTAAAAAAAGCGCAGCATCTTGTTTTGAAGGCAAAAACAGGAAACCATACAAATACCTGGGATATATTCGTTTACCCGAAAGTGCTGCCGGAAATACCCGGTGACGTGCTATTGACCCGGGCACTGGATGCTGATGCCATTAAAAGGTTGGACCAGGGCGGAAGTGTTTTGCTGACATTAAAAAACGGGTCCGTTAAACCCGGAATGGGTGGGGATATCAGGACGGGTTTTTCCTCCATATTCTGGAATACCGCATGGACAGGCAAGCAGCCTCCTACCACCTTAGGCATTTTATGTAACCCAAAGCATCCTGCACTAGCGGATTTTCCCACTCAATATCATAGCAATTGGCAATGGTGGGATGCCATGAGCCATTCCAGTGCAATTAATTTGAAAGCCCTGACGGGGGATTTGGATCCTATTGTAAGGATTATTGATGATTGGGTAACTGCCCGTTCCCTTGGTTTAATCTTTGAATGCCGCGTGGGAAAAGGCAAGCTTGTTGTTTCGGCAATAGACCTTCTTACTGATCAGGACAAACGCCCGGAAGCCCGCCAACTACGTTACAGCCTGGAGAAATATATGAGTGGAACACAGTTCAAACCAGTGCATAGCATTGAGCTGGCTCGGATACAGCAATTGTGTAATTAAAAAAACAATAAAAGGTATCTTCTGCCGGCAATGAATTTATTTGTTTATCTTATAAAACAAAACCCGTTTTTATGCTGCCATCAAGATACTTTCCGTATATACTGGTTATTGCCTGCCTTATCTTTCCCTATCTCGCCAGCGCTCAATTATCGATGAGCGCTGCAGTGGAGAGACTATTTAATAAAGTGGAAGGTGATATCCTTTCTTCCGCAGAAGCGATGCCCGAGCAGCAATATCATTTTGCCCCGCAGGACCTCCATATTACCGGTAGTGATTTTAACGGCGTCCGTAGTTTTGCGGGGCAGATCATGCATTTGGCGACAGATAATATCCTGATCTGGAGCGCGGTTACAGGTGACTCTATCCGTGCTGATATTGAAGATGTCAATGGCCCGAAAAGCATCACTACCAAAAAGGAGGTGATCGCTTACCTTAAAAGCTCATTTGCCATTGGCCGCAAGGCCATTGCTTCCGTTAATGATCGCAATGCGATGGATATGATTGAATTTAGGTGGCGCAAGTTGCCAAGGCTGGACCTGATCTTCTATGCGCTCACACACGCTAACGAACACTATGGCCAGATGGCGTTATACCTGCGCATGTGCGGCATTGTTCCACCCCCAACGACGGCTGAAAAATAGCGGTTACGAAGTCATCTTTTGGGTTAGTGGTATGAGATTTTATGTTAGCAATCAGCAGGGATTTTTTGGCGGGGCAGTTAGCGATTACAGATACAGAACGGCTGTTTGTAGATATCTTAGTCCGGTTGTATTAAAGCGGTCGATGCGAGACAATACACAACACTTAATGTAAGTGTTGTTTCGTTACAGGATATGTATTTGTATAAAAGTGTCTTTATTCAAGAACGGTGACATCAAATACTTTTGTATTGATGGCCTGACCGTTCGTTTCCCACACCCTTCTTTGTTCAAATGTAACAGTTGTATGGCCCGGTGAAATTCCGGTGATCATAAATACTTCATCATTGCTCGTTCCGGCGTCGCGTCGCATTGAATCTACAGTATAATCATATGGTTTTACTTCGACGCAATTTTCATTTTCGACTTTAAAGAACCACTGAAAACCTGCAGTACCTAAACCTGGTAAAATAATAGGAAGATCGCCTCCTGCTTTTAATTCTTTCGGTATGATTTCCATATATCAGTTTTTACAAAGTTACGAATTACGGATTACAGAAGAGAAGCGCTTTTTGGGCAGCTTCACGCTATCGCCTCCATGCAGGAGCCGATGGGTAATCCGTAATCCGTAACCCGTAATTTATGGCTTACACATACCATTTATGGTACATGGCAGAATCTGTGCCTTCCACAAAGCAATCAAGCCTGCCGGCCTGCCATGATGATACACCTACCGCTGAGCATAGTATGCCGCCGAGATTTTCATCTCCGCTCCATGCTTTACCATCCCACCATTTGTGCATCATGTTGTAATTCTGTCCGGGGAAGAATACATCTATCCTGTTAGGTCCCCATGAAACGGCGCCAGGGCTATCAAACATATTTGACTGCAGGTTTTCCCAGCCACTCCAGCCTTTGTCAAACCATTTGTGCCATAGTTTATTGTCCTGGCCACGGGCAAAACAATCTAATCTGCCGGATGCCCACGAGGATACTGCCGGCGCAGAAGTAATTACACCTCCGAGGTCTTCCCAGCCATGCCAGGCGCCATCATACCATAGATGCCACATGGAGGAGTTCATACCCCTTGCAAATATGTCAATTCTGTTAGGACCCCAACTTACACAGGTTGGCTCGGAAGAAAGTGTTCCTCCCAGGTCTTCCCATTGGCTCCATCCTCCCTGGTAGTATCTGTGCCACAGGTGATGATTGAGTCCTAACGCAAATATGTCCAGCCGGCCATTAGCCCAGGAACAGATAGCAGGAGCGCCCTGTATTTGTCCTCCCAGGGATTCCCAGCCTTGCCAGGTGGAACCATTCCACCATTTGTGATATACTGCGGAATCCAGGCCCCGTACCACTACATCGATCCTGTTTGCTGCCCAGGAAACGGCATTAGGTCTGGAAGTGATCAGGCCGCCCAGGTTTTCATAACCATGCCATCCATGAGCAGGAGCGGGAATGACTACACCGCTGGCTGTCCAGAATGGAAATTCTGTATCTATTCCAGCCTGTCCGTAACCAATTTTAAAGAACCCGCTTTTACCCCATCCCGGGCCCCAGGAGTTTTTGCAGATCCAGCAATGTTCTGCTTCAGAATAGCCAATAACGGTAACGCAGTGTAATCCTTTGTCTACGCCGCTTACATGGGTATATACGCCGTCGGCATAGGAAAAGAAATCTTCATAAACATGCATCACTGCGGAGCAGGGCCCATTGGCGGAAAGATAGTTTTTACGTTCCACCACGTTTGCAATCGTAGTAGAATTGGTAATTTTTACCGCACGGGCATCCCTGTTAGGGCCTACAACACAATGAGGCGGTTGTTTCCAGATGTTGTTGTCGGGGAAAGCGGTAGCATAAGGGAAGCAGGCTTCATCGGGGATACCACGCGTTTTTATCTGGCTAAAAGCGTCGGTAGGCCACCAACCGCCGCAATTGGCGCCATGGTTGGAGCAAAAATGCAGGTCTGCTTCAGAGAGGTCCAATAGCTGGCCATGTTCAATAGAGGCCATTGCTTCTGTAACAGAAGTGGTGCAGAAGGAAACGCAGGAACCACATCCGCCCTGATCCTTTACGGGTGTAATGTGGTTACCATTGTGGTTACGCCAGTCCACTGCGGGGGCATAACTGGCTACCGGTGCTGCGCCTGCTGTAGGTTTCATTACGGACGCAAGTTCTGCGGTGTTAACGATAACGCCTAACAGGGCTTTTTGTTGATCTTCGGGCAGTTGGGAAACGGCTGTTTCTCTTGCCTGCCATCGGTTAGGGCTTTTGTTGAGATCAGCAACGAGGTCTGCAATTTTTAGGTTCGACATAAAATGGTCATTTTGTAAGTGAGTAATAGAAAGTATGCTGTTTGGAATAAAATGGATTAGTAAGTCAGCCGATGTTATGTTGTCACATAGCAACGGTGATACATGAGGGAATTGGGGTGTCAATTATAGTATTGATCCTAGAATAACTTAACCAGGCTAGCGATTAATTGTAACAGAAGTTTTGGGGTGAAATAATAATGCCTTTCGATAGAGAATACACGACAGTAAATACATCATTTTTTCATAACGAACCCGAAGGTATGAAGTAAGTTGAAACGAAAAAAAAATACTTTTATAACAATCGTTTGCAGCTAAAAAAATAATTAGATGCTTAATAGTGGCGGGTTATCGGGAATATTTTTGGAATTTATAATAGCAATATAATTTGCTATACGATCTTTGTTAATCTTTTAACAATTATTCAGCGCAAAAGCTGATGAATGATTTGATTTCATTTCGTTAGCTCAGGTGGAGTTGTTCTCTTATTATTCCGAACGTAATCTATCAACTGGATTTGCCCTTGCTGCCCGGAACACTCTCGTTCCAATGATTGCACTGCAGCAAAGTAACACAATCAGAAATGTACCGATGTATGGTGTTGGTCCGGCAACAGGATGATATTGATAAATAACCTGGAAAATAAATTTGCTGGTAAACAAGTAGCCCAAAATTGAACCTGCCACAAAAGCAATCAGGAGAATGCGTATGAACTCCCGGTTAACAAGGGCAATGATTTGCAGTATTGATGCACCGAGTACTTTGCGAATGCCGATTTCTTTGCTCCGCTTGTCTATATTCAAAGAAATTTGTGCAAATAAACCAGATGCTGATAAAAGCAAGGTAATAACAGCCAGGAAGAACGCAATCGATTTGAATGCTTGTGTCATACGGATTTCCTTTTCAATTAAATCCGATTGTAAATAGCCCCGGTATGGAATGTTAGGTACCAGTTGCTGCCAGGTAGACTGCAAGTACCTCGTTACTTGCGGCAATTTATCTTTATCTGTGCGAACAACCATAAACTTATACTCACCGGGCTTAGCCATACGTAACACACAAGGAGGAACAAGGCCATGCAGGCCATATTCTTTGTAGTCATTCACTACGCCAACAATGGTGTAGTGTGCGCTATCCAGGGTGATTTGCCGGCCAAGTGGTTGTTTTATCTGCAATCGTTGCAGAAAAGTTTGATTGACTAAGATCGACGCATCTGCATCGGCTCCGGTATTGTAAAAATGACGTCCCTGTACTAAGCGGATCCCCATACTATTGAGGTAACCTTCGCCGCCTACCTGTGCGACCTGTGTTTGTATTTCGCTGTTTTCGGTTTTGGCGATTTGGGTATAACTTCCATTGCCAATTTGTTGGACACATCCTGCTATACTTTTGATTTCCGGATTTTGTTGAACGGCCTGGCTAAAAACATCGTAATCCCGGGGATGGCTGATTTCTACAATCGCCACTTCATTGATGGAATAGCCAAAATCAACTTTTTGTTGAAATGATGCGTTCTGGGACATTACAATCCCCACTACCAGTGCGAAGCACGACAAGCTAAATTGTGACATCAGCAGGAGCCGCGTAAAACGGTTGGATGCACCAAGGGCAGTTTTGCCTTTAAGAATCAGCAATGGCTGAAAAGAACTTACATATACAGCCGGATACAGGCCGGAAAAGATAGCACTGACAGCAGGAATGAATAGCAGGAATAGCCAAAAAACATAATCCCTGCTATAGTCAGGTGAAAGGTCGATGCCGGTAAGTTGATTGACCGTGGGTAGCAGTAAGTGGACAAACAACAACGCTAATGCAGCCGCTAATAGACAAAGTACAATATTCTCGGTCAGGAATTGCCAGATTAACTGGCGCTTAAAACCTCCGATTACCTTTCGGATACCGATCTCCTTTAACCGGCTACTGGCAAAAGCGATTGAAATATTGGTAAAATTAAAGCAGGTAATCAGTAAAATAAACACAGACATAATGGCTGGTACGATAACAAGTACGCCACGGGGATTGGCTGTCAACTGGCTGCCATGCACATATCCCGGCATGTCAATATCGGAGCTGGCGGCCAATGCAGAAAAAGGCTGTAGGGTAAAGCCTTCTATTGGCCATTCGGTTTGATTACGATTATGAAGTGCTACGTAGCGATTCAGGTTGGTTGTTACAAAGCGCGAAGCGTTGACATTTTTTAATTCAACAAATGTGGTAATGAGGCTCGGGTTCGCCCAGTCATCGGGTGCTGTTCGTCCCTGAACAAGTCCATTTTCAAAAGACGTAATGAGATCGAACTGAATGCTTGAATTGGCCGGAATTTGCTGAGCTACAGCACCAACCGTATAAATCTTAGGTTTACCCTCTGATCCGATGAGTGTCAGAGGCTGGCCCAGGGGTATTTGTTTTGGAAAGTATTTGTCTGCAAAAGTTTCGCTGATGACTACCTGGTTTGATTGGTTAAAGCCAGACAGATTGCCGTATTTTAGTGGGAAGTTAAAAAAATCAAATAGGGTCTTGTCAGCATAATGAATATGTTCATCGAAAGTATGTTGCCCGATTTTTACAACAACGGCAGCGCTGCTAAGCCGGGCAATCCGGTCAGCTCCGGCTGTTTCTTTCTCCATCGCTTGCGCCAATGGTAAGGGTACTACCGCCCAGGACTGTTTATTTCCATCCACCACACGGGTACTGTTTAGCCGGTAAATATGTTCGGTATGAGGGTGGTTCTGGTCGAAGCGCTCTCTGTAATTGTAGTTGAGATAAGACAGTATACAACAGGCAATGGCAAAGCCCAGGCCTGCAATGTTGAGGACTACATATATTTTGTTGCGCCAAAGAACACGGAGAGCGATCTTCAGGTAGTTCGAGAACATAAGGTTAATTTTAAAAGTACTTTTAAACTATTGTGTGACGGCGCTATATGAGCTGGTTTAAAGTCATCGTAAGCATTTAAGTTTGTGGGTGGCAACTACCATACCATTTGTCCGGATATCATGTAGTGTGCTGTGGTGGCCATGTTTGGATCTTTGTGATGACCATCTTTACAAGTATAATGTGCGGATACGGACACATTTGTTCGATTTTAATCGCCAGACATGAGCAATTTTTAGAGATTGTAAATGAATGTAAAAGGTTACTATTTATATCATATGCCTTCTTTCAATATTTTAGTAAGATTCAGCATGCTTTCAGGTGATAGAACCCCGTTCGCTTCGGAAAGGCAGCATTATAAAGCCCCTGGTCTATTTTAATATTTTGAAATAGTATCAATTAGAGCAAGCTTATATATTATCTGAGCGATGGTTTCCATTTTTCGTATATGCCTTCCCGGTGTATCATTTTTTATTTTTATTTCTCGGTTTTTTTTCGTAAACTTTGTGTCCATATCCATCAAAGCATGGATGAACTCAACCAAATGGTTTTCCTTTCTCCTGGTCCGCCACTAACTTCATATTAACATCATCAGACACACTCAATACCTGCTCCAATGGAATAGATAGCGCATTGTGCGCCTCCACGGGGAAATAGCTATAATTGCCGGGACACAAGCTCGCTTTGGCCCGGAAAGAATTCTTTGTACCCTAAAGAACATCATGATGAATTCACCTCTACCTCGCAGCACATGGCTAGCTTACCTTAACGCCTTTATGGGAGTTGCGGTAGTTTTTCTGCTCCCCCTTTCGCTGATACCGGGTTTTGCGTTGGCACAAACCAAAACCTTTACCGTGAACATGACGGGAGATGAAAGTGATCCTAATGCCGGCAATATTGGCGACGATGGCCGTTGTGATGTAGACCCCAATACTCCCGGTGATCAGTGTACTTTTCGCGCCGCTGTAGAAAATCAGAATGGTAATCGCAACCTGGGTCAGAACTTGATAAGGTTTGATATACCTAATGCTCCGGGCACCGGAAGCATTGTGATTCAGATAGGTAAAACCGGATTGGGGCCATTACCTCCCATATTGGGTTCCGTGGCTATCACCGCTATTAACGGTGATGGACGCCGAATTGAACTCGATGGTACCAATGCGGGAGCCGGAGCCATAGGCCTGCGGCTGCTGGGTGGCACCTGTCAGATTTCTTTTTTTATCATCAATAATTTTTCCTCTCACGGTATTTTTATCTCCGGTACTCCTCCTCCGGGAGAGGGCAGCCACATTATCCAGAGCAATTACATTGGCACAGACAGTACAGGAACCGTTGCCAAGGGCAACGGGGGCGATGGCATATTCATTGACAATACGCCCGGTAATATGATAGGTGGTACCGGCCTGTTCAGAAATATCATTTCTGGTAATATGGGCTATGGTATTAATCTGAACGGACTTGACCCTAACACGCAGTTTGGTACCAATGGGGCGTTCAATAATCTCGTTACGGGTAATCTTATTGGCCTGGACATAACGGGCGAAAAGGCATTGCCTAATAAGAAGGATGCTGTAATCCTTACTAATGCTCCCAATAATGCTATTGGAGGATTGGGCGCGGGCCAGGGAAATAAAATGGCCGGCGACAGCACTACCAATGGCGTTACCGTGACCGGCAGCATAACCGAAGGGATTAAGATCTTAGGTAACTTTATCGGAGAGAATAAAACAGGGGCCAAATTCGCTATTGGCATCGCCGCCAGTGCAAAGCCAATTACCATTGAAGGTAACTTTATCACAGATATTGCAGGAGTAGGCATTGACCTGTTCACAAAGGGCGATGGAAGCTATAATATACGTAAGAATAGTTTTGAAGGCAACATGACAATAGGCAGTAAGTTGCGGTTTGGGGAAGGCCAGACCGTTCAGATCATGTACCAGGAAAATTTTCACAACGGCAACGGAACCGCAATGGATGTGGTAGAGTCGCTCACCGGAAAGATCGACTGGCTCGTTGCCGGCGATACCCTGCGACTGGGGCAGGTGGGAGCCAACTTTGTCTTTCATGCTGCAGGTAATAAAAATTTCAGTAATGGCTTGTATAATGGTAACGCCGGCGCTGCCTTTAACTATGTGGTTGATGTCAGCAGCGGTGCGCAGATAGCACTGAATGTGAATGCGGATACATATATCGCTAATGGCGCAGAAGGTCGAAAAGGAAAGGTGATACTAAAAGCCGGAACACAATTCAGTTATGCCATTGTGGGTTCATCAGCTGTAAATAATGGAAAGGATGGCGACCGTATTGACCTGTTTACAGATGTTAATGGTATTGCAACGTTAACTTCTACCGACAACAGGTTCGCTATCAATGGCGGTGCGGGTGTCCGTTGGATCAGCGATGGTAAAAACCTGTTAACTGTCCGCGCTTTCATAGAGCGGGATTTATTTGATAGAAATACACTCGCCGGTGTTGAAGTGACCAGTTTCTTTACCGGGAAAAGCATACTTAACGATACTATCACCAATAATGGCGGACCGGGTGTGTTAGTAGACGGCGTTTCCATTGCACATATTGCGGGTAGTGTTATTTCCGGCAACGGCATTGGTATACAAGTGAATGATGCTGCTACCGCCAGTATAGAGGGGAATACTATATCTGCCAACGGAGAAGGTATCGTATTTGGCGGAACCGGAACAGGAAGCAAAATTACTGCCAACTCCATCTTCAATGATCTGGGATTGGGAATAGATCTGGGTAGCAATGGCGCCAATAACCACCAGAACTTCCCGGTACTAACAGCAGCCGGCAATGTGGGCGGAAATGCCCAGATACAAGGTACCCTGAATAGTACGCCCAATGCCAGTTTCAAGCTCGAATTTTTCGCTAATGATATCTGTAATCCTACAGGGTTTGGAGAAGGAAAAACTTTTATCGACTCGTTTGAGGTGGTTACCGACGCAACGGGAAAGGCGGCTTTTACTGCTGTCTTAACAGGTAGAACATTGCCTGCAGGCAGCATTATTACTGCTACTGCCACCGATTCCAATAATAACACCAGCCAGTTCAGTGCTTGTTTGCCAATAAATACTCTTCCTGCTGCTAACCTGGTATTAGTTAAACAGGCAGATAAAACACAATACTCCGTTAATGATCAGGTGGTGTTTACCATCACACTAACCAACAACGGTCCGGCAAATGCCACCGGCGTGGTAGTAACCGATTTACTGCCCTCCGGTATAACTTTCAGCAGCGCTGCCCCCTCTGTTGGTACCTATGAGAATACCGCCGGTAAATGGACCGCCGGTACGCTCAACAATGGCCTGCAGGCCACGCTGACTATCACAGGCATCGCTACTCAGCCAGGTACCATTACCAATACAACAGACGTTACTGCCGACAATATCAGTGCTGGGGTACACCAAAGCAGCGTATCTATCCAGGTAACGCAGCCAACTGATATTGCGGTGCTCTATAAACAGTTAATGGATCAGGTTACCGCGTTGGTAAAGAGCGGTAAGCTTACACCACAGGAAGGCAGGTTGCTGAACGGCCTCCTGGAAACCTCGATGAAACAGGAAGTCAGAGGGAAAATAAGATCTGCTATCGCGCTGCTGGATGCATTTATCATTGTAACCCGGAACGTTAAGCATAAGGCGCATCTTACACCCGCCGACAGGAATGCGCTGATTCAGGCAGCCCAAAAGATTATAGACCTGTTGAAGCCTATGGATGAATATCATCATAAGGAAGGGAAGGAGGACGATGCTGAAGATGAATTAAAAGCTGTTGGAAACAACCATATTGGGGAATCAGGTGACTTTACCCTTCGTGGTATCTTCCCTAATCCATTTTCCAGTTATGCTATCATTTCCTTTGAACTGAAGAGTCAAAGCAAAGTGCAACTCAACGTTTTCGATGCAAACGGAAAGATGATTACATGTTTGCTGGATAAGATGATAGTACCCGGTCTGCAGATTGTTACATGGGAAACTCCGAACCTGCCTGCTGGTATTTATATCATCCAGCTGAAATTAAATAACGGAGTCAAAACCTGGAAAGTGATGCATATGAACCCATAGATTTTGAAACCTGCGACCAGCGCAGGTTTTTCCTTTTCAGCCGGGCATCTTTTGTATATGAAGATAAAAAGCCCCGGCAAAGAAAAGAACTGAACCCCGCACCAGGCAAAGGATAATGTCGTTTCAAGGATAATTTTCCGAAGAATTGGTAATATAATATTGCTTAATGTGAATTTAAAATTAATCGGAATCATATAATATACAGACCTTTAGTGAAATAAGGGTTTCGCTATTTCAGAATAAATTTATACGGGGGACAATTTAGCTTTATATGGTCCATACACTGGAAAATGAGAAGGAAGTCCTGAGAGACGTAGCGGCTGGCAACAGGCTTGCATTTACCATATTGTATCGTCATTATTTTTCCCGGTTATATCGCTTTGTTGAATTTTTCTGCGGCGACCAAACGGACGCAGAAGAGATCGTTCAGGATTGTTTTCTGAAAATTTGGGAAAGAAGAAAAACCCTGGAGGGAATTCTTTCTTTTGAGAACTACATTTTCCGGATGGCCAAGAATCGCCTGTACGATATCAATAAACAAATGGAACGCCGCCGGAAAATGGCTGCACATGCATCGTTGAATGTTCATATAGAAGATGAGGTAGTGGAGAAGCAGGTGGTGTTTAAACAATATTATGAGCTAAGCCAGCAAGCCATCGCCATACTTACACCCAGGAAGCGGGAGATATTCCTGATGAGTACGCAGAAAGGAATGTCGTTGGACGAAATTGCCGTAGCCACAGATTTATCCCGGGCGGCGGTAAAAAAGCATCTTTATGAGTCTATTCATTTCATCAAATCCTACCTGAAATCCCACACCAGCTGGTCGCTTATTATGCTATTAATGGTATTGCCATTCCCTGAATATTTTTTTTAAATGCTGGTATCCTTTTTGGGTTGCCGGCAGTCTTATTATTGGTTTATTAAATGAAGGAAGAAATTCTCCCGGAGAATACCGGGATGATGCTAATGATTCTTTAACTGTTACTGGAAGGGCATGGAGCTACATGAAACAATAATCCTGCTTCGGAAATATAAGGAAGGAATACTGTCCGATTCGGAATGGGCTGCCCTCTGGGAATGGCTGGAGCAGGGAGATTCAGCGCAATTAAACCTGGCGCTGGATGTTATAGGAAAAGATAATGCCGTCGCTTTACCTGACCTGGAAATATTTGCCGGCAAGCTGGAAGGGCGACTGGACGAGATTGACAAGCGGGCCGTAAGGAAATACAGGCTGCGTTATTGGAGTGCAGCGGCGGCGGTGTTGTTGCTGTTGGGTACAGGATTATTCATGTGGAAAGAGAAAATCCGGCAACCCATAGCGCCCGTTGTGGCGTTGACAGATAACAGGGCGGTAAGCAACAAGGCTGTTCTCCTGCTGCCGGGAGGAAAACAGGTAGTCCTGGATGATAGTACCGCATTAAACGGCCTTGGAGGAAAAGATGCGATAGTCCGTAAGGATAGCTCCAGGCTATCTTACCTGCTGACGGAAAGAAGCGATATCCCGTCTTATCATACCCTGATCACCCCGAAGGGTGGCCAGTTTAGTATTGTACTGTCTGATGGCACTAAAGTGTGGCTGAATGCAGCTTCTTCGCTGTATTATCCAACCAGCTTTCCGGGCAGGGACAGAGAAGTGATCCTAACCGGAGAAGCTTATTTTGAGGTAGCTGAGCAGCCATCCAAACCGTTCCGGGTGAGGGTGAATGATATTCAGGTCACCGTGCTGGGAACCAGTTTCAACGTATCCGCCTATGCTGAAGATAATGAGTTCCGTGCCACCCTTGTCAGCGGAGCTGTAAAAGTGAACAACCAATCGGAAGGTATTAAACTGGCGCCGGGCAAACAGGCCAGTCTGCATTCCGGGGCAACATCCTTTAAAGTTGAACAGGTAGATACCGACATTGTTACCGCCTGGAGGAAGGGATTATTCCGCTTTGATAATGCCGATATAAAAACCATTACCAGCCAGATCGCCAGGTGGTATGATGTGGAAGTGGAGTTTAGGGGAAAGATGCCGGCGAGGAAGTTTATGGGAACACTCAGCCGGAAAGAGCCTTTACCAGCCATATTAAAGGTGCTGGAAGGCACAGACGTAAAATTTGAATTGAACGGAAGGAAATTACTGGTAACATCTGTAGAAGGACGCGCTCTGTAATACAACACCAAAATCTTTTAAGTAATGAGATGGGCAGCAATTGTGATGCTGACAGCTTGTTTACACGTCAGCACAAAAGGATTCTCCCAGGTAATCTCCCTGTCGGTGGAGAAGATGCCTGTCAAAAAAATCATCTTGCAACTACAGGAGCAAACGGGGTATTATTTCCTGTGTGACCTTGATCTGCTGGAGAAAAATGAACCTGTTTCACTTCATGTAAAGAATAGTCCCATAGGCAGCGTATTGAAGCTGTGTTTCCCTGGTAAAGAATTTACCTATACCGTAGTTGATAAAACGATCCTGATCAAAAAGAAAGAAACGGCAGCTCCTCCGGTGAAAGGCGGTACCGGGAATATACATGGCATTGTCAGCGACTCTGCGGGAGCTCCTTTGCCCGGCGTTACGGTCACGGTTAAAGGAAAAAAGTCAGGTGCGGTGACCAACAGCAATGGCGAGTATTCGTTGCCGGAGGTGATTGCGGATGACATCATCCTGTTTACTTTCCTTGGGATGAAGCCGGTAGCGGTGAAGCCAGGAAACAAGGCTGAGTTGAATGTAGTGATGGAGACGACCGTTTTTTCGATGGAGCAGTTTGTTGCGGTTGGCTATGGTATACAGAAAAAGGACGCTATCACCGGTTCTATTTCAACGATGCAGGCAGCGGCTATGAACAGCATACCGGCCTCCAATCTTTCAAATGTTCTTGCCGGCAGGCTATCCGGACTGTATGTGGGTACCGGCACCGGTATGCCCGGAACAGGTTCAAACCTGCGTGTACGGACCTCGGCTTCCTGGAACGCCAGCGGTCCGTTAATTGTTATTGATGGTATTATCAGGGATCAAACCAGCTTCGATGCGCTGGATGCTACTGAAGTTGACCAGATTTCTGTGCTGAAAGATGCGGCAGCTGCCGCTGTATATGGCTCCAGGTCGGCAAACGGAGTTATTCTTGTTACCACGAAAAAAGGCAGTCCATCCAAAATGGCTGTTGAGTTTAACGTTGTGACCGGCCGGCAACAGGTTGGCTCCCTGCCCAAATATATGGATGTTTACCAGGCCCTGAAAACAACACAAGCAGTATCCGGAGGTATTTCCAATGAAGAAATAGACTGGGTGCTGAAAGCTAATCCTGGTGGAATGGCGGAGTATAATGCTGTTTACCAGCATCCTGCTGACCAGAAATACTCTCTCGGCGTTTCAGGAGGGAGTGAGCAATTCACTTATTTCGTTGGAGGTTCCTTTTATAATGAGCAAGGGTTCCTGCCTAAAGTGTGGTATAAAAGATATAACCTGAGAGCAAATATAACAGGAAAGCTGAGCAAGAACCTGACCGTGGGACTTAACCTGGGCCATAATAACGGTACAAGAAACCGTTTTAATTTTATGGATGATAAAAGTGCGGATCTCAATGCGCTCTGGGGTAAACTGCTTTACTGGGATATCTTTTCCATACCGTATATGAACGGAAAACCGGTGAGCCCCGGTTGGCTGGGCAACCTGCCGGAGATGATCAAAAACGGGGGGTATATGCGGAACAGCAACCAGCAGATGGATGCGCTGATGACAGCCGACTATCACCTGCCATTCGTTCGGGGCGTCTCCCTGAAAGTTTCCTACAGCCGTAACCTGAATAACTCCTTTGATAAGAACTTTGCAAAGAAACAGACCATCTACAATTTCAAAAGAACCGGGCCTAATAACCTTATAGTGACGGATGAAATAGTAGGAACCGTGCAAAGCAGTGACCCGGAGATGGAATATATCGGCAATGAATATACGAAGGCCGATGCCTACCAGTTTAACACACAAATCAACTACGACCGGCAATTCGGAAAGCATCATATAGACGCCACTGCAGCTTATGAGCAATATGAATTCCATAGTAATTATTTTTCCTTTTACAGTAATACCTTCCCGCTGCTTACGGTTGACCAGTTTTCTGCTGCAAGTATGAACAACAGCGACTGGCGAACCCGGGGATACGAAAAGCAGGATGCGCGTTTGTCGTACATTGGCCGGCTCAACTATGAGTATGAAGGCAAATACTTCCTGTCGGCCTCCATACGAAGAGACGGCTCCATCAAATTTGCACCGGATCAGCGCTGGGGATGGTTTCCATCCGTATCCGCAGGCTGGCTCATGTCGGAAGACAAGTGGTACAAATTATCCGGAATCGCAAAGGTTATAGACAAGGTAAAACTAAAAGGCGCTTTCGGTATTGTAGGGGATGACGGCATTGGAGGGTGGAAGTGGGTTGATCAATACAACATGGAGGAAGGCACCTATTATCTTGGGGAACAGGGGGCAGCCCAACCCAGGATTAGCTATGGCGGCCTGCCTTCTCTTGCGCTAACATGGGAAAAGTCCAAAATATCCAACCTGGGAATGGAGTTAATGTTCGGCAGCCGGTTTTCATTGGGAGCAGAACTCTGGAATAAGTATACTTACAAGATCCTGGGAATGCGCAGGCTGGTATTGCCCATCGAGTTCGGCAGTCAATTACCTGCCAACAACTATGGCATCGGTGATGCGAAAGGGATAGATATAGAACTGGGATATTACAGCAGCCCTTCAAAGGCGCTTCGTTACAGCCTGAAAGGGACTTTTAGCCAGGCCACTACAAAAACGATCCTGAAAGACCATGCCACTAATGCACAACCTTATGATAACCCGGAAGGCAAAACAGCAGCATATGGTACCGGATACCTGGCAACGGGCATACTGCGCAGTAAAGAAGCCATCAGCAGTCTCCCGGCAGGATATACCATTTTAGGCGCCGTTCCTGAACCGGGTATGATGAACTTCGCAGACCTGAGTGGCCCTGGTGGAGTGCCTGATGGGAAAATAGACGCATACGACAAAACAGTTATCGGGCGGTATATGGGACCCAATAACGCGCCGGTTTCGTTTGGCTTTGCCGGAAACTTTACCTACAAGGGTTTCACACTGGATTTTCTTTTCTCCGGGTTAGCCGGTTTCAAAGTTACCTATGATGATCCCTGGGGCCGTAGTTTTGGGGGAGGTGGCAAAATTCCCCTCTATCATAATGACTCCTGGTCTGAAACTAATACCGGTGGCACCACGCCTAAACTATTCGCATGGGGCGACCCCCGTGCCAAAGGTTATGTGGAGACTTCTACCTTCAATACGTATAACGGGGATTTTGTCCGCCTTAAATATATCAACCTGGGCTATACGCTTCCCCGTGCGCTTTTCAGGCACATTAGCATCGATAGTGTGCAGGTTTTCGCTTCGGCAACCAATCTTTTTTATTGGTCTGAATTTAAGTTTTACGATCCGGAGCTCAGCGCTTTCACCAGTTATCCGATCATGAAAAATTTTACGGCAGGGGTGAATGCCAGGTTCTGAAAATTTTTTTGCAGGAATTACTTCAGCGGGGTATCCAATTTCAGTTGTCAGCAGTCTTATATGTAAATGCAGGAAATACGCTGCAAGCGGAGGTATAGATCTAATTCTTAATAAATGGAGTATTTGTACAAAAATTTAACATCCCCCAAAGATCAATCTTTCAGTATGCATACACAGGTGCTGGAAATAAAGACGTACAATACATCTAAGTGTCATGCTGATTTTAAAATAGCACTGCTGGAGAACTGCGTTGGTAAAAGGTTTATAGGTGATCATATAGGCGCCTTTGAAGGACCTGAGCTGGTATTGCTGGGAAGCTACCTGCCGCACTGCTGGCAATATTACAGGGTACAGGACCCCGAACAGGCGCCCATGTCTTATGCCGTGCATTTTTCCCCGGATTTTCTTGGCAGGGAACTGCTTGAAAAACCGGAAGCAAGAGCATTAAGTGATTTGTTCTGTGATGCGGCAAGGGGTATTGTATTTTCAGGCGATACCATTACGCAGGCCAGGGGTATCCTGCAGCAAATGCAGTACGAAGAGGGATTCGACAGGATGGTCAGGATGATCCAGCTGTTACATGTACTTACACGCGCAAAAAATTATAAGGTGTTATCTTCCCCTTATTTTAACATTGCAGAAACATCCACGGAAGGTCAGAAGATTAACGAGGTATTTAATTATATCTATGAGAATTTCAGGAACGAGATCTCGCTTCAGGAAGTGGCGGCAATTGTACCGCTATCTACCGCCAGCTTTTGCCGTTTTTTCAAGAGAAAGACCAATAAAACGCTTTCAGATGTTATCAAGGAAATCAGGATCAGCCATGCGGCCAAATTATTGCTGGGCGGTATGTGCAACGTATCAGAATCCTGCTACAACAGTGGTTATAACAATCTGTCAAACTTCAATAAACATTTCAAAGAAGTGAAAGGCCTTTCTCCAAGGAATTTTTTAAAGCAATACCAGGAACAGTCAAATACATTCCAGTTTAAAAGAACAGTGGAAAAGCAAACCAATATGGCTTATTTGTGATCTAAAAGCTAGCCTGGTCCATTTGTTTTTTATAATTCCCCGGGGACATTCCCGTAATTTTTTTAAAAATTTTAGAGAAGTAAAAAATATTTTCAAAGCCGGTTTGTGCGGCAATTTCAGAAAAAGTCATCTGCGTTGTTACCATCAGGTATTGTGCCCGCTCGATTCTTTTTTCATGTATGTATTTGACGGGTCTTTCCCCGGTGTGCTGATGGAAAAGGCGTGAAAAATAATCGGTATGGAGATTGGCTCTTTTTGCCAGGTTGGTTACCGATAAATCATGTTGCAGGTTTAATTGAATATAGCTGATAGCGTTTAGGATTTTAACCGGCACCTGGCCCGCATCCTTGTGTTTAAACGTTTCTGCTGTCAGGAAGCGTGAAACCAGCTGGAGCAGGATGCCATGCGTTTCAGTGAAGGTAGACATGCTTTGGCGGTTATTAAGCTCGCGGTATTCATTGTAAAATATATTTTTTTCATATACCCTTGGGTTGTCTGAACGGTTAATACCTCTGCCAGGGTTTATCTCCAGTAAGCGGGCAAAATTGAGGATATCAATTTCAGCAGCTTTTACCCTGAGAATGGACCTGTTTTTCTCGAACAGGGAGATGTTGTCCGATGACTCTTCAAAAAACTGGACGAAGTACTGGCTAAGATAGTGCGGGCATACCAGGTTGCATAAAGTGAAGCTGGGTATAATATACAGAAAGCCGGGCTCAAGTTTGATCCTGGCAGACGAATCCCATATTTCTCCTGCTCCGCCATCAATATAATATATCCTGAAATAAGGGCTGATCACATTTTTATAGTTCCACTTGGAGCCAAGTTTTACATGATCAACGTTCAATAGTGTGAATGTATGTTTTAGTGCTCTTTTAATCATCCTGAACAATTAATTACGGTATCCCTTAAAATCCGTCATGCTGGAAGCTGCTCCCTTTTTCCCGGTTACGGTAACGTCTTCAATATTCCGGTTTTACCATAGCAATAATAAGGAAATAGTCGGTTTTGTATAAAAAAAAGTCCTATTAGGCCAAATGTGGTGCAGCTATTTCGAAGTAAGTTTGTTTTATCAATTATCGGTTGCCTGTAAGGCTCGTCACGAAACCAGTAAAATTAAATTCCATGAAAAGAAGAACGCTGATAAAAGGCCTAGCCACGGGCCTGTCATCTTTATACCTATCTAATCTTTATGCGCGCAACTTGTTGACGACTCAATCCATTCCACGTATGGCACCAGGACCATTTAAACCAACCTGGGATTCATTGGGACAGTACCAGGTACCGGATTGGTTCCGGGACGCAAAATTTGGCATCTGGGCGCACTGGGGGCCTCAATGTCAGCCGGAACATGGCGACTGGTACGCCCGTGGCATGTACGAGGAGGGAAGTGATCATTATAAATATCATCTTCAGAAGTACGGTCACCCATCGAAATTTGGTTTTAAGGATGTGATCAACGAATGGAAAGCAGAGAACTGGCAACCGGAAGAACTGGTAGCCCTCTATAAAAAAGCCGGCGCCAAATATTTTATGGCCATGGCTAATCACCACGATAATTTGGATTTATACGATAGTAAATACCACCGCTGGAATAGTACTAAGCTGGGGCCCAAAAAAGATATTGTTGGTGGCTGGGCAAAAGCAGCCAAAGAGCAGGGACTGCCTTTTGGTGTAACCGTTCATGCCTCCCATGCCTGGACCTGGTATGAGGTGGCCCAGGGCTCGGATAAAAACGGAGCCTATGCGGGCATCCCTTACGACGGTAATCTGACTAAAGCCGAGGGCAGTAATAAATGGTGGAATGGTTATGATCCCCAGGAACTGTATGCGCAGCGCCATGCTTTAAGTAAGAATCATATGTGGACCATCTGGGGCTGGGCAAATGGCGCCAATGTGCCATCCAAAGCTTATTGTGATAGTTTTTTAAACCGGACTATTGATCTCATTGATAAATATGACCCTGAGCTGGTGTATTTTGACGATAATGTGTTGCCGCTTTGGCCGGTAAGCGATGCCGGTTTAAAAATAGCCGCGCATTTGTATAACACCAGTATCAAAAAGCACGGAAAATTACAGGCTGCTTTGTTCGGCAAGATATTGGACGAACAACAACGGAAATGTATGATCTGGGATATTGAGCGCGGACAAAGCAACCAGGTAGAACCGCTCCCCTGGCAAACAGATACCTGTATCGGTGGCTGGCACTACGACCGCCGCCTGTATGATAACAATGGCTATAAAAGCGCTAAAACCGTGATACATACCCTGGCGGATGTGGTAAGTAAAAATGGTAATCTCCTGCTCAACATTCCTGTTCGTGGTGATGGCACTATCGACAGCATAGAACGTAATGTAGTAGAAGAAGTAGCCGCATGGATGCAGATCAACAGCGAGGCTATCTACAGCTCCCGTCCCTGGAAAGTATTTGGAGAAGGGCCTGCCATGGAATCAGTAGCAGCATTAACGGCGCAAGGCTTTAACGAAGGAAAGGGCAAACCATTTGTTGCGGAAGATATCCGTTTTACCGCCAGGGGGAAAACACTTTACGCCATCATGTTGGGATGGCCGGCAAACAGCAGTGCATTAATCAAATCATTAGCTGCAAGTGGCCAGGTGGGAACGGTAAGCCATGTAAGCCTGCTTGGAAGCGACCGGGTTAATTTCGAACAAACATCTGAGGGCCTGAAGGTACAGTTACCTGAGCAACCACCCTGCAAAGAAGCCGTTGTGTTAAAAATTGAAGGCGCAATTGTATAACTACCCGGCCGGTCAGGGTGAAAGCATTGAAGGCCAAATTTAGAATTATATCTTATTTTATCTTTTTTCTCCATTGGTAATAAAGGCGGGCAATCATAATTACCGAAATAATATAACCGGTGAAGAAACAAAACAACACCAATTAGGAGCGCTCATTGCCAACCGGGCGGTAGTGGCTTCCGAAACCGTAGCGCCCGGAGTACGCGTTTTAGCGGAATGGCTGGACACAAAATTTTTTGTTTCGCGTATCAAGCACCAATATACGCTTCAAAAAAATCCCGTTGCCGGCCATTCCGCCAATGCCTGTTTTTTTCATGGCGTTTACCTGTGCATCACTGATTCCTTCCATGTACGTGATGTTATACAAGGGAAGTTTCTGAAATGCTATTTCAATACTATCAGCGGTTGGGATGCTGACGACTTTAAGGGATTTTCCCCAGGATTCAACTTCCCGGTTCGTTGGGGTGGCATTGGGGGATGATAGCCGCATCGCTGTTGTTTTGTCGGTTAATAATTCAAAAGCGCTTGAACCGGTATCGAAATAGGCCAGTCTTTGTTCCTCCCGGATGGAAAAGGGAAGAAGTATCCTGCGTTTTTCATATATAAAAACAGACCACGCTGCACCGGTCTTCTCTATATTGTAGCTGTTAGTAATTAAAATATACTTTTTGGGATAGTTAATACAGGCAATCTTATTATCGATGAGATCCGTTCCCAGTGTACCGATGATTTCAATGGCATTTTTGTTCCGGTTGATGCTGGTGCTGTCGAATTGTTGTACTGTAATTTCTTTCGCCAGTATTGGCATGTTTCCGACATGGAACGGGAACTGCAGTAACTTTTCGGTGGTATCTGAAACCCTGACAGACTCCCCGTATTGGTTGCCAATAGCTTTCAGCTTATTCCTGTACAACAAAGAATAAGGGGAGCCGGTATCGAATTGCATATAAAATACCCGGGGGCAGCCGCTTAGCTTCACGGGTATGAGCATGGCGCTGTACTGGCTATCTTTCGATGTTATCCAGATAAATGGGATCTTATGGTCTTTCTCTTCCGGAAGTACTAATTGATTAACCGGTGTATCCTGGGCCTGACAGGAATAGCCAACATGGAAGATGGAGATGATCAGTATAGCTGCTCTCTTTAACATGAATAATGGGCGCATCTGGTTTTTTTTTAGATGCAACAAAAGTACACCTGTACATGCGCCCCGGAAACGCCATTCTCACGTCATTTGTACGACAAAGATTGATAATCAGTCGATTTGGACTGCGCTTGAATAAGCCTGTTGTTGTACAGGATCAGCCCGGCGTTCAGCACATACATGAATATAAAAGGCCCCAAATAGTGTGCGATATAATGTGCGTTGCCTGTTATGGTTACCTGGATAAAGTTATAAGCAAATGTAAGGAGCAGGAGTAATTGTAAGATGGCCGTCCAATATATCTGTTGTCTTATTATTTTTCTGCCGGAGGCAAGCGCATTGCCGGTTATATTTTTTTGACGCTTTAACAAAAAGAGGGGAACCAGGAAATGTACCCAGGGCACTACGAGATAAGAAAAGCAGGATAAATTGATAATTTGCAGAAAATGGGCCATTTCTTCTGACGGCTGTTCTACATCGACAGTGGGCCGGGTTGCTTCAACGACAGATAATATTTCATATTGCAGTTCCAGGGCCCGGGCGATTGCTTTCAAGGTATAGCTTCTCGGAACGCTTTCACCATATTCAATCCGCTGAATGGTGCGCACCGTTACTTTGGCCAGATCAGCGAGTTCCTCCTGGGTAAACCCTTTTGCTTTTCGGGCCCTCATGATTTGTTCATTCAATTTCATTTCAACAGGATTTGTCCCGCATATTAAGAATTTTATGTGTGATTACGCAGCGGGCATGTCCTATCAATGCACCACTACCATTTTGATGGTGGCGGCCACCTTATTATCGTCTTCGGTGTCGTAGAAGGTAACGATGTAAAGTCCTGCAGGCAGATCAGTTTTAGACACAATGGTATTATTGCCGGTAATCATACGGCTATCCCGTTCTCTGCCGGCTACGTCGTGAATAACCATGCGCAGTTTATGGTGTATGCCGAACGTGGTGACCCTGAAATTGCCATCGTTGGGGTTAGGAGATATGGTGATCAGGATGACCCACGGAACAGGGCGTATGGCGCTGTAGAAGATCTTGCCATCGCGGCCGAATATTTTAAGACGGTAGTATGTCCAGTTGTCGTACATGTCATCGTCCCGGTAGTTATAGTCCAATGGACCGTTACTGGTGCCATTCAGGCTATGAGGGGCGATCCGGGCTACGGTGTAAAAGCTGTCTTCCACTTCGCGGCGGCGTTGCAGCTCATAGTGGTCGAGGTTTACTTCCCTGGTGGTACGCCAGTGGGTGCCTACCCATCGTATTGTTTCGCGGTGCGCTTCAAAAAAGAGCGCCACATCAGATCCTTGCTGGTTGTAGGTAGCTATCGACAGGTAAGTATTACGGGGTGTTCCGTCATGAAAGTCGCGGCGGTTTATATAGGAGTTGCGCAGCGGCGCTCCACTGGTAAGTGTACCCGGATTTACCAGGCCGGAGGGTGGAAGGGTATCCCATCCAACGCCCTCAACATACCGGGTTACATAGCTGCTATCCCTGTAGGGAGTGAAGGCGGTACCTTCATCCTGATCGGTATGTTGTAGCTTTACACTGAGATCATCCCAGGAGCCGGCATCCAGCCCTATATTCCAGGTTTTTAGTACATAGTCTGTTGCATTGGTGCTGCCCGATATCCCGTGCTGATAAACGCTGTCGAATACCCTGGCGTGTAAATCTACCGGGTTGCTGTTGGTATTCCTTACCGCCATGGGTGAGTAGCTGTTGGCGGTGGTGCCTATGGGAAGCGTAACGATGTTGTTGGGTCCACCGATCTGTTCGCGGTAAAGGAAGCCGCCGCCGGGTTGCGTGCCGGTTACTACGAATGCTTTATCGGAGTAGCCGGTGATATCGCCGGGATAGCCATCACCAACTACCAGGTTCCATCCGTTCAGTAATACGTGGCCTGTTTCAAAATTCAGCAGGTGACGTATTTTCAGGTCGGTTAAGTCGTCAAGATAAACGCCGTTGCTGTTGCCTACGCTGAGGTTGGGGAAGCTGGCGCCAGCTTTCGCGCTGGCGCTGTAGCCTCCGTATATATGCTGTGCTCCCGTATTAATTCCTTTTACCTGCAGAAAGCGGAAGTTGCCCCCCATGTATTGCAGGGAGCTGTTGTTATAATCGTTTTCATCCGGTAAGGCGGCATCATTGCTGTTTTCCCATTTGTTACCGTAGAAATTTATGACGCTTCCTTTCAGCGATCCGAACCGGCCATCATTTTTCACATCGCTGAAAATCGCGAGGGTATCATGTGCATGTACGCTGATATTGCCTCCCGCCGGAATATAAACCCCTGTTTGCGCAAAGCACATATTGCTTCCCAGCAGAAGCCATGCAGCCATATGGAATATAAAAATTCGCATCAGGGATTGATAACGGTTACGTCGAACGTTACGGTGCCCAGCTTTTGGTTACCGCCGGCGCCGGCGCCGGTATTGATAAAATTGATGGTAATGGTATTGGCTGCGCTGATAAAGGCATAAGCGATGGCCAGTCCCTGTGGCAGCGCCGTCCGGGGATTCACGATCACAGAAGCATTCAGATTGGCCCCGGTAACGGTCGCTGTCTTTGTTAAACTCACCAGGTTGGTGATGTTGGTGGTTGCATCCGAAAGTGCAAAATTTGATTTGATCATGGCACTTACTACGGTACCGCTGGCGCCCAGTTTGAAATTACCGCCTACATCCAGCTTTGCCGCGGGGAGTGTGTTAGCGATGCCAACATCTCCTGTGGCATCTATCCGCATCGCTTCATTGGTGGTGGCTGTTCCACCGTTAAAGAATATCAGGTTTCTGCCGGATGATCCGTTGCCGATCATCATATCCCTGCCGGTGGCATAGAGGTATGCCGCGTCGGTACCACCTATGATGGTGCTGTTGTTATTGCCGGCAGAGTTGATGCCCATGTCTATAAAGTTATTGGAGCTGTTACCGTTGTTGGAATAGGCTATGAAATCTGTTCTCGCTCCCGGGCCACCGTGGCTGTTCTTGGCACTGATCTGGAGACTGTTGTTCACAAGACCCAGTGCGCGTATCACGTTGGCGGTGGTAGAGGTGGTGGCGTCTACCAGTAATTGTTCGGGGTCGGTGGCACTAAAAGTACTGGACCCAATACCAACGCTGCCGGTACTGGAGATACGCATTCTTTCGGTGTTGGCGGTAATGAACGGCAGATCGAAGCTGTTGATAGTACCCAGGGTTTGCATAGCCGCAACGGTATTACCACCCAGCAGCCAGCTGCCACCGGCAACGGAACCGGATACTGAAATGGTGCCTGTTACAGCATTGTAGGTGACGCCGCTGCCTGCGTTTAGCAACGAACGTACTTTTACGTAGAAATTTGGAATATTGGTGGTATCTATTGTTGATAACTTGTTGTTGAATGTTGTCCAGTCTGTGCTGCTTAAATATCCGTTTGTGGTGCCGGATGCCTGGCTGATGCCTATCACGCCATTGCTGTAAGTGATAGGAGCTGTTCCGGAGAACAGGCTCCTCACTTTCACGCTAAAACTGGCAATATCGGTGGTATCTATTGAAAATAGTGCTTTTCTCCAGATCCCGCCACTGCGCACTCTGAGACTATTATCCCCTTTGTAAAAGAGGATAGTACCATCCTGCGCAGTGGTTAACGGAGCAACAGTGGTATCTGTGATCCTGGTCAGTAGTAATCCCTGTTTGCTACTTTCCAATTCCAGCACTGCCGACTTATTGATGGCAGCAGGGTTACTGCCCAGCTTCAACTGTTGCGCTACTGACACGAGGGGTAGTAACAGCGTTAATGCCGCTGGAAGGAACCGATGAAATATGCTTTTCATAGCAGCTCATTGAATGATGAAGAGAGAAGTCGGAGATAACCGCTACTTCTTTATCACATACCAGTCCGTGCCATCTGTTTGCAGTGTTACAAAGGTCCAGTCGTTATAAATAATATAGTTAGCTGAACCATCTATAGTACCGCCGGTAGTGCTGATAGTAACTTCTTTATCAATTCCTCCGCTGCCGGTTTTTTTGATCGTATAAATACGGCCTGCAATAGTGCCTGGAGCAGGCAGGGTAATGGTGAGTGCGCCGCCTGTAGCATCCGCCAGTATTGTGTTATCACTTGCAGTGACAGCATAGTTGCTGGTTACTTTTGTAAGATTGGTAGCTATTGAACCGTTTACCTGGAAGCTGGAATTGCCTTTGGTACCTTCGGCAACACCCACTGCCAGTGAATCACGAAAGCTTTTGTAGCCGGCAAAGGTTTGACCGCTGAGCAGGTTCACTACGCCCCTTACGGTAGTGGAAGCATCAGGGATGTTAATGACAGTTTGTGTGGCAGAACTGCTGTCGATGTTGATGTCATTCACGGTACCCGGGCTTTTACCGGTAACCAGCGTTTTGAATGCATTGTCATTCAGCAACCTTTTTACCAATGTACCATCTGTTCGCCGCAGCAGCACATTATTACTGTCTGTAGGCGCAGCATTGGCCACGTTGGTTAATACTACATTCCCGTCAATGGTGGCATTCTGTACTACGTGCACATTGTTCTGAAAAGTTTTATTACCGCCAAATGTCTGGTCACCAACTGAAACACCACCGGGATTAGTGGCATCGGCGGCATGCAGGGTAAGTGTACCGTTGTTGACACTTATTCCGTTTACGTCAGGTGTGGTGGAAAACAAGGTATGCAGTATCTGGAATCGTGCGGATGAATCGAATCGCAGCCAGTCATTGTAAGAGAGCAATCCGCGTGAGGTAGTTCCGTTGCCACTCTGGGTGGGGATATTAAATTTATGTACACCCGCGGTGGAATTGATGGTGAAATCCACTCCTGCAGCGCTGTCTACTGCAAATGTTTGTACGGTGTCCCGTAGTCCATTTAAAGATACGATGGCATTGTTGAATGCTGATGGTGCCATGGTACGTTGTAATACCTCGCCGGTAACAGGATCTATCACCAGTACCTGTAACTGGGTGGTACCATCGGGAATTGTGCCTGCGGCCATTTTAATATTTCCACCGGCTGTAACGCGCAATCTTTCGGCATTATTTGTTTTAAATATCAGTGCCTGCTGGTCAGTAGTTCCAAGGAAATTTTTAGTGGAATCAAGACCTGCATTGCCTAATGTACTCCAGCTGCCGTTGTTGGCAACACTGTCGACCGACATTTTCTGCCATAGACCATTCTTCCGGATAAAGAGACTGGAGGAGTCTGTAACATAAATAATCATCCCATCCGGAGCGGTATTTAAGGGAGCGGCGGTAAGGTTAGCGCCTGGTATCCTCGGCAGCAGCAAACCCTGACGGGTGCTTTCCAGTTCCAGGATAGAGGATTTGTTGATCTGGCTGGGATTGGAACCTACTTTTAACTGGGCGAATGCTGTTGTGGAGCTTAGGACGAACAAAATCATCATTAAAATTCTACACTTCATAACTTTGGTTTTGACAGTTGATAGAATGTTGAAAATGCGGGAGAGTGCCTGCCATAAGAAGAATGAGCCCTTTTGCCAAATGACAATGACTCATAAGATCACCATTTTTTTGATCATGCAACCGTGCTGAAATGTTGTGTCATAAGAAGCGGTTAAGATAGGGGTGGTTGCATATCCCAGGGGTTCAATGTGCCCATAGTCAACGCTATGGCATCAACATATTACCGGTTAATAGGTACACAACTCACTGTTAAAAGTGCTTCACAAGGGGATGGTTAATATATTAAACAGAACTGGTGGTTTGAACACTACAACCACTAAGAGAGATTCACATGGGGATGGTTAATATATTCGGTGATGCTGTACAACAATTGCGTATAAACGCAAGATCTTATTAAATTAGGTGTATTTATATATATGTGAAGATAGCACACGTTTTTGATCTGAAAAAATCATTTTGCCTGTTTTTTGGGAGATTAACCAACCGATAACAATTGACCAGGGCATGATGACCAGCGAGACCGGGGAAGCCGGTTTGAACCTTGTTCGCGACAGCTAAGGCGCATTTTATTTTTCCTTACAGGTATCAGCTAGTTCCTTCAGGTCTCTCCATCCATACCCGCCGTGAAAATCGCCGTTTTTTGCAAACAATTTTTCCGCATTCATTCTTTCATAAAAACCGTTCGACGGACTCCTGGCATCACCAAAAAGCAGCATGGAGGTAATGTTCCGTTGTATAAACTCATTGGCGACGCTACAAACTAATTGTCGCCCTAATCCTATTTTTTGATATTGCTGAAGAAGGTATATTTTATTTAATTCTCCTGCATATGCTGCGTGATCGCTATGATGGTAGGGAGCTCCTTTAGCAAACCCAATCAGGCTCCCGTTATTTTCAACTACAAGACAAAACCAGCTGTTATCCGTTTCTTGAAAAGCTTTATGCCACTGCCATTGGCGGGTTTCAACCGTTGGCGCGTTTTTAGCTCCATGTGTTTCGTTGAAGGTAGTCACATGCAGTGCTGCCAGCGCCGGCACATCGGTAGCAGCTGCTCTTCTGATCTTAAAAGAGGTTGTCATTATTTGCATATTTGAATGCTGTTATTGCGGGCATTCGTTGCTGCTTACATGAAGAACTGTTCGGCAATAATTTTACCGTCTTTCACCGTATACACGCAAATCTCCTCCATCGTTTCGCGTTCCCTGCCTTTCATTTTGAGATCCATATTCAGTACAAAAGAAAATGAATTGCCGGCGATTACCGGCGCAGAAACGGTAGTGCCATACCTTGATTCCACCATTGAACTGAACTTCTGATCTTTCTCTTTTAAGGCCGCCCGTCCTTTGGTTTCTTTCTCAAAACCAGGTGTGACGAAGGGTTCAATACTAACAGCATCATCAGCATATAATTCCTCCTGTGCTTTGCTGAATTCATCATGGCGGCAGTATTCGGCCAGGCGGTTTGCGATTTGTTCTACGGTCATAACTATGGGTTTTTACAGGTTAAAAATAAAGTTACAAAATTTTAAAGGCGATAAATGGATTACCCCGCTTTATCTGCCTCTTCGTCAAAAAAATCACTTTTTTCACCAATGGCAGTTCTCAAACATCTCATAATTTCTTCGTGGAAATCAGTTCCTGCCGCATGCAGGGGATCGATGGCCTTCACCAATTGTTCCCGCAATTCAAAAAGCTGTTCCCTGTTATATTTTTTTGAAGCTTTGACCAGCTCCAGTTTCATCAGTTCCTGCTGCTGATCCTGTTTGGGATTGAATATTTCGTTGATGTGGCTGCATTGATGACAAACACCATTTTGATTGATCAATGCGCATCTGTGCTCAAAAATATCCGTCATGGTGTTCCGCGCATCGTTCAACAGGTGCTTTATCACCCCATGTGTTTTTTCGAGAATAAGACCAATTTCTTTGACCTGGAAATCGTAGATGTTTTTTAAGATCAGTGCTACCTGGTTTTCGATGGGGAGGGTTTTTGAGATGCAGGTGAAACAGTAGTCGATATGCTCCCGCATTTCGTAGGCGCCTGCGGGTGAGGTATCGTGTACCATCCAGAAAACCTGTCTTATTTCTTCCGAGGCAATGGCCAGGTCGGCCGCCCGGTCCTGGGCATCTGCCTGCCATCTTTTTGATTTCCGCAGATGATCGTAGGCGAGGTTGGTGGCTATTTTGAATACCCAGGTTTTTAAAGATGACTGCCGCCGGAAGGTCGATATTTTGGTAAATGCTTTGATAAAAGTATCATGAGTCAGGTCATCAACATCGTTTCTGTTGGTCAGCAGCCGGTACAGATAAGATTTCAACTGGTTTTGAAATTCGGCGAACAATGTTTGAAAGGCATTGATATCGCCGGATATGGCTAGTTGGAGGATGTCTTCTCTTTCCATTTTATGCTTTGATAAATAAAAATGAGATGGCAGCCTTCCCTTACGGAAGGCTGCAACTACTAATGTACTATAATACTATAAGATGTTCAGCTTCCCGCAGTCCACGTCCACAACATGACTGTTGAAAGCCGTCCCGGTTTCGGAGGCAAGGAACGCCGCCGTTTCGCCCACCTGTTTCAGGGTAGGATTCGTTTTCAGGATGTCGAAGGCCTTGTATTGCGCCACCAGTTGCGCTGACGGTACGCCATACTGTTGCGCAGCAGATTCGATCCATGCGGAGATCCTCCTGGTTTCCATGATGGCGCCGGGGCTGATACAGATCACCTTTATGCCATTTCCGCCCCATTCCGCTGCCATTGCCCGCGTTAGCCCTTCCACAGCAGCGCTGGCGGCCGTGATACCCGCTACGTTGGAAAGCTTTGACCTGGACAGGGCTGCAGATAGCAGCAGGATTGTCCCTTCGGATTGGGTTTGTATCATGTATTTCGCTGCTACTCTCGCCGTGAGGAATTGTGACCCGCAGATCTTTTCCATGGGGGCCATAAACTGTTTGAAAGTAGCATCAATGGCGGCAGGTCGGCCGCCCATTTCATTGTAGTTAGCCCCGATGCCGTTGAATACAACATCCAGTTTCCCGTTGTCCGCAACGACCTGTTTTAAAAAACCGTCGATTTCCGTTTCATTCAAGGCATCCACCCTGGCAGCTTCTGCGTTTCCGCCGGCGGCCCTGATTTCCCGGGCCAACCCGTTTACTGCATCCCCGTTCCGGGCGGTGACATACACCTTTGCGCCGTGTTGGGAAAATGACCGGGCAATTGCACCTGCAATATCGCCGGATGCCGCAAATACCACTACTACTTTGTTTTTTAAGTGTTGCATGTTGTTTGGATTTGTCTATTGACGATCGGGATATGCGAAACGGTCGGAATTCTTTCAATTAATTTTTAAGCTACCTGGTGTAGTGGTTGTGTTATATGTGTATAATAAAAATATGTTATGGCCATTGATGACTTTTCTAAAACTTCCCTAGATTGTGAAAGAATTTATATTATACATTTTTTGTCTTCCAACATACCATATAACGAAAGCGAATTAATTTCCAGAATAACTGAGGGCGACGAACAGGCATTTACTATTATTTTCAACCATTATTACCCCCTGCTTTTTACCTATATCAATCGAATCGTTCAGTCAGCGCCGGAAACAGAAAGCATCTTACAGGATATCTTCCTGAAGATCTGGCAAAGCCGTGAGGCGTTACAATATGTAGATCAATTCAGGCCTTATTTATGGGTCATGTCCCGTCATCATGCTTTGAATACCATGCGGAATCTTGCCAGGCGTATGGTTATACTGGATGACCTCTCGAAGCAGGCGCCTGTAATGGACCCATCAGGTGATAACAGGGAATGGCAACTTTCATTGATAGATCAGGCCATCAACCAACTTCCGGAGCATTGCAGGAAGGTATGGATGATGAACCGGATCGACAAAATGAAACAGGCAGAGATAGCCGCTACATTAGGTATTGCGTTACCTACTGTAAAGAAGTATATGCAGCAGGCAGTTGGGCTGATTGCACAATACGTTAAAGAACGTTCCTCCCTGGGGCTGGCACTGATGCTGGTACTTTCCCAATTTTTTGAAAAAAAATAGCGGAAGCCATATACTTTTTAAAAACCCAGGTGTCATTTATAAGTAGGGCTAAATTATTTTCAGATGAATGACCGGCTGAACGACCTGTTGATACGATTTTTCGCGGATGCTGTTACTGCAGAAGAACAGCAGGAGTTAATGCAAATGATACTGGAGACGGATAACTCCCGGCTGGAACCACATCTTCGTCAATGTTGGGAAGCAATGAAGGATGATAACGTCGAGGCTCCTGATGGATCACATGTGCTTACCGCTATCCTGGCTCATCCGGCGCAGGTTAAACCTATACGCAGGGGCTGGTACCGGGCCGCGGCAGCGATCATATTTGTACTGGTCACCGCCGGCGGATTCTTCCTGTACCACCAGCGCATTACGCCTGTTAAAACGGTTGCGGCAACGATTCCGCCCGGGTACCGGCATGCTATCCTGGTGTTAGATGATGGTTCGGTTGTTCAACTTGACAGCAGCGGCAACAAAATATTAAAACAGGAGGGGAGTATCGTTCAGCAACAGGGGGCAGAATTGAAGTATGACCATTCAGGGAATAGTACCAAAGTAGCTTATAATACCCTTTCTACGCCGTCTGGCGGCCAGTTTAAGGTCACTTTGCCCGACGGGACTATGGTATGGCTCAATGCAGGAAGTTCAATCCGGTATCCAACCGTTTTTCAGGGCAACGAACGCCGGGTAGAGATGAAGGGGGAAGCTTATTTTGATGTTGCCCGAAACGCAGCGATGCCCTTCCGGATCTCCGTAAATAACCAGTCGGAAGTGTCGGTATTAGGAACGGACTTCAATATAAATGCTTACCAGGATGACGGGCTTATCAAAACTACCCTGCTCAGTGGAGCGGTAGCAGTATCGGGAATACCCGGTAAACCTGTTATCATTAAACCTGGTGAACAGGCACAACAGCCTGCACAAAGCGGATCAACCAATATCGCCGTAATTAATAATGTAAATATCGACCAGGTAAATGCATGGAGGAATGGGCTATTCAATTTTGAACATGCCGATCTTAAATCGGTAATGAATGAAATCAGCCGCTGGTATGGCGTCAGCATACGCTATGAAGGCGAGTTGCCGGCCCGCACATTTGGCGGAAAAATTACCAGGAACCTGCAACTGGAACAAGTGCTTGAAATATTACAGGATGTAAATGTCCGGTTCAGAATGGAAGGGAAAACAATTGTGGTATTCAATTAGCCAACAGTAAATTTCATTATCAATCACCACCAACAATTAAAAACCAGGCAGCCAGCGTGCGTCAACACCCGCTTATAGCTGTATTTTTAATTGTCTTTATGACATTTTTTATATACCAAACCAACCAAAATTATGGAAAAAAAGATCAGGCGCTCATGGCCGCGTGGGGCTGCGTGTTATTTTCTCTGTCCAATATTTCGTATCATGAAATTAGCGATGGCATTAATTTTTGTTTTCACTTTTCAGCTGGGGGCCACCGCAGTGGCGCAGGGAAAAGTCTCCATTTCCGTTAAAGAGGAGCAGCTCTCAAAAGTATTGTCGTTGACAGAAAAACAAACGGGCTATGTTTTTTTCTTTGATGAGAAGTTGTTGTCATCCGCCAGGCCCGTTACCATTACTGTAAAGGATTTACCGTTGCAGAAATTTTTGGATCTGCTCTTCCAGGATCAGCCTTTGCGCTATAACATCCGGAATACCACTATCACCATATCCCCGAAAGTACCTTCCGCAGCTCCTTCCGCCAGGCAGGTGAATGCATCGGAAATTGAAAATTCGCTGGTGGTGATAAAGGGTTTGATCACAGATACTGATGGTAACCCTGTTCCGGGTGTAACGGTCCGGTTGAAACCATTGGCAACCGGTGGTGTAACCGGTGATGATGGAATTTTTGTGTTGCTGAATATTCCGGCAGGTACTTATTCTGTGGAGGTTTCCTGTGTAGGATACGTTACTATTATTAAAAAACTAGTAGTGACGAATACCCCACAGGAGCTGACTTTCACGCTTCAGCGAAATATCATTGAGCAAAAGGAAGTAGTGGTTTCCACCGGTTATTCGGTCAAAAAACCGGGAGAAATTACCGGTTCCTTCCAGAAAATATCCGGGGATGAGATCAGGAACGGAATTACGTCTTCTGACCCGGTGGCATTGCTGAAGGGCAGGGCGGCAGGTCTTTATATATCGGACCAGAACGGGGCAGATCCTACCAGTAAAGGCGGACAGATATTTATGAGAGGGCAGAGCAGTGTGGCAGGTGTTGGTCTGGACCCCTACAATGAATTTGTGATTCCCGCGCAGAACTACGGGCCACTCATTGTACTGGATGGTGTTATTATGCCCAATCAGAATTTAAAGGAGCTGGTCACTCCCCAGGAAATACAGGACATCACGGTACTGAAAGATGCGGCGGCCACCGCCATATATGGATCAAGAGCTGCTGCCGGCGTATTGGTGGTAACTACCAAAAGAGGTGGCGGAACGAAACCCCGTATTTCGGCGGAAGTAAAATACGGCATCAACAGCCCGAATCGTGGCGCTATGAAGTTCCTGGACGCCGCAGGGCTGTACGACCTGCAGAAACGTTTCTATACAGAAGATTATTCCATCAACAAAGCTTCACTTGCTCCGGCGTTTCCCACGCTGAATGATTACCTGAATTACAGACTGCCAACACAGGACCAGGTTAATAACGGTTACGACTGGACGAAATACGCTTTTGTAACGAGTAATACCACGGAAGTAAACGTGGCTGCCAGCGGAGGAAATGACAGAACGCGTTATTATGCGGGGGCGTCTTATTATAATGAACAATCAACCGGCGTAAACAATGGTCTTATCCGAAAGACTTTTCGCCTTAACCTGGAGAGTAAACTGACCGACAGGTTGACGGCTACCTTATCTATCAATGGCATTCTTAATGACGGCCGGACGGACCAGGCAGGAGGTATCGTGGGCATTCAGCAATTAATTCCCTGGGCTAATCCCTACAACGCAGACGGTTCCATCGCACAGGCGCTAAAGTTCAAAATGGCTGGCGCCGATCAGGTGACCGACAACCCGTTATTCAATCGTCAGTTTAATTACAATAAACAGCAGGGACAATTATTCTTTGGTTCTGCTAAACTGGCATACAGGATTAATGACTGGCTGTCCATTTCGTCGACAAATTCAGGTAACCTGAATTATAATAAGAATACACAATACATTGATGTAAGGACTTTTTATGGTGGGAGTTCAATCTTCGCACCGCAGGGCTACCTGGGAACTACTACGGCGAATTTGTCGTCCTTCCTGACTTCCAACCAGCTGAATTTCAACAAAACAGTAAACGCACATACCTTCCGTGCCTTGGCTGCTATGGAATTCGGGCAAACTACGATGGAGGATATGCTGGTGAATGTTAATCATGTTCGTGCAGGCTATCCCGTTATTTCCCTGGCCAGGCAGGTGGGAGGCGCTGCTGACCTTAGCATTTTTGGCATTCCCAGTACGAAAGCCGGCAACATTGAAGGAGGTAAAGATGTGAAGGCAGTTTATTCTGCATTCGGTGAGGCGGCCTATACCTATCTCGACAGGCTTAGTTTCAGTGGTTCTATACGTACGGATGCTTCCAGCAGTTTTGGCCGGGATAATCGCTATGGTACTTTTTATTCGCTTGGTGCCGCCTGGGTGATGAGTGAGGAGAAATTCCTGCGGCAAATCAAATGGATCGATAACCTGAAGGTACGCGCCAACTATGGTACCAGCGGCTCCCAGCTGGGAGATAATTTCCTGACCAGGACATTATATAATCCATCGATCGTTTACAGCGGGCAAGGGGGAGCCACTATTTCAGTATTGGGTAATCCTGTGCTGAAATGGGAGATCACCAAAACGTTCAGCGCAGGTATAGATGTACAACTGTTCAAGCGCCTCACTGCCACAGTTGATGTGTACAACCGGAAATCCCAGGATTTATTGCAGAAAGTACAACTGCCTGGTATCACCGGTTTTCCTACTCAGTGGCAAAACGCTGCAGCAGTAGAGAACCGGGGAGTAGAAGTAGTATTGAATACCCGGAATATGGAGAGAAAGAATTTCACGTGGAGTACTTCTTTCAATTTTAGCTTCAACAAAAATCAAATCACCAGTGTTGCAAATGATTCGCTGAAACAAGGATATTATGCGCAGAATAATTATTTCCTGTACAAAGGGGATGATATAAACGCGCTGAAAGCGGTGAAATATGCCGGTGTAGATCCTCAGACCGGCAAGCCCAGGTTCGAGAAATTGCTTTTCGACGAGAAAGGAAATCGGGTAGGAGTGGAATATGTGAATACAGTGGCGGAAGTAGATGCTGCTTCTGATAACAGGCAGCTGCAGACGATCGGATCCTTTCAGCCCAGGTTTTATGGAGGTTTGACGAATACCTTTACCTACAAGAGATTTTCGCTCAGTGTATTGATCACCTATGCGTTTAAATATATCGTAGTCGATAATAGCGCAGCCGCTATGCAAACAGCGAATATAGGACGTTCCAACCAGGTGGCATACAGGAAAAGCCAGATTCCCTGGACTACGCCGGGACAAACCAATGCAACAGAACCGGCCCTCTACTACCAGGCCACAGCGGATTATTTCGGCTCCAGCCGGTATATGCGGGATGCCAGTAATGTGGCCTTACGCAATGTTCGCTTTAGTTATGACCTGCCGGAGAAATTGCTAAGTCGTATGAGATTGTCCAATCTCACTGCTTATATAAGCGGCGACAACCTGTATACGGTTTATAACAAATTTCTTGTCGCGTCCAGCCCGGAAGGCCCATCGGTGGGTAATGCACAGGATTTCGGCAATGCGGCTGGTCCGCTCAGTATTCCACGCCGGTATATATTCGGAATACAGGCAACTTTTTGATCAAGCAAAATTTACATGATGAGAAACTACGCCATACTACTTTTGGGCTTGTTCATTGCAACAGGTTGCAATAAAAAGATAGATGAAATCAGTCCGCTGACTAAAATTGATAAGGACGGAGAATTGGCCTCTGCGGCAGGGATAGTGGAGGCAACTGTTGGCAATTATTCGATGTTGCGCGACAACTCAACAGCCTCCTATGATGAGCCGGTATTGAATCTTTCTGAAACCCGCGGTAATAACGTTACGTTGCGAACGTTCGGGCAAATCGGGAAAATAACCGATGCGTTCTTTTACAGAAATAGCAATGGTCCGGAGTTAGGGTTCAGTAATGATTTTTATCGGGGCTCCTACCAGTTGATAGTCGGTGTAAATACAGTCCTCGAAGGAATTGAGGATTTTGAGAAAGTTTATTTTCCATCTGCCTCTGATGATGATAAAAATGCGGTCATCTATGCTAAAGGAGAAAACCATTTTCTCAGGGCACTTGCATACTTCAACCTGGTGAGGTTATATGGAAAGCCCTATTACCTGGGTGCTGCTGCCAATAAAGGCGTGCCGATAAAAAAGACCAGCAGTTTGACAGATGTGCCAGCCCCTGCGACTGTGCAGGAGGTATATAATTTCATCATCACGGAAGCCAAACTCTCCGCTCAATTGATGAAAGTGCCGGTGGTAAAAGCCAATAGCTTTGCCAGCAAAGAAGCTGCCTGGGCATTATTGTCGCGCGTATACCTGTATATGGGAGGGAGTGCAGCCGGTCCTGATGCTTCTTTTAACCAGGCTGCCATCACTTATGCAGATAGTGCATTGAATCAGAATGACGGAAAATTTGCGCTCCTGCAGGGAGAGGACTATAGGAAGCTGTTTGCGGATGATGCAGATGGAAGCATTGGCAGAGCCAACTTTGCATCCAATAAAGAGATCATATTTGCCTTTGACAACAGCACTGGTACCACGCGTATTGGAATAATGTTCAATTATGATCCGAACGTTGGGCAGGGCGGATTCTTTATGCCTTCGTCTGATCTGCTTCAGCTGTATACTCCGCAGGACATCAGGTATTCTTTTTTTAAGCTGAATTCCGCTACCGGTTACCGGGAAACAACAAAATTGCTGGTGCTTTTTACCCAACTTTTTACGCATGCGCCCAATATCTATTTCCGCACCGGGGAATTATTCCTCAATGAAGCAGAGGCCTATGCGAAGCTGGGTAACTACGGCCAGGCAAGGTTGAAGCTGACTGTTATTCATACCCGTGCCGGTTTGCCGGCATCAGATATAGCCGGTATACCCGACAATCAACTGCTGACAGCCATTCTCAAGGAAAGGCGTATGGAGCTGGCATTTGAAGGCCATGCCGGATATGACTACTTCCGGAATGGGTTGCCCATGATAAGGAAGGCCGCTGACAACAACGGAAAAGAATTAATCGTTCAACCGACCGATCCGGCGGCGGTGTTGACGTTACCCAATTTTTAAATAAAAGTTCACCATAAAAATCAAAAACCAACACAAATGATTCACCGCACTAAAATTATGAGAACGCTGAGCATCGTTTTGTTTTCCCTTGGTTGTTTTGGCATGTCTGCTATTGCACAGCAACAGCCCCAGCTTACAGTAGGGGACAAAGCGCCCGAGCTGCAATATGGTAAATGGCTGAAAGGCACACCTATTAAGGAGTATGAGAAGGGGCGCCTGTACCTGTTTGAGTTCTGGGCAACCTGGTGTGGCCCGTGTATTGCTTCTATGCCACATCTGTCGGAATTTGCAAGAGAACGGAAACACCAGGCAACGGTGATCGCCGTTGACATCTGGGAAGGAAATCACGGCGGTAAACCTTATGAAAGCTACTGGCCGAAAGTGGAACGTTTTGTAGGACAGATGGGCAATAAAATGGATTTCAATGTAGTGACCGACAGCAAGGATGAGTTTATGGGAAATAACTGGATGAAGGCTGCCGGGCAGGATGGCATCCCCTGTACGATCATGGTGAAGGATGGAATTATCCTTTGGATGGGGCATCCTATTGAACTGGATTCTATTGTTAATATTGTATTGGCCGGGAAGTATGACATGGAAACAGCCAAAAGAGAAAAAGCAGAAAAGGACAGGCAGAATGACTCTGCAATGGCGCCGTTTACAAATGTTTTTAAGCGCTATGAGGCACTTTCCGGGGATAAACAATACGACAAAGCAATGGCATTGCTGGATTCCGCCATGGCAAACATGCCAGCATTTGCAGGCACGCTCGGGTTCTTTAAATTCAACCTGATGATTGATAACCTCAATGAAGACAGCGCGATGGTGTTTGTAAGGGAATGGCAAAAAACCAAACCCGGGTACACCGGCTCTACAGCTGCTGTAATAGTCAGGAAGAAAGGTTTAAAGAAGAGTACCTACCAATATGGGTTAGCGCTGTTAAATGAGCAGCTCAAAAATCCACAGATGCCGGCAAACCTTGCCTATGCTGAAATGGCTTCCGCATATGCGAACATGGGCGACTATAAGCAGGCGGTTGAAAAGCAGGGGAAAGCATTAGCTGCAGGTAAACAATATTTGAAAGAAGGGAAGTTTGCCGGGTTTATTATAAAGGATACCATAACAGAATTAGAAAAGCAACTTGCCGAGTATAAAAAGAAGTTGAAATAATAGTATGATTGGCGAGATGCCCGGTTTGTG
>NZ_JAGTXB010000014.1 GCF_018224885.1 Chitinophaga hostae | reverse complement strand
CAAGATTAAGTCCTTTAGAAATGCCTTACGAGGCGTCAGGGACGTGGAGTTTTTTCTCTACAGATTAACCAAACTTTATGCTTAAAATTCACCCAATCCCCCAACTTTTCAACTTGATCCCTTTTCTATCCTTACACAGGACTCCACAACTTTACCACTAAAAACAAAAAAACCTTGTAGAATCAGCTTCTACAAGGTTTTAATTACGTAAGAGTATTTCTTTTTACTCTCTGTGGTGATCCCCTTGGGACTCGAACCCAAGACCCATACATTAAAAGTGTATTGCTCTACCAACTGAGCTAGGGAATCATTCACCCCGTTTGTTTAACGGAGTGCAAAGATAACAATTTCTAAATTCTCTCCAAATTTTATTCAGTTCTTTTTTATTCAAAGCGCCTCCAGGCAACCCCGGAGACGCTATAATTCACCGGGAAGCAGCCGAAGAAGAAGGATTAAACTTCGCATCCAGCATCTTCATAAAATACCCTCCTACCACACTCCTGGCCTGGAAACCCACCATCTTCCCATCCGTCGTTTCATGCCAGTCACTCAGCGGAACACGTGTAGTCGTTCCCGTTGCATAGGTGTACAGCGGAGAAACGAGCGCATTAAAATCCTCCGCATTATCCGTCAGCACTGCGGTCCACATAATCCAGTCGGACTTGGTATAGGTCTTACGACTGTCGAGTGGTAACCCGAATTTATGCTGCTGTGTAAGATAGTAGTTGATCTCTTTCTTGTATACGGCTGCAGGAAACAGGTCGAAGTTCAGTACTTTATCCCATACCATGTTGTATTTCTGGCTCCAGGTATTTTTGCTTTCGAAAGCAAGACTGAAATGATCGCCGTCGTCTGCAAGTTTAATCCACTTGGCGGCCATTTCTTTGGCGTTCTTTTCGTATTTGTCTGCGATGGCGGTTTGACCTGACATGCGCGCCAGCATGGCGTATGCGCGGATACCGGCAATAGCTTTTAAAGAGAGATTGGTATTACGGGCCAGGTGGCCGGCGAAGTCGTCGGTGCACAGCTGGTTGGCTGGGTCGAAGCCTTCTTTCATCAGATATTCTGCCCAGGTGGTGAGTGTAGCCCAATGTTTTTTGGCGTAGTCGGCGTTGCCTTCTGCGCGGGCGATGGCGCCGGCGAGGACGAGCATATTGCCGGATTCTTCTACAGGCATGCCTTCTCCGTATGCCTGTCCGTTGGCGAGCGGGTAGGTACCCAGATCGTGGGCGGCGTAAGGCTTGGTATATTTACCGCTTTCAGAGAAATAGAGGATGCCGTTCATCATGCCTTTGAGCAGGTCAGGATTGTAAAGCAGGAATAATGGTGCAGATGGATAAGTAACATCTACTGTATTGATACAGCCATTGCTGAAGTTTTCTTTGGAAAGAAAAAGGATATCGCCTTGTGGACTCTTTGCCAGCTTATGTGCTGAAATGGCTTGCCTGTAGGCCAGTTCGCAGAGTTTGGCGTACGTTTCGCCGCCGGCGTTTACCGCATCCTGGTGTAATTGTGCATTGAATTTTGCGCATTTATCGAGAATAGCGGCATAGTCGGTATAGGCTGCATTGAGTTGTTTATCGATGGTTTGCGCGGCATCATTTTTCCACCATGCTTTGAGGTTGGTGGAGAAGTACTGCAATGCAAAGAGGTCGTCGTAGCCGAGCAGGAACAGCTGTTCTTTCGGGGTACTGCTCACGGCGCCCAGGTTTACTGCGGTACTTAACACCAGGTCTTTGTCCTGTTTGGCAGTGGCGCCGGTACCCCGGGCAAATGCCTGCATGGCGTCGCCGCCGTTGCTAATGTATTGTACAGGGTGTGCTGCTGTTGGGGCGGCTACATACATATACCCCCAGTCAATGCGCAGGTCGTCCCCTTTCTTCTTTAAAACAGGTTGTTCTTTGGTGCCGGCTTTCAACACCGACAGCTGACCGGAAGTATACTTCGTGGTGGTCACAGGCTGTGAAGACACGTTCACACTCACATTGGTGGAAGCGCCAAAGTATACAGCCACCTGGTGGGAAGCGTTGTCGTTGGCGGCTACCTTATACGCAATATAAGATACGGGGCGCGACAGCAGCATCAGGTCGTCCATGAGCAGCGGAGAGGTAAAGGTGAGCGTAAGGTTCACTTTACCGCAGGTAAAATCATAGCTGGTTTGTGTAGCATTGATATTAACGGCTGTCTGCACACCTTTTTCAATGCCCTTTTCACCAGGCATGGCAGACAAACGCGAGATGCCGGCATCAAGAAAGGCGCCACCGGCGGTATTCAGGATGTGAATGGCCAGCACATTGCCTTTGGGCTTCAATTTACTTTTTACAGCGTCGCTGATGGGTAAATAAATGTATTTATTCAGCCAGCCGTCGTGCGCGTATATTTCTTCTCCGTTGAGGTATACTTTAATATTATCATCGTGAGATATTTTTAAAAACAGGTCAGCAGCTGATAAGTTGCCGGCGTCGAAGGTTCTCCTGGTCCAGAGGTCATGACTTTTCCAGGGCGTGCCTCCCAGGCTCGGATTATCGCCAAATGGGGCTTTGCCGGTTTTCCAGTCCTGGTCGTTATAGGTGTCCTGCATCCAGTCGCCGCCGGGAGCTGACTCCGTGTATTTCACCTGGTAGGCTTTTTCGTCGCTGGTAGGTACTACCGGGTCATAGCTTTGTACATTTTGCCCGAGTACGCGGTAAGTAACCCCATCTACCTTTACCAAACCGGTCAACGACTGTGAAGCGCCGGTCCAGTGCGTGGTGGAGCTCCCATTTAATTCATCGGTGGTAGACCAGATACTGAAATAAGGATCATGTGTGATCAATGGATAGGCCGGAGCCTTCTGCTGGGCTGCTGCACTGCTGCTTAAGCCAAGCAATGCTAAAAATGCGAATGTTCTCACCATAACGTGATTTGAAACGATTAAGCGTATAAAGTACAGTTATTGAATTTATCACATTTTTTCTGTGAATCATAACCATTCATAAAAAAAACGAGGATCATCACTTATATATCAGCAACAAAGACAAATAGTACCAGACCGGCACAAAAAAAAAGAGGAGAAAATAAAAAGCGCAGACCCTGCAAACGCCTTGGAGGCCCTGAGAAGCCTTGTCAGTACGTTATTCAGATCTACGCGTATCTTAAATTAATTAAATTCGACACAAGTAAGGAGCGCAAAAATACACTTTTACATCAAATTTCGCATTAAATATTGCCAAACTATCCGGGAAATATCGCAAACCATTCCGGCCGCAAGCGAATCAAGGCAGCTATACCCCATATCAGCAAAGCCATACCCAGCGTGCCCCAGGCCTTTTTGTTCTTCCAGCTCCAACCCAACGCCACGGGCAGCTCCCAATATTTGATCAGCACAAACGCCAGTAAGCCAATCATTCCCGTCCAGGTCACAAAAAGCAGTCCCAGTTGAGCGCCTGCCAGCACCGCGGCAAAGAGGAAGCACAAAGTAACCACCTGCAGCCACCAGTAGTTGGGCATGCCGCAATGCGTAGCCTCTATGATGGACAGCATGAGCAGCATTCCCACCACGAAAACAGTCAACATTAGCAGCGATTCATTCAGCGTCACCGGTAACAACAACAATACTACCCATACCCCTATCGATATCACTATATAGGCCGCAAAACGCCGGTCCTGTTTTCTTAAATGAGACTCGTGAAACGGAAATAGCCCCCGGCTCAACGCAGCTTCCATACTCCGTAACGGCGGCAACGCAAACACACCGGTCATAGCCGGCACTATCACTTCGTAACGGTACCACGCATCCGGACAAACCATCATCACCCAAAATACCGCTACCGACACCAGTATGGCAGGAACAGCAATATGGATAAAAGCCTGCAGCGGCGTATAGTAGTCCCCGTAACTGCGCCGCAAAATATCTACATATTGTTTAGCGCCATGTTCACGTGTAGTGATAGCCGTTAGCTGCATCCATATCAGCGCAAACCCCAGGTGGATCAACGATGTACGGATCACCACCTCCGGTAACAGCGGCCCGAAATAAACAGCGGCAATACCCGCCGCCAGCAACTCCCAGCTAAGCATACGCGGAGAAAACAACCAGCGGAACAATGGATAGAAATGCCTGACCAACCATTGCCATATCCCCGGCAAATATTTACCCAGCAACTGGAATACAGCAAAAGCCCCTATCAGCGCAGCCAGCCCGAGTAGCAGTCTTGATGCGGTGAATACGCCACGCAACGCCTGTAAACGGGAAGGTTGCTTTACAGCATATACCAGCTCCGTATTGGTCAGCAACTCCGCCGCCAGTAACTTTCCCTGCTCAGGAGTAATAGCCCCAAGCGCCGTCCGGTGCTGCTGCCAGAAACTATCCGCGGGTGCAGGCCCCGCCCAGGTATGCAATGTGCCGTATTGATAAAGCAGCGTTCTTTGCTGCGAAGTGAGAGATTCCAGTATTTTTGCCAGCGCGGCATCCGTTGCAAAGGCGGCCTGGCCAAAGGTTAACAGGAACAATAGTATTTTAATGATACGCATAGATAGTATCAAAAATAAGGAAAAAGTGCTTTCCGTTGCAGAAACGGAAAGCACTTGCCAGTTAATTTTTATCTGCCTGCACCAAACCAGCTGTCTGGTACCGGTTGCAGTTTACTGCCGTTCACACTGTATTCCAGCTTCAGCGTATAACCACCGCCGCCTTCTACAAAAGCCAGCTTCACCGGGTGCCAGCCTTTCTCCAGCGCTACCTGCCCGCTCTTCTGGAATGGAGCATGCCAGCCATCGTTATTCACTACTTCCTGGTCATCTATATATAAAATACCACCATCATCTACGGTCAGGTAAAAACTATAGATCCCCGTTACAGGCACATTGATATAACCCTGTATCCGCGCGCCAAAAGCACCACCGCCTTTACCCATTCCTTCAGGAATAATAGCGTTGTTAACGCGCATACTGCTATCTGATTGCTCTTTTATTTTAGCAGCGCTTTTAAAGACGCCATTATAATAGTCCAGTTTCAAACCGGGCCTTGCATCCTTTACTACCGTAGCTTTACGGTACGCCTCTTTACGATAACGCAGGGTGTAAATATCCCCCCGGTTGCCCGCCGGGCTGAAAGCCGCCAGCTTAATAGTTTCCGGCGAAGTAATGGTATAATGCGCCGGTAACGCCTTCGCATGTTCATCCGGGATCGTACCGTTGGTGGTATAGCGGATAGTCATATCCGTTAGTGGCTTCTTAACATCGAGCACCCCCTTGTCTACAAATACATTATCCTCTGTAAATCCATCCAGATCAGGCAAACGGTAATGTACACCCAGCAGATCAAGACGTTTATATTGTTCGTTCAGGCGTTGGAGATAGTCGTCGTAATGATTGCGGTTGGTCCACAATACCTCCGCCAACGCGGTCATACGGGGCATAAACATATAATCCGCCCGTTTTTCAGAAGGAATATATTCTGTCCAGATGTTCGCCTGGGCGCCCATAATATGCTTTGCTTCCCCCGCAGTTAATCCTTTCGGTATCGGCTGAAAATGGTACACATTATAAATAGCGTTACGATCCGGTGTGCCATCGAAATAAAGCGGGTTACCCGGTGTCATGATCACCTGGTTGCCATGTTGCGCTGCTTTTACAGGCGCATCGGGCACCCAGGAGCGCCAGTACATCAGTACCGCCGTAGGACTGATACCTCCTTCCAGTATTTCATCCCAGCCAATCAGGGTTTTGCCTTTGGAGTTGAAGAACTTCTCCATCCGTTTTACAAAATAACTTTGCAGCTCTTCTACCGTTTTCAGGTTGTTGGCTTTCATCACCTCCGCACAGAGAGGCGACGCGGCCCAGCTGGTCTTTTCTACTTCATCCGCACCCAGGTGAATATATTTAGAAGGAAACAGCGCAGCGATCTCGGTAAAAATATCTTCTGCAAAAGCAAAAGTGGATTCGTTACACGGACAAATTGGCGTGGAAAAGCTTTTACCCCAGCCTATTTCACCGCTGCAGGCCAGGAAAGGATACGCCCTGATGGCAGCCATCATATGACCTGGCATGTCTATCTCCGGTATAATTTCTACATGCCTGGCAGCCGCATAGCGGATAATATCCTTCATCTGCTCCTGCGTATAAAAGCCGCCATACAAGGTTTTACCATCTTTATGAATGATATGTGCGGTATCAATAGCCATGTCAGGATTGTCGACGGCCTTTTGCATACATACCGAATCCTGGTTGTTAAACTCACGCCATGCGCCCTGTGAAGTCAGCAGCGGGTACTTTTTTATTTCAATGCGCCAGCCCTGATCGTCCGTCAGGTGCAGGTGCAGCTTATTCATCTTGTATAACGCCAGCAGATCAATAAATTTCTTCAGATAATTTACAGAGAAGAAGTGACGCGACACATCCAGGTGCATGCCACGCCAGCCATATACCGGGTGATCTTTCAGCTGCATCGCCGGAATGCTGATCAGCTTCAGATCAGCCGCGCGTGCATCTTCTATGGAAGGCGGCATCAGTTGCCGCAGGGTTTGAATAGCCCTGAAAAAGCCGGTCGGCGTTTTCGCCGTCATCAGTATCTGCCCGGTGCTTACGTCCAGCGTATAGTCCTCCTCTCCTGCCAGCGCAGGGTTCTGACGCATCACAATGGTCCCTTTGCTTGCTTTGGCTACCGTCGGCAAAGGCTTACCTAACGCCTGTGTAAGCAGTAATTGCAGTTGTTCGGTCTCTGTGACGAAAGGCGAAGGATCTTCCGGCAATACCAGTTTGGTGGCCGGCGTAATCGCAAAAACACCAGGCTTCGCCTGCAGTTCCTGCGGATAGGGAATAATGGGATAGCGCTGCGACTGCGCAAAAGTTACCTGCAGCGATACACACAAAGCCCCTGCAAGCCAGAAAAGTTTCCTCATAATAATTGCTCGTTAATGCATGATTCCAAAGGTCAAACCTAATAAGAATCATCTCCGTAACCTAATGCGATATTCACTATTCTTGCCCGGAAATTGACCCCGGCACATGCGTTAATCTTTATAATCATCTATTTTCAGCAAGGAAAAAAATTCCTCCTCTCCAAACTCTTTCACCTCTCCGGGCTGCAGATCGCCCAGCAACAAGCCTTCGATAGATACACGGATCAGCCGCTGGCAACGATGACTTACGGCTCCCACCATCTTTCTTACCTGGTGAAATTTCCCTTCGGTTAAAGTAATGGTAAGCCAGGTATGCGGTACGTTGATGGGCAGCTCCCTCGGATGATCAAATAATCCTGCCGGCCGCTCTACAATCTCCACCTTGCAGGGTGTGGTTACGTACTCCTGTCCCTCGCCCACACAAATAGATACGCCGTCTTTCAGCCGCTGTAAGGTTTCCTGGTTCATGATGCCCTTTACCCGTACCAGGTAGGTACGCTCATGCGGCGTTTTCCCCTGGAACAGCAACCGGGTCACTTTTTTATTGGTGGTTAATATCAGTAATCCTTCTGAATGGTTATCCAGCCGTCCTATTGCATGCGTACCTTCCGGGAAATCAAAATCCAGCTCCCCCAGCAGTCTCACCTCATGGGAACTGATAAACTGCGACACCATGTTGTATGGCTTGTTTATAATAAAATATCTGTGCATCTCAGCGTTTTTGTCTTTGCCCAGGATTAATAGTGATTATGATGATTTACAGGATTTTTTCTTTTCCATTTTTTGATTTTAAAGATTAACGGAGATATAAGCGGATATTTAAGCTATGCTTCTTTTTTGAAAACATGCCTGTACCAGTCTTCCTTATTCATCTTCAGGTCTTTTTCAGGATCATCCAGCAAGGGTAGGGCGTTCGCTGCCTCGTGTCCCCGCGGAGTAATACTGTAAGCTTGCAACACCTTGTACATCAAGAGGCGGCTCAGGCGGCCATTACCATTATTAAAAGGGTGGATGGATACTATTTCCTGCTGCAGGCTGGCAGCCCAGCGCTGCACTCTTTCCATGTATACTGCAGGCGTGATCACCTTAGCTAACAACAGGGAGAGTATTTGTTCCAGTCCGGCAGCCGTTTCATTCAATTTTAATACAACATCTTTTTCCAGCGCGCCCTCGTTGGGCACACCATGAGTTACTTCCTGTTTCCAGGTGGTATTATCCGGTTCTTTAATTCCGCCGTGTTTTTGCTGATAGGTAAACATCAGTTCAGGCCTGATCGGAATGCGTTTATCTGTGATACTGTTGATATGTTTTATGAAGTTCGCTTTAGATAAATTCTTTCCGATAGAAGGAACGGGCCCTCCAAAGCTATATTGCTTCACCCATGCCAGGAAGTCCGCCTTCCCATTTTGGGAGATCGTCGGATACTTCAGCAAACCATGGCCATCTACCGCTTCCTGTTCCCCTTTGCTAAGCCTTGGGTAGGTATTGTTATCGCCCCATCCTACTTCTTTTGTGCGGTAAACCGGTGGTTTGTTCATCAGCATTGTATAGTATGCTCCGAATTTCTCTTTTGTAAGGATTTGCTGCCGTTCTGTTTTGTTTTCCATGGCTGCAGCCCAGCGCTCGTGCGTTTTTTCTCCGTATACATTGTGCACATTCATCGCCGCCACATCTGTATCATCCTTCATTTCTACACCAGCTTTTTCCAGTTGTTTCCTGGAAGGGTTGCCACCGTCAAACAGATCGCGGTGTTTTTTGTCTACTAGCGATTGTGTCAAAAAATCCTTTGTCAGTTTGTATTTGCCAGCTTCGTCTCCCTCTGGCAAACCAATCCCTTTGATCTCCTGTTTAGGCGCAGGTTTGGGTGCCTCTTTCAATTCAGCCATTAGGTACCATACCGCATCTTTTTCCCCCTCATCCGCGGCGGTCTTCTTTTGCTTGCGTTTTATCACAAACTGGGCGTAAGCGGGAAACAATACCTCACGCTGATACCAGTTCTTTGTACCGGTGAGTACCTGGATCAGGCGGCCGGAAACTGATTCATCAATAATAAAGAGGGTACGCTCCTTGTCTTTTTTGGCAAATACCTCACTGCTGTTAGTGCCTGCCGAGGTGGAGTACAAGGCCATTGGAGTGATCAGGTCCCCTACTTGATGTTCTTCTATCCCTTCTACCCAGCGGTATACAGGTTTTGAGATCGCCATATCTTTCAGCAGGTCACTTTCCAGCGCCAGCTGGGCGGCGTACAGCGTAGTCCGTTTTTCCGCAGGTGTATCTTTGGTCTGTTTCTTTCCACGCGTAGTAGCGTTCCATGGTTCTTCCACAATATCGCGGTATTGGGAGTAGAGCGTATTGGCGTAATCAGATAGCGCGTATAAATTTTGGGCGGCAGCATCTTTTTCATCCAACGCCTTTCCTACTGCGGTTGTATGCTCTTTCAGCCCGTCGTCCGGCCCATAATCTTTTCCCGCCAAACCCAATTCTCCCAGGGCATTACTTACCCTGCCCAGGTTCTCTGATACCTTGGCCCCTTTCTTATCATTATATCGCTGTGGTAATGCATCTCTTGCAGACGAGTCTTTATCCCGTTTCTCCGGACGGGTAAACAGGTTTTCATAAACAACGGCCCGCTGCTTCATCTCATCTTTATGTAGATCCTTGTTGTGTATAAGCGTAGCCAGGTAAGCGGTTTGCATTTTCTCCCCCTTGAATTCATCCAGCAACTTCTTCACCTCCTCTTCTGTCGTTGCTGCGCGAATCTGGCTGATAATCATGGGCGACAGCTCGGACAATAACACCGGCGGGATTTTCAGTGGCGCTTCTTCTTCACCTTCTTCCGGTACTAATACCACTTCCTCTTCTTCCTCATCCTTTTCCTTTTCCGGCACCGGTTGCTGGAACTCAGCTATGTCATCATCGGTTTCATAAAGTTTAGCGATACGCCCTGCCACCTCGTCCTTATTCACAAAAACATCTTTTGCTTCCTCGTCCATCGCTTCTTCGTGCTCATCTTCCTCCCTTTCCGGTTGCTGCAGCTCATACTTTAATGCAATACCATGCCGCATATTCACATCTTTCTCCTTTCCGGGCGCCCCCCCTTTCCCGGGCTCACCTTTCACTACTTCCTTTCCTTTTCGTTTAGCCGGTCTTTGCTTTTTAGCCCTGTGTTTCTTTGGAGACACCTTTTTCTTTTCCTTTTCCTTCTCCTTTTCTTTTTCCTCTTTCGGCGCTACTTTGGAAGGGCTTTTTGTACGTTGCTTTTTGGGCGGCGCTTCCTTTCCTTCATCTTCGCTTTTTTTATCCTTGTCTTCATCTGAGCTTTTTTCATCTGAGCTTTTTTCACCCTTGTCCTTGTCCTTGCCCTTCTTTCTTTCATCCATATCGCCCCATTGCGGCTTTACCCGTTTCATCAATTGCACCGGGAACGGGCTTTCCTGTACAACCGCACCCGGTTGTTGTTCCTCATTTATGACTGGTTGTATGCCTGGTAGCTTCGTTACAGCCGGATAGGCAATACCAGCCGAAGATGTATTGTTAGCAGCAGCACGACTATTTTGAGAGGAATGGTCAGGTACCTGTTTTTTTTCAAGCATATGGATATTTGAAGGATTAGCACCTACTCAAATATAATCTAAATGATAAATAATCACAAGAACCGCGACATCAGCTATATCAGCAAAATATCAATCCTGTGCGCCTGCACCAGCTGTTGCTGGTGTGACCAGGAGAATACCGTAAAGTACCCGTCCTGCGAAGCTACGAGGGCATGTGCATCGTGCTGGTCATGCACAAACTGTGCTGCCGAAAGGTGCCGGGTACCGCCAATGGCCGATGGGTGGATCAGCGCCGGGACGCCTCCTTCTACCGGTTCGGACAGCAACACCTTATCTACCGGCCAGGCATCTTTTGCCCGCGTTATTTTGGCGCCAAAGGCCAGCAGCTCCTGTTCTTCGTTTACGATGGTGGCGCCGTCTACCGCTGTAAGACCGGTAATATTTTCCACTTCCCTGCGGAGCGCATTTTGCCAGAAAATTTCCGTTACGCTTTTACCATCGTAACGCAGCAGGTCGGCCACGCCTGAAAAGGCAGGGGTAATGGGGTACTGCAGCGGATGAATAATGGACTCGCGCCAGGCATCGCCTTTGGAGGGCACCACCAGCAAAATACCACCGCGCTTATGCGCCCGCATCGACACAGCGATCTGTATCAACACGTTTACCCCGTTATTCCATAAACAGGAAGAGGTAAGTCCCAGCAATGACTGAAGGATCGGCGGACTATCAGGTAACAGGCCGCTATCTTCGTTGACCACTTTTACCTGGTCGCCGCGCAGCACCGCCACATTGGTGAATTTACCCAACCCGGCTGCCCTGCGGTGTTTTACGACCAGCAGCCCCGGCTCGGACACATCGAGCACAAAACACAGGTTAGGCAGTTTAATCGTAGTTCCCCATACATACAGCTCATCTCCTGCTGCCCATACGCCTACATGTATACCGGGCCGCTCTACTCCCGGGGCCAGTTTAGTCAGCAGCTGCGGGGTCAGCAGCAACGGTTTTTCAAATAATAAAGGCTTCCCCGCCTGCGAAGGCGGTAAAAAGGCCAGTGATATACGGATGGGATTTCCTTCTTCCTTACGTAAGCTGGCCCAGAAGGCCACATCTATCATCTTCTCCACCTGCCGGGCTTCCGGTACTACGGCCAAATCGTCATCCCCATTCTCCTTCGCAGCAGAAAGATGTTTCTGAAAATGCGCCTCTACCCGGCCGGCTACCTTTGCGGCGGCCTGATAGGTTGCGTCTGTAATTGTTTCCATAATGCCAGTCCGGTTTAAACCGCTAAAATAAGCCCTTTTTGGCGTTTGGCTTACGCGGATTTTTGTCTTTCCCAGGATTAAACTTATTTTATGATTTTCAGGATTTTTTATTTCAGTTTTTGATTTTAGTGATTAAGGGAGACATAAGCGGATATCTACCCACATCTTTATTAATGGTTAGAATCAAAAACTGAAATAAAAAATCCTGAAAATCATAAAATAAGTTTAATCCTGGGAAAGACAACCTCCGCTGCATTTACTAAAAGCTAACGGCTAAAAGCTAAAATAATATTACTCCCGGAGAATTTACGGCTAACATCCTATTTCATAAAACAGTAATTTGCCTCTACTGTAACCACGTATGGAATTTAATACCTATAATGAAAGGGAACTATTGTTGAGCCTTGCCAAAGGCAATGACAACGCGTTTGCCAGTGTATTCCATCACTACCGCCATCGTATATACGCTATCGCTTTCCGTTTACTGGGCAGCGCCTCGCAGGCAGAAGATACTGTACAGGATGTTTTCTTAAAGATGTGGTTAAAACGCCAGGAGCTGCACGAAATCAGCCATTTCAAAGCATACCTCTTTACCGTTACCCGTAACCATATTTTCACTTCCCTTAAATTACTGGCCAGGGAACAACTCATGGAGTCAGAACTCTCTGCTGCCGTGGTTCCCCATGTCAAAGACGCCGCCATTATTCACAAGGAATATGAACAGATCCTGCAAAATGCTATCGCGCAGTTGTCGCCCCAGCAGGAACTGATCTATAAATTAAGCAGGGAACACGGCCTGAAAAGAAATGAGATCGCCGACCGCCTGCAGCTCTCCCCTGAAACCATCAAAGTACACCTTGCCAACGCCACACGCTCTATCCGGGCGTTCTGCCTGGCGCGAATGGACCTTAACACATTGCTGCTACTGCTGTGGTTCTGCTGCTAAATTTTTTTTTTGCAACACCCTAACCCATTCGCTTCTTTTTGTTGTCTCCTTATTTAGCCACGTAAATCAAATCGCTATTCATGACAGTATCCCGATTCAGATACCTGTTCAATCGCCACTATTCCGGTCAGTCAACCCCGGAAGAACAACAGGAATTTATGTTCCTGGTGGAAAAGGCGGAACACGACGAAGAACTAAAACAATTGCTGGACGATCTCCTGCAGGCGGCCGACGACAATAACAGCGCCATGCCGGATGATACCGCCGCTAATATGTTGCAGCAGATCATGAACACGCCATCCGAAAACACACCTGATACGCCTGTTAAGATAATGCCGGTATGGAAGCGCGTGGCCATCGCAGCATGTGCCCTCACCGCCGTAGCAGTGGCAGGCTATAAGCTATATATTAAAAGCAGTGTACGCGATATCCCCGTTGCCAGCAGCCACCCGGCTCCGCCTAAAAATGAACGGGCACGACTGGTATTGGGCGATAACTCCGTCATTGACCTGGAACAATCCGATACTACCATGAATGTACAAAACGGGGTGTCGGTAAACAGGCAGGGCAATCTTATTTCCTATAACAGCAACACCACCACGCCAACCATCAATACCATATATACCAACAAAGGCGGCACCTACCAGGTAGTATTACCAGATGGTACCAAAGCCTGGCTAAACGCCGCTTCTTCCATCCGTTTCCCCACCGCATTTAAAGATAGTACCAGGGAAGTAACCATACAGGGTGAAGTATATTTTGAAATTGCCATGCAGCCTAACCAGCCCTTTATTGTAAAAACCAATACCAACATGAAGATCGCTGTACTGGGCACCCACTTCAATGTAATGGCATATGAAGAAGAAAACAATATCTGTACTTCCTTGCTGGAAGGCGCGGTAAACATTATCAGCGGCACTTCGGTAAGACGTATGCAACCCGGGCAACAAGCACTCGTAAACAGGGAACATAACGGCATCAGCATCAGTAACGCCGACGTAAGTGCCGCCATCGCCTGGAAAGATGGCCGCTTCGAGTTTAACGGTAACATTAAAACCATTATGCGCGAACTGGCACGCTGGTACGACGTACAAGTAGCATACGAAGGCGAAATCACCGGAAAATCATTCGCCGGATCGTTCTCAAGAGAGGACAGCCTCTCCGACATATTACACCAACTGGAATTAACAGGCAGCATTCATTTCAGGATAACGGATAAAACAATTACAGTAAGTCCATAAAACACCTACAAGTAACGATTATGAAATAAGTATCAACCAAATTCGACAGCAAACTAACGTATCACAGTATCACCGGACAGTAAACAATAACAGGCGGCAGCCCCGCCCTGGCGTAGCTATGCACGCGCTTTCCGGAGGTATGCCTCCTTAACAAACATCAACAGGAAAAACAAATGATGCAAGCTTTTCAAAAAGTACGCCTCCTCAGACGGCGTGTTTCATCAAACCAAAAACTATTTCGCTTTATGAAATTAACCTTACTCCTGCTACTATCTGCAGTGTTCCAAGCTACCGCCAGTGGCTATGCACAGCCGGTTACGCTCCACGTAAAAGCAGCCCCCCTGCTGGAAGTGTTTAAATCCATCCGGCAGCAAACGGGTTATGTTTTTGTTTTTGATCTGCAAATGATCGACAATGCCAAACCCGTTAACTGCTCACAGGATGCCGCCCCCCTGGAACGTATACTGGAAGACGTGTTCAGAGATCAGCCACTTACGTATTCCATCGTTAAAAAAAGTATTATTATCAAAAAGAAAGCGGTCATCGCCAGCACCGTCCCGGAAGTGGCCCGTATAAAAATAAAGGGACAGGTAACCGAAAGTAACGGCAATCCCATGGTAGGCGTTACAGTGGTCAACAAATCAGGACGCTCCAACGCGCTTACAGACGACCTCGGCATCTTTACCATCGAGGCCAATGTAGGCGACAGCCTTATGTTTACCATGATTGGTATGCTGCCCCAAACAGTGGCTGTTAAAAGTGATAAACTGCTTAAAATCGTGATGCAGCCCAAAGTATCCGATGTAGGTGAAGTAGTAGTGGTAGCATACGGTACGCAGAAAAAAGCCAGTATGGTGAGCGCCGTTACCAGCATCAACCCGAAAGAGCTGAAAGGGCCAACCAGCAACCTCACCACTATGCTCGCCGGCCGGCTGTCGGGCGTTATTTCCTACCAACGCAGCGGCGAACCGGGCAGAGATAATGCCAGCTTCTTTATCAGGGGTATCACCACCTTTGGTACAGGTAAAGTAGATCCGCTCATCCTCATCGATGGTATGGAATCCAGCACCAACGACCTGGCACGCCTGCAACCCGATGATATCGCCGGTTTTTCTATTTTGAAAGATGCCACCGCATCATCCCTGTATGGCGCCAGGGGCGCCAACGGCGTAGTATTGGTAACCACCAAATCCGGTGTGGAGGCAAAAACCAGCTTTGATGTGCGCTTTGAAAATTCCGTGTCCGGCAATACCCGCAACTTTAAGTTTGCCGATAACATCACCTATATGAAGCTGGCCAACGAAGCCGTGCTCACCAGGAACCCACTCCAGGACGTACAGTATTCGCAGTCAAAAATAGATCATACCGCCGCCGGCGATGATCCCCTGCTCTATCCCAACAACAACTGGGTAAAACAACTGATCAAAGACTACACTGTGAACCAACGCACCAACTTCAACCTGAAAGGCGGAGGAAAAATAGCGCAGTTCTATATTGCAGGCACCTATAATATCGACAATGGCGTATTGAACGTAGATAAGCGGAATAATTTCAACAGCAACATCAAACTGAAAAATTACGCGCTCCGTTCCAACGTGAATATCAATCTCACGCCTACTACTACCGCAATTGTACGTACCTACGGACAATTCGACGATTATAATGGTCCTGTTGGCGGTGGCTCCGAATTGTTTTCCCAAACCGTTTGGGCCAACCCGGTAATGTTCCCGGCTGTATATCCTGCCAGCTATGCACCCGATTTAAAACATCCATTGTTTGGGAACGCTGTAAAACCGGGATTCCCCGGTCTCCCCGGCAACGGCGGTAACCTCTACAACAATCCATACGCCAACTCCGTTTCCGGCTATACGCAATACAATACTTCCACCCTCCTGGTGCAGGTGGAATTAAAACAGGATTTTAAATTTCTCCTGCCCGGCCTTAGCGCCAGGATGATGGGTTATACGGAGCGTTACTCCTATTTTGATGTAACAAGACAATATACCCCCTATTTCTATACATTGAAATATGACCAGTTTACCAAAACACCACAGCTCACTTCCCTGAATACAAACGGTACAGAATATCTTAACTACAGCCCCGGTAACAAACAGCTGAACACTACCGCCTATATGGAGGCTGCGGTGAATTACAACCAACAGTTTAATACCGTGCATAGCGTATCCGGTATGCTCATCGGGCTAATCCGCAGCAACCTTTCGGCAAACGCGGGCAGTCTGCAATCATCGCTGCCGCACCGTAACCAGGGCGTTTCCGGCCGCTTTACCTACGGCTACGACAACCGCTACCTGGCCGAAATAAATTTTGGATACAATGGCTCCGAACGTTTTGCCAGCAATCACCGCTTCGGATTTTTTCCGTCTGCAGGTATAGCCTGGAACGTGCAGGAAGAAGCCTTCTTTAAACCACTCACCCGCACCATCGATAAACTGAAACTGCGCGCTACCTACGGTATAGTGGGTAATGACCAGATCGGTAACGACTCCGATCGTTTCTTTTACCTGTCGGAAGTAAATATGAACGATCCTTCCCATGGCGCTACTTTCGGAGAAAAAAGAGGTTATTCTAATACAGGCGTTTCCGTTAGCCGCTATGAAAACCGTGATATTACCTGGGAAAAATCCTATAAAACAAACCTGGGACTTGAACTGGGTCTGTTCCACGCCATGAACGTGCAACTGGATGTATACCAGGAACACCGCACAAATATCCTGATGACCAGGAGTACCATTCCCAGCACAATGGGACTTAGCGCTGCCACGCAAGCGAATGTGGGCGAAGCCTCCGGCAAAGGGGTGGATCTGGCAGTGGACTATACCAAAAGCTTTAACAACAACTCCTTTGTACAGTTCCGTGGTAACTTCACGTACGCTACCAGCAAGCTGCTCGTAAATGAAGAACCTGTATATCCCGATGCATACCGCTCACGCGTGGGTAAACCGCTTTCCCAACAATGGGGATACATTGCAGAAAGATTATTTGTAGATGACCAGGAAGTGGCCAACTCCGCCAACCAAAACTGGGGACAACAGGTACTGGGCGGTGATATCAAATTTCATGATGTAAACGGCGATGGCATCATTAACAGCGCCGATGCGGTACCTATCGGCTTACCTACCACGCCGGAAATCACCTACGGCTTCGGTTTTTCCTTTGGCTACAAACAACTGGATCTGAGCTTCTTCTTCCAGGGATCTGCCAGGTCGTCCTTCTGGATCGATCCATACCGTACCGCTCCCTTTGTACTCAACGAAGGCGGACAACATGGCCTGCTGCAGGCTATCGCGGATGATCACTGGAGTGAAGGCAACAGAAATTTGTACGCCTTCTGGCCACGGTTAAGCAACGAGTTTAACTGGAATAACCAGCAGCAGTCTACCTGGTGGATGCGCAACGGCAATTTCCTGCGGTTAAAAACGGTGGAACTGGGATTCACCGTCTCCAAAAGCTTACTGGACAGGGCCCACATGAGTACCGCCCGTATTTATGCGAATGCCTCCAACCTGTTTGCCCTGAGCAAATTTAAAACCTGGGATCCTGAAATGGGAGGTAACGGCCTCGGCTACCCGGTACAACGTGTAATAAACCTCGGCATCAACCTGGGACTTTGATTCACCGTTTAATTGTGCAAAAAATGAAAACTTCTGATACGACCAAATATACACCTGTCTTTCGCCGGCACCTGCCAGCACTGCTGCTTTGCCTGCTGTTAGTCCAGTTTACTGCCTGTAAAAAATTCCTGGACGTAGTACCCGATAACGTGGCTACCATCGATAACGCATTTACCATGCGTGCAGAGGCAGAGAAGTACCTGTTCACCTGCTACTCCTACCTCCCTTCCAGCGCCAATGTAGGAAGCAATCCCGCGCTGCTGGCAGGCGATGAATACTGGATGATGCGGCCCTACAGCAGCAGCGAAGAACCCTGGCAGATAGCGCAGGGCTTCCTCAGTGCCAACATTATTTATATGTCACAATGGAGCATTAACTACAAGGCCCTCCGCGATTGCAACATCTTCCTCGATAATATCCATAAAGTGGTAGACATGCGCCAGGGCGAAAAGGATCGCTGGATTGCAGAAGTGAAATTTCTGAAAGCCTATTATCACTGGATCCTGCTGCGTACCTATGGTCCTATTCCTATCATCGATAAAAACCTGTCCATTTCCAGCACGGCCGAAGAAACAAAAGTTCCCCGTGTACACGTAGATACGGTTTTCAACTATATTTCTCATCTGCTGGATACCGCTGCTGCCGGTTTACCCGACATCATCGCCGACAGATCCACAGAGCTGGGCCGTATGACAAAATCCATCGCACTCGCCATCAAGGCACGCGTATTGGTAACAGCCGCCAGCCCGCTGTTTAACGGCAACCCCGATTATACCGGCTACAAAAATTATGATGGTACGCCCATGTTTAATCCCGCCTTCGACGCAGGAAAATGGAAAGTTGCCGCCGAAGCCTGTAAAGCCGCCATTACACATTGCGAAAGCGTAGGTATCCAGCTGTATACTTTCGGTGAACTGGGTGTTACTTTATCCGATACCCTCACCAGGCAAATGTCGCTGCGGAACGCCACCTGCGAACAATGGAACGCGGAAATGATCTGGAATAATCCCAACACCTCTACCTATGATATACAACGGCAAATGATGCCCCGCCTCGACCCGGCCAGACTGGGTAACGAATCTACCCTGGGCAGCATTGCTCCTACCATGAAAATGGCAGAAATGTTTTATACTGATAAAGGAGTCCCCATCAACGAAGACAAAACCTGGGATTTCGCTAACCGCACACAACTCAGAACAGCTACGCATGCAGAAGGAGAACTGATACAGGAAGGATATACCACCGCTTCCCTGCATTTTAACAGGGAGCCACGCTTCTATGCCGACCTTGGTTTTGATGGCGCTATGTGGAGAATGGAGAAAAAAATGTTTCATATAGAATCAAAAGCAGGACAATGGCAAACAAGAAAAAACATCTATGATAACAACGTAACCGGCTACTTCTGCAAAAAAATGGTGAGCTGGAAAAATGAAATACCGGAAGGCCAGGGACTGTATGTAGAACAATATGCATGGCCGGAAATGCGCCTGGCAGACCTCTACCTGTTATACGCAGAAGCGCTGAACGAACAAAGCGGGCCACAGGAAGAAGCCTTTAAATACATAGATAAAGTAAGGGCCAGGGCCGGTTTACCAACCGTACAAACATCCTGGACCAACTACTCCAAACAACCGGGAAAATTCCAGACCAAAGAAGGATTCCGCCAGATCATTCAGCAGGAAAGACTGATAGAACTCGCGTTTGAAGGCGCCCGCTTCTGGGATCTGCGCCGCTGGAAAAAAAGTATGGAAGAACTGAACAAACCCGTTACCGGATGGGATGTGGATCAGTCGGATCCCAATTTCTACTACCGCGTACGCACACTGTTCCGCCAAACATTCCAGGTACGCAACTACTTCTGGCCGCTCGACAACTGGGATCTGCTGAACAATCCCAAACTGGTGCAAAGCTTTGGATGGTAACTATTTTATTTACTGATTTAAACTGCTAATAACATGAAACCATATAAATTCCTGCTACTGCTCACCAGCTCCATATCCTTGCTGCTGGCTGGTTGTAAAAAAGAAACACATACCCCTGTCAATACCGAAGGCGAAAAACCGGATGTATTGAAAAATGTCGTCATCACCAACATGCCCGGCGCTGCTAAAATCAGCTACAGCCTTCCAACAAACAAAGATATCCTTTATGTAAAAGCCGTCTATAAGATCAAATCAGGACAACAGGCCAGGGAAATCCGTTCATCTTACTATAATAACTTCCTGGTAGTAGATGGCTTTGGTGATACCGCCACGCATGACATTGCGCTCTATGTGGTGAGCCGTAATGAAGTAGCCTCCGATGCGGTAACCACGGCCGTAAAACCCTTGTCGCCCCCCATGATGGACGTAAGAAAATCCCTGTTGGTGAAGAAGGATTTCGGTGGTATCAACATCAAATTTGCTAATGAAACAAAGGCAGATCTGGCCATCGTTACACTCGTGACCGATTCTCTCGGCGCACTGGTACCTTCTGATGTACACTATACCAAACTACCCGGCGGCAGCTATTCTGTAAGAGGATTTGCAGCGGTAAAAACAAAGTTCGGATTCTTTGTAAGAGACCATTGGGGCAACCAGTCTGATACCATGTTCCAGGAAGTGGAGCCACTCTTTGAAAAGTTGCTCGATAAATCCACCTTCCGGGAAGTAAAACTTCCGGGAGATACCGACTTTGGATGGGGCTTCCCTATTTCCGGTTTATGGAACGGTACCATGTGGCACTCTGCCGATAAACTCGACGGATTCCCCATGTCTATTTCCTTTGACCTCGGCGTAACTGCCCAGTTGAGCCGCATCACGCTGTGGCAGCGCCCCAACGAGTGGATCTATCTGCAAAATAATCTGCGCAAATTTGAAATTTGGGGCTCCGTGAACCCTGCCTCTGACGGCAGCTGGGATAGCTGGACAAAACTGGTAGAGCATACCGTGATAAAACCATCGGGTTTGCCTGTAGGACAAAAAACACAGGACGATATCGATGCCAGCATCGCCGGGGAACAGATGACCGTTCCGCTGGACGCGCCCCGCGTGAGATACATCCGTATTAAGATCCTGCGTACCTGGACAGACGGCGGATACGCTGCCAACATACAGGAAATGAAATTCTGGGGTAACGACAAATGATGATCATCTACCTAAAAAAAAATTTATGCGCACAATAAGCTATATCATACTTTCCCTGCTGCTGTTTACCGCCTGCTCCAAACAGGACGACTATAAAAAGTATATAAAAAACGGGGAAATACTTTATACCGGCAAAGCCGACTCCCTGAAATTACACCCGGGCCGTAACCGCGTGCAGTTATCCTGGCTGCTGATTGCCGATCCTAAAATCACGAAATCAAAAATTTACTGGAACAACCGGAAAGACTCTACCACCATTGATATTAAGCGTACCTCCGGCGTGGATACCATCCGCGTTTTTATAGATCACCTGGAAGAAAGAGCCTACGGTTTTGAGATCTATAATTTTGATAAAGATGGTAACACCTCCGTAAGAACCGAGATCACCGGCTTCTGTTATGGCAGTTTTTATGAAGATGCCCTCCTCACCAGGGCCTTCGGCAGCGCAGAAATGAAAAACGGGAATGCGGTAATACCCTGGGTAAACATAGATACCACCGGCGGCATCATTGGCATGCAAGTGCAGTATACCTCCAGTGATCATGTACTGCATGATACCATCATCCGCGCAGAACCGGAAGACCAGGTAACCACACTCCCCAATTATTTGTCCGGCAGCAACTTCAGCTACCGCACCCTGTACTTGCCAGACCCGATTGCGGTGGATACCTTTCATACCGCCTTTACCACCTCCGGCGTAAAGGAAGATCTAACGGCGAAGTATATACTAAATCCGGGCGCCCCCTTTGTGCGGGATCCCGTACAGATGCCCGGCGGTCGCTTCGGACAGCTGAAAGACTGGAAATACAACAGTGAAGCCGGCAGAAACGGCACCTATGACGAAATAGGCGGGCAAGGCCGCTTAACGCTCGGGATCTGGGACAACGGTACCATCACCAACGGTAAAATATACCAGACCATTACGCTGCCTGCCGGTAATTATAAGTTTGAGGCAGATATATCCAATATCGATAACACCCTCGAAAACACTTACCTGGCCGTAGCTACCGGTAATGCATTGCCGGATATTGCCCAGATAGGTACCGCCATCGGCTCCGCAAAAATTATTAATAACAGCAACAAATACGCTTCGGCCGGATTTACGCTGGAGGCCACAACCACCGTTACCGTAGGATTTGTGGGTACCTATGCATCGCCGGCAGAACAAACAATCCGCGTAAACAAAGTATTATTGATCAAAGACAAATAAAGACACATGCGAATGAAACAACTGCTGGTAGCAGCTTTGCTACTGGGTCCGCTCTTCTCCCTGCAGGCACAGGAGAAAAAAAGAATAGGCACGGAAACAGCCGCACAAAAAGAACAACGTATGGCCTGGTGGACGCACGACCGTTTTGGGATGTTCATCCACTGGGGCCTGTATGCCCTCCCGGCCAGGCACGAATGGGTGAAACACAATGAGCGCCTGACCAACGAACAATACCAGAAATATTTCGACTTATTTAACCCCAATCAGTTCGATCCGAAATCCTGGGCCAAACAGGCAAAGGCCGCTGGTATGAAGTACGCCGTACTGACCACCAAACACCATGAAGGTTTTTGTTTGTTTGACTCCAGGTATACGGATTATAAAGCCACTAATACTCTCGCCAGACGCGACCTCGTAAAAGAGTTTGTGGACGCGTTTCGCGCAGAAGGTATTAAAGTTGGATTTTATTATTCACTGATTGACTGGCACCATCCGGATTTCACGATCGACGGTGTGCATCCGCAGCGCGGCGATAATATGCCCGACAGCGCCTACGACCGGCTGAACAAAGGCAAGGATATGAATAAGTACCGGCAGTATATGAAAAACCAGATCACAGAACTGCTGACCCGTTATGGTAAAATAGATATCCTCTGGCTTGACTTTTCTTACCCCGGCAAACACGGTAAAGGCAAAGATGACTGGGATGCAGTGAACCTGCTGAAAATGATCCGCAAACTGCAACCCTCCATCATCGTAGACAACCGGTTAAACCTGGATGAATATGAAGACGGCGCCGACTTCCTGACCCCTGAACAGGTAAAAGTAGAAGAGCTGGCGCAGTACCGCGGCAAAACATGGGAAACCTGCCAAACCTTCTCCGGTTCCTGGGGCTACTACCGCGATGAAAATTCCTGGAAAAGCACGCACGAACTGCTGCAGCTGCTGATCGCCTCCGTAAGTAAAGGCGGGAACCTCATTCTTAATGTAGGCCCCACTGCCCGCGGCGTTTTTGACTACCGCGCCCAAAACGCGCTGGGCAATATCGGCGATTGGATGAAAGGCAACAGCGAATCTATTTATGGCTGTACCTATGCACCGGAATCATATCAAACACCTGAAAAAACCATGCTCACCTATAATCCAACCACTAAAAAACTGTATGTACACCTGTTGGATTATAACGGGAAACTGGTACTTCCGGGATACAACGGCAAAGTAAAATATGCCCAGTTCCTGCACGACAATTCCGAAGTGAAGTTCTCTGCGAAGGGAGACGATGTGGAATTACAGCTTCCGGAAAGAAAGCCAAACATGGAGATACCTGTTGTTGAGTTAGTGTTACAATAAAACAACCCTTTGGTTGGAAGTTGCTGAATACCGCGGTTTTTTTTATCCTAAAAAATCCTCCCGGTGTTCAGCAACTTTTTTTGTGCCTGGTTGTTGACTACTACCATTATCATCACCCTTAAAATCCAGCCATCATGAAAGCAGCGCCAGGCATACAGGTAAAAGTAACGCTGAACGGACCATACGAGGTAACCGGTAAGGTTCCGCTTCGTATAGAAACCATTGGCGCCAATATCCACAAGGAATCCGTTAAGTGGATACCCGGTAAAACCTTTGAACCAAAAGAGCAGCCCTTTTATCTGTGCAGGTGCGGCCACTCCAAAAACAAACCTTTCTGCGACAACACCCATTTAAAGATCGATTTTGAAGGCACGGAAACAGCCGGTCATACCACCTATGTAGAAGAGGCCGAACTGTTGGAAGGTCCCAACATGTTGCTCACGGATGTGCAACACCTCTGCGCCTTTGCCCGCTTCTGTGATCCTAACGGGCAGGTATGGAATATGGTGAATGATACCGACGATCCTGCCGTGAAGGCGCAGTTTATCAAGCAGGTGGGCGAATGTCCTTCCGGCCGCCTCGTATCCTGGGACCGGGCCACCCAAACGCCTATAGAACCCGAACTGAAGCCGGCCATCGGTATTATAGAAGATCCGGCCAAAGATACCAGTGGGCCGTTGTGGTTACAGGGTGGTATTGAAGTGCTGGATGCCGAAGGCGTGCCCTATGAAATCCGTAACCGCGTTACCCTTTGCAGATGCGGCGCCTCTGCCAACAAACCTTTCTGCGACGGCTCTCATGCGTCGATGGGTTTTAAAGATCATATTGCGCCATAAAAGAAAAGGAACCGGAAACTTATTATATTTAGTCCCTAAATCCCCGGTAAGTTCCTTTATGAAAAAATACATTTTATCCTCCTGCATTGCAGTGGCCCTGTTTGGCGGTGCTGCCAACGTAAACGCACAAACGCGCAGTTTATTCAATTTTAAGGACCTCAGCGGCTGGCACATCGACGTACCCGCCATGGACAAAGACGCTGCTGTTAAAAGCCCTTTTATTGTACGCAACGGCGTAGTGGTGAGCCTGGCCAATCCGCAGGGGCACATCATTACCGACGACAGCTATGAGAACTACCGACTGGAGGTACAGTACCGCTTCCCCGCCAAACCCGGCAACTGCGGTGTACTGGTATTTGTGTCTACCCCCCGGGTGCTGTATGATATGTTTCCAAAATCTATCGAAGTGCAGCTCCAAAATAAGGATGCCGGCGATTTCTGGTGTATAGGTGAAGACATCACCGTTCCTGACATGGAGAAACGCCGCGGTCCCAAAAGTGAATGGGGCGCTGTGGATGGTAAAAAACGCCGCATCATCAATCTCACCGATGGCTCTGAAAAACCATTGGGCCAGTGGAACACCATGATCGTAGAATGTGTGGGCAATGCCGTGAAAGTATGGGTAAACGGCGATCTTGTTAACTATGGTACCGGCGCTACCGCTTCCAAAGGACAAATTGCCCTGCAGGCAGAAGGCTCCGAAGTGGAATTCCGTAAAGTAGACCTCACTCCTATTACAACACTTTCCGCAAAAGGACATGATTGACCAGGAAGTAACGCCTTCGGCGTTTGTCTTTGGGCAGGATTAGTGTGATTATGATGATTGTGCTGATTTTATTTCTTTTTTTGAAAGAAGCTTTCTTTTTTTCGAAATTGTTTACCAGAAAGATAATGACATAGATCAGAAAAAGCTAAAATCAATATAATCATCATAATCACACTAATCCTGCCCAAAGACAAACGCCGAAGGCGTTCTAACTCGCTTCGCTATTTCTGCGCCTGCCTGGCCGCCTTCTCTTTTTCCTGCTGAGCCTTTCTTTCCCGCTTCGCCTGCTTCCTGAAGTAACCGCGGAAAAGGAAATTATTTCTGACGGCCATCATATTGGTATCCAGCTTTTCTGTGCTGGTTTCCAGGTTATAGATAGTGGCTTTGAATGCATCTGCCAGCAAGGTGTCCTGTAGCAACATGCCTATGGGCGCGTTGCTGTTAGCCATATTTGCCTTGATGCCGGCACTTGTTTCCCGCAGATCTGCCACGGTTTGATTTGCATTCTTTGCCGCATTGTTCATTTGCGCTACTGCCATGCGTAAATTGGCAAACACCATGGTATCCGTTATCAGGTCGTTTGACAATACCCCCTTGGTTTGCAGTTTAGCCGCATACAAAGAAAGGGCGCTGGTAAGCCGGCGTGTATTGGCCACTGCATCATTCAATCCCGCCATGGTGGTGTTCAGGTTCTTATATACCGAATCATCTGTGAGCAGTTTTCCCAGGGTTCCTTTTCCGTCTACCATCCCTTTGGTAATTATTTTGAGGTTGTCGGTTATTTCCACGAGACTTTTGTTATTGACCTGCAGTGTATTCATAATTTCTTCTGTACTTAAACCACTGCCCACCGTCAACTGGTCCCCGTCTTCAATCACGGGCATATCCGGCGTGCCGCCGGAGAGCATCACTACCTTATTTCCCATGAGGCCTTCGGAGCTGATGCGGGCTACCACATCTTTATGTAAAAACTCCTGGGAGCTTTTATCGATATTCATCAGCACCAGGATTTCATTTGTTTTTACAAAGCTTATTTTTTTGACCGTTCCTATCTTCACACCGGAATACAGGATGTTCCTGCCTGCGGCCAAACCGTTCACATCTTTAAATACGGCTTTTACCTGGACCGATTTGCTGAATAATTTTTGTTGCTTGCCCAGCATCATAACGGCGGCCACAAGGATGGCCAACCCCAGGAATACAAAGATGCCTACAATGACAGCACGTTTTTTTCCTCCTTCCATAGCTTATTGTATAAAATTATAGTCGTAAAAACTTTTTATCAGGCCGGTTTTTTCGTTGAATACTTCGTCAAAAGTTCCCGTTTGTATAAACTTCCCTTCATCCATTACGGCCACCCGGTCGCCCACTTCTTTAGCGCAGGTGAGGTCGTGTGTAATAATGATGGAGCTGGTATTGAAACGCTCTTTCACTGCGATGATCAGTTTGTTGAGTTCCATACTGGTAATAGGATCCAGTCCTGCCGTAGGTTCATCGTACAACATAATTTCCGGTCGCAGGATCAGCGTGCGCCCGATACCGATCCGCTTTTTTTGTCCGCCCGACAGCTCCGAGGGCAGCTGGTTAATGGTGTCCGGCAACCCGATGGCCTCCAGTACTATGTCGACCGTTTTACGGATCTGGTCTTTCGTAAAACTCCGGTTGTTACGCTGCAACGGAAAGGCCAGGTTTTCGCCCACGGTCATACTATCGTACAGGGCGCTGCTTTGAAAAGAGAAGCCCACTTTGAGCCGCAGCGCCCGGAGGTCGGCATCTTTCAGCTGATCCACGTCTTCGCCCAGCACATTCACGGTGCCGGCATCCTGTTTCAATAACCCGATAATAATTTTGATCAGCACCGATTTACCGGTACCGGAACGGCCCAGCACCACTACATTTTCTCCTTTGTACAGATCGAGGTCAATGCCCTGTAATACGTGCTTTTCGCCGAACGACTTGTACAGCTCCCGTATTTTGATAACAGTGGTATTCCGGTCTACCTGGTGATTATTTTCTTTCATACTGTTAGCGGATAGAGTTAAACACGTGAACAATGATGACTTCCTCAATAAAGATCAGGAACATGGATACGATCACGGAAACATTGGCGGCTTTACCTACGCCCATGGTGCCCTGCGACGCGTTCCAACCCTGGTAGCAGCTTACAATACCGATAGTAAATCCATAAAGAATGGCTTTGGTTAAAGCCGTGGTGTAATCGAGGAAAGTGATCTGGGCAAAAGCGTTGTCAAAAAAGGATACCAGGCTGGTTTGTTCATGGGCATGCACATCAATATAAGATCCGAGGCAGCCGATCAGCGCATTGTAGAACATGAGCAACGGTAAACATATGGTCATTGCCGTTACCCGGGTCACCACGAGGTACCGGAATGGGTTAATGGCAGAAACCTCCATGGCATCGATCTGTTCTGTTACTTTCATGGAGCCCAGCTCCGCGCCTATGCTGGATCCTACCTTACCGGCGCAGATCAGTGCTGCAATGAGCGGGGCCAGCGCCCTTACAACGGCAATGGCTACCAGGGAAGGTAGCCAGGCGGTAACACCGAACTCGGAAAGCGTAGGGCGTGATTGTTCTGTGAACACCACGCCCGTTATAAACCCTGTTACCGTGACAAGGGCCAGCGATTTATATCCCACCTGGTAACACTGCCGCACAAATTCACCCCATTCCACGGGAGGCCGGAAGGCTTCCCGGAAAAAACGGCCTAAGAAGACGGCAATGTTATAAAAGACGAGAAAAAAACCATCAATTTTAGCGGTAATGACCGGCTTATCCTGTTTTCCGTTATTAGAATTCATCGTCATGTAAATAGCTTACACACTAATTACAATTCTATGCCGCTTTTGTTAAACCGGGAGCATTATTATGTCCGTCTCAGCCGGGGAGCGGATTTATTTCCAGCGGTACGCTCATGGTCCAGCATTCGGTAATTTTGCCGTCCTTAAATTTGAGGATGTCAGTTCCCACTACGGTAAATTCCTTCCCCACTATATCGCCCTGCTTGCCGGTAAGCCCTGCAAATACGCCTGTTGCTTATGTTTGGCAAGATTGGTCAGGATAGCTTTTTCGTGCATATGCTTATAATTGCAGGCTGATGCCGCCGAAATAGTTTCTTCCGGGGGCTGGATTATAAAAACGGTTGCCGAAGGCATTCAGGTCGTTGCCCAGGCTATACTTTACATCCAGCAGGTTATCGGCCCCGGCGCGTAAAGCGAGACTGTAGCGGGTATGCAGCGGCAGTTTCCAGCTAACGCCGGCCTGCAGCAGGTGGTAACTTCCTGCGTAGGTGCTGTTCGCATCATCCAGCGGAATGCGGCTCGTAAAAGTATGCTGGGTATACAACGTAACGCTGGCCGGCAGCTGCCATAAGAGGCTGCTCACCAGCACATGCTGCGGCACCCCGGTTAAGCGGTTACCCGAATAATTTTTCCCCGAGCTGATATAGTCGCTGAAAGTGAAATCGCTGAAGGTGTATCCTTCCTGCCATTTTATACCGCGCAGCAGACCCTGTTGTCCTGGCTTTACAAGCCACCAGGCGCCCAGCACTTCTATGCCTTTCTGGTGAACGCCGCCGGCGTTCACAAAATATTCTTCACTGTTGCTGTCCAGCCGTTTTACGATGGCATTTTGCATCTGGTAATAAAAGAAGGCTGCATCAATCGAGGCACGGCCACGGCGGGTAGCCGCCCGGATACCGGCTTCATAGTTCCAGCCTGTTTCCGGCTGCAGGGAGGTATTAATAACGTTGTTGGATGCACGAACTTCCGCGGTGGCGGGCGGCGAGTAGCCCCTGCTTACCGTTAGTCTGCCGGTAACAAGCGGCGTAAACAGGTACGACATCGACAGCCGCGGCATCAGTTGTGGCGTAAAACGAATATTCGTATGACCGTTGCTGTTATAGCTGTATCCATAGTAGTTTAAACTCGCGGCAGCTTCTAAGGTAAAATTGTTAACAGTGGCATGAAAGCGGGTAAAGAAAAAATACTGGCGGGCTTTGAGCTTGTCGGCAGCTATCACGGTATCACGTTTTCCGCCCCGGTTACCATAGTTGATAACATCGGTGCTGGTTTGCTGCCACTCTACGCCGTTCAGCCATTTCCATTGGAAGGTGCTTTGCTGCTCGGGGTTATTCACCCATTGCAGGTAGGTACGAAAGCCGGCGGTATTTTCGTCTCTTGCTTCATAGTTAGTGATAAAGGGATTTTCGAAATGCGTGTTGGCGCCGAACACCGCCAGCACATGCTGCAGCCGGGGGCTAAACTGCGCTTCGTGGATCAGTCCTCCCTGGAAGGTACGATTGTAGATGCCCGCTTTTTGCGCAAGGGCGCCTGGGCCAGCCGGTGAAGAAGGGCGGGCCGACCGCGGATTGGCCTGGCTTTGCGCCAACGTTAATCCGCCCGGTGTGAGGTAAGACAGGTCCGAATAAAAGGCCAGTAACTTCAACGCATACCCGGGTTTGTATTCCCATCGCTGGGCGGTTTGGGTATACGATCTTTTCATAGCAGTATTCTGGCGGTAGCCATCTGCCCGCTGGTATCCCTGGAAAACCTGTACCTGGTAATTTTTAAATTGTTGTTGCCAGCCAATGCTGCCATGAAAAAGCCCGTAGCTGCCCCCCTGCAGGTTTACCTGCAGGTGATGCGTATCGTTTGGCGGCGGCGCCAGATCCAATCGCACCACGCCGCCGGAGTTAGCCCCAAACAGGCTGCCATCCGGTCCTTTCAGTACTTCCGCCCGGTAAATAACGTCGGGATCTACCAGGTTCAGATAGGTATTGCCGCCCGCATCGGTCAGCGGGATATCATCTGCATAAATTTTTATATTACGTATTCCAAAGGGAGAACGGAGCAAACTACCCCTGATGGATAAACGATAACTGCCGGGAGATCTTTCCTCCATTCGTATACCCGGCACCGTATTAAGAGCGGGCAGCAGCGAGGCGCCCTGTTGCAAGCGGAACGCTGCCGGCGATAACACACTCACGGCCGTGGGTACCCGCTGCAGTGAAGCTTTTGAAAAATAGGATTGTACCACTACTTCGGGCAGCTGTTGCAAAGTATCCCGCTGTGCCTGTAACCCGTTAGTGATACTTAACATCGTTAATAAAATGCCAACCGGTAAAATTCTTATTCGCATGTTTGTATAAGTTCTTGTTCCGCGCGCGGCGGTCATCTTTCAACAAGGCTTAATATATAAATATTTCTGCGAATTGCACCTGTATTTGTGTGGAATGCCCTATACGCCTGTTTTTGTGGTGATTCTTACCTGGTGTGTATTAAATACCTGTGAGAAGGGAGGAACACTTTTCGTAATAAATACGCTGCCGCCGATGATACTGCTTTTCCCGATAACCGTGTTGCCGCCAAGGATGGTACTGCGGGCATAAATGATGACATTATCCTCCACGGTGGGATGTCTTTTTACATCAGACAGCTCTTTGGTTACATGCAATGCGCCCAGGGTAACGCCCTGGTAAATCACCACGTTGGAGCCAATGATGCTGGTGGCGCCAATTACAATGCCGGTGCCATGGTCAATGATAAAGGGTACGTCTATGGTGGCGTTGGGATGAATGTCGATACCTGTTTTGCCATGCGCATATTCACTGATGATGCGTGGCAGCACAGGTATATCCAACCGGGTAAGCCTGTTTGCAATCCGGTAAACGGTAATGGCATAAAAGCCCGGATAAGACACAATTACTTCGTTTACGCTGGTGGCCGCCGGGTCATATTCATGGATTTTAGCCGCATCCTGGCGGAGATGCTGATAAATGATTCCCAATGAGTTATAGAAGGCGTGTACAATATCTTCTATAGGTACTTCCCGGGGATCCAGGTAACTTAACAGGATGTTCTCCAGGTCTATCTGGTTCTTTTTCAGGATGCCTTCATAGGAGGTTTGTTTAGGGAGATGATTGCCGGGAAACAGGAAACCGACCAGGTCGTTCAACCAGGTAATGGCGTCCTGGGCAGCAGGCGTTGCCTCCCACTCTGCATGATGCGTTTTCCGCAACAGGTTTATCAGCGACTGTGTATGACGACTATCCAAAACGGTTGATTTCAGAGTAAGATATGAATAATCTACTAAATTAGTAGGATAATGTTTTGGGAGAGAAAAATTAAAAAATGCCACGGCAGATGAATGTCTTATTTTCGTGGTTTATTAGTGGAAATCATGAAGAAAATTCTCCTCTCAATTTGTTGCCTGTCAGGCATCTTTGCAGCAGCTGCACAGGATACCGCATTCCGGATAAAAACCGCCCCGGTAACCGGAAATGTATTTGTACATGTTTCTTATGGCGGATTCAAAGGAAAAGTATATGCCGCCAACGGATTATACATCGTCACCAAAAACGGGATCATCTTAATAGATACCCCCTGGAGCGAAGATCAGACCAGGCAGTTAACAGACACACTGGAGCAGCGGTATCATAAAAAAATTGTTGCCTGCATCGTTACCCATTTTCATGAAGACAAAACAGCCGGACTGGAAGTATTGCGGAAGCAGGGCGTAAAAACGTACAGCACCCAACAAACGCTGGACCTGTGCAAAGCAAACGATAATAAACTGGCGGAGTTTGTATTCCGCAAGGATACCAGCTTTCGTATTGATGGCGTGACCCTGCAAACATATTACCCCGGGGAAGGCCATTCAAAAGACAACCTGGTAATTTGGCTGCCCAAAAACAAAGTGCTGTATGGCGGCTGCTTTATAAAAAGTATGGAAGCCACTAACCTGGGCAATGTGGCCGATGGTAACGTGAAGGCATGGCCGGGGTCTGTAGCACGGATGATGGCCAGGTTCCCGCATCCGGCGTATGTGATACCTGGTCATGATGGCTGGCAGGGTGGCATAGGAGCGGTGACGCATACACTGGAATTGCTGAAGTAATATAGACAACCGTCGCCAATCATAACTACTCCGGTCGTCTGTACAATTCTTGTGTTACAAACGTAAATCTACAATGGCGCTGTCCTGCAACCCCTCATTTTCAAACCACACCCGGATCTTACCCGGAGCTACTTTTTTTATGAACCCCGGGAAACCCGGGGAGCTACTACTGCTATCAATGTACTGTGCTGTGTTACCAAAGAAGCCATATTCATTATTTAACGCCGGGGGATCAGGCAATTGCCAATCCCAAACAGAAAACCGATATAGCTCTTCCCAGTGATGATTGCGGTAGGTGACCAGGGTACAATGATTGAGTGCCGACCAGTCCGCCAGACTTACCACATATGAAATTTCATCCGTGCCATCCCCATTTAAGTCTCCTTCATTCTTTATCCATGACAATCCGAATGACAATCCCCCGGAAATATAAAGTGTATCTAGCATTTCATTGTTGCTGTTTACAAATGACATTACTGAGCGAGCGGCGTTTAGCCGTACCTGTTGGTCATAGTCCACATCATGATAATACTTATTGGTTTCCTGCCGGGTGAGCAGATCAACAAAATGTTCGGTCAGGGTATCCTTACGGCCATCGCCGTCAAAGTCTCCCTCTAAAACGAAGCGGTTACCCATTTCCGGCGCCGGCTGCACTCTCCTTGCTAAAGCAACTTTACCGTTACCCGGGTCGTTAACAGCATGTGGTTGGCCACAACTCATAACCAGGCAGCTATATGCCAGCAGTAAAGGGTACAGGTGTTTCATAAAATGTATAGTGATAAAGGTAACGGCCATAAGCATGAAATCCAATAACACCTTGTTGTCATCGTCAAGGTAACTTGACAGTAGCCCTCCAAAAAACTACAAGGCTCCCTGTATATTTCAATATATTTACCCGCTAATTTATCATATGAAGTATAGTATCCTATTTTTTGCCGGCATCCTGACAGCTTGTAATACGAATTCACCGGCGAAAAGCAATCCTGTGAAAGACAGCCCTGTAACCATTGATACTGCTACCCCTGTGGCTGTGCCGGTGGCGGTGGCAGCAACCACACTACCGGCTGCTGATAGCAACATCATTACGGGCGACTTTAACGGCGACGGACAAACGGAGTCCGCGTTTGTGGTACTCGCCAAACGGGGAAACGGTAACCCTGTAGAAGATGGCGTACCCGATGAATATGCCCTGCGGTTTTCAGACAGCACCCTGCCGGCGGTCAATATTGGCTGTTGTGAGGCAAGACTCATCAACGAAGGCGATCTTAACAGCGACAATGCCGATGAGGTCAGCGTATTCCAGGCGCCGCCCAATGGCAATACTTATAAAATGAGCACCTGGACATTTGACGAACAACGCTGGAGAGAATTATCCGACCCGTTTCTGATTCCTACAGGAGGAGATTTTATCGCGGATAGAGAACTCCAAAAAAGAGTATTCCTTGAAAACCATATCCTCTATTTTCTCGACACAGACCTGAATGACGAGCATTTGAAACTGGTGAAAAAGAAGGCGATGCTGCGTTAATGAAGAACTTAAAGTAATACTTTAAGTAAGTGATAATTTTGATTAAAAATAACTTTAGATAAATATCTGAGTAAACAGAAAATCAAATAGATATGAAATCAACGTGGACCAAAGCTTTAATAGAGCACCTGGCAGCATTATTGATTTTTTTAGTGCTGGGTTTTGTGTTTTGCAGCCCGGTACTGGACGGAAAAAAACTGTTCCAGTCGGACATGATGCATTACCAGGGGATGCAAAAAGAAGCGGCAGATTATTACCAGGCGACCGGTGATTTACCCATGTGGACAAACAGCATGTTTGGTGGTATGCCCTCTTATGTCATCTTCACAGGTCCATCTACCAACAAAATTGGTATCCTTAATAAAATCCTCACCCTTGGATTGCCCAACCCGGTAGATATGTTTTTTGTGCTGATGATGGGCATGTATGTATTTCTCACGGTAATGGATGTACGTTACTGGATAAGAATAATGGGCGCCATTGCCTATGGCTTTACCACCTTTACAGTGGTAAGCATGGATGCCGGACACATTACCAAGGTAATGAGCATGGCCTATATGGCGCCGGTGCTGGCAGGAATGATACTCACCTACCGGGGTCGTTACATCGCCGGCGCCTCGCTCACCGCAGTGGCAGCAGCCGTACAGATCTATTATAATCACCCGCAGATCACTTACTATACGTTGCTGATCGCTGTTTGTCTTGCTGTGGCTGCCGGTATAAACGCTTTCCGGGAGAAGCAATTGCCGCGTTTTCTCAAGGCATCGGTACTGCTGGCCATTGCCGGTGGAATGGCCGTATTGCCTGCCATGGACAACCTGCTGATCATGAAAGAGTATACCAACTATACGATACGCGGCAGCCAGTCGGAGTTAACGCTTAATCAGCAGGACCTGGCCAATAAAAAATCAGGCGGGCTGGATATTAACTACGCATTTCAGTGGAGTTATGGTAAGGGAGAAACATTCACCCTGCTGCTACCCCACCTCGTTGGCGGCTCCACCGGCGAAGCCTTGTCTACCAATTCCAGCACCTATAAAGCGCTGATAGAAATCGGCGTACCACCGGCCAGGGCAGAAGCGGCGGTGAACAGCGCCAGCTGGCAGCTATACTGGGGCGCACAACCGTTTACCTCCGGACCTGCTTACATTGGCGCTATCATCTGCTTCCTGTTTGTACTGTCCCTGCTGATTATAAAAAGCTGGCATAAATGGTGGCTGGTGGCTGCTACCGTTATTGGTATTGTGTTAAGCTGGGGCGCCAACTTCCCGGAGCTGAATAACTTCCTCTTTTATCACCTTCCGCTCTATAGCAAATTCAGGGCGCCTACTATGGCCCTCGCCATTCCGCAGGTAACCATGGTGATCCTCGCCTGTTGGGCTTTGCAGGAACTGGTATATGGGAATCAGTCAAAAGCACAACTACAGCAATACCTGAAAATGGCCTTCTATGTTACTACCGGCCTTGTGATATTACTGGCACTGGGTGGCAGTGTGCTTTATCCCTTCAGTGGTCCGGCCGATAATGCCTTCCTGGCCCGTTACGCCCGGCAGCTGGGAGGCGATGCACCGGCAGCCCGCTTACTGGGCGCCCTGAAACAGGACCGCAGCGCAGCACTGAGAACCGACGGTATCCGCGCACTGATCCTCATCATAGTAGCTTTTGCCGCCCTGTGGTATTTCCTGAAGGACAAATTAAAAGCCGGGTATGCTGTACTGATCATCACAGCGGCTGTATTGTTTGATCTTTTCCAGATCGACAAAACCTACATGAATGAAAACAACTTCAACGACGCTGTCCAAATGGCCGATTATATTACGCCATCAGCCGCCGATGAACAGATCCTGAAAGATAAGGACCCGTATTACCGCGTCATTAATCTTACCACTAATCCTTTCCTGGATGCCAACACCTCGTACTTTCATAAATCAGTAGGCGGACAAAGTCCCGCCAAATTGTGGATCTATGAAGACCTGATCGAGCACCAGCTCACAAAGAACAATATGGCGGTGTTTAATATGCTTAACACCAAATACTTTATAGTGCCGGATCAGCAATCCGGACAACCCATAGCACAACTGAACCCCGGCGCACTGGGTAACGCCTGGTTTGTAAAAGCCATCAGCTGGGTGCCGGATGCTAACACCGAAATGCGCGCACTAGATCACTTTAATCCGAAAGATACGGTGATCATTGATCAGCGCTTCCGCGCCACCACAGGAGCTTTCACACCTGCTGCCGACAGCAGCGCAACAATTACGCTGACCAAATACGGACTGAATGCCTTAAAGTATACCGCCCAAAACAACGGCGAGGGACTGGCGGTATTCTCCGACATCTACTATCCCGCCGGATGGAAAGCATACATCGATGGAAAGGAATCGCCCATAATCCGGGTGAACTATGCATTGCGCGGTCTGAAAATACCGGCAGGCAAGCACGAAATCGATTTTAAATTTGAACCCGCCACCTTCTTCCTTGGAAGAAAGATAGCAGGGATATCGTCGGTATTGTTGCTGGTACTGGTGGCTGCCGGCTTTGGCTGGACTGCCTGGAAATCGCGTTCAGCTGTCGAATAAAACAAAGCTGCTTTCGTAACAGATAATGCTTGTTCTGTCACATTTGAATAAAAACGATCATGGCTTAATGTAATTTTTGGAAAGTTTCTTATTCCAAATAATACTACCATGAAAATCATATTTACTCTCCTCTGTGCTTCCTTCTTCCTGCTTTTTCTCAGCCACTGCAGGAAAGGAGGTAGCACAATGAGGGGGTACTTCTGGACACGTAAAAATAACGGCCCCTATTATCTCTACATCAACGACACCCTGAAAGGAACCCTTCCCTACCAGGAGCAGCCTCCCAAATGCGGGGACCCTGACCTGGATCAGAAAACACGCTTTGTACTCTTAACATCAAGCACTCATTATATTGAAGTACGGGATCAACAGGGCAAAACCCTGTTACTCGAAAAATACGAGCTGGAAAAAAATGAGCATCATTTTTCACTGAGCGTATCCATGAAAACCCCTAATGGCCGCAATCAGCATGTGATTTCCGGGAATTGCTCCGTCGAAGAAATAGGTTTCTGATCTTTAAAACGTTGTTTCCATGTTCAAAAATTATTTCAGACACGGATGGAGAAATCTCCTGAAAAACAAATTATCCACCCTTATCAATATCGGGGGACTGTCCATCGGTTTAGCCACCGGCATCATCATCCTGCTGTGGATCAACGATGAATACAGCTTCGACACCTTCCATAAAAACAGCGCCGACATTTTCCTGCTTATGCAAAACCAGCAGCGCGAAGGCTCCTGGTCTACCGGCGACGTAACGCCAGCGCCGCTGGCCGCCAAAATAAAACAGGAACTGCCGGAAATAAAATATGTTACCCGCAGCGCCTGGGGTGGTCAGCAGCTGGTTGGCGCCGGCAATAAAAACATTTACCAGGAGAGTTTGTACACCGACCCGGACTATTTCAACATGTTTACCTACCCCGCCATACAGGGCGATCCGGTGGCGGCCCTGCGGGAACCGGGTAATGTGGTGCTCACGGAAAGTGCCGCGGACCGGCTGTTTGGCAAGGATGACCCGATGGGTAAAATTATCCGGCATAATAACCAGCATAACCTGAAAGTAGCCGCTGTGATCCGGGACGTGCCTCCCAACAGTACCGCACAATTCGACCTGATACTCCCCTTCCGCCTTTTTGAACTAGAGAATGCGGACTGGATAAACAAATGGGATAATAACCGGCTCGGCACCTGGGTACAGCTGCAGCCCGGCAGCAGCATTGCCGGTTTTAACGCGAAATTGAAAACGGTCATACAGCAGGCTACAGGCGATAAGTCAGGATACCTGTTTGCCTACCCTGCTGCCGATCTGCACCTGTATGGCTCCTTCAGAAATGGCCGGCCCAATGGGGGCCGTATTGAAATTATCCTGCTGCTGGGCACCATCGGGCTGTTTATTTTGCTGATTGCCTGTATCAATTTCATGAACCTGTCTACCGCACGTTCGGAACATCGTGCCCGCGAAGTAGGCGTGCGCAAGGCGCTGGGCGCTTCAAGGCGAACCATCATCGGGCAGTTCCTGGTGGAAGCTTTGCTCATTACCTTCCTCGCCCTGTTGCTCGGCATACTGCTGGCCAAGCTGGCCATCCCCGGACTAAACCGTATTTCGGGAAGGAGCATTGGTTTTGATTTTAGCAACTGGCGCATCCTGTCAGGACTCTTACTGCTCTCCCTCTTCACCGGCTTGGTATCGGGCAGCTACCCTGCCTTTTTCCTCAGCAGCTTTCAACCCGTAAAAGTATTAAAGGGAGTGGTCACCCAACCACGCAGTAGCGGCATGTTCCGCAAAGGACTGGTCACCTTCCAGTTTATCATCTCTATCTTCCTGATTATTTCTACCATTGTTATTTACCAGCAAATAAGACATGGCGAAAACAGACCAGTAGGTTATCAGCAGGAAAACCTGGTGGAAATACCCGCCCGGGGTGATATGGCTAACAAGTTTACCATATTGAAAGAGGACTTGTTAAGGATACCCGAAATTGAAAGCGTGTCGGCCGGAACAGACGACCTCCTGGGCTATGGCGGCAGTACCGATGATGTGAAATGGCCGGGAAAAACACCGGACCAGAACTTCCCGGTAACGATTACCTGGGTGCAATACGACTGGGTAAAAACAGCCGGACTGCAGCTGCTGGCAGGGCGCGATTTCAGCGCAGACTATGGCCGCGATTCCGTTGGCTGTATTATTAATGAAGCGGCTGTCAGGAAGATGGGGCTGAAAGAACCGGTGATAGGTACCCTATTGGGATCCAACCCCGTTATCGGTGTTGTTAAAGATTTTATTTCAAATAATCCATACCGCTCTCCCGGCCCTATGGTGGTATATCTTGGTAAAGGCGGCATGGGACATTTCTTTGTACGCCTCAGAAAAACAGACAGTCCACAGGCAGCGCTGACTAAAATTGAAGGGGCGGTAAAGAAACACAATCCTGAGTTTCCTTTTGAATTTCATTTTACCAAAGAAGCCTATCAGCGAAAATTCAATGGCATCAGGTCTTCCGGTTTCATGCTGAACTGGACCGGGAGCCTGGCTATCCTGATTTCCTGCCTGGGGTTATTTGGCCTGTCCTCTTTCCTGGCCGAGCGGCGCGGTAAAGAAATCGGCATCCGCAAAATTATGGGGGCGGGCGAAAGCAGGATCTGGTTTATGCTGGCAAAAGAGTTCCTGAAACCGGTGTTGATAGCCTTCCTGGTAACCGTGCCGCTGGCTGTTTTTGCCCTGCGTATAGCCCTGAAGGGTATCGACTACCGTGTTGAACTGCAGTGGTGGATGTTCCTGGCAGCAGGTATTTTAACGGTGATCATTGCAGTGGGCACCATTAGTTACCAGGGTATTAAAGCCGCCAGGACGAATCCCGTAAAGGCATTAAAAACGGAGTAATCAGCTAGGGATGTGTGAGCAGCTGCTCAGGCGCTTCCAGCAACGACTGTGTTTGCAGCAGCATTTCTTTCATCTTCATTTTAAAGCGGGTGGTGGCAGGCACCTCTTCCGGTATCACCGTGTCGAGCAGTTCACTCTGGAAGAGGACCTTCAGGTTCTCTTTCAGTTTATGTACATTTTCCTGCTTCGCCAAACCGGCTGCAAAACCCGCTTCGCGGATGGCCTGTTGCTGAAGCGGTTCGAACGATGCCGCATACCAGATCAAGGGCACCTGTTTCAGACGTTTGATCTTTCTCATCTCCTGTAAAAAGAAAACGGCTTCGTCTGATGGCTGCAAACTATCTAAAAAAATATAATCAGGCGTAAAGCCCGCATGCTTTTTTAAATAGTCCAGTGCCCTGGAAGTATTGTCCTGCGATATACAGGCTTTGCTGATGTTTAAGAGGTCCAGTGCAAGATAAAACTGGTTACGCCGGTCACGGTCCGGGTCAATTAATAAGGAGGTTAGCTTTTCACTCATTGCAGGGCAGTTTTAATGGCAGGATAAAATTTCGTAACAACTATCTCTTGAAAACAAGCGATCTCAATTTTTGTTCTCTGCTGCAAAACTACACCCGGAAATGTTCCTGAAAAAATCAGGCAACCCCATCTTTCAAAAAACAACAACAATTAACAAAATAGCAACAGTACGTTATGCAGACACCGGTAAAATAACATTGAATTCAGCGCCTTCATCCGGTACGCCGTTGGCATAAATGGCGCCTTTATGATTCAGCACAATTTTACTGCACAGGGCCAAACCTATACCCGTTCCTTCAAAAGCAGTACGTTCATTTAACCGCTGGAAAATCTGGAAGATTTTTGCAGCATACATCTGCTCAAATCCAATCCCGTTATCTTTTATCGTGATCATGTAATAGTCTTTTTCCGGATCCAGGTCCTGCAGCACAGCTCTTTCGTGGGCGGGTAACAGTTGTGCATATACTTTTATCAGTGGCTTACGATCGGGCGATAAAAATTTGAGCGCATTGCCCAGCAGGTTATGGAACAACTGGTTCATCTGCAAAGGGCTTACGAGAAGACGCGGCAATTCACCCAGCTCAAGCTGTACATCATGCCGGTCTATGGTTACTTCATAGTCTGTCAGCACATTTTTCAGGATTTCATTGAGGTCTGTTTCTACAAAGGGGTCTTTCACGTGTACCAGCCTGGAGTAATCCAGCAGTTCATTGATCAGCTGCGACATGCGCCTGGCGCTGAACATCACTTTATCGATGTACATACGGGACGTTTCCGACAGGATCTCTTTATTTACGTTATACAACATACCGGCAAAAGTGTGGATCTTGCGCAGCGGCTCCTGCAAATCATGGCTGGTTACATAGGCGAACTGTTCCAGTTCCCGGTTTGATTTTTCGAGATAGAAATTCGCGTCGAGCAACTCCCGGGTACGCTGATCTACCAGGGCTTCCAGTTTAAGCGCCAGCTGCATATATTTGGCTTCGCTTTCTTTCAGGGCGGCAAACAGCCTTCGTTGCCCGGTAATATCCCTGGCTATTTTGGAGGCGCCAACAATATTTCCTTCTATATCTTTTACCGGGGAGATGGTTAACGAAATATCGACCAGTCCTCCGCTCTTGGTCAGCCGTTTCGTCTCGAAATGGTCTACCCGTTCGCCGGCCCTGAGTTTTGCGATGATCCGGGGTTCTTCCTCCATTCTATCCGCCGGGATAATCCGGGTAATGACCTCCCCGATCATTTCTGCCGCGGTAAATCCGAATAGCTTTTCCGCTGCAGGGTTCCAGCTGGTGATAACGCCGTCCAGGGTTTTACTGATAATGGCATCGTCAGAACTTTCAACGATGGCGGCCAGGGTATAAATTGCTGCCGGATCAGCAGCGGGTTGCAGCTCGTTTTTTGGTAATTCCGGGGCGAATTCCATCTCCGGTAAAAATTCCTGGTAATACCGGTATACCACCGCGCCACTTGCGCTCATCACCTCATCTGCCGGCAAGTGGGTCTTCCCAGTTGGGATGCTGATCAAAAAATGACTGCCGGCTCCCGCCGTACTATCCACCTGCAGCTGCCCGCCATGCCTGGCTACCAGCTTGTTTATAAGGGTAATTCCACTGTTACCGTCATCGTTGTGCAGCAGGGTTTCACGGACAGCGGCGAGCAGGGAAGCACTCATGCCAGCACCGCTGTCAGACACGGATAACTGCACCAGGTCCCCTTCCTGGCTTAACCTCACAGCAATGCCACCGGACAACGTATACCTGAGCGCGTTAGATAACAGGGTAAACAATATCATCTCCCACATATGGCGGTCTACATACACCTCCTCACTCACCGGTTGAATATTGACCACCAGGGTGAGCCCTGCTTTCCTGATCGTACCTTCAAAATGTTTCAGCAGTTCGCTGGTGTAGCCGCTAATATCTGTTTTGACAAACCTGGGCGGCGCAGCAGGACTAACAGCCGCGCCAACAGCCATTACGCCGGCCATATCGCCGGTATCGCCCGGAACCAGGCTTCCATTGAAATGATAGGAAAGATCCGGGGCACGCATCACCTGCAGCAGGGGCCTGTCGGCTGCCAGCATACCAGATGCCATGAGGCTGCTAAATTGGGGTTCCAGCTGATCCCATAAATCTCCCCAGCCCTGTGCAGCAGGGCGTCCCAGCGAACCGGGATGAAGATCTCCCAGCAAGGCGATCATGGCATCGTTATAAAAATAAACAGCTTCGCTCCCCCACCATAAGAACATAGGATGCGGCGAGGTTAGCAGCAGGCGTATGCAGGTTTTCAAACTTTGTGACCATCCTTCCACAGGCCCTACCGGCGACGATTCCCAGTCAAAGGAACGAATCTGTTCACCGGTTTCTCCCCCTCCGGAGAGAAACCCATATGCCGCAGCGGCGTGTCCACTCAATGTTACCTTCAAAGGGGCATTTATCATGTGCAAAAAATAAGATCGTAAAGGTTTATGTTGGTTGATCCATGCTACGGTGATGCCACCAAATTCCACAGTCAGCTTAAAACTGGGTAAAAAAATTCCCAAAACTTAACCGTTGTGATGCTACACTTTCCTCCTGATAAAACTGATCCTTTCAATTGTTTCCCCGCATTCCCGTTCCATTGTTGATCCCTATTACCAGGGCGGTGACAGCTGCTGTACGGCCAAATGGCAGCGCCCCTCCGATAGTCCTGACCAGTACCGATCTTATAGTTATTACAATAATCGTGTCGAAAGCATACTTTCCCAAAAAATGCGCTTGCGCCCGGCCTTCGGGCCCGGACACGACAAAATGTATTACCACTACCCTCCCGGATACCAGTAATACCTCGCTGATGGGTTACCCCATTTATTTATCAGGAAATTTTATCTGCTCGTATGCCGGAGCGGCTTCGATATAACCCAGTGGCATAAACTGCTTGCCCTCCTGTTCATTATAGGAAACAAAAAAGTGCTCTATCTCCCTGATCATCTGTGCAGCCACCGCGTCTACACCCTTATAAATTTTAGATAATACCGGTACGGCTATATAGCGGTCGTTCCTTATAATGGCGCCGTCTCTTTCTTTTTGTTCCGCCTTGATAGCACCCAGTAAACGGCATTTCATCAAACAACCCGGAAAACTTTTAAATTCCGAGATCACCATTACGTCCAAAGGATCGCCATCTGCTCCTTTTGTACCAAGGATAAAGCCTACGTCATATGGGAAAACCATACCGGCGGGTAGTATTTTGCTGAGGACAAAAAACCTGGATACCGGGTCAAAATCATATTTTTCACTACTCCCTTTCGGGGTTTCAATGACAACAGGTAACTCTTTAATGATCATACGCACATTTTGAAGGTCAAGTAAATAGGATAAAGAGGACTCAGGTGCGAAGAAACAAAAAAAGCAGCAACCGGTAAATATATAATACACAGGAGGGCATAATGATTGTACGGATTATTTAAAATCCAACACCATGAGCAGCTTTCATATTCAACTGAATAACCACGAAATCGGCGTTGTGCGTCAGGATGAAGATGTTTTTATCGTGCGGCTTCCGGAGAAAACGATTCACCTGGAAAAGCGCGAGGATAATGAAGGAGCCAATCACTGGTTTGAAGAAGGGAAAGACAATGAAACCACACAAACCAGCGAAATTGGAACAGCCATTGAAACCTGGCTGGCGCAACATAATGACTAGCCGCATTAAAGTGCGATGCTATTCATTTCCCTTATTGTAAAAAATAAACAGTCCGTCCTTACCGGCTACTACCAGGTCCTTTTTGCCTGAGCCGGTCAGGTCGGATATGTCAAAATAGAGCCCCGCCCCTTTTTCACCATAACTGATCACCTGTTTGGTAAAAGACGTACCATTCCATTTAAAATAGTAGATGCCGCAGGGATCTGCGGAGCCGGGATCATGATCGTTGTGCGCGCGATAGCGCTTTCCTGTCACCAGTTCTGCCGTTCCATCCCCGTCTATATCTGCCCATGCCATGGTGTGGTACTGGGAGTTAAAGGGATCGATCGCATGTTTGATCCAGGAACGTTTGCCGGTTTTGCCGTCTTTCTTTTGTTCATACCAGTCGAGTCCGTAGTCATGCCCCTGGCCTGCTACGAGGTCGGCAAGACCATCATTATTTACATCTGTAACGATCACGGGTACACTGGCTGTGCCCAGGTTGAACTCCGGGTGAAAGGTCCAGGCGGCGCTAAAGGGTGCTGCCGGCGCCTCTACCCAGCCTTCCGGCACCACCAGGTCAATGCGGCCATCGCCATTGATATCGCCAAATCCCAGTCCATGCCCCGATTTGCGGTCCAGTATTTTATGAGCGGTAAAAGCGCCGCCGCCTTTGCTGTGCCGGTAAATCACCAGCGGATCATTGGGCGTATTGGGAATTATTTCCGGGATCCCGTCGCCGTCGATATCAAAAGCGCGGGTGGTTTCTATATTACCCGGCGTGGCAATAATATGTTCCTTCCATTCCTGGTCGTTACCTGGATTCTCTTTCCATACCAACGTTTTGCCAAACCAGCCACCGGTAACAAAGTCCATACGGCCATCGCCGTTCACATCAAAGGGGATAGTGGAAAAATCGTCCCAGTATTCTCCAAATTGTTTTACCGGGCCTATATAATGACGCTTAAAAAAAGCCGGGCCTTCATACCAGAAAGCACCCGATACCAGGTCGGGGATTTTGTCGTTGTTCACGTCAAACACCGCTACCGACTCATAGCTTTCTGCTGATACCTGCAGCTTTGTAAATTTCAGTGGCGCCGCTGCTTTCGGTTGACTGCCCTGGGCATCAACAGCGGTATTTAGTGTTAACAGGGCACATATCTTAAGCAGTTGTTTTTTCATATACCGTGGAATCATGAAACAACAATATAGCCGAAGTACCTTATAAAACTATCCTGTAGTGTCCTGTAAATTTACGGAATACATCATTTCACCGGATAAGCCCATCCGCTGCTAAAAAAGATTGACCGGCGACAACACCCGGGGCACTGGTTTATTTGCGGTAGCAACCGAACTTGTCCAGTGTTACCGGATTACCTACAACATATCATTAAATACTATATTTACTAAAATAACTCAGCATGCAATCCGCCGTTACTAATATCGAACAACTGATTCCACACCGGGCGCCATTTCTGTTTGTAGATGAAATTATTTCCACCACACAGGAAGAAATCGTTGGCATAAAAACTTTTGATGACACGGATGATATGTTAAAGGGTAGCTTTCCGGAATTCAATTTTGTTCCGGGCGTTATCCTAATAGAATCGATGGCACAATGCGGCGGGGCTGGCATCAAAATACTAGGTTTGGCAGATGGATTATTCGGACTGGCGGCTATTGAAACTGCTACCTTTCTAAGCGGTACGCCCTACCGTCAACCGGTCAAATATGTAATCCGGAACATCCGCGTCAGCGATAAACTCATCAAGCAATCCGGTGTGGCATATGTAGATGAGAAACCCGTAATGGAAGCCCGTTGGCTTTGTATAAAGATTGAATAGCTACGGCTTAGCTATCCGTCGGCTACCGCCGTTAAATATTATGGTCCTTTGGCAGGATCATCAACCTCGGAATCCTCACATGGGCCGGTTGCTGCATGATAAATTTAACCATGGCCACTATATCATCCGTATGCAACGGTTCATGAATGCCCATAGCCTCTTTTGGATGTACTTCCCAGTCTTTATGCAACTCCGTCATCACCAGTCCGGGTTCAATGCAGGACACCTGTACCGTACTGCCGGCCAGCTCCATCCGGAGGGCTTCGGACCAGGCTTCCATGGCGTATTTGGTGGCGGCGTAGGCTCCGGCGGTGGGCCGCACTTTGGTACCGAGTATACTCGACATATTGATCACATGACCGAAGCCCTGTTGCCGGAAACGTTTCAACAGTTTATAAGTAAGCCGGAAGGTGGCGGTGATATTTAATTGTATCATGTCCGTTACCTTTTCAATATCGATCTCTTCGATGGCGCCGGTGGCGATGGTGCCCGCACAATTAAAAAGATAATCGCAGCGGCCGTATTTCGTGTACAGCAACTGTTCTATGCTATCCTGGAAAGCTGTTTCCACCAGGTTGCCGGTCAGCACGACTACGTTGGGTGCTGCCAGTTGTTGGAGCCGCTCCTCGCGCCGGGCCGTAGCCACTACCGTATACCCATCTTCGCTCAATGCTTTGGCGATGGCATAGCCAATACCGCTGCTGGCCCCTGTTACCAGACATACTTTTTGTCCGTTACTCATGATGCTTGCGTTTACAGCAAGATAATAATTTTACTTTTTACACGATATCCCATATCCCGGCGGCGCGTTCCAGGGCGATCAATGCAGCGGCATGGCTATAGAGGGCCTGGTAATAATCATGTTGCAGGTTGTTCCAGGTACGTTGTGCATTGAGCACTTCCAGCAAGGAAGTTTCTCCCCGTTTGTAGCTGTATATTTTCCCCTGCAATACTTTTTCAGCATCTGCCAGCAAACCGTTTTCAAATTGTTTTACCTGTTGAGTGGCCGCAGTGTAGTTAAACCAGGCCTGTGTTACCTCTGTCCGGATCTGCAACAGCACCTGTTCATAGTCCAGTACCGCCTGTTTTACAGCGTACTGCGCGGCATGGAGTTCTCCTTTATAATGGTTCGATAATTTCAGTGGTACCGAGATGCCGGCGCTGCCGGCAATATAGCGGGGCGTGGGCGCAATATCACTGGTGGCTTCGGCATTATATCCCACACCGGCGTTTACGCCAAGGTCAATGGTGCGGTTGGCTTTGGCAAGAACCAGGCTTTTACCCGCCATTACTTTATTAATATTTGCGGCCACTGCATCTGCGCGGTTTTCCTGTGCGGTGCTGATAAGATCTTGTAAGATGAATACCCGCTCCAGGTGTTCAAAGTTACCCGATGGTAACAACAGGGTATCTGCCCTTGCCTGTCCTGTATTGATATTCAGCTGGGCGAGCGCGGTTTTCCAGTCTGCCTCCTGCTGGTACAAATTATTTCCCAGGTTACCTGCTTCCAGTTTTGATTGTCGTGCATCCGTTTCCGTGATAACGCCTTTCTGAAAGCGGATAACATCAGCATCTGCCAGCTGGCGCATCAACACATAGGATTGTTGCTGCACCTGGTACAGGCGTTGTTGCTGTATAGCGTTATACCAGGCGATGGCCGCATCGGCGCGCAGGTTACGAAAGTAGTCCTGCAACAGGGCCCTGCTCAGTTCAAGCCCGCTGCGGGCCAGCTGGGTGCGGGCTTTTCTTTTGCCGCCCAGTTCAATGGTGGTACTGATACCGGCATTATACCCGTAGGAAAGTTTCAGCACGCGGTGCTGGTTATCAAAACCGTCGAGCGAGAGCTGCGGATCAGGGAATACTTTGGCGCTTTCAATACCAGCGGCGGCTATACTTACATTATATTGCTGTGCTGCATAGCCCAGGTGTTGGGTACTCACCAGGTGCAGATACTGTTGCAGGGATACCGGGCAGGTTTTAAAAAGGCTGTCGGGAGATAAGACCGCAGTATCACGCTGATGCAGCGATGACAGCGCCGATGCACCGGCATGAGGCAATCCTTGTGCAACAGCTGGTTGTAATGTAAATGTGGTTATATTGGCCAGCAGCCACGCTCCTGGCAACATAAAATATCTTTTTAATAATTGCATACGATCAATTTATTCAGCAGATGAAACACGCCATTTTTTTTCGATGAGATAATAGAGAGCAGGCAGCACAAACAAGGTGATGGCGGTAGCCACCAGCAACCCGTACACAATAACGGTAGCCAGCGGGCGCTGCACATCGGAGCCGATGCCGGTGGCAAAGGAAGCCGGCAGCAAACCCAGCGCCGCTACGGAAGCGGTCATTAGCACCGGCCGGAAGCGATTTCGGGCGCCTGCAACAACAGCCGGCAGCAAATCATAACCCTGCCTCCGCAACGCATTGAGCTCCGAAACCAGGATCACCCCATTTTGAATGGCTACGCCAAACAATGCGATAAAACCTACTGCGGAAGACACATTCAGCGTCATGCCACGGATATTGAGCGCCAGCATACCACCAAATAATGCCAGCGGCACAATGCTGATCACCAGTGCCGCCTGCCGGAATTTACCAAAGGCGCCATAAAGCAGTAAAAACATGATGGCTAACGCCAACGGCACTACGACGATCAGTTTGGCGTAAGCCCGGTGCTGGTTTTCAAATTGTCCGCCCCACTTAACGCGGTACTGGTCATGATTATACTGCACGTTTTTTTCGATTTGCTGCTGCGCTGTTTGAAGAAATGCCGTCAGGTCATTGCCGCGCAGGTTAAGTTTTACTGTGAGGTGTCGCTTATTCAATTCCCGGGTAATGGTGCTTTCGCCGGTAGCGGTTTTCACGGTAGCCACCTGCGACAATGGAATTTTTGCGCCCGTAGCAGAAGTGAGCATCAGGCCTTCAATTTTCTCCGGCGTATTGCGGCTTTCATCGGTATACCGGCAAATCACATCATATACCTTATTGCCGGAAAACACCTGTGAGATGGCCTTTCCTCCTATGGCCACTTCAATCAGTTCTGCTACGTCGCTTACGTTTAGCCCATACCGTGCGATGGCTTCCCGGTTGACAGAAATCTGCAGCTGCGGCAAAGGTGGCTCCTGGTCTATGGCTACATCGGCAGCGCCTTTTACCTGTTTCAGCACGGCAGCGATGTTTTCTGCGATGCGGCGGGTTTCTTTAAAATCCTCGCCGTACACTTTTACAACCAGTTCACTATGTGCCCCGGCAATTTTGTCCATAACGCCATCAATCATCGGCTGACTGAACCCGACGCTATACCCCGGCATGGCTGCGTAGGCGGCAGAGAGGTCGTTGATCAGGTCAGCCTTTGTCCGGCCATTTTTCCATTCATTATATGGTTTAAGACCAATGGAACATTCAAAATGCGAGGCCGTCCACGGATCGGTGCCATCGTCGTTACGCCCCGCCTGTACCATCATATAGGTCACTTCTCCGAACTGCATGGTGCGTTGCCGCAAGCTGTCGCTCATTTCTCTGGAGCGTTGCAGGGAGATACCGGGAGGCAACTGCACCTGCAGCCAGATAGAGCCTTCGTCCAGCGGAGGCAGGAAGTCTTTTCCTACGGTAACGGATAAACCGATAGCGCCGGCCAGCACCACAGCCAGCGGGATAAGCACCCTCGCCGGTCTTCTCATTATTTGCTGCAACCGCAACTGGTAGGCGTTGGTGAGGCGCTCCAGCCATTTGTTATGATACAGTTTACGAGGCTGGCGATATACCGCAAATGCAAGTCCGGGTATCAGCAGCAATGCCACAGCGAGTGCCCCCAGCAGGGCATATCCTACGGTGAATGCCATAGGGGTGAATAGTTTCCGCTCTACTCTTTCAAAGGAAAACAGGGGCAGGTAGGCGGTAATGATAATGATGGTGGCAAAGAGTATAGGTCGCGCTACCTGGGCTGCTTTATGGATGATGGCATTGGCCGGCAGTTCTCCTTCCGGTTGTTCCTCCCGCTTCTTCAGGATGGCCTCCATCATTACGATGGTGCCATCTACGATGATCCCGAAGTCAATGGCGCCGAGTGAAAGCAGGTTGGCCGGGATATTGGTCAGGTGCATCAGGATAAATGCGATCAGCAGCGACAGCGGAATGGTGATGGCTACAATCAGCGCGCCGCGCCAGTTGCCGAGAAAAATAATCAGTACAATGATCACCAGTCCGATACCTTCCAGCAAGGTATGCGATACGGTATCAAGCGTATTGCTGATCAGCTGCGTGCGGTCGAGATAAGGACGAATGGTAACCCCTGCCGGTAAAATATGCTGGTTAAGATCATCTACCGCTGCATGGATGCCATCCAATACCTTCGAAGGATTTTGTCCTTTCAGCAACAACACGATGCCTTCATCCCCTTCGCTGTAGTTAACGGAGCGATCGGTGTACCCCAGGATACCTTTACGTTCGAGGTTACCCAGTTTAAGGCGGCCCAGATCCTTTAAAAATACAGGGACGCCGTTTGCCGATTTTACTACTACGTCGCCGAGGCTTTCCAGTGTTTTCACCAGGCCAATTCCACGCACTACGTAGCCCAGGTCGCCGATATTGAGCACGCTGCCGCCTGCGTTGGTATTATTGTTACTGATAGCTGCCTGTACATCTGCCAGGGAAATATGGTACTGCTCCAGCAGCTGAGGGTCAATTTCTACCTGGTACTGCACGGTGATACCGCCAAAGTTGGTCACATCCGCTACGCCCGGCACCTGCTTAATGCGGGGGATAATAGTCCAGTTTTGCAAGTCAGTAATCGTTTTCAGATCATGGTCCCTGCTTTCAATAATGTAGCGGTATATTTCCCCGATAGGCGATGTCAGCGGGTCCAGTCCTGGCTTTGCACTGTAGGGAAGTTCCACATCGCTCAGTCTTTCCGTAATCCGTTGTCTCGCCCAGTAATCATCCATCCCGTCTTCAAACACGACGGTGATCACTGATAATCCAAAGGTGCTTTTGCTGCGCATTACGTGCATACCGGGCATGCCGTTGAGCACCCGTTCTACGGGAACGGTGATTTGTTGTTCTACTTCTTCTGCCGCAAGCCCCGGCACCTGTGTCACTACCTGTGAAGTAACATCGGCAATATCGGGATAAGCTTCTACAGATAACTGTTTCCAGGAATAATAGCCAAACACCCCCAGGAGCAAAAACAGCACAGCAAAGAGCCATCGCTTTTCAATCGCGGCGGATAATAATTTCTTCATAAAAATTCATTGATAAAACGGGGAGTATTTATTTGATGGCAGGCAGATAGAACCCGCCTTCGGAAACGATCTTTTCTCTGGGTTGTAAACCGGCTGTCACCACCACATTGTTATTGTTGTTGCCGTTGATGGTCACTGTGCGCTTCACAAATCTGCCTGCGGCCACGGCTACAAAAACATAAGGAGCATCGTTCGCCTGCAGCAGCGCTGTAGCGGGAATTTGCAGGGCTGATACGGGTTGGTCAGTAAAATGTACGGTAACATACATCCCGGGTTTCAGGGCATAACCGGGATTAGGTACTGCGATCAATACGGATACGCTGCGGGTATCTTCATCCACCACTGCATTTATGTGATATACTTTTCCTTTTAGTAACACACCCGGCAGCGCCATTACATCGATATTACATTCGTTGCCGGTACGAATAAAACGTATATCCTTTTCCTTTACCTGGCCGGCAATCCACACAGCTGACAGGTCTGCGACGGTGGCCACACCGGCGGCATCGTCTTTAATGAACTGGCCCATCACCACTTTATTATCTATTACTTCGCCGGCCAGCGGGGCGCGCACCACCAGTGGTTGGCCGAGCGACAACTGATCAGGGCTGGCTTTAAAAATACGGATCGCCATCACCGCATTTTCATATTCCTTTTTCTCCACCTCATAAGCTGTTTGCGCTTCTTCCAGGTCTTTTTGCGTACCTACGCCATTGGCCAGGAGGTCCTGCTGGCGCTTCCAGGTTCTTTCTGCCTGTTGCAGCTGGGTTTTCTCCTGGAAAAAAACTTTCTGCGCGGCGATAAAATCCGGGGAGCTGATTTCGAACAGGGGTGTTCCCGGCTGCGTTTTCATTCCCAGGTACAGGAATGACCGGGTAACTCTTCCCTGGAAGGGCGGGGCTATTTCCGCATATTGCGTGGGGATGGCTCTAACGGTACCGGCTGTACTCAGTTGCCGGCTGTAAGGTGCGCTGCGTACTTCCTGGATGGAAAGTTTTTGTTGCAGCGGCGATCCCGCAGGCAATATAATCGTATCTCCCTGCGGATGGATGGTGGCGGCAGCCTCTTCTTTCTTTAGAGGATGACAGGCGGCGGCCGTCAGCATACCCACGGCTATTAATCTTGTTTTCATGATATTGGCAAATTGAAAATGAACAGTACAGTACTTACAGCCAACGGCTAAACCTGTTGATATACTTGTTTTTTATAAATTGGGTAAGCAGGCAATAGCAAAACAGAATCGCGAACAGCCAGGGAAAATAAGACAGCGGAAGCGGTTGCATTTTCAAGGCCGTGGCAAATGGCGTAAACGGTATGGCAATGCCAATGAGCATGATGGTGCTGGTCAGCGCCACTACCGGTGCGGTAGCCCAGCTCTGGATAAAAGGTATTTTACGGGTACGGATCATATGTACCACCAAGGTTTGGGACAACAGACCTTCCACAAACCAACCGCTCTGGAACAGGTGCTGATGTTCAGGACTGGCTGCTTTAAATACAAAGAACATCACCGCGAAAGTGGCATAATCAAAAATGGAGCTTACCGGGCCAATACACAGCATAAACCGGGAAATATCCGACGCATCCCATTTCTTTGGCTGGTCTATAAAGTCCTGGTCCATCTTGTCCCAGGGAATAGCTACCTGCGAAATATCGTACAGCAGGTTTTGCACCAATATCTGCACGGGCAGCATGGGCAGAAAAGGCAATAGTGCGCTGGCGCCGATCATGCTGAACATATTGCCGAAGTTGCTGCTGGCGGTCATTTTCACATACTTGATGATATTGCCGAAAGTTCTTCTGCCATAAATAACACCCTTGCGTAATACCATCAGGTCTTTTTCCAGCAGGATGATATCTGCGCTTTCTTTGGCGATATCTACGGCGGTGTCTACACTGATGCCCACATCGGCGTCGCGGAGAGCCGCTGCATCGTTGATGCCGTCGCCCATAAAGCCCACGGTATGGCCCTTTGCCTGCAGCAGTTTCACCACCCTTGACTTCTGCACGGGGCTGAGTTTTGCCAGTATGGATACGTCGTCAATTTTTGCCGACAGCGCCTCATCGTTCATTTGTTCCAGTTCTTTACCCAGCAATATTTCGGTAAATGGGATACCAACTTCGCGGCATATTTTTTTGGTCACAATTTCATTGTCGCCGGTGAGTACTTTTACATGTACGCCTAATTGTTGCAAGGCATCTATGGCGATACGCGCCGAAGGTTTTGCCGGGTCGAGGAAGCCGATAAAGCCGGTCAGGATCATCTCCTTTTCGTCATCTACGGTATAGGTCAATGCGCGGTCACCGAACTCGCGGATGGCTACCAGCAATACTCTCAGCCCTTCTTCATTTAACCGGGCAGATATCCGCAGGATGTTTTCCCTTACCTTTTCATCGATGGCAATCACCTTATCGGATTCGATATGCAGTTGTTTATCTTCGCCCGGATCAAAGGCATGAGTGCATAGCTGCAGCATTTCTTCCACAGCGCCTTTGCAGATCAGCAGCTGTTTTCCGTTGCGCTGCTTCAGGATCACCGACATACGGCGCCGTTGAAAATCGAACGGAATTTCATCTGCCTTCAGGTAGTGTTCTTCTACTTTCAGGTAATCGTGCAGTTCTACATGTTCCAGCACTGCCACGTCCAGCAGGCTTTTCAGGCCTGTTTGATGATAGCTGTTGAGATAGGCCCATTTTAGTACTTCCTCATCATCTTCCCCGAAAATATTAAGATGTCTTTCCAGCACAATTTTATCCATGGTGAGCGTACCGGTTTTATCGGTACACAGTACATCCATGGCCCCGATGTTCTGGATGGCATTGAGCCGTTTGATGATCACTTTCCGTTTGCTCATATTCACCGCACCTTTAGCCAGGTTAGCAGTAACGATCATGGGCAACATTTCCGGTGTAAGTCCTACTGCTACGGCAATAGCAAACAGCAGTGCATCCCACCAGTTACCTTTTACCAGTCCGTTGATCAGGAAAATGAGCGGAACCATCACCAGCATAAAACGGATCAGGAGATAGCTTACTTTATTAACGCCTTTATCGAAGCTGGTTTCTGCGCGCTTGCCCGTAATGGCTTTGCTCAGTGAGCCGAAGTAAGTTTGGTTACCGGTATTTACGATCATGGCGGTAGCGGCGCCGCTGACCACGTTGGTGCCCATGAAGCAGATGTTATCCAGTTCCAGTACGGTTTTGCAATAGGCGTCTGTTACCGGCAGCGAACTCTTTTCCACGGGCAGGGATTCGCCGGTGAGCATGGCCTGGCTCACGAACAGGTCTTTCGACTGCATCAGGCGGCAATCCGCCGGTATCATATCTCCGGCCGATAAAAAGATGATGTCACCCGGCACCAGTTCACGGATGGCGATTTCCACTTTCTCCCCTGGTTTGCGTAATACGGTGGCAGTGGTTTTCACCATGCTTTTGAGTTGCTCTGCCGCGCGGTTGCTGCGGTACTCCTGGAAAAAGCGGAGCAGGGAACTCACCATCACCATGATGCCTACCATGATCACGGTTTTATAATCCCCTTCTCCCGGCGCCGCCAGCCAAACATCCGTAATAAAGGAGATCACGGCAATGGCCAGCAGAATGGCTATAAAAGGATTGATAAAAGCTGCGCCCAGCTGTTTGTACCAGGACGGAGCTTTTTCATGATGCACCTCATTCAGGCCACTCAGCGTTAATCGTTTCCTGGCCTGGACGGCGGTTAGTCCGTCGGCATGACTATCGAGCAGCGACAGGTATTCCGCCTGACCGGCAGCGGCTACCTGTTGCAGTTTGTTAGCAGCGGTTTCCCCGTTGCCGCCGGGCATGATCTTCCAGATCTCCGGCATACCGGATTTCCTTCTGAAGGCATAGTTGCGCACGAAATGTGGGTGCTTGTTTACAGCATTTGATAAGTATAACACAGCGCTATTTTTTCCCTGCAGATGACACAGCAGCGCTATGGTACCAGGCAGGAGATTAATAAATAAAATGAGGTTCCGGACCAGCGTCCATAATCTTTGTTTTTAATTCAATGCAAATGTAAAACAGGCCTGTAACAAAGGCCGTTAGAGGAGGAACAGAATTTTATTAGAAATTTATTAGAACTTGCCTTGCCCAGGATTTTTTCTTGCCCAGGATTAAACTGATTTTGATGATTTACAGGATTTTTTTTGTGATTATAATTTGATTTTAAAAGATTAAGAAAGAGATAGGCAAAAACTCGCTTATATCTTCCCTAATCTTTTTAAAATCAAAAAGAAAAAATCCTGTAAATCATCAAAATCAGTTTAATCCTGGGCAAGAAAAAATCCTGGGCAAGGCAATTCCTGGTCAAAGAGAAACAACAAACACGCTGCCCTCGCCAATGCGGGAACTAACGGTGATAGTGCCCTGATGCATAGCGATGATCTTTTGTGTTAGAGAAAGACCGATACCATTGCCAGGGGTAAAACCCATATTGGTACCCCGGTAAAAAGCGGAGAAGATATTCGGGAGGTCGGCTTCACTGATACCGACACCTTTGTCTGTAAAGCTTAACAGTAGACGATTTTCGCGGTAACCGATAGATACCGTGCAATGATGGTCGGGGGAAAATTTACAGGCATTTTCCATCAGGTTAATAAACGCTACTTTCAGCAGGTATTCGTTACCGTTGACAGAAATAAAATCGTCATCTTCTATTTCCTGCTCAAACTGTATATCTACTTTATATTCTTCTGTCGATTTGATCACGGTATTGCGGGCATCCATCAGCAGTTCATCTACCCGTAATATTTTACGGCCTATTTCCGTTTGGTCATAGTTGGCTTTGGCCATATCCAGCAAGCCATTGGACAAGCGTACCAGGCGCTTTGCATCGGCCAGGGCCAGGGCAATCACCTCTTTATATTCCGTAGCGGAGCGGTCTTTGATCAGCGCGATCTGCAATTCTCCTACAATAGTGGCCAGCGGGGTACGCAGTTCATGGGAGATGTTGCTGACAAAATGTTTTTGCGCATCAAAAGAGTGCTCGAGGCGATCCAGCATTTTATTGAAGGTAGTAGCCAGCTCCCCGATCTCATCTTTCTTATTTTGCACGGGCACGCGCAGATCCAGGTTGGTAGCGGTAATTTCTTCTACCTTATCTACCATCTCTTCTACCGGTTTAAGGGCGCTGCCCACAAAAAAATAACCGGCGGCGATGGTAAAGCAGATAATGCCGGTATATGAAAAAATAAGGCTGTACAGCAGTCGTTGCAGGCGCTGCAGCCCATATTTATCGATAGCTGCGGCGGTGATCACATAACGATGCCCATCGTGTGCATAGAGGAGTCCTACCACCTGTAAGGCGCCCTGGTCAAACCTGATTTCCTGTTGCGCTATTACCTGGTGGATCATCTCCCTGGTTTCCTTTACTTTGTCAATCTGCACGGCATCATGATACAGGAGGTTGAAAGCGGTGTCGTAGATGGCCACTTCTTCGCCGAATAATGCGTTATCGGCATTCTTATACATCAGTTGTAATACATTCGGCGGCACTTTGGCATCCAGGAGCATATTTGCTTTGGTGATCGCTTCCCGTTTCAGGTGTTCATAGTAATCATCTTTCCGGGTACTGGCAGACGAGAGGTAAACGAATACCGCAAAAGCGAGTAAGAGTACGCCGAAGAGCACCAGGAATAATAATATGAGCCGGGTTCTTATCTTCACTCTGCTTTAAATATGAAACCCATGCCAGACCGGGTGTGGATGAGTTTTGTGGGAAAATTTTTATCTATCTTTTTCCGGAGGTAATTAATATATACGTCTATAAAGTTAGTACCTGAGTCAAAGGTATCCCATACTTTCTCGGCAATTTCGGTACGCGACAATACCCTTTCCGGGTTTTTCATCATGTATTCGAGCAGGCGGAATTCTTTAGGGGTCAGGTCTATAACGGTTTGATTGCGTTTAACGATTTTTGTTTGCAGGTTCATTTCCATATCTGCGAAACGGAGGAGAAATCCCTGGCTATAGGTGTTGGTATTAGCCTGGTTACGCTTGATGAGTGCGCGGATACGGGCATGCAGTTCACGAAAATCAAAAGGTTTTACGAGGTAGTCGTTGGCGCCGGCATCGAAGCCTTCCACCTTATCGTCGGTAGTACCGAGGGCGGTGAGCATGATGATGGGGCAATCCGGCAGTACGCTGCGTATCTGTTTACACAAATCCAATCCGTTGATCTTGGGCAGGATGATGTCCATGATGATGAGATCAAAGGATTGCGACAGGGCCAGTTTCTTTCCCATCTCCCCGTCGTATGCCAGGGAGATCCGGAAGCCCTGTTCTTCGAGCCCTTTCTTGATCATTTCCGCCACCCGCTGTTCATCTTCAATAACCAGGATCTGCATAAAGCCTTATTTAAAAGGCAAATGTAAAACAAAATCAGCTTCCCGGCAGCGCACACAAAAACAGGGTATAGATTGCGGGGAATCCGTACCATTATCCGGGTTGCATCGGTCAATTACTGGAAAGTCTTCCAGTCTTCGAACCGCTTATCAATAACAGGTTTTATCCGCTCGTAATTTTCCCAGGAATTATCTACGCTGTACACGATAAATTCACCGGCGGAGGTGTGGAACAGGTTTTTATAGTCGTCGAAATAGCTGGCGTATTTGCCTTCCTTGCGGCCATAATAAGCCCTGGCAAAACTGTTCCCGGTATCGTCCAGGTCATCAGTGGTAAACTTTCCATCGCAAACGCTGTCGAGAAATTCCGCCCCGTTGAGGGTTCTGTTCCGTACCTGTGTTAACGCTTCTCCGGCTTCTTCCATCTGGTCTTCCGACATCAGGTTGCGGTCAATGCACCAGGTGAGGAACATGCCAATATGCGTATAGGCATTGATGATAGGTAAGTTGTTAGGATAGTCGCCGCCATAATGCCAGGAGGCGTCATCGTACTTGGCCATAGGTAGTTATTTTATTTATGTCTTGATCGGAATAGGAAGCCGGAATAACGGTTACAAATATAGAATAAATATGTAATTTTTGAAATTACGCCTGTTGAAATTTGAATAGTTAGTAAGAAGCAGATGGTTCATTGACGGGCACATCGCCCTTGCGAAGCCACAACGTAAAAGTAGTACCGCTTTCAGGGGTGCTTTCCACGTCAATGGCCCCATTGTTTTGTTCGGCAAATTCGCGGCATAATATCAGTCCCAGCCCGGTACCTCTTTCGCCGGCGGTGCCATAAGCGGGGTGCTGCTGTGAGGTAAACAGTGTTTTCAGTTGTTGCAGATCCATACCTGTACCGTAATCTGTAACACTGATGGATACCTGGTGGTCTGTTTGCAGGGCGGTTACCTTTATCTTACTGCCGCCGTAGCTAAATTTCAACGCATTGCTGAACAGGTTCCGGAGAATCACGGATACCTGGTCCCTGTCGGCATACAGGGCTATATTCACGGGTACCTGTACATCCGCTGAAATATCCTTTTGCTCGATAATCAGTTCAAAAAAATGCAGCACCTCTGTCATCACCGGCGCCAGCAAAAAATTACGGGGCCTTGTCTGGATTCCTTTCATGCTTCTTGTGCTCCAGCGCAACACGTTATCCAGGGTGCCTCCCAGCTGCGCTACTTTGGAATGCAGTATGGCGGCGGCTTCTTCCATGTCATCGCGGGGATATTGCCCCTTCTGGAACATATCCAGCAAACTTTCAAGCGTGGCCAGGGGACTGCGTATATCGTGAGCCACAATAGAAAAAAGCTTTTCCTTATCCTTGTTCATGGCCAGCAACGCCTCGCGTTGTTTTTCTATTTCCTGCTGGTAATCGGACTGCACATATTTAAAATAGCTGAGCGCTACAATCAGGAACAGGAGCGACACCGCCACATTGGACCATACCCGTTCGGTGGGTACCGGCGGGGCCAGGTACCAGGACTGCGGCATAAAAACGATCAGCATAAATGCGGCGATAATTAAAACGCCAAAACAGCCAACGATCCATTTGTTATCATAGATGAGTATAGTAACCACGAGGATGTTCAACAGGAAATATTCCGCGCCGTTGTGGAAATACAAACCGGTAAAGGTGTACAGTGCCGCGCTGAAGAATATCAATACCACGCGGGCGCTCAGGTACAGCCGGTATTTATGCAACAGCAGTACTGTTATGGCTGCCAGGGTAGTTGACAGGTTTAAAGCCGAGAGCAGGTATCTTCCCTGGAAGGCATTTAAAAGACTGTAAAAAAACATGAAAGGAATACAGGGCAGCGCCAGCAGGTTAAGCAGCATGGTTCGCCGGGATTCGATATAGGGCATAGCGGGATGAACACCTACATTTACGATGTTATTCCAGTAGTGTACGGCATGCTGGTATAGTGATTGCTTCAGGCCCTTCAGCATAGATAGCCCAAAGATAGGCTTAAACGGCAAAATTGTGAACCCCATTTTTTTCCCTATCTTACAAACTCCTCCCCCCGCTCCTCTCCCTTTTTCATTTTTTCAGCTAAATATTTACTATGAAAAAAGATAACTTTTTCATTATTACCGGTGGGCCCGGTATGGGCAAAACATCTTTAATCGAAGCGCTGGCCGCCCGTGGCTACGATTGTGTTCCGGAAACCGGCCGTGATATTATCCGGCAGCAGGTAGCCGCCGGAGGAAATGCGCTCCCCTGGGGCGACCGGGAAGCATTTGCCCGCCTGATGTTTGAACAGTCGCTGGCCGATTTCCAACAAAGGGTCGGGCAAACGGCGCCTGTATTTTTTGACCGGGGTATTGCCGATACCATTGGTTACCTGGAGTTATGCGGACTGCCGGTACCCGCCGCCATGCGCGAGGCTGCTGCGTTATACCGGTTTAACAACAAAGTATTCCTGACGCCTCCCTGGAAAGATATCTACGAGCAGGACAGCGAACGAAAACAATCTTTTGACCTGGCGGTAGCAACCTGCAACAGCATGGTTGCTACCTATCAACAGCTGCAATATGAGCTGACAGTACTACCCACCGCCACTATCGCCGAAAGGATCCGTTTTATTTTGTCGGCTGCGGGGCTGCCCGGGTAAGTGTTGTACAAAATACTGGGCGCCGGTATGACGCATATAGTGGCGCTGTTTTCCAGGGATTTTATGAAACTGATAGGCATCGCTTTCCTGCTGGCCTCCCCGGTGGCCTGGATGGTGATGGCCGCAGCCCGGAAGCTACGGCCACGCATATACGTTTAATGGAAACGCAGGGATACATCTTCTACCCAACGCCCGTTGGGTCCCGCTTTCTCCGGTACGATGGCTGGCTGAGCTAATCCAGCGGGCAGATCAGCGCCGGGAATTTTGTTGACTTTAGTCATCAGGAGGATATTTTTTTCCGGATTATCGGTTCCCACTTCTTCCCTGGTACTAAAATATAACAACCACTCCATGCCTTCACAGAAAATTCCCGGAAAATATTAATCCGGAATAACTAATTTTATCTGCATCTTTGCTAAGAGCGCTCCCTAATGGGGAGAACATAAGTGAACAAACAACTAAAACCAACACCCCCACCAGGTTTATGTTAATACATAAAAGCCGGGCTTCAGGCTGCCGGCAGTAGAAACTATTAATATTTGACAGTGGAAAAGCTAACTACGTATGATGAAAGGTACCAATGAAAAATGGCCGATCCTGCAAAGAGAAACCAACATCAATCCAAATCTGAAGTACCTTTTAACGCGACCATCCATCCGTAAATAATATCCTGATGATAAAAACATCCTTTATTAAAAAGATCAGTGGCAGTGTTTTATGCGGACTGCTCACCCTCACAGTTGCGGCGCAACAGAAGCCCAATATCATCATCATCTATGCCGATGATCTGGGCTATGGCGATGTAAGCTGTTATGGGATGAAAAAGATTAAGACCCCGCATATCGACCAGCTGGCTAAGCAGGGTGTTCGTTTCACCAACGCCTATGCCACGTCTGCTACGTGTACGCCTTCCCGTTTTGGCCTGCTTACAGGTAAATATCCATGGAGACAAAAAAACACCGGGATTGCCCCGGGAGATGCATCACTGATCATTCCTACTGATCACCGTACTATGCCAGGCATGCTGAAAGATGCCGGCTACCAAACCGCCGCCATCGGCAAATGGCACCTGGGCCTTGGTACCAAAGAAGGGATAGACTGGAATAAATCCATTCAACCCGGTCCCCTCGAAGTAGGCTTTACGTATTCATTTATTATGCCCGCTACCCTCGACAGGGTGCCTTGTGTGTTTGTAGAAGATCATCATGTAGTCAACCTTGATCCGAACGATCCTATAGAAGTCAACTATCAGCATAAAATAGGCACTGATCCTACCGGTAAGGAAAACCCTGAAAAACTGCGCATGCTGCCCGATCCGCAGCAGGGACATAACCAAACGATCGTAGACAGTATCAGCAGAATTGGCTGGATGACCGGCGGCAACAGCGCCCGCTGGAAAGACGCGGATATTGCAGGCATCATTACACAGAAAGCCATCGGGTTTATTGGCCGCAATAAACAGCAGCCTTTCTTCCTGTATTTCGCCAGCGGCGATATCCACGTGCCCCGCTACCCGCATAGCCAGTTCCGTGGCAAAAGCGGTATGGGACTACGTGGCGATGCTATTCTGCAACTCGACTGGACGGTAGGGCAAATCGTAAAAGCATTGGACAGCCTGGGGTTGACAAAAAACACCATGATTATTTTTTCCAGCGACAATGGTCCGGTGCTGAACGATGGCTATATGGACAAAGCTGCAGAACTGGTAGGTACGCATAAACCCGCAGGTCCCCTGCGTGGTGGTAAATACAGCGCTTTTGAAGCCGGCGCCCGCGTACCGTTTATCGTAAAATGGCCCGCTGGTGTAAAGGGCAACAATACTTCAAACACACTGATCGGACAAGTGGACCTCTTTGCCTCTTTTGCCCGTTTAACCAAACAATCGCTGCAAACGGATGAAGCACCCGACAGCTATGATATGCTCAGCCAGCTACTTGGTAAATCACGTAACAACCGTCCTTACCTGGTTACACACGCCGGCACATTGTCGCTGGTTTCCGGCGACTGGAAATATGTAACGCCTTCAAAGGGGCCGAAAATAGCACGTGATGTAAATATTGAATTGGGTAACGATGCCGCACCACAACTCTATCATCTGAGTGCAGATGTACACGAGGAAAAAAATGTGGCGGATCAATATCCTGAAAAAGTAAAAGCGCTGGCTGCTGAACTGGAAGCGATCACAAAGAAAGCGGAAAGCAGAAAGTAAAAAGCATAAAGCTATTGCAGCGAATGATTAATGCGGAGTGCCCGCTGAGATCATTCGCTGCAATAGCTTTATGCTTTTTACTTTACCCTTTCTGCTCTACCGATGCGCTGCTTTATAGTGTTCCAGCAACATATCTCCGCCAAAATCATTTTTCAGATCCCGCACCACGGTGTGAATATGATTGGCATTGTTCTGCGTATTGTCATATTCTATGATCAGCGTAGGCCCCTGGATACGGTAGTAGCAAGGTTTACCCAGGGCGTGTTCGGTGCTGCCTGCCCAGGTAAACCATAGGCTGTCCATGCCTGCTTTCTGAATGTCTTTGAGCATATTATCCGCAAACAATTTTGTAAACCGGTGTACATACAGGCTGATGAGTGCCAACAGTTGCTGCTGGTGTGCCGGACTCAATTCGCTATACCGGATACCGGCAGGATGGGCTATCATGGCTTGTCTGCTTGCGCCGGTAATAATTTCTGCCGGGGCGCTGGCAGCGATGAGTGTTTTTTGCAGTTCTTCCGGAGATAATGACCGCAACAGGTCAAACGCCTGCTCCGTTTCTGCTTTCAGCACCTGCTTATCTTTCAGGGGGCCTTCCAGCACAATGGCGGGATTGGCGCCGAGGAAACCTGGCGTGCCGGCCACCAGTTCATTTTTATCTGCCGAAAAATTAAATGCCACATGATGGCCTTCAAAGCGCCAGCCCCAGATAGTATGCGCGGATGGCACCCCGAAAATGGTGACGAAATATTTACCCGGATCCCGGTAATGATCGTTATCCTGCCGGTGTTCCAGTTCTTTCAGCACAAGATCCAGCTGCATAATATCATTCACTTTTTTTACTGTTTCCCCGCTCAGCGTAGTTGTCAGCAATGCAAAAAGCGCTTTGCGCTGCACGTCGCTGAGTTCATTTACAGAAATACCTTTACGGTCGTCGCGGGGTACATAGGAAAAATGATAACGCTCTCCGGTGTCGAAGGGATACAGGGTTTGGGCCTGTTGTTCTTTAGTGAGCAACTGAATAAACCGGTTGGCCTTACCCGCCATATCCTGGGCGCTGGCGGACAACAGGAGAAAAATGCCAAAGACAAATAACAAAAGAGACCGGTGCATATACTGGCTGTTTATATAACGTGGAAATAAAATACCCCTCAATATAAAGGTTAAACCGGGAATCTGCAACCTTGGCGGCGGCTATCTGAAAAAATCAAAAAAAAGAGTAATTTAGAAGCGTACCCCTTATAAAAGCATCTTATGTCCCCTAAAAACACCACTGCCAAATCCAGGCTGTCTATCAGCGATTTTATCAATGACAGCAGGGTAATAAAAGATCTCGGGAATTTAAAAAAGACTTTTGACACGGCCCAAGGCGGCAGGCCGCTGGTAGTATCGGACGTGCTGGATACCGAGGGGCATCAATATGTAAACCTAGTGCAAAAAGGCGGTGGGGTATTCGGGATTGCGTTGGTGGGCTATACTTATGTGCTGGAAGAAATGGGCATCCGTTTTTTGCGGCTGGCTGGTACCAGCGCGGGAGCTATCAACACGGCGCTGATTACCGTCATCAAAAATAAACAGGACAAAAAATCGGCAGAAGTACTGCAGGCGATCTGCGACCTTGATTTCTTTTCGCTGGTGGACGGCCACCCGGCTGCCCGCTGGCTGATCCGGAAATTTATTACCAAAAAGAATTTTGTAGGCAAAGTCAAAAACTGGGTTCTCTTCCTGTTAGGCTTTTTTGTGCTGCTGATCATTGGCGATGTGGCGCTGATGGGGTTGCGCGCTAAATTCCCGGCGCTTTCGGCATGGGCAGGCGCCTGTTTTATACTCAGCGGCTTCTGGTCGTTATTGATCGGTATGGGCGTTTCCTACGTGTTTAACCTGCTGAAGCGGCTGAAGACTTCCGGATTTGGCATCAACCCCGGTGATGTATTTTACGACTGGGTTAAAAAACTGCTGCTGGACAACAACGTGGCTACCGTAAGCGATCTGAACAAAAAAGCGCAGACCTGTCCCCCGCTGAAACTGAGAGTACATAATGAATGTGGCATCGACGATTTGAAAGGGGATGTTACCTTTATTGCCTCCGAGCTGGTTACACAAAATAAGATACAGTTTCCGGCTATGTGTCATCTTTTTAGTACGGACGCTGACACAATGCCGCCTGCCGGATTTATCCGCGCATCGATGTCGATCCCCGTTTTTTTTGAGTCGTATATGATCAATGATATTCCGTATAGCGACAACCGCATCATTACCGCCTGGAACAGTTTCTTTCATAACACCGCTCCTCCTTCCACCGCGCGGTTTGTGGATGGCGGCATTTTATCGAATTTCCCGATCAGCATTTTTTACAATGCCAGTATTCCTATTCCGCGGCTTCCTTCGTTTGGTATTGACCTCGACGATGCCGGCCCCGGCGATAAAGGAGAAAACGCGTTTAACTGGTCGCTCACCGGTTACCTGGGCCGCATGTTTAATACCATCCGCAATTATTATGATAAAGACTTCCTGTTAAAAAATGAAGTGTACCAGAAAGGCGTTGGGAAAGTAGACCTGTCGGATGATAAATACAACTGGTTAAATTTCTTCCTGTCGGACCAGGACAAAATAGACATGTTTGCAAAGGGCGCACAGGCCGCCTGTGAATTCCTCCAAACTTTCGACTGGGACACGTACAAATCCAACAGGACCGCCCTGCAAAAGCAACTCACCAAATAACGATCGAACATGGACACACTTATTCACGATGCCTGGAGCTGGTTATGCCTGTCGATGGGCGTGATGCTGCTCACTACATTTATCATGAGGCGGCAAAGCCGGCAGTTTTTTACCATGGATGTGGTGATACGTAAATTCAGTATACTGGACCTGGAATTTCCCGGTTCCCCAAAGGAAATACCGGACATCATCAAAGGCGTATATGCGTTACCGGCAGCGCAGCAAAAAAGAACCTTATCAGCTTTACGCGGGCAGCTGTGGGTAGATTTCCTCTTTATGCCGGCGGCTTATGGTAGTATATTCCTGGTATGTATAAAAGTGGCGGAGAAGATGAACCCGGCGGGTACTTCTTTATTTACCTGGCTGGCCTGGCTGCAATTATTGCCCTGGCTATGCGATATCATAGAAAATATTTACCTGCTGCGCAAAACATATCCAGCTGTTCCACCATCATCCCAAGCGGTACATAAAGCCTACCAGTGGCTTGAAATCGTCAAGTGGGGTATTTCGCAGGTGGGTATGGTTTGCGGTTTATCGGCTTTATTATTCTTCTGGTTATCCGGCGATTTTGAGGTGGCTTCGCTGCATTACCTGCTGATTATAGTGGGAGAAACAGCTGTATTCATAGCGCTGCAATTTATACCGCAGCCCGGGAAGGAACCGCTTCCGGTTTGAGAATAATCACCGGTTTCCGGGATGATGTATTATGCGCTGTTAAAAATGAAACGAGACCGTTTTACAACGGCCTCGTTTTTCACTCGTGTGACAATTGAGGGCTATTTTGGGGCTATGAAATCGGTTACCGGATGGAAAGAGGAGCTATTCACCTTTTGCCTGGCTATAGCCGGCAATCCGCTACTAAGGCAACAGACTGGTAAAAAAGGGTGAAGGCCATCCGCCTTTTCCTTAAACGGGTGCTTTTATTACTCCGTGATAAAGGATATATTTACCTGTACATTGTTATTATCCACGTAAACACGCCTCACCCACATGCAAACCAGTCGCAGACATTTTATAAAAACCGCTGGCGCAGGGCTGGCCGGAATAGGCTTACTTCCTGTGCTCCGTCCATTCCAACAGCTTTCCGGCAGTTTGATCAGCACCCGGTTTCCCCGTGCCCTGCCGGAGTCGCTGGGTATTTCATCCGAAGGTATCCTGGCGTTTATTAATGCCGCCAATGCTTCGGGTATCAGCTGGCATAGCTTTATGCTGCTCCGGCATGGCCGGGTGGTGGCAGAAGGATGGTGGCAGCCATTCGCCGCCGACTATGTACATTCTCTTTACTCATTGTCAAAAAGCTTTACCAGTACCGCCATTGGTATGCTCGTAAAAGAAGGGAAACTGGATATCCATCAAAAGGTAATATCCTTTTTCCCCAAAGACCTGCCGGAACAGCCTTCCGCCAACCTGCAGCAAATGACCGTAAAGCATCTGCTGACCATGAACACGGGCCACGGCACAGATACCCTGCCGTTTTTATGGCAGGCCAAAGGCCCATGGACACAGGCTTTCCTGGCGCAACCCGTGGCATTTGAACCCGGGACCCATTTTCTGTATAACACCGGCGCCACCTATATGCTCGGGGCTATCCTATATGCCATCACCGGGCAAACCCTGCAGGAATACCTGGCGCCAAGACTATTCGAACCCCTGGGGATGACCGGGTACGATTGGGAAAAATCACCCCAGGGACTAAACGTAGCCGGCTACGGCCTGCGCGTAAAAACGGAGGACATTGCCAAACTGGGACAACTCTACCTGCAGGAAGGACAGTGGAACGGAAAGGAATTGCTCACCAAAAGTTGGGTGAAAGAGGCTACCGGTTATCAAACCTCCTCTCAGCAAGGCAATGGCGACTGGGCCCAGGGATACGGTTACCAGTTCTGGCAATGCCGGCATGGCGCCTTCCGGGGAGATGGCGCCTACGGCCAGTACTGCATTGTGATTCCCGGCAAAGATGTGGTGCTCGCAGTTACCAGTCAAACGCCCGATATGCAGCGTTCGCTCGATATCATGTGGGAACATTTGCTGCCCGCCATCCACGACAACCCGCTGCCCGATAATCCGTCGCAACAGGCAACACTGCAAAAAGCACTGGAACGTTTAGTCCTGCCCGTAGTAACGGGGGCTAAAAGCGTTCCGCTTATCTCCCGTTATCAAAACAAAAACTGGGTACCGGATAACAATGACTTTAATGTTACCAGCATGCAATTTAATTTTTCCGATAAAGGTTGCACCTGGACTGCCAAAATAGCTACGGGCGTTACTACACTACGTTGTGGCTGGGAAAAATGGGTAATGAACAAAGACAGGCAGCTATATAGTTTCCCCGAAGCCGGCAACAATCATGCACCCACGCAGGTGGCGGGTACCGCTACCTGGGTTAACGATCACACGTTACAATTGAACCTGCGTTTTGTGGAAACATTCCATGGCGATAAGATCCGCTGTACATTTGAAGGAGATAAGTTATCTGTTACTTTTTTAGACAGCATCACGGAAATGAATCCAACTGGAACGGATAAACGAAAACCGCTGACTGCGGTGATGCAGGGATAACTATTGTATATTTTTCCGGACGGGCGGCAGATTTTTTTTGATCGTATCTGCCGTCCGTATAAGATCGTATAATTGCTGGGCTACACTTAATACGCCCTGCTCGTTTTCAACGTATACTTTATTCCTCGCGGTAAAAGCCTGCTGCCGGTCGTTGACCCATTTAATCATCTTTCCATGATGGAAATAGGACCTGTCGGCAGTAATAGTAGTAAGCTTACTGTTAAACGAAGAATCATAAAACGGAACATTGTATTTATACTGCTCGGCAATGATAAAAAACGGCTGGTCTTTATCATAGTAAATAGCTGTTGTAGACTTCCCTCCTTCTGCATACAGCACTTCCTCTATGAGCCGGATGCTGTCTTTTAAGAAATAACCGATGATCTCCCCGCCTTCCGAATACTGCTCCTCCGGCGAGGTGTATACCTTGCGGTAAGTTTGCCGGCCGGCATTTATTTCCCTGTATTTAACATGGATATTTTTTAGCACATCTGCTGAATGCTGCTGCGAAAAAGCGGTGTAATGCAGCAGCAACGCTGCTGACAGCAAGTAGTATAATTTTATCCTGTTTTTCATAACCGAGGTGTATTGTTGCCGGTAATAAAAATAATAAAGTTTTTTTTGGGGAGATGATATTTCGTTGTTTGATATTATTGCGGCGATCTCCGGGTCAATCCTGCCGGACTACTTTTCCTTCTTTCATCACAAAACTAACACGCTTTAATGTTTCAATGCTATCCAGTGGATTTTGTTGTACCGCAATCATATCCGCGAAGAAGCCGGGTTCAATAACGCCTCTTTCCTTTTCCACGCCCAGCAACTGCGCGGCGTAAATAGTCATGCACTGCAGGGTATAGCTGTTGGGTATTTGTGCATCTTTCCATGTTTGCAGGATCTCCAATATACTTTGCGCCCTGTTTTTTCCGGGGATATCGATAATGATATCGGAGCCAAAAGCCATGGGGGTACCGATCCTGTAGGCCCGTTTGAGCCTGTCAATGTTCAGATGGTAATATTTCAGCGCTGTAGCAGTATCTACGCCATAAGTAAGACTATTACTGACTGCCAGATCCGTTCCCACCAGGAAAGTACCTTTTGATTTCATGAGCCGCAGCTGTTCATCTGTTAGGTATACGCCATGCTCCACAGCGGCGGCGCCACCCAGGATGATATTGTCGGCCGCCTCCCCGCCCATTACATGCGCCGTTACTTTCAGACCGGCACTGCGTGCCTCATTAACGGCGGCCTGTACTTCCTGCAAACTGTAGTGATAAGCATAGGAATCTGCAGCCAGCTTTATGACATTGGCGCCGTAGTAAATATTTTTTCTGACTGCTTTCCTTATTTCATCGGGACTATTAGCATCTAAATATTCGTCGTCCCATAAATGTTCGTGTTCAATGTTGGTAGCGGTTTGCCCGCCATAAGGACTGATGATTTTCCCTGCATAAAAAATAGTTGGTCCCTGTATCCATCCTTTCCTGATGGCTTTAATCACATCTGCAGATGCATAGTTTCCGTCGTTTCCAATTTCCTTGATGGTAGTAAAGCCATTGGTCAACATCACCTGGGCGTTATAGGCGCCACGCAGGGCGCGCAGTGCCGTGCTTTCCGTAGTATACATTTGTTCGATAGACATTTTTTTATAGGGAAATCCGACTGTGAGGTGAACATGGCAGTCCATCAGCCCGGGGAGTATCCATGCGTCCGGCATGTCAATCAACTTGTCTTCCGGCGAATAGGGTATATCCCGGCCTATTTGCCGGATCTTACCTTCCCTGATAAGAATCATCTGCTTTTCGAGCATCTTTCCTGTACGGCTGTTAAAAACATACCCTGCCCTGATAACGGTTGCCTGGGCACAAAGCCTCCCCGGGAACAATAAACAAACGAAAAGAATGAATAGGACAGGATTTATTACCTTGGATTTCGCGGTTTCTGAAACATGGATATGGAGTGTATGCATCAGCGTTATACTTTAGCGGGAAGATGCAGGATCACTGTTTTTCCATAAACAGGTGACCGGCTCCATTTTGTCGCAATTGACCCGTAAAAGTGCGTGTTTGCCCCTCCCTGGTTTTCCTGATCAGGCATACCTTTGGAATGAAACAGCTGTTGGCAGCAACAGTTCCCAATCATTTCCAATCCTAAAACGCAATGTTATGACCCGTTCCATCACTTCCGGCAAAGCAGCGCCTGCAAAAGGGCTGTTAAACAAACAGTTCACCACCACCTTGCTGAAAAGCCCGAATAAAGGGGGCTGGACTTATGTCATGTGGCCTGAGTCCGCGGCATTTTTTGGTACACGCGGACTGGTAAAAGTACGGGCAACCGTAGATGGTCACCCGTTTGAAAGTTCCTTTATGGCGCTGGGCGACGGCACGCATAAGCTGCCCATCAAATCAGACCTGCGCAAGCTGATCGGTAAAGAAGCAAACGATACCGTTACTATTCGGCTGGAGGAGCGGTTATAACGATACCAGTATGCGCCAAATTGTTTTAATTTGTTGTCATGAACCATTCCCCGAAAACGATGTACACCCGGTGGTTGTTGTTACTCCTGTTTTGTTTGCCAGCCGCCGCCCGCGCACAAAACAATATGGGTTCCTATCGGCCGCTCTTTCAAACTAACCCGTATCTTAAGCAATGGGCTGCTACTATTGCCGGTTTCCGGCTGTCTGCATTTAAATATTCCGGCACCGTTGATTTTGAAAACATGCTGATAAATGATAGTCTCCCGCAGCCTGATAATTCTTTTAACCAAACCTTTGGGAAGCTGCTGAGCTATTCACCCAACAAAAAGAAATACCTGGACTTTTACAGCGGGCAACTGGTTTTTGACACGTTGCTGTCCAACGGAAAAAAAATCATCACTGTATCGGCCGACATAGACCAGTACCTTTTTCTTGGCGACTACACTGCCCGGAAAGTTTCCCGCATTCTATTCATGGGCGCCACCAATGCCCTGGAAGAAGCAATATGGATAAGCGATCATGATTTTATACTGACAGGTACTACCAGGAACGATCATGATTTTTCGCCCTTTATGTATATAGGTGATGTTGAAAAACGGCAACTGCGTCGTTATCTCCCGGATAATAAAAATATAAAACGTGATACGTTGTACAGATCACCCCGGTGGAAAAATATCAGGGGGCTGAATGTGAGGGATTTGTAGTACCAACATTATCACCCGTTCTTTACCCGCATTTCCGTAAATTAGCTTATCAACAAGCGCCATGAACATACAATTTATCCTTCCTGATCCCGCAGTAGCAAGCTATGTGAGCAGCATAGTGGTGATGGAGAATAATAATATTTTCCGGCAGGCAGTGCTACCGCTTATTGCCAGGGGCTATCCCAGTATTACCTTTCAGCTTACCGATCCCCGGCTCATCACGGATCCGGCTAACAAACCGGATACGCTGGTATTGTACGGACAAAATATAAAGCCGATAGAATTATATGTAGCGGGGCATGTCAGCATCATCGCCTATTTCCTGTATCCGCATGTTTTAAAAACCCTCTTCGGACCGGATGCCAGGGAGCTCACAGATATCAGCATGGATATAAGCCTGACAGAACCAGCCAGGGGTATGAGTCTTAAGGAACAGTTGGTGAATGCCACTTCGCTTGCGCAACGGTTACAACTTCTCAACAGTTATATATTAAAGCTGGCAGCGCCCAGGAAAAAATATACCAGCGAAGCTATTGCTTTTGCCACCCGTATTATACAACACAAGGGCGGATTGGCTTCTCTGCCGGCAATCCAGAAGGAATTATGCGTAACCGAACGTACCTTGCAACGGCTTTTTGAATCGCATGTAGGGGTTTCTCCCAAAACTTTCAGCCGGATATGCCAGTTCCATTCGGCACTGCAACAGCTCAGCCGGAACAATTTTTCCGGGATGATTGACGTCGCCTATACCAATGGCTATGCCGATCAAAGTCACCTTATACGTGCATTTAAAGAATTTACGAAATACTCCCCGCTCGAATACCAGAAAGCAGCTGCTGATTTCCCCGGTTAACCCGTTTCGCTAAAATTGTCGGGTTTGTTCTATCAATTGGCTGACGGCCGTCGTTACTTTGTATCATAAAAAAACAAGTATATGAGAAAGATAATCGTTTCTACCTGGTTAACGCTGGACGGCGTATTTGATGCTGAATCAATGGGACAATGGTTTGCTCCTTACGACAGCGAAGACAGAAGAAATTACATCCGCGATGGTATCCTGGATTCCGGCGCATTTATTTTTGGACGTAAAACCTATGAAATGCTGGCGCCTTACTGGTCGTCGCTGAAGAACAATGAAATGGGCGTTGCGGATCAGCTGAATAACTCGCCTAAGTATGTTGTTTCTACCACATTGCAGAAAGCGGACTGGCACAACTCCACTATCATTAACAGCCAGGTGGCGGATGAAATTGCAAGGCTCAAAGAAACACCGGGCAAGGACATCCAGGTAGAAGGCAGCGCCGACCTCATCAAATCGCTGGCGGCAGCTAACCTGATCGATGAATACCGCTTCCTGGTGCATCCTGTTATTATGGGGAGCGGTAAACGTTTTTTCCAGGATAGTGAGCATATGGCAGGGTTACAACTGGTTAAAACACAAACGCTGGATAAAGGGGTTATGCTGTTATGCTATCAGCCCGCAAAGTCATAAAAAGAGAAAACCAGTGATGGTACCGCATCCTCAGTACCTCACTGGTTTTTTATTCAGAGTTCCCCAAATACTATATTTGCGTGTCTTCCTCTTTCACACTATTGACTGTTAAAAATAGTGTTGTGCAATAGCAGCCATGGCCGCACCGGAAGAAGTGCCTTCTTTTTTCAATACATCATCTACATAAATCTGCACCTTAAGTGTAGACCCGGCGGCGCCGCTGGCTACCCACCAGCAACGCTGGTAGCAAAAGCTTTTTTTAATAATTTCATGTTTTGATATTGATAGTATGCCTACTCTCTTTCACTAACAGTTTTCGGCTTCCCTGTTTCCCGGAATATATTACGGTTAACATTCAACAGTATTGATGCAAAAATAAATTGAGCTACATTGCCGGACAATACCCGGATACCGGTGTTTACATCTCCCTGTTTTCAGGTATTTTAGAGCAGGAATATATTGTGTCCGCAATTGTTATTATTTTGCCTTTATGAGAAAATTGTTTTCCCTTTTATTGCTGCTGTCAGTAACCCTATGGTGCCAGGGCCAGGCGCCGGCAACACCGCGCGAACGCAAACTGGTGGACAGCCTGGAACATCTGCTTGGTACAGCTGCATCTGACAGTGCCCGGGGCAGGGCCAATTTCTCGCTGTCTGAATACTGGGCGCCGAAAGATACCCTCAAAGCAATGAAGTACCTGGAAGCGGGCATGCAGGAAAGTAAAAAGACTCCCTACTTACAGGCAATATATCATTATTACAACGGTTACCTGCTCGATATCAGGAAGTCGGACAAAAGCCAGGAAAGTTTTATGCTGGCAGATACCCTGCTCAGTAAATACAAGACCAAAGAGGCTTTCCTGTTCCGCGCCAAAGCCTGGTACGGTTACGGCAGAATAGCGCAGCGAAAAGACGACTACAAAGCATTTGCGGATATTATACTGAACAAATCCATTCCCTTGGCAGAAGCCTCCGGCAACAAAACGTTGGTGGGAAAAAATTACCTCGGTCTCTGTATCGTATTTAAAAATGCCGGCCAGTACGACAAAGCCGAAACCTACTGTCTGAAAGCCATTGAAACATTAAAGGCCTCCAGCAACCCTTTACCGGAACTGATCGATGCCTATCATACCATTGCAGAAACCTATTCCCTCTCCGGGAAGAACCCGAAAGCCAAAGCCGCGCTGGATAGCGTACGGCCCATACTGGCAGCCTACTCCGATTCAACGTACTACCTGGACTATTATGCAGCCGAAGGGATGTACTATACCGTGGAAGGACAAACGGTACCCGGACAGTATAAAAATGCGCTGGCCAGCCTGGAGAAAGGCGTTACTCTCGCCAAAAAACTGGGCCTGCACTATGAAGAGCTACGTTTGCTGATGCAAAAATTCTATGCCTACTACAACGATAAAAACTATGTGCAGGCCAAAGAAGTGCTCAACTACCTGCTCACGCAGGAGATGATGATAACATTAACATCTAACCGCATACAGCTGTATTATGGCATGGCGGCTACCTACGAAGGCCTGAAGCAATGGGCGCCTGCCTATGAATGGATGAAACGCTACAGCGAGTTAAGCGACAGCCTGTCGCAAACCCAGTTGAAAAATGATGTACACGCCCTTGAAATAAAATACCGGGACGCAGAAAAACAAAAAGAGATCAATGCCCTGAAAGCCCAGCGCGTACAGGAAGCCCTGGCCGCCAAAAATGCCAGGCTGGTTACCTGGCTGCTGGGATCAGCCAGCCTTTTTTTACTGATCGTTCTGGTGTTTGCCCTCATCATCTATAATGATAAGAAAAAATTGCTGGCGCAAAAAGAACTGAGCTATCAGCAACACCTGAACGAAATGGCACAGCAGCAACAACTCCAGTTCAGCCAGGCCGTATTACAGGGAGAAGAGCAGGAACGCCGCCGGCTCGCCCGTGACCTGCACGATGGTCTTGGTGGCATGCTGGCAGGCGCTAAAATCAATTTATCCGCGCAAATCGAAGATACCTACTCCCAGGATCAACGCAACGAACTGGAAAAAATAACCCTGCAACTGGATCATTCAGTCACCGAACTACGCCGTATTGCACATAATATGATGCCGGTAAACCTGCTTAAATTCGGCTTAAAAACCGCCCTGAAAGACCTGTGCGAGTCGCTGATGAGCGATACCACCCACATTAGTTTCCAGGCCCTGAATATAGCTGATACCCTGCGGGAAGAAGTACAGATCCATATTTACCGCATTGTCCAGGAACTGCTGTCCAATGCCGTTAAACATGCGCAGGCTACCAACATTATATTACAATGCAGCCAGGACGGCAGCCTGTTTTTTATTACCCAGGAAGATAACGGCAAAGGCTTCGACACACAAGCCACCGAGCAGGTAAAAGGTATCGGCTTAAGTAATATTAAAAACAGGGTTGGATTTCTGAAAGGAAAAATTGATATTGACTCGGTTCCCAATGAAGGAACTACCATAAATATAGAGCTACATGTTGACTAAACGAACCACACTCGCGATTGTAGACGACCATCCTATTGTACTGGAAGGCCTGCAGAAACTACTGGCAAATGTGAAGGAAATAGAGATCACGGGTTGTTTTACCACCGGGTCGGCTTTTATTTCTTTCCTGAAAGAAAATAAGGTAGACGTGCTTTTACTCGATATCACCCTCCCGGATGTAAATGGTATTGAACTGTGTAAGGAAGTCAAGGAGATGTCGCCCGCCACGCATGTACTGGCACTCAGTAATCACTCCGAGCGCAGCATGATCTTACAAATGATCCAGCATGGCGCCACCGGCTACCTGCTGAAAAATATTTCTTCGGAAGAATTAATAGCCTGTATACAGGAAGCCCTCAACGGGTTAGTCACTTTCAGCAAGGCCGCCCGGGAAATTATGGCCCGCCCCTCTGTAAGCGAATTAAAAGGTGCCCCCCAGCTCACCAAAAGGGAAAAGGAAATACTGCACCTGATCGCCGACGGCAAAACCACACCTGATATCGCGCAACAGCTTAACTTAAGTCCGCTGACCATTGAAACGCATCGCAAAAATCTGATACAAAAATTTCAGGCAAAAAATGTAGCGTCGCTGATCAAACTGGCCACTCAGCAGGGATTGGTGTAGACGACAAATTTTTAGGACAAAATGAGGCACCCTCATTTTGTCCTACGTTTATATTCCTTTGCGGGATAAAGCCTTTGTTTCCCAATCCTTCCTTATTCTCAACAACATCAAGAGAAAAAAAAGATCCAGTAATAAAAAAACAATATTCATTATCAGCACCAACGCTACCACACCCGACAAATTCATCTGCACCATAGAATAACCACTAAGCAGAATGGTAGCAACTGTTGGCAGTATAGCAAACCGGACTGCCCATTTTTTTTCGAGCAGAAGAAAAAGGGCTGCCAGAAAATGGGCTATACTCAAACAAATACCCGCGGCCCCTAAAGTCAATTCAACCCAATCAACAGCAGTCAGATTGGGAAACGAACTATATTTATAATGTGCCCAACCGCGAGCAGCCAATGAGACCGGAGTGATAATCAATAAAAACCATACATACATGCGTAATGCCACCGGCATCAACTGCCGGCGACGTATCCAGGTTTCCCGGATAAATTCCTTGTCAAAAATCGATGTATCGTCTGCTTCCATTAACCCAACACATAAAATGCCAGCACCTTCTGCACTTCATACACGTTCACCGATTTAGTGAACTGCTTAACAATACTCGGCTGCTGCTCACCGGAGATCCAGATCTTCAGCTCCGCATCCAAATCAAAAGTGCCCGCCGTTTCCACACTGAACCGGGAAATACTTTTATAGGTAATACTCCTGTATTCTGTTTTGCTGCCGGTGATGCCTTGCTTGTCGATCAGGATGAGGCGCTTGTTCGTGAAAATAAACGTATCCCGGATCAGTTTAAACCCAAGTTCTATTGTTTCTGATGCAATCAGCAACTTACTATAATCCTTCATCAGCTGCTCCTGGCTCACCTCACCTGCATTTCCCAGCAGTCCCGAAAAAAATCCCATAATTTTCTTATTAAAAAAATATGCCGCCCCGGGGCGTGCAAAATGGTTAGAAATTAAAATACTACGACGGCAAAGCTATGAAATATGCTCATTTTAACTACTATGAAATAACCTGAATTTATCGAGCCTATTCCAGTAGTAATTTGATTTCATTATTCCGTCGCATATCCGTGCTCAGGTTAAATGTCCGGGTTTTCCGGCCGTAGCGGATACGCAGTTCAGCGGTATTTGGCGGTATAGCGCCAAGATTGTCGGCGGTGAACAACAGGATATTTTCTCCGGGCTGTAAATGGATACGGATCTCCTGCACAACGGTTTTAACAGGAAAGCCCCTCGCTACCCATTGCCCGTTTAAAGACAACGAGATGCTGTCGCCATCCTGCACCTTTGTGTCGCGCAACTCCAATACAATATCTGCGGTATTTACGGGAATAGTGGCTACCGGCACAGTTTCCCTTTTGATCACGTTGCTGGTCATCGTGTCGCTGGCATTTGTCACATTATGGGATATTGTGTCCCTTCCGGTTGCGGGCGCATGATAGATATCGGCTACCAGGAAAGTAGCATAGGCATTGGCCCTTTCACTAAAATCAAAATCATGCACCTTACCGTCGATAGTAGTCCGCAAAAGACCCGTATTAGGCGGCAACCCGCCATAGTTATCCGCAAAAAAGATAAAGATGTTTTTACCGGTATCCAGGCGCTCGCTGAAACTGCGGTTATGATCATTGATCTGCTCCCTGGTAAAAATGGCCTTTTTATTATGCAGTAAGGTCACCGTATCCTTATCGTACTGGTCCTGGTCTGCAATGTTCATCGCCAGCAGACTGTCTTTCGACACAATACTGTGATAAATACCAAAATACACCTTGTTCTTTTCGGGGTAAAGTATCCGCTGCACGCTGGAATCGGCCAGTGGCGCGTTTCCTGTTTTGGTCAGCGTCATATTTTTCCGGTACAGAAAATCGCGCAACTCTACTTTTGAACTCACAAATATTTCATCTTCACTATACAGTCCATGCATCCAGATATCGAACTTATCTATCCACATGCGATGCAGGGATATTTTCCCATCCTGGTAGTCCAGCGTGCCATTGAGATACCACATCCAGATACCCAGCTTGTAGGGTGTTTCCTGCAAGGGATATTTATTACGGCCAATACCCAGCTGTCCATCTGTTTTCCTGGCCAGCAACAATTCGTACCGGCCAGTGAACGCCCCATATTTCAGCAGGATGGTAGCCGGGTATAACATTCCCTGTAACGGCTCGCCAATATTCAGTTCCATGGTGATAGTGCTGCCGGCGGCATAGGGTTTGGCGGTGGTGCGCCATACACCGGTCCATTTATCTGCTTGAGCGGTTAATACGTTAGTGCTGCAGGTTAACAGGGCAAACAATATGAGTAATTTACATTTCACGACGTAAAGATGATGGTTAATATCACACAATTTAAATCATTACATTTGATTTGTAATACCTGAAAAGCAGGAACAGGAAGAAACACAATGCCTGTCAATTACGAAGCAGCAAGGTTTTGGCAAAAATGTGGCCATCATCTGCGAAAATGCTATCATTCCTCTTTTCATGAACAGTTATCTTTGGAACATCGCATCCATAAAAAACTGAACAATGAAAAAACTGCACCTGGCCCTATGGCTTTGTGGCTTTCCTGTTATCTTACAGGCACAGGATATTTCCCTTCGCAACGACCGTTTTTCCAGGACCCTGTCCTTCGATGGCCAGGTATGGCGTACCACGGCTTTTACCGACCTGCGCCAACATGTTACGCTCCCGGTAAAAAGCGAAGAGTTGAATATCCTTCCCATGGATACCGATAACAGCTATTCCATTGCAGATTTCAAAGCAGTGAATGCCCCCCATGTATTCAATAAACAGGATACCTCATTTATCGAAATCACTTATAAACCCCTGAAATCCTCCACGGTACTGCCCAACGAGCTGCTCATACAGTACTATATTGTAAAAGGGGAAGCATACAGCAGGAAGAAACTGGTACTGCGTTACCAACAACCCGCCACCATCGACCGGCTCGAAGCGGAGCGTTTTGTGATCAGCCAAACGGCTACCGGCGGAGGAAGAGGAGAACCTGTATTTGCTGATGGCAGATGGTTTTTCGGCATGGAATACCCCGCATCGTATACCCGTCACAGTGATGGCAACACTCCCGCCAGCTATGCCAGGCATTACGACAAAGTGGGCAACTACAGCTTCATCAACCTGGAGGGCCGCGATATAGCGCAGAAAGCCGTAAAAGGTATGATACGGCTGATGCACTTTCCCGGGTATGCTGTACAGCAGGCGGATAGCAATTATTATATTTTTAGCAAGACAGTGGTGGCAGGTTGCCGCGAAGAAAACGGATCGGTAGAACAGGCATTCATGCAGTATCTGTCGACTTTATGGAAGGCGCCCCGCTCCTTCCTCCATTACAACAACTGGTTTGAACCCAGGGCAAAAGACCTGAGCGGCGACGGACTGATCAACATATGGCGGGAATTCAAAACAGCCATCACCCCCTATGGTATCAAAATGGATGCGATGGTGGCGGACGATGGATGGCAGAACAGGAAATCGGTATGGGATCCGTCGCCAAAATATTTCCCCAACGGTTTGGAAGATGTAAAAAAACTCAGTGCCAAACTCCAGGCAGAAGGCACCGGCTTTGGTTTGTGGCTGGCCATCAACAACTACACGAACGATATCAACTGGGCCAAACAACAGGGATATAAAGAGGCTATACCCAACGATTATTTTAAACAATATGGCAGGTACCTCAGTTTATCCGCTCCGCAGAATAAGGCAAAACTACTGCAGCAGATCCCGGACATTATCCGGCAAACCCACGCGATCTATTACAAACATGACTTCAACGAGCTGAGTGACCTGGGTGAAGGCAACAGCCACCCTGCCACGGACCGGCACGGGCATGAAGCCAACCTGGATGCCGCTATTGACATCCTGCTGGCCACCCGCAAAGTAAACCCGGAAATTTATCAGAACCTCACCAACTGGATCTGGTTTTCGCCATACTGGCTGATGTATGCCGATTACCTCTGGATGTTATCCGGCGATGACGGCACCAACGGCAACTGGCCGGAACTCTCTACCCGTGCTACCGCAAGCACCGACCGGGATACCTATATCTGGCGCATGTTTGGCAATCCTGCCGACAGGCCGCTGGTACCCATTTCCAGGCTGATGACACATGGCATCATCAAAACATCCGATGGCCGCATGGAAAGCAGAGAGGATAACTTACAGGATTGGCTGGAATATGTGCTCATGCATTATGGCCGCGGTACCCTCCTGAAAGAATGGTACATTTCTCCTGAAGTAATGAGCCCCGATGAATGGAAAGCCCTCTGTACGGTCAATAACTGGGCGGCATCTCATCGGGCAGCGCTGAATAATACCGTGTTTATTGGAGGACGGCCCGACGAAGGTAACGCATACGGCTATATGGGATGGGACGGTGAAAAAGGCGTGCTGGTAGCCCGTAACACACAGGCCGCGCCGCAGGAACTGGTTATCCCTTTCGACCGCAGCACCAATTTTCCCGCTGCATTCGGTGCAGCTTATCATGCTGCCGTAGTGTTTCCTTACCAGGACGTATATCCGCAGACGTTTGTTTCCGGTAAAACGATTCGCATACTCCTCCCCGGTTATGCTACCATGGCTTTTGAATTTGAGAAAGGGAAAGCCGGCAGCAGTATTGCTTCTCCGGGAAAAATAAATTTCCGGACAACCGGAAATACCACCATACTGGACGTACCGGCCAACGTGAAAGGCCGCTGTGACCTGCTGCTCATCGGTTACCCCGAAGTGCCCACTGTTCAGATCGGTGGAAATACGGTAAAGACTACACGCAGTAATAAAGCCGCCATCAATAGCTTTTCTTCTTACGCCGTTACCGGTATGCCCAGCAGCAAAGCACACGAATGGAACATGGTATCGATAGACCTGTTGCCCTACGCGGGGAAAAAAATTACGATTACTTACAGTAAAACGAGTGGGTTTGAAAGTCACCTGCTGGCAGAACGCCGTGTAAAAGCACCCGCAGCGAAAGAGGGTAAAGCAAGGTTATGGCCGCTAACAAATGATACGAGACGGCAAACCACCAGGTTGTTTTAATAGCCCGGCGGCGTGGGTTTCACAGGCTGTCTTCAGCCGCTGAAACCCATTCCGCCGCATTATTCACTTCCTGCCGCAAAAGCAGGTTCAGTTGCGCCGTATGATGCTGCACATGCCGCATATTGAACAGCAATATTTCCAATACAGAATAATCCAACACCTGCCCGGATACCAGTTCATCCGCGCCAACAGACACAGGCCTCCATGGGCCTTGCAATTGTTCTTCCGTCAAACCGGCCATTAAATGCCTGCACTTTTCACGGGCCAATTGAAGCCAGTGCAGCATCTCTCCTTTACTGTACATCCGGTCCGGCACAATGTCGTCCAGGGCCGCCTCATCTATTTCATCAGCGGAAGCAGCAATGGTATAAGACAATGGCGCAACATAGTTAATGGGTGGAATGGTCAGGTAATAATCCAGGAATACCAGGCAATGATAACTCGTATAGAAAAACTTTTTGTTGGTATGCCAGGTCTCTTCCGGACAAAGTACGAGGGTGTTCCTGAACATGTCTATCACTGCGCCGAATTGGCTCCAGAGGCCCTGTTGCAGATAGTTATTCATATGGGTCGAATTTCAAAACACTTACTTTTTCATCTTCCTGTCGATCTTACCTTCCAAGGTGGTAATAAGAGTAGTACATTCTTCCAGCCTGGTATAACATACGCTTCCATCCACCGCCAGTTCTTTTTTGGTAACATCGATGCCCGCTAAAAATGCTTCCAGGTAAGATAGGTAGCGGCCCTGGTCTTCATACAACACTTTATACAGCTGGTTGTTGAGGTTGTCTCCTTCCTTCTGTAATTCTTCTCCTACCAGGTCAGACACACCCCTGGCCCGTTCCATTACGGCGCTCATTTTTATTTTAAGGATTTCCAGGTTGGTCTCATCTTTTTTGCCGGGAGCAATATTATTCCGGAAAAGGCTATCCGACAGGGCTTTCCGCGTTTTCATATAATTTTTCAAGTCTTGCTTAAAAAATTCCAGCTGCTGCTTCAGGTCATCTGCTTTTTCACGGTTAAAGTACTTATCCACGTCATTATTCAGGTGTTTTACCCAGGTCAGCATATTTACCGTTACATCGGTGACCATGGCATTGTCCGCCTGTCCAAACGCATTGACAGAAAAGGTCAGCAGCAAAACAAGCGCTGATACCGGTAATACTTTGCTAAAGATCATTTTCATACAATTAAGTGCTGATGATTCGTGTTTCCCGAGTATTGCCCCGGTACACTTCTTCCAAAACATATTCCTGAAAATAAACAATTTGCAAGGTTTTACGAAAAATGAAACGGTACTTTTTGCACCCCTGCAACCGGAATGGCGACTGGCCGCAGAAAGAAATAAACCGCGCCGTTGTGTGTAAATACTTCCTATATTTAACGAGCCCGATTATCATTTACTGATCAGATAAAAAGATCCATGTCATGAAAATAGCTACCTATAATGTAAACGGCGTAAATGGTCGTCTTCCCGTATTACTCCGCTGGCTGGAGGAAACCACTCCTGATGTTGTTTGTCTGCAGGAGCTGAAAGCACCGCAGGAAAAATTTCCCGAACAAGCCATCCGGGATATCGGTTACCATGCTATCTGGCACGGGCAAAAAAGCTGGAATGGCGTAGCCATCCTGTCGCGCAGCGGGCAGATGAAGGAAGTAAGAAGGGTGCTGCCCGGTGATCCGGAAGATCTGCACAGCCGTTATATTGAGGCGGAAGTAGACAAATTGGTGGTGGGTTGTTTGTACCTGCCCAATGGTAATCCTGCTCCCGGTCCTAAACTGGACTACAAACTCAACTGGATTAAACGTTTTGCCGCGCATGCCCAAACCCTGGTGAACCAGGATATGCCGGTAGTGTTAACCGGCGATTATAACGTGATTCCTACGGGATTTGATGTATACAAACCGGAGCGCTGGGTAGATGATGCGCTGTTTCGCCCGGAAGTAAGGGAAGCCTTTCATCAGCTGGTGGCACAGGGCTGGACCGACGCCATCCGCAAGCTGCATCCGGAAGATAAGATCTATACCTTCTGGGATTATTTCCGGGACGCCTATGGGCGTGATGCCGGTTTACGCATCGATCATTTCCTGCTGAACGCGGCTGTATCAGGGCGTTTGCGCGCCGCCGGCGTAGACCGGCATGTGCGCGGATGGGAAAAATCCAGTGATCATGCACCTGTGTGGATTGAGCTGGCGAATGCTAAATAATGCTATGCTGCATCCGTCGGCACAGCTTCCGGATGAAACTCCTTTTCGCTTTTTGCAATGACGATAGTGGCCACGCCATTGCCAATAATATTGGTGATGGCCCTGGCCTCGCTCATAAATTTATCGACACCCAGCAGGAAAGCCAGGCCCTCCACCGGTATCCGGTGTAATGCTGTTAAGGTAGATGCCAACACAATAAATCCGCTGCCCGTTACGCCCGCCGCCCCTTTCGAGGTGATCATCAATATCCCGATAATGCTGAGCAGTTCGCCTATACTCAGGTGTACATCGTATAGTTGTGCAATGAAGATCACTGCCATCGATAAATAAATAGAAGTACCATCAAGGTTAAAAGAATAACCGGTAGGCACCACCAACCCTACCACTGATTTGCTGCAACCCATCTTCTCCAGCTTCTGCATGATAGATGGCAGCGCTGATTCCGATGAGGAGGTACCCAGCACCAGCAGCAGCTCTTCTTTGATATACTGCAGGAACTTCCAGATGCTCATTTTATAGTAACGCATAATAGCACCCAGTACCAGGAATACAAATATGGCCATCGCGAGGTATACGGAGCCCATCAGCTTGGCCAGCGGCACCAGTGTGTGTAAACCAAATTTACCCACAGTATAGGCCATTCCGCCAAACGCCCCCAGCGGCGCCAGGTACATCACGTATTTCAGGGCGGTGAATACCAGTTTTGATAAGCGGCCTAATACTGCGATGAGCTTTTGACGATGCCGCGAATAATTCAGCAGGATACCGATCACCACCGCGGCCAGCAACACCTGCAAGGTGAAGTTGTTCATAAAAAACTCCAGCCAGTTAAAGTCCTTCGCCGCCCCGGAGGTATATTTGGAAGCATTTTGAATCTGTAATGTCGACTTATCGATCTTTCCCGGCTGTATCAGTAAAGCCATCAGCACGCCGGCGGCCAGCGAAACAGTTGACACAATCTCAAAATAAAGCAGCGACTTCACTCCTATCCGGCCCACTTTTTTCAGATCGTCCATACCGGCGATGCCCAGTACGATAGTCAGAAAAATAATCGGCGCAATAAACAATTTGATGATATCGATAAAGGTTTTGCCAATGATCTCCATTTTCACCGCGGTTGCAGGCGCCCAGCTGCCCAGCAGTACAGCGGTAATGATCGCAATAAGCACCCAGAAGGTAAGATTGGTTAAAACACGGATGTGCAAGGGTCGTTGAACGGTTACTTCTTTTGGATGAACTGAAATATCTTTCAGCATAGGTTTATGTTAGTTTATATAGATGCAGTTGAATTCATTCCTCAAGTAACGAAATTTCAACAGATATTTTCATTCTAATTTAGAAACGGCTAACTTGCGGGCTCATTTTAAGCCCCTATGGAAATGCTTAATTCTCTTCTGCGCAAACGTAATATGTTTCCTGCGCGCGCCTTCATGGCCGTTTTGCTGGCACTGCCAACATTAGCCAATGCACAGGCACGCAAAGCACACCACGACTACCACCATCTTTTTACCGCAGGCGTAGCCAGCGGGTTAATGGGTGGGCTTTACGACGGCTTCTACCCGGTTGATTCCCTGAAAACAAAAGGGGATTTTGGTTTGGGCGCCCCGGATAAACTCGATGGCGAGTTACTGGTGCTGGATGGAAAAATTTACCAGACCCAATATACCGGGAAAACATTTGAGGTACATGATCATACCCAGCGCATTCCTTTTGCTATGGTAAATTTTTTCAAGGCAGGTACCACCATCCATGTGCAGCAGCAAATGGACAAAACCACTTTTTATCATCTGCTCGACAGCCTCCTGCCTAATATAAACGGTATGTATGCTATTCATATAAAAGGTAAATTCCGGTATCTGAAAACCAGGGCCTTCCCTCCCGTAAGCGAACAGCCTTATCCGCAACTGGCAGGGATGCTGGACCGGCAACGCTTCTTCCAGTTTAACGACGACAGTGGTGATCTGATCGGCTATCGCCTGCCGGCTTATATGGATAATACCAACATCTCCGGCTATCACTTCCATTATTTATCGGATCAGAAAACTGCGGGCGGACATATCGTGGATCTCATTACCAGCGATATCGTAATAGAAATAGCTGCGTTGGACAGTTATACCGTACAGGTGCCTTCCAATCCGGCATTTAATCATTTTGATTTTAAGAAAGACAGGGCAGAGGATATCAAAAGCGTGGAACGCGGAAAACGATAATTGTTTTTTTCTTGCCCAGGATTAAACTGATTTCAATGATTTTTAGGATTTTTTTTGGGTGATTATAATTTGATTTTAAAAGATTCGGGAAGATCTAAGCGGATAAATTCGCTCAGATCTTCCCGAATCTTTTAAAATCAAAAAAGAAAAAATCCTTGGAATCATCATAATCACCGTTAATCCTGGGCAAGAAAAAAATCCGCGCAAGGAAAAAATTAATGCATCGCAGAGCTGCCTACGCTTTCGCCACCCTTGATCACGTCCAGCAATTCCGGCCGCTCTTTCTTTTCGCGGTTTAGCACCTTGTTGGTGATAATGATGCTAAATAACATACACACGGCCCCGATCAGGAAGTGTACACCGGGGAAATGGAAAGGCGCGCTTTCGGAGGTGAAGTACGCAAAGGTGCTGTTCATGATGAGTGGTCCGATGATGGTGGTCAGGCTCATCAGGCTGGTGAGTGCGCCCTGTAATTCGCCCTGCTGGTTGGGTGGTACATGGCCTGAGATAACGGATTGTAAAGAAGGACCACAGATGCCGCCCAAACAATAAGGGATCAGGAAAGCAAACATCATCCATCCTTGTGTGGCAAAGGCAAACAGTACCAATCCCAGGGTGTATAACGATAATCCCAGGTAGATACTTTTTTCGTTACCTATTTTTGGATTGATCACCCTCGTCAATCCCGCCTGTACAGCCCCTACCAGTACGCCTACTACGGCGAGAGATATACCCACCATTTTATCGGTCCAGTTGAAACGGTAAATGGTAAAGAAGTTCCAGTTGCCCTGAACGGCCTGCGCGCCCAGGTAGATCAGGAAAAAGCTGAATGCAAGTCCGCCGATTTCCGGGTGCCTGGTCAGGAATTTCAGGGAGCCAAAGGGGTTCGCCCTTCTCCATTCAAACGGGCGGCGGTTTTCTTTGCTCAATGATTCCGGCAGGAAGAAGTAGCCATATAAACAGTTCAGCAAACAAAGTGTGGCGGCGGCATAGAACGGCGCCCTGATACCCCAGTTGGCCAGTAGTGCACCGAGGGCGGGACCGAGTACAAAACCAAGACCAAAGGCTGCTCCAATGAGTCCGAAATTTTTCGCTCTCGATGTTTCATCGGTGCTTACATCGGCGATGTAAGCGGTAGCAGTGGTAAAGCTGGCCCCGGTAACACCTGCAATAACGCGGCCCAGGAACAGCCAGCCGTAGGCCGGCGCCAGTGCCAGGATAATATAATCTATCCCAAAACCAAACAGGGAAAGTAATAATACCGGGCGGCGACCGAATTTATCGCTCAGGTTACCGATCACCGGCGCAAATAAAAATTGTGTACTGGCAAAAACGGATAACAATAAGGCCCCATAGGTGCTGGCCTGGTTAACGGGGATGTGTTTTAACTGCGCTATAAGATCCGCCATTACCGGAATAATGAGCCCCCAGCCCATTATGTCAATCAGTAACGTCACAAAAATGAAGCTGATAGCGGCTTTTCTTGATGTATGCATATTGCTGTTTTGGAAAATTGTACAAAATTTTGGCTTCAAATGACATGCAGGGCGTTTAACGGGTCACAGGTGTTCCTCACTGGCAGCGGATTACATAAAAATATCAAACGACGATGACGGCATTTCAACGATACGCATCAAAGATAGACCTGATAAATATAGTATCGAAAAGCTTTCCGGTCAGGATCATTGTTTTACCGGTGAAAGTCTTGATTTTACCGGTAAAAATGTTGACGCATAAAAATTCCCTTCTCATTTTTCTTTCACAAAGTTATTCGTTTTGATATCAACAGAAAGGGTGAAACAAGACAATAACCGGGCTGTTTACGACATTCCGGCGAAGCCGGAAATGGTGTCCTATCAGGCATCTGCATGTACCTGCTCTTTCCCGTTAAGCAGGAACACCCGGTACATTACCACCGCGCTGGCAAGGATCAGCGATAGATAACTTAGTGACAGGTTGATCCCGTCTTTTGCGGGTAACAAATAGATCAGGCTGGAACTGAGGATGGAAACAATCACGTAACACAGGCCACCGGTAAGTCCCCCGGCGATGCCCGCATTCCGCGGAAATTTCTGCAGACAAAAAGTAAAATAATTATTGTAGGTGAATCCCGCGCCCACATGTACCAGGAAAGCAAATGCCAGTATCGTCCACAACTGCCCCAGCAGCGAAAATGAGAGCAGCAACACCAAAGCGGCCATCAGCTGCAGCAGTACATTGATGTTCATTTTCCGGATAAAGGGTTTGTTGATCAGTCCTTTTCCGATGAAACCACCTACCATCCAGGCAAAGCCGAGCATCAGCGAGCAATAGCCCGTGATCACGGGCGACAGGCTGAAATGATGTTCAATGATAAACGGACCCGACATATTGTAGATCATCACCATGGAATACGCCAATCCCAGCATCACGATCCCCAGCGTAAAGCTGCCGGTACGGATCATCCCCGTATAAATAGACAGGATCTTTTCGGGATGGAAAGGCGTGGTATGCTTGATGGTTTCTCCGCTGAAAATAAGCTCCAGCACCAGCAAAACAGCTGCAAAGCCGCCGAGGAAATAGAAGTTGGAACTCCATCCAAAATTCACTTCCAGGTACCCGCCAATGAAAGGTGCTACAATAGGTCCGGTAGACCAGATGATCGTAAAAATGCTGAGGTAGTGCCGTAATTTTTCTCCCGAATATAAATCAACAATAAAGGCGCGCTTACTCACCACCATGGCAGCAATGGTAATACCATGCAGGATCCGCATGGCATAAATAAGATAAATGCTTTGCGTGTTGGAAATCACCACACAGGAAGCGCAGAAGGTGATCATGGACACCAGCGCGATGCGGTAACGGCCGTAACTGTCGAGCAAACTGCCAACGAAAAGCTGTGAGAGGCCGTAGCTGATCAGGAACAGGCTCAGGGTGAGCTGGGCCTGGCTGTCGGTAATGCCGAGTGCGCGGGTCATCCCCGGCAATGAAGGAATGTAAATGTCTGTCGCAAAACCCGACATCGGTATCATGGCAAAAGCCAGGATAGTGGCTATTTTTACATTCCCCTCTTTAATTCGTTTGGTATTAACAGTGCCGGTAGTCATTTTTACAGTTGCTGGTGATTCGTTCCCGGCAAAATTAGGTCTTAATGATTTATTTATCGGCGGCTATTTATAAAATATTAGCAAACGCCCGGAACCATTGGCTTTTTTACTAACTTTGAGTAAAGAAATAAGATGGAAAATCAAGGGCTGCTTTTTATTCCTGATATAAGTGGCTTTACCCGCTTCGTGAATGAAATCGAGATTAGCCACAGTCGTCATATCATCCAGCAGTTGCTGGAAGTATTGATCAATGCCAATGAAACAGGGCTGGAGATATCCGAAATCGAAGGCGATGCCATCCTGTTCTATAAATTCGGAGAGCCGCTGGAACTCGAAGCCTTGTACAAACAGGTAGAAAAAATGTTCTGCGAATTTCACCGGAACCTTATTGCATATGATCACCGCAAAATCTGCCAATGCCGTGCCTGTGTGTCGGCGGTAGACCTTACCCTGAAAGTGGTCACCCATTATGGCGAGTTCACCACCTACCAGGTAAAAAATTTCAGTAAATTAATCGGGAAAGATGTGATACTGGCCCACCAGCTGCTGAAAAACGATATTGCGCAGCATGAATACTGGCTGGTAACCGACAACCTCCTGCAGGGCCCCCCACCCGATCTGAAACAATGGATGAAGTGGGATGCCAGCAGCAAAGAAACAGAAACCGGTAATGTGACCTTCCACTACACACAGCTGGGACAACTGAAAAACGAAATTCCTCCCGAGCCGGACCCGCAGCTGACGTTCTCTGATAAAGTAAAGATGATTTCGGTGACGAAAGAATACCCTGTTGATATCAAAACATTGTGTTTTACCGTGGTGCATTTTGAATTCCGGCACCAGTGGCAAACGGGCCTGAAAGCCGTGGAAGAGGTAGAACACTTCCTCCCCGGCGTGGGCAGCCGGCACCGGCATACCATGGAAAACGGCCAGCAGGTAATGATGTATACCAGCAGCTTTACCTATGATCCGGAAGACAAAATCATGTTCAGCGAAACAGATGAAAAACAGAAGAGCGTGATGTTTTATACTATCGAAAAAGTTACTGATCATATCAGCCGGTTAACGATGGATTTCTATTTGCACAAAAATCCGTTACAACAACTATTCTTTAAACTTACGGAGAAACATAAAATGGAACTGCGTTTGAAGGACTCGCTGGAAAAACTGGACCCCCTGGTAACACAAATGGTGTTGCCCCTCGAATTCTGAGGAGCTGCATTTTCGTGTAGGTATCATCGTGAGACATCAATTTTTTGTACCTTAAAATAACAAAATCTACCCAGCGACTATGACCACAAAAGAAACATTCACACTCCACGGGGAAAACCTGCTAAAGAAAGTAAAGGAACTGATTGCGGAAGGCAACATCCGGAAAATCACGATCACCGATAAGGAAAACAAGGAATTAATGTCGTTTCCCCTCACTTTTGGCGTGGTAGGCGCCATATTCGCACCTGTACTGGCAGCCGTAGGCGCCCTGGCAGCGCTGATCGGCGAATGCAGCATTACTGTGGAAAGAGAACAGGAATAGAAAGAATTAGGAATTAGGAATTACGGAGTTGTGTGTAGATATTAGCGGATGGTCTTCGCTTATCTCTACACACAACTCCGTAATTCGTAATTCTTTATTCTTATTTTTTCACTATATTTGTGTACTTATTACAATAATTGCATTTTATCATGTTTGAAAGTGGTCGTTTACTGGCGACGGCTTTCCGGCTGGTAAGTTTAGTACACCAGGTATGAAGCGAAATTTTTTGGCCCTGATGGCAGGGCTGTTATGCAGTTTGTTTGCCAACGCCCAGGATTCATTATCACAACAAAAAGACAGCAGCCGCACCCTCAGAGAAGTGGTGGTTACCTACCAGGCCGGCAAAACCACTCCTGTTACCTGGCAAAACATCAACATGAAAATGCTGGAAGAAAAAAATACCGGCCAGGAACCTACTTTTCTGTTGTCAGCAACACCCTCTATCACCGTGTATTCCGACGCCGGTAACCAGCAGGGATACTCCTATTACCGTTTACGGGGCATGGACCAAACCAGGATCAACACTACGCTGGATGGCATGCCGCTGAATGAACCGGAAGACCAGGGCGCCTACTTTTCCAATTATCCCGATATACTGAATTCGGTGAGCCAGCTACAGATACAACGCGGCGCAGGTACCTCTAAAAATGGCGCCGCCAGCTATGCCGGCAGCCTGCAGCTGTTTTCACCCCAACTCAGCGACTCCGCCAAAACCACTATTGGCGCAGGCTACGGCGCTTACAACAGTTTCAGGATCTTTGGTGAATACAACAGCGGCATCAAAAACCGGAAGGCCCTGTATGTAAGGGCTTCGCAGATATATACCGACGGCTATAAGTATCATGCTTTTAATAATTCCCAATCCATTTTTATCAGCGGGGGATTATTCTATGATAAAAGCACCTGGAAAGTAAATGTTATGGCCGGACATCAGCAAAACGGGATGGCCTGGCTGCCCGTAGCTGATTCACTGATTGCGAAAGACAAACGAACAAATGCCAATACAAAAGCGGAGAAAGACCAGTTTTTCCAGGGCCTGGTACAACTGCAAAATGTATGGCAGCCCGCACTGCATAGCACCATTACCTCCAGCTTGTACTACACTTTCCTGAAAGGCGGCTATGGCTTTGACGTCAATAATTTCAGTGGTTTGCCAACAGATGGCAACCTGTTTCATTATAACTTCCGTTCTCACTTTGGCGGCTTTTTCAGCAACTATACGCTGACCTATAACCGTTTCAAATGGATCAGCGGTATACATGGTAATATATACACCCGGCAGCACCGGGGCACCGATGATCTGCTGGGTGAGTTGTATAAAAACGATGGCTATAAAAACGATCTCAGCGCCTTCAGCAAAATAGAATATTACCTGCACCGGTTTACACTCTACGCGGATATGCAATACCGTTACACTTCCTTTGATTACAAAGGCAGTGTGGCGTTTCCGCAAATGAACTGGCACTTCCTCAATCCCAAAGCAGGCGTGAGCTTTGCCATAGATAGGTATACCAGTCTCTATTACAGCATCGGCAAAACAGGACGCGAACCAACCCGCAATGATATTTTCGGCGGTAACGATGACCTGTCGGCAGACAGTATCGGGAAACCGTTTATCTATAACCGTGATCCCGAATCCGTAACAGACCAGGAGCTTGGCATCCGGATCAACAGCCGCCGCCTGGCATTCCAGGTGAATGGCTATTACATGGATTTCAAAAATGAAATTGTGTTGAACGGGCAACTGGGTCCCAATGGTTTATTGCTGACCAATAAAGTAAGCCGCAGTTTCAGAACAGGGTTGGAACTGTATGCCGACTACCAGCTGACACCGGCCTTTAGCCTGACGAATAATTCCTCTTTCAACTACAGTCGTATAAAAGAACAAACCGCTACCTTCAGCCCGGTGTTAACGCCCGCGCTGATCATTAACCAGGAAGCGGTGTACCATTACCGGCATTGGCTGCTGGCGGTATCCGGCAGGTACCAGGGCCGTTCCTATATCGACTTTGCCAACGAGGCCACCATCAAAGCCTATGTATTGGTAAACGCCAGGCTGCAGTATAGTCTTCAACGTTATATCATCTCATTTTTTATCAATAATATTTCCAATACGGAATATTACAATAACGGATCTGTGGTAGCAGATGGCAGCGTGAAATATTTTGTACAGGCGCCGCGCAATATGTATGTTGCTTTTAAATATAGTTTCTGATGGACTTCTTTAGTATTAATCATGTTGCGTTCCGGGTGCTGGACTATCCCATCAGCTACATAGAACTGATCGGTACCCTATTTGGGCTGATCTCTGTATATTATGCATCCAGGGCCAACGTGCTTACCTGGCCCACCGGTATTATCAATGAAATAGCGCTGTTTGTCCTGTTTTTCCAGGTGCAATTATATGCAGATATGTTGTTGCAGGTATTTTTCCTGATCGTCACTATCTTTGGGTGGTATAACTGGAAGATGAAAACCACGGAGCTGCCGGTCAGCCGGTTGAGTAATGGAGCAGTGGCGGTATATGGTATAATATTGATCGCCGGTACAGTGCTGATGGGAATGATGATCAGCCGGGTACACCACTGGCTACCGGCATACTTTCCTTTACCAGCCGCTTACCCTTATGTGGATTCTTTTGTAATGACGGCCAGTATCCTGGCTACATTGTTGCTGGCAAAGAAACAGGTAGACACCTGGATATTGTGGATTACGCTGGATGTGGTGAGCATCGTTTTATATCTTATCAAAGGCATTTATTTTTTATCGCTCGAGTACGTGATCTTTTTGGGGCTGGCCTATAGCGGCTTTATTCAATGGCGGAAAAAATTACAGTATGACTAAAGGATTTGTGTTTGGTAAATTTATGCCGTTTCACAAGGGTCACCAGGCAATGATTGACTTTGCCTTAACCACCTGTGATTTTTTAACGGTACTGGTTTGTTGCAGCGACCGGGAACCGATCCCCGGCAACATCCGGGTTTCCTGGCTGGAAGATACCTATCAGCATACGCCGCATATGGCCATCCGCCTGTATTCGTACGATGAAGACCAGTTGCCGAATACTTCCGAAACATCACCGGCGGTATCAGCGATATGGGCGGAACAGTTCAAAGCCTTATTCCCCGATTACAGCATCCTGGTCACCTCTGAGCCTTATGGCGAACTGGTGGCCGACGCTATGGGCATCAGGCATATTCCTTTTAACATCGAAAAAAACCACTACCCTGTTTCCGCCACCCAGGTAAGATCAGACCTGTTTAACAGCTGGCCATATTTACCTGACAGCGTAAAAGCATCACTGGCCACGAAAGTGGTTATATTGGGTACAGAGTCAACCGGCAAAACAACACTGACGGGAAAACTGGCGGCCCACTTCAACTGCAGCGCGGTAACAGAAGCAGGCAGGGATATTGTGGCGGACTCCAATGATTTTGGCATCCCCGAGCTATATCTCATCGCGGAAGAACACGCCGCAAGGATCAGGCGTTTAGCCGTTGGCGTGAGTCCGCTGCTGATCATTGACACCGATGTTCATATTACCTTGTCTTACGGCGAATACGCCTTTGAACAAATGCTGGATATTCCTACTGCCATTTACAACGACAACAAAGCGGATCTGTATCTGTACCTCAACAACGATGTGCCTTATGTGCAGGACGGTACGCGCCTGAGCGAAGAAGAGCGGGACCGGCTGGATTTGTTGCATCGCCGGGTGCTGGATAAATTCAACATCCGGTACGAAACTATTTCCGGCAGCTGGGAAGAAAGGTTTGAGCAGGCGGTAGGACTGGTGGAACAGCTGATACAACGTAAAGGAAATAGCTGGTACCGTGAACAACTTTCTTCGCGGCAATCGTGAATAACAATTCAGCACAGCCTGCTCCGGCCCGACGGGGCAGGCTGTGCTGAATCATTTATTCCTTCACCAGTTTGGTGGTAACGGTTGTTCCCTTGTGTACCAGTTTCAGGATATATACACCACCCGGAATAGTCCCTGCGTGTAAGGTTGTTTTTTGTACCCCTGCCGGCAGTTGTCCGTTGATGAGTTGAGATACCCGTTTGCCACTTGCATCATATACATCGAGGTTGGTAAACCCCGCTTCTTTCAGCGTAAATGTAATGGTGGCGGTTTGTTGCACCGGGTTAGGATACACCTTTATCACCAGGGGCCGGACCTCTTTTGGCTCCTCTTTCACCACAGCGATTGCGGCGGTCTTTGCCAGTGGCGATGCAGTTTTCACCTTTACTTCAGTATAGCTGTTCCAGGCATTTACATTATTCCCATGCCCTAAAATTCTTACATATTTTGCGGTGGCGGGTGTAATGCTGAATGTTTCCAATGCCGTAGATGTGCCGCTGCTTTGCAGGTTGGCGGCGGCGGTAGTCCAGCTATTGGCATCACTGCTCAGTTGTATGTCGAATTTTGCCCGCCGGGTGTTGCCGTTATAAAAGGCGATGTCTACCCCGGTTACGGAAGTACTATTGGCCAGGCAAAGCTGTATCCATTGTCCGTCGCCGCTGGCCGACCAGCGCGTACCCAGGTTGTTGTCGAGCACATTGGCCGCTACATTGCCGTCATCGCTGCTGGCGGTAGCCGGCACACAGGCAGGAGGCGTAGTGGTGCCTTCCGGTTTCCACCAGTTGCCCGAAATAAACAACTGGCAGAGGAGATTGTAGGAGTCGTTATAATAGCCGGATTTGGCGCTTTTCATATAGGTCCACCCGCTGTTCAGAAAAGCCTGGTTGCCGCTGCCGGTCACCGATGCAGCTACGAAAGGCGCTATAAATACGGCTTCCGCACCGGAGCCGCTGTTGCTGCCATTCAGTTTGTAGCCATCCACAATACTGGCAGGATTGCCACCGGTTTTTTGTTTTACCCAGGTAACCAGTTTATTGGAGATGGTTAACGCGTTGGATGATCCGTAAAATGCGTAATCCATCACGATGCGTAAGGGCACGCGACAGGCGTTATAATTGTATTCGTTTGTTTCCGGGAATTCATCCAGGTAGTTCATCGGCGCCGGTTCCGGCGGGTTCTTCACTACAAAGTCGGAGATGAGGCCGGTACCGGGAGAATAGGCGTTTGAGAACTGTGTATATACCGAATACAGGTTATTGATGACGTTGAGCCACGCAGCGTCATTGGTTTCCTGGTAAAAGGCGCGGAGGTGACTCAGCATCCAGTCGGAAGGCCGGGTATTCAATGCGCTTTTCTCATCCCAGTCGCCCAGGTTTAACCGGTTGTTAGTAGTAACGTTACTCACTTTAAGGCCGTTGGTGATCATTTTCTTTGCTTCATTGAGGTAGTTGATGGTCCCGCCGGAACCCCATTGATAATGGGCTAAAATGAGCGAATAGGCGATGTCGATATCACCATCGGTAGCGGAATCGAAATGCCCCTGGGCGCCGGCATTATCAGCTACTACCCAACCCATCAGGTTATTGTTGGCCGAGCTGCGGTAGGCCCGGGCCGTTTTAAAAAGCCCGTCATAAATGGTGCGGGCGTTGGGATCATAACCGGCCATCAGTACCGTGATCACCATGCCGTATCCCTGTCCCTCGGAAGAGCCTAAAGGCGTGTAGCCGTCGGCGTCGCCGGTGATTTCTCCTTTTACATAGTACCCTCCGGGCAGGGACGACAGGTTATTTTTCAGGTACTTGCCTTTCCAGTAGTCATAATAACTGCTTACACTGCTGTTCATGGCAGCCTGCGTAACGTTATTGGGTTTGATACAATTAGGGTAACTGAGGGCCTGTGGGTAAGGTTTGTTTTGGGCATGTACAGGCATACCGCCGAGACATAGCAGTCCGGCTGCAATTACAGTGCAGAGCTTAGTCATAAGATGTTTTTGAAGGGTTTAATTGATTATACGGTTCAGCAATTTTGGTTTTGTCGGGCTAATCCAGAAATAGGTTTTACAATCGATTGTATAAAAATAAAGTTAATATTTTTCCATAGGAAAACAATAAAAAATAAATTCCCCGGAAAGGATTTTCCGGGGATATCATCAGATGTATTTAAGAGAGGCCAAATACCGCGGCATGGCGTAGTGCAAATGCTTCAAAATGGGAGGGCTTTATATTAAAGCGTTGATGTGTGCTCAGATCAACAAATGCATCCGGATGTCTTCTTCGTTCTTCACTTTGCGCAGCTATCGCTTCCACGAGATATAGCGGAACCCCTGCATTCAGCAGCAGCTGGTTTCTGGCTTCCTGGGAAACCTTCACATAGTTTACCGGTTTATTTATTACACTGGTGATGATCGCTGCAATTTGCGACATCGTTAACGCAGCCGGACCGGTGATGCGTAACCGTTCTGATTGATGCCCACCCTGCTGCAGCAGCGCCACTGCTATCTTTGCCACATCTTCGAGGTCTACCGGCGACATGCTGATATCCTCCAGCGATAAGAACAGTGCTCCTTTATTTCTGACAGAACCGGCTTCCCTCAGATATACCTGCATAAACTGGCTGGGGCATAGGTGTGTCCATTGCAGTCCTGAATGCTCAAGGTGTGTTTCTATCTGCCGGTGTTCTTTTGTAAAACGGAAATTCCTGAAGTCATATCCCGTCTGGCATTCTTCTCCGGAAAATTTTATCACGTGAGGTACTCCTGCTTTTCTGCATGTATCAATAAACGTGCATTGGGTGTCCACCATCACCTCGTTGGAGCTGGAAATGAGCAATGCCCGCTCCACCCCCTGCAATGCGGGCATTAAAGTTTCGGGTTTAAGCATATCCCCCGCTAACATTTCCACTGTTGCGGCACCTTTAAATGCAGCCGCTTTATCGGGGTTTCTGACCAGCGCCCTGACGGCAATCCCCTGCCTGATACATTCGTTGATCACCAACGAGCCGCTTTGTCCTGATGCACCGGTCACCAGTATCTTTGGTGTTGCCGCTGATGCTGAAGTCTTCATATTCCTTTTACACAAAGCTATTTGTTATGCCGCAGCAATGCGGGGGGAGATTTTGACAATCGGTGGGGGGTTTTATACATAGATGTTCAACAAATGAAGGCATAGTGGTGAAAGTTTAAAATGTTCACAGTATCTTACCCGGCATTTAAAAAAAACGGGCGGCATGCGATGGGCTGTAAAACAGCGCTGGTAAGCGACCTGCCTATAAAACTGTACAATGAACGTGAACAAACTGAGCCCGGATCTGCTGCAAACAAAACAACATTTTGAAATTCTGGACGGATTAAGGGGGATCGCTGCGTTAACCGTTGTGGTTTTCCATTTTATGGAAATGGCCATTACTGACTATAGTAAAAATTTTGTTGGCCATGGTTTCCTGGCGGTCGACTTCTTTTTCTGCCTGTCGGGCTTTGTGATCGGATATGCCTATGATAACAGGATAAAAAAAATGGGGATACTGGAATTTTTCAAATCGCGTGTCATCCGGTTGCATCCATTGGTACTAATGGGTACTGTACTGGGCCTGTTAAGTTTTCTCTTCGATCCGTTTGGCGGTCATCCTGAAACCTATGGAGCTAGCCGGATTGCACTGATATTCCTCACGTCTCTTCTGCTGATCCCTTTCCCGGTAATGCAGGAACGGTCATTTAACCTGTTTGGTTTAAATGCGCCGGCCTGGTCGTTGTTCTGGGAATACGTGGCCAATATTGTGTATGCAGTCATCCTGCATAAAATCAGCCGCCGTTTCCTGGTGATATTAACGATACTGTCGGCAGCAGCGCTTGCCTATGTCGGTTATCGTGCAGGAGGTGTGATGGGTGGCTGGGGAAAAGATAGTTTCTGGGATGGCGGCGCACGTGTCTCTTATTCTTTCCTGGCAGGACTGCTGATATTCCGTTTCAACCTGGTTATCAAAAACAGGCTGGGCTTTGCAGGTATGTGCCTGTTGCTGTTAGCGGCCCTTTTAATGCCTTATTTCAGCTGGAACTGGCTGGCGGAAGTGATCGTGGTACTATTCTATTTTCCTTTGCTGATTGCCCTCGGAGCCGGCGCCAGGCTTACGCCAGCGTTTAAAAAGATCTGTGTGTTTTCCGGGAAAATATCATACCCGTTGTACATGACACATTACGTTGCGATCTGGGTGTTTCTTAACTATTACAACAGCCATAAACCTGATACCACTCAACTCACGTTTATTGTAATAGGCGGCACATTGCTTTTAGTGGCATTCGCTTACCTGGTAATGATTGCGTATGATATCCCGGTAAGAAAATACCTGAGCGCCAGGAGAAAGCAAACAGCCATACAACGATCATAAAGACGAATATTTAACATCCCGTTGCCTGCCGGAAAACCGTCCCGTATATTCCGGGCGCTGCTTCCGGCAGGCAACGGCAACTGTTTTAATTGGCAGCGGGATAAGTATAATTAAGCATCCATTTGATGCCAAACTTATCTTCACACATGCCAAAATAAGCCCCCCAGAAAGTTTTGTTCACCGGCATTTCTATTTTTCCGCCTGCCGACAGTGATTTAAACAGGCTATCTACTTCCTCTTCCGAATCCGTATGAATAACCAGGTGTATGTTGTTTCCCAACTCCACTTTTTGCTCCATTGACTCCAGAAAGTCTGTTGCCATCAGAATAGCGCCGCTTTTTGTAGTCAATGTAATATTCATGATCTTATCCCGCTCATGAGGTTGCATATTTTCGCTGCCGGGAGTGTCTTTAAAACGGGCAAGGTTAGTAAACTCTCCTCCAAAAACAGATTTGTAGAAATTCATGGCATCCTCGGTATTACCCAGGAAATTAAAATACGTGGTTATTGCCTTCATGATAATATGTTTAATGATGATGCACCAAAGGTAAAGACAGAAAGCAATGGGTATAAATGGTAAATACGGCAACTTATGGTGGGTATTTGCGTCATCCATTTGATCTATATTTGATGATCATGATCCAGATATTCATTCTTACCATAAGAAATGCCGCTGTGGCTTCCATTGCTGACTGCCAGCATGTTTTTACCATGGTAAACACCTTTCTGACCGAGCGCGGGAAAAAGCCCCTGTTTGAGGTAAAGCTGGCCGGCATTACCGGGGAGGTAAAGTACAATGGCGGCCTTTTTAAAGTAACACCGGATGTCAGGCTGGAGGCCATACAAACCGCCGATCTCATTATTATTCCCGCGTTAACGGGCGACATGACCACCGCCGTTATGCTCAATACGCCCTACTCGCTTTGGGCTGTGGAACAATACAAGGAAGGTGTGGAAATAGCCTGTTTAAGCTCCGGTGTTTTTCTGCTCGCCTTTTCCGGTCTCCTGAAAGGCAAACAATGTACTACCCATTGGAGCTATGCCAACGAATTGAAGTACTTCTACCCTTCTATCGATGTGGCCGATGAACGCATGATCACCGACCAGCATGGGCTGTATTCCAGCGGAGGCGGTAATGCTTACTGGAATTTATTGCTGCACCTGGTGGAAAAATATGCAGGCAGGGAAATTGCCATCTATGCAGCCAAGTATTTCGTGATCGACCTCGACAAAAGCATACAGTCGCCCTTCATCGTGTTCCATGGTCTGAAAGACCATCACGACGACATCATAAAAGAAGTACAGCTATTCATTGAAAAGCATTATAGGCATAAGCTTACGGTGGATGAGTTAGCGAAACAATTCAACATGAGCCGGAGATCGTTTGAACGGCGCTTTAAGAAAGCTACGCGGAACACCGTCGCTGAATATATACAGCGGGTCAAAATTGAAGGCGCAAAAAAGCAACTGGAAATCGGCAGAAAATCCATCCAGGAGGTAATGGTGAATGTTGGCTATACGGATACACAAACTTTCCGGGACGTTTTCAGGCGTAATACAGGGATGACCCCGGTGGAATACAAAAGCAAATATTCCAGGAAAATGCTGGACTGACGGGCCCGCTCATGATCGCCGCTGTTTGCATATTCACGTCTCTTTCCTATATTTTGGGTACGCTTGTTCTATTACCCTATCTGTTAACTCAAAAAAATCAGGGTATGAGAAAGATCATTCTGAACTTAGCCATATCGCTGGATGGCTTTATTGAAGGCGGGGTTTTACAAAGGCATTGAATTGCCCGATCCTGCTAAATTGCTCAAAGGTTCGGGCAAAGTACACCGGTATGTGGAGATAGGTTCAGAGCAGGAGATCCATGCACCCGCGTTAAAAAAGTTGTTGAACGAAGCCTTGAAGGCGTGTCACAAACGGATGAAAAATAAGTTATAGTACCGTGATGGTAGCCGTTATGTAATTTTCTGTTTCCTCCCCCTGATCGTCATTGATATTTACAAAAAGATAATGACCGTAGTAATCGGGAGTGCCTGCAATCAATGGAAACATATCGCCGCCATCCGCGGTTTGCTTAATAAACTCCCCTGTTTTCACATCTTTCAGCTTAAAAAAATAGCCGGGAGGATTATCTCCCTCTCCCAACTTCGGGAATGTCCATACTTTGGGATTAGCGTCGTTCAGCTTCAGCCCTTTTATCACTATGCCGGCATCTTCCATAAAAAGCGTATAGAGATGTACATCTACCTCGGGATAAGGATTAAACGGTTTCCTCACATTATAGATAAACTGGATCCGGATAGAATCTGCCGGTACGTTCACATCGCTGATGAAACCCTTTATTTGCAGTGATTCGCTGTAGCCCACTCTGAATTGCTGTGTTTTGTTGGCAGCAATAGCGATGTTGGTATCTGCGATCAGGGAAGTGGTGCCTGCCTTATAAATTTTAAGCACACCGGATTTACCGGCGGGAAACATGAAATCAAGGTTATCTGCTGCCTCCGGATCTATCTGTCCCAGTTTTTCCGTACCCAGGAATATGTCTGCCTTTCCTGCATCAGGAAGATTCAGGTAAGTGACCTTGATGGCGCCGAAATAATGCTCCTCCGGTGCTTTACCTTTACTGCAGGCGCTGAATAAAATAACAACTAATATAACGAACAAACCGATTTTTTGCATAATGCCTTACTTTGATAAAGTAATAACGTATAAGGCAGCACCTTATACGTTATTACCAATTTTAAAAGAATTTTACCATCTAACCTGTATCCACTTGTTAGGTGTAGTACCCAATGCCCATGTATTGATCTGGGAACCGGAGCCGCTTGCAGCTCCGCTGGACTGGAAGTTGGTCACAGCTGTTCTGTTAAACGGAGAAACCAACCACAAAGATGCATTCGGGTTTGCATTTTTAATACCTACGTTAGCTGGGCTGGCTGCCAGTGCCATTGTATAAAACCAGGTTTTGGCGTTATCAAACCTTACGCCCTTATTAGGAAGACCATTACTTTCTGCTACAAATGGCGTAGTATTAAGTACGAACGGAGTTGGACCAAAGCCATGTGCAAAGCTGCTCTTGATAAAGGATGTACCGGCACGGTACTTAGGTCCGGTGCTACCTAAAGCGGTGTCGATAGAAACACCGAAGTTGTAACCCATGAAGATAGAGTTAGTGATTTCAAACTCTGCATTTCTTCTCAGCTGAGCGCCACGACCATAACGTCCGGTACCTGATGGTCCTTTGGTAGAATCCAGTGCTGCTGCAGCCGTTTGTACACCTACTATCGTTACAAATTTGTACTTAGGATGTGTGATGCGGGTAGTTACGGCGCCATCAGCCCTGTTATCACTTTCAAAGCCATTAGACTGGCTCTTGTCGGCGCGTTGCGGATCGGCCAAACCTAATGCGTTAGTGATACTACCGTTGTAACCGTTGTCGGTATCAAACATGTCATCCAGTGCATTGATAGAGATCAGGTGAGTTGCATTTACGGAACCACCAAACCATTCAAACGCGTCGTCTTTTGATTCTGTTACAGCAACGTAATCGATCACTGTTTTGCTACCAACACCTCCCAGTGTTAAACCGTTGATTTCGTTGTCAACCGCCAGTTCATAACCTGCATATTCTATACGAACATATTTCAAGATACCGGAACTATCTGCATCGTTGGTACCACCATAGTAAGGGCTTGCAGGGAAGCCGTTAGGAATACCTTCGATACGGGCGGAATCGCCGCTGCTTGGATTGTTGATAGGCGCTCTACCCAGGATAATAACGCCGGCCCAGTCACCTGATTTCGCAGAATCAGAAACGGTGTTATCATTGTAGCGATAAGAAGTAAATACGATCGGGCAATCAGCCTGACCAACCGCGTTGATCCTTGCACCACGGGTAATAACCAGACCGCCACCAGGAGTAGTGGAAGTACCGGCAAGACCCAGGATACGTGTACCATGCTGGATAGTGAGGGTATGTCCTGCTGTTACATATACGATACCACTTAACTTGTAGCGTTTGGTATTGCTTAAAGATAAGTTAGTATTAATAACACCGGTAATGGTGCTGTCGACAGTTGCATCCAGACAGCCGGTAGCGAGTACGCCGGCGTTCAGGGGACGATCGTCGGTACGTTGAAGATCCTTTTTGCAGGACGAGATTAACATCATGCCTAATGCGGCAACAGGCAATGCTAAAAAAATCAATGGTTTTCTTTTCATTTGTTTTTGTTTTTTTAGGTTAAAAAGCATACCTGATCAGGGTACATATATGGGGATACGCGTATGTCTTCTCTTTACTTTCCGCATCAACCATCCGTCTTCATCAGAAGCGGTAACTCACCGTTCCGCTCCAGGTGGTGCCAGGACGGGCTTCATAATCAATCCGGCTTTCACCTCGTTTGTATAAAAGTTGTTTGGTGGTCGGATCTTTTTTATGATCCAGTATATCCAGCTGACCGGAAAAAGGATTCCAGTACACCAGCGAATAACTATTCAGCAGGTTCGCAACGTTCATTTTAAGTTCCATCCGCCTCTTCAACAGGTGTACTGCCAGCTGGGCATCCAGGCTTTGCATAGGCCGTTCAAACAGCGATTGAAAATATATTTCAGAAGGTCTGAACAGGCGGTTGGAAACATAGTTATAGGTGACGCTCAAAGAAACAGGCCTGGTATCGTAATACAATCCCGCATTTACCATCAGGTTACTGGCGCCCGCCTGCGGGCGTTTTTCTTCCGCTCCTATAACATCTGTTGGCACAATCTTTAACGGATTATTCGGATCCAGTTCGTTGATGCTGGTGGTCATCCGTAATACGCTGGCATATAAGCGGGTAAAATTGCCAAACAGCGTGATATTGCGCAGCACAGGCACCTTAGTGAAAGCCAGTGATTTCCGGGCTTCCAGTTCAATACCATAATTTTTTGCAGAACGATTGTTCCTTAGTTCATATTCCCGGTTATCTCCCTGCTTATATATCTCCATAGGATAATCTATTTTTTTATAGAACAGGGAAACAGATAACACCTCCCCCGGAGCCGGATACCACTCATAGCGAAAATCAAGGTGTTTCAGCAAGGATGACCTTACCAGGTTAGCCTGGTAAACGCCGCCCAGCTCAAAATCATATTCCTTGAAATAGGATAGTTCGCGCAGATCGGGCCGTATAATACTCTCTGCATAGGCCAAACGCAGGTTCATAGCTGGTGTAACGCGATAGGTCAGGTTGGCGGAAGGAAACCACCTCAGGTTAGGCTCCCGGCTTTTTATCGCAGAAAAATCAAACTGCTGGCCGGTATTCCTTGTACTGTTAATGTTGGCAAATGCGGAATCGAGATTGGCGTTCGCATTATTGAGATCATAATACTCCGCCCGTACCCCCCACACCAGTCGCCATTTTTCGCCGATCTTATCATCCAGCATCGCATAAAATGCGTGTAAAGCAGCAGTGCGGTGGAAATTGTCGCCGAACTTATCAAAAGCAAAAGTGACCTTATTCTCCGCAGAGAAAGCTTTTGATAAAGGAGGCGTATAAATATTGGATGAAAAACCCGTTGCTGCATTTACCACATAAAAAAGCCGGTCCTTACTCCAGCCGGCGTACCCTGCTTTAAGGGTATTACTAAAAGGCAGCTTCCCTGCGTTGAAACTAAAGGGTACCGACAAGGATGCATCCCAGGTAAAATTGTTCTCCAGCGCGCGGTTCCACCAGCGCAGTGCGCCCGCGCTCACTCCGCTGCTCTTGGCCTCGCCAATATTGTAATCGCTCGGATCACCCGGATTCACCTGGGTATAACCTGTTGTGTTCTGATGATTGTCGGGCTTCTGGCGATCCAGGTGGATATAACTGCCCATCCATCTGAACTTTATTCCCTTGTTGCCCAGCAGGTGCTCTCCTTTCAACTGGTTTTGCCATAGCCTGGTTTGTGTTGTAAGATCATAGTAGCCTAATGCAACAGAGTCGCCGCCCAATTGCAACTGCTGATCCAGTGTGCGGAGATACAAACTCTGAAAGCCAATTTTGTGGCGCTTATTACGGTATCCTGCTCCAAACAAACCGCCCACATTGGTGGTAAATCCATAACGTTTGCCATTATAACCCACAAACTCCCCGGCCGGGTCACCCGGTTTCAGTTGCGCATCAAAACCATCGCGACTCATACGTATATCCTGTGTGGACAAGGTATTGCGATAACTCACGGATGCCACCACACCAAATTGCCCTCCCTTATGATCGGGGAATACACGGCCGCCCGACAGCTGATAATTCTGAGAGGGATGCGCCGTAAAGCGATACAGTCCCCAGTTATTATTGATAATAGCGGGATCGTTACTGTGTGACTGGTATCGGTCGATAATATCGTTGCGGCTTTTCCAGTCGAGCGTGCCAAACAACTCCCGGTGTTTTGACACCTGGCCCCAATACTCACGTCCATCCATTTTAAGTGACACAAAATCTTTCCCGGTCGTTTTACTGTTATAACTGCCACCTGCACTGAGGTTCAAAAAATTCTCCGTTGGTATATCCAGCGTGTTCACTTCTACCAATCCGCCGCCAAATTCGGCACTACGGTCAGGCGTCAACGTTTTGATCACCGTTACATTTTCAACGATATTGGAGGGGATGATATCGAAACTGAAATTCTTCCTGTTCAGCTCTGTACTCGGCATCACCTGCCCGTTCATCACCGCCTGGTTATAGCGTTCACTGAGGCCGCGCACCACCACATACCTGTTATCCATGGTAGCGATCCCGCTTACGCGTTTTAATACTTCTCCTATATTTTTATCCGGTGTGCGGCTGATCTGTTCTGCGCTGATACCATCAGATATAGCTGCATTATTTTTTTGCCGGAGATACAGGGAAGCAATTGATTCCCTCCTGGCAGAAGCCACTACTTCAACACCTTTTAACGTGCCCTTTTGTGCATTTAATGTAATGTTCAACAACGCGGGTGTTTCTCCCCTGATAATCACTTCATTGATCTTTTTGCTGATATAACCGATAGAGCTGATTTGCAGGGCGTAAGTGCCAACAGGTAGCTCCAGCTGGTATTTCCCTTCTACATCGGTGGCGGTTCCCTGGGCGCCCACTTTCACCGTAGCCCCGATTACCGGCTCTCCGTTCTTTGCATCCAGCACCTGCCCGGTGAGTTTACCGGCAGCGGTTTTTTCCCTGGCTTTTCTATGAAGGGTAATCACATCATTTTCCAGCTGAAAATTATACCCTGTGCCTTTTAATGCGGCGGAAAGTATTTCCGGCACTGTGCCGCTGCTAATGTTTACGGTGACCTTTGTCAACAGGTTTACATCTTCCTTTACCACATTTACCACATAATTACTTTGCGTTTCAATCTGTTTTATTAACTGGCTTAACGGCGCCTGGTTATAAGAAACATCCAGTTTCTTTGCACCTTGTTGTGCAAACAAAACGTTCCCACATAAAATAATTAACATAAAACAGCTGAGCAGGCGACCCGTAAAAGTGTTGACAATACTCCGCCGTTCCCCCTTCCGGGGGCCATTTGTTGTACAATTGCGCATTCTTGTTCTTTTTTTTAGCGTGTGCTAATATGACAGGTTTTCCAATTATTTTATGATGATCAATGAATCTTTCACTTCATATTTGAACTGCACCATCTTGCTTAACAGGTGAACAATCTCCCATTTGCTTTTATGGCGGAACGTAGCTTTGATATGCTTATCCAGTATACCGGAATTATGTATTTCGAATGTTAGCCCGTAATTATATTCCAGGCTTCTGAATACATCCTGCATCTTCATATCGGTAAACACAAGATCATTTTTTATCCATCCGTCTACAATACGTTGGTCCGTTTCCGTTAGTAGTGAATTACCGGTGGCTTCCGAAATAACAATTCTTTTTCCGGGTGTCAGCATCACACTATCCGGGTTTCCGCTGCTGCTGACGGCTATTTTACCTGTTTTAACGGCAATGGCCGTAGTACCTTCTGTTGTGTAGTTTCGTACATTAAAAGATGTTCCCAGCACATCAATGGCTACTTTACCGGTTATCACTTTAAATGGTTTATGCACATCTTTTGTTACATCCAGGAAGATCTCGCCTTCCAGCAGCTTCACCTCTCTGAGCTGTGCCGAAAATTTTTCAGGATACATTACTTTGGAGGCGCCGTTAACATATACCCGGGAGTTATCGGGGAGATACACCACTATGTGTTCCCCTGGCAGGGTTGCAACCGTTTTCCATTCCATCACCACCTCCCTGTTTTTCCGGACGCCTGGTTTGTTGGTCCACCATACAACGATACCAACCACCAATACTGCCGCCGCAGTAGCACTGACAACTGCCGGTCTTTTCCACCAGGCTGCCGGCCGGCGGATTATTTTACCGGATACATGCGGAGCAATATGCTCATAAGCATGATCCAGTACCGTGCTGCTTAGCTGCACGGGCTGTTGCTCCAGCCATTCCTCTTCCGGAAAGATTTGCAGGAGCTCTTCTTCCGACGCATTTTCCAGGAACTGCAAAATCCATGTTTCTTCCGCGGCGGTTAAGGTGCCGGCTTTCAGTCCAGCCAGGTATGAGCGTATTTTTCCGGTATCCATGTAAGAAGTACGCTGGAAATACCTGTCATCCCTCCTCAAAATGTATTAAGGAATTGTTAAGTGGTGGCGAACCAGGTGTAATGCAGCAGGGACAGGCTATTCAGGCTACCAATAAAATAATGCTGATGAGAAGAAACTGTATTTTTGTCAATAATTTTGACTGCAGGATACGGGACGTTTGGCGGATATATTTTTCTACGGTTTTGATGGCGATCCCTTCCCTTTGTGAAATCTGGTTATAGGTAAGACCAAACTCCCGGTGCAGGCGAAAGCATTGTTGTTTTAAAGGGCTTATTCCCTTCATCACCTGTTCATAGTGCTGGTTATTTTCTTTTTCGTGGATATTTTTAAAAGCGTCGGTATAGCTGCCATAGAGCTGGTTCCGGTGGGTTTCCTGTATGGACCGGGTATACCCGCTATTACGTTTTTTGTCTTTCGCGAGTGTTCTGAAATGAGAGATAACGGTATTCCTGAGGATTTTAAACAGGTAGCCTTCCAGGAATTGTTCTTCATCTATCTGTGCCCTGTTTTGCCATAATTTTACATATACTTCCTGTGCAATATCATCGAGGTGGATGTTGTTGCTGTCGAATGCTTTTACCAGGTATGCATACACCCTGGCATAAGTTTTATCAAAAAACTCTCTGAAGGCTAACTCGTTACCATTCTTTATTTTGAGTGCGAGGAGATCCATATGCTACCTATATTTTTTAGCAGCCGGGCAAATATATTTCAACCGCCCTGCTATCCAACATTATTAAAAGGTTAATTGGGGCAATACCATTGCTGGCTACCGGATAAGTACCGGCGCGGCTTTGGATGCCTGTTCCACAGCTGATCTGTAAATGGTTGTTGCGCTGAGGACCGGATGTAATGCAGGTATCCGCAGATCTGTCGGATCACCGTTATAACCGGCGCCATATATTATTTCCAGCGCTTTATGTATCAATACGTCTTTGTTGGTGCCGATGTCGCCCAGCGGTAAGGTTCCCGTTTCGCTGAGTTTATACTGCGGTACCAGGCCGCCGGCATATCCGCCCTCGTTGTTTTTATTAAACAGTTTGTAAACAATGGGCTGTAGTGTCCAGTCGATCAACGGAGGATTGTGCAGGTCTTTTATAGTAAAGCTGGCCTCGTCTTTCCCGGTGGTTGTTTCACCGATCTGGATCACATTGATAAAAGGTTTCAGGTTGTTTACCAGCAGCTCGGCCGATGAGGCGGTGGCATTTGTTGTCAGCACAAAAACCCTGTTCAGCTGCAGTTGCCCGGGCTGCAGGTCAGCAAAGCGGCGGCCTGTTGCATTTGCCGAGGTATTCAGCACACTTTGCAGGCTATGTGCGTGCTTTCCTTCCTGCTGATTACCCTGGTAAACGGCAAAGATGTCGTTGCTACCAAGATTGCCGGCTATTAATGCGGCTAGTTTGGCGCAGGAGGCTATGCTCCCGCCGGCGTTATAACGGAGGTCCACTATGAGTTCGCTGACGCCTTCTCTTTTAAATTTTGCAAAGGCTGTCAACAGGCTTTCATCTACATTTTCATTAAAGCTGGTGTAATACAGGTAGCCGGTTTTGTTACTATTTCCGGAAAAAAGACGGGTATAATAAACGGCATTTTCAGACTGGTAGTAGGGATCCAGCGCCTTTGTATCGCCCGCTTTCCAGGTGTTGTTCTGATAGGTAGCTGTGGTTAGCATAAGGTGACCACTGCTATTCAGCAGTTGGTTAACCTTCCCCATGTTCTGCGCATTTACGGGCATGCCGTTTACCTGTATAAAATAACTGCCGCGTTTAAATCCGGCCTGGTCTGCCGCGCCACCGTTATTTATAAACGTAACGACCCCGATATACTGATCAAGACCGGGTACCTGTAAAAAAGCATACTGACATCCGAATGTAAAATAGGCATTGCTGGCGGGAGGTACATCTGGTCCGCTGATATGGGAAAAACGATCGTTAACAGACAATAGTGATTTAAAAAAAAGTTCCGGGCTGAGCGCATAGTCCGGGTTGGAAGGTATTTGATCACTCCAGTAATAAAATCTGCGCATGCTGTCCAATACCCATTTGTTGATCTTACCCAAACTATCCGTTGAGTCGGGCGCCGGCAGTGCTTCTTTTTTAGAGCAGCTGCCCAGCATTAACAAACCTGTAAAAAGGGCGATTAGTTTAACAGCGGATTGCACATAGGGTAATTTAAAAGTAAATTAGCCCTTTTCAGGTAGAGGAGAAAATAATGGCTGTGAAGTTTACATTAACAGATCAAACAGGAATTGCTGCCGGTCATCACCACCCTCGCCACCACCCTGTTGTTGGTGGCAATAATATCTTTGATCGTATAGTGCAGATCCGGAAAAGCTTTCCGTATTGCGTTTACAATTGGTTTCAAACCATCCGGGCCCTTTTGCGGATCGGGCACAGATGGCGTGTGATTGATATAATCCCGGCTCAGCAATTCATCAAGTACTTCCACGTGTCCGCTATTCCATACTTCGTTGAAGTAACGTTCTACCAGCTGCTTATTTTTTTGTTCCGCAGCCGGAGCAGAATGATTACAGGCCGTGAATAACAGGAGCAGGGTTACGGGCAACACCAGTGCCGGCAACGGCATCTTTGCCGGTTTAATCAAGCTATTATCGATGGCATACCTGCCGCTGCCGTTCACCAGCAAAGCCAGCGACAAGCCAATTACCAGTAAATGATACTCGTACCCCTCTCCTTTTTGGGTGCCGAACCAGTTCATAAAAAAGCCATGCTCTGCGTGGGCCGTAAAAATAATACCGGTAAACAAACAGATCATCGCTATCGACCATATCCTGGAGGCAAAACCAATGATCAGGGAAAGAGCGCCAACGAATTCAATGGCGATCACCAGGAATGCGATCAGCCAGGGTAAATGCAGGGTATCCGTAAAAAAGGCCATTTCATTAGTAAACCCGGGGCCGCCAAACCATCCGAATACTTTTTGCGCGCCATGAGGAAATAATATCAAGCCGAGCGTGAGGCGTAAGATCAGGCCGGTCCAGTCATTGCGTGTGCTAAAAATTTGCTGTTTCATCTATTTGTATGTATTTAGAAACACAAATAAACGACGCGGGAAAACCAAAAAAATTAAACTGGTTGAAGAAATTATTGCCGGCTTAATTTTTTCCGGAGCATGCTGAGGAATACCGGAGTAAAGCCTAAATAAGCAGCCACCTGTTTTTGGGGGATGCGCTGTTCCAGCTGGGGGTATTTTGTTATAAAATCGAGGTAGCGTTGCTCTGCGGTAAAAGACAGATTTTGATTAATACGGCGTTGCTGCGCTATAAATGCATTCTGCAGCAGTATCCTGAAAAAGCGCTCAAACTTAGGGACCCTTTCATACAACAGCTCGAGGTCGGGCTTTGAAATCTGTAACAGTTCCGTGTCTTCCAGTGCATCTATATAGTAATCTGATGCCGCGCCGGTGAAGAAGCTGAAAAGATCGCTTGCCCACCAGCCTTCTACCGCAAACATCACGATGTGTTCCAGACCGGCTTCATCGATGGTGTACATCCTCAGACAGCCCTTGACAATAAAGTTCTCCGTTTTGCAGACTTCGCCCTGCCGGAGCAGGTATGCCTTCTTTTTGAGAGAACGGGATGTTAGCAGGGAGTAGAACAGGTTGACTTCTTCTTTTTCAAGATGAATATGGCGTTCAATATTTTTCAGGATAAGTTCATCTTCCATTTTTCAGTTGCAGGCGGTTATAACAGGCAATGAAGATAGGTATTTTCCGGGAGAAGACCAGTGGAGTACCCTTTGCTGTCGTTTTTCAAAAATAAATTTGGGTAACTCAAAAGTTACATATAAGTTTGTGTAACTTTAAAGTTACGTATTAAACGCTCATCATTAAATACAAATCAAACAACATGAACCAGCAAGATTACCAGTCCCGGATAGTGGCCAACACTACGGCCGGCAAAGCATTCAACAGCATTAACAACGTTGCCGCCTGGTGGACAGAAAATACCGAAGGCTCTGCTACACGCCTGAACGACGTGTTCACCGTACATTTTGGCGCCACCTATATGACCTTTAACGTCGTTGAATTTGTACCCAACAAGAAAGCAGTGTGGTTGGTAACAGACTGCTTTATCCCCCAGCTTAAAGACAAAAAGGAATGGAACGACACCCGCATCAGCTTTGAGATTACCACGGAGGCACATTTAACCACGATCGATTTTATGCATATCGGCATCGTACCAGGCATTGAGTGTTATGACAGCTGTGTAAAAAGCTGGGATCAGTTCACCAAAACAAGCCTGTTTAACCTGATCACCAACGGAAAAGGAGCACCCATTAAAAAAGTATTGGTATCATGACCGGATAGGCGGCTAAAATCCTATCTTTAAAATCTGCCGGGGATATTCCGGGCATCTAAAACCAGCACAGATGCAGCAATTAGAAGAAGGCCGCTTTTTAGGAGTAGTGCAGGAGTTATTCCGGCAGGAAGGTATTATAGTAAGCGAGGCCGCATACTATGAACAGGCATACCAGGGCTGGCATTGTCATGAACATCATCATATATCCCTGCTGATAAAGGGAGGCAACCGGGAGCAGCGCTCCGGCGCAGAACAGGAAGTTGGCGCCGGACAGCTGCTCTTTTACAATAGCGGCGAGCGTCATAAAAACAGCCATACCCAACATCCTTCCAAAAATATCAATGTTGAAATAACGGATGATTTTTTATCGAAGTATGAGCTGCAATTCAGCGCATCCGAACGCTATCCGGAACAGCGGGCGGATATGAAATACGCCTTACTGAAAATTTACAGGGAGTGCAGCTGTGGCGATGCTATTGCAGCCGCAACGATCCCTTCCCTGTTACTGCCTTGTTTTGAACCGCCGCTGGCCGGCAAACGGGCCATGCCACCGTGGATACAACAACTCAAAGCATTGCTGCTTGACCGTTGGGATGAAACACTGGCTTTAGAAGAACTGTCGGTGATCCTGGATGTACATCCCGTTACGATTTCCCGCTACTTCCCCGTTTATTTTAATTGCTCCCTGGGAGCGTATATGCGCAAGATAAAAATTGAGAAGGCGATACTGATGATACAAGGCAATCAGGCGCCGCTTACGGCGATCGCCCATGCCTGCGGATTTTTTGACCAAAGCCATTTTACCCGTACGTTCAAACAGGTTACCGGTTTTCTTCCCAAACAATTTCAGCAACTATCTGCCGGTTAATTTCATACTATTTCTTTACAGCCCGTAAACGGACCTTTGACGCGTAAATATTTTTTATGCTGATAAGAAGATTACTTTGTTGCTGGGCTGTAAGTTTCGCGCTGCCGGCAGCCGCACAACTCCCTCCACGGGAAATTTCCAGGGCAATAGACAGTGCCGCGGCACTGATACAACGGCACTATGTTTTTGCTGCAAAAGGAGAAAGCATCGCCAAACACCTGCGGGAACAACACCAGGCAGGTGCGTTTAACAACACGCCCAACTGGAAAACATTTGACTCAGTGGGTACCGCCATACTCCGCAGCTATAGCCAGGATGGTCATTTATATATGCGGTATAGTCCCGAGAAAGTTAAAAACCTGCGTTCCGAACAACAGCCGCATGGCGTGGATGATTTTTTTCACAGCCCCAAGGCCCGGGAACATAACTACGGCTTCCGGGAAGTTAAGGTGCTGGAGGGGAATACCGGTTATATAAAACTGGATGAAATTAATATTTCGGACGAAAGTTTACCGGTGCTGCAAGCCGCTATGGCGCTGGTATCCCGCACCCGCGCATTGATCATAGACCTGCGTGACAACGGAGGCGGGGGCAGCGAAATAAAACCGGTACTTGAAAGCTACTTCTTACCGGGTAACAAAGCCCTGCTGACATTTCATTCCCGCACCGGCGATACAGAAACAGACAGCACTATTACCATAGATCCTGCCCTTGTTTACAAAGGCGCCCTGCATATACTTGTCAACAAAAAAACCGCCTCCGCAGCGGAAGCATTCGCCTACGTGATGCAGGCGCAACACCGGGCAAAGGTAACCGGCCAGCCATCAGCAGGAGGCGCTAACCACAACGTATTATTTGTAGTGAATGACGATGTTTTCATTTCTATTTCCGAAGCAGCACCGGTGTTACCCGGTACTCAAAAAAACTGGGAAGGCGCCGGTGTACAGCCGGATTACGTGACCAGCCCGGGAAAGGAAATGGAAGAAGTATTGAAGCAAATTGCCAGGTAGGCAGCCGGTAACCGGGGGCACAGACTGCCCGCCTGTTTTAATAACAACGCACGGCAAACAACGCAGCCGGTACCTGCTCCGATGGATGTTCCACCTCGATGATCAACGTATCTGTTGTAACAGGCGTAGCAAACTCAAGGCGGTTATGCGTTTGATAATTGTTCCTTTTTTCTGCCAGCACATTCCCTGCAGCATCTTTGATCCGGTAATGCCTTATACAAAAAGGCATTACCGATTCCGGGTGCGACATTAATACCGACTCCATAGGATGGTCAAAGTCGGTATCCATCACCAGGTCAATATAACTGATCAGCTGCGGCTGCTGCCAGGTCAGCGTCAACGCAGGTTGCGGGTCATTCCAGTCCGCTACCCAGGCATTGGGCTGACCAGCCGGCCGATCGGTGCCATTACGTATACTTTCGGCCTGGAACAGGCGAATGCCCTGCTGATATTTAAGATCGATGTTATGCCCTTCCGGCCGGCGTTGCGGACACCAGAACTCAAACGCTTCCATCCCGATATCTTCCGGAGGTGTTTGTTTCCCATAGTTGGAAACCGCTTTGTTTACGCTGTTGAATACCGACAGTATCCCCGTCACCCGCTTCTCTGTGAAATGCAGTGCTACCAGCGGATTCTTTATAAAAGTAATAAAGGCATAACCCGCCTTCTCCAATACAGCATCAAACTGCAACGTGATGCAGTTTCTGCCGGGATGCAGCGGAATGGTTCGTGTAGCCAGCGTTACATCGGGCGTATAATTTCCTGGTTTGCTACTGATGCGCAACTCCAGCTGTAACGTAGTGTCAGCGGTAGCTTCAGCGTGAAAAACAACCGGCGCTACAGCGCCTTCCGGCAGCGGCAGCATCTGCGCTACAGAAAGCGTTAATGGCTTCAGTAATGGTTTACCGGGAAAACCTGTCAGCACCAGTTCGCTGGATGCCGCAATGGTAGCCAGTTGCACCAGGTCCTGCTTATCTTCCAGCACGAGCCCGGGAATGTATTGCCCGGTTTTTAAGAGTCGCTGTTGCAAGGCTCCGATATACCCTTCGTGAATAATATCCGCCGGTAAAAGACGTTCCTCCTTACATATTGCAGCGGCTACGCCCACCGCCTGTGATACATATGCCGCCGTAGCCATTACCCTTGTAGAGGCAAAAGCTACATGCGAAGCGCTGATGATACGGCCTGCCAGGAACAGGTTGCTGATATTCCTGCTGTATAAACTCCGGTAAGGTACCTGGTAGATGCCTTTACTATGCCATTGATTACAACCCGGCTTTTCACTAAAAACGCCGTCGGCAGGATGCAGATCCACGGACCAGCCACCAAATGCCACCGCATCTTCATGCGTACGTTGCTCAATAATATCCTGCTGCCGCATGATATAGTCCCCTTCAAAGCGACGGCTTTCGCGCTTACCCGGAATGGCGCCTACCCATTCCAATGTAAGGGTATCTGCTTCCGGGAAATTGCCCGAGTTTTTGATATAATCCCATACGCCGTAGATGACCTTCCACAGCTCCCATTTTATTTCTTCGGTATCATGCACGGTATCCAGGCGACCACCATACTCCACCCACCAAAGCCGGCAGCCAAAATCTTTTGCATTGAACGTTTTAAACCGCGGGATCTTTGTAATATCCTTTAATGCAAACTCCGGAGGGATAAATGTTACCGGTTTGCCGGTGTCCTTGCTGTAAAAATACAGGGTATGGCCAAGCAGCTCTCCATAGGTGGCTGAGGGCGCAAATTTTTCATCGAATTCATCACGACTTTCGGCGCCCATCCGGAAGGCCGCCCCGGACAAAAATCCCACTACCCCATCGCCGGAAGCATCACAAAATAGAGGCGCCGTGAGGATATATTCTTTCTGGTTCTGGCTGCAAAATGCCTTCAATGAGCGAATGGTTGCGGCATCTTTTTTTTCAACGGCATATACGGCGGTGTTTAACAACAGCGTGATATTGGGCTCTTTCTTCACTTTATCCAGCAATACCATATCGAATATAACGGGGTTGCCTTCCGGGTTACGCCAGGTGTTCTCTACCAGGATCTCATCTACCAGTCCTCCTTCCCTCGCCCAACGGTTGTTATTACCCATATGTGAGGTGGCGCCCAATATCCATAGCCGCACTTCACTGCTCGAATTACCTCCCAGCACAGGCCTGTCCTGCACCAATACGACTTTCATTCCCTGCCTGGCCGCCGTAATGGCGCAGCATACGCCTGAAAGACCACCACCTGTTATTACAAGATCCGTGCTGATGGTGATACCGGGGAAAGACCGGCTGTTGGTTTCTCCAGATTTTATCATGATCGTACATTTATAATTTTAATAATGACGCCGGCTAACGCAAGGCATCAAAGGTTTTAGTTACCACAGTAAAGCCTCCTGGCTTTACCAACGACACCGTCAGTGTATTGCCGGTAACAGGTATTGTAAGTTCCTGGCTTTCTCCGGGTTTAAGTGTCCGCAGTTCCGTCGATTGTCCTCCATAGCTAAGCCTGTAGCGACGAAGTGTATAAGAGGGAAAATCCAGGCGGGCAGCGACTTTAACAATGGCATTACCATCCTTTATCTTCAACAGCTCAATAACAGCGGGAGCAAATTCTTCTTGCCATACAGCGTAAACAGGACGTATACTCCTGTCCGGCGCTATCAGCCCCCAGGCACGATAGCCGTTGGCATCCGTTCCGGGATACCGGCTCATATAGTCATTGAACGTCCATACAGAAGCGCCGATGAGGTAATCACACTGCCGGAATACCTCCACCGCCTTTCTGAAATAACGGATGCGTTCTTCTTCCTGACCATCGGCCGGCAGCCGCATACCAAACTCGCTGATATAAACAGGTTTGTTGGGATATACTTCATGGATATGCTGCAGGTGCGCCAGTTGCCCGTTACCATAAATATTGGTGCTGATAAAATCCACGTACTGCGAGGCTTCATCTTCCGGATGCTTTACATAGTCCCGCCATACATTGAAACTGGCAAAAGTAATAAGACGGGTAGCATCGAGTGATTTCACAAAGGCGCCCATGTCCTTTACCCACGCAATCCCTTCCGGTGTTTGCGATTGAAATTCATTGCCTACACTATAAGCAACAATACAGGGATGATTCCAGTCGCGTTTAATCATTTCCGTTAGCTGCGACCTATATTTTTTTCGCATCAGCGGATCTGCCATCTGCCGCGGCGTCATCTGCCAGTTACCTGCTTCAGCGATGATCAGTAAACCGTGTTTGTCGGCCCAGATCAGCATACTTTCTGATACCGGGTAATGACTGATCCTGGAAAGTTCCATGCTTCCGCTTTTGATCAGGGTCAGATCCTTTTCCAATACTTCTTCCGGATCAAGCGACCCGTAGCCGGGGTAATCCAGTGGCCGGTTGCAGCCGCCCATACGAACGGGCTCCCCGTTCAGCAGTAACTGCGTGCCTTTAATTTCCAGCTTACGGATACCGAATGTTTTCCGCATGGTATCGTTACCTGCCGTTATTTCCGCTTCATAGAGATTGGGGGCATCCTGGTTCCAGTACCTGGCATCGGGCATTGTTCCTTCCAGCACTACCTGTCCGGCGTTTGCGGATAACTGTCTGAAGCGGATATTACCCGGTTGTCCCTGCCGGGAGATACTCACTTTTACAGCTGCATCGGAGGCCTGGAAATTTTCCAGGAACACGGTAACTGCAATACGTGCATTTCTTTTTTTCAGATCCGGTTCTGCAGTTACTTTTACGTTTTGTATAAAAGCAGCCGGCCGGGTAAGCAGCTGTACCGGCCGGGTAATACCGCCATAGTTCATCCAGGGATACAGTTGCGCCATGGCGGGAGATTCACTGGCATCGCTGGCTTTGGCCCCTGGTATCGTAGTCGTATCCCAGGCGTTACTCACGGAAACGGCTAATGTATTTTTCTCTTTCAGCAAATGCGTTACCTCTATTTCAAACGGCGTGTAACCTCCTTCATGCTCTCCTGCCAGTTGTCCGTTCAGCCAGATGCTGGTTTTATAAAATACCGCATCAAAGTGCAGGAACGTACGATTATCTTTCTGTACAACAGGCGCGTTAAATTTTTTAAAATACCAGGCTGTTCCTGTATAAAAAAAGTAGCGTTTATCTACCGAAAAACTATGCGGCACCGTTACTTTATCGAACCCGGCAGACGGAAAATCCGGTGTATACCATTTGTCAGGCACCCCTGTATTAAGCGGATCTAACGCAAACGTCCATACGCCGTTTAGCGGCAACCTGACAGTTCCCTGTCCCGCTGAAAACAGCGGCCATAGCAATAACAGCAGCAGTATATTTCTTTTCTTCATTTGTGCTCATTTACGCTTTCAGCCGGTATACCGGTATCGGCTATACGTACTACCAAACCGCCGGTAGCCGGAATGGTTACTTTCCTATCATCCCGTTTACGCATGTCTTCCGTCGCTGATACAAACGAGTTACCGTTTGCGGTATCAGTTATTAACATGGCTTTGTATGTTTGCCCGGACCGGAGAAATGTGGGCTGCAGCCGGAAACTGACCAGGCTGTCTGTGCCATTGATCATAGCCACATACCAATCGCGTCCTTTTCTCCTGGCAAAAGCGGCTATTTTCCCGATATCGCTGCCGGGTAAAACGATGGTTTCATCCCATGTTACCGGCAATGTTTTTAACAGGGGTAGGATGGGTTGCCAGGTACTGTCTTTCAGCAGTCGCAGCGGATTTTCAGCCATACATTGAAACGGGGAATTAAACAGGTACAGCAGCGCCAGCTGATGGGTAACCGTGGTGGGTCCGCGAAGACTGAATAATCCGGGTGTATAATCTCCATGGCCGCAGATAAAGCGGGTAAAGGGCAAGGCCGCATTATGCCAGGCTGGCAACGGTTCTTTCATCACATTCAGTTCCATGCCGCGGATACCTTCCCGGGTCATTTCGTTGGGATAGGTGCGGCTTTCTCCTGCAGGCGCCTGGCAGCCGTGAAAATTAACCATCAGTTTCCTGGCGGCAGCCCCTTTCAGCAGCGCTTCTTCAAACATTATCAGCGGCAGGGCTTCGCTGTTCATAAAATCCGTTTTGATACCCACTGCGCCCGCCATAGCCACGCTATCGAGGAAACTGTTGCGTAATACACTATCTCTTATTTCCTTTGAATTTTTCCATACCCATATATGTATCCCTTTCTTTGCAGCGCTGGTGCTTAGTATTTTCAACTGCTTCCATTTATCCGGCCATTTGGTTTCCCAGCCCTCGTCGAGTAGTGTATAGGCAAATCCGAGTTCGGCGGCGGCGTCAATAAAGCGCAATTCCTCCGCGGGTTCCATGTAGTGTTCGTCTCTGGTAATCCAGCTCCATACACTTTTCCCGGGCTTTATATAACGTGTATCTGCAAACAATACCGGGTCAGGACGCGGATTCAGATTTTCTATGACGTGATTATTTACCAGTTCGTTGAGGTTGTTAGCATAAAGGATAGTCCGCCACGGCGTTACCAGTTCACCTTTGAGAGTAAACCCGGTATCACCTTCCGTATAGTTTACCTGCACCGCTCCATTGCCGGTGGCCTTCAGTCGCATACCACTGTAGCGATACAATGCAGCTTCAGTGATCACTGCGTACTTTCCTCCCGGCAGCTCCATCACCAGAGGTTTGCCTTGTATGGGCCCCTGCGCGGAAACTACCGGCAGCTGATCCATCGTAGTACGTTGCCATAAACCAGCATACGATTGCAGTTTCCAGCTGTTATTACGTTCAAAATACCATACCCCGGTAGTAACAGGAAAGGTAAAGGTGGTTATCTCTTCCTGTACCTGTTTTTCTTCCTTCCCCGGGATGATATAACGGAAGGCGCAGCCGTTATCAAACATCCTGCAGGCGATGGTGTACTGATCGCGATCTTCATTTACGCTAATCGTATAGTCGACACAGTGATTAACAGCTGCAGCGGCGTTTAAACGCGCGGGCAGTACTTCCCGGATCACTTTTTGCCGGGAAATGGCTATCCGGTGCACGCGGGTACCATACAGGCGATGATTTATCTTTATGCCCATCGCCGATGGCAGCACCACTTCCTGTGCGCCGGCCTGCACCTGGTACAACAGGCGCCCTTCCCTGGTGTAAAGTTTTGCGCACAGGTTTTTATGCGGACTCTGTAGCGACAGCGTATCTGCCGCCACCGCCACCTGAAACGGTATTAATAATAAAGCTATGATGAACAAACACCGCATAAAAACGTGAAATAGTATATCCGTTATTTTTTGATCCTTCAAATTAACAGTCTGCCTTTCGTAACTTCAAAATATCGGGTGGCTAAAAAAAGTGGGAACATTCCCATTTCCCGGGAATGTTCCCATAGCAGGAAGAGGACATGGTTTTATTAATACGGTACTCCACGCAAGAGGATCTTACCTATATACACTACTGTCTGGTCATATTTTGCCGGGTGACCGCTGATATCTTCGAGTTGTTTTTCTCCCAGGATCTTCCTCTTATCGGCCTTTTCAGCGGACACGCGGATGGTCACCGTATGCACACCCGGTGGCAATGTTATAAATTCGTACTGGCCCCGGTAGCGGTTGTTGCAATAGCTGTTAAACCGGTTGATGAGGCGGCTGCCGCTGGCAGCCGTGGTGTCCAGCACCTCCAGCTGCCGGGTGCCGGTGATACCGCGTTCGGCCAGTTTCACAGGCGCACCGTCTACCAGCACTTCCAGCTGTCCGGCTTCTGGTCCGCCGATATCAAAGAAGCCAAACATGGTTCCTTTAAACCGGCAGGTAAAATAAGCGCCCGGCTGCGTTGCCTTCATGATGTAGGGAAACCAGCCGGTGAATTGCTGCTGCGGAGAACCTTTGGTAGTAACAGCATTCCAGCCGGAACTAAAGGTGGCTACTTCCTGTGGCGGATACATGCCGGCATCTTCCCAGTTATCCGCGATCAGCGGTGCGGGTATTGTTGGGGTAACAACGCCACTCACCTGCTTCATACCGTTCATAGCCCTGGCAATGGCCGCAGCATAAAGGTTGCCACCTGCCTGCAATGGATGCGCGCCATCGGTTGAAAAAAGGATGCTGCCGGCGGCCTCGGTACTATCTCCTTTCCACAGCAATTTTCCTTCCTTTTCCAACATCGACGCTTCCATACCCAGGTGTATGGATGGCAGGTTATAATAAGCAGCCACTTTTTCCAACCCTTTTATATTTTCCGGTATACCACCGCCGGCATAGATTTTCGTTTGCCCGTTATAGATAGTATAGATCAGGCAGATGTCGATGGCAGGATCATATTTCCTGATCTGCCTGATAATGCCTTCCATCCCATCGGTATAGGCGCCGTTCGCCGCAAATTCCACAAATACGAGGTCGGGATGATATTGCAACAGCTGGTCCTGCAGGCGACAGGCCCCGAGATCCGTTCCTGTTCCTGAAACACCGGCATTGATGGCCTTCATGGCAACGGAAGGATATAGCGACCGTATATACTTTGCCGTTTGAAGCCGGTAGCAAAACTTCCCCTGGGTAATGCTGCCGCCTATAAAGCCGATGGTCAGCGGTTTTCCTGCATTCACCTTTTTAAAGAAATGAGGCAAACCACCCCGTATCGTATATTCGGCCGCGTTATGAAAGCTGCCGGGTATAACCAGCGATACTTCCTGGCTGGCCGGATCAAAATATAAAGGAGAAGCGGCTCCCTGCGATGCTTCGATGAGCCGTTTCCGTTCGATGTCTTCCTTGCTTTGTGCCGTTGTTTTCAATGACATGCACATCCCGATCACCAGGCTGCAGCAAATAAAATAGTGTTTCATAAACAATTATTTGGCGCTTTTATTAAAAATAATAGTCCCTTCTTTTTCCTCTCCACCGGCATTACGCACCTTTACCTTCAGCACGGCGCCGGCGGCCATCTTCACCGGGTAAAATGAACTTTCAAAAGGATACGCAGCCACGGTGCGGCTTTCTCCGTTCATGATAAAGGTGGCCTGTAAACCCGCTTCCGGGGCTGATTCCAGGTAAGTGTAAATAGCGTCCCATCCAAATGGGCTGCGTATCCTGAATGCATAACATTTCCCGGTTCCGGCGCCCAGGTCCAGCACCTGCATACCATTTTGTACCGGATCAACCGGTATTGAGGCAGGGCGGGCGGAAAGCGGAAAGGACAACGCCATGAATCCCTTACCGGGTACGGCTACACGCAGTTGCCGGTTACTCATCGGTAACACTGATAGTGAATCATTGGCACAGGCATAGCAGGTGGCAGCAGTACTATCTTTCACCATTACTTCTTTCCCGATATGAACAGTGCCGACAGTTTCGCTGTGTGATTCATTCAGCAGAAGCATCCAAAAACGGCTGCCGGAAATAGCGGTAACGTAATTCAGGGCAGGCTGATCTACCTTTACCAGTCCCCGTTTCATCCAGAGGCGTACGGCTCCATCGTCAAATATGCGACCGCTGCCGCCGCCAAAAACCCGGTTGTTAAACCATACAAAACCATCCTGTTTGCCATAGGGAAAATTCACCTTTCCGTGGGAACGCTGTATAGCTTCCGTTACCAGGAAATCGAGTGTAAATGCCAGGTGCGGCGGAATGTGATGATAATACACAGAACTTACATCCGGGCCTTTATAGGGAAAGTCCGGCTGCATGGTAATATCCGTATACCCGGTACCGTAGTAACCGGGATAGTTGGTAAAACGGCCTATCACTGCATTACGCGCATAGGTTTCAAATATCTCCCGATGCTCATCCTGGAACAACCGCAACAGATGTGGCGCCCAACTGCTCATAAATACCGGTCTTACCAGTTTACCCGGATCAAAAAAGGTATAAGGCTGTTCAAAGCCCAGTCCTACCGGCGATACCAGTCGTTGTGGCACCTGTTTTTCCGGGGCATCTCCCTGCTTCCGGGGGAAACCAAGCCGGTACTTTTCCCCGCCTTTCCACCATAAGGTAGTGTTGCCTTCATACTTTCCGCCGGGATGAATGGTTTGCAGCTGATCTTTTACTTCGGGGTATACCCTGATTCCTGCCAAGGTTTGAAACGCTGACGTGGTGGCCGCTGCGAGGAAAGACGTATCGCCGGTTACCTCGTAGAGGTCTGGCAGCTCCCACCAGTAAGCATAAAAAGATGCGTTATAAAAAGGCTGTTTGCCGAGCGGAACAGTTTTAGTGCCATATACTTCGGATGCAATAAATTCTTTTGCATGCGCGGCCGCTGCGTTCAACCAGTTTTTATTTTTTGTAAGACGATAAGCAGCCAGCTCCTGCGTCCACACCGGTATGTTTACCGAATATCCCCGGGCTGGCCTGACCTTATTACCGGGAAGCGCAATTGCTTCCAGCCAGGGATTAGCCCCGCCCAGCAATTGATGCAACGCTTCATAATAGGCGGTGGTAAACTGTGAATTAAAAGGGCTCAGCAACAACGACTGCTTATTTGTATTAAACGAGGTACCGGAAACGTTTTTTGCCCATCTGAAACCGCTGCGTGACAGTGTATACTCAATGGCAGGCAATGCCCTGCTGGTATAAAATGCTTCGTCTCTTTCCAGTATGGCCGCCGAAATAACCGCCAGCGGCGCCGCCTGTACTACCGTGGGTACCACAGCGGGATTAGCTTCTATGTCGTAAAATCCTTTCAGATCATGCGCCCAGCCGGCAGCGGTATCGTTCCTGATCAGGTCTGTAATATTGAAAATGGTTTCTGTGAGCGATGTTCGCTCCTGCGTACGATAATCCGTTACGTGGTAAATGCTGTCTGATATATACTCCATGGCATCGTTCCAGCCCGATGCCAACGCTCCCAATGCAAATTGGCGGGTAAGTGTTTTTCCTGCTTCCACCTGTGAGTTGTCCAGTCCCAGCACCGGTGAAAATGCCGCCGGCTGCACCTGGTTGGCCGCATTCTTAATGGCAAAGCCCATCGGCGACACCGTTGCTTCGCCCCAATCCGGCGGGAAATCCGCCAGGGTTCCTGTAATAAATGTAGTGAGGTTTCCCTGCGGCTGTTTCGTTTCCATCATGGCCAGCGGCTGCGGCATTAAAGCCGAAGGCAACATCACCGGGTTATCCGGAATACGCTGGTACTGGAACATGGGCGGCAGCTGTATGGAGGTCACCTCTTCTTTTTCCACGCCGCTGAAAGCAGTAACAGCGAGGCTATAATAGCCGGTTTGTTTTGGGATATACGTTAACGTTAGCAACAAATGGCGGCTGCCGGTTTCCAGTTGCCATACGCCGCGGAGCGTTTCCTTATCGTTGGTTTCATAGGTCACCTCGATGGTTTTGCTGCTCAACTGCTTCACCGCTACCGGGAAGCATTCCCGGCGCAGCCCTGCCAGGAAAGGATTAGCAAGACTTTCGGGCGCCAATACCGGGAATATTTTACCGCGGCTTTGGAAACTGCCGTAGGCGGTGGATCCGTTCCAGGAAGGAAAGAAGCTGCCAAAACTAATCTGCGGCACAACGGCGCTTAGCAGGAATATACGGTGGGCATCGCTGCCGTTTTGCAGGTGGCGCCACCGGTTATTTTCTTTAATACTGCTGATGGCAGCCAGGCATGGTGCTCCGTCAGCCGCTAAAGCTTTTACAAACTGTAATTGTAGCCTATCATTGCTGAGGGTCGCCATCGCCGCGCTTCCCGGAGGCACCCTTACAGCTGCTGCTGCAGTTTTGTCCGTTGGCGGGGTATACGTTGCCGTTAGTGGTGTTATTTTAAAACGCTGCAACGTCGCCAGTTTTTCTTCGTTGGGATCGGCGCCCGCTGCTGTCAGAAAAATGGCATCACAGCGTCCGAAATTACTCCTGGTATCCTTCAGGGCAATTACATTTTCGCCGGCATCCAGCGCAGCGGTGCCTGCTTTCTCCCAATAGTAGCCGTCCTTCCCATGCTGCCCGGATTCTTTTTCAAGGGCTTGTCCGTTTACCGTTATGCCGAATAAACGGGTGCCGGGCCGGTCAGCGGGATAATCCGGTGTTCGCACCCAGATAGCAAAGTTCCCTGCTGCTTTGATATTGATGACGGTCATGGCATCCGCGGCTTTTATTTTCCCTGAAAAAACACGGAGAATATGATGATTGGATACCTGTGCACCAGCTACGCTTTCCGGTTGCCAGCCTCCTTTAAACTGAAAGTCTTCCGCTTCCAGCAGGTAGCTGGTTTGCGCCTGCGCCGGTATGGCTGGCAGACAACCTATCAGCGCCCGGAAAATATATTTACTCAGTGGCATATTCATAATTGATGGCTATTACCTGCAGCCCGTAAGTTGGTATCGCTACCCCGAAAGCACTGCCATTATCGATTGTTTCCTTTGTTCCGTTCGCGCTGATGCGGTAGCAATGCACCGGCTTTATCTTTCTTCCGCTGACCACCTTATCGTAATCCAGCTGCAACGTGGTTTTCAGCGGGTCATCGTCATCGTTCAGCAACAGCAAAAACAGTTTTTGCTCCTTTGGGTTGATGGCGCAGTAGTAGTCGAGATAAGGATTATCTGTCTTCAGTAACCCTTCTTTCAACAGCAACCCGGCAGGAGTGCCATATACCATACCTGGCGTAAAACCATAGGTTTGATGCGGTCCTACTTTTGGTGTAATAAATCCTCCCGGGAATTTTACTTTACCTGCCGACCGCATTTCTGCTTCGGACAACAGGTAATCGGTGATCCATCCTACCTGCCACCAGGCATGATGCGGGTAGGGACCTGCGCCTTTGTTCATTACATCCCAATAGTAAGAGGCTACGCTGGTGGCGCTGTCTACAAATGCGTCCCTTCCCAGCGCGCCTGCCCTGGCCATGTTCAGGAAAAGAGAGTCGCCGGTTAACATGAACATCCGCACAAACATACCGGCGTGACTGGCCAGCAGAATAGGTCCACGGTGGTTGGCAGAACCGAGTATACCGCCATGCTCAAAACTTAACCCGGCCTGGCTTATTTCCCAGTCCTGCCGTGGCACACCGTTCACCATCTTACTTCTGGCGGAAGGAACAGGATGTGTATAGATAGAAGTAGTATACAATTGTGCCGTGCTGATAGCTGCCTGTAAATACCTGCGTTCTTTAGTGACATCGTACAAGTCCAGCAATGCCTGTGCACTTTGTCCTGTGGCAAAATCCGGTGCAAAGCGGGTATCGCCGCAAACGCCCAGGAAATGTCCTTTAGCAACGGCCTCGCGGATATACCAGTCGGCCCCACGTTTTGCGGCTGCGAGGTATTTTTCTTCTTTCAATATTTTCCAGGCGATCAGTAAACCATAAAACGTAGGACGCAGATCTTCTATATCGGTGAATAGTTCTTTTGCGGCGGCATGATCATATCCCACTGCCCACTTCCCTTCCTTGTTCATCCACGCCAGCAGCCGATCCGCAGCTAATTTCAGTTCCTTTCTCAATGCGGTATCGCCCGGATGGAAGAGCAGCATATTGCCGATATCCATCATCATGTAATAGGTTACACCGATAGGTTCCACATAAGGTCCCCATTCTTCCGTAAATCTTTTACTTTTTGAAAGATAATATTGCCCTGCGGCGGCGCCATAAAAAAAGCCGGGCTGTGTATCCTGCTGTTGCAGTTTGAAGTTGCGGGCATAAGGCAGGCGTGTTCGCTGTAATACGGAATCGCCTGTAACAGCCGCCAGCATCCACATAGCGCCATAATCGGAGTTTTTCATCGCATCTTTCTGTGACCCGTAAACGCCACCGAGGTAAGATTGCGCACCGATATCGAGGCCTTTATAATTTTCGATGTTCCAAAGAGAGGTTTTAGTATCTACCAGGTATTGGTGCATCGATAGTATACGGCTGCTCAGCGATTGCCGTGTTTTTTTCAGGGCAAGAAAATCATTGAAATGATACACATCGTTTACCGCGTGTTTAAACACGGTGTACCAGCCGGCCGGTTGCAATGTATACCGGAAGGAAAAAGTAACGGTATCATTCTTTTTGAGGAAAGAACCTTTTTCCCCCAGTACCGGGTGATAGAGCGTGGGGGTAAGTGCGGCCTTCCGGTTCATAAGCGACAGTCCAAGCTGCCAGCTGTTCTGCGTTTTGGCATCTGTTTCCCAGGGATCCCTTCCCGTACCGGGAGCCGGTATAACCGCAATGGTCAGCTTGTTTTTAGTACTGATAAAGGGCGACAATGTAGCGGCTGTTCTCTCCCGTACAATTACAGGTTTATCGGGGATGCCCTGCATATACCCGTAGGCTTTTATAAAATCTTTTTCTATGGTATTACTTTGAAAATAACCAGGTATTCCCGCCCATGCCAGTTCTTTTTCAGCAACGGTAGCCAGCGTGGGTGTGGCAAGAGAATAATAGCCTTCCTGCTTTGCCTCCAGTGATATTTCCACCAGTACATCCCCACCAAACGTTTCATCGAGGCGCCATTGGGAAGTGATAACCGCCTTCTCATTTTCCGCGGTAAAGGTAAGCTCGCCGGGGGCTTTCCTTACGGCAGAAGGATAAAAATGGATCGCTTCCCCGGCGGTATTCATGGGCACCGGCTGCAAGGCCGCTTCCCATAGTGGTATGATATACCGGTATTGCGGCTCCGGGAAAATAATTGCCTGACCGGTTTTATTATATAATGTAACGGGTATGTTACCCGGCTTTTCCTTCGCATACAACAATGTATACTCCCCGCTTACATGCGGCAGCTCCTCCCAGCGGTCTTTATCTTTTACCGAAATATTTTTTACATGCCATTGCCCGTTCTGATTTGCCCAGGAAAGCTGTAACGAACCATTGGATAGCAGCACCTGTTGCTGGGCATTCGCGGGCAGCGCATATATCCATGCGGCATAAAATAATATGCAGAATGATAATAACTTTCTCAAAGGATTATTTTTAATTCACCAAATGTGCCGGCGGTGCAGCCACCGGGTTAACTTTCACCTTGCGGGATGCACTGAAAGGAATAGCCGCCGACAACAGGATCATCGTGGCAATACCCGCTACCAGCCCGGCGCTTTTGCCGGAAAAGAAACACAGTCCATATAACAGTAAGGCAATAAAGGAAAGAGAAAAGGCAATGACTTTCAATCCGAATTTATTCTGCTTTCTTATTTCCAGTTCTTCCTGTTCATCTATTTCCCGTATGGCTTCCCTGCGTTGGGCTTTCAGGATAATGAGCTGCCGGTATTCCCCGCTGCTGAGTCCTTTGTAAGAAGCATATGCCTCATACAGTGCCAGCACTACAAATGGCAGTCCCACACCCAGCAGCATTTCGTTGGCACGGCTCAAACCCTGACCGGTGGCCAGCGGCAGGATGATCTTGCCTACCAGGTTGATAGCCAGGCTGATCCCGGTAATATACAGGGTAGCCTTGCCCGTTAGTCGTTTTGAAAATAAAGCCCATATGGGCGGGGCCAGTAACGGACCACCGGTAACGGCGCCTATGCTTAATGTAAACTCAACGATCCCCCCGATATAGGGTACGATCAATGCGATGCCAATCATACCCAGTCCAAAAAACCAGGAAGAGATCCTTGCTACCTGCATCAGCTTTTTATCTGTAGCCTGCGGGTTGACAGAGCCTTTGTAGATGTCGTTGGTAAAAACTGCCGACACCACGTTCAATGCGGTGTTAGCGGATGCGGAAGTAGAAAAATACATACCGGTAAGAATAAGCCCCATCAAACCTGCCGGCAGCACGTGCCGGCACATCATCAGGTAAGCGTTCTCTGTTTCCAGTCCCTGCAAACCCGGGTTAATGCTCTTGTACAACATGGGGGGCAGCATCCATAACACGGGACTGATGATATATAGTCCGGCAAAAAGGTAGGCTACTTTTGAAGCCGATCGGGGCACATCCACGCTGGTATAACGCTGTACAAAGGTCCAGTTGCCACCAATATAAAAAACATGGTACAATGCAAAAGCGAGGATAAAGCCCCAGGTATATTCACCGTTTACCACGTTGAAAAATCCTTCCGGCGAAAAATGCAGAAAATGCTGCACACCGCCGGCAGCATCAAAAGCGAGGGGTATGATAATGAGAATGGCGGCAGTGAGGATCACAAACTGCAATATATCCGTTACCATTACCGCCCACAAACCACCCACCGCAGTATAGGCTATCATAAACAATCCGAGTACTACGGTAGACGGCATCAGCGGCAACCCCAGTGATGCGCTCACCAACCTGGCTACTGAGTACAATACGGAACCTTTGATCAGGAGCGACACCACCATAAAGATATAGATGTACGCCTTCTGTACGTTTACCCCCAGGCGTTCCCTGATAAACTCTGCCGCCGTAAGATTGCCGGTCGCTTTCCAGCGTGGGGCCAGGTACAAACCTGTTACCAGTCCGCCGATACACATGGTCCACTGAATGGTAACAGCCACCCATCCGTATTTATAAGCGATAGATCCCCAGGCGACAAAAGTGCCGGCGGAAAAGAAGCTCATGAAAAGCGATAAGCCGCCGATGAACCAGGGTACGGATTCACCGGCTGCAAAAAAGGATTTCAGGTTTCTCCCCGTCCTGGAAAACGAGAATCCCACCAGCATAATAAATAAGGAAAATACAATAATGACAGACGTATCAATTACAGTGTTCATCAGATGCTTCCGTTTAACTCCCGGCCTGCGGCTATGGAGTGATGGTTAATGTCAGTTCTTTTGTTGCTCTCTTCTCCCCGTTATAGCGCACAGCCGATACATCAAATACGACCTTGTACGTACCGGGTTTGGTGTAGCTGTATTTATACGCAGGTAAGGTAGTGCTGATATTCTTTAATGCAACACCTGCGTCCGGTTTAATATAAAAAGGGTCGAATCCTTTGGTGATCACCCAGTCTTCGTTATCGTCTGCATCTTTATTACTGCCGGGCATTAATAACTGGGCGGTGGTAATTGACCATACAAACGACGGATTTTTGAAATCATATGCTTTCCATCCTGCGGACGACATTACCGCCAGCGGCGACACTACCCCATCGGCTGAAATGTTGCTGGCTTCAAAGGTCCTGACCACCCACCTGTTTTGTCCCTGCGGCTTTTTATGGTCGGTATATTTAAACGCCACATAAATACGGGCGGCCGGTTTTTTCGGGTCTGCAAATTCTTTCAAACTGATAACACCGGAGGCGGTGTTGTCCTGCCCGGCAGAGAACACAGCCCGGTCGGAAATATCCTTCCAGGTGGCCGCTCTCACATTGGTGGTATCAGCAACGCCGTTATAATCATTGGATACCAGCAGTTGCAGGTTTTTATAGATCATTCCGAACTGAACATAGGTTTTGAAATTGATCTGCAGGTCATTTTCTGCGCTGGTTCGCTCCCGGAACGCGTAGTTGTGGCCTGGCTCACCGGAATAGAAAGTGATATTATCCGGGTTGCCTTTAAAGTTAAAAGTAACGGTATCGCCTGCTTTATAGGTCGATGAAGCCGTGGTAACCTCCAGCGACGGCGTTTCTACCTTCTCCTTTGCACAGGATATAAATATAAAAACAACCATCAACAGGTATAATAAATTTCGCATAGTAAAATACATTTAAAGCTTTTTAATTCCTGTTTACCAACCTTTGTTCTGTTCCACCAGGTGATTAATGGTAAGCTCAGTGGTTGGAATCGGGAACAGTACATTCCGTGCGGTGGTATTCTTCCCGGCATTGCCCGCATATCTCCAGGCACTGGGGGCCGTGGCGTTAATTTCCGTGGCCAGCGATTGCATTTTTGACACGTATATTCCCCAACGGATCAGGTCATGCTTACGCGCCCCTTCAAAACATAATTCACGGGCGCGTTCGTCCTGTAAAGCGGCAAAAAACTCATCCTTACCTAAACCTGCCGGCAGGTCAACCGTGGGATCGGGTGTTGTTACCGGCTTACCGTATCCTCTTCTCCTTACCATGTTAATAGCGTTGTAAGCAGCAGCCACGGGTCCGTTGACCGCATTTTCCGCTTCGGCTTTCATCAGTAATACATCTGCATAACGGATCACCGGGAAATTGGTGGAATTATAAAGCCTGTTTTTGGGCACCTGGGTTTCATATTCCCGGCGCCACTTACCAACGGTGCGCTCATAGATCTGTGTTTCTGTATATACTACCCTGCCTGTTACGCCGTTAACGGTACCGTACCGGTAAGGCGCAATGGCCCAGTCCCGGCGCTTATCGCCTGCGTCAAACAAACTGAAGATCCTCCCGGTGGGATGTACCGGGCCATTGGAATAGCCGATATCATCAAAGGCTGATTCCAGTCCGTTTTCGATACCTACGCCACCTGCGAGTTGCTGCGATCCCTGTTGGTTGCCATACATCCCAATTTCCCACAGGCATTCCTGCGGCTCATTGATGTCTTTGGAATGATTGATAAAGATGGCGCTGTAGTCAGGATTCAGGGAGTGTTTGGCAGATGTAATTACCTTATCGGCGTAGGCAAGCGCCTCCGCATATTTGGATACATCCTTCAGCGGTTCCCCGGCCATTGCCAGGTATACCTTTGCCAGTATGGCCTGTACGGCGGTAGTGGTTACCCTTTCGTTGCTGGTATAAGTACTGATATCATTGACCATGGGCTCGGCGGCTTTCATGTCGCTTACAATCCTGTCGTACACGGCGGCTACGGAGGCGCGTGGCAGCGCAGGATCGGCAGGTGATTTGGTGGAAGAAAGTTTTAATGGCACGCCGCCAAAATTATCTACCAGGACGAAATAATAGTAGGCTCTTAAAAACAATGCCTGTCCTTTTATGGCGGCGCGCCTTTTCTCATCCATCTTTGGTTTATCTATGTTTTCCAGCAGGAGATTGGCCCTGTCGATGCCCTGGTAGAGCACTTCCCAAAGCTTGCCTACATCCAGCTGCCCGGCGTCAAATTCCATTACTTTCAGATTATTGACCGATACATTTTTATAGAAAAACTCGTCGCTGATAGCGAGGAAGGAATACAATCCTCTTGAATACATTCTCCCGAAATTATCTATTAACCGGTTGTACACACCATTTAAAGCCCTGTCGAGGTCGGCTTCTGTATTATAATAATTCTCGGGCGTTACAAAATCCTCCGGCCGGGTATCGAGGAATTTGTTGCAGGCGCTGAAGCTGCTGCCGATAAGACAAAGCAGCAGGAGATATTTTTTGATGTTTATGGTTCCTGATTTCATAATCGCAGCTTTTTGTGCATTAAAAGGTAACGTCAAGACCGACGGTGATGGTTCTGGCTTTTGGATAGGCGGACCAGTCGAAGCCCGGTGTCAGGGCTGATTGTCTTACCGACACTTCCGGATCCAGTCCTGAGTAGTTTGTCCAGGTAATGAGATTTTGTGCAGATGTATATATGCGTAACGCTTTTATCCTGGCCTGTTTTAACAATGGCGCCGGTAAGGTATAACCCAGTGCTACTGTTTTTAAACGGAGATAAGAGCCATCTTCAATGGTCCTGGAAGAATATACCAGCGGGCCTTGTCCACCTACCTTATACAGCTTATTGGTTTGGTTGTCCGGTGTCCAGCGATCCGCATAGGAAGCGAACATATTCAGAAACGACCTGGTTACATCGCCGTTTTCAAACTCTATGCGATTGGCATTAAGAATGTCGTTGCCATAGCTCCACTGGAAAAAAACGTTCAGATCAAAATTCTTATAAGTAAAATTATTGGAGATACCGCCCGTGTGTATGGGATTTGGATTCCCGATGATGGTCAGGTCGTTATTGTCTACCTGCCCGTCGCCATTGATATCTTTAAACTTAATATAGCCGGGCTGTATGCTGCTCCTGGGATTACCGTTGTTAGGCACTTTATCTTTCAGCACATAGGTACTGCCAACCTGGTCAAAATCGCTGTACTGGTAAACGCCGTCAAACATAAACCCGTAGAGCGATGCAATCGGATGGCCGGGTATAGCGATATAGGGATAAGCGTTATTAAAATTACCCCAGGTGATCCTCGATGCGTAACTGGGTTCTCCTTCGTTCAGCTGCAGCACCTTGTTGCGGTTAAAGGAGATATTGAAACCGGTGGACCAGGTAAACTTTTTCCCCTGGATGTTGGTGGTATTCACCGAAAATTCCAGTCCTTCGTTAGATACCTTCCCTACATTCCTGATACCGCTCAGGTAACCGGAAGAGGGCGCCAGCGTGGCATTCAGGAGCAGGTCTTTGGTATTTTTCTTATAGTAGTCTACCGTGAGCATGATCCGGTTTTTTAAAAAGCCGAGGTCTACTCCGATATCCGTTTGTGCGGTAGTTTCCCATTTCAGCTTTGGATATCCCAGGTTGCCGGGGATGATCCCCTGTACCGGGGAGTTCCCGAAGCTGTAACCCGAGTAAGGAAACAGCTGCAGTGCGGTGAGATAAGCGAAGTCCCCTACCCGGTTATTACCCGTAGTACCGTATCCCGCGCGTATTTTGGCATCCGAGAGAAAGGAAATATTTTTCATGAACGGTTCCTCAATAATACGCCATGCCACTGCGCCTGAGGGGAAATAAGCCCATCGGTTGCTGGCGGGGAATTTGGAAGATCCGTCCGCCCGGAGGGAAAGGGTCAGCAGGTAGCGGGATTTATACCCGTAGTTGACCCTTCCGAGGAAAGACATTAATGCACTGGATGATTTCGCCGTGGGGGCAGTGTTGATAATACCTTCGTCGAGGCCGCTCATACCGAGCGACTCATTAGGCAGCTGGCTGGCGGAGAAACCGTAGTTGTAATAGGTCGCTTTTTGCATAGTGAAGCCACCCAATACATTCAGATGATGATCTTTGTTGATCACACGGGCGTACGTGAGCGTATTTTCATTAAGCCAGTTAGTTCTTTCCGTGTTACTGACGGAGCCGTTCACGCCCAGCTGACTGCTTTTCGGATTTCCCAACCGGGTATTGGAGCTATTGAAAATTTCTTTCCGCAGCGTTTCTTTGGTGAGCCCGCCTGCTATTCTCAATGTGAAATACTTTGCGGGTTTATATTCGATATACGCGTTTGTGATCAGCGTATTATTGAACAGCGGGTTGTATTCATTTTTGGTGGAGATGATGGGATTCATACGATATTCACTCAACGGATCCACATCCGGATCAAATGGTTCATCGATGGCGGAGGCGTCGCTGGCGGAATCGCCGGTGATGGGCCTGTACCCCCAAACGCTGTACATCAGGCTGGAAGTGGGTCCGGATGGTGTTGGCGAAGCTACGGCGCCATAGGTTTTGGTGGCGGTATAATTAAGATTGACACCGGCTTTTATTTTTTCATTGATCTGTTGATCTACGATGGCCCTGCCCTGGTATCGTTTAAAACCGCTGTTGATGATAATACCGTTCTGGTCCAACAGGGACCCTGAAAGGGAATAAGTGGTTTTGTCGTTGCCGCCTCTTAAAGAGAGGCTATGATTTTGCATAAATGCCTTTCTGAATACCTGGTCCTGCCAGTCTATGCCCTTTACACTTTTATAATCTTCCAATGTTTTGCCTTCTTTCAGGTAGATGGGTGTATAAAAGGCGCTGTTTTGCTCCAGTTGGTATTTCACGAATTCGTAGGGGCTCATCATTTCCTGTTTTTTGATATTCTCCTGGAAGCCCATCCAGGTTTGATAGGAAACGGTGGGCGCCCCTGTTTTACCTTTTTTGGTGGTGATGATAATAACGCCGTTAGCGCCCCTGGCCCCATAAATAGCCGTAGCGGATGCATCTTTCAGTACTTCGATGGAGGCTATTTCTTCCGGGTTAAAAATATTGTTGGAAGGATTTTCCATCGGGAATCCATCCACTACGTACAAGGGGGAGTTATCTTGTGTAACGGAGTTGTTACCGCGGATCACGATGTTAAGAGATGACCCTGGCTGCCCGTCGCTGGCAGATACCTGTACGCCGGCTACGCGGCCGCCCAGCGCTTCTTCAAAAGAGGGAACCGGAGCTTTGGCCAGATCGGCCATTTTAACGGCGGCTACTGATCCGGTAACGTCTTTTCGTTTTACGCTGCCATAACCGATCACCACAATGTCATTCAGTCCTTTTACAGATGGCTCCAGTACGGTGTTGTAAACGCTCTTCGCGGCGGAAACTTTTATTTCTTTACTGAGAAACCCCACATAGGTAAATACGAGGGTGGTACCGGGCGCCGTGCTTACCGTAATGCTGTATAAGCCCTCCTCATTGGTGATGGCGGAGATCTTATCATTTTTTACCCTTACGGTAACGCCTGCCAGTGGCGTGCCCGCGGCTTCTGTTATTTTGCCGGTAATGGCTTTCTTTTCCGCCGTTGTAACAACGGGCTGTTGTGCTACTATGACGGCAGCAGGAAAGGTGATCAATAACAGGATCAATAAGTATCCTGCAGATAAGCGAACATTTTTGTGCATACCCCCAAACGTGTTTAAATGTTTTAGTCAGAATAGTTCATTCACATCATTATTGTCGGATCCCGGCCATAACAGGCTGCGGGCGGTTACTCCATGTCGTCATGTAACCGGTGTACCGTAATTGGTTGGTGTAGCGTGACAGGTACAGGCATAGCTGGCACAAAAGAGGTTGTGAGCAACAGTTCTTTCATATCGTGAGAATTTATTGGGTTCAAAGATTATAACTAACTGTTACCCGATGAATAAAAAAATGATCATTTTACGAATGGGAACATTCCCATAAATTGGGAATGTTCCCATTTTTGATAATATTATGTTTCTTTACAAAAAAGAACGGTCATGAAGCGACATCAGATCACGATTATTGATATTGCCAAAGCGCTTAATCTTTCTAAATCAACCGTATCACGTGCCCTCACCGGGCATCCCAGCGTTAACGCGGCTACCAGGCAGGCGGTGCTGGAACTGGCTGAAAAGCTGGACTACCAGCGTAATATGCTCGCAATTAGCCTGGTTACCCGGAAAACAAATACGATAGGCATTATTGTACCGGAATTCACCAGCTCCTATTTTCCCAATATAACGATAGGCGCGCAGGAAGTGGCCAGCAAGGCAGGTTACAACACGGTGATCTGTCAGTCCAATGAAACCTATGAAACAGAGGTTGCCAACACCAAAGTGATGCTGGCTAACCAGGTAGATGGCGTGCTGGTGTCCATTACAAAGGAGACAAAGAACTTCGACCACTTAAAGATATTCCAGCGGAAGGGTATTCCCATCGTATTTTTTAACCGTGTATGTGATGAAATGGATGTACCCAAAGTGATTGTAGATGATTACGACGGCGCCTTCCGGGCTGTGAATCACCTGGTGGAAAGAGGCAGGAAAAGGATTGCACATTTATCGGGTCCTCCGTCGTTGAAGATCAGTGAGAAACGACTGAACGGCTACAAAGCCGCTTTAAGAAAAAACAATATTGAGCTGGATGAAGAACTGGTGATTCCCTACGACCTGAATCTTGATAAGGTACATATTTATGTGAACCACTTGCTAAACCTGCCACATCCTCCGGATGCTATTTTTGCGATCAACGATCCTACCGCGATAGAGATCATACAGGTGGTGAAGAAAAGAGGCTTGCAGGTACCGGAAGATATTGCGGTAGTAGGGTTTAGCAACGACTTTGCCGCGGGCCTTATTCATCCGTCGCTAACCACGGTATCGCAGCCGGTGAAAGAAATCGGCGGCACCGCAGCACAGCTGCTTATTGACCAGATGAGCCGGGATGTGAGTGACTGGAAGAGTATTATCCGGGTGCTGAAGACGGAGTTGATTGTGCGGAATTCGAGTTGAGTGGATGGGGTTGATTTTCCTAACCTTTTGGCACGGTTGATGGCGCATGGTTGATTAGAAAAATGGCGCCGGAAAACCCGGCGCCATAATAAGATTGATTTGAATTCACAATATTTTATCTGACCATCGGCAAATACTTTTCGCGGTTATCGATGATCGCCCAGATATTAATGGCGAACATCACCAACGCGATCGGCAGGCCAGACGGCGCAATAAATATATTTGTCAAAACTACACCTACCATCACCGGTAAAATAACGAGGGCGCCAAGTGCGCGGGTTTTGCCGGGAATGAAAAGTATGCCACCAACAATCTCCGCTACTCCAACTAACGGCATCAGCCAGCCTATCTGCATCATGGCTGTCATGGCCTTTATCAGGCTTTCGGGCATGTCTTTCGGGACCGGCATGTAATTGAAAAATTTATTCAGCCCCGCATTAATGAACATCAAGCCAAAAAGAAGACTAACTACAAAGAGGATTTTACTTTTCATACTTTTATTTTTTTGGAATATGGATTTCGGTTGTCAGTGGCTTATTTACAGCGACAATAATGATTTTGGTTATTATTACTTTGATGCAGCAAACAGTTCGTCCAGGTTTTCCATGGCCATGGCCAGTCCTTCCTTGAAGCCCATCTTGATGGTTGCTTCCAACTGTGCCAGGTCTGCATAGGTGATAACACTTTCTACCAGTGTTACAGCCCCTTTGTCTATAAAGGTAACTACCCATTTTGATTGTGGCAAATCTTTATTCGTGTTACCATCTGCATCCGCAAAAGCGTCGAGCAGAGCGAATGTTTTATGTACCTGGATGTCCAGGTATTCAGCCAGCGCCCAATGTTCTTCTCCCTCCGGTCCTACCATCGCATAATGCCAGCGGCCACCATTGCGGAAGTCCATCGTTTTGGTTTTTGCTCTCCAGGGTTTTGGCGCCCACCATCGATCCAGGATGTCGCTTTTCGTATAGGCGTCCCATACTAAAGGCAGTGTTGCTGCAAATTCCCTGGTTACCCGGATGGTTTTGTTTTCCTTATCCACAGAAAAATCAAATGCTAAATTGTAACTCATTTTTTTTGATTTTGTATGGTTAATAATACTTTGTCAAGTTCATTAAATCGGTGCTCCCAGATATTCTTCAGCTGCGCAATCCATTTATCAATCTCCTGCATTTTGGTACCATCCAGCTCATAATAGATCTCCCTGCCGGACTGCTCCTGTTTTACGAGCTGGCATTCGGTCAATATGCGCAGATGCTTGGACACCGCCTGACGCGTAATATCAAAATGCTCGGCGATAGCATTTGGCGTCATCGCCTGAACCGCTATCAATAATATAATGGCCCTCCTGGTTGGATCGGCAATTGCCTGAAATGCATCTCTTCTCATTGACCCGGTAATTTGTCCGGCACAAATATACGCAACTAATTGGTTGCGCAAATTTTTTCAGCTTCTTTTTTGAGACATCCCGGAAATGGTACAGATCATCCCAACCGGTCTTCTATCGTTCTTTTCAGTACCGCCAAAGTACCGTTCCAGTAAAAATTAAGGTGATGGTATATTACCTCTGTGGGGAAACCGGTAATCTTTAACGAGAGTAAGGTTTGTGTGCCCTGTGGTGTCAGTACAAACTGTAACGTGGTGTAATTTATTTTTTCATCGGGCAACCGGGACAGGGAACTTAAATAGTCATAGCTCATGGTATGCTCCGGCAAGTACTCCAGTACTGTTCCTTTATTTTCAAACAGGGCATGATGTTTACCCCTTATGCGAATGGGAGCGCCTACTTCCCAGCTGGTATTAATTTCCAGGTTCATAGAGGGGTCTCCCATCCAGCCGGCCATGAGCGCCACATCGGTGATGGATTTCCAGACTATTGCTGTAGTGGCACTGATCAGTATTTGTTTATCTAACTCCTTTTCCATTTTTCGTTTTACTTGCTTGTAATGTACGTCAAAAAAATTTCGCCCTACCTATTCTCCAGCCATTCCAGGAACATGCTGGCCTTTTCTTTCCTGATCAGCAATTTCTCCGGGCTGGGAATCACCAGCTTAACCAGCAGTTTCCTCGCAAAATAATGTTCTACCTCTTTAATGGCGCTGAAGTTCACCAGGTATTGGCGATTGATCCTGAAAAACTGCTGAGTGGCCAGCAGCTCCTGCGCCTGATCGAGCGATTGGGAAATAGTATATTCTTCTTCCTTAAAAGTTCGGATAGTGGCGATGCCATTATGAATATAAATAAAGGCCACCTGCTCTGTTTGTACCGTAGTGTATTTGTTGTGTTTAAATACCAGGAAACTTTTCTTTCCTTCGCTCAGTCCTACCCTTTTCAATAATCCTTCCAGGTCGGGCGTTTTATGCTGCTGGAAAAAATTCTTCAGGTTATCTACTTTTTCAAAAGCTTCTTTTAAATCATCTTTCGAAAAAGGCTTTAGCAGATAGTCGATACCGTTAGCCTTGATGGCTTCCATGGCATACTCTCCATAGGCCGTACAAAAAACCACCGGGCAGGTAATATTTACGGCTTTAAATATCTCAAAGCATACGCCGTCGGATAATTGCACGTCCATGAAAACCAGGTCGGGCGAAGCATGTTGTGAAAAATATTCCACTGCGCCCTCTATACTTTGTAACTTCGCCAGTACTGCAGCACCCGGGCGTACTTCGGCGATCAGGTTCTCCAATGATTTTGCCGCTTTGATTTCGTCTTCAATTATGATGATGTTCATGAATAATGGGCAATTTTATTTTAAATAACTGCTCTCCTGCTTCGATTACAATCTTTTCGTGCAACAAATGAATATAACGCTGGTTGATATTCTCCAGTCCCATTCCGGTAGATGATTCCGGTGTTCTTTTGGGCCGAATCTGATTCTCTACTACCAGGAAATTCCCTTCAGAATACAACCTTATTTTCAACGGATGATCAAGCGATACCACGTTATGCTTGATACAGTTTTCGATCAGCAGCTGTAATGTAAATGGCGGTACCAGCGAGGTATGGTGCTCCGGATGGATGTCAACAGCCAGATCGATACCGCTCTCAAAGCGGGCTTTTAGCAGGAACATATATGCGCGGAGAATATCCAGTTCTTCCGAAAGCCTGATCAGGTCCAGCTTCCGGCTTTCGAGGGTGAAGCGGTAAAAGTCGGACAGTTTCAGGATGAAATCCACGGCATGGACATCCTTGCTTTCCACCATGTACTTCAGCGTATTTAAACTGTTGAATAGAAAATGCGGATTTACCTGTTGCTTCAGTAATTCGTACTGCGCGCCGAGGTTATCCATTTTGGTGCGTTCCAGTTCTACACCCACCTGCTGGTTCTGATAGCTCTGGTACAACAGGTGAATAAAGAGGTAAAAGCTAAGATTGACCAGGATACCGCGCATTTCCACCATCAGCATTACCGGGCCAAATTCCAGGTGCGATAACAGGAACTGCTGGAAACAAGCCAGCACAAACATTACGATAATACCCACTACCAGGCTCTTGATCAGCCGGAAAATGGAAAAACCATTCGCCACATCACGGGAAGAATAGGCGGGAAAAGTAAGAATATTATAATACCATATGAAGATGGCGAATAAAAACGTGATCAGCGCATTCACGAATGCCTCATAAGGATGGAAATGATGCTCCGCAATTTTTGGCACCGAGGTAAGTATACCCAGGAGTAAGGAACTAATCCATATTATTTTGGTGGAAACCTTGAATGCTTTCTTATTACTCATCTGTGTGGTCAAGCGGCTGTTAAAATAATGAAATCAGGGGCGGCCCTGATATAAAAGTTAAATATACGTCAGGATTTTTTGTAATTGTACGCTTCCTCCCGGGCGTAAAGGCCGCCACACCAACAACGCGGCGGCCTTGTTCAGATACCCCTCATTTTACACCAGGTTAATGGTGACGTGGATATTGCCACGGGTGGCTTTGGAATACGGACAGGTTTGGTGTGCGGCTTTTATAATGACCAGGGCAGTTTCCTGGCTGAAACCGGGTAAGCTCACATCCAGGCGTGCCTGCAGCAAATAACCACTGGCAGCGGCGCCCAGGTCTACCGATGCATTTACGAACAGATCTGCCGGTAATGTTACCTTCATTTTACCCGCTGCGATGCCCATGGCGCCGATAAAGCAGGCCGACCAGCCGGCGGCAAACAGCTGTTCCGGGTTGGTACCGGAACCTGCTGATCCGGGAGACGACAGTCCTATATCCAAACGGCCATCGGTGCTGGCGGCGGCGCCATCACGCCCTCCGGTGGTATGCACGGTACCTGTATACAAAACCTTTTCGACAGCGGTTGCCGTAGTATCTTCAATAACGTTAATCACGCTTGCTGCTGTTTCGCTGATGACATTTTTTTCCATGATGCTGATATTTAAATTTGTTTGATCAAAAGTAGGACTGCGGCTATGGCCGGACAATCCCTTTATGCGTTAACCGGACGAAATGGACCCTGAGTTAGTCATTCCGGACTGTGGGAATTGTGGCCCCGGCGCTAAGCGGGTATCTTGCCGCCGCTGTAATCCGCCCGCCGGAGGTATGCTGCACAAAGCCGATGAGTTCCCAGTTTTGCTGATCTGCTCCTTTAGGCAGGGGTATGCTTACCGCGTGGTCGCTGTTTCCTTCCAGGCGCACCGTTTTCAGTCCCCGTACTATTTGCACATGCGATAATTCCCGTCCCTCATTTTCACCTGCCCGCACGCGGCTTTGGGCGGATTGCTGTACCAATGCCAGCACTACCACGGCGTCTTTTTCCGCTGCCGTTGCCTGAAACGTCACCTTCGCCTCCCGCCCGTTTATGCTGCCGTTAAGTGTTAAGGAATCTGTGGCTGAATGCTCCAGCGCCCCTGCAATAGTCCTTACCACCGCGCCCTCATCGGAGCCAATACATTCACTGGCGCCATTTACCACCACCTGCGGAGTGTATACGGTGCGCAAATGCAGCCAGTCTGCATACTGCTGTTGTCTTAATGAAAATGCATGATCGCTGAACCGGTCTTTCCAACCCTGGTGATCCCAGTAGTCTACGTGGAATGCCAGCAGGTACAGCTGCCCTTTCTTATTCTCTTTTTCCAGCCGTTGCAGCAGCTCGTCGGCAGGCGGACAACTGGAGCATCCCTCGGAGGTAAAGAGCTCCACTACGGCAAAGCCTTTATCATTTGCCGGCGATTGCAGTGCTTTCATGGCAGGCCCGTTATATGAACTGATAAATGCCGCTGTCAGGGCCAAAACACCCGCCAGGCTAATAGAAGTAATAACTGCTTTCAGTGAGTACATATGCTGTTGTTTTAATAAAAGAATGATGGATGCGATTATTTCTCCCAAAAGTATTTACGATATGCCGGGCAAACCAGCAGGAAGTACCTCAATAAGACAAATTCGCCCATGGAGCAGCCATCCCGGTTGTTCAGTTACCAGCATGAGCATACCCAACAGGAGGATGGCAATTGGGGCGCCGAAATGTCTACTTCAACACCTCATCTGCCGTGTTGAGCAATCATTGCTTTGCCCTGCGCACACCGGCCGGTAGTTTTGAAAAAAAAGACATGCTATGGGATCCATCTCACTAAAAAAAGCCAGCAAAACAACCATTATCACCGTGATTGTTGTGGTACTGATGATCAGTTTGCAGTTCAGCAGCCCTACTATTCAACACCCGCCGATAACCGGGGCGTTCAACGGTCCGGATTCGGTAACGGCCATCCTTAAACGGGCCTGTTACGACTGCCACTCCAATGAAACCAGGGTGGCCTGGTACCACAAAATTGCGCCCATCTCCTGGCTGGTAGCTGCTGATGTAAAAGCAGCAAGAAGCCGGCTGAATTTTTCACAGTGGGATAGTTTACCCGCAGCGGACCAACAGGGCATGCGCTGGTATATTGAAAATATCGTGGAGCAAGGCAGGATGCCGCTGGCGGCGTATACCGCCGTTCACTCATCGGCCAGGATCAGCGCTGCCGATACCAGGATATTAAAAAACTATGTGCTGGCAGTGGCCAGCCCGAAACCCGCGGCTGCTACCCGGGCGGCTGCTAAACCGGCTACACCGGGCACGTTACCGGTGGCGCCTAACGGGATAGCCTATACGCCGGATTATAAAAACTGGAAAGTGATCAGCACCACCAACCGGTTCGACAATGGCACCATGCGGGTGATCTATGGCAACGATATCGCCGTGAAAGCTATACAGCAGGGCAAGATCCGCCCATGGCCCAATGGCGCCATCATCGCCAAGGTGGTGTGGAACCAGCAACCCGCGGACCAGGACGGCAACATTCTTACGGGAGATTTTAACAACGTGCAGCTCATGTTCAGAGATGACAAAAAATTTAAGGACACCGGAGGTTGGGGCTACGCCAGGTTCAATGGTACTGCGCTGGCTCCTTACGGTAAAACACCGATGTTTAGCCAAACCTGCGCCAGCTGTCACCGCCTGGCTGCCGACAATGGTTTTGTATTTGATATTCCTACTAAAAAATAATCTGCCATGAAGAGAAAAGTTTTATCATTTATCGCGCTGTCTCTCCTGGCGGCCGCATGTCACCCGGCAAAACAACCCACACTGGCGCCGGAAACAATTTACCAGGAGCCGGGCGTATCAGTGATCACCTCCTTTTTTAACAACCGGCAGCAAACCATCTCAACATTGTATGGTAATGCGGAAGCCCTGAAAGCCGCCAGGGGTGATAGCAATATGGTGGCAGGCGCCGTTTACCGGCTCATTACCTGGAAGCAGAAGGGCAACCCGTTGTGGTTTGGCGGGAATATTAACGGCGCGGTTAAAACCATTGAAAGCATACAGGTATCCGGGGATGGTGTAACGCATTACGCCCTGGTCAGCGGCGTGGCTACCGGCGCGCCCGCCGAGCGGACAAAATTTGTGCTGGGGCTGAAGGCTTCGGTATTTCCGTGACCAGGCCGTTAAAAGCTATTCCATCGGGTATAAGAAGATGATCCGGCGATGGTATTATACAAACGGGGAGCAACAAGCCAGGCTCATTGCTCCCTGTTAAAAGCTGGCTGGTTATAATTTCTGTACTTTCTTCACGCTAACTTTTCCGTTATGATGAAGTGACAACAGATAGGTGCCTGAAGGATGAACACCGGCATCGAACGGGATATTGTGCGAACCTGCTTCCAGTCGCGCGTTTACCAGTACTTTTACCTGTTTACCATTTATATCATATACAGTAAGATTAACCACACCCGGTTTTTTCAGGTAGAAGTTAATGGTAGCATGGTCGTTAAATGGATTGGGATAACTGTTTAATGAAAACGGATCGGGAGCAGCAGCTGCGGGAGCTACATTCATTTTGCGGACGGCAAGCTGGTTGCCGGTTTGTATGCGCACTTCGGTATAACTATTCCAGGTATTAACGCTGTTACCGTGCCCTACTATTCGTACCAGTCTTCCCGTTTTGGCGGGAAAGGAAAATGTTTCCAGGTTAAGGGAAGTGCCGCTGCTTACCTTTCCTGTGGCGGCGGTAGTCCAATGCAGGGTATCGTTTCCTACCAGCACATCAAAGGTAGAAGTACGTGTGTTACCGTTGAGGAATGCGATTTGCACACCCGATACCGCCAGTGTATCGTCGAGACAAAACTGGATCCATTGGCCGTTGCCATTGGCAGACCAGCGGGTGTTGAGATTTCCGTCCAGTACATTGGCCGGTACATTGCCATCATCTGCGCTGGCAATAACGGGTTGGCATACAGGCGTGAGATCGTCGGCCAAAGGTCCTACCATAGCGGGTGTGAGGATACGGGCAATCACCGGTGCAGCAGCAACTTCATCAGCGCCTTTATCGAGCGGTGAAGGTCTTGGTTGTCCGTCCATATCTGTTGTAACGGCAGCATAAGTACCGGTGCCTGCGTTGATGGCCGGGCTTCCCGGTTGCAGATGGAAGGTGCCCGTTGTATCTCTTGCCAGCAGTGGATTCACGGTGATGTATCCACCGGCTGGCATATCGCCATCGCCATTGGTATTATAAAGGATGTTTCCGGACCATATGCCACCGGTGTAAGGGCCTGCAATGGCGGCTGCAGGGCCGCCGCCCTGGATAATATTATTGACTACGGTTTGCGTAGTAGCACCCAATCCGTTGGTGCGGCCGTTCTGTACAATATTGGTAGTATTGTTTACGAGGGTATTATAAGCAATAAGCGTGCGGTCGGGGCGATCGTGTACGGTGAGTGCGGCGCCATCTGCTACTTCTCCGTCGCCGTTGCCGATATTGATAGCAGGGCTGCAATTTTCAAAATGGTTGCTGAAAATGTTGTGGTCATCTCCGAAGATTCGGATGCCGGGTGTATTGATGAAATAGTTGCCATACACCGTACAGTGGTTACCGTGGCGCAATGTAAACTGCGCCGGGCAATTGCGGATGGTATTATAACGGATGGTAACGGCAGATGATTTAACAGATATCAGCTCTGATTCGCCGGCGCAATCTTCAAAAAGATTGTACTCGATGGTACTGTTGGAAGAAGAAAGACTGTAGCCGCTTAGTCCGAACTGTAGCGTTTCTGCGCCGTTACCGGTTTGCGGCAGCTGGTCTACGAAGTAGTTATGATGGATTTTCAGTCGCTGTGCAATCTGGCTGCCGCTGCCACGCACGGCAATAAAGCGTCCGAGCGCATTTTTATGCTGAAATGTATTGTGATCCACTTCGTGATCATTCCCGTTTAATAAGAGGTTCTCCCCTGCCCCTGGTGTCTGGAATACGTTACAGGTCCAGCGGCAAAAGCTGGTGCCGCTGGCCATGGTAGCCAGAGAGGCATTATGGGTGAATTTGAATCCCCTGATAATAATATATTTCGCAGGACTTACGATACTAAATCCCCCGGTTCCTTTTATTTCGGCGCCACCAATTGTTTGCGCGGTGATGGTAATGGGGCTGGCAGCAGTTCCCTGCTTGCTGACGGTGATGTTTGAAGATGCGGTATACACGCCGTTGGCCAGCACGATGGTATCGCCTGCCACTGCATTATTAATCGCTGTTTGCAGGGCGGATAAAGAGGAAACGTTGATAGTGGCAGCTGAAAGGCTTGCTGATGCGGCAAGACATAGTACAGATAAGATAGTTTTTGACATGATGCGGCGTATCCGCAACGTGGATAATAAAGGGCAATTTTTCGGGTTCATGTTAGTTGATTTATAGGGTGATTTTGGTTGAAAAAGTTTATTTACAAACGTTTTGAAATGCTTACAGGGAACAATACAGTACATAGCCGGCAATGTCGCTATTGCGCAACATTATCATCATCAGTTTTATGCTGACCGATACCTAAGTTAGGTAATTTATTTTAAAATGCAAACGATTGCATAAATTTCTGAAAAAAGAATTATAAACGTACTATGAGGGTGTAATTCCGGCGATAGCGGGTGGATTGGAACTGTGATCCGGGGGTTATCCGGCCCCTTGGCGGGGCCGGCAGCATATGATGATATTATAAGGTCTTTTTTAATTTTATCTCCACTTGTTCACCTTCCTTTTCGATTGTTACAACTTTCTTAATACTGGCGCCAGCATTACCGCTATAGCTTCTGCTGGTGGTATTGGTGGATGTGCCCTGGTACAGCCCATTTATATAAGTATCGGTATAGCCTGTTACTTCAGTTCGCCTGGTAGTGTGCCTGTATCCGAATTCTGTATACACCAGGTAATCACCGGGCATCAGGTTTACGAATTCAAAATGACCTTTGTCGTCATACACCGTAACCACTTTAATACAGTCGGCGGCGTCCTGCGGGAGCGGAATTGATCTTCCTTTTTTCCTGGACGACTCGTTCAGCTTTATCCATTCTTTGAAAAAAGCGGTATACGGGATTAATACGATGGAAGTGCCTTCCGGGGCGTATTGTTTTTTATTTATGTTAACCACCGCAATATTACTGAGGAGGCCTTCATTCTCGTTGTCTTTTGCATAGGCCTGCCCGCTGATGGCAGCGCTGCCGGACTTTATCAGTTTCATGGTAGCTACCTTATCGAATGGGCTTTTGATGGGATTAAAATCAATTTCTTTGTCTACCATCACAAGATGTTGTCCTGCTTTCGAAAAGATATCCACTTTCCACATGCGGCGGGTATCTTTATCGAGGTAATACTGGTACTTATCGCCTGTAGCCTCTTCATACACGGTGACCTGCCAAACTTTATGTTCACCGGTCAGCTTACTGATATACCTGTTGGTCGTTACTTCCTCAATGACGGCATTTTTTACATTCTCGGTGTTTTCCGGTCTGTAGTCATACACCGGCATGCTGGCGTTGTATCCGGCTGTGAGCGGAAGCATGCCAAGTAGATAGGGATAACAGTAACCATCCAGGTAGGCATTATCCACCGCATCTTTAATAACACTTTTTTTGCCGCTTTGCTTATCGAAATGATAACCTGTTACTTCCTTGTCGTAGTTCAGCTGGAGGTCATACTCTTTGTTGAAGGAGGAACGATACAGGGGTTTAAAGGTATTTCCGTCGGCCACCGTTGTATCGAGGCGTGGCTCATTTGAGCCGAACAAATTTAACACGGTATAGATAGATAAATTTTGATCGCTGTTAAAGGCGATGTCGATTATAAAGGAGCCGAACTCCGTTTGCCGGCCTCCATTCATCACAAAACAGCCCATTTCATATTTCCCGCTTTTGAGCAACTTTGTATCGAAAGGAATTTTGCCTGGAGTTAGTGCCGTTTGTGCATGACACCACCCGGTGGTAAGCATGAGCAGCAGTGTTGTAACAATACCCGGCATCCGGGAATGTTTAAAAGGATGAATGATCATGTTGGTTTAATATAGGTTAAATAAAATACGCAGACGGCTGCGCTGCCACATCTCGCAATATACCCATTATTATTGCGTTTCATCATCAAAAGTAAATGGTTTCCAGCGAGCTTCGATTACCCGCAAACAGGGTATTAAAACTACCTGTTTACAGGTATTGCTGTAGCCAGGTTTTGGCTTCCGTATCATTTGTAAATGACTTCATGGGAATAGGCGGCGTTTTTAATTTAAACAGGATATTCATGATCAATTTCGACAGGCCGGGCTTCGATACCATTGCCATGGCGGTGTATACATGAGGAAGTTGTTCGGCAGAAAATCTCCTGGTTTCCTTATCGGGTACCGGCGAGTTGGTAAGATAGATCAGCAGCGGTACTTTTTTGTTCCCCGTTATCTGTTTCACCAATGCAATATTGTTCGAGATATTCTCTACTGTTCGCTGAATGCTTTTTGAATAGGAAAATAAAATACCGGTATTATCATAATAATAATCGGCTATTTCTCCTTTAATGAGGGGCACATGATCGGGAGGGTTCATATCTCTACTGTTATGGTTTTGAATTAAGCCCGGGAAGCGGATTTGTCTTCCCGGGATGAAAGTTAACACTTTCGCCAAAACTTTTTTTCTCTTAACCCGGGCTTTTCAGTATATTATATCATGGTAAGGCCGGTAAAGTTCAAATAGATTTTAACTATCTAAAGATAGAAATTAATTGATTGTGGCTATTACTTCAATATCCTAACTTTACTCAACTGCACAAATACCAGGTGCAAGCATGTGTTCATTCCACACCCAAAATTTATAAAAATGGAAAAAGAATTAAACGACATCAGTAAATGCCCGTTTCATAATGGGAGCATGAAACACAACGTTGGCGGCGGCGGTACCAGGAATCATGACTGGTGGCCTAATCACTTAAAGTTAAGTATCCTTCGCCAGCACTCGTCCTTGTCGAACCCGATGGGTGAAGATTTCAACTATGCCGAAGCTTTCAAAAGCCTCGACCTGGAAGCAGTAAAAAAGGATCTCCATGCGCTGATGACTGATTCGCAGGACTGGTGGCCGGCAGATTTCGGGCATTATGGTCCGTTGTTTATCCGCATGGCCTGGCATAGTGCAGGTACGTATCGTGTGGGTGATGGCCGTGGTGGCGCGGGTGAAGGACAGCAACGTTTTGCTCCGCTGAACAGCTGGCCGGATAATGTGAGTCTTGATAAAGCCCGGCGTTTGCTCTGGCCTATCAAGCAGAAATACGGCAACAAAATTTCATGGGCGGATTTGCTGATCCTTACAGGGAACGTCGCACTGGAATCAATGGGCTTTAAAACATTTGGTTTTGCAGGTGGACGTGAAGACGTATGGGAGCCGGATGAAGCAGTGTACTGGGGTGCAGAAACCACCTGGCTGGGCGGCGACATCCGTTACGCGCATGGTTCTCCCGGTGTGGAAGAGCGTCATGGCGTATTGGTATCAGACGAAAATGCGGACGGCGATATCCATGCCCGCAACCTGGAAAAACCGCTGGCAGCGGTACAGATGGGACTCATCTATGTGAACCCCGAGGGTCCTGATGGTAACCCTGATCCTATTGCTGCCGCAAAAGATATCCGTGACACTTTTGGCCGCATGGCCATGAACGACGAAGAAACCGTAGCCCTGATAGCCGGCGGCCACAGCTTTGGTAAAACACACGGCGCTGCGCCTGCCACCCACGTAGGCAAGGAGCCGGAAGGATCCGATATGGAACTGCAGGGCCTGGGCTGGAGCAACAGCTATGGCTCCGGTAAAGGTGCGGACACCATTACCAGCGGCCTCGAAGTAATATGGACGAAAACGCCTACACAATGGAGTAATAACTTCTTTGAAAACCTGTTTGGCTTTGAATGGCAGCTGTCTAAAAGCCCGGCCGGCGCCCACCAGTGGGTAGCAAAAAACGCTGACGGCATCATTCCGGATGCGTACGACAAGTCAAAAAAGCATGTGCCCACTATGCTGACAACTGATCTCTCTCTCCGGTTTGATCCTGCCTACGAAAAAATATCCAGGCGCTTCCTTGAACATCCGGATGAATTTGCAGATGCGTTTGCCCGCGCGTGGTTTAAATTGACCCACCGCGATATGGGCCCCCGCGCCCGTTACCTGGGTCCCGATGTGCCCGCAGAAGAACTGCTCTGGCAGGATCCTATTCCTGCAGTAGATCACACACTGGTAGATGAAAAAGATGTGGCCGCGCTGAAAGCGAAAGTACTGGCAGCAGGATTAAGCATATCCGAACTGGTTTCCACCGCATGGGCCTCCGCTTCTACTTTCCGCGGTTCCGACAAACGCGGCGGCGCCAACGGCGCGCGCATTCGTTTGGCGCCGCAGAAATACTGGCAGGTAAACAATCCGCCGCAACTACAAAAAGTACTGGATGCCCTGGAAAAAATTCAAAAAGAATTTAATGGGGCACAGTCAAATGGTAAAAAAGTTTCGCTGGCAGACCTGATCGTACTGGCAGGCAGCGCCGGTGTTGAAAAAGCAGCCAAAGACGCCGGGCAAGCCATTACCGTACCTTTTACACCCGGCCGCATGGATGCTTCACAGGACCAGACCGATGTGGAATCGGTAGGATTCCTGGAACCGCCCGCCGATGGTTTCCGCAACTACCGCAAATCAAAATTCCCGGTATCCACCGAAGAATTGCTGGTTGATAAAGCCCAGTTGCTCACGCTCACAGCGCCCGAGTTAACAGTGCTGATAGGCGGTATGCGTGTGCTGAACACCAATTTTGATGGTTCGAAACATGGTGTTTTTACCACACGCCCCGGACAACTGACCAACGATTTCTTTGTAAACCTGCTCGACATGCGCACTGCCTGGAAAGCAGTATCCGCCGACAGAGAAATATACGAAGGCAGCGACCGCGCCACCGGCGCTGTCAAATGGACCGGCACCCGCGCAGATCTCCTGTTTGGCTCTAACTCAGAACTGAGAGCCGTAGCAGAAGTATACGGAAGCGCAGATGCACAGGATAAATTTGTAAAAGCCTTTGTGGCAGCCTGGACAAAAGTGATGAACCTTGACAGGTTTGATTTGGCCTAATGATAAGATTTAGCAAATAAAAAAGAGCACCCAACATCGGGTGCTCTTTTTTATTCGTCGTTTCATCTAAGCGAGGTTGGTTCTATTTTCCCTCATAACTAAAGTCTTTGATATATATCTGGGCGGAAGTAACAGCAACATTCTCCACGCTGGTTTCCACCTTCCCATCTACTTCGGCCTTATAGCTCAGCGTTACAACACCTCCATCAACAGCAGAACAAGTCACACCTAATTTACCAAAGTCAAACGCCTTAACGGTTTCAAATACATATGTTTTTGTACTTCCGGTAAAGCTACCTTTGCTTATGATGATCGCCTGTTCATTGTTCTGCGTAACGCCGTTCATTTTCCATACAGGCGCACCATATTGACTGGCGTCATGATTTGCTGCCATTACCTGGAAATCAACCTGACCAGCAGCAGCGGCATTTTGTACGGTAACAGTAAACTTCATGTTTATTTTTCCTTTTCCTGCAGGCTTAGGGTCATCCTTGCTACCACACCCGGTAAATACCAAACTGGCAATCGCTGCCAGACATAGGTTAACAATAAAGCATTTGGTTCTTGTAGTTTCCATTTTCTCTATATTAAATGAATTAATAAAAGCGAAGTTAGGCCTGCTAAAAACCCTTGACAATACCGGGAACCGGGTATTTTACACTGCCTGATTATGGGGATCAGCGGACAAATATCAGTTGGCCGGATAAAGATGAATGTTAGGATGATCTGCAATAATCTCCATCAGTATATCAAAATAGGTTTGACCGGTACCCTTATTCAATGCTTCCAGCTTTTCGCGGAAATGCGCTTTGTTAAAAGGTGACTCCGGCGACAATTTTTGTTCGTAATAATGTTTGGTGACATCATATCCCAGTACCTGCCTGCTTCTTTCTATATTTTTCCATACGAGTTTCACCGGCTCATTGCTGCTAATAACTCCAAATCCGCCGTAAAGCAGGTCATTAAAGGCATCCAGACTATCCCCAATTTTCCAGTTCTCACCGCTCATGAATACACGATTTATTTCCTGATAAAAGGAAGCGATGTCGTTGATCCTGTTTCCATCAATGACGATTTGTTTCTCCATAATTAATCTTTTCGATAATTTTATTACATGACGCAGCAAACAGACAGACTCATATTGGCTCCCCCGCAACAACCGGATGTGGAACGATACTTTGAAATATTTTCCGACCCGGATACAAATTTATTCAATCCCAACGGTCCTCTTAAAAGCTTTGCCGATGCCCTGGAAATATTCAGCAAAAACCTGTTGCACTGGCAGGAACATGATTTTGGCAGCTGGACTATTAAATTAAAAAACAGTCCTGCCAACATCATTGGCTTTGGCGGATTAAGTTATAAAAAATACGGGAACGACCTGAAACTTAATCTCGGATACCGGTTTGATAAAAATCACTGGGGTAAGGGCTATGCCACAGAGTTAGCAAGATATGCGATCGACTTCGGCTTTAATACCCTCAGCAAAAATGAAATATGGGCCTTGGTAAGACCCGCCAATACCGTATCTGTAAAGGTGTTGGAAAAATCAGGTATGTTACTGGCCGACGAACTGGATGATGTACCGGGAGATGTAAAAAGCCTGGTTTTCAAAGCTGCCAGGTAACCATCAACAATAGTGGCCAACCTAAAAAGGCCTAACAGCATGATATTCTGTAAGGCTTTTTTTATAGTTTTACGGTTGACAATGATTTTAGGGCGTCCATTACGGCGTTATTTAAACAATATCAAACACAGTGATCAATGAAAAGAATCTTAGTGCTATTTACTTTTTTGCTATACCTCAATACTGTTTTTTCGCAAACCACCAAAAACTGGACACCTGATTTAGGCAACGGACAGTTTAAAAATCCGCTCATGTGGGGCGATTGGCCTGATCCGGACATCATCCGGGTAGGCGATAAATTCTATTTCATTTCCACCAGTATGCATTACGTACCAGGCTGCCCTATTGCTGTTTCAACTGACCTGGTAAACTGGGAAATGGCTGGTTATGCCGTGTCAAGATACGATGAGGACGCCCGCTATGATATGAAAGGCGGCGATATGTACCTGAGCGGCTCCTGGGCTGCCACTATCCGCTACCACGACAGCACCTTCTATGCAGGCTTCTGTACGCCGAAGATGGGAAAAAACAAGGAAGGGCATTTTTCCATTTGCACCGCTAAAAATATCAATGGGCCATGGACCAGAACTATATTTAAGGAGTACCTCTATGATCCCGGTCTCTTTTTTGACGATAATGGTAAAGTGTATGTAGCCCATGGACAGCAAAAACTCTTCATTACCGAGTTAAACAGCGATGCGAAGTCTGTAAAGGTGCCACAGCGCGAGATCTACGACAATCCGCATTACCCTTATCTCGAAGGATCGCATATGTATAAAGTCAATAACAAATATTATATCCTTGGCTCTACCGGCGGCACACAGGGCCGCGAGGTTTGTTTACGCTCAGATAGTATATACGGACCTTATGAGTCGAAAGTAGTCATGCAGGATGATCATACCTATCCCGGCAACGGTTTACACCAGGGCGGTATGGTGCAGTTAAAAGATGGTTCCTGGTGGTTTATTATTATGCAGGACCGCGGGCCTATCGGGCGTGTGCCTAACCTGGAACCGGTTACCTGGGTAGATGGCTGGCCCATACTGGGAAAAAACGGGATCGGCGCCGCTACCTATCCCAAACCTGTAGCTGGCGTAAGCTCCCCTATTACCGTTCCCGCCAGCACGGATGAATTTAACGCTCCAACACTTGGGCTGCAATGGCAATGGAATCATAATCCCGACAACAGCAACTGGTCGCTGACTGCACGTCCAGGCTATCTCCGGTTAAAAGCAGGTAAAGCGGCAACCTTGTACAATGCCATCAACACGTTAACCCAGCGCGTAGAAGGGCCTTACAGCGAAGGAACTGCCGAAATAGACATCAGTGGAATGAAAGACGGTGATGTAGCGGGTTTGGGCGTATTCCAGGTTCCTTATGCTTACCTGGCGGTGGAGCAAACCCATGGCAAAAAAAGAATTGTCATGTCTCAAAGCGACAGCACGGTAGCAACAGCCCATATAAAACACAATAAGATCTGGTTTAAAGCAATGGTCAGTGAAAAAGGTTTCGTAGCTACTTTTGCCTATAGTACCAATGGTAAAGATTTTACGCCGCTCGGAAACGAATTAAAAATGGCACTGGGACTTGACTGGACAGCCAACCGGTTTGCCTTATTTAATTTCAATAAAGGCGGGGCAACAGGCGGTTATATAGATATTAACTGGTTCCGGCGTTAAATTATAATACCGATTCAATGTTGAGAACAGCCGGCATCACCGGCTGTTCTTTTTTATTGCTCAAACCGTAGCAGTTTCCTCAGCTGGAAAAAAAATCTTTCTATCAATCGCAGGTCCTGCGTAACAATATCTGCATTGCCCTTTAGCTCTTTATCAAAGGGAAGATTTTTGTGAAAAGATGTTTGCAGGCCATTGGGGAGAATAACGTTGACATAATAATTACCATCCTTATCGGGTGCATTAGCGATATTCTTTACACGCCCCTCTACTATCCCAAATTCCTGGTAGGGATAGTTATCCAGCTTCAACAACACCTTCTGTCCTTCTTTCACCTTGCCGGAATTGGTAGCAGGTACCCGCAACCGGCCAATGAGGATATCTTTATCATCCGGCATCACGGATAAGAGTATGTCGCCGGTCTTTACAAACTGGTTCTTCCCCAGGAATTGCTGGAAGCTCACCACGCCTGCAGCCGCCGAGGTAAGCAGGTAATTTTGCTCCCAGGCATTGAGTGATTTTCTCAATTGCTCAAAAAGCTGACCTGTTTGCGAGTTCAGGTTGATCTTATCTTTCTGGGCATTGATACTGGCCCCGCTCCTGGTCTTTTCAATACCCAGTATACCTTCCTGCAGTTGGGATATCGTGATATTGATATTTTCCAGGTTCTGCGTGGCCTGCAGGAATTTTATCTTTTCCTGGTTCATTTCTGATGCGGATACCACCTTTTCTTTAAAGAGTTCCTGGTACCGGTCGTATTCTCTTTTGGAAACCTCATACTTTGTTTGCTCCAGGCTTTTTTGTTGCTGCAGGGTACGTATCCTGCTGCGGGACTCTGCCAGGCTTCGGTCTGCCGCCGCGTAATCCGGTGCATACGGCTGCAGCCTGGCATAAAGTTGCTCTTCCGTCAGCGCTTTGGCAAAAGCGTTATAATCCGCCTGGATTTCGCCCAGTTTGAAGGCCGATACTTCGCTCAGCGGAAAATGTTCTGCGCCGCTGTTTCCCAGTGAGTCCACAATGTTCCTCAGCCGGATCACATCGCGGTAGTCGGCGGTGGATTGCAGCACCATCAACACCTGTTTTGGGGAAACCGCCTGGTGGTCTTCCACAAATATTTCCTCCACTTTGGTATTGGTTCTGGCTTCCAGCTTTTCCGGCGGGTTCCGGGAGGAAATGATAACAGTGGAAGGAACAAACTCGGGGTACTTTATTAAGCAGCTCATCACCAGGATAAGCACCAGTATCAAAAATATGGTTGTATTACCCCAGCGAACCATCCAATTCGGCGGTTGCGTAAGGATATCCTGCACTCCTTCCGAATGCAGCTGGATGGTGCTTAGTATATCTTTTTTAGTTTCCAAGTTCCAATTGATTTTTTACCAACCTGTAATATTCTTTTCGGAGCGATACCAGTTCATCATGACTTCCTTCTTCCACTACTTTTCCTTTATCGAGCACAATTATTTTATCTGCATTTTTTACGGTCGACAGGCGGTGTGCAATGATGACAGCCGTTTTGCCTTTCAGGAATTGTTCCAGGTTGCCCATGATTGCCTTTTCCGTATTAGCATCCAGCGCACTGGTGGCCTCGTCAAAAAATATATATTCCGGTGATTTGTATACGGCCCTGGCAATGAAGATCCGTTGCTTCTGTCCGCCGCTGATACCAATGCCTTCGTTGCCGATAATTGAGTTATAGCTCAGTGGCAGGCTTTCCACAAATTCCCTGATACAGGCTACATCTACGGCTTTCCTGAGTTGTTGCCGGTTAATGTCATCTACTCCTATTGCGATATTTTTCGCGATCGTATCATTAAATACATATCCCTCCTGCATTACCACGCCACACTGATCCCGCCAGTATCGTGGTGAAACATGCTGTAACTGCACATGTCCGATTTTAATGTCTCCCTCACCAGGTTCATAAAATTTCATCAGCAGTTTCAGCAGGGTAGTTTTTCCGCTGCCGCTGGCGCCTACGATGGCGGTAGTTTTACGGTACGGTATGCGCAGGCTCAGGTGTTCAAATACCGGCGTGCCGGCGCCTACATAGCGGAAGGATACATCATTCAACACGATATCCTGTTCCGGCACTTCTGACACCGTTTGTTCATTACTACGCTCCTCATCTTCTTTATCATGGATTTCTCCCAGTCTTTCCAGTGATATTTTTGCATCCTGTGTTTGTTTCATAAATTCCATCAGCTGCAGCAACGGGCCATTCAGCTGGCCAATGATATACTGTACCGCCAGCATCATCCCCAATGTAAGATGACCATCAAGCACAAGTTTGGCTGCGAGGAAGCTGACGAAGATGTCTTTCATCTGGTTAATAAAATTCGAGCCTACTGTTTGCCATTGCTCCAGCGATAACGCCCTGATCTGGATCTTGAATAATTTCACCTGCATAAATTCCCAGCCCCAGCGCATCTGTTTCTCTGCATTATGCATCTTGATTTCCTGCATCCCGTTCACCAGTTCCATTACCTTGCTCTGCTCCTGGGCTACCTGTGAAAAACGCTTATAGTCGAGCTCCTTTCTCTTCTTCAGAAAAAAAGAAATCCATGCCACCGACAAACCGGCTCCCAGCAAGTAGATCAGGAATAGCCGGTAATCGTATAACAGCAGCACCACGCTGAAAATAACGAGGTTCACCATGGAGAAAAGGGTACTCAGCGAAGAATTGGTGAGTAAGTGTTCTATCCGTTGGTGGTCAGCGATCCGCTGCATAATATCACCCGTCATGCGCGTATCAAAATAGCTGATCGGCAATTTCATGAGTTTTATGAAGAAGTCGGATACAATGGAAATATTGATCCGGCTGGAAAGGTGCAATAAAATCCAGCTGCGGATGATGTCTATTCCCATTCTTCCAACAAATAGCATGACCTGCGCCAGCAATACCAGGTAGATAAAGTTCAGATCATGGTTCTGGATGCCGATGTCTACAATACTCTGTGTAAGAAAAGGGAAAATAAGCGACAACAGGCTGCCCGCCAGCAGACCAATGGTTAGTTGGGCCACTAATTTTTTGTATCTTAAAAAATAACCGAACAGGAAAGAAAAATCCTTTCTGCTTCGGGGTGTTTCTGAATCAGCTTCAAAAAATGCGGGAGAAGGGTCCAGCAGCAGGGCAATACCTTCTTCGTCCTGTTCGCTTTTTCCCCGGCCCATCCAGCCATCAATAAACTCCTGCTTGGTATATTTTATCAGCCCGTAAGCAGGGTCGGAAACATACACGAATGTTTCGCTACCCAACTTTTTCATCTTATAAACAACTACGAAGTGCTGTTGCCCCCAGTGGCAAATGCAGGGCAAGGGCGCATCTTCGAGCAGGGTAACAAAATCTATCTTTACCGCCAACGATTTAAAACCCAGCGCCTCGGCAGCCGTCGACAATCCCAGCAAAGAACTTCCCTCCCGCGTAGTTTCCGCCAGCGAGCGGATGTGCTGGATATCTGTCAGCCGGCCGTAATGTTTACTAATGATCTTTATACAGGTAGGACCACAGTCCTTCCCGTCCGGCTGCCTGTAAAAAGGGAATGTTTTCAGCTTCATATTATTTTACTATATCTTCCAACCCATACCAGGCAATGGCAGATTGTTTCAGTGGATTCTCCGTCCACTCGTCCCAGGTATTGGTATATGGATTGTACCCGCATTTGAGCGGTTTTGAATAAATATCCTGTGGATCTTCTACGTAGGCCCTGCAATCGGTGCATACGTGTCTGAACTCACAATCCCTGCAAACCGCTATCTCATCTTTACGGATTTTTCCATACCGGTGAAATGCGTCATTATTCAATACTTCCTGTAAAGCCGTAGTAGTTACATGACCAAAATGTTCTCTCATGGAAGGACAATTCCTGATATATCCGTTTGTATCAATACTCAGCTTCCGGTTCAGGCAGGTGTTATAATGCTGGCTTTCGGTGAACAGTTCCATATTTGAGGTAAAATAATTCGTACGGATTTCACCGCAAGCCATGCAGGAATTAATTTCCCTGCTGAAGAAAACCACCGGTACAGACTCATCGAATATTTTTTCCTGTTTATCAATCGGCGAAGAATGGATCAGCAGCGACTTTACGCGTGGATATTGTTTCACGAGTTTATCCAGCGTTCGTAAGTCCAGCGTTTCGTTATACGGCAGTACCAGTTTGATGAAACGCAGGGTGGTGCCATTGAAACCTGCCAACAATCCGCGGATTTTATCGGGCGCTATTGTATGATAAAACCTGATTTCCAGTCCCTGTACATGGAGATCGAATAGCTGTTGGAAAAAGGTGTCGTTATAGTTAACGGCTTCATTATACTCTATAATCACATTGGTAATACGGGAGTACCGGTCCCAGCTGAGATCCAGCGGCGTTAGCCCGGGCAATAGCTGATGATCTTTAAATCCCAACTCCCTGCTGATGAGGAAATCAATGTAGCCGGTAATAGTCTCGCGGTTATCTTCTCCGTAGTGCGCGAGGCATTCTTCTATAGCATGTTGTTGCAGAAAAGTGATCACTTCGGCGGTATCGTTAGGGAGATGATAAAATCTGCGCATCTGCAGATCGCAGAGCAGCGACATATTGGCTCCTTTTACGAGCTGGCAGTTTGCGTATAGATTAAAATATTCCATTGTCAGAATTTGGATATCACTTTATAAAAATTAAAAAGCTCGAATCCTTCGGAGTTTATTTTCGGGGCTTTTTCAAATTTGAGGATGGGTGTTGTTTGCTGCTGCTTATCTTTTTCCAGGAAATACAATGACAGCGGCAATCCTTTTTTCTCTTTCAGGTTACTAATAAATTTCTTTTTCATGGAGGATGCTTTTATTGAGCAATTGTGCCACTTTCTTTTCCAGGTAATAGTTGCAGGGATAAGACACCATGCCGAACTGGCCTTCCGGGTTTATTTCGAGGAAATGATAGTTACCCTGCAGGTCTACCATCAGGTCAATGGAACCTGTGCGGAAGCCGAGCGCCTTCATCAGCTGGCCCAGCTTAAGTTCCAGGTCATCCGGCAATTTGTAGGGCACTGTTCTGTTGGGGCGTTTGTTGTCATAATTCCGGAAGTCTTCTTTGGTGTTCCGGTTATCCTGGGAAAAAATAGCCATAGAATGGCATGTTCCATCCAGGTAAAAAGTGCGGATTTCGAACTTTTTGATAATTTTTTCCTGTACCAGGGAGGGGAAAAATTTTTCGGGCACCTGCTGCAGATTGGCTTTGCTGATGGTTTTGGTGAGCATCTTGTATTGCCCGCCGGCAGCATCTTCAACAAGGATGCATTCACTAACAGGTTTAACAATCAGCTCGGGGCAGCGCTCCAGCAGGCGGATAATGACAGCTTTGGTGGTGACCACTTCTGTAAAAGGGGTGTTAAGCCCGTGTTGACGGGCCAGGGCCAATACATGCAACTTATTGAGGTTATCTTCTGAGATGGGGTCATTCATCCATTTTTGCCGATCGATGGTGTAAAACAGGAAAGCATGAAGTCCATTGAATTCATCTATCAGGAAACGTTTCAGGGTATACTGTGTAGCAAAGTCGTCCTGTTTAAGACTGTATTTTGCCGGGAAGCTGCTGATCTTTCTCCTGTACCAGACAACCCCTGTTTGACTATTGGAGGGCAGATCGCCCAGGTGCTGCATCTGGAAGAGGTCTTCCCCATTTACCCGCAGGTAGGGTATCTGCAAATGATTCATCCACTGGCAAACATGATCAGTGGTACCTTCCAGGTGCGACTGACTTAATATGAGGATCTGTTGAGACATGTTGTACAGTTGGTTTCTGGTAGTAAGGACTGCCGGCAATTGCCGGCAGTCCTGTTGTTTCCGGTCATTCCATGACGGGAGGAGATGTTTATTATCTGTCGCGTTTGTGGTCGCACAGGTAAACATCCGGGCCTGAAAAATGTGTAGGCGAGTGAACAGTGGTACCCGCGCCTTCGCCGCTATCTTCCAGTTCAGCAATCATTGCCAGTTTACCACCTTTGATGGTTTCCAGAGATTCTACTTTCTTTGCATTCAGTTTTTGCAACTTGTCCATGATTTTTAATTTTTAGAGGTTTACGTTTGGGGTTACTTGGGGTCATTCCGGGTGTCGGTTACATAATGCTGGCCATTCCAGGAAGCGTAGTTTTCCGTGGTTCTTTCCTGGTCGTCAACAAAAGCTTCAAGAGCCAAAGCAAATCTTCCGCCCTTTACAGTTTCCGGAGATGTTACCTTTTTGGTAACCAATTTTTCTAACTGTTTCATGTTATTGATTTTTAGAATCTGCCTTAAAATTAGGCGGGCGGGCGGGTTTCAGGGAGGGGCGATACATATTCGGCTGATGGCGAACCATATTTGTAATGCCTGGGGGAATATTTGTGGAGTAGGATAGTAACAAAAGAGATGGTGAAAAACTAAAAAGGCTTCCGTTATAATATCATCTCATCAAGAAAGCCGGGAATCATGGCCATTAGCAATGTTGTTTGTTGTGTTAACGCGGTGTGCTTTGTTCCAGGCAATATCGCCAGCTGCGAGGCAGGCATGGAAAATTCGCCCAGGCTGCCGCCACCCAATAACCGGTACAACGCCACAATATGCTCCGGTTGAATAATATCTGCATCACCGGCAATAATCAAAACAGGAGCTTTAATATTACGGATGTGATCTTCCGGCCAGTCCTGTATTTTCTCTTCAAACACCCTTACTTTAGCGAGCTGCCGGGGCCAGTCTTCCGGTCTGGGAGCGGTGTTTAAGTACTCCGCTTCATACGGACTTCCTTTCAGCGCGGCTATCATTACTTCGGGATTAAACAGGGTTTTGAGGTCGGGATGTCGTCCGTTGCTGTTATAGCTTGCGGAGGCCAGCACCAGTTTCCTGGTAAAGTCAGGCCGGCGGATGGCTATCTGCAACGCCACTCCGGCTCCTGTACTGTACCCGAAAATGTCTGTTTGTGATATATTCAGCACATCCAGTAATGCAATAATGTCGTCCGCAAATTGTTCATAGGACAGCGGGCGCTCCGGGATATCCGCGGTATGACCATAGCCCTGGAATTCAACGGCAATCACCTGTCGCGTTGCTGCCAGCAAGGGAATTAATTTCCCAAATGCGGTGCTGATACCGGAAAGGGCGCCGGGTAAAAGCAACAGGGGTTTCCCTTCACCATGTATTTCGTAATACATTTTTAGTCCGTTAACGTTCGCATAGTTTCCCGGGGATGCAGCGCTGTTTTTAGGTGCGGCATCCCTGATGTTGGTGTTATCTGTGTGCATGGCTGTTTATTTACCAGCGAAGGTCTGCACTTGCCGGCAAACAAAAGTTGGTATACACCAACGTCAAAACATCACGTTATTAAATAACTTACTGAAATTGGTGGGGTCTATACCCAGGTAGGAAGCAATGTACTTGTGCGGCACCAGTTGAAGCAGTTCCGGACTTTTCCGGCAAAATGTTTTGTAGCGGTCTTCAATGGTCATGGCTCTCAGCTCTATATGCAGATCAATCATACCTGCCAGCATGGCTTCGGTCATCCGCCTGAAAAGCCGTTCTATTTGTTGCGACTGGTTGATCAGTAACTGCAGCTCGTTATAGGAGATGTACTCCAGCTCACTGTCGGTCAAACACACCAAATGATACTTCGAGGGTACCTGGAACGAGAATGATTCTGCTATGGCACAGAGATATGGAAAATGAGTAAACGCAAGTGTATAGATTTTATCACCCGTATCAAAATAGGACATCTGGACGCCGCTTTTTACAAAGTAAAGATCCCGCTGGATTTGCCCGGGAACGGTGATAAAATCGTTTTTCTTAAATGACCGTGGTTTAAGACTGTCAGTGAGCAGTTGATAGTCTGCCACACTGATGTCGTGAAATCCTTTGAAAAATTCATATTGTTCCATAGCAGCTGATTCGGTGCTTTAAATATATGCAACTTTGGCGATGCCAGATAACAGGTATTGCCGGATATGCCGTTTCTCCGCAGGCCGGCTGCGGGAGCTGCGGGAATATGTGGATACGCAGCCGGTAACCGATACCTTCCAGGGATAATCTGCGCCTTATGTCGCAGAAGTAGTATCTTGCCTGCATGAGTAAACCACGTAATCATCCGACAGCACTGCCTTTCCTGTTTCTTTCCGAGATGTGGGAACGATTTGGTTTTTATCTGATCCTGGGTATTTTCCAGTTATATCTGACAGACACGTCAAAGGGTGGCTGGGGTATGGATCGTGCCACTGCTGCAGATATTTTCGGCACCTTCATCGCTTTTGTGTATCTGACGCCATTTCTTGGCGGCCTTATAGCCGACCGGAAACTGGGATATCGTAAATCCATTATTATTGGCGGGATATTGATGGGTATCGGCTATATAGGTTTGTCGGTGCATCATCTTACGGTGTTTTACGGGTCGCTCGCTCTGATCTGTATCGGCAATGGCTTTTTCAAGCCCAATATATCCACGTTGCTGGGGAACGTGTACAACGATGAAAGATACCGCAGCCGTAAAGATACCGGGTACAATATTTTTTACATGGGTATTAACATCGGTGCGTTTATCTGTAACTTTTTTGCGGCCTTCCTGCGCAATACCATAGGATGGGGCGCTGCATTTATCGCCGCCGGTATAGGTATGTTCCTGGGTGTATTGATTTTCATCATCGGCATGAAACACTACCGTGAAGCGGATGTACGTAAACCGGAGCAGGAGAATGATATGCCGCTGAGCAGGATTTTCTCTGTGGTATTTCTCCCGGCAATTGTAGTAGGACTGGGCGCCTGGTTTATTCCCGGCAACATTTTCGGATCTGATTCTACCGATGCATTCATCTTCGCCTGTATCCCGATATTGTTCTTCTTTGTATCACTGCTGATGAAAGCAGATGCAAAGGATCGCAGGCCGATATCTGCCCTGCTGGCTATTTTTGCGGTATCTATTGTTTTTTGGGCGGTGTTTAAGCAAAATGGCACTGCACTCACTACCTGGGCGCAATACTATACTGACAGGGAGATCCCTGCCGCAATTGAACAACCGGCACAGCGTCTTTACCTGGCAGAATCGGTGATGAATAAAACGGACTCGGTAACAGCGTATGATGAAGAGTTCAGAGTGCTGCGTGATGCTGCGGGTGCGCCGCAGAAAGTATGGGGCAAGCCGGCCTACTTCAAGAACGTGGCGCCGGAGAAGATGCCCGCTGATGGAAAAAGTATCAGCCTGTATAATACAGAATTGTTCCAGTCCATTAATCCGTTCTTTGTAATCACGCTAACGCCGTTACTGGTAGTGTTCTTTGCATTACTGCGAAAACGGAACAAAGAGCCGTCTACCCCCTCTAAAATAGCCTGGGGACTGTTTATATCGGCCATGTCAACACTCATGATGGTGGGCGCGGTATATGTATGCGGCAATGGCGCTGTTAAAGCTTCCCCATGGTGGCTGGCAGGATGTTACGGGGTGATAACGGTGGGAGAACTGTTCCTGAGTCCGATGGGATTATCGCTGGTGTCGAAACTCAGCCCTGCCCGTATTACATCGTTGATGATGGGAGGCTGGTTCCTGGCTACGTCTATCGGCAATAAGCTCTCAGGTATCCTGGCAACGTTATGGGATACCTATGATAACAAAGCGAACTATTTCCTGGTCAACTTCCTGTTGCTGGGAGCCGCGGCGGCTGTAATATTTTTGATGCTGCGCTGGCTGAACGGGATTTTCAAAGAATATGTGAAGTAATGGGTGACACCTGATGTTAAACCGGCGACGTGGTTTTTGCCAGGTTACACCACCCATTCGGTGGGCGTTTTGCCGAATTCCTTTTTAAAGGAGTGTGAGAAATGTGAGAGACTTTCAAATCCCAGATCAAGATAAATTGATGATGGTTTCTTGTTCTTTTTTTCCATCAGATGCCGGGCCTCCTCCAGCCTTCTTTTCAATAACCACTGGCGGGGGGCCATCCCGAATATCTTCCGGAAGTCGCGCTTAAAACCGGCAAGGCTCCTTCCCGTAAGCCGCGCAAATTTTTCCACCGGAACATTATAATGGAAATTCCTGCGCATAAACTTTTCCAGATCCATCTTGTAAGGTTCTGAAAAGTCAAATAAGAACTTTTTTAGCTCCGGCATACTATTCAGGAGCAGGTGTACAGCTTCCCTTACCTTGAGTATTCCCACGGTATTGGCAATTTTCTCTTCCTGGTGACGGATATAGGGCAGCAGGGACTGGAAGAAAGCATGCAGATAATCATTAACCGGGATCAGCATACCGGAAGGACCTGTGTATTTTTCGTTCATCTCTATTTGCTCTTCAAGAGCTATCTTTCTGAGCACATCTTCCCGCAAACTAATAACAATGGTTTGATAGTCCTCTCCTTCCAAAGGTATCTTGGTAATTTCTCCCAGCTGATTTTTTTGTATCAGCAACATTTCACCGCGGCCCATTGTAAACGTCTGGTTTGCGGTTTCCATTACAAAACGGCCGGAAACCTGCAATACCAGGATATTGTTTTCCAGGAATGCCACCTTCTCCTTTCTCCTGGCCGTTAGATAAGAGGAGAAGATAAGCCCCGGTATTATTTCAGCTCGGTCTGTCATCATGTAAAGATATAAAACAGTTGGGGCTTATTTACAGGCCTGTTATCTCTGCAGATAGGTACCTCCGAGTATAGCCCCCTGCGAAAACTGCGTGTTAAGCCGGTTCACCTCTTCAGCAGTAAATTCAATTTCCATGGCCTGCATATTTTCCGGCAGCCGTGATCGCCGGCTCATGCTTACCAATGGCAGGATATGATCGCCCTGCGCATTCACCCAGGCGATGGCCAGTTGCGTTGGCGTATATCCTTTTTCTTTGGCCATTTGCTTCAGTGTTTCCACTTTTTCCAGGTTCTTTACCAGGTTATCGCCCTGAAAACGTGAAAAATGATGTTGGTAACTATTAGCTGGCAGTGGCGCTTTCATGTCGCCGGTAAGTAATCCTTCGGCGGTATTGGCAAATGCTACCACGCCTATGCCCAGCTCTTTAGCGGTAGGAAGCAGGTCCTGCTCTATCTGGCGATCTGCCAGCGAATAGCCTATTTCCAGGGCCGTTACCGGGTGAACGCTATTGGCCCGGCGTAACTGGTCCGCCGTTATTTCAGAAACACCGAGATGCCGTACTTTTCCTTCTTTGATGAGGTCGGCAACCGTGCCAATCACATCTTCCACCGGCACACTGTTATCAAGCCGGCACGGCTGGTAAAGATCAATGGTATCTATCCCTAAACGCACCAGCGAATAATTGATGAAGTTCTTAATAGCGATAGGACGCAGATCCAGACCAAGCCATTGGTTACCATAAAAGATCGCACCGAACTTCACGCTGATGAAAGCGTCATCCCTTCTGCCTTTGATGGCTTTGCCTACCAACAGCTCGTTGTGGCCACTACCGTAAAAGTCGCCCGTATTCAAAAAGTTGATACCATTATCCAATGCCATCCGGATAGTAGCGATACTCTCATCTTCGTCTTTCGCTATGCTTCCCCAAACAGGCGACATGCGCATACAACCTAATCCGAGTTTAGATACAAGCGGTCCGTTTTTACCTAGGGGTATCTTTGTTATGTTTGTCATTACCGTTATTTTTTATTGATGAACAACACAAAGGTCATCCTTTATACATGATAAGCATTTTCCTCCATAGCTCAATTTACTTGTCTGCATGGCTCAGTTACAGCTATTGTTCCAAAATGAACTTTTCACCTTTATCATTTCTTCCAAAATCAAAATAACAATGAAACAAATCAAAATAGTGGTTGTTTCACAAAACGAGCACTGTTAGTTTTGTAAGGAAGTGACAATGAACCGTTAAAGCCACGATAGTAAAATATCACTATACAACCCTAATTTTTGTCAAACTCAAAAAACTATGTATACCACTATTGATACAAGATTTTCCTGAATTCCCGAAACTGATGATACTGCCAACTCGGTATCTTAAGTAATTGCCCGATAACATTTATTCAATCAAAAATCGTTAGTAAACCCATCAAAGCTGCTGTTGACAACTACCCGCAGGTAGTCGTCAGGGAGATTCTTTGCCGGAGTCACTACCGCATGGCGGAATTATACAAAACCCATCAAGATGAATTCATTCCTAAAAAAACTCTTTGAACCCAAAAGTAACGGCCCGGATATTACCCTGTTATTCCTGCAAGCACTCAAGGTACCTGTTACTGCCGGCACCATTAACAAAGAACTGGAAGAGCATCCCAACTTCAACAGCCTGTTAAGTATCAGCGATGTGTTAAATCGCTTCGGGGTCGACAACCTGGCTGTGAGACTGGATAGCGACAAATTGCTGACCATGCCTGCTCCTTTTATTACCCAGATAAGAGGCGCCCACAATGAGCCTGATTATTTTTCTATTGTGAAAAAAATCGATGGCGATAACATTGATTACTATGATCCGGTTTCGTTTAAATGGCAGCGTAGTAAAAAAGAGGATTTTCTAAAACGGTACCTGGGCGTGGCTTTGCTGGCAGAAGCCAGGGAAGATGCCGGTGAACGGGATTTTGAGAAAAAAGCAAAAGAAGAAAAACGGAAAACCATCCTGTCGTTATCGGGCATAATAGCGTTTCCTGTTATATTATGTATCGCCGGTGTTATTAGCGTTATGCAATATGGCGCCGGCAGCTGGCCATCGCTGTTGTATGCCTTACTAAATTTTGCCGGCGTATCGGCAGGGTTCCTGTTACTATGGTATGAACTTGATCAGCATAATCCTGCACTGCAGCAAATATGCAGCGCCGGTAAAAAAACAAACTGTGGCGCCATCCTTCAGTCCGGCGCAGCAAAAATAGCGGGCATCAGCTGGAGCATCATCGGGTTTAGTTATTTTGCCGGCGGACTGCTGCTGATGTTATTTACCGGTGTAAACAGCCCCCAGGTGCTGTTTACCACGGGGATACTTACGCTGCTGGCTTTCCCTTACACTTTCTTTTCCCTCTATTATCAATGGCGGGTTGCACAGCAATGGTGTGTGCTTTGTCTTTTCGTACAAGCCTTACTGTTATTACAGCTGGCAACACTTTTGGCAGCCGGCCGGCTGGGAACAATGTTCCCGCTCTCCTTCCATGTTGAATGGCTGCCCGCTGTCATCACCGCCTACACCCTTCCCTTTGTACTGGCTGCTGTATTGTTGCCTGTATTCAAAAAGGCCAGGGAAAGCAGGGAAAACATATCACGGCTGCAACGACTGAAGCATAATACCCAGATATTTGATGCGTTACTCAGCAAACAAAAACAGCTCTCTGTTCCTTCCAACGGACTGGGTATAACGTTGGGAAATCCATCTGCTCCTTTTAAAATAATTAAAGTATGTAATCCTTACTGTGGGCCATGTGCAAGAGCCCATGCTCCCATGGAGGCATTGCTTGAAAACAATCCCGACGTACAGATCCAGATCATATTCACTGCCAGTAACAAAGCCGGAGATCATACCGCGCCTCCTGTCAGACATCTGCTGGCAATAGCCGCTTCCAATAAAGACGATGACACCGCTATAAAACAGGGGCTGGACGACTGGTACCTGGCAAAAGAAAAAAATTACGAGCAATTCGCCACCAAATACCCCATGAATGGTAAGTTGAAACAACAGGAGGATAAAATTGAGGCCATGCGCAAATGGTGCGATCAAACAGAGATCAGCTTCACTCCCACGTTCTTTATAAACGGCTACCAGATGCCGGATATATATACCGTGGAAGACCTAAAATATTTTCTTACCGTGTAGGCAGCTGTAAGAAAAACCAGGGAGCGCCTGCTGTTGCCGGAGTACTACGGTAACAGATCCCTGCCGATTACCTTCTTCCTGGTTACCGTGTACACTGCAGCCAGGAAGGGGAAGTCTTCCGGACTGCATCCGGTAAGCAAACAATGTCCATTTTTTCAACACAAACACTTCATCAAAATGAAAAAATTAACACTAAAAGCGCTTCAATTAGGCGCAACAGAAGTGCTTACCAGGGAACAATTAAAGAATGTGCTGGGCGGCGACGGTAGCAATACTTCCGGCACCAGGTGCGTAGTTTATTGCTGCGACAGCTCCAACAATTGCGGTTCGGGTACCACCCTGCCCGGCGTTGACAGCTGCAGCTCCAATGAAAACTGCCAGAACATTGCTGTTCAGGGCGGCGCAACCTGCCCTTCAGGTTACTATGTAGCAGCCCTTTGTAAAGGATAACCCCAAAAAAGCAGGTGTGCAAATGCACGCCTGCTTTTCATTGAGTAAATCACTTCAGCGATGAAACTGATAAAAAATATGATTGGATTATTACTGGTTGCCACAAGCGTTGCCGGCCAATCAGTGAATTTTGATACAACAGGAAAATCGTGGAATGAAGTATTGGCTAAAGCCAACACCTCACAAAAACCAATATTTGTGGATGTCTGCACCTCCTGGTGCGGCCCCTGCAAATGGATGGATAAAAATGTGTTTAACCAGGCCAGTGTAGCATCGCTGCTTAACAGCCAGTTTGTAAATGTAAAAATAGATGCTGAAAAGGGCTATGGAAAAGAATTTGCGGCCCGGAACAATGTGCACGGCTTCCCCACTTTTCTTTTTTTTAATCCTGGTGGTGACCTCGCATTGGCAGGTAATGGCGCCACCCCGGCTGCATCAATGATACAAATTATCCGCCAGGCACTGTCCAATATAAAGGATAACGTCAGCCTGCGGGCGATGCAGCAGCAAATAACCGCAAACAACTACAGCAAAACCGATATCAAAAATTATATTAAAAGATTGAGTGCGCTTAATCAACCGAACGCCACTTTAATTGAAGCTTACCTGGATGTATTGCCGGAAGATTCTATTTATTCGCCGGAAATATTAACGCTGGTATCCGCCGGGTATTTCGGACGCATGCCGCTGCAGGGTAAGGCCACCAAAGTATTATTGAATGCCTATGCCCAATACCCGGTAAAATCCTGGGAAATGATGAGTCCCTGGAATATACTGAAGAGCAGGCTCCTGGAATATACCGACAGTGCAGGCAAACAAGGCGACACCACCTGGCTCAACGAAATCCTAGCCGTAAGCGACCAGCTAAATACATCTGCATGGGCCAAAGACCGGGAGCAGCTATATCTCCTCTGCAGATATTACCTGGCGGCAAACGACAGTACAAACTTTACAAAAACAGCCCATGATTTTGCTGATAAATATATCATCAATATAAACACAGATACTTTGACAGCCCGCAACCAACTTGCCTTCCGCGATGCGCTGAACGTAAAATTCGGAAAATGCACCAACAAGCCTTCAGAGCAGGAATTATCAGGTTTCAAAAAAGGTTTTCTTCATGAAACAAGATTAATCAATGAAGAGTTGTTTGAAATTGTTTATGGCTATCATCAGTATTTCAACACCTCGCTTAAACAGCATGCACTTATAGTACAGGAGTGGATTGACAAAAGTATAGGTCTGTATAAAAAGAACGGGGTATATGTAAACGAAAATTTAATCAAGCAACAGGAAAACGCCTTTCACCGGCTGTTGAACTGAGTGTATAAAGTCTTTTCTTACGGTACAGGCAACTGTGAGAAAAACCAGGGAACGCCTGCTGTTGCCGGAGTACTACGGTTACAGATCCCTGAAACAACCAGATACCTTTTGCAGTGTACAATGCAACTGGTTAGGTAAAGCCTGTGCTTACCGGGCTATAAACTAAAGAGCAACGAACTTCCATCTTTTACCAAAAATTACTGTCTAAATGAAAAAATTAAAATTAAAAGCACTTCACTTAGGTGCAACAGAAGTACTCAGCAGAGAGCAATTAAAAAATGTATTGGGTGGTACCGGCAGTGCAGGTTCAGGTGACGGGCATTGCAAAACAGGAAAATGTAAACTGTATGTATCAGACCTGGGCATTACTGTAGATGGCGATTGCACCGACTTCCACGAAGGTGGTACTATTCGTTGTTCCTGTGTTAACGGCGACTATCAAACTGATCCGAACACCTGGAGCGCCTGCAACATCTAAAATCCCCGTCCTTTAGTTAGTTAAATTCCGGGAAGGGCCTCGTGTTACCGGGGTCCTTCCTGCCTGTAACATATCATATCATGCGGATATTTCACTCATCACTGCCCCCCGGCAAACATCGGAACTTAACGGTTTTATACGCCGTTGCTTTCCTGTTGCTGCTTTCCTGCGCCGGCAAAAACGCAGACAACGAATACAAAATTACCGGTAACATCAGCGGGCTAAAAGGATCAGGGATATATATCCAGGCACGGTCCGACAGCGGCTTCACCTGGATCGACTCTGCCGTGATAAAAGACGAACACTTTGAGTTAAACGGCAAGGTGAAAGAACCCTGCATCGTAACACTGTTCTTCACCAACGCTGCCGGCAAAAAAGAGCCGTTGTGCAACCTGTTTTACCTGGAAAACCGGGACATCAGCTTAAAAGGAGATATCCGCCACCGGGCCGATATTCAACTTAGCGGTGCAAAAGAAGATGAGATCCGAAAAAAAATAGACGCCGCTACCAACTACCCCACCCGGTACGGTATGTTGAGAAACCTGTTTTACCAGGCAGAAATGCATAATCAGCAATTGCCGGAAGATAGTGTAAACGTATGGCACGCCGAATTAACCGACCTGGAAAAACAACACAGCAACAACATCCGGGCGGCGGTAACATCATATCCTGGCAGTTATGCAGCCCTGCATATGCTCCTCGATAATGCTTCCCTGTTTACGCCCGATGAATTAACTGCATTAAGTACAAAATTCAACAACCTGCAAAACAGCCCCTCTTACCAAAACCTGACCGCCATCATTAGCCTGAAGCCGAATGTATCCGTCGGTCACACCTTCCAGGACTTTACATTACCCGATTCACTTCAAAAGATGTACGATGTAACGTCATTTAAAAGCAAATGGGTATTGATAGACTTCTGGGCCAGCTGGTGCGCTCCCTGCAGAAAGCAGATACCGGCCCTGAAACAATTATATGATAAACACAACCGAACGCATTTAACAATCATCAGCATTTCAATAGATCATGACCCTGTTAAATGGAAAAAAGCAATGATACAGGAACAAATGAAATGGCCCAACCTCATTACTCCTACAGCCGACTGGGCTTCCAAATACTACCTGGTTAGCGCCATCCCCTGTAATATACTGCTGGACAGCGCCAGGAAGATTGTTGCCAAAGATATTTCCATTACAGAAATCGGGGAAATCATCAAAAACGATCCGCCCCCTTCCAAATTATAATGTACCCTTCTAATGAGCAGTGTTACACCTATACAAACCATTGTCGTCAACTTAAAGAAACGAACCGACCGTAAGGCGCATATTATAAAAGAATTCGAAGGCCGGTCCGGGTTCCGGGTAACCATTGCAGCAGCCACCGAAGATGCCATTGGCGCCAGGGGACTCTGGCAAACACTACAACGTATTATACGTACCTATGCTGAGCAGGAGGAGTATATTATTATTTGTGAAGACGACCACCGGTTTACCTGCAACTATACCCCGGAATTGCTGGCCAGCGCCATCCGGGACGCTTTAGCCAATAACGCGGATGTACTGAGCGGAGGCCCCAGCTGGTTCAACAGCGCGCTACAGGTAAGCCCGCATATTTACTGGACGGAAAAATATTCCGGTCTGCAGTTCACCGTTATCTTTAAAAAAGCCTTTCCGAAAATTCTGGCAGCTCAGCTCAACGACAACGAAGCAGTAGATTTCAAAATCTGCTCGCTCACCGACAATAAATTCTTCATACATCCATTTATATCTGTTCAGAAAGAGTTCGGATACTCCGATGTAACCACTAAAAATAATGTTTGCGGAAGAGTGGATGAACTATTTAAAACAAGTGATGCAAATGTTCTCATGCTAAAAGATATTACCGCCTATTACGCAAAATATACAGGCGCCATGCCCCCTGATGAAATGACCACCCAGGGATTTTCCATCACCACCTACGTGGTACACGCAACAAACGGGGATATCGAAAAATACATTGATTCCCATTTCTCGGACAAACCGGAGCTAACGCCGGTAGTTGTGCCGCCCGGCGATAACCGGTCCTTCCACAGTCTTTCATCCGCTGCCGTATTAAAAGATATCATCGCGATGGCAGCAAGCAATGAAGAAGACGTGATTATCATTTGCGACGATTTTCACCGGTTCTCCCCTGCTTATTCAGGCAACTATCTTATCCGGAATATCCTCGAAGCCCACGAACAAGGTGCGGATATACTCTTTGGAGGAGGAAATGATTTCGGCCTCGTGGTACCTGTTGCTGAAAACAGGTTCTGGACAGGCTCTGTGGCCGGCCCTCAATTTATCGTCGTTTTCAAACCGGCATTCTCCAAACTATTGGCTTATGCAGCCGATCCTATCACCACCCGGGAAGACAGTCTATCCGCCTTCAGCAGCAACAAAATGGTTATCTGTCCTTTTGTTTCGGTCGGCGATCCGCATGCGGAAACCCGGTTGACGGCCATCAGGCAACAATATGAGCAACAAAAAAACAATTACTAATCAATCATCAATATATGGAGCTGGCTATTTCCCGGATTATTTCAGATGTCAGGCAGCGTAGTGAGGATGTTATCTGCGAGGATGGCTATTTGCTGATACAGCATGGTCAACATCCAGGCAGCCCGGGCACCTGTATTATTTACAAGTCGCAGGTGTTACCATGCTTCCTTGATCAGCGGCAACGGCTGCACTTTATTGCCCTGGGAAAGGACATTGATCTGCCCACCTGGGGCATACCATCAGAACTGGTTACCCGAGTACCCTGGCCGTTTTACGAAAAATGTGATCAACTACCTGTTAAGCCCCTTCCCGGCCTGATCAGCAAAATATGGTATATACCGGATGATATGGAAAATGATCCGGACAATTGTATCAGTCTTTCGGTGGTAAAAGGATTTAATTGTCTTTTACAACACCGGTTCTTTGTGGTAGCACCGGAAGCAGTCATCACAGCGCTCAGACCAATAGCAAACGACAATATTTCTTTCATCACACATACCCCTAACGCTTCATCGCATTTTTCCGGCTGCGACTTATTGGTTACTTCCGGCGCGATGGCGGCAAAGGCCCTATTATCCGACATACCGGTTATAGTAGCCGGGAAGTGCGGTTTTGGGGGCCTTGTAACAGCCAATAACCTGCCGGCTTTTGTTGCTTCCGCCTTCAACGGCCGGCCCGGAGGGTATACCGGGGAAAGGATTTCCCCGGCATTGCTGTTGCAGGAAATCAGCTATGTTGCTGACATTGCGGGCACAGCAGAACTAACACAACTGCTGCATTTCAATGCCGGCCAGCTGGGCAGTTTAAACATATACAGCTGGGAGCACACCTATATGCTGATACAACAGGTGCTGCAACAACAACGGCTGCTTGGGGAAAGAATGAGTGATCATAACGGCATGCTTCAGCTAAAACCCAAATTATCAGCCTCCATTATCCTGGATGAAATGGGAGCCCCTTCCAACCAGATATACTGGTTACGGAATATAAATACCAACAAAGTACTGGGCGTAGTGGGTATTTCCGAGGCCAGGCTGATTAAACAATGTAACGGTGAAAATACGCTCAATGAACTACCCGGTATTACCGGGTCAGCATATGATACCGGGGATTGTATTGAGTTTATCAGATCGCTGTGGGAATCGGGCATAGTGATTTTTATTCATTGACAACGACCTATCAAATTCAGATATGAAATTTTTTAACCTGGACTTACACGCTACCGTCATAAAAGACCTCATGGATACCTTTGAGGTACTCGGCCATGCTACCGATCACTGGTCTATTTCCTCGCATAGCTGGGTACATGGCTGGACCGTGAAAGACGTGGAGGTGGTGAACCAGTTTACCTGGAAACACCTGAATGAAAATATGTGCAGGCGGTTTTATCAACGGTACAAAGACGTGCTGAGTGCATACGATGGGTTCATTGTGACCCATACACCCGCCTTTGCGTTGCTTTACCGCGAGTTTAACAAGCCAATAATAACAGTGGCTTCCACCAGGTATGAGGCGCCTTTTACCCTGAGTAAAAGCAACTGGAACTGGTTAAACAGCAGTATGCAGGAGTTAAGTCAGCAACACCTCATCAGCAGGGTTGCCAACAACAAATATGATCAACAATACTGCGAATTATTCACCGGTCTTTCCTGGACGCATATCCCCAGCTATTGCGGTCATGTTAATACGCAGTGGCAGCTGGCTTTTCCCAGCTTCCTTGTCGACAGCAAACGCTTTCCCCTTCACCTGAAAAATATGAACCTTGTACTCAAAAAAAACCTGGGCCGGTTCAGTTGGGCCGACCTGTCGAAATATTCCGGGATCATCGTTATCCCTTACAATGCCTCCCTGATGTCGGTATTCGAATATTATACCGCCTGCATTCCGCTGTTTTTCCCCTCCAAAAAATACTCCATGGAACTGTACCGTCAATATCCTGACCTGGGTGCATTCTCCGAGATTTCCTGGCTGCAGGTTTCGGGGATCAGCGGACAGGCAGCCCTACAGCCCGCACAAAACGATCCCAATAATTACCACAGCCCGGAGGTACTGGAACAATGGATCAGTTATAGCGATTGGTTTGATCCCGAATGGATGCCGCATATCACCTACTTCGATTCATTTACCGACCTGGAGCAAAAACTCAAATCGGCGGACCTGGAAAGTATTTCCGAAAAAATGCGTCAGCACAATATCCTGCGAAAACAAAAAATTGAAGCACTATGGCGTCAGCAATTAAATACCCTGGCGGCAAACGATGGAATGTAACATTGTTTGCCGACCCTTCCGAACCGGTGGGCAGTGGAACACCGGAAGGAGATCCTTTTGCGGGCAGACCCGAATTTTCAGTCAGTAACAGGTATCCCGGTAACCTGACACTGGCCGATCTGCAGGCATTGGTATTGCATGCCCAAAACGCCGGCAACGCGCTGTTGATGCTGTGTAACACCAATCATTGCTTTTCACAGCACTATACTGCTGCCTGCCTGGAAGCCGGCATCGCTGCCGCAGAACAATACCATGCAGATATCTTATTAGGCGCCGTTAACCGGATGGATTCCGCCATACAAATTGACCAGCACCTGTTCTGGCTAGATGGATTCCGCGGGCTCCGGTTCGTGGTACTGTTCCGGCGATTTTATGATACACTGCTGCATAGCAGCGAAAACAGGGATACCATTATTACGGACCAGCTGCTGGGAAGCATCGCGGCCAACAAACTATTGCTGTATCCCTTCATATCTAACGTCAGTGAAAAAATCCCCAAGCAACACCCACTACCCGGATCGGCCGCTTTTTATACAGACCCCGCCGAGCAGCTGGCATTGCTTCAACAGGTAAAAACATACTATTCATCCATCCTGGCAGACTATTAACCTATGAAATTCGACGATATCGTTTTACCCACTTACGTGATTAACCTGGAAACGCGAACAGACCGGTACCAACATATCCGGGAGCAGTTCCACGGAAAAGAGGAATTCGACTTATGTATCACAGCAGCCTGCACCGGCGAAAACAGCCGTGTGGGGCTCTGGAACAGTATTGTACAGGTAATAAAACTGGCTGAACAACAGGATGATGAGGTAATCCTGCTTTGTGAAGATGACCATACTTTTACTTCTTTCTATAACAGGGATTTCCTGTTCAAAAATATACTGGAAGCCGCCGGACAGGGAGCTGAAATACTGAGCGGAGGAATAGGCGGGTTTAATCATGCGGTGCCCCTTACCGGGAACCGGTATTGGGTAGACTCTTTCTGGTGCAGCCAATTCCTGGTTTTATACAAACCAATATTTAAAAAAATTCTTGATGCAGATTTTCAAAGTCATGATACTGCCGATGGGATATTATCGGAAATAACAAGCCATAAAATGGTGCTTTATCCATTTGTATCTGTACAAACGGATTTTGGTTACTCTGATGTTACCGACAAAAACAATAATAAAAGAGGTTTGATCGATGAATATTTCAGCACTACGAGTGCCAGGCTGGAAAAATACCAGCACATATACAACCAATATCTGAACAAAAAAAGATCATAACATGAAGAAAGTTATTTCATTCTCTTTATGGGGTAGCAATGCCATGTATTGGATGGGGGCCATCAAAAACATTCAACTGGCGAAAATTTTATACCCGGGATGGACCTGCCGTTTTTATGTAGATAGTCATGCTTCCCCGACATTGATAAAAATGCTGTGGGACGAGGACTGCGAAATAGAACTGGTGGAACCATCCGATTCCTTCGCCGGCTTGTTCTGGAGGTTCTATGCCGCCGACGATGCCGATATCATGATTTGCAGGGATACCGATTCCAGGTTGTCTGAAAGAGAGGTTACAGCGGTAGAACACTGGCTTCAAAGCGACCGCCATTTTCATATTATGCGGGATCATCCCCAGCATACCGCGCTGATCATGGGCGGAATGTGGGGTTGCAGAAATATGGCTGGTATCAGGGAGCTGGTAAACGAATACCCGCATAAACACATCAAGGGCACCGACCAGTTTTTCCTGGCACAGCATATCTATCCGCAAATAAAAAACTACGCCACGGTACACGACAGCTACCGGCTATTCGGGGATGGTGTTGATTTTCCCACACCCCGCATAAGTGATGAATTTGTAGGAAGGGTATTCGATGAACACGATATCCCGATGTAATCTGTTAAACATAAAAAATAAGCCGCCACATATGAAAATAAAAGTAAGGGTTACTTGTTTTTGGGAGAAGGAAAAAAAATATCTCCATACACTAAAATTGTATGGCAGGGGGAAACTGGCATGGAAAAACCTGGAGTTTGTTACGGACAACAGCTATGACAAACTGTTTATCTTAACCCGGCCGCATAAAGACTTCCCGGAATATGACAGTGAAAAAGCCATTACCTTCCTGACGGAGCCGCCGGCTTCTCCTAACAGGCATGACAATCCATGCTCGCGTACAGAAACCATGTACCTGCCACTTCCCTTCTGGCCGGCCAAAATACACGGAGCAGCCAACAATGGCGGGAATGGCCTGCATGTCCGGAAAACCAAACTGCTTTCCTGTATCACCAGCGACCTGAATTTTATGGAAGGTCATTTTTACCGCCTCCGCATGGTAGATGTGCTGGATCACCTGATTGAAAAAGGTTTGGATATATGGGGAAAAAGCTACGGCAGCAATTTCTTTGAAAGACTCAGCAAATACAAAGGAGAGATTCCACAAAAATATGATGGTCTTTGGAATTATAAATATCACTTTATCAGCGAGAATTCCTTTGAGAATGGCTACTTCACAGAAAAGATCGTAGACCCGCTTATTACCGAAACCCTGTGTTTTTATGATGGCTGTAAAGACCTGGAGCGGTTCATTGATGAACGGGCCTTTGTCAGGATCAATATAAAGGAACCGCTGGAAGCAGCAGGTTTAATGATAGAAATGATACAGAACAACGAATTCTCCAAAAGAATAAAATATGTAAGACAACAAAAGAAACGGTTTCTGACCGATTTAAACCCGCTAAACATCATGTGGATGGCGGCTAACGACAAAGACGTTTTAAAGGGATGCCTGTTGTAATTGTTTTTTGATTTCGATAACTAAATAGATAATGAGTTTCTCTTTTTATAAACAGCTGAATGCAATGGACTGTGGCCCCACTTGTTTACGAATGGTAGCGCGGCACTACGGCAGGCATTATAATGCAGATACCATCCGGCAAAAAGCAGGGTTCAGCAAGCAAGGCGTTTCATTACTGGGTATCAGCGAAACGGCAGAAAAACTGGGCTTCAGAACACGCGGCGTTCAGATCACCTATGATAAACTGCTGACCATCGCCCATCCTTCCATATTGCATTGGAACCAGAACCATTTTGTAGTACTGGTATCCATGAATAAACGAAAGGTCCGGATTGCCGACCCCGCCAGGGGAATGATCCATTACAACACTAAAGAATTTCAAACGTATTGGCTCTCCAACAAAAAGCACGGAGACGAGCAGGCTGGCACTGTTTTGCTGCTGGAGCCGGCTGCTTCATTTTACGAAGAGGAAGGAGAAAAGGAAAACAAACTCAACTGGAATATTATTACCCGCTATCTGCGTCCCAGTAAATGGTCTATTGTACAGGTGTTTGTTGCCTTGCTGATCGGTTCCCTGTTACAGCTGATACTTCCCTTTCTTACCCAGAGCATGGTGGATACCGGTATCAACACCCGCAATATGCAATACATCACCATTGTACTGATCGCCCAGCTTACCCTCACGTTTAGCAGCACCGTGATAGAGTTTATCAGAAGCAGGTTACAACTAAGGATATCCAATACCGCCAACATTTCGATTCTCTCTGACTTCTGGATAAAATTAACCAGGTTGCCCCTGGCCTATTTTGATGCCCATCATACCGGTGATACCATTCAACGCATCGGTGATAACAAACAAATCCAGTCTTTTTTAACCGGTCAGGCTTTGACCACTATTTTCTCTATCCTTAATTTTTTCCTGTATGCCGCTATCCTCATCACCTACAGCGTGCCGTTGTTCCTGATCTTTTCGGTGGGAAGCACCTTGTACTTCCTCTGGATCCGGCTGTTTATGCGGATTCGCAGAAAAATCAACTATGAGTCTTTCCATATATCTGCAAAGGAAAACAATGCCACCCTGCAACTGGTACAGGGCATGCAGGAAATAAGACTCAACAATGCAGAACAGCTCAAAAGATGGGAATGGGAAAATATACAGGCAAAGATCTTTAAACTCAATTTCAGGAGCCTCAACTACAGTCAATGGCAATCGGCCGGCGCATTGTTCATCAACCAGGGCAAGGATATCATCATCAGTTTTACGGTAGCCGGTCTTGTAGTACAGGGACAACTGACTTTTGGCGCCATGATCGCCATTCAATACATCATAGGCCAGTTAAGCGGTCCGGTACAACAGTTCATCGGGCTATCGCAAAGCATCCAGGATGCTAAAATAAGTATGGAAAGACTGAATGAAGTGCATAATATGGAAGATGAAGAACCGGTTACCAAAACATTTGTCAGTGAACTCCCGGAAAAACGCGATATAAAGATCAATCACCTGTCGTTTACCTATCCTTCCGCCGGCAATGACCCGGTGCTGGAAGACATCAATCTTACGATCCCGGAAGGTAAAGTCACCGCTATTGTAGGATCCAGCGGCAGTGGCAAAACCACCCTGATCAAATTGCTGCTGAAGGTATACGAGCAGTACCAGGGCGAAATAAAGGTCGGGGAAAACAATTTCAAATACCTCAGCCCCTCCTTCTGGCGGAAACAATGCGGCGCCGTATTGCAGGATGGATATATTTTTAACGATACCATCGCCCGCAACATTGCCGTGAGCGAAGAGTATGTTGATCACGACCGGTTAATAAGAAGTTGTAAAATTGCCAATATCTTCTCATTCATAGAAACGCTGCCCAACGGCTTTAATACCATTTTGGGGGCAGAAGGCGCAGGCGTAAGCCAGGGCCAGCGGCAACGGCTGCTCATAGCCCGGGCCGTATATAAAAACCCTCAGTACCTCTTCTTTGACGAAGCCACCAATTCACTGGATGCCAACAACGAAAAAACGATCGTCGAAAATTTAGAGCGGTTCTTTTATGGAAGAACGGTGGTAGTGGTGGCACACCGGCTGAGCACTGTAAAAAATGCGCATAAAATAATTGTGATGCATAATGGAAAAATAGCTGAAGAAGGCACCCACAGCTCCTTAACCGCCAGCAGGGGAAAATATTATGAACTGGTTAAAAACCAGTTGGAACTTGGTATGTAATTAAAAATAATAATGATGATAGACGAAGTTGTAAATGATCATGCAGCAGCTCCGCTTTCCGCGGAAACAAACGAAATAGTGTATAGCATCCATCAGCGTTCAGAGATGGTGCAGGAAATCATCAGTCGTAAACCCGGCTTCCTGGAAAGATGGGCTTTGTACTTATTTTTAATCATCCTGCTGCTGCTATTTTCGATTACCTGGTTTATAAAATACCCGGATATTATTGAAGCTCACGCGGTATTAACGGCCACCAACGCACCCAAAGAGATCATCGTCAGACAGGAAGGACGGCTGGTGAACCTGCTCACCTACAATCGGAAAAAAGTGGCAAAAAATGAATTGCTGGGATGGATGGAAAGCAATGCCAGTCACCAGGATGTATTGCAGTTGTCGGCGCAGGTAGATAGTTGTATCACCCTGCTCAACCACGGCCAGTTTGAGAAAGTTGTCCGCTACTTTTCCCGGCATTACAGTAACCTGGGGGAAATACAACAACCCTACGGTGATTTTATTAAGTCGTTGCAGCAATTTGACGACTATGTAGTGAACGGGTTTTATGCCAGGAAAACGAACATACTGCGGCAGGATGCTGCATCAATGGACGACGCAAAACTCACGCTCCGCCAACAACTGGAGCTTACCGAGCAGGATGTAAAACTCGCCGAGGAAAGCTACAATATGAACAAGGAATTGTATGATGGGAAAGTAATTGCCAAAGAAACATTCAGGAGTGAGAAAAGTAAGTTTGTCAACAAGCAAATGAGTATTCCGCAACTGACTGCTTCCCTCCTTTCCAACGAGTCGCAAAAAAGAGATAAACTCAAAGAAATAGACCAGCTGCAACATGATTACCTGCAACAAAAAGTTCTTTTCCAACAGGCGATACAGTCGTTAAAAAACATAGTGGATGAGTGGAAAAGAAAATATGTGATCGTGGCTCCAATTGCCGGGGAAGTGGTATTAAATGTGCCCTTGCAGGAAAACCAGTTTATACTCCAGGGGAAAACAATAGGATATATTGATCCCGGATTTAGTCAATACTTCGCAGAGCTAAGTTTACCGCAGGCCAATTTCGGAAAGGTGGATACCGGGTTGCAGGTACAACTGCGCTTTGCAGCCTACCCTTACCAGGAAGCCGGGTTTGTAAAAGGAACGATTAACTATGTATCAAAGGTAGCTTCTGACAGCGGGTTTATGGCCACCGTACGGCTCGACGACGGACTGGTTACTAATAATCATTTGCCTGTGCCATACAAAACAGGGTTGCAGGCACAGGCAATTGTTATTACCAGGAATACACGTTTAATGGACCGGTTGATCAGCAACGCCATTAAGTATACTTCTGTAGGATCCAAATAAAAGATCAATAGCCACGCGCCCGTACCAGCCGCGTAAACAATTTATGCTGTGAACCGTCGCGGTTCGCTTTATATAGGTTCCAGGTATTGGCGTCTACCGCTTCGAGGTGAAAAGAATAAGCAGGATCAGACAACACCGTTTTTACCCAGCGGGGGAAAGCGTTAGCTGCTCTTGCATCTTCCCAGGTTCTGATGGTGTTGAAAATTTCATTCTTCTGAGGACAGCTCTCCACATCTTTCTGGTTCAGATACAGGCTGTAGGTAGTGCCAACGCCTACAGATACTGCCTGTATATGCTCATACTGCGCCACTGTTGAATTGGCTTTGACAGGAAAATTACCGCCCATACCTACGGGGAAAAAGTTCGAATAGGTGACATCGCGCAAATCTTTACCCTGGCTGGTGGCACTTCCCCACTCCCTGGTATCAGCATCGTACAAATTCTTTCCGCCTCCCACATTCCAGATACTCTGGTAGTGCCATGAACCCTCGGACAAAGTAGCACCGGTAAACCGGATCGGCTGAATACCATGTTTGGCGGCACTTTCAAACATCTTCCGGAAAAACCGCTTGGCAGAATAATAGCCATGTCCGTTGTTAAACAGGAATTCCTGCCCGTCGAAATCATAATAATCTAATCCGTTGAGATAAGCCACATCGCCATAGTATTTGGCAATTTCGTCCTGCAGCTCCATGTTTGGAATCACGCCATCGTATCCATAGTTAACGGTTACCTGGAGTTTGTACACGGTATCCTTTAACTGGTGGCTGGCCGCCTGTGTGCCCCAGTAGCCGCGTTTCACCTGCAGCAACCGGTGGGGTGCGCTCTCAGAAACACCGAGATAATGAATCAGCTCCTTCCCGATTTTTATCATATTTAAATTTGCACAATGCCCTTCCCAGCTGGCAATTTCTTCGAGATAGCGGGGATCGTCCACTACGATGATGGTATCGGTTGGCGAAAGAGCTGTCATCAATAAACGGCGTTGTTGATAACACAGGCTGTCGCTTGGTACAGGACTGGCATCCTGCGTACCCGGCGCCAATGAATTGGTGATGGTGGTTCTGCCGATGGTAAGCCCGGATTTTGCGGCCATTTCAGCAAACTCCTTGTGTGATTTATTGCCTGCCGTTAAATGTATAGGCTTCTTCTCAAAATTCTTTCCATCTATATAACCATTATTTCCGCGATCCGGTCGTAAAAAGCCCTGGTCATATAAACTGATGGTTTTAAAACCCAGTCTCGCGGTATACGGTATGATGCTATCGTACAAGCCACCGCTGGTAATAGCATCAGGAACAAAAGCTGCCGGATCTTTTACCCATCTCCCGTTAATTGTTGGATAAGGAAGTCCTTCCGACAATACAATATTTTGTACTACATCCAGCAGGGCGGTGCTGTCCGGGCTACCCCATAAAGCGATGGAAGAACCAATATAGTCTACACCTGCCAATGGCTGCACCTGCAAATGATTGGGAGTGTTGGCGGCCATATGCGGGATCAGTGAATAATTCACTTCTCTTTCAGTAGTCCGGTCCCTCGACTGGTAAGTGATAGATATTCTTCCTTTGTCGTCTACACTGGCCGCATCGCCATACATGATCCTGTAATAAGGCTCCTTGTGAGCATAAAAGGCTACGTCACTGATACCATCGCCACCCAGCGAAAACACCTGTCCTTCGTGCAGGTTTGCGGGCAGGGGATAAAGTTTCGTATCAGGAGAGTGAATGATATATTGGAACGGCGCCGCGTCGGCAATTGTTTCAGCGGTGCCGCCAAGGGTATTATCGTTTAACGCAAGCATACCGATAGCATAGTTTACCGCTGCGCTGGTATCACGGCTCACGCCTATTATTTCTCCCAGCAGGTTGGTGATATTGGTATGATAGGCGCCCCATTGAATAGCGTCAACACCGTTCCGCGGAGAAAGGGACTGAAGGGTGAGCCGGAGATATTTCTTTTGCGGAGCGATAGCAATTTTAGCGACCGAACCGTTCGGATAACTCAGCAACAATGTTTTATTGCTTTTGTTATAGACAGCTTTAATGGGTTGATGGAACACCTTTGTTTGACTGTTATACAAACACAGTAACGGAGAAGGCTTATCGGAAGGACTGAATTCCCGTTGAGGCGTTACCGTTGTATTTTTCATACTGGTAATCCAGCCTTTAGCGTTAACGTGAATTTTAAAATATGCCGTGTTAAAATCACATTGGGCATACACACCGGAGGTCATCGCCAGTGCTGCAAATAGCGCCGTAACTTTCTTAATAAACATCATATTCATGGTTGTGATAGTGCGAAATGACTGAAACGCAGCCAATTGGCTATAAAAGTAGTAAAGAAAGCAGCCCGATTCCAGTGCAAAATTATCCGATTCCTATGTTTTATTTGCCCTGGGTATGGCAGAACAGCTCATAAAAAAACAGGAGCCGCAAGCAGCTCCCGTTGATTGATGGGGTTTTGTCTTCCTTTATTTCATGGTAAAAATTTCATCAAATGAGGTCCGGTGGGTCGCTCCGGGCTGGTTCATCCAGTACTTCACCTTTAATGTACGGGTTGCCGGATCAAATTTGTTTATTCCCGAAGGGTCCAATTCTGCGGATCTCCCGTTACCCGAAGGCTGTCCGTATTTATTGATGACGCTGACAACCTGGTGGTTACTATTCAGGTTAAATACCACACCGAACTGTCCATAGTAGGAACCACTCCCGCCGCTCAGAATTTTATGAAACACATCGTTTGTCTGATCATTGTCTACCAGCTCCAGTTGTGTGGCGGTGGTAGGCCGGAGCGTAACATTCCATGGATATGCGCCGGTCAGGGAAGCATTGGTATAGTCTGTCATCTGACCTGTGCAGGTATATTTCCCAACAGCGAGGTTTACCGGCACTACTTGTTCCGCATAGAAAGTGTCGATACCATTGACGGGAACATAGGCAGTTTTAACACGAATGGACGAAAGGGCCGGCGAGGCGTTCTTCAGCGTATCTGTTAAGGCGTTTACATCCATGTACTTCACCGATCCGGTGGATCCGGATGTGGTGGTATAACTTACCGTGGTATACTTACAGGTAGTATCCACGGAAACAAGGTCCAGTTGAATTCCGGACTGGCTGTTGGAGATACTCACCCGCCTGGGCAACAGGTTGTTTTCAAATGTTTGGCCCAGGCTGGAACCGGCCACAATTGCCGATCCGGGGGTAGATGGATTTCCAGCCTTATCATATGCTACTATTTCGAAGGTATAGTCGCCTTCGGAAAGGCCGGGCACCACTACTTTCTGTATCACGTTGCTCGTAGCGGGTAGTTCCAGCTGTTTGCTGCGACTGTTCCAGTAAATAACAAACTTCGTGATATTGGGATCCTGTGAGCGGGTAAACTGCAGCTCTACCCTTCCCCTGCCCGGGTGTACCTCCAGGTTAGTGGAAATGCCGGTATAAAAGATCTCTCCATTTGTAAGGTAAGGAGCATATTCATGATTCATTTTTGTACAGGCACTCAATCCTACTGCTGTGAGCAATAGCGTATAGATAGTATTCTTCATAATGTTTTTTTTAACTGCTGCCGGATATGATTATTTGTAATCTCCCATAAACTTGATAGATGCCATTTCCAGTCCGCCGCCGCCGGAGTAATTTTGGAGGATCACCAGGCGGAAGTAGCGCATGGCAACTGCCGGCAACGGGAATATAAATTCCGATCCGTTATTCACCACTGCATAGTCTGCACTATTGAGCTGTCCGTAAGGAAGACCGGATGGTTTTACCAGTTCATATACGCCCCCTACCTGCGTCCAGGTATCATCGAGCGCTCCGTTTGGATTAGGATTCATACTGCCGTATATCTTAAAGAAACGCAGCGTACCATTCCTGAATTCTGCGCCTCCGTTTTGGCGCATCCAGTACCTGAAACGGCTCAGCACTACTGGGCGTCCAAAGTCTACAGTAACCCTTGCAGGAACAGCATCGTTGTTACTCGTTACCCCATAAAAAGCCCAGTCACCCGATTTATAGGAATTGGACAATGGCACGTTAAGATCGGAGCCGCAACAGGCGATCTGATCGCCGGGCAGCACCAGTGCTTTCATTTTTGTGCGGTCGAGTTCCTGTTCATTCATCGATGTCACCTTTGCCCAAACGGTATCAGATACATTTCCCCACCTGTCGCGCACAAAAGCGCCGAACTTTCTTTCTTTCGGAGAAAAACCCCTGACAGAAAAGTTGCCGGTCGAGTCTTTTGTGTAACTGGTATAAACGTTCTCGGGTTTCCCCAGTGTGTCTACCAGTGTTACTACCGCAATATCGCTTTCCGTAACATTCCTGAACTGGATATTCGCGCCGCCGAAATCGGCCAGGATCTGCAGGGAAGCCTTAACAGCCAGGTAAGGCGGCGTTTGCGGTTTAACCGTCACCTCCACAGGATCGGACTTTACTTCACTCCGGCTCACGGCATAGAGTGTCACCTTGTATTCCGCGGCTTTTTCAAAGCCCAGGACCTTCAGCGTGTCGGTATAATATGAAGCCTTTACCTGCAGCTTTGACTTTTGATTGATCATATAATCGGCCTGCACATAGAGTATATCCGGATCTGCGGGGATATCATAGGTGATGAGGGCGCCGCCGGGAAAATCGCTTACGCGAACATTGGTAACCACCGGGGGTTTCTTATCACTTTTGTATATAGGTTCCAGGTTGGTTCCTGTCTGTTTCTGACAGGAATAAAGGGTAACGGCGGCTGTCACAGCAGTCAGCGCCAGTATATTGAGCAATAGTTGTTTTTTCATTCCTTTGTGATTTGATTGATAATTGTTCTGCTGCACATCTCCACGGTTGCTTACCATAGTGGGTTCTGAACAAGATTAGGATTTACATAGAGGTTATATTCCCTGATGGGCGCCAGGAAATCCTTAAAGGTATTGTGTGGCTGGTAAATAGACCTTGCCCTGTAAAATGTAGCGGGGGTATTCTGTGTAACATCCCAACCGGTGATGGGTCTGTTCATCAGGTCCAGCCTTTTCCACCTGCGCATGTTCCAGTAGTTCTCTCCTTCGAAAATAAATTCGATCATGGTTTCCTGCTGGATAATACTCCGCAGTCCCTCCCTGGAAGAAGGTTTGGCGGCATTCCTGGAATGCGCGGCCCATGATTGCACTACACCATCCAGTCCTGCCCTGCGGCGTACTTCGTCAATATATTGATAAGCTTTAGGAGTAGGTCCTTCTGATTCATTGAGCGCTTCCGCATACATCAGGTACAGGGCACTTAAACGAATGGCAGGCCATAAATAGGCGTCTGCAGTATAGGAGCCTCCATCGCCGGATGTTTTCCAGCTCACCAGTTTTTTAGGCCAGTAGCCGGTAAACGAATACCTCGACAGTGTGTTGGCAGACGAAGATCCCCACATGGTATTTATATACAGCAGGTTGTCTTCGTTTGGTCGTTGCTTCATGAAATAGGAAGAGCCGTCAAAAGCCAGATCCGCATAGAAGCGGTATTCCCTGTTCATGTTAAAGGAAGATGTGGTATAGTTAGGCTTTAAAATGCTGCGCATAGCAACAGGTACGGTTACTAACTTCGTATACCTGTTATTATAATCCCAGTCAAGATCCTCTTCAATCGGCACACCATTCCCGGTATAGAATATTTCACAGGCATTCATATTCGCCGCCCATAAAGCATAGGTATAGGAATAAACATCGTTCCTGGGAGCACACTCCCGTTGTAATTCGCTGGTAGTGGTTTGAGGAAAGCCCCATATACACTCCTGGTTCCATTCTTCGCTAATCGCACACCTGATGTCCATACATTTTTTGGTGGTATCACCAATGTTGTTGAGGTCAAAAGGTTTCTCGAAATAGTACAGTTTAAATCCGGCATTATTAGCCGCTGTAATGGCATCATTACAGGCTGCCGCTGCTTTTTGCCATTTCCCCCTGTCGAATGCGGTATTCACCAGTGCCTGGCCATCCTTATTTTTTAAGCCGGCATAGTCTGCATTCCCATTGAAAAGAGGGCTCGCATCGAGGGTCAGTGCATAGGCCTTTACAGCCAATGCAATAGGAGTGGTAATACGTCCTAACTCCTCCCGCTGGTTGTTGATCACCGACGGCAGATCCGGTACTGCTTCATCCACCAGCTGGGCGATATAGGCGGCTACGTCATCTACCGGGTCGCGCTTTACTTTTACCGCTTCCACATCAGCCGATACGGGGATATTTGTTTTCATCATGGGAATGGGGCCGTACATGCGCATCATCAGGAAATGATAATATGCCTTTAATACTTTGACTTCGGCGATCCATCTTTTTCTTTCCACCTCCTGTATATCCGGCACCCTGCCTATGTTCTCCAGGAATATATTGCAGGTACGCATCGCGGTAAACATGGCTATACCACCGTTGTCATCCATGTTTCCATCCCAGTAGTTGTTGATAGGATTTACAATATTCTGGTAGTCGTAGCAAAGCTGCATAATTGACCCGGGTATACCAGGAGCCTGGGAGCCGGGATACGGCGTGGCTATTTCCCGCGATCCCAGGAAAGTATAGTTTGCCGCCGGATGGCCCAAATCCGGCAGATACGAATAGCAGGTAAACAGGTACTTTTTGGCGGTAGCCCGCATCTGGAAGGCTTGGTCCAGGGTTGCCACGTTATCGGGTATAATATCAAGAAACTTTTTACAGCCACTGGTGCAGGTGATCATTATCCCCAGCAACATTATCTTTATGATCTTCATACGTGTTTTTTTCACTGTTAGTTATTTACTATTTAAATGAACAGGTTACGCCTGCATTAAACACCCGCTGAATGGGGTATCCCAAACCATTGCCACCCATTTCCACATCCCACAGGTTAAACTTGCTGAAGGTAAACAGGTTGGTGCCGTTCAGGTAAAACCTGGCATTGGAAAGGCGCAGGCGTTTCATCAGCGGGGTGGGTAGTGTATAACCAATTTCTATGGATTTGATACGCAGCAGCGCTCCATTTCTCATAAACCAGGTGCTGGTTTGGTTGTTGTTATCGATCAAACTGGTGCTCAGCCTGGGCCACAGGGCATAAATATTTTGATTGTCTTCACTCCAGTGATTATCCGCCCAAACTTTTAACAACTGGCGTTGATCATCGATGAAAGGAGAAGTAGCTTTGGAATCGATCCAGAAAGATTCCCTGGCCAGTCCCTGGAAAAAGATATTGAAATCGAAACGATCATACCCCGAGGATAACCCAAAGCCATATACGATTTCCGGCGTAGTCGGGAAGCCGATCGGGGCCATATCCAGCTCCGTGATCTTTCCATCTCCGTTAACGTCCCTGTACTTGATATCTCCGCCTCCGTATAAGCCGAAGTTTTGTTTGGGAGAATTTTTTGCATCCAGGTCATCTACAAACAGTCGTTCTGCGATGTATCCCCACTGCTGGGAAAGTGAGTGACCCACATGCGATTTATTTTTTTCCGGGTAAGATGGTTCTTCATATACATCAAACCGGCTGGTGGCGTAGGTAAAGTTAGCCATTGCCTTGGCCCACCATTTACTGGTGATCTGGTGAGAATAATCCATGGCCACATCTATACCATGTGCAGATGCCTTCCCAACGTTAGCGCTCAGGCCAGCCGACAACCCCATGGTAGTAGGGATCGACGTACGGGGCATCAGGATGTTGGATCTTTTTTCGTTGTATACATCCACTTCGAGGTTTAAACGGTCGAAGAAGGACGCTTCAAACCCGATATTGGTTTTTGCCGCCTGCTCCCAGGTAATATCATTGTTGCCATACCTGGAGATGTCGATACCGGTAAGACTGTAATTTTTCAGCGTTCCAAATACCATACTCCTGTCACCACTGCTCATATTCACGTTAGACAGGTAAAAGAAACGGTCAGTAGGGCTACCGATAGCATCATTGCCCACCAGGCCATACGTGGCCCTTAATTTAAGTTTAGTGACCACATCCTTTAACTTCTCCCAATAGTTTTCATTTGACACGGTATAAGCAACACCTGCTGAAGGGAAGAAACCAAAACGATGGGTTTTATAAAATCGCTCCGATCCGTTGTAGCCGAAGTTAAACTCGGCCGCATACCTGTTATCATACAAATAGGTGGCGCGTCCTGATAAGCCCACGTTCCTGAAAGGAAGGGAATTCTGGAGGCTGCCTGCATTTCCGGTAAGACTGTTCTTTGCTATTCCTACCAGTGTACCACTCAGGCCATGTACTTTATTAAATGTTCTGCGATAGTCTACTGCCAGCTCGGCATAAAAGTCGGACGACAATGTTTTATCATTCTCCGCGTAGTCAAGATACTCCGTACCTGCAGGCGCGTGCGATTGCCCTGCCTCCTGGTTGATCGCATTCAGCGAATACCCTTTGCTCACATAGTCGTAATTGTAGGCCAGGTAAAAGAACGGATTATAAGACCTTGATACGGCAAAGTAGGCATTGCGTTGAATATTGATCAAGCCCCTGGCGGAAAGACCTTCCGTAATAAAAGACAGCTTTTGATTAAGCGCCAGCTGCGCATTGATGGCAGACCTGTTAAACTGTTTGTATCCTTTCTGCAGATCCGCATACGGATTATTGTATTTGCCGTCGGCAGCATTACCAAACATAATATGCCGCACATACTTTGTTTCTTCCGTAGGCTCGTAATAGGCGGGGAATAGTACAGGATTCGATTGCATGATCTGACCATAAATATCCTGCCCCCCTTTGATGGGTCCTGAATAATCATCAAAGCTTCCTGATATACGCACGATCATCTCCGTGGAAGGGGTAAGATTCACATTGACATTACTCCTGATCGAGTATGACTTGAGTTTGGAATTGCTGTTGAAGTTACTTTTCTTATCTACTTTTAAAATCCCATTGTCCAGGTTCATAGCACCGGATACATAGTAACGTGCTATCTTTCCGCCGCCGTTTACCGACAGGTTGTAACGCTGGTTGAGGGCCGAATTACGCAATAACATTTTTTGCCAGTCGGTCGACGGGTATACCACCGGGTCAGTTCCATTCCTGGTGTTCTCAATTTTATCTTTCGAGTAGAGCAGTCCACCCAGGGGATTTCTTGTAAGCACCGCTTCATTAGCCAATTCCATATACGTTACCGGATCGGCCAGTTGTACATTCCGGGTAGAGCGGGAAACAGAGTTTTCTGCCCTGAACGACACATTGGCGGCTCCTTCCTTACCTTCCTTGGTGGTGATGAGTATGATGCCATTGGCGCCTTTAGATCCGTACAATGCGGTGGCGGTGGCATCTTTCATGATGGAAAAGCTCGCGATATCATCGACCTGGAGACGTGCGAGATCCGTGGTAGATGCTTCAATATTATCGATCAGGATCAGGGGTGATTTCCGGTAACCGAAAGTAGTTACGCCCCTGACAAAAAAATCAGCGTTGTCGAATCCCGGTTCGCCACTCCGCTGATAAGCGATAATACCTGCCAGTTTTCCGGCGAGTGCATTCGTCAGGTTGCTGCTGGGGATCTTCAGTTCTGCCGGTTTAATAGAGGTAACGGCTCCCACCACTTCTGTTTTCCGTTGTCTTCCCTGCGCTACCACTACTACCTCTTCTACTTTTGATTCCAGGCGTTTAAGTACAATCCGCATTGGGTCTGCGGAATGCACGGTTACGTCCAGCTGCTCATAGCCAATAAACGACACCGTGAGCAATACGCCGGTGCGCGGTACCTGGATGGAAAAGTGTCCGTTAGCATCTGTGGTTACGCCTTTGGCAGTACCTTTCAGTTTTACGGTAGCACCCGGCAATGGCGTGCCGTCATCACCAAGTACCACCCCGGTGATGTCTACCGCCAGCGGTGCGGTTGCCGAAGCGGAGTCCTTTCCGGCGGTTTCTGTTGCCGTGATAATGATCCGGTTTTTCGAGACCGAATAAGTTAACGAAAGGCCTTTGAAACAGGTTTTCAAGGCATCAGATAATGGTACGTTACGAACGTCAATGTTTATGCCTGTGGCATTGTTTACCAGTTCATCTTCATAGAAAAATTTGTATCCTGTTTGACGGTTGATTTCTTTTAGTACCGTTTTCAGTGACACATTCTTTTCTGATAATGTAACGCTCTGGCTAAACCCGGTGGCGCTGGTCTGCATGCAAAAACAGAACAGGGCAAAAGCAGTAAACTTCATCATCAACAATAGTTTTGTGATTGTTTCACATCGTGGATGGGCAAGGAAATGTCCTCTTAAATTCATACTTTTGTTTTTTCAATTACTCATTTTTAATGAGTGGATTAGGGTAAATGATTAGAGATTTCTGAGCATAGAACTCCTTATCCGGATAGCTATCCGGATAGTTTGCCCGTATTCAGCCGTTCTGTCTCGCACACAGAACGGTTTTTTATGGGCGGATTTTGGTGATATTTGTTACTGCGTTATAACTATTTTCCGATCGTTGATTTTATATTTGATGCCGGCTGTTTGCATAAAGCCGAGTACTTCTGAGATGCTTTCATTACGCCCTACTATCCCGGTAAAACGTTTCTGACTTACCGGTCCTTCATAGGTTACTTCTACGTCGTACCAGCGGCAGATCTGGCGCATGATTTCGGGCAGGGTAAGGCTATTGAAAACGAAGTTTCCATTCTTCCATGCCATCGCCTCCTCGAGGTCTACCCGGTCGCGCACACCCGCATCATAGCCGGTCAGCACCGCCTGCTGACCAGGGTGCAGCATTACACTGTCCCTGCTGCCAGCCACTTTCACTGCGCCTTCCAGCAATGTTACCCTGAGCGCGCTTTCGTCCGTATATCCGTTTACGTTAAACTTAGTACCCAGTACCTGTATCTCTGCGCCCCTGGTTTTAACACGAAAGGGCGCCCTCGCTTTTTCTATCTCAAAATATGCCTCACCGGTTACTTCTACCTGCCTGCTATCTTTTGAAAATACCACCGGGAAACGTATGGAGGAAGCTGCATTCAGCAATGCGGTGCTGCCATCCGGCAGTGTTACCCTAAATGTTTCTCCTTTTGGCGTCGATATTTTATTATAGAGTACCTCGCCTCCTTTGTTGAGCGACGGATTGTAAACAAGTTGTCCGTTGTCTTTTTTCAGTACCACCGTATTTCCCTGCCTGGCCACCACTCCTTTCCCGGAACTGTCCAGTTCGATAGCTGTGCCGTCTGAAAGTGTAAGCACCACTTTGTTCTTTGCAGACCGGGTGATATGATGTTCTGTCAATTTATGAGGAAGTTGTTCCTGCGTATAGTACCACCACCCTGCCACAGCCATCACCGGAAGCAATATGGCAGCAGCCACCCTGAACCATTTGCGATAGGAAATATGCAGGCCGCTTTCGGTTTGTTTCGCCTGCGCCATCACACGGTTATACATTTCCTCGCGACCCGCAGGATTTGTAAGGCCGTCAAAGGCCCCGGATTCCAGCTGTTCATGAATGGTGCTGTGCAGCTCATCATCGTGAGCAGATAGTCGTTCTGACAGTTCCTTTTCCGACATACGGCCTTCCAGGTATGTTTTTATGATGCTGCGAAATCGTTGCATATTGCTTTCGTTACCAGTGTTATTGTAACTGATTCAGGATAAAGACACGCGACTTAAAGAAATGTACCAGTGGGATACTACTGTAATGCAAAAAAAATTATTACGAAGAGAAAGGTTGACTCATCAGAGTGTTCATGAATATAGTCCCGTATAGATTGGGTGGCCCTCGCCAGGTGGTTTCTGACGGTGTTCCTGGATAAGCCCAGTTGCAATGCCACATCTCCCAGTCTCAGCCCCTGTAGCTGGTTAAGCTGGTATACCACTTTTTGCTGGGGCGGCAGGCTGTTGATAGCGTTCACAATAAGATGGCGGGATTCTTTCAGCACGTATTCACTTTCCGGCGACTGAAGCTGTTCCCCCTCTTCCGACAATAACTGCCGGAGATAATCTTTCTCCAGCCGGAGGCGACGCAGTTCATTCAAAATCCTGTTTCTTGAAATGATAAAGATATAATCCGCGATATTCCTGACTGCGGGCAAGGAGGTTCTTTTAAGCCATACTTTCACAAATACGTCCTGTACAATCTCTTCTGAGAGGTGAGGAGATTTTGTATAGGTATATGCTACGCCATAAATTCTATCGGCATAAATATCAAACAACTGCCGGAAGGCACTTTCATTACCATCCGCCACTTCATCCAAAAGCTCGGAACTACAAACGGACAGGGTGTTTGAAGAAATCATATTAACTGGAAATTGCCGAAAAAATGTGATGGAGCTAAAAGTAAGGATTATTTGTTTTCACGGCGAGTTGGGTAAAGACGGCTGTTGCCGGTAAGATGGAAGAAAGATGTGCTGTGCATAAAAGTTAAAAGAACCTGAGAATTAGCAGCAATCAGTATTCCGGGGAAATGGCGTTATATAAAAACCTGCCCGGAACGGCCGGAGCAGGATAGATAGTGATCAAAAAAGCATCGAAATTGGCAAAGATCGTTGCACTATTTGTAGTGTGAATCAACTTACAACGGTATCAATAAGTAATGCAGCACCAGGCCTGATGAGCGCACTATTTTTTCAGCGCATTGAAACAAGACGATACGAATTACCAGGAATGAAAAAGTTGCTCAGAAAAAAACGTGATACCCTCATACGAAAGGTATCACGTTTTTTAGAACGGCGAAAGGTTCACACGGGGCATGCCTGATGTTACTGCGCCCCGTATAAATTTATTTCAGCTAAAAAGCCAAAGAAGTTGGGGCCTTTTGTTAGCACCACTTTGAGGTATTGCCATTTTTGCGGTGAGACAGAAAAAAACTGCTCCGGATTTTTTTGCTGGAAAGGAAATGTTCCCAGATCCGTCCAGTTAGTTTTGTCCATACTGCCCATAAGCTGAATTTCAGTTTGACCGCCGCTGTTATTTTGCCGGTTTACCAGTCCAAACCTTGATATAGTAGCGGCTTGCCCGATATTTATGGCGATCCAGTGCGGATAGGGCGGCTGCGATTCATTCCATGCAGTGTGCCAGAAGGTACCCGTATTACCGTCAATAGCTGCAGTAGCATAGCCATTTACAGGACCTTCGCCACCAGCCTCCTGATCGCTGAAACCGGCTACAGACCATCCGGTTCTGGACAATCGCACCTCTACCTGTGGTGTAATGGTAGCTGTAACCGGCGCGGATCTGATTTGAGATATATCAGCCACCGTTGCCGACACAACAACCGGAGCGCCACCGGCAAGCCCTGATACATATCCCACTCCATTCACCTTTGAAGATGTAAATGACTGGCTCTGCGTGGTACCGGAGGCGTCCTTCCAGGATGCATTTACGACCACGGTTTTACCGGTATTGTTTATCCATGATACCCTGGCGCCGCCAATGCTGGGTTCAATCAGCAACGTTTTCGCGATGATCACGTATACTGGTTGATTGGGTGTCAGCGTAATCGAGGTTACATCCGTAAAAGCCCCCTTGGTACCTACCGTTTTGATGATAAATGTATAAGGTCTGTTACTCAGTCCGGTGATAGCTACGCTATCGGTATATCGACTGTACTTTTGTTCATAAACTTTACCGGTGCTATCGGCATAACTGATCGAAGTATATAAAAAGCTGGCGGAATCTGCAGGGGTATTTGAAACAGGGTCCCAGGTAAAAATAGCTTCCCCGTAACCTGCCACGCCTTTAACATGTGTAATTGACACCGGCGGAATTCCTTTATCTTCCTGCTTCTTACAGCTGACCAGTATAAAAAACAAACCACCTAGTAAGGCTATAGAAAATACAAATTTATTGTACATGAAAATCAGATTTAAAATGATTTTGCTGAATGAAAT
>NZ_JAGTXB010000013.1 GCF_018224885.1 Chitinophaga hostae | reverse complement strand
TTTCTTTTTAATAAAAACGCTGCGGGCCTTACGGATCGCAGCGCTGGCAGCTTGCGGCCGCCGTGGCCGAAGCTGCCGAAGAAAATACCACAGTAAGCAGCAACGAAAAAAGGAGCTTGCCTATCCTTTATGCGCTGTTTAAAACCCTTCTACACTGTGGCAAATGATTTTATCGGTAGTTGACGGTTGTTCTTCCAACAAGATAGCTTTATCACACAGGGCCTCTCCCCTTTCCTGCTCACCCGCACCCATATACGATTTTCCAAGCATAAACATAGCAAAAGCATTGGATGGTTGCAAGTGCAGCACTTTTTTCCATTGCACAATTGCCCGTTTAAAAAGTCCCCTGTCATACAAGTCGTGTGCCAAACGCTGATTCCGTGCCACTATGTCAAGCGTATCTTTATCAGCGTATATACCTGACCGGTAGTTTACCGCCTTTTCTTGTTGCTTATCAAAGTAACAAGCCGCCGGTTCACTATACATGACAGTAGATAGCAAAATGGAACAAATACTGATGGAAAGCTGGCTGGGTTTCATAGGTCGCGGTGCTTTAGCGGCGCCGACAAATATATATATTAAATAATTTACAAATGCTATTGTTTAAATAGAAATAAATGATATATAACGATATTACCTGTTTAGCTCCTCTCCACTGAAAGAGAGTGGCAGCAGGTCATTGGCACGGTTGATCACATATACGTTTCCGCTAAGGCCGCCTAACACAAGCCTGATAGGGCTGTTCTGCTTCATTTCATATTCTGAAATGGCCTGCCGGCACATACCGCAGGGAGAAATGGGGTGCGAGCTATCGCCATTGATATTGTGATAACTGATAGCGATGGTATCGATATCAATATTGGGATATACAGAAGCAGCAGAAGCCAGCGCTACACGTTCTGCACAAATACCGATAGGGAAAGAGGCATTTTCCTGGTTGGAGCCTGCCACTATTTCACCGTTAGCCAGCCGGATCACTGCACCTACCTGGAAACGTGAATACGGTGCATAAGCGTGGGCAGTAACTTCCCTTGCCTCTTTCAGTAACCAGGCATCTGCATCATCCAGGCCGTTGATATCGTTGTATACCAGGTATTCTATATGCAGCAATTGTTTTTCCATATCAGCGATGTAAAGTTTTTTGGGTCGTTTTTCCGGCAGTTATTGCGGGGGCTGAGACAACTACGGACCGGCGATATGCCGGTCCGTAAGTTACTTTAAATTATATTTAGCGACAATTACTTACTTAATATTTCTAAAGATACGGCTCCAGCGAATGCCCCCTTCTCCGTAGCTCATCCAGATAAGCCATGCCTTGCCTACCACGTGATCTTCCGGCACAAAGCCCCAGAAACGGGAGTCCAGCGAGTTATTACGGTTATCCCCCATCATCCAGTAGTAGTTCATTTTGAAAGTGTAGGTATCAGCGGGTTGACCATTGATAATAAACTTTCCATCTTTTCTTTCCAGTGTGTTGCCTTCATATACACGGATGATGCGGTCGTATAAAGCAATGTTACTTTCTTCCAGCTTTACGGTAACTCCCTTCTTAGGCACATACATAGGGCCGAAGTTTTCATCTGTCCATTTGAAATGTGCGGTATCATGGGGGAAAATGCTGTTATAGTTAAAGTCTCCAAAATTAGCATCTTCATAGATCGTTATATTTTTAACGATCGGGAATTGCTTCAGTGCTGCCACGTTGGCTGGTGTCAGGTTGTAGAGGAATTTGCTGCCATCGATCTGGTAAAAGTCCGGCGCAGTGGTAGCAATGCCCAATTCTTCGAGACGGCTGGCGTTCAGCTGATCGCCGGTTGTTTCCACGATGTATTTATGCTGACTGCCTGGAGGTACCGGTGCTGCCTGTCCGTTGATATAAACAGCGCCATCAATGATCTTCAGGGTATCGCCGGCTTGCGCCATGCAACGTTTGATATAGTTTTCGCGTTTATCTACCGGGCGCTGAACGATTTCGTAGGAGTTCTGAACAGACTGCCAGCCAGTAGCCCTTACCATGTTATAGTAGCTCGGATCCGGTGAATCTATGGCTACGGTATCTCCTTCCGGGAAGTTGAATACCACCACATCGTAGCGTTTAATATCGGAAAAGCCGGGTAAACGCCTGTATTTCCATTTAACCGCTTCAGAATAAGCTTTGGCAGATTTTGTAAAAGGCAGGGTATGATGCACAAAAGGCACTGCCAGGGGGGTCATTGGGATACGTGGACCGTAACTGATCTTGCTTACAAACAGAAAATCGTTTACAAGTAAGGTCTTTTCCATAGAGGGGGTCGGGATCGTATAGGCCTCAAAAATAAAGGTGCGGATAAGGGTGGCTGCTATAATAGCGAAGATACCAGCGTCTAACCATTCTCTAACCGCAGATTTCTTTTTCTTAGGCTGACTGTCTTTGTTTTTTTTCCAAAATGCCAGGTTCATTCAGTTACGCTTATTAGATGCTTAAAAAGGCAAATATAATATTCTGTCGCTTGCCCGTAACGATTACTTTACAAAAGTTTTCTTAAAAATAGATTAAAAGATCGTTTATTATAATTTTTATCCATATAGGGCAGGCACAAATGAATTAACTAAATTTGACTTTTTACTATACCTGCGTTGAATACATTTACTATTAAGGATATTGAAAACTTTACCGGTATAAAGGCACATACGATCAGGATCTGGGAGCAACGTTACTCACTTTTCCAGGCCAGGCGAAAAGACACCAATCACAGAACATATGATAGTGATGACCTGAAAACGTTGCTGCGCATTGCCTATTTATACCACCACGGGATGAAGATCTCGCGCATAGCTGCTTTGTCAGAACCTGAGCAGAATCAACTTTCCCTTGAAATTGCAGTAGCCGGGAAATCCTCCCTGTTGCCGGTGAATGAGCTGATAGCGGCCACCCTGGATTACGACCATCAACGTTTTGAGCGGATCTTTTACAGCCAGGTATTGCACCTGGGGTTTGAAAAATGTATTACCGGGGTAATTTATCCTTTTCTTGAAAAAATAGGCGTATTGTGGCTAACCGGCCAGGTGATACCTGCACAGGAACATTTTTCTTCCAGTATTATCCGCACCAAAATAATGACGGCTATTGACGGGCAGCCAATGAATTACGCTGCCGCAGAGCACTTCCTGTTATTTTTACCGGAAGGTGAATTTCACGAGATCCCGTTACTGTATGTACAATACCTGTTGAAAAAGCAGGGCAAAATGGTTACCAGCTTCGGACCCAATGTGCCGTTAGCCGACCTGGCTCCTTTTATGCAGGCAAAGAAGGTCACACATATTTACACCCATTTGCTTACCAATACCACCAAAGCCGCCATGAATGGGTTTGCCCGCCAACTTAGTGAGCTGTATCCCGGTGTAAAAATATGGCTGGCCGGTCCGCAAACCCGGTTACTGACGGAGCCGCTGCCACCTAACGTGGAGATAGCGAACCAGCTGTTAGCTGTTAGCTGTTAACTTTTTTTGCCAGGATTTTTTTGCCCAGGATTAAACTGATTATGATGATTTACAGGATTTTTTCCTTGTGATTACAAATTGATTTTAAGAGATTAAGGAAGATACAGGCAAAAAACTCCCTTATATCTTCCTTAATCTTTTAAAATCAAAAAAGAAAAAATCCTGTAAATCATCATAATCAGTTTAATCCTGGGCAAAAAAAACTAGCTCATCGTTTCTTCGAGTATCCGGTTAATTTCTTTTGCGCGGTTGAGGACCATAAAATGGCCACCATCGGGGATAACGTGGGTGGGTTTCACGTATTTAAGGGGAAAAGGCATGTCTTTACCGCCGTGGATATGTACGAGGCCTTCCGGTATCTCGTTATTTTCCCAATGCAGGATGGCATTAACAGCCCATCGCATATAGGTATAATCCCGCTTCGCGAGATATTCATTTACCAGTGTGCGCTCTGCTTCGGTTTCAATGTTCAGAAACCTTTTAACTACAATATTACGGCGTTGATAAAGTACCTGGTCCGGGAGTTTGTATAAGCCCAGTCGCTTTACCCAGTTATAGTAGGGAGGTTTTTCTGCGCTGAGTTTTATACTGGAAAGCAGGATGTTTTTTTCTACGGGAATATGCCTGGCTATTTCCAGGCTCATGATTCCTCCAAAAGATACCCCCATGATAGAAATGCTCCCATCAGCCGTAATATTTTTTGCCATGCGGGCAGCATACTGGCTGATGGGTTCATCCTGCAGCGGGGTAATCCACTGCAGGTTATGCACCTGGTAGCCGGCGGGGAAGCGCAGATTGCTGAAAATGCGCTCATCCGCTCCCAGTCCACTGATCAGATACAGGTGTTTTTGCATATAGCAGGTTAAGAACTTACTTTTTTCTTTTCGCGGGCAGGCACTACAAAATCGTCCACATCATCAACAGTAATGGTTTTACCGGATAAGATGATCAATCTTTCCACCACGTTCCGGAGCTCGCGGATATTACCGGTCCAGTTATGGCTTTGCAATGCTTTCATCGCATCTTTATCGATCGCTTTGCGGGAAATACCATATTCGCTGCAAACGCTGTCGAGGAAGCTATCTACCAGCAAAGGTACATCATCCCTGCGATCGTTCAGGGATGGTACGTGGATGAGAATAACGCTCAAACGGTGATACAGATCCAGTCGGAAATTTTTGCCATCCACTTCCTGGAGCAGGTCTTTATTGGTAGCTGCCACTACGCGTACGTCTACGCTGATTTCCTTATCGCCGCCTACGCGGGTAATTTTTCCTTCCTGTAAGGCACGTAATACTTTGGCTTGTGCGCTGAGACTCATATCCCCGATTTCATCGAGGAAAAGTGTACCGCCGCTGGCCTGTTCAAATTTGCCGATCCGCTGTTTTACCGCAGAGGTAAAAGAGCCTTTCTCGTGTCCAAACAGCTCGCTTTCAATCAATTCGCTGGGGATGGCGGCGCAGTTTACTTCCACCATAGGACCGGAGGCACGGTTGCTACGTTCGTGCAGCCAGCGGGCTACCAGCTCCTTACCCACCCCGTTTTCACCGGTGATCAGTACCCTGGCATCTGTAGGGGCTACTTTTTCTATTGTTTCCCGGATCTTCAGAATGGGACTTGATTGCCCTATCATTTCCGGCACCTTGTTTACTTTGCGGCGCAGGGTTTTGGTTTCCGTTACCAGGGTTGTTTTATCCATGGCATTACGCAGGGTAATGAGCAACCTGTTCAGATCCGGCGGCTTGGAGATATAGTCGTAAGCGCCTTTTTTCACGGCATCTACGGCGGTATCGATGTTACCGTGGCCAGACACCATGATAATAGGAATATCTGCATTCACTTCCTTCGCTTTCTCAAGAAATTCCAACCCATCCATTTTCGGCATCTTGATGTCGCACAAAACGGCATCGTACGACTTCGCCTGGAACATTTTAAATCCTTCCATGCCATCGGCCGCCTCGTCTACCTTATACCCTTCATAACTTAAAATTTCCGTGAGCGTTTTGCGAATACTTTTTTCGTCGTCTATTATCAGAATGTTAGCCATAGTCAAGTTTGGTTTTGTATGATCAGCAATACCTGCCATTTATACAACGGGCAAAAATAAAGATTAATCAGTTAAAATTGCAGATCTAATATCATTTAACATGTCGGAAACAATTGAGATCATACCTTACAGCGACCATTGGCCGGAAGAATACAACCACATTGCCACAGCACTGAAAACAGCCCTGGGTGATTATGCGCTGGCGGTGGATCATATTGGGTCGACCAGCATTCCCGGGCTGGCAGCCAAAGATGTGATTGATGTGCAGGTGACCGTTGCCTCGCTGGAGGTGCCGGTTCAGGCGGCGCTGAAGCAGCTGGGATATATCAGAAAGCTGCATCTTGCCGACCATCGGCCTCCGGGCAGGGAAGACCTGGCTGATACAGAACTGGAAAAGCATTTTTACTTTAAAACAAACAGGCGGGTTAATCTGCACATACGGGTAAACGGCCGGTTTAACCAGCGTTATGCGCTGTTATGCCGCGATTACCTGCGGGCTCACCCCCGTGCCGCCAGCGCCTACGCAGTCATAAAACAACAGCTGGCGAAATATTTCCCGGATAATGCCGATGCGTATTATGATATCAAAGATCCTGTATTTGATGTTATGATGGAAGGGGCGGAGGAGTGGATAAAGCTTTTAGCTTTTAGCCGTTAGCTTTTAGCAAGCGGTTGTTAAGAGCGATGGGAAACTGGTGATTGATAGCATAACACTGCCTGCTTTTTGCAGCCATCAAGGCGATATTGCCTCCATCTAAAAGCTAACGGCTAACAGCTAACAGCTGTTGTTGTTGTATTTTCCCGAACAGTCTACTACCTTTACGGGATTTATGCGTAATTTCAAGATATACAAAAGTGCCAATACCTGTAATTCGATCCGCATATGAATGATTTTCTTGAAGAGTTGAAGCGGCGGCACCAGCTGGCAGCGGCAAATGCCTATCCGGCTACGGGTGCAGTAGATGATTTTGTAAGCAAGCTGTTGAACTGGTTATTTCCGGAGCATAAGGGAGTGGTGATCACTGATGCGGCGGCATTGGAGCAATACAGTCATGAGCTGGAAGCGCAACTGCAGCAGTTACTGCAATCTATGGCGAATCAACTGCCCACCGATGCGGCCTCTCTCAGCCAGGCCTTTATGAATAAGGTGCCGGTTATTTACGATGAACTGACCAAAGATGCGGGTGCCATTTACCAGGGCGACCCGGCTGCATCCTGTATATACGAGGTTATCCGTGCCTATCCCGGCTTTTATGCGATTGCTTTTTACCGCATTGCGCATGCCCTGTATAACCTGAAAATACCGGTGTTACCGCGCATGATCACGGAGCTGGCACATTCCCGTACCGGTGTGGATATTCATCCGGGGGCTGTAATTGCGCCCTGGTGTTGCATAGACCATGGTACCGGTATTGTTATCGGAGAAACCACTGTGATAGGTCCGCATGTAAAGCTATACCAGGGTGTAACACTGGGTGCGCTGAGTATTGAAAAAAGCATGGCGCGCAGCAAAAGGCACCCTACTATTGAGGAGCATGTGGTGATTTATGCAGGCGCAACAATATTGGGTGGCGATACCGTGATTGGCCATCACAGCGTGATTGGTGGTAATGTGTGGCTGATAAAGAGTGTGGAGCCATTTTCGCGGATCTACTACAAGGCAGAACATAAATTTTCAGATACAAACCAGGACTAATACAATGGCTTCCATCATAGATCTCATCGGCAATACGCCGATGGTAGAGTTAAAAAATATATCAGTAAATCCTGCGGTGAAAATATTTGCCAAACTGGAAGGTAACAATCCTGCGGGCAGTGTGAAAGACAGGGCAGCCTATGGCATGATCAAAGGGGCGCTGGACAGGGGCGACATTAAACCGGGTATGAAACTCATTGAAGCCACCAGTGGCAATACCGGTATTGCGCTGGCCATGATAGCCAGTTTATTTAACCTGGAGATTGAGCTGGTGATGCCATCGGATGCCACACGGGAGCGCGTGCTGACAATGGAAGTATATGGCGCCAAGGTAACGCTGACTCCCAAGGAATTATCTATGGAAGGATCTATAGACTATGCCAATGAGAAAGTGGCCGGCGGCGGTTATTTTATGCTGAATCAGTTTGCCAATCCCGACAACTATGGCATGCATTACAAAACTACCGGTCCTGAAATCTGGAAAGATACCGACGGCAAGATAACCCATTTTGTAAGCGCCATGGGCACTACCGGTACTATTATGGGCGTATCCCGTTTTTTGAAAGAACAAAATCCCGATATACAGATTGTTGGCTGCCAGCCGACAGAAGGGTCCAGGATCCCTGGCATCCGCAAATGGCCGGAGGCTTATCTCCCGAAAATATTCGAAAGACCAAGGGTAGACAGGATCATGGATATTTCGGAAGAAGAAGCCAGGGTAATGACCCGGCGGCTCGCAAAAGAGGAGGCTGTTTTTTGCGGTATGAGCAGCGGCGGCGCCGTGGCCGCGGCAGTACGGGTATCCCAGGAACTGCGTAGCGGCGTTATCGTTAGCATCATCTGCGATCGCGGCGACAGATACCTGTCGAGTGATTTATTTTCCTAGCCGCTGACTATCAGCTATTAACATAAATAAAACAGAACGGAGCGAAGATAATCTTCGCTCCGTTCTGTTTTATCATCTTCGCTCCTGCCCAACAGCTAACTGCTGATGGCTAAAAGCTATTTCTTCATATACATTACTTCTTTCACCAGTTTCACGGTACGCTCGATATCGGGCAGGTACAGTTTAACCAGGTTTGGCGCATAGTGCATAGGAGCATCCTGTGCAGTGATACGGCGGATTGGTGCATCCAGGTAGTCGAAACCTTCTTTCTGGATACGGTAAGTGATTTCAGAAGAGATGCTCGCAAAAGGCCATTGTTCTTCCACGATTACCAGGCGGTTGGTTTTCTTTACAGACTCGAGGATGGTGAACCAATCCAGCGGACGGATGGTGCGCAAATCGATTACCTCTGCTTCGATGCCTTCTTTCGCCAGTTCTTCTGCTGCACCCAGGGCTACTTTCATCATTTTGTTGAAAGAAACGATGGTTACATCTTTACCTGCACGTTTGATATCGGCTTTCCCGATCGGGATGATGTATTCTTCTTCAGGTACTTCGCCCATATCGCCATACATTAACTCGCTCTCCATGAAAACAACCGGATCATCATCGCGGATAGCCGCTTTCAGCAAACCTTTTGCATCATAAGGGTTAGAAACGGAAATTACTTTAAGGCCTGGGATATTGGCATAGTAGCTTTCGAAAGCAGTAGAGTGCTGAGCGCCCAGCTGTCCGGCAGAACCGTTAGGTCCACGGAAAACGATCGGGCATCCAACCTGTCCACCACTCATCGCGAGCATTTTAGAGGCGGTATTGAGGATCTGATCCAGCGCCAGTACGGCAAAGTTCCAGGTCATGAATTCAAGAACCGGGCGCAGGCCATTCTGAGCAGCACCTACTCCAATGGCAGTAAATCCAAGTTCTGCAATTGGCGTGTCAATAACACGTTTTGGACCAAACTCATCCAGCATTCCCTGGCTCACTTTATAAGCGCCATTGTATTCGGCTACTTCCTCCCCCATAAGGAATACCCGTTCATCACGGCGAAATTCCTCCTGCAGGGCTTCTCTTAAGGCTTGTCTGAAAGCTATCTGACGCATGCTATTCTTAATTGAAAGTTTAAATGCCTTATTGAAAGGCAGGGCAAAAATATTGTTTGTTAGCGAAAAAGCAAAGCAAACACCCGATTAATAATTATTATGCCGCTGACACACATATTGTTGGTATTTTATTAAATAAATAATATATATTTATATTTTAAACTTTATTGAGACCTACCAACAATATCCCACTGTCATGATCACCATTACTATCCTGACCTTATGTTTTTTAGCGGCCCTTTCCTGTAAGATCAAAAAGGTAAAATCACCGGCAGCCGAGTGGTTGTTATGGCACATTCACCTGGTATTCGGCTGTCTGGCTGCTTTATGCCTGCTGCTGATGCTTAACAGCTACGGTTTTAAAGGTACCCAAACAGAACGGATATTCTTTACCCTCTACGCCGGCACCGGCATGCTGCTCTATGGTCTTACCAAGCCAGGCAATGACGCCAGGTATGCCTACCTGCTCTGTTTCTTTGGATTTCCTTTTGTGTTGTTACTGGGATTGCTGTTGCCTCCACTCCGCACCATCACCCTCGTTGCGGCCATTACCCTGCTGTCGGATAGTGAGTTTCAGCGCTACAAAATCGACGATGATTTTGCGCTGCAAACAAAAACCACCGGTATACTATCTGTTTACCCGGTATACAGCCTGGTGGAAGACAAATACTTATTATTTGAGAAGGTAACGCCGGACGTAATAACGCCACAGACGATGGTGACATCGCTCAGGATGGCTAAACGGGCAAACGACAGTGTAAGGATACAACTGAACAAACGGGATACGGTGATTACTTTGAGCTATTAGCTGCCAGCCATTAGCTTTTAACGAATTGCGGCGAATGTTTTCTTGCCAGGGAGTTTTTTTTGCCCAGGATTAAACAGATTTTGATGATTTACAGGATTTTTTTATTGTGATTATAATTTGATTTTAAAAGATTACCCAAGATGCAAGCAAATTCGCTTATATCTTGGGTAATCTTTTAAAATCAAAAAAGGAAAAAATCCTGTAAATCATCAAAATCTGTTTAATCCTGGGCAAAAAAAACTCCCTGGCAAGAAAACATTCGTTTAAACGCTAAGGCTTAATGGCTTCTATAATGATCGCGCTTGCACCTCCGCCACCATTGCATATACCGGCTACGCCATAGCGGGCATGTTGCTGATGCAGGATGGAGTTGAGGGTTACAACAATACGCGCACCGCTGCAACCAATGGGATGTCCCATAGCTACGGCGCCGCCCCATACATTCACTTTATCGAGCGACAGGCCCAGGTCTTTCGCATTGGCAATAGGCACGCAGGAAAACGCTTCGTTTACTTCTGCATAGTCCATATCACTTATTTTCAATCCTGCTTTTGTCAGCGCATTATTGATGGCCTTTACAGGCGTGGTGGTAAACCATTCCGGCGCCTGGGAAGCATCTGCAAAGCTGATGATCTTAGTCAGTGGTTTTAATCCCAGTTCTTTCAGTTTTTCTCCGCTTACCAGTACCACTGCGGCAGCGCCATCGTTGATGTTGGACGCATTGGCGGCGGTGATAGTACCATCTTTCTGGAAACTGGGTTTCAGGGAAGGCACTTTTTCAAAGATGACTTTTTTATAATCTTCATCTTCTGCCACGGTAACTACCTGTTTGCCAGGTACCTGTACCGGTACTACTTCTTCCTTAAAATAACCTTTTTCCCAGGCTGCTGCTGCGCGTTTGTAACTCTCCACAGCGTACGCGTCCTGGTCTTCCCGGGTAATATGATATGCTGTGGCACACAATTCTGCTGCGTTGCCCATGTGGAAATCTTTATACGGATCCCAGAGGCCATCACGGATAATACCATCGATAACGCTGCCCTGGCCCAGTTTATAACCGGTACGGGCTTTATCCAGGTAGTATGGAGCGGCGCTCATGTTTTCCATGCCACCGGCTACTACTACATCGTTATCACCCAGCATAATGCTCTGGGCACCCAGCATAATGGCTTTCATGCCGGAGGCGCAAACTTTGTTGACCGTTGTACAGGGTACATTATTGGGTACGCCTGCTGCCAGGCTGGCCTGGTTGGCAGGAGCCTGTCCCAGGTTGGCGCTGAGCACATTGCCCATATACACTTCATTGACTGCAGCGGCTGCAATACCGGCCTTATCCAGGGCTGCTTTTATAACGGTAGCACCCAGCTGTGTAGCAGGAATGCCTGCCAGCGCGCCATTGAACGAACCTATAGGTGTGCGGGCCGTAGCTACTATAAATACTTCTTTCATCTGATAAATAAGATTGATTTGGCTAGTTTATAATCTACCAAATATAAAGAATTACGAATTAGGAACTACGGATTGTCGGGGAGATATATGGGAAGTACGTAATTCGTAATTCTTAATTCATAATTTCTCGCTAAGTTTGCAGTTGCACCGTGATATCTCAAAACTCCATACAACAGATTCTCAGCCGCATAGACATTGTGGAAATAGTAGGCTCCTTCGTTAAGCTAAAAAAACGTGGCGCCAACTACCTGGGGTTATGTCCGTTTCACAACGAGAAATCGCCTTCCTTCACCGTATCTCCCGGCAAAGAGATCTATAAGTGCTTTGGTTGCGGAGCCAGCGGCAATACCATCAGCTTTATCATGGAGCATGAAAAATACTCCTATGTAGAAGCGTTGCGATGGCTGGCGCAGCGATACCAGGTAGAGCTGGAAGAAACGGAAGTAAGCCCGGAGCTGAAGCAGTACCAGCTCATGGCGGATAGTTTGTTTATCATAAACAACTATGCCCGTGAATATTTTACCGATACCCTTTTTAACAAAGAGGAAGGACAGAATGTAGGACTGAGTTATTTTGAAGAACGGGGATTTACGGAAGAAACCATCAAAAAGTTCCAGCTGGGCTACTGTCTGAATACCTTTGACGCTTTTGCAAAATCTGCATTAGACAAAGGGTATAACCTGGAATACCTCCAAAAAACGGGGCTGGTCACCATTCGTAATGAGCAACCGGCCGATAATTACAGGGGCCGTGTTATTTTCCCGATTCATAACCAATCCGGCAAGATACTGGGGTTTGGTGCGCGTATCCTGGTAAAATCCGACCGGGCGCCCAAGTATATCAACTCCCCTGAAAACGAGATCTATATAAAAAGCAGGGTACTGTATGGTACCTACTTTGCGCGGCATGCCATTGACAAGCTCGATGAATGCTTACTCGTAGAAGGTTATACCGATGTGATTTCCCTGCACCAGGCCGGTGTGGAAAACGTAGTGGCTTCCAGCGGCACCTCGCTTACCCAGGATCAGCTGCGGCTTATCAAGAAGTACACCAAGAACCTCACTATCCTGTACGACGGCGACAGCGCCGGTGTAAAAGCAGCGCTGCGCGGTCTCGATATGGCCATAGAAGAAGGGCTGAATGTGAAGCTGGTATTGCTGCCGGATAAAGAAGATCCGGACAGCTATGTACAAAAGATCGGCGCCGAAGCATTCCGGGAATTCATCAAAGAAAACAAACAGGACTTTGTACTGTTTAAGCTCCACCTCAGCATGCAGGAGGTGGGAACAGACAGCAATAAAAAATCACAGCTGGTCAATGAAATTGCCGAAACCATTTCAAAAATTGATAAGGCAGAAGATTTTACCCGCCAGCAGGATTATATCCGTCAATGCAGCCAGCTGCTGCATATTGATGAACAGGGGCTTATACAGCTGGTCAATAAGTTTATCCGCGACCGGCTTGTAAAACGGGAGCAGGCCCAGGCCCGCAACAATCCTGCACCGGATGACGACGGACTGAGCGAAGAGGCCATTGCCGCCATGGAGGCTGCAGAAACCGGCGTCTCGGTAGATTCGCTGATCAGCGGTCACGAAAAACAGGAAAAGGAGCTGGTAAAAATTTTACTGCGCTTTGGAGATAAGCCTTTCAGCGAAGAAGAAAACAATACTGTAGCAGATTATATTTTCCATCTCCCCTATGACTTTGAAGCGCTCGCAGAAAGCGATGTGGTAAAAAGGATTTTGAGAGAATACAAAGTCTTGTACGACAGCGGTAATCTGCAGGATAAGCGCTGGTTCCTTTATCACGAAGACCAGGTATTGTCTAAACAGATTGCCAATATCCTGGAAGACAGAGAAGCGGATCTGAGCGCCAACTGGAAAGATCGTTTTGAAATTGACACCGTATACGGCGACAATGCGTATCTGCAGGATACTATTTCCACCACCAATTATCTTATTCTGCGTAAGATCAAAAAGCTGATTTTCGAAAACCAGGAGGAAGCGAGGAAAGCAACTGAAATGGATCAGATCATGGCCTGCCTGGAAATGCAGAAGCATCTCAACGCCCTGGAAAAGGAGCTTACCAACGGTATGGGTACCGTTGTTTTCAAATAATAATCAGGAATTACGAATTCTTCAAATCCTCTCCCATACCTGGAAGGAAAACGCATACTGATTTTTTTCATCTTCTTCATGACGTTCATCACTCACGAGTTCAAACTCACCGCCATCCACCTGAGGGAAGAAGGCATCACCGCGCACAACTGCGTATACGCGTGTGAGGTAGATCCTTTCCACCAGCGACCATGCCTGTTCAAATATCTGTGAGCCGCCGGTAATAAACAACTCTTCTCCTCCGAATGTCCTGGCTTTTTCAATACCTTCTTCAACAGAACCTACTACGTAGGCGCCTTCCGGTTGATAGCCGGTTTGCCGGGTGATCACGATGTTAGGCCGGCCTGGCAGCGCTTTGCCCAGCGATTCAAATGTTTTGCGGCCCATTACGATGGGCTTCCCCAATGTGGTGGATTTGAAATATTTGAGATCCGTTGGTATGCGCCATGGCAGCATATTATTGATACCGATAACATTATTCTCCGACGCCGCTACAATAATGGATATACGCATATGGAAACGGTTATATAGCTACCGGAGCTTTAATAGCAGGATGGAACTGGTAGTTTGTCAGTTCAAAATCTTCATATTTAAAAGAAAAAATATCTTTTACATCCGGGTTGATCTTCATCACCGGCAGCGGGAACGGTTGCCGGCTTAGCTGCAGCTGCGCTTGTTCCATGTGGTTGCTGTACAGGTGTACATCCCCGAAGGTATGTATAAAATCACCTGCGTCGAGGTTACATACCTGGGCCATCATCATGGTTAACAAGGCATAAGAAGCAATATTGAAAGGCACTCCCAGGAATACATCGGCGCTGCGCTGGTATAGCTGACAGCTCAGTTTACCGCGGGTTTCTCCTTTGGCAGTATCGGCCGGGGTAACATAGAACTGGAACAGGCAATGACAGGGACTGAGTGCCATTTCGGACAACTCGCCCACATTCCAGGCATTCACGATGATACGGCGGGAGTCAGGATTGTTTTTAATGGTGTTTACCGCCTCAGTGATCTGGTCAATCACCTGACCGCTACGGGTTTCCCAACTACGCCACTGTTTGCCGTAAACGGGGCCCAGATCGCCGTTTTTATCGGCCCACTCGTCCCAGATACTCACCCCATGTTCTTTCAGCCAGCCAATGTTGGTATCTCCCCTTAAAAACCACAATAATTCATATATGATAGATTTCAGATGGAGCTTTTTGGTGGTCACTACCGGAAAGCCTTCCTGTAAATTAAAACGCATCTGGTAACCAAAGCAGCTGGTGGTACCGGTTCCGGTGCGGTCAGTTTTAACGGCGCCCTCTTTGATAATATGTTGTAATAAAGATAGATACTGATCCATAAGGCCGCAATTTACGAAGTTTTACAGTCGAAAAATATAACATAATTAAGTCAAACAAAAAAAACGGAAATACCTGTAAAATTTCGTAATCTGCCATAATAATTCGACGTTACAACAAGATAGGCTTTATGAGAAAAACTGTCCGGTGGACTGTAGTGAAAAACCTGTATCAGCCGCTATCGTAGCGACAAATTCCAAAAGCATTTACAACAATAATACAACCAAAATCAAGGACTACTATTCTATTTGATCATCAAAATCTATTAGCAGTTAATGAAAAAATAACCTCTTTTAATACATCATCAATTATCTAAACCAAACAAGCTATGCTTCTACCAAAATCCAGCTTGCTGGTACTGCTATGCCTGTGCAGTACCCTTGCACTATTTGCGCAACAAAACATTTCCGGAAAAATAAAGGATGCCGTCAGTGGCAAACCTCTTCCCGGAGTAACGGTGCGTGTTCCCAACACCAATAAGGGCACGATTACAGATCCCGGCGGTGCTTATACGCTGGTCGTTCCCGCCGGTGCCACGAGTTTAGTGGTGAGTTACACCGGCTACAAAAGTCAGACAATTACCCTGAAAACCGGAGAATCGGTATATAATATTTCCATAGAAGAGGACTTCGCCCGTTTGGAAGAAATTGTGGTAACGGGACTTGCCACCAACGTAAAACGAAGCAACCTGGCCAATGCCGTTGCTACTATTTCCGGCCAGGAACTCAATGGTGTGGCGCCTGCTCAAACTTTTGATGCCGCACTAAGCGGTAAAGTGCCCGGCGCCCTGATCACCGCTAACTCCGGCGCTCCCGGTGGTGGTATCTCGGTAAAAATGAGAGGTATTACTTCCGTATTCGGTAACTCACAACCGCTCTATGTAGTAGATGGTATTTTCTTTAACAACAGCAGTATTCCCGCCGGGTTAAATGATGTTACCGGCGCGGCTACCTCAGGCAATCCCAATAACCAGGACAACCCCTCCAGCCGCATCGCGGACCTGAATCCCGAAGACATTGAAAACATAGAGATCCTGAAAGGCGCTTCCGCCGCCGCCATGTATGGCGCAAAAGCAGCCGCCGGTGTAATTATCATCACCACCAAAAAAGGTAAAACCGGTAAAACAAAAATCAGCTTTAACCAGGAAGTTGGTTTCACCAAAGTAAGACACCTGATGGGTGTGCGTACTTTCACCGCAGACGCAGCCGCCGACCTGGCAGGAGCTGCCGACAACCCCTCTCCTGCTGTGCAGGCAAAAAGAGCTGCGTATAAACAGCAGTTCACCGATGCAAAAAACGCCGGAAAAATTTATGACTATGAAAAAGAAATGTTTGGAGAAACAGGCCTGGTACTAAACTCCGGCATTTCACTCAGCGGCGGCGGTGAAAAAACAACCTTCTATCTTTCCGGTAACAGGAGACAGGAAGATGGTATCGTTAAACATACCGGCTATTTCAACAACTCCATCCGGTTGAATGTGGATCATAAAATCAATGATCGTGTATCCCTCGGCGTTACAACCAACTATATCGGGTCTTCGGCAGACAGGGGGCTCACCAACAACGATAACAATGGTGTATCCTACGGGGTGGCATTATCATCCACGCCCGATTTTGTAGACCTGCATCCCAACGCACTGGGCGAATACCCGCGTAATCCATTTGCGGCTTCCAACCCGCTGGAAACCCGTGACCTGATGGCTAACAATGAAAAGACCAATCGTTTTGTAGGCGGCGCCAACCTGGAAATAAAGTTGCAACAGAACGACCGTTCTACTACCCGGTTGATTGGTCGCGGTGGTATTGACTATTTTAACTACAAAACAGCAGCCCTGTTTCCACGTAACCTGCAGTTTGAAGAAAACGGTCTGCAAGGTCACTCCATCCAGGGAAACACGAACAACACCAACACCAATATTGCCGGATTTGTGGTAAACAACTTTACTCCCAATCCCAACCTCAGCCTGACCAGTACCGTCGGCGCCACGCTCGAAACCGGTTTCATGGACAATATTGTTACCAGTGCTACCAACCTGGTATCCGGTCAGAGTAACCTGGATGCCAGCGCCAATACTACTACCCGTCAATTCCGGCAGAAATTCCGTGACAACGGTATTTTTATCCAGGAAGATCTCTCCCTGATGGAGGCGCTGACCGTCAGTGGCGGCGTGCGTTTTGACCGGTCCACCAACAACGGTGACTTTCAAAAGTATTATGTATTTCCCAAAGGTTCCTTTTCCTGGAACCTTACCAAAATGAAGTTCTGGAATATTTCCAGCATCGATAACCTCAAGATACGTGCTGCCTATGGCCAGTCTGGCAACGTACCGCCTTATGGCAGTAAGTTTACCGGTATGCTGGGCAGCAATATCGGCGGCTTCCCGGGCGTACTGGTGGATAACCTGCAGGGCAACCCCGATATCAAACCGGAACGCCAGGCAGAATTTGAGACAGGACTTGATATCAGTGTGTTGAACGGCCGTGTTAGTCTTGAAGCCACTTACTATAATAAAAACATCTATGACGTATTACTGCGTCATGCATTGCCCGCTTCTTCCGGTTATGCCAATGAATGGAAAAACAGTGGTGACCTGAAAAACCAGGGGCTTGAACTGGGATTGAACCTCATCCCGGTAAACACACGTTCTTTCCGGTGGAACAGTTCCATCAACTTCTGGTTTAACCGTTCTAAAGTAACCAAGCTGATCATACCTCCGTATGCTATCGGCGCATTTGGTAACTCACTGGGAACATTTTACCTGGAAGAAGGAGCTCCTGCCACACAGATCAAAGGTACCGTGGGTAGTGATCTGAAACTGATCGGCGATGCAGAACCAAAATTCCAGATGAGTTTCTTTAATGAAGTGACCCTTTTCAAAAACTTCTCCCTCCGGTTCCTGATCCACTGGAAAAAAGGCGGGGATAATATCAATCTTACCCAGCTGCTCACCGACCTGGGTGCTACTTCCTTTGACTATGATGATATGATCAGCGGCACCAAGGCGGGCGCTTTCCGTCCGGGAGCCGGCGATGCTTCCATCTATGTGCAGGACGCTTCGTATGTGCGTATCCGTGAGATAGGCCTGTATTACAATGTTCCTTTAAAAAATACAAAAAATGTGAAGGGCATACGCGTAGGTGTATCTGCCAATAACTTCTTTACCTGGACCAAGTATGTGGGTTATGATCCGGAAGTATCCAACTTCGGCAGTAACACTATTACTACCTCTCAAAGCCGTGGTAGTATCGGGTTATCGACCGGTGTGGATGTGATGCCTTTTCCTGCATCCAAAAGAGCCAGCTTCCATGTTGGTATAGATTTCTGATCATTTTCTCTCTGCTAAAATTATTCAATATGAAAAAGTATATTTCAACGATAGCTGTTGTTGTTTCGCTGCTGGTCATCAATGCGTGTCAGAAGGGAGAAATCAACAGTCTTAATACACCAGTTGTAGACGGTATTACAAAGGATCCGTCGAGAAGTGATTTATTTAACCTGGTAACCGGTGCTGAATCCGGAATGCGTAATTCCCTTGCTGTTTATATTGACGGCACGGGTATTATAGGCAGGGAAATTTATCGTTTCTCCAGTGCAGAACCACGTTACACTACTGACCTGTTAGGTGGTGGTACCAAACAACTGGATAATAATACCTTTTATCTTACCAACCCATGGGCTGCGCGATACCAGGTAAGCAGGCAATGTTTCATCCTGCTGGATGCCATTAAAAACACCCGCACAGAAGTGGCTTCAGATCAGCAAAAGAAGGCCTTTAGCGGTTTTGCAAAAACGCTGATTGGATACCAGTTGCTGTTGAACATCAACCTGACCAATACCAATGGCGCGCGTATACCGGTGGCCAATGGCGGTACGCTGGGTGGTGTTGTCACCGATCCTGCCGTTGTAATGGACTCTGTGTTGAAATTCCTCAATGATGGTAAGGCTGACCTGACCGGATCAGAAGTCATCTTTCCTTTATCGGATGGATTTCTTGGATTCAAGGATGCAGCCGGGCTGCTGAAATTCAACCGCGCCATTGCAGCGAGGGTATATATTTACCGGCAGCAATGGGCTTCAGCACTTGCCGCATTGAATGAATCCTTTTTGGATCTTAATGGTGATCAGAACAAGGGCATTTACCACGCCTTTTCCACCAACGGCGGTGACCTCGCCAACACCTTGTTCCTGGCGCCCAATGGTAACGGTGAAGTAAGGGTATCACATCCTACCTTTGCAACGGATATTCTTGCAGGCGATAACCGTTTGCAAACCAAAACAGCGTTGCGTACTTCATCCGCCAGCCAGGGTGGCTTAACCGGCAACCGCGACGTGATTATCTGGAGTTCACTGAATGCTCCCATCAGCGTTATCCGCAATGAGGAACTGATCCTGATCTATGCAGAAGCCAAAATTCAGCTAAACGCCATCCCCGATGCCATTGTAGCCATCAATCGCATTCGCTTGGCGCATAACCTTCCTCCATACGCCGGGCTAACAACCCAGGCAGCGCTCATTACAGAGATGCTGTATGAAAGACGTTATTCCCTGTTTATGGAAGGGCATCGCTGGATTGATCTGAGAAGGTATAACCTGCTGAATACATTGCCTAAAGACAGGCCGGATGATGATATTTGGACGAAATATCCGTTGCCGCAAAACGAAAGTAATCTGTAATGTGAGCTGAAAGGATAAAGGATAAAGCAAAAAGCTATTGTAGCGATTCAATATTCACTACAATAGCTTTTTGCTTTATCCTTTCAGCCCTTAGTTATATTCCCCTTCTCTTCATTTCCTTCCTGATAAGCGCAAGCTCGCGCCCCATTTGTCCGGCGATGGACGTATTTTCCTGCGCCCTGCGGAGCAGGTAAGGCATTACTTCTTTTACCGGACCATAAGGCAGGTATTTACTTACATTATAACCGGCATGTGCCAGGTTAAAGGTAATGTTATCGCTCATTCCCAGCAGCTGCGAGAAGCTTACATGCGGATGATTATGTGGTAAACCTTTCTGGTCCAGCATGCGGGCGGCCAGCATACAACTGTTTTCATTATGGGTGCCGATGAATACCGCGAGTTTATCAAGGTGGTTCAGGCAAAATGTTACCGCAGCGTCGTAGTCTTTGTCAGTGGCTTCTTTGCCGGGCTGTATCGGTGTAGGGTAATTATTTTCGGTGGCGCGTTTATTTTCTTTTTCCATGTAAGCACCGCGAACCAGTTTTGCTCCGAGGAGGTAACCTGCTTTTTCTGCTTTTTGCAGGGAGGTTTGAAGAAAAGCATAGCGATCGTGACAATACATCTGGAAGGTGTTGTACACAATGACTTTTTCTTTATTGAATAATGACATCATCTCATCGGTAAGGTCATCTACCGGGTTCTGAATCCAGGATTCTTCGGCGTCTACCAGGATGGCAACACTATGACGGGCGCCAGCTTCGGCTATGGAAAAAATACGGTTGCGTACACGGGTAAATTCGGCTTGTTCCGCAGCAGATAAAGTTTCTTTGCGGTGTATCTTCTCCAGTAACTCAAACCGGGCAAAACCGGTTATTTTAATGGCAATAAAAGGAATATCCGGTCTGGAGGCAGCATATTGAATAGCGCGGATAAATTCGGGTACTGCTTCATCATAACTATGCTCCCCTTCCATTGCTTCCACACCGTAATCCAATGCTACGCCTACATGATAGTTGCCCAACTGCAATGCAGTGGCAGCAGCTTCTTCCAGGGTTTCCCCTCCGCAGAATTGTGAGAAAATAGTGCTTTTGATAATCCCTTTAACAGGCAGTCGCAGTTTAAAGGCGATGGGAGTCATCACTGAACCGAATTTTACCAACCAGGGTTTCCCGATATTGCTAAAGAGAAAGTTGGCTTTTTTCAGTGCTTTGTCGGTCTTTGCCTCAAACGCAATAGCCGTATTATCAAATGATAAAGGTAGCTGCTTTTCCATGGGCCGCAAAGTTAGGGTGCGTCCCGCTTCTAAACAAAAATCATTATAATATCAGCATATCTTTTTAACAGCGTTATCCGATATTGTCTATTGCTTCTCATAAATTGTTTAGGCCCCCTTATTTACCGCTGTTTATTTTATTACTTTTAGGATTTTTCTGTTACATACAAAATTCCCGGAATATGCAATTTAAATCTGATACTATCTCCCGCAATGCCGCATGGCAAAAAACAATAACGCTACTCATGCTGGGAGGGATGGTATTTGCCGGCTGCCAGCCCAAGGCGCCGGAACATACATCGGTTAACCTGCAAACGCCGGGCATCAAATACACCAGCTATAAAGGCACTACAGGTCAGCGTACGCCGGTTACGTTGCCGGACAGCTCCCGGGTGATCCTCAATTCAGCTTCCGAGCTGCAGGTACCGGAAAACTACGGGCAGGGCAACCGTGCCGTGATACTGGACGGCGATGCGTTTTTCAGCGTTACCCCGGCTACCGATACATTTACCGTTACCAGCGACAAGTTGCGGGCAACGGTATTGGGTACTTCTTTTAAAATGCGTTCTTTTGCCAGTCAGCATGGCGCCACCGTATACCTGCTCACCGGGAAAATCCGCGTAGGCAAATCCTATCATTCTGCCACCGATAACCAGCCGGAAATACTGGAACGCGGACAAATGATCCTCGCCAATAATGAAATAGACCTGATGGAAAAAGAAACCTACCATCCGGAAGAACTCGAAACCTGGTTATCTGATACCTTACACATCACCAATGCCAATCCGATGGTGCTGGGCCGGGTACTGGAAGAATGGTTTGGTGTGGAAATAGAAATGAAGGGAGATGCATCCCGCGCACCTGTGATCACCGACGCACGTTTTTATCATGCTACCCTGGACGAAGTATTGCGTAATATCGGGGAGCAGCAGCACTTTAAATATAAAATCAGTGATAATAAAGCAGTGATTACTTTTTAGTATAACCAGTCATTTATTTTCCTGTTAAATGAAAAAATAGCGGCATCGCGGTTTTTCTTTCCCTGAACCAGGTCGGCGATGATATTAGCGGCCATCTGGCTGAAAGTAATCCCGTTGCCGCCAAATCCCAGCGCAAAAAAAGTATGCGGCATCGGAGCAAAAGCGCCGATAAAAGGGAGGCCGTCTGCTGTACTGCCAAAAGTACCTGTCCACCTGAACTCCGGCAGAAAGCGGAGATCGGGGAATTTTCTGCGAAGGTCTTTTTCCAGGGTAGCCGCTTTGCGATGGATCAGTTTATCGCGGCGGGTGGGATTATAAAAAGGTTCGTCCCTTCCGCCTATTATCACCCGATGATCGCTGGTAACACGCATATAGAGGTAGGGACTTTTTGTTTCCCAGATCAGGCAATCCTGGTACCACTGTTCCTCCGCATGGTTTGGTTCACTTGCTACCGCGTAGGTACTATTCAGTTTCAATAATGGTTGTTTTATATACTGCAGTACTTCATAACCGGTAGCAATCACGAGGTAACGGGCACGAATCTGTTGTCCGTGGAAGGTTTTCAACATGATGCCTCTCCGTCTGAATCCCACATCCACAACAGGCGTGCGGTCGTATACAGCGGTGCCATGCCCGATATTATGCTGATGCAATGCATGTGTGAGCAGGTAGGCATCTGTTTGGGCAGCGGTATGTGAGTAGATAGCAGCAGGTGCGGAAAATCCCATATTGGCGGTTACCCTGGCATCATCCCACCATTCAACTTTCAGTCCAAGTGCTTTGCGCGCCTGGTATTCTTTTACCAGGTTCGCTACATCTTTACGCCAGGAGGCCAGGTAAAGACTATGTTTTTTCTCAAAATGAGAGAAACGCAAGGTTTTACAGATGCCCTCCAGCTCTGCGATGGAGGCGGCGCACAATTCATAAGCCCTGTTGGCATTGGCCAGCCCTGCTTTTTGCTGCAACGCGTACAAGGGCGTATCTATTTCATATTGTAACAGCGATGTACTGGCAGCGGTACTGCCCAAACCAATGGTACGCGCATCCACCACCACATTGGGAATGCCGGCTTTTGTCAAAGCATAGGCAGTTAATGCGCCTGAAATACCGCCGCCAATAACTGCCACGTGTGTACGAATATCTGCTTCCAGCCATGGATAATTGAAAGGAAGACCATTACGTATTAATGAATAAGGGTAACCTGATTGAAGATCCATGTACTTTATTTTACAAAAGCCGCTCCAAAGAAATTCGTAACTTCTCTGTACAAAATATACCTGTTATGAAAAAGCTATCCTTTGTGACCAGCCTGCTTTTTATGGCTGTGAATGCTTTTGCTCAAACAGCTCCCTGCTGTCATACCGATGCGGTTGCTGAATTCGCTACGCTGACCAGCCGGGAAGACTTCCGCATGGCGCACAAAGATCCGCTGCCATATACCTACCAGGGCGGCATAGGTACAGCAGTTACCTTTGATGCACCTGATGGTACACCGGCGCATGGCTTTCTGTTCAAAGCCAGTATGCCCTCCGATCAGTATATTTTTGTATACCAGGAGTGGTATGGGCTAAACGATTACATCAAAAAACAATCTGAAAAACTGTACACCGACCTGGGAGGAAAGGTAAATGTGCTGGCAGTAGACCTCTACGATCAGAAAATTGCCACTAACCGGGAAGATGCTGCTAAACTGGTACAGGGTGTTTCCGGTAAACGGCTAAAAGCAATTATACAGGGCGCTATCGGTTATGCCGGTAAATCGGCCAAAATAGCCTCTGTAGGCTGGTGTTTCGGTGGCGGCCTATCCTTGCAGTCGGGATTACAGGAAGGCGCCCAAAATGTGGGTGTAGTGATGTATTATGGCATGCCCGAAAAAGAACTGACAGCGTTGCGTACTTTACGGGCGCCGGTACTGGCTATTTTTGCCAACCGTGACAAAGGCATTACGCCGGCAATTGTGGATGAATTTGAAAAAAACATGAAGACTGCCGGGAAAACGTTAACGGTTAAACGTTATGATGCCGATCATGGTTTTGCCAATCCGAGCAATCCTATTTTCGACAGTGTTGCTACTGAGGATGCGTATGGACAAACCGTGAGGTTTCTGAAAACAGTTTTTAGCCATTAGCTTTTAGCTTTTAGTTAATGTGGCGTAGATAAAAGCGTAAGGCCCGTTTGATAAATATCAAACGGGCCTTACGCTTTTATCTTCAGCAGTTGATCTTCGTTTATCAGGATAATCAAATCAATCACATGAATCAAAGTCCTGCGCCGATTTTCATCAGCAGTTCCTTTGTTTTCTTTATTCCTTCTTCTTCCGACAGCCGTTCACCTTCGTATTCGATACCCATAAAGCCGGTGAAGCCGGCATTTTTTACGATAGTAAGGGCGCGTTTATAGTCGATGGTGGTTTCATTGCCGGCGGCGTCGAAATCATAGGTTTTAGCGCTTACGCCTTTGGCGAAAGGCATGAGTTCCGTTACGCCTTCATAGCGGTCGTATTCTTCGAGGCAGGTAGTTTTTGCCCAGGCTTCCGGGGTATTATTTTCCGGTTTGCTTCTTTTGATACAAAAATTGCCCAGGTCCGGTAATGTACCACAGTTGGGCATGTTCACTGTTTTCATGATACCGCTCAGCCATTTTCCGTTAGATGACATACCGCCATGGTTTTCCACGATAACCCCGATATTATGTTCCTTGCCAAAGGAGGCCAGTTTGGTTAATGATTCCGCGGCGGCTTTGGCCACGTCTTCCGGTTTACCTTCTCCTGCTGCGTTTACGCGGATAGAATGGCATCCCAGGAAGGCGGCGGCTTCTACCCATTTATAATGATTTTCCACGGCTTGCAGTCTCTTTTTCACGTCCTGGTCGCCCATTTCGCCTTCCTCATCGCACATGATAAGTACGCTGCGCACGCCCAGGTCATCGGCGCGTTTCTTCATTTCGCCGAGGTAGGATTGATCCTTTGCCTTGTCTTTGAAAAACTGGTTAACGTATTCGATACCCTGGATACCGAATTCATTCTTTGCGCGGGAAGCGAAGTCAAGGTGATTCATTTTACCGGCAAACAGTGCTTTGTGGAAAGACCATTCCGCGAGAGAGATCTTAAAGAAAAGTTCTTTGGCAATGTCTTCCGATGTGCCGGCAGCGGGTGTTGCCGAGGTGTCCTTATCATCTTTGCGGGTCGATTTACCTTCATTACAGGCAGCCAGTACAGCGGGCAATATCCCCATTCCCATGGTGTACAATCCCATTTGACGCAGGAATTGTCTGCGGTTGTTTACATTACTCATATACGTGGGTTTTAAAATTCACCCTTCTAAAATATTCTTTTACAGGGGGGAAAGCAAGTTTACACGCATAAAATTTTGCGGTTGTTTACTCAAAGGGAATGCGGGCGGGCAATCCATAACGGGCTGCCTCCCGGGCTGCTGCTTCCTGTAACGCGGCATGATAGGCTGCAGGAACGCCTGCGCTGTTGGCAAACAAGCGTTGATAGCTGTCAAGCAACTGCGGATAATATTGCTGTATGGCCTGTAATATAAGCTGCTTGCTGTCGGCGGCAGTATCGCCCCACAGGGTAATGGAAGCCGGGAAAACATAACGGGCGCCATGTTCATGAAAAGCGGCGTACATGCGTGCCAGTTGTTCCGGCACATCGGTAATAAAGGGCAGCAGGGGCATTAAACTTACGCCGGTCATCATACCGGCTGTTGCACAGGCTTTCATGGCCAGCAGCCGCTCTGCCGGATCGGGGGCGCCGGGCTCAAACTGTTTGCAGGTTACAGGATCAATAGTGCTGAAAGAAAAGGTGATAAATGCCTTGTGCCGGTATTCGGCCATATCGGGGGGCAAGAGGGCGTTTTCGTTGATACGTTGAAGTAAGTCCAGGTCGCGGAGTACAAGCGGGGATTTGGTGATAATATGTACCGGGAAACGGTATTCCAACAGCAGCTCCAGGATGCCTCTTGTCAGCATTTCCTTTTCTTCCAGCGGAAGGTAGGCATCAGTTACGGAAGACAATACCACAACACCCTGTTGCTGTTTTCGCGCCCTGGCAGCCAGTTGCCGGCGAAGGATGGCTAAAGCGTTTTCCTTCACCGACAACTTTTCGGCCAGGTTGATACCGTATTTGCTACCGCGTATATAACAATACAGGCAATTGAATGCACAACCGCTGTAAGGATTGATGGTATAATCATCCAGGAACCAGTGGTCCCGTTTCTTTGTTTTATTGAGCAGTGACGTAACTGTAATATACCTGGGCATATTTAAAGTGCTGTCACCGAAGATCCGGATTTTATTTCATCTGTTTTATTTCGTCCAGTTCTTTTTGTGCTATTTTCTGGATTTTGGACGTTTCGAGCAGCGACAACCGGCAGGTGGCTTCCGCTGCTTCCAGTGCTTCCGGCTTGTTGCCCAGCTCCTGGCAGATCCTGGCCAGGGTGCCCTGGTTGCTGTATTCGTTAGGTGCAATCACCGCTGCGCGTTTGGCCAGCTTATATGCCTGCTGCAGCAGGCCTTTGTTGCCGGCTGCCAGGTATTGGCTGCGGCGTGCCAGGAAACTTAGTCCCGCGTCATCCTGCTGCAGCACTCCCTGCAAGCCTTTATCCGTTACGCGGACAAAGTTTTTAACATCTGCCGTAGTCACGTAGTATTCTGCTTCCATCATCACGGCCTTGCGCTGTACGCCGGCATCCTGCGATTGCTGCCAGGGAGCGAGGCGGGTGAAGAAAGCAACACTGTCCTTTTTGCGGATCAACCCATACAAGGCGGTGCTCAGCAAACGTTCCTGTATTTTCCCGGTAGCCACTGCACCATACTTTTTCGTGTATTCATCTGCGTGAGCAACGAAATACTTTCCCGGCTTCTCATTTTCATCCCATACAAAAGCCTGTATCACCTGCCACCCCAGCGGTGTTAGCAGATCCGCCTCTGTTAACTGATCCATCAGTATCCTGGTTACCGTATCACACTTATTACGATCACTTTTCTGCAAAGCCAGTGCATAAGAGAGAAGGTTTTCCTTACTGCGCTGCCCATTATTAAATGCCTTTTCCATCGCTGCCAGGGAGCGCTTAGGGTCCAGTGCTTTCTTTCCCTCTTCCACAAACTCCGCTGTTTCCATACGGGAGGTGGCTTTGTGTACCAGGTCGCCTTTGCTGTTTAAGAACAAATAGGTAGGGAATACCTGTACCTGGTAACGTTGCCGTAGTGCAGGCCCCTCTCCTTTTTCCATATCAATTTTGTAATTGATAAAAGTATTATTGTAATAGGCGGCAGCAGTATCATTTACAAATACATTTTTCTCCATCCATTTACACGGGGCACACCAGCTGGTATAGCAGTCTATAAACACCAGTTTACCGGTGCGGGCGCTTTCCTTTAACACTTCTGTAAAAGCATCTTTCCGGAAAACGATGCCTGTTTCGCTTTGCTGTGCCTGCAGTGTAAGGCAAGTGCTGAGCAGCATGCCTGCCGACAGCATCTTTGACCAAAATTTCTTCTTCATACATTCCATTATTAATATCCAGGATTCTGTTCTACTATTTTACCGGAGGCCTGTATTGATTTTAACGGGATCGGCAAAATATACCGTTGCCTGCCCATAAAATCCGGTTTAAATGTTTTTATATCCAGCTCTCCTTTGCTGGCATATCTTACCAGGTCGTACCACTCTTCCCCGCTTTCTGCACCGAGTTCGCGGATCTTCTCTTCCCGGATGGCGTTCAGCAAACCGGCTTTATCGTCGATGGTGATATCCGGCATCAGCGCACGTTTTCTTACTATATTCAACGCTTCCCTGGCTTCTGCCAGCGAGCCGCCGCTTCTTACAATGGCTTCCGCCTGTACCAGGTAAATTTCAGCGAGACGGATAAAATATTCGGTATCGGAGTTAGAAGGCGCGCCATCCACCTGACCTGCGATAAATTTACCATTTCGTATGCGCGTTCCAGTTACCCTGATGGCCATTGATTCGCGCGCATCACCTTTCATAAAGTTCATGTAGTAGCCAGAGGGAGCGAACCAGGCATTGAACGCATAGCACTTGTTGTTGATATTGGTACCGGCATCAAAAGGTGTCTGGAAAATTACTTCCCTGGTATCTCTTATTTTTTTAGAGAAGATGGTTTTAAAAGTATCTTCCAGGTTACGCTGACCGCTCGTTGCTACCTGTTTAGCCATGGCAGCGGCTTCCGCATACCTTTGCTGATAGAGTAACACTTTTGATTTCAATGCTCTCGCAGCAATTTTTGATGCATAAAAGGTGCTGGTAAAATCATTTGTTTCCAGGATGGCTTCATCCAGGTCTTTGTTGATCACGTCATAGGTAGCCCTCACACCAGAGCGGGGAAATACTTCCGCATCCTTTACCGGATCGAGTCGCAGTACCATTCCATAATTAGAGGTGGTATCATAAAACTCCCCGAATAAACGCAGCAGGTAGAAATAGCTCATGGCGCGCAGATATTTGGCTTCGCCGATGATTCTTTTCTTACGGGGATCATCACCGCTCAGAACGGATGTTTTGCTGATAATATGATTGCTCATATTGATCATTTTATAGCCGCCGGAATACATGTTTTCCAGCCAGTAATGGCTGGTGGCCGGGTTATTATCGGCATAACCAAAACCGTCCTGTACGGGATCCATGGTTAATCCCATGAGGCAGGCGGCGGCAGGCATATAATAGTTAAATGCGAGCGTGTTGCCATTCAGGATACCGTAGGCGCCATACAAGGCGCTTTGTGCTTTTTCTACAGAGGTGATGGCGTTGGCATCTTCCAGCTGGTTCACCGGCGATACGTCGGTAACATTTACCAGCTTACAGGAAGCAAATAAAAAAGAGGTGACAATAGTAGCTATAATATAATGTTTCATGATCTTTTCGTTTACAGATTAACGTTAATACCTGCGGTAAATGAGCGGGTCAGCGGATAGATATTAGAATCATACCCCTGCGTGAAATTGCTGGCGGGAGCAGTGTTCACTTCCGGGTCCAGTCCTTTATACGGTGTAAACGTGAGCAGGTTACCACCGGTCACGAATACACGGATATTGCTAATGCGCACACGATTCAATGCCGGGGTATTAAAGAGGTAAGCGATCTGTAAATTTTTAAGTTTAAAGAACCCTGCTTTTTCGATGAAGAAATCTGAATCACGTCCATTTTCATTAGGATCGCCGTTCACGAGGCGGGGCAAACCGGCGCCCTTGTTGGAAGCAGACCAGGAGTTGGTTAGTATGTCGCGCGCATAGTTGGCAGTATTGCTGGTAAACAGCATAACAGATTTACGTCCGTTATTATACAGGGAATTACCGATGCTGAAATTGAAGAATGCGGTGATTTCCCATTTACCAATCCTGACGATATTGTTCCAGCCGCCATAAAAATCAGGCTCTGATTTACCGATGATACCACGGTCGGCATCAGTGATGCGTCCGTCGCCATTTACATCCACAAATTTAAGATCGCCGGGAGCGGTTTTAGCCGACTGGTAAAAGCCTTCCGGTGCTGTTTTATTGAGGTCGTCAATTTCCTGCTGAGACTGGAAAATACCGGCTGTTTTGTATCCTTCGAAGTAACCCATGCTTTGTCCTTCCACCAATACACCGTTCAGGTCAAAACCACCATTGAGTTTTTCCACACGGCTGCGGATACGGGTAATATTTACATCGGTGATATAGTTGAAGTTTTTGCGACGGATCACATCACTTCCTACCTGTACTTCCCAGCCACGGTTAGAGAAATCGCCTACGTTGTAATACTGCTGGCGTGCACCGGTTTCCATGGTGATACTGCGGTACAGGATCATATCGCGGGTAAACTTCCTGAAATAGCCGATCGTACCTCTCAATTTGCTTTTAAACATGGAAAAATCCATCGCGGCATCGAGCTGATTGGTAGATTCCCAGCGGATATCGGGGTTGGGTACATCATTAACGATCATGCCATTTTTCCGGGCATAAAAGCTACCCGAGGTGAACAAGGTCGTGTACTGGAAGTCAGAAAAATTGGCGCTGCCGGTTTTTCCCAATGATACACGCAGCTTAAGATCTTCCAGCCAGGAAACGGGTTTCATAAATCCGGCTTCTGACAAGCGATAGGCCAGTGCTGCAGACGGGAAGAATGCCCAGCGGTTGCCAGGTGAAAATTTAGTTGATTCATCCGCGCGGCCTGTAAAGGTGAAATAATATTTACCGGCGAAATTATAGTTGGCGCGGAGGAAATAGGATTGTAACCCGCTGATGGTGCCACCACTGGACCAGGTATTGAGAATGCTGGCGCCACCGAGGTGATTCAGCGACTCATCGTCTGAAAAGTTATTGGACTTGATATTGGTGAAATCGCTCTTGCTTTGCTGGAACGACATCCCCGCTACGGCATTCAGATTATGGCTGCCGACGCTTTTCAGGTAAGACAGGGTATTATCAAAAATGCGGGAGCTGCTGTTGTTGGTATAATCTTCCCTGGAGCCTGTACGGCTGTTCCGTATTTCGAATACATCAGAGGAAGGGGTATAGTTTAACATGTCTCCCTTTATAATATTGTAAGAGAGGTCAGACCGCCATCTTAATCCTTTCAATACTTCCACTTCTGCAAAAAATGACATCATCATGTTCTGGCTCCGCTCGCGGTTGGTACGGCTTAGCTGTGCCACCGGGTTGGCCTGTGAGCTGTCGGGAGTAGTACCATATCTTCCCAGGCTGTCATACGCCGGAATATCCGGACGATAACGGACTACGTTATAGTAAGTATTGCCGGAAGTAGTTTCCATGATGGAATAGTTCATGTTGGTACCGAGGCGTAAACGGTCGAACAGCGTGGTTTCCAGCCGGCTTCTCAGGTTATAGCGTTTAAAGCCGCTGTTCCTGATAACACCTGCCTGGTCGGTAACACTACCGGAAACGGAGTACAGGGTGTTACCGTTATTGGAGCCGCCGTTGATATTCAGGTATACGTTGTTGGTCATTGCCGTGCGGGTAAGCAGGTGCTGCCAATCAGTGCTGGCGCCGGGATACAGCACAGAATCCTTTGGCGTTGGCTTGCCGGCGTTCTTGTATGCTGTTTGCATTACCTGCAGGAATTCCGGCCCATTGAGCATGGTATATTTTTTAGCGAAATTCTCCGCTGATGCGGTGTAACCAACAGAGATATCTGCCTTGGGGCCGGAGCGGCCTCTTTTGGTAGTGATGATTACCACCCCGTTAGCCGCGCGGGAGCCGTAGATAGCGGCGGCAGAGGCATCTTTCAGGATGTCCATGCTTTCAATATCTTCAGGGTTGATGCTGGCCAGCGGAGATATTTGCCTGTAAACATCATTTGCGTATTGTGCGTTTCCCTGCCCGTTGCCTATTTCCACAGGTACGCCATCAATAACGTAGAGGGGTTCGTTGTTACCATAAACGGAGGTACCACCACGGATACGGATAGATGCTACAGCACCGGGAGCGCCGGTAGCTTTCACCGCGTTCACACCGGCTGTACGCCCTGCCAGGGCAGCATCGAAGGAGGTGCTGTTCATTTTTTTCAGGTCGTCTGTTTTTATGGAGGATACGGAACCGGTGAGGTCTTTTTTATTCACCTGCCCATACCCCACTACCACTATGCTTCCCAGCGTTCTGGCGTCTTCAGACAACTGCACGTCCATTGTTTCACCAGTGATCACCAGCTCGCGTGACAGCATGCCGACAGCAGACACTACGAGGATATTTTTATCAGCGGGTACTTTGATGGTAAACTCACCATTTTCGTTGGTAGCAGCACCGCGGGTGGTACCCTTTACCAATATGGACGCGCCGGGCACCGGTACTTTTTCCTTTGCATTGTTCACCGTTCCGGAAATGGTTCGCATGGCGGCGTTGGCGGCGACGTCGGCTTTCAGGAAAATAACAATACCATCATTCATGGTACGGTATTGCAGGTCGGTATTTTTCAGCAGCTGGTCCAGGATGGTGGTGATGCCTGCGTCTGTGAAGGTGAGTGTGTTGACAGAATATTTTTTTACATCACTTTCATTATAAGAGATATTGACAGCGCTTTTTATCTGCAGCTTTTTCAGGCAGGAAGCAATTGTTTCGTAGCTGAAATTAATGGTGGTTTGTTTCTGCAAATATGACTGGGCATATGTTTGCAGCTGGGCGGCCGAACATAGCAGTCCGCAGAGCAGCATTATTTTCACCCATTTTTGCCGGTAGATGTTGGTTGGTAGAAATCCATTGTTCATAATAGATGGTATTTGATATGAATATTAAGTCGCCGTTATCAGCAAGGCTGGCCGCTGATAGTAATTTTTCGGTTTTGAATGGTATAGGTAATCTTATCGATCAGTTTTAACAGGTCAAGTACCTTGGTGACAGGTTCTTTTTCGTTAAAATGAAGGCTGTTGATACACTGTTTCATTTTACTATTGGTGAATATGATTTCGTAGCCATAGATATTCTCCAGTTTCAGGGCCAGTTCTTCCAGGGTTACGTTCGTGAGGTATATGTCGCCGTTACGCCAGCTGTTGGACTGTGCAGCATCCACCATTTGTGTGGAGAAAGTGGTTTTGCCGCTATTGTATACTATTTCCTGGCCTGCGCCCAGTATTATGTTACATTGTTGCTGATCGAGCACCTGTACGTTACCGGTGGTTACGGTTACTTTTTCGCGGGTCAGTTTCGTGTAGGCGGCTACGTTAAACGAAGTACCTAATACTTTTATGGCCAGGTTCTTTGTATTTACTATAAAGGGGTGGGCAGCATCTTTGGCTACATCAAAAAATACTTCTCCATCGCGGACCCTGAATTCGCGGTGATGCACAAAGTCGGGGTTGTATTGCACACTGGATCCGCTATTGAGCCATACTGCGGAGCCATCCGGCAGCACCATTTTCAGGCGTTGCCCCACGGGGCATGCCAGCGACACCCAGGCAGCAGGCTTCGGGACTACCGGTTTAGGCCAGAAGAATTTCAGGCCGATCAACAGCAGTACCGCGGCAGCGGCGGGCCATACTGCTCGTTGCCAGCGGCGGATATGCTTTACCGGTGCGGGTTGCTGGTATATTGCCGCCAGTTGTTGCCAGCCTTCTTCTTTCATGGCAGCCCGTTGTTGCGCCGGCGGCATTTCTGCCGGCATGGTATCCATGCTTTGGTACCATTGCTGTAAAAACATTTCCTCTTCCTCGCTGAGGCCTTCCTGTAGCTGCTTTTGCAGCAAAAAACGGATATACCGGTGATTGAGCATAGTGGTTGGTTGACGGATAAGTACAGGGAGCTAACCCGATCGTACCAGTGGTTATAAAAAAAAATTTCAGGCAAAAAATAAGAGGCGAACCAGCTAAAGCTGGCTCGCCTCTTAAAACAGGATGCGAAAAAACCTTATTCGTTTAACAACGGGTTGTTCGCAACGGCATCCATAGGAATCCGTATGGTGTAGCGGGGATCGTTGGCCTTCAGGGTAACGCTTTTCCCTTTCAGCGTATGAACGATCTCCGGCTGTGAAGTTCTGCGTAAATCAAACCAGCGGTGGCCTTCGAAAGACAGCTCACGGAATCTCTCATCATATATTTCCTGCAGCAGGTCTTTGCCGGACAGCGTAGCCAGGCGGATTTGCTCTGTGGCATGGAATGCCGGCGTATGGCGGCGTTGTGTTAGCTGGTCGATGTAGTTACGGGCTACCTCGGGCTGGTTCAGCTGTGCGGCGGCTTCTGCGGCGATGAGGTACATTTCCGCCACGCGGAAAGACTGCCGGTAGTTGTTGCCAAAGTTGGTTTTGGCGACCGTATTTTTACCTTTGCTGTCTTTTCCGTAAAATATTTTCAGGCGTAAATCGCCCGTGGTATTGTACATAGAAAAGAGTTTGTCGGACACATAAGCGGTTTGCACCAGCACCGCATTAAAATTCTGCTCAAAGGCCTGTATGGTCTCAATAGAGTTATACAGGGTGGGCAAGGTATTGCTTGTGTTGAAGTCTGCCAGCGTATTCTTTTTTTCCAGCACGGCCTTGGCGGCATTTAATGCTTTTTCCCACTGATGCGTATATAAATAAATACGTGCAGCCATAGCCATACCGGCAGTCTTGCTGAATTTATAGGATTGTGCAGTTTCAAAAGCATCCACGTTTACCAGTGATAATCCCTGTTCCAGGTCGGCCAGTACCTGGGTGTATACTTCTTTCACCGTATTTCTGCGGGCTACCTTTTCCATATCCACTTCCGTAATTACCGGCACTGCCTTATCGGTGGCGGCGGTAGCTTCGTTGTAGGCATTGCCATAGAGATTTACCAGGTTGAAATGCACATAGGCGCGCATCAGATAAGCTTCTCCCAGCAACTGGGCCTTTTGGGCACTGCTGCCTCCTGTGGCAGCGGGTGCTGCTTCAATAATATGATTGGCATAAAAAAGTTGCTGGTACTTATTCCTCCATCCATAAGTGAGTGATTTGGCAGGACCATTTTCATCCCACAGGAAGTTATTGAGGATCAGGTCTACATCCCTGCTGCGGGTTTCGTTTACAGTGATTTCATCTCCACGGTAGCCGGCCAGTCCTTTATCAAGGTCTGTAGTTAAATAAGCGATATCCAGTTCCTGGGTGAAATCCTCCACAGTGGTAGGAACCACCTTTCCTACCGGTACAATGTCGAGATATTTTTTACAGGATGACATCGTTGCCATTGTTAATACCAGGCCGGTGGCATATATAATTTTACGCATGTTGCTGTATTTTAGAATGAGGCATTAAGGCCGATGGTGAATGTTTTAGGAATAGGCTGTGCGTAGATATTTCCCATGGTTTCCGGGTCCAGGTAGCCTTCGTAGTTTTTTGCAAACACGAATGGATTCCTGGCTTCCGCGGTAATCTTTAATCCTTTCATCCGGATTTTGTTGCCTACTTCTTCCGGCAAACGGTAGCCTACTGTAATATTGCGTACCCTTACATAACCGGCGTCCCTGATCCATAAGCCCAGGGAATTGTACTGGTACATATTATCCTGCAGCCAATGTCCCATGAGTTTCAGATCCGGGTTGGTAGCAGCGGTATTTCCGAACAATGCCGGGTATTTGCCATTGGGATTCGCCACTGTCCAGCGATCCAGTATAGCTGTACTGCTATTGGTGCCGCGGTTGTACAGATTGGGGCTATAAGGAGGTTCCACCTTTACCTTCTGACCCAGATTGAACATTAAACCGATTGACAGGTCAAATCTTTTATAGGTAAAGTTGTTATTCAAACCGCCGGTATACAGCGGATCACCGGAGCCCATATTGCTGAATAAGCTGCGCATCTGGGCATTTGTAAGACTGGTGTAAGGGAACAATCCTCCCAGGTCGGGATCACCGGCAAAATCGTCCTGTAATTGCAACAGCTCAGACAGTGTTTCTGTCTTACCCTGATAATTCACCATGATCATACCCTGCTGGTTAATTCCGGCATATGGCAGCCCCCAAATGGTTCCTACCGAACTACCTTCCCTGGAAGGGAAGTAAGCGTTGTCGGGCAGGGTTTCCCGTAAAACGGTATTCTTGTTGTAGGAGAAATTGAAGTCGGTAGACCAGCGGAAATCCTTGCGGGTGATATTGCGGGTGTTAATACTTACCTCCACTCCCCTGTTGCGCATTTCGGCCCAGTTTACATTCATGGTCTGGAAGCCGGTTTCCAGGGGCAGGGCCAGCACATTGATCAGGTCTTTACCATGACGGTCGTAATAATCCACTGTTACATTCACCCTGTTTTTCAACACGGCGAAATCGATACCAATATTTTTATTGATGGTCTTCTCCCATCTCAGTTTCGCATTGGGTGGCGCTTCCACCAGGATCATCCGGGAAGTGTTACCCGGCAGAATAGATGCATTAATGTATCTGCCGACTACAAAGGGTGAGGTATTTTTGTCGATGTTACCCTGCAAACCATAGGATGCACGTACATTCAACATATCCAGGAAGCGTACATTTTTCATAAATGGTTCTTCCATTACGCGCCAGAGGCCACTTACAGACCACAGGGGCAGGTATTTATATTTTGGATCCACTCCAAACAGGTCTGAACCATCGAAACGGATACTTCCGCCCACCGTATAGCGATTATTATAGGTATAGCTGCCGGTACCAAAGAAAGATACAAATGCATTCTCAATGAACTGGTGCCTGTCTTTATACAACGCTTCTATTTCGCTTTCGCTAAGATATTTTGGCGGTAGTGTGCCCAATGTTTTGGGGTCATATCCATAGCCTACGGTAGTGTTGAGTCTATCTTTTATCCGTCTTAGCTCATTACCACCCATTACATTGAACTCATGTTTTTTGTTGATGCTGAAACTATATTCCGCTAATGTTTTCAGGGTATATTGCTGCATTCTCTGTTCACCGTTATTAATCATACCACCTTTGGGCAGATAGGTTGTTTTTTCGCCGGTAGCAGGGTCAAAGCGTTGGCGGATATCCGCCAGCTGCCTGATATAGTAGCTGTTCTCCAGCGCTATCTGCTCAGAAGAAGTATTTTCTGACTGTATGCCCAGCTGAGAGCTGATGTGCAAACGAGGAATCACCTCATAGTCCAGTTTAAAGCTGGTATTGACAGCCTGTGTTTTGATGTTGTTGCTGGTATTGGCACGTTCCTCGAGCACGTTAAAATCAAGTATGCTTTCATCTCCAATAATGTTCCTGTCGTATACATAATTCCCGTTTGCATCTGTAGCGGGGGTATAAGGATTAGCCAGCCTGGAATATTTCACAGGGTTGGTGTTGCCGGAGCTGTTGGTCAGGAAAGAAGATTGTGTGCGTTGATTTGCGAAAATACCTGCAGAGAATTTCAATTTGTCGGACAGGTCATAATCTGTTTTAAAGGTAATGTTGTACCGTTGCGCACCGGTACCAATGGTGGCGCCTTTTTCATCGTAATAACCACCGCTGAAATAATAGGATGCTTTATCACTGCCTCCGGATATGCTCACGCTGTGCTCCTGCGTGAAAGCACTGCGGAACAGCCGGTCGTTCCAATTGGTGTTAATTCCTCTCAATGCATTTATTTCATTCCGTGCGGCGGCACTGATGCCATCAAACCCTTTGCTGGTCAACTCTTCCGGTGTCACGCCATATTTATGAAGAATACGATATACTTCGCCGTTGTCCGGCAGATAGGTAAAGTCGGAGGTGAACAGATCCAGTTCCAGGTTTACCTTCTGGTCGCTGTTCATCAGGTTCAGTCGATCCAGGTTAGGCTGCTGCGTAAATGTAAAGTTGTTACGGTAGTTCACCGATAAGCGTTCATTCTTTTTGCCTGACCTTGTAGTAATAACGATAACGCCATTAGCAGCGCGGGCGCCGTAAATAGCGGTAGCTGCGGCATCTTTCAGTACAGTGATACTTTCAATATCGGCAGGACTGTAGCCGGCAATAGAAGAAGTATACAGCTGATCAATGGCTTTGGCATCTTCGAGTTTTGGGAGGTTGGTTCCTTCTACCGGTAAACCGTCAATTACCCACAAGGGATCCTGGGTACCCTGTAAAGAAGCAGTACCACGGATACGGATCTTCGCAGCCTGGCCGGGAGCGCCGGAAAGGGCCGTCACGGCTACACCGGACAATTGCCCCTGCAGCATCTGCTCTACGCTCATCACACCGCCAATGTCAATTTTATCCATGGCAATTTTGTCGACCGCACCGGTGGACCTGTTCTTCCGGATATGCTGGTAACCTGTGAATACAAATTCATTCAGGTTTTTACCCGAAGTGGCCAATGTAATATGATAGTTGTTACTGCCGGTGATGTTTACCAGCCGCGTTTCATATCCCATATAATTCACTGTGAGTTGTTTCACCTTCAGTGAATCCGGGAGGTTTAGGGAAAACTCTCCTTTTTCGTTGGTGATAGCGCCAATGCTGATGTTTTCTATAATATTATCTGTAGCGGTAGTGGTGCCGATGGTTTTGCTGCTGGCATAGATGGAAACGCCTATCAGCGCTTCTCCTGACACTGCGTCCACCACTTTACCTTTGATAATACGCGGACTGTTTTGTGCCTGCGCCCACCAAGGGGAAATACAAACGGCCAGTACCAAACATAGTGTCTGTAGTAAAACTGAATTTTTTTTCATGTAAACAGATGATAGATTATTTGTTATTTAAAGCCTGGTTGATACGGATAATAAGATCATTGTAATGATCTGCGGTAGCACGGTCGGCATTATTCTTTTTGCTGTGAAGCAGTTGCAGCAACCGGCTCAGTTCACCGCGTTTGGCGCTTACGGCATCGGATACACGATTTACGGCGAAGTACATCATATTACGGGAAGCGCGATCTTCCTGCAATGGTGGCTGGGAAGCAAACGTGCAGAAATTTTCCATCGCTGCCGGCTGTTGTTCCGGTTGTAATTTCTTCACTTCGGTACGTACCACTGATTTGTCGATGCTTACAATCAGTGCATCCACAAAGCCTTTCTGACTGTTGCGCTCATAGATATCCAGTGCCTGCCCCCGCAATGTTTTTGCAAAAATGCCATTGTGCATATCGGTCATGAGGTCTGAAACGGTGTATGCTGTTTTACCGTTGGCCGCTTCATTTTCCAGCATCCGGGACAGGCGTTCATCGCGGAGGAGGTCGTAATACAGGTATGACTGCAGGCTTTTCGCATATACTAACGCACCGTATTCGATATTGCCAATGGGGCTTTCCTTGATAGGATAGCTTTTGGTGTAAATATCATTTCTGAATAACCAGGCCGGGGTGTTAAAGACTTCTGCCACCAGGTAATGCACAGCATCCTGTTGTTTTTTCTTTTCCACGTGCTGGTAGGTATTTTGTTGCTGACCATATACCGTAGGCGTTATGTAGATACCACCCACATTGGCCAGTACGTGATAAGCGTATTGATTCCACTGGCCGATGGCGCTGTTCAGCATTTTACCAGCTTCGTCGTAGTTATCACCTTCTTCGCGGGTCCAGCTGAGAATCTGCGGAACAATGCGTTTCAGGTTCAGCAGTCCGTACCTGCTGGCTTTTACCGCATCGTTGCCGAGGTCTTCTATCTGGGAACGGGGATCAATGGCATCGCGTATATCCTGTTGTTCGCCGAAAGCGTACAGGCGGTCATTTTCGTGTGCGCGTAGCTGTTGGTTCAGCGCAGGCAGCTCTTCGTGCGGTGTTTTAGCGCCGGTATAGCGATAGGCCCAGCCGATGGCGAATTTGTCGTATACGCCGATAGCCGGAGTGATCTGTGTGACATTGTCGCCGGGTTGTGCTACATAGTTAAAGCGGGCATAGTCCATGATGGATGGTGCGGTTCCTCCCATGCGCGCAGTAAATGCCGGGGAGCGCAGCGAGTCGACATCAAAAGCAAAGGAGCTGCCCATGTTATGTTGCAGTCCGAGGGTATGACCTACTTCATGACTGGAAACAAAGCGGATAGCGTGTCCCATCAGGGAATCGCTGAAATGGTTGGTGCGGGCGCGCGGATCAATGGCGCCGGTTTGGATGCGTACCCAGGAATGCAGGGTGCTCATAACATTGTGCCACCAGATGATGTCTGCTTCCAGTATTTCACCGGAGCGGGGATCTGTTACAGAGGGGCCCATGGCATTGGCTTTGGCAGAAGCAGCATAGGTTACCACAGAGTAGCGGGCATCGTCTGCATCAAAATCGGCATCGTTGACGGGAGCATCTTTCGCAATAATGGCATTTTTGAAGCCGGCAGCTTCAAAGGCTTTCTGCCAGTCTTCAATCCCTGCCTTGATATAAGGGCGCCATTTTGCCGGTGTACTGGCATCTATATAATAAACGATGGGCTTTTGCGGTTCCACCAGTTCCCCATTGCGGTAGCGCTGCATATCTTCCGGTTTGGGTTCAAGACGCCAGCGGGTGATCAGGTCTCTTTGCTCCAGCTTATGCTGTTCATCACTGAAATACCAGCGTGGTGTGGTGAAGAGGCCTACTCTCCTGTCGGCGAAGCGGGGCGTCATCGGATGTTCACTTAGCAGTACCATGTTGGTAGTGGTTTCAATAGACACTTCCACGCCGGTGATTTTTGCGGTGAGTTCGGATTTAGCGACAATATTATCTTCAAAAGATTTGATGGCGCGGATACGGGAAAGGTCCTTGATAGGAGAGCTGCCCATTCCGAGTGCATCAAATACGTTGTTGATACTATTATTGGAGCCATCAAAAATTTTGGATACGTTGATTACAAACGCTGTTGTATCTGCATTATAGGTTTCTATTTTAAAATAGTCGATCACAGAAGGGATGAAATTATCCGCGACAGATTGGGCGATGGCGTTGTTGGCAGGTACTTCCAGGAAAGGATTTTGTTTGCGGAGGAAGATTTTATTGAGCGTGGTATCGCGCTCAAAGGAAATGACCATATTAGCGTAGTTCATTCCTTTATTCACACCGGCATCGTTGAGCGGTTCCGGTACTTTGGAGAGTTTGTTGACCACCAGGAGCTGGCGGCCCAGCAGTTTCAGGGGGATTTCAAAATAGTATTCCGTTTTTACGCGATGTACTTTAAACAGGCCGTTAGCAGAAACCGCATCAGCGGTAATCACCTCTTTATAAGGTTTAAGTCCTTTGGTATCGGGTTTCTTTTTAGCGGCAGTATCTACTGCTGCCGCGGGTGTTTTTTTTCCGAACAGCCAGCCGCCTTTTTTCTTTTGCGCCGAAGCATCAAGGGTTAAAAGACATTGTGCCGAAAGGGCCAGGCATGGGAGTAGCCATAACAGTTTCCTGTAACTTGCGTGCATAGTTGGAGTATTATTGTGATGTATACAATATTATATACAGGGCAACGGTGTATCCTGACCACTGCTGGTGATAACTGCCATCTTTTGCGGGAGGTAACCGCATAGAAATGCCTGTGGGGTACAACCCCAATAGTTAAGCCCAGCAAGGGCCGGGCTACAAAGGATGATGATAAGTTGCTACAAAGAGTTTGTGTAGTTTTTTTAAATAAATACAGACACAGGTAAAATCTTCACAAGCATTTTGTTGTCGCGCGTTTAACATTTTCTTAACCACGAGGGTGCAAAGCTATTGAAAAGTATTTATAGAAAAAAGGACTTTGATTAGTGTGATTATTATGATTATCCTGATGAGCGGATTTTGTCTTTACCAGGATTAAACTGATTTTGATGATTTACAGGATTTTATTTTTATAGATTTTATTTTTGATTTAAAAAGATTAGCGAAGACAAAAGCGGATACTCGCTACTGTCTTCGCTAATCTTTTTAAATCATCAAAGGAAAAATCCTGTAATCATCATAATCACAGTTAATCCTGGGCAAGAAAAAGTCCGCTGCATTTGCCTAAAAGCTAAAAGCTAATAGCTAACAGCTGGTTCGCTACTTCCCGGTGAGTATGGAAATGACGATAACAAGCAGCGTTGGATCTACTTTGCCACGGAGATGTTCTCGCATTTTTTCAGTGGCCCTGTGTAATTGGTTTTTTACGGTTTGAACGGAGAGGGACAGGTGTTCGGCGATTTCGGCTGGTGACAGTTGTTCTTCCCGGTTGAGCAGAAATATTTCCTGCATGCGTGGGGGCAACTGGGCAATGGCATCGTCGACAATATGCTGCAGCTCTTTGAGGGTCAGTTGCTGGGGAGCATTATTGTGGGTGAAAGTAGCCTGCCATTGCGCTTCTACGATGTAGCGGAGCTTTACTTCGTTGCGGGCATACAAATTAAAGATGCGGTTACGCAGTATTACCTGCAGGTAGGGCAACAGTGATTCCCGCGGCTGTAGCAGTGCACGCTGATCCCACACGGTTACAAACACTTCCTGTACCATATCACGGGCTTCCTCGGCATCCTGCAGTCTCTTAAAGGCGATATTAAAAAGCGGATCCCAATACCTCTGGTATATGAGCCGGAACGCCTCCAAGGGTTGCGAATGCACCAGGACAACCAGTTCTTTGTCTGTCATACCATGCATATCACCAGCGAATTAACGGGAAGCCCACAAGATAAGGCAAACAACCCGGATTTGGTACGTATGCACTTTTATTTTATGTCAGGAGGCAGACAGGAAGCGAACCATACCTGTCAGTACAGCCGCATCGCGCATGATCCTGAAATGGCCGTCGCCCGTGATGCGGAGCGATTGTATGGACGGGTACAACTGCAGGTATTCATCTATTTCTGTGGATTTGGCCAGTGTATCGGTGGTATCGTAGGCGATCCATATATTATTGGCTTTGATGCCGTTGATGTAGCGATGCATGTCCATTTCGGTGAGGTCTTCCCGCAGCCGTTGACGGATCAGTGCGTGTACTTTAGGCATCACGGTAGGATGGATGCGGAAGAGACGCAGGGTTTCATCGAAGAATACAGGGGCGCTTAAGGCGGCGCCCAGCAGTACCAGTTTGGGTACGGTTACTTCCTTGCGCGACAGCGTCAGTGCGGCGCTGAGTGCACCGAAGGAGTGTCCGACAATGGCATGTAACTCTCCCTCTTGTTGAATTACCTGTTCCAGTACATGCATCCATTGCACCAGGTTGGTGCGTTTGCCATCAGATAACCCGTGGGCGGGCGCATCGTAAGCGATTACCTGGTAGCCATTTTCCAACAAGGTGGCGATGAGCTGTTTGAAATGGAAAGGACTACCACCCCAGCCGTGCAGCAATAATACTTTGGGACCGACGGCGCCCCAGCGATAGGTGGTAACTTTTAAAGGCCTGTTATCAAAAGGATAGCTGCTTACCTCCAGCGATTGCAGCACTGCCTGATCGCGCAGCTGCTCGTGCGTTGGCCGCAGTTTGAGCCCTGGCGGCGTACAGTACAGGCGGTAAAATAACCTGGCGGTAGCTCCCGGAAACGGGCGGCTCATGGCGGATAATACCGCACCTGCCATACGCAGCGACAATGGTAAAACCTGGTGTTGCATTTTTAGACCGATTGGTTTATTTTTTAGCAATAAAAAAATCACAGCGAGTGATGTTTCATTTCTTCTCTTAAAGCGTCCAATACCACGAGCATCTGTTTATTATGTCCCAGCACACTACTTACCAGGATGGCTCCTTCCAGCATGGTAAACATTTTCACGGCAAATTTTTTTTCATCCCATTCGGGTTTAAACTCGCCGTTATCTTTCCCATACTGTACCATTTTGGCGATGCGGGATTCATAATACAGCACCAATTCGCTCACTTTCTTTTTCAGCCCGGGGTTAGTATCGTCGGCTTCTACCCCGAAATTAAGCATGGGACAGCCACCGGCTACCCGTTGATTTTTTGGGAAAGTGCTGTAATATTCAAAGAGGGCTTCGAACTTGCCCGCCGAAGTGTTGGCAGTAGCAGTCACCTTTCTTAACTGTAACTTCTCTTCGCCGGCGATATAGTCAAACACTTCCATCACAATTTCTTCTTTGGAGGAAAAATTGCCATACACGCCGCCCTTAGCCAGCCGCGTGGCTTTCAGGATATCACTGATAGAAGTACCGGCCACCCCCTTCCTGTTGAAAATAGGCGCCGCCTTTTCTATGATGAACTGTCGTGTTTTTTCCGCTTTCCCCATTGTTGGTCCAAATTAGACCAATTGGTCCAATTTGACAAAAAAACTTATGGGAGTTTCTTTGCCCGGGATTTTTTTTGCCCAAGATTAGACTGATTTTGAAGATTTAGAGGATTTTTTTTGTGATTATAATTTGATTTTAAAGATTTTGGAAGACGGAGGCGGATTTTGTTTATATCTCATAAAATCTTTTAAAAATCAAAAAAGTAAAAAAATCCTCTAAATCTTCAAAATCAGTCTAATCCTGAGCAAAAAAAATCCCAAGCAAAGAAACTACCTGTTATAAATTAAGGATACGCTCAATCGCGGGCGCATACGCCGCGCCAATAGGAATGGGAATATTCTTGATGTAGAGGGCGTTCCGGTCTGCACGTTCTATTTTGTTATTGGCAACGATGTAGGAACGGTGTACCCGGGTGAATAACGCAATAGGAAGCAGATCTACCACCTCCTGCATAGACAGGCGGGAAATGAGTTTGCGGTCGGTGAGAATGAAGTTCACATAATTGCCCGCGCTTTCCAGGTAAAGGATGTCTTCCAGCACAATACGAAATTGTTCATACCCGCTTTTTACAAAAATGTAGTCCGGTTGTTCTTTGCTGACCGGCGTACCGTTCTGCTTCAGCTGTAACAGGTTATTGGCTTTATTACACGCCTTCATAAAACGGATGAGTGAAAAGGGTTTCAGCAGGTAGTCAATAGCATCCAGTTCAAAACTTTTCACGGCATGTTCTGAATAGGCGGTGGTAAAAACCGTCATGGGCGGGTAAGGGAGACTGGACAAAAAATCCAGCCCGGAGATATCGGGCATTTTGATATCCAGGAAAAGGAGGTCTACTTTTTCTTTGCTTAAAAAATCGATGGCATCGAATGCGTTGGTGAAAAAGCCTTTCATTTCCAGAAAGGGTACCATGGCGGCGTGATTTTTTATAACAGCCAGCGCCACCGGTTCGTCATCTATTGCAATAGCAGTCAGCTTCATATGGCTATTTTTACCTGTAAGCAAGATAGGGATTTACATAATTTTACCCAGTAACAATTTTTTTGCCTGTTGCCAGAGATGCTGGTACTGGCTATGTTCGCGGTTACGCCATTCTTTTACCAGGGCATCCGCCTGCTCTTTGCGGATGTCGCCGGTAGCGGCAAAGAGATGATCCACTGTTTCCTTATCAGCCTGGAGTGCAGCAGCCTGATAGTGCTCCTGCAATGCCTTACCGGCATCGGTTTCCAGTTGTGCGGACGCTACGCCCTGGGCGGTGGCTGCAGCCAGTTTTTCTTCGTATTCTCCTTTTGGCATCAGGATTTTACTGAGCAACGGCATTACTTCTATGAGGGTAATAATAAAAACAATAAGCCGGTAACGTTGCTTTACCGGCGGATGGGTTTCTGTTAATTCGTGTAATGCTTCCACCTGCGCCAGGAAACCGTTGGTGAGTGTACTGAGATAAACGGTTTCTTTCAAACTATCCACACTATGCATTTTGGCCATCTGTGCCTGCAGCTGTTGCTGCTGCGGCTCCCAGGTTCGCTGCATAGCCTGCAGCTCTTCTTCCGATTTCAACCAGGCCAACTTTTTCACTTTGGCAATGGCCGACTCCCCTATTCTGCCCGAGCCTCCCGTACCATCTGTTTCTTTGATGTAGTTGTCTTTATACACTTTCAGTTCTGCTTCTTTCCGCGACAACAACAACTTGCCCTCATCCATGGACTGCTGCAGGGCAGCTTTCTGAGCTGCATTGAGCTTCACCAGTTGTTCACGGTAGGCATCGAGCTTGGTTTGTTTACTCAGCTCCAGTTGTGCATCAATGTCTTTCTTAAATAACATTAATACCACCGGCTGCGAAATAAACAATCCTATGGTAACGGCCAGGACTAAACGAAAAATAACCGGCATTACCTTTATGCCGCCATTGCCGCGCGACATGGCGGCAATAAGGGTACGGTCGACCGATAAAATAGCAAAGCCGAAAAACAATGCCAGACCGGCTACCACCATATCATCGTTAACAATAGTGGAGAAGAAATATCCCCATGCCAGCGTGGCAAACATCCAGGTAACGAGTACGGATATACCAATAATACGGTAACGTTCTTTTTCTGTTTTGCAATCTTTTAATATATCTGCATCTGCCGCAGAAAGCCACCATAGAAACCTGGTCATGCCATCGGGCGCAGTGGTCGTCATCTCTTCTTCTTTCTTCATCTTCTTATTTATTAATATCAATTTTATTAACATCAATAGTCAGGTGGACAAAAAATTCTGTTGCCGTTTGGCGGATGCTCAGCTCATGGCGGCGTGGATATAATAAGGCCAGTCTTTCTTTTACATTATTCAGTCCAATGCCCATTCCTTCACGCTCCGGATCATTTTCCGGCCGTGGATGCACGCTGTTATATACATCAAAAAAGATCTGTTCCGCAGTACAGCTCAGCGAAATCACGATACGTGAACGATGCCGTAAACTGATACCGTGTTTAAAGGCATTTTCCACAAAAGGGATCAGCAACATCGGCGCTATTTCATGCTGGCACTGGCTTTCGTCTACATTTACTTCTATAAGGATATCAGGAGATGATAATACGCGCAGCCGTTGCAGGGCAATATAATTTTGCAGGTAGGCCACTTCCTTGTCGAGCGGTATCTTTTCCTGGTGATTGTCGTGCAGCATAAAACGCATCATATCGCCCAGCTTCTGGATACCTTCACTGGTGCGGGCCGCTTCTTCCTGCAAAGCAGTACCGTAAAGCGTGTTGAGCGCGTTAAACAAAAAATGCGGATTGATCTGGGAACGTAAAAAGTCCAGGTCGGCAGCAGAACGTCCCAATGCTTTTTTCAGGGTGACCACCGTTTGCTGGTGCTTTTTGCGGGACCGGAACAGGAACCAGCAGGCAGGCAATACCAGTCCAACTGACACGGCAATACCGCTTAATGTCAATGCAGCGATCCATCCGCCATTCCGGTGTACCAATGCCCTGGAGATCAGCGCCATCAATACGTTGCAGCTCAATATCGTAATGGCCAGGTCGCGTATTAATAAACCCTTATTCTGATGCGTATCCACAAAATCCGGAAACACTTTGTAACGCAGCAGGAAAAATACCGCGATCTGCGAAGGGCCAAAGTAAAAGATCATCAGCGCCATATCCCTGGAGTCGCTGAACGACAAACAGAACAACACCACAAACAGCCCGGAAGCCCATAAAATCTCAATCATCATTTGCCGGAAAGCCATATCAGCGTTGAAGCGGGAATAGAGTTCCTGGAAAAAAACCTTCCGTGCATAATAATACACCACATACATAATTGTGGAAAACACCGTAGTGATGAAAGCCGATTTGGTAAAATGCATATGTGCTCCGCGCACCGTATCGTATACCCCTAACAGGTAGCCATTATACCAGGAATTACATACAATGGTGATTAAGAAATATAATACACCCAACGGCAGTAACATCAGCACCCCGATTACCCATCGTTCCCTTTCAAGAAATTTAGGTACGATGATAAAATTTACCAACAGGAACGTCACGTATACCAACGCCATCTGCCCCATTACCGGGAGCAGGTAATGGATGTAGTAGTCGAACACCTGGTTATATTGGGCGAACTTTGTTCCGTAAATATCCTGCAGTTCAAACACATTATAGATCAAACTGGGATACAGTACTGAAAACAAAAGCAATATAAAAATGCTTGTTACGATGCCGAATTCAATCTTCTTAAATTGATTCATAGGGAGCAATATTTACAGCAATAATAGCATTTGCCGCTTTTTGCAGGCACAAAATGGGATGAAACTACCTGAATCCGGTATGAAATAAAGGAAAAAAGTCTATTTGCCGCTGCCGTTTGTCACAATTCAGGGAATGAGCCGTTGCCAGGGGGATAGCCATTAGCAGACCAACAGATAAGTGTGCACCTGACAGGCATTATTATAATAAATCGCAGATCTTTATTATTTTCATCGCCTTAACTGGCCCATATGAGCACTTCAAACAGACGAAAATTTTTAGGAACCGCAGCAGCGCTTGCCGCCGGTACAGCAGCTGCAGCAGCAATCCCCACAACAAATATGGATAAGAAATACCCGATTGTACATCATGTTTTCTTCTGGCTGAAGAACCCGGATTCTAAAGAAGACCGCGACAAGCTGATAGCCGGTGTGAAAACCCTCTCCAAAATTGAAACCGTTCGTGAGTTACGTGTAGGCGTGACAGCGAGTACCGAAAAACGGGATGTAGTGGATAACAGCTGGGCAGTGTCAGAACTGATGTTTTTCAGTGACCTGGCAGGACAGGCTACTTATCAGACTCACCCTATCCACCTGGAGTTTATTAAAAACTGCGGACATCTGTGGGAAAAGGTGATTGTATACGATGCCGTAGAAGTATAATAACACCGGTACTCAAAGGAAGAGACAATGGCCACTGAATATTGGATGAGCGGGCCGGTAGACAATATCCCCCCGTTACTGCAGCCGGTTGCCCATGCTTTGTTGCAGGCTAACCTGGAAGTAAATGACCTGATGCAGGATTTTCCGGAAGCGCGTTTATGGGAAAGACCTGCCAACGTGGCTTCGCCGGGCTTTCACCTGCAGCATATCAGCGGGGTGCTGGACCGGTTGCTGACTTATGCCCGCGCGGAAGCGCTGACGGCGGAACAGCTGGCCTACCTGGGCAACGAAGGAAAACCGACAGACACGCTTCCCGGGTTACTCGACCGCTTCAATGCACAGGTACACCAGGCACTGCTGCAATTATCCATTACCCCGGAAGCGACCCTCACTGAATTCCGGGGAGTAGGCAGGAAGCAACTGCCTTCTACCGTGCTGGGACTACTATTCCATGCAGCCGAGCATACCATGCGGCATACAGGTCAGCTACTCGCGACGGTTAAAATAATGCTTTAAATTAGTTGTATGAAACGCTTACTTATCCTCGCCTTATTATCGGGTGCTTTTTCCGGCACACAGGCTCAGCAAACGCAGAAGCCGCCGCTGCACGGCAAAAACTGGATGGCCGTTACCGGCAAACCGCTGGCGGCTACGGCAGGCGCCATGACCTTCCAGAAGGGAGGCAATGCCGTAGATGCCGCCTGTGCTATGCTGGCAGCCACCTGTACCATGTGGGATGTACTGAGTTGGGGCGGTGAAACGCAGGCCCTTATTTATAATCCGAAGAACGGGAAAGTAATTGCCATCAACGCATTGGGTGTAGCGCCCACCGGCGCCACGCCTGCCTTTTACAAAGGCAAAGGATATGATTTCCCACCGGAATATGGGCCGCTGGCGGCCGTAACACCTGGTACCGCCGGAGGGCTTTGTTACATGCTGGCAGCATATGGCACGCTTTCTTTAAAGGAAGTGCTGGCCCCGGCCATGGAAATGGCCGCCGGTTACCCGATAGAAGCACAAACCGCCAACAGCATTGAACGCGGCAAAAAATATATTAAAGAATGGCCTTACAGTAAGGCTGTTTTCCTGACACATCCCGGCCAAAAAAGAGAAGCGCCGGAAGCGGGTGAAATTTTTGTGCAGAAAGACCTGCTGGCCACGCTCACGAAAATGGTGGAAGCAGAGCAAGACGCACTCCGTAAGCACAAGAGCCGTAAAGAGGCAATTATGGCCGCTTACGACCGTTTTTACAAAGGTGATATTGCCCGGGAATTTGTACGTGGCTGCCAGGAACAGGGTGGATTAATTACCCTGGAAGACCTGGCCAGGTGGAAACCCGTAGAAGAAGAGCCACTGCATATAAATTATAAAGGCATAGAAGTATATAAGCTCCAGGAATGGACGCAGGGGCCAATGCTGCTGCAAAGTCTTAATATCCTTGAAAATTTTGACCTGAAGGCGATGGGATATAATTCCACCGAATACATCCATACGCTGTATCAAACGATGAACCTCACTTTTGCCGACCGTGATTTCTATTATGGAGATCCCGCCTTTAATACCAATCCGGCTATAAAGGGATTGCTGAATAAGGACTATGCAAAAGCCAGGGCACAACAGATCAATACGGCACAAAACGATGCCGGCGCCGGTCCCGGTGATCCGTATCCTTATATAGGGAAAACAAATCCGTACCTCCATTTACTAAAAGAGCGCGGGCTATTGACAGATACTACCAGCGGCCGTAAGCCCGGAGGATTTGTGCCGAAACACGATGCCACTACTTTCCGCGAACACGCTGCAGAACAAACACACCTGGCTTCTTTGCAGACGGCCCCGGACCCTGATCATATATATGCCTCCAATACAACAGACAGTGCCTACATGGACCGTTTGTGGAGAGGAACCACCAGCGTGGAAGCGGCTGATAAAGAAGGATGGGTAGTATCTATTACACCCAGCGGAGGATGGCTGCCGGCCTGCATTGCCGGTAAAACCGGTGTAGGCATGAGCCAGCGCGCGCAAAGCTTTGTTTTGGATTCGGCACTGTGTCCGTTCAATGTAATTGCTCCGGGTAAAAGGCCCCGGGTGACACTTACCCCCTCCCTTGCCCTGAAAGAAGGTAAACCTTTTCTTTGCTTCGGCGTACAGGGTGGCGATACCCAGGATCAGAACCTGTTACAATTTTTCCTGGATGTGGTGGAGTTCGGAATGACGGTACAACAGGCCACTGAAGCGGCTAACATTAATACCAACCAGTTGTGGTTATCGCTGGGCGGCACTACTATTAAAGACCGGGAACCCCGTCCGGGAAGCATTCTTCTGAACAATAATACCAGTGAAAAAACGCGCAAAGCGCTGGAGCAAATGGGTTACCATCTCAGCTTTGGCGATCGTACCAGCGGGCCTGTAAATGCGATTTTTATAGACCGGGCACATGGTAGTTTATGGGGTGGCAGCAGTAATCATGGAGAGGATTACGGCATAGGGTGGTGATGAAAGAATTAGGAATTACGGATAATCGGGAAGATCTTCCTGACTATCCGTAATTCCTAATTCCTAATTCTTTTTTTATTCCTTGCTCCATACTTCATGGATGGGATCGCCCTTGGAGCTAAGTCCGCTGTGATCCCAGTCATTGCCGTTAACCGCGCCTTTAAAAGAAAGTACCGCGCCTACTCTTGAGTTATCACGGGAGAAAAATTCGATTTTTTCCGTGTAGGTACCATTTTCAAAAGTATAGGTACCGCCGCCGGAGCCAAAAAATTCGCCGGAGTCAACGTTGATAGCGACCCATTGAAAGCGGGTGCCGGTCAGGATTTTCAATGTTCTCCGTGCTCCTAAGGGAATAGGATTCATTTTACCATCTGTTTCCCGGGAGGTGATGCGCCAGTTACCGGCGAGGGCGCCGGCGCCGTCATCGATGCGGGTCCACTCCTGTTTGCCACCACCGGGGTTGCTGGTTACCAGGCGGCCATTTTCGATGGTTACCGGTACATTGGCGTTTTGCCCCGCCTGTGAAGGGTTGGCTGTATTGAAATAGATGGTGATGTTACTTTCTCCGGCGCGGCCCTGCTTCCAGGTGCCGCCATAGCTGTCGATAAAACTTTTCTCCTCGTAATTGGTAACAGTAAACCAGGTAGGCGTGATCAGCAATACGGAGGTAACATCTCCCGATACTGACTTCCAGGCGCCGACAGGTGATTCTTCCGCTTTCAGCACTCCCAGGCAGGAAAGCAGCAGCGCAAAGCATACAGATAGCATTTTCATAATGCGGGTTTTAATTACAGGTTTATAATTGCGTATACAGGTTTAATACAAAATAGGATTTCATTTGCAGAAAAGAAAGGCCTGTACCTGCTTATCATCTTCCGGAAAATACTTTATTTCAGCCAACCGTTCATTACACGTGGTTTCTTCGTATTTTCCGGGATGCAACAAAACTCCTTCCTGCTTTACGGCGCTAACGGGTACACCGGCGAACTGATCGCCAGGTATGCAGCGCAATATGATCTTCAACCTATTCTTGCGGGCAGAAGAGAAGCTCCGTTAAAGGAGCTGTCGAACAGGCTGGAACTGCCTTACAAGGTAATTTCCCTGGACGACACTACTGCGCTTATACAGGCATTAAAGGAAGTAAAGTTTGTGATCCACGCCGCCGGTCCATTTCATTTAACCGCCCGGCCTATGGTAGAGGCCTGTATACAGGCTGGCGCCCATTACCTGGATATCAACGGTGATATCGGCGTTTTTGAAATGCTGCGGGAATACGACCAGGCCGCCAGAGAGGCTGGTATTATGGTGTTACCGGGAGCAGGTTTTGATGTGGTGCCAACGGATTGCATAGCGGTGTTATTAAAAACATTGATGCCTGATGCCAGCGATCTGAAGTTAGCATTTGCCGCATCGGGAGCCGGCGTTTCACATGGTACAGCGATGTCGATGGCGTATAAACTGGGTGAAGGCGGTGCTGTTAGAAGAGGAGGCCGTATTCTCCATGCACCGCTGGGGCATCAGGGCAGATGGATTGACTTTGGCTCCAAAAAACTTTTTACGATGAGCATTCCATGGGGAGATGTGTCTACCGCCTATTTCAGTACCCGTATCCCTAATATCACTTCTTACACGGCCATTTCCATCAACATATACCGCCTGTTAAAATTACAGGGTTTATTCAACTGGTTGTTGCGTACGCCGCTGATGCGGAATTTTATCAAAAAGAAAATTGACCGGCGGCCGGCGGGTCCTACCGACGCCATGCGCAGCGAGGCTTACAGCCTGGTATGGGGGCAGGTATATAATACCGCCGGGAGAAAAGCGACCGTAAAATTAAGTTGTCCGGATGGTTATACCGTTACCATGCACAGCTGTTTGCTGATAGCGCAAAAGATCTTTAACGATCAGTGGAAACCGGGTTATCAAACACCGGGTACTGCCTATGGTGCTGCATTTGTTATGGAACTGCCGGGCGTGGAGCGGGAAATTATTACGGCAGCGCATCATTAGGCAGTTATTTATATAAATGTTGATCCCGGATATAGTCGATACCATGCTTTTCCAGGTAAGCTATTCCCCATTTGCTGGCAAACTCATACAGCGGAGAAAGAGATTTCCCTTCTGTGGTGAGACTATATTCAACCCTGTAGGGCTTTTTCGAGATGACCTGTTTTTCGATCAACCTGTCCCTTTCCAATTCTTTCAATTGCTGACTCAGCATTTTTTCTGAGATACCGGGTAGGTTATCCCTGATTTCCGCGTAGCTTTTTTTTGTGAAATAATGCAGGTGAAAAAGGATCAGCAGTTTCCATTTACCACCAATAAAGCCCAGTGTAACATCGACCGGGCAGGTGTATGTTTTATCATTGAGTGTGATCATGTGTCAGGCTGGAATTGTTTGAGCATCAATAATTGGTAACAAGGCATTATGTAAAAATGTTCCTTTGAAGATGGAAAACATAACGCCTCTGGTAGTGGCTAAGGAAATAGCATTTATTTTTTCTATCAACTTTTTGGGCATACCCGTGATCTGTCCTGAATCATTCTTTACAAGTTCATCAAAATTATTTATTGTGTAAATACAGCTGAGTGCGACCGCTCCTAAAATATGGTTTTTATCTTCACTTAATATTTCAATACTGATAATTGCAAACAACCGCATACTATCATGATCTGCTTTATTATCAATATCAATATTGAAATGAAAACTATTCAATGATATATCAGAACCGGGCAAATGCAATGAATTGCCCAGCAATTCAATTGCTTCCAACTTTAATTCAGAAAAATGTTTGGCCTGTTTTATTTTTGACATAATTTATCAGTAAATACAACGTGGGATGGATGGACTTCCTGTTCATTATGCCAGCAACGCTCATGAACACTCTCTACAATGTATGAAGGTGTTTTATACTGAATGCTTTGTTCCACTTCTTTAACGTTTACAGAAAGATGAATCCAATTTATCCGATCTGCTTTTTTCTCCACAAATAATTCGGTAACCGGAACACCTAAGGCTACCGCTATTTCAACTAAAATATCAAGCGTAAAGTTTTGTGTTCCGCTTAACCATTTCGTAATTTCAGATGGATTCTTTTTTACAATTTCCGCAAATTCACTTTTCCCTAAGCCTTTTGCTTTAAGGAGGTCATCCAGGCGAGCTGCCAAAGACATTTTAGTTTTTAACTGCATTGCCTCCAGGGCGCTAATTTCTCCTAACAAATTACCAGCAGGTGCACTATTATATTTTCTTGCTGATTTTTTATGCTTCATCATCATTTGAAAAAATTAAGTTTCCTAATAATTGCATACCATCTCCGGACCATCTTATCTCACCATCCAACATTCTCTCTAATATATCCTTTGAAATTCTTATCATATTAGTGGCTTCCCTGGAGAGTTTGAGATCTTCCTGCCAGGATCTTATTTTGCGCGATTTAGGGCCTCCTCCACCCAGCAGCACTGCTGAGTTACCATATCTTATACAATACAGACGAAGTTGACTGTCCGGAAGATCATATAAAGCACAAACGCCATCACCAGGTTTCCCTTCATTGTGTTTAAAGAAAATATCTCTGGCCCCGGTGTTCTCTCCTATTTCCAGTAATCTTCCCAAAATAAATTTCACTTCATCTCTGTTTGTGGCACTATTTTCAAGTATGAAATGATCAAAGAGGGTAACCTCATCATTTTCCATTATCACAGAATAGATGGTTGCCTGGCTACCTGATAAATTTTCCAGTTCTACTATTTCGTAATTCACTTATTGCCTGCTTTACAAAGATAATTAGAATCCGCCTTATTTTAACTTAAAAGTTAAAATAGGCAGGTTTACCTTCATTTACATCATGTGAATTTTAACTTGAAAATAAACTTTCCTTCAGCTTAATAGTAATAAAGAATCGGGCGTATACGGAGATGCGGGAAACAAACATGCAGCTATATTCTATGTGCTGCTTTAATATTGATCAAAGAGGAATTCCGACATCATTTGAGAAAACTAATGCACACTTTTATATTTCTTCCAGTGCGCGTTGCATGATATTCAGATAACCGATATGCTGTTCTGCATAGGAGCAGCTTTCTGATAACAACGACCAGGCAATTTGCCGTTCAAGCGCGATGCTGACCACAGGTCTGATGGCTGCATCTATGGTTCCTTCATCCACCAGTTGTCCAAATCCTGCCGCGATAATAGTTGTATCCAGGGCAAAGATGTAGTAGTCGTGATTAAATGAGGGGTCTTCCAGTTGACATTTCATCTGATCCCTGTCAAGCAGCTCTTCATTGTAGTCTTCAAATCTCATATTCCCCAGCGACTCGACCACAGATTTCAGGTACTCCATCAGCGGTGTAGTCCGGTTGAATCTCCGCCATTCGCGGAAATCGGCCAGCGCAACATCTCCTTCCTCGGAGCCAAAAGGCGCCAGTTCATCCATACAATCCCAGAAAAAATCTTCCGGAATCAGTTCGGTTGCCCTGGGATGTGCATGATCTTTATCGATACCATAAATTTCTTCTGCCATAGCTATCCTTTTTATTCGCGTTCCCATCCTTTTGCGTTGGAACAGGTTTCAATACAGTGTATGGTGTTACGTTCAAATTCTTCGCCAAATAATTCCTGGTATACCATATAGCCAATGAATCCAACTATTTCGGCCTCTGCATCACAGGTAGCTTTGGAAGGATTTTCTTCAATCATTTCATAATAACCCCTGCCCATCCCTACAATAAAACAACGGCAATAGAGAAATCCGTCATCAGATCCGTCCGTGTATTCATGAATATCTTCCCTGTCTATCCGGAAGAGTTTTTCTTCCATGAGATGATTAAAAGCGGTCAGTTCTTCTTTATTGAGTTCCAGTAACAGATCCCGGATATTATTGGTAATAGCACCGTATACTTCCCCGGTCAGATCTTCTATCAGAATGGCGTCATTGGTTTTTAATACCATGTTCCGTGTTTCCAGTAGAGATGGTGATGCAGCCCAGGCGTCTTCAATAATCTGCCAGAATTTAAAATCGTTCATAAGAGGGTAGCATTTAGTATTATGAGTGTAATATATACCTTGCAAGCGCATTGTAAATGCGTAGTAACCCCGGTTCGTGTCTATTGTGTGACAGCAGCAAAATACGCAGATACTGCAGTGACGATTGCAGTGACATCTCTGAATAACGTTCCCGCATCTGCTGAAATTACATAATAATTTCATTTAATTTGTAAATCCTCCGCGCCAGGTCTCTCCCTGTATAAATTATTTTATTATTAATTTCCGGTCCCCTAAATTTACCCTGTTTATTGATTTTGTAAGGGCGTATAAACCAACAACTTTGCCAAATATCTCCCTACCGCATGAGCAAGAACTACTAGCGCGGGTTGCCACGGGCGACGGGGAGGCTTATACCCTTATATTCCGGCATTACAGTCAGCAGGTATTTGATGTGGCCATGCTTTACCTGAAAGATAACGGGCTGGCAAAAGAAATTGTACAGGAAGTATTCATGAAAGTGTGGCTGAAAAGAGCTGATATGCAGCAGGTAAAAAGCTTCCGCGACTATCTCTTTATCCTTACCCGTAACCATATCTATGATGGTTTCAAAAAACAGCTGGTGCGCCTGAAAGCTTACGACCTTCATGTTAAGAACCAGCCCGCCACCCAAAACGATACGGACCATCTCCTGTTACAGCGGGAATACGATGCGATACTAGATAAGGCGGTAGCTGGTTTACCCCCCGAAAGGAAGAAAGTATATCTGGCCAGAAAACAGGGCTGGAGCAACGAAGAAATCTCCATGCAGCTGAATATTTCTGTTCACACCGTTAAAAAACAAATGAGCCTGGCCATGAACGCGGTACGCGCTTTTGTAAAGGCCCGGATACAAAATGATATGCTGCCCCTGCTATTGATTTTGATTACGTTATTCCGCTAACGGTTCCCTTCTCCCCCGCCCCCAAAAAAATTTTTACCCGGGATACTCCTTTTTTGTTTGCCGCTCGTCTTTACCCCTATCAACCTTCCTAAACTTTGAATATGTCCACGACGGAAGTACAGCTATTACTGGAAAAATACAAACAGGGCCGGATCAGCCAGGAAGAACTGCTGCGGCTTAAAACCATTGTGGCAGACGGCGATTATGAGCCGGAAATCAAAGCAGATATACTGGCAGCCCTTTACAGTGCGGTACCAGACAGTGGCTGGCAAGAGGAAGATGAAACAGCGATACTGCAAAACATCCTGCAACCAGCACCGCAAAAAACAACCCGCAGTATCAGTATCCTACGTTATGCAGCGGCAGCAGCCGTGCTCGGCGCGGTATTAACAGCTGGCGGTCTTTATATAAAATGGCAGCAGCCCGCCACACCGGTAGCCACCGAAAGCAGGCAGAGCCTGGAACCCGGCAGCAACAAGGCGATGCTGGTACTCGCAGATGGTAAAACCATTCCGCTCGACAGTGCCAATATTGGTGCACTGGCCAAACAGGGCAATACCAGCATCCTTAATACAGACGAGGGACTGGCCTATAAACCGGAAGGCGCTCCTTCAGAAGTGGTGTATAATACGGTGGTAACGCCGCGCGGAGGACAATACCAGCTTACCTTGGCCGACGGCAGCAAGGTATGGTTAAATGCCGCCAGCAGCATCCGCTTCCCTACTGCTTTTACCGGGAAAGAAAGACTGGTGGAGATTTCGGGAGAAGGGTACTTCCAGATTGCCGCCAATGCGCAGCAACCGTTTCGTGTAAAAGTAAAGGGAACATCCAACATGGATGTAAATGTGCTGGGTACCAGCTTCAATATAATGGCCTATCCGGATGAAGAAGCCATTACCACTACCCTCGAAAGCGGCGCCGTACAACTGGTGAACGGCCATATGAAAAGTATATTGAAACCCGGTTTCGCCGGTAACCTCAGTAAAGGCAGCCCGGACTTCCTGATCGAAAAAGCAGACCTGGAACAAACACTCGCGTGGAAAGACGGCAAATTCCGCTTCCGCAATACCAGCATACAAACCATCATGCGGCAAATAGCCAGGTGGTACAATATAGAAGTCATGTACGAGGGTGATCTGTCAGACATCCGTTTAACAGGGATCATTTCCCGGCGCGAAAATGCCGGCTCCCTGTTCAAAATACTGTCAACAACAAAACGCGTTCACTTTGATATTAACGACAACAGGATCCTGGTAAGGCCATACGATCCACAGTAAACAATGCTATTTGTCCACTTATGAATTCATCATTTTAAAACTATTGTATGTTATGAAGACGTGATTAATTCCACTACCGGTTGTAAAAAAACCGGAAGCACTGCAATGCTCCCGGCGATAGATGGCAACCCAACTCCCTGAATCATTTAGAAAATTGAATTATTAAGCCAACAACACAAAAGTATGGAACTACTTGGTACCTGCAAAGTCCCCTGTAAAGGAGGGCCTATGCAAAGAAAATTATTGTTAATTATGAGATTAACTGCAATACTGACACTGGTATTCACCCTTAATCTGAGCGCCAAAACATTCTCCCAGTCTGTTACCATCAAAGGGAAGCGCCTTCCGCTCTATGATGTGTTCAACAGTATCAGCCGCCAGACAGGTTATGAATTTATCTATGACGAAAAATTGCTGGAGAAAGCACCTCCGGTAAACCTGAATATGAATCAGGCCACCCTTTCCGAGGTGCTGAACGCCTGTTTGAATAACAAACTGTTTAACTACAGCATCGTAGACAAAACAATCGTGATCAGCCCCAAAGCCGCCACAGTAGCAACAGGCATCGAAGCGGTACAGCCCATCACCATTCAGGGAAAGGTTACCGATGCCAAAGGACAACCCCTCATCGGTGTATCTATCCAGGTAAAAGGTACTACCAAAGGCACCGTCACCAATGTGGAAGGCGCCTTCAGTGTAGCGGCCAATCCCGGCAATGTCCTGATCATCAGCTTTGTGGGGTATGAAACCAAACAGATCACCGTGGGCACCGAAACCAATATACAGGTAACCATGGCCATCCAGGACGCCCAGCTGGGGGCAGTAGTAGTAACGGCACTCGGTATTAAAAGAACCGATAAATCCATTACTTATTCCACCCAGCAACTTGATGGCCTGGAGCTCACCAAAGCAAAAGACGCCAACCTGGTAAACACCCTGAATGGTAAAGTAGCCGGTTTAACGATTTCCTCCAGCGCCTCCGGTGTAGGCGGTTCCGCCAAGGTAATTCTCCGCGGTAACAAATCAGGACTCGGCAGCAACCAGGCCCTGTATGTAATCGATGGGGTACCCATGAACAATACCCTCACCAACCAGCCTACCAGCATATACGGTGGCAGCACTGCCTACGATGGCGGAGATCCTATCTCCAACCTGAACCCGGAAGACATAGAAAGCATTTCGGTGCTGAAAGGCGCTTCCGCAGCAGCTTTGTATGGCAGCCAGGGCGCCAACGGCGTCATCATCGTTACTACCAAAAGCGGTAAAGCCGGTCGCACTGTGATCAACTTCTCCTCCGGGTTCAACATTACCCAGGCAGCTTATAAGCCCGAATTCCAGAATCACTACGATACCACCAAACAAGGTTCTGCTCAAAGCTGGGGAGATAAAATCAACAGTGCTCCTGATAACCTCTCTACTTTTTTCCAGAATGGCACCAATTTTACCAACGCTATCAGTCTCTCCGCCGGTTCAGAGAAAATGCAGACCTACTTCTCTTATGCCAATACCTCTGCCAGGGGCATAGAGCCAGGCAATAAACTCGGCCGCCATAACCTGGACTTTAAAGAAACAGGAAAATTCCTCAATGATAAACTGACCGCTTCTGCCGACATCAATTATATGACCCAGAAGATTGACAACACACCACTTTCCGGTTTGTATTTCAATCCGCTTACTGGCTTATATTTGTTCCCGCGCGGCCAGGATATCAGACCTTATAAAGATCAGTTCGAAAAACCAGATCCTTCCAGGAACTTCCTGAACGCACAAAACTGGCCATTTGATGAAGATGTGCAGCAGAATCCATGGTGGATTCTGAACCGCAATACCAATAGTCTTACCCGCAACAGGATACTGGCTAATGCCAACCTGAAATACGATATCAATTCCTGGCTGAATGTACAGGCAAGAGGAAGTATTGACCGTATCAGCGATGTATATGAACAAAAAATCTACGCCAGCTCGCAGAAAGCAGTAGCCCCGGCCAATGGTTTATACAATTACAACAACAGTACCACCACGCAACAGTATGGTGACCTGATTGCCAACTTCAACATACCTGTAAATGATTTTAAAATCACAGGCGTTGTAGGCGGAAGCATCCGCGATGTAAAAACAACCGGCGTATTCCTTAACTCCGGACAGGATGGTTTATATATACCGAACGTTTTCACTGTTCAGAATATTAAAACACTCAATGGCCGTAATTCCGGTACACAACTGGAAAATCACGGACAATGGCAATCAGTTTTTGCCAGCGCCAACATTTCTTATAGAGACTGGTTGTACCTGGATCTGACTGCCCGTAACGACTGGGCTTCTAACCTGGCGTTTACGCCGCAGATGTCTTACTTCTATCCTTCTGCCGGTTTAAACGTATTACTGAGCCAGCTGACAAAACTGCCGGAACAGATTACCTATGCTAAAGTACGCGGCTCCTACGCCATAGTAGGTAACTCGCCTTTAACTTACCAGAGTAATCCTGCGCCTAACACATTAGGTACCGGCGGTACACCCATTGTTAGCGTAGCCGCGCCTTTCCGTACATTGAAACCCGAAAAAACAAAATCACTGGAGTTGGGAACAGAATGGCGTTTTTTTGATAGCAGACTGAGTATAGATCTCACCTACTATAAAACAAATACCACCAACCAAACCATGCAGATTAATGCACCTAATGCTACCCTCTTTGATACTTACTTTATTAACGCGGGTAACATTCAGAACCAGGGTGTGGAAGCGATATTGCGTTATGACGTATTGCGTCATACCAAACTGCAATGGAACACAGGATTCAACTTTGCCACTAACGACAATAAGATCATAGAGCTGTCGCCGCTGGCGGACCGCTTTACATTAAGCGGCGCTTCAGGCGCCAACTATGCTTCCCAGTTTAAAGTGGGTGGTTCCTTTGGTGATATTTATGGTACGGTATTGCAGCACGATGCAGAAGGCCGCGTAATGATCGATAAAGACGGCAAGCCTATTAAACAGGGCGGCGACATGGTATACCTCGGCAATGCCAATACCAAATGGCAGCTGGGATGGAATAACAACTTTGTATATAACAACTTCACTTTGTCATTCCTGATCGATGGTAAATTTGGCGGTAAAGTCATGTCAGTTACCCAGGCGATGATGGATTACTATGGCGTATCCAAAGCCAGTGGCGATGCACGCGATGCCGGTGGCGTTAAAGTAAACGGTGTTGGTGCGGATAAACAACCTGTTACTTCCGTAGATGCACAAAAATGGTATTCAGTAGCAGGCGGCAGAGAAGGCGCTTCCGCAGAGTACCTGTACAGCGCTACCACTGTAAGACTGAGAGAAGCTGCATTAGGTTATACCGTACCGGTATCCAATTCATTTTTGAAAACGCTGAAGTTTTCACTGACCGGCCGTAACCTGTTTTACTTCTCTAAGAAAGCACCTTTTGATCCTGAGCAAACCATGTCTACTTCAAACGGACTTGGAGGTGTAGATGTGTTTATGTTACCGGCTACCCGCAGCTATGGTCTTACATTAAATGCTTCTTTCTAAAATCATTCACGCAAAAACTGACAAACGATGAAATTTCCAAATAAAATGCATAGCTACAAATCCGGTTTATGGATCGGGGTAGCATTGCTGGTGGCTGGCCTGAGTGCATGTACAAAAAATTTCGAAAGATATAATACGAATAATACCGGCGTAACAGAAGATCAGCTGGCCGCAGATTTTAATAACCTGGGCCTGTATCTGAAGTCTACCCAGATGGCTATTTACAACTTCTCCGGTGGTGGAGATCCGAACTCTTTCCAGGTGCAGCAAAACCTGAATGCAGATTGTTTCTCCGGTTACTTTATGTCGCCCAATCCATTTGGTGGTAACACCAATATGAACTACGGACTGGTAAGCGGCTGGAATGGAGAAGCCTATAAAGTAGGCTACCTGAGCATTATGTCGCCTATTGCCAGGCTCCGGAAAACAGGTATTGAAAACACTTACCCGGCAGTATGGGCAGTAGCGCAAATTTTACAGGTAACAGGTATGAGTCGTGTAACTGATATTTACGGCCCTATTCCGTATAGCCGTGTTGGTGAGACGGGCACTGTTCCTTACGACAGCCAACAGGATATTTACAAACGTTTCTTCCTGGAACTGGATACCGCCAGCAAAGCGTTACGCACCCAGATCAGCAGCGGCACGGCCCTGCCATTTAATTTCGGAAGCTTTGACCTCGTATACAACGGTAACTTTACCCAATGGCTGCGGTTTGCCAATTCACTCCGCTTACGCCTCGCCATGCACATCTCCGAGGCCGACAAGAATATGGCAAAACAGGAAGCTGAAAAAGCGATGGACCCTGCCAATGGCGGCGTGTTGACAGACAATGCCGATAACATGCTGGTAAAGGTAACCGGCGATTTCACCAACCCGTTGGTATTTATTGCCCAGAACTGGGCCGATACCCGTATCAATGCCACGCTGCAATGCTTCCTGACCGGCTTTAACGATCCGCGCGTAGGAAAGTACATGGATAAATCAACCGATGCTACTTTTCCCGCCCAATATGTTGGTATCCGCATGGGCAGCATCACCGGCGCTAATGATAAAAAAGATTATGTTGGTTATTCCTCTCTCAATACCAACGACGGCACGCCCTCTTTTACATTGAAAACACCGGTGCAACTGATGACAGCGGCAGAGGTATATTTCCTGCGGGCAGAAGCGGTATACCGCGGCTGGTCCAACGCAGGCGGAACCATGCAACAGTTATATGAGCAAGGTATTACCACTTCTATGGCACAGTGGAAAGCGGCGCCAGGCGGTTATCTTAACAATGACAGCAGCCGCCCTGCCCCCTCTGTTGACCCCAGGTTAAAGGACACCATTGCCAACCCGTCTAAGATCACCATTAAATGGGATAATGCTGCGCGGGATAGCGTAAAACTGGAACGTATCATTACTCAGAAATGGCTGGCCATGTTCCCTGAAGGACAGGAAGCCTGGACAGAATTCCGCAGGACAAGCTTTCCAAAGTTGTTCCCTGTAATACACAACAACAGCGGCGGCGCCATCTCAACTGCTGTACAAATCAGGAGATTGCCTTATCCGCAAAATGAATACAACACCAATCCCGCCACCGTTGCAGCAGGCGTTAAACTGCTGGGCGGCACCGGGGATAATGGCGGTACACGCCTCTGGTGGGATACCGGCAAATAAAATAATATTCCACCCACCGGTGGCTGGCCAGGTTGCCAGTCACCGGTTATATAACATTCAACGTTAGCCTGAGCATTGCACGAGCATACCTGTTATTAGATCCACAAGCCTGGAAACCCACAACCAAAAACTGAACCCATTTTTTTAATCATCTAAACACGTTGGTAATGAAACCCAAACTCCACACCCTGCGGCTGATGGCCGTAGGCGCTACTGCGGCTGCAGCCCTGTTTTTCACCACTTCCTGCCGGAAAGAAAATGACAAAAAAAACGATCCGCTGAATAGCGGAGGTAAATCATCCGCCCACACTGAAACTGTTACAAAAGCAGGTGGCAAATCTGTTTGTTATGTAGAAGTAAACAGCAATAGTTTACTGAATACAGGCAAGTACACGCTAACTACCGGCGGACAACAACTGTTTGACATTGCCATCATCTTTGCTGCCAACATCAACTATAATACCACCACCCACAAGGCGGTATTATCCAACAATCCCAATGTATCGAATGTGCTGGTGAACAGGGCTACACAAATAGTGCCTTTACAGAACAAAGGCATGAAAGTATTGCTCTCTATACTGGGTAACCACCAGGGCGCCGGCTTCTGTAATTTCACCAGCAGAACTGCCGCTGCCGCCTTTGCAAAACAACTCAGCGACACCGTTACTTACTACAGCCTGGATGGAATTGATTTTGATGATGAATACGCAGAGTATGGCAACAACGGTACTACACAACCCAACGACAGTTCCTTTGTAATGCTGGTGGATGAACTGCGTAAACTAATGCCTTCCAAAATCATTTCATTTTACTACTATGGCCCGGCAGCTTCCCGGCTTTCCTGGGGTGGTAAAAAAATAGGCGACTTAGCTAACTACAGCTGGAATGCTATTTATGGCAGCTATTCTGTGCCAAATGTAGCAGGACTACCTAAGAGCAACCTGGGACCCGCTGCAGTGGATATCCAGGCCACCAGTCAGAGCACCGCTAATTCACTGGCCACACAAACAAAAAATAATGGCTATGGTGTGTATTTATGGTATAACCTCACCAGTACCGATAAGCATACTTATTTTTCAGGTGTTTCCAACATATTGTACGGCAGCAGCGTAACGTATACGCCCTGAGGATCATTATACATAAAAAAGAAACGGCGCCTCTGTATAAAGGCGCCGTTTCTTTTTTACGGTAATCACATCATTTACCGCCCATGAGCAGGAACGATTCTGTAAATAACAGATCCCTGAACATGAAATCATTATTAGGCACATAAGTAAAGCCTGTTTTAGGTTTCACGGAAGGCGCCTTCAGGTTTAATTTAAATTCTTTCATGTAGTCTTTGTACGCCCCCTTGATAGTTTGCTTTAAATATCCGCCATGGAATTTAAATGCATCAGGGCCAATGGTGATCGTTCCATGCTGAACATCTTTTATAACCATCTGGTTAGACTGCGACAGGGAGAATCTCACATCGGCTTTGGAGATATTCAGTTTCTCCGCCACATAGCCGGTTGCCCTGTCTCCTGCCGCGATTCTTGCCGCGTCCGTAGTTGCATTTTTAAAATCCCCTACCATCTTATTCATCCGGCCATCGTTGGTACCCCATCCGTACCCGGCTTTCATATTGGTATAAGATTCTTTTGTTGCGGAAGCAGCAGCCGTGATGCTACCGGAGATAAACCCGTTACGCACATCTTTCCACAGGTTTTCATTGTATACTGCTGCACTCACTGCCCCCATCACCACACCTTTTCCTGCTCCCCAGGCAATTTGCTCAATAAACGAACCGCCGCCGGGGAAGTAGGCCGAAAGGGCCGCTGAAGCTCCTCCTACCAGGGCGCCACGCCAGAATCCACCAAAGAAGCTCTTGTTATCCATAACATTTGATAACCCTTTCTGCAACCCGGAGAATACCGCGGTGATAATGATAGCAGCCAGTATCGCATCTTTTCCATCAGGATCAACGAACATCGCGGGGTTATTTCCCATGGCCATGTAAGGGCTTCCATACTGATCGGAAGCATCCGGATTATGCCATGCGCCCAGCTGCGGATCATAGAACCTGGCGCCGAAGTCATACATTTCCAAACCGGAATAATCCGTAAACTCCTGCGTTTGCGCTTCTTTCCCCTGGTAGCCGTAGCGGTTGGGCAGCTTGTTCCACGCCCTGTCGCTAATACCGGCCATGGTTAATCCATCTGCATAATAATGCGTTTCTTCGAGCAATGGCCCTCTCGTATTCACCACCTGCAGGTTATCAAAATATACATCCAGGTTGCTTTCATTGCTGCAGTAAATGTAGAGATAGCCGCTTTTGCTCATTGGCTGACTAAGGTTCGAATGGCGCTTTACCACATCCGGTAAATTGCTGACCAGGTCAGTACCATTACTCACGGGCCGGAACTGGTTATCAAACAATATCCAGTTAACAGCCGCTTTGGGCGCTACCGTTGGGTTAGGCTGATTAGGCGTGCTTCCCAGCATGGTGTTTAATGGAACCGTTGTAGCACTTACGCTATTAAGGTTGGTACTAACACCGTGCAAGCTGGAAGTAACCACTGCTGTACCCGCGAAGGCATTTACAAACGACGCCAGCGCAGAAGTAATGGGATAACTGGTGGGTGCTACACCTGTGCTATGCCATACGCTGTTACACAAGATGGAAATTCTGTCGCCCGCCATCACTTTGATCGTTATCCCCAATCCTGTTTTATCGCCTGTTTGTCCGTTCAGCAGGTAAAGCTTATCACTGTTGGCGGTTGTATTACTGTAAGGATTTACGGTATTAGTTGGATTTCCATTATTATTCTGGTTCTGGTAAACCCCGCCACTGGCGCTGGCCAGCCATGGCAGTGTGGTACCTGACTTTATATTGGCCGGTTTGATATCATAAAACTGGCTTTCAAAAGCCTGTGCAGTTCCGCCATTGTAGGTTGCATTCTCCAGGGTGGCGGCGGGATAAACATCAGTTTGCGCTTCATCCGTCAACACCATACGGGTATTACCCAGCTGGTCGGTAACGAAATAGTCGAAAGCGTAACCGGTGAGTGTAGCGGGCGCTGAGGCATTGTTGTAAAGCGCCCTGATACGACCTTCGTCATGTCCTACAAACAACAACTTATCTGTAAACTGCAACGGGGCAAGGGCGGCATTACTGTAAGCAAGAGATCCGTAAGTAAACCCATTGATATAACGCGTAGTGGTGGTTACGTTAGTAGTATAGCTAACGTTATTGTATTTAACAGTGGCGTTATTCTCCGTGGTTGTCTTCTGCAGTTTCTCCCCCAATGCATTATACACATACTGTATAGTGCCTTTGGTGCCAATGCTGAAAGTCTGGGGCAGGTCCAGTGTATTATAACTGATATTGCTGGTGATGCCGCGGTTATAATCTGTAAGTGAATTCCCGTTCGCGTCGTAGGTATAATCTACCTGCGCAGATGTTTTACCGGTAGGATAATGAAAATCGCCTAACGTTGTTTGTGCGTTATTGGCGGCATCCATCACATTCAGTAAGCGGTTGCTCACGTTACCATTCATATACGAATAGGTAAGATTGTCGATGGTAGCGGAACCGCCAAGCTGGAAACCATTTCTGTTCAGCGCGGAAATATTTCCATTTACATCATAACCTATATTGTTAACCGAAAAGTCGATATAACTTTTGTCCCAGGTAGCTGCTGTTGAATTCTGAAGAAATGGTGATGTTAACAGCTTGTTACTGTTGTCGTAGGTGTAATCAAACTTCCTGTTGATCCCATCTCCCTTACTTTTCCAGGTTACGCCGGCGGTGTTGCCGTTAAATGCAGGTGTGGTATAGCTATTGCCCGCTGCCACAGACGCAGCCTTATCATATCCTACTTCATATCCGAAATAGTTCTGGCTGGCATTGGATAAGTAAGTTCTGTTTACTCCCAGCAGCCATCCCTGGATATTATAATCATAGTTCAGGCTTTCCAGGCCGGCGTTGCTGTTATAGGCAGGCGCCAGCACTTTCTTTTTCAGTAAACCCAGTTCATTATAAGTATTGGAAGCTATCACCGAAGTAGTGGTAATAGCGCCGGAAGTGAGTTTTTTGGTCACCGTCAGCAAGCGCCTGTTGGCATCATAAGTATTTTTTGAAAACAGCAGATGCGTTTGTGCATTGGTTCCTCCTTTGTTTTCCGTAGCCAGGTCACCGATCACCAGTCCCTGCCAGTTATACTGCCTGGTGGCAATATCAGTACCGCCGGTAATGTTGATGCGTTGCACCTGGATATTATTGCCACGGTCATCATAAAAGTTCACGGTGTATTCATACTGACTGGCAGTACCAATAATTTTCACTTTACTACCGGTTTGCCTGCCCGCAGTCATAATACTCTGGGTCATGGGCTGTGCATAATCGGGAGCAGTATTATAAGACGTCAGGAAGTTACTGTTGCCTGTTCCGTTGGCCGTACTATTGATAGTAGCAGTGAGTGTAGAAGCAGTAGTGCTGTTCATCCAGGAATAATCATCATAAAATGTTTGTCGCAACATCTCTGAAGTATAAGATGCAACATTGGGATAAGCAGTACTGACCTTTGCCGCATTGAGGTGTGCGTCGAGATTATTGTAATTAGTGGGATCGGTGATCAAACCTGTTTCTACAGGACGGTCGAGATTATCATACTTAAAGTATTCCCATTTCTGCTGTGAGCGCAGGTTTCCATCCTGCTGCATCACCAACCTGTCCAGCTGATCATACACCATTCTTACTTCGCCCGCACCTGCTGCGGGTGTACCGGGTATTTTTTTGATGACCAGGTGCCCTGCATTGTCGTATTCAAAACGATAACACAACTCATCCGCCAATGCCTGTGTTACCGACCAGGTGCCATCAATTTGTTTAACTGCGGCGGCTGGTATAATATAGCGTACCATACCATAGTCGTCGTATACATAGTAGGTGTTTATCCAGCCGGCATGTGCGCTGCCAGCGCCATTGTCGGCAGTGGCGGTCAGCTGTGTTTTTTTCAGGATAAGCTGTCCGTAGCTATCTTTAAATTCTATTGTCTGATGTCCCTGTTCATCTTTATTAATTGTTTTAAACAATTTACCCGCCGCGTATACCGCGCTTGTAGCAGGCAGACTACCGCGGGCAGCCGCTACGTTCCATATACGCACCGCATCTGTGGTGGTATTGGTAACTGCAAGGGAACTGGTGGTATGCGTGGCGGTGCCCACCCAGTTAGCACCGGCTGCCAGGCTGGAAGTAACCCTGTTGAGCGGAGAAGCTTCAAATGCCTGCTGGGTGTATGCCCAGTTTAAGCTGCTGGCCCCCACATTGGTTTCTCCGGTCTGCCCTGCGAGGTAAGTATTGTAAAAGGCTACCTGCTGCTGGATGGGATTCAATTTCATATCCCCGGTGGTAGTAGTGGAAGGAAACGCCAGGTATTGAAGCTGTTCTCTTCCGTAGAGGTCGTATACATGTGGTATCACATGGTCGAAGCCGCCCGGGCTGGCTTGTTTCACCACTGTTTGAATGGGCCTGTCCAATCCGTCGGTATATTCCGTTACCTGCTCTACTTCCGCATTGGTTTTTGTACTGATAGTCGAGGCGGCAGCGATAGGAATTTTTGCTTTCCAGGTACGCACGCTGTTAACCGGCAGCTGGCTCGTATAAGGAGCCGGTGGTGTTTGTTGCCCTCTTGCCTGAAGAGGGAAGATCAATATGCAGCTCAACACAATTGCGGCAGTGATCATTTTATATGGCATGAAACTTTTCTTCATAATATTTTTTTTGTTTGGAACAGATCATATATCCCTGACTTAGTACGGTGAACACGCGTGATATCACGGCGCTCCCCAGTAGCTGTAGTTTAACGTCCGGTAAGGAGAAGTGCCACTGCTGGAAGATATACTGATAGTATAGGTTCCTGCAGGCATATTGCTCAATACAATGCTGGACGGAGAACCGCAGGTATAACTTGTTCTGGTCACACACAGGGTACCACTCCTGGAAGCTGCGCCAGTAAGCGAATAGGAGATTGAATAGTAATAGAGTGGCTCTCCGTTCAATGACAAATTGATATCGCCGGGTATCGTAGAAGTGAAGGTAGCCGACGTGGTGCCATTATAAGTTAAGGAGCCATATTTCTGAACCTGGGAAGAATTACACAATCCGTTGGTGTTGGCATAATTCTGTCCGTTGGTGGTTACGTCGTTGATCGCTTTCTGATCAGCATCTGCCTGGCTGATGATAGAAGTATAGCGGCCAGCGGGAACGGAATAGGTAACCGTGGTGCCGTTAAATCCAACGGGGCAATTGTTCCTTGTATAGTCGCCGCTTTTAGCTGCGCTGTTATAGATCAGCGAGCAGGTGCCCAGCGTATTGGCATTCGTTTGCCCGTTGAGGTTAGCCTCGTTGGCGGCCAGCTGATCGGCATCTGCCTGGCTGATGACAGAGCTGTATTTCCCGGCCGGAACAGTATACACTACATCTCCCGGCGCATATCCGGCAGCACAGTTATTCCGGGTGAATGTCCTGGTATAAACCGTATTGGTGTATACCGGTGCATCAGGGCAACCGTTAGGACCACCGTAGTAATTGACGCATGTTTTACTGATAATATTTTTATCGTTATCCCTGATAATACTTAACCTGCCCAATCCATCATACTCATAGGAAACGGTATTACCGGCAGGATCTGTTTCACTGATTTTTCCTACCTGAGGGTCATAGCTGAAGGTGGTGAGCAGGGCATCTGAAGGGAATACCCTGATATCATCCAATACGCCGGAAATGGCTACAGTACCGGTGTATACCTGCTGCCTGATGGACCATTTGCCATTGACCCAGGTCCAGTATTGCAGGAAATATTTCCGCGCATCCGGCAATGGGAAATTAACGGTGTAAGTACCGCTGAAGTAGCCTCTGCCTCCATGGGCGCTTCCCTGGATGGTATTGGAGCCGGACTCAAATCCTTCATAGAAAAAGCCGCGCGCAGCGGTAACCACCGGCTTCAGGTAACTATAACTATATCCCACACCGTGGAAAGGTGAGCTGCCACCTTGCGCCGAAACAGTGATCGTATAATTCCCTATCGGCATATTAGGTAATGTTACCGATTCAGGGCTGGAACAGGTGGTGGAAGATCGGGCGATACATAAAGTACCGGATGCGGAGCCGGCGCCGGATAAAGTATAGTTGATGCTATAGGTTTCACCCGGCGATGCTACGGCTGACAACACAATGTTCCCCACCGCATCATTGGTGAATGTTGCCGTGTATTGGTTACCGGTAGTCCATACTGAACCATATTGCGTGGTCAGCGCCGATGAAATGGTAAAATTATCTTCCGCGTTATCTATGGCAGCGATGGGTAAGAGGTTATCATAACCATACTGGTAAGCAGTAGCCTTTCCTCCTGTTAATTTTACACTTGAAAGATTGGAAGAAGAAGGATCATACTTAAATGTTTTCTGTTTGATAGCGGTACCGCCGATATAGAGATCTGATTTAGTCAGGTACAAATTCTGTACGCTTCCCATCTGCGTAGCGGTATAAGTATTATGTGTTTCCCTTGTACTGCCATTTTTATTTTCCGTTTGATGGATGACCGCACTTACGTTATTAGCGGTTGCCAGGGCGGTAGCAATAGTCTGCTCCCCTGCTGCCAACCGGGGTATGTCATTGTCGCCCGGATGATAAACGGTTTTCACAAAAGTTTGCCCTTTGGAATCGATGGTGGTAGCGGTTTTCACCTGTCGCAGATCGGCGGCGGAATAGGTATAGGTAGTGGTTGTTTCCAAAAATGCCGACGGGTTCAGTTGGTCATAATCCCTGTGTACCTGCGTGGTAAGCCGGTAGTTTTCATAGGGCGTAAAATAAACAGAGCTGTAGGAATTATACCCTGAAGTACCGGGCAGACTATACGATACCGTATTCCATTTATATCCCCATGATTTTTTCCCTGCCGGGCTGGTTAACGCTGTATAAGCCGTAAGCGGTGTCAGGTCTTCCGAAATCTTCTGGTTGGCCGCATTGTAAACGGTTACACTGAGTGGCAATCCCCTTTTAAAGGCATAGCTGGTGGAAGAGGTAACATCCGGCACTGCATTCTGCTGTTGCGGATCCAGGTAGTTCAGCAAATCCGGGAAGTCGTTGAAATTAGAGAAGGTAGCTACGGTATAGCCTCCATTTTTTTCTGTAACTTTTACAGAAGAATAACCAACAAAATTTCCATTCAGGTCATATACTTCAGACGGACATTCAGACAACACCTGGTTAATGGCGCCTATACCGCTACCCCAGATATACCCGATAATTGTATACGAAGGACTGAATATCCTGCCGGTAGAAATATTACTTGCGTCTGTGTAGCTGTAGGTCTTGTACAGGTTTTCGCCGGTGGGCATTGTTTGGGACAACTGTTTTACACGCAGTCCGCCTACCGTTTTATTGGCATTGCTGTTATTAAAGTCATTCAGTTCAAACTGGATGTTCCAGCTTCCTCCTGATAATTCTTTAATACCTGTTAACACACCCAGTAAAGTACCTGCCAGATCCGGGTCCCTGTTGTTTCCCGGGAAAGGCGTAAATGTTTTTGGTATATAAAAATTCTGGTATCCCCATAAATCCACTTCTGCGAAGGCTTTCCGGCTGGAAATGGGATGATCCAGGTTATAGGTAAAGGAGCGGATCGTAATGGGAGTAGCCGTGGTGCTGGTGCTTCCCTTTACCCGGATGCTATCGAGTCTTAACCGGAGGCGGTTAGCGTCGGTTGAAGGCGAGCCAAAATAGCTCTGACTAAACGTATAGGTATTCAGCGTAAAAGGTGTTTGATTAATGGATTGAACGATGTTGACTAACCTGGCAGCATTGGGATCATCGAGCCGATCAAACGCATAGGTAAAGTCAATTTTTCCATAGCCACCGTTTATCCGGGAAAGATATTTCGGTGGTACCAGTGTGGTAGTAACGGGTGTGGCTGTATCGTAGTTGGAATTAAAGGCATTCCAGGTAACGGTGCCGCCATAGTGATTCAGGGCGTCGTTGCCGGGCGCCGCGGTGTAATCGAAAGTAACTACATCCTTATCATTGAAGGTGGCAATTTTATCCAGGTACCAGGAACTGGGGAAAGTATTGGAATTGCCATAGATGGTAGCATTCGTGTACTCCTTTGATGCACTGGTAGAACCAAAATAGTAGTGGGTACCATTTTCATCGATCGCCTCAAAAGAGCTGTTGGAATAATTGGAGGTGCTAAAAAAATTCCGGGGAATAATTTTCACGCCATTGTTATTAGACACCACTGCATTACCATTTTCGTCGAATGTAAACTGGAAACTGAAGAAGGGTGTTTTAATAAAAAACACATCCGGTTCACCATCGCTTGTTGGCGGTGTGGTAGTAAAAGAGCCTGGCAATGCGGCGCCGCTGACTTTCCAGGCAGCCACCTGCTGACCAGCATGCCCGGTTCCGAGGTAGCCGTTTGATTGTTCATCGGGAAACGCGCGTACCACGCGGGATACGCTGCCTCCGGCATTTACCAGCCAGCCTAATCCAGCCTGACTGGCAAAGTCCTGTACTTTAATCCCTTTGCCTCCGATATAGCTGAGGGAAACAGGGATGGTTAAGTCTTTGGATACCACCTGGCAAAGCGGAACGTTTACCATGAGCGATCCTGTGTACAAGTCTACCCCTACATCGGAGGTAGAAGATAAAGCCGCCGTATTTCCAAGAAAACGGTTGTTAGGCGATGGCAGTACAAGGCCGCTGTTTATTTGCGCATAGGAAGGCGCCAGGAAAAAACAGCAGGCAATGAACGCCATTAGTTTTTTGAGCAATTTTAATGAATAGGGCATTGCTATTGAATGTTTAAAGGGAAGGGTTTTATAATTTATGTGCGAGACGGATTTTCAAAAGCTGGCCTCTGGGAACCTGCTGGCTGGCCAGTACATCAAAGAGTACCTGTATACTGTTCGTTTGCTTGCCGATCTTTGTCTTCTTCATTATGCCGATTAACGCACTCTTTTGCCAGTGTTGCAAATGCCGGATCTCCTCTATTTTTGAAAATTCATGCATATAGTTTTCTTCTGCGGCAGCACTCAGCCAGAAAGTATTTTTCAGTTTCATATCAAAGAACGTTCTCAGTCCTACGCCCTGGTTGCTTAATTTCAGTTCATTGATACCTTTACCCAATCCGAGCTGGTAAGCAGCGCCAATACCGGCTACAGCATTTTCTGAAATTTTGTATCCGGCGCTGAGACCAAGCGCTGATATTACCGGCAATACATTGGTAGCCGGTAAATTCTGGAGGTTCCAGCTATACTCCAGCCGTTGCCACAGTGTTTTCTTTTTCAGGTTATTGGGAGTGTAGCCATCGGGAAGATCTACGTTTCCTCCTTCCTGCCCGTTAGCCATCACCTTCGATTGCAGGTTATCTACCTGCTGACGGGCGGCTCTCAGTTGCTGCGACAGGGCGCCGGCAGCGCTGGCGCCTCCGCCGGTGAGCTGTGTCTGTATGCGCGATTGTATCTGTTCCCGCGTTACCAGGTCGGCGCTGCCTCTCAGCACACTCTCTGCTCCAGCAGAGCCGCCAAATAATTCCGACAGCATGGAATTCTTTTCCATGAAGCTTTTGAAAGCAGGCACCTTATTCATCAGCGCCAGCGTTTTCTTCAGCATTTTATCGGGATCATTTAATGACTCCTTATACTCCCTCAGTTGTGCGGAATAATAGTAGAGATCCTTGTTTAATTTATCGTACGAATCCTTTAAGCCCGAGGGCAGTGATTTGTATTGCGATAAATATTCCTTGATCATCGCTTTCCGTTGTTGTATAAACTCTTTGACCTGGTCGGCCTCGTGGAGTTTTCCCTGCAGTTCGTTGATACTTGCCAGTGACTCCTTTACTTTACCAGCGGCGCCCCCCAGCTTGTATTTGTCGGCAAAAGACAGGATGCCACGTAAACTATCTACATAAGGCTGATACGCTCCCGTCACGGAATTGAGGGCAGTGGAAGATTTCGATTTAATACCGGCAATCTTGTCGTCATACATTTTTTCAAGCCCTTCCGGGTAGAGATTCTTTGCAGCGATGCTGTCGAAGGCAAACAATTTCCGGTAGATGTCGAGATCTGTTTTCTTGATGGCATTCAGTTGTTTCCCGGATCGCCGCATCAGCTGCGCTTTGTAAGCGGACCATTTTCTTAAAGATTGAGCAGCCAGTTTTGAGGGAACAGGAGGAGCATTCACCGTTGCCGCACTGTCTTTCGGAAAGCCGGCATTTGTTTCCTGTGCTCTTGCGGCATGACTGCAAACAGCCATCCATACCAGCAGCAGGCAACCTTTATAACGCCGTAATGAAATAGCGCATAGAGATGTTAACATGGGGATTATTTTTGGGTAGATATGAATACAAATTCCATAGGTATCCATACGGCATCGATAGCTGAATAGCATCCAGCATTCCGTTAAAACAAGACACGCGGAAACGGCTTTGTTTTAAGTTGACAGTTCGTAAAAAATCATGATTTACAGCACATCAATGCAGCAGTAATACTGATACGGTTATTGGTTGAAAAAAAATAAATGCTCTTTTTAATTCGGGTTACACAGAATCTCAAACACAAGGTTTCGGGTAAAAAACTAGCTTGTTAACATATAGCGGAATTGATTCAAAAATCCTTTTTTTCGTGATAGGGTACTCTCAAAAAGTCGTTGTTTACGCTCAATGAAATAAAAGTATAAATAAATAAGATTCCTAAATGGAAATTTATTTTCTCGATAAGTAGAACACACAATAATATTGACAGATAAGCAGTTACAACCGTATCTGGCTGCTGATCACTATTCCGGCGGATCTAACGGTTAACATATGGTTTTCAAAGCAAAAAAAAAACGCCTCCTTGTGCGGAGGCGTTTTCGTATATGCGTTTACTTTATACTCTCTTCCCTGGCCGATAACCGGAACCAATCTTTTGCATAAGGTTTTAGTAATACGGTTGCAGCGGTAGGTCCCCAGGTACCTGCTTTATACAGATGCAGTTCTTTGGCCGGATATTTTTTCCAGGTATCCACAATCGGCATTACCACTTTCCACGCAGCTTCCACCTGGTCGGCACGCATAAACAAAGTAGGATTACCATCCAGCACATCGAGCAGCAATGCTTCGTATGCTTCGGGGATTGTTTCGGTATAGGATTCCTGGTAGGTAAAGTCCATTTCTACGGGCTTCAGTTTCATTTTCAGCCCCGGCACTTTACTTTCAAACAACAAACTTATTTCCAGCTCCGGTTGTATACTGATGATAAGCCTGTTGGGCGTGATATCATCTTTAAAAATTTTATGGGGAGAATCTTTAAACTGTATTACAATCACGGAAGACTGTACAGGCATAGATTTACCGGTGCGCAAAAAGAAAGGCACTCCTTTCCAGCGTTCGTTATCGATAAATAATCTTGCTGCTACAAAGGTTTCTGTATTGGAAGTGGATAATACATGTTCTTCTTTCCGGTACGGAGGCCGCGGTGTGCCATGTACATTGCCCGCGGTATACTGCCCGCGGATCACATTTTTCAACACCTGTGCCGGTGTATACTGCCTGATATCTTTCAGCACTTTTACTTTGGCATCGCGGATCAGTTCAGATTTATAGAATTTGGGGGAGTCCATGGCCACAATACACAGCAACTGTAAAAGATGGTTTTGCACCATATCGCGCAAGGCGCCGCTGCCATCGTAGTATCCGCCGCGTTTGCCCACGCCTACTTCTTCTGCCACGCTGATCTGTATATGATCGATATATTTTTTATTCCACAGTGGTTCAAATACGTAGTTGGCAAAACGGAAAGCCATAATATTTTGTACCGCTTCCTTACCGAGGTAATGGTCGATACGGTAGATCTGTTTTTCTGCAAAGCGTTTTCCGAGGAAACGATTTAACTTTTTGGCGCTGTCGAGGTCTGTACCAAAAGGTTTCTCCACCACAATACGATCGAGTCCATCGCGGTTGCAAAGATCATGTTTATACAGTCCTTCTGCGATGATTTCAATAAAGCGGGGAGCTACTGCGAAATAAAATACGCGGGTGCTGCTTTGTTTCTGCTTTTTTTCAAAGGCCGTCAGCTGATCTTTGAGATTGGTATAAGTTTCTGTTTTCAGAAAATCACCCTGCAGGTAATGAATGTTTTTGGCAAATCCTTCCCATTCTTTCTCATCGGCCTTTCCGTTCCGGCTAAACTCGTTAATACCTGCCAGCAGATCCTGTTTAAAGGCTGCTTCATCTTCCGCCAGGAAATCCACACAATAGATGGTGAATAAGGGCGGCAGATGTTTATCGGTATACAGGTTATAAAGTGCCGGAATCAGCTTTCTTTTTGTCAGATCCCCTTTGGCGCCGAAGATGGTGATAGCGGCGGGGATTATTTTTCCAGGTTTCATCTAAGCATCGGTTTATACCCCTGTAATTTAAGCATCAATTCCCGGAATATGGTAATAGATTTTTGCCGTAAAGGCGTACAATTTCCTCATTCCCCGTTTATAACGGGAAATATTGACCAAACTTCCTATACGAGAAGTGAAATGGCTCAGCGTGTATGAACGTAGCCGGCCTGTTGTTTTAATGCTTCTATGCCATTAGCGAGGTATACCATCGGGGCATTCCAGTTAATCGCTATTTCGTTGGAAGCATAGGCACAATCAATGTCTGCATAAGCTGTTTCCGGGGCCGTAAACTCATAATGGCATTTATCCTGCATACCCGGATTAGGTCCTGCCACCAGCAATCCCGGCACCGGCGCTTCTATGCCATCCGCTACCGAAGGCCGGTGATGCGGATGTACCGGCGATTTGCTGCCGATGCCCGTTAAAAAACAATATCCCGTGGCATTACGGCCCAGCAGGTAATCCAGGTTGGTTAACGCCCCGTTTATATACTTTTGGTCACGGGTAAGCATATACGCATTCAGCAATACAATACCCTGGTTGGCCGCCACGGAGTTACTGCCCCATATGAAATCACGGGCTGTTTGTCCCATTACCGTCCGGAAAGCGCTGGTGCTTTCCTTTTCCACGTAACCATTGGCCAATGCCAGTAAACGCTGCTTCATCCGGCCGGCGATGCCGGCTGCCGCTGTTGGCAGGTCCTTGCTCCTCAGAAAGGAATAGTAAGCCAGCATGCCTACGTTGGACCAGGCGGGCAAACTCACCGGATCGCCTATACGCTGTTGTACTACCTGGAGGTATTGGGGATCGCGGGTACTGAGGTATAGTTCAGCTGCGGCCCATAACCATTCGTCCTGGAAGAAACGATCGCCATAAGGGCCGGTGGTGATTGCCGGCTGAAATACTTTATTCAGGCTATCCTGGTTATACGCCAACGCGGGAAACTGCAATGCCCAGCCCCAGGCTTTGACGGCCGCCCGGCTGCAACTATCGGCCAGTTCAGCATCATATGTTTTCAACACCCGTGCTGCCTGGGCTGCTACAGCGGCAAAATCCAGCGTGGCAGCAGTCCCTTTCTGCACTACATACCGTGGCGCTTTTGTTACCCCCGGCATCACCATCCCATCGAAGGCAGCATTGGTGCACTTATTGTACACCCCTCCATCAGCAGGATCCTGCATGGTGAGCATCCAGCGCAGGTTATAGATCACTTCATTGAGAATATCCGGTATTGCGTCTGCACTTTCCGGGATATTGGTAGGCAGTTGCTTAAAATAACCGGGGAAATCTTCATAGGCCGACAACAGCGTGCCCATGGTAATACCTGAATTGACAATGTATTTATTATAGTCGCCGGCATCAAACCAGCCGCCGGGTGTTGCTATCACCGTACCTGCCGGCCGCAACGGGCTGGCCGCTCCTGCATGCACCAGTACCCGGGTATCCGGGTGTCCGGCGGCGCGGCGCCACTGCCCCGCGAAGCGCTCTTCCAACGGCATATCTGTGCGCTGATAGTAGTAGCCTTTTAAACTCGCGATGCCGGCCGCCTGTTGCACATCGTTGCCAATAGTAAACACATATGACGATGGGACACCAGGTACCACCACCTTGTAACGCCCCGGTTTTGTGAGGGCGGAAAAATCGGCGATCCTTGTTTTTGTGGCGGACCAGGCAGAATTTTGCTCGTTACCAAGCATGCCCCGGAAAACGGTATCATGCTGCTGGACAATGTAAAACCGGTTAGCCGTTACAGGAACAGTAACGACGGCAATTTTAGGCGCGTACGGATAAAAACCGCATTGATTAAGTTGTATAGCGGATGACTGTGCGTATGCGGAGAGTACTGTTAGCGATAGCAGGAAACTGAGTACTGGTTTGTTTCTTAACATGGAATTTCTTGTTTAAACCAACGGTTAAAATAAGTGTTTTTCAGACATTATTTCCGCATATTATTATCTTTCTCCAACACCCATAGTTGCAATTTCCCCATTTTCTCCCTATCATTGCATTTCATACACCCTACTTTCCAAACTCTTTTATTGTCATTATTTTATTGTTATCGCAACAATTGTTATCATTTTTCTATCGTTATTCAAAAAAATGAATAACGAAAATTATCAACCACAATTACATGCAAAAGACGTTTACGACTATTCTCCTGCTGATGGCTGTTATCACACAGGTACATGCACAGTCGGCACAAGACAGCAACAGGATATTTTCTCTCGGTGAAGTTGTTGCCCGGGGCAACCGGTTCGATTCCGCCAGCACAGTAACCATGGAACAAATCAGGCAATTCCATCGCCTCAATGCCGCCACGGCCCTTAACCTGTTGCCGGGTATCACCCAGTCGAACGTAGGACCGCGGAATGAATCCATGATCTATCTCCGCGGTTTTGATCTCCGGCAAACACCTGTATTCATCGATGGCGTGCCGGTATATGTGCCCTATGACGGGTATGTGGATCTCGCCCGTTTTACCACTTTCAATCTCTCTAAAATAACAGTGGAAAAAGGTGGCGCCTCTGTACTGTATGGTCCCAACACCATGGGCGGTGTTATCAATCTCATTTCTTCCAAACCGATACACAAACTGGATATCAATGCCACTGCCGGCTGGCTCACCGGTGGCCATGAAGAAGCCATCAACATCGGCAGCCGCATGAAAAAATTCTACCTGCAGGCCGACCTGTCCCGCTACCAGCGCGATTATTATAACCTCTCCAACCAATTCACATCTACCAAAACAGAAGATGGACACCAGCGGGAAAATTCCTATAATAACGACTGGCGATATGGATTCAAACTTGGTTACACGCCAAACGATAAAAATGAGCTGGCCGTCGGCTACGTTCACCAGGAAGGCAGCAAAGGATCGCCGGTATATACGGGAACGGATACACTGAATTCGCAGTACAAAAGCCCGCGTTACTGGCAATGGCCCAAATGGAACAAAGAAAGTATTTACGTTCTCTCCAACAGCAGTCTGACGGCAAAGAGCAGCCTCAAAACCAGGCTGTTCTACGATCGTTTTGTAAACCTGTTAAAGAGCTTTGATGACGCCAGTTATACGACACAGAAAAAACCATATGCCTTCAGCAGTTACTACAACGACTATACGTTTGGCGGCAATATCGAATACGGGCAAACGCTATCTGCCGCCAACCTTTTAAAAGCATCGGTACATTTCAAACAGGATGTACACCGGGAGCATAATGAAGGAGAACCTGAAAGAAGATCGGCCGATAATAATTTCTCCGCCGGTATTACTGATCAGCATACGTTTAATGAACACTGGACGCTGCAGGGTGGCGCAGCGTTTAATTACCGCCAAAGCCTGGAAGCGCAAAATTATAACAGTCAAACAAAAACCATCACCGATTTTCCTTCGAACAACAGCCATGCGGTGAACGCACAGGTTAAGCTCATGTATGTTTTTATCAGCGGACGCTTACTTACTTTTTCCGCCGATCGTATGACGCGGTTCGCGACCATCAAAGACCGTTACTCTTATAAACTGGGAACGGCTATTCCCAACCCTGGCCTGCAACCGGAAAATACTTTGAATTTTGCGCTGCAGTATAACGATACACGGATCAAAAATGTGACGCTGGATGGATCGGTATTTTATAACCGTATCCACAACGTTATCCAGAATGTGAGCAATGTAGTGTATGATACGGCAAAACACCAATGGCTGTCGCAATCACAAAACAAAGGCAGGGCGGCCTATTACGGAGCAGAAGCCGCAATTACCTGGCGTGTAGCCGTTAACTTTACAGCGGGCGCCAACTATACCTTTATCAGGCGAAAAAACCTCGACAATCCTAATCTTCATTTTACGGATGTACCAGAGCATAAAACGGTGGGCTGGCTGCAGTATAATATTTCGCGGTTTGATTTCCTGCTGAACGGAGAGTACGATGCAGCCAGGTATAGCACCAGCTATGGCACGCAGGCACCCGGCTTTTTCCTGCTGAATGCCGGCGCACTGATAAAGATCACTTCCTGGCTGAAGGTGCAGGGCGGCGTTAATAATATCTTTGATAAAAATTATATGCTCACGGAAGGCTATCCGGAACAGGGCAGAAACTATTTTGCAAAAGCGCTCTTCAATTATTCCTATTTTTAGTGAGATGAATAAATGCGGGTACATTATTTTACTTGGACTAGCGGCTCTCCCCTTCCGGGGTAGCCGGATGGCTTATACAACAACGCCGTTCACGCCTGAATACCCGGCATATTTTGGTAACCGGATCAATATACCGGCCAACAATCCGCTCACGCGGGAAGGCGTTTACCTGGGACGTTTACTGTTCTACGAAACACGGCTTTCTGCCGGTAACAAAATTTCCTGTGGTAGTTGTCATCAGCAGCGGCTGGCATTTACAGACGGCAAAACTTTTAGCACCGGGGTTGACCAGGTGCCTACAGACCGTAATGCCATGTCGCTCGCCAACCTGTTATGGGTGAGGAATTTTTTCTGGGATGGCAGGGCGGGCAGCCTGGAGCAACAGGTGCTTACGCCACTCACCGCCCCACATGAAATGGGACAGTCCCTGGAAACATCGGCACAAAAATTAAAACATTCCACCCTATATCCGGGACTTTTCCGTGCCGCCTTTGGCAACGACAGCATCAGCGGACAACAGATCATACAAGCATTGGCCCAATTCGAGAGAACACTGATTTCTGCCGGCGCGCCATACGACCGTTACCTGGCCGGACAGTATCAACCCGATGCCGCCGCGATGAACGGCATGCAATTGTTTATGCGGGCGCCCGATCCGGAAAAAAATATCCGCGGCGCTAACTGTGCTCATTGCCATGGCGGTCCGAAGTTATTTATAGAAACGTTTCATAATAACGGGCTGGATAGTTTACCAGCCGATCCCGGCAGGGAAAAACTGACCGGTTTGGCGGCAGACCGGGGGCGGTTCCGGGTGCCTACCCTGCGCAATATTGCGCTGACCGCCCCGTATATGCACGACGGCCGTTTTCGCACGCTCCAGGAAGTATTGGATCATTACAGCGATCATATTATCAACAGTGCTGCTCTCAGCCCGGTACTCCGCAATACCTCCAACGAAGCGGGAGGTACTGCGCTGAAGCTCAGCAGTAGTGAAAAGAAAGATATCATTGCTTTTTTACAGTTGCTCACAGATTCGGCATTTATCAGCAACCCGCAGTTTTCAAATCCTTTTAACTAACAGATCATGACGCATAAACTTATCACCTTTATTACAACCGCTGTTCTATTCACCTCCGCTGTGCAGGCGCAGACCGGTATTTCCGTTGAAGGAGAAGTAAGCCGCCCTTTGAAGCTGACAGCAGCAGATATTGGCCGCATGAAAAATGTGGAAGTAACCGCCGCCGACCGGGATGGAAAAGAACACCGGTACTCGGGCGTACCGGTTTACGAAATCCTGCAGCAGGCGGGTGTTACACTGGGTGCGCAGTTACGGGGAGAAAATATGTCGAAGTACCTGCTGGTAAAATCAGGCGATGGATATGAAGTATTATTTTCCCTGCCTGAGCTGGACAGCACCTTTGCCAGCAGGGTGATTATACTGGCTGATAAAATGGATGGTCAACCTTTGCCAGCCGGCAAAGGACCATTCCGTATTGTAGTACCGGGTGAAAAGAAACCTGCACGCTGGATCTGGGAGGTAAGAAGTATGACCGTACGATTTGCAAAAGAATAGGCATCTATTTATTGATACCGGCAACTGCCTTCGCCAGAAAATCCTGGAAGGCATTGTTCAGCTGATGGAATAATGCAATAGCTTGTTCTCCTTCCTTCGTCAGTACAGCCCCTCCGCCATTTTTACCGCCCCTTTCAAACACTACCAGGGGGCGGTTGGTGCGTTTATTCATCTGGTCTACAAAATCCCAGGCCTGCCGGTAAGAAATCTTCATGGCAATGGCCGCCTTTCTCAGCGAGCCCAGCTCACCGATCTTCTCCAGCAGTTCAATTCTCCCATAGCCCAGAAAAGGGCCTTCTTCCGTTTCAATCCATATGCGCCCGTTTGCGATCAGTTTCATGTGGTAATATGTAGATATGTACGTAAAGATAAACGACCCCGCTATTAAATTCTCTCCCAAAATACTTCGTTAAAAAATATTTTATTTTATATTATATTACACATACACACAACAGAGATCTTTCAAATGACACAAAACCAGGGTTTAAAGAAAACACTGACCCCCTTTATGCTTTGGGGGCTTGGAGTAGGATACGTTATTTCAGGTATGTACTTCGGCTGGAATCTTGGACTTGAAAAGGGTGGCACCGGGGGGATGGCCATTGCCACCCTTGTGATCATGGTGATGTATGTAACCTTTACATTCAGTTATGCGGAGCTGGCCTGCGCTATTCCAAAAGCGGGCGGCGTATTTGATTATGCGAACAGGGCAATGGGAAAAAATATCGGCTTTATTGCCGGCATTGCCCAGGTAGTCGAATTTATATTGGCGCCTCCGGCCATCGCCTTCGCTATCGGCGCTTATTTCAATGCGTTTTTTCCACAAGTACCTATCCTTACCAGCGCCATCGCTATCTATTTTGTGTTTACCGCGTTAAATGTTTATGGGGTGAAAGCAGCGGCTTCCTTTGAAGTGATCGTTACCATTTTTGCCGTAGGAGAACTGCTCCTTTTCTCCGGGTTATCTGTTCCCAGATTCCAGGCTGTCAACCTTACCCACAACGCTTTTCCCAACGGCTGGGGCGGCGCCTTCGCCGCTATCCCTTTTGCCATCTGGTTTTTCCTGGGTATTGAAGGTATCGCCAACGTGGCGGAAGAAACCAAGAATCCGCAGAGGGATATCAGCAAAGGCTTTGGCTGGGCCATCCTCACCCTGGCTATATTGTGTATACTTATATTTATTACCGCTACGGGTATCGCCGGATGGGAAGCCATCGTTTACAAAAACGGCATCAGCGGCGAAACTTCCGATTCTCCCCTCCCCCTGGCGCTGGCAAAAATAACAGGCGCCAATCACCCTATGTATCACCTGCTGATCACCGTAGGCTTATTCGGGCTGGTGGCTTCCTTTCACGGGCTTATCCTCGCGGCCGGACGCTCTACCTACGAAATGGGCCGCGTACGCAATATGCCTGCTTTCCTGGGAAAAATATCAGGGCGCTTTCATACGCCCGCCAATGCGCTCATCGGTAATATGGTGATTGGTATTTTAGCCCTGCTTTCCGGTAAAACATCGGAAATCATCATCGTATCCGTTTTTGGCGCGCTCACCCTTTATATCATTTCCATGGTATCAATTATCATATTGAGAAAACGGGAACCCACATTGCCACGTCCCTTCAAAGTGGCGTTCTATCCATGGTTCCCGTTGATATCGCTGGTAATTGCCACGGTGTCTATTATTGCTATGTTCATTTTCAATCTGACATTGGGAGTGATCTATTTTTCCATATTAGCCATCGCCTTTTTGTTGTATAAAATATTTAAACCCGCCCATACATGACTACATCAGAAATATTAGCGTATATAAAACAGCATCCTTCAGGCAAGGTAAAAGTAGCGGTCACCGATATAGACGGGGTACTAAGAGGAAAATATATTGCGGCAGAAAAGTTTGCTTCTGTAGTGGAAGGCCGGCTGGGATTCTGTGATGTCACCTTTGGCTGGGACATGGGCGACGTAGTATATGACAACGTTAAATACACCGGCTGGCATACCGGCTACCCCGATGCCCAGGTAAAAATAGATCTCAGCACCTTCCGTAAAATACCCTGGGAAAATGATGTGCCTTTTTTCCTGGGTGATTTTGTAATGGAAGATGATACCGCCGTGTATACCTGTCCGAGACAACTACTGCGCAAAGTGCTCAATGATGCCGTCAGCCTCGGATTTACACCTTATTTTTCGCAGGAATTTGAATGGTTTAACTTTGCAGAAACACCAGATACGGCGCATCAGAAAAAGTTCCAGGACCTGACGCCTTTAACGCCCGGCATGTTTGGTTATTCCATTTTGCGCAGCGCGCTGAAGAACGAATTTATGAGCAGTCTCTTTGAACTGCTGGTAAAATTTGATATCCCCGTGGAAGGTTTGCATACAGAAACCGGTCCAGGCGTATACGAAGCGGCGATTAAATACGCCGCCATTTTACCGGCGGCCGACCAAGCCGTTTTGTTTAAAACGGCGGTAAAGGAAATAGCGTATAAACATGGCATACTTGCTACTTTCATGGCGAAGATCAATGAAAACCTTCCCGGTTGTAGCGGGCATGTACACCAGAGTTTATGGGATCAGGACAGCAAGCGCAATTTATTTTATGATGAGCAGGATCCGCATAAAATGAGCGCACTCATGAAAAGCTATATAGCAGGACAGTTACATTGCTTACCACATATATTGCCGATGATAGCGCCTACGGTGAACAGCTACAAACGCCTCGTGGAGGGCGCCTGGGCGCCTACTACGCTTACCTGGGGCATCGATAACAGAACCGTTGCCCTCCGGGCATTACCCGGCAACAGTAAAGCCACCCGGCTGGAAACCCGGGTTGTAGGATCAGATACCAATCCCTACCTGGCATTGGCCGCTTGTCTCTCCGCCGGACTATACGGGATACGCCATCAACTTTCCCTGACAAAAGAAGCGACCATTGGCAATGGGTACAAAGACACCTCCAATGGTGTATTACCACAGAACCTTCATATGGCCACACAACAAATGAAGCAGTCGGCCGTAGCGAAAGAGTTATTTGGCGAGTCCTTTGTGGAACATTTTACGTTAACAAGGGAATGGGAATGGAAACAATACGCAAAAGCAGTGACCGACTGGGAACTGAAAAGATATTTTGAAATCATCTAAGCATCAGCATATGGCATACCAGTATAATTTTCCGACCACCATCCGTTTTGGCGCAGGCGTTATAAAAGAATTACCTGTTTACTTGCAGCAGAACGGGCTTAAACGACCCATGATCGTTACTGACCCAATTGTTGCGGGTCTCTCCTTTTTCAAAGCGATTACAGCCGACCTGCATGCACATCACCTGTCGGTGGAAGTATTCAGTGATATCCACAAAAACCCGGTAAAGAGTGATGTGTATAAAGGCACAGACCTGTGGGATGCCACAGACCGCGACTGCATCATCGGGATTGGCGGCGGCGCTGCGATCGACGTAGCCAGGGCTATTGTGCTCCGTATTAACCACCGGGAAGATCTTTTTAAATACGATGACCTGGTTGGCGGCGATATCTATGTGACGAACGACGTGCCCCATTTCATTACCGTACCTACCACCGCCGGCACCGGCAGCGAAGTGGGCAGAAGTGCGATCATCGCAGATGACGAAACCCACCAGAAAAAAATTCTCTTCTCGCCTAAACTCATGGCGAAAATAGTATTTGCTGATCCTGCACTCACCATGGAGCTGCCTCCATTTATTACCGCCGCTACCGGCATGGATGCACTCACACATAACATGGAAGCATTCCTCGCAAAAAATCCGCATCCGCTGTGCGATGGTATTGCGCTGGAAGGTATCTATCTTATCAATAAATCGCTCGTAAAAGCTACCAACCAGCCCGACATTGAAAGCAGAAGCAATATGCTCATGGCCTCTATGATGGGCGCCATCGCATTTCAGAAAGGACTGGGTGTGGTACACTCCCTGGCCCATCCGCTGTCGTCGCTGCTGGATACACATCATGGTCTCGCCAATGCAGTAAACATTCCCTATGGCATGCAGTTCAATATTGCCGGGTTTGAAGATAAGTTCCGCCGCATAGCCAGAACCCTGGAGCTGAAGGAAGAAACAGGCGATGCCGTAGTACAGTATCTTTTTGATCTGAATACAAAAGTAAATATCCCGCATCACCTCCGTGATATCGGCGTAAAAGAAACACATGTAGAAACGCTGGCAGACCTGGCCCTGGCCGACTTTGCCCATCCCAATAATCCTAAACCGGTATCAAGGGAAGATTTCAAACAGTTGTACCTAAACGCGCTATAGACATGAAGAAAAAGATAGGGATCAGCTTAACCGAAGCCAGTGCCCCCAATTATGAAAACTGGTTCACCCCCGAAGATCTGGGAGATGACATAGAACTGGTTATCCTCTCTTATCTCAGTAACAATATCGAGGACCTGCCTGCCTGCGATGGCATTGTATTAACGGGCGGGATCGACGTATTACCATCCTACTATGGCGGGGCAGAAAACTATCCCCATCAGCCGGCAAAATTTTCACCGGAAAGAGATGCCTTCGAAAAAAAGATCTACGAATATTCACAGCAGCAACAAATCCCCGTACTGGGCATTTGCCGCGGATTACAGTACATCAATATTCTTGAAGGCGGTAAAGTATATGAAGACATTGGAGAAGCCGCCAACCAGGTACACAAAAAAGATATTGCCGATAAAATACATAAGGTACATATCCGGAAAAACACGCTGCTCCACACCGTTACCGGCCAGGAAGAAGGACAGGTGAACAGCGCTCACCACCAGGCTATTCACCCGGCACACCTGGGAAAAAACCTGATGATCAGCGCCACTTCCGACGATGATATTATAGAAGGAATAGAGTTCGCGGATAAAACAAACAAAGCTTTTATGCTGTGCGTGCAGTGGCATCCGGAGAGAATGCCTGGAAAAGAAGCCAATCCGCTTTCGCAACAGATCAAAGTACAATTTATTAAAGCTGTAAGAAATCATACAAAATGAGAATCGTGAATCCTGCCACCGGGGCATTATTAAAATCTATACGGGAAGACATCGACTCCAGACTGACGGATAAATTCCTGTTCCTGCGAGTAGGACAAGCCCAGTGGGTGAAAACCAGTTTGGCCGACCGTATAAAAATTATCGCCAAATTCAGTGAGCTGCTGGAAAAACACATAGAGAAACTTGCCGGCATACTCACTTCAGAAACAGGCAAACCACTGCAACAATCCCGTAATGAAATCAATGGCGCCAGAACCCGCATCCAATGGATGCTGGATAATGCGGAAAAATATCTTTCAGATGAATGGGTCACCAACACCGAAAATCTGAAAGAAAAAATTTCCTATGAACCGCTGGGCGTGATCTGCAATATCTCTGCCTGGAACTATCCGTATCTCGTAGGCGTAAATGTTTTTATTCCTGCACTGCTGGCTGGTAATGCTGTGCTTTACAAGCCATCGGAATATGCTACCCTTACCGGCCTTGAAATAGAAAAACTATTAGCCAGGGCCGGCGTGAATGAAAATGCATTCAGGGTAGCCATCGGCGGGAAAGAAGTAGGCGACTTCATGTTGAAATTAAAATGTGACGGTTACTTTTTTACCGGCTCCTATAAAACCGGTAAATACATCTACGAAAAAGTGGCCGCCAAAATGGTGCCCTGTCAGCTGGAGCTGGGAGGCAAAGATCCGCTCTACGTAGCCGACGACATCACTGACATTGCCGCCGTTGCTGCCGCCACCGCCGACGGCGCCTTTTACAACAACGGGCAAAGCTGCTGTGCCGTAGAACGTATATACGTACACGAAAATGTGTACGACGAATATGTAGCCGCCTTTGTAAAAGAAGTACGCTCCTGGAAACTGGGTTTCCCCACCGACGATGGCGTATACTTTGGCGCACTCACCAGGCCGGAACAATTAGAGATCCTGGAAAACCAGGTGAATGAAGCCCGGGCAAAAGGCGCCACCCTGCTGCTCGGTGGCAAACGCATTGTGCATGATGGCAACTATTTTGAACCCACCATCCTCACAGATGTGGACAACAAAATGAAGATCATGCAGGAAGAAAGCTTTGGTCCCGTAATTGGAATCATGAAAGTAAAGACCGATAAAGAAGCGATAACCCTGATGAATGATACTGAATACGGACTAACAGCATCTGTATATTCCAGCAGCCAGGAAAGGGCAGAAACGATCCTGTCGCAGATCAACAGCGGCACCGGTTACTGGAACTGCTGCGACCGCGTAACTGCGGGACTGCCATGGGCCGGCAGGAAGCATTCAGGTATTGGCGCCACGTTATCGCACCAGGGCATAAGAGCTTTTACAAAAACAAAGTCATGGCAGATGAAGGGATGATTTGATCCGGATACTTTATAAAACAAAAAGGTGTTTCAAAAGAAACACCTTTTTGTTTTTGACCCTCCGGTGTCCTGCAGCACCACTTCCTTCCTTTTGGATTTTACTGATACTTCACGTACGTTTGCATCCACAATTGGTTCCGCCTCCGGCGGATTAAAAGGGAATCCGGTGTAATACCGGAGCTATCCCCGTAGCTGTGATCCTGCATTCATGATTAACATGAATCGTTTTTCCGGATACTCCATACCACTGTCTGCCTGCCCAGCAGATGGGAAGGTTCCCCGGGAAAGCAGGAAAGCCAGAAGACCTGCCAGATGTGATCAATCATTCAGCGCTTTCGGGTGAAAGGCCGGGAATGTAAGCCTATAACAGGCATTATATTTCTATTGTGTAAGTATTATTTACCCCTGGGCGCATTACGCTGTTAACATTACGGCGCTGAGTTGCTGTTGTTTTTTTCCGGACCAAAAATCCGGACAGGGAAAGGTATGTCATCAATCAAACAACGTGTATATGAAAAAACAGTTATTGTCCTCTTTATTTGTAACCCTTGCGTTATTCGTCGCTTCCTGTAAAAAAGAAGATGCACTGCAGCCGTCACAGCTCCAAAAGCTGGATGCCAACAGCAAAACCGGTGTTACCGCATCGCTGATCACCGGTAAATATGCGAACGGTTTCTTTATTGCCAACGAAGGATGGTTTGGCCATGGCACCGGCGACCTGCATTTCTATTCCTACAGCGGCGATAGTCTCGTTCAAAATGTTTACCAGCTGGAAAATCCTACCGGTGCATTAGGCGGCCCCTCCAACACATTGCAATTTGCCACCTTCTTCAACGACAAACTCTACATCGTGGTAAAGGCCGGTGGCCCGCTCGTGGTAACTGATGGCGGCACCATGGTAGAAACAGGTCGTATTGCCACTCTTCCCGGCAACGACGGGCATGCATTCCTGGGGGTAGATGCTACACATGGCCTGTTAAGCGCCAGCGACGGCGTATATCCCATTACGCTGCCTTCCCTGGCGGTAGGCACCAAAATAAGCGGCGTGGCGGGTTATACCGGCGATATGCTGAAAGCAGGCGGTTATATTTTTGTATTATCTCAAACAGATGGTATCGTAGCGCTGAACAGCAGCACCTATGCCGTGGTGAAAAAATTCGGCGCTGCCAATCTCGCTTTTGCTGCGGGTAAAGACGGAGCCGTATATGCTACCAATGCAGATTCATTGATCCGCATTGTCCCGTCAACCCTTGCCCGTACCGCTATCAAACTGCCATTCACGGTTCCGTCGCCATGGGGTGCATGGCGCCATGCGGGCATTACCGCCTCTACCCAGGACAGCGCCGTATACATCGTGCGTAATAACGGTTTTGCCGGCGGCACACAATTATACCGCTATGTGATTGGCAACGCTGCGTCGCTGACCACGCCGTTTATTACGCTGCCAACCGGTCAATATTTCTATGGTGCAGGCGCTGCGTATAATAAAGAGAAGAATGAGCTGGTGGTGACTACGCTGAACGGATCGTTCACCGGGAGTATCAACAGGGTGCTGATCTATGATGCCAGCACGGCTACGTTGAAAAAAACGCTGACCTATAACGGATGGTTCTTCCCTGCGATGCCGGTGTTTCATGAATAAAATGAATTAATAAAGCGTGCCCTTTTTTGTCAGCGTAAAAAGGGTGCGCTTACTTTTCTACCACCATCCTTCTTTTATTCCATCAGGTATTAATCTCCTTTCGTGATAAGTACCCGTAGTATCTAACGTAATCTTATATCCAAATACTTCTTCCTCTACATGCTTTGTAAATATCATACTTTCCGATGGTCCCACCGTCCTCAGGACAATGTTATGGTCTTTCAGCATCACATTCAAAACAGTCCCTGTTGCTTTGTAAATCTCTTTCTCCTTGCCATTTTTTTCCACGACTACAAAGTCGGGGCTGCCGTTGGTGATGTAACTATAATAATACCATTTTATGGAGATGTCATTATTATCAATTTTCTTTCGTACAAATTTTGAGTTCTCCAGGTTACAGCTTAAAAAACTACTGATCAGTGATATAAGGATTAACAGTCTCATATATTTACAACGTTTAAGTTTTTTACCAAAGAAGCCGGAATAAATTCCCATGCCTGAATAAGTATGTTCATCCAAAAAGGAACAACCTCTATTATAGCCATATTCCAAATAAAAAAGAAAGAATTTATTCATTTCTCCTCAGAACTGCGAACCGTATTTTCCCAACAAAGGCATATTTATCTGAATTGCCGCAACCAAAAATGCCTGCCTCATCCCTAAACCCGCTCCCAGCCCTCCACCAACACGCCACCTTGTTTGCGCTTATCCTTCTGTATACGCCTATAACGATTTATAATTATAGTTAATACGAATTTCTTTATTAAATAATAATATTTGTTACTAATTTATACAGCAGAATTGATGGCCATTGCCTTTGGGAAACCTGGCTTTTTTCTAGCCATATAAATTGTATTCCACGATATGATTTATATAAAAGAAGAAATATGAATATACTAGATGCTGAATTAGTAACGCGATTACAAAATCATGAAGTAAGCGCCTTTGATACCTTGTACTGGAAATATCACCAGGCGGTGTACCGCAATATTTTCAAGTTTGTGAAAGATGAGGTGGTAACAGAAGATATCCTGCAGGACGTATTTGCCCGCCTATGGGAAAAGCGACAGGACATACAACCCGACCAATCCGTCAGCGGATGGCTATTTGTGATTAGCTTTAACATGTGTGTTTCTTTCGTGAGAAAGAAACTCCGCGAACAGGCTTTTCATAAAAACGTCTTCCAGGCCGATGCCGATGACCCCGTAGCCATTGAGCGAAAGAACATCGACGAAGAACAGTATCATTTACTGGAACAGGCCATCTCAAAATTATCTCCCAAAAAAAGAACCATTGTTACCCGCTGTAAACTGGAAGGTAAAACTTATGAAGAAGTAGCCCATGAACTCAATATCTCCCGGAATACAGTAAAAGAACATCTATCGGCCGCCATGATCAAACTGAATGATTATATGCAACGCAACGGGGACCATAAATATATTGTACTGCTATTGCTATTCCTGAACTACCATGATTCCTAATTCAACCAATGAATTTTATATTATGTTTAAATTAATATTTGTATTTCTCAAAAAAAATCCGGAAAAGACCCACCCGTTTTTGTCAACCACGCGTATTTAGATTAAACCATCACGCTAGTGCCCAACAGAAAGGAATATCTCAAACAACTGTTAAAGAAAGACACCTGGACTGCCGCAGAGCAGGAGTGGATGGCGGATTACCTGGAAGCCAACGATCTTTCAGAGCTGGAAACAGCAGCCACAGAGTATTTTGAAGCCGACTTGTTAACGGCAAAACAAATATTAGACAAACGCCTGTCCGAACGGATGCTGAAAAATATCCACCAGCGTATAGGCATCAACGATAGTTCTTTCAAAGGTATATTCCGTCTGTATAAACAAAAAATTGCCGCAGCAGCCGTGGTATTGCTGCTGGCGGGCGCCGCCTGGTATATGCTATTACAGGAACGGGTAAAACAAAAGGTATTCGCCACTACCACAACAAGAGAAACAGTGAAGTTACCCGACGGTTCTGTGGTGCATCTCGAAAAGGCCTCCAGCATCAGCTATCCGGAAAACTTCGACAGCAAGAACAGGGAAGTAGTATTAAAGGGAGAAGCCTTTTTTGAAATCAACCACGATGCGAAGCATCCTTTTATTATTTCCTCTTCGCTGATTAACACAACCGTATTGGGGACCTCCTTTAATATGGAAGTACGCGAAGGGAAAATGGCCAGAGTAGTAGTAGTATCCGGGATGGTGCAGGTAAATACCCGTGAAAACCAGTCCCATAAAAACGGGCAACTGGTGCTCACCGCCAACAAGGGAGCGGTATACAACCCGGCATCACAGGATCTGCAGCTACAGGACGCCACCGAAGACGTACGTTTTTTTACACAGAAAATGAGCGGCAAATTTATTTACAAAGGAGACCCTTTATCCAAAGTAGCCACCGACCTGCAACGCTATTATAACGTGCCGGTGGTAACAGATCAACAATCCGCACAGTGCAGATTTTATGGCTCTTTTAATACAACAGATGATGTAGATAAAGCGCTTGCATTAATCGCTTTTTCATTAGATACCAAAGTCAGGAAAGACAGTACCGGCAACGGATATATCATTGTTGGCGGGAACTGCAAATAAACGAAAACAACCGAAATATCGTTAACCAAACTATATTCAAAATGAATTGCTATCAACGAAACTGAACCCGGTTCTGAGAAAGAAAACACTATAAGTCTGGTATACTATCCTGGTGGCCTTTAGCCTGAATGCACTTCATGCTGGTTAACTTGATTGATCAATGCAACACATTGAATCAAATGGCTGCCTGTTGCCCATACTTACCATAGCTATAGACTGTAACATTATTTTCAACCAAAAACTGCATCGCACATGATACCGATTAACTCTTTACTGTCCGGCTAACAGACAGCCACCATACAGTCAATTAAAAAACACCTGCGCATGCAGCTGTCCGTCTATTGCCCGGTTTTAGCCAGAAACCGGAACGGAGATCCTATGGCCTGAACGAAACCAATAAAATATACTTATGTTCCGTAGAAAAACTTCATTTATTTATTGCTTACTACTCCTGCTCGCAGTAACAAAAGCCCATGCCAGAAACGGCTTGCAGGATGCGCTCGACAAAAAAATCACGATCGAACTAAAGAATGTCATCCTTAAAGATGCATTGGAAAAAATCGGCAATCTCGCTGAAGTTTCCTTTGTATTTGTAGGCAATGAGGCCCTGGATGTGAATAAGGTAAGTGTAAATGCGCATAATGAGAAAGTAGGCGACCTGCTCGACAAACTGCTGACGCCCTATGCTCTTTCCTACAGCGTGATGTACGACCGCGTAGTTATTAAGCACGACAACAGCAAAAAACCGGCTTCACTATCAGTTACAGGTACGTTACTGCGTATGTCCATTCCCGTTACTGATGTTAAAGGCATGGTTACCAACGAAAAGAAAGAGCTGCTCCCCGGTGTCAGTATCATGATCAAAGGCACTTCCCGCGGCGTCACCACCAACGAAAAGGGTGTATTTGAACTCAAAAAAGTAGCCAACGATGCCATCCTGGTATTTAACTACACCGGTTACAAAACAGAGGAAATCAGCGTTGCTTCCTTCAAAAGCGGCGTGCTCACCATCGTGATGAAAGAAAAGCCTACCCGGCTGCAGGAGGTGGTAGTCACCGGTTTCCAGAGCATCGATAAAACAAAATTCTCCGGCGCCGCCACCAGGCTCAAAGGAGAAGATGTAAAAATCGACGGACTCACCGATGTGAGCCGCATGCTCGAAGGACGGGTAGCCGGCGTAGCCATCCAGAACGTTTCCGGTACTTTTGGTACCGCACCCAAAGTCCGCATCCGCGGAGCTACTTCCATCAATGGCGATAACAAGCCATTGTGGGTAGTAGATGGCGTGGTACTGGAAGATGTGGTCAATATCTCCAACGACCAGCTCTCCAGCGGAGATCCCACCACCCTGCTGGGTTCTGCAGTAGCCGGCCTCAACTCCAACGACATCGAAAGCTTTGACATTCTTAAAGACGCTGCCGCAGCAGCACTATATGGAGCCCGTGCCATGAATGGTGTGGTAGTAATCACCACCAAAAAAGGCCGTGCAGGCAAGCCCGTTATTAACTACAGCGGCAACTTCAGTACGCAGCTGAAACCCAACTACCGCAACTTCAATATCATGAACTCCGGACAACAAATGTCCGTACTGGCCGAACTGGAAAGAAAAGGTATCCTCAACTCGGATATACTTTCCCAGGGCGATATCGGCGTATTTGGTAAACTGTATGAACAACTGGATGCGGACAACAACGGTAACTTTCCCGTAGAAAACGATCCTGAACACCGCAAAGCATTTTTACTGCGCTACGCCAAAGCCAACACCGACTGGTTTGGCCTCCTCTTCCGGAATAATTTTGTGCAGGAACATTCCCTCAGCATCTCATCAGGAACCGATAAAGCACAGTCGTATTTTTCTACCAGTTTTTTTAGTGACAACGGATGGACGCTGGCGGATAAAGTAACACGCTATACACTCAACTACCGGAACAGCTATAAACTTTCCGACAGGCTCTCCGCAGGGTTCTCCACACTGGCTTCCGTTCGCCGCCAGAAAGCGCCGGGGGCGCTGACACGCAGCAGCAACCCGGTTGAAGGCCAGTACGACCGCGATTTTGACATCAATCCATTCAGCTACTCGCTTAATACCAGCCGCACATTAACCGCTTATGACGAAAGCGGAAGACTGGAATACTTCAGAAGAAATTATGCACCGTTCAATATCATCAACGAACTCAAAAATAATTATCTCGACCTCAACATGATGGACCTGCGCCTGCAGGGCGACCTCACCTGGAAACTGACCAAAAATATCCGCTACGAATTTACCGGCGCTATCCGGTATGTGAAATCTTCCAGGGAACACCAGATCACGGAAAATGCCAATATGGCCAATGCCTACCGCGCAGCCGGCAACGCCACCATCGCCGAAAGAAATAAATTTCTATATCGTGACCCCGATAACCCGGATGCATTGCCGATTGTAGTACTGCCGGCCGGAGGTTTTTATAACCGCACAGAAGACCAGCTGCTGAACTACGACTTCCGCAACGGACTCAACTACTCCGACACCTTCGCACAAAAACATCAGCTGAATGTCCTGGTAGGACAACAGGTAAAATACGCCGACCGACAGAACGCATCCAACACCGGCTATGGCTATCAGTATGAAAATGGCGGCGCCACCTTTACCGATTATCGTATACTCAAACAAACCATAGAAAGTAACTTTCCCTACTTCGGTATGGGCAGGGACTATGACCGCTTCGCCGCGTTCTACGCCACCAGCACCTATGCCTACAACAATAAATACAACTTTACAGCCACCGGGCGCTACGATGGCTCCAACCGGCTGGGACAATCCCGAAAAGCCCGCTGGCTCCCTACCTGGAGCATTGCCGGTTCCTGGAATATAGACAGGGAAAGTTTTGCAGCACGCATCCGGCAACTGGACTACCTGACCCTTCGCGCCAGCTACGGTTTAACCGCCAGCATGGGACCCGCTACCAATTCCAATATCGTATACCAAACCGTTAATACCAATCGTCCGCACCTGTCTGAAGTAGAATCCGTTATCCGGCTGTCACATCTGCAGAACGACGATCTCACCTGGGAAAAACTCTATACCACCAACATCGGCATCGACGGCGGATTCTTTAATAACCGCCTCAACTTCAGCATCGACGCTTACACACGTAAAAGCTTTGACCTGATCAGCCGCATCAAAACCTCCGGTATCGGTGGCGAAATGTTTAAAGCCGCCAACTATGCCGATATGAATTCAAAGGGTATAGAAATAATGGTGGGCGGAGATATCATCCGGACTAAAGACTGGAACTGGAAGTCCAACGCTACTTTTGGTTACAGCACCAACAAAATTACCAACGCAAAAAATATCCCCGGCATCTTTGACCTCGTAGTGGCGGAAGGCGGTAACACAGAAGGGTACCCGGTACACAGCCTTTTCTCGCTCCAGTATACCGGTCTCGATCCCAAGTCAGGCGCTCCTTCATTTATTAATCAAAATGGCGCAAAGAGTGCCGACGTAGACCTGCAATCATTAAACACCAGTCACCTCGTATACCAGGGTCCGGTGGATCCCCCGATTACCGGTGGTTTCTCCAATACTTTCCGCTATAAAGCTTTATCACTGAATATATTTTTTACTTACCAGTTTGGCAATAAGATCCGCTTGTACCCTGCCTTCAAAACAAGCTACTCCGACCTTGATGCCATGCCCAAGGAATTTTACGATCGCTGGGTGATGCCGGGCGATGAAGGCACCACACATATTCCATCTATACTGGATGCCTTTGAACAAATATTGCTCAACGGCGCTCATCCCTACAACAATTACAACTACTCGACGGAAAGAGTGGCCAAAGGTGATTTCATCCGGCTGAAAACAGTGTCGCTGACCTACCAGCTGCCCGGAGAACTCACCAGGCGTGCCGGGTTAAGCAACGTAGCGGTAAGCGCCGCTGCCATTAATCCCTGGCTGCTCTATGCAGACAAAAGGCTGCAGGGCCAGGATCCCGAGTTCTTCAATGCCGGCGGTGTAGCGCAGCCTATTCAGAAGCAATTCACATTTTCATTAAAAGTTGGTATTTAAAAAAGGATATATGTCAACCTGTTATATAACGTTTACCACTCAACGAAAAATAAAACCCGTCATCATCGGCGTATTGGCAATTACCTCACTGCTTGCCGGAGGATGCAAAAAGTACCTGGAACAGGTACCTGACAGTACCTGGACGGACCTCAGCACACCGGCCAAGGTGAGCAAACTCCTTGGAACCGCCTACCCGCAGGCCAGCTACATCACCATGTGTGAAGCCATGTCAGACAATGTAGGCGATAAAGGTGTTGGTATATACTATCGTCCTAACCAGGACGCCTACGCGTTTAATGACATCCAGTGGATTGAGGAAGATTCCCCTGAAGCTTACTGGAAAGCCTGTTACACCGCCATCGCCGCCGCCAACCAGGCGTTAACAGCCTGTGAAAAAGCGGCCGATCCCTCCGCCTACAAACATCAGCGGGGTGAAGCCTTGCTGGCAAGAGCCTATGCGCATTTTATGCTCGTAAACATTTTTGCCAAAAGCTATGATGCCGCCACCGCCGCCAATGATCCCGGCATTCCCTATGTAACCGTACCGGAAACCGTGGTGATAAAGCAATACGAACGTAAGACAGTTGCCTACGTATATGACATGGTGGAAAAGGATCTGCTATCCGGCTTACCGCTTATCAGCGATGATGCGTATAGCGTTCCCCGTTATCATTTTAATCAAAGTGCCGCCTACGCCTTTGCCACCCGCTTTTATCTTTTTAAGAAAGATTATCCGAAAGTAATAGCCTATGCTGACCATACCTTTTCCAATAACGATGTGGCCAACAACATGCGTCAATGGAACGGCACCTATGCCAGCATGTCGCCCGCGCAGATCTTTGATCTCTACGCCAATGCCAGCGAAAAAGCCAACCTCCTGATCGCAGAAGCGCCTTCCCTGTGGGGCCGCAACGGCGGCAGGATGCGCTACGATCTCGACTATGTACATGAAGCCCAGATACTGGGTCGCAATGTAACCGGTGGTGCATGGTCGTATCCATTATACTACTATGGCTCGCAGGATTATTTTGTACCGAAGCTAACAGAATACTTCGTGAAAAATTCTGTGAATGCCACCATCGGGCAGCCCTATGTGATGACGCCCTTGTTCACAACAGAAGAAGTATTGTTTAACCGCGCCGAAGCCAATGCCTGGCTTAACAACACCAGCGCTGTACTGGCAGATCTGAATCTGTTCGCCAGCAAACGTATCAGGAATTACAACGCCGCGCAACATACCATCACCCTGTCGGCCATGCAGCAATTTTATGGCATCGCTGACGCCAGGGGCGCCTCCATCCGCACCATCCTGGATTTCAAGCGGGCCGAGTACCTGCAGGAAGGACAGCGCTGGTTTGACCTGCAACGATATAAAATGCCGGTGATACACATTACCAGGGAAGGACAAACACTGGAACTGAAGGCCGATGACAACCGCCGCCTGTTCCAGATCCCGGCAGCTGCCACCACTTCAGGAATAGCATTAAACCCGAGATAACATAGCGATACAACCAACATTAATACATCAACAAAATGAAAGCATTATTACTCATCATCCCCCTGTGCTTGCTGCTGGCCTGCAGCAAGAAAGATGACCCGGGCAATGTGGAAAATATTCCCGGCCTTGGCGGCGATACCTGGGTTAACTCACCATTGGATAAATGGTTGCATGATACCCTGACCGTGCCTTTTAATATTGCCGTAAAATACAAATGGGACCAGTTCGAATTTGAATTGAACAAAACACTGGTGCCACCCAAAGAAGAAAAGATAATACCGGTCATGTCGGCTATTCAGAAAGTATGGATGAATACCTATATCGCTGAAGCCGGCGCTGTTTTCTTCAAAAAGTACTGCCCCAAATATTTCATACTGTCGGGCAGCGCCAGCTGGAACGAAAACGGCACCATTACGCTTGGTACAGCAGAAGGCGGCCGCAAGGTAGTGCTGTACCTCGTCAACGATTTCCTTACCAAATCAATGGAAGGATACCGGCCTTCTGATTCTGCCAACGTAAAACAAATGTTCCATGTAATAGAACATGAGTTCGGGCATATCCTGCACCAAACGGTGATGTATCCCGTTGCCTTTAAGCGCGTTTGCGCCGGCTTCTATACCGGTAACTGGAACAACATTTCTGATATGGAAGCCCGCCGCGATGGCTTTGTTACCCCCTACTCCATGGCCAGTTTTGATGAAGATTTTGTGGAAATGATTTCCACCATGCTGGTAGAAGGAAAGGCTGGTTTTGATGCCGTTGTCAATAGTATTCCAAACGGCACCAGCATCAACGGCGTGTCAAAAGCAGAAGCACAATCACGGCTGCGACAAAAAGAAGCGCTCGTAGTGAGCTACTTCTCTATTGTATGGCATATCGACTTCTATAGCCTTCAAACACGCACAAGAAGAGAAATCAACCAGTTACTCTATTAAAAAGCAACGCGCCGCAAGCGTAAAAATAATAGTATGAGAAATAACCTGATCTTTTTATTATTCATCCTGGCCGGTATCAGCTCCTGTAAAAAGGAAACAGATCCCGTGTTCGATAAATCCCCGGATGATCGCATCAACGATACGTTGTCACACTACCAGCGGGTGCTTACCAGCGCCCCCTATGGCTGGAAGGCGCTGGTATATCCGGCAGGCGTTCCCGGAAGCGTATACAGCTTCTATTTTGTTTTCTCTGATGCCAACCGGGTACAGATGTTTTCCGACTTCGATGCCACCAGTACCGATAACGTACGTGAGAGCAGCTGGCGATTGAAAGCATTACAGCAGCCCTGCCTGTTGTTCGATACCTACTCTTATCTGCATGTACTCTGCGATCCGGATGCCAGTCATAACGGTGGCACATACGGCAATGGGCTCGGTTCCGACTTTGAGTTTGCCATCAACGGCGCCCAGGGCGATTCCGTTTGGCTCACCGGCCGCTTCAACCGCAGCAAAGCAGTGCTGATAAAAGCTACGCAACAGGACCAGGCCAACTACCTGCAGCATAAAATCAACCGGTCTATAGACAGTATCGGCGCATTGCTCACCTACTTTCACCGGCTGTCTGTCAACTCCGGCGACTATGATGTAAGCATCGATCAATACCTGCACCGGATCACCTTTAGCTGGATTGCCGACGGGAAACCGCAACAGGTAACTACCGGTTACACCTATACGCCTGCCGGTATCACATTGATGCCTGCATTCAAGGTTAATAATACCGTCATCAGCAGCTTTGACCAGGTGAAGTGGGAAAATGGGGCCATCACCTTTACTGTTAACGGTAAGCCGGCCACCATCACCAATACGGCTACCCCGCTGGTGATTGACCCTTCGGCGGCTAAACGCTGGTACCGATACGCATTACAGAATGAAAAGTACTGGGTAACCGTTAGCGGCTTCCATGCAGATGGCGAAGACGATGCTTATCATATTACCGCGTTGCCGAACTATGCATTTCTCACCTATTACCCGCAAATAAATGGCCCCGGCACTTCACTGGATCTCCTCGGGTTTGTAATCAGGCAGGACAATGGGCAGAACAGTATAGAGTTTGGTCCGGGTTACAGCGCACCCTCTTTCACCAACGATGGACGGATTGTTTTCAACGACGATGGTTTTTATGGAGATCCCGCCAACTACGTTACCGCCGTGCAAAAAACAAGAACACGGATGGCCGAACCGCAGGGCTACTACCTGGTACAAACCAGCGCGTCCACCTATGATATGGTCAACGCAAAAGATGGCAAATCGTGGATCAGCTGGCAGACTTTCTAACCGCAACAACAAAATCCAAAAACAGCCTCATATGAGAAATTGTACTGTTCGTTATCTATATAAAACAACATTACTTATAGGAGTACTGCTGATGCTGGTAGCCAGGTTATCGGCCCAAACAGATATCAGTATTGGCAACAGCACTTCAGGAAATACAGACCTGGGATATCCCTGCCCTATGCAGGATTACTACGAAGGCAGCCGCGCCCAGTTTCTCTACCGTGCGGCCGAACTCCATAAAGCAGGCATGGCGCCCGGTGTGATCAGCGGCCTGAAATTTAATGTGCTTAATCTCAATGCTACCGATACCATTGAGCAATACACGATTAAAATCGGCGTCACCTCCGATACTACATTAAGCGGCACCAGCTGGATTACCGTCAGCAACCAGGTGTACGGCCCTGTAGATTACCTGCCTAAAACAGGTATCAATATCCTGACATTTGCTTCCAATTTCTTCTGGAACGGAACTGACAATATCGTGGTGGAAATATGTAACGGCGCCCCTGATTCAGATGCGCGCACTACGTATACCCATAACCCTGAAATACCTTTTACAACAGGTCTTTCCTTTAACGGCTCCCATACCTACAGAACCGATGGACTCAACTATTTATGCGGTACCACCAGTACCAGTAATACAGGTAGCATGACCACCCGTCCGGATATAAAATTCTCCTGGACGCCTGCTGTTGCGTGTACCGGCACACCTACTGCCGGCACTGCCACCGCCAGTCCCGCCACCGTTTGTATGAATGGCCAGGTTACTGTTACACTATCCGGTACCACGATCGCATCCGGGATACATTATCAATGGCAATCATCTTCCAATAATACTACCTGGACAGATATTCCCAACGATACCACCAACAGGCTGGAAACCAAGCAAGCGGCTACCACCTACTATCGTTGCAGGGTAACCTGTGTTGCCTCCAATGCCACCGCTACTTCCAACAGCGTAGCAGTCAACTCGCCGTTGGCAATATCCGGTACGTTTACCATCAACAAAGCATTGCCTACAGGCGGCACCAACTTCGCTTCTTTTAACGATGCCTATAACTGGATCAAATGCGGTATCAATGGTCCTGTTATATTCAACGTAGCAGCAGGCAGCAGCGCCTATAACGAACAGCTGCTGATCAGCCCTGTTCCCGGCGCCTCTGCCACCAATACCATTACTTTTAACGGTAACGGGGATACGCTCACTTACGGCGGCACCGCTGCATCACCTGCGGTGATCAAACTCTCTGATGCCGATTATTTCACTTTCAATAATCTCGTGATCAAACCCACCGGCACCAATAATGGATGGGGAGTGCATCTGACCAACGACGCAGATTATAATGCTATCCGCAACTGTACCTTTTTACTGGATACTACCTCTTCGTCCAGCAGCAATGCAGGTATCGTTATCAGCAACTCTACTTCTGCTACTTCTACCGGCGAAGCAAAATGTGATTTCAACACCTTCGCAGATAACAATATCAATGGCGGATACTATGGTGTTGTCCTGACAGGCAGCAATACCTTCGCCAACGGAAATAATAAAATCATCAATAACAAGATCAGTAACTTTTACAGCTATGGTATCTATGTGACCGGCTCATTTAACACCCTGATCGAAAACAATACTATCAGCAGAGCTACCCGCAGCAATGTCACTTCATTCTACGGTATCTATTTTACAGATCTCAGCACAAAAGCAAACATCACCCGCAACATTATCCGCAATCCTTTCGGCGGCGCCCCCAACAGCACCAGCACGGCTTATGGTATCTATTTTTCCAGCACCGACGCACTGTCGCAGCTGGAAAATGTGGTGAGTAATAACCTGCTGCATAACTTTACGGGTAAGGGAGATGTATATGGTATCTATAACTCCGGTTCAGACAATGTATGGTACTATCATAATACCATTGCGCTGGACGGTGCATCCACTACCTCTGCTACCTACACCACCCGCGGGTTTTACCAGACCTCCAAAGCAGACGGCGTTGAATTTGTAAACAACCTGATCTCGGTAACACGCACCGGCGGCGGCAATAAATACTGCATTTACTTCGGTGCTACCAATGGTACCATTCATGCCAACAGGAACGATTACTACCTGGCGGCTAGCGGAGGTACCAATAACACCGGGTATTATGGCGCCAACAACGCCAGTTTGCTCGACTGGCAAACAGCATCTAAGCAGGACAGCAACTCCGTTAGCTCTAATCCCTTGTTCGTATCTGCCGGCAGCGGCAACTATAAACCGGCCAACGCCTCTATCGATAATAAAGGAACACCGGTAAATATCACCGTCGATATTAACAATGCTGTCAGGAGCACCAGCACACCGGATATCGGGGCATATGAATTCACGCCGGGCCCCTGTGTTACGCCACCATTGGGCGGTAATGCACAGGTAAGTCCTTCGGTGATTTGTGTAAACAGGAAAGTAGCTTTAACGTTGACGGACAACTCCATTGGACTGGGACAAACCTACCAATGGCAGAGAGCTGCTGCTGCCGGCCCCTACACGCCGGTTGGAAGTGTGCTCAGCAATCCCGATACCGTGATCACGGCAGTGATCACCTCCTGGTATCGTGTAGCCGTTACCTGCAGTGGCAATACCGCTTACTCGCAACCCATACTGCTCACCGTAAACCAGGCATTCCCCGCAGGAACCTACACCATCAATAAAAATGTTCCTGCCAGCGCTACCAACTTTATCAGCTTCAATGCAGCTAAAGCGGCGATGGAATGCGGTATACAAGGACCCATTGTGATTAATGTAACACCTGCTTCCGGTCCGTACCTGGAACAGCTGGTGCTGGATTCTATCGCAGGCACGTCCGCTGTCAATACCATTACCTTTAACGGTAACGGTAATACGATAAAATTTGCGCCTGCCGATGATAATGAAAGAGCGGTGATCAAACTGCGGGGCGCCGATCATATTACTTTTGACAGTCTTACTATAGATGCTACCGGCGGTGATTATGGCTATGGCGTACAACTGCTGAACAATGCCGACAGCAACAAAGTTACCCGCTGTAATATCCTGACAGATGCCACCGCTACCTACAACGAATATGCCGGTATCGTAGTGAATGGCAGTGAAACCAGTCCTACCAGCGGTACCAATAACGGTTGCGACGGTAACATCTTCTCAAAAAATAAAATTACCGGCGGGTATTATGGTATCACGATCTATGCAGAAACCGCAGCCCCAGCTACGCGCAACAGCATCAGTAACAATACCATTACAGAGTTTTACGAAACCGGTATCTCCCTGAGTTATGCTACTAATACACTGGTAGATCATAACGATATCTCCAGGCCTGGCCGCAACAGCGACAGCTATTCCATATATGGTATCGGTGTGGAAAACAAGGCCGCAGATATAGTTGTGAGTAATAACCGCATCCATAATATGCTGGGCGGTGCACCTGCCAGTACTTCCACGGTATATGGAATTGAGTTTTCCTATGCAGATGCCACCTCCTCCAATCCTGCTAAGGTTTTCAACAACCTGGTATACGATATCAGCGGGGATGGCACACAGTATGGCTTCTCCAATTACAGCGCCGATTATATCTACTACTATCACAATACTATTGTGCTGAACAATGGTAATAATCCTTCTTCCAACAACAGCACCGGCTTCTACCAGTCAGGTACTGCCACAGGGATACAGTTCTATGATAACATCCTCGATGTGAGCAGGTCAGGGCAGGGCAACAGAACAGGTTTGAGCATTAGCAACGGTACTGTAATGACTTCCAATTACAATGACATCTTTGTAAAAAGTGATTTCAATACCGCTTACACCGGCGAAACCGGTGCTGACTATGCAACCCTGGCGGCATGGACTGCCGGTACCAAACTGGACAGCAATTCACTCGCTGTTCCGCCCGTATTTGCCGACCCGGTTGCCGGCAACTATGCCCCGGTAATATCTCCCCTTGATAACACGGGCAAAGCGGTGGGCATTACCACAGACATACTCGGTGCAAACAGAAGCGCCACCAGGCCGGATATGGGAGCTTACGAAGTGAGCATACCCAACTGTAGCAAGCCTGTAGTACCTGGTACATCCAGTGTATTCCCGCTTACACCGGTATGTATGGGCACCAGTATTAAGCTCGACCTCACAGGCAACAGCACCGGTGGTACCCAAACCTATCAGTGGCAACGTTCGGTTGCTGCTTCCGGTCCATGGGTAAACGCCAGCGATACACTGTACGTGAGCGTATTTAATACTACCATTGGTATTGAAAACTATTACCGCTGCCGGATCGTGTGCGGAGGTACCGACACGGCCTATTCTACTACGGTAAAGGCTAACCTGAATCCACCGTTGCTGGCAGGTGTTTATACCATTAACCCGGCATTGCCTACCAGCACCACCAACTTCCAGTCATTCAGCAGCGCTGTTTCCAAACTGGAATGCGGTATAGCCGGTCCCGTTACCTTCCTGGCAAAAACAGGTACCTACACCGAACAAATTACCATGCACCATATTCCCGGTGCATCAGCGGTAAACAGGGTTACCTTCAGCAGCGAAACATACAATGCCGCTGCCGTAACACTCACCTACACCGGCACCAGTGCATTAAACTATGTACTGAAGCTGGACAGTGTAGATTACGTTACCTGGAAAGCTATTACCATTAAACCGGCAGGTACCGCTAATGCAAGAGGCGTGGTATATACCAACACCTCTTCTTATGACAGCATTGCCGCCTGTATCATTCCGTTGCCGGCTACCACCAGCACCAGCACCGCGGTGAGCGGTATATACGGAGACGAATGCACCGGTACCGGCAACGTGATCAGTGGCAATACGATCACCAACGGCGCCAACGGTATTTACTGGTCAGCCTCCTACAGTTACATTACACCCGGCCTGGTACTCGACAGTAATAAACTGGATCAATCGTATGTAAACGGCGTCTATGTCGAATACACCGACAGCCTGATCATTCAGCGCAACCAGGTGAACATGAGCGGTAACCTTGCCTCCGACGCTTATGGTATTCATACAGATAACACCAACGGCTATATTATTTCCGGCAATAAAATCAGCATGAGCAATACCGCCGATGATATCCATGGTATTTATCTGAACAGTGCAGAAGCCAACGCAGGTATAAAAGGCCTGGTTACCGGTAACCGCATTACTGCAAGAGGAAATATCACCGGTGATGTACGCGGACTGGAAGTTTATCAGACCGAAGCTGCCACTATTTCCAATAATGTGATCAGTCTGAAATCAAGTGGCACCAATGCCTATGGTATTTACAGCGAAAGCAGCTCCAATCTCAATTACTATAACAACTCCGTGCTGAGCTCCGCTGTTACTACGGGCGACAACTACGCCGCCTACTTCAGGCATACCAGTACCTACTATGGTAATGTAAAGATCAAAAACAACATCTTCGCATCGGATACCAGTGGCGTGGCTATGTATGTGGCCAACCCGCTCTACCTGAAGAGCGATTACAACACGCTGTATACCAAGGGCACCATACTGGTAAAACAGGCCACACCGGCAGGCGCCTATGCTACCCTGCATGACTATATCAGCGCAGATACCCTCGATATCAATTCTATTGTTTACAAACCTGCGTTTGTCAATGATACCACGCTGCAACCCGCTATCGCCAACCCTGAAGTATGGGCTATCCATGGCCGTGGTGTGCAGATAGAAGGTAACGATAAAGATATCAACGGCGCCGCCAGACCGGTTAAACTGACCGATGGCGTACCCGATATGGGCGCATATGAATTCCTGCCAACAGCGGTGCCACCTGTGTTACCTGCCTTCCCCGCCGCTGCGGCGCCTGGCGTTACACAAACATTTATGTTTGGTACAGATACCGTAACAAAAATCACCTGGAACCCGGGTACTGCTATCCCTACCAATATTGCAGTAAGACGTTACTCCGGTATTAAGCCTCCGAACCTGGCTAACGGTACCGCACATATGTATTTCTATACCGATGTGGACGTAACACCGGCCAACGGACAATACAACTTTAATATCGATCAGTTCTATCTCGATCCATGGCAAGGCTTTATCAAACGTCAGAAAGACATCAGGATGGGCCGTACCGACAATACCAATACCTGGATCGTAGATTCGCTAAGCCATGTATACGATATCCCGAATGTGATCAGGGACAGCTCGCTGCATTTCCTGGATAAATTCACCGGGTTGAACGGCGGCGTTACAAACACGCAGTTACTGCAACCGGCCGACAGCTCCAACCGGGGTACAAGGTTCTGGGTAGGCTATGGCCATCACCAGTTCTTCACCGGCGATAATTCCCAGAACATGGTATTGTATCTCAATGCACAGGATTCTGCCAATGTTACTGTACGTATCAATGGTACCAGCTGGGAACGCGTATACCATATTCCATCCAACAAAACCATCACTACGGAAATTATACCAAAGAATGGTTTAAATGATGCCCGTCTTATTGAAGAGGGTTTGTCTGATAAAGGCATCAGTATAGAAAGTGATGTCCCCATTGTAGCCTATGCACATATCTATGGCAGCGCTTCTTCCGGCGCCACCATGCTGTTGCCCGTAGGTACTTACGGTTACGAATATGCCACGATGTCGTCCAGGCAGAATTACGGTACCGATACCTATTCCTGGTTCTATGTGATAGCAGACTACGATAATACCAAAGTAGAAATTACGCCTTCCGTACCAACGTTGGCCGGCAAACCAGCCAATACAACGTTCACGGTTACACTGAATAAGGGAGAAGTGTACCAGGTACTCGGTGCGATGATGCCGGGTGGCGGCTCCGAAGGATACGATCTCACGGGCAGCCGTGTAAGGTCTGTGATCAATGAAGACGGCAAATGCTATCCGATGGCGGTATTCTCCGGCAGCAGCCGTACCGGCATTGGTTGCGGCGGGGCAGCAGGTGGTTCAGGCGATAACCTGATCCAGCAAAACTTCCCGTCACAGGCCTGGGGTAAAAAATACCTTACAGCGCCTACCTCCAACAGTAGCGGCGCCGCTTCCTTTATGACCAATATCTACCGCGTACTGGTGAAAGATCCTGCTACCGCGGTAAAAGTAAATGGCACCGCATTAACCGGATTGATCAATAACCGGTTCTACCAGTTTGAAAGCAATACGGCCAGCAACATTGAAGCCAACCAGCCCATCATGGTGGCCCAGTATATGTCGTCCAGCGGAAGCTGCGCCAATACCAATGGCAACGGCGATCCGGAAATGATTTATCTGAGCCCGGTAGAACAGGGTATCAAAAAAGTGGGGCTGTACCGCAATACACAGGAAGCGATCACCGTCAACTACCTGACCCTCATTATACCAACGGGAGGAATATCTTCCCTGCTGATCGATGGCAGCGCCACGTTTGACCATACCTATCCGCATCCTAATGCCAGCGGCTATACGGTAGTAGTGAAACGCTGGCCCGCCGCACCGGCACAATGTACTGTTACCAGCGACTCTGCCTTTACCGCCATCACTTATGGTCTTGGCAGTGTGGAAAGCTATGGCTACAACGCCGGTACCCTGGTAAAAAATCTGAACATCCTGCCATCATTCAACAACGTGATGAACAACAGTGGTCAGAACAATACCTACACCTGCGCCAAAACACCATTCCGCTTCTCCATGCTGATACCGGTGAAACCAACCAGCATCACCTGGAAATTCAGCCAGGTAGCCAGCCTGGCGCCTAAAACAGACATCGTACAAAACAACCCGGTACCGGTAGATTCCATGATCAGCAATGAACGTAAATACTATCGCTTTACCGTACCTGCTGACTACGTCTTCAGCAAACCCGGCTTGTATGATGTGCCTATCCTGATTTCACATCCGGACATTGAAAGCTGCAGCAACAGCTTCGAAAGTATTCTGCAGATAAAAGTGATCCCCGCACCGGTAGTAAACTTCAGTGTTGATTACACCGGTTGTTTAAACGACGGCGCCCTGTTCAAAGGAACCGCAGCTACCAGCAACGGCGTAGCGATCAGCAGCTGGAAATGGAACTTCGGCGACTCTACCCTGGGTAGCGCAAAAGACACCCTGAAATACTACAGATACCCCGGCGTGAAACAGGTAAAATTAAGTATTGTAGCCGCTGAAGGTTGCGTAGGCGACACCACCAAAGAAGTGGAAGTATACGCGCCTGCTATTGCGCAGATCGTAAAAGACTCCATGACGGTATGCAGTGGCACTAATGTAACCCTGTCGGCTAAAAATCCGGAACCGGGCGTGTTGTATAACTGGTACGACGCACCGGCTGCAGGTAACCTCCTGCATACCGGCAACGACTATACGATCAATAACGTTTCAACCGACGGTATCTACTATCTCGAAACACTCACCCACGGATGTCCCGGAGCGGCCCGCGCCAAAGCCATTGTGCATGTGCTGCCTGTTCTCGCTACACCGGTAGTTACAGTAGACAGTACCGGGGTGAATATGATCCGGTTTAAATGGAAGGCCATCGCCAACGCCACCGGTTATGAAGTATCTGTTGATGGCGGCACCACCTGGACCCTGCCTTCATCGGGCAGAGAAGGGCTGGTACATATTATCGGTGGTTTACAACCGGTGCAGACAGTTAAGCTGATCGTTCGGGCCAAAGGTTGCGAAGACAAGGAATCACTGCCTGCAGAAGGCAAAACCTTACCGGACGGCATTTACATTCCAAATACGTTTACGCCCAACAATGATGGCAAAAATGATGTGCTGCTGGTATATGGCTATATCATCAAACAAATGCACATGACCATTTTTGACCAGTGGGGTGAAAAAGTATTTGAATCCAATAACCAAACAACAGGATGGGATGGACAATACAAAGGAAAAGCATTGCCTTCCGGCGTGTACATCTATGTATGTCACCTTACCCTCACGGATGGCAGCAAAACAGAAAAGAAAGGAGTCATTAACCTGATCCGCTAAAACAGTTATATGAAAAAAATCACTATAGCAAAACTGTTGTTTGCCACAGGATGTATGATGTTGCATTGGCCTCGTGCCAATGCAACCATCCTGCCTCCGCAGGGAATGGACAGTATCGCTGCCAACAACAGATCAGTGCTTGTATATCCAAACCCGGTAATAGCAGCCCTGAATATACAATCACGCAAACCCGTTCAGCAACTGATACTCTACACCATGGACGGCAAAGCCGTTAAAAAGGTAACGACAACGGGCAAACGTAACCAGCTGTATGTGCAGGATATCATGAGTGGAGCATATATGCTGAAAACCATTTTTGAAGATGGAACCAGGACGTCGAAGATGATCATCAAACAATAATCATTTCAAGATGAAAAATTGAAGCAGATGTCAACCAAGCTAATATATCACAAAGCACTTTTGCTTGCCATATCCCTGAGCCTGTTTCAGTTCGTAGCCACTGTTGCATACGCCCAGAATCTTTCCAATAAAGGAAAAGACTTCTGGGTGGGCTACGGACACCATCAGTTCATGGAAATGGGGCAAAGCAACAGCCAGGAAATGATCCTGTATCTCAGTGCTGAACAGCCGGCTACCGTTACGGTTAGTATCACCGGTACCAGCTGGACACGTACCTATAATATTCCGGCCAATACGGTGATTGCATCAGACCTGATTCCGAAATCGGGCGCTATTGATGCCAGGCTCTATTCCCTTCCGCCTTCTTTTGGCGGCACCGGCGGAGAGGGAATCTTTACCGGTAAGTCTATTCACATACAAAGTAATGTGCCCATCGTAGCCTATGCGCATATCTATGGCAGCGCCTCTTCAGGCGCTACCATGTTAATGCCGGAAGAAACCTGGGGCTACTCTTATATCTCGGTGAACAGCATGCAGAACTATGCAGATGACTGTTTCTCCTGGATGTTTGTGATCGCTAATCAGAATAATACCCTGGTGGAAATAACACCAGCTGTGCTCACCCGTAATGGCCGCCCCGCCGGGGTCCCCTTCACCGTTACATTGAACCGCGGCGATATTTACCAGCTGGTAGGCGCCTCTCTTGGCGGCGGTGAGGGCCGGCAGCTAACCGGTACCACTATCAAGTCCATCGGTAACCCTTTGGGACAATGCTATCCCGTAGCGGTATTTTCCGGCAGCAGCCGCACCGCTATCACCTGTAACAACAGCAGCAGCAGCGGCGATAATAATATCCAACAGATCTTTCCTTTCCAGGCATGGGGTAAACGCTACCTGACAGCGCCCACTTCGGAAGACGATATACCATCCACGCTGCAGTATAACATTTATAAGGTCGCAGTAAAAGATCCGACTACTGTCGTAAAGAGAAATGGTGTTACCCTTACCGGCCTGATCGCCAATTCGTATTACGAGTTTGTAAGCAACACTGCCGATTATATTGAGTCTAACAAACCTGTACTGGTAGCACAGTTCATGTCCTCCTCCGGCGCCTGTGGTAATAACGGCGGACTCGGTGATCCGGAAATGATCTATGTAAGCCCGGTAGAACAGGCTATTAAACGCATTGGTTTTTACCGGAACGACCGGGAGTTTATAGAAACCAACTATCTCACCATGATCATTCCTACAGCGGGTCTTACGTCGTTACGTATTGATGGCAGCCCCCTGTATGATTTTGCCTATCCGCACCCTAACCTGAACGGGTATACGGTGGTGATAAAAAGATGGGCCGCCGCACCGGCACAATGTATTGTGAGCAGCGACTCCGCCTTTACTGCGGTAACATATGGCCTGGGTAGTGTGGAAAGCTATGGTTACAATGCCGGCACGCTGATCAATAACCTCAACGCAATAGGATCTATTCATAACAGTTATGATACCTCCAAAACATCCAATGATTTTACCTGTACCAATACGCCGGTGGAGCTATCCATTTTAATGGCTTACAAGCCCACCAAAATGGTATGGAAGCTCAGCGCCCTCGGCACCGCTATTACACCCAACACCGATGTAACGGTGAATGCCCCGGTCAATACCGGCACAGTGCTGGTCAATGGTATTACCTACTATAAATATTCCTTACCCGGCACTTACCAGTTCAGCACCATCGGTGAATATGATATCCCGGTGATGTCAACACATCCCAGCATAGAAAATTGTAACAACACGGAAAAAGTAGGCTTTACCATCCAGGTGAAAGGCAAGCCCCGTGCTGTAATGACCTATGCGCATACCGGGTGTACGCTGGACACGGTGTATTTTAAGGGAGATACCAGCCTGAAAACTCCTTTGATTGACCGCTGGAACTGGGAATTCCCGGGGGCGGTAAAAGACAGCGGCATACGCGTTGGTAAAGTATTCCCGGTAGGCGCCACCGCAGTTAAGCTGACCGTTATATCAAGGGATGGTTGTGTGGGAGATACTGCTTTCCAGGTAGCTACTGTGGCTAAGCCCGTAGCAATATTCTCCACGGATGCCGCCACACTCTGCGAAGCAGGCGTGCTGAAAATTACCGATGCATCCACATATGGCGGTACCGCACCGCTGAAATCATGGTACTGGAATTTTGGCAACGACTCGGTGCTAACTGCCACTACCGGCGCCGCACAAACGATCACCTACAAAGATCATAATACTTACACCATCAAACATGTGGTAAAAGTAAGCGAGCTGTGTGTGAGTGATACGGTATCCAAAACAGTCACCGTATATGCTAAGCCTACCCCCTTGTTTAGCTATCCCGGCGATTGCTTACCGGTAGGAGGTTTGGTACAATTTACCAGCGGCGCCACCGTACCGGATGCGCAAACATTGACCGCACATGCCTGGAATTTTGGTGATCCCAATGCTACAGGCACAAATCCAAATACTGCCGCGGTGAAAGATCCCACACACGCCTATACGAAGTTTGGTACTTATGCTATTAAATACAGTGTTACTACCGATAAAGGCTGTACGAAAGATACTACGGTAACGGCTACTTTTAAACTAAAACCACAGCTGGCATATGCTGCACTGACAGGAGTTTGTGTAAATACGCCGGGAACTGTCGCCATCGGTAAAGCTGCCATACAAAACGGGGTAACCGGGAAAGGCTACTATCGCGGTCCTGCCACGGATTCAAGCGGCAACTTCACACCGGCAAGCGCCGGGGCAGGCACACATACTATCTGGTACGTATTTAATACCGATAGCGGTTGCAGCGATTCCATTTCCACTACGATGGTAGTGTATCCCAAACCTGCAGCAGCTTTCACAGCAGCCGCAGATCTTTGCCTGGGACAAAATACGGTGTTCACCGATCACTCTACGATCCCGTCCGGCAGCATTGCCAACTGGAAATGGGACCTGGCAGACGGCACACAGAAAAACAACACCAATAACAATCCTTTTACCATCACTTATCAGAAAGACAGCAACTACCTCGTAAAACTGGTAGCAGTAAGTGATCATAATTGTACCAGCGATACCGCCAAAGCGATGATAGCGATACATCCTTTACCGGTAGCTGATTTCAGCCTTCCTGCTAAAGTTTGTATGCCGGATGGTAACGCTGCTTTTGCCAACCTCACCACTGTGAAAGATAAAACAAGCCTCGCCTATCAATGGAATTTTGGTGATGGCGGCGCCGGCTCTGCCGCAAAAGATCCAACCTGGCAATACAAGGCCTTTGGACCATTTGATGTAAAACTTGTGGCCACCAGCGCATATGGTTGTAAAGATTCTGCTGCCAAAACGCTGAGTGCCTTCTTCGGACAGCCCACTGCTTCGTTTAAGGTAACACCGGATACGCTTTGCCAGGGCACCGACAATGTATTCTCAGATCAGAGCACAGATGCTACCGGCAGCATCAACAAATGGCAATGGAGCTTTGGCGACGGAACCGTTTCCACCGAACAAAACCCGGTGAAAAAATATACGGCGCCAGGTGAATACAGCGTACAACTCCAGGTAGCCAACCAATCGGGCTGCGGATCTTCTGCATACAGCAGCACCGTTATTGTTTACCTGCAACCGGTAATCGATGCGGGACCGTCTTTTGTGGTGCCACAGGGTACCGTCATTAGCTTTAAACCCGTAGCCAACGATTCTGTAAACCTGCAATTTGCCTGGGCCCCGGCGGCAGATTTCCCCGATCCTACTTTGTTGTCGCCCGTAATCCCCGCTATGCACGATGCCGCCTATACGCTGACGGCTATTGGCAAACACGGTTGTATGGCGCGCGACGGCATGACGGTGAAAGTGCTGAAACCGGTAGCGCCCCCCACTGCCTTTTCACCTAACGGCGATAATATCAACGATACCTGGATCATCACCAACCTGGCTGATTATGCAGAAAGTACCGTGGAAGTATTCAACAGGTATGGAGAAAGAATTTATCGCTCTACCGGTTACAACGTACCGTGGGATGGCCGGTTCAAAGGCAATGTACTCCCAATGGCCACGTACTACTATGTAATCCGGCTCAGGGCAGGCATGGCGCCTATAACAGGTTATGTAACAATTATCAGGTAAAGTAAATCATTCACATCAAATTATATTGTAAATGAGAACAATCATTGCAACCCTGGTCCTTTTTGTAGTCGCCACATGCACGGGCACCCGGCTGATGGCACAGGCAGATCCTCACTTTTCGCAGTATTACGTATACCCGTCGTGGTTAAACCCTGCGCTGACAGGCGTATTTGACGGAGACTACCGGATTGCGGCCATTTATCGCACCCAGTGGGGTAACATCAGTCCGTTTAAAACGTATGGCGTCAGCGGGGAAATACCTACCAGCCGTAATATCAACATTGGCGCCAGTGTGTTAAATCAAACTGCCGGCGATGGCGGTTACAACTATACCACCGCCTATGTAAGTGCAGCCTATACCGGGGTAAAACTGGATGCGGCCCACTACCATCAGCTGAACTTTGGATTGCAGCTCGGCCTGATACAACGCAGGTTCGACCCCTCCAAACTAACCTATGGAGAGCAATGGAATCCGGTAACCGGTTATAACCCCGGCAACCCGGTATCCGATGCGCTTACACGCACCTCCGCCGCCTCCTTTGATGCCGGCGCCGGCGCCTTGTACTATGACGCTACCCCGGGGAAAAAATTCAATATCTATGGTGGCTTCTCCGTCATGCATCTCACCAAACCACAGGACCAGTTCAGTGCAAAAGGTGATGCCCGCTTCCCGATGCGTTTCAATGTTCACGGTGGCGTAAAACTAACCCTGTCGGATATACTGAGTATTACTCCTAACTTCCTTTTTATGCAGCAGGGACCTGCCCAGGAAAAAATGATCGGCGCTTATGGCCAGCTGAATGCCGCTCCCGGAACTGATTTCCTGCTTGGACTAAACTACCGGTATAAAGATGCCATCACCACACATGCGGGATTCATTTATAAAAACATGATGCTGGGCGCCAGCTATGATATCAATACATCCGACCTCAGCAAAATGGCGCGCGGCTCCAACAGTTTTGAAATATCGTTGACGTTCATCGGCCGCAGGTCGGTAAGAACACCTGATGTGGAATTCGTTTGTCCAAGATTGTAATCAACTTTAAAGCAACAGTATCCCATGAAAAAAATATTCTTTACCTCGGCAGTGCTGTTATCGGCTATGGCATCGTACGCGCAGTTTACGTATAACTACCTGAAAGCAGCCGATCAATACTACAGTAAAGCCGATTACAATTCAGCTGCCACCTATTACGAAAAGTACCTCGGCTCCCGGAATAAAACCGTGAAACCGGATACCTATAAGCCCTATGCAGCGGTATCCGTCACTAAAAATAAAACAGTAAAGGTAAGCAGCGAGCAACAGGCCGTTTACAAACTGGCAGAGAGCTACCGCAACCTGCATAATTATGGTAAAGCTGCACCACATTACGAATCAGTAATGGAACTGGACAAGACCAGTTTTCCGCTGGCGGCTTATTATTACGCAGTATCCCTGCGGGCGTTGGCTAAATATGATGAAGCCACCCAGGCGTTCCGCAATTTCCTTCACGACCATAGCACCAACGATAAATTCACTGAGGCCGCAAAAAGAGAATTGCAAAACCTGGAATTTATCACTACGCAGTTACATAAAAAAGACCTGTCGGAGTACAGCGTAATAAAAGCGCCACCGGCGCTGAATACCACCGGCGCCAGCTATGCCCCGTTGTGGAGCAATACCAGCAGCCTGGTTTTCACCTCTACCAGGCCGGATAGTTCTTTCCAGAAAAATCATACCTATATCAATCGCCTCTATACGGCCGATTACAACGCCGGACAGGTATCCAATATCCGTTTGCTGCAGCTGGATCAGCCGGAAGGACTGCACCAGGGCGCCGCATGTCTATCACCCAACGGCCAGCTATTGTTGCTCACCCGCTGGCATATAGACCATGGCAAAAAAATATCCGCTATTTATATTGCCCGCAAAAACGGGGACCACTGGAACGATCCGGTACCCATGGATGCGATGATAAACACCGCAGGTAATAATACCCAGCAACCGTATCTGCTGGGAGATGGAAAAACATTGTTGTACGCCAGTGACAGGCCCGACGGATACGGCGGTTTTGACCTGTGGTATGCTACGCTGGATGAAAATGGCAAGCCATTGCAAACAGGCAACCTGGGTGAAGTTATCAACACGACGGGTAATGAGCAGGCGCCGTTTTACCACGCAGCTACCGGCACCCTGATCTTCTCGGCAGATAACCGGATCGGTATGGGCGGATATGATTTCTTCTCCAGCAAAGGAAATGTTGGTAACTGGAAATCCCCTGTAAATATGGGGTACCCGGTGAATTCGGTGAAGGATGATATCTATTTCACCAGCAGGAGCAACAACAAAAATCTATTGGATGAAGTACTCCTGGGTACAGACCGTGCCGCAGAATGCTGCCTGGAATTATTTTTTGTACACAAGAACAGGCCTTTAAAACAACTCAGTGGAACGGTGGTGTCGTGCGACAACCAGACTCCGTTGGCCGGAGCTGCCGTCAATATCATAGATACCATCAGCAATAAAGTGGTATTTACCCGGCAAACCGGGGCGGATGGCAGTTACGCCTTTAGCATCCCTGAATTTCTGCCGCTGAAAGCGGTTGCCAACGCAGAAGGATATACGACAAATTCGCAACAGGTAACCCTGCCGGCTAATGATGACACCACCACTATGACCATACCGGTATTATGCCTGGTGAAGATCATTACGCCGGAAGCACCGGTAGTGCTGGAAAATGTGTATTACGATTTCAACAAGGCCACCTTACAGGAAGCCTCCTATGCTTCGTTAGATAAACTGGTCGATCTCCTCAGCGCCAATCCCGGAATGCACATAGAACTGAGTGCACATACCGATAGTAAAGGTGCTGCAAAACTAAACCAGCGCCTGTCTGAAGCCCGCGCCAAGAGCTGTGTGGATTACCTGGTGAGCAAAGGTATTGACCGGGAACGACTCACTTATATAGGTTATGGCGCTACCCAACCGGTAGCACCGAATACACTGGAAGATGGCAGCGACAACCCGGAAGGAAGACAGAAAAACAGGAGAACTGCTTTTACCATTATTAAAAAGTAACAGCCCGGCTGTTTCACCTAAAATTACTGATCCATGAAAAACATTGTGCTCACAGGATGGTTTGCGCTGCTGCTGCATTTTGCACAGGCGCAGCAACAACCACATTATACGCAGTATATCATGAATCCATTTATTCTCAATCCGGCGCTGGCAGGCATTGAAAATTACTGGGATCTGCGTTTAAGTCACCGGCATCAGTGGGTAGGTATGAAAGGCTCGCCGGTAACGAGTTACCTCACCCTGCAGGGACCTTTGCGTAAATCGGACTACAGCACCGCCTCTCCTACCGGGTTCGACCCCGAAGGCAACAATCCCCGGGGAAAGGCATACTGGCAGGACTATACCACGCCGGCTCCGCATCCCGGTGTGGGGATCACTGTCCTGAACGACAGAACCGGGCCGCTGAACCGGTTTTCCGTAACAGGCGCCTACGCGCATCATATCAACCTTTCTCCCAGGACCAGCGTGAGCGCCGGTATCGGGATAGGGATGCAGCAGGTAAGTCTCGACGCCAGCAAAATAACCTTCTTTGATCCTTCCGATCCTGTGCTTGGCAGTAGTTCCGGTGTATTAAACAAATGGAAACCAGAGGTCAATGCAGGACTATGGCTTTACTCCGCCGATTATTTCGCCGGCTTGTCAGTGCAGAATATTATTCCGCAGCAAATAGGGTTCGATAACGGAAAGGTAGTAGGTGATTCTGTTTACAGCGGTAAACTGGTGCCACACCTGTTCTTTACAACGGGCTACCGGTTATGGATAAACGACGATCTCAATGTGATGCCCTCAGTAATGCTAAAAATGATTACTGCCATGCCGCTGAGCATAGATATCAACGCCCGTTTTATGTACCGCGACCGGCTCTGGCTGGGAGCCTCTTACCGGCTGCATGACGGGGTGGCAGCCATGTTTGGCGTCAACATCAGCTCGCAGTTCAACATCGGTTACGCTTACGACTATACGGCATCTTCCTTAAACACCGTTACTAAAGGTACGCATGAAATCATGATCGGATTTCTGCTGGGCAACAAGTACGGCGACACCTGCCCGCGGAACGTATGGTAACAACATTCATTCTTTTATTTTTTCATTCATCAATAAAAAAAACAAACAATTGTCATTATGAAACAGGTTACACGCTTTATGCCCTATGCATTCATCACTGCTGTTGTACTATTTTTTGCGGCCTGCTCCAAAGATGGGGCACAGGGACCCGCTGGCCCTGCCGGACCGGCCGGACCTGCAGGTATTCCCGGCTCCACCGGGCCTAAAGGCGATTCAGGTGCTGCAGGCAGCGCCAATGTGATCTACTCCGCCTGGCAGGACGTTAAGTTTGCACCCGTGGATACCATCCGCAATCAGGATGGCAGTATTAATACCATCCTGTTCGGCTATACACTTACCGCCACTAAACTTACTGCCCCGTTATTAGCTAATGCATCTATCAACGTATACATCAACCTGGGTACTGCCGCTACTTCCTTCGTACAGCCATTACCATATGTCGATGAATATGGCTACCTCGTGAGATTTGTAGCTTCTGCCGGTAAAATTGACCTGATTGCCAACGCACCTATCAGTACCACCGCTACCGACAAACGTTACCAGTACCGGTATGTGATTATTCCAGGTGGCGTAAACGCCAGATCAGCCGCGGGTATTGACTGGAACGATTACAGCCAGGTAAAAAAATATTTAAATCTTAAGGACTAGGTTGGCTAATACAACCACCAGTATATACAGGGCTGCCTTTTTGAAGGCGGCCCCATTTCAAAATCCATTGACAACATTATACGAAACCAGCATGAACCTATATAGTAACCTTACAGACCAGGAGTTAATCCGCCTGTATATTTCAGGAAACAACCCGGCGTTTACCACATTGGTACACCGCCACAAAAGCAGGATCTTCACCACCATTGTACTATTGGTGAGAGACCGTAACCTGGCAGAAGATATTTTCCAGGAAGTATTTATAAAAATTGTAAACGCGCTACAATCCGGCCACTATGTGGATAACAGCCGCTTCCTCGCCTGGGCAGTCAGAATCGCCCACAACGCGTGCATCAGTCATTTCAGAAAAGCACATACCTGGCCACAGGTAGTTGTTAGCTACAACGACGAGCTGGGCGATAGCATGGAACTATCAGAGCATAGCCAGGAACAGCGGATGATCAAAGCAGAGATCACCGAAGAAATCAACGTCATGCTGGATCGGCTGCCTGACCAGCAACGCGAGGCACTGATACTTCGTTACTATGCCGATCTGAGTTATAAAGAAATAGCACATACCGTGGGCATCAGCATCAATACTGCTTTGGGAAGGGTACGCTATGCATTAATGAATTTAAGGAAACAGGCAGGCGTTGAAAGTTTAGTATCCGCATAAATACAATAAAGGCATACGTCCGGGCCCGTTACTTTATCATTAAACTGGCCCCGACATATCCATTTCCCTGAAAATGATACTCAGGTAAATAAACAATCTTGACATAAACAATAAACAATCTTACCTCTCCTGAAAACAAATTGTTCTCCTTAAAAAAAATCTTGCGGAAATAAATCTTTCTTAGAAAAAATATCTATCTTAGATATGCAGCCCGTGTAACCCGACCCTGTGTAACCCGGTAAAAGAAATAGTACCCAAAAGACGAAATCGACGAGCCATTTGGAACTGATGCCAAAATACTATTCCGAACCCCTGCAATCAATTTTACAGGACTGAAATAATAAGCAATGAAAAAATCTGACAATTCAGTGAACGCATAATCATTAAACTATGACCTGTAGAGACACTATTTACTGCTGTAACAACAGCATGTAACGAAGCCCGCTTTGGCCTGCTCAGCGCCAATAACATTATAAGCACGTTGATGAGCAGGAATAAAAGAAGTCCTGTAATTTCTTAAATCCTTTACGTTTATGTTCAGCCAGTCAACAAATTAACTGATCCGTCGAAGGTGATGTTCGCCTCTTCTGTTTAACGCTTTATATACCTGCCCAACAGGCAGATTAGAAGCATATTTTCTTCTATTGGAAACAATTGTATGTCACATGCCACCAGTTCCAGATAGATAAGATATTTCTTTGCGTCACATTTTTACCGTTGGAGTAAACGCCACCGGAACAGCGGGTTATTGTCTGCAAAATATATAAGACAAAGTCTTTTTTTCTTTTCTTAATCATTAAAAACTTCACGTATGTTGAAACAAAAAAATGCCCTGAAAAAAATCAGCGTAGCAACTGCTGTAACTGCAATGTCAGTAGGTTTGATTACCTCTTTTTCTTTTGAATCACAAGCTATTGCTACTACCGCCAAAAAACCGGGTGCAATCGTAATCGGCGTTCCGCCCGCATGCGACTGTACAGCACCAGCCAGCACTTGCTACTGCATCAGCTAATGATGATGAAGGAATGCTTCCCCGGTCAGGGAAGCATTCCTCATTTTCACCACTCCCCTGATTCGCCATTAAAAATATAGCTTAAAATGAATGGGACCCTGCGCACAAAATCATTTCTCATATTAACCGTCATCAGCCTCTTTGCATTCTGCAAAGGCGGATGGGATACAGAGCAACATACTGTCAATGGCGCTACAATTGATAGAAAATCGACGCTTAATATAGTAGACTCATTTGTATTAAAAGACAAAGTGAGCGGCTTTAATGAATATATCCCCGTTGCATTGTCAGATAATAAAGAACAGTTATTAATTATGCCGGCACGTGGCGCTAAAACAGTGATTGTTTATGACATGATTTCCCGGTCAATCTCAAACAAAATTGACTTTGGCCAATACCTGAACCCGCTGGATAGTAAGGAAGGTATGTATAATGTGGCGCTGTTTCACGGAAACATCTATGCCACCTATCGGAATGAAATACTGGTGTATAACATCCAAAGCCAAAAACTGATCAACCGGTTCCTCTGCGGTAAAATATCCGGTGCCTATTCTGCTTATAATAAAATGGGAATAGTTTATACAGACGGCGGTGACACAGCTATGTTATCGCAGCTTTTTTCAAAAGATAAACCGAAATACAACTCGGAAACAGATGCTGTGGCAGAGCTATCTCCCATATCCCTGTATTTATTCAGGGATAAGAAATATGCCACCTGCAAACTGCCCGATATTTCCTCATTCTCGCATAAAAATATGGGGCAATCTTCCGTATTCTTCGATTACAACAAGGAAAAAAATGCAGGTGTAATGGCCGTTTCACCAGATACCCTTCTTTACTTTTTTTCCTTGAAAAACCACGCTATTTCAAAGGATTCCGTCTGGAGCCTCAGACATCTTTTTAATACTACCATCAGTGGCCTGGAGCGTAGTAATAAAGCAAAAGATATTATAGCATTAACCAGTCAGAACCCGCAAATAACAGGCATGCAAATGACCAGCAATGGCATCTTCGTTTCCTATGCACAGGGGCTGGATTCAGCACAGTACAATAAGTTGTATGACTATACAGTAAGTACGGCGGAAAGGGGCAAACTATTTGCGCAATACCGCAAATGCTACCTGATGGTCATCGGTAATGATATGAGCTGTCGCGGATCACTTCCGTTACAGGAAGAAATAGAAGGTATCTCACTACCCCTGGACGATACCAAATTCATTTGTAAACCCAAGGCCTCCGCATACTTCAACCAGGATTCCATAAAATTCTATATCGCACAATATGAAAGATAAAATACTCTTCGCCGTCTCAGTTATTATGCTTTTAGCCAGCTTCGGATACTTCTTCCATAAGAAATCCGTAAGCGAAAAGCTCAAAGCAGCGTCATTTAACCCGGTTATCTTTTTTTCAAAAGAATATAACCTGGGCACAGTAAAGAGCGATTCTTTATATCCTGTAAACTTTAATTTCAAAGGTGATGACCGGATGCAAACTTCCCAGACAATCAATTTTGAACCATCCTGCGGTTGTACATTATTGACGGGCAATAAATCAAAATTACTGAAAAGAAATGTGGCAGATACATTAAAGGTTATCCTGAACACCCAGGGTAAAAAGGGAGCATTCCTGGTTGAAATAGCGGTGAGGGATACCAGTTCCAATATAATAGAGAACCTGAAAATTGTCGGAAATGCGATGTAGCCTGTTGATAATTTTCCTGATGTTGATCTGCCAGGTCCATTTTGGACAGGTAGCGATAAAGGGAAGAGTTGTTGACAATATGGGAAAACCTGTTGCAGGCTGTAATATTTGTGTCTCCACCATGGGAAATGATACCCTCTGGAATTGCCATATCACTGATTCAGCGGGATATTACAGCTTTCGTATCAACGCCGGCAAAGAAGGTCATGTTACCCTAAAGGTAACCCATTTTTCAGCTGAAGTATATGTAAAAACGATGGCCATTCCTGCAAACGAAAATATAGAAGACATTGTTTTGAACCCGAAATCTACCTTACTGAATACGGTTACCGTAAATGCAGTCACCCAATCCAGTATCCGGCAGGCGGGCGACCTCACTGAATTTATACCCGGCAAAGCCATGTTGGCTCCGCAGCTAAAGGCAGCCAGCATTATCCGTTCTATACCGGAGGTATATGTGATGGAAAACGATATCTCCGTAAGAGGCAACGCTATCCGCCATCTTTATCTGCACGCCTCCGATACTTCTGCAGGTATTTTAATAGATAACGCAAAATTATTGCGGTTGCCGGCAAAAGATATCAGGCGGGTAACGGTTCAGTACAACGCCGCTGAAATGCACATATTTCTCAAACCCAACAACTCACCTGGTTACAGTATTGCTGCTGATGGAAGTATTACTGTCGGAAAAATGGTGTTTGGCGCCATCACTCCTTCTTTTAAATTGCAAAGCAGCCACTCCAGCTTACAGATTTACACGGAAGCTGGTACCGACAACCGGAAACCTTATACTGAAGGTAGTTTCAACTCAAACCGGCAGGGCGTTTCCGAGCGATTCGACAACAAGTCTGCATATAAATCTAAAAAACAGTACGCCGGATCTTACGCACTATTTGAAACATCGCTTTCCCCCACCACTACGGCCGGCATACAACAGGAACTAAAAATGGAACGTAGCAGCAATTCCGGTGAATCAACCTCCTCTGCTGCGCATGAGCTGATCAATAGCGGCTCCTGCGATAAAAACCGGTTGTTCCTGATTACGCATAATCTTTATCTGTCCAAATCATTGGACTCCGGCAAACTGAATATGGATGTAAATGGCGGACTCACCGCCACCAACAACACACTGAATAACAACAACAATTATACCTTCAATACGGTCTCCGGCAACCAGCTGACAAACCAGGATAATAATGCGCGCTTCTATTTTGGTAAAATAGAAATAACCAGCAGCAGGAAAAAAAACTGGTTAATAAAATTCAGGACAGCATACAACCGCCTTTCTAATCCGGTAGGCACACAATACCGCTATCATCTGCCAGGTAGTGCCAATACCGATTCTTCCTTTGTGAATAACATCGTCCAGTCACAATTCAGAAGCTACCTGTCAGGAACAAATACTTTCAGGAAGGGAAATATGCTGACCTATTCCATTGAAGTGGTGGGTTATCACTATAACAATAAAGACGCGGGTGCAGATCGTCAAAATACCTTCAGGGCTACCAGCCTGTTGCCGGCCATCACATACGCTATTGCAACAAAAAATAATCATTACCTGACATTCTTCTATAACAAAACCTTCCGTACCCCTTATGCCGGCTCATTTGCGTTTGCCGGCGATTCAAAGGACGGCCTGTCCGATAAAGTCAGTAACGCATCCATAATGCCCTATTCCACACACCAGGTCGGGGCTTCCTTCCCAGTTTTAAAAAATATAACAACTACACTATACTGGAGCTATACAGAAAATAAGATCATGCACTACTCCCTGTTTGATGCCGGCTTAAATTTTGTTGGCGACCGTCTTATTAACCTGAAAACAGCTAACGAATTTGTACTGAGTGGATCTTACAATAAATCTTTTGGCGAAAATATCTATGCTGCTATCAATGCAATCATGCAATTCCAGCACTGGAACAACAACGATCGCCTGTACCCCTTCGATATTTCCTTCCTATCCGGTTTTGTTAATACCGGTGTTTACTATACAAATACAAAAGGAATGGCAATAAGCGCCGAATTCTATTTTATCAGCGGTCAAAAGCTAACTGATGTCGTTTCCCTCCGGCCATACGGACAGCTGGATATGGGCTTTTCCATGCCCGTTCGGAAAAATTTCAGCTTGTTTCTCAACTGGAGTGATGTGCTGTATACTAACAAATTTTCTCTCAAATCAACAAATACTCTTTTCAAATCTTACGCTGTCAATGATATGATGAATATCCGTGCAGGTATATCTTTTAATTTTGACAGGAAGTATGCCGACAGAAAAGTAAAAGGAAAGTCGGCCGTTGAAGATGCCCGGAAATTCATTATCAATAAAAATTAAAACAACGACAAACCAGCCACCTGGTTCGCATTAGATCCATTCTCCAGCTTAAATATTATGCACCATGAAAATTGATATTGACGTAGACCGCTCCTGCCGCCATCGCTTTATTAACTACCTTATTCTGAATACAAGTTTCAGTGATACCATTGGTTTGTTGAATGGTAAGTCAGCCGCCATATTGTATTTATACCTGAACAGGTCAAAGTTTGAAGCTGACTGGATTGACCATATTGCCTATACCCACCTCGAGGAAATGCTGCTGCAAACCAGCGTATTTACACCGCTTACCTTCGGCAACGGCCTTTCTGGAATGGGCGTTATGCTGGAGTTCCTGGCTTCATCCGGGTACCTGCAGGAGAATGTATCGGACCTTCTCGAAGAGGTAGAACCTAAATTATTGGGGCTGGTATATGGAGGCACATTAAAACAGGCTGGTATCGCCGAAGGACTGAGTGGTTTAGGGCTTTATTTCCTTCACAGGATCCGTTCTTCTTCACCCTCTTCACCACTGATGATGCTAAAATACAAAGAAGCGGTAATTGCATGCGTAGAACAGATCTGGATCTTATACCAGGGCGGACATATACCGGTAACGAATACCAGTTTTTTTACCGGGTTACCTGGCATTCTCTGCTTTCTCTGTAACGTTACTGCAGAAAATATCTATGAGCCGGAAACAGCCTCGCTGCTAATCCGCTTCGCCAATATTTTAATGGATAAGCTGGTGGGAAGCGGCAACCTGTTGCCAGATGCAACCGGCTATCTTGTGCTTTCCGAAATTGCAGGCCTGCCTGGTGATCTCATCAACAGCGAAACATTCCTACTGCATCTCGATACCTGGTTTAACAAATTTGAAGCCGCAAACTTCGAAACAGTAGATATTGCCGCTCCGCTCCAAATGTTGTTTGCAAAAAAACTGGCGGTACGGTATAAAAGAGCTGCATCGGTCACACAAAGCGACAAACTTTTCCAACAGCTATATTCAAACCTGGGTAAGCGGTCAATGAAAGAAATATTCCCATTTGACCGCAGCGTAAATGCGGTCCGCACCGGTCTGGAGAATGGCGTTCCCTCGCTGGCCTTGCCGCTACACAGCATTGAATCGGGCGACTATTCCTGGCTATCAATTTTTGGTATTAACAACTGATATTTTCTATATGAACAATACCCTTACAGATCTGCAGGATGTTGCCTTTCTTATTCCCATTCGTATAGACAGTGCCAGCAGGTTGGAAAACCTGGCATACATTGTAAGTTACCTGCAATCATATTTTTCCACTGCTATTTACATATGCGAAAATGACCAGGTATCTAAGCTGAGTAAGGACATCACTACAGCATGTAATTGCGTTTTCCAGTATAACACGGATAAACTCTTTGCCCGTACCGCCATCAACAACCAGCTGATAAACCTATCCACAGCCCCAATTTGCGTGCTGTACGATGCTGACGTGATTATTCCCCCGGAGCAATTGCTTTCCGCTATTAACCATATCAGGTCCGGTACCGTACATTTCTCTTTACCATACGATGGCACCTTCACCGATCTGGATATATACAGCAAACGATTACTTCTCCGACATAGGAATATTAGCTTACTAAAAGAGGGTAACAGCTATTATCATATTAATACCCGTAATTCTGTAGGTGGTTGCTTTGTTTTCCGCAAGTCAACCTATCTCAAATGCGGTCTTGAAAATGAACATATCAGGGGCTGGGGCCATGATGATGCGGAAAGGATTAAAAGAATCAGGAAACTGGGATACCAGGTACATCGTGCTGATGGCCGGCTCTATCATTTATGGCATGAAAGAGCTGAAAATTCCTGGTTCCTGGACGACACGCATGAATTAAACAGTTATACCCAGTATTTAAGAATATGTGGCATGACCAAAGCACAGCTCGAGAAGGAAATAGCAGGATGGTCATGGATTACCGGATTAAACCAGCTTAAACAACAACCATATGTCATTTAGCATACATGAAACCGGGTTCTGGGAAAGTACCGACCAGGAAGGACACTGTTTTGACCATCGCCTGTGTGACGCTGTTGCCGACCTGCTAAAACAGCAGCAGTGTAATACGATCATCGATCTGGGATGCGGTCCGGGCTATTACGTAAAGGAGCTTAGGCAACAAAATTTCAATGTTACCGGGTATGACGGCAACCCTAATACCCCGGCTATTTCTATGAAAATACTGAATGACGGTACCGCCTGTTCGGTACTGGACCTTGCAAGACCGGTTCGCTTTGAAACGCCTGCCGACTGTGTTCTCTGCCTGGAAGTAGGCGAACATATCCCCGAAGCATTCGAAACAGTATTCATAGAAAACCTTACCAGTAACGCATCCGGATTGATTATCCTCAGTTGGGCGGTAGAAGGACAGGATGGCGACGGGCACGTAAACTGCCGCAATAATTCATATGTCATCAATCGAATGAAAACTTATGGATTTAAAGAGAATATCCGGAGCAAAAATAAACTGAGGCTGAGCGCCTACTATCAGTGGTTCTGCAATTCCCTGATGGTATTTGAAAGAAGTGATCTGTAAATAAAAACGTACTAAAACCAGCATCGATGAATAAAAAAATAAACCTGGTCCTTTTTTATTGTGACAGAATGCAGGGGTTTTTCGGAATTGGTACCCATATGTTCGAACTCCTGAACTACTTGAAACTGAGTCCGGACATCAGCATAACAATTGTTTTTACCGAAACCGAAAAATACAGCGAATGTACAGTTGTGCAGCAGGACGGGGTTGAAATGATCTATATTCCCTGTCCGGAAAACGGGTTATTCCTCGCCAACGAACATACCAAAATTAACCGGTCACTGGCACAAAGAATTATCCAGCTATCTTACCCATATTTAAGAAATAAGGAAAATATGGTATGTTGGTTCAATTCCCTGGGCGAGTTGCAGCTACTTCATCATATCAGGGATTACTACCCCTGTAAGGTGATGTATGTTCATCATGGCTGGCTATGGAAGGATTACAGGAATGTAGCAGATGATATTTTTGCAAATGAATGGAAAAACGGTAATATCAATTTTTCAAGAGAAGCATTCAGCATCACTCTCGATCAACTTGAGCTTGTCAATTGCTCCGATAAAACCATTACTGTAACCCATCATGCGCAAAACTTTTTTAGCCGGCATCTCGAGGTGCCGCCGGATAAACTGATCACCATTTACAATGGTATAAAAATGCCTGAGTTAACAGGTATCGACAAAGAGGCCACCAGGCGGGAATTAGGTATTGGCCCACACGAGAAAATCATACTTTACTCAGGAAGAGTGGCGCCCAATAAAGGCGTTATACCATTGGTAGCAGCATTTAAAAAGCTGCTGGCAAAACATCCTGACGCCAGGTTAGTAATGGCAGGCACTGGTACACTGGGCGAGGTAATAAAAGCAGCTATGCCATATTGGTCAAAAGTAACATTAACCGATTACCTGACCAGGGATTGGGTAATGAAATGGTATGCCATAGCCGATATCGGGGTGTTACCATCTCTTATGGAGCAATGTAGTTTCACCGCTATTGAAATGAGATCTTGGCAGGTACCGTTAATAGTCAGTGGTGTAGATGGACTGGATGAAATGTTTGATGACCGGGTAGATTGCTTAAAGGTACCCATCCGGTATAATGAAAAAGGCAGCCGGTACCTGGATCCGGGAGATATATACCTGGCCATGGATCTTCTGTTAAGCGATAAGCGTTTGGCATTGCAGCTCGCTGAAACAGGCTACCGCAGAGCGAAAGAGACTTTCTGTCTTGAGCAGATGGGGAACGCCTACCTGGGCCTGATTCATGAAATCGTAGAACAGGAAGAACCGGTGGAAGCATAATTAACCGGACCGGATACATGTCCGGGCCGGTTATTTTTATAAAGACACAACTCGCTCCCTTATCACTGATGACTCGTTGGGTGCGACCATACCAGGCCCGTTTGCCCCTTGATCATTTTTGCACCGTCGCGCGTCAGCCGCAGGTAGAAATCGGCCGATACCGCTACCCCGTCGGCATCGAGCGATAGGAGATATTGATTAGTCGGTTTCATCGAAGCATTTTCCGCCGCCTTGGCAATGGCGGTAGCTTCATCATATTCATCAAACATCCCTACATACACACTGGGCACGCCTGCATTGCGGATGTTGGCAAACTGCTGCCACATAAAGTCACCATGCAAACGTGGTATCTGGTTAGGAGCGCCACCCTTCCAGTTGGACCAGGCAAAACCCGGGAAGGCTTCCGCCTGGTAATCGATATTATGTGCATTGCAATAGGCAAAATCGGCTGCTACCACGCTGGCGTAATTGTTGGCGCCTGCAATATTGGAAAAAGTGCCGGTAGCCCAGGGCATTATCATGTTACAGGCATCAAAAGCCGGGAGGTTAGCGGTTTGCCCACGCCAGTCCCTCGGCCCGCCTACTATTACATAACACCCCTGGCTTTTAAAGTAATTAATCACATCCAGCCACGAGGTTACATTACCCGGGCGGCCACTTACGCCCGGTCCCCAGATACAGATCACCGGCTTACCGTTTTGTTTGGCATAAGCGGGGGAACTGGTCAGGTGCAGCGTGTTTACGATCACGTTAGTCCAGTCAGTTTTTATTTCTGCCTGGAAATTTGTCCATCCGGAGATGTCATACATCACGTAAAATTTCCTGTTGTAAGCTTGCGCTGCATCTCTTACCCTTTGCGCAATACCATCTTTTTGTGCATCACTTTTTCCAAAGCGCTGCATGGCGGCGCAGTCAATACCATACTCCTGCATCCAGCGGAAATGCGTATTAACGGTTTGCCGGGTCCAGGAAGAAAACAATTTCGCTGGCTGCCCGTTCCCAAGGTTCGCATAGCCGGTAGCAAAAGTAGTGGTGTACTCCCGCGTATCCGGCCAGAGCTCAAAGGTTTGATAGCCGGGAGATGGCGCATTGCCACCGGGACTGCTGCCCCAGTGTACCCAGCTGTTACGCGGCGAGCTATCATTTTTGCAGGCAAACCATCCCTGGTAGCCTACCACCAGCTTGCCTACCACATCGCCAACAGGCGATACCGGGAAGGCGGCCAGGCTGGCCTGGTGAACAGACGCAGGCCTAGCCGTATCCGGTTCCTGTGTCATCTTTTTTGTACAACTCACTGACAGGAGTAGTAACAGCGCTAAACAATTCATAGACGTTAAATTTCGAAAAGAGGATGTTTTCATAACTACGTGGGTTGAGATTTGGTGAAAAAGAAATGTGATATCGCACAATGTAACTGCACCTTAGTTTAGGTATGGCGCCAGGATTGGTTTTATCAGGTTAGCCGCCTTAATATTTCCGGCCACGCTGGGGTGCAACCCATCCGTATAGTCGGCAGTGCTAAGCCAGCCGCTGGTGTTGATGTAGTGCAGTTTGTTATCGCCCGCAGCGATCCTCGCATTAACGGCAGCCGCAGTAGGCACGGTTTTCACGCCAATAAAAGTTCTCAGCACAAAGATCTCGGCCTGTGGAAATTTAGTACGCACATTAGCCAGGAAAGAGATATAGGCACTTTGGAACTGTGCATCCGGCACCTGTTTGTTATTATCATTTGTACCGAGATTGATTACAACGATCCTGGGCGTGTACCGTGTAAAGTCCCAGCCGGGAGAATTGGTGTAAGAAGAGTTCTGCAATTTAAAATACTGGACCTCCATACTGCCCTGCGTGGCATATCCACTTACCAGTGTAATACCCGGATAGGCAATCTGGGTATGCTCCGTACCAAGCAGTTCGGAACATACCCACGGATAACCGGAAACATTGGCCTGCGCATCTGTATAACCGGCGGTGATAGAATCCCCTATCCACTCAATCAACCGGCCGGATGCCGCAGGCACACTGGTAGTGGCGCCGGGATCAAGTACAAACCCCTGGAAGCCGAACAGGTAATTATAATCCTTCCCTTGCGCCACACTTATCGTATGCATACCCGGCGATAAGGCCACAGACGTTAAATTAATGGTACCGCTGGCATTCAGATAACTCACCCAGGGACCGTTGTCAATTTTTGCAAAATAGTTGGTGGCGTTACCCACCCTGATCTTTACCGTAGTACCGGTAAATTTCATCCGGACATAAGCGCCTCCCCAGTAACTTTTATACTGGCTGGAATTGCTAAAATCCCAGCGGCCAAAATACCGGAGATTAGGATCTCCCGGTGCACCGGGAGTAACGGCAAGGGCTATATTAACTTTTGCCTTACCATCGCCGGGCTCCGCAGAAGATTCCGCTGGTAAATACGATTTGCTGCAGCTACCCGATACACAGGCAACTGCCAATAGTACAAACAAATAGATCTTTCTTTTCATATACGTGGGATGTTGATGACGGATAACGGGTGTTTTCAGGATGCTCAGCAATAGTAGTCATACAAAGAAAAGCGGACCAGGTTAACAAACGACTTAATAAATGCATTAACGGGACTGTTAACGTTACTTTTTTTAAAAAAAACTATCCATTAATCGTTCTAATCATGTAAAATAAAAAAACCGTCTCAACATTCATATTGAGACGGCTTCTTTCTGCGACTATTAGTACTGTACCCGCAACAGTCTACAACGATTTTCTCCTGATAAGCACCGTGGGCAGCACTTCCTGGATCTTCTCCCGGTTCAGTACAAAAACAGCGGCTTTTTCCGCCATCAGCTTAAAATCGGTGGAATAGGTGGTAATACCATTACAGATAATTTCCTTTACTACATCATCATTGTGAGACAGGATACCCACATCTTTCCCCAACGTCAGTTTCTTTCCCACACAATCTTTCAGGATAGCCCACAACTCCGTATTATTGATAGTATAATATACTTTTCCTTTCGCAACAGTGCCGGGTACATATTCTGTTTTAATCACACCGTTGATCTTATTGTCCTTGATAAAGCGTTTAAACGCTTTCAGTATTTCAATCGGCGTATCGGTAGACGGCCGGTAATAAAAGATCATTTCATCAAACTTCCGGATCGTATCTTTTAAGGTAGTAAATGCTTTATAGGACGATTCCCCGAACTCCTGTACAATGTAGGAGTAGTCAGCATTCATGGGCTCGTAGCGGTCAATCATCAGGAACTTATCCATAGGTAGTACCTTCAGGATTTCCGCCGTTTTAGGATGCGGAATAGGCGCTACCACGTACATGCCGTAACGGCCTTTCACCGTTGTAACGATACTCTCAAAAACCTCGATGTTATTATGATGAAAAAATACGTCCAGCTGTATATTCTCTCCCAGGTTGGCCCGGAACGTTTTATAGAACGTTTCCTGGAAGGTATCAAATGCAAACAACAGCAATGCCACCTTCAGTTGCTGCCCGGTATCATCGCTGCTTACAAAAAATCCTTTCCGGTTACGCGATACCACGATACCTCTTTCCACCAGCTCCTTGTAGCCTTTGGCAATTGTTTCCCTTGCAAATCCAAGTTCACCGATCAGGTTATTAACGGAAGGCAAGGCATCCCCTTTTGACAGCAATTTTGAATTGATGGCATTGATAATCCCATGAACGAATTGCTCATGCTTGGATAAACCTGGGATTCCTTCCAGCTCGTGGATCTGTTCGTATACGTCCTGCATGTATGGAAAATTGCCGGCGCTCCCGCAGGAGCGCCTTCTTTTTTTAAGGTTAATGATTGTTCACTGTAAACTCACCGGGTCTGTACTACGCTATCCTACTAAGCTATTATCTTTTTTCTATACTTACAAATTTTTACAGGGAATAGTGTGCTTCCGGCAGCGACTGCAATTTCTTTGCAGCCCACTCCGGTGTGATATCGCGCTGCGGACTGGCCAGTAATTCATAGCCTACCATAAATTTTTTTACGGAAGCTGAACGCAGCAATGGAGGATAGAAATGCATATGCCAGTGCCATTCCGGATGCGCGCCATCGTTTACCGGCGCCTGGTGCATACCGGCAGAATAAGGGAAAGACGTTTCAAAAAGATTATCATATTTGATGGTCAATCTTTTTAAAATATCTGCCAGCGCCATATGCTCCGCTTCGGTAAAATGGGTCATATCCGGTACATGCCGCTTGCTGACGATCATGGTTTCGAAAGGCCATACTGCCCAGAAAGGTACCAGCGCCACAAAATGCTCATTTTCGCAAACAATCCTCTCCTGCTTTTCCAGTTCCAGTGTCACATAGCTTTCCAGCAGGCTTTTGCCGGTAGCATCATAATATTTTTTCTGGTGAGATGTTTCCTTAATCAGTTCTGCGGGTATATCACTCGTTGCCCAGATCTGTCCGTGCGGATGGGGATTACTGCATCCCATGATGTCGCCTTTGTTTTCGAAAATCTGGATATACTTTATCGCCGGGTCGGCAGACAGTTGCCGGTATTCTTCCAGCCATAAGGTAATCACCTTGCGGATATCTGCTGTGTCCAGTAAAGGAAGTGTCAGATCGTGGCGGGGTGAAAAACAAATAACGCGGCAGGTACCTTTTACACCACGGGCATGTAATAAGTTGTCGGTTAATACTTCACCTGCCGGTGTATCGGCCATGAGTGCGCCAAAGTCGTTGGTAAAAGCAAAAGGAGCTTTGTAGTCAGGATTCACATCCCCTCCCATACGGCTGTTGCCCGGGCAGAGGTAGCAAGCGGCATCATAAGCAGGCAGCGGTTCTTTATTTACTTTCTCTACTTTTCCCTGCCATGGCCGTTTGGTACGATGTGGCGATACCAGCACCCATTCACCGGTTAAGATATTCAAACGTTGATGGGGATGTTCTTCCAACTGAAAATTATTCATAGATATATGATTAGGATACTTCTTTAAACTCCACGACTACACTGGTTCTTTTCAGATTCAGCTGCGGGTTAAACCCGATATTCATTAAAAACTCCCCGGTAAATATGGCATCCTCCGCAATGGTGGAGGCTTCGCCCGGATAAAGGTTGATTTCTTTCAAGCGGTATTTCTTTACGGGATCTAATCCTTTCATACGAATAGGCAACGGACTGCCCTGTCCGTACCGGTAATTTACCAGGTAGCTAAATAGTACTCCCTTTGCTCTCTTTTCATCCAGGTACATGACAGCTGCTATGCTCCCCCGGTTTGGATCTGCCAGGCGAAATTGGTCACCATGCCAGATCACATCTTTCAAAATATTATAGTTGTCGATCACCTCCCGGCAAAAAGCCCGGTCTTTCTCTTTTAAATCTTTTACTACAATATCAAAACCCAGTTTGCCCATCATTGCTACGTCTACCCTGAACTTAATAGGCTGTTTACCCCAGTCAGTAACATGATTAGCGCTCGCAATGGCGGGATAAAAGTAAGAATTTTCCCATTGGATGTAGATTCTTTCCAGCGGATCGGTATTATCGCTGGGCCAGTATTCGGTAAAATATTGCAGCGCCCCATAGTCCACACGACCGCCGCCACCGGAACAAAGCATCATGGACACTGCCGGGTATTTGGCCCGTACTCTTGCCAGCACATTATACAGGCCTCTTACATATGCTACGTACAACTGCGACTGCTGCTGCTTTTGGTAGGCAGACCAGGCATTATAGATCACCGCATTGCAATCCCATTTGATATAGGACAACTTCGGCGCTTTGATAAAAAGGGAGTCCACGATCCGGAAAACAAAATCCTGCACTTTCGGATTACTGAGGTCCAGCACCAGCTGGTGACGGAAATAATGTTCCGGTCGTTCCGGTAATCTTAGTACCCAATCCGGATGTTGGATGTTCAGCTCACTTTGCGGGCTTACCATTTCCGGCTCTATCCAGATACCGAATTTCACCCCGTTTTGCTGCGCCATACTATCCAGTGCACCAATACCATGAGGGAGCTTTTTGCGGTTCTCCTGCCAGTCGCCCAACCCTGCATGGTCACTGTTGCGTGGATATTTATTACCAAACCATCCGTCGTCGAGCAAGAACAGGTCTACGCCCAGGTCTTTCGTATCCTTTAGCAAACCTTTCAATGCCGTTTCATCAAAGTCAAAATAAGTGGCTTCCCAGTTATTCAATAGGGTGAGCCGTTCTCCTTTGCCATCCCGCAGTTTATAATCCCTCGCCCATCTTTGCAGTTTACGGCTGGCATCTCCTTTCCCTTTGTCAGAAAAAGTATACAGGAAAGGCGGGGTTTCAAAAGCTGTATTTGGTGTTAAAATATAGGGAGATGCATAATTATTGATACCCGCTATAATACGCAGGTTATCCAGGTTGTCGAGTTCAAGATCTACCCGGAAATTACCACTCCACTCAACGGCGCCGTATAACACGCGGCCTTCATCTTCCGTAGCCGGCTGATCGAGCGATACCATAAACACCGCCGGCTGGAACAGGTTGGCGCGGGTGCCCAGTTTGGAATCAAGGGTTTTAATACCATGCGTCAGCTGCGATTCCTCGGGTTGCATTTCTTTGGCCCAATCGCCATGATACTGTTTCAGCCAATAGCGGGAGGCCTTCAGGTATAAATTGGCAGATGCAAATTTCTGCAGCGTTACATTGCCTTTTTCCATGTGCCGGATCACGGACCATTGTTCCACTACGTCAGTTGCTTTATATACTTTATAATGCAGTGTTACTTCAAACGGGTATACAGGATCCTTCAACAGGATGCTGATCTCTTCCACATCCGCTCCCTGCGCCGTTACCTGGTGGCTAACATAGCGCAGATCGAGTCCATTGTTACCATCGGTATGGGTCACTGCAATAGCAGGTTCAAAAAGGGTTTTGGTACCTGCAGTGGAATAGGCCGCATTGGATACTTCAGAATAATCTTCTGTTTGCTGATAAGCTGCCGGCACCTTCCGGTACTCTTCACTGGTGGATAACTTTGCGCCCAAGTAGATAACAGACAATTGTCCTTTGGCATCTGCCTGCAGCACAAGCGCCTGGTGTTTTGATTCCACAGGAATAATCAACGGCCTGGAATCCTGTGCGGCAGCGTATCGGCAGCAACCCATCACAAATAACCAGGTGGCATATTTCAAACGGATGAATGATATCATGAAAAAAAATTTAAAACAATAACGGGTCTCAATACCCCGCATTCTGACGAAGTTTTCTGCCGGATGCGTTGATTTCCGATTGCGGAATCGGCACCCAATAGTTTTTGTTATTGGTACCATCAAACTTACGGTTGGCTAACGCAATGACCCTGTTGTATACAATAGTACCATTGGCCTGTTTGGCAGGCAATATGCCATACCCGGGCACATTTTCCGTAACAGCAGCTATCTTCCACCTGCGCACATCAAAATACCGGTGTTCTTCAAAGGCCAGCTCAATACGACGCTCGTTGCGGATACGGCTGGTCATACTGTCTTTCGAAAGCCCCGCCGGCAACTGCGGCATTCCGGCTCTTGCGCGGATATCGTTCACCGCTTTGTACACCGACTGATCAGGTCCTGCGGCTTCATTCTGCGCCTCTGCGTAGTTCAGCAGCACTTCTGCATACCGCAGATATTTCCAGGGCTGATAAGCCGTTTGGTTAGGGTTTTCAACCGGGTTGCCTTCATTGATATATTTTCTTACATAGTAACCGGTAGGACTGGTATTCCAGTTTCCGTTACCGTCTTTGCTGTCTTTACCACCAGGCAGAAAAGTTTCCACCGTACGGGTTCTGTAAGGGGCGCCGTTATATAATATACTGGCATAAAAACGCGGATCCCTGTTCTGATAAGGGTTAGCTTTTTCCACTGGATTATTCCAATCGAAGCGGGAACCGTCTTTCATTTCATAATCGTCTACCAGGTTTTGTATGGGTGTATTACCACCCCAGCCACCATAGCCATTGGGGCCGTTTACCAGCTCCAGGTTGGTGTGTTCGTTGGTAGGAGAATATACACGTTCAAAAATATCTTCCGTAGTTCCACTGATGGTGAATAACGTTTTATAATCATTAAACAGTGAAAACTTGTGCAGGTCCATTACTGCTTTGGCAGCAGCAGCGGCGGCAGCCCATTTGGCAGTAGTACCGGCGTTATTGGTGTATAAAGGGCTTGCTGCATATAACAGCAACCGCGCTTTCAGCGCCAGCGCTGCTTCATAGGAACCGCGGCCGGTCGGGTAGCTTTTATTTTGCATCAGGGCAGCGGCGTTATCCAGTTCGCTGATGGCATATTGAATACATTCCTGTACCGGTTTACGCACATACAGGGAATCGAAGTTGGTATCTTCCAGGTTGTATACGCGGTCGCCCACAATAGGCACATCACCAAAATTACGGATCAGGTCCTGGTAGCGGTAGGCGCGTATAAAATGTAACTCACCCCTGAGCCGGTCTTTTCCATAGTTGCTCATCGGTACTTTGTCGATGTTGGCCAGCGCATAGTTAACTTCCCGGATGCTGCGGTAGCTCCTGATCCAGGTATCGCTCATCCAGCCTGTTCTGTCGGGTGTAAGGGCGCCTTGTTGTACAAACCAGGTATTATTATCCCATACCACCATCGATTCGTCTGTTACAGAGCTCATCCAGGCATCTTCAAAGGCCCTTCCAAAGCCCGGCTTGCCGCCGTCGTTGTTACCGCCCACACCGATATATCTCCCGGTAACGTAGGCTTCAGCCAGTGAGGAATCGCCCCATACCGCCGCGTCGGTGATGATACTGGTAGGCGTGGTATCCAGGAAATCTTTTTTACATGCTCCCAGCGCTGCAAGGCCCGCTGCTGCCAGGATCAGTGAAATATGTTTTGTCTTCATTGCTTAACAGTTGAAATAATAAATGATTTGTTTCCGCTCCTTAAAAATTCACGTTCACGCCAACGTTGAACACTTTCTGCTGCGGATAAAAATATCCGCTGCCATCAGTGCCTTCCGGATCTATTTGTTTTACACGGGTAAAGGTGAGCAGGTTAAAGCCATTCACATAAAAACGGGCTGCTTTAATAGATGCTTTGGATAACAGGGAGGCTGGCAGGTTATAGCCAATCTCTACGTTTTTAAGACGAAGGAAGGAAGTGTTCCAGTTCCAGAAGGTGCTGGGATAGGCGCCCAGGTTACTGGAGTTGGGACGGGATACCGGGCGTGGCCAGGAAGCATCCGGATTTTGGGGAGACCAGCGGTTATCGGCCCATTCTTTCAGGAAGGAACCAAATTCGCCGGATTCCCAGAGCAGGTACTGTGCAGAATTCCCCTGTCCCTGCAACAAAATATTTACGTCAAAACTTTTCCAGGATGCACCTAACGTAATACCATATACGATTTGCGGGATGTTGTTCTGGTCTACCCTCACACGGTCTGCTGCGGTGATCTGTTTATCGCCGTCCACATCTTCCAGGATCAGATCTCCCGGTTGCGTGCCCGGCGCATGGGGCAAGGCATCTACCTGCGCCTGGTCCCTGAAAATACCGATGCTGCGGTAGTATAAACCGGCATTGATCGGATGCCCTTCTACTTTCTGGTAAGAAAGCGTAGACGGAGCTTCATCCAGGAATATTACTTTATTTTTGATGAAGCTGAAGTTACCGCCAATATTGAATTTCACCTCGTTGAAGCGGGTTTCATACATCACCGATGCCTCAAAGCCTTTGTTGGTTACCTTACCGATATTTTCGTCCGGGATCTGGTTGCTGCTGATACCGCTCACACCGGGTATACTTAAATTTCTCGGCGCCAGGATATTATCACGGGTTTCACTGAATACATCCAACGTTACATTGAAATGATCAAACAGCGATGCGTCTATCCCGATATTGGCTTTTTTAGCGGTTTCCCAGGTGATGTTGGGATTGGCCAGTTTGGCATATACAATGGTCGGAATATTGGCGCCATAAGGCTGACCGGCGTTGGTTACCGTACTCAACACATTCGTTTGCAGGTTGAGGTTTTGCAGGTATTGATAACCCGGTCCCTGATCCGGGGCAATATTTTCATTACCCAGCAGGCCGTAGGAAGCGCGGATCTTTAGGCTATTAACACTGTTTTTATTAAACCAGGATTCTTCCGAAACACGCCAGGCAGCCATGGCGCTGGGGAAAAATCCATATTGTTTTCCCGGTGCAAAAATGGAAGATCCATCTTCACGCAGCTGTACGTCCAGCAAATATTTTTCTGCATAGTTATAGCTGATACGGCCAAAGTAACTTCTGCGGCTGATCACATAACTGCTGCCGTAGTTGCTGGCATCTGTTGGCAACGCACCGCCCTGGCTCAGCTCCGGCAACAGGGTGGTGATGTAGTTCTGACGGGCCGCGCCAAAGGTTTCGTAGGTTGTTTTAGACTGTTGCACCGCTGCGAAAGCGCTGAGCTGGTGTTTACCAAAATGTTTATCGTAGCTCAAACGCAGGAAAGAGTTCAGCAGGGTGTAGTTGATCTGGCTCTCTGATAAAGAAGGATTATTAGGACCGCCTTTAACCGGGTTGTAAGTTTGCCCGCCTTTATCGTACTGGTATACGATCCAGTTTTTCGCGAGCTGTTTATCAAATTCAAAACGCTTGTCTATAGATACCATCCCATCTACAGACAATCCTTTAAAGAATTCATAACTGGCTTTACCGATCACGCTTCCCGTGGTGATGGGTCTTTTATCCGCGCCGGATAACTGCGCCATTGCCAGTGGATTTTTACCCATTTCCACACCGGCACCCATCAATCCGTTTGGATAGTAAGCAGGCAGTGTTGGGTAGGTGCGGTAAAGGAATTCAAATACATTAGAGGCGCCAAAACCAGCCAGGGCGGTCTTTTCCTCCTGGCGACCGGATAACTGTACGGTAGCCTTGAATTTGGAGGAGAAGTTGATATCGAAGTTACCGCGGATATTATATTGTTTATAGTTCAGCGGGCTGTTACGATACAGGCCGTCCTGGTTCAGGAAGCCGCCGGAGATATAATACAATAATTTATTACTGCCGCCCGAGAAGGACAGGTTGGCGGAGGTTTGAGACGATAGTGGCTTCATCAGCTCCTTTTCCCAGTCGGTATTCGGATAGGACACGGGATCTTTTCCGTTCCTGAATAATTCAATCTCTGCATCGGAATAACGTTGATGCGTGCCCTGCGAAGGATTATTATAATAACCGATTTCATTCACGATGGCGGCATAGGTGGCGGCATCTACAAATTCCGGTAAGCGGGTAGGTTTAATAAAACCCTGGTTCAGGGAGAAGTTAAAGTTTGTTTTACCTGCATCGCCTTTTTTGGTAGTGATCAGTATAACGCCGTTAGCTGCCTGGGAGCCATAAATGGCTGCAGACGCATCTTTCAGAACGCTGACACTTTCTATATCGCTGGCATTTAGGCGTGAAAATCCACCGAGCGCATTGGGTACGCCGTCAATAACAATCAGGGGGGCGGAATTACCCGTAGTGGCAATGCCCCGTATCAGGAGGCGGGCATCATCATACCCTGGTTCACCGCTGGTATTGGGTGCAATAAGCCCCGGCATACGGCCTACCAATGAGTTGGAGATATTGGGTTGCGGACTTCTCAGTATCTCCGCGCTTTTTACTGCCGCCACGGAACCGGTTAAGGTAGCCTTCTTCGCCGTACCGTATCCCACTACTACCACGTCGCCCAGGTTTTCAATAGCAGGTACCAGGGAGATGATATTCATATCATCTGTCAGCACTACTTCCTGCTGCTGGAAACCGATGCCGGACACTATTACCGTGTTTTTCCCGCCGGTGGCGCTGAGCACAAACTGGCCCTCGGTATCTGTTTTGGCGCCGGTAGTGGTGCCTTTTACTACGACAGATATAAAGGGTAGTGGCGATTTGTCGGTGGAACTGATGACTTTACCTTTGAATGGTTTTTGCTGTGCATAACCTGCTACACACAAACAAAACGCGGAGAGAAATGCCATTACGCATTTCACCAAATGTCTGGCAATCATTTTCTTTAATTTAAAACGTAAATGGATTCGAATGGTGGAAAAAATGAATCGTGGAAATATGGTAACCCAAATTCATAACGCGCTTTTTATCTAACTATACTATTCTGTTCTATTCTATACTATACTATCCTACAAATATAATTTCAGGGTTTGAAACTTCCAAAAAATAAATTGACACAGCTTTAGCAGCAGCAACGGGGATAGTGCTGTAGTTGGGCATCTTGCCTTAGCTTGATTGGTAGTATGGTGAAAATCAGGTATGCCGGAGCACGCTTTGCGCGCAGAGGGAACAAGAAAGCAGGTACGCAAGGACTGTTACCGGTATCTTCCGGCACTTGGGATTTATTCTTTTCGTTTGACAGAATGGTGCTAAAAGCGCATGACGCGGTCTTTGTCTCCCACGCGATAATGTAACATGGGCAAAGTATTGAGGTGGCCGGGATATGGTTACGTTATCAACACTATTGTTTGAAAACAGTAAAATTGTGGAGATACCTTCCGTTCAGTGATCCGTTGACCCACAGCTGCCTTACTTCGTATCCTTTCAGACTGCTATCTGCCATAAATACAAAAAATAACGTACCCGCTACCCTGATGGAGCCACTAGTCTTGTCATGTTGAAATCGCAGTGTTCCTGATGAACGTGAATAATAATAAGTGGATTCAAAATTAACCCCGAGGCCACCTGCCGGAATATGTACCTGCCCGTTTGTCAGAAAGTTGAAATGTGCGCCTCTGCCGTTCCCATCTTCATCATAGGTAATTCCTTCCCAGGCCGTATTTTCTATTTGTCGCTCTGTTTCGGCGTTATTGATTTCGCTATGGATAATTCTCCATTCGCTTTGGTTAAAGGTAAAATCTGTCAGTTTTCCTTCTAAGGCAATTTTTGCTGACACCTGCGAGGCGGATGGATTAAGGCCAAACGTAATAATACCGGCATTTTTATCAATGGTATACTTGCCACCGTAGGTATTGGAGTACTCTCTCCAAATCAAAGTACCGTCTCCTTTAAAGGTCATATTAAACGGCTCCGTTATGAACTTGTTGGCATATTTAAATTCACCACTCCAGGTTCTGTCTTTAAAAAGGGCACTGTACTTATCTTCCGGTCCCTGGGCACCTTCTTTCTTACAACCAACAAAGATGATGCTGGTCATCAACATGCAAATGGATACTAATCTTATGTAGTTTTTTTTTTGGGTGAAAGACATATGGTGAGAATTTAAGGCTAAACAATACCCGAAATATATGCTTTAACTACAGCGCCGGGAGTGCTAACCAGCGATTCGCGGGTTTTATTTATTATCTGGCGCATTAGAGGATGTAACTGGTTAGGGCAACAAAAGAGGCCACTGAAAATCAGTGGCCTCCTAAAATATAAATGGGGCTGAAGGAAACTATTTTCTTTTCAACACCGAGCCAATCATCAGTTCCAGCGTCCGCTCATTACTACCGTCTATCCGGAAGTCTGTAAACACCATCTGACCGTTTTGATCAATGAGGAAATTGGTAGGCTCTCCGCGTACTTTATATACCTTCGCTGCCCAATCATCATCAGCGCGCAGCGGGGTAAAAGAATAACCTGTTCCTTTCATAAACGGCACCACATATTCATCCTGGTCCGGCGAAACGTTAATGCCTACATAGGCCACATCCTGTCCTTTAAACTTGTCCATCACATTTTGAAAATGCGGGAATTCTCCGCGGCAGGGACCACAACCCGGAAACCAGAAGGTCAGCAACACTACTTTCCCCTTATAATCCGCCAGGGAAGCAGTTCCGGAGGAAGTATACAATCCGAGGTTAAAAGGCGGCGCAGGTTTAATGGTTTGCTGTCTTATCTGCCATATATCATTTTCTATCTGCTGCTGATCTTTGCCCTGGGCTTTTCCATACACTTCAAGTCCTTTCCATAAATCATCTGTTGGTTCCTTGGCATAAATAGTGGCCAGTCCGTTATACGCGTCCGTTGTATTTCCCATGCCGTGCGCAGCCTGGGCTTTCAGCTGGGCGATAAAGGTGGTCAGCCTTGTGTAGCGGGGCAGCTTCACGCCTGCCAGCATCCCGGCAGCCTCCCTGAATTGCTGTTGCTGCAACAGGCCGTTTATCGTTACAATCTTCCCGGCCAGGGTATCCTTTGCCCCCCAGCCTTCCTGGCCTTTCAGGGCAGCCGCCAGTTCTGCCGCTTTTGCGGGATTGGTTTTCAGGTAGATGCTGAACAGATCCTCCATGCCACCCGACGACCAGCTGAACTTTGCCGGCGGATAAGCGGCACGCATCTGCTCATACACCATTATTTTTTCTGCAGTATCCCTGCTCCTGGCGCCCAGCCAGTATAAACCCTGTGCCCCGCGTTCACTTTGCGGAAATTTTTTGGCCAGGTCATACAACATGGTCCGCCACTTTTTCCCGTCAACATGCTCAAAATCCATGGCATAATAAAAAGCATACCCCGGATCTGAAGGATCAGCGGCCGATGCCTTACCCATATATTCTCTTGCTCCGTCCTGGTTTCCCCAACGGTCGGCATCAATAGCAAGGTCCATCCAGGCCGGGGCCAGCTGAGGATTCAATGCTACGGCCTTTAACAGGTAGGGCTTTGCTTTCGGACTTTCTACATCAGCAAAGGCGGCTCCCAATGCATACGGCACTGTGGCCGATTTAGGGAATTGTTTTGCCCACTGCGCATACTGTCCTTTCAATAACGATACAACAGAATCTCCATTGCGGAAAGATGCATTGGGAATACTTTTACGGAATGCTTCAATAAACTGCTGATGCGCTCCCAGGCTATCCGGGTACTTTGCTATCACCGCTTTTAACTCGCTGATACTTGCTTTCCTTTCCTGTGCCAGGGCGGGTATAACCGGCAGCCCTGCCAGCAGCATAGCTACGCCGGTATTGATAATTTTTTTACAAGTCATATGGATGGGTTTTTAATATTTGTTCTGTTCAATTAAACCGTTACTGGATATAATTTCTGTGCGGGGAAGCGGTGCGGCAAAACGTCTTCCGTTTTTAGGCAGCGTATACGTTCTGGTGGGTTCTCCCACTGCTACCTGTGCGCTGTTATACGGATAAAATGTTCTGCTGAGTACTACATCATCATTTGGATCCTCGTTGTTATTCAGTCGCCTGATATCAAACCAACGTTGCGTAAAAGGCATTTCACGACGGCGTTCTTCCAGGACCAGTTTTATGGCAGCATCTTTTCCTGCCGCCGAAACATCAACCCAGGGCCCCGGCTTCATACGTTTTGCACGCAGGGTATTTAAGGCTGTCATTGCATCGCCGATATTACCGCTCCTCGCCTGGCATTCTGCCCTGATCAGCAACATCTCGGCAACGGTAGGACCCGAAGGTATCCTGTCTTTAAAAAAGAAAACGTACCCGGGGTAACTGTACGCCGGTTTGATCAAACCACGGTCGTAAGAATAATTTTCAACGATATGATATTCATAACGCAGGTCATGATCATGGTCGTACAAATCCAGTAATGCCTTGCTGGGTATATACCACCACGATTCATGGTTCAGCATCCTGAAATACAGGAACTCCTTCCAGCCTATCATGTCTGTCATATCCACCTGGTTGTTATGGGTATACGGATATTTAATGGTCACCGTTTGTGCATTCGGCGTACCGGCATTAATCGTTATGTTCCCATCATTTCCATACTTCATTTCCGTATTATAATCCACCAGCCGGCTGTATTCCGCTAATGCTGCATTGGCATGTTTCAGTGCTTCTGCATAGTTATTCCGGTTTAAATAATAGCGTGCTGCAAAGCCGTTTACGCCTGCTTTGCTGGCGCGCCAATGACGGGGTGTTCCGCCAGCAGCCAGTGATACAGGTGTTTTTAACGCTTCTGCCAGGTCCGACCCGATCAGGTCATACACTTTTTCCAGTGGCTGGCGTGCTACCGGTTCTTCAAAACCGGTGCCCAGCTTGATGGGCAAACCGGCTTCCTGCTTATTGGCATTTGTATAAGGCAAACAGTAGGTGTTGGCAAGTACCCAATAGCTGTAAGCCCTGATGAAATGTGCATCTGCCTTTATCACTGCTTTTTCTTCTTCGGTGCCGGTCACTTTATCCACATAGGAAAGGGCCATATTGGCGTTAAAGATCTTTTTATATTCGTTACTCCAGAACGATTCACGGCCGTCATCCGGGAGATTGTTAATATCCCAGAGCGTAAATTCCACCTGCGCCATGGAAAATGTGGAAGGGCGGGCATTATACAACGCCAGTGGAAGATCTGCATCATCAGTACTATAAATGGCGGTTCTGTTACCTTCCCGGTAAAAGGTGCCATAATTATTCAACAACGCATCCAATTGCGCGGTGGTAGTTACAACGAGCGATGAAGTTTTGGATGGTTGTTCATTCAGGTATTTATCACAGGAACTGAGTAAAGTCAGCAGCGCCATACCCGGCAACAAGCGGTATATTTTATTGATCAGCATGATGGCAGATTTAAAGCGTTAATTTAAGTCCGAATGTAAATTTGGGCTGAGGCTTCATACCTCCCAGCGGATACTCCGGATCTTCTCCGTAACTATTGGCCAGGATGGTAAAAAGATCGTTACCCTGTGCATAGAACTGCAGTCCGCCAATGTGCATCGCAGATGTCAGTCTTTTTTTCAGACGGTAAGTAATGTTCAGTTCCTGCATGCGGATATGCGATGCGTTGGCAGCCAGGTAGCTCATGTACGGATAAAAACGATCCCAGAAATAAAATTTAGGTTCATCATCATTCTGTGGCAACGGTACAATCTTCATAGGGTCGCCGTTCATTACTTCGCCCAGCTTCTTGTTAGGCAACACCCTTGATCCCCAGAGTACGGGATAGTTGAACGACATACGATTAAACACATGACCAAATTTTCCGGTAATGATAAACGATACATCAAAATCGTACAGTTTAAAGGAGTTCACCATGCCCAGCGTGTAAGGCGCTACCTGTGTGCCCATATCCAGCATATAGTCCCTGCCATCGCCGGGAGTCCAGCCGGTAAAGTTATACATGTCCTTCCCCGCGCCTTTTACATAAGGTTGTTTGTCGTATACGCCTGCATACTGGAAGCTCCAGAGTGTACTCGCATCTTTTCCTTCCACATAGGCGCCGCTGCCACCGGAAAACAGCGTATAGGCAGGATAGTTAGCTACAAACAGTTTGGTGATCCTGTTTTTATTATAGGAAAAATTCAGATCCCCTCTCCACATGATGTCATTCCCTTTGATAGGGAGACTGGTACCTATGGTAACTTCTATCCCACGGTTGCTCATTTCGGCATTGTTTAACCTCTGGGAGGTAGTGCCGTTTACCGCCGGAATGGATAATTCAGCAATAAGATCCCTGCCTTTTTTATTGTAAACATCTACCTTACCATGCAGCCTGTCATTGAAAAGCGTGTAGTCGAGACCGAAGTTCCAGGTACCTGTTTTTTCCCAACGGAGCGTAGGGTTGCCATAGCTGGAAATGGAAGCCTTAAAGTCCTGCGTATAAACATCCGGCGTGGCCGTGGTGGCAATCAACGGGCGGAAGGCGGTAGACTTATCCACGTTACCATTAAATCCATAAGTGAGCCGCACATTCAACCAATCGATCCAGGAAATAGCCGACATAAAGCGTTCCTTTTGTAGCTGCCAGGCCAGGCCTGCCGACCAGAAAGGTGCATAGCGATACTGCGGATCGTCGGTGATCAGGTTAGACGCATCTGTGCGGTAGCTGCCGGACACTGTGTATTTATTCCTGAATGTATAGGCGCCGTTGACATAGAAAGAAAAATATCTTTCTGTTGCGTAAGAGAATGTATTCGTGTAGGAGAAGGTCTGATTATAGCCCAGCCAGTTTTTAATGGGTGAAAAAGTGCCTCCCGGCCCGTTCGGAAATGTACCCAATGTAAGGGTTTGATCATTGTAACCGTAGGTAGTTGGATTGCCAAAGTTTTGGGTAACGAAACTGTTAACTTCCGACCCGGCGATCACATTTACTTCATGTTCTTTTCCAAACCTGCGGTTGAAGTTAACCTGGTTACGGAAATTATAGGATTCAGCCTTGCTTCTGCTCTGCGTGAGTATGCTGCCTTTGGGCAGGTTCAGGGTAATGGCGCCGGTGGACTGGTTCCAGCTGGCGGCAGTATTCACCCTGTCTCTTACGTAAAAGGTCTGATCGTTGTATAACCCACGGTTAAAGGTGTTAAACAATTCATACTGAATTTTACTGTCGAACGATAACCCCTTCATCAACCGGAATGTGAGCCCAGCCTGCATCCTGGCGTTTAACTGTTTGGCGGTAATATCCCGGTTAGCCACTTCCTGGATTGGATTGTAGGTCCAGTCGGGGTAGGGAAATTTATTCATGGGTACAAACCGGTTCAGTATTGGCCAGTAATACTGGCTGATATTAGTCAAAGAACCATCAGGATTCTTCAGCATATCATAAGGCGATAATCCCTGGATATCGTCCAGCGTTACACCATTGTTATGCGCATCGTTATACTGCAACATGGCGTTGACATTAAAGTCCAGCCATTTAAATATGTTGGCATTGGCGCGGTAATTAAACATGTAATTGTTCACATTTGTTCCTTTGAAGTTCGATTGCCTTTTTCCGAACAACAGGGACAATACATTACTCATACGCTGAGAGCCACCATAAAGGGTAAGATTATATTGCTGATCCAGCGGGTTAGCCAGCAGGTTTTTCGATATCTGCGAACGGTTATCCTGCGTCTTCAGTTTTTCCAATACGGCGTCGCGGTCGGCGGCAGACAGGTAGCCGAGATAGTTTTCGCTCAGCGCCACGCTGGCCTGTGACCATTGGTCGCCATAGTCGGACATGAGATCACCGGAGTTCACGATGCCACCCCATTTGTTAAACGCAAGCTTTTCATATTCCACTGTTTCAGCAGACGATGCCAATGGGTTTACATATCCCAGGTCAAATTTACTACCGATGCGACTAAACGCGGAGAATTCCACCCGTAACGGAACGCCGTGGGCCGATTTTTTTGTGGTAATAACAATCACGCCATTGGCGGATCTGGCGCCCCAGATAGATGCCGCTGCCGCATCCTTCAGGATGGTCACGCTTTCTACATCATTCGGGTTGATAGAGTTAAAATCGCCCTGGATAGGGAAACCGTCTACCACCACCAACGGCGTAGCATTGGCATATAAGCTGGTTTTTCCCCTGATCTCAAAGGTGGGATTTCCATCAACGTCCAGTTTGGCTTGCATACCGGCGGTGGTACCGATGAGCCGCTGGGCAATATTAACCGCTGGTTTGTCGAGTTGCGATTTGCTGATCACATCAAAGGAACCGGTGGCGCGTTCCTTTGATATGGTTTGGTAGCCGGTAGATACTACGGCTACCGCATCCAGCAGGTTGGTTTTTGTTTTTAATACAATGGTGAGATAACTTTTGCCGGCAGTTTTCAGCTTTTGCGTTTCATACCCTACGCTGCCAATGATCAGGGTAGCATTTTCTGCCACGCCTGTCAGCGTAAACTCCCCGTTCTCGTTAGTAATAGCCCCCATGGCTTTCCCTTCCACACGTACGCTGACACCAGCCAACGCCTTCCCGTTGTCATCAGTAATACGGCCGCGAATAGTGCTGGCCACCAGCATCTGCAGCGGAATGGACGGAAAAATCCCGTTGGGCACACGCCTGATAATAATAAGGTGATCTTCTATACTATAAGTATAGGATAATCCCTTTAAACAGGCATCCAGTGCTTCTCTCATAGTCACGTTCTTCAGCTGCAGATACCGCTCCGTATTATTCTCCAGTAACGTATTATCCGCAATAAAGGAGTAACCGGTCTGCCTTTTTATTTCGCCGAGCACATGTTTTATAGTCAGGCTTTCCCGCTTGATAGTAATATACTGAGAGTAGGTTTTAGCGCTCAGATGCAGTGCGATGATGAGTAATAATATAGTCAGCCGCATGATCTTCCAGATTAAAAGGGACAATAATTCTCCCCTGCCCACAGGGGCATTCCCATTAACAATAAGTTTCATAAATTTGGTTTGTTCGGGTGGTACTTTAAAACGAGGTCCTTTAAGCAGATTTGGTTGATAAGGTACCCTGAATATACAGCCGGGGGTGAGTCGTAATCACTTCCGGCCTTCTTTTACAGGCATACCGGTAGCCTAACAACTATCCTGTTGTCATATGAGATAATTTTTGGTTGATGAATAAATTTTTACTTAGCGGAAACGATTAGTGTCCGGTTCTCCAGGCGCGCGTTAACGCCATAAATAGTTAGTGCTTTTATTACGTCAGATAAATTTACGTTCCGGTCTATCATGCCTACAAAGCCGGTTTCCGGTAACGTTCCCTCAATTTTTATCTCGATATTATACCATCGTGCTATTTTTCTCAGAAGCGCCGGCAGGTTGTTACTTTCCAGGGAAAGCTGGCCATTTATCCAGGCCATGGCATCGGCCGGGTTCTCTACTTTACTCACGGTTACCTGCTCCTGCCCTGTGCTTGCCTCCGCCTGTTCCCCGGGCTTCATCAATGTTCCATTGATCCGTATCAGCCCCTCTATAAGCGTCGTTTTCATGACCGGCTCGTCGGCATAGGCATTGACGTTAAACGCCGTACCAATATCCTCTATCACATGTTTACCTACCCGCACTCTAAAAGGTTGCTTTTCGTTATGCACCACCTCAAAATATACTTCCCCCTTAATATCCACGATTCGTTCTTTGCCATTAAAACTCAGCGGATAGCGGATAGAGCTGGCTGCATTCAACCATACCCCGGTTCCATCCGGTAACACCATTCTCCATTGCCGGCCCTTATCGGTGGTCACTTCGTTATATACTTCCTCGCTGGCCCGTCCCTCATATTTAATCATTCCATTCTCCTTTACCACCCTCACCTGGCCCTGTACGGCCACGGTACCATTACCCGCACTGTCCAGCACCAGTGTACTGCCATCAGAAAGATGCAGCACAGCGCCGTTGCTTCCGGGCGCAATATCCTTCCTGGCCGCCAGTTCCGGGTGAACCGTTTTCGTGGCATGTTGCAGCCACCAATACATACCGCCACCTGCTACCAGCAAAGCGATAGCTGCTGCGGCGGCCCACACCTGCATCCTGCGCCGGAAGGGCGTTTGCTTCGCTTTTGCGAGAGGCATTTCTCCCCAGCCGCCAGCAGGCCGGCGAATGCTTTTCAACAGCTCCGCCCTGATCTCTTCCTGCAGCCCGCTGCCGTCCTCCGTATTGTCTGACCCGTTATCCAGGTCATCCAGGCTATCCATATAACTTTCAACAAAACGCACTTCAGCCGGGCTCGCCTGCCCTGCCTCGTATTTTTTGAGTATGGATAGCAAATATTTCTGGTGCCAGTCAGAAAGCTGCATAAAACGCCTTTTTAGTATAGTCACAAAAAAGAACGCAGCTTCCCGGAAAAAAATAACTTTTTTTCCGCTGTCAGATAAAAAAGTGTAAAATGGTTAGCAACGTACCAAACCGGGTACGCAGATGGCGGAGGGAAAGACTTAAATTATTCTGTATGGTTTTTGGCGAGAGGTTCATTTCAACAGCTATTTCCTTTACAGACAGCTCTTTCAGGAAATATTGTATAAAGATCCGGCGCTGGGTATCCGGCAATACATCTATCCAACCTTCCAGCAGCTTTATAAAATCCTTTTGCTTCAATACCTGGTCGGCCTCATAAGGGGAAAAGAGCAGCGTTTCAAATAAATCAAAAAAAGCAGGGATCTTATTCCGGTTGATGTAATTGATAAGCCTGAAACGGACAGCCTGCTCCAGGTAGGCAGACAGATGACCGATCGTTAGCGATTCCCGGCGCTTCCAGATATCCAGGAATACATCGTGCACTATTTCCTTGGCCTGCTCCTTATCCGCTTTCTTACGACAGGCGGATCTGTAAAGCTGGTTCCAGTAGCGATCATAAATTTCAGTAAAAGCCGCTTCATCACCGCACTTAAGCAGCGCTATGAGTTGCTCATCTGTATGTATATCATACTGGGACATAAAAAATAGATGCAATGGTTGGTACCCTAAAGATAATCTGTTTTCATTCAGATGCTTAAAAGAATTTTTAAAACTGTCCCTGGCAGGACACCTCCTCCTGCTCATCCCGGGGACCTCGTTTGCAGGTACCCCCGTGAAATCCCCCTCCCCTTTTTCCGTCTTTTCCCGATTGTATCCCGGCGCCATAAGCGGGAAATTTGAGTCATAAATAGTTTTTTATGTCAGAACAAATTCCCCAACCTCCATCCTCAACCCCTACTCCCGACTATCGTGTAGGCTATCTGTCCCTGACCGGTTTGGCCGGATTCTTTGCAGGCTGCATCCTTCTTTTCTATGGTAGCTTCCAGTTTGATGGAAAACCGGCTTCGGTGTTTCATGAAGTCGTTTATACTCCCAGCCAGTTGGCCTGGTCCTGTGTAAAAGACACAACCAGCGCCTACGAAACTAAAATAGGCAAACAACGTAAAATAGTGGATTCGCTGACAGACAAAAAAAGAGATGCGAAAACACAGCAGTCCGCAGACCCGTTGATTGCACAGCAAAAACTGGATACCAGTACCCTGGAGAAATTATATGTTTATAAAGATTACTATGAAGATCTGCCAGAGGTAGACTCCCTGGGATTCGATGCAGTTAACAAGGTTCTGCACTTCCAGGTCACACCGGACTCCATTAGATACTGGGATACATTATTTACAAAAGATGGCTATACCTGGGTAAGTCCCCTTGTTGATTATACACTCAAAGACAAAACACTTCCGTTGAAACTTCAGGGATGTACACAGTTCAGTATCCGCAAAGCAAGATCCGACGTGGCATTTATTACAAAATATCCGCAGGCGGGCACCTGGATGCTACTTGTACTTGTCTTTTGCAGCTTCTGCTTCCTGGCATTTTCTACCGCGCTGCATTCAGCCAACCGGGTCAACAAATTGTTCAAAGACCAGGGTGTGCCGAAATTTAACAACAAAAACTATTTTCTGCTTTGCCTCGCGGCATTGGTATCCATATTGATTTCATTGGTCATCTGGAGACTCACCTTTTACGATGACGATATCATCAAACCCCTCTATTTCTACAGACACATAACACAAACCACATCATGGATAACAATCATTGGCTGTATCACCGGCGCCTGCTGCCTGGGTGGATTCGTTTACACCGCTTCCATGCTGAGTTATTTCTCCACACCACTGATCTCCGCCCGTAAAGCAACCGCACAAAAGCAGCTCACCGTGGACCAGGCAGACGCGGATACTTTGCGCAGCAGCCAGGAAGAATTGCTGCAGGCCCAGGAGGAGCAAACAAAACAAACGGAGCTATTCAAAAAACTCTCCGCCATTTTCCAAACTTATTTCCTGTTATCAGCCGGCCTGTTATCACTCCAGATACTCTGCACAGGCGCACTTTTCAGTACCGTGAACTCACTTGACTTTGTAAAAATGCTGGCCAGCGACTGGGGCTACAGTCCTGCACGGGCAGATTTCATCTACCTGTATGGCGGACTCTATACCATTATTATGCTGTTGGTATACGTACCTGCAAAAATGCGCTTCAGTGAAGTAAATCTCCAGGGTATTGAACAAACACCCACGAAGTGGTTTGAAGCCTTAAAGAACCCGCTCGGGCATTTCAGTGGCCTGCTCGTGGCCTCCTCTCCGCTGCTGGTGAGCATTGTTCAGTCACTCCTCGATACATTATTCAAATAACCCCGGTATGCCGAAAACGGGACTAAGAGTAGGCACTAAACACTTTACTATGAAAAAGATAACTATTGAAGGAAAATTCAGCGGTACCCCAAATGACTTTGTTGTACTCGATGTATTCCGCTCCAACGCACTCCCTAACCCTTATGATTTTAAAAAATCATACACCGGTTCGTTTAAGGAAACACTAAAAGATCTTGAACCCGATACCATTTACAACATTGACTTCTCCGGGTTTACACCAGGCGATTTTGACATAAAAATCAGCGGCGAATTTCAGAATACCAATCCGCAAACCGCCTCATTCACCAACACCAGCTTTACTCCTGGTTATGTTATCCAAACAAACGTTTAAAACGATTCTTATGAAAAAGTTTTTTATTGCCTCCATAGCCCTGTTGCTTTTCGCTACCATCGGCTTTAGTCAAAGCGATTTCAGTATGAAATCCATCAATAAGGAAGTAAACAAGCAGCGAACCGCAAACTCAAAAGATATATTAACCAGCTTTTTCCGGGCAAGTCTCGATAACCTGTTGGGCAGCGGGCATAGCTTTACTTTGAATTCTTCCTTTTATGGCCTCGACTCTATCTTCCGTCATAACGGCATGCCCGCCAGGAGCTATGAAGCAGAAAGAAGGCTGAGATGGACATCACTGAATTTTACCATTACCGGCGACAGCAGTAACAATATCGTTAAATACAGCGGTGGATTAAGTATTACCCTGCTTAATAAAAAGGACGTTACCCTATCACGGATGGACATGGCCAATACTCAGCGCCTGCGGCAGTTAAGCTTCTTTATGAGTGCGTTTAAGAAAAGTGTGCATAATATTATTTCACACCGGCACCCGGAAGCCATGAATAATTTTGCTACTAACACGGAAATTACAAATTCGATCAACAAGGCGGATGCCCAGGACGACTACAGCAAGTTACACCCCTATGTAAAAGAAGCGTTGAATGACCCCGATTTTATAGCGGGAGTAGCTGCTGAACGGAATGCGCTCTTTACCATGAGTGATGAAGAAATCGCCCAATACACCGCACGTATTAAAGCAGGTGAAGATGCCTTCCAAACCGTTTATTCTGACATCGCAGCCCAATACCGCAACAAACCGCTCTGGACATTCAGCCCTTCTGTATCATACGATCGCGTAAGTAAACAAGCCGAATACTACGCTGCCACCTATTTTACCGTAGGACTCACCGGCAACCCCGAACGTAAACCCTGGGAACTGGAAGCCAATGCTTCTTTCAAAGTTGGCCCCGACTCGGTGTCAAAGACCAGCAATTACAATAACAAATTTTTGTCTGCCAGCCTGGGTGTAAACAAAGTACTCATGCAAACAGAAGAGAAAGAATCAAAAATGGAATTCAAACTTTTTACACAATATGATCAGCAATTCGGCACGGTGGCTCCCGGCACGGAAAAACATGTATTCACGCTAAACACCACGTTAAGAGTGAATGTTTTCAAATCGCTGTGGTTGCCTCTCACACTAAAATACGATCCCGAAAACGGCAACTTCCTGGGCATATTTGCCGTTACCGCCAATATTGGCAACTAACAGGAAGTGTTAGCCCCAAAAACAGGTGCCTGGGCATAGGTTCAGGCATTTGCTTTTCCGGATACCCTCAAATGAACAAACGCCAAAACGACTGATTTTTGTAACTTGTAGTGTTGCCTCGCCCCTGATTCAAATTTATTTTTTATGCAAGAAACAAGATATATAGCGATCGCCGACGATCACGCCATGCTCAGAAAAGGACTGGAAGTGGTGATTAACCTGTTCCCCAATCACCAGGTATTGTTCACCGCATCAGATGGCGACGATCTGATCAAACAACTCGATCCCGATCACCTGCCCCACATCGTACTGATGGACATCAGCATGCCGGGTAAGGATGGCTACCAAACGGCCGAACACCTGAGACTGCATTTCCCCGATATCAAAGTACTGGCATTAAGTACACTGGAATCGGAAGCAGCCATCATTAAAATGATCAAACACGGCGCAAAAGGATATATACTCAAAGATGCAGACCCCTCCGAATTAAAGATCGCCTTTGATGAAATCATGAGCAGGGGATATTATTATAACGACCTTGTTACCCGCAAGGTGATGCAATCGATTAATCACCTGGTAGACGAAAAAAATCCGCTGCCCATTTTTACCAAACTAACCGAACGGGAAATACAGTTTTTAAAACTCGCCTGCAGCGAAAAAACATACCAGCAAATCGCAAAGGAAATGTTTGTCAGCGAGCGCACGGTAGATGGATACAGGGATGCGCTTTTCAAAAAACTGGACATAAGCACCAGGGTTGGATTGGTACTATTCGCCATAAAAAATAAACTGATCGAGATTTAAATCCGCGAAACCAGTGTAAATACAACCCCTTTACCCGGTCCGGTTTCAATCCGCACCTCATAACTGATCTGGTTAGCACGATAGCGTATATTTTTTATGCCATGCCCCATCACTACCGTTTGCTCCGAGTAGCCTTGGCCGTTATCCTGTATGGAAAGTGTCCTGGTGCCATCCAATACTGCAAACCCAATAGTAATTTTACTGCAGTTGGCGTATTTAAGACTGTTGTTGACCGCTTCTTTTGTGATCATTAAAAGGTTCCTCTTTTCCCTCTTACCCAATATCACCGGTTGCTCAAAATTTCTTTTCAGCTCCAGTTCAATTGCACTCGCCTGTATAATCGGGTTCAATTGCAACTGCAACCGGTTTAGCAGCTCATCCGCCCCGTCATTATTATCATCCAGTACCCAGATCATATCCCGCAGACCTTCCGAAGCCTGTTTTAAAGAGGCTTTAATGTGCTGAAAATATGTTTGCTTCTCCGGTGAATGTTCTGCCAGGTGAGTAAATAATTTGATGGCATTTAATACACTGCCGATATCATCGTGCAGGTCGCCCGCAATCTCCTGCCGCATTTCTTTTAATCGTTCCTGTTGCTGCTGCAGCTGCCGGATACGCCATTTATAAAGGCCGTATATCACCGCGCCCAGCAACAATAACACGCCCAGGTAAAACCACCAGGTCTGGAACCATTTCGGCTGTATGGTAATGATTAATCCCCTCACCATGCTGTAATACCCATCTTCATTTGCCACCCTTGCCTCCAGGTGATAAGTCCCCGGCCCCATTCCTATAAGTGTAATAAAGTCCTGCCTGCCCAGGTCTATCCAGCTGGTATCTCTCTCTTTAATGCGATATTGATAAAATAACTTTGAAGGATTGCGGTAATTAATCCCTTTAAAAGACAATGTAGCCTGCAGCCAGTTATTTGGGATCGCCACCCGGTCAATCAGCAGATCACTTGAATCCGCCTGCCGGCTTTTATCCTTGGTTTGAACTGCAACATGAGTGAAATAAAAAAAAGGAAGTTGTTTATTTTCCCGGACCAGGGCGGGTTTTATCTTGGTAAAACCATTAACACCACCAAAAATCACCATACCATTGGCCGCCAAACCGCTATACTCTTCAAATTCATCGGCCTGCAATCCCTCTTCTTTTGTAAACAAACGCACATTTTTGTTATCCGTATTAAACAACAAAATACCCCGGTTACTAGATACAAACAACTTGTTAGCTACCGGGATAATTTTGTAGAGCTCAGAGGTAGGCAAACCTTCCTTTAGTCCGTAGATTTTTACGATGCGGAATTGCCGATCCAGTTGCACGATACCGGTGCCATACACCGCAGCCCAGAAATAGTTACCCACCTCGCAGATATCCAGCATAATATTGAGGGGCTGGGAGGTGGCAGGGTTTACCAGTGGAATGGGAACAATTTTTCCGGCATTGATATCATACACCGACAGCTGGTTATCACACAGTATAATAACGCGTGATTTATCCTTTGTAGCATACAAGGTATTTAAGGTATTGGATCTTAAAGAAAGAGGCCTGCTGGCGGTGTTCACGGTCAACAGCCGTTTTCTTCCTGGATACCAGAAATAAATACCGTTGGCGTTATCGCTGGCAAACAAAAAGATGCTATCGCCAATATTTACACTGCTTATTATAAGATCGTGCTCCAGCGGTGATAACTCAGGAAAAACGCTTGTAATGCTGACTTCCCGGAAACGGCGATCCAGCAGAAAAGTTTTCCCGGATGCAGATGCCATCAGGAAATCAGGCGTAAGCGGCGCAACAAAATTCACATCGTGCCCGGAATAAATTTTAAATAGTTCATGTTGATATTCCCTGTAAATGCCATCCGATGCAGCGATGATGAGCGCAGAATCCCGGTCGCTACACATGGCATAGGAAAGTGGTATTTTCACTTTGCCGTCTGAAGACTTATAATACGCCGTGAATGGGCCGTCAATGTCTGATATCACGGCAAGCCCGTTCCCGGAAATAAGATACAGGGTGCTTTCCGTTTGCATCACTCCCTTTGATTCACTCAGCCAGGCCAGCATTTCAGGGTCCTTGGCCGCAATATACTCGGTCAGCCGATGGTTGTTAAGCGTACATCTCCATAAACGGTTATTGCTGATCACCCACAGGTTGTTTTCATGAAGATACAGCCCCCTGCAATGGGTGCCTTTAAAAAAGGCGGCTATCGATACATAAGCTGCAGGAGCGGCCGCCGGCATGTTAGCGGCCATATTGTAACAAAGCAGTCCGTTATTGGTAGCCAATAAATAAATGCTATCGCTCAATGAGATTACCCGGTTCACCGCAAAGCCCTGTACCCGGTCAGGCTGCGGGTCTAATGTTCTCACACCCAAAAGCTGCAGGTCCGTTGAATACTGGTAGGTTTCGCCGGTAGACAAAAATATGCTGATGCGGTTTTTAGATAAGATATAGTTAGATATGATGTAGGCCAGCTTCCCCGGGGTTTTAAAAAATACCTGTTGCATAATTTTTTGCCGGGGCCAGCTATACTTCAGGAAATATCCTTCATCTGTACCAATAAAAAGTGTTTCTCCGTTGGCAATGCATTTTGTAACCGTGATGGGGGTACCATCGGGAAGACTGGTCAGCGGACATTGTTTAACCACATTACCGGTTTGTACATCCAGTATTGAAACGCCGCCATAGGGCGTTACGGCAAAAAGCTTCCGGCCATCTTCCGAAAACGAAATATCCGCCACATCGTTGTTCAATATGCTATGCAATGGGTTGCGGTCAAACGCCCGGTAATTGGTAAAGGTATGGCCGTCGAAACGACTAAGGCCACCTTGCGTGGCAATCCAGAGAAAACCAAATTTATCGTGGATAATTTTTCTTATATTTAATGAGGCCAGGCCGTCATCCTGTGTAAACAAATTCAGCGAAACTATCTCTTTTGATTGACACCATATCTTATTTGCAAACCCCAATAGTATCACTACTAAAACAAATCTGATTATGGCTTTTTTCGATCTAACCATTGTTGCAATAGTTCAATTTGTAGGGAACGAGGTTGACAATTTTACCGGTCAAATTTTTGAGTCCATTAATTCTTCGGTGCAGAACACCAGGTACGTTTTCCTTTGTTTAGATAAAGATAATACCTGTAAGGTAAAAATATATCAAAAAGGGCAAACAGAACGGGAAATACCGCTCCAAGGGAAAGACTTTTATACTACGGACCGGGAAACGGGCGCCCTGCCTGTTTTCTTCAGGGAATACGTTTTAAAAGACAACGGCGTTCCCGTTCAATCCGGCCGCTATTTCATGATTACAATAGGGCATGGCGCAGGTTTTGGAATTATGACCACGGCCCTGCGGCAAAACAGGTTTATGGAAATTGCCCACAATGTGAAAATGGGAAACGATCCGGATCTGTCGCACCTTTTTCAGCAGCTCGAAATTAAGATGGGAGAAGATATCAACCAGGCACTCTTGTTTGCAGCCAATAATTTTAAGACCAACAATTTTAAGATTAAACCTGTCGGGGCCCATAATTTTAAAATGAGCGTTAATAAAATGTATAATGGAAAATTTAACGCACTCATTGAGAATTATACAGTCGAACAACCGGTGATCAATTACCTGACCAGCTTTCAGCTGGCAGACATTATAGCAACGGAATTTCGTGAAGCACAGGAAAAATATCAACTCCGGTATACTGATAACATCCCCTTTGACCTGATCATCCAGGTAAACTGTTATATGCAAAGCATTGAAAATGGGTACGCACTAAGGAACGTCACCAAGTATCTCTGTTCTACGGAAGTTGGATTTCCAACATATGGATTATCCTATAAGCAACTGTTCGAAAAGCTAACAGAAAATCCGGGTATCGCCGTTGAAGCATTTTTTAAAACGGTGGTGAATTCATTGATCCGGCAAAAAACACTACAGCAGAACGCTCCCAATGCCGACAATGGGAACGTGGCATTGTCTCTTAATAGCCTGAAGGATTACCAGTTGGTATACGACGAGGTATCTGCTTTGGCAGAACAGTTTATTAGCGGCATTAATGCTGAAATCAACCAGAAAAAGCTTGGCTACTACATATATGATGTACGTGATAATGGTCCGTTTGCCGGTATGGGCAGTGATGCATATGCTTTCCTGGATCTTTCAAATTTCCTGACCGATCTGACCAAAGGCCTGGGCACACCGATACCATACCCCCTGCAGGGTAATCTGCAGAAAGTAATAGTAGCATCCGACAGCACCGTTGTTGGAAAGCCCTTTACTACTTACCAGGACGACTCACCTAATTACCCAAGATCATTCGGTATTTTCTTTCCGCGCAGAAACCGTATTCTCGGAACTGACACGGAGCCGATGTTGCAAGATCTCTTAGATTATTATTATGATAATAAATTTGCCGTCAATCAAAACTGGGATGATTTTGTGAAACTATACCTGACCATGGACATGGGCGATTATGTATAGCAATAAAAAAAGTCCCCCAGGGGGACTTTACAGGAACTTCGATTTCAATGTTTCTATCTTAAAATCCATTCCCCACCTTTTCTTTCCCCATCTGGTTTTACCCGAGTTAGGGAAACCGAAGCTAAGCATGGCAGGTGCACTACCAGGATCCGGATCAAGCACATTAACGATGCTATTGAAGCCGAGGTAATTAATGCTTTTCTCATCTGCATTGTCAAATGGAAGGTAAAGGTGATTTTCGCCTATAGGGTCAATCTCATTGGGGTCAAATGGTGCAGGCTTCAGTAATCCTTTCACCTTTATTTTAAATCTTACTTCCAGCTCAATTTCATTTTCTGCGCTCTCTGAACAGATTACCTGCGCGCCTGCGAAATCTTTCACTTTAAATTTGCTCGTTTCTGCATTAAAATTAATAACGATACCGGGGTTCTTTTGGTCAGCCATAACTGTAAATTTTGGATTAAGGATAAATAAATAGTGCGTGCTTACAAGGTTCCATAAGTTAAGCATTAACGCCATCATTTTACAACAAATCTCAGGATATACAGTTATAAGCACAACGGGAAAAACACCCTTTTTCCGGGAAGATTTCCCCCCTTTTAATGCAGGTTGAATACAGGAATAAGTATAACAAAGATTTTTAAATGTCTATTTTTGCGTGTCAAATGAAAAGGCCAGGTGGTAATCACCGTCTGCCGTTGATTTTAAATAGATCATATGAAAGAACAAATAATTACACTGATTAAAAAATTAAAAGAGAATACGCTCCCATTCAAAGAGGTAATTGAATTTATTGAAACGGCTTATCAGCATCAGCCAACAGCCTTTAAAAACGGGGATGCCTACAATGAAGCCACACAAAACCAGGGAAGTGCCAAAGTGTTTGCCTTTGCTCAACTAAATAACCTGAGTAAAGAAGACACGCTTTACCTGTTTGCAGAACATTATCAATCTGTGTTAGATCATCCGGAAGCGACAGATCATCAAAATATCAGGCAATTTATGACACATGGCTGGCCAGGAATTGCGTTTGAAGGAACCGCATTGATGGTGAAATAGTTCCCATCTTCATAAATACTTAAAAGGCTATAAATCGATGGTTTATAGCCTTTTAAGTATTTATGAAGATGGATGATCATTAAGCGCAACAATCTTTTGAACCGGTTTTAGGGGAAGCTCTCTCGCCATATTCATCATGCCGGCGCCACCACACACCGGTTTCATTCCTGCCTTTGGGAGCGCGGTCGAGCCACTGGTACATTCCCCATAACGCATCCACGCCGCGGGCGTAGGTGGAGTAAGTATGATAAATACTATTATTCTCCAGTACAAACGCGCTCATACCTGGTCTCTCCCGATGATAGGTTGCGGTATCTGTTCCACACATTGCCGCAAATTTGTCCTCGGCTTCAGTACCGCCACCTTCCTGGCCGGGGCGCCACTCAAAAACGGGTTTCCGGTAGTTATAGTCAATATCTCCAGAACGTTGTTGTTCTTCTGTAAACGTAACGTTGAAATCATAGTTAAAATCGCTGCCGTTGGACGACGCCCATGGAAAGGTCCAGCCCAGCCGCTCCCGGTAACCCAGCAATTTCTCCAGCGGCGCTCTTGATACCGCCCACAGCATTACATCGTGATTGGCCAGGTGTACGGCAAACCCATTAAAACCATCCGCAATAGCCGAACAGCTTGGGCAGCCTGCCTCATAGTCGGGCCCAAACATAAAATGATAGATCAGCAATTGGGATCGGCCACGGAACAAGTCAGCCAGATTTACTTTTCCCTCCGTTGTCTCAAACAGGTATGCCTTGTCGATTTTTACCCAGGGCAAGGCCTGCCGTCGCTTTGCCAGCTCATCGTTGCGCCTGGTCAGTTCCTTTTCGGCCTCAAGCAACTCAAGCCTTGCGGCCAGCCATTCTTCCGGTGAAACCACCTGGTGGTTCCCCGCTCCTTCAACAGCTTTGATGTTTGCCATAATGCTATTTTTTAGGTGATGCTGCAGATAAAATATCAGGTACAGTTTTCCCTCGCCACAAAATCCCTGCCTTACTGTTTTTTTAAAGTTTTTTTTAGATTGCAGAAAGTCAACTGACTTACAGCTGTCACAAACCGGTTTTAAGTTTGTTCTATAAATAAAAACCCATGAAACAGATCATCTTTTTTCTGACTATCGTAGCTATCACATTAACCGCGAATGCGCAACCTAAAAACAATGATCATATGTTTGCTGTAAAACCTTTCAAAATCAACGTGCAACAAACGGTGCTGGATGACCTTCAAAACCGCCTCCGGCAGACCCGCTGGCCTGACGCACCCGAAAACGCAGGCTGGAATTATGGTACAGATCCTGTATTTCTCCAAAGCCTCGTTACCTATTGGCAAAATGGGTACAACTGGCGTAAACAGGAAACTGCACTTAATCAATTTCCACAATTCACGGTAGACATAGACAGTCTTACCATTCACTTTCTCCACATCAAAAGCAAAAACCCAAATGCCAAAACCTTACTGCTTGTGCACGGATGGCCTGATTGCTTCTACCGTTTTTATAAAGTTATTCCTTTATTAACTGATAACTATAACCTGGTGATCCCCTCCATTCCCGGTTTCGGTTTCTCCAGCCGGGTAGCCATGACGGACGATGGCTCGGCAAAAATTTTCGCAACGCTGATGAAAGAAGTACTCGGTTACAAAACGTTCTTCGCGGCAGGCGGAGATGTGGGTATGGGTATCACCAAGTCGCTCGCAAATCTCTACCCTGAAAACGTAGCAGCCATCCACCTGACAGATGTAGGCTACCCTGATGGTTCCGAAGATTGGAGCAAGATGTCTAAAACCGAGCAGGAATTCGGACAATTTATCCAGCAATGGTGGTACAGGGAAGGCGCATACGCCATGTTACATGCCACCAAACCGCAAACGCAGGCCTTTGGCCTGAACGATTCTCCAACAGGCCTAGCGTCCTGGATCGTGGAGAAATTCAATTCCTGGCGCACACCGGATGGCACCATTGAAGACCACTTTACAAAAGACGAACTGCTCACCAATATCATGATCTACTGGGTGAGCCAAACTATCAACTCTTCGATGCGCACCTACGGAGTAGCTGCCCATCAACCACAGGCCTCCGGTCAAAAAGTGAATACCCCCACCGGCGTGGCCATATTCCCCGGCGATGCGCCTACACCAAAGGAATGGGCAGAAAGAAAAGTAAATTTAAAACGATTTACCGTCATGAATAAAGGTGGTCACTTTGCAGCCATGGAAACACCGGACTTATGGGTGAAAGAAGTGGACACATTTTTCAAAAGCGAAGCGGTAAAATAAAGTATACAACACCTCCGTAAAAACATCGATGGCCGCCAGTTTGGCGGCCATCGATGTTTTTACGGGGCGGAATAAAATCTTATCACAAGATAGTGATATAATAATATCAACTAAAAAGGGCTGGCTGAAAATACTTCAACCAGCCCTAAACCTGGTCCCACTTACAGTCTATTGCGGATATAAAATCTGCGTTGCAAGAATATCGCCGGCGGTAAACCCATTCCATGGAAGCACGAACGAATTCATTACAGAGTTTGCATCTACCGTCGGAGTTCCGGGAATATGCGTACCGGAAGTCTGATTGGTGTGATGGAAGCCAATGGTATGGCCAAACTCATGGGTGATTGCGAACAACTTCTGGCTGGCCGCCAGGTCATTGTATTTGGAATTGATCTCCACGGTTACGCCGGGCTTGCTATCTGATCCTGGCAGATAGGCCCTGGCAATCCAGTTTGAATTTTCATAACCCATAAAAATCCGCGTGTTCGCACTGGCCTGGCTGGTTACAATAGACATCCCCAAACGGGTGCCGTTCACAGCATTCCAGTTGTTCACCGCTCCCTGTATTGCCGTTCTCCAGTTGGCAGGCACTGCAGGGTCGATGTAGAATTTAATGTTAGCATTATAAGCATTGCTTACAATATAAGTGTTCCTCCGTTGTTCTGTTTGAGGTACACCCGCCTGGATTTCTCTTTTCCAGGTAGCAACGCGCTGTTCAAGATCAGGAATGGTCATGATGATATCACTTTCGATAACAACGCGGTCCTTGTCAAAAACAATATGTTGCTCATCAAACCCCTGGCTTACCAGGTAATTGGTCATCTCCTTAACAGGGGATGTTGGCGATAATCCGTTCGGATCTTTGTCTTTCTTTGAGCAGGAGGAAAAGAGGAACATTGACGCTACAAGACAGCATACGGAGCTAATGTAGCTCCCATTAGAGTGTTTCATGTTGGATAGAATTTGAGTTAAAAAATAAACAATAAACTAAAACTAAATGCCTATGGCCGTAATGTGACTGCAGTGAAAATATTTAGGCAGGATAACGTACTAAAATAAATCCCCTTTCAAAAATCCATCAGGCATATTCACTTCATGCTCCTTTCCCCCACCGCATAACATGTTGTAACAGGCCTTGTAGACGTTTTGTAGCCACCTGTTGAGGCGACAGTAGTATATCTGTAGTCGTATAAAAATGAAACTTCCAACATTAACCACCTATTTTTGAGGGCTTGAAATAGCTCAGTTTTCCTGGTATACAAAAATATCACGCACAAAAAGTAAAAAATGATCAGAAAGATTAAACGATTAGCAGGCCCCTTGTTATTATTATTATTGGTCACCAGCGCTGTTCTTCAGGCACAGTCATCTCCTTCGCTGCTACTGGTATATGATGACTACTCTGGTAAAAGAGGTCTGACCTATTGGAAAAATGGAGAGATGATCCAGTTAACGGATGGTAAAACACATGCCGGGGCGTCGGCAATAGCAGTATCCGGAAATGATGAGTATGTTGCCGGGTATCAGGATAATGATGCAGGAGAACCTGTTGCCACTTATTGGAAAAATAAAAAAGCGATCACACTCAGCGATGGGAAAACATATGCCAAAGCAACGGGCATCAGCGTGTCCGGTTCAGATGTGCATGTGATCGGCAATGATGGAAAGCGCGCTATGTATTGGAAAAATGGAACCGGCACTTCATTGGGGGAGGACACTAAATTGAATGCAATTGCCGTTAGCGGAGAGAATGTTTATATAGCCGGTTACCAGGTAAGTGATCAGGGAGAATATGTGGCTACCTGCTGGAAGAATGGAAAAGCAACAGCGCTGACCGACGGCAGGAAGAGCGCAGAGGCTCATGCTATTGCCATATCCGGCAATGACGTGTATGTGGCGGGATTTGAAATCAATGCAGCCGGGGAAGAAGTTGCGGCGTACTGGAAAAATGGTGAGCATGTCACCCTTCCGAATGGTTGCAGGGCCAGTGCTATTGCCGCATCCGGCAACGATGTATACGTGGCCGGGATCGACAGAACCCAAGCCGGCGCCAATGTCGTTGTTTCTTGGAAAAATGGAACAGCAGTCCGGTTAACCAATGGGAACGAAGCTTCAGGTGCCGGGGTAAAAGCCATCACAGTGGTAGGAAATGACGTTTATGTGGGTGGCTATCTTGATGGCATCGCCACCTATTGGAAAAACGAAAAGCCTGTAAGTTTAAATGATATAATAGGAGGAATAACCGGGATGATTGTGAAATAAGAAGTATCAGGAAACAAAAAAGTCGCAGCAAACAACCGCACACTAATCCTTCCGCCGTATAAAAAGGCTCCGGATCAACACCGGGGCCTTTTTATTTAGTTCAATATTTTTAATCAGAGCTTAACGAATTCTACTCTCCTGTTATTAGCCTTGGCAGCGGTTGTATTGCTGTTATCGATAGGCTGTGTTTCTCCTTTGCCATCTGTTTCCATGCGGGCGGCATCGATACCGAATACCTGGGTCAGGCTGGCTTTTACAGCTTCGGCCCTGCGTTTGGATAAGTCCAGGTTAGGCTGGTCCTCTCCATCAGCATCGGTATGACCGATGATCTTTACACGAACGGAAGCATTTTCTTTGAGCACATTGGCAATATCCTGCAATGAGCCATAGGAAGCCGCCTGTACTTTATCGCTGTTCACATCGAACAGGATGCCATGCGTGATGAACTTACCTTCAGTGATCAGTTTGTTCCTGGTATCAGGAGCGCCAACAGCCAAACGGATATTCCCTACAAAATAGGCGCCTCCTTCCTTACTGAAATCCGGTGCATAGGCAGAGAAAAACACGGAATTCAATAAAGCGGTAGCATCCAGCGCACGGGGAAGATCCAGCGCCTTTGTGCTGTCAAGATATACCCGTATCCGTTGTTTCTGACGCCAGATGGAAACGGTCACCATATTCTTTTTAGGAACGCGGAATTCTGCTGCATCCACACTGGTTGAACTGACATGGTTACTGCTGTAAGACAAAGTGCCTACTCCGGAACTGCTGCCGTTAGCCGGCGACAGGCTGATCTTGAAACCCGGGATACTGAGCGAAGAATATTCCCCTGCAGCAAATTTCTCATCATCGGTTTTTGCCTGCACCAGGCCAATGCTGAAGCTACTGATACTTGCAACGCCGTTGGTCGCCATTACATCTACCTGTAAGGTGAAATTGTCCGGGAGATTACTGATATACTCCGGGTAAAAAACACCGTCCTGCCTAACGCTCAGCCATTTACCGGGATGGTTGTTGACCGTTACGACCTCACCGCTGGTGCGCGTATTCCATTGGGCAGGGAAATCGCCGATAGCATCCTGGGAAAAGTCGTCCTGGACAATCACTTTGGCGCCGGGAACAAAATCAAATCTGGAGTAGGATTTAACATCCAGGTTAGGGCCTGCAGCAACTGATGGGGTCGAAGCAACGCCTGTATTGTCCGCATTGCCGGTATTATCATTTCCGACAGGAACATTGGAAGGAGTTTTCTCCTTCTTCTTGCCGACATTATCTACCGTCTTGTCGATCGTTTTGTCGATCGTTTTGTCTACCGCATCATTGACCTTTTGGTTCACTTTATTTTTAATACGGTCAAATAACTGTCCCTTTGCGGTGCAGGTTAACAGACAAATGAGCCCAAGAGCAATGACTTTTTTCATAGTAAAACAACTGAAAGGATGAAAAGGCTAATCAATTCAGCGCAAAATTATGATATAATTTGATAACTTCTAAAAAAGCCGCCGCCTTCCCAACATCCTCCATCGCTAAACCTTTAGGATTTACGCTAATTGACAGCTTTTACAGGATAAAAAATTTCACTCATTTTAGCATCCAACGAATTTCCAACCAAGGTTTTCCCAACAATGATTCCATTAGGATCAATCAAAAAATTCTGAGGAATTGCCTGGACACCATATAATTTAGCGGCGGCACTATCCCAAAACTTCAGGTCAGAAAGCTGAAGCCATGAAAGACCATCATTTTTTATAGCTGCCAACCACAATGCCTTACTATCAAACTTATCCAGTGATATACTAATAATAGTGAAGTTCTTGTCTTTAAATTTGTTATAGACCTTAACCAGGTTGGGATTTTCAGCCCGGCAAGGACCACACCAGGAAGCCCAGAAGTCCAGCAGCACATATTTACCACGAAACGAAGATAGTTTAACCAGCTTACCTGCTGTATCGGCAAGCTCGATGTCCGGCGCGGGTTGCCCTATTGCCAGCACTCTCATTTTTTCCAGGTTCCCTGCCAATTTCTTACCCTCCGCACTGTTTTTGATTTTGGATGATAATCCATCAAACAAAGGCTTCACCACCTCATAGCGTTGCTCATAAGCAACCTTAGGAAACAACTCCAGGCTTAGCATGGATGTGGTGTGGGATTTTATAAACTTAACATAGGCATCTGAAGTTATATCGCTGAACCTCTTCCGGAACTGTGCCACTTTGGTCTCATAATCTTGTGTTGACAGCGGTGACACCTTTCCTTCCATGAACCGCCTGTCCTCGTCAGTCATATGTGAAATGCCCGCGTCAACCAGGTTATTAAGATCGTTATAATCATTGTTATAAGGGGTTCCGGTTACCTGTGATCCTATAACTGTGGCTCCATTCGTCTTAACGTTAATGGTACCCGGCTCAAGATAAACAGTTATCTGTTCCAGGCTTTCAGTTCTCCCAACACCTTTTGTATCAAAGGTCAATGTAGCAGGCACGGGCGAAGCGGATGTCTTGCCTGCAAATTTGAAAAAACCGTCCTTCAACTCAACAGAATCAATTATGGATTTACCATTCATCGTATACGCTAAGTATGCCTTTCCGGAAGAATTACCGGTACGGTAGTTACCCTTGATGGTAAACTTACTATTACCCTGAGCGAAAGCTGTCAGTTGTATTATTGACAACCCGGCTATAAATAACTTTTTCAATTCAGGTAGGTTTAATTGGATTTAATAAGCGAATTCCGGTAGGAATTGCGCCAGTCGGTTAATGCGCTGCAATCAGGAAAACTCCTGTCATTTAGTTAAACAGTTCCATTAGTTTTGCTTCCAGCTCTTTTCCGTGGAGGTCCCTGGCTACAATAACACCTTTGTTATTGATCAGGAAATTCCTGGGAATAGCTTTAATGCCATATTTTTTACTAATGGGGGAATCAAACCCTTTCAAATCACTGAGATTGGTCCAGGTGTAACCATCGTTTTTGATCGCCTTTTTCCAGGCTGCCGCATCCGTATCCAGAGAAACGCCAATTACACCAAAACCCTTCTTGCTATATTTATTGTAGAGCGGCACAAGCGCTTTAGCCTGCGCCCTGCATGGCGAGCACCAGCTCGCCCAGAAATCGATGAACGTATATTTGTTCCCCGATGTAATTACTTTGGTAAAGACTTTTTTTCCTTCTGTATCGGGCAACACAAAATCCTCATATTTCAATGCCACTTCAGGTTTATCCGATATCAGGCTTATCTTCTCCTCCTCGGTTGCAACAGCAACACCCCCTTTTTCGTTTATCACCAACGTAAATTCCTTCGATGATGGAGGAAGGCACATTTGATTGTTGCAAGCCATGTATTTGATCCGGAAACGCAGTGTTGTTTTCACGTCAGTCTTGAGTTTAATGGTTTGTGAAAACGTAACAGCCTTCGCGTAGAAAGCTACCGCTTCTCCATTTGAAGATTCAACACCTTTTTCCTCCATCTCTCCTATCAATTCAACGTTGGCATTTTCCTCGAACGAAATAGTAGTAGGCATGCCCAATCCACCATCAAAAGACTGGGGATAAATATGAAAAGGCTCTTTGATGGAAGCCACAAAATTAATTTTAAAAGTGCGTGGCCCGGTGGATTCGCTGCTAAATTTCCAGGAAACCGGGTGGGAATTCTGCGCAAACCCGGAAATAGCGGCAAGGCTTATTAATATCAAAAAAAACACTGATCTCATACATACTAGTTACAGGGTGAAAGCCATTTTAGAATTTCTAAATTCAATTACCATCAAATCTGATGGCTGTCCGTTATATTATCCTTTGTACCTGGCTTTCGTGATCTCCACCATGGACTTCAATTTATAATATTCCCTGTCCGTAGAACCAGCATATCCGGCGCTATAGAACCTTATATTACCCAAAGGATCAAAAACGATTTTAGTGGGGGTTCCCTGAATATTGTATGCCTTGTTTTCTTCATCGTGTAAAACATCGAGGGCTATTCCTTTTTTTGCCACGAATGATTTTACAGTAGCCTGATCTTCAAAAAGATTCACCACAAACATTTGAAATACATCTTTTTTATAATCAGCCACCACACGTTCAAATCCGCTGAAAGCCGCTACACAAGGCGTACACAACGTAGACCAGAAATCTAAAGCTAATACCTTTCCTTTATAGTCGCCAAGACTAACGGATTTGCCGTTCAAATCCAGCAATGATATATCTTTTACAGGTTGCTTGGCCTCAAAGAGCTTCATTGGGCCTTCCTCCTTACGGGGATTTGGGAAAAAACCATCCAGTGTTTTTTTGGAAGATGCGATATAGGATTTTTCCACCTCTTTGTAACACTCCTCATAAGCTTCGTCCTGCAAGGATTTGAGATATTGTTCGAAACCAGTTTCATTACCCTTCAATTTTTTATAAACCTCCCTGAACGTATTCACCATAACCGGATTGGACTCAGCTTCCCTGAAAGCCTTGCTCAGCGTATCAAATGCGATTTGATTTTTGCCGGCTGCCGACATCACGATGGCATAACGGTTCAGGTAATTGGCTTTTGAATCCCTGAAATATTTCATATCACGAATAGCCCCTTTGACCTCCGATGACTTAGCCAGCAGTTTCACAGCAGTTTCTATATTCCCTAGTTGGGCATTGACAGTAGCATTTACTTCCATAATAGGCTGCGCTCTTCCTATTTCATCGCTTATCGCTCCAGCCTCAATATCCTTCAATATTCCTCCTGACACTTTCTCCAATTCAGCAGGGTTCTTATTGGCATCAAGCAGATACTCCATTGCGTAGGCCAGATAGGTAAGCTGGAGTACACTGAATTTCGGGTTGGTATTCTTATAATACCAGTACCGCTCAAAGTTACCTCTGGTGAGCCACCCTAGTGCCAGTTGCGCACGATATTCCCCATACATGGTCGGTTTCGCCGGGTCGACAGGGTTTGCTTTCAGCATTTCATTGTATTGCCTCTCCTGGTCTTCCACATTCACAATCAAAGCAAAATCCTGAAAGTTATATTTCGTGGATTTTGCCTGTTGTGCGAAAACAGAACTGGAAATCAACAACAGCAAGATTAACTTTCTCATTTTCATCAGATTCAAATTAAACAGTTTTATAAATTTTGAATGATTACAGTCGGCATCAACGGGTTTTCATCTTCTTTCTCCTCAACAACTTCCCTTTCTTACTTAAGGAATTTAGACAATGCGGCCTGCAGGGATTTACCACGCAAATTGGTCGCAATGATAGTTCCTTTCGGATCTACCAATACATTATCAGGAATACCAGTAACGGCGTAAGCCATCGCTGTTGAATGGCCTCCTTTCAAATCGATCACCTGCGTCCACGGTAATCCATCTTCTCTTACAGCCTTCAGCCAGGCAACCTTGTCGGCATCCACCGAAATACTCAACACCTCAAAATTCTTGTCTTTGAATTGCTTATAAGCACGTACAACGTTGGGGTTCTCAGCACGACAAGGCCCGCACCAACTTGCCCAGAAATCGATCAATACATATTTGCCTTTATAGGATGACAAAGAGACCGGCGTGCCTCCAGCTGTCTTTAATGTAAATCCTTTCGCACGATTGCCTACTTTTCTCATCGCGAAACCGTCGGACATTTTTTTCAAACCGGCATATCTTGTTGTTTTACGCATCCGTTCACTCAGCAGACCCAGCATCCGGTTGAAGGTGGCTACATCACCCGAACTTTGTTCGCTCGCCAGATTAAGGCTGAAATAACTATCGGGATGCTGAGCAACAAACTGTAGTCTTAGCTCATTCACTTGTTTCAACAACTGCTTTTCAGCGGCTGACGGCTCCCTTTCAACAGGTTCCGTTTCAGTATCATCATCCTCCGAATCATTTCCTTTATTACTTCTCCCCATGCCCCTAAGTGAATCCTGCGCTTTTTCTAACGCCCGTTCCTTCGCGTGGAATGCCTGATACATTTCCTGGTTTATACCTTGCACCGTCATCTCCTGAACGGTTCCTGTTATGGAGACATCTCCTTCGAGGAAGAAATCTTTTACTCCTACCAAATGTGTCTGCGTCATCGCCCAGGACCAATAAGCCGTATCTGTCATAGCCAGCGTTGGATGATGGGGCGTAACTTTTAGTATGGCGTCAACAGGTATATAGTTCTCCTTAAAAGAGAAAGCACCATCCCCTGATACCTGCGTTAATTCTTTCCCGCCATATGAGAGCGTGATATTGACAGACTTATCGATCCCTTCAATCTTACCTTTTACTGTAAAATCCTGCGCATAGGATACCAACGCCATAGCAAATAGGCAAGCGGTTAAAAACATCTTTCTCATAGATCATTCATTTTTGTCCTGTATTTGCCACAGTTACAGGCAATGATTTAAACAGGTTATTTTATAGTATTCATTTCAGTACGTCAGAAAGCTTCTCTTCAAGACTTTTACCAGTAAGATTTCTGCCAACAATCACCCCTGCAGGATCTATCAACAGGTTTTGCGGGATCTGGGTGATGTTGTACATTTTGGCCGCTTTACTCGACGAACCTTTTAAGTCGCTGGCTTGTTTCCACGGCAACTTATCCTCCTGGATGGCCTTCATCCAGGCAGCCTTTTTATCATCCAGAGACACGGCAAGTATCTCGAATTTATCACCCTTGAATTTGTTGTAAGCATTAATCAATTCGGGGTGGCCGGCCCGGCATGGTCCACACCAGCTTGCCCAGAAGTCGAGCAAAACATAGCGCCCCCTGAAAGAAGACAAAGAAACGGGTGTTCCCTGTACATCGTTTAGTGTGAAGTCGATCGACGGCTGACCAACATCCAACTTCTTCGCTTCATCCAGCTTTGTTTTCCAGTCTTTAGCTTTGTCTGTATTCCTAAGCCTTGGGCTCAGCGCCAGATACATAGGTTCAAACGTTGACGGCTGAATAACGCCCGCAAACATTTCCATCATGTCTAAACTGATATACGCATCAGGATATTTCTCAATAAAAGCAGTCACCATTTTTTCAAAAGAAAGTGCTTCCTTATCCTTCTTCTCGTTTTCCTTACCAAAAGCAACGAAAGCTTCATAGGCCCGTTGTTCTTTGCCTCCCCCGGTTACAGTTGCCATGCCGGCAGTATCAAATTGCACATGGATCGTTTCTTCCAGATAAAACAGGGCCATATTTTTTGACGTATACTGATCCTCGTTCTCTTCCGATTCTTTGTGACGGCGTTTCCCCGGCGGTGGTGGCACCAGCAGCGTAACTTGTGCCAGCGCCGGCCTTAAAGCGGAAGCCGTAAACCCGAACCGACCTCCTTTAATATTTACCGTATCGGTTTTATATTTTTTATCATCCTCATAACCTATCACGGCACGCTTTGCCGGATGTCCCTTTGCTACTTCTCCTTTTATAATACAAGCAACCTGTGCATGTACCGATGCGGCCATGAGCATGAAAGCTGCTGCAATGATTGTTTTATTCATATCCATCCGTTTACTTATTTTCAATCAATCCCTTGTTTTCGGCCAGCATTCGTTGGCCGAATTTCAAGGCAAACCTTTCCGGCTTTAGCGTATATATTGCCACTACATTACCGGCATCGTCATAAAGTTTATGTGTATACTTAACCGTATTACCATAAACAGGGTCTACTGAAAGGCGGCGCATATCCATCCAGCGCATGCCGGAAGTGGCAAATTCCCGGATACGTTCGTCCAGGATAAAACGAACCAGCGCTTCCTTATCTCCCGCTATGCTCGAAGGAATGGCTACGATATTTGCGGGCATCCTTTTAGAGCGCAAAAACTCCAGATCGCTCTTTGCCCCTGTAAGATTGCCCGCTCTTGCTTTTAGCTCTGCGCGCATGAGATAAAGATCCGGTAAAGAAGGACCTACTTCCAACCCGGAGAAGAGAGACGCTGAATAGCGCCTCATTCCACGCGGAAATACCTGGTCCGGATTGAACATTTCATTTCCGGAGAACAGCAGCAGCCGTTTATCCATTGGATCGTACAATGCTGCTGTTTCAGGGGAAAATACATAGGTATTGGCTTGTTGTAATTGAAAATTGATCATACTGAGATTGTACATCACTTCAGCATTATTCGCTGCCAGTGGGTAGTTGGAAAGCCCAAATCCAAAGTCCGGAAGCCACGAGTCAATTTCATTAGGATCAAGCACGGTATTGTAATCGTATAATGCCAGGGGTATGGTAGCCTTATCAAGTTCCGCAAATGCCGCATCTACATGTGTGCTGGCTTCATCAAACTTTGCCATATACAAATAAACACGGCCCAGTATGAATTCGGCCGCTATCCTGGAAAACTTCCGCCGGTGTGTTAACGGGCCAAGATCTGGCAATGCCTCTACCAGGTCTTTTATAATGAAATCATAGCTTTCCTGAACGGAAGCCCGCACAAACGTTGTTTGCGTTACATCTGCCTTTGTCAGCAGTGGCACACCTAAATCGGTAGCAGCGGTAGCCGCATTATAGGGTAAGGAATAATCAGAAAGAAAATAAAGATGGCAAAGCGCCCTGCCTACTTTGGCCTCCGCGAGGATCGCCTTCTTTTGCTGATCTGTTCCTCCCTGTGATTGCATTACTTCGTTAATAACTTTATTGAAGGTATAGATGCTGCCGAGATGCCAGGTTTCGGATGGTAACTGATCGTCATCATACACCCTTTCTTCAAATCTGAACAACCGTTGCGTTCTGATCGAAGCGGCATCCATATAAGTTTGCTGAGCTGCCATTTCATCGCCCTGGTACAAAGATGCGGCATAGAGTACCTGGAGACTCACGGCGTTCATCAATTGCTCGTAGTCCGATGTTGTTTTGGCCACGCGGGAGCCTTTAGGCTCAATTTCCAGGAAGTCTTTGGAGCATGAGGTCTGGATTAGCAGTAGTATAAATAGAAACGGTATTAATACCTTATGAATGGATCTCATCATCTTAAAGCTGGTTTAATTAAAGAGTAAGGTGTGCACCAATGGTAATGGTGCCTTGTCCTGTGCGAATATTCCTGTTACCTGCTGGTGATTGAAACTCGGGATCGATTCCCAGGTGGTTCTTCTTCCAGAGCATAAGATTGGATACCTGTGCTCTAAAAGTTAATCCTTCCGCGTGTATTCTCCGGACCAATCCCTTGGCCACGTCATAGGAAAGCGTGATCTCCCTGATCTTTGCATAGGAGGCGTCAAATGAATTCAGGTTAGAGTAGGTGTAGTAATAGATATTTCTCCCGTTATCAATGGTGGTATTATAGGCGTATCTCGGGATATTTGTCCTGTTCTCATCTCCCGGCACTTTCCAGCGATTGGCAAATTCAGGCTGGATGTTGTTTTGGTACAGAGGTTCCTGCCAAACTCCATTGAAATCCCGGAACAACACATGCCCTAAATTAAAGCTGATGTTAATGCCTAATTGAAAACCCTTATAAAAGAAAGTATTGAATAATCCACCGGTCACAATAGGTTGGGAGGTTCCCGCCAAATGAACATCCTCTGGTTTGGATCCATTTTTATCAGAAAGGATTTTTCCATCGGCCTGAATAATTTGCGGATCTCCGGCAGCGTTTAGTCCACCATTTATAAACTCGAATACGGCATATGCAGGTTTACCTTCCACGAAGGGGGTACCGATCATATCAGTACCAGTTGTGATAGCACTGGCTGCTGCCATCCTCGTTATCTTGTTTTTATTGTAAGAGAGGTTCAGGGCGGTATTCCAGTTAAAATCCCGGGAAATGACGTTAAGAGAATTCAGGCTGAATTCGATCCCTTTATTTTCAAGGTCTCCGTAATTTCCAATAACAGTGGGATATCCGGTCAGCGGAGCCGTCATCAGTGAACCTATCAGGTCTGTAGTCTTTTTTATATAGCCGTCTATTGAACCTCCCAATCTGCCACCCAAAACAGTAAAATCCAGCCCTGTGTTATAAACCCTTGTTCCTTCCCAGGTAAGCTTATCGTTACCCGGTGTGCCGACAATTAAACCTACGCCTGTTACATAGTTTACGTTTGAAGAGGCTTGCAGGATATCAAAAGAGGCAGCCTGTGCGGGCCTGGGTGCATTACCCGTTATTCCATAGGTGAACCTCACATGCAGTCGATCCAGCCATGCAAGCGATTTCATGAAGTCTTCCCTGTTCATCAACCATTTGCCACCTATACTATAAACCGGCCTGTTTTGAGCAGATTTGGCCAGGCCGAATAAATTGCTTTCGTCAATCCTCCAACTCGCATTCAGCGCATACTTCCATTGATACATATATCCTACGGTGGAATAATAAGAGGTTGTTCTTGCGATAGCGCCTTCTCCCCCACCTACATTATTTTCCGGTAATACTTTCCCCAGTCTGCCTGGTACCGTCCCTTTAATCCCTTTCATTAACGTATCAATATTTACCGGACGGGAAACCTGCAACTGATCATCCCACCCGTAATACGTTGCTGTAGACGTAACTGGCGTAGCGCTTGTTGCTTCTTGTCCCGCCATAATGGTAATCTGGTGCGGATCCCAGTTTTGGTCGAATATCAGCTGATTTCTTACTGTCCAGTTTTTCTGAGACGCATTATTCACGTTGAGCATCCCTCCGTCCTTCGGCAACCAATACCTGGGGGTGCTGCTTATATTGGGAGCCTGCGTAAAACCAACAAGCTGGTCTCGTACCGCATAACTTTCCTGGTACTGAACAGTGCGGCTGTTCCTCGAAAATGTCTGATAACCATAAGTACCTTCAAACCGCAGGCCCTTCAGCAAAAGTAATTTCGCACTGCCCACCACCCTTCCGGATATGTTGCTGCTTTTAGAATACCCTCTGTTGAACTCGTCAAGGGGAACATAATCCAGGTTAACGCGACTCCTGGCCGCATAATCAAGCCTGAGGGAATCGCTGTAGTTTCCCAGAAAGTTTACTGGCAGCGGACTTCCCGCATCGTTGAGAAAACGCTGATAAGGTACAAAGGAAACATCCGGCGCTATAATCCCTATACCGAGATTGGTAGTGCTCATTACCGTATTGGTAAGATCAGTGACCACTGACAACTGTAGCCTTTTGCTGAAATTGAAATCCTGCCTGACATTTAATTTATACGAGTTGTTCCTTTCTCCCGGTGTACTGCTCTGAATGCCGGTATAGCTGAACGATCCATAAAAACCGTAAACGTCTCCTCCTCCTGAAAGGGAAACGGTATGGTTGGTAGTGGCTGCATTTCTATAAAAACTATTAGCAATTTCCCCCCTGTTATCAATGGCTGCCAGGCTATCCAGCGCCTTATTGGCCTGCGCACTGGTGATTAGCCCCCGATACGCATCATATTGAATTTGCAGATGGGGAGGAACCGGGGCCAATGCCTGTACTGTATTCCAGTCATAATAAGGTGCGAATTGAGGAAAGATTTCTTTTGCGGTAGCAATAAAATCCCGGCTGTTCATTTTTGGAATATAGCCGCGATCTGGTTTACCCTGAAAATTATAATAACCATCATAGTCCACCTGTAATTTTTGCCCCATTTTCCCTTTTTTGGTAGTAATGACGATTACTCCGTTAGCTGCTTTTGCCCCCCAAATGGAAGCAGCAGAGGCATCCTTCAGTACAGTGATATCTGCAATATCCTGGGGATTGATATTGGCAATCGGGTTAGCACTATTCAATACATTGTTACGTGATCCATCACTGGTATTATCACTTGGTAATTCCACTCCATCCACCACGATCAATGGAGATCTTGTAGAGTTGAGCGAAGTTAAACCACGAATCAGCAGTGGCTCTCCTCCGGGTGTGTTGTTTACGACAAGACCGGGTACTAACCCGTCAAGTCTTTGTAGGATATTGGTGCTGCTGGATCTGTTAACAACGGTATTCATATCCACTTTTGCCACAGAACCCGTATTTCGTTCCCTGGTAATATTCTGATAGCCCGTAGAAACAATTTCCACGTAATCCAGCTTTTGCTCCGAAGGCGCCAGCACAATCGATATCATTTGCGCATCATTAACCTTCACCTCTTTTTCACTAAAGCCAACGAAGCTTACCAAAAGTATTGCCCCTTTTTCAGCTTCTATCTGAAACATCCCCTTTTCATCACTCAAAACCAGGTACTGGCTGCCTTTTATCCGGATGGTGGCTCCCGGTAAAGGTTTTTTATCTGAACCCGTGATGGTTCCTGATACTTTCATCTTTGGCAATTGAGGACCAGATCGGTTCCCATCTTTTTCAGGAACTCCGGGATCAATCCGGCTTACCACCACATTATTCTTTTTTATTTCATAATCGAGTTTCTCAGGTTTTAAAATGATGGTTAAAAAATCACCTAATGGCATCTGGCGAGCTTCAATAGTCACCAGGTGGGTATTCTTAATGTGTTCCTCATTATAGAAAACAGTCATTCCCGTTTGTTTTTCAATAATCTTAAACACGTTACGCAAAGGCTCACTGTGTAAGTTCGCCGTGATAGGTTGCGACTGTCCTGCAGCTTGCAACTGAATAAAAAAAATAATCAATGAAAAAAATGTTAGTTTCATTGCTAACGGCATTTTGGTTGATACGGTGTGAAGGATAAAGCCACGCCGGGCTAATCCAAGCCCCGACGGCTGGTGAAAAGCAAAAAATTCCATACTTCGTAAATAGTTTGGTTGGTAAATGGCAGTTATCTCGAATCAAGTTGCTTCATTGGCTGACCTTATACCTACCGGGGATGTTCAAACATCTTCGGCTTTTGTTAAACGGCCAGCTATCTATCATTTCATCACTATGATATTTATCAAATTATAAATCTAAAAATCATCACGGAAGTACAATCAACCTCCTGTTTCCTTCCAATTTGTAGTGAAGACCTACCTTACCCAGGAAATACAAAACATCGGCAAAGGGCAGGCTTCTTTTTATGGTACCGCCCAGTTGCACTTTCGGAACCGGTTGTTGATAAACCACCTCAATATCATACCATCTTGCCAGTTGTCGCATAGCTTCCTCCAGCGGAACATTATTAAAATCAAATACGCCATCTTTCCAGGCAGTAACTGAAGCGGCATTTACATCGTCAAACACCCGGATATCCGCATTCCCTTTGGTCGTCAGGGCCTGCTGTCCGGGGGAAAGCACCTTTTGCAAATGCCCGTTGAACCGATCCCCCACTACCCTCAAAGATCCCTCCTGCAACGTAGTCCGAATAGCCCCTTCATTTTCATAAGCATTCACATTAAAACTCGTTCCGAGTACTTCAAGCCAGGTACTTCCATTAACGTCTACCCGAAAAGGAATGGAGGGATTTTGAGCTACTTCCAGGAAAACTTCTCCTATAATACGAACAAGTCTTTCATTACCCGCAAATGTCACCGGATAACGGATTGAGCTTTCTGCGTTCAACCACACGTTGGTCCCATCCGACAATTGCAGCTGAAATTGTCTGCCCTTCGGAGTAGAAATAGTGTTGTATTGTACTTCCGATCCCGTTCCTTCGTAAAGCAGTATCCCATTCCTGATCCTGGCTACAACTCCCCCCTGTAATACTATTCTACCGTTTTGTAAGGTATCTAAAAGTACTTGCGACCCGTTCGATAAGGTTAGGAGCGCGCCATTTTGGCCAGGCTGAACACGCGTTGTTGACTGCACCATATCAACCGGTCGTTTCCCCTGCATATGCTGATACCAATAATAAGCCCCGATTCCTATTATAAGCGCTACAGACGACGCCACAGCCCATCTCCATCTTCGTATAAAATGAGTCCGGTGAATAGCATACATAGTCGGCACGATCTCCTTTTTATCCGGCAACTCGCCCGCCGGATAACGGTCCAGGATATTTTTGATGATCGTTTGCTGATGCTCCTCGCTGAACAGACCTTCATCTTCCGTCTTTTCCCACATATCCTGGAGTACAGGAATGATTTCCCGTTCGGCAGATGCCGATCGCAGCATCTCAATAAGCTCCTGTTTGTCTGCCTCGGTAAACTGGTCATTTGACCACTGTTCCAAAAGATGTTGCAGTCTGCTATTCACGGCCAATTAATTTGATTCAAAAGAAAGCGTGTTTTACTTAGGAGTAGGCTTCCATAAAAAAGGGGGTATCGGATGGAAAAAAAATTTACAATTCCATAATCAGGAACGCGATGATGATAGGCAGGCCTTGACTTTTGATATGATCTACGATAGATGAAGAGGCAATCTGAAGATACTTTTTTACCGTTTCCCGGCTGATATTCATTTCCCCTGCTATCTCAGCATATTTCTTTCCTTTCATCCGGGCTAATATCCAAACTTTCTTCTGTTGCGGTGGAAGCTGGTCAATGGCCTTATTCACCAATGCATCATAGGCCTCCTTTAAAGAAGCCTGATCCCGCGCTTCATCGTTTATAGAATTGGTTTGCGTTAGCTGATGCCATTCTTGCCTTATCCTGTTTTCCCGATCGATATTTTTCAGCATCCTAACTGCGTGATGCCGGGAAATGACAAATAACCAGGAACGAAAACTTTCCACTCCTTTTAGCGATTCCCTGGTCAGCCATAACTGGGTGAAAATCTCCTGCACCACATCAGATGCTATATCCCGATCTTTGGTGAGTTTGAACAGATATGTAAAAAGTAGACCGGAATACATTTTTACAAGCGTAGCAAATGCCTGCTCATCCCCTTCAGATATCTGCAGGAGTAATTGGCGATCGCTATGATGATTTATGGTTGGCAATTAACTGATTAGTCTTGGTATTAACCACAATAATATTAAAAAATTCACATAATCGGGAGTATTAATCCGGGGCTACAGTACTACTTTTGTTACCGGTTTGTTAATAACAATTAAACTTAAGGCTAATTATAAAGTCATTGGGATTAATCTCCGCAAATTGTGAAATAGCAACTTGGTTGGGAACCGTAGTGCTTACCTAACACGGTAGATTAATGCGCTTTTAGTCATTGAACAAATTCATACCCTAATACACCGATTTTTATAGTTATCGCTAGTGCCACGAGTAAGAAAGCGATTACTTTAACCGCTGGATTTCCCTTAATCTTAGTAAATATTGAATTGTTCATTCTTTTCTATTTAGAATGTTATCATCTTTATGCTTAAAATTAGAATCATGCATTCAATTCATATTTCCAACCTGAAGCCGATTAAATAGCAAGCTGAAAGTTATCAGCTTTCGATAATATACCGGGTCAAAAAAAAATTTTCAAGAATTGTAACTTTTGATGATTTCAAATTGTCTCCCTAATAGATATGAACCAAAGCCTGTATGAAAAGTTCTTGAGTAGTCAATCCAAACTGTATCGGTTTGCCTATTCGCTCGCTAAAAATGTGAGCGATGCTAAGGATATTCATCAGGATACGTTGATTAAAATATGGGAAATGCGGGAACAATGGGAAAGATGGGAAAACATGGAAGCTTATGGGATGCGGATCACCCGCAACACCTACCTGAACTTCCAAAAGGCCCGGCAGCGACGATTGCATTTGGAACTGGGTGAGTTGACGGAGAAACCCCAGCCCAATGAGATTGAAAAGCATATGGTGATCGATGATCTGAAGCATCAATTCCTCAGCATGATCCAACCCTTACCCCAATTGCAACAAAACATCCTTTATTTAAGAGAAGTCGAGGAGTTGGAATACAAAGAGATTGCAGAGATTCTGGAGATTTCAGCATCACAAGTGAAGGTCTACCTCTTCAGGGGCAGACAATTTATCAAAACAAATACTCAGAAATGATGGAAGCAGCGGAACTGAAACGATTATTAGAAAAATACTACGCGGCAGAAACGACCCTGGCGGAAGAACGCGCTTTAAAGCAATACCTGGAACAGCATCCTGCGCAACAGGTCTCCGAGCAGCCCTTTTTTCAAGCCGTAAATGAATTTAAGCTGTTGGATACTCCAATACAGGAGTTCAGGACTTCTTCATCAGAAAGCCGTATCCACAGATTATCAGTCTGGAGAAGAACGCTGCGTCAGGTCGCTGCCGTGGCAATTCTCGCGTTAACGACTGTTGCGATCAGCCAAAGCTATAGGCGCTATGAAAGAAACAAAGCAGAAGCCCTGCTGCAACAAAATGTGGAGGCAGACCTGATGCGAATTTCAAATCTCTTGAATCAGGCCGACGCAAATCTGAATAACGCAGTTAAAAACGCGGTTATACCCGGCTTAAACAATTAATTATGAAAGCTCAATTTATCATCCTGCTTCTCCTATCGCTCTCCTTTAACCTGGCCTTTGGTCAGGAAAGGAACAGTGGTAAAGCTGACGATAGCTTTGTTGATGCCTATTTTACCACCTATGCTAAAATGCCGGGCTATGACGCCCAGATGATGGGAGAAGCGATGGTAAAAAGGTTGAATGATAAGGAAGCCTGGAAGCACCCTTCTATCGCCAGAATCATGAAACAGGTTAAAACCTATAAGAATTTAAGCATGCCGGTGACCCCTGAATTTACAAGCAGCATGCTTGAACAATTAGATCAGCAAGTCAAAAAAGACCGGCGTTATGACCAATATTACCGTAAAGTAACCGCCAATTCTACCGTCATTATTTATACACGCGGCAAACAGCTCATTAAAGAAATTGCGGTTGTCTCTATAGCCTGGGGGCATTTGACAGTCAGTAGCTTCATCGGGGATCAGATCGACCTGGAAAGCGTTCGTGCCTTGTCAGAAAACCGCTAAGGAAACATTACAACGGGAACTTAATCCACTACTATTTTACTGCTTAATATAATCTTAGGTGCTATGAAACAATCATTTCTAGTAGCCATCGGCATGCTCATTCCAATACTCGGCTTTGCGCAACAAGTCTCCAATATATCCTTTAAAGCTGTGATAGCTGACAGCAATAATCGTCAACCGCTCCCTTATGCCATTGTTTCATTAAAGTCTGCACAAGGGAAAACAGTTTCCCAACAAGCGGATGAAAACGGAAGGATAGTCATAGGATCAATCTTCACTGGGCCATATACTTTAGGGGTAAGCATGATGGGCTATCTGGCTTACTCCAAAGATGTTCATCTCTCATCCGGCAACATCGATACCGTGTGGCAAATTCTGCTGCAACCTAAGTCTGTTAGATTAGAACAAATGACCGTAAGTGGTAGAAAAAATCTGATTGAAAGTTTTGGAGGTGGCTTCCAGTTTAATCCCGATGACAAAAGTATCAACAAAACCGGGACAGCAGTGGACTTATTGGCTCAAGTTCCGGGAGTGAGTGCAGAAAGTGATGATATCAAGCTCAAAGGAAATACTGCCCGGATCATGGTCAATGGTAAACTGCTAAATTTATCCGGTCAGGAATTGCAGAATTACCTGAAAGGCATCTCCGCTGAACGGATAGTAGCCATCACCGTCAATACCAATCCTTCAGCTAAATATGATGCCCTCACCGGTGGTGGTCTAATTGATATTAAATTAAAAAACAAATACAGTCAGGGTTTCTTTGGAACTATCGCTTCCAAATATGAAACCTTACCGGGTACCTGGAATGGCTTGAATATAGATTATACGAAAAATAAATTTACCTATTCATTTGGCCTGACTTATTTATATCGCAAAGACCTGTATCTGCGGAACAACTATATTCAAAACAAACAAGGTAATCCGGAGAATGCCGTCAACATTCAGCGGGCGCAAATGCCACAAAAACAAGAAGTTTTGAATCCCAGGATTGAAATTAACTATGCCATTGATTCCACTAGTTATCTCAATGTTGCTGCTAACTTTCCTTTATTTCACAACAGATTCCCAACCATACTCCGGTCGGATAATCTGGATCGGCAGGGTAAACCATCGGGCTATTTTTTACAGGATGAAAAGGTCAATTACAATGGAAATTATTATACCTATAATCTGAATTACACCAGGAATTTCAAACAAAAAGATGAGCAGTTCTGTCTTGGTGGTTTTTATACCAAAACCAGGTTTAATCCATTTAATTACTTCTCGCGTTCCTATTTCTCCCCTGATCAGGAGCCTGACTTTGGACGTTCGCTGCTCCAGCAGAGTAATGCTAACCGGATCTATAAATCTTCGCAGGTACAGACAGACTATACTTTACCTTTAGGTGCTGAACGCAAACTTGCTTTCGGGCTAAAAGCCTCCTACTCGGTGATTGACAACGATAATTCCGTAGACCTTTTTGATTTCGCTACCACTGAGTTTAACAGAGCCCCGCTTTTATCCGGTAGTTTAAAGTATAGAGAGAATATTTCCGCTGCTTATGCCCTGTATACACAGCATTTTAAAAAGCTAAGTTACAGCCTGGGATTGCGCTATGAATATTCGACCGTTCGGATAAACAGCAGCACGACTAAACAGGCTCATAGACAGGACTATGGAAATCTGTTTCCCAATGCGACCCTTTCGTATAAATTATCAGATTTCCAAAGTATAGATTTTTCTTATGCCCGAAAAATTGACCGTCCGCCTTATGATCTGTTAGATCCTTTTGTGAATATCTCCGATCCCAATAATTATCAAACCGGTAATCCTTTTTTAAAACCTGCTTACAGCAATAAACTGGAATTGCAGTACACCAACCAGTGGACTTCTGCCAATTCGATCATCCTGACACTGGCTTATAACCAGACGAAGGATTCCTATATCTATCCCATTACGACCTATAGCCCGGTATATAACCATGTCATTACCACCAATACCAATGCGACTGACATGAAAAATCTGGCACTGTCGGTCATTTACAGTCATAAAATCACCAGCTGGTGGCAGCTCAATTCGTATATCGGTCTATCCAATGGGTATTTAAGCACTGATAGCCTCAACAATATTTATTATAAACCTAAACCTTACTTCTCGGGTTCTTTGCGCAATACTTTTACACTTAGTCCACAAACGCTCTTTCGCTTAACAGGTTTCTATAATTCCAATAGTTATGAATTCCAGGCTAAAAGAAGAGGTATTGGCAGTGTCAATGCAGGCATCCAGCAAAGCCTGTTTGGTAAGCGGCTGACGATGAACCTGGATATTTACGATGTATTCAAAACCAAAAACTACGGTTATACAATCAATTCAGCTTATTATGAGCAGTATGCTTATACTCAGATTAAATCCAGATATTTTTCTATTGCACTCAGTTATTCCTTCGGAAAAACATTAGCCAAGCCTGAAGTTAAAAAACTCAGTAATGAGCGGATAGATCAACAATAGCCATTTCAATCAAAACGAATACATAATCAATATTATTCATTTCAATCTGGCATCATGAAAAATTATCCAAAAGCCTTCGTTAGTCTTCTCCTTTTTAGCTTATTCCACCTTCCCGATCTACAAGCTTCTGCTCCTAGGGATACAACAACTAAGCTTGTGATCGAGGAACGCAAATTAGGTAACTTTAATGCGGTTATCGCAGATGCATCGGTCGATATAGTGATCACCAATGAAAGCACTTCACTGGTAAAAGTTGGGGTACCGGAAACCAGGATCTTCAAGTTTGTACAAACAACCGTCAAAGATGGTATATTAACCATTCGTCTGGAAGAAAACAACGCTTATAACTGGGGATATTCCGGCGTTCACACCGGTATGCAAGCCGGTGAAAATCCAAACAAGATTTCGGTCTGGCTCAGTATGCCACAATTAAAGAATATACAGCTCAGCGGATCAGCTAATGTTGTATTAGCGGGAACATTTAAGCAGCCGGAACTTGAGCTGAATCTCAGTGGTTCCTCGGGCTTACAAGGACAAGTTCAGCTCCATTTGCTAAAAGGAAAAATAGATGCCTCAGCCACCCTTATCTTAAAGGGCCATGCCGATCAGGCCAAACTTCAAGTGGAAGGCTCTTCAATATTTAAGGGAGCACAATTGAAGACCCAGGACTTTTTGATTTCGATGGAAGGCAGCAGTATTGCTACTGTACAGGCCTCGACAGCTATAACCGGCAAAGCAACCGGCAATAGTGTGCTTAACTACATGGGCCCACTGGATAGAAAAAATTTTCCAGTTTCAACCAGTGCAGCGGTCAGGGAGATAGCGCCCGACCTTGATAAGTAAGTCCTCAAATCTGGCATGGAAACAAGAAAGCGCCCTGGGAGATTTTTCTGCTGTGCGTCTTGCCTTGCACCGGCTTACAGCTGAAAAGAAGATTATCCGGCTGGGCCGTGGCATCTGCTACTACCTCAAAGAGGATCGAACACCTTCTATTGTTAATCTGGCGTATAGGCTTTTCCGTTGGTTTGTTGTCGGTTTGCCATTAAGCCGGAAAAGGATCGACAAACACCTATTTTTCCGGGATCGAACCCTCCTTTACTAAGAAGATCTTCACTGATTTCCGAAAAATTCGGTTAGTGAATCCGCAGACAAAAGACTAACCGATTTACTAACCGAATTATCAACAATAATGTCCTTTTTTGAGCTTATAGAAATAAAAAAAGTCACTGAAAATCAGTGACTTTTAAAATCTTGAAAAGCGGTAAAATGAAACCGCGTCCAAAGGTGGAGATGGCGGGAATCGAACCCGCGTCCAAACATATTCGCCGAAAGCTTTCTACATGCTTATTTACGCATTGAGTTGTCGGGACCTGGCAGGGGCGTAACTAACCAACCGTGTCCGTATCCGTTGTAGCTTCAGTATTCACTCACAGAAACCATGAATACCTATCCCTATGGGTTTATGATTCAGCGGCGGAAGTCGCATAAGGCAACAACTTCAGGCGGCTATAATGGATGTCTAATCTCTGATTAGGCAGCCATGGCGTAATTAGATTCGCCAATTAGAGTTTGAATATTCAGATTATCGTGCTAATTATCCAACGCACGGCATGCTTACACTTTCAAAGATCTATGCTGTCAAAACCAGGCATCCCCGGTAAAATAGCACACAAAGATACGATTTTTTCTTCCTGTATCAAATAAAAAAGTTGCAGAAGAATTACTCCTGCAACTTTCTTTAAAACAATTTATCCATTGTTGTTAAGAAAACCATTTACTGATACTTCTCCAGATATCCAGTCCGTTTGCAAACAGCAACACACTGAACAACAGCACCATGCCTACGATCTGTGCGTATTCCAGGAACTTCTCACTCGGTTTGCGGCCGGTGATGATTTCGTACAACAGGAAGAGCACATGACCACCATCCAGCGCCGGAATAGGCAGGATATTCATGAATGCCAGGATAATAGACAGGAAAGCGGTGAGCTGCCAGAAGGAAACCCAGTCCCATACTTCCGGGAACAAATTGGCAATGCTGCCAAAGCCACCAACTGATTCTGTCACTTTTACTTCTTTGGAAACAAAGATCAAACGGAACTGTCTTACATAATCCATCAGCTTATCGATGCCTTTATTAAACCCTGCGGGGAACGATTCCAGGAAGGTAAAATGTTTGGTGGCGTAAGTGAACGGAATTTTTGGATATACGCCAAACTCGCCTTTTTCAGACAGCTGGGCCGACATATTGATCGTATCTTTTCCCCGCAATACGCTCACAATTACGGATTCGTTCTTATGCTTGCGGATCTCTTTGGCAAAGTCATTATAATATGGAACGGCCAAGCCATTGATGGCTACCAGCTGATCACCTTTCTGCACATTTACTTTGGCAGCGGCGCTTCCGGCCAATACGCTGTCAGCTACAAACGGGAAACGCGGCATCGCAAAAGGTACTTTCTGTTTCAGCAGCCCTCTCACAAAACCTTCCGGGATAGGAATATTTACTTCCTGCCCGTCACGGTCTACCTGTATACTTTTAGCTTCATGCAGAATGATATCTCCGGGAATGGATTCAAACGATTTGATAGCGCGGTGGTCAATGGTCAGGATCTTATCCCCGTCTTTGATACCAATACTTTTTGCCAGGGAATCGGCCTGAATACCGTATTTAACTTCACTTACCGGCAGGTAACTTTCTCCATAATGCCATAACAGCATCGCATATATGAAAAAGGCGAGCAGGATATTAACGGTTACCCCGCCAATCATAATAATCAACCGCTGCCAGGCCGGTTTTGCCCTGAACTCCCAGGGCTGCGGCGGTTTAGCCAGCTGCTCTTTATCCATACTCTCATCTATCATCCCGGATATTTTTACATATCCTCCCAACGGTAGCCAGCCGACGCCATATTCCGTTTCTCCTTTCTTGATTTTAAAAAGGGAAAACCATGGATCAAAGAACAAATAGAATTTTTCCACCCTGGTCTTGAACAACTTGGCCGGGATAAAATGGCCTAACTCATGCAATACTACCAAAATAGAGAGTGACAGTAATAACTGTCCGGCTTTCACCAATATTACCTCTGTAGTCATTTAATTTTTTCTGCTTTAATCTGCCTAATATATCAGTTTTAATACATATTCCGGCAAAACTCTTTGTTAATTTTTATTTGACAATTTATATAACGATAGAATTGATAAGGGAAGCAGCATGTTCGCGTGCGGCATTATCGCATTCGTAATAATCGTGCAGGGTCGGGGTTTCAATAAATGGTATTTTAACCAGCGTTTCCTCGATTACTTCGGTCATCTGCAGGAAGCCGATCCTGTTTTTCAGGAAGGCATTCACCACTTCTTCATTAGCAGCATTCATCACGCAGGCAGCATTTCCGCCCTTATGCATGGCTTCAATGGCAATCGCCAGGTTACGGAATGTTTTGGTATCCGGCTGTTCAAAAGTGAGCGAAGGATAGTTCCGGAAAGAAAACCGCGGGAAATCGTTGGCCAAACGGTCAGGATAGCCCAGGGCATACTGAATAGGCAGTTTCATATCCGGCAATCCCATCTGTGCTTTCAGGGAGCCGTCTACAAACTGCACCATGGAATGGATGATAGATTGTGCATGTATCACCACTTCGATATTTTCCGGCGCCAGGCCAAACAACCAACGCGCTTCAATCATCTCCAGCCCTTTATTCATCAGGGTGGCGGAGTCGATCGTTATTTTGGCGCCCATGCTCCAGTTAGGATGCTGCAGGGCATGGTCTTTCTTTACATTGATGAGGAAATTGGGTTTCTTACCCAGGAAAGGACCGCCGGAAGCAGTGAGAATTACCTTCTCTACCTTGCTGAAAGGCTCTCCCAGCAAACACTGGAAGATAGCGGAATGCTCAGAATCCACCGGGATAATGGGCACATTTTTCCTGCGCGCAGTCGCCATCACAATATCTCCCGCTACTACGAGGGTTTCCTTGTTGGCCAATGCCACCGGGGTCCCCTGTTCAATGGCAGATAAAGTAGGCGCCAATCCTGCAAATCCCATGATAGCCGCCAGCACCATGTCAATAGAGCTCCAGGCAGCTACTTCCACCATGGCCTTCGGACCGGCAAATACTTTAATGCCTTTATCAAATAAAATGTCTTTTACCTGCTTATACTTCGCTTCACTGCCTATCACTACCGCGTTGGGCTTGAATTTCAGCGCCTGCTCAATAAGCAGGTCTGCATTCTGCTGTGCGGTGAGTACTTCTACACTAAATCTGTCGGGATGCGCAGCGATCACCTCCAGTGCCTGTATGCCAATGGATCCGGTTGATCCGAATATGGCAATCTTTCGTTTATTCATTACGGTGATTTACTTTTTTACAGTTAACAAAAAATGAAGAACCAGCTGCCGGTAATAACCAAACAGCTGCTACGCTTTGAATCGCCGGTTACTGCTGTAAATAAGCCGTCAGTTCATCTGCCAGCTTCCTGTCATTACTCAATCGAGGTACCTTGTTCTGACCTCCCAGTTTTCCAATCGCTTTCATATAATCGATAAAGCCCTGTTTACGGACAGTCCTTATCTTCAGGGGTTGCAATATATTACCCGTCAGCAGATCATTATAATAAATATTCTTCTGACGCATGTTTTCATCTACTTTCTGCGCAAAGGCAGCGAGGTTCGCCGGCATATTTTCAAACTCTACAAACCACTCATGGTATGGCAACTCACCATTGGTCTGCACCATCGGGGCTACAGTAAATTCTGTGATATGCACATTTTCTTCTGCCGCCGCCTTCATCAGGCTATGCTCCACTTCTTCTCCTATCACGTGCTCTCCAAATGCAGAAATAAAATGCTTGATACGACCGGTCACCAGCAAACGGTATGGATTAGTGGAAATAAACTTCACGGTATCACCGAGGTTATAACCCCATAATCCGGCATTATTATTAATGACCATGGCGTAATTTACGCCTGTTTGCACATCTTTAAGCGACAAACGGGTAGGATTTTCATTGAAAATTTCCTGTGCAGGAATAAATTCATAAAAGATCCCGGAATTGGTATTCAGTAACAGTCCGTCCTGCTCCTGGGAGTCCTGGAAGGCAAAAAAGCCTTCGGAAGCCGGAAATGTTTCCACGGTATGGATGGGGCCCCCTATCGAAGCCAGCAATTTGGCCCGGTAAGGTTCAAAATTCACCCCGCCGTACACCATCACATCAAAATTTTTAAATATCTCTTTGATCCGCTTGCCATTGCTGCGTTCCATCAGGCGGTCAAAATACATCTGTACCCATGGCGGTATCCCGCTGATCAGGGTCATATCCTGGTTAATGGTTTCCTCCACTATCTTGTCCAGCTTGGTTTCCCAGTCGTCTATACAGTTTGTTTCGTACGACGGCAACTGGTTGGTGCGCAGGTAACGGGGAATATGATGGTTAACGATCCCGCTCAAACGGCCGGTAGGAATGCCTCCTACCCTTTCCAGCTCCGGGGAGCCGGATAAAAAGATCATTTTTCCATCCGCAAAGGCGGTATTACCCGTTTCTCCCATATAATTCAGCAATGCATTACGTGCTGTATCTATATGATTATTAACAGATTCTTTGGAGATGGGTATATATTTTACACCACTGGTGGTACCGGAGGTCTTTGCCAGGTAAATCGGCTGTCCTTTCCACAGTACATTCTGCTTTCCTTCCTTTATTCTTTCTATATATGGCTTAAACTGCTCGTAATCCCTTAAAGGCACAGCCTGCTTAAATTCTTCATGGGTTTGTACAGCATTAAAATGATGATCTGCCCCGAATTCTGTCTTTTTGCCTGTCTTTATCAGCTCCTGCAGGATAGTATCCTGATCTTCTACCGCCCTTAACATTTCCTTCTTTATCTTATTATGTACGATAGAAGCAAATGGTTTGGCCAGCAGTGATTTAAACTTCATGCCTGTTGTTTTATGATTGAGAGACTAAAGCGAGAAAAATTACGGATTACGAATTATGAACTACCTGACAGTGGCGGATCTGGCCCCTATCAGGTAGTTCATAATTCGTCATTCGTAATTCCCTCCCTCATCTGCGTTTGTTCGCGTAAACGACAAAAGTATACAAATTTGCGTTGCATTGCACAGCAAGATAGCTGTTTTTAAATGATCCGGAAATAGCATAAAGATGTGCATACAGCGGCCCGCCCCAGCAAAGTATAATTTGTTAAAATAATTTAAAATTCAAGAAAGTATGTATCTTTGAAAAGATTAAGCTTTTGTCGGTCCTTCACATGTGTTTATACATTGTGATTTAAAAAAGACCGAAAAACTTTGTCTATTAGAAAACAAAAGGTTACTTTTGCGGAAATTATATTTTGGATAATTATGTTTGCAGTTGTAAAAATCGCAGGTCAGCAATTTAAAGTACAAAAAGACCAGGAAATTTTTGTACAGCAGTTACAAGGAAATATTGGAGACAAAGTGGAGTTTTCCGATGTACTGTTAACAGATAATGCTGGTACGCTGTCCGTAGGCACTGATGTAAAATCAGTAGTAAAAGCAGAGATTCTGGCTCATGTTCAGGGTGACAAAGTCATCGCTTTCAAGATGAAGAGAAGAAAAGGCTTCAGAAAGAAAGTTGGTCACAGAACCCACTTTACAAGAATCAAAATCAATGAAATAGCTTAATTCGTTTTAAGCTGAATTTTTTTATTAGACAAGTTTAAAGTAATTATACAATGGCACATAAAAAAGGTGAAGGTAGTGTAAAGAACGGCCGTGACTCCCACAGCAAAAGGCTGGGAGTGAAAATCTTTGGTGGTCAGCCAGCTACTTCCGGTAACATCATCGTTCGCCAGAGAGGTACTGTTTATCATCCAGGTCAAAACGTAGGCGTTGGTAAAGATTTTACCATTTTCGCAATTGCAGACGGTGTAGTGGAATTCAGAAAAGGTCGCGAAAACAAGACTTACGTTTCTGTTAAAGCATTTGATACCACTGCTCAGGCGGAAGCCTAATCAGTGTTAGCCATAAAGTTTTTTTTAATACCCTTTTTTTTTACTAACCCAAATTCAAAAAACAATGGCAACAATTAAAAAAGCGGCTGCTAAAAAAGCTGCGCCTAAAAAGAAAGCTGCTCCTAAGAAAGCTGCTGCAAAAAAAGCTGCTCCTAAAAAAGCTGCTGCTAAGAAAGCTGCTCCTAAGAAGAAAGCTGCTGCTAAGAAAGCTGCTCCTAAAAAAGCCGCTGCTAAAAAAGCTGCTCCTAAGAAAGCTGCTGCTAAGAAAGCCGCTCCTAAGAAAGCTGCTGCTAAGAAAGCTGCTCCTAAGAAGAAAGCTGCTGCTAAGAAAGCTGCTCCTAAAAAGAAAGCTGCTGCTAAGAAAGCCGCTCCAGCTAAGAAGAAAGCCGTTGCAAAGAAAGCTGCACCAGCTAAAAAACCAGTTGCTAAGAAGAAAGCCGCTCCTAAAAAAGCACCAGCTGCCGCTCCAGCAACTCCTGCAACTCCGGCTAACTAAGATCGGATTTACAAAATGTAGTTATAAGGATCCTGGCGATATCGCCAGGATCTTTTTTTTTGCCCAGGATTAGATTGATTTTGATGATTTTGATGATTTTGATGATTTAGATGATTTAGATGATTTTTTTATTGTGATTATAATTTGATTTTTAAAAGATTCGGGAAGATATAAGCGAATCTTTATTGATATCTTCCTGAATCTTTTAAAAATCAAATTATAATCACAATAAAAAAATCATCTAAATCATCTAAATCAATCTAATCCTGGGCAAGACAAAAATCCACATGATCTCCGTATTTTTACCGCATGGATAATTACTCAATCGCCGATAATTTCTCCCTGCTCTCCAAACTGATGGATATTCACGGAGAAAATAGCTTCAAAGCCAAATCCTTCGCCAGCGCGGCATTTACCATAGAAAAACTGCCCTCGCAGCTGAAAGAAACCCCAAAGGATGAAATATTCCGCATCAAAGGCATCGGGGAATCTACCGGGAAAAGTATTCTCGAAATGCTGGAAACCCAGGAGTTTTCCCTGCTCAATCACTACCTGGAAATTACCCCCGCCGGTATCCTCGAAATCATGAAGATCAAAGGCCTGGGACCAAAAAAAATTGCCACCATCTGGAAAGAACTGGAAATAGAATCCATGGGGGAACTCCTCTATGCCTGTAACGAAAACCGCCTCATGCTCCTCAAAGGATTTGGCGCCAAAACCCAGGAAAGCATACGGCAAAACATAGAATTCTATCTCTCCAACCGGCACCGCTTCCTCTATGCGGAAGTAGCCGCCATCGGTCAGCAACTGGAAAAACAACTCCAACAACTGCTGGCCCCCATACCCGTATCCGTCACCGGCGCATTCCGCCGCCACAGCATCATCATCGATGAAATAGAAGTACTCATCGCCGCCCCCACGGAAACCGTCAGCCAGCAACTGGCTACCCTCCCGGGCTTCGAACTGGTAACCACCAACCCGGATAACCTGGTGTGGCAACTCGATGAAAAACTGAAAATCATCACTCATAGCTGCGATACGGCAAACTTCTACTCCAAACTCTTTACTACCACCGGCTCCCCGGCGTTTATAGATAAATTCAATACCGCAGGCGGCGCTGCATTCCTTCACCACGCCCCCTCCGAAGAAGCTATTTTCAGCGCTGCCGGCATGGACTTTATTCCGCCCTTCCTGCGCGAAGGCAACAATGAACTAACACAGGCCCAACAACATCAACTGCCGGAAATTATCCAGCCAGCTGATATCAAAGGCATCATCCACTCCCACAGCAACTGGAGCGACGGCGAATCTTCCCTCGAAGAAATGGCCCTCGCCGCCAAAGCAAAGGGACTTGAATACCTCGTTATCAGCGATCACTCCCGCACCGCCTTCTATGCCAACGGGCTGAGTATTGAAAGAGTACTCGCGCAACATGCAGAAATAGAGGCACTGAATAAAAAACTCGCGCCATTCCGCATTTTTAAAAGCATAGAATCGGATATTCTCAATGATGGCGCACTGGACTACCCGGACGAAATCCTGGCAAAATTTGACCTTGTAATTGCCTCTGTCCATTCCAATCTCAAAATGACAGAAGAAAAAGCAATGGCCCGCCTGCTGAAAGCCATCGAAAATCCACATACCACCATACTCGGGCACATGACCGGCCGGCTGCTGCTGAGCCGCAACGGTTACCCGGTAAATCATAAAGCCGTTATCGACGCCTGCGCCGCCAACAACGTGGTCATTGAACTCAATGCCCACCCACGCCGCCTGGATATCGACTGGACCTGGCTCCCATACGCCATAGAGAAAAAGGTAATGATCTCCATCGACCCTGACGCCCACAGCATACACGGATTCAATGATATACATTACGGCACACTCGCCGCTCAGAAAGGCGGTATCACCAAAGCAAACAATCTAAGCAGTTACACTGTTGACATGCTGAACGATTACCTGCTGCAACGCAGACAACAAAAAAATCTGCTTCCATGATGCTATTGGGATTGGCGGTAGCTCCCGGATTTGCCATCTGCCTGTTTATCTATCTCATGGATAAATACGACCGGGAGCCCGCCGGACTGCTGATAAAAAGCTTTTTGCTGGGCATGGGCTGCGTAGTACTGCCCCTGTGTGTACAAGCACTCGCCCTTACGCTGGGCCTGCGCGAAAATAACGGCACCATCGCCGGCACCGCCGCCTTTGCCTATGGCGTGGTAGGCGTATCGGAAGAACTGGCCAAATTCCTGGTCTTGCGCCTGTATGCCTATCCCAAAAAAGCTTTCAACGAACCAATGGATGGTATTGTGTACGCCGTAATGATAGGAATGGGCTTTGCCACACTGGAAAATATCGCCTATGTAGGCCGCTATGGATTCGGTACCGGCGTGGCCCGCATGTTCCTCTCTGTACCTGCACATGCTACCTTTGCTATACTCATGGGTTATTATGCCGGCATGGCGAAGTTTATTCCGCATAAAAGCAGCCTCCTCCTCTTGCAGGGCCTGCTGATAGCGGTTTTCTTCCACGGCAGCTTCGATTTCTTCCTCTTCCTCGGGAATAATATCTTCCTTATGGGCGCCTCCGTAATTACCCTGTTTTTTGCGGCGCGACTATCCATCAGGGCTATACGAAAAGACAAAGCCCTCTCGAAAAAACTGCATGAACAGCATTTTTTTGAGGAGGAACACAGCCCCGATAATGCCGAAAGCTAGGGCCCCGGTTTGGGGTCTCCGCTTTCCGCTTTTAACTACCTTTGACCAACAAACATCTAACTACTAACTGCTAAAAGTTAACAGCTAAAATGCGCTTTATATATATTTTTGACCCGCTATGCGGCTGGTGCTACGGATTTACACCGGTAGTGCAGCAGCTGCAGGAACGCAGTAATGGCGACATGGCGTTCGATGTGCTCTCCGGCGGAATGATCACCGGCGATAACCGCCACCCGTTCTCCTCCATGGCCACCTACATCCAACGGGAACATACCAATGTAGAGTCCATGACAGGCGTGAAGTTTGGCCAGGCTTTCCTGGAAAAACTGCTTCCTTCGGAAGAAATCATGGATTCGGAGAAACCAAGCATCGCCCTCACCGTATTTAAACAATACCAGCCGGAAAATGCCCTCACCTTCGCCCATGATATGCAGGTAGCCCTCAACTATCACGGTCAGAGCCTGAATAACGACAGCACTTACCGCTCCCTCATAAAAAAATTCAGCCTGCCGGAAGATGAATTTATCAGCCGCCTGCACGAGGAACATTATCGCTACGAAACCAACCAGGAATTTCAGCTGGTACAAAACTGGGGCATCACCGGATACCCCGCCGCCATCCTCGACACCGGCAAGCAACTCTACCTCTGCGCCAGGGGATATACCCCCCTGGACCGCCTGGAAGAAACCATCGAAAATATCCTCAGGGAACATAATAGCTTATAACACTATGTACCATATCAAAACAGCAACAGTAAATGATATCCCGGTTATACAGGAGCTGACGGAAAAAATATGGCGCCCAACTTACCAGCCCATATTAACACCGGAACAGATCGAATATATGATCGTGATGATGTACAGCACCGCAGCACTGACCAAACAAATCAGCGAGCTGCAGCACCGCTTCCTTATTCTGCTCGACGAAGAGAAACCAATCGGCTTTGCCGCCTATAGCACCACAGATACACCCGATGTTTATAAACTGCATAAAATATACCTGGACCTCGGCTACCAGGGCAAGGGCGTGGGGAAATTTCTGCTGTCGGAAGTGGCAGAACGTGTAAAAGCAAGCGGCGCCAGCATCCTGGAACTGGATGTAAACCGCTTTAATAAAGCCAAACTCTTCTACGAAAAACAAGGCTTCAGCGTTTATAAAGAGAAAAATACGGATATCGGTAATGGCTACCTGATGGAAGACTTTGTGATGCGTAAACCGCTATAAAAAAAGCCCGGTAAGGAGATACCAGGCTATTCCCAAGTTAACCATTAAAAGACACAACTCTTAAAATACATTGTTTTATAGGGTTATGTACGATAACTGTTAATCAGTGGTTTTATCTATACTAAAAAAAAGCAGCATCTTTTATATTTTAATATAAAAGATGCTGCTTTTTAATTGCAAAAGGCCAAAAGCGAAAAGCAAAAAGCTATTGTAGCAATTGACAGGGACGCCAGGTAGTTTAATATCCGCTCCTGCCAATCGCTACAATAGCTTTTTGCTTTCCGCTTTTGGCCTTCCGCTCAATAAAAAATTCCCGCATAGTAAACTATGCGGGAAGTAGGTGTGCCTGAAGCGCGTATATCGGTTATTGATCCAAGCCGTTATTATTTAGCTGTCAGCACGGTGCCTTCGTCGTTATCATCATCATGGATAACTGCTATGGCTTTGTTTAACTTCAGTTCAGGGGAAATTTTCAATACCCCTGCGTTGGCAGCTGCTGTTGCATCCCGCAATCTAACCGCCACCAGCGCATCAATCTCTTTCACACGGTCATTTACCAGCGCCACCTGTATGTCGGTTTCGCTGAAGGCACAGTCGCCGGTAATCTTCACCATGTCACCATTCATGATCACATAGTCTTTACCATACGCTGCGGTACTGGCAGAATCCACTCCAAAGAAGATGTTGATATCACTGCCGGTACAATTGGTTTGTACAGATTGGTCAGCCGCTTTTACCAAAATACATTTAAACATACTCACCGGGGCAGTAGCCGATTCATTGGCGTCGGTCAGTTTTACCAGGGTAATATAAGCCGCCTGATCCTGTATGTACTGGGAGGCAGAAATAGAAGTGACATCGCCGTTGTAACCTACCACCGCTTCGTTTTCTGCTTTAATTTCGCTCAGTACCAACACCACGGTTTCCGCCAGTTCAAAGCGGTTATCGTCTTTTACTTTTACACTCAGACTGGCAGTAGTTGCACCACTGTCGATCACAAACGGTGCTTTGATGCTGCTCACGAAATCTGCACCAGGCAATGCGGTACCATTACCAAACTTGTAGGTTAAACGAACTGGTTTGGAAGTAGCATTTATCAACGGGGTATTATCTCTTTTAAATAAACCGGCAGAAAACACGACATCTGTTGCAGGTTCTGCGCCATTGTTGCCGCCAATAAATTTCACCATCGCCGGTTGATCCAGGATAGTTACTTCTCCTTTTGATTTAGTAAGATAAAGTTCTGATGCATCCATCACTTCTACGTGGAAAGCTTCCTTGCCTTCCAGCAGGTTATCGCTTTTTACAGGGATCTGGATGGTTTTGGATATAATGGCGCCAGCTGCAAATTCAGATGGTACAAAAGAAATAGTACCTTCTGTTACATCAAAATCGGCCGCACCTGCACCACCTTTATGCGGGATGGTTTTGTAATGCACGTTAACGGGCGTACGAACACCATTGCTTCTCAAAAACCCGGACAAAGTAATGGTCAGGGTAGCATTAGATAAACCATTCAGCGGCTCAGAAACAGCAATATCATTGATCGATACGCCATGGCTGATCTTGATAATACGGTTACCATCTTCGTCACCGCCACCGGCTGCAATGATTTCGCCGGAAGGGCTCATCAGCAAAGAAGCCAGGCTGGTTTTTGCGTCATACTTACCCAGTTGCTTGTCAAACATCATGTCGCCATCAGGGCTCAGCTTAATCATGCGGTAGCCATCTTTAGCCACCACACAAATTTCATCATCTTCGGTCAGCAACAGGTGCTGAAAAACAGCACCCAGGTTTTTGTCTACCACTGCTGTTCCATCAGGAAGCAGTTTTACAATTTTACCGGTGTTGTTGCTAACGTTACCACCGGCAGCTACTACCTTACCATTTTTACCTACTTCCAATGCGTATAAAGCAGCATCTGTTTCTTTATTAAACAGCTCGGTTCCATCAGGACGCAGTTTCACAATACGGCCTTTATCTTTTTCTTCTGCACAGGCGAAGATCTGACCCAGGTCATTTACTTTAATGGCATTGAATTTACCGTCAACAGTGCTATACTCTTTGTCAAATACTACCTGTCCTTCCGCATTCACTTTTGCAATACGGCTGGCATTGCCCGTGCCATAAGCGCCACCGCCCATAGCCAGTACAGCGCCATCTTCCAGCAACAACATTTTTTCAAAGGTAGCGCCAGGTTTACCAAAGGAAAGCTCAAATTGTTTTTCTCCCTTACCATCTACTTTTACCATGTATGCTTTTCCCTGTCCGTCACCCACGTCGCCACCTACAGCAACAATGTTTTCATCTTCATCAATCAATACATTGGTAAATACGTTGTGTGCTCCAAATCCTTTGTCAAATTCAATTTTACCGTCAGGACTCATTTTGGTGATGCGTGCCTGTGCAGGCTTGCTGCCATCCACCCCAACGGTGATATAATTACCATGACGATCTGTGATGATACGGGTAAAATAACCACCCTGACCATTTCCAATACTCTTGTCAAATACCACTTCTCCGGTGGCCGATAATTTGGTAATACGGGCATTGCCATAAGCAATGGTACCACCACCTACTGCCACCAGCTCATTCTTAGGCAATAAAAGCAGGTCCTGGTAAGCCACCAGTCCGCCCTTATTCAGTTTGGCATTGTAAATAAGGTTTCCTGTTGCGGATAATTTGGTGATACAACCATTATCCAGTCCGCCGCCGATAGCAACAATCGTATTGTTCTCCGCAATCGCCAGTTTCTTATACTGGTTTTTGGGAGCACTAAAACTCTTGTTAAACACAACAGGCATTTCCTGTGCGAAGGCTTGTGTGCCCATCGCCAGTAAAAGCATTAGTGAGGAAATTTTGTTCATTTGTATTAGTTTGATATACGCAAAAAATAACCGATAAATAAATTATAGAATCCTGATCTCGCATCTTCTGTTCACACCCTGCAGGTGTATAAATACATCCCTGTCGCTGCTCAGGTTATATTGCCTGGCTACCCACACCGGACGGGTGGAACCAAAGTAATTGATCCTTATTTTGTCTGCATCCACTCCCCTGCTCAACAGGCATTCCTGTATGTATACGGCGCGGCTTTTTGAAAGCGACAGGTTGTATCTTTCTGTACCGATAATATCAGTATGGCCGTTTACCAGGATAATACGGCGCGGATTGGCTTTCCATATCTGGAAGATAGAATCCAGCTTACGCCACTCCTGGTCCTGCGGAACATAAGAGTTCAGGTCATAGTAAATCACGCCCGGTACTCTCCAGAGCGTTTCCAGCGCTTTCACTGCACTGTCTTTCACCAGCGTATAGCCGCCACCGTTAAAGGCGGAAGTGGTATTGCCGGCATGTTGCCAGGAAACCAGTTCCGGGCTGCTATAAGCAGCATGACCGGTCTGTACCTGCACAGTAGTAGTATAATTATTGGCAGATGAAGAACCGGCGTTCCCATTTCCGGGGTTGGTCGTTTGCCAGGGAATTACTTCAGGAGAACTGTCTTTTATATCATCGGAATAATCCACCACCTTACGCTCAGGGGTAACGGCAACGGCTACTGCGGGAACAGGTTTTGCAACAGCAGGAGCCGCCTGTTGTTGTACAGGTTGGTGATCATACTGTTTATTACCTACTAAAGTTAGCTGTTGACGGCTGTCCGTCTGATTCATGGTATAAGGCACTTTGTCGTCTTCTTTTACTGGCTTGCCGGGATAAGGCAGGTCCAGCTGTTTCAAAGGATTCTTCTTCAGGTTTAACACATAGATATGATCATTATCATGCGCTCCCGAACGGTCTGATGTAAAGTATAATAACAGTTTGCTTTCGTCCAGTACCGGGTTCAGATCGTCAAACTGTGTATTCACAGGATACGGCAAATGTACGGTACCTTCTTCCGTTTTTTTGATATTGATCATAAATATATCCAGTCCGCCAAAGCCACGAAGGCCGTTAGAAGAAAAGAACAATTTATCACCCACCACGAAAGGGTACAGTTCATTTCCATTGGTATTTACCTGCGTACCCATGTTCACCGGCGCTTTCCACCGCTTTTCCTCTTTGTCCCAGTCAGCGTAGTAGATATCTGTACCACCCTGACCGCCAGGCATATCGGATGCAAAGTACAAACGTTTACCATTCGGTGCAACTGATGGATGCAGGAAAGAGTAAGATTCCGTGTTTTTTCCCAGTTTAACCGGTACCGGTTTGCTCCACATATCGTGTTCAGGCTGATAAATAGCAGATAACAACTGGGTACCATTGTTATAATTGATATAGGAATTTTTATCGTTCTTCACATCGGTAAACCGGTTGGAAGTATAGATGACTCTTTTCCCGTTATCAAAAAACGATGCAGGTCCCACTTGTAAAACACCCTTCAAACTATTGTTGAAAGGTTCTACCCCATCTTCTGAAATCTGGTATAGTTTGGAATTGGTATAGAAAGATTGTTGTTCATTCTTCTTTATATCATTGGAAAGGAATACCACGTTGCTCTGGTATAATGCCAGCCCGTATTGATACCCGGGCAAGTTTAACCGTAAACTATCCACCCGGATATTCTCCATAGAATCGCGGTTGAAAAAACTATAATAGTTTACCAGGGATGCCTGCAGGTTGGCAAAACGGGCGTTGTTCTTATAGTTGTTGGCATACACCTCGCTTATCTGCCGGGCTTTCACAACCCTGCCGGTGCGCTTCAGCAGATCAATATAATTGGCAACATCTGTTACCAGTATATCTTTTTCCGGTTTGTACAACAGCTCATCATACAGACTAATGGTTTTTTCAAACTGCCTGGTTTCAAAATAAACCCTCGCTAATTGTAACTTTGCCCTTCGCAATATTTCTTCACTACTTCCATTATTAATGACTTCATTACACAGTGAGATGGCTCGCTCGTATTCTTGCCTTTTGTAAAGACGCTCGGCACGCTTTACTTTGGCCATACTCCCTAAGCCTCCCATTTGAACATGATCCTTAACAAAACTGCAGGAAACAAACAGGGAAACAATGCTCAGGAAAAGTATGAGGGAACAGAAATTAACTTTTCGCATACTATTCTTGATTTTTTATTATTAGAAATACCTTGGCGCCACCACTTTCCACTTCGACCACGAGAAACGGTAGTTCACCATCAACTCATGCGACACCGTTTGCGCGCCCTTCAGGTTCGACTGCATAGGCGTGTCATACGAATAACCGATCTGCAGGTTTTTGGTGGCCTGTACCTGCACCAAACCGGTCATTGTTTTTTCCGAACGCCATGAGGCTCCCAGCCACACCAGGTTCTTCAGCAACACATTCGCATTCAGATCATACTGGAACCCGGTTCCTTTCACCTGTCTTAACAGCACATTGGGTTTCAGCTTTACATCATCGTTAATATTGATCAGGTAGCCTGTCTGCAGGTAATAGTGAGAAGCGACCACTACTTTATTCACACTATTCCCCAGGTCAAAGCTTTTGAAAGTAGGTGAAGATATCCCGATGAAAAACCGGTCAGTAAACAACATAAACCCAAAGCCTACATCTGTTTTCCAATAACTCTGATTCTGCGCAAACGCAGGATCCGTGGTCGACAGTGCGCTGTTATTCTCCCGGAACTGCGACATACCTCCCTTGATTCCCATAGCCAGGTAAATCTTTTCATTGAGCTTTACCCGTTGAGAAACGTTAAAGTTCACCTCCGTCTGTGAATTCACGGTGATCTTTTCATTCATCAGCGAAACACCAAAACTGGTATTGGTGGCCTTAATAGGCGTATAGAAGGAAGCTGTGGCCGTTTTAGGCGCACCATCAACCCCTACCCACTGGTTACGCCCCACCGCTGTAAGACTGGAGGATTCGTCCATAGAGGGATAAGCCGGATTGATAATCATACCGTTAAACATGTATTGCGAATACAGTGGTTCCTGTTGCGCAGTCGCCTGCAAACAGCAACACCAGCAGAAGATAGCAACCCCTAAAGCTTTCATAAGACGCTCTTTCATAGGTATCAGCTTAAAAATTTTGTCAAACTCATCTCACTAATAAATTTCGTATGTCCATTAACGTTTAATCACAATAAACCCGGTGTAACGCTCTTTCTTACCATCAATCATTACCTCTATGTTATAGAAGTAAGAACCATCCGGCACATCATTACCCACATTACCGCCGGCATTGGAACGTCCCCTGAAGTTGTTGGACTTATTATCGTAATTCTTCAGTTTGAATATTGTACCACCCCAACGGTTAAATATCACTACCTCGTTGTTCGGATACTTTTCAATGTTCTCGATATACATCACATCATTGCCTAAACCGTCATTATTCGGTGATATGGCCGGATGTACGCGGATCTTACCACTGTTGTTGTTGATCTGGCGACCATCGGTGGTGAATTTCTCCACAGCATCTGATACCCCATCCCCATCAGAGTCGAGGTCCAGGAAATTCGGGATACCATCTCCATCTGTGTCGTCGTCAAACGGATCACCATTACCGTTTATATCTTCCTGTCCATCTGTTAATCCATCTCCATCAGTATCACAGGTTTTACACATCGCATCATCGTTCAGGAGTATACCAGTGGCTTTACCAGGATCACCGATCACCGGTACATGCTGACCTGATGGCACGGTTACCGAAATCATCTTCAGGATAAAGGTTTCATTTTGTTCAAAGGTGGTATCCCCTTTAATGTTAACCGCTATCTGGCCAATAGTGGTCAGCGGAGCAATCACCGTTTGTTTGACAGTATTGTCAAAATCAACGCCCGGTGTAGCTTTAAAGTCCATATAAGGATAAGATACTCCATCAGTCGACTCCTCGAAATCATAGTTCACTGTGATGGCACGTGAGCTTTGTCTGCTTAACTGTACATTGAACCGCAGTGGTGTATTTTCTCCCTTATTACCTTCTTTCACACTGAATTTATCAGCGGTAAAGGTCATTGTCAGCGGATCATTATCGGTGATGGTTACCCTTGCGGTATCCTTGTCGCCCGCCTTATACACCAGTGTGCTGCTGCCACCAATAAATGGCAGAATGGTCGTTTTCAGATAGCCGTCGTCATCATTAATATCGTTATCTCCGGTAGTGATGGTGAAGGTGTGTTGTTTAGCATTAGCCGGCATTAAGATGGTAACAATGTTACCAGTTACGGTGCCTTCACCCGCCGTAAAGGTGCGTGCTGCATCTTGGGTCACCTGTATCCGGATGGGGATATCATGCGCGGCCGATGCCGGTGAGGTAAGTGTAAACTGTACCGCGTTGCCTTCTGCTACGGAGCTGGCAGTGGCCGACAATTCCACCAGCAGGGTATCATTATCATGTATGATCACATCCGCTGTGGCAGTAGCCGATAATGGCCAGGTAACACCTGCAAGACTACTGCTCACTGTTGTCAGTTTCACCTGTACATTTTCATCTCCTTCCACAATGGTATTATCGATCGGATCTACTTTAATGTCGGCGCCGTTCTGGCCCGCAGCAATTAATACCGTACCACTCAGTTTCCGGTAGCGGGTATCTGCGATAGCGCTGCCCCCAATGGTATAAGCCACGTTCACATCTTTGGTGGCCGATAACTGCGTATCTGTAAAGTGAACCCGGAAGGTGCCTGCAGTCGACGGCTCAGTGGCATCTGTGGTTTTCTCCACTTTCATTTCACGACCCGGAGCATCTGCTTCATCGTCATGCACCGTTAACGATACCGTATCACGGTCGTTCACATCAAACGCTATATTCTTACCAAAGCGTTTCATTTGTGCCAGCATCAGCGATACTTTTACCTGTTCATCCCCCTCAATCACCTTATTGTCTATCACATTCACGGGAACGGATACACTGTTTTGCCCTGCCGGTATCACTGCCGCTGTTTGTATCGGTGCTATATTGGTTGTACCAACAATGCTGCTCACATAGAACACCACTTTCACATCTGCTGCGGCGGTAGCATTACCTGGCAACTTAACGGTGTAAGCGCCATTCGTAGCCGGTTCCGCAGCATCCGTATTTTTCGTCAATAATACCCGCATATCTCCTGTTTCCGGAATCTGCAGCAATCCTGGTTGTGAAAGGGTATAACCCGCAGTTCCCAACTGGGCAATAAGCTGCAGCTGTTCGTCTCCTTCCAGTACCTTATCATCCGTCAGCTTCAGCTGGTATACTTTATTATGCTCGCCGGCAGCAAGTGTTACCTGTGCAGGCAGGCCGCTGTAATCCGCTGCATCTGCAGTAGATACCAGGTTCCTGGAGATATTGACAATAACATCTTCCGAAGAAGTGATCTGGCTGTTTATAAATCCAATTGTTACATCGCTGCTGTTTCCTTCCTGCATAACGGACGAGTCTATACGCACCTCCATTTTCAGGTTATTCACATCCAGCCTGGTGGCATCGTCAATGGTAACTGATAACTTATCACCTTTCATGCCTGCAAAATTCTGCGGCGCTGCAGTGATCCATAATAATTCCGGCTTTTCGAGTATAAAGTCGGTCTTAGCCTGGAAGCTAAAGTTCACGCCGGCTGCACCCGCGGGGATAGTTACGGTAGCAGGCAAGCTGCTGATGTCTCCTGCTGTTGCCACAGAACCCGCGCCTGTATTTATTGCTACCTTAATATCCTTACCGGAAGTAACACCTGGCGCAAGCGCAACATTCATCGTATAAGTGTTGCCTTCCAGTACGTGCGTACCCGTAGTTACTGCGGTAAGATGTATGAGTCCGGTGGCCGGATCATCATGCGTTCTGTCTTTAATGGTGACTACAGTATCTTTCACTGCAGCTGTATTGAAAACAGGATCCGTAATACTTCCTTTAAACACCACGGTTTCATCATCTTCCAGTATCAGGTCTTTCAATGCTTTAAGTACAAACGGATGTGTGCCGGCATTCTGTCCTTTTTTGATCACGATATCATAAGGAGATGGTAATGTGGTATGATCCGTATTGATGGCAGTACTCAGCGTATTGTCCTTATTAACATGCACTGTAATATCCTTACCGGCCTGCAGATTATTTGGCAGTTGTACACTCAATACAGTACCTTGTCCATTCTCGTCAATTGCCGCCATACTGGTGTGTATTAATATCGCTGATGGCAATGGATATTGCGCTGCATCATCCTGTATGGTCAACACAGGCATCGCAATATTGTAGGTGCTGATACCATCAGCCGCTGCAGCAGAAATCATAATTGTTTCCGGGCCTTCTGTAAAGTTATCTTTCTTAATATTTAACAGGGTACTCACACTGCTGCTATCCAGGGTTACCGCAGTAGCCAGCCCGTAATCAGGCCCTGCCTCGGCAGTACCGCCGGTTTGTGGCAACTGGATCTGAATAGGTATCGTAGTGGTAACCCCTGCTGGTAAGCTGATCGTTACTGCGCCGTTGTCTCCTTCTACCAGTGGCGACTTAAACACGGTCACATTCAGCTTAAGATTAGCCGGATCTGTGCGGGTGAGATCTTTGATCGACAAACTCAGGTTATTCACCGTATAACCCGTCACGGTAGCATTTACCGCCAGGGTTTCACTATTCTCCAGCACTTTATCTGTAAGGGTTTGCAGCAGTTCAAAGTCGGCAGAAGTAGCGCCATGCGGCAATACAAAAGATGTTGCCGACAACGTATAGTCGTCACCGGATTTTGCCGTAGTCGCTGCATTGTTAACCGCCAGCTGCACTGTCACATCTTTGGTGGAAGCATAAGGCACCGATACATGTACCATCACTTTATTACCTTCCGGTACCAGTGTAGCATCGGGAGTCAGCGTCATCTTCCTGGCTCCGGGTTGTTTTTCCGTAAGATCTTTAATGTAGATAGAAGTACTGCTGGCCGGCATCTGTTGATTGCCGTTATTGCCATCCACAATGATAGCACCCTCATCATCCAATATGGCATTAGTGCTGGTAGTGATAGCACCTGTAGTGCCGGCATTTGTATTGTTCGCAATCGTTACGGTAGCTGGTATAGCGCCATGGCGACTATCAGCCACGGTAGACGATACCGCATTTTTAGCAAGATTAATCACCCAGTCTTTACCGGCTTTCCAGTTATGCGGGAAAGTAGCGGTGATAACAGCACTCTGGCCTTCGTTCACACTATCCGGTGCAGCACTCAGTTTGATCGAATCG
>NZ_JAGTXB010000012.1 GCF_018224885.1 Chitinophaga hostae | reverse complement strand
TTTATAAGCCTTACATCAGCAGTTTGTTTGCAAATTGTTTGCAAATAAAAAAGGCCCACTTTCGTGAGCCTTCTTAAGAAATTGATAATCAACGTGCCCAGAACAGGAATCGAACCTGCACTCCCTTTCGAAAACAAGATTTTGAGTCTAGCGCGTCTACCAATTCCGCCATCTGGGCAATCATTTTACAAGAACTCTCCGCGTCAATTGCGGGATGCAAATATAGAAACTCTTTTTTAATCTCCAAGAAAATTTTTCACAGCTCACAAAAAACATATGCAGCAAACATCACTCCCTGCACTTAAAAAACCGTATAAAACAGCAACCACAGCGATTCTATCCACTCTTCTTAACCACGCAGAAAATTTTCAACCCATCAATAAAAAACCTCCTTTCCTGCCGCTACGCATCGTTAAAATACTGTAATTTCAAAGATGGAAAACACGATACACATAGGACTGATCAGGGAAGAAAAACATCCGCATGATAACAGGGTGGCCTTTACACCCAAACAATGCCAGTGGATCATGCAGCATTTCCCACAGGTACGGCTATACGTACAACCCTCTCCCCTGCGTTGCTATAAAGATGAAGAATACGAAAGCGCCGGCATTCCCTTACAGGAAGATCTTTCCAACTGCGCCATCCTGCTGGGTATCAAAGAGGTGCCTGTTGAAAAACTGGTGGCCGGTAAAACGTACCTTTTCTTCAGTCATACCAAAAAGAAACAACCACATAACCGGCACATGCTGCAAACAATCCTGCAGAAAAATATTACGCTGATAGACTATGAATGCCTTGTACATCCCGACGGGCAACGGATCCTGGGCTTCGGCTTCTTCGCGGGAATCGTGGGCGCCCATAATGGCCTCATGGCTTATGGCGAAAAAACAAAGTCCTTTCACTTCAAAAGAGTACATACCTGTCACGATTTCCAGGAGCTGATCAGCCATTATTTTGGCATCAAACTGCCACCAATGAAAATCGTACTTACCGGCTCCGGCCGTGTGGCCGCAGGCGCCCTGGAGGTCATGGGCCTGCTGGGCATTAAATATCTTCCTCCGGAAGAATTTCTTATCAATACCTACGCTTACCCGGTATATACGCAACTGAAAGCCGGGGAACTATACCTGCGCAAAAACGATAAAACCTATAGCAGGGCAGACTTTCACGCGCATCCGGAAAACTACGAATGCCGTTTCCTTCCTTATGTTACCGCCAGCGATATTCTCATGAATGGCATCTATTGGGACCATAATATCCCCCCGCTTTTCCAGGCCGCCGATCTGAAAAAAGATAATTTCAGGATACAGGTGATCGCAGATATCACAGACGATACAAATGGCTCTATCCCCTGCAACCTGGGCGACAGCACCATCGAAGATCCCGTTTACGGCGTTACCAGGCAAACAATGGAGCGAACCGCCCCTTACCTTCCGGATACGATAGATATGATGTGCGTCAGCAATCTCCCCAATGAACTGCCAAGAGATGCTTCTCAGTATTTCGGTGATCAGCTGATGAAGTATGTGTTTGAAGAACTGCTGAAAGAACACAGCGAGATGATCTCTAATGCCACCATAGCCGCTGCCGGCGCGCTAACCGGCAAATACGCCTACCTGGAAGATTATGTGGCAGATAACTCAGAGATATAAATAATAGGGCTGTAACAACGCTGCAAACGCCGACGTATATACGTTGCTGTCGTCATAAATCGATAATTCCTGTATGATGGGGTTCACCTTCTTTGCGGAAAATATCCCTATGGTCCGGAAGAAGCCATGGTTCACACTCTGCCGTACATATAACACTTCCTGCAGATGGTATCCGGCCGCCGCCGCCAGCTCCCGGAAAGTTTCAAAGACCGCATAAGGCAACAACACCGACACGCTGCCCAGGGGCGCTAACTGCCTGCCAATAGCCGCCAGCAGCTCTTTGTAACTCAGGTTGGTAGCATGCATGGCCTGGTCTTTCTGCGCATGACCACTCTTTAAGGCACTTTCATAAAAAGGCGGATTGGTAATAATAAAATCGTATTTCACTTCTCCATCCAGTTTTCGTATATCCTCCCGGGTTAGCGTTAACCTGTTGGCCCAGGGAGAAGCGGCGAAGTTTTCTGTTGCCTGCTGCGCCGCACCCGCGTCGAGTTCCACCGCTGTAATAGCAGCCAATGTACGCTGCGCCAGCATCAAACTCAGTAACCCGGTGCCGGCGCCCAGATCCAGTATAGCCGGTACCGTAATTTGATTATCCACCAGGTACCGTGCGGTGAAAGCTCCCTGTATACAGGCATCTGTACACACTTTCATCGCACAAAGCTCCTGGTGGACCGTAAACTGCTTGAATTTAAAAAATGTATTCGCCATTTTATTTTGAATCAATCACAACAGCCAGGTTCGGCATCCGCAAATTACAATGTACCGATACCGGGTTGGCTTCCCGGATCACACAGGTCTCCACTTTACCGTTTCCTTTAGCCGGCGTTTCTAATGACTGCACATACAATACCTGCGGCACATTCCGGTTTATACCGGCTACCGTTTCTTTCGCAAAACGACTGTAGTATTTAACCACCAGCTGGTTTTTACCGGCCTTCAGCGGCAACAATACGATATCCTGCTGTTGACCACCTCTTTCCGGGTTATTATGTAACAACTGCTCTTCGCCGTTTAAATAAACACCGATACCATCTCCGCTGTTAAACCCTACCAGGTAATTACCTGCTTTGGCTGCAGTAATTTCCTGTAAAATATATACTGCCACGCTTCTGTCGCCCGCAAAGGCAATAGGCGCATCATTCTTCCATTCGTTATGCAGTACCCATGGCTTATCGTCTTTGTTGGGCCATGGCCTGGCAGGATCTATATCCTTCAAGCTGCCATGTGTGCCATCAATACCCGACCAGAAAGGACCGGTACTGTACATAGGTCCCCACTGCAAACTGGCAGGATCATTATGTAAAGATTGCTGCGTACCACCTGTCAGCGGTACTTCTTTAGTAACGCCATTCAACGTAAAGAGAATGCTCCTGCCTTTCTCTGCATCACTGTACACCAATTGCAGGTTAGCCGGTTTTGAAACGGTAAACGCCCAGGAGTCGCCCACCTGGCTGCGATAGTAGCTCTCATAGTCAATACCGGAAAAACTATATAAGGGAGTGGCATTATCTCTCGTTAAACGGGTGGCCTGTTTCAGCAAATGCTGCGGAGTGATGTTCACGCCGTCTTTACAGGTAAGCGCCAGCACCTGGATATCTTTATCTGCCACCGCAAAACCTGCCGGCAGCTGAATATGGGTATTGCCATCCTTTACGGAAACCTTTGCTGCCAGCTTTTTCCCGCTGCTCAGCAAGGTTACCTGGCTGATCTTACTGTTCAGCCCCGGTAATATAATCACCCCGTTTTCGGGTGTTTGTAACAGGTGAAGATATAATTTACCTGGTTTGGTAGTGACTTCGCCCCAGGCAAACGTCGTATCAAAAGGATTGGCGGATGCGCTGTAAATACCCTCGCCATTGCGTTGCAGCCAGGCGCCATTGAGCAGCAATACATCCCGCTCAAAATCTACTACAGCACCATCACCGCGCGGGCCGATGTTCAGCAGGTAATTTCCACCGCGACTTACCACCTTTATCAGGCCTTCCAGTTTCTCATGTGCTTTGTCCGCCGCCGGCCCATGCTGTTGCCAGCTACGGTAGCCCCATGTTTCGTCATATACGGAGGCAGGCGTTTGCCAGGCCGATGCGATCTTGTAATCCGGGTACTGGTTATCTCCCATCACACAAAAATCTCCGGCATCATTGCCCAAACGGCCACTTACCATACAACCCGGTTGTAAACGGTGCACAATACCGGCAAGATCGCGGCTTTGCTGCGCCGTCAGGGATCCCATATCAAACCAGATCTCGGATACCGGACCATAGTTGGTCATCAGCTCCGTTACCTGCTTCTTGTTATACTCATGATGCTCCGGTGTAATCGGATCACTGTTGCTGCTGGAAATAGGATATGCCTGCGGAAAATGCCAGTCGATCAGCGAAAAGTACATACCAAACTTCAAACCGTGCCGCTGACACGCTTCCGATAATTCTTTCAGCACATCCCGCTTAAATGGAGTAGCATCCACCACATTGTAGTCGGTATAGGCAGAATGAAACATGCAAAAACCATCATGATGCTTGGAGGTCATCACCACCGATTTCATACCGGCAGCCTTTGCCAGCAAAACAATCGAGTCCGCATTCCAATGCTCCGGATGAAACCGTTTGGCTACATCTCCATAAACATCACTGTAGATACCGGCATGCGCCTGTATCTGTTCGCTGTACCCGCGGGTAACCGGCTTCCCCTCCCATACGCCTCCCAGCGTGGAATAAATAGCCCCCCAGTGGATGAACATCGAATATTTCTGGTTTTTCCATTCCGTATGCGCGGCCTGCTCCTGTGCCGATGCAAGCCCGAAGGTCATGACCAGACCCAATAAAATGATCGAGATTTTCTTCATAGATAATGAACCAGCTTTTAGCAATTAGATTTTAGCTTTTATAAACCGGCGATAAGCCGGACATAAAGCTAAATCGATTCAGGATGGCAAAGCGATAGAATATTGACGAAAGCTGTTAGCTTTTAGTCATTAACTTTTAGCTTTTAGTAAAACAAATAACCTAATCTTCCCTGCATTTACTAAAAGCTAATAGCTAAAAGCTAACAGCTAAAAAGCTGCCCTCGCTGTCGGCACCGCATCCAGTCCCGCAAAATCACCTGCAAGGAATTTATAGTACGCCGTGATGGCAATCATACCTGCATTGTCCGTACAGTATTCAAATTTTGGAATGAAAGTGCGCCAGTGATATTTCTTTCCATACACTTCCAACGCGCTGCGCAAGCCACTATTGGCGCTTACACCACCAGCAATAGCGATATCACGGATACCTGTTTCCTCAGACGCCTTCACCACCTTATTCAGCAAAATGCTGATAATACGCTCCTGTATGGAAGCACAGATATCAGCCAGGTTCTCCTGTATAAAATCGGGATTTTTCTGCTGGTTCTCCTGTAAAAAATAGAGTATGCCCGTTTTAAGACCACTAAAGCTGAAATTCAACTCCGGTATCTTCGGCTCTGTAAACTTAAACCGGTAAGGGTTGCCGGTCTTCGCATATTTATCGATCAGCGGACCACCAGGATAAGGCAGCCCCAATATTTTGGCGCTTTTATCAAAAGCTTCGCCGGCAGCATCATCCAGCGTTTCGCCGATCACCCGCATACGAAGCGGACTTTCACACAACACAATCTGCGTATGACCACCGGACACCGTTAAGCACAAAAAAGGGAAATCGGGTTTGGGATCGTCTATAAAATTGGCCAGCACGTGCGCCTGCATGTGATGCACGCCGATTAGCGGGATATCCAGCGCCATCGCCATCGATTTGGCAAAACAGCTGCCTACCAGCAGGGAACCGATCAGTCCGGGCGATTGGGTAAAAGCAATCGCACTCAACTCCTCCCGTTTTACGCCGGCCGTTTTCAATGCAATATCCACTACCGGTACTATGTTCTCCTGGTGAGCCCTGGAAGCCAGTTCCGGTACCACTCCCCCATATTGTTCATGTATTTTCTGGTTGGCAATATGATTGGATAACACTTTACCATCTACCAGCACTGCTGCTCCTGTATCATCACAGGATGATTCTATCGCTAATATTTTAACAGACATAAGGTGCAAAATTAATAAAAAAGGCGGGAAAACCCCGCCTGTACTACAGCATCGCTGCTGCCAGCTATTTTAAGTGGCTAGTTGCTCCGGATGGCCACCACCGGATCCAGCTTACTCGCCGTATAGGCCGGGATAAAGCCCGCCAGCAACCCTACAATGGCCGAAGCGCTTAATCCGAAAACAACGGAACCCGGTGACATAATCATTTCAAAAGAACTTGCCGTATTAATAATTAATATCATAATATAGATCAGCAAGATACCCAATACCCCGCCTATTAAACAAAGCGACACAGCTTCCAGCAGGAACTCCATCAGGATAATGCCCCTGCGCGCGCCTATCGCCTTTTTCAGCCCTATAATATTGGTTCTTTCCTTTACCGTTACAAACATAATATTGGCAATACCGAAGGCCCCTACAATCAGCGCGAAAACCGCAATCAGGAAACCGCCGCCGTTGATGGCCGCAAACATCGAATTCAGGTTCTCATTGGCAGAGCTGATTTCATTCAGGGCAAAATCATCCTCCTCCCTGGGCCGTAAACGGTGGGTAGCCCGCATTACCCCGCGCAGCTCATCTTTCAACTGATCCAGGGATACATTCGGCTTCGCCTTCACCAGTATATACGGATCCGCAAAGCGGCGCTCATCCACTATAGTACGTGCAAAACGATAAGGCAGTATAATAGCATTGTCGTAACTGCCCGCTCCTATCATACTCTCCCCTTTTTTCTTCAATACCCCTATCACCTTCACATCGCGGCCTCCTACCTTTACCATCTTTCCCATCGCCGCTTCAGGAGAACGGAAAAGACCATCCCAGATCGTAAAACCCAGGATCGCCACATTGGCGCCGCTATTACTTTCGCTGTTCGCAAAAAAACGCCCGTCCAGGATCTGCAGGGACTGTATCTGGTCAAAATCATTTGTTACCGCCGTCATCGTTACCCCATCCATATAGTCATCGCCCAACTCCACTTTCTTGTTGCCCGATTCAAAGTTGAACGACGCGTAACTGGCACTCTGTACCTTATCCTGTATAGGCTTCAGGTCTTTATACTCCGGCTCGGGACGATTCATATATTTCCACCACGCATACTCCCCGTTACCGCCCCAGGGCCATTTCTGCAGATAGATCACATCTTCCCCCAGATCTGCCAGGTCCCTCCTGATGTTGTGTTCCAGGCTGCCGGTAAGGGTTAGTACCGCGATGATACAGAAGATGCCAATGGTAATTCCAAACAACGACAGGAAAGTACGCAGCTTATTTACCCGCAGCTCCTGCATCGCCATTTTGAAACTGTTCCATAATATTTTAAGGGTCGCTATCATATTTCAAATTTAGCGGATTTATGTTCACCGACAGCGCCAATAAACACGAAATATAGCCGGACAAAAAATTTAGTTACCTTTGCTGCCATTTTTCGGATATTTATGAAGTACGCTAACGAAATCAGTAAAAGAAAATCCTTTGCTATCATCGCTCACCCGGATGCTGGTAAAACCACGCTGACAGAGAAATTCCTCCTGTTCGGCGGGGCTATTCAAACAGCCGGCGCGGTGAAGTCCAATAAAATAAAGAAACATACCACTTCGGATTTCATGGAAATTGAAAGACAAAGAGGTATCTCTGTTGCCACTTCCGTAATGACCTTTGAATACCGCGATATCCTGGTTAATCTCCTGGATACCCCCGGTCACAAGGACTTTGCAGAAGATACCTACCGTACCCTCACGGCGGTAGACAGCGTAGTACTGGTAATCGACTGCGTGAAAGGGGTGGAAGAACAAACCGAAAGACTCATGGAAGTATGCCGCATGCGCGATACACCGGTGATCATCTTCGTGAATAAAATGGACCGCGACGGTAAATACCCTTTCGACCTGCTCGATGAACTGGAAGAAAAACTCAACATCCGGGTAAGACCACTCAGCTGGCCTATCAACATGGGCAGCGACTTTAAAGGGGTATACAACCTGTATCATAAAAGCTTTGTGGCCTTCCAGCCCAACAAAAAAGCGACCGATGACGATATAGTGCCACTCTCCGATCTCAGCAGCAGCTTCGTGGACGAACATTTCAACACCAAAGATGCCGCCCAGCTGCGTGGCGATGTAGAACTGATCGAAGGCGTTTATGACACCTTTAACCGGGAAGATTATCTCGCGGGTAAACTCGCGCCTGTTTTCTTCGGCAGCGCCGTTAACAACTTCGGTGTGAAAGATCTGCTCGATACCTTTGTAGATATTGCTCCCACACCACGCAACCGGGAAGCAACCAGCCGTGAGGTAGATGTAAATGAAGATAAGTTCAGCGGCTTCGTTTTTAAAATACATGCCAATCTCGATCCCCGCCACCGCGACCGTATTGCGTTTCTGAGAGTTTGCTCCGGCAAATTTGAACGGAACAAATTCTATCACCATGTTCGTTTAGACAAAGACGTTAGGTTCAGCAACCCATACAGCTTCCTGGCCCGTGAAAAGAACGTGGTAGATGATGCCTTCCCCGGCGATGTAGTAGGATTATTTGATACCGGCAACTTCAAAATCGGCGATACCTTAACGGAAGGCGAAAACTTCTATATCACCGGCATCCCCAGCTTTTCCCCGGAACTGTTTAAGGAACTGGTAAACAAAGACCCGATGAAGACCAAACAGCTGGAAAAAGGTATACGCCAGCTTACAGATGAAGGGGTAGCCCAGCTCTTTACCCAGCATGGCGGTAACCGCAAAATCATTGGCTGCGTTGGTGAACTCCAGTTTGAAGTAATACAATACCGCCTGCTGCAGGAATATGGCGCCGCATGCCAGTTTAATACACTGCCATTCTACAAAGCCTGCTGGCTCACCGGTCCAAAAGATAAAATAGAAGAATTCATCCGCTTTAAATCCTCCAACATCGTGGAAGATAAAGATGGCCACCTGGTTTACCTGGCGCAGTCAGAATGGTACCTCAATACAGAACGTACCAACAACCCGGATATTCAGTTCAACTTTACATCGGAAATACACAAGTAAGTTTTTTTTTCCAGGATTAGACTGATTTCTGATGATTTATAGGATTTTTTTTGATTGAAAGATTTAGAAAGATTTTGGGAGATATTGGCGAATACATATCCGCTTATATCTCCCAAAATCTTTTAGAATCAAAAAAATAAAAATCCTATAAATCATCAGAAATCAGTCTAATCCTGGGCAAAAAAAACCGCTCCCGTGAACGAGTGCGGCATTGCTTGTACGACCAACTCAAATTATTGCTTTATTGAGAATATTTTGATTTAGGTGTGTATCGTGTGTATGATACAAAAGTAGGTACAGCAATGCGAACGGTTCTTTCGAATCGGGAAAATGATTTGCGCAATCGGGAATCTTTAATCTTCTGAAATAATGTATTGGAAAATATACTCTTCTATAGTGCCATCCCGCGTGCCTTCCACGCGCGCGTCGAGGTGACGGGCATCTTTAAAACGATAGGTAATTTTTCTGGGAAAATCGTTGTTGAGGTCTTCCGCTACGAAGCCAATCGGCTTTAATACCCGTAGTTTCAGTCGCACGGGCTGTGCCGGCTGATGTCCTTCATATACCGGCATAAAAAAAATCGCATCTCCTCTCCTGACCAGCTGCATAGATTGCTGTTTTGCACTATCAGCTCCTACTACCCGCCAGGTTTGCCCGTTCCAGGTAGAGTCGTTTACGCGGCTCCAGGTTTCTATGATGGTACTTTTCCGGGTGTTCATCTTCCAGGTACCCTGCAGTTTATCCAGGAAACGGAAATCGGCCGTACTGGCCTGGCCGGCTACCCGAAGGCTGCCGGCCATGAAAGCTAACAGGAGTATACAGCTACTGCTGCACCACCGCTTCTTCGCCATAGATCTGCTGTTTGTATTTGAGAGAAGGAGAAGCCAGGAAGGGACCAATGCCCAGTTCTGCCCATTTAGCGTCTACTTTGCTGATAGTAGCATCGTCTGCAACAATAATATTGGGCCAGTCGCGCTCAAAGTTATCCAGCAGCCTTGTTTTCAGCGTGCCGTCCATGCCAATGCCGCCAATGTATTTCCCTGGCCGGGCCGATGGCTTATTGATCACAAAGCTGTCGCGCTTAGGATCCAGGTTATTACAGAAACGCCACAGCGCCGAGGCCAGATCGCTAACGTCTACCGTATGTTCTACATAAAGGATCATCTTTACGCCCGCCATCGCCGGCAGGGTATATAGCTGTTCGTTCAATTCACGTACGTGGAATGGACGGCTTTTTTCTACTGCTACCAGTATACAGGAGATGTCCAACTGCAACAGGCTGGCATTAATACCCTTTATTTCCGGGAACTGCTGCATAATAGCGGCACTGTCTATAGTCCGTGGCGCCGGCGTCTGTAAATAGGCAGTATCTGTTTCTTCCTCATACTTACGGGTGCCGTCAATACACATCTTTCCGCCAAAACCCATTTTGGAACAGGAGTGGTCCAGCACATCCATCGGGCCCTGGCTAAGATAAATATCTGTAGCCGGGTTCAGATGCCGGAAGACATACTGTGCCAGCTGCTTATAATCGTTGATCTTTACCCCATCATCTGTTACCACCAGGATTTTATTAAACATCATTTGCCCCGCACCCCACATGGCATTCATCACTTTCTGCGCCTGCCCCGCATAGTCTTTTTTGATCTGTGCAATCACAAGGTTATGAAAAACGCCTTCCACCGGCATTTCCATATCAATGATCTCAGGTACCAGCGTCATTTTAATAGGCGCCAGGAAAATACGTTCGGTGGCTTTCCCTATCCAGGCATCTTCCTGGGGAGGGATACCTACTATCGTTGACGGATATACGGCGTCTTTGCGGTGGGTAATGGCAGTAACATGAAACTTAGGATACCAGTCGGCCAGCGAATAGTAACCGGTATGATCCCCGAATGGCCCTTCCCAGATCAGCTCTTCAGCAGGATCCACATAACCTTCAATTACAAAGTCAGCATCTGCCGGCACTTCAATTTCCGGCTGGGAAATACATTTCACCAGCTCTACTTTCTTTTTGCGCAGGAAGCCGGCCAGCATATATTCATCCACGTTTTCCGGGAGAGGAGCAGTAGCGGAGTAGGTATAAACAGGATCCCCGCCCAGCACTACGGCAACGGGCATACGTTTATTCAGCTTCTTATATTCCATAAAGTGTTTGGCAGATACTTTATGTTTATGCCAGTGCATACCGGTCATATCTTTTTCAAACACCTGCATCCGGTACATGCCTACGTTACGGGTGCCTGTCAGCGGATCTTTGGTATGTATCACGGGAAGTGTTACAAAAGGGCCGCCGTCTTTCGGCCAGCAGGTAAGCACCGGCAGCTTTTCCAGGTCAGGATTGGCCATCACTACTTCCTGGCAGCTGCCTTTTCCGCCAACCACTTTGGGCATCCAGGAGGCAAACTGGCCCAGTTTGGGCAGCAATGCCAGCTTATCAAGTATTCCTTCTTTAGGTTTGGATAACAGTTTAAAGAGATTTTCAATTTCGCCGGCTACATCGTCCAGTTCATGCACACCCAGCGCCAGGCACATCCGCTTATAGCTGCCCATGGAATTGATCAGTACCGGGAAGTCTGTCCCGGTATTTTCAAACAATAATGCTTTCCCTCCATCGGGTGATTTGCTGATCCGGTCTGTTATTTCGGCTATTTCCAGTTTAGGGTTCACATAAGTTTTAATGCGAACCAGTTCTCCTGCCTGTTCCAGCGTATCTATAAAGTGTCTGAGATTTTTATATGCCATGTTTGAATCTTATTACCAATCAACAAAAGTAACCATCCGGCACCGCAATAAAAAATGCCCCCCGCTTAAATAGCGGGAGGCACCTCATTTATTCCATTTTCAGTTATCAGTTCACGATAGTTACACCTGCGTGGAATACGGCCCTGGGCCTGGATGGATAATAGCGTACTGGTGGTACCGGAACGGGTACTGGTACTACCGGGTAATAAGCGGGTTGCGCATATACTACTCTCCTTCTCGGACGGTAGCAATCATCATCCCATCCGCCACGGTAATAGGCCCTGCGTTCATAACGGTCATCGCGATCACATCTGTCGCGCTCCCAGCGGCCATGTCCGCGGCCATGATCCCTGTATCCACGATCGTATCCCCTTTGTGCATAAGTGGTGAGCACTGCGCCGCCCATGAGCAGCATCATCAGCAATACTTTTTTCATGTTTTTTGGTTTTTAGTTCAAGATTGGTTGGCAAATAAAAGTTGTGGTGTTATTGAATTACAGCTGATACAGTGTAAAAGTGGCATTGTTCGCAGCATACTCCGTTCCCGGATATCCCACATAACTATATCTGTGGTGAGGCCTATGATGCTTATAATGATGTTTCTTTGGTCTGTATCCCGGTCTTGGCGGATGTGGTGGCCGTGGCGGCCTGTGATGAGAAGGCCTTGGCGGCAATGGCGGCCTTGGCGGAACCGGTGGATGCGGAAAATGTGCAGGAACCGGGGGCCTTGGTGGTAACGGTGGTGCAGGTGGCCGGTGTTGGGCAAAAAGACTAACACTGCCTGCTATCAACATCACGGAAGCTAAAATTAAAAACTTCTTCATGGCTCTTCTTTTTTGTTAGCAAAACAGGCTGTGGCACACCAACTTATTTTTGCGGTTATCGTTTCTTTACTATCTCCGCGATTTCTGATCCTGCTATCCGCCATAAGCTGGTGGCTGCATTATACCTGTTTGAACTCATAAATTCAACAACTATGCCAATAAAAAAATCCCGGCGAGAGGCCGGGATTAAAGTGATTTATAGGGTATTAAATATATTGATTAGCAAATGATTATGGTCTGAGTATCGGGCAACGGGTAGCCTTCTGTTTTCCCCAGCCGCTGCCACCGCCCAATCGATAGGTAATGGTGAAACCGGAAAAGGCATACCAGTCTTTATGTTTATCTGAACCACGTATGGCGCCGTCGGCAGGATAAGCACCCGGTGTAACTTTACCGCTTACCTCATCACCACGCCAGGCCATATCTACCGCCTTCTGGCCACGATAGGCCAGTAACGTATTCTGATCAACGTAATTCGTGCTCACATCATCCAGGTAATCCGTCAGGGTAGGCCTGAATCCTATTTCAAATCCAAGCGTCCACTGATCATTTAAAATAGCTTTCACACCGGCGCCAAAAGGAATAGAGATCGCAAACAGATCATATGGCTGACGGGTCGGATACTGTGGCAATCCCTGTCCTTCTGTACCCAGTGGACGAAGCCGCACCCTGTTCCCCGATTGATCTTTCGCAGTAGGATCAAACCCAAAACCACCAATACCCACAAATACATAAGGCGTAAACCCTTTTTCCTCCAGCTCAAAAAAATTAACCTCCCCGATCAGGCTTCCTTCGAATACATTGGAACGGAAACTCAGGTTCCTTTGGAGAAGGTCTTTCGAGGAATTGGTGCTGTCGGCGCCTGTGGCAATGCCCCAGGTAAAAGCGCCACGGATAGTGAGGTAACGGTTGATATCCTTTCTCACCAGCAAACCAAGGGCAGGGCGGGTGTATTTCATATCTACCCGCTGCTGGGTAAGGTCTCCGCTGTAGTTGGTAATGCCCAGAAAAGCGCCTACATGCCAGTCCTGTGCGAAGGAAAAGAAGGGTACTGCCATGAATAGCAACAGTATTCCGGTAGATTTCGTGAATTTCAAAGTATAAAAGTTTAAGAGGTTAGTCCTTTTCAATCGTGCAACCATTTAACGTTATAATTACAATTTTTATTTGGTGCTGCCCCCTCAAAATAGTTTTCACAAGAATACCGGCACTGCAATAAAATGTAAAAATAAACTAATAAACCAATTAAGTCATAAACAATTAAACTAACATCTGATATAGGCCCAGCCGTCCAGCTGTTGTCTTTTTACCAGGTGATATATCGCCGCCGGGACTACTTCTGTGCCTGGAAGCAATTGCTCCACCTGCAGCTGCCGGCCATTCAGCGTGTTTTGACAAATCAGGAACTTAACGGATCGCTCCTGTAAAGACTGCACTTTTCCGGATAATGGATTGGCGTTGGCCAGTAAAAGATTCCAGGCCTGCCCATGTACAACCACCTCTACGGCTATACTTTTTTTGCCGGCTTCCGCCTCGTGAAGAAGATTATGGAGCTGCCCCAACATGGAGAGCTGTACATCCTGGTCTGCGGATGTAATCTGAAAAACTACCTGCATGGCAACAAACCTAACCAAATATCGGCAAAACCGAAAACAACAAGAATGATAAAAGGTGGATGTATGGATTAACGATGACCTTCTTTTTGTTTTTCATAATACAACTCATACTGCACTTTTCTGAGCTTATCTTCCAGCTTACGATTCTTCTCTTTTATTTCCCCCAACTCAAACAACAGGGATGCTTCCCTTTGCTCCCCTTTCACAAGGCTGATGTTCGCCGACCGCAGCGCCTTAAAATGTTTGTATAACAACATCCATCCGGAGAAAAGTAATAACAGTAAAATAATAACGACGGCTATCATAATCAGAAGAAATTGTACCGGGTGTATCAACAGGGAACATGACTCGGGCTAAAGTTATTTATTCGCATAATAGGCTGTTTGTCCATTCCAGCTTTTTTTAATATTTGCTTCATTCAAACAGCTTGTTCCAATGATAAAATTAAATATATTATAACTATTTATTATTTAAACAACAGCGTAGCATATTGGTTATCAATGTGATAAAATGTTTCTCAAAATTACCAGTGTCACAATCATAAAAAAAATTAAATTAGACACCATGTTCGTGCAGTAACAGGTCAAAAAACAGATCAAATTAGCTAGTACCGGTATCCAGTGAAAATCATTTAAATCCCAGTATCATATGTCACCCCTCCTGACCAAAGAGCAACTTGAAAATTTTGCACTACAGGGTTTATCCTACGCCGATGATCATGTGAGTGATCCATTTAGCATTAAAGACGTTTCCGAAAGACTGGGCATCTCCTACTCCTATTTCTATCACAACTTTACCGAATGCATGGGTGAGCCCTTCTGGCATTACGTAAAGCGACACCGGCTGGAACTGGCTGCAGGCTTGCTCCGGCACAGCGGTTATAACATCGGCGAAATTAGCGACCATTGCGGATATGCTACCACCGCAGCTTTCAGCAAGGCGTTCAAACAACATTTTAAAGAAAGTCCAAAGGATTTTCGCCGGATCATTATTCTACCTAACGAAAAAAGAACCTTGCAGATTACGGAAGGTATTACAGCTGCCATTGGTAGTGAAGCTTTTCGTGGCTTATTCAACTATGAGCGCTGCGAAAAAATGAGAATGCCGGACAGCATTTTATACTATACGCTTATTTCCCGCGGTCAGGATCCTGTTGCAGAAATGATTGCCAGGATGACGCAACATTATACTTTATTTAAAAAGATGCAAACCTTGTTTGACCTCGAGCAAAGCAGGATCATTACAGGTACCCTGGATGCAGTTCCGGTTACCGACTATGAAAAGTTGTCGATGTTTGCAGGCATACTCATTCCCGCTACCGCTACTGCCGCACATGCGCAGCTGCGCCAGAACTTTTCCTACCTGATGCGTAAAAGGATCTCAGGGGGCAACTACCTGAAACTGCCCGTACCTATGGACTTTGCTACTGCAGGTATCCCTATGTATAATTTTATCAGCATGAATTGCAAAGAAGGGGTCTTTAAAATGAGCGGCAACCACTTCTTTATTTCGCTCAATGGTCCCAACTACTCAGAAATTTTTATTCCCCTGCTTAAAAAACACTACTGAGAATGAATTACGAATTACGTAATTCTTATCTTGGGAACACTGCCCGGAAGCAATTCGCACTGGTATTCACTGTATCTTTCTGCGGCTTGCCGGTACCATAAAATTCTTTGAGGAAGCTTTCGGCATCAGACCAAACAGTTTGCATCATTCCCTGGAAACGGGGCTTCATTTCTTTGGTGGCACTGGTCCTGTAATCGTACATATCACGCAGCTGCAACTTTGCATTTTCAGGCATTCTCCACGGACAGGTGATCACAGACAATCCTTTCATCGCAAAATAAACCGGTGTTTTATCCGGCCGCTCATAATGCCAGTCACAGATCATCACGTCTTTGGGTACCAGGTCGGCTGCACGATGGGTGTTATTCATACTCGCCTCCCATTCTCCCAAACCGGTGGTTTTTCCATCCAGCAAGCGATCGCCCCAGATCCAAAGCGCCCGGCCCTTTCCCGCCAGGTGATTACGAATGGTCCATACCTCGCCGGCAAATAATTCCGCTTTGTCCCTGCCGCTGCAGCGGGGACACTTTGCCTCCCCGATATAAAATACTTCATCCATTCCTGCATGAAAAGCCGTCGACTCAAAAGCATCACAAATCTCATCGACCAGTTCAAAAACGATCTTATGCACCCCCGGATGCAATGGACAATAGCTCTTGCAATATAACCCATCGGCATTGGGCCATTCGTATTTTGCCGGCATCTTTACCCAGGGCGTTTCATCAAAGTCAGGATACATTTTTAACAGGTTGGCGGTAGTACCTGCCCACGACTGATGCCCCAGCAGGTTGATCTGCGGGATCAGGCGGATACTGTACGCGCGGCAAGTCTGCACCAGCTGCTTCACCTGTTGTTCGGTTAAACTGCCCGGATCCCGTAACTCAGGATGCGACTTAAACTGGTAATTAAAATCAACACGAAGCACCAATGTGTTGACATGACGAGGCGCCAGTTCCGTTGTTATAAATCTCAGGAAAGAAGGCAAACCTTCTGCTCTGGGTGCTGCTATACAAAATCCACGCACCGGCAAGGTATCCGCCGGCAGGGCTTTTGCACAGGCATAAGAAATACCGCTACAAACAAGTAATAAGAGGGCAAACAGTTTTTTCATAAGTTTTTTTAATTTTTACCGGCTGCGGGTTAGTAATACCAGCGGTCTGTCAGTAAAATAGCGAAAGCACCGCTGAACTGCAACCTTTTGGTGGGAACAAATGTATAATAGCAATTCTAATGTTATACACGTTGATTTTTAATATCTTTGATAAAAGCACAAAATCTATGAACGAGTTTAAACTACCGTTTAACGCGAGACTCACTTTTACCCTATTCTCCATCATCCTGGTTATTTACATTGCACATATCGGCAGCAATATTATTGTTCCGCTAATGTTTGCGCTGTTGATTGCCATCATGCTGCTACCGGTAGTGCACAAACTGGAAAAATGGCGGCTTCCCCGTGGCATGGCAGCGGTGGTGGCCATTTTATTGTTCATTATTCTCATTGCCGGCATCATGACATTGCTCGGCAAGCAAATGGAAGCCTTTATCTCCGACTTCCCTCAACTGCAGCAAAAACTGATAACGGTAGTCAGCTCCACACAGGATTGGGTGAATGCAAAATTTCATATTAACTCCAGTACCCAGTTAACCTACCTGGAAAAAGCGATGATGGGAACGCTGGGAACAGCCACCAGCTTTATCAGCCAAACTTTCCTGTCGCTTTCTTCCCTGCTGATATTTGTGGTATTTGTGTTCCTGTATGCTTTCTTTATTCTCTTCTACCGCAGGTTACTGGTATCTTTTCTGATTAAAATATTCCGGGAAGAACACCGGGAAAAACTGCTTACCGTTATTGGCAGTACCCGGTCCATTATAAAAAGTTATGTAGGCGGTTTGATGATAGAAATGGTTATTGTGGCCATTCTTAACACCGTTCTCTTCTTAATACTTGGTATTAAATACGCCATACTGCTGGGTGTAATGGCTGCTATATTTAATATCATTCCCTATGTAGGTATCTTAACAGCCACCGTTCTGGCCATCCTGGTAACATTGGCCACCGGCACGCCTTTACAGGCATTGCAGGCGGGTATCGCCCTGTTCCTCGTACACGTGCTGGACAGCAACGTGTTGTTTCCCAGCATCGTTGGTTCAAAGGTAAAGATCAATGCGCTCATCACCATCATTGGCGTAGTACTCGGCAATATGTTATGGGGCATACCCGGTATGTTCCTGGCCATTCCAACAATTGCCATCATCAAAATCATCTGCGAAAACATAGAAGAAATGACACCATGGGCTATTCTCCTGGGAGATGAAGCAAAAACCAAAGTGAAAAAAGCAAAGGTAAAAGAAGAAGATAAAAGAGAAGTTGCTCCGGAATAACCGGAACAACTTCCTTCACTTATAATCAACAACCAATCATTATTGTAATGCAGGATCACCTGAGTCTTTTCTCAACATCCTCCGGTATACCCAATAAAATACGATAGGGAAAATAAACAGGTTAAAGAAAGTATCCGTGATCAGCCCGCCTATCACAACACGTGCGAGCGGTCTTGCTGTTTCCGACCCAATACCCATGCTGGTGGCAGCCGGCAATAACCCAATAGCCGCCATCATGGCCGTCATCACTACCGGGCGAATCCTCGATTCCACACCCTCCAGAATAGCATGGGCAAGACTAAAATGAGCCGCCTTATGCATGTTCCGTACGTTGGTTTTGAATTTTGATAACAGGATCACTCCATTCTGTACGCAAATACCAAACAATGCAATAAATCCGATGCCCGCGGAAATACTAAAGTTCATGCCTGTAAGCCACAACGAAAAAATTCCGCCAATGATCGCGAAGGGCACATTATTCAATACCAGCAACGCATCCTTTATTTTTCCAAAGAGAATAAAGAGGATCAGGAATATCAGCAGCAAACTGACGGGCACTACCTGCATCAGGCGTTTGGTAGCCCGTTCCTGGTTTTCAAAATCTCCCGCCCATTCAAGGGAATAGCCTTTGGGCAATGTTATCTGCGCATTTACTTTCTCCTGTGCTTCCGCGATGGTACTGCCAAGATCCCTTCCGCGCACGGAGAATTTAATGGCGCCATAACGCATATGCTTATCGCGGTAAATCATACTCGGGCCAACAATATGCTGTATTTCCGCCACCTCCTTCAAAGGTATCCTGGTTCCACGTATAGTCGGGATCGTTAGGTTGCCGATAGACACTTCGCTTTCCCGGAAACTCTCGGGGTACCGTATACGAAGATCAAAACTCTTCTCCCCTTCATAGATCCGGGTAGCCGCCTTTCCACCTATCGCCATTTCAATAACGGAGTTCGCATCTTCGGTGGTTACTCCGTAAAGCGCCATTTTCTGCTGGTCAAGATTGATTCGCAGTTCTGGCTGCCCTATGTTCCGTAAAATGCCCAGGTCCTCAATACCCGGCACGCCTTTCAGGATACGCTCTATTCCTTCTTCCCTGTTTTCGATAAGCTTAAAATCATCTCCAAACAACTTTACTACGATAGAACCCTTTACACCGGAAACCGCCTCCTCCACATTGTCCATGATAGGTTGAGAGAAATTCAGCGTAATACCGGGGATGCCATCCAGCTTATCATTCATCTTTTCTATCAGCGCAGCTTTCGACAACCCGCTTTTCCACTCCTTTTGCGGGTAAATGTCTACATGAAACTCTATATTGTAAAACCCGGTAGCATCTGTGCCATCATTTGGTCTGCCGGTTTGCGACATCACTTGTTTTACCTCCGGAAAGGTCAGCAGCTTCTTCCGGATATCGTTGGCCACCTTCACGGATTCTTCCAGCGAAGTACTCAACGGTCCCGTAGCACGGATATAAATGGCGCCCTCATTTAATTGCGGCAGGAACTCTGTTCCTAAAAATCTAAAACAGTATAACCCAAACGCCAGTACGATCAGCGACCCGGCAAAGACGATCCGCCTGCGCCGGAAACAGTAATTAAAAATCCGGAGCGTATGACGGTGAATGAACGCCAGGAGCACGTTATGTTTTTCACGGACATTCTTCTGGAGTAACACACTGGCCAATGCAGGCACCAGGGTGAAGGTAAGTATCAGCGCGCCCAGTAGCGCGAAACCCAGTGTCCAGGCCAGGGGAGAAAACATTTTCCCCTCCACTTTTTCAAAAGTAAAGATGGGCAGCAAGCCGGTGATAATGATCAATTTTGCAAAGAAAATACCCTTTCCATTTTCCAGGCAGGCTTTCCGGATCATGCCCGGTTTACTCAGCTTATTAAAGCGATCCATGCCCACCTCCTTCGCCTTCCGGTCCAGCACCACGAAGATTCCTTCCATCATCACCACGGCTCCGTCTATGATAATCCCGAAGTCGATGGCCCCCATCGACAGGAGATTGGCACTCATCCCCTTTATACGCAAACAGATAAAGGCAAACAGCAACGCCAGGGGAATCACCACCGAAACGATGACCGTGGTGCGCCAGTCGGCCATGAACAGGAATACGATCACGGTTACAAAGATGATCCCTTCGAGCATATTATGTAATACCGTATGGGTGGAAAAGTCGATCAGGTCTTCCCGGTTGTAAAAGGCTTTGATCTTCACATCATCGGGTAAAATACGTGTATTCAGCTCCGTTATCTTTTCCTTCAGCGCTTTGATCACCATACCGGGGTTCTCCCCTTTCCGCATCACCACAATCCCTTCTACTACGTCGTGGTCGCGGTCGCGGCCTACCTGTCCAAGCCGGGGCAGCGCCGCTACGCTCACATCGGCTACATCCTTTACCAATATGGGCGTTCCGTTGATATGATCTACTATAATATTTTTGATCTCATCTGTATTGTTGAGAATACCGATACCACGCACCACGTAGGCTTGCGCATTTTTCACGATGACGTCGCCCCCCACGTTGATATTACTTTTTGACAATGCCTGGAACATTTCCTGCGCGGTAATATTGTACTGTACCGCTTTGTCCGGATCAATGGTCACCTGGTAGATCTTTACTTCTCCCCCAAAACTTACGATATCCGCCACCCCAGGCACCGACAGCAGGTTGCGTTCTATTACCCAATCCTGCAGCGTTTTCAGCTCCTGAACGGAAAGCTTGCTGCTTTCCAGCGTGTAACGGTAAATCTCGCCGGTAGGCCCGTATGGTGGCTCTATTTCGGGTTCTGCGCCTTCCGGCAGCGAAGCAGCCGTGATATTGTTATTGATCTGGAGCCGTGCAAAAGTATCGTCTACGTCATCATCAAAAATTACCTTTACCACCGATAGCCCAAATAAGGAAGAAGAGCGGATATGCGTTTTCTTCTGGGCGCGGTTCATAGCAATTTCGATTGGTCTTGTTACAAACTTCTCCACTTCTTCGGCGCTCCTGCCCTGCCATTGGGTGATAATGGTAACGGAGGTGTTGGTCACATCAGGAAACGCATCCACGCCAATCTGCTTAAAGCTTACATAACCGGCGATTGCCAGCACGCCGGTGGCAAAAAAAATGAAGTATTTATTGCTTAAGGAAAAAGCAAGGACTTTCTTTATAAACTTATTCATGGTAATGGCCTTTAGCGGTTACTGCTGATCTTTCAGCGTTTCATAGATGAATACCTGCCGGGATGCAATCACCCGGTCGCCTTCTTTCAGCCCGGCATTAACATAGGTCCTACCCCCGCTGGTTCTATCGATTTTTATCTCCCGGATCTGAACCCCGCTTTTTTCGTTGGTGCGTACCAGTACGTAGTATTTATCGTGGTCAAAGATGATTCCCCTCGATGGTATGCTGACCAGGTTACTATCAGCGCGACGGTTTGCTTTTACCCTTACAAACATCTCCGGTTTCAGCAGAAAGCCCGGATTATCCACCACTACGCGGGCTTTCATCACTTTGTTTTCAGGGTCCAGCACATTGTAGATCTTATCTATTTTCCCTGAAAAGGATTTATCGGGATAAGACAAGGTGGACATCTCTACCCGGTCGCCTTCGCGGATGCTGGCGATATCGGATTCAAAAATGTTGATCATAGCCCAAACATTATTCAGGTCAGCAATCACAAAAATGGGATCTGTATTATCCGGCCGCCACTGCATACTTTCTGCCGCTCTTTTGCTGATAATAAAACCCGGTACCGGCGCTTTCACCGCGTAATTGGTCTGATGCCCGCCTCCGTTTATTTCCAGTATGGCCCGCGACTTATTCCAGGCGGCCACCGCTTTATCGTAGTTGCTTTTTGCCTCTTCATATTCCTTTTGGGAATTTAACCCGCTCTGGTAAAAGGATTCCGCCACTTCCATATTGCGTTTGGCCGTCTGCATATCGTTAACGGATATACGTTGATCGGCGGTGAACCCGGCCATTTCCGGGCTTTTTAGAATGGCCAGCACCTGTCCTTTCTGCACAAAATCACCGGAATGCACTTTTACATCTGTCACGATGCCGCTTACCATGGGAAAGATCCGCGCGGTTTTATCTTCATTCTCTGTGATTTTCCCGGTAAGCAAAATTTCATTTTCTATGGGTCCGGCACTTGCGGTATCAACTACCAGCGTGCGGAGCAGGGAGTCTGAAAGCATCCATGGACGGGGCGCTTCCGTGGCCGCTTTGCTGCCGCAGCCGGTGATGATACCACTGATGGATATGATAACAACAATTGCAGGTATATAATTTTTAATAGCGTATTGCATGGTCAGAAGGATTTATCAGGGATGAAAAATGAGCACGCCGGTGCTGAAATTGAGTGATTCCAATGCATGGAGCCGGTCATATTTCAGCTCATTCATTTTAAGCACATTATTACGATAGGCATCATATAAGTCAATAAATTCAAGCAACCCGATGTTGTGAAGCCGGTAATTCTTCTCCACCTCACTCATCATTTTGCTGTAATCATTTTCAAACCCCGGATCGAATTCACTGATAAGTTTTTCCGTTTGCAGCGCCTGTTGCAGGCTGTTCATTACTTCATGCGCCAGCTGGTCTTCCTGGCCTTCCAGCAACAGCTTGCTGCTTTCCAGCGTAGCCCTGGCAGCTTTGATATTTCCCTGGTTACGGTTAAAGAAGGGCAATGGCATTGACACATTCAGACCATTATAGTTACGTTCAAAGTTGCCCTGTTTATCGTAAGAAACACCCACCTGCAGGTCCGGCACCGCCATTGCCTGTTGCAGGCGCAGGTTGAGATGATTATAATTCACAGTTTCCTGGTTGATTTTCAGGTCAAAGCGATACTGCCTGGCGGTATCCAGCAATGCCGGGAAGCCATATTGCAGGGCAGCCGGGGTGCCGGGGCTGATATCAGGCAGCTGTGGCTGTATCAGCGTACCGGGCGGCACTCTTATCAGCAGCGCCAGGTCCGACTGGGTTTGTTGAATATCCTGTTGCAGGGCAAGATGATCATGTTGCAGATCGTACAACATGGATTTGATACGGATAATTTCCTTTGGCGCAATATTACCGGCCCGCTGCTGTGCAGTGAATACAGCTACCACTGTTTGCAGGAAGCTGATCTGGCCTGCAAAGGTTTCCAGCGACCGTTGTTTATAACAGAGATCATAAAAATTATCGTGCAGAGAAAACCGCAGGGTACGAAGCATATCATAGAACTGGTATTCGCTCAGTTTCACACTGCTCTGCGCGAGCTTTACGGCTTTATTACGTTTACCGGCGAGCTTAAAGAGCTGTTCTACCTGCAGTGAGTTTTGTCCTTCGTGTGAAAAATCGAACCATTTTTTAGTGGTATGATTGTACAATACATTCTCAAATGTCACTTGCGGATTATCCCAGAGTTTGGCGGTGATGATGCCTGCTTTAGCCGCATCAATACTGTAGCGCTGCGCCAGCAGGGGAATATTTTTTTCCAGTAGCCGTTGTTCTGCTTCAGGAAGTGAGAGCTTCAGGGTATCTGTTGCCTGTGCGGAAGCCGTAAAGCGGAACAGGGTGCCAAACAGTACAAGATAGGTACTTAGTGCTGGTCTGGTGATCATACAACTTTAATTTTCGTTGCAAAGATGACACCACACGATTAGCGGACTATTAGAATAAAGTTAAAACGAAATTAGAATTTGTGCGCTGGTGAAAAGAAGATATTAAACGTGGTCCCCTGCCCCGGCACACTGCTTACGGTGACAACCGCCTGGTGCAGTTGCAGTATTTTCTGTGTCATCGACAGCCCTATCCCATAGCCATCGAAGGTATGCGCATTTTCGGCGCGGTAAAGTGGCAGGAATATTTTTTCCAGGTCAGCGGCAGCGATGCCTATACCATGGTCGCTGATGGATAAAGAAACGCCTGATTGACTGTAAGTCAGCAGGCAGTTAACATCACGGTTATACGAAAATTTAAAAGCGTTCCTGATGATATTCTGCAATGCCAGCATCAACAGGGAGCGGCTTCCGCGGATGCAAAGCTGTGCAGCATCTGCGGGCATATCATTTAATTTCACGTGCAACCGTGTTGCCGGCATCTTATGAAGCCAGCACTCCTGTATCTCCCAAAGCAGTTCATCCAGGCGGATCATTGTGGTGTTGGCGCCGGTAAGATCAGCATCTACCCTTGTTAGCTGTAACAGGCCGTCCGTGATGATCTTCAGTTTTTCTGACTCTATCAGCAGCGTGCCTAAAGTTTGTACATAGTCTTCCTGGCTGCGCGCCTGCTGTAAGGTTACTTCTATTTCCCCGATAATGGTGGTGAGCGGTGTACGCAGTTCGTGGGAAGCATTGGAAACGAAGGACCGCTGCATATCAAAGGCCTGCTCCATATGCTGGAGTAAGCCGTTAAAATTGGTAGCCAGTTCATCTATTTCATCTTTATTGCGCCCCTGCTCCACCCGCATATGCAGGTTATTGGAACGGATGTTTTTTACCTGCCGGTTAATGCTTTTGATGGGCCCCAGGGCCTTGCTGGCATACCATTGTCCCATCAAAAAAACAATCAGTAATGCCACAAAGAACATCACTATCAGTATCCACATCAGGTAGTTCAGCTGTTGTATGCCCGTGGTATTGCGGGCTGTAACAATCACTACAAAATCGCCCTGGTTATCGGGATAATAAATCCCCAACCCCGATTCTTCCTGGAAGCGGAACCGGTATACCTCTTTATGGCGGATGGTTTCCAGCATGGATACCGGCCAGTTATATCTTGTTTTTTCTATAAATGCCGGCTGGTTATCCTGATCATAAATATTACTGGATTCGTCGGGTATGCGTTCCCGGTAGCTTTTCTCTATTTCCAGGAATTTCTTTTTTGTCAGCTCATCTTTTTCGAGGTAAACCTGTGCCGTTACCAGCGCACGCATCTGCAACAGTTTATAAAAACTGTTCTGGATATACTGGGCCGATAACAGGTATATCAGTACGAAAACAACGGTAAGGATGATACCTGATATCAGGGTAAACTGCAATGATAAACGGTGACGAATTTTCATAAAGCTATTAGCTTTTAGCCATTAGCTGTTAGTTGTTCTATGGCATGATATTTCTCTATCAAATTATTACTCAAAAAAATACAAATAATGCAGGTCCCTAAAAGCTAACAGCTAAAAGCTTACCGCTGTTTCATGATATATCCCATTCCAACTACGGTATGGATGAGCTTTTCCCCGGCAAAGCCCTTTTCAATTTTATTCCGGAGATAGTTAACATATACATCGATGGTATTAGTGCCGGTGTCGAACTCCAGTCCCCATACTGCTTCAGAGATCAATGCACGGGAAAGAACCTTGCCTGTATTTTTTAACAACAGTTCCAGCAGCGCATATTCCTTTGCAGTAAGCGTGATCTCCTGCCCTTCCCTGCTGGCGGTTTTGGTGTTTGTATTTAATTGCAGATCCGCGAAACTAAGAATAGCCTGTTCCTGGTGAAACTGGCTTTTCCGCCGGGAGAGCGCGTGTATCCTGGCCACCAGCTCCGAGAAATGAAATGGCTTGGCGAGATAATCATCCGCGCCGGCATTGAGTCCATCTACAATATCCTGGGTGGCATTGAGGGCGGTCAGCATGAGGATGGGAGCACTCACCTCCAGTGTCCTTAGATTTTTGCAGACAGTGATACCGTTGATACCGGGCAGCATAATATCCAGGAGTATCAGGTCATAATCATGTTCCATCGCGGCTTGCTGCCCGGCTATGCCATCCGTATGTACTTCCACCTGGTGATGATGTTCTTCCAGCCCCCGTTTTATAAAGGCGCCTACTTTAATTTCATCTTCTATAACCAATATTTTCATAGTCAATAATTAAAATATAACCCCGGCAAAAGTAGGATTGTTTAAACGGGTAGTCATTAAAGCGGGATTAAAATCATGGATGACATGGACAATTTGGCAATATCTGTTAGCTTTGTCTTCACCTAAATCGGCAACCGGATCATGCATTTACCCGTTTTAAGTACCGGCAACCTGGTACTGAGGCCTATAGAAGATAAAGACACTGCCGCCCTGTTCAGGCATTTTTCAGATGATGCGGTTACCAGGTTCATGGACATTGATTCATTTTCCAATATCAGTGAGGCCACCCACATTATCCAGTTCTTCCGCAAAAGCCTGGAAGATGAGGAGGGTATGCGCTGGGCGATCACCGTTGCCGGAAGCGATGAGCTGATTGGCACCTGTGGATATCACAAAATCAATAAACCACATTTCAAAGCGGAGATTGGATATGACCTGCAACCTGCCCTTTGGGGCAAGGGTATTATGAAAGAAGCCGTGGGTTGTATGCTGACCTATGGTTATGAAGAATTGCAGTTTAACCGTATAGAAGCATTTGTGGATCCGGATAATCTCGCCTCGTCAAAATTGCTGACCAGGCTGGGGTTCCGTTATGAAGGTTTTTTGAGAGATGCTTTCTTTGAGAAGGGTAAATTTGTAAATGCTGAGTTATACAGTCTTTTAAGACACGAATATACCAGGGAATCTATTTTTTAATCATTACTGCTATCATGAGTTTGCAATTCAGGCATGCCGCCGAAACAGATCTGCCAAGGATCGTTGACATTTATAACAGTACCATTGCCGGCAGGATGGTGACGGCTGATACCAGTCCTGTTACACCGGAGAGCCGCTTGCCCTGGTTTCACGCGCACAATGCCACGCACCGGCCCCTGTGGATGATTGACCTGGATGGGAATAATGTAGGCTGGATGAGCTTCCAGTCTTTTTACGGGCGCCCGGCTTATAACGGTACAGTGGAGGTAAGTATTTACCTGGCTGAATCCGCGCGGGGAAAAGGTTTGGGCAAACAGGTGTTACGTTATGCCATTGAGGTGGCGCCGGAATATGGTGTGCAAACATTGCTTGGTTTTATTTTCGCGCACAATACGCCTAGTCTGAAGCTCTTTACTGATATGGGTTTCAGCGAATGGGCACATCTCCCGGAAATAGCCGTACTGGATGGCGTAGAAAGAAGTCTGAAGATATTGGGGTATAAAATAATTACGAATTAGGAATTACGAATTACGAGACCCTTCGCTGAGATCACCGTAATTCGTAATTCTCAAACAAACTATGCGCTCATGTGGTGGATCTATGCTTTATTATCGGCTGCTTTTGCAGCGCTGACGGCGATCTTCGCCAAAATAGGGGTCGTTGATATTCCGTCTAACCTGGCTACGGCGATCAGAACGGTGATCATCCTGGTGATGGCCTGGGCTATTGTAATTGCCCGGGGTGAGTTTAAAAGTTTTGGTGCTATTTCCAGGCACAGTATGGTGTTCCTGGTATTATCCGGCCTGGCTACCGGTTGTTCCTGGCTTTTTTATTTTAAGGCTTTACAGGTGGGAAAGGTATCGCAGGTGGCGCCGGTAGATAAGCTCAGCGTAGCGCTGACGATTATACTGGCAGCGGTTTTCCTGCAGGAAGCGCTTACCTGGAAAACAGCTGTTGGCGCCGGGCTGATAATAGCGGGCACATTGGTATTGATTATAAAGTAGGGAATTATTCCGCGTCGATTTTGTAAACACAACGGCGGGCGCCATTGATAATGTGTTCCATACGGGACACATTCATTTTTTGGCCCAGTATGCTGACAAATGTTCTCATTTCTGAGGTACAGATATTATCGCATTCTGAGGCAGCGCAACAGATCGGACAGTGATTTTCTATAAAGTAGTAGGTATCTCCTTCTTTTTTCCATTCCGCCAGGTAGCCTTCTCCTGAACGGATAGCTGCAAACGAGCTGAGCCTGTTTTCCAGGCCGGTTACCCCTTCCAGGGCGATGTTGTATTTTTCGAGCTGGCTTTTTTCCCGGGCATTGACTACGTTGTCGAGCGCTTCCTTGCCTAAAACCGTTTTGATGGTTTGGATCAGCTGAAGGCTCAGCTCGGTATGTGTGTCGGGAAAGCGGGCATTACCCAATGGGGTGAGGCTCCATATTAAAACAGGCCGCCCTACGCCCCTGGAAGTACTTTCAGAGTGAACCAAGCCATCTTCTGCCAGTTTCAGCAGCTGAAGCCGGGCGCCCTCTCCGGTAATACCCAATTCACTGGCCAGTTCGGCTGCGGACAGCGGTCCCCGGGTCTTGAGCAGCGTCAAAAACCGTTCGGCAGCATTCTTGGTTCGTATTGGATAATTTTCCAAGTTATTACTTGTTTTATTCTCAAATGTCGTAATTTTGTAGGAGCTAAAAAAAAGATTTTGGGATTTTGATGGTTATGAGACGTATTTCATCAAAATTTAATCTCATAATCAGTTAAATCTCTAAATATTAGATATTAATGAACGTCCTGATATTTAATGGTGCTATTGATGACCGTCCTTATGCCACCTCCAACCAGCTGGCGGCATATCTGACAGAGCAACTACAGGCAAAAGGGTTTTCTCCGGAAATTTTCAGTCTTGGCAGCGCCCAGATTCCCTTTTTCTCCCAACAGGAAGCAGGGCTTAAGCCTCCCGCGGTAGATGCGATGTGCAAGGCTTTTTGCAAAGCAGATCTTCACATATGGATGACACCATTATATCATGGCAGTATGACCGGTGCTATGAAAAACTGCCTGGACTGGCTGGAGATGACCAGCAAGAACGACCGTCCTTATTTAACAGGAAAGGTTGTAGCTTTGCTCTCCTGGGCAGATGGCACACAGGCGATGCAGGGTATAAATGCAATGGATGCAGTAGCTAAAGCGCTAAGGGCGTGGGTATTACCATATTCCCTTCCTATTTTGAAGGATAACCTGTATAACCCGCAAGGTGGCGGGTTTACTGCATTTTATAAAAACAAACTGGATACGATGGTGCAGTTGCTGTGTGCAGCGAAAGCGCATGTTGTGGCAGGTATTGAAGGATAAATCGTGAAACACACCGGTCAGCCGGTGATCAGCTAATTAAAACAAATTCTGAGTATGATAACCGTTTCAGAAAAAGCAGGAGAATATATCAAAGCGCTGATGGAGAAAGAACATCATGCGCCGGGCACCTTTGTGCGTGTAGGCGTAAAAGGTGGTGGCTGCTCAGGTCTCGAATATGTGATGAAGTTTGAAGCAACAGAGGAAGAAGGCGACCAGGTATTTGAAGATAAGGGCGTAAAAGTAGTGGTGCAGATGAAGAGTCTGTTGTACCTGTATGGTACAGAGCTGGACTATTCAGATGGACTGAACGGAAAAGGCCTTTTCTTTAATAATCCCAACGCAACCAGAACATGCAGCTGTGGTGAAAGCTTCGCTGTATAAATTTTAAACTTGTATGATCAACAGTAACGAAATAATTGATGATATAGCCAATAAGGAGTACGAGTTTGGCTTTAGCACCGATATTGAAATGGATATAGCTCCCCCGGGGCTGAATGAGGATATCATCCGTTTTATTTCGGCGAAAAAGAATGAGCCTGAATGGCTGCTGGAATGGCGCCTGAAAGGATTTGCCGCATTTAAGAAAATGGAATTCCCTAAATGGCAGCATTTTGAAATGCCGGCGCTCGATCTGCAGGCACTTTCCTATTATGCTGCACCACGGAAAAAGAAACAACTGGCCAGTCTGGATGAAGTAGATCCTGAACTGCTGGCTACTTTCGAAAAGCTGGGTATTCCGCTGAATGAACAAAAAGCATTGACAGGTGTAGCGGTAGATGCTGTATTCGACAGCGTTTCCGTAGCTACCACCTTCAAAGGCAAGCTGAAAGAAATGGGCGTGATCTTCTGTTCTTTTGGTGAAGCGGTACAGGAACATCCTGACCTGGTAAAGAAATACCTGGGCAGCGTGGTTCCGCATACCGACAATATTTTCGCAGCACTCAATGCGGCTGTATTTTCCGATGGTTCTTTCGTTTACATTCCAAAAGGCGTGCGTTGCCCGATGGAACTGAGCACATACTTCCGTATCAATGCGCAGAACACCGGACAATTTGAACGTACCCTGATCATTGCAGACGACAACAGTTATGTGAGTTATCTCGAAGGTTGTACCGCTCCGATGCGTGATGAAAATCAGCTGCATGCGGCCGTGGTAGAACTGATAGCGATGGAACAGGCTGAAATAAAATATTCTACCGTACAAAACTGGTATCCCGGTGATAAAGACGGTAAAGGCGGTATCTACAACTTCGTAACCAAGAGAGGCATCTGTAAAGGCGCTGCCAGCAAAATCTCCTGGACACAGGTAGAAACCGGTTCTGCCATTACCTGGAAATATCCCAGCGTAATCCTGCAGGGCGATCATTCCGAAGGCGAATTTTACTCTGTGGCAGTAGTCCGTAACAAACAGATTGCTGATACCGGTACCAAAATTCACCACATCGGTAAAAACACAAAGAGCCGTATCATTTCCAAAGGTATTTCCGCCGGTCGTGGCGACAATAGCTACCGCGGACTGGTAGCCGTTGGCCCCCGCGCCGACAATGCCCGTAACTTCACCCAGTGCGATTCATTGCTGATCGGTAACCAATGCGGTTCCCATACATTCCCGTATATCGAATCCAGGAATAAATCAGCCATGATCGAACACGAAGCCACCACTTCGAAAATCGGGGAAGACCAGATCTTCTACCTGAATCAGCGTGGTATCGACAGCGAAAAGGCAGTTGCCCTGATCGTAAACGGCTATGTGAAAGAAGTGCTGAACCAGCTGCCAATGGAATTTGCGGTAGAAGCACAGAAATTATTATCTATTACACTTGAAGGAAGCGTTGGATAATTCATTATCCAATTAATACATACAGAACGAAAAAAACAATCATGCTGACGATTAAAAATCTGCACGCAGAAGTAGAAGGGAAAAAAATTCTGAAAGGCATTAATCTCGAAATAAACAAAGGAGAAATGCATGCCATCATGGGCCCGAACGGTTCAGGCAAAAGCTCACTGGCTTCTGTGCTGGCGGGTCGTGATAACTATACTGTTACGGAAGGTGAAGTATGGTTCAATGGCAAAAATCTGCTGGATATGGCTCCGGAAGATCGCGCCCGTGAAGGTGTATTCCTGGCTTTTCAATACCCCGTTGAAATACCGGGTGTTTCCAACCTCAACTTCCTGAAAACCGCACTGAACGAGATCAGGGCGTATAAAGGCCTCCCTGCCCTCGAAGCAAGAGAGTTCCTGAAGCTGACAAAAGAAAAACAACAACTGGTAGATTTCCATTCCAACCTGATGAACCGTTCCCTGAACGAAGGATTCAGCGGTGGTGAAAAGAAACGTAACGAAATCTTCCAACTCGCCATGCTGGATCCACAACTGGCAATATTGGATGAAACAGATTCCGGATTAGATATCGATGCGCTGCGTATTGTTTCCAGTGGTGTAAACAAATTACGTGATGCTGAAAAATCTTTCGTAGTGATTACTCACTATCAACGCCTGCTGGAGTATATCATACCTGACTTTGTGCATGTATTATACAATGGCCGTATCATCAAAACCGGTACCAAGGAACTGGCACTGGAACTTGAAGAAAGAGGATACGACTGGCTGAAAGAGGAATTACATTTGAAAGAATCTGTATAAGAGGAATTACGAATTGCTGATTACGAATGACGCATATGCGATAACTCGTAATTCATCATTCGTAATTCATAATTTATAAATTATGATAAGCAATATGATATTGCCATTTTACCAGGCGTTAACAGAAGATGTAACGGCATTGTCTCCCGCAATGGACTCCCTGCACGACATCCGCCGCAAGGCGCTGGAGCGCTTTACAGCAACAGGGCTTCCTACGCTGAAAACGGAAGCATGGCGCTACACGAATATTCAGCGCTATCTGAAAGAATTTCCCTACGAATTGCTGACCACCGCTGCACCCGTTTCCCCGGAAGTGGCGGAAAGCAAAGCCATTCCGGAATTGGATTGTTACCGCATTGTACTGGTAAACGGTCATCTGCAGGCTGATCAGTCTGTTCTTCCTGAAGGAAAAGGCATCACCGTAGGCGCTATGAGTGCGCATACTGCTGCTCCTGGTTTTGTCACCTATTTTAACGAACAGCATCACCTGGCAGGCGAATCAATGGCCCAGTTAAATACCGCCCTCTTTGCAGACGGACTGTATATTGAGCTGGCCGCCAACACTGTGCTGGACAAACCGATACACATCGTACACGTTTACTCCTGTGCAACGCACGCCATCATTCAGCCCCGTCATTTGTGGGTGCTGAACAGAAGCGCCGCCGCCACCATTATCGAGTCCTCCGTTCACCCGGAAACAGCTGCCGTGGCTTTTGCCAACAGCGTACTCGAAACCGTGGTAATGGAAAATGCAGAACTGTGGCACTATAATGTACAACAGGGAGAAGAAAGCTTCCGGGAAGTACATACAACTGCTGCACAGCAACATAAAGACAGCCGTTATCATCATTTTAATTTCACATTGCCCAATACCCCGTTCACCCGCAACAACCTGAGCGTGGCGTTGAATGGCAGTCATACTGAAACTAATCTGAACGGTTTATATATTGCCAACAATCACCAGCATGTAGATAACCATACTTTTATGGATCATATCATGCCCGACTGTAACAGTAACGAACTGTATAAAGGCGTACTGCTGGATAATGCCAATGGTGTATTCACCGGCAAGATCCTTGTACACCAGGAAGCGCAGAAAACCAACGCATTCCAGCAGAACAATAACCTGCTGCTGGGCAGCAAGGCAGATATCAATTCACAGCCACAACTGGAAATATATGCCGATGATGTAAAATGCAGCCATGGTTTTACTGCCGGTCAGTTCAGTGAAGAGTCCATGTTTTACCTGCGCTCCCGTGGCATTGGTGAAGATGCGGCTAAGGCACTGATGGTAAATGCCTTCTCTCACGACATTACCGATGCAGTGAAGGAACCTGCCCTGCAACATTACCTGCAGGAGCAGATTGCGGAGATCATGAATAACTAAAATTACGATGGAACATATTGCTAACATAGTAACCGCCGGCCTGGATGTAACGCAGATCAGAAAGGATTTTCCTATCCTGCAGCAACAGGTACATGGCAAACCGCTGGTGTACCTCGACAACGGAGCTACCACGCAGAAGCCGCAGGTAGTAATAGCAGCAGAAGCCCGCTATTACGAAGAATATAACAGCAATGTGCACCGGGGTGTGCATCACCTGAGCCAGGTGGCCACCAACGCATATGAGAGAGCCCGTATTACTGTGGCTGGCTATATCAACGCGGCTGATCCGCACGAAGTCATCTTTACCAAAGGCACAACAGACGGTATTAACCTGGTAGCCAATACCATGAGCCGTCGTTTCCTGAACGAAGGCGACAGCGTGATCATATCTTCCATGGAACACCATAGTAATATTGTGCCCTGGCAGATTGCCTGCGAAGAACGCGGCGCTACCCTGAAAGTGATTCCCATCAACGAACGCGGTGAATTGCTGATGGATGCCTATGAAGCCATGCTGGACGACACCGTGAAAATTGTGGCCGTTACCTATGTTTCCAATACCATGGGTACCATAAACCCGGTAGAAGATATTATAACGCTGGCGCACGCACGAAATATACCTGTACTGCTGGATGCCGCACAGGCTATTCAACATATCAGTATTGATGTACAGGCACTGGACGTGGAGTTCCTCGCGTTTTCCGGGCATAAAATTTATGCACCAACGGGCACCGGCGTTCTCTATGGCAAAAAGGCATGGCTGGATAAACTGCCTCCCTACCAGGGTGGCGGCGATATGATCAAGACCGTTACTTTCGAAAAAACAATCTATAACGAATTACCTTATAAATTCGAAGCCGGTACTCCCAATATTGCAGGCGCCATTGCGCTGGGTACTGCCATCGAATATTTACAGCAAACCGGTATCTCCAAAATCCAGCAATGGGAAGAAGAATTAATGGAGTATGCCATGCAGGAATTACGCAAGATTGATGGTATCCGTTTTATCGGCGACGCCGCCCGCAGAAGTGGCGCCATCTCCTTCCTGGTACACAATATCCATCCGTTTGATATGGGTGAGCTGCTGGACCAGCAGGGGATTGCAGTAAGAACAGGACACCATTGCACCGAACCACTGATGGATATCTTTAAAATCCCCGGTACTGTTCGTGCATCACTTTCTTTTTATAATACCAGGGAAGACATAGACAAACTGGTGGCCGGCGTTAAAAGAGCCGCTGCCATGCTTTTGTAAACAGGCGAATATGACGATTCAGGAAATACAGGAAGAAATAATATCCGATTTTTCGGTGATGGGCAGCTGGGAAGATAAGTATGAATACATTATCCAGCTGGGCAAGGAATTGCCGCTCATCGCAGAAGAATTTAAAACACCCGACAACCTGATCAAAGGCTGTCAATCCAGGGTGTGGCTGCACACGGAGCTGAAAGACGGGCAACTGCTTTTTTCGGGCGACAGCGATGCAGTGATCACCAAAGGGCTGGTAAGCCTGATGATCTATGTGCTTTCCGGTCATACTCCCCAGGAAATTGCGACGGCAGATATTTACTTCATTGATGCCATTGGTTTAAGCAGTCATCTCTCCCCTACCCGCTCCAACGGGTTGCTGAGTATGCTGAAACAAATGAAACTCTATGCCATCGCTTACCAGGCTAAAATTAACCAGCAATGAGTGAAGCAACATTAAGAGAACAGATAGAAGCACAGCTGAAAACCGTATACGATCCGGAAATTCCGGTGAATATATGGGAACTGGGGCTGGTATACGAAATCAAAATCAAGGAAAACAACCGGATTGGAATTGATATGACCCTCACCGCCCCCGGTTGCCCGGTAGCAGGAGATATCATCCGCGAAGTAGATGAAAAGGTAAGGAATATAGAAGGCGTTTCCGACGTGGATGTACACCTTACTTTTGATCCACCGTGGACCAGGGATATGATGAGTGAAGAAGCAAAACTGGAACTGGGTTTTCTGTAAGCGAAAACTTTATCCGATACTTGAACCAAATACCAAATACACTGCGTAGTGTTATTTGATATTTGGTTTTTTCTTTTATGGAATTATTTAATTTGTGCTTTAAATCGTTAATCCATTGAACCTATCCGACGAACAAGTGCTTGCTATGGCGCCTGATGAATCTTCCCGCAAATCGGGGAAGGACCTGGCCAATCCGGCTAAATGGGTCAGCAAAGGCGTTGGCGACAATGCGTTATGGGGAGAATGCCAGGGCAGCGGCAGCAAACCATACCAGACACAGATTGACACGGGCAATATGGCGTTTAAATGCAGCTGTCCGAGCCGTAAGTTTCCCTGCAAACATGGCCTGGGACTATTATTGCTATACTCCCGGCAAACAACCTTGTTCACCGAACAAACACCTCCACCATGGGTAAGCGAATGGCTGGCCAAACGTGCAGAAAGAGAAGAGAAGAAAGCAGTGCAGGCCAGCACACCGGAGAAACAACCGGATACCGCCGCCCAGGCAAAAAGACAACAGGCCCGGCAACAGAAAGTCAGCGACGGCACTGCGGAACTCCTGCGCTGGATCAAAGACCTGGTACGGAACGGCATTATGGACCTGCCGGAAAAAGACCCCTCCTTTTTTGAAAATATGATCAGGCGGATGGTAGATGCCCAGTCGCCCGGACTTGCGGCCATGATGCGGGAACTCGCAGATATCAGCTACTTTCATGAAGGCTGGCAAACCGTGTTTATGAATCAGCTCCTCCGCATCTACCTGGTAATACAAGGCTACCAGCACCTTTCCCAGCTACCGGAGAACCTGCAGCAGGACATACGCAGCAGCGTCGGTTTTTCCCAGTCGCAGGAAGAACTGAAAGAACAAACCGGCATCAGCGACACCTGGCAGGTACTGGGCAAACAAACCTCGGAAGAAGACCGCCTGGTGGTAGAACGTTACTGGCTGCACGGCATACATTCAAAACGCAACGCGCTGATACTGCAGTTTTTTGTACGCGGACAAAGCACCATCGCCAATCCGCTCGCTCCCGGCACCACCATACAGGCCGAACTTGTATACTACCCTTCTGCCGCTCCGCTGCGGGCCATCATCAAACAACAAATGACCGTTCCTTCCGATCACACCTTCAACGGCTTTACCGGCTGGGAAGAAGTTGTGGCCGAACAAACAGCCATCAGCGCCGTTTGGCCGGTATATAACGACCAGGTATATACGATCGCAACACTCACCCCCATATGGCACCAGGAACAGTGGTGGCTGCAGGATAGCCAGCAGCAACTGATGCCGGTGAAAAAAGGATTTGCGCATATCTGGAAACTGCTCGCCCTCAGCGGAGGAGCTCCGCTGCACATGGCGGTGACCGGCCGGGAAACACAATATGAGCCGATAGGTGTATGGCATGAACAGGAATATAAAATACTATAATGGAGCGCTGGAATCATATCATCAATACCGCCCTGCTAGGCACTGCCAAAAAGCCGGCAGACGCACAGGGCCTGAGCGGGCCACTGCGGCAGGCAGCGGATACCATTCTCGGAAATGCTTCGCTCGACAGGGAAGAACAATTCCTGCACCTGGCCGCGGTAACTTACAACTACCGTCAAAGCGGTACACAGCCGGTTACGGCCGCCGTTCCGCCTATGACGGTTTGCACGCCGGAAACAAAAGCCTGCTGCCCGCCCGCTGCCATCCGGGTATTGCAACCGGTGCTGGAAACAGATAGCATACAACTATTGCAGCTGTGGCTGGAATACTGTACCAAAGCCAATTTGCTACTGCCGCCTGCACAACTGCCGGTTATGCTCGACAAAGCATGGCGCAACAAATCGCTCCGCGTACTGACTGCGGCGGCGGGAGGACACCGAGCAGCTTGGCTGGGGCAATTTAACCCGGATTGGAATTTTTCAAGGGTGGCAGATACGCCGGAGGAAAGATGGCTCAACGGCGCCACTGCCCAACGGGTGGAAGCGCTGAAGGAAATACGCACAACCGATCCCGTTATAGCCCTCCAATGGCTGCAGCAAACCTGGCCCAAAGAAAGCGCCACGGTGAAAACCGAACTGCTGGGGGTGTTGGAAGAAATACCGGCTACAACAGATCTTGAATGGCTGGAATCGCTGCTGTCGGAAAAAAGCAAACAGGTAAAGGAAACCGTAATGAGGATCCTGAAAAAACTACCCGGTTCCTCGCTGCATGAGCAGTACTGGCAGGTGTTGGCGGGCGCTATACAACTTCAGTACGACGGACATGTGGTGGTAGCGCTGCCGGAATTAAACGATGATCCTGTTTTTCAGAGCGGCATAGAAAAACTCAGTAATAATAAACAGGTATCCGACGAAACACATATACTCTGCCAGTTGATCAGTCTTGTGCATCCTTCGAGGTGGGAGACACATTTTGGAAGGTCTGCCGCGGAAATAATGACGATGTTTTTGCAACAGGAACCACTGAAACCCTTTGCCCCTGCACTGGTGCAGGCCATCGCCTGGTTTGGCGACCAGGAAAGGGCGGTAACGTTTATGCAACAGAGTGAAACATTTTATATCGATATCCTTCCGATGCTTCCCCCTGTACAACAACAGGAGCTCAGCGAAAAATTCTTTGATGAATACCCGGAAGCCATTATCAAATATGCTGGCAATCATCCGGCAGAATGGAGTGTGGCATTATGTACAAAGATCCTGCGGTATGCGGCTACACAACCTTATACCTACAACCAGCTTTTTATGAATAATGTAATCCGCCAGATACCCGTAGCCATCGCGGCTTCCCTGGATGATATTGTGCCGTCAGAATCTTACCATGTTGGATACTGGAATAACATAAAAGTTCACCTGGGTAAACTTTTACAGGCAAAAAGCCAGCTACCCGGGGCCTTTAAAAAAGCTGAAGGCCGGAAAGCAAAAAGCCCGAGGCTACAAAACAAAACAAATAACTATCAGCTTACCAGCAAAGCGCCTAAAAGCTAACTGCTAAAAGCTAACCGCTAAAACACTATTTATGTCTGACATTTTACGCTATCACGCCGAACAGCTTTTTGCAGAAGAGCTGGAAGAACTGAAAAAACAGGACCAGGAAAAACGCCCCCAAAACTGGTTGTTATCCCCCCAGTCTGTAGTGACCTACCTCATAGGCGGGAAACTGAAAAATGGTTTTGAAGTAACACCCAAATATATTGGCAGCAAACGCCTGATGGAAATAGCCGTAGCCACGCTGGCCACTGACCGCGCACTGCTGTTGTATGGCCTGCCCGGAACGGCCAAAAGCTGGGTTAGTGAACATCTGGCTGCCGGCATCAGCGGCGATTCCACCATGATCATACAGGGTACCGCAGGAACCAGTGAAGAGAGTATCCGCTATGGCTGGAACTATGCACGTTTACTGGCAGAGGGGCCTTCCAGGAATGCGTTGGTGGAAACACCCGTGCTCCGCGCCATGCAGGATGGTAAAATAGCAAGAATTGAAGAACTTACCCGTATAGGCGCCGATGTGCAGGATACGCTCATTACCATCCTGTCTGAAAAAACACTTCCTATACCGGAACTGAATACAGAAGTGCAGGCCAGTAAAGGCTTTAACGTAATTGCCACCGCCAATAACCGGGATAAAGGCGTCAACGAATTATCCAGTGCATTAAAACGTAGGTTCAACACCGTTATACTGCCTGTACCGGAATCTATGGAAGAAGAAATTGATATTGTAAGAAGACGGGTGGAAAGTTTTGAAAAAGTGATGGAACTGCCTGCAGAAAAGCCTGCGGTAGAAGAAATCCGCCGGATAGTCACTATCTTCCGTGAGCTGCGCAATGGTGTTACGCTGGATGGTAAAACCAAACTGAAATCTCCCGGCAGCACGCTGAGTACTGCGGAAGCCATTTCTGTGGTAAATAATGGGCTTGCGCTGGCAGCCTATTTCGGCGACGGCAGACTGAATGCAGCCGACCTGGCCGCCGGCATTATCGGCGCAGTGGTGAAAGATCCTGTGCAGGATAAACTGGTATGGCAGGAATACCTGGAAACAGTAGTAAAAACCAGGGAAGAGTGGAAAGATGTATACCGCGCCTGCAGGGACCTGGCGTAATTTTATTTTACGATTAAGCAAGATAGATGTCTGTACATATTTTAGGTATCCGGCACCATGGACCTGGTTCTGCCAGGAATGTAAAAGCATTCCTCGAAGAGCTGCAACCGGATATTGTGTTGATAGAAGGACCTCCGGAGGCAGACGCCCTCATACAATGGGCGAGTCATGAAGACCTGCAGCCTCCTGTGGCGATACTTGCGTATCAACCTGATAGTCCGCAGAAAGCCTGCTTCTATCCGTTCGCCGCCTTTTCACCGGAGTGGCAGGCCATGTTATATGCGGGGCAACAGCGCATCCATGTTCGTTTTATGGATCTGCCGCTGTCGCACGTGTTCGGGATCGAAAATGAAGAAGCGGCAAAAGCGGAGACTGCCAAAGGATTAACCGCCGGAGAAGCCGGTACTGCAGACGGACTGCAATCACTCCGGCGCAGGCAATCACGCAATACCAGTCACGAAGTTTTTGATACCGGCACCGATACTCCGTTTATACCTGCCCGTGATCCTATTTCACACCTGGCTGCAGCCGCCGGTTACGATGATGGAGAAAGGTGGTGGGAACATATGTTTGAATACCGGCAACAACAAACACAGGTATTTGAAGCGGTAAACGATGCCATGCAGGCGCTCCGGGAGGAACTGCCCCGGCGCAATGACCGGCATGAACAGCTGCGGGAAGCCTGGATGCGGAAATGTATCCGTTTGGCTGAAAAGGAAATGTTCCAGCGCATTGCGGTGATCTGCGGCGCCTGGCATGCACCTGCCCTGCAAAATATGCCCAAACAAAAGGAAGATCAGGAGCTGTTGAAAGGACTGCCCAAAGCAAAAGTGGAATGTACCTGGATACCATGGACGTATAGCCGTTTAAGTTATGAGAGCGGATATGGCGCCGGCATCCCCTCACCGGGATGGTATGAGCATATATGGGAACATCCGGCGGATGACGGCACCCGCTGGATGGCGCTGGTAGCAAAGCTTTTCAGGGAGCAACAACAGGATACCTCGGTAGCGCATGTGATGGAGGCGGTAAGACTGGCCAACGCCCTCGCCGCGCTCAGGCATTATGCACGCCCGGGATTGGAAGAGCTGAATGAAGCCACCCTCAGCGTGCTTTGCAACGGGGAAAGTATCCTCATGCAGTTGATACGCGATGAACTGATCGTTCGCAACCGGATCGGTAAGGTGCCACTGGAAGTACCTACTCCGCCCCTGCAGGCCGATATTGCAAAATGGCAGAAAAAACTGAGGCTGCCGCAAACGGCAGACTTCAAAGACTATACGCTGGATCTTCGTAAAGATACAGACCTGGAAAGGAGTATTTTCCTGCACCGGCTGCAATTAATGGATATTCACTGGGGTAAACGCACGGAAACATCTGGTAAGGGTACGTTCAAGGAACAGTGGCGGCTGCAATGGGACCCGGCCTTTTCGATCGATATCATTGAAAAAGGCAGCTGGGGGAATACGGTGGAAGAAGCTGCCACCCGTTTCGTTACCCATTATGCCGGCAGCACCAGCACACTCCGGCAGGTGTGTAAAATGCTGGAATCCGCGATACCAGCGGAGTTGCCTGCGGTAGTGGCTGTACTGATCCAGCGGATCAACAACCTGGCAGCCGCCTCCGGCGATGTATTACAGCTGATGGAAGTAATTCCATCCCTGGTGAACATCAGCAGATATGGTAACGTACGTAAAACAGATGCTGCACTGGTAAACGATATTACAGAAAGCATGATTGGCCGTATCTGTATCAGTTTGCCGGCTGCCTGCACTGCCGTGGCAGACGATGCTGCACTGGCGCTGCTGGACCTTTTTTACGCTATGAACGATGCCATCAGCCTGTTGCAGCAGGAAGCGCTGAGCAGCTCCTGGCAGCAAACACTGCTGGCTATTTCCGGCAATGCACAATCGGCACAGATGATAGCAGGATATGCTACCCGCCTGTTGTTTGATGCAAAAATTATTACGGGAGAAGCACTGGCCCGGATGTTTAGTGTGTCTATGTCAGTTGCCAACCCGCCGTCACTGGCAGCAGCCTGGCTGGAAGGGTTCCTGAAAGGCAGCGGCATCCTCCTGTTACTGGATGAAGAGCTGTGGGGAATGGTACATCATTGGGTTTCTCAACTGGAAAATGATATTTTCATACAGGTATTGCCGTTATTACGCCGCACCTTTTCTAACTTTACTGCCCCGGAACGGAAAAAACTGGGTGACAAAGTAAAGAACGGAGGCAGCGGCACCAGCATAAAAACTGTTACGACAGGAGGTATTGACGACCAACGCGGAGCCGCCGGTATCCCGGTGGTGATGCAGATGCTGGGATTGCATGATTCAAAATTGTTAGCAGATGGAGCATGAAGAAACCACTCGCAGGTGGCGGCTGATCCTGGGAGGAGCCCAGCATGACGGCACCGGTTTTTCGTTGAATAAAACGGACCTGCAGGTAGACAAAACACTGGAAGCGTTGTACGACAATACCCGGCAGGGCGGTCTTGGCCCCTCCTCACCCAATGTGAGCCGGTGGCTGGGCGACATACGCAGCTACTTTCCCTCTTCTGTAGTACAGGTGATGCAACAGGATGCCCTGAAACGCCTGAACCTCACGCAGATGCTCTTTGAAAAAGAGATGCTGGAAAATGTGGAACCAGACGTACACCTGGTGGCTACGCTCATGACACTCAGCCGGGTGATCCCGGAGAAGACCAAAGATACAGCCCGGCAGGTGGTAAGGAAAGTGGTGGATGAGCTGATGAAAAAGCTGGCGCAGCCTACGCAACAGGCGATCAGCGGCAGTTTGAACCGCAGCGCCCGGAACCGGCGTCCCCGCCACAATGAAGTAAACTGGCATCTCACTATCCGGAAAAACCTGCAGCATTACCAACCGGATTATAAAACCATTATCCCCGAAACCCTTATTGGATACGGGCGCAGACGTTCGGCGCTGAAAGAAGTGGTACTATGCCTGGATCAAAGTGGCTCTATGGGCACTTCTGTGGTATATTCGGGTATATTTGGGGCCGTGATGGCATCAATTCCTGCATTAAAAACACAAATGGTTGTTTTTGACACCGCGGTGGCCGATCTTACAGAAGAATTGCAGGACCCGGTAGAATTATTATTTGGCGTTCAACTGGGCGGCGGCACCGATATCAACGCGGCATTGAAATATTGCGGACAGATCATCAGCCGGCCTACAGACACGGTATTGGTGCTGATCACCGATCTTTTTGAGGGGGGCGACGAAATGAATATGCGTAAACGGTTTACCGACCTGGCGGCGGCGGGTGTGCAGGTAATCGTGCTACTGGCACTGAACGACGAGGGAGCACCCGGTTATGATCATGAAAATGCGCAGTTCCTCGCCAACCTGGGTATCCCGGTGTTTGCCTGCTCTCCGGATAAATTCCCGGATATGATGGCCATGGCCCTGAGCAAACAGGATGTTGCGCAATGGGCCGCAAAAGAAGATATTGTGCTGAAAAAATAAAATGAATCTATTTATACCTTTATGCCATACAAAAAGGAAGCGATACTACCTCTGCTTGAAAGACTGAACTTGACTAACTATGAAAACATTGAACCTATACGGTCCGGGGTAGATTTCCTTACAGGGCAGATCATTTCTCCTCCGGTATTTACTTCGGATGATGATGCACAAAAACTCGGAATATTTATTCACCTGTTACAGGTACCGGAACTCTGGAACGACAATGACCGGTTGATATTACAACTCATCTCTGCTCCCAATGCATGGAAAGGGAGCAAACACCTTTTTCTTACCACCATCGTTCCCATGATGGACCAACCCGGTACTTCGTCTTCCATTGTACTGCGTTTCAGCTTTTTCACCAGCTTCCTGCAACAACGGGGCTGCACACCGGAAGAAATAGGCTCCCAGCTTATCCGCTATTCCGGCGATGGAAATAATTTTGACCTGACGCCGTTGAAATTTACGCCACTACGTAAATTTCTGCAGGACCTCCTCAAAAGTGCGGAACGATATGTGGTAGACGACTACCTGCACACCTGGAAAACAAAAAACTGGAACTCGCTTTTTTTCCGGCTCCTGACCAAAGCACACCCTGAGCGGGAAATGGAATACCTGGAAAACATCGTGCAGCCCTCCGGGAACCTGCCCGATCAGTACCAGCTCTCGAAAGTATTACTGCAAAATAACCTGCAGAAATATGAATCATTGGTTGAAAACACTACGGAGAAAGCCACCCGGCTGGCCAACTACGCGGCGGCTCTCCAGGGGTATTACCTGCTGGCTGGTCATCTTCCCGAAAAATATAATCAAAGGTTGCTAAATGCCGCCTACGATTACCTCAACATGCCAGGAGTGGGCATTACCCAGGAAGAATCCGGCGTGTCGTTGGTTACCGGTCAATGGAATTTCGATATCACACCTTCCGGTGTACTGGCCGTTCGTGAACTATTACAACGTGACAGGGCGGCACTGCTCCCCCTCCTGTACCATCTTTTTACGGAGAAACGATACCTGCATCCCGGCGCCTTCCCGCTCCTGGCAGAGGAGCTGAAAGATGGTGCGGTAGCCTTGTTGCTGCATGCACTGGAAAATGATTATGATGCGAAAGTGGTATTGCCGGCACTCACACAATTACCCGCCGGTCTTTACATTGATCAGCTCTGGCCATTTACCTATCATAAACTGAAATCTGTCCGCTCGCTGGTAGCAGTGGTGCTGGCAGATCATCCGCAGGCGCTGGAAAAGGCGGCGGAACTGTTACAGTATAAGAAAGCAGATCAACGTTTAACGGCGGTGCAGATCCTGTGCAGGCTCGATGATCCGTTGGCAAGGGAACTGCTTCTGCAAACATTACATAAGGAAGTAAACGACGATGCGCGCGACATGATGCTGGAAACCCTTGGTGGGCATACCATTACGGGCAGTGATGAAGAAGTGGTGACGCAACTCGTGACCTTCGCAAAAAAACGGCACAAGCTTAATAAATCAGCGGAAAAATGGCTGGATGACAGCACCTTCCCACCGCTCTACCTGCTGAATGGTGATATGCTGAGCACCGATATGGTGCGCTTCCTTTTTTACCGTATGTCGCGCATAAAAGAAGTGCAGGCCGATGTGGAAGCGCGTCCCCTCCTTCGTATGATCGACCGGACCCGCAGCGGCGCTTTTGCCACGCACCTTTTTGAGATGTACGGCGAACAGGGCGGCGATGCCAAATACAAATACCTGATGGTACTGGCAGCACTCACAGGCGATGATGTGCTGGCAGATAAATTACGTATAGCCATTCAGTACTGGGTAGATACCAAACGTCTCAAAATGGCGGAACATGGCGTAACCGCGCTCGCGCTTCATGGCAGCGACCGGTCACTGCGGGCGGTGGAATTCTTCTCCCGCAGATACCGTTCCCGCAAATCTGTAGTGGGCGCCGCTGCACTGGCTGCGCTGCATACGGTTGCTGCGGAAAGAGGTATGACCGTCCATGAACTGGGCGATAGCATTATTCCTGTTTTTGGGTTCAATGGCTTGTATAAACACTTTGAAGTAAAGAACGACGCCTATCGCGCAACGCTGGACAGCAACTTTAAGCCTGCCTATATCAACGACCATAACCGTCGCCTGAAAGCTATACCGGCAGCGGTTTCCGCAGAAACAAAAGAGATGTTTAAAATGTTGCCAAAGGAAATGGCAGACTCAATTAAGCTGCAGACCTTACGGCTCGAACATTTCCTGGTGATACAAAGAAAGTGGAGTACTGCCCGGTGGCAGCAACTTTTCCTGGAGCATCCCATTATGTTTGTATTTGCTACCCGCCTGGTGTGGGCCCTTTTTGATGAACAGGAACAACTGATCACTACGTTCCGTTGCCTGGAAGATGCTACCCTGCGGACAGTAGCGGATACCGCAATTGTACTGCCTGAAAATGCGAGCATTCGCATCCTTCATCCTGTTTGCCTGGATACCGCTGTGCTGCAACAATGGAAACGAAAATTTGCGGACCTGCAGATAGCACCGGTATTCCCTCAGCTGGAAAGACCGGTAGCATCGTTGTCGCCACAACAGGCCTATAACACCCTGATACACGACTTCGAGGATATTTCCATGGAAAGTGAACTCCTCAACAGGTACATGGAACAAAAGGGATGGAAACTCAGCGAAGGCAGTGATGGCAAGTATGTATACGCCTGGCATAAAACAGATGATGAGCAGCAGCTGGAGGTGATCATGGAAATGAGCAGCGTTTCTGATGAAGATAGCTTCCGGTACAAACTGGGGAAATTATATTTTATCGATAAAACAAAAACCCGGCAACGCTGGTTCCGCAGTACTGATAAGGAAGCGGAAGATTGCCTGTTGCCGCTGAAAAATGTACCACCGGTATTTTATTCTGAAGCCATTACTGATATTGCTGTATCAAGGGGAAAAATAGCATCAGCATAGCTTTTTTCGGAAAAATTCACGGGATTTTATTTGTATTTTTTCACCTTTAACCACGTGAACAATTAAAATCTACGTATGTCAAAACTATGCAACACCCTGAGGGGTGCGCTGATGTTATTGTTAACCGTCAGCTGTCTGCCGCTTCAGGCTATCAATATTATTCCGCAACCGTCGGAGGTAAAAACATTATCCGGTACGTTCTCTTTATCCGGCGCTACTGCCATTATTCCTGGCAAGAGCGCCGGCGAGGCCAAACAACTGCAGCAGGCATTGCAGGAAACCTATGGTCTTGCACTGTCGCTGAAACCCGGCGCCCAAAGTAATTTTATCCGTTTAACATTAAACGAAAAACTGCGTGCTGCATTAGGTGAAGAAGGATACCAGTTGTCCGTAAATCCCTCTGGTATCACGATTGCCGCGGCGGCCAACGCCGGTATTTTTTATGGCATCCAATCCCTGCGTCAGCTGATTACAGTTAACGATAACAGCTATACGATCCCCGCGGTTGCTATAAAAGATAAACCCCGTTTTGGCTGGAGAGCATTTATGCTGGACGAAGGCCGTTATTTCAAAGGCGGTGAAACCGTAAAACGCCTGCTCGATGAAATGGCGCTGCTTAAAATGAACGTATTCCACTGGCACCTGACCGATGACCAGGGCTGGCGCATAGAAATCAAAAAATATCCGCTCCTCACCCAGGTAGGCAGCAAACGTGACTCCACACAGATCGGCACCTGGAACAGTAAGAATTTTGATGGAAAACCGCATGAAGGTTTCTATACCCAGGAGCAGATCAGGGAAATTATTCAATATGCGGCCGACAGGCACATCACCATTGTGCCGGAAATAGAAATGCCGGGGCATTCCAGCGCCGCTATTGCCGCATATCCCTGGCTAGGCACCCAAGAGCAGCCTATCAAAGTTCCGGGCACTTTTGGGGTCCATTATGATGTTTTTAACGTTACCAGTCCGCGCGTAACCGGTTTTCTGCAGGATGTGCTCAACGAAGTAAGCGCATTGTTCCCTTCCAAAGTAATACATATTGGCGGGGACGAGGTAAAATACGACCAGTGGAAAGCAGATGGTGGTGTAAAATCATACATGGAAACACATAAACTGGCCTCTCCTGCCGACCTGCAGATCTCTTTCACCAATAGCATTTCTGTTTACCTGGCTAAAAAAGGTCGTCGCATGGCGGGCTGGAACGAGATCATGGGTAGCAAACTCCATGAATTTACCGACACCAAAGATGTTGCAGCCACCGAAAAACTGGCGCCCGGTACCATCGTCCAATTCTGGAAAGGAGAACTCAACCTCATTACAGACGCCGTTTCCAAAGGATATGATGTGATCAACTCCTACCACGCCGCCACCTACCTGGATTATGACTACAACAGTATTTCCCTGGAAAAAGCCTATAGCTTTGACCCGATCCCGGCCGGGCTGGATCCGAAATACCACGCTAAAATACTGGGTAGCGGCTGCCAGATGTGGGGAGAATGGATCCCGGATGTGAAAGCAATGAATAACCTGGTGTTTCCCCGTCTCGCCGCTTACGCAGAAGACGGCTGGACATTAGCCGCGAACAAGGATTATTCCCGTTTTCAGCAGGCATTGGCATTCTTCTATGCCCGTTGGGATAAAGAAGGAATCAATTATAAGAAGTAGCGGAGGGAGCGCCTTCGGCGCTTGTCTTTGGGCAGGATTAATGTGATTAAGATGATTATATTGATTGTAGCTTTTTCTGATCTCTGTCTTTATCAATTTGGCGAATGCTTTCAAAAATGAAGTAAGCTTCTTTCAAAGAAAGAAATAAAATCAGTACAATCATCTTAATCACATTAATCCTGCCCAAAGACAAGCGCCGAAGGCGCTCCCCTCCCCTCATCGCTGTCGCAATTTCAGTGTGTCGCCATCTTTTGCAAGGCTGTATATGATAATGCCTTTGGTAGTAGCGGTCAGCGCATCAGGATCTCCTTCTTTAAATGCAGGGAATGTGCGTACCAGGTCCTTTCCATTGATATAAAATGTATCCTGTCCGCGATAAGCCGCCTGCTGCATGGTATCTATGGCATTGGTGCTGATCCTGGCGATAGGACTGCGCAAATCAAACGCATAGATCCTTCCGTAATGTCCCGTACCTTCTGATAACATATAGCAGTAAAGCTCCGGTTTCCCATTACCATCCAGGTCGGCGATCATAAGACTTCTCAGTTGCCCCTTCACGTCTTTCTCTGTAATACTGTCTGCCACTGTTGTATCTTTTTTGCTGCCCACTGCCAGTAACAAGTCCCGCATATAACCATTACCACGGGCAATCACCGTAATACGATAATCGCCATAGGTGGTATCCCGCTGTACACTTTTACTGTCGTCGGTGGCCGGCGCTTTAACCGGTGTATTGGCGGAATCATGGGCGGCGCGTTCTTCCTTATTCTGCATAGGATTGTTGCAGGAAAAGAAAATAGTCGCTGCCAGCAGGCCCGCCCGCAAAATGGTATCCTTCATCATAATTGCTGTTTAATCGTGAGGGCAACGAAGCCGCCCGGAAAATGCTTCCCGAGAACTTCTATCAGTACTTCCTGTGTTTATTGGCTTTGGTATCTTTACTATTGTGCGTGGTATCCTTTCCTTTAAAGTCCTGCTCTTCATTTTTCCGGCTGTCCAGGTTATCCCTGATTTCCGGCTTAGGCATGTTGGAGAAAGATGACTGTTTACTTTGACGCGTATTTTCACTTCTTGTACCTTTCATAAGAAAAAAGTTTGGTGAACAATACCTGTTTTGCCACAAAAGCAGTGCCTTTGTTCTCTCTTCGCCGGCAGTACTTTTCATGTCAAACATGTACCGCTGTTTCCACTGATTGACGGGCAATATCCACAATTGCCAAGCCGTTTTTTCAAACGGTTACAGCCGTATCTGAAGAGACAAATGAAATATGATCAATGCATTATGCCGGGTGCGGCTCAGCCGCAGGAAACCACGCACGATATCTGCTAATGTACTTCCGGACATAAATTTAATTTTATGAAAAACCTACCAGCTACCATCGGATTAATAGGTGTATTAACCTTATTCATTTTCTTCAGGGGCGATCCGGATCGTACATTACAGGCGGCGCCGGTAAAGGCTAATAACATTGAAATTTTCCAACAGGATACATTTCCTCCCAAGCCAATGGACACAACGATGAAACATCACAAAAAAGATAAAAAGAAAATGGATTCTACCTGGAAACACAAAAAAGATACACTATAGTTAATGCGATGCAGATCATCCTGATGGGCAAAGAGGTGCATGGTTAAAAACGATGGCTCATCAGGATGATTTATTATTTATTTTTCGAGCGTGCCGAACAAACCATTTTTATAATCTTCCATGGCCTGATCAATTTCAGCAGCAGTATTCATTACATAATTGTCTTTTGCTGCAACCGGTTCGTTAATTGGTTCCGCGCAAAGATAGAGCAGACGGGTGTTTTGAAGAGCTTCTATATGTATGTCGGCCTGTTCATCTTCCTTATCAAAAACTACCAGGTGATAACCGTCCACGGCAGTTCCGTTAACTTTTATGGCGCCGTCTATCACATACAGCAGCGTCCAGTATCCACGTGTAGCCGTTAAAGTTACCTCTTTTCCGATTTCTATATTTCCCCAGATAGCGATAATAGGCGTAAAATTCTTTAAAGGCCCTTGTTTATTGTCGTAGCTGCCACCTACCAGCGTCAGGTGTACGCCTTCTTTTGCCGCGACAACAGGCATTTCCGCCGCTTTGACATACTGGTACCAGGGGGCTTCTCCTTTATGGGCTGCGGGCACATTAAACCATAGCTGCAACAATTCATAGTTACCGCCTTTTTCGAGAAACGCTGCAGATGGTCCTTCGCTGTGGAGGATACCTTTCCCGGCAAACATCCACTGTACGTCGCCGGCGGTAACCGTCATGGCATTACCGGCATTATCGCGGTGATAGCCCTGTCCCTGCAACATAAAGGTAACCGGCGCAAAGCCCCTGTGCGGGTGCGGGTGCAGCCGGTCTTCCGGCGAGCCCGGCGCAAAATACTTCGCCGGCATATGATGCAATACAATAAACGGGTTGGCGAAACGGAACTGCATGGTAGGCAGTGATTGTCTTACTACCTCGGTATCGGTGATATGTTTTTCCCGGCCTTCCAGCACGTGCAATATCTTCTTCTCCATAAAAAATATTTTATCGGATCAACTTTAGTCTTGCTTTCTCTACGGAACTGCGGAACATTTTCAGGATGAGCACTTCGTAGTTTTCGATGATGATCACTTCACCTTCGCGGGGAATATTTCCGTGTATATAATTTATTAAACCCGAAAGCGTTTCATAATGTTCGCTTTCAGGGAGCGGGTAAGGCAACAGTTCGTTGATATCTGCCAGGAATTCATGTGCGTCCACGATGAAGTTATCGTCTTTTTGCTCAACGATCGGCGCCTCATGGTCATGTTCATCCTGTATGTCTCCTACCAGCTCTTCCAGGATATCTTCCATAGTAACGATGCCTTCCGTATCACCGAACTCATTGGTGACTACCGCCATCTGCAGGCGCTGGCCCTGGAAAGTACGCAGCAGGTCTTTTATTTTCATGCTGTCCGGTACATAGAATACCGGTTTCATAATGTCTTTGATGTTTTGCAGCGTTTTTTCATGCACGCCTTTTACCACATCTTTTGTGTATACCACTCCTTTCAGTTCATCCAGCGAGCCGCTGCATACGGGATACCGGGAATAGCCGTCTTTGATCACCTGGTCGATCAGCTGGTCAAGAGGGAGGTTGATATCGAGGACAGATATATCTTTACGATGCGTGAGAATTTCCTTTACACGGCTATCATCAAACTCAAATACGTTCTGAATCAGTTCTCTTTCTGTTTCTTCGATGGCGCCTCCTTCCTGGCTTTCAGAAATGATCAGTTTCAATTCTTCCTCCGAGTGAATTTCGGATTCGCCTGCCGGTGTGATGCCGATCAGCCGGAGAATACTGTTGGCCAAACCATTGAGCATCCAGATAAACGGTCTGAAAATCACGAACAGCACGCGGAGCGGGATGGCTACGGCCAATGTGGTGGGCAACGGTTTACGGATAGCCATTGATTTTGGGGCCAGTTCTCCGAAAACAATGTGAAGTATGGTAATAATAGTAAATGCGATGGCTACTGAAATCCAGTGGATAGCGGCCGCGGAAATGGCGATACCCAGTTTTCCCATCAGCTGCAGTACGATCGCTGTCATGACAGATTCACCTACCCAACCCAGGCCCAGCGAAGCTAAGGTAATACCCAACTGGGTGGCTGCCAGGTAGCCGTCAAGGTTACTCAGCACGCTTTTGGCCGCTGCGGTGGTTCTTTTACCCGCGCTACCCTTGCTGTTGATTTGAGAGGAACGTACTTTAACAATGGCAAATTCTGCCGCAACAAAGAATCCGTTTAATAGCACTAAAATAATTGTCCAGAAAAGTTGCCAAAGCATGTAGTTTGTAAATTGGTTCGCAACCCCAAATATAGGTAAATCAATTTTTATACGTTGGGATTTCTAAAGAATTGCGAATTACAAATTACCAATTACCGGTTTATCTCCCCTGGCGGCGTAATTGGTAATTGGTAATTCGCAATTTTTTTATCGATAGTCTACTTATTTCATAGAGTTTATGTATTTTGTGGTGAATTAAGGCTGGCACATTATAAAAAATGGAGAAAGAACTTACTACCCTGGCTGCTCCGGCGGCCCTGACCACAGAAGAAACAGCGGCAGTATTGCCATCGGAAAACAGCAACGCCACCGAAAGCATTGCCTATAAAAAGCAGCGCTGGATATACGGATTGGGGGGATTATTGCTATTGGCGGTAATATTAGGTATTTCCTGGTGGCAGTCGCCGGCATTCCGCACCTATGTGGAAGATGTACCACCGACTTTCTATTATTTCCTGGTAGCCGGGTTTATATTCGCGATGATCGATGGTGCGATCGGCATGTCGTATGGTATTACTTCCACCACCTTTTCCCTGTCGATGGGTATTCCGCCGGCATCTGCCAGTACGGCGGTGCATATTTCCGAGATCCTGAGCTGCGGTATTGCCGGGTGGATGCATCAGCGGATGGGCAACGTCAATAAAAAGCTTTTTAAGCTACTGATATTACCCGGTATTGCGGGGGCGGTGATCGGCGCTTACCTGTTGTCATCGCTGGAGCATTATGCGCAATATACTAAACCGCTGGTATCGCTGTATACCCTGATATTGGGTACGGTGATCCTGTTACGGGCTGTCCGGGCACAACGTAAAAAACAAGTTACCAAAAAGATAAAGAGAATTGGCCTGCTGGGCTTCGGTGGCGGTTTTATTGACGCCATCGGCGGCGGTGGCTGGGGATCTATTGTATTATCTTCCCTGATTGCCGGCGGCCGGCATCCCCGTTTTTCCCTGGGCACGGTAAAGGCTACCCGCTTTTTTATCGCGATGCTCAGCTCTCTCACTTTTATTACCGTGTTATACCATGTTCACTGGGACGCAGTACTGGGCCTGGTGATAGGCAGCGCTATTGCCTCTCCTATTGCGGCACGGGTATCCAATAAAATTTCTGCCAAAACCATTATGGTAGCGGTAGCAGTGATTGTGATACTGGTGAGCATGAAGAGCATTTATACTTTCCTTGTAAAAATCATATAGGCATTTCCGTTAATCGTTGCTGACCGGCTGACTCACCTTCAGGGTGATAGGTTTGTTGATTTCGTATTGCACCAGGGCTTTGATGGTCACCGCATCCTTATCGGTAAAAGGTGTTTTCGGGAGGTATTTGGGGTCTATATCTACCTGGATTTCAGCCGTCCTGTCTTCAAACATATAATTATTATCACGTAATTTCCTCGTCACATACCCGGTGATCTGTACCACGGCACTGTCGTTATGCAGTTGCCGCGCGTGGCGCATCACCTCTCCCACCGTATAGGTATGTTCCTGGAAAGCAAAGGGAAGCAACAAACAGAGCAGCAGGCTTTTCATGATAAGTAACTTGGTTTGCTATGTGCATAAACAATAATCATGTCAGATTGTTCACGAATCAAACACATTTGGTTATCTTGTATTATATAAATTGCAGGCATGGGATTTTTAAAAACATACAGCAGTATGTTCTGGCTGCTGGCGGGCATTATAGCCGGCAGCATTGCCGGACTGATATTCGGAGAACGTGTGGTCATTATTAAACCGATAGGCGATATTTTTTTGAACCTGTTGTTTACGGTAATTATTCCGCTGGTATTCTTCAGCATTGCGAACGCCATTGCGCATATCGAGGCGGGTAATAAGCTGGGCCGTATATTGGGCGTAATGTCGCTGCTATTCCTGGCTACGATCCTGATCTCTGCCTTTTTTACGATTGTGGCGGTGTGGATCTTCCCTATTCATCAACAGGTTACGTTATCAAAAGCAATTAGCCTGGAACAACCCGGTAACTGGGGTGAACAGCTTGCCAGGCTGCTCACCGTAAGCGAGTTTTATGAGTTGTTGTCGCGTAAAAATATGCTGCCTTTCATTATCTTCTCTGGTCTTGTTGGCTTCGCTGCCATGCGGGCGGGAGAATCCGGCAGAGCTTTCCGGCAGTTCCTGCATTCCGGCAACGAAGTGATCAAGGAAGTGCTGACCGTGATTATGAAGCTGGGCCCTGTTGGGCTCGGTGCTTACTTCGCTTACCAGGTGGGCACTGTGGGGCCGCAATTGTTTGGTACCTATGCCCATTCCCTGGGCATTTATTATGGCTTTGGCATCTTCTATTTTATTGTCGGATTTACACTCTATGCGTTTATAGCGGGAGGTATACCGGGTGTTAAAATTTTCTGGAAGAATAATATAGTACCAAGTCTTACCGCTTTGGGCACCGGCAGCAGCATTGCCACCATACCTGCAAACCTCAACGCAGTGGGACGGATGGGCGTTCCTGCTGATATCGGAAGCGTGGTGGTGCCCCTGGGAGCCACCCTGCATAAAGATGGCTCCAGTATTTCTTCTATCATAAAAATGGCGGTGGTATTTGCTATGTTTGGCAAAAGCTTCGACAGTCCTTCCGTGATCATTATGGCTTTAGGCGTTACCGTTATAGCCAGCATCGTGGAAGGCGGTATTCCCAACGGCGGCTATATAGGTGAGCTGCTGGTGATGAGCATATATGGCTTCCCGGTAGAAGCGCTGCCGCCGCTGATGATCATTGGCACCCTGGTAGATCCGCTGGCCACCATTCTCAATGCAACGGGCGACAATGTAGCCGCTATGCTGACAACACGTTTTCTTCGCGGGCGGGCGCCGGCAGTTTCTTAAAGGCCTGTTCCAGGTCGGCCAGCAGATCGGCCGTTTCTTCCAATCCTACAGATAAACGGATCAGGCTATCGCTCACTCCGGCCGCCCTTCTTTTTTCCTCGGGAATAGATTTATGCGTCATTGCTGCCGGGTGACAGAGCAAGCTTTTAATACCACCCAAGCTTTCTGCCAGTTTAAAATAATGAGTGGAGGTCACAAATGCCGTAGCTGCCGCGGTAGTATCATCCTTTAATGTAAAAGAGATGATGCCGCCAAATCCTTTACTCTGCTGCTTTGCCAGTTCATGTCCCGGGTGCGAAGGTAATCCGGGATAAAATACTTTCGCTACTGCCGGGTGTTGTTCCAGGTATTCTGCCAGCGCCTGTGCGTTGATTCCATGTTGCCTGATGCGCAGGTGCAGTGTTTCTATACCTCTTATCAGCAGGAAGCTGTCGAACGGCGAAAGAATGGCGCCGCAGGCATTCTGATAAAATTTGATCTCCTCTCCCAGTTGTATTGTTTTCGCTACCACCACACCGGCAATAAGATCACTGTGCCCGCCGAGATACTTGGTGGCGCTGTGTATCACGAGGTCGGCGCCCAGCAGCAACGGCTTTTGTAATATGGGGGAGGCAAAGGTATTGTCTACACAAAACAAACAATTATGCGCTTTGGCAATACGGCCGATAGCAGCGATATCGGAGATCTTCAGCGTAGGATTAGTGGGTGTTTCCAGCCATATTAAACGGGTGGCCGGTGTGATGGCATTAAACACCGCTTGTGTATCGGAAGTATCTACATAATGAACCTTGATACCAAATTTTTCATACACTTTATTAAACAGGCGGAAAGCGCCGCCGTAGATATCATCTACCGCTACAATTTCGTCGCCGGATTTCAGGAGCTTGATCACCGCATCTATGGCTGCCAGGCCGCTGGAAAAGGCAGATGCCGCAGCGCCGCCTTCCAGTTTGGCGATGATTTTTTCCGCGGTTTCGCGGGTAGGATTATTGGACCGGGCATAGTCATATCCTTTATTTACACCGGGCGCCTCCTGCACAAAGGTAGAAGTCTGATAAATGGGTACCGCAATAGCGCCGGTGTGCGGGTCTACGGGAATAGAATGGATCAGTTCTGTGATAGTGCTCATCTTTGTTTGATTTTTAGTTTGATGAAAATTGATTAAACAGGTCCGTTAAATGAGCATATCGGGGAGGCAGGGGCATAAAAAAAACTCACCTGGGAGCCAGATGAGTTTTATCACTATATAAATAATAATGTAAAGTAAAACTTAGAATCTGACTTATCTTTCCTGGTTGTTACACCGGGATGGATGCAGCACCTTTCACTGCTTACGCAGTGATGGTTGCTAAGGTATCGTCGGGCCATGTCCCTCCTCCTTTCTTGATAAGCTATTTAAAGAACTGGTGCAAAGATAAGGCAGAAAAATTAACTACCAAATTTATTTTCCTACAAACTCAGTAGACTATTGTTTTTCCAGTGTTAACCGGATCCCTTCTTCGTAAGAAGTTGGTTTCACCTGGAAATGTTTTTCAAACTTTGAAGAATCCAGGATATAGGGATAGTTGCTTTGGTACAGCATTTCCTTCATCTCTTTGATGGTGCTGTTGAACAGGCCGGAGAGCGTCAACATAAAGCTGCCAAGCTTCATGTATTTAGGTTTTACGTTCATCCGGGCAGCGATCATGTTTACATAGCCTTTACCATCGGGGGCCGGGTTGGCGGTAGGTAAATGCCATACCTGGTTCCAGGAGCTATCGTCCTGCGAAAGCAGGTACAGTCCTTTAGCGGCATCCGGGGTAAAAGTGTAGCTATGTGTCTGATCATCTTTTCCCAGCCACATAGCAGTGCTGTTGTTCTTAAATTTATCAATGACCAGGATATTCAGGAAGCCGGTTTTATCGGCGCCGGGGCCGTAGAAATCGGCAGCACGTGCGATAGTAGCGGTAATGTTTCCTGCTTTTACTTCGTTCATCAGCTGGGTGGCGATGGCGGCGCGGACGACGCCTTTCTTACTGGCAGGATGATAAGGCGTATCCTCTTTCATAGGACCGTTTACTAACCCATACGAATATACGTTATCGAAGAAAATAAGCCGGGCGCCGGTTTCCTTGCAGGCGTTGATCGCGTTTGTCATAATTTTGGGCCATGCGTCGGACCAAACCTTTATATCGTATTTCAGGCCGGCAGTAAGGAACACGACGGAGCTGCCTTTTACTGCATTCTTTGTTTGCTCATAGTTGGTAATGTCTGCTGCTACCAGGTCGGTAATGCCTTCCACTGATTTGGGCGAACGGCTAACCAGTCGTACCTGTTTGTTGTTATTAACGAGCTCTTTTGCCAGCTGGTTGGCGATGATACCACCTGCACCCAGGATAGTATATAAAGATTGTTGAGATGACCCGGACATAGTATTGATTTGATTATAAGGTTTATCTGGAAGATGAAAAACTTGATAAAGTATGGCGCATCACGGATCCAGGGGATCGAATGCATTTGCCTGCAGCGAGCGCAGGTCTGGTAAGAACGACAAAAAGTAAAGATCAGCCTGTTTGATATCCGCCGCAGGCATATATCCCAGCTCGGTCATACAGCGCTGTTTAAACAGGGGGCTGTTTACATATACCAGGTGCATGGCGTCGGACACGCACAACATTCTTTTATTAACCGGGATACCGCTTCTCCAGGCGATCCTGACTGCATTCCGCACATTAGTGGTGGTATGTCTTGCATAGGGATCCACCATTACGGCGGCAGCGGGTATCTTTAACTCGTTGACGAGGTATTTCTTCATTTCTATGGCTTCCGAGTATACCGTTCCTACAGGGCGTACATGGCCACCAGACACAATAATAAAAGGCGCCAATCCTTTACGGTACAGTTCAGCGCCCATCCGGCAGCGGCTTTTACCTGTTTCGCTGATGGTTTCTTTGGCGACCGGGCTGGCGCCGAGGATCAGCATCGCAGGATAAGGATACTTATCCCAGCTGGTTTTCTTAATTAACCTATAGGCGTCGCCGTTAGTGGCAGACATCGGTTCGTAACGCACCGCTTCATCGCGGTGGTTAAGCCGGAGCAAGCCCAGGGCCAGCTGCAGCGATGGCTGAAAAAACAGTTCGCCCGGTTTATCCTTCTCCCGCACCTGTTCCAGCAGCTGTTGTATGGCTGCCCTGTATGCAGGGGAGCGCACGTAAAAAGCAGCAGAGTCTATCACGGGGTAGCGCAAACCGGTACCATTTGCGTAGGCATTGATAATATAGTTAATGCCGTTGGCGGCATCTTTCCATGCATAGTGGAGCAACTGGGCATCGCTTTTACCGGCATACAGTTCAAACAAGCCGCTGCCGCGCATTTCGCGCAACAGGGGCAGCCACTGTTCCGGGTTACGCTCCAGTAACGTGATAAAGGTATTGCTCACCTGCCGGATCGTGTTTTCTGTAAACAGCAAGGAGTCAGCCATGTCATGTTTACTTACGGGATTGGCTATACGCTGTTTGTATCCTTTCGCCAGTTCATTCAGACTGCTGTCTTTAGTCAGCAGCGATGGCAAACCGGGTAACTGTTCCAGCAGGGTAAACAGGTAAAAATTACGATCCTGTAATAGTCCGGGGCCCGATAAAAACCTGTAATGCGGGTCAGGATAAACCTGTTGACTATACGTAGTTGACAGTATTACAAACAACAACAGGCAGGTAAAGAAAGAGTTTTTCAGATAGCGCATCGAAGAAACCTGTTTAATATCGTATTTATTATGGTCGGACAATAATAATACAAAATCCGGATGGAACTTTCCCGCTCATAAAATATATTATAAATTTTATGAATTGAAAGATAAAAATGGCCATTGCGATTCTTTTAATAACTAAAAAAATATAATGTATTAAATAAAACAATACATATATAATTCAGATGCTTTTCGCTATCTATATTTATTGTTTTTCATTGATTATCTATTAGTTACGGCGGATAAAATCGTTTATTTTAGCTCCCGCCCCGGACGAACGGGCAACCCACGACCCAATCATAATGTAACAATGTACACGACCCAGGAAAAAAAGACTTTTGTACGCTATGCGGTGCTGACGATCATGGTTTTAGTTCTGATGACATTTTTCATGATCATCTTTTTAAGAAAACGCGAATCCCATCAGTTAGGTATAGTTGTGAAAGACCTTGTGGCAACGAAAACTGACGCCCGTCATATCGATGCGGCGGTGCAATTATTATATGCAGCAGACAATAACTTCAGGATTTATACGCTTACCTACGACCGGAAATACCTGAATACTTATGCCGGGCAGCTTAAAAGCATTACAGCCCATCTCGACAGCGCAGTGGGCGCCGGTAAGGACAGGGATCAGATGGCGGCATTGCTGGCAGACAAAGCGCGCAAGTCACAACTGTTTTTACAAACACGGTTATACGTAGACTCGTTATTACAGTTATCGCTCGTTTGGGATACCACGGCAGCTCCCCTGCCTATGCAACAACTGGAAAATATAAAGTTGCCATTGGCACACAGGAAAACCGATACCGTTGTTACAACGGATACGGCCAAAGCCCAGGGCAGGAAAAAACTGTTCGGGCGTATAAAAGACGCCATCAGCAACAAACAAGGCGCGCAACAAACCAGCAAACAGGTGAAGATAGTGCAGTACGACACGGGTAATTCCGGAGGTAAAGCCTTTAGCCGCGAACAGTTAAAAAAAATACAGGACACCTATACCAAATTTATCCGGGATGCTGCCAACAGCCATAACAACCTGAAACAAAAGGAATATGCGTTGGTGGTAGCCAACGAGCGGTTGTTTACAGAACTGCTTCATCTCATGGCTGACCTGAAGACGAGCATACTGGATGAAACCGATAAAAAACGGCTGCAGCTGGGACAGGATATCGACCATTCTCTATACCGGCTCGACAAGCACAATTACTGGGAAATTCCGTTGATACTGCTAATGGCGGCCATTATTATATATGGTATCAGCCGTCTTTACCGTTACGACCTGGCCCTGCTGAGGGCTAAGCAACAGGCGGAAAAATTTGCGCAGCAGAAAAGCGATTTTGCGGCTACCATCAGCCATGAAATCCGGACACCGGTGCAGTCAATCCTGGGATTTACCTCCCTGATGGAACGGGACAAAACCCCGGAAACGGTGTCGGCTATACGACATTCAGCAGACATGCTGCTGCAGGTGGTAAATAACGTGCTTGACTACACGCGGATGGAAACGGCCGAGCCTATACTGCGCGAGGAAAAATTTTCTCCGCGGGCGGCTATAGAGGAAGTATGCAAAACGTTGTCGGTACAAGCGGAAATGAAATCGCTTGCGTTCGACGTGCACATCTATTTCCCCAGTACCCTGCTGGTGTTGGGCGACGATTTCAGGCTGAAGCAGGTATTGATCAACCTGGTGGCCAATGCGATAAAGTTCACTGACCAGGGTAATGTTACGGTTACCGCGCATATCAGGGAAAACGATTTACTCCAGGTAAGCGTAAAAGATACCGGGTCCGGTATTTCACATAAAGAACTACCTTTGGTATTCGATGCATTCTCCCAGGGAAATAACCATTATCATAAAGGCAGTGGATTAGGATTGCATATTTCCAAGAAAATCATTGACCTGCACAACGGTAAAATTCATGTGGAGAGTCTCCCAGGCAAAGGCACCACTTTTTATTTTGAAATCAGGTATAAGCTGATGAATCCATCACCTGCTACCAAAAAAATCATTGTCCCCGTGAGTAATACACCTGCAAGCGGCACTATACCCGCCGGTATAAGGCTATTAGTAGTAGAGGATAGTATCCTCAACCAGAAATTGCTGGCCCTGATGCTGGACAGGATGCAGGCATCCTACCTGATCGTATCTTCTGCGGAAGAAGCACTGGAAGTGTACCAGCGTGAATCATTCGATTTTATTCTTACCGACATCGACCTTCCGGGTATCGATGGCCTGATGCTGACCGCTATGATCAGGGACCTGCCCGACAAGAAAAAAGCAGGGGTCACCATCATTGCTATTACCGGTAATGTTTTGGAAGATGATATCGCGCTCTACCTCCGCTCCGGGTTAAATGATTACATCATGAAACCTTACCGCGAAGAAGATATCCTGGAAAAAATTACCAGGCATCGGCAAATGGTCTAAATTGCGGAATGACTATAGCGGATCAGATCATCGACTTTAACAGCCACCTGCATTTTCCGGGCAAACTGCCCGCAGGCATACGCGTCATGAACCCCTTCAAAGAAGGTCCGGGGATACTGGATATCATGACCGAATTCTATAAAAAGTTTTATGACGACAAAAAGCCCCGGCAGCTCATCCTGGGTATTAATCCCGGCCGCCTGGGTTCGGGATCAACCGGCGTACCCTTTACAGATACGAAACGGATGTACGAAAAATGCGGGATTGAGATCAAGGGTCTGAAAACACATGAACCTTCTTCGGTATTTGTATATGATGTAATAGACGCCTACGGTGGTGTTAAAAAGTTTTACCAGCACTTTTATATCAGCAGTATTTGTCCGCTTGGATTTACGGCCCTGAAACCGGGCGGGAAAGAGGTCAACTATAATTACTATGACAGCGCGGCGCTCACTAAAGCCTCCTACTCCTTCATTGTAAGCAGTTTAACGCAGCAGCTGCAATGGAATATCAGCCGCGAGGTGTGTTATTGCATGGGCACCGGGAAGAATGCCGCATTCCTGCAGGAGCTGAATGAAAAAGAAAAATTCTTCAAAGCAATCGTTCCCCTGGAACATCCCCGTTTTGTGATGCAGTATAAAACCAAAACCAAGGACTTGTATATCGACAAGTATTTGTCGGCCTTTACCGCACACAAATAACCACAGGTTGTGGATTTTTTACGCTGTCTGTACAGCAATCTGGTCTGCGATAAGATTCAGCAGCCCCATGTTTAAACGATGACCGTTGTCTGTAGCGCCTGGTGCGCGTACATACCCGTCTTCATCTTTCTCCATCACAATTTCCTCCCCGTCCACGTCTACCAGGAAACGTTCGGCGGAATAAGGCTTTACGTAAAAGCGGCCTCCGGATGTTTTTATCATGAATGCGTTCATAAGATCCTTTTAAAGATCTTCCGCAAACGACGGACCAGCTATGTCAGGACAAAAAATAAAAATATTGGTTCCAGATCAGTTCAAATTCTGCCTGCGAAATCAGTTCAGGAATAAATTGTTTATCCTCGCTGATATCTTCTATGTCGGGCATTACCATATCTGATAAGGCGGTTCCTCCGAAGTGAAAATTACAATTGGCAATACCAAAACTGCCGTCCGGGTATATCTCTACCTTCCGGTTTTCAAAGCGTTGTGCATCAATTTCACTGTATAGAAATACCGGTTCATCGTCGAAGCGATGAAGCCAGGAAATTTTGAGGTATTCCATTGCTTATATTTTTACCAGGCGGCAATCCCAGGTATCCTTTGGTTGCTCCTGTACCGGATCGGGCTTTACCACGCCCGTTATCTGGTAAATATTGCCTTCTTCATGTAAACGGTCTCCTATCTGTGGTGTAAGGTCATCCTTAAAACGGATAGTGGCAATAATGCCAAAAGACTTGTAACTATGAATTTTAACAATATTCGCGGAGCGAACAGGCAGGAGCAGTTCAGATTTCCTGCGGTTGTGACTCCTGTACAGGGTGAACATCAGCCATAGCGCGAGGGCAAACAGGCTAAGTAGCAGCAGATTCACGGCTTTAATTAGGTTTAGGTGATATAAATTTTTATGGTTAAAAAATACCTCTCCTGTTGGCATGTTGAGGTAGTACTACAATATAGCGATTTTAATATATGTAAACAATTTTTTTTTTCAATACCAGGGGCGTTGCTACTTTAACGGCTTTGCTACCTGATCAAATACCAGTAAGGGGTCATCATATTTAAAGGTATAGCCTAGCACATGTCTTAATTTACGCGAGCCTACTATTTTATACGGCCCCTCTTCCGCCGGCAACCGGCGTGGTAATTCTATCCCCAGCGCCTGTGCAGCAGCCTTATAATAGTGACTGCGACGGGGATGTGCACTGGCGCAGGCATTAAACATCTCACCCCACACCTCTTTTTCAATGACCATCCGGATAATACCAATGCAATCGTCCCGGTGTATAACATTCATGGGCTGTTCATTGATCCGTTTGCCTTCCTGTATGCGGCGGGCATCAGGTAAACGATCGTAGCCTATCAGTCCGCCGAAACGGAGCACCGTGGCGTCAAAATGATCAGACGCCAGCAACAGGGCTTCGGCAGCCCTTAGCGCCTGGCCATTGGCAGTATCGGGCACTTCTTCATTATCTTCCGTTACCAGGCCGTTTATATCTGCATAAACAGACGTTGAACTCACGAAAACTACTTTATTAATACGGGTTGTTTCCAGGAAACTGCGCAACAGGGCTATCTCCGCTACATGTGCCTCCATCCCTCTTTCCCTGCGGGGCGGAATATTAACAACCAGGATATCGGCATCCCAGAAAGCATCGGGGCCGGTCAACACCTCTTCCGACAGGATCACAGTATAAGCCTCCAGCCCCAGCGCAGCCAGTTCAGCCACGCCGGCTTCACTGGTCCTGGCTCCCTTTACAGGATAGCCCGCCGCCTTGAGATGCAGCGCCAGCGGTTTTCCCAACCACCCGCAACTTAAAATACTGATCTTCTCTCCTTTGCCCATGATAAAGTTTTATGCCGTTACGAAGGTAGCACATCTCCCAAAAAACGGCGAATATATGGAAAATGCGAACGGATATAGATTCAGTACCATTTACCCCCACAACAGGTACTATTTTGCAGGCATATTACCAACAGCACAATATTGAGGAACCATAAATCCGTTTTAATGCAGATCACCAATTCACAGTCAAAAAGTGTACAGCAGATCTTCTCAGAGATGCAACAGCACTTTCCAAAGGCACAACTGAAAAAGCCGTTTTTAAGTCCGCAAACCATTATTATTCCGCACGACAATTACAAGTACCTGTTGCGCTATAAGCAGCAGTACCTGCAGGTGGATTTTATACCACCGGTAATGTGGATCATTGGTGGTATGCTGGCCGGCTTTGGCCTTTTTACTATTGTTTTAAGCCTGGTGTTCCAAACGCTGGTCATCAGCTTCGGTGGCGCGATCCCTGTCATCATCGGCCTGTTATTGATTAAAGTGGTGTTTAAATCTACCCGGAAAAACGAATTTAAATCGTTTGAGGATGAAGCAAACATCGTGGTCAACAGCAACCACCAGGGCATATAGCCGGCCTCTCATCTCTGTTTATAACCCATAGTTTTGAAGACTGTGAAAATCCCTTACTTTTAGACAGCTGTTTATCGCTTACCTGTGAAACAGCATTGGATACCGTAAAAGGAAACTATGATCCGTACACTGATTATCGACGATGAACCTGCCATCAGAAAGGACCTGGAATGGTTGATGAAGCGCTATCCTGATTTTATAGTACTGGGCAGTTGTGGCAATATTGCAGAAGCCAAGGTCATTATCCCCAATACAGAGCCGGACCTGCTGTTACTGGATATTGAGCTGTCTGACGGGACAGGCTTTGAGCTGTTACAGCAGTTTCCGGAGAGGCATTTCCGCATTATCTTTATTACGGCCTATAATCAACATGCGATCAGGGCCATCAAATTTGGGGCATTCGATTACCTGTTGAAACCGGTAGACGAAGAAGAGCTGTCGGAAACCCTGGAGCGTTTAAAATCCGAAAGCCCTGTACAGCCTAAGCTGCAACTTGAAGTGGCCGACGCCCATAAGAAACCCGGGCTGCATAACCGTATTGTACTCCGCTCCCATCAGTACCTGCAGGTTGTTTCTTTTGAAGACATCCTGTATTGCCAGAGTGATGGCAGCTATACCACTTTTTATCTTACCGACAGGAAAAAGGTAACCGTGTCCCGGCCTATTAAAGAGTATGAAGAGTTGCTGCCGGAAAACTGGTTTATCCGTATTCATCAATCGTACATCGTGAATCATCATTTCATAGACCGGTTTCTGAAAGACGGTATACTGGTGCTCAAAGAAGGCAGTGAAATCCCGGTATCATCGCGTAAAAGGGAGTTTGTCAGGCAATTTCTTACCGGCGATCATTAAATTGTGTTCATGATTTCTCCGTCCAGGTTTCTGTTGATACCGGCTGTTATTTACTGTTGTTTTCTTAGCTGCAGCCGGCAAAACAGCCCTACGCCTGATACTTTGCCTGCGCCTGCCGGGGATCTGCCGGTGATCGGCGTATTAAAACAACTGATCGACTCAGGTGATCGTTTTTCCGGCGCCGCTGCCCGGAGAAAAATGCAGCAGCTGCGGCCCATAGCCATGGCCGCCGGCGATAAGGGACAAGGACTTTATTATTATCTCGAGGGCAGGCAACAGTGGTTTGCCGACAGTAACAAAGCCGCTGCCACCAGCTACCGGCGCATGTTACCCAATACCCCGTTCGACAGCAGCAGGCTGATAGATCTCTATGTATTCCAGCAAATGGGCCTGATACGGATCGATCTGCAACAAAAAATTGACGACAGCACCTTTTCACGGATCTATCATTTACTGGAGCTTGCACAACAGTTTAAATACCCGGAGCTATACCGCATTTATGACCTCGCCGCCGAAATACATTTTCGCTATGGCGTATACGACAAGGCACAAACATATACTGACAAAGCAATTGCCGGTTATCCCAACAAGAAGGACTATTATTATATGTCGTACCTGATGGAAGCGCAATCGCGTATTGCCGAACGGCAGCACAATTATCAGCGTGCGTTGCATTATGAAGACAGCGCCCTCCGGCTGGCCTTAAAGCAACCGGATTCCATCCGTATTGCCACGGTGTATGCCGCGCTGGGTGTGCTATCCGAGAAAATGGGTGATAGAAAAAAAGGACACCAGCTGATGGTGCAGGCGTTTCATATCAAGGAGAGGCTCAACAAAGTATCTTTCCGCGAATATGTAAACTACGGGCAGATGTTTATGGAGGAAAAAGATTTCCCGAAAGCCATCTACTATATTAACAAAGCCGCAGATATGGCCAGGGAACCTGAAAATGCGGGTAACCTCAGTGCCGCCTACAGCAGTTTATACAATATCTATTACGAAAACGGCGACTATAAAAAAGCGGTGCAGTACCTGGATTCTGCCTCCAATATGTCGCTAACAGAAATGGAAGAACAACAGCTGAAAAAAGTAATGGAGTTGCAGGCGATTAACGAGTTGAAAGAACAGCAACACAAAACACTTGACATCAGCCGCCAATATAATAACCAGGCCATCATCCTGCGACAGCAGCGGATTATCCTGTTTATATTCGGCATCCTGCTGCTGGCGGGCGTTGCGCTGACCATTGTGCTTATCCGTCAACGAAAATTGAGAACGCTGCAACATAGTACCGCGTTAGAGCAACGACTGTTACGCAGCCAGATGGAACCGCATTTTATTTTTAATACCCTGGCGGTATTACAAAGCTTTATCCGTCATGATGAAAAAGAAAAATCCGTTAAATACCTGAATAAATTTGCGCGCCTGCTAAGACTGAACCTTGAAAACTCCCGGCATAACCTGGTACAGCTGCACCAGGAGGTGGAGGCCCTCGAAAACTACCTGAGCTTGCAGGCCATCCGGTTTGAGCATGCATTCGATTATGAAGTTCATCCCATTGAGGGTTGTGAAGACATGGATGTTTTTATTCCGCCAATGCTGATGCAGCCTTTCGTAGAAAACGCCATCCAGCATGGGATGCGCAACCTTCCCTACAAGGGTCATATCAGTATTACGCTGCAGCTCCGGAATGCATTACTCCATTGCGTAATTGAAGACAACGGGCTTGGTATCGTTGAGGAAAGCAGTCCTGAAAAAAATTCTCTCTCCGGTATTATTACACAGGAACGTTTAAAAATACTCAGCAAGCAAACCGGAAAACTAGCCTCCATTGCTGTTACCGACAAGAAAGACAAAGGTGGTCAGGGCGTAAAGGTAACGCTGATCATCCCCACGCAGCGGCAGAAATAAATATTACTGCTGCTGTGCATACCACACCAGGTAATACTTTACAGCGATGATAGAAATGATCATCACAAAAGTGACGGCATGATTGAGGTACATTACCTTTGTGAATTCGTCGTGTTCAATGCTGCGTTCATTTTCCCCTATATAAGGCTTGTGTACTACTTCTCCGCCGTAGGTATTGGGGCCACCAAACCGGCAGTCGAGAATGCCTGCCAATGCAGCTTCCGGGTAGCCCGAATTAGGGCTGGCATGTGCAGAACCGTATTTCACTACAAAATGCCAGGCGCGGCTGCTGCCGTATAATAATATCATCAGCAGGGCGGTGATGCGTGCAGGAATATAATTGGCCACATCATCGAGGCGGGCAGCAAAACGACCGAAGTAAAGATACTTTTCGTTTTTATAGCCGATCATAGAATCGAGGGTATTGATCATTTTGTAGAGCATCATACCGGGCAGCCCCCCTACCGCGTAAAAACAGAGCGGCGCCACTACGCCGTCACTCAGGTTTTCAGACATGGATTCCATCACAGCGATGCGGATCTGGTGGGGAGATAAATGTGTCGTATCGCGGCCTACAATCCACGATAGTCTTTCTCTGCCTGCTTCCACGCCCTGCCGATGCAGGATATCAAATACGGCTTTACCTTCCTGGAGGAGGCTTTTGTTGGCCAGCGCAAAGAAAACAAAAACGGTGCTGAAAGCATACCATGCGATGGGCCACTGCGACAAGCCCTTTTGTGCAAAATAGAAAAAACAGACTACACCCGCGCACAGGAGAAGGGTGAGCAACATGCCCTTCCAGAACCGGCCGGCGCCACGGTTCAACAGGCGGGTACCTTGTTGAATCAGCTTTCCGAATCCTTTCACCGGATGTGGCCAGCTGCGTGGATCACCCAGCAGCAGATCTGCAATATATCCTAACAGTAACGGCAATACGAATTTTAATACAGGCTCCATTGGCGCAAGGCAGTAATCAGTAATTTGTTATCATGGGCACTGCGGCAGGCAACGCGGCAGTGTCCTTGTTCCAGTCCATAAAAATTAGCGGCATCGCGGATAAGAATGCCATGATTCTCTACCAGCCAGGCTTTCAGTGCTGCGGCGGTACCTGTTAATGTTTCAAACAGGAAATAATGTGTATGCGTTGGCCATACTTTATATTCCGGCATTTTCCGGATGCCCTCCCATAAGTGGAAGGTGTCCTGCAGCAGGCTATCGGGATCCAGGCGGAATTGCCCGGGGTGTTCGAGTATATAATAGCCCGCTTCCAGTGCGAGGCTGTTCACCGACCAGGGCATTTTGAACGCGCGTACACGATCCAGCAACTGTTTTCTGCCGGCGATATAACCGAGGCGAAGCCCCGGAATACAACAGGTTTTGGTCATGGATCTCAGCACCAGCACGTTGGGCAGGCGGTGCAGGTGAGGTATCATAGTGGCTGCTGCGCGGGTAAAGTCTATATACGCTTCATCGATCACGAATACCGTATGTTTGTTTAACTGGATCAGCTGTTGCAGGGCATGTTCATCGAGGGCCTGCCCCGTAGGATTATTCGGGTTGCAGATAAACACCATATCGGTATTAAATACGGTGGCAGCCGTGAGCTTATCCCATAACAGGTATTGCACCTGGTGGCCGTATAATCTGCAGGCGTCTGCATACTCTGAAAAAGTGGGTATTAATACGGAGGCAGTGGCGCCGGCAAATGCCTGTGCCACGAGGTAAATAGCCTCTGTACCACCGCTGGTGACCATGATGGCGCCGGCGGGGAGATTAGCCTGTTGTTCGAGCAGGGATTGCAATTTCCCGGCAGCCGCATCGGGATAATGACCGATTCCCGCTACCTGGTTACTGAGGTGCGTTTTTAGCCCCTCTGCCAGGCCGCCATACCATACATTTGAGCTGAAATCTGCTTTTATCGGCCGGTCAAACAGATAGCCATCGTCTCCATGTCCTTGTATCATAATCAGGTAATATTATAATTCCAGTGCCTTATAAACAGCCGGAATGTCGAGATTTTCACGGATATGCAGCGCCAGTTTATCGTACTGTGTTTCCTTAAAGTGCTGGTAGTCGAAATCCTTTACTACGGGTGTTTTCCCACAGCTGGCCAACAGGTCGTTGATCACCACATCGTTATCGAGGATACCGTGGAGATAGGTGCCCCAGCACCGGGTGCTGAGGAAATAGCCTTCCTTACCGCCACCGCTTAATTCATTCAGCGGCGAAGGGTTGTCGCTGCTGGTATCTCCCATATGAATTTCATACCCGGTACATACCTTGCTGTTGCCGCGGTAAAGAAAACTGTGTTGCAGTGTTGTTTTTTCACGGGTAAGCACCGTGGTTACCGGCAATATGCCCAGTCCGGGCATAGCCCCCACAGGACCTTCCACGCCATAGGGATCGGCGATCCGTGTTCCCATCATCTGGTATCCGCCGCAAATTCCGATCACCACTTTATTTCGTTTGTGCGCTTCCGTTATAGCACGGGCCGTGCCGTTATTCCGGATGGCAATCAGGTCATCGAGCGTATTTTTACTGCCGGGCAGGATAATAATATCGGCGGCGGCCAGTTCTGCGGGATTGTCGGTATAAAAAAGGTTTACGCGCTCGTCTTTTTCCAGTGCATTAAAGTCGGTGAAGTTAGACATATGACGCAACAGCACTACGGCCACATTTACCTGTCCGGCCAGCAACCGCTTATGTTTGAGCGCAAGTGACACGGCATCTTCTTCTTCAATATGAATATCGTGATAATATGGTAATACGCCGGTTACCGGTACACCGGTGAGCTCTTCCAATAGTTTGCGTCCATCTTCAAATAAGCGGATATCGCCGCGGAATTTATTGATGATAACACCTTTGATCAGCGCCTTTTCCTCTGGCGGCAGCAGTGCCAGCGTACCATATACGCTGCCGAAAACGCCCCCCCTGTCGATATCCGCTACCAGGTATACAGCCGCTTTGGCATGCAGGGCCATGCGCATATTGGTGATATCTTTCTGCCGGAGGTTGAGTTCTGAAATACTGCCGGCGCCTTCCATTACTACCGGGTTATACTGGTGAGACAGGCGATTAAATGATTGCGATACCGCTTCAAACAGGGCGCGTTTATCATCTTCCATAAAATACTCCCAGGCCGACTGGTTACCGGCAGGTTTACCATGGAGCACCAGTTGCGCTGATTGATCGTTGGTAGGTTTCAGCAGCACCGGGTTCATATCGGTATGACAAGCAACACCGGCGGCTTCCGCCTGTACCGCCTGGGCACGGCCTATTTCCAGTCCATCGGGTGTAGCGTAGCTGTTGAGCGACATATTCTGCGCCTTAAACGGTGCGGGTGTATAACCGTCTTGTTTAAATATACGGCAAAACCCGGCCGTGATCACACTTTTGCCTACATCGGACCCCGTACCAACAAACATAACCGGCCGCAATTGTTTCATATGCATCTCGACTTTAAACGGCAACGAAGATATTAACTTTCGGCCGGCAATAAACACAAAAGCATCTCCCGGATTTGGGAGATGCTTTATATGTCTTGTAAAATTATCAATTATTTAAACAGCTCATCCGTTAATCCGCTATTCACGGTCACTGTTTTCAGTTTCATGTTTACGCTGAGCCCGGATCTGCCGCTGGCGTATTTAAACGGAAACTGTATGCCGCTCACTTCGTGATAATCACCATAGTCGCTCACGGTTTCGGGGCTGCCACCTTCCTGTCCTGCCAACGTTACCGTGCGCACCTTGTAGCCGGTTTTCACATCATAATACAAACGCAGCAGGGCGCCATTTGAAGTAGCGGCGTTTACCACGTAGGTAGGTACGCCGTTAATATCTTCTGTTACCGGCAACAATTCCAGTTTAACATTATTTTCCGGCGCCAGGAAATACAGTTCGGGGAATACCCGGTTATTGTCTTTCAGGATGACCTTCTCTGCCGGCGGGAGCGGCGCTTCCTGTCCGCTGCGGAACATACTTACATTATTACCGTCGATCAGCAGTTTCATGGCCATCAGGTTGGCTGCGGGTACAAATACTGTTTGCAGCAGCTTATCCGGCTGTTTGGCTTTTACCGTTACATCCACCTGGGTACCGCTTACCTCTCCTTTATATTGTTGGGTAAGGTCTTTCACTGCTTTCAGTTTATCAGCGCCGCCAACGGCGTTGATATATTTATTTAATATAGTCGTGGCCGTAGTACCGGCGGGAACCGCTTGTCCGGCCTCCGCATTCCAGCTGTTGTTGGAAGGATTGATATCGGGGAAATTCCCTGCCGGGTCAATGACAACGCTGCGAATTTTAACGGTCGACGGATAACGGAAAGTCCAGGTAGCGGTGCGCTGCCATATTTCCACCGGTAAGCGCACTGTATCTGTTTTACCGTTTACATCCTTGATCGCCAGCACTACCGGCATCGGCAGTTGTTCCAGGTTCTGGATGGTAATGAGGGCGCCCTGGGCGGGATCACTTTTAACATATTGAACGCTTTTCACGGCCTGGTCGAGTTTCCAGCTATTGAGGAACCATCCGCGCCAGAACCAGGCGAGGTCTTCACCGGCTGCGTTTTCCATGCTGCGGAAGAAGTCCCATGGCGTGGGATGTTTAAACGCCCAGCGTTTAATATATTCCCGGAAGGCATAGTCAAAACGTTCGGGGCCGAGGATTTCATTCCTCAGGAGATTGAGTCCCATGGCTGGTTTGTAGTAGGCGGCCACACCAAGGTAATTCATATCGAGTACGTCGGGGGTGGTCATGATGGGTTCGGCCCTGTTGGAAAACAGCATAGGTGCAGATCTTTGCACCATTGCCGGTGTTTTGAATTCGCCTTTGTTAAATGCTGCGGTAGACAGACCATTGATGAAAGTATTAAAGCCTTCATCCATCCAGGCGTATTTACGTTCGTTGGATCCAACGATCATCGGGAACCAGTTATGGCCGAACTCGTGATCCGTAACGCCCCAGAGGCCTCCCCTGGTGGACTTCCACGAGCAGAATACAATACCGGGGTATTCCATTCCGCCTACGGTGCCTGCTACGTTGGTGGCTACCGGGTACGTATATACGTACCATTGTTTGGAGTAGTGTTCAATACAGCCTTTTACAAATTCGGTAGACCTGCCCCAGGCGTTCTGGCCGGCAACTTCTGCCGGGTAAAGGGATTGGGCCAGGGCTGTTTTGCCTCCCGGTAAATTAATACGGGCGGCATCCCATATAAAGGCGCCGGAAGCGCCCCAGGCTACGTCGCGGGTATTCTTACATACGAAGTGCCAGGTACGGTTGCCTTTTGCGCTGTTGCTGTTAATATCGGCGCTGTCGCGTATAAACACGGTTTCGTTGCTGTTGCGTGCTTTTGCCAGCCGGGTCAGTTCTTTGGGTGATAATACCTGCGCTTCATTGACCAATGCGCCGGAGCCGCCTAATATCATATTGGCGGGCGCTGTAATGCTGTAGTCAAAGTTGCCATATTCGAGATAGAATTCTGATGCACCCATGTAAGGAATGTTATTCCATCCGAGTACATCGTCGTAAACCGCCATACGTGGATACCACTGTGCTATTTCGTATATCCATCCGTTAGCGGTACGCAAACGGGAGGTACGGTCGGTGCCATATTCAGGAATCGTATAGGCGTAATCGATACGGATCTGCAGGGAGGCGCCTGTTTTCAGGGCATCCGCCAGTTTGATCTGCATACGGGTATCGTTTACCAGGTAGTTGGCAGCAATGGTTTTGCCGTTGCTGAGGAGACTCACTGTTTTGAGTTCAAATCCTTTTGTAAAGCTGCGGTTAGCAAACCGTTCGCCTGATACGGCCACGGTAGCGGAGCCTCGTGAGTCTTCCCTGTAGATGTTCTGATCGAGCTGTAACCACAGGAAAGGTAACTGATCGGGGCTGTTATTCTTGTAGGTAATGACTACGTTCCCACTGATGCGGTGTTCTAAGGTATCGAGGGTTACATCCAACTTGTAATCGGCCGCATTCTGCCAATACTTTGGGCCGGGCTGTCCGCCGGCACTGCGAAATTCGTTGCCGGGAGCCGGGTAAAACAAGGGAGAAAAAGCCTCGTGCTGATCATATTTGGACGTTGTCTGGGCCATTCCCTGCTGTATTCCGCTGCATAACAGCAAGGATGCAATAGCATAGATTTTGTTGATTTTCATCGAAAGAGAATAGATTATGAATAGTCGAATATATTGAAAAAAGCTGAAGGCTTAAAGCTGAAAGCAAAAAGCTATTACAGCGAGTGATCAGTGTATATATGTTATTTGCTGCAATAGCTTTTTGCTTTCAGCTTTAAGCCTTCAGCTCCTTCTTTATATGCTTCAGCCGGAAGGCAAAGATAATACTCAGTACGCCGGTGGCCCAGAAAGCCGCCGCCATCAATCCCAATATGGCCGCTATGCCCAATGCAGGGTTATCGAGTATAACAATGGAAATGATAATCAGGCCAATACCGCCTACCAGCAACCAGCCCCAGTTGGGGATCTTATCTGTTTGCAATTGTATGGAAAAGCCTATGAGACTGATACCTTTGAACATAAACCAGAAGGCGAGGAACAGCGGGATCACCGCCATGCTGACAGCAGGATATCCTATCAGGATAATACCTACCACTACATCAATAACACCCGAAGCCAGGGACCAGCCCCAGCCTGAATGCGATTTGCGGTTGCTGAGGGCAAATGAAACCTCAAAGATCCCGGTCACGAATAATGTAACACTGAAAAAGATACTCAGGAGTATATAGCTGCTGAAAGGATTGGAAAAAACGATAAAACCTGCGATCAGGAAGATAATACCGTTCAGCAAATAGAGCCACCAGTATTTCACTGTATTGCGGATAGCAGAACTGAATTGTGACATAATGATTACTTTAATGTTAATAAAGGATAGTAGTATGTTTCCATTCTAACACCTGCTGTCATAAAATGTTCGGTATAATATAGCCGCGGAAAAACCGGGGAAAAGCACTTAACTTTGCCCAAATGATTTAAATCATTTATTTAATAAAAGACGGAAATTATCTTTGCGGAATGAATAAGGCGATCAAGCAAGACAGAAAACCACCCAATTGGTGGCATCAGGCAGATTTCATGGGTATTCACGCGATACCCTTACTGGCGTTTTTTACCGGCACAACAGCATTCGACTGGATTTTATGTGGTGTGTTGTACGTGATACGCATGTTTTTTGTAACGGCGGGTTACCATCGTTATTTCTCACATCGTGCGTTTAAAACGTCGAGATTCTTCCAGTTTATCCTGGCCGGGGGAGCGCAAAGCAGTCTGCAGAAGGGCGCTTTATGGTGGTCGGCTAATCACCGTATCCACCACAAGCATAGCGATACGCCTGAAGATCCGCATTCCGCAAATGTTTACGGTTTCTGGTATGCGCATATCGGTTGGATTATGGGACCGGAATACAAGCCTACCCGTTTTGACCTGATCAAAGACCATAAAGCAAAAGAACTGTTGTGGCTCAACAAATGGCATATGGTGCCTGCTGTGATATTAGCTATTGCCGTATATTTTGTAGGTAATAAAGTAAATGGTACCGGCTGGTTTGACTGGAGCGCAGGTTTATCTACACTCCTGATCGGTTTCTTCCTGAGTACTGTTATCCTTTATCATGGTACTTTTACCATCAATTCCCTGATGCACAAAATTGGTAATAAGAGATATTACACGGGAGATGAATCCCGCAACAGCGCTATCCTGGCGTTGGTAACGCTCGGAGAAGGCTGGCATAACAACCACCATTATTATCAGAGTGCAGCCAGACAAGGTTTTTACTGGTGGGAATTTGACATTACTTACTATGTTATCAAAACATTAGGTTTCCTGGGGATTGTTTGGGAAATACGCCCGGTTCCTGAAAAACTGAAGGAAAGTAATAAACTGTCGCAGAAAGCTGCAGACCGTATCCCGGTAGAAGAGGCACAGTAATTATTACAAATAATAAGATATAGAAAAGGGAAATATACCAGCTGGTATGTTTCCCTTTTATTTTTTATCTTGGCTCACTAAAATTTAAAATTCCATGCAATACTTACCTGCAGCCGACAGATACAACAGTATGACCTATAACCGTTGCGGCAAAAGCGGCATCCAGTTACCGGCCGTTTCCCTGGGGTTATGGCATAACTTCGGCTCAATAGATAATTTTGAGAACGGGCGCAATATTATCCGTGCCGCATTCGACAAGGGCATTACTCATTTCGACCTGGCTAACAACTACGGCCCTTTACCGGGCAGTGCGGAAGAAACATTCGGCAGGGTGCTGAAAATGGACTTTACCGGCTATCTGCGGGATGAGCTGATCATTTCCAGCAAAGCCGGTTATACCATGTGGCCTGGCCCGTATGGCGACTGGGGTTCCCGCAAATACCTTATTTCCAGCCTGGATCAGAGTTTACGCCGTATGCAGCTGGAATATGTGGATATATTTTATTCGCACCGTCCGGATCCCAATACGCCAATTGAAGAAACTATGGGCGCGCTGCACAGCATTGTACAGCAGGGTAAAGCGCTGTATGTAGGTCTTTCCAATTATACCGCCGAACAAACCCGTGAGGCAGTTGCCGTATTAAAATCGCTTGGCACGCCCTGCCTGATTCATCAGCCCAAATACAGCATGTTTGAGCGTTGGGTGGAAAATGGGTTGCTGGATGTGCTCGAAGCCAATGGTGTTGGATGTATCCCCTTTTCACCGCTGGCGCAGGGCTTATTGACCGACCGCTATCTTAACGGTATTCCGGCAGGTTCGCGGGCCAGCAAGCCCACCGGCTTCCTGCAGGAAGGAGAAGTAACGCCTGCGAAAATTGAGAAAGTTAAAAAGCTCAATAGCCTGGCGCAGCAACGGGGTCAGTCGCTGGCACAGATGGCGCTGGCCTGGATACTGAAAGATAAGCGTATTACAACGGTCCTGATCGGCGCCAGCTCTGTTGCGCAGCTCGACAATAACCTGGATGCCCTGAAGAATACCACTTTTACCAAAGAAGAACTGGATGCTATTGAAGCGATACTGAAATAAAATATTGCTGGCATATAAAAGAAGAAGGGAGTGGCTGTGAAGCCGCTCCCTTCTTCTTTTATCCCTGTTTATTTCCGCATTCTTGCGCGTTCATATTGTATAGGCCATGGTATATGTGCCTCCAATGTATGGGCTGCATGCAGGGGGAAATAGGGGCTTCGTAACAGTTCCCGGGCCATCAGTACCATATCTGCCCGGCCTTCCGCGATGATGGACTCTGCCTCTTCCGCGGTGGTGATCATACCAACTGCACCGGTAGCGATGCCTGCTTCTTTGCGGATTTTCTCTGCAAAAGGCGTCTGATAAAGAGGTCCCACCTTGATATGCTGATGCGCTGCAAGTCCGCCGGAAGAGCAATCGATCAAATCCACACCCTGGTTCCCGAGGAGGGCAGCCAGTTGTACCGATTCTCCGAGGTTCCAGCCTCCTTCCGCCCAATCCGTCGCGGAAATCCTTACCAGCAGCGGATATCGCTCCGGCCACACCGTGCGAACAGCTTCCACGGTTTGCAGCAGCAGCCGTATCCTGTTTTCAAAAGAACCCCCATATTCATCCGTGCGTTGATTACTGAGGGGAGATAAAAAATTATGCAACAGGTAGCCATGGGCGGCATGTATTTCCACTACCTGGAAGCCTGCCTCCAGGGCGCGTGCGGCCGCCTCCCGGAAATCATCCAGTACTTTGCGTATGCCCGTTTCCGTGAGTGCCACCGGCATAGGATATACGTCGTTAAAGGGGATAGCACTGGGAGCTACCGCCTGCCAGCCGCCTTTATCGGCGGGTAATGTTCCGCTCCCTTCCCAGGGTCTGAGTGTGCTGGCTTTCCTGCCGGCATGTGCCAGCTGTATGCCCGGAACGGCGCCCTGTGCTGCGATGAAGCGGGTAATCCTTTGCAGCATTGGTATATGCTCTTTTTTCCAGATGCCCAGGTCATTAATGGAAATGCGGCCTTCCGGCGATACAGCCGCCGCCTCTGTCAGCACCAGCCCGGCGCCGCCTACTGCCCTGCTGCCCAGGTGCACCAGGTGCCAATCGTTCGCAAATCCATCGTCCGAAGAATACTCGCACATGGGCGACACTGCAATACGGTTACGGAATACCACCTCCCTTAAGGAAAAGGGACTAAACAAATTCGACATAAGCGATTGCTTTTTAGTCCGTTAAAATTAAGCATAAATCGTATAGCGAAAACATAATATTCAAGTGATACATCGGCCGGAAATATCCCGGGAAATATATATACTTTTATGACATTATACCTATACCAGCATGTATCTGTCCCCTGCCAAGCACCGTATTGTTGTATCCCTGTTACTATGCTTTTTTGCATATTTTGTTAATACAGGTAAGGTCTATGCCCAACAGAAAGCCGATTTTGAAGCCTCTGTAGTCAGTGATTGCGAGTCTGTAAGCACCACGTTTACCGACCTGTCGGATGGCGCGCCGGTGGCATGGCAATGGGACTTTGGTAACGGCTACACCAGTACGAAAAAAAAGCCCTCAGCCACCTATCTGAAAACGGGCAACTATACAGTGACGTTGAAGGTAACCTATGGAGATGGCAGCAGTAAAACAGCTGTAAAAACGGACTATATTCATGTAAGATCGAAGCCTGTTGTTAATTTCAGCGTATCGCCCAACAAAGGCTGCGTTCCTTTTTCTACCACTTTTACCGATAAATCGCAACCCGGCGACGGTTCCCTGCAAAGTTTCAGCTGGGATTTTGGCGACGGAGGCGTTGCCGAAAATGCGGGCAGCAGTATCGCCCATACTTATACTGTGCCCGGCGCATATAGTGCAGTACTGACAGTTACTAACAGTTACGGTTGTACGAATTTCAAAGTGCTGGATAAAGTCGTTGACGTAGCGCCGGCGATCAACGCCGATTTCAGCGTAGCGGAGAAGGTACTTTGTAAAGCACCGGTAGAGGTGAATTTCTCCAATACCTCCAGTGGTCCGGGCACGCTTAGTTATAAATGGGATTTTGATGATGGCGGTAGCAGCACACAGCAAAATCCCGGCAAACATACTTTTACCACCAAGGGTACGCATAGCATTACCCTAACGGTGAAGAATGAACGGGGATGTGCAGCGGTAAAAAAAGTAGACGACATCAACGTGGCAAACTACGCCACCACCCTCAGCGTACCCACGCTGGTGTGTTCTGAGCAGAACAGCAATTTTGTTGCCGGCTTCTCTCCCGTTCAGCCCCAGAGCACCAACTGGGAAATCAATGGCCAGCCCGCATGGGCATACAACAACAACACCCTTACTTATCATGCGCCGGCCGCCGGTCCGGTAAAAATAAAAGTAACCGCTATGTATGGCAACTGCCCCGATGTAGTGGAGAAAACGGTAGACGTGAAGCCAACACCCAGTGGCAATATCAGCATGGACGACAAACCAATTTGCGCGGTACCGGCCACCATTAATTTCAAAGCGGGCATCACCGGCGCCAGCAGCTGGAACTGGGACTTCGCAGACGGTCAGCAGTCTACCCAGGAAAACCCGGTCCATAATTTTAACCAGGAAGGATATTTTTACGTAAGACTTACCGCTACCAGTAAAGACGGTTGTGCCATCCGCAGGGAGGTTTACCTGACAGTCAACAGCACGCGGATAACCCCCACCGTAAGCAACGCCAGTGGTTGCGAAGGGCTGACCGCCAACTTTGATTCGTACAGCAGCAGCAGCGATGTGGTAAAAACTTTTCAATGGGATTTCGGTGATGGCAGTACTTCCACTGCCGCCGCCCCCACGCACACGTACCCTAAAGCCGGTAACTATATGGCATCGCTGAAATACACTACCGTTAACGGCTGTACGGGAACGGTCAACGCATCCAGCCCCGTACAGGTGTACAAAAAACCTACGGTGGATTTCAGCTCACCAGATGCACCGGAAGTATGCGGTAACACAAATGCCTCCTTCATTAGCAAGTCGGACGTGGGAGATACCTGGTACTGGAATTTTGGTGACAACGGCATGTCGGGCTACGGCTCAACCGTGCAACATAGCTACCAGGAACCGGGGCTCTACGATGTAACCCTTACCGTGTCAAACGGCACCTGCCCCAACAGCGCTACCAAAACTGCCTATATCAAAGCGGTGAATCCTTTTCCCCGTTTCAGCGTCAGCCCGGTGAACTGCGATCAGCGTACTACCGTTAACGTTAGCGAGTATTCATTAGGCGCCAACAGTTGGAAATGGAGCTGGGGCGATGGAAAAGACACCGCCTATACCGTTCACAGCGATAACGTAACACATATTTATGAGAAATCCGGTGACTATACGATTCAATTAACCACCTCCGACGGCCATTGTACTACCTATCTGAGCAGCCGCGTGAGCATTATAGCCCCTTCTCTCGTAACAATTACTACAGACAAAACTACTTTATGCAGCAATGAAAGCTTTACTGCCAGGGTAACCGCAGAAGATGGCAGTATCCACAACAGCGCCTGGCCTTATCACTGGCAGCTCGATGGCAGCGACCAGGGGTGGTGGGATTATAATAAACCTACGCAGGTATACAGTGGTCTTACTCCCGGTAAACACACAGTCAACCTGCGGATACAGGACCGGCTGGGCTGCTTTAACAACAGTAATGTGATTGATATGGATGTACGCGGACCAATCGTTGACTACAACCTCCCTTCGCAAATAGAGTGTAAGAAAACAGAGCTTACCTTCACCGACAATTCTGACCTTACCTATAGCAGCAGTATTGCCAAATGGGTATGGAATTTTGGCGACAATACCCCTTCGGAAACCTTTAGCAGTCCGCCATTCAGGCATACCTACCAAACAGCGGGCAATTTTGTTCCCACCCTCACCGTAACAGACAAGGAGGGTTGTATAAATACCTTCAGCGGCAAAAACCTGCAGGTAAACGGTCCCAATGCCGATTTCACCCCCGATGCGTATGTGGTAATGCCCGGCGCCAATATAAATTTCTGGAATAATTCAAATGAAACCGGCGGTACCATCACGGAACTGAAATGGGATCTGGGAGATGGAAACACGTCTACTGAGCCATATTATTTATCGCACGTGTATCCGGATGAAGGCATATATAAAGTAAAGCTGCAGATAAAAGACGATAACGGCTGTACCGACGAAACCACGAAAACCATTAAAGTAGCGGCTGTGGGTGCAAGCTTCACGTACACCTATACATTTGTAAACGGAGGTAACTGTGCGCCTGCTATCTATCGTTTCAACAACACCTCCATCAACTATACTACCTGTGCCTGGGATTTCGGTGACGGCAGTACTTCCGACCAGGCGTTTCCGGTGCATACCTATACCAACTCAGGGCATTACAAAGTGACCTTAAAAGTAAAAGGCATCGCCGATACGGAAGATGAATACAGTGAAATAGTGATTGTAAAAGGCCCCTATGCCGTTATTACCGCCAGCGCTGAAGGAGGTTGTCTCGAAAAAGAAATCACCTTTACCGTGAAGCCGGAAAATGCTACTTCATTCAGCTGGGATTTTACCGATGGTAATGTGGAAGAAACAAATGCACTCGAAGTAAAGCACCACTTCACCGACCCAGGCATATACAAGCCGCAACTGATCGTAAAAGATGCAGCCGGCTGTAAAGGCAGCGCCTTCCTGGACCATCCGGTGGTGATTGATCAGCTGGATATAAAACTGCATCCCAGTGTGCCAAAGCTTTGTGACGAGGGAACGCTTACGTTTGCGCCGGTTTTCAATAGTTATTCGGTAGAAGACCTGGGTATCACCCCTGCTTTTACCTGGACCTATGATCCATCCCTTACGCCCAAAAACATCAATACTACCACCCCGGAATTTTTCCTGGATAAAGTAGGCGTGTATACGTTCGGGTTAGAAGTCACTACTAAATATGGTTGTCACCAGAAAGTATCCGAAGCCATCAACGTATACCCGAAACCGTTAGCAGCCATTTCCGGACCGGATAAGGCATGTAAGGATGTACCGGTAAATTTTGGCGGCAGTGTAACGCGGTCCACAGATGTTACATGGGCCTGGGACCTGGGCAACGGCAACAGCAGCAGCGTACAACAACCGCCGGCACAATCTTATGCAACGCCGGGCAATACCAATATCATACTGAAAGTTACCAGTGCAGATGGCTGTATGAACGAGGCCAGTCATGCCATTAACATACTGCCATTACCGGATATTAAAGCAAGTTCGCCGGCAGCATTTATCTGCCTGGGAAATACCATCCCCCTTCATGCAGGGGGCGGCAATATTTATGAATGGAGTCCGGCCACTGGTCTTGACAATGCCGGGATTGCCAACCCTACTGCATCACCGGCGATCACCACTACCTACCAGGTAAAAGTAACGGACAATGATGGCTGTATCAATACAGACGAAGTAAAACTACGGGTGGTGCAACCATTTACCGTTCACGCCACACCGGATACGGTGCTGTGCCTGGGAGACAAACTGCCGCTACGCGCCTGGGGAGCTGATTTCTACAGCTGGCGCGGAGAGGGATTGGATCAACCCAACGCTTCAACGCCGGTAAGCACGCTGCCCTGGACAGGCGCTTACACGTATGAGGTAACGGGGTATGACAAAGACAACTGCTTCTCCGACCAGGCAACCGTTAACGTAACCGTCAACGCCAGACCGCAGGTGAGTGCAGGCATAGACAGGGAAACAATGGCCGGCGTGCCTGTTTACCTGGCCAGCAACAACAGCAACGATGTAATTCGCTGGAAATGGACACCGGCGGATTACCTGGATTGCAGTAGCTGTCCGCGGGTACAGGCCATCCCCAACCTTACCACCCGCTACGAAATAGAAGTAGAGAACACCTATGGTTGCAAAGCCTCCGATGATGTAATCATACACGTGCTTTGCAACCAGAGCGCCATCTATATGCCGACTGCTTTTACCCCCAACAATGATGGCAGAAACGAACGTATTTACCCTAAGGGAAAGGGGGTGAAAGAAATAGAATGGCTGCGTATCTACGATCGTTGGGGCACCCTTGTATTTGAAAAAACACATTTCCCTGTAAACGTAGCAGCAGCCGGTTGGGACGGCCGTAATGGCAATCATGCTGCACCGCTGGGCACCTATATTTACTCCATGCAAACCGTGTGTGAAAGCGGCGAAAAATTTGAGTTCAAAGGCAGTATTATACTGATCAAGTAGAGCTAAAGGCAGAAAGCGGAAAGCAAAAAGCTATTGAAGCGAATGATTAAGCAGGAAAACCCGCCTGGATCATTCGCTTCAATAGCTTTTTGCTTTCCGCTTTCTGCCTTTAGCTTTATATCATATACTTATCTACTCTCTTAAATATGTGGCGGCATAAAAAAAATTCAATTAATTCGTAGTGCATCAAAGATCCGCTATGAACCTCCAAAACGAGTCCCTGTCAACATGGTCAACCGGCAAAAAGATTTTATTCCGTTTTTTTGCCATCTATTTTTTATCCTACCTGGTTAATAATCTTGGGATAATGAGTTTCCCATCCGATACACCGGTTATCTGGATGGGAAAGCTGCTGATCAAACGGGACTATCATATCGAATATTGGCCTGGCGGCAGTGGCGACACCACCTACAACTACCTGCAGGTTTGCTGCCTGATAGTTTGGTCGTTATTTATTACCATCATATGGTCTTTAACTGATCGTAACAGGAAGAGCTACGACCGCTTGTGCTACTGGACAATGGTTATTTTCCGCTATGGTCTTGCGGTCACGCTGATAGGATATGGCATGGCCAAAGTTGTAAAAACACAGTTCCCCTTTCCTTCTCTCGCGCGACTGGATCAAACCATTGGCGACATGTCGCCCATGGGACTTGCCTGGACATATATGGGATATTCCACCGGTTATAACCTGTTTACCGGTTTCGCCGAATGTTTTTGTGGTGTGCTGCTTTTCTTCCAACGCACCCGGCTGCTTGGTGCGTTAATGAGCATTACGGTAACGCTTAATATTGTAATGATGAATCTTTATTACGATATCCCCGTAAAGTTGTTCTCTGCACATTTACTCCTTCTTTCCTGTTTTATCGCATGGCCTGATTTACAACGGCTGATCAACTTTTTCGTTCTTAACAAACCGGTTCCTGCGGCGAGCCATTGGCGGCCGGTTTTTAAAACAAAATGGAAACGCATTATTTTTGTGGGGTTAAAGTATGCTTTCCTGGCATTTTATCTATACACAACAATTACAGGCGGCATAGAAATGGACCGAATGTACGTGCGTAAAACAACACCACCTTTATATGGTATCTATGAAGTAAAATCGGTGACTTGCGATACTGCCGGATTTTCCAATTCTTTAATTAATAATTTTAAATTCTGGCAAAAAGTATATTTTGACAAAGATTACCAAATGGTCGCCAGGAAAAAGGATGATATGCAGTACTACGACATGAAAATTGACAGCACCAAACATCTGCTGACTTACTGGAGCAGTCAAACCGACAGCGTGATGATGCACTACAGTATTCCTTCAACAGATACGCTGTATCTGAATGGAAAGATAAACGGCGACAGCATACATGTGGTACTAAAAAGAAAAGATCCGAATGATTTTGCACTGATGAGCAGGGGATTTCACTGGATCAATGAATATCCGTATAACAGATGAGTAAACAAGATATAGCAACATTATTGGATGCTGATGGATTTATCATCATTCCTGACGTTTTCAGCAATAGCACAATAGATACAATGATAAGTGTCATCGGTGCGGCAGACAGTTCTGGTCCGCTATTCCGGAAAACCAGTGATCTTTTCGCTATCCGGCGATTTTTACAGGTTGTTCCGGGGATACAGCCGCTTATTTTTACGGAGAGGCTTGCCGGGATGATCGGGCAGCTCTTTGGTACCGGCTATTTCCCGGTGAAATCCATCTATTTTGATAAGCCGGGACAGTCGAACTGGTTTGTGGCCTGGCACCAGGACCTGACCATCGCAGTAGCGAAAAAATTGCCTGTTGAAGGTTATGGTCCATGGACTGTGAAGCCGGATCAATATGCGGTGCAGCCTCCGGTTGATATACTGGAAAACAATTTTACCATTCGTATTCACCTGGATGATACCGATGAGCACAACGGGGCGTTGAAGGTGATTCCCGGCTCGCACCGCAAAGGTATTTACCGCCCGGATAGTATTGATCTGCTCACCACACCGGATGTTAGCTGCCCGGTAAAAAGAGGTGGCATCATGATTATGCGACCGCTGCTGATGCATGCTTCGGGACGCAGCAGCAACGGGCATAGCCGCAGGGTCATACATATTGAGTTCAGCAGGCGGACCTTAGCCGGCGGCCTCGAGTGGGCAGAGCAGCTACCTTTCTTCCCGGTTGCCGAAGCTTAACGTTTTGTTGGTGATGATAGGTTTAGCCCAAAAACCGATACTTAAAATATATCCCATGGTGAGGTACAGGAAACACATGCCTGTACGCAATCCCCAGTGATCGCCGATCCAACCCACGATCACGGGCAGTACTGCCCCACCGGTGATACCGGTTACAAGAATGCCGGAGAACGAGCCATGGTGTTCTGTTACAGAATTCAGCGCCAATGAAAAAATGATGGGATACATAACCGAAGCAAAGAAGCCGACCAACGGAAACGCGATGCGTGCCACCGGTCCGCTGCCAAATAATGCTGCGGTAAGACTTGCAATAGCCAGCAGTGTGAACCCTGTCAATACTTTACGGCTATCGGCCAGTTTCAGCAACAGCAGCCCTACCACCCCGCCTGCAGTCATCAAGCCCCAGAAATAAGCCACCGCATTCGCGCCGGTTGTTTGCGGATCGTAATGATGATATACGCTCAAAAATTGCGAAATCCAGTTAGCGATACCCTGCTCTGTTCCCACATAACAGAACAAGGCAAAGAAATACAACAGCACTACCGGTTTTTTCAGTAAATCGATATGCGTTTGCAGCGCCCCTGCCTGCTCGTCTTTTGTTAATGCAACTTTGGGAAATTTTGAGACCGCAATGATAATAATCATTGCCAGGCAGATAATGGTAAACAGCCAGTACAAAGAAATCCAGGGCAACGCAGGTGGTACCAGGCGGGCCAGGGCATGCAAGCCACCACCCTGTATGTTTACTACCAGGTACGAATATACGAGCGGACTTACAAAAGACGCCAATCCAAAAATCAGCTGTGCCAGCACAGAGTTGAAGGCATAATGTTCTTCTCCGCCGGAGGTGCGCAGCAGCGGATTGATCACCACCTGTAACATGGCCATACCACAGCCGATCAGGAAAAGAGAGGCCACCGCTGTCAGGTAGTTGGGAAAACACGACAGCAGCAGGGCGCCGAGAAAGGCCACCACAAAGGATGCTATCATGATCCTTTTCTCCTTATATTTTTCTATGAGCATGCCCGCAGGAATGCTCATTACCCCATAGGCAATAAAAAAGGCAAAAGGCAGCAACGCCACCAGGGTGAGGCTCAGGTGAAACCCACTGATGATATCCGGTACCAGCGGACCTATTACATTGGTGAGAAAAGAGATCACAAAAAATGTGAGCATAATCAGGGCTACGATATAATAATTCCTGTTTTTCATTATTGATGAATTGGTACGATGTTCCAGCCGCTTAAAGCGATCACCGCAGGTTGTTGTAAATCTTTCGTATGTACATAGCCGTTAATCTCCCTCGTTTCACCGGGCAGTATGGTAATATCATTATCTTCCCAGAACACCGGCACTACTGTTTCCCCGCTCTGGCGGCGGATATCCAGGTGCACCATAAATGCCAGTTCCTTGCCCGGGTTCTTCAGCACTACCCTGGCGAAAGTGGTATCGTTTTTCCGAGTCAACTTCGATTGCATATCCAGCTTCACAGCCGGGAGATGCCCGAGGGAAGACAGATCAGCGAACTGTGACTGGGGAGTAATGTACCAGTTGGTTTTCGCGGTATCGAGCAGGTCCTGCCGGGATGACAGCACATAAAAATTACGGCTTACGACTTTACCTTTATCCTGCAACTGCAGATCGAGATACCAGGTAGGCGCAGCCGGTTGTACCGGTAATGCCGGCAGGTGAAAAGCCTGCTGTGGCTGCAGGTCCCGGAGCGTGGTATCGATGCGGTACAGCGTTTTCAACGCGGTATCCATTACCTGTATGCTGGCTTTCAGTTGCCCGGCGGAATTGGCGGTATTGTTGATCACATCTACTCCGCGGCGGCCATAGTTCCAGGAAATGTGCAGGGGTTCACCGGCTTTGCGGGCGCCGTAAAATGCAGCCGTAGGCAACAGGTAATAATCGTACAATTGCCACCAGAGTTTGGGCCAGGAGGAATTATACATCCACTGGACAATGCCGGTGGCAGCGGGTCTGTTGGCGGCAAAAGCTTCCAGCATGGCGCGCATCCCTTCGTAGTTCAGGTATTGGGCTTTGCGCAGGTAATCGTTCAGACTAACGGGGCTGCCTAAACGTTTTTCCATGGCGTTGTTATAGTAGTCGAGGTTATGAAACTCTCCTCTTGCCGCGTGATACATCCATGCGTTTGAAATGGGCCAGAGCGAATCGGCAGGGATCATTTTCTGCAGGCTTTCCAGTAATGGTACCTGCGGACCGGGGCCTGTTTCTGTATTAAATCCGAAAGCACCGCCGTTTTTATCATCGATGTACCAGTAGTCGGGCGGCACATAATCATATGGCCCCCTCATTTTCACGCCTGCCGGACCACTGATGGTACTGGTATTATCGTGGGCGGAACTCAGGGAAGGACGTGAAGGATCGTATTGATGCAGGATATCGAGGTATTGTTGTTCAAGGCCCGGGCGGGGCAGTTTATCGCTGCCATACACCCAAACAAATACAGATGGGTGATTGCGTAACCAGATGATCTGATCTTTCCATGACTCGGTAGCAATAAATTGCTGTTCCGGGGTAATGATACCGCCATATTCATCGGCCGGACTGCCCATGTAGTTATCCCATTCCCAGTGGGCGCTCCAGCCTACCATCACCAGGATTCCTCTTTCGTCGCAGAGATCGTACAGGTGTTGATTATTCCCCCAGAATCCTTCCATCCGGATGGTGTTCAGGTTCATATGTACCGCGTAGTCAATACCGGCCCGTTCATAATCGGCGGAAGCATTGAGCAGCATGGGATCTGTCCATCCGCCACCACGGATCAGCAATTTTCTGCCATTGAGGATATACCCGCGGTGGCCGTCGGCATTGATATAATCCGATACCTGCCGGATACCGAAAGTAACGTTACGTTTATCCGTTACCGTATTATTAACTTTAAACTGCAGGGAAAGCTGGTACAGTTCCGGTTTACCGAGATCGCGGGTCCACCACAACCGGGGATTCAGGATGTTGAGCACCGGGTACTGTTGTGGCCGGAACGTAACCTGGCGATGGCTGTTGGGACTCAGGGTTACCTGTTGGGAAAAACGGATCTCCTTTCCTATGCGGCCTTCAAGGGTACCGGTTACAGCCTGGTTACTTTCATTGGCCAGAAACGTACTCACGGTAACGGATGCACGCTTTCCGGTAGCCGTATCAATGTTGGTTTGCACAAAAGGCTGTGAAATGGTTACAGGACCACTCAACAGCAATTGCACATCCCGCCAGATCCCCATGTTTTTATCCGGGGGCGCGGGATTCCAGTCTACAAACCCGAGAGTGGGTTCACCGGGGGCCGGGGCGGTAACCTCTACAGCCATCACATTCGTGCCCGCGTGTACCAGTTTGCTTACATCGAACCTGAACCTGCGGAATCCCCCCCTGAGCGTATCGGTGGCTACCTGTTGTCCGTTTATCCAGATGGCCGCACGGTAGTTGATCCCGTTAAATAATAGCTGTACCACCTGCCCGGGAGGCATGGCCGGCAAGTTAAAAGTGGTGCGGTGCCACCAGGGGACTTTAAACGGGTCGGTGGCAATATGTTCCATATTGTTATGGAAGAAGATATCCTTGTATACTCCATCTTCCACCAGCGAAGCCATCACGGTTCCCGGTACCTTAGCGGGGTACCATTGATCCGGTGAATAGTTTAGCGAAGAAATCTCTTTCCCGTGTCCGGTTACCTTAGCGGCCGACTGTATCTGCCAGTTTTCATTCAGTGGCTGCTTCGCGGTAAGCCACTGCTGGGCGCGCAGAGGCAAAGCAAGGCTCATTAACAGCGACAGGTAATAGCCGTGTTTCATGTAATGATATATTTAAGCTATGAGGAGTATAAAACAGGGAAAGGCAGTCACCTTTCCCTGCTGATCAGATGATTAGTAACCTGTATTCTGCGTAAGCACGGAGGTTCCGTTTTTCACGCTCAGGTCTATTTGTCGTTGCGGGATCGGGTATCTCACATTTTTTGCGCCAAAGTTACCACCTACAATATCAGTGGTGATGGTTTTTTCGTAGCTGAAATAGCGGTTCAGTTCTGACTGGGCAATGCCCCAGCGTACCAGGTCGAAATAACGGTGGCCTTCCATGGCCAGTTCCAGTTTACGTTCGAAGCGTACGGCTTTTACCGCCCAGGCCTTTCCTTTAGTGGTAAAAGTACCGGCTGCGTACGGGCTTACTTTGTAGTGTGCCGCCGGGGTGTTGGTATAACCAGCCATTGGGCGCGAAGGGTCTATATAGGTTTTCACCCAGCCTACTGGATTGGCAGCGCGGTTACGTACTTCGTTTACATGATTTTGTGCGATAGTCAGATCTCCGGCTTCGGCCTGGCATTCTGCCGCCATGAGCAGCACATCAGAAAAGCGGATCAACACGTAGTTGATGGCGTTACCGGGCGCCCATCCGTTGCCATCGTAATATTTATCCTGGGTGGCCTGCATGTATACATTCTTCAATGCGGCATAAGGACCGGCAGAATGCTGATCACGTACCCAGTCGTTGCCGGGGTGATTACCCCAGTCCAGGAAAGGAATGCCGCGGCGACCAACGGTCCAGTCGAGCCGGGGATCCAGGTTGCCTGCATCCGGCGTAAAAGCATCGCTGCTGGCGATATTCATATCGTTTTTAACCGCATGATCATTGAAATCATCGATATAAGGCAAACCAGCGGCATCTGTACGGAAAGAGTTGACCAGGTCCTGGGAGGGCTGATAAAAACCGCAGCAGCTGAAAGGACCATTATAAGGGTAATTCAGCATCTCTCCCTGGTTGGCGTTACCAGTGCCCCCGGAGCCGTCGTTAGCGCTGTATTGGATCGAAAAAACGGCTTCGCTGTTATTTTCGGTAAAGGCATCGAAGTTATCGTGGAATTTTGTGGTCAGCGCCAGTTTGGTTCCTTTGGCGGTGACACCGTTTGCGATGATATCTTCGAAGATAGGCATAGCCAGCGCGTATTTTTTCTGGTAGAGATAAGTCTTTGCCAGGTAGGCTTTGGCGGCCCAGTTATTGGCGCGGCCTATTACGTCCTGTACTTCGTTCAGGTTATCCGCTGCAAACTTGAAGTCGGCTTCAATCATTGGCCAGATATCTTTATCATTAGGCACTTTGTAATCGTCTACGTTCAGTTTGAGGAAGCTTTCCGAATTCTCATCTACCCAGGGTACATGATCAAACATTTTCTTCAGGTCGGAAAAGAAATGGCCGCGAAGGAAGCGGGCTTCTGCCTCGAGTTCTTTCTTTTCATCGGCGCTCATATCAGTCACATTTTTCAGCACATGCAATACAAAATTGCAGCGGCGCACGCCTTCATAATCTACCCGCCATTTATCGTTGAAAAAACTGTTGGTAGCATTACCTACAAAAGTGGCAATCTGTAACACCGCGGCAGCATCCCCGGGGTCGCTTCCTTTATGGGCATCCCCACCGCAAACGCTGCCATAGATCCAGTTATCCGGAGAAACGGCATAACCGCTGCCTCCGGAAAGATTCACCAGGTCACCATCTTTGAAGTCCTGTCCGTCTAATGCGCCATAAGCGCCAATGAGCAGGGTATTTACCCCTTTTTTATTGGTAAGAGCTGATTCTTCCAGGGAAGACTGCGGCGTGCGTTCGAGGAAACTTTTACCACATCCGGCTATCAGGGGAGTTGCAAAAGCCGCACTCAGTATTATATGATAAAATGATTTCATGATCATACTTTTTTAAATGAGCAATTGTTAGAAACCCAGGTTAAGTCCAACGAGGAACTGACGCTGATTGGGATAGGCTCCTTCGTCTACGCCGAAATCAGTGATATCTGAGCCTCCTATTTCGGGATCCAGGCCGGAATATTTTGTGATGGTAAACAGGTTAGCTGCCTGCACGTATACCCTCAGTTTGGTAATGTGTAAACGGGTAAGTGAGCCTGCCGGGAAAGTATATCCGAGCTGCATATTTTTAGCGCGCAGGTAAGCGCCGTTTTCCACCATATAGGAGTTGGGCACGTTTTGGGTGCTGGTAGATCCATCCACTTCCTGTATCGGCGCTTTGGCGTTGTGATGATCCGGTCTCCAGGAATCATACAAGGCTGTTTTACTTTTGGCGCTTTCGAAAGAAGGATAAAAATCACGCCACCAGCGCACATTATTCCATATCTGGTTGCCATGTGTGCCGAAGAGGAAAAGACTGAAATCAAACCCTTTCCAGGTAACGCCTATATTGAAACCATAAGAGAAGTCGGGATTCGGATTGCCCAGGAAAGTACGGTCATCGGGGGTAATGATACCATCGCCATTCACATCCTGGTAGCGGAAGCGACCTAATCCTTCGCCTTCCTGGTATATAGCATCGGGTGTATTGGTGGCTTTCTGCGCCTGCTTATCTGCTTCTTCCAGTTCGGCTGTTTCATTCCAGAAGCCGATCACTTTATAACCGAAGAAAGAGGAAACCGGTTGTCCTACTGCATTGCGGATAATGTTACTGCCGTCAAAACGGCGGCCGTCACTATCGAAGTAGTCCACCCCATCTGCAATTTTTACAATTTTATTTTTGTAGGTAGTGAGTGTACCCGTTAAGTTTAGCTGCAGATCTTTGCTGATATTTTTATGCCATCCAACGGAGAAATCGAATCCTTCATTTTTCATTTGGGCAATATTCACAAAAGGCTGGGCAGAGGTACCTGCCAGGCCGGGCAGCTCAGGATTGTAGAGCAGGTCCTTGATATCCTTGCGGTAATAATCTGCCGAGAAATCCAGTTGTCCGTTAAACAGGCTGGCATCGATACCGATGTTGGCGTTGACATCACTTTCCCATTTGGCGTCGGGATTACCGATTTGGAAGCTGGCGAAACCGGCATTCAAACCATTGTTTACACCGGCAAGGTCGTAGTAGGTAGAGCTGCGTTTACCGCCATACAGGAAGTAGCCGTTGTTGACGCCGAGGTTTAACTGGTTACCCATGATTCCCCAGCCGCCGCGCAGCTTCAGGTCAGATATCCAGGTTAGCTTCTTCATAAATTCTTCCTGTGAAATACGCCAGCCGGCGGATATAGCGGGGAAATTACCATAGTGGTTATTTACAAATTTGGAAGAACCATCGCGGCGCAGAGTGGCACTCAACAGGTATTTATCTTTAAACGCATAATCTATCCGGCCCAGCAGGGAGAACAGTGATTCTATTTCCCGGGTACTGTAGTTGGTTTGTACACCGGTACCGGTGGTGAGGTCGGGGAAGTAGGCATCGAAGGTGAAATAATCTTTCGTGGTACCTCCTACGGTGCGGCTGCGGCTGTCGAATGCCTCCGTACCGGCTATTATCTTCAGGTCATGATCTTTATTGAATGTTTGATGATAGGTCAGCGTGTTGGTCCAGGTCCAGCTGTGGGAGTTGTTAGATCCTTCCGTATAGGAGTTACTGGTAGAGTTCTCCTTGTTTTCATATTGCGGAAAAGTAAAAGAGTGCGACCATCCGGATACTACTTCTCCCCCAAAGCTGGTACGGAAGGTCAGGTACCTGAGGAAGTCCACTTCTCCATAAACATTACCAAACAACCTGCTGTTGAAAGCTTTGTTATTGGCGGTACGGGCCTGAATGGCTACGGGATTATTGGCATCTCCAAGGGCATCACCGGCGGAACCGGCGAAATTGCCTTTGATATCATATACCGGGATAATGCTTTGTTCCCGCATAGCATGACCGATGGCGGCATCGGCCGTGTTAATGTCTACCGTAGGATTTTCAGACATAGAAAAAGCCAGGTTCTCTCCTACGCGGATATGATCGGTGATGTTGTATTGTGTATTAGAACGAACGGTATAGCGTCTGAGATAGGTATTCATCAACGTACCCTGCTGATTAAAATAATTCAGGGAGAAGAGATAGTTACCCTTGTCGCCGCCGCCGCTTACGGCCACGTTGTGACTGGTGATGGGAGCTGGACGAAATATTTCGCGATACCAGTTGGTACCGGCTTTATTGGCTCTTACGATCTGGTAGAAATTACCATAGTCAGCCAGGTCGGTATAATTCGGATTGACATAATATTTAGCCGGATCTACGGCAGGATCTCCTTCCATGGCGCCTGACGGCAGGATGTAATCAGGAATTTTCGGCGTGGTGCCGTGGCCATACTGGTCATTACCCGGATCGGCGCCGGAGTTTTTGTAGGCCAGCCATCTGAGTTCAGCCTGTTCCTGCGGGTTGAGGGTATTCCATACGTTCCCGCTCTTTGGATACTGGCGGCCGTAGTAGCCATCGTAGCTTACTTTCACCTTGCCTGAGCCGCGGCGTGTAGTGATGATGATCACCCCGTTGGAGGCGCGGGAACCGTAGATAGAAGCAGCGCCGGCATCTTTCAATACCTGGAGGTTAGCCACATCATTCGGGTTGAGGTCAGCGATATCGGTGGTAGGTACGCCATCTACCACGTATAGCGGTGAGTTGGAACCAAACGTGTTTACGCCGCGAATACGGATCTGAGGGGATTCTCCCGGCTGGCCTGAGCCAATCACGGTTACACCGGATGCCTGTCCCTGTAACTGTTCTGTTACCTGGGCGGAGGGCTGTTTGATTAAGTTATCAATATTTACGACCGCCACGGAGCCGGTGAGGTCTTTCTTTTTCTGGGTGGTATATCCTGTTACTACAATTTCGTTGAGCGCGCTGGCGCCTTCTTTCATGGTAATATTAATGAGCTGTCTATCGCTAACGGGTATACGCTGTGTTTCATAACCGATAAATGTTACTTCCAGTTCGTCATTGCTTTTACCGGGAGCAGTAATGGAATAAGATCCATCCGGATTGGTAACGGTACCGATACTGGTACCGGCTATACGAATGGTAACGCCGGCGAAGGGGTTACCTTTTTCATCTTTCACCAGTCCTTTAACAGGATGTTGCTGCTGTATGGTTCCTGGTTCCACAGGCAGCGGTGTGGCCGTTTTTTCGGTGACCATATAAAAATGTTCCCGTACTTTTTCGTAGTGCAGGTTAAAGGGTTGCAGGGCTTTGCCTAAAGCTTCTTCGGCAGACTGGCAGGCAGCAACGGACAGTTGTACCTTCTTGTTTTTTACCAGGTTGCTTTTATAGGCAATGGAAACGCTGAAGTGTTCTTCAATAAGGTGAAGTACTGTTTTCAGCGAAGATTCATCAGGTTGTAATGATCCGCTGTTGCCCGTTTCCGGGGGCAGCGGCTGGTTGCCGGCAGCGGCCATATTTTGTGCCGACACCGTTTGGGATAGGAAATACAGGGCTAATGTTTGCATTAGCAAAACACGTAAACCTTTTTTCATCTTGAACAGGTTTTAACGATTAAGAATAAGACTGCTTATAATAATGAGCGGCGATCCCTATTGCTTATGGATCCAGACTTCATCGCCTCTTTGGTTGAATTGCATACGGAAAACCTTTCCCAGCTGTGTCATCATGGTATCGGGGTTATAAATGATAGGCATTGACCCTGATACTTTATATTTTAATAATTGCGAATCGCGGACGATCAGTGTTTTACCAAAGACCTGCTGCATAAAGATGGCAGCATCGGCCAGTGTAAAATCGTCCATGATCAGCCGGCCTGTATGCCAGGAAGTATAGTGATCCGCATCTACACTCTTTTTGACATAGTCGCCATCCTGCTTATTGTACCGGAGCATTTCGCCGGGGTGCAGGTATAGCTCCGTGGCTTTTCCCTTACCGGGTTCGCCTATGTTTAGCAGGATACTGCCTTGTTGCAGTACTACTACTATTTCTTTGCCGGTGCTGTTTACATTAAATTGTGTACCTATTACTTCCACGTTGAGATTATCGTAGGTATGGACGATAAATTTCTGGCCGGAAGTGGTATGTTTTACATGAAAAAAGGCTTCTCCGTCGAGCCATACTTCCCTTTTGCCGCTGCCGGTTATGGCGTAGAGCAGGCGGGAGTCGGCATTCAGCGTTACTTCGGAAGAATCGGGTAACAGCAGGCGCCGGGTTTCTCCCAGTTTGGTATGTGTGCTGAGGATCGTTTGTTCAGTGCCGGGCGATTGCATCCACCACCATGCACCGGCAACCAGGATACCCAGTAATACCGCCGCCGCGTATTTCCAGGTGTATTTCCACCAGGGCGTACTGACTACGGGATCTTTGTCTGTTTCTTCTTCGGCCATTCCACTCCAAACGGCATCCCATAGCTGTTCCTTATCCGTAGCGGAAAGGGTGTATGATTTGAAACGGATACTATGCACCAATTGCCTGGCGTCGCTGATGATGGGTTCCTTTTCCGGGTGTTGCCCGAGCCACGTTTCCCAATACACATTCCTTAGCTCCGGGTGCAAAACCCATTCCTGGAAATCCTTATCCATCGCAAACTCCCTGGCCGTGTATGATAAATAATTGCTGGCTGCCAAGAGAACGTGCTTTTTCTTAAAGAGCACCTTATGAAAGAAATCTCATCACTTTTTCTGAAGTTTTTTTTATCTGCTTAAAAGCAGGAGCAGGAGCGGCAAAGAAATATTCTTTTTGAGGATGCCGATAGCTTTGGAGATGGTATTATACACAGAATCTACCTGCATGGACATGATATCGGCTACTTCCTGGTAGTTGAGGTTCTGGAAGAAGCGGAGGTAAATGGCTTCCCGCTGGCGGCGGGTAAGGCCTGCAAGACCTTGTTGCAGGAGGCGTTTCTGTTCTTCGGCGGTTTCATCGAGGATTAGCTGGTTTTCGAGCGGAAGGGTGTATTCGAACTCGAAGGCTTCCCATGATTCACGGTGCTGGTAGCGGCGGTCTTTACGCAGGGCGCGGAGGAGGCGTCTTCTCAGGCTGCTGATCAGGTAATAACGTACATTTTGTATATCGGCCGACAGGTGTTCCCTGCTGATCCAGAGATCCTGGAACAGGTCCTGTAAACAGTCTTTCACGCGTTCTTTTTCCTGGCAGAAATGCATGCCATAATGAAAGAGGTCGTCGATGTGGGCATCGTATATTTCGGCGAAAGCGTGGCGGTCACCTTGTAGAAAGCGTCCCCAAAGTGAGGAATGGGAAGTCACCACGCGTAAACCTGATTTATGGGCTTTCCCTGTATTCATACATCTCCTGGTTGATCTACTAAAGCTTGCTAATTATTTTGACACCTGCAAATATATTTTGGTACAGGATATGAAAAGCAGTTTATATCATTAAAACTGAACGATATGAAAAACCTCAATTATTTATGGTTGTCGGGCCTTGTACTTTTTCTTAGCAGTTGTGAAGTTATAGGCGGGATATTCAAGGCGGGTGTATGGACGGGTATACTTGCCGTTGCAGTGGTGGTGGGTCTGATTATATTTCTGATAAGCCGTGGAGGCAAACGAGGATAGCACTTTTATGTATAAAGCAGTCGTTGGGGTTGGTCCCTCCACCAGCGCTCAGCCGCATGAAGCCATCATCACCCTTATACCAGCCCGGGGCAGTACCCCTTATTTCCCCGGTTATTGTACCTGCGGTTACCGGTGGTCTTGCAGTAGGAGCACCTACCGGGGAGAAAACAGTCAATCCGCCATTCACTGCAAATATTGTAGGGGGATCTAAAGTCCCTATACCTATATTGCCGTTGGGTCTGAAAACCATCCAGGGAGTGAGGTGAACAGTTGTCGCCGGGGAATTTCCTCCAATGTAGGCATAGGTAAGCGTATCTGCACCGAACGCTCCAAATGCTGCCATTTTTCCGGCACCGCCTTTAGTGATGCCAAATTCTCTTGCCCAAGGCGTAGTTGGATTCGTTAGATCTATCGCGGTTCCCCAGGGATACCCAATGGGATCGGATACCCGGATATTCCCACCGTTGACATGTAAAAAATCTATGGGCGTGGTAGTACCTATACCAACTTTCCCGGTGTTGCCGATAACATTTGTTTGGGCATAGGAGCCTGCTCCGGACAGGAGCAGCAAAAGAGATAAATAGTACTTCATTTTAGGTGATCATATTAGGTTAACAAAACAAAAAAGGTATAGCGAACGGCTATCATATTTCACCACAAATATAAACTATAAAAACGTTGTTAAAGAGTATTTAATACGCTTCCGCGCTTTTCTGCTGTTTCTTTAACAAATACAGCGAAAACTATCCGCTGCATTTGTTAAAATGCTAACAGTTAAAAGCCCGTGACGTTTATAAATGTCTTAGCAGACCAACAATATGGTCATACTGCAAAATAATGATCAGTGCCAGGACTATTACCAGGATTATCTTTACCAGGATTCTGCTGCGACTAAATTTCTTTTCGTTTCTGGTTATAACGTCGTTTGTTTCCATATACTTCTTTTGAAAAAACAGATGATCAGTTAAGATTAAGTTTAACAACTGCCGGCTTTTTAACCACCGTAATACGATCGCCGGAACGCACCTCTACCCGGATGCTTATTTTAACAGAATAATCAACCATATCTATACCTATTGATGATGTTTCCTGAAGCTTTCCGGTGTTACCCCCGTGTTCTTTTTAAAGAAAGTAACAAAATAAGATACGCTTTCAAATTCGAGCTCAATGGATATTTCTGCCACTGAACGGGCTGAATAGTGCAGTAAACGCTGTGCTTCAATAGTGACCCTTTTCCGGATCAATTCTCCACTGGATACGCCTTTATATTTTCTGCAAATTTTGTTCATATAATTTGTGGTAATATTCAATTGCTCTGCATAGAAAGAAGGCGTTTTATGTTTTACAAAATGCTCGTCCAGCAGCGATTGAAACTGCCTGATTTTCTCTTCTTTGTTATGCTTCCTTTCATTTAGCGGAGCCGGGTTAAATTGTCTGTCCAGGTTGCAAAGCAAAATATTTAAAAATGACCGCAATATGCTGTCAACATTTTTCTGCCGGCTGATAAATTCCTGCAGCATATACCCGCAGAGCAACTTCCATTCAGCACACTTACTTTCTTCAAGGCTTACATCGTTATTATGCTCCTGGTTCATGAAAGAAAAATGAAACAAGGCATTGTTATTATACCTCAACGAAAAGAAGTCTTCCGTAAAACAAATGATGGTACCACTGGCCCCGCTGTTAACATCCATACTAAAAATGCTGCCGGGCTTCACGCATATAATTTTAGGCCGGTCCACCCGGATGCCAACACCATCTATCACCACGTTACCGGCTGTGTTCTCCATGCACAGCAACGTATAGAATGTTTGTCTGTGCGGATGTTCCAATAAAGGATACTTTCCAGGTATACCGTCAAGACGATCCATCCAGAAAAGGTGATTACCCGTTTCAAACATGTCAATAGATAAAACAGCGATGTCGCCGGATTTCATATTCATGTAGCAACTTAATAAGGTGAAATATTAAAATAACCAGGTAACATGTACCATAGCGCGATTGCCCGCCTTCATCCGTTGCTCTGCCAGCTGCTGAGAAATTACCGGCTGGAAATTCCCACCAACGGAGATTGTTCCCAGCGTAGCTTCCAATCCAACAGTGGCCAGCAGGGAATGTCCGCCGGAGATGTCCACCGTGTACTTTTTTGCTTCCTTATCTTTGCCGGCGGTTTCATACAACACCCCTGCATTGGGAGCCACAATGACCTTGTTGGCCACCTTTATTTTATAGTATGCCAGCACATTGGCCGTAAATTTATTACCATACTGATAATCATATTTATTGTTCGTATTGATCTTGTAACTCATGTTCGCATTTATACCTACATCCATCAGTCTTACGTCGTACATGGCATTTAGCGTAAAGTCGGTGCTGGCAGTACCCAGCTGAAAATTGTTAGGCGCATCTTCATTTTCCTTGTGCTCCGCAGGTTCGTATTTCCCGGTAGGCGCCTTGATACCGCCACCGATCCATAAAGATTGTACCAGGAGCTGACCGGCGCCAATTGTTTGTTGCTTGTCGAACAACTGGTAATAGCCCACTACGGCAATATCCCCGATACCGGATTTGCTGATGGTGGCGCCCTGGTTTTCCCGGCTGTTGAAGTTCACCGGCAAAAATCCCAGTACTCTGAAACGCTTACCGATATTCCATCCGCCCCAAAGTTCGGCGGTCTGATAGGTTTCGTAGGTGGTGAGATAAGAAGTGGTACCACCGGGGCCCAGGTGGGAACGCAATGTTTTGTACTGGTACCGCAGCCCTATAAATCTCTTTTTGAAATCAGGCAGAATACCGATATAGTAACTTCCCACACCGCAGCCACAAATATCACAGGCGCGGGCTTCATAGCAAACTGTTATTAAGCAAATCAATATTAGGAGTATCTTTTTCATCTATCCTTCTTTTATCGGGTGGTTATTGTATTGCTTCCTGGGAAAAACGTTCATCTTTTATGAAATGCTGATCATTTAACGTATTCAGGAATGCCAGCAGTTGCTGTTGTTCGTTTGTAGTAAGTGATATGCCTGGCTTACCATTCGCTTTCAACAGCGGATCCAGTGTAGGCATCTCCGTTACCTCCGAATTATAATGTGTCAATACTCCCTGCAAAGTATAAAACCGGCCGTCGTGCATGTAAGGCGCGGTATACGCCAGGTTGCGCAGACTTGGCACTTTAAACTTATACTTATCGGCAGGATTTAAAGTAATTGGATAGCGACCCTCGTCGTTATTAGGTCCGGGAGTAATGCCGTTGTTCCGGAACGACTGATCTGTGAACAAAGGTTCCTGGTGGCAGGTGCTGCATTTTTGTTGAAATATAGCATAGCCCTGTTGTTCATCCGGCGTAAAACTTACGCCTTGTTTACGCATTACGCTATCATATTTCGATTGATCGCTTACCAGCATCACCATAAACTGCGACAATGCTTTCATCATGTCGGCAGTGGTGATATTATCCGAACCGAATGCCTTTTTGAACAACGCCGGATAAGGAGGCGTATTTCTCAGTTTCGCGAGCACATTACCCACTGTTTCATCCATTTCCACAAAGTTGGTGATAGGGGCAACCGGTTGCAGATCCAGGTCAAACACACCGCCATCCCACATGAACGTGGTATTCCAGGCCAGGTTCATAATGGGCGGTGAATTCCGGCTGCCCAGGCGGTCATCAATACCATGACTGATATCATGGCCATGATGGGTAAATGCCGATGTTTGCAAATGACAGGAGCCGCAGGAAATAGTATTATTCCGGGAAAAGCGCGGCTCATAGAATAATTTCCGGCCTAATTCAAACCCTTCCCTGGTAACCTTGTTGTTTGCAAACTTATATGCCGGTGAAGGAAATCCGGCCGGCTGTTGAAATCCCGCAAATGCCACTACCTGCTCTTTAATTTTTTCACTTTTACTGCAAGCCAGCAGGAACGCGCCAAAACAGGTTAATAGCCACCATTGCAATTTATTCATCTGCCTGAATTTTCTGGTTAGTTCTCTGTATGATCATGGTAAAACATCTTCGTATAGTTATTGGCGATACTGGTGCTGAAATCACCGAACATAACGGTGGGATGAGCTGCAATACTGACATTGGTGGCGCCGTTAAACATTTTCAGGATGTCGACCATCAGGTGCACGTTAGCTTCCCTCCCCTGCCGTACTTTGGCCATGCCGCCTGCTGTGAGATCAATATTGATAGTCTTGATATTATTTATTGTAGGCGCGCTATAGCCGCCAAAACCACCGATATGATACCTGAAATTATGCCTGCCGCTGGGATCCGCCGGCGCCACGTCTGAAGTTCCTTCCATTTTAAAAAAGATGTATCCCATATTCCACTCCCAGTACATGCCTCCATCCATTCCACCGGACGGGTCTAATACACCTGTTCTTTTCCTGACATCCATTACGCTGCTGAGACTGTCTACTCCCAGGATAAAACTGACTGCCGCATACTCCCCTTCAGGTACCTTCACTTTTACAAACTGGGAAGCTGCCTCGGCTTCAGAAACCAGGAAGTAGCTGCTGTCTTTCGGCACTACAAATTCTTCTCCATTGGATTTCTTCACCCTGATATTGGTGATATAGTATTTTAAACGTTCTATCGTAAATTTTTCTCCAACCGCATTGGTATATACACCTGTATTCAGCTGAAGATTCCTGTCGCCCACGATATTATCAAACTGAATAGACAAGGTAGATTTCACGGTGTTATCACCTGCGGGCGTAACCGCATTATCCTTTTTGCAGGCGGCCAGGAAACAGGTTGCTACAGCTGCGGTTAACAGGGAATGTTTGATATTGTACATGACGATTAATTAAATAGCGGGGCTGCTGGTTCACACAGCTCCCTGTTGAATGATTGAGTAATGAAATAAAAGACCAGGCAATAGCCATCCGTTACCTGCAGGTCATACAGATTTACTAGGAATAATTTTCCGGCAAAAGCAATCTTTACCGCCATCAGCGGAGTAATACATACACGTGGCTACGTGTACATGAACAGCATGTAACGAAAAAGAAATTAAAACAACTGTGCTTAAGCAATAGGGGGACGGAACACCGCAGAAGGCTGATCAATGGGGGTACCTGTATTATGAGGTGTAAGATATGAATGGGTGATGTTGGTAAATACAGGTTTTAAGAAATCGGGATAAGACAGGCGGGCATAAAATATTTCCATCCTGTTGTCCGTTTTCCGGTCCGGGTTTTCCTGGTCTCTCCTATCTTCTTCCTTCATTTTTTTGGCAAGGTGGCACTTCCCGTTGCAATGCATTTGGGGCTTATTCCGATTTACGCAAAGATTTTTTGCTATATAATCCTGGTTTACGTAGAAGTCGAGCATCACAATATAACGGCCTGAGAGCTGGCAGAGCCAGATCAGCATCAAAAAAACCGTTATCATTTGTTTCCGCATTTCCTTACCTGGTTTATTAAATTTCCTGCAAAGCTATTAATAAAATACCGGATCTGCTGCCTTAGGCAGCAAATTAAGTTAGCCGCTGACAGGTACTCCCCGCATATTTTAAGTCCGCAAAATTATAGATTAAAAAGGGGTTTATGCAAAAATGAAACGGACAATCATTTAGATAATCAGTATTATCCATACGGGCGGTATAAATACATTCAAAATTTCTACCGTATTAATTTCTGAAACACTATATTTGCAACATTGTTTCATTTAAATAACAGGGATGAACAGCCGCGGCAGGCGCATATTATCAATATTGCTGTTGTTACTATACGGATTTATCATCACACCGGTAGTACTCTGGCATTCGCATGCCTGCGAAGCCGCCTTCCACCCCGGCAAAAAACTGCCGGCATCAGCGAAGCAATGGGTAAAGGCCGGCCATTCCTGCTCCATTTGTGAACATGCCTACTCTTCCTATACGCCGGCAGATGATGCGCATGAAGAAATCCAGGTTACCGTATATCACCAATATTACCGGGTATTTTGTACGGGCATTCCCCGTATTGTTAAACTCCGCTGCGATACACGCGGTTCCCCTGCTGTTACCCCTTCTTCTTTCTTTATCTGATACTGTAAATACCGGCACCACCGGTGTAGCAGGAATTATGCGGCCATGCATCTGAGATGATGCACAGGTATATTTTCTCTTGTGCTGTTTACTGCGCACCGGTAGGCGTGTCTCCATTTGTAGCGTCCTTCATTTGTATCAAATCAAATCAATCATATGTCAATCGTATTAGAAGCTGTTAATCTTACTAAGCATTATCAGCAATACACGGCGCTCCGCCAATTGTCGCTGAGTATTCATGCAGGAGAAATATTTTGCCTGCTGGGACAAAATGGTGCGGGCAAAACCACTACTATTAACCTGTTCCTCGGCTTCCTCGAGGCCAGCGATGGGAAAGCGCTGATTAACGGTATTGAGGTAACGCCCAACAATACCGCCACCAAAAAGATGATAGCCTATATCCCGGAAGTGGTGCAGTTGTATGGCAATTTAAACGGTATTGAAAACCTCGATTTCTTTAGCCGGCTGGCCGGTTTCAGCTACCCACCGGAAGTATTGACCGCTTTCCTGGAGAAAGCCGGGTTACAGGAAGCTGCACACCACAAACGGCTGGCAGCTTATAGCAAGGGGATGCGTCAAAAGGTGGGAATTGCCATTGCGTTGTCTAAAAATGCAGATGTCATTTTTATGGATGAACCCACCAGCGGGCTGGATCCCATGGCTACAGCCGAATTCACTACTATCTGCCAAGAACTCGCCGCTGATGGAAAAACTATTTTCATGGCTACGCACGACATCTTTAATGCAGTAAATGTGGGTTCCCGCATAGGTATTATGAAACAAGGCAGCCTGATACATACCGTTAACAGTAACAGCATTTCTGCTATTGAGCTGCAACAGCTCTATCTCGAAACCATCTGATATAACGCAGCCATGCCAATCATTCACCGGTGGAAAGCCGGCGCCATACAACAGCGATAAGCAGGCAGGGTAAATCATTCATTCATCTCATGAAAAAATTGCTTCTGCTGATATTATTCATCAGCAAATATTCACCCGGTTCCTGTCAGCAACCCGGTAAACAAACTGTTGCAGCTGATACCTCCGGGCGGTTATCAACATCAGCACAACTGCAAGCGGTGGAAGTAACCGGGCGCACTGCCAAAAAATACGACAGTGAATACAGCTTCAGCGCTACCAGGACGGCCATACTTAACAGGGAACTGCCGCAGGCTATCGGCACGGTTACTAAAGAGCTGATTAAAGACCGGCAGGCATTTCAACTGGCAGACGCGGTGAAAGTAATCCCCGGAGTAATACCATCCAGTTTTTATAACCAGTATTCCATAAGGGGTATCAGCCAGAATGAGGAGGGACAAATCATTAATGGCATGCGTACCCGGCAGTACTACTTTCTGCAACCGCTTATGGCCAACATCGAAAGAATTGAAGTACTCAAAGGCCCGGCCAGTGCCACATTTTCGAGCGTTGACCCTGGTGGCAGCATTAACCTGGTTACCAAAAAGCCGCTGGCTTTTAACAGGAAAGAAATCAGTATGAGCGCCGGCAGCTTCAATACCATTCGCGGCGCGCTGGACTTTACGGGACCTCTCAATAAAGAAAAAACATTACTGTATCGTATCAACGGCGCCTATCAGCGTGCACAGAGTTACCGGGACCTGGTGCGTAATAACGCTTTGCTGGTATCACCCTCGTTTTCCTATATCCCTAACAAAAGAACCGCTATTAACGTTGAAATCATTTACAGCGATATGGAAGGCAACCTGGACAGGGGACAACCCATCTTTGGCGCGATAGCGGGTAAAACGGACCTGCAAAGCACGCCGGTAAGCCTGAATCTTGGCGCCAGCAGCGACTTCTTCAAATCAAAGGAGTTTATTATCAGCAGCAGCCTGTCGCACCAGTTCAGTGATGCGATCAGTATTAATGCCGCCTATATGAAACAAACCTGGCAGGAAGATCTCCAGGAGCACAGAACCAACAATACCTATGCAGTTAACATTAGCAATGAACCTATTCCCTCTTTGGTGGGAATGCAGTTTGTGCAGCGGCAGCAAAACTGGAATACAGATAACGTCAATGTATATTTCAACTTCCGTTTTACCACCGGCGAATCGAAGCACGAATTACTGGCAGGCTATGACCTGAACAGCTGGCGCAAAATGAAAGGTGGCAGCCAGCATGCCGCGAGAGGATTTCTTTTAAAAGACGGTACGGTAGCCTCCTCTTTTGTACCTGGTAATGCCGGAAATTACCAGACCATTACCTACAATAACCAGGTGCTGCCCAAACCCAACGTGAGCTATTTTGATCTGAACAATCCATCTTACATTATCCGGAATATCAGCGATTACAATATGAATGCCTCTGTTGCCATTCCTGCAGCGCTCACCACCACCAATGCGATCTACCTGCAGGAACAGTTCCGTTGGAATAAGCTGCTCCTGTTACTGGGCCTGCGCCAGGAATGGTTTGAAGATATCACCAATTTCAAATCACCCGTTGCGCTGTCTTTTACCAACAGCAAACTGCTGCCGCGGATGGGCATTACGTATAGCGTTACCAGGCAGGTAAATGTATACGCCACCTACCTGCAGGGATATCAGCCCCAAAGTAATACCGTTACGTTGCTGCCCTCCACCGGCAGCTATTTCTGGACCAACCAGTCGGCCTCCCGTTTCAAACCGCTTATCAGCGACCTGAAAGAATTTGGCATCAAATCCAGGCTGTGGGATGGCCGGCTGAATATTAATGCGGCGATATACGAAATCAATCAGAAAAACTTGCTGATGAATGCCAACCTGCCCGCCTTCCCTGACTCCATGATCACCCGGGGCGCGGAACGCAGCCGGGGGCTGGAAGTAGATGTGACCGGCTACCTGCTGCCTGAGTGGCAGGTGTTCGCTTCCTATAGTTATATCGATTCCAGGATCATGGAAGATTTCAACCCCATATTGAAAGGCGCGCGTAAACAGAACACGCCTTACAGCAGTGCGAGCTTCTGGACCCGCTACAACTTCAGGACCGGCGGGGTGTTAAGAGACCTGGGTATCGGGGCGGGCATACAGTACACCGGAGATAAAGTGCCCTGGTTTGACAGGTCTTTCCTTACACCCGCCTATACCCTGCTGGACCTCGCGTTGTATTATACACCTGGTAAAAGTAACATGCAGATCGGGCTCAATGTCAATAATATACTGGATAAAACCTATTGGATAGGCGCACAGAATTACCAGCGGTTGTTTCCCGGCGCACCGAGAAACGCTATGCTGACAGCCACCTACAGCTTCTGAGTGGGTATTGTATAACCGGCAATAAAAACACATGAAACAAGCAAACATCATCACCCGTCATTTTATAAAAACAATTATCCGGAGCAGGGCACTGGCGGCCATTTACCTGCTATGGCTGCTGCTGGTAACCTATGCCGCTGTTACCGGCTACCAGGTATATATTACCCAGGATACGCTGCGACAGCAATTTCAGCACCAGGCGAGGCAAAGCTGGGAAGCCAATCCTGACAAACATCCGCATCGCATGGCACACTTCGGTACGTTTGCTTTCCGGCAGAAACACCCGCTCAGCATGTTTGATTACGGTATGGAAAGCTATACCGGCAACGCGGTATTCCTGGAAGCACATAAACAAAACACGGTGAACTTCAGCGAAGCCGGCTTCAGCACCGGGTTATTACGTTTAGGAGAGATCAGTCCGGCCATGCTGATACAGGTATTACTTCCACTGATCCTTTTCTTTCTTGGCTTCGACACCGTAGCCCGGCAAAAAGAAAATGGCACCTTAAAGATCCTGCTATGCCAGGGCGCCGGGTTCCGTTCAATCATACGGGGCAACAGCCTTGGTTTATTTGTGGTGGCCTTTATATTCCTGGCGCCGGTGCTGGCCGCTGTTGCCGTGCAGCTGCTGCTGCAACACGCTGCTCCGGGAGCAGCCGTATTACAGCGGGCCGCATATCTACTGCTGGGCAACCTGTTTTTTTTGTGGATCATCTGCATCATCGCCGTTTGTGTTTCTGCCATCAGCCACAACAGCCGGGCTGCATTACTGAAGTTGCTGGGTTTATGGTTACTGATGACCATTGTATTGCCGAAAACGCTCCAGGCTATTGGCAGCGCCATGTATCCTGCACCCGGCAAAATCCAATTCGATGCCGCGGTTGAAAAAGATATCCTGAAAATCGGCGATAGTCATAATCCCAATGATCTTCACTTTAAACGACTGAAAGATTCAGTTTTGCGCGCAAACAACGCCGATTCCGTACAACAGCTGCGTTTCAACTACGGCGGTTTCCAGATGCAGGAAGGTGAACGGATGAGCAGCGAAGTTTATAACCGTCACCTGCAAACACTCTACGACGTTTATGAGCGGCAGAACAATGTGAGCAAATATGCGACCTTCATTGATCCGCTGATTGGCGTAAAAAACATGAGTATGGCACTCACGGGTACCGACTTCACCGCATATCGAAAATTCCAGGACGATGCAGAAGCTTACCGGTATAAACTCGCGCAAACGATGAACGAACTGCAGCAAAAATATATCAGCAACACGACCCCTGCAAAAGATGAGCATCCGCATAGCATCGGGAAAGAACATTGGACAGCGTTTGCTGATTTCACCCACGATTTTCCGCCGGTGCCATCTTTATTGTACCAGGAACGACTAACGATTGCCGCCATGCTGGCCTGGTTCATCCTGTCTTTCTTTCTTATTCATTTCACTGCTGCAAAAGCCACAACACTGTAAGCCATGTATCGTTTAGCATTTAAAAATTTTATACGCAGCAGGTCGGTCATTATAGCCATAGCCCTTTTCCTGCTCACAGGCATCATCAGTATACTGATCGGCAAACAATTCCTTCGGCAACAGCAAGCTTCCATTGAGGCGGTAACACAACTGCAACAGGAACAGATAGCAAGAAACGTAGCTCACATACCCGACCAGTTTGGCCTGCTGATGTATTACCTGCGATTCGCTTATGTAAACCTGCCCGACCCTGCGGCCTCTCTGGCCATCGGGCAACAGGATGTAAATTCTTCTATTCAATATCTTACCATCCGCGGACTGGAAGGGCAACGGAACGATACCGGGTTGTATAACCCTTACCATCAGCTGACCGGTAACCTCGACCTGAGTTTCGTGATCCTGTTGCTTTTTCCGTTGCTGATTATTGCGTTCAACTTCAATGTACTTTCGCAGGAAAGCGAACACGGTACCTGGTCGCTCGTAAAAATACAGGTAGTACAACCAGTATCATTTATCCTCATGAAGCTCAGCATACGGTTAATTGTAGTACTGGGTCTGTTATTTTTGCTGCTGTTACTTGCAGTATTAATCATCAGGTTGCCTGTTAATGAGCGCCTACTTGCTTATATGGCCATTGCCGCTTTGTATATCCTGTTCTGGTTTGCCATCTGCTTCGTGCTGATCTCACTCCGTCGCAGCAGCAGCATCAGTGCGCTGCTACTATTGAGTACCTGGGTACTGCTTTGCCTGCTGGCGCCGGCAATTATCAATAATTACCTGACAGTGCGTTACCCGGTTAAAGAGGCGTACAGCACTTTCATCAAACAGCGGGATGGTTATCATACCAGGTGGGACAAAAATGCCGATAGTACGATGCAGGCCTTCTTCAGGCACTATCCTCAGTTCAGGAATTATACCTGGAACAGTCCGAAGTTCAATTATATGTGGTACTATGCCATGCAGCAACTGGGAGATGATGAATCGGCTCCGGATAGCAAAGCAATGCAGCACAAATTGAAACAGCGGCTGCAATCTGCCGGCCTGGTGGCATTGTTCTTCCCTCCTATGCATGCCCAGCTGCAGTTTACCGGTATTGCGGGAACGGGGCTGGAAGAGCAGCTCCAATACCAGGACAGCACTGCCATGTTTCATGAACGCATCAAACTGCACTTCTATCCCGGCATATTTGGCGACAGCGCAGTGACAGGGGAAAACTGGAAACAACACGTGCCGCAATATTTCCATTCATCCCACCGGGTGAACTGGGTGTTGCTCGTTTCTCCCTTTATCCTGTTCATGCTTGTATTAGGTGCGGGCGGGATGTACCTGTTTAACATAAAGCAGTAAAACGAATTACGGAGTAGTGGGTAGACCGTCCGCTATTGTCTACCCACTACTCCGTAATTTGTAATGCTCAATTCCCCAAATGCAAATAATAATAGTCATATTGACAATTATTATTTACATTTGGAAGCCGGATGCTCAGCCGGTTTAAATACAGACACGTTATGAAAAGAATACCGCTCATTTTAGTGATTGTTTTTTTGTCGCTCACGCAAGGATTTTCGCAATCAGCGCCTATATTAATATCCAGTCCCGATAAAAAAATACAGGTAGCTGTAAGTACTGCCGGGGAGGGAACTATTCAATATACAGTAAAGTATAACAATACCGTGGTCATAGCCGCTTCGGCCCTGGGATTGCGTTTGGCAGATGCGGATATTTCCGGGCATCCCCGGTTCGTATCCGCTTCCGATGCTCGGCTAATAAAAGATGATTACCGGATGAGTTATGGCAAGAAATCCGGTGTGAGCTATGTGGCCAACCAGCGGATATTGAATTACACCGGCGAAAATGGCCAGGCGATGGCCATTGTTTTCCAGGTATCCAATGATGCGGTGGCATTCCGGTATCAGCTTACCGGAAAGGCGGCCACTATTAAAACCGTGGCAGCGGAAAGTACCGCATTTAATTTCCCCCGCGAAACAACTTCCTGGCTGCAGCCCATGCAGGTTGCCAAATCGGGATGGGAAAGCAGTAACCCCGCATATGAAGAACATTATAACCCGGAGGTACCGGTAGATAGCGTTCGCGAAAATAAGACAGGCTGGGTGTATCCGGCGCTGTTTAAAACAGGTAACAACTGGGTACTGATTACGGAAGCGGGTTTGGATAGCGGCTATTGCGCCACACGTTTATTGTCCACTTCCACTCCGGGAAATTTTACCGTTGGTTTCCCCGATCCCAGGGAAGTCATCACCGGGCAGGGATTTTTGCCGCAATCAATATTGCCCTTGTCCTCCCCATGGCGGGTGATCACCCTCGGTTCCCTGGAAACCATCATCAGCTCTACCGCAGGTACGGATCTGGCCCGGCCGTCGGTGCTCCGGAATGCCGCCTTTGTCAAACCCGGAAAGGCTGCCTGGAGCTGGATCAGCTCCAAAGATGATTTTATTACCTACGATGAGCAGATCAGGTATATTGATCTGGCTGCAGATATGAAGTGGCAGTATTGTTTGATTGATGCAGCCTGGGATCAGAAAATTGGTTATGAGGAGATAAAAAAACTGGCTGACTATGCCCGGGCCAAAAACGTATCCCTTTGGCTTTGGTACAATTCTTCCGGAGACTGGAATACGGTGAAATATACCCCCAAAAACAAGTTGCTGACGCATGAAAGCCGTATGAAGGAATTTGACCGTATCCGTAAAATGGGTATCAAAGGCGTGAAGATAGATTTCTTTGCCGGCGATGGACGGTCGGTGATCAAATACTACATGGATATTCTTCATGATGCTGCCGCCAACGAACTAATGGTAAACTTTCACGGCGCCACCCTGCCCAGAGGCTGGGCCCGCACCTACCCGCAACTGCTGACAGTTGAGGCGGTAAGGGGATTTGAGAATGTCACCTTTAACCAGGCGGATGCGGACCAGGAAGCACAGTTCTGTACTATACTTCCCTTTGTCAGGAATGCTTTTGACCCTATGGATTATACCCCGGTAAATCTGTACAAAGTATACTCCAATACCATCCGCAAAACCAGTAATGCATTCCAGCTGGCGTTATCTGTATTATTCCTCTCCGGTGTGCAGCATTATGCTGAATCTCCGGAAGGCATGTCGAAAGTAGATGACCGGGTGAAAAATGTATTGCGTGAACTGCCTTCCAGCTGGGACGAGGTCAAATTCCTGGACGGATATCCCGGTAAGTATGTAGTATTGGCGAGAAGATCAGGCAGCAGGTGGTACATCGCGGGAATCAATGCGCAATCATCTGCACAAAAAATATCCGTTAACCTGTCGGCCTTTGGTAAAAAGAAGGCAACACTGATAACCGATGGAAAAGATGCTTTTTCCTATCAGATCGAAAATATTAACACGGAGATGGCAGGGCTTGAAATGAAAGCCTCCGGCGGGTTGCTGATGGTGCTGGAGTAAGAATACCGTTACAACGTTACCTTAAATATCAACCTGGAACCGGTTTTCGTAACGATAAAAGGGTGATCATCGATTTTAGGGTCAGCAATATTTATATCATAGGCTTTACACTTATTATCGGTTTGCACCTTTTTATTCGTGTACGACAGCGTAGTGCTGCCTACACCGGCGATATCTATTTTATATTTAAACGTTCCTTCTTTTTGGTCAACAATAGTAAACATCAGCGCCCCATTCATTGGTGAACCGGGTTGTTTTACTATTACTCCCCTGCTTAAATTAATATCCAATGGCAGCGGAGTAATGGTTATAACGGAGGTGTCTATATTTTTTGATAAAAGAATATTTTCGTTCGTTTGTTTATCTATGAATATGAATCCTACCTGTGTTGGCATTCCTTCACTGAGTATGTCATCGCAGGGGTTGGGTGCAGATGATTTTTTACATCCTGCTGCCAACGCAAATAAAAATGTGAGTGACAGCATATAGGTCAGTCGTACCTTCTTCATAGATATTTTCTTTTTATTTTGATATGGGTTACCCATTTCATTAAACTTTTCCTGCTACAGCTTTAAGGAGGGAAAACTATAAAAAAAATACGAAAGTAGGGATAGGTTTAGTCTGCTAGTAAAGTTGAGTGTGTGCATGACACTGATGCCGAAGCCGGCACAATGGCGAAAATCAATATCTGGTACACCAGTGACTTCCGTAGGTTAACCTGATTTTATTACCCGTATTTTTGTTATATTCATCATGCAATGATCGATAAAACCGTCACTGCTCCGTTTTCCATGTTAAGCCGGACACCCTCAAAAGATAACCCTTCCTCTTCTGCCGCGTTTGCTAACAACGCGGGCTCGCGCGGCATATCACTGCCGGCCCCTTCATCGCCATACGGAAGTAACGCTCCTATTCAGTTTACACTGAACGATGCACAGCGTAAATGGTCGCAATGGTATAAAACAGCGGATACTGATGAAGAAAAGATAAGACAGTACATAGCTGCCAAGAAGAGAGGTTGGCTTATTCTTAAACAGGAGCTGAACAAAGCCCCTGAACAGGTTGACTCGATGAGTGAAAATACAGACGAAGACTCCGATACAGAAGGCGAGGTTCAGGGTATGTTGCTCGAGAAGCCCCAGCATTTGAACATCCATGAAGATGATCTGGAAACCGTCCAGGACATTGTAAACAAACAATCAAAGCCCGTTAGCGACAGCGCCACGAAAATGGAAACTGACATACGAAAATTCAATGCTGCCGCCTTACGATCGGGAAAGGCAAAAGGGCAACAACATCATCAGCTGGGAATGCCGCTGAATACTTTTTTCAAGAAAAATGCCCCTCCGGGCTATAATACTTCCACTGAACAGGAAGAAGACGAAGCAGAAAAGTCCAATGTATATAAGTACGACGTGCGCTATGAAAGGGATTTTACCTTTGGCTTGTCTGAAGATCCTATAAATAATAAAAGAGAGAATACCGACTATTTCAGGGCGCCATTTGCGCATAAACATGTGGTGCGGACTGACTTTGAAAAATGGGCAAGGGATTATCTCAAGAAGCAATCGCCGGGCAAAAGTAAAGCCATCGGAGGCAAACAGGTTTACCTGAGCTTTTACGTGACAGTTGGAGACGGGAATAAGCTTAAGATCAGCAATGTAGCGGGATCATACGAGAATAGCAATATGCTCGGCTCCAGGTCCGGCAATACCGTGGTGCAGAGAAAAGTAAAGATTGCGGGACATGACCTGATCATGTGGGTGAACGCCGACAGCGCCGGGCATCAGTCCAGGTACAATGCCAGCGCTATTGTACCTAATCTTGTGCAGTACCAGGAGATCATGACTGTTTTAAAGCTCAATGATGTGGTTGAGGTAGATGCTTCTGTTAACATCGAGGAAAAATCATTCCGTTCAGACACCCGGAAGGCAGTATTGGGAGGCAACCAGGGTGCACTGCCTACCGCCAATTACAAAAAGGATATGCTGAACGACCGGAGGCAGCTGGTCACCAATGTATCAAACATCATCAATGCACAGGTGAAGAACAATTACATGCGGGCCATTACTTCCGTGAACCAGGTCGATTTTTTCCAGTATCCCTGCCTGGTGCTGGAGCCGCTGCCTGACTATACCAAGGATTTTGGCGGACTGCCAAAAGAAAAGATGGACGAATTAAAGAAAAAGATTGTATTCACCTTTCATGATCAGTTTGAAATCAGCTTTGCCAACCGCGCCAGCTTTGGATTTGCGTATCCCACGGTGGGGGATGTGGGCGTCAGCATCCGTATATGGCCGGGCCTTATTCCGGCCTCCACTTTTTCGTATATGATGCTGGAAGTATTGAAGGAGGCTGGTTTGATGAAAGATTTTAAAAATAAGTTCACAGGCAAATCGGGAGACAGCGCGCCTATTCTGAATGCGCTGAAACTGGCAATTATACGTGCGCAGAAAAGATTCCGCCGCTTCCATGATATTAAAGCTACTAAGCAAAGTCCGCTTGCAGCTAAAGATACTTACAAATGGGTCAACAACCGTATCACCTCGAATGTGATCAAGGCCAAAGTACTGGTGGAACAGCTAAGTCAGGCACCAGAGGATGTGGAACTGATAAAACGGGCGATTCGTACACTGGAGAACCTGAATGAATATGAGCTGATCCAGGCCGGAGCGGAAGAGCAACAGCATGAAGTGCCCGAATTGCAAAGAAAAACGGCACTATCCGCCGCGTTCAAGCAACGATCCGTTACCAGGGTTGTGCAAGGCTATGAGCTGGTATCTGAAACCATTCGCAGCTCGGGCATGGATGCGTACCGTACCGCTATTCAAACAATAGGTAATACACACACCGACTCTTCGCGCCTGTATTTTGAAACATCAAAAGTGAATAAAACAATTGCTGACAATTCCCATGGTATCGTAAAATCAGGATCCGTAACAAAAATGCAGGATCCTTCCTATAATTTCGTCAGCCAGGAAGATGCGACCAGCAATGCTCCTTATAAATGGCACAAAGAAACGAACTATCCCAGCGTACATATTTACGATACTACCAACACGCCGGTTAATGACGCCATTTCTAAGGCGCTGGATGCTGCGCCCAGTTTTATTGTTCTCTTTGAAAGTCTTTCCAAACATTTTCAATTTGGCATGGACAAGACCACGATTGGCCGGTTAATTGTTTACGTAAAATCATCCAGGAAAGACCTTACCAAGGTTAAACCACTTGCAGACAAATTCAGACAACTGCATGATGCGCCGCTGCCTAATTACTTCCTGAATTATATGAGTATGCAAAATGAGTTATTTGGCGAATAGCGGGATGAAATATTGCCCCTTTAATAAATGATGGTTGGAGGAACTATTGAGAAGACAGGCCATCCGCTGCCCTTATTTTTTTGGAATGTAAGTGGCGTGCATGGCCAGCATTTTCCAATGGCCATCGGCCAAAATATAAGTGCCTGTAATTCTTTCCAGAAGATCGCGGGGAGCTTCGTCATTCATCGCGATCCTGATATGTGCTACTCCGATCAGAATGGCGGTTGAACCAGAGATGGTCACATGCTCATCTGAGGTACTCAACAATGATATTTTTATGGAAGGATGAAGCGCAAAACCTTTTATATAGCCTTCCTTGTCCAGCACATCTGCGTTCGCAGTGGTGAACAGGAATCCATCTGCTATATTTTCCCGGATCATTGCTTCTGTTTTTTCGGCGGTCCCTTTAAAAAGCTGGCGGTTGACATCCAATATCTCTTGTGTTTGCATATCTTGATTTTTAGATTGTCCATAACCAGCTATCATCGCTATCTGCAGCGCGATGATGCCTATAGTTTTTCTCATTACATACTGTTTTTGTATGCTGTAAAGTTAAGGACTGATGCGCCGTTTCATTATAACCTGGGTTATAATCGTACTTTGGCCATCTTCTCTTTTAAAAGCCTTTTGCGGATACGGCTCAAAGAGGGTTGTTTGATACCGATATAGGAAGCGATATGATACAGTGGAATACGTTCCAGTATTTCGGGTTGCTGTTGTTGCAATTTGAGATATCTGTCCGCCGGCTTGTCAAGCAACAGCATTTCACTGCGCAACTGGGCAGACACATAGAGTGTTTCGGCAGCGAGGCGTCCAAACCTTTCCCAGTTTTTGCTGGCGTTGAACAATGATTGCAGTAGCTCATAAGAAAGCAGGAAGATCTCGGAATCTTCCAGTGCCTGGATCCACATTTTGCTGGGCGTTTGGGTAAGAAAGCTGTGGTACGCTTTGGGCCATTGTCCTTCAAAGAAAAAGCTGCAATTGATCTCTTCTCCGTCAATCACATAATACGCGCGGAAAAGACCGCTGATAACAAAAGCGATCTCCTTATAGATCTTACCTTCTTCTATAAAAAACTCACCTTTTTTGAGGGCTTTATAACGAAGACTGGCCTGGCAGAGGTCCCAGTCCTCTTCTGTAATCCCGCTGACCTTATTGATGCCTGCGAGGATCTTTTGATAAGCTGCTGTCATGGCCGGATAGATTTGTAGTATGAAGATATTGCAATTATAAAAGTCTTTCAATTCTTTTGCGCACAGGTGCGGTCCTGAATCCATCCACACACAAAAACGGGGAATACTTCCTGCGAAGCATTCCCCGGGAATGGATGAGAAATTTATCACTGAACAATGAGCTTCTTCGTAAAACCGGAGCCTCCCGAATCTACCGTAACAACATAGAATCCTGCATTCAACTGCGAATCGATTTCTATTTTATTACTACCCTGCGTTTTCTTTTCATAAAGCATTCTGCCCTGATTATCATAAACCCTCACGATCACCTGTTTTGAGATCTCCTTCAGCAGGATCGTAAACCGTCCCTCATTGGAGGGGTTCGGATAAATGCTGACAGCATCCTCATTAACACTGTTTTTTTGTGATATGCTGGCAGCCGAAGTATCACTGATGCCTGCTTTCAGTAAAGAGCCGTTCAGGGAGATGTTAAAGGTCTGCGTGCTTTTGCATCCTCCAGCGTTCGTATAGGTGGCCACGTAGTTCCCGGCCTGGTTGAACTGGACATTTGAAAGATATATTTCCCTTGTAGCAGCGTTAAAATTATTCGGCCCGCTCCAGCTCCAGGCGCCACCCTGCGTAGGCTGAGGGCCAAACTGCACGCTGCCGCCCGCAGCCAGGGAGGCATTGGCTGTCTGCTGCCAGGTGCCGTTATTTACGTTCAAATATGGTGTGATAACAGTGGGCGTACAGGCGGCTGGGCTTCCATAAACGATACCTCTGCCTGCTGTGCTCATATATACTCTTCCGAAAACATTCATATCTCCCTGTACGAATTGCCCGTTACCCGGACCACCATATTCATGCGCATCATCATTTACACGTACCCACGAAGCCCCCTGGTCTGTTGAGCGGTAAAGACCTCTGACATTGTTGATGGTACCCCAAATGAAGATAGTAGGATAATTTGCCCCGGAAGCTGCTGTTCCAAAACCAAGGGCACCGCAATTGCTGACACCATTTATGGTTGAAAATGATTGCCCGGAATTAGTTGAACGTACCAGCCCGCCACCGTTCAAAGCTATCCAAACATGCCCTTCCTGTCCGGGTGCCAGCCGTATGATCTTTGAACCGCCGCTGGCAACTGAACCGGCTTGAGAAAATGAAGCGCCGCCGCTGGTGCTCACCAGTACCGCCCCATTTCCGGGATTGTATGCATAGAATTTATTGGAATTAACCGGATCGCCAACCGGCCGTGCTTCGGTAAAGCTTAATCCGCTTACCGTTGACCAGGAAGTTCCATTATTTGTTGACCGGTAGGTAGTAGAAGATTCCTTCGGCGAATGCAGAACCGTATTACCGTTAGCGGATAATGCCACCTGTCCCTGGCTGCCATTCATGCTATTCTGGGTCCAGGTTGATCCCATATTATTGGAGTAATACATGTTGTTGCCTACCCGCACAATTTTGTTGGTGTTTTGAGCAGCTACTGCCAATCCGGTGGTGGTGCCCATTTGCGGATTATGAATGGGTGCATATTGATCAACATTGGTGTGTCTGAATCCGTCGTAATCGCCAATAACAGATATCACCGGGCCATTGGAAATACTTTCCAGGCCAAGCGGCACGGTTTCTTCAAGCCCTTTTACTGCAAACCGCCAGGTACCGCCGGAGCTGATGTTATCATTTACAAAAATGCCATTGCCTGAAGTAACCCAAACCTTTTCCGTATTAAAGGGATCAAATTCTATTGAGCCGGCCCAATGGATGGCGTGCCCGCTAACCCAGGTAATGCCATCGGGATTCAAGGTAAATCCCCGGTCTACCACATCCACCCAGCTGGAGCCACCATTCGTGCTCAGGAACATCCTGTCGCCCCAGGCGCCGTTCTGGTTCATATAGGTGTTAATGGTAGAAGCTACAAGTCTGTCGGGATTATTAGGCGCCACGCTGATCCCTCCAAATGCCCTGCTGAAACCGGAGGGGGTGATGTTCGTCCATGCACCGGTGGAAATGCTGTACTTCCAGATCTGCCCGTTATCCATGGGCTCCGGTTGTGACCAATGTCCGCTCGGGCCCGCACCGTTGCCATAAGTGATGAACAGGGTGCCGTTACTGGCCAACGCTGCCCGGTGCGGCATAAAGGTGGTGGTAGCGCCGGAAACCGCAGCAAAAGATTGTCCACCATCATCACTGCGGTACAGGTTGGTGCTTCCACTACGCGATACCCCCACAATGATCCTTTGGGTAACACCACCTGAAGCGCTGCTTCCGTCTAAGATCACAAAGCTTATCCCATTTTCATTAGGGGTGGTGGTTACATTAAGTGAGCTTAACCGGGTCCAGGTGGCGCCGGCATCGGTGCTTCTGAATAATCCATTCCACCGTGTGCCGCAGTATAGAATGTTGCTGTTGTTAGGATCTACTACAAGCTTTTCACCGGTTTGCCGCCCCATGCCATTGCCGTGCGCTTTGAATTGGTTGGTAACATCTGTAACAGTAAAGGTGTTGCCATAATCGGAAGACCGCAGAATGGCTGTTTTACCACCGTTGAAATAGGAGATCCCTACCAGCATATACACCCTGCCCGGCAATTGAGGATCTATTGCCAAAGACTCAACACCCAGGAAACCAACTTCATTGTCGGACACCCAATCTAACAACGGTACCCAGCTGGAAGTGGAAGCATTCCAGCGGTAGGCGCCGCCCACATCCGTCCGTGCATAGACCAGATTTTGCTCGGTTTTACCGGGAATGATCGCGGAAACAAATCCGCCGCCGCCAATAGGTAAATTGTTCCAGGTATAACCGGTTTGGGCCATCGCTTCATAGCTATAAAGCGTAATAATAACGGGAAGTAACCAGAGAAAGGCAAGTGCCTTTTGCCTCAACTGCAGGCATACTTTGGTGGACATAAAACATCCGGAAATAACGGGCCGTAGGATACACGCTTTAAATAGTGCGGGTAGTGCTGTTTTCATACAGGTTAATGGTTTAGGTAGATCAATAATGCTAAATGGGTTGAAAGAATACAGTGACGGAGAAAAACTGGCAAAAGATACGGCTCCCCGGACCTGGCAACTGGCGAAAGCGCTGACAAGATGACATCATGCAGGGATAGCCCCGGGGAAGCTTCGCGGTAGCAAACGTATTTTCATAACTGGAATCTTTCTCTTAACTGGATAGGGTAAAAATACCGGAATGTTCTTAGAAATAGGGGGCTCATATGTTGCAGATAACGGCGGGAAATGTTTCAAATCTATGCGGTGAATACGGGCCCTGAATATGGTTTTAAAGATCCGCTCAACATCCGGGGCCTTTGAGCACGAATGCACAGACCTTTCATGGCGTGCTACAGCGGGACTGGTGATCTTCGTACAATCTTAACTGTTATACTGTCTCAGAATTACTGATAAAAAGTAATTCTACCTGCACCTCTGTTGGGCTTTCAGAAGGTTGTTCCTGAAACAATGTATGCGGACGATCGGCCAGCGCAGATATTTCCCAAAATGCAGATTTGCTTGTTACCTTACTTTTTCTCTGTTAAATTCAGCTAAACAGCTATCTAACGGTTTACCCTGGTTGTAAATACAATTACAAAAACTTTCGCAAGCCTGCGGATTATCATTACCTGCACATCCGTTCTCACATTCAATTAAGGAGTTACCAGGCCGAATATCATATAAAAATTGATTTATTAATATTACCAAAGCTGCAGTTGCAATAACACACCCAAAAAAAACAAACACAAACTTTTTGCTCGCCTTTCCATTTTTTGCTGTACCGCTATTATCTTTAGACTGTTTAAGTGGCAGAATACTTTTTAACCGGTTGTAATCCCAGCATAACAGATAAAAGTTGGCCAATAACATCAGCGTTGTGATACGGGTACCTTCAAACCGGGTAGCATAAGCCAAAATGCAAATATTCAGGATAATAGGGAAATACATAATTGCACCCAAAAGTGCGGCTCTTGGAATTAATAATAGTATGGCTACCGTTACTTGCATAACTCCTATAAATGTATAGTAATAGCCGGTATGATGCAGCGCTTCCAAGTAATTACCCAAAGGATGATTATTTGATAGTGCAGTAAAACGCTCTCCCATAATTTTCACTATACCCGATGGAATAAATCCCAAAGCCAAAATCAGACGGCAAAAAACAGTAAAGTAGCGAAACCATTTATTTCCTTTTGCGTCATAATAGTATTGCTCAAGCCTGGTAAGTATAGTCATAAATGCAAAATTTAATTCTTTTTATTAAAAAGCACTTTGTACTTCAAAGTTACATCAGAAAAGGCATATTTCCATAATTATTGAAATGGTCTTGCAATCTGTTAAAAGCCGGTTGGCATGCAAACCCGATATTAGCTGCGCCTACACCCAGCTTGGGGTTACATTCATGGCAGCACTAGTCATATACTGCCTCTTTTAAAAATATGCAAATTCTGTTCAGAATCCAGCACACAGATGCGGTTATCAAATACATAGAATACATCTTCAGCTGCCGGGATCATAATGCCCCTGCGGCCTGTTTCTCCGGTATCATATAGCTGGTACTGCCATAACAGCTCACCGGTTTGAATATTCCATTCGCTGATAATGGTATCCAGGATACCTGCCAGGTACATTTTATTATCCTTAAATACCAGGTTGGCATAAGCATCAATACCTGTTGAACTAATATGAGATGATAGGTCCGTGGTACGAATGCGTTCACCATCCTCCTTATTAACCTGCCAAATTTCTGCATTCACAAAACATAGTATGACCAGATCTGTTACCTGGAATCTCATGCCTGCCTCTTTCACCTGCCAACGTAACCGGCCATTACAGGCATCCAGGCATAGTAAATAGTCGGTCTGTTCGCTGGTGACGCCTACATACACATGGCCACCAACAAGTTGGGGACGTGCGATAACTTTATAACTGCCGGCAGGCAGGGCCAACTCATTTATATTTACTTCCCACAGAAAGTGGCCATTTGATTGATTGAAACAAATGAGCACCTCTCTTTTTTCAGTATGCGTGGCAACCAAAAGATCACTGTTCCAGGTGAAAAGGTGGGTATAGGTGCCGTCAGCTTCCCAGACAATGGTAGCATTGCGGAAATTATATTTACTCAGCTTCCAGCCAGCAGTCGTTTTATTGCGAATGATGATGTAATCATCATACACCAGCTTAATCTGCAGGCTACCTGCAAAATTAAACGGATATTCTTTTCTTGTGTTGCTATTTACATCCCAGACAATAATCTTATCTTTTGTTCGGATGACCACCCCCCTATTCAGTATCCCGGCAACCAAAAAAGAGGCTGCATCCGGTACCCATTCAATCACAGAAAAATCATTATCTATCCAGACAACAGCATTATCGGTGGTTTTATAAACAATGCCTGCCGCGGTAATTACCGGATCCTGTACCTTGCTTAACTGACGGACTAATTGCATAATATTACTTTACTGAAACGTTAGTTTATAAATTGACCTTAAGGAAGGTAATACTGCCCAAAGGATCATACCTCCTAAAATACAATGTTTTTATATCGTTTAAATACTGCCAGTTAACAAGTGTAAGATAAAATCTCACCTGGAATTATGGCTATGTCCGATCAATACTGATTATTATAATAAACAGTACGTCTGTATCTACAGCCGCCATTTAAAACAAAAGTGTTATTACTAAAATAATAGCGCCGTTTAATGAATATTTTCAGATATTTAGGCCACTGTTAAAGAGCAAATGAACCACATAAAATTCTCCCAATCCTATCATACAGACACGCTTCGCACGGAGCTGGAAGCGGTTTTAAAGGAAGACTGGCCGCTGCATTTCAATCAACGGGACTTTAACGGCGATTGGCGAAGTATTTCCCTGCGCTCCGCCAGCGGGGAAAGCACCGACATTTACGCCCATGCAAACAGCACTTACAGCAATACGCCTGTACTTAGCCTTATGCCTTATGTAAACAGCATCCTGGAAGCCTGGCATTGTGAAAAGGAAGCTGTACGCCTGCTGTCCCTCGCCCCCGGAAGCTTTATTAAACCGCACCGGGATCCCGGATGTGCGTACCAGGACGGTGTATTCAGGATTCATATCCCCATTATCACCAACCCGGATGTATACTTTACCCTTGAAGAAGAAAAGCTGCACCTGGGCGCAGGCGAATGCTGGTATCTCAATTTCGCCGCCACGCACAGTATCGTTAACAATGGCAATACGCCAAGGGTACACCTGGTGATGGACGGCATCCGGAACAGTTGGACAGATGACCTGTTTGCCACGCATGGCTACGACCTTCCGGCAGAGCATGCGCCAAAAAGTTATGATGACGCTACAAAAGCCAGGATCATAGCGGAACTGGAAAGCATGACCCCCCCTGCTGCCAGGGATTTAATTGCCACCCTAAAAGCAGGAAAATAATGCAAGCTTCCCTAATAGCCAACTGGATTCCCTTCCGCCTTAGTTATACCAACCCTAATGAATGGACCATAAAATGGCTGGACCTGGGAAATGAACGGATGATCAAACCCTTCTTTGATGAAACTATACAGGTTTGCCGCATAAAACAACGGCAAAGGTCGCGGCTGGAAAGCCTGAGCAGCACTGACTTTTTAGCAGAGGCTTGCAAAAACCTGCCTTCGCTGGCGCCTTCCGCATTCATTTTCCATGTTTCCCGCTGCGGCTCTACCCTGCTATCGCAGGCATTTTCAGCGCCGGAAGAAAATATTGTGGTTGCAGAAGCTCCCTTGCTGGATGAAATTTTAAGGGCAGATGAAAAGCAGCCGGAGCTCACTACCGCTACCCGGGAAACCTGGTTCCGGTGGGCTCTGAAGCTCATGGGGCAGCAACGCAACTATAAAGAAAGCAACTATATTATTAAGCTGGACAGCTGGCATATTCATTTCTATGACCTGTTGCGGGAATGGTTCCCGCAAACGCCTTTCTTCTTTTTATACCGCAAACCCGATGAGGTGATTGCATCTCATGATAAACGAAGAGGCATCCACAGCGTTCCGGGAATGGTTAATCACGCCTTACTTAAAACAGCTGAACCAGCGCATTACGGAGGTGATTTCAACCGCTATACAGCGCAGGTGCTGGAGCAGTATTACTTAAAGCTGCAGGAGATCTTCCGACTGGATCATCCGCACAACCATTTCTTTGATTTTGCCCATGGCGGAAAAGAGATGGTAGCTGCCTTCAGCGCATTTACCGGTATTCCCGTAAAAGATATGGACCAGGTGCATGACCGTCTGAAATATCACAGCAAATCGGCACAGGAGGTTTTTACACCGGAGTCCCATGAAAACAATGAAAGATTCTTTTTTAATGATTGTCATGCCGCCTATGAGCAGCTAAAACACCTTACCCTTTAAGCAAATGGGCAATATCATCCAGCTTACCGGTTTATCAGGATCCGGCAAAACCACACTCTCCAATGCCTTGTTTGAATGGGGCCACCAGCAGCATGTAACAGTGAAGGTAATAGACGGCGATGTTTACCGTCAAACACTTTGCAAGGACCTCGGGTTTAGCAAAGCAGACCGGCTGGAGAATATCTCCCGTTTAGGAGCTTATGCCGGGTCCATTGCTGCAGATTATGATCTTGTTTGCATAGCAGCCATCAATCCTTATGAAGAAGGAAGAAATAAGCTCCGGCTGAAATACGGAGCTTTATTGATCTGGCTGAAGTGCGACCTGAAAACATTGATCAGCAGGGACCCCAAAGGACTTTACCGGAAAGCGCTGCTGCCGGATACGCACCCTGACAAGATCCATAACCTTACCGGCCTGAATGATACCTTTGAAACACCCGCTCTCCCGGACCTTACCCTGGATACGGAACAATTAGACCCGGAGGAAATGCTTGCATACACCCTCAGTTTCCTGAAAAACAAACAATTGGTATAAATAATAGTGGAAAACCCACATGCAGATGCTATCATTGACAAAACGAGAGAGTGGATTGAAACATATCAGTTCCTGCCGAAAGACTTCAAGGAATACCCAGGTGAGAATATCCGAACCAGTTTAAAGTATACGGGATGAGCCGCGCTAAATGCTATGTGACTCTCTTTGCCTTATCACTTGTAACGAATTGTTTCATTAGCTAATCCACCCAATAGAAAATCAGTAAAGATTTATACTCATATCACGCCGGAGCACCAGCGTCTCCGACATAATGGAGCCAATTCCATTTTGGGGCTCCAGCTTGTCAATCAAACCAGCTGACTTACCATATTCTTCGAAACTATCTGATCCGATGAAAACTATCAGCTGATTAAGATTACCGCCATCTACTACCTGATAAGCCAGGAATTTCCGCACCTTTTGTTTGAGTGTCCCAACAAATTTAATAGCCGCTTCGGTATTGGTGATCTGGATAGTCAGCATGCGCATGAGTCTTGAACCCAGAACAACACTGTCTTCAGGGGCTGACAAGGCTAATCTAACTGCTTTATAGCCGGCTAGAAAATTGGCGAAAGGCTCGGTATGCAGCGCATTGTCGACGGCATCGCCCGTGGGATTGGCCCGGTGGTCGAATTCATCCCAGGAATGGCCAAAGGTAGCATCCAGGAATTGACCATCGCGTGGACCAGCGATAAAGTACCAGCCATACCAGTTCCACGTATCGTTATTGATGAGATGCCAGCGGAGGTGTTGTTTATAGCCTGCCTCGAAATTGGCGGCTTGCCCATCTTTAGGTTTCCAAACTGAAAAGTTAGCGATGTTCTTCTGCGCATTGGCTATGGTTGCCAACACGAGCAAAAGGGGAATCAGTTTCATGAGTTTTACATAAAGCTACTGATTCTGAGACCTGTGGAATTGTAAAAAAATGAAGTAGGTCTTTAAGCGTATTTTTATTTAACTTTCTGAAATGATACTTTTCAAAAACTATACACCGGTTACCATCTCCAAATTAGTGAAATCGATCTGGTATATGGAGTTGACAATCGACGACCCGGTGTATGAAGAGGAGATCATTCCGGATGGGCATCACGAATTGATTTTTTACCTGACCGCCAGCTGTTCCCAAAGGCAGGTAGATACTAACACGTGGCTTGAGGAGCCGTATGCGCTGCTAGCCGGACAGACAACGGAGTGCTATCGGCTAAAAATGTTCGCCGGGGCAAAACTATATGGCATCCGCTTTTTTCCGCATACCCTGTATCATCTCCTAAATTTCCCGCTTCATTCTCTGAATGCTGCTGTGCTGCCATTGGATGAGCTACTACCTGGTCATGGGTTCTGGAATCACATTACCGACAATCCGGAACAGACCTTTCAAAATATAGAAAACTATCTTGCAGATTTACTCAAAGCCACGAGCAATCCATATATAGAATATTCGCTCGGACAAATTCTCAATAGTAGTGGCACCATTGCCGTTGGGGACCTTATCAAAAAGAGCGGTGTCACGCCTAAGCATTATGATGACTTGTTCAAGAAGTATGTGGGTATTACCCCCAAATACCTTTGCGCGATACTAAAGTTCAACTTCTTTATCAGCTATAAAAAGAGTTACCCGGAAAAGACGCTAACGGAATGTGCCTATGAGGCAGGGTACTATGATCAATCCCATCTCATCAAATCCTTCTATCAGTTTGCGCGGATGTCGCCGGGAAAGTATTTCGGTTCAAACCCAATAATCGGCCAACAGTTCGCCGGTCTTTGATTTTCTCTAAGTGAGGTTGTAGGGTCAGGAACTACAATGCTGCCATAATGGGGCATAACAAATAATTTTTAATAAAAAGAAAGAAGCCTACTCGTAAATGAGCAGGCTTCTTTCTTCGTCGGGACGACTAGATTCGAACTAGCGACCTCTTGCACCCCATGCAAGCGCGCTACCGGGCTGCGCTACGTCCCGTTTTTACCGGTATTGTATTGATTGACGGGGATGCAAAAGTAGCCAATTATTTTATTTTTCAAAATATTAAGTATCTTTTTTTAAAAAATATTTCAGCGGATAATGACATGATATGTGGTCCCCCTAACCTTCCGCAGAGGCCGGATTTTCCTTCCGCTGTTTTCCATTAAGTTTAAGCACCCGCTGTCGGCCCAACCGCTTCCTCAGCAAATGCCCCTTCCACATCCAAAGACCACTCAACACCACTACCGGCAAAAGCACCCAGCGCACGGCATTTGCGGCTGGTGGATTAGCTGCTACCGGTCCATAAATATACCCCAGTATGGGGATGCTGAGTATTATGTGTAACCAGCGGATGATCTTGCGTTCTGTTGCTGCTTTCATAAGAAACGTTTGTGACACAAAATTAACCCGTATCACTATCGCCATTTACGAAAGTAGACATGCCGGGAAAATCCGGCGACAAAACAGGCGTTTCCAACGCATCAGGTATTACAACTATATTGACCAATATCGCTGCTATTTTGATCCTCCTGCGGAGTATCCAAAGGAATTAATTGAAATATCATACTTTCACGCCCCGTTATCACCGGCAGCAAATCCGCTGTTATCAATGCCAACCCAATGTAATAAAGACCTGCAAGTCTGGATCAGTACGGACAAACTAAAATAATATGCGCTGCTACAAATCATTGTCATGAAGGAACATCCCTTATATAGTACGACAAACGTACCGGCAGATGACACATTACTGCTTGAACGAATCGCGTCCGGGGATGAAAGAGCATTTTCAGCGCTATATCAACGTTATTGGAAGAAGGTTTATACCTACCTCCTTCGCCTTACCAAATCACGGGAAACAGCCGAAGAACTGCTTTCTGAAATATTTACCCGGTTCTGGATCAACAGGGGTACCGCTGCCGGTATATTGAATGTAGACGCCTTCCTATCTAAAGTAGCCTACAACAGGGCAATCGATTTCTTCCGGTTTGCTGCAAAGGAAAAAAAGATACAGGTATTGATCGCTTTAGAACTCAACAGGCATCCATCGCAAACAAACGACGGATACCTGTTAGACAAGGAGTATAAGGCATTGCTCCGCGAAGCTATCCACCAATTACCACCACAACGCAAGCTTGTTTTTACCCTTAGCAGGGAACAGGGACTCACACACGAGGAGATTGCCCGCCAATTAAATATGTCACCGCATACTGTAAAAAAGACAATATCCAATGCTATTAAATCCATCCGGACATTCCTCCGCAGGCACGGAGTAGATGGCATGATCCTGAGTATTCTTTGCAGCCGCCACCTTTAAATCCACTTTTTTTTCTTCCCCGGTACTACCACCTCCTCTTTTTTACGTCTGTTATCTGTACAGAAGGTAACTAACATGAACAACCGGCAAGAACGCTTACATCTTTTATTCGATAAATATTTATCTGATTCCATCACAGCCACTGAGTTGGAAGAGTTGTGGGCGCTGATACGCTCCATGGATACCATGGGCGACTTTCCCGAAAATATCAAAACAGCCTGGGACAATATCCCGGACGGTGATACCACATCCGAAGTCGATGGCAACAGCATACTGGCGCGTATACTCGAAAAACATCCACAACCGGTGAATCGCCCGGTAATAGTTATGCTGAAAAAAAATTGGGGGAAAATCGCTGCGGCACTGCTAATACTGTTGGGAATTCGTTTCCTGGGTCACAAAACAAACGAAGTCAGGCCGGTTACCACACAGCCTATCACCACAACTGTTGGAAGTAATAAAGCCGTGCTGACGCTTTCCAACGGAGAAAGCCTGCTGCTTAACGACCAGGCAACCGGTACAATAGCCCGACAAGGTATGATGCAGGTGATAAAAAATGAGGACGGCTCACTCTCCTACACGGGAAGCGAAAATGATAAATTGAATGATACCTATAACACATTGACCATTCCTCCCGGAAGCCAATACCACGTTACGCTGCCGGATGGCACAGGCGTTTGGCTCAATGCTGCCACCACTATACGGTACCCTTTAGCTTTTTCCGGCAATAAAAGAAAAGTTGTCATAGAGGGTGAGGCCTTCTTTGATGTAGCGCAAAATGCGGCGGTGCCCTTTGAGGTTAATTCCGGAACCATGCAGGTACTCGTGCTGGGCACCACGTTCAATATAATGGCTTACAAAGACGAAAACAGTATCAAAACAACGCTGATAGACGGTGCGGTAAAAGTTATCAGTGGAGAAAACAGTCAGCAACTCAAACCTGGACTGCAGGCCATTTTACCCGCCGGTGAACAAAGCTTCCGGGTAGTGCAGGCAGATATGAAAGAAGTACTTGCCTGGAAAGAAGGTGAATTCCGCTTCTACGATACGGAGATCACGTCCATTATGCGACAGGTGGCTCGTTGGTATGATGTGGAGATTGTTTATAAGGGAGTCATCCCCCGTAATAAATTCTATGGCGTAATTCCCAGGCAACATAATGTATCGCAACTGTTAGAGGTACTGGAGGTAACACATCATGTTCACTTCCGTATCGATGGGAGAAAGATCATCGTAATGCCGGGACCAAAATAATTTCTTAATCAAACTAAAACGCAGATGACAGGGTAATCAACCAAAATGCCACAAAAAAGCCGGGGTGACTGGAACTCACCTCCGGCAAACATTTCGGGCAAATCGCAAAATGACAACACGTATTATTTCACATCTAAACCCAAAACCATACTAAGTTATGAAGTTTACTGCATCAGGCCAAAGCGTCTCCCCGCATTGGCCCTTAAAACTATGGACGATCATGAAACTTACTGTCTGGCTGATGGCCGCCGCGCTACCTATCAGCGCCAAATCCTTTTCCCAGCGGGTGACTATCAACAAGAAAAACTGTAAGCTGGAATATGTATTTGAACGCATCAAGCAGCAAACAGGTCTTTCATTTATGGTAGAAAAAGTACTGCTCGACAGTGCCCAACCCGTTTCCCTGCATGAGGACAATGCGCCACTGGAGAAGATATTATCGCAATGCCTGGACTTCCAGCATTTGTCTTACCAAATCACCAACCAGGTAATTGTGGTAAACAGGAATACAGATAAAATAATCCCTGTGCCCGGGACAACCGCCACCAGGTTATCTTTCCCGGTATCCGGTACCGTAACGGATCAAAAAGGAACCGTATTGGTTGGCGCATCTGTATTGTTAAAAGGCAAAGATTTCCACAAAGGGATGGCCGCCGATGCCCAGGGAAAGTTCCTCCTGGATAATGTACCTGAAGGTGATTATACAATAGAAGTATCACTGATCGGTTTTGGAAAATATACCGGGCCGCTGCACGTGAACGGTGCTACGCAGCCATTGCAGATACATCTGAGCCCCGCCAGCCAGGCACTGGAAGAATTGGTGATAGTAGCCTACGGCAAACAAAAGAAAGGAAATCTGACAGGATCCATAGCAGCTATTTCTTCCAGGGAACTGGAAAACCGGCCCCTTACCAATGTTACCAACGCATTACAAGGTACCATGTCGGGTGTAACGGTTATGCAAAGCAATGGTCAACCGGGAAAAGACGAAGGCACGATAAAAATAAGAGGGATTGGCACGCTTAATAACAGCAACCCGATGATAGTGGTAGATGGGCTGATCAGCTCCATGAGCGATGTAAATCCCAATGATGTAGAAACTATTTCCGTATTGAAAGATGCCGCATCGGCCGCCATATATGGCTCCAGGGCAGCAAACGGCGTAGTGCTCATCACCACCAAAAAAGGGAAAAAAGGAAAGCTGCAGGTGCGGTATGATGCTTACCTGGGTAAACAGCATGCCACCAGGCTGCCCGAGTTTCTCCCATCCTGGCAGCAGGCAGCATTCTACAACGAAGCGCTAAAAAATGAAGGTGCTCCGCCTAAATGGACCGACAAAGATATACAGCAGTTCCGCGACGGCAGCGACAAAACTGGTGCACATCCCAATACAGACTGGCTGGACCTGTTGTATCGCGGCAACGGCATACAACACAATCATTACGTGAGCCTGAACGGAGGCGATGAAAAAACACAGTACATGCTTTCATTGGGATACCTTGACCAGGAAGGAATCATCAAGGGAACCAATAATAAAAAATACACCGCACGCGTAAACGTCAGTTCCAATATAAGTAAAAGAACAAGTGTATTTGCCAACATTGGCTATCTTTACTCTCCTTTCAATGAACCGGTAAGCTCCTATCCTGGCGCTACCAGCCTGTCGCTCATCACGTTTGTGGCTAACCAGATATCCAATGTGGTGCCGTATAAATTCGACAACGGATACTATGGATACGGTCCCAATGGTAATCCTATCGCTTCCCTTGAACTGGGTTCGTTCAACCGCACCCAAACTTATACCCTTACGGGAAATGCCGGCGCCGACATCGAACTGGCCAAAGGGCTGCATTTAAAGCCCACTTTTGGATACCGTCTTAATATAAACCAGGGAGAAAAGTTTGTAAAGGATATCCAATTCTATGATGCCAACTCAGGACGCCCAACAAAATACCAGGGACCTAACAACCTTACCAACGACTACAATAACGAGACATATACAAATCTGCAAGCCATACTCGAATACACCAGGGATCTTGAGCTCCATCATTTCAGGTTACTTGGTGGAGGGTCGCAGGAGTCTACCAGGTACCGCGAAAATTCCATGTATCGGGAAAACTTCCTGAATAATGCCATCTCACAAATAAATGCCGGACCAACGGCAGGTCAAACCAGCAAAGGGCTTGCGAATGAAGTATCACTCAGATCATTCTTCGGTCGTTTCAACTATGACTACGATGAAAAATACCTGTTTGAAGCAAGTCTTCGCTACGATGGCTCCTCCCGTTTCGCACCGTCAAACCAGTGGGGCCTGTTTCCTTCTTTCTCCGGCGGATGGAACATTGCAAAGGAAAAGTTCTTTGAACCGCTCCAGGAGCTGATCTCTGACCTGAAACTCAGAAGCACCTGGGGAAAGCTGGGCAACCAGAACGTGGTAGGCAACTACCCCGCTATTTCAACAGTATCTCCCGGACAGGATTATTCCTTCAACCACACCATTGCATCCGGGATAGCCCCCGTTACCGGCGCTAATGCCAATATCACCTGGGAAACAACCACCACTACTGATTTTGGTTTGGATGCATCCCTGTTAAAGCGCAAATTAACTTTCAGCGGAGGTTACTTTATCCGTAACACCACGGGCATTTTGCTGCAATTACCTATAGGAGCGCCTTATAGTCTGTCCGCTCCATACCAGAATGCAGGTGCTGTCATCAACAAAGGCTGGGAGTTTTCTGCCGGTTACAATGGGCACGTGCATGAGATCAACTACAGCGTAAACGCCAATGCCACCTTTATCAACAACAGGATCACCAATCTCAAAGGAAGCGGACCTTACATCAGCGGTGGCACTTTTCAGCAGGTTGGCTACCCTATCTATGCCTTCTATGGCTATGTTTGCGAAGGCATTTTCCAGACGCCTGAAGAGGTGTCCAAACACGCTAAACAAACCGGCGGCGTAACTGCACCGGGAGATCTCATGTACAAAGATCTTAACCAGGACGGCAAAATAGACGGTGCCGATCGCACCTACCTGGGTAGTTATTTCCCTAAAACTACTTTCGGGTTTAATCTTCACCTCGACTGGAAAGGTGTTGACTTCGGCGCTTTCTTCCAGGGAGCCGCAGGTGTAAAAAACTACGTACAGTCCAACATGCTGGGTGGTGTAGGCGCTAACAGCAATAAACCCACCACCGCTTTTCTTGACCGTTGGACGCCGGAGAATCATTCCACCACTTTCCCCCGCTTGTGGTTTTCCTACAAGAACAATGGCCCCAGCAACATGCCGTCTTCCTTCTGGGTAAGAGATGCCTCATACCTCCGCCTCAAGAATCTGCAGCTGGGCTACAACCTGCCAAAGAAAATGGTACACCGCATTGGTCTTGATAATATCAAGGTATACTACAGCGGTCAAAACCTGCTGACCTTCACCAATTTTTATAAATGGGTAGATCCGGAAGCCCCCCAGGCCGAATCAGGCTACAGCTATCCCCAGGTAAAAATCAATACCGTTGGGATAAATGTCCTCTTTTAATCAACAAAAATCATGATCATGAAACGTAACAAAATAATAGCTGGCTTATTCATGGCTACCGTTGTACTGGCCGGGTGTAAAAACGATTACCTCAGCAAAGCGCCACTGGATGCTTATAGCAACGGTACCCTCTGGACTTCCGCCAGTGATGCCGCCGCAGCACTTAACGGCTGCTACCATGGCTGGGAAAGCGGCTACAATGTTATCTACAACGACTGCTTTACCGACAACGCCTATGATCAATATCCATGGGAAGGATATGAACCGGTAACACAGGGCAATGCCACCCCGGTAAACACCGGATCTGCCGACAGATGGGATTATAAAACCATTCAAAAATGTAACTGGTTCCTGGAAAATATTGACAACGCACCTATTGACCCCGCATTGAAAAAAAGGATGAAAGCGGAAGCCAGGTTCCTGCGGGACTATCAATATTTTGCTATGAGCCAGGTGTATGGTGATGTTCCACTGGTACTGCACACGGTATCAATAGACAGCGCCAACCTGGTGAGCCAGGCACCCAGAGAGGAAATAATAAAATTCCTGCTGGAAGAAATGACTGCCATTGCCGGTGATCTGCCGCTGAATTACCCCGGTACAGACCAGGGAAGGATCACCCGGGGAGCAGCGCTTGCGCTTGCCGCACGTATCCAGCTATTCAATAATGATTATACTGGGTGTATTGCTACCTGTAAACAGCTCATGTCCTCTCCTTTCGCCTACAATTTATATACTGACTATAGTGAGCTGTTCCGTCCCGTGGCTGCGGGCAACCAGGAAGTAATACTCGATATACAATACCTGAAAACGTACAACACCTTTGACGGCCTTGGCGTACTCCCTCCCAATTCCCAAAGCGGGCAAAGCTCTGTTGCCATCACCCAAAACCTGGTGGATGCATACGAAATGAAAAACGGCAAAACCATTGATGATCCGGCATCAGGTTACAACCCGGTACAACCTTATACAAACCGGGACCCCAGATTGGATGCTACCATACTACGCCCGGGATTAAAATGGGAGAACAGTTATTTCGATCCCCTGGATGAACAGTCGCCCGACTATTATCAGAATGGTAATTGTCCGCCCACGGGCTATATCTGCAAGAAATTTATTCCGCACCTCTCAGAAGATTTTGATGATATCTGGAATGTAGGATTAAATTTCATGGTGATCCGTTACGCCGAAATACTCCTCTCCTATGCAGAGGCAAAAACAGAAGCCGGACAAGTAGATGCTTCTGTGTATGAGGCCATCGACAAAGTACGTACACGCGCAGGGATGCCGCCGGTGGACCGGGCCGTCTATAACAACCAGGCTGCCCTCCGGAAACTGATCCGGCGCGAACGGAGAGTGGAATTCGCTTTGGAAGGCCTGCGCTGGTATGATATACAACGCTGGAAGATCGGAGCCGAAGTAATAAAGGGACAGGTAACCGGTTCTCTCAAAGGCAGTGTAGACGCCAATACCGGCGCATTGACGCTTGATCCTGCATCGAGGATAATGGTAGGTAGTCCGCGTAATTTTGACCCCGCCAAACACTATCTCTGGCCCATTCCTCAAAAGGAAATTGACCTGAATAAAAACCTGAAACAAAACCCCAATTACTAGTCCATAAATTACCGGGGGCGCGGCGTGCTGTTATAGCGCGCAAAAGAGCCCCCGGTTAATATAATACACAAAAAAACTCCGCCGGTTTTTAACCGGCGGAGTTGACCATACCTTCACAAAAAGGTTACAAATAATTATTGATAATATTCTCGATGAATTCCTGTCTGCCGCTCGTTACCGCTGGTTCTCCATTAGCAACGGCATACGCACGCAGGCTTTCAAGTGTAGCCTGTCCTGCTTCAAAAGTTTTTGCCGCTTCGCTATCGAAAGAAGCATAGCGCTCCTGGCGGATCTTCCGGTAAGCGCTTTTCTCCAGGATGGCATCAGCTGTAATGAGGGCGCGTGCAAAGGTGTCTATCCCGCCGATATGAGCGTGGAAAAGATCAGCCGGATCAGTAGAGTTCCTCCTGATCTTTGCATCGAAGTTGATGCCGCCGCCTTTAAATCCGCCGCCTTCGAGGATGATCAGCATGGCCTCGGTGAGTTCGTTGAGGTTGGTCGGGAACTGGTCGGTATCCCAGCCATTTTGATAGTCGCCCCTGTTGGCATCCATGCTTCCAAGCAAACCGGCATCTATTGCTACCTGCAGTTCGTGCTGGAAAGTGTGCCCTGCTAATGTAGCGTGGTTCACTTCAAGGTTGAGTTTGAAATCGTTCAGCAGATCGTACTGACGCAGGAAGCCGATCACTGTTTCCGCATCATAATCATACTGGTGTTTGGTAGGCTCGCAAGGCTTAGGCTCAATAAAGAAAGTACCGGTGAAGCCATTTTTGCGGGCATAATCTCTTGACGCCTGCAGGAACCTGGCCAGGTGCTCTTTCTCCCGCTTCATATTGGTGTTTAAAAGGCTCATATAGCCTTCCCGGCCACCCCAGAATACATAGTTTTCACCTCCGAGTGCAATGGTAGCATCCAGGGCCGCTTTCACCTGTGCAGCCGCATGAGTGAGTACATGAAAATCCGGGTTGGTAGCTGCTCCGTTCATGTAACGGCGATGACTGAACAGGTTGGCAGTGCCCCATAATAATTTAACGCCGCTTTCCTCCTGCTTTTGCTTCAGGTATTGCGTCAGCGTTTGAAGACGCTTTTCATTGTCTTCAATATTGTTTGTATAGTCCACCACGTCTACATCGTGGAAACAGTAGTAAGGCAGGTTAAGCTTGGTGATCATTTCAAAAGCAGCATCTGCTTTATCTTTCGCCCGCTCAATGGGATCGGCGTTCTTATCCCACTCAAAAATATGCGTTGCTTCACCAAAAGGATCAGCGCCGGTTCCGTTAAAAGAGTGCCAGTAAGCAACCGCAAAACGCAACCACTCTTTCATAGGTTTGCCGGCTACTATTTTGTTTTCATCATACCAACGATAAGCCAAAGGATTATCTGTACCCGGACCTTCAAACTGGATGGCGGAAATGCCACCGAAGAATTCTTTCTTTCCTGTAACTACTTTCATAATCGTGTTTTATTAAGCAAATATTGCCTGAATTTAAAAAGTTATCAACCGCTATTTTTGAAAGAAAATATGCTATCTTATCAATATTTAGTAAAATTTAGCATTTTGCATGATAAAATGGGTTACCTGACGGACATATGAAAACAATTCTTCAAAAAATCACCAATGATAGCAGCCAGAGCTTTGCCTGCCGGGTATACCAAACACCACAGTTTGAAACCAACTGGCATAAACATCCGGAATATGAACTGATCCTGATACAAAAGGGACACGGCACCGCTATGATAGGCGATTGCGTATGCGATTATTCCGTCAACGACCTGTTCTTCATAGCCGGTAACCTGCCGCATTGGTTTAGAAAAAATCATCCCAAAATGATGGGAGCCGCCCTGGTTATACATTTCACCGGTAACTGCTGGGGCGATGGGTTGCTGCAAATGACGGAAATGAAAGCGGTACAAACCCTGCTGCAGAAAAACAATGGCATACAACTGGAAAAAGCCCTGAAAAAGGAAATAGCCGATAGCATGCAGCTGATACACCGCGAAAAGGGTTTTAATAAACTCATGCTGCTATTGCAGTGCCTGCACAAAATAGGGTTGTCCGCACAATATAAAATACTCACGGAAGACTTTACCGATACCGGCAACGTGGTAAATCCCGTCATCGAACAAATTATTGACTTCTCCTTTAAACACTACCAGGAAAAAGTAACCCTTGACCAGGTAGCCGCCATCGCTAATATGAGCGTACCCAACTTCTGCCGGTTTTTTAAGAAGAATATCAAGAAAACATATTTTGACTTCCTGAGAGATCTGCGTATCAGTCACGCCTGTAAACTCCTGACTGCTTCCACCCAGCCCATACTGGATATTTGCTATGAAAGTGGCTATAAAAGCTGGGCGCATTTCAGCAAACAATTCAAAGAAGTAAAGCAGCAAACGCCTAGTCAATATCGTAAAATGTATTTGCTGTAGAGCGGAGGGGATCGCCTTCGGCGATTATCTTTGACCAGGATTAAGGTGATTAAGATGATTATTGTGATTTTATTTCTTTTTTTGAAAGATACTTACTTCTTTTCCTAAAGTGTTTATCAGTAGGATAAAGATATAGATCAGAAAAAGCTAAAATCATCATAATCATCTTAATCACCTTAATCCTGGTCAAAGATAATCGCCGAAGGCGATCCCCTCCGCTGCATTTTGCTAAAAGCTAACAGCTAAAGGCTAACCGCTATCTCAATACCCCGGCGCCTGTACCAGTTTTTTATTCCGGTCAATTTCACTCTGCGGAACAGGGTAGAAATAAAACTTATTGTCCCATTGAGCCCTGGTAAAGGATACGATCCTTTTATGGAACTCAGGATCAGACAATGAAGATCCCTTCTCAATATTCATCCCATGGAATTGGCCACCCTGGTGTTGCTCCGGTGTATTCGCCACTTTCCAGCGACGAACATCCCAATAGCGATGGCCTTCATACATCAGCTCTATCTGGCGTTCCAGGTGAATTTGCCGGCGCATTTCCGCCTGGCTGGCGCCCGCAGCAAGGTCGGCGAGTCCTCCCCTGTTACGGATTTTGTTTAAATATTTTAAAATATCGGGATTTCCCGGCTCGTATTCATTCAATGCTTCCGCATAATTCAGGTAAATTTCACCCAAACGGATCATCATCGCCGGTCGTGAAAAACTTCTGCCGCTTCTGAAATCAGTATTGGGGTGAATATTTTTACGGGCGGTATACCCTGTGCTGGGCCAATCGCGCGGCGCGCCGTTCTTGCCGGAATTGCCGGTAAAGAAAAACTCCACCCTGGTTTGCCCGTTTTCCGGAACAACCGGGATCACAGACCCGTTAAAGGTTACATCTACATAAAACCGGGGCTCCCTCCCATTATACATATTGGAGGTGCCGCTTACATAATAAGGGGTAGCCACATCGGTAAACCCGGCTTCTGTATAACCACTGCCGGCGTCGGTAATAGCCTTGCCATTCGCCGTACGGAATACATCCACCATTTCCTGGGTAACAGCTATGCCGTTCCAACCGGCGCCATTGGAGCATCTTGGAGAACAGTGCCGCTCCCAGTTACCTACGTGATCAGAGCTGGTACGGATCCAGATGGCTTCTGTTTGCCAGCCATCAAAAAATAAGTTGCGGCAGGAAAGAAATGCAGCGCGGAATGGGTCTGCATCAGCCACCGTGTATAATTGCCACCTGTTAACATCTATTACTGCCTTGGCTGCATCTGCTGCCTTCTTCCATTTTTCCTTGTCGAAAGAAGGATTAAACAAAGTACCGCCATCCATGTTCTTAAAGCTGCTCATTTCGGTGTTACCGTTGAACAAAGGACTGGCACTATATAACAGTATCTGCGATTTCACCGCCAGGATAATCGGTTTGGTGATACGACCTGTTTGTGTTACGTCCGGCTGCGTAGGATCTACCGGGTTCATATGCTGTACCGGCACATCCGCCATTGCTTTGTCCATTTCTGACAGTACATAATTTACGCAGTCATCCCATGAACTTCTTGGTATCTGGAAATCGTCTTCCGGATCCTTTGGCTCTTCGCCCATTAATACCACGGGGCCGTACTGGCGCATCAGCAGCCAGTAATAGTAGGCCCTCAGGAAGCGTGCCTCTGCTTTATATTGCTTCAGCAACTGCTCGCCACCGGGTTGGGCGGTTATCTCTTTGTTCTGGTCAGCATTTTTCAGGAAGATGGCCGCCTGCCGGATGGTCTGGTAATAACCGTTCCAATATGAAGGACTGGCATTATCTGCTGTAATAGCTCCTGAGTTGATACCGGGTTGTACCCAGGCATAATCTGCTTCGTCGCACTGCCCGGTCCAGGGAATGCTGTAAGGCTGATTCCACATATCCGGCATGGGATTGTAAATACGCGCCAGCCATTGTTCCGTCATGGCCCTGTTGGTAAATACATCTTTCAGTGTGGTGATATTGTCAGGTACCGTATTGAGAAATCCTTTCTTACAGCCTGCTGCTGACAATAACAGCAGGAGTAACAGGATATTTTTTTTGAAGATATATTGCTTCATAATGATTCAGTTTTATTTGAAGTTGGCGCGGATACCAAAATTGAATGAAGTAGTGTTAGGATAAGCGGTGCCCCTGCCATCGCCCAGTTCCGGGTCCCATATTTTCCAGGGAGAAATGGTGAACAGGTTTGTTCCGTTTATATACGTGCGTACACTTTTCAACCCGAAACGCTGTAACCTGTTGCCGCCGAAAGTATAGCCGAGTTCCGCACTTTTTAACCGGATATAGTCGGCCCGTTTCTGCCACCAGGTACTTTCATAATAATTGGTTGTGATATCCTGCCGGGTCGACATGCGTGGATAAAAAGGCCTGCTGTTGGGGTTATCCGGCGTCCAGCGGTCTGTTGCTACAGTATATAGGTTACCAATGGTAGGTCCCTCGTAAAATGGATTGGTGGCATGACCTCCGCTATACATAAAATCAACCATCGCAACACCCTGGAAGAAAAGGCTCAGGTCAAAACCTTTCACGCCAACGCTGAAGTTGAGACCGTATACAATACGTGGTACGGAGCCGTATCCTATGGCCTGCTGATCATAGCTGTTGATGAGTCCATCGCCATTCAGATCTTTATACTTAATATCTCCGGGACGCACATCTCCTGCCTGTTTAGGTGATTTCATGATCTCGGAAGAATCAGCAAACAGTCCCAGGGCTACATAACCGAAGCGCTGATCTATAGGGTGACCGGTACGGTTCAGCCACGGATATTGCCATGGTGGTAAGCCATCATACACATCCTCGTTAATATTAAAGTTGAAATTTCCCCTGAAGCCCACCCAAAACTGCTGGGAAAATGATTTGTTATAATCAAGTGTTATGTCAATTCCTTTATTCTCTGTGATACCTATATTCCTGTAAGGGATATTATCGGTAGTATAACCGGAGGCATAAGGGATATCATATTGCCTCAGCAGGATACCCGTTCTGCGCTCCTTGAATAACTCCACGATCAATGACAAATCATCGTGCAATGCTTTTATTTCAATACCGAGGTTCTGGCGTTTACCGGTTTCCCAGCTCACTTCAGATCCGATCTGATCTTCCTGTAATCCGCCGTAGCCGGTAGTATTACCCGGTACGCCAAAAGTATAACCCAAACCGCCATCACTCTTTATCCTGGTAAGAAACAGGAACCTTGATCCGGTATTGCTGTTTCCGGATAAACCATAGGTATAGCGGAGTTTTAAATAGCTGATGGCATTACTCAGGGGGGCAAAGAAGCTTTCATTGGATACTACCCAGCCAACACCATAGGAAGGAAACAAACCATAGCGTTTATTAGGGGTAAAGTTCTCCGAACCGTTATAACCGAAATTGACCTCCGCAAAATAGCGGTTTTTATAGCCATAGGTGGCCCTTCCACTCAAACCCCTGATACGATAAGGAATGGAGGATATCAGGGTACCGGCATCAGCGTCGATGTAATCTGACTGATTGTACAACAGTAAACCGGATACATCATGGTCGCCGAATTTGTTGGCATAGTTCAACGCGGTTTCTGTATAAAACCGGCGGTTGCCACCTCTTGAAACATCAAATCCTAATACATTGGATCCCGGGTCCACAATTTTTGTAATCAGGTTGCCTGCCGAATCGCGTCCGCTGGCATAATAGGTTTGTACTTCTCTTTTCCTGTTAAGATTATTCCAGCCGTAAGCATCGAAGGCAAACATGCTGGTAAATGACAACCCTTTCAGGATGAAATCGAAATTTTGCCGGAGCCTGATATTGGAGCGGATCGTATTGCGGTATTCCGTGGCGTACCCGGATTGTGTAAGATTGCGATAAGGGCTGGGATAGCTGCCACCGGGTATTTTAGGCCATTGCCCGTTGGAATACTGTGGCGGTATGAGATGGGGCGGCACCTGTGTAGCCAGGTTAAAGAGTGAACCGGTACCAATGCCAGGATAGTTGCTGTTAATGATAAAACCGTTTACACCTAATTCAAGTTTGGTTGTTTTGGTAATATTGGCATCTACGTTTGTTGTAAAATTATACCTGTCCAGTTTAATATCTGAGTTATAAGATTGTACATGATCGCGTTTCAGCATACCTACTTCCGAATAATAACCCGCGGAAATATAATAGGTAGCAAATTCGGAACCTCCCTTTACATTGAGGTTGGCCCTTCTGCTCTGACCCCACTTATTAAACAATACATTGAACCAGTCTACATTAGGATAGAGATCCGGGTCTTCACCGGAAGCATGTTTTTGTATACGCTCGTCTGAATAAAGAGGTGTTCGTCCTCTCATCTGCAACCCTTCATTATATAATTTCATAAAGGTCGGCGCATCTACAAACTTAGGCAGTTGTGTAAATTTTGTAATCGCCTGGTTTACTTCCATGTTGATTTGCGGCTTTCCGGGTTTACCGGATTTGGTATTCACCAGGATTACGCCATTGGCGCCGCGGGTGCCGTATACCGCTGTGGCAGAGGCATCTTTCAATACGGTAAAACTGGCGATATCTTCTGGGTCGAGGTCATTGATACTACGATCGGGTACTCCGTCTACGATGACAAGCGGACCACGGGGACTGGAGCCAAAAGTAGAGATACCGCGTATCCAGATATCGGAGCCATCATAACCGGGTTCACCGCTTCTTTGTACTGCTACGATACCTGCCAGGCGGCCTCCCAGCGCGTTGGTGAGACTCCTTACCGGCAGTTTCAGTTCCTCGGGTTTAATAGTTGACTGCGCACCTACCAGGCTGATTTTCTTTTGGGCGCCAAATCCTACTACCACTACTTCATTCAGCCCTCCCTCCTTTGCCAGCATTTCTACATTGATATCTACTTTATTCCTGACGGTTATCTGTTGAGATTGATAACCAATGTAGGAAAACTCCAACACGTCGGTCGGTTCCACATCTAGTTCATAGTAGCCCTTTTCATTGGTGGTAGTGCCTGTGGGCGTTCCCTGTATTTTTACAGTTACGCCCATCAATGCGGCCCCCAGTTTATCTTTCACTATACCCGACACTTTCAGCTTTACTGCCGGTTTGGGCGGCGGAGGGGCGGGCCGGGTTGGAGCAGGCGTAATCACATACTGTGATGGTCCTATAGGATTTAAGGTAAGACTATGTCCCTGCAATACTTTCTCTAAAAATGGCAATACTTTCTCAGCATCCATTTTTAATACTTTGTCGGACAGATAAACGTCTTTCGCATACTTTTCATTTAGTCCGATCCGGAGCTGATACTTTGTATAAATTTTTTCCAGGGCATCCTTCAGCGGTATCATTTGTGTTCTGCCTGCCTCGGGGGGACTATTTCTGCCGCGCTCCTGGTGGCTTTGTTCCTGGATGCTGGCCATTGCATCCTGCGCACGCAAGGGCGAAGTGATGGCGCTCAGTACAAGGCACAGGCCGGCCGCTCCCTTCAGGCAATGCCATAGAGATCCAAATTTCATAACGGAAAAATTTTGGTTAAAGACTGATATTTGGTTAAAGACTACTTCACTAAAACGATACAGGTACAACCGCGTTGCACATCATAATTGTTATAAATTGTCACTGTTAATAAAAAAATATGGCTGTAAAAAGATCTGTTTGCCCGGTCAGCGAATTGATGCTTCGCTGACGAACGATGGTAATGCTGATTTAGTTTGGTTTACAAGATAATTTTTTCACGTGGCCAGGCACATAAAACCACCATACCCGCCTCTTAAGGCCGCTACAAGTAGGCTTTTCATAACTGGAAATTCAGATTAATAATTACCTGACCGGTATCCTGGTGACACCTCGTTTTTAATCATATCTATTTTGGTTGAATGATAATACGGTTACCCTCTTTTCTGATGCCTGCTTCCAGCATAGCACCCAATGCCTTACATAAACTTTTTTCATCAGTTATCAATACACGCCCACTGATCTTCGTATCGCGGAATTTTTGCGGTTGCAATATTTCTACTTCATACCCATAATTCGCCCGTAGTAATTCAGCTATTTCATTAACAGACGTATGCTCAAATTTATAATCGCCATCCTTCCAGGCAGCGTACAGCTGCGGATTTACGTGATCCAGCTGTATCTGGCTGTCTACCACCATCCCTCTTTCTCCCGGATGCAACAGTAATTCCCGGTTAAAAGCGGTGGCTTTAATCAACCCCGTATTTACCATTACTGCGGTATGCCGTTTATCTTCATTAACGGTGAAAGACGTACCCAGCACGGTTACGGTCATATCGGGTACATGTACCATAAATGGCTTCTCCGCCTTTTTTACCACTTCAAAATACGCGCTGCCCTCCAGCCACACTTCCCGTTCGCCTTCTTCCTTCACATCCCGCATTTTCACCGATCCGCCCGGCTTTACCCATATCCTGGTACTGTCTGCCAGCAGCACCGTTTGAACCGATGCCTTTTTCGACACCAGCGTTACCAACGCTGCGGGCCGTGGATCATTACGTGTAAACAGGTAAGCGCCACCTGCGAGTAGCAGCACCAGCACTGCCGCCGCATATTTCAGCCAGCTGCCATGCTTAACAGGCAGACGCCGCTGATCTGCCGCCGGTAACCGCTTCAGCACCTGCTGCCAGCTTTGGTCTGCATCTTCCGCAGTAATTTTTGCCGCCAGCTGCTGGTCGAAAATGTCTTTTACCTGGAAATACAGCGCCTGGTTATCGGGGGAAGCCTTTAACCATACAAGTACCATCGCCGTTTCCTCAGGGCTCGCCTGTCCGTCAATGAACTTTATTAAGATCGTATAATCCAATTCGTTAGTATTAGGTTGTAATGGCATGTCTTTTAATTAGACGACAGGGAGGTTATTTCTACGTACAGTTTTTTTAATTTTTTTTTCAGAAAAACAAAAGATGGGAAGAAACAGGGATTACAAGCTACAATAAAATAAAAGAGAACAGGTAATTTACTCTCCGGACAATTCCCCTCAGCTGTTTTATGGCCTTATATAATTGCGTTTCTACGGTACGGGAGGAAATGCCCATGGCTGCAGAGATTTCACCGGTTTTAAGCCCCTCCAGGTAACGGAGCTTTACCACTTCGCGGCATTTTGGGGGTAATTCTTCTATGGCTCTCCACACGCTGGCCTCGAGATTGTCCTGTTCCAGCAGGCTTTGCCGGAGACCGTCAGGGTTAAAATGGTCCAGTTCTGCTTCCGTAAACGCAGGCAACGCTGCATTTACATAGCGCTGATGCACTGCCTGACGTTTGATATAATCCAGGCAGCTGTTATGGATACTGCGAAAAAGATAACTTTTAATACTGACATTAATGTTGAGGGAAGCTCTTTTGCGATGTACCTGTACAAAAACATCCTGTACGATATCTTCAGCGGTTTCACGCAATACATACTTACAGGCATAAGCCAGGAGAACTGCATAGCACTCTTTAAATACCAGCTCAAGATCAGCAACGTCTTGAGGTAATAACGTGGTGGCTTTATGACCTTCCTCTACAGGCTCCCCCATGGCTGACAAAAATATTTTGAAACAATTGATCCAAGATAATGATAATAAAGTTAATATGCAATACCGGGAGCGGGCATCGGGCACCATAACTTGTCAAACCTCATTTAGGGTGTCATTGCCGGCTAAAACGGGTACATTGTCCATTATACCAGGCCTCCACTCCTGTAATGCTCCCTGTTCCATTTACACTAAACAATAACTTAACAGGTATTTTCCTGCCATAGAATTCCACATCGGTGGCGGCGAAAATCTCAAAGGCGCCCCTTGTTCCCAATTTCGCGTACAATCTGCCTTCATTCAATATAATTTGTAAAACCGGTTGCCCGGCGCCTGCTGAATAGGCGCCCGGCAATATGGCTAACTGCTGCGGAGAGAGCTGCCGGACCGCTAAGGGTGATACCGCTGCATCACCAGTGTCAAACAGTATCCGTTCAACATCCGCCCAAAAAACATTCACCGGCAGCGGCGATACATTACTCAGTATTACTATCGTTAATTGATAAGCCGGGTAAATGACCAGCAGTGACGAGCTGCCGAAAGTACCGCCTCCATGATAATACGCCTTCTTCGCATTCGCTTCTTCCCGCCGGATATACCATCCATACCCATAGGAATGACCATCGATATCACTATGGGGAGCAAATAGGCTCGCCCGTATCTTATCACTCCAGAAGTCTCCGGAAAAACTATTGGTCCAGCTTACCAGGTCAGCGGCAGAACTGAAAAGATCTCCGGAACCCTTCATAAGGGAGAAGTCTCTGCCGGGCGCCGGTATCATACTATCTTTTACCTGGTGGTACCCTGCACACATGTTCTGTAAATCCATTCCGGTCCTATAAACACCGGTATGGTTCATCTTCAGCGGACCCGTTATTTTCTCCGCCAGGATATCCGCATAACGTTTGTGATATACCTGCTCCAGGATGGTGGCAAGCAAATAATAACCCGGACTGCTATAGGCGGCCTGCGTACCAGGACTGAACAACAACTTTGAATTAAAAATGGCGGCCAGGGCCTGTTCGGGATTTAACCCCATGGAAAGCCCCGGGACAAATCCGGCTACTCCCTGGTTATGGGCTATCCCTGCGCGATGAGACAACAACTGATCTATCGTGATACTACGCCATTCATGATTATCCAGACGGGGAAAGAATATGGCAAGCGAATCACTTAGCTTTATTCGCTCTTCTGCACATGCCAGCATTACCAGCATAGCGGTAAATGATTTGGTGACCGACGCTACTTTAAATAAAGAACTATCATTGAAATAGGTATCCGCCGAACATTGACCCACCATCTCAGCGCAAACGATTTTCCCTTGCCGGCAAATAGTGACCATGCCACTAAAGCCTATCTCCTTTTTCTTTATTGCCAGGTACCGCTGCAGTTTATCTGCAATACTATCCTGAAATTGGGCAACTGCGCAGTGATAAGTCAAATGAAAACACAGCATCAACAAAAAGCCACATTTTTTCATAACTGATGTTTTGCAATAAGTTGCGGAACATCATAAAAATCTTACAACTGCAACAAACCTTTTTTTTCTGATAATGCCTGTCAACTGTCGGTCAGGGCTGCCGCTCCATCAGGTAAAGGTCGAGCCCCTGTCCCCAATAATCTTTCTCTGTATTAACAATACGATATCCCAGTTTTTCAAAAAACTGATATGCTTTTTGAGAAGTGGTCACCACCAGTTTTTCAATACCCGGGTCCGATTTGAAAATCTCCAGGCAATGCCGGACCGATTTCCGACCCAGGCCCAGCCCCGCATACCCGGGATGAAATAATATCCAGGTGATCTGCCCCTGCTTATTATGCCGGTCAATATGATACCCTACCCCTCCGGCTATATTCCCCTCATGCTCCACTGTGAAGTAAGTCTGCGCATGCTCATCCAGGTACTTTTCATAATCAGCCAATTCTTTCGGATCAAAATATTCCGGCATATTAAGCCGGAAGATATCAAGGAGTTCCCCTTTATCAGCAGCGTTGTAAGGTCGTATCATATGCTTATGGTTTTAAGATCCGGATATTTCTACCGTTGATAGATATACTCCAGGGCTTCATCCCTGTTATTAATAAAATTCACGGAACTGTAGGTAATTTTTTTATCAGGCAATAATGCACCTTTCCTGCCTTTCCAGTTTTCCCAATACCTGGTGGAATAGCCGATCACGATCCCTGTGTTCGGAAGCCTGAATCCGCGTACTTCCCCGTAGTGGTTGATATTGCCGCTGGTCATTTGTCCAACCAAAATGGCGTTGGTATATCTTTTAAATGCAATAGCATTCATTAAAGCAGATGAAAAAGTTTGTTTCCCGATGAGCACATAAAAATGTCCTTTCTTATTTAAATAGCTTTGCTGAATGCTGTCAATAAAAGGTGACAGCACACCCGAATTACCTCCACTGTTAAACCGAAGATCAACAATAATTTTCTCCGGACGCAGGCTGTTTATCTTTGAAAACAGTTCTTCGTTAAATTGCAGGAATGGATGATGCTCGTCCTCTACACAATGAACAAAGTTGAAATAGATTGTTTTTCTGGCGGGGTCATACTCATACCAATAATCCCTGTCGCGCTCCTTATAGGGCAGCAGCGATCCGTATTGTGCGGACAATGCTAAATTTAAGCTATCCTTATCAACAGCATGGAGCGTTACCTGCCGGATTTCACCGTTCCTGTTTTGCAACGTCAACTCCGCGTTTTCGCCCGAGTTCAGGATCCCTAACCCCTTGAGAAAAGATGGATTATTCAGAAACTGTTGCTCGTAGGTTTCAAAATAAGACGGGTTATCCGATTTAATTACTTCTTTAAATTTTCGGTTAATTTCATCAATGGGATGCCCGTTAATCGCCCTTAGCTTAGATGAAAGCGCTATCGATTGCTCCCGGTCTATACCCGTAACAAAGATACCGTCGTCGAACGCTGTAAACGCAACCGGCAAAGCCGTTTTAAACTTCGGCTCAATCCTGGTATGCTCGTCGCCAATCGACACATTTAATTTAAAAAGCTCCACCATGAAGGTCTCATAGTTCAAGGTGTCAATTTTTCCGGCTACCCTGGCAACTTTATTTTCAAATTCAGTTTTGCTGATTTTATTAAACAGGTTTTTATGCTTCACCGGAAGCGTATCCCTGTAGTACGCCAGGTCCTCCAACAGTTGCTTTTTTGTCAGACGCTGGGAAAATGACTCACTAGAAAACAGTATGAACAGGCAGGCTATGAAAAGCAGATATTTCTTCATTTAGCGGATTTTGATTGTCTGGTAAACCAGGACCACCTACAAACTGTAAATGTTACCCTTCTGATAAATCTAAAAAAAATCTGTAAGAAGGCAGCATAATTATAGTCGCCTTACCTTCCTCCTGCGGCCTGCATACCGCTGCGCTCCGCCCTGATGAAAAGCAGCACGCTATCCATCACCGCATCATGATTATTTATAAAATCCGTTCTGCTGTTGTGAATAATCTTATCAGGTAAAATACCTGCGCCATAGGGTATTTCTTTTTTAGGCTGTACATACTGTTCGAGATCCACTACCGAAATGCTGAAAGTGATGCCCGACTGCGGCAACCGGTAAGACAAACTATTATGACCTGTGTGTCCGTAATAGCCGCCCATGGTTTCGGATCCTATTACCCGGGCATGCCCTTCACTTCTTACCATGGAAGCAAATAAAGAGGCCGCCGATGCTACTGCCGGGTCAACGAGCAGGTACAAATTTCCCCTAAAGGCCAAACTATCCGGTTGCCAGAACCGGCAGTAGTCAGGGTTCTGGTAATATTTCCCTTCCCGGAACCGGTTATGTTCGTCCAGTAAATTTTCTTCCAGGTCCCGCACATCAGCGGTATCGTCCGTGCAATATTGCCGGTACGGCACCCGCTGAAACAAGGTAAAGGCCGATGCATTTTCTTTAAATGGCTGATACGCCAGGTAGGAAAAGGTGAGCAGGTCATTGGGATCAGTGCCACCGCCGTTGCCACGGATGTCCACAATTAAATGGCGGATGTTTTTTGCTTTCAGGGTGTTAAATGAGCTGTGCAGGAATTGCTTATACGCCGCATGTTTCGCTGATTCCGCGTTACCTAATGCAAAAGTAGGCACAGTTAGTATAGCCGCCCGGGAACTGTCGATTAAGCGGAAAGTATAGTTGTCGCCCATCGCAGTATCGAGTGCAAGGGAATGACGTTTTTTATATTGTGCCACATACGCCGGCAGGGAAACCGCCGGCAAGGTGATGCTGTCATTTACCCGGAAACTTCCGGCAGCACCATATTCCAGGAAATAAAACCAGGGAAACCATGCATTGATGCCCTCGCTCTTCCCGCTGATATTAAAGCCATCTGTAGTGTAGTACTTATAAAGACCAGGGATGATCTGTTGTACAGGAACGCCGTTGATGGAATGAATTTCGGTACCGACGGCCATCTTCTGTCCGTCAATATTGACCAGCAACTTTCCGTCTGCCAGCTTTACCGGGTAAGGAAAGTATCCTTTCGCCGCAAACAACTGCTTTTTCAACTTATCAGGGAGAAAAATATCATCATGCAAACTCCCGATATAACTCATAATAGTTGTCAGTTGGCGATAGAAGCCACATACATCGGTGATGGCAGTAATTTGTTTTCTGCCGGCAGTAAAAATACTGTCTATCTGTTCTTTGGAATGATACTTATAAAGACCGGCATGTGTTTTTTCCAGGATGGACCTGTACAGGTCAAAATCGGCCAGCAGCTTCGCCTTGCCGGGAGTTGGACAATGCTGTGCCAGCCCACGCTGAAGGGGCATGCAAAACAACAACAGGATAAGTAAACAGGAAATAATTGTCTTCATGGTTTTGAAAGCTGCCATAACGCGTGCCATAAAAAACAAACATAAAAAGCAATATTTTGTACATTGAAAATAACAAAATATGTTCGGTTACAGCACAATGAGCGTTCAATTTCAGGTGCTATTTCCTGCCGTGATAAATTTATCCGTAAAGCGTATCTTTAAAATCTAACACCGCAACTCATGAAGAAAATTGTTGTTTGTTTTTGGGCTTTGCTGGGCACTTTTGTCAGCCATGCACAGGATAATTTCACGCATATCAAAACCGGCGATACGGTTCCTTCTTTCAGCTTTGAACTAACGGAAGGTAAAACAGTTCACATCTCCGACTACAAAGGCAGGCTGGTATTGCTGAATATGTTTGCTACCTGGTGCCCGCCCTGTAATGCAGAGCTACCCGAAGTACAGAAACTGATATGGGCGCCGCATAAGAATGACCCGCGTTTTGCGTTTTTTGTTTTTGGCCGGGAAGAAGGATGGGAAAAACTGAAACCTTTCAAAGAAAAGAAAGGATTTGATTTTCCGATATTACCCGACGAAGGAAGAAAGATTTTCAGTTTGTTTGCCTCCCAGAATATCCCCAGGAATTTCCTGATAGATGAAAACGGTAAAATAATTTATTCGTCTACAGGCTATTCAGCAGAAGAATTACAGGAATTGGTTGACCTGATAAATACACGGCTGAAATAGGCGGCAACATACCCGGAAAACTATGTGCCATAAAATAAGGATGACATGTTAAATTTCAGAAAGATACTGCTTTTGGCGGCGTTGTTATTGCCCGTGGTACCGGCGTACAGCCAGGCGGGCAAACAACGCTACCAGCTGATCGCACATCGTGGGGGCGTTACCGATAGTATACGACAGGAGAACAGTCTTGCTGCGCTGGAGGAAGCCGCCAACCGGCGCTATTATATGATAGAAGTCGATTTGCGGATGAGCAGTGACAGTGTACTGGTAACTCATCATGACGACAATCTGAAACGCAGTTTCGGCATCGACAGGTCTTTGTCGGCGCTGACCTGGCAGGAACTGAACCAATTGAAGAACCGGCAGGGATACCGGATCCTCTCATTTGAAGAAGTGCTCCAACACGCGCAGGGGCAGCTACAAATAATGATTGACCTGAAGATCCGCGGGAATCATCCGGTTATTTTTAACCAGGTGATAGCGCTATTGAAAAAGTATCGTCTTTATGAACATGCGCTGATGATCGGTACAGACGAGGCTACTCCTTTCTTTACCGGCAAAATAAAACTCAGTTGTACGAGGAAACAGCTGGAAGAGAACATTAAAAAGCCGGGGTACAGCCCTTCTCATTATTATCTTTTTTCCGGAGATATTACTCCCGAAGATGCAGCCTGGGCGAAGAAACACGGCATCCTGGCGGTAGGCGTACTAAACGCCTGGGCGCTTAAAGGAACCGATAGTATGCACCAGGCGCAGCTGCAGGCACAACGGCTTATTAAGGCCGGGCTTACCTGTTTCCAGGTAGACAGTATATTTGAACAGTTCTTTCAATAAAGGAACACTGCACAGCACCATTGTGCAAAGAGGTATATCAAAAGTAATCTGAAGCCCCCGGGAATTGCGTAAACGTAAATGCTCGCCAACAGACAACCGGGTAAAAATTACTTTTGATACACCAACCCATGTTAACGTTGCGTTTCCAATCCGGCAGATACTGCATCCAGCAGCCGGAAGGTATGTTCAAAAGTAGCAGGCATGGCAAGTAATGGTGCTGCTCCCTGCCTTACCACATTTACGAAATAGGCTATTTCAGGATAGTAACCGTGTTGCAATACGCTGTTATTGTCAGCCACCGGTACAGCTACAGCAGCATTCCTCACCTGGAGCCGTCCGTTCCGTTTAAACAGCTTATCAATAGGGATACCACCAGGTCTGAATCCCAAATCCTGCACCAGGAAGGTTCCGGGATAGTCGATCGTGACGCTTCGTTTGGGTGTAACAAATTGCAGTTGATCTGTAAATGAAGACCACGCGTAACAGGTGGACAGTTCCATGGTACCTGTTGCCTGCGCATGTTGCAACAGCAATTGCACCTGTATCCCACCGTTTATTTTGTTTGCGGTGAAATAGTATTCCTTTACCGGCCCAAAAAGTTGCAGCACATTATCTACCGGGTGACAAAACAGCTCCATCACTGCATCCCCTTCAGGATAAGGGCCGGTAATATATCGTGCCTGATAGCTGAAAGCTTGTGTGAATGCTTTTGCAAACTGTTGGTTTACCGGGTTAAATCGTTTGTTAAAGGCAATCATGCATCGATCTGCATGGCGCCCTGTCGTCAGTTCCTGCAGCTCCTGAAAACCGCTAACACCGGGCTTTTCTACAAATACATATTTCTCTGCCTGTAAGGCAGCTTTCACCAAAGGCAACTGATACTCATTTTTTGTACATATAAAAACGCCTTTCACGCTGTTGTCCTGCCAGATGACCGAAAGATTGCTCACGCCCCTGCAGGCTGGGAATAAGCGGGCCGTCTGTTCTGCCAGCTGCTGGTTGCGGGAATAGATATATCTCACCGGAACGCCTAAACGTAATAACACCGGATACAGGTTATCCATGCTATGTTGCCCGATACCGATAAACGCAAAGCTGCACAATGAAGGGTCATGCCAACTCAATTCCATCATTGCTTTTTTTCTTCGCCGGTCTTTATACCGGGCTGCCAGATAAGCTATCATATTTCGATATCACTGTTTTAAAACGTTCCTGCTGATCATTCCATTGATAGTTACCCAATACGGCAGCGGTGATGCCGGCACCGGCCAGTTGCTCCGCCTGACGGAACAGCGTAACATCATACTTACGATGAAAGTTGATCCAGCAGCCATTACATTCATGGCAATGCTTTTTCTGCAGGGCAATAGTCGCCGCGTCATTATAAATCGTATCCAGGCTTTTCTCATTAACGTTGCCCAGCTTCAGATCCAGGTTCTGGCAAATAGGTACATTACCATTAGGCAGCACTACTACGCTATCGAAGATGGAATAACACGGCAGTTTCAGCTCGCCCCGCTGCCAGTATTTATACAAGAGCAGGAAATCGAGGTTTTCCTCAAAGTTGCCCAGGCGCTGAATAATTTCCGGGGGAATCTGGTACCCCGATGCCGCCGCAGAAGCAGTAGGGTGTACGCCGTCATCATGCGCTTTTTCTACAGTATCGAAATAAGAAATATTATTATAAATACCTACCCGCAGATCTATTCCGTAACGGGTACAAACCTCCATCACATGCGCCAGATCATCAAAGCTGTTGTAAGGAGAAAGGGTAAACATCACTGAAATACTACAGGTTTTATGCAAGGTTTCAATCACGTTCAGCACTTTACCGTAGCCATCTTTGCCCCGCATGTATTGATATGACTCCCGCGTACCATCCAGTGAAATAAATAAGCGTTTGGGAGGAAACTGCTGCACTGCACGGATCACTTTCTCCGGTTGCAGGCAATTGGAGAGTAAATCAAAATTAGGATGATGCGTATGAAACCATTCCAGTATTTCAAATGCCTGCGGATGCAGCAGGAATTCGCCACCTTCGAGTCCTACGGTAGTAGCACTACTGACGCATTTGCTTTCCATGATTTCGATAATTTTTTCTTTAGAAAGATACGCCACTGGTCGTTTTGCCCATATCAGGCAGTGTTTGCAACGGGAATTACAAAGATCAGTAGCGTATATCATCAGCGTAGACAGCACCTTCCGCGAAGGGTATAACTGATTACGCACGAAACGGGTCCCCCTGGAGAGATAATCGGAAGTTTTATACATGGCCTTGTTTTATGAGAAAATGATAAGGAACACAATACCTGCGGCAATAAGGCCCAGTGCGGGCAAAATGAGATATGCCAACAGCCTGGCAAGTTGCTGGTGCATTTCGTCGTCTTCATATTGCATACCCGATATTTTGAGACTAATACACCTGGTTTAAAAAATACCCTTATATGAGTGGTAATGAATTTCTATTCCGGGATTCAACGGACTTTTGGCTACAAACTAGCGACATCAGGCTACAGCCAAATTCCGGAACCGCGCGATCTTTGCAACGGGATTTTTAAATTTAGTTTTATGAGAACTGTTCTGATCACCGGCGCTAACAAAGGCGTTGGCTTTGAAACAGCCAGGCAGCTGGCACAACTGGGAAACTTTGTCTTTTTAGGCAGCAGGGACATTATTAGCGGACAGCAGGCAGCTGATCAGCTGAAAGCTGCCGGCATCACCAATGTGGCGGCCATCCAAATCGATGTAACAGATATAGATGCTATCAGGAAGGCAAAAACGGTATTAGACCATCAAATCGGTTCGCTGGATTTGCTGATAAACAACGCCGGTATTGCCGGGGAACAACCACAGCATATGGCGGAATGCAGCATGGAAATTATCCGCAATTTATTTGAGACGAATTATTTTGGCGCTGTTCAAACAACACAGGTCATGTTGCCGCTGTTAAAGCGCTCGTCGGCGCCCGCCATCATCAATGTGTCAAGTGAGGTAGGATCATTGACCATGCATATGGCAGCCGACAGGCGCCCTAACTGGAGCAATTTTTCGGCGTACGGCGCCTCCAAAACGGCGTTGAATGCTTTCACCGTGATGCTGGCCAATGAACTGCGCGGACACAACATAATGGTCAACAGCGTTACCCCAGGTTACACGGCCACCGGCCTTAACCAGTTCAAGGGTACAAAAACCGTTGCCGAAGGCGCCAGGGCAATTGTACAACTGGCGATGTTAACAGACAGCGCTGTAACCGGCAGATTCTTTAATGACAGCGGGGAACTTCCCTGGTAATTACCACTCCATCGGTACCGGCAATAAAAAAGCCCGCAGATATAATACCTGCGGGCTTTTAAATATCTGTGCCGTTATACTTTCAGGAAAACCTTGTGCTTATACATAAAATACAGGAACAACCATTTTACAAATACAAAGGTGATCGCTAATGCTACCGCTCCATATGGATCTCCGATCAACTGCCCCAGCCATATAAAAAATGCGTTGTTAGTATAACTCCAGTCAATAAAATGACCTGAGATGTAAATGAGGATAGAGTTCATACCTATTACCCGAAAGAAGAATGCCCACTTTTTGTATCCTGCGATATCGATCACATAGTAAAAAAGCGAGAGCAGCAACAGGCTGATACCACCTACCTGCAACACAAAGGAGCTGGTCCACAGATTTTTGTTGATAGGAAAATCAAGGTTCCACAATTGTGCCAGCACCAGGAAAATAACCCCTGCTAACGCCATCCAGCCTACTTTTTTCTTCGGGGACATGGGATTGTTCCGCAGTAAGTTCCCTGTCAGGATACCCAGCATCGCTGTACTGATAGCCGGGAAAGTAGAGGCCACACCTTCGGGATCATGAATGCCCAGGTACAATTTACCGGGAACAATACAACGATCCAGGTAGGAAGCGAAATTCCCTTCCATTGTCAGATCCCCGGGCGCAAATCCGGGCGCCGCCGTAAACTTTAACAGTAACCAATATACGATCAGGATACCCGCAAACCAGATCATCTGTGCCCGTTCCTTTGTATACAGGTAAATGATGTTGGCGAACATATAAGCCAGGCCAATTCTTCCCAATACGCTGCAGAAGCGTATTTGTGAAACAGGTTGCAGCTGCAGGCCATTATTATAAATAACACCCAGCAATACCAGCATCAATCCTCTTCTGATAACACGCCCCAGGAGCATGCGGCGACTTTTGCCTTTCTCCAGCTCCCTCCCTACCGAATAGGGTGTAGAAACACCTGCCATGAACAGGAACAAAGGGAAAATAAGGTCATAGAAATGGAATCCGTTCCAGGCAGGATGCTCCAGTTGCACCGAGATAGCCTCCCAGAATGGCGTGCCGGTGGCCTTTGCGATTTCGTTGAAGATGTCGCCACCACCCATGATCCAAAACATATCAAATCCACGGAGGGCATCCAGCGAGTATAGCCGGGTTGTTTTCTCGCGCTCACCAGTGGCTGCAGAAAGGGTTTCTGTTGAGGCAGGAAAAGTTGTTAATGTACTCATGTATGGTTCAGTATTGAAAAGATCAACAATCTGTTTGAATAAAAAATCGATTTTGATTGTACAGGATACAAGCTAAGAAAAACGAAATTAATTTTTTTTAAAAATAATCAGAAAAGGAAATGGATGCCTGTTTACATCTTGCTAAAAATTATTAAACATTTGATTATCAATTATTTACTTAAATACACCGGCAATTTTTCATAAGCCGTTCGAAACAGCCCCGGCCCAACATCCACCTCAACGATTATATTTGTGTATCAACAGCAAACAATGAAAAAAAACGTTCTCCTATTGCTGATCATAGCAGTAAGCATGCTGGCATGTAAAGTCACCACGAGGAGTGGCAAACACGGATACCTCTATACGCAGAAAGCAGGACGGGCCGAAAAACAATGGAAGCTCGTATGGCAGGATAATTTCGACGGCCCCCGCCTCGACACCGGCAAATGGACCCGCATTCCGCCCAATAACGCAGCCTGGGGCAGGCATATGACCTCCGATGACCGGTGCTACCAGCTCGACAGCGGCAAATTGTACCTCAGGGGTATCAATAACCCCGATACGCTAAAAGATCCGAGACCTTTCCTCACTGGCGGCATTTACTCCAAAGGTAAATTCGCATTTCAGTACGGGAAAATAGAGATCCGCGCCAAACTGGAATGTGCCCAGGGAGCCTGGCCCGCGATGTGGATGCTGGCGGAAACAGATAGATACGGGCACTACCCTAAGAACGGGGAAATTGATATCATGGAACATCTGAATTACGACAGCATCTTCTATCAAACCACCCACTCTTATTACACGCTCAACCTGAAACAAACAGACCATCCGCCACATTATGGAACGGCGGCGTTAAATCCGCTTGATTTCAACACCTTCGGCATCAGCTGGTATCCCGATAAAATTGTATTCCACCTTAATGGAAAACCAACGTTCACCTATCCACGGGTACAGGGAGTGGACCCGTCCCAATGGCCCTACGATCAGCCGTTTTACCTGCTCATAGATCAGCAACTGGCTGGCGACTGGGTAGGGAAAGTAAATCCGGGTACCCTGCCGGTACAAATGATTGTTGATTGGGTAAAGGTATATCAGTAAAAAAGCTGTTAGCCATTAGCTTTTAGCTTTTAGGAAATGCAGCGGGGATAATTGTTTGAGAATACGGCGGAGATAATTGTTGGGGAATGTGGCGGAGACAACTGTTAGGGAATGCAGCGGAGATTTAGATAAAGTATCATTATCTTCATCAGATAAAAGAGAAAGACATGAGTACTGAAAAAGCGATTCTTGCGGGAGGTTGTTTCTGGGGTGTGGAAGAGCTGATCCGTCATCAGCCCGGTGTGCTTACTACCGTTGTCGGATATACGGGCGGGGATGTTCCCAACGCCACATACCGCCATCATGGCACACATGCAGAGGGTATTGAAATTACGTTTGATCCGGCTGTATTATCATATAGGAAGCTACTGGAATATTTCTTCCAGATCCACGATCCTACCACCCGGAACAGGCAGGGAAATGACGTAGGTACTTCCTACCGCTCTGCTATCTTCTACCTGGACGAAACTCAACAGGCTACCGCCGTTAAATTAATTGAGGAAATGACGGCATCGGGAAAATGGCCAGGTAAGATCATTACCGAAGTAGTGCCTGCCGGCGACTTCTGGAACGCGGAAGAGGAACACCAGGATTATCTGCAAAAACATCCCTACGGCTATACCTGCCACTTTGAGCGGCCCGAATGGACCTTAAAATAATTGGTATACCTTAAAATCAAAAGACCCTGAGTAAAACTCAGGGTCTTTTTTTATACCATTTCAGGGAGATAAATACTGCTATATACGTTTCTTTGACTTCGGAATACCTTTACAGCATTTTCCGTCACCAGTCAACGGATCAGCGAGATAAACGCCGTTGGTTTTTTTATCGGTGGTTTCAGTGAGCTCAGCATCGTAGGATATCTTACCCTTTCTTATCTCATAAAATTTTGAAGGAAGATAATATAGTGAATCTGCCGAAGGATGCGGTACCCGCACCTCACTGCCGCCAAACTCCAGGTTGCCGTCGTGATCCCAGTCTTTCACATCCGAACTGATGGCATTCACTACAGAATCCGCCAGCGAGTGATCAATATTAAACACATACAGCCTGTTTTTATTGGGACTGCCGTTTACCTCCAGGAAAAGAAATACGGACCTGCCGTCTTCTATCAGCCGGTTACGCCTGCTTTTATAGTTAATGATATCCTGGTTAAATATAAAAGCCTTATTCCCGTTTACGAAAATGGTGCCTTTATATACCGTAATCAGCTGGCGCTGGCTGCTGGTAAAATGTAGTTCGTTGGCCGACTGCTGGCTCATAGCCGAACAGGAAATAAAAAGTAACAGGCATAGACTGAATAGGTGGCGCATCATAGTTGTTTTTATCAGGCCTTAATTTAGAGAAATCCTGCAGATATTAAAAATTAAATCAGGTTCGTATTTCTCTTCTCATAAACCAATAGTACGAAAGTGCGAAACATGACACCGTAGCGGCAATCAACCCGCTCACCTGTGGCCATACCACAAGGAGACTTTCACGCACGGACAATGGTGAGGGGATGGCGCCAGCCATCTGTTCCATGGTCAGCGGCCCAAGACTTCGAACAGAAGGCATCAGTAAGGTGGAGGTAGCATCCGTATACAACTGGCTTGGTACAAAACGCAGGAAAGTTAAAATGATACCATTGTAGGACTGCAGCTGATCCTGCGACAACAGACCAGGGTCTGGCAGCAATGCCTTTATGATGATATTAAGCAGTATCTGGTAAAAGACGGTGAAAAATAACCAGATGGCAATTGCTGTCAGCGCTGACGTGGCAGTTTGACGAAATTTCACTGACAACAATATAGACAGGTTTAGCCAGAATGCTACGTAGATAATGCTTAACGCCACAAAGCAAAGGATACGTATAAATTCAGAGGGCTCTATCTTTACGCCGGTAATGATCAGTCCCCCGCCTATCATCAGTAAACCGAGCGACAGGAAAAGGGTACTGATCACGATGAGGGAAGCCACAAATTTTGCATTGATCACCGTGTCGCGGTATACCGGTTGCGCCATCAGCCGGATCAGCGTGCCGTTGGATTGTTCTGAATTAATGGCATCAAAACCCATACTGATGCCCAGCAACGGGCCCAGGAAGCCAATAAATACGTGAAAGGGCGGCAAGGTGCCATCAGTAATGGTCAATAGCTTCAGGTATAAAAATAACCTGTCCGGGTCACGTGCGTCGGCCACCGCCTTGCTAATATTCGACAACGATACGTACATGGAGCCGACGAAAGTAAGCAGTACCAATCCGGCCAAAATAATAAAACGCCAGCTATGCACCTGGTCGGCGACCTCCTTTCGTACCATTACCCAAAAGGGATTAGCCGGTTTGAGTGAGCCAGTTCTAGTGCTTTTTGAACCTGCCGAAAAAAGATCGTTGAAATAGGCCACTTGACTTTTCATTGAATGCATTTTCCTTTAAATTATTTTCGAAGTATTGTTGATAAATTTCATCGAGTCCATATGTTTTTTTCTGCACGCCGGTAACATCAAAACCATTACCTGCAAAAAAACGGACGATGTCCGGAGTAATATCTTCCTGACCGTAAATCTCCGCCAGTACGCCTGTTATGACTACTTTTTCAATAGCAGGCAGCTGCAGTAATGCTCTTTCCAGCGCAGCAGGATCCTGTATTGTTTTCAGGGTAACCTGCACCATATAGGGCGCAGACCTAAAGAGACCGGCAGCCAGTGTTTGCATATTACCTTCTGCCAGCAACTGCCCTCCCACGAATATGCCTACACGATTACACACCTGCTGCACCTGGTGAAGATGATGGGAAGACAGTAAGATGGTAAGACCCTGTTGCTGACTCAATTGCCGGATCAACTCCAGGAAATCGCGAACACCCGCCGGATCAATGCCCAGGGTAGGTTCATCCAGGATGATGATTTCCGGCTGTTTGATCAGCACATCTGCCAGGCCAAGCCGTTGTTTCATGCCGCGGGAGAACGTGCCGGTTTTTTTATTCATGGCCGATTCCAGCCCTACCTCTGCAAGCATATCACGGGCAAGCGCTTTCACGGTTGCCTCCGGGATACCGTTTAGCCGTCCCATATAGGTGAGGTTCTCCAATGCAGTGAGTTCATTGTAAAATCCTACGCTGTCGGGCATATACCCTACCTTACGTTTCACCGGTATCGGGTGGCGCGATGCGTTGAACCCGCAGATATGTGCTTCTCCTGATGAAGGTTCCGTTAATCCCAGCAGCATTAAGATGGTGGTGGATTTACCTGCGCCGTTGGGTCCCAGTAAACCGAATATCTCGCCTTTGTTAATGGTCAGATGCAGGTTGTCTACAGCTTTCAAACGGCCATAATATTTGGTCAGCCCATTGATCTCAATAATTGGTTGTTCCATAACGTACTATCTCCTGCCATATTTACGGATAAGATAATAAACAGTGCCCAATGCCAATAGTATCACCAATACTCCCATCCAGCCGGTGAGCACCGATGTTTTAACGGTCATGCGAAAGGCTGCGTTGGAAGAAGTACTATTGTTTTTTACGGAAAAGGTAGTTACATAGTCGCCCGCAATGGTTTTATCCGGGACATGCAGTGTGGCCGTAACTGCGGCGTCCTTACCCGGTTCCAGACGGGTGATGGTGGAAGGCACAAAAGAAGCTTCCCATTGCGGCGGCGTTTGACCGGAGAGGTCGAGGTTATCGAGTGTAATGGTGCCGGTGTTTTTCACCAGCAGTTGAATTTCTTTCCGTTTTCCTTCAGTCAGATCATCACTCAACCGCCCGGTTGGGGTAGTGAGTATGACGCTGTAGGTACCTTTTACAACAGCCTCCAGCTGTAGTTTCAGAGAGTCTGTCCCGGTCATGGCGAGCACGGGAATAGTATATTTCCCTGGCTTTACTTCAACAGCAGGATTAATCTCCACCGTAATATCCTGGGTTTTTCCTGAATCGATATTGAGAGATGTTACCTGCACTCCCTCTACCTTAAAAGAGAGGTTCCACCCGGGAGGTATGCTGGCCGATAGCTGATAAATGCGCGCCATCGGCGCAGTGTTATGCAACTGTGTATTGTAAGTAAATGTAGTATTGGCAGCGGCCTCGATGTTTATAAGCCGGGCTGTAAAAGGAGGCGCAGCACGCCCTTCTGCACGGGTCGCCGATGTGTTAGTGAATAAAAAAATTAAGAAAACAACACTGAGAAGAGCATGCGGATTTAACTTCATCCGTCCTTGATAACTGGCTGACATTGCTAACATAAGATTAATAAATAATAATTATATTCTTGATGAAATAATAGCTATTTACTTTTCTATACAGTAGTAATACAGGTAATGGTATTTTGAACGGGCAACAAATTAAAAAGAAAAAATTAATGGAATTGCAAAAGAAATGTGAAAATTTATGCGTGATGGCAGGCCCAGCGGCGGGATCAGTGTTGTGATCCCGCCGCTGATTCACTTTTCCCCCGCCTCTGCCATCCAGTTTACCAGCAGCGCCTTTTCTTCCGCCGTCAGCCTGGCATCCGTGTGTATCATGGTATAGGAACCAAGCGGCATCCTGTCTTCCAATATCTCTTCTTTCATTCTTTCCAACTTATTCCGTCTTCTTTTCAGGGAATAGCGGCCGTACTCGCTGAAGTTCAACGCCTCCTTTCCCGTTTTTACATGTGAGGCCATCCACCAGCCTGCGGGCTGAATATGTGCATACCAGGGATACCGGGTAGTGTTACTGTGGCAGTCATAACATGCCCGCTGCAATATATCCTGTATACCAGCAGGTATGGGATATAGCCGGGAGATATCATTCGCAGTATCCATTTGGCTGCTTCGATTCTTTACCGGTTGAATAAATTGTATCCCTACAAACATGGCCAATGCCGCCACTGCCATAATCCGGATGGTTCGCATAAAACATCATTATCAAGATAAAAGCCCTCCCGCACCAAGGGTGCGGAAAGGCACAGAAAAACGGTTACTGCATCACTTCTTTTACAGACCCACAGGTGGCCATTTTGCTGCCGAAATAAGGATTCTTCACCACCTCGGTTTCACTTATCCAGCGTGCGCCTTTATTGTCGTTATACATCGGGCAATAATCATGATACAGGGTTTGACCACCGCCAAAGGCTTTCACCAGGGCATATACATCTTCGCTCATTTGTGCAAAGTGCTCCCGCTGATGTTCGATATTGCCTTCATTTTTCCCTATATGCTCCGCATGTTCTTTCAGGTCATCTTCATTTTCCTTGTAAAGCTGTTGTTGTTCCGGTGTCATCGCTGTTTTATCCGCTTTCTCCATAGCCGCAGCCATGGCTTTTCCACCGTTGGCGGCCCCTGCTGAATTATCTTCCGCCAAACCATTTTTAATCTGTAAATATTGCGCTACCACTGCCTTTAATGAAGCCGCTACTTTTGCATCCACGTTGGTAAACTGTGGTTTTACACTGCCTGTACCGGCGGCAGCGGTTGCAGGAAGAATGGTTTCCTTTACATCGCCACAGGTCATCATTTTTTCACCGAAATACGGATTCTTAATTTCCTTGCCGGCACTCAACCAGGATGCTCCTTTATCATGCATTGCCATCGGGCAAAAGTCAACATACAAAGCGCCACTGCTCAAACCGGATTGTTTAACCAGTGCAATAAACGCGGTACTTAATCCTGCATACAGGGTTCTTTGGGCGTCGATATCTGTTGCTGCCATAATATTGGCGGCAGCAGCTCCCAGCGCCGCACCGCCTGTAATTTCACCCGCTCCGGCGGCAATAGCACTGGCGGCGATTTTAGCGGCCGCCATATCTCCATTCGTTAATGCGGTGGTTAACTGCACATAATGCGGGTATACGGCATTCAGCTTGTCATCACGAAGATGTACGCCGGCTGCCACAGGAGCAGCCGTGGCACTGCTGTCGGATTCGTGGGGAGGATGGCTTTTGTCTGCATTACCACTACCGCATGCGGTAAGAAAAATAACTGCCAGCACAGGCAATACGGCTTTTAATAACGTTGTCATGTTTTTGATTTTATTTTTATAAAAAGAAATTAATGCGGCATCGCCATCCCCGCCATCGGGTCTGAGCCCTTTTTCAACAGGTATTCGGAATACAATAAATAAGCACCTGAAACAACCACGGTATCTCCTGCTGTTAACCCCTTTGTGATTTCCACCGCGTCGAAACTCTCCATTCCTGTTTGCACCATACGCGGCTCAAATTTTCCTTTGCTGCGCTCCACCCAAACGTGTGCACCTTTCCCATCGCGGATAACCGCGTCGGCAGGCAAACGCAATACATCGCCTTTACTTTGTAGGGGCAACAGGATATTGGCCTGTAATCCGGGCTGCCAGCGATTACCGGGATTGGGTACCGTTCCGCGTATCTGTAACAGCTGACTCCCATTCTGCAAAGCAGGACTGATGAATTGCACGGTCATGGTTTGTGGTTCATTTTCCCAGCCTGCCACTATCACCTTCACAGACTCGCCTACCTTAACAGCGGCGGCCTCCGCAGGGTAAACATCTGCTTCCACCCATAGCTGCTGATAAGCTTCCACGTTCATGACGGCGCCCCCCTCAGCGATGTACTGACCTTCGGACACGGATAACCCGGCCACCATACCGCTCTCCGTAGCGGGATAGGTAACATAGGGATTTACCTGCTGCGACTGTAGTAACTGGCTGATTTGTGCAGGTGACTGATCGTATAACAATAGCTTCTGACGCGCGGCTTTTTCAATTTGCTGAAAGCGGGCGTCATCGGGGAATTGCTTTACCTGGGCGGCCGACAGCAGGTATTCCTGCTGCAACGCAGCCAGTTGTTCGGAATAAATTTTATACAGCGCCTGCCCTTTGCTCACTTTCACACCGGTTTCCTTTACAAACAGTACTTCGATGCGGCCGGCCACGCGACTTGAAATGATGGTAGTGTGTTGCGGATCTGTTACCAATCGCCCGTTCAATTGCTTAAAGTTCGACAGTGCGCCTGCTCCCACTACCAGTGTGGTAATATTAGCCAGGGCCACCTGGCTTTCCCCCAGGGTAAGCGATGTTTCTTTATTGTTTTTGTCGAACTGCACCAGGTCCATTCCACATATAGGACAGGTACCTGGTTTATCCTGTATGATCTGCGGATGCATCGGACAGGTATATGTTTGTTTCGCGGCGACTACCGTTTTCTTTTTACCGGTTTCTTTACAGGCTGCCAGGAATACTGCCGGCAGCAGTGAAACAACTGCAATGGCTTTTATAAACTTTTTGCGTTCCATATGGCTATTGTTTTGTTTTAATAAAGCTTTCACTATCTACCAGGTAGGCCGCATTAGACGCCACTTTCCAGTCGGCGATATCCGTTATTACCTGTATCATATCCTTTTCTTCCACACCTGTTTGTACTACCTGCGGCACATACACCTCTTTTTCCTTTTTAAACACCACGGCCTTATTGCCCAGGCGCCATACCGCTTTCTTAGGCAGCCAGGATCCATTGGAATACATCACCGGGATACTGGCCGTGAGCAACTGACCGGCCCGGAAATGATGCTTGTTGAGATATATCCGCGCGAGCGTAAAGTTCTCACCGTTACGAAAAACCGGTTCTATCAAACCAATGATACCTGTTTGCATAGCGGTGTTATCTTCCGTAGGATAAAACAACAACCGCTGTCCTTTCCTGATGGTAGCCGCCAGTTGCGGGGGAAAAGAAAATACGGCCACGAGGGCATCGGCCTGGTAAATGGTGAACAGGGGTTGCCCCGCAGTAACATACTGCCCTTCCCGCAGTAACACGGGGGTAGCAGCGGGTGCAGCCGGGGCGCTTGTTACCGGCGCCGCTGCACTTCCCATTCCGCTCATACCATCCCCCGCGGAGGTGGCCACTGGTGGTGCTGCGGAAGCGGTTGCCACGGCAGCCGACTTCTCCAGTATATATCCATCGCTGTTGCTGTATACAGGAATGCGGTACAGGATATTACCTGTTTTCAGAACCTGGTCGATCTGCCCCGGTTGCATTCCCAGCAACTGTAAACGTTGCCGGGCGCCGGCCAACAGCTCCTTACTGCTTTGCGCTACATATATCAGCTCCCGCTGTGCCGCCGCCAGATCCGGCGAATATATTTCCATGATCAGCTGCCCTTTTTTTACCGGTTGATAGTTATATTTTATCAGGAGGCGCTCGATACGCCCGCCTACCCTGCTGGCAACAGCCGTTTGCTGACGCGTATCATAGGTGATAACGCCATTCGCCGCAGCTGAATAAATGCGGGAACCGGTTTCAGGGGAGATAACCGGAATAGTAGCTACCACCTGTGCATTTACCGGTTGTGTAAGATGGGTGATGCTGCTGTCGGCCACCAGCTCCATACTGTTATGCGGGGCCACGCCTCCCTTCGTCTTACAAGCCGCCAGCCCCACTGCGGCGATGAATACGCCGGTAATGATTTTAACGATATAACTGTTTCTCATAATCCGCTATCATTTCATAGAGTTTTAGTTGCTCATCCAGTACATTTGACTGCATCATGGTGAGTGCTTCCCAGGAATCGATTACAGCTGACAAGGCCAGTTTATTTTCCTGGTAGTTCAGGAAATTGGCATCCAGCGTTTGCCGCAGCGATGGAATAATTTTATCTTCCATTGCTGTAATCCGTTGCTGCATAGACTGTATTTCATATTGCATACCATACAGCATACCCTGTGTTTCCTGTAACATGGCCGACCGCTCCTTTTCCATGGCCTGTATATTGTACTGCATAGCTTTGATGCCTGATTTATACATCCTGGAAGACCAGGGCGCAATGGGAATGCTGATCATGCCCATGGCGCTGAAAGCTTTTGGCATGCCGGCGCCCAGCGGCGACATATGATCGAAACGTACCCTGAAATCAGGCTTCTTTTCCCGCTTCATGCTTTCTATATCCAACTGCATTGACCGGATGCTTTCATTCATTTTAAATACATCTTTCCGGGCCAGCGCCAGCGCAGCTGTATCGTAGGAAGCAGCAGGTGCAAATACCGGCCGGAAAGCAGTGTCAATATCAAAAAGCTGGTTGCCGGGTGCATTCATCAGGCTGTTCAGCCAGGATCTGGCTTTGGCGATAGCCCCTTCCTGCATACGGATCATGTTCTGGTTTTCCTCAATTTTGGCGCTGGCTTTAAACACCCCACTTAACTGGGATTGATTGTAAGGGTATCGTACCTCTTCAATTTTTTTCATGGTGATCATGATCTTTTCATTCTCCTGCAATACCGCAATCCGCTTCTTTGCCACCAGCCAGTTGAAATACAGGCGACGGGCCTGCGCCTTGAAATCATTCAGGGTAATATCCCTGCCGGCCCGTTCCACATTTCCCTGCGAAGCGATAAAACGCTTTTTCGCATTCAGTTTCGCAGGATTGGGAATATCCTGTTCTATCTGCAGCATAAAACTTCCTTTATCGCGGTCGTCCATAATCATTTGCCCTGGATAGGGTGTCATAAATGTGCCCACGCCCACCATAGGCGCCATCCATGCTGTGGCCGCATCCGCGCTGTATTTAAATGCATCGGCCTTGAGCGCGTAGGATTGCAGCAATATATTATTCCTGTCTACCCGTTGTAGTATACTATCCAATGGCAACACCGGCGTTTGCTGCGCAAACAGCTGAACAGGCGCCCACAGCAGTATCCACGCTATATATTTAGTGATGTACTTCATGAATTTCCAGTTTTCCGTACTTACGCAATTCGTATTCTTTCGACATTAAAAAGATCAGTGGTGTTACCAGCAAAATATGCGTGGAGGAAGTGAGCACACCACCTATCATGGGTAATACAATCGGCTGCATTACATCGGTGCCTACGCCGGTTGCCCATAACACCGGCACCAGTCCGAACAGCGAAACACAAACTGTCATCAGTTTGGGCCGCAGCCTTTTAGCAGCGCCATGAATTACCGCACCACGCAGATCCTCCCGGCTGATGGTGTCCGCACTATTTCCTTTTTCCTTTACCAGCTGCTGCATTGCATCATTCAGGTAAATCACCATCACAATACCCGTTTCCACCGCTATACCAAACAATGCGATAAAGCCCACCGCCACTGCCACCGATAGATTGACGCCCCAGAAATAAATCATGTAAGCGCCGCCGATCAGTGCAAACGGCACGGTGATCAGGCTGAGGAAAGCTTCCCTGATGGAGTTAAAAGCGAAATAAAGGGAGAAGAAAATAATGACGAGTACTATGGGTGCAATCCATCTTAACGTTTGCTCGCCACGGATCAGGTTTTCATATTGCCCGCTCCACTCCAGGTAATATCCTGCGGGTAATACCCCATTCGCTTCATTCATTTTGCTGATGGCTTCCTTCACCGTGCTGCCCAGGTCACGGTCGCGCACATTGAACAGCACTGCGCCGCGCAACATGGCGTTCTCCGAGGAAATCATCGGAGGGCCATCTTCAAATTTCACATCTGCTACTGCGGATAGGGGCACCTCTCCCATCGCAGCCGACATCAGCGGAATACGCCGGATATGTTCCACACTGTTACGGTAGTCCTGTGCCAGCCGCACACTGATCGAAAAACGCTGACGCCCTTCGATGGTATTGCCCACAGGCGCGCCACCCAATGCCGTTTCCACGGTTTGATTTACGTCATCTACGCTCAACCCGTAACGGGCCAGGTCGCCCCTGCGTACATCGATGCTGAGGTATTTACCGCCGGTAACCGGCTCTACATACAGATCCGCGATGCCCGGCGTGCCTTCCAGCACCCGCTTCACCCGGTCGGATACGATAGCGATGGAGTCGAGACTCTGCCCGTATACCTTCACCCCCACATCGGTGCGGATGCCCGTTGCCAGCATATTGATACGGTTGATAATGGGCTGTGTCCAGCCATTTACCACACCAGGTATCTGTAATTTGGCATCCAGTTCGTTGATGATATCTTTCTTTGTTTTTCCCTCCCGCCACTTCGATTTTGGCTTCAGCATAATAATGGTTTCAATCATGCTGATGGGAGAATTATCTGTAGCTGTGCTGGCCCGGCCGGCTTTACCCAATACCTTTTCCACTTCCGGTACGCTTTTGATGATCTTGTCCTGCACCTGCAGGATACGTTTTGCTTCAGCATTGGAAATATCCGGGAGCGTAACAGGCATGAACAAAATACTTTGTTCATCGAGCGGCGGCATAAATTCACTGCCCAGGCTTTTCAGCAAAGGGATGGTGATCACCAATGCGATCACGTTGATGGCGATGGTGGTTTTACGCCACTTCAGCACACCTTTTATAATAGGCTCATAAATGCGCTCCAGTACACGATTTACAGGATTATCATGATCCGGCCGGAATTTTCCTTTCATAAAAAAGGAAATCAGTACCGGCGCCAGCGTAATTACCAGTAACGCATCTACGATCATGATAAATGTTTTCGTATAGGCGAGCGGGTGAAATAATTTTCCCTCCTGGCCGGTGAGCATAAAAACGGGCAGGAAAGAAGTGATGATGATAATGGTGGCAAAGAACACCCCGCGGGAAACCTGTTTGCTGGATTGTTCTATCACCTTCAGCCTTTCTTCTTCGCTGATCCATTGCGTTGGTTTTTTAAAAATATTTTTCAGCCATTTCATATTTACTTTCTTTTTTGTTGTGCTTCCCACAAGGCGTATCTCTCGGCAAGATGTTTATAGGCATTTTCACTCATGATGATGCCATTGTCCACGATCACGCCTATTGCCAGCGCAATGCCCGTTAGTGACATAATATTGGAAGAAATGCCAAAGGCATTCAGCAGAATAAAGCTGGCCGCCAGCGTAATGGGGATCTGTATAATGATACTCAGCGCGCTGCGCCAGTGGAACAGGAAAATGATGACCACCACAGATACCACGATCATTTCTTCTATCAGAGTATGCCGGATGGAATCCACCGATTCTTTGATAAGTGCCCCCCTGTCGTAAACGATGTCGAATTTTACGCCCTCCGGGAAACCTTTCGACACCTCTTTCATTTTGGCTTTTACCTTATCGATCACGGCATCGGCGTTTTCTCCGTAGCGCATCACTACAATACCTCCCACCCTTTCTCCGCGGCCATCCTGGTCGAATATACCGAGACGGGTTTCACCGGTCATTTGAACCGCCGCTACATCTGCTATGCGGATGGGAATACTGTTCTGGGTTTTAACGGGGATATTCTCTATTTCTGCCACCGACTTCAGGTAACCGGAGGTTTTAATGATATAGCCGATATCGCTGAGTTCAAACTTGCGGCCACCGGATTCATTGTTATTGGTACGGATGGCGCTCATCACTTCTGCCACCGACAAGCGGTAATACAGGAGTTTGTTAGGATCTACGGTAATCTGGTATTGTTTCTGAAACCCGCCAAAGGAAGCTATCTCACTTACGCCTTCTACATTTTGCAGGGCAAATTTTATATACCAGTCCTGCAGCGCGCGCTGCTCGCCCAAATCCATACCGGGTGCGTCGAGGGTGTACCACAAAATATGTCCTACGCCAGTGCCGTCCGGCCCCAGCTGCGGCGTTACACCCGTGGGTAATGTTCTGGCAACCGTGCTGAGTCTTTCCAACACCCTTTCCCGTGCCCAGTATATATCTACATCATCATTAAAAATGACGTAGATAAAGCTCATGCCGAACATGGAAGCGCCGCGCACATATTTAATACGGGGAAGGCCTTGCAGATTGGTGACCAGCGGGTATGTCACCTGGTCTTCTATAAGCTGGGGACCACGTCCCATCCATTCGGTGAATACAATCACCTGGTTTTCCGACAGATCGGGAATGGCATCAATGGGGTTCTTCTTTACCGCAAAGATCCCCCATGCAAATAATGCGGCCGACATAACCAATACGATAAACCGGTTGCGTAATGACCATTCAATAATACGATGTACCATATCTGTTCTTTTCAGCAACAGGTGCTGCTGTACTACTGCACCTGCTGTTAATGAGTGATGATGCTGTGCAGACGTCCGTGAACAGTGATATGCAGCCAGTCTTCTTCCTGCGTTACAGGTAATAGCAGCCTGGGCTCCGGTCACGGAGATCATAATTGTTGTGCTGAGAAATCAGGTATTGATGTGGCAGCGTAGCCCGCGTATAAGTGCTGCGGAGTGATAAGAGGAAATACGCGGGAAGGTCAGGGAATCAGATACGGAATATGCAATGCAAAATATGAACGGGTATTTTGTGACTTCGTGACGGCGCGTTGCTGACGGGATAGGCGGCTGCCAGCGAGGAAATGTGTACCTGCGGAAGCTCTCCCCAGGTAAAGGGAGCCGCTGATACCGGCAGCTGCATAAAATGTATAGCGTTTTCTGCACTTTGGCGCTGGTCTTTTTCCAGCTTCACCATTTTATGCTCATCCTTACAGCATTTCTTCCCACAGGTTTTACTATGGCCTGCCACGCATTTACTGCACTTGTTATCATCTGCATGCCACAGTTCTACCTGCATCAGTTTTCCCATGCAGTAATGCATGTGAAAAGTAGCGCCGGTAGACGAACTCATGTAGAGAACAGCCAGTAAAAGCGTAAGGATCTTTTTCATTTCGATACAAAAGTAAAAGTACTTCCCCGATAAATTGTTACATAATTTTGGTTAGATGTTATATGGCAATATAAGTATTCACTACTCAGCTATTTCCACGGTAACATCGTCTGTAAGCGGGTAACTCTGGCAAAGCAGTACCAGCCCATCGTCCAGGTCGGATTGCCGTAACGCATAATTATTGGCCATCGTTACCTTCCCGGCAATAAGCCTGGCGGCGCAAATGCCGCAGGTACCTGCCTTACAGGAATACGGAAGCGGAATGCGGTCTTCCAGCGCAGCATCGAGGATGCTTTTCCCCGGTAGCACTTCCAGTAAATTGGATTGTTCATAAAAATGCAGCAACACATCCTGTTGATTTTCCGGTAAGACAGCTGCCGCGGCGTCGTTCAATGGTGCAAACCATTCCAGGTACACATTTTCCGCCGGCACCTGCATCGCTTCCAACATTTCCTGGTGCATTGTCATTAACCCGGAAGGACCGCAAATAAAATAGCAGGTATCCACCAGGGGATCCACTGCCGGCATTTTGATCAGCTTCCTGGCTACCAGTTTGTTCATCCTGCCGCGGATCAGTGTGGCGTTGCCTATTGCAGTATCATCGCCTGGTTCAGATAGCGCATGATGAACATGAATTCTTCCGGGATATTGCGCTGCCCATTCCATAATACGTTCCTTAAAAATAATATCTGCTGCGGTACGACTGGAATAAACAAGCGTTACAATGGCCTCGGGGAAACGGCTTATAAATGAACGGGCAATTGAAAACAATGGCGTTATCCCGCTGCCGCCTGTCAGCAATACCAGGTGCTTTGTATCCGTTGCATGATCCGGGAATACAAAGGATCCATAAGGCCCGCTTATATTCCAGCTGGTTATTTCGTTCACCCGGTCTGCGATATAATTACTCATTATTCCACCCCGTACTCTTTTTACGGTGATGGCCGGATGTGCATCTATTCCCGGTACGGTGCTCAATGAATAGGATCTTGTTACCGGTTCGCCGGCGATAGTAAGTGTAACATTTACAAACTGGCCCGGCAAATAGAGAAACGGCATTCCTTTCGTATCAAAAACGATGGTAACGGCATCGTTGGTTTCTTTTATTATTGCGCGGGTGTTCCATATATAGGTGTTGTGCATGTAATCAGTTGTTTTTTGAACCCGGCTTCCGGCGCTGTGCAGCTGCCGGCATAAGCCTGCGCAAAGGTGAATGATAGCACCGGGTACACCGTTACAGAATTCAGGGAATGATTTATATAATTATTGGCGACACACAACGAGGCTTTCCTGAAGTTATCAGGATCACACAAGCGTTTGCGTAAAATCGATTTTGCTATTGCACAGGCGGCACTTATTATTTAAGTTCACTGTACCTAAAAATTATCCTCATGCGAACAATGAAAACACTAGTGACCCTCACGGCCGCCGCCATCTGCCTGTCATTCGCCACGCCTTCGGAACCGCCTGTTAAAAAACAGCCATCTGCTGCCGCTGCTCCTGCAGTGAGTAAACGGTTGTCTTTTCCGCGGGATATCAACTGGAGTATCAGCTACATGAAAGACCTGCCCCTGGTATCGCTGAACTGGCCTTCTTTCAGTTTACCCGGACTCGGGCCTGTTCAATTTACATTCATGGGCGTTACACAAACCGTTACGCCTACTGCGGTGAATTATGTTTACTGGGCGGGTACCAGTTATACGCTGACGGCTAACACCAGCTATACGATGAACATCGGTGGTGTAAGTTATTATTTCTACTGGCCGGGAAATGGCTACAGTCAGTGTGTGATCACCGGGCATAACTAAGCTTCGCTGATCAGCATTGCCGCTGCAACACATCGGGATCCCGCCGCTAATGGCTGCGGGATCCTGCTATTTATTCAGCATAATAATGTTTAAATTATCATGGTGCTATTTAAAATCTCTTGATTTCGGGAACATGCTGGTTTGTTCACTCTCCCGTATTTTCTTAGGCTCACTAAAAAATGGCGTGTTCTCATCTGCGCGTGATAATGTAAGCACGGGTGGGTCTGCGGCTTTGGTTGCCGTAAGGTGTCGTAATAACTTTGAGAGATTATAACAGCTTTCTACCACTACATGGATCACCTCTCCTTCCCGTTGCAGTTTTCCCTGTACCATTAAAAGTTTGGACTGCAGTACTTCTTTCAGGTATTGGCCGAATATGTTTCTGAAAACAACCAGGTTGGCGCACCCGGTTTCATCTTCAATAGTAATAAAACAAACACCGCCGGCAGTTCCGGGTCTTTGCCGAACCAGTACCAGTCCGGCTACTTTTACGGGCATCCCGTCACAGAGATTAGTCAGCTCACTGTTAGGAACAATATGCAACATCGCCAGTTTATCCCGCACAAAGCTCACCGGGTGTGCTTTCAGTGACAATGCCATAGCGGCATAGTCATGTACCACGTGTTCGGAAGCAGACATCTGCGGCAGGGTGATGGATGTTTCGTTTACACTTTCAGCGGGTGTGCCGGTAAACAATGCAATAGGCCGGTCGTGCAATGCGGCTACTTCCCATAGTGCCTGTCGCCGGTCGAGTCCCAGTGAACGGAACGCATCTGCATCGGCCAGTTTTTCCAGGGTGGTTTGCGGCACGCCAGCTTCCCGGAGGGAGTGAATATTTGTATAGGGAGTGGTACGTGCAGTTACGAGCAGTTGTATCTCTTCTTCCCGGATCCCTTTTACCTGCCGGAATCCCAGGCGAACCGCGCAATATTTTCCTGATCGTTCTTCCAATGTGTTATCCCAGTCTGAATAATTGATATCTACCGGGCGCACGTCCACGCCATGTTTCCTGGCATCGATCACTATTTGCGCCGGTTGATAAAAGCCCATGGGCATACTGTTTAACAATGCGGTGGCAAACACGTCGGGGTAGTGACATTTGATCCAGGCAGATACATATACCAGCAAAGCGAAGCTGGCGGCATGACTTTCCGGGAAGCCATAAGAGCCAAAGCCTTCCAGTTGTTTAAACACCCTTTCTGCATAGTCAGCCTCATAGCCATTGCCTACCATGCCATCGATCAGTTTTTTCCGGAAACCGCTCACCATTCCTTTTGCTTTAAAAGTGGCCATGCTGCGACGAAGTTCGTCGGCCTCGGTAGCAGTAAATCCGGCTGCCACGATAGCGATTTTCATAGCCTGCTCCTGGAATAAGGGAACGCCCAGTGTACGACTTAAAATCTGTTCGAGCTCCGGTGAGGGATATTCCACCGGTTCTTCCTTATTCCGCCTGCGCAGGTAAGGATGCACCATATCGCCCTGTATGGGGCCGGGTCTTACGATGGCGATTTCAATCACCAGGTCATAAAAACAACTGGGTCTTAATCGTGGCAGCATGGACTGCTGTGCGCGGCTTTCTATCTGGAAAACGCCGATGGTATCGGCATGGCTGATCATTTCATATACTGCCTTATCATCCTGGGGTACATTTGCCAATGTAAGTGCGAGGCCGTGATGTTTTTTAGCGAGATCAAAAGCTTTACGGATACAGGTAAGCATGCCAAGCGCCAGTACATCTATTTTCAGGAAGCCTAATGCATCGATATCGTCTTTATTCCATTCTATGCAGGTTCTGTCTTCCATGCGTGCATTAAGGATGGGACAGAGCTCTGATAATTTTCCTTCCGTAATAACAAAGCCGCCGGTATGTTGTCCGAGTTGCCGGGGAAAACCGATGTATGCTGCTGTGAGCTGTAATACTTTTTGCAGATGTTTATCTTCCGGGTTGAGACCCTGTTCTGCAATCATCGCTTTATCAACTCCTTCATCCCTGAACTCCCACAGTGCGGAGCCGGAGAGGCATTTTATGGTATCTTCGGAAAGGCCCATGGCCTTGCCCACATCGCGAACGGCGCCGCGGTGATGCTGCTGGGTTACGGTGGCTACAATCGCTGCCCGATCCCGTCCGTATTTCCGGTAAATGTATTGAATTACTTCCTCTCTCCGTTCATGTTCAAAATCGACATCAATATCCGGTGGTTCATCACGGGCAGCAGAAAGGAAGCGTTCAAAGAGCAGGTCGAACTTTACCGGGTCAATGGAGGTGATGCCCAAACAATAGCATACCGTAGAATTAGCTGCGGAGCCCCTTCCCTGGCATAATATCTCCTGTGACCTGGCATAGCGTACAATATCATGTACAGTCAGAAAATAGGCCGCATAATTCTTTTCTTCGATGAATGCCAGTTCATGATTGATCGTCTTTATTGCTTTTTCAGAAATCGCTTCCCCGAACTGTTGTTTTGCACCTTCCCATACCAGCATGGTTAATTCTTCCTGCGGGCTACGGCCTTCCGTTGTTATTTCCCGGGGATAAACATACTGCAGCATATTCAGCGAAAACTCACAGGCATCGGCGATTTCGGTGGTACGCCGGATGGCGTCCGGGTATTGTCTGAATAAACGCTGCATTTCCGCGATCGGTTTCAGGTGTCTTTCCGCATTGGGATGCAGCCGGAAGCCGGCGTTATGAATAGTGCATTTTTCGCGGATACAGGTTAAGATATCCTGTAGTTGCCGGCGGGCCAGGTTATGATAATGCACATCATTGGTGGCCACCATCGGGATGTTCAGCTGTTCTGCCAGTTCAGCAATTCTGAATAATTTTTTCCCGTCATCCCCCAGGTAGGATTTGCTGGCGGCCAGGTATAGTTGTGTACCCAGTGCTTCCCGGTATTCTGCCACGGTATTTTTAAATGCCGGCTCAAAATCAAATGCGGCGTTTAAGGCATCCGGTGGCACTACGATAAATTTAATGTCTTTTGCATGCTGGTACACGTCTGCTTTATAGAGGTGGCAATCTCCTTTTTCCGCGCGGAGGTTACCTGTGGTGAGCAAACCGGAAAGACGGCCATAAGCTTCTTTATTGACAGGATAAGCCAGCAGGCTGGGCCCATCGAGCAGGTCGAGGCGACAGGCAGGAATAATACTGATATCTTTATTTTTTGCGGCAGCATGTGCACGTACGATACCTGCTAATGTATTTCGGTCTGTTATCGCGATCTTCTTATACCCGTACAGTAGTGCCTGTTCTACCAGTTCTTCAGGATGTGAAGCGCCGCGCAGAAAGCTAAAGTTGCTGGTCACCTGTAATTCAACATAACTCATAGCACATCTGTTTAGGCAAAAAAACCATGAATAAACCAGCGGTAGTTATCCTCATCATAATGCCCGGATCTGAAAAGCCAGTACCGTTGCCCGGCTTCATCTTCCACCGCATAATAGTCCCGGTGCAGGCCTTCATCCAGCCACCATTCCCGTTCTATACGCTCGGGGCCATCTGCTTTTTTGATGCGGTGCAGTTTCCCCTGGTAGCGGAAAAGCATAGGCGGATAATCCGGTATAGGCGCACTGACTTCTATAGGCTCGGGTACGGGCAACAGTTGCATGGGCCGGGGTTTTTCGTTACGCCATGCTGTGGTTGTTTTCTCCTGCAGGCATGCAGCTGCTTTAAAGGAACGTTCCGGCCAGTAATGTTGCTCCGGCAGGTAGCGGCGAATAGCGTTGGCGCCTATTTTATTGGTCAGCCGGTCTACCAGTTCTGCAAAAGAAATGCTGTCCATCCTGCAACCGCTGGTCCACAGCGTTTCCTGGGCTGCTGCCACATCATCCGCTTTGGTGGCTTCCAGTACAAACAGTTCAATGCCCAAAGCCGGTTCAATGCTGCGCAGCTTGTCTTCAAACAACCGGAATAGATGTACTTCGTTATGAGAAGCGCGGTTGGTGCCGATGCTTACTTCTTCCACTTTACCATCTACCCGGTAGGCTTTCAGCAATGCTGTACGAAAACCTTTACCTTCCTGTTGCAGTCGTTTACAAAGTGTTTCCAGCAAACGTTGCAGCGCAATTTCAATACCTGTAGCTGTTAATATAGGCTCCAGGCAAGGCAGTCTTTCCTGGTATGGCGGAATCACTTCAATTGGCAGGATCATTTCTTCTTCCCTGCCTAAGGCCTGGTCGAGGCGGTTGAGCAAAGCGGGGCCAAAACGCCGGCGCAGCGCGGAACGCGGCATGGCGGCAAAGCTGCTGACCTGGTGCAGTCCCAGCTTTTGTAATAAACTGAGTACCTGCATTTCAAGACGGAGGGCGGCCGGTGGTAAAGACAATATCACGGCGGTTTGTTCCTCGCTGCCAACAACGGCGCCTGTTTTACCATATCTTGCGATAGCCCATGCAGCACCGATGCTGTCTGCCATGGCAGCGCCTACGCCATAACCAAAGGCATTCAGCCTGGCGATAATTTCCTGTAAGTAAGGCAATTCTCCGCCCCATAAATGAGCACAACCGGTTACATCCAGGAGCAGGCCGTCGGGCAAATCCACTGCGGCCGAAGGGGTATAGCGGATGGTCCATTTTCCTAATCCAAGCAACAGTTTCTGCGCCAGTTCCGGCTGGTCGTCAAATACCTGCAAACCAGGCACCATCGCCCTGGCATCAGCCAGCGCCATGCCTGTTTCCAGGCCCTGTGCCTGCGCAGCCGCACTCACCGCAGTGATCAGCATACGACCATGATCGGGTGCAGCTATTACGAAGGGCTGATTTTTAAGTGCAGGCTGGCGGATGATGAACCAATCCGTAATAAGATGCCGAAACCATATGGCCACAAACCGCTTCCTCATATTACCCAATTTTTCTTTCGGCAATGAGTGGCTGTAATACCACTTCGGTTGTAATCGTATTAAACCGGCCATCCAGCCATTCGAGCTGCCAGGTACCCGGCTGACCGTTGCGCACCTTTGTTAACGTTACAGCCCACCTCGGCGCACCGATACCTGGCATACCATTACTCAATTGACTGGGCAGCGGGCTGATTTTCCAGCGTGCCGCCGCTGCAATAGCGTTGTTATCCCGCGGATGCTGACGGATAATAAAGCCCGTCACCCTGCTTTTTTCTACGGCCAGTTGCAGGCGACGGGAAGTAGTAAAATCTATATCATTCAGTTCTCCTATAACAGCAGATATCCCCTCGCACTTCAATGCTTCCTCCATGGTCCAGAGTACTTCCTTTTTCCGCTGCAGGTCTACAAATAACACCTGGTCCGGTTCTATCCCAAAATTTTTTAATGCCGGCGGAAAAAGCGTTCTTGCAGTGCTGATCCACACACATACGCCGCCCTGCTGCATCAGTGTGGAAAGCAAACCAGCAATAAAGCCTCCGGTGGCGGCTGTACTTTCTATGGCATTACTTTGAAATTCATGTATAGTGCCGGTGGGAAAAACAGCATTTGGGAAGGCCGCATTTACTGCTCCCAGGTTAACACTCACTGTAGCCGCAGATGGCGGCCTGCATCCCTGCAAAAGCAGCATATCCTTTTTCAACTGTGCTATAATCTCACTTTTCTCACTTAACATAACAGGATATTTAAATGCTAATATTTTTAGCAAAAATACTAAATTTATTGACATTTACCTGAAAATCCGGAAAGAAAAAAAGGGAAAATTTATCGTCAGCTACTGCCTGAAAATCAGGCAGTAGCTCTTTTACGAAAACTGCAAAACAGGAAGTTTTGTACTGTATTGAAGGGCGTGGTATGGTTTTCGGTGATACAACGAATCTTTTCAAACGACTGTTCCAGCTGCGTTACCAGCTCCTGCTCCGTATACTTCCGGATAGTTAGTCCGCTGCATTTGTCAGGTCCCTTATCTGAAAAAGTACCAATGGCCATATAACCATCAACAGCAGCAGCGGCAATAGCCAGGTAGGTATCAATTTGTTCCGGCTGCGTCAGAAAATGAAAGGTGGCCCTGTCGTGCCAAACAGTATACTTCCGTGAAGGCCGGAAAGCGGTAATATCCTGCACCAGCCAGGTTACTCCGGCTGCTTTATCACCCAGCCTTTTTTTAGCGCGTTCCAACGCCGCTTCAGAAATATCCAGCACTGTAATATCAGTATACCCCTGCTCCAGCAGGTAATCCACCAACCGGCTCTCGCCTCCGCCTATATCAATAATAGCCGCATCCCGGGGTATATCAAAACTATTTATAAAATCAAGTGAGGCAGCAGGCATGTCCTGCGTCCAGCTCATTTCATCCGAATTTTTATGGAGATAAATATGTTCCCAATGTTCCTTGTTACTGCTCATAACACAATATTAAGTGATTAGCCATATTCCATCTTCAATATTTATTAAATGCAACATTGTTGCATTTAATAAATATTGCCTATCTTTGCCCTGATAATTTAAATAGCATGTATGGAAATAAGCAACCCGGCTGAATTTAAACACCACTACCTCACCCAAAACAGCGCCTGTGATACGGGTGTAATCCCTGAAGAGGAAACAACCGCCAGTTTCCTCGAAGTAACCAGCCTGGAAACATTAAGATCCCGGCACAAACACGCATCCTTTGATACCACTAAAAGAAATTTCTATACGATTGTATTCATCACCTCCGGAAGTATAACCGAAACAATCAACGACAGTACCTATACATTTAAATCCGGCACATTGTATTTTATCGGCGAAAACCAATGGCATAGCATCCACCAATGGAGCAACGATATCAAAGGATACCACTGCATTTTTGACGCCGATTATTTCCTATTATGTCTCAAGAACCAGGTAAAGCTCAATGAATTTCCTTTTTTTCAACCGGAGGCAAAACCATTTATACAACTTTCCGGCCCCGCCAGGCCCCAGCTGCAGCAGCTGTTCGAAAAAATGAGCGTGGAGTATGCGGCGCGAAAAAGTCATAACGACGATCTCCTGGTGCGCTTATACCTGAACATTCTCTTTATTGAAGCAGAAAGAATACATCAGCAGCAACACCCCAAAGCAGCTGCCATCGTACCGCGACGGGAGAAACTGGCTACCGGTTTCAGGAAACTGGTAGCGAAGCATTATGTGGAATACAAGCAGGTAACAGATTACGCCCGCATGTTGTATGTAAACGCCCATTATCTGAATGATACAGTGAAAGAATTAACCGGCAGACCCGCCAGTAAATTCATTTACGATCAACTGGTGCTCGGCGCCAAAGCGCAACTTATACAAACCGATGATCCCGTTTCCGAAGTAGCCGCCACGCTTAACTTTACAGACCAGTCCTATTTCTGCCGCTTCTTTAAAAAGCATACCGGCGTTACTCCCCGGCAATTCAGACAACAACACCAGCACAATTCTTAACACCGTTACGCTGATTATTCCCTTATCTGCATAATGTCACATTATTCCTACGATAAGTAAAACAATGCTCTCCTCCGCTGCCCGTAATTTTGTAACAGGTAATTGCCACCTCTGAAAGACAGGCAAACATTTTAAGCGTAAAAACTAATATATACTAATGAAAGATTTCTTTTTAAACAACATCTATCCGGATGTTCATTATCTTTTTTATGCCGTATTTGGCGCACTCGGTTACGTATTATTACAGTCCCTCTTTATTCTCGGTGTACGCATTGCCGCAAAAGGCGTCACGGAAAAAATGCCTGATGGCAAAGATGATGATAGCGAGATGATACTATTCCCGGTATTCAAATACCTGCATCAGTCCACCAAAAGATCCGTATATTTTGAAGGCGATCAATTTGAAAATCTTATCCGCAGATTACGGATACTGTTGCCGGGCTTCGACCTGCAGGTAAGCGGTAACGCCCTGAGACTGGACAGGCAGGATCCCCGGCGCGTAGCCATCTTACAGGCGTTAAACAATACCTTATCCCAGGTAGATAACCAGGTACAGGTAGCTATTGACGACGAAGGGGTACGCTTTTACAAAGTGTATGAAAAATTCAGGTTTAACAAATACTTGAGAAAGCCGGTGATCGGATGCCCTATCTGCATGGCTTCCTACTGGAGTACGTTTAGTTATTGGATACCGGTTATTTACCTGTTTGGTTTTAACTTTTGGGTGTTATACCTTGGTGTGATCAATATCTGCGCTGTGGCCTGTTCTAACTGGCTGCTCTTCAGCCGTGGCAAATAACGATGCAAAAACAAACCCTCCGGTATCGGGCCGGAGGGTTGCTTATCAAAAAATATCTGCACTATAGTTAAGGGGTTTTCTTTCCTTCTTTTTCTGCTCTGAAATTACCATCGGGTTGCATCGATATTAAAGCAATCACCTTCCCACCTGCATCCTTTACAAATTTCAACTTATATCCTTTCAGGCCTTTCAAACCGAATGTTTCCTCATCAATAGCTTCCAGTGTATATGGCGGTTGACCGGCAACACTTAGCGTTAGAACCCTGGCATCAGAAAGTTTAATCACCGCATCCATGGAAGCAATCCGGTAGGTACCTGTAAACTGTTCCAACGCTGCCGCAGCTATAGCTACAGCCGGTTGTATCCGTTCAAATATCACCGGGTCGCCGGACGGATCATAGAAGAAACTAAGGCGGTCAATATCTCCTGAATTATTCATCAGGAACTGCAACCTCATATTGGACTTGTATTTTACATCGATTACTGTATCCGCTGCATCAAAGGGAGAGAAAATGTTATAGTCTTCATGATACAGGTACCATTTCGTATCCGGGAATGTAGCAAACAGCGAATCCTTTTTAATGGAAATATCAAAATTACCATAGGCTTCATTTTTAAATACCCCTGCAAATGCTGACAGCGGATGCGTAGCAGGATGGGCTTTAAATGAAGAATCCCTTACCGGTTCACTATCATCGGGTTTCTCCGCCGATTTCTTTGTCTTCACTTCCGGCACACCAAAAAGCCGGTTAGATATCGCATCAATTACCCTGGAAGGAATATGGGAATTAGTCTGGTTGCTGAGCACCACCACCCCTATACTATCAGTCGGATAAAAAGTAGTTAAGGCGGTAAAACCATCTACATTACCGCCATGTTCTACCCGGTAATGCCCGTGGTAGGAAGACATCATCCAGCCAAAGCCGTAGTTGCCAAACTGTTCCTCCGGCTTATCCTTTCCGGGAATTCCCTTTTCCATAATCATTTGCGAGGAGATCGCCTCATTTGCATAATCAGCAGGTATAATTTCCTGTTGATGATAACGGCCTCCATAGATCCAGGTAACCAACCATTTCGACATATCCGTTACCGTGCTGTTGATAGCGCCGGCGGGCCCCATTGCTACAATGGGATGGTATTTTCTTTCTTCGATCTCCATTTTATCGTTTACCCCGTAACCCCGTGATGGCTCGGCGGCCGCGGCCAGTGCAATGGTACCGATGGACGACTCGCTCATCTCCATCGGCTGCAGGAGTTGACTGGTGATGTTCTGCTCCCAGGATTTGCCGGTTAAGCGTTCCACTACCATTCCCTGTACCATAAACATAAAGTTATTGTATTGCCAGCGGGCACGTAAAGGAGCAGTAGGCTTCATATAGTGCATCCGCGCCAGCAACGTATCGCGGGAGCTAGTCGCAAACAGGTACCAGGCCAGGTCGTAGCGGGAAAAACCGGTACGATGACACATCATATCACGCAGGGTGATCTGTGTATTGAGCGCGGGATCTGAAAAGTCCAATGCGGGGATATAGGTAACAGCAGGTTTGTCGAAATCCACTTTTCCCTCTTTACGCAGGTTGCCCAGTAAGGCGCTGGTAAATGCTTTGGTGCAGGAGCCGATGGCAAACTGCGTATGCGGGGTGACAGGCAACTGACGTGCATAATCGCGGTAGCCAAAACCTTTTGAGAAGATTACTTTGTCTTTCTGCACTACGGCTACGGCAAAACCGGCGCCGTGGGCATCACGGAGAATTTCCGATAAAGTGGCATCTATTTTTTCCAGTTTGTTGTTGGAAGTCTGGGCGGTGGCTCCTATGGCCATTATATTCAGGCAAAACAGGCTGCTAAGCCATCTGCGGTGTAAGGATTGTATCATCGGGCTAATTTACCAGGCCTAAGTTTACGGCAAATTACCGGATTAAGCAAACAGCGTATCCGGAATTTTCTGTGAAGACGATTCTGGCGCAATACACCACCCTTATTGTCTCTTTCACCCACCATAAAACCAGTGATTATATGTTAGGTTTGTTTGTATAAAAAACGATTATGATGCTACAACATAAAAATGCCATCGTATATGGAGCAAGTGATTCTCTTGGCGGCGCTGTTGCCCATGCATTTGCCCGCGCGGGCGCCCGGGTATTTGTGACTGGCCGCCGGATGGAGCCGGTACAAAAAGTGGCAGCAGATATTGTTGCAGCCGGCGGCATTGCGGAAGCTGCCATCGTAGATGCGCTGGATCCTGAGGCTGTGGAGGCACATCTCCGCCAGGTAGTAGATAATGCAGGATCGGTAGACATTTCCTTCAACCTGATTGGTGTGGAAGTGCAACAAAATATCCCGCTGATAGACATGACCCTGGATGATTTTGTAGTACCGGTAAAAACGTACATGGAAACACATTTTATCACTGCCACGGCTGCGGGCCGGCAAATGGTAAAGCAACGCTCAGGAGTTATTTTGTCGCTGACCGCTACACCAGGTGGCATAGGATACCCGCTGGTGGGCGGTTTTGGTCCCTCCTGCTGTGCGATAGAAAGTTTTTCGCGCGGACTGGCATCAGAACTGGGACCATATGGCGTCCGGGTAGTCAACATCCGATCTGCCGGTTCACCCGACTCACATCCTTTCCTGGATGCCATCAACTCCAATGCACCGGAAGTACCGCTATTCCTCGACAAGTTAAAAAACGATACGATGCTCAAAACACTTCCTGCTATGGCCGACATCGCCAACACGGCTGTGTTCCTGTCGTCAGAGATGGCTGGAAAAATAACCGGTATTACGCTGGACGTTACTGCCGGCACCACGGCTGCATTGAATTACAACATGATGACCATTCCTCTGAAATAAGGCGCTGCTTAAAGTAAGCGCGCCCTTTTTTCTGCCGTTGGCTAATGCCCTAGAATACAATACCTGCCACAAACAGGCTGGCATTTACGGGCTTGTCGCCAAAACTCACCTGCCCGTCTGTTTCCACCTGGCTGGGATACCGGTACTTATATCCGCGGTAGATATAGGAAACAAAAACGCCTACTTTAGCAAAATGCCAGGCCACGCCTGCGCCAACACCATAAAAGTATTTCCCTGATTCATTAAACGTGATCTGTTGTTGTCCGCCGGCGGCAGCATTCACCTCCGCGGTACGGCTTACATTGTACGCATTCCTCCCAAACTGCCCCGTGATCCAGGGTTCAATATTCTCAAAGCGATGTTTGATCTTAAGATCCGCAAACACAGGGATCAGCACATGATCGCTGTAGGAGGTTATTTCCACCCCAGGCCCTACTGCGATAGTATTATGCAGCAACGATACATTTCCAATAACACCTCCGCCCCCTGTACCATCGTGCACCATGCCGTATACATAACCACTCAGCAGCTTGTTGCTTTGCGCAGCGCTGAAAAGCGGCAGGATCAATAAAAAAAATAGTATCTTTTTCATATCAGCTTATATTTTCTGTTTACCTTGGATGCTACAATGGTAACATCCCGCTTCCGGATATTGTTGCGGAAGTCCTTGTTTCATCCGTTTAAATGACAACATGCTCAAAAAAAATTTCACTTTCACCTGGCTGATCCTTTCTGTGATTGTTTGCTGTGTCGTTACCGGCATCTCCTATCATGATGGCATGGCGTATGATGGCGCTACCGTTATGGGCTTTCCTTTTCAGTTCTATAATCAACATGCTGGTTTCAATATCAACAGCCAGTCAATGCAAACAAACACCCGCTTCAAATGGCTGCTCCTCGTAGCAGATATGTTGCTGATATTTGTCTTTACCTATATCATCTTAAGATTACTGCAATACTTCCGGAAGTAGTATCTCCGGTACATAACCCGCGCGAAAGGTATTTACAATTGACAGCGGCGTTAATACCTTCACCGTTTCTTCCGGCGGCGGCAGCGCTTCCCGGGCGGTATAACCGGCAGGCGACCAGGCATACATCGCGGGTTTCACTATCACATACGGTTGATCATGGTATACAATGAAGCTTCCATCCGGTAAGTTACCAACACCATCCATATAACTAACTTTATTTCCCTGTGGGTCTATTCTTTCCTGCTGCAATATTTTATCTATTTCCTTTATCGACGCTGAGTCATCAAAGCCGTAAGCTGCATTCCCTTTTAGCCAACAGGATTTAAAGCGATCATAATCCTTTCTGCGACATTCAAAACATAGGCGGTGACCGGCGGAAAAGGCAGTAGCTTCATCCATAAAAAATAGCTCCGTATAACGACGTGGAGTCATCACCGTTCGTTTCCAGTTTTTAAACTGCAGCAAGCAGGTAATCCACGCGATCGTTTTATAAGTCCGCCGGATCTGTTGCTGATCGTCGTGTAAAACGCCGCGATTGCCCATCCAGGCGCCGCGTGCGCTGGTTTTGATGATTTGGCCAAATGGGTTTACCCTGTTTTGTAACATGGGAGTAGTTGTTTTGGGAGATGGGTGATGAATATCATCGTTAAAATCTTGATATCATTACGCAAATATCGGTTAACTATAAAGATGTGTCACCGGAAATAATTTTTTGTAAGGAGTACTTTCCAATTAATTATTCCTGTAAATTTGTGCGATTGTTTAACCTGAAAACTATTTGTTATACCTTAAAAACTTCATCCAAATACCCATGATCCAATATCCCTATAGCCGTTCCTTTTACCTATCATGTAAATATGGCTCTCCGCAGAACATATATGCACTTGAAAACTTGCCGGTAAGATTCTTAGCTGTCTCAACTCCATTCCCGGTATAGATATACTAGGCAGGAACAAGTTTGTTCCTTTTCTATCTGAATTAAATAAATAATAACATATAATGAGAATCTATTTTACCCTACCTGTATTGTTGTTGTTTTTACTGTTTTGTTTACCCGGGTTTGTTTCTGCACAGGATATACAGCATGATCTGAATGTAAATATTGCCCGGGCCGAATTCAAAGCCAGGCAAGTAATACCTCCGAGTCCCGAAGCTTCCGAGTTGGGGAAATATGGTAATTTACCAATGAATCTCTTTACCGGTACGCCTAATATCAACATTCCCCTGTACGAACTTAAAGGACAAAGTCTTTCTTTGCCAATTTCGCTCAGTTTTAACGCGACCGGGTTTAAGCCCGAGGAACTGGCCTCCTGGGTCGGGCAAAACTGGTCGTTAAATGCCGGAGGCGTGGTTACCCGCGCTGTAATGGGGAATCCGGATAACGACAATAACTACTATAGGAATGATTCTACACTTGGCATTCCACCGCTCAATGATCTTTTCGCCCTCTTTGATTACCAGCGGAGTACACAAGTGGCGGAGAAAGATGCACAACCTGATTATTACTATTACAACTTCGGGAATAATTCAGGAAAATACCTGATCCGGCCCAATGGTGTGGTGCTCAAAAAAACAAAAAACAACCTGGCCATTAACCATAATGACCGTACCTCCCCCACTATTACCGATGAACAGGGAAATGTTTATACTTTCTCTGACGAGGAAACCACCCGGATGGTATTAAATGATGACGCTGAACCGGAAGGTCCTACCGTACTGAGTTATACGTTTCCGTCCAGTTGGTTCCTGTCTGCTGTCACCTCTGCTGACGGCAATGAGCAATTGACTTTTGAATATTATAGCACCACTGGCGAACAACCCGTTTACCAGAACATTTTACAGAATGAATCAGTTACTTATACCGTTACCACCAGGGGGGCACAAGTAACAAAAAGTACCGAGAGCTATAAAGCTGTTCCTCCCGAGATACATATACTACGGAAATTCCTGAAACGTATCAGCCTTATCCGCAAAGGGCAGGTAGTTGCTTACGCAGATATCATCTCCTCGAATACAAGAAGTGATGCCAGCTTCCCGGAGGACCGGCTGGTACAGGGCATCAATATTTACAACAACGTAAATAACAATAGTATTCTGATCAAAAAATACATTTTCTATAGCGGATACTTTACCAATCCCGGTAACCAATTATCAAAGAACAGGCTCCGGCTGGACAGCTTAAAGGAAATAGCGGTAAGTGGAACAGCGACTGTTCCTCCTTATGAATTTAGCTATAACCAGGATTATCAGATGCCCGACATTTCCACCGGTGGCATTGATCACTGGGGGTTTTATAACGGATACGGCAATAATAGCCTGGTGCCTAACAGACCATATGGCGAAGTAACGGTTGGAAAAGGTGCAAATCGCACGCCATCCAACGCAGCCAAATTTGGATTGCTGACAAAAATAAAATATCCAACCGGAGGATTTACTGTTTTTGAGTATGAAGGTAACAAGGCAACTACTACTTCCGCGGATCTCCCGTCAGGAGACATTGGCGGACTGAGGATAAAATCGATGACCGACATGCCAACCGCCAATAGCAAAGCAGTTACCAGGACCTACGAGTATCTTTCTTCCGATGGAAGCTCCAGCGGCCGCGTCAGCCCGCGATTCCCGGATTATACCAAAACAACCGGTTATATAGATTATGAACTCTCCGTTGGGCACACTGAAACGGCATCGTCAGGTAAATTCACTGTTTCGGCCACCTCTATTTTTGGATTGGGAACGGTACAGGGCAGTCATATCGGTTATGAAACCGTGACGGAATATGTCACCGATCCGGTAAGTAGTCAGTCTTTAGGGAAAACGGTATACGAATATCATATTGGAAACTGGTTTTTTGATGATATCAGCAGCGGCGACCTGGAACGGAAGTCGATATATGACAACAGCGGGAAACTATTACAGGAAACGACGAACAGCTACAATTATACCGATGTGGAGTGGCTGGATATGCTCAAAACAACACCATCATCGGCACAGTCCAGCAAAACAATTTATTGTAAAAAAGTAAATCCCAACGGCGGCTATACCTATCAACGCTATTCGCCTTCAGAAACTGTTACAGGCTGTGTCGCCACCCGCAATTACAGCATTGATCTGCTGGCGGGTTTAACACAGTTCCCTTGCCAGGCAAAGGACCTCGCACTGGTAACAGTGAAGGAATTTGATAAGACAACCAACGCTTATATCACTACTTCTACCCGGAATACTTACACGAGCCTCAAACATACCTATCCTTCCCTTATAGAACAGCTGACCACCAGTGGAGATAAGGCATTTACCCAGAAAAAGTATGCGGCAGACTACGTAATTCCAGGCACCGCAGACATCATTTCGAAGGGTATTGGTTTGCTACAATCTAAAAATATCAATGGTGCAGAAATTGAATCTGCTCAATACCGGCAAAATGCTGATGGCAGCAATACCCGGTACCTGAGTGGCAGCTACACCGTATATTCAAATATTATCCCTGCTCCGTTATCGTTATTCCGTCTTGAAACCGCTACTCCTTTAACTAACTTCCAGGAAACAAAGGTGAGTGCTGCCGGTGTGTTTTCTGCAGACAGCCGGTATAAACCGATGGCTACGTTTAAATACAATACTTCCGGTAACCTGACTGAACAGACTAAAACGGATGATATTACCACAAGTTATATATGGGATTATAAATCACTATTTCCTGTAGCAGAAGTATCCAACGCGGATACTAACGTAATCGCCTACACTGGCTTTGAAACAGACGCCAATCCCGATGCATACTGGACTGTAACGGGAGGCGCTAAGGATACCGTCAATGCCTTCACTGGCGCAAGGTCTTATAATCTTAAAACCGGTGGGCTGATCAGCAAAATAAACAGTATCGCTATCACCAGGCCATTGATGGTCACTTACTGGTCCAGAAATGGGGCTATTACCGTTACACAAAACGCCGGTACAGCCATCCCTGTAAAAGTCACTGGCCCCACCTTTAATGGCTGGACATTGTATAAACACCTTTTACCCGCGGGAACCCAGCAGGTGAAATTAACTGCTGCCAACGCAACCATTGACGAACTGAGGTTATACCCTGCCGATGCCCAGATGCAAACGTACTCTTATGCTCCATTTGTTGGTCTTACCAGTAAAACCGGTCCCGCTGATCTTAGCAGTTATTTTGAGTATGATGGTTTGGGGAGACTGGTAAATGCGAAAGACTTCAAAGGGCAGATTGTTCAAAACTACCGGTACAACTATGGACCGGGCCTGGCAATGACAGCGCCCGATACATCGCTTTACTATAACGCCGCATTGCAGGCTAATTTCACCAGGGCTTCCTGCGACAGTGGGGAAGCAGGCATCATCACTTATTCGGTTCCTTATGGCAGATACTCTTCAGCCATCAGCCAGGCAGATGCAAATGCAAAGGCCCAACAGGATCTTAATACTAACGGACAGGCATATGCCAATGCCAATGCGCCGTGCTGGTTTTACAATGTGAGGGTGTCGAGAGTGTTTACCAAGACTGATTGCCCTCCGGACAGAGGTGATGGATTACCATATGACTACATTGTTGAAGCCAGGAAGCACCGCAGCACCATAAGTCAGGCGTCGGCCAATTACCTGGCCCAGCAGGATATTCTCAATAATGGTCAGTGGGAAGCCAATGCTCATGGTCATTGCTTTTGTGAAGGACTGCATACAAAGATTATAAAAGGCATCTGCGAAACAGGGGTCAAACAATATGTTTCGTCATTGCCAGATCCGCAGGGAGGTTATAAGTGTCTGTTTGTTTATATATGGAGTGACGGCAGCCATACTGAAACCTATTCAGAACGTCAACCATCTCCATGCCCTATCGATTAATCCATTCAAATAGTTTCCCCATGAGGTCTATTATAAATATATTACTGAGTTGTATCCTGTTAAATGCCATTACCACGCAGGCGCAGGTAAGTACCGGGAATAACTTTGTTTTCAAAACAGTTGTCAATACCGCCGGCGTTACTACACAGGCGCAGGTGGATGCATTAACGCCTGAAAAAAGCAATAAAACCGTCACTTACTTCGATGGACTGGGACGCCCGGTCCAAAATATTATTATCAAAGGAGCTACCAGCCAAAAAGACCTGGTGACTCCTATTGAATATGATGTGTATGGACGAACCGTAAAAAAACTCCTCCCATATTCGGACCTGACCAGCACCTCATATGGAAGTTTCAGGGTAGACGCCTATGCCAAACAGATCAATTTCTACAATCCCTCCAACAGCACTGTTACCGATATTGCCAAGGACACTAAGCCTTATGAACAAAGCCTGGTCGAGTTTTCCCCACTTAACCGCGTGGTAGAAAAAGGCGCAGCAGGTCAAAGCTGGCAGCCAGGTAGCGGACATGTCATTAAACTTGTTAATGCCGTCAACACCGGCGCAGATTCTGTAAAAAAATGGACTATCAGCACGGTATCCGGCGCTATTCCTGTAGCAGGGAACTATCCGGCAGCCGATTTGTATAAAACCATTGCTACGGACGAACAGGGCAAACAACAGATTGAATTCAAAGACAAGGAAGGGAAGCTAATTTTGAAGAAATCTCAGCTTAGCAACACTATACAGGATCCTCATAAAGATTGGCTTTGCACCTACTATGTATACGACGACTTTAATAACCTGCGCTTTGTAATTCCACCCAAGGCAGTGACTGCGGTGATGGCAGGCTGGTCATTCAACGCACTGCCGGATGTTGTTAACGAACTTTGTTTTATCTATGAATATGATGAACGGGGTAGATTAATCCGGAAAAAAGTACCCGGCGCTGCTTTCATCGAAATGGTATATGATCTGCGTGACAGACTGGCGTTTTCGCAGGATGGGAATCTGAAAGTCAGCGATCAGTGGCTGGCCACCTTCTATGACAGTCAGAACCGCGTTACCATGACAGCGCTATATAAAAATCCTGCAACGCGCAGTGCGTTGCAAACAACACTCAATAGCTCCAGGAGTACCACCTCTATTCCATTTACCTTTCCGGGTATTGCAGAGCTGACCGTTGCCAATTATGATGGCAGCAGCAAATACGAAGCAACCAACAGTGTTACATTGAGCGACGGGTTTGACAGCGGCGCGGGAGGTGAAACGGAGATCGTCATCAATCCAACGGGGAATAATGGGAGTACGGTCATAGCTGCTACTTATACCATGCCTGCCATTGATCCAGCTGCGCTCACTCCATTAACCTATAACTATTACGATGACTATAGTTTCAATGACGCCCAGCCGCTTGTAGCTGCAGATCTCTCAAAACTGCAAACCGGGGGCAGTACAACCGCTGAACCAGCTACCACCAACAGCACCATGACCAAAGGACTCGTGACCGGGACTAAAACACTGGTACTGGGAACAAAACAATATTTAACAACCACTATTTATTATGACGATAAAGGCAGGAAGATACAGGTAGTATCCGATAACTTGAATAATGGGAAAGATATCGTCAGCAACTTATACGATTTTGAAGGTAAAGTATTAAGTACTTTTCAACGAAAGAAAAACCCTCGCAGCGGGACAACTCCTGAAACACGATTCCTAACCGTGCTTACTTATGACCATGCAGATCATGTATTGACTATTGCGAAACAAATCAATGAGACCGGCAGTTTAAAAGTAATTGCGCAGAGTAGGTATAATGCGCTGGGGCAACTACTGACTAAAACACTGGGGGCCAGCCTGGACAGTATGAAATACGATTACAATATCCGGGGATGGGTACTCGGCGCCAACCGGAATTTTGTAAAAACAGGCGCCAGTAATTTCTTTGGATTCGATCTGGGTTATGACCAGGCGGCAGCGATTATTCCCTCCGCTACTTATACACGACCCCAGTTCAACGGTAACATCAGCGGTACCATATGGCGTAGTAAAGGCGACCAGGCAAGCCGAAAATATGATTTTGCATACGATAATGTAAACAGACTTACTGCCGCCGATTTTCTTCAACAACCGCAGGGCAGTACCACCTGGGCCAACAACCAGGTTGATTTCTCCGTAAGTGGACTCAGCTATGACCAGAATGGTAACATACTATTCATGAATCAAAAGGGGTTAAAAGCAGGTGCCAGTCAAATGATTGATAGCCTGAAGTATATTTATCCTACAAACAGCAATAAACTGTCTGCTGTCACCGACCGGCGTAATGACTCCCAGAGTAAACTCGGAGACTTCAGGGAAACTACCAATAACGAAAGCGCCGATTATGCCTATGACGCAAACGGTAATCTGAAACAGGACAATAATAAACAACTGACCATAAACAGGTATAATCATCTGAACCTCCCTGATAGTATCACAATAGCGGGTAAAGGGAACATCACTTATGTTTATGACGCCGCAGGGAATAAACTACGAAAGAAAGTAACAGATATTACCGGAGCCGGGCGCGTAACCACCACAGACTATATGGATAACTTTGTCTTTGAAAATGATACACTGGAATTCATCAGTCATGAAGAAGGCCGTATCCGCCCCCTGTACGTCACCGGTCAGCCTATAGATTATACCTACGACTACTTTGAGAAAGATCACCTGGGTAATGTCAGGCTGGTACTTACCGAACAACAGGACCTAAGCATTTATACCGCCACCATGGAAGCCGACAAAGCCCCTGTGGAGACAGCCCTGTTCAGCAACATTGATGAAAGCCGGGTACCCAAACCGATAGGCTATCCCCAGGACGAAAGCGCCGGTAAAAATGCCTCAGTAGCTAAACTCAACGCTCAATCGGGCGGTAAAAAGATCGGTCCTTCGCTGGTATTAAGAGTTATGGCGGGTGATACTATCCAAATTGGCGCCAGGGCGTTTTACAAATCGCAGGCCCCGGTTACCAGCAATACCCCTCCACCAGTGGAAGATATGGTAGCAGGCCTGATCCAGGCTTTTGGCAGCTCCAATCCCGGCGATGCACAACATGGTGTAACCACAGAAAACAATACTCCTTTTAATACGGATTTTTACAACAATAACTACCAGCAGCTCAAAGAAAAAGATCCGGATCAGAATAATCAAAACAGACCCAAAGCCTATCTAAATTTTGTATTGTTCGACGATCAGTTTAAATTAGTGGATGCCAATAGCGGCGTACGACAGGTAAAAGGTACACCTGATGAGTTGCAGACATTGGCCGTAGATAAAATGCCTGTTACACGGAATGGGTTCCTGTATGTTTACACGAGTAATGAAACGCAGCAGGATGTGTTCTTTGATAACATTGTGGTAGCGAAGGCGGCGAGTCCGGTGCTGGAGGAGACGCATTATTATCCATTTGGGCTGACGATGGCGGGGATAAGTACTAATGCGTTGAAGGGGGGTAATTATCCTGAGAACCGCAAGAAGTTCCAGGGACAGGATTTTGATAACGAATTAGATTTGGATTGGTATCAATTTAAATGGAGGAACCACGATCCGCAAATAGGTAGATTTACGGAAATAGATCCATTAGCAAGCAAGTATGAGTATAATTCTCCTTATGCCTTTTCGGAGAATAAAGTAACAAGTCATATTGAGTTGGAAGGGTTGGAAAGTGTTCCGATTAATCAGAACTCCAATCCATTGGCATATATAAATGATGCTTTTAGACAGTATTTTGCGGCGGCTGGAAGTTTATTATCGTTTAAAGGAGAAGTGCATGCAAATAAGGAACAGGTAGTAACGGTCAAGGCAGGACCGGTCCAATCTACTACTACAACCACAATAAGTGAGAATAAAGTGGAAGCAAAGTTGAATTTGGGAGAATATTTTAAGACAGCAGGCCAGGTTAGTCCTGTTGAGGTAAAAGCGTCCAGTAATGTTGTAAATAAAGTTGAAGAGAAAATTGCTGTAAGTGGTAATGTTGGTGGAGTTCCGTTATCTGCGGCGGGAAAAACTTCCACTGATGCGAATGGCACTAGTGCTACTGTATCTGTGGGAGTAAAGCAGACTGCAGGAACAGGAAATGCGACAGCAAGTGTAGCCGCAGATGCTTATTACACAAGCCAGTTGACAGGAGCAAATGCAGGACAACAGTCCGCTGGTGTAAAGGTTGCTGTTGATGCTACTATGGTAATTAAGACAATACCTATTATTAGTACCGACAATGTAAAAGTTAATTCAGCAACACAAACGAGGATTGGAGGAAGTATATCATACGAACGTAAGTTTTAATATTATATGGTTATGAATTTTAGAAGGATCCTACAATATATACCACTTGCAATATTGATTATAGCTTTAGGGTATAGTATTTACACAACGTTAACTACCAATATATTATTGGTTAATAAGCATTATTGGGGTGTGTTTTTTGTATTGGCAAGCATGGTTGCAATAGTATTGAGGCCTAAGATTGGTAAAGTCATTACTTTTATTACCCTATTGTTTGGTACGCTTAATTTAATTGCGTTTACCCCTGTTATAGAGGCCTATTCTTTTGGGTTCAGTTTAAATAAAGCTGGATTAGATCTAAAAGTGCAACCTTTTTCTTTATGGGTTTTTCTGCTATTTATCATTATAAACATTAAGTCTATAGGCCGGACTTTAAGAGGAGCTTTTAGTGATTAAAATAGGTGAAATTTATTATAAGGCAGCCGCAGGCAATTGCCTGCGGTTTTTCTATTTTATCGGGAGTATGCTTTTTTAGTTTTGTTGTAAGTAATAGCCATATCGATGAAGTAATAAATTTTTTCTTTCTCCTCGTCAGGCAGGGCTTCAATATCTTCAATGCGTTTAAGTAATTTTTTATCCAGCACCATGCTGGTAGAGCCACCAATGAGGTAATCCACGGTAACGCCTAGTTCATCGGCTATTTTTTTAGCCATCTCGATAGAAGGCTTGATCTCTCCACGTTCATAGCGGCCAATAATGGGCGCTGATGTTCCCACTCTTTTAGCCAGTTCGTCCTGGGATATTTTAAGCTGCTTACGCTGCGTAGCAATGTGTTCACCAAAAGTCATAAAAAGGTACTTTAAATACCCTGTAAAAGCAGGGGGTTAACAAATTTAGTTACTTATTTATGCTAGTCAAAATAAATAAGTATTGGTAGATTAAAACCAATCCATTACTTTTGTTACCAATTGGTACTATAAAATATTTTTCCACATGGGAACAAAACAAATCCGACTAGTCAAGTTACACGGCAAATATCAGGAATTAAAAGAATGCCGCAATCCGGGCGGGCGCTATGTTGCGTGGCTCAACATCAGTGGGCTATGGCTAGAGAAAGCAGGTTTTAATGTAGGGGATCAGGTGGAGATTACAGTAGGAGAAGAAACGCTGATGATAAAAAGAAAGACTGATCATGGAGATAAAGGACATTAAGCAGCAGTTGTCTATCGGCGAAGTGGCCAGCCACTATGGTTTACAGCTTGATAAGCATCAGCGGGTATTGTGCCCGTTCCATCCTGATAAAACGCCTTCTTTGCAACTTTACCCTAAAACAGATACCTATCATTGCTTTAGTAGTAACTGTAATGCTGGTACCGGTGATGTGATAAAATTTATACAGCTGATAGAAAGGTGTAGCACACATGAAGCAATTATGAAGGCTAAATCGTTGCTGGGCGCAGGTAATACGATGTCTAAAATACAAGTATCTGAAACCTCGCCACCATTAAGTAATGAAGCGGATCTGTTAGAACGGGAGTCGTTGATGACAAAGGTGTTCAGCTATTTTAAAAAAGCACTACCCGCCAGTAAAAAAGCTATGCAGTACCTGCAAGGGCGCAGTATAGATTACGGGCTGCATGATATGGGTTATAACAGTGGTGGGCTTCATACTGAAAGTAAAAACCACCACCTGGTTAACAGCATGGTAAAGTCTGGGCTGTTGAAAGCTAATGCAGTACATGGTTACAGTGTATGGGCAAAAGAATGTGTGATCTTCCCTTTACGTAATCATGAAAATAAGATAGTATCCCTATACGGCCGTAGTATCAGTAATAATGAAGATCAGCGGCATTTTTATTTAACCGGACGGTCTGGTCTATATCCTTGTTACCCCACCTCAGGTGCCATAAGGTTAATACTTACAGAAAGTGTAATAGATGCAGCCAGCTTACTACAGCAGGCGGAAATCAGTACATCGTACGAAGTATTAGCCTTGTATGGCACTAATGGGCTAACTATAGAACATCAGCAGGCAATCATTGCCAGTACCAAGCTACAGGAAATTATCTTTATGCTGGATGGTGATGAAGCAGGGAAAGCTGCTACCATAAAGCATAGTAACACCTTGTTACAATTGCTGCCCCGTGTAAAGATTACTACAGTAGCGCTTCCTGATGGTGAGGATATAAACAGCGTTTTACAATCGCATGATGATAGCCGTGTCCTGGTGGAGCTGATTGAAGGCAGGCAGCCCGTGTCTTTTTATGCAGCGTCTGAAAATATACCTACTGAAACCCTTACTACATCTGCGTTATCAGAGGGTGATGCCAGGCTAAATACAGCTAACGCGGAGTTGTTAATTTATGATGGAGGTGTATTGCTTATTATTGTTTTAGGTGGTATTAAAGTAACCGGACTGGATCGGCTGCGGGTGACGTTGAAAATAGAGCATAAGCAGAAACAGTTATTACCGCTGCGTCATCATCTGGACCTGTATAATCATAGTCATACACAGGGGTTGATCAGCCAGGTGTCAGCGTCTTATGATATGAGCCAGCAGGTAGTTACGGCTATTATTGCGCAGCTTACGGGTGCGCTGGAGGGTTACCGGGTGCAGCGTATGGAAAGCCTGCAACCTAAGCCAGCGGCTAAACCGGAGTTGTTACCGGTACAGCGTGAAGCGGCTATTAACTACCTGAATGCGCCTGACTTGTTAAAACGTACGGGTGTTGATATAGGGAGGTCGGGGCTTGTAGGAGAGGAAGTAAATCGGATGATTGCTTACCTGGTGTACAGTAGCCGTAAACAACATACGCCACTGCATATTATGTTTTTAGGCAGCAGCGGTAGCGGTAAAACCTATCTGCAGGAAAGAGTATCAGACCTGATCCCTGCAGGGGATAAAATAGAGATTACTCAAGTCACGGAAAATGCGTTTTATTACTTTAAGCAGGACGAGTTAAAACATAAGCTGCTGCTGATAGAGGATCTGGACGGAGCGGAAACGTCCCTGTATCCCTTGCGGGAGCTGCAAAGTAAAAAGCGTATCACCAAAACGGTTACCCTGAAAGATAATAAAGGCAACCTGAAAACGGTTACAGTTACGGTAGATGGCCCGGTAAGTGTGAGCGGTTGCACCACACGGGAAAAGCTATACGAAGATAATGCTAACCGCTGCCTGTTATTATATGTGGATGCCAGCAAAGAGCAGGACCGGCGTATTATGGAGTATCAAACCCGCCAGAGTGCAGGGATGGTTAACTACAGCGAGGAACAAGGTATTAAGCAGCTTTTTAGGAACGTACAGCAGGTGTTGCAACCGGTACGGGTGGTGAATCCTTACGCAGGCTGCATCCAGCTACCAGAACAAATTTTTAAGCCACGCAGAACCATGACGCTGTTATTATCGTTTATAGAAACGATTACCTTTTATCATCAGTACCAGCGGGAGGTAAAGCGGGATACTAACGGGCAGGCTTATATTGAAACTACCCCGGGTGATATTGCGTCAGCGTTCGAGTTGTTAAAGGAGGTGATGTTTAGTAAAGGGGATGAACTGGCAAAGGCAACAAGAATCTTTTTAGAGCAGCTAAAAGATTACCTTCATAATAATGGGGAAGATGGTTTTACTCCTCAGCAGGTAAGAAAGCAGTTCCGGTTACAACCCCGTACGGTACAGCGTTACATCAGGGAATTACATCAATATGGCTATATCCGTCAGGTAAGCGGCTATAAGCATCGCCAGGGTTTTGAATATGTTATCTTAGATGGTAATGAATATAAGGAGCTTACCAGCCTGATAGATGCACAAATACAGTCCATACTTACTACGTTGAAATCTACTACGCCTACTGCGACAGTACTACGACAGTGAGTTGCTGTCGCAGTAAGAGGTGCCACAGATAAGGCTTTAAGCTACTGCGACAACTGCGACAGTGAAAAAGACTATAGTAGTAAATTTTTTATCTTCTCTTTTACCCTGTTAGCCCCTCCCTTATTATTAAAATTTATTGTTTATGGAAACAGTTTACGTACTGCACAGTAGTGAGCATGTATTACTATGTGCAGGCTTTAAGCAGTGGCTTGTGACGTTGGATTACGCGGCATGTAGCGTATATTATCTGCCGCGTCATGTGGGAGAGTTCCTCTATTACCAGGAACAGCAAGGTAAAAGCGGGCTACAGCAGCTAGTGGCAGCCGATGCTGTTAGTTACATAGATCATCTGAAAGTAAAAACTGGTATCCGTACAGGTCGCGGGTATAGTGCAGGGCATATTAATAAGTATGTGCAGGCGTTACAGCTCTTCAGCCGTTACTTACGTGAAACCGGTAAAAGTGGTATAGGCTTTAATCTGGAATGGCTGGAGGATAACAGGAATAAGCCAGTATGGTTAACGGTGCAGGAAATCGGCCAGCTATACGAAGCTACGGACGATAGTGTATTAGGTCTGCGTGACCAGGTTATACTGGCGGTGTTTTATGGCTGCGGTCTGCGGCTCAATGAAGGCGCCAGTCTTGAGGTAGGCGATATTATTACAGATCGTAGATTATTGTATGTGCGTAAAGGCAAGGGTTACAAGGAAAGGTATGTACCTATAGCCAGTGGCAGTTATGAGCAGTTGCGGTTATATATAGAACATGGCCGCCCTCAGTTGCTGCAAACATCTTCACAAATGCTGTTTATAGGCGCAAATAAGGGCAAAGGGCTCACGAAGCAGAGTTTATACGTTCGCATTAAAGGACTGGCTAAAAAGGCAGGTTTAATAAAGAATATCGGTACGCATACGTTGCGTCATAGTATAGCCACCCACTTATTACAATCAGGTATGAGCCTTGAACAGATACAGGAATTTTTAGGCCATGAGGTATTAGACAGTACGCAGATTTATACTCACCTTGTAAATGACATGATATGATGTTCACTGATTATTTAAAACAGAAAAAGCATAGCGGTAGCACTATCAGTACTTACAGCAAGTACCTGGCCTGCTTTACGGAGTGGCTACAGCAGGAACAATTATCAGCCGATGTTATCACCTATACGGAGCTGCTGGATTTTATCCGGTTGCTGCAATCCTTGAACAAAAGTAAAGCGCTGATTAATGCTATCTTATGCCCGGTGCGGCATTACTTTAATTACCTGGTGGCGGAGGGGCAACGTACTGATAACCCAGCGGCAGGCTTGTTTATGAAGGGAATTATCCGGAGGTTGCCTAATAACCTGTTAAGTTATGATGAGCTGGTGCATCTGTATGAATGTTATCAGTTGCAGTTACAGGTAGATGCATCAAAGAAAATTATATTAGGTCTGTTCATCTATCAGGGAGTAACAACGGAAGAACTGAAACGGCTATATGCAACAGATATTTACTTAAAGGAAGGAAAGGTTTTTATTAGTGGTAGCAGTCATAGTAATGAAAGGTGGCTAAGGCTGGAAGCTGCGCAGGTACTGGACCTGCAAGCTTATATGAAAGCTGGTAAGTTTAAAACCGGTCCGTTACTACAGAAAAATAAGAAACGCAAGGCCAGTGCAAATAATATCGTTAACCAGGTGGGTGTAATGATGCGGCAATTACGGCAGCTTAACGCTAAAGTGATCGATGCAACGCAGTTCAGGAGCAGCGTAATAACACACTGGTTAAAGCAGTACAACCTGCGGCAGGTGCAGTATATGGCTGGCCATCGGTATGTGAGCAGTACGCAGCGTTATAAACTCAATAACATAGATGATCTTCAAAATGCCCTGCAGCAGTACCATCCATTAAAATAGTGCTGATCCGCTCTAAAATAATATATTCCTTCCTGTTAGTATAAAGCCTTTATGTTGAAGGAAAAGCGGTCTCACTGCGGGCTTAGTCGGCAAAAAGACGCGCCAGTCCTACGCTTGCCCCTTCCGCTATCGCTCCAGGGGCTGCGCTGCGGCCTGTCACGCTTTTTGCGCTCCTGCGCCCTCCGTTCGTCCAGCTCCCGGTCTGGCTAAGGGCTGTTTTAAATATTGGTCGTTTTTATGCCTGCCATCCCTTCGCTGTTCATTTTTGTCCGCCCCCCGCCGTCCACCCTGGCCTTCCATTTTTGATTTTGCCGTCCGCTGGCGCTCCCGGCGAGATAAAGGACGAAGGCGCGGCTAGCTGTGGCTCGCCCTCGCTTGGCCCTTCCGCTGCGCTACAGGGCCTGCGCTCTGGCTGCCGCCACAGCAGCCAGGGTGGAATGGCGGTGGGGGCGGCAGTGCGTCGGTTAAGCGGGAGATTATAGCTGCCCGACGTTAGTACCCTGATGCCCACCTGGTAGATCGGTGGAGAAGATCGGTAGATGAGATTAGTATAGGCGATCGGGTTAGTAGATCACCCTTTAAAAGAAAAAAAGAAAAAGAAGAAAGCGAAGATAGCCCCCGGAAGATTATCTCACCAAAAGACTACGGCATAAAGCGGCAGAATAAGCCATCAGCTTTATATCCTGCACCAGCGCCATCAAGCCGTCAGCTTTAGAATACCACGCATTTATTCCGTTTCCTTTTGGTTCGATAATCACCGGGTGCTGGGAGATGGCTTTCTTTTTTTCTCTTTTTTCTTTTAAAAGCTGCCACCCGGCAGGCGTTTTTTAACCATCAAAAAATTATCATTATGAAAAATTACATTGTTAAAGAGGCAACAGGAGAACTTACCATCATGCAGGTGAAACCAGAACAGGAAAGCGCGTTCCTGGCTGCTTACGAGGATAGTATTGTAGCATGTGGGAGTAGTATACAGGAGGTAATTATCAAGTTTGGAGAGCTGATGAAGCGTAATTAAGAAAAGATCCGGGGCTTACGCTCCGGATTTTTTATAACCTATGGAATCGTATCGTGGAGCAAACTATGCCTGGTGGCCTCGTGACCGCGGTAACCCCAACGGATAAACAGCTCCCGGATTTTTTCTTTCATATGAAAAAATAAAATCCGTTATTTTTAGGTGGTAGGAGTTCTTTGAGTCGGTTGCTGGAGGAGACGCATTATTATCCGTTTGGGTTGACCATGGCGGGGATAAGTTCCAATGCGTTGAAGGGGACACAATACTCGAAGAACCGGAAAGAATACAACGGGATAGAGCATACCACTGATTTAGATATGAATCAGTATGATGCGTTTTTTAGAACCCTTGATCCTCAAATAGGTAGATGGTGGCAAATTGATCCTAAAACGGAATCTTCTTTAAGTGAGAGTCCATACGTAAGTATGGGTAATGACCCTGCAAAGAATATAGACCCTCTTGGTGATTACTTTTTTGGATTGTTTGGTTCAACATCTGCCCAAAGAAGAGCTGCAAGGGAAGTTGCTGAGCAAACCGGAGGAGAAGTAGTAAATAAGACCTCCCGCAATATCCATGTAAATTATACTACGATAGAGAAGACCTATAGTGAGGCTGCTGGTGCAGCGATAAATACGGCTATTGGTCATACGGTGAATTTTAGGTCTAATGGAAGGGTTGACGGAGGAAGTGCTGTAGCTAATGCTTACATTGATCAACAAGCTGCTTTTTGGTCTAGTCATAGGGTTGATGAGCATGGGAATATTCAGTTTATGCGAGCATCAGGCAGAGCGGATTATGTTCCTGTAGAGTCACTATTAGTTCCACTACCCCCGATAGCTAGTTTGTTTGGAGGCGCAGCTAAGGTTATTAGAGGTGGGGCTTTAGTCTCAATGACAGAAGAAACGTTTGGGCAAGCCTTATTTAAAGGTGCTGAGAAAATGGGGAATTATGAAATCTGGGGTACGAAAGGTTTAGTAGGAAATACTTTTAATAGAAATATTTTTTTACTAGACGCGACCAAAAAAAGCGTATCAGGATTACGGGTGTTAATAAATAATATGGAGGCTGAGGCCATTGGAGCTGGTGCCAACAAGATATCTATTTATGGTTCATCTGTAATAAATAAAGGATTTTTAAATCCGAAAATAGCAGAACGTTTTGGATATTCATTTGAACAATCCGGAAGCGGAGTTTTTATGCAAAAAGTATTAACACCTTAATATAATGGAAGAGAAAGATAAATCATCGATATTGCTATCAATATTTAGGAGAAAAGGCTCTGAAGGGCAGTTTACAAAGATTGTAGATGAAAATAGTAAATCTCAGTATAACGATTTATTGTCGTCTTTGGAACAAGGAGAAAAGGGATTAATAGTATATTATAAAGATGCCTTAGATTGGGTACTATTAACAAACAGGAGAGTTTTAACCTCTTCAAATATTATTATTCTTAACTCTGATATTATTGATGTATCACCTGCCTTACAAGAGGAATTTAGGGATATGGTAACTGATAAAAGTAGATTTACAAGATTGCGAGTGAAAGATAAAAATAATAGAACTTATATCTTGAGTTTAGAGATGGGGAATGCATATGAGGGCTTCTACCAGGTATTGCATTTTATATCGAGTGGTAATCAGCAAATCTAATAAGGTTTTTGAATTATAAACAGAGAAGCCGCAGGCGATGCCTGCGGCTTCTCTGTTTATCGTGAATATGCTTTTTTAGTTTTGTTATATGTAATGGCCATATCGATGAAGTAATAAATTTTTTCTTTCTCTTCTTCCGGTAGGGCTTCAATATCTTCAATGCGTTTAAGTAATTTTTTGTCCAGTACCATGCTGGTAGAGCCACCAATCAGGTAATCCACGGTCACGCCCAGTTCATCTGCAATTTTTTTAGCCATCTCGATAGAGGGCTTTATCTCCCCACGTTCATAGCGGCCAATAATGGGCGCTGAAGTTCCCACTCTTTTAGCCAGTTCGTCCTGGGATATTTTAAGCTGCTTGCGCTGCGTAGCAATGTGTTCACCAAAAGTCATAAAAAGGTACTTTAAATACCCTGTAAAAGCAGGGGGTTAACAAATTTAGTTACTTATTTATGCTAGTCAAAATAAATAAGTATTGGTTAATTAAAACCAATCCATTACTTTTGTTACCAATTGGTACTATAAAATATTTTTCCACATGGGAACAAAACAAATCCGACTAGTCAAGTTACACGGCAAATATCAGGAATTAAAGGAATGTCGCAATCCAGGCGGGCGCTATGTTGCGTGGCTCAACATCAGTGGGCTATGGTTAGAGAAAGCAGGTTTTAATGTAGGGGATCAGGTAGAGATCACAGTCGGGGACGAAACGTTGACGATAAAAAGAAAGCCTGGTCATGGAGATAAAGGACATTAAGCTGCAGCTATCTATCAGCGAAGTTGTTACCCATTATGGCTTACAGCCTGATAAGCACCAGCGGGTACTATGTCCGTTCCATCCTGATAAAACACCTTCATTACAACTTTACCCTAAAACAGACACCTATCATTGTTTTAGTAGTAACTGTAATGCTGGTACCGGTGACGTAATCAGGTTTATACAGCTGATGGAAAAGTGCAGTACACATGAGGCCATCATGAAAGCTAAATCCTTATTAGGTGGAGGTAATGCAGTACCTCAAAAGCAAGTGCCTGAAACCTCGCGACCAATAAGCAATGAAGCGGATCTGTTAGAACGGGAGGCATTAATGGCAAAGGTGTTCAGCTATTTTAAAAAGGCATTACCTGCCAGTAAAAAGGCGATCCAGTACCTGCAAGGGCGCAGTATAGATTACAGTCTGCATGATATGGGTTATAACAGTGGCGGGCTGCATACTGAAAGTAAAAACCACCACCTGATTAACAGTATGGTAAAGTATGGGCTGCTGAAAGCTAATGCAGTGCATGGTTACAGCGTATGGGCAAAGGAGTGTGTGATCTTCCCTTTACGTAATCATGAAAATAAAATAGTATCCCTGTACGGCCGTAGTATCAGTAATAATGAGGATCAGCGGCATTTTTATTTAACCGGACGGTCTGGCCTATATCCCTGTTATCCTACACCCGCTGCCACAGGGTTAATACTAACAGAAAGCGTGATTGATGCTGCCAGCCTGTTACAGCAGGCGGAAATCAGTACAGCGTATGAAGTATTAGCCTTGTATGGCACTAATGGGCTAACTACAGAGCATCAGCAGGCCATCATTGCCAGCACCGGTTTACAGGAAATCATCTTTATGCTGGATGGTGATGATGCAGGGAAAGCAGCTACTATAAAGCATAGTAATACATTGCTACAGTTACTTCCCCGTGTAAAGATCACTACAGTACTGCTTCCTGATGGGGAAGATATAAACAGTGTGTTGCAATCCCATGATGATAGCCGTGTCCTGGTGGAGGTGATCGAAGGCAGGCAACCAGTAGTTTTTTATACTGCACCAGAAGCCGTACCTGCTGAAAGTCTTACTACACCTGTATTAGTGGAGAGTGATGCCAGGCTGAATACAGTTAATCCGGAGTTGTTAATTTATGATGGTGGTGTATTGCTTATTACTGTTTTAGGTGGCATCAAAATAACCGGTTTAGACCGGTTGCGGGTAACGCTGAAAATAGAACATAAACAGAAACAGTTATTGCCGCTGCGCCATCATCTGGACCTTTATAACCATAGCCATACACAAGGGTTGATCAGCCAGGTATCGGCGTCCTATGATATGAGCCAGCAAGTGGTTATAGCTATTATTGCGCAGCTTACAAATACGCTGGAAGGTTACCGGGTGCAACGTATGGAAAGTATGCAACCTAAGCCAGCGGCTAAACCGGAGCTATCACCCTCACAGCGTGAAGCGGCTATTAATTACCTGAAAGCACCTGGCTTGTTAAGCCGTACCGGTGAAGATATAGGCAGGTCGGGGCTTGTAGGGGAAGAAGTTAACCGGATGATTGCTTACCTGGTGTACAGCAGCCGCAAACAACACACCCCGCTGCATATTATGTTTTTAGGCAGCAGTGGCAGCGGTAAAACTTATCTGCAGGAACGGGTATCAGACCTGATCCCTGCAGGAGATAAAATAGAGATTACCCAGATAACAGAGAATGCGTTTTATTACTTTAAGCAGGACGAGTTAAAACATAAGCTGCTGCTGATCGAGGATCTGGACGGTGCGGAAACGTCCCTGTATCCCTTGCGGGAACTGCAAAGTAAAAAGCGTATCACTAAAACGGTTACACTAAAAGATAATAAAGGCAACCTGAAAACGGTTACCGTTACAGTGGATGGCCCGGTAAGTGTGAGTGGCTGCACCACACGGGAAAAGCTATACGAAGATAACGCCAACCGTTGCCTGCTGTTGTACGTGGATGCCAGTAAGGAACAGGACAGGCGTATTATGGAATATCAAACCCGCCAGAGTGCGGGAGCGGTTAACTACAGCCAGGAACAGGCTATTAAACAGCTTTTTAGGAATGTGCAACAGGTGCTGCAACCTGTACGGGTAGTGAATCCCTACGCTGGTTGTATCCAGTTACCGGAACAAATTTTTAAGCCGCGCAGAACTATGACGTTGTTATTGTCGTTTATAGAAACGATTACCTTTTATCATCAGTATCAGCGGGAAGTAAAGCGTGATAGTAACGGTCATCCCTATATTGAAACTACGCCGGATGATATTGCGGCAGCGTTCGGGTTGTTAAAGGAGGTGATGTTTAGTAAGGGTGATGAACTGGCAAAGGCTACGAGGATCTTTTTAGAACAGCTGAGGGATTACCTGCATAATAATGGGGAGGGTAGTTTTACTCCACAGCAGGTACGGAAACAGTTCAGGCTACAACCCCGTACCGTACAGCGTTACATCAGGGAGTTACATCAATACGGTTATATCCGTCAGGTAAGCGGTTATAAGCACCGTCAGGGTTTTGAATATGTTATCTTAGATGGTAATGAATATAAGGAACTTACCCGCCTTATAGATGATCAATTACAGGTAATACTCTCCGGATTAAAATCTACTGCGTCTACTACGACAGTACTGCGACAGTGAGTTACTGTCGCAGTAAGAGGTGCCACAGTAAAGGCTTTAGGCTACTGCGACAACTGCGACAGTGAAAAAGACTATAGTAGTAAAAATTTATCTTCTCTTTTACTCCGTTTAGCCCCTCTCTTATTATTAAAATTTATTGTTTATGGAAACAATGTACGTACTGCGCAGTAGTGAGCATGTGTTACTATGTGCAGGTTTTAAGCAGTGGCTTGAAACGTTGAATTATGCGGATAGTAGCGTATATAACCTGCCGCGTCACGTGGGTGAGTTCCTGCACTATCAGGAGCGGCACGGTAAAATGGGGTTACAACAGCTTACGGCAGCCGATGCCAGCAGTTATATAGATCATCTGAAATTACAAACCGGTATCCGTACTGGTCGCGGTTATAGTGCAGGTCATATTAATAAGTATGTTCAGGCATTACAGTTGTTCAGTCGTTACCTGCGTGAAACCGGTAAGAGTGGTATAGGCTTTAATCTGGAGTGGATGGAGGATAGCAGAAATAAACCTGTATGGCTAACCGTGCAGGAAATCCGGCAACTATACGAAGCTACGGACGATAGTGTATTGGGGCTGCGTGACCAGGCTATGCTGGCGGTGTTTTATGGTTGTGGTCTGCGGCTCAATGAGGGCGCCAGTCTTGAGATAAGCGATATTATTACTGATCGCAGGTTACTCTATGTACGTAAAGGCAAGGGGTACAAGGAAAGGTATGTGCCTATAGCTGGCGGCAGTTACGAGCAACTGCGATTATATATAGATCACGCCCGGCCTCAGTTGTTGCAAACATCTTCACAAATGCTGTTTATAGGCGCAAATAAGGGCAAAGGACTCACAAAGCAAAGTTTATACATCCGCATTAAGGGACTGGCTAAAAAGGCAGGATTAATAAAAAATATTGGCACACATACGCTGAGGCACAGTATTGCTACGCACCTGTTGGCATCAGGTATGAGCCTTGAACAAATCCAGGAGCTTTTAGGACATGAGGTATTAGACAGTACGCAGATTTATACTCACCTTGTAAATGACATGATATGATGTTCACTGATTATTTAAAACAGAAACAACACAGCGGTAGCACTATCAGCACTTACAGCAAGTACCTGGACTACTTTACAGCATGGCTACAGCAGGAACAGTTATCAGCCGATGTTATCACTTATACGGAGCTGCTGGACTTTATCCGGTGGCTGCAATCCATGAATAAAAGTAAAGCCCTGATAAATGCTATACTATGCCCGGTGCGGCATTACTTTAACTACCTGGTGGCGGAAGGAAAACGTACCGACAACCCCGCTACAGGCTTGTTTATGAAAGGTATTACCCGACGTTTGCCTAATAACCTGTTAAGCCAGGATGAAATGCTCCAGCTGTATGAATGTTACCAGCTACAATTACAGGTAGATGCATCAAAGAAAATAATGCTTGGTCTGCTTGTCCAGCAGGGAGTAACAGTGGAGGAACTGAAACGGTTATTTGTAAAAGATATTTACTTAAAAGAGGGGAAGGTTTTTATTAGTGGCAGCACTCATAGTAATGAAAGGTGGTTAAGGCTGGAAGCTGCGCAGGTGCTGGAACTACAAGCCTATATAAAAGCCAATAGGTTTAAAACCGGTCCATTGCTGCAGGAAAATAAGAAACGCAAAGTCAGTGCTAATAACATCGTTAACCAGGTGGGCGTAATGATGCGGCAGCTACGGCAGCTCAATGTTAAAGTGATCGATGCAACACAGATCAGAAGCAGTGTAATAACCCACTGGTTAAAGCAGTACAACCTGCGGCAGGTGCAGTATATGGCTGGCCACCGGTATGTGAGTAGTACGCAGCGTTATAAACTAAATAACATAGATGATCTTCAAAATGCCCTGCGACAGTACCATCCGTTGAAATAATGCCGATGCTATCAAAAATAATATATCCCTTCCCGTTAACGTAAAGCCTTTATGTTAAAGGAAAAGCGGTCTCACTGCGGGCTTAGTCGGCAAAAAGACGCGCCAGTCCTACGCTTGCCCCTTCCGCTGCGCTTCAGGGGCTGCGCTGCGGCCTGTCACGCTTTTTGCGCTCCTGCGCCCTCCGTTCGTCCAGCTCCCGGTCTGGCTAAGGGCTGCTTTTAATCGTGGTTGCCTTAATGCCCGCCATCCCTTCGCTGTCCATTTTTGTCCGCCCCCCGCTCTCCCCCCTGGCCTTCCATTTTTGATTTTGCCGTCCGCTGGCGCTCCCGGCCAGATATAGGACGAAGGCGCGGCCTGCTGCGGCTCGCCCTCGCTGGGCCCTTCCGCTGCGCTACAGGGCCTGCGCTCTGGCTGCCGCCGCAGCGGCCAGGGGGGAATGGCGGTGTGGGGCGGAGGACGTTTTGCACGGGCGATAGAATATAGCCATCAGCGTTATACCGCTGGCCCGGCGATGAGTAGAATAAGCTGCGCGAACACCTGCGCTAGTACCCTGATCAGCTTTTGACTATCGCGCTTCCGTCCGGGGATAGATGATGTGGGGGACGGCAGAACATAGGCTGGACGATAAATCCATGATCAGCATGAGAATATAAAATCAGCAGCAGTAACACATCATCTACCCCCGGACGGTGACCGCGTTTTATGACCGGTTAGATTTTTTTCTTTCATATGAAAAAATAAAATCCGTTATTTTTAGTGGTAGGAGTTCTTTGAGACCGGTGCTGGAGGCGACGCTATTATTATCCGTTTGGGTTGACCATGGCGGGGATATCTTCGAATGCGCTCAAAGGTGCGAATTATCCAGAGAATAGGATGAAGTATAACGGGAAAGAGTTGCAGAATAAGGAGTTCGGAGATGGAAGTGGGTTAGAGATGTATGACTTTGGAGCACGGGCACTCGATCCGCAAATAGGTCGTTGGGCATCAATAGATCCATTGGCAGTTAAATTTTATCCCCTATCTCCATATGTCGCAATGGGAAATAATCCGATTCGCTATTTAGATCCGAATGGTAAGAAATTCATCAATTTCGATGCTGCGGGCAACTATACAGGTACAACTAAAGATAATTGGTGGCATAACCTGTGGCATGGCAGTAAAGGGCGTATAGTGGATAACCAGGGACAAGTTACTCAGAAGTTTAGCTTTGCTGATCCTAAGAACGATGTTAAAGATATTCAGAGTGGAGTTATTAAACGGGTAGAATTTGTAAAGGAAAGTGATATTAGAGATATGATGTCTCGTGCAGGTGTATTTGATAGTGAGAATAAACTGGAAAATCGAAACAGTCGATATGAATATATTCGCGAACAAGGACAAGGAGGCGGAGGCTTGGACTTTTCTTATAGAGGAATTCACAGGCAATTTCCTGAAGCAAGCGCAAGCCCTGTTAATAAACCATCATCGATGATTTTCCTCGTGGATGGTGTTGCGCATAATCATATGAATTTTGGAAACTTCCTCTTTGGAGCTGCCGGTGCAGCTTTAGGATTAAGTCTTCCTGAGCTGTTGGGAGGTGGGCACTACAACAGTCTCGTAAATACAAAAGAGAATAACTATAGCTCTCAACCAGATTCTATGGATGACCAATATTCCATAATGAAAGGGTTTGAACATGGCTATATTAATTACTATAAAGAGATAGAGTATTCAGGTAAGGTTGAATTTGGACCTTTGTTACCTATATCTGTTTTTTAAGCATAAAAAGATAAAGATGCAGTTGCTTAAACAATTTCAAATAGCGATACTTTTTTTGGCGTTATGTTCATGCGGGACAAGACGGCAGGAACAATTTGTTGATAAATATGCTGATGCTGATTTTACGGCATTTATTAATAAATGCGTATACTTTCGGGGAAGGGATAAAGAACAGTTACTTATATTATTTGTAGATAATGATCTTTCGGAAGAAAAGAATGACGGCCCATTTATAGTATATGTTGATGAAGATTCGAAGAAGGTAGTTAAGACTAGTACTGTTCTTATGAAGGATACAATTAATATTAACAAGACATCATTGGAGCGTCTGGCAATACATTTTTTATCTTATCATGTTAGAAGCCTGAAAGTTGATACTAATGGAAATGTATTTATTGGCCTTTTAAATGAAGAAAAGCCAGATTTAATACGGTTTTCTGATGAGAAATACCGGACTGGATTCTATAAAGAAGGATGGTCGAAAGTAAAGGGGAACTGGTACAGAATGAACCAATAGAGAGCCATGCTTTTAGGAGGAGATATATTATTACCCGTTTGGACTCACAATGAGTGGGATATCTTCCAATGCGTTGAAGGGAAGTAACTATGCTGAAAATCGCCTGAAATACAATGATAAGGAACTTCAATCGAAAGAGTTCGGGGATGGATCAGGGCTTGAATGGTATGACTATGGGGCAAGGATGTATGATGCACAGATTGGGAGATGGCATGTAGTGGATCCTCTTTCTGAAGTGTCGCGGCGTTGGTCTCCTTATGTCTATTCATATAATAATCCTATACGTTTTACTGATCCTGATGGAATGGTGCCGGGCGACTTTCTTAATGAAAAGGGACGAAAGATTGGTGACGATGGGAAAGATGATGGGAAAGTATATGTGATCAAAACCAGTCAGAAAAATTTTGATAGTGGGGCGCCTTCTGCAGGGATGAGCAAAGACGAACAAAAGCAAGTGGAGAAATCTATTGAAGTGCATAGCGGATCTTACGCATTTTTTGATTTTAATCCGACTATTTATGAGAACTTCGTTGAAATAGAGGGATCTAAAGACACAAGACAAGCCATGGTTGATATAGTTAATCAAGACAATGGCAAAGGGGGAACAGATCCTGCAAATAATAGAGAATATGGAGGTGTTATTAAAACCGATGGGACGGTGACTCAATCTCCGGCCGGACCAGTTTCTGACCCCACGGTGAATAAAGATGCCCATATTGAAATAGCCAGTTTTGACTTCCAATCAACTTTTCACTCACATCCAAGCGGAACAAAATCAGAGTCATCAACAGGGGGAAATCCATTGGGGGGAACTACATTAGGTGGCTCAGTTACCTCTGGAGCATTTAGGAATGCGCCTTCCAATGTCGGTGGTGATGTAGGGAATAGTGGAAATAAGGTTAATTATGTGTTTTCAAGGGGGAACGGGACTGTTTATATTTATAATAATACCGGAGTGATTGCGACTATTCCACAAGCTAATTTTGTAACACCCAAGAAGTAAAATATGAAGAAGATATTTTTTATCGTTAGTATATTGGCTTATTGTTTTAAGGCAGATGCACAACAGAATAAAGATGAATATAAATTAATGGTAGACTCAGCCATTAGTATTATGTATACTCAGTATTCGGATGTAATTAAAAAGCAGAATACTGATTATTATCTTAATAACTTGTACTTATTAAATGAACAAAATCTGCCATTAAATTATGTGCCGTCCAGTGATAAGTTCAAACTTATGAATGTTTATGATGCTCAAAACAGGAAGGTACTCTCAAAAGGCATTTATGCCTGGAAAGTATTTACAACATTAAGGAAGAATCAGTTTACAATCAACATTGTAGATTTTTACATAACGTATAAAAATCATAATTATAACTTTTCTAATGGAGGAGGGTCAACAACAGTGTTTGAATATTCTTGTGATGATGGTAAATGGCGGTTAATTACTTCCAAGAACCGAGGCATTTAGTTTTTAAAGCTTTAACTCATAAAAAAGTGCAGGGAACCTCTGCACTTTTTTTATGAGTTAAAGGCTTTTTTAGCTTTGGTGTTTTGAATAATGTTATCAATAAGGAAATACACCTTTTCTTTAGTATCCTCGTCCAGCTTCTCAATGTCCTGGATGCGTTGCAGGTTTTTTTTATCAAAGTGCGCGTTAATCCCTTCACCCACCAGGTAATCCAGTGATACGCCCAGCGCATCCGCAATCCGTTTTGCGAAATCGATAGATGGCGTAGCATCGCCGCGCTCATACTTGCCTATAATCTCTCTGGATACGTTGCTCTCCACAGCCAGGTCTGTTTGTGACCAGGTGGAAACAATCCACTTGGAGGGACAACTATAGATCGAACAACAACCGGGCGTTTCAATAACGCGCCATCAAATGTTGGAGCGGATGTCGTTAATAGCGGAAGTAAAATTAATTATGTATTTTCAAGAAGCAATGAAACAGTCTACATCTACAATAATACTGGAGTGACTGCAACTATTCCACAGCTAATTTTGTAACACCGAAGAAGTAATATAATGAGAAGAGCCTTTTTTCTGATGATTCTATTAGCCTATGTTTTGGCGGTCCACGCACAGCAAAGTAAGGACGACTATAATTCAATGGTTGATTCAGCCATTATCATTAAGTATACACAACTTCTGGAGACGAGTAAAAAGCAGAATAATGAATATTATATTGAAAATTTGTATTTGCTAAATGAACAAGATCAACCATTAAATTATGTATCATTCAATGGTAAGTTTAAATTTATTAATATCTACGATGACCGAAACAGGAAAGTACTATCAAAGGGCATCTATGCCTGGAAAGTACTCACTGCATTAAATAGCAATAAGTTCGTAGTTACTATTATCAATTTTTATATAACCTATAAAAATCGCAATTATGATTTCTCTAATGGAGGAGGGACGCGAACAGTATTTGAATACTCTTGTGATGAAGCTAAATGGAAGTTAATTTCTTCTGAGAACCGCGGCATTTAGTGTTAATAATGTCTTTACCACAGATAGTAAACCTGTTTAAGTTGTATATTTTTATTCAGTGCAGCGAGTTTAATAGTGGGCAGAGGTGCTTACACCTTCTTGGCAGGTAGCAACGTGCAGCTTACTACCAATACTTCAGCAGCAGATTTGATAAATATAATTCGGCTAGTAGTATATCTTTTGCACTTCGATTTAAGACAATAGCAAGATGACATTGATACAGGCGATTAATTTCCTCAATAAGAGTAATCAAAAGTTAAATGGCAAACCAGCGTAATACACAGGTCAATTACTTAACTATAAATAATATGAGAATATTTTTTATAGTTAGTTTAGTGTCTTTCTTTTCGACATATGGCAACTGCCAAAGATTGAAAAAGGAACTCACTACTAAAAATGATAGGATGAAAGGTATTTCCCTTAAGTTCAGTTATTCAGCCAAAGATAGCTATTATCTTGTTAGCTTAATATTAAAAAGGGACAGTACCTTTTCTTATAGTTTAAATACCTGTGCGACTCATGAAATAAGCCAGGGTAAATGGAAGATATCTAAAGATCTGATAATACTAGAAAGTACATTTCAATCGAATAATATTCCCGCGGAGGTGAGTTATGGAGAAAATAGAAAATTTGTTGATAGTTTTGATATCGCCATTGTAGAAAATACCAAGCACGAACTTCTGACAGATGCCTTTGTGGCAGTTAATAATGATACAATAAAGTGTCTCCCAATGATTGGAAAGTGTAACGGCTTATATGAGAAAATAGATAGTGTGAAAATTGTTTTTGAGAATGGCATGTCATCAGAATGGATTCCTATTAAATCCAATAACAGGAAAATAGTACTTACTGTACTGACTGATGTCTCAATCAGAGATTACATCGTTATGAACAAGAGACGGTTTAAGTTGGATGGCAACTATTTAAGACAGCTGTAATTACCGATTCTATTACGTGGAGTAACACATTATTATTCGTTTGGGCTGACGATATTCCTGCACAAAACACATCCGAAGGAAACGAAGGCCCAATTGGCTTGGCAAGTGGACGTGTTGGTGTCGTAGAGCAAAATTATACCAATTGTTTAAGAAAAATTTCAATGCAGAACCAACCATAGAAGAAGCACTATTTTCTAATAGCCCTAAGCAAATTGAATATCTCCGAGCATTAAAATTAGCTATTGAAAATAGTTGCTTTTTAGATAAATTTAGCAAGTTGAAATTAATGGAATCGTGGGAGATCGCAAGTCCGTCTATCATACCAAGAGAAAATTAAAATGACTATGAGTGATTTGTACAAACGATTTTGGTTCGAGTTTAAGATAGATGCTGCTTCTAACTATCCTCCTGGAATAGGATTGGGTTGCGGAGTAACTGTATTTGATTATGATGATGCAGTTAAAATCCTGGATGAAAATGTATTTACTGCAATCGGTCGCCCTGCTTTCAAGCGGGTAATTGAAAACGTGGATATACGGGAACTTGACCAGGGTCATGTGATTCCCAATATGAAACCTCCCATATATCGTGGTGTTTGGTATCCAATGGGATATGATTAAATAAAAAGCTAATAGTATGCACTGAAAAATGGAAAAAGCAATGATTGAACCTGGTATTGATACGGATTGGTATTTTACAGACAGTAACAACCAAATTGCCATCGTGGCATCCGGTGGCGGGTTGCTGCCGGAATCCACATCCTCAGATAAGGAGCGATTGACGAGAATGATAAAATATTTTCGCTCACTCCCTGTATCATCAAATGATATTATAATAGAAGATCATGTTCTTGAGTTAATAGACAACTACCATGAGAAGCAAAAAGCTGCCTATCTGAAAGATGCATATTTTATGGCCTCCAGGGGATTTTATTATTTTGATAAGATGATATTGAACGATTATTCTGATTTTAGATATTACTTGAAGGCTAAACCTACAAATCCGTTAATAATTGACACGACTATTAATAGCATGAAAGATATTATCCCATTTCCTTCCATAAATAAAAGGCTCGAAAC
>NZ_JAGTXB010000011.1 GCF_018224885.1 Chitinophaga hostae | reverse complement strand
ATTTTTTAAGATTAATAAAGATATATCTGCTTATATCTCCGTTAATCTTTAAAATCAAAAAATGGAAAAAAATCCTGAAAATCATCATAGTCACCGTTAATCCTGGGCAAAAAAAAATCGTGGCAAAGCAGCTATAATTTATCCCGAAACGTTTTCGGTGATACCCCCATTACTAATTTGAATGACCTTGAAAAAGTGTACTGGTCAGGGTACCCCATTTCCCCCGCAATTTCTTTAATGGTAAAACGGGTTTCTTTTAACAGCTGACTGGCCTTCTGCATACGCAGCGAAGTAAACAGCTGTATAGGAGAGTAACGGGTTTTTTCTTTGAAGAGCGCAGAAAGATAAGAGGCCGACATACACATTTCCCGGGAGAGGTCAGCCAGTGTGAGATGCTGATTCAGCCGTTGTTTCATGAGCTGTATACATCGCTCAATGATATTATCCGCCCCTCGTTTCATATAGTTAAATACGCTGAGTCGGAAGGTGCCAAGGAAGCTGTAAAAACGAAAATTGGCGTATAATAGATTTTCTATGTTGTTCATCAGGTCGAGATGATGAAGGATATCGTCGAATTGTGCATTCCGGCCCACCAGCGGAGGCGTAGTGCGGGGCTGCAGCCCGGTGCCCAGGTAGCGGTATATTTCGGCAGCCAGTTGCCCGGTAAACTGTACGGCGTACATCCGCCACGGATCATCCCGGTCCGGACCGGCGCGAAAAATCGTTTTGGGCGGAACGATCAGGTATTGGTTGGCGCCAACAACAATTTTTTTAGCAGCCGTTTCCAGCCATCCTTTCCCGTGTGCTGCATACAGTAACGTATATACGCTGGCGCCTTTAATTTCGCCGAGTTCCCTGGCCGCGTTTTCAGGGTATAGCCCCATCGTCGTAATAAAGAGATTTTTACCCAGCGGATGTTTTTCCAGCCTGCGTTTCAGCTGACCCGGTAAGATCCATGCAGTGGATGTGTTGGCGGCATGATGGTCCATGGTGATAGTAATTTAAGCTATTCTTTTCATAACATTCAACATTGTTTAGTACATAAAAATTTGCAACCTTAGCATAAGAAACTGGCACTGTGATTTTCATTTTCCACGTACTAACGGGTACTTATCAACCAATAGTGAACTGCTATGCACCAATTGCCCTTAATAGATCTGGCTGTCATCGTTATTTACCTGCTATGTATGATTTTGGTAGGCGTGTGGTTTTCCCGGAAAAATAAGAATGCTGCACAATTTACAACAGCATCGGGAAGTATTCCAGGCTGGGCTTTAGGACTTTCGTTGTACGCCACTTTTTTAAGCAGTAACACATTCCTGGGTGTGCCGGGAAAATCTTTCGGCAGTAACTGGAATGCTTTTGTATTCAGTTTATCTATGCCGTTGGCCGCTTTTATTGCGGCAAAATATTTTGTGCCTTTTTACCGGCACAGTGGCGAAGTGAGCGCCTATACGCACCTGGAGCGCCGCTTCGGGCCATGGGCCAGAACTTATGCCATGATTTGTTTTATGCTGATGCAGCTGGCCAGGATGGGCGCTATCTTTTTTGGGGTGGCATTGGCGCTGCAGGCGCTGACAGGTTTGGAAATGCGTACTATCATGACCGTTACAGGCGTCTGTATTATTATATATACTGTACTCGGTGGCATGGAAGCGGTGATCTGGACAGAAGTGCTGCAGGGCATCGTTAAAACCGCCGGCGCGCTCGTGATCCTTTGGCTGGTCATCACGGGCATGAACAACGGCGTGGCGGATATTGTCAGGATTGGTATGGCCGACGGAAAATTTTCTTTAGGGAGCTTTGAGCTGAATGATTTCCATAGCTCCACATTCTGGGTGGTACTGCTCTATGGCTTTTTTATTAACCTGAATAATTTTGGAATGGACCAGAACTACGTACAGCGATATCATACCGCCCGCTCGGAAAAAGAAGCTGCCCGCAGCATATGGTTGTGTGTATATTGGTATGTTCCGGTCAGCATGGTATTCTTTTTTATTGGTACAGCCCTGTATGCCTATGGCCAACAGCATCCTGAAGTACTCCTGGCGGTAAAACAGCAGGTGGCGGCAGAGCGTCAGGTAGCCGCCAACACCCTGCAGCCGGCAGATTACGGTGATAAGGTGCTGCCCTGGTTTATGGTGATGAAGGTGCCCCGGGGACTCCTCGGGTTAATTGTGGCGGCCATTTTATCAGCTGCTATGAGTACCGTCAGCAGCGGCATGAACAGTACCGCTACTGTTTTTTTGAAAGACATTTACCAGCGCTATATCAATCGTAACTCCGGCCCGCGAACAGATATGAAAGTGTTGTATACCGCTACCATGGTAACGGGCGTGCTGGCCATTCTTTTTGGCATATCCATGATAGGGGTAAAGAGTATCCTCGACATGTGGTGGGAGTTGTCAGGCATTTTTGCCGGCGGTATGCTGGGACTTTTTCTCCTGGGTATTGTTTCAAAAACAAAAAATGCCGCGGCGGTTGCCGCTACGCTGACAGGCCTGCTGATCATCCTGTGGATGTCGCTTTCCAAATACCTGCCCGCTGAATGGGTGCGTTTGCGCAGCCCGCTGCATGTGCATATGATCATCGTGGTAGGCACTTTATCAATATTCCTGGTGGGCATGCTCTTATCGCGTATGCAACGCCTTAAAATTTCCTGACCTAAAACCTGTTTGCTATGCAAAAGAAATTTGTACCGGTAATGATTACACCGTTTAACCTGAAAGCACAGATAGACCATGATATGGTGGAACCGCTGATAGATTTTTACCTGGAAGCTGGGGTGAAGGGATTTTTTGCCAATTGTCTTTCGTCTGAAATGTACAGTATCAGCGAGGATGAACGGCTGGAGCTGACCCGTCATGTAGTACGGTATGTAAACGGACGCGTGCCCGTAGTGGCCACCGGGTCGTTCGGATTAACGATTCCCGACAAAGCCGCCTTTACGCAGAAGATCCATGATACCGGCGTGGATGCGGTGATCATGATCACCGGTCATTTTGCCAACATCGACGAGGCGGATGATATCCTGTTGCACCGGTTTGAACAGCTGTTTGGGCTAACAGGAAATATTCCGCTGGGATTGTATGAATGCCCGGCGCCTTACAAAAGAGTGATAACACCGGAGATTTTAGCTACATTGCTGTCTACAAACCGGCTGATCTACCATAAAGATACTTCGTGTAACGTGGACAGTGTGCGGGCCAAGCTGGCGGTAACTGCAGGCAGCGGGCTGGAATTCTATGATGCGCATACGCCCAACGGGGTAATGTCCATGGAGATGGGAGCAGCCGGGATGTCATCTATCTCCGGAAATTTTTACCCGGAAATACTGGTATGGTTGTGTAATCATGTGCTGGATGAAAGCAGGCAGGAAGATGTACGCTGGATACAATCGGAACTGCAACGGGTAGATCCGCTGATCCATATTGCCTACCCGTTGAGCGCCAAGTATTTTCTCCAGTTACGCGGTCTGCCGGTACGGACTATCAGCCGTGCACATGCGCTGGAGCTGACACCGGAACAAAAACAAACCTTGCAGCAAATTTATCGTGATTTCAAAGACTGGTGCGAACGGTTACAGATCAGTGAAGTAATAACCGCTCCTTTGTCTTCACATTAAATAGATGTTATTTTCGACAGGAAATTATGATGGCAAACGGCCAATGTGTAGCTTAGTGAAATCCTTATTCCTAATTCACATAACAGATGTCTACCAGCCCTTATAATCTTCAGCAAGATGAACAGTTCCTGTGGGGCCGGCTTTGTGAGGGAGACCGGGACGCCTTCGCGGAAATATACCGGCGCTACTTTCCGCTGTTGTTCCGGTATTGTATTCGGTTTACACCGGATCGTGCCCTTGTAAAAGATGTGCTGCAGGACTTCTTTTCACAGTTGTTCCTTCAACGGGCAGGCCTGGCGGTAACCGTCAACCTGAAAAGCTATCTGTTGGTATCAGCCAGGAGAAAACTATTCAGGTACCTGGAAAGATCCGCAAAACTGCCCGGGAGCCTCGATGAAAGCACCGCCGTTCTTTTCGACCTGGAATTATCTCCGGAGAGCATCCTCATTAACCGCCAGCATACAGAACAAGCCACCCGTTTACTGCAACAGCAGCTCAACTCCCTCACACTCCGGCAAAAAGAAGCCATCTATCTCCGTTTCTATGAAAGTCTTACCTATGAAGAAATAGCGGAGATCATGGTATTGAAAGAAGTAAAATATGCCCGTACCTTAATTTATCGGGCGATCGCTGAATTAAAGGAACTGTTGGCACAAAATGAAGCCGCCCTGATGCTCCGCTAAAAAATAATTTAAAAAAACTTCCTTTTCCCTGAGGGCATTTTCCCGGTTACCGTCTCTTCTTATTGTACAAGGTACTTTTTTATGAACTATGACGAATATGAGGCCGCAGATTTTGCGGCAGATGCCTCTTTCCGGGCATGGGTGCTACACGACCGGGACGCAACCGGTTTCTGGACCCACTGGCAATCGACGCATCCGGAAAAGGAAGCAGTGCTCTACGACGCCAGGGCATTGGTGCTGGCATTGCAGTTCCGGATCAACGAGGTGAGTGCGGAAGAAATGGAGGTAGTAAAAAAACAGGTTGACAGACTCCTGGACGATACCGTTGTTAAAAAAAATAACGGACAACCGCACAGCCGCTGGTGGTATGCGCTCAGCGCAGCAGCAGCCGGTTTACTGCTGCTGGTAGGTATCTGGTATTATACCGGCAACTCCCAAACAGAAAAAATACTGGTACAAACCGGCTTCGGAGAAACTAAAACCGTAACGCTGCCGGATGGATCTTCGGTACAACTGAATGCCAATTCTTCCATATCCTATCCGGCCAAATGGGAGAAAGATAAGATAAGAACAGTGGCGCTGAATGGAGAGGCCTATTTTAATGTATCCAAATCCCCTGCAGGACTGCACCCGAAGTTCCGGGTACTCCTGCCGGAAGTAACTATCGAAGTAAAGGGAACTGCCTTTAATGTATATAACCGGCATAATAACATACAGGTATTATTGGAAGAAGGAAAGATTGTGGTCAATGATAGCCTGCAAATGAAGCCAGGAGATATGATGGCATTTACCCCCGGAGAACACCATCGTTTGGTGGCTGATCCGGCACAGCTCACCGCCTGGAAGCAACAACGCCTGGTGTTCCGGGATGAATCGCTGGGTCGGATTGCACAGCACCTGGAAGACATCTACGGCTACCAGGTTCAGTTTGGCAACAGCAAAATAGCGCGCCTGCTGTTTACCGGCTCAGGCCCCGCGGCTGATCCGGCGATGCTGTTAAAGGCGATGGCGACAGTTCATCAGCTGAAAATGACACAGAATAATTCAGTTATCATTTTTGAATAAGGTCTTTAAAACTTACAGTTATGCAAAAGAGCTTTACGAAGCTTTATGCTCCCTGGAGCACGATGCTGCTGTTAATGCTGCTGCTTACCAACCATATTACGGCGCAGCAATTAATGGTAAGAAGCACCGCTACTCCGGAAGAAGCAGGAACTATTTCACTACGCCAAATGCTGACTAACCTGGAAGGAGATCTCAGCGTCAGCTTTAATTATTCGCCGGCACAGGTGGCCGGCAAATTGGTGGCCGCAAAACAAGCGCGTCTGACTGCCGGTAACATGGAAGCACAGCTGGGCAAAATATTGCTGCCACTGGGCTTGCAGGTTGTTAAACTCAGCGATCACGATTACGCGATCCATACTGTCGCTACCGAAACAAAAGCTGCTGCCAAACCGGTGGATCAACTGGTAAAAGGTACTGTTACGGACGATAAAGGAACGCCCGTGCCGGGAGTCAGCGTACATGAAAAAGGTACCAGCAATGGTACAGCCACTGATGCGGATGGCAATTTTTCCCTGCGGGTGGCGGGTAGCAATGCCGTACTGGTATTCCGTTCTGTAGGATACCGCTCAAAAGAACAACCCGTGGGAAATGGTAACATGCAGGTACAACTGGCTGCCGATGTACGGAGTCTCGACGACGTGGTAGTAACTGCGCTGGGTATTAAACGCTCCGAAAAAGCATTGGGCTATTCCATTGCTACGTTAAAGAGTGAGCAGGTAAATACCGTAAAAGAAGTGAATATCGCCAATGCGTTATCGGGTAAAGTAGCGGGCGTAAATGTAAGAAGCGCCAGCTCTGATCCAGGTGGCACTTCATTGGTTTATATCCGCGGACAAAGCAGTTTTAACGGCGATAATCAGCCCTTATATGTGGTAGATGGTATTCCTATTGCCCCTGCAGTACGTGCGCCCAAACAGCCCGTAGGCCAGGTGGTAGTCGACTACGGCAGTACCATATCTGATATCAACCCGGACGATATTGCAAGCATTACGGTGCTGAAAGGCGCCAGCGCTTCAGCATTATATGGTTCCCGCGCACTCAACGGTGTGATACTTATCACCACCAAATCAGGTAATGGTCCTACAAAAGGATTGGGCGTTTCCGTGAACTCAAGCGCTATGTTCGATAAAGCATGGCTGTTCCCGAAATTTCAGAATGAATTCGGTGCCGGCGACCGCACCGGTTCTGATGAAACCATTTCTGAAGCTACCTGGGGCCCCAGATTAAATGTTGGTACCAAACATATACAATGGGACAGCCCGCTGGATAATAACGGTGACCCGATTCCGACAGACTGGGTAGCATATCCGAACCGGTTTAATGATTTTTTCCGCACCGGTTCTACGCTTACCAATAACATTGCGTTGACAGGCAATAATAAGGAGGGGAATTTTCGCTTGTCGTACACCAATCTGAAAAACGAAGGGATTATTCCTAATACAGATCTGACAAGGAATACACTTAATCTTGCGGCAGGATATACACTCCACCCCAAAGTAAAGGTGAGTACCAATATCGGCTATACGAAAAACAGCAGCGGAAACCGGCCCACATTTAACCGGGGTGGCGTGAGCAATATCGTTTACACCACTACGCCGAATATTGATATCAGGAAGCTCCGTAACTATTGGTTACCAGGTAAGGAAGGCCTGGAACAATTTACGCATCTGCCCGGGAGCACCGACAATCCTTACCTCGTAGCTTACGAGTTTATTAATGGATATGACCGGGATCGTATGATGGGTAATGTAGAATTGAATATCCAGATTACGAAAGACCTGACACTGATGGGACGCACCGGTATGGACCTTTACTCTGAAAGCCGGGAAAGTAAACGCCCCTTTGGTTCTATACGGAATCCATCCGGCGCATATGCCATTGAAACTGAATATTTCCGTGAACAAAATACTGACTTCCTGCTCAGTTATAAAAAACAACTGAATAAAGATTTCTTTATTTCCGTGTCTGGTGGCGCCAACAGGATGAACCGCCTCACAAAAGCAACCAGTCAGAAAACGGAGAGCCTGGTCATCCCGCAGTTGTATAATATTTCCAATGCCAAAGCAGGTACCGTCCAAAATACTTCCGGCAGGTACACCAAACGGATCAACAGCGTATACGGTATGGGAGAGGTGAGTTTCCGCAACTATGCCTTCCTGGATCTTACGGCACGTAATGACTGGTCGAGCACATTGCCGCCTGCCAACAATTCCTATTTCTATCCCTCCGCGTCTTTAAGCCTGATTGTATCGGATATGCTGGACATAAAATCCAAAGTACTTTCTTATGCCAAAATAAGAGTAAACTGGGCACAGGTAGGTGGAGATACAGATCCATACAACCTGTACAATACTTTTGCGTTTGGACAGGATTGGGGAGATGTAAAAGTGGCGAATATCAACAGTACCCTGAATAACAACCAACTAAAGCCGTTGATCGCAACTTCTCATGAACTGGGAGCGGATGTTCGTTTTCTGAATGGCAGAATCGGACTGGATTTTACCTATTACAATACGGTAGATCGTAACCAGATTATGAGGATCCCCGTGACGATGGCGTCCGGTTATAACAGCATGTATATTAACGCCGGTAAAATAAGTAACAAAGGTGTGGAAATCGGTTTGAGCGCCACTCCGGTGGCAGGCCCTTTCCGCTGGGATCTGCAGGTGAACTACACACGTAACCGTAACACAGTATTAGAGCTCTATCCGGGCATTACCAGCTACCTCGCAGGTGGCGCGGAAGGCATTCGCTTCCAGGTGCAGGAAGGCTCGCAAATGGGTGATATGTATGCGCAGGGATGGGCTACCGTACCGGATGGTGAATTTAAAGGGCAACCGTTGCTGGACCAGGATGGCTCTTACCAGAAAGTAAATGATTATATCAAGATAGGTAACTACAACCCTGATTTTATGATAGGGATCACCAATACATTTACCTATAAAGGTTTTGCGCTGAACCTGCTGATCGACTGGCGCCAGGGTGGCAAATTCTTTTCCTATGTGGCAAAGAACCTGTTGAGCGATGGCCGCACCTACACAACGATTAACGGTCGTGATCCGCAAACCGGTGGTTTTGCCTGGAATGATGGCACCAATCAACGTACCGATGGTATGATCCTCGATGGTTATATCGAGGTAAGCCCTGGTAAGTATAAGAAAAATGATATCATCACTGATCCGGAAAATTATTATGGAGAATACTACTGGAGTTTCAATGGCCGCTCTACGTTTGATGCCAGTTATGTGAAACTGAGAGAAGCCTCTCTTACCTATAATTTTTCAAAGAAAACACTGGGCAAATTCCCCCTGGGTAATCTATCGGTATCACTGATTGCACGTAACCTGTTTACCTGGACGGCAGCCGAGCAAGGGTATGATCCTGAAACAGCAATGACCATTTCCAATGGCAGTTTCTCTCCGGGAGTAGCCAGCTGGGGATTGCCATATACCCGTTCCTACGGCTGTAAGCTTGGATTTAATTTTTAAACCAATAATTATATGGTTATGCAACGCATACCTTTTTTATATACGATGTTACTGTTGGGCTTCTTGCTATCCTCCTGTAAAAAAGGACTGGAAGAAATCAACGTGAATCCAAACGAGTCGGAAGTCATCAATCCTGAGTTCCTGCTATCGTCGACCATCATTAATACCGCCTACGCCTACCAGCAGGATGCCTATTTTGATAAACCGGCATCTGCAGGCCGTTATATTACTATGGTGCGTAATGAAGGGGATGATAAATTTGACTGGGGGCCGCAGAGCTGGGATGCAGAGTACGCGCGACTTTCTGCCAACCGGGAAATGATGGCGCTGGCACAGAAAATGAATGTACCGCAGTATGTGGCAGTGGGTAAAATAATGGAAGCGTTTAACTTTGCCTACGTTACCGATCTGTTCGGCGACATTCCCTATACAGACGCGCTGTTGCTGAAATCAGAAAGACTGGTGCATCCAAAATATGACCCGCAACAAACGGTTTACCCGGCTTTGCTGAAAACGCTGAAAGATGCCAATGATCAGCTGATCAGCATCGGTAATAAAGTTGATGGCAATGCAGATGTGATGTATGCCGGTGAACCGCTGAACTGGCGCAAGTTTGCTAACTCGTTGCGGCTAAGAATGCTGCTGCGTATCGCCAAAAATTATCCGTCTGCATTTACAGAAATGCAGGAGATCCTGAACGATAAAAACAAATATCCCATCTTTGAAAGCAATGCGGACAATGCAGAAGTGAAATACCTGGGTACCTTGTCCGGCAACTCCTGGCCTGGCGGCCCCACGGCCAATTCCTTCTCAGAGTTTGATAAACGTAAGCCCAGCAAGGAAATCGTAGATGCCCTTTTGCAACGGAATGACCCGCGGCTGCCAGTGTGGATCGCCAAGGTAGATGCGCTTACCGGTGGCACGGTAGATAATCATCCTTATGTAGGTGTGCCAAATGCTATTCCAGCGCCTTATGACTATAACGGCGGAGCAGATCATATTTCACGTTTGGCAGCTATCTTTAAAAGCAACAGCGATCCCATGGTGAAAGCTACCATGATGACGTATGCCGAAGTTTGCTTTATCCTTGCAGAATGTGTACAGGCAGGAAAAGTGACCGTACCTGGTAAAACAGCTGAAAGCCTTTACTATGCTGGTATCGCCGCCAATATGAAATATTATGGGGTAGATCAGGCCGCCACCAACAACCACTACTACGATCAGCCGCTCGTAAAATATAATGGCACGCTGGAGCAGCTGATTGGTCAGAAATGGATCGCCGGTTTCCTGAAAGGAACGGAAGCATGGTTTGATAACCGTCGCACCGGTTTCCCGAAATTTGTATTGGGCCCCTTGTCTTCTACTCCGGTTTTACCCAAACGGTATATTTATCCTACCGGGGAACGCGATACCAACGAAGACGAGTACCAGAAAGGTGTTGCCGCATTCGGACCAGATAAACAAACCACACTGATGTGGTACCTCAAATAAACATTACAGGAAGCAGGTGGTGATCCGCCACCTGCTTTGCTGTCCTGCTATTCCTTTTTGTTAATCTGGATTAAATGATATAATGAGAGGATTCCTTACTTTATTATTGCTGATTCCTGTTTTTTGTGCGGCTGCCACCTGGCAGGAGGTTACCATCGTAAGTAAAGATAAACAGATCGCTGCGCAGGTATTACAGGAAGAAGTACTGCGCCGTACGGGCCTCGCCTGGCGGATTACAGACCGGATGCCGGCAAACGGACCGGTGATCGTATTCAGCAGTATCAAATGCGCTCCGGAGTCTTATCATGTCCGCGAAGTTCCTGATAAAAAAAGACAAATCATACAGGTAAACGGAGATGGTCCGCGCGGCCTGCTATATGGCGCGGGCTATCTGCTCCGCATAATGCAATACGGGCAAGGGCAGGTAAATTTTCCGGAACATTTAGCCGTTGATGCCAGCCCGGAGAAAGCCATACGCGGGCATCAGATCGGGTACCGGAATCTCGCCAACTCCTACGATGGATGGACACCGGAACAATACGAACAATACATCCGCGACCTCGCTATATTTGGGGCCAACAGTATTGAAGCTATTCCCTTTATGCCGCCGTCTCCCCATTTTCACCTGCCCTCTATGGACATGAACCTGCGGATCAGCAGCTTTTGCAAAAAGTATGACCTGGATTTTTCGGTGTGGACACCCGCCACTTTTGATTTAAACGATACCGCCAAAAGAAACTATTACCTGCTGCAGTTTGACACGCTCTTCCGCCAGGCGGTCAGGCTCGATGCCGTTTTTTTTCCGGGCGGCGATCCCGGTCATAACGCCCCGCAGCTGGTGATGCCATTGCTGGAAGAATTATCCCTTCCCTTAAAAAAGTATCACCCGAAAGCACGTATCTGGTTGTCGCTGCAAGGCTATGACAGCACAGCATGTGCATTCGTGTATTCCTATATCTGTCAACATCATCCAACCTGGCTGGGCGGCATCGTAGTGGGACCGTCCAGTCCATCGTTGGAGGATACCCGGGCGGCATTGCCCGCGGGCTACGCCATCCGTCATTATCCCGATATCACCCACACAGTCCGTTGCGATTATCCCGTGGTATGGTGGGATCCTGCTTTTGCGTTTACCCTTGGCCGTGAGCCGGTAAATCCGCAGCCCGTTTACTATGCCAATGTCTACCGCTTTATTGCGCCCTATATGGATGGCTTCATCAGCTATTCCGACGGTGCGCACGACGATATCAATAAAATGCTGTGGAGCGCACTGGGGTGGAACAGCAGGGCAGATGTCAGGGAGATATTAATGCAATACGCCAATTTCTTTTTCGGATCTGCTGTCAGGGAAGATGCAGCGGACGGCGTGCTGGCCCTGGAAAAAAACTGGGACGGCGCCATCGCGGAAAATGGGGGTATTGAGGCTACTCTCAGCTTATGGCAGCAACTGGAACAGCGGCACCCGGAGCTAACCGGCAACTGGCGCTGGCAAATGTGCCTGTTAAGAGCTTACTATGACGCCTATACGAGAAAGCGCGCTATCCGCGAAGCCGCGCTGGAAGCCACCGTCAACAGTATCCTGCCGGAAGGGGGGAATGCAATGGACCGTGCGGAGAAAATATTACAACAAGCCGACGAACCGGTGGAACCGCAGTGGCGCAATCGCATCATTGAATTGTGTGATCATCTTTTTAAATCGGTAGCACTGCAAACCAGCGTATCCAGGTACCAGGCCGCAGGGCCGGAAAGGGGCGCCATACTGGATTTCCTGGACCGGCCACTGAATAACCGCTGGTGGCTGGAAGATAAGTTCCGTTATATCCGTACGCTGCCGAAAGCCGCTCAGCAGAAAGCGCTGGACACCATCGCCCGCTGGGAAAATCCCGGTCCGGGAAGCTATTACGATGCAGTGGGTAATATCTCTAAGTCGCCCCACGTACTTAGGTCCGAGGACCTGCATACAGATCCGCTGATGCGCAGAAGTGATACGCCGGGTTTTGACTGGTGGGAAAGTGGATACAGCCGTCAACGTTTATCCTGGATGGTGAGTTTACGCTGGCCTTCTGCTATGCGTTACGATCACCTGGATACTACCGCGCGCTATATGGTGCGGGTAACAGGTTATGGCGAAAGCCTGCTGCGGGCAAACGGCGTGCGGCTTACACCCGGTGTTTACAATAAAGAAGTGGGTGGAATAAAAGAGTTTGCCGTGCCTTCCTCGCTTACCGGCACCGGTACACTGCTGCTTACCTGGGATGCAATTGATGAAGAACACCTTAACTGGCGCCAACATTCAAGGGTCACCGAAGTGTGGCTGATAAAATTATAAAATTACCGGGATGAAGAAATTAGCAAGCCTGGCAGCGGTGATGCTGCTCTCGTATGTCACTTATGCCACGCCTGACAGGCCTTTTATGCAGGCGGTTAGCGTGCAATTCCATGTGCCGGCCGGACTGGAGCTGCTCAAAGTAATAGCCGATTATAATGACAATGTGCAGGTACTTACCTCTCAGGGCTTTTACCGTTTGAATGGAAACGACCTGGTAAAAGATCTTCGCTTCCGGCCGCTGGCGCAGAAAGTACCGGTGGATGTAACCACGCAGGAGGGGAGTGGTCACCTCTATTATTTATATACTGATAAGTGTTTGACAAACGGCTACGCTGGCGTGCCCTATATCAATCTGCCTGCCGGGAAATTTAACCGGGTGGTGGTAGATGCTGCCGGCCGCGTGTTGTTGTCCGGGAGCAACGCCCTGGCTATTGCAGCCGACGGAAAGATGCGGGAGCTGCCTTCGTTGACAGATCAGGTACAAAGTATGGCGGCCAGCAACGGGGAGTTTTTTATCTTGGGCAGCAAAGCCATTTACCGTTTGAATGGTGATCATTTTGTGCCGCTGCATCGTGTAAACAACGCTACTGCCATGGCCTTCAAGGGAAATGATATTGTGGTGGGCACCGGTAACGGCTACTACGCCGTGGATCGCCAGACAGGTGATACCAGCCTGTCGCTGCAAATTCGTATACCCGTTACCGGTATTCATGACCTACTGGTAACCGACGGTCACATATGGGCAGGTACCGCCGAAGGCGCTTTTATGAAAACGGATGCCGGCGCCTATCGCTATTTTGCTTCCCGCCGCTGGTTGGACCAGGACAGCGTAAAAAGTATGACCGCTACCAGTAACGGTGACGTATATATTTTAACAGGGACAGGTCTTAATAAAATTGCTTTTGTTCAACAAACGCTCGCGCAGAAAGCGGCTTATTTTGAACGCAAAATCCGGGAACGGCATATCCGCTACGGCTTTATCGCCAACGTTCAACTCAATCCGCCCGGTGATATTGCATCCGCAGAAATGGCGGATACGGATAACGATGGGCTGTGGACAAGTTTTTACCTCAGCAGCCAGGCTTTCCGTTATGCGGTGACCCATGAACCGGTGGCCAAACGCTATGCCTGGGAAGCGTTTGAAGCCTTTGAAAGAATACTTTCTGTCAACCAGTTAACAGGCTTTCCCGCGCGCACCTTTGAGCGCAAAGGATATAAAAACTCCGACCCGGAACGCTGGCGCGACTCGCCCGATCCGGAATGGGAATGGAAAGGGCATACCAGCAGCGATGAGTATGTTGCTTATATCTGGATCGCCGCAGTATTGCATGAAATGGTAGCAGAAACACCGGAAGAAAAACAACGGGTCACTGCTTTCATTGATAAGATTATGACGCATATCCTCGATCATAAATATACACTGGTCGACATTGATAACAAGCCCACACTCTGGGCCCGCTGGGGACCGGAGTATATCAACTGGTATCCTACCACCATCGGCGACCGTCGCCTCGGAAGTACTACTATCATGGCGGGTTTACAACTGGCTTATGCGCTCACCGGAAAGGAACGGTACAAAAAGGAAGCTTATAAGCTCATCAACAAATACGGCTATCTGAAAAATATCCTGATCGACTACCGCACCATCAAGCCTACTCCCGGTTACCTGCACATGGGAATCGACATGGGCAACGGAGGCTGGAATCACTCGGACGATGAAATGGCATTTCTTACCTATTGGGTATTGTACAGGTATGCATTTACCGATGAACTGAAACAACAATACAAAGGCGCTATCAGCAACCACTGGGAGCTGGAACGCCCGGAGAAAAATGCCGTATGGAACCTGATCACTATGGCCACTGCCGGCGATTTCGACGGCGATGCCACCACCTGGTGGTTACAAACTTTTCCGATGGACCTGGTCAACTGGAAGATAAAAAATTCCGACAGGAAAGATATTACCCTGCTGCCACCCAATTTCCGCGGTCAGCAAACAGCCGTATTGCTGCCGCTTGACGAGCTGCCGGTACATCGTCATAACGCCAACGCATTTACGTTGGATGGCGGTCATGGTGGGGATGCGGAGCTGGCAGGTGATGAATTCCTGTTACCATACTGGATGGCGCGTTACCTGAAGGTGCTCGATTGATAACAGATATTTTTCCCTGGTACAACGATAATCAAATTTTCCCTGCTGACCGGACATCCCGACTATACCGCATTCTAAACCGGATAAATGTTAAGGTAAGTCCCATGGCAAAAGGAAGGGTATTGACAAGAACAAAAAGACTCCCTTCGTTCACAAGACCGTTCTCTTCATTTAATTGATTAATTTCCCCGTAAAGTAGGATGCTTATCCAAATTGCAGGAAGCAAAAGCCAGCAGGCCGCGCTTAAAAAAAAGTTTTTTCGAACCTGCATATAGTTGTTAAAAAAGAGCGTTAGCGATAACAGGCAGATACACATACAGTTTATCATCAGCAGCATCATGGCAAAAGCGCCCATGCTGTTGGCAGTGACCCATTCGCTGGTATATTTTGGTCCAAAGCTGAGATCGATGATTGTATATAGCAGGTAGCCGGCAATAGTAACAGCAGAAGGAAGTATTACTGCATATTTGTAGTATTTATATAGGGACATTGGCAGATAGTGATTATACAGTTTGTAATATCGTTTTATGACCAAGACTAAGGTAACATAATCTGCGATACCTGATAAAATGAAGGTGAAATTCCTGTTATTGTAGTATATTTCTGTACCAGAAAAAATGAACATGAAAAACTACGGGCTATACATATTGTTTATCGTTTTCAGTTGGTACAGTTGTGCACCTTCTGCCGGGGAAAAAAACACCTTCGGAACGCCGTTGCGCGCGCCGGAGCAAATTCTTTCCAATGTGATGGGCTTTATGAGTTACCGGCAGGACTTTCTGAAGCTGGCGGTCGACTACCGCACTTTTGATACCGCTTTACATCCCATTGATAAGGCTGCATTCCTGGAAGCATTTGCTACGGGAGATTATTTGCCACTCCGAATTACCGGCAACGATAGCGCTATCAGTTATAAATTATATAAGCTGCCTGCATCTACCAGCAAAGATGTAGCAAATACCATCAGGTATTACGGTGAAGCACAGCTGAAGAATTTTAAAAGAGAAGGAGATAAATTTCCTGCCTTTAGTTTTTCAGATGTAAACGGTACCGTTTACAATAACGACAGTCTTAAAAATAAAACAGTGGTGATGAAATTCTGGTTTATTCACTGTGTGTCCTGTGTAGCAGAAATGCCGCGGTTAAATGAGCTGGTGGCTGAGTATAAGGACCGAAAAGATGTACTGTTTTTAAGTATGGCTTTTGACCGGAAAGATCAGCTGGTCAATTTTTTGAAAAACACACGGTTTCTTTATCATACTATTCCTGTCCCTGAATCCTTTATTTCAGAAGAAGTGAAAGTCAGTGGTTACCCCACACACATCATACTGAAAGACGGTATGATCAAAAAAATACCGGATGGTGCAGAAGAATTGGTGGATGCTTTAGAAGAAGAGGTACCACTGAAATAATATTTACAGCGGCATCCTGACAAAAAATGCCTGTCTCAAAAAAAAATATTTCAGATTTTGTATTTTAATTTATTTTGTATAGCTTCGAGTCCGGAAATATTCGAACCCCAACACCCCAATGTTTTGAAGATTTAGAATTTAGTGTAACTCCCAAAAAAAATCACAAAAAATGATTACGTCTCAGTAACCTGACTTCCCTAGGAAGTATTCTTTACAGTTGGACTATTTGCCGCTTTACCGCGTTGCAGCTGATGTTCACCTGTCAGTACTGTATTGTTTTGTATAATCAGGGCTGTGTCAACAGTACAGGTCCTTGTTATGCCCGCGCGTAGCATGTCTTCACCATAGGCTGCCATCGCGTTATGAAAAACCGTTGCCCTAAAAATCAACATTGTTATGATTGATCTATTGCTTGCAGAAATGGTAGCAAAGCTGAATCTCTATTTTGGTCTCCGATCCAAAGGTGGCCCCGGTGATCTTTTTGAGTGTGTGACCGGCGATGTATCGTTGCACGACAAAAGCGCAGAAGGTGGCGGAGAGGAACTGTTTCACGATAAGGTGATCCTCACACTGATATCTGTTGAAGAAGAGAATGCCATGCGGAACAATTACCCGATCCGTGAAATCGGCAGCACCTTTGTCAAAGAGAAGAGCGCAGTATATGTAAATGTATTCCTCCTTTTTTCCGCACGGTATGAAACATATGTTACCAGCGTACAAGCCATCAGTCATGTGATCAGCTGTTTCCAGGCTACCCGGCGATTGCTCATTTCAGTAAATGGCGAGGAACAGGAAGCTGTACTGAATCTGCATAATCTCGGTTTCGAAAATCTGAATAACCTCTGGACGGTAATGGGTGGAAGATACCTGCCTTCCGTTATCTATAAAGCACGCGTGCTGATGTTCCAACAGGCGCCACCGGTAGGAGGTGCATTGATCACCGACATACAAGGCACTGAAACTGTTTAGCCATGTTACATTTCAAATACACCCCACTGATCTCTTTTGATGTAGCGCATTCGTACTACAAGGATAAGCATGCCGCAGATGCCGCTTATACGTTGCTGCCTTCAACCATCGCTGTTATGGAGTCCTATGGTCTGAAAGCAAAGCAATCAAATGGCACATTAAAGCTCTATCTCAAGCGGGATGAAAACAACCAGCCGTTTGTGCCCCTGGATACCGTGATTGATCTCTACTTCGGCATACAGATAAAAACTGACCTGCTCAATATCACCAGCAGTTTTGGCAAAGGCCGTTACTGGTTTTCCAATCTGAAGGAAGATGGCACTTACCAGCAACAGCTTACTTTAACCGCCGCTAACGAATTACCAGAAATAGCACGTCAGCAAAAGATGTTCAATTTTCCCGCTGGTACTGTAGCGTCGCTCACCCTCAAGCGCCCCGCTGCAGTGCCTGGCGGCTGGATAAACGTTAGCACCACTACCGTCGATGCATTGAGCGGTGCAGCAAAAGTAACGGTGCAGGAGCCCGGGCTTTACCTGTTCGAAAAAAAGCTGACGGGGGGTGGCACGGATACCGGTAAAATTATTCTGAGCGATGAAATGGTGCAGCAAGCTAACAACTGGTCCATCCTTCATCTGCAGCTGAAACCCGGCGATGATAACCTGGTGTTTTCCCTGACCTTGGGCGCCCGTAAATCGAAATGGCAGTATTACCTGGTGGAACCTACGGATCGTGGCGGTTCTACAGTGGATGCGTCCAAGCTGACCATCTCTTACAGTGCGGCAGCGTCATCCCGTTATCCGGCCAATGTTGCGATCACAAAAAAGTTACCACCTTATTTACCGGCAGAAAAAAATTATATCGATGGCCTCAAAGCCGATGGAAAAATAAAAGAAGTATATCTCTTCGAGTCGCAAACGGATATGGAAATATTGGATGGCGAACAACCGGTAGTAAAGCTGAATAAAGATATGGGCGGAGAAGTAGGACACATCGCTATTCCGGATAGAAGCATGAAAAATACAACTATCATTTATAAACTCTAAATGCAAATGACATGGCAGCCTTGCTAGATTTAAGAATGCCTGGCGTCTACACCCAGGAAATTTCTACCCTCCCGCCAACGGTAGGCGTTATCCCCAGCGCCGTACCGGTTTTCATCGGGTACACCCAGAAAGCAGAAAAAAAAGGGGATAGCCTGTTGGGCAAACCCACCAGGATCAAGTCGATGAAAGAATATCAGGACTTGTTCGGCAGCGCCCCCCTGCAACAGATCCAGGTAACCATCGATGAAAGCGCAGGTACACCTGATGTAAGCGTGTTGGAGCCGGACGACTTTAAATTCAAAATGTATCATTCGCTGTTATTCTATTATGCTAATGGCGGTGGTCCTTGTTTTATCCTCTCTGTAGGTGGCTATGATACACCACCTGCGGCGAAACCGCTCTCCGATGCCATTGGTTCGCTTACCAAAATCCAGGAAGTAACCATCCTCGTATTCCCTGATGGCACCTCCCTCCAGGAAACTGCCTACCAGGGCGTAATTGGTGAAGCGCTGAAGCATTGCAACAGGATGAAAGACCGCGTAACCGTCATCGACCTGCATGATAAAAACGGTGATGATCTCGCTGTTATTGAAGCTGGTTTCCAAACGGGCATGCCCAACGATATTGACTTTAAGAAATACGGGATGGCCTATTATCCCTATATCAGGACCATTTTCAGTTATAACTATGCAGAAGCGGGTGTTACCGTGAAATCGCACACGCAACTGGCGCCACCTGCAGGCAGTGTAGTAGATGACCTTAAAGCAAAAGGTGCTGCTTACCAAAGTGCGGTGAAAGCTTACCCTGCAACGGCCGCCAAGGTAGCATCGCTGACCGCAGAAAAGGAGGTGCTGACCTATTTAAAAACTACACTCGAAGCATACAAAACAGCCAATCCAAATGCAACCGATCCGCAGCTAGTAACACAGCTGAAAAAGATCTCGAAAGATTCAGGAAAAGCTATTCCCGCCGATATAGCAGATGACCTGGATGCCAATGGCGCTGTACCCCTGACCATTCTCGACACAGCTGTTACCACGGTAACCACTGCGCTGGGTACTGCCACAACAGCGGAAACTGCTGCAAAGAAAGCAGTAGCAGATGGCCTCAAAGCGATTAAAGATGCACTGAAAGCATTGCCTGCCGGCACCAATGTGCCGTTTACCAATTTTAGTCTCGATCTGATTAAAGATATCAACAACCTCATTTACGGTAAGATCAAAGATGCGATTGCCAACTTAGCGGTAAATCTTCCGCCATGCGGCGCCATTGCAGGTATCTATGTGCGCGTGGACGCCAACGCCGGCCCATGGAAAGCGCCTGCCAATGTAAGCGTTTTCGGTGGTATCAAACCTTCACTGGAAATAGATGATGACCTGCACGCCAATCTCAACGCACCGTCTAACGGTAAAGCCATTAATGCGATCCGCACTTATCCGGGCCGCGGACTGCTGGTATACGGCGCAAGAACATTGGCCGGGAACGACCTGGAATGGCGCTATGTAAACGTACGCCGCACCTTTTGCTTTATCGAAGACTCGGTAGCTATCGCCATGCAGGATTTTGTATTCGAACCCAACACGGAACAAACCTGGATCAAGGTAAGGGCCATGATCAAAAGCTTCCTCAACAGGCTCTGGAAAGCCGGCGGACTTTATGGTAATACGCCTGCCGATGCTTACGAAGTGATTTGTGGAGCCCCGGATTCTATCAGCGACGACGACATTCTCAACGGTATCATGCGCATCTTCATCAAGGTAGCCGTAGCAAGACCGGCAGAGTTTATCGTACTGCAGTATGAGCATAAGTTTGAACTGGTGGAATCCTGATAATACATTTTTAAAAGCATTTAAATTTTTATAGCAAATGGCAAAGAGTTATCCTCTCCCCAAATTCTATTTTAAGGTATCCCGCCCAGAGCAGGAATTTAACAGCGCTGACCAGATCGGTTTCACGGAAGTGAGCGGACTGGATTATCAGACAGACCTGATAGAATACCGGCATGGCGCCGATCCTAATTTCTCCAAGATCAAGATGCCGGGGCTGCGTAAGTTCAGCAACGTCACCCTGAAAAAAGGATTGATCCAGGGATTCAAAGACGCCAACGCAGATTTTTTCAGCTGGATCGGCGACGGCTCAAAAGCCGGCTCCGTGCGCAAAAGGGTAGGCTATCGCAAAAACCTGGTGATCACCCTCAACGATGAAGAAGGCAATCCCGTGGTAGCATGGACGCTGACAAACGCATTTCCGGTGAAGGTATCTTTCACCGATATGAAAGCGGATGCCAATGAAGTAGCCGTAGAAACACTGGAACTGGGCATTGAAGAATTGACAGTAGAATATAAATAAATAGTATGCAGGTACTGGGAAATTATTATCCGCCGGCGGGTTTTTACTTTAAGGTCGTGATTGATGGCATGCCGGACAGCGACTCTGAATTTCAGGAGCTGTCAGGGCTTTCCATGAGCATGGAAACACAGTCCGTCAAAGAGGCCGGAGAGAACCGCTTCACACACCAGCTTCCGCTGCCTGCAAAGGCGGAGCCGCTGGTGCTGAAACGTGGACTGAAAGTCAGTTCACCGCTGGTTGAGTGGTGCCGGAAAGCCATAGAAGATTTTAGCTTCTCGCCCAAAAATCTGCACGTATTCCTGCTCGATATTGAAGGCGGTACACAGGGCGCACCAAAACCGCTCATGGCCTGGCACCTCATCAATGCATTTCCCACCAAGTGGGAAGTCACTGGTCTCAATGCACTAAACAACGATATCGCCATTGAAACGATACAGATCAACTATAATTATTTCACAAAATCATCTTAAATCATTCTCATCATGCCCATTGTTATCAGGGAACTGCTGGTGAAGGCCAATGTAACGGCCGCCAATCCCGGCGCAGCTGCTAATACAGCCGCTGCGGCCCCCGCAGCCATCCCCGAAGATGTGAAAGTACGCATCATCGAAGAAGCGGTACAACAGGTGATGGAAATGCTGGAAAGACAAAAAGATCGCTGATATGGACGGATCAATTTCCAAATTACGCATCGTTTCACTACCGGGCCCCGACACCGGCGGAAAAGGCGTGACAGGCAGTATCGGGGTGGGTGATATCCTGCAAACACTTACCACCAAAATATTTGAAGTGCAGATCAACCCCGAAACCATCAGCAGGAACTTTAGTATCAAGTACAACGAACCGGATACGAAAGGAACACCGGGAACAGAACTGCAATTCGATAAGGTAAATCCGGAAGAACTGGAACTCCGCTTTATCCTCGACGGTACCGGCGTAGTGCCCTCCGCAGGCCTTTCCGCCGACCTGGTAGGCAGCATCATGAGCGCACTGCCGGCAGAAGCACAGGGCGCCTATGTGCCCGTAAGAGTGGCGCAGCTGCAAGCCGCTGTGTACGACTTTAAAGATGAAAGTCATCGTACCCCCTTCCTGTTGGTACAATATGGCAAACTGGTGTTTATGGGACTGCTCCTGAACATGGGCATCAACTATAACCTTTTTAGCCCGGACGGTATCCCGCTGCGCGCAGAAATTACGCTGAAACTCAAAGCACATACACCTTTTAAAGACAGTATGGCCTTGCTTTCATTGCTGTCGCCCGACCTTAGCCGCCATCACCTGGTGCTGGCCGGCGAAAACATCCTGCGCATCTGTGATGATGTATACGAGGATGAAAAATATTACCTGGAAGTGGCGAAGGCCAACAAACTCACCAACTTCAGGAACCTGCAACCCGGCACACAGCTTATTCTTCCACCCATCGATAAAACCGCGAAAAGATGATCCTGCCACTCACAGGGGAAACACAAAACAGGGAAACGCATAACGTATCCATTACCGTGAAAGCAGACGGTAAAGAGGTAACGATGTTGCCCGGCGGACTGATATCCTTGTCCATAGGACTGGAGCTTAACCGCATACCCTGGGCGCGCCTTGTATTTGCGGATGGCGCCGTAGAAAAACAGGAGTTTGCGAAAAGTAACCTCGCGCTGTTTTCTCCCGGTAAAACCGTGGAAATACTCCTCGGATATAACCAGCAGGAAGAAACTGTTTTTAAAGGCATCATCATCCGGCACGCAGTAAAAGTACAGCAGGCCCGTTATTTCCGGCTGGAGATAGAATGCCGCGATGCCGCCGTGAAAACGACGGTAGCCAGGAAGAGCCGCTACTTTTATAATCTTTCTGATAAAGACCTTGTACAAAATATCCTTAATGATTACCCCGATGTAAAAATCGGAACATTGGAAAGCCCGGGTTACACACACAACGAGTTAGTGCAATACAATGTAACCGACTGGGACTTTATGCTGCTAAGGGCCGATGCCAACGGGCTTTGTCTCAACCTGCTGGATGGCGACCTGCACATGAAGAAACCGGCTGTAAAACCTACCCCCGATCTGCAGGTGCAGTTTGGGGTAGGCAGCACCGGTATTCCCATACTTGAGTTTGAATCCGAACTGGATGCCCGCGATCATTACCCCGAAGTGAAAGGCAGCACCTGGGATTATACCCGGCAGGAAGTGATGGAAGAATCTGCCGGCGCAGCAGGTGGCCCCGCTGCGGGTTTGCTGTCACAGGCGGCCGGCGCGCTTACCGGTGGCGGTGGTGCACAACGCGATTTCCCGGATGTATTGTATAAAGATAATCCAGTGCAGCTCTATCACGGCGGAGATATGGATACCCAGGAACTCAGTGCCTGGGCTGCCGCCAAGCAGCAACGCGGAACCTTATCACATGTAAAAGGCCGCGCTTCGGTAAACGGCGTGAAAGTACAACCCGGCGATACCCTCGAAGTAAACGGGGTAGGCGACCGGTTTAACGGTACACATCTTATCAGCGCCGTATTACACCAGGTGGTAAACGGGCAGTGGAAAACAGATGTGCAGTTTGGCTGGAATAAAAATTTTACGGCAGAAAATATAACGCCGGAAGCAGCAGATGCCGCAGGCCTGGTAGGAGGCATTCGCGGCCTGCATGCAGGCATCGTATCAAAAATTGCGGGCGATACCCGCAGCGGCGATTACCGGGTACAGGTGAGGTTGCCGTATGTGGCACAGAACCCAAACAGCACCAGCGCCGATGGTATTTGGGCAAGACTGGTAAATATCTACGCCGGTAATGACCGCGGATTTATTTTCAGACCCGAGCTAAATGATGAAGTCATTATCGGGTTTATCAACAACGACCCCAATGACGCCGTAGTGCTGGGCGCCGTACACAGCGATAAAAATACAGCCCCGCAGGATATACCAGCCTCTGATCAGAATCCTAAAAAAGGATTCATTTCCAAAGCAGGTATGCAATTCCTTTTTGATGATGATAACAAGAAAATAATTCTCAGCGCAGGAGACAGCAACAGCCCCAAAATTGAGCTGGATGGAAGCGGACAAAAGATCAGCATCGTGCTGGACGGCAGCACTTCCATTGAATTATCGGCGCAGGGAATAAAAATAAATGGTACCCGAATCGATTTAAACTGATCAGTTATGCCAGGAAAACCAGCAGCACGCAATACCGATATTCATGTATGTCCTAAAACATTGCCACCGCCATCTACCGTGCCGCACGGGCCCGGACAGATCATGGCCGCCGGGACAGCAAGGGTATTTGTAAACCAGCTCGCCGCTGCCGTGAAAAACGATATGTGTATTTGTGTGGAACCAGGCAATATGATCAAGAACGGTTCTTCTTCAGTTTTCTTTGGCGGTCAGCCCGCAGCGCGACAAATGGATGAAACTACCCATCAGCCGGGAGGCATGATACAGGCAGGATCTCCCAATGTATTCATCGGAGGATAAAAATATAAACCATGGAATATTTATTCTTAAATCCGCAGGACGAACAGAAAGCCTTTCTCGGCAAAGGCTGGGCCTTTCCGCCCGCCTTTGACCGTAACACCGGGAAAGTAGGCATGGCACAATATGAAGAAGATATTGACCAGAGTCTCCGGATATTATTCAGCACCAGCGTACGCGAACGCGTGCTGCAACCGGAATTCGGCTGTAACCCGGAAGACTACGTGTTCACCGCACTCAACATCACCTTTCTCAGTTACCTGGAAGACCTGATCCGTAAAAACATTGCCAAATTCGAACCACGGATCAAAGTGCTGTCGCTCGTGATTGCACCCACCGAACTGGAAGGCATGCTGGAAATTAAACTGGACTATGTTGTCCGCACCACTAACACCAGGTATAACATCGTGTACCCATTTTATAAACAAGAGGGAACAAACGTGGACGTATGATACTACACTGCAACACATTGCGCCATCCATTGGTACATGGCGGCACCCAACAACGCGACAGACTGCTGATCAGCCTGATCCCTGAACAACTGGAACTGGACGATCGCGCTATTGAAGAACTGATTGCCTTTGCAGGCGGATTGTCTACCCACGTGCGCCATTGGGGCCCGGATAACAAGGAGGCGGGCGATTGGCTGCCTTTCTGGGAATCTGATACCACCAGCCTCCTGGCCATCCTCGCCGCCACCGATCTCGATAGTCCGCGCACCGCTTTCCGCTCCAAAGAAATACTTTTCCGCCGCCGGAAAAAACAGGAAGATATGGGTACCGCAAAACCCGGTGAGCCTCCTTCTGCCGCCATTATGGAAGAGATGATCAAAAGTACGGCATGCGGCATCTACGGTCTTGCGCTGACGATCCTTCATATCTGCCAGAAAATTCCGGCAACACATCCGCTGAAACAGGATATTATCAATATTATCAGCAGCACCCTGCAGGATCCATTGTACCGGCTTATACAATTTCACAAAGCCATTGATCAGGCAGCTATTCAGCAATATGAAGGGTTTATAGGTACCACCGGCTGTTCAGCACCATGGGGGCTCAAAGATAAAGCAGCCTTCGAATGTATCAATTTCGTATTGCCGTATGAGTATATCGATGAATTGTGGAGCCTCTTCCTGAAATTCTACAAAGCATTATCGATCATCCTGGAAAAAGTAAAGAAAGCTTTTCACAGCTCCCTTCGCTCCCGGCATGACCATGAACCACATATTGCCCTGTTCATCACCTTTCTCCACCTGTTCAAATACCTGCAACAGGAATTGAATAACACGGTAGAAAAACATTTACTGTTCTATTACCATGATGTGCTGCGCTTGGAAAAACGTCAGCTGGTACCCGATAAAGTACATATCGTATTTGAACTGGCCCTTCGGTTGCCGCCACACCTGATCACCGCCGGTACGGCGCTAAAAGCAGGTGCGGATGCAGCAGGTGTTCCAATGACCTATGCTTTAACAGATGAGTTAGTGATTTCACCTGTAAAACTGGTGGAGAAAAAGAACCTGTATGTAAAAGACGACAGAGCAAATGGTCGGCCGGTAAAGCATGTTTACTCATTGCCGGCCGCCGATAAAAGAGATGGCCTGGAAGAAGAATGGCCGGAAGGAGAGAAGGCATGGCGGGCGCTTTCCGGGGAAACCGTGTACGAGAGAATCAGCTACCAGTATCGCAAAATCCAGGGCCTGCTGGACACTTATGAGTATCATCCTGCAGCTGTGCTGAAGGAACAACAGAAGCTGGCGAAGAAACTCGGGCAACTGCAGGCTTACGCGGGTTTCAGCATTAACAGCACAGAATTCTGGCTGGAAAATGGAGCCGACCGGATGATCTCATTGCAGTTAACCACTACCGCTAACATCGATAGTCTCAATTTACTGGAACTGTTCCAGCTGGATATATCTACAGAGAAAGGACTGATTCCGTTGAACCCCAATGTAGCCAATCAACCTTACGACTATAACGATACACGCACCGGCATGCCCTATTCTTTTCTGAGCGACATCCGGAACGAATATTATTCGGAGATCAGTGCGGCGAAAGCAGCAGGTATTCCACCGGATGCGACCTACAGTCTTTATAACAGGGTAGCACAGGTACATCCTTACGGAGGTGGTATTGATCTCGCCAAAAAAGAGACAATAAAAGGAGAAAAGGAAGACATGATTGTATGGATCTACCGTCTCATCATCTGGCTGCATGCCGACTTCCCCGCAGTGCTGCCGGCAGATGAAAATACGCCTCCTTTTATACGTTTTAAAACCCGGGAATTAAAAGAAACAGATCTCACTATACAACAGGTAGAAGTATATAGCTACAGCGGTATTGTTACAGAATATTCCGAAACAGGTATGGGCGTGCTGGGCCATCTGCAACAACCCGGGCAACCGGCTGTTTTTTTCAGAGAAAATACTCCCGGGGTCATAGAATCCAAAAACCAGCTGGTCATGGCCTCGAAGGTGGAATCGGATGTGTTTATAAAATTACAGGAGCTTTTTTTTAAGGATCCCGGCTTCCTGTACATTTGGCATAACGGCGATGATAACCTGAGCCTGGGAACGAAATCTTTTTTATACGATGGCGGCTGGCTGGAAATAAAAGATAACACAGGCCCCGGCATTATCAACTACGTTGAAAAAGAAGGCCCCTTACAGGCTTCCGGTCAGTTCCCGGTAGTAAAGTCTTCCAGGGTGAGCGGCTGGATTAAAATGGAAGTTACCTGGGGCGGCGAGCAGTTCTTTGTACTGGATGCTAATAACATTGTATTCGCTTATCGCAGCAACCCGGTAAAAATTGATGCCAATGATACCAGTCTCCATCAGCGAACAGATGGAAGATTGACCTCCCGGCACTTTTTGCGCGCCTTTAATTCGCTGGGTAACTGGGAAGATTTGTCTGGCAACGGCGTAAGCAGCTCCCCGCTGATCCCCATGCCGGAACCGCAACTGCCCATTGGTCCAGAGTTATTTGAACCTTCCCGGCCAAGGCCTGTACCGGCTAACGGTAACCTTTTCCTGGGCTTCGAACAGCTAAAGCCTGATCAAACACTATCGTTGCTTTTCAAAACGGCGCCTGGTACCGGCAACCCGGATCATTATGCACCCGACATCGCATGGTCCTATCTCACCGACAACAACTGGACAGCCCTGCCTCCGCAATATATCCTGAAGGATACCACCCTGGGGATGCAACAAACCGGTATTATCCTTTTCCAGATACCCGGAAATATCAACAACGATAACACGGCCATTACCGGTAAAGACGGACGAAAGGATCTCTACTGGCTCAGGGCTTCCGCAGTGGAAAAGCCGGAAGACGACGTGATGGTAGACGCGTTGCCCATGCTCGTAGATATCCATGTAAATGCAGCGGAAGCTGTCTTCACAGATAATAACAATACAGAAGAACACCTCATAAACGGTATACCGCCATTCACTGTCAGCGCCCTGAAGTACCGGGATGTGCAGGTGAAAACAGTTACCCAGCCTTATGCTTCCTTCCAGGGACGCACCTCTGAACAGTTGGACCGCGATGGCTATATCACACGCATACACGAAAGACTGCGTCACAAAGACAGGGCCGTAACCTTATGGGATTATGAGCGCCTGTTGCTGGAGTCTTTCCCGGAAGTGAAAGTATTGAAATGCCTGCCGCATTCCCGCCGTATTTATACCGCCAAGCCAGGACATGTTACCGTGGCAGCAATTCCATACCCGGAAAAGATGACGGGCAACCGTATTTTTTATCCCATCTTCGAAGCGGGGGAACTAACCACTATGAAACAGTTCCTCGCAAAACGTAACAGCTATTTTGTGGGCGGTTATGGAGATCCCGGATTTTGCTGTTGTGAAGATAACTGCCAATGCGATGATGAACACGATCGCCTCGATGTGATCAATGCCAGGTTTGAGCCGGTAAGGATCAGGGTATGCGTGCGCTTCCTGAAAGGGAAGGATATTCCCTTCTACACCAAAGCGCTGAACGAAGCACTGAAATTGTTTTTGTCGCCCTGGGCAAAAGGGAAAAAAGCATTGTTGTTTGGTACCTCCGTGAGCAGAACACGATTGCTGCAGTTCCTCGAAAACCTCGACTATGTGGATGTGGTGACCAACCTGAAAATTAAACATTTCTCTTCCCGGCAAATGGCGGAAGAATATGAAGACAGCATCAACTGGAGCACCACCGAAGTAATTACGCCATACGCCGCGGCATCAGTCCTCACCACTTATCTCGACAGGCTGAACGAAGACAACCCTAATGTCATTGATCATGATATCAACGTGATAAGGGAAAATGACCGCTGCGCCTGTGGCAGCTGTGAAGAAGACCGTCCGCCAACGTTTACAGATGAAGTGATCGACGTAAAAGAAGACACCCGAAATGTACCGGCGCCCGATAGGAAAGAAACGGATAAAACGAACACCGCACCGGTTACCGCCAAACAGCGGAAGGAGCTACACGATCTGTTACTGAAGGCCTGGCAACCCCGGCTTATCCATGCCGATGCCATTATTAATGCAATGAAAAAAGCACTGAAAATGGCACTGGAAGAAAAGAAGCTGGAAGGAAAAATTCCCGCCGACGCCAGGAAAGGAATCGCCGGAGAACATGCCTACCGCATTACACCGGTGTTGCTTAACAACCAGGTAACCGCAATGAATGTAGATGTAGCCTTTACGAAAGATGAATTTACCACGATAAAAATAGACAAGCCCCAAAAATAAACTGACGTATGAGTACCTCTCTCATCATCCCCAAAGACCCCGTGTATCCACCGTCGATGGATTGGCAGCTGCTGCGCCGGGAAGGTATCCGGCATATCGAAAACCTGGCCTCGGATATCTGGACAGATTATAACCTGCATGATCCAGGCATCACCATACTGGAGATACTTTGCTACGCCATCACCGACCTGGGATACAGGAGCAACATGGCCCCGGCCGATTTGTTTGCAACGCCTAACAACGACTCATTTTATACGGCCGCACAGATCCTTCCGTGCGCACCCGTAACAGCACTGGATCTCAGGAAGATCCTCGTAGATATACCCGGCATACAAAATGCCTGGGTGGAACAGCTGGATCACCCGGAAGTGCGTTTTTACTGGCAGGAGGGATTTATACTTTCCTATGCAAAGGAAAAATTGCAGCCCTTCCTCACCCTGGTGAAAGCCAACGAAAACCTGGAATTGCCGCCGGTGAAGGGTATCGACGGCTCCACGCTGCTGATCATCAGTGGTTGCAGCAGCGATGCCGATAAAGCTGCTGCAAAAGAATTGTTTCTGAAGGGATTGCGGGATAGCGTTACCATCAGTGATGAACTTAAAAGGGCATTGTTGTTATATGTGCTGACCAGCTACTTTGATGAGGCCATTTTCTTCCTGGAAAGCTCCCTGACCTCGCCACAGCAAAATATACATCTTGTACAGGATCTGCTATTGTTGCTGGATTTGCTTACACCGCTTCGCGGGTTGCCGGCAGCGGAAATAGCTGCCAACATTGGCTCTCAGCTGCTCGATCCCATCAACCGGCATTCGGAGCTGACCAACTTTTTCTTTTACGATCCGCTGTTCGCCCTCTACTTTACCGGAAGCCTGAAGATCGCAGAAATACCCGACAAGGACCAGCCACCGGCGTATAATCTTTTTGCACCGCAAGGTATCTACAGCGTTACCATCAGGCTGGAAGAGGGGTATGAAGGTCAGGAAGCTGATCTGATGGCAGAAGCCAAAAGAAGGTTACACCGGGTACGTAATCTCAGCGAAGATATCCATCCAAAAATACATATAGCCGAAACCGTAGGATTTGGCCTGAACCTGTCGCTGGAGCTGGATCCCACCATCGATAAATGGGAGATACTGGCCAATGTATATCGTGCTGTTGAACAATACCTATCGCCCGACATCCGCTTCTACAGCCTCGAAGAAATGATGAACCGCTATGCGCAGTTTGAAATCGACAGCGACGTGCTTACAGCATTGCAGGCAGCACAGCTCCCCGCAACACTGATCACCGCATTAAACCCGGTTGTGGGCAAACGTTTTACCGGTGATGCTGCCTTCAATAAAGCCATAGCCGCCCTGTGGGATGACAAGGGCATGGATGATTATTATAGTGACGTATTTATCCAGTCAAAAAAATATTACAATGCTGATCCCGTATTCAAAGGGCCTTTGTTACAACATGGTTTTGTAGAGGAAGCAGCATTGCTGAATGCACAGCCCCGGCAAACGGTGTATCGCTCGGATCTCTACCAGGTGATCACCGCCGTGCAAGGCGTGAGGCAGATCGATAAACTGGAGATATTCCTGTGCAATAACGATAACAGATATACGCAGGATGAAAAATGGTGCATTGCATTTGATTGCAAATGTTTACCTGTACTGAGTATCGACTGCTCACATTTTGAAATCATCTCCAATTACCAGGAAATGCCGGTAGACATGCTCCGGCTGAAAGAATACCTGGAAGTGCATCCTGCGCCCGTTACTAAAATAAACAGATCACAACAGGACCTGCCCGTACCGGATGGCCGGGTACTGACTGACCTGACTGATTTTACCAGCGTCCAGGAAGATTTTCCAAGGACCTATAAGATCGGTAACGGCGGTATCTCCAAAAAACTGCCGGATCTGCGCCAGGCGCAGGCAAAGCAACTCAAAGGATACCTCTTTTTTTACGACCAGCTGTTGGCCAATTATCTCACCCAGCTGTCGGCCGTAAAAACATCCCTTTCTGTAAAAGGAAATGATACGGATATCTACCAGACGTTATATAATATACCCGGTATAAAAGAATTATTGCTGGATTATAAAGGTGCGCAGGTAGTGCCGGCCACGCTTAATAAAGTGGATCCCAACCCGGAGTGGGACGCTTTTACCGCCGATGAAAACAATGCCTATGTAACGGCGTTGAAACGGCTGACAGAAGGCAGTGATACCGACCGCCAGATTTTTCATAACCGCCTGCTGGATCATATGCTGGCGCGTTTCGGAGAACAGTTTACTGATTACGCGCTTCAGTTATACCGCATTGAGATGCCGCTCTCCGATAGCAATGCATGGGCCGCTGATGAAGGGCTGGAAGAAAGTATTGCCGACAAACAACGTTTCCTGCAACAGGTGCCGGCGCTGGGAGCAAAGCGTGGTACCGGATTCGTATACCAGTTTGAGAAGGATGAATTTCGTTACTGGAAAACGGATAATGTAGAAGGTGTTCGTAAAAGAGTATGCGCTATTTTAGGGATGCAGGATGCCACCCGGCATACCATTACCTGTGAACCGGTATTTGAAGTAGGCGTAGGGGAGATAGATAACCTGGGTAACACGAATGCGGAAACAACCTATGCCTTTTATGTAAAGGCGCCGCAACCAGGCGCAGCACGATTGCTGGTGAGCACGGAAATATTCAGAAGTTTTGAACAGGCGAAAAAAGCCCGTCTCGATTTTCTCAATCGTGCCGGCGACAGCAGCGCTTATGATATTGTGGAAGATAACCTCGTTGGTTTCTGGCTGAATATCCCACCGGCATCGCGTACCGCAAAAAATGCGCTGATGCTGGAGCCTGGCCCTGGCCGCGACGGCGCTGCCAAGCGACTGGAATATATCAGGAGCCTTGCTTCCGGCAACTGCAACGACGATAGTTTTCATTTGCTGGAACATATCCTGCTGCGGCCAAGAGACGTCACCTTTACACAGATACTAACGCCGATGATCTGCTGCCCGGAAGATCCGGCGCTGCTGGATCCTTATTCATTCTGGATTACAGTGGTATTGCCCGACTGGGCCAGCCGTTTTCAGAACAGCGACCGGCTGAATGCCTTTATGCAAACACTTCGCCGTGAAATGCCCGCGCACCTTTCCGTACGTTATGCGATGTTGTCAAGAACAGATATGCTGGCATTTGAAGCCGCTTACAACGAGTGGATAAAACGGCTTTGCACAAAAAATCAGCCTGAGCTGGCCGAAGCGAACGATGTATTGGTAACGCTGATGAATAACTGGAGTGATAATCAGATTCATTATTTCTAACAACAGCCTTCATGAAAGAAAGTATTGATACCTGTTTTGCCGGCACCGGCGTAGTTTGCGGAGCAGAAGTACACGTAAATGCAGACTGCTCTATCGAGGTGACTGAGGGAACCGTTATTTTACCCAACGGCGCCGTATTGCATACCCGGCAAAAGAAATTCCGCTACTATGTAAAGCCTTTGCCTGCCGGCAATAATAAGGGAGAGAAGCAGTCTTCCGTGGTTAACCCGGTAAGCCAGTTTATGCTCGCTTACCTGAAAATCGATAAGCTGGATGAAAAACACATGGAATTCCTGCAGCTGGCGGAAGATGGCGCCGCAGCAGAGACTATAGACTCCCTGAAACAACAGCACCCGGACGATATTCCTGAGCGTAACCTCAACCGTGATAAGATCATGGTGCTGCTGGCATTGCCGGGAGAGGAGGATGATACGCCGGTGCTGTACTGGATATTGGTAACCCGCAATGCCATGGCACGCGCCGCCGGTATTGAAGCGCCCAAAACAGACGATGACCAGTCCCTTTTTTCAAAAGCATTTTCCCCGGAAGATATTGATATTGAAGAGGTGGATCGTTTTCTGCGACCTGTTTTGAAATTGCCGCTGCTGACCATTCCCCGCGTCGGCTACCGCAAACTGGCTATCATACAGCCAGCCATCGGTTTGAAAGATGATAACCTGCAACCGCCTTTTAAGGTGGTGAATAGTTACGCGCCGCTCTTCTTTGAGTATAAAACCATCATTGATGAGTACATGCAGGTATTCCGCGATGCGCTGAAGCAGTTGCATGATCTGTTTGGCCCGCTGTTGTCGCACAAAGGTCCTGCCCTGCTGGAAACCTACCAGAAGATCCTGTCCCTGAAACTGTCGGCATTTTATGAAGAAGGAATACATCTTTACTATATCCAGTACGTGTACGATTGGCTGCGCGACCTGACCACGGCTTATAATGAGCTGGTAGCTAAATTGAGCGGTTACCGCGGAGTATGTACCTGTAAGTCATTAAAGGAGACGGATAATAAAGGTTTGCTGCTGATGCTGGGACCTGTACTCGGTGGCCGCACCACTTACCAGCCACTCATCTTCCGTGACCTGGCCATTATAGCAGAGAGAGACGCCACTATTCGGGAAGTCCGTTGTATGCACTGGCGCATGATGACAATGATCCGGACTTTTGATCTGCCATTTTTGCAACTGGACAAAGCGCTGGCTTTTACCGGCCAGGGCATAGAGGAAAAGCTGGATTCCACCGACTACTGGGAGTCGCTCGCCAATCCGGATGATAATGATGACTTCAAAAATATTCCCATAAAGCTAACGCCTACACGTAGCTCTGCGGAACTGCTGGGTAAAACAGCCATTCCTTATTATTATCCGCTCGACAGTAACAGCATTTACTCCGTACACCAGTTCTGGGATTATGAAACCACGGTGTTGCGGCGTGCGGATACGCATTTGTCCTATAACGCTTTTGACGGTGATGAGGACAAACCATCTACCGATATTATCAACGACAGCTACAGCACCCGGCCGGAAGTATTGTTGCCACTGGCTTTTAATTTCGAACCCCGGCACTGGCTTCGTGCGGAAGGGCATATTGGTAAAGGAATTTCATTAGGGGATGGGGAATCCAGAACATTCTGGTTTAACGACTTTGACCTGCTGGACTATCTGCAAAAATATAACATCGCTCTGGACGTGATTGCGGTGGATCTGAGCACGCCCTACAACAAAGAACGACTGCAGTTTATGAGAGGCCTGGAGCACCGGCCTGCGGTGCAACAGGGACAAACGCTGGTACTCATGTATGTATCCAGCCCGGAACAGATTGAGCTGCATGAGTGCAGCAAAACTAACCGGCCGGAGATAGGCGCCTATATCATTGTGGCGGATTTTGTATTGCCTTACCGCTTCACTTGTTGCCCTGTTGAGAACATCGACTACTATGTAATAGGCAGCGAGATTGAAATAAACCGCTAAAGCACTTGAGCGATCGTCAACATATCATTGGAAGAATGGAGGTGCAGGTAAACGCATCGGAACCGCTGCTGGCCACACAGGTGCAACAGCAGCTGGGCTACCGTTTGCACACCGCCGCCTTTATGCAGCAACTTGATGCCGTACTGAATGAAGCTGCCGGTGAATATGAATATATCGAAATTCCCACGCTGACCGTGTCGCTGGAATGTGCCGGTGAAGTGGATTTTCAATCTCAGCTGCTACAACAGCTGGCTGCCGCCATCCGTGAACAGGTGAGCCAGCGGCAAACTGCCGGCATCGTGATGGCTAACGGAAATGCTTATACGCTGGCGGTGAAACAGTTCTTTTTAAAGTATGGTATCCGTGCATTTTATAACGGTAAAGATATCCTTGCTGCGCTGCATGAAGAAATAAAAGAGCTGCCTGTAAAGGAACAACCTGCATTGGAGCAGTTATTAAAACAAGCGGGCCGCGAAACCCCGCTGTTGTGGCGCAGGTTGTATTACCTGCTGGGAGCTGCTGGTATACAGCAATTTTTCCTGCGTACTTTTGGCAGCAGCGAAGCGGCCCTGGAGTTACTTGTTATACAAACGCTGACACGAATGGGGAAGTGGCCAATAGCTTCAACCCCCGCGGCTAAAGTGATCAGGGACGGAGCTGCTGTCACCACATTATCTCCGGTATTGTCTCCTGCGCTGCTGGAAGATGCTTTGCTATGGGAGGCTTGCTTCCGGTACATGCTGGAAGGAAACGACATTAAAGCATTGCCGGCAGCAATGGTGGCGTCGGCCCCGGCGCTCAAAAAAGAAAATAGCAAACAGGGCATCACGGCTGATCCGGAAGAAACAGCTATTGAATTATCGGCGCAACTGCAAAATGGTTTGTTTGTTGAAAACGCCGGGCTGGTATTACTATGGATGGAGTGTGCTCGCTTGTTTCGAACCCTGGGATACGTGGTGGAACGGCAGTTTACGGATGAAGTAGCCCAACAGCGGGCCATCCTGTTGCTGCATTACATCTGCTATGGCCCGGACGTTTTGGGCAGCGAGGAAGACTGGCTGCTCAACAAATTGTTGTGCGGCTGGCCGCCTGAAATACCGGTAGATCCTGCGTTGGCGCCTGATGATGCAGCGCAGCAGGCAGCCCGGGAAATGCTGGCTGCCTACCTGGACACCTGGCGTAAAGACCGGAAGTTTTCGGCAGCATGGTTCAGCACGGCCTTCCTGCAAAGGGAAGGGGTGTTATTACGCCGCGCCGACGGAGCCTGGGTCCTGGAAGTAAGCGCCAGAACAGAAGATGTCCTCATTAGCAAAGTATCGATGGTTAAATACGCGTGGATGCCACAAATACTATATGTACGGTGGTAGTTTGAATTACCCGGAAATAATTTTATGAGCGAAAGCGGTACCCATACAGCACTGCCAAAGGCAGGCCTCAAAGCGGGCAAACTTTTCCGTAGGGAGGAGCAGGGGCAGGGTTATGCACATCGCAATAATCCTTCACAACCCTTCTTCTCCGGCACCGTATCGCTAACAGCCGATATGGAATCTGCGCATCCGGAGGTGCAATCGCAGTTTATTCCGGGTATTCATCGTTATGGCGGGAAGGAAGAACTGCAAGCCAAATGCGCGGAATGCGAACACGAAGAAAAATTGCAGCGTGCCGAAACGTCCGTTGCCACCCCGGCTATCCACCGGTCGGCAGCAGCAGAAGAGGTGCAAGCCAAATGTGCGGAATGTGAACAGGAAGAAAAATTGCAGCGCGTTGAAATGACGGCTATTCACCGGTCTGCCGGGGAAGAAGTGCAAACGAAATGTGCCGAATGCGAGAAAGAAGAACAGCTTCATAAAAAGGAAACTGAGGGAGGTACACCACAGGGGCTTGTGCAGGCCAAGGAAGTTAGTGAAGAAGATCTCCTGCTATCCAGGCAGGAGGATGCGGAGGTGCATGCCAAACCGTCGGAAAATATTTCCCCGGCGCTGCAACGGAACGAATCTTCCGGGGATGATGCGGCCACGGTGCAAACAAGTTTGAAAGTGGGCAGGCCGGATGATGCTTATGAAATAGAAGCCGACCGTATGGCCGATAAGGTCATGCGCATGCCGCTGCGATCCTTTACCGGCGGCGGAGGCACGCGCCCGGAAGGAAACGGCAATAACAACAATAACAACATTCAGCGTAACGAAGAAGAAGGGGGTGAGGTACAAACCAAGCCCATAAGCGGTTTGCAAAGAGCCGGGGATGGCGGGCTTCGTACCAGTGATAATTTTACCTCCCGGCTCAAAACATCCGGTCAGGGTAAACCACTCGCCGCGCCGGTACGCGAGGATATGGAAAGCGCTTTCCAGGCAGATTTCAGCGCGGTGCGTATACACACCGGAACAGAAGCGGCAGGGCTTAGTCGTGACATAGGCGCAAAAGCTTTTGCTCATCAACACAATATTTATTTCGCGGAAAATAATTACCAGCCGGAATCTCCAGAGGGACGTTTTTTATTGGCGCATGAGCTTACGCATACGGTGCAGCAGGGCGCTGCCAAAACCGTACAGCGGGATCCGGAAGAAGGTGAAGAAGAAGAATCATCCTGGTGGGATATGCTGCGCAACGGCGCCGAATACGTGCTGGAGTCCGTGTTGCCGGCAAGCATCTACCAGTTTTATAAAGACATCAAAAGCGAAGGTTTACTGGGTTTTGTGAAGGGTAAACTCTTCGGTTTGTTCCGCGGGTTGTTCAACGGGCTGGGCTTTTCCGACCAGGAATTTATGTTGATCATACAGATCTTCCTCCAGCTCAAAGCACAGCTGCCTGCTATTATTGACGGTCTTTCAAAGGGCGATTGCGCCCCGTTGTTCGCTGCGTTGAATGTATTGTCTGCCGTGATCAGCGGTATCGCAGGTGCAGTATGGGACCGTGTAATGAACGCCATTGAGCCATTGCGACAATGGCTCAATAATATCTGGGATACCTACATGGCGCCCGCTCTTGACCGCATCACGGCCTTTGCGGGAGAAGTATGGGAACGGATCAAGAGCCTCGGACGATGGATCTGGGATGCTTTCTATTGGGTGGTGATCAAACCTTACCGCGACGCCTGGGACTGGATCTGCGAAAAGCTGGGCTTTACAGATTCTGATGAAGGCGGCTTTATGAGCTATGTAACAGGATTGCTGGGAGAGGCCTGGCAGTATATCAAAGCACAATTGCGCCCCGTCATAGAGCCCATCCAGGAAGTAGTATCGGCCATCGGCGCTATGGTGAACATGGAAGCTATCAGGAAACTACAGGAAGATGCCACCGAATGGCTGAATCATGTGGCAGATACCGCTACAGCCATGGGCGGTGAAGACGATGCCGTAGCCAATAAACAGCTCACCCTGCGGGAAGTATTGCTGCCTGCCCTCAATAACTCTATTGATCGTATCAAGGTACGGTTGCAGGAAGCCGGCAGGTGGGTGGTAGATAAAGTAAATAATATAGCCACCACCGTTAGTGGATTTGTTACCGGTATCGGCAGCAACCAATATCTCAGCCCCGTGTATTCCCTTATCAGCTGGGTACCCGCCACGATGACGAGTATCCAGGATTGGGCGGTGGATAAAGTAAACTGGCTGTTTGATAAGATCAACACCGGCATGGACTATATCCGCGATTTTATGAAGCGGGTACTGGATATGCTGATGCAGTTGGTGTCTGCAGCAAGCGATTTGCTGGGGCGCCTGGGTGATTTTATTCTTGGTCCGTTAAACCTGGTGCCTAAATGTATCAAAGATCCCATCGTTAACTGGATAACAGAAGTGATCCTTAAAAAGATCCCGGTCATCGCCGAATTCATTGAGCTGGCGGACAAGTGGCCGCAGATAAAAGCCGCGGCGCTCACCGTATTGAAACAGGTGTTTGTTGACGGGGCGCTGGCAAAAGGCCTGTGGACTTTCTTCCGCAACCTGCTCAGTATCCTCGGCATCGATCCTACCCTGGTGACCACCGTGATAGCTAAAGCAGCGAGCAACTTCTCTGCTATCATTAAAAAACCGCTGGAGTTCCTGAAAAATGTATGGAACGTGATAAAAGGCGGCTTTGTGCTTTTCTTCGACAACATCGGTACGCACCTGCTGACAGGCGCTATGGACTGGCTCTTTGGCGAAGTAAAGGGCGCGGTAAGTGTAGCGCCGCCGAAAGATTTTACCCTGGGCAGCATCCTGGGATATGTGATGGATCTTTTCGGTATCACCAAAGAAAATATCTACAAACGGATGGAGCTGAATCCCCGTATCGGCCCCGAAAAAGTAGCGAAGATCAGGAAGCTGGAAAACATACTGACCGGCGCATTGGAATGGATCACCGTATGGATCAAGGAAGGCCCGGCCGGCTTACTCCGCAAAGCGAAAGAAAAGCTGAACGACCTGAAAGAAACCGTGATCAATGGTATCATCGGCTGGGTTACTACCAAGGTATCTGCCGAAATCATGCAACGGCTGGCTACCAGCTCCGATCCGCTGGGCATCGGCGCTACTATCAATACAATTATCCTGATCTATGATACGATGAAAACGGCGGTAGCATACGTAAACCGTATGCTCAATATCGCTAACCAGGCCATGGATAACCTGAAGCAGATCATAGAAGGAGATGTAAAGAATGCGCAGGAAGCATTTGAACAAGTACTGGGCAAAGCAGTGCCGGTAGTGATAGGTTTCGCCGTGGAAGTAATCATTGGCCCAGTAGGAGAAAAGATCCAGGAAATTGTGACCGCTGGCCGCACAAAAGTGGATGAAGCCATCGACTGGTTGATTAACATGGCACTGAACGCGATAGATGCTATTATCAATGCTGCTAAATCAGCCGCAGGAGCGATACTGGGCTGGCTGGGGCTTACAAAGAAATTCCCTGCTGAAGATGGCGAAACACATACGCTGTCGTTTAAAGGAACGGAAAGCAATGCTCAACTGATGATTGCCAGCACCCCGATGACTTTTAATAAATGGATAGATGGTGTTACAATCGATGATCCGGGCAGCACTGAAGGCAAGAAACGGCAGAAAAATAAAGTCGACGCCAAAGCCAAATATGGAGAGATTGAAACCACCAGGAAGAAAAAAGAAACCGCTGCATATACCAAGGAAGATAAGGAACAGGATGTGAAAGTACTGCTGGATGAACTAAGCGCCCTGCTGGGGCCCTTATTTAAAGGCCAGTTGGAAGACTGTTCTACAGAAGCCAATAACGGGTTGAAATTTGGCGGTCTGCATGCTGCTGCCTATGCAAAAAGTATGTTTGCCAAAGCATTAACAAAAAAGAAAATGCCGGATGGTTCCCAGCCCAATGTTACGGAGCCGGATACCTTCCGTATCATTAACCAGCGGCGGAATGGTTCGGGCTCGTTCTATGTGCTTGGCCACTTGCTGAATCATAACCTGGGCGGCACTGGTTTGGATATGAAAAATCTTACACCGTTAACAAGAAGCGCGAACGGAACACATCACAGCCTGGTGGAACATAATATTAAAACCTCGGTGACAAAAGGTAATGCCGTGGAATACAGTGTTACACCGAAATATGAAAGAAAGAAAACAACCACTACCGAAGAAAAGCAGGTATTAAGCTCGCGGGTGGCTGATAAAGCGAAGATCATTGAAATTATCAGGGAAGAAACCAAGGTGCCGAAATACCTGGAATGTAAGGCTTACCTGGTTAATCCAAAAGATAAAACCCGTACCAAGTTCTTCGACAACAATATTGACAACGATGTTAATCAACGTCCGGATTCATACGACCTGGTGGGCATTAAGAAAGCGGATGTATTCCTGGATTGCAACAAACAGGCTAAGCTGGAAACGATAGAAAAGCCGATGACGCCGGCGCTGGCGGCGGCTATTATTGTTGCCATGAAACACCGTAAACGTGATAGTGGCGGCAAGCGGTTTGATTCTTATGATTCATTGACCAATTACCAGATAGATGGCAAATACGCCTTTAACAGCCGACAACGCGCAGCGTTGGATGTAATAGCCACACTGCCTTATGTAAAATTATATCAAGGATAAAATAAAGACTATGCGAAGCTTCATTCAAATGTTACTTGCACTGCTTACGCTCACCGGTATGACCTGGGCGGTATGGCAGGGATACCTGCTGCTGCGGCAGGAACAACTGGGATTACCGGATGGTATGCGTTCTGCAGTGATCGTTTTCGCGATACTGGCCATCATTTGCACATTCATGATTGCCAATGCGATCGGCAACCACAGCAGCCGGATCTTTAAAGGGCATCAGTTGCCCTACCGGACAGCCCTGTACGAAAAGTGCCTGGTGGAATGGCAGGCTGTACTGGATGAATTTGAAGAAGACCAGGACGTGAAAGTAGATCTGCGTTTGAGGGAACTCGAAGGGCGGCTGGCGCTGCAGGCATCTCCCAAAGTCATCAAATTATTTCGTGAAATGCAACGCGCCGCAGGCGCTGAAGGATTACATACTGCGATATCTGCAGATCTGATGCAGCGGCTGATACTAGCCATGCGGGAAGATCTCGGCCAGGAATCAGACTATTTTGTGCGTAAAGAAATTCAGCAACTTTTTAAATAATGATGCCATGGCACTAAAAAAGCAACTGCGCAAAAAAAAGAACAAAGGAGAAGGAAAGCCGGTGCAGCAATTCATCCAGGCAGAGCACTCCCAGGAAGCTGCTGAGGGAAATGCATTGTTCTTTCCGCCGGGAGCTAAGCCACAGGCTAAGCTGAAAGTCAGTAATCCCGGAGATCCGCAGGAAGAGGAAGCCGATAAAGCAGCGGATAAGGTGGTGCAGCGGGCGCCGGCTGATTCGCATAGTATGGATCAGCGGGATGATGAAAAACAGATTGCTACCAAAAAAGAAGGATCTGCGGCATCGCAGGCGACACATATGCCGGGAGCCATTCCCAGGGCCGGCGGCAATACCCTGCCGGCTGCCACGGCTGCGGAAATGTCCAGCAGCTTTGGGTACGACTTCGGGAAAGTGCGTATCCATACCGATCCGCAGGCACAATCAGCCGCCCAACAGTTACAGGCACAAGCCTTCACTTACAATGGTGAGATCTATTTCAACAAAGATAAATACAACCCCGGCAGCCAGGAGGGCAAATGGTTGCTGGCGCACGAACTCACCCATGTGGTGCAGCAACAGGGCCACGAACTGAGTGTGATACAAAAGAAAGATGTGCCGGAAATATCTACGCCGGTACCCAAAGGGATGAAAACGGAAAAAGACGATACCGGCAATGTGTTGCAGGCGACAGGAAATGTAGGCAAAGTAAAAATCATTATACTGCCGGATACCACCGGCGACGTGCCGGCAGGGAAATCTGCTGTTACCAAAATCACGCACAGCGTGTCTACGCCCGATGCTGATACCACCAACGGAAAGGTTTCCAAGATAAACGGGAAAGCTACCCTGGAAATCACCATCCAAACGGTGTATGCGGCGGATGTCAGTCCAAAGTCCACTTCTGCCTATGGTCGCGGCACCACAAAAGCCGACGAGAAAAGCGGCAACACATCGCTTCGTTTCCATGAAGGCAGTCACGGTACCTTTGTGCTTACCTATCTCGCAGCCCATCCTGTTCCCGTATTCGGCGGATTTGTAGGGCAGTCGGAAGAAAAATTCAGTGAGGCGAGCGACAAATACCTGGAAAAAGTAGATGAATATATGACGAAGCTGGATGCTGCCAATGAGAAGGCAGTGGATTGTGTAGGGACAAAAGAAGCCTCCTGTAAACCCTGATAATACTGACATTTCAATATTGAATTATGTACTGGAAGAAAAAAGAACCGGCTACTTCTCCGGAAGAAAAACAGGCAGCAGTGTCATCGGATGTGATCGGGCAGTCGTTCCTGGCCGAGTCCATGTCAGCGCTGCTGAAAGTAGCTGCCTCCCGGCTGGATCATCACTTCGGTAAAGTGAATGCGTTTGTGCAACCGGCTTTTGATATCACGGATGACGACTCCCCGCTGGCTAGATATGTGATAGACAATCATCTTTCCATTGAGGAATATATAACGCTGATGCTGGCCCTGTCACCACATGTACATCCCGATCTCTTCACGCCCCTTATCCGGCAATACATGCCCAGGGGAGGTGACTTTCCTGAGTTTGGCGGCGTAAAGGGCACTAATTACCGGGGCATCATACCCACGGGGGAAACAGCTCTTTTCCTGTTGGCAGGCATGAATATGGACATGCGTTTACAATATTCCCTGTGGCTGCGGGGAGAAGTACCCGGCAGCGGCAAAATCAATGGTGCCGCTAAAGCCAGGTCTAAGATCTTTCAATCGGGTGTACTCACCCTGGAAGAAATGCGGGAAGGCGAGCCGGAAATGAGCGGGCGGCTGCAACTGTCGCAGGCCAGGTTAACAGAATTCCTCACGGGCCGGAAATGGCGCCCCTCTTTTGGTTCCGGCTTCCCGGCTACGTTGCTCGAAACTAAAATGGAATGGAATGACATTGTCATATCACATCAAACAGAGCGGGAGCTGAAAATGATCCGTTACTGGCTGAAATACCATGGGCACCTGGAGTCAGATGCTAACCTGGGCAGAAGAACCAAGCCGGGTTACCGCGCATTGTTCTATGGCCCGCCGGGTACCGGTAAAACCCTTACTGCCAGCCTGCTGGGAAAACAATTCGGATTAGATGTATACCGTATCGATTTGTCGCTCGTGGTATCCAAATATATCGGTGAAACCGAGAAAAATCTGCAACAGATCTTTGACAGGGCGGAAGACTGGATCCTGTTTTTTGATGAGGCAGATGCGTTGTTCGGCAAGCGTACCAATGTACAGTCGGCGCACGACCGCTTTGCCAACCAGGAAGTATCCTATCTGCTGCAAAAAATTGAAGAGCATCCCGGCCTGGTCATCCTGGCTACCAATTTCCGTAACAATATGGACCAGGCATTTATCCGTCGTTTCCAGACCGTAGTGCCTTTCAATGCCCCCAATGAACAGGAAAGCCTGGCACTGTGGAATAATACCATGCCGGCAGATATTCCCTGGAGCGGAGATATCAGCCTGCAGGATTTTGCCCGGAAATATGAATTAACAGGAGCGTCAATTCTGAACATCGTACAATCAGCCTCTATCCGCGCCCTGTCGGAAGACCGGCCCATAGAAACGCAGGACCTGCTGGAAGGGATACAACACGAATACTATAAAAACGGGAAGTCGGTTTAACAGGATTGCCGTTACCGGTTATGGATGTAAAAAGTAACAAAACCCTTTCATTGTTTGCATTAAAAAGGTATTTTGTACGCTCATTTGTATCCATAACTCCGTATTTATATGACGAAGCACTTTTTTTCACGTTTGATGCTGATGCCAGCACTGGTTGCCGGCTGTATTTCCTGTTCCCATACTGCCAAACTGCCCGCCGGGGATAAGAAACCGGAATGGGTGTCGCTGTTTAATGGCAAGGACATTAAAGACTGGATCGTGAAAATTCATCACCATGAAGTGGGTGATAATTTTGGAAATACCTTCCGGGTGGAAGATAGCATCATTAAAGTGCGGTACGATCAGTATGGTAACTTTAACGAACAGTTTGGCCACCTGTATTATAAACAGCCTTTTTCGCACTATCATCTGAAGTTCGAATACCGGTTTGTAGGGAAATGGTGTACTACCGCTCCCGAATATACGTTGTTGAACAGCGGTGTGATGTTTCATTCCCAGGACCCGCGTACAATGCCCAAGGAGCAGGACTGGCCTATTTCTATAGAAATGCAGCTGCTGGCCGGCTTAGGCGATGGTAATGCCAGGCCTACAGGTAATATGTGCTCTCCGGGTACCAACGTGGTGTACAAAGGGAAACTGGATCCGCAGCACTGTATTGAATCTTCTTCCAAAACCTATGATGGGGAACAATGGGTAAGGGGAGAATTGATTGTGCTGGGCGACTCGCTGATAACGCATATCATTAACGGGGATACCGTATTACAGTATTCCAAACCACAGATCGGTGGCGGCGTGGTAAATAACTATGACCCTGCTGTAAAAGTGGATGGCAAGCTGTTATCGGAAGGGTTTATCGCGCTGCAAAGCGAAGGACAGCCAGTTGATTTCAGGAACATACAAATACTGAACCTGGCGCCGGCTGCAGCTAAAAAATAAGGACACTTGATACCGGTGCACCTGAGCGTACGTCCGATACCGTTATATATGCGCCGGGATTTAGCGTTGAATAAGACTGTAAAATAAAGCGACTTCCTTTTCAGGGGAAGTCGCTTTCATCATTAGATCGGCTATAAAACTATCTTTATTTGGTGGTTGGTCCTTCATCAATAACGTTTATTCGTCCAGATGAATATTGTTTGTAATACGGTTGCAGATCCTTATAAATGTTTTGCGATCGCTTTCCGAGAGTAAATGCCGGATTTGCAATGACATCGTTTTTCTTAATTTTTTTGCCTGGCTCACCAATTTCACAGCTTTAGGTGTAACCGCATTGAAGTAGATACGCCGGTCTGTTTCATCTCTTTTTTGTATGATCAGTCCGTCAGTCATCAACTTTTTTATTTGACGGGAAATGGCCGGTGCGGAAATTCTGAATTGTTTTGCCAGCTGACCTGTGGCGGTTTCTCCACTACGGATGATGTAATCGAGTACCAGGTATTGGGTGGCTGTTAATTTCTCCGTGCTGAATTTGTTTACCTGTGCAATGATCAGGCATTGAAGATTTGTATACGCTTCCTCAAATTGTCCGGTAGTATCTGCGGGCATAGTAATTGCTATTTGTTAACTAAGTTAATCATTAACATTGTTAACCATTTAATTTTTCTGCAGCGTATGAATACAGGTAAAAACGACCTCATCATCATTAAAGGTGCCCGGGAAAATAACCTGAAGAATATCGACGTCAGCATTCCGAAACAGCAGATCACCGTACTTACCGGAGTGTCCGGTTCAGGGAAATCATCCCTGGTGTTTGACACGATTGCAGCAGAGGCGCAGCGGCAGCTCAATGAAACCTTCAGCAGCTTTATCAGGCACAGGTTGCCACATTATGGCCAGCCCGACGCTGATCTGATGGAAAACCTGAGCCCGGCTATTATTGTGGACCAGAAACAGATCCGGGGCAATGCGCGTTCTACAGTAGGCACCATCACAGATATTTATTCTTTGTTACGGCTGTTATTTTCACGTATAGGAAAGCCATTTGTGGGCTATTCCAACGTGTTTTCATTTAATCACCCCGAAGGGATGTGTCCTGTTTGTGACGGCCTGGGTACCGTTACCGCGGTGGATGAAGAAAAACTTTTTGATCGTAGTAAATCACTGAATGAAGGTGCGATCCTGTTTCCATCATTTGAACCGGGTACGGCATTATGGAAGCGGTTTGTGTTATCAGGTTATTTCGATAACAACAAGAAACTGGCGCACTATACGAGAAGAGAATGGGAGCTATTGTTATACCAGGAAGAAATAAAGCCGGATCATCCGAAGGCGGGCTGGTGGCCTTCTGCGAAATATGAAGGGGTTATTCCCCGTTTTAAGAAACGATTTTTAGGAAAAGAAGCAGAGGAGAATAAAAAGTCGCTGCAGCCTGCACTAAAAAAGGTGGTCACAAAAGGTCCTTGCCCGGAATGCCATGGCGCCAGGTTAAATGCGCGGATACGCAGTTCAAAGATTCACGGGGAGAACATTGCCGGGTATGCTGCACTGCAGGTAACTGATCTTGTCAGGGAGATTGCCCGGATAAAAGAACCGCAGGCGGTTACGATGGTCGCGGCTATTACAGAACGACTCACCCACCTGGTAGAAATAGGGTTGGGGTATCTTAGTCTTAACCGGGAAACGTCTACTTTGTCGGGAGGGGAATCACAGCGGGTAAAAATGGTACGTCATCTCGGGAGCAGCCTGAGCGACATGTTGTATATATTTGATGAGCCCAGCAGCGGTTTACATGCCCGGGATGTGCATCAGCTCAATGTGCTGATGCAGCGGCTGCGTGATAAAGGCAATACGGTGCTGGTAGTGGAGCATGACCCGGATGTGATCCTCGAAGCAGATCATATCATTGACATGGGGCCCGGCGCCGGCAAGTATGGAGGGGAAATTGTGTTCCAGGGATCGGTAAAGGGATTGCTGCGGTCGGGTACGCTCACCGGTAAATATCTCCGGAAACCTGCCCCGGTAAAACAGGCGGTAAGGCAATGGAATGATAGTCTTGCTATCCGCCACGCAAAACTGCATAACCTGAAAAACGTGAGCGTTAATATCCCCAAAGGTGTGCTTACCGTGGTAACAGGCGTGGCGGGATCGGGGAAGAGCAGCCTGATTAACGGGATGGTGCCGCGTTTGTATCCGGATACCATTTGTATCGACCAGGGTGCATTGGGCGGTTCTATCAGGTCAAACCCCGCTACGTACACCGGTATCTCCGATATCATCCGCCACCTGTTTTCCAGGAGTAATAAAGTGAGTGCCGGACTGTTTAGTTTTAATTCAGAAGGTGCCTGTCCTGCCTGTAAAGGGTTGGGCGTTACCTCACTTGATCTGGCCTTTATGGATGATGTTGTTACCACCTGCGAGGTATGCCATGGCCGCAGGTTTACCCCGGAGGTACTCGGGTATAAATTCAGGGGAAAGAGTATTGATGAGGTATTACAATTAAATGTAACGGAAGCCATCGGATTTTTTTCCGGGGAAGAGGAGATATTGGCAGTATTGCAGCGTTTGCAGGAAACAGGGCTCAGTTATCTTTCACTCGGACAACCATTGGATTCTTTATCCGGCGGTGAAAGGCAGCGTATTAAACTGGCCACGGAGCTCGAACGTACAGGTAATATTTATGTGCTGGATGAGCCTACTACAGGGCTGCATTTATCCGATGTAGGCAACCTGATTGTGTTGCTGAACAAACTGGTAGACAATGGCAGTACCGTTATTGTGATTGAACACAACCTCGATGTAATCGGGCAGGCTGACTGGGTCATTGACATGGGACCTGGCGCCGGACGGGAAGGGGGAACGGTTGTTTTTGAGGGGACACCTGCGGCTATACTCAACGAACCTTCATCGCTGACGGGCACATTTTTAAAAAAGTATATCCATCACAGTTAGTACTGCCATCAACATTTTTTTATCAAAAAAAGCGGGTTGATTTTATGAAAAAACATAAATTAGCTGCATGAAGGAAATCATGTTGGATAACCCTGCCTGGGGTGCATTGACCAGTGAACAGGCATCTTTTGCAATCGGCACCGACCATGCAAAAAGATACCAGCCCGGAATAGTTCCATTTATAGCCTGCGATGATCCGCAGGCTGACCACCTGGCCGCACTGGATGCCTGGATCCTCCCCGGTGAAACCTTTTATATCATTGGCGATTTGCCTGCCTTGCCACAAGGCTGGGTGCTGGAGCACGAACTGCCTTGCGCTCAAATGGTGCTGCGCAGCAGTATGCCCCCTATGATGGATGAAGAAGGGATAACTGTTTCATTGCTTGGTGAAGCAGATGCCACGGAAATGTATGACCTCATCAATAGTTTACAACCCGGCTATTACAACAGGGATACCCGTTTGCTGGGCACCTATTATGGTATACGGCTGGAAGGCAAGCTGGTGGCTATGGCAGGAGAGCGGATGCGGCTCACCGGTTTCACGGAGCTAAGCGCTATTTGTACCCATAAAGATTATGCCGGCCGGGGTTATGCGCAACGGCTCATCAATCGTCTCTGCCGGCAACAGGCGGATGCGGGCATTATTTCTTACCTGCATGTATCTCTTGCCAATGAACGCGCCATCCGGATATATGACCATATGGGGTTTGAGCAACGGAGAACAATTAGTTTCAGACGCGTGCGCAAGCAATGAAGCCGTCCTGTTCTTAGTTGTGATGGAATAATGCCAATGCATTATTGCTGCCATTGACCTGCAGGGACCGGTGAAATATTTTTACATACTTATATTTCATCTTTCGCATAAAGCTATGGAAAGTATTACCGCCCGCTTTAAACACGGCCTTGTGCCCCAGCCATACGAGGCAGGTAGTAAATAAAAAGAAGGCCTGGTAAATGTGGTTACAGATGATCTTGCTGTTAGGTCCTTTGCTGTGAAAAATAATGGATAGTCTTTCCTGTTGAAACCTGATATGATCGGCTTCATCGATCAGTATATCCGTGCAGATCTGTTTTAAAAGTGTGCAACAGGTAGCATCTTTTAGTGATTGATAAAAGATCTGCGCTGCGCTTTCCACCACAATCACGGCTACTGTCCAGATTTCCATATTAGTATTGAAATAGCGTACTTTTCTGAACAGGGTATCGCCCCAGTCCTGTTGTATTTTTTGCTCACCAATAGCGTCAAGGTATCTGCCTAAATTATTCCCGTGCTTTTGTTCTTCTTTAATAAAAAGTTCCACAGCTGCTACGTAGTCGGGATCATCATTTTGTGCAGCATACTTTTTGGCTGCACGGATGAGGTGAGCGCCATCGGAGGTTTCGCCAAGCTGCCAGGCTTGCAGGGAGCGGAGAATGGTTTTTCTTTCGAAGTCAGACAACGCCGGTGATATTTGCCAGTCAACCCGTTGCTGCAGCGCGTTCAGGGTGAAGTGTCCGATCCATTTTTTACTTGGGTTCATGATGCGTGTTTTTAATTTTGATAAAGGCATGAGGATATTGGTACAGAAATTTATTCTTTTCTGTATGTTTTTCTGCAATAAAAAGTACTTTGTAATACAAAGTAAATGATAATTATTTAATCTGCGAATTTTTTTATGAAGAAGAAAATTTTAGGGAAGGGGGGAGAGTGGTGGCGCTACCTAATCAATTGTTGGTGAACATATGCCGGGTTACGGGGATGGGGAGAAACATTGCAGTGGCGCAAGGCCACTGAGAATACTTTTTCTGGATGACGCATATATCATCGCTGAACAATTCGATTTCTTCCGGTTACCGGATGTGAAGCCCTGGTAATCCGCCAGGCAGATCAGGATAAGAAACATCACTTCTTCCGATACCCCATTGGTAAAAAATATAACCAGAAAAAGCCTATCAGGAACAGTACCAGGGAGGCGATAAATGCCGGTAAAGCAATATCCTTGTTTTCGCCGAGCGCATTGTTGAGTCCCGTATACAGCAGCCATATCTGTATGCCTACATTTAAAATGAGGATAACGATCAGCGCTGACATCAACGTATTTGTTTTATTTGGATGTGCTTTGTTCTGGGCGTCTTTGAAATTGCTCATAGCAAATATTTTGCGGGATGACTACTTAAATGGATGTTGTGTTGTGGCTGGCCGCTTTCACATATACGTCGTTTCCTTTTAGCACAACTTCCAGTGCGGGCAGTGGTCTTGGTGGGGGGCCGGCGAGTACGTCGCCCGTCATGGCGTCGAAGAAGCCTTCATGGCAGGGGCATACAATTTGCCCGCTTCCCGGTTTATAATATACGGCACAGGAAAGATGTGTGCATTTCTGCTCATAAGCTCTCCAGTTACCGTTTTCCAGGCGAATAAGAATATAGGGGATGGTACTGCCGTCGATAACGAATGAACGGGTGCCACCGGTAGGAACGCTGTCGGCTTTGCAAACAAAATGTTCTCCTTTGACCGGTTCATCCGGAAAGAAGTTGGCTTTAACGGCCACATATCCACTGCCTACTGCTAGTCCGCCGGATACCAGGCATAGAAACCTGGCGAAATCGCGACGGCTTACTTTGGTAGATTCCGTTCTTTCGATCGGGAAATCCTGTTTCCAGTTAGGCTCTTTTGTTGTTTGATCAGGCATATATTCCGGTTTAATGAACTTTCAGTTGGGTACTTCCTTTGGGCATCATGATATTCACCTTGGTGTTGACCACCTGTTCACCGAAGACAAATGAATTCACCGGTGTACTGTTGGGCCGCATCCGGCTTATTTCCTCCCTGGTGCCATAGAACAGCGCCTGGCTGGGGCATACGGTGGCGCACATTGGTTTTTTACCTGCGCTGGTTCTGTCGTAACACATGTTGCACTTCATCATCATGTCATACTTTTCTTCTTTGATAGGTACGCCGAAAGGGCAGGCCATCACGCAGTTGGAACAACCAATACAACGGGCGGTGTTCGCACTGTGTACTACGCCGAAACCATCTTTAGAGATGGCGTCGGCGGGGCATACTTTTGCACAAACCGGGTCATCACAATGCATGCACACCTGCACAGTTGTTTGGATGGTAACGGCGCGCTCCACATAATTTACATGGATCATACTTTCGTGGCCATTGGTTTCGCATTCGGCGCAAGCCATTTCACAGGCTTTACAGCCGATGCAGCGCTGCATGTCTACGAAAAATTCCATCTCTGTTTTATAGGAGGTTATTTCCATGTTGGTCAATTGTAGTGAAATAAATCAGATACTGCCAAATGCCGGTATTTCACCGGGTTTGGTAAATACGCCCAATGGCTCCAGGCGGCAGGCGCATACTTTGAATTCAGGAATTTTTGATACCGGGTCAAGCGTGCCGATGGTGAGCTGGTTGGCCGATTTCCTGCCGGGCCAGTGATAGGGAATGAATACGGTATCTTTCCGGATTGTTTCCACAATGTTGGCGGGGAAATCAGCAGTCCCTCTGCGGGTGGTTACCCGCACGGTTTCCCGTTGCCGGATATTATATCGTTGCGCCAGTTCCGGATGTATTTCCAGTAACGGTTCCGGTATCTGGTCTACCAGCTTGCCAATCCTGCGCGTTTGTGTGCCGCTGAGGTACTGCGATACTACGCGGCCGGTAGTCAATACCACGGGGTATTCAGCGTCTGTTACCTCTGAGGGTTCCCGGAATTGTACCGGGTTAAAATGTGCTTTCCCGTCGGCTGTCGCAAATTTTTTATCTTCCCATAAGCGGGGAGTGCCCGGATGATCTTCTGAAGGACAGGGCCAGAAGATCCCCATATTATCTTCTATCTTTTTATAGGTGATGCCGTAGTAATCTGCCGTACCACCTTTAGAGGCTATACGTAGTTCGTTGAAGATGGCTTCTGAATCGGCGAAGTTAAACTTGTCTCCTGCACCGAGTCTTGCTGCCAGCGCCTGTATAATATCTGTGTCTGCGCGGGCGTTGCCTGGCGGGGTAACGGCCCTGCGTATACGAACTACGCGGCCTTCTGCCGTGGTAACGGTGCCTTCTTCTTCTTCATGCAGGGAACCGGCCAGCACAATATCGGCATGACGGGCGGTTTCGCTTAAAAAGAAATCGATGCACACATAGAATTCCAGTTTTTCGAGGGCTTCCCTCACATAGTTGTTGTTAGGCAGCGATACCAGGGGGTTAAAGCAGATAGAAAGCAATCCTTTCACTTCCCCGCGATGTATGGCCTCTATCAGTTCCCAGGCGGTGAGTCCTTTTCCCGGCAACTCTGGTTCGGGGATGCCCCAAACGCCCGCAATGTACTGGCGGTCGGCCGGGTTGGTGATATCGCGGTTACCAGGTAGCTGGTCACATTTATGCCCATGTTCACGGCCACCCTGTCCGTTGCCCTGGCCGGTAATGGTTCCGTAGCCGCAATAGGGTCTGCCAATACGGCCTGTAGCCAGTACCAGGTTAATACAGCCCAGTACATTTTCCACACCTTTGGAATGGTGTTCTATGCCGCGGGCATGTAACAGGAAGCTGGTTTTTGCCCTGCCCCAGAGCTCTGCTGCTTGTTGTATTTTCTCTTTTTCAATACCGGTTACTGCTTCGGCCCATTCCAGCGTATAATCCTGTACAGCGGCAATGGTGGCATCGAAACCGGTAGTATGATGATCAATGAAATCATGATCCAGCATATCGTGATCCGCCAGGTATTTCAGCATGGCGCCATACAGCGCGGAATCGGTACCTGGTTTTACGGGAAGATGAATATCGGCGGTTCTGGCCAGTGGTATCACCCTTGGGTCAACAACAATGAGTTTGGCACCGTTGTCCCTGGCACGCCAGAGCCAGTAGGTGAGGGTAGGAAAGGTTTCGCTGACGTTGGCGCCGGTAACAATAATGACTTCCGCATGTTCCAGGTCGGTGTAGTTGTTGGAGGTGCGGTCCAGTCCAAATGCTTTTTTATTGCCTGCTCCTGCACTCACCATACACAACCTGCCATTGTAGTCCAGGTTAGCAGTTTTTACGGCTACGCGGGCAAATTTACCCATGAGGTAACTCTTTTCGTTGGTCAGCGATACACCGGATAAAATAGAAAAGGCGTTTGGACCATAGGCAGTCTGTATTCGTTTAATCTCTGACGTTACCTTGTCGAGCGCCGCGTCCCAGCCGATAGGTTTAAAACCCTCGCCCTCGACCCGTTGCAGTGGCTCCATCAGCCGATCGGGATGATTGTCCTGCATATACCGCTCTACGCCTTTGGGGCAAAGGCGGCCCTGGTTAAACGGAAATTCCATCCAGGGTTCAAAGCCAACTACTTTATTGTTTTTTACCAGCAACTGTATACCACATTGCATACCACAGAAGCAGCAATGCGTTTTCACGCTGTCATCCGGTTCATCTCTGCCGGGATAACCCTCCCTTGGTGCATAGTTGAGATGAGGGCCATAACTGGCAATGATTTTCTCTGGTGATGCGGGTAGTCTTGCCATGCTGGTCGTATTTTAGTGTAAGGCGTCATTGCCGGTGATTAGCCAAAAAAAGATCCGCTTTCCTGGCGGGCTTTCAGATGGGCCATAGCAAGCAGAGAACGTTTGCCCTCGGGGCTATAGTCCAGGTGCGAGCTGCCATCTTCCAGCGTAAAGTCGAAGCCCACCTGTTTGGTCACGGTTTTCAGATCGTCTACATGCAGCTGGGTGGTGAACTCCTGGTGGGTATGCGGACAAACCGCCATACCTCTTTTTTTGCCTTCCAGTTTGTATATATGCGCGCCTATTTGCGCTGGTCGTTGGATGATATGGAAAAATTTGCCGAAGGGAATCCATACGAGGAAGAGAATAACGGCAATGGCATGCGTAACTGACATAAAATCGTAAGCGATCCCTTTCATAAACGCGTAGCTGAAGTTAAGTCCCAGTCCCGTTACCGAAATAATGATCAGCAGTATAAGGGGAAGAAGGTCGCCTTCAAAAGTTTGTGATGCAATAAGCCCCGCATTGGTTAGTCTTCTCACAAGAAAAATAACGGCACCGGCAATCACCGCCCAGGAACACCAGGTGAGGGCGTGAAAGATGAGAAATGCCATCACTGAACCAAGTTTAAAATCCATTACTTTAAACCCGAAGAAATTGGCGTTGTATAGTTTAGTAGCCCCCGGATCTAATGCGGTGGCGGGATCCAGCGTAAAGTTGATCCATCCCAGCGTGAGCGGGATGGTGATGGCAAAAGCCGCCAGGCAACCCCATGCCAGCAGGAAGTGGGCCAGCCATCTTTTGTTGCCTCTCGGGTAAATGAAGCGCTGCAGTAACAGGTTGCGAACAGCATCGCCCAGCATGAACCAGGCGTGTACAAAGAAATTCCCGGTGAAAACCATTTGCCAGGTGCGCGTAAAATACATCCAGGTGGGCGGACGCTGCAACCACACACAATAACGGTAAATGCCGCCAAACAATGCAAACAGGGTACCGAACAGGTAAGCGATGAGTGCCGGGTCGAAGTTCTGCAGTTTCCTGGACCCATAAAAAGAAATGACCACACAGCCAAGGGTAACAATGATTGCAATCAGGGCTGCTTTTCTATTGAGAGAATGCATTGAAACAGGTTTATGGTTATCCGAAATACAGCAATGATGTTATCCTTTTTTCCTGCCCGCTGAAAACAGGTCAATAAATAAACCAATAAATACGATTACCCATGTAGTTAAAGCTAATATAACAAATAAAGCCGAAATCGGTTTAATGAAAGTGAACCCCGTAATGGAAGCATACGTGAACGTACACACGCCGTACATGCCCAATGGAAATACCATCGACCAGTACTGCGGATCATATTTGAGCGGTACCCGCGCAATGAAGTGCCGGTAGGCAAACATGAGGAACAGCAAAGGAATCCACCAGCTGGCAAATGCCCAGAAAAACATGGTGAACGCCTGCACAAAACCCGCCCAGTGACTCAGCGTTTCGTGGCCGTTGGCATACATGACCAGCCGCGACCCTGCCAGCGTAATAATGGCTACAGCGCCCATATTGATCCAGTAAGGGGGCGTGAGGGTTTCAGCTTTCATACTGAAAAACAACCAACGATAAAGGATCAGACCGATGAGCACAAAATAAAACATGCCGCCGATCATATACGCACATAAAGAAATAAAGGCGATCAACCAATGAAGCGGACTGCTGTTGGCAATAATAGCACCCAGTACTGCCACGGATTCCGTGGCTACTACTATCAGCAGCCAGGCGCCGTTAATACTCTGCTCCAGCGATGGCTTGGGCTCCTTTAGGATATTCACCAGGAAAAAAGTATATAACAACAACGCCCAAAGCACAAAACCCGTTATCCATAGCACCAGCGCAATGTCCATTCTCCCGGTAATAATAGCCACCTCGCTGCCCAGCACATTATTGCCTGCCACCAGCGTAAGAAAGGTAACGCCACGGGCTGAATGATGAAGATCGTTCCATACCACTGCAGGGTACCGGATAATACGGAGGATAAGGATCACCCAGAGCAGCAGGTAAAAAATAACATTTAGTACCAGGAACAATTCCGCCAGCCATACATATTTCCAAAGGAATAAGCCGATAGATACGATACCGGTAGCCATTACCAGCGCAAAATAGCCGGGGAAGAAGCTTTCCAGGGACGTGGTAGTAACAGGCTGACCAGGTTTTGCAAGAGGCGCTTGAGGCATGAACAGGGTTTTTATGAACAATCTTTCTTCCTGTAAAAATAAGGGAATTCATACTTCCTTCCTCTCCGCACGAAAGGATAACTTGCAAGGAATATTTTTTAGTAGTACTATAGGGGTTTATTTGCCGGGAATCGTCTTATTACGGAAACCGGGAGCATTCCCTTTTTGGGAAAAGTATTTACCTATGACAGAAACAACTTTAAGTTCGGCAATTTTTTATTTATTCAGCGCTATCATTATTTTAAGCACCGTCGAGTCGTATTTCAGCTACAGGCACGATAAAAAGTACTACGATTCAAAAGACACCCTGACCACCATTTACCTGATGAGCGTAAATTTCCTCGTGAATGTGGTAATGAAGTCAGGCACCTTCCTGTTGCTGGACTATTGCTACCGTCACTACAGCATCCATTTTATATCCAACGTTTTCCTTTACTGGACCGTACTGATATTGCTGCAGGATTTCCTGTACTGGCTGCTCCATGCCACCGGTCATTATATCCGCCTGTTCTGGGCAGTACATGTTACACATCATTCATCCGAACATTTTAACCTGACCACCGGTTTCCGTTCCAGCGTATTTGAACCGATGTACCGCCTGTTCTTTTTTGTGCCGCTAAGCCTGCTGGGCTTTAGCGCCATCGATATATTGTTTGCCTATTACATCACCCAGATCTATGGTAACCTGGTACATACACAAACCATTGGAAAGCTGCACCCGGTGATAGAATATATCTTTGTAACCCCTTCCCATCACCGGGTACATCATGCCAGCAATTTCCGCTACCTCGATAAAAATATGGGCATGTTGCTTATCATCTGGGACCGTTTGTTTGGCACCTTCCAGGAAGAGCTGGCAGAAGATAAGGTAAAATACGGCCTGGTAAAAGAACTGGAAAACCGGGGACCGGTGAACATCATCTTTCATGAGTTCGTGGCCCTGTCGCAGGATATGAAGAAAACAGACGCGCTATCCGACAAGCTGAAATACCTCTTTTATGCACCGGGATGGAGCCACGACGGCCAATCACAAACCAGCAAAGACCTGCAGCGCCAGCTGGCGGAAGAGGAAAGCGCAGCCTGTCTGAAAAGCTGATGAAGAACGGCAGGAGGGAATCGCCTCCTGCCTGCTGATACGCAGCGTTAGTCTCCGTACGCTGCAACCGGCTGTCATTACCGGAATAAAAAAATGGCTACTGCCGTATGTTATCTCCCGAAATATATTTCTTCCCCAAAAATTTATTATCTTTTCAGCACACTTTTAAAATAACCCATATACCCGGTAACTATTTATCCGTATAACTTGTGATATCCAATGAAACACATCAGCAGATCGCTTTATCCCGATGAAATACGTTTGTTAAACAAGCTGAAAACGAAACTGCTTAAAAAGAAAGCGCCCGGATTTCAACTGTACCAGTTTATCCCGGTATTACTTACAGGCATGATATTCATCTACATGATCAACCTGATCAGGGTGCCCATTGTAACGGTTGTTTTTGGTACCATAGCTATAGGATGTTTTCTATTTGTGGTGATGACGCCTTATGAATCATATAGAAAAAAACAACAGGCAAAAAAACGGCTGTCACAGGTGAATCATTTTTTGCTCACCAACGAAGTGGAGGTAACGGTGATCCATGCACGACGTATAGCGCTCGCCTGTGAATATGAAGATGAAGGTGATTTGTTGCTGGTTGAATACGAAGCTGATGCCGTGCTTTATTTGTGGGACCATGACTATCGGCTGAAAAAGCGGTTCCCCTGTCTTCATTTTGAAATTTATAAAGATGACTTTGCTTCGCTGACAGGCAGGCCCGTAAATGCTTTGAGTGAAAGGATTGTACCGGCGGTGATAGATGCCGGCGCAAAGTGGAACTATTTAAAAAAGCATGGCGGCCCGGTGCATATGACTACGGAGCAAATTAATTTTGAAGAATTACTGGAAAGATTTTAATACCTCACTGCGCTGCCTGCTAACCGTTACTCGCCTTTGTAATAAAATACACATTCAGCGCCACATACAGCAGTAATACTACCTGGGCCAGCACCAGGTCCATCCTGTGCGCCTGCTGCAACTTATTTGCCTTGATCAGCTTCAGCGATAAAGCCGAAGAGGTAATCACCGCAAAAATAAAAAACAGGGTAATGCCGTGTAAAGTATCTACCAGCGTAAAAGTAGTAGAGTCGGGTAAAGAGGAATCAATAATATATTTGTTACCAATGGCGGCAAACAGTGAGCCTACGCCCAGTCCAAACCGTGAATCAATATTATCCGGATGGATATAAAAACAGGTATACGCAATCAGGAACGACACATACATGCCCAGGAACATCTTCCAGAATAACTGACCCGCATCCCTGCTGATCCCCATTCTTACAGTAAAGGCGCTGTATTCGGTATGCGGGGTTGGTATGCTGCTGTCGCCGAAAGCCGTTTCATAGGCTTTGATGTTGGTCGACATTTTGAAACTGTCAATATTCCAGCCTCTCAGTGTAAACCGCGGATCAAAATGTTTACCCAGCGTGTCAGTGGCAAATACCATGGATTTGGAATCGAATTGTGAATTTTCTATGGAAAACCGCAGCCGTTGCCGGTCAAAAGGAAAGTTGTTGATCTTCCACGAATCCTTCATCACACATTGCAGCTTCATCAGCAGGTAAATACTGCCATTGCTGGAATCAATAGTAGAAAAGGATTTGGTAAATGACTTAGCCTGGGGGATTTCCAGGTTTTGAGCAAAATCAAATTTCTTGTTATTATACCTGAGCCACAACCAGAGGTTGACGGTATACTCGCTTTGCTTGAAATCAATATCATGAATGCTGGTGATGTAGATACCAGTTTTAACGGTATCAGGCGGCGTTTGCCTGGCCAGTGAAGTGGTAACAGATAAAATGAAGCATATTAAAAGCGGTGTTGCTTTTTTCATTTATTTGTTTTTTAGAGAGATGAGAGATCAGTCTTTATACCTTCATGATAAAGATACACTTCTAATGCCAGCTAACCCGGTTTGTGGGCTAAAATAACGGTAGAATAAATCAAAATAGCAGTAGTTGAATAGGGGCCTTGTTGCTATTATTGTATAAATAACTACGACATTTCCTGATAGTCAACCCAATTTTTCACCCTCATAACCAATTATTTTTTATCTAAACTTTAACCCTATGGCTTTCTTTGAACGAATCCACCAATATAGTTTTGATTTGACGTAAATCGGCTCGAATTAAAAACCCTGTGTCATTTATAAAATGACCGGTGCAAGATATTATTTCTCTATTTAACTCGAGTAATGGTAGAGGGTATTAGCCATAATATACTATGGCCCGGAAAAGGGCGAATTATTTATCGTGTTTCAGAAAACGATAAAGTCTTTTTCATTTCAAACCTCAAATTTAAAACATGAAGAAGCTAAGATTAAGTCTTCAACAACTTTCCAACGTGGAAGTGCTCTCAAGAGAGCAGTTAAAAACACTGTATGGCGGTGATGGTAGCGGCGCCGGAAGCGGTAATGGCAGTTGCCTGGCTTGTTATTGCGGTAGTACGATGAGCAGCTGTTATTACACTACAAGTCCGTCCACTCTCTGTGAGCGTGTTTATCCTAATTGCAATGAAGATTTGTATGCAAGACCCATAATCGATTGTAAAGGCTGCATTATGAATTAATCAATTTTTATTAGCATTCTGGAGCGGGCGGCGACGGTCGCTCCTCTATTAAACCAGTCAAGATGAATCGCTTGCTTTTCCTGTTTTTAGCAATTTCTATTTGGGGCTCGATTACATTTGCTCCAAGCTATGCATCATTTATCTCCATTCAGCGAATTTCTGATCCTGTTCAGGATACTTTGCCTGAAAACGGCGCCTGGGACACCACCCTGGTTTTTCCATCTGTAAAAGCGCTTTTGCAGGCAGATGCCAGGAAGCAGAAGCAGCTACGGGATTGGTATGGGAAACACAAAGAGGAGAAGGACGCACAGTTTTTATATGATAGCCTTCAATACAGTTCCACAGATAATTTTGCCGTACTAATGTACAAACATCTGTTACGAGGAGAAAAAAATGCAGCGAGTATAGGTGCATTCGCATTCGCTGCGCGGATATCCCCATATCCGGGTAAGGCCAGGATGGAACATCTTCTCAGCCTATACCCGCCAGCGTTGCGAAAAAATCCTAATGGTCAGAAAATTGCTGGCATCCTGCGTGGAATTAGTGCGAACGAAGGTAAAAATATTCGCCGGCTACTGGAAGCGACTGTAATCAGATCAGAAAGCGGGAGCACCCAAAAGCTGGCAGCGTTGATCCGGGAATCCCGGGTAAAAGTGCTGGTGTTTGGTGGGTCGTGGTGCAAACCATGCAGATTTAATGATATCGAGATCCATCATGCAGCGGAAAATTGGGTTTCCTCCGGCATTCAAATCTACCATTTTTCTCTCGACAGGGATCCTGATAAATGGAAGGCAAACAAATCATTGCAATCCCTTGGCGCTGTTTCCTGGTTGGTAGAGGGCAACTTCAACTCCCCGCTGGCTAAGCAGCTGAACTTCACAGGAGTGCCGCAGTATATTGTTGTTGATAAAAACGGTGATGTGCTGATCGACGTTTATAATGCAAGACAGTTAATTGAACGAATCGAGCAGATTAGGAAAGCAAGGGATATTTAGCCTGTATTATTCCGAAAACCATAATATTCACGACCTGGAAAATTTTCTATCTGCACAAATAAATAATAAAACAATATAAATGAATTAATGACTTGTAAATAACGGTGCACGCCCGTTAACGAATGTCATTAACAGGCATAGGCGGCCTATACTCAAAGCCTATACTATTTTATTAACAACCTAAATTTCAATTAATGAAAAAACTTAAATTGAAAGCGTTGGAACTTGGCGTCACGGAACTATTGTCCCGTGAACAACTCAAGAAAGTATTCGGTGGAGTTGATGGATCTGGTAGCGGGGGCGACTGTAAGGGCGACAAATTTGAAGTGTGTAAAGGTCAGGCGGAAGGAACTAAATGCTGCTTTACTTATAGCGGCACAGTTTATTCCGGAAAATGCTATGCGTTTGCACCAGATTATAAAATACACTGTTCGGACCTGAACTAGATTTATTCCAGGATTACTGAAGATGGCAATTGTCGTTTTTAGTAATCCTGGGCATTATAATTGAATTTATCATCATGTTATCATTTAAAATGAAGTTGACCTGCGTCGTCTTATTGTTTCTCTTGCCGGTGATTGCTGTCGCTCAATCGGGGGATCCTGTCCTCCAGGCGGGCACTGTTGACATAAGCGGCGAAGTAACTATTCCGAAAGCTATTAAGAAAGATAGTGTGTGGTTGTTTCTGAAAATTCCCCAACCATTTACCGGCGAGGTTGGTCTGTATAAGACGCTGCTGGATTCAACCGGGAGATTTGTATTGAAGGTAAACACCGAAACAAATGTGAGCAGATGTGCTGTTAGCACGGATATAAATATAAATAACCAGGTAACCATCCTGTTAAAAAATAGCCACGAAAATAAAATATCCTTCAATTATAGTGATGACGGAATTATAAATAAAGTCAAGGTTGGTGATAGTACTGGATTCACTGATGAGGAACTTATCCAGAGTCTGAACAAATTTAGCGAAATGATCAGTGAAAGATCCGGTAAGCCTATAGAACCTTTATACAATAAGAAGTATAGTGCCTTTATAGACCATGCAAATGAGGTCTTGCGGAGAAAGCAGACCATTCTGAATAAACCACCCCTTTTATCTGAAAGGATGAAGGAAATTCTATTCAAGGATTATTCCCTGGCCGTATACCATCTTCATGTATTCGATTACGAGGGTGAAATGATTTTAAACTACAGGAATACGAATAATGGAAGAATGCCAGATAGTTCAGAAGTGAAGAAGCCTACACGAAGTGATTATTCGTTTTTGAAAAATCTGGACCTGAATAATCAATTGTATCTGTATTCTTTTTCTTATCCCACCTTCACGCGCGAGTTATTGCTAAATAACACGTTGAATATCCCGCGTATCCAGGATACCCCCATCCGTGAGTGGACAAGAAATGTGAATGAGATTTTGCAACCGCTGATCGGATTTGATCACGGCCTGTTCTATGATATGCTCGTAGGCAATGCATACGCGATGCAATTTGAGCTTGAACTAAAGCCATTGACATTAAAGCAAATTGAAAACATCAAAAATTATTATAAGGGTAGTGATTTGGAGAGGGTTCTTCTGCGAAGAAATAACGATATAATACGGAAAGCTAAGCTAAAAGAAACCCTGGTGGTTAACAATACTCCGGATGTATCTTTTAAAGAATTAATGAACGCTATTGTCTCCAGGTATAAGGGGAAAACTGTTATTGTTGATTTTTGGGCAACCTGGTGTGTACCTTGCATTGAAGCCATCAAAGAATCCAGGGACTTAAAAAAGCAGCTCGCCGATAGAGATGTTGTATTTGTTTATATAAGTAATCCTTCATCTCCTGAAAAATTATGGGAAAAACATATACAAGGTATCGGTGGTCAGCAGTATTACCTGAGTGCAAAAGAATGGGAATATCTGTTGGATAGTTTTAATTTTGATGGTATACCTGCTTACCTGATATTTGATAGGAATGGAGTACTTAAAGATCAAATTACCGGATACCCGGGGAATGAAGCGATGCAAAGGAAGGTCGAAGCAGTGCTGGAACGAGATCTCAGCTCAAAGGGGCAAGCGGTGAGCCAATAGAAGTAGGGATATTATACCGTGTGGCCAAGGCAAGCACATTGAAGCTTAACAGCCACCTCCTGAACATTCACCTCAAAACTGCAATGAGCAGCCACTCAAATCAAATTCAAAGGGCCGTTCTAAAAAGAACAGCCCTTTAAATTTAAGCCACGTGTTTTTTAGGAATCAATATGTTTATTACTTTAATGCCAGCACAGTATGGAATCTCCGCCAGTTTGCCGGGTTCCCGCCACTGTAATAGTAATAGTTTAACGTAAAACGTTTGTTTACCGGATCGTAGGTGGATGCAGGAGTGGTTTCCTGTTGTACTGCTACCACTGCATCAGGATCACTGGAAATGGTGACGGTGTTATCGCTATTCATGGTAATGAAATAGGTAATACCGGGATTAGCGAAGTACCAGTACGCCGCCGTTGCCTTTAGCTTGTTGGCGCTAATAGTAATAAGCTCCTGGGTATAGTCTGCCGGGCAGGTCTGCAATCCTGCGGACGCATGATTAAGGGTACCGGTTTCGATGTAACTGCCTTCCCATTGGTTTACCACTGGCAGCGGGGAAATGGATATTACCCAACTTTTCTTACTGCCATTTGCTGCCATTACTTCGTACTGCACAGGTTTGGTAAAATCACCCGGTTTTCCGAGCGCCGGTGAAGCACCAACAGGACTTATAATAGCCGCTTCCGGAATATTGGCGTAGCCCCATATTTTACTCAGCGTAACCTTCGTTTTTTCACTCCGCGGAAAGCCGGCGGGGAAAGAAGGTGTTACGTAAACGGTATCATGGGAGATCGTTTTCGCTCTGTTTAACTGTACTGTCTTTGCCAGTATGCGGGTAGTTTCCTGCGGCGTGCCCTTGTTGTCAATAACGGTATCAATGTATTTATAATACAGGTTAAAATCACTGATATCATTTAAAGAAGAGTTGTTCATTTGCGACAGGTCCTTCTTCAAACAAGAGCTCATCACCAGCGCACCCAGCGCAATTATAATAAAATGAAGATATTTATGTTTCATACTAAACGGAATTGAAGTTGTTGAAATGTCCTACCAACCGGCATTCTGGGTGAGGATAGGAAGTGCCACGATCTTGGACTGCGGTACGGGAAACAAGTAACGCTTGGGCGTAAATTTCAGTTCCTGTCCGTTCTGTTCGTTCATCTCAAATACCTGGTAGGTTTTACCGTCTGAGCTGATGGCGATACCATGTTCTTTGCCATTTAATTCTGGTATGGCTACACCGGTATTTTCATAGCCCTGTTTCAAACCACCGGTCAGTTGCATGCCCCATCTTAATAAGGACCAATAGCGGTCGCCGGTTTCGAGGATCATCTCTATATGCCTTTCTCTCCTGTAATCATTCCACAGGTTTTCATCGGTGGAGGTGATGTTATTTTTAAAGCCACCATGTACCTGGTAGGTTTTAGTAAGATAGGTCCGCGCATTGGCTTCATCACCCAAACGGATACACGCTTCTGCGTAGTTCAGATAGGCTTCTCCCAAACGGAGCACGCTATAGCAAAAGTCGGTAGGGTCGGAATACCAGAGTTTTTTAGCCTGGTATAGATATTTGGCGAACAGGTAACCTGTAACAGAGGCGCCGCCGTTGATATTGCCGCCATTCAGTGGTTGTACATTGGAGGAGGCGTTACCATCCGCTCTCAGGTATGCCCAGTTGCCGAAATATTTGCTGCTGTCGCAGATGATAGAAGCATAAAATCTTTTATCCCTGTTTTTATACATCTTTTCATAAGCGCTGCCGCCGGTTTGGTTGAGGGTAGTTTGATTCCATTTTCTTTCCTTCCCGTCGGCATCTGTTACCAGGTAGTCATCTACCAGGTCTTGCGTAGGTGCATAGTTCATCCAGCCTTCTATAGATTCTTTCAGCGGGAACTTTTGCATTGCAGCATCGGTAAGCTTGGAGGGTATCATATCGCTGTTGCATACAAGGGACTGCATGGGCGTACTGGAGAAACTGGTATTGGTGTTTTTCATTTCAAATACCAGGATGTTTTCCGGAGATGCTACTGCCGTGCTGTATGCGTTAAAGAGATTGGAATAGTCGTCCAGGCTGTACTGGCCGAGCGCGAATAATTTGTCGCCGGCGGTCTTTACAACAGTATAATAATTTTTATCATTCAGATATGCGCCGGCCTGTAAAGCCACCCTCATTTTGAGTGCATAGGCGGCGCCTTTACCGGCACGACCTCTGTCATTAGTCTGGGGCAGGAGATCAGCGGCATCATCCAGGTCCTTCAAAATAAAATCATAGGTTTCCTTCAGGGAAGAACGGCCAATATTGAAGTCACTTTCTACTGTCAACACATCCTTTACCAGCTGCACACCACCAAAACGGAATGCCAGGTTAGAATAGATGGCTGCCCGCAAAAAGTGGGCCTCGCCCAGGAAAGTGTTTTTTTGTACTGTCGTAAATGAAGAAGCGGGTATATTTTGCAGCACCAGGTTTACCCGGCGTATATTACCAAACGCTCCCCAGCCTTCATCATTGTTACGATCTATCTGCTCCGTTTTCTCAGAGGTATAACCGCCGCCCCAGGGATGATTCCGGATGCTTTTAGTGATAGCGTCGTAGTTCCAGGAGAAAATATAACCTGCACAGTTGGAGTAGCATTCATAGATATAACCCTGGGTCAAACCATAGTTACTCCACACATCACTGCCGGTGTATTTATCCAGCGGTTTGGTATCCATCACCCTCGTACAGGAAGTGACAGTCAGGAAACACGCGATGATCAGTATAATATAGTATTTCATTTTTCAGACATGTTTAGTGCATAAATTACTTAGAAGCCTATGCGGAAACCCAGGGAATAAGTTTTGTTAACGGGGTAGAAAAAGTTGTTGTTGTCTGCCAGTTCCGGATCAAAATATTTTTTTACCGGGGAAAGCGTCAGTAGGTTGTTGCCACTTACAAAGCCCGTCAGCTCGTTGAAAGCGCTGGTTTTCTTTAATAACCTGGTGAAATTGTAAGACAACGTCACACTTTTCAATCGTACAAAACGCCCGTCTTTCAGCCAAAAGGTGCTGGAGGTATAGTTGTTGCCCGAGTTCATGGTGTTGTTGCCGGCCCTTGGGAAATCTGAGTTCTTATTGTCGGCCAGCCAATAGTTTTTCTGGAAGTCGAAGTTGATCCTGCCGAAGCCTTCTCCGCCCTGCAGGTAACCTCCAAGGTATACGCTGCGTGTTCCTGCTCCCTGTATGAGTGCATCCAGTTTGAAGCCCTTGTACTGAAGTCCGAATGGAATACCGAAGGTGAAGCGGGGAGAGGATGACTTACCCAGACGGCGGAAATCCTGTGCGTCGATTTTGCCATCACCGTTGGTGTCTTCCAGCCATATATCACCCAGTCCCAATGCTGAAGAAGTAAGACGGCTGGGATTATTGAGGATATCGTCAAAATTTTGATATAGCCCACGTGAGCCGTACATAGCGGCATAATAATCCTGGTTTACACCCTGGCTGCGTGTATACGGGTTGGTGAGGGTCGCGCTGTCTTCATTTGTCCTTTCCCAGAGATAGTTGAAGTAGGTGACGTTAATTCCCACATAACCTTTCAGGTCCTTGCTAACATTAAAATTATAGTTGAGCGCGGCGTCTATACCTTCTTTACGGGTAGCGGCGTCTGTAAGCACCAGTGGCAAACTTTGTCCGAGTGGCTCAGTGTAACGATAAGCGGGGTTGCCAAGAATATTGGTAGTACGGGTATAAAAATAATCAATATTACCGCTCAGTTTTTTGTTCATCGCTTCAAACTCAATACCTAGGTCACGCGAGTGTGTGGCAAACCAGGTAATGTTCTGATTGGCAATGGTGAGCCCTCCTTCGTAGTAACCGTTTTGCAGGTTACCATTGGCTACATAAGCCTGCGTATGTACGCCATACTGCGGCAGGTAGGCATACTTTGTTCCTCCGATGGAGCCCACTTTTCCATAGGAACCTCTTAATTTGAAATAGGAAAATATATTATCCAGGTGCAGGTTATCGTAGAATTGCTCCTTCGATATTATCCATCCTGCACTTACTGCGGGAAAAAATCCAAAGCGTTTTGATGGCGGAAAATAGTCGGAGCCATCGTAACGACCGGTAAATTCCAGCAGATATTTACGGGCATAGTCGTACTTGATCCTGCCCACATAGCCTACTTCTCCCCACTCGCTGGCAGAACCGTCATTTACCTGTGTGGCGGCGTCGCCGGCAAACATCTGGTCAACCGCCGTCGATGCGAAGTTTTTACGCTGAGCGCTGAACCATTTGTTATTGCCGCCTCTTGTAACCGATACCAGTGTGGCGCCCAATGTGTGTTCTCCGAAGTTGGTGTTATAATCCGCCTGGAATTCTACATTATAGGAGCGGGTATTGCTGCTGCTCTGGGCCAGCGTGGGGCTTGGTGTAGGATAAATAGTACCGTCGGTATTGTACTGTGTTGCCAGCACATTAAACGTTTTGCCCGGGTTGGAGCTGAACACATAGTCGCCCAGTGCTTTTAGCGTTAATCCTTTTACCCAGGGTACATTCCAGGTGAAGGTGAGGTTACCGTCATTAAAAAGCGTTTCAGATCTGCTGTAACCCGGCGAATAGATTTCAGCCAGCGGGTGATCCACCAGCGGGGCAAAACTGCCATCCTTATTAAACGCCTTTTCCAGTGGGCTTTTGGCAACGATATGGCTGAAGATGGAACCGGAACCGGCCGGTGGTTGAGTGCTATAGGAATAATAACCATTTAACCCCAACGCAACGGTAAGTCCTGTGCCATCGAAGGTAGTGCTGATTTTGGTGTTATAGGAAAAACGCTGTACCCGGAAGGAGTTATTCACGTAGTTGCTTCCCTGGTTAAAGTAGCCCAGCCCGGCGTAGTACTTTGTTTCTTTTGTTCCACCGCTTACAGACAGGTTATGGCTCTGTTGGCGGGCATATTTACGGAAGCTCAGTCCATACCAGTCAGTATTGGGATAGGTATCCGGATCTGTTCCGTTTTTTATTTTATCCAGTTGCTCGGGCGTATAAACGGAATTTTTACCGTTACCTGCCGACTCACCAATGGCATTCGCCACCAGGGCTTTGTCGTAGCTGTTGATGAGTTTTGGGAACAAGCTGGGCGTATTCCATGCCATGTTATTGGAATAAGACAATCTCGGTTTTCCGGTTTGCCCGCTTTTAGTAGTCACCTGCACAATACCGGCAGCTGCTTTTGCTCCGTAAACAGCGGTGGCTGCGGCGTCTTTCAGAAAACTGATGCTTTCCACATCGCTCATGTTCAGGGCAACAAAAGCCGCCTGGTCCCTGATAATTCCGTCAATTACATATAACGCGGTGCTTTGTCCAATCAGCGGTTCTCCGCCTCTGATGGTCATAGCAGGCACACTGCCTGGCTCTCCGCCGCTGAAATTGACAACAACGCCGGCAGCACGGCCAGCCAGTGCAGATTGGATATCAGTATAGGGAGCGTCTTTAAAATTGTCTGTTTTTACAGTGGTAATGGAGCTGGTCACCGTTTGCTTTGACTGTTTACCATAACCCACCACGATAATTTCATCTACCTTGCTGGCCGATAATTTCAGGGAGACATTCATTTCTTTGCGACCGTCTACTGCAACTACCTGGTCTTCATAACCGATAAAAGAAATGATGAGCTGATCTCCTGCATCTACTGTAAGCGTAAAAGCTCCCTGGTTGTCGGAGGCAACGGCCTTGTTTTTCCCTTTTACCCGGATAGACGCACCCGGTAAAGGATTGCCTTTATCGTCGGTAATAATACCTTTGAGCACGATGGGAACAATTGTGGGGGAGAGTCCTGATGCCGTGACCTCCTTTTGTTTGATCACTACTGTTTTACCCACAATGGCGTAGCTGAGTGGTCGCCCTTTAAAACAGGCATCCAGTGCTGCTTCCAGGGATACATTCTCTACGTTGGCAGTTACTTTTTCCATATTCCTCAGTAAACGGTCGTTACTGAAAACCTGGTAGCCGCTTTGCCTGCTGATTTCCCTGAAGACCTTCGTCAATGGCACATCTTTTACATGCAACGTGATGTTCTGGCCATACCCTTCGGCCGATGCCTGTAAACAGGCCGCTAATAAAAGGATACTCGTCACTTTCATAACTGACACGATGTTGGTTGATTGTCGGAAGCAATTCGCCTTCCATCTGCTAACGAGGAATTGCCTATGAAATCTTAATTTCATAACTTCATGAAGTTTAGGTTGATAAAAAACAATTGGTAATTGTGAACTATACGGCCTGAACGATCCGCCGGCAGTGTTCCACCACTGCCGGTTTCTTTTTTATTCAGTCTTTTTATTTAGTATTTCTAAGGATTGATTAATATCGTTTTATCGTTGATAGTGGCTGTTACTCCGCTATAGTCAAGTATTTTGAGGAATTCGGACAAGCTGGCATCAGTAGAAATTGAGCCGGTAAACTGTTCCTGTGGCACGCCGTGTGGATATTTAACGGTAACATTATACCAGCGTGCTGCCTGGCGCATCATCATTTGAATATCTGTTGCATCGAATACAAAAAGCCCCTCTTTCCATGCTGTTACATCAGCTGCATCTACCTGCTTTACTACTGTTGAGGAGGGGGTAATACGTGCCTGCTGCCCGGGTGAAATCACCACCGGTTGCTGCGATGCCCCACCGGAAACCCTTACTGCGCCTGATACAAGCGTTACCCGGATATCCGGCTCATCGTCATAAGTATTAACATCAAAATGGGTCCCCAGTACCTGCACCTCCAAACCCTTGTCAGGGCGCGCTACTACGAAGGGCGCCGCTGCATTTGACGCCACCTCGAAGTAGCCCTCTCCCTTAATAATTACTCTTCTTTGTTTTCCGGAAAACGAGGTGGGATAGGTAAGTGAGGAAGCAGCATTTAGCCATACCTTGCTGCCGTCGGCCAGTACCACTGCCATGGCCCTGCTACCAGCAGGAATACTAAGGGTATTGTATTGCGTTTGCTGATCGTGACCACCGGCCATATATACAATTTGCCCGCTGTCGTTCTTCACAATATTTGCGTCTGCCTGGCTGGCCAGCAGGCCGTTTCCGGCACTGTCGAGCAGTATTTGCTTGCCGTTGGCCAGCGTAAGTACTGCGCGTGCTGCGGAAGGAGCGGGAATATCGCTGACCCGCTTCGTTACTGTTGCCATCGTTTTTGCTTGCCGGTTGCCATTCAAATAAATGGCGGTCAAACCACCGGCCAGCAGCAATACCGCTACGGCAGCTGCGGTGGCCCACCATCGGCTCCTGCGGGGCTCCAACGACTTTTTCAGCGCCAACTGCGCCTGTATCCCTTCCCATGTTGCTGCACTAAACTCCGCTTCATCACCGGTTACCAGGATGCTTTCGGTATCACCTGCATTCACCTCGTCGTACCAGGCGAATAGCTCGTTGATTTCTGCTTCGGTGGCAGTACCATCTATATATTTTCGGGCAAGCCGCTGTATGGCATCTTTGCTAAAAGGCATAAATCCTGGATTTTTATTTACACAGGGTAATACCTATAATAGATACATGAGCGAAGACTTTGTACGCAGCAATTGGAAAAAAAATTAAAAAAAGAAAAGGGATGACAAACAGGGGTAAAATACCGGTAATCAGGAGAACAATTTCCAGGCAACAAACAGGAAGGTCATCACAAATACAGCAGTACGCAGGGCTCGCAGCTTTTTATGCATAATTTTCATCACCTGACCAATATAGCGTTCCGCTGTACGTGGCGATACGCCCAGCTGTTGCGCTACTTCCTCAAGTGGTTTGTCTAATAATTTATGTTGGATAAATATCAGGTTGAATTTTTCCGGCAATGCTCCGGCATATTTCACGAGTATATCCAGGAGTTGCTTGTTTTCCAAATCAAACTCAACTGCTTTCCCTTCAATACCAGCGATGCCTGCGTGCGTTTCGTAAAGGGCTTGTCTGCGACTCTCATCCGCCAGGTAACGGTATACGGCATGCCTTGTCATGGCGGCGAGGTATTGAGGCAAAGAAGCAATTGCAAGCCGCTCCCGCTTATTCCAGAGATTCAAAAACACCTGTTGGATAATTTCTCTCGCTGCTTCTGTGTCGCGAAGACGTTTGTGTGCAATAAAAAGCAGCCGTTTCCAATACTTGTTGTAGATCTCATTAAATGCGCCTTCATCACCCTGAACCAGCAACTGGCACAATTGTTCATCTGTGTAATCTGAATACATTCACCAAGAGATATCTGATATAGAGAAATTGTTGTTTGGTTGACCCTCTCTAAAATAACGTGGACTTTTTCCGTTAAACTTTTCCGTTTCTGTCCGGGCTCTGTTAAGTCTGTCTAAAGCTCTTACTAATTCCTATTCGGTCCTAATGTTATATTATCTATCTCTGGTGTTTTTTACACATACGGACTCGTGCTTCTGGTTCAACTCCGCACCAATAGCATACATAAGCGATTCCGTGGCAGGGAGTTATCATAAACAACAAAACCGCCCCCAAAAACAGGAGGCGGTTTCAGTATTATTTATACATCTTATCCGCAGGGGCAAATAAACGGATAATGTTCTTCATCAATAATGGGCTTGATGCCAAAGAAATCGTTCAACACTGATTCCGCGGTACAGTAGGCGCCTTCCACCCAGGCCTGGTCATTGGAGTAGGCTTCTCCAACAATAAAGATGTTGGCGTCTGCTCCGTCAATCAACTGCGAAGGCTTCCTGATTTTCTGTTGCACATCGCAGATATTGTAATGACCTGCATAGGCGTGGTAGCCTGCGTTAAATGGCGGAAGCGACCAATCCATGTATCTTGTTTCCAATGGCTCGGGAACCGCTGAGTAATCGGCCTGTGGTCCGAAATGCACAGCTGCCAGTTGCTGCCGCAGCATCTTAACCATGATATCCGGTGCTTTCCGCGGGCCTTCCAGCGTTTGACAGTTTTCCGAGATGGGTATCTTGCGTGTTTTGTTGGGCCCGATTTCCAGCTCCTGCCAGAAACTGGTGAATGACTCATCGTCGTAGCTGGCGAGTAAGCCGTATATTTTATCTCCCGTCTGATCTAATGCATTATTCCCGAAATACACCACCTGGCGTATGGGCATATCCGTTACACTGGGGCCTATACTGTTACGCTGCGATGTGTTCAGCAGCTGTTCTTCCTGTACAATGGTGAGTCTTTCCCTGATCAGCTTTTCCGTAGCGGCTATCAGGTCTGCTGCTGCGGTAAACGGCGTTTCCATGATGCTACTGTCCTTGCTGATGGCGGTAATATATGCCTTGGGAAAACCCTGCTCCACCAAACTGGTCAGCACGGCTGTTGTTACCTCGTAGCTGTTGATTTGTGCAGGGTAGGGCGGTGGTGTAGCGGCATTATCGGCCCACCAGGGCTCATGGAAAAACATGCCTACCTTATAGGACGGCTGCATGATGGCAGATTCCAGGTACAGCTGCACCTGCTGGTGATTGAGTACATCCAGCCCCTCGTGGTCTTCATAACGGGTGGCTTGCGCTACCAGGTCGATAGAATGGCGGGGCATGGCCATCCACGCGGCGTTAGTAGTTTTTTCGCCCGACTTTTTATTGGGCTTTTCGCGGGTGGCGATGGTATAATGAATCACACCATCCTTCTGCAGAATGGAGTGCAAACGGGTATTGGGGTAATAATTGAAATGGACGCCTTTTTCTTTGGCCCGTTTCACGATGCTGTCAAACAAGGCGTTAAACATGCTGGAATAGCCGGTAGTCAGTGTCCTGTATTCCGTGCCGGGCGTGAATTCGTTATTGGCCTGTAATGCAACGGCCGCATTCCAGTTAATAACGTTCGACGTATAGCCGTTACCGTCAGAGGTATAGTTGTAGCCTTCGGAGCCCAGCTGGTCAAACATCAGGTTCCAGTAACCGATGTCTTTCAGGTGATCTCCCTTTTTATACACAGACGACTCGGGCAGATCCACATTAATTTTGCCATGCTGGTAGAAGTCGCACCACTCGCGGCGGCTTTTATTTTTTGTAACCGCCAGGCTTTCTACCAGGTTGAAACCGGTATCAGGCGAGTCAGTGGCGCCGAAATTATTGACATTGTACGGCGCCGGGTTGCTGGAGGTAATGGCGTTCAGGTACATGTTTTTTGTACGCAGGTAATACAGCGGGTTCACGGACTCATTAAAGGGCACGGAGTATTTGTCGAGCCCCAGCTGTGATATCACGGTGGTGACTAAACGATGTCCGTCGCTTTTAGGTTTTCCATCCCAGGCGAGATAGCGCATACCGCCTACTTCCAGGTAGGAATTCTTCTTATCATCCTTGTAATGCCAGGTGCATACACGGGCGCCGGCCGCGCGGCTGCCGGGGTTTTCCTGGGTGAAATCATATTGTCCCCAGTCGTAGAGTTCCAGGGTGTCGCCTTTCACCAGCCCTTTTGCACCGGCCCCGGTGCCGGCGGGTGATTTGTCGAGCAAACGCCACGCGGTATAAAGCCCCGCGGCGCCAGCTCCGAAAATAGAATAGGTTTTGTTTTTCATAAGAGTCATTTTGAGGTAGTGAGAAGAAGCGCGATTTATCCTTCCTCGCCAAGGCGGCGCATCTGTTCCGGAAGGTCTTTTTCCGGGATGACCACCTGTACAAGAACAGGTTTATCTGTAATATTTTTTATTTTGCCCAGTACATCGTTTAATTCCGCTATGGTGGTTACCCGGAAACCGGCGGCGCCATAGGCTTTGGCGAGTGCGGGGTAATCCCATTCGGGGAGCAGGTCAAAGGTGTCGAATTTGTGCGCTGGTCCCGGTTTGAAGGAATTTAGGTTTACATACACCTGCTCAATGGCATATACCTGGTTACTCATCACAAAGATGACGGCGTTGAGTTTATTCCGCGCCAGGGTGGAGAGCGACTGGCACATCATCATAAAGCCACCGTCGCCGGCTATTGTCCACGCTCTTTTACCGCTGCCAAGCTGTGCGCCGCAGGCGGCCCCGGTTTCGTAACCGATCACCTGCCAGGCGGCAGAAGAAATAAAACTGTTGCGGTGTAATCCATACGCGTTGGTGGCCACATACAGCGCAGAGCTTACCCCAAACGTCATCACAATATCCTTCAGCATATTTTGCTTTTGCAGGAATTGCATGGAATGCTGAAAAAAGCGGTTATACGTAATCACATCCGGTTTGTCATCCCAGTCGGGATCTGAATTAGAGATCCAGGGTTCCGGGTATTTGGGCTGAGGAGGCGCGATGGTAGTGTGCGGATAACCTTTTGTTTTTTTGAAGAGCACCAGCAACGCTTCCATGAAATCCTTCATGGTCACGTTTTTATAGGTATAATAGCCGGCCCGCACCTGTGCGGTATCTGCCAGTACCATGGTGGCATATTTGTTTTGCACAAACCAGAGATAGTCATCTGTGAGAATAGTACCCAAGGTAAGAAAGCAATCGGCCTGGTCTACTTCATTGATCACACTTTTAATAGAGGCGGCGTCCGAATAGGTGCCGATAAATTTATCACCTTTTTCTGTAAGCACTGATTTCCCCAGGGTAGTGGTGGTATACAGAAAGCCGCTGGCATCAATGATTTCCTGGAGCAGGTCAGACAGGCCATGACGCAATATCTCCACGCCGGCAAATATCATGGGATGTTTGGCGGCGATGATTTGCTTCCATGCCTGGGCTACGGCGGCCTCCAGTGCTAACGGATCACTTTTGAGTACTTCGGGTTGCAGCGCTTTTCCCAACGGAGGAGTACAAACCTCACCCCATACTTCCTCATAGCAGGCAATGTATACCGGCCTTTTGTGGGTGATGGCGGCAATGAGCAGCTGGTCAATTTTTTCCGGCGCGCCCGCGGCGGTGCTGAGGGTAATCGCAGCTACCGTTACCTGCTCATATACCTGTTGGTCTGCATTCAGATTGCCGGTAGAATGGTGAAATAAAACGTCGTACATTTTGGTCATTTGCCGGTCGTCCGATCCGGGAGTGGCGGTGATCACCACCACAGGGCTGCGCTCAACATAAGCGCCCGCAATGGCATTGAGCGCGCTGAAGGTGCTTACCCCGAATTGTAACGATACCGCCGCGAGCCCTCTTGTCCGGCCATAGGCATCTGCGGCATAGGCGGCATCCAGTTCATTCATGGCGCCTATTGCGGTTACACCATCAAAGTGTTCAAGGGTTTGCGTGAAATGTTTAACATAGTCGCCGGGGATCTGGAATACCTCGGTAACATCGAGCTGCTTTAACCTGGTCAGCAGGTAGTCAGCCACGGTAAACGGCTTCTTTTGCATGTAAGAGGATTTATTTTTGTGTTCATGGATAGATTGAGGGTGTTTATACCAGGGAAAGACAAATAGGGCGAACCGGGTATGCTACTAAGTTAATGGAATTTAAAGGATAACAGAAAGGAAGAAAGGCTGTTTTTAGGCGGTACCGGGAAATTTCCCGGTATGATCCGGATGTTAGCAGTGCTAACTGAAACCACCGGAAACTGGACGCAGATAGAATTATCCGACCTTTTCTTTTTTCAGATGATACAACAGCACGTGAAGCCAGGGAACATTACCGGTTAATGCAACCCCTGCATTAGATAACCCGGGCAGGACGGCACAGGTTGCAAGACCTGATTTTTATTTTTAATATTGACGATACTGTTCACCTTATATTTGGTGTCCGCATTAAAGATATTTACTATGATAAAAAAAACCTGTTCCAGCTGGTTACTTCTAACACTGTTTTTCGTCACTACCGCTTTTGCCGCCATTCCAGGCGCTATACTGCCTGTTCAGCTGCGATGTGAATACCTGGTAAACCCCAGGGGCATAGATGAAATACAGCCACGTTTAAGCTGGACACTCAGCGCCGCCGACAGTACCGCTTATGGTCAGCGCCAAACAGCATGGCGCATATTGGTGGCCGCCACACTACAGGAACTCGAAGAAAATAAAGGAACCCTTTGGACATCGGGCTGGATCAACTCCGACGAAATGCAGCATATCGTTTACAAAGGAAAACCCCTGTTGTCGGATCAGACCTGCTACTGGAAGGTGTCTGTTAAAGACGAACAAGGACGCATCTCCGGTTGGAGTGCGCCGGCGTCCTGGTCTACCGGGTTGTTACACTCCGCCGACTGGAAAGCCCAATGGATTGGCACAGATGAAATATTTGATCCGAAACAGAAAGATTGTAACATATCAGATCCCTGGCTGCGTAAAACTTTTGAGCTGAAAGCCGTACCACAGCAGGCCAATTTCTTTATTGCTTCCGTGGGTTTTCATGAACTGTATGTAAATGGTAAAAAGATCGGCGATGGCGTAATGGCGCCGGCCGTTACCAATCACACCAAAAGAGCAAGGTATATTAGCTACGATATTGCAAAGGAATTGAAGCCGGGTAAAAATGTGATCACCATCTGGCTGGGCACTTCCTGGTCTGTTTTCGGACCATACATCGTGCCCGGGAAGCCGCAAACGCCCATTGTAATAGCGCAGGGAGCAGTGTATAACGCCGACGCGCCAACGCCGGTAATACTGCTTAAAACGGATGCTTCCTGGCTTACGCATCCAAGTCCCAACAAACTGCTGGGCGTATGGGACTCCAACCGCATGGGCGGCGAGCTGTGGGACGCCAATAAAGAAGTGAAAGACTGGAACACCATTGCATGCGACGAAAGCAGCTGGCGTAAAGTAACCGTTTACCATCCTGACCTGCTTTTATCTGCACAGATGGTAGAACCCAATAAAGTAATGGATGAAATAAAACCTGTGTCCATCCACCCGTTGCCCAATGGGAACTATGTGGTGGATATGGGGGTGAACTTTGCCGGCTGGACAGCCATCCGGGTAAGCGGAAAGCCGGGAGACAGGATTGATTTCCGGTTTTCAGAACGCGAGGGGGTAGACATGACCTTTGGTTTGCACAGCGCCTTTATTATTGGCCCAACAGGTCAGGGGGAATTCCGCAATCATTTCAACTATAGTTCCGGTCGCTGGATTACCATCACGGGATTAAAAACGCCGCCCTCAACAGCCGACGTCCGGGGCTGGCTGGTACGCACCGCCTATGAGCCGGCCACCAGCTTTAGCTGTTCTGATACATTACAAAACTGGATCTATGACCGGGTCCGCTGGACCTTCCAGAACTTATCGATTGGCGGGTATATTGTGGATTGCCCGCAGCGGGAAAGACTGGGCTACGGAGGAGATGCACATGCCACCTGCGAAACAGGCATGTTCAATTTTCATATGGGCGCTTTTTATACCAAATGGATGGAAGACTGGCGTGATGTACAGGGATCAGAATCTGTTGTGGGCAACATGTATGATACCGCCTGGGCGCATAAAGGAATCATGAGCGGTCGTCATCTTCATAAAGGTATATTGCCACATACAGCCCCTACCTACATGGGCGGAGGCGGTCCCGCCTGGGGTGGCATCGTGGTAACGTTGCCCTGGTTTATTTACCAGCAGGAAGGAGACCGGCGGATACTCGAAAACAACTTTGGTATGATCAGCGACTGGCTGGATTTCCTGGATACGCAAACAAAAGACAACCTGCTGCAACGGTTTGGCGGGCGTTGGGACTTCCTGGGAGACTGGCTCTGGCCGGGAGCTACCGCGGAGGGGATGAATAATAATAAACCACAAACGGTATGTTTAAATAGCTGTTACCGCGTTTTTAACCTGCGCACTGCAGCAAAAATAGCCAGGGTGCTGGGCAAAAACACCGAAGCTTCGCAATGGGAGCAGCAGGCCGATTTATCCAGTCGTGCTATCAACGACCGCTTCTACAACGCCGCCGATAACAGCTACTCCGACAGCTCCATGGCCAATATGGCTGCTGCATTGCTGGCGGGCGTACCAACATCCGCGCAACGCGGCGCTGTGATGAAGCGGCTGGAGAAAGAAATACTGGTGGTACGCCAGGGGCATATCCATGCAGGCATTACAGGAGGAGCCCTTCTATTCAAACTATTACGCGATGAAGGACGGGATGACCTGTTGTACAGTATGACTTCCCAAACAGATTATCCGGGTTGGGGGTATATGAAGGCAAACGATGCCACCACCATATGGGAGATGTGGGAAAAGAATTTGCCGGGGCATTCCCTGTTACACAGCTCCTATCTTTACCCGGGCGCCTGGTATGTCAACGGCGTATCGGGCATACGCCGGGATCCGCAGTCCGGCAAAGGTTTCCGGCGTTTCATTATCCGGCCGCCACTATTAACGGCATCACAGCTGAACTGGGCGCGTACCTCTTTTGAATCGTCGGCCGGTACCATTAAAACCGCCTGGCGCCGCGAAGAACAAGGACTCAGTTTAGAGGTAACAATACCTCCCAATTGTACCGCAGCGGTGGAACTTCCGGAGAAAGAAGCGGACAGCGTAAAAGAAGGCAGCGGGCATCTCAAAAAGAAAGGCGTGCAACATGGTTATGCCTTGTTTGAATTGCCCGCGGGAAAATATACCATAACAACGGCATCATCTCCCGTAAAAAAATAAAAAACAAAGGGGTAACATTACTAAAATGTTACCCCTCTTTTTATGGCAGAACATTCGCCCGGACTAAGGTGTTGTATGAAACGCCAGATTGTTGGCATACACACCTAAAATGTAAAAACATGGCTAACCAGGACGTTACTATTATCCTTGTTCACGGGGCATGGGGAGATGGATCCCATTGGCGGCATATTATTCCCGCCCTGACAAAAGAAGGTTATAAGGTAAGGGCAGCACAGAATCCGTTGACCGGATTGGAAGATGATGTTGCTAAAACAAAGGACCTGATAGATGCGCAGGAAGGGAAGGTTTTATTGGTAGGACATTCCTACGGCGGAGCCGTCATCTCCGGAGCCGGCAATCATGAAAAAGTGGTAGGCCTGGTATACATCGCTGCTTTTGCTCCTGACGAAGGGGAGAGCCTGGGTGGTATCTTTGCCAGGCGGGAACCGCCCAAGGGAGGCGCCAGCATTTACCCCGACCCCAAAGGTTTTTTGTGGATCAAATACGATGAATTTCATGATTCTTTTTGCCAGGATCTGGCAGCAGACGAGGCTTTGGTAATGTCGCTCGCGCAAAAACCAATACATGGGAAAGCCTTTGGCGACGCGGCAGGCAGCCCGGCATGGAAAATAAAACCCAGCTGGTACCAGGTGTCGGACCAGGACAATATGATTCCGCCAGCCACCGAAAAGGAAATGGCAGAAAAGATAAACCCGCGTAAAACCATCCACCTGGATGCAGGACACGCATCGCTGGCTTCACGTCCTAAAGAGGTAACGGCCCTGATTTTAGAGGCGGCAGCAGCTGTGAAATAATACCCCCACTGATTTAAGCCGTAGTTACTTTCTTTTCCTTCACCGGTAAATTTACCATTTTCACAATCCAGGGCAGGGTAATTCCCTGCCCTATCAGGGTAAACAATACCACCACCACAGACATAAAAATAATAGGATTCCGCTCCGGAAAATTACCTTCATTGTCGAGCGTTAACGGTAACCCGATAGCGATTGCCAGGGAAACGATGCCGCGCATCCCTGACCAGCCGATGATCAGGCTGTTTTTAAAGTCCAGCAACGCATTTTCTGTAATACGTCCTTTCCCTTTTTTAAAGGCCTGTTGTAAATTGAGTTGTTGGGAAAACACCCGCGCCATGCGCAACGCCAGGGCTATAATGGTAATAATAAAACCGTACCCGATATAGGGGAAGATCATATGGGACGGAATACTTTTTATAATATAAGGGAACTGCAATCCTATCAGGATGAAGATAAGCCCGTTCAGCAGGAATATGATGATGTCCCAGATAGATTTTGACTGGTGCTTTAACTTCTCCGGGAAAACCTGGTTACTAACCCGGGCAATGGTAACACCCAGCACCACTACCGCAATAACGCCGGAAGCATGCAGGTGTTCGGCCAGCAGGTAAGTAACGAAGGGCATCAGCAGCATAAAACTGATGGTAACAAGGTCGTTCTTATGAACCGCTTTAAGGATTACGGTCAGTAATTTCCCCACCAGGGCGCCAATAAATACGCCGCCGGCCATCAGTATTACAAATTCGATGGAAGCCTTCCAGAACACAAAAGCAGTGCCTGTAGCCGCAGCTATAGCGAAATGATAGGTAACCAGGGCAGAGGCGTCATTAATGAGGCTTTCACCTTCCAGGATGGTGATGGTTTTATGGGATAGTCCCAGGCCCTTGGTGATGCTCATAGCCGCCACCGCGTCCGTGGCCGACAGGATAGCTCCCAGCACAAATGCCAGGGGCCAGCTCATGCCAGGGATCAGGTAGTGGGCTGCCACCGCAATACCTCCTGCCGTGATAAATACCAGCCCGATCGCCAGCGTGCCAATAGTGTTGAAGTTGGTTTTGAATTCCTGCGGGGAGATATTAAAAGCGGCATCGTATAGCAGCGGCGGCAAAAAAATCAGGAATACAACGTCCGGGTTTAACGTGATATTTGGCAGGGCAGGTATAAAGCCAATGCCAATACCGGCCGCTATGAGCAGCACAGGGTAGGGTAGTCGTATCTTGTCTGCCACGGCAGACAGCACAATCATAATGGCCAGGATAAAGATGACGATGCTGTAGTTCTCCATACATTCATTTGGTTACAAATGTATATATTTAATGAAGATGGAACGGGAGTTGGTAAGCAGGAAACGGAAGCGTTGGCATAGGCACACCTGATACCGAAGGCTATAAACTGGCCGTAAATGGCGTTGCGATCTCTATTAAAGAAAGTAGAAGAGCTAACACTGTATATTATTCAGCTGAATAGAAAGGTAGACGCCCAACAGGCGGTAATTAATACCCTGCAAAAATAGTCTGACCGGGGCAGGTCAACTGATCTGCCCCATTTCACCTCTCACGAAGCCTTACTGATTTGCTGCTCCCGCCATTTAATAAACATCATGTGGTAGGCAAATTCCCAGTACAGATGGTCATCCAGCATTTCCATGAGCAACAGCTTCCTTGCGGAGCCGTTCTGCCCGGTAAGTTTCATACCTTCGTATTTGGCCAGTTGCTCGTGCAGAGAGGCTTCCATCGTTTTTAATAAGCCGGGAAATGCGTCCATGCTGGTAGCGGTGATCAGCTTACCCTTGGGTGTTTGTTTTAGCTCCTGGATGCGCTGATGGGTTAATTCAGGCATTTTTATTCCCTGGAGGTTAAAAATTTTGCTCTTATTCATCGGCATACACGGGTTTAAAGGTTAATACTAATACACAGTCATGGGTTAAAAAGGTACCATAACACTGGTATTTCTGTCGTCTACGTACAGGCTTCCAGGTTATTAGAGTACAAAAAATGGCGCGGGTTACAAATAGCTGAAACTTTTTTGTAACTTTTCTGATATTGATCCTCTAATAAACATTAAGACCTATGGAAAAAGCGTCGTTAACCGAAATGGAAATTGATAATGAGATTATCAATAAGATACTGGCTGGAGATAAAAAACTGTTTGAACAGCTGATGCGTCGTCACAATGCCAGCCTTTTCAGGATTGGTATGTCGATCCTCAACCATGATGCCGACGTGGAAGATGTAATGCAGACCACCTATATCAATGCTTATCAGCACCTGGCCGGTTTCAGGCAGGAAGCGGCCTTTGGTACCTGGTTAAAGCGAATAATGATTAATGAATGTAATCAGCAGCTGAAGCGGCGGAAAAAGATGATAAAGGAAGACATCTCCGTATTAGATCACCAGGCCGATAGTACAACCGGCACAAAGGAGTCGCCGGTGGCCACCGTTATTAACAAGGAATTGAACCAGGCGCTGGAGCAGGCTTTGCTTCATGTCCCGGAAAAATACCGGATCGTATTTGTAATGCGGGAAATAGAACAGCTCGGTAATACGGAAACGGCCCGGCTGCTCGATATTTCGCCGGTGAATGTAAAAGTAAGATTGCTGAGAGCCAAGCTGATGCTGCGCGGCAAAATATCAGCGTACTATAAACAGGACCTGGTTTTCCCGTTCCACCTGATCAGGTGCGACCGGATTGTTTACGGCGCCCTGGATCAGCTGGGGATAACACCGCTCAGGAATTTTCCAACAGCGTAATTTTTATCCGTTTATACATGCTTCGCTCGTCGAGCGATTTTTCAAGTTCTGTTAGTACCTGTAACAAATCGGCGCTGGCGGTAGACAGCCACTTCCTGTTTTCTTCTTTAATAACTTTTAAAACAGGACCAATCTTTTTATGCATTTGTTTGCCGGCAGGAGTCAGCGAGAGCAGTCTCCTCCGGCCATCTTTGCTATCCACGGCGGCTTTGATCAGTTCTTTCTCCAGCATCTGTTCGGCAAACTGTACTACGGCGGCATGACTCAATTGTAAAGCCGTGGATATTTCAGTGATGGCCATCACTTTTTCCCTGCTAAGCAGCTCCAGCACCAGGTACCATTTGGCCTCAAAGTCCAGTTCGGATTCCCTGTAGATCTGGCTTACATCCTGCGACAACCGTTCGCTGAGCCGCTTTAAGCGGGTAGCCAGGGCCAGTTCCTCCAGTTCGTTTACTAAGTTCATGCAGTGAATGTATAAATTTTTATCCGGCCCTTCGTTTTTCTTCCTCCGCACCGCCCGTTTTTCTGCGGATGGCGCCGGCATTATTACCGCCAAATTTATAGCTGAAGGTAATGGTGGCTACACGGGTATCTCTTTTTTGAATAAAGGTTTCGCCATAGCCCGTCAGCCTTGTCACGGCATTGGTTTTATTGGTAAAAAAGATGTCGCTGATATTTAGTTTCACGGCGGCTTTCCGGTTCCAGAGTTGCCGCTGGGCGCCGGCGTTGATGAACCAGAAGCTGCCCACATCGAGGAAGCCATAGTAGGACCGGCTTTCATAACTGCCGGTAATTTCCAGGGTAGTCAAACTGTTGATGGTAATGGTATTTACAGAATTGAAATTAAATGATATCCTGCTAACATCGAGGTTGGTATTAACCAGGTTGCCAATATACCGGCCATAGTACAGCAATGCAGTGTTGGTGCTGCTCAGCCATTTGCTGACGGTGATAGGAAAACCAAAGCTCACATTGTAGTAGTCGTACTTAGCCAGGTTCCTGTTGGTTTGGATCACCGTATTGGGATCGGTATCGGGCGACAATACAGACAAGATATTATCTTTCGTTCTGCTGTAGCCAATCTTTGTAATGTACTGCTGGCGGAAGGTATGTGTTAACTCAAAAGAATTGGTGATTTCTGGCAGCAGGAAAGGGTTGCCGGTGGAAGAGGTAAGCGGGTCCAGGAATACCCGGAAAGGATTTAGCTGGCGATAGGAGGGCCGGTCTATCCGGCGGCTCATAGACAATCCCAGGTCATGCTGTTTATTTATTTCATATCCAATGTAGCCGCTTGGAAAAAGCTGTGTGTAGTTGCGGTTGAAATTTTCTGTATTGGTGATCTGTTGCCCTTTGGCAATCGTGTTTTCCATCCTTAATCCCAGTTGTATGCTGAGTTTGGCCCATTTTTTTTCGGCGTTGACATAGGCCGCATTGATATTTTCTTTATAAATAAAATGATTGCTTTTCCCTTTGTCCGGTATGTTGCCACCGTTGCTCCGGTCAAAAAACTGCACATCGTTATCGGAGGTTACCCAGCTGCTTTTGATACCGGCATCCAGTTTAATGCCGGCATTTTTCAAGGGATGGGTATAGTCAATTTTGAAAGACCGGATACTGAGTTCCCCGTTTAAGTCACCGAATAATTGATAGGGCGCCCGGTATTCATTTTCATGTATATCGAAATAGCGGGTGTTGTATAGTTGGGTTTCGCCAAGCGTATACCGGGCGTAATCCAGGTCGGCCGTAAGTTCCCGGCCGTTGCTGTCCAGTGTATGTTTATAGTTCAGGTTAATGCTGCCATTGTTCCGGCCCGGTTGTGTATTACCCAGCGTAATAAACGAACCGGTGTTTTCCTGTTGTGCATTTATCGTATGTGCTACACTGTTAGTACTGATCCTGTTGGTACTGAAAATTCCATTGGCAGCAAAACCTACCACAATGTTTTTTCCTATGCTGTAGTCTGCACCAATGCGGGCATTGTGGCTGCTATTGCGGTATTTGAAAAAGTTGTTGTAGTTATTGGCCCCGGTGAATTCGTCTTTGTTATTATAAAATTGCCGGTAGATAGTAAGATCATTGAGGTCTTCCCGCCACGTGTAATTATAGGAACCAAAAATATTCAGGTGCTGCTGTTTGCTGTTGAAGCTGAGCGACGGATTTAATTTAGGATACCTTCCCTGTCCGTAACTGAATGACACATTCCCATTGGTACCGGCTTTTTTTCCTTTCTTCAACCGGATATCAATGATACCGGCATTGCCGGCAGCATCATACCTGGCAGAAGGATTGGTGATCAGGTCGATGTTTTCTATCTGGCTGGCCGACATATTTCTCAGCATATTGGCCAGATCCTGTCCTGTCATTGGTACCTGTTTACCATCAATCATAACGAGTACGCCCTGCCGGCCGCGCATCGCTATATTATCGTTCTGGTCAATGGTAATGCCCGGCGCCTTTTCCAGTACCTCAAGGGCGGTGCTGCCAACTGCCGTTAGAGAGCCGGCTACATTCAATACGGTTTTATCGTATTGCTGTTGCACAAAAGGTTTGTTGGCCACTACCGAAGCCTCTTTCAGACTGGTGCTGCGCGGTTGTAAGGTAATGGTTCCCAGTTGCGTGGACTGGTGATGGACAATAGGCGCCGATTGGTAGGGGCCGAAATACATGCTTTGCGTTACAAGCAGGTAGGTGCCGGCGGGTATCTTTTCAAAATTAAAATTACCAAGTGTGTCGGCATATTCTATCTTGATGAGTTTCTTGTCTGCTGCCAGCAGTAGCTGGATGATAACATCTTTCACCGGCGCGGGTTGCTCCGCTGCGATCCGGCCGCCTATGTCGAAAACAGGCGCTTTTGCCTGGGGATAGCTCTTATTTATGTAAGTAGTAACGGAAATTAATAAAGCAAATAACCACTTGTATTTATAGTTCATTTAGGTGCTTTTATGCTGTTAAATTAGTTGTTTAAGGGGTATTTTGCGATGAATTTGGATGTGTGGTAAATGTAATGGCTTACTAAGTATTTTTTAAAAGAAGAGTGGTAAGGGACGTCATGGGCCATATGACGGCGATCACTGCATTTTAACTGCAGTTAATACCTTTAGTATTGCTGCTGAGCTGTTTTTTCGGCTGTACTGTATTCACCAAAATCTAGCCTCCCTATTTGTTATGTCACATTCCCGGACACGTTTTCAGATCGAACGAATGATCCTGTTCAGCGATGCTGTATTTGCCATTGCGATTACCTTACTGATCATCGAAATCAAAGTTCCGCATTTACAGGATGACTACAACAATGCCCGCGTAATACATGCCTACCTGGAGCTGGCGCCGAAGTTCCTGGGTTTTTTTGTCAGTTTTTTCTTTATAGGATTATACTGGACGGTGCATCACCAGCTGATGGGCTACCTGGTAAACTATAATCAGCCACTGGTATGGCTTAACCTGTCATTCCTGCTATCTATCGTGTTATTTCCATTCAGTACTGCGCTGGACAGCGAGTACGCGGGTACAAATTTTATCAGTCCTTTCGCGGTGTACACGCTGAACGTGGTATTTTCCGGTGTGATGATAGCCGTTTTATGGAAGTATATCAGCGATCCCCGGCATCAGTTAAGCGAAGGATTGGAAAACCGGTTATTTGTGAGATACCAGCAGAAAAGAGCGCTGACTGTTCCTGCGGTTTTTGCCGGTGTATTTCTGCTGGGGTTATTGTTGCCGTATCACGGTATGAGTCGTATATTCCTGCCCGTTATACCGTTTGTGATGGTGGCGTTAAAACGAAAATACGATAAGCAGATGAAAGTGCCGGTAGTGGCGACCGCAGAGGAGACGGCAGAAGGGGAGGCGTAGCCTCCCCCCATTCACCATTATTTTTTCTCATAGTGCAGCATCATCACGCCGGAAGTAAATGCGTGACTGTTCAATAGTTTGAGGCCCACTTTATCTTTGATCCCTTTGAATAAAGGAATACCTTCTCCGAGTAATACGGGGTTCACAAACAGCCAGAATTCGTCCACCAGGTTGAATTGCATCAGTGTTTGGGTGGCGCCGGGGCTGCCGAACATGATGATTTCCTTTCCTTCTTTCTTTTTCAGATCACCGATCTGCTTATCGATATCATGACTGATCACCGTAGTTTTATCCCGCTGTTGCCCGTTCATGGTTTTGGAGATCACCAGTTTGTCTACGTTGTTATACCAGGCGCCGTGCTCTATTTCATGCTTGCCGGCATTGGGCTGATCGGCTGCTGTAGGCCAGTAGGCATCCATCATATCAAAGGTTACGCGTCCGTAGATAGCGGTATCGGCATTGTTGGTGCGGTCGCCGGCGAAATCAAATATTTCGTCATCTACATGGATCCAGTCCATTTCTCCATTTAGGCCGGCTACGAAGCCGTCGAGGGACACGTGCATAAAGGAAACTATTTTTCTCATATAGTTGTTTTTTAAAGTGATTTACTTGCTTTTTTTAACAGGTCGCCCAGTTGTTTATAATCAACCGCCTGACCGTCTTTGATGGTGGCTGTTTTCCGGTCGGCCGCGGTGGTCGGCTGGAAGAAACCCTTGATCTCCGCCAGTTCTGTGGCGTTGAAGATCATAAAGGACATCTTATCTTTTGCAGCATGTATGACCGCTGCATATTTCCCGTTTTTCAGGTAATGCGGCTTGCCGTACTGCAGGCGTTCTTCGGCATCAGGAATCGTTTTTAAGATCGTTTTACGCAGCTCTGAGGCAACAGTTACCTGCCAGGGCTGAAGCTTTTCAATGTAAAGGGTTACTTCCTGGTTCATAGTTGTTGTTTTTAGATGACAGGACAAACTTACCGCGGAAAAATAATTTTGAATAGGTGCAATTAAGACAATTAAAGGGGCAATTACGTCAAATGGGGGTAAAACGACAAAGGGAAAATATGTATTTTATTAAAAAAGGCGTGAGGTGTTTTTTTCTGCCCAGGATTATTAATTTATATTCATTCCCGGAATACCGGGCACACTATGATTTCTGTAAAGGAAAAAGAGAATTTTCATTTAAGCAAATGGTATCTTGATACGATTGATGAGAAAGGCGATGCCGTTATTTATTACATCGCACATTTGCGTTGGAAAAACCTGAATTTATATTACTATAACCGGCTATCCTATACGGCCGGTAAAGGGGTGGAGAATAAAATCAGGCTTAAGCGTGTACCTATACCTGAATGGGAGGGAACCACACTCCGGTGGAGCCATGCAATGGAAGTGGCGGAATGGCAGGCTCAGATACCTCCGGTAAGGGAAATTCTTTTGTATTCAGAAAAAGGACACATTGAATGGAATTGCCTGTTACCCCATGGTCGTACTACGCTGACAGAAGGTAATCGAAAGATAGAGGGCCTCGGTTATGCGGAGCAGTTGAATATGACCCTGTTGCCCTGGAAGTTTGACATCGGGGAATTGTACTGGGGCCGTTTTCTTTCGAGTGAGCATAGCATCATCTGGATCGAGTGGAGAGGCCCTATTCCCAAATTCCTGGTGTTTCATAATGGCAGACGTTATGATAGTGGTGTGGTGTCTGAAACAGCAGTATCTTTTGATGGATTCAGGCTGATTTTTTCCGAGCAGCAGGTATTAAGAAATGGCAGTTTATGGCAAACGTTGTTCTCCTGTTTTCCCTGGTTCAAACAAATATTCCCTTTGAAAATATTGCTGACCGTTGAGTGCAAATGGAGAAGCAAAGGCACATTATATACCGAAGAAAAGGAGCTGGAAAAGGGTTGGTCTATTTATGAAAAAGTTACCTGGAAATGAGCAATACTAACCTGGCCGGCAAAATTGCCTATGGAGTCGTTTTTATGCTTGGAGTGCCTTTTTTGCTGGTATGGTGGGCCTCGTGTACCAGTCCACTGATAACGCTTCCGGTACCGGGAAGTCCCTGGCTGGCCTATCCCGTTTTATTGGCAGGCCTGGCCATCATGTCGATGGCCATGTGGCAGCTATGGCGCTATGGCAAAGGATTGCCTATGAACGCATACCCGCCGGCATACTTCGTAAGCCGGGGATTATACCGTTATATGGCCCACCCGATATACGCCGGAGCAATATTGACGGTGATAGGTGCTGCTATGTTATGGCAATCTCCCGGCGGTTTCTGGCTGGTCAGCCCCATTTTTGCGCTCGGATGCACAGCGTTGGTGCTGGGTTTTGAAAAGCAGCACATCCGGCAGTTTTTTGGCGAACAGGAACATCCCATAGCGATTGCCATCCCGGTCGCTACTGAAGAAGCGCCTTCGATAGCAGATCGTATTTCCGTGTATGTGCTGGTGCTGCTACCCTGGCTGCTGTTATACGAATTGAAAGTATTTATTGGTGTGCCGGAGAACCCCGTCGATACACATTTTGCATTTGAGCAGCGCTTGCCGGTTATCAATTGGTCGGCAATGTTTTATATCCTCATTTACCCGCTGGTAGTTTTATTCCCTTTGTTGGCTGTTACAAAAAAGAGATTGCACAGCTTCTCCCGGCTTTCACTATTCGCTACAGGTTTGGGCATGTTTCTATTATACCTGCTCCCCGTGATCAGCATCGCACGAATCAACGATACGGGCGATTGCTGGAGCCGGTTACTTCGATGGGAAAGAGATCATGACAGCATAGCCGCTGCTTTCCCTTCCTTTCATGTTGTCTGGGCACTCATCATCGGCCGGGAGTATGGGCAGAATTTCCTACGCCTTAAATGGATCTTTTATTTGTTGTCCTTCCTGGTTATTGTTAGTTGTATTACCACAGGGGTACATTCTCTTGCAGACCTGGCCATGGGCATAGTTGTATTCGTCAGTGCTTTCTTCAGGAGCCAGCTATGGTCCTGGAGCCGGGATGGCGCCCAGTATTTCGCTAACTCCTGGAAAGAATGGCGTATCGGCCCTTTAAGGATCATCAATCATGCATTGTATCCGGGTATTGCTGCGTTTACCGGCATATTGATTGTTTACTCTTTTGTACCCTGTATGAATGCTATAATTGTTCTGTTGGTGTGCAGCCTTGTCTGTGCAGCTTTATGGGGGCAGCTCATAGAAGGATCTCCTGCGCTGTTACGTCCTTTTGGTTATTATGGATCGGTTATCGGTGGGGCGATCGGCGTGGTGATTGCCCACTACCTGTACAATCTTGACGCTATGTTGTTAATGGCTGCACTATCTGTGGCCGCCCCGTGGGTACAGGCGATAGGCCGGTTGCGTTGCTGGGTTCAGGGGTGTTGTCATGGAAAGCCTTGCTCGGAAAGGATCGGCATAAAGTATTATCATCCAAAATCGAGAGTATCCCTGATATCAGGCTACCAGCATATTCCATTGCATAATACACAACTGTATTCTATTGTAACCAATATATTTACCGGGATTATTCTGTTGAAATTAGTATCAGTATCTGCATCATGGAACATGATCATCGGGTTGGCGCTTATACTGAATGGGTTGGGCCGTTTTGTAGAGGAAGCCTATCGCGGAGAAACTCAGACCCGGATCATCTTTAAATTGCGGTTGTACCAATGGTTGGCATTGTTTTCAATGCTCGCAGGTGTGATTGTTTCCACGATGCCTGCAGGTGGTAGTCTGGCGTTGGTGATTCCTTCCGGTGCTGAAGTATTGCCTGGTGCCCTCGGGGGAGGCCTGCTTGCAGCCTTTGCCATGGGGATGGATTTTCCGGCCGGGCGTTTCCGGTTTTCGAGGCTTTCAGGCTAAAGGAGAAGTGATCCCGAGCACCAACACTTGTTTGAATTATAAAAGCGCATATTCCCAAAGGGATAAAAAATCGGCTACAAGCCATAACCAGTATAACTTGTAGCCGAATTAGTTTTTTTTGTCTACAAAAATTTCAGCACTTCGGCGCCCATGGCGTCTGTACCAAGAATTTTATCTGCCGGTGTTTGCTGGTCAGCGATGTCGCGGGTACGGAAACCTGCTTTTAATACCTGGTCAACGGCGCTGATCACCAGTTCGGATTCTGCTTTCATACCGAAAGAGATATCCAGCAGCAGGGCTGCCGACAGGATGGAAGCCAGCGGATTGGCTACGCCTTTGCCGGTGATGTCGTGCGCAGAGCCGTGAATAGGCTCGTAAACGCCCGTTCCATCGCCAACGGAGGCAGAGGCCAGCATACCCATGGAACCGGCAATCTGTGAAGCTTCATCGGTGAGGATGTCGCCAAACAGGTTCGCCGTTACCACCACATCAAAACGACGCGGATCTTTGATCAGCAACATGGCCGTGGCATCTACAAACTGGTGCTCTACTTCCACATCCGGATATTCAGGAGCTATCTTTTGTACTACTTCTCTCCAGAGACGGGAGGTTTCAATCACATTGGCTTTATCTACAGAGCAGAGCTTTTTCCTGCGGGTTCTGGCGGCTTCAAAAGCTTTGCGGGCAATACGTTCTACTTCATAACGACTATATTCCGCGATGTCGTATGCGGTGTCGCCATCATTCTTTCTTCCCTTCTCTCCAAAATAGATATCACCGGTCAACTCCCGGAAAAACAGGATGTCGGCGCCTTTTAATATTTCAGGTTTGATGCTGGAAGCGCCCAGCAATTCATCAAACAGTTTAATAGGACGGAGATTGGCATACAGTCCCAGTTCCTTGCGCATTTTCAGCAAACCCTGTTCAGGTCTTACTTTGGCAGAAGGATCGTTGTCGTATTTCGGGTGGCCAACGGCGCCAAACAGCACGGCATCTGATTTTCTCATTTTCTCCAATGACTCATCGGGCAAAGGATTGCCGGTAGCCTCAATGGCCACATGGCCAATCAGCGCTTCATCATAGGTAAAGGTATGTCCGAACTTAGCAGCGATCTTATCCAACACTTTTTTGCCGACTGCGGTTACTTCCTGTCCTATTCCATCACCGGGAACGATTAATATATGTTTGGTTGCCATTCAGTTGTTGTTATTGAGTTTAAATTAGATTCAGCATTTTCAGGGTTGCCTTGATAGCAGATACGGTTTGATCGCTGTCGAGCCCTCTTGTTTTGAATTCTTTAGTGCCTCTTACCCAGGTGATAATGGTTTCACACAGGGCATCGCTTTTACCGCCGGGAGGAATACGTACCGCGTAATCTGCCAGTGGAGGCAGCTCCGTTTTAAGCTGCTTGTACACTTTCTTCACGGCGTTCATAAATGCATCGTATTGCCCGTCGCCCTGTGCATGTTCTTCAAACAGCTGACCTTTCACCACAATCCTGATGGTAACAGAAGGGTTCATATTTTTGGCGTGCGTTAATACGTAGTTTTCCAGTATAACGTGCTCCTCTATACGATTACTGTCGAGTACATCGGAAATGATATAGGGTAAGTCGGCCTGCGTGAGTACTTCTTTCCGGTCGCCCAGTTCGATGATACGCTGGGTCACTTTTTTCAGATCGGGGTCCGACAGTTTAATGCCCAGCTGTTGCAGGTTGTTTTCTATATTGGCCTTTCCGCTGGTTTTACCAAGTGCATATTTACGTTGCCGTCCAAAGCGCTCGGGCATCAGGTCGCTGAAGTAGAGTTTATTTTTTTTATCGCCATCTGCATGAATACCGGCAGTCTGGGTAAATACGTTTTCACCTACAATCGGCTTGTTTACCGCGATGCGGAAACCGGAAAACGTTTCAACCAGTTTGCTGACCGTATACAACGATGTTTCCACTACCGAAGTTTTAACGGCGGGTAAAAAGTCGTGCAGTACCGCTATGGCGCTGGCGAGCGACGCATTACCGGCTCTTTCACCCATGCCATTGATGGTGAGGTGAATGCCCCTGGCGCCGGCTTTTACACCTTCCAGCACGTTGGCGGTGCCCAGGTCGTAATCATTGTGTGCATGAAAATCGAAATGGATATCCGGGTAGCGCGCAACGATCGCGGTAATAAATTCGGTGACTTCATCGGGTGTGAGTACGCCGAGTGTATCCGGCAACATGATCCTTTTCACGGGCTGGTGTTGCAGGAAATCGAGGTATTGAAACACATATTCCCGGGAGTGGCGCATACCATTGCTCCAGTCTTCCAGGTAAACATTACATTCAAGCCCTTTCGTGTTGGCCAGCGAGATCACCGCGGCCACCTCTGCAAAGTGCTCTTCCGGAGTTTTCTTTAACTGATGCGTTAAATGATTCAGGGAGCCTTTGGTGAGCAGGTTCATTACTTTGGCGCCGGCGCGGAGCATCCATTCTACGGATACATCGCCGTCTACAAAGGTTAATACCTCTACCTTATTTAAAAAACCATTTGCCTTTGCCCATTGGGTAATTGACTGAACCGCCGCAAATTCACCGTCAGATACACGGGCTGAGGCGATTTCAATCCTGTCAACTTTTACTTCTGTTAATAAAAGCTGTGCAATGGTTAACTTTTCAGAGGGTGAAAAAGAAACACCGCTGGTTTGTTCACCATCGCGGAGTGTGGTGTCCATTATTTCAACGTGGCGCTGGGTCACTGGCATAATCGTTTATCGGATGTTTTAGTACAGACTCTTGTCAGCGAACAACTTGATGTCGTCTTTCATCGCCTGCAGGTAATCAATATCATCATAACCATTCATCATGTTCAGCTTTTTATAGCTGTTGATGGCAAAGGATTCGCTTTCTCCGGTGGCAGGGATGGTAATGGTTTGCGCTTCCAGGTTCACTTCCAGTTCCGCTTTCGGATCTGCTTCGATAGCGGTGAATATTTTATCTAAGAACTCAGGGCTTACCTGTACTGGTAATATGCCTACGTTTAAAGAGTTGTTTTTGAAGATGTCGGCAAAAAAGCTGGACACTACGCAACGGAATCCATAGTCGTAGATGGCCCATGCAGCGTGCTCACGGCTGCTGCCGCTGCCAAAGTTTTTACCGCCAACCAGGATTTTACCTGAGTAGATAGGATTGTTCAGTACAAAATCTTTTTTGGGTGTGCCATCTGTTTCATAGCGCCAGTCGCGGAACAGGTTATCACCAAAACCTTTACGCTCTGTGGCTTTTAAAAAACGTGCGGGAATGATCTGGTCCGTGTCCACATTTTCAATTGGCATGGGTACTGCGGAACTCCTCAATATTGTGAATTTATCGTAAGCCATTTTTTGAGTTGTATCGTTTATTATAATTATTAAAAAAGGATTAGGCAATCAGCTCTCTCGGATCAGTTACCACACCGGTTACGGCTGCTGCTGCGGCTACCAGCGGGCTTGCGAGCATGGTCCTGGAACCTGGTCCCTGTCTGCCTTCAAAGTTCCGGTTGCTGGTACTTACGGCGTATTTGCCGGCGGGTACTTTATCGTCGTTCATCGCCAAACAAGCGGAGCATCCTGGCTGACGCAGCTGGAAACCGGCTTCTGTCAGGATATCGAGGATACCTTCATCTTTGATCTGCTGTTCTACGATGTGTGAACCGGGAACGATCCAGGCAGTTACATGGTCTGCTTTTTTCCTTCCTTTTACAATAGAGGCAAATGCACGGAAATCTTCGATACGTCCGTTGGTACAGCTGCCTATAAATACGTAATCTACTTTTTTGCCCAGCATAGCCTCTTCTTCATGGAAGCCCATGTACTGCAGTGACTTTTCATAGCTCGATTTGCTGTCACCCGCCAGTGCGGAAGGGATATGTTTGGTAATGCCCATACCCATGCCCGGGTTGGTACCGTAGGTGATCATAGGCTCAATGTCTGCCGCATCATAAGTGAATTCTGCATCAAACACGGCGCCTTCGTCGGTAGCCAAAGTTTTCCAGTAGGCGAGGGCTTTATCCCATGCTTCGCCTTTTGGCGCTTTTTCACGGCCTTTGATATAATTAAAGGTGGTTTCGTCCGGTGCAATAATACCGCCACGGGCGCCCATCTCAATGCTCATGTTGCAAACGGTCATACGACCTTCCATGCTCATGTTTTCAAACACTTCACCGGCATATTCCACGAAGTAGCCGGTGGCACCTGCTGCGGTGAGCCTGGATATAATATAAAGTGTAACGTCTTTTGGCGTAATGCCCTTACCCAGCTTACCCGTTACGTTGATACGCATTTTCTTTGGCTTCGGCTGCATAATGCACTGGGAGGAAAGTACCATCTCCACTTCAGAAGTACCGATACCAAATGCAATGGCTCCAAAAGCGCCATGGGTAGAGGTGTGGGAGTCGCCGCATACGATGGTCATGCCCGGAAGGGTAATGCCGTTTTCCGGTCCTACCACATGCACAATACCATTCTTCGGGTTACCCAATCCCCAGTGGGAAATACCATACTTGTTGGAATTCGTTTCCAGTGCCTTCAGCTGGTTGGCGGAAAGCGGGTCCTGTACCGGCAAATGCTGGTTAATAGTTGGCGTATTATGGTCTGCTGTTGCAAAGGTCTTTTCAGGAAACATCACCTTTAATCCACGGCCTTCCATTCCAAGGAAAGCCACCGGGCTGGTTACTTCATGAATAAAGTGGCGGTCGATAAAAAATACATCCGGACCATCTTCGATTTTCCTCACAACATGTGAATCCCACACTTTGTCAAATAAGGTAGCAGGTTTATTGCTCATTTTTCAAAATTTTAAAAGTAGCTACTTGATTGTTCAAATTTATTCATAAAATCTATTTTATTTCAATATTTTTTCTAAGGATACCCGTCAAATAGTAGTGAAGAAGTAGGAGGGGAAAGCGTTTGAGTGTATTTTACTATGTATTTTGCTGATAGTCAGTATTATGTAATTTTTCCGGATAATAGTTGGCAGGTAATTTATTTTTGGCGATGCCGGCTGCATGGCCGCCGGGCAACCGTTGCAGGGGAGGAGAAGGCAAAAAAACGACGGCGGCGGAGTTACCGCCGCCGCTGTCATTAGATAGCTTTATATAAAAATTAATTAGTAAGTATATACGGAAAGACGGCTTCCGTCCGGCGCAATATTTATCGTGTATTTTTTGAAGCCGCCAAATAAAGGGTCTTTCTGTAAATAGGCAACCAGTTTATCAGACAGCCCTTTGAGTTTTATGCTGTCGGTATACACCGGGTTAGCAATAATCGCCACATGAAGCTCTTCCTTTTTAGTATGCTTCATCACCTTTGAAAATTCCGTTTCATGCGCATCTATAATAAGGGTGGTGTCTATTTTCTCGTCCGAATTATTCACCCCATCAAAATTAAAGTTGCAGATCAGCAGGTCATTTTTAAACACGCTGTTAAAATCAGCACTATCTTTTATAAAGGCACTAACCCCGCCGCCTATATGAACATTGGTGGGCTGGCTGGAACAGGCCATCAGGCAGCAGTAGAGAGACAAGGGTACTAACAAAAAGGCTTTCTTCATTGCACTGGATTGATTGATAAATGTTTTTTACGAATAGTTTCGTAGACGAAGATAGTGAAAAGATTAAGTTGGCCTTATTTATTTCAGCACAAGAAAAGAAAAGTAGTATTAACTGGTTTTCCGGTAATTGAAAATAGCCCAGCCATTCAGCACCACAGCAAATATGGCGAGGTATAAAAGCTCCGGATACACGTCCGCAAAGCCGCTGCCTTTTAATACAATCATCCTTATCACCTTGATAAAATGAGTCACCGGCGTTAAATTGGCGATCACCTTTGCCCAGGGCGGCATACTATCGACCGACGTAAACAGGCCGCTCATCAGCATAAAGATCATGACAAAAAAGAACGCCACAAACATAGCCTGCAACTGGCTGTTGGTATAGGTAGATATCAGCAGGCCAAAACCAAGCAACGCTACCAGGTACACCGCGGCGAATACATACAACGTGATAAAACTGCCCACCGGCCAGATCCCATATATCCCCCAGGCCACCGCCAGTCCCAGCGTAAACACGATCATGCCCATCACCCAGAAGGGGATCAGCTTACCAAGGATAAACTCCCATTTCTGAATAGGGGTTACATTGATCTGCTCTATGGTACCCACTTCCTTTTCCCTTACAATATTGAGGGCCGACATAAAACCGCCGATCAGCGTGAGCAGCAGCACCAGCACTGCCGGCACCACATAAAAACGGTATTCTGCCAGCGGGTTAAACCAGTTGGACCAGGTAATGTTAATCAACCCGGAAGGAGGAGCGGCATTAGCGGTATTAATGGGGAGCTGTTTATTAAAGTCGATGACCACGGCTTGCAGGTAACTGCCGCCAATGGCGGCTTTGGTGCCGTTGATGGCATCTACCGAGATACCCAGTTTTTGCTCGCCCTCTCTTACCAGGTTCCTTTCAAAACCCATCGGTATTTCCAGTACCAGGTCGGCCTGCTCTTTTTCAATATAGGTTAATGCGGTCCGGAATGAAGGTGCTGCCGCCACCGTTTTAAAATAGCCGGAAGCCCCAATTTTGTTGATCAGCTGCCGGGAATAGGAACTATGATCATTGTCGACCACGGCCAGTTTTACATGCTTCACGTCGAAATTCATCGCCAGCGGGAGAATGATCAGCTGTATCGTGGGCATGGCAAACATCATGGCCAGGATCGTTTTATCCCGGAAGATCTGCCTGAACTCCTTTTTCAGAAGATATCGTAACACTTTCATGATAACCGGGTTTTAAAGTTTTTGAGGGCAATGGTGAGGGCAGCCACCGTCATGCCCAGCATTACCAGCGTTTCTTTCCAAACATAGCTAAACCCAAGCCCCTTCAGCATCACGGCCTTTACAATCAGGAAATACCAGCGGGAGGGGATCAGGTTGGAAATGACCTGGAATACCTTCGGCATGTTTTCCAGCGGGAACATAAACCCGGTAAAGATCATAGTAGGAATCATCATCCCCATCATCGACAACAGCAACGCAGTTTGCTGTGAGTTGGTGGTATTGGAAATCAGCAGCCCCAGTGATAAGCAGGTAATGATGAACAACATGCTTTCCAGGAACAACAAAATAATACTCCCTTTTATGGCCACATCCAGCACAAATACTGCCAGCACCAATATGAGGATAAAGTTTGCCAGCGATAATATCAGGTAGGGAATGGCTTTGGCAATCAGCACCATCAATGGCTTAAAAGGAGATACCAGCAGGATTTCCATCGTGCCCAACTCCTTTTCCCGCACCACCGATACCGAGGTGAGGGCGGTACACACAATCATCAGCACCAGCGCCATTACGCCGGGAATAAAATTCAGGGAGCCATTACCTTCCTCATTATATAACATCCTTGTTTCCGGTATGATAACAAATGGCAGCCGCTGCGAGGGACTTACCTGCTGCTGATAAGCCGTGGTGATGGCAGTGATATAGTTCACCACCGTTTTGGCGGTATTGGGGTCGGAACCATCTGTGATGATCTGTAACTGTACCTTGCCGCCATGTTGCAGGTCATCGCCAAAGCGGGCCGGAAAAATCAGCGCGCATTTTGCCCTGCCTTTTTTAAAGTCATCCGCAATCCTGTTGTAATCCCGGGTCGATTCATTCACGACAAAATAAGAAGATGACTTTATTTTACTGATCAGCTGCTGTGTATTTACATCTCCCGATTGATCAATAACAGTAAGTGTAATGTCCTTTACTTCACTGGTCAGCGCAAAACCAAACAGCACAATTTGTGCTACCGGCAGGCCAAACATAATGAGCAGGGTCCGTCTGTCGCGGAATACATGGAAAAACTCTTTCCTGATAAATGCAAGGAACTGTTTCATAAAAATATTTTAGTCGCCCGACCTTTTAGCGCCCCGCGCCAGCCGGTAAAAAACTTCATCCATATTGTCCGCATCGAACCGGGCCTTCAGATTGGCAGGCGAGTCCAGCGCTTCCACTTTGCCATCCACCATAATGGTAATACGGTTACAATATTCCGCTTCGTCCATATAATGAGTGGTTACAAAAATGGTGATGCCCGAGGCGGCTGCTTCATAAATCATATCCCAGAACTGCCGGCGGGTAACGGGATCCACACCGCCCGTCGGTTCATCGAGGAACACGATCCTGGGCTGATGAAAAATGGCCACCGAAAATGCCAGTTTCTGTTTCCATCCTAACGGCAACGCGCCAACGAGTTTTTTCGCTTCTGCCGTTAATCCCAGCTTCCGCACCAGGTTATCACTCCGTTCTTTTATTTCGGCAGCAGGCACGCCATATACGCCACCGAAAAATTCGATGTTCTCCAGTATGGTCAGGTTTTCATAGAGCGAAAATTTCTGACTCATGTAACCAATATTTTTTTTGATGGCTTCTGTTTGTTTGTATACATTGAAACCTGCTACTGTAGCCTCCCCGGAAGTAGGGTGGGAGAGGCCGCACAAGATCCGCATCGCCGTCGTTTTGCCGGCGCCGTTAGCCCCCAGGAAACCAAATATTTCTCCCTTGTTTACATCAAAGGAAATTTTATTGACTGCATAAAAATCACCAAAACGCTTGGTCAGCTCCCTGCATACAATCACTTTTTCTTCCATAAACGATATGATTTAAGCCTGGTTCATCAGCCGGATGAAACTATCTTCAATGCCCGGCCGTATTGCTTTTGCTGCTACATGGGCATGTCCCTTCTCTTCCATTTGCTGCCGCAATGTGTCAATATCACTGCCATTGCGCAGCGTAATATGTATGTATTCACCAAAGGCATAGCTGCTGTCTATTGCCGGCTCATTTCTCAATGCTGTCAGCAACCGGTAAATGTCGTCGGCCTTGATGGCATACAGTGTTACCGGGAACTGCGCGATGATATTATCCGGCGTATCCACCGACATGATTTTGCCGCCCTGTATCAGCGCTATCCTTTCACAGCGCATGGCCTCGTCCATGTAAGGGGTAGATACCACGATGGTAATGCCCTGTTGCTTCAGGCTTTTCAGCATAGCCCAGAACTCTTTGCGCGATACCACATCCACGCCGGTGGTGGGTTCATCAAGGAACAGCACCTCTGGTTTGTGGATCAGCGCACAACAAAGCGCCAGTTTTTGTTTCATCCCGCCGGACAATTTCCCTGCGCGCCGGTCATTAAAGGGTTTGATCTGTTCGTATATATCCCTGATCAGGTCATAATTTTCTTCAATGCTGCTGCCAAAAAGGGTGGCAAAAAAATCAAGATTTTCTTTTACCGTCAGGTCCTGGTACAGGGAGAATTTCCCCGGCATGTAGCCTATCCTGCTGCGGATGGCTTTGAAGTCTTTCACACAGTCATATCCCCTCACGGTGGCGCTGCCTTTGTCGGGCAGCAATAAGGTAGTGAGTATGCGGAACAGGGATGTTTTACCAGCACCATCGGGCCCAATCAGTCCAAACAGTTCCCCTTCGGCTACCTGCAGCGATACATCATCTACCGCAACGACTTTTCCGTCGTCGTACGTTTTTGTGATATGATCAAGAACTACTGCGCTCATTTGTTTTGATTGTTGATCAGCATTTCTCCATACATGCCTATTTTCAGATACCCATCATTCTTTACCCTTACTTTAACAGCATATACCAGGTTGGCCCGTTCGTTTTTTGTTTGAATCGTTTTAGGCGTAAATTCAGATTTATCCGATATCCAGGTAATGGTGCCCGGGTACGATTTATAATTTTTTTCTCCCTGGTCAATACGCGCCGTTACGGTTTGCCCCAGTTTAATACCCGGGAGTTTATCGCCCGTAATATAGGCTTTGAGGTACAGGGTGTCGATGTTGGCAATCTTGTACAGGGGCTTGCCGGTAGCGGCCATTTCTCCTTTCAGCGCATACCTGGATAACACCACACCATTCACGGGGTTGATGATTTGCCCTTTACGGATCTGTTCTGCATACTGGGCCAGCGATTTTTCAAGCGGTGCTTTTTCGCTGAGAATAGTCCGGTTTTGCGTGGAGGTATTGGCATTGTTCAGTTTTATCTGTTGCCGCGTTACGCTGATCTGTCGCTCCAATTGGTCAATCAGTGCGTTGATATCATCGAGCTGTTTCTGTGTGGCAGCGTCGCTTTTTACCAGGTTTTCGGTACGCTTCCTTTCCCGGTACTGCTGTTGCAACTGGGCTTCCTGTACGAGCAGCTGCCGTTTCACCAGTTCTGTTTGCGGCAGCGGGTCGTGGGTTTTATCTTTCAGTGCATTGATGGAAGCCTGTACCTGTTCCCTTTGAAGGGTAGGTATGGTGACATCAATTTGTCCCACGGTTTGCCCTGCCGTGAGCCGGTCGCCTTCCTGGACAGAGAAGTCCAGGATCTGGCCATTTTGCTGGGCGGATACCATTACTTCATCTGCTTCAAAATTTCCGGAGGCATCATAGCCGGGGGCGCCGTTTCCACAGGCATTCATCAACATCACGGTGGCGATTCCTATTATTATGTTGTATTTCATATGCAATAATTGATCAGTTGCCGGAAGTGTTTTTATAATTGTATTGAGCCTGTAATAATTGTATACTATGCAGTATGCGGGATTGTTTGGCGAGGTTTTCCGCGTTGAGTTGCGCGATGTATTCGTGCACAGTGATCACCCCGTTATCCAGCTGCGCCTGTGCGGATTTTCTAACGGACGAGCGGAGGGTAATGGCATCGTCGTCCTGGTTGATCAACGCCGCATACTTTTCTATGTCCTGGTTTTGCTGCCGTAAATTCAGGTTGGTGTTAAAGAGAAATGTTTCTTTGCTGATATCCAGTTGGCGGCGGTTGATGTCGAGCAACTGCCGGTGATTTTTCAGTGAATATAAACTGCCGAGCGACCAGTTTAACCGCACGCCGCCCATCCACCAGGGACCAAATTTATTTTCAACAATATTCAGGGTAGGGCGGCCATAAGCGCCCTGCAGGAAAGCGTTCAGCTTTGGCAGGTAATTAGATTTCAGCTGTTTCTCCTGTACATCAAAAGCCTGCTTTTGTATATCATAGTAAGAGATCTCGGGCCGGTTAATACCTTGTTGCGGCGCCACGGGGGCGGGGTAGGTAAGAACGGTGTTGTCGTCCAGCGGCTGATTGATAAATACCGACAGCATTTTCATATAGGCTTTACGGTTAGCACTAAATTCTGTGGCGGCCATTTCGGTGTTCACGATCTCTGCTTTCAGTTCATCTACATTACTGCGATAAGCAACGCCGTTGACAAGGGCTGCCCGGGCTTTATCGGCTGCGCTTTGCAGGTCTGTTTTCCTCAGCTGATTTTGTTGCAGCTGTGCTTCCATCAGCAAAATAGCAAAGTAGAGCTGGGTGATGCGGTCTTTGATCGCATAAAGATTTACTTCCAGTTGCTGCTGCTGAATGGCTTCATTCGCCCGGCTGCTTTCTTTCTGGTATTTCATTACACCGCCGTCATACAGCTGTTGGGAAATCTCTGCCTGGATCTTGTATTGATCTTTGCTGAGCTCAGGCGGATGAAGCCCGGGCAGCGCCGGCAATACATCGCCGAAGTCGATGGTCTGCGACTGGTAGCTGGCTTGTCCGCTAATGTTCAGCTGCGGGAGATAAAGCTTTCCCGCATTTTCCACGGAATACCTGCTGCTGCGCACAATCAGATCGTGTTGTTTAATCAGCGGATAATTCTGCCGTGCCAGCCTGAAACACTCATCAATGGTGAGTGCCTGGTCTTGTGCCTTTCCGGATAACGCACCGAATAATAAACAGCAACACATTGCTTTGAATAAGTTCATGATGCAATATTCAGTTTGAATGATTGTTTTGAAAAGTTGTTCAATTTCCGGGCAAAAAAAATCCGGTTATTTCAGCATACCTTTTATCCAGACGGGGATCAGCTTCCGTCTTTCTTCCATCAGCGCTTTAAATTCACTCGGCTTTACCACCTTATTCCTTTCCAGTAAGGGCCGGGCCAGGAAAGGCATTACCACAAAACCAATCATGTTCATCATCAGCTGGATAGGCGTTACGGATAGTTTGCCTTCCTGGTGCAGGGCGTGGAGCTGCTGGAAAAAGTGCGACTGGAAAATGGCGTTTTTCCGGTTGTCTTTCGACAGTTCATCACTGCCCGCAAATATTTCATTGACCATGAAAAGCGGGAAATCGGGATTGCTCAGTAGCAGGTTGATATAATGATCTACTACCTGTTCTACTTTCTGCTGCACCGATAGCTGTTCATTATTTAATACCAGCACCACGGTGGTGATCAGCTTCTCCACTACCTCCGCCATTACAAACTGGAATAATTTCTCTTTGCTGCGGAAGTAGTAGTTGACCAGCGAAAGGTTAATATCCGCTTCTGCCGCGATGTCCCGCACTTTGGTGGCCTGGTATCCCTTCTTGGTAAACACGATCCTGGCCGCCGCTTTAATCCGTTCTTCTGTAGAATCATCCATCTTTACTTTCTTTTCACTTAAAGGCATAATCAGTTCATTATTTGACAAAGATACAAAATTGAACAACTTTTCAAAACAATTGTTCAATTTTTAATTTTGAAGCCGGTAGGGAGATAAAGCTGTACCTTGCAGGTCAATACTCCCTATATGCAGTTACCCACTATTCATGGTTATATAGACCGCCGTATTCTAGTCAATTTTACAGTGACACCTTCTGCGATACAACCCTTACTGCCAGATACTTTCCGGCCGAAGCTCTATAAGGGAAAGGCTATTGCGGGTATTTGCCTGATCCGGCTAAAACATATCAAGCCGAAAGGCTTACCCGACTTTATAGGGCTGTCGTCCGAAAACGGGGCGCACCGCATCGCGGTAGAATGGGAGGAAGACGGCGTCACCAAAGAAGGTGTGTATATTCCACGGCGCGATACCTCCTCCAGGTGGAATGTGTTTGCGGGTGGTCGCTTCTTTCCTGGTAAACATCATCTCGCACGGTTTAATGTAAAAGAAGAAAACGGGCATTATCATGTTGATTTTACCAGTTCAGATGATACGCGCATCTCCATAGATGCAGGTGTTACTAACGAATTTCCCCGGGACTCTGTATTTGAAACCCTCGATAATGCGTCCGACTTTTTTGCCCGTGGTGCAAACGGATATTCTCCCAATAAGCAGCATACGCTGGATGGCCTGCGCCTGGAAACCTATAAATGGGAAGTGAGCCCCCTGCGCATGACGCAGGTGCATTCCAGTTTCTTTGAAAATACTTCGTTGTTCCCTGTCGGCTCCGTACAATTTGACAATGCGTTACTCATGACCCGGGTGGAACATGAATGGCATACGCTGAAAACAAAAGGATGAATCCATCCTGTTTTTTAAGCCGCACATGGTTGTTCGGCGGCATGATTACATTTAATTAATGAGCAGGACCATTGCATTCTTTGGGAATGTTTTTTATTTTGTTTCCAACAGGGCAATGTAAAAAATCTACTCAAACATACTATGGACTCACGCAGAGAATTCCTTAAAAAATCATTTTTGTTATCCGGAGCAGCAGGGTTGTCGACCATGATGCCCGCTTCTATTCAACGGGCATTGGCAATAGACCCGGCGCCAGGCAGCACCTTCCTGGATGCAGAACATATCGTGATCCTGATGCAGGAAAACCGTTCTTTTGATCATTGTTTTGGCACCCTCCGGGGCGTTCGCGGTTTTAATGATCCACGTGCCGCATGGCTGCCGGATGGTAACCCCGTATGGTTTCAAACAAATGAACATGGTGATACCTATGCGCCGTTCCGCCTGAATATAAAAGATACCAAAGCAACCTGGATGGGCGCATTGCCGCACTCCAGGCCCAGCCAGGTAGATGCGTATAATGGTGGCCGTTATGATAAATGGCTGATAGCCAAACGGCCGGGCAACAAGGAATATGCGGCCATGCCGTTGACCATGGGGTATTATACACGTGAAGACCTGCCCTTCAATTACGCCATGGCAGACGCTTTCACGGTATGTGACCAGAACTTCTGTTCTGCCATGACCAGCACCACACCTAACCGCTCTTTTTTCTGGACCGGAAAAATTGTACACGAAGAAGATGGTATTCCCAAAGCGCATATCCGCAACGACGATTACAGTTATGCCAAATTACCTTGGAAAACATTTCCCGAATTGCTGGAAGAAAACGGCATCGCCTGGAAATTTTACCAGAATGAAATTAGCTGTGGCGGAGGATTTAAAGGAGAAGAGAGAGCCTGGTTGGCAAACTTCGGCTGCAACCTGCTGGAATTTTTTGCCGTCTATCATGTGAAGTTTTCTGACCGCTATATCAACGGTTTGATGAAACAGGTGGAAACATTACCGGACGAAATCAACAAGCTGCAGGAAGCCAGTCCCTCTTCTGATGATGCTGCCGCAAAGATCCGTACCGAGATTGCTAAGAAACAGGAAGTACTGGACAACGCCAGCAAAGAGTTGCTGAAATGGAATAGAGAAAGCTATGAGAAATTAACGCCCGAACAGAAAACACTGTATCAGCGCGCGTTTGTAGTCAATAGCAATGATCCGGCGTATCGCAATGTAACCAAGGTGGGGTATAAAGACGGGCAAAAGGAACGTGAAATAACAGTACCCGCCGGTGATGTGCTGCACCAGTTCAGGAAAGATGTAAACGATGGCGCACTGCCTTATGTGTCCTGGCTGGCAGGGCCGCAAAATTTCTCCGATCACCCCAGCGCCCCCTGGTATGGCGCCTGGTACGTATCAGAGATCCTCGATATTCTTACACAACGTCCGGAAGTATGGAAGAAAACTATTTTCATCGTAACCTACGATGAAAATGATGGCTACTTCGATCATGTGGTACCGTTCTCGATCTGCGACAACAACAAACCGGGTACAGGAAAATGCTCGGCGGGTATTGATACGGAAATAGAACAGGTAAGGCTGGCGCATGAACTAAAGCAGGGCGTGCCGGAGAAGCAGGCAAGGGAAGCCCCGGTAGGACTGGGTTTCAGAGTGCCGATGATGATTGCTTCGCCATGGAGCCGTGGCGGTAAAGTATGTTCGCATGTTTTTGAACATACCTCCACTTTACAGTTCCTCGAAACATTTTTTAATAAGAAGCTGAATAAAAAACTGCACTGCGAAAATATCAGTCAGTGGAGACGGACCATCAGCGGGGATCTCACGGCGGCCTTTAGTCCGTTTAATACCACTACGCCGGCAAAGGAAATATTTTTGAACCAGCGCCGTGTGGTGGAAAATATCAACAACGCCCGCTTCAAAGATGCGCCTACCGGCTTCACAAAGATCACGGAAACGCAAACAACAGCTTATAAAAATAACCGCCGGCCGGTATCCCTGCAACAGGAGAACGGTACCCGCCCGGCCTGTGCCTTAACCTATGAGTTGCTGGCGGATGCACAGTGGCAGCCGGAGCAACAGCAGTTGTTACTGAAGATGACGGCTGCAAAGGAATTATTTGGCGAAGATGCTTCCGGTTCTCCCTTCACGGTATATACCGCACTTCCCTATAAGGATGAAAAAGAAAGTACCCCGGATGCCTGCAGAAGCTGGGCATTTGCAGTAGCCGCCGGTGATACACTCACGTATGAATGGCCTGCAAAAGCGTTTCCCGATGGGCATTATCATTTGCACCTGCACGGACCCAATGGTTTCTACCGCGAATTTGCCGGCACACCCAGGCATCCGCAGCTCGATATTCAGCTGGGTTATGAAAGCGCCGGCGCATTAAAAAAGAAAGCAACCGGGAATCTTACGTTACGTATAGCCAACACCGGTAGTGCCAGCCGCGATATCAGCCTCGTAGATAATGCCTATAATGGAAAGATCATCCAACGCAAAGTGGCTGCGGGCCAGCACCTCGACCTGGTACTGCCCCTGCAGAAAAGCCAGGGTTGGTACGACTTCACTATCAAGGCGAGCGGCTTTGATACTTTCAGCCAGCGCTACGCCGGTAAAGTAGAAACAGGAGCGGAAGGGACAACAGATCCGTTCATGGGGAGAGCGTAAAGCGGAGGGGAACGCCTTCGGCGTTTGTCTTTGGGCAGGATTAATGTGATTATCATGATTATGATGATTTTATTTCTTCATTGAAGGACGCTTACTTCTTTTTGAAAGTGTTCGCTAACATGATAAAGATATAGCTCTGAAAAAGCTAAAATCAGTACAATCATCATAATCACATTAATCCTGCCCAAAGACAAACGCCGAAGGCGTTCCCCTCCGCTTTCAACATTCGCTTAAGGCAGCATACTAACTACCGGTTTCCCTACGCAACCGCTGGGCATCTGTATATGCAGCATCGCGGCAAGGGTGGCGGCAATATCTGTCATATGCACGGTTTCATTGGTAGTGCCGTGTTTTACATGCCAGCCCATAAACACCAGCGGAATATGAATGTCAAAAGGATTCCAGTTACCATGTGTGGTGCCTTTCAATGAACCTTCAAACCATCCCGGTTCAGGAATAACAATGACAGAACCAGTACGTTTGCGGTTGTAGCCATTGATGGCCATGGTATTGATTGGCTCCGGTAACGGGTTATTGCCGATATTGTCAAGGTCGGCTGCAAACTGTATACCGGGTTGCACTTCAAAATATTGGATTGTTGCTTTCTTTATGGCATCATAATCAAGTTTCGAGGCGGCTATCTTTGCTTTATCATAGCTAACATGATAGTTCATAAAGGAAGATACCAGTTTACTTACACCAAAACGCGCTGTCAGCGTGCTATCCAGGCCACTGATCAGTGTCCGGCTTTCTACAGGGCCGGATGGTAAGTTGTGTTCCTGCATAAATTTGATAGCGTGTGCTGCGCCATGATCGGCGGTGAGGAACACGAGGTAGTTGCCTTTTCCTACCTTCTGGTCGAGGTAGGTGAAGAAAGCGGAGAGGTCCTTATCCAAACGCAGATAGGTATCTTCTATTTCAATGGAGTTAGGACCATATTTATGGCCTACGTAGTCGGTGGAGGCACAGTTGATTGTCAGGAAATCAGTAGCCGTGCCGTTGCCCAGGTCATATCCTTCCACTGCTGCTTTGGCGAAATCGAGGGTGAGGGTATTACCGGAAGGAGTAGAGCGCAGGTTGCCCGGCTCTTTTTTATACACGTCCTTCATCTGGTGCGGGAATACAGGCGCTTTTTCGCCGGGGAAAGTACCTTCCCATGCTGCATTGTCTTCGCTGCTTTGCGCGTAGGTATGAATGGGGTATAATGTTTCCCATGGCTTCGACATGAGTTGCTGCGGCTCCTTGCGGTCGTTGAAGCTTTTTACCCAGGAAGGCAGTTCCTTCATATAATAGGTGCTGGTGATAAAGCTACCGTTGCTGTCGTCCAGCCAGAAAGCGCCATTGGGCGTGTGTCCGGCAGGAAGGATAGAGGCGCGGTCTTTCAGCGATACGCCTACTACTTTGGAGCGGAAGTTGGTAGCCAGTTTCAGTTCATCGGTAATGGTGGAGGCCAGCAGGTTACGCGGCGACATTTTTCCTGCGCTGCTGCTGCTGCCAACAGATTGCACGGTGGTATCTTCGGTGCAGTACCATTTCCTGCCGGTGACCTGGTCTGGCCAGTCGTTGCCGGTAATCCCATGGATAGCGGGCACGCTCCCTGTATATATGGTGCTGTGTCCTACAGCGGTAAAGGACGGTAGGTGACTGATAAAAGTGTTTTCACAGGAAAATCCATCTCCCAGTAAGCGTTTGAAGCCACCGGTTTCATAACGGTCATAATAACGGTACAGGTAATCCCAACGCATCTGGTCTACCACAATACCCACAATCAGCTTGGGCTTTTCATTGACTTGGGCAACTGCCGTCATCCCTTGAAACGCCGTAAATGCGCCCAGGATAGCGGAGGCCATCGTTTTCGTCATGCCATTCATAATGCAGATTTTTTTCATTTTTTTGGTTCACACCCCAAAATGGGAATCGACAAACGTAACAAAAAATTAACAAACGATCCATCTCTTTTACATGAACGAATGTTAACTACTGTTAAAGATATTTTTGAGAGATGCAGATCTCAGGAGTGATGAAAGATACGTGGGTTTGGCAGGTTGCATTTCGCAGAATGAATACAGCAAAGGGTTTTACACGGCTGTAGTTGTTTTGTAGATCCTGTTGTATATACGATGTAGGGATATAAATTTGGGTAGTAATGCGAAAGAGCAACATCTTTGTGCCAGTTTTTTCAGCAGGAGCCAGGGAGCTCCTGCCGTAAAATGAAATCATTGCTTATCAAAAAGCCCCTGCATTGAAATGAAAGGAAAATACCTGGCCATTGTATGTTTGCTGTCGGGTGGACCGTTATCCGCCCAGCAACCCGTTATCGCCGACTATCTCGACCGGTTCGACGGCGAGTTTGCCACCGTGATGATCGCCCGCCAAAAGCAACTGCTTCATCATTCCGGGAAAGTACTGATAGATAAGCTGGAAAACATCAGCTACTACCGCAGTGCGGTGGGAGTGAAACACAATGCGTATGGCGCATTTAACGACGCCGGAAAGATCATAGCACCGTTTAAGTTTGACGACGTAACGATCCGGGACGAAAAAGATGAAAAGTACCCGGAGAAAAATTATCATTTTGCTATTACCCGCCTCAATGGCCGGTATGGGGCTGTCGATAGCGAAGGTAAGCAGCTCTGTGCACCGGTATACAATGAAATTGACGGGCTGTCGCCCCGGCTGATAAAAATAAAAAGAGATGGCTTGTGGGGTTGGGCGGATATGAAAACAGGTAAAGTGTTGCAATCTCCCAAATATGAACAGGTTGATAACAGCTATGTACGTGACAGTACTGTACAAATAACACAGGACGGCAAACGTGGGCTGGCGGCGGAAGACGGCAGCATCATTGTAAAACCGGCATATGAATCGTTTAATTACCTGGGCTACCAGGGCAGTACTTTTTTTGGTTATACTATCAATGGTAAAACCGGGATCATGAACAAAGCGGGCCATCCTATTACGCCTGCCATCTATGATAAATGCAGCCGCGGGCCCTCACCGGTGCTGTTTGCCGTTACGAGTAATGACAAAACCGGTATTACAGATGCTGCCGGGAAATTGCTGCTGCCGCTGCAGTATACCCGTGTAGAAGGCGTGGCCAATGCCATGAAGGCTTACATCGGCACCAAATGCGGGATCATCGGCGGAACCGGCAAAGAAATAATACCGGTGCAGTATGATGATATCAAAGCTTTCAATACAGCAGGGCAGGAGATGTACGACCTCATCATTTCCGACGGTAACCAGAAAGAGGAAGCCGCGCAGCCTTATTATTTTATGGTAAGAAAAGGCGCCCTTACCACCTTATTTGACCAAACGGGAAAACAACTGTTGCCTTTTAAGTATGCGAAAACAGCACTCTATGCTTATCATGATAGCCTGTATATACAGGTAACCGAACAGGGTAAAACGGGGCTGCTGGATCTGCAGGGCAAAACCGTGCTGCCCCTGGTATATGAAGACCTGTTATCCGGATACAACGATGGATTTTCTTACCAGGATGATGCTGCCGGAAAGGATAGATCTGATTACCTGCCGGTATTAAAGAATGGAAATCTGGGCTTGTATAACGTACGCAGTGGTAAAGAAATGCTGCCTCCTGTTTACAACCGGATCCGGTGGCATAACAGCCATATCCTTTCTTTAAGCAGCGGAGATAGCGCTTCGATGGCCGACAGGTCGGGCAGGGTGATCAAAGCGGCTAAAAAGTATGGATTTTTTACCGCGGTTGATACCAACCGCATCGTGGAAACACAATACCCGGATAATGGAACTACCCTGTGTATACTCACGGACCTCGCCGGTAATAAATTATACACAAACCCAAGCTGGGAGTTCAAGGAAGATACCTATTCCCGCGCGCTGTTGCCGGCAGAGGAGAGAAACGGCCATGCGCAGTTTAACAACGGTCTGCTGAAAATATGGGGCGATCCGCGTAACAATGTATTTGTAGATGAACAGGGAAAAGAAGTGGTGTTTGAAAACTACAGTTTTGTAGGCGACTTCCGGAATGGGCTGGCCCTGGCGGGAAAGGACCTGTCGCCGGAGCATACGGTTTACGGCATCATTAACCGCCAGCAACAGGTGGTGTTGCCTGTTAATTTAAATGATATCACCACCTTTCAGGATAGTATTTTAATGATCCGGCAGGCGGATATGAAAGGATTGATCCGGAAAGACGGCAGCATACTGCTTCCCGTAGCATATGAGCGGATAGATAAGATGTATGGTCAGCCATATATTAAAGTAACCGCGAAAAAGAAAGAGGGAATTACAGATATCAACGGAAAAATAATATTGCCCGCAGTGTATGACGAAGTATCGTACTATGAAAAAGCAAAATTGTTCAAAATAGAAAAAGCAGGAAAAAGCGGTATCGCTGATGCAAAAGGTAACATAGTCATCCCTGTATTATATGATGAAATGGAAGTGAACAGGAGTTACGACAATATTTTCCCGCTACTGGTGAAAGAAGGGAAATGGTTTTTCTATCTCGATAAAGATGGAAAACCATTCCCTTACCGTTCGCTGAAGAAAAAAAGCTACAATGATTAAAATGACCCGGACTATGACCATGCGATTGTTCCTGGGCGCCGCCCTGTTGCTGGCTGCCGCCGATACTGTTGCGCAGAAAGGATCTGTGTTTGTGAATGGACTCGCCCGCGTAGAAGAAAACGGGCAGAGTTGGTATATCAATACAAAAGGCGAAAAAGTGTTTGACTCACCCCTGGCCGTTTATCATCCTGCCGATGCGCTGGCAGGTACCGGCGAAGGTCACTCGATCGTGTATACCAACGAAAAAGAACAACTCATGCTGGTACGCCGCGATCATAAAACGGGCCTGATATCCGATCAGGGTACCTGGCTGCTGCCACCGGAGTATGATACCATTGATCTGCAATGGAAGACTTACCTGCGGTTGAAAAAGGACGATAAAGTAACCTATGCCGATACCCGCGGAAAGTTATTGCTGCCACTGCAGTTCGAGGAAGTTGGCATTTTGGATGACGATCATTTTGATGTAAAAACAAACGGAAAGTGGGGCATATTCAGCACGCCGGAAAATAAACTCGTTATTCCCGCTATCTACGATGGTTTTGATTATTGCGGCGGCTGCGGCAGTAAAGGAGCCTATGTATTTGCACAGAAAGATGGCAAATGGGGAGTAGTGGATTTTGAGAATAAAACACTGATCCCTTTTGAATACGAACATGAACATATGTTTATGCGCAGCGATAACTGGATCCTGTGCTTTAAGAAAGCAGGAAAGGAAGTAGTGCTGAATCTCTCGGCCAACAAGGAATACCTGGCGCCGGAATATACCGATATGGAGCTGCTGGGTAATGGCCTGCTGAAAGCCCGGAAAAATGGCCACTATGGTCTTATCAGGGAAGATGGTACCCTGGCGGCAGATTTTGTATATGATGAAATAAGCAGTTCTTATGGAGAGGCTGACGCGGGGCCCTTCCTGGAAATTACCAGGAATAAAAAAACAGGGATCATCCGGGAAGACGGTAAAATCATCATCCCGCCAACATATACGGGCAACATCACCTGTTTTGCGGATTGCTTTATCGTTCCTGTAAATGGTAATTATAACTTACTGGATACGATGGGCAAAAAGTTGCTGGCAAAAGATTACAACGAAATCACCGGTATGTATACCACTTTTGAAAAAACTACCGCACAACCTTTGTTTAAGCTGAAACAGAAAGCGCTGTACGGATTTTATAACCCGGTAAATAAGAAAACCGTTGAACCGGCTTTTTTCGACATAGACCGTACAGATCCCGAATCCTCGCTGGCTGGTTTACTGGAAGTAGTATACCAGGAGAAGAAGGGCTTGTATAACGTATCAGGAGAACAGCTGCTACCCGTGGCTTACCGCAGGTATGCAGCTTTGTCGCCCGCCTTACTGGCCATAAAGGTGGGAGAACATGCCGGCGTATACGATATCAAAAATAAACGGATGCTGTTGCCGGCGAATTTCGATGATATCACTGTACTGCCCGACAACAACCTGTTGCAGGTCACCATCACCCAGGAAGATGGCAGTTATAAAAACGGCATTTACGATATTAAGGGAGGGACAGTGCTGCCCCTCGCATACAGCAGTGTGCAGCCGCTAAGGGATCATCAGTATTTGCTTACCGCCGATAAAGGGGATAAGCGTCAATACATCCTTTTTAATGGTATTAGCCGCCAACAAACGCCGCTGCCATACGATAGGATAGCAATGGAAGAGGCGTCGGACAGGATGCTGGTCAGCCGTGGAAATAAAGCCGGTATGATCAATGCAAAAGGGGATATCATCCTGCCATTGGAATATGATGAAATCACTTTTTTAAAGAACAACAATATCCTGCGGCTGATAAAGAAAAAAAGCGAAACGGAATGGCTGTACGGTTATGCAGATAGCAACGGAAAAATACTGGTACCACTGGTATACGATTATGATAACGACTATGGTTATGTAAGCGACCGTGATACTGCTTATCTGGCGTTATCGAAAAGAAATAAAGATGAGTATACCAGGGGCCTCGCTACTTTACAGGGGGCAATACTAATACCGCCGGTGTATGACAGGGTGCTGTACGAAGAGCATGGGAGAGGCTTCCTGGTGAAGAAAGACCAGCAGTTTGCAGTGTTGAACAATACCGGGCAGCAGGTTACCACACAGTTGTTTGATGATGTGATGCTGGCTGCGCCAGCGGGTTACGGCGCAGGCAGTGTTAGTTATTCATTCCCCCTGCTTTGCAGGGATGGGGATCATTATCAGTACCTGGGAGAAGACGGGAAGCCATTGTCTTTCCGGCTAACGGAAGTAATACCGTTTGCGCCGGAAAACTATGATGGCATCCTGGAATTGTAGTAACGCGCAAGACTGAAAGCATAAAGCTCATCGAAGCGAATGAACCCGGCAGATTTAAATATGCCGTCTTCATCATCCGCTTCGATGAGCTTTCAGCTTTTTGCTTTACGCTTTTGCCAATGCAATTTCAGTTCCCGCATTTACCTCCCTGATAAAGTTTTTATCGTGAGATATCACCAACAATGTTCCTTTATAATCAGCAAAGATCTTTGTCAGGATATTAATATTGGCAAGATCCAGGTTATTGGTGGGTTCATCGAGCATAATCATATCCGGTGTTTTGTTTTGCAGGGTCATACTGCAAAGCGCCAGCCGCAACATTTCCCCTCCGCTCAGCACCGCGCAGGATTTATCCCAGGTGTCGGGTCCGAAAAGGAAATTCACCAGTACCGTTTTTACCATGGCGGTTTCGAGACCGGTTTCATTAAAGGCCAGCACCTGGTCTAATACGGTTTTACTGCGGTCTATCAGGCTGTAATCCTGGTCCAGCAACAAGGTGCGGGTATCGGCTACGTATAATTGCCCGGTAGTGGGCATCACACGACCCAGTATCAGCTGGAATAAACTGGATTTACCGCTGCCATTGGGACCAGTAATAGCCAGCCGGTCGCCACTGCGGATAGTAAACGAGCGTGGTGATTCCCACAGCAGTTGGCCGTCTGTCCAGCCGTAATTAAGCCCGTTTGCCTCCACCAGTATTTTTCCGCGATGTAATCCTGACTGTTCGAAGAAGCCTTTCATGATGCGTTGTAACTGTGCCATGGCGGCCACTTCCTGGTATTCTGCCCGCAGCTCGCTGACTTTATCGGTATGTAGCTGGTCCAGTTTGGCGGTGGATACTTCCGCGGCGTTCTTCCGGCCATTCAGCAAAATTTTTGGTATACCACCTGTCTTCGCTTTTTTCCTGGCCTGGGCGTCTGCATGCTGTTTGCGTTCTATCGCTATCTGCCGCTGTTTTTTTGCTTCCTTCCAGGTTTTTTCCTGGTGGGCGATGCGCTGCTGCAATGCATTTGTTTCCACCTCTTTTTGTGCTGCGTAAAAATCATAGTTACCGCCATAGGCTTTGATACCATCGGCCTGCAGTTCCCAGATGGGGTGGCAGAGGCGCAGCAGTTCTCGGTCGTGGCTTACAACCAGCAAGGTGCAATTGGTGGTGGCCACCCATTGATACAGCTGTTCCCGCGCTATATAGTCGAGGTGATTGGTGGGTTCATCCAGCAGTACTACCGGAGGTTCAAATATATCGATACCGGAAAGAAACAGTCTTGTTTTTTCACCGCCGCTCAGCGCTGATAGCGGCTGTTCCGGCCGGATGGCCGGGATGCCCCATTTTTCAATGGCAGCCTCGTAGCGGGCGGCAATATCCCAGTCGTCGCCTATGATGTCAAACAGCTGCGGATCAGTGTCTCCGTCGATCACGGCCGATAGGGCGCGTAACTTTGTGTCGATACCAGCGGCAGCGGCTACACTGAGCTGGTTGAAATGCCCGAAGTGTTGCGGTACATAATATAGTTGCTCACTGGCCGCAACGGTACCTGTATAGGCTTTTTCCTGGCCGGCAATGATCTTTAATAAGGTAGACTTGCCCGCGCCATTATGCCCGGCAATGGCCGCCTTTTCTCCTTTGTTAAGCGTAAAATAAATATCCTGGAACAGTGTTTCTCCGGAAGGGAGCCGGTAAGCAATATCCTGTGCGCTGATAAGCATATAATAATATCGTTTTGAAATGAATGATCATGGACATAGTCCGTTTGCAAGGGCGGGAGATGATGGTCATCATTTTCATGTCAGTAAATTTAAATGAACAGATCAGCGTATGCTTCGGCATCGCTGTATTTTTTGCAGTGAATAAAATACTTATGTATGGAAAAGCACGCCGGGTGGCGTGTTTACAGGATGAGCCTGATGGTGATATGTGGGTTATAATTTCATGATGGGGCAAAGGTAAAAAAATAATCTTAAATTTTGGGTGATATCCCTTCATTTTCTGACACTGGTATATAAAACGGTTTCATATGCGTAATCATGAAGACCAATGGCTGGAGGAAATATACAGGAACTTGCTTCCACAGGTAGCAAGAATGGTACACCGTATGAATGGTAACCTGGAAATGGCCAAAGATGTGTTCCAGGATGCAGTCATCATCTACCTGGAAAAACAACGGCAGCAAACATTGCCTGCCAATGTTCCGGCACAGGCATATATTATGGGGATCGCCAGGATTTGCTGTATCAGGAAAATGAAACAAACGGGGCGTTATACATCTCTCGAAAATATTAACAGCGACATCAGTGTACCGGCAGATTATTATGCGCTGCCGCCGGTAGAGCGATCTGTGCTCAACTACGTAAAAGCCGCCGGGAAACGGTGTTTGCAACTGTTGCAGGCATTCTATTATGATCATCTTTCCATACAGGAAATAGCAGCCGGATTTGATTTTAAAACTCCGCATTCTGCCAGCGTGCAGAAATACAAGTGCCTGGAAAAAGTAAGGGAACAGATTAAACAGTCAGACTATGCGGAAACAGTTAGCTGAAATACGGGAAATAGACCGCTACCTGTTGCAGGAAATGACCGCCCCGGTGCGACTGGTATTCCAGGCCCGTATGCTGGTTGCACCGGCCTTGCGGGAAAAAGTACGCTATCAGCGGAAAGCCCTGCAGCTCTTGTTTTGGCTGGCCAGGGAAGAAAAACGCGCACAACTGGATATTGTTTTTCAACGGCTCATGAAAGAAGATCACTTTCACCAATCCATCACTTCAATTTTTAAATAAAATGGCATTTCTTGTTCCTACGGTTATCGACGGCGATAGCCGCGGCGCCTTTGATATATATAGCCTGCTCCTGAAAGAACGGATCGTTTTCCTCGGTACGGCTATCGATGACCAGGTGGCTAACCTCATGGTGGCGCAGCTCCTGTACCTCGACAGTGAAAACCACCGGCCCATTAATATGTATATCAACAGTCCCGGCGGCGTTATTTACGCGGGACTGGCCATCTACGACACCATGAAAATTCTTAAGTCGCCGGTATCCACCATGGCCGTGGGTTTCACAGGTAGTATGGGCACCATTATTCTCACTGCCGGTGCTACAGGACAGCGGTTTGCGCTGCCCAACGCCACTATCCACATGCATCCATCCAGTGGTGGCGCCAAAGGATATACAGAGGATGTAGGCATCGCTTTCCGGGAGCAGCAACGGTTACAGGATAAAACATTCCAGGTAATATCAAAACATGCCGGTCGCACTGTTGAAGAAGTAGCCGCGGCATTTAAGAATGATCACTTCATGACCGCCATGGAAGCAAAAGAATTTGGATTGGTGGATGAAGTGCTGAACACTACAGAAACCTTGCCTGCATTGCCTTTTCGCCAGGAGCTGCTGATAGGGGCTTAAATTTTTCCATTATCTTATTGTCATTGTATTGATTTTTGCTGCACGGGTAAACAGGATGTTGTAAATTCAGCCTACTGTATCTGCAACAAAAGCATTGTATTGTCATGAGATTAAGAGTCGCCCGGCACACCACTTCATTAGATCAGATCATCACTTTTTACCAGGAGGTATTAGGCTTCCGGCAATTAGGATCTTTCCTGGATCATAACCGCTATGATGGCGTATTTCTCGGTATTCCGGGAGAAAACTGGCACCTGGAGTTTACGGTATCGGACGAGCCGCCCCAACATCAGCCCGACGATGATGATGTGCTGGTATTATACCCCGAAACAAGGGAGGCATTTACCCGTATACTGGAGAAGGCCAGGAAGGTGGGTACTCCGGAAGTAAAAGCAAAAAATCCTTACTGGAACAAACATGGTATTACCCTGGTAGATCCCGATGGTTTCCGGCTGGTGCTGGTCATGGTGACATAGTTATTGCCATCCGCCACCCAGTGCACGGTATAGGAATACAATGGCCTGCAGCTGTTGCAGGTGATCATTTATTTTATTGAGTTGGGCAGACAGCAAACTTTGTTGTGCATTCAATACCTCCGTATAGTTCGCGAACCCGTATCTCACCAGTTCCTGGGTATATTCTACCGACAACTGCAGGTTTTGCAGCTGCAACCGCCGTGAGTTGGCCTTTTCCTGTGCTGTTTGATACGAATACAAAGCATTGGATACTTCCTGGCCGGCCGTTAATACCGCTGTGCGGAAGCCGAGTGCTGCCTGTTGCTGCTGTTCCTGCGCTATTTTCAGCCTCGTTTTGTTGACGCCCTGGTTAAACACCGGTTGGGCAAGACCGGCAGCCAGGTTACTCAGCCAGGACCCCGGGCCGGTGAGCGAAAAATAGCTGGTGTAACCGCCGGAAGCACTGATGGTAAGGGCAGGGTAGAAGTAGGTACGCGCTACATTGGTCTGTTCAAAATAATACCGCAGGTTATATTCCGCTGCCCGCACATCCGGCCTGTTGGCGAGCAGTTGTGCCGGCACGCCTGTTTTTAATAGCATCACGGGTTCCTGCTGATCAATACTACCTCTTGCTACAGGGCCGGAAACCCTTCCCAGCAAAAGGTTTATCGTGTTTTCCGTTTCCCGGATAGATTGCTTCAGGTCAGGAATTGTTACCTCCGCGGCGTAGCGGCTTGCTTCACTTTGCACCACCGCCGCCCCGGTTACCACATCTGCTTTTTTCAGCTCCTTCATAACCTCCACGGTGGCCTGCCAGTTGACTACTGTTTTTTGCGTGATAGCCAGCTGCTGATCCAACGCCATCAGGTTGTAATAGTTGTTCGCAATATCGGCAATTAAACCCGTTTGTACCGCCTGCGCGTTGGCAGTGGCCTGTAACATGGCCGCAAGACCCGCACGCCGGCTGCTGCGCAGCTTACCCCATATATCAGCTTCCCAGGTGGCGGTGAGTTGCGCACTGTATTGTTGCGGTATAACGCTCCTGCCTGTACGCTGTTGATTGGAGGCGCCGGCAATGGTTGCCCCGGCGTCCGCATTCACCGCAGGATACAGCGCTTGCCGGCTTTGTGAGTAGCTGGCGGTAGCCTGCCGCATACGCGACCAGGCTACCTGGAGATCCAGGTTATTACGGATGCCTTCCGCAACCAGTTGCTGCAGCAGGGTGTCGGTAAATATTTCTTTCCAATGCAGCGTAGCGATGGTATTGGTATCGGTGGCGGCTATATCCCGGTAAAGATGGTTGTCGGCGATAACCGGCGACTGGTAGGGTTTTATAATATGGCAGGCCGATAATAGTAATGCTATACCGCCGCTTAGTAAAATAATATGTAATGAAACACGAAAACGCATGTACTAATATTTTGATGCCCTGTTTATGACAGGCGTTAATTTTAAGAGAGGGTCGGCGCTGTTTGCGGAGGCCCGTCCGTTTCATCTTCATCCTCTTCCGGTGCGCGCTTTATTTTTTCCTGGAATGTCTGGAAGACGATAAACAAAGCAGGGGTAATGAATATACCAAAAACAGTACCCACCAACATACCGCCCACTGCGCCTGTTCCGATAGACCGGTTGCCGTTGGCGCCCGCGCCGGTGGCCAGCATCAGCGGTACCAGGCCCAGGATAAAAGCAAAAGAAGTCATGAGAATAGGCCGTAACCTGGCCTTGGCGCCGCTGACCGCCGCTTCGGCAATGCTCATACCGCCTCTTCTTCTTTCTGCCGCATATTCCACGATCAGGATCGCATTTTTGGCCAGCAATCCAATCAGCATAATGAGCGTTATCTGCACATAAATATTATTGCTGATACCAAATATCATCGCAAATAGAAATGCGCCGGATATTCCTACCGGAATCGCCAGCAGGATGGCAAAGGGCAGCAGGTAGCTTTCATATTGTGCGCTGAGTAACAGGTATACGAAAATCAGGCAGAGAAGAAAGATAAAGATCGTTTGGCTGCTGCCCGCCAACTCCTCACGCGTGATACCGGAAAACTCAAAGGCAAAGCCCGGTGGCAGCGTTTCGGAAGCCGACTCCTGTATGGCAGCAATAGCCTGCCCCGAACTGTACGATGAATTGGGGGTACCGTTGATGCTGATGGAATTAAAGAGGTTGAACCGCGTAATGGACTGAGGGCCGTATGTTTGTGTAAGTGTTACAAACTCCGTGATCGGAACCATAACGCCCTCGGCTGTACGTACAAATACGGCGTTCATACTTTCCGGCGTCATCCTGTATTCCGGCGAGGCCTGTACCATTACCCGGTATTGCTGCCCGAATTGATTGAAGTTGGATGCATAGATGCCGCCAAAGTATCCCTGCATGGCATTGGTGATGTCCGTAACATTCAGCCCTGCATCCTTGATCTTCGGCACATTCACATTCATGAGGTACTGCGGAAAATTAGGATTGAAAGAGGTAGTGGCGAACTGTATTTCCGGCCGCTGGGTCAGTGCGCCCAGGAAGTCTTTGCTGACTTTGTAGAAATGTGCAATATCGCCCCCGGTTTTATCCTGCAGTTGGAATGCAAAACCGTTGGAAGCGCCAAACCCTTGTATGGTACCCGGCGCAAAGAATTTGATTTCTGCTTCAGTGATATCGGTGGCCTTTTTGTTTAATTCTTTAATGATCTGTTGTATCGTTCTTTTGCGCTGGTTCCACGGGATCAGGCGCATTACCACCATGGCGTAGTTGCTGCCGGCGCCGGAAAGCTGGCCGCGGCCGGTAACGGCCAGTACGTTGTTGATCTCAGGTACAGTGCCGGCGATCTTCTCAATTTTGCGCGCCACAATATCTGTCCGTTGCAAAGAGGCGTCTGGTGGCAGACTGATGTTGCAGTTAATAGTACCCAGGTCTTCTTCCGGTACAAAGGCAGTAGGCGTAAGCCGCGCCAGGATAAACAATCCCGCGCAAAACAGGCCCAGTACCGATAACGGGATCCATTTCCGTTTACTGAAAAACGTGAGGGTGCTGGTATAACGTGCAGTGAGTCGTTCAAATGCTACATTGAAAGCCTGGTAAAACCGTTGCAGGAAATTCTTTTTCGTATGCTCCTTCCCGTGAGGACGCAGGAAAATGGCGCAAAGCGCGGGACTCAGCGTCAGCGCATTAATGGCCGATAACACAATGGCAATAGCCAACGTAAGCCCGAACTGTTTATAAAAGATGCCGGAAGATCCCCCGATAAAACTCACCGGGATAAATACTGCCGACATCACCAGGGTGATGGATACAATGGCGCCGGAAATTTCATCCAGCGCATCAATGCTGGCTTTGCGGGCCGACTTATATCCCGTGTCCAATCGTGCATGCACGGCTTCCACGATCACAATGGCGTCGTCTACCACGATCCCGATGGCCAGTATCAGCGCAAACAGGGTGAGGAGGTTGATGGTAAAGCCGAATAATTTCAGGAAGAAGAAGGTGCCGATAATGGCCACGGGAACGGATATAGCCGGTATCAGGGTAGAACGGAAATCCTGCAGGAAAATGAACACCACTATAAATACCAGTATAAACGCTTCAAAGAGCGTATGCAATACTTTGTCGATCGATGCGGTCAGGAAGTCATCCACGTTTTGCAGCACTACATACTTTACTCCTTTGGGAAAAGTTTTGGAGGCATCATCCATTACCTTCAGCGTTTCGCGGATCACATCGCGGGCGTTGGAACCGGCTACCTGCGCTACGCTCACTGATACGGCCGGATAACCGTTGGTGCGGGTACTGTTGAAATAACTGAGGGCGCCCAGTTCTATCCGGGCCACATCTTTGAGGCGCAGTAAACGGCTGCGCAGATTGGACCGCAGGACAATATTGCCAAACTGCGTGGTATCTATGAGGGTGCCCGGATACTTGATGACATACTGAAAAGCCTGTCCGCCGCTTTCTCCAAACTGCCCGGGAGCAGCCTGTATATTCTGTTCCGCCAGTGCTGCGGTAATATCTGCCGGTATCAGCCCATAGGACGCCATGGCCTGGCTGTTCAGCCATATGCGCATGGAATAATCCATAGACCCCGACGCAGAAGCATCGCCCACACCTGGGATACGTTTGATGACCGGGGTGATATTGATGTCGGTATAGTTCTGTAAAAATGTTTGGTCAAAGGAGGGGTTGGTGCTGTATACCGAAAATATCAACAGGTTACTGGTTTGTTTTTTCTGCACGGTAACGCCTGCACGCGTTACTTCCTGTGGCAGCAGCGGAGTAGCCCTGGCCACGGCATTCTGCACATTTACGGCGGCCATGTTAGGATCGCTGCCTATTTTAAAACTTACCGTGATGTTGGCAGAACCGTCGTTGCCGGCGGTAGAGGTAATATAATCCATGTTCTCCACGCCGTTGATCTGCTGCTCCAGGGGTACCACCACACTTTTTAGTACCACATCTGCATTGGCGCCGCTATAGGAGGTTTGCACCTGGATAGTAGGCGGCGCAATGTCGGGGTATTGTGAAATGGGCAGCGATACCAGCCCCAGTATACCCAGGGTGACGATAATGATGGATACAACTGTTGATAATACCGGCCGCTCTATAAATCTTCTTAACATGATATTGTTTTAAATGGATCGGGCGAACATGATCCGTTTGCTCAGAGACTGTTATATACACTGTCGGCATTAACCATACGGGGATTGATCACCTGGTCTTCCCGCAGGTTGCTGATACCGTCGACTACTATTTTATCCCCTGCTTTTACGCCGTGTTGTACTACAAAAGCCTGTCCCGCCGCGGTAGCATTGGAACCTATATCTACCGAGCGCACTTTATTATCTGCATCCATCACATACACGAATAGTTTACCCTGGATCTGGTAAGTGGCTTTTTGCGGTACCAGCAGGGCCGTATCTATGGTATGGGGTACACGCACAATGGCGCTGCTGCCGCTGCGTACCAGTCCGTCGGGATTTTCAAAAGTAGCCCTCATATTCAATGCGCCGGTTTGCGGGTTAATCAGCCCGCTGGCGGTTTCTATGCGGCCTTTGCGGGGCAGGATAATACCATTGGCCAATACCAGCGATACCGGTGGCATGGTGGCCAGCTTGTCCTGCAGGGTGACGCCTTTGGAGGCCAGGAAAAAATCGAGTCCCTGCCGTTCATTGATGGAAAAATAGGCGTAGATCTGTGAAATGTTGGATACGGTGGTCAGTGGATTGGTAGTGGTACTGTTTACCAGGCTGCCGATTTTATAAGGAAGTATCCCTACCACGCCATCGGCCGGACTGGTAATCACCGTATAGCTTAAATTCGTTTTGGCATTGTTGAACGCCGCCTGGGCCTGGGCCAGGGCGGCCTGTTTGGATTGGAGGGTATAAACAGCTGCTTCCAGTTCGTAGGCGCTGACAATATCTTTTTCTACCAGCGGCTTTACCTTATTTACCTGCATCTGTGCGGAGTTTACATCCGCCACAGCTATTTTTATATTGGCCTGCGCGGTATTCACATTCTGCTCGTACTGCGGGGCGCTGATCCGGAACAACAGCTGCCCTTTTTTTACCGTGGCGCCTTCATCAATATAAATAGCTTCTACATAACCATCTATTTTGGGCCGGATCTCGATGTTCTGCATTCCCTGTACACTGGCGGGATAATCGGAGTTAATAACTGCGCTCTGCGGCTTTAGTACAATAACCGGGTAAGGCTTTACACCTGTTTGTTTGGTGCCGCTCTTATTGTTTTTACAGGCGCCCAGTACAATGATCAGCGCAAGCGCAATAGTACATTTACTCATAACATTACGGTTCGTTTAAGAAGAGCCACTCTTTTTGTTTTACAGTAACAGTGATCCCGGGATCAGCATTCCCGGTTACCGGACAATACAGACACCTTTCCCTTACCATGAGTAACTGTCCGTTTTGCGGTATTGTTCAAAAACGGGAGATAATTATTCCGCAGCTGCTACCGGAACCAGGAACAGTTAGACCGGGGCGTCGTTACGGGGTTTATTACCCCGATAGTTAAACTTTGTTAAACCTGCACCCGGTAAGGGATAGCGTGAAAAAATATAAGAAACGCTAAGATTTGGTGCGCTTCCGGCTTTACGGTATATAAACCAACTACCTAAACAGCATTTATGAAAACAGGGATGTTATTGGCAGCATTGGCCTTGCCAGCCATCAGCGCAGCGCAGCAGGCATATACTTTGAAAGGTACGCTTACCACCCGGGAGCCGGGGGCCAAAGCTTATCTCGATCGCCGTGTTAACGGTGAAACTTTCCTCGACTCTGCCGTTCTGAAAAACGGGCATTTCGAATTTAAAGGCACTGTAAAGGCGCCTTACCTGGCCATGCTGGTAGTGGATCACAAGGGCGCCGGACTCGCTAACCAGGGCATGGATATGGATCGCCGCCTGCTGTATCTCGATAAAGGCACTATCCTTATTTCGGGAAAGGATCAGATCAGCGACGCCGTTATCAGTGGTTCTGAAGTGAATAAGGAGCATGAACGGTACAAATTATTTATCTCCGCCTACGACACGGCGATGGCGGGTATCAACAGTGAATTTGGCGCGGCTACTGCTGCGCAGCGGAACGATACCGTATTTATGAATGGATTGAACGCCCGTTTCCACGAAGCTATCAATACAAAAAAGGGATTGCAACGTCGCTTTATCAGGGAAAACCCAGGTTCTTTTTTCAGCATTGTAGCACTAAAGGAACTGGCCGTGATGAATAACATGAACCTGGCGGAGCTTACACCAATGTATAACGGCCTCACTGCCGCATTGAAGAAAAGTCCTGCCGGGCAAGAGTTTTACCAGTCGATGGAAACGGAAAAAGCCCTTGGCATCGGTGCGCCTGCGCCGGACTTTACCCAGCCGGATATCCATGACAAACCGGTAAAGCTGTCGGATTTCAAAGGGAAGTATGTATTGCTGGATTTCTGGGCTTCCTGGTGTGGTCCCTGCCGCGCCGAAAACCCTAACGTGGTGGCCGCTTATAAAAAATTCCATGACCGGAATTTCGTGGTACTCAGTGTATCGCTGGATCAACCGGGTAAGAAAGCCGCCTGGCTGGGTGCTATTGAAAAAGACGGGCTGCAGGATTTTGTACACGTATCTGATCTTAAATATTGGGATAATGCCGTAGCGCGCCAGTATGGAGTGAGAGGGGTACCGACCAATTACCTGATAGCGCCGGACGGCAGGATCATTGCCAAAAATCTGCGCGGCGATCAGCTGGATAAGCGCTTAGGGGAGCTTGTTTCGCGTTAGGGCGGAGCGCCTTCGGCGCTTGTCTTTGGGCAGGATTTATGTGATTAAAATGATTGTACTGATTTTATTTCTTTTTTTGAGAGAAGCTAACTTTTTTTCGAAAGTATTCGTCAAAAAGATAAAGGCCCGGATCGGAAAAAGCTAAAATCAGTACAATCATTTTAATCACATAAATCCTGCCCAAAGACAAGCGCCGAAGGCGCCCCCATCCGCTTCAGTTACTGCACATAATCAAAGTTGATCAGCCACTGTATGCCGAACTTATCGTTAAACATGCCGAAATAGGCATTCCAGGGTGCTTTGGCCATGGGCATATAAGGATTGCCGCCGGCAGAAAGAGCGTTGAAGAGTTTGTCGGCTTCCGCTTCGCTGCTGGCCTGTATGGAAACGGTGTACTGGTTGCCTGCTGTAACCGGACCCATGCTGTCGTGTGCGTCGCTGCCCATTAAAACACTTCCTTTGCCGATAGGCAGGGCTACGTGCATGATTTTATCTTTATCGCCGGGACCACACATCTCGGGCATTTCGCCAAAACGGGCAAGGGTTTGGAATTCGCCGCCAAATGCGGCTTTGTAAAAGTCGAAGGCTGCTTCACAGGTGCCGCCGAAAGTTAAGTAAGGATTGACTGCTGCCATGATGAGTTGTTTTTGGAATTACTGTTAATATTTCAAAGGTATTATGATCCCTGTAAACGCAGGGTGGCCGGGCAAGACAATCATAGGGGGTAATTGTGACATCATTCCCATTTAAAGGACTTTACCGACAGTACGGCAATGAGCGCTGCCCAAAGTATTAAACCTGTTAACTGTACCGGTATCTGCCAGATATGCAAGCCTTCAAATGCAATCTTGCGCAATCCATCCACAAAGAAAGTAAGGGGCAGCAATTCGCAAAAAGTACGCAACCACACCGGGTAATTATCTACCGGAAAAAATAACCCGCATAACAATATCTGTGGTACGGTCAGGGTATTGGCTACAGGAGCAATGGAGCTTTCATTGCGGATGAGTCCACTGATAATAAAACCGATCCCCATAAATATGATCAGTCCGAAAACCGATAGCAGCAACATTTCCAGGAAAGTAAACAGGCCATTAACCAACGTAAAATCAAACGCGAAATAGCCCAGTGCGGTGATCACCACAAAGCAGATGATCTGGAACAGCAGCCGGCTGATCATTTCTCCCAGCAAGAGGAAAGAGCGTTTTATAGGCGTAACGTAGATGCGTTTCAGCACCAGGGTATGCCGCAGGTTAAACAGCAGGAAAGCGGAACCGAAAACACCGGCCATCAGCAATGAAAAGCCCAGTTGCCCGGGTAAAATAAAATCAATCTGCCGGTACACGCGACCGGGAATATTTACCAGGTGTACGCTGGCAGCCATCGGTTGATCGGGCAACAGGTGGCGGTTCACCCGGCTGGCGGCTTCCTGCAGTGCCGCCTGTATCAGCGGCAATTTATCGGCTACCGCGCCGCTGCCCAGCAAATCAGTACTTATCTGTGGCACGCCGTTTACCCGTGTTGGAGGATGCAGGTATAATATACCGGCGATCCTTCCTTTTTTCAAATCGGCCAGCATAGCGGCAGAATCGCTGCCGTAGGATAAATCAAATATTTTGATGCCCTTTACCGCCGCATACATAGGGCTGCTGCTGTCGCTGTGGGGCGACAATACAATTTTTACTTTTACAGCGGTGCTGTCGACCATGGCGCCAAACACCGTTACAAAGATGACGGGGAATAACAAAGCAAATACGATGGAAGTAGGACTGCGCAACGTGGCGATAAGACTCGCCTTTGATAATACCAACGCTGCTTTAAACTGACTATATTTCTTTGACATACGCTGCTTTAATGTTACCAGATAAAAGGTAATAATGCTTTACGATTGGCCGGGTATCCGGGAAATTGCTGCCGGTACCAGCGATGGTTTGCCAGCGCGCGGGGTATAAGGTTGGCGCAGGTCCAGATAAAAAAGGCCAGCGCAGGCAGGCTCCACGTAAGCAGGGCGTATCCGCCCCATTCCAGCATTTCGCCCGCCAGGTTAGGGGAGGAAATGTATTTGAAAATACGACCCTGCGGTATTTTATAACCGGTATCATTTTTTTTCCGGAGCTGTATCAGCTGGTAGTCTGCACGCCAGTTGATCAGCATACCGCTCAGAAAAAGGATGGTACCTGCTATAAAGGCAGGTGTGGTATACCAGCTATCGGGGTAATGACCGAAAACCGCAAACCAGATGCCCAGCAGGGAGCCGTTTACAGTATTAAATAACATGGCAGACAACATAATCACCACCGGCATTTTTTTTCCTTTGGTACGTATCATGAACGGATATACGAAACTGCGATGCAGGTAATGTAGCAGGAATAGAAAAATCATAACACCGGCAGGACTTTGCCAGTTAAAAGTTTTCACGGGTATCCAGGTAAAAAAGGAAACGAGCACGGTGGCTTCCATCAGTAGCCAGGCTAATTTGTTGCTGATCATGGGACCCCATTGTTCGTTGCTGTAACGTCCGTAGGGCGCCTCTTTGCGTAGGAGGTATAATCCTGCGCCAATGCCGGTAACGGCCCAGCAGCAAATAAAAATAATATATCCGCGGAGTGGTAAATAGTCAATCATCTGATAGCGCCGGTTTTTTTGAACCAATCAATAGTGTCCTGCAGGGTTGCTGTAAAAGCGCGGGGCCGGAACTTTAGTTCGGCCCGGGCCTGCGAATGATTTATTTTTTTATTGCTGTAAATAAGGTTGTATACAGACTGCCTCGTATAAAACGGCGCACCGCCACGCAAACGGGCCAGCATCCTCACCAGGGGCAGCAGGCTGAATACCAGCCACAAAGGTACTACCGGCAGCGATATCCTTTTTCCCTTTATCCTGCCTATTTCCCGGCTGAGGGTAACCAATGATGCCCATTCACCGCTTAGCAGGTAGGCTTTGCCCGGCGTGCCGCTGCTCATAGCACTGACGATAGCGCCTGCCACATCCCTCACATCCACAAAATCAACACCACCCGGAAACAGGGCTGGTATTTTCCTGTTGTAGATATTAACCACCGCTTTACCTATCAGTGAAGGCTGTTGATCATAAGGCCCCATTACGGCAGTAGGCGCCAGTACGATCACTTCCATGCCATTGCCGTTGTATTCCAGCGCAATGGCCTGTGATACGGCCTTGGAATGGTCGTAGCTGTGTTGCTGGTCATTTGCCGGGGGGCGGGTTTCATCCATCGGCTCATCGTAAGGCGCCTGGCTATAGGCAGTGACGGAGCTGAGATGGATAAATCTTTTTACGCCGGCCTGGAGCGCGGCGGCGGCCAGGAGCCGGGTACCGCCGGTGTTTACCCGGAAGAGCGTTTCATCCGGCGCATCATTTACCGAGATCATGGCAGCCAGGTGTATCACCACATCTGCACCTTCTACCAGGTTCTGTAAACTGTCATTATCTAACAGGTTTCCATATACGAATGTAACTCCGTCCGGACTACTGTCCGGCAATGGTTTCCTGGTGAATACTTTCAGGGTATGTCCGTTGGATAATAATAAAGGCGTGAGCACAGTACCTATATAACCGGATGCACCTGTTATTGCGATTCTCATGTTTAAATATAAAATATATTAGCCGGTAAAAGATACCCCAAATCGGTCTCATTGGCTGTCTTTTTTATTTATATTTGTCCGGAGAGGAATCTGTACTGAGCACCTATAGCCGAAGAATATGTCCAATGAAATCAAAAGTTTATAAGCCACATCCGGCATTGCAGGATCTTGTGCATTGCATCAGTATTTACGGGGTAGACTTTACCCAAACGCCGGGGCTGACAAACATTTACCGGTTTGTGCCCGCTTATCAGCGTTATATTATTTTTTACCTCGAAGATCCGATCAAAGTATTGAAGCCCGGTAATGACGGATATATCACGAAAGCAGCCTGTGTAACCATTGGTCCCCAGGATCAGGCAGTCACCCTGGATATGGGACGCCGGCACCTGGCGCTGTGCATCGCCTTTCAACCAAGTGGGCTGCACCGGTTGTTAAGAATCCCTATGTCTGAAATATATGAGCAGGATTTTGATACCAGTCTGCTGCTGGGCAGCGAAATTGCGGAGATCACCGAACGGCTCAGGGAGGCAGATAACTGGGATCACATGATAAGTATCGTGGAGTTCTATCTCCTGAAAAGGGTGTCGGGGGTGAAGCCGTTACTGCCGGTAGACCAGGCCATGGCTGCATTGGTAGGGTCATCGGGAAATGTCAGTATGGAGGAACTGGCCTCCCTGGCCTGTTTGAGCCTGCGGCAGTTTGAACGGAAATGTACCGAACGGCTGGGCATGCCCCCAAAGCAATATGCCCGGTTGATACGTTTCTGTAAGGCATACCAGCTGAAGGAATTGTTTCCGCAGAAAACATGGACGGAAATAGCCTACCACACTGGTTATTATGACCAGATGCATTTTATCCGCGACTTCAAAAAATTTGCCGGCGTTACGCCCTCCTTTATCCACGAAGAAGAATTACAGCACACCATCCGTCTGCATAAAATAATGAGATGAGCACAAAAATGTCGTTTTTGTACTATGTGGAGGTCGTTACTCACGATAACTTTGCCCTCGTAATCAGTACAAGACCTGACCGGAACGCCATTCTAAAATCGGGTAATAGAAGTCATCCAGCGTTGGTTACCCCAAAATTATTTTGTTAACTGAGGTTCATCTCTTACACTGTCACAAATTTCCAATTTACCATTTTATCGACCATTGGACTGGTATCGAATGATATTTTGTTGTGCTATTAATTATTCCTATGCTTCTTGAAGCGGGTCATGTTTATGATCAGCAAACCGGCTGTGATCGGCAGCCAGATTACTTTGTGGATAAACGCTATCGAGCGTTTATCCTTTTTGTTGGAGGGTATCCGTTATTTTTAGAAAAAATTCTGCCACTTAATTATTACAATTGTAGAAATTGAGGATCATCATGAAATGCAGCTTTTATTCCACGTTGTTATTAGGTCTTTGCTATTGTATGAATGTCCGGGCAGCCCACCCCGATTCTATTCCCGCCACAGTGGCCGATAACGCCACGCTGGAACTTGTTTCAAAACAATTTGCGTTTACAGAAGGGCCAGTGGCTGATAAAAAAGGGAATATCTTTTTTACTGACCAGCCCAATAATAAGATATGGAAATATGATACCCGCGGACAGTTGTCCGTTTTCCTGGACAAAGCTGGTCGCTCCAACGGATTGTACGTAGATCGTAAAGGCAATATCATTGCCTGCGCAGATGAGAAGGATGAGTTGTGGTCCATTTCTCCCAAAGGAAAAATAAAAATACTGGTAAATAATTTCGGAGGACACCAGCTCAATGGGCCCAATGATGTTTGGGTAGCGCCAGGGGGCGGCATTTATTTTACAGATCCTTATTATCAGCGTGATTACTGGGAGCGCAAACAACCGGATATAAAAGAAGAAAGGGTGTACTACCTGGCGCCGGGCGCCAAAGAGCCGATCATTGCGGCGGAGGACTTTGTAAAACCCAATGGCATCATTGGCACGCCGGATGGCAAACAGGTATACGTAGCAGATATCAATGGCGGTAAAGTATATCGTTACAGCGTAAACAGTGACGGTACTTTATCGCGGCAGCAGCTCATGGCTTCCAAAACCACTGATGGCCTGGCGCTGGATGATAAAGGTAATTTATACCTGTGCGGCAACGGGATTACGGTGGTCAGCAAAGAAGGAGAGCAAACCGGTTTTATCCCGGTACCCGAAAGCTGGACCGCCAACGCCTGTTTCGGCGGAAAGAACAATGATATCCTGTTTATCACAGCCGGGAAAAGTATATATACGCTGAAGATGAAAGTAAAAGGAGGAGAATAACATCGCTGGTTTTGCGGGAAGTTGTAATATTGCGGTGTCAAACAAAAACATACCGTTATGTCAGTTGCGATGGATATTATGCGTGCCCTGGACCCCGCCGGGTTGGAAAGATTTAAAATTGAACTGGATACACCGGCGCAACCGGAAAAGATAGGAGAGGTGTGGACGCTGAAAGTAGTGCCTTTTGAACATACCGACACCAGCAGGAAAGCTTTTAACCAGTTGTTCGATAATCATAAAACCGCCAAATCATGGGTGGTGGAAAATAAAGCGGAAGCGATTGCCGTAGTACAGGAACTGTACCTGCAATATGCCGATAAATTACCGCAGCCTTTTGATGCGCAAAAATTAAATATCGACCATTACCCCGCCACCGGCCGGTATTCTATTCTTATTCATATCAGGGAGATCTGGGAATAACACTTATGCATCCGCTTTTTTTTGCGGATGCATATGGAAAATATTTTTGTCAGCATCTGTATGATATGACAGGTACATCAGCATGGTACAGGTGTGGAGTCGCCCTGCTTTTAGCGGGTTGTTTCTTTGCATGCAAAGAAAAGAAGCCTTCCCCCCATATTACACCACCGGTAGCAGCCGCACCGTCTTTGCCCATGGTACCGGATATGGCTACACTCCGTCACAAGGCGCAGGTACTGCAGGAATACGCCGTTAAGCATGGTTATAACACCCATTATGCCTTCCTGGCAGACTTCAGCGTGTTTTCCGGTAGAAAGAGATTTGTTTGCTATGACCTGGAGCGGCATCGTATTATCAGCAGTGGTTTGGTAGCGCATGGGCAGGGGCCTGATTTCAGGGCGGAAAAAGCCGTGTTTTCAAATGTACCCGGCAGCCGTTGTTCCTCACCCGGTAAATATCGTATAGGCGGCAAGTATAGTGGCCGCTTTGGAACAGCGTATAAGTTATACGGACTGGACAGCACTAACAGCAAAGCCTTTGAGCGTTTTGTAGTGCTGCATAGTTATTGGGCGGTGCCCGGGGAAGCGCAGCAGCAGGGGATTTGCCGCAGCGATGGTTGCCCTATGCTGAACCCTGCTTATCTTGCTACGTTGGAACCCTACCTGGACAAGGCTTCCCGCCCGGTATTATTATGGATTTACCGTTGATGCGGCAGGCAGATATAGTTCATAATAACGTTTAACCAGCACCGTTATAAACCGTTTCAGGTACGCCTCGTTGAGGAACGAATTAGACCAGTTGTCGTAACGCTGGCATTGTATGCCGAGGTAAAAGAAATACATGCATACACCCAGCATCGGTAACAAACGTTTTTCTTCTTCGCTGATAGGGAGTACAGCATTATAGCCCTCCAGGAAGCGATCCAGTTTTGCCTGGCATTCGGGCATTTCGCGGATCAGGCTATGAAGCTGCAGGATGTAATAGGCGATATCAAGGCATTGCCAGCCGTTTCCGCAGAAGTCAAAATCAAAAATGGTGATCTGGTTATCGTGATTGATATTCATGTTATCAAACCAGATATCCATATGTACTACGCCCTGCCTGATTTTGCTGGTGTCGGCGGCGGCATATGCCCGGAGCAGGTATTGCTGCGCGCTGAGCAGGAATGCCATTTCAGGCGTATCGGCATCAAGGAATTTTTTTACCTGCTCCAGGGAGTCTTCCAGTAAAATTTTCGAGGTATAGGTGACCCGGTTCAGCGGCAGTTGCTGCGTGAGCTGATGCATGCGTGCCATAACGGCGCCGGTTTTAAAATGTATTTCATCGGCGTAATGGGTAAGCTTTTCACCGGCGGCATAAGTAAATAGTACGCCAAAACGCTCTCCCTCCGGAGCTTGCAGTGTTTGGATATAATTACCGGTAGCATCAGCTACCGGCCAGGAAACAGGGATGCCCTGATCTTTCAGTAATATCAACAGGCGCAGCTCTTCCGAAATTTCTTCCCGGGTTCTCCACTGCAGGCTATATACACGGAAAACGTATTTACCGGTATCGGTGGTCACCTGGTAAGTATCGTTCACTCCCGATTTGATCAGGCGACAAGCAACACCGGGTGCTGTATGGTACTGCGTTTGCAGGAACAAAGCCAGGTGTGGCGCAGAAAGATTAGAACTGGTAACGGGGAAAGGATTCATAAGCCGCGCTTTGAGTTGAAAAAGATAATGTTATTGTAATCTTTGCAAGGGCAAATTTAAGCGCATAAGAATATCTGTTTGTTGTTCGTTGCCCAGCATAAATGAATGTTTGTCGAAGTCAAAGAAACCGTTTTTCCGGTAAAAGGCAATTGCTTTGGTATTGTGTTCCCATACACCCAGCCAAAGGAAGGGGGCTTTGTATTCCGAGGCGATTGTCAATGCCTGGTTGAAGAGATGTTGCCCGATCTGCTGGCCCTGATGCGATTGTAATACGTATATGCGTTCCAGTTCGACCGCCCTGCTATTGAATTGTTCGGTTTGGGCGCTTCTGAAATTCAGCTTCATATAGCCTACCGGTTGGGTTTTCAGCATGGCAAAATAGAATTCGCTGTCGGGGTTGGTCATTTCGGCTGTTAGTTTTGGGATATTGAAGCTTTCCTGCAGGTACTGCTTCATATTTTCCGGGGTATTTTGGGCGGCAAAACTCTCCATGAATGTTTGTTTACCAAGCTGCTGCAATAGTTCCACCTCCGCAGTAATGGCGGGCACGATAAGTAAGTTGTTCATTTTTTGTGGCTTATAAATAATAGGATCTATTTTTACAAAAATATCGGGTATGACAGTTTTCAAAAAAGCGACGGTCTCCATCCTGTTGCTGCTGGCGGTTGCCAGTGCACTGGTAGCAGCGCGTACGCTTGGGTCAAATACATTTATTTCAAAAAAATTGCCGGTAGCTACGCCGGATGTACAGGAAGGCGATATTATTTTTCAGATCTCGGAATCAGATTTAAGTACCGCTATTCAACTGGCAACACACTCCAAATATAGTCATTGCGGGATAATTTTTAAACAGAATGATGATCAATGGTATGTTTATGAGGCGCTGCAGCCCGTGAGGTATACGCCGTTGCGGCAATGGATAGCGCGGGGAAAGAACGGGCATTTTGTAATAAAGCGGCTGAAAGATGCCGGCACAGTGCTTACGCCACCGGTGATCAGCAAAATGAAGGCAGCCGGAAAAGAGTATAATGGGAAAGATTATGATTTCTATTTTGGTTGGTCAGATGAGCGGATCTATTGTTCCGAACTGGTCTGGAAAATATATAAGGCCGCTACCGGGCTGGAAATAGGGCGGCTGCAAACGCTCCGTGAATTTGACCTGAACAGCACTGCGGTAAAACAGCAGATGAAAGCCATCTATGGCAGCCAGATCCCATTAGAGGAGAAGATTATTTCCCCGGTCGCCATGTTTGAATCGCCTTTGCTGGTAACGGAAGCAGCTGTTAGCCATTAGCTTTTAGCTAACAGCTAATGGCTGTCAATCAGCCAACCGGCGATTCTTTGGCCAGGAAATCTGTCAAACTGGTGCCGAGTATATATGTCCATCCTTTTGTAAAACTTTCCACATCAAAAGCAGGATCCTGCTTGCCGGGGAAGCTGTCAAGACCGGTATGGGTTAACTTCAGTCTTGTTTTGCTGCCTTCGGGAAACAGCTCCCAGGTTACTTCGGAGTTGCCGGGGTAGTTTTCGTATCTCCAGGTATAGCTGAGTTTTTTACCGGGTTCTACTGCTGTTATTTTGCAGAGATGTGTATATTTTTTCTCCGGACTACCAGCTTCAAAACTGAATTCAAAGCCTACCACCGGCTCAAACGCCGGGAGCTGGAAATACCATTGTTTCATTTTATCGTTGTCGGTAATAGCTTCCCATACAGCTTTTACAGGAGCGTTTAACGTACGTTCAATGACGAGTGGACTGTTACTCATAATGAATGATTTTGTTATAGATGAACAAAGAAAAATGACTATTGTTTTTTTCTGCGGGGATTGACCGGACGGGCGGGTTTACCCAGGAAATTCTCCAGCGCATCCAGCTTGTCCATCCAGAAAGTATGGTACTGCGCCGTCCAGTCGGCCACCGTTTTTAATTGCTTCAGGTCCGCGCTGCAATAGCGTTCCCGGCCATCCTGTTTTATCGTTACCAGCCCGCATTCTGTTAATATCCTGATATGTTTCGATATCGCCGGGCGGCTGATGTCAAAGTTGTCGGCGATGCTGTTGAGGTTCAGCGTGGCATTTGCCAGCAAACCAATGATCTGCCGCCGGGTAGGATCAGCTATCGCCTGGAATACATCTCTTCTCAAAGGAATCTGTTTTAAATGGTGTAACCTTTCAGTTATAAATATACGTAACCAAATGGTTACGCGAAATTTTTTTCGGGAGAAGGGGGGCCTGTAAAAAATGTATAACTGCTGAAATGAAACGTACTACTTTGAAGCAAGAGCTAATGGCAGAGGACATTTATTTTTGTACGTTGTTTTCCAGCTTTTTCAGTGTTTCCCTTCTTTCTTCATTGTATGGGTCGAGCTCAACGGCTTTCCGGTAGTATCTGATAGCAGCCTCTTTATCTCCTTTTACCAGGCACGCTTCTCCCATACTATCATAAACATTAGCCGACCGTGGGTAGTTACTGATATTGTGCCGGAAAATATCCAGTGCTGTATCAAAATTTTTTAGCTCCAGTTGTTTGTAACCACAGGAATTGACAAAGTCTTCATTGGGTTTGATATCGTATCCGAATTCGGTGGACAGTTTTTTGAAGTGGGTAACAATGGAAGTATAATCCGATATGGTGGTACTTTGGTCAAAATCCACATGCCAGTTGGCATAAATAAACCTCAGTCCGTCGTACATGGCTTTGAGTGGCATGGAGAAATGGTCTTCATCGGGGTAGGACTTAAAATCCCATTTGAGTTCCGGACCAGCAGCGTTTTTTAGCTGTAGTAGCAGAGAATCTATTTTGTCTGGTTTTTCATCGCCAAGGGCCAGGAACATACGCATTTTCAAGTCCTGGTTTTTTTGCAGGAAAGGGGTGACGTCGGACAGGATTTTATTATTACCGCCATAAAAAGCAGGGCTCATGATGATGCTGGCCTGGAACAGGGAGGGAGCAGTTATTTTGCAATATACGGCAAAGAGGCCGCCCAGTGAGGCCCCGGCGAGTATACGGAAAGGGTGTGTGCGGTAGTGGTGATCGATGTAGGGGGCCAGTTCTGTTTGAAGGAACTCGAGGAACTTCCCGCCTCCACCGGTAGTAGCGAGACTACTGTCTATTTTATCGTTGATCACCAGCGAATGAATAGGGGTGAAGTCCCTGCGCCTGTCTGTATTGACAATGCCGACAATAATGACGGGAGGCATCCTGCCGCGGTTGACGAGGTATTCTACCAGGGCGTCGGTGTACTTAAAATGGACTTCACCGTCCAGGAGGTACAGGACCGGGTATGCTTCACCGGAGTCATTATAGCCCACTGGTGTGGATATCCACAGCATCCTGTTTTCCTGGAGTACTTTTGAAAAAATGCGTACGTGCGACTGGTGGGTAGGTGGAATGCTGTCGTTCGCCTGGGAGAACGCTGATGGAATTATGAAGCAAACTATTACAGCTATTGTAACGGCGATATAAGTACGTTTCATCTCCTAAGATAAGAGTTCTTTGGCTTAATCGTTACACATAAATACCCAATTATCCGCTGAACATATTATTTTAGAGGATTGAATGCTTACAGTTATGAAAAACAGACTTTTCTTTTTCGCGTGCCTGCTTTGCCTGCTTGGCAGCATGACGGCGATGTCGCAGTCAAAACAAATAGACATCGTTTTTATTGGTAACAGTATTACACATGGAGGCGGACTGGCACACCCGGAGCAGGACGCACCGCCGGTGAAAGCCTGCGAATGGCTGAAACAAGCCATGCCCGTTGCAGCCTTCAATTTCAGCAACCAGGGCGTAAGCGGTTCCACTACGGTAGATTTTTTGCCCGCTACCAATCGTTTATTCAATAACGTTATAAAGGCTGCTGATGTGTTTAAAAGCGATAAAGATGCCACCCTGGTGTTTTCCATGGTATTAGGTACCAACGACAGCGCTATTGAGGGACCCAATGGCTCGCCCGTATCGCCGGCCGACTATAAAACAAACGTGATTACTATTGTAGACCGCCTGTTAAAGGATTATCCCGGCTGTATTGTTATTTTACACCATCCTACCTGGTATAGCCCCAATACCCAGAACAGTTCCCGTTATCTGGCAGAAGGACTGGCGAGACTGCAGTCCTATTTCCCGGTATTAAAAGCTGTTGTTGCCGGCTATCGGACTACGCATCCCGGGCAGGTGTACACCGGTTACACCGGCGGATTCAAATATTTCCGGCAACATCCTGAACTCTTTATCCAGGAACACGGAAAAGCAGGTACCTTTCAGTTGCATCCCAATGAAAAGGGCGCCGCAGAACTGGGTGTTTTCTGGGCAAAAGCGATAAAGGGGGTGGTAACGAAATTAAAATAACTTACCTGCAAGTTTCATGAAAGCAGCTATTACCTTACTGTATACATTGCTGTTGCCTGATTTTCCGTCAGCGTCGGCGATAGAATATTTCAACGGCAAACTGTACGTGGTAGGCGACGATGCCACCTGCATCCTGGTGCTGGACCGGGATTACGGGGTACTCAACAGCATCCCGGTCATGACTGCTGCCGGCAAAAGAATACCCAAAAAAGAGAAACCGGATTTTGAGGCATCTGCATTAATACAGTTGCAGGGTAAGCATCACCTGATGGTATCCGGTTCGCTGGCAACAGAAAAGCGGCGCAGGATATTACTGGTGGCGCTCGAAGAAGAGCGCACCGGCATGCAGCAGCTGGATTACCCGGCTGCCTTTATCAGGCAACTGCTGGCCGCCGGGATTAATGAGCTGAACATAGAAGGGGCTACAGCAGTGGGCAACAGGCTGCTGCTCAGCAACCGGGGAAATGATACATTCCCGGTTAACCAGGTGATCGTTACCAGCAATGATTTCTGGAAAAGTGAAATGCCGGATCAGTTTTCCGTATTACCGTTAACGTTAGTAACGCCGACGCGGGTATTTGCAGGCGTATCGGAGTTGTGTTATGTGCCCGGGAAGGATATGTTGCTATGCACATTGTCGTCAGAAGCCACCGCCAATGCGTATGACGACGGCGCCATCGGCGACAGCTATATTGGCTGGATCAGTAACATCTCCCAAAAACTTTCCGGTACATCGCTGACGATGGAAGGATGGTTGAATCTTTCTGCCACACACCCGGCATTTAAGGCAGAAAAGATGGAGGGCATCTGCGTGGAAAGTGTTGATGGCAATACATTGCTGCTTCACCTGGTATCTGATAACGATGGGGGAGAAAGCCGCTTATTTAAAGTGACGTTGTCGTTCTTTCCGAACGAAGCAGTCTGATGGATGTGATTTAAACAAAATTAATACCTTCGCGATATGGATATAGCATTTGATGAACAGGAACTCGCCGTGAAATACGACGAAGATATTGATGATACCCTTTCCTGGGAAAAGGTTATCCGTATTTCAGGTTATAAAGTATATGCGTACCCGGGAGAAGCTACCTTCCTGGTATTTGAAACTGCTGACGGAGACACACTGGAGGTGTCTGATGAAATGAGCGGCTGGCTGGAACTCCTGGGAGGACTCCATAATATCTTCAAGCTGAATCCCGGCTGGGAAGAGGAACTGGCAGATATTGAGCCGGGAGGTGAAGATGTGGTTTTTTATGCTACTCGGACCGCAGACTAACCACAGGGTTAGCCAATGCGGCTTTTACCGCCTGGAAACTTACTGTCAGCAAAGCCACCAGTAAAGCGCCGGCACCGGCAACAATGAAGATCCAGGCGCTGAGCGGCACGCGGTAAGCAAAATCCTCCAGCCAGGTACTCATTGCCCACCAGGCCAGCGGGAAAGCGATCGTAGCAGCTATCATTACCAGTTTGATAAAATCTTTCGATAACAACTGTACAATGCCACCGATACTCGCACCGAGTACTTTACGGATACCGATTTCCTTGGTACGCTGCTCTGCTGTAAAAGATGCCAGCCCAAACAATCCCAGGCAGGCAATGCCGATCGCAAAAACAGAGAACAACATAAAGAGTTGACCCAGTCGCTGCTCCGCGCGGTATTGCCGGTTAAACGCTTCATCCTGGAAGAAATAATCGAACGACATGGAAGGCACCACGCTTTGCCAGGTTTTACCCAAAGCGGCTACTGTGGCGGCGGTATTGCGTGTATGAATTTTAAGACTGATATAGCCCAGCCAACCGGAGTTGTAAAAAATGACCATCGGCGTAACGCCTTGTTGCAGTGAATTAAAGTGAAAATCCTGGTATACACCGCAAACTTTACCCCAGCCCCAGTCGAATTCCTGTCCCAGCGCATCTTCCGGCTTCTTCCAGCCAAAGAAGGGGAGTGCGGCTTCATTGATCATAATATCGCCTGATTTGTTGCTGGTATCTTTTACCATACTGGGCAAACGGCCGGTGAGCAATTTAATATTATAGGTCTTAAAAAACTGGTCGTCTGCCGACAATAACCGGCAATCTGTTTTCTTCTCCGGGTCATTTTTGAGTCGTATCAGGTTATTGCCAAACTCTTGCCCCGGCACATTTCCCGAGGCAGTTACTGAAATAACATCTGCCTGTCCCTTAAACTTTTCCACCAGTGTTTGGATGTTCCTGCCTGCCTCGCCGCCGATGGCGGGCACCACCAGCACCTGCGACTGGTCAAAACCAAGGTCATGATTTTTCATGTATTGCAACTGCTTGTACACAATAATGGTAGCAATGATCAATAAGATGGAAATAGAGAACTGCGTAACCACCAGGGAGTTCCGGAGGAACTGCGTTTTCATTTGCAACCCATGACGCTGCACCATCCTGGAAGGATTTAAACCGGAGAGCACAATAGCGGGATAAACGCCCGCCAGTAATCCAATGATTAAACTGATGCCCAACCCGGCGCCGATAATCAACGGTTGAAATAACACCGTGATCGTAAAGTTTTTATCTGCCAACTGGTTAAACAACGGTAGCAGTATCATTACCAGCAACATGGAAAGCAGGAAGGCCATGCTGCTCATGCTGCAGGCTTCTATCATAAACTGCGTGATCAGCTGGGAGCGCCTGGCGCCGATCACTTTCCGCACACCTACTTCCTTGGCGCGTGTAGCAGCCCTGGCTGTGGCCAGGTTTACAAAATTGATACCCGCAATTAACAGGATAAACAACGCCACAAATGATAATACGCGTACATAGAAAGCGTCCCCGTTTTTGCTGAGTTCATAACGGAGGTTAGAATAAAGATGTATGGAAGATAAGGGCTGCAGAAAGTACGTATAGTCCTGGTTGTTAGCCTTTATTTCTGCACCTACATATTGATAAGCGAGACGGGCAATTTGTTGCTCAAATGCCGCAGCGGATGCACCTGGTTTTAACTTGACAAAAGTTTGCACCGCTGTGCCATGCCAGTTATCGGTAGTTCGTTTGAACCATTCCTGCCGGTTAACCGCGACCGAAGAAATAATAAAATCGGGTCTGAAATATGTATTAAAAGGAATGTTTTTAAGCACGGCTGTCACCCGGTAGTGTTTATCACCAATGGTAATTATTTTATTGAGATAGTTACTGGCATTGGCTTCCCTGCCAAAGTATTTTTCCGCTTTTTCGGCCGTCAGCATCACCCCGTCTGCCTCGTTCATAGCGGTACGTGAATTGCCGGCCAGGAGCGGATATGGCAGTACTTCGAGCATATTGCTGTCTGCCAGGAAAACAGCTTTTTCCACGATCTGTTTTTGGATGCCCGTACCTACTACGGCATTGTTGAAATACTCGAAGATGCGCGTAGCGGTTGCCACCTGCGGATACACCATTATCGCCTGCTGCAGGTTACCCGGCGTAGAGGCAAACCGGATCGCGGGGTTGGTCTTGGTTTTTACTGTTTCACCAATCCTGTAAACATCCTGTTGCTGCGGTATCCAACGATCATAACTGTACTCGTCTGTTACATAAATGGCAATGAAGAAACAGGCAGTAAGCCCCATGGTAAGACCTGTAAGATTCAACAGGCTATGGGTGATGTTTTTACGGAAACTCCGCCACGCTATTTTTAACTGGCTTCTGAACATACAGTGAAATTGTAATCATCCGGTAGCGAAGTAAATGCCAAGCTCGGAGGTGTTGATTATCAGCAGCTAAAATAAATGATGATCGTCCGCTTTCAGTAGCAGGTGTTCATTTCCGGACACTCGTTTTACCGGCCATGTAGTTTTAGCGCTTTGTTTGTAGCCAGTAAGGTAAATTTATCTACACAAAATAAACCCGGTATATAATAGTCTATTAATTTTGTGGACTAAAAAAGTGTTGTTACTTTTAACGCTGAATGAAAATTTAATGTCGCGCAATTAGCCCGAATCTTTTATAAACAGTTTTATCAACTGGCCCTTGCATATCAGTGAGCATTTTAACAGATGCTTTCTCTTCCGCAGGCATAGCAATAGCCTGTGGCGGGGCCTCAAAAATCACCTATGGACTCTTTTTACTTTTGGTCTTTCAAGAAAAAATGGAGGAGCATATTTTTGCTCGTTACTTTATTGGCTCCATTATATCTGCTGGCACAGGAAAAGCGTGCAGGCGTTACCGGTATAGTCCGGAACGAACGGCAGGAGGGCATTCCCGGCGTATCCGTAGTGGTGAAAAATGAAACCACCGGCGCTACTGCTGCTGCGCAAACAAATGCCGGCGGTGCCTTCCGCTTTACAAATCTGACTGCCGGCGGTCCTTACAGCATACAGTTTTCTTCTATCGGTTACGAGCCAACGTTGCTGACCGGTATCACTTTGTCAGATGGATCGCCGCAACAGTTGAATACCACGCTGAAAGAATCTACTTCTTCGCTGAACCAGGTGGTAGTAGTGGGTTATGGTGTACAACGGAGGAAGGAAATTACCGGCGCCGTTGCCTCTGTACGGGCCGCAGATCTGAAAGATCAGCCGGTTACCAGTTTTGAACAGGCCATTGCCGGTAAAGTACCGGGCGTGCAGGTACTGCAAAATACCGGTGCGCCGGGAGGCAGCATCAGCGTACGTATCAGGGGATTGAACTCCATCTCTGCTGGTATCGATCCGTTATACGTAGTGGATGGGATTCCGTTATCGAACGACCTGAAAAACCTGCAGGGATCTACCGATGTAGTCAACATTACCGGGCAGGCATCTTTCCAGAAATCACCTGATCCGCTCAGCACTATCAACAGCGATGATATCGCTTCCATCGATATCCTGAAGGATGCTTCATCTGCCGCCATTTACGGCTCCAGGGCCTCTAATGGCGTGGTGTTGATCACTACCAAAAAGGGGAAGACTTCCGGGCCGCCATCCTTTGGCTATAGCATGTACGCGGGCTTTCAGCAGGCCAGTAAGAAAATAAAACTGATGGATGCCTATCAATGGTCGAAGTTTAGCTTTGATGCAAAGAATAATGCTTACCTGGATGCCAAACCATCCGGCAGTATTACAGACGATAACGCTACCAGGGGGAATTCAAACTTCCAGATCGCTCCTGAAATACTGCCTTATCTTGCAGGTACCCAGGGGCTGACCAACACCGACTGGCAGGATGCCCTGTTCAGAACCGCGCCTATACAGAACCATACGCTGTCGGCCTCCGGGGGCAGTGATAAGTTCCAGTACTATATTTCCGGTAATTATCTTGATCAGAAAGGGATCATCCTGGGGTCAGGCTATAAAAGATACGGACTCAGGGTAAATCTTACTGCTGAGCTGACACAGCAACTCCGGATAGGCGTATCCGTGAATCCCACCTTCGATCATTATGACCTGATCAACAGTGAGGGGCCATGGACGTTCGATGGCATACTCAGCAATGCCCTGAAGGCATCGCCGGTGTTCCCGGTATATAATGCCGACGGATCGTTGGCTACCAACCGCCAAAACGTTTGGGCTTATGGCTACTCCGGTGGTGAAAACCCTGTTGCACTGGCCACCCGGATAAAAGACAAGATGGACCATGTGCGCAATCTTGGTAGTGCCTGGGCGGAATATGAAATCATCAAAGGACTAAAGTTTAAAACATTCTTTGGCTCAGATATCAATCACTTCAGCCGTAACTATTTCCGGCCGTCTACCCTCGGAAGTTATAAACCGGTACAACAGGCAGCGCCTACCATCCCCAAAGGCTCGGCCCAAACGGCATTGTCTACCAACTGGCTTTGGGAAAATACACTCAGCTACCAGTTCAGCATACATAGTAAACACCGCTTTGATGTATTGGCAGGTTATACTTCCCAGAAGAACGTAACCAAAGCCAACGAAACCGTTGGTACCGGTTTTCCTAACGATGCCGTACAAACGATCAATGCGGCGACCATTACCAGTGGCACCTCTACAGAATCGCAGTGGTCGCTGCTTTCTTACCTGGGCAGGATCAACTATAACTACGCTGATAAATATTTTGTTTCCGCCAGTATCCGCGCTGACGGTTCCTCCCGCTTCGGGGCCAACAACAAGTGGGGATATTTCCCCGCGGTATCCGGTGGATGGCTGATCAGTAACGAATCCTTCTTTAACATAAAAGCCATTTCGGAACTGAAAGCCCGTGTAAGCTATGGCACCTCGGGTAACTTCCAGATCGCTAACTATGCTTCCTATGATCTGTTGTCGTCTAACGGTTATGTGCTGGGCAGCGGCAATGGCACCGCTGTAAACGGCGTAGGGTCCTCGCAGCCGGCTAACCCGGATCTTACCTGGGAAAAAACGGTGCAGTTAAATGCTGGGTTAGACATAGGCCTGTTTGGTAACAGGATCTACCTGAGCGCCGACTACTACCGCGCCACTACCTCCGACTTGTTGTTGAACGTACCGGTGGCGCTGAGTTCCGGCTTTGGTACTGCCCTTAAAAATATCGGTAAAGTACGTAACAGCGGTGTGGAGTTTGGGCTGAATACCCGTAACCTGACCGGTGCTTTTGTATGGAACAGCAGCTTTAATATTGCGGCCAATAAAAATGAAGTACTGCAACTGGGCGCCAACAATGCGCCTATCATTTCTGACGGGGGTAATGGCACCATTTCACAATTGTATATTACCCGGGTAGGTTCGCCTATCGGCAGCTTCTATGGCTATGTAAACGGAGGCTCTTTCAAAGACCAGGCGGCGATAGACGCTTATCCGCATTACGCTACCACCAGGCCCGGCGACCGGAAGTTCATTGATGTAAACGAGGATAAGAAAATTGATGCCAACGACAGAACAGATATCGGCAGCTATTTCCCCAGGTTCATCTGGGGGTTTTCGAATGAATTCCGTTATAAGGGATTTGACCTTACAGTAGCATTGCAGGCCTCGAATGGTAATAAAGTGATGAACCTCCAACGCCGCTTCCTGTACAACGGCGAAGGTAACGCCAACCAGATGAAGGAAGAACTCGGCTATTGGAAATCACCTACGGATCCTGGTGATGGAAATACCATCAGGCCTAACCGTGTAACCACCGGCAACAGCGCGCAACCCAGCTCATTCTTTGTTGAAGATGGTTCGTATGTGCGTTTACGTAATATCACTATCGGCTATACGTTTAATCAGCACCTGTTGCATAATAAGATACAGGGATTGCGGCTGTATGTTTCCGGGCAGAATATTTATACCTGGACCAACTACACCGGCTACAACCCGGAAGTGAATGCGAGACCGGATAGCCCGTTGTCGCAGGGAGAGGACTATGGAACTTATCCGTTACCAAGAACATTCACCGCAGGTATCAATCTTTCATTTTAAAAACAGGAACTTATGAAGTTAAATATCACAAAAGCAATAGCAGGCTTGTCGCTGGTAACGGTTATATCTTCCTGCAGTAAAGATTTTATTAACCTGGCGCCGGTATCCAATCAAACTACCGCCACTTTTTTCAAAACAACCAACGACTTCCAGCAGGGGGTAAACGCTATCTACGACGGGTTGCAGAGTATCCGTACTTATGGCAAGTCCAGTTACTACCTGATGGAAGTAAGAAGTGATAATACGGATATCCTTGACCGGGGAGCATTGGGTGGTGTGGCCTCGCAAATTGATCTGTTTACGGAAACGACCACCAACCCGTTTCTTACGGATGTATACGCAGGATCTTATGTAACCATATCACGGGCCAATGCAGTGCTGGACCAGGTAGATGCCGCCGCTATCCCGGATTCATCCAAAAAACAGTTTAAAGGCGAAGCCCTGTTCCTGAGAGCATTTGTTTATTTTGACCTGGTACGTTTATATGGAAAAGTGCCGCTGGTGATCAGAACAGAAACCACCGCCGAGGCACAGCATGATAAACGAAACGACGTAGCCGAAGTATACGGACAAATAGAGAAGGACCTGCAATCTGCTGCTGCACTGCTTCCTGGCATATATACCAATGTGAATGATGGTGGCAGGGCTACCGCGGGTACAGCCAATGGATTATTGGGTAAGGTGTATATAACGGAGAAGAAATGGGCCGCCGCCACAGCGGTGCTGAAAAACGTGACCGGCTATACGTTGTTGTCTGATTACGCGGCTTTGTATAACCCGGCTAACGCGGTTAACGCTGAAGTGCTGTTTACCGTGCGCTTTAAAAAAGGGTTAAGCCCTTCTGAAGGGAATACCTATTTCACCGATATGGTGCCGTTTTCGTTTTACTATAATGGTGTCGCCTATGGGGGATCCAATAACAACCGGCCCACCAATGACATGGTATCCGCTTATGAGAAAGATGACAAACGCCTCATAGCCTCACTGGATACCGTATCGCTTAAAAATGCCACTACCACACAACGTGGTAACTATGTAAAGAAATACCTGGATGTACCCGGTGCTACCGGCGACGGTGGCAGCAGTTTCCCGGTATTGCGGTATGCGGATGTGTTGTTATTGCAGGCCGAAGCCCTGAATGAACAGGGCTATAGCGCGGCTACTGGCCCCGGCACCGCTTTTGATTACCTGAACCAGGTAAGATTGAGAGCCGGGTTGAAAGCCAGAACGACTGCTGAATTGCCTGACCAGGGCAGTTTCAGGGATGCTGTTTTCAGCGAAAGAAGGGTGGAGCTGGCGTTTGAAAACAACCGCTGGTTTGACCTGATCCGTTATTCAAAAGGGCTCGCTATACTGCAGGCGCATTTGCTGAAAGAATACAATCTTTCAACACCGGTGCTTACACCTGCGCGGTTATTATTTCCCATTCCGCAAAGCGAAATAGATATTCATAACGATCCAACCAATTTTCCTCAGAATCCATGACGATAGGCGGTTTGCGCTAAGCGGCGCTGCGTAAAGCGTTTTGTTTTTGTATGGCCGGGAGCACGGGGTGTGCTACCGGCCCGGGTATCATTTTACCGGTATTGAAATGATCATGGCCGTTTAAAATGAATTTCCAGTTTCATATGACGATGTTTGTTATTATAAATTTCGTCATCTTCCCGGAATATCACTAATTGCTGGGCCGTGAGCGTTTGTATCCTGAACGTAATGGCGTCGCCATTGGCTTCCTGCAGTGTCAGTTCCTTGGTTTCGCGGTCGATGGTATAAGATTCGTATCGTTGTCCGCCGTCATCGATGGTGCCGTTTTCCTTGAATAGCATTACATCGGAAGGGACGAAGGAGCTGTCTGTTTTTTCAAATGATTTCTCATCGTTTTCGGTGGCGCTGATAATGGATTTTACGGGGAGCCATTTCCCGGTAATCTTGCCATTTGTTTGACTGGTTGGAATGTTAGTACATTGGATGTGCAGAAAACAGACCAGGAAAAGTGTATATATACTGTTCATATTTTGTATCTTTAGAATGATCAGATGTTAAATCCCATCAGGATATCATAAAGTAGGACGAGGGCCATGTGTACAGGCCGGTGATATTTATTTGTTGTTATGCGGATGATCAAAGGTGTTGAATGACTACTCTTTCGTATTCCGGGAACTTTTCTTGTTCCCATGTGCTGTGAAACGCAGCGTTATTGGAATGTATGGATTGCTTGCATATACCTGAACCTTTATTACGCAAAGGTAGCTAAAATCGGGGTGAGCGGTAATAAGGACCAGGTATCTTTTCCACATATTGTTTTATCATTAAAAAGTTGGCGTTATGGCAGATAATATTGCAGCACCGTTTATACCGGCGCAATATACGGGTGAGGCGACTACCACTACAGAAACGCGGGCGTTGGTGCATGAAGCGGCCGCCATTGCCTTTTTTAAAACTGCCGTTGCGCGGCTGGTGGATGTAAACAATTGGGCCTCGTTGAGCGGGGGACTGTCGTCAGAATTTCAGTTGACCGACCTGGCGGCCAAACCGGCAGAGGGACCTGCGGAAACGGGGATGTATATACGAATAAACATTCCCGGACCCGGCACCAATGCGGGGAAGGGGTTCGACTGGGTAAAGGTGGAGCAGAAAGAGCATGTGATGTTAAATGAGCACCAGGAGGTATATTTTATCCGGGCCCGGCCTTCCGAGCATCCTATACAAAAGAGCGCCGGGATAGCGCATTTTCTGCGTAAAGAAGCCAGTAGTTCTTTTGTATTGGAAAGAAACGGGAACGAAATAACGGCGGCTGTATACGGGCGTAATGAAGTGCCCAATACCCAAACTGCTGATATTGGCGATAAGATCAGGAATGCAGTAGTAGGATCCAGCGGCGCCATTGGCATATCTAAGTTGCAATGGAAGGCACTGGTAAAAGGCTTATTAGAGTAGCCGTTCCCGTTCGAGGAAACCCCGCGTTTTCAATTGTTGTTCTACTTCTTCAATCGCTTTCATCAGGTTATTTTTGGTATCGGTAAGCGCTGTCAGGGCCACCACCATCCTTTTCCATACCGGCTGCATCTGCACCACCAGTTCCTTTCCCTTTTCCGTGAGTTGTATCAGTCTTTTCCGCTCGTCGGTTTTATCTTTTTTGGAGCGGATCAGTTTTTGTTTTTCCAGTTCTTTCAGCAGGCTGATGGTAGAGGGATGAGAATAGCCGATCTCATTGGCAATTTCCACTACCGGCAGTACCGGTTTCAGGTGCAGGGTATAGATCACCGGAAACCATTTCGGCTCAAACTCGATGTTATTGGCTTTGTAGATCAGCTGTCCTTCTTTGCGCAGCTGATCACTGAGCCGTTGCAACCGTGTAGAAATCGCCAGTATGCCTGACTCATCAATCACATTCGTCATATCCGTTAGTCGTTAAGGTGTAAGTGATAGAATACGTTATCGGCATTCATCACAGGAAAATACGAAGGCAAATCCGTTTTTTTGATTTCTTTAAAATTATTACGTTCATAAAAACGCCTCGCAGCAGCGAGTTTGTCGACCGTGCCCAGGTAAAGATCCGTTATCTGCACCGTTTTGCAATAAGCCACCAGCTGATCCAGCAGCTGCTGGGCGATACCCGCTTCTTTACCCCGGAAATTTTTCTTTACAAACATTTTGCGAATAGCGCCGGCGTTATGACCGGTGGCAATCAGGGCAATGGTGCCCACCAGTTCGTTGTTCGCAATCGCGCCCCAGAAACCACCGCCTGTCTGGTGATAATTGGTTTCAATATCGTGCAGATCCGGCTGATCTTCGATGGTGACCGGTACATTGAATTCTATTTGCTGGATAGGCAGGATCAGGTCAATGATCTGCTCACAGAATTGATTGTCAATGGTTCTGATAGTATATGCCGTACTCATTTGTATTGATTTATGGTATAAAACTACGTAGTTGACTACATAAATAAAAATTTATTTTAGAATTGGGTAGTTGAAGCTGCATTTGCAGCATATCTGATTCATACATTATCAGGAAGAAAGAGGGCATGCGGGATGCATTCCTCGTAGTATCAGATTGAAGCTAAGAATGTTTTGATGGCAGTGGCAAACCGTTCGGGCTGGTCGAGGTGGAGACTGTGACCTGCTTCCCGGATCTGTTCCACGCGGAGTTCCGGATTAAACTGTTGGAGCTCCTCCGCAACCGCAGTTGACACCACGCCTTTATCACCAAATATGAGGAGGGCCGGAACGTTGCTGTTACGCAGCAGCTGTTTGTAGTCGGGGTTAGGTGGGGTGAGCACATCAAAAGCGGCCATGCTGGTTTGAAGTCTTGCCCGGGCAAATAGTTCCAGTGTTTCCTGCGACCGGGTGGGATGCCTTACCCGGGCTGCCGCCAGTACCTCCTCATACGACAGGTCAAGTATCTTCCTGTGCTGGTCGGCAACATCGCTGTCATACACTTCACGTTGAACCTCCGGGCTCAGGAATGTGGGATCTGCCAGGATCAGGGCGCCGAGCAGACCGGGGTTGCGGGCGGCCACCACAGCCGCAGTCATTCCTCCCATGGAATGCCCGAGCAGGATGGGGCGCGGAAGTGTCAGGGCTGTTATCAGGCCGGCAACATCGTTTGCAAGATCTTCGTATTGATATCCATTGTCAGGTACGTCGGAGTTGCCATGTCCCCTGGCATCCGGCATAATGATGTCATAGTCTTTTTTCAGTGTACGTGCCAAGCCTGTCCAGCACAGGCCATTGGTCATCAATCCATGGAGCAGTATCAAGGGAGGTTTGCTGCCACCGGTTCTTGTATAATGTATACAGATGTTATTTGTTTGGCAGACGGCTGTTTTCCAGGCGGGCATTTGCTGTTTTTTCCGGGTTGTGAAGTTCCCGGTAAAGGTAATTAGTTATGCGGATTTTTCGGGACAAATCATCGCTGAGAATGGCGTAATGTGATGTTGGTAAGGGTTTGGGGGTGGTCGGTTTTTACCGGAGAGTATCGGATGGAATTGTTCCTGTAACCATTGCTGCAGAGATCAGGATGGATCTCCGCAGCAATGAAGGCATAGTGATACCTGTTCAGTTGCAGGCAGCCGTTTAGTGGTTCGCCCGGATTAATTCAGGCTGTCCGCTCGCACGGATTTCCAGTTTCACATCAGCACCATTTTCGCCTGAGTATTTCCCATCGAAAACAATTTCATTTTTATCGGCCGACAAAACCGGCAGCGGCTTACTCAGTTCCACTGTTTGTACTAACTGCCATTGCTTATTGTACAGTCGTATTGTTTTGCCGTCGCATTTCAGGAATTGGTTTCTCTTCAGGCTTACCGGCAACACCAAAGCATCCTGGTGATTGATGGTGATCGATACCTGGTCGAAAGTAACATCAGGATCATAATCTTTATCCTTGCCACCAGCAAGTGAAATAATAAATGCGATGGGTTGGGAAGCGGCCGGATTATTAAACTGGAATGTTGAAAAAACAGGTTCCCCGGGTTGTTTCATTTGTTGGGTATGCTTGAAGTAGGCATTGTACACCGGTGTTAGCCTGTATTCATTATTGCCGGTCATCTCCAGGTGAAATTCATGTTTCAAACTCCGCATCTGCTCTTTCCGGGCTTCGTTAAAGATATTCTTCATACGTGCCTGTTCCCAGGTTTTGATCAATCCGAGTACCTCATCTTTCATACCGTGTTTCTTCAATGTTTCCAGGCTGGTAGCCAGTCCGAAACCGGCGTTATACCCGGCGCCCATGGCGAGCATCCATTCTATATCTTCCGGCGTGGTTTCCGGGCGCAGGCTGAACCAACCTAACATAGACGGCATCAGGTTGCGGCGGAAAAACTGCTGGTTCTTGAGGCGTAATTGCAACTGGCTTTCCCTGAAGCCTGCATACCAGGGTTCTCCCCAGTTCATGCGGGTATAGATATGCCAGAAGTAATGACCGGGAGTGCTGGCATCATTGATCACTTTCCCTCTTAATTCGGGCTTCAAATGATCGTACCAGTTTTTAGTAAATAGCTGTTTGGCATATTGGCCCATACCGGAAGACAAACAACCTTCGAGTCCATCGAAAGAAATCTGCATCAGGCCTGTTTCATTGAAAAGGTTAGCGATGGTGGTCGACATTTCCTCCTGCAGCGCGTAATCGGTAAGAAACACCTTATAGGCGTGATCAGCCAGTTTGTTTACCGTATCATTTTGCTGATGCGATGCGGCGGTGGTACCAAAGGCGCCGCGCTGACAGTCCAGCAATTTCCACGGGGCCGCAGCAGAAACGCTTCCGTAACGGATAATTTCATTACCGATGGTGATTGCCTTTAATGTATTATTTTGAAATTGATTGAAGAAAAGAGGATCTTCAATTCCGACTTCTTTTGCATTGGCATCAATCGCTGCACTGAGCTTTGAATAGCCTGCTTTTCCCAACCGGGTATCAGGTACCGGTGTTACATATGGGTCATTGGTGGTGATAAAGTTGGATAAGGTATGTACACCTAATCGCACGCCCTTAGCCTTCGCTGCTTCCACGCAGGCTTTCATGCTTGCCCAGTTTTGCGGAAACTCCTTCGCATGCAGCTTGAAGTGACCCCAGGTATCAAAAGGGTCGCCATGATACAGATAACGAAGGCCGGCCTGTTTGGTAACCGCTATGGCCTCCTGGAGGTTGTCAACACCAAAATCCATGATCAGGTATGATTCAGATGCATGTAATGCCTGTTTACCCCATTCGCCGTCCAGCAAAGGATGGGGCAATCCTTCTTTTACTTCAATCTGGGAAATGGTGGGTAATATATCCCCATTCGTTACGCCGAAAAGAGCAATCTTGCTGCCAATAACGCCCCCATCTTTAAAGGCGGGAGCCAGGTAAGCGGAATACCCCCAGTTCTCTACCACGCGGTCTTTGTCGCGGTTACGGCAATATGCCTGCAACACAGCCCCGAAATCTGTAGGGCGTGCTACATCGCCCCTGAACAACTGTTTCTTCAGGTCATCTTCTTTTACATCCACTTTATTACCGCCATCAAATACATCATACGATGGCTCATTGTCGGCTTCTGAATTTGGATATCCTCCCAGCGTTTTTATATTCAACGCCTGGATACCGATAGCAAATTCCCTGTTGCGCACAACACCCACGGTTTCGCCCACCGTATCTGCAATCGTGGTAGGATATGGGCCCCATAACACCAGGTCAATATTTTGAGATGGCGTAAGACTCACCAGTTCAAAACTGATATAGCTATCGTTGCGCTGCACTTTTATCTTTGCTTCAACGCCGGCCGGGTAAGATAACGCCAGCTCTGACTTTTTAGGATTCCATTCACAGGCCTGGGAGGGAAGTATATTCCCGTCCTTTTTGATGCTCATCAGGGAAGTCGCCTTGCCGGCAAACAGGAATTCCTTTTGCAATGCGAGGCTTTTCATACTGGTCAGCTTTCCGGAATTATCCAGTTGAAGGCTCCATTGCCTGGTTTTGAAGGCTACCTGCCCGCTGGCCGGCAGCACTGCTACTCCTACGCTGACTGCCAGGAAGAGTAGTAGATTTTGGAAGAAACATCTTGGTTTCATTTCGATATTTTACTTAAGTGAAGGGTGCGTATTTGCACAAACGTGTAAGTTGCAGCTTTTAATCCTGTTATACTACCGTATTTTTTGCTTTTACTGCCGCTTTTTTTGCCCATAACAGCCGGCCTGTCTCTAAAAAAATTTATCTGGTCAGATAACTGCCTTATATTGTAATCAATTTCATTATTACTGCCGTCTAAAAAATGTAGCAAAGAGGATAGTACCTGTTGGAACGGGATGCTCTGAAAGAAAGTTTTATTTTATTATTGTTTAATAGCAACAAATGATAAAAAGAACACTAATAATTTTGGCGCTTGCGACATCATTCGGTTTTGGTTTCGCATTCAATACAGTTTTGACTAAGACAACCAAAAAACAAATCAAAATGAAACGAGTAACAGGAATCGGGGGCGTTTTCTTTAAATGTAACGACCCGGAGAAAATCAAACAATGGTATAAAACCCATCTCGGTTTTGATACCGATCAATATGGAGCAAAGTTTGAATGGCGGGAAGATGAGGACTCCACAAAGAAAGGGTCTACGATATGGAGCCCTTTTCCCGAAAAGACTAAATATTTTGAGCCTTCATCGAGGGACTTTATGATTAACTACCGCGTTGAAAACCTCGAGGCGCTCGTTGAAGAATTAAAAAAAGAAGGAGTGACCGTATTGGATAAAATAGAAGCCTACGACTATGGAAAGTTTGTACATATTCTTGATGTAGAAGGAAACAAAATTGAATTATGGGAGCCGGTCGACTGACGGCAACCTATCTCACTAAAAAAATCAGCAAAAGGATTTATGATGACCATAAATCCTTTTGCTTTTTGGTACCAGTACAAACGATGAGGGACTGCTAATGTTTTTGCCCGTATACCAGCAGAGAAGCCTTTGCCAGGGTAATGGGCTGTATATTGAAGCCAACAAATGCCGGGGTCACATTTTTATCCAGTTCCAGTTTTTTACTTAATGCATACACGGTAATAACATAACGATGTGCCGGGCCGTCGGGCGGGGCAGCTCCTACGTAACCCGGAGTGCCAAGGTCGGTATTGCTTTGCACCGCGTCTTCCGGCATTAAATGCAGTGAGGGATCTCCTGCACCGGCTTTAAGTTCCTGTGCAGTAGCCGGAATATTGAAAACCACCCAATGCCAGAAACCACTGCCGGTTGGGGCGTCCAGGTCATACACCGTTACCGCAAAACTGCTGGTATTCTCCGGCGCATTTTCCCAATACAGTTGGGGTGACTGATTTTTGCCGGAAAATCCCATACCGTTAATATACTGGTTGTCGGTAAATTGTCCTCCAAGCTCGTTGCTCTTCAATGTAAAAGTTGCCGAAAGGGCATTGCTGCCGGATAATGCAGCTCCTGTTAATGTTGCCATAATCATTTGAATTTTTATCAAAGGTAGCCGCGGAAAGGGCCGGCAACAGATAGGGCGGCGTTCAAAAAGTGTTGTTAAACGTTCAATTTGAAAGTTGGTATTGCTTCGGCGTTATTCCATGAATTTGTTTAAACGACTGAATGAAGCTGGATAGGTTCTCATAGCCCAGTTCGAAATAAATTTCGCTTGGTTTGCATTCCCCCTGTTTAAGTAGCTGAGCCGCTTTCTGCATCCGTTTTTCAAGCAGCCATTTATTGGGAGAAGTGCCGTAAATTTTGGCGAAGCGACGTTTGAAAGTGGATAGACTCATATTACACAGAAAGGCCAGTTCGTCTACTGTTACCGCATTGGAAATGTTATCTGTCACTGCATGACGGATCAGTAAATCATCGTCGGCATGGTAGCCGAAATTGCGGAGCTGCCGGAGTTGCTCAGGATAGCGCTCACTTATATATAGCAGCAATTCCTCCAGTTTTACTTTTCGCATTTCGGAAGATAGCGGCTGCCCGGCGGCCAGCATAAAACCGAGCGACTCAATAAAGTTTACAAGGAATCCGTCTTTTTCAAATACCAGGAACGGCACTTCATTGTTTTGCTGATGGGATGTTCGGGGGGAGACCGGATGACGAATGAAGAAATCTGCCAGTACTTTATCTTCGCAAAAAAGCAGTATACTCCTATAACGGCCATCAGTTGCTGCCATCTTCTCGCTCATCAGGCAGTTACCGGACGACAACAATAAAAACTGGTCAGGGTTGATGGTTACCCGGGTGCCGGCGTATTGAACACTTTTCTGCCCTTCGAGTAAAAAGCTGAATAAGTTTTGCTGCAATTTGATCCTGGCGTTGATGCTCACTACATCTGAGTTATATCGCATGATGGAAATGGGTTCCACCAACAGTTGTGAACCGGCGGAATGGAAATGAGCGGATGCCATTGACTTCTTCATAATGCTACCCGGTTTTAACAGCAGCACAAAGGTAATCGGATAAATAAAATAAACGAGATTTCGCCTGATAACAAAGATCAAATGCTACTTTTACATCAATCGGAAAAAAATGGAAAATGAACTGTTGGCATTTTTATCAAAACTGGATGTATTTACTGGTAATGAAATAGATGAACTGGGAAACCTGTTGACCGTTAAAACAGCAAAGAAAAATACAGTAATAGTTAAGCAGGGGCAAGTTTGCTGCGATTGCTATTTTGTACTGAAGGGCTGTTTGCGGCAATATGTTATTTCAGACGGCGCCGAAAAAACAATTGCCTTTTACACAGAGGAACAGGCAATTAATTTTTATACCAGCGCTGTACAAAAGAAACCATCACAGAGCTTTTTGATCAGCCTGGAGGATACTGTTTTACTGGTTGGAAACCCCGAAATAAACGCAGGAATGTTCGCCAGGTTTCCCAAACTGGAACAGCTCACACGGAAAATGATGGAAGAATATTTTGGACAGACACAGGATTCATTTGCTGAATTTATGACCTCCTCTCCGGAAGAACGTTATCTGAATTTGTTGACAAAAAGACCGGAGCTCATGCAAAGGGTTTCACTATCCCACCTCGCCAGCTATCTTGGAATAACGCCGGCGTCTTTAAGCAGGATCAGAAAACGGATCATCAAAAAATAATCATCAGGCGCACAGGTATTTTTTTCGGCAGATATAAATAAGCCAGACCGCTAATGCCATCTCACCAAGGGCCATGGGCAAAGCCAGTATCATATCAACCTTATTGCGATAAACTTCATACAGTGGCCATAGCTGATGACTGACATTCGTAGATATATAACAAGCTCCTGCAAAGAGCACCAGGAATACCAGCGTTTTGGGTACAAAGCCTGCGTTTTTGAGCACCATACCCAGTATGCATAAATGAATACCGAAAATGATCAGACCAAGGGACCACGTATGTAGAAATAAGTCCAGGTTATTCATCACCATCTCTTTATCCTGTGGCGTATCCTGCAACTGATGCCCGGCTGATACCAAATACGTAATCGCTTTACCCAGTATTGCGGCGTACATCAATCGTGATGCGGCACTTATCAGTGAAAGTAACGGGCTTGCCTTTTTAAACAGCGCATATAATGCCAGGGCAACAATTACATCTAAAATCAAAATAATAATAAATGAGGCTATCACCGATGTTAAAAGCCAGCTTGTATTATTGAGACGGCTTACCGTGGCATCGCCGTTGCCGGCCACATATAAACGCTCAAATGCAAAACCATAGCCAAATCCGGCAACCACTGCCATGGTAAGCAGTGAGATGCCGGCAATTGCAGATATTCTTCTTTGACTCATCATAACACAAAAATATTCCAACAGGGCATTACATTTTTTAACTATAGTTAAGAAATGCGGTGATTGTTACCATCCTGTGGAAAATTTCCTGCCAGACTTACATCTTCACCACTTTTTTCACCAGTTGTTTTCCCTTGCTGCTTAATATCAGCAAATACATCCCCGGTGGCAGATCATTGACTGATATCTCAAACTGTTGCCGCCCATCGGGTTGTTTCACTTTCACTGTTTTGCCGGCAGCATCGCGGAGCTCCGCTTTCTGCCAGCGTTCGGCGCCGTTTACATAGATGAATGCACCTGCCGGATTGGGAAAGATGCTGATCCCCGTTTTTGTATCTGTGGTTTTTTCTAACGTCATTATCCGGGCAGTGTTACCGGTACTGCAAACCAGCATGGGCCGCCGGGAAGAGTCACTGCTTTCACGCGAGTTAAAGATGGCATCGGTGGTGGCGCCGGCCAGCGCTGATACCAGCTTTAAAGTAAGCACACCATCCGTTGATTGCTGGGAGAGGGCGATGCTGGTTACATCCCACTCGGCGAAGTTGCCCGCTGCACGCCCCATAATGGTATCTACCGCACTGGTAGCCGCCGGCATATTGTTGTAGGTGATCCCGGATTCGGTCCAGCTGTCGTTGCTCACATATTGCGCCACCCAGGGAACGCTTGATATACTGGTGTTAGCATAGTTCACATACATCCGCAGTTTTATCTGGCTGGTGCCCGCAGGCAGTGCGCCTACATTAAACCTGAGAAATATTTCCCGTGTATAGCTTACCGTTGCATCCTGCTTCAGTACAAGAGAGGCGGTGCCATAGTTCACGCTGCCGTAGGTGGAACCCCCTCTTACGTAGGCATCTGCCACTGCAGTAATAACGGCAGCCGGGGAGTAAACAGGCGTTTGGCTGTTGACCAGGTATTGAACGGACGAACCGGCAAAGGGTCCGGAAGGCAGATTGGCCGTTAGCTCACGTGTTTGCGAAATACCCGGAAGGTCCAGCAATATGTTAACCGGCGAGGATGACTGTGCGGGATCAGCAACAGTAACTTTCACATTTGGGGTACCCACATTGCGTAGCATCAGCGCACACGGACGATCAACCGTAACCGTCAGCGAATCTTTATGGAAAGTACCTGCCTGGTAAAACACCATCTGCCATATATTCAACGTGCGGTGATATACCACCTGCGCATTGGCCGTATTCTGCTCAACGCTTACTGCTGCGGTATCATATGTACTCATGTTTTGCCCGGGTAATACATAATACACATAGGCGCCGTTGGTTGGTGAAGTGCCATGATTAAACCAAAGCTGAAACACATCCATGTTCTGTACAGTGCTGCTGCCGCCATTGTTGATGCTTTGCCAGGTACCGGATTGCGATTGCATGCTTAGCTGCAGCTGGCCGCCCGCAGGAAAGTAATAGCTGATGCCGTTGTGCGTGATCCATTTTAAAGTGTTGTTGTAACTGTAGGTACCATTGGCAACGGTATTCACCGCGCCATTCACGTTGGCAGATACAGCGCCGTTGAGGAGACATTGGTTTACAGTGGTATTGATGGGCTGTGCGGCGGTGGAACTGATACCCGCACCTAAACAAACGATTTCGTTGTCGAAGAAGAACCAGGCTTTGCGGGCCTGTGTATTATAATCAGAGAATTGGAGCGCTGACATGCCATACAGGGAGTCGGATACGCCGCCCGCAAAGGCAGTGGCGCCGAAATTGACGCCCCAGGGGCTGCGTACGGGGATAGTGGTGATATAGGGAACAGTGGTACCTGGTATCCTGCTCCAGTCCCATACAGGAGGAATGTTATAGTATTCGTTGCCGGCGGCGGCAATATGTGTGGATCCATCCGACAGGTAGTACCCTTTCAGGTTCTCGCCGTTGCCGTTTTCCTGCTTGGCGGTACGGGTGGAGGTCATATGTACCCCAAACAGGTAGCGGGTACGATGATGTAAGGTGTAGTCTGAACGCCAGAAATGAGTATGCAGGGAGGGCAGCAAATACCCTGGCGGCTGGGTACCATTCAGTCGCGCGATGTTCTCGTCGTATTCCCCGATATGGGCGGTATCCAGCACTTTAAGTTTTTCCAGGTGGGCGGTAACGCCAACGGCTAATTGATTTACGCGGCTGATGCTGCGGCCGTTGGTGCCATAGTCGATATAGCGGGAACGGATGGCCTTGAGGAAACCGTTCCGTACAAAGTTGCTGAACACCGACAAACGGGTCCCTGACAAAGCATAGGAGGTGCCACGGAGATAATATGCGATTTTGGTTTCGCCTTCCACGAATACAGAACCATAACCAAAGAAATACAATTGAGGACCATGCTGCTGATAGGAGTAGTCGTGCTGTATCCCTTCCGCAGTGGTGAGCATGAGGGGGTAAAATACCTGGTCAACACTATATTGCATCAGGGAGTCGTTGGCGGTCAGGCACGACCGGTACATAAAATGGGTGGCCACATCCAGCTTGTTGGCGCTGGTTTGACTGCCCGGGTTGCCGCGGTTCATCTGGGTAAGCAGGGCGGTACGCAGGCTACCCAGGCTTTGCGGCACTGTATCCAGCAGGATGAGGATTTCACCGATGCGTTGGGGATTGGAGATCTGGTTATGGTACCAGTTCCAGCTTTGCGGATCGGCGGTGTTCCAGTAAGTGAGACTATTTACGATAGCGGTGAAAAGGGTACTGCTGTGATAATATGAACTGGCTGATTTCGTATAGGCCTGTGCAAACGTCTTTACCCGGTTGATGTGTACATCGGCTGTATAAGAGGTGGAGCTATAGGCATAGTTCACATCCGGCCAGGCGCCATTGGTTTGCAAGGTAGCCAGCGTACCGGTTACGCTATTGTCTAAGGTAGTGGTGTTGCTCGCTTGTGAGAGCAGCTCCGACCGGATCCGGTCCATAATAGTGACGTAGGCAGTTTGCCCCCATGCACAGGACGCATGACAGAAAAGGCTGAGGATAAGCAGCAAGTTTATTTTCATAACAGTGGGTTTGAAACAAATCTAATGATCCCTGTCTGTTGGGCGGGGTGGTTTTTACAAGTAAAAGGGGGGATTTTTATAAATCGGCTGCTTCGGCAAACTCCGAAGGCGTTTTCCCAAACTGTTTTTTAAACTCCCGGCTAAAATATTTCCGGTCGTTGTAGCCAACCATGTAGGCCACCTGGTACACAGTATGTTGACGGGTACGTATAAGGGTGGCGGCTTTTTTCAACCGGAGGGATTTTACAAAGTCGTTCACCGACATATTGGTAACGGCCTTCAGTTTTTTATACAGCACGGGTTGACTCATGGCTACTTTACGGGCCAGCATTTCCACGCCAAATTCGGGGTCGTCCATATGTTCTTCTACCAGGGTTATTACCGTTTCCAGGAAGGCATTATCCACGCTGTTGGAAAGGGCATCGGGTATGGCTGTTGTTGTTTGCAGCTGCCGGCTAACGCGTTCGCGTATTTTTTCACGGGAGGTGAGGAGGTTCCGGACGTGGAGTGCCAGCACTTTGGTGCTGAAAGGTTTGGTGAGATATAAGTCCGCCCCGGTTTCCAGGCCGCTGACATGATCTGTTTGCGAGCTTTTGGCGGTCAGCAGTATTACAGGTATATGACTGGTGCGTGCATCGGTTTTAAGTGCCTGGCAAAACTGCAGCCCGTCCATTTCCGGCATCATCACATCGCTGATCACTACATCGGGGATCTGTGCTGTGGCGGTGGCCAGTCCGTCTGCCCCGTTTGCGCTTTCCAGTACCAGGTATTGGTCCCGGAAGGTTTGGCTGATAAGCGCGCGCAGTTCGGGATTGTCTTCCACAATATGAATAGTAAAAGGTTGCAGCGCGCCAACGGCGATGGCATCAGGATCCATGGCAGGAAGCGGTGCCGTTGCCGGCATAACGGGCATCGCAGCTGCGGTGCTTATGGTATGTTGGGAGCCATCAAAATGTTTGGCGCCCGGTGGCAGGGAAACTGTAAAACAGGTACGTCCTTCTTTTTCCGGGGTAGACGGTTCACTTTCCACGCTGAGCATGCCTTTGTGCTGCTCCACGATATTTTTGGAGAGCGCCAGCCCTATGCCGTACCCGGTGTTCTGTACGCCGTGATCCTGTACCTGGAAGAAGTTGGTGAATAATTTGTCGAGGTAGGCAGGCGCAATACCGCGGCCATTATCGGTGACGGTGATCACCGCAGTTTGCCGTACCTGCGTAACATGCAGCTGGATGCGGCCACCATCAGGCGTAAATTTAAATGCGTTGCTGAGTAGATTGAAAAATACTTTTTCCAGCTGTTCGCGGTCGAAATAAACCAGGGCAGTTTCCATATCATGCCGGAATTCCATACTGATATTCCGGTCAAGGGAAATTTCGCGGAAGCTGGTGTATATCTGGTCGAGAAACGGGATCAGATCCTGTTCCTGTATATGCAGTTTGAGGTGATTGGTTTCCGCCTTGCGGAAGTCCATCAATTCGTTCACCAGCTTCAGCAGCCGGTCGGCATTGTTGCGCAGCTGCGAGAGGGTGGATTGCAGCGGATCATCTTTCTTCAGCACATCCATCATCTTTTCTACCGGCACCAGCAGGAAGGTGAGGTGCGTACGGATTTCATGGGAAACATGTGTGAAGAAATTCAATTTCACCTGGTGCAGCTCTTCTTCCTTGCGCAATAATGCCCAGAGGAAAAAGAAACGGGTAACGAAGAATAACAACAACGCAAAACATAACAGGTAAATGCCGTATGCCCACCAGGTTTGCCAGAATGGTGGCAGAATAGTGATGCTCATCCTGGCGGGTTCACTCCAGATGCCATCGTTGTTGGCGCCTTTTACCCAGAATGTATAATGACCGGAAGAAAGGTTGGTATAGGTTACCGCCGGATTATCCGTTTCTATCCAGTCGCGGTCCGCACCCTCAAGCCGGTATGCATAGCGGTTTTTGTTGCTCTTTACATAGTTGAGCAGCGCAAACTCCAGCGTAAAAACTTCCTGGTTATGATGGAAATATAACGCATTTGTATAGCTGATATCCTGTTGTAACAGCCCATCCTGGCGCCCGATGCCTACCGGTTTGTTGAAGAGCCGCAGCCCGGTAAAGCGGATGGCAGAAGGGCGGGAGTTGGTAATGATCTTCCCGGGAAAGAAGCTGGTAATACCGTTGTATCCACCGAAGAGGAACTCGCCCTGGCTGTTGCGCAGAAAGGAATTGTAATTAAACACATTGCCCGCGATACCGTCACTAACAGTGTAGGTCCGAAAGGATTGAGCTGCCGGATCAAAACGGACAAGTCCATTATGAGTGCTGATCCACAGGTAATGCTGGTCATCTTCCAGGATCCCGATCACATTATCGTTTGGCAAACCGTCTTTTTCTGTGTAGTGCCGGAGGAGTTTAAAGTTGGGATCATACTTCATCAATCCGCCAAAATACATACCCACCCAGATATTATGTTGAGCGTCTTCCTGTATGGAATTAACATAACCCGGTTGGATCAGCCGCATGAAGTCTGCTTCAAAAACATACAGATTACTGATGGTACCAATGAGGATGCGGTGGCGTGAATCTTCTAAAATGTACCGGATCGATTGTTTGGCAGCAATGCCGGTCAGGATAGAATCGGCTTGTTTTTCCAGCTCGTGGCCGTTGCGGTGGAGCAGGTACAGATGGTTGTTGGTGCCCACCCAGAACCTGTTCCGGCTATCCTCCAGCAGCGCCGTTACCTCGCTGGAATAAGTATTCGGATCCCTGGTATCATAGAAATAGCGTCTGAAGTTTCCCTGCTCCAGCAGGTTCAGGCCGCCGCCATGAGTGGCAGTCCATATGTTGTGATCTTTGTCTTCATATACTACCTTCACCAGGTTGGATCCGAGACTGGTGGGTTGGTCATTATGTTTATAAGAGGTAAACTGCCGGGTAACCCGATTGTAATAATTCAGTCCTCCGCCTTCTGTGCCAATCCAGTAGTTGTGCTGGGTATCCTCGAGAATACTGCTGATCACGTTGTTGCTGATACCATCGAGGGGGGGATGTTGTTGCCAGGCTGTAAAAGAGGAGCCATATGGATGTACCATATTTACGCCGCCAAAATAGGTGCCCATCCAGATCACACCGTTGCTATCTTCATAAATACTGTGGATGGAATTCTGACTAAGGCTATTGCTGTTACGCGGTTCCTGCTGATAGTGCCTGCTGGTCATATTCACCGGGTCTACAATGCTCAGCCCTTCCTGTGTGCCGATCCACATGTGGCCGGCCTTGTCGCGGAGTATACGTCTTACATTATTATTAATAATGGCAGGTTGCTGCAGTGGAGAAAAATGATGGGTAGTAGGATCATATATACTAACCCCGCCGGTTTGCGTGGCCACCCATAATTTGCCTGACGCGTCTTCCGTGATGCTGGTAATAAAATTCATGGTCAAACCGGAAGCCTGTCCGTCTTTATGCCGGAAGGTTTCAAAATGGTTGCCGCTCATTTTGGTAAGACCATTACTGGTGCCGATCCAGATATTCCCCTGTCGGTCTTCATACACACAACGCACCACATAAGCGGCAATGTTATCCGGGGTGAAGAATTCCTGCCGTTTACCATCCAGGAGGTAAAGTCCATTGTTGGCGCCCACCCAGTGCCGGCCTTTGCTGTCTTCGTAAATGCAATTGATATTTAATTGCTTGCCTGGATCAAGCTCCACACGTTTGAAACGATCGAGCTCGGGATCATAGGTAGCCAGTCCCGCTGAGCTGCCTACCCAGAAAAGGTTTTTCCGGTCGCGGTACAAACACATGATCTGGTTGCCGGGAAGAGAGAAGCTGTCTCCGGCCTGCTGACGGTAAATTTTAAAACGATGTCCATCGTAACGGTTGAGACCATATTGTGTACCATACCAGAGAAATCCCTGGGCATCTTCTGCAATTGACAATACAGCGTTATGGGATAAGCCGTGTTCAACGGTGAGATGATTGAATGTCACTTCCTGCCCGCTGCTTTTTGTAAAGGCAGCCAGGATCAGCAGGCATAAGAACAGGAAGCACCTCGAAATCATCCTCTAATATAACAATTGTATTTACCTCAAAGGGTGTTTTTATAAATATTCTCTTTTTACTATTTTGATAATCAGCAGATTGGAGGGGGATTTATAAAATTCACCCCATTCATTTATGATTGTCACCCCCTGATCCGGCATCGTTACCACATATTTGTGCATCACGAGTATTTCCGCACAATTCCACTTTTTATGATGACTAAGACATGCCAATCAACCAACAGGGGAAGAGGGTCTTGCTTCGCCTTCCTTTATCTTTTTGCAGGAGTCATATGGATGTTCCTTATGCCGTTTTCTCTTTTTGCACAACAGAAAAAAACAATATCCGGTACTGTAAGCGCCAAAGATGGTACGCCGCTGATAGGGGTAACAGTAATGGTGAAAAATGAAAAAACGGGTACAAGTACCGACGGCAACGGGCATTTTAATATTTCGGCAACACCCGGAGCCACGCTGGTATTTACTTTTATCGGTTTCGGAAAAGTAGAACAGCCGGTCGATAGCCGTGCAGCATATGATGTACGGATGAGTGAGCAGGCCGGTATGCTCAATGATGTGGTGGTAGTGGGATATGCTACCCAGCAACGTAAAGACCTGACCGGTGCGGTAGGTAGTGTGAATATGAAAGATTTTGAGAAGGCGCCCGTAAAATCGTTCGATGAGGCGTTGGCAGGCAGGGTAGCTGGGGTAGCTGTGGCGAGTAATGATGGTCAGCCGGGATCGATCTCCAACATCGTTATCCGTGGCGCAGGATCTATCACACAAGATAATTCCCCGCTGTATGTAATTGATGGTTTTCCTACAGAAAGTTCAAATGCAAACGCTATCAGCCCCGGTGATATTGAATCCATTGATGTATTGAAAGATGCATCTGCTACTGCCATCTATGGCGCCCGTGGCTCCAACGGTGTTATCCTCATTACCACAAAAAAAGGGAAAACAGGCCCGCCGCAGGTTACCTATAACGGTTATTATGGCTGGCAGCAGATACCCAATAAAATTCCATTGCTAAACGCTTATGAATTTGTCAGGTATGTGGGAGATATCAATCCTGGTATCTACGATTCCGTGTATCTCGCCGGAGGCGCGAAACTGGAAGACTACCGTAATAAGGAAGCCACAGATATGCAGGATTTTATTTACCAGGTGGGTCAAAACCAGAACCACGATATTGCGGTGCGCGGTGGTAACGACAAAACCCGGTATTCGCTCTCCGGTAATTTTAATAATCAGAAGGGGATCATTATCAATGGTGGCTTTAAACGTTACCAGGGCAGGTTTTCACTCGATCAAACCGTGAGCAGCAAATTGAAGGTGGGTATTAATGTCAACTATGCCTACAATGAAACTTTTGGTATCCCGGTATCTGCCACCAATTTCTATGCATCCGCCACTACACTTTATTCGGTATGGGGATTCCGTCCCACGACCAGTATTTATGGCCGCGACAGCGCGGTGAACCTGGTCGACGAGTTTTACGATCCGGGAAATGAGCTGGCGAACAACCAGGATTACCGCGTAAACCCGTTACAGAATATTCAGAACCAGTATACGATGAATAAGGTGAACAACCTTTTCGCTAACGCATACGCCGAATACGCCATCACCAAGGAACTGACCTTGCGCATAGCTGGTGGCATCAACAATGTGAATACAGAAATTGACATCTTCAATAATTCCAAAACACAGTCCGGCAGCAAATGGAACTCCAATGGAGTGAACGGCAGTGTTGATTTCCGGCCTACCTCCTTGTGGCGTTCTGAAAATGCGCTTACCTATCGTAAAAACTGGAACAAACTCCACCACCTGACCGTACTTGGCGTATTTGAAGCACAAGGATATAAAAATTCGCAACGCAAATTTTCTGCTAATCAAATCCAGAATGAAGATCTCGGAATGGATGCCATTGATCTGGCCGCACCAGCCAATACTTCATTGACTTCACTCAGTTCCAGCTGGACAATGGGTTCCGGCGCGCTGCGGGTGAACTACGATTATGATTCGAAATATCTTTTCGCGGCCTCCCTTCGTGCAGATGGATCTTCCAAATTTGCGGCCGGCAACAAATGGGGCTACTTCCCGGCAGTATCAGCGGCCTGGCGCTTCAGCAGCGAGCCGTTTATGAAAAATGTACGTTTCATCAGCGATGCCAAGATCAGGCTGGGCTACGGTGCGTCGGGGAATAACAGGGTGGGGGACTTCGCCTACCTGTCGCAGTTACAGCTTACCAATAACCAGTACTGGTATGCTGCAGGTAATGGTCCCCTGGGCATTGGAGCGGTGATGATTTCTTCCGGTAATAAAGATTTGCGCTGGGAAACTAATGAGCAAACCAATATAGGGCTGGATCTGGCTCTTCTGAAAAACAGGCTCACACTGACCGTTGACGCGTATTTGCGGACCACAAAGGATCTGCTGCTGTATGCTGCATTACCCTATGCACATGGAATCGAGAATGCGCAAGGATTTAAAAACGTGGGCCAGCTGCAAAACAAGGGACTGGAGATCACAGTAACCGGCGTGATTGCCGACAGCAAAGCGTTCAGCTGGAACAGCAGCTTTAACATCAGTTTTAACAGCAACAAAATACAATCGCTGGCAGAAGGACAACAATCCATTCTTTCCGGTTCCGGCACTTTTTTCAATACCACTTACTCCGGCTTGTTCCCTTATATTTCCGTGATTGGCAGGCCGCTGGGCGAAATGTATGGATTAGTGTTTGATGGCGTATACCAGTATGGTGATTTTGATGCGATGCCAAATGGCACCTACCTGCTGAAACCTGATGTGCCCACCAATGGCGCCGCGCGAAATGCTATCCGTCCAGGTGATATTAAATACAAGGATCTGAATGGTGATCTGCAGGTGAACAACCAGGATTACACTATTATCGGCAGCGGTTTACCAAAACATACAGGCGGTTTTAGCAACGATTTCCGTTATCGCAATTTTGATCTGAATATATTGCTGCAATGGTCGTATGGTAATGATATCATCAATGCGAACCGGTATGTATTTGAAGGTGGTATTGTGAACAATCCCAACCTCAACCAGTTTGCTACTTATGCCAACCGCTGGACGCCCACCAATCCAAGTAACACCCTGTTCCGTGCAGGCGGTATGGGTAATGCAGCCTATTCTTCCCGCGTAATTGAGGATGGTTCCTATCTGAAACTGAGAACCGTTTCGCTGGGATACAACGTGCCCGGTTCTTTGCTGAAGCGTGCGAAAATAAAAAATGTACGCATCTATGGCGCCGCACAAAACATTTATACATGGACGAAGTATTCCGGTATGGATCCGGAAGTGAGCGGAAGACCGGGGAATCTTACCCCCGGCTTCGATTATGCCGTTTACCCGCACTCATTGTCTTATGTGACCGGTTTAAATGTAACCTTCTAAAATGATGAACATGAAACGTATTTGCATCCTGGCATGTATAGCAATAGCAGGGCTTACTTCCTGCAAAAAATTTCTCGATACCAAACCAACGGATTTTTATACCAGCGACAATTATTATGGAACAGAAGCGCAGCTGCAGCAGGCCCTGAATGGCGTGTACGGCGATCTGATGCGCCCCGAACTTTATGCGCAGGTAATGGGTTTCAACTTTGTATCCACTACAGACGAGGTGATGTCCAACCGCACGGCAGACGGCGATGCGCGTGGATTGCGTTATAACTATGATGCATCGCTTGTACATATTGCCGGCATCTGGCGCTATGCATACGTGGGTATCAATAATATTAACGCCTTGCTTGATAATATCGACAAACCCGCAATGGATGCTTCCCGCCGTAATATTATCAAAGGACAGGCCTTGTTTCTGCGTGGCTTCCTGTATTTTATTCTTACCAGTAATTATGGAGATGTGCCGCTGGTCCTTCACACACCCGCCATCAATGATGTAAACATGCCCCAGGTTAAACAGGCGGATATGTATAAACAGATTGAAAAAGATATGAAGGAAGCGGAGATATTGTTGAAAGACTATACCGTTACCCAGGCGAAATTTAATGACGTGGTAACACTCACCGCCGTGCAGGCCATGCTGGCACGCGTGTACCTTTACTGGGCCGGTTATCCGCAAAATAATACCACCAAATACCAGGATGTGATCACCTATACAGATAAGGTAATCCTTTCCGGGCTTCACGCATTGAATCCCGATTATCGCCAGGTATTCATCAACCTGGCCAGGGACCAGTACGATGTGAAAGAAAATATCTGGGAGCTGGGCTCTCTGGGCGCAGCTGCCGGTGTAGTGAACAAATCGGGAAATGACATCGGCAACTTTGTAGGTATCCAGTCTACAGTTACGGCGTTGGATTCTACTTCCTACAATGCTGCGGCATGGGTGTGGGTGACCAAAAAATTATTCGATTCGTATGAGGTGGATCCTGGCGGGGTGGCGGCTCCTAACAAGGCTTCGCTGGATATTCGCCGTGACTGGAACTGTGCCGGCTATATCTATACCGGAACAAATCCACGTGTAAAAGCAACCCGTCCGAATCCCTGGCAGATGTGTGCCGGCAAGTTCAGACGGGAGTATGTGCCGCAGGCCATCCGCAACACCAATGGTGTAGGCGGTACCTACAATATCAACTGGCCGGTGATCCGTTATTCAGATGTATTACTGATGCGCGCAGAGGCGGAGAACTACCTGAACGGCCCTGCGAATGCTTATAACTATATTAACCAGGTAAGAAAAAGAGGATATGGATTAATGAATGGGAACGTGGTTAAATCCATTACCATGGTGAAACTGGGAGATGGTTATACCCAGGCTCCTGCCGTAAGCATCACCGGCGGCGGTGGCAGCGGCGCCACCGGAACTGCTATTGTTACCGGCGGCAAAGTAAACGGTATTTATCTCAGCAATCCCGGCGCATTAACGCCAGGGTCTTATTATACCTCCTCTCCGGTTGTAGTGATTGGCACTTTCTGGACGCCAGGCATCAGCTATGCAGCGGGTATGCAAATTACCAACAACGGAATGCTGTACACCGTAACAACGGCAGGTACTTCCACCAATACAGCACCAACTCATACCACGGGTGCTTCTGATGCTGCTGTAACCGGCGCCGTATTTACCTATGCGGGAGAGGCGGCCACCGCTACGGCCACTATCACAGTGGGCAATGAATCTGATCTTACACCGGGGCTTAACAAAGAGGCATTTCAGCAGGCCATTCGCGATGAACGGATGCGCGAGCTGTGTTTTGAAGCAGTGAGGAAGGCCGACCTGATCAGGTGGGGAAGTTTCGTGACAGACATGCAGAACTTTGCGGCATGGGCTACGTCCAACGGCGCAGGTGTAACATCTACCGGCAACCCTAACGGTTTGCAGGGGATACGCAATGTGAGTGCCCGGCATGTGATGTTGCCGAAGCCAACCTATGAGCTTAACCTTAACCGCCTGTTGACACAAAACGAAGGCTGGTAATTAAAAAAAGTACAACCATGAAAAAATCACTCCTCATATTATTGCCTATCCTGGCGGCAGCCTGTTCTAAAAAACTGGAAGTAGCTGCACCGGATTTTAATGTTACGTTAGATCCTGCACGGCGCGTAGCAGACACGTTTACTTATCGATTGGGAGATACGACCCGCTTCAAATTCAGCGGCGCCGCAGGTAATATCGCATTTTACTCCGGGGAGCCCGGCAAGCGTTACGATGGGCGCAGCGCTGCTTATAAGCTTGGCCGCATTATGCTGAGCTTTTCTTCCAAAGCGGAATTCGGTACACAGGCGAATACCCTGCAGGTATTGGCGACTAACAAACTAAAGGGCCTCGATTCTGCTGCCGTAACGGATGCTGCATGGACAAACATCAGTAACCGTGGCACACTGGCAAGCAATGCTACCGTGGCGCCTTTTGGCGCAGTTGATGTCACCGACCTGGTGGCAAACGAAAATGATTCATTATTCATAGCTTTTAAATACAGCGGTGTAACGGGTACCACCCAACGTACCTGGACGATCACCGAATTTACAGTGAACAATGTATTGCCGGAAAAAACTGTTTTGTTAAGCTCCTTGTCAACAGACGTTGCTTACTGGACACGTTACGGCAATGTATGGAGCCCTGCCAATGGCCGGTGGACAGCATCTGCTACGGATCTTAAAATCACAGGAGGTAACAGCAGTGCATCCGGCAATACCAGCTGGATTGTCACCAGGCCATTGTATGCAGGCCGTGTTCCGGGCGATGTGAGCACCGGCATTAAAAGTATCAATGAACCGGACAAGCAGGAATATGCTTATGTATATCCGGCTCCCGGCGTATACAGGGTCGCCTTTGTGGCGTTTAACCACACGCTGGATGAAGAAAAAAGTGTGATACGGGAACTTATCATTAAAGTGACACCATAGCATATGAAACCATTGCTTTATCTTATTTTAGCCGCCGGCCTGACTGCCTACACTGCAGGCGGGGAGATGGATTTTATCAGCACTAACGCGGGCTTTGCGCAGCAACAGCTCAGGCATATGCTGAAGGATACGGAATCCCGTGATAGCCTGGCTTTTCCCCGGACCATCAACAAGGAAGGGAAAATGATCACCACTTCGATGTACGACTGGACGCCCGGCTTTTTTCCCGGCTCGCTCTGGTATGCCTACGAACAAACAAAGGATCCCGTGTGGCAGCAGGAAGCTGTAAAATGGACGGAAAAACTGGAACCGCTGAAAGATTTTACCCAGCACCATGATCTTGGTTTCATGATGTATTGCAGTTATGGCAATGCTTACCGGTTAACCGGAAACAAAGCATACAGGGATATCCTTATCCAGGGCGCCCGTTCACTCAGCACGCGTTTCAGCCCGGTAACCCGGAGCATCAAATCCTGGAATGCGTTTAAGTCATGGCATGGGCAGCAGATGTATTATTACCCGGTGATCATTGACAACCTGATGAACCTGGAGTTGTTGTTCTTTGCTTCCAGGGAAACCGGCGATACCAGCTTTCGTCATATCGCGGTAAGTCATGCGGAAGCCGCCATGCAGCACCAAATACGCCCGGATTACAGCTCATATCATGTTGTATGCTATGATACGACCAATGGTCAGGTACTTGCCCGGGAAACCGCGCAGGGATTTGCGGATAATTCTACCTGGTCACGCGGTCAGGCATGGGGTATTTATGGATTTACGATGATTTACCGGGAAACAGAGGATCCGCGTTTCCTCAAAACGGCGGCCGGTATGGCCGACTGGTTCCTGGACAACAAAAATCTTCCGGCCGACAAAGTACCTTACTGGGATTTCAATGCCGAGGAAGCAGGATTCAAACCAGGCATACGTTCCAATGCCAACAATATAAAAACAAAATACCGGGATGTTTCTGCGGCCGCTATTGTGGCATCAGCCTTGTTTGAACTGAGTCGCTATGTCGACAACAGCAAAGCTGCTAAGTATCGCCAGGCAGCCATCACTATGTTGCATTCGCTGGCGGGAGCCGCGTACAGGGCGCCTGCGGAAAAGAACGGTAACTTTATACTGATGCACAGTGTGGGAAGCATTCCGCACAATGCCGAGATCGATGTGCCGCTGGTGTATGCGGACTACTACTTTATGGAGGCGTTGCAGCGGTATAAGGCTTCGCTAAATTAGCATCCCGGGGTCCCCACACGGTCCTCTTTAAAGGGCCATGTGGGACTTCGCAGGGCGCCGTATAAAGCTGCCGCTACGCGTTAAACTGCCGCAGGTGATGGTCGAAATGCTTATAGGCAAGAATGCCGATTTCGTCTACTTTCATTTTGCCAAAGAAATCGTGTACAAAACCCGGGTTCGAATAATGGGCATATTCAGCTACCTGCTCCATCCAGAGCTTTTTTTCACGTTCTACGTCACCGGTCTTTTCTTTTGAAAAAAAGGCGGATCCTGCGGGCATATTTTTTTTCATTGGACTGTCATCTTTCACCATTCCCTTTAATGCCATTTTACCAAAAATCCACCCCAGTAAGCCCTGTGTATAGTCATATTGTTTCTTTCCCAGGATCCAGTTGTTCCAGATGGTGCAATGCTTTGCCATTTGATAAACACTCATTTTGCCCCACTGTGGAGTGCTTTTGGGAGTGAGAGAATTAATTCTGCCAATCAATTCCTCCCTGGTTGTGTTGTCAAATATTGTCTTCATAACAGTTTGTTTAAGGTTTCTGAAGCAAAATTATGACGGCATCTAAAGGTCATCACTGTGCTAAAGTGACAATGAACAGTGCATTTTGTGCCATTTTTTTTGTGTAGTTTTAACTAAGCAATACCCAAATGGTAATGAAACATATTTCAATTATAATATACGAAGAGGTGTTACCGACGGCGGTTTCCACCACAGCCGCTTTACTGGCCAGCGCAAATGAGGCTGTTGTAAGGAAAGGCCTGCCAGCTCCTTTCCGGATAGAGCTGGTGGGGGTGCGGCTTAAAACTGTGCAGCTGAATATGCCTATACGGTTTGACTGCAGCAAAACGCTTGCTGATGAATTTGACACAGATATCGTTATCATTCCGCCAATGGGTACCGATCCGGCAGGTATCGACTCCCTGCTCAGCAAAAACCGGGAACTCATCGGCTGGGTAAAAGATAAATATGATAAAGAAGCGGAGATCATCAGTCTCTGCACCGGAACTTATTTCCTGGCAGAATGCGGCCTGTTAAATGGAATGCCGGCTACCTCTCACTGGGGCGCCATTGAAGACCTGCAGCAACGATATCCCTTAATCGATTTTAAGGCGGAACATGTGGTTACCCATTCCAAAGCTATTATAACCGGTGGGGGAGGGTTTTCAGCTTTAAATGCGCTGCTGTATTTTATAGAAACACACTGTGGTAAAGACATTGCAGTAGAGCTGAGCAAATACTACGCGCTGGACTACGGCCGAACCTCCCAAAATATTTTCACCATCTTTTCAGGACGCCGCCAACACAATGATGATGACATACACAAAGCACAAAGTTATATTGAGAAGAAGTTTGAATCAGATATTTCTGTGGAGCAAATTGCCAGGGAAGTAAATATGAGCAAACGGAATTTTATCCGCCGGTTCAAGAGCGCCACCTCGTTAAGCCCCATAGAATTTATTCAGCGCATAAAAGTAGAAGCCGCAAAAAAAGCGTTTGAATCCGGAGAAACCAATATTGCAGCAATTACTTATAGTGTGGGTTATAACGACCTGAAAACATTCAGGACGGTATTTAAAAGAATCACCGGTTCTACGCCGGTGGAATACAGGAATAAGTACAGGACCAGGACGGTGGCTTAGGCAGCGGTTATTTTGCATCACAAAACTCCCGCCTGGCATCCAGGATCATTTTACCGTTGTCGCCCAAAAATATAGCTTGTTTTAAATCAGCACAGATAATCACCCGTTCGTTTGCAGGGATATCCGGGACATCCTTGGATGCTATAACAGTTACGTCCCTATTTCCGGACAATTTTCTGCCGCTGCCCAACTGGTATTTCCTTATTCGCGCAAAAGCCCTGTTGGACAAGGCTCTTTCAAAATAGGGTTCAAATACCAGGGCCTTGTTGAAGTCAAGGATAGCTTCGTCAAACAGGAAGTTGTTTAACTTCATAGTACCCCTCGCAAAATAAGCCTCGGCATAGGTACTATCAAGATCTATGGCTTTTGAATAATTTTTGATGGCCGCTTTATAGTCGCCTTCCTTATAGGAAGCATGCCCCTTGGTCATCATTTGCTCTATCTTCTCCAGGCGTTTATCAGCCGTGATGGTCCCGTTTTTTGCGATCTCAACCGCCCGTACCTGACCGGTGGAATAGTAGACGGTTGTTTCACCATCCATTGTTCCATCCCTGAAAGAACTCCGTTGTCTTACCTGTCCGTTAGGAAAATACATTTCCCAAACGCCGGTTTCTTTTCCGTTTACAAATTCTCCTTTCTGTTTTAGTACTCCATTTTCGTAGTATTCTTTTTCGGTACCATTTTGGATTCCGTTGACATAATAATTTTCTGCTGATACCAGGCCATTTGAGTAATATTTCGTTAGAAGCCCTTCTGCTTTCCCGTTTTGAAAAGCTCCCTCATGTTGTTTTCGTCCGCTATAATAATAGTCTATGAACTTGCCGCTGTAAAGATTACCGTGGAAATACCATACTCCATTCTTTCTTTCCATTTGTTTTAGAGACGGAATATTTTTCGTGTCGTCAGACCGGGTACGATAGGCTTTTGTAAAAATGAAAATGGCTCCGGCAAATTTATCGTAGCCCAGGGCATTCAGGGAGTCCCTGTTTTTAATAACGGTAATATCAGCTACGTCTGCTTCTATAACCTGGTTATCTTCTTCAGGGTCCTCTATTACCGGGATAGAGTCAACAATGTACATGATAGCTTCCCTGGTATTTTGCGCAACGGAATAAAGGCTGCAGGCAAGGAATAAAACCAATAAAAAAACAATTTTTTTCATGGTATGGAATTGGGTTGTGCTAAAAGTAAGCTATTATAGGCAACTATCAATTAAACGACCTCCGGAACTCCAACGGCGAAAGACTGGTTTTACTTTTAAATAACTTACTGAAAGACTGGGAGTGCTCAAACCCTAATTCATAAGCAATCTCACTGACAGATAACGTTGTAACAGATAATTTCTCCTTGGCTTTTTCAATCAGTTTATCATGAATCTGTTGCTGAACAGTTTGCCCGGTTAATACCTTTAACAGGCTGCTTAAATATTTAGGCGACAGGTTTAGTGCGCCGGCAATATGCTGCACAGTGGGTAATCCGTTTTTTACCAGGTCGTCGCTGTTGAAAGCAGCTGTCAGCAAATCTTCCAGCTGATCGAGGATTTTATGATTGGAAATTTTCCTGGTGATGAACTGGCGGTGATAATATCTCTCCGAGTAGTTCAACAGTGTTTCTATCTGCGAAATGATGATTTGCTGGCTGAATTTATCAATGTTGGAATGATATTCCTGCCGGATGTTTTCAATAACATTGTTAAGCGTGAGTTCCTCTTTTTCGGAAAGAAATAATGCCTCGCTGACCGAATAGTCAAAATATTTATACTGCCTGATAGTCTTTGCCAGGGAAGTATTCCACAAAAAATCGGGATGAACCAGCAGCATCCATCCGGAACGTTCTTCTGTTGTTTTTGCATCCGTTTCAATCCTGAAAACCTGGTTGGGCGCCATGAAAAACATCACTCCTTCATCAAAATCATATTGCTGTTGTCCATACAGCATTTTTCCGCCTATCCCGCGTTTTATCGAGATGGAATAGAAGTCAAATATACAGCTGGACTTGGCTCCTGGCCTATGTTTGATAGCAGCATAATCCACCACGCTGATGAGTGGATGTTCCGGCTTCGGCAAACCCCGGAGCTGATGAAATTCGCTGATCGTTTTAATTCGGTGTGGTGTTATATCTGCCATAGTGTTTTAAATCTGTTGAGGAACCAGGTGTGCAGATGCATATGATTCCTCAACAGGTTTGTTTCCAGGGTGAAGGTAACTATTTTACTGTTGATGATAAACTGCGGCAAATTCCTTTACAAACTCAGTAAATCTGACCTCGCCTAATACCGGTTTGTTCCGGTAAAAATCTTCATACAAAACACCGGAATGCATGGCAGCCTGCATTTCTGCAAAGCCTTGTGCTACCTGGGCGTTCATCCCGATTGCCAGCCAGTTATCCAGTAATTCATCGTCGGGAATCACCGACCATTTTAAGTCAGGTTTGCCGATAGCGGCGCCCAGCAAAGAGGCGATCTCATTCGGTGATACTTCATCGCTGGCTACGTAACGGATTTTTCTTCCCTCAAAAGGTGTCGAAATTTCTTCGGCAATGACGGTTGCAATATCTACCGGTGAAACCCAGGGATGTTTTTTATCGCCGCCGTAGTTCTCCGCAATAGCGCCCTGACCTTTGATGCTGCGCATAAACGCGAAGAAATTAGTGTAGAATCCTACCGGACGGATAAATTTAATGGATACATCTTCCGGCAGTTGCTTCAAAATCTGCTCTACATTGTAATGGAAAGCAAGAATACCGTTGCCTTTGTCCATATGCGCACCCACGCTGCTGAGATGTACCACCTGTTTCACGCCCGAGGCTTCGATGGCCTGTTTGTAGTTGTACCCGATCTCCGTGATAGTGCCGATGAAATCAAGATCTTTGTTAAAGAAGCCGCCAACGGCATCGAGCGTTTCCATTAAATACACGATATCTGCTCCCCGGAAAGCAGCCGATAAAAAGTGAGCGTCCTGCATAGTGCCAATGGCAGCCTTTGCACCTAAAGCCTCGATATCTTTTTGTCTTTCGGCGTTGCTGCTGATAACGGTAACCGAATGTCCTTTTTTTACCAGCTCTTGTGTGAGCGGTTTCCCAATATGCCCTAACGAGCCTGTAAGTACGATGTTCATATATTGTTTTTCTGTTGATGCAAAAGTCCACCACAAACAGAAAACGGGTGTAACCAAAGCACGCTTTGTTGTAGTCAAAAGGAGGAAAAAGGAATAATAGCAGCTGCTGCCATTTGTGATTAAGCGGGAAGCTGTTCCTGAAATACCCTATATTGAGAGATCCCGGGGCATGCGGGTAAACAAAAATATTTGCTTGGTTAAACATGAAATCATAGCGCCAGGAGCAACATTAAGTTCTTATATCCGGTACTTCTGGACATTGGAGGTAGCGCGTAAAACTACCGTTGAATTGCCGGTGCGGACATTCGTAGATGACTCCCCGGGAGCAGTGATCGAATTTTCAACAGGCAGGCAGGAGTTTTATCCAAGGAGATCCATGCTATATGGACAAACAACTTCACCCACAAAAAATACAGACAATCCCTCGTTTCTCGCAATAGGGGTACTTTTCCAGCCATGGGCCATAAAAGAGTTATTTGGCATCAATGCCCACGAATTAACCAATCAAAGAATTCGCTTGGATGAATTTCTGCGGATGCCTTTTACCGAAATTATTTCATCAAAAAAAACCATACCGGATATTATAAAAGTGCTATCACATTACCTGGCAGGGATGGCTGATGTAAGCAACCAGGATGCCCTGATACGGCATTGTATCCGGTACATAAAAACAGGCGTGGCAACAATAACTGTTAAGGAGCTATGCGATTGCTACCGCCTTTCAGAAAGACAATTGGAGAGAAGGTTTTTGTCGGCCATAGGCGTTACACCCAGACACTATATCAAAACAGCCCGTTTCAAGGCCGCTATCGGGATGATGGCTGACCGGTCGTTCGATAAACTATCGGACATCGCCTACCGGTTAAATTATTTTGACCAGGCGCATTTCATCAGGCAGGTGAAAGACCTTTCCGGTTTGACTCCCGGGCTATTGCAAAGCCGGTTACATACAACGGTGGCAAACATCATCCTGTAACCACTGGTCATTGTCGGAAACTTACAATTATCGATAGCAGATGGCAGGTATTTTTGCAGGAGATATTACTGATTGATAAAAGTAAACTGACAAGATGTACAATGATAGCATCAGGAATTTAATGCTCCCGGCACTCGCCACGCTATTGCTCATGCTGAACGAATCCTGTAACATCATGAAGCAACGACCCAAAGATACATTTGTATTGGTACACGGCGGCTTTCATGGAGCCTGGTGTTGGGATAAGCTAAAACCGCTAATGGAGAAGAAGGGCTTCAGGGTGATCACTCCCGATCATACTGGGCAAGGGAAGGAATTGTATCATTATACAGATAACATTGGCGCCCTGCTCGAAAAGCAGGAGCGGCCGGTCATGTTGCTTGGTCATAGCTCCGGTGGAATGGTGATTACTGAACTGGCGAAAAAATATCCCGGCAAAATAAAAGGCCTGATCTATTTGTCAGCATTCCTCTTACCGGAAGGGATGTCTCCACCGGAAATTATGCGGAATGATACGGTATCACTGATGTCATCTTCGTTAATAACGGATGAAAGCAATGGCACAATATCAGTCGATAAAAAGAAGGCAAAGCAGTTGTTTTATGCAGATTGTGAAGATGCGATAGCACAATGGGCGATTGACAGACTAAGCCCGGAGCCGGTTGTGCCCATGGGCAACAAAAAGCCGGGTCAAAAGAATATGGTATCCCCGCAGCCGATACCCCGGTTTTATATTGAGACGCTGAACGATAACGCCCTGGGGATCAGCAGTCAACGGCATATGCAGACGCTCTCTTCCTGTGATAAAATATATACACTCAGCAGCGGGCATTCACCGTTTTTGTCGCAACCCGCTAAACTGGCCACCGTATTGACTGAAATAAGTGACTTCATTAATGAGAAATAATATTAGTTAAAAAATGAGATAGTCGTCCGGATATGAAAACTGCCCCAAACACGAGGTACCTGCCGGAACAGGATGGGGCAGGATGCCGGAAACAAATTTGTTTTTTAATTTGCTATCACTTTCTGAGAAGAAAGTATCTGAAAAGCCGAAGATTATACAGTGAACAATCATAGTTGCAGCAATAAAGGGAAATAGTATTGCAGAGATCCCCGAGTTTCCTTTGTTGCTTCAGCTACGACGCTATGCTGTACGGACTGTTTCAGTTTCACGTTTTTAGTACAACCAAAAATGTAGCGAAAGATTTACACGCAATTGGTATGCGGTGAAATGATCGTGTAATACCACTTCCACATTAGCAAATCAGGTATTTCTACATCTTGTCGTCGATGTTGACAGCAGGTGGCTTCCCTATGACCGGAACCGCCGGTGATCAGCTATTCCGGCAGCAGATGGATCGGATGCCGGATATTTTTATAATAAGATCAACTGAAATCCACAAACGCTTCAACAGCCCGGTATCTTCGAAACAGTAGCACCACATTTATCCATCTCATCAAATTGTAATTAGCGCTGCGCTATGAAAAATTCTACGTACTGGAAAACACGTTATTTTCTTTCACCACTCCTGCATAGACTATGCAACAAACGACTTTTTCTCGTGCCTGTCATGTTGTTGTGCTGCACCCTGTTATCGGCGCAACAACCCATTTTCATCTCCGGGGTCGTTGTATCTGCCGACGATAACTCCCTTATCCCGGGTGTAACGGTGCAGGTAAAAGGCTCCAATAAAGGCGCCACTACCAATGAAAAAGGAAAGTATTTTCTCGAGGCGAAAGCGGGCGACTCCCTGGTATTCCGCTATATCGGCTTTATAGAAAAGCGCGTAAAAGTAGGTAACCAGCAAACCATCAACATCAGCCTGCAATCTATCTCCAGTCAGCTGAAAGACGTAGTGGTGGTGGCCTTTGGTACCAAGAAAAAAAGTGATATGGTGGGATCTGTTACCACCATCCGCCCTTCGGATCTTAAAGTCCCTTCCAGCAATCTCACTACGGCGCTGGCCGGCCGCGCTGCCGGTGTCATTGCATTTCAGCGCAGCGGAGAACCCGGCCAGGATAATGCGCAGTTCTTTATCCGAGGTGTTACCACCTTCGGATACAAAAAAGATCCGCTGATCCTGATCGATGGCGTGGAACTCACCACTACTGATCTTGCCCGCCTGCAGGTGGATGATATCGCCAGTTTTTCTATTTTGAAAGATGCCAGCGCCACAGCCCTGTACGGCTCAAGAGCCGCTAACGGCGTAATACTCGTTACTACCAAATCGGGCGCCGTAGGCAAGGCGCATCTCTCGTTCAGGATAGAAAACTCCTTATCGGCCCCCACCAAAAATATAGAGCTGGCCGACCCGGTTACCTATATGAAGCTGGCCAACGAAGCAGTACTCACCCGCGACCCGCTCGGCGCATTGCCCTACAGCGATCAGAAAATAGATAACACCATCGCAGGTACTAACCCCACCGCCTATCCGGCGAACGACTGGCGCAAACAACTGTTTAAAGATAATACCATGAATCAGCGCCTAAACCTCAGCATCAGCGGCGGTGGCGGTGTTGCCAGGTATTATGTATCCGGCGCCTACAACCGCGACAATGGCCTGATGAAGGTAGACCGGCGAAATAACTTCAATAACAATATCCGTTTAAACAGTTATAGTCTTCGCTCCAATGTAAATGTCAACTTAACAAATACTACGGAAATGGTAGTACGCTTAAGTGGTAGTTTTGATGACTACAGCGGTCCCCTCGATGGCGGCGCCAGCATGTACCAAAAGGTGATGCGGGCAAATCCCGTACTGTTCCCGGCCTATTACCCGGCAGACGAAGCGCACCGGTTTGTAAAACATATCATGTTCGGCAACTACGAAGAAGGGCAATACATAAATCCCTATGCCGATATGGTAAAAGGATATAAAGATTATTCCAGGTCCCTCATGCTGGCGCAGATAGAGCTGAAACAAAACCTGAAAGCGATTACACCCGGACTGGTGGCCAGTGGTATGGTCAATACCAACCGGACTTCCTATTTTGATGTCAGCAGGTTTTATAATCCTTTCTGGTACGATATGGATGCCTATGATAAGTTAACCAATACCTATTTTATCACCAATACCAACCCTAACGACGGCACGGAATACCTGGGCTACCGGGAAGGTGATAAAACGATCAGCACCTCGTTTTACCTGGAATCGCGCTTAAACTACGACCGCACTTTCGATAAAAGCGGTGTTAGCGGAATGCTGGTATTTATGGCACAGAACCGTTTGAATGCCAACGCCGGCGACCTGCAGCAGTCGCTCCCTTTCAGGAACCTGGGACTGTCAGGCAGGGCTACCTACGATTACGATAAACGCTACTATGCAGAAATCAATTTTGGCTATAACGGGTCCGAACGTTTCGATAAAAACCATCGCTTCGGCTTCTTCCCGTCTGTAGGTATCGCCTGGACGCTCTCCAATGAAAAATTCTTTGACCCGATCAAATTAGTGGTGTCCAATGCCAGGCTCCGCGCTACTTACGGCATTATCGGTAACGACGCCATCGGGTCGCCACAGGACCGCTTCTTTTACCTGTCGAATGTAAACATGAATGATCAAAACCGGCAGGCCACCTTTGGGCGTGATCCGGGAACTTTATACAGCCTGAACGGCATATCCATCTCCCGGTATGCTAACCAGGATATTACCTGGGAAACTTCCAAACAAAAGAATATTGCACTGGAACTGGGACTGTTTAATAAGCTGAATATTACAGCGGAATATTTTTCTCAATACCGCGATCATATCCTGATGACCCGCGCCGCCATCCCGGAAGCCGCAGGTTTTGCCGCTCCCATAAGAGCCAATGTAGGCATCGCTTCCGCCAAAGGCGTGGATATTTCTATGGATTACAAACAGTTCTTTAAAAATGATTTCTGGGCATCTGCTATGGCAAATTTTACCTACGCCAGCAGCAAATACGAAAATTATGAAGAACCAAAGTACAACGAATGGTATCGCTACCATACCGGTTATTCCATCAATCAAACCTTCGGATATATTGCGGAAAAACTATTTGTAGACGATAAGGAAGCCGCCAATTCTCCCAAACAGAACTTTGGCCAGTACGGCGGCGGCGATATCAAATACCTCGATGTAAACAGGGACGGACAAATCACCGAAGCCGATAAAGTACCCATCGGTAATCCTACGGTGCCTGAAATCGTGTACGGCTTTGGCTTTTCTATGGGTTATAAAAACCTGGATATTTCTGCCTTCTTCCAGGGAATGGAAAATGAATCATTCTGGATAGACCCTTCCGCCACTTCGCCATTTGCTTCCTATACCTACCCGGGGGAAATAATATCGGGTAAGCTGCAAAACCAGCTGCTGAAAGCCTATGCGGATGATCATTGGTCGGAAGACAATCAGAATGTACACGCGCTCTGGCCACGGTTAAGTCCCACCGTAAATCAGAACAATGCACAAACCAGCACCTGGTTTATGCGCGATGGCGCTTTCCTGCGCTTAAAACAGGTTGAAATCGGCTATACTTTGCCGGCAAGATGGCAGAAGAAAATGCGGACTTCTACCTGCCGGTTTTATCTCAATGCCACCAATTTATTATCGTTCAGTAAGTTTAATTTATGGGATGTGGAAATGGGCGGAAACGGCCTCGGATACCCGGTGCAACGGGTGTTTAATATTGGACTGAACCTGGGCTTTAATTAACACAAAACAAAAAGAATGATGAAAGATAATAGCATACTAAAGATTTTCATGCTGCTTGTTTTACTGGCATGTAACTCCTGCGCAAAATTCCTGGACGTAGTGCCGGACAATGTAGCCACCCTCGATAATGCCTTCACAACCCGCATTGAAGCAAAGAAATATTTGTTTACCTGTTATTCCTACCTGCCTAAAAATGGCACCCTCGATGATGATCCGGCAATAGTAGGCGGTGATGAGCTTTGGCGCTTCGCCAAGGAATCCGGTTTTTTTAGTATGGCCCAGGGATACCAGAATGTAGTGTCCCCACTGGGCGACAGGTGGTCGTTTTACTTCAGGGCTATCCGCGATTGCAACATCTTCCTGGAAAATATTGGCAAAGTACCGGATCTGGAAGAAAGAGAAAGAAGGAGGTGGGTAGCAGAAGTGGAATTCCTGAAAGGCTATTACAACTTTTACCTGGTGATGATGTACGGGCCAATACCACTCGTGAAAACGAATTTACCGGTCAATGCCGATGGCAGCGAAACAAACCTGTTGCGCGCACCGGTGGATTCCTGTTTTAACTACATCCTCCAGCTGATCAATGGCGCCACCGGCAACCTGCCGCCCACCATCATTGATCCCACCAATGAGCTGGGCCGTGTTACACAACCCATCGCACTGGCGGTAAAGGCCAGGGTAATGGTATACGCTGCCAGCCCATTGTTCAATGGTAACACGGATCAAGCCGGACTTAAAAACCGCGATGGTACACCGCTGTTTAATACTACCTTCTCCAAAGTAAAATGGGATTCTGCTACCGCCGCCTGTAAAGCCGCCATAGCAGCCTGTCACCAGGCAGGCATGAAATTGTATAAGTACCGCCCGGATTTCCAGCAGTTCAATCTTTCTGATACCATCATGACCCAGCTAAGTATCAGGAATAGTTTTTGCGAAAGATGGAACAGCGGCATTATCTGGGCGAATACGCAAACCAATTCCATCGGCTTTCAGCAATTGATCACCTCCTATATTGATCCGCAGAACAGGGATATCACCATTACCCATGGCCAGCTATCGCCGCCATTGCACATGGTGGAATTATTTTATTCCAGCAACGGCGTGCCCATCACGGAAGATAAAACATGGGATTATAATAACCGATATTCCCTGAAAGTAGCGGGTGAAAAAGATAAGCTGTATCTGCGGAAAGATTATACCACCGCCAGTTTGAACTTTAACCGCGAGCCAAGATTTTATGCGGACCTGGGTTTTGATGGTGGTATCTGGTATGGACAAGGACGTTACGATGATAAAAAATACCAGGACCTGTTTTACCTCGAAGCAAAATACAGGCAGCGGAATGGCTTTGGTAAACCGGATTTTGGCACCATCACCGGGTACTACCTGAAAAAAGCCGTACACTATCAGAATGTGATAGGCACCGGCAACGATTACTCCGTTACCTATTATCCATGGCCCATCATGCGCCTCGCAGGTTTATACCTGCTATACGCGGAAGCATTAAATGAATCAGAAGGTCCGGGAGCAGAAGTGTACAACTACGTAAACCTCGTACGCGAACAGGCAGGACTGAAATCCGTGGAATCTTCCTGGAGCACTTATTCCAACAATCCCGCTAAATATACCAGCCCCAAAGGAATGAGGGATATCATTCACCAGGAAACGCTGATTGAACTGGCCTTCGAAGGACAACGGTTCTGGGACCTCCGTCGGTGGAAAGAAGCGCAAACAGTGCTAAACAGGCCGGTTAAAGGATGGGATCTGATACAGGAAACAGCATCGGCTTACTACCGTCCAAAAACAATCTTTAACCAGGCATTCGGACTGAAAAATTATTTCTGGCCTATCAGTGAAGGTACCCTCTCCACCGACAGAAGCCTGGTGCAAAACCTCGGTTGGTAATCATCGGGCATAAAAATAACAAGCATGAAAAAACTACTTTATATCATAGCAGTCATATTAATAACAACCGCCTGCAAAAAGGAAGGCCGGATCGACTATACCGATGGCAACACCCCGGCGCCCGCGCCCATCAGCGAGGTGAAAGTAATGGCCAACCCGGGAGGCGCACTGCTGACCTATAAAATACCCGCAGATCCCAACCTCTCTTATGTGAAAGCGGTTTACGAAATACGCGAAGGAGTTTTCCGCGAAGCCAAAGCGTCTTACTATACCGATACCATCCGCCTGGTAGGATTTGGTGATACGCTGGTGCATAATGTACAGCTATTCAGCGTGGGCAAAAATGAAAAAGCATCTTCCCCGGTAGCGGTTAAAGTACAGCCGCTGCGGCCCCCGGTTCAGTCCACCTTCGCTTCCATTACCATGGAGGCTACCTTTGGCGGCGTGCAGATCGCTTTTAAAAATGACGCGAAAGATAATCTGTCCATTACGGTTATGCTCGACTCTACCGGGCAAAACACCTGGACTACCGTCAATACTTTTTATACCGGCGCTCCCCTGGGGAACTACTCCGTACGCGGGTTTGACATTACGGTAAGAAAGTTTGCCGTATTCGTGAGGGACCGGTGGAGTAATAAATCTGACACATTGATCAAAACACTGAAACCGATTTACGAAGCACCGATACCTAAAAATACCTGGTCGGCGCTGCGCCTTCCTACCGATACCTGGGTACCGGCAGAGGCCTACACCATTGAGCATTTGTGGGATAATAATATCCAGGGATATGGCAGCATATTCGCTTCCACCAATTCTTCTATACTGCCCCAGTGGTTTACGCTGGACCTGGGGAAGAAAGTGGTGCTGAGCCGTATCGTGGAGCACCAGATCTCATCGGGTCACTTCTATGCAGGTTCCGCGGTGAAGAAATTTGAACTCTGGGGATCGAATGATCCAAGTCCTGATGGCAGCTGGGATCATTGGGAGTTGTTGGGTTCTTTTAACTCATTCAAACCATCCGGTTTGCCATTAGGACAAACGAGCGCGGAAGATCTCGATTACGCCTGGTTTAAGGGAGAAGATTTTTCCTTTGACCGCCTGTTGCCGGCGGTGCGGTTTATCCGTTTTAAAACGCTGGAAACTTACAGCATGTCCGGACAGATAGTAATAGCAGAGCTGGACCTGTGGGGGCAGGAAGCTCCCTGATATTTTTTGAAATTTTAAAAAGAAAAAAATGCGGAATATATTTTATCTTTTTGTACTGATTGTTTTCCTGTGGGCCTGTAAGAAAATGGACAGCACCTACAAACAGTTTGTAGTGCCGGATGGGATTGTTTATACCGGGAAAGCCAATATGCCGGTGGTACATGCCGGCCGGAACAGGGCTAAAATTTCCTGGCTGCGGGGTTCAGACCCAAATCTCGCTGCCGCCAGAATTTACTGGAATAATTTTACAGATTCTGCCGATGTGCCCATTCCACCCAAAGGAGATACCATCACGTATATGATTAATAATTTACCGGAAAAGAGTTATTCTTTCGTCATCAAAACTTTTGATGGAAAAGGGCATACGTCCGTGCCGGTGGAGTTATTTGGCGCCAGTTATGGAGATGTATATCAGTCCAGCTTATTAAGCCGCCCGGTAGACGAAAGCATATTGTATACAGATTCAGTATCGCTGAAATGGGGCGGCGCGGATATTTCCAATGGGGCATATGCCACCGAAGTGAAATATACCAGCCTGTCAGGAAATGAACGGGTACTGCGGTTTCCGGCCAGTGCCGCTACCTCCGGTATCACAGACATGAAACCAGGCACCACCTGCCAGTATCGGACCCTGTTTCTGCCTGATTCGTTAAGCATAGATACTTTTTATACGAGCTATGCTACCAGCAAGCCTTTTTTATTCAGTCCAACAAACTGGCAGATCATCGCTTTCTCCAGTCAGCATCCCGGTGATGAAAACCTCGTAACCAATGTGATCGATGGAAAACCCGGTACGCGCTGGCATGCATGGGTGGGTAACTCTTCCTACCCGCATTTCTTCGTGGTAGACATGGGCGTGCAACATATGATCACTTCGTTTACGCTGTACCGGAAAACCGACGACGACCGCGCCTGTGATACATTTCAGTTGCTGACCAGCATCGATAATATTAGTTGGACAGATGCCGGCGTCTTCAATTTTAACCGGACTATCAACGATGGGCAGTCTTATGATATACCCGCCCATCCGAAGGCGAGATACTTCAAATTCATTGGCCTCACAGGCCCTCAGTCTTATATCGTGCTGGGAGATATCAGTGCCTATGGCTTCTGAGGTGATACTAAAACAAGTTTATGCTGTTAATCTGTTACAGAAGGAACAAAAGATGGTTAATAACGATGATCGTTTGGCTGTTGTCAGTAAATGCGCCGTTGTATGCCCGGCAGCCCTCGCTCATTCCCCTGCCACGAACCGTAAAGTGGAGCGACAGCCGTTTTTTGCTGGATCGCTGCAAAACGATTGTGGTGACTGATAGCATATTGCAAAAAGAAGCACAGGGTTTAAGAGAGATGTTAACAGCAAAAGGTTTTAATACCAACATCCGGCAACAAGCCGTTGCCACTAACGCCATCGTGTTGAAGCTGGGAAAAGTACCTGCATCTTATTTGCCGGAAGAAGCCTATCAACTGCAGGTTACCGCGAAACAGGTACTTATTGTCGCCAATACGCCGCATGGTATTTTTAACGGGCTGCAAACGCTGTATCAGTTGATAAACGGATCATGGGTGGCGGGTTGTAATGTGCTGGATTATCCCGCTTATGCCTGGCGCGGATATATGGTAGATGTTGGACGTAACTACCAGTCGCTCATACAGCTGAAACAACAGATAGATATCATGAGCCGCTATAAGCTCAACATCTTTCATTTCCATTTAACAGAAGATGTGGCCTGGCGCCTCCAGGTACAGCGCTATCCCGCGCTCACTGCGCCGGAGCATATGGCCCGGAACAAAGGGCAATACTACCGTATTGCAGAGATGAAAGATCTTATTCAATATTGTAAAGCGCGGTATATCACGCTGGTACCGGAGCTGGATATTCCCGGTCATAGCAGCGCATTTAAAAGGGCTACTGGCGAGGATATGCAAAGCCCGAAAGGTAGCCGGATAGTATTGGATATTATCAACGAAGTATGCAGCACGTATGATCTCCCGTTTTTACATATCGGTGCGGATGAGGTAGAGATTACCAATAAACAGCTGTTGCCCGATGTATCAGCTGCGATCCGGCAACATCATATGGAAGTGATCACCTGGGCGCCGGGCGGGGTTGGCACAGGCAGCACCATCCGGCAATTGTGGAAGAAAGAACCGCTGGCCGGCCAACAGGTAAAGTATATTGATTCCCGTTTCCTCTACCTGAGTGACTATGATCCGCTCAATAGCGTGGTCACCATTTTTAACCGGCAAATAGGTAGTGAAGAAAAAGGTAATGCACATCTGCTTGGAGGAGAAATTTGTTTGTGGAGCGATCGCAGGGTGGCCAGGGAAACCGATCTGCTGCAGATGACAGCGGTATACCCGTCTATGCTCGCCTTTGCGGAACGCAGCTGGCGGGGAGGTGGGAATGAGGGCGTTGTTTTTTTCCTGGGCAACGACAGCTCCGCAAGGGCAAAAGATTTTGCCCGGTTTGAAAAACGGCTGATCGATCATAAGCGTCGTTATTTTTCAACGTTGCCATTTCAATATGTAAAACAAACCAACATCCACTGGAAGCTGTTTGGCCCGTTTGAAAACAACGGCGCACTCGATACCCGTTTCTGGCCGGAGACCGCAGTTGCTTCCCTGCAGGATTCTATAGGCAGCATCCGCGCCACCGGTGGCACCATCTGGCTATGGCATACCCATGGCCCCGGCGGAGTGGACAGTGTGAAAGCCTGGTTGCCGGCGCCAGGGGAGCGTACCACCTGGTACGCTTTTACCCGGTTCTGGAGTAACAGCGATACTACCATGACTATGTTTACCGAGTTAAAAGATCTCTCCAGGTCGGGTGCTGATGCTACGCCACCTGCAGGGGAGTGGGATTATATGAAAAGCAGGATATGGCTGAATGAAACGCTGCTACCGCCACCGGCATGGGCGTTTCCGGGTAGGGAAGTGGGCCGGTTGGAGGATCCGCTGATTGATGAAGGTTTCTCCTACCGGCCACCTGCCCTGGTGTCCGTTAGGAAAGGCTGGAACAGCGTGCTGGTGAAACTGCCGGTAGATCGTTTTGATCCACTGAAAGACTGGCAACTGCCGCCCAAACTGATGTTTACACTGATACCGGTGCATAAAGAGGAAGGGATGAACTGGTATGAAACAAACATGCTTTTTGAACCCGGTAAATGAAAATTTTCTGAACAATGAATAAATTTCCAACGATTATGAAGCCATGTATTAATGCAAGGGTTTGGGGAACAACCTGTATTTTCGTATGCCTGTCGGCGTTATATAGTGCGCCGGCCCAAAGTCAGGATCCGGCTGCCGGTATCATCCCGGCGCCGGTAATGGTACAGCAGGGCAGCGGAAAGTTTACCCTCAGCCGGCAAACAGTTATCAAAGCAGATAACCCCGCCGACAAGGCCGTTGTTTTCCTGACCCGGTATGTAAATCATCTCCCGAAAACAAACAGCGCGGGGAAATCATCCACTGTTATTGAACTAACCGGCAAGGGCGCCGAAAGCTTACCCCAAGAAGGGTATAAACTAACGGTAACGCCTGCACGCGTTGTGATTACAGGTAAGGGCGCCGGCCTGTTTTACGGCGTGCAATCTTTTTTACAGTTGCTGCCTGCGGAAAACAATGGCGATGCAAAGCTGCCCTGTGTTACTATCGAAGACTATCCCCGTTTTGGGTATCGCGGTGTGATGCTGGATGTATCGCGCCATTTTTTTACCGTACAGGAAGTAAAAGATCTGATCGACCTGATGGCTGTTTATAAGCTGAACCGCTTCCACTGGCATCTCACGGACGACAATGGATGGCGTATAGCAATTAAAAAGTTTCCAAAGCTCACCAGCATTGGCGCATGGCGTGTACCGCGCTACAGTGGCTACGGCGCCAATGAAGCGCCCAGGCCCGGAGAAGCGGCTACCGATGGCGGGTTTTATACCCAGGAAGAAATTAAGGAAGTGGTGAAATATGCAAAAGACCGCTACATTGAAATCCTGCCGGAGATAGACGTGCCGGGTCACAGTCTGGCTGCCATCGCCGCCTATCCCGAACTGTGCTGTACCAAAGAAAGTGCCAGTGTAAATCCCGGCAGCAATTTTTCTAAATGGTACGACAATGGTAAATATGAAATGCTGCTCGACAATACCTTAAACCCGATCGATGAAAAGGTGTACCAGTTTCTTGACGAGGTATTTACCGAAGTGGCAGCGCTCTTCCCGTACGAATATATTCATATAGGTGGCGATGAATGCTATAAAGGCTACTGGGAAAAGGATGCCGGCATACAGGCTTTTATGAAAGAAAAGCAGATGAAAAAAAGCGAGGAAGTACAGAGCTATTTTACCACCAGGTTAGGTCAGCTGCTGCGTAAAAAAGGGAAGAAAATTATTGGTTGGGATGAGATCCTGGAAGGCGGACTGGCAAAGGATGCCGCTGTGATGAGCTGGCGTGGGGAGCAAGGCGGTATTGCCGCCGCAAAATTAAAACATGAAGTAATCATGTCGCCCTCTACCAACGGGCTGTATTTTGATTACGGTGAAGCTGCGCCGGACCTGTTGCCCGCCAGTATGGGAGGTTACTCTGCCTTGTATCGCTATGACCCCGTACCCAAAAGTTTAACACCGGAAGAACGTCCCTATATCCTGGGGGTACAGGGGAATATCTGGACAGAATTTATTGCCACCGTACCACGTATGCACTATATGATACTGCCACGTATGCTGGCACTCGCAGAACTGGCTTGGACACCGGCCGATCAAAAAGATTACAACAGCTTTTCTGAAACAAGGCTGCCGGTGCAACTGGCCCGGTTCGACAAGCTAGGCTATAACTACCGGGTGCCCGCTGCATTTATTCCAACAGATACTACGATGACGGGGGAACGTTTTTCTCTGAAATTGAAACCGGCTGTTCCGGGTGCGAAAATTTATTTTACGCTGAACGGAAAAGCCCCGGACATCACAGACCGGGAATATAGCAACGCCTTTACTTTTATTGTGCCACCAAATGAGAAAAAGATTTTCCAGGCTATCGTAGTAACGCCGTCGGGTAAACGAAGCGCCATAAGCAGGATCGTATTGGAAAATAAAAAATAGACAGACAGGATTTTTAACGCAATAGCAACGCATCATGCTGAAATATAAACTGGCGGTTGTAGCGATATTATTACTGGGGAAGTTAAACGCCGCTGCTGACAACATTATCCGGATCGTTCATCCGCAATGCGAATATGGGAACAATCCATTGGGCGTGGAAGCGGAACAACCCCGTTTTTCCTGGGAAATAACTGGGGGAACACGGGGCGTAACCCAAACAGCGTATCATATCCTGGTGGCCGATAGCAGGGAGCTGTTAATGAAGCATACAGGCAATATATGGGATTCACGGAAACAGAACAGTTCACAGTCGATACAGGTCCCTTTCCTGGGGACCAGGCTGCTGCCCGCAAAAACTTATTACTGGTCTGTGCAGGTTTGGGATAATAAAGGCAACGTATCAGCCTGGAGCGAACCTGCGCAATGGAAAATGGGACTTACGGAAAAAGAGGACTGGCACGATGCCGCATGGATTGCTTATGAAGATATACCGGCCGGCTCAAAGGAGATAGCCAACAAAGCGGTAGTGAAAGGCCGCAATATTTTGCCGCTGTTGCGAAAGGAGTTCTCCGTTAAGAAGGCAGTAAAACACGCAACCTTGTTCATCGCTGGCCTTGGGCAGTTTGAAATGAGCCTGAACGGGAATAAGGTGGGCGATCATTTCCTGGACCCGGGATGGACGCAGTTTGATAAACAAACCCTTTACGTCACCTTTGACCTGACAAGTTTAATACGGCCTGGTGGTAACGCTTTGGGGGCGATGCTGGGAAATGGTTTTTATCATATTCCACAGGAGCGTTACCGTAAGCTTTCCGGCACCTTTGGTTTTCCTAAAATGATCTGCAGGCTGTTGCTGGAATATGAAGATGGCACTGCAGAAAATGTGGTGAGCGATGCTTCCTGGAAAACAGCCCCGGGGCCGGTTACCTTCAGCAGTATTTATGGAGGGGAGGATTACGATGCTAACCTGGAACAGCCGGGGTGGAACCAACCTTCTTTTGATGACCGGCAATGGAAAACAGCCCTGGTAGTAGAAGGACCCGCTAACCTGCGAAGCCAGACAGCAGACCCTGTAAAGGTGATGGACACGCTTACCGCCAAAAAGATCACAGCACCTAAACCCGGTGTATGGGTATATGATCTCGGACAAAATGCTTCCGGCATTCCGGATATAGCCGTTACCGGTAGTAAAGGCGCCGTTGTGAAAATTATACCGGGCGAGCTGATAGATGACAAGGGACTCGTTACCCAGCAAGCTTCCGGCGGACCTTACCTCTTCGACTATACGTTAAACGGTAATGGCACAGAAAAGTGGCGCCCCCGGTTTTCGTACTATGGTTTCCGTTATTTGCAGGTAGAAGGCGCAGTGCCATCGTCCGCAGAGAACCCGCAACAGCTGCCGGTTTTACAAATGGTGCGTGGGTTGCATATCCGCAATGCTGCTGCCGCCGCCGGGGATTTTGTATGCTCTGATGATATTTTTAACAAGACGTGTCAACTGATCAACTGGGCGGTAAAAAGTAACATGGCCAGCGTATTCACTGATTGCCCGCACCGCGAAAAACTGGGCTGGCTGGAAGAGGCGCACCTGATGGGAAATGCCATTCAATACAATTTTAATGTGGCCACATTGCTCACAAAAATATCCGCCGATATGCAGGATGCCCAGCTGGAAAACGGTATGGTACCGGATATTGCCCCGGAGTATGTAGTGTTTGAAAATGGTTTCCGGGACTCGCCGGAGTGGGGAAGTGCTGCAGTGATAGTACCGTGGAATGCTTACCTGTGGTATGGCGATAAAAGGATCCTGGAAGAAAACTACGATATGATGCATCGGTATGTGGACTATCTCCGGAAAAAATCGGTAAACGATACGCTCAGTTATGGGTTGGGCGACTGGTTTGATATTGGTCCGAATGGAGTAGGGGAATCGCAGAATACGCCCAAAGGAATCACTGCTACTGCCTTTTATTACTACGATCTCACCATTCTTGGCAAGGTAGCACAGGTATTGGGGAAAATAGAGGATGTTCGGCGATACAGGGAGCTACAGCAGCAGGTGCGGGCTGCATTCAACAACGGATTTTTCAATAAACAGACCAAACAATATGCCACCGGAAGCCAGGCGGCCAATGCCCTGGCGGTCTACATGGATCTGGTGGAACCATCCGAAAAAACAGCGGTCGTGGAAAATATCGTTGCAGATATCAGGCAGCGGAATAATAGTCTCACTACCGGTGAAATCGCCTTCAGTTACCTGTTGAGGGTATTACAGGCAGCCGGCAGATCCGATCTGATCTACCTGATGAATGCCCGTTCGGATGTGCCGGGCTATGGCTACCAGGTGGCACATGGCGCCACCGCACTCACTGAATCGTGGCAGGCTTATCGTTATGTATCCAACAATCACCTGATGCTGGGGCATTTGATGGAATGGTTTTACAACGGTTTGGCAGGCATTGGCCAGGCGCCGGGAAGTGTGGCATTTAAACAAATTGTCATCCACCCCCGGCCGGTGAGTGATGTTACGTTTGCCCGTGCCAGTTATCATGCTCCCTATGGACTTATAAAAAGTGACTGGCAAAAAAGGGATCATTCATTTGAATTAACGGTGGAAATACCTGCAAATACTACTGCAACGGTTTATCTCCCGGTTGGCGCCGGCGCTAACGTATCAGTAGATGGAAAGCCTGTTAGCGGGGTAGAAGCCGTTCGTTTTATCAGGAAGGAAGGCACGGAGGCGCTGTACACCATCGGATCGGGCGCCTATCATTTTAAAGTAGCCGGATCGCCCCGGTAATAGCGATACTTTTGAAATCACGCTGTCTTTCACAGGCGCAATGATCCTGTATGAAATCTGCCAGTTATGGATGCCTCAGCGGACATTTGACCTAAAAGACATCGTTGCCTCCGTTTTGGGTGGACTGTTTTCTTACCTGGTTTTTCGATTGGTCAATAGCAGTAAAAGGATTGCTGGTGCGGATCAGCATTGATGTTAGTATAATTAAATCAGGCCAATAACATAGAAAATGATTTGTTAATATTTTCGCCGGACTTGATTATGTTTTCATCCTGTCTTAGATTGGGGCCGAATGGAGCGCGCTAATTTATTAAGAAAGACGATAATACTATTGTTATTGATCCTGCTACGCCTGGTAAGTACAGGCCAGGTGCGGATTAAGGGAACTGTATATGACCGGTCTGCACGAATCGGTATGGTAGGCGTGAGCGTAATGAGCAATTCCGGCGCCGGCGCGGTGACTGATTCAGCCGGCCACTACACCATTGTTGTACCTACCACGGACTCGATCAGCTTTTCCTACCAGGGAAAATCCACCATGAAATTTGCCGTAAGAGAAATTAACCCGCTCAGACCTTATGATATGAGTCTGCGTGTAGATGTGCATACCCTGCCTACGGTAGTAGTGTCTACCCTCCGTCTCGGCGATTACAAAACTGATTCACTGAAAAACCGCGAGGAATACCGGAAGATCTTTGATTATTCACCGGAATATTTATCGGGTGGGAGCGGCGGCATGGGAGTGGGCATCAACCTGGATGCATTACTCAGCATGAAGAAAATCAAGCGGATGGAGAACTTCAGGCGATTTATGGAACGGGAAGAGCGCGAGAAATATATCGATCACCGCTTTAATAAGGCGTTGGTAAAGAAAATAACAGGCCTGGAATCTCCCGCACTTGATACCTTCATGAAAGAATACCGGCCCAGCTACGAAATGCTGCTCAGTTTTGAAAATGAGTACGAATACTATAAATTTATACAGGAGTGGGGGAAGTACTTTGCTGAAAAATGGAAGCGCGATCATCAATAACGGCTACGGCTGTACGCTTTCCCTGCGATGTTAAAAAGGAGAGGAAAACATGGATGAACAATTTTTGAAGCGCCGGTAGTCACGTCTTTCCTGTTATTGTGCCAGGTAGTTTGCCAGCTTGTTAAAGGTACCTCCAAAACCCTGTTCCATCCCGTCTTTGATGGATATAAATGCAGCCGTTTCTGCATCACTGGCATTCACCGGGCGTCCTGTTAAGATAATAGTGGTTTTACCAGCTGCTTCTTCAAATCTTAACTGGTAAAATATTTCCTTCGGTATTTCTATGTCAAACGGCGCCTTTACAACATTTGCCTGCTCGTCTGCAAACGCATTGGTAAATTCCAATAAATCGTATGGTTCAATTTTTACGAACAAAAAACGGCCATAGGACACATTTCCATCGCTTTCCATTTTGAAATGAAAAATGCCGCCCGGTCTGAAATCAAGTTTTATAACACTGTTGCTGGTTTCTGCCGGTCCCCACCATGCATTTAATGCTTCGGCGGTGCTAAAGGCTTTAAACACTTTTTCTTTGGGTGCATGGAATACATGCGTAAGCCGGAATGTTGTGTTTGTTGCAGTAGTCATTTTTTAGTTTTTTTAGTTGCCTGAACTTTAGTAAGATACTTGTCAAGTGACTGGAACTGTATTGTCCAGAACTGTTTGTATTGGTCTATCCAGCCTGCTACTTCTCCCAGTTTCTCCAGTTTTGCCTCACAATATCTTTCCCTGCCCTGTTTGGTGATCATGATCAGACCACATTCCATCAGGATTTTTACGTGTAGTGATACTGCCTGCCGGCTCACGTCGAAGTGCTCTGCAATAGCATTCAGGTGAAGCGGCTGCTTTGCCAGCATACCGATAATCTGCCGTCTTGTGGGGTCGGCAATTGCCTGGAATACATCCCTTCTGATTTCCATTATATGCAAGTATTTGATTGCAAATATATACGCAAGTATTTACTTGCGCAAATTTATTTTGAAAGAAATAGATAGTATGAATGTCTTTTCTTTTCAGTAATTTAAATACATGGCATTCAATCACTTTCTCTACAAAAGATGGAAAATAGCATTACCGCTGTGGTCAATTATCAGTCCTGTTATAGGGCTGGTATTGCTTGCCCTGGCTGCAACACAGCAGAGCGGCATTTTTGCAGCGATCATGGGAATATCGCTGATCAGTGTGGTGTTATCTGCTGTGCATCATGCGGAAGTAGTGGCGCATAAAGTAGGGGAGCCTTATGGTACCCTGATATTGGCATTGGCGATTACGGTAATTGAGGTTTCACTGATTGTATCTATTATGCTCACCGAAGCAGGACAGGATTCCACATTGGCCAGGGATACAGTGTTTGCAGCTATCATGCTGATCCTTTCCGGTATCATCGGGATGTCGCTATTCCTGGGCGGCTATCTATACAAAGAACAGGCATTTATTAAACAGGGGGTGAGTGCGGCATTGGTAACATTGTCTGCCATTTCTGTTTTAACACTGGTGCTGCCCAACTATACTACTACCCAGGAAGGACCGATCTACTCCAACAGTCAGCTTATCTTTGTGGCTATTATTTCACTGGTGCTCTATGGTAGTTTTGTGGCGGTACAAACCATCCGGCACCGCGATTATTTTCTGCCCAAGGATGCTATTCCCGGCGATGAAGATGTGCATGCCGCTCCGCCGTCGAATCTGACAACAGGTTTCAGTCTTTTGCTATTGGTGGTAGCGCTCACTGTAGTGGTGCTGTTGTCAAAGAAATTATCACCCACTATTGAAAATATTGTTGTTAGTCTGGGGGCACCTAAAACCCTGGTAGGCGTTATTATCGCTGCGGTCATTCTTTTACCCGAGGGGATTGCTGCCATCAGGGCAGCCTCGCAAAACCGGTTGCAAACCAGTTTGAACCTGGCATTGGGATCTGCGTTGGCGAGTATTGGTCTTACAATTCCGGCGGTAGCCATCGTTACCTATTTTGCAGGCTTCCGCGTCACATTGGGGATTGACGCTACTTCCACCTTATTGCTGATCCTGTCGTTGTTTACAATCAGCATTTCTTTTAATGCGGGTAAAACAAATATCCTGCAGGGAATTGTATTGCTGGTGATATTGGCTACGTATATGTTTATCACGGTGGTGCCATAGGGAAGTAACTCAGAATTTGTAGAGATTCTTTTATATATCACTGTTGGGTAATCCTGTTAGTTCTGCGTAGGTGTCGAACCAACTCGCGTAGTCATGTTTGTTCCTTAAGCCATCCTTAATACCCGATATTAGTTTGTTCGATAGTATCATGAATTCTTCGGGCCTTTTACCAAACCAATGATGAGCCATATCTATAAAGTAGAGAGAGTGGTAATAATGCCGCGTGATATTGTATAATGGTATCCATTCGGGATCAAGCATCCGGTTAGACAATTGGAAATACAACGAGGCACATAATGGTGGATATTCCTCTAACCAAACTTGGTGGAAAATGATGTCGTATACCGTTGATATATACCACATGATTAAGAGATTATTTAGAACATCACCATTGTTGAGCAGTTCAATAGCCTCAGTTAAAAACAATGCTACGATATCTCCGCAACTGGCAGCGTTATCATAGTGGTCATGATAGTAAAAGTATCCTTCTGCCCGGGTAATTTCTGCCAACAACGCCAGGTTCAAAATATCTTTTTTTTCGCCGTGCAGTCGCAGAAACCTGTATAAATAATTCCTGTCTTCAATGAGTAGTTTCGCCGTCAGTCTGGCGATATCCGGACAGTAAACGGAACCGCCGGGATTTGTTTTAATAGTTGTTGCGTGTAGGTTACACAGCGCTTCGTAGGCGATTAATTCTTCCTGTTCCATATCATCTTTATCTTGCCAGGTCAGTTGGCAATCCGTCCAGGCTGATCCTGTTTTTTTCTGCTTTATAAAGTTCCAGTCCTTCAGGACCTTTATTGGCAGCCCATTTGGCGGCGTGGTCCCTTTCGCCGGTGTATTCGTATAATGGCACGCCAAAACCGCAGGAGGTTTGCACCTTGTGGATGTCTGCTACAATAATTTGCCTGGTGGCAGGTAACAATACAAAGTGCGCAGAAAGCTCCGGCCATTCCGGGTCACCGGGCAATACCGTATAGCCTTTCCCGTATAACCTTAATATATTGGGCGGACCATCGAAGGCGCAGAACATAAAAGTAATACGATTGTTTTCCAGTATATGCGCGGAGGTTTCATTGCCGCTGCCTACAATGTCGAGATAGGCCACCTTTGTGGGTGAAAATATGCGGAAACTATCGAGTCCTTTCGGGGAGAGGTTTACATGCCCCTGTGCACTGAGCGGGGCGGTAGCCACGAAGAACATTTTCTGGGCAGCGATGAATTCCTCATGCTGTGGTTTAATGTCATCAAAAAACTTTCCCATGTGTCAAAAAATTTAAGCAGTTTAAGAAAACGCGAGCGTCTTCCTACCTATAATAATTTCGTTGCGGCATCTTCCCAGTTCATAATGCGTTCATAACCCGTTTCATGTACATTGTGATGGCCATGATACAGATACGCTCTGCCTTTGAAATGGGTGAAGTTGCGGGTCAGGTCATCGATCATAATATCTGTTTGCGCAATAGATTTATCACCGCAAAAACAATACTGCTGCCAGGAGAGAAACGGAAAGAATTCCTGCAACCAATCGTACTTATCTTTCAGGGAGCTGGGGAACTCCATGGCAGCAGAAAGAATGTATACTTTATATTTTTTGTTCAGCTCCTTTACCACCTCCTGTGCGTGTGGAAATATTTCCAGGTCGCGGAAAAATCCTGGGGTGTTGAGGTATTCTTTTATTTTGGCTTTGTGTTCTTCCGGCAGGATGTCTGACAGGGTTTTGCCGTGTAATTCTTCTGTTGTGAATGTTTTGCCGTAGTCCCGGTAATACCATGCTCTGGCTTTTTTGATCGGGTCGGCAATAGTTTCGTCCATGTCTATGGCAATAGATAGCTGCATCGTTTCCTGATTTTTATACAGCTAAGATAACAAAAAAAGGACCGCCTTCGGCGGTTGTCTTTGCCCAGGATTTATATGATTTATATGATTTTAATGATTTTAATGATTTTAATGATTATAGCTAAGCCGGATAAAAATTTTTATCCTTTTGCAGAAGGTTTACTGAAAAGATGTAAACATCGTCCCAATAAAGAAATAAAATCAGAAAAATCATATAAATCATATAAATCCTGGGCAAAGACAACCGCCGAAGGCGGTCCCTCCGCGTCCTATAAACGTTTTAGCATAATATTCCGGTACTCCACCTTCATGGGGGGACCAACGTGCACCTGTACGCCCAGCAGCCCTTTTGACTTGCCGTTTACGGGGTCGTTGTCGGTAACATCACTCATCAGCACCTCGTTGATATAATGCTGCAGGTGATTGCCTTTTACTACCAGGCGGCATTTGTTCCAATCTTCACTGTTGATCAGGGTTTGCAGGGAATCAGAAGAGCCCAGCGAACCGGTAACGACGGCGGAAGTCCACGCGTTGTTTTTGATGCCATCCTGCAACGATACTTTGGGAGCGGGAATCAGTGTTTTCTGTCCCCGGTATGCCAGCGTGGTGCGGCCGCGTTCTTCATAGTTCTGCCCGGTATAGCGGTTGGCGCCATCAATATCTGCCTGGTATCCTTTCAGTGCATGTGGTACATTTTCTACCATCACACTGCGATAGTTGATGCCGCTGTTACCCCCTTTGGTGATTTTAAATTCGCAGGTGAGCTCAAAATTTGCCGGTTGTCCGCCCTGCCAGATAAGGAAAGTATTGGTTTTGAGCAATGTCTCCGGCGTTACTTCACCCACCAGGTTACCGTTTTCCGCACGCCAGTGAACGCCGTCGCCTTCCCAGCCTTTTAAAGTTTTGCCATCAAAGATGGGCACATAGCCGTTGTATTTGCCCATGCTGTTGCCGGTCTGACAGCTGCTGCCGGAAAACAGCACGGCTGCTGCCACCAACGGCATAAACAGTGCACTGGATCTTTTCAGCATAGTTGATGTTTTTAGTTGTGATAATTACTTCTACTTCTTCATTTACTCTTCGCTGCATTTCCTAAAAGCTAAAAGCTAATGGCTAAAAGCTGGCGGTCTCTTTCCACTCCCCGGAAGCCGCTGAGTCGAGGACCGCCTGGCATACCTGCTGTGTTTCAAAGGCTTCACGGAAGGTAGGCGAACAGGCTGTGCCCTGTTCCAGGCTTAACAGGAAGTCTGCCACCTGGTGCACAAACGAATGCTCGTAACCAATGCCCAAACCGGGAACCCACCATTTATCCATATAAGGCTGGTCACCATCTGTTACATGAATAGAACGCCATCCGCGCACCGTAGAGGCGTCGGCGTTATCAAAGTATTCCAGCCGGTTTAAATCATGCAGATCCCAGCGGATAGAGGCATTTTCGCCATTGATCTCGAATGTATATAAAGCTTTATGTCCGCGTGCGTAACGTGTTGATTCAAAAAGCCCTAGTGAGCCATTGCTGAAGCGGCACAAGAAGGAGCAGGCATCGTCAATATTTACTTTTTCCACTTTGCCGGTCAGCTGATGCATGCGTTCCTTTACAAAGGTTTCGGTCATACCGGTAACGGTGGTGATGTGCCCGTTCAGCCATATGGCGGTATCTATACAGTGGGAGAGCAGGTCGCCTACTACGCCGGAACCGGCTACATCTGCATCCATGCGCCACAGCCCTTCGCCGCCCTGTGGCAGGTTGGCATTAATGGTCCAATCCTGCAGGAAATTGGCGCGGTAGTGAAAAATGCGCCCCAGCTTCCCGGAGTCAATGATCTGTTTGGCTAAGGTCACCGCCGGCAAACGGCGGTAGTTATACCATACCGTATTGGGAACACCTGCTTTTTCAATCGCTGCCACCATCCCTTCGGATTCGGTGAGTGTGCGTGCCAGCGGCTTCTCACAAAGGATCATTTTGCCGGCGGCAGCCGCCGCAATGGCGATTGCTGCGTGCATATCGTTGGGCGTGCAGATATCTATTGCATCGATATCATCCCTGGCTATAAGCGCTTTCCAGTCTGTTTCCACAGACTCATATCCCCATTGCGCTGCAAACGCACGGGCCTTGCTTTCGGTGCGGGAACATACCGCTTTCAATACCGGCACATAGGCCAGCTGAGGAAAGAAGTTCTTTACGCGCAGGTAACCATTGGAATGTGTTCTGCCCATAAAACCACATCCTATTAATCCTATCCTCAGTTCTTTCTTTGTTGTCATAGTCGTCGCTGATTATGTGATTGAAAATCTATTCCTGCCAGCCGTGTAATGCTCTTACTGATATCATCGCGGCCAGGATATCATTCCAGGTTTTTGTCTGGGTCATGACTGCATTGGGGAACATACAGCCATCCCAGCAGATATGCCGGAATGCTTTTGTCAGTGCTCCGTTGCTGTCGCGCAGCCAGTGACCGGCATCTGTGGCGATATTCAGTTTGCCGTTAGGATCTGTTGCCAGGCAATGCCGCCCTGTTTTATCATGCGAACCGCTACCATGCACGGTGCCGTCGTTTTGCGCTACATGAAAATCAATGGTCCATGGCCGCAATGCTTCCGTAAGCTGGCGCAAGCCGGCTTCCAGTGCGGCACGGTCGTTCCAGTCAAAATCAGCCGGCAGTATCCTGTCTTCCGGGCTGTTATACCCCAGCAGGTACAGGAAGGTATGCGACATATCGGCCTGGAAACCAATATTGGGCCTGTTTACAGCCGATAGTGTATCCACCATCGCTTTCCAGCTATGCATGCCTCCCCAGCAGATTTCGCCCTCTGCGGCCAGTTTTTCGCCGTAGTCTGCGGCTACATCACAGGCTTCCCGGAAAGTTTGTGCAATCAGGCTCGTATTGCCGGCAGGATCCTGCGACCAGCTGTCGGGCGTGCAGGCGGAGTCAATACGTACCACGCCATTGGGACGGATACCCAGCTTCCGCAAGCGCTGACCAACATGACAGGATTTACGCACCTGCTCCACAAACCGCGCGCGCTCTTCTTTGCTGCCCATGGCAGCCCCCCCGCTGGGTGGCCATATCGGCGCTACGAGACTGCCTATTTCAAGATGGTACGAAGCTACTTTGTCTGCCAATCTTTTGAGGTCATCGTCGGAACTGTCTGCCGGCACATGCGGATCAAACAACCCGATATCGATCCCGTCGAATTTTATGCCATCAACTTCCGCTGCTGCGGTCATCTCCAGCAAAGTATCAAAGGAGATAATGGGCTCTGAACCGTCGCCTTTACCTACAATGCCCGGCCAGGTGGCATTGTGGAGCTTTGGATAATTATTCTGTTTCATAACGCAGATTTTTAGCAATCAATCAAAGTACCAGGTCAGGGTTACCCGGGCCAAAATGTTTCAGCATAACGATAGGATCGGTGGCAGAGGTATTTACAATTTTAACACCGGCCATCGCTGCTGTTTCACTGATAAAAAATTCATCATTGGTAAGTTGTCCGTAGCGGATCAGCGCCGGTGTTTCAATATCCCATACCCCCATTTTGCCATGGCCCTGCATCACGATGATGCCATAGGCAGCGCTGTCTTTTATGACGACGGTTGCACCCGGCGCCACGGTGAGTTCTTTGGCGCTGAATGCGGCCGACTTGTAACATACCCAGTTTTCCGTATAACCTTCTCCGTTAGCTGCAGTTTTTGGTGGCATGAAACGGTTTTGGAATTGTTCGGGGTCTACGTTCAGGTCCCAGTCGATGACATCCATAAGGGCGTCGTAATCGCCGATGCTTTCTTTTGGTGTGCCGTTCCAGAGCAGCACTTCGGGTACAATGGCTTCGTTTACGAGCGACTGGTACATCGCGAAAACATCAGATGCTTTTTGCGGTTCATAGGTACACAAACTACCCGGCGCATGCAGCAGCCCCGGGGGAACATCCCATCCGGTGCCGGGTTCCAGCCGGTAAGCCTGGGAATAGTTAGTGATCTTATTGTCGCCTTTGGTGAAATTCACGAGGCATTCCCGGATCTGTTCGCGGGTAGTGCCGGGCGCAATGCCCATAAAGGTGTAGGGGAAATCGCCGCCGTGATTATTTAACTGCGGCGGAAAATAATAGGCTTCGGGTTTGCCCGCCTGTCCTATCAGTGCCGCCTTTTCATCGTTGTGGTGGATGTGATGGGGGAGCGGTCCCATGTTATCAAAGAATTTGGAATACATCGGCCAGGCGCCATATTCATCCCAAAGCCTTTTACCGATCAGCTGATCCTTTAATTCGCTGATGGCATCTTTTAATAAAAACTGTTGCGTGGCGTTTCCATCGTTCACCACCACCATGCTTAAACCCTCATTTTCGCCCGTTAGCGGGCCGTTCTTTGCCGGGGTGGTGGATGACAGCCAACGTTCATCGATGCCGCCACGTTCGCCTCCCAGTACGTAATAATCGTCCGGGTGTAATTTGATCCGCCGCCCTGGCACACAAAATGATCTGGGAACCCAGGTTGGTGCCAGTCGGAGAATCCCTTGTCCCTGTTCGAGTGCTTTTTCAGCTAAACTTAATTTTTCCATGGCTTTAATGATGTATGGATGATGAAAGATCAGTTTGAAATTGTTTGATTTGTTCGCCGGTATGCAATACGTCTATCTGCAATTCATAGCTCCTGCTTTCGCCAGGGCCCAGCAGGATCAGCGTACCGTCTTCACGGGCTTTTGCCTGTCCAGTAGGTGGATGGGTACCGGGTTCCAGGCCCATCACATATTCGCCTTTGCCCCAGTGCTGCCAGTTGGTGAGCACTGGAAGTTGTTGTTTTTTAAACCGGAGCGATACCGCCAGTCCCAGGTCGGCGTTATGCACTCCGCATACGCACCAGCCGCGGGCATCGGCGGCAATATCAATGATGGCGGCTTCTTCACCGCCGCCGGCATGGCTGTCCAGCGGAGCCATACATTTTTTGTAGTTATTATCCTGCCGGAAGATGTGATCCGGGTTGCCTGCCCTGGAGCGCCAATCGCCCTCCCAGCAGATATCCGCCCCTTCATTTACCAGCGGCCACCCAAAATTGAAATGATATAGCAGCATATGCGGGGCAGTGGTATTCCCCCTGTTGATCACCTCATCATGCACGCGGATACCCGCCTGGCCAAGCGTTCCGGAAATGGTGCGTTTTAACATCAGCTGTGGTCCCAACGCCCGCACCTGGTGCATGATACCGGTAATGCTCATATCGAGCTGCCCGTTGGCAGGATCGGGTTGGATGATGGAAATGATCTCCGCCGGCGTATTGCTGATCGGGCCATGCAAGCCCCGTTCGCCGTACTCGTCTGACTCGGGACCGCCTACATGTGATAGGCCACAGGTAGTCATCAATCCACCGCCAAAGGTTTGGAGCCAGTCCAAACCTTTGTCAGTAATTCTTTCCGGCGCCGTAACGCCCGCATGGCTTATCCAGGCCAGGCTATGCTGGTTATAAAACGCATCTGCAATATCCATCGCCCGGTCAATTACTACTTTGTATCTTAAACCGGTACCGGTATTGACCCAGGCAATACGGGTGCCCCTGCCGGGCCCGTTGTCCAGCACTGCCGTTTCTATGCCGCCCAACTGTAAATGATGGGAGAGCTTATGATGCCATGGCTGTTTGGTAATATCCATCCGCGCGTTATTTATCTCTCAAAAAAATATTATTTACTGCCCAGCTGCTTTACCTGCAGGAAAACTGAATCCCCTTTGTTGCCACCGCTCTTCAGATAAGCCACCAGGTCACGCAGCTCTTCTTCATTCAGGCGGTTAATCAATCCCGGCAACATCACGGAAACGGTAGATGTTTTGGTGCCGGCCACATCTTTCTTCAGCAACTCACGCTGCTCTGTTGGGGCAAAAGGATTCTGCGAAATCACATATTTATCTTTGTCCTGGCTTACCAGCCGGCCCAATACGGACCCCCCGTTTTTCAACGAAAACACGGTAGCGGCATACTGGTCAGAAATAGTTTTGCTCGGATCAATAATTGCCTCCAGGATATCTTTGGTAGAAAAGCGTGTACCCAATTGCGTTAGATCGGGACCGGCAACGCCGCCTTCGCCACGCATACCATGACAGGAACTGCACAACGACGTGGCAAACATGGCCCGGCCCTGTTCAAAGTTGCGATTGGTTAAACCACTATCCACCACCTTTACCGCCTCCTCCAGTTTCCAGCGCCTGCCCGGCCCCTGTGGCTGCGGGAATCCCTGCGCCAGGTTACCGCCGCTGTTCAACAATGAATCGCCGGAGAGCTGGTTGAAATGTGCGAACTCATTTTTAGGCACATTAGCCAGCGCATTTTTCCGCGCACCGTTAATAAAGCCAATAAAACTATGACCGCCTTTAAAAGTAAATGCGTGATAGAACCATTTGAAATAGGCATCCTGTAATGCAGGCGTCCAGCCGTTCTTCGCCTGGCTTAATACCGTTGCATACCAGGTTTGCTGTAAAGGCGGCATTTTTGACAACATGCCGGCAATATCCAGTCCGTACTGCGGGTTGCGCAGGATAAGATCCGCCGATTGCATCGCTGTTTTTTGTGCAGCCGTATCATCTTTAGCTACCGCCAGTAAGGCCATGGTTTTTTCTACCGCCTTCGGCGCATTGAGGTATACCAGTACCTTACTCAGTGATCTGTTCAGGTCATTATCGTTTGCAGGATACTGCGGATCAAGATAGGCTGCTACCTGTGCGGATAAGCCTGCATCCGGTTTACCCATGCGCACAAACACCAGTTCAAAGGCGCGCAACAGGTCTATCTGCTGCGATGCGGACAGCTGCTGGTAGTTGATCGTCATCAGCTGGGGAAGCAACAGTTTCTTCACATCTTCCTTACCCTGACGGGCCAGCGCAATAGTACCCTGTATCAATGTTTGTGGATCTTTTTCCTGCAAAAGCTTATTCTGCCACTGGCTCACCGGCTGATTTTCAATCGCTATTCTTGCAGCGAAACGCACAAAGCGGTCTTCATTTTTCAGGTAAGGCCAGGCAAAATCAACAGCGCCTTCTTTAGGCCCGCCATGGTACGCTTCCAGCTTTCTGCGGATATCGGCGCCTGCAGTAGGTGCAGCGGCGGCCAGTGGTTCGTTGCTTTCTTTATTGTCTTTGTAATAAACGCGATAGAGATCTGATTCCAGTCTGCGGCCGCCTGTAAGGAAATATAATGCGCCATCAGGACCAATCACACCATCTGTTAACGGCAATGGGGAACCGGAAAGAAATTCCTCAGCACTCGCTTTGTAGGAAGCACCATCCGGCTGCAGGCTGATCGCATAAATAATTCCAAAGCTCCAGTCAAATGCAAATAATGACTTGCGGTATTTTTCCGGGAACCTTGCTTTGCCTCCATAAATCAGGTTGGTAGGAGAGCCCTGACCTATATTTAACAACGGCGGTAAATTATCAGGGTAGGCGGGCGACCATTTTTCAGTACCCGGGCGCCATCCGTATTCACTGCCGCTGGTGACCTGGCAAATACGGGTAGGACGGTACCAGGGAGTGCCAAAGTCCCATTCCATATCAGAATCGTAGGTGAACATATCACCGGCATCATTAAAGGTAAGGTCAAAAGGATTGCGGTAACCGGAGCTGATCAGCTCCCAGTTGGAACCGGTGGAATCAATATGCGCAATCCATCCGCCATGTGTATTCACCGTATTATCGTGACCGTTAGGGTCTTTGATAAAGGGCAGTATATTGTCGATGTTGGTAGACATGGGCACGCGGTAGCGGTTCATCTCCGGGATTTTGGTGAAGTTCCCGGCAATCACATAGATGGATTGACCGTCGGGCGCCAGCACAATGCTGTGCGGGCCATGCTCGCCTTCACCCTCCAGGGCTTTTATCAATGTAATTTTATCAAACTGATCGTCACCGTCTGTGTCCTGTAAACGATACAAACCACTGCCTTTTTCAAAGCGTTCGTCGCTGTTGTGGTTCACCATTACATACAGACTATTAAACGCATAGAGCAATCCTTGCGCATAACCCATGGATACTTTCTGGGTCGAGGTATCCTTGCCGATGTCCAGCTTTTCAATTTTCAGTTTAGCCGAATCCTCACCTACGGCAGGCAGCTGAAGCCGGTAAAGAAATCCGTACTGATCGGATACAATCATACGGCCTTTGTTATCAAAGGTCATGGATACCCAGGAGCCCTGTTTGTTGTCGCCTGGACTGTACAACCGTTCTGCCTTAAAATTATCAGGTAGTTTCAGCGCATCAATTTTCGGGTTTCCGGTTGCTTTTTCATTTGACGTAGAGTCGTTCCCGTTATTGCAGGCCACTCCTGTGGCGAAAACGGCGGAAATAAGCAGCAGCAGCCTGAATGGTCTTTTTTTGAACGTGGTCATAATATATTCTTGAATGAGTTCCTGAGATGATACTATTGGAATGGGTCGCGCGCTATAGCTGTAGTAATATAGCAAACGTTTCCTCATTTTTTTTACTTTTTTTACCAACCGGTATTTTGTTCAAATTTATTCAGTCGTATTTCTCTTTCAGGAATAGGATACAGTAACTGGTACGGCTGTATGTTGTAGGAGGCCGGGCTAAGTCTCGTTAGCCGTTTTTTCTCCGCTATACCATGGGCCGTCATCACTGATACGGCTTTACCGGTGCGCAACAGCTGGTACCAGCGCTGATCTTCAAAGGCCAGTTCTACCCGTTGCTCGTGAAATACGGTGTCACGGAAAGCAGGCTGGGCCAGCGCGGGCAGCGGATCAAGCCCCGCACGTTTACGTACCGGGTTAATATACTGCAGCGGATCCCCGTTGCCGGTTTCATTGATGGCTTCTGCCAGCATCAGCAATACCTGTGAGTAGCGGTATACCGGCCAGTTTTCGTTGGCACGGCCATCCAGCGCATAGGGCGGATGATAAAATTTCCTGATCAGCGGTAATTTACCCCCAAAAGCAACAGACTCTGCGAATGCCGTATTGGTAGGACTGTCATACATCAGGATAGAAGCATCCTTCCTTTTATCTTTTGCTTCATACGCGTTTACAATACTTGGGGTGGGCATGTTATTGCCACCCAGGTTACCATTAAAACCTGTCAGGTCTTTTTTCCCGTTACGGGGACCAAACACAAAGATGAAATTGCTGCTTTCTGTTTCAATACCGGAGTTGTACTGCACCGCGAAAACAGATTCAGTATTATTCTTTTTTGCCGGATCAAAATTATCCGCATAATTATCTACCAGCGAATAGTTCAACGTTACTACCTGTTGCAAGGTGCTAACAGCTTTGGGATAATCCTTCATGGTCATATACACATCACCCAGCAATGTTAGCGCAGCGCCTTTGGTAGCCCTGCCGGTTTCGTTGCTGCTATAGGTGGCCGGGAGGTTGGCTGCAGCATCCGTAGCATCTGCAATAATCTGTGCATATACTTCCGCAACGCTTGCTTTCTTTGGCGTGGAAGCCTCTTCCGGACCTGCCACTTCTTTCACCAACAGTGGCACACCGCCGAAAAGACGCACCAGGTGAAAGTAGTAGAGGGCCCGGATAAATTTGGCTTCACCGGTATATTGTTTTTTAGTTGTCTCGTTTGCAAATTTTACTGCATCAATGCGGGTAAGAATCACATTTGTTTGCTGTATGTTCCGGTATAATTGCGACCACACATTATTCACGTAGTTGTTGGTAGGCGTGAGCAGGAACTCGTCGATTTCCTCCCGCTGTTGCGCGCCGCGGTCACTTTCATCATACTGGTAGTTGGTGTTATCCGCTCTCATTTCAGACATCGACCAGTAGTCGCCGGTATACAGCTCCTGCATCAGGCCATAGCAGCCGTTTACCGCCCGCAATACCTGCGCCTCGGAGGTATAATAATTTGATCCGCTGGAAAAGGAATTCGGTTTTACATCCAGCATATTGTTACATCCATTCAGTGCGATCGCTAAAAGTGCGATACAGGTTATTTTCGTTTTCATGTTGCTATACTTTTAGGAGCTGAATTAAAAGGAGAGGTTGGCGCCGAGTGAATAAATTCTTGGTACCGGGTAGCTGGAATAGTCGATACCGGGCACCAGCGCACCACTGCCTCCTTTACCGAGGTAATTGGTTACTTCCGGGTTACCGCTGTATTTGGTAAACAGGATGGCATTCTGCACACTTACATATACTCTCGCACTCTGTACAAATCCAAATTTCGGAATGGCATAACCCAACGTAATATTCTTTACCCATGCATAGTTATTTTTTTCTACCGTCAGGGAACTTACGTCGCGGTACATTACCCTGCCACGTCCGGAACCATTAGTGGTAGGCACTTTCCCGTTGCCCGGATTGGATTCGGATCTCCACCTGTCAGCTACATCTTTTCTTACATTGAATACGCCGTCAATATTGCCGTTGTAGTCGTTGGTGGCATGTAAACGGTCTGCCCCCATGGACCCAACGACCAATACCCGCAGATCAAATTTTTTGTAGTTGAGGATATTGGTTAAGCCCCAGTTAAAATCCGGGTACGGATTGCCAATGATGGCAAAGTCTTCCCGCGGATTAATAACACCGTTACCGTTGATGTCTTTGAAACGGATATTACCGGGAATCGCGCCTGGAAAAGCAGGACCTTTATCTACTTCGGCCTGGTTCTGATAAATGCCGTCAAATACATATCCGTACAGCATGGCCAGGGGCTGACCTACCATACTTACGTTGGTAGGATTACCTTCACTGGAGTTGCCGGAGTAGATGGGCGCATTGTCTTTTCCCAGTGCCAGCACTTTGTTACGGTTAAAGGAAATATTGAAGTTGGTGGTCCAGGTCAGCGATTTGCTTTCAATATTGCGGGAGGAGATACCGATTTCCAGGCCCTTGTTCTCCATATCGCCTTTATTTTCTGTTACAGTACCAAACCCGCTGGACTGCGGTACTTCCACATTTAACAACAGGTCCTGGGTATTCCTTTTGTAGGCGTCAATAGTCAGGTAAACACGGTCTTTCCACAACCCAACGTCAACGCCTATATTCAGTTCCCGCATTTTTTCCCAGCCTAATCCCGGGTTACCTAAGGTATTCATTACACGACCGCCTACCAGCGCACCTCCCAGCACATAATCGCTGGTACCGATATTGCTCATGTAAGAATAGTTACCGATATTGAAGTTGCCGGAGAAGCCATAGGACGCTCTTATTTTCAGGTCGCTGAAAACGCGGGAGGTTTTCATAAAGTCTTCCTGTGAAATACGCCATCCCAGCGCTACGGACGGAAAGGTACCCCAGCGGTTATCAGGTCCGAACCTGGAAGAACCATCGGCTCTCACGGTAGCAGTAACCAGGTATTTGTCTTTATACGCATAGTTGATCCTGGCAAGATATGACAACAAAGCCCATTCAGTCTTGTCGGTAACACCCGGATTATTAGTGAGGGTGGCGGCTCCATTGATGGTTTTAATATCATCATCCGGGTAGTTGGCAGCATTGATACCTACAGATTGTTCCTTCTGCGACTGTACACTATATCCCAGCAAACCGGTAAAGGCATGGCCATTGTCGGTATTGTACTGGTAGGTGAGCGTATTTTCGTTTAGCCAGTTCAGGTAGTTACCGCTGATATAGCCGCCGGAAGGAATGCTGGGCGGAGCGGCGTTGGTAGTACCAATAGTGGAAGGTACAAAGAATTCACCGCTGCCTTCCTGGTAGTCTACGTTAAAAGTTGATTTAAATTTCAGGTTCTTGATGATTTCATATTCTCCGTAAGTATTAAACAGGATACGGGTGCTCTTCGATCTGTTCACCACTTCGTTCAGGAACATTACCGGGTTAGGTAAGCCAAATGTACCCGGACTCTGGATAAAAGCGTTGTAGCTGCCATCAGGTTTGTATACCGGCTCCATTGGGCTGGCAATACCAAAGTAGTTTCCTCTTCCTTCTCCGTTGGTGTTCCCTTTGCGGGTGGTGTACGAAGGCGCCACATTAAAGCCCACTTTGAAACGGTCAGAGAGATTGGCATCTACGTTGGCTCTTACGGAAAAACGTTTGTAACCGGAATTGATCACCACGCCATCCTGGTTATAATAACCTGCGGAAATGTAGGTCCTGATTTTGTCGGTACCGCCGCTTACGCTGAGGTTTATATCCTGCATAGGCGCTACCCTGGTAATAGCGTTGAACCAATTGGTACCTTCCCCGAGTTGTTCAGGATGACGGTAAGCTTCAGGAATATCCGCGTCTGTTGGTTCCCGGTGTTCGGTGAACCTGATGTTATCGCCGATCGCTTCTTTTCTGAACTGCGCAAATTCCTGCGCGTTCATCAGGTTTGGACGTCCTTTTTGAGGAATCTGCTGGATACCGTAGTTAGCGGAGAGTTGTACTACTGGAATACCGGAGCTGCCCCGTTTGGTGGTGATGAGTACCACGCCGTTGGCGCCCCTGGAGCCATAGATAGCGGTGGCGGAGGCATCTTTCAATACCGCCATAGATTCAATATCCTGTGGATTGATGGCATTCATCGGATCAGAAACCTGGTCGGAAGAAGAGGCCAGCGGATACCCATCCACCACGTACAATGGCTGGCTGCCGGCGCCTACGGCACCGATGCCGCGCACCTGCACCTGAGGGCCACCGCCCGGAATACCATTGGAAGTACTCACCTGTATACCGGCAATCTGTCCGGCCAACGCCTGGTCAGGACCCGCTACAGGCATGTCTTTCACGTTTTTCATGGAAACAATGCCGACCGACCCGGTGACATCCTTTTTTTGCTGGGTACCATAGCCTACTACCACTACCTGGTTCAGCACTTTATTGCTGGGCTCCAGTTGTACGCTGATTTTGGTACGGTTGGCTACATGAATGGTTTTTGAAATGTACCCGATAAAACTGAAAACAAGAGAATCTGCACCGGCGGCAGCAATAGTGTACCTGCCATTGGCATCGCTGAATGTTCCCTGGCTGCTGCCTTTTATACCGATAGTAACACTGGGTAGGGCAGCACCGGTGCCCGCATCTGTGAGTTGGCCGGTAATATTAATTTTTTGAGCGTGAACAGCGGAGCCGGTAAATAGTAACAATAACAGGGATACTCCAAATTGTGCAAGACCCGATGATCCTTTACGATAAAGGATGTAAGCTTTAATCATAACGAGTGGAATTATGTGTGATGAAACGGCGATTCTTAACGGAAATAAATTTAGTGGAAGAATAATGAATTCCTGTCCTGTTGCGTCCTGTACCATCCTGTACTGTCCTGTATTGCGGGGCGTAAAGCATAAGGCGCAAAGCAAAAACGGATTATATTATCTGCATCGCTTTTGTGTTGATTGCTTTTTTAGTATTTTGGGGTATTCATGTGATAATAAACAAAGACATAAACCCGATTAATAAAAATGAAAAAACTGAGCTGGCCTTTATTGGCATTATTTACTATGTTGGGTACCGCGGCGGTGGCGCAGAATACCGCCGAAGCAGATGCAAAACAAAAACAGAAGAATGAAGAGATGATGAAGCAGGACTGGGCCTGTTTAAAATGTTTCAGCGATGATAATGCCAAAGTGGAGGCGCCGAAAGCCGGCGAACAACGGGTGGTATTTATGGGAAATTCTATTACGATCGGCTGGAGTCATCTTAACCCTGATTTCTTTGCCGGCAAACCATATATCAACCGGGGTATCAGCGGACAAACAACGCCGCAGATGCTGATCCGTTTCCGTCCGGACGTGATTGACCTGCATCCCAAAGTAGTAGTAATCCTCGCGGGTACTAACGATATTGCAGGCAATACCGGCTATACGCCCATTCCCACCATCTTCGGCAATATCGTATCCATGGCGGAACTGGCCAGTGCCAATGGGATAAAAGTGGTGCTGTCGTCTGTGCTGCCCGTTTTTGATTATCCATGGCACAAAGGGTTAGATCCGGTTGGAAAAATTGCCGATCTGAATCAGCGCATCAAAGCTTACGCGGATAAAAATGGTTTTGTATACCTTGATTACTACACGGCTATGGCAGATGAACAGAAGGGATTAAAATCGACGCTTACCTACGATGGCGTGCATCCCAATAAAGAAGGCTACCAGGTAATGGGACCGCTGGCGGAAAAAGCAATCGCTGCCGCATTGAAAAAGAAATAATTGAAAAAAGTTTTTTCAGTAGCGTGTTTTATTTCGGGAATTTTCCTGTAATTTCATTACTCACCAAAGAAAAGGAGGTATTCATGCTATCTACAGAATATTCATGGACACCTGAGATTAATTTATTTTAATCCGGACGGCTCCATAAAAGAATCTGTTAACGCTTTGGCGTTAAAGGCATCCTAGCATAGCCGGGATGCCTTTTTCAATGTTGGGCGTTCCGCAGCATCGCTTTGCAGGCGGCCGCTTCTTTCTGTAACTCCGTTTCCGCAGAAATTTCATCTGATTCAAACCGGTTATGCCCCGTCGATATTTCGTCTGTTAATTGCCCGTTGAGAAAGTAGTAATAGCCGTGGAAGTTACTTTCATATTTATTCGGAATACGTTTCCCGCTCTTGCCGAAACGCGGCCCCCAATATTCATTGTATACATGAATGAGTGCATTGTTTTCATAATAGTAATCAAATATTTCAATGGCATCTTTGGTCTTACAACGCAGTCGCATCTTTACCAGTGAGCTGTCTTTGTAATAGCCCGTTAAGCGGCTGCTGATGGTGGCAGGGGAGAAAAAGGGCAGGTCTTTTTCGATGGTTATCTTCCGGAAAGTAGTATCCCGGTCAATTTGCCGGCATATGTTTTTTACGTGGATAGTCCGCTTGCCGGGTGCCTGGCTGCGGGCAACGTCACAACGAAATAAGCAAAGGGCAACCACCACCAAAAAGATATTTCTCATAACAGACTTTTGCAAAAGATAATATTTTTTCCAAAGCGATATGGGGTCCAATTTTGCAGATATAATTATGTATTATATTTTTGTGAGATGAATAACATATTGTTTAACCCAAAAAACAAACCTGTATCACATGGCTTTTATTATGGTGGACGTGGAAAGTGACGGACCTATACCTGGCGATTTTTCTATGATTTCATTTGGCGCAGTACTGGTAAATGAGCAGCTGGACAAAACTTTCTACGGTCAGCTGAAACCCATTTCAGAACGGTATATTCCCGAAGCGCTGGCGGTATCCAATCATACCAGGGAGGAAACGCTTGCCTTTGAAGATCCCGCAACAGTAATGCTGCAATTTAAGAACTGGATCCTGTCCGTGAGTAAGGACCGGCCCATTTTTATCAGCGATAACAACGGTTTCGACTGGATGTTCATCTGCTGGTATTTTCATCATTTCCTGGGTGAAAATCCTTTCGGCTTCAGTTCACAGAACCTGGGCAGCTTATATAAAGGAATGACGAAAGATACCTTTACAACGTTCAAGCACCTGCGGAAAACCAGGCATACGCACCACCCGGTGGATGATGCCCAAGGCAATGCAGAGGCGTTGCTGACAATGAAAAAGGAATTGGGGCTGAAGATAAAGTTCTAACAACCTGCAGCTGGGGAAGCTGCAGGTACGCCGGTGTTATTTAAGTTTATTTTTTCTCAGGGAATACACATAAAAATCTTCTACTTTCTTCCTCGCCCATGGCGTTTTTCTCAGGAATTTTAAACTGCTTTGCACAGACGGATTGCTGGTAAAACAGTTGATCCTGATTTGTTGTCCCAGCGCTTCCCATCCATAGCTTTCGTAAAGGTGAGTCACTATTTTCTCGAGTGTAAGTCCGTGCAGCGGATCGTTGGATATTTGCATGTTGCCCTTTTTATCTCCCCAAAGGTAGATAATTTACAGGGAAGCCCGCATGGTAACATAAAACGGAACCTCAATCTGCGCCCGGGAATGGTCTTGTATCAGCTGTGCAGCCATTTCTCCCATACACTTAAAATCAGTAGATATGGTGGTAATGCCGTTCAGGATAAATTTTTTTAATGGCGTTTCATTATAGGAAATAACCCCTACATCCTTGCCAATCCGGAGGTTCAGGGAAATAATTCTTTCTATCAGCAGCACCAGGTCATTTTCCCGCAGGTTGATGTATACATCTCCCGGTTGTATATCCTCTTCTTCAATCTCGCTTACTTTTTTGCTGTTGAAAGCATAGTTCTGGCAAAACTGTGCAAAGCCCTCGTATATTTCTTCCGGGTAATAGGTGTTTTCCGGGTAAATGATTTTAAGGGTGTGGTATTGCTGCAGCCGGTCCCTGGCCTGCTCCAGGGCGCCATAAATATCTTCCTGGAAGTTTTCATATACAGCGCCGTATTCGCCGGTTACCCCCTTTAATTTTTTATCCAGCAATATCAGCTTCTCCTTGGGAATGGTGTTAATCACTTCATCTACATGCTCCCAGCGCTCCCTGAAATGCGGGAGGATAACAATATGCGTATATTCGTTGATATTTTGCGACAGCAGCTTTTTGAATAAACTGAAGTCGCTGTTGTAAATATAAAAATCAATATTCGCCTGCTCCCCAAGCTTGTCCGCAAAAGAATCATAAATGATTTTTTTGTGTTCGCTCAGTTTGTTGAACAGGAGCAGTATTTTATATTGCTGGTCGAGATTGGTTTGCTGTACATAGTAACCTTTGCCTGGAACAGATCCCAGTATCCCCAGGCCTTTGAGGTATTTATAGGCCTTTTCGGCAGTATCCCGCGATATTTCAAAAGCATAGCTTACTTCATTGATAGAAGGTAAAATATCATCCTGCTGCACTTTCTGGTCTACAATTGCTTTGATAATAGAGTTGGCCAGCTGGTAATATTTGGGTGTAGCAGAAAAATCATCTATAAATAAATACTTGAAAATCGGATGTTGTTTCATGGCGCTATAGATATTAGTCTCGTGGAATTAGCTGTCAGCAACTTTTCCCGACAATGATAGTAATTTAATTCTACAATTGGTAAAGGATATTGGAAGCATGACAGTCCATGACAGTTTAAAATTATACATGCTTTATTTTTATGAAACAATAGTTTTCCACGTTACAAATTACAACGTTATTATGCAGGCTTTATTGGGAGTTTTATTCCACTTTATAGGTGGATTCGCATCCGGCAGTTTTTATATCCCTTACAAAAAAGTGAAGGGCTGGAGCTGGGAAAGTTACTGGATCGTGGGAGGGATATTTTCCTGGCTGGTGGTACCTTTGGTGGCAGCGTGGCTTACTGTTCCCGGCTTTATGGATATTATCCGGAGCACGGAAGGCAGCGTTCTTTTCTGGACTTATTTCCTCGGCGTATTATGGGGTATTGGCGGGTTAACCTTTGGATTGTCCATGCGGTACCTGGGCATGTCGCTGGGAATGGCCGTGGCTTTGGGCTTCTGTTCCGCTTTTGGAGCGCTCATTCCCCCCATTTACAGGGGGCTGTTTACCAACGATCCTAACACTTTTGGCGCCATGCTGCACACCAGCAGAGGGGCCTATGTATTGCTTGGCGTAGCGGTATGCCTGGTGGGGATCGCCATCTGCGGCCGGGCAGGGATGCTGAAGGAAAAAGAACTATCCGCCGAACAGAAAACTGAATGCATAAAGGAATTTGATCTGCGGAAGGGATTGGCCGTGGCTATTGTTTCCGGCATACTCAGTGCCTGTATGAGCTTTGCCATCAGTGCGGGTAACAGTATGGGGAAGGCCGCGGAGGCTAATAACGCGAACCCTTTGTTCAGGAACAATGTTATTTTTGTAGTGATCATGTTAGGCGGACTTACTACCAATTTTATCTGGTGCATGATCCTGAACACCCGGAATCAGTCTTTCAACGATTATACAAATAAGGAAACGCCCCTGGTAAAAAATTATGTGTTCGCCGCCATCGCCGGAACCACCTGGTTCCTGCAATTCTTTTTCTATGGCATGGGGGAAAGTAAGCTTGGCAACGATGCCAGCTCATGGATACTGCATATGGCTTTTATTATCCTGATTTCGGGCATGTGGGGCTTTGTGCTGAAGGAATGGAAAAACGCCAGCAGGAAAACATTCGCAACTATTTCACTCGGTATATTCACTATTATTCTTTCTGTAGTCCTGGTGGGATATGGCAATTCACTGGAAAATTAACCCGCAATATTATCACAATTAAAAAACGTTAAAATTATATAGTATGTCTTTAGATGGAACTACCACGCAATTCAGGCATGTCAGCTATTTATGGGATGAAGCAACAGCAGCCGGCATGGCTGGAGACGAAGTAGCCTTGTTGATCTATCGTTCCAATTTACTCGGAGCTGATCTGCGGCTCACCAACTATGGAGGAGGGAATACCTCCTGTAAAGCCATGGCTAAAGACCCATTAACGGGAGAGCAGGTAGAAGTGATGTGGGTAAAAGGTTCCGGCGGGGACCTGGGTACCCTTAAAAAAAGCGGGCTGGCTGCCCTGTATGTAGATCGCCTTCGCAGCCTGAAGGGTATTTACCGGGGCATCGCCCATGAAGATGAGATGGTGGAATTGTTTAACCACTGCATCTATGACCTCAGCTCCAAAGCGCCTTCTATCGACACCCCACTCCACGGATTTCTTCCATTTAAACATATCGATCACCTGCATCCGGATGCCGCTATCGCTATCGCGGCAGCCAAAGATGGTAAAAAGATCACACAGGAGTTATTCAATGGCAGCATCGGTTGGGTGCCCTGGCAGAAACCCGGCTTCGATCTGGGCCTGCAACTGAAACAATGCCTCGATGAAAACCCCGGCATCCGGGGTATCATGCTTGGCTCGCATGGTCTCTTTACCTGGGGCGATACGGCCTATGAAAGCTATATCAATACCCTGGAGGTAATAGAACGCTGTGCCGAGTACCTCGATAAAAATACGGGCCGTCATAAACCGGTATTTGGAGGGGCAAAAATCGGGGCGCTGTCATCCGAAGCACGCAAGGCCCAGGCAGGGGCATTGGCGCCGGTTTTGCGGGGCTACTGCTCCTCACAGCAGAAAATGGTGGGGCACTTTACCGACGATGCACGAGTGCTGGAGTTTATCAACTCCAACGACCTCGACCGGCTGGCTCCCCTGGGCACCAGCTGCCCGGATCACTTCCTGCGCACCAAAATAAGTCCGCTGGTATTGAACCTGGCCCCGGATGCAGCCCTCACCGACGTGGCAGCCGTAAAATCCGGACTGGCCCCGCTCTTTGATGCCTACCGCATGATGTATACCGACTATTACAACACCTGTAAACATCCTAACAGCCCCGCAATGCGGGATCCTAACCCGGTAGTGATCCTCTATCCCGGAGTAGGTATGTTTACCTTCGCAAAGGATAAACAAACTGCCAGGGTAGCGGCAGAATTTTATATCAATGCCATCAATGTAATGAAAGGGGCGGAAGCCATTTCAGCATATACCTCCCTGCCGCGACAGGAAGCGTTTAATATTGAATACTGGCTGCTGGAAGAAGCAAAGCTGCAACGCATGCCTAAACCCAAAGCCCTCACCGGCCGCATCGCCCTGGTTACCGGCAGCGCCGGTGGTATTGGTAAAGCCATCGCTAAAAAGTTTGCGGAAGAAGGCGCCGTAGTAGTGATCAACGATAATGATGCACAACGCCTCGCCACCGCCACGGAAGAATTCAATAAACTTTACGGTAAAGACGTATTCGCCGCTGACCTGCTCGATGTAACCGACGCCGCCTCCATTCATAAAACCTACAATACCGCCGTACTGGCCTTTGGTGGCGTAGATATCGTGGTTAACTGCGCCGGTCTCTCTATTTCCAAACCACTGGAAGATCATACCGAAAAAGACTGGGACCTGCTCTACGATGTTTTGGTAAAAGGACAGTTCCTTGTTACGCAAGCAGGGGCAGACATTATGCGTAAACAGGGAACCGGTGGCGATGTGCTGAATATTGTCAGCAAAAACGCCCTGGTATCCGGACCCAATAACGCCGGCTATGGCTCTGCCAAAGCCGCACAACTGCACCTCAGCCGTCTCAATGCGGCCGAACTGGGAAAAGATCGTATACGCGTTAACGTGGTAAACCCCGACGCGGTGATCTCCGACAGTAAAATATGGGCGGGCGCCTGGGCGGAAGGCCGTGCCAAAGCTTACGGTGTAAAAGTGGAAGAACTGCCTGCGTTTTATGCCAAACGGACACTGCTGAATGAAATCATTGTACCCGAAGATATTGCTAACGCCTGCTATGCTTTCGTAGGCGGTTTGCTGAACAAAGCTACCGGTAATGTACTCAATGTCGACGGCGGCGTAGCCATGGCCTTTGTGAGATAAAAACAGTATTTTATCCTGCTTTAAAAACTGAATCATGCTAATAGAAAAATATAAAATAGCCGAACATAATGATGCACTGATGGCCACCCATCGGCGTGCATTCGACTACATTGCCGGCGAAATACCACAAACAACGGAAATACTGCAACGGCTCGCGGCTTTCCAGGTGGGCATCCCCAGCTGGGCGCTCGGCACCGGTGGTACCCGCTTTGGTCGCTTCCCCGGCGGAGGGGAACCACGCAGCCTCGAAGAAAAAATCGAAGACGTAGGGCTGCTGCACCAGCTCAATCAGTCCAGCGGCGCCATATCCCTGCACATTCCCTGGGATGTGCCCTCCAACGCGGCACATATAAAAGCCGTGGCAGCGCAGCATGGTCTGCGTTTCGACGCCATGAACTCCAACACCTTCCAGGACCAGCCCGGACAACAACACAGCTATAAATTCGGTTCGTTGCAGCATGTCAATAAAGCTGTGCGTAAACAAGCCGTGGAACATAATATTGAAGTGATCAGGCATGGCGTGGAACTGGGATCGGAAGCACTGACCGTTTGGTTGTCTGATGGCTCCTGCTTTCCCGGACAGCTAAACTTCCGCCACGCTTTCCAGAATACCCTGGAAGGACTCCAGGAAATTTACGCTGCATTACCCGATAACTGGAAGGTATTTGTAGAGTACAAAGCAGCAGAACCTAACTTTTATTCCACTACGGTGGGCGACTGGGGCCAGTCGCTGCTGTACGCCAATAAACTGGGCCCGAAAGCTTATTCCCTCGTGGATCTGGGTCATCACCTGCCCAATGCCAACATCGAACAGATCGTTTCACTGCTGCTGATGGAAGGTAAGCTCGGGGGCTTTCACTTCAATGATTCCAAATTCGGAGACGATGACCTCACCGTAGGCAGCATCAAACCCTACCAGCTGTTTCTCATTTTTAATGAACTGGTAGACGGGATGGATGCAAGAGGCATGAACCATAATACTGATCTGGGCTGGATGATCGACGCTTCACACAATGTGAAGGATCCGCTGGAAGACCTGCTGCAATCAGTGGAAGCGATCATGATCAGCTATGCGCAGGCATTGCTGGTAGACCGCAAAAAATTGCTGGCAGCACAACAGGATAATGATGTGGTAACAGCACAGGAAATATTACAACAGGCATTCCGTACGGATGTCCGTCCACTGGTAGCTGCAGCGCGACTGCAAGCCGGCGGCGCATTGCAACCACTGGCTTTGTATCGTTCAGAAAAAGTGAGAGCGAACCTGGTACAGCAAAGAGGATTGAAAACTATGGCCACCGGTCTGTAACCATTTAAAATTGTTATGAGCGAAATTCCCGTTATAGCCATTTTTGATGTTGGCAAAACCAACAAAAAGCTGTTTCTCTTTGATGAACAGTACCGCATCGTCTTTGAGCGAACAGCCCGTTTTACGGAAACAACGGATGAAGATGGAGCGCCCTGCGAAAACCTGGAAAGCCTTCGCCTCTCTGTGTTTGACTCCTTGAGGGAAGTCTTTCGCAGAAAGGACCTGGTAGTTAAAGCCATCAATTTTTCTGCCTATGGCGCCAGCCTCGTGTATATTGATGAAGAAGGGCGCCCATTAACACCGCTGTACAGCTACCTGAAAGATTATCCGATCGCTCTCGGAGAACAGTTCTATCAGCAGTATGGCGGCGAACAGGCATTCTCCATCCAGGCAGCGTCACCGGTGTTGGGCAGCCTGAACTCCGGTATGCAGTTGTACCGCCTCAAACATACACGCCCTGAAGTGTATGAAAAGGTGAAGTACGCGCTGCACTTACCGCAGTACATGAGCTACCTGCTGTCCGGCGTTGCCTGCTCGGATATTACCAGCATAGGATGCCACACCAACCTATGGGATTTTCAGCAAAATAATTATCATACGTGGGTAATAAAGGAAGGGGTGCTGGAAAAGCTGGCGCCTCTTTTTTCCTCCGGAGAAGTAATGCCCGCGGCATTTCCCGGCAATAGCTATGTAGTAGGCACCGGGCTGCACGACAGCTCCGCTGCGCTTATTCCTTACCTGGTTAATTTCCAGGAACCTTTTGTGCTGATCTCTACCGGCACCTGGTGTATCAGCTTAAACCCGTTTAATGATACGCCGCTTACGGACGAAGAACTGGCGGCCGACTGCCTCTGTTATATGACTTTCCAGGGCAAACCGGTAAAGGCGTCGCGACTGTTTGCCGGGTATGAACATGAGCAACAGGTAAAACGTATAGCCGATCACTTTAACCAGCATCCGGGGCGCTACCGCAATGTTGAATTCGATAGTAACGTTATCCAACAGTTAAAAGAACGCAATAAAAGAGAAGATACACTGTTAACATCTCATCCGGAACTGTTACAGGTAACCGTATTCGGTCAGCGCGACTTGTCGTCATTTGCATCCGATACAGCAGCGTATCATCAGCTGATGCTCGATATTGCCAACGCGCAATACCTGGCTACCAAAAGAGTACTGAAAGGCTCTGCCGTAAAACGTGTATTCGTTGACGGTGGGTTCAGCAAAAATGCTATTTACATGAATTTGCTGGCTGCATTTTTTCCGGAGATGGAAATCTTTGCTGCATCTATGGCGCAGGCTACTGCCATGGGAGCGGCACTCGCCATCCATACTGCATGGAATAGCAAGCCATTGCCGAACGATCTGATCGCATTGAAATATTATTCGGCAACACATGATGTTACTTTCTGAAGTTTTGGTTAAATTATGATCAATAAATAATGCTATGCGTGCCCTCTTTACCTTTCTCTTTTGTTTTGTTGCCATCTTTGCCAACGCACAAAATGTAATACCATTATATGCCGGTCTTCCTCCCGGAGGAATTGCTTCACCGGATGAAGAAACCACCGATAAATATAACAGCCGCGCCCTCACCAGTGTGCCAACGCTCGCGCTTTATCTGCCTCCTAAGGAAAAAGCCACCGGCACCGCCGTGCTCATTTGCCCCGGAGGTGGATACTCTTCCTTGGTGTTGCAACGTGAAGGGTTAAATATTGCCGAATACTTTCAGCAACAAGGCATTGCTGCCTTTGTACTCAAGTATCGCCTGCCAGCCGATAAGATCATGACCGATAAAAGCAGCGGCCCGCTGCAGGATGCACAGGAAGCGATGAAAATCATCCGCACACGCGCACAGCAATGGAATATCGATCCCAAAAGGGTAGGCATCATGGGCTTCTCTGCCGGCGGCCACCTGGCTTCTACGGCAGGAACGCATTTCGATCGCCCGGTATTACCCGCCAACGCAGGTTTGAACCTGCGCCCTGATTTTATGATCCTCGTATACCCGGTGATAAGCATGGAAAAGAACCTTACACATGCCGGTTCCCGCAAACGTTTACTGGGTGATAACCCGGATGAGCTGACAGTGAAATACTACTCCAACGACCGGCAGGTAACACCGCAAACGCCCCCCACCATTATCTTTCATACAGGCGATGATAAAGTGGTAGATGTAGACAATGCCCTGTTGTTTTACCAGGCGTTACGGCATCAGCATGTTCCTGCTGAAATGCATATCTACCCGGAAGGCGATCACGGGTTTGTGTTGAAACTGCCCGTGGATGTGTGGATGCTCACCATCATGAAATGGCTGGGGCGCAGCGGCATGCTGAACCCTGATAATCCTTTACTACAGGGAGGTACAGGGCAGTTATACTGATACACAAAAAATGAAAACACCAGGTATGAACTACCAGACGGTTATAAAAAAGATAGGTTATTGCGCTGCGGTATGGCTGCTGTTATCGCCAACGGTGGCGGTCATGGCCCAGGGGAAGGGAATGCGGCATTGGTTTATATTTCCGCCGGACACCGTTAAACCAAGTATCTACTGGTATTGGATGAGCGATAATATTTCGGAGGAAGGCGTGAAGAAAGATATTGAAGCCATGGCGAAAGTAGGTATAGGCAGGGCTTTCATCGGGAATATCGGTTATCCGGAAGAAGAAGTGCCATATGGAAAAGTAAAATTGTTTTCCGATGAATGGTGGAAAATAACCCGCACGGCTATCAGTACCGCCTCCGGGAATAAAATGGATATCGGACTGTTTAACAGCCCCGGCTGGAGCCAGAGCGGAGGCCCATGGATCAAACCTTCCCAGTCGATGCGCTATATTGCCGGCGACGAAATTACCGTACATGGACCGCAGCAGTTATCCCAACCAGCGCCTGCCATCGCCAATTTTCAGACAGTAGCCGTTATCGCATTCCCGGCGCCCGCCGGTGATGGCGACGATATTGGCAAACACGCTCCCGTACTTACTTCTGATCTTGGATTTACAGCCATTGAAAAGCTGGTGGATGGCAATGTAACGGAGGAAGTAACGACCACGCAACCGGTAAACAAACCTGCACCTGCCGGCATAGAAATGGCTGTGAAAGAAGATTTTACGGCACGCAGCCTGATCATATATCCCGCAGCCAAACCATTTAAAGCACAGTTCGAACTGCAGGTAAAAGAAGGGAATAGCTGGCGCTCCGTTAAAACATTTGAATTTGATCGCAGCAACCCGGCTCCCAATGTAGGCTTCAAGCCCTATGCGCCTGTAGCCGTTTCCTTTAAAGCCGCTACCGGCAGGCAGTTCCGGCTGCTGGTCCACGACGGCCATCCGGCATTAGCAGAAATTAAATTACTGGCAGCCCCGCGGATAGAACGCTTCGAGGAAAAACAATTGGCAAAAATGTTCCAGACACCGTTGCCGTTGTGGAACGAATACCAATGGCCGCAGGAACCTGAGCCGGATGGTAATGGACAGATCATTGACCCTACCCAAAGTATTAACCTCACCAAAAATTTATTACCCAATGGAACCCTCAACTGGAACGTTCCTGCGGGCAACTGGATAATCGTGCGTTTTGGTATGCTGCCAACCGGTGTCAACAACGGTCCTGCCTCTAAAGAAGGGATAGGATTGGAAATAGATAAGATCAGCGACACCTGGTCACAGCACCACTACGATTCTTTTGTAGGAAAAATCCGTAACAGTATACCGGCAGCAGAACGGAAAGCGCTGAAATGGGTGGTGGCCGACAGCTATGAAACCGGCTCCCAGAACTGGACGGATGATATGGCGGAAGATTTTGTAAAACAATATGGCTACGATCCTTTACCCTGGCTGCCGGTATTGTCCGGAAGGGTAGTAGGTTCCGCGGATCAGTCAGATCGTTTCCTGTGGGACTTGCGCCGCCTGGTGGCAGACCGGGTGGCTTATAAGTATGTAGCGGGTTTGCGCAAAGCAAGTCATAAGGACGGGCTGAAACTCTGGCTTGAAAACTACGGCCACTGGGGATTTCCGTCGGAGTTTCTCAAATACGGCGGGCAGGCGGACGAAGTAGCCGGCGAGTTCTGGAATGAAGGTACTTTGGGAGACATTGAATGCCGCGCCGCCTCTTCTGCCGCGCATATTTATGGCAAAACCCGCGTGGCGGCGGAATCGTTCACCGCCGGCGGACAAGCATACGCGCGTTATCCGGCCCTGTTGAAACGACGCGGCGACTGGTCTTTCACCGAAGGGATCAATCATACCTTGTTACACGTGTTTATAGAGCAGCCTTACGATAGCCTGGAACCCGGAGTGAACGCGGGATTTGGTACGGAATTTAACCGGAAAAACACCTGGTTTTACCAGGGCAAAGCATTTATAGATTATATCAGGCGATGCAATTATCTCCTGCAGCAAGGCACTCCCATTAATGACATTGCTTATTTCATCGGCGAAGATGCCCCCAAAATGACGGGTGTAAGAAATCCCGAAATCCCCAAAGGCTATTCGTATGATTATATCAATGCTGAAGTAGTCATGAATCGCCTGCAGGTAAAAGACGGTAAACTGGTGTTGCCGGACGGCATGAGCTATCGGCTCCTGGTATTGCCGCAACTGGAAACCATGCGCCCGGAACTGCTGGGGAAAATAGCCCAACTGGTGAATCAGGGCGCCACCATCCTCGGACCCGCACCCAAACGTTCTCCCAGCCTCCGGAACTATCCTGCGGCAGATACGCAGGTGCAGCAGTTATCGGCCGCGCTGTGGGGAACCCAACCCGGTCCGCAAAGAAAATATGGCAAAGGGCAGGTACTCAGCGGCATCAACATGGAAACAGCACTGGCGATTTTACAATTAAAACCGGATGTGGCGCAACTGCCCGCAAAGGTACTGTATACCCACCGCGTCACAGCAGAAGGAGAAATATATTTTATCACTAACCAGTCGGCAACAATCGTGAACTTATCACCTGCATTCCGTGTTGCAGGAAAACAACCGGAATGGTGGGATGCCGTTTCCGGCGAAACCCGCGATTTGCCCGGCTTTACCATTGCGGATGATAATACCGTAGTGCCGTTAACGTTAGCCCCTTATCAGAGCGGCTTTGTTATGTTCCGGAAAACAGCATTGGTAAGACACAGCAACCGCCCTAACTTCCCCGCACCTGTGATATTACAGGAATTGAACAAGCCCTGGACAGTTACCTTCGATCCCGCTAAACGTGGTCCCACACAACCTGTCATATTTGACCGGTTAACAGATTGGAGCAGCAACGCTAATGAGCAGATCCGTAACTATTCCGGTACAGCGGTATATGAAACGGATTTTGAGGTAGATAATATGCCTGCTGCATCTGCATTATACCTGGACCTTGGCGGCGTAAGCGTAATGGCGGAAGTTAAGCTGAACGGTATCGCGCTGGGTACTGCATGGACAGCACCGTATACCGTAGGCGTAAGAAATGCCTTGAAAAAAGGGAACAACAGGCTGGAAGTAACCGTAGTAAATACCTGGGTAAACCGCCTGATTGGCGACAGTAAACTGCCGCAGCAGGAACGTAAAACATGGAGTAACGTAAACCCATATACGCCCAATGATAAGTATCAGTCTGCCGGTTTGCTGGGCCCGGTAAAACTCACTGCGGTGAACTATTAATTTATAAAAACGAACTTAATACATGAAAATATGCTCCTGGTTTTTGTTGTTAAACAGCCTGCTGCTGTGCGGCATACCGGCCCTGGCGCAGTTGCCGCCGGTGTTTGACAGCACCCGTATGGCGGCGGTCCAAACAACACCTACGGTACGGCGGTATTTATCTCCCGAAAAAATTATATGGCAAACCTCCAACGCCGGCAGCAGTATTACAAACGCAGCACGCTTCCTGTTGCAAGGCAATGGGCAGGCCGACCTGGCCAATCAAAATATGTGTGTGCTGAAAAGTACCGCCACTGAACATCCTGGCCTGTTGTTCGATTTTGGTAAAGAGCTGCATGGCGGTCTGCAACTGGTAACAGGGATGTATAAAAGTGGTAAACCGGTAAAGCTGCGGGTACGATTCGGCGAATCGGTAAGTGAAGCCATGAGCGATATTGAACCTGGTAAAAACGCCACCAACGACCATGCCATACGAGATATGATCGTGGAAGTACCCTGGTTGGGTAAACTGGAAGTTGGCAACACCGGCTTCCGTTTTGTTCGGATTGACCTGCTCGATGACAACGTTGAACTGCAACTAAAAGAAGTACGCGCGATTTTTGTTTACAGGGATCTGCCTTATATCGGTTCTTTTAATTGCAGCGATGAGTTGCTGAACCGGATCTGGCTCACAGGTGCTTATACTGTGCATCTTAATATGCAGGACTATTTGTGGGATGGTATTAAGCGCGACCGCCTCGTGTGGATCGGCGATATGCATCCCGAAACATCTGCTATCAGCGCGGTATTTGGTTATAATGACGTGGTGCCCAAAAGCCTGGATCTGTCGCGTGATATTACGCCGCTGCCGCAGTATATGAATGGGATGGTATCGTATTCTATGTGGTGGGTGCTTATTCAGCGCGACTGGTACCAGCACACTGGTAACCTGGCATATCTGAAAGAACAGGCCGTTTACCTGAAGGGGTTGCTGGATCATCTGTCCGGGAAAATAGATACGGCTAACAGCGAAGACCTGCAGGATGGTATCCGTTTTCTCGACTGGCCCTCCAGTGAAAATAAAGCAGGTATCCACGCCGGCTTGCAGGCCATGATGATCATGACCCTCGACGCCGGAGCTGCGCTGAGCAAGGTATTGAATGATGCTGCCACGGTAAAGAAATGTGAAGCCGCCATTGCCCGCCTGAAAAAAAATGTACCCGACGCCAGCGGCTCCAAACAGGCCGCCGCTTTACTGGCCTTGTCAGGCCTGGTGCCGGCCGAAAAGATCAACAGGGAAATACTGTCTGTTGGCGGTGTTAAAGACTATTCTACTTTCTACGGATACTATATGTTGCAGGCAAAGGCCAAAGCAGGCGACTACCAGGGAGGGCTAAACGATATTCGCAATTACTGGGGCGCTATGCTGAAACTGGGCGCCACTACGTTCTGGGAAGACTTTAACATGGAGTGGCTTCCCAATGCGTCGCGTATTGATACGCTGGTGCAGGCCGGACAAAAGGATATCCACGGCGACTACGGCGCTTACTGCTATAAAGGATTCCGTCATAGTTTATGCCATGGCTGGGCTTCCGGGCCAACGCCCTGGTTAACGGAACATGTGCTGGGCATATCAGTAGTGGCGCCCGGTTGTAAAGTGATTAGAATAGTGCCTCACCTGGGAGATCTTCAATTTGCCGAAGGAACTTTTCCTACGCCGTATGGTGTGATAAAAGTAAAACATACCCGCGCGGCCAATGGGAAAATACAGTCTGTGATCAATGCGCCGGCGCAGGTGAAGGTGATAAGAGAGTAGCATCATTTCGTGAGGAGCAGGGAAATCAATACTGTCCTGCGCCTCATTGCTCCAGCAGCAATCGTAATTTCCTGTTGAACTCACTTGTTTTAGCGCCTAAGGGTTCAAAGAAATCCTTATCAAATTTTTCCACTACTTTAATCGCCTGTCGTGTTACTTTTTCTCCGTTTTCCGTTAAGGCAACTGTTTTAGCGCGGGTATCGGTGGCGTGTTCCTTTCGTTGCAACAAGCCTTTGGTTTGTAATGTGCGTAGTACCGTAGAGGTAGTCATCGGGTCTATCTTGGAATGGGCCGAAAGCAGGATCTGTGTTACCGGCTCGTCCTGTTGTGTGAGCCACAGCGTACTGGCCAGCAATACGAACTGGGAATGGGTAAGGTCGTATTTCTCCAACGCTTTCCTGATCGCTCTTTGCCATAAACTGGTTACCTGCCATAACAGGAAGCCTGGACTTTCTTCAGCGGCATCTACACTAAAGGCATTATCGTCTTTTTTCATGCGGGCATTTTTACAAAAATAATTATAGTTTGCCGGCTACCCGCACCTGATTTTGCATTTCCTGCGGTAAGTTATTCACAATATCCTGCGCTACTATTTTCTCCCATAAAAAGCCGAGTATACCTGATACTGTCATGGTGACGGTTAATTTCAATCCTTCAGGAGTATCTTCAAACGTATGCTCTCCGTACATTTTAGCCAGCGGGAAATGGGTAAGGTCTACAAATTTGCTGTTAGGAATGGTTTCATACAGCTCAATTTTAATTTTAGGTCCCTTTTTAGGCTTCAGTAGAAAATGATTACCCTTTTCAAATTTGCCTTCCAGCTTAGCATATTCAATGCCATCGTCCCAGGTATGCCAGTTGTTGACGTCTGCAAACAGTTTCCACATTTGTTCTTTGGTAGCGTCTTTTGTTACGAGTGTGTGAGATTGTGACCACATAATTTTTAGTTTTTTGATTGAATAATTATTTATAAGTACAAATATAATAAGTATACTTAGTATTTTGAATTAAATTATCACAAGATAAAAATACGATGTTAAAACAACGGGGAACGCCTTGTCAGCACGGAAAAGCTATATCAGTGGATGTTCCCACGGACCTCTGTAAGGTCGTTGTAACAGCGCAGTGGCAGCGGGATCGCCGGTAATGATCCGTTTCTGCGGATCGTAGCTCAGCGGGCGCCCGGTTTGCTGGGAAAGATTGGCGAGAATACAACTGGCAGTGGAAATATGGCCTTCTTCAATATCGGCCACAGGCCGACCGCCATTTTTGATAGCGCCGAGAAAATTGAGCATATGCGGGCGGGTGGCAGGGGCGGCGTTGAGTTCAATAGCCGGTTCGGTAACATCTTCCGGGTATTTTTCTCTTTCATACACCACATCTTTATGAACAGGTGTGCCATTTCCTTCGGGTATAAAATCGTAAGACATCGTGCTGGCTGCAAGCGTACCCTTTTCGCCGTAGAGTTTAAAAGACCACGGGTATTTGGGGTCGGCAGGCGTGCCCCAGGTGCGGTGCTGCCATACGCAGTTCAGTCCATCGTATTCAAAAATGGCCGACTGGGTATCGGTGATGTTAGACTTACCTTCCTTCTGTACATATATACCTCCGGTAGAAGTGATCCGCTTGGGCCACCCCAGCTGCAGCATCCAACGCACGGTATCAAACATATGCACGCACATGTCGCCCATAATACCATTGCCGTATTCCATAAAAGTACGCCACCAGCGTACATGGGGCAAACCATCGTAAGGACGCAGCGGAGCAGGCCCGGTCCACATCTCGTAGTCGAAGAAGTCCGGTACGGTCTGTACCGGCGGATTACCGTTGTTTCGCATATGATAGTAACAACACATTTCTACATGCGATATTTTGCCCAGTAAACCGGCATCCACAATATTCTTCTTTGCATCAATCAGGTGCGGTGTACTTTTCCGCTGTGTGCCAACCTGCACAACGCGGTTATATTTCCGTGCAGCAGCCACCATTGCTTCGCCTTCTATTACATCCACGCTGATCGGTTTCTGCACGTATACATGCGCGCCGGCTTTCAGTGCATCAATCGTCTGTAAGGCATGCCAGTGATCTGGTGTGCCTATCAGCACAATGTCCAGCTCATTTTCTGAAAGCATTTTCCTGTAATCGGTATACAGTCGCGGTGTGGCGCCGGAGGCCTGTCTTTTACGGACCATTTCACCGGCATCCTTCAACATATTTTTATCAACATCACACAGGGCCACCACTTTTACCGGGGCTACCTGTATAAGACGGAATAAATCACTTTTCCCATACCAGCCGGTACCTATGAGGCCTACCCGGTAAGGTTTGTCAGGATTGATAAAGTCGAGTGCGCTGGCGCCTATGGCAGACAATGCAAGCGTAGCTGTAGCGCCTTTAAGAAAACGGCGGCGGTTGATATTAAAGTTGTCCATAATCGTGGAATATCGTGATCGAATAGATTAACAGGAAAGAAAGATAATCATTCAGGAGAACAAATTATAGCCTGGGAAGAATATAAATAAAAATGGCCCTTGCTGCTTTTCATTAATGTCGGCACTTTACCGACATTAATGAAAAGCAGCAAGGGCCGTATAATCAAAGTAATCACAGTCCAATCTCCATTCATCAGGACAATCAAACTAATCAGGTTAATCACAGTTAATCACCGTTGTGTCTCGTTAAAACACCGTCGATCAACGGCTTCAGCGTACTATATTCTTCTGCCGTAAAACCCATACTGCAACTTATTTTTTCAGGAATATCGGCAGCAGCTGTTTTGAGCTGAGCGCCTGCTTCAGTAAGATGAATATTTACAATGCGCTCATCTTCCTTACTCCGTACCCGCTTAATTAACTTTTTACTTTCCAGTCTTTTCAGTAAAGGGGTCAAAGTACCGGAATCCAGCAGCAGCAGCTTGCCCAGCGCTTTAACAGACAACACTTCGTGTTCCCACAACGACAGCATTACCAGGTATTGCGGATAGGTGAGGTCTATCGCAGTTAAAAAAGGCTGGTAGTGTGAAGTGATCAGTCTTGATACTGCGTAGAACGAAAAGCAAAGCTGATTGGATAATTTTAGTTGTTTCAATGAGATGTATTTAACAACGTAAAATTAAGCTAATGTTTCGATTAATATTTTAGCTACTTCTGCGGAAGAAGCCGGATTTTGCCCGGTGATCAGCAGCCCGTCTTTTAACGCGTAAGAGTGCCAGTCCTTTCCCTTGCTATAAATGCCACCCAGCTTTTTGAGTTCGTCTTCTAACAGGAACGGTACTACGTTAGTCAGCTGTACCGCTTCTTCTTCTGAATCACTAAAGCCGGTTACTTCCTTACCTTTTACCAGTGGCTCGCCATCTGGTCCTTTTACCTTTACCAGTGCAGCGGGAGCATGACAAACAAAAGCCACCGGCTTATGTTGCTGATAAAATGCTTCGATGAGTGCAATGGAACTGGGATCGGTGGCCAGGTCCCATAAAGGTCCATGTCCGCCCGGATAGAATACGCCGTCGTAATCATCTGCACGTACCTCGTTTAATTTTACGGTGTTGGCCAGCTTTTTCTGCAGGGCCTCATCCTGTTTAAAACGAGTGGTAGCAGCTGTCTGGAATTCGGCCAGTTCGCTTTTAGGATCAATGGGTGGTTGTCCGCCACCGGGAGATGCGAGGGTTACTTCAACGCCTGCATCCGCCAATACGTAATACGGCGCTGCAAATTCTTCTACCCAGAAACCGGTTTTGTGACCGGTATTACCCAATTCGCTGTGCGAGGTCAGTACAATCAATACTTGCATGAGGAGCGTGTTTAAATAAGTTCTAACTCAACATTTATATTACCACGGGTGGCGTTGGAATAGGGGCATATCTGGTGGGCCTTCTCTATTAATTCCTGTGCCAGTTGCTGCGCTACTTCCGGAATGGCCACCTGTAATTTTACCGCTAAACCATAGCCGCCGTTTTCATTTTTACCCAGACTTACATCCGCTGTAACGGTTGTTGTGCCACTGTTTACCTTTTGTGTTCTGATCACCAGGTTAAGCGCGCTGTCGAAACAGGCCGCATAACCGGCTGCAAACAATTGTTCAGGATTGCTGTATGCGCCGCCGCTGCCGCCCAGTTCTTTTGGCATTCTTACGCCAAGGTCCAGAACGCCGTCGGATGATTTAACATGTCCGTTTCTGCCGCCCGTTGCGGTGGCATAGGCAGTGTATAATTTTTCAAGTGTTGCCATGAAGATTAAAATTTATTGTGTAAAATTAAATTGTGTACAATCAAATACCAAATTTATTTTTTCATGGCTGTTTATGGGTAACAAAAAAAGGACCACCGGTGTTTAGCGGTGATCCTTTATAATAAACGGTTATTGACGGATATGGTGGTTGGATCTTATTCAGGAAAATGATAGGGCATCCAGCCCGGTAAGCGGGCTAATTCGGCCTTTACGGGTCCGCTGACAGGGATTCCCCAGGTTTCAAAGAAAGGGGCCACATTGCGTCCCGTTACCTCGGAAAATATTTTGGCCCACAGGTCCCGCTTCTGCTCGTCGGTTTTGGCGTAACTGCCTCCCGGATCTTTCCTGGCCAGCTCATGATAACGACGGAAAAAGGTTTTAAACGCCTCCCAGCCGAATGCTTCCTGCAACTGGCGGAACATAATCAGGCCAAGAAAAGGTTCCTGCTGCCAGGTGTCGTAATCAGCGCCCTTTTGAAAATACTGTTGTATCATCCGCTTGGTATTTTCATTGGAAACACCCGGATGGGCGCCATTTCTTCCGCCTACCAGTCTGTCGAACATATACAGCGAGAAGAAATTGCAACTCACCTCCGTGGAGCCGCCAAACACCCAGTCAAGGTTCTGCATGTTATGACCGATTTCATGGAAGAAGCCCCAGTTGGCTCCGCCTTCACTGGGCACCAGCAGCCGGCCCGGATCAATCATCACATCAGCAGAAAGCTGATGAGTAGAAGGGGAGTGATGCGCCATAATCGGATAACCACTGTGCAATGCACCTCCGGCAAGCTGTTCGTCTATCACCATGCGCTGCGGCCGGTACACAGGTTGCGGTATCTGCGCCAGCTCCATTTCGCCGGCTACAATCAGGTTCCACAGCATCATAGTGGAATCGGGCTGTTTTACTTTTTGTAATACGGTGTCAGGAAGTGTGAGGATCATTTTATCCGACATCAGCTCACCCCAGGGCGCCTTATTGCTTTTCAGCTGTTCCGCCCATTCCGCAGGTGTTGTTTTGCCCAATACAAATAAAGGTGCGGCAATACCCCCGCTGATGGTAAAATCAGCTTCCCAGCCGGCCGATTGAGGGGCCGCCAGGATATATACCAGTCCGCCGAAGGGACTGGCAATTTTCACTGTTCCTTTGTTCAGCGGCACCCGCTTTGTCACCATCGGCATCCGTCGCCAGGCTTCTTCCCAGGCCATCCAGTAGCCCAGGTAGTCGGTATGAACCCCTATCTGTACCCAGATGTCCCTGTTGATCAGCGAGTCGGGTACCCGGATGCTAACCACCTGTCCGGCCGGCGCATACAAGCCTGTACTGTACAGGTTATGCTGAAGCGGACTGGAATATTCCATCCGCGAAATAACCGGTACATCACTACCCGGAATTTGATGATGCCCGAGGTGAACCGTCCGGGTTTCCGCCACGGCGCCGGTTTTCACCGCGCCCGGAAAATAAGCTGCCGACGGATGCGCTTTTATATTTTTGTATGCAGGGCTGGTGGATTGTGCTATGCACCATTCATTGATCTCTTTTCTTAAACCGCTGTCTTTTACAGGTAAGGTGGCGCCGGGATGTATAACAATGTTTTCGGGCTTAACAACGGAAGCCACCTGTTGCCCCCGGCTTGTAACAGCGGCCAATAACAGCATACCGGCAGGCACAAAGTATTTTATCATCTTCCAGGTTTGATCATTTTAAGTTAATACTAACTGTGGTGGTTACACGTTATTTTTTTATCAAGATAAAAAGACAGCATGAATTGTATCCCCGCCGGTACCCGCCGCCAGACGCATCTGACCACTGATCCGCGCACCTCATTTCTTCATTTATTTTTATCTCCCAAAAAATAAATATCAGTATTAGATAAATATTTCTTTACTTTGCGTCATAATGACGTAAACAAATTTTAAACCCACAGGGATAAAGAGAAAAAGGTTAACCCCACCAATATTTCAACGCCCTGATGAAAACTAACAGGCCATGAACAAAAGCAAAAGAGTAGCCGTCGCACACGAAACCCTTGATATTATTGAGAAGGGCGGCTATCAGAATAACCGCGGAGAACTAATACATATAGGGGATACACTACAGCATTCCATTGTCAACACCATTCATTACCGGCCGGACGATTTCCCGCTGCTGTTTAAACAACGCGATGAAATGTTGAAAACGGGAGCCGTACATCATACGCATATTTCCGTTACCGCGGAAACAACCTTTGCAGCGGCGCGGAGGCTCATTGTAACAGAAGGGGTTTCCAGGGTTTGCTGCCTGAACTTCGCTTCCGCAAAAAATCCGGGTGGCGGTTTTCTTGGTGGGGCACAAGCCCAGGAAGAAGCGCTGGCGAGAGCAAGTGGCTTGTATGCCAGCCTCAGAACAAAACAGGTGATGTATGATATTAACAGGGCCAACGGCACCTGTCTGTATACAGATAATATGATCTATTCACCGCTGGTACCCGTTTTTCGCGATGATCATGATGCTTTACTGGATCAACCCTATCACGTGTCGGTACTCACTTCCCCGGCCGTCAACGCCGGTGCTATCAGGAATAATGAACCGGAACGGCTGAAGGACATGGAAGCGGTGATGCTCGGCAGGATAGAGAAACTGCTTTCTGTAGCCGTTGCACAAAAGCAAACAACACTTATTCTCGGCGCCTGGGGCTGCGGCGTTTTCAGAAACAATGCGGAAGATGTGGCCCGCTGGTTCGCACACCATATTACAAACAACGAAGTATTTAAACACGCATTTGCACAGGTCGTATTTGCCGTTTACGAATCCGGTGAGAAAAAGTATAATTTAAATGCCTTTAAAAACAGGTTTGAATACCATGAAGTATAATAACAAATGGCTGATCGAAAAATATCAGGCCAAAGAGAAAATAAAATTTATCTTCTTCTGGGGACACCGCACATCTGCCGATGGAAGCATTACCCAGAGCTGCTTTAGTCAGTGGTATCCATCTGCATTTACAGCAGGGGAGGTTACCTATAAAACCGCTGAACACTGGATGATGGCCGGTAAGGCGAGACTTTTCGGAGATGATATCACCTTCGGAAAAATTTTGCAGGCCAACACGCCTGATGAAGCAAAAAAATTAGGGCGGCAAGTGAAAAATTTTGATGCGCCTACCTGGGATGCCCATAAATTTGAACTGGTGGTAACAGGAAACTATCATAAGTTTTCACAGCACCCCGAAATGAAACAATTTTTAGTAAATACCGCTGATCGCGTATTGGTAGAAGCCAGTCCTATGGACCGTATCTGGGGCATAGGAATGTCGGCCGGTAACGAACAGGTGGAGAACCCCTTACAGTGGCGCGGCCATAACCTCTTAGGTTACGCGCTCATGGTGGTCAGGGATCAATTGAAATAATATGAACATAAAATCTATCAGTAAATTTCTGAGCCTTATACTCCGGCATAGCCCGGAAACAATTCAACTGCCGCTGGACGACCACGGCTGGGCCGATGTTGACACCCTGCTGGCACAATGCAAAGCACATGGGCGGCCCTTTACTTTTGCAACACTGGAAACGGTTGCGGCAGAAAATGATAAACAACGGTTTTCTTTCAATGAAGATAAAACCAGGATACGGGCCAACCAGGGACATTCACTGGAAGTGACGCTCGATCTGCCGGTGGCTACACCGCCGGAGTTCTTGTATCATGGCACGGTCGATAAGTTTATCAAAGCAATCAGAACTACCGGCCTGCAGAAAGGAAAACGGCATCATGTACACCTTTCTGATAACCTCAGCACCGCAGAAAACGTAGGCAGCAGGAGAGGAGCACCAAAAATCCTCACCATTCACAGTGGCCGCATGCATCGGGATGGCATACCCTTTTATCTGTCCGTAAACGGCGTTTGGCTGACAGATGAAGTACCCCCGCAGTATATAGCGATCTAGCTTTTAGGCATTAGCTTTTAGCTGTTAGTAATGCAGCAAAGACCGAAGAATAACGGGGATAGCTTTTTTAGCTACTGGTAATGCAGCAAAGACCGATAGGTAACGGGGATAGCTTTTAGGCATTAGCTTTTAGCTGTTAGTAATGCAGCAAAGACAGAAGAGTTATGATGCTTTTTAGTTTTTTGAAATGCAACAAGAACAGCTAATTGATAATCTTGTTATATTTACGGAATTCTAAAAGCTAAAAGCTAATGACTAAAAAACTGTACCAGCATATCGACAAGACATTACTGAAAGGTCTCCCCAATCCCTCAAAGGAAAAATATGAAATGAAGATCAAAGTGCCGGAGTTTACTTTCCTCGGAGTACAGGAACAACCGGATTTCGCAAAACTCTACATCACCTTTTACCCCAAGGATAAGATCATAGAGCTGAAGTCACTTAAACATTATGTATATCATCTCCGTGATATCATTGTATCCTATGAAAGGCTCATCAACATTATCTACGATCATATGATGGACGTATATGGCGCCGATCGTTTAAGGATTACTCTGATCTGTAATCCCAGAGGTGGTATCAGCTCCAAACTGGTGATTGACTCCGATTGGAAAGATCGTGGCGGCAACGAACGTTTCAAGGATTATCCTGAGCGCGATGATGAGTGGGGAATACTGATGTAAGCTGTTGGCTGTTGGCAATAGCGCGGAGGCCGGATGGCTTATGATGAAAGACGGCGTTTCGTTACCTCTATTTTTTCGTACTTTTAAATAAAAAAATATGTCTATCACAACAGAAGCAGAGCTTAACGGCATGAAAAGGGTAAGTGAGGCAGTAGCTGTTACCCTGAGAGAGATGAGGAATTATACCAAACCCGGTATGACCGCCAGGGAGATAGATGAATTTGGAGGAGAGATACTGAATGCGCTGGGCGCCAAATCAGCACCCAGGCTAACTTATGGCTTTCCGGGCTGGACCTGCATCAGCGTAAATAATGAGATTGCACATGGTATTCCGTCTGACAAGAAGGTCATACAAACAGGCGACCTGGTCAACATAGATGTATCTGCTGAACTGGATGGCTACTGGTCAGACAATGGAGGCTCCTTTGTGCTGGGAGAAGATATTCATCAACATCAGCGTCTCGTGGATGCTTCAAAGGCGATCCTCTATAAAGCGATCCATTACATCAAGAGTGGTACCCGTGTAGCAGATGTGGGCAAACTCATAGAAACCGAAGCTCGGAAATCGGGGTATACGGTGATCCGTAACCTCGCAGGACATGGAGTTGGCAGAAGTTTACACGAGGCTCCGGACGACATCCTGAATTGTTACGTACGGTTTAATAAAACCCGTTTCAAAAAAAATGCAGTAGTGGCAATAGAAACATTTATTTCCACCAACTCTTCGTTTGCCAACCAAAGCAATGACGGCTGGACCCTCGTCGGCAACAAAGGAGGCTTTGTAGCCCAGCATGAACACACCATTATGGTAACTGAACGGGAACCTATCATACTGACTGCTGCCAACGAAATATGGAATTGATACTATCTGATTTGTAACGTAACAGCACGGATATTTTTCCGGTCATCTGTATAGGTGATATGCACCAAATTATTTGTGGCGGCGACTATGGCTGGATAGCTGTATTCGCCGCCTTTATGTTTCTCCAGCACATACACATCTTTCCATTTTTCCCCGTCCCTGGAAACAGCCACCCGTAGCTCGTTGCGGCCGTTAGACCAATGGTTTCCGGCAATCAGCGGATTGTACACTAGCACCTGTAACCCATCCGGCCGCGTAACCGCATCAATACCGGAGTTGGGATTTGGAAGAGACAGTCCCTTCACCGTTTCCCATGTAGCGCCATCATCCCGCGACCAGCTGCTGCCCACTACATTTTGCCTGCTTCTGAAAAGCGCTTGTAAACGACCATCTGCATAGGTCAGTATCGTTGGCTGAATCACTCCAAAGGTATCACAGGGGATACTGATCTGCTGCCACTGATGCCCGGTGCTGTCGCTGATTTCCATATGTGATACCCAAACATTACCCTTTATACTCTCCGTGCTGGAAGGATGCAGCAGGCGGCCATCAGGCAGTTGTATACATTTGTTTTTGATGGGCCCGAGTATACCTGCCGGTAGTTTTTCGGGAGATGACCAACTAATGCCGTTGTTATGGCTGTACCGGGCCATGCCCCACCATTCCCGCGGGTTAGGTCCTACTTTATAAAACAAACAAAGCAAACCAGCCCTGGTGCGGAAAAGCACGGGGTTCCAGCAGGGATAGCGAAGCGTGTCGCTGATAATGCCATCTGCCAGTTGTACCGGCGCCTGCCACTTGTTTTTATCAAAAAAAGCAGCCCATATTACTACATCTTTACTGCCTTCCTCTTTGCCGCCAAACCAGGCGCTCAGCAAACGGCCGTCCGGCAGGGGAATAATGGTAGACGCATGACTCGAAGGCGTTACAGGAACCGGCATAATAAGATTATTACGCACCAGCCGCGCGCTGGTTTGCGCCTGCACGGATATACAAAGCGTCAGCATCCAAAGGAGGGAAATATAGTGTCGCATAGATGGCAAGGTATAATTGAGGGAGTTAAATTAAGGAATACAAGGGGATTATCATAAAGATTGGTAAATTTGCCGCCTTATGTCTTTATATACAACAAAGGGAACCGTTACGATCACCTGTAACAAACGCCTGACACCTTACCTGGAGCAGGAAGTAAAAGAACTGGGATTCACCGTGGAAGAAACTTTCGTAACGGGTGTACGGCTGCATGCTTCCCTTAATGAATGTATTCGCCTGAATCTTAACCTGCGCTGCGCCAGCCAGGTACTATACAGCCTGAAACAATTTGAAGCCCTCGACGGAGATGAAATATACAGCCAGCTGCATACTTATCCCTGGGAAACAATACTGCCCGCAAATGGCTATTTCTCTATTACCAGCAATGTGCAGAATGAATCGATCAACAACAGCATGTTTGCCAATTTGCGCGTGAAAGATGCCGTGGTAGACCGTTTACGGGAGAAGACAGGTAAGCGTCCTTCTACCGGGGCAGAATTGACCGGCGCCGTCATACACCTGTTCTGGAAAAATGAAAACGCAGAAATATTTGTAGATACCTCCGGCGACTCACTGGCAAGACATGGCTATCGCAAAATACCAGGTCGCGCCCCCATGCTTGAAGCCCTGGCTGCATCTACCATTTTAGCCAGTAAATGGGACCGCAAAGCGCCTTTTATCAATCCAATGTGCGGCTCCGGCACCGTAGCTATAGAAGCGGCACTGATAGCCACAAACAGCCGCCCCGGTCTTTTCCGCGACAACTATGCTTTCATGCACCTGCAGGGATTCGATGAAAACGTATACCTTAACGAAAGAGGGTTGCTGGAAAAACAGATCATAGAAGTACCCGGTTTACGGATCATTGCCACCGACCTGAGCGAAGCGGCCATTGTAAATGCCCGGAAAAATGCGAAAGCAGCCGGCGTAGAAGACATGATCGAATTTAAAGTATGCGATTTTGCCGGCACGGAAGTGCCGGAAGGCGCTGCCGGCGTGGTATATATGAACCCCGAATATGGCTTGCGTCTTGGTGAAATAGAAGAACTGGAAGAAACATACGGCCGTATCGGCGACTTCCTCAAACAAAAATGTGGAGGCTACCACGGTTACGTTTTTACCGGTAACCTGGAACTGGCCAAGAAAGTAGGGCTGAAAGCAAAACGCCGGCTCGAATTTTACAATAGTACCATCGACTGCCGCCTGCTGGAATACGAACTGTATGCGGGTACCCGCGATCCCAGGAAACTGGAAGTATAAATGATATCAATATAAAGGCTTCCCGCAATACATGGGAAGCCTTTATATTTGAAGCATACCCACTAGTATTCCCTGCTATATTTATCCGGATCATGGGTCAGCAACGAATCCAGGTGTTTACCGAAACCGGTAGCTGAAATACCTTTCAGGTATTCATCAAAAAAACGTGATGTAATACTGCCAATCACTGCCGACCGCCCTTTGTCAAGATCTCCCAGCGTTGGCTGCACGTGCTCCGCAACGGCTATCATGGAAGAAAAGTCTTCATGCCGCGCGTTCTTTATCTTTATAAAATATTTGGGGGCAGCACTGCTATGCTGCTGTACATCATAGATAGAATCTACTTTAGGAGGATGCTCGCTGCTCAGATAACAATAAGGGACTTTAATGCTCTCCGGTTGGGTGTAGCCGTTGCGCGTCATCTTGTTATACATGCTATCCCATTCCGCTTCACTGCCATATCGATGTATTTCCGTGCCATCAAAAGATAGCAGGCACTTAAAATCACCTGACTGCATGGCAGCTTTGGTGATGGCGCTGCCGCCCATACTCCAGCTAAGCAAGCCTATGTGGGACGTGTCGGCCAGTGGTATCTGCGACAGTTGCTGCTTCGTAAATAAAATATCTTTTACCTGCTCTTCCAGGTCTTCTGCAGCGGTCATATAACCAGGGTAAAGCCCTACAGAACTGATAGCGGCAACAATATATCCCTGTTGCACGAGCTGTTGAAATAATATAATGTTTTCCCAGCTGCTCCCATTCATCCCCGCTGCATAAATGATCACCGGGTATTTTCGTTTATCCTTTGCCGGTAGTGGCGCATCGTACACTTGTGTGTTGTAATGAAATATACGCGCAGCACTATCCAGTTTAAATTCCTCCGCTATAGCACCTGCGATATAACTGCTTTCAAGGTGGCAGCTGTCTTTAGGCAAACTGTAGTCGAGCCGCAACGCTGCCATATCCAGGATATCACCATAACTCAGCGGAACAGTATGCGTTATTTTCGCCGCCGGGTAAAACAGGTCAATTTTTACAGGCCGGAATTTTTTATCAAAATTCCGGGAGCTGTCGTAGGTTTTAATGCTGTAAAGCCCCGTGTAATAAGACTTAGGAGGTGCAGGCTTACAGGCAAAGAAGAATAGTATGATTACGGGGAGTATAGCATGTTTCATACGGCAGTAAATTATTTTCACCGGGAAGCTAGTACTAAATCCTGCGTAAAGGGAGGGGCGTTTGCTACTTTAACTTTTCATTGATTGGGTTGCTTATCATGTATGACGGGCATAAAAAAAGCGCTGCTTTATCGAAGCAGCGCTGCTAAAAATAAATATCGTGCTACAAAACTTCGCTCACATTGATCGGCCTGGAAAAACTTTCTTCCAGCGAAATAATCGTTTCCGTGCGTTCTATTCCTTTAATATGCTGCAGATCATCCTGCAGTATTTTTCGCAACTCACTGCTGTCCTTACAGATGATTTCTGCAAACATACTGTAGGAACCGGTGGTGTAGTTCAATCTTACAATCTGCGGAACCTTTAATAACTGCTTGGCTACGTTTTCGTACAAAGAACTCTTTTCAAGGTAAATACCTATAAAAGCCAGTACGTCGTAACCAATGGCACGCAGATTTACCTGCAAACGGGTACCTTTGATCACACCCATTTCATGCAGCTTTTTGATGCGCACATGAATGGTACCGCCCGATACAAAGAGTTTCTTTCCCAACTCGGCATAAGAAATACCTGCATCAGTCGACATTTCCGATATGATCTGTAGGTCTAATTTGTCAATATTTAATGAGTGGCTCATTTTCGCAAAGCAATTTAGATTTTTTTCTAAAAATAGGTATTTTTTTGAAATAATCGCAAAATTGATCCTGAGAATAGCTTTTTTATTTGCGAAAAAGGGACAAGCGAGATGAACAGCTGCCAATTTTTAATTAAATTGATGGGTATTTATCCCTTGTAAAATACAATCCATGAAAGCTAATGTGACGAGTAGAACGGCCCAATACATGGCCCTGTTCAGGGCATTGGAAACAACCCGCTCCAAAGACCACCGACTCTTTACCGATCCATTTGCAACCTGGTTCCTGGACAATGGGCTGAGAACAGGCGTTTGGTTATGCCGTATTCCTGGCTGGAGAGCAATAGCAGAAAGGATCATAAAACGAAAGATACCCGGCGCACTGACCTCCGGTATTGCCCGTACGAAGTTAATAGACGATCTGTTGCAACAGGCGGTGAAACAGGGCGCACAACAGGTATTCATCCTGGGCGCCGGTTTTGATACCCGCGGACTTCGCCTGTCGTTTCTCAAAGATATCAGGGTGGTGGAAATTGACCATCCTAATACAGCGGCCTATAAACTGGCCAGGCTGCGTGCCCATAAAGTACCCGCTAAAGTATTTTACTACCAGATCGATTTTAATAAACAAAGTCTCGACCAGCTAAGCGCTCAAAATAACTTCGATTTCAGTATTCCCACTGTCGTTATCTGGGAAGGAGTGACCAATTACCTCCATAAGGAAGCCATAGACAATACCTTTGCATTCCTGCAGCGCTTCGCTGCCGGTTCCACCGTCATATTTACCTATGTACACCAGGATGTACTGGATAAACCTGCTACCTTTTTCGGCGGCGAAAAGCTGCTACAGGACGTAGCAGACCTGGAAGAAAAATGGACCTTTGGCTTTGATCCGGCAGCCTTACCTGGCTACCTGGAAACATTTGATTTTCTGCTGGAAGAAGACCAGGGAGCGGCTGATTACAGGAAGAAGTATTTGCCCGGACGGGAGGAGAAAGGCTATGAATTTTACCGGGTAGCCAGCGCACAAAGGAGGTAGATTTCTTTCAAGTGGATAACAAGAGACGTCACGGTCACTGAAAATGGTTAAACCTTTTATAGCCGGGGCTTGTTGTTTTATGACAATATGAAGCCCGTTAAAACCATTTTCTATGAGAGCAACGATCATTACAGCGCTGTTGGGCGCGATGTTACTATTGGGTGCGTGCGGTACTACTGTTCATATGACAGGGACCTGGAAAGCACCGGAAACGCCGCCAGGCGGATATCATGATATGTTGGTGGCAGCCGTTACTTCCAATACAGGCGCACAACAGGTAGTGGAATCCAAAATGGTGGAAGCCTTGCAGAAACGCGGCGTGGTGGCCGGTCGCGGACTGGATATATTTCCCCCAAAATTCAACCCGAAGGAGGATGCAGATAAAGAAGCCGCCGCAAAAAAAATAAGGGATGCAGGCTATACAGCTGTTTTAACCGTGTCGCTGGTGAACCGCGAATCACAAACCAGGTATGTACCAGGTACGATGTCCTATGCTCCTTACCCCGCTTATGGCTGGTATGGCCGATTTTGGGGATATTACGGCTATATGTATGGCGCCGCCTATTCGCCGGGATACTATACTACCGATAAAACCTATTTCCTGGAAAGCAATCTGTACGATCTTTCCCAGGACGGAAAACTGATTTGGTCCGGTCAATCGGAAACATATAACCCCAACAGCCTCGAATCATTCGCCAAATCTTTTGCGGCACAGGTAACTGCTTCGCTGAACAGTGCAGGTCTGTTAAAGAAATAATCAATGGCTGTTGTCGTAATAGGTGTGGTCGCTTTCTATTTTGCCATCGTCTACCGTAAACACCGTGCAGATCGGAAGTTGCCATTTCTTGCCGTCGGTACCCGTGCCCGATGAAATAAACTCAACGGTGATATGGTTTTTATCACCATACATAGTTACCACTTCGTCCTGAACGTCCGGGAACATTTGCTGTAATTCCTGGTATTTTTTGATGATCTGTGCATGTGTTTGTGGCACGGCTTCACGACCCAATGATGGATCCAGGAAAAGGGCGGTGTCCTTGTAACAGGCCGCCAGGGTATTCCAGTCGTGTTTATTGAAGGCCTCAAAGAGATCTTTCACCACTACAGTATTGGCGTTGGCAAGACTGATTTTTCCGCCGGGTTGCACACACCCGGAGAAGGAGAGCGCCAGCAGCAGGAACAGGCTGTTTTTCATGCGGATATATTTTTGAGCACTGACAAATTACGAAGAAGCATGCTAAAACAGATTTATAATTTAAATTGCACTTTAATTACAAATCAGGATTTTATATGGAGATGACACAACCGGATCCGGAGTTGTTGCAGCAACTGGTCGTGATGAAGATGCCCTTTGGTAAATATAAAGACGTGATCCTTTGCGACCTGCCGGTGAGCTACCTGGAGTGGTTTCAGCGCAAGGGCTTTCCCAAAGGTAAACTGGGCATGCTCCTTGAAACCATGCTGGTGATTAAAATGAACGGATTGTCCCAGCTATTGGATCCACTGAAAAAAAGAAGATAACGAATGCGGTCTGCACCGATATAACGCCCACGAAGCTACGTAAACAAAAAAGGCAGGTTCTTTATAAGAACCCGCCTTTTTAATATGATATTATATTGACAGCGCCGGTAGTTAAAACCAGCTGGTATTTTGTTCTTCTTCCTCTTCACGGGCAGCAACATCCGCAGGAGCGGCCACTTTGGCTTCTTCTGTTTCCGGTTGATGCTCGGCTTTTTGCACAGGTTGCACATTTTTACGAATAGCACCTTCCACTACCGCACCTTCTTCTATCTCCAATACCATAGCATTCACATCACCTTTTACAAGGGCTTTGTTGCTGATATGGGCTTTGTTACTGATGTAAACATCGCCATACACTTTTCCATGTACCACCAGGTCGGCAGCATATATATGGCCACGTATACTCGCCGTTTCACTCACCACCAGTTTGCCGCTGGTTTTTACGTCACCTCTCACATTACCATCTATTCTGCCTGAAACAGAAGCGTCGATGCTGCCATTCACGGAAACCGTTTTAGGAATGCGAAAGGCTCCGGGAACAATTATATTTCGGAAAATATGTCTGACATTGATCACAAGTACAAATTAGAGGGTGATGGGATTAGGGTTAGGTGTTACGCCGGGCGTATGTTGCCCCTGTTCATCGAAAGTAGAAATAATGGAACTGGAATTACCAAGATCCAGACCTACACTTCGCTGTGGCTTATTATCTGAAATTCTTAATGAATTATAAAGGTAACCGATGCTCATGAGTTTTTCAGGCTCCGGTGCTACTTCTACCGGGATAAAGTCACGGAACTCTTCCACGAAAGCATCTGTCAGCTCGCGGTAGTGCGCGCCTCCACCCATGAGGTAAATTTTTTCACAGGTTTCAAAGTCCAGGTCCGTGAAGTAACTGCGCATGAGCGGGGATACCACTTCCTTATAATACTGTGTCAGCACGCCCTTGCGCATGTCGCGCAGATCAATACGCTTACGGTTGGTGAAGATAGAACCTTTCATAAAGGCATCATCCACCTGGTGCTCGTTTTTCATTTCCAGGTAATGCTTCTGGTTCAGCTCACGGGTGAGGTTATTGATAGCATAACGAATGCCGTGGGAACTGAAGCAGGTACGATGAATAAGACCATCGCCGGTAGCCATACCACCTTCAATGGTGCCGAATCCGAAACTTACTGCAATAAAGTTATCCAGCTGCGGCTCGTTGATCGTTTTCTTTAAACCAATAATACCGCCTACAATTTCCGGGATCACTTCATACTTTTCAATGTCAAACATCGCCTTTTTGAACGACCCTTTGGTGTTATAGGTCTGTGTATCGTAGTCGATCAGGAAATGTCGTTTGCTCAGGAAATGCTCTGCCGCTGTTTTGTAAATATTATATGTTGAAAATGGAAAACCAACGGTCAGGGCAATAGGCTGTTGTACCTTATCGATCGTATTTAACAAAGCAGCTTTGAATAATATTTCATAGTCTTCTTCAGTTGGCGACGCATTGGTGACCCTGCCAGGATTAATACCACCCCGTTTGGCAAGATTACCCACCAGGTACCAGGTGTCATCTTTCTTGATTTTTAACCCATTGAGTAAGTCTTTACTTGAGTTTTCCGTGTTTCCGAATGCGGTCTCAAATACGCTTGGGAAGCTGGTTGTAGATACTTTCATAGTGCTTTGTTATAATAACGAATGTAGCCGTGACTCTCCCCGGAAGGAGGGTTTTCATCGGGATTGAAATAGTAGTTAAAGATATAAAATATTAAAACAAGGGGATGACAACCAGTGAATTTACGCTAAATTTAATACAGCGGTCTTGAATTTCAAAATAGAAACCATAAAAGAGGAAGCTCCTCCATCTGATAATAAAACACCTGTTTCCGCGTTAAATAAGCGTCCCCTCGTCCCCGTATCTATACTCACTTTCATACTCATTTACATGAAGTACCCGGCCCTCCTTGTTTTCATTTTGCTGTTGGCATGCCATTCTTCCCAAAAGGTATACCAGGCGCCCGCAGTAGGAGCAGAGGCGCAGTTTGACCGGGGACTCAGGCCGGAAAAGCACCCTAAATATCTCTTTGATAAAAAAACAATGAAGGAGATGAAGGAGCAGGGCACTGTCAGTACTTACTCCAGTAAACGCCGTAGTACCGCACGCACTATTCCGCTGCCAGGCAAAGGGGCCAATGGAAAGGATAGTGTTGCAGCCCCGGTCGACAGTCTGCATAGCGTTACAGACTCCACCAAAGCGCCGCTTGTGCCGGCGGACAGCACACATCTGCCTGTCGACACCACCAGGCGAATCAGCGGGTAGTCCGTTTCATTCCTGCTTTTTTACAGCTTGCCTGCCACTCATTTTCCGGGTAATTCCCTACATTTGAAGCTACTGCTTTTAACTAGCTTATGAGGAAATCTTGTATTTTTTGGCTCCTGCTGCTCATTGCACAGCAGATCATTGCCCAAACCCCATTATATATGCCGCTTGGTATCAGGAAGGCATATGATCAGCAAACACGTACCTATAGCGGTAAACCGGGTGGTAAATACTGGCAGAACAAAGCCGGGTACGATATCCACGTTAACTTTGATCCCCGCACCAACCTGGTATCAGGATCCGAAGAGATCAGCTATGTAAATAACAGTCCCGATACCCTGCACATGGTCAATTTTAAACTGTTTCCCAATCTCTTTCAGAAAGGAGCGGTGAGAGCGATGACTGTTTTTCCGGATGACCTGACTGAAGGGGTAGTGATCAAAAATATGAAGGTAAACGGTACGGATAAGCCCGTACCGGTGCCCACCCGCAGTACCAATATGCCGATGGGTATACCGGACCTCTATCCCGGGCAAACAGCGACTTTCAGTCTCGATTTTTCTTATAAACTGAATGAAAATACCCACATCAGGACGGGTGCTGTGGACGCCGGCGCTTATTTCATCGCTTACTTTTTTCCTCGCATCGCCGTATATGATGATATTAATGGCTGGGACATGATACCTTACATAGGTACCCAGGAGTTTTATAACGACTTCAGCGATTTTCGTGTAGCCATTACAGTGCCTGGGCCGTACACCGTATGGGCCACCGGCGACCTGAAAAATACCAGTGAAGTATATACCGATAAATACGTGCAACGCATTGCGGCCGCTGAAAAAACAAACAGCGTGATTGCCGTGATAGACAGCAATGATCTCAAGGCCGGTCACATCACCCAGCCGAAATCCACGAATACCTGGCGCTTTGAAGCTGCCAACGTTACCGACTTTGCCTTCGCCCTCAGCAACCACTACCTGTGGGATGCCACCAGCGTGGAAGTAGATGCAGCTACAAAAAGACGTACACGCGTTGACGTTGCTTTTAATGCTGCGCATGCCGACTTCTTCGACGTAATCCACTATGCCCGCATTACCGTTGATAAAATGAGCCATTACTTTCCCAGGTGGCCTTACCCGTATAATCACGAAACGGTTTTCGACGGACTGGACCAGATGGAATATCCTATGATGGTAAACGATAATCCCCTTGCAGATAAAGCACAGGCGGTTGAACTCACCGATCATGAAATATTTCATACGATGTTCCCTTTTTATATGGGCACCAACGAAACCCTCTACGCCTGGATGGATGAAGGATGGGCCACCATCGGGGAATGGATTATTTCACCCTGCATAGACAGCACCATCGTGGATGACTATGGTATGGGACCTTATAATTTTATTGCAGGCAAAGCAGCCGACCTGCCCATTATGACACCCTCCAATCAAACTACGGAGGCCTATGTTACCAATTCTTACCCCAAACCTGCGCTGGGTTACCTGTATATAAAGGATATGTTGGGCGATAGCCTTTTCCTGAAAGCCCTGCATTATTACATCGCCCAATGGAATGGCAAACATCCGCAACCCTATGATTTCTTTTATTGTATGAATACCGGAGCAGGGAGGGATATGGACTGGTTCTGGAATCGCTGGTTTTTTGAAAATGGTTATCCCGACCTTGGTATTTCCCGTGTAACGCAAAAAGGAAAACAAGGAGTGGTGGAAATTATTTCCAAAGGCAACAAGCCAGTGCCCGTGGATGTAACCGTTTGGTTTGATGATAACAGTACTGCCAAAATACATCGGAGTATTGACTGTTGGGAAAAGGGAAATAAAATGGTATCACTCACGTTTCCATCTCCCAAAAAAATAAAAAAAGTAACGCTGGGTAGTACCTGGGTAGCGGATATAGATAAAGCGGATAACGTATACGAGATAAAATAATCCCGTTTACCATTGCCTGCTGACTGCTATAAAGTATCATAATACAGGTAATACAGCTTCTGAAAGCATCCGCCCACAATGCCTAACCCGCCCTGGGTATTACTCCTGAGCTGTATTGCCTGTATCAGGCTGTTTAATCCCGGGTTACGCTTTACTTTTTCGTAGGTGAGCAGGAAGTCGTAGTATTCTTTGGAAACAGATTTTACATATACCAACACCCGGCCTACGGGGGCAATGGCCTCTGCCGGATTGCTGCTCAGTGCGGTAGCATTGATATAGAAATAGGTGTTGAGAGGTTTTCCCATTTGAGTGAACAGGATGCTGTTATAATTCTCATTCAATCCGCCAACCTGGTTATTGTCTGCATTCTCATCCTGTGTATAGCAAGGGATACGGAGATAGTCGTTCAGGAAAAAGCTATCTTTTTTTGCCTTGATATCCGGCCTGTTCTTTACCTGTTCATAGAGCGCCTCGTTTTCACTTTTGCGGTAGCGCACGCCCTGGTAAGTGAAGCTGGTATCTACAGTGACACTTTGTTTCAATGCTTCCATGACGAGGTACTGTCTTACTCCCGGTAACGGGTATACGGTGAAATTGAAACGAAGCACCGGCCGGCCATTCAACAAGGTACGAAGCGTATCTTTAAGATCTACTCTAAACGGTGGCGGGATTGCCACGGTGGCGGTAACGGGTTTCATTCCCGGAACCATGACCTGTACCTTGTAAGGGCGGCCCGGATCGAGTTTGTTTTTACCCTGGTAAACGCCCATGTTGTTGGCGGGGGCTTTCACATAGCCAAGGGTTTCCAGCACCTGTCCGTTTTTATCCATCAGCTGCACATCGGCATCGGTTACCACTTCGAAACTGTTGTCAACACCAGGGCCAACCGGCTTGCTCTTGCCAACCCGCACTTCCGCGATATTATTGGCTACCAGCTCACTGTACACAACAGCCTTAGGTACCGCTTTATTAGGAGGCAGCGGCAACTCCTGCTCACATCCCTGCAGCAGCAAACACACAATCGGCAATAATATAAACAGGTACTTCATCACTAAAATTTGAAAGTATAAGTCAGATAAGGCAACGTTCTGAACAAACTATACTGGTATAACTGTAACGGGTATATGTCGTCGTATGCAAAGTAGGAAAACTGGTCAAAGCTCACGATAAACGGATTGGTACGATTGTAAATATTATACAATCCACCGGAGATGACATGTTTAAACCGCCTTTCATTACCAAGATTTAATGTGGCGCCGATATCCAGGTGATGTACCGCATGCAGGCGGTAGTTGTTCAACCTGGAAATATACGGCAGGTAATTTACCTGGTAGGTAGAAAATGGAGAGTAGCGTTCGTCCAGGTATCCGTTGATATTACGTCCCCAGTCGAAGTCCGGGAATATCTGCACCGGTAGCGTAAAAGGAGCACCGGAAGCAAACTTCCAGGATGCGGATACATTCCATTTCGGATTAAAACGGTATTTGAGTGCGAGGGAAAGATTGTGTCGCCGGTCTTCCTTATATGGATACATTTTCCCGCCGTTTATCCTGTCAAACTGCCGCCATGCCCAGGAAAGCGTATAAGAAAAAATACCGGTCAACTTACCCTGTGTTTTTTCCAGCAGCAGTTCGCTGCCATAATTATAACCGTTACCGGCAATTACTTTTTTCTCCCAGAGGTCCGAGTTATCGAATATATTCAGCACCGTATTGGTCGTTACAATATCTTTCAGCTGCTTATAATAAAGATTCACATTGAGCCGCCACTGGTTAGTCCATTGGCGTTGGTAGGCCAGGCTGTAGGAAAAGGCATGTTCCGGCCGGATGTTTTCAGTGCTGGGCACCCACAGGTCTGTTGGCAGGTTGATCACCGGGGTGGTTAACTGGTGTACAAACTGTGTCATCTTTGCAAATGATGCCTGTATATATTGCGACCTTGGCAGCTGCCAGCGCAGCATAATACGTGGCTGTGCGCTGGCATAGAAGGATGACCTTTGGGCCAGCGCGCCGAAATGCAGGCCGGGGCGCACAATCAGCCGGTCATTGAGCAGTCTCAGCTCATCTTCTGCATAAGCGGAAATCTCCGACATATAATAAATAGGCGCCTGCCGCTGCGTAGCTTCTCCCGCTTTGATATTTGTATGATAAGCGGTGGGCGCAAAGTTGTGGTACGTATAGCCGCCACCGAAAGAGAGATGATGCATGTTGTTGATCGCATATTCCGTTTCGTTTCTTATAGCAATGTCTCTTACCCTGGAAACCCCTTTTCCCCTTACCGACAGTGAGTCGAAGAAGGAGAGGGGAATGGTGGTATTCTGTGTAAAGAGATTATAAAAACGGCTATACGTGGCTATGGTGTTGGAAAATATTCTTGGATTAACTACCCGCGTCCACTTTACTGCTGCAGTAATATTACTCCAGTCAAAATTATAATCGTCGAACAGCTGTATAATCGGGTTATCACTCTGGATAAACATTTTATCCTGTCCTTTATAAAAGCTGGCGTAGATCCTGTTTTTACTGTCGATGATCTGGTTTAGTTTGAAGTTAACATCATAGAGATAATACTTCCCATAATCTTTGATGTATTTTCCCCCATAAGCATCGACCAGTGATCTGCGAACAGACAGGGACGCAGAGCTTTTATCTTTCACAATGGGGCCCTCCAGTAAAATATTTCCTGAAACCGGGCTGAGTGTAAAGCTGCCATGCCACTCTTTCATGTTGCCGTCTTTCGTGCGGATATCCACTACCGAGGAAAGACGACCTCCATAGCGTGCAGGAAAGGCATCTTTGTATAACGATACGTCTTTCAGCGCATCGCCGTTGAAGATGGAAAAGAGCCCGAACAGATGCCCGGTATGATAAAGCGGTACGCCATCAAGCAGGTATAGGTTCTGATCAGCTCCGCCGCCCCGGATAAGCAGGTTACTGCTGCTTTCAAGAGAACTGCCGGTACCGGGATACAACTGCAGTGATTTTAATACATCTTTTTCTCCCAGCAGTGTGGGGAAGTTAGATACATAGCCCACGGGCATATTGAGGTAGCCGGGCTGCGAGGTAACGGATTCCTTCTCGCCACTTACCACTACAGTTTGCAGCATGCTTTGAGCCTCCAGGTGCATATCAAGCTGCCCTTCATCGGGGGGCGGCAGGTGCTGAAAACGAGGTTTGTAACCAACATGCGAAAACACCACTCCCTGGCAGGTATCCGGTACCTGCAGGCTATAGAAACCATAGGCGTTGGTTTCAGTACCTTTCCGGGTCAGGGGATCATATACTGATGCCCCGATGATGGCTTCGTTACTGTTGACCTCTTTTACAAAGCCGCTGATGGTGTAATATTGTGTTTGTGAACTTTCCCGCAGCAGGAATATTTTTCCATTGAGCGCCGCGGCCTGTATGCCAGAGCCCTGCAGAATCGTATTCAATACAGCGCCCGTTGTATTTTCGGTACCGTTAAGCTGCACTTTCTTATTGAGGTGCAGGAAACTGGAGCTATAGGATACACTGATCCCCGTTGTTTTTTGTATATGCTGTATAAAATAGAGGATAGTTCCCTGCCTGGACGGCGGTGTATAGGGCTGCTGGAGAATTTTATCACCGCCTGTTTGTGCGCGCAGCAAAACAGCCGGTAATAACAATAACAGGCAACTGGATAAATAGATAAAACACCTTATGAGACTACTGTGTGATGACGATGGTGTCGCCGTCTTGTTGGTAATGAAACCCGAGCAATAGTTGTAATTCATGCAAAACATCATCACAGGACTGATTCCGGAACGTGATCGTCGCTTTCTGCTGCGATGCCGTTTCCCGGTATTTTTCATCAACCCTGATATCTTTTGCGTAAAAGTCGGCTAATTGTGGCAATATTTCAAGTAGTGAGAGATCATTAAATTGCAAAACCCCTGTTTTCCAGGCAATAAAGTTTGGATTGTTGTTTTCCCGTGTATACAACTGACCATTTCCCCATATACCACTTTGGCCTCCGGCCAATATCACAGCGGTGGTATCGCCTTCCAGGCCCAGCTTTACCCTGCCGGAAGCTACCGTCACTGCGGTGCTGTCTTTCCCGGTTTGAACGGTAAAGGAAGTCCCTAATACTTCAATAACAGATTGGTTGGGTGTTTTAACAAGGAAAGGATGCCCGGGATCGCTGGCGATCTCAAAAAATGCTTCCCCTTCCAGTTCCACTATGCGTTGATTATGATGGTAACCGTTGATATACCTGATACGGGCTCCCTGCCGAAGGGTAACCACGGATTTATCGGGCAGCTCCAGGCTCTTTATTTTGCCATCGTTGGCAGCCATTTCATGCTTTTTCAGGGAAGAACGGCTCTCCAGCCACCATGCGCCTGTCGTTAACAGCAGGAGGACAGCCGCGGCAGCAGCATATTTTGTATAAAGTGATTTCACACGGGAAACAGGTGGTTGAATAGCCTGGTTTGTTTTCTCCCATGCAGCAGCAGTGTTATATTGTCTTTGAGAACCAACAGCAGAGGAACTATCCTGCCATAGTTTTGATAATATCGCATATTCCTCCCTGTTTTCAGGAGAGGCGTCGAGCCATTGCTGTAATGCAGCGGATTCTGCTTCATTACATTGACCGGATAGCTTCTTAGCTATTAGTTCATGCAGGTAGGTGTCAAATTGCTCCATAATACAGTGTGCTCTACTTAGATAACGCTCATTAACATGTTCCCCCTCTATAAAGGGAAAAATAATTTCAATAAAAACAGTATTCCAACCGGCAATCCATATTGTTGCAAATACTTTCGCAACAGCTTAAGGGCGCGCCCCATATAGTTTTCGACGGTTTTTGCAGAAAGGCCGAGTTTCAAAGCTGTCTGCTGATGTGTCATGCCGTTTAACCGGCAACAGGTAAATACTTCCCGGCATTGTGGCGGGAGGTTGGCAATGGCTTCATGTATCAGTTGCCCGTAATACGGTTTGGCATTTTCTATTTCCCTGGCCCCAGGATCCTCTGAAATATCGGAGATCCATTCAAAGCCTTTGTTACCGGCCTCTTCCGTATTTAATTTACGCAGCGCAGAAATAGAATTATTGCGGACAGCACGAAACAGGTAAGCTTTTATATTGGGTATGCCGATCAGCTCCCGGTGTTTTTCCCAGAGTTTGATAAACGTCTCCTGCACAACATCTTCGGCCGCGGCATCATCTTTAAGGAAACTATGGGCATAGTTACATAAGTCATTGTACTGTGAATGAAACAACGCTTTATATGCCTGGTAAGAAGGTGATGTAATCATTTAACCTTCACAATGTTTAGATATTTGAAATGATCGTTGCGAAAGTAACTATCTTTTTTGAAAAGCGAAACGAATTACAACAAAGAATAAGATTCCTGGCAAGGGCTTCCCCTGCGCCGGTTACGATTTTTCACTTTTTTTCAAATTAATAGAGGGATATCCGTTTTAGCGCGTTGTTATACTATAACTGCTATGCCTGTATGTTTGCAGAAGTTTTTTTTAGTTGTGTTTTTTAAAACCGGGGTTGCATTTGGTTCTATGCAACCCTCTTTTTTCTCCTGGTTCAAGCTCCTGCCAACATCCTGTTTTATCTCCCGCTCATTTACCCCGATACCCGTTAACAGTCGGTTTACCAGTAATATCTCTTCCGTAAAAGTTATTTGCAATCCATTGCAATGAATTGCCATTTCGCCGTTGCGTATAAAAAATGCCAGGAAGGCTTAGAAACCGGACAAAACATTTGGCTACAGGCATGGTATTGACAATGTTGAAAGATGAAATGTCCACCCCTGTCAGGAACAACGGGTAGGGAAGATGGTATCGTCAATATGGACGGGGAACTGAAAAGCTTTCCATATAATAAAAAAGCACAATCCGAATCCTGCCGTCCCTTCGGCAAACACGCCACCGCCATTCCTACAGTTCAACGCGGTGCTCTGTTTCCTTCGGATGGACTGAGCTATACTTCTACAACAACCTGGTGGTAACGTGGTAACACCCGCCAAACAAGGCGTACAGGGAGATATTCATGTCAGCATAGTTATAACTAATACGGGCAAACGAAAACGACACGAAGTCGTACAGCTTCATCTGAAGGATAAAGTAAGCAATGCTATCACCTGCGTAATGCAGCTGCGCGGTTTTGAACACGTAACCCAGTGAACCTGGTATCACAGGATAATGATAATTACCGGGTTGATCATAGGCTATAGTTATTTATCTTCGTTCATCAGGATAATTATCTTAATCACTTTAATCAAAGTCATGTCCGGAACTCTTTCAAAACTGAAAAACGCATACCATCTGCTGAAAAGCATTGATTTTGCGATGCTCGCAAAGCTCTCCGAAAAAGTAGACCTGCCAAAAGTGATGGCATCCCTAGCAAAAATGGATGACACCCAGCTGAACGGGCTGATGAAAATGCTCAGCAGCGGTGGTAAAAAGAAAGAATTGCCGCCCATTGAAGGCGACTTCTATGACCTGGGAAGCAAACTGAATACAGAAGACCGGGCACTGCAGCTCAAAGTACGGGCATTCATGGAAAAGGAAATCAAACCCATTGTAAATGAATACTGGCTGAAAGCAGAATTTCCCTTTGAAATAATTCCCAAATTCAGAGAACTCAATATCTGTGGGGTTACCTATGATGGGTATGGCTGTCCCAACCGCTCTTTCCTGATGGAAGGCATTATTGCGATGGAGATGGCCAGGATTGATGCTTCGGTAGCCACATTTTTCGGGGTACAGAGCGGACTCGCTATGGGCGCTGTTTATATGCTGGGATCAGAAGCGCAGAAACAGGAATGGCTGCCGGGAATGCAGCAGCTGCAGCTGATAGGCGCCTTCGGTTTAACCGAACCGGAAGTAGGCTCCGGTACTGCAGGCGGGCTAACTACCACGGCTAAACGAACTGGTGATACCTGGGTATTAAACGGACAAAAGAAATGGATAGGCAACGCTACCTTTGCAGATGTGATCGTAATATGGGCAAGGGATGTGGACGATAACCAGGTAAAAGGTTTCCTGTTACGGAAGGATACGCCCGGCTTCAGCGTGGAAAAAATTCACGATAAAATGGCCCTGCGTATTGTACAGAATGGCCTCATTACGCTCACCGACTGCCGTATTGCAGAAGCCGACCGGCTGCAAAACGCCAATTCCTTTAAAGACACGGCGAAAGTGCTGCGTATGACGCGTGCAGGCGTAGCCTGGGAAGCAGTGGGTTGCGCACGCGGCGCCTATGAAAATGCGTTGGCGTATACCCGTACCCGTGAGCAGTTCGGCAAACCGATCGCGGCATTCCAGTTAATACAGGGCCACCTGGTGGAAATGTTGTCCAATCTCACCGCCATGCAAACCATGGTATACCGCTTATCTGAAATACAGGATGCCGGCAATTTAAAGGATGAACATGCCTCCCTGGCCAAAGTATTCTGCACCCTCAGAACCCGTGATGTCGTTAGCCGCGCCAGGGAAGTAATGGGAGGAAATGGTATCCTGTTGGAATATAACGTTGCCCGCTTTGTGGCCGACGCAGAAGCAATTTATTCCTATGAGGGCACCAAGGAAATCAACTCACTCATAGTGGGCCGTGCCATCACCGGTTTTAGTGCTTTTGTCTAAAAAATATCAATTCTTTTTTATAGTTTAATGCCCTATTGCGGAATTACTGCAATGTCACTTAATATAAATTCCACTATGAATCCATTAAACCGTCGTAATTTTCTCAGGAACGTATCCCTGGGAAGTGTTGCTGCCATTAGTATTCCCAATATTGTATCAGCAGCGGTATCCGCAGAGAAAACCAAAAAAGTCACGCTGAAAAAAGAAGGCGTGGTGCTATTCCAGGGCGACTCTATTACCGATGCAGGTCGTAAGCGGGATAACGACCAACCCAATACAGGAGCGGCCCTGGGGGGAGGTTATGCACTCATGGCAGCAGCAGATCTCCTGCTCAAAAATGCAGATAAAAATCTGAAGATATATAACAAAGGCATCAGCGGTAATAAAGTATTCCAGCTGGCAGATCGCTGGGATATTGAGTGCCTGGCTATAAAGCCTGATGTGCTCAGCATTCTCGTGGGCGTAAATGATTTCTGGCATACGCTGAACGGCAACTACAAAGGTACTATACAAACCTACAAGCAAGACTACGACAAACTGCTGGCCCGTACCAAACAACAGCTGCCGGATGTACAGTTGATCATTGGTGAACCCTTTGCCGTAGCGGGTGTGAAGGCGGTAGATGAGAAATGGTATCCTGCATTTGACGAGTACAGGGCTGCCGCGCGGGCATTGGCCGACAAATACCAGGCGGGCTTCATTCCCTATCAGGCTGTTTTTGATAAAGCTATAAAATCCGCTCCCGGCGCCTATTGGACCGGTGACGGCGTACATCCAAGCGTTGCCGGTGCCCAGCTGATGGCGGAAGCATGGCTCCAATGTGTGAAATAATTCAATGCCTTATTTATACCTGCTGCACCGGTCAAACATCGCCGGTGCAGCTTTTTTGTTAACCTCCTCCATCTCCCGGTCTCTACCCATTTTGGTGATTAAGTACTTCTACTGAGCTCCAAACCCCCTGTGAATAATAGCTTTGCACCCATTAACCCCTTATTTTAACGTTAATATTTAATT
>NZ_JAGTXB010000010.1 GCF_018224885.1 Chitinophaga hostae | reverse complement strand
GGGGCAAAAAGTAGTGGTACCATATAGCGGGTATGGATTTAACCGGTTTGCCCTGAGCATGAACGGCGCAAAATCCGTTTCATTCCAGGCGTCATTCCAGGTATTGTGGGCATCGTTTGGATAAACGGTCAGCTTGAAATTACCGCCGGCGGCATTTATCTGGGCCACTACCTGGTTGGTGGTATACGGAGCAGGGCTGCCATCAAGGCCACCCTGGAACAACCACATAGGAGTAAATTTATAGGTATCGATGTGATTGGCGTAATCATTTATCATGGCGCTCATAGGGAGGGCTGCTGCTGTTAATTGCGGATAGCGCAGCATAAATTCCCAGGTACCCCAGCCACCACCGGACAAACCATTCAGGCATAAGCGATCGGGGTCTCCCTTGCAGCTGGTTACGATAGAGTCTATTACTTCTTTCAGATTATCATAATCATTGGGACCCCAGTAGCCACCCTGGCTCTGAGGATACAAAAGGTAACCATCAAATGTTCCGGCGTCAACACGGTTCATCCAGGTTTGGCCACCCCAAAGCAACTGGTATTCGTTGTCATAAATAGTTCCTTTTTCACCTACTCCGTGAAAGAACAGGTAGATAGGATACTTTTTGCCATCGTTTGTTCCCGGAACATAGGTTTTAGGGAATTTAAGACGGAAGGCCATGTTCTTATAAATGTAGCATTTATAAGAGGTGGTAGTATAGTTCATCCTCACTGTTCGCACCCACTTTGTGATTTTTTCGTACACAGGTGCAGCGGGCGGTTTGCTGGAATTGTAGGTGACAACTGGATCACTGGGGTTTAGTGCGGTCTGCGCATAAACTTGGGGGGCGCATAAAAAGCATAGCACTAAAAGGAGCAGGTGGTGTAAAGTTCGATTCATGGAAGTATGTATGTTATGTTACGTGACCCCCCGGCCACTTTAGGCAGCCGTAGGAAAATAGAAAATAACAAGTCACATCCGGAAACCCGAAAATACTTGCAGTTCAGAGGAGATGGTAAAAATTAAATCCAGCTATGGATGCCAATCCAGTAGCGGTAGGGGCTTTGTCGAAGGATAAGGTAGATGGATATTACAATCAAAACGATTCACAATTGTTGGTGCGCTCAGAGTCCTTTGCTATTGATAACTTATGATTCGGTGGCTAAAGTTAGAACAGATACTAATTTATAAAACAGTATTTATATGTTCAATTTTATTTTGCAAACGGTCATTTTTGGTTGGTAAACGCGAATGTTTTACTGGTGAAATGCAATTGACCTCCTTTATTGCATAGCTACACTGCGCTGTGCACGTTCCCATACGGCAGATTGCCTTTTCCGGAGGAACCTGATACACCCGATGTAAACCGCCACATTCATGAAAACAAAATAAAAAGGGATATAGAAATATTTTGCTTTTATTCCCCGCATCGTCAATACGTAACCCGTCAGGGCTGCCAGGTAAAAGCATCCCTGCGCAATGCCGGTGATAATATAGATATCGCCTGCCTTTAAAAGAATTAGAATGACATTGCTCACCAGTGCCAGTAACAGGCCAAGGGGCGCGAGCGTCCAGCGCAGCACCCGGTGGGAAATATACTGCCATGTAATTTTGGGATACCGGAAGGGATTGAGCAAGGCCAGCAGCCTGCCCATCGACTGAAAGCCACCTGCACTGATCCTTACCTTCCTTTTATACTCCTCTTTCAGCGAAGCAGAAGCGGTTTCCATGGCATAGGCCGCCGGTTCGTACATGACCGTATAACCCTTCATGTTTATTTTAAAGGAAAGCATAAAATCATCGAGGATCGTATCCTCGGATAAATGTTCATACAGGGACGTACGAATAGCGATAAGCTCGCCCGCAGCGCCCATTACACTATATAATTCCGCGTCCCATTTTTTCAGCAGGGATTCGTATTTCCAATACATGCCTTCTCCCTGCGCTTCCGCAGCGCCGGTGGTGGGCATCACCTTTTTCTCACCGGCTACCATTCCTACGCGGTCATCCCGGAAACGTTGCATCAGTAGCGTAACCGCCGCCGCATTCAGCAGGGTATTTGCATCTGATAACACTACGAAAGGTGTTTTTACCTGCGCCATGGCCCGGTTTACCGCAGCCATTTTCCCTTTGCGTTCCGCACTGTATAATACCTGTACACCAGGATACCGGGAAATGATCGCATTAGTGTTATCGGAAGAGCCATCTGTTACAAAAATGATCTGTAATTTGTCCTTTGGGTAAGATATAGCAAGACTGTTAGCTACTTTTTCGGCAATAAAATCTTCTTCATTATAGGCAGCTACCAGGAAAGTTACAGCAGGTTCGAAAGGGATTTCTGTTTCGGTGCTATTGCGCTGCAGTATGCGTTTTACGCGGATAACGATATATAATAACATACCATATCCTACATAACTGTAGCATACCAGGAATAAACTTATCCAGAAAATCACAGACCATATTGACATAGCGGGAAAAAATTTTATGGGGACCTTTGTTTTCGCCACAAAAGTATTATAATTTGTATCATACCCAATTGAATTTTTATATTAGGATTTTGCTTTACATCGTTTTATGAGATAGCCTCCAACCGTTTACAGTGAAATTTCTAACACTTACCCCCAAAATTGAGTCGTTTACCAAATAAATAATCGGCGAAATCAGGAAAATAATATTTTTGTTTCCATGTTGATCGAATGACAAGTTCGAGAATACAAAAAAGGATAAATAGAAAAACCATTTTTCCTCTCTCATATCCCCTGAAAGAAACCGCAAGGGTTAACTACCTAATAATTCTTGACCAGATCCCATTTAAAGCCTTCGGGTTTTTGCATATATGTTTTATGCACTCAGCCTAGATAACAGTTTTAATAATTGTTTAGAAAAGAAGGTAATGAAAAAGAAAATTTTAATAATAGACGACAGCATGCCTATGCGTTATTTGCTGGAGGCGGTTTTGGGAAAGGAGTATTCAGTGGTTTCCGCACCAGACGGTCTGGTAGCAATGACATGGTTGCTGAAAGGCAATAAGCCGGATCTTATTATCACAGATCTGCAGATGCCTAACATTGATGGCTGGGAACTGCTGGATTATTTATCGGGCAGTTATTTATACCAGGAGATCCCGGTAATTGTGCTGTCCGGATTTTTTGCAGAGAAAATTAATGATTTATCAACCAGGTATAATAGTGTAAGACAGGTGGTACAGAAGCCCTTCGACCCCATGCAGCTGATGAGTAAAGTGGGCTTCATATTAAATGAACAACTAACCATCTCTGCTGTATAGCAATATGGTACGATTAAGCCAATACACTACTAATAAGCGACATATGAACACCTCTACACCTAATTTACTGCAGGTACACAGCGTCAGGGAATCAGACAACCATGTTGCCCTGGCCGATACCGCGGATGCTGAGAGTATTGTACTTTTTGTTGGTCACCCCCATAAAGAAATGTTAGCCGAAAATGATCAGTTCAGGTGTGTTGTGACGGAGAATGTGGAAGACGCAAAAAAAGTGATGTACCAGTTGCAACATGTTTTTAAGAGAATGCCTGCGGTGATTATTTACCGGTTTGAGAGCGGATACGAATCTGCATTGTCTGAGTGGGAGTCTTTTTTTTCGACCAGGCAGTTCCTCAGCTCCATTCCCTTTTTTATTTATGCCGACAAAGGTTTCGATGAACTGAAACCGCTGGTAAAAAAGTACGGCTTTATTGATGATGTGATCACACGCGATGTGTGGCATATGCTGGGTAATAAAGTAGCCATTGTCAGCAAGTTTAAACGTATGCGGGCTATCCCTGCCTACCGGAAACGCGGCATTACCAAGAGACTGTATACCCGCCGGTTCTACAGTAATTTCATGAAACGCTCGCTTGATGTGATGCTGGCAGGTACCGGCTTGTTGTTGCTAAGCCCGCTTCTGGTGCTGATTGCCACATTGATCAGGCTGGAATCGAAGGGGCCGATTTTCTATGCGGCAAAACGGGCCGGCCGCAACTACCGCGTATTCAAGTTTTATAAATTCAGGACGATGATCCCGGATGCCGACAAGCAACTGGATAAGATCAAGCACCTTAATCAATATGAAGGCAGTAATGCCGGACCTGTATTCATCAAAGTATCCAATGATCCGCGGGTAACAAAACTGGGCAGCTTTTTACGTAATTCAAGTCTCGACGAATTACCCCAGCTGCTGAATGTACTGAAAGGCGATATGTCGCTGGTAGGTAACCGTCCTTTGCCTTTGTATGAAGCCACCACGCTGACTACCGACGACTGGGTGGAAAGATTCCTCGCCCCTGCAGGCATCACCGGCCTCTGGCAGGTAAGCAAAAGAGGTAAGAAGGATATGTCAGTAAAGGAAAGGATAGATCTGGATATTAACTATGCGCATAAGCGCTCGTTCAGGTACGATATGTGGCTGATGGTAAATACGCCGCGCGCACTTGTGCAAAAAGATAATGTATAATGATAGCAATTTTAGAATTAATACTGTTTGTTTACCTGGCCGGATGTGTATTGTACAATCTTTTGTTAGCCATTGCCGGACGCCTGAGCCGGAAGAAAGAGATATCATACAGGAATACGGAGCGCTTTGCAAAGATTGCCGTACTCATTCCAGCCTACAAGGAAGATAGTATCATCCTGTCTACCGTAGCCAGCTACAACCGGTTGCGCTACCCTGTAGACCGGTTTGAAGTAGTGGTAATTGCAGATTCGCTGCAGCCAAGAACCCTGATGGAGCTGGCTGCTACCGGCGCCAATGTGCTGCCGGTTAAATTTGATAAAAGCACAAAGGCTAAGTCTTTGAATGCGGCATTTGAACATCTTGGCGATGACTATGACCTGGCATTGATTTGTGATGCGGATAATGTGCTGGAAGAAGATTTTTTATTAAAAATAAATCATGCCTACCAGGAAGGAAACTACGCGATACAGGGGCAAAGAGTAGCCAAAAATCTGAATACTCCCTTTGCGATCCTGGACGCCGCCAACGAAATTATCGCCAACCACCTTTACAGAAAGGGCGCCAATGCTTTGGGATTGTCCTCGTCTGTAATTGGTTCCGGTATGGCTTTTCATTATCCGCTCATCAGGCAGATCCTGGCTGAAATCCAGGCTACCGGAGGTTTTGATAAGGTACTGCAGCTGCTGGTAATAGAAAAAGGACACACGATCCTTTACCTGGAAGATGCTTACGTTTTTGATGAAAAAATTACACACGCGGCCGTATTCGAAAACCAGCGCAAACGCTGGATGTCAAGCCAGCTCGTGTATTTACGCACCTTCTGGAAGAAAGGATGGGCCGAACTGTTCAAAGGCGACCTTAACTATTTCAACCTGGCGGTGTGCCAGAATGCATTGCTGCCACGTATGTTGCTGCTGGCGGCCCTAACCTTTGGTACGGTGCTTTGCTTTTTGCTGCAGTCGTTTATATTAGTACCTGTGTACTACTGGCTGGTACTGTTTGCACTGAATATCATCAGTCTTTTATTGCCAATTCCGGGGAAATTCTTTACCAGGTACCTTTTTACTGCAATGCTTACACTGCCAAGGGCCATCGGTATTATGATACTATTGCTGTTTCGCTTGAAGGGCGCAGATAAAACATTTATTCATACCACACATACCCAAACCGGTATCGACAATCCGCTACTAGATGCAGCCAGAAAGTAATACATATTATCCACTGGTATCTATTATAACCGTTAATTATAACAACGCTGCTATAACAGCGGAGTTAATGGCCTCTCTCAACAGGATCAGCTACCCCAACCTGGAGGTAATCGTCGTCGATAATGCCTCCGTGGAAAGTCCGGTAGCAGCCATCATCAAAGAATACCCGGCTGCAAAAGTGATTACCAGCGACAAAAATCTGGGCTTTGCCGGTGGCAACAACCTGGGCATCAGGGCTGCCAGCGGAGCGTATTTTTTCCTGGTGAATAATGATACCGAGTTTACCGAAGGGCTGATAGAAGGATTGCTGGAAATATTCAGCAAGCACCCGGATGCCGGCGTGGTAAGTCCGAAGTTTCATTACTTTTTTCATAAGGGAACGATCGAATATGCGGGCTACAAACCAGTAGACACCCTCACCGGCAGAAACAGCATGATCGGATGCAGGGAAGCCGATAACGGTCAGTATGATGCAGTGACGGAAACACATTACGCCCATGGCGGCGCTATGATGGTGTCCGCAGCGGCAGTACAGAAAGTAGGGCTGATGCCGGAAGTATATTTTCTTTATTATGAAGAATTCGACTGGTGCGAACAGTTTAAGCGGCACGGGTATAAAATTTACTACCAGTATAAATCGCTTATTTATCACAAAGAATCTATGACAACGGGAAAGAACAGCCCGCTGAAAACATATTACATTACACGAAACAGGATTTTGTTTATGCGCAGAAATGTAAAACTTCCTGCCAGAACAATATTTGTTTTGTATTTTATTTTCCTGACGATACCGAAGAATACAGCTCAGTTTTTATTAAAGCGGGAATCCGTTCACATGAAAGCCTTCTGGAATGGCATTTTTTGGAATCTTAAACACCCTAAACCAGATAATATATGTGTGGCATAGCAGGGTTTATTGATTTTACCCAAAAATCAGACGCGGATACACTGCGGAAAATGACGGACGTAATGGCTCATCGCGGGCCTAACGACGCCGGCTACGAAGTTTATGAAGCTCCCCGCGCATCTGTTGGTCTGGGACAACGCCGTTTGTCTATTCTGGATCTTTCCAGTTCAGGACATCAACCCATGCATTTTAATCAATTCTCCATTGTATTCAATGGCGAAATATATAATTTCAAAGAGATCCGCAAGGAACTGGAAAAATTGGATTACACCTTTCATTCCGGCGCCGATACGGAAGTACTGATAAAGGGATATGCCCAATGGGGTGAAAAAATCCTCGACAAATGTATTGGTATGTTCGCCTTCGTTATCTACGACCGTAATAGCAACGAAGTAACACTTTTCCGTGACCGCGCAGGCGTAAAGCCACTCTACTACTACTGGCATAATCAAACCTTACTCTTTGCATCGGAGCTGAAAGGACTCTGTGAGCATCCATCTTTCAAAAAAGAAATTGATGAGAAAAGCTTATCGCTGTTCCTGCAGTTTAGTTATATCCCGGCCCCTTATACTATTTACAAAAACACCCATAAACTAAAGCCAGGGCATGTTTTAAAAGTAACCCTGGAAGATGCCGGGGTAAAGGAACACCAATACTGGAATGTACTGGACGCCTACCGTCAGCCCCTTACGGGTTTAACACAATCGGATGTGATCCGTCGCACCGAAGAACTGATGCATAGCGCCTATAGTTATCGCATGGTATCCGATGTGCCGGTGGGCGTGTTTTTGAGCGGCGGGTATGATAGCGCCAGCGTTGCCGCTCTGCTGCAATCCAATACCTCCAACCGTATAAAAACGTTTACGATCGGGTATAAAGAGCCGCAATGGGACGAATCCAAAGAGGCGAAAAAAATTGCCATGCACCTGGGCACCGACCATCACGAATGGATTGTAGGACCCAAGGAGGCCAAAGAAGTGCTGGAACATTTGCCGGAGATATATGATGAACCTTTTGCCGACAACTCCACCGTGCCCACTACACTGGTGAGTAAATTTGCAGCAAAGGAAGTTAAAGTAGTGCTTTCAGCAGACGGTGGCGACGAACTGTTTGCCGGCTATAATAAGTTTAATCAATCGCTTCGTTATACAGGAAGCTTTCCCCGCCCGTTGCAACGCACGATCAGCGCAGCCATGTCGGTGGTATCGCCGGAAGCGATCCCTTATTTTAATAAGCAATACAATTTTGCTTCGCGGTATGAAAAAATGAAACTGATCTGGGCCAGCGGAAAACCGCAGCAGGCGCTCAAATATATCAGTCAATACCTGACGGAAAACGAAGTGAATTACTATACCAACATGCCTACCGACGGCTACCGGACCAACTTTGATATGAACGGGGAGCTGGATAGCATGAACGATCCGTTGAACCGTTTACTGGCGGTAGACTATAAAACTTTCCTGGTAGACAATAACCTGGTAAAGGTAGACAGAGCCACCATGTCGGTAAGTATCGAAGGCCGCGAACCCATGCTGGATCACCGCCTGGTGGAATTCCTGGCACAAGTGCCGGCATCGCTGAAAGTAAAGGATGGTATCAACAAATATATCCTCAAAACAATTGTACACAAATATATTCCAAAGCCGCTGATGGAACGTCCAAAACGCCCGTTCATTGCGCCTTTGCAGGTGTGGTTTAAAGATGAATTAAAAGAACAGATGCAGTATTACCTGTCTGGCGAACGCCTGGCAAAATCTGGCCTTTTTAACGTGGAGCATGTAGAACAACTGTTAAACACCTACTTATCCGGTGGTAAAGTAAGCCACCAGAAGCTGTGGAATATATTGGTATTCCAGCTGTGGTACAGCCGCTGGATAGAAAAATTATAGCATGGACAATTTAAAAGGTAAAACACGGGTACTCGAAACCATCCGCCAGGGTAAAATCGGCGGCGGAGAGAGTCATGTGCTGGACCTGGTAGCCTCATTGGATAAAACAGCTTTTGAGCCAATCGTGCTTTCCTTTACAGACGGACCGATGATCACTGCATTGGAAAAATTGGGCGTTCCGGCGTATGTGATTGCCAGTGAAAAGGCATTCGATATCAGCGTTTGGAAAAAGGTAAGAAAGTTTATAGAAGAACAACGTATTGATATTGTACATGTACACGGTACCAGGGCCAATACAAACGTATTGTGGGCGGCCCGTAACCTGGGCTTGCCGGTAGTATATACCATTCACGGATGGTCATTTCATGATGGATTACATCCGCTGACCCGCCGTTTGCGCGTAGCCGCGGAAAAATTTATCACCCGTAAAACCCAGGTAAATATTTGTGTGTCGGAGTCCAACCGACAAACCGGGATCAAAGCTTTTAACGGGTTTTCTGGTGTGGTGGTCAGGAATGGGGTGAACCTGCAAAAGTTTAACCCGGATGCGGCGTATCCTGATGTGCGCGGGGCTTATGGTATTCCGGCTGATAAGCTGCTGCTGTGTTACATTGCCCGGATGACTTATCAGAAAGACCCGGTAAGTATGATACATGCTTTTGCTGCAGCGCTTAAAAGTAGACCGGAACTGCATTTGCTGATGATAGGAGACGGAGAACTGAAAGAAGCTGCGGTACAGGCGGCCAAAGAACTGCAGGTAGAAAACCACGTTACATTTGATGGCTTCCGGCAGGATGTGCCGGCAGTATTGAATGCAGCCGATATATACTGTTTGCCTTCTTTATGGGAAGGTTTTCCGATAGGCGTGCTGGAAGCAATGGCAATGGGAAAGGCCGTTATCGCCAGTGACGTGGACGGTACCCGCGAAGCGGTAAAAGACGGGGAAAATGGCCTGCTGGTACCAGCGGAAAACAGCACTGCATTAGCCATGGCAATTGTGAAACTCGCTACCGATGGCGCATTGCGTCAGTCATTGCAGCAAAATGCCAAGGCGGCAATTGTGGAACACTTTAATGTGACCGGGATGACGGAGAAAATTTCTGCTGTTTACCGACAGCTTTGCAAATAATAACATTTTATCAATTTCAATATGACAAAGACCGCAATCACCTACGAATATAATCGCATTACCGATATCAAGCGCCTGAATTTTATTACAGACAGTTTGAAGAAAAATATACCCGACGGAGGCCGTGTATTGGATGTTGGATGCGGGAATGGTGTTATCAGCCGGCACCTTGGCCAGTTTGGCTATCAGGTGTTGGGAATTGATATCAGTGAAAAAACAATTGCTGTTGCCAATCAGCGCAACACCTATCCGAATGTGAAATTTGCAGCAATCAGTGCTGAACAGCTGACGGCGCAGGGTGAAACATATGATGCAGTGATATGCAGCGAGGTGCTGGAACACCTTGATCAGCCGCAACTGCTGCTGCATACTATCTACGAATCATTGAAAGATGATGGATTGCTGGTAGTAACCGTACCCAATGGTAATGGCCCCAGGGAACTGTGCGTGACAAGACCTATGCTGAAAGCAAGAAATAACCCGGCGTTATGGACGTCCATCAATAAGGTGAAGAGTGCGCTGGGCTTTAAAGGCACCACCGCACAGTCGCAGGCCGATAACCTCGATCACGTACAATTCTTTACCAGGAATGATCTGCGGCACCTGGCACAAGCCAGCAACTTTAAGATCATACAGTTTGCAAAAACCAATTTTGTGGAGGATGTATTTCCTTTTTCCTTACTCACGAAGAAAGTAAAGTTTCTTCAAACCCTTGATTGCCAGGTAGCAGAGCTGCTGCCGTATAGTTTTACCGGGGGCTTTAATACCTTATGGAGAAAGAATATTAACTGATGTTACAATGTCCCGATAGAAAGAAAGGTTGATCTGTAATGGATCAACCTTTTTTATTAGTACCCCGCTGCCGCATCTATTTTATCCAGCAGGTCGGGTGCTTTCTCGAGGTCAAATTTCCGGCCCAGCAGCTGCCCTGATGCAAGAATTTTGTCAAGATCATTCATGCCAAAGGTTTTCGGATGCGCTTTCCCTTCTGACCAGTCGATATAGCGCCGGTAATTATTCCGAACACTGTCTTTAAAAGGACTGTTCATAATAACGGTCTGGAAAATAAATTCATCTCCTCCCCAGGTATATTTATAAAATCGTTCCAGTTCAGGATGTGACCTGATGTAGGATAAACATGCTGCCGCACATTCCTGTGTGAGGCTCCACCAGAGAGAACCGCCATATACTTCCAGCCCAAGCGGATGACGCCTTTTGGGGAGTATTTTATTTATTAGTGCTGTGAGACGGTATTTACCCGGTAGTTGCAGATCTTCAAAATGGTAGGATGTTATTTTTGTAATGACCCGCTGCAATTCTTCCGCGGATAATATATCCAGGAACTGCTGGCCATTGTTGGCATTAAAAAAGCCGTATAGTTGCTCTACGTGCACCAGCGGATAATCCTGCGCACTGATAAGATGTAAAAAACTATATTGGTAGCCTGATTCCACAATGGCGGCTATGCCATTGAGCGCAGCCTGGATAGTGCCATACCCTGCCCAGGTAACATTTACCCGTTTTTCAATAAAATATACCCGCGGTATGTTCATGGCCGCCTGCCACTCATTGATATCCGATTTGGCATCCAGGTGAATATAAAAATCTATGGCAGGATGCTGCAGTCTGTTTAACAGGCGGCATAACTGCTGCGGATTTTTATGACTCAGTATAATAAAAGCTTGTTTCATGTACGTGGAATTATTTGTACTGCAAACGGAATATTTTTATTTTCGACAACAATGCCCTGCACTCCTGCCAGCCATATTTCCAGATATTGGAAATACCTATGCCCGAAAGATATCGTTGCAGAAAATAATAGCCGAAAACTACCGCAAACAGCAGGTTGAGGGAAGAAGCGATGGCAACGGCACGTATGTCTGCAAACATCAGCACCAGCACAATGTCCAGTATAATATTTAAAATCAACTTAAGTAGATTTTTGTAGAAATTAACCAGTGGCTTGTTAATCATATCAAGCGTAACCCCGATAAACCTGTCAATAGGATAGAGGATGGCTGACAACAGGAATATCCGGACAATATCCGTGGCCGGCAGGTAGGTTTTGGAAGCCAGTATCAGTATCAGCGGCTTGGTAAACAACAGCAATCCTGCAACAAACGGAAGAATCATGATGGTGACAGTACCGGTGTATTTGCAGAAAGCACGGGACACTCCCGGCCAGTCGTTGTTGTTAGCAGCGCTGGAAATAGTAGGCTGGGAAGTGGCCACAAAACTTCTCAGGATAATCTCAATCACTTCCATGAATTTTTGCGGAATGCTATACACCGCCACAGCAGCAGGACTCAGCATTGTTCTCAGCACCAGGTTATCAGAATAATTAAGGAGAGAAGAAGACACCATACTGCCCACAATTAACTTCCCGTAATGATACAGGCTCTTTACATGTTCCCTGGTTCTGGCAGCCATGGTTCCCAATGCTGTCCATTTAAAAAACAAACAGTATATACTGGTGGCCAGCAGCGATAAAGAGTAAGCATACAAAACATTGTGCAGCGTCACCTGTTTCAGGAAAAATAAAATGCTCAGCAACACCAGGAAAGAGCCGTTTTGCAGGATACGTATCTGCACAATTTTGTCAAACCGGTGCGCAGCCTGTAATACCCAGGTGGCAAAGTTAAACGGAAGAGAAAGTAAGGTCATGATGCCCAGCCAGCCAAGAAAAAAATGCCAGGTGTCGCTGAACCAGCGGTAACCCGCCGCATATACAATAAAGGAAGCTGCTATGAAGAGGAGCGTTACTAAAAGCGAAATATACCAGGCGGCCCCGGTGACCTGCCTGCTCACAGTTTCATCAACCCCTGCACTGAATTTAATGATACCCGATTGTAACATAGCTGTGCGTATCTGATCAAGGATGTTATAGGTAGCAAGGAACAGTACCCATTCCCCGAATGCATTCAAAGACAACATCCTTACCAGTAGGGCAAAAGAAAGCACGTTGAAGAAAGCCATGATCACATTCCCCAGAAGAGAATGAAAATGCCTGTTACGTAAAATCGACAAAAACTTGAAAGCCATGAAACAATAATTACACGCGTACTATTATTATAAAATCATGGTCTTTAATAGGATGAGGTTAATGATGCCGGGGCCAGTAGTGTGTACCGAATAAGCAAAGGTAGTTTTTTTTACTGAAAATTAATAAGCAATTAATTGTTATAAATTGAAAATAAACAAATAAGTATAAATATAAAATAGTTATACTTTATTTATTGTGCGCATATATGTTAAATTTTTTAATTATGTGATGAGAAAAAAAGCTTTCTTTGCAATATTAAAGAAGACTTCTATTGGAGAATTTTTAAGGAGAAACTATGAGAATAGAATTTTAAAACATTGCAAGCCATATATTTATGATCAACCTTCAGCTATTGCAAGGGCAATCCTTTTACCGCTATATGTATAGGCTAAGCGCTATTTTGATTTTATTGTTTTTTGGATCCCCCGGGAGTTTTGCGCAGGTACAAACTGCCAGATCTTTTAGTGATCCAACGATGCCGAATATAAAAGGGTTCTATGAATATCTTCCCGCCGGGTATACTCCAGGCAGCGGGAAAAAATATCCGCTCATCATTTTCTTCCATGGAGTAGGTGAACTGGCCAGCAATGGTGCGCCACTTTCCGCAGTATTAAATAATGGGGTTCCGAAAGTAATAGCACAGGGAAAATTTCCTGTTAGCTTCACCGTAAATAACCAGACCTATTCTTTCATCGTTATTTCTCCGCAATTCAATACCTGGCCCGGTTCTGCCGATGCCATCAAATTTAAGAACTACCTGCTTTCAAAGTATGATGTTGACGTTAACCGGATCTACATAACCGGGTTAAGTATGGGGGGCGGCGAAACCTGGGGAGCCCTCAGCGAAAATAAAACAGAGGCAAAGGCATTTGCTGCTTCAGCGGTAGTATGCGGTTATTATCCTCCCACCACCGCGCTGGCAGCCAACATCGCATCTAACAATACTCCCATCTGGGCGTTTCATAATAAAGTAGATCCCAACGTACCTACAGACTATTCCATTAACTGGGTAAAATATATTGACGCCACCATACCCGCACCCAATCCGTTGGCAAAGATCACCGTTTTTGATGCCACCGGCCACGATGCCTGGACCAAAGCCTATGACCCTGCCTATAAGGAGAACAACATGAATATGTACGAGTGGATGCTGCAATATTCCAAAAATGGAACAGTACCACCTGTAGACTCACCCGTAACACCACCTCCTGTTACCGGGGGAAAACGTATTGTAGTGCCCATGACCAACACGGCCAACGGGCGCGCGGAAATGTATTATCCGAATGCCATGACTACTTTGGGTGTTAAGCCCGGAGATACCTTGTGCATCCCTGCAGGGGAGTACGAGTACCTGCACCTGGGGAACCTCACCGGTACTGCAGCAAAACCGATTGTAATCACCAACTGTGGAGGACAGGTAAAACTGGGGGTTAAAAACCAGGGCACCGCAGCCGTGTTTAACGCGCCTACCTGCCGGTTTGTGGAAATCAGCGGGAGCGGCGACAAAAACTATGAATACGGTTTTGACCTCAATGGCACCAACATCACCGGTTTACAGATCTTTGGTCTTACACTTGGTGTAGGAAGTTCTGACTTCGATGTACATAATATATTCATTCATGACGGGGGCATCATGTTACAGGCTAAAACCCTGCAATCCTGCGCACAGCCACAGTACCTGGAAGGGAGCTTTGTAATGAAGAATGTGAAAATACATCACATCAAATGCCTGAATTCCTTATGGGAAGGCTTCTATATCGGGAACACACATTATTTCTGGACAGAAGGCACCTGCACCGACATGCGCTCACACTGGATAGAAAATATCCAGGTATACGACAACTATCTCGAAAATATTGGTAGCGACGCTATGCAGATCTCCATGGCAAAGAATGGAGACAACCGCGTGTACAGCAACAAGATCATTAATTACGGAATGTCCCAGAACTCTGCACAGGGTTATGGCATCCTGGTTGGCTCCGGCTCCAGTCTCAAAGTATATAACAACTATATTTCAAAGGGGTACATGCCGGGAGTTACCATCTTTGGTTCTGGTGTAAGCCAGATCTATAACAACCTGATCTCTGATATTTACTATGAAGGCATCAATGTATCAGATAAAATTCCAGCCAATACCACACCGGATCTCTTTCCACCTCCGGCAGCTGTTATTTATAACAATACCATTGTAAACACCGACAATGGGTCGAATGGTATCAAAATTTTTGCTTACCAAACTCCCATTGGCCACCAGGTTTATAATAACCTGATGGTGGAAAAAGGAACTGCTTACGACTATCCTTCAAAGGGAATGTATATAAAGGGTGATCAGCCTATTAAGTTGCTGTTTAGCAACAACCTGTGTTATCCGAGCCAACTCGCCGCGGGCTTTACAGACAGTACCAGTAAAAATTATCACCTGCTGCCCACGTCACCTGCAGTAAATACCGGCAGGGATATGAGTGATTTTAGTTTGAATACAGACTACGACAGCACTCCACGTCCGCAACAATTAAAGTATGATGTGGGTGCATTCGAAATGAAGGACGGTACCACTTCACCGCCATTGGCAAATGCAGGATCTGATGTAACCATCACTTTACCGGTCGACAATACTTCACTGGACGGATCTGCTTCTGCCGGAACCGGTGGCAGCACCATCCAGAGCTATGCATGGAAGAAAATAAGCGGCCCTGCAGCCGGTACTATTGCAAGCGCTATCACTGCGAAAACCAATGTAACCGGTCTCGCTGCCGGAACTTACATATTCGAACTTACCGTTACCGATAATAAAGGCCTCACAGGTGCTGCCCGTGTAACCGTAACCGTGAAACCGGCTGCGAATAAATTACCGGTGGCCAACGCCGGGAACAGCATCCAGGTGCAGTTGCCTGCAAACACGGCATCGTTGGATGGAAGCGGATCTACAGATGCCGACGGACAAATTACCACCTGGCTATGGCAGAAAACCGCAGGTCCGGCCGGTGGAGATCTTACTGCTGCTGCTGCCGCTAAAACAAATGTCAACAACTTGCAGGAAGGTACTTATACTTTCCAGCTCACGGTAACCGATAACGATGGCGGGAGTAATAGCGCTACGGTAAACGTAGTGGTGTTGCCGGCTATAGTGCCCAACAAGCCACCGGTAGCCAACGCCGGAAATAATATCCAGGTGCAGCTGCCTGCAAATACAGCGGCGCTGGATGGGAGCGGATCTACAGATGCCGACGGACAAATTACTACCTGGCTATGGCAGAAAACCGCAGGTCCGGCGGGTGGGGATCTTACTGCTGCCGCTGCCGCTAAAACAAATGTCAACAACCTGCAGGAAGGTACCTATACTTTCCAGCTCACGGTAACCGATAACGATGGCGGGAGTAATAGCGCTACGGTAAACGTAGTGGTGTTGCCGGCTATAGTGCCTAACAAGCCACCGGTAGCCAACGCGGGAAATAATATCCAGGTGCAGCTGCCTGCAAATACCGCGTCGCTGGATGGGAGCGGATCTACCGATGCCGACGGACAAATTACCACCTGGCTATGGCAGAAAACCGCAGGTCCGGCCGGTGGAGATCTTACTGCTGCAAGCGCAGCTAAAACAAATGCCAATAACCTGCAGGAAGGTACCTATACTTTCCAGCTCACGGTAACAGATAATGATGGAGGAAGCAGCAGTGCTAGTGTGAACGTAGTAGTGCTGCCTGCGGTGGTGCCCAATCAGCCACCGGTAGCCAATGCGGGAGTTAATATCCAGGTGCAGTTGCCGGTTAACACGGCCATGCTCGATGGAAGCGGGTCCACTGATCCCGACGGACAGATTACTGCCTGGCAGTGGAAGAAGACAGCAGGTCCTGCAGGAGGAAGTATTGCCACTGCCGGTCAGGCCAGAACGACCATTAACGACCTGGTAGCAGGTACATATACTTACCAGCTCACGGTAACAGATGATAAACAGGCAACAGCTACTGCTACGGTAAATGTAACCGTGTTACCGGCGGTAGTGGTAAATAAGCCACCAGTAGCGGTAACCACCGGCGATAGAACTATACAATTACCGGTTGATGCCATCTTTGCAGATGGTAGTCCTTCCTACGACAGCGATGGCAGCATTGTGGCATATGCCTGGTCACAGTTGACCGGACCTTCAGAAGCAGAAATTGTAAATACTGACAGGGCCCAAACATTGATCAAAGGCATGAAGGCGGGTGATTATCAGTTCCAGCTCACCGTAACGGACGATAAGCAGGCAACGTCCACCGCTGTCTTTAATGTGAGAGTAATTGCATCCGGACCGGATATCCACATGGAGGATTCAGCGCGCCTGTTCCCCAATCCTGCTGCGCACCGTATATGGCTGCACGTAGCCAGAACGGGTAACAGTCCTTTGACGGTCACCATCATTGATATGAATGGAAGGATGTATCAGCGTGTGAGGTACACCACACCCGACTCGTTCCAGACAGAAATCAATATCGACAACCTTCCCAATGGTCATTATACTATGGAGATAAAAGGAGAGGACAAGCATTTCCGTTGGAGCGGACATTTTATAAAACTGGCTGATTAGATCTTTTCCCAGGTACCGGTCGATGGCCGGTACTGGCGGATAGGGCGGGCCGGGTTGCCTGCTACTACCGTGTAGGGGGGAACGTTTTTGGTAACTACGCTGCCGCCGGCTACTACGGAGTGCCGGCCTATGGTAACGCCGGCGGTGATTACGCTGTTGGCGCCGATCCAGCAATCATCTTCCACTACAATTTCGCCTACAGAACAGGGCTGCAGGGATATCGGGACATCGGGATCAGTGTAGCCGTGGTTAAGTCCTGATAATACTATGTTTTGCGCCAGTATAACGTTATTCCCTATACGAACGGGACCAATTAATACATTGCCTATTCCTATCCTGGTATGATCGCCTATAATCACTGCGCCCATACCATTATTAACAGTAGCAAAATCTTCAATGGTGGAATAACGGCCAAGGGTAAACGTATTAAACGGAAGTACATCCATCCTGGTTCTTCTCCTGATCAGTGAACCCTTTCCTTTTTTATGTTTGAATGGATTAATAAACAGCTGTACCCATTTCCGGGGACGTGCCTGGTTTTTAGGCATCAGCAGGTACAATGCCAGCTGCTTCAATCCGGGATGTTGCTTTATTTTATCTGTAATACTCATAACTAATTGCCGGGAGTGGTTAAGATGGCCTGGTAAATAGCTGCTACGGAATTTTCCCAGGTATGGGTGCCCGCAAATTGGATACGCCTGGCCGTCAACGAATCGGTATTTTCTGACAACGCTTTTTCTATCAACGGAATATAATCGTCCGGTGTAGCAGCCAGGTATACATAATCCCTGAACAACTCCATGGTTTTGGTGGCCGTAGCTACCACCGGTTTACCCATCGCCAGGTATTCATCAATCTTTAACGGATAGTTACCTACGGTTACCACATTTAATATCTGGGGATTGATGCATACATCAAAAGACTGCACATATGCCGGAAGCTCCGGCACCTCCTTTTTACCGGTGAAGTAAACATTCGGTAAACGGTGCAGTTCAGACTGAAGGAAATCTTCGTCTTCAGGCCCCACCAACACCAGCTTCCATTCCGGCCGCTCCCTGGCTATTTTCAACAGGGTAGAAATATCAAGCCGCAGCGATTTCAGCGCGCCCACATATCCTATTACCGGTCCGCTCCCTGTTGGTACATCCGGGGGAACCGGGTGTTTTACGGTGGCGTCGAAAAGACGCAGGTCGCAACCCTGACCAACATAAAAGCTGGAAGGGTTGTATTGCCGAAGCATGTCTGCCAGGTACAATGAATTAGCCACCGCCACATCTGCTTTGGCGATGTGCCGTGGTTCAAGCAGTTGTCCGTGTTTATGCCAGTAAGGTACGCCTAGCAAATAGTCCCTGCTGTAATACACATAATGTTCGGGTTGCAGGAACTCTTTCAGGTAGTAACCCCTGAAAATGTCATTATCATTAAAGAGAATGATATCTTTAAAATCCATCTCAGCTACCGCTTCTTTGATACTGTCGGCGAACTTCCGGTTATTTCGTTTGTTAAACCAGGAGAAAAGCGGCGTAAAGGGCAGCCAGTTAACAGATTCCAGCACCACGGAAGGATAGAAGTTCCATAAGTTTTCGCTTATCTGTATTATAGGAGGTACTTTTTTATCCCTGGTATTGAGGTGATACTGCACATGAGGATCGTTTTTCCCATTTAATATGGTACGCCGGTCTAACGGAGCATTTATATATAACACCCTGTTATGCCGGGCAAATTCCTGCGCAATATTTTTACAGTTGCTGCCAATAGCGGTATACCATTGCTGAAGCCCTATAATGACTATATCTCTGTTTTGAATTAAAGGCACAGTAGTAAGGTCTAAAAAGTGTATCGGTTTGAATAATAATATAAGGTAAGGTTTACCTGGGGTATGGTTAAATTATTGCAGTCGGTAAATTAAAGCACAAAGTAAATAAAATTTTCAATATTATTGAATAAGTCATTCAGGAACCGGTGTTTACTTAAAAAAAGAAAATCGCATTATGTCGGAAACAATTGAAATCAGGACGTTAACCGTGGAAGATTACCTGGATCTGAAAGAATCTATGGTATCTGCCTATGCAGATATGGCCGGTAGTTATTGGAGGGAGCCAACCATTCAAAGACTGATCAAGCTTTTTCCCGAGGGGCAGATAGCCGTTACGGTGAATGATAAAGTGGTGGGCTGCGCGCTGGCGATTATTGTAGACTACGATAAATTTGGCGATAGTCATACCTATGAGCAGATTACGGGCTATTATACTTTTAATACCCATAACCCTAAAGGTGATACGCTTTATGGTATTGAGGTGTTTGTACATCCGGACTACAGGGGTAAAAGACTGGCCCGCCGCTTATATGACGCGCGGAAAAGTCTTTGTGAGCAGTTGAACCTGGAAGGGATTGTGGCAGGTGGCCGTATTCCCAATTATGAGAAGTATGCCGACAAACTATCGCCGAGGGAATACATAGAGAAGGTGCAGGACAGGGAGATTTATGATCCTACATTGACCTTCCAGTTTTCCAATGATTTTACGGTAAAGAAAATACTAAAGAACTACCTGCCGAACGATGAGGCATCGATGGGCTTCGCTACCTTGTTGCAGTGGTTCAATATTTATTATGAGAAAGACCTGGACACTATCCGCTATAATAAATCCACTGTCCGCATCGGGTTAGTGCAATGGCAGATGCGGGATTATGGCAACCTGGATGGGTTCCTTCAGCAGGTGGAGTATTTTATTGATGCGGTGAGCGATTACGGATCAGATTTCGTGGTATTCCCTGAACTATTCAACTCCCCGCTGATGCAGGAATTTAACCAGATGGACCCCGCGGGCGCTATCAGAGGAGTGGCAAAATACACCGACCGGCTGCGGGAAATTTTCCAGCAACATGCGGTGGCCTACAACGTAAATATTATCTCGGGGAGTATGCCCATTGTGATCGGCGAGGGATTATACAATATCTCTTATCTCTGCAGGCGTGATGGTACCTACGAACAGTATATCAAAATGCATCCCACCCCCGGAGAAGTATCCGCCTGGGGTATTAAAGGCGGCAGTGAGATAAAAGTGTTTGACACGGATTGTGGTAAAATAGGTATTCAGATCTGTTATGACGTAGAGTTTCCGGAACCATCCCGTATCCTGGCGGAGCAGGGAATGCAGATCCTGTTCGTGCCTTTCATGACGGATACACAACATGCCTATAACCGGGTTCGCTTTTGTGCGCAGGCAAGGGCAGTTGAAAATGAATGTTACGTGGCCATTGCAGGATGCATTGGAAACCTGCCCAAGGTCAACAATATGGATTTACAATACGCACAATCCTCGGTGTTCACCCCTTCCGATTTTGCCTTTCCGGTTACTGGCATAAAGGCGGAATCCACTCCGAATACAGAAATGGTAGTGATTGCGGACGTAGACCTGGTGCTGCTGAAAGAGCTGCATGCCTTTGGAAGTGTGCAAACAAAAAAAGATATGCGTAAAGATCTTTATGAAGTAAAGTGGAAGAAAAAATGATTGTCAGGGAGTTACTAAAAATGAATTTGTAGCGCAACTTTTCGAGGCTTAAAAAAAACATAAAATACGGGAAGCTTAAGTCCATAGGGGATTGCAGCTTCCCTATTTTATTTGTAAATTTAGTCAAACTCCCTTAGTTATGAAAGATCAAGCCTATTATCCGTCCTGGAGAAATCTTTCTAAATACAAAAAGTACCTTGCTTACTTTGGCGAATATATCCGCTACAACGATTGGAAATCTCTTCAGGCTTCTCTTAAACTTGTATTGTTAAATAAGCCAACTCTGCAAAGCTGGAATGCTACCTCTGCGATGGGGCATTTCAGGATCCGGGAAGGCACTACCGACTTTCAGTTCATTAACTATGCTTATGAAATAGAGATCCGTAAATATCTGAAGCAACAGCTGAACCTTGGCAAGCTGGACGGCTTTATTGATATTGGCGCCTGCATCGGGGAGTATGATATCTGGCTGGCGGGCATGGGGGTACCCTGTGTAGCCTTTGAGCCGGTGAATTTTAAAGCCGTGGAAGATAATATAAGGTTGAACAATGTGGCTGATAAAGTAAAGCTCTTTCCCTGTGGTTTAGGCAGCAAGCAGGAGAAGGTTAACTTTAATGTGATGACCACCGTTACCGGATCCAGTTACATTGACCGAGATAATCCGAATGAGGGCAATATCGCGATCGAACGACTGGATGATCTGATACCTCAACTTGGATTTGCACCAGGTAGTCAGCTGGTGGTAAAACTGGATGTGGAGGGAATGGAAACAGAAGTGCTGGAAGGAGCCAGGCAATTTATTCAACAAACCCCCAACCTTCGTATTATTTTTGAGCGTTATGAAGGGGACAATACTGTAAACGATAAATTGAGTTCGTTAGCCAATTTTGCCTTTGAAAGAATTGATGAGTTCAACTACCTGGCCACTAAAAAATAATTACCGTCCGCCATCTTTTTAAGAAGACAACACCGTTATCCTAAGGTGTTGTCTTCGTATTTTTACCCCAAAATGGCTGGGTTTAAATGCGAAATATTTTTTATACGTAAGTAAAATCAGGCTGTTGCATTTTTCGGTATTTTTAGTTTTTATAAAGATATTAAATGCTTGATTTATAGTATTGTATGTGTTAACTGTTAAAGCATCACTGTAATATAAAACCACATTTTAAATCAGGAGTGCGCGTTTTATTCTTAAATTAACGACGTTTTATTTAAACTAACGCAGTAGATAAATTTTGTATTTTATTAATAATCAATAATTTGTAAACAGGTATAAAAATGAGTAAAAAGATCAATTTAGCCCTGCAAATCCTTCCTTCTGTACCGTCTGAGCAGGTTTATGCGGTAGTGGATGAAGCCATCGCTGTTATCCAGGCATCAGGGGTAAAATACAGGGTATGTCCGTTTGAAACGGTGATGGAAGGAACGTATGAGGAGCTGATGGAAGTCGTGCAAAAAGCGCAGGAAGTCTGTTTTAAAGCCGGCGCTTCCCAGTTACTGGTGTATATAAAAATGCAGATAAGAAAAGACGAGGATGTAACCATGGAAGAAAAAACAGGGAAATATGATAGCATATAGCTAAAGTTTTTTATCTTACCGGCCGAATAAAAGGAGAGGAATATATGCGTTACGATGCCCCACTGGATGCTAACTCAAAGATTATCACTAACCTGGTCATCATCCTTGCACTGGTTTTTTTCTGCCGACAGATAACTGATATCTCTCATGATGCCGTAAGCACCACTATGCTTTTATTCATCCTGGTGCCGGTAATTGTGGTCGCCTGGTGTCTGAGCCCCCGGTATTATGCTATCACTGCCACGGCTATACTTATTAAGCGGCCGCTGTTTAGCATATCCATCGAAATGACGAATGTGGTAAGACTGAGAAGTATCACAGAAGAGGATCTGGGCAGCAGCTCCCGGCTGTTGAATATAGGAGGGGTATTTGGTTACCTGGGCACCTATCGTTCTAGCGAAATTGGCAAGTATCAGCGCTGGTGTACCAGCCGTGAAAACCTGGTGCTGATAGAATCTGATAAGCAGAAATGGTTAATCAGTCCTTCCGAAGCGGATGACTTTGTAAAGAATGTAAATAAGATTATCAACGTAGCGGCTATTTGATAAAGCAGAAAGCGGAAAGCAGAAAGCAAAAAGCTATCGAGACGAATAATCAATGTGGGAGTTTCAGATCCACATTGATTATTCGTCTCGATAGCTTTTTGCTTTCTGCTTTCCGCTTTCTGCTCTCGTTTTTTTTAACGATATTTAAGTAATAGCATTATCAACCAAAATCTATCACCATGAAGTCATTTTACACTATGACGCTGGTGGGCACCTTATTTTTTTTCCCCCTTTTGTTGCTCGCCCAGAATCATCTTATTACCGGTAAAGTAGTTACTGCAGGCACCCCGGATGCGTTACCAGGTGTTACTGTTCATATAAAAGGCGCTGCTGCCGGAACTACCACCTCACCGGACGGCAGCTTCCGGCTTAATGTACCGGATGCCAACAGCATCCTTGTCTTTAGTTTTGTAGGCTACCTGACGCAGGAGCAGCCATTAAATGGCCGTACCAGTCTGGATATCCGGTTACAGCCCGATACCCGTCACCTGGAGCAGGTAGTAGTAACTGCCCTGGGTATTAAAAAGGAAAAGCGCGCGCTGGGATATGCCGTTCAGGATGTAAGCGGCGCCGACCTGATGCAGGCCAAACAATCGAATGTAGTCAACGCCCTGCAGGGAAAAGTAGCTGGCGTGCAAATTTCCAGCGGAGGAGGAGCGCCGGGGCAGGGCTCCCGTATTGTTATCCGGGGTATCAACTCCCTCGATCCGGGCAGGAACAACCAGCCCTTGTTTGTGGTGGATGGTATTGCCCTGGATAATGAAACGGTGGTGACCGGCACTGTATCCGGCTCAACAAGCGATCCCAACACTGAAACCCGGGGCATGAGCAACGGCGCTGCCGATCTCAATCCCGATGATATCGAAAGCGTGTCTATTCTGAAAGGAGGCGCCGCCACCGCATTGTACGGATTGCGCGCCGGCAATGGGGCGGTAATCATCACCACTAAATCCGGTAAAGCGGGCCGGCTGCGGGTAACTTACAGCAGTACGGCGGGTTTTGACAAAGTCAGTAAAACACCGGATGTCCAAAACACTTACAGCCAGGGCAATAACGGTGTTTATGATAACCAGAGCTTCTGGCCTTCCTGGGGCCCCACGGTAGCACAGGCCCGCACACTGGACCCCACGCACCCGGCCGCATTGTACGATAAATACAAACAGGCCTATAATACCGGCGGCCAGTTTCGCAATACCCTGGGCATCAGTGGCGGAACGGAGAAAGTCGTATATGCGGCATCGTTATCCCAGTTCAATCAGAATGGGCTCATCCCGTTTAGTAACTATAAAAACTACTCCGCCAGGGTGAGCGGTAATGCTACCCTGAGCGATAAATTCAAAATAGGTATCTCTCTCAACTATATCAACTCGGGTGGTAACCGCGCCAATTTCGACCGCTACGGAGAACAGCTGATCTATTGGTCGCCCCGGTGGAATATGCGTGACTATATCAAAGATGATGGTACCCAGCAAACTTATGGCGCCACCGACAATCCTATTTATACGGTATATAGCAATCGATTTGAAGACAATGTAAACCGGGTAATAGGGAACATCAATTTCAGCTACGCGCCTTTTAAGTGGCTGGAAATACTTTACAGGGCCGGAACAGATTATTCCAACAGCGGTATCCGGCATGCAGCTCCCGGTCCCAAAGGAACAGTCGGAGAGGTGCCCAGCACTGATAACGAGTTTGGTTTTGTAGACGAATACACAACCAACAGGAAAGCGCTGACATCAACCCTGATCCTCAATTTTAAAAATAAGATCAGCTCCAAACTGAGTTCAGACCTCAAAGTTGGACAAGATATTTATCAAAGAAAACTCAAACGGGTGTCGACCGAGGCAGACACCCTCGATATACCCGACCTGCTGATCCTGCAGAATGCAAAAAAGGTGCTGACCAACCAGTATAACGAAAACTATTTCCTGATGGGTATTTTCGGCGACTGGACCCTCAACTGGGACAGATGTCTATACCTGAACCTAACCGGAAGAACAGATATCACCTCTACCTTGCCCTAAGCCAACCGGGCATTCTTTTATCCCTCGGCCAGTTTATCGTATATTTTTACAGAACACCTGAAAATCCCGGAAAGCATTTTGTCGTACGGAAAACTCCGGGTGTCCTGGGCCCGGATTGGTAAAGATGCCACCCCCTATAATACAGGTTCGGGGTATATTCCATTGATCAACGGGCCTATTGGCGGATCCGCCATAGGCTGGACCCGCGACGACCGGCTGGGCGACCCCAACCTGAAACCGGAGTTTACCAATACGTTTGAAACGGGCGCTGAGCTGCGTTTCCTCAATGACCGTTTAGGCGTTGACGTGGCCTGGTATACTTCCAAAAGCACAGATCTCCTCATTCCGTTAAAATTATCAAATGCTACCGGCTACGAGGATTTTTATACCAATGTGGGTTCCATCCGGAATAAAGGAATAGAGGTATCGTTAAATGGTACGCTGATCAAATCAAAGAAATTCAACTGGGAAATGCGGATCAACTATTCATCCAACCGCAATAAAGTGCTCAGCCTGGGGCAGGGACTCGATGAAGTAGCCGTGGCAGAACACTTCGGCTACGCCGGTTCTACCGCCACCATGAAGTACATACCTGGCTACCCCGTAGGGGCTATCTTCGGTACCAGCTATCAGCGATACTATGGCAGCGACAAGGAAGATCCGCTCATGATCGACTACAGCAAACCCATGATCATTGGCCAAACAGGTAACAGTGCCGGATTTCCGCTGATCAACAGTAGTCAGAAATACCTGGGTAACTCCCAACCTAAATGGATAGGAAGCATCACCAATAACTTTACCTACGGTCCGTTTAGTTTATCTGTTTTAATTGACACCCGGCAGGGCTTAAAGAAATACAACCAGCTGGCCAACTTCCTGGCGGCCTTTGGGGAATCAGCTATGACGGCCAACCGGTTTGACCAGGTGGTATTTCCCGGTGTGCTGGCGGATGGTACTGCCAACACACAAAAAGTATATCTGCAGCAGGCAAAAGGTCCGGATGGCCGCAACTACGGCGCAGGATATTATCGGAATGTATACCGTGGCGTAACAGAAAACTTTGTGGAAGATGCCTCCTGGATACGTTTACGCAACGTAAGCTTTACCTACCAGCTCCCCGCAACATTGCTCAGCGCCACGCACCTGATTTCAGCCGCCAGCATTACTCTTACGGGAAACAATATATGGTTGCATACCAAATACACCGGCTTTGATCCGGAATCCAGCTCCTTTAATGCCGGCAGTAACGTGGATGCTTTTGCAGGATTCACGTATCCGGCTACACGTAGTTTTCTGGCCACTCTTCAAGTTACCTTCTAAAATCTGCCACCATGAAAAGATTACACACCATATTATTATATATCGCCTTGCCCGGGATACTGATTTCGGCCTGCAGCAAATCGTTCGATATCAACGACAATCCGAACCAGGCCACCACGCCACCTCTGAACGGGTTGCTGGTATCTGCTACCTATCATACAGCCATCAATGTGTATCAGGTTAGCAATATTACTTCCTACCTGGTGCAATACCTCGCATCACCCAATTCGGATGGTGCAACAGATACGTATCAGTCTACCGACTACAGTACCACCTGGAAACTGCTCTACGATAACATGACCGACATTCATGACCTTATTGACCAGGCAGGTAAACAGGGCGCTGCCCGTCATGTGGGCGCCGGTGAAATCATGATGGCCATTAACCTTGAAATGCTGAATGACCTCTGGGGAAGCATACCCTATACCAGTGCTTTCAATGCCAATGTAATCCAGCCGGCCTACACGGCCGACGACAGTATATACACTTACTGCATCGCGTTGCTGGATGACGGCATCCTGCAAATGAAAAAAACAGATACAAAGTATGAACTGGATGCAGCCAAGGACCTGCTGTTTGGTGGCCGTAACGAAGCCTGGATCAAAACGGCCTACGTGGTGAAAGCGCGTATCCTCAATCATCTCACAAAAAAAGCTACCTACAATGCCGCTGCTGTGTTGGCTGCGGTGGCCAATGCCTACACCACCAATGCCGACGATGCCCAGATGCTGCAGTTCCAGTCGCTTAGTCCCTGGAATGAGGCGGCTGTTAATAACATCAATAACTCGCTCGATGGCTGGTTAAGCGCTCACTTTGTAGACGCCATGAATGGGAAAACTTACGGGGTATTTGATCCCCGCTTGCCCCTGATTACTGACACCACCAAATTTGGCGATTACCGGGGTACGGTCAACGGCGCTGGCCGGATTGGCTCGGGTACAGACCAGGAGGAATGTTACCTGTCGGTGAATGGGTTCTACTCCAAACCCGGCGCTCCTTTGCTGATAGCCACCAATGCAGAATGCCGGTTTATAGAAGCGGAAGCTGCGTTCAGAAGCGGCGATAAAAAACGTGCCTACAGTGCTTATATATTAGGCATTACAGCCAACATGGACAAGGTAGGCGTGGACACGGCCAAGCGGAATGCTTATCTGCGCAATCCGGCAGTGGGAGTTGGAGAAGGAACGATTACACTGGATCTGATCCTGAAGGAGAAATATGCTGCACAGTTCCTGCATCCGGATACCTGGAATGATGCCCGTCGCTATGATTACAAATACAAGAATTTTAACCTGCCCGAAAATGCGCAGTTGACCACGTTTATCAGGCGCCTGGCATACCCCGATACCGAGAAAAGCCGCAATGGGGCTAATATGCCGGCCGTGAAGTTAACGGACCATGTTTGGTGGGATGGGAATTGACCACAGCTTTTAGCCATTAGCTCTTAGCTTTTAGTAGATGCAGCGAACCAGCTTTTAGCCATTAGCTCTTAGCTTTTAGCAAATGCACCGAATGATGAACATCATATCGTCTTCGCTGTATTTGCTAAAAGCTAAGAGCTAATGGCTAAAAGCTGGTTCGCTGCATCTGCATCTGCTAAAAGCTAACAGCTAACAGCTAATGGAAAAAGAGATACCCCAGCAACACCGCGCACAGCATCCCGAAGAAATCGGCAATGAGTCCTGCTGCCAGGGCGTATCGGGTTAATTTGATATTGACGGAGCCAAAATAAACTGCCAGCACGTAGAAGGTGGTTTCGGTAGTTCCCTGGATGATGCTGGCCAGCTTGCCTACAAAGGAATCCACGCCATGCGTTTTCAGGATGTCGACCATCAGCGCCCGGGCGCCGCCACCGCTCAGTGGTTTCATGAAAGCTACCGGTAACGCAGGTACGAAATCGGTGTTAACGCCTATCCAGGCAAAGAAGAGGCCAATGCCATTGGTGATATAATCAAGACAGCCTGTAGTGCGGAATACACTGATGGCCACCAGCATACCTACGAGGTAAGGAATAATCCTCACGGAAACCTGGAATCCTTCTTTAGCGCCTTCAATAAAGGCGTCGTATACATTTATCTTTTTTACCATGCCTGCTACCAGGAAGGTAATTATAATCGCAAAAATGACTGCCCCGCCGAGGGAGGCCGTTTTCGGTCCTATTTCTGCCGGAGGCAAACTGCTTACCCAAAACCATAAAGCCGCCATGATACCGGCAAAGAGCAGCAGGAAAATTAATACCGGTAATTTAAACAGGTTGATTTTCTGGAAGATGGATACCGTAAACATCCCCATAATAAACGCCATAAAAGTAGAGATGAGGGTAGGGATAAAGATATCCGCCGGGTTAGCCGCGCCTGCAGCCAGCCGGATGGCTATCACAGAAGTGGGGATCAGTACCACCCCCGCCGTATTCAGCACCAGGAACATAATCTGCGGATTGCTGGCCTCTTCGGGCTTAGGATTGATCTCCTGCAGCTCCTTCATGGCTTTAAGTCCCATGGGAGTGGCGGCATTGTCCAAACCCAGCATGGTAGCGGAAAAGTTCATCATCATCGACCCCATGGCCGGATGGCCTTTGGGTACGTCAGGAAATAGTTTGGAGAAAAAAGGGTTTACCATCCTGGAAAAGCGGTTGATCATACCCGCCACCTCACCGATACGCATGATCCCCAGCCAGAGGGTCATGATCCCGGCCAGCCCCAGGGAGATCTCCGCACCCGTTTTGGCGCTGGAAAACATGCCGTTCATGATCTCCCCGAAAATAGAGGCGTCATGTAAAACTACCGACTTGAAAACTGCTACAACAAATGCAATAAGAAAAAATCCCAGCCATACGTAGTTTAATGCCATTAGATTATTGGTTTATTCAATCAACAAATAAACTAAAATAAACCTATCTTTGCGCAAATTTTAAAAAATGGCTTTGCAAGTTGGAATTGTAGGATTGCCGAATGTAGGAAAATCGACTTTATTTAATGCGGTGAGCAACAGCGCTAAGGCGCAGGCCAGCAACTACCGCTTCTGTACTATAGAACCCAACGTGGGACAGGTAGACGTGCCCGACGAACGCATGTATAAACTGGAAGAGCTGGTAAAACCGGAACGCGTGGTGCCTACAACCATAGAGTTCGTGGATATTGCCGGCCTGGTAAAAGGTGCCAGTAAAGGAGAAGGTCTGGGAAATAAATTCCTGGCCAATATCCGCGAGGTAGATGCTATCGTACACGTGATCCGCTGCTTCGAAGATGAAAATATCCTTCGTGAAGAGGGAGACATCAACCCCGTAAGCGACAAGGAAATCATTGATACCGAGTTGCAGCTGAAAGATCTCGACAGCGTGGAGCGCAAAGTAGCCCGCACGGAGAAAATGGCGAAAACCGGTGGCGATCCGAAAGCAAAAGTAGAATTTGAAATACTGAAAAGATGCCAGGAACACCTGGAGAAAGGCCGTAACATCCGTGAGCTGGCCCTCAGCAAAGAAGAACGTGTGGCGATTGCCGACCTGTTCCTCCTCACTGAGAAGCCCGTTTTGTACGTAGCAAACGTAGATGAGGCATCGCTCCACACTGGCAATAAATACTCCGAAGCCCTCAGAGAAGCGGTAAAGGCAGAACATGCTACCGTTATCGTGATGAACAACACCATTGAAGCGCAGATCTCTGAAATGGAAGATCCGGCAGACAAGGAACTGTTCCTCGGCGAATACGGCTTAACAGAGCCCGGGCTGAACCGCCTGATCCGCTCCGCCTACGGTTTGCTGGAACTGATTACCTACTTCACTGCCGGCGTGCAGGAAGTACGTGCCTGGACTATTCACAAAGGTTGGAAAGCGCCACAGGCCGCCAGCGTTATCCATACGGATTTTGAAAAAGGATTTATCAAGGCAGAAGTAATCGCCTATGACGACTATGTGAAATATGGCTCCGAGGCAGGCGCTCGTGATAACGGCCGTTTGCGTATCGAAGGAAAAGAATATGTGGTTGCGGACGGAGATGTGATGCACTTCCGCTTCAACGTTTAAGATACTTCATGAAAATATCCGTGAAGGTTACAACACTCGACGGGCCGGAGTAAATCCGGCCCGTCACTATTTTTAGCAGAAAGCTATCGTGGTGAATTTTGTCTTGCCCAGGATTAAACTGATTTTGATGATTTACAGGATTTTTTTGTTTTTGATTTTAAAAGATTTGGGGAGATAGAAGCGGTTATCGTTCTCTATCTTCCCAAATCTTTTAAATCAAATAATAATCACAGGAAAAAAATCCTGTAAATCATCAAAATCAGTTTAATCCTGGGCAAGACAAAATTCACCACGATAGCTTTCTGCTTTTTATTTTGTAATTCTTTTATTAGCTTAGCCCACTATTTTATTTAATGTTAGCTCATGCGAATTGTCAGGAACGTAAAGCTCTTTTTCCGGGAAGGAAACTCGGATAAGACCTATGAAATTGACCTTTGTGAAGTTGGCCCGGAACAGTATCTTGTTAACTTTCGATACGGAAAACGCTTTGGAACCCTGAAAGACGGGACCAAAACTGTAAGCCCCGTAGCGCTTTCCGCCGCCACCACTATATTCGATGCCCTCGAAAAGGAGAAACGAAGCAAAGGCTATCTGGGAGAACAGGAAGCTGCCCAGGATCTGGCATTTGTACCGGTAGATACTACCCAGGTAACAGATGTTAAACACCGTGCCGTTTTAAAACGACTACAGGATGCCGCAGAGGAAAAATCTACCTATAAAACCCACTGGAAAACTTCGCGTGTTATCTGGAAGGCCGGTGAATGGAAAATAAAGGAAGCCGTACCTTACCTGGTCAAACTGGTAGAAAAAGGAGATGCCCTGCAACGGTATGCCGCTCTCTGGGCATTGGCAAAATGCGGTGATGCTGCCGCTATCCCGGTGCTCCGTTCCTATGCCGATAACGGCTCCTGGCCACTCAATATCCGCATGCTTGCCGCCAACGGCCTGCTCCTGGTGTTGCCGGCAGAAGAACGTGCCGCGCATATTCTTTCCTATCAGCAACGACTACCCGAAGTTTTTCAAACCGCTATTGCCAATAATTCCATCCCTGAACTTTTCAGGTTACTGGAAGAACGTATACTTAACCAGGAACAACTGAATTATCCCTTGCTGGAAGACCTTTTCATTGTATCCTTTGAAAATGTAACAGCAAGACAGGCAATCGGGGCGCTGTTTCACCGGCTACCACTCAGACCCTCTTACTTCCAGCATATAAGGCATATTTTCAAACAAGCTGAATTGCGCGATGAACAAGGTACCGTGGCTACTTTTGCAGCGCGCTTTGAACGGGAACCTTACATGTTCAAGAACCCCGGCACACTGACCGACTACGATGGTGATAAATATATTCCGGAATCTTTTGTAAAGGAACTGGAAACCTCTTTCCAGGCCGATAAGGAACTCCGTAAGCCTACCAGCAAACTGGCTTTTTCAGACAGAACAAGGGGGTATCTCCACCGCCGTGTGCTGCGTAACCTGCAACAGTTCGGTGCATCGGCGGATGCCCAGTACGTTCGGCTGGCTACCGCACTGCTGCTGCAGTATGAGGAAAGCAGGGATGCCGCCGCTGAATATCAAACCCGCGACTATGGCTATGTAAACGGCCGTTATGTAACGATTTATAAACAATATCCCGCCAATTCACGCGCGGTGTACCTTAATTATATACTCCGTGGTAATGCTGCCAACCTGGTGCTGCTGCCCAATAAAAGAGAATGGATATTTAAAGAGGAAGAATCGGCGGCGAAGAACAAGCCGGTGCTGGGAGGAAATCCTGATGCTGCGAAAGACAAAAACAAGGATACCCTGCTGAAGAAACTATTCGGCTGGCTGGGTGGCGATAAAAATCTCACTACTGCCGCCGTACCACCGGAGTATGAACCACCAACTGCGGCGGGTACTCCGGTCAGCGATGTTCCGCATCTGCACCTGTGGCAGCAATTGCCCCAGGCGTTCATACAGCTGTTGATATCAGCGCGTATGGAAGTGGTACATATTTTTGCGATGGAGCAGTTAAAGGCGCATCCCGATTATAACAGCCTGAAAGAAAAGATGGATGAAAACGTGATTGCCGGTTTGCTGGCCAATCCCTTCAGCATTCCTTCCATGTTCGGACTGGAGCTGGCAAAGGAGCGGTACAACCCCGCAAACCCGTCGCTTCGTTTGCTGTATGTGCTGGTTATGAGCCCGCTGGAGCTGGCCAGGATACAGGGATTGCAATGGATCAGTGAAAATCAGGACACCTGCTTTGCAGACATGGACTTCCTTATGCAGCTGATCTTTTCTCCCTACCAGGAAGTACGCAACTTTGTGCGTAAACAACTGAATGCCGGTTACTTGCCAACAGAAAAGGCACGTGTGCTTTGTGCGAAGGCACTAAAATCTTTACTGGCGCTGACTACTGCCACCGATGCGGGTAACAATAACCTGAACGATGGTTGCAGTATCATTGAATTGTACTGCCGCGAAACACTAACGGAAACGGGTATACCGGCTATTGAAGAATTGCTGAAAAGCCCGGTAGCTGCCTGTCACGCCTTTGCCGCAAGGTTACTGCTGCTTAAACAAGGCCATTTTAACTATGCAGAAATTTCCGATGAACTGCTGCAAAGCCTGCTGGAAAATCCTTTTCAGCCGGTAAGGGCTGCAGGCGTGGATGTACTGGGAGCAATGGGAACGGAGGCATTACTGAAAAGACCGGAACTGTTACTCCATATTATATTAAATACGTACACGGACGTACGAAATGCAGTCCGTCCGCTGATCAGTAAGCTGGTGAAGCAGGACAACAGGCTTGCTGTTTATCTCGTTAATGAGCTGGTGCCCCGCCTGATGCGCAAGGAAACAGTGGAAGGTATGCATGCAGATATCGCAGCCTTGCTTAGTAACGAATTGGTAGATTATTTACAGGATGTGGATACTGCCACCGCGCTGCGTTTACTCTACTCCAATTACAGATCCGCACAGGAATTTGGTCTTGTGGTGCTCAACAAATACATCCCTGCATCTGCGTTGTCGCTGAAACAGGTGATTGCTACCGGCAGCCACGAACTGCTGAGTGCGAGGGAATGGTGCTGGGCATTCTTCTATAAGAATGTGGAACGTATCCGCTATGAGCGCGATGCTGCTATTGGTTTGCTGGATGCAAAATGGGAGGATACCCGTCATCAGGCGATGGAGTTTTTCCGGACACAGTTTGCTGAAAACGACTGGTCACCGGAAACGCTGGTAGCGGTAGCAGATAGTGTACGTCCTGATATACAGGCCTTTGGCCGGGAGTTACTGATGCGCTTTTTCCGCGAAGAAGATGGCAACACCTATCTGCTGAAACTAAGCCAACACCCCAGCGAAGGCATGCAGCTGTTTGCCACCAATTACCTGGAACGTTACGCAACAGGTAATCTTGAGTATCTGCAACAACTGGAACCCTATTTCCGGGTGGTGCTCAGCCGGGTGAACAAAGCCCGTGTTGCCAAGGAGCGGATCTTCGGGTTCCTGGAAAAGGAAGCGCTGATGTCGCCGGAGGCAGCAGGTTATATCGGGCATATTATTGCTCATATTTCTGCGACTGTAGCCATTGGAGATAAGGCCCGCTGCATTGATATTATGCGTAAAATACAGCAGTTGTATGCTGTTGACCTGCCAATACAATTAGTGCCAACAGAGACAAGAGTATCTTAAACAGTAATCCATTTTATGTTATTCAACTACAGATATAGCGGTAACTCCCAGGTGTATAGCAATGCCACTTCAGCTGGCATTTCGTTTGCACCGGATACCCGCCGTGACCCGACTTTTTTTGTAGGGAAGCTGCATAAAAAAATAGCTTTCCGTGAAGCCATATCTGCGCTGCATGATGTAGTAGTGTCTGATCTGCGCTTTAAGCCTAAAGATAAAACTGCTTATAAGGAATGGGCTGCGCAGCAGGAAAGTATCTGGCTGGCAGAATTTATGAACAACTATGATGAAAAAGCAGCTGATCAGCGGATAGAAGGACTGAGAGCAGAACTGCACGATGTGATGGCGGAAAAAGACCGCGTGATGGCGCCGTTTTACAAAGCCCGTAAGCAATATTTCGACTTTTTATACCAGAAGGACCGGGATGCCTGGTTTGTGCTGGATCCCGTGATCAGCGTGCATCCGGATGAGCTGTTCTTTGAATGTTTCAGCCAGGATGAATCCACTTACGGGAAACTAAGCGCAAATTATAATGTATTTAAAGAGGTGAACGAGTTTGAATGCGGTACCACTAATATTGATTATTCGGCCGCGTTGTATAATGAGTTCCAGAAGATCCGGGATTATAAGGAAACAGATTTTAAAATTGATCCGGGCGGCTTCCAGGTGCAAACTTCGCAGGAAGAATTGTATCATGAAGTAAAGATCGATTTGCCGGATAGCTGGGTGAGAGGTTTTTTACAGGTAAGCTCCGCCATGACGTTACCGGCTGCCTCTTTTGACCTGCATCCTATGGATGTATATAATTTCTGCTCCTGGCTGCGGCGTTTTAAGGAAAAGAACGGCCCCCGTTCCATCCGCTTTATACTGGAGCCGGGGAAACCGGTACGCGCAGTGTTTGAGCCATGGAACCACGAAATCGTATGTGCGAGATCGTTATATACCGGTCCGCAGCGCAGGGAGATCCGGATATGGGGGAGAAGAAGAATGCTGATACTGGAAAGACTGATCCCCATTGCCCGCAAATTTACTGTGCATCTTACCGGGAATGGACTGCCATCTTTCTATGTGGCCGACCTGGGAGATATGCAGTTTACGCTGGGCCTCAGCGGTTGGACGGCCAACGATTGGTCGCGGGCAGGGCAGTTTGATCTCATGGCGCCGAGGGCGCAAGTCGATGATACGGCTAAGCTGAAAGTATTTGCTGATCTGAAAACCAGGTGGATGGCGAAACCGGAAACGATTGTTAGTGCAACCGGTTTGGATAAAGCTACCGTATTAGGGGCATTGGGTATTTATACGCAGGCAGGCAAGGTTATCTATGACCTGCACACCGGCTTTTACCGGTTGCGTGAGCTAAGTCGTGAACCATTGCCATTGGAGGAGCTGCGTTTTTCGAACGCGGAAGAAGCAGCTGCCAACAAATTGGTGACCGCAGAAAAAGTAAAGGAAATAACTGCTAAAGATATTCCTGGTGTGGGTATGCAACTAAAAGCAAATGTGCAGGGAGCACAGCGTGTATACCATCCCGTTATTACTATTGATGCTGATGAGCGATTGAGCGAAGCACATTGTGATTGTAATTTTTATGGAACGAATAAGTTGTACAAAGGGCCCTGCGAACATATGCTGGCACTGCGTATCGCGCATTCGCAACATAAAGCGGCGAAATAATTTTTCAGGGAGATAATTTATTTCCCGGAATTATTTTCTATCTTGCTGACTCGTTAATAACAAAGATCTTTGTAAAGAGGAATTGATTGCACTTGCGCCCGAAAAGGGACGAATGATGTTTCGTCATTCAGGTATTTTGACTATACATGCTTCACTAAATGCAATCTTTACTTTGGGAGGGGCCTACCATACGCATATTTCCGGTAGCAGCCCCGGGGGCTGAAATAATGCGTATGGTAGGCCCCTCCCTGGAGTTGATTGATTTAGTCAATGGTTCGCACGAAGGCCTTTCCTCTTTACAGAATTTTGTTATCCTCCCACTCAGCAAGGCAGTACAGCCGAACACATTCACACTATCTTATTTTAAATGTAGCTATTAGGTATTTATCAGCCAGCATTAATGTTTGCAGGTGATAAATAACCAAATAAGAAAATGAATAAATACCAAAATATTTATCATGTCTTTAACCCGTCAACAGCTGTACGATCAAATACGTGCATCCTCTAAAGAGGAATATATACTGGAAGAAATGACGCGACTGGGATTCTGGCCCAAAAGTGTGGGACAGCCTACCCCGGCAGTAACCCTCATTCGTAAAGAAGGAGAGTTGCGCCGTAGCCTGAATGAACTGATCGCGGAAAAACAGCGGTACCGCAATAAAAGAGCTATGCTGGAAGACATGCGGAAAGCACGCATGGCAAAGGCGAAACAGAAAAGGGCGGAAACAAAAAAACGCCGGGAGGAAGAAAGGGTAAAACGCGCAGCAGAATGGGCGGCTGAGAAAAATCTGCACATCGTTTATCTCGGCGAAGGCGTATCGGCAGGATTGAATAAGGTAAATCCTGATACCGCCCAGCTGGAGAAATTCGGATTACCCGTGTGGGCGGATGCTATTGCACTGGCCAATGCGATGGGCATTACCATCGGCAAATTGCGCTACTTATCATTTAATCGTAAAGTAGGGCATCATACCCATTATCAACGTTTCCAGATACCCAAAAAATCAGGAGGCACCCGCGTTATTTCAGCCCCCATGCCGCAGTTAAAAGCAGCACAGCATTGGATCCTTGAAAATATTCTCTATAAAATAAAGAACAACGAAGCGGCTCACGGTTTTGTACCGGGTAAGTCTATCGTTACCAATGCAGCACCGCATATCGGGCAGGACATCGTAATTAATATCGATCTTCGCGACTTTTTCCCGTCGATCGAATACAAACGGGTAAAGGGACTATTCTGTAAACTGGGTTACGCAGAGCAGGTGGCCACCATCCTGGCGCTGATCTGTACAGAACCTGAGGTGGACGAGCTCCTGCTCGACGGCCGTAAATATTACGTGACCAAAACAGCGCGTCATCTGCCTCAGGGCGCACCTACCAGCCCGGCTATCACGAACCTGATCTGTTATAAGCTGGATCGTCGTTTCGCCGGACTAGCCACAAAATACGGTTACGCCTATACGCGATACGCAGATGATATGACATTCTCGGCCAAAGGACCTGCAGCCGGCAAGGCTGGTCAGCTGCTCCGGGCCGTAAAAATGTTTGTTAAAGAGGAAGGATTTACTATTCACCCCGACAAGCTGAAGATCATGCGCCGCGGCGACAGGCGTGAGGTAACCGGTATTGTGGTGAATGAGAAACTGAGCCTCGACCGTACCACGCTGCGCAAATTCCGCGCCCTGCTGCACCAGGTAGGACAAACCGGTTTAGCCAATAAAACCTGGGGCAAAGGCAAAAATATTATCAGCAGCATGGAAGGCTACGCCAACTTTGTATATATGGTGAAGCCCGAGTTGGGAGCAAAGCTGAAAGCTACGCTGGCAGCTTTGTTACAACGGGCCGACATTAAAGCGGAAGCCAGGAGTATCTGGACCGGAGAGGCGCTGCCGCAAAAAGAAAGCAACACGGCTATTTCCGGAAATACCGAAACAATAACTACACCTGTATCAACCGCGACAAATGGCAATGGCGCCGCTTCAGCGGCCCGGGGAAATACAGGCACAGATAAACCTGCCGCTGCGGATAAACCCTGGTGGGACGTGCTGTAAAGTATATCTGAGCATAGAAAAAGGCCCTGCGTATTTGTCTTCTAAAAAATGATTAAGAAGACAGCCACGCAGGGCCTTTTGTATTTTGGGCAGATGACCGGTAATTGCTGTTACACTTGGCCATCAAACCATTAACTGGTCACGATTACAGGTTATATCCCAGGGAAATATAGTATTGTGATCCCACAGTTGGGTTACCCCATGATTGGATATATTTTTTGTTCAGTAAATTCACGGCGCCCAGTTTCACAGTTGTTTTTGCTTTCGGGAAAAATTTGCTGACCATGGCATCCAGTGTACCAAATGCAGGTATCTCGCTCAATCCGGCCACATTCACATTAGGTCCAACAAAGGAAGACTGCCACACAAAAGATTGTTGCCATTTCCATAAGAAGTTGAAAGCAAAATTTGAATTAGCGATGTTGCGGTTACCAAAATTCAGGCTGTAACGAACTTTTGGTGTGTTATACATGGCCAGGAAAGTACCCAGGTCTTTAGCGTTATTCAGCTCATTATAGGATACGTTACCACCTGCGGTGAAGTTAAGCGGTAAGCTGTAATCCAGTCCGATGGCCCATCCCCATGATTTCACTGTTTGCTGTGCGCTTACAGGCACAGAGAACACATTCCTGGTAGTGGCGCCGGTAGGTTGTATCAGTACCTGGATACCATTCATGTTTTTGAAATCATTTTTATAGATATAGGCATCTATCAGCAGTTTTTTAGCTACCAGTGCCTTGTATCCGAGTTCGTAGGCCTGTATACGTTCGGGGAGGAATTCGTTGAAAGTATATTGTTTGGGAGCGCCTGCCTGTACAGATTGTAAAGAATACAGCGGGCCTTTATCCAAACCGTAACGTTCCCGGAGGAAAGGCAAACCGCCGATCAGGTGCGCTTGTGGCGTTACGAGGTCAATATATTGATCCTGGTTATGCGGAATGCGGAAACCTGTCTGATAGGAAACGCGGATGTTTTGTGTTTCGAAAAAGGTGTACACCGCAGATATACGTGGGCTGAACTGTCCTTTAAAGTTCATGTTTTTATCATAACGCACGGAGCCGGTTAATTTGAGGTGGTCGTTGATCAGCTTCTTCATGATCTGAACATAACCGCCATATTCGTTGATCCGGAACTCTTTGCCATTATCATCCAGCGCAAATAAAGTCTTTTCAGAATTCAGCGCATAGCGGCGATAGTTACCACCTACGAGGATTTCCGCGAAGTGTACCAGGTTGTGAAAATTGTACATAAACTCTGCCTGGTACAGATTGGTTTTATCCGTGAATTTAGCGCCTACACCACTGGCATCGCCGGGGATGGCCTTGTTCTTTACTTTATCGGCGGCCGCATCAAATTCAGGTGTGCCGGGAAGTAGGCGGCCTTTGTCGGCTGCAGCTCTGGCGGCGCTGTTGTAAGTGCCGCGCTTACCGTCTAAAGCGGCCTGGGCTGCTGCCAGTGCGGCTGCAGGGCTAGCGCCCCCCTGTAAAGCAGCGCCATAGGCCTGTGCAAAGTTGGTGATGGAAGCGCCTGCATAGGTACCAAAGTATTCGCCATACCATTGCTGGCTGCTCTTCCAGGCTTCGTTAATACCAGAAGCCAGCGTACCGGCGGCATAGCTGTCGCCGGATCTTTCCTGGGTAGTATAGAGTCTTACGTAGAAGTCGGGGCTTTTCAGTTCCACTTTATACTGCGCCATGTTGAAGTTTTTCAGGGAATAGCGGTCAGCCCCGGTATATACGGTGGTACCGGCGCCATAGCTGCCCTGGATCAATGCTTCCAGGTTTTCGGTGATTTTATAGTGAAGAGCGCCATTTAACTTCAGATTTTTGGTGGTATAGTCTACCACATCTGCTTCGTTATAACCGGTGCGGGTAACATTGCTGCTGCCAGCGCCGGGAATGGCGGCGTTGAGAATCTGCTGCGGGGTTACTGTACCACCGAACATGCCCGAAACCGTTGCCAGTTGGGTGGCCAGCGGCGATCCGGGGGTGGCTGCCTGTGCTGCCAGGGTATTATACATATTCACGGTGTTCTCATCTCCATAGATATTTACGCCATTATATCCTTCATTATTGGCGCGGGTACCATCCTGCAGCGTGTGTCCGTTAGCGAGACTCTGATCGCGATGATCGTAAGCCTGCCAGTCTTTCGCCTGGAGATAACCCACATTTAATTTGAACGCTACTTTGTTGCTGAAGGCATGCGCATAACGTACCGATACATCATAGAAGCCGGTGGTGGCGGAAGTACGGCCATTGTCGTTGAGGAAGCCGGTTTTTACCTGTGCGCTCAAACCCTGGTATTGGAAAGGGTTTTTGCTGGTCATCAGCACGATACCATTGAGTGCGTTTGGGCCATAGAGGGCAGAAGCGGCGCCCGGGATCAACTCTACGTTGTCCAGGTCCAGTTCAGGGATACCCACCATGTTACCCACCGCGAAATTGAGACCGGGGGCCTGGTTGTCCATACCATCATTCAGTTGCAGCACGCGGGTATTACCATTGCTGTTGAAGCCGCGGGTATTCACTGATTTAAAGGTGAGGCTCTGTGTGCTCATTTCCACTCCTTTCAGGTTGCCGATGGCGTCATAAAAAGAAGCGGCTGGTGAGGCCTTCAACGCGCGGGCGTCGATTTTTTCGATAGACACCGGTGATTGCAGAATGCTTTCCTGAACGCGGCTGGCTGCTACCACCACTTCCTGTCCCAGGATTTCTGTTGTACCGAGTGTTATATCCACGCGGCCATCTGCCGAAGTAATTTCTTTCTCTTCCGTTTTGTACCCTACATAGGAAAACACAAGGGTAAGGGGAAAGGCATGCGTGGTTTTCAGCGAAAAGGTACCTGCGCTGCCGGTAATAGTACCTGCGGAAGCTCCTTTAACACTGACAGTAACTCCCGGCATTGCGTTGCCACTGCCTTTGTCATGAACAACCCCATTAATAGTAGCGGAAGTTTGTGCTGAAATTACCTGTACAAGGGATAATAAAAGCAACATGGAGCCCCATAAGGCTTTGATTAGAATGCTTTTCATAGACAGTGGAGTTTTAATGGGTTTAGATTTGGTCAATTTAAATATAACGAAAAAAACTTGTTTTGGGGGGTCCCGGCAAACCGGGAATAAAAAAAATGCAGTGGAGTAATCCACTGCATTTTTTTTTGATCTATGTCGCTGAAAAACAATGCCTATTTAGTCCATCCATTCCCGTAGAATCTGGCCTATTTTTTCAAATTCTATGAGGAAACCATCATGCCCGTACGAAGAGTCTATTTCATGATAAGTTGCATGGGGGAGATGGGCCGCCATCAGCTGTTGTTCCTCCGGCGGGCATAAAATATCGCTGCTGATGCCAATCAGCAGTGCAGGTTGCTGAATATGTGAAAGTGTAGCTGTAATATTTTCATGACGCCCGCGTGCAATGTTGTGGCTGTCCATCGCTTTGGTCAGGAGCCAGTAAGTTTGGGCGTTGAAGCGTTTTACCAGTTTATCACCCTGGTAGTTGATATAGGAAGAAGCCCGGAAGTGATCTGTCTTTTCCTTGTCCTCGTCCGACTGTGCCTTTACAAAGGTTTGATAGTTCCGGTAGGTAAGCATACCAATGGCCCTTGCCGCTTTAAGGCCTTTGGATCCTGCGCTGTGGCAGTTTTCCTGCCAGCTGCTGTCGGCCTCTATGGCCAGCCGCTGAGCCGTGTGGATGGCAATACCCCAGGCGCTTTCGGCGGCGCCGGTACATAACAGGAACAAACGCCCGATTATGCCGGGTTCCGTAAGCGCCCATTCCAGGGCCTGGTAACCGCCCATAGAGCCACCAATCAGCAATTGAATGCGCGGAATCCGGAGGTGTTGTCTTAATAACACATGTGCCTGCACCATATCACGGATGGTAACGGCCGGAAAGCTTTGATACCAGGGGCTTCCGGTTTCCGGGTTAGTGGTATGCGGACCGCTGCTGCCGTAACAGGAGCCGATAATATTTGCACATACAATAAAATGTCGGGCAGGATCTATAGCTTTGCCGGCGCCTATAAGTCCCGTCCACCAGTCAGCTACATCGCTGTTTGCCGTTAAGGCATGACAAACCCATACCACATTACTGCCATCCTCATTCATAGTACCATACGTATGATACGCGATATGTAATTCGGGTAATACCTCGCCGGACTCTAACCGGAATGCTGCTTTACTGTGAAATACCTTTGCCGACAATGCTTCTTTGAATTTGCGCAAAACTACAAATTCAGAATTACAAATTAGAAATTACGAATGACGAATTATGAAATACAGCTCCCCGTATATCCGTAATTCGTAATTCGTAATTCGTAATACTTTTATTTTATCTTTGTTGCAGAAACTCAATAATCATGAAGATAGCATTACAAAGAGTAGACGACGGATTTAATATGGAGGCAGTAGATGAAAACGGCCACAAGGTACTGATGGACTCATCTCTGGAGAATGGCGGTAAAAATAACGGGGTAAGACCCATGCAAATGGTGATCATGGGCCTTGGCGGCTGTTCTGCCATCGACGTGATGATGATCCTGAAAAAACAGCGCCAGGAAGTAACCGATTTCCGTATCGAAATTGAAGCAGAAAGGGAAAAAGGAAAAGAACCATCTCTCTGGGAATCTGCCCACCTGGTTTTCTATTTCACCGGTAACATCGATCCCGACAAAGCTGCTCGTGCTGTAGAGTTGTCTATGAACAAATATTGTTCTGTAGCGGAAACCCTGCGTCAGGGAAAAACAAAACTGACCTGGGAAGTGAAACTGAACGCATAAACTGCTGTAATTCCATATCCATGAGCAAAGACAGAAATCAATACCAACCGGATACCAATGCTGTAAGAATTCAAATACCCAGAACTGATCAGATGGAACACGCTTCCCCAATGTTCCTTACTTCCAGTTTTTGTTTTGATAATGCAGAAGAGATGCGCGCTACATTCGCGGATGAAACCGACTTTAACATCTATAGCCGTTTCAGCAACCCGAATGTCGACGAATTTGTGCAAAAGATGTGCGCCCTCGAGGGTGGCGAAGCCGGTTATGCGACCGCTTCCGGTATGAGCGCTATTTTCGCCGGTTTTATGGCCCTGCTTAAAGCAGGTGATCATTTACTGTCTGCCCGCTCCATCTTCGGCTCTACTCATACTGTGATCACGAAGTTCCTGCCTAAATGGGGCATTGAAACTTCCTATTTCGATATGACTGATCCCGCCGGTATAGAAGCCATGATCAAGCCCAATACCCGGATGATTTTTGTGGAAACACCTTCCAATCCCGGGCTGGAAATCATTGACCTGGAGCTGTTGGCAAACATCGCCAACAAACACAATATTATCCTGAACGTTGATAACTGTTTTGCTACGCCCGTATTACAGCGTCCTATAGCCGCCGGTGCGCACCTGGTAACCCATTCGGCTACCAAGTGGATCGACGGACAAGGACGTGTACTCGGTGGGGTGATTGTAGGTAAGAAAGAGCTTATCAAAGAGATCCATACCTTCTGCAGGAGCACCGGTCCCGCAATGTCGCCATTTAACGCCTGGGTGCTGAGCAAAAGCCTGGAAACCCTATACGTGAGAATGGAGCGTCATTCGGAAAGTGCCTTCAAACTGGCCCAGGCGCTGGAAACTAACCCGCACCTGCTGTCGGTAAAATATCCCTTCCTTCCAAGTCACCCGCAATATGATATTGCCAAAAAACAAATGAGCGGTGGCGGCGGTATTGTATGCTTTGAGCTGAAAGGCGGTCTGCAGCAGGGCGTAAAGTTCCTGGATGCGCTGCAACTGTTATCGCTTACCGCCAACCTGGGCGACAGCCGCAGCATAGCTTCCCACCCGGCCAGCACTACCCATGCAAAACTGAGTGAGGATGAAAGAGCGATCGCCGGTATCACACCCGGTCTGATACGTATTTCGGTAGGACTGGAGAATATTAAGGATATCCTGGAAGACATAGAACAGGCATTGGAAAAGAGTAAGTAGAAATAAAAAGCGGAGCTGACCGGAAGGGCAGGATAATAGTTCGGAATGTATTTACCCAACATGCGCCCTGGTCAGCTCCAATAAAATAATATACCCGTACCTGTTGCATTTCCGCAAAACAGGTAATAAATATCCCGACGTACTGGCATAGGAATAAAACGCCCCATTTAATGAATCAGCCCTTTCATAAATAGTTGACAGTTTTACTGTTAATAATTGTTTGATAGATATCCCCTCTATGAGAAAGATATTCTTCCTGTTTTTGTTGGTTAGCGCCCTGCCGCTGTATACATCAGGGCAAGGTAATTATGATCATAAGATTATAGCAATATTGCCTTTCAGAGCAATGTTTGCCGAATACAGGAATCTGACTGATAGCAGTCGTGAGGCATTCAGTTTGCTCGAAATAAAGTATGGTATGCAGTTGCAGGAAGAGCTTTATAAAACGATAACGAGGGATACCAACCGATTGCTGGTAGAAGTGCAGCCATGGCAGATGACGGATAGTTTGCTGAAGAGCCGAGGGGTGGACTTTCTGAAAGTCCCATACCTGGATCTGTCAGCCATTTCAAAACTATTAAAAGTTGATGCCTGTGTTGTAACGACCATGACACGTACCTTGCCGGTAGGTCGCAGCAGATCCAGCGGGATAGGAGGTTCACCAATTGCTGCGGCCGTATCAGCGATTGCCATGGCCTCTGCTTCAGAAGCAGGCGCTAACTTGCTTACAAAAAACAATAAAATTTTCTTCTTCCAGTTGGTAGATGGAAAGTCCGGAGACGCGGTATGGTCTTTAACTGATGAGGTAACACCAAATCAGCTGCTATTGAGTAAAGGGAAGCTTGTCATTTCTCCCGACCTTTTCAAACGATTCAGAAAACGCTTCCTTTATTGCGACTAACCTTCCTTTTCTTTGAACTTTTCTACTTATATTAGAATAATGAAATCCTTTGCGCATTTTCTCCTGATCCTCATTGTGGCTTATGTAGCCGGTATGGTATTGCCCTGGTGGAGTGTGGCACTCGTTGCTTTCCTCGTTACCCTGCTGATGCCATTATCTCCTGGAAAATCCTTTTTCAGTGCCTTTCTCAGCATATTTGTGTTGTGGATGATCCTGGCGTTTTATACCGATGTAAGAAATGATCACCTGCTGGCAAACCGTATGAGTGAGATGATCCTTAAGGTAAGGAGCGCTCCGTTGATGGGAGTGGTAAGCGGTGTACTCGGAGGACTGGTAGCCGGTTTTGCCGCGAGCACTGCCGCCTTCCTGAGAGCCGCAAAAAGCACAGATAAGAAACTCGCCTGATAGCTTATCATGGTTGTTAAAATTCTGATAAAACGGTTTGCCGGATAGGCTGGTAAACTGTTCGCCGTTACATTTGGGAATATGATCAAATATCTGTCTGCCCTGTTTTGCATCTTCATTTCCGTCTATTGTCAGGCCAATGTGATCAGAGGCCGTGTAACAGACGAAAAAGATAACCCGCTTCCTTTCGCTACCATCTTTATTAAAGGTACGACTACAGGTACCACTACCAACGCCGCCGGGCAATACCACCTGGAACTGACGCCAGGTCAATATACCGTAGTATGCCAGTACATCGGTTTCCGCAGAACGGAATTACCGGTTAACGTCAACGCAGCTACGCAAACACTGGATTTCCGTCTTCAGCCGGTAAACATGCAGATAAGGGAAGTAGTGGTGAAAGCGGGAGGGGAAGACCCCGCCTATGCCATCATCCGCCAGGCCATTAAGAAACGGCATTTCTACCAGGAACAGGTAAAGGAATATACTTGTATGTCCTATATCAAAGGCACCATCGGCATGAAAAATGTGCCGGGAAAATTCTTTGGACAGAAGGTGGATAAAGCAGATATGGGGGTTGACAGTACCGGTAAAGGAATGATCTTTCTTTCGGAATCGATGACCAAAATATCTGCCCGGTTGCCGGATAAAATAAAGCTGGAAGTAATTTCTTCCCGCAAAAGTGGTGGCGGATTTGGGCTGAGCTTTCCGGCTATCATCAGCTTTTATGATAACAACGTATCGGCTGTTATCACCCAGATGGGGCCCCGTGGTTATATCTCGCCGATTGCGGAAAATGCGCTGGCCTATTACAAATATCGTCTTGAAGGAGAATTTGTAGAAGATGGCAAAACAGTGAATAAAATTAAAGTTATACCGCGACGAAAGCAGGAGCCGCTGTTTTCAGGATATATTTTTATTACGGATGGCGACTGGCGCATTCACAGCGCCGACCTGTTACTGACCAGTGAATACCAGCTGGAGCTCATGGACTCACTGGAGATCCGGCAAACACATGTGCCCGTAACCGGCGACGTGTGGCGGGTAAAGGACCAGGTAATGCAGATCTCTTTTAGTAAATTCGGCTTCCGGATGGGAGGCAGCTTTGTAAATGTATATTCAGATTATGATGTACATCCCAATTTTCCGCCGAAATTTTTTGATAACATCTTCCTGAAATATGATACCGCCTATGATAAGCAGCAACATGCTTATTGGGACAGTGTTCGCCCGGTGCCGCTGGAGCCGGATGAGGTAAAAGACTATCGCGAAAAAGACAGTATCGCCAAAGCGGCCCGCGATTCGGCCTTTTCCCGGTATCGGCTCGACTCACTCCAGCATAAACAAAAGCCGGTTACAGTAATGAATGTTTTGTGGAGTGGTGTTAGCCGCAAATATTATTTCCGTAGAGACAGCGCCATCGAAAATCATACACTGAATATCAGGGGGCTGGCAAAATCGCTGAAATATAATACGGTAGAAGGTCTGGCGCTTGCACTTGAACCCGAACTGCTGATTAATACCGGCGAAGAAACCAGTCTGCGGATCACACCCTTTATCAGGTACGGATTAAGCAATACTCACCTAAACGCCTATACGGAAATTAATTTCCGGAACGACAGCAGGATTCGTAAACGGTATGGTCATAATGATTGGACGCTGGCGGGAGGGAAGCGGGTATCTCAGTTCAACCAGGATAATCCTATCGATAATATAGCCAATGAATTTTATACCCTGCTCCTGAAGGAGAACTATATGAAAATTTATGAGAATTGGTTTGCTAAACTGCGGTACAGTCGTACGTTTCAAACAAATGATCAGTTATCAGTAGGGGTGAATTATGAAAGCAGGATACCGGTAGAAAATACCACCGACTTTGTGTTTTTCAGGAACGATAAAAAAATGTTTACGCCCAACCACCCCTATGAAATGGCAAATGTGCCATTTGAGAAGCACCAGGCGCTGGTGGTGGATGTGAATTTTACTTTCCAGCCAGGGCAACAGTTTGTAGAACTACCAGATCGTAAAATTCCTTTCGGATCTAAATATCCAACCTTCAGGATAGGCTATAGTAAAGGGATTCCGGACATAGCCAACAGCATAGTTGATTTTGACAAGTGGAGCTTTTCTGTACAGGATAATATGAACTTTAAGTTGTTGGGCGAATTCCGTTACCATGTGGGAGTGGGTGGTTTCCTGAACGACCGGAATGTGCAGATCCCGGACTACCAGCATTTTAATGGCAACCAAACATTTTACAACCTGAAATACCTGAACAGCTTTCAACTGGCGCCGTATTACAGGTACAGTACTACGGCAGCATTTTATACGACCGTAAATGCAGAGCATCATTTTAATGGGCTGCTTACCAATAAGATCCCCCTGTTTAACCGGCTGAAATGGAACCTGGTAGCAGGCGCCAACGCCTTCTATGTAAATAGTGATAATAATTATATGGAGGTTTTTGGGGGCATTGAAAATATCCTGAAAATGATCCGGGTAGATGTGGTGGCGGGTTACCAGAGTAAAGAAGATACGCGTATAGGCGTTCGCGTAGGATTTGGCGGTATACTGGGTAACGTGGTGAAGTTTAAAACCAACTGATAATGATGCCGGGGATTTTGTTACCACCTGTGAAAGCCTGCCAGGTAACAAAATCCCCGTATCTCAACATGCACTGATCAATGAAGTCATTTCATTATTTCTTCCTGCTCTTCAATTCTTTCTTCTCATCAAAGAAATAAGCCAGCAATCTGTAGATCCAGATACCAACTACTGCATAAATAAAGTAGGTAATGTAAATACTCATAACATAACATTTTAGGGTTAATCAATATTGCTTCTATAAACTGTTTTTCAAAAAGGGTGCCAATCGGGGTTGTAACGTAAAGGCAAAGTTATATACAATAATTATCAAATAGTTATAAAATAATAAATATTTTTTTTGGTGTTTGATGAACTTTTGGTTGATTGTTTACGTTAGTAAGGTAAGCATAATTGGACAAGCGCTGTGCACATTTTACTCACACGTATGTACCAAAAAGTATCGTCATCTTTTGAATTCTCTGCTATGCGAAAAATAGCCCTCATTGCGCTCCTGTCAGGGATTTTACTGGCCGCCGCCGCTTATTTTACGGAAATGAATGATCTGCCGGGTGCGGTAGAATTGAGGACTCCCGGGTTTATCGGTTATATCTTCATTATCAGTGCCATTGCCTGGTTTTCCCTGCATGTCCTGTATCAGTGGGGCAAAGAATCGGACCCCTATCACTACTGACTTTCCCTGAATTTCACTACCTTTGCGCCCTAATCAATTGTTCTTTTACAATTAAAGAGGGTTGATTGAAGTTTTGTTCACGACGCAGGTGTCCTTAAAATTTCAAGTGAAACATGGCATTACACAACAGAGTATCTGCCGCCGAGCTGAAACAACGGCTGGCGCAGGAAACATTTAAACGCGTTACTATTTCCTTCTACCAGTACGCGAAAATCCCAGATCCGCAGGCATTCCGCGATCAATTGTACGCATCTCTTTTCCAGCTGGACACATTCGGACGCATCTATGTGGCTCATGAAGGCATTAATGCCCAAATTAGTGTGCCCGGGCATCACTTTGAGGCATTTAAGCAACAGTTGTATGCCATCGACTTCCTGGAGGGCATTCGCCTCAATGTGGCAGTGGACGACGACGGTAAATCCTTTTTTGTACTCAAAATCAAGGTGCGGGATAAAATTGTAGCCGATGGCATCGAGGACCCCACCTTCGACATGGCCAACCGTGGCCGTTATGTAGATGCTAAAACCTTTAATGACCTTAGCGCCGATCCCGATACCGTAATCGTGGATATGCGTAATCACTATGAGTACGAAGTAGGCCATTTTGATGGCGCCATTGAAGTGCCATCCGATACCTTCCGCGATCAGTTGCCCATGGCGGTAGACATGCTGGCAGATAAAAAAGACAAGAACATCATTATGTACTGCACCGGTGGTATCCGCTGTGAAAAGGCATCCGCCTATATGTTACACAACGGCTTCAAAAATGTTTTCCACCTGGAAGGCGGTATCATTGAATACACCAACAAAGCCAAACAACAGGGACTTCCCGTTAAATTCAAAGGCAAAAACTTTGTATTCGACGACAGGCTGGGAGAGCGTATCAGCGATGATATCATCAGTCATTGCCACCAATGCGGCGCCCCTTGCGACGCCCATACCAACTGTTTAAACGACGGTTGCCATCTCCTGTTTATCCAATGCGAATCCTGTGCAAAGAAATATGACGGCTGCTGCAGCGAATCCTGCCAGACCGTTCACGCACTGCCCGCCGAACAACAGGCGGAAATGCGCAAGGGCGTGGAAAAAGGATTGATGTTTAATAAGTCAAGACGCAGAAAAGTGCAGGAATAAAAAATCCGCCCCGCGTTGTTTCTTCTCGGCAGGGCGGAGTAGTTGACCATAAAATTGAATTGGCTGGAGTAATCCGGCCTTTTCGTTTTTATGGCCATTCTATCAACCTATATGCGAACTAAAGCGGTTAGCTATTAGCTGTTAGCTTTTAGTAGATGCAGCGAACCAGCGGTTAGCTATTAGCTGTTAGCTTTTAGTAGATGCAGCGAACCAGCGGTTAGCCATTAGCTGTTAGCTTTTAGTAAATGCAGCGAACCAGCGGTTAGTTATTAGCTGTTAGCTTTTAGCAAATGCAGTTGAGACCAACATAACATAATCTTCTCTGCATTTACTAAAAGCTAAAAGCTAATGGCTAAAAGCTATCTCACCTACATCTGATCCTTCTTATTTTTATATGCGCCATAAAAAATGATCGGGAATACCAGCAATGTCAACACGGTGGCGGTAATCAATCCGCCTATCACTACAATTGCCAGTGGCTTCTGTGTTTCAGAACCAATACCATGTGAAACGGCTGCCGGTATTAAACCAATGGCTGCCATCAACGCGGTCATTACTACCGGTCGGATGCGGCTTTGTACGCCCAGCTTGATTGATTCATTTAATGATAACCGTGCTTCCAGGTTTTTATGGAACACCGAAATAAGGATCACCCCATTCTGTATACAGATACCAAACAACGCTATAAAACCAACACCAGCGGAGATACCGAAGTTCATATTGGTGACATGTAACGCCAGGATACCGCCAATCAGGGCAAACGGCACGTTCATTAATACCAGGCCGGCATCTTTTACACTGCCAAGCATGATAAATAATACCATGAAGATGGCGATGATACTGATAGGTACCACTTGTCCTAACCGCTGGGTGGCACGTACCTGGTTTTCAAATTCCCCTGTCCAGCCGATGCTGTAGCCTTTCGGTAGTTTCACGGCTTTGTTGATCCGGGCCTGCGCCTCTGCGATAGTACTTCCAAGGTCGCGGTCGCGCACGGAGAATTTCACACCGATAAAGCGTTTGTTGCTATCGCGATAAATGAAAGCCGGACCGGTAATGGTTTTGATATCCGCAATCTCTTTCAGTGGTATTTTATTGTTGTTGATGGTAGGCACCATAAGGTTGGCCAGGTCATCTTCCGTTTTACGATAGTTTTCATCGTAACGGATCCTGATGTCAAATTTCTTCTCGCCTTCATACAGCTGGGTAGCGGTTTTACCGCCAATCGCCATTTCAATAACGGCCTGGGCATCGCCGGTAGCTACACCATATTGGGCCATTTTGTTATCGTCCAGGTTGATGCTCATTTCCGGCTGACCAATATTCCGGATCACGCCAAGGTCTTTGATACCCTGCACCGTTTTCAGCTGCGCCACCACTTGCTGTGATAATGCTTCCAGCTTCACCAGGTCATCACCAAATATTTTCACCCCATTGGCCGCCTTAAAACCAGCTACGGCTTCCGACACGTTGTCACTGATGGGCTGTGAGAAGTTCAGGATAATGCCCGGGTATTTTTTCAGGCGCTGCTCCATTTCGGAGATCAGTTCATCTTGCGAAATTTTGCGCTTCCACTCATCTTTCGGCGCCAGATCTACCTGGTATTGTACAAAGTAGAAACCATTTGGATCGGTACCATCGTTGGATCGGCCTACCTGCGACAGCACCCGCTTCACTTCCGGGAAGCCGCCAAGGTCCTGCCGGATATCATGGGCCATTTTAGTGCTTTCCGTGAGCGACATACTCATGGGCAGCTCGGTGGTAACCCAGAGAGAGCCTTCATTGAGTTGAGGAAGGAACTCTGTTCCCAGGAATTTGGCAGAGATAAATGTCAACACCATAAATGCCAGGGCGAGCGTAATACTTAAACGTTTATTCCGGTAAGTCCAGCCAAAACCCTTCATCACAATGCGATCAAAGAAATTTACCAGCACATTGTGTTTCTCCTTTACATTTTTGTTGAGCAATATAGAGCAGAGTACCGGTACCAGTGTTAAGGTAAACAGGAGCGCGCCCAGCAAAGCAAAGCCCAGTGTCCAGGCCAGCGGAGAAAACATTTTGCCTTCTACTTTCTGGAAGGAGAAGATAGGGATGAGGGAGATGATAATAATAAGTTTGGAGAAGAAGATGGCCTTTGCCAGCTCTCCGCCGGTTTGCTTGATCCATCCCAGTTTGGCCATCTTGTTAAAGCGCTGCATGCCATATTTCTGCGCCTTATGGTCCAGCATTACAAAAATGCCCTCTACCATCACCACGGCGCCATCTATGATGATACCAAAGTCAATCGCCCCCATCGACAACAGGTTAGCACTCATTCCTTTCAGACGTAAACACATGAAAGCAAACAACAATGCCAGCGGGATAATGATGGATACAATCACGGTAGTACGCCAGTCGGCCATGAAAAGGAATACAATCACCGTTACGAAAATGATACCTTCGGCGAGGTTGTGCATCACCGTATGGGTACAGAACTCCATCAGGTTATCACGGTCGTAGAAGGTTTCCATTTTAATATCGTCGGGGAGAATGGTTTCATTCAGCTCCTTCAGCTTTTCTTTTAGCCGTACCAGCACTTCTGATGGATTTTCACCCTTACGCATCACCACAATACCCTCTACCAGGTCATCATTTTTATCAATACCTACCTGGCCCACCCGCGGGGCGGATGCTTCGTGTACGTTGGCCAGGTCTTTTACCAGCAGCGGTACGCCATTGATGTTCTGGATGATGATGTTGTTAATATCGTTAATGCTGTTCAGCAGGCCAATACCGCGAACAACGTATGCCTGCCCGTTTTTTTCGATCACGTCGCCGCCTACATTCACGTTGCTTTTGGTGACGGCCTGGTATAATTCCAGTGGCGTGATATCGTATTTGGCGAGTCTTACCGGGTCGGCAGAGATCTCGTAGATCTTTTCCTGTCCGCCAAAGGCCACTACGTCCGCAACACCGGGCACACTGCGGATCTGCCGGTCTATCACCCAGTTTTGCCAGGTCAGCAGATCACGGGAGTCGCGTTTGTCGCTTTTGAGATAGTAGCGGAAAATTTCACCGGTTGGACCGTAGGGTGGCTGTACTTCGGGCTCTGCGCCTTCAGGGAGACCAATATTCTGCAGCATGTTATTGACCTGCTGCCTGGCGAAGAAATCTTCCACATCGTCGTCAAACATGATCTTCACTACGGATAAACCGAACATGGTAACGGATCGTACGCTGGTTTTCCTTTGTACGGCGTTCATAGATACTTCTATAGGCAGTGTTACAAAGCGTTCTACCTCCTGGGCACTGCGGCCGTTCCACTTGGTCACAATCACGATCTGCGTGTTGGTTACATCCGGGAATGCTTCAATGGGCGTATGTAAAAAGGAAAATACGCCGGCAGCAATCAGCGTAGCCACGCTGATGAATACGAACAGTTTGTTCCTCAGCGAAAAAGCTACAATATTTCTAATGAATTTATTCATAACTCCTGATCTTTAGAAAGCCACTCTGGTCCTTAATCCGATGATGTTAACCGGTCCGCGGTCACTGTTGTAGGCAGGATGCAGCACAAACTGGTAATCAGGGCTCAGGGCAATATGTAGCCTGGTAATGTTACATTGATAGAAAACTTCAGCGATCATTTCCGGTGCGTAGTTCAGCTGACCGTCGCCGATCATAAATCCTGTGCCGCCGGCAGCCAGGTAGTTGCGGTGATCTGCGGACAAACCGTTTACCACCAGCGCTGCACCCGCATTGTCCTGTGCACGGTGCCAGCGTCGTCCGTTCTGCAGCCATCCGGCGCTCACGGAACGATCTATTTCTGTATAGGCCCAGGTTTCGTTGCGGCCATCGTTCCAGGATGCTTTGAGAAAAGCGCCGCCGTCAGATGTGATTTCCTGGTCTATGTTGATACCGAAACCATATTTGGTATGGCCATCCCTTCCCACAGCGCTGATGTTGGGCGTATCCTTGGCCTGCTTCACAGCCTCATTGTAGTTGCCCATAGGAGCCTGGTTAATAAATGCCATCACCCGCACATTCCCTTCATGTTTATTCAGTATATGCGTGTGCGTTACCTCCAGTACTTCTCCGTTTGATTTCCCGTAATGGTAGTTCAGTTTGGGTCCGTTGGCTTCCAGTGGCTCCAGGGAGGTGGCCGCCTGCAGCTGCCAGTTGTCTTTCCGGTATTGTACGGTCAGTGCCATGGTATAACCACGAACATCTGCCGGATAGTCCCAGGCAGCATTACTCATCAGCGCCCAGTTCAGGAACTGGGTGCGCGGATCATGGCTGTAGTTGTTCTGGTCGAAGAAGTCGGCCAGGCAATACTTACCGCCTATGAAGCGCAGGTAATGGGTAGGAGTGGTGCCGGCTACATTGTTCAGATCATCGTCGTCGGCTTCCGTTTTAGAAGTTAACGGCAACGTATATACGCCATAGGCACGGGCCAGGTAAATTTTAGGTTTGGAATCTCCCACCCGGAAAGTTTCTCCGTTGGGAAAACCCGCAATGCCGGTGGCGTGGCTGAGACCTTCGCCACCAGCTAGTTCCGGGTTGATATATAGTTCCAGATTTTTCAGCGGACGGATACCTGCATACAGGGTACTGGTAATAGAAGTGGCGCCTTTTTCATGGGTACGGAAACTGTTGGCGCCGGAGTACTTCGCCTGGAAGTCAGGGTGCCATTGCGTTACCAGCGTTTGCTGGAAGTGGAAGGTATACGGAACAATGCTGTCCGTTTTCCTGTCCTGTGCCAGCAGGCGGGTGCCGCTCAGTGCCAGTATACCTATGGAGAATAAACGCTTCATTACCGGGTTAGTCTTTAAGGGCATCGTAAATAAGCAATTGATTTTTGGAGATTACTTTCTCGTCCGGACTTAGCCCGGATGCCAGATAGGTGATATCTCCCGCCGTTTTTGCTACTTCGACCTGGCGTACAGCGATATTGAACTTGTCTTTGAATACCAGTACATAGTTTTTACTGTTATCGAAGATCACAGCCGCCGAAGGCACGGCAATTTTCTGATCTGTATCCCGGTATTTTACATATACTGTAGCAAACATTTCGGGCTTCAGCAACATGTTCTTGTTATCAATGGCGATTCTCACCTGCATGGTTTTGGTAGCGGGATCCAGGAAGTTGTAGATCTTGTCTATTTTCCCGCGGAAAGGCTCGTCAGGATAGCTTACTGTAACAACATCTGCCTCGTATCCTTCCTTGATGCGGGCAATATCTGTTTCAAACACATTGGCCATTACCCAAACATCATCAAGCTCCGAGATGGTAAAAATGTTCGCACTGTTATCCGAACGGATCTCCATGTTGTTGTTGATGTTTTTTTCGATGATATAGCCGGAAATAGGCGCTGTAACCAGGTAGGTGGCGCCTTTGCCTTTTTTGTAGATCTTAAACAGGTCGTTGAGACGGGTAATTTCTGCATCAGACTTTTGCACTTCACCTCTTGCATTTACCACATCTTTCTCCGTACTCAAACGGCTGTCGAACAGGTCCTGCGCAACTTTCAGGTTCTTGTCCGCTACATTTCGGTCGGACCTTGCCTGGGCCAGTTGCTTCTCATAGTCGGCAATTTCGGCACTGTGTATAACTGCCAGTACCTGGCCTTTTTGTACATAATCGCCCAGCTGCACTTTAATATCTTCCACATATCCACTCACCAGCGGGTATACCTTTAATACCTTACCTCCATTGGGTGTTACCTTACCGGAAAGGCGGATCTCATTGAGTACGGGCTCCATATGCGCGGTGTCAATGCGTATATTTTTCAGCATTGTATCGCTGAGAACAAAGGTGGTCTTCTCTGAATCTTCTGCCTGGCTGTGTTTGCAGCCGCTCCATACAAGGATGGTCAGCAGCGAAAAGCCAATAAGGAAAATAGGCTGTTTCATGCGCTTAATTTTTAAATAATTCTTGTCCTGTTGCATAGTTGAGTTCTTCGTAAGCATTTACCCGGTTGGATAAAAACTTATTGATATTTTTTGCGTTGTCGCTATAGCTGTTGAAATAGTCGATGAACTGCAGCAGGGAGATATTTCCTTTACTGAAGTTCTTAGCCACTTCGGAGATGAGTGTATCAAACTCGCCCTGGAACTGGTGCAGGTCGAAACCTTTGTAGCGTTTTTCGAGCGATACTATTCGTTGATAGGCATTGAGCACTTCGGATTGTGCAATGGACTGTTGCTGAAGCAGCTGTTGTTGTTCACTGCCGATCTGCAGTTGTGCGGCGCGGATATTACCCTGGTTGCGGTTCCACACAGGCAGGTCAATTCCCAGTGTAAGTCCTACGAAGTTGGGCGTATAACTGCCCTGTTTATCATAGGTGGCGCCTACATGCAGATCCGGAACGGCCATGGATTTCTGCAACCGGTAGTTTAACTGCGCGGTTTGATATTGCATGTCAGCCATGCGTACATCCGGGCGGTTTTGCGCAACGCTGTCGAGCAACTGTGGCAACTGGATCTTATCCAGGCTGTATGAAGCCAGTTCCGCGGGTTGCAGACTGGCCTCATAAAAATCCCTGGTATGTAACAGTTGCTGTAGGTTTTTCTGAGATTCCAGTTCCTGTTGTTTCAGGTCTGCATAATCATTCTCGATGCCCACCTGCAGGGCCTGCAGCCTTACGAGGTCGGCATGTGCCACGCTTCCTTTTTTATCGGCAGTAACATACGCATCCACAATTTTCTGCAGGTTTTCCAGCTGCTCGTTCAACACTTTTTCCGTTTGTTGCTGGTAGTAGATATTGTAGAAGTTTTCGCGGAGCTGCAATCGAAGCGTACGAACGAGTTCATCGAAATTAGCCTCGCTCATTTTTGAGGCTGCTGCGGCCAGCTGGATGCTTTTATTTCTTTTCCCTGCCAGCTGAATTAACTGGTCGATATTATATTGTGTTTCGCCACCCGAGCCTACATTAAATGGCTTGAATTTATCAGTGCTGCCAAAACCCAATACGGTGCTGAAAGATGGATTGCTCCACATTTTTGCTTGTCGTACCAATGCTTTAGAGGCATCCACCTGGTAACGTTGTGCCAGTAACAGGTAGTTTTTTATGAGGAAGGAATCCTCTACGGATTGCAGCGTAACGGTTTGCGGTGTCGTTTGTGCCTGTGTAGGTTGAATAAAGCCCAGGCAGGAAACGCTTGCTGTTATTAACAGCATCCTTATAGTTCGCATAATGCCAGATTTCATGATACAAAGCTCACAAAGCGGAATTAAAGCGGCCTTTAAGGAAGATTAAAAAAGCCTTAAAGAATTATATGTGAGGGAGTATCACTGCGAAAGTGGTGCCTTCGGAAGGAGTAGCCGTAACAGTAATATGACCGTTATGGATTTGCACAATTTTTTTGCAGATAGACAAACCAAGGCCATGGCCGCGGATTTGGAGCGCGTTGCGGCCACGGTAAAAGGGTTCAAATATTTTATTGATTTCTTCCGGCGGAATACCGATACCATTGTCTTTTATCTGTACAAGGATGTATTGGGTGTAGAAATCTATAGAGACCCACGCGGTATTATTCTCAGAAAATTTACAGGCATTATCGATGAGGTTCAGGAACAATACCTTCAGCAGGTTTTCATTTCCATAGCAGGTTACCATGGAATCATTATCCGGTACTTTCACAAAATGGATCTCCACTTTGCTGGGCGTTTTTTGTTTCAGGCGGATCAGGGTGGTCATTTCCATCAGCAGCTCATCGATCCGCACATTGCTCAGTACGAACTCCTGTTGCCGCATTTCTGACTGGGCGAGCTGTAACAGGCCATTGGAAAGGTCGGAGAGGTTTTCCGCATCTTCCAGTACAGACGTCAGCAAGGCAAGGTATTCTTCCCGGGAGCGATCTTTCGACAATGCCACCTGCAGCTGGCTGATAATGGCTGCCAGTGGGGTACGCAGTTCATGAGAGGCATTGCTTACAAAGCTTTTCTGGAGATGAAAAGATTCGCTGAGACGCTGCAGCATTGTGTTGAAGTTCGCTCCCAGCTTGGCGATTTCATCTTTTCCTTTTACTGCTACCTGGGTATCGTGCATGTTGTTGGCATTGATGCTATCTACCTGTTGTACCAGCTGATCAATAGGTTCCACCATTTTGCGGGCAAAGAAATAACCAACACCTACCAATACAATAACAGCGGTAATAAGCTCCAGGAGCAGGATCTGGCTGAGATTACGCAGATTTTGGAAACCATATTTATCAAAGGAGGACACGATGACGATAACCGATACATCTCCCTCTGTATAATACACGCCTACTACTTCACCGCTTCCCTTATCATAACTATATAATTTGTTTTCCTTTATAAAGTTCAGCAACCTGGGATGCGTGCGGATAGTGGTATCTTTCAGGTTACTATACAGCAGGTCGTAGCTGGGGTTATATACCAGGATGGTTTCTTTATAAAGGTCCTGGAAAGTGGTGCGGTCCAGTTTACGGAGCAGGTCTACCTTTACATTTCCATCTTCAATAATTACATTGGCAATGGACCGGGCGCGGTATTCCAGTCTTTCGAGGTATTCCGCCTTGCGTGATTTGGCAGAAAAGTAATAGGCCAGCACTGCAAATGCGATGAGCATCAGCGCGGCTGAAATAGTGTAATAGAGCGCTATTTTGTATTTGATCTTCAATCAGAAAAAGGTAGTGTTATTCTTCAGAGAGATAATACCCCATACCGGTTTTGGTATGTAATAGTTTCTGTTCAAAATCCTTGTCTATTTTCTTTCGGAGGAAGTTCATGTATACTTCAATCACGTTGGTACCGGTATCAAAGTCGATATCCCATACCTTTTCAGCGATGGTGAGTTTGGAGATTACCTTGCCTTTGTGCATGGCGAGGAATTCGAGCAGCTGGTATTCTTTGGCGGTGAGGGCAATTTTTTTGCCGCCACGGGTAACATCCTTTTTCTCCCGGTCTATTTCCAGGTCGGCGATACTGATTTTATACTGAGTGCCGTGGGTAGCTTCGGAGCCGGCCCTTTTGAGGAACACCCTTATACGTGCCAGTAGTTCACGGAAGTCGAAAGGCTTTACAAGGTAATCATCAGCGCCCAGTTCAAAGGCCTGCATTTTGTCTTCCACGCCGCCAAGGGCGGTGAGCATAATAACCGGAACCCGGTTATTTTTATGCCGGATCACCTCACAGATTTCATAACCGTTATGATGGGGAAGGTTGAGATCAAGGATGACCAGGTCGTAGTTATTGCTGATGGCTAATCCTTTGCCAATACGGCCATCATAGGCCACATCCACGTCAAAACCATTTTCTTCCAGCCCCTTTTTAACGGCATTGGCCACTTTTACTTCGTCTTCAACTACCAGTATTTTCTGCATAAGATGAAATTACGAATTATAAGGAAAGAATTACGAATAATGAATTACGAACTACGAATTACGGATTGGTGCGAAGATCTCGGACAAATCCGTAATTCGTAATTCATTATTCTTTCCTCAGCTGGTCAGGTTTGCTTCCAGCTGCATTATTTTTTCAAATAACTGTTCGTATTGCTGATTTGCCCGGTCCAGGTATTTCAGTACATCCTGGTATTCGCTTTCTACCTGGGCAAATTTTGTTTTGTCGTTATAGATGTCTGGTGAGCCCAAACTGGCTTCCAGGCTGGCTTTACGCTCTTTCAAGCTTGCTACCTGTCCTTCAACCTGCGAAAACTGTTTTTGCTGTTTCTGCAGTTCACGCTGCACATCTTTGTTGATAGCGCCTTTGCCTTCAGCGGCAGGAGCCGTATTTTGCTGCCGTGTATCTTTCTTCGTATCTGCGTTGCTGTTAGCCTTTGCACTTGCCTGCTGCTGTTGCTGCTGGGCAGCCATCCTCTTTTTCCATTCTTCGTACTCGTTGTAAGTACCCTTGAATTCCTTGATTTCGCCGTCTACAATTTCCCAGATCTTATTGGCGGTCTGGCTCACGAAGTAACGGTCGTGCGATACCAGTACCAGGCTGCCGTCGTATTTATTCAGCGCATCAATGAGCATCTGCACCGAGTTCATATCCAGGTGGTTCGTAGGCTCATCCAGCATCAGGAAATTTGCCTGGCTGATAATGGTTTTGGCCAGTGCCACCCTTGCTTTTTCTCCCCCGGAAAGTATCCTGATCTTTTTAAATACATCATCGCCGGTGAAAAGGAAACAGCCGAGCAGTTGCCTTAATTCGAGTTCATTACGACCACTACCGAAGTTTTTCAGTTCATCGAGAATCTCGCTGTTCATATCGAGCGATTCCAGCTGATGCTGCGCATAGAAGCTGGTGACTACGTTATGACCCGGAACGCGTTCGCCTTCCATAGGTTCCATGCCGAAAATGATACGGAGCAGGGTAGACTTACCCTTACCGTTGGCGCCGATCAGGGCAATTTTATCACCCCGGTTGATTTCTGCGCTGGTATTTTTAAGGATTTCTATGTTCCCGAAGCTTTTGCTGATATTGTTCAGGGTACATAAAATTTTCCCCGGCGTTTTGTCTACCGTGAAGTTGATTTTTATTTTAGAGGGACCGTTGTCAGTTTGTTCCACCCGTTCCAGCTTGTCCAGTCTTTTGGCAATACTCTGGGCCTGTGCAGCCTTCGATGCTTTGGCTTTAAAGCGCTCAATAAAACGTTCCTGCTGGCGGATATAGTCCTGCTGGTTTTCGTAGGCACGTTGCTGCATTTCGCGGCGGAGTTCTTTTTCCACTTCATAGTCGGCATAAGAACCGGCGTAGTGGTGCAGCTGTTGTTGGTATACTTCCACGATCCTGTTTACCATACGATCCAGGAAGTAACGGTCGTGCGATACAATGATCACGGCGCCGTTATAGCCGATCAGGTATCTTTCCAGCCATTCAATGGAGGGAAGATCCAGGTGGTTCGTGGGCTCATCGAGCATGAGTACATCGGGTTGCTGCAGGATCAGGCGGGCCAGGAGTACACGCATGCGCCAGCCACCGGAAAACTGGCTGTAGGGACGTTCAAGATCGGAAGTGGTAAAACCCAGTCCTTCCAATACCTGCGCGGTTTTGTGCTTCATGTTATAGCCATCCAGCGCTTCAAATTCATGCAGTTTATCGCTGAATTCATGCAGCAATTCGTCGGTCTGGCTGTCTTCCAGCTCTTTGGTTATACGTTCAATATCTTTCTCCAGCTCCAGCGCTTTACCAAAAGCCATCATGCCCACTGTCAGGATAGATTCATCTGTTTCAAAGCTGAGCAGGTCCTGGTTAAAGAAACCTATTGTCAGATTTTTACTTTTATTAATACTTCCTTTGGAAATGGAATATTCCCCATTGATAATGCGTAACAGGGTAGATTTGCCGGTACCATTCAACCCGATAAGCCCCACGCGGTCGCCTGGTTCTATGTGCCAGGAAGAATCTTCCAGTATAACCCTGGATCCAAACTCAAACGTAATGTCCTGTAATGCGATCAACATAAAAAATAAAAAAATTGGATAAAAAACGTGCAAAGTTAAGGATAAATGTCGGGATTTCGCAGAAACTGTCTGGCCCGGGATTAGACTGATTTTGATGATTTAAAGGATTTTTTAATAACTATAATTTGATTTTAAAGGATTAGCGAAGATATCCGCTGATATCTCCCTTAATCTTTTAAAATCAAAAAGAAAAAATCCTTTAAATCATCAAAATCAGTCTAATCCTGGGCCAGACAATTTCCCGGTATTTATTTAGTTTTGCGTCAAAGCACAAAACTATGAGTTTTAAAGTAGGCGTTCCCGTAGGATTGTTAATACTGGTAACAGGTTTGGTTGCATGCCACTCCGGTACACCAAAGGAAGAACCGCAGCAGGCGGTCACTTCAGCCGCTTTACAGGCGCCCTATAACCAGGTGTTTTATGATTCGCTGGGAACTGCGATGGCATCCTATTACCGTTTGTCGGATGCACTGGTACAGGCGGATAGTGTTGTTGCCAACCGGGTGGCGACAGATTTGAAATTGCATGTGGATAGTTTGCCGGTAGGTCTTTTGCAGATGGACAGTACCCACCTGGCTAATATTTCCGGTATCACCGGCAGTATCAGCGCGGAACTGGCCGGTTTTGAAGGCGAAACAGGACTGGATGGCAAACGGGCCGCTTTCCAGATGGTATCGGATATGCTGTTCGACCTTGTTAAGAATACGGGTTTAAAAGGACATACTATTTATCACCAGTACTGCCCCATGGCATTTGACGACAAAGGCGCTTACTGGTTGAGCGATAAGCCGGGGATACAGAATCCGTATTTTGGTCATAAAATGCTCACCTGTGGCGAAACGCGGGATAGTTTAACCTATAAATAATAGATCGTTGAATCGTGGCCAGTAAGTCGTAAATTACGATACTTTGTTGTTTATGATTTAACACGGTATGTTCACACGATATGGTGCCTTCTTGCTGGTCCTTTTTTTACTGTGTGCCTCCAGGGAGGCAGAGGGGCAGCAATATACCGTGAGCGGCTTTATAAAAGACAGCACCAACGGAGAATCCCTTCCGGGGGCCACTATACAGGTTTTACACTCGACTACCGGTGTTCAGACAAATAATTACGGTTTTTATTCTATTACCCTTCCGGCCGGAAACTATATCCTGTTGTATTCTTTTCTTGGATATGAATCCAAAGCGGTTGCGCTTACCCTCAACGAAAATATTACGCAAAACCTGGAATTGTTTCCCCGTTCCTACCAGGCCAAAGAGGTGGTGATTACGGATAAGCGGAAAGATGCCAATGTTAAAAGCACCGATATGGGCCGCGCCGAACTCACCTCTATCCAGGTAAAGAAATTGCCCGCCCTGATGGGAGAAGTGGATGTGCTCAAGGCGCTGCAGCTCATGCCCGGCGTACAGGCGGCTGGCGAAGGAAATGCGGGTTTTTATGTGCGTGGCGGCGGTCCGGATCAGAACCTTATCCTGCTGGATGAGGCGCCGGTATATAATACAGGCCATTTGTTCGGCTTTTTTTCTGTGTTTAACGCAGATGCCATTCGCAATACCACGCTCATCAAAGGCGGTATGCCGGCCAATTACGGCGGGCGCTTGTCATCTGTGGTTGATATTGCCATGAAAGAAGGGAATAATAAAAAATTCCAGGGAGAAGGGGGAATAGGACTGATTGCTTCCCGGCTCTCTTTCCAGGGACCGTTGAAAAAGGACAAGGCCTCTTTTATTGTCAGCGGCCGTCGTACCTACATTGACCTGATCACCAAACCATTTATTAATAAAACGAACTACAAAGGTTCAGGGTATTATTTTTATGACCTGAATGTAAAGATGAACTATATTTTTTCGGACAGGGACCGCCTCTATTTGAGCGGCTATCTTGGAAAAGATGTTTTTAGCTTTAACAATAACGACCGCTCTTTTAATGTAAAGATTCCCTGGGGCAATACTACCGCCACGTTAAGATGGAACCATGTGTTCAATAAAAAGCTGTTTGCCAACACCTCATTGATCTATAACGACTATAAGTTCCAGTTCAGTGCGGTGCAGAATAACTTTGATATCCGTTTATCTTCCGGCATCAGTGACGCCAACATAAAAACAGATTTTGACTATTACGCACATGTGAATCATCACATCAAATTCGGTGCAAATTATATCTATCACACCTTTACCCCGTCTACTGTTTCAGGGAACCAGGATACCACAAAATTTTCTCCCGAAAATGCATTTAAAAAATATGCACATGAAGTAGCATTATACCTGATGGACGACTGGGAAATATCGCCTCATCTGCAACTGAATGCAGGTGTGCGGTACAGCGGTTTTATGCAGATAGGGCCCTATACCAGGTACACCAGGGATGCAGCCGGTAATAAAACCGACAGCATTGTATACCGGCGCTGGCAGCCGGTTATCCGCTATGGCGGTTTTGAGCCGCGGGTCATCCTGCGCTGGTCATGGAATGATCTTAATTCCATTAAAGCGGCTGTAACACGCAACTACCAGTTTATCCACCTGGTGTCTAATGCCGGTACCACGTTGCCTACGGATGTATGGGTGCCCAGTACCTACCTGGTACAGCCGCAGTTATCGTGGCAATACTCCGCAGGTTATTTCCGCAATTTCAACAACAATACCTATGAAGCTTCAGCCGAAGTATACTACAAAAGCATGGAACACCAGATAGAGTACAGAGAAGGGTATACGCCTTCCCTGACTGATCCCGAACAGGATTTCGTATTTGGGAAAGGAGAGGCTTATGGCCTGGAATTGTTTGTGAATAAGAAAAAGGGACGCTTTACCGGCTGGCTGGGTTATACATTGGCCTGGACCTGGCGGCAGTTCCCGGATCTGAATGACGGTAAACGCTATCCGGCCAAATACGACCGGCGTCACGACCTGGCATTGGTGGGCACCTACGACCTGGATAAGCACTGGACTTTGTCGGGCGTGTTTATTTATGGCACGGGTAATACCACTACTTTACCGGAAACATTTTATTTTATGGAAACCACGCTGATACAGGGTTATGGCAGTATCAACTCTTACCGGCTGGCAGCTTATCACCGGCTGGATTTGTCGGCTATTTATACCCCAACACCCAAAAAGCCCCGGCGTATAAAAAGCAGCTGGACTTTTTCTATCTACAATGTATATAGCCGGAAAAATCCTTACTTTATTTATTTCGATCAACAGGGAAACGTGTTGAATGGTACTTTAGAGGTAAGCGCAAAGCAGGTATCGCTATTCCCGATTTTGCCATCGGTGACCTATAATTTCAGGTTTTAGGAACGGGTAAAAAAGGGGGAAGTACACACAGATTAATGGGGGAGCACACACAGTAGTTGAAGCGGAAATACACGATGGAAGGGACATTGAAAATGGGGAGTACACACAGATAGAAATACACGATGGAAGGGATCCGTTATCTCAATATTCCGGCATATTTGAGAATGGTACACACGGTGACAATAATAACTATCACCTGTCCCAGACTCGCAGCGAACATGTGTTTTGTCAGCCTGGTTTCAGTGTCATGAATGCTCCGGGTTAACTGTAATTTGACATCGGAGAGCTCCTCTTTGGTCGCCATTAAATTAAGTCTGGTGGCAACGGCGTGGATCTCCTGTTTGAGTTCATTTTTTGTTGCGTAAAGTTCCTCTTTTGTCGCCATCAGGTCCATCCGTGTGGCCACCAGGTGGATTTCCTGCTTAAGCTCCGTCTTAACTGCCAGCAATTCTGTTTTTGTTGCCAGATCCAGGTCTCTTTTTGCCAGTTGCATTTCGGAAAATTCCCCCAGGGTTGTTACAAACTCCATGGCTTTCTTGTCCGGTAAATGCAGATCGTGTCTGGCGAAATCGTACAATTTTAATGTTCCTGTGTTCATTATGTAATTATTTTATATTACAGTCGTAAAATTAATTGATTCCTACTTTTAATATTGATCTTTAAATAGATATTTCTTTTAACTATATTATTTTTCAGGTGGTATTATCGATTTGAAAAAGAACTTGTTTTATGGATTCAGGCGCTATAAACAGGCTAAAGGCTGTGTTATTTTGTAATTATTATATATTATAAAAGTAAGCGGTAAGGCTTTTTTTCAACTGAACGCACATCGCTGTACCAATATTTATTTTTAAAATCCTTAAGTTCAATGACATGGTTATCTAAAAGCTAACAAACTATTTCTTAACTTCGCAAACATTTTATAAAGGAAATATAGCCCATATGAAAAAGTATGGTGCTAACAGCAAAACGTATGATAAATATCACTTTTCCGGATGGCGCAGTTCGTCAGTATGAACCAGGAGTAACTGCATTGGACATTGCCAAATCCATCAGCGAAGGATTGGCACGCAAAGTATTGGCTGCAAATGTTAATGGGCAGGTAGTTGATGCTACACGCCCGATTTTGACGGATAGCACGCTGCAGCTGTTGACGTGGGTGGATAAAGATGGTAAGGCTACGATGTGGCATTCCTCTGCGCACTTGATGGCAGAAGCCCTGGAAGCCCTGTACCCCGGTGTGAAACTGGGTTATGGTCCCTCTATTGAGAATGGATTCTATTATGATATTGATTTAGGCGACCGCACAATTTCCGAGGAAGACCTGAAACAGGTAGAAGCGAAAATGGTGGAATTGTCTAAACGAAACAGTGAGTATGTACGTAAAGAAGTAAGCAAGGCAGATGCGCTGGCCTACTTTACCGAAAAGGGTGATCAATACAAAATCGAAACCATCAATGAACTGGCGGATGGAAGTATTTCCTTCTACACCCAGGGTGGATTTACAGATTTGTGTCGCGGGCCTCATATTCCGAATACCGGCTTTATCAAATCCATCAAACTAACCAGCATCGCCGGCGCCTACTGGCGCGGAAGTGAAAAAAACAAGATGCTGACCCGTATCTACGGTATTACCTTCCCGAATCAGAAAGAGCTGGATGAATACCTGACACTGATAGAGGAGGCTAAAAAACGTGATCACCGCAAACTTGGTAAGGAACTGGAATTGTTCGCCTTCTCTGAAAAAGTAGGATTGGGTTTGCCTATGTGGTTACCAAAAGGAGCTATGCTGCGTGAGCGTTTACAACGCTTTCTCCAGGAAGCACAGGTAGCCAGCGGTTACCTGCCCGTTGTGACTCCGCATATTGGTAATAAAAACCTGTATGTGACTTCCGGTCACTATGAGAAATATGGTAAAGATAGTTTTCAGCCTATACACACACCTGAAGAAGGGGAAGAGTTTATGCTGAAACCAATGAACTGTCCGCATCACTGCGAACTGTATAAGGTATCGCCAAAGTCGTACAAAGACCTGCCGGTTCGTTTCGCTGAATTCGGTACCGTATACCGCTATGAGCAACATGGTGAACTGCATGGTCTTACCCGTGTAAGAGGATTTACCCAGGATGATGCGCATTTGTTCTGCCGTCCTGACCAGGTAAAAGAGGAGTTCCAGAAGGTGATCGACCTGGTGATGTACGTATTCAACAGCTTGAGCTTTACAGAGTACACTGCTCAGATTTCGCTGCGTCATAAAACTGACCGCAGCAAATACATGGGTACCGAGGAGAACTGGGAACTGGCGGAAAAAGCCATCATTGAATCTGCTGCCGAGAAGGGCCTGAATACAGTGGTGGAATATGACGAAGCAGCTTTCTATGGCCCTAAGCTGGACTTCATGGTAAAAGATGCCTTGGGCCGTAAATGGCAGCTGGGTACTATCCAGGTGGACTACAACCTTCCTGAGCGCTTTGAACTGGAATACATCGGGGCAGATAACCAGAAGCATCGCCCGGTGATGATTCACCGCGCGCCATTCGGTTCGCTGGAGCGCTTTATTGCAGTACTGATAGAGCATTGCGCCGGTAAATTCCCGCTTTGGCTGGCGCCTATCCAGGTGAAAATCCTGCCGATAAGCGATAAAAGCCAGGACTATGCAGAAAAAGTAGCAGAATTGCTAAAAAAAGCGGAAATTCGCGCTGAAATAGATGACAGAAGCGAAAAAATCGGTAAGAAGATCCGGGAAGCAGAGCTGGCAAAGATTCCGTACATGCTCGTACTCGGTGAAAAAGAAGCAGCTGATAATGTGGTAGCCGTTCGTCGTCAGTCTAAAGGTGATTTGGGAACCATGCCACTCGAGCAGTTTACCACGATGATAAACGAAGAGGTAGCAAACAGAAAGCCGATAGAATAACCAGGTAAATGAATGTGGAAAAAAGGTATATAAAAGAATGAACATTACTTGAATGAGGTATGTTTATTGCTGTGATTTTCCCCTTATTTTTGTAAAGATTGTTTTTGGTCCATGGACGATATGTGGACCATGGACTAAAAGGACAATTAATTAATTAATTTTATTTTTCTTAATGCAACAAAGACCCAGACCAAGTTTTGGCGGCAACAACCGGGGCAGAAACCCCAACTTCCGCAGGGAACAACAACAAGAACATCGCACCAACAGGATGATACGCGTTCCTGAGGTAAGGCTTGTAGGTGAAAATATTGAGGTAGGTGTCTACAGAACCGAGGAGGCGCTGAAAATGGCAGAGGAACAAGGTTTAGACCTTGTTGAAATTTCCCCAAATGCTGTGCCCCCCGTTTGTCGTATCATCGACTACAATAAATTCCTTTACGAAAAGAAGAAGAAGGAAAAAGAAATGAAGGCGAAGGCGCACAAAAGCGAAGTGAAAGAAATTCGTTTTACGCCTAACACCGATGATCATGACTTCGACTTTAAAGCTAAACATGCTGAAAGCTTCCTGAAAGACGGTAACAAGGTGAAGACCTATGTACAGTTTAAAGGTCGTGCTATCATGTTCAAAGAGCGCGGTGAGTTAATTCTCCTGAAGTTTGCTGAAAGGCTGGCAGAAGTAGGTGGTCTGGAAAGTATGCCTACCATGGAAGGTAAGCGTATGATCGCCATCTTCGCACCTAAAGCGGCTAAGAAGAAAGAAAAGGAACCCCGTGAGCCAAGAGAGCCCAGGGAACCGAGAGAACCAAGAGAAGCAAAGGCACCCGTTACACCTCCGCCTGCAGCTGATGCAGCAGAAGATGCTAACGCGTAACCAATGGTTATATCTGATTAGAAAAGCAGCACAACAGGGTGTTATACCTTGTTGCGCTGCTTTTTCTTTTATAGGCTAACTATGCTATTGTATCTCCTTTAATACTTTCCGGGCTCTTGATCTGATCCCTGGAGAGGCATTGTTTTCCAGCAACTCTTCAATCAGCAACCTGATCTCGTTTTTTATCTCGGGATAGTTCCCCGCTAAACGGGCCAGTACCGTCATGGAAAAGGCTTTCACCGCGGTCGTTTCCTGCGGATCTTCAAGAAAAGCAAAACAACAGTTCATCACCGGACCATGAAGGTTTTCCGGTATGGGCACCTGTTGTAATATCCTCACCACATTTCTTCTTACCGCTGCAGGCATTCCCTTTTCCTCCATACGGGCCACCATGGCCGGCAGGTGAGGGGTAAGCAATAGAGGATGGTTATCGGCTACCATACTTATTATCCATGCTGCGCGCTGTACCACGCGGTATTCATCGTGCAGAAACAGTTGTATCAACTGCTTAAACCGAACGGCATCATGGCCTATCCAGCCGGTTATGTGAAGGGATTGCGCGCGGGAATGTTCCGCCAGTATTTCAGAACGTAGGTCCATACAACCGGCAATTTAATGCAAGCTGGTTAATTACCATGCTTTAACAGGTAGGATAATGTTTTTTGCTTTATCCTGTCCACGTCTTCGGGGTTCACCGGCAGATCCGTTTCCTTCCCCATATCGTCCCATATCCGGAGCTGTATGTATTGCGAGAACAAAGGATCACTGCGGAAAGCCAGCGCTTCTTCTTCGTTCATAGGACCTCCCTGGTATTCGAGCGTTTGCTTGCTTGCTTCAGACAAAGTATCATAATAAGCACTGTCAGACCAGGTCAGATAGCGTTTGGCGGCTACATGGCTGCCTACCAGTTTTGCCATTCTTTCAGGAAAGCCACATTCCAGTAAATAGGCGCTGCCCAGATCGTCATGCGCCAGCGAGCCATAGGTCCCCATCTGCTCTGTATGCTCAAAAAAATGGCCAATGTCGTGCAGAAAAGCGGCGATGATCATTTCATCGTTGAAGCCGGTGCGCTCTGCTATCAATGCAGCCTGCATCATATGCATCATCATGGTTACCTGTTCCCCGTATTCCTGTTGGCCGTAATTGTTATACAGGTCAAATATCTGGTCAATAACGGAGTAGGCGTGTAATTCGTTGTCGGTCATTTTTCGTACATTAATAAGGGTTAGGACTGTTTTCCATTGATTATCGTGGTATTATCGCAAATGTAATCGCTGTCGCTGCTATATCAGCAAACCGATTGTTATTTTATTATTAATACCGCCATACGATGGTACCCCGATAATCGTTTACCTTTATATAAATCTACACCGTTGCTAAAAAAAGAACTACGTGTGATTTTCGTGTCGCTGATCGTTAGTTTTATACTGACAGGGGCGAAGTTTGCAGCCTATTTTATAACCCACTCTGTTGCGATTCTTTCCGACGCATTGGAGTCTATTATCAACGTAGTGGCCGGTGGTTTTGCCTGCTATAGCATTTACCTGGCCGGTCAGCCTAAAGATGTGAACCATCCATATGGCCATGGCAAAGTAGAATTCTTCTCTATCGGGTTTGAAGGGGCCATGATCTTTATTGCGGGGATGCTGATATTGGCAAAAGCAATACAGTACTTTGTTTTTCCGAAAGAACTTTTTAAAATAGAAAGCGGCTTGTGGCTAATAGGCGTCACCACTATCGCCAATCTCTTACTGGGTCTGTACCTGGTGCGCTCGGGCAGGGAATTATCGTCTATTACCATCCGCGGAAACGGACAACATATTATGACCGATGTATACAGCAGCGTGGGGCTGATGATCGCGCTCGGCGTCATACAGGTTACCGGGTGGAAATGGCTGGATCCTGCGGTATCATTGCTGATGGGAAGCCTGATCCTTACCAGCGGCTATCGGCTGATGCGTCGCTCTATTTCCGGGCTGATGGATGAAACGGATATGAGGGTAGTGGATAAGGTAATCGCTATTTTATCTGCTCACCGCCGTCATAACTGGATCGATATCCATAATATGCGGGTGCAGCAATATGGACACAATTATCATATTGATTGTCATGTTACATTACCGTATTACCTTGAATTGAACGATGCACATGAAGAAATGAAACATATTGAAAAGCTGGTCAACAAAGAGTTTGCAGCGGGCGAGGTAGAGTTTTTTATTCATATGGATCCCTGTATTCCTTCCTGCTGTCATTATTGTTTGAAAGATGACTGCACGGTGAGGAGCCATCCTTTTACGGGCGAAATAACGTGGACAAGAAACAATGTAATGCCTAACCGGAAACATGGATAAAAAAAGCGTATAGTCGTTAGCATTAGCTAAAAACTATACGCAAAAAAAAATCAGGCGGCTATTCTTCTCCGGCTTCTTCACCATCTCCATGGCCCATAATATCACGCACGGGTTTTACTGCCTGGTAAATACCGCGGTTATATTTATTTCCTAAGATGATCAACGTAGTGGAGTCTTGTACAAAACGATAGAATACCGTGTTGTTACCATGCCACCAGCCATTGTGATAGATAATATTTTTGGTCCTGTCGGGGTACACCATGAGTCGCCATCCAAGACCGTAGTTACGGATGCCCGGCTTTTCGTGGCTGTATGGCGTATATGCTGCTTTCAGGGTTTCAGCATTTAACAGCTGACCCGAATAAAGCGCCTGGTCCCATTTAAGCATATCGCGTGCGGTACTGTAAATGCCTTTATCGCCCATTACGCCGTCGAAATAAGTATCCGGTTCAAACTGACCATTGTATTTATGACTCTGGGTTTGATGGGAGCGTGCCGCCGAAGCCGGATCATACACGAATGTTCCGGACATCCCCAGCGGCTGGAAAATGGTTTGTTCCATGAACACCGCATATTTCTGTCCGCTTACTTTTTCGATGATAGAGGCCAGCAACAGGTAGTTAGTATTACAATACTGGAAATGTGTGCCTGGCAGATGCTGCATAGCAGGTTTATGAACTTCCATCAGTTTGATCACCTCATCATTGGTAATAAAACGTGATTCTTCTTTCCATAAGCTGTCACAGAAATAGAGGTAATTGGGCAGGCCGCTGCGGTGACTCAGCAACATGCGCACATTGATTCCTTTGTAAGGAAATTCGGGGAAGAATTTCTGCAGAGAATCGTCCAGGCTCAGCTTTTCTTTTTGCACCAACCACAGCACCGCTGCGCCGGTAAAGGTTTTTGAAACAGAAGCCAGCTGAAAAGAGGAGCTGTCTATTACAGGAGTTTTAGTCCTGGAGTTTTCGTAACCATGATATTGTTCAAAGATGATAACGCCCTTTCTGGCTACCAGGATGGCGCCATTGAAACCGGAGCGTAAAAGTTTACCATTGTAGAATGCCGATAATTCGTGTTGCATCTGTATCGTACGCGGCGATTTGAGAACGGCTTCTTTTTCTGCGTTAGTTAATCCCAGTGTGTATAGAACGCTGTCGGACGATGCTTTTTTCCTTTCGGCTTCCCTGCGTGCTGCAGAGCTCTGGCAACTTGATATAATTGCAATTCCGGATATAGTTAAGATGATACTTACTGCTTTCAATCGCTTCATTAGAGGTGTACTACGTGCTTAATTCAAAATGACCCTTAAAAAATACAAAGCGCTAAATTTATGCCCAATGTGAAAGAATCCCAAATAAAAACGGTGTTTTCTGTTCCTTTTAATTGATTTTTAAGCCTAAAAGCTGAAAAAAGTTAAAAAAATGACCCTCAGAAGTACGTTTTTTTGATAAAATCGAATTTGATCCCCCTGCTATTTGAATATTCCCCAACATCGAGTAGGTTTGTGCCCTGTTTCCCCGCTATCAGCAATTATTAAGCCAATTGCAGCATATAGATACACATATAATCTAGTATAATATTATGGACCAGCAAAAGTCGACAAGTTATCCGAAAGAGAAGATCAGCATTTTATTATTGGAAAACATCAGCGATGCCGCGGTGGCGGAATTTACCACTGCAGGGTATCAGGTTCGCAAGTTGTCGGGCGCACTGAGTGAAGAGGATCTGATCAATGAAATCAAGGATGTACACCTTCTGGGCATCCGTTCCAAAACCAAAGTAACACGCAAAGTGCTGGAGTCGGCCAGAAAGCTGCAGGCGATTGGATGTTTTTGTATCGGAACAAACCAGGTAGACCTGAAAGCGGCTACAGAACATGGCGTAACCGTATTCAACGCACCTTATTCCAATACCCGCTCGGTGGCTGAGCTGGTAATAGGTTTATCTATTATCCTGATCCGCCGCATTGTTGATAAAAACGCCGCCGCCCATAATGGTATCTGGATGAAGGAAGCTACCGGCAGCTATGAACTCAGGGGGAAAACGCTGGGTATCGTAGGATATGGTAATATCGGCAGCCAGGTAAGCGTACTGGCGGAAGGAATGGGAATGAATGTTATCTATTATGATGCTGAAACCAAGTTGCCACTGGGTAATGCCGAGCAGCAACGCAGCCTGAAGGAGCTCTTTAATAAGGCCGATATCGTTTCCCTGCATGTGCCTTCCAGCAAAACCACGGCGAACATGATCACCAAAGAGGTGCTGGCAGACGCAAAACCCGGCGCTATTTTTATCAATTATGCCCGTGGAGAAGTAGTAGACCTGGAAGCATTGAAAGACGCGCTGGAAAGCGGCCTGCTATCAGGCGCAGCGATCGACGTATTTCCTGTTGAACCGGAAAAGAACGGCGCTGCTTTCAGCACACCGCTGCAGAAATTATCGAACGTTATTTTAACACCACACATCGGTGGCAGCACGGAAGAGGCACAGCATAATATAGGTCTTGACGTGAGCAGCAAAATGCTGAACTACCTGGAAAAGGGCGCCAGCTTTGGTTCCCACACTGTTCCGGCCATCAGCGTGCCACCTATTGAGAATACACACCGTATCCTGCATATTCACCAGAACGTGCCCGGTGTGTTGTCAGCGATCAACACCGCCTTGTCTGCCAACAAAATCAATATCCTGGGTCAGTACCTGAAAACCAACGACCAGATTGGTTATGTAGTGCTGGACGTGGATACCAGGTTATCACAGGAAGCCCTGGCGCTGTTGAAGGAGGTGGAACATACTATTAAAACCAGATTGCTGTACTAGTCATCCTGGATAATGAATTGGCCGGAGATGATCACATAGGTTGATCATCTCCGGCCAATCTTTTTTTTCACCCGGTATATCACCCTGTTCACCGATTCTTTTTCACTTTACACGCTTTTTCTGCACATATTTTGGAAATTCTTTGTTAACCTTGTAGTGCAACTGAAAAAATTACACATGAAAATGAACAGGGCACTGATAACAGGAGCAGGGTTGATAGCCGGACTTTTGTTGAATATGAATGCATCGGCACAGGATGAACCCAATAAATGGGCCCCGACCAATATTAAGATAGACGGACAACCAACCGAATGGCCCAAACCACTACAGTTCTATAATAACGTAACCAAGTTATTTTATACTATAGCCAACGATAAAGAAAATATATACGTAGTCGTAAGTGTACCCGATCCGCAAAGCCAGATGAAAATTATGCGCTCAGGACTTACGGTTTCCCTGAATGCCTCCGGCAAGAAAAAAGGTGGCGCCTCTGTTACATTTCCACTAACGGCAAATGTAAATACCGGCGCACCGGATGTACCGGAAGCCTCCCGCGCGCTGATCGCGGGTGAACTGAAAAAACAGATACTGGCTAACCTCAAGGAGATAAAAGTTGACGGGTTTGATAGTATCCCCAACGGCAATATTCCGGTACAGAATACGTTTGGTATTCTATCAGCAGCTGGTTATGAAGCATCCGGCAACCTGGTGTGTGAACTGGCAGTTCCGCTGAAAGTATTGGGTATACCAGCCGGCAGTGAACAACCCATCGCCTATCATTTTAAGGTGAATGCTATGAAGAAAGAGGATAAAAAAGAATTGGAGGCAAAACGAGAGAAAGGACAACCGGCTCCGATGCCTGGTGAATATGCTGATCATTTCGCTTTGTATTATTCTGCAGACTTCTGGACCAGGCAAACACTGGCCACCCACTAGCCTGCAAAACGCAAATCAGTCTTAACCGCTTTTATGTATAAGAAACTGTTTTATACGGGAACTAAAGCCATACTGGCCGGGGCTTTCTGTGCAGGGATGCTCGCGTCCTGTCACAAAGACAATAATCCTTCTCCGTCAAATCCAAATGACACTTCGCAGCTTTCGGCGTCATTGGCGGAAGATTCACTGAAGTATCTCATGTACCAGATCATGCAGGTAACCTATGGTGATGGCGGACGTACAGGCAGCACCGGGTTGCCGACCTACTTCTGGTACACGTCGGTACCTGCCCTGGATCCGTTCAGCAGCACCTATCCTAATGCCGATACCCTGCTCAACGTGATGAAAAGGTATGCGATCAACCCCGCCACTTCGGCGCCATATGATCATTACAGCTTCCTGGACAGGAATGGTACCCTGACCAATAAACTCATGAACGGTGTTTCTTCCCGTACCTTCGCTGCTACCAACAGCGACTTTGGACTGGAGTATGCACCGGTATTGGCAGCTGCCAACAGTAACCAGGTAAGGCTGTATGTGTTGTATGCCGATAAAAACAGCCCGGCAGGCAAAGCCGGAATCGACAGAGGATGCGAAATTACTTCGGTAAACGGGACTACTTCCTTTACCAATACCAGCAGCTCCCTGTCGTTTGTTTATAACGCAATTCTGAAGTCAACATCTACCGTAACACTGGGCATCAAACGGGCGGATAACACCACCTTTACCACCACGCTTAACCCGGTGGGCTACGATATAAACCCGGTGTTGTTTGATACCGTTTACACGGCAAACAACAATACCAAGGTAGGTTACTTTGGATTGTACACATTTGCCAGCGTCATTAATGATAAAGGACAGGCTACTTTTACCAAAACAGCGCTCGACAAAGTATTTGCCAGGTTTGCTTCCAGCGGTATCAAAAACCTGATCGTAGATCTGCGTTACAATGGCGGAGGGGCCACCACCACCGCCGAATACCTCGATAGCGCCATCGCACCGTCTTCGGCCGCCGGCAAAACAATGTATACCTATAAGTATAATGATAAACTTACTGCAAACCTGAAGGCCACGGGGTTAACAGAAACCGTTAAGTTCCCGGTAGGTACAGGTGGTTTAGCGCTCAATAATGTGTTTTTTATTACCAGCAGCAACACTGCTTCTGCCAGTGAACTAACATTGAACAACCTTAAGCCGTATGTAAAAGTATTGCTGGTGGGAGAGAAGACGTATGGGAAACCTGTAGGATTTATTGACTTCAATATCTCGGCCTATAATCCTTCCGGTTCGAAGAAATACCTGGCAGATCTTTATGCGATTAACTTTGCCACACATAATGCCGCCGGGACGGGCGACTATTACACCGGCATTCCAGTAGACAAAGACGCGATTGACTATGTAAATGTTCCCTGGGGTTCTACCGTTAATGATGATAACCTCAAAAAGATCATGAATTATATCAACACCGGATCTTTCCCAACTGCAAGGGCGGCACAGCTCAGTACTGAAACCATTGGCGGGCTGCGTACTGCTATCCCCAATGCGAAGCCGCTCAGCAGCTTCAATGGTATGGTCGATTATCGCCTCAGCAAAGAAATAGGAAAAAGAAACTTTTAGCTTTAAACGTTTAGGGTTTCTGAAACGCATTGTTTCAGAAACCCTAAACGTCTTTATCAATAAACGATGATTTCGTCTGCAAACAGAAAACCATGTTGTTCGTTCTTCGCGTGAACCCTGATAAACCGCGCTTTCTGACCAACCAGGTCAAATTTAAAATCCTTCAAAACAAGCGTCGAAAGACTGACAGGAACATCGTTGTTTAGCTGTTTCAACTGGTTGAAATTTTTACCATCTTCACTTGTCAGCAGCTCTACAAAAGCAGGGATGTATACACCAGGGCCGGTCAGTTGCATAAATGTAACGGATAAACGATGGAGGGAAGTAAGGTCGCCCATATCGATGGTGACATCCATATCCTTTCCTTCAAATCCTTGCCACTGGCCATCTCCATAGGTCAGCGAACCACGGTAACCATTTACCAGCGTGGCTTCCCGTTGCGCGGGATAACCTTTACTGTAAGGCAGATTGTAAATTACTTTTTTCCCGATAGCAATATGATCATCCAGTTGTAAAAAAGCGGGCTTGCCCTGTACCAGGCTGTCTTTAAAGATGGCCGCCGTTACAGGAGCGCTGCCCTTTACTTCAAACGGAGCGGTATATAACTGCGACTGGCTATCAGGTGTGCTGCCGTCGAGTGTGTAACGGATCTGCGGACGGTATTGCTCGGAAGTGAATGAAATCACGGTGCGGTGATGGGCGGCATCTATTTCCGGGTGGATAGTGATGCTATTGGAAGGGCGATAGTAATTTACGTTTAGCCGTTGGAGTAAGCGGTAATGAGTTTGCAACCGCCGCTGAAAATCGGGCAGGTTTTTATGTGCGGTATCAGACCATACCACTTCCGATAAAGCCAGCAAACGCGGATACACCATGTATTCCAGGTGATAAGTGGTTGGTATGTATTCCGTCCATATATTAGCCTGTGCCCCGAGTACGTGTTTGGCAGCTGCGGCGTCGAGTTCTTTTGGAATGGGCTCGTAGCTGTAAACTTTTTCCAGTGGAAGATATCCGCCGATGGCTTCCGGTTGGGTGGCGGGATCCGCCTGGTAACTATCAAAATAACAGTAAGCGCCAGGCGTCATGATCACGTTATGGCCTTCTCTGGCGGCCGCAATGCCGCCGCTTTCGCCGCGCCACGACATAACAGTAGCTTCGGGGGCGAGGCCGCCTTCGAGTATTTCGTCCCATCCCAGCAGTTTACGTTTATGCGCCAGGAGGAACTTTTCCATCCGCCGGATCGCATAACTCTGCAGTTCATGCTCGTCTTTCAGCTTTTCAGTGCGGATGCGTTGCTGGCATTTTGGACAGCCTTTCCAGGCTTTTTTATCTGCTTCATCGCCACCAATATGGATATAGGAAGATGGAAAAATGTCCATCACTTCCGTTAATACATTTTCCAGGAAGTTGAAGGTAGCTTCATTACCCAGGCATAGCTCCGAGTTTTTATAAGGTATGCCGGAGCAGGAAAGTTGCGGGTACACGGCCAACACTTCTTCTGAATGCCCGGGCATTTCTATTTCAGGAATAATGGTGATACCGCGTTGTGCTGCATAGGCCACTATTTCGCGGGCCTGGGCCTGGGTGTAATAACCGCCGTAGGCATTGGGATCATCTTCCTGTGAGTACCGCCGGCCTTTTGTCCACCAGTCTTTCCAGTTGCCATATTCGCGCCAGGCGGCTGTTTTCGTCAATTCCGGGTAACGTTTGATTTCCAGTCTCCAGCCGGCGCCGTCTGTAAGATGCCAGTGGAAAGTATTCATCTTATACAGGGCCATCAGGTCGATGAAACGTTTGATATACGGAGCAGGAAAAAAGTTCCTGGACACATCAAGGTGTACGCCGCGGTAGCCAAACCGGGGATGGTCTTCAATATCTGCGCAGGGCAGGATGCCGGGATCCGGCTGTAGCAGTTGCAGCTGCAATAATGATTGCATGGCATGGAGTGCGCCGGTTTGGGTGCGCGCCAGTACCAGTGTATTATTGGGGGTGATCTTCAGCCGGTATCCCGCAGTATCCGGAACAGCTGTTTTATCGGCCAGGCTGAATACAATACTGTGTACAGGAATTACTTTTGCCCTGGTCAGCGCGGGCTGCGGCAAATGGGCGGTTGCTGCAAACAATGATGCAACGGCTTTGAATGCCGGGTCAGTGTACACCCTGGTTTGGGGTGTAACCGCAAATGTTCCCTGGGCAGGCGACACTACTGCTGGCCTGGGAATCAGGTCGAGGTTGCCGGCAGACTGGCTATGGGCAGTGAGGCCGCAACCAAGTGCCAACACAGATAAAAAGCTGATACGTTTCAACATATACTTTATTGGTAACCCGTGAAAATAATGTGTTTTTTATGAAAAGGAAATGATACGATGAGAAAGTACCGGGAAGGGTGAAGATACTATAAAAGAAACAGGTCCGGGTACTACTACCCGGACCTGTTTCTTTTATTAATGATGGCTGGTTATTTTGATCCGAGCTTCCGGATCATGTCGGCAGACATATCTTCTGAATAAACACCATACCCGTACATCAATACTCCTTTGACGCCTGTTTTAGTTTCAATGGCATAAACCACTGCTTCATCTCCCGGATCGGTATCGCCCTCGAAACGGTAGGTTTCTGTGATGTCAAAATCCTGTGGATGAATTTTGGTTTCTCCTGCGTGTATGCAGTCGAAAAGCAGGTTGAAGTCTGCCGTGTATCCACGTTTGCGCAGGTCTTCCATGGCTGCCGTGACCGTGTCGTAAACTTTCATATTCGTGATGATTTCTGGTTATCCGCTAAGGTAGCAAAAAGCAGAAAGCAAAAGGACAATCGCCTTTTGCTTTCTGCTTTTGTGTTATGTTGGTACGTATTAGCGTACTACCGTTACTTCACCTTTGAGAACGTTGGATTTTCCTCCGGCTACTTTCTTGTAGTTCAGCCACCATACGTAGGTGCCAATATCTACAGGAACGCCTTTGTATTTACCATCCCATCCTCTGTGGTCATCGGAAGTCATAAAGATTAATTCACCCCAGCGGTTAAAGATCCGCAGTTCATAGTCGAACATTTGTCCTCTTACTACCGGTCTGAATACATCGTTACGTCCATCGCCGTTTGGTGAGAAGGCATTTGGTATGGTCGGTTTAGGTTCGCATACCACAAAGTCTACTGTGATATCGTCGGTGGCGGATCCGCAATCGTTGAACACAGTTACTTTATATGTGCCTCCGTTTGTCACCGTGAGAGAAGGAGCCGATGATCCGTTATCCCATCTTACACCGGTGATGCCACCGCCTTCGGCGCGCAGGATCAGGGTTTCACCTTTACAGAGTGTTGTGTCTCTGCCCAGGTTAATGACTGGTAAACCGGTGATGTTCACGTTTACGCTGTCGATGAATACGCGTTGACAGAATCTATCCATTACTGCCAGTTTGTATTTGCCGGCCTGCGTAATTTGTTTAACCGGGTTTGGATCGCCGTCATTCCAGAGGTAGGAAACCGCATCCGGGTTGGTACCGTTCAGGGTAATGCTGCCGCCAGGGCAGATGTTCCTGTCTGGTCCCAGATCCAGGGTGATCGATGGTTTAAGTCTTACGTTCACCGTATCTCTTACCACGCAGTTGTCTCTGCTTACCGCGACCCAGTAGCCACCAGGCTGATTTACCACGATGGAATTGCTGGTTTCGCCTGTCTGCCATTTAATACGGCCGCCATTTGAATTCACGGTGAGCATGATAGACTGATCAGGACAGATCGAAGTATCACGACTCAGGCTGATATCTGGTGGAGGATTTACACTCACTTTCACGGTATCGATAGTGATACATCCGGACTTCATCACTTTCACCCAGAATTGTTCCTGGGTGCCCACCAGGATAGAAGGAGCGGTGGAACCATTACTCCAGAGGTATTGTGCACCGTCTACGTATGCATCCAGTTTCACGGACTGACCGCGGCAGATGGTAGTATCCGGGATATCTACCAGTGGTGTTGGAACGAGACCAACATGAATGGTATCTGTTGTGGCACATTCGCCGTTGCTTACATTTACCCAGTAGGTGCCGGCCTGATTAATGTTGATCCGCTGCGTAGTTGCGCCGGTAGACCATTTAATCTGGTAAGCGAAGTTGGCTGGTCCTGCATCCAGTACGAGGCTGTTGCCGCCGCAGATGGTGGTATCGTTACCGAGGTTCACCATTGGTTTCTGGATATAGGTCAGGTTGTACGTTACCGTGTCGGAAGAACAACCTGTTCTGCCATCTGTAATGATGAATGATGCAGAAGTAGCGCCATTCAGGTTGAACACATTGTTGCTTTGTGTACGTGGTAAGCCTGTTACCGCATTGGAAGGTGTTACGCTTACCAGTGTGAAGGTCGGCAGGTATACGTCACCCACTTTGCGTAATGCAATTCTTCCGTTATCGGAGCAGTTGGAAGGCAGGGTAGCCTCCAGCTGCGGTTTAGCACAAGGGTTGATGATCACCCGCTGGATAACGTCGTTGGCTTTATTGCCGCAGGCATCCATGATGCTCCATCTTCTTACAATCGTATAGCCGTTACAGATATCTGCCACATATGGATCTTCCGTATAGATAGCTCTTTTCGGGAAGGTATTATCACAGTTGTCTGTTGCTGTTAACACAGGAGGAGCAGGGATCTTATCCTGGCAGAACAGTACTACATCTGCCGGAGCAGGCATAATTACCGGTCTGGTGGTATCCTTCACTGTTACAATCTGCGTGATGGTAGTGGTATTGCCACAGGCATCTTTCGCAATCCATGTTCTGATGATGCGGTAGTTACCTGCACATTCACCAGGTGTTCTTTCTGTGGTAATACGGCGGCTTACGGTTAACCCGTTTCCGATGCTGCTGCAATTATCTGTTACCTGAACATCTGTGGAAGGAGCAGGGATGTTATCGCAGCTCACCGTTGTATCTGCAGGAGGTTTCACCGTGAATACCGGCTTAGTGGTATCCTGTACAGTGATGGTCTGCTGCATGGTGGATTTGTTACCGCAATCATCGGTTACGGTCCAGGTACGTGTTTCCTGGTAGTTACCGGCACAGTTGCCTGGTAATTTCACCGTTTTAGTGCTCGTGAATACCTGTACGGTAGCACTGCAGTTATCGGTGGCGGTAATCGGCGGCCATGCAGGAACCTTATCGCAATCCACCGTGGTGTCTTTCGGAGCCGGCATGCTGAATACCGGTTTAGTGGTATCCTGTACCCTGATAATCTGTTGTACTGCACGTGCATTACCACATTCATCGAAGGCTGTCCATTTCCTGTAGATCACATAGTTATTAGCACAGTTCTGGTTATTGCGTGCGATCGAGTCTTTCGGTACTACGGTGATCACACCGGCGGTACAGTTGTCGTCTGCTGTAAGATTGAATCCTGCAGGTACTTTGTCGCAATCTACCGTGGTATCAGCAGGTGTTGCTACGTTGAATACCGGTGCGGTCATATCTTTCACCGTGATCACCTGTTTCAGGGTTACACCGGTGTTGCAGGCGTCTTTCGCTGTCCAGGTGCGGATCAGCAGGTAGCTGTTTGCGCAGCTGCCTGGAACATCCTGTCGAACTTCTACCATTGGTATGGTAATTTCTCCGGCACAGTCGTCCATTACTTTCAGGTCTTTCGCCGCAGGTACCTTGTCACAATCTACTGTGGTATCAGCAGGGGCAGGAGTAGTAAACACCGGTGCCCTGGTATCCTTTATGGTGATCGTCTGAGAAGCGCTTACAGATAATCCGCATCTGTCTGTAGCCGTCCAGGTACGGGTAATGGTGCTGAGACAAGGCGATGTTACCACAGTTACATCATTATAAGTAACGGTCAGTGCTTCGCCGTCATAAGGTGCATGACTGAATACCGGTTCTCCGAAGAGGGTGGTATAGTCTTTACCTTTTTCACATTCTGTAGTGATAGCAGGAGGAGTGGAGGTCACAATCGGACGGAGTGTCACCACGGTGATCTTCACGGCGTTGCTGATGTTGTTGATACAAGCACCGGATGCTACCACTCTTCTGTACCAGGTATTGGCGGAGAGTACACCAGGCTGGTAGATATCGCTGTTGGCGCCATTAATATTGGTAAATGGTCCGGCAGCGCCTGCGGTACTTTGTTGCCATTGGTAAGTATAGGTACCGTTACCGCCGCTCAGTGCAATACCACGTATAGCCATTGGCGTTTCAGTGATACAAACGGTCTGATCAGCCTGAATGGTGTTACCCAGTATTGGTTTGCGGTTGATCAGCGTTACACTTGAGCTGGAGGCGTCGCAAACACCGTTGCTTACAACCCAGGTCAGCTGAGCTGTTTCCCCGGCAGGTACGGTGATGGTAGCATCTTTCTGATTGATGTTGCTGATAGTGATCAGCGCAGCGTTATTGCTGGTCACAATCCAGGTACCTTTTGCACCTGCTACACCAGGGTCGCTGGCATTCATTTTAAACGCAGCATCATCACAATGTTCCTGGTCAGGTCCCGCGTTGGCCGCAATTGGTAACCGGTAATTGATGAGTGTTACATCATCCCAGGTAGCACTGCATACGCCGTTGGTAACTGTCCAGCGTAAGGTAACGGTGTCGCCAACGTTAACATTTACCGCTGAAACAGGGCTGTTGATGGATCTGATAACAGCGTTTCCTTTAACGATAGACCAGAATCCTCTGGCACTTGGTACTGACGGAGCAGTAGCTGCCATGGTAAAGTCCCCGGTATTGTTACACATTTCGATATCTGCGCCTGCATTGGCATCATCTGCCTTCTTATAATTAATGAGTGTTACAATGCTGCTGCTGCTGGTACAAGTACCGTTGGAAACGGTCCATTTCAGTATAACGGTATCGCCTATAGGTACTGTTACATTGGTAAACGGATCATTTGGTGACTTGATCGTTGCACGGCCCGGGATGCGACTTACGTCTTCCCAAACACCTGTTGCACTGCTGGATCCAGGCTCACTTGCCTTCATGCTGAAGTCGGCAGTGGTATTACATTTTTCCTGGTTAGGTCCTGCGTTGGCGGTAACCGCTGCTTTGTAATTGATGATGGTAACTCTGCTGAAAGTAGTGTCACATACACCATTGGCGATTGCCCACTGTAATACAACGGTATCACCAACCGGTACGCTTACCGCAGTAGTCGGGCTGTTAGGCGATTTAATGGTGGCTCTGCCAGGTACGCGGCTGATATCCGTCCATATGCCTTTGGCCGTTGGTACGCCTGGTGTATTTGCCTGCATGATAAAGTCAGCTGTATTGTTACAGATTCTCTGGTCAGGACCGGCATTCGCCTTGTTGGCGGTGGCGTAGTTGGTGATATTGATGGTTGCTTTAGTAGAATCACAAACGCCGTTGGTAATCCACCAGGTGAATGGCACCGTGTTACCTGCTTTAACGATCACGGTAGTGTTGCCTTTGGAGCTGTCGGTAATGATAACCGCACCATTGAAGGCTGCCGGATAACGCCATACACCTTTTGCAAGATAGCCTGAAGGGGTATTACCCGTTAATGTGAACAGTGAATCGTTACAATGTTCCTGGTCTTTTCCAACAGTGGCAACCGCAGGGAGGTTGTAGTTGGTGATGGTCACTTTAGCATTTGTAGAATCACAAACCCCGTTGGTGATCCACCAGGTAAATACCACAGACTGACCGGCCGGTACAATTACCTTAGAATTGTAGAGCGTACTATCTGCAATCTTCACACCTACCGCAGTGTTCGGATATCTCCATACACCTTTCGCACCGTAGGTGTTCGGGTTGTTACCGGTTAAGGTAAACACTGAGTCGTTACAATGTGCAGCGATTGGTCTTGTTGTCGCCACGTTTGGTTGTGGATAGTTAGTGATGGTCACTTTAGCGCTGGTAGAGTCGCAGACGCCGTTAGTCACCCACCAGGTAAATACTACAGACTGGCCCGCCGGTACAATTACTTTGGAATTGTAGAGGGTACTATCTGTAATTTTCACACCCACTGCGGTGTTTGGATATCTCCACACACCCCTGGCACCAAAAGTATTCGGGTTATTACCTGTTAAGATAAATACTGAATCGTTACAATGCGCCGCGATAGGAGCAGTGGTAGCGGTGTTAGGTTTAGGATAGTTGATGACAGTTACTTTGGCGCTGGTAGAGTCGCAGACACCATTAGTTACCCACCAGGTAAATACCACAGACTGACCCGCCGGTACAATAACCTGAGAATTATACAGCGTACTATCAGTGATCTTCACACCTGTTGCAGTATTAGGATATCTCCATACACCCTTCGCACCATAGCTGTTCGGGTTGTTACCGGTTAAGGTAAACACCGAGTCGTTACAATGTGCTGCAATTGGTCTTGTTGTCGCCAGGTTTGGCTGCGCATAATTAGTAATGGTTACTTTGGCGCCGGTAGAATCGCATACGCCGTTGGTGATCCACCAGGTAAATGCTACAGACTGGCCCGCCGGTACAATTACTTTGGAATTGTAAAGTGTACTATCTGCGATTTTTATACCCACTGCGGTGTTTGGATATCTCCATACACCTTTCGCACCAAATGTATTCGGATTGTTACCAGTTAAGATAAATACCGAGTCATTACAACGCGCCGCGATAGGAGCGGTGGTAGCGGTGTTTGGTTTAGGATAATTAGTGATGGTCACTTTGGCGCTGGTAGAATCGCAGACACCATTGGTTACCCACCACGTAAATACCACAGACTGACCCGCCGGTACAATTACTTTAGAATTGTAAAGCGTACTATCAGTGAATTTTACACCCACAGCCGTGTTTGGATATCTCCATACACCCTTGGCGCCAAATGTATTCGGGTTATTACCTGTTAAGATAAATACCGAGTCGTTACAATGTGCCGGTATTGGCGCAGTGGTAGCGGTGTTTGGTTTAGGATAATTAGTGATGGTTACCTTGGCGCTGGTAGAGTCGCATACACCGTTGGTGATCCACCAGGTGAATACAACAGACTGACCGGCCGGTACAATTACTTTGAAATTGTAGCGCGTACTATCAGTGATTTTCACACCCATAGCCGTGTTAGGATATCTCCATACACCCTTGGCGCCAAATGTATTCGGGTTATTACCTGTTAAGATAAATACCGAGTCGTTACAATGTGCCGCGATAGGCGCTGTAGTAGCAACATTTGGTTTCGGATAATTAGTGATGGTCACCTTAGCGTTGGTAGAATCGCATACACCATTGGTGATCCACCAGGTGAATACCACTGACTGGCCCGCCGGTACAATTACTTTGGAATTGTAGAGCGTGCTATCAGTAATTTTTACACCTACAGCCGTGTTTGGATATCTCCATACACCTTTCGCCCCAAACGTAGTTGGTCTGTTACCGGTCAAGATAAATACAGAGTCGTTACAATGTGCGGCAATAGGCGCAGTGGTAGCCAGGTTTGGTTTCGGATAATTAGTGATGGTTACTTTAGCGCTGGTAGAATCGCATACACCATTGGTTACCCACCAGGTAAATACCACGGACTGTCCTGCTGGTACAATTACATTGGAATTGTAGAGCGTACTATCGGTAATTTTCACCCCCACAGCTGTGTTTGGATATCTCCAAACACCTTTGGCACCAAACGTAGTCGGTCTGTTACCGGTTAAGATAAATGCCGAGTCGTTACAATGTGCCGCAATAGGCGCAGTGGTAGCGGTGTTCGGTTTAGGATAGTTAGTGATGGTTACTTTGGCGCTGGTAGAATCGCATACACCATTGGTGATCCACCAGGTGAATACCACAGACTGACCGGCCGGAACAATTACTTTGGAATTGGAGAGTGTACTATCAGTGATTTTCACACCCACAGCGGTGTTTGGATATCTCCATACACCCTTAGCACCAAACGTAGTCGGATTGTTACCTGTTAAGATAAATACCGAGTCGTTACAATGTGCCGCGATAGGCGCCGTGGTGGCTACGTTTGGTTTAGGATAATTGGTGATGGTCACTTTGGCATTGGTAGAGTCGCATACGCCATTGGTTACCCACCAGGTGAATACCACAGATTGACCCGCCGGTACAATCACTTTGGAATTGTAGAGCGTACTATCGGTGATTTTTACACCTACCGCAGTGTTTGGATATCTCCACACGCCTTTAGCGCCAAATGTATTCGGATTGTTACCTGTTAAGATAAATACCGAGTCATTACAATGTGCGGCGATAGGCGCTGTGGTAGCAATGTTTGGTTTAGGATAATTGGTAATGGTCACTTTAGCGCTGGTAGAATCACACACGCCATTGGTGATCCACCAGGTGAATACCACTGACTGGCCCGCTGGTACAATTACTTTGGAATTATACAGCGTGCTATCAGTGATTTTCACACCCACAGCTGTGTTCGGATATCTCCATACACCCTTAGCACCAAACGTAGTCAGATTGTTACCTGTTAAGATAAATACCGAGTCGTTACAATGTGCGGTGATAGGCGCTGTGGTAGCAACATTTGGTTTAGGATAATTGGTAATGGTCACTTTAGCGCTGGTAGAATCACACACGCCATTGGTGATCCACCAGGTGAACACCACTGACTGGCCCGCTGGTACAATTACTTTGGAATTGTAGCGCGTGCTATCGGTGATTTTCACACCTACAGCCGTGTTTGGATATCTCCATACCCCTTTGGCCCCAAATGTATTCGGATTATTACCTGTTAAGATAAATACCGAGTCGTTACAATGTGTAGCTATTGGCGCTGTGGTAGCAATGTTTGGTTTAGGATAGTTAGTGATAGTCACTTTAGCGCTGCTGGAATCGCATACACCATTGGTGATCCACCATGTAAACACGACTGATTGTCCTGCCGGTACAATTACTTTGGAATTGTGGAGCGTACTATCAGTGAGCTTCACACCCACAGCGGTGCTTGGATATCTCCATACGCCTTTCGCGCCAAACGTCGTCGGTCTGTTACCCGTTAAGATAAATACTGAGTCGTTACAATGTGCGGCAATTGGTGCTGCGGTAGCAACATTAGGCTTAGGATAATTGGTGATGGTTACTTTAGCGCTGGTAGAGTCGCATACGCCATTGGTGATCCACCAGGTAAATGCCACGGAGTTACCCGCTGGTACAATTACTTTGGAGTTGTACCGGGTACTGTCGGTGATAATCACACCCGGAGTGGCCGGGAATCTCCATACCCCCTTGGCACCAAATGTATTCGGATTGTTACCCGTTAAGATAAATACCGAATCGTTACAATGCGCCGCAATCGGCACAGTAGTCGCAACATTTGGTTTAGGATAGTTCGTGATGGTTACTTTGGCGCTGGTAGAGTCGCAGATACCATTGGTGATCCACCAGGTAAATGCCACGGAGTTACCCGCCGGAACAATTACTTTGGTATTGTACCGGGTACTGTCGGTGATGATCACACCCGGAGTGGCCGGATATCTCCATACCCCTTTGGCGCCAAACGTAGTTGGATTGTTACCAGTTAAGATAAATACCGAATCGTTACAATGTGCAGCTATTGGCGCTGTGGTAGCAATGTTCGGTTTAGGATAATTGGTGATGGTTACTTTGGCGCTGGAAGAATCGCATACGCCGTTGGTGATCCACCAGGTGAATACCACAGATTGACCGGCCGGTACAATTACTTTGGAATTGTAGAGCGTACTATCGGTGATTTTCACACCCACTGCCGTGTTTGGATATCTCCATACACCCTTCGCACCAAACGTAGTTGGATTGTTACCTGTTAAGATAAATACCGAGTCGTTACAATGTGCAGCGATTGGCGTTGTTGTGGCAATATTCGGTTTCGGATAATTGGTGATGGTTACTTTGGCGCTGGTAGAGTCGCAGACACCATTGGTGATCCACCAGGTAAATACCACAGACTGACCGGCCGGTACAATTACTTTGGAATTGTAGAGCGTACTGTCGGTGATTTTTACACCTACAGCCGTGTTAGGATATCTCCATACACCCTTGGCACCAAATGTATTCGGATTATTACCTGTTAAGGTAAATACCGAATCATTACAATGTGCCGCGATAGGCGCTGTAGTAGCAATGTTTGGTTTCGGATAATTGGTGATGGTCACTTTAGCGCTGGTAGAGTCGCAGAAGCCATTTGTGATCCACCAGGTAAATACCACAGACTGACCTGCCGGTACGATCACTTTGGAATTGTAGAGTGTACTGTCGGTTATTTTTACACCTACTGCAGTGTTTGGATATCTCCATACACCCTTTGCACCAAATGTGTTCGGGTTATTACCTGTTAAGATAAATACCGAGTCGTTACAATGTGCCGGTATTGGCGCAGTGGTAGCGGTGTTAGGTTTAGGATAATTAGTGATGGTTACTTTAGCGCTGGTAGAATCGCATACACCGTTGGTTACCCACCAGGTAAATACCAGTGAGTTGCCTGCCGGTACAATTACTTTAGAATTGTACAGCGTGCTATCGGTGATGATTACACCCGGAGTGGCCGGGAATCTCCACACGCCTTTAGCACCAAACGTATTCGGGTTGTTACCGGTTAAGACAAATACCGAGTCGTTACAGTGTGCCGCAATTGGCGCAGTGGTGGCGGTGTTTGGCTTAGGATAGTTGGTGATGGTTACTTTAGCGCTGGAAGAATCGCATACGCCATTGGTTACCCACCAGGTAAATACGACTGATTGTCCTGCCGGAACAATTACTTTGGAATTGTAGAGCGTACTATCAGTGATTTTCACACCTACAGCCGTGTTTGGATATCTCCATACCCCTTTGGCACCAAATGTATTCGGGTTATTACCTGTTAAGATAAATACTGAATCATTACAATGTGCCGCAATAGGGTTAGTGGTAGCGGTGTTTGGTTTAGGATAATTAGTGATGGTTACTTTGGCGCTGGTAGAATCGCAGACACCATTGGTTACCCACCAGGTAAATACCACAGCGTTGCCCGCCGGTACAATTACTTTAGAATTGTACAGCGTACTATCGGTGATAATCACACCCGGAGTAGCCGGGAATCTCCATACCCCTTTAGCACCAAACGTATTAGGGTTGTTACCTGTTAAGATAAATACCGAGTCGTTACAATGTGCCGCGATAGGAGTGGTGGTAGCAGTATTCGGTTTCGGGTAGTTAGTGATGGTTACCTTGGCGCTGGTGGAATCGCAGAGACCATTGGTGATCCACCAGGTAAATACCACAGATTGACCCGCCGGTACAATTACTTTAGAATTATAGAGCGTACTATCAGTGATCTTCACACCAACCGCGGTGTTGGGATATCTCCATACGCCTTTAGCACCAAAAGTATTGGGGTTGTTACCGGTTAAGATAAATACCGAATCATTACAATGTGCCGTGATAGGCGCTGTAGTAGCAATGTTTGGTTTAGGATAATTAGTGATGGTTACTTTAGCGCTGGTAGAATCGCATACACCATTGGTTACCCACCAGGTAAATACTACTGAGTTTCCTGCTGGTACAATTACTTTAGAATTGTACAGGGTGCTGTCGGTGATAATTACACCCGGAGTAGCCGGATATCTCCATACGCCTTTGGCGCCAAAAGTATTCGGGTTATTACCTGTTAAGATAAATACCGAATCGTTACAATGTGCCGCGATAGGAGCAGTGGTAGCAGTATTAGGTTTAGGGTAGTTAGTGATGGTCACTTTGGCGCTGGTAGAGTCACATACGCCATTGGTTACCCACCAGGTAAATACTACAGACTGACCCGCTGGTACAATTACTTTAGAATTATACAAGGTACTATCAGTGATAACTATACCCGGAGTGGCCGGATATCTCCACACGCCTTTAGCACCAAAAGTATTCGGGTTGTTACCTGTTAAGATAAATACCGAATCGTTACAATGTGCCGCGATTGGCGCAGTGGTAGCGGTGTTCGGTTTAGGATAGTTAGTGATGGTCACTTTGGCGCTGGTAGAGTCGCATACACCATTGGTTATCCACCAGGTAAATACTACAGACTGTCCAGCAGGTACAATTACTTTAGAATTGTAGAGGGTAGCATCCGTAATGATCACACCCGGAGTAGCCGGGTATCTCCATATACCTTTCGCACCAAATGCAGTTGGATTATTACCTGTTAAGATAAATGCCGAGTCATTACAATGCGCCGCAATTGGTGTGGTGGTAGCGGTATTTGGTTTAGGGTAGTTGGTGATAGTCACCTTGGCGCTGGTGGAATCGCAGACACCATTAGTTACCCACCAGGTGAATACCACGGAGTTGCCGGCGGGTACAATTACTTTGGAATTGTAGAGGGTAGCATCCGTAATGATCACACCCGGAGTAGCCGGGTATCTCCATATACCTTTCGCACCAAATGCAGTCGGATTATTACCGGTTAAGATAAATGCCGAGTCATTACAATGCGCCGGGATAGGCGTGGTGGTAGCGGTATTCGGCGTAGGATAATTAGTGATAGTCACCTTAGCGCTGGTAGAATCGCAGACACCGTTGGTTACCCACCAGGTAAATACTACAGACTGTCCAGCCGGAACAATTACTTTGGAATTGTAGAGGGTAGCATCGGTAATGATCACACCCGGAGTAGCCGGGTATCTCCATATTCCCTTAGCGCCAAATGCAGTTGGGTTATTACCGGTTAAGATAAATGCCGAGTCATTACAATGCGCCGGGATAGGCGTGGTGGTAGCGGTATTCGGCGTAGGATAATTAGTGACGGTCACCTTAGCGCTGGTAGAATCGCAGACACCATTGGTTACCCACCAGGTGAATACTACGGAGTTGCCGGCCGGTACAATTACTTTAGAATTGTAGAGGGTAGCATCCGTAATGATTACGCCCGGAGTAGCCGGGTATCTCCAAATTCCCTTAGCGCCAAATGCAGTCGGATTATTACCGGTTAAGATAAATGCCGAGTCATTACAATGCGCCGTAATTGGTGTGGTGGTAGCGGTATTTGGTTTAGGGTAGTTGGTGATAGTCACCTTAGCGCTGGTGGAATCGCAGACACCATTAGTTACCCACCAGGTGAATACCACGGAGTTGCCGGCGGGTACAATTACTTTAGAATTGTACAGGGTAGCATCCGTAATGATCACACCCGGAGTAGCCGGGTATCTCCATATACCTTTCGCACCAAATGCAGTCGGATTATTACCGGTTAAAATAAATGCCGAGTCATTACAATGCGCCGGGATAGGCGTGGTGGTAGCGGTATTCGGCGTAGGATAATTAGTAATAGTCACCTTAGCGCTGGTAGAATCGCAGACACCGTTGGTTACCCACCAGGTAAATACTACAGACTGTCCAGCCGGAACAATTACTTTAGAATTGTAGAGGGTAGCATCCGTAATGATCACACCCGGAGTAGCCGGGTATCTCCATATTCCCTTAGCGCCAAATGCAGTCGGGTTATTACCGGTTAAGATAAATGCCGAGTCATTACAATGCGCCGGGATAGGCGTGGTGGTAGCGGTATTGGGCGTAGGATAATTAGTGATAGTCACCTTAGCGCTGGTAGAATCGCAGACACCGTTGGTTACCCACCAGGTAAATACTACAGACTGTCCAGCCGGTACAATTACTTTAGAATTGTAGAGGGTAGCATCCGTAATGATCACACCCGGAGTAGCCGGGTATCTCCATATACCTTTCGCACCAAATGCAGTCGGGTTATTACCAGTTAAGATAAATGCCGAGTCATTACAATGCGCCGCGATAGGTGTGGTGGTAGCGGTATTAGGTTTAGGATAGTTAGTGATGGTCACTTTAGCGCTGGTCGAATCGCAGACACCATTAGTTACCCACCAGGTAAATACTACGGAGTTGCCCGCCGGTACAATTACTTTAGAATTGTACAGGGTGGCATCCGTAATGATCACGCCCGGAGTAGCCGGGTATCTCCATATACCTTTCGCACCAAATGCAGTCGGGTTATTACCTGTTAAGATAAATGCCGAGTCATTACAATGTGCCGCGATAGGCGTGGTGGTAGCAGTGTTAGGCGTAGGATAGTTGGTGATGGTCACCTTAGCACTGGTGGAATCGCAGACGCCATTGGTTACCCACCAGGTAAATACTACGGAGTTGCCCGCCGGTACAATTACTTTAGAATTGTAGAGGGTAGCATCCGTAATGATTACGCCCGGAGTAGCCGGGTATCTCCAAATTCCCTTAGCGCCAAATGCAGTCGGATTATTACCGGTTAAGATAAATGCCGAGTCATTACAATGCGCCGGGATAGGCGTGGTGGTAGCGGTATTCGGCGTAGGGTAATTAGTGACGGTCACCTTAGCGCTGGTGGAATCGCAGACACCGTTGGTTACCCACCAGGTAAATACTACAGACTGTCCCGCCGGTACAATTACTTTAGAATTGTAGAGGGTAGCATCCGTAATGATCACACCCGGAGTAGCCGGGTATCTCCATATACCTTTCGCACCAAATGCAGTTGGGTTATTACCGGTTAAGATAAATGCCGAGTCATTACAATGCGCCGGGATAGGCGTGGTGGTAGCGGTATTAGGCGTAGGATAGTTGGTGATGGTCACCTTAGCACTGGTGGAATCGCAGACGCCATTGGTTACCCACCAGGTAAATACTACAGACTGTCCAGCCGGCACAATTACTTTAGAATTGTAGAGGGTAGCATCCGTAATGATTACGCCCGGAGTAGCCGGGTATCTCCATATACCTTTCGCACCAAATGCAGTCGGATTATTACCGGTTAAGATAAATGCCGAGTCATTACAATGCGCCGCTATTGGTGTGGTGGTGGCAGTATTCGGCGTAGGATAATTAGTGATAGTCACCTTAGCATTGGTGGAATCGCAGACACCGTTGGTTACCCACCAGGTAAATACTACAGACTGTCCAGCCGGTACAATTACTTTAGAATTGTAGAGGGTAGCATCCGTGATGATCACACCCGGAGTAGCCGGGTATCTCCATATTCCTTTAGCACCGAATGCAGTTGGGTTATTACCAGTTAAGATAAATGCCGAGTCATTACAATGTGCTGTGATAGGCGTTGTAGTAGCGGTATTAGGCTTCGGATAATTAGTGATAGTTACTTTGGCGCTGGTAGAATCGCAGACACCGTTAGTAATCCACCAGGTAAATACTACGGAGTTGCCGGCTGGTACAATTACTTTAGAATTGTACAGGGTGCTATCGGTGATAATTACACCTGGGGTAGCCGGATATCTCCATACACCTTTTGCTCCTGCCGACGGAGCATTACCTGTTAAGATAAATGCAGAGTCGCTACAATGCGCTGCAATGGGCGTTGTGGCGGCTACATTAGGTTGTGCGAAAACTATTACTGTAACGGAAGCACAGCCAGTAGCGGCGCAGGCGGTTACGCCTTCAGCACGTACATAATAAGTAGTAGTAGTGGTAACATTATTAAAAGTTACAATAGAGCTGTCGGCATTGGAGGAGGCAGGGTAAACCCGTTTGCTGCCGGGCGTTAAGGGGCATCCGCCTGTGTACCATTTCCATGTAGCTGCTTTACCGGTGGAGTCAGTTCCGAGGGAACCGCCGGTAACCGTTAAGGTAGTATTGGCTTTAACGCAGATACTATCTATTGTAGCAGTTACAGTTGTTGGTGCAGTAGAAGGTTTTTCAACTGACAGGGAGAAGACAACCGTTTTGCCACATCCTGTCAGCGTGCCTTCTTTTACGGTAATTACAAAATCGTAATTGCCTGCAGGGGTATTGGCCGGCAGTTTCACGTTAAATGAACCAGCAGCATTAGCGTTGGGCCATGTACCACTTACCTGGGTGAAGCCTGGCATCTTCCTGGTAACTGCTGCGGTTGGTAATACATCCAGCACATAATTCAGGATGGTGCCCGTTTTGCCGGTATAGGCTATGTTGAATGAATCAACGGTATTACATACTGCTGCAGCTGTGATGTTCACGGTTGGCGACTTCTTCAGCGTCAGGTTGATGCTGGTGGAATTCGGACCAGGACATACACCGTTGGAAATAGTCCAGATCAGCTGAACTGTTTTCGGACGGGTTGCACCGAGAATGGTGGCAATTGCATTGTATGCCGTATCGTAGTCGATTGAAACATCGAGCGCTGTTGTACCGGCTCCAAGGGTCCATTTGCCTTTTTCTCCGTTATTAAGGGGGCGACTGGCATTCAACCGGAAAGTAGTGGTGTCACATTGTACCATATCTGTACCCGCTACGCTTGGCGTGAGCGGTTTAGTATTGATCAATGTTACCCGGTTGGTATCGGTACAGGCAGCAAGTGATTTGTTGGTGATCACCCAGAACAGGCGAACGGTATCTCCAGGTTGCACACCAGACACTGTTGTTTGCGGGTTGGTGGTACTACCGGTGATGGTGGCGCCTTTAGAGGGACCATCGAATATCCATTTACCTTGCTGGTCAGCCGGAGGTGTACTCCTTTTTACCGTGAAATTGTTTGTGTTACACTGTGTGTAAGTGGTATCCACATCCGCATTAGGCAGGGATCTTACATTTACAAATACAGAATCTGCAGCGCTACAGGTGTGGTTATTCAGTATAACTTTATACTTCTTGGTGCCTGTATCTGCAGGAGTGTGGTTTAAGGTAACATCATTCAGGTTACCAATGTTGGCGCCATTGTATTGCCATCTCCAGGAGATACTGTCTACAGGCGCGCCCGAATGGGTTTCGCTTAGTTTGACCTGGCTGCCCAAACAAATATCCAGCGGAGTAGCGGTGGCTTTGATAACAGGTTGCTGATCCACAATTACTTTAGCGTAACCGGTATCTGTACATACTCTCGGTTCATTTTTTACGCTATTCCATCCATAGTTGGCGATACCAATGGCTGAAAATGTTGTATTCACCGTAGGTGAAGCCGTCATTTTCGGGCCTTTAATAACAGGAGTGGTTTGCCATTCATACGCACTGTAACCGCCGCTGGCGGTTAATAATACTGAATCACCGATACATATCCTGCCGGAAGAGATGGTCACTTTCGGCTTAGGCAGTACGGTGATCTTGGTATATAATGATGGCGACGCACAGTTGCTGGGGTTACCGGTTTCAATGATATTTACACGGAAGTAATAATCAACAATCTGGTTGGGATCTCCCTTGAGTGTGCCCGGAGGAAAAGTTAATACAGCCGTATTGATGCCTGTAACTCCCGCAGGGAAGGTTGAAGGGGTACCGCTTGCAGGCCAGTGCAGGGTATCCTGTGTGTATTGCCACTCGTAGGTAGGATTGGTAAAATAATTTAAAGGACTATAAACTGCTTTGATCGTTACGGGGGCGCCTTCACATAATGAATCCATTCTCAACGGTGGTTTGTCCTGCCCGTCGATAAAAGAGTAGATGTAGGGACTGCAATATTTAAAACTAATATCGTCAATGGCAATATCGTTTCCACAATCTCCCAATCGGTCGTTCACAATGCTCAACGTAACACTGGTAACATTTGCAGGAGTTTTAAATCCTCCTCCATACATCTGCCATTCAGGTCCGTCGAGGTTCATGGATACGTCGTACGTTTTGAATTTGGCGAGGACTGTTCCTGTGGCATTATCACTGATAAGGAAGCTTACACCGGCATAGTGATAGCCATCTGAGTTACCATCCGCACAACCTGTTCCGGAGTTACCGTTAAATACTTTCAGCGGGTTCAGGTTCATAAACCAGGCACTGAAATTATACAGGGAACCAGGACATACAGGTACTCCTTTTCTGATATAGAATGTTTTCTTTTCAATCGCTGAGTTAGCAACGAGCATACCTCCCACGGAGTCCGGGGAGGTATTGGGGCTATGATCGAGCGACCATACCCAGTCTGTTCTTACCTGTGTATTAGACCATATGGTATAGCTATTATCAGGAAAGGAACCATTGGAAGCTATCGGCAGTTGCACATATTTGTATCCGTCCAATGGACCAGGCGTGGCGGCAGGAGGGGGAACATAAGGACTGCTCCGGCTTACGTTATCGCCATTTTTAAATTTGCCAAAGTCCTCCAGGAAATCTCCCACACCAGTATTTTGTCCCTGGCAGGTAATGATCGAACAATCTTTTACCACAATTTTTTTGGTAACGGGATAGGTGCGACCTCTATAATATAGTGTTGCGGTAATAGTAAATGTTCCGGTGCTGGTGAATACGAGTGTCAGGGCATTCTTTTTATAGGCAGGCTCGGGTAGCTGGCCTATCATCGGATTGTTCTGATCACTGGTATAGTAGATATTATATGTTCCGCCGGTGACGACCCAGTCAGCCTTTTCGACAGTACTTCCCTTCCAGAAGAAGGCGTTCATACTGACATAACTGCCCATGCAGACAGTATCAGGTAGGTTCATAAAGGCTGGTGTAGAGGCGGTTTGTGCTTCCGAACGGATGTTCAGCAACACAATTCCCAACAACAGGAACAGAAAGGTTAATAGACGTTTCATAGGTGCAAGCAGTTAAGTAAAAAAAGTATCAGTCTGAGCAGATCGGTCCGCTCAGTTCCTGTTGTTCCTCAACTCTTTACATCGATAGTAATGACCGGCGAGGGATATCCGGCCCATAGTGGCAAATGGGTAAAATGGTTTCATAGGCGTCAGGTGTTTATACATGGTATGGCTAAAATATATAAATAAACTAAAATTAAAATTATAAATAATATAGGTAAATAAAAAAAGTGTTGATTTTTATAATATGAATAAGGACCAGATAAGTTGGAAAGGAGGGGGACGAAAAACTGATAGTCAATTGCTTGTGGGAGGGTAAAAAAATATTAATAAGTTATCCACATTCCGGTTAAACCTTTATTTATTTGCACAAGACTGTGCTTTATTAAATTATTTCCTTACCTTTGCAGACCAAATTTGATGTAAGATGCCCAAAGTAAAGACACATTCCCGTGCCAAGAAAACGTTCAAGGTTGGTGGGAACGGACAGATTAAGCGGTTCATGGCCTTCAAAAGCCACTTACTGACTAAAAAATCTACGAAAAGAAAACGTAGCTTAAGAGGTAGTACGCTGGTAAACGAAGCAAATCTTAACCTGGTTAAGAGAATGCTCGGAATGCGCTAGTATCTGTCAAAAGAATCGAATTTTATAACCTGAGAAAAAAACAAAGCAAATGCCTCGTTCAGTTAATGCCGTAGCTTCAAGAGCCCGGAGAAAAAGGATCTTAAAGCAAGCCAAAGGCTTCTACGGTAAGAGAAAAAATGTTTACACAGTAGCGAAGAACGTTCTGGAAAAAGGACTCACTTATAGCTACGTTGGTCGTAAATTAAAGAAAAGAAACTACCGCCAGCTGTGGATCGCCCGTATCAACGCTGCTGTTAGAGCAGAAGGGTTGACCTATTCTGTGTTTATGAACAAATTAGCCGGTAAAAACATCGACCTGAACAGAAAAGTTCTGGCTGATCTGGCTATGAATGAACCAGAAACTTTTAAAGCACTGGTAGCTTCTGTAAAGTAAGACTTACCTGATAGTAAATACCCGATAGCTGGCATCCCACAGGATGTCAGCTATTTTGTTTTTGGGGAAGATGCCCAACACAGCAGAGCCGCTGCCACTCATAGCCGAATACACCGCTCCTGCAGCATATAATTGTTCCTTTATTTTTCCAATGGCGGGATGCGCCGCAAATACAGCTTCCTCAAAATCATTCACCAGCACATCTTTCCACGTGGTTACCGGTTGCCCGATGATCTCTTTTAATGCATAAGCCGGCGCTTTAGGCGTCAGCTGTTTAAATGCCCAACCTGTATTTACATGAATGCCCGGATGCACCAGCATGAATGAATAGCCCGACAAATCAAGTGTCAGCGGCTCTATTATTTCGCCCCGGCCGGTAGCGAAACAAGGCTTATTGATAATAAAGAAAGGACAATCACTGCCCAACTGTGCCGCATAAACGAGCAGCGCTGCTTCCGTCAGGCCCAGCTGAAACTTCTGATCAATCAACCGGAGCATAAATGCCGCATCAGCCGAGCCGCCGCCCAATCCCGCACCAATAGGGATATGTTTATGCAGGTGAATATGCAATGCCGGTAGCTGAGGGAAGTCCTGCTTTAACAAATGAAAGGCTTTCAAACACAGGTTGTCAGCCGCGTTGCCCGGAACCGGGATACCACTGCTCTCAAACTGCAATTCGCTGTGGGTAATAGCCTCCAGCGCATCATTCACCGGCAACGGATAGAAAACAGTCTCCAGGTCATGAAAACCATCCGGCCGCTTATTGGTAACATGTAAGCCAAGGTTTATTTTACAATTAGGAAATAGTATCATGGGCGCATTCATTGCATAGCAAATCAACAGCAACACTGTAGTACTGTGGCTGCATTGATCTTACTGAAAAAAATTATTTGCTTTTGCGGCTGTTTATCTCATCGCGTATGGCGATGGCACGAATGTAATCTTCCTGTTCCAATACTTCCTGCAACAGTGTAGTCAGCTCCTCTACATTCATTGCCTTAAGGTCATCCTCAACGCCTTTCTCATGCTCTGAAATAGTAGGGGTAACCGGTTTATTACTCTTCTTACCGGCAGGGTCATCCAGCAAGATACCCGCACTGTTGAGAATATTCTCAAAGGTGTAAATAGGGCAACCAAAGCGAACAGCGAGGGCTAAGGCATCTGATGTGCGGGAATCTATCTCGATTGTTTCATCGTTATTGGAACAGATAAGTTTGGAATAAAAAATGCCTTCCTGCAAATTACTGATGACCACCTCCTGTAATTCTACATTAAAGGCGTTCATGAAGTTCTTCATCAGGTCATGTGTTAAAGGCCGGCTGGGTTGCATTTTTTCGAGGGCTACTGCAATCGCCTGCGCTTCAAAGCCTCCAATCACAATCGGCAAACGGCGTAACCCGTTCACTTCTCCCAGTACCACGGCATATGAATGAGTCTGCGTAATGCTGTGCGATAAAGCAACTATTTCCAGTTCTATTTTTCTCATATCTGTCTTGCGTTGTCGCTGAATAGTTTGTAAGACCGTGAAGTTAGAAAAATATTCCTTATCTAAAAAAAATCTATAGTGATAAATGCCTAATATAGTAATTACGAATTAAGAATTACGAATCAGGGATCAACACGATCTTAAAGTTTATATCCGTTATTCGTAATTCTTAATTCGCAATTCTTAATCTTATGCTTCTTTAAACTTCTTCACCGCCTGTGTCAGCGCAGGTACTACTTCAAACGCATCGCCCACAATGCCATAGTCTGCCGCCTTAAAGAAAGGCGCTTCAGGGTCTTTATTGATCACCACAATCACCTTGCTGCCGTTCACACCTGCGAGGTGCTGTATGGCCCCTGAAATGCCGATTGCAACGTATAAATTAGGTCTTACTGTTAACCCGGTCTGACCCACGTGTTCGTGATGAGGACGCCATCCAGCATCCGCCACCGGACGGGAGCTTGCAGTGGCGGCACCCAGCGCCTTAGCCAGGTCTTCCAGTATACCCCAGTTTTCAGGGCCCTTTAATCCACGGCCACCGCTCACAATGATCTCCGCCTCCGTTAAAGGAATATCGCCGCTCACCGTTTCTGTTTTCACCACCTTTACTTTGAAGTCAGCGTCGTTGATAGCCGGTGCAAAAGCCTCCACCGCAGCAGTAGCAGTGCCCGGAGCTACCGGGAATGTATTCGGTATAATGGCAATAACCTTTATGTCGGATGTAATGTTGATGTTGGCGAAGGCTTTACCGGAGAACACATTTTTCTTTACCACAAAACCATTGGCGGTATCAGGATAGGAAATAGCGCCTGATACCAGTCCGGCCTTTAATCTTGCTGCTACCCGCGGCGCTACGGCCTTGCCGTCAAAATTATGGGGGAAGATAATCACCATGCTGCCTTCTTTTCCGGCAGCTTCTGCAATGACCTTGGTATATACGATACTTTCCACTTCGTGTAAACGGGTGTCGGCTGCATGTAACACCTTCTGGGCGCCATAGTTGCCCAATGCCACCAGCTCACTGGCTTCTACAGGTCCCAGCACCAGCGCAGTGGCAGTGGTACCCAGTTGTTCCGCTACTTTGGCTCCGTATTGAATGGCTTCCAGTGCCGCTTTTTTGATCTTACCCTGTGCCTGATCGGCGAATATTAATATAGACATGAATAATTTAAATTAGTTGTTGAGAGATGCGGTACCCTTAGATCACTTTTGCTTCTTCATGCAGTAACTTCACCAGTTCGTCCATGTTATCAGGACTGATGAGTTTAACGCCGGCTTTTGCCGGTGGCAGTTCAAAGCTTACCACGGTGGTCAGCGTATCTGCAGCAGCAGGTTCTGCTACGGTCAACGGTTTGGTCCTGGCGGCCATAATACCACGCATATTCGGGATACGGGCTTCTGCCATACCTTTCTGACAGGAAACCACTACCGGCAGCGATACTTCACACACTTCCTCCCCGCCTTCAATTTCCCTGTTTACAGTGGCTACTGTACCATTCAGATCAAATTTGGCGGCAATAGATACATAGGGCAGTTCCAGCAGTTCCGCCACCATGCCGCCTATACCGGAACCATTATAATCAATGGTTTCTTTACCGGTAAGAATAATATCGTATTGTTTATCCTTCGCATGCGCAGCTATCTGCGATGCAATGTAATAACTGTCAGCACTATCCGCATTTATACGGAAAGCCTCATCACCACCCAGCGCAAGCGCTTTGCGGATTACAGGATCGCAATCTGCTCCTCCTACCGTAATGAGGTGAACATCAGCTCCTATGGTTTCTTTCAGCTCCAGCGCCCTCACCAATGCATACCATTCATCGTACGGATTAATAATAAACTGTACACCAGCCTCATTGAATTTCGTGTTATTGTCCGTGAAAGCTATTTTTGCAGTCGTGTCCGGAGTTTTGCTGATACATACTAAAATCTTCATGGCCTTAAACTGTTTTATTTAAAAATGCGGTAATAGCAAATATATCTAAATAATGTACGCCAACCGCAGGGCAGGAAGATGATTTTAATCAGCAGAATAATTGACATATTGTATAATTAAATAATAACAAAGGGGATGGACAGAATCGCACAAATAAAGCAGTTACTGCTGGCAACGCCGAACGACAGCTTTCTCAAACACGCGCTGGCACTGGAATACATAAAACTCAACGATGATGCGGCTGCCCGTCAGCAGTTTGAAGAACTCCTCGCACACGAACCCGGTTATGTAGGTTCCTATTATCACCTGGGTAAGTTGCTGGAACGCGCGGGCGACAAAGCCGCCGCCATCAGCGTATATGAAAAAGGAATGCAAATGGCCAAAGCCGGTAATGAAAGACACGCATACAACGAATTACAGTCGGCCTACGAAGAGCTGGTATATTGATATTTTAAATCCAACAAAAACGGATGCCTCAACATTTAGTCACTGATTTTTCAGCATACATTTCCCGGCAACAATTATTCGATCCTGCACAGAAGATACTCCTGGCTGTAAGCGGTGGAGTAGATTCCATTGTAATGGCCTGGCTGTTTAAACAGGCGGGCTATCACGCAGGTATTGCCCACTGCAATTTTCAACTGCGCGGAGCCGAATCTGCGCGGGATGAAGCCTTTGTAAAACAAATGGCCGATACCCTGGAATTACCGCTATACACTACACAATTTGATACCAATGCCTATGTTGCCCAACATCGTGTAACCATACAGGTAGCAGCCAGGGAACTGCGTTATAACTGGCTGGAGCAGATCCGCGCAGCGGAGGGATATGCTTACATTGCTACTGCGCATCATATGCAGGACAGTGTGGAGACCGCACTCATGAACTTTACAAAAGGTACAGGCATTGCGGGTTTGCACGGTATACTCCCCAAACAGGAACATCTTATACGGCCGCTGTTATTTACCGAAAAGGATAGGTTGGTGGCTTATGCTGCGCTGCATAATATTCTTTATGTGGAAGACAGTTCAAATATAACGGATAAGTATACACGTAATTTTTACCGGCACCAGGTTATTCCGCGTTTGCAGGAAGCATTTCCGGGGGCGGTAAAAAATATGGCGGCTACCATTGAACGGGTGAAGGAAGCAGAGCTGCTTTACCAGGAGGCATTGGAGAAGCACCGCAAACGGTTATTATTTGTAGAAGGCAATACCTGGAAAGTACCGGTAGGCAAACTGCAGAAAACCGTGCCAGTGCAAACCATTGCCTGGGAATTGTTTCGCGGGTTTGGCTGCTCTCCGGCGCAAACACAACAGGTATTACAGTTGCTGGAGAGCGATTCCGGCAGATACGTGGAAACAGCCACACACCGCATTATCCGTAACCGTCAGTGGCTGCTGATCACGCCGCTGGCAACGCAGGAGGCGGCAGTGGTGGTCATCGAACCGGGGCAGTCGCATATTCATTTTGGCGGCGGACAATTACAGGTCCGCCGGCAGGAGAGAGGTACAACCGCTATTCCCGTGGCTCCTGAAACAGCCTGGCTGGATGCAGCACAGATCGCCTGGCCCCTGATCCTCAGAAAATGGAAACAAGGGGATTATTTTTATCCGCTGGGAATGCCCAAGAAAAAGAAATTAAGCCGCTTCCTGATAGATCAGAAGTTGTCGTTGCCGCAAAAGGAAAATGTTTGGGTGCTGGAATCCAATAAAAGAATTGTGTGGATCATAGGGATGAGGGTGGATGACCGGGTGAAGATAACCCCCAAAACGAAAGAGGTATTGAGCTTGGAGTTTAGCAGATAGGCAGGATGGATTTAGTTACTTCTCCCGTAACTAAATCCATCTGTTACTTACCCCGCAAATTGTGAGCGGTGCGTAAGCATGTAAATAAAATCAGTGCCCAACTGGGGATGGAATATCAAAGGGAACACAATACCAAATAAAGCGCCCCATAAATGCGCATCGTGATTGATGTTGCCGCCGCCTTTCCTGGATAGGTAGGCAGATATTGCCAGGAATAAAACGCCGTAAATAACTGCCGGTAGTTTAAGCGCAAAAAACAGGTAGATAGATGCCCACGGATTGACAAGTATCGCTGTGAACACGATAGCGGAAATGGCTCCCGAAGCCCCCAGGGAAGAGTAATTGGAGTTGTTGCGGTTTTTAATATAAGATGGGATATTGGCGACTATAATACCAAGAATATAATAGGCAACATACACCAGTTTATTTTGAAACAAACTGGTAAACACATCTTCAATAAAACGGCCGAAGAACCATAACGTCAGCATATTAAAAAGCAGATGCTGATAATCGGCATGCACAAAACCGGAGGTGACAAAACGGTAATATTGATTATAACGGCTTACCATATACGGTTGCAGGCTCAGTTTGTCCAACTGATCATAATTCTGTAATGCCATATAAGATATCACACAGGTGATGATGATGATAATTAAGCTGATAGAAAAAGTCATATAAGCGGGTTGTTATTTTATAGGTAAATGTAACTATTGATGATGATATTTCTCCCGGTTTAATACCGTATAGGCACGATATAACTGTTCTGTAAAAATGAGCCGCACCAGCTGATGCGGAAAGGTGAGGGGGGATAGTGATAACTGCAGCTGCGCGCGCTGTAACAGCGTTTGATCAATGCCAAAAGCGCCGCCAATCAAAATGATAAGCTGCTTCGTACCGGCATTATTGCGCTGTTGCAGGAAGTCAGCAAATTGTATGGTGGTCATCATTTTACCCTTTTCATCGAGCGCCAGCAGGAAGTCGGTAGGCTGTAACATATCCATGATAATTTTGGCCTCCTGCTTTTTTAGCTCGGGAACCGATAAACTGGCGGCCTGTTTTACGGTGGGAATCAGCTTTACCTCAAAATCCACATAATGCTGTAATCTTTTTTGAAAAACAGCAATACCGTCCCTGATATAGGGATCATGTTCCTTTCCGATGCTCCAGAGTTGAATTTTCACTTCTTATAAGAATTAAGCAATTCCTGTAAAAGTAAGTGTAAATCAGAAGATTGCAGAAGTTTTTTTTGCCGGATATTGGGCATTTTCAAAAAAACGCCTACCTTTGTTTTTTCGGTAAAAATGGCTCCGTAGCTCAATTGAATAGAGCATCTGACTACGGATCAGAAGGTTTCAGGTTTGAATCCTGACGGGGTCACAAAAAGGCTTTGGCATTCGCTGAAGCCTTTTTTATGCAGATTACTGAACTACGTATATACGTAACCGGTAGTACCGGCGTATACACTCGAATTAGCACCCTTCCTGATGATACCTGTTGGCGCCGGGTACCTCCATGCAGACGGTTAAAGTCAAAATTGTGCTGAAATAAGTCAAGGACTTCAAACGCCGGTAAGTCTTTCCGGGTTAACTTCATACACAATTCACCCATCATAATTCCACCGTATGAAAAGAATGATGAAAATATACAGCTGCTTGCTATTGGTATGTTTCCTGTCATGCAGGGAAAACCACCAACCGGTTCAACGCTTCGGATCCGTTACCGGCATTGTCCCGGAGAAGATAGCCACCTATAAATCACTGCACGCCAAAGTGTGGCCGGATGTCCTGAAAATGATCGGGGAATGCCATATCCGTAATTATTCCATCTATCTTAAACGGATAAACGATAACTGGTACCTGTTTAGCTATTTTGAATATACAGGTAAAGATTTTAATGCGGATATGGAGAAGATGAAGGCTGATAGCACTACGCAGCGCTGGTGGAGGGAGACTGCTCCCTGTCAGCTGCCATTGCCCGACGCCGCTGCAAAGGGTGCCACCTGGTCGGATATGGAAGAAGTATTTCATGCTGATCAATCTACCAGCATCGTTCAATCCATCCAGTAAAAAAATTAATGAAATCCGGTATATTATAGTATAAATAATTTATATATTGTGTGCATTACGCATACGCGTGTAAGCCTTAAAACGCTACTATGATATTTTTTTATGGCCGGAGAAGCCTGTGTATGAAAGCTTTTCAGCTGGCGGACATTGGCATTTTCAACGATGCTCCTGATTTTGTTCAGTTTGAACTGAGGCAGGAATATGCCCATCTGTACTGGATCCCGCTGTTTCCTATTGGTAAAGTATGGTGTGTCCGCAAAACGGACGACAAGCTATACAACGTTAATGAAGAGTTGCTGCCCCTGCTGGAAGCATTGCCTCATCCGCGTGTTTCATGGCTGGCCTTTGCAGGGCCAATACTCATTGCAGGTGGATTGCTGTTTTCCTGGCTGGTATCGGCGTTTCACTAGCAACCACGCTATAACGGAGATGAATAAACGAAAACTATGGTTGTTCACCAGCGAAAAAGTTTATTCAAAAATTTCTTTGTTTTTATTTGCTAAAATTTAAAAGTTCCCGCATATTTGCAGTCCCAAACAGGGAATGGCTCCGTAGCTCAACTGAATAGAGCATTTGACTACGAATCAAAAGGTTTCTGGTTTGAATCCAGACGGAGTCACAAAAGGTTTCAGCATTTTGCCGGAACCTTTTTTTATTTGCCTCACGCCAGTCACCTCCCGGTGTTATCTCAAAGAATAGTTTAGTATAAATTAACATAAAGTCTATTTGAGCCTTATTTTTATGCCATTTCTGTATTTATTTTAAAAATAAATGTTTAGTATAAATAAACATTGTGTAACTTTTTTGTTTATGTTTGTTGAATAACGAAGTGATGTCACAGGCACACAGCCACGTTTTAAAACTATTTCGCGTTCAAAATACCAGCTAGATACTGCTCCACATGATGGGCAACGGATGTGCGTTATCGTAAAACATTTTATTACCTGTAACAGTCAAACCGTAAACAGATGAACATGAAGGTTGAAAAAGCAGCCGTAGTAGTAATTGGCGGCGGCATATTTGGTTGCGCCACCGCCTACTATTACACCCGCAACTATCCCGGGAGAAAAATTATTGTGCTGGAGCGTAATGAGCTTTGTAATGCCGCTACCAGCCGCGCCGCCGCCTTAATGACAAGGATCCGTTCCAAAAAGGCTTTTATCCCGCTTTCCCTCGAAACCTATAATGCAATAAGTGCCATGGAGCAACAACTCGGCGAAAGCATGGATGTAAAAAGGGTGGGAGTGATGCATGTGGCAGCCACCGAGGGCAGCGTAAAAGAGCTGGAAGCCCTGATGGCTGTTGCCGCCGAATTCGGTGAGCCAACCTCCTGGATCAGCAATAGTGAAGCGCATAACAGGGCGCCCTGGCTGAATACGGAAGAGGCTATACGCATTGGCTATATCCCCGGAGAAGCCTATTGTGATCCCTACCTGTTAGGCACCTTCTATGCGCGTTGTGCTAAAATGCAGGGCGCTGATATCCGGCAGGGGGTAACCGTTACAGAAGTGATCATGGACGGACAAACAGCCGTTGGCGTGCGCACGGAACACGGTGAAATAAGGGCCGGTAAGGTAATTGTGGCAGCCGGCGCCTGGGCGCCGCTCTTTGCTGCACAGGCGGGAATCGGGTTGCCCATGGCCCCGGTAAGAAGCCAGTACTGGATCACAGACAAGGCCGGTATATTTCCGGCAGATTCGCCTATCGTATTATTACCCGATGCGCAGGCCTATGCAAGACCGGAAGGAGGAAGCCTGCTGTTTGGCATCCGGGAGAAGAAATCATTTGCCGCTTCTCCTGAAAGCATCCCTGCCGATATCCATCATTTTTCATTTAGTCCCGATAAAGGCATGCAGGACCTGTCGGAAGTGATAGAAAAACTCGCCCGTTTTTTTCCTGGTGTTTATGATGTAGGACTACGGTATTACGTGGCAGGATTCTCCGGTTACACGCCGGATAATAACCTCACCATGGGTATACCGGATGGCGTGGAGAATTTGTTGCTGGCCACCGGATGTGTGGGCGCAGGCATTGCCGTTTCGGGTGGGGTAGGACGGGCTTTTGCCGCATTGGCAGCCGGGGAACCAAACCCGTATGACTTCAGCAGTTTTGATATTCACCGGTTTGGAAAAATAGACCCGTTAAGCCCGGAATGGCTGGAAAGATGCGCCATGGCCAGGTCGCTGAAGAAAAGCGGTTGAGCTGCTGAAAGAGTTTTACATATGCCGGAACGCCAGTAATCAATACCACACTATTCACTTTATTTTTTTTGAACAATGAAAACGAAGTTATTACTTCCACTACTTTTTCTGTTGGCGGGTATCGCCGTCAATGCGCAACCAAAGCGCAGTACCAGGAATATTATTTATATCTCCATTGATGGCTATCGCTGGAAAGAGCTTTTCAGAGGAGCCGAACATGCGCTACTGGTAAATAAAAAATATAATTCAACGGATACTGCTGACTTATTAAAAAAGTATTGGGCAGAAGATATTAAAGAAAGAAGAAAATTGCTGATGCCTTTTACCTGGGATTTTATTCAGAAGAATGGCCAGCTATATGGTAACCGTGATCTGGGTAACCTGGTAAATGTACGTAACAAGGCCTGGATCTCTTACCCCGGACGCTCTGAGAGTATAACCGGTTATGCTGATCCTGCCATCATTTCCAACGGTCATCCCGATAATCCAAATGAAAACGTACTGGAATTTTTGAATAACCAACCATCATTTAAAGGCAAGGTGGTCACCTTTGCTTCCTGGGATGCGGTAGGCCGGATTGTAAACAGGAACCGCAACGGTATGCTCGTAAATATTCCGTTTGATAACCTGCAGGGCAATAACCTGACGGAAGCAGAGCAGCTCGCAAATGAAACCCAGCATTATGCCCCAAAGATCTGGGGGAATGGCGAAAGACTGGATGCCAATACCTATGCCATTGCAAAGTCCTATATCGTAGCACGCCATCCGCGTGTGGTATACCTGGATCTGGCCGATACCGATGAATATGCACACGAAGGAAAGTACGATGCCTACCTGGATGCCATTCACGGTATTGATGCAATGATTGGCAGTTTGTGGCAAACCTTGCAGCAGGATGATTTCTATAAAAACAAAACTACTTTCATCATAGCACCGGACCATGGCCGGGGCGATGATCACCAGTGGACCAGCCACGGGGCTTCGATCGCACACGCCAATGACACCTGGTTACTGGTGATGGGCCCGGATTCCGCTCCCCTTGGTGAAGTGAAAAACACGCAGCAGATTTACCAGGATCAGTTTGCAAAAACGCTGGCATGCCTGCTGGGCGTTGATTATACCAGTAAGCAACATCCCGTGGGAGAAGTGATCCCCGGCGTAGCCGGAACAACCAATAAATCAAGGTAACATGCAAAACAGGAGAAAATTTTTGCAGCAGCTGGGGGGAGCGTCTGCCGCCATACTATTGCCTTTTACCGCTGTGGCATTATCCGGGCAGCCAATGTCCCGTCCGCTGAAGTTTGCAATGGTAGCCGATCCTCACCGGGATTTGATTCCTGATGCCGACAGACGGCTGGACGCTTTTATGGAACAGGTGGATCATGAAAAACCGGACTTTATTATCAATCTTGGTGACTTTTGTTTTGGCAAAGAGAAAAACAAATCATTCCTGCAACGTTTCAAACAGTTTGCCGGTCCGGGGTACCATGTACTGGGAAATCATGATATGGACATGAACACGAAGGCCGAGATGGTAGCGTTCCTGGAAATGAGTAACCGGTATTATTCCTTTGATTGCAAGGACTATCACTTTGTAGTACTCGATGCCAATCATTTATACCAGGACGGGAAATTCATTGATTACCAGCATGGCAATTTTTATGTAGACGATACTCTCCGCGAGTTTATTGATGATACACAAATTGCCTGGTTTAAAGCAGATATAGCGGCTACTACCAGGCCGGTGATTGTATTTTCCCATCAAAGCCTGTTTCATTATCTCTACGGCGTGAAGAACCGGTTAGCGCTGCAGCTGATCATGGAGGAAGAAAATAAACGGGCAGGTTTTAAAAAGGTGATTGCCTGCTTTAACGGGCATGATCATATTGACCTGCACCGGGAACTGAATGGTATCAATTATTTTGAGATCAACAGTCTGTCATACCAGTGGTTCAATACTAAAAACTTTGACCGCTATGATAAAAAGTTATATGATGAATATAAAATGCTGCCGAATATTGCCATGTATAAAGATCCCCTCTATGCCTTTGTCAGCATTGATAACAGGCAACTAACGGTAAAGGGTATACGTAGTAGCTGGATCCCGCCATCTCCGTATGATGCCGGTATTCCGAAGGCGATTTACGGAAATGAATGCACACCGGTTATATCAGATTATATAATAAAAAGATAGGGTTCTGCAACGACGTTAAATATGAAACAGATAAAAAAAATGATGCTGCTGTTGGCTGGAATGGTATGCGGCGCAGGCGCGGTTGCTCAGCAACCGGTGTATACCCTGGACTTTGACGGGAGTAATTTTAAGGAGCCTGTCACACCCGAAGCGGAGGCGGTTTATAAAGTTGATTTGCAGCGGTCGCAGTTTACAAAAGGCATTAGCGGTTATGCCCTGGACTTGTCTGCGGATGCAGCGTTAAGGCGACCGGTAAAACTAATGAGAAATGAGCTGCCTTCATTCAAAGAAAACACCTCTTTTTCCGTGCAGATCTGGCTTAGAACAAAACCCGGCGCGCTGATGGGGACACCGGTCATCGGTAATAAGAAAGCTGACAACCCGGGCACGGCCGGATGGCAGATCTATACACAGGAAAACGGCGCTTGGGCGCTGATAATGAACGATGGGAAGAACCGGTACGATTATAAGCCTACCGTCCAACGGCAGGGTATCAACGATGGTAGATGGCATCAGCTGCTTTTTACCGTGAACAGGGACAGGCAGGAACTCCGGATGTATCTTGATGGGAGGAACAGGGCGATCTATAACATTGCCGGCGCCGGCAGTTTTGACAGTGATCTGGCCACAGTGGCCGGTGGCTCGGATGAAAAATGGGAGTACGGTTCCAACGCCCAGTGGAATGCGTTCAACGGTCATATCGACGATATAAAAATGTGGGATACAGCTATCTCTCCCGGGGAGGTACAGCAATTGTATACAAAATATTTGCCCGGCGAAGCGGAGGCTCCGCCGACTGTTCCCCGGCAGCTGAAGATCCTCTCCTGGAATATCTGGCATGGAGGCCATCGGTATGGACAACATGTAGGATTACAACGGCTGATAGATGTGATGAAGTTGGCCAATGCCGATGTGATTGGCCTGATTGAAACTTATGGTTCCGGTGAGGTGATTGCAGATTCGCTGGGGTATTACTTTTACCTTATCAGTTCCAATCTTTCTGTCATGAGCCGGTATCCCATTACCACTACCATTTCCGTAGGTAAACCATCCAATTTTGGCGGGGTAACTCTCATGCTGGGACCCGGGAAAGAACTTATTTTCCTGGATACCTGGTTACACTATCTGCCGGATGTTTCCGAAAGTATTATCGCCAAAAACAAATCACCGGAAGCGTTGATAGCCGGTGAAGCAGCAACCAGGCAGGCCGAAATTACAGCTATCCTCCAAAAAATACAACCGCTCACCATGAATGCAGACAAGCTACCGGTGGTGATGGTAGGGGACTTTAATATTGGTTCGCACCTCGACTGGATTGCTGCAACCAGCGCTATTCACTACAACCGTATGGTAGAATGGCCGGAAAGTAAGGCGATGAAAAATGCCGGCTTTATTGACAGTTACCGTAAATTGCACGTCAACCCTTTGCTGGATCCGGGGTTAACCTGGACGCCAAGGGCTGCTACGTCTTCCTTTAAATATGGCCTGAGAGATAGGATCGACTTCATTTACTATAAAGGACTTAACCTGCGACCAATTGCGTCAACGGTGATCGATTATCACCCGGTAATGTTCCCGTCTGATCATGCTGCGGTGATGACTGTTTTTGAATTAAAGGAATAGCGGTAAAGAGCTGACCGGTGGCAGATGGAGGAGAAGAGATACCCGTTGTTGCCACTTTATTTTCTGCCGCCGCTGGTTGGCTAACGTTATAGTATATACGAAATGCGCAGATCTTCGCTGCAACTTTCAAATACCGGGCTGCAACGGTATTTAGAACACCGGGACAATAACGTATACCCGTTAACGATAGCATCCGAAAAATATTTCAATATTTTTTTTGTTTAATTTAAAACAAATCCTACATTTGCAATCCCAAACGGGGAAATGGCTTCATAGCTCAACTGAATAGAGCATTTGACTACGAATCAAAAGGTTTCTGGTTTGAATCCAGATGAGGTCACCAAAAAATAGAAAAGCTGCACTTCAGTGCAGCTTTTTCTATCAAAACAAAAAATCTGAGGAAAAGCTGTCAGATATAAAAAGTTGAAAAATAATTTGTTAGAATAAAAAAATATTCTACATTTGCAATCCCGAAAGGGAAAACGGCTTCATAGCTCAACTGAATAGAGCATTTGACTACGAATCAAAAGGTTTCTGGTTTGAATCCAGATGAGGTCACCAACTAAAGGACGAATACGGGTTTTACCGGTTCGTCCTTTTTTTATGCCCGTCATTTTCGTACGGCCGTCACCACAGGAATATTTATAAGATATTTCGTTAATGTGATTTCGCTAACCGGTATCGCATTTTGTATCGAAAACCTTCCGGCTTCCACCTCCGCAAAAAACATTATCTTTTACTTGTTGTTAGTTGATTATACCGCGGAACTTACCGGTCGATAATCGTTTCACCCAAATGGAAACCAGGTGCTATGATACGGATAAAAAAAGAAGGTGTATTACTCAAGCAAACTACGCTTACATTCGAAAACGAAGGTGTATTAAACCCCGCCACTATCAGACACGGTGACGACGTATTATTTTACTACAGGGCGGTACAACATGGTAATCACTCCAGTATTGGTTTTTGCAAACTCAGCGGTCCGTTAACGGTAGCCGAACGTTTCGATAAACCGATCCTTTTTCCGGAACACGATTATGAGTCGAAAGGACTCGAAGATCCCCGTGTAGTGCAGATAGACGGCTTGTATTATCTCACCTATACGGCGTACGACGGTGTTAGCGCCTGTGGCGCACTGGCTACCTCTGCAGATGGAATTCATTTTAAAAAAGAAGGGCTGATAGTAGCACAGATGGATTACAAAAGGTTTAATGAGCTTGCTGCTACCCATACAAAGTTGGATGATAAATATCCTCTTTATAACGACTTCAATCCTAAACTATGGGATAAGGATGTGGTATTTTTCCCCCGCAGGATCAATGGTAAACTGTATTTCCTGCACCGGATAAAACCCGATATCCAGCTGGTAGCCATCCGGGATTTGTCGGAGTTGACGCCGGCTTTCTGGGAAGATTATTTTTTGCATTTTGCAGATCATATATTGCTCACCTCAAAGTATGCGCATGAAAACAGCTATGTGGGAGCTGGTTGTCCGCCTATAGAAACAGCATACGGCTGGTTGCTGATCTACCACGGGGTACACGAAACCAGGCATGGTTACGTATACGTTGGATGTGCTGCGTTGCTGGACCTGGATAATCCTCAAAAGGAAATAGCGCGGTTGCCGCATCCGATACTGGTTCCTGAGCGGGCATGGGAGGTCCGGGGAGATGTAGATAATGTTTGTTTTCCTACAGGCACCACTGTATTCGGCGATACTCTTTACATTTATTATGGCGCCGGCGATGAAGTGATTGCTACAGGGGCAGTGAGCATGACCACATTACTAAGCGAACTGCTGGCTCATAAAACCGTATAACATGCGATGATGGTCGCTATTACCCGTTTTGTTTCCTCGGGGTCCCGCACCTTAATACAATCCACGCCGGCTTCTTTTGCGGGATAGTCATTCCCACCGGGAAAAATGGCGTCACCTACAAAAAGCATTTCCTCCAAAGGAATATGCAAAATATCTCTCAGCTTCCGGATGCCATAAGCCTTGTCTATACCAGGTTTAGTAATATCTACAGAAGTAGTGCCGCCCAGGTTCACAGAAAACTCCGGGATAAGCCGGAGGAGCAATGTTTTCATCTGTTGCCTTTTGGCAAAGTCGGGATCCCATTTTTTCTTTTCTTCCAGCGGAGCCTCCTGTCCCAGCGCGGAGTAGGTGATCTGGCTGCCACGATCTTCAATCGCTTCTCCCCAAAGCTTCGGCGGTTGGTAATGGAGCTGATTGACTACTGTATCCAGCGTGTTAATGATCTTCTTTTTTTCGGCAGCGGTAAAATCTTCTGCATACAGCTGATGCCAGTCGCGGTTGTATTCATAGAATTGTGTGCCGCAGGTGGGGAGTATCGACAAACGCTGCAGCCGGTGATCTGCCGGCAAATGGGTAAGCACCTGTTTTTCAAACTGGGGCCAGGCGCCGCCGGAAATGACAGCGACCCTGGCTACCTGCAGGAGGGAATAAATTAAACCGCTCATTTCTTCGTCTACGGCAGATTTACTTTCTGCCAGGGTGCCATCCAGGTCAAAGACCACCAATTTTTTCATCGATCTATTATTTTTTCAATAAAGCCAGCGCGCGTTCGCAGATATTGTCGGCTGTAAAGCCAAATTCACGCATCAGCACCGGACCCGGAGCGGAAGCGCCGAAACGGTCAATGGCGATATTGCTTCCTTTATCGCCGGTATAACGTTGCCATCCCTGAGAAATACCTGCTTCTATCGATATGCGGGCGGTTATTTCCGGCGGCAGTACCTGGTCACGGTAATCCGTTGTTTGTGCTTCAAATAGTTCCCAGCTGGGCATGGATACAACGCGTACGGCTATATGAAATTCTTTCAGTTTCTCCTGTGCCGCTACTGCAAGGTCTACTTCCGAACCGGTGGCAATAAGAATGAGCGCAGGCTTGCCATCCGGGGCATCCGACAGTATGTAACCGCCAAATCGAACGCCATCGGCAGCGGCATATTTGCTGCGGTCAAGTGTAGGCATATGCTGCCGGGAAAGGATCAGTGCAACGGGTTTGTCGGGCAGCTGTATGGCCATCTGCCAGGCAACGATGGTTTCGTTGGCATCGCCCGGCCGGATCACTACCAGCTCCGGGATCGCGCGCAATGCAGCCAGCAGCTCCACCGGCTGGTGGGTAGGCCCGTCTTCACCCATCGCAATACTGTCGTGCGTAAATACATAGATCACTTTCAGCTCAGATAATGCCGCCAGCCGGATCGACGGCCGCATGTAATCGGAAAAGGTAAGGAAGGTGGCACAATAGGGGATAATGCCACCGTGTGCAGCCAGACCGTTGGAAATGGCGCCCATGGCATGTTCCCGTACTCCATATTGAATGTTTCGGCCTTCATAGCTCCATACGCCGCCGGCAGCGCCCTGTAGATCCCCGTTTTTCATCAGCGGACTTTCAAAATTGCCGGCATCTTTCAATTCTGTATTGGTGGAAGTATTGAGGTCAGCTGACCCACCTATAAAGCCCGGAAGGTGTTTGAAAAATGCCTGTATCACCTTTCCGGAGGCTGCTCTTGTAGCCATACCTTTTGGGTCGGCCGGAAATGGTGTAATGTCTTTGTCCCATCCTTCGGGCAAATGCTGGTGTATCAGCGAACGTAACTCCTGCGCAGGCCCGGGATATTGCTGTGCATAAATCACCATCTGCTCTTCCCATTTGCTCACCAACTGGTTACCAACGTCAACGGCTGCACGAAAATGATCTTTTGCTTCGGGAGGCACCAGGAAATCCGGTGTTACCGGCCAGCCCAGGTTTTCTTTCGTCAGCTTCACTTCCTCCGGACCCAGCGGCGAGCCATGTGCTGCCGTAGTATCTTGTTTATTGGGTGAACCGAAGCCAATATGTGTACGCACCAGGATAAGAGAGGGGCGGTCTGTTATTGTCTGCGCTGCCCGGATGGCCTGGTCAATGGCTTCGAGGTCGTTGCCGTCTTCTACTTTCTGCGTATGCCAGCCGTAGGATTCAAACCGCATGGCATGGTCTTCCGTAAAGGTGACCGGTGTGGCAGAAGCCAGCGTGATTCGGTTGTCGTCATATAAATAAATCAGTTTTCCCAGTCTCAGGTGTCCCGCCATTGAAGCTGCTTCAGCAGCCACACCTTCCATCAGGTCCCCATCACTCACCAGTGCATAGGTATAGTGATCTATTACCGTATCTCCGGGACGATTATATCGCGCAGCCAGGTAAGCTTCTGCCATAGCCACCCCCACGCCATTGGCAAATCCCTGTCCCAGCGGACCTGTGGTCACTTCCACGCCGGGTGCTATACCGCGTTCGGGATGCCCGGGAGTTTTACTGCCCCATTGCCGGAACTGCTTTATTTCTTCTATTGATAAATCATAACCGGTTAAATGCAGCAAACTGTACAGCAATGCCGATCCATGACCGGCAGATAATATAAACCGGTCGCGGTTAAACCAGTTTGGATCGGCAGGAGCATGACGTAAAAATCTTGTCCAAAGCACATAAGCCATCGGAGCAGCACCCAATGGCAGCCCCGGGTGACCACTGTCCGCTTTTTGTACGGCATCCACAGCCAGGAACCGGATCGTGTTCACACACAGTTCATCCAGCGCTGCGGAGTTGGGAATAAGAGAGGTGTTGGTACTCATGGATTCCGTTTTTTTAAGTATAAAAAAGTCATACATAGGTCAACAAACATCATGCTCATAAGGTTGCAAAACCATCACCACCCGGATAATAAAAGGTGATGGTACGGTATTATTCAAGCCGGAAAAGGGGAAATAAATTATTCAAACAGGGTGAGCTCATCGCGTGTAATGGCGTGGAAAAGATTTTGCAGCTGATGCACATGCACAATAGGCCGGCCATAGGCTACAAGCCCTTCAGCAGCATCAGTAAGCGGCTGAAACGCGTTCTTTTCAGATCTAACGTGTACGCTGTGGAGATGGCTGTATTTGAGGGAGTATACATTCACATCTTCTCCATAATCAGGATCGCCTTTGATAAAGCCAAAGCGGGAAAGCAGGTAAAGATCCAGCACTACCGGGTTGGCCTTTTCACAATGTAATTTACTGAGGGGAAGACCAGAATTATAAATATATCCTTCCAGGATGCCTTCTACTACGAAGGCTGTTTCTTCCATGTTATAGTCAAAGTAGGAAACGTAATTACCTATACGGATATCAGACTCCTGTATCATGCAGCAGATCTTAAGAAAACAAAATCAATAAAAGAGGGATCAGGGCAGGTAAGGCCTGCACAAAAAATATCTTTTTGTCGGCCGTCAGTGCACCATACATACCTGCCACCACTACACAGCTTAAAAAGAAAATGGCTACTCTTCCGGCCCATAAGGGATCATTGATGAAAAATGTCCAGGCCAGGCCTGCAGCCAGAAACCCGTTATATAATCCCTGGTTGGCGGCCAGCGATTTGGTAGGAGGAAAGAGTTCCTTTGGAAATTGCCGGAATACTTTGGGTCCCCTGCTGGTCCAGGCAAACATTTCGAGCCATAGAATGTAGAGGTGTTCCAGCATAACTACAGCGATAAGGATCTTGATAATTACCAGCATATTGCATTTATTAGTTGATGTATGATAAATATAATCAAATTATCTTTTCAAGCAGCCAGGCAAAGGAGAAGGCAATCAGGGTACCTGCGGCATAGCACACACAATCGCTCCACAGGAAGCCATGCCCCAGCAGAATGCCCGCAGGGGTATTACGGAGCCTCACTGCCCAGTCGGCCTGATACAGCTGCTGCACTTCAATAAGAATACATACAAGATAATTACTGATACTGATTTTCCAGAGCGGTGTAACCGGGTAGAGGAACCGGATGCCAAAAAATATGCAGGTGGCAGATAATACATCTCCTCCATATATACGTATAAGGTCCGGAAAATATTGGGGAGCCCACCTGGTGGCCAGTCCTAAAGGGATGTTGAGTAAAATTATCAGAAAATAGATCCAGCGGCGTTTTGCTACCATATAAAAAAAGCAATAAATATAAGAAAGATATTCCTATATGTATTGCTACCGGGAAATGGATGGCAGGGAAGTCCCTCCATCCAAACAAAAAAAGCAATAACCCTGATGGGTTATTGCTGGCTATCGTTTTCTACGTTGTTTTTCTTTTTTCCACGGTTGGTACCACCTTTACGACCAATGGCCGCCATGTGTTCGCGATTTTTGCTCACGGCCTCACCGCCTTTTTTACCTGCAGCCCGTGCTTCCTCAGATGTGAATTTGTGGGCTACTCCCTGCTGATGTGCAGCTTTTCCACCTTCTCTGGATATTGCGCGTTGCTGTTCAGGGTCCATAGAAGCAAATCCGCGTTTACTATGCTTACTTTTTTGTTCCGGATTTTTCTCCTCTAAATGAGTTACTGGCGTGGCATGTTGAAATCTGATGTCTTCCATAATCCTGAAGTTTTTATAGTGATAGTAGTTAAATATTCCGCTTAGGGCGATCAAGATATGTGCCACCGCCGATTTTCAATACCACAGGCTATGTCGGGCAACATGGGTGGGATAGATAGGGTAATACATTCCACAATTCATTGAATTTTTAACACACTTTAGATGTCACTTCCACATTTAACCGCCGGAAATGCCTCATTTTCCGTGGCTTACATTTTGTTTTTCAAATACAGTTATTTCTTTTTTTAACCCATCTAAATTTTATTGCCATGGCAAAATATTCAGAAGAATCGCAGCGTAAGGTCGAAAAAACTATGCATGAAATGCACGAGGGAAAATTAAAAAGCGGAAGAAGCAATAAAAAAGTAACCAATCCTAAACAAGCCATTGCGATAGGCTTGTCTGAAGCAAGAGCCGAAGGCGCAAAAGTGCCCAAAAAAGCAGCGGTAAAAAAGAGTACCGCAAAGAAGGCGACCCCGAAAAAAGCGACGGCTAAAAAAGCCGCTTCCAAAAAAACAACGGCTAAAAAAACAACCGCTAAGCGTGCTGCTCCCAAAAAGGCAGCAGGAAGGAAAACTACTGCCAAAAAAGCAACTGCCAAAAAGACCGGTACAAAAAAAGCAGCGCCAAAAAGAAAGTCAGCAGCGCGTAAAAAATCTGCCGCTACAACCTGAATAACCGGCGTTTTCGAGCGTTTTATCCTTCCAATATATACATAAAGACCGGTGACTGCACAGCACCGGTCTTTATTTGTGGTATATGGCTTGCGACATCTTATTTATGGAAAAGCACAGCATAACTGTGATCATAAAAGGTAAACCCTACGGGTTGGTCATCACGATCGATAAGGGAGCTTTGGAGACCGCATTTCAAGTGATTCCTGACGTAAGCGAGCATGTACTGGAAGAATACGAACCCCACAACCGTACTTTTACCGCTGATCACACAGATACGCTCGAGGGCAGTATACGCACCGTGGAAACTGAACAGATAGCCCGGATCATCTGGGAAGATATCCTGGATAAGATGAAATAAAGAACGGTTGCGTCACAAATTGAAATCCCGGTTGTACCTTCGCAAGCAAAGCGAGCGAGTATTGTTATGATGGTAACCGATAAAACCTATAAAAACACCAATCGCAGGGAGCGGATTATATTCCTGGTGAAATTGTTAGTATACCTGAGCATCGTGTATTTCAATATTGAGCATCCGGCGATGTATGATAAATTTGTCTGGTTATTTAAGCTAACGAATGCCCTTACCTTCTTCCTGGGCGCCAACCTGATCATCTCCCTGGCCTGGCTCCTGATTTTATCCTGGTATACACGCCGCAACCGCACCAAACCCATCGAAAAAGATAATTTCATCCTGGGTATTAACCGCATTTCGTCTGTACTCAACACGGTTTTCCTCCTGCTGGCCATCACCTTCTTTTTTGGTGTGAACCCGTTGAAATTTATCACCAGCATCACCATCGTAGCAGCTGCCATCGCCCTCCTCACCAAAGATTATATCACCAACATGATCAATGGGCTGATCATTATGTTTTCCGATCAGCTGTCACTCGGAGATCATGTGCGCATAGGGGAGTATAAAGGAAAAGTAATGGACATCACCCTTATAAATGTAGTGTTGCAGAATGAGGACGACGACATCGTGATCATCCCCAATTCCGTGGTATTTACCTCCATCGTATTGAACCAGTCTAAACAAAATATCAAAAAGCTCACGCTGGAATTTGAGCTGGATCATAAACATCCCTTCACCATCAGGGGGCTGGAAGAGCGGCTGAGAAACTCCGTGGAAGAGTATGCCCGCAGTTTTACCCCCGAAAGCTTTGCACTGAAAACAATTGAGATCAAAAAGGATTTTGTGCAGTTTAAAGTACAGTTACTGATGCCGCATGGCAACAAGGAAACCGAGCGTTTGATCAGGCGCGCACTCAACACTGAAATCATGGCCATCGCAGAAGGTATTGATTAAACAGCGACCATCGCGCTTGTTAAAGTGGCAATGAAATCATCTACCTGTTCCTTACTCACATTGGGCATACAGATAATATGCGAACACCCGTTCTCAGAGGCCAGCTGCCATTTACGGCGAATACTTGCCGGAGGGTCCGGGAACACCACGGTAATGGCATCGGGATTACGCCATGCGGGTATGCCGTTGTCGTTTAAACGTGTTACGGCGTAAGCGGCTACCGCAAGACTATGCCCCGCCCTTGCCTTTAACCCGGCATGGCCCAGGCTTTTGAGTGCATACCATAGGAATAACGGACTATGGCCGTTCCTGGAACCGGTAATGGTTGTATCCATGCTGCCGATATAGGCAACAGAACGGGCAATCCTGTCGCGGTTCGATTTCCGGGCCACCACCACGCCGCAGGGAATAGGAGCGCCAACAAATTTGTGCCCGCTGATGGCAATACTATCCGCCCCGTCTGCAAAATCAAATGCCGGCCGCGGCTCCAGGAAGGCGCTGTAACTGCCGGACAACGCACCGTCGGCATGAATGTAATGATGTTTGATCGCCAGGTTTTTCAGGATGCCTTTAATCCGCCTTACGTCATCGCGGGCTTCCGTCATCGTAGTACCTATATTGGCCAGCATGATCACCGGCAGATGCCTGTTCATCCGGATGGTGTTTTCCAGGTCGTCGTAATCAATTTCTCCGTTCGGCAACGTGCGGATGATAATGCCTGGCATGTTCAGCAGGTGCAGGTTTTTCTGCACACTGTAATGCGTGGCCTCCGAATAATATACCATGCCTTTGGGATACAGCTCCCTGGCCAGGTATAAACCATATAAATTGCCCTCAGAACCCCCATTGGTAACATAACCCCACCAGTCATCTTCAGGGGCACGGAAAAGGTCCGCAAAAAAGGATACCACGTACTTTTCCATCTCCCTTGACCCAACCGCATAGGTAGAAGGTACAAAGGGATCCCCCAGGTTGTTCAGCGGGTATTGCAGGAAGGGAAGCAATGACGAATAGTCAAAGTCTTTAGATACAGGATAGCCCAGGAAATCCCTGGTACAAGTTTGTACCTGCGCCAACAGTTCATTCAGCGCCGCTGCGTCGGGTGCAGCCAGCCGATGCTCTTTCATAATCGTTAATTACAGGTGTATGATACTGCTAAATTATATCTTACTAAGTAAATAAAACTAGTATTATGTGTAATTTAGAAAACAGATACTGTTTTAGGTTAAATTGTAGTTTAAATTAACTATTTTGAAGTCCCGGAATCATTTTTTAAGATAAATATAACTGCCATGGATACACTGGATAAAACAGACCGCAGCATATTGCAGGTATTGCAAAACGACGCCCGTTTAAATACCAAGGAGATTGCGCATCGTATCGGTTTATCCGTTACACCTACTTATGAACGCCTGAAGAAGATCGAGAAAAGCGGGGTAATCAGGCGTTATGTCACCCTGTTGGATGGAGAAAAGGTGGGTAAAACCCTGATGGCTTTCTGCAATGTGTCGCTGCAGCTGCATTCGCAGCCGCTGATAAAAAAATTTGAAACCGCCATTGCCAGGATGGAAGAGGTCATGGAATGTTATCACGTGGCCGGCACGTACGATTATCTCTTAAAAGTAGTGGTTGATGACATGCGCAGCTACCAGCATTTTTTAACCAATAAACTGGCGGCAGTGGAAAACATAGGGCAGGTACACAGCTCTTTTGTGATGACGGAAATTAAGCACACTACGGCATTTAAGCTGGTATGATCATCGCCTGAGCAAACTTACGCCGCCCAGCGGATGGTCCTGTACTACCACGGTGTAGCCCCGCGGATTGAGGTCCTGGTCGTCGGATAACGGCAGGGTAAAGGAGAAGCTGCTGCCGCTGCCAGGCATACTGTTAAACCAGATCTGGCCCTGATTACGTTCTACAAAGTCTTTGGAAAGATGTAATCCCAGGCCACAACCTTTTTCATTTTGTGTACCAGTGGTAGAGTAGTAGATATTGGAGAAAATGCGGTGCTGGTTCTCGAGCGGAATGCCTGTGCCATTGTCTTTCACCGTAATTTCGGCCGTTTCATTATGCTGTTGTGCGGTGATCATCACCTCACCGCCGGAAGGGGTGAATTTAATGGCATTGTTAATCAGGTTACGCAACACGAGCCGGATCATATCCGGATCTGCGTATACAAAGATGCTTTGATTTAGTTCATGCGATAACTTTACTTCTTTTTGTCTGGCCAAAGTGTGCAGCAGGTCAAATTCCCGGCTCAGCAGCAGGGTAACATCAAAATCATCGGGTTTTACGCCGATGCCTTTCATCTGGTTACTGGCCCATTGCAACATGTTATCCATCATATAGGCCGTATTTTTTACATCCCTCCACAGTTCATCGGTATACATCCGGAACTGGCCAGCATCAATTTTTTCATCTTTGAGCAGAAACAGCAAACCCTCCAGGATGGCCAGCGGCGAGCGAAGGTCATGGGAAATAACCGAGAATATTTTGTCTTTTACCTGGTTGAGATTTTCCAGCGTAGCATTCTGTTCCAGGATAATACGGTTCTGCATGGATACTTCCCTGTTCTTGTTGTTGAGTTCCAGGTAAAGTTCCTGCTGCCTTTTGTACAGGCGGTACACCATTACGGTAATCAGCAGTAATGCGAGGAACAATGCGGCGGCCGACAATACCAGCACCCGTTGTTGCTGTATGGTGGCCAGGTGCATATGCTGCTCTTTTTTCAGGAGAATGTTCTCGCGTTGTTTTTTCTCTGACTCATATCTTTCTTCCGAACGGGATATCTGGCGGCCTTTTTCCTGGTTGAAGAAGTCGATGTTACGTTTGCTGAATTCCTTATAATGATCAAAGGCGGCTACATAGTCGTTCCTGGCAGAATCCAGCTCATAGCGGATCTTGTAATAGATCATTTCATTTTTGAAATTTCCCAGTTTGTCGTTCAACGCTTTGGCGGTGTCCAGGTTCTTATCAGCATCCTTCAGGTTGCCCAGCATGATTTGCACTTCTGCCAGGTTCAGGCTGGCTTTCACCACTCCGGGCAGGTTAGCTGCTTCTTTATAATAGGTGGCCGACATCCGGTGGTAACGGAGGGCGTCCTCGTAATGTTCCTGTACCAGGGCCACAATACCCATGTTTTCATAAGTAAAGGCCAGCCCTTTCTGGTCGTTCAATGCTAACTTTATTTTTTCCGCCCGCTGAAGGAAGTACATGGCGGAATCGTACATTTTCAGAGAGATATAGGCGGATCCGATATTGTTCAGCGTTTTCGCGATCTCCGTTTTTTCGTTCCGCTTTAATTTGATGGCCAGGGATATTTTCAGGTAAGCGAGGGCATCACGGGGGCTGTTGAGCTCCGTGAAAATGTTACCTACATCATTATTCAGTACTCCCAGCGTATAGGGATCACCGGTTGCTTCGGCAAGCTGGAGGGCGTTAAGGGTGAGTTGCATCTGCTGGTCAAGATGACCTTTGGTATTTTCTACCAGGGCCAGGTTGCGTAATGCCCATATTTTTCCCTTGGTATAATGAAGACTGTCGCTGATATGAAGGGCCTCGTCGGCATACCTGGCAGCAGTAACGGCGTCTTTGGTAAAATAGCTTCTCGAAACCTGGTTTAACAGGTTGGCCCTGGCAGTATCTTTCTTTTCGTGCGATCGCAGTAATGACTGTAATGAATCACTCGTTGCCTGCTGTGCTGCGGCCGCGGACGACAACAACAGGAGGTAAAGTGGGATTAAAACGCATTTACTCAAAGGACCGGCCGGCAGCATAGTGTAAAGTGTTGGCTGTGACAAGGGTGGAGCGATTCGGGGACGGTCCACCATAATATAGGTTAAAATTAAAGATAATGTGCCACGATTCAAAGTAAGTTGAGATAAAAAGTGAATTAAAGGCCGGTGTATTTAGTGTTATATACCTATAAACCAAATAGGGTCGTATCTTTCGCCAAAATTTTATTTTTTTGTGAAGGGGGAAATTTGCCCGGAGGGGCGATTAACCCGGATAAATGCTTAAAATAACGACGTCAATGAAGCCTTTAATCACGATCGAATATTGTCCTAAATGCGGCTGGCTGCTGCGTGCTGCCTATATGGCCCAGGAACTGCTTACTACTTTTGCAACGGAACTGGGCGGGGTAACCCTGCGTCCCAGCGAAACCGGCGGCACCTATATCATATCGCTTAATGAAGAAATTATATTTGACCGCAAAGAAGCAGGGCATTTCCCGGAAATCAAAATCCTGAAACAACAGGTACGCGACCGGGTAAACCCAGAAAAAAGCCTGGGCCATTCCGACAGGCCGTAGTTGCGGCCAACCTTTCCAGTTCCCGGCCGGAAAAAATTTCCCGGCCGAAAGCCCGCTCCGTGTAATTTCTTTACATTTGCACCCTTATGCGTAAAAACCTCCATATCACGGCTTTATTGATTTTATTAGCAGCAGGCGCAAGGGCACAACAGGATAGCGTTACCAACAATACCCCCTCACGGGAAGGTCTATACGACAGTTTATGGTTGCGTAAACGTAGTTTCTTTCCGTTACCCGTACTTGGCTATTCCCAGGAAAAAGGACTGGAAATTGGGGCTGCCATGTTGTATGCCTTTTATACGGATAATAAAAATCCGGATCGCAGCACACGCAACTCTACCATTAACCTGATCCCTGCCGTTACCACGGAGAAGCAGTTTAAAATAGATCTCAAAACAAATATCTGGACCCGGTCCAATACCTGGCACTTTAAAAGCAACCTGCGTTACCATAATTACCCGCTTTACTTTTTTGGTATCGGGGATACCACGCATTATGATAACCGGTCGCTGGTAAAAAACACGCGGTATAAAGTCCAGGTGGAAGGGGAGCGGCGCGTGAGCGGGCATTTCTACGCAGGGGCTTCCGTCCTGTACCAGCACGATACTTATGGCAGCGGCGATAGTAAAGGTATTTATACCACTGTGCCGCTGGTAGACAAGGAAGGAGGCTATGTTACCTTTCTTGGACTGACCGGTATTTTTGATAACCGCGACAATGAAAACTTTACCAGGCGCGGATGGTGGCTGAAGCTGAACGCCGCATATGCACCGGCTTTCCTGAGCAAGCACCCGCTTTTTAAGCTTGAGGCGCAGGGTACACATTTTATTGCTTTCTCCCGGAAAAGTACCCTGGGCTTCCATGGTATTTTCAACAGCCTGCAGGGAGATAATCTGCCGTTTTACCTGTTGCCCGAAATGGGAAATGACCAGATCATGCGTGGATACTATGCAGGCAGATACCGGAACCAGAACTACCTGGCTGGTCAGGCAGAATATCGCTATCTCGTGGATCCCAAAATGCGTATTCATATCTGGTTTGTGGATATCAAACCCAAATTTGCGCTGGCAGCCTTTGCAGGAACGGGCACAGTGTTCAGCAATCATGATTTCCGCTTCGGCGGATTTAAGCCCAGCTATGGGGCAGGTATCCGTTACTTCTACGACGAAAATGCCCGGCTTACTATTCGTATAGACTATGCCGTGGGAGAAAAACGCAGTGGTGAATCAAGGCAAAAAGGATTGTATCTGTCGCTGGCGGAAGCATTTTAACAGGCGGTTTCAGCAATGGTTTTTTGGTAATAATTTATTAACTTTCAATAGTTTAATCCAATACACCAAAACCATTGCATATGAAAAAACTACGTTTGTTTGGTGCAGCCGCGCTGTTGATGGCTGTTTCAGTTGCGACCCAGGCCCAAAACGCTCCCAACACATCTTCCCACTCAAAATGGTATTTAAAAGTAGCCGGAGGTTATTTCTTTAGTGTATCTCCGGGACAGTTTCCCAATGTAGGCCCGTATCCTCCACAGGACCTGCGCACAGAATTTGCGCCAGGCGCAGGTTTGGATACCATCAGCCGCAAAGTGCTTACCGGGTCGTACGGAGAGGGGTTCAGAGGCGGCTTGTCTGTTGGTTATAACATCAACAGGTACCTGGCAGTAGAAGGAACGTTTAACTACTTCCATAGCAAGAAAAACCTGATGACCCGTCAACAAACAACGCTGAAAGGATCAACCAGGGAACTGGGACATGTGGAATCGCATGGTTATGTAAATGCGGTGGATTTTGCGCCCAGTCTTGTGGTGAGCCCCGGTTTCGAAAAAGTAAATCCCTATGTGCGTTTTGGCGTGGTAGTTCCGTTATGGGGACGCCTCTATATTGAAACAGATGCCAGCCAAACATCCACGCCGCCTGCAGGTTTGCCGGTGCCTCCCGGTTCGCAGATACATACCGCCATCAGCCGGAAGGAAGAAATCAAACCCAATATAACAATTGGCTTCCAGGGCGCATTGGGCGTGTCTTTCCAGGTGGCATCCCGGTTTGATGTGTTCGTGGAAACAGAATACAGGAACATACCGGTAAGAAGTAAAGAAAAAGAAATCACGCGGTATGAGGAAACCAATACCCTGATCAATGGCGCTACCGGCGCACCCATACAGGAGTTATCAAAACGCTCACTGAAAGACCTGAGCGTAGCGGAAAAAAATACCGTTTATCAAACCACGCTGGACCAGAATTCCAACACACCGGTAAATCAACAGGGTACCAAAGTAATTTATAAGGATGATAACAAGCCCTCCAATGACCTGAAATCATATATCAATATAGGTGGCCTTGGGGTAAATGCGGGCCTCAAATTCCGACTTTGATTAAGGTGATTCATTTGATGATCCTGCTGATCATAAAAGTGCAGGACCCACCTGATAAAATATCAGACGGGTCCTGCGCTTTTATGATCAGCAGTTAATCTCCGCTCACCAGGCTCATCAAATTAATCACTTTAATCAAAGTATTAACTATTTTTGTTCCTCATCGGATTAAATTATATGCCAGTTCAGATACCTGAAATTTCACGTGAAGATTTTACCTGGTTAACACAGACCTATGGGAGAGATACCGGTTATTCGCACATAGATACCAAAGAAAGCGTGGTACATGAAATATTTAAGGACAAAGTGCTCATCGGCACTTCATTTCTTAATTACGCCTCCTATGAGCTTTCCTTTGGTATGCACGAATTGCTTATCCGCAAAAGCAGGCTGGATAATTACAAGCTGCAGGACAAGGCAGTATTGATCACTGATGATATGAATGAGGAAGATGAGGAAGAACTGTTGTTGCGTTGGAACACCCTGATACAGGAACTGAAGTTGCTGGAAAAGCTGAATGGCATGACCAATGCCCGTGAGCCACTGGAGCAATTGTACCTTGATATTTTTAAAGAAGACGATGCCGAAGAACTGATTGGCCGGTTACCGGAAATTGTATCCCCCAACTCAGTGGCTATCTGGGAAGAATTGCATGCGGCTTTGTCTGCCACCGGTAACGTAGTGGAATTTGAATGGCAGGAATTTGCTGCCATTGGTATCGACAGTCTCAATGAACTTAGGCCTTTACAGGAAGCCGGTATCACGCTGGAGGCGCCGGATCCGGCTGCCTATGAAGAGATTGTGGCTGCAGAAGATTTTGCAAAAGCGATACTCGATTTTGTCAATGAACAAATTGATGCGAAGGACCTGAAAATAGTAGCCGTAGGAACGGTGCTGGATGAATACCAATCTTTCGCCTGCCTGAATATGCAGGATTTCCGCCTGGCCAATGCCCTTTTAAAAATGGAAGAACTTTGCCTGGTTTGTTTTTTCTAGCAGATTAAAATTTGGTTAAAATACCGGGCAATATTGTACTTTACCTGCCAGTATTGAATACCTTAGTGAATTCATAGCTGTATACCACATGAAATTATTCAGGCAATTATTTTTTGTATTGATCAGTGTGATGATCCTGCCGCAATTGCAGGGGCATAGCCTGTTTGTACAAAAAACAGCCGCCGGTAATATTCATGAAACCCGGATGGCTGCTACTAACGCTGCCATAAAAGCACCCCGGCTCCGGGCTACAATAAACAGGTTTAAACGCCGGCCGGTGGGTATCAACGACAGCCATGGCCATGAAAGGGTTTGCCCTTTATTCCTGTCAGTAGTTACCGCAGAATTTATTTATGTAGACAAAGTCCCCCAGGGATTTTATTTTAATCCTTACCTCAGCGTACCCATACCGCTGAGAAGCTGGAGAGGCCCGCCCACCGCCTGATAACCCGTTTATCTATTTTCTTTTATTTCATTCTTTTTTCAGCGACTTATGAATTTACATATGATCGCGAGAAAGTGGTGTTGGTGGTTGCTATGTATTTTTCCCTTCACTTCTTTGTTCGCACAATCTGCAGCGGATAGCTTTTCGCTGCACCGGGCTATTGCGCTCACCCTTGAGCATTACCCGGCATTAAAAGCAAAACAGGCCCAGGTAAAAGCGGGCAAGGCCAGCCTTACAGACACAAAGCATAACTGGTACCCGGCCGTAAAACTGCATGAGCAGCTGGATGCGGGAACAGACAACAGTATCTACGGATCCTATTTTACCATGGGCATGATCCCGTCTACTTCCGGAGGGATCCGTGCGGAAAACAATAATGCCCTGATGAGCGGCAACATTGCTATGGCGGCCATGACATGGGAAGTATATAATTTTGGCGCATACGGCAGTGAACAAAAAGAAGCAACACAGGCGCTCAAAGTACAGCAAACTGATTTGAGTAATACAGCCAACCAGCTTACGGTTGCCGTCATCGAAAATTATCTCGAATGCCTGCGGTTACAGGCATTACGCAAAATTGCTTCCGATAATATCCAACGAAATGCAGAAGTGCTGAGGGCCGTTACCGCCACGGTGTTACATGGGCTGAAGCCTGGTGTAGACAGTGCCATAGCAGCGGCCGAGTTATCCAAAGCACGGTTAAATCTTCTCGATATCAAAAATAAATACAACCAGGTACGCATCCGGCTATCCACCTTTACAGGGTTGGACACTGCACAGATACAGCCCGATACGGTTAACAATGAACGCCTGTTTTCCCTGTTGGACGTGGTGGCGCCGGATAGTATCAGTGGTCATCCCATGCTGGAGTACTACAACGCCGTTTACCGGCAACAGCGCGCATCAGAACAGGTGATCCGTAAATCACGGCTCCCAAAGGTAAACCTGATGGCAGCCGGATGGATGCGCGGTTCCAGCGGATCCTTCAATGATGTATACGACAAAAATCTGTGGAGTGGCCTGGGATACAGCAGGTACAATTACCTGCTGGGGTTGGGGATCACCTACAATCTTACGGACCTGAAACGAACACACGAAAAAGTGGCAGTACAGCAATACAGGTCAGAAGTGGCACAGCAACAGCTGGAAACCACGCGTACCACGCTTACGGGGCTGTTGCAACAGGCACAATCGGATATTCAGACATCGAAAGATAAACTGCTGGAACTGCCTTTGCAGTTGGCCGCCGCGCGGGCAGCCGCCAGGCAGAAAATGGCATTGTATAAAGGAGGGCTTACCAATATCATAGAGGTAACCACTGCTTTATTTGTATTGAACCGTGCTGAAACCGACCTGGTACAAACCCGCGATGCTGCCTGGAAAGCCTTGTTTCGCGCGGCTTATGCCGGTAACACCATTTCACAACTTTTACCTGATCTGAACTAAATGTTTTATTATGTCTTTCGTTTCTTCGGCACTGAAAAAGCCTATCGCCGTGGTGGTGATCACCGGCGGCCTGTTGCTGTTTGCGGTGCTGTCTATATTTAGTATACCCATCGATATTTTTCCTAAGCTCAATTTGCCCACTATCTATGTAATAGAGCCTTACGGAGGGATGTCGCCGCAGCAGATGGAAGGTTTTTTTGCCACCCGGCTGCAGGACCAGTTCCTGTATGTGAACGGGGTGAAAAATATCTCTACTAAAAACATACAGGGGTTAACGTTATTAAAGCTCACCTTCTATGAAAATACGGACATGGCGGAAGCCTCTGCCCAGGTGGCGTTGCAGGTGAACCGTGCCATGAAGTTTTTCCCGCCGGGCGCGCTGCCACCACAGGTAATGCGTTTTGATGCGTCTTCCCTGCCGGTAGGAGAGCTGGTATTCAGCAGTCCCAAAAAATCGCTGAAAGAAATTTACGATCTCGCGGCCACCCGTATCAGGCCGATGTTTGCCTCAGTCCCCGGATTGTCGGCGCCACCGCCATTTGGCGCCAACTCGCGTTCCGTGGTGGTAAACGTAGATCCGCAAAAACTGCGCAGCTTCAACCTGAGTGCCGATGAAGTAGTAGAGGCCATTGCAAAGAATAATGTGATGACCCCTTCGGGCAACATTCGCATCAACAACACCATGTTTGTAACAACGATCAATTCACTGGAAAAACAGGTGGCTGATTTTGGAGATATTCCTATTGTGACCAATGGCAACAATAATGTGTTTATCCGGGATGTGGCCAGGGTAGCGGATGCCACGGATGTAACGGTGGACTATGCACTGGTAAACGGCAAACGATCCGTATATATTCCCGTGGTGAAAACCGCAGATGCTTCTACCTGGGAAGTAGTAAAAACGCTGAAGTCAAAAATACCGGAAATGCAAAGTCTGCTACCCGACGATGTAAAGGTGTCGTACGAATTTGACCAGTCGGTATTTGTGATCAACGCCGTAAAGAGTCTCATTACAGAAGGTGCGCTGGGTGCGTTGCTGACGGGGTTGATGGTGTTATTATTCCTGCGCGACCTGCGCAGTTGTCTCGTGGTGGTAGTCACCATCCCGGTGGCTGTGTTATGCGCGGTGATGGGATTGAAACTGGCGGGCCAAACCATCAATATTATGACACTGAGCGGACTGGCGCTGGCCATTGGTATCCTGGTGGACCAGGCCACGGTGACGATAGAAAATATCCACCAGCACCTGGAAATGGGCAAGTCCAAACGGCAGGCCATATACGATGCCTGTGAAGAGATAGCCTTCCCGCTGGTGCTGATCCTGCTTTGTATCCTGGCGGTGTTTGCGCCGTCGTTTATTATGACTGGCGTACCTCGCGCCATGTTCCTGCCACTGTCGCTATCCATCGGGTTTGCCATGATCGCCTCTTTCTTTGCTGCGCAAACCCTGGTGCCCGTCATTGCCAACTGGTGGCTGAAAGCAGACAGGTACCAGCACGCGCATGCCGGACTGGCACTTGATGCTGCGGAGATAAAAGAAATAGATGATCACCTGCACAGGGAGCAGCAACGCCCGGAAAAAGCGACCGGCTTTGAGCGGTTTAAATTATCGTTCATGCGGGCGCTGGAAAACGGTATGAATAAATCGCGTATAGTCGTTACCGTTTATATCACCGGTTCCTTGTTGTTGGCAGGAGGCTGTTACCTATGGATAGGAAAAGACCTCATGCCCCATGTGAACGCCGGGCAGTTCCAGTTGAGGCTACGCATGCCTGACGGCACGCGGCTGGAGCGTACGGAAGAGGGATTACACCAGGTGCTGGCAATTGTAGACAGCACCGTACACGGTCATGTGGCGATTAGCTCAGCCTATGTAGGACTCATTCCCAGCAGTTATGGCACCAGCAACCTTTATGTTTTTAATAGCGGCACGCATGAAGCGGTACTGCAGGTAAACCTGGAAGAGGATTATAAGGTAGATATTGAAAAACTGAAGGACGAACTCAGAGCGAATATAAAAGCGAAAATCCCGGAGCTGCGGTTGTCGTTTGAGCCTATCGATCTCACAGAAAAAATTATGAGCCAGGGCGCGGCTACGCCTATTGAGGTACGGGTAGCCGGTAAAGATATGCGGCAGATCTCCGGGTATGCACAACAGCTGGTAGATCATCTGAAAAATGTGCCATTCCTCCGTGATGTACAGATTGCGCAGCCGCTGCATTTTCCGGTGATCAGTATCAGCATCGACCGGCTTAAACTGGCGCAGATGGGATTGAACATTTACCAGGTGGCGCGTTCGGTAACGGCGTCTACCTCGTCCAGCCGTTTTACAGAAAAGAACCAATGGCTCGATGAAAAAGTAGCCTATACCTACCAGGTACAGGTGCAGGTGCCGGAATACAATATGACCGCATTAAACGACCTGAAAGAAATACCGCTGGTAAAAGGTCAGCCAAGGCCGGTATTGGCGGATGTAGCCACCTTTAGCATGACGGAGATGCCGGGGGAATTTGACCGCGCCGGTCCTCGTAGGTTCGTGACCGTTAGTGCCAATATTTCCGGTAAAGATCTGGGTGCAGCAACCGCAGCAGTGCAGAAGGCCATCAGCGAATCGGGCACGCCGCCTAAGGGTTTGATTACAGAATTGAAAGGCGCTTCCAGTTTGCTCGTAGAAACGCTGGGTAGTTTACAGAATGGATTGATAGTAGCGGTGGTGGTCATCTTCCTGTTACTGGCAGCCAACTATCAGTCATTTAAATTATCACTGGTGGTGCTCACCACCATACCTGCAGTAATTGCGGGCGCGCTGATCGCCCTGCTGCTTACAGGCGCCACGCTGAATCTGCAGTCGTACATGGGTATGATCATGTCTACCGGTGTATCAGTGGCCAATGCGATTTTGATTGTGACCAATGCCGAAAAGCTGAGAGGGGAGTACCGCGATGCGCGGAAAGCGGCAGTGGTAAGTGCCGGCGTGCGGCTACGACCCATCCTGATGACCAGCTTGGCGATGGTGGCGGGGATGATCCCGATGGCCAGCGGCCTGGGAGAAGCCGGGGATCAAACGGCGCCGCTGGGCAGGGCCGTGATCGGCGGCCTGATCGCTTCCACTTTTGCGGCGTTGCTCATATTGCCACAGGTATATGCACTGATGCAGCGCAAAGCTGGTTACACATCTCCTTCTTTAATGCCATCTGAACAGGATGATTTAAAATAAAATATGACTATGAAAAATTATAAATATTATTTGCCTGTATTGGGAATTATCACCGGACTGGCGGCATGTAATTCGGCGGCAATGCCTGATAAAAAAGCGACCGGTGATGAGCGTCATTATACCCTGGCGCCGGTGGTGCAACGTCCGTTGGCTGGCAGTATCCGCTTACCCGGAGCGCTGGCGGCTTTCCAGAAAGTAAGCATTTACCCGAGGATTAATGGTTTTGTGAAAAGCATCCTGGTTGACCGGGGCACCAAAGTAAAAAAAGGGCAGGTGTTGCTGGTATTGGAAGCGCCGGAAGTAGCACAACAATATTATGCGGCGCAATCCAAGTATATCCAGGCTGCTGCTGTGTTTGCATCCAGTAAGGACAACTACGAACGTACCCTGGCCGTAAGCGCCGAACCCGGTACCATCTCCGCACATGACCTGGAATTGTCGAGAGCCCGTATGTTGGCCGATAGTGCGTTAATGAACAGCGAGCAGGCGAATTTCCGGGCGCAGGAAGTTAACCGGGGCTATCTCACGGTCACCGCGCCTTTCGATGGTGTTATCACCGAGCGTAATATTCATCCGGGCGCGCTGGTAGGGCCTGATACCAAAGTAGATGATAAACCCATGCTGATGCTGGAACAGGAAGACAAGCTCAGGTTAATATTACAGATACCGGAGGTGTATAGCGCACAGTTGTCCGGACAGTCGGCTGTTGCGTTTGATGTGAATGCCATTCCCGGCCGGCATTTCGAGGGAACCATTGCCAGGCAGGCGGGTACCCTGAATGATAAATTCCGTTCGGAGGCTGTGGAAATAGATGTACAGAACGGGCAGCATTTACTCAAAGCAGGGATGTATACAGAAGTGTTGTTACCGTTGAACGGATCAGCGCAGGCGATGCTGGTACCAGCCAGCGCTATTGTAATGTCTACTGAGAAAAAGTATGTGATCACTGTAAAAGATCATCGTACCAGGTGGATTGATATCGAAGAAGGTAATCACCACAATGATTCCACAGAGGTATTCGGGCAATTGCAGGCCGGCGACCAGGTGATTGTGAATGCAACAGATGAAATAAAAGACGGTGTTCGGTTGCCATAGTTCCGGCAGTTTTTTTGATGTTTGTGTGGTAAAACCGAGCTTATGACAACCAGGAAAAGTACCTCCGAAAAACGGGACCTGAAAGCAATAAAGCGTAAGAATGAAGCGATAGCACCTGCAAAAGGTGGTGCGAAAAAGGAGCGGGATGATGATGGCAACCAGGTGCTCGAAGGATATGATGAAGACGAGTACGATAAGAAAGATATCGCCGATGGCAAGCGAAGAAAGAAGCGTTAAAAAAAAGCGGCCGTCCCGAGGAATCGGGACGGCTTTTCTGCTAACTGTTCCGTCTATATTGATTTTTTATGTTCTTATTAAAAAAAGAGAACAAATAACATCCACCTAGTAATCAATAACGGATTTACCTGTTGTTCAACTAAAAAAATCTTTTAAGCGGGCATAGCATATACCGCACGTAGTACGCGCACGGTGTTGATATGATTAAGTGTTTTTGGATTAGTTATCGCTGTCGACGACCATAGCGGGCCACCGCTATGTGGATGATGGCTACTTGCTGAAACTGTTATATGCTATTCTGAAACTCTTTTGGTTTGTATTTAGAATAATAACAAGGAATGATTTAAAATTGTTTTAGAAACCTTCCTAAAAATTAAAAAGCTCGCGGAGGCCCAATGCGAACATCTGTACACCTATTACGGCCAGGATTAATCCCATCATTTTGGTAACGACCATCATCACATTGGTGCCGATTATTTTTACAATCCGTTCACCTGCAATAAAGAGGAGATAGGTGATATAACATATAAATGCATAAATAGCTATTACAATAGCGAGGTGAGTCAGATCTTTGGCGGCCGAATAGCTCATGGAAGTAGTAATAGCGCCCGGGCCCGCCAGCAATGGCATTGCCAGGGGGGTAATAGCCACGCTGATACCCTGGTCTGCTTTTACGGGGAGCGCACCCAGTTTGGGATTATCGGATTTTTCTTTTTCCCCTCTCACCATTTCATACCCGATCACAAATACCAGGATACCGCCGGTAACGCGCAGGGCAGCCAGTGTAATACCAAAAACATGGAATATTAATTTACCCGCAACGCTGAAAACAAGGATAATACAGAAGGCAATGATAACAGATTTGGTAGCGATATTTCGCTTGGCTTTTTTGTCCATATTGGAGGTCAGCTCCATGAAAACCGGGATGGCGGAAATAGGGTTGACAATCGCCAGCAGGCCCATAAATACGGTGGTAGCAAATGCTATGTAGTTATCAAATAATGCCATCATATAAGTAAGATAATATTTTTTTTGCTTTCAGCAGACAGCCTTTCACAACTGATTTTATGCGAAACATTATGCCCTTAGCCGGGGTAACTGCCAGTTGTTTCTCAGGGAAACCAGTCGTATGGTAACAATAACGGCAACGGATACACTCTGTGCAATATCTCCCGTAACACCGCTGTAGCGGCCGGCTACAATGTACAAAATACCTCCTGCCAGGGAGGCGGCGGCATATATTTCCCGGGTAAAAAGAATGGGTTGTTCACCACAGATAACGTCGCGCAACAGGCCTCCGAAAGTACCGGTAATAACTCCCAGCGCTACACATACAGGCAAAGGCAAACCTGCCGCCACGCCTTTGTTGATGCCGGTAATGGTAAACATGCCCAGCCCAATGGCGTCGAATGTACTGAGTAAGCGGTTGAGTTTTTTTACGTAGGAAAAAAACAGTGTGGCGATTATCGCTGCGGCTATAATAGCAGTATTACTAAGCTCGTCCGTCATCCAGGCCACCGGTGTGGCGCCTATCAGCAAATCGCGTACGGTTCCCCCGCCGATCGCTGTAATAAAGGCCAGCGCCAGTAAACCGATAACATCATATGATTTGTTGATAGCTGCTGTTGCGCCCGAAACAGCAAATGCAAAAGTGCCGAGTAATTCAAGTACCTGGATAAAGGTGAGGTGCATTCTCCTTGTCTTATTTTATGACCTAAGATAAGGATACTTTAAATTACCATGATGAAAATTAATAATCATAGGCAGATTCGCCGCGCAATGTACGCTCTATCTGGGCACGAAGACCCGTGCTAAATCCCTGTACTTCTATTTTTGGATGATGGTCAAGGTAAATCAGGAAACGGCCGGTTTCTTTAGCAACAAGATCGTATATGTCTTCCAGTAAGGCATACAGCAGTTTCCTGGTGGTTTCCGCTATCTGCGCCAGGGAGCTGTCTTCGAATTGCAAATACTCTCGGTTTTTATAAGATAAGGTAATCTGAATCATAACTGATGGTTTTTCTGCAGGATTTGTTTACACCGGTTGCTCCTAGCTAACCGGTTGGTTTTCATTATTTAATTATTAATTCTGACATAAAAATAGAAAAAAAGAAATTGATAAATTCCAACTAACGGGTGATTTTTATCCACAAAACATTAAAAAAAATAAAATAAATAATATCTTCCATAGTTAACCATTTGGCACACTTACAACACCATTCCCACATTGTTCATTTTTTTTCTTTTATAATTTGGCTACCATTGCACATTATTCTGACATAATGAAGAAACTTACACTACTCATTGTTCTATTGGCGCTGCACTATCTCCCAATGCAGGCGCAGCCCGGAAAGGGAATCAGGTGGAGCCGCGACGGACAGGCTTATTACAAGGCAACAGAATCAGGAATTGAGTCTTACCCGCTATCGGGTGAACGATCCGCTGTCAGGATCCCCGCAGCTGCCTTTCATGGCCTGTCTGTCAGGGATTTTTATTTTTCTGCCGATGAGAAAAAAGTATTGTTGTACACCAATACAAAGAAAGTATGGCGCTATGAAACCCGCGGTGACTACTGGGTGCTGGATGTGGCCACCGGCAAGCTGTTACAGCTGGGTAAAGGCAAACCCGCTTCTTCATTGATGTTTGCAAAACTGTCGCCGGACGGGAGCAAAGCCGCGTATGTAAGCGGACATAACATCTTCGTGGAAGACCTGCAAAGTGGCGCCGTCACCCCCCTCACCACCGATGGCACCCGGCGGTTCATTAATGGTACCTTCGACTGGGCCTATGAAGAAGAATTTGGCTGCCGGGATGGTTTCCGCTGGAGCCCCGATGGTAAAAGCATTGCCTACTGGCAGATCGATGCCACCAAGATCCGCGACTTCCTGATGATCGATAACACCGATTCCATCTACTCCTTTACTGTGCCCGTAGAGTATCCGAAAGCTGGGGAAAGTCCTTCTGCCTGCAGGATAGGGGTGGCAGACATTCAAACTGCTAAAACAACCTGGATGCAGGTTCCCGGCGATGACCAACAGCATTATATTCCACGTATGGAATGGATACCAGGTAAAAATACCCTGATCATCCAGCAATTAAACCGCAAACAAAACGACAGCAAAGTGATGACCTGCGATGCAGCCACGGGTAAAGTGCGTTCCCTGTACGAAGAAACAGACAGCGCCTGGATAGATGTGAAATCACGCTGGGATGATGATAACATCGCCGGATGGGATTTCATCCGTAATGGTAAATCATTTATCTGGGTGAGTGAACAGGACGGCTGGCGTCATCTGTACAATATTAATACAGAAGATGGAAAAGCTACCTTGCTTACGCCAGGTAATTATGATATCATCAGCATCGCTAAAATTGACGAAGCCAATAACACCATTTATTTTTTAGCTTCTCCCGAAAACCCTACCCAGCAATATCTTTATAAGGTATCGCTCAATGGCGGCAAAGCAGAACGCATCACGCCCGCCAACGAACCGGGCTCCCATGAATACAAAATTTCTCCTTACAGTGCCTGGGCTATTCACGAATTCAGCAATGCCTATACTTATCCAGTAAGCGAAAACCTGCAGCTGCCCGCGCATAAAAGCAGCAGCCATGCGGTGCTGAACGCTATCACCAAATCGGCTGCCGCGCCTAACAAGCCGGAGTTCTTTACCATTACTACCGTAGATGGTGTGATTATGAGCGGTTGGATGAACAAGCCTGCAGGCTTTGACCCGGCAAAGAAATACCCGGTGGTGTTTTATGTATATGGAGAACCGGCAGGGGCCACCACACTGGACGCTATAGGAGCAGGACGTAACTTCCTGTACGATGGCGATATGGCCGCAGACGGTTACGTATATGTTTCCATGGATAACCGGGGTACGCCGTTGCCCAAAGGCCGTACCTGGCGTAAGTGTGTGTATCGTAAAGTAGGATTAATCAATGCCCGCGATCAGGCGATGGGTACCAAAGCCCTGCTGCAGAAATATTCTTTTCTTGATCCGGAACGTACGGCGGTATGGGGCTGGAGCGGTGGTGGTTCTATGACGCTGAACCTCATGTTCCAGTATCCGGAAATCTATAAAACAGGTATCGCCATTGCCGCTGTAGGCAACCAGCTGACCTACGATAACATTTACCAGGAACGTTATATGGGGCTGCCGGAAGAAAACCGTGAAGACTTTGTGAAGGGTTCTCCCATCACTTATGCACGCAATCTCAGCGGCAACCTGTTGTACATTCATGGTACGGGCGATGATAACGTGCATTACCAGAATGCAGAAATGCTGCTGAATGAGCTGATCAAGTATAACAAGCAGTTCCAGTTTATGGCTTATCCAAACCGTACGCATAGCATCTCTGAAGGCCAGGGTACTTTTGAACATCTCTCTACTTTGTATACAAATTATTTGCGCACGCATTGTGTGCCGGGAGGGAAGTAGCTGATTTGTACTACCTTTGCACTCCTAAATAGAAGAATATGTCCAGGACAGGAATTATTGGTATACTGGCTGCATTGCTGGTGATTGTATGTGCTTTTTTGCCATGGTCTGTTATAGAAAGCAGGCACCTGATGTTTACAGGTATGAATGGAACCGGTTCCAGTTACGGAGAGCCAGGTAAGTTAAGCATCATTCTTTCTGTGCTGGCGATTATCATATTCCTGGTAAAAAATAAATGGGTATCCAGGATCAATCTTTTTATTGTAGGATTCCTGCTGGCATGGACTTTCCGGAATATGATCCTGTATTCGCGTTGTGAAATAGGAGAGTGTCCTTCTCCGGGTGTAGCGTTGTATGTATCACTGGGCGCTGCTTTGGTGGCATTTGTTTGTGTGTTGTTTACTAAGGAGCGTAAAGCGTAAAGCATAAAGCATAAAGCTATTGAGGCGAATGACTAACGGGCACATGAATCATTCCGTTCCGGTCATTCGCCTCAATAGCTTTATGCTTTATGCTTTACGCTTTCTGCTTTTCAGAAGATCGCCTTATGTAATATCCATACACCGGCGAGTACACCGGCGCCCATTAACCAGTAGCGTAAAATAACGGGCAGCGGACGTTGGGCAGTTACTTTCGCTTTTATAAAACTAAAAACGGTGAGTCCCAGGAAAACAAGCATGATACTGGTTTGCGAAGCTGCCGGAAAATTTTCGTTGGAAAGATAAGGTCCCAGTGATAGCGACCCTCCCAATAAAAAAAACAACCCGGTAAGCAGGGCATGCTGTATCGCACGGGAACGGCTAAACGTAGTTTCCGTTACTTTTTCCTGTTCCAGGATCTGTTCCCAGGTATGCGCATCTTTTTCCATTTCCTGTTCTATATGCGCAATGGTATGTGCATTGATATCCAGGTGTTGCAGTTTGCTTCTTTCCTGATCTGATAATAATGCATTGTCGTGCTGCATATCCCCTTTATTGGCCTGGAAAGCGCTGAAAGTCACCAGGAGTGCGCCTATCAGCCAGATGCAGATATGCAGCGTATAAAAGGTTTGTATTTCGATGGGGAACACCTGTATTACCTGTGTGGCAAAGAACAACAGGAAAAGCCCGTCGGGAAAACCGATTAGAAAGTCTGTTTTCCAGCCGGAGCTACGGATGGCTTTATGGGATGATGTCATACAGCAATTAACTAACTGAAGGCCTGTTCCAGGCTTTTTTTGATGATCTGCAAACAGTCGGATATCTGCCCGGCATTGATGGTCAGTGGTGGTGCAAACCGTATTTTATCACCATGGGTGGGCTTGGCCAGCAGGCCATTTGCTTTTAATGTTAAGCACAGGTCCCATGCGGCTTCAGGATCTTTGTGCTCAATAATGATGGCATTCAGTAATCCTTTGCCGCGGATGGTTGTAATATAAGGTGAATGAAGTTCCTGCAGGCCGCTGCGGAGTAATTGTCCCATCGCAGCTGCGTTCTCCGCCATTTTCTCGTCTTTCAATATTTGCAGGGAGGTGATGGCTACTTTACATGCCAGTGGGTTACCGCCATAGGTAGAGCCATGTTCTCCCGGCTTTACGGTCAGCATAACTTCATCATCGGCCAGCACTGCACTTACCGGCAAGGTGCCTCCTGATAAGGCTTTGCCAAGGATTAAGATATCGGGCCGCACATTTTCATGATCGCAGGCCAGCATTTTACCGGTACGGGCCAGTCCTGTTTGTATTTCGTCGGCGATGAACAATACATTGGCATCGTGGCAATACTGCCGCGCTTTGGACAGGTAGCCTTCATCCGGCACCATTACGCCCGCTTCTCCCTGGATAGGTTCTACCAGGAAACCAGCTACATTTTTATCCTGTAATGCCTGTTCCAGTGCGGTTAAACTGTTATAGGGAATAACCTCGTAACCTGGCATAAAAGGACCGAAATTATTACGGGCAGACGGATCGGTACTGAAGGATATCACATTCAGTGTACGTCCGTGGAAGTTATTGCTGCAAACAATAATTTTAGCTTTGTTTTCCGGAACCCCCTTTACGACATAGGCCCAGTGCCGGCACAGTTTCAGCGCTGTTTCCACGGCTTCCACACCGGTATTCATTGGCAACACCTTGTCGTATCCAAAATAGGAAGTGATGTATTGTGCATATTCACCCAGCAGATCATTGTGAAATGCACGGGAGGTAAGTGTCAGTTTTTTTGCCTGTTCTATCAGGGTGGCAATAATTTTCGGATGGCAATGCCCCTGGTTTACCGCCGAGTATCCGGATAGAAAATCATAATATCGTTTGCCGTCCACATCCCATAAAAAAACACCTTCACCCCGCTCCAGTACAACCGGCAGCGGGTGGTAGTTGTGGGCACCATACTGTTCTTCCAGCGCCAGGTAATGTTGTGACTTTTCGCTTATTGTGTAGGATGGTATCATTCTTCAAAGATAAAGAATTAGGAATTACGGAAGGGGAATTAGGAATTACGAATTACGGATTTGCGGGGAGATAGGGTCGATGACCCTCCTGTAAATCCGTAATTCATAATTCCTGATTCGTAATTCCTTCCGCTATCCTTTCAGTTTTTTCACCAGGTCGATATACTCCTGCATGGCAGCTTCCTTTGTTTTGCCTTTCAGGCCTTCCCACGCTTCATGTTTGGCTCTCGCCACAAAATCAAACGGATTGGAAGGAGGATCAGTATCCACATCGCCGGTGGTGCCCTGTTTGTATAAGGAATATAATTGCAGCAAAATTTCGTTGGACGGTTTCTCCGGGAGCGTTTTGCTTTCCGCTACGGCTTGTTCAAACTGACTGGTTAGTTCCATGTTCCGGTGATTTTTATAATTAAACAATACGGGTTTGATGCTTTATTTTTCCCTTATGTCTATAAAGTTGAGAATTAAAAGTTAATATATCAAAAAAAGCCACAGTTGCGGGTCCTATCTCCCTAACAACCACACAACAAAACATAATCGCAAAACGCATTAACTAATGAACTAATTTCAATACCTTTGCCGGCTGAATAAGGTTTATGTAGTACTTTGCAATAGGCCTACGGAACAGCAAAACATCATATGAAGAATATTCGCAATTTTTGTATCATTGCCCATATTGACCACGGTAAGAGTACCCTGGCAGACCGTTTACTGGAGTTTACACACACCATTTCCGACCGTGACATGCAGGCGCAGGTGCTGGATGACATGGATCTTGAACGTGAAAAAGGTATCACCATCAAGAGCCATGCGATCCAGATGGACTACACCGCAAAGAACGGTGAAAAATATACTTTTAACCTGATCGATACCCCCGGTCACGTGGACTTCTCTTATGAAGTATCCCGTGCACTGGCCGCCTGTGAAGGCGCCCTGCTGCTGGTGGATGCCGCCCAGGGCATACAGGCACAAACTATCTCCAATCTTTACCTGGCACTGGAAAACGACCTGGAAATTATCCCTGTTATCAATAAAATTGATATGCAGGGCGCGATGATCGAAGAAGTAAAAGACCAGATCATTGAACTGATTGGGGTAAAAGACGAAGATATCCTGCTTGCCTCCGGTAAAACAGGTATCGGTATCGAAGATATCCTGGAAGCAATTGTGCACCGCATTCCTGCCCCGCAAGGCAGCAACGAAGCGCCGCTGCAGGCCCTGATATTCGACAGCGTATTCAACTCTTTCCGTGGTATCATCGCATATTTCCGCGTGTTCAACGGTTCCATCAAGAAAGGCGATAAGATTAAATTCGTTAACAGCGGCGAAGAATATTTTGCCGACGAAGTAGGTATCCTGAAACTGGGGCTTGAACCCAAAAAAGAAGTGTTTACCGGCGACGTAGGTTATATTATTACCGGTATCAAAAGCGCCAAGGAAGTAAAGGTGGGTGATACCATTACCTTATCCAATAACCCCTGCGCAGAAGGTATCAACGGTTTCCAGGAAGTAAAACCAATGGTATTTGCAGGAATCTATCCTGTAAATACGGAAGACTTTGAAGAACTCCGTGACTGTATGGATAAACTGCAGCTGAATGACGCTTCCCTGACCTATGAGCTGGAAACCTCACAGGCGCTGGGCTTCGGCTTCCGTTGTGGATTCCTCGGTATGCTGCACATGGAAATTATCCAGGAGCGGCTGGAAAGAGAGTTTAATCAAACGGTAATTACCACCGTTCCTAACGTAAGCTTTATTGCCCATACCACCCGGGATGGCGTGATCATCGTGAACAACCCGAGTGAAATGCCCGACCCTACCAAGCTGGACAGGATCGAGGAACCTTTTATCCGTGCGCAGATCATCACCAAGCCGGAATACATCGGTAACATCATGACCCTTTGTTTGGGTAAACGTGGTAACCTGTTGAACCAAAGCTACCTTACTACTACCCGTGTGGAGCTGATGTTTGAAATACCGCTCACAGAAATCGTATTTGACTTCTATGATAAGCTGAAAAGCCAGACCCGTGGCTACGCTTCCTTCGACTATACGCCGATTGGTTTCCGTGACAGTGATATCGTAAAAATGGATATTCTCCTGAACGCCGATAAGGTGGATGCACTGAGCGCCCTGATTCACCGGAGCCGTGCACAGGACTTTGGCCGCAAGCTTACCGAGAAACTGAAAGAACTGTTGCCCCGTCAGCAATTCCTCATCGCCATCCAGGCAGCTATCGGCGCTAAAATCGTGGCACGCGAAAACATCAGTGCCATGCGTAAAGATGTAACTGCCAAATGTTATGGTGGTGACATTTCCCGTAAACGTAAGCTCCTGGAGAAACAGAAAGAAGGTAAAAAACGTATGCGCCAGATCGGTAACGTAGAAATACCGCAGGAAGCATTCCTGGCAGTATTGAAACTGGACGACTAACTGCTGATTCAGGTGATTAAATTGATGATCCTGATGAGCAAAGATAAAAGCGAAAGACCCGGTTGATAAAGTATCAACCGGGTCTTTCGCTTTTATCTCCGTTTATGTTTATCATGATCATCATCATCATATTTATCATATTAATCAAAGTTCCTTATTTTTGAAACAAAACCAACCACCCATGCGATCCTTAATTCTTATGTTAACCGTTGTTGGCGCGATGTTAACCTTTACCACTGTGAAGGCCCAAACACCATCGTCAGCAGACCAGGTTGTAAAGGAAGCCAGTGCCCAGGCTGCCAAAAGTCATAAAAAGGTATTTGTTATTTTTCATGCCTCCTGGTGTGGCTGGTGTCACAAAATGGATACTGCCATGAATGACGCCGCCTGCAAAAAAGCATTTGCCGACAATTATGAAATCCGCCATATTACCGTATTGGAAAATGGCGCCAACAAAGCCCAGGAGAACCCGGGCGGCGCCGACCTGCTGGCTAAATACCATGGCGACCAGGAAGGCATTCCTTTCTGGGTGATCTTAAATTCTGATGGTACCCTGTTGGGCGACAGCCGCATGAAAAGCGCCACCGGAAAGCTTGCTAACGTAGGTTGCCCTGCACAGCCGGAAGAAGTAGATTACTTCGTAGATCTGTTGCAGAAAACCTCCAAAATGAAACGTGGCGAATTGGATGCCATACGTACAAGATTTGGCCAGATCGCGCCACAGTCGCATTAACCTGATTTCACTAACAGGCGGGTATATTCAGGCAGATGTATACCGCAGTTGCCCGCCTGTTGCTTCGTTTGGATGCCCGTTAATACCTGCGGCCATATCGTTTTTCCCTCCCGTATTGTTATCCCTTTGATGTTCAGGTAATCCGGAAAATTCGTATTTTACCCATCCTTTCATACACCAGCCAATCCCCGGTTATTTTTTTACAACAATCTGTTTATATGCACCTGACTGCCCGGGAAACCGAGAAACTATTACTGCACCTGGCCGGAGAACTGGCCGAAAAAAGAAAAGCAAGAGGACTGCGCCTGAATTACCCGGAAGCCATTGCGCTGATCAGCAGCCGCCTGATGGAAGCCGCCCGCGATGGCAAAACAGTAGCGGAACTCATGCACTACGGCGCTACTATTCTTACCCGTGAAGAGGTGATGGAAGGAATCCCCGAAATGATACACGAAGTACAGATAGAAGCTACTTTCCCGGATGGTACCAAACTGGTCACCGTACATGATCCTATCCGCTAACCACTAAATTTTTTAAGTAATGATCCCCGGAGAATATTTTTTAAAGAAAGAAGATATTGTGGCCAACGCCGGCCGGAAAACGGTAAAGATCAGCGTGGTCAACACCGGCGACAGACCCGTGCAGATCGGCTCCCATTGCCATTTTTTCGAGGTGAACCGCATGATGTCATTCCCCCGCGAAGCTGCTTTCGGTATGCGCTTAAACATTCCGTCCGGTAATGCGGTGCGTTTTGAACCTGGAGAAGCAAAAGAAGTAACACTGGTAGAATTGGGCGGACATAAGCGGGTCATCGGCATCAATAATCTAGCTAACGGTAATACCACAGATCCGGCCGTGAAGGCGGCCGCACTCGAAAAAGCCGCCGCGCTGAATTTTAAATCAGAACCACTATGAGCCTGCACATCAGCAAAACGAAATATGTAAACATGTATGGTCCTACCACAGGTGATCGCATACGCCTGGCAGATACGGACCTGATCATCGAAATAGAAAAGGACTACAATGTATATGGCGATGAAAGCAAATTTGGCGGCGGGAAAAGTGTAAGGGATGGCATGGCGCAATCGGCCACCGCACTGCGCAGCGAAGGAGTGCTCGATTTCGTGATCACCAACGTAATGATCATCGACCACTGGGGAATTGTAAAAGGCGACATCGGTATTAAAGACGGTAAGATCGTGGCCGTAGGTCAGGCAGGCAACCCGGATACCATGGATGGCGTACACCCGGACCTTATTATTGGTGCAGCCACCGAAATCCATAACGGTGCTAACCTGATCGCTACCGCCGGTGGTATTGACACACATATCCATTTTATTTGTCCGCAGCAGATCGACCACGCCCTTTTCAGCGGTATTACTACGCTGATAGGCGGAGGTACCGGTCCTGCCGATGGCACCAGCGCAACCACCGTAACAGCCGGCAAATGGAATATCCAACGCATGTTGCAGGCGGCCGAAGCTTACCCGGTTAACCTGGGTTTCTTTGGAAAAGGTAACTGTGCAACGACTGCCCCTATGGTAGAACAGATTGCAGCAGGTGCGCTGGGATTGAAAATTCATGAAGACTGGGGCGCCACACCGGCAGTCATTGATGCTGCATTGAAAGTGGCCGATGAACTGGATGTACAGATTGCCATTCATACAGACACGCTGAATGAAGCCGGTTTCCTGGAAGATACCCTTAACGCCATCAACGGCCGTGTGATTCATACGTTCCATACGGAAGGCGCCGGGGGCGGCCATGCACCGGATATTATCCGTGCTGCTTCCTTCCCTAACGTATTGCCGGCGTCTACCAATCCCACGCGTCCATATACCGTTAACACGATCGATGAACACCTGGATATGCTCATGGTTTGTCATCACCTGGATAAAAAAGTGCCGGAAGACGTGTCCTTTGCCGATTCCCGTATCCGTCCGGAAACCATTGCTGCAGAGGATATTCTTCACGATATGGGCGTATTCAGCATTATGAGCTCCGACTCGCAGGCCATGGGACGTATAGGCGAGGTAGTGATACGTACCTGGCAAACAGCGGATAAAATGAAGAAGCAACGCGGCTTCCTCGAAGAAGATAAACAGCAGGACAATGATAATTTCCGGGTGAAAAGATATATCGCCAAATACACCATTAACCCGGCCATAGCACACGGTATTTCCGAACATATCGGGTCGCTGGAGCCTGGAAAAATGGCAGACCTGGTATTGTGGAAGCCCGCATTTTTTGGGGTGAAACCGGAAATGATTATAAAGGGCGGAATGATCAATGCCAGCCGGATGGGAGATCCCAACGCATCTATTCCAACGCCCCAGCCGGTAGTATACCGGCATATGTTTGGTGCGAATGGTAAAGCCCTGTTAAATACAAGCGTATTATTCGTATCTGCGTTATCGTTAGAGAAAGGGATTAAGGAAGAATATGGTTTGCAGAAACCGTTACTGCCGGTACGCAATTGCCGCAATATTTCAAAAAAAGACCTGGTCCACAATGATAAAACACCGGATATCACAGTCAATCCCGAGACATACGAAGTAAAGGTAGACGGCGAAAAAATTACCTGTGAACCACTTAAGGAATTGTCGCTGGCACAGCGCTATTTTTTATTTTAAGAAGAGAAGTATGTTAGTGAATGCGATTATAGGAAATACGGCAACGTATACACGCAAAAGCAGGCAAACCGATCTGTTACAGCTGGAATGGTTTGAAACCACGCGGCGTATTCAGCGGAAACATACGCTGGGCGGGCGGGAAGTAGCATTGAAGTTCACCCGGGAAGGACAGTTGCTGCGGCAGGATGATATCCTGTACCAGGACGATGACGTGATGATTGTGGTAGACATTCTTCCCTGCGATGCTATTGTGATTACTCCTCGTGATATGCCGGAAATGGCAAAAGTATGCTATGAAATTGGCAACAAACATTTACCGCTGTTCCTGGAAGGAACTCAACTGTTGATTCCGGCCGACGAACCACTGTATCGGTGGTTGCATACCGCCGGGTTCCCGGTTGCAAAGGAAAAGCGGCAACTACTGCACGTACTCCGTACTAACGTACAACCACATACGCACGGGAGCAGTGGCCCTTCATTTTTTGAGCGGATCCTGGAAAGGGCATCAAGGAACAGCGAATAACTAATACGCAGCTATGGAACAGGAGTATCTTGGTAGTTTACTACACCTGGCAGACAGCACACTTCCGATCGGCAGCTATACGCATTCTGCCGGGCTGGAAACATTTGTGCAGCAGGGACTGGTCAATAGTCGTGCTACCGCTGCAGAGTTTGTAACGAATATGTTAAGGAATAACCTGCAATACAACGATGCAGCGCTCATGAGTCTTGCCTATAGGGCGGCAACGGCCGGGAGCCTGAACGATTTGCTGGAACTGCATCAGCTATGTGCCGCCATAAAGGCGCCTCGTGAACTGAGAGAGGCAAGCCAGAAGCTGGGAGCAAGGTTAACCCGGATTTTCAGCCGCCGGTACCCGGAACCATTGATGGATCAATATGAAGCCGCAGCTGGAGGAGGGCCTCACTACAGTATTGTTTTTGGCGTATATGCCTGCAGGTTAGGTATTCCGCTGGCGGCAGCGCTGTTTGCTTTTTACTATAATGCAGCGGCAGGAATGGTGACCAACTGTGTGAAACTGGTGCCGCTGGGGCAAATGGATGGACAGGATATTATTTTTGATTTGCAGCCTTTGTTGCAGGAACTGACAACGGCCACGCTGCAGCCGGACAAGGATTTACTAGGCCTTTGCAATGCGGGGTTTGATATCCGCAGTATGCAGCATGAGCGTTTGTACAGCCGGTTGTATATGTCGTAATTTTTAATTTAGTAATCAATGAGCAGAGCATACATTAAGATAGGGGTGGCTGGTCCGGTAGGCTCCGGTAAAACAGCGCTGATAGAAAGACTGACCCGGAAAATGGCAGGCGACTACCAGGTAGCCGTGATCACCAACGATATCTATACAAAGGAAGATGCCGAATTCCTGACAGAAAACAGTTTGTTGGCGCCCGAACGAATTATTGGCGTGGAAACAGGTGGTTGTCCGCATACCGCTATCCGGGAAGATGCCAGCATGAACCTGGAGGCGGTTGATGAAATGGCCAGGCGCTTTCCCGACATCGAAATTATATTCATAGAAAGCGGCGGCGATAACCTATCGGCCACTTTCAGCCCCGATCTGGCGGATGTTACCATCTTTGTGATCGATGTAGCAGAAGGGGATAAAATACCCCGTAAAGGAGGTCCGGGTATTACCCGCTCCAATTTACTGGTGATCAATAAAATTGACCTCGCCCCATATGTGCATGCCGACCTTGGCGTAATGGAACGCGATGCCCGTAAAATGCGCCTGGGACAACCGTTTGTATTCACGGATCTGATGAGCGGCAAGGGGCTGCAAGATGTGATCAGCTGGATCAAACGATTTGCACTGCTGGAAGATGTGGCCGCGCCTAACCTGCTGACATGATTAGTGAACTGAAAATATTGACGGGAAAACGGGCAACAGGTACCTATCTGAAGGAATGCTATTGTACACGCCCTTTTAAGATCGCCAACGTACGGGAAGAACCTAGCGACCCGGTGCTGCGTCTTATGATGATGAGCTCATCCCCGGGGATGCTGGACAAAGACCACTACCGGATGGATATAACAGTAGCGGCGGGAACAGCCTTACACCTGCAGACGCAGGCCTATCAGCGGCTGTTTCATATGACTGCGGGAGCTAAACAGGAAATGACGGTGCATTTACAGCCCGGCAGCACTTTTACCTTTTTGCCGCATCCCATGGTACCGCATGAGAAAGCTACCTATACCGGCTATACGAATATTCATCTCTCTGCAGACTGCCGCCTGGTATGGGGAGAAATTATAACCTGCGGCCGCAAACTAAACGGGGAAGTTTTCCGGTTTACCAGATTGCAAAGCATTACACATGTGTATGCAGCCGGACAATTATTACTGCGGGATAACCTGCTGATGCAGCCCGGTTTCACTGATTTCCAGGCAATGGGGTGGATGGAAGGCTATACCCACCAGGCCACCTTCCTGTTTTTTGACACCCACGAAAAAGTGTCTTTAAACGAAACTGCGGACAGGCTTCACCGTTACCTGGAAGAACAACAGGGAATACTGGCAGGGGTAACTCATACCCGGGGAAATGGTATCATGGTAAGATTACTGGGGCATAGCGGGGAACAACTATACGAGTGCCAGCAGCAACTGGCCAGGCTTTTATCTGCATAAAACAAAGAAAATGTCATTCATCGATAACAGTTTATTGTTTACGGCAATTACGATCAGCTGCCTGCATACAGCATCGGGGCCGGATCACTATGTACCCTTTATCGTTTTTTCGCGCACCCGCAAATGGTCAATCGCTAAAACTATCGGCTGGACAGCCCTCTGTGGTTTGGGACATGTTATGAGTTCCCTGGTCATTGGTATGATCGGTGTAGTATTGGGCTGGCAGTTATCGCGCTTTACCGCGATTACCGAAGTGCGCGGAGGTATCGCCGGATGGGCGTTGCTGATATTGGGGCTTTTTTACCTCATATGGGGATTGTATAAGGCAATTGCGAACCGGCCGCATAAACATTTTGATGTGTACGATGACGGCGATATGTATGTGTATCAGCATCGTCATAATGATGCATATGTGGCGCCACAGAAACGTATCCGTGTAACCCCCTGGATATTGTTCGTGATTTTTGTAATGGGACCATCAGAGCCGCTTTTACCCTTACTTTTTTATCCTGCAGCGCAACAGTCAATACCTGGTATCATTATGCTGGTGACGACTTTTACCTTGTTCACCATTATTACCATGGTGGTGATGGTGCTATTGGGATACTACGGTTTTTCAATAATGAAACCTGTGGCAACAGAAAGATATATGGCAGCTATCAGCGGTGCAGCAGTAACACTTTGTGGAGCAGGCATGGTTTTTATGGGTTGGTGAACTGTTTAAGACCTCATCTGTTATAGCAAATAAACCTTTACCACATGCGAAAATGGCTCAGGATCATCCTTATTACCGGCGGTATTCTTGTTGCACTCCTGGTGCTGTTATTCCTGGGCATGACCTGGTACATACATGCCAATAAAGCCACTTTTTTAAAGCAGATCACCAGTCAGCTCAATGACCGGCTGAATGGCACCATTACTATTGCGGACATGGAATCCTCACTGTTGAAAAGCTTTCCCAACGTATCTATTGGTTTAAAAAAAGTAGTGCTCCAGGATAGTTTGTGGCAACAACACCATCACGCCCTGATGGACGTTGACTATATTTTTGTACGGGTAAATACACCATCACTGTTACGCAAACACGTAGATGTAAATGAAATAACATTGCAGGACGGTTCGATTTACCTGTATACAGATACTTCGGGTTATTCCAACACATACGTACTGCAGGGAAAGTCTGCAGAGAAAAAGAAAAATGGTGGCTCAAAGGATGCAAATGTCAGTCAGCTGACCTTCCGGAATATCAATTTTGTAATAGACAACCGGCAGAAGTTTAAATTATTCAACCTCGATATCCAAAAGCTGGATGGTAAGCTAAATACAGGCGACAGCAGTATTCAGTTTACCATGATGTCGGATATCCTTTCAAAGAGCTTCGCGTTTAATACCAATAAGGGTAGTTATTTAAAGGATAAAAAACTGCAGCTGAATATTTCAGTTATCTTCAACAAACACACAAAAATACTCACGATACCTCAGCAGGAAATCAGGATAGATAACCATCCTGTACTGATTACAGGGCAATTTGGTTTTGGTGAAAAGCCGCCGCCCTTCCAGCTGAAGATCAATGCCAACCAGGTATTGCTGAAAGATGCCGCTTCGTGGTTGTCGCCCAATATCAGCACCAAGCTGAGTAGCATCAGTCTTACAAAACCACTTGATGCCGAAGCGAATCTCGATGGACATATGAAGTATCGCGATACTCCGAAAGTGCTGATCACCTGGAAAACGACCAATAACGTACTGGTAAGTACCATGGGCGAATGGACCAATTGTAATTTTACGGGAAGGTTTAACAATGAAGTATTACCGGGACATGGACATAATGATGAAAATTCTGCTGTTAATATTTTCCAGCTGAGCGCTACACTCGCAGGGATTCCGTTAAAGGCAGATACCATACGGGTCGTAAACCTGAAACAGCCTTTGCTGCATGGGCATTTTCGTTCCGCTTTTCCCCTTACTAACCTGAATAGTGCCGGAGAAGACGCTCCTTTGCAATTTAAATCGGGGAATGCTAATGCAGACCTGTTTTATACCGGGCCTGTACTCCAGGATGATAAAACCCCTTCATCGCTGCAAGGCGTAGTAGAAGTGCAACAGGGAGCATTCGCTTATGTGCCCCGTAATCTGGCCTTCCATAATGCTAATGCCACGCTGCGTTTTACGGGGCAGGACCTGCTGCTGGAAAACATACGTGTGCAAACAGATAAGAGCAGCCTGCAAATGGACGGCATGGTTAAGAACCTGTTAAACCTGTATTTTACCACACCAGAAAAAATTGAATTAACCTGGAATATACGCAGCCAGCTCGTAGACCTTAATGAGTTTAAAAGTTTCCTGGGACAGCGGCAAAAGGCAAAGCCTTCCAAAAGCCGGCAGAAAGCAAAAATGAGCCGCGTTTCGCAGCAACTTGACGTGGTGCTGGCCTCCAGTAATGTAAAAATGCAGGTACTGCTGGACAAAGTCATTTACCAGCGTTTTACAGCGCAGAATGTAAAAGCTGCCATGGAACTTACTAATGAAGATATCCTGCTAAAACAGATAGCGCTGCAGCATGCCGGCGGAAATATACAACTGGGTGGCCTGATGCACCAGCAGGGTAATAATAATAATTTTACGATGAATGCCACCGTGAATAATGTACATATCAGTCAGCTCTTTTATGCCTTTAATAACTTTGGACTCAGTTCTCTGAAATCCGACAACCTGAAAGGCAATGTGTCGGCTAAGGTGAACCTGAAAGGGAATATCCTGGATAACGGGTCACTGGCAAAAAATTCACTGTATGGTACTGTCAACTTTAACCTGAAAAATGGCGCCCTGATTAACTTTGGGCCTTTAGCAGATATCGGCAATTTCGCATTCCGTAAGCGTCATCTCGATAGCATCACGTTTGAAACCCTGTCCAATACTTTCCAGGTGCAGGGTAACAAGGTGCTGATTCCTCCCATGCAAATCGCGTCCAGCGCCATTAACATAGATGTTAACGGCGTATATGGTATTGATGGCGGCACCAATATTAACCTGGATATTCCATTGCGTAATCCGGCAAAAGATTCTGCGATCACCGATAGGGAAGAAAAACGCAAACGCCGCCGGAAAGGGATTGTGATACATCTTCGTGCCGTGTCGGAAAAGGATGGAAAAGTAAAGATCAAACTGGGGAAAGGAGACAGCGAGAAGGGGAGTGCGGCGGATATAGATGCTGAATAGCTTTTAGCTTTTAGCCGTTAGCTTTTAGTAAATGCAGCGAAGATCATGTAGTAGCTAAAAGCTGGATGCAATGCAGCGAAGATCATGTAGCAAATGCAGCGAAGATAATTACATTATAATCTTCGCTGCATTTACTAAAAGCTAACGGCTAAAAGCTAAAAGCTAATAGCTTGATGCAAATCCCTGCTCCAGGTCATTCTTAATATCATCAATATGTTCTATTCCCAGCGAAATACGCAGTACACCGGGAGCTACGCCGGCTTTTCGCTGTTCTTCTTCACTGAGTTGCTGGTGTGTAGTGGTGGCAGGATGAATGATGAGGGTTTTGGAATCGCCTACATTCGCCAGGTGATAAATTAACTTCAACGACTGTACGAGTTTATCCGCGGCTTCCTTACCGCCTTTGATCTTAAAGCTCAATACGCCCCCAAAGCCATTTTGCAGGTATTTCTGTGCGAGTGCATGATATTTATTACCAGGAAGTCCCGGGTAGTTTACAGATTCCACCTGTGGATGTTGCTGCAGCCATTGTGCCAGTGCCAATGCATTATCTACTGTGCGTTGAACGCGAAGTGATAATGTTTCCAGTCCCTGCAGGAACAGGAAAGAATTTTGCGGTGCAAGGGCGGGGCCCCAGCTGCGCAAGCCCGCTACCCGGGCGCGTATAATATAGGCGATATTGCCAAAGGGGCTATGCGCGCCAAATACTTCCCAGAATTTCATGCCATGGTAAGCTTCGTCCGGTTCACTGAATTGTTTGAACTTGCCATTCCCCCAGTTGTAGTTCCCACCATCTACAATAATACCGCCTATACTGGTACCATGACCGCCAATCCATTTGGTGGCTGCTTCTACTACCACGTTGGCGCCGTGTTCGAGCGGACGGCTCAGGTAACCCGCGGCCCCAAAAGTATTATCCACTACCAGCGGGAGGTCATGCTTTTTTGCGATGGCGCTGATCTTCTCAAAATCGGGAATGGCAAACCCGGGGTTGCCGATCGTTTCCACATAAATGGCTTTGGTGTTTTCATCGATCAGTGCTTCGAAGGTTTCCGGGTTATCGAGATCGGCAAAACGGGCCTCCACACCAATCCGCTTAAAGCTTACCTTGAACTGGTTAAAGGTGCCGCCATAGAGATAGGAGGAGGTCACAAAGTTATCTCCCGGCAACAGTATGTTGTGCAGGGCAATAAACTGGGCAGCCTGCCCGGAAGCCACTGCCAGGGCGCCTACACCACCTTCCAGCGCAGCCACTCTTTTCTCAAATACATCCGTGGTGGGATTCATGATACGGGTGTAGATATTACCGAACTGCTTTAACTGGAAAAGATCGGCAGCATGTTCTGCACTGTCAAAAGTATAGGAAGTAGTTTGGTAGATAGGCACGGCTGCTGCGTGTGTGGTGCCTTCTGGCTGATAACCTGCGTGTACCTGTAGTGTGTCGAAATGTAATGGTTTATCGGACATAGCCGGGAGGGTTTAAGGGTGGAAAATAAAAGTCTACAAATATAGTAGACTAATTTAAATAACAAAATATTTTCGATAGAATTAATTACCAGGAAGCAGGGGGCATTACCGGAAAGTCATCTATAAGGGCTACAGGCATGGGCTGCAGACTTAACAATTTCATATACCGGAAATTTGCGGTATATATCAAAAAGTAATATCTTCGGTTGATAAACTATAAAAAGCGTGTTTCCGTGAAGAGCACAGTTGACCAATGTTATTAACTATTACGACTAAACGTTACCCCGCCACCGACCTAGGCTATTTGCTGCATAAACATCCCGCAAAAGTACAGACAGTTGAATTGACCGCAGGCAGTGCGCATATTTTTTATCCGGAAGCAACAGATAACAGCTGCACTGCAGCGTTGTTGCTGGATATAGATCCCGTGCGATTGGTACGCCGCAACGGTTCAGGGAGTGATTTTGCCCTTGAGCAGTATGTAAATGACCGCCCATATGTGGCATCTTCCTTTATGAGTGCGGCGATTGCCCAGGCATATTCTTCTGCAATGAATGGACGTTGCAAAGACAAACCGCATCTGACAGACGAAGCGATTCCGTTTGAAATTAACCTGGCAGTACTACCAGTGAAGGGTGGAGAGCCGCTGCTGCGCCAGTTCTTTGAACCTTTGGGATATGAAGTAAAGGTGCAATCTTACCAGTTGGATGAGCAATACCCCGAATGGGGGCAGAGCCGTTATTTTAATGTGACCCTGCGCCATACTTTGCCACTCAAAACGATCCTGAGCCAGTTGTATATCCTGATCCCGGTGTGTGATAACGATAAACACTATTTCGTGGGAGGCCATGAAATTGAGAAGCTCATGGAAAAAGGACAGGGCTGGCTGGATACGCATCCGCTCAAAGAACTGATCACCCGCCGCTACCTGAGAAATATTGCGCCACTAGCTAAAGAGGCATTGGGCATGATTATGAAGGATGAAATATTGCCGGCAGAGGAAAAACAACCAAAGGAGAAAGTCCGGTTGCACGATCTCCGCCTGCAAACCGTCAGAGATATACTGTTGGAGCTGAATGTGTCGACAGTGGCTGATATGGGTTGTGGCGAAGGAAAGCTACTCCGCCTGTTGATGGAGAAGCCCGTTTTCAAAAAGGTACTGGGCATGGATGTGAGCTATCACTCGCTGGAAATCGCCAGCGACAAACTCAAAATAGAACGTCTGCCGGAAATGCAGCGTGCGCGCATACAGCTGGTACAAGGCTCTCTAACGTACAGGGATAAACGTTTATCAGGCTTTGATGCCGGTGTGCTGGTAGAAGTAATAGAACACCTGGATCTGCCCCGTTTGGCAGCGCTCGAAAAGGTGGTATTTGAATATGCCCGTCCCCGGCATGTGCTGATAACAACAGTAAATGCAGAATATAATGTAAAATATGAAACGCTCGGCAGCGGAAGTTTCCGGCACAGTGATCATCGTTTCGAGTGGACAAGAGCCGAATTTGAGGACTGGGGTAACCGGGTAGCGGAACAATTTGGTTATATTGTATCTTACAGACCTCTGGGAGAAACAGATGAAATACTGGGTGGTCCCGGCCAGCTGGCAATTTTTAAAAGATAATTATGGAAGACGTAATCATACAGAAAATAAAAGAACTGGAGCAATCGCACCAGGTGAAGATATTATACGCGTGTGAGTCGGGCAGCCGCGCCTGGGGCTTTCCGTCTATCGACAGCGACTTTGATATCCGCTTTATTTATGCCCGTCATAAAGATACTTATCTGAGTATCATTGAACAACGGGATGTAATTGAACCGCCGGTGGATGAAGTGCTGGATGTAAGCGGATGGGATATCCGCAAAGGTCTGCAGCTGTTCCTGAAATCCAATGCGCCATTGTATGAATGGCTGCAATCGCCCATCGTTTACCAGGAAGAAACAGATTTCCGGCAAACGTTGACGGGATTAATGGAGAAGTATTTTTCTCCCAGATCAGGCTGCCATCACTATTTGTCAATGGCACACAACACGTTTGCCAATGAACTGGAGGGTGAAGTGGTGAAAATAAAGAAGTACTTCTATGTGCTGCGGCCAATGCTGGCCTGTCAGTGGATCCTTGCCGGTAAAGGCGTACCACCGATGGAATTTGCCACACTCCGTACGCTGATCACCGAGCCGGATATTCAAACCGCGATCGATCAGCTATTGGAAGTAAAAGTGAATGCAGATGAACATACCACCATTGCACCGGTACCCATCCTCCACCAATGGATAGCCGGTAAACTGGACGAGTGTAAACGGTTATCGGATGAACTGCCCGCTGTAAAAAATGACACAGTGGAACTGGATGCACTTTTCAGGAAATATATTGCCTATGACTTTTGAGGCACTGCAACAGCAACGGGAATGCATACTGCTGGAATGCATCAGCGGCAGCAGGGCGTATAATCTGCAATTACCGACTTCAGATACAGATATCAAAGGCATATTTATACTACCGCAGCCGGAACTGTATGGAATGACCTATACACCGCAGGTAGCCAACCAAAGTAATGACGAAGTATATTTTGAGATAAAACGCTTCCTGGAATTACTGGAAAAAAATAATCCAAACATACTCGAACTGCTTAACACCAGTACGGATAACCAGTTATTCCGTCACCCGCTGATGAACCTGGTAAAACCTGCTGATTTCCTATCGCGTTTGTGCCTGGATACTTTTGCGGGTTATGCCAATACCCAGATGAAAAAAGCAAAGGGACTTAACAAGAAAATCAACCAGTCCTACCCCGAAACGAGGAAAGATGTATTGGAATTTTGCTACGTGGTAGCCGGTGGCAGAAGCGTATCCTTAAAGGATTGGCTGCGGGAAAATAAGTTGCAACAGGAAGACTGCGGACTTGCCGCCATTGATCACTTCCGGGATGTGTATGCGTTGTATCACACCAGCCAGTTCGGGGCCGGGGTAGCATTCAAAGGCGTTTTCTCCGGAGCGGATGCCAACGAGGTACAGTTAAGTGCTGTTCCAAAAGGCCAGGATCCTTTAGCCATAATGCAGTTTAACAAAGATGGATATACTGTTTACTGTAAGGATTTTGCTGCTTACTGGGAATGGGTGGCACTGCGAAATGAAGCCCGCTATGAGCACAACCGGGAGTTGGGGAATGACTACGACAGCAAGCATATGATGCATACTTTTCGTTTGTTAACGATGGCGGAAGAAATTGCCCTGTACAAAGAAGTTCGTGTTCATCGTGCTGATCGTGAGTTCCTGTTGCGTATCCGCAATGGTGAATTTTCGTACGATACGCTGATGGAAATGGCCGCCCAAAAATTAGATCACATGAAACAGTTGTATGCAGTGTCGGACCTGCCGGAACATCCGGATCCGGCATTGGCAGAAGCACTGTTAATCAGTATAAGAGAGGAATATTATGTCCCGAAGAAACAATAAATTATCACATATCTCTATACCGGAATTATCACTGGTATTGTTAATCGGCCCGTCCGGCTCCGGTAAGTCTACCTTTGCCCGCCGGTTTTTTAAGCCCACAGAAATTATATCTTCTGATGTTTGCCGCGGGCTGATCAGCGATGATGAAAATAACCAGACCGTTTCGGCGGATGCTTTCGAACTCGTCAGGTTTATCGCAGCCAAACGCTTGAAACTGGGATTGCTCACCGTGATTGACGCCACTAATGTGCAGCCCGAATCCCGCCGGGAATGGATACGTTTGGCCAGGGAGTATCACGTGTTACCCGTGGCCATTGTGTTGAATATGCCGGAAGAACTATGTCAGGATCGTAATGTCGAAAGAAGCGACCGTAATTTCGGCAAACATGTAATCCCACAGCAATTGAGCCAGTTAAAGAGAGGCTTACGCGGCCTGCGGGAAGAGGGATTCCGCCATATCTTTGAAATGCGTACTGAAGAAGACGTGGCAAAGCTGGAAACGATTACGCGCACACCGCTTTACAATAATAAAAAGGATGAACACGGGCCTTTTGATATCATCGGGGATGTGCATGGCTGTTATGACGAACTATGCACGCTGCTGGATACATTAGGCTATCAGGTAGATAAAGAAAATGCCACGCTGATCAGCGCTCCGCAGACAACTAACGCCGACGGGTACACGCGTTTCCGTAAGCCGGTTTTTGTGGGCGACCTGGTAGATCGCGGGCCGAAATCGCCGCAGGTACTACGTTTGGTCATGAACATGGTGAATAATGGTCTCGCCCTATGCGTACCCGGTAACCATGATGCCAAATTACTGCGCTACCTGAATGGTAAAAATGTGCAGTTGAGGCATGGCCTGGAGCAAACGGTAACGCAGTTGGCCAGCGAAACACCGGAGTTCCTGGATACAGTGAAATCTTTTATTGATGGACTGGTAAGTCATTATGTGCTGGACGACGGGAAACTGGTGGTGGCGCATGCCGGCTTAAAGGAAAGTATGCAGGGGCGTGGTTCCGGCGCAGTAAGGGAGTTTTGTTTATATGGCGAAACGACCGGCGAAACCGACGAATTCGGGTTGCCAGTCCGCTACAACTGGGCGTTGGAATATAAAGGCCGCGCCATGGTGGTGTATGGTCATACGCCGGTGCCTACTCCGCAATGGCTCAACCATACGATCGACATTGATACCGGCTGTGTATTTGGCGCTTCGCTCACGGCCCTCCGTTACCCGGAGCGGGAGCTGGTATCCGTTCCTGCGCTGGAGCAGTATGCCGTGCCGGGGCGTCCTATCGGCTACAATGCAGATAGTACGCTGAGCGTGCAGCAACAATATGATAATGTACTCGACATTGAAGACTTTACAGGTAAAAAGATCTTACAGACCCGGTTTAGCCATAATATCACCATCCGGGAGGAAAACAGTATTGCCGCATTGGAGGTGATGAGTCGTTTTACGATCAATCCACGTTGGCTGATTTACCTGCCGCCTACCATGTCGCCTGCTGAAACCAGCAGGGAGGAAGGGTTGCTGGAGCATCCCGCGGAGGGGCTGGCCTATTACCGGGAAGCGGGTATAGCAAAGGTGATCTGCGAGGAAAAGCATATGGGCTCCCGGGCTGTAGTAATCGTTTGTAAAGATGAAAACGTGGCGGCAGAAAGATTTGGTGTTACCGGGGAAGGGAACGGCGTAATATATACGAGAACGGGGCGTCCGTTCTTTGCCGATAAACAAACAGAACAGGCGTTCATTGCCCGTATCAATACAGCACTGATCAATACCGGGTTTTACGAGCGTTTTAATACGGATTGGGTTTGTTTGGATGCAGAGCTGATGCCTTGGAGCGCCAAAGCACAAAGCCTGCTGCAAAATCAGTATGCAGCGGTAGGCACTGCCGGGGGCAAGGCCCTGCCAGTGGTGGTGAACGCTTTACACCAGGCCATCAGCAATGGAGCGCCTGCCGGGGCATTGTTGGAGAAATATACACAGCGCCTGGAACAAACCGGCAGTTATGTGAAAGCCTACCGGCAATATTGCTGGCCAGTTAATTCACTGGAGGACTATAAGCTGGCGCCATTCCATATTATGGCCACGGAAGGCAAAACCTGGTTTGATAAGGATCATGAATGGCATATGTCTGCCATCAGGAATATTTGTGTGGGTGATGAACAATTACTGCGGGCTACACCGTATCTTTTGGTGGAAACCGGAAATGATGCCAGCGAGCAGGAAGCCATCAACTGGTGGAAGCAGCTGACAGCAGCCGGAGGAGAGGGGATGGTGGTAAAGCCATCTACTTTCCTCAGCAAAGATGCCAAAGGACTGATACAGCCAGCCATCAAAATCCGTGGCGCGGAATACCTGCGTATCATTTATGGCCCGGAGTACGACGCTACAGAAAACCTGGAACGCCTGCGCAGCCGCAAGCTGTCCGGTAAACGCTCCCTGGCGCTGCGCGAGTTTGCGCTGGGACTCGAAGGGCTGGAAAGATTTGTAAATAAAGATCCCTTACAGCTGGTGCATCAATGTGTATTTGGTATTTTAGCGTTAGAGAGCGAACCGGTAGATCCCCGGTTATAAAATACATTTGCTGTTAAACATCTTTCGAAATTTAAAAATATAATTATGAAAGCCGTAGCCGTATCAAAATTCAAGGACATTCCTGTTGTAATGGACCTTCCGAAACCTGTAGTGAGACCGGGTACTGTACTCATCAAGGTAGCTGCCGCCGGTATGAACCCTTTTGACTGGAAAATGATTGATGGCATTATGGACAACGGAAAAATGCCGCACCAGTTTCCGCTGATTATGGGTGTAGATGGCGCTGGTACTGTGGAAGAAGTAGGAGAAGGGGTTACCCGTTTCAAAAAAGGCGACAAAGTGTATGGACAATTTATACATGCACCCATTGGAGAAGGTTCTTATGCAGAATATGCGATTGTACCGGAAAAGTCAGGGATCACGATGGCGCCTTCCGGTATTTCAGCGATAGAGGCTGCGGCGGTACCAACGGCTGGCATGACGGCCCAGCAATTACTCGATAAACTGGATCTGCAGGAAGGTGATACCCTGTTGATCAATGGCGCCACAGGAGGCGTTGGCTCATTTGCCACACAACTGGCCGCTGCACAGGGGATCAGGGTGATAGCCACCGTATCCGACGACGCTAACGCGGAACGCATGAAAAAATTAGGCGCTACAGACACCGTCAATTACAAAACGGCTCCTTTAACCACGCAGGTAAAAGCAGCATATCCTGAAGGGGTAGATGCCCTGATCGACCTGGTAAGTAATGCCGATGGTTTTGTGGCTAACCTGGACCTGCTTAAACCAGGTGCCGGCGCCCTTACCACTGCTTTCGTTGCGGATGAAGAAGCGCTTAAAACGAGAAATATTCATGGCGGTAATTTTGAAACACAGGGAAGCGCTGCGTCACTGGATATTTTATCACTGGCCATCGACAGGGGAGCATTAACGATTCCGGTAGAAAACAAAATAAAGCTGGAAGATGTACCTGCAGCGATTGCACTGAGCCGACAGGCGAAAGGAAAAGGGAAAACTGTAATTGTTATCTAGAAGAAGCAGAAGGCAGAAAGGATAAAGCAAAAAGCAACTGAAGCGAGTGATCAGAATAACATTTACTCTGTCTGATCACTCGCTTCAGTTGCTTTTTGCTTTATCCTTTCTGCCTTCTGCTAATTAATATTTGCTGTAGCCTTGAATAGCTCAACTCCGCTGTCAGTACTGATTTTGTAAGAGGCGTTATATGCCGTGAATGCACACTGACCTTTTTGCAATGCCAGCGTATCATCCCCCTTGATAGTAGCGCTGCCTTTTATAACGATCAGGATTTCCGCTGCTTTGGCTGTATGTGTATATACCTGGCCTGCTACCAGGTCAATTTTGCTTACTTCAAAATCAGGGGCGGGAGACGGATAAATTCTTTCCAGTCCATCTGCACTCACATTGCCCTTAATGATATGCGGGTTCACGCCTTCAAAGCGGGTATGTTTCAACAGCTCGGGTACATCCACATGTTTTGGGGTAAGACCACCACGCAGCACATTGTCGGAATTGGCCATCAGCTCTACGTTCTGACCTTCGAGGTATGCGTGCGGGATACCGGCATCCTGGAAAACCGCGTCACCGGGTTGTACCTGCATGATGTTGAAAAAGTAGATAGAGAAGATGCCACGGTCAATTTTATCGATGCTGCCCGGATCATTTAACACAGCGCGCGCCGCCCAGAAACCGGGATCTGTTTTCGCTAATTTGTTGGCTTTATAATCAGGAATCATACGATCTGTAAGCGGGCGAAGAATAATATTCACCAGCGACTGCGGCATCTCCATAACATTTTTATAAAGCCCGTAATATCCTTCTTTTTCGTATATGCTTACCAGTGAGGTAAACTCCGGAATGGTATCTAATACCTGCTGCAGTTGCGCATGGGGTAAAAAGCCATGTAACAGGTAGAACTCACTGAGTGCTACCATGATCTCCGGTTTGTGGTTATCATCTTTATAATTGCGATTCGGTGCACTTAAAGGAATGCCTTCTGCGTTTTCTCTTGCAAAGCCTTTTTCCGCTTCACTTTTGGTAGGATGCACCTGTATCGACAACATATCCTTTACATCCAGGATCTTAAAGAGAAAAGGAAGCTCTTTAAATTTCTCCCATACTGCAGGACCGGTGATATTTGCCGGATCTGTTTGTATCAGCTGGTTCAGTGGCGTTTGACCCGTAGCAGTAGTAATAATGGAAGGCGCGCTTGGGTGAGCCCCCATCCAGTATTCGGCACTGGGTTGATCAGTGGGGGTAATGCCTAACAGTTCAGGAATGTATTTATATCCGCCCCAGGCATAGTGCTGTACTTTTCCTTCCAGTCTGAATAAGTTCATATATAGTTATCTGTTTACTTGTTAAATACCAGAGAATTGATAATTTTATATGCCTGCAAAAATAGGCGTTAAGCGGAATATTTACCTATCACTTAAAAAAGTAAATTTCAGGTAATGAATTCTGCTGATTGTTTGTATACCCAAACCTGATAAAACATGTTGAACCATATCGGCCTCGGGCAACGGGGAGAAACCATTGCGCGGGAATATGTAAGCCGGCATTGTACGCTGCTGCATCTTAACTGGAAATCCGGCAGACGGGAAATCGATATCATTGCCGCAAAGGAACAAACCATTTACTTTATTGAGGTAAAAACACGCAGCAGTGCTCTTTTTGGTTGGCCGGAAGAAGCGGTTAATTATCGTAAGCAGGAACACATCCGGGGAGTTGCAACGGATTACCTGTTGCGATACGAGCTGCACCCTGTTGCTATCAGGTTTGATATTATCGCGATCACGTTCTTTGGAGAAACCTATGAACTCATGCATCTGAGAGATGTGTTCTGATGAACCAGGAACATAAACAAATGCAACCTGCGTCCGCGTTTACCGGGTATCGCCTTTAACCAGTTATTAACAAAAAAATGCCTGTAATTATTCTGTAATGTTATCATATGGCATATCTTTGCATCGCTTTAAGAACCTACCCCTGAGTTGTTATATACCCCCGGTATCCCGGTAGTTTTCAAGCAAGTCATTTTCCTGAAATGAACTGGTGCACGGTTATGGATAACCTGTGTAATCAATTATTTATTTCAGCAACGGGGAGATGAACAACCGGCGATACCAGTAACAGGAAAGAAAACAGGGGATAAAAATTAATACACAGTAATAGCGTTTGTTACACCGCGGTCTTTGCAACACTAAACGCATTAAGCAGAGAATTGCTTTCGGGAGTTTCATTAAAAAAGCTCCGTCCATTGGACGGAGCTTTTAGTTTTTATACAGTTACCACAAACCGGTATAGTTATGCGGTGTAATGGCTTTCAGTTCTTTTTTGAGGGTGGCGCTGATTTTCAGCCCGTCCACAAATTTGTGCATGCTTTTCTGGGTGATCTGTTCTCCGCCACGGGTAAGCTCTTTCAATGCTTCATAAGGCTGCGGATAGTTTTCACGGCGTAAAACAGTTTGAATGGCTTCAGCCACAACCGCCCAGTTGCTCTCCAGGTCGGCCTGCAACCTGGCTTCGTTCAGGATCAGCTTGCCCAGTCCTTTCTGTATTGACTTTGTAGCCAGCAGGGTATGGCCAAATGGAACGCCCAGGTTACGCAACACCGTGGAATCGGTCAGATCGCGCTGCAGGCGGGAAACAGGCAGCTTGGCGCTCAGGTGTTCAAACAGGGCATTTGCCAGGCCCAGGTTACCTTCTGCATTTTCAAAGTCAATCGGATTTACTTTATGCGGCATGGCGGAAGATCCTACCTCATTCTTTTTGATCTTCTGCTTAAAGTAGTCCATGGAGATATACGTCCATATGTCACGGCAGAAGTCCAGCAGGATGGTATTGATACGTTTCAGGGCATCAAATTGAGCTGAGATGTTATCATAATGTTCGATCTGGGTGGTATATTTCATACGTTGCAGTCCCAGGGTGGTATTCACGAATTTCTCCCCGAATTTTTCCCAGTTGATCTTAGGGAAAGCCACATAGTGGGCATTAAAGTTTCCCGTAGCGCCGCCGAACTTGGCTGCAAACGGAATTTGTCCCAGCAGGTTTACCTGGCCTTCCAGTCTTTCTACGAATACCAGTATTTCTTTACCCAGAATGGTAGGAGAGGCAGGTTGTCCGTGGGTACGGGCCAGCATTGGTACTTTCATCCAGGAAAGACCGAGTTTTTTCAGCTCCAGGATCAGATTGGCCAGGGCTGGCATGTACACGTGCTCTATTGCATCTTTCCAGAACAGCGGGGTGGCGGTGTTGTTTACATCCTGGGAGGTAAGTCCGAAATGCACCCATTCGAGCTTGTCTTCCAGACCAAGGTTCTTGAGCTCGTTCTTTAGAAAATATTCCACTGCCTTTACGTCGTGGTTGGTAATTTTCTCTGTGTCTTTGATCAGCTGGGCGTTCTCAATAGTGAACTCCTGGTAGATCTTGCGCAGGGCCGGGAACTTAGTTTTGGGCAGTGTAAACACCTTCTGCTCGGAGAGTGCAATAAAATATTCCACCTCTACCATCACACGGTAACGGATCAACGCAAATTCAGAAAAATAATTGGCCAGCTCGTCCAGTTGCTTGCGATAGCGCCCGTCCAGCGGAGAAATGGCAGTTAATGGTTGTAGTTGCATAATGTATGTATTCCAGTATTACTATTAACATGTTTGACGGCTGCAAGTTCGGCCTGAACCCTGATTTACAGGGTAACATTTATTCATTTGGAACTTGTTAACCGGGATTTAATTACTTTTGCAGCTTCAAAATTACTGAAATTGGAACGGAAAGTAAAAGTTGCGGCTGTAAGTTATTTGAATACGAAGCCCTTATTGTATGGATTCAGGAATCACCCGGTGATGAATTTGATGGAATTGTCGATGGATTATCCGGCTAAGATCGCCCAGCAGCTGATCGATGGAGAAGTTGACGTGGCCTTGGTGCCGGTGGCGATCATTCCCAAATTGAAAGCGTATCATATTATAGCAGATTATTGTATTGGCGCGGAAGGACCGGTGGCATCTGTTTGTTTATACAGTGAGGTGCCGCTGAATGAAATTAAACGCATTTACCTGGATTACCAGAGCCGTACCTCCGTAGCATTGCTGAAAGTGCTGGTACGCGAGTTCTGGAAGCTGGATGTTGAGTTTGTGAATACTCACGGCGACTACCAGGATAAAATAAAAGGTACCAACGCCGGTTTGGTGATCGGCGACCGTGCTTTGGCACAGCGCAAAATATCTCCATATATATATGACCTTGCTGAAAATTGGGTAAGGTTTACCAGCTTACCATTTGTATTTGCTGCCTGGATCAGCAACAAGGCGCTGCCAGTGGAGTTTACAGAGAAATTTAACGAAGCTACCGGTATAGGGACTAAGAACATTCCCGCAGTAGTAGCTGAAAATCCTTACGAGATCTACGATCTGGCTACCTACTATACCCACAATATCAGCTACCCGCTTACGCCGGCTAAACGCCAGGGAATGCAGAAGTTCCTGGGGTATTTGGTGGAAAGCTTTTAGCCATTAGCTTTTAGCTTTTAGTAATTGAAGCGAAGAACATTATTTGTAGGCCTCTGCTGCAATTACTAAAAGCTAAAAGCTAATGGCTAAACGCTTTTTTTTCCCTATCTTCATGTTTCGCACCATCATGTGCTTAATAACAATCTACGCTCATGAAAATCGGTATCCTGGGAAGTGGTCCGGTTGGGCTGACCCTTGGCAAAGGTCTTATTCAAACCGGACATCACGTTACTATCGGCACCCGTAATCCCTCCAGGGAATCGTTACAGCAATGGGTGAAAAAGCAAGGCAAACAGGCTTTGGCCGGTACTTTCAGACAAGCCGCCGAATTTGGGGAACTCCTCCTCATTTGTACCAGCTGGCCAGGCACTAAAAAAGCCATCGAAGCTGCAGGCATCTGGAATTTCAAAACCAAAACAGTAGTGGATGTAACTAATCCGCTGGATGGCAAAGGCCCGGATGATAACGGCAGACTCACATTTACCATCGGTCATAACAACTCGGCAGGCGAACAAATACAGGCCTGGCTTCCTCCGGACGCCAATGTAGTAAAGGCGCTCAGCTGTATTGGCCATGAACGAATGCTGCTGCCGGAGTTCAAAGAAGGATCACCCACCATGTTTATTGCAGGTAATAGTGTGGAGGCCAAAAGGCAGGTGACTAATTTATTGCACCAGATCGGCTGGGATGATGTGGCAGACATGGGGATGATAGAGATGAGCCGCAGTATAGAACCACTCTCCATATTATGGGCTGCTTACGGCTTTTTAAATGATAGCAACGCACACGCGTTTAAGTTGCTGAAGAAGTGATTTATTTAGCGGTTAGCGGTTAGCTTTTAGCTTTTAGCAAAAATGCAGCGGAGATAATCTTCGCTGCATTTTTGCTAAAAGCTAAAAGCTAACCGCTAAAGGCTTTTCTTCACCTTTATGTAGAAATTCTTATCTACCTCAAAATTCTTCATATCACTCAGTGATATATTGGAGCTGCGCCATAGCCGCCCCGGATATATTAGTTTGAAACCATTATCGCTCAGCTTTACTTTTACCGGCATATTAAAATCCTTTACATCGGTTACCCAGCGGTACTGCAGCTGTTGTCCGCTAAAACGGTATTCCAGCGTAGGGATGGTGGTATGGCGGAGATACTGATCAAATATTTTACTCAGATCCATGCCTACCGCCTGGCTCATATACTGTTCGATCTGTTGGGTTGTCACAGTTTGATGATAGAAGGTTTTGTTCAGGCCGCGCAGCATCTGCCGGAATGCTTCGTCGTTTTCCATGATCTGCCGGATATTATGGATCATGTTGGCGCCCTTATAATACATATCACCACTACCTTCGGCGTTTACACCGTAGGGGGCTATGATAGGCTCATCGTTTTTAATGTTTTTACGGATGCCCTGAACATACTCGTTCGCTGCCTTAAGTCCGTAAGCACATTCCGTGAACAATGTTTCAGAATAATTAGTGAAGGATTCATGGATCCACATATCCGCCAGGTCCTTGCTGGTAATGCTGTTTCCAAACCATTCATGACCGCTTTCATGAATGACCAGGAAATCCCATTTTAATCCCCAGCCGGTGCCCGAAAGGTCTGTACCTTTATAACCCATCTGGTATTTATTACCATAGGCTACGGCACTCTGGTGCTCCATACCCAGGAAGGGAACTTCCACCAGCTTGTAGCTGTCTTTATAAAAGGGATATTTCCCAAACCAGTATTCAAAGCATTTCAGCATGGGCTTTACCACTTTGAAATGTTCACGGGCTGTGTCTTCATTATAATCCAGTACCCAATAGCCCAGGTCCAGTTTACCACCTTCACCGGAGTAGCTATCTTTTATCTCTGTATAGTTCCCTATGTTTAAGGCTACGTCATAGTTATTGATCGGGTTACCAACATACCAGGTATAAGTATGGGTGCCGTCAGGATTCTCTTCAGTCTTCTTTAAGCGACCATTGGAAACATCTACCAGGTCGCCGGGGACTGTTACATGGATACTCATATCTTCGGGTTCATCGCTTTGAGTATCTTTATTAGGCCACCATACGCTGGCGCCCAAACCCTGTACTGCCGTGGCTATCCAGGGGCGTCCTTTTTCATCCCTGGACCATACAATGCCGCCATCCCAGGGTGCGTTTTTTGCACGGTGAGGTTTGCCGCTGTAAAAAATCGTGAGCTGTTTCTTTTTGTCTTTGACCTGTGGTGATTTGAGCCTTATAAACCAGGCATTACTGTCACGGGTAAACGATAATGACTTTTTATCCTGTATCACGCTGTCTATTATCATAGGTGTTTGCAGGTCGATCTGCAGGAGAGAATCAGGTTTCAGTACCTGGTAGGTGATGGTATTGAAGCCACTGAAGGTGCTGTCATCCGGATTTACCTGTACATGAAGGTCGTAGTTGGTTACATCCCACCAGGCCCGCGGAGGCGTAATGCTGCCTCTCAGCGTGTCGGCCCTGCTGAACTGATGTTGAGCCCCTGCGGTTAATGTAGCCATCAGGGCAATACAAAGCATTGGTATGCCGCGCATATTTATTCGTATATTTTAACCTGAAAGATATTAATTTACTGCCAAATGAAAAGTTGTTATTGTCAGGCGGTTATAACCAGATGGTGCTTTGCGGGCCTTTGCTGCCTGCTGTTATGGTCGTGCGGCAGCCCGGAAAAACAGCGTTTGTCGGTATTCCGGTATAATAGTACCAATAGTATTGCCAGCCTGGACCCGGCCTTCGCCAAAAGCCAGGAAGTAATATGGGCGGTAAAGCAGTTATATAATACCCTGGTGGAGCCAGACAGCAACCTGGTGATCCGGCCATCGCTGGCGAAACAATGGCGGGTGTCTGCCGATCACCGCACGTATACCTTTGATCTGAGGACGGATGTGTATTTCCATGATAGCGATGTTTTCCCCGGAGGGAAGGGGCGTAGGATGACTGCACAGGATGTGGTATACAGTCTGCATCGCATTATGGACCCGGCCACCGCCTCGCCGGGAGCCTGGATATTTAACGGGAAACTCAGCGCCGACAGTGGCTTCAGGGCAGTGAATGATTCCACTTTTGAACTAACGCTGTATCGTCCGTTTCATCCTGTGCTGGGCATTCTCAGTATGCAATATTGTTCCATTGTGCCGCATGAGGCGATCGAAAAATATGGGAAGGATTTCCGCAACCATCCCTGTGGTACAGGACCTTTCCGCTTTTTCCTGTGGGATGAAGGACAGGCATTGGTGTTGCATCGCAATCCGGGCTATTTTGAGAAAGACAGCGCCGGGCAACGGCTTCCTTACCTGGAGGCAGTACAGGTGAGCTTCCTGGAGAGCAAGGCGTCGGAATTCCTGCTGTTCCGTCAGGGCCAGCTTGATTTTATGAATGATATTGATGCCTCTTTTAAAGATGAGGTGCTGACCAAACAGGGCAAACTCAGAAAGGAATGGGAGGGGAAAATGACGCTGAACAAGCATTCCTATCTGAACACCGAATACCTGGGCTTTTTGAGCGACAGCAACAATGTGTTGGTAAAAGGATCACCGCTGCGTTTGAAAAAAATACGCCAGGCCATAAACTACGGTATAGACCGTACGAAAATGATGACCTATCTCCGCAATGGTATCGGTACCGCAGCCATGGCCGGTTTCGTGCCTGCCGGACTGCCTTCCTTTGATGCAGATAAAGTGAGAGGGTATCCTTATAACCCGTCCAAATCCAGGCAGTTGTTGCGGGAGGCCGGTTATCCGGAGGGGCGGGGATTGCCGGTTATAAAGCTGCTTTCTATCCCCATTTATGCCGACCTGGCCAATTACGTGGCGAACCAGTTGCAGGAAACCGGTATCCGGATACAGGTAGAAGTAATACAGAAAAGCTTGTTGCTGGAACAGACAGCAAAATCACAGGCCCTCTTTTTCAGGGGCAGCTGGATTGCCGATTACCCGGATGCAGAAAGCTACCTGGCTATGTTCTATAGTAAGAACCCGGCTCCGCCAAATTATACCCGTTACCACAACCCGGCTTTTGACGCGCTGTATGAAAAGTCGCTCGAAGAAAACAATGACAGTATCCGCTATACCCAATACCGGGAAATGGATAATATGATAACAGCAGACGCCGTAGTGGTACCGTTGTTCTATGATGAAGTAGTAAGATTGGTACAGCCAAACGTGTCCGGTTTTTCGAATAACGGCATGAATCTGTTGGAGTTACGTTGGGTAAGAAAAAAATAAAATTTAAAATTATTTTAACATTTCGTTCACCATCGCCCTTTCTTTTTTGGGCGAAAGTCCGGCTATTTAGCTTACCTTTGGCGCTTATTTGTCACTTTACATTATTTAGAAATGACGGCGATCCTGATATTCTTTTGTGTGCATTGGTTCTTTTCCTTGTTTTTCCACACATTTTATTTACACAGATACGCATCTCACCAGATGTATACTACCAGCAAGTTCTGGGAACGTTTCTTTTATTTCAGCACCTGGTTTTTCCAGGGTTCATCATACCTGATTCCAAGAGCTTATGGCGTTATGCACCGCATGCACCATGAATTCAGTGATACCGAACATGATCCGCATTCTCCGCACTTCTTTAAAGATGTATGGGGAATGATGGTGCAAACCCGCAAAATCTATAATGGATTTGTAACCCGTACCAACCAGGTAGATCCTAAGTTTTTTGCAGAACCGTTACCGGAATGGGATGCGATGGATAAATTTGGCGACAGCAACATCACCCGTTTCGCATGGATGGCTGCTTATGTAGCTTTCTACGTGGTATTTGTTCCTGCCGGCATGTGGTATCTTTATTTACTGTTACCAATCCACTTCCTGATGGGGCCTGTACAGGGTGCTATCGTAAACTGGTGCGGTCACAAATATGGCTACCAGAATTTTGATAACAGCGACCACTCAAGAAATACTTCACCATGGGGTATAGTACTGATGGGAGAACTGTTTCAGAACAACCACCACAAATTTAAAGACAGTCCTAACTTTGCCAAGAAATGGTACGAGCTGGATCCCAGCTACCAGGTAATGAAAGTGCTGAACTTTGTTGGTATCATTAAACTTAAACCAGCGATGGTTACGCCCGCCCAGCTGAAGAATGCAAAAGCGGCCTGATAATACACCGTACAATCAATCTGTTACAATAATAGCAAGTGCCTCCCTGATGGGGGGCATTGCTGTTTTAGCTTTTAGGCATTAGCTGTTAGCTTTTAGCTAATGCAGCGAAAATTAACAAATGATGATCTTCTCTGCATTAGCTAAAAGCTAATACCTAAAAGCTAAAACAGTATTTATGATTCGCGAGTTCCAACCTTAGCTAATACAGAGAAGATCATCATTTGTTAATTTTCGCTGCATTGACTAAAAGCTAAAAGCTAACAGCTAAAAGCTCCTAAAGTATTTATGATTCGCTAGTTCCAGCATCGGCTGATCGCCGTCGCTGTCGCCGTAGGCGTATATTTCGTGGAAATTTTCCAGTCGGTAGGCTTGCCTGATGCGGTTTACCTTTTCCTTTCCGTTACAATTGAGATCCTGTATCTTGCCGGTGATCACTTTATTTTTTACTTCCAGCCGGGTGCCCAAACAAACAATATTTTCTTTCCTGCACCATGGCGCTACCCAGTCTTGCGCAGAGGCAGTAACCACTACTACATGATGTCCCTGCTGCTGATGTTTTCGTATAGCCGTTAACGCGAGAGGGCGGATGAGTAAGGGAAGTCTTTCCCGGCAGAAGCTTTCACAACCGGCGGTAAATTCGGAGGCAGGCATCTCCGCAAAAAAATATTTCAACACCTGTTCCTTCATTTCCTGTGCCGGGATCATTTTTAATTTGAACCGCAGCAGGGCAGGGAGTAGTTGTACTACACCGGCATACATGGCGGCCCGGCCCCGGTGGAAACGGATGATCTCCCACAGGGTGTCCCTGTTGGTAATGGTTCCGTCAAAGTCGAAGAAGGCGATCGTCACAATGAAAGTTTTTTGAAAATACCTTCAGGTATTAATTTGATAATGAGCATGATGTATTTCCAATGCCACTTTACGTATAACACGTTTTTTCTTTTCTTAGAGGCGCTAAACACTGCCTGGGCAACGGCTTCCGGCTGTGCTGTGAGCAGGGGAGGAAGTGTCAGGTGTTGCGTCATCCGGGTATTCACAAAGCCCGGTTGCACACTCATCACGTGTACGCCACTACGAAAAAGCCGGTTACGCAATCCGCTCAGGTAAGCCGTAAAACCAGCTTTGGCGCTGCCATATATATAATTGCTTTGCCGCCCTCTTTCGCCGGCTACTGAGCTGATACCTATAATAGTACCCTGTTTTTTGGCGGCATAGTTTTCTGCTACCACATTCAGGATAGATACGGCGCCCGTATAATTGGTATTAATAATGGCAGCTGCTTCCTGCCAGGTTTGCTGCGCTTTCTCCTGGTCGCCCAGCAGGCCAAATACACAGATGGTGATATCCGGCTGTGCGGGTAAAGCAGCGTAAAATGCGGCATGACTGTTAAAATCCGTCGCATCAAAGGCATGTGTGGTGGCGTTAATGCCGTAACGTACCTGCAAATCCTGTTGCTGAGGCTGCAGTGCGGCCGTGTGACGACCGGCTAACTGGATATCATATTTTTCGGACGCAAATTTTCTGGCGATGGCCACGGCCATGTCTGAACCTGCGCCTAATACTAAAACGGTGGGCATGAGAGGTGTTTCGTTAATAAGGGGAAAACTATTTTGTTAGTAATAATCGTTCGGATTGCAGCGATTCAAAACGGTTGTCGCTGTTGTATTGCTTTACAATATCGGCAAACTTGCCGGCATTAGGATAGCTGTTCCAGAATATTTCCTGTTTCATTCTTGCATCTTTGGAGAGGTATAAACGTCCACCATACTGCAGTACAATCTCATCCAGCTCATCCAGGAATTCAAACAGCCCTTTGCGGATCGGGAAATCGAGGGCCAGGGTATATCCTTCCATCGGGAAGGAGATCAGGCTTTCCTGTTTGCCAAAAACCTTCAACACAGCCAGGAACGAGCCCCAGCCTTTGTCGCTGATCCGCTGAAGGATAGCGATCAGACCAGCCTTCTGTTCCAGCGAAACTACAAATTGGTATTGCACAAAACCTGCCTTTCCGTAACCGCGGTTCCAGTGCAGAATGGCATCCAGGGGATAAAAGAATGGCTCGTAAGGAATTACCTTATGCATCACCTTTTTATAATTCTTCCCATAGTATAACCAGTTGAATGCCTTAACCGTAAAAGTATTCAGCGCAAAAGAAGGTAAGTTGAAAGGAAGCGTCAGTTTTCGTTTTGCCGGGAGGGTAAGCGGCGCTTTTTTCTGCTCCGTGTTGAGCTCCTCCGGGGTAGCGTGTTCACCCACAATAAGGATACTCCGCCCAAAAGAATCGCCTTTCTGCAAACAATCGATCCAGGCCATGGAGTAAGTATAATGCTTGTATTCATCAAATAAACGAAGCACTTCGTCCAGGTTTTTGGCTTTCAGTTGTGTTTGATTGATATAGGCAGTGCTTATTTTCTTGAGACTAAACTTCACACGGGTGATTACACCGGTCAAACCCATACCACCGCAGGTAGCCCAGAACAGATCAGGGTGTTGTGTGGCAGAGCAGCAGATGGTATTACCGGAAGCGGTAAGCACATCCATGTCGATAATATGACCTGAAAAAGCGCCATCTACGTGATGGTTCTTGCCATGCACATCTGAGGCCACTGCGCCGCCAATCGTAATATATTTAGTACCAGGAGTCACCGGTAAAAACCAACCCCTGGGCACAATAATGTCGAGTACCTGGTCGAGCGTAACGCCAGCTTGTAAATCTATGATGCCATTTGTCGTGTCGAAGGCCAGCATTTTGTCGTACTTCAGCATGGAAATGCTGTGCTTTCCCAGTGAAGCGTCACCATAGCAGCGGCCATTGCCCCTGGCAATCATATGGGAGTTGGCTACCACATACTCGCGGAGCTGTTCTTCCTGGGTAAATACGCTTTCATCACTGGCAACAGCGGGGTAGTTTCCCCAGTTGGCTAACCGTTTTTGCATTATCCAAAAAATGTTTTATCTGTCGGTAAATAAATTAATACATAAAAACTAGTCACCCACAGGAGTATGGTTAATTGAATAAAACGGTCTTTATATAGGATTTTGGTGGGAGAACCTGTATTGTTCTCCACGTAGGTTACTTGCAAATATCGTAATAATCCGCCAATTACAAAAAGCGTGGTGTAATAAAGGCGGTAAGTATGGAACCTGGCCTGGGTTTCAGGAGAAATGGTATACATAAGATAACATACGATAATGACCGCCGATACCAGTGATAACATTACATTCAGGAAGTCCATGTTATAACCGCTGGCGGCTTTCCGCATTTCCTTACCGGACTCCTGCCTGATAAGGATATCATCACGGCGCTTGGCGATGGCCATGAATAAGGCCAGCAGGAAAATCATGATCATCAGCCATTCAGAGATCGCCATGTCTGCAGCTACACCGCCGGCTTTTACCCGCAGCACAAAGCCGGTCGACAGCATCAGGATATCAAGAATGGAAATATTTTTCAAACCCAGGCAATACAGCAGGTTTAACACAAAATAGAGGGAGAGTACAAAAACAAATTTCAGGCTTACACAAAATGCCACGCCGGTACCTGCCAGTATACACAGTGCAAACAGCAGGAGGGCGGCCTGCCTGGATATGGCCCCGGACGCCAGCGGACGCTTGCACTTCTCAGGATGCTGTTTATCCGCTTCTATGTCTTTATAATCATTGATGATGTAAATACTGCTGGCAATAAGACTGAAAGCAATAAAGCCTACCAGCACAGGCAACAACTTTGAACTATTAAATATTTCCCCTGCAAAGAATAGTGGGATGAACAGGAATGCATTCTTAACCCAATGTTTTGGTCTGAGTAGTTTGATGTATTTCATGGGGAACTAAAAAGTTGATTCTTGACGGACCAAGATACAATTTATTCGATTACTTTTGCCCCCATTCATATAGGCGGATCATTACCAATTATTGCAAATCCCAATCTTCTATGTCATTTTTTTCCCTGAAAGGTCGCAAGTGGACCGTTACCGAAAGTTTAGTCATTATTTTACTGGCGCTGGTGCCTTTGTTTGTTACATTTCCATACCGCGTTAATATTTTCCTTTCCTGGGAAGGAGCGTATCGCATGTCGGCCGGGCAGATCCCTTTTAAAGATTTCGGATCACCGCTGGGGTATGGTTTCTGGATTGTTCCGGCACTGTTCTTTAAAATCTTCGGCCCCGAGATGGTTTCGCTGGTGAAGGCACAGGTATTGCTGAACATTATGGCGGGCTTTGCATTCCGGTCTATTCTCAAAAGCGTGGGAGTGAAGCCGGGCGTGCGATTATTATCTGTGCTTGTTTTCGTACTGTCGTATTCTTTCTTCAATTTCTGGCCCTGGTACAACCACACCGTGATCGTATATGAACTGGTTGGATTCAGTTTCCTCTTTAAATCCTTCTTTTCGGATAGCCGTAAACGTAGTTACATCTGGATGGCGCTGGCAGCACTTTTCATATTCCTGTCGGTTTTTACCAAACAGGATGGAGGCGGTATGGCCTTTATGTTGTCACTACTGTTCCTGGCCTACAATAGCTTTCAAACGCGCCGCTGGCTGGATTTGCCCATTTTCGGCGGCATGTTCCTGGTTATTGCCGTGCTGTTTATTGCACCGCTGATGCCTGGTTTCGCCTATTGGTTTAACCATGGGCAAGCACCCCACAGCTCACGGTTAGCCATCAACGATTTCACTGATGAAATCTTTGGTAATTCCAACTGGATCAAGGGATATGTGGTATTGGTGATATTGTGTATCACCGCCGGTGTACAGCAATGGAATACCTGGCTGCAGCAGCGACGCGAGGTATTATTTGCCCTGCTTACACTGGGGATTTTGGGAGAAGCGGCTATCTTCCAGGTAACCAGCTACACGCCACCAGATAATAATATCTTCTTTCACAGCTTTGCATTTGCCTTTATTGCCACCTACCTGTGTAATCATCTCCAGGTAAACCTTGACCGCGGTAAGCCATTATTACTGGCCACGGTACTGGTTTTATTCTGGTGGTCTGGTACCTGGTGGAAATATATCAGCCGTTTCACCGACCGGCTTTTCCCTGCACAGGAAATGGTGGATGCCCATCACCCCAACCAGGAGAATGTGGTGAACAGGCGGAATTTTATGCTGAACTCCGATACCACCGATGTACCGGTGTCGTCCTGGATATTCTCTGACCTGAAGCCGTTCCGTAAAATATATATGCCTGCGTCTACAGTGCAGGGCATGGATCGCCTGATGAACCTGCCGGTAGTGAAGGGGAATAAGGGAGATCTCAAAGTGCTGAATATGTCCGAGCTAACTCCGCTGGCAGTAGTTATTCCTTACAAACCGGAAACCGGCCCGGACTTTCCGCTGTGGTATCACCTGGGTGTAGGGATGTTCAATCGTCAGTTAGCCACGTTCAAACAGAAAGTAAAAGATCATCATTATGACCTCATCATTTATGAATATGCGCCCGGGTTAAATAACTTTTTCCCGTTTGCTTTGAGGGATGATCTGAAACAACATTACCAGCAGGTGGACAGTTTTCTTGCCCCCAGAAGGCCAACAAATGCAATTATAGAAGTATATGTAAAATAAATAATGTATCTTGTTGCCGGGAATTACAATATCCGATGCATATTCGCCCATCCGGAGATTAAAATACTACCAGTGATACACAAAAAACAGCCTTCGAGAGGGCTGTTTTTTATTTTATAACAAATTGATTTAAAATTAGTTGCCTGTATTTTGTTTAAGAGGTTTGCCAGACAGGTGAAAACCTGTTTTTATCTGCTGTTTTTATTAACCGGTAAAATAAGTTTTGCTGGTTAATAATAAGATTTACCTTTGTCATATAAGGCTAAAATAGCATGATATGTCTGCTCCAAAATCAATTGCCACCCTCCGGTTAGATGGCGGTGTTTTATGTCTTGATTTCATTAACACTATCGATAATCGTAAAAAAATAAGCACCTGCGATTACTTGAACAACTTCAAAGAGTTGCTGCAATGGTATGCTCATACAGGTGCTTTATCTCCCAAAATTATCCATACCCTGGAACGGTTGGCAAAAGATTATCCGCAAAAAGCAGCGATTGTTTTTGAAAAAAGCATTGTATTGAGAGAGTTATTGCACCGGTTATTTGCAGCCTTCATGTCAGGGAAGAATCCGGTGGCGACCGACCTGGTTCAGTTTAACAGCTACATTGGGGAAGCCTATGCCAACATAGAAATGGCCTGGCAGGCAGGCACAGGGAAACTGCATTTTAATGCCCCGGCGTTGGAACAAGTATACTGGTGGCTGGTCAAATCGGCCGCAGAACTGTATACCTCTGCCAGCCCCGCACAGATAAAAGAATGCCCCGCCTGTGGCTGGATTTTCATGGATAAGAGCCGGAACGGTTCCCGCAAATGGTGCAGCATGAGCACCTGCGGCGATGTAGACAAAGTAACCCGTAACTATCAACGTACTAAAAGAAAGAAGCCATGAACAGTCAGCCAGGCCGCCTATCTTCCAAAATGATCCTTTGTTTGCTGGCGGTATATATTATCTGGGGATCTACCTACCTGGGAATGAAAATTGCCACGAAGGTAGTGCCGCCATTTTTCCTGTCGTCGCTGCGTTTTCTGCTCGCAGGCAGCTTATTGTTAATCATCGGGTGTTTGCGCGAAAAAACCTGGCCCACCAGGTCCCGGTTTTTATCCGCCTGTTTCGTTGGTGTGGCGTTGATCGGCATCGGCAATACCACGGTTGCACTGGCCGTACACCATATGCCTTCGGGTCTGGTAGCATTGATGGTGGCCGCTATGCCTGCCTGGATTATGGGAATGGACTGGGCGTTTTTCAGCAAACAACGTCCATCTGTGCTCACACTGATCGGGATTGTGATAGGCTTCGCAGGACTCTTTCTTTTGTTTAATCCCTTTGCCCATCATGAGGCGCACACTTTTCCTTTGTGGCCGGTAGCGGTGGTGGTATTCGGTAATATTTGCTGGGCCGCCGGAACCCTGTTTGTACAGCGGTTGCCTATGCCCACACAGATTACCAGTACCGCTATACAAATGCTGGCCGGCGGCGTATTTTCATTTTTTGTAAGTCTCATTTTTGAACCCGGCGCCCTGTACACTTTGCCCATGATGCCCATGGAAGGCTGGCAGGCCTATGTTTACCTGGTACTCATTGGTTCGTTGGTTGGATATACCTCTTATAGCTGGCTATCGAAGAATGCCCCTCCGGGTCTTACTGCCACCTATGCTTATGTAAATCCTATTGTAGCTTTATTCCTTGGCTGGGCTATCGGCCACGAAGCTATTACTGGGATGGTAGGCATATCTGCAGCTATCGTCATCAGTGGGGTGGTGATGATGACCTTAGGCCGGAAAAGCTAATAGACGATCGTCATGCTATCGGTATTATATTCATTTATATATGTAGGATCTGCTTATTTGGGTGCATTTTTTGTTGACTTGGTGCTATCCCGAACTGAAAGTAATTAGATAATAGATTATATAAATTGACTATGCGAAAGACCATTATTGTATCGAACAGGCTACCGGTAAAGATTTCAGAAGCAAGCGGCGAATATACCCTACAGCCCAGCGAAGGTGGGCTGGCTACGGGGTTGGGATCGATCTACAGGGAAGGAAATAATATCTGGATAGGCTGGCCGGGACAGGAAATCACCGATTCAAAGGAACAGGAGAGAGTAACAAAACAGTTGCGTAAAATGAACCTGATGCCGGTTTACCTGTCTCAGGACGAAATCAACAACTTTTATGAGGGCTTTTCGAATGAAACATTGTGGCCAGTTTTCCACTATATGGCCGTTTATGCCCACTATGAACAGGAACACTGGGACTATTACTACCAGGTAAATAAAAAATTCCGGGATATTATTATGAAGGTAGCCGAGCCCGGAGATATTATCTGGATACATGACTACCAGCTGTTGTTACTTCCCGGAATGATCCGTGCAGAAATGCCGGAGATCTCCATCGGTTTCTTCCAGCATATTCCTTTTCCGTCGTACGAATTATTCCGCCTGGTTCCCTGGCGTACCGAAATATTGGAGGGCATGTTAGGCGCCGACCTGATGGGTTTTCACACCTTTGATGATACCCGTCATTTTCTCAACGCCGCCAGTCGCCTGTTGCCGGTAAATACATCGGCCAACATTGTGTCTTATAACGACAGAGCCGTTGTGGTGGAGACTTTCCCGATGGGAATTGATTTTAATAAGTATGCAGAAATGGGAAGTGATCCGGAGGTATTGCAGCAGATGCAGCACCTGAAGGAAAATTTCCACCAGGACAGGCTAATACTTTCCATTGACCGGTTGGATTACAGCAAAGGTATCCTGCAAAGACTGGAAGCCTTTGAGCTGTTGTTACAACTGCATCCCGAATATATTGGTAAGGTGGTGCTATATATGATTGTGGTGCCTTCCCGTGATACCGTGTCGCAGTACAAAGAGTTACGGGATGAAATTGATAAATATGTTGGCAACATCAATGCCCGTTTCCGTACGCTGGCATGGCATCCTATACAGTATTTCTATCGTTCCTTCCCGTTGGAAACCTTATCTGCCCTGTATAATTTTGCGGATATCTGTTTGGTAACGCCGATGCGCGACGGCATGAATCTCGTTAGCAAGGAATATGTGGCGAGCCGGAATAATAATGATGGCGTATTGATTTTGAGTGAAATGGCGGGAGCTTCTAAAGAATTAATAGATGCCATCATCGTGAACCCGAACAATATCGGCGCTATTACCCGTGCTATTGTTGATGCGCTGAACATGCCGCTGGACGAACAACAACGCAGGATGAAACAAATGCGGACGGTGGTTGCTAAATTCAATATCAATCACTGGGTAAAACTGTTTATGACGCGACTACAGGAAGTGAATGAGATGCAGCAAAATATGCTGGCCCGCCGGGTAAACCAGGAAACCGCTGTTTTAATAAGACAACAATATTTCAACACAAAAAGACGCATCATCTTTCTCGACTATGATGGTACGTTGGTGGGCTTCCAACCTAATATAGATATGGCTTCGCCGGATCCCGACCTGTATCAGCTGCTCCGGGAGCTGGCCAGCATCCCGGGCAACGACCTGGTGATGATCAGCGGCAGAAACCATGAAACATTGGGCGAATGGTTTGGGCATCTGAAACTGGATCTTATCGCTGAACATGGAGCATGGCAAAAAACGAAAGAAGGGGAATGGTACCAGTTGCCGGGTTTAACCGACAAATGGAAACAGGAATTACTGCCTATCATGGAACTTGCCACTGACCGTACACCAGGCTCCTTTATAGAGGAGAAAAGTTTTTCGCTGGTATGGCATTACCGTAAAGTGGAATCCGGGCTGGGTGAGTTACGCGCCAATGAACTGATGAATACCCTGCGTTATTATACTGTGGAAAAAGGGCTACAGGTGTTACCCGGAGATAAGGTAATTGAAGTAAAGAATATAGAGATCAATAAAGGCAAGGCTGCAATCAGCTGGCTGAATCATAAGAAATATGATTTTATAATGGCTATGGGAGATGATGTAACGGATGAAGACATCTTTAAAGCGCTCCCGCCCAAAGCCATCACTATTAAAGTTGGCAGCCAGGTGTCGGCGGCACAATATTACTTAAGAAGTTATCATGAAGTAAGACATCTGCTGAGAACACTGCGCAGCAGGGAAGGAGAAAGAGCTGGACAATGAACCAGCTTTTAGCCATTAGCTTTTAGCTTTTAGCAAAATGCAGCGAAGACCTACAAATAATAATCTTTGCTGCATTTTGCTAAAAGCTAAAAGCTAATGGCTAAAAGCTAGAGAAATATCGGTACATCGAGTTTCATCGCTATCCGGTACGCGGCGTTCATCAAACCCACATGGCTATACGCCTGTGGGAAATTACCCCATTGGCTGCCGTTCTCCGATTCTACATCTTCGCTGAAGAGCAGGAGGTGATTGGAGTATTGCAGTAATTTACCGAATTCGCGCTGGGCATCGTCCAGCCGGCCAACGCAGGCGAGGGCTTCCACATACCAGAATGCACATACGAGAAACGTAGTTTTGGGTTTACCAAAATCGTCGGAGTGGCGGTAGCGGTAAAAGAGTCCCTCGGGAGTTTTTAGTTCCTTTTCCAGTGCTGCAAGATGATCGCGGGCACGTTCGGAGGCCGGATCCAGGTAATTCATCATAATCAGCTGCAGGGTGCTGGCATCGAGATGCTGACTGCCGGCGGCATTGGTATACACTTTTCTAACCGGGTCGTAGCAGCTTTCGATGTGGGCAGCGGCCCGGTCCTTCAACTCCAGCGCCTTTTTAAGCAGGGTTTCATTACCGATTGTTTTCGCCATTTTTTCGGCTGCGGCACACCCGGCCCACTGGAACAGATTCGTATAGCAGTGGATGTTAGCCATATTCCTGAACTCCCAGATGCCGGCGTCTTTTTCATCGATCGTTTTTTCTATTTTCTTCAGCAACAGCTCTATCCACCGGTCGGAATCTTTTCTTTCAGAAAAAATAAACCGGTGGTCTGTATACAAGGGCAGCATAGATATCAGTACCTGTCCGTAAATATCGTTCTGGATGTGTTCGTAGGCCTGGTTCCCGATACGCACGGGTTTGTTATCCAAATATCCATCCAGGTGGGGAAGTATTGTTTCAGACAGCGTTTTTTGCCCTGTAATCCCGTACAGCGGCTGATAACGGAAATCGCCTGAGAAAGAGATATCTGTTATATAGCCAAAGTAGCGTTCCATTTCTTCAAAATGCCCGATATGGTTTAATGCAGTGATTACGTAATAGGTGTCACGCATCCAGCAGTAGCGATAGTCCCAATTACGGCCACTTTCCGGGAACTCCGGCAAACTGGTGGTACTGGCCGCAATGATAGCGCCGGTATCTTCATATTGGTGTATTTTCAGCGTTAACGCAGCGCGTATAACATAAGGCTGAAAGTAGTTGGCGATGGAAGAGTGCTTGATCCAGGTTCTCCAATAGGTAATGGTTTCCCGGAGAAACCGTTCTCCGGTGCTTACCAGCGGTGCTTCCAGCGGATGTCCGTAAGTAAGGATCAGGTAGCGCGTATCATTTAAAACAAAGTACTCGTTATCGAAAAGATAACTGACCGCGATGTTGGTGGTGAGACGGATATTTTCATCACAGCCGCCAAATTCAATATGGCTGCTTCCGCGCAGCCGCCGCAGTTTTTCGGCGCCATAGTCGCATACTGGTTCACATTTTACCCGGATGCGGGGCGATCCCTCTATAGGCTCAATTTTGCGGATCAGCATCAGCGGCTTAAAGAAGCGTTCGAATTGGAGGAAGCGTGGCGCAAAATCGGTGATGCGGTAGCTGCCTTCTGTAGTGGTGATCTCGGTACAAAGCACATTGGTATTCTCCAGGTAGTACTGATGGGACTCATAATGTGCTTCCGGGAGGATGGAAAACTCGCCGCCTTTCTTTTTATCCAATAGTCCGCCAAAAACAAAGGAGCTGTCCATGCGGGGCCAGCAAAGCCAATTTACATTTGTATCCCTGTTGATATGCGCCAGAAAAGCACAGTTGCCAATAATTCCTGTCTGATAGGTATGTCTTTCCATGAGGCCTTATTTTGTTTTTGAACTACATTTTTCACCCAAAATTGTTCATCCGGAACAAAAGCTGTTCCAATAATGTCGGCAGGTATTTCTATCTTCCGTTTATTAACAAAACATATCGTTCCGGGTATTGGCGGAATCCCTTATTTTTAAGTATAAAGTTCCACAACGATGCAAACATTAAGAAAGCAGCACTATCTTCCACAGTTTATTACGCCGGCTTCTGATGGAGCGGCTAAAACATATTTGCTGGCCGGGGACCTTGGAGGTACCAAAACCAACCTGGCGCTTTTTAGTGCGGTCGACGGCACGTTGGACCTGATCCGGGAACAGAAATATGCTTCCCGTGATTATCCTAATTTCTCTGAGATCATCAAGCATTTTATCAATGAATGCAGGGATACGCCACCACAGCGTATATGCATTGGCGTAGCAGGACCGGTAGTCAGGGGAAAAGTGGAGCTGACTAATTTATCGAGGGAACTGAGTGAGGATGAAATCAAGCAGAGTACAGGCATCAATGCCGTAGCGCTCATCAACGACCTGGAGGCCACCGCCTATGGCTTAACAACCTTAGCGCCTCATCAGCTTACCACACTGCATCGTGGCGCAGCTGAACATACCGGTAACATAGCGATCATTGCACCCGGTACAGGATTGGGGATGGCCGGGTTGTACTGGGATGGCAGTTATCATCATCCGTTTCCTACAGAGGGCGGACATACAGATTTTGCGCCGAGAACAGACCTGGATATTTTATTGTTGCGGTACCTGCAGGAAAAATATGATGTGGTAAGCTGGGAAAGGGTTGTGAGCGGACCGGGTGTGTATGATATTTTTCAGTTTTTAAGAGATATAAAAGGAATGGAAGAACCCGCAGAGCTGCGGGCGGCAATGAATGCCGGGGATCCATCTGCAGAAGTCAGCAAGGCGGCGATGGCAGGAAGAATCCCCATCTGTGTGAAAACAATGGAGTTGTTTGTTCGTTACCTGGCGCGTGAATCATGTAACCTCGTATTAAAAATGAAGGCCACGGGAGGCTTATTCCTGGGTGGTGGGATTCCGCCGAAGATTGCAGCCCTGCTGGAAACCGGAGAATTTTATCATCACTATATGCAGGGTGATCGTATGGCAGAGTTGCTGGCCAGCGTACCTATTCATATTGTGAACAATGATAAGTCGGCTTTATGGGGCGCAGCATATTATGCTGGATTATTACAGGATTAAAGTTATTTTTGTGAGATAAAACAGGAAATGGTGTCTTCCTGACCCAACCGTCAGCCTGGAGCTGTCTGATGGCGCCTACAAATATTAGAATGGTATGCTATACCATTTAACGCTGCTATTTGTAGGATATGAATAAAACAAAATTTTCGCTGGAACAATTGACAGTAGCTTATCAACTGCTGCGATGGACGGTATTGGTAACGCCGGTAGCTGTTGTGGTGGGCTCCCTGGTGGCCTTATTTCTCTGGCTGCTGGAAGTAGTTACGCAACTGCGCTGGCAGCATGAATGGCTATTATTCGGGTTGCCGCTGGCGGGCATATTGATTTATTGGTTGTATCGCCTCGGAGGCAAACAAGCCGATAGAGGCAACAACCTGGTCATGGAAGAGATCCATCAGCCCGGAGGCGGCGTACCCGCGCGTATGGCGCCGCTGGTATTACTTACCACCATTATTACCCATTTGTTTGGCGGCTCCGCCGGACGGGAAGGCACTGCAGTGCAGATTGGCGGAAGTATGGCAGGCTTGATCGGGAAGAAAATGGGGCTATCGCCGGAGGATATACGAATATTACTGATGACCGGGATCGCCGCAGGTTTCGGAGCCGTATTCGGCACCCCGTTAACAGGTGCTGTATTTGCACTGGAGGTGCTGGCCATTGGCGTAATGCGTTACGACGCCTTGATACCTTGTTTAATTGCCTCCGTTTTTGCCGACATTGTTTGCAGCGCCTGGGGAATTCATCACACGCATTACAGCATCACGTATATCAGCCAATCGTTCATAAAAGAGATCCCCTTTATTCACCTGGACCTCTGGTTGCTGGGAAAAGTAATTGTTTGTGGCGTTGCCTTTGGATTGAGCAGTTTTTTGTTTGCGACCCTGATGCATAATATTAAGCATAACGCCAACGCTTATATTAAAATACCCTGGCTCATTCCTGTGGCCGGTGGCGTGGTCATTATTATATTAAGTTATATCGCTGGAACAACGGACTACCTGGGTCTGGGGGTGAGCAGTAAATCGTCTGACGGGATCAGTATACTGGCGGCATTTGATGCCAATAGCAGTGTAAACGACTGGAGTTGGCTCTGGAAGCTGGTTTTCACGGCTATCACACTTGGAATGGGTTTCAAAGGGGGAGAGGTCACCCCACTTTTTTTTATAGGCGCTACCCTTGGCCATACCCTGGCCCTCTGGTTGGGCGCACCGGTGGATCTCTTTGCAGGATTAGGATTTATCGCCGTTTTTGCCGGCGCCACCAATACACCGATTGCCTGTACCTTAATGGGTGTGGAATTATTTGGGACCAATCATGTGTTGTACTTTGCCGTAGCTTGTTTTACAGCTTACTATTTCAGCGGTCACGCCGGGATTTACAGCGCTCAGCGACTGGAAGTAAGGAAGTTGCGCTAACAATTTTGTTAGTACAGGTTATTCTCCCGGGGTGCTTTTACCTTTGGTGCATGGCAAATCACATCACAGGTGTTCATCACATCGCTATACAGGCGAAGGACTACAAAGCGACGATCCGCTTTTACGAAGCATTGGGACTTACGCTTTTCCATAGCTGGACCTTACCGGAATTTAATATTGAATACGCGGCACTGCTGGGGATTCCCGGGACAAATTCTTACATAGAAATATTTGACAAGGGCGCCAACGTGGCTACGCAAGGCCGTCGCGCTGCTGCGGAGGAAACCCCGGTGGCGGGCGCCTTGCTGCATTTTTGTTTTACTGTAAAAGACGCGACCACGGCGTATCATGACGCGCTTGCATTGGGCGCTACCAGCTGTGTGCCGCCATCAGTATTGATTTTGGGTGAACCACCGCTTACTGTCCGCAATTCATTGGTGTATGGATTAGATGGTGAAGTGATCGAATTTATTGAACCGCATTGGTAAGCGACGTTTTGTAAAAAAAGAAACTGTTATGCTGAAAGTCAAGGCATTCTGTGTGGGTTTCTGCAGGGATATTTCCTGTTATTTTGCAGGATAAAATTCAAAAGCATGGAAAACGAAACAAACGCTCCACAGTTCATCAACCCGGCCGGACTTTACGACCCAACGCCCAATGCATATTCTCATATGGTGCTGGTGCCGGCTGGAAACACGTTGGTATACATATCCGGACAAGGCGGCGAAACCGCTGATGGTCACCTGGTAAATGATTTCCGGGCGCAGGTGAAGCAGGCTTTCAGTAACCTGGGTACCGCGCTGACATCCCAGGGATTAACCTTTAAGGATGTGGTAAAACAAACGACCCTGGTAGTTGATCACAGCGAAGAAAAGCTGAAAGTACTTGGCGAGGAAACCTCACTTATCTGGCCCGATAAAAAGTTCCCGGTAAATACGTTGATTCCGGTTCCGCGATTAGCCCTCGATGGTATGCTGATCGAAATTGAAATGCTGGCGGTTAAACGATCATAGGAGCCACCGGTTGATGATCAGTATTGGCTGAGATTTTATCGCCGCCGCACATAAAGCAACCACATTTTACAACAATAGTCCGTTTGAAATGAGCGTGAATTTTCACCTCGGTTTCAAGCGGACTTTTTACGTTTTATAAAGGCGCTGAGAATAGAATATCCCGGGCGTTGGGCAGGGATGGTTCGATTCGCGCCAACCACAGCGTGTTCATTGTCAACAGTTTGGAGCCTAGAAAGCTTTTAAAATATGAAATCGCACCATAATGGCTATGAACTTTGAGACTGCACCAAACAACTTTGAACTTTTCCTATAATTTATATTATGTTAAATAGAATAGCATCGTTTTAAAAAGCATAAATCTTATACCCAGGTCCTATTAGGTTGACGCTATCCAGCCGGCGCCTGGAATAAGTTGCCTTACAACATCACATATGCATTCTTCATCTCCCTAAAAAAAGCTGTTAATCCCGTCGTACCCGGTTTCCCTCATCGCCTGCCGCTGCATTTCTTTTAGGCTGACTTTTAATGCCCGCTGCGCCGAATGACCGGCTGTAAGTAAGCTTCAACAAAGACGACGCCCCGGACTCTGTATGAATTGACACATGGTTTCGTATCGAAAATGCTTCTTCTGTCAGCGTGCCGTAATAAGTGTTAATTTGAACCGTTCTAAGTATATCCGTCCACGACAACTGCAAGCTCCCCCAGTCCTTCATTAATGTTTTTTTGATGCCGGCATTTAGTGCCCCAAATCCGGCTACTTTTATAGTGCCATTATAAGACATGGAATTGTACCACCCAGAAAGCTCGAACGCAAAATTGGCTGGTAACTCAAACAATTCGCTGGCGTTCAGGCTGTATGCAAAATAGGTTTTGCTAAGTGTGGCTTTGGTATAGTCAAGTTTAAACTGCTTCAATCCTCCTGTGAATCCAGCATTCATACTCCACCAGTCATTCAGCTTCCAGGGAGCATAGGCCTGCAGCGTGATACTGTTCTGATAAACCAGGTTCTGGGGAGAAACATACAGTAAGTTTGCTGCCGCCCGTTGTGTAAGTTGGTATCTCGCAATGGGATGATTCTCCCGGCTAAGCAGAACGGCCAACGAGTACCCCCCGTAGTTATATCCCAATTTAACAGTGCTGTTAATCGTAGGCCGCAGCAAAGGGTTGCCGGAGTATACCGCTGACGGATCGCTATACGTTACATAAGACGCCAGATCATTGTACGCCGGCCTGCTGATCCTTTTCGTGTATGATAATTGCAGCTCTTGCTGTTCATCCAGCTTTTTTGTGAAAGCAATATTGGGAAAGAACACGCCCTGCGTGCGATTTACAGTAACCGCACCTGTTTCAGGATTACGCATGCGACTATTGGCGTACTCATAACGTACTCCCAACACCATACTGGCCGATGGTGTTAACTGTGTGGTGATGATGCCGTAAACCGCACCAATCGCTTCTTTCATCGCAACGTCCTGTACCGTTTCTTTCCTGCTGATCCATTCGCCATTGACCAGGCTTTCTATCCTTGAAGAACTCCGGCTATAGGTGTAAGTACCTTTTACGCCAGTCTCCAGTTTTATATGGCTGTTTAACTGTCGTGTGTAATCTATTTTAACTACACCCACCTGTATGGAAGTATTGGCATACCCTTGTTGTTGCGGAGAGAAAAGACTATCGTTAGCGCCTGCAGGCGCACCATGCTTATTCAGAAATATACTCTGCACTATAGAGGGATTGCTATTTTTGAAAAGCAAGTATTCTATATCGGCACTGATCTTCTCATTTTCCTTTAACTTTTTTTCGAGATAGATGGCTGATGCCAGGTTATTCCAGCGATTCTTTCCTCTCACAACACCATCAAATAACAGTAACGAATCCGGTAATACGTTATAAGTGCTACGGTTGATAACGTTGGATGCTGTGTTGCTGCTATTAAATGTGAGGTTGCCACCGACTGTAAGTTTAGGAGTAATATTGAAGTCTGCGCCTACATTAATATCATGACTATTCTGTAGTACCCTGGTGGTGTCCCATACCAATACATTCATTACACCTCCGAACACGGGCATGTTCTGATCACTATCGATAAACATATCACTATAGGTACGGTTACGTGAATAAGTATAAGCACCGTATAACTGGCTACCAGTGGTATTCCGGGCCAGGTGAATACTGCCGGTCGCTTTCTCACCTTTTCCGTAACCGCCTGTCAGCGAAAGCGTGCCATTTGTACCCCGCTGCCTGTTTTGCTTTAAAACAATGTTAATGATACCCGCGCTTCCTTCTGCATCGTAATTGGCGCCAGGTGTTGTCAGCAATTCAATTTTTTCTACGTTGGTACCACTCATTCCCGTCAGCAGGGTTACTACCTGTTCCAATGGCAGCCGTATGAGCTTTCCATTCAGCATAACGGCTATACCACTTTTTCCGTTCAATGTTATGCTGTTGTTCCGGTAGTCGATTACTACACCAGGCGACCGCTCTAATATAGCCAATACTGTACTGCCTTTTGAGAGCAGGCTTGCTGCTACATTCACTACAACACCGTTGGCCTGTTGACGGACCAGCGGTTTCACCGCCTTTACCGTTACTACTCCCAATTGGGTGGTTCCCTCCTTTAATACTGCCGTGTCATAGCCCTGTTTTTTTGAGCTGTCCGGCACCCGCCTTCCGGCTACCTGGGCTGCGGCGGAATGAGAGAGAACAATCAGCAATAGATAAAATATACGGGTATTCATTTTCGGGTGTTTCCAACAAAGAAACAGTTGCCCGCAGCGCGAAAAAAAAGAGAATGACCACCTGTTGAAAATAGTTGACCAACTACGCAAACACCGCAATAAACGGTGATCCTGGCAGGATACTGCAAGTATTTATCACCTGGTATACCGCCTGGCGCATTTCATCAATTATTTACCGGCACTCATATAGTCCTGCTTTATATATCCTGCGTTTTTTTGTATCTTCAAATAACCCGTTCCCACCCAATACTATTGGGTAAATCATCAATTATAGAAAATGAGTACTTCATCATATGGCCAATCAGCCTATCAGTGGGTATTTAAGTATAAACTTCACCACATTCCTTTCTGGATACTATATAACTATCTCTGGTGGACAGTGGCCCTGGGCAATCCTGTGAAGGCCGCCAGTGCTATGTTTTTTTCTCCCTTTACCATCAAATTTCTTTTCTATGTTATTTTCCAGGCGGCCGCCGTCTACTTTAACTTATACGTGCTGATTCCAAAACACCTGGAAAAAGGGCGGCTGACCACTTATATCGGCTATTTGATGATAACCATCCTGTGCGCCACCTGTCTCATTATTCCAGGATACTACCTTAGCGCTGCCGTTGCCGGCAAAACAATGGAAGCACTTTATGGTACCAGTGCCCAGAGCTGTATCTACCAGTTTTTCGGGTCAGCCCTCCCCTCTACATTGGCTATTGTTACGCTGACCATGAGCATCAAACTAACAAAAAACTGGCTGCAAACGCAGCGGCGGCAGCAACTGCTGGAAAAGGAGAAGCTGGAAACTGAATTGAACTATCTAAAGCACCAGTTCAATCCTCATTTTCTTTTTAATGCCATCAACTCCATCTTTTTCCTGATCCATAAAAACCCGGATATGGCCTCCGCTTCACTGGCCAAATTCTCTGATCTGCTGCGGTACCAGCTATACGAATGCAACGACAAACAGATACCCTTAAGGAATGAAATCACCTACCTCGAAAACTTTATTGAGCTGGAGAAATTAAGGCAAAATGATAATGTGAACGTATATGTTCAAATGGATCAACTACATATGGAACACTTGCTGATTGCACCTTTCATCCTGATGACCTTTGTGGAAAATGCTTTTAAACATGTTTCGAAACACAACAATGCGGCTAACTGGATTCATATAGAAATGGCGCTGGATCAGCAACAGCTGATTTTCAACATTTCCAATAGTGCTGCTTCGGAGGCATCCGAGAACGTAATGCATTATGGTGGTATCGGTTTGAAAAATGTGCAACGCAGATTGGATTTAATCTATCCGGGGCAGTATGAACTCAACATACAACAGGAGTATGACAGCTTTGGTGTAAAGCTGCAACTGTATCTTTCAATGGTCCCCGCCAGCAGTGTAATACCCGACCTGACATTTAATTACAAACAAGTTTCATTATGATAAACTGTGTCATTATTGATGATGAGCCCCTGGCCCGTGAAGGAATCGCTAACTATGTAAGGGAGATTGACTTTCTGCACCTTACTGCGACTTGTGAAAACCCTGTTGAATTGATGAAGCTATTGGACAAACGCCCGGTAGACCTGGTATTTCTCGACATACAGATGCCCAAAATGAATGGTATCGATTTCCTGAAAATTGTGCAGAAACCACCGATGGTGATTATCACCACGGCATTCCCTACTTATGCGTTGGAAGGTTTTCAACTGAATGTGCTCGACTATTTACTAAAACCGATTACTTTTGACCGCTTTTTCAAGTCGGCCAATAAAGCGAAGGACTATCATCAGTTGCTCAATAAACCTTCCACTGACGCGCCCAAAGCCGAAAAAGATGCTGATTACTTCTTTATAAAATCCGGCAGTAAGTATGAAAAAATCCGCTTTGATGATATCCTGTATGTGGAAGCCATGCAGAATTATATCACCATCTACACGGAAAAAGGGAAATATGTCACCCTGCTTTATCTCAAGCACCTGGAGCAGAATTTAGATCAAACGGCTTTTATCCGGGTACATAAATCTTACATTGTTTCTATCAATAAAATAGAAGGTATTGAAGGCAATGAAATCTTTATTCAGTCCCACCGGATCCCCATCAGCAGGAACTATCACCAACAGGTGATAGAACAGGTGGTCAGGAATAAGCTCTGGGATAAGATCAAATTCTCCTGACTATACCGTTGCTGCTGCCGGCTGTTTTGCCTTCACGTTTATCACTGTACGATTGATAATATACGGTGTCATCACAATCAACAGCATCAACACTAATATCAGTATCACCACCAGTTCATAATAGTCCATGGCATATTTTAGAAAAGCCTGTTTTTGCACCGCTTTCTCCAGTAGGCCAGGCGCAAGTTTCGCTGCCTGGTCGGCCATTAATCCGCGCAACTGCAAGGCTGCCTGGTAAGTCTGCAACCGCTCCTGCAGTCCATTGTCTACCCGGGAAATGCCATCACTCATCCGCATGGCGTGCGTTTTAGTAAAGTAAAGCGAGAAATAATTGATCAGGGCGGTACTCATGCCGAAAAATGTATAGCGGATAAATACCCCTGCTGTAGATGCTGATACACTGACGCTCTCGGGCACTGAAGAGATAATAAACAATACAACGGGTGTCAGCAACATCCCTGCGCCCCATCCCTGTATCATCAATGGTAGTATAAATGCCGTCTGGTTTGCCTCAGAAGCAAACAGGAAGTACATGGAACAATGAAACACTAATAAACCAAGGAACCCCGCCAGCCAGATAAATTGCAGCGGGCGTTTCCTGATCACCAGCCTGGCCGAAATGATCGTACCAATTACAATCCCCACCAGGTTATAACTGAGCAGCTCATAGGTATGCAAGGGATCCATTCCTAAAACGGTAGAAAAATAATTTGTGGTTACATTAAATGATCCCCTGATAAGATATAGTCCGCCCAACAAAAGAATACCAAACAGGAAAGCCCTTGAGCGAAATACTTCCATATTAATAAAGGGACGCTTCCGGTACAGCTGTCTTACTACAAAAGCAAGTGCGAGCACGACTGCGCCAACCATACTCCATACAATACGCGGATCCTCCAACCAATAATACTGTTGTCCATAGATCATCACATAGCCCAGCATTATCAGCATAGGAGCATACAGGAAAAAGCTGGTCCAGTCCAGCTGGTAGAGCGGCATCCGCCGCACCAGGTGTACCTTGTTCATCAGCAACAGCAGCAATACTGCCCCTGGTACAAATGCGTAGATGATCATTTTATATAAAGCATTGTATTCGTAATCATCTACCAAAGGAGCAGTTACCAGGGAGGTTAATGATCCGGAACAAAGGATCATGCCATAAAAAATAGCATATCCGACTTCGCGGGCATGCTCAGATTTCAGCCTGCTGAATAACAGTGTTAAGCAAATGCTTGTCACACCGCAGTTTAATATGCCCTCCAAAAAGCGGCAGATAAACAGGATGGGGATTTCCCGGGTATGGTAACACCAGAAAGTAACCAATACCTGCAATACCAGGCATATTAAAAAGTATTCTTTTGTTGCGATCCTGCTAAAGAAACGCTTCTCTAATGGCGTGAAGGCTACCAGGGATGCGTAATACACCAACATCGAGAATTGTATGTCCTGCGGCTCTGCACCATAGAATCCGGTAGCGGCATTTACGTTGGCGGTTGACAATGCAAATAGCATCACAGTGGGAAATAATACGAGCAGGATCGTTAACCGGATCAGCCACTCGGGCACCCAGGAGCGGAATATCTGTTTACCTTGCGCCATGATTAATTACGTTCTTTAGCAACAGACACATTCACATTCATCCCGGCCGACAGCAATTTTAATTCTTCCGGCGTTCCATCCAGGCGGATACGTACCGGGATACGCTGTGCTATTTTTACAAAATTACCGGTGGCATTATCGGGGGGCAACAATGAAAAACGGCTGCCGGTGGCGCCTGATAAAGATGCTATTTTTCCCGTGAGTTTTTTCCCGGGGAAAGCATCTACTACCATCAGTGCGGTTTCCCCTACCGTCATATGACGGATCTGTGTTTCTTTAAAATTCGCCACTACCCATTTCCCGGCTTCCCAATCTACTATATAAGCCAGCACTTGTCCGGCCTGCACCAATTGTTTTGGCTGAATGGTTCGGCGGCCCATTTTGCCGTTATAGGGAGCTGTAATGATGGTATAGGAAACGTTGAGATCATTTTTAGTCACTACGGCCGCTCTGCGCTTGATTTCTGCATCTAATGCATGCTGTTGCACTTTGGCGTCGCTGATCTTTGCCAGCGATACCTGGTAGGCATCCAGTGCGGCATTATAATCGGAACGGGCTACCGCCAGCGCAGCCTCTACCCTTTCCAGCTGTTGCCTGGTGGCCGATTCCACATCATACAATTTCTTATACCGGTCATATTCCTGTTCCTGGTGGGTGAGTTTTGCTTTTGCAGCAGCGATCTGCGATTGGTATACTTTAGAAGATTGCGCGGTAGTAGATACATTACTTTCCAATATGGCTACCTGTGCTTTTGCATTTAACAGGGAAGCTTCCGCTTCCTGTTGTTGTGCAGCATATTCGCTGTTGTCAATGATTACCAGCGTATCACCTTTTTTTACTTCCTGATTTTCTTCATACCGGATATCTTCAATATAACCGGTTACTTTGGCTACTACGGGATTAATATATTCATCTACCTGCGCGTCATTTGTTTCTTCAAACTGCCATTGATGCAGCAACGTTCTTATTCCCCAGATGGCCAGGCATACCACCACAACAGCCGCGATGATAGTAGTGATGCGTGAAATAATCCTGTCTGTCCGGTTAGTATTGGTGTTGGTATTCGTCTTGTTCATATATTAAAGGTTGCCTGTTGCTTTCAATAATTGCTAGTATTGTAATTGCGCTGTTACCGCTGCGGTGGTCAGATCAAAGCGGGATTGCAGCAGTTGTGTTTCTGCATCCAGCAAATCTGTTAATAATGACAGCTGATTGAAATAGGTGTTATTGACAATCCTGAAATTTTCCCTGGCCTGTATAATATTATCATTCGCCACATTGATCCGTGTGACCGCTTCTGTATAGCGCAGATAGGCAGCTTTTACTTCCTGGCGCACCTGGTCTTTTGTGTCTGCATGTTCTATTTCCTGTCGCTCCAGGTTTATTTTTGCTTCCTGCTTTTTATGTTTATTCTGATAAAATGCGGAGATGGGTACACCTGCCTTTACGCCTACCTGCCCCAGGCCATAGAGGGCAATGGCATACGGATAAAAAAGTATCTGCGGGTACGTATAGGCGTACCCGGCATACAATCCTACTTTGGGAAGCACATTGCTCTTTACATCTTTGAGTTTCAATTCGCTCAGCGCTGTTTCTTTTTCAGAAATCTTAAATGCAAAGGAGTGTTCATAGGCGTCTGCCAGGTAATCTTCGTAGGTGCGTGCAGGTGATTTCTGCACAATAAGGGTATCGATCGACAGCTGGTTGTCGGTGCTGTCGGGTTGACCAATCATGATGTTAAGCCGTTGATTGGCGATGGCGATGCCGTTCCTTATTTCCAGTAATGTCATCTTTTGCTTCGACAGTTTTAATTCCGCCCGGAGCAGGTCACTTTTCAGCACTACCCCATTTTGGTTCAGTTGCCGAATCTGCTCCAGCTCTTTTTCTCTTTCCCTGATATCCTGCAGCATTACTTTTTCGTATGTCCGTCCACGGTATACGTCGAGATACAGGCCTGCGGCTTTATAGCGGATCTCTGTAACAGAAAGATTTTGCTGTTCTTTTGCGAGTGCGGCTTCTGTTTGTCTGACCGCTATTTCGCGGGTTGTTTTCCCCCCGTTATAAACGTTTAGGTAAGCATCTGCACCAAACTGGTAATAGCCGTGTACCACGGGGTACTGGGTTGGCGAATGAAGGAGACCATCTTCGTAAATAGCCAGGTTGGAAACACGGGCATATACGCCGTTTGCCTTTACTTCAGGCAGGCGTTCGTCTTTCGCGGCTTTAGTCCGCTCTTCCATGCGCTGAACGCGGAGATACTGCATTTGCAGCTGCCGGTTGTAAGCAGCTGCTTTTTTCCATACATCCGTTAACGTTAGGGTATTCTTGCCGGGGTCCTGGCAAATGGCCGTTCCTGCGCTGAATAGTGTGATAAGCACCGCTCCGGCCAGCCACTTATTAATAATTGTAAACATATTTATTGTGATGAAGATGCAAAGTTCCGACCCTATCAGTTAATATATTTTCTATAAATTGCCATTAAATTGTTAGATCCGGCCAAATGAAAGATATTGATCCGCAACTCAAACTGGAAGATGTAGATGCCAGACCCGAATCTGCATATGTATGGCATTGGAAAACGGAGCATCATTTTTCCTACCATAAGCATAATAAGGGACAGCTCACCTATGTTGAAGGCGGTGCTGCCTTTTTATACACAAAAGATAAAACCTACTTCCTGCCGGCGCGGCATTATATGTGGGTGCCGGCGGGAGTAGAACATTATTTCCAACACCGCTATCCTGCCAACTATGTGCGCACGATCTATTTTTTTAGTGAGCCGGAAGACCAACAGGAGTCTTTTTACACCAAAACCGGTATTTACCCGGTAAGTAACCTGTTGCTGGAAATGATCCTGCACACCGCGTCCTGGGATGGAGATATATTGCCGGATGATAAACGCTTTATATTTATTAAAGCCATTAAATACATGCTTCCGGAAATCAGTTCGGTACCGTTACCCATTACACTGCCCACCACTGAAAATCCTCGCTTACAGCCTGTTTTAAAATATATCCAGGAAAACCTGGGAGAGCCGCTTACCCTCGAGAACGTAGGACATGCATTCAACTACAGCGAACGTACCCTGACCCGCCTGTTCCGTTCCACCATGGATATTTCTTTCTTCCAATACCTGAAACTGGCCAGGATGATTAAAGCCATGGGATACCTGCTGGAAACGGAGAAAACCATCAACGAAATTGCCTGGGATACCGGGTATAACAGCGTATCCGCATTCAGCAATACATTCTATAAGCTGGTGGGGAGAAGACCCAGTGATTTTCAGCCATAGGTATATGCGGGACCACTCATCCAAAAGTCCTTGAATTTATCGGGCTTTTACCTAATCTTTAAAGTCAATCAAGATCTGCTTCATGAACTTAATGAGAAAACCACTCCTGCTGCTGCTGCTGCTGGCAGGCATTACAGGGCTGCACACCGTACAGGCGCAACCGAAAAACAACAAACCGGTTACACCGGCAAAAGAAGATGCCCCGCAGCATGGCTCTATCAGCCTTAATCCGGATACTACCGTCATCAGTTATCACGACGTTACTGTAAAGGGTCAGAAGATACCTTATAAAGCCATTGCGGGCACACAACCGGTATGGGACCAGGATGGTAAAGTGCTGGCCGGGTTGTTTTACACCTATTACGAAAGAACTGATGTAAAAGACCGTGCCTCCCGCCCCCTGGTCATTTCCTTTAATGGGGGCCCGGGTACTCCTTCTGTTTGGATGCAGATTGCCTACACCGGTCCACGGCTCCTGAATATAGACGATGAAGGCTATCCCGTACAACCTTATGGCATACACGAAAACCCGGAATCCATTCTTGATATTGCCGACATCATTTATATCGATCCCGCCAATACCGGTTTTTCCAGGGTAACCGGGAAAGATGCACCCCGCGAAAAATTCTTTGGGGTAAATGCAGATATCCGGTACCTGGCCGAATGGATCAATACTTTTGTGTCAAGACAAAACAGGTGGGCTTCTCCCAAATACCTGATAGGAGAAAGTTATGGTACCACCCGGGTATCAGGCCTGGCGCTGGAGTTACAAAATGCGCAATGGATGTACCTTAATGGGGTGATACTGGTCTCCCCCACCGAACTGGGCATCTCCCGGAACGGGCCCGTGGACGCGGCTTTGCGCCTGCCCTACTTTGCGGCCACCGCCTGGTATCATAAAGCATTGGCGGCCGACCTGCAGCAGAAAGACCTCACAGCCATATTACCGGAAGTGGAAGACTTTACCATTCACGAGCTGATACCCGCTATCAGCCAGGGCGGATTCCTGCAGGAGCAAACGCGGAAAACCATCGCTGCAAAGATGGCCCGCTATTCGGGGCTCTCGGAGAAAGTAATCCTTCAGCATAACCTGAACGTACCACCTAACTTTTTCTGGAAAGAATTACTCAGGGATAAAGGGTTCACAGTAGGCCGGCTCGATTCCCGTTACCGCGGTATGGACAGAGAAGACGCCGGCAATGGCCCTGATTACAATGCAGAACTGACTTCCTGGCTGCATGCCTTTACACCGGCTATCAATATTTACCTCAGGGAGGAACTAAAATTCCGTACCGATCTTAAATACCTGATGTTTGGCCCGGTACATCCATGGGACAGCAACGGTGATAATACCGGCGAAAATCTGCGGGAGGCCATGGCTGCCAATCCGTACCTGCATGTAATGATACAGTCGGGTTACTACGACGGCGCCTGCGACTACTTTAATGCAAAATACAGTATGTGGCAAATGGATCCCGGCGGACGGTTGAAAGACCGCCTCTCCTGGCATGGTTACCGGAGCGGTCATATGATGTACCTGCGGAAAGATGACCTGGCTACAGGTAACAATGATATACGGGCATTTATCAATGCCTCACTGCCTAAGGCGGGACAGCCCGCGAAATACTGAGACAGCTTTTAGCCATTAGCTTTTAGCTTTTAGTAAATGCAGCGAAGACGATTTTATTTTTGCTGCATTTACTAAAAGCTAAAAGCTAATGGCTAAAAGCTGTTTAAATCCTGTACGCAACTCCAAGCGTCAGATATATATTATACAACGGAAAATCCATTCCTTTAAAGTCATCAGGGAATACGGGGCGCAGTCCCCAGTTCAGGTTGCCGTTGATGCTAAGCTTTTTGCCAACGCGGTAAGCGGCGCCCCCCTGTAAGCCCACATCGAAAGTCCGCATTTCCTTACCGAAATCAAATGTCGCTTCGGAGATGTTTACTTTCTCTCCTTTGGGGCCACCGTTACGGATATAACCATTGGAAACCGTACCATAGAAGTTAGAACTGAATAACCAGGCAACATAACCACCCAGGTTGAAGCGCCATCTGCTATTGGGCGTAAATACAGCGCTAAGCGGGAAAGACACATAGGCGTTACGCACCGTTGTTTTGTTTTCTCCTGAAAAATCTCCCTGGAAACGGCCGCCATCACTGGTCGTAATAATAGTGGGAAAATACTGCACCACATCTTTAGTGCCCATTCCCTTATAATCAAGTTTTACGGCTATTGCGGCGCCCCATTTATGGGTAGCGCGGTACGACAGCTCATAACCCAGCGACGGGCAGAATTCCGGCCAGAAACCTTCTATTTTGCGAATGGTGTTGGGGAAGCCTACCGGCGCAGTAGCACCGAAATTAAATCCTGCCAGGATACGATGCTCCAGCACAGGTTTAAATGCCTCATTTTTCGTTTGTTCATTTCCGTTATCCTGTGCAAATAAGGTGGCAGCAACCATTACCATCCCCAGCATCAGTGCAGGTATTTTTATGTTCATCATTTCAGATATCATCTTTTATTCGTGTACAATTTCTAAATTATCCAGGAGCAGCTTACTTCCTACTGCTCCCCTGTAGTGATCTCCTTCTGCGCTGGAAGAGGCGATAATGGCCAGCATCACCGGCGTGCCCGGCGCTACCGTTTTACCATTCACCATCTTGAATGGCACCTCAAAATGGGTCCAGTCGGCCTTTGCACTGCCATCTGCCAGTATTGCCGTGGCCAGCACCCTGTCGGAGGTAAGGATGTTGGTAGCGTCCAACCGGCTGGTGCCGCTGTACACTACCGCGTAAACCGAACAACGATCTGTTACGCCTGCCACGGGTTTAGCGTCCTTATCGATAAACACCGGCCCCGGCTGATACTTATAATACCCGCTGAATGCGCTGGGAACGCCTTTATAAGGCTGCCCGAACTGCGTGCACTTCAACGGATTTTCAAGCAGGAAATCGGTCACAAAATTTCCCAGGAACATCGACCCGGCAAACAGGTGAATACCCATCCAGGCCGACAATTCATTACCCGGACGCGTTTCCATTTCTGCAGCATATTTCCCCGCGTAAGCATTGGTACTGATATGCAGCGGAAAATCGTTTATCTCCGTTACACCGGTAATAGCAATCCCGATGTTGCCGGAAGCCCATATCTGACGGCCATCTTCGCCAAGCGGATTCACATATTTCCAGTTAGCGCCATCTGCACTGACGGTGTCCCATCTTTCAAAATCGAGTTTACCCAACAGCAGGTTGATCACTTCTACGGTATACTTTTTACTGTTCTTTCCATTCGCTGAAGTAACGATGTATTGTTTAATACCTTCCTTGTCAAATTTCAGTGTATCTCCGGAGGCCGGCGATACAGTACCACCTGCACTTACCTTTATAACCGGTGCAATCCCCTTCTCAAATGCTTCTTCTGTGATATACAGGCGGATCTGGGATTTTGTCTGATCAATAAAAACATCCCCTGTCAATTGGTGCTGTGGTACGGTGAAAGCTTCGATATCCGCTTCCGGATTTAGTGGAGCATCTTTAATACACGACTGTAGCAGACCTATTGCGGCCGCTATACAACATAGTTTCCTTACATTCATTTTCCGTTCGGTTTGTTAAAACTTTGCAAAGGTACGAAACATGAAAGTAGCGGCCAGCTGCATAGTGGATCAGGAAAATTTTACTGCGGAACAATCTGTATACTATCCAGTACCAAACGACTGCCTATAGCACCTCTGTAAGTATCTCCGTCTTTACTCGATGAAGCTACAATCGTCATCATCATTTTTTCGTTACCGGAATATGACTGCCTGTCAACAAATGGCACATCAAATTTTGTCCATTGCTCTTTCGGGCCTCCGTTCGGAATAGCAGCGGTGGCCAGTATCCTGTCTGATGTATGAATATTGGTAGCATCCAGCCTGGTGGTTCCTTTATACAACACGGCATAGAGGGAACAACTGTCTTTCATATTTGCAATAATATTTCCGGCTCTGTCCTGGTATTTATCTCCCGGTTTATATTTATAATAACCGGTAAAACGGGAAGGCTTTCCCAGGTATGGCTGCCCGAATTGTGTTGCCTTTAACGGCTCCGTCATCGCGTTTTCAGAATCGAATACACCCAGAAAAAGAGAACCTGCAAATAGTTTTATACCAACCAGGTTTGATAAAGCCGTTCCTGCACGGGTTACCAGTTCAGCGGCATACTTTCCATGAAAAGCATCCGTAGTGGCCCGTAAGGGGTATTCCATCGGATCTTTTTTTACACCGGATAAAGCAATGCCCGGGTTTCCGGACGACCACAACATACTGGTGTCTGCTGCTGTACTGTCTATTTCCACTACATACTGATACCTGTCTTTACCGTTGAGCAGCCAGGATTCAAAATCCCATTGAAATACACCCAGCTGTGCAACTACAATCGTATAGGCTTTCTCGTTAACGCCGCTGGCAGATGTCACAACATATTGCCTGGCACCTGTGCCATCAAACTTCAAAGAATCGCCCGACGCGGGTGTCACCTTAGCTCCTGCCGATACGGTAATCAGTGGCACCACGCCACTGTCGAATGCCTCCGGCGTAAGCGATAATATAATTTTTGCGTTGGCCTGGTCAATAAAAATATCGCCTGTCAGGTATTGCCTGTCAATTTTAAATGTTTCTATATCTGCTTCCGGATTAACGGGTGCATCCCGTATACAGGCCTGTAACAGTACAATCAGTGGGGCCAGGTAGCATAGTTTCCTTATATTCATGCCGTTATTGGTTAAACAATGTAGAACAACCCTTCTCTGTTAAAAGTTCATTTTTTATTTCCTTCCTTGTATTTTTACAAATATATCATTGAAAGATGGTTGACAAACAACGAATAAAACGACTCCTGATCTATGCCGCGAAATGCGTGACTGGCGTACTGTTAGTGCTGGGGCTGTCATGGATCACCGATTATAAAGACATTATCTGGGTATTGATTTCGGTAATGCTGGTATTATCGCCGGACGGATCAGATGCAGTAACGTTAGCGGTTACACGTATTAAGGCAAATGTGGTGGGTGGAATTTCAGGGTTCCTGTTAATATTAATTCACCCCAATATGCTTTTAATGATGTGTACGGCCGTGTTCATTACAGTGGTCATCTGCAATCTGTTGAACCTGGAAGCTGCTACGCGGACGGCACTGGCTGCCACTATCATCGTGATGACCCACGAAGCGGGCGCCCACATATGGGATACGGCTGTGGCCAGGGTGATTTCTGTGCTGGCAGGTTGTTTACTCGGCCTTGTCATTACCTTTCTTTTTCATAACCGGTATACGAAGCAAACGGCCGAAATAATCCTTACCAGGCCTGACCGTGGCGGCGAATGAGCAAGGGATGCGCCCGATTCAGAATTTCTTCAGAATTATCTCCTACATTTGGCCGATTAAGGAGTGACGCATGAAGAAAATGATATTCTCAGCAGGACTGGCATTAGGCGCCTTTACCTGCTCCGTTAGTGTAGCAGCCCAGGATACTGATTCCCTGCCTTCTGTAATAGATTCCGTTCCTACCATCACCGCTGTACCCAAATATCCGTTGTCCGGCAACCGTACGGCTGGATTCCATACCACTGTGGCAGGCATAGCCGTTCCTGCAGCTATGATCGGTTATGGCCTATTTGCATTGAACAATCCAACGCTGAGGGACCTGAACTCCACTACCAAGGCTGAATTAAGAGAAGATCATCCGCAATTCCGGACGCATATCGATAACTACCTGCAGTATGCGCCGGTGGCGGCTGTATATATCCTGAATGCTGCCGGTATACATGGCAAACACAATTTGCGCGACCGGACTATTATACTGGGTATTTCCGCTATTCTCACCGCAGGTACGGTAGAAGGCGTAAAACGCTGGACCCATGAAGAACGCCCTAACGGACAGGATTTTCTCTCCTTTCCTTCGGGCCATACAGCTACCGCATTTGCTGCGGCCGAATTTATGCGCCAGGAATACAAGGATGTTTCGCCCTGGTATGGTGTTGCCGGTTATCTCGCGGCTACCACCACGGGAGCGCTGAGAATGTACAATAATAAGCACTGGCTGAGTGATGTGGTGGCTGGAGCTGGCGTAGGTATACTAAGTACTAAAGCCGCTTACTGGATGTATCCATGGATACAACGGAAACTTTTTAAAGACAATGCCACCCATGCCAGCAAGGTGATTATGCCTTACTACAATCCGCAATTCCATAGTGCCGGCCTCAGTTTTATCTTTTTTCCGCGTTGATCATTTTAACATGATAAAATTACCCCATATCAGGTTTCAGCCAACAGAATAGTTGCCGGAAATCAGCTAATCATGTATTAAAAAAAAGTTGAAATTATTAAGATAAGATTATTTGGGGGTTAACCCCTAAAGTTGACATGGTTATAAACACCTGTTTTTGGCAATGTGGCAAAGTTGCGGGTTTCTGCCGAGAAATTTTGTCATTTAATTGTTAACATGAAAAAAAATACTCATTTTTATATTAAATGCCGGTTTAGAGGTAAAATAATCTTACTTCCGTTAACACGGTATTTACAATAGCCCAAAAGAAGTACCCTATTTTAGCACGATCAAAATAATAATGAAAATCCCGCTGGCCATCTGTATCGATGTAAGGTAAGTACGCCATGTTTAGTTTACAAATCCCGTCCTCAAAAGCCAATAATATGTACGTTCCGGTAATCATTTTCTTCTTTTTCATGATGTGGTATATCTATTTCAGAACCCAAAGCTTCCGCAGCACCTATTTCAAGGAAAAGAAATTAAAGCCTATCGCAGGAGAAGACGCCATCTATGCCGTCAGAATCGTAGGTGTATCCAATAGTGTTTTCAGCGTATCCAAATACCTGCGCAGCGTTAGAAATCTGTCCGATAAAAGGTACATGACCGTAGCGATTGACCAGGTTATTACCACTGCTATGGGCACCACCCACCAGGCACGTTTAATTGAAAACCTTGCTCCGGGCGAAGAAAGACGACTGGGGCACACGGATAATGTACGGGAAGGTAAATACCAGATCTATATCGGTTATGAAATACTTTGGGCCAGATACATACCCACACCGGTATGGCATAAGGAAAAAGTCCCTGAGCAAATCGCACCGGCCCGGTTATACAACGATATGCTGAAGCAGCACCAGGATTCCCTGATACAGGAAATGGAACAGAAAAAAGATCTATTGTCCTGATGATCCGTTACGGCCGAAAAAACTCAGCCACACCATCGAAAAAAATACTCCCAGCAACGATCCGGCAGTTACATCTTCCAGGAAGTGCTGGCTCATGTACATGCGGGAATAAGCCACCAGCAAAGCCAGCGCAAGATATACCAGGGACCAGACCTTGTTCCTGGTATAGTATGCCAATACAGTAGCCGCCGTAAATGCGCATACGCTGTGACCGGAAGGAAAACTTCTGAAATTATCGAGTACTACTACCCCGGGTACAAAATAGATATCGTGCAGGCGTTCGGAAAAAAAGCGATGCGGGCGGGGAAACCCTACCAATGCTTTTAATGTGAAACTGATGGTGGCGGTAAAGATATAGGCGGTTGCCATTACAGCACCCATACGCTTACGGAACAGTAACAGCAACAGGGAAATCAATACAGCTGCCGAAGTGCTTCCCAACTCGGTAATATAGGGAAACACGAAATCGCCTGTTGACGTATGGAGTCCATTAATAAAAAAATAGACGGTTGTTCTTGTAACACACAACCGGGTAATCAATACCCCTAACACGATGAAGGCATAAGGCCATATAAAATATTTCAGCTGCCGGTAAACGGTGATAAACTTTTGAAAAAAAGCACTCATGAAATACACTACTGGGTTAAACGGCGATGATAGTTAATTTGGCCGAGATGATAATTAAGATGCGTGCTCAGATGCACCAGGAAGTGGCCGGTACTCATGGTACCTGAAAAAACTTTTTCGGGATAGGTCTTTTCCAGGTCGTCTGCCGTTAGTGCCGCTATAACAGTCAGGATGATACGTCTTGTGCTGCTCACCAGCACAAGCAGGTCTTCCGTTGGCACATTCCGGGCGCTGAATTCCAGCTCCCTGTTCCGGACATAGCCGGTTTGGCCCAATACCGCACCTACAAAATGTTGCAGGTTACCGCACAGGTGGAGACACAGGTTCCCTGCACTATTGCTGATTCCGGCTGGCACCCGCCATATCCCTTCCGGTGTTTCGTATGCGGCGATCTCCTGTTCAAGTTTGCTGAGATCCCGTTCAAATAAGTTGATCAGTATACTGGTAAGCATATGCTAAAGATAGGAAAAGCCCGGGGGATCATCTTTTAATATTATTGTAAATTGTTTCCAATACTCCCTGCGCCTGCTGCAGATCATTTTTTGTCAACCCTCTTTCCGCCAGTTCCACTACCGATAACGCCAACGGATATACTTTTTCCTTTAGCTTTTTGCCTGTGCTGGTCAGCCATACCCTTTTACTGCGCCTGTCTGTTTCATCGGCGGTGCGTTTTACCAGGTTACGCTTCTCCAGGTTATCAAGTAGCTTCGTGAGACTGGCTTTGTCCTTGCCTGTTTTGTCGGCCAGTTCCTGTTGCCGGGTACCATCCTGTTCTCCCCAGAGGTAACGCAGAATAAAATACATATCGGGGGTAATGTCGAGGCCGGCCTGCATAAATACATTCAATAACCGCAGCCGGTAAGCAGTATGAGTTCTAACAACTGCGCTCGCAATGTTCATGCGCAGTTTCGCACTGATATCAGGTTTCGCCATAATATGGTTAAGGATTAAACAATACGCTGTACGGAGCATACAAAATAAAAACCAGTTGCGCCAGCAACAAATATCTCAGGTATTGATGCCACTCTAAACATAAATAAACGGTTTTTTGTTTAAAGATCATAATTCAACAGGATGACTAACAATCATAGCAGCGATGCCCGCCGGAATAGTGAGGATGGAAACGAGCAGGATAGAGAGGATTATTGGGAAAACAAGTATCAAAAAAATGTCCGCATGCTATACGTGAACGACACGATAGGAATGCGGACTATTACTAACATTTTGATAGGAAGCGCTGACAGCTATTTCACACTAAAAAGCGGCTGAACATCCAATATGGCTTTCTGATAAGCGAGATCAAAATCTTCCCACTTACCGGCAACCCCGAAGCGATACTTGCTGCCATCAATCAATTCAAATTCTGCCACTTTTTTATTCAATCCATGTTTTGTTCTCTGAAAATTTGTAATATCGGCTAACTGAAATTCATTGGTCTTTTTGTTCCTCGCGAGTAACCAGCCAATAACACCAAATAATAAAAACATCAGCATGGGCTTCGTTTCAAATACAATCCTTTCGCTGGTAATATACACAGCGCCTTGTTTTGCCTGGAACTTGCTTTTGATATAAACAGCGTTTGCCTTGTACAATACGGTTTCCTGCGGGTTAAGGGGCCATTTTACTTTAATCTCTTTCATGGTAACTAACATATGGTTATCCGCAAAAGTATAATTTTATTGTGAATCTAAACAGCAAATAATGATCCTGACCTCGATCCTCGATAACGATTTCTATAAATTTACCATGCAGCATGGCGTCATCAAACTGTTTCCGAAGGCGCGTGCCCGTTATACCTTCATTAACCGGGGCAAGCATGTTTTCCCTCCTGGTTTTGCTGAGGCTTTACGCGCTGCGGTAAATGACATGCAATATCTGCAGCTAAGCCCTGAAGAAAAACAATTCCTTGCTGTAACCTGCCCCTACCTCGATCCTACCTACCTCGATTTTTTGCACGGTTACCGGTATAATCCGGCTGAGGTCCATATTGCACAACATGGCGGTGAACTGGAGGTACATGCTGATGGCTACTGGTATCGCACCATACTATGGGAGGTACCGCTGATGTCGCTGATCTGTGAATTGTACTATCAGCTCACGGGCCAGCAACGGGTAGCGGACGAAGAGGTGATCCGTATTACCCGGGATAAAATAGAGAAATATAAAGAGATGGGTATCACCATTGCAGATTTCGGTACCCGGCGCCGGCACTCGCTGGCAGTGCATGGCCTGGTGGTAAAAAACCTCCGGGAATATGGCGAAGGTTGTTTTATAGGCAGCAGCAATGTTCACCTGGCCATGCGCAATGGTGTAAAACCGGTAGGCACGCATGCCCACGAATGGTTTATGTTCCATGCAGCCAAATACGGCTTTAAAATGGCCAACCTGTTAGGGCTGGAAAACTGGGTCCAGGTATATCGCGGCGACCTGGGAATAGCCTTATCAGACACCTATACGACTCCTGTTTTCTTTGAACAGTTTGATAAAAAGTTTGCGAAGCTGTTTGACGGCGTGCGGCACGACAGCGGAGATCCTATCCTTTTCGCTGATCGTACCATCACTCACTATAAGGGCAAAGGCGTAGATCCGCTTACCAAAACCATTATTTTCTCCGACGGCCTGGACTATGAAAAAGTAGCCCATATCGCCGGTTACTGCCGGGGCAAAATCGGGATGTCGTTTGGCATCGGTACCAATTTTACCAACGACGTAGGATTACCGGCCCTGAATATTGTAATTAAAATGTATGAGGCATTGCCGGAAGACGCGCCCAGGTGGACGCCCGTAGTGAAGCTATCTGATGTGAACGGGAAATATACCGGGGATCCGAAAATGATTGAACAGGCAATTGAAACGCTGAAAGCGTAAAGCAGAAAGCAGAAAGCAGAAAGCAAAAAGCAAAAAGCAAAAAGCAAAAAGCTATCGAAGCGAATATTAACGGATATAGTATTTCCGTCAGTATTCGCTTCGATAGCTTTATGCTTTATGCCTTTAGCCTTTAGCTTACCACGATCCCAGTCCTATACCGGTATCACCCTGGGAAACATCCCCGGATTCAAATCCTTTTTTAAACCAGAACATCCGTTGTGCAGAAGTACCGTGGGTAAAAGCATCCGGTACTACCTGCCCTGTACTGGCCTGTTGCAACCGGTCGTCTCCTACGGCGCTGGCAGCATTCAGCCCTGATTCAATATCTCCCGGATCCAGGAAGGGTCTGATTTTATTGGCCTGGTTAGCCCATACGCCGGCCAGGAAATCGGCTTGCAGTTCCAGCATCACCGACAACTTATTATATTCCTTTTCGCTCATGCGGGAACGCATGGCCTGCATTCTTCCGCTGATGCCCAGCAGGTTCTGTACGTGATGGCCCACCTCGTGTGCGATCACATAGGCTTTGGCAAAATCGCCTTTCACCCCGAATTGCTGCTCCAGTTCATCAAAAAACGAGACATCCAGGTATACCCGGTGATCTGCCGGACAATAAAACGGGCCCATTGCCGATTCGGCAAAACCACAGCCCGATTCAGTACCTTTCTGAAAAGACACCATCCGGGGTATTTCGTAGTTTTTGTTCTTTTGCTGGAACTCCTGCTTCCAGACCCGTTCTGTACTGCGTAACACTTTGGCAGACATGATCTCAAAAGGAGACGCATTCTCTTTCGTCAGTTTCTCCGCTGTTTCCTGCCCCTGTCCGGAACCCTGTCCCTGTTGCACCGCCTGCATTACCTGTTGCGGGTCCTGTTTAAAGAGCAATGCCAGCACTATAATAATAATGCCGCCAATACCACCACCGATACCAATGTTGCGCATGCCGCCACCGGTACGTTTCTCGACGTTGTCGCTCATTTCTTCATCATCAAGACGCATAGTAGATTTTTAATTTAATTGGTGAAGTTTCTTACCCGAATGTACATTTTTCATATGTATTCACCCAGTTTTCCCTTTCTTAAACAAAAGCATTTTTTGCCTGTTAATAAATCATTGCGTTTCTTTATTTTATAAATACCATGGTGTATGAAAATAAAACAGATCCTGCTGGCCAACCGCCCCCAAGGGTTGCCGGATGCCAACAATTTTAAAACAGTAGAAACGGCCCTTCCGGAACTGATGCCGGGCGAGGTAATGGTAAAGCCGCTCTACTTTTCTGTAGATCCGTATATGCGTGGCCGTATGAACGATGCCAAATCCTACATTCCGCCCTTCCAGGTGGGTGAACCCATTGAAAGCAGCGGCGTGGCCGAAGTAGCAGAGAGCAGGGACGACAGGTACCAGGCGGGCGATAAAGTAATGAGCAGTGGTCCCCGCCCTTTTCTGCCCTGGGCAACGGCGGCCATTTTTACCGGTGATCATCTCCGGAAAATAGATGGCAGCATTCCCCTCACCTATTACCTTGGCCTGCTCGGTGTACCGGGACTGACCGCCTATTTTGGCATGGCAGACATTGGCAAGCCAAAAGCCGGAGAAACGGTAGTGGTGTCCGGCGCCGCCGGCGCTGTTGGCATTGTGGTAGGTCAGATCGCCAAAATCATGGGATGCCGCGCTGTTGGTATCGCCGGAGGCTCAGAGAAAATAAAAATGCTGACAGACACCTTTGGCTTCGACGCCGCTATTGACTATAAAGGCCATTCAAATATTGGCGCTGCCATAGCCGCCGCGTGTCCGAACGGGGTCGACATCTACTTCGACAACGTTGGCGGTGAAATATCCGATGCGGTCATCAAACATCTCAACTTTTTCGCACGGGTACCGCTCTGCGGCCAGATCGCGCTGTATAACACCACCGAAGTACCGGTGGGCCCCCGTATCCAGCCCCTAATGGTTACCCGCAGCGTATTGATGCAGGGATTTATTATCGGTAACTATGCCAACCGCTTCGGAGAAGGCATCAAACAACTATCCGAATGGGTAAAAGCCGGTAAAATAAAATACACGGAAACCGTGGAAGAAGGATTCGATCATTTACCGGAAGCTTTACTCGGATTATTTTCCGGCAGAAACAGTGGTAAGATGGTGGTGAAAGTGTAATTTTGAGTATGACAAATCCAGTTGTTCATACCCGCGTCAGAAAAGTAGCTGCGGAGAGTATCACCGACACCAGTGATATCCTGGCGGCCGAAGAGCCTCTTGAAATCAGGTTGGTACATGGACCTTCCCACAACCGCCGCCAGCAAAACATATCTGTTACCATGCGGACTCCTGGCGAAGATAGTGAGCTGGCTGCCGGCTTTTTATTTACCGAAGGAATTATTTCCGGTCAACCCGATATACAGGAAATAATTTTATCGGAAGATAGAGAAGACCATATAGCTACCGTACACCTGAAGCCATCAGCCGTGGCGCAATTAGGCAATACTACCCGTAATTTTACCGCCACTGCTGCCTGTGGCGTTTGTGGCAAAGCAGACATTGCTGCTATTCATACAGGCGTTTCCGTTATCAACAATACCTTCCGGTTTCCAGCCGATATGTTATTTGGTCTTCCGGACCTGTTACGAAAGCGGCAGGACCTCTTTGATGCCACCGGAGGCTTGCATGCAGCCGCCCTTTTTGACGGTAACGGTACACTGTTACTGCTGCGCGAAGACATAGGCCGCCATAACGCGGTCGACAAAATCATCGGCGCTGCCATGGCCAAGCAACTAATGCCGCTTCAACACTGCGGATTACTGTTGAGCGGGCGTGCCGGGTTTGAATTGATCCAAAAAGCCGCCATGGCCAATATTTCACTGATTGCAGCTATCGGCGCTCCTTCGGGCAGGGCAGTAAAAATGGCCGCCGAATGGAATATTACCCTGGTAGGTTTCCTGAAAGAAAAACGTTTTAATATATACAGCGGTGCAGAAAGAATTGATGCCAACAATATCACCCAACACAGATAGCGCGGAAAACCCGGTACGGTTTACCGGTATCAGGCTGGGACCACCCAAAGTAGTGGCCGCAGGTATTCCCGCAGTCGTATCCAGCATGCGGCACATACTCGAAGAAATGAATGCCTTTCGTGGTATGAAAGCGCTGCTGGAGCTTAATCAGAAAGATGGTTTTGACTGCCCCGGCTGCGCCTGGCCCGACCCGGATGATGAACGCTCGGGGGTAGCAGAATACTGCGAAAATGGTGCAAAAGCCATTGCAGAAGAAGCAACTACCAAAAAACTAACCCCTGAATTTTTCGCACAACACAGCATTGCTGATCTTGGGCTGTTAACCGATTATGAAATAGGCAAAAAAGGGAGGATCGCACAACCGATGTATCTCGCGCCGGAGGCTACCCATTATACGCCCATCTCCTGGGAAGATGCGTACGGGCTGATGGCAAAGCATCTGCGCCAGCTATCGTTGCCCGATGAAGCTATTTTTTATACTTCCGGCAGAACCAGTAATGAAGCTGCCTTCCTCTACCAGCTCCTGGTGAGGGAGTATGGCACCAATAACCTGCCCGACTGTTCCAATATGTGCCACGAATCCAGCGGTGTTGCACTGGGAGAAGCATTAGGGATTGGCAAAGGCTCTGTAACACTGGAGGATATTCATGAAGCAGAAGTGATTATTATCCTGGGGCAAAACCCGGGTACCAATCACCCGCGCATGCTCACTGCCCTCCAGAAAGCTAAAGCCAACGGCGCCACCATCATTTCTGTAAATCCCCTGCCTGAAACAGGTTTGCTCAATTTCTTAAACCCGCAAACCGTAAAAGGCATACTGCAAATAAAAACACAGCTCACAGATATTTTCCTGCAGGTAAAAATTAACGGAGACATGGCCCTGCTCAAAGCCTTGTCAATACTGTTATTACAGGAAGAAGAACGTAATCCCGGAACTGTTTTTGACAAGGCCTTTATTGCTGACAATACAGCAGGGTATGAACAGTATATCGCCCATCTGAAAACGCAGCAACTGTCGCAGCTGATACAGGATACCGGCATAGCACCGGAGCTGATAGCCGAAACCGCGGGTGTGCTCTTTCATAAAAAGAAGATTGTTGCCTGCTGGGCCATGGGACTTACCCAACATAAAAATGCTGTGGACACCATCCGGGAAGTAGTGAACCTGTTACTGCTGAAAGGCAGTATAGGCAAGCCCGGAGCAGGCACCTGCCCGGTGCGCGGCCATAGTAATGTGCAGGGAGATCGTACCATGGGTATATTCGAACGCCCGTCAGCCGCTTTCCTGGAAAAAATCAGGAGCGTATATGGATTTCAGCCCCCCATGAAACATGGGCATGATGTAGTGAATGCCATTCACGCTATGCATCGCGGGGAGGCCAAAGTATTTATTGCCATGGGCGGCAACTTCCTGTCGGCCACGCCAGATACCGTGTATACCGCACAGGCCTTGCGCAATTGCGATCTTACCGTACACATCTCCACGAAGTTAAACCGCAGCCATATTGTGCATGGCAAAGAAGCGCTCATACTCCCCGCCCTGGGACGCAGTGATAAAGACATACAGCAAAACGAACAACAGTTTGTTACCTGTGAAAACTCCATGGGGGTGGTGCAGATGTCGAAAGGTAACCTGCAACCGATATCCGCGTTGATGAAAAGCGAGCCGGTAATTGTGTGCGAACTGGCCGCTGCCCTGTTCGGGAAAGCATCCACCGTGCCCTGGCAATCATATGCGTTGCACTATGATCATATCCGCGATGCGATAGAAAAAGTAATTCCCGGCTTCGATGATTATAACAAAAGAGTAAGGCATCCGGGAGGTTTCTATCTCCCAAATGGCGCCAGGGAAGGAAGGTTTAACACCAGCATCGGAAAAGCTCAGTTCAATGTGGCGGAAGTATTACGTACGCCCCTGGCTATTGATGAATACATGATGATGACTATCCGCAGTCACGACCAGTTCAATACCACCATCTATGGACTGGACGACCGCTATCGGGGCGTATATCATGAAAGAAGGGTCATCTTCATGCATCCGGGGGATATTGCCGCTGCCGGATTCCATCCGGGTGATGTGGTGAATCTTCATAACTATCACGGGCAAACGGAACGGGTAGCTTACGGCTTCATTATTGTATCCTACTCAATACCGGAAAAATGTACAGCTACCTATTTTCCGGAAACAAATGTGTTGGTACCGGTTGACAGCGTAGCCGATAAAAGTAATACGCCTACCTCCAAACTGGTGATCATCAAAATAAAATCTTCCAATGTAAAAAAATAGCCTATGCAACCTATAATATGGCAGGCTTTGAAATGGCCCGCTACCGAATATTTCACGATGAAAGACAACGGGCAGGGTAAACTGGCATCTGGTTGTATCAATGGTGTAAGAGAGCAGCGGCCGTTCTGTGTTCACTATGAAATTGCTATCACGGCGGTATGGCAGGTATCTTCCTTTTACATAAGACAAGAAGGCCTTACACCCACCGAGCTAAAACTTACCTCCGATTTGCATGGTCATTGGTTTGATAAAGACAATAACCATATCGATGCTTTTGATAATTGCATCGACATTGATATTTCGCTCACTCCTTTTACCAATACTTTACCGGTAAAACGACTGCAGTTCGAGGAGCATGAAAGCAAATTGCTCGATATGCTCTACATCAATCTGCCAGACTTTGAGCTGCAGAAAGTGCAACAGCGTTATACACGATTAGGCAGTCATGAGTACCGGTATGACAATGTAAGTACGGATTTCACGGCAGATCTGCCGTTTGATGAAAACCATATTGTGAAAGATTATCCTGAAATATTTACGCGTATTTACTACTAGTGTAACAGCGCTTCCGTTTCGCGTACCAGTTCTGCAAAGATATCTGCAGCACTCCAGGCCCTGGCTTTGCCGGCGGCTTGTCCTGCCCACATATTGATAAATCCTGTGTTATCCAGCTCCCTCGCAACTTTACGGATAGATTGCGTAAGCGTATCCTGGTAGGGATAGTCACTTATCGGAAGGCCCGATGCCTCAACTTCCGTAATCAGCGTATTACGAACACCCCTGGCCCAGCGGCCGGAAAATGCCCGTGTAAGCAGTGTATCCGTATCCGTTATACCCGCCAGGGCAGCCTTATGTGCCGGCGTGGCCGCACTTTCATGCGCCCGCAGGTATATACTGCCTGTTTGAACAGCGGCGGCGCCAAGTATCCTGGCCGCGGCTACTCCCCTCCCATCCATAATGCCACCGGCTGCAATAACGGGAATGCGCACACGATCTATCACCTGTGGCAGCAGGGCCATGGTGCCTACCACCGGTAGCGCTCCCGGCAGAAAAGAGCCGCGGTGACCGCCGGCTTCAATGCCCTGGGCAACAACGGCATCTGCGCCAGCGGCCTTCAGCGCAATGGCTTCTTCTACACTGGTGGCCGTTCCCATCAAAAATATATTATGCGCTTTCAGTAAAGCAAATCCTTGCGGATCCGGCATGCCAAAAGTAAAACTCACATACCGGATACCCGCAGCTATCAATACCGGCACTTGTTCCCGCCAGGAATAGAAAGGTACCGCATCAAAATTTACCGTTGGCGCCGCCAACCCGTTTGCCCCGCACAGGAACTGCAGGAAATCCTGCATATCATCAAATACTTTGCGGTCGTACTGCGCCGCCGGTTCATAAGTAAAAAGATTTACGGCGAAAGGTTGTTGTGTTAATCCTTTCACTTCCCTGATCAATGCAGTTACTTTTTCAGGAGGCAAACCTCCTACGGGCAGGGATCCTAAACCACCGCTGTTGCTGACGGCTGCTACCATGGCAGGCGTGGTAATACCCAGCATCGGCGCTTGTATCAACGGATAGGTAATGCCCAGTAAACGGGTAAATTCATTCTTCCATTCCATGACCAACAATTTAGTGATATAAAAATACGGAAGTTTCTCTATCGGAAATTCAGCACCGTAGGCGCCTTCAGAGCGGAAATATCGAAGCGGAAATCTACGATGGTGGTAATTTCCAGCATCAGCTTCTTCATAGGATCCGGTGCATTGGGGTAATAATAACCGGACACCTTAATGGTATTCAGAGAGAGGTTCTCATTACGCACCCTGAATCCACCGCCAATTCCGAAGTACATGGGATTTCTCAGGAGATCGTCGTTGTTATTGGTGATCATCGACGCCTGTAATGCGGTGAAGAAATTAAATTTGAAACCCAGCAGTTTGAGCGGACTATAATATACCGTTTCCGCTCCCAGGTTCAACCGTTGAAAGCCGTTTATCTTGGTGTTCCGGTATCCCCAGATACCTTCGTCCATATTAATGTTAAGCGGTTTGTTGAAAAATGGATTAGGGCTGTTCAGGTAATCTGCATAAAGAAACTCGCGGAAGCGGGATTTCCGGATATTCACCAACCGGCTGTAATACTCAATCCTGGCGTGCATTACGGCATCTTCGGTAGCCTTTCTGAGCCAATAGGTGCCTAAACCCACCGTAGTATTAAAAAGCCCGAAACGCCGGGTTGTCCAGAATTTCTGGGCCTCCAGCCCGGTATAAAGCCGTCGCCGGCCTTTCCAGCTTTCCCAGCCGCTGGTTGCGGCAACATTATATCCGAGGGGAATATCTTCCGTACGGCCAAATCCAAAGAAGTAGTGCGCTTTAAAGTAATCTATCCGGTAGGCCTGTAATTCGAGCAGGTACAGGCGGTGGTTATTGTAAACAGGATCATCCTTGTACCTTATCTGATCCGGTTTTCGCTGGAAAGATAAATTATAGTGCCGGGCCAGCAACGCAAAATTCGGTTTGCTGCCGATGGTGCCGTCGTGTTTATAGTGATTAATAAAATTATAACCGATCCAGCCATCTATGACCGTATAGTTATAATCCCTGAAAATGCTGTCGCTTTCCGTAGGCACGGCTCCCCTGATATTGATAGACCAGTTCTTCGATAATGCCAAACCTCCTACCAGCTTTGCGGAATTCCGGTACAGGGGTCTGTTCAGGTTAATATAAACGGCGCCCTCGAAGGCATTGGTATCCAGCTGGGCATAGTTATTCAGTGTGGTATAGCCTACGCTCATATCTATAAAGCTACCCAGTACATTATATTTTGTGTAACGTACTTCGGTATTCCAGGTAGGTGAATAATCTGAGCGCCACTGCATACCTACCCGGAGTCCCTGGCCGGCGCCGAAAAGATCATTATTGGATACGCTGGCTTTGATATCCTTTGCGCTGAATTGTGTCAGGTCTGCACCGTATTCAAACAGATCTTTGGTTACAACCTCCACATCTATGGAATCGCCCATGGAATTTTTTACATACAAACGGGCATCCTGTATAAACGGGCGGTTACGCAGGTAACGTTCATTATCCGCCATTTCAAACGGATCCAGCATTTCATTCTCCCGGAAAAACAACGATTGCCTGATCACCCATTCCCGCGAGTCATAATGCAGGCGGTTGGCCAGGTGAATTAATTTCATGGTAGTATGGAAGGTGGTATCATTGATGTTACTGGGACCAAATACTTTTACCTTTCTATAGTAGATATTTCTGATCACTTTGCCCGCAAAGGGGGTAAAATACGCCTCACTTTTGATAATAGTGCTGTCGTTATCGTTGGAATGGGCAGGTTCGTCCTGCTTGGTAATACGTTTTATAAGGGTTTGACGGTACTCTTTATTACGTATGGAATCCCGGTATTCACCAATTTTCTTAAACAGTCCTCCACTCTTATGCGGGATAGTATCCGCTGAAAGCGGGAACTGTTGCCCTCTTGCATATACGAATGCGGGGCAATGCAGGCTAATCAGCCAGCATAATACAGTTATTGTAGGCCATATTTTGAAATAATTCGTCAAGGCTAGCAGCAGGTAACAAGTATATCGAAAAAAAATGGATTTGTAACAACCGCAAATATTGTACTTGCCGGAATGATAATTGCACAAAATTTAACGGATCACCTGTAACGATAATAGCTTTTAGCCATTAGCTGTTAGCTTTTAGTAAATGCAGAGAAGATCAACATTACATGTTCTTTGCTGCATTTACTAAAAGCTAACAGCTAATGGCTAACAGCTATTTCACTATACTCGTTTCCCATCCATCATATTCTGCATTTACCTGTTGCGCCAGTTCCCAGAGGCTCATCACAACGCTGTCAATAATAGCTTCGCTGGCCTTGTCGGGGCGTGAAATGCATAGCTTATAGGGAAATTCCGGGTTATCCGTTTTATCTTCTCTGGCCAGTGTAAAGCCATTTTCCTTAATATGTTCCCAGTAAACAGTTTTGTCTTCTTCTGTTCGGAAGTGGATCCAATGCTCGATAGGACGCTCCTTCTCGGCAACATCGCCGTGTTGCTGCAGCATACGCAATACTTTACGATTTTGTATTCGTTGAAATTCGTATACGTCAGGAAAGAGAAAGTCAAAATATAATTCCCAGTTATTATCTTCTTTTATCCCGTAATCGTAACGGTAGTCCGGGAAATTGATCATTGCGTCCGCTATGAATTTATCATGCAGCAATGTAGTACCTGCGTAGAAGTAAAAATCACGTACGCCATTGGAAAAAGTACGACCAACAAAATGTGCATCCAGCTTAGTCTGTAACTGCTCTACCAAACTATCCTCAATTTCACCCATGATGGCAAATTCATCATTCTGCGGGAATCCGTCCTCACGTGGATGATTAAGATACACTGTTATATATATGGCATTCGGCTTTTCCTTTAATGGCGCAAATCGTCTCAGATCAAGGTCAAGGCCTATTACTGCTGGACTTTCTTCAATATGGCACGTATAAATATCCCAGTCCGGTCGGTAATCCTTATGCATATAAAAAAATTAAAAAACGCAACAGCTGGCTGTAAAGATACGTTGCTATGTGTTACAATGGAAAAGATAAACTTGCAATAACCCCTTTTTTATCCACAAAATTTAGCGTATGCTTTGCGTTGTCCTCCATATGGTTATACCGGATATAAACCCGGCTTAACACTAATTAACACTTGGGGTATTTTCTCTTCAATATCCCGCAAATGGCTGCTGTAAAGAATTCTGCTCAATTCTGTAGTGAAAACAGCGGACTGCAAAGGGTTCCAACCCACCTTTCATCCCAAAAACAGGCGTTTCTTCATTCATAAAAAGTAATTTTACAGGGCTATAAATTGTTGGAAGCTATTATGAGAAAAATTGTATCGTTATTTACAGGCTGGCTATTATTATGTTGTCTTACCGCGGCGGCGCAACAACCCGATGGCAGAGCTGCCTCCGCCGCCACCGGTGTTATATATGGTAAACTACTCGACGCTCAAACCGGTAAACCTATTGAGTACGCATCTGTAGCGTTGCTGCGCCCTGACTCAGCAGTACAAACAGGGATGCTGTCTAAAACAAACGGAGACTTCCGCTTCGAAAATATTGCCCTTCAAAAATATATTCTCAAAATCAATTTCATCGGATACGAAACCATCTATAAAACGGCTGCCCTGTCTGGCAAAACGGAAAGTATCGATATAGGCAACATTAAATTGAAACCCAACGTAAAATCGCTGGCCGCAGTAAACGTAGTAGGCGAAAGACCAGCCTTTACCATGGCCATAGACAAAAGAGTATTCAACGTGGATAAGAACCTGTCAAGTATTGGCGGTACTGCTACTGATGTACTGAAACAAGTACCTTCTGTAAACGTGGATATTGATGGTAATGTAACCGTTCGCAATGGTACCCCTACCATTTTTATTGACGGACGCCCTTCTACCCTTACACTGGATCAGATCCCTGCAGATGCCATACAGAACATCGAAGTGGTTACCAACCCTTCTGCCAAATATGATGCAGAAGGCATGAGCGGTATCCTGAATATTGTGCTTAAAAAGAACAAAAAGGCCGGTATCAACGGCGCTGTTAATGCCGGCGTTACTTCGCTCGGCAGCACCAATGGCGGCATTGATTTCAACCTGCGGCAGGAGAAATTCAACTTCTTCCTGAATTATAATATCCGTAATCGAAAATCCCCTATGACCAGCCGCCTTTATAGAAAAAATATCGGCGCTGATACTACTACTTACACCGAACAACTGGAAGACGGTGACTTTTACCGTAAATTCCAGACCGGCCGCATCGGGTTCGACTGGTTTGTTGATAACCGCAATACGATTACTGTTTCCGAGAATATTACCGGCGGAAATTTTAACAGGTACAACGAACAAACCGTTAACGAACTGGATGCCCATCAACAGAAAGTGCGCTATGGAACCGGCGTGGATAATACGCTGAATGGTTTCCGTAACTACACTACCCAGCTGGGCTATAAACATACATTTGCGAAAGAAGGAGAAGAACTCACCGCGGATTTTACTTATAACTACGCCAAAGGAGACAATAGCTCGGGTTATTCCCTGCAATACTTTGATCTCACAGGTAAACCTGTTTATGACCCAAGGAAGCCGGAATTCCGGAACGGCAGTGGAGAAGGCACCACTACCTACCTCACCGCCCAGGTCGATTATGTGAAGCCGCTGACAGAAAAATCGAAAATTGAAATGGGGCTGCGCAGCAATACCCGCAAGTTCGATAACTTCACCAACACCCTCGGGAAAAATTATCCGGATGGCAGCATTACCCTGGACTCTGCCCTTTCCAATAATTATCACTACCAGGAACAGATCAATGCAGGCTATGTGAGCTACACCGGCGCCAAAGATAACTTTGGTTACCAGGTAGGTCTGCGGGCAGAACAGTCGAACTACGACGGAGAAACAAGACTGGGACAAAAATCATCTTATAAAATCAGTTACCCGATAAGCCTGTTTCCCAGTATTTTCCTGTCGCAAAAGTTTAAGGGTGACCATGAGCTGCAATTAAATTACAGCCGCCGTATCCGCCGGCCCTGGTTCAGGGATCTGTTGCCTACGATCGACTACAGCGGGCAAAGTGCCAGCACCGGTAATCCTGATCTGAAGCCGGAATTCACCAACTCCTTTGAGCTGTCTTATCTGAAAGACTTTGCGCATAAACACAACCTGCTGGTGTCTTTATATTATCGTAACACCACCAATGCCATTACTGATTTTTATGTAGACACCACCCTGCAACTGAACGGACAGGCACAGCATGTATTGCTTTCCTATCCTATCAATGCCAGCACAAGAAATTCGTATGGCGCAGAGTTCACCCTGAGAAGCCAGCTGACAAAGATCTGGGACCTGACCACCAACATTAACCTGGCGCAAACCAAAATTGATGCTACCAGTAATGGGAATAACCTCTCCAACCAGGGACTTACCTGGTTTGGTAAATTAAACAGTAATACCAAACTGCCCTGGAACCTGACCTTACAAATAAGCGCAGAATACGAATCCAGGCAAATTTTACCACAGGGAGAAAGAGAACCTAAGTGGTCTGCCGATGCTGCCATCAAGAAAGACATGCTGAAAAATAAGGCCTTGTCGATTTCCCTTGGATTAAATGATATTTTCAACACCGATCGTAATCTCGCATATACCACTACCCCTTTTTCAGAACAGGAGAACTACCGCAAGCGGCTTACACGCGAGCTAAGACTCAATGCCACCTGGCGTTTTGGAAAAATGGACACCAACTTATTCAAACGGAAAAATAACAAGTCTAAAGACAATAACGGAGAAATGGGCGGAGGTGATAATTTTTAATTCGTAATTTGTTGCCAGTAAACAGCAACTATGGATTCTATTTATCACACGATTACCCTTCGGTTTCTGGCAGAACCGTCGGATGTAAACTTCGGCGGCAAAGTCCACGGAGGCTCCGTTATGAAATGGATTGACCAGGCAGGTTATACCTGTGCAGCCAATTGGAGCGGACAATATGCCGTTACCGTTTATGTAGGGGGCATTCGCTTTTTCAAACCTATTGCGATCGGCGACCTGGTGGAAATAGATGCCAGGATCATTTATACCGGTAACACCAGCATGCACATCTCTATTGATGTATTTGCAGGCAACCCGAGGCAGCAGCAGAAAACCAAAACCACCCACTGTGTAATGGTATTCGCAGCAGTAGATGACACCGGCAAAACTGTTGCCGTTCCCAAGTGGATACCACAAACCGCCAACGACGTCAGTATGGAAGGCTATGCAAAAAAACTGATGGACCTGCGCAAGGATATTGATGAAGAAATGAAACCGTATATGGCGGAGTAGCTTTTAGCCATTAGCTTTTAGCTTTTAGCCAATGCAGCGAAGATAAAAGCAAAGAACCGGTTTGATCATCGTCAAACCGGTTCTTTGCTTTTATTATTAAACGTTTGTCTGCGCTTTCAGGATCATCAGTTAAATCACATGAATTACAGTCCTTCTTCGCGGCATTTGCTAAAAGCTAAAAGCTAACTGCTAGCCGCTATAAACTGCATCTCACTGAGCGTTCTGTATAATCCGTCCTGTCCGATCAATTCATTGTGGGTGCCTTCTTCCACGATATGTCCTTTATCCAGTACAATAATCTTGTCGGCCTCCCTCACGGTGGCGAGGCGGTGGGCAATCACGATGGAGGTACGCCCTTCCATCAGTTTGTCCAGCGCGTCCTGAACCAGCCTTTCTGATTCGGAATCGAGTGCGGAGGTAGCCTCGTCCAGTATCAGTATCCGCGGATTTTTCAGCACCGCCCTGGCGATGGCGATACGTTGCCGCTGCCCGCCGGACAACTGGATACCACGCTCTCCTACTACGGTATCAAGTCCTAACGGAAACCGCTGTATGAATTCCCAGGCATTGGCCTGTTTGGCGGCAGCCTCCATTTCTTCCACTGTAGCACCGGGTTTGCCATAAGCAATATTTTCAGCGATGGTACCGCCAAAGAGGAATACGTCCTGCGGCACCACTGCCATCTGGGAACGTAGCTGTGATAAGGGAAAGGAGCTGCTTTCCTTGCCATCAAACAGGATGTTGCCATTCACCGGATCGTATAACCGTAACAGTAAGGATACTATCGTACTTTTACCAGCGCCGCTGGGCCCCACCAATGCCACCTTTTGATCGGCGTACACATCAAACGACACATCATTCATAATCGTCAGATCCGGGCGGGAAGGATAATGAAAAGAAACATTGCGAAAGCTGATTTGTCCGTCCAGGTGGTTTTCCGGGGCAATAGCCGTAACCGGTGAGATATCTTCCGCCGGTTCATCCAGTATTTCCAGCAGATGTTCAGTAGCGCCAATGCTTTTTTGCAGATTGGTGTATACCTCAGCCAAACCTGCGATAGAGCCGCCTATAAACAGGGAATAGAGTACAAATGACAGTAGTGCGGAAGTAGGCATACCAATGGCAACCCCTCTCCAGATCACGGCCACGAGCGCGCCAAAAATCCCCATAATGATAAAGGAAGAAAAGGCGCCGCGAAACTTGCCGCCTTTCATCCCGATGCGGGCAGCTTCGTTGGTGCGCTGCTTATAGCGGGCTATTTCAAAGAATTCGTTGGCAAACGCCTTTACGTTCAGGATGCCCTGCAGGGTTTCCTCTACCACCGTATTAGAAGCGGCCACCTGCTCCTGCACCTGTTTGGAAAAACGGCGGATAAACTTCCCGAATACCACCGCCACGATCATCATCAGCGGCAAAATGGCCAGCATAAAGGCGGTCAGCTGGGGGGAAGTGATCAGCAATATCACCACGCCACCTACGATAATGATCATCTGCCGGATAAATTCGGCCAGGGTGGTGGTGAACGTTTCCTGCAACAGGGAAATATCTGAAGAAATACGGCTGCTCAGTTCTCCTACTCTCCTTTCCAGGAAAAATTTCATCGGCAGCCGGATCAGGTGACTATAAATAGTTTGCCGGAGAGTAGCCAGCGTTTTCTCAGTTACATTTACAAATAATACAATACGAAAGAAGGAAAAAATGGATTGTCCTATCAATACAGCGATCAGCATAACGCCTGCTTTATTCATGCCTTTAACCAGGCTGGTACTGCTGCTGGGATCTACCAGGTTACCCAGTAGTTTTGGAAAAGCAAGACCTGCAAGACTGGATATCAGCAGGAAAAGCAGCCCAAGCGCAAATTGAGGCCAGTAAGGTTTTACATAACGGAACAGGCGGAATGTTTTTTTAAGGGATGCCACTTTGATGGGTTGTTTGGGAGATGTGGCGGTAATGTCGTTTTGCATTCGGATATAGTCTTTGTTAATAGAGGTAGACGAAGTGTATCCAAATATATTGTAAAAAGTGCTATAAAATGATAACGCCTCCGGTGTTTGTTTCCCTGATAACGGAAAAACAAACACCGGAGGCGTTGTGCTGCGTATTACCGACGCGGCCCGGTTTTAGAGGAATCACCGGCTCCCGTGCCATAGCGGGAGGAATCTTCTCCCGGATTAATAGCTCCGGGGGGCATTTGCGCCGCAGGAGCAGTATCCGGTGGTGGTACTACGCCCGCAGTATCCATTGCATTAACTGTTGAATCTGTTGCCGGTTTATTACCGTTACCGCATGCTGCCAGTAATAGTACGCCCAGCCCCGCCAGCATTAACATGTTTGTGACTTTCATAATACAGTTGTTTAAGGGTGAAGTAAATCAGTGTCAGATGAGTTAACGGGCGTCACACCTTAAACCGCCTGTTTATAAACGGACTGTGTCGGGCTTCGTTTTAGTGGTATCAACGGGAATAACGCTGGTGGAGTCTACCTTGGGAATAGCCACCGCTGCCGAATCCGCTTCCCGGCTGGCCTCTTTGCTGCCGCTGCAGGAAAATAGAAAAAGGCTGAGCATACCTGCTAAACACAGTACCACGCATGCTTTATAGAAAAAGGGTTCCATTGTCAGATGAATTTATGATGAGTATTCCGGTAAACCGTTTAAATTTTTATTACTTTTTCTCAAAGGAAAGAATTGTGCCAACGCGTACATTTGTAGCAATATATTTTCACGATGAAACATGTTTTGCAAGTCATAGAAGAAGACCAGCTGCTGAAAGTACTGATTGCGCTGGTAATGGGAGCATTACTGGGACTCGAAAGGGAATATAAGCGCAAGGCCGCAGGGATGCGTACTATGACGCTGATATGTATGAGCAGTACGGTATTCACCATTTTATCAGCGGAACTGGGATTCCCTAACTCTGCCGACAGGGTAGCCTCCAATATCCTTACGGGCGTTGGTTTTATCGGGGCCGGTGTGATTTTCAAAGGCGATTACACCATAGATGGAATTACCACGGCGGCCTCTATCTGGATCGCCGCCGCACTGGGCATGGCCGTGGGTATGAGCCAGTACTGGCTGGCAGCGGCGGCCCTCGCCGGTTCGCTGATCGTTTTAATTGTACTGGAGTTTGGCGAAAGGAAAATTGCGCAGATGAACGACAAACGTCTCTACACAATTTACTTTTATGAAGAGAAATTTCCACACATGGATGTTGAAAATATACTACAGGGGTTTCATCTTAAATATAAAAAAATGATGATCGTGAGAAAGGAAGACGTCATAGAAGTAAATTACGCGGTACGCGGCCACCGCGATAAAATGGAGCAGCTGGATACTTACCTGCTGCAAAATAAAAACATCTTCCAGTACGAAGTGCAGTCCAATCCCCTGTAATCCTTTCATTAATTATTATTTATGCCATCATACGCAGATATGCCTTTACACTATGGCCAGGTACCGCCCTGGCTGGCGAAGCGTATGAGTCTTTTAGGCGGCGCTATTGTGGAGGCCATCGTTACAGACTATGGTAAGAGTGAAGTGATAAAGCGACTCAGCGATCCCTGCTGGTTTCAGGCACTGGGCTGCGTGCTGGGCATGGATTGGCACTCATCCGGCATTACCACCAGCGTAATGGGTGCTTTGAAAAAGGCTGTCAATCCCCGTTCCGCTGAACTGGGTATCTATATTTGCGGCGGCAAAGGCCGCCATAGCAAACAAACGCCTGCAGAGCTCACCGCTATTGCCAATAAAATCGGGCTTCCCGGCGATCAACTGGTATACAGCAGCAAGCTCACCGCCAAGGTCGACAATACCGCCGTTCAGGACGGTTTCCAGCTATACCTGCACTCCTTTATACTGTCTGATGAAGGAGAATGGGCAGTGGTACAACAAGGTATGAATGATGCCAGCAGCATGGCCAGACGCTATCATTGGCATTCGGCTGCATTCAGGTCTTTCACCGAAGCGCCGCATACTTTTATATATGGTCGTAACCAGGGACAGATCCTTAACCTGACCGATCTGCAGGCAGGCAGCACTAAATCGGGCATCCTGCAGCTGACAAAGGAGAAGCCAGTCCACCTGCTTCCCGAAATCCGCCATCTCACGATGCCGTCCCACCATGATGTGAGAGCGGAGAATGTAAATCTGAAACGACTTGGAAGCGTACTGGCCCTGGCACATGATACCCAGCCGGCTAATTTTGAAACGCTGCTGATGCTCGAAGGCGTAGGCCCCAGAACGTTGCAATCGCTTACGCTGGTGAGCGAAGTGATACACGGTACTCCCTCCCGCTTCGATGATCCGGCCCGTTTTTCGTTTGCTCATGGCGGTAAGGACGGACATCCTTTCCCGGTGCCTACCAGGGTTTACGATGAAACGATCCATACACTGAAAGAGGCATTGCAAAAAGCTAAGATCGGCGAGTCTGATAAAAAAGACGCCATCCGAAAATTATCAATACTGTCTCAGCAAATGGAAAAAGACTTTGAGCCCAACGCCAATTTCGATAAAGTGATAGCACAGGAACGCCAGAACTCCTGGCAGTACGGTGGCAGAACAGTTTTCGGAAAAGCAGTAAAACCTCCGGAACCCGGGAACGGTGAGCAGCTCAAGCTTTTCTGAGTGGAATAATAAACAACGATTGTCATGATCAACTACAACAATTTAACCATACCGGAAGCCACCGTTATACAACGGGAAATGCAGCAACAGGTAAAAACTGTTACCTTTAAAGGTCCGCTAAACTACATCGCCGGAGCAGATATCTCCTTCAATAAATTTAGTACTACGGTGTATGCTGGCATCGTGCTGCTGGAATTTCCATCGCTTATCCCGGTGGGTTACAGTCTTGTAAAAAGAGAAGTGCTGTTCCCCTATGTACCCGGGTTTCTTGCTTTTCGTGAAATCCCTCCCTTGCTGGATGCGTGGGAACAATTACCCGTGAAACCCGATATCCTCGTAGTAGATGGCCATGGTATCGCTCATCCGCGTCGTATGGGTATTGCCAGCCACTTTGGTGTACTTGCCAATCAGGCTACCATTGGCAGCGCCAAGAAGAAACTGTTTGGCATTTATGAGGAACCGGCGCCGGAAAAGGGCAGCCATACCCCGCTGACCGACAAACAAGGACAACTACTGGGTAATGTATTCCGCAGCAAAACGAACGTAAAACCAATTTTTGTGTCGCCAGGACACCTGGCAGATGTGCCTGGCAGTCTTGATATTCTCCGGCAATGCATAAAGGGCTATCGCCTTCCCGAGCCTACAAGACTGGCGCATAACGCCGTAAACCAGTTCAGGCTGGGTGCGGTCCCGGAAGGATGGAGCGCGCTGTAGCAGCACCGGCAGCCCTGATATTTGCGCTTCGCATTCAACCCGCCGCTTAAAACTTAATCCAGGCGATATTGGCCTTCTTTTCCAATCCACTACGGGAAATCAAAATGGTTGCGTATTGACGGCTTTGAGGAAGGTAATCTGTTGCGCCCATCATACAGGCATAACCTTTCGTTACTTCCGGCATACCAAATAAAAAGAGCCTTTCCATTTTTCCCTTATAGAAACGATAACAAACGAAATTGGCATCAGCAGCGAATTTCAATGGCTTACGTACTTTATCTTGTCCCCCGGTGTCAAGGTATTGCAGGTAGTCATTAAACAATACAAAAGAAAGATCAGCACCGGGAATATAGTCATAAGAGAGATAGGTATTGGTATTCAGTGCAGCAATTTTATTACGGAACACCCATTCACTTTTGGCGCGGCGCTGCAGCTGGAAGGGCTCGCAAACACCTGTAACCACCTGGTACTTGGAAACCGCCATGGTCGTATTTTCCCGGCCGGCGGTATCCAATACGGCAATGCCAATATCACCAAGATTTGTATGTAGTTTATTAACCTGAGAATTGCCCTGCTTAAAGAAAGACAGGTTTTCCAGCAACAGCGTACTGCTGCCATCTTCGTTTAGTACTAATCGTTGCGGAGTGCCTTTGTATTCTTCCTTGTATCCCAGGTTTAACAGTACATTCCTGGTCAGTTCCGGGAACGACAACTGTACATGCTTTTTCAACTTACCATTTGCGGCCAGGAAGGTGTTCATCATAATCCCCGTTCCTCCCTCCTTTTGATGGGCAGGAAGGTATAGCAACAGGCGCACCTGCTCCATGGCCGGCGTGGCCTGAATATAACCGGCTACATTACCGGCGCCCGCTGTGTAATCCAGCACACGGTGCGCAAAAGTCGCCGAATCCGGCGACAGCAAAGAAAAAAGTACCTTAGGCCCGGCATCGTCATCTTTCTGCTTCGCGTTAAACCCCACTGTAGCAAGATATACCCGTTCTTTTCCCTGCACAGCCATGCTGATATAACTGAAATAGCTATACGAAGTATCGGGTAAATAGAACCAGGCTTTATTAACCTGTTCGTGCGCGGGGGAGAAATGCAACACCTGTATCCGCTCGTGAACACTGTCATTTTTCTGTATAGCGGCTCCTGAAAAAAAGGCCACAGCGTAGTAATCACTTGCCGGGTCTTTCTCTACAAAGATATCATGTGATGCCAGGTTATCGTCTGCAAACACGCTCCGGTGTTGAACGGTAGGTATTTCCCCCAGCTTGTCTTCCCGGAGCAGCTTCCCCGTTTCCGGATCCAGTACCAGGCGGTATAACACCGGGATATATTTTACCAGCTGCTGTAAAAATATAACCGGTTGCCCGTTTATTTCATAGATACCATCTATTTCGGTTGACTCAAGGTCCGCGCTATTCCACTGTTGTGTATGTACGGTATCGGCAACGGTTAATTCATGCTGTGGATTGTATACGGTTACCAGCAATCCCTCCTTTTTTCCAAAATGCAGGTAAAGCGTGTTGCCGTTCCTCAGCTGGAGGAGCTTGTCCCAGCCATCTGCGGGCTCACTAAAGTCAGGACCCAACGTTACCGCAGGCACCTGGGCGCTAACGCAGGTACCGATCAGTAGTACTGCCAATAGCAACCGCCATCTAAGATGTTTCATCATTTAACCAATTAATAATTTCAAATATATGAAATTATTAATCTATAAATCATCTGCCGGTGTTTTTTAGTAAGAATTGTAATGGCATCCGGAAAATGTAAATAGAAAAGTTAAAACTTGCGCTCACATGGAAAAAACTGCGTCACAGTTGCCGCTAACCTGATTTTATATTATGATTTGTCCTTAAATTAGCCGCATGAATTGCCTGATAGTAGACGATAATAAGTTAGCGCGTACTGCCATGAAACAACTGGCCAGCCATGTGGACCATCTTCATGTGATTGGTGAATGCAACAGCGCCATGGAGGCTTATAATCTTTTACAGAAAGAAAAAATAGACCTGCTCCTGCTGGATATTGAAATGCCTGGCATGAGCGGACTGGAACTGACCCGCAACCTGGGAAAAAAGCGGCCGGTCATCATTTTCACCACGGTGAAAACAGAATATGCCGTAGAAGCTTTTGAACTGAATGTGGCTGACTACCTGATTAAACCAGTGCAACCCGCCCGTTTTATACAGTCTGTAGAAAAGGCCCGGGAAATAGTAGACAGCAATAACCGGGAGCTGCAGGTATCAGATACAGAGTTTGTTTTTATACGGGACAATGGTATATTAAAACGGATACGCACAGAAGATATCCTTTTCCTGGAAGCAATGGGCGACTATGTTAAGCTTAATACGCCGCAGAAATTCCATGCGATCCATACTACTTTGAAAGCCCTGGAAGAAAAGTTGCCTCCCGGTAAATTTATGCGGGTGCATCGTTCCTACATCGTTGCGCTCGACAAAATTGAATCCATAGAAGACGGTACCATCCTTATTCAGAAGCACGTGATCCCTATTGCGGATGCTTACCGTACTGCCCTGAACAATAAACTGAACCTCTTATAATTCAACGACACTTTATCCCGCTTGACCGACAGCTGCCGCCTGTTGGGCCATAAGTTATGCCATCGCCCCGTAAGTGGATGTACCTTTAGGTCGTCAAACAATTGATCACTATTTAAAGTATACAACCATGAAAAAGTTTGGTATTATTATCGCCGCAGCAATGTTGTTTATGAGTGCATCATCTTTTGCACAAACAACTGCACCTAAAAAAGAAGTAAAGAAAGAAGCGTCAGCGAAAGCTCCCGCTCACAAATCACATAAAAAACATCATCACGCAGCAAAACCTGCTGCTGCTCCGGCTGCACCAAAAGCAAAATAATCAGTATTTGTTTTTTGGCTGTTCAGAAATTTAGCCTCAGAGTAATCCTGCTCTGAGGCTAAATTTCTGGAGAACTCAGGAATAATTTCCTACTTTTAACGAACCGGCTTTCCTATATCAGCGTTTATATGTACTAAACTGTCATGCAGCCTAAAAGAATCAAATATTACCTCCTTGGTCTGTTCATTACCGGAATGATACTATTTGTTGTGCTGCAGTTTAATTCTTCCAACAACATCCACAAACTGATTAAAGGCAACGAGCAACTGTTACAGGAGCTTAATGTAAAAAATGAACTACAGAAGCTGCAAACCAATATGGCCAAAACCGACAGCAAAGTGCGCGGTGCAGTTATTTCCCAGGATACCACCCATATTACCGGCATCGAAGCCGAAGTAGCCATCATAAAAGCCGACCTCAAAGAGATCAATAAAATTATACGCAACGACAGCACCGAAAAACTGCTGACCCAGCTTAATTACCTGGTAGACGAGAAAAACAACTTTAACCTGATGGTGCTGGATACTTTCTACAGCAACGGGAAATGGGCAGCAGAAAGAATGATCAACAATCAAAAGGGAAAGCGCCTGGGAGAAGCCATCAACAGTATTTTGCGGCAACTGGATACCACCCGGCAGTCGGAAGTGAACCGCACCACTCACCTGATAGACAGCAGCGGTCAAAAAGCACAGAGCTGGGGTACCGTACTTGTATTTTTTGCCTGTTTAATGAGCCTGCTGGCTTTCCTGTATATTACCAGCCGCATTCACCGGCAGGAGCAGCTGATTGAAGCCCTGGATACCTCACAACAGCAGGAGAAAAAACTAGCCGCCGTAAAGGACCAGTTCCTGGCCAATATGAGCCATGAAATCCGCACCCCCATGAATGCTGTATTGGGATTTACCCATTTACTAAAAGGGCAGCCTCTCAACGAAAAGTCGAAAGAATATGTGGGCGCCATTGAAGGCGCCGGCCAGAGCTTACTTGAAATCATCAATGACATCCTCGATATCTCGAAAATAGAATCCGGCATGATGCGTATAGAAGCCACCGCTTTCAGCTTACGCAGCGTGCTGCATGGTGTTAATACCATGTTCAAACCAAAGGCTGAAGAGAAACAGTTACAACTCTCCGTTACCATCGACGAAAATGTGCCCGACATCCTGTATGGAGACGCCATGCGGTTAACACAGGTGCTGGTGAACCTTACCAGCAATGCGGTTAAATTTACCCAGGAAGGCGACGTACGTATCCATGTGGCGAAAATTTGGGCAGAAGATAATGCCGTTCGTTTATTGTTTACCGTTAGTGATACCGGTATTGGTATCGATGCTTCCAAACTGCACAGCATATTTGACCGCTTCAACCAGGCAGAAGCCTCTACTACGAGGAAATTCGGCGGAACAGGCCTGGGACTTACCATCGTAAAACAGCTGATAGAATTACAGAATGGTTTTATTTCGGTGGAAAGTAAAGCCGGAGCGGGCGCCACTTTCAAAGTGGAGCTACCCTATACTTTAGCGGAATCGCTTTCGGAAGAAGGTAATTCCTATTTCGCGGAGAACGATCAGCCGGCACTGCATCCCGATGTTCGTTTGCTGGTGGCGGAAGACAATAAAATGAACCAGAACCTGCTCCGGCATTTACTCGGAAGCTGGCAGCTGCAATACAAGGTGGTTAATAATGGTAAAGAAGTGTTACAGGCACTGGATAAACAACATTACGACCTGGTATTGCTGGATATACAAATGCCCGAAATGGACGGCTATTCTGCTGTACAGGCCATCCGGAATGAACTGCATTCCACCATTCCGGTAATAGCCATGACCGCGCATGCCATGGCCGGAGAACGTGAAAAATGTTTGCAGATGGGTATGAATGAATATATTTCGAAACCCATTATGGAAGATGAACTGTATAAAATGATCCAGGTATACATTGGTAAACTGCCTCCGCGGGAGTTGCCGGCCACCTGGCATCACCCGCATGAAAATGGTATGCAGCAGCTGATCAACCTCGCCTACCTGCACGATCTTTCCAAGGGCAATACCAGCTTTGAGAGAACCATGCTGGAACAATTCATTGCACAGCTGCCGGAGGAATTATCGCTGCTGAAAAAAGCAGTGGCAGCGGAAGACATTCCTGCTATCCGGGCGAATGCACACAATCTCAAAACAACGGTATCATTTATTGGTCTGGAAGCACATCTCTATCCTATCCTCGAACCACTCGAAAAGTTACAGGATAATAACTACCATCCCCAGGTGGTAGCCGGACAGTTCAATACCCTGAAACAGTTGTGTATACAGGCTGTTCAGGAGGCTATCAATATTTTATTATAGGTTAACCGTACATTTTTCCCTGTTCAACGACAGTAATCCCCTGTTCACCGAAACCTCCCAATATCGCCTCTTCTCCTGATGTATTTTTACTGTAGAAATTATAACAACACATTCATCATCTAATCATTTTAAAAAGACAATTATCATGAAAAAAAGCCTGATCGCCGCTGTAGTAGCAATGAGCATTTCTGCTGCATCTTTTGCACAAGCACCAGCTGCTAAACCTGCAAAGAAAGAAAAAGCTAAAACTGAAGCTAAAGCTGAAAAACCAGCTGCTGATACTACTAAGAAAGCTGCTAAACACGAACATGCAAAGAAAGCTGCTGCTCCAGCTGCTAAAAAAGCATAATTCAGTACCATACAGCGTTTGAGTTACAAGTCCCGTCTGCCTCAGGTTGACGGGATTTTTTTGCGTCTTTTTTTGCCCAGGATTAAACTGATTTTGATGATTTACAGGATTATTTTTTGTGATTCTAATTTGCCTTTTAAAAATTAAGTAGATCATTTCCGCTTAAGTCTCCCAAAATCTTTTAAAATCACAAAAAATAATCCTGTAAATCATCAAAATCAGTTTAATCCTGGGCAAAAAAAAGTCCACCGCGATGGTGGACTCTTTTCAATTCTATGTATAATACTGCTATTATTTCTGGCCTAAACCATCCAGCTTCTTTTTCACTTCTTCTACTTTAGCAGTGTTGTTCTTGATCGCATAGATCTTCTGTAAAGCATAGAGGCAGCTTTCGTAGGTTTGTTTATCACCTGCATCGAGGCTGGCGGCTTTAGCAGTAAAGCCGGCATCTGCCTTTTCAAAGAAAGGTAATGCCTGGTTCATCAGGCCTTCTACTTTAGCTTGTAATTCTTTTGCTTTTGCGGAAGTTTGTTGTTTGCTATCCAGGCCGTTCAGTTCTTTGTTGAAAACAACTGCGCGGTTGAAATACAGTGCACCCAGCTGGAAGTTAGCAGTAGCATCAGCAGGGTTCATTTCAATCGCTTTCTTGTACGCAGCTTCAGCTTTACCGATCAGTTCTTCGTAGTTAGCTGGTTTAGGTGCGTCGTTACCTTTTTCATCACGGGGATTAGCCAGGTTGTCTACACGGATAGCATAGTCCAGTACCGCAGCTTCATCATTTGGATTATCGGCGATTTTCTTTTCCAGCATACCGAGCAGTTCATTTGTTTTACCGGTTTTGCTGTAGAAAGCCATTTCCATATCGTTAAAGCGTTTATCCTTAGGGAATAAAACTTTAGCCTGTTCAATTGTTTTCAGCCAGTTAGCCTGATCACCTTTCTCTTCGTACAGTTGTCCCAGGATTACATAGAGTGCTGGTTCTCCTTTGAACTGCAGATCAGATGCTTTCTTCAGGTAAGTGAAGGCATCATCTTTTTTACCTGCCTGGTTAGCGGCATAACCCACATAAAAAGTCAGGGCAGTATCGGTAGGAATGGAACCGCCTAAGTTTTTGCTGTTGTAGAAGTCAGCTACTTCGAAAGCCTGTTTGAAGTTGATCAGAGAGGAATCCCATTTCTGCTCATTCAGGTTGGCATAACCGGCATTGGCGATGGTAGCGTACACATTGAATAAAGGCTGGTTCATTTCCAGTACTGCCTCTTTCATTTTAGGATCTATTTCCAATGCTTTTTTGAAGGCAGCAAAAGCTTCACCGGCCAGTGCAGGGTTCTTTTGTTTAGTACCCATTGCTTCCAGGATCTTACCATCAACCAGCCATGTTTTAGCGTCGTTCTTGGTTTTATCGTTCTGCAATGCTGCGTCGATATCCGCCTTGGCTTTTTCCAGATCTTGCTTCTTCAGGTTCTCATCCGCACTGCTAACTTTTGCCCGTTGCGCCATAACCGATACACCGGCCGTGCAAAAGAGAAGAGATACCAATAATTTTTTCATGCTTTTGTTTTTTTTAGTTGCTGATTACAATAAGAGTATGGTGCTCCAATAAATAAATACAACCAGCTATGTTGTTACCACTAAGAGCTGGCTGTATTTTTTATCAGGAACAGGCAACAGTTCTTTCTAGGGAGCTGTTGCCTGTTTTTTTAATTAATTTATACTTTATTCGTTTGTTGTTTCTTCTGCGTCGCCGGTGGTTTCTTCCGGAGCATCGTCGCTTTCAGCAGCAGGTGCATTGTCCGTGGCTACAGCGTTTGTTTCGCTACCTTCTTCCCCTTCTTCCCCATTGATTACTTCTTCTTCTTCCTGTTCATCCAGGCGGGCTACTGCAGCAATTTCGTCGTTGTTATCGAGACGGATCAGGCGAACCCCTTGTGTGGCGCGACCAGCTTCGCGGATATCAGCAACTGCCATGCGGATCGTGATGCCGGACTTACAGGTGATCATCAGATCATGTTTTTCGGTTACATCGAGTATGGCGATCAGGTTACCGGTTTTTTCAGTGATGTTAATGGTTTTCACCCCTTTACCACCACGGTTGGTAATACGATATTCTTCAATGTTGGTCCGTTTACCAAAGCCTTTTTCAGAAACAACCAGGATCGTTTTCTGATCGTCTTCCTTATTCACACAAACCATACCAACTACTTCGTCCTTGTCGCTATCGACCTCAATTCCCCTTACACCGATGGCGCCGCGACCTGTATCCCTTACGGTTACTTCAGGGAACCTGATAGCGCGTCCGCTCTGGATGGCCATCATGATCTGACTGTCGCCGGTGGTTAATTTAGCTTCCAGCAGTTCGTCGCCTTCGTTGACAGTAATGGCATTTACACCATTCTGACGCGGGCGGGAGAACTCTTCCACCATGGTCTTTTTGATGATACCTTTCTTGGTACAAAGTACAATATAGTGGCTGTTGATAAAGTCTTTATCGCCCAGGTCCTTGATATCAATGATAGCCCGGATCTTATCGTCGGCCGGCAGTTGTATCATGTTCTGGATGGCACGTCCTTTACCGCTCTTTTCCCCGTCCGGAATTTCGTAGACCTTCAGCCAGTAGCAGCGGCCTTTTTCCGTGAAGAACAGCATGGTATGGTGGGTGGAGGCCACGAAGAGATGTTCGATGTAATCTTCATCGCGGGTTTTACCGCCGATGGCGCCACGGCCGCCACGTTTCTGCTGGCGATAGTCGTAAGCGGAAGTACGTTTGATATAACCGAGGTGAGAGATGGTAATTACCACATCTTCTTCTGCAATGATATCTTCAATTCTCATTTCGCTGGCGAGGTACTGGATTTCAGTTTTACGCTCGTCACCGAATTTCTTTTTCACTTCTTCCAGTTCTTCCCGGATGATCTTCATACGCAAAGCTTCATCATCGAGTACTTCCTTCAGGTAAGCGATCAGCTTCATGATATCGTCGTATTCGGCGCGGATCTTATCGCGTTCCATACCGGTTAAACGTTGTAAACGCAATTCCAGTATTGCCTTTGACTGCAGTTCAGATAACCCGAACTCGGACATCAGGCCATCTTTTGCGATTTCCGGTGTTGCAGCAGCACGGATGAGGGCAATTACCTGGTCCAGGTGATCCAGCGCTATAAGGTAACCGGCGAGGATATGCGCTTTTTCTTCTGCCTTACGCAGGTCGAAGCGGGTTCTTCTCACTACTACCTCATGACGGAAATCGATGAACTCTGCGATCATATCCTTCAGATTCAGGATACGCGGACGGCCTTTTACCAGCGCCACGTTGTTGATACCGTAAGATGTCTGCAGTTCGGAGTATTTAAATAACTGGTTGATGATCACATTAGAGATAGCTTCCCTTTTCAGATCAATTACCAGGCGCATTCCTTCACGGTCACTTTCGTCACGTACATCGGAAATACCTTCAATGATTTTATCGTTTACCAGCTGCGCAATTTTCTGATGCAATACTGCCTTGTTGATCTGGTAAGGCAGTTCATAGATCACCAGTTTCTCGCGGCCGTTTTTAGCCGTTTCTGAAGTAATTTTACCTCTTACCACTACTCTGCCCCTGCCGGTTTCAAAACCCTGCTTAACGCCTTCAAAACCATAAATAACACCTCCTGTCGGGAAGTCAGGTGCTTTTACATGTTTGATCAGTTCTTCCACGGTGATATCCCTGTTCTCAATATAGGCCACAGCACCATCCACTACCTCGCTGAGGTTGTGGGGCATGATGTTGGTGGCCATACCTACGGCAATACCGGAGGCGCCGTTAACGAGCAGGTTGGGAATACGGGTTGGCAGTACAGTAGGTTCTTCGAGGGTATCGTCGAAGTTGTTGGTAAAGTCTACTGTTTCTTTTTCAATGTCTTCCAGCATGGCTTCCGCGATCTTCTGCAAACGGATCTCGGTGTAACGCATCGCGGCCGGCATGTCTCCATCTACCGAACCGAAGTTACCCTGACCATCCACCATCGGATAACGCATGCTCCAGGGCTGTGCCAGACGTACAATGGTGTCGTAAATGGAGGCATCACCATGCGGGTGATATTTACCCATTACTTCACCCACAACACGCGCTGATTTCTTGTAGGCTTTGTTACTGTGGTTACCCAGTTCATTCATTCCGAATAAAACGCGGCGGTGCACAGGTTTCAAACCATCTCTTACATCGGGCAGGGCGCGACCCACAATCACGGACATAGAGTAATCTATGTAGGCCGTTTTCATTTGTTCCTCGATGTTAATCTGGACAATTCTCCCTTCCTGATGATTTTCCGTATGCTCTGTCATTTTGTGTGTTGATTTACAGTTTTTTCTGCTCAAAACAGATAAAGGCAAATATAGCCATTTCAGCCCTTATTTCTGCCTAAATATCAAGAAATGTGAATAAAAAGGGCTATAGGGATAAACGATTATATTGCAATATGGATATATGATTGATTTACTCAATGAATGACAACCATTTATATACCGTTTGCGTTATAGGTAGACAGCCCTGATTTTAATTTATCTGCAATATGTTAAACAATTATAATGCATTGAGATGGAAACATTGGCAGCATATTTGTTTCTAAGGCCCTGATAATCAATATATCGAATCAACGGAAAACATATATATAATAAGAATAAATCCGAATTTGCCTAAAAATTCGAACATTAGTATCAAAGGAGCTGTTATTCCCCTGATTCTTAATCACTTTTCTAAAGAAGACTATGAAGAACATACTGTTGTTTGGCGCCGGAAAATCGGCCACCAGTTTGATCGATTATCTGTTAACAAACGCACCCAGACAAAAATGGCATATCACTGTAGCCGACCATGACCTGGCGCTTATCAAGTCCAAAACAGGAAAATCATACTACGCAACCCCCGTGGCGCTGGATATAAAAGATAATGCAGCCAGGCTGCAACTGGTCAGGGACACCGATCTTGTTATTTCCCTGCTCCCCGCTCAACTGCATATTTTAGTGGCAAAAGATTGCCTGGAAGCAAAAAAGAACCTGCTCACCGCCTCCTATATAGACCCGGAGGTACGTAAACTACAGGCCGATATAGAAAATGCCGGCCTGCTCTTCATGTATGAAATGGGTCTCGATCCTGGTATTGATCATATGTCGGCCATGAAACTCATCCACTCCATCGAGAAAAAAGGCGGACAAATATTTTCCTTTAAATCCTACTGTGGCGGCCTGATTTCGCCGGACAGCAACGATAATCCATGGCAGTACAAGGTGTCATGGAACGCCCGGAACATTGTGCTGGCAGGCGGTTCCGGCGCTACCTACAAAGAAAAGGGAAAGGTAAAAGAACTCACCTACGAACAACTGTTCGACCATACCAAAACCATACAGGTACCCGGTCTTGGTAAACTGGCCTTTTACCCCAACCGCGATTCGCTCGGATACATGGAAGCCTATAAACTGGAGGACCTGGCCACTTTTATGCGCGCCACCCTCCGCTTCCCCGATTTCTGCGAAGGCTGGAATGCCCTGATCAAGCTGGGTTTGACGGAAGACAGTCATAAAATTGCCACAGATACATTAACCTATACGGAATGGGCCACCAAAGCCGTTAATGAACAAACAGGCGCCCCTGAAGAAAGCCTCGCACAGTTCCTGAACGTTAGCACCAAGTCAAAAGTTATCCGTCAGCTAAAATTTCTGGGATTATTAAGTACAGATGTTATAAATTTAGGTGAGCAAACCAACGCCGGCATCCTGCAATTCCTGGTGGAGAACAAACTCAAAATGGAACCGGCAGACAAGGATATGATTGTAATGCTGCATGAAATTGAATTCGAACGCCGCAACATGGCTACGAGGATGCACAGTTACATGATTGTTCAGGGCGAAGACAACGTACATACCGCAATGGCAAAAACAGTAGGCCTGCCCCTTGGAATCATGGCCAAGCTGATACTGCAGGATAAGGTAACTTTAACAGGACTTCAGATACCGGTGATGCCGGAAATATATAACCCCGTTCTAAAAGAATTAGAAGAGTACGATATCAGATTTGAGGAAAGCTTTGAATAAAAGCGAACGTTATTGTTTTCCTATGATGGACTCTAATCGGGCACAAGGACTTGTGATACCTCCCCTGAGCGGGGAGGTTTTTTATTAGCGGAAAGCCAAAAGCAGAAAGCTATTGTAGCGAGTAATTATATCCGAATAGCTTTTAGCTTTCTGCTTTCCGCCATTCACAGCAACTGTATCAGCTCCGCCACGCCTTCTGTAGCCGGCTTCTCAATTTTAAACTGGTTGGGCATGGATTCAAATGAAGGAATCTTACGGTCAATGATATACGTGGGCGTTCTCCACTTCACATACTGCAACAGGTTGGCGGCAGGATAAACCTGCAGCGAAGTACCGATCACCACAAAAATATCTGCCTCACGTACTTCTTTGATAGCAGGTTCGATCATCGTCACCGCTTCTCCGAACCACACAATATGCGGCCGTAATTGTCCTCCATCTCCGGCAAGGTCGCCCATCTTAATATCTCCCCGGATGTCATAGATCAACTCTTCACTATGAACGCTGCGCATTTTGAATATTTCTCCATGCAGGTGCAGCACATGGGAAGAACCGCCCCGCTCATGCAGGTCGTCAATATTTTGTGTAATGATCCGTACATCAAATTTCTCTTCCAGTTTTGCCAGCCCGGTGTGGGCTGCGTTGGGCATGGCAGCCATGACATCTTTGCGACGGCCGTTGTAAAAGTCCTGCACCAGGGCGGGATTTTGCTGCCATCCTTTCGGAGAAGCTACTTCGTATACATCGTAGCCCTCCCATAAGCCATCTGAGTCGCGGAAGGTTCGGAGCCCGCTTTCTGCGCTGATGCCGGCTCCGGTCAGCACCACCAATCTTGGTTTCATGTTGTTTCGTTTATAGGTTTATGTTAGTTGGGGTTTGGGCAATGGCCCTTTTTAATTTCCATTTCCTTATTCCTCGTCTTATAAAAATAAAGAGAAAAACAATACCAAGCACAAAAGGCCATCCGCTCAATATACCCAGTGAAAAAGACAACAGGCTATTCCAGCCGTCTTTAAACGATAGCCAGGAACGCTGGAAAAATCCCGGGGCCTGCGGATCGGTGTTAGCAAAGGTTTGATAATAAGTAAGATGAATACCGCTGTAAGCTACATGATGATCCATATATTGCAGGCGGGCTTTGGCCGATTCAATTTCTTCCCTGATACTTTTCAGCTGTGCTTCTACGGCAAGGATTTCTTCTACTTTTTTTGCCTGCTGTAATATCTGCAGGTAACGTTGCTCCACTGCCAGGCGCGCCTTCATCCGTGCATCTACATCCACATATTCTGCGGTCACGTCAGAAGAAGTGACACTCTTCTCCTCTACCCGCGTGGCGCCACCAGTCAGTGCTTCCAGGCATTTATCAAATGCGGCCGCAGGCACTTTTATTTCCAGCTCATTGCGCATTTGCATGTTGTTGCTTGTTTGACTTTCATTGGCAATATAGCCTCCATATTTTTTAACGGTGTCGGCTATACGATTTCTGCAGGCATCAAAATCGCTGGTTGAAAAGCGGAGTATCCCGTTTTTTATAATTTTCTGGGGGATGGGTAACGCAGCGGTGTTGGGGTCACCCTGGTCGGTGTCCAGCGCTTTTTCCTGTTCTTTATTGGGATCTTCTGCAAAGGCCGCCGGAGCCGCTTCGTCAACGGCTGCAGCAGCGGTGGCGGGAAGCTCCGCACGCTGTATGGTCATGTTTTTAGCTACGGAATCTTTGTTATGGCTGCAGGCCGACAATATGCTTACGGCCGCACAGAGGGTCAGAAAAATGGCGTGTTTCATATCATGAGATTTGTGCTATGATGTACCCGCCGGCGGAATTCCATAACGCCGCCTGCATTTTTTAAACAACGAAGGTTATCTTCCTGTAAGAAAGATAACCTTCGCATTTATTGTCTCTGTAAAATACTTACTTCTTCATACCACCCATTTCCATAATGGCTTCAAACTCTTCGGGCTTCACATCGCATACAGACAAGCGTCCCTGGCGGATCAGCGACAGGTTGGCCAGCCTCTTTTCTGTTTTCATCTGCGCCAGTGATACGAATTTCTTAAAGGGCTTGAGTGGTTTCAGTTCCACTACCACCCAGTTTGGATCGGGTGTGGTAGGATCCTGGTAAAATTCCTTTGACACGGTAGCCAGGCCAACTATTTCCATGCCTTCATTACTATGATAAAACAATACCTGGTCGCCTTTTTTCATGCCTTTGAGGTTATTGCGCGCCTGGTAGTTGCGTACTCCATCCCAGAAAGTAACTTTGTCTTTTACAAACTGATCCCAGGAGTATTTAAATGGTTCAGACTTTACCAGCCAGTAGTTCATATAGCTGTTAGGTTTTAGCTGTTAGCTGTTAGTAAATGCGGCGAAGATTTATCAGGCACCGGCCGGAAAAGCATCTTCGCTTTTTGTTTTTTGCTTTCTGCTTTTTGCCTTCCGGGTTACCAGCCACTCGCCAGCACATCTGCGATATGCATCACTTTAATGTTGGTGCCATGTTTACGGATATACCCGTCGAGGTGCATCAAACAGGAAAGGTCTGTGGAGATCAGGTAGTCAGCGCCGCTGTTGACCGCATTGTTGACTTTTTGCTCCCCCATTCCCATGGAAATCGGCTCAAACTTAACGGAAAAGGTACCGCCAAATCCGCAGCAAACCTCACAATCGTTCATCTCCTTCAGTTCCAGTCCCCTCACCTTTTCAAGCAGTTTACGTGGTCCTTCCTTAATACCGCATTCCCGCAGTGCGCCGCAGGCATCGTGGTAGGTGCCAACGCCGTTCAGCGTGGCGCCCAGGTCAGTTACATGCAATACATCTGTGAGAAATTCGGTAAACTCGAAAAGGTTCTTTTTAAGCAGTTTTACATCATTATGTGCGGCAGAATTATCAAACAATTTACCATAGTAATTGCGCACAAAACCTGTACAGGAGCCACTGGGTGCTACAATGTAGTCGAATGTTTTAAAATCCTTTACAAACTTGGTAGCAACGGTCCGGCATTCATCCTGGTACCCGGCATTATAGGCCGGCTGACCGCAACAGGTTTGTTCCGTGTTATACATCACATTACATCCCAGTTTCTCCAGCACCTTTACCATATTAAACGCGGTTTCAGGAAACAACTGGTCTACAAAACACGGTATAAATAACTGGACATTCATATAGCTTTTAGCTTTTAGCTGTTAGCTGTTAGCCAACCTTTTGTTCAATAATTAGCTCTTAGCTAACTTTCTTTGCAACGCGATCATCTTCAAAGCAGTGATGGCAGCCTCTTCTCCTTTATGGCCGTGGGCTCCTCCGAGCCTGTCCAGCGCCTGCTGTTCGTTATCTACCGTTAATATTCCAAATATAACAGGAACGGGTAACTGAAGGTTCAGTTGAAGGATGCCTTCTGTTACGGCTTTACACACATAATCAAAATGGGGTGTTTCGCCGCGGATCACGCAACCGAAAGCAATAATAGCGCCAGGCTGTTTGCCGGTACCTTTGGTAGCTTCCCAGTATTGCTTGCAGGCATAAGGTAATTCAAAAGCACCGGGTACTATCACCTTTTCTGTTTTGCTGACATTGTACTGGGCCAGGGCTTTATCGCAACCTGCTACCAGTTCATTCACGATGGCGTCGTTCCATTCGGTATACACCATAACAACACTGGCATCCTCCAGGTTGAGAATGCCAGCGTCATTTAGTAAGCTTTTATTGTGCTCGGACATATTCTTTTAGCTTTGGGCTATCAGCAGTTAGCTGTTAGCTAAACCTAACAGCTAACTGTCAGTAGCTAGTTCTTTACATCACCCAGTCTTGCCAGGTACTTGTCCATTTCACGACCTTCATTGGTCAGCGGAAATTTCTCTTTTATTTCTTTATAGATAGTGATAGCATCCTGGGCTTTACCTGCTTTTTCCAGGGCCAAACCGGCGCGAAACAGGTAAACAGGAGCTGTCAGCTCGTTATCATTGTAGTGACCGGCTTTTTTGTAAGATTCAATACCGTCGTCAGTTTTGTTCAGTTCCATGTAGGCGTCGCCGATCAAACCGTAAGCAGTAGGCTGTAACAGCAGATCATTTGAGCTGAAGGATTTCAGCATATCGATACCTTTCTGGAATTCACCCAGGCGGATGTAGCAAACGCCGGCGCTGTATTTAGCCAGGTTACCGGCCTGTGTGCTGCCGTATTTATCTGCTACCTGTAAGAAACCGTAGTTGTTACCATCACCGTTCAGTGCCAGTTTGAATGAATCCACCGCGAAATAGTTCTGTGCATGGAAAACCATTTCCTGTGCTTTATTTTCATTCGGCTGTTTTACAAAACGGTTATAGGCGAAGAAACCGCCTACCACTACTACCACAGCCAATACTGCAATAGATATAACATTTTTGTTTTTATAGAAGAAGTCTTCTGCCTTGTGCATGGATTTCTCCAGATCAAAATCTTTTTTTGCAGGTTGAGGCACGGTGGCTTTATCTTTAGTTTCTGCCATTGTAAGGTGTAATTGTGATTGCTTGGTTATTTAATAGGTAAAGCTATTAGCTGTTAACTTTTAGCTGTCAGCACTTAGCCAATGTTGTGGAGAGTATATATTTTCCCCGCTACATTGGCTAAGTGCTGACAGCTAAATGCTTTAGTCTACGATAAATGGATAGTCTTCCTGAATGTAAACATCCTTCAACAGTTCATCATCGTTTGGCCATGGTGATTCTTCCGCGAAAGTTACGCATTCTTCAACTTCCACTTTTACGCGTTCGTTGATTGTTTCGATTTCAGCTTCAGTAGCCCATTTATTTTTCTGAATTACTCTCAGCACTTCGTTGATCGGATCTTTTTCCTTGTATTCCTCGAGTTCTTCTTTAGTACGGTATTTAGCGGGATCGCTCATGGAGTGACCACGGTAACGGTAAGTTTTGATTTCCAGTAACGTTGGACCGCCATTTTCGCGACCACGCTTAACAGCTCTTTCGATACCATCATGCACAGCTTCGCAGCTCATACCGTCGATAGAATCGGCAGGCATTTCGTAGGCATCAGCCAATTTATAAATATCCAATACGTTGGAGGTACGTTCTACAGAAGTACCCATGGCGTACATGTTGTTTTCACAAATGAAAATTACCGGGAGCTTCCAGGTCATCGCCATGTTGAAGGTTTCATGCAACATACCCTGGCGGGCAGCTCCATCACCGAAGAAACACAACACTACGTTGTCTGTTCCCTTGTACTGCTCTGCGAGCGCCAGTCCGGCACCAGTGCCTATCTGAGCTCCAACAATACCATGGCCACCGAAGAACCCGTGCTCTTTAGAGAAAAAGTGCATGCTGCCTCCCTTTCCTTTCGAACAACCAGTTGCTTTACCATACAGTTCTGCCATACAAGCTTTAGCGGAAATACCCTTTGCTATTGCGAGCGCATGATCACGGTAAGCCGTGATGAATTTATCCTCCGGCTTGGTCGCTGTCATCGCACCAGCAGCAATTGCTTCCTGTCCTATGTACAAATGACAAAAGCCACGGATCTTCTGCATCCCATACAATTGGCCTGTCTTTTCTTCAAAGCGGCGCAGCAAAAGCATCAATTCATACCAGTACAGATATGTCTCTTTGGTGAATTTCGTCTTCACGTCTGTTTTAGTTTGCACTCTTTCTAAATTTGTTCGCAAATATAACAGGAAAATCGTAAAATATAAATATCAATTCTAATTCCCATTAAATTATGCAAATTCATCAATTTCAAACAGTTTTGCATTTAATTGCACCTGAATCGCAGGGAAGTTCCGATTAGTGCGGTTCTTTAACACTTATAAAGACAATTATTTTTGCATATTATTAATTACGCATAACTTTTTTCTTTGCTGTATATAAATAAAATATCACTCGTCCAGTTCAAAAATTACACGCAGGAGACCTTTACCTTCCATAACAGGGTTGTAGGGATTACCGGCCGGAACGGTGCAGGCAAGACCAACCTACTGGACGCCATCTACTATCTCTGTTTTACCCGCAGCTATTTTACCCGCAGTGAAAGTCAGAATACCCAATACCAGACCAACGGGTTCCGCATAGAAGGCGTACTAGATAAGAATAAACAAGCGGAAAAAATTGTATGTACTGTAAAAGAAGGGAAAAAGGAGATCAGCCTGAATGACGATAAATACGATCGCTTCTCCCGCCATATCGGCCAGTTCCCTGCCGTAATGATAGCCCCGGACGATGCGGAAATTATACTGGGTGGCAGCGAGGAACGGCGCAAATGGCTCGATAGCCTGCTATCGCAGCTGTATCCCGACTACCTCGATCACCTGATCGTCTACCAGAAAATATTGGTACAAAGGAATAGCCTCCTGAAAAATATGGCCGCCACCGGGCAAAACCAGGACAGCCTCCTGGACGTGTTTGACCTCCAGCTGGTCATGCATGGCATTCCGGTATACGAAACCCGGCGGGCCTTTCTGCAAACCTTTATCCCGAAAGTACAGCAACTGTATGATTATATAGCCGGCACACACGAAATAGTGAATATCCAATACCAATGCACACTGCAGGAAGAAGATTATGCCGTCCAGCTGAACAATGCCCGCTACCGCGATATGCAGCTGCAACGTACTACCACCGGTATTCACCGCGATGATCTTCTTTTTTTACTGGATGATCACCTTATGAAAGCCAGCGCCTCACAGGGACAGCGCAAAAGCTTTTTATTTGCACTCAAACTGGCCCAGTTTGAAGTAATCCGTCAGCATAAGCACTTCCCGCCTCTCCTGCTGCTCGACGACGTATTTGAAAAACTGGACCAGGAACGCGTTACCCGTTTAATTGCACTGGTAGCCAGTGATAACTACGGCCAGGTGTTTATTACCGATACACATGCAGCCCGCCTTCAACAAGCCTTCCAGGGAACCGAAACCGAGATACAATTAATAGCGATTAGCAGTTAGCTTTTAGCTTTTAGAAAATGCAGCGAAGATCAACATCTCATGTTCTTCGCTGCATTTTCTAAAAGCTAATCGCTAATGGGCCAACCGCTATTTTTTTCCTACCTTCGCGCCATGCGCCACGGAACTACCAGTATCGGAGATGCCCTCAGGGAATTTATGAATAAGAGCAGGATGAAACCCCGCCTGATAGAGGTACGCATCCAGGATAACTGGGAGAAACTGATGGGCAAAACGATTGCCAGGTACACACAGAGTATACAACTGATCGATAATAAATTGATCGTTACTACAACAGTGGCGCCACTAAAACAGGAATTGACTTATTCGAAAGACAAGATCATCAAGCTGGTGAATGAAATGCTCGGGGAGAACATTGTAAAAGAAGTGATGATCAGGTAGAAAGGGATCAGTTGGAAGCAAACTGGCGGATCAGGCTATTGATCTCGGCAATCTTTAAGGTGGTTTGCAGGTTTACAATAACAAATTCCTCTTGATCCTGCACCAGCATTACCACATTACCCAGCTCATCATCCTTTCCTTTATTGAGTATATGAACCAGGCTGCCCTTATCTCTTACTTCCATTAGCAGGTCAAAGTTTTCATTTCTCTGCAGGTTGCTTTTTAAATCGGCGATATCGTCGTTGCTTACCGTAGTGCCGTTTACGTTAGAAATGGTGTATATCTTTACACGGCGTACATTTTTCAATGCATGTTTAATGGCAGTGGCGTCAGTATCACTATCATCAAAGGAAAGGCACCAGCCGGCCAATCTCATGGAAAACGAGCCCAGTCCTACTGTATGCGTTTCTGCTGCACCGCGGTATTTGTTACGAAACTCACGTAAACATTTGTCCTGTGCGCTTACTGCTGTTGCAGCTAACAAAAAACAACCGGCGGCAATAATAAATGATTTCATGGGAGTTGGGTTTTGAATTACTTCTTCTTAATGTTTTTCAGTTTATCCATGCCCTGTATGTTTACAGAACCGGCAATCAGCGATATTTCATTGAGATCAATATCGCCCACCAGGCTCATAGCCATGAACTCACTGGAACTGCCCACCAGCATAATAAGCTCGCTGATATTACCCCTGTTGTTTTCTTTCACCATAAACTTCAGGTCGCTGTCTTTATCGCGGACTGTCATCAGTTCTTCAAAGTCGCTGCTGAGAAAATTAGCGGCTTCCTTATACAACCGTGGCCCGTCTTTCGTTTCTTCTTTGGCGAGGATACGCAGTGACTTCAGTTTCTGGATCACCTTCATCATGTTTTTGGCATCCGGATCGCCCATATCTACTTTGGCGAACATGCTGAACATTTTGGGCGTAATACTGACCAGCGTAAAGTTCCGGTCGTTTTCGTACTTCTGGAAAAACCGGTCTATGACGCTCACCTGCTGGGCCGAGAGGTGGAAGCTGGCAAAGACCGCCATCAACAATAATAGGAATCGTTTCATTTTTTTATATTTATATCAGGTTTAGAATGGTCTTATTCTTTTCCTTCTACGAGGGAGGTGGCTTCATTGAAATAAGACAGCTTCTGCATTTTGGACGTGCCCTTGTTCAAATTTTTGGCCAGTAGCTGCAGGGCTTTCCTGGTTTCATCGAATGCCCGCTGCGGATCATTCAGTTCCTGCTCCTTCATGGCCACTACTGCCTGCCGCTCACGTTGTCCATGCTGTTTGACCGCATAACCGATACCTACTGCTACCAGCAGGATGGCCGCATACTTCATCCAGTGATGCATAGGCGACAACTTCACTACCCTGGCCGGTGGAACTTCCCATACCTTTTCCGCCTCCGCGCGAAAGTACCGGAACATCGGTGCCGCTTCCTGCAATGCCTCCGGCAAATCAGGGTGAGGCGTACTGAAAAACACGCGTAACGTCTCTTCCTCTTCCAGGGAAGTTTCCCCTTCCCAGTACTTTTCCAGCAATGCACTGATCCTGTTATAATCCATATACCTGCAGATTTTGTAGTTTTTCCCGTACCGCTTTACGTGCACGGTGTAAATTCACTTTAACATCATTCATGTCTATGTCCAGTATGTCGGCGATTTCCTGGTAGGAATGCCCGTCTATATCCCGCAATTGCAGGATGGTACGGTATTTTTCCGGCAGGGCCTGAATCGCCACATGCACTTTTTCCATTACATCGTTCTGTTCCGCTACCGCATGCGGACTTTGCTGTTGTACCGCGGGCAGCTCTCCTGCCCTGTCCAGGTCGTCGGACATCCGGTATTTCCGGGACTTTATTTTGTCCAGCGCCAGGTTGCGGGTAATACGCATACACCAGGCTTCCATATTCTGCAGGTCCGCCATTTTCTCCTGCATGCCCCATACTTTCATAAGGGCATCCTGGGTGATATCCTGCGCGTCTTCCTCATTGCCCAGCAGGCGGAATGCAAAGCGATAAAGCTTTTGCCTGACTGGAACTACCTGAGAGAGAAATCTTTCTAATGACATGCAGAATAGTGCGTTTGAAAAGAAGACGATTGTAAAATGCGGATGTTACAAAGATTTAAAAAAATATTTTAGGGGCGCGCCTTCGGCGCTTTTGTTTTTGCCCAGGATTAAACTGATTTTGAAGATTGTAATGATTTTTTTTGATTTCATTGATCTCAGAATGGTCAGGAGATATGCTGCTTTTATCTTCCAAATCATTTTTAAATCAAAAAAAAATCATTACAATCTTCAAAATCAGTTTAATCCTGGGCAAAAACAAAAACGCCGAAGGCGTCCCCTAGTCCAGTTTTATTCTCGGGTCGATGATCGTATATAGCAGATCCGCCAGCAGGTTTACAATCACGAAGATACCTGCTGTTATTAATATGGCGCCCATTACAACGGGGAAATCGAATTTGTCGAGGGCATCAACGGTTACTTTACCGATGCCTTTCCAGCCAAAGATATATTCTACGAAAAAGGCGCCTGCCAGCAGCTCGGCAAACCAGCCCGTGATAGCGGTGATAACAGGATTGAGGGCATTGGGCAGCGCATGGCGCCAGATGACCCGGGATTTGGAGAGTCCTTTGGCGTATGCCGTACGGATATAGTCCTGATGCAGTACATCCAGCATCGCGCTGCGGGTAAGCTGCACAATAATGGCCAGCGGGCGGATGCCCAGGGTGATGGCTGGTAATACCAGGTTGCGTAGGTTGAGAACCCTGCCGCGGAAAGGGTCTACATCGAACAGACTGCCGGTCATATGCAAACCCGTATAGTCGCTGAATACGAATCCAAAAAGATAGGCCAGCACAATACCGGCAAAAAAGGAAGGCGCCGAAATGCCTACAACGCTGGCAAATACCGCGCTGGTATCCATCCAGGTATTCTGTTTTACGGCCGATAGTACGCCCAGGGCTATACCTGCGATGGTGGCAAACACCATCGCAGCCACGGCCAGCAATAGTGTTCCGGGTAAAGCCTCTGTGAGGATATCCCATACCTGCTTCTTACCCTGGTAAGAGCGTCGGAGGTAGGGGGTTTTTAATACCAGCAGTTTATCTTTTGATATATGCGCTACCGTTATATAGCGCAGGTTCTCTGTTGCCTCCTGCCGGCTGTGTATTCCAACAGGCAGCAGGTCGTTCAGGTAGAACAGGAACTGCATCCCCACCGGCTGGTCGAGATGCAGTTCTTTGCGTACATTTTCCAGCGAAGCCACATCTGCCCGCTGTCCAAGTGTAAGCCTGGCCGGATCGCCTGGCAGTACATTGAACAGAAAGAACACCAGCACCACTACTCCCAGCAGCACCAGCAGTCCATAACCTGTTTTACGAAGCAGAAAACGGAGCATAGTTTGAATAGCTTTTAGCTTTTAGCCGTTAGCTTTTAGTAATTAAGTTTTAAGATAATAAAAATTAACTTTCCCTCTTCGCTGCATTTGGTAACAGCTAACCGCTAATGGCTAAAAGCTGAAGTCATTGTAGTGCCATTTGCCTTTAATCGTGCCTTTATCCAGCAGGATCAGGCAGGGATTACTTCTGCCGGCTGTTTTAATAGCCACACCATCCATTTGAACAAAAGGAAACTCCAGGCCATGTTGTTGTTTAAAGGCGGCAATTTCGTCTTTGGTGGAAGCTGTTACTCCATATATAATGATGTCCTGTTTTTTCCATTTGTCCTGCAGGGTTTTCATTTGCGCATCCCAGCCGCTACCCGCCTTTTGCACGTTTTGTACCAGGAAAAGATATACTGGCTTGGTTTCCGATAAAATGGCCTCTGTCTGGTTTACGCCATCCAGGTCGGTCAGGATAAAATCTTTGATGGCTGGTTCTGCATTTCCTTTCTTCACCAGTTTATCTTTACGATCTATAAACTTCCAGGTGCTGTCTGACCATGGATAGTTATCTGCCGTAAACTCTTTCTTCTGTCCATCCTTTTCATACACAAACACCATTTCGTATACGTCGGGAGTAGCGCCGGGAGGCAGTTTCATCTTCTCCGGAATATTATTACCCACCTTATACGGCAGGCAGTCAAAGAAAGGCAGATGTTGTAAAGTATACCGCTGGATGCCAAAAGACAAGAGGACAGACAAAAGCAAAACAATACCGGCGCCTTTGACGGGCTGGATTTGTTTCCGGCAGAAAAAGATCACCAGGATCATAGCCAGCAGCGCCACATCTTTCCAGAATGTTTCCACAGCAGTCAGTTTGATACAATCGCCAAAACAGCCACATTCGCGGATGGTTCCGCTGAACAGTGCATAACCGGTGAGGAAAGTAAAGAACAGGATCAGGAGTAACAGCAGCACAGAAAAGACACGCATACGGTATCCCACGAGTACAGCTACACCCGCAATAATTTCAAAGGCATTCATCATGATTGAAAATGCCAGGGAATAGGGAGATAAGAAGGTAAGGTGCAGTACTTCAAAAAACTCCTCCATTTTATAGCTGAGTCCTAACGGATCATTGGCTTTAATCAGACCGGAGAAAATGAATAACACCCCTACGATTATACGCAACAGGTTAAGGATAATCTTCATAAAATAGTTTAGTGGTTAAGTTATCTGTGAAGATAAGGACAATCACCATTTACCTTTCTCTAAAATTGATGAGCGTAAGATATTGTTGATGGTGACAGCAAATCTATTTCTGAAATTGAACGGTTAAATCCCTAAATTCGAAAATGATTAATTTTCCTGCTTAGATTTGCAGCAAAATAAAGAATTTCGGGTAAAAGGCCGGAACTATATGAAAATCAGGCAGGATGTGCCTGCAGGCTAACTTCTTAACGCATTCAAATGAAACCAGACCATATCCCGACATTATCTTCACCGGCTATTAATTGCAGGGGGCAGTTGTTATCGCTGTCGACCCCTGTGGTGATGGGTATCATCAATGTAACAACAGATTCTTTTTATGAAGGTAACCGCATGCACGAGCTGCACCTGGTGATGGAAAAGGCGAAGCAGCACCTCGAAGAAGGCGCTACTATCCTGGATCTGGGAGCGCAAAGCACGCGCCCGGGTGCGGAGTTAACAGGCCCCGAAGAAGAGCTGCACCGTTTACTGCCTGCTATTCACGCTATCCTCAACCGCTACCCTACTGCAATTATTTCTGTTGATACCTGGTATGCCGCCGTAGCAGAAAAAGCGGTACATGCCGGTGCGGCCATCATAAATGACGTTAGCGCCGGAGATATGGATGCCGACATGATACCGGTAGTGGGACGGCTGCAGGTTCCATATATTGCAATGCACATGCAGGGTAAACCGGCTACTATGCAGCAGCAGCCGCAGTATACTGATGTGGTGACCGAGGTGCTCGACTATCTGAAAGAAAAGCTGGCGGAGTGCAGGGCAGCAGGCATCAAAGACTTTATTGCTGATCCGGGATTTGGTTTTGGGAAAACGCTGGAGCACAATTATACGCTGCTAAAGCACCTTCACCTGTTTACCTATATACTCGGCGTACCGGTGTTGACGGGTATTTCCCGTAAATCGATGATATACAAACTCCTGGGCATCACGCCGGTGGAGGCATTAAACGGTACTACGGTACTGAATACAATTGCATTGCAACAGGGCACCCACCTGTTACGGGTACACGACGTAAAAGCCGCTATGGAAGCGGTTAGGATTATGGAGAAAATGAAAGGCTAATTTAATCTTGCTATTTTTACAATTATGAAGGAAGTAATACAGTTTTATGGAGTGGAGTTTCGCTGGCTGAATCTATTGGATCTGCTGATTGTTATTTTTTTAATTATTCAATTGTATCGTTTATTAAAAGGGAGTCTCGCTTTTAACATTTTCGTAGGGTTGCTGATGGTATATGCGGCCTATTTCCTGGTAAGGGCTTTGCAAATGCCCATCCTGACCAGTATCCTGCAAAACTTTATTAATGTTGGTATTATTGCCATCATTATCATTTTTCAGCCCGAGATACGGAAGTTCCTGCTGGTACTGGGCAAGAAGACACCGCTGAGCAAGGATAGTTTCCTGACCAAGTTATTTCTTCCTGATAAGTTTAAAAGTTATAAGGAAGAAGAAAATATTATCAATGAAATCATTGTAGCGGTAAGCCGCATGCAAAGTACTTCCACCGGGGCTTTGATGGTGATCGCCACTACTTACCGTGTAAAGTTTGATTCAGCCTCCAGTATCCCAATAGACGGGAACGTGAGTGCCAAGCTGATAGAAAGTATTTTTGAGAAACACAGCCCGCTTCACGACGGTGCGTTGATTATTGTAGGTAATAAGATCCTGGCTGCCAAGGTGATATTACCTGTTTCCGAGAACCCGAACCTGCCCACGCGCATAGGATTACGTCATCGCTCGGCGGTGGGTATTACGGAGCATAGTGATAACCTGGCGATCATTGTTTCTGAGGAGAGAGGTACTGTTTCCTATGCGATGGATGGAACATTGACACAGGATGTATCGCTGGAAGATTTGAAAGTGAAGTTATACGAGGTGTTGATCGATGGGTATAGTTGAGAAACAGCTTTTAGCCGTTAGCTTTTAGCTTTTAGTAAATGCAGCGGAGAGATAAGGGTGAGAGCGTTTTTTTAGTCTTCTGTTATTTTTAATCTTCTGCTATAAAGAGAAAGGAGATCAGGTGTGATACCTGATCTCCTTTCTCTTTATAGTTAATAGCCGGCGGCTAATAACGGGAGTATATCTTATTTGCCTGGAACAATCGGAGCAGCTGGAGCAGGAGCGCCTGCTTTAATGTCTACCAACTGAACGTCAAATACCAGTACAGAGTTACCTGGAATTACCGGAGGACTTCCCTGTAAGCCATAAGCTAATACAGAAGGAATTACCAGGGTAGCTTTGGAACCTTTTTTCAGACCGCTTAAACCTGCATCCCAGCCTTTGATAACGAAACCGCGACCGATAGGGAATTTAATTGGTTCTAAAGGCATGCCTGGGCGCATAGTTGAATCCTGGCTGGAATCAAATACTTTACCGGAGGTCAGTTTACCAGTGTAGTGTACATAAACGGTATCACCCGGATTAGGGGTGCTTCCTGTACCTTCCTGGGTAACGGCCACGTATACACCTTCAGCGTTTTTAGTAGCGTTGATCTTGTTTTTGTCCAGGTACTCTTTAATGAGTTTTTCGTCTTTCTCTTTCTGGGCAGCGGCAGAGTATTTAGCTTCTACGGCGAAAGTGATTTTCAGTTTATCACCTTTTTTACCAAACGGAGGACGTTCCTGGGCAGGTAATGAATCCCATGGAATGATGAAAGTGGCGCTATCTCCTTCATGCAGGACAGCAATACCTTCCATCATGTCATACTTGTTCTGGGCTTTAGCCACCAGCACGGGAATCGGAGCTCCAAACATTTTGCGGGAATCGTCCAGCAGGGAGTCATTGATTTTCCGGGTTACGTTCAAAAGGGCAGTATCCCCCAGTTTCAGTTGTGGACCGCTGCCGGATTTGTGAACGATATACTCAATACCGCCCGGTGTTTTTTTAACACCTGTACCGCAGCTGGCTATCAGTAAGCCGAAGGCTGCAGTTGCAACTAATAACTGATTGTTTTTTTTCATTTGTTTGTATTAGTAGGTTGAAATACTTTATTAATTTATTGTAACAGCGCTTCGTTTTCTTCGATGGCTTTGATAAAGCGGTCTACCGTTTTCTCGAGCGAATCTGTGCTGCGGCCACCGGAAGCGTTGAAGTGTCCTCCGCCATCGAAGTATTTACGGGCGAAGGTATTCACATCAAAATCGCCTTTGGAGCGGAACGACAGTTTTACTTCTGAGTTACGGTCAATCACCAAAGCGGCCATTTTTATGCCCTGTATGGATAACAGGAAGTTGACCAATCCCTCGGTATCCCCTGTTTGTAAATCAAACCTCTTGAGGTCTGAATAAGGGATGGCGAGCATGGCGGTATTATATTCATAGAATACTTCCATGCGATTAAGCAGACTATGTCCGAGGAATCGCAGGCGGTTTTCCAGGAAGTTGTCGTATATAGCCTGGTGGATCACCTCATGTCGCAAGCCCCTTTCCATCAGGTCGGCCACCATGCGGTGCACGGCAGCAGAAGTAGATGCAAAGCGGAAAGAGCCTGTATCTGTGACCGTTCCGGCATAGATACATTGTGCAATTTCGAGGTTAATATACTGCTCATCTCCCAATTTATATATAGTTTCATAAACTAATTGAGCGGTGGAGCTGGCTTTAGTATCGCTAATGCCGTAATCGAAATTGGGCTGAGGCTCGAGGTGGTGGTCGATGAGGATTTTAATACAATCCAGTTTTTCCAGGTGTGGCGCCAGGTTTTTGGTGCGGTATAAAGCGTTGAAATCGAGGCAGAACAAGAGATCAATTCCTTTCAGCGCCTCAATGGCGCGGTCTGTTGAAGATTCGTAGTCTATAACAAAGTCAGCCCCAGGCATCCATTTCAGGAAATCCGGAAAGTTGGTAGGTGAGATTACAGTTACCTGGTGTCCTTTCTGCAATAGATAGTGATACATTGCTAACGAAGAACCCATAGCATCCGCATCCGGCTTCTGATGCATGGTTATTACCACTTTTTTAGGGCTCTCCAGCAAAGGCTTAATTTCCTCGATCGACTTCATTAAAAAACTGTAATGTTAAGAGTTGATTTCCAATCACAACAAGTGGTTGAAACAGAAAACGAAGATGCGAAGATCTTTATTTGAAGCAGAATTTCAAAATTTTTTACCACTAAAGAAAATGTAATTACTTTTGCGGCCTAATCTGTAATTCGGAATTAAACATTATATGAGCAACAGAACATTTACTATGATCAAGCCTGATGCAGTAGCAAACGGGCACATTGGCGGCATTTTAAACATGATCAACGCTGCAGGTTTCCGCATCGTAGCCATGAAAATGACGCAGTTATCTACTGCTAAAGCAGGTGAGTTTTATGCAGTGCATGCGGAAAGACCTTTTTACGGTGAACTGGTAGAATTCATGAGCAGCGGCCATATCGTAGCGGCTATCCTGGAGAAAGACAACGCCGTAGAAGATTTTCGTAAACTGATCGGTGCTACCAATCCTGCTAACGCAGAAGAAGGTACCATCCGCAAAAAATACGCTGAGTCTATTGGCCGTAACGCAGTTCACGGTTCTGACTCTGATGAAAACGCTGTGATTGAAGGTAACTTCTTCTTCAGCGGTCTGGAAAAATTCTAGTACTGCATCGCAAAATTGATTTTGGAAAAGGCTGACGTGATGAACGTCAGCCTTTCTTGTTTTAACTTATCTAATTGATTCATTATAATAATGTTAAGTGCATTTATATAAAGTACATTATCAAATAAATCAATCAGACTGCCAAATAGTCGCAAACACATGATTTTTAACGAAAATATGATACCTGAATAGGGCTTAAAAACGGCATTTTTCAGTGCTAAACCAGGAAATTTTTGCCACTTCTAATACGTTCGTTATTAATTAATTAAATACATATACCGGATGCGCAGCTTTAAGCATTTACCACTCCCCTCTTTTTAGCCTGAAAATACTGATGTTATATTACCGTTTCAGATAGGCGTTCACGTTGTTTAGCATAAAACTTTTTAACTTGCCCCTATATGTGGGAATCATTCCGGAAACTGTTTAAGGGTTATTTGAGATTAGAGCGGTCGATGTCTGACCACTCAGTAGAAGCCTATTTGCGTGATGTAGAAAAACTGGAACAATACCTGATGTCTGTGGGTAAAGAGCAGCTTCGCCCCCAGGACGTTACCCTGGAAGAACTACAGGGTTGTGTTCAGTGGATCGCCAAACTGGGAATGACTGCTACCTCCCAGGCGAGAACGATTTCGGGGTTGAAGGCATTTTACAAATTCCTGTTGCTGGAAGACATGGCACAGGAAGACCCCACCCAGTTACTGGAGGCGCCCAAGGTGTTAAGAAAATTACCGGATGTACTGACCTTTGAGGAAATAGAAAAGATAATCGCCCAGATATCGCTGGATACCGCCGAAGGACACCGTAACAAAGCGATCCTGGAAACCATGTATAGTTGCGGACTGCGGGTAAGTGAAGTTATCGGCCTTCAAATCACCCAATTACACATGGATGTGGGGTTTATCCGGGTAATTGGTAAAGGTAACAAGGAGAGAATGGTACCCATTGGCAAAGACGCCATGCGGCAGATAGATATTTACCGGAGAAATGTTCGTATAGCGTTACCCGTTAAATACGGAGAAGAGGATACGCTGTTTCTGAATCGCCGCGGCGGCGCTCTCAGCCGGGTCATGATATTCCTGGTGATCAAGGAACTGGCTCAAAAAGCAGGCATCCATAAAAATGTATCACCCCATACCTTCCGGCATTCCTTTGCCACCCACCTGGTGGAAGGCGGCGCCGATTTAAGGGCTGTCCAGGAAATGCTGGGGCATGAAAGCATCACCACCACAGAAATTTATACACACCTCGACCGGGAATACCTGCGGGACACCCTGCTGCGTTTTCACCCGAGGTTTTAACACAAAAAAACAGCCACCCGGGGAAAGGCGGCTGCTTACTCGCTGTTAATCGGGTTAACGGACAAAGTAATGTGGGGGATTTACAAACAATCAGTAGGTCTCAAAACATCCAGTTATTAGTTAAAATAAGCTTGGGGAGGTTAACAAACGGTATTTATCACTCTTCTTTTTTCGTATAACCGTCAGGGTAATCATTTCGCTGAACCAGTTACCAATCTGACTGGAAGCTCTCCGCACCCTGGAGGGTCTGTAAATAATATTGATATTGCTGCAGGGGGCTACATCGCGTCTTTCCCTTGACTGAGAGATCCTTTCATCCTCTTCCCACAATAGCAAGTCGTTTTTGTATACCTTAAAATAAACATCGGGGCCCAGGTTTTTACGTCCTGGTATGATAACTGGTCCCATACCACGTCCCAGCTGCTGCCGGGAGAAATGAAGATAATACCTGCCCTCTTCATTGGTAGCTGCACGTCCAAGCAGCCTACCGGTTAAGGCGTTATAGGCTTCCACTTTCAGGTGAGGTTGCCCTTCACCGCCCAGGTGATTTTTCACTACTCCCGTAATCACCCATGCGCCGGCATGTGAATAGATATTATGCCAGGTCACTGCAGGAATTACATACGCATAAGCGCCTACGTAACCATTGCTGTTGCGCTTCCAATGTAATACCAGTTTGCTGAGATGGAAATTGCGGGGCTGACGGCTGCCGTTTCTCCCTGGCATCTGATCAAGACAAAGGTCCAGTTCCAGGGGTTCGGTAAAAAGATGCACCTCCTCCCAGGATAAACAAAAGTTGCCTTTTTCATCCAGGCTTGTTTCAGCCAGTAACCTGTCGGCTTTCATGAGCACCTCTTTGGCTGATAAAGGCTTCATATCGTTAAAAATACCGTTGGCCTGCGGCTCTTCCTGATACCGGTTATCCGGTAAGTAAATACGGATGCGCGCATTTGCCAGTGGCTCAATACAATCATTACAAATTAGTGCAGAGATGTTGCCGATTAATAGGTAACTCATAATTTTATTTTTTTTAAAGAAAAAAAAAGGGGTTAACGAGCATCACCTGATGAACTGTTTCTGCATAAACTAACTAAATCAAAAAACAAACAAGGTTGAAAGACCAAATACCGTATTCTTTTTTGAGGACAATAGACTACTAAGCCAGTTGACGATACAAAGATTGCGAAGTTTAAATGAGCAGTCAAGCGTTTAACAACTGAAAAAAACAAATGCGTATTTATACGCATATAAGGCTAGGACATACGGAGAGGCGTCGTGAGAGCATGATTTATTTATTTCAAAACAGCCATAGATTATTGATGCGTATTTATACGCAATTTCAGGGCTAACGCTACGGAATCATTCAAGGGAAAGCAATTGGCCAAACCGTCAAAACGCTGTACCACATTGCATTTGAGCACTCCGCATATCAAACAGGCCGGCCAAAGCCGCCACGGGGTGGTGCTTGCAGATGCAATTATTTATAATAATTTTACCATCAAACTAAAACTTACCCACTATGAGCGATTCTACAAAAAGACCTATCCCTTCGGATGCGGGGGCCTTCATTTCTCTTGAAGAAATGAACGTACTTACTAAAAACCACGACGACCAACATGCTAATCAGAAGTCGTTGGATCCTCATATCAAAGCCATATGCTTTGGCAAGGATAAAATACTTGAGTTACTGGATCAACCTGGCGCAACAGCGTTAAGAATATATTTCGGATTGAAGATAGATACGGATGGCGATGGTATAAAAGAAAAGAAAATGGTACTGGTGGCGGTTGACGAAGAAGGAGACGATATTCTGCCTGTTCCGCAGGATGCCGCGGCTTTGTCTTCCGGTATCCAGGCTAAAACAATGCAGGCTAAAATACTGGATGCCGGACTTCCCTGTCCCTCCTATTGTGGTGGTAAAAGACCTTAGAAAATAAAAAAAACTACGTGGAAGTTTATCAAATCATCTTCTATATTATGTTGGGGATCGAATGCTTGCTTTTGATCCCCTTTACATTAAATTATAGTACGCTCGACAAGGCTGGAAAAAGCATCTATCAATACCTGATCAGCAGTATCGTATTTGCGGTAGGATCTGTTACTATTGAGCAATTTGTCCACAATAATATGTGGTTCTTTGCCATTATGTATTTTATCCAGTTTCTTATCTTATCTGTTTTCTATAGTACCGTCATTAAAAATGCTGCTGTTAAAAAGGCCATCAAAATATTGCCTGTCCCTGTACTGATTATCTTTATCCTGGATCTTTTAAAAATTGAAGGGGTAGATAAATACAACTCTTTGTTTACAACCATCCGCTCATTTGTTTTGCTTGTTTACGCCATCATCTTTTTCTTTCAGCTACTCAGAGACAATGAACTGATCGAGCAGGCTATATTTATCAACAGTTTGCCCAATTTCTGGTTTAATTCGGGCCTATTCCTTTATTTGTGTGGGTCTTTCATATTTTCACTTAGTTATAACTACCTCGAAAGCCAAAAAATAATCTCCAACATTACCTTTACTATTACACTGATAGGCGGTATTTTGCAGTTGATTCTTTTTTACATCGGCCTACAGAATATACCTAAAAGAAAATAATGAGCTTTATCGAAATAATGATCATCGGGACTGCTGCTATGCTATTACTCGGCGCTTTGGTGGTGGGATTGGTGTTTCTACAGCAAAAACAGGTTATACAATATAAACTGAATCTGCGCGACAAGGACCTGCAGCTCCAACGGGAACGCCTCATCGCAGTACTCCAGGGCCAGGAACAGGAACGTAAACGGATTTCAGAAGACCTCCATGACGAGGTGGGTGCGCAGCTTTCTGTGTTAAAACTCAACCTGGGTGGGCTTCAATCCCTGCTCAAAACGGGTAACGGCGAAGCCGAGCGGCTAAAGGAAACCAAGGATTTTACGGATAATATTATACAGCATCTCCGCTTTATTTCCCAGAGCCTCCACCCACAGGCATTGGATAATCTTGGTTTGGCCCACGCCCTCGACTCTTTCTGTAATCTGATGAATAAAAATAAACAGGTGAAGATTACTTTTAAAACCGCCGGCAACGGACAGCCCGTGGACCGGGAAAAAGCGCTGAACGTGTACCGGGTGGTCCAGGAACTGCTTAATAATATCCTGAAACACGCCCAGGCCAATGAGGTGCTGATTACCTATCAAACAACACCTTCCCTGCTCACCGTGAACGTGGAAGACGACGGAAATGGCGCATTAATCACGTCACTGGCTGATTCGCGTAAGAAAATCAACAGCCTGGGACTTAAAAATATTGAAAGCCGACTCAATATTATCGGTGGAAATATTACCTTCACCCCAAGAACACCACAAGGAACTATTGCTTCGATCAGTGTAGAGAATTATCAGGCGTCCGCACAGAATAGTTGATACTTATGTTGTTTTATTACTAAATTGCCGTCTGTTATGTTTGAATCCGTTTATAACGACATGACTTATAGTAATTTATTCTCAATAAAATAATAGCAAATCTTCTAACTGTCCACCTATGGCACACATAAAAGTGGCCATTGCGGATGATCACAAGATCTTTCGCAGTGGAGTGATTAACACACTTATTCCGTACGAAAATATCAGCTTCATCTTTGAAGCGGACGACGGTCTGCACCTACTGCAGATCATGGAAACACAACAGCCGGACGTCATCCTGATGGATCTGAAAATGCCGAATATGGATGGTATCGAAGCCACCATCAAAGTAAAAGAAAAGTATCCTGATGTAAAGATCATCATACTCACCATGTATGAAGACGACAATTTTATTGTCCACCTGGTGGAGAATGGGGCCAATGCATACTTACTGAAAAATGCGGAACCGGAAGAAATCTATGAAGCCATCTGTACTACTTTCGATAAAGGATTTTATTTTAATGAAAACGTAAACCTGGCACTGCTTAAAAAGGTATTACACAAGAATAAACAACAATTTAAACCGACACTTAAAAACGAAATCCAGCTGAACGACCGGGAACAGGAAGTACTGAAGCTGATCTGCAATGAACTCACCACCCAGGAGATTTCGGAGCAGATATTCCTGAGTCCCCGGACCGTTGAAGGCATCCGGCAAAAATTATTAGAAAAGATCAACGTTAAAAACAGCGTTGGCCTGGTACTGTACGCATTCCGAAATGGATTAATAGAATAGATTTAAATACCCACCTAATCATGAGAACTATCAAAACCTTCGCCGCCACAGCAGGCGCTATGTTGCTGTTGTATGCCGGCACCACCCTGGCTCAGGGGATTAAAATGCCTGCTCCTAGTCCAACCCAAACGATCAAACAGGACTTCGCTTTATCCAATATAGAGCTGAGCTACTCCCGCCCATTGAAAAATGGCAGGGTGATCATGGGTGACCTGGTTCCTTACGGCAAAGTTTGGAGAACCGGCGCCAACAACGCTACCACCATTACTTTTGGTGATGATGTTAAGTTTGGCGGCGTAGCGGTGAAAGCCGGTAAATACGGTTTACTGACCATACCCGGCGCGCAGTCATGGACCGTGATCCTGACCAGCAGCCTCGATGTAACCAGCCCTGCTGCCTACAAACAAGAAAACGATATTGCCCGCGTACAGGTAAAACCGATCGCCGCTCCCTTCACCCAGGAAAGCTTTACCATCGGTTTTGAAAACGTACGTTCCAATTCCGCGGTCCTGACCCTCAGCTGGGATAAAACTAAAGTTCCGGTTGTGATCAGCGCCGATATCGACGATAAAATCACCGCCCAGATCAATGACGCGATGCAGTCGGCCGAAAAGAAACCTTACTTCCAGGCGGCTGTATACTACTATGAATCCGGTAAAGACCTTACCAAAGCAGTAGAATGGATCGACCAGGCTGCTACCCAAAGCCCTGACGCATTTTGGGTATGGTACCAGAAAGCACGCATCAACGCGAAAGCAAAAAATGTGAAAGTAGCGAAAGAAGCTGCGCAGAAATCCATTGAGCTGGCTACCGCCGCCAAGAACGACGACTACGTAGCACTGAACAAGAAGTTACTGGCTACTTTAAAATAAGCTTAAAGCAGAAGGCATAAAGCAAAAAGCTATAAAAGCGAATGACCAGAGCAAAATGGATTAATATCCGCTCTGGTCATTCGCTTTTATAGCTTTTTGCTTTATGCCTTCTGCTTTAAGCTCGGAGAAAAATACTGGAAACCCGACGCCAACGCAATTACCAGCAAACAGCCTATCGCGTTGAGCCATAAAAAAGAAACAGTACCTGTCCAGTAAATGACCAATACCACTATCTCTGAAATGATGGCCGACCAGAAAGTAGCGGTGCCGCCTACACGCTTTAAATAAAATGCTACCAGGAAAATACCCAGTATAACCCCGTAAAACCAGGAGCCCAGTATATTTACCACTTCTATCAAGCTGCCCAGGCTGCCGGCAAACTGCGCTACCAATATGCAAAATACGCCCCAAATCAGTGTCCAGAGCTTCGATATCCTGAGATAATGATCTTCGCTGGCATCACCATTATACAATCGTTTGTAGATGTCTATCACCGTAGTGGAGGCCAGTGAATTCAACGCTGCTGCAATGCTTCCCCAGGCGGCCAGGAATATGATGGCAATCAGCAGGCCTACCAGTCCCTTCGGCAAACTGTTCACCACAAAATGAAGGAAAATGTAGTTGGTATCATTGGTATCTGCGGTGGTATCAGCCGCTTTAATCAGCGACAGCGCTTCTGTTCTTACCTGTTGCGACTGAACATCCGTTTCCTGCAACGCCTTTTTTGCCGTGGCTATCTGCGCTGTATTGTCCGCTTCCAGCGCAGCCGCCAGTTGTTTTACCTGTTGCTGTTTCAGCTGTCCCAGCTCCCCGTACCGGTCTTCCAGCTTTATCAACGCGGGCCCCTGTTCGGTTTTATGTACCCTGGCCAGTTGTGCTTCATTAAAGAAGATGGGCGCCTTAAAATACAGATAGAATACAAATACCAAGGCGCCTATCAGCATGATGAGGAATTGCATCGGCACCTTTACCAGGCCATTCATCAATAGGCCCAACCGGCTTTCTCTGACCGATTTAGCCGTCAGGTAACGACCTACCTGCGACTGGTCAGTTCCAAAATAGGATAAGGCCAGGAAGAAGCCCCCGATAATCCCGCTCCAGATGTTGTATTTATCTTTCCAGTCGAACTTTGTTACAATCACATTCAGCTTATCCATTTTACCGGATACCTGTAAGGCCTGTTTGAAACCTATATCTGCCGGCAGCAGGTGTACTACCATCCAACCGGCGAGGAACATACCTGCAAAAATAATGACCAGCTGGAATGTTTGGGTATACGCCACTGCACGGGTACCGCCGGCAACCGTGTAAATAATCAGTAAGCCCCCCATGATCATATTGGTCCAGTAAAGGTTCCAGCCCAGCAGCGACGATAGGATGATAGAAGGTGCACAGATACTGATACCGGTAGATAAACCCCGCTGTATCAGGAACAGTGAAGAAGCCAGTGTACGGGTTTTCAGGTCAAACCGTTGTTCCAGGAACTCATAGGCGGTGTATACTTTTAACCGGTGGAAGATAGGCACAAAGGTGATGCAAAGCACTACCATCGCCAATGGCAGACCAAAGTAATATTGTACAAAGCGCATCCCATCGGTATAAGCCTGACCGGGCGCGGAAATAAATGTAACGGCGCTGGCCTGAGTGCCAATGATCGACAACAACACAATATACCAGGGCATGGACTGGTTATCGAGGAAATAACTTTCCATGTTGCGCTGGCCACGGCTCTTCCAGACACCATATAATATAATTATTGTGAGCGTACCACCCAGTACAACCCAATCTAAAAGGCTCATGAAAAGGTTTTGGTGAATAAGTAGAAGAGCACGATCAGCAACAGCAGCCAGGCTATTACCAGTATATACCACCAGTTCCATGACGGAAACAAGGGCGGTTTCTCTTCGTGCGGGTTGTCAGCTGTCATAGACATTAATCGTTTGAATTGCTTTTGCTCCACATACTTCCTGTTAACAGTCCCAGTCCGATGCCAATCACTAAACCTACCTGTACCCGCTTAATAGAAAAACCTATCAGCAAACCCAGGATAATACAGAATATGGCCGCTATCTTCAACCGGGGCCTGTTTTGTTCGTGTTTCTTACTCATTTTTCTTTCAATCCCTATTTAACAGAAATCAGGTTTACGAATAACCGGTATGCACCAGGTACACCTGCCGGCAGCTGTCTGAAAAAAGACAAGCCGGTATAAACATAGCACCCTTTGCCATAGTGTGCCAGCAATGCAGCACCATCCAGCGGCGATTCTCCTTTATCATTCATCGCAAAAAGCCTGGTATAAGCCTTATCAGCGTTCACTGTGTAATATAATCCCCTTTCCTGCACCCATCCGTTGAAGTCGGCCGCAGTGATTTCGTTAGGATAATGAAATACCGGGTCTTTGGCGTTGATCAGTTTCACCGGTGCATTTTCATCGGTTACCCTGTCACGGGAAAGACTGAATGGATAAGGGCCCAGGTCATTGATCACCAGCGGACCATTTACATTATACTGGATGATCAGCTTACCGCCCTCTTTTACATACTCCATCAGCCGGGGCTGCCAGTATTTCATACGTGCGTTTACGTTATAAGCACGTACGCCGGCGATAATGGCATCGTATTGTTGCAGGTTACCGCCCATGATGTCCTTCTCTCCCAGTTCTGTTACATCGTACCCTACCTGGCGCAGGGAAGCCGCCACCATGTCACCTGCTCCGGGTATATATCCCAGGCGGTTCCCATTATGTTTGAGGTTTACAGATACCAGCCTGGCCTGTGCTTCTGGAAACAGGGTGATCAATGGAATATGATCATAACGGATCTGTTGCAAGCTTTGCGTATATTCTTTCCCGTTACATTCCATGACTACCGTAAACGTATCTACGTGATTTTCTGCCGCACTTTTTACGGGATTAATATTAAACCGTAATTCTATTTCATCGCCTTTAGCGGCCAGTGCGTAAGACAGGTTATTGGTACCGGCGGTAAAGCCGGCAGGCAGCTTCAGGTGTACGTTTCCTTTCACGTTATCCGTCATCGCTTTTATTTTCACGGGCACCGATTGTGGTTTGGTGTCTGTAAAAATATATACCTGGCTGCTAAGATCCGCTACTACCGGTGGCGCAATCACCAACGGCTGATAGATCTCTCCTTTTACCGGATCGGTATATTTATATTGTAAGGGGCGGTGCATCGTAAAATCCTGGTCGCCGATACGGAAACGGATTTCTGCCTGCAACGCAGGTATGTTTTCGGGATATCCCACCAGCAACGGGTCTTTTATTATATACATGCCCACCGGATGTGATTCAGCCAGCCAGTATGGCTCTGATTCCGGCGTACCGGCGGGTACTGCCAGGCTTTGGGAAATGCTGGTGAATTTATTAAAGGCCAGTTCCTGTTTGCCTGCGATATTTGCTTTACCCGGAAGGTCAATCTGTTCCAGTGTAATTTTTACGGGTCCCCTGTTAATCAGTTGTACGGTGGCTTCCATGTTATAGCCAGGCACCACGGTAGGCGAAGTGCTGTAGGCTTCTGCCCAAAGCCCGGCGCAGGCGTATATCAGTTGTTCTGTTTCTCTTAGTTTCAGGTTACGCCAGTAGCCATCGGGTAAGGCCTGTATGGCACTGCGTATTTCCAGCAGAGCTGGTACTGATGCGGCGGGATCCTCCATGTTGTAGGCGGCAAGCGCAGCATCTACCAGTGCGCCTACTTTACTCCCCCCGGGCACCCTTGCCCAGCTGGTGTTTACATCATCCAACAGGTTGTTTTTGGGTGTATTACCTTTTATGGTGAGAAAGTATTCCTGTGAGCTGCCGCGTGAGGCGGGCACACCAAAGCCCTGACTTTTGTGCTGGGAGCGGCTTTCGGCGGCAATTTCCCCGAAGCCCTTACCAAGCAATGGATTAAAGGTGCCTACGTCCATCTTAAACTGGTCATCGGCAGTGGTATTTACGCTGCCGAAATTAAACGTATTCCAGAGGATACGTTTGGCTTGCCAGGGTTTTAACTGTTTCAGCTGTTCCGGGAAGCGTGCGGGATCCGCTGCGGCGGCATAGGCTTCTTCCGCCAGCATGGCGGAGGCGGTATGATGTCCGTGACCGGCGCGGCTATCTGCCGGGAAGCGGCATATGATCACGTCCGGCTGAAATTTACGGATCATGTATACCACATCTCCCAGAATCTTCTCCCGGTCCCAGATAGTGAAGGTTTCCTGTGGATTTTTGGAGAAGCCGAAATCCTGTGCACGGGTAAAGAACTGTTCGGCCCCGTCGATACGGCGGGCAGCCAGCAGTTCCTGGGTACGGATCAGGCCCAGGAGCTCTGATTGTTCGTTGCCCACGAGGTTTTGGCCGCCATCGCCGCGGGTGAGCGACAGGTAGCCCGTGCGATATAGTTTTTCTTTCGCCAGGTAGCCCAGCAAACGGGTGTTTTCGTCGTCGGGATGGGCGGCAATATACAATACGCTTCCCAGCGTATCGAGTTTTTTCATTTGCAGTTTAATGTCTGCAGCATTCCATACAGGCGAAGGCTGCGCCATAGCGGGCAAGCCCATTGCTGCCAGTATAATGATGACCAGGGCGGTGTAACGTCTTATAACCATTTGGCGATACGTGAATTTACGGATTGTCAAAAGTAATAATTAATTAGTGGGAGAAGCAGATAAAATGGTTGAGTGGCGAGGGGAATAAAAAAAGTCCCGGTGGATCCACCGGGACTTTACTTCTCATAAGCAAAAACCAACCAGCTCGTAAGCAAAAACCAATTATTAACAAAGGCGGTTTAGATTTAATTGTAACCTTCGTTCTGCTGGTTGCGAATATTGGGGTTAGCATCCAGTTCTCTTTGCGGGATGGGCAATATCACTTTCGTGCTGGGCCACATCACCTTTATATTTTTGTCACTCGCCAGGTATTTGGTGAATGATCGTTTTGTTCTTGTCAGGTCAAATAAGCGATGTCCTTCAAAAGCAAGCTCCTTGCGTCTTTCCAACAGCACAGCATCCAGGAGCGCCTGCCCGGTAGCGGTTACCGGCGGAGCATTGCGATCGGCGCGTTGCGCCACTACATTCAGGTCAGCCTGAGCTTCAGGAATGCGTCCAAGGTGTGCCCGTGCTTCTGCACGGATCAGGTATAATTCTGACAACCGCATCACTTTTATACTTTCTATAAAAGTGGTTACATCGCTGTATTTGGTGATGATATTAGCGGGATCTTCTCCGCCATTACCAGCGCGTTTACCTTTCTTCAAAAAATTTCTTCTCACATCGCCGGCTGTATAGATGTTGTATATATCGGTAGTGGCCAGTACATCACCATAGCCGTCCTGGCTAAACATATATCCGAGTCCATCGGTACCGCGATTATCCACCGCTGTGTTAACGATTTCAAAAACTGTTTCGTTGTTACCGGTCATTTTAAAATCTGACAACAGCTTTTCTCCTGTCAGCAGTGCATATTTATTTGACTTAATGACGTCATCTGCCATGGCGGCGGCGCCTTGCCAGTCTTCCTTATACAACAGTATCCTTGACAGCAGTGCCTTTGCGGAATAAACATTCATCCTGCCTGTTGTGAAAGCAGTGCTTTTGCTTTCTTCCAGTTTACGAATCGCCGTTGTCAGGTCGCTGATGATCTGTGCATAAGTATCTTTCATACTGCTGCGGGATGGCGACTGTATAGCATCTACATCGGTGATGGTTACAATGGGAATGCCCATGTGCGACGCGTTTGCCGTATAGTTATATGGTTGTGCATACATGCGCGCCAAATCAAAAAACACCTGTGCCCTTACTGCGTATGCTTCTGCTACAATCTGTTTTGCTTCGATGCTGTCTGCCGCGGAAGGCAGCAGCGAAATAGCAGGTCCTTTCGAAATCACCATGTTGGCATTGGCTACTACGCTGTATAACCGGTTCCACGAGTCGGTAGTATATACATCGTTAGCGGTAACTATGTACTGATCCTGGTTCCGATAGCGGTTGCTGTTGATCACGCTGATGAAGCTGTTGTCTGACCGCAGATCCGGCAGCAGCGGCATGGTGCGTCCGTAATAATCTTCGCTCTGCATCAGTGAATACACCCCGCTGATGGCTGCCCGTAAACCAGGCAAATCCCTGATGGCTTTACCTGTTTCCGTTGCCTGGTCTGGTTTCAGCTCAAGGAAGTCCTTGTTGCAGGCACTTAGCAGGCCAGCCAGCAAAATAATGACACCGTATGTATATCGCTTCTGCATGAATACCTTAAAAATTTACATCCAGTCCTATCAAAAATGTTTTGAACACCGGGGGGCGCTGGTCGTAATCACCTGTTACCGGTACTTCCGGGTCCATGGTAAGACGTTTATCTTTTACATAGGTCCAGAGATTATTACCTCTTACATAAACTTTTGCATCCATGATATTGGCTTTCTTCAACCAGGTTTGTGGCAGGCTGTAGGCCAGCATCACATCTCTGAGGCGAATAAAGCTGCCATCATAGAGAAAGCGTGAAGATATCTGGTTGCTCAGGCCTGATTGGGTGCCTCCAAACACTACTTTGGGTACACTCGTAATATCGCCCGGATGTTGCCAGCGGTTTTCGTAGGTAAGCCGTGATAGTTTTGAGCTGCCGCCAAATCCGCCGCTGCCATCTGACTCTGTAAAAGGTCCCCAGTTATCAACCACTTTGTTTCCCCAGCTATAGAAGAACTGAAAGCTGAGATCAAAACCTTTATAGCTCAGGAAGTTGGTAATACCGCCATAAAATTTTGGCAGGGCGCTTCCCTGGTAAAACCGCTGCGCTTCCCCATAAACATTGGTGGTAGCGGTTTTGGAACCGTCCTTATACCAGAGGGCTTCGCCGGTTTGCGGATCTGCACCTGCAAATCCCGGCAGGAAAAACTGGTAGAAATCCTTTCCTACTTCTCTTTTATAATAGAGCGCGGAGATCGGATTATCCAGCCTGGTGATTATATTTTTCAGCGTAGACAAATTTGCGTCTGTACGCCATGAAAATTCATTTTCGTTAGTGGCGATGATATTGCGGGAGGAAAGGGATATTTCCACGCCCCTGTTTTTCATCTCTCCATTGTTCCTGAAAACGGTAGTAATACCATTTGAAGAAGATACCGGTACGTTCAGCAGCAAACGAGATGTTGTTCTGCTGTAATATTCAATGGTACCGGATAACCGGTTTTTAAGCACGGCAAAATCGAGGCCGATATTGAAAGGCCGGTTCTGTTCCCAGGTGAGAAAGGGATTGGGGTATTGCGTGAGCACATACCCCGGTTTCCCATCATAATCATTTCCCGGACTATACAACGATAACGATGCATAGTTGTCAATGGCCTGGTTTCCGTTGCTGCCGTAGCTCGCTCTTATCTTTAATTCGTTGATTCCGTCTACATTCTGCAGGAATGGTTCCCTGTAAATATTCCAGGCAGTTCCCAGTGACCAGAATGTGGCGCTTCTTTTCAGGCTGCCAAAGCGGGACGAAGCGTCTCTTCTGATGGAAGCCGTGAAATAATATTTTTGTTTGTAATCGTAGCTGTTGTTCAAAAATACGCCGGTCAGTGAATTGGCGTTGGACACGGATGATACTTTTTCCGGCTTGGAAGCGTCTGCCAGCAGTTGTAACCCGGGGAGCAGGTTAGATGCATCCGAAGAGTTGCCTGTGTTGGTCGTTTTTTGTGCTTCGTAGCCGATAAAGGTACTGATGCCGTGGTTTCCCCAGCGCCTGTTGAAACGCAGGATATTGGTAGATACCCAGTTGTTCCATAAGCTGTTATTCACCGTTACCCAGCCGTTGGTATTTCTGCCGTCACCAAAGCCCGGCGCCAGAAAAGTGTTGCTGCGGGCGTAGTTCAGGTCGAGACTGATCTTGGTTTCAAAAGAAAGAAAGTCGGTAAAGATATATTTGGCGGCGGCGCCTCCCAGCAGGCCATAAGTGGTGCCGGTGCGGGAGTTCCCATCCAGTACTGCCACCGGGTTAAAGGTGTTGTTGTAACTGAAATCGTAGCTGCCGTCTTTGTTGTAAACCTTCAGCCAGGGCTGGAGCCTGACAAGTGAACGTACGGGGTTTGCCATGAGTCCCACATCTCCTACCGCATTTGCACGCTGATAGGACAGTGACAGGTTTACATCAAACGACAAGCGGTTGGTGGCCTGGTTACTCAGATTGAGCTTACCCGTCATACGTTTATAGTCTACTCCTTTCAAAGCTGATTTGGAATCGTAGTAGCCGCCGGAAACATAAAATTTTGTTTTATTACTTCCGCCTGCGGCAGACAGATTCGCTTGTGTATAGCTTCCATGGCGGGTCAACACGTCGATCCAGTCGGTATTTACAGTAGTATCCACGCCGCGTGCGGCGAGTTCTTTCTGAAATCCTGCTTCGCCGGAGCCATCTGCTTTATGTGCCCATCCTTCCCGCAGGAGTTCCATCATTTCCCTTGTATTGAGGGGATAGTTGGCTTTGGGAATGGTGAGCTGGTTACTGCCGCGTTGAATGGTGGCGCTGATCTTTGTTCTGCCCTGGCTGCCTGTTTTGGTGGTGATAAGCACCACCCCGTTGGCGGCCCGGGAGCCATAGATAGAAGCCGAAGCAGCATCCTTTAAAATAGAAATGGAGGCGATATCTGCGCTGTTGATACCTGCCAGGGAGTTCACGTTAAAATCGGTGAGGTTATCTGTTACTACCGGCACGCCATCGACCACATAAAGTGGGGAGCTGCCTGCAGTAATGGAACCTATACCGCGTATATGAACGCTGGGGACGGATCCGGGCTGACCGGATCCGTTGGTAGATTGTAAGCCGGTTACATTGCCTTGTAAGCTTTCCTGGAAGCTGCTACGGGGCGCCTTATCATACAATGAGGCGTTTACCATAGTAGCTGATCCTGTCAAAGAACTTCTTGTTTGCACGCCATAAGCAACTACCACTACTTCATTCAATCCTTTGGAATCGTCTTTCAGCACAATGTTGAAGTGGGTATTGTTATTTACCGGCACTTTTTGTTCTTCATAACCGATGAAAGAACAAATCAATGTGGCAGACGAAGGTGATTCCATGTGAAACTGTCCCTTCTCATCTGTAGTTGTTCCCTTATTAAGGCCTGCGATACGCAAACTCACACCTGGTAAGGGATGTCCGAAAACATCTGTTACCGTTCCGGCGATACTGATACCGGTGACCACTTTTTCTTCCGGTGCAATAGCGACCAGGTTAGCAGAAAGTTGCTTAAAAGTGAGACCTGTATTCTTCAGTATCTTCCGTAAAATATCTTCTGTCAAAGCATCATTCACATTAAGCGACACTTTGCTGTTGGCTGGTATCAGATCATTGCGGTATACAAAACGATAACCGCTTTTCTTTTCAATCAGCTTCAGCACCCGCGTCAGTGGCAATGAATCCGCTTTGATAGAGATGCGACGATCCTGCTGACCGAAGGCATCTCCTGCTATTTGCAAACAGGTAATAAGAATAATAAAGGACACCAGTTTCATTATCAGTACAACTTTTCCCAATGTTTTTAAACGCAAAAGGATTGCATAATGTAGGAATTTTTTCCATACATTTAGGTTGTAAAAGGTCATAAAACTACGACAGGACTACATTGCCAAGTGAAGCTTACTGCCGTTTTGATCTCAACAAAGGGGTAAATGTTTGCAGCATTTGCCCTTTTTTATATGAGAGGTATCGATTTTGCTTTTTTCCAACCCCTTATTGGGTGATAAATACTTCATTGCCTGTTATCCTGCAATGAAATGATGTTGTAACCTTCAGCGCTTCCAGTACTTCCGGAAACGTTTCATTTTTAAATGTGCCGGTAAAATGGAAGTTTTTTAATTTGTTGTCGCTGAGATGTACTTTAATCCCATACCAGCGCTCCATTTTAAGGGCGATATCTTCAAAATTGTCGTTGTCAAAAACCAGGAAATTATTGCACCATGCTGTTTCCGTTACCATGCTATCGACCGGGTTGCTATGGATATTTTCTACCTTATAACCAGCCACGTTGTATGGCTTCGCGGGTTGTTTATCTCCATGATCGAGTACAATCTTCTGATTAGGCAACAATTTTACACTCCGTTCTATTCCATCATTGAGGGTTACCTCTACAGCACCGGTAATCAGCGTTGCTTCCGTTGTGTTGTCCTGCGTATAGGCTTTCACGTTAAAAGAGGTACCCAATACCCTGATCCCCATTTTGGTGGTACGGATCAGAAAAGGTTTTGCTGCATTCTTTGCTACGTCAAAAAAAGCTTCTCCTTCCAGTGTCACTTCCCGGCTGTCCAGGTTGTTCATATCAGGATTATAGGTTAAACGGCTGCCTCCATTGAGCCACACCTCTGTACCATCGGGCAACTGCGCTTTTGAGCGGGAACCATCGCGGGTTTGAATGGCTGCCACGGCGGTTTTATCGGTTTTGGGCGATGTTTTATCGGCCAGCAGATAAACGCAATAGCTTCCCAGCATCAGTACCAGTACGGAAAGGATGGATACGACTTTGCGGATACTCCTGCCCTCTTTTTTTACGGGCAGTTCTGCCGGAGGAAAAATGGTCTCCATTTTCTGAAGATGTTTTTCCAATGCGTTATCTATTTTGTTATTCCATTCTTCATTATTGCCTGGCTGAGGCCAGTTGCTCAGAACTGAAAGCTTGTATCGCAGGTCCGGATCTTTCTGCAGGAGCTCTTCCAGCTCGCGCAACTCCCCCATCGTGGCTTCGCCCGATACCTTTCTTCCCATCAAAAGCCAAATTCTTTCCTGTTCCATGTGTATGATTACAAAAGCATGATTATATAGAAGGACAAGTAAATTTTGAAAATCTACTACTCCGTCTGAAAAAAAAATTAAATTATTTTGTTTTGATAAAGGAGAGGTTGATCACCTCGCTGATTTTTTTGAGGGCCTGTGCCATATGTACGTCGATGGTATTCACGGAGATATCGAGGATCTGGGCTACCTCTTTATACTTCAAACCATCTTCCCGGATCAGTTTAAAGATCATCTTCCTCTTTGGCGGAAGCGCATTGACGGCGGCTTCAATTCGTTTGACCATTTCACCGGAAATAAAGATCTGTTCGGGGGTGGCATAGCTAACGCTGAAGTCTACCGCAAGCTCATCGAGACTGAAGTGCTGGGTTTTAGCAGCTTTATTAAGATAATTAAGGGCAACATTTTTAGTAGAAACATAGAGATATACGCGGAGATTTTCAACCTGCAGCAATCTTTCCCGGTGATTCCAGACGTTCATAAACACGTCTGACGCGATTTCTTCAGCAGATTCCCAGGATTTTATGATGGAATAGGCAAACTGGCTCAATGGCTTGTAGAACATCCGGAACAACGCCTTGTAAGCCTGTTCATCTCCCAGAGATGCCACCCGTTCCACCAGTAGCTGTATATTAGCTTCTTCCCTCAATGAATTCGTTTTTGGTTGAAAGTTGATCCCTAAAGATAATACGGAATAACATTAATTTAATCTTGTTTTACATCTTTTTTTATTTAATGTAATATTTCACTAATATAAAAACCCTTGCTGCGGTGTTTCTGCATTATTTTTTAAACATAAAATAAACGGCCCCTACCAGGAAGAAAAAAGAGACCAGGTAGTTCCAGCGGAGGGGTTCTTTGAGAAAAGTGACGGCAAAGATGCTGAAAACGGTGAGGGTAATGACTTCCTGGATGGTTTTGAGCTGGAATCCGCTGAATCCTTCCTGGGCGCCATACCGGTTGGCCGGCACCATGAAGCAATATTCAAAAAAAGCGATGCCCCAGCTGATCAGGATGACTTTCCAGAGGGCCACGTCCTGGTGTTTAAGGTGTCCATACCAGGCGAAAGTCATGAACGTGTTGGAAACGGTAAGAAGGAGAATGGTGCGCATAAAATAAATCCGCAAATTTAATAATTCTTCTTCCAAAATCATAAACCGGGAAAATAGCCAGCTATTCAGGCAAAAAAAAGAGGGCCCGAGATGGGGCCCCCTGGATCAAACCAAAATGGGTTTCCATATTGGATGATGTTGTGTTGTTGGTTGCTATTTCATTAATTCAGACTATTGCTCTAATTTGATTTCGCCCAGGTCTGTAGCCTTTCCTTCTTCCACTTTTACATCTTTAATCACGGCATTTTTGTAAGGGCTTTTACCCAGCACGGTAACTGTATAAGTACCGGCTTTTGCAGCAGGGATCGTAAATGCACCCTGTGATACCGCACCTTTCAGTTTATCGGTACCGTTGTCTGCTTCTACTTCAGCAGCGCCATCGGCCGGTGCAATTTTACCGGTGATAGAACCACCTTCTACGGCAACACTTTTTGCTCTATCCAGGCCCTGTAATGAGTCTACACGCTGTAAAGAATCAAATCTCATTAATGAATCTGTTCCTTTTAAAGAATCGAGACTTGTTAAAGAGTCAACGCGTTGCAAAGAATCAAATCTCATTAATGAGTCAGTTCCTTTTAAAGAATCGAGACTTGTTAAAGAATCCAGGTGCTGCAAAGAGTCCAGTCCATAGAACTTCATTGAGTCTGCGCGAACAAGGGAGTCAACGCCTGCTACTGAATCCACCATTGCGGCGGTGCTGTCAACAGACTTAACTGCGGCTACGTCGGCGCTTTTAAAAGCGGACATTCCTACTACCATTGTTGCTAATGCGAGCATTCCTACAATTGATTTTTTCATGGCATTCAATTTTTTGTATGGTTAATGTTTAATGATAAGTTCATCCGGCTCTGATGAATGTGCATGGTTTTTGATATATGCCCTCATCGTTGGCTGCCGTATAATAACAATACATCCGACAATTCACTTACCATTAGTCAAAGAAATGTTAAAGTGAAAAAAAGAATTACGGCGCCTTCACAGGTAAGCGTTCGTAATTAGTAATTTTAAAAATTATCTTCGCACTACGGAAACAAGTACAAAAGATCAAAAGCATGTTGCAATTGAGTAACGACGAAATAGTAAAAGGCATCCGGAGCAGGAATAAAGATGTATTTGAGGCTGTTTTTAAACAGTTCGCCCCTTCTATGTATAATATTGCCGTGAAGTATGTAAAGAACGAAGATGATGCGAATGATATGGTACAGGATGTTTTCCTCAATTTGTGGAAAGGTGCGGAAAACCTGGATGAAAGAGCCCCGATTAACCATTACCTGGCAAGAGCTACGGTGAATACCTGTTTAAACCGTATTAAAAAAGAACAGCGGCAGGAAGTATATGCCAAGGAGCAGCTGCATCGCGCAAATCCCGCAGCCGACAATCATTCACAGCTGGAGCACAAAGAACTGGAAGCGCACTACCGTTCTGCGCTGGAGAAATTGCCTGAACAATGTCGTCGTGTATTTGAAATGAGCCGCCTCAAAGGCTTGTCTCCCGCTGAAATCGCCGAGCAATTAAATATATCTATTAATACAGTATACGCCCATCTGACCACAGCATTAAAACGATTACGGGTAGACCTTATTAATAAGTCCTGACCGCGGCCAAAATTTTTTTTATTATCGCTTAATGGTATAACGTTCCCTGGTTGTATTACTAATAAGTAGCCATGAATAATCAAACCGACATAGATATAGTAGTCCGTTACCTGGAGGATCCGGAGAATGAGCAGTTCAAGCAGCAGCTCAACGAATGGATGCAACAGGACGCTGGAAACCTGGATATTTTCCTGGATATGAAAGCGATGTGGCATGGCGATCCGCTCCCCGCCCCTTCCACTTTTGATACTGATGGAAAATGGCAGGAGCTCAATACCATGCTGGACAAGGTTCCTGTAGCTATGCCGGCTCCGTTGGTTAATACCCGTGTTGTGAAGATGAACCGCAGATACTGGTGGGCAGCTGCCGCTGTGCTGCTGATTGCAGGTACCTGGACATGGATGGGTCCTGGCGGCTATAAAACCTACGCTACCGACATGCAACAGGATAGCCTGCGTTTGCCGGATGGTTCTATGCTTTACCTGAACGCGCATACGCAGGTGCGCTATGCCCGCGGATTTGGGAAAGCAAACAGGTTGGTTAAAATAGATAAGGGAGAAGCATTTTTTGATGTTAAAAAGAATGATGCCCTTCCTTTTATCGTTAATGCGCCGGAAGTAGAAGTACAGGTACTGGGTACCGCCTTTAATGTAAAGGCCGCCAACAGCGGCGTAAAAGTATTTGTGCAGTCAGGAAAGGTAAGCGCCGCCTATAAAGGCACCGAGAAAAAAGTGATACTTACCCCGGGAGTAGAAGCGTCTCTGAAGCATAATGGCAATGCGATAGATACCCGCATTCATAAAAAGAATAATAACATCCTGGCCTGGAAAACCCGGACCCTGACTTTTGATGATACCCCACTGAATGAGGTGGTAGACGCATTGGAAGATTTTTATAATGTACAGATCACGATCAGCAATCAGCAACTGGCTGATAAAAAGCTGCTCGCTACCTTCCCGAATATGTCGCTGGATGAGGTGCTGGACATTATGAGAAAAACCCTTCAGATTAACGTTACTCATAAAAATGACCTGGTAGATATCTACTAATACGCGCCTGACCTTTTGCTTATGCAGCATTTTATGCTACAGGCGCGTGGCTCCAATACCAGGTTTGGATGCGTGCCTGATTTTATTTTCGTTGTTATCCTGGTATTCGCCAATGCTGTTGCAATGGCTCAACAACCTGTTGCCCCTCCAAAACGAGTTTCCCTCCAGTTTAATAATGCCAGCCTGAAAACCGTGATCCGTGAAATAGAGAAACAAACCAAATACACTTTTGCTATTTCTTCCGAAGAACTGGAGACGCGCCACGGTGTTAGCTTACATGTACACAATGCGCCGCTGCGGGAAGTACTGCCCAGCATCTTCCCTCCCACTAAATATAAAGTGGAAATAAAAGATGGGCAGATCATCGTTATTCCGCTCAATGCCATTGCATCAAACCTGCCGCCGCTCCCTGATAAAGAAACTAACAGCAACAAATGGACAGTTACCGGGAGTGTCAGTGATGGTATGCAGGCACTCAGCGGCGTATCTATCCGGGAAAAAGGCAGCACTAACGGCACCGCCACAAAAGAAGACGGCAGCTTTAAACTCGATGTGGCCAGCGGGCAAGCGACCCTGCAGGTATCACTGATCGGGTTTGAGACAAAGGAAATCGCTGTGCGGGAACGCAGGAGTTTTTCTGTATTGCTGCAACCCGATCTTCGTAAACTCAATGAACTGATTGTACTGGGATATGGATTGCAGAAACGCGCCAACATTACCGGGGCTATTGCCCAGGTAGACGGCGTACGGCTGAGAAGCCGCCCAGTAGCCAATGTGATGGCCGCCTTACAAGGCACCGCCACCGGGCTGGTAGTTACCCGCAGTAACGGGCAGCCGGGCCGGGAAGGCTTTAATATACAGGTAAGAGGTGTTAGTTCCGCCTCCGGTAACACGCCCATTATTGTAGACGGCGTGCCTGGTTCACTGGCCGTACTAAACCCTGATGACATTGAATCGGTTTCCATCCTGAAAGATGCCGCCGCCGCCTCTATATACGGCGCACGGGGCGCGGGCGGCGTAGTGCTTGTAACTACCCGGACCGGCAAACCAGGCAAGCTCAGAGTTGATTTTAATACCCTCGCCGGCTTTGAAACCCCTATCCGCCTGCCTAACCGGTTACCTTCCTGGAAAGCAGCTGAAATGGAAAATATCGCGGCCGGAAATGCAGGCAAAACGCCACGCTGGGATCCGGCTGAAATAGCGCTGATGCAGTCTGGTAATCACTACGCCATCGACTATCAGCAACCGGATTATTATAAATACTATTACAATTTTGATCCGATACCCGTGCTCACCAAAAGCAAAACAGGTGTACAGAATTATAATATCTCCGTGAAGGGCGGCGATAGCTCCAACCAGTTTTCCGCGTCGCTGGGGTATTTCGGGCGACAAGGACTTTTCGCCGTTGGGCCAGACAAAACACAGCGGGTCAACGCCCGTGTAAATATGAACAATCGCTTCAGTAAACATGTGAGCCTGGAAACACGGTTGTCGTACGCACAAACCAATACCTTTTCTCCATCGCAACCCGTAGAAGGACCGAAAGGTTTGCTGGCCGGGCTTTTCCGGGGACCAGGCAATGTGCCTGTTTATGTGCCGAGCACGAGCAACTATGCCTATGGCGGCGCGCCTACCTACCCGGTACTGGCAGATGGCGGGGAGCGCGACGAAAAAAATAATTATGTGGATGCAGTATTTACCTTACGTGCAGACAGCATTGCCAAAGGTCTTACGCTTCGCCTGATCTACAGTCCGCAGCGACATACCTTGCAGGATAATCTCGGCAGGAATACCATTGTGCTATGGAACCGGGTAGATACTGCCGCACTGGTACCGCCGGATAACATGCTCCAAAAAAGCAAGCTCGTAGCCAAAGGCGGGAACCTACAGGCGCTGGCAGATTACGATGTAAAAAGAGAAAAACACAATATCCATCTGTTGGGCGGTTATACCCAGGAAACCTATAACACCACGCAGCACACCGCTGCTTCCTATCACATCTCCCCTGCTGATATCAGCAACAATAGCTTTACTAACGCCCCCGACTATACGCAGTTACTGGCGGCCAGCGGTTCATTGCAATCAATTTTCGGCAAGCTGAATTATAATTATGATAACCGCTACCTCGTGGAAGCGAACCTGATCGGTGCGCGTTTAACGCAATACAGCACTTCGTTTGAAGGAGGAACCCAATGGCAGGCGTTCCCTTCTTTTTCTGCCGGATGGCGGTTAAACAATGAAACCTGGTTTAACAGGGCGTTGCCGTTTTTCAATGAGTTTAAATTAAGATGGTCCTGGGGCCGGCTGGGCAATGTAAACAGCTGGAACAATATACCGAACGACGAGCGCCTGCAGACCTTTACCTTTGGTAACTACTGGCGTCAGCAGCCATTCGTTTATAAAAATCCGGTCATCCAGGCCAAAGGATGGGAAAATATCTCTACAAATAACTACGGGTGGGATGCCACACTTTTCCGCGGACGACTTACGCTGGCGGCCGATTATTTTGTAAAACGGAACCGTGATATGCAGATCCCGCAGTTGACGGCTTCCACAGAAGGCGCCTGGCCGCTTGCTTTTCACCGGGGAGAAATGAAAACCTGGGGCTGGGAAATCAACGCCGGCTGGAGAGACGACCGGGGACCATTTACCTGGTATATTAACGCGAATTTGTTCAATAGCCAGAATAAGGTGCTGCGCAACGACGATGTAGCTCCGCAGGCCGGATGGAACCAGGGCATCGCCGGCTATCCCTACTCTTCCCTTTTCGGATACCTGTCTGACGGCTATTTCCAAACCGCCGCTGACGTGGCGCAGCATCCTTTTCAAACCGCGGCCACCGGACCAGGAGATCTGCGCTATAAAGATATCAATGGCGACCATCACATAGATAAGGCTGACCTCGTGTACCTGGGCAGCACTGATCCGCAGTTGTCTTACGGAATAGATGCCGGATTTGCCTGGAAAGGGTTCGATTTTTCTGTTTTCTTCCAGGGGGTGGCCAACCGTAAGGTAATGCCGGATCCCCGCTATAACCTGCCCTTTACGGGCACCTGGCAGCAACCCTGGGATATCAACCAGGACTACTGGACGCCCGATCATCCAAATGCCTTATTTCCCCGTCTGTATATGAACGATGAACAGAATACGGTACCCTCGTCGCATTGGGTGATGAATGGCGCTTATATCCGGCTTAAAAACCTCCAACTGGGTTATACCATTCCGCCACGCTGGCTGAAACAGATCCGGCTCACCAGTCTGCGCATTTATTTCTCCGGACAGGATCTCTGGGAAACTACAAAAATGAAGATCAAGTATTATGACCCTGAACAGGCAGGTGGTTATAACGGGAACGTATATCCTTTTTTCAGATCGTATACGGCTGGAGCAGCTATTAGCTTTTAGCTGTTAGCTTTTAGCAAAAATGCAGCGAGTTGAACATATTATGTTCTTCGCTGCATTTTTGCTAAAAGCTAAAAGCTAATAGCTATTCTACTCTGTTTTCTTTCCTGCCAGCAAATACAGTGCAGCCATGCGGACAGCCACTCCGTTTTCTACCTGGTCGAGGATAATGGACTGACCTGAGTCGGCCACATCAGAATTTATTTCCACACCGCGGTTGATAGGTCCCGGGTGCATGATGACGATTTCTTTATTCAGGCTATCGAGCAGTTCACGGTTTACGCCGTAAGCGAGGGAATATTCCCGCAGTGAAGAGAACAAGGGGGTATTTTGCCTTTCCAGCTGGATACGTAATACGTTGGCTACATCGCACCATTCCAGGGCTTCACGGATACTGTAGCTGACATTTACACCCAGTGCGGCGGCCATATATTTCGGGATCAGCGTAGGCGGACCTACCACGGTTACTTCTGCGCCCAGTTTTTTGAGACAGTAGATATTGGAGAGGGCTACCCTGGAGTGCATAATATCGCCGCATATGGCGATCTTTTTCCCCTCCACACTGCCCAGTCTTTCCCGGATGGAGAAGGCATCAAGCAGCGCCTGCGTGGGATGTTCGTTGATACCATCGCCTGCATTCAGGATAGGCACGTTGATGTGCTTGGCCAGGAAATGCGGGGCGCCGCTGGCGGAGTGCCGCATCACCACCATATCCACTTTCATGGACAGGATGTTGTTCACCGTGTCTATCAGCGTTTCACCTTTGGAAACCGATGATCCCGAGGCAGAAAAGTTAACGGTATCGGCTCCCAGGCGCTTTTCCGCTAACTCAAAAGAGATGCGGGTGCGGGTAGAGTTCTCAAAAAATAAATTTACAATTGTTGTATCGCGTAGCGTAGGAACCTTTTTAATAGGCCTTTGTAAAACCTCTTTAAACTGGTCGGCTGTTTGAAAAATAAGCTCTATATCCTGGCGCTGCAGATCGCGAATTCCGAGTAAGTGTTTTACAGAAAGTGACATTAATGTGCAAATATAAAGGGTGAAATCTGAATTCTGAAATCCGGATTCATTTTAGTCAATTAGGATTACTTCGTCGTTACCATCTCTTTCGTTCCATAACACCCTTACTTTCTGGGAAATGAGGGCATCAATGGTTCGTCCGGTATAGTCGGGCTGAATAGGCAGCTGCCTGCTGAAACGTCGGTCTATCAGCGTAAGCAGCTCCACAGAAGCAGGCCGGCCGAAATCCAGCATTGCATCCAGGGCCGAACGAATGGTACGGCCTGTATACAACACGTCATCTATCAACACTACCTTTTTATTTTCTATGGAAAAATCAATACTTGTTTCACTCGGCACATGCAAAGTTTTGCTCTGGTTAAAATCATCCCGGTAAAAAGTGATATCCAGTTTACCATAATCGATATGTGCGCCAGGCACCAATTTCAACAGGGTTTGATGAATTCTTCCGGATAAGTAAATACCCCGTGGCTGCAAGCCAATCAACACGGTATTTTCAAATTGTAAATGATTTTCTATCAACTGGTGACAAAGCCTGTCTATCGTGATAGCCATCTGCCTGCCGTTTAGTATGGTTTTCAAAACACAACGTTTTAGGGGCCAAAAATAACGATTAAATGCAACAGATAAAAAGCTGATTGTTAGAAAACCCTGATAAGCAACGGAATATTTACGGCCTGCCAATCTTTTCTGTACTTCTCTTTGTTGTTTCGTACTTTAGCGGTATCAATACACAGGCATGCACCTTATCAAGACAATTATTGCTATGGCCGCTTTCTTCCAGCTCTGGGGCACCGACACCCAGGCACAAATTAAGACAGGAGATAAAATACCCGCTTTCTCGCTGCAGGATCAGGATGGAAAAACTTTTGATATCACTGCTGTATTAGGCAAACAGCCATTGGTGATTTATTTCTATCCGAAGGATGAAACCAGTGTTTGTACCAAAGAGGCCTGTTCTTTCCGGGATTCATTCCAGGATTTTCAGAAATACGGCGCAATGGTGATTGGCATCAGTTCAGATGATGTGGCTTCCCATAAAAGCTTTGCGACTCATCATCGCCTTCCTTTTACCCTGCTCAGCGATCCTAAAAATGAAGTACGCAAATTATTTGGCGTGCCGAAAACCTTTGTGATCCCCGGTCGCGTCACTTATATTGTAGATAGAAAGGGTGTGGTAGTGCATGAATTTAACTCCCTGCGCGACGGAGAAAAGCATGTAACGGAATCGCTGGCGGCCTTGCAGAAGATGCAGTAGGGTCAATGGTACCAGCAGATACTATAATCTCCTTAAATCTTTAAACGTATTAATTTCTTCTTTCAGGGCAAACAGCTGTATGCCCCAGATCAGTCCGCGCACGAGTGCGAAGGCTACCAGCGCCAGGGAAAATGATACCTGCATAAAGCTGCCTTCCTCGCGGTTGGTAAGGGTAATCACCCTGATCAGCATAATAAAGGCTACTACGAGAAAGATCCCGGCTTTTACACCGGTGGTACGCATCTGTTTACTGAAAAACTCATCAAAACTTTTGGCGGCGGCGATGCTGGCTTCTGATGGCGGTGTACCATCCTGGATGAGACGTTGTTCCAGGTCGGCTACCCGGCGTTGTTTGTGGTGTTCTGTAAAGTATGTTTTGATAATATCTGCCTGCATAGTTTCCGAGATTCAGTATTGAGGCTGCAAGTTACAAAAAAGGCGATGGATATAGATCCACCGCCCTGATATAAATCATGAACATTTACTAAGCTTCTTTCAGGAACGGATACCTGTAATCGGTAGCCGGTACAAAAGTTTCTTTGATACTTCTGGCGCTTAACCAACGGTAGAGGTTCAGCATAGAACCGGCTTTATCGTTGGTACCGGAAGCACGGGCTCCGCCAAATGGCTGCTGTCCTACTACGGCGCCGGTTGGCTTGTCGTTGATATAGAAGTTACCGGCAGCGTTCACCAGTTTGCGGGTAGCCAGTTCTACTGCGTAGCGGTCCTGTGCGATTACCGCGCCAGTCAGCGCGTATTCGGAAGTAGTATCCACGATCTGCATGATCTCTTCGAATTTATCTGCCTCATACACATGAATAGTGAGCACGGGGCCGAAAATTTCCTCGCACATGGTGATATACTTCGGATCGGTTGTTTCAATAATAGTTGGTTCAATGAAATAACCTTCTGATTTATTGTAGTTACCGCCTGCAATGATCTTTGCTGCAGGATCCTTTTTGGCGTTATCGATATAGCTGGCGATCTTATCAAAAGAACGTTCATCGATCACGGCGTTGATAAAGTTGCTGAAATCTTCTGTGGTACCCATTTTCATGGTTTTCAATTCAGCAACAAGTTTTGATTTTATATTGTCAGCAAGATTGCTTGGTATGTATGCGCGGGAGGCGGCAGAACATTTCTGGCCCTGGTATTCGAATGCGCCGCGGGCTAAGGCAGTAACGGCGATATCTACATCGGCTGATTTGTGAATCAGTACGAAATCCTTGCCACCGGTTTCGCCAACGATGCGCGGATAAGTTTTGTATTTGTGTATGTTTTCGCCGATGGTTTTCCACATAGTCTGGAATACACCGGTAGAGCCGGTGAAGTGGATACCGGCGAAATGAGGATCTGCAAAGCAGATATCACCGATCAGCGGACCGCCTGCATATACCAGGTTGATAACACCGGCAGGCAGACCTGCTTCTATCAGCACCTTCATGATTATCTGCGCTGCAAATACCTGGGTGTTGGCGGGTTTCCATACCACCACGTTACCGCACAGGGCAGCAGATGTTGGCAGATTACCGGCAATGGCGGTGAAATTAAATGGTGTTACGGCGAGCACAAAACCTTCCAGCGGACGGTATTCTACCCGGTTATGGATACCTGGGGCGCATACCGGCTGTTGACGGTATATTTCGCTCAGGAAGTGTACATTATAACGAAGGAAGTCGATCAGTTCGCAGGCGCTGTCGATTTCGGCCTGGAAAGCATTTTTGCTTTGGCCCAGCATAGTGGCTGCGTTGATGTGGTAGCGGTATTTGGTGGCCAGGAGGTCGGCGGCACGCAGGAAGATGCCAGCGCGTTGTTCCCAGTCCATATTTGCCCATTTTTCGCGGGCCTCGAGTGCGGCAGCGATGGCGGATTTTACATGAGAGGCGTCGCCTACATGGAAGTGACCTAATTTGTGTTTGATTTCATGCGGCGGGCGCAGATCTACGGTCTTTCCTGTACGGACTTCCTGACCACCAATGTACATTGGTATGTCAGCTACTTCTCCCTTAAATGCGGCTAATTGTTTCTTGAGTGCAATTCTCTCAGCGGAACCGGGTGCATAAGACAACACAGGCTCATTGGCAGGCGCTGCGTATTCAAAGTATCCTGTATTCATTGTAACCTGATTTAATATTAAGAATTACCAATTATTAACTACGAATGACGAAACTTCGCGAACATCCGGTTCGTCATTCGTAATTAATAATTCGGAATTGCAAAAATAACGGTTACGGCGCCTACACGCTTATTAATAATTAGTCGATACTTATTAATTATTGTCCTCTTCTTTCTGCATCATCAGGTATGCCTTTACAAACCCGTTCAGGTCGCCGTCCATTACAGGTCCTACGTTACCTACTTCAAAATCGGTCCGGTGGTCTTTGATCATCTTATACGGATGGAATACGTATGATCTGATCTGTGAACCCCACTCAATTTTGCGTTTGTTGGCGTTGGCTGCGTTTTTCAGCTCTTCCCGTTTACGGATCTCCTCTTCATACAGGCGTGATTTCAGCATGGTGAGCGCCTTTTCGCGGTTCTCTCCCTGTGTTCGTGCCTGCTGGCATTCGATAATGATTCCTGAAGGGATGTGTTTTAAGCGCACGGCAGTTTCCACCTTGTTTACGTTCTGTCCGCCTTTACCTCCTGAACGATAGAATTCCCATTCCAGGTCAGCAGGGTTTACAGCGATTTCGATAGTATTGTCTACTAACGGGTACACATATACGGAAGCAAAGGAAGTATGCCGGCGTGCGTTGGAGTCGAACGGTGAAATACGCACCAGGCGGTGTACACCGCTTTCTGCTTTGAGGTGGCCGTATGCAAAGTCGCCATCAAATTCCAGTGTTGCGGATTTGATGCCGGCGCCATCGCCATACTGGGTATCAATTTCTGATACTTTCCAACCTTGTTTTTCTCCATACATACGATACATCCGCAGCAGCATTTCGGCCCAATCCTGGCTTTCCGTACCGCCTGCACCGGAGTTAATGGTGAGTACCGCAGGCATTTCATCTTCCGGCTGGTTAAGGGTAGATTTGAATTCCAGGTCGTCCAATGCTGCTACCGCCGCACCATACGCTTGTTCTACCTCCTCCTCGGAAGCCTCTCCTTCTTTGAAAAAATCGTTCAGTACCGCACTATCATCGATAGCGGCGTTTACATGATCGTAAAGGTCAACCCAATATTTGTTTACCTTAATTTCCTTCAGAATCGAAGTCGCTCTGACATTGTCATCCCAGAATCCGGGCGCCAGGCTTAGTTGTTTATCATTTTCTATTTTTGCTAATCGGTCAGGTACGTTAAAGAAAACCTCCCAGGACATATAAACGGTCCCTCATAGCTTTAAGTTGCTCAGCTGTCATAGCTGGCAAATGTATGTAAAAATACAGATATCTGCTAATGTCTCCGAACTTTGTTTTCATTGTTCATTTTAGCATAATATTTGTGTTATAACGCGGTAACCATGTCGCTAATATTACAAAAAGTACCTATCTATTATGGTCAGCCATGAAACCCTCCACTTTAAAAATAAATCTGTTTTTAATACCCTCGCATATATTATAATGATCGCCGTAAACGTACTGGCAGTAATGCTTCCCATTAACGGCAAAACGACTGCACAAATTTCTGAAGAGTACCCCAACCTTTTTGCTCCTGCCGGTTTTACCTTCTCGATATGGGGTTTGATATATCTTTCTTTGCTGGTATTTATTATTTACCAGCTCTGGCTGGCTTTCTCCAATAAACAACCTGAGATATTATCGCGGATGATGCAGAAAATGAAAGACTGGTTCCTGATTTCCGCCGTTGCCAATGCCTGCTGGCTTTTCGCCTGGCACTATCGTCTTATTCCCGTAAGTGTGGTGATTATGCTGATGTTGCTGATATCCCTGCTGGCAATTCATATCAACTTTGGTATCAATACTGCGCCGGCTACGCTTCCGGAGAGAATATTTATTCATTTTCCTTTCAGTCTTTACCTGGGTTGGATTGCTATTGCCACACTGGCCAATATCACCACCCTGCTGGTATATGCGGGTTGGGAAGGCACCATTCATAAGCAGGTGATCTGGACTATGGTGATGATTGGCGCGGGCACGGTTTCAAGTATGGCGATGATCCTGCAGCGTAACAATCTTGTCTATGCGCTGGTTTGTGTCTGGGCATTTTATGGCATCCTCGTGAAAAGAAAAGCCGCCGACGTGATCGCTGAGAATGCCATTGTACATGCCTGCATCATTGCCATTGGCATCATTGCCATCACAATTTCCTGGCAATTATACAGGAAGCAGAAAACCTGATACTAAAAGATTATTTTTGATGCGCATTTAATATATACTACTATGTTTCCATCTATCAATCCAACTGCCACCAAATCATGGGAGGCTTTAAAGAAACACGCGGAAGAAATGAAAAAGGTACACATGCGTGCCTTGTTTATGGAAAACAGAGAACGCTTCAGCGAATTCTCCCTGCGGTTTGAGGACATCCTTTTCGACTACTCCAAGAATATTATTACCGAAGATACCCGCAACCTGTTATTAGGCCTGGCGGAAGAATGTGGCGTACCTGCTGCGATTAAGGCCATGTTTGGTGCTGAAAAAATCAATGTAACGGAAAACCGCGCAGTGCTGCACACTGCGCTGCGCAATACCTCCGACAAGCCGGTGTTGCTGGACGGCCGCGATGTGATGCCGGATGTTAAAGCGGTACTGAATAAAATGGATCATATCTGCCGGCAAATACATTCCGGGGAATGGAAAGGATATACGGGTAAGCCTATACGTTATATCGTAAACATCGGTATCGGCGGTTCGGATCTGGGCCCGGTAATGGTTACCGAAGCATTAAAGCCCTACTGGAAACCCAACATCCAGCCATATTTTGTTTCCAACGTAGACGGCACCCATATTGCTGAAACGCTGAAGAAAATAACACCGGACGAAACACTGTTTCTCATTGCGTCGAAAACCTTTACCACGCAGGAAACCATGACCAATGCACATACTGCACGTAACTGGTTCCTGGAGTATGCGAAAGATGAAAAATTTGTTGCCAAACATTTCGTGGCGCTGTCTACCAACGAAAAAGCGGTTACTGCATTCGGTATTGATCCGAAAAACATGTTTGAATTCTGGGACTGGGTAGGCGGCCGTTATTCCCTGTGGTCCGCTATCGGCTTGTCGATTGCACTGACCGTTGGCTTTGAAAACTTCACGCAGTTGCTGGATGGCGCCCATGCCGTTGATACGCACTTTGCTGACACCCCGCTGGAACAGAATATTCCGGTGATCATGGCGCTGATTGGCCTGTGGTATACCAACTTCTTTGGCAGTACTACGGAGGCTATCCTCGTATATGATCAATACATGCATCGCTTTGCTGCTTACTTCCAGCAGGGCAATATGGAAAGCAATGGTAAGTCGGCAGATCGTACAGGCCATAACGTTAGTTATGAAACCGGGCCTATTGTATGGGGCGAGCCTGGTACCAACGGACAACACGCTTTCTACCAGCTCATTCACCAGGGCACACACCTGATCCCCTGCGATTTTATTGCACCAGCGATCAGTCATAACCCGATCGGCGATCATCATGTGAAACTGCTCTCCAATTTCTTTGCACAAACAGAAGCGCTAATGAATGGTAAAACAGCGGAAGAAGTACGTGCAGAGCTGGAAAAAGCAGGCACACCTGAAGCTGAAATAGCAAAGATACAGCCATCAAAAATATTCAGCGGTAACCGTCCTACCAACTCCTTCCTGCTGAAAGAAATCAACCCGCGCTCACTCGGTGAACTGATAGCCCTATACGAACATAAGATCTTTGTACAGGGTGTGATCTGGAACATCTACAGCTTTGATCAATGGGGGGTGGAACTGGGTAAACAACTGGCGGGCAAAATACTGCCGGAACTGGAGAATAATGAGGTGGTGCTGAATCATGATGCCAGTACCAATGGCCTGATCAATGCCTGGAAGGCGATGAAGGCGCCGGGAATGTAATATCGCCGCGGATTTTTTTCTTGCCCAGGATTAAACTGATTTCAATGATTTTAGGATTTTTTTTTGTGATTATAATTTGATTTTGAAAGATTTGAGAAGACAGAGACAAATATGTCACTTGTATCTTCCCAAATCTTTTAAAATCAGAGTAGAAAAAATCCTAAAATCATTGAAATCAGTTTAATCCTGGGCAAGAAAAAAATCCGCGCAATAAAAAACCCCCGGAGAAATCCGGGGGTTGCCAATTATTTTAAGTAAAAAAATTGAGTAAAAGTTCTTACCATTTGTCTACCTCATCTGAGCTATGTGAAGCCGGGGCGGCTACTGACGCCTCAACAGGAACTGCTACTTCTTCCACAGCGGCTGAAGCGCGCACTTCAGATCCATCTGCTTCTGTTTCGTCCTGTTCTTCCTGCACATAATCATGGTTGTAGGCATCAAAGTCGAAATCGGGCATCAACTCAGTCTTAACATAGTTGATGGTTTCGGTTAATGCGTTCAGGAACTTGTTGAAGTCCTCCTTGTACAGGAATACTTTGTGCCTGTCATAACCGTTGTCATTAAAACGCTTCTTACTTTCTGTTATAGTAAGAAAATAGTCGTTTCCCCGAGTGGTCTTTACATCAAAGAAGTACGTTCTTCTTTTGCCCGCTTTCAATCGTTTAGAAAAGATGCTATCATTGTTTCTTTCCTGTTGATTGTTGTTTTCGTACGCCACAGTTGATAGATTTAAGTGTTAACGAATCAAATCCTGTTACAATAAGAGACAAATATACTATTGTTTTACAAATATCAAAATATTTTTAAATGATTTTGAAAAATCATAAAACCGGCGTGTAACGGGCTGCCGTAGCGCATATACAAGCTCATGATTGTTACTCAGTTACGCTTTCATCATCTCCTGATTGCTGACGTGCATACAACTCTGCATAATAACCATTCAATGACAATAAATCATTATGCGTACCTTCTTCCACTATTTTTCCTTCGTCCAATACGATAATCTTATCGAACTCAAACAACGCAAAGATGCGGTGGGTAATGATAATAGCCGTTTTATTTTTCAGATAGGCGTAGAGGTTGCCAATGATCTCCTTTTCCGTACGTGCGTCTACGGCAGAGAGGCAATCGTCGAAGATCAGGATGTCCGGATCCTTGATAAGCGCCCTTGCGATGGAAATACGCTGCTTCTGGCCACCGCTGAGGGTAACACCCCGCTCTCCTATTTCCGTGTCGAATCCTTCCTTAAACCCGAGTATATCTTTCTCCACGGAGGCCTGCCTTGCTGCAGTCCGCACGGATTCCAGGTTAGCGGCAGGATCGCCGAAGCGGATGTTATTGGCAATACTGTCTGAAAACAGGAACACATCCTGGGGCACATAACTGATCTGGCCGCGCAGATTAGTAAGTTCCAGTAAACGGATGTCCTGGTCGTCTACCATCACCTTGCCTTCCTGGGGATCGTACATACGGATCAGTAATTGCGCCAGGGTACTTTTACCCGACCCTGTTCTTCCGATGATGGCGACTTTTTGCCCGGGTGCAATATGCAGGTTGAAGTCGCTGATAGCAGTAATACCGGTATGCGGATAGGTAAAGGTGACATTATCCAGCCGAACACCTCCCTGCAGCTTTACCGTTTTGGCATTCGGCACATCTTTTATGACTGGTTCCAGTTGTAAAAATTCGTTTATACGTTGCTGTGAGGCGGCGGCACGCTGTATCATAGAGGCTACCATCCCGATGGAAAAGAATGGAAACATCAGCATGTTTACATAAATCACAAACTCCGCCAGGTTACCTACGGTAATGTTACCTTGAATAACCTGGATGCCACCGATAAAGATGGTAAGGATAACACTCAAACCGATCATCAGCGCCATTGTTGGCTGGAACAGGGCATCTGTTTTAGCAAGACTGATAGAACTGTTTTTATAAGCTTCACTGGCTTCTTCAAAATGTTTCGCACTGGCATCTTCCTGGATATAGGATTTAATTACCCGGATACCGGAATATGATTCCTGCGAGATGGAAGTGATGTTGGATAACTGTGCCTGAATTTTTTCACTTTTGCGGTGAATGATCCTGTTTACATAGTAAATGGTAAGCGCCAGCAAAGGCAGTGGTGATAAGGTATACAGGGTAAGTAACGGATTTACTTCCAGCATCAGGTATACAATGATCACAATGAGAAACAAGGTGCGGGATGCATACATAATAGCCGGTCCTACGTACATGCGTACCCGTGATACGTCTTCCGTAATACGGCTCATCAGATCACCGGTGCGATGCATCTTGAAAAAGTTCAGATCCAGTTTCTGATAGTGCTGGTAAACTGCATTTTTCAGGTCAAACTCAATATGCCGGCTCATCACAATAAGTGTTTGCCGTTGCAGAAAGAGAAAGAAGCCACTCAACAGTGCAAAAAGGAGAATACTCACGCCATAGAACGCCAGCACGTTTGTAAAGTCGGCCCGGAATACCCCTTTCAGCGAAGTATTATTCAACAACCTGTACTCATCGATGTTGTGGGAAAGCAGATCGAAGATCTGTCGTACCATGATAGGCTGAAAAACGCTGAATACAATGGAAATAGCGGTAAACAGCAAACCCAGGATCAGTCGCCATTTATTCGAAAGAAAATATTTATTGAGTGCGGCAAGGTGTTTCAATGGTCATCAATTTGCCAACAAAAATAAGGGATTCAGCCCATATAGCTATTATGGAGAAGACCGGGGTGGATAAGTATATCTGCCCCGGTCTTCTCCATAAAATTTTTATGTATATCCTACTTTGCTTTGAAGGTATTTAGTATTTCTTCCAGCGCAGGTGTATATTTCTCAAGGTCATCGGCAAGTGTTGTCAGCGTGATGGCGTAGGCGATATTATTTTTCACCAGCACGGTCACGAGTATATTAAGTTTGGTTCCGGTTTCGCGGTGCACGTAGCCGCACTTCAACCATTTGGCTTTTACGTCTGTTACCGTGCGTTCTCCATCTTCGAGCTTTTTGTAGCTGTCGAAATAGTTTTGCATTTCCTGTTGGGTGGCCTCCATGTATTTATCTAACGAAGATCCACTTTTCAGTTCCTGGGTAATTACGTTTACGTTTGCCTGAAACGCGCTGCCTTGCTGTACGGGGGCCATCATAAAGGTATATTCTACCCGGCTGATCACGGTATCCTTTCGGCTCCAGCCTTCGGGTGTTTGAACGGTAAAGGTGCCGTTTCCGGCGTTCATTCCGGGAGCTTTCCCTACCTGTTCCAGTATTTCAGCGCTGCTTAATTCTTTGGGGGATTTAGAAGCATTGTTACACGCGGCGAAGCCTAACAAACAAATTGCCGCGGAAATTAATTGTACTTTCATCGTGCACTAAGGGATAAAAACCGCCCCGGTATTGGCGCCGGGGCGATTAAAATGATTATAAGCTTTTAAGTGCAGCTATTATTCTGGATTCTGCATCCGCAGCCGCTACTTCTTCCTTCACAAATTTTTGACCGGTAATATTTTCAAACAGTTCAATGTAACGTTCGCTTACGCTGCTTACAAATTCGTCTGTCATTTCAGGAACCTGCTGCCCGTCTTTACCCTGGAAACCGTTTGCCATCAGCCATTCGCGAACAAACTCTTTACTGAGCTGTTTCTGCTGAGTACCACTTTTCTGATTTTCTTCGTAGCCTTCTGCATAGAAGTAACGGGAAGAATCAGGTGTATGAATTTCATCAATTACGTAGATGGTATCGCCAATTTTACCGAATTCATATTTGGTATCAACCAGGATCAGTCCACGTTTTGCAGCCATTTCCTTACCTCTTTCAAATAAAGCAAGGGTATATTTTTCCAGTTGCTCGTAATCTTCTTTGCTCACCAGTCCCTGCGCGATGATTTCTTCACGGGAAATATCCTCGTCATGGCCTTCGTGGGCTTTGGTAGTAGGTGTAATAATTGGTGTGGGGAAGAAGTCATTTTCCTTCAGTCCTTCCGGCATAGTAACGCCGCATAGTACACGCTGACCGGATTTGTAAGTTCTCCAGGCATGGCCGGTGAGGTTACCACGTACCACCATTTCCACGGGGAAAGTTTCGCATTTCAAGCCAATCGTTACATTAGGCAGTGGTGTTGTTTTTACCCAGTTAGGAACGATGTCCTTTGTTGCTTCCAGCATAATGGCGGCCACCTGGTTCAGTACCTGACCTTTAAATGGAATCGGGCGGGGCAATACTACATCAAATGCAGAGATACGATCACTTACTACCATTGCCATCAGCCTGTCTTCAATGGTGTAAACATCGCGTACTTTTCCTTTGTAAAAGGCAGTTTGACCTGGCAATTTGAAACTTGACTCTAACATGAATAAAAAAATATTAATAATTAAAGATGAAAACCGGTATTACAAGTTGCAAAAGTAATCAGGAATCAGTTATTTTCTGCGATTACCTCATTTTTTTTCTGAACCCCGGCCAAAGGGATAATGTTTGCAGAGCGGATGTTGTTACATACCCGCCAATTGCCTGCTGTTGCCGGCATACGGCCGAAGCAGGCTGATGATCACCTCATTTTCGGCGTATTGGGTCAGGTATTCCCTGAAATGTTCTGCTGCTGTAGTGTTCACCTCTGCGGGAACGTATCCCATTCCATAAAAGCGGCCCTTTTCCATCAGGATACAGCTTTTTTCGCTGCTGTTGCGGCCCTTGTCGATAATAATTACCGAAGGCTGTTGTTCCTGCAGGAAAGCGACGGCAGCCAGCATTCTTTCATTATAGGAAGCCGGCGGTTCTGCTTTCTCACAGGCTCCCTTACAGGTAGCCGCGGTAATGCCGGCGCAGGTGCCGTTCCCCTTTTGCAGGAAGCACAGTTTGGGGCATAGTTCAAATTCCTTTATGAGGGAGCGCAGCAGCCGGTGTCCATCTATCAACAGGTTAAAGCTGTGTACCGGGTGGGAATATTTACGTTTCTTTTCGATGGCCAGCCGCAGATAGCCCTGCTGGTCTTCAAACAGGTAAAACCCGTATCTGAACTCCACCCTTTTCTGGGCGTAGTTGAAAATAGGCCACAGACGTTTTATCTCCACCGACTCTAATATACAGGCCATCAGTTCTGTGGCTGTTTCCTGGTGGGTGATGCTATGAATGGTACGAAGAAAGTTCTGGCGCTGGCGACTGGTGCTATGCCCGGTAAAGTGGCTGTTAACACGCTTCTTCAGGTCTTTGGCCTTGCCTACATATACAATCTTTCCTTTATGATCATGGAAGTAATATACTCCCGGGAGTTCCGGCAGTGATTTCACCTGTTCCGGCGGCAGGTTAGGCGGCAGGAACTGTTCTTTCGATCCTACCTTCAGGGCGGCGGCAATCACCTTTTCTTTGTCGTTGGCCAGCATCAGCCCAAAAAGGTGCGTGGTGGCTTCGGCGTCTCCTCCCGCCCGGTGACGGCCATTCACCGGGATACTAAAGTGCCGGCAGATATTACCAAGGCTGTACGATCTCAGACCGGGGAATATTTTGCGTCCCAGTCTTACCGTACACAACTTTTTGCATTGCAGGTCGTAGCCTGCATTACCCAGTTGGTGCTTTATAAAAGAGTAATCGAAGTTTACGTTGTGGGCCACAAAGATCCTGTCTTTCAGCAAATCATACAACAACGGCGCGATAGCCTCAAAAGGAGGTGCTTCGGCCACCATACTGTTACTGATGCCCGTTAATGATTCTATGTAATAAGGAATGGGGATACCGGGGTTTACCAAAGTCTGGTAATGCTGCGTGATTTCCTTCCCGTCATACAAGAACACGGCGATTTCCGTAATACCATTTGCGCTGGCATGGCCGCCTGTTGTTTCAATATCTACAATTGCATACATCCGTTACAAAGATAGGGATTGTTGTTGCTTATTCAAACGTCTTAATCCGAGCAGCGCCAGCAACATATAAAAAGCGGTCAACGCCAGTAAATGCAGCACAGACGGGACATTATCAGCCAGCGTAGCGCCGGTTTGCACTACTGACTGGTACACCCGGAGGAAGGGCGTGGTAGGCACCATCGACGACAACCACTGCAGCGGTACCGGCAACGATTCATACGGCCAGGCATAGCCTGCAATCAAAAAAACCGGGTAAGTGGAAAACACCATCATCTGGGCAGCCATCAGCTGGCTGGGAAACAGGGTACCCAACCATATCCCCAGCGGGATAAGGGTAAAAAAGAAGATGATAAATGCTACCGCCACGTCAAATGCGTGACCACGGAATGGGATATCCAGTGTGGAATAATTTACCGTCAAAAAGAAGAACGCATAACACAGGAACAGCACCAGGTAAAAGAGTCCCTTCCCCCAGAGGGTGGCCGACAGACTTCCCCCTCCCATATGCAGCATCTCGGGCACATTTTTCTTTTGCTTATCAAGTGCCATACTTTCCGCCAAACCGATCAGCAGCGTTTGCTGCAGAATGAGTGCCAGCAAGCCTGGCAACAGAAAGGCCCCATAGCTCGAGCGGGTATTGTACATAGGCCGGTAGTCGAGGTTTACCGGTTGAGTTTCCCGCATGGCCATCTGTGAATTAAGCCCTTTCATTTCATTGTATTTCAAACGTACCCCTGCTCCTACCGTGAGCGCCAGCGTGGTAATAGCGCCGGCCAATTCGCTGGACGGCAGGAAGCGGGCTGCATTCACGGCCAGCACTATATCTCCCTGTTGCAGGGCCAGTACTTTCTTCTGTACTCCGCCCGGAATATAGAGGTATCCCTGGCAGGTTCCGTAGTACATCTTCTCCTGCGCATCCTTCAGATCCCGGGCCCCCACTACTTCCACGATCTGCATTTTGGAGAGCTGCTGCAGGAAAGTCCGGGACAACTCGCTCTTATCGTCGTCGGCAACAGCCAGTAACACTTTTTCTTCTACCTTATAACTATATATACTACCGTAGAAAAAAGCATACAGGAGTGGCGCTATCAGCAAGGTAAGCAGCAGGCTGTGGTCCTGGACTACCAGCTTCGCTTCCCGGAGAAACAGGCGGGTGATATGACGAAAAAAATCAGGCATGCTGTAGTTTAAGTTTATTCATTCTACGCTGCAGGAAAAACAACGCCAACGGAAAAGTGATCACTATATAAATCAGCAGCTGTCCTGTTTCCTTATACACATAATGCAATGGCAATTCCATAAAGTACACTTTAAAAAAGCCATCCAGGAAGGGTGTAAAAGGCATCAGCCAGGCATAGTACTGATCGTACCAGGGCATTGCCCAGCGCGGAAAAGTAAAACCACTGAAAACAAATGCCGGGGAAGTATAGAACAGCCCCAGATCGCAGGCCACCATCACATCGCTTACAATGGCGGACACCATAAATCCAATTGAGATACATCCCATGATCAGCAGGGTAAAGAGGGTAAAGAGCGCCCAGGACCCTCCCATCCTGCCCCCGGCAAAAACAGGATACACGATAGCTGTTACCAGGATATAATGCAACCAGCCAACGCTCAGGTGTGCCAGCCCCTTTCCCAGCAACACACTGGAGGCGGATCCGTTGGCCATCACGGTGAGTTCCGGCAATGTACCCCGTTGCGCTTCCAGGTTGAGCGCCAGCACCGTAACCATGATCACCATCATTTGAAGGGCTACCGCAATAAGTCCGGGTACCAGGTATTGGAGGTAGCTGAACTGGGGATTATACAACAGGTAAGATGTTAACCTGATGGGCTGCACCAGCGCCATGGCCTTGCCCTGGGGCATACCTGTTTTCATGAGCTTTTGCAGAATGACTCCCGAGCCGGCGGTTATCAATACTTTGGCGGCATCTTTATAGATCAGTTTTCCGGTTACTACTGCGGCGGTGTTGGTATACAACGTAACATATATGGGTTGCCTGCTTTTGATATGATCGTCCATCCGGGCAGGAAAATGAATCGCGCCCTGGATCACGCCCCGCTGCATCAGTTGCTCGATAGTCGCTTCGTTATGGATCTGCTGTGTGATATGGATACTTTCCGTTTGCTCGAGCATGAACGTGAATTTGCGCGACAGCGGCGAATTGGACTCATCCCAGATGGCTACCGGCAGCTCCCTGGCAAATTGCTTGTGATAGATGTATCCATATAAAAAGCAGACCAGTGGCGGCAACAGGAGCAATACAATGCAATGCTCGGGAAGCGTGAGTATACGCTTCCATTCCCGGATGGTGATATTAATAATAGAACGCAGCATCATGGCAGGGTCATAGAAGCCGTCATGCCCGGGCGTAATCCCCTGATGCCGGCCTGGTTTACAGGTTTCAGGTCTACCGTAAAAGTGCGCAGTTCAAACTTGCCCTGTTCTTTTACCGGTACCCAGTTGGCGAAGGTGAGAGACGGGGATACTTTGGATACTTCCGCCTCAAAGCTTTCCGGATCACAACCGGGTACGCGCATTTGAAAGCGGGTACCCAACGGAAAATCTTTCATATCATCCTGCCGGATATTATAGGTGATGTGATAAGTAGCCGGCTTTTGAATGGTCATCAACGGATAACCGATGGCTACAATTTCGCCTTCTTCTATTACCATGGAGGTAATGATCCCGTCGGACGGTGCGTGGATATAAGTATTATCTGATAAGGCTTTGGTCAGCTCATATCCCTGTTCCGCCTGGCGTACAATGGCGGCGGCGGTGGTGATAAGTTCAGGCCTGGTGCCCTGCTGAAGCATGTCCATGTTCAGTTTGGCGGTTTCCATTTCTTTTTTGGCTGCCTGCAGTTTAAAATATACGAGGTCTTTTTCCTGCCCGGAAATAACATCGTCATTGAAAAGATTTTGCATGCGCTGATAGGTTTTCTGCATCAGCTCATACTGATGTTGGGTGATGTTGTACAGGTTGTCGGCGGCTTTGATAGCTTCCGGCCGGGCACCTTTCTGCAGCAGCGTAAGCTGTGCCTGTGCAGCATCGATGGCGGCCTGCGCCTGGTTGCGGATAGCATTGATTTCGGTGGAGCGGAGTACCCCGAGCAGCTGTCCCCGGCGAACGGTGTCGCCCTGTTTTACCAGGAGGCTGTCCAGCCGGCCGGGAAATTCGGCTGCCACATCCACGTAGTCCGCATCTACCATGCCTATGGCTGATTTATCAGTTGCAGCGGGCTTCTTCACAAAAAAAATCAGTGCGATGATCAATATAACAAGGGGGATCAGCAGCGCCCAGTAATTTTTAAATATAGCTCTCATGAATGATATCTGTTTATCTGTCAACGTAAGTAGCAAATTGTTCCGGTGTACCAACAACATTCCAGTATTCTGCCAATCCCAGGTAATAGCCCATCACGGCGGTATAGTAGATCTTCTGCATTTCTTCTTCCTGGAGCAGTGCATCATTTACATCTTTTACGGAAGACAGTTGATTTTGCATGCGGTCTGTTACCAGGGTGGTAGTTAAGCGGGCCTGCTGCCTGGCACTATCGAGAGATGCCACGTCGTTTTGCAGCGCCTTCATTTTGTTCATGGATATACGCAGTCGCAGTTCCAGGTTGCTTTTGGTATTGACGGCAGCCAGGCGGGCTTCTTCCACCAGCATCTTTGTGGCTTTGGTGCGTTTATATTTCTGAAAGCCATCGAACAGGTTCCATTGCATTTCCACGCCAATCAGCCATGGTGGTATCGTAACGGGCAGGTCTTTCTGATAAAGATTAAGGCTGCCGATGGCGAATATATTGGGCAATGCCAGGGAGCGGGCGGCTTTCACGGCTACATTGGCAAGATCCGTTTTATTTTCCACCAGCCGGTAGGTGGGATTATTCTGCAGCTGTTGCAGCTCTCCGGATACGGTGAGTTGCTTCAATTCGTATTGCAGCGTGTCATCGATAAAGATGGGTGTTTCTATGGGCTGTCCCAGGAGGTTATTTAACTCCAATAGCGCATTTTCTTTTTCCAGGGTAAGATTGCTGTAGCGGTTAGTGGCCTGAACATAAGCTACCCTGGCCCAGTTCAGCAGATATGGGGGCAAGATCTGGTTATCTTTCAGAGAGGTCGCATAATCGCGGTTCTTTTTAAACGATTCCACGATCACTTCTTCGTGTGCAATGATGGTATTGAGATAAAGGATCCGGAGATATTGGGCGCTGATAGCGAAAAACAGTCCTTTCTCCACTACCTGCTGGTTAAATTCTCCTGCGGCCACCTGGGTTTTCGCCAATTGCTGGGCGGCGGAGATCTTTCCACCGAGATATATTGGCTGCCTGAGCGCCAGAGCGGCGGTAAAATAAGATTGTTTGGAAAGTTCCGGGTTGTAGTCCGGGTAAAAAGTATTGATGATCCCTTTCGTGGCATTATAGATCACATCCTTCACGTTTTGAGGAAGGGGTTGTCCCGTAATTTGCTGGTATACGGTATTGGCTGTATTTACGCTTTGTGTGGAGGAGCCATTCACCACCCCGTCTTTCACCTGTTGCAGGTTAATTTCCAATGGTTTGCCGAGGTAATTATAACCTGCGAGGAGATCTACTTTGGGGTAGTAAGAACGGTTCTCCGCCTGTAGTGAATACTGCCGGGACTCCAGCGATCGCTGTGCCTGTTGCACCAGGGTATTGCCCTGTTTTGCCAGTTGGTAACATTCCTTTAAAGTCAGCTGCTGCGCGTTTTGCTGGGCCCGTGCACAAACAACGGTCAGTAACTGTATCAGAAACAAGTAATATCTCATACGGTTTTCTTTTCATCAGGCAGGTCGCTCAAATGACCTTAACACCTCAAAACAATATTTCATGAATAATGTTTGAAGTATTTGAAAAAAATTATACATAATTTGATAACGAACCGCTTACCTTCAAAATCAGTATCTTTAACCGCGATAAAAAATAGTACATCAATTAGTTTATTTGGTCCATTTTCACCCTCGTGTTATCTCCCGACATTTGTGTTAGAATAAGTTTGAACAATCAGTATTCATTCTTGTTAGCATATAGCCCTGCAGCGGTTTCCGCAGCGATAAAAAAATTCTTTGAATCATTTTAAAACCACAATCAATCATGGCAAAACAACAATGGGTAGTAGACGGCAGTCATAGTGAACTCGGATTTAAGATCCGTCACCTGATGATCACCAATATCAATGGTAAATTCCACAACTTCTCGGTGGAAGCAGAAACGGAAGAAGAAGATTTCATGACAGCGAAGGTAAAGACCACCATTGACGTTGATTCCATTTCCACGGGCAGTGATGACAGGGACAAGCATCTCCGTTCTCCGGATTTCTTCGATGTAAACAAATACCGGAATATCGTGTTCGTTGCCACCAAATACGAAAATGTTGACAACGACGGTTCCTATGAATTGTATGGCGATCTGACGATAAGGGACGTCACCAAAAACATTAAGCTGGCAGTGGAATTCGGCGGTGTAGTAAAAGATCCCTGGGGCAATACCAAAGCGGGTTTTACCATTAATGGCAAAATTAACCGTAAAGACTTTGGGCTGAACTGGAGTGCTGCTACGGAAACGGGCGGTGTGCTTGTGGGCGACGATGTGAAGATATACTGCGAGGTGCAGTTGATTAAGAAATAAACAGCTACCAGCTGGCAGCTTTCAGGAAATGCAGCGAAGACCAACAAATGATCATCTTCGCTGCATTTCTTAAAGGCTAATAGCTAGCAGCTTAAAAAAAATCTTATGAGTGAAAATGCAATAACCGGCCTTCATCATATCACGGCTATTTCCGGCAACGCTAAAAAGAACTATGATTTTTATACCCGGGTAATGGGTTTACGGTTTGTAAAAAAGACTGTCAACTTTGACGACCCGCATACCTATCATTTTTATTATGGTGATGAAACGGGCACACCGGGTACCATCCTTACTTTTTTCCCATGGGAGGATATCTCGGCCGGACGAAGGGGAACACATATGGCTACGGAAATAGGCTATGCTATTCCTGAGGGCAGTATTGATTTCTGGTTAAAAAGGCTGGAGAAAGAGAATATTATCTACAACAAGCCTTCTTCCAAATTCGGGGAAATATACCTGACTTTTTTAGATCCGGATGGACTGAAAGTTGAACTGACAGTCCCGGAAAAGCCGGATCCCAGGCAGCCCTGGGAGACCGGTGAAGTACAGGAAGAAAATGCCACCCGCGGTTTTCACCATGTAACGCTGACATTGGAAGATATACAACCCACTGCCGATTTACTGGTATCGGTGTTTGGTTATCAACTCGAAAAAAATCATACCAACCGTTACCGCTTTGCCAGTCCTGCCGGTGAAACAGCCAACTATATTGACCTGGTGGAAGCCAAGGGTGAGCCACGGGGCCATGTTGCAGGCGGCAGTGTGCATCATATTGCCTTCCGGATGAAAGATGATGCGATGCAAATGCATTACCGGGAGTTATTGGAAGCGCGTGGGTTAAATGCTACCCCGCAACTGGACCGCAAATATTTCCGTTCCGTTTATTTCCGGGAACCGGGCGGCGTTTTATTTGAGCTGGCTACGGACACTCCGGGATTCACGGTAGATGAACCTGCAGCGGAGCTGGGCACCCACCTGATGTTGCCGGCTCAGTATGAGTCGCAACGCGAAGAGATTGTAAAAAAACTGATTAAACTGGACTGATATGGATTTTAAACCGATGGAGTATGTATACCAGTCTGCTGGTAACGGCGCCGCTTATACGCTGCTGTTGCTGCATGGCACTGGTGGTGATGAGCGTGATTTGTTGCCATTGGCCGGAGCCCTCGGAAAGGGATACAATATACTCAGCCTGAGAGGCAATGTGGAAGAGCATGGCATGCCGCGGTTTTTCCGGCGTGTAGGCATGGGCGTATTTGATGAGGCTGATGTTCATTTCAGAACACACGAGATGGTACATTTCCTGAAAACGTTGGCAACATCAGCAGGTTTTGATATCAATAAACTGATTGCAGTAGGATATTCAAACGGCGCCAACATTGCAGGCGCCGCGCTGATACTATACCCGGAGCTACTGGCCGGAGCGGTACTGTTCCGCCCTATGCAGCCACTGAGCGGGTTGGAGGATTCTTTTGAAACACAACGGCAGCAGCCGGTGTTTATGAGTTCAGGCACCCGGGATGGTACCGTGAATCCGTCTGCCACCGCGGCTTATGCCACATTGCTAAGTGCCAACGGTTTTAAGGTGAGTAGTTATGATATCAATACTGGTCATAACCTGGCACAGCAGGATATTACTTTAGCAGCCACCTGGCTGGCAACTAATTTTCACTAAAAAGAACACATGGACCAGGAAGTAAGACTAAGTTTATCCGGGCATCCCTACCAGGTATCCATCGATGCCAGGGATCATCGCTGGCTGGCAGACGAGCCCGAGGAAGCAGGAGGCGATGATACAGGCCCTCAACCGGGAGAATTACTACTCAGCAGCCTGGGCGCCTGTACAGCCATCACGGTGAAGATGTATGCGAACAGGAAAAAATGGCCATTGGAAGATATCTCCATCGAGGTGCGCTTCAACAGTGCGGCCAAACCGGATCCACTCACCACCGTGATAGATATGGAGATTCAGCTGAGAGGCGACCTCACAACAGAGCAGCAGGCAAGATTGATACAGATTGCACAGTCCTGCCCTGTTCATAAGGTTTTGAGTAATCCGATTACTATGAATACAAAAGCAGTTTAACATGGAAGACATTACCCGGCATTACACCAACGGAGAAGTGACGATTGTATGGAAGCCCAATGTGTGCATCCATTCGGAGGTTTGTTTCCACGGTCTTCCGGCGGTGTTTAATCCAAACCAGAAACCCTGGATCAATGCAGAAGCAGCTACTACCGAACAAATTGTATCACAGGTAAAACGGTGCCCTTCGGGCGCGCTGACTTTCTTTATGAATGCAGATGTAGCCGCTGAAGGCGATGTGGAACCGAAAAAATTATAATATACTATATGGAACTTACTATTCAGAACAATACCGCCAAGCACCAGTTTGAAACCATCGTCGACGGGCATACTGCCCTGATTGCCTACACGCTGTTTCCCGGGGGCATTGCCTTCATACATACGGAGGTGCCGCCGGAGCTGGAAGGCAAAGGCATTGCAGGCCAGCTGGCAAAATATGTGCTGGAATACGCCAGGGAAAATCATTTGAAGGTAAAACCATATTGCCCTTACGTAAATGCCTATATGAAAAGGCATCCTGAGTATAATGATTTGTTGTAAAGAATTACGAAAGAATTACGAATTTATCCGGAGATGGTAAACGCGATGATCTCCGGATAAATCCGTAATTCTTTCGTAATCCGTAATTTCACCGAAATGTTTCTTCTCCATGCAATTCTTAAAATTCATCCAGCAGCCCTGGCACTGGTCTGTATCCGGGTTACTGATAGGGCTTACAGTGCCTTTGTTGCTGATCCTGGGTAATAAAGCCTTTGGTATTTCCTCTTCGCTGCGGCATATCTGCGCCGCCTGTTTTCCGGCCGATATTTCCTTTTTCAAATACGACTGGAAAAAAGAGTCCTGGAACCTCTTTTTTGTGGCGGGTATTGCATTGGGTGGTTTCCTTGCGGGTCATTACCTGCAGGACGGGCAGGACATACAGGTAGCTGCCGCCACGCAGCAGCGGCTGGCAGCTTACGGCGTACATGACTACCGTGCTTTGCTTCCGCCGGAAATATTCAGCTGGGGCAACCTGTTTACCTGGAAAGGACTTATATTTTTTATTGGAGGTGGTTTTCTCGTTGGTTTCGGTACCCGGTATGCGGGCGGATGTACTTCCGGGCACTCCATCATGGGCTTGTCTAACCTGCAATGGCCTTCGCTTGTAGCCACCATTTGTTTTATGGCAGGTGGATTTTTCAGCGCCAATATCCTGATCCCTCATCTCTTTAAATGGTTTAATTAATATGAAGAACATCAAATACCTGGTAGCAGGCGTTTTCTTTGGGATGGTGCTGGTGAAGGCACAGGTGATCAGTTGGTTCCGGATACAGGAAATGTTTCAGCTTACCTCTTTTCACATGTACGGTGTAATTGGTACGGCGGTGGTGACAGGCATTATTTCACTACAGCTGATAAAGCGCTTTAATATTAAAACGATCGGAGGCGATCCAATTGCGGTGGCGCCTAAAAGATTCAGCAAAGGACAGATTATCGGCGGGCTGATATTCGGTATAGGATGGGCTATTACAGGCGCCTGCCCTGGTCCGCTCTTTGCGCAGATCGGCACCGGTTTCACGGTGGTAGCCATTACTTTGCTTAGTGCTATTGCAGGCACCTGGGTATTTGGCGCGCTGAAATCGAGGCTCCCTTAATCAGAAAAGCTCCAAGGAGATGACCCTTGAAGCTTTTACCTGCATTCTGCGAGATTCACTGAAATGATATTATATTATTTTTTCCACCCGTCTTTAATCGCCTTCGCAGAATCCTGGTGGGCTTTCAAAGTAGGCAATGTATTTCTTGCCCATGTCTTCAGATCTTCATCTGTTACATTATCGGATGCTTTTTCAAATTCCTTTACATCTTTATCATGATCATCCACCATCATGTCGATGTATGACTTATCGAAGTCTTTCCCGGTTTTCTTAGCCAGATCATCGATATGCTTTTTTTCTTCTGTCGACAACTCTGCAGGCAGCGTAATGCCTTTCTTTTCTGCCAGTGCCTTCAACTCGTCTCCTGCCTTAGAATGATCATTGACCATCATAGTACCAAATGCCTTTACTCTTTCATTCTGGGCTTTTTCCTGTGCCAGTTTACCCATCGCTACTTCCATCATACCACCGTTGGCTGCATCTACCGCAAACTGAGAAGACTTTTCATCTACCGGCTTTACTGTTTCATTGATATCCTGCGCGCTGTCTACCGGTTTTTCAGATTGCGCGTTCTTCGCATTATTACCGCAGGATGGTGTCATCCATACGGCTAAGACTGTTGCTGATAAGATTACGAGCTTCTTCATTGTGTATTGTTTTGGGTTTGTAATCGCTGTGCATGTTTACGCATTACATTTGGCAAAAACGGTACCCGGAAGCAGATGCAGTGCTAAATCCTTTACCACAGCTGGTTTCAAACACCCACCGAGACAATAGCAGGCTCAAAATGCTGTAGATGGTTTTCCCCATAGCGCGCAAAAAAAATGGTTACCTGGTTTTCCTGCAAAGAAAACCGGGTAACCAGCTATTTGAAACAATAATGTTTTTATTTAGACTGAGAAAGTGAATAGATAACCACAATCGCCAGGATGATCACCAGGATGAGGCCCACAATTTTGAACCAGCTGTATGGCCGGTCGCCGGTTACTTCACCGGTGCAGGCATTCACCACAAAATGGTACAGCTTCCCGTTATAGCGATACGCACTGATCCATACAGGCAGTAACAGGTATTTTAAACCGAGATTGTCATATTCCACATCATAACTGTCGATGCTTTGTTCATCTCCGCCTATGTCGTCGCATATTTCGCCGCGGATGACCGGATCCATTCTTCTCTTAGCCACTACCAGCGCCTGTTCCGCATTGGTTTGATACAGCTCTGCACGGAAGCCGCTGAGATAACGGCCATCATATTTTTTGAGTTGATCCAATAACCAGGGTTCCAGTATCTCCGCCATTTTAAGCGGCAAGGAGGGACTGGCAGAAACCAGTACATCGCGGAAGGTGTTGCTGACGCGTCCGGAAGTTGGGTACCATGCGGTATGTCTTACCTGCCTGGTGCGGGTTTCCGTTTTACCATTTACTTCTTCCGTATAGGTTTCGGTGGTATAATAATATTCACCCCGTTGCCCGGTATATTCTGTATCGGTGTCTGTATCGTAGCTCCAGTGGGGAATGTAAACTCCTTTCAGCTGCTGGGAGGAGCCGTCTTTCACCTTCTTCACCATATCGGACGGGGCAAACCAGAGTTTACTCATCCAGTTCCGAAAATACTGTACTGCTTCATTGTCTTTTACAACGAAGGGCAATACATAGTGCGGCTGGAGAATCCTGGTGGTTTGGGCAGTGTCGACTACAAGTGGCGAAGCGCAAAACGGGCAGGAATCGGCGGTTACATTAGGCAACATGGTGGTGGAAGCGCCGCAGCCCACACATTTAACAACCACCGCTTCCTGGGTAGCTTCAGTATGGCTTTGCTGTTCGGCGATAAAGCTGTCGTAGCTGACGGCTCTTATAGCGGCAGGCAGTGATTCATTTTCAATCTGATTCACCGTTCCGCAGTATTCACATTTCAGGCTGTTGGTACCGGGCGCATAGTGCAGGATAGCGCCACAGTTCTGACATTTTAACGAGTTAACTGTTTCGCTTGTTTTTTCCTCGAAAGACATAGGAATATTTTGAGATCCGGCTACAGAGCAATGCTGCATAGCCGGATCATTAGACTTTATGGTAATGGTGGTGGCACTGTTGCCAATACCGGCACCAGTTCAGGTACGGTGGATGCGGCAGACCAAGCGGCCATGCCCGTTTTCCATACCAGTGTTTGTGCATTGAGGCTGCCAGCGGCGGCCAGCTGACGGAGTTGGTCAAGGTCAAACGGGCCTGTTTGTTTGCCATCTACTGCAACAAAAAATGGTGCAGCCGTTGGCAATGGTGGTGGCGCACCTCCGCCGGCATTGGGCGGTTGGTTATTATTATTCTGGAAGATATTACCTACCTGTCCCATCATTGCTGCGCCCATACCGGCACCCAAACCCGCGGCTGCCAGTCCTCCGCCGGAAGGATTTTCTGCTGCTTTCTCCATGGAATTGGCAGCCTGGAATTGCGCATATGCGCCCAGGTTACCTACGATGCCGATACTGCTGCGTTTATCCAGTGCGGCTTCTACTTCCGGCGGCAGGGAAATATTTTCAATGAGGAATTTGGTCAGTTCCAGTCCCAGTTCATTAAACTCCGCTCCTATTTTGCCAGTGATCAAACCGGATACTTCTTCGTAGTTGGCTGCGAGGTCCAGTACCGGGATCTTTGCTTCTGCAATGGCTTCCATACCACGGGATACTGCGAGATTACGCAGTTGCTCGTTGATACCTTCCACGGTAAATTCCGGGTTGGTAGCAGCAACTTCTTTCAGAAACTCCCCGGCATCTTTTACGCGGAAAGCGTAGCTGCCAAAAGCGCGGAGTCTTAATGGCCCGAATTCCGCATCACGGAGCATCACCGGGTTTTTAGTTCCCCATTTCTGGTTGGTGAACTGCCGCATGCTCACAAAAAACACGTCGGCTTTGAACGGGCTGTTGAAGCCATATTTCCATCCCTGTAATGTACTCAGTACAGGCATATTTTGCGTAGTAAGTGTATACATGCCGGGTTGAAAAACATCGGCAATCTTACCTTCATTCATAAAAACGGCCACCTGCGATTCGCGTACAGTCAGTTTGGCGTTCATTTTTATTTCATTCTGGTAACGGGGAAACTTCCACACAATGGTATCCGCAGACGGGTCCGTCCATTCAATAATGTCAATAAATTCATTCCTGAGTTTATCAAAAATTCCCATAGTAACAGGTTTTATAGTCGGTCAAATGTATAGAATTATTTACTCGAAATGTCACTAATGAAAAGTTATAATTTGCCGGTAGTTGCTTTGAGCCATTTTTCCAAGAGAGGGGGCCATACCTCCGCTGCGGGGTTACCGGTGCGTAATCCGTATCCATGGCCACCTTTGGCGTAAAAATGCAGTTCTACCAATGCTTTGGCATCGCGTAGGGCGCCGGCTATTACCAGGGCGCTGTTGCCATAGAAATCATCGGAAGTAGCAAAAAGGAACATAGATGGTGTTTGGGCGTCTGGCTTTAGCTCCGGGGTGAGACTCCTGTTTTCTCCCTTATCGAGATAGGCGGGGTAAATGAGGACACCAAATGCCGGGCGTGCCGACAGGCTATCGGCACGGTCAACAGGCGTATAGGCATTAACGTTATAGAGGGTAGATGCCCTGGCGGTCAAACTGCCACCGGCGGAAAAGCCCATCATACCGATGTTGCCGGGTTGTATGCCCCATTCTGCCGCGCGGCTGCGTACTATACGGATGGCACGTTGTGCATCCTGCAATGCGCCGGCTTCTTTTTTGGGTACCCGGTACTGCAATACAAAGGCAGTATAGCCCAGTTTATTTAGCCATGCAGCAATTTCATATCCTTCGAGGTTAATGGCTAAAATGTTATACCCTCCACCAGGACAAATAATCACGGCATTCCCGTTGTTATTGCCTGCAGCCGCCGGGAATACCTCCAGGATCGGGTCAGTCACATCTGTGAGGCGCTTTACATTGTTACTGCCATCTGCTGTTACCTGCGCCGCCTGTTTGGCGGTGGTTTCTCCGGGTACGTTTCCGGGCCAGAGATGAATGGTTTGCTGTTGTGCGCTGATTGCGGTAGTTAGTCCTAACATCATTAATAAGATAGCATATTGTTTCATAACCGGAATTTCGTGATGAAAACAAATGTAATAAATGTTAGGTCCAGATAAAAGGACAGCTTCCCAAAAAGGAAGCTGTGTTGCCTATATAACCAGCAGGATATGCAGATCCCGCGTGGTTTCTTTGCTTATGAAATTTCGTAAAAGAATAGCCTATATGGCCTGGTATATGATGTCTTCCACGCCGTTACCATCTGCCTGGAAAACGGTAAAATTGTCTTTTATACAGTTATCCAGGAGTGAGAAAAGATCTTCCACCGGTTCTTCTTCCCCTACATCAATACCCGGCTTCACGGTGATTGCTTTTACCTGCCATTTCTTCCCTACCAGGAAAGATTTGTTGCCCACCGGTGTTGGTTTATCCTTGTCTTTGTGACATTGTGTAAAAAACAGGAGACTCATAGCAGCCGCCAGGAATAATGTTACATCTCCGATGTAGTTGCGAAATAATTTTTTCATAATTAAA
>NZ_JAGTXB010000001.1 GCF_018224885.1 Chitinophaga hostae | reverse complement strand
CCATGATGGAGAAGGTATGCCCCTTACAATGTATTTATAGTTTGAAAGATTAGGGAGTTATATAGGAGCCAGCTATGTTTTGGTAAAACCAAAACTACTGGCTCCCCTCATGCTATCGCATTCGATGAGAATTTTTTTCATGCTATCGCATTCAAAAAATTAAGAGGAGGAAGATATGGAGCAGCAGAATGCACAAACCAAGAACAAGGGAGGCCGCCCCAAAAAAGCGGTGAAAAAAGATCAATTACTGGCCGTGAAATGCAGTCTTTATGAAAGACGTGTTATTGAAGCAAACGCCAAAAGTGCTAACCTTTCAGTTTCGGAATACCTGCGGGAAATAAGCATGACCGGAAAAATTGACAGGAAGGAAAGAGCATTGCCCAAAGAAGTTTTGGAACTAACTGGCACGCTCAATCATATGGCAGCAAATCTTAACCAGATCGCTAGAAAGCGAAACGGGATGGAAGAATTAAGTCCGCTTGAACGTGCCAATCTGAAAGTACAATCAGGGGAATTAAAAACATTAGCATCAAAAATTAAAAATTATTTCCAATGATCGGCTATGTAGGTACAGGAAGTTCCTTTTTTGAATGTATCCGTTATTGTTTGCAGGATAAAAAGGAACTGTCTGAAGAAAAGAAGCAGGAACTTTCCCTAAAGGATAATCTACAGTACAAGAACCGGGCGGAAGTTCTGAGCTACAACAAATGTTTTGGGAATTTAAAAGAGCTGTCCGGGCAATTTATTGATGTCGCCAAACTTAGCAAACGGATAGAAAAGCCGGTATTTCATTTTTCCTTACGGCTGGCTCCCGGCGAAACTCTTACTAATAACCAGCTTATTGAAGTTAGCCGGGAGTGCGCCAAAGAATTTGGCGTAGCAGATAACCAATATATCTGCGTACTGCATAAGGATACCAACGAGCAGCATATTCACATTGTTGCCAATCGGGTAGGTTATAACAGCAAAGTCGCCAGCGACAGTAACAGTTATAAAAGAATGGCAGCACTTTGTCGCAGACTGGAAAAGCAATACAAGCTACAGGAAGTATTAAGCCCCCGCGCCTTTTTATCCCCTAAAGACAGGCTATTACCCCGGCAGGATCAGCGAAAAGAAAAACTGAAAACAGATATTCGGCAGACCTTAGAGAAGGTAAGTAGCTATTCTGAATTTGAGCAGCGGATGCGGACTTTAGGGTACAAGTTGATTAAAGGCCGGGGAATTTCCTTTATTGATGATAAGAAGGTAAAAGTAAAAGGTAGTGAGGTAGGTTTTTCGCTGGCGAAAATAGAAAGAGTTTTAGCCCTGAAACAAGAGCTGGCAACTAAACAGGCTGAACAAAAAATATACGAAGCAGCTATCCGGCACGATACTACAGAACAACAAAAGTTATCCCCTGCTCAAAAGATGTTCCGTGAAACGCAGCGAGCGACATATATTGAACATTCGCCCATTGTTCCCGTAATAAAGGAATTGAGTAGTCTTTTAGAACTGCTTCTACAGCCTGTAGACACATCTAACTATTTGCCATACGAGTTGACGGAAGAGGGTATCAAGCGAAGAAAGAGGAAACAGAAATCCCACAGGATTTAATCATTAATCAGAAAATTACAATTTTATGGATACCACAAAGAAAATAGGAGATATTGAAAAAGACAGTTTAGAACTGGTACTGGAAGAATTTACGGAGGAACAAAAGTTACACACAAAAACCGTTGACGACCTGGTTAAAGCCGTCAATGGTCTATCTGGAAAATTTATCGAATTTGAGGAAAAACTGGAGAAGCCGAAGGGAATAGACATTTTAACGGATACCAAGCCAATGCAGGAAATTGTGAAAAAAGGCATTATAGACATGAAATTGACGGTTGCCGCACAGCCTAAAAATGTGATACGAAAATTCCAGCTATTGCTTTTCCCGGAACAGGATGCGAAATTGTTTTATAGGGTTGTTTTTGGCCGTTGGTTCCTTTGGCTGGTAGTAATGCTGCTCCTTACGAATTTGTACAAATTTAGTATCCATTGGAGCGAAAACCAGAAGGAAATACAACAACAACAATTAGAACATGACAGGATAAAGAAGGCGTGGAACCTTATGTATTCCCAGCATGGGAAAGGGGTTAAGCGTCTAATGGACAGTGCCTATAAAAAAGCCGAAGAATACAAAAAATAGTATCTTATAATGATTTAGTAGTCAAAATGCTCCTACGGCTAATAACATACAAGTAAAAAAATGCCTATATTTAATCACAATAATAATCAAACTTGGGTCAAGTCGTAAAACATGAATATTGCTAGAGATACTACTGTAACAAAGGAGCTTATTAAATCCGAGTATTCAAAATTAAAGGAACACCTGGGACATCAGCCCTCAAGCAAAGATTTTTATAAACAGACAAATATAAAAGAGTATCACGTAATTACTCATTTCTTATTCTATTCAAATCTAGTTGAAGAAATGGGAGATATTCGTAAATCTTTTGGGCAAGAAGATTATGGAGATGAAGAATACTGGGAAAATTATGGTAATCTGATAAGAAAGATTGGGAAAACCCCAACAGCAGCGGAATGGCGATTTTATCAATGTAAACCACTAATAAGCTCTTATATAAAGAGGTTTAGCAAGAAATGGAGTGAAATACCTTCTTTGTTTTTAAATTATGCCACCGACAAACCAGAATGGCTGGATATTATTCCTCTAATCCCCTCCGTATTAAAAGAGAATGTCCAAATTCCCATAATCAATAGCTCACTTGAATTTAAATACTCGCAATTTATTCCTCCGATACTTAGTGATTTTTTAACCCTTTCCACTTCTGAAGAAAAAAGCACTGAATTTGAAAGGAAAGTTAATTTAATATTTCAGATGCTCGGCTTCGAAGTCAATAATTATGGACAGGGTACAGGCAGAAATCCTGATGGGATTGCAAAAGCAACACAATTTGGGTACGCAATTCTTATAGATGCAAAAGCAAGAAGAGATACCTACCAGATCGGAACCGAGGATAGAAAATTCATTGAATATATTAAAACACATATCAATACTCTAAATAGGACAGGGCATAGAATTGTTTATTTTTTAATTGTATCAAGCAATTTTAAATCTGTATCCGATATTTCGTTGAAAAATATCCTTAGAGAAACTGGCATTAGTACGACATTAATAACTGCGTTCTCACTTCTTAAGATCCTTGCAAGAAAAATAGAGCAGCCTAATAATTTACCCTTAGACAGGATAAAGGATATATTTATTACTCAAGGGATAATAACGGATAAACAAATTGAAAAATTTCTTTTGGCTAAATGAGATGGGGAATAGGGAAGTCGATTTTGGGGCAAGGCACTACCCCTATTTCCTTAATGAGCACATAAATTGAAGGTCTAGTTCCTGTATAAATTCAAAGTCATTAATCCAACGAATGCCCATATTTTCACAAACATTGGGGATTTTTATTTTGACAGAGTTTAATGCCGTAACCTTTTCTTCTTTTGTAACTACTGTCGCATTTTCATTTAGCGCATGTGCAATTACCCAAGGATCAGCTAACGAACGTGCTTTAGTATTATCAACCAAATTCTTATGAACTGGGTTATTTGAATATATTTTCTGTAGACAAACGGTAACAGGTTCTGATATTTTATGAATTGGTATCTTACTGTTCTTTAACCATTTTGATAAATCATCTTCGGTTCTTACAATTTCTTCATATACCATTTCAGGAATAAATATTACTCCTTGTTTGCCTAACTCTATTAGAACATTCCAATAGTCAGGGCAGAATTTTGGATTATAATACTTTTGCCAAGCCTGAATTAGCACGTTGGCATCAATACAGTATTTATTTGCCGTTGCATTCATCTATATAGTTGCGCCTCTAGTTTTTGAAATTTATTTACCTGCACGTTCAATAAACTGCTTGCAACGGTCGGTTCAATGTACCCGCCACGAAATGCGTCCAAAACGGTTTGAGTAAAAAGTCGGCTGTTTCTATTTAACTGAAGAAGAAAATAGTTAGGTCCCCCTTTCTTATCCTTCTGTTTCGCCTTCTTTTCCAATTCCCGTTTTAGGTAATCTTGATATTCAATATCCGCTTCTTTTTTCAGTTTCTGATATGCGGAAATCGATATTAAATCCAGATTCTTCACTCTTACCAAAAGAGCATATGAACTTACGCCTAATGTCTTAGCTATTCTAAATACTTCCTTTGAGTTTTGGAAAATATTAAAATTGAGATTCAATATAATATCTTCTGGCATCAAGGCATTTGCGGCTACTTCATTGCAAAAAAGCTCAATAGGGTGGAACTTATCTCCGTTTTTAATCTCCGGCTCAATCGCATTTGATATTCCTGTTGCTGCAATCCAAATATGAGCAATTTCATGGACAAGCGTGAACAGTTGAGGGGCATTCCAATCCTCTGAATTAACAAAAACAAAGGGAGCATATCGATCAGAAATGGCAAATCCCTGAATTTCGTCAGAATCAAGTTTTAATCTGGAATGTATAAAACTTGTTCTTGAAACAAAGATTCCATTCTTCTCTGCCGCATCAATCCACTCTTTTATTGGCGCGTCCGTTTTATAATTCGGTGGATTAATATTTAATGTTTTAAGTATATCCTGCGCCACAATCTTGGGATTATCCTTAATTGAAAACCTTCCCACAAAAGGCAATGAATGTTCTCCATTTTCAGAATAAACATCGCTTATCCATGCTTGCTTCTGTTGTATTTCTCGTATTATAAAGACGGAAGAAGTTGTTAGCTCTTTAGAATCTTTTTTCCTGAAATCTTGTAGTGGTTGAAAATCCCTAGGAATTTCAGGTAAGAAAAATAAGGCAAAAGGTCGCTTGTACGCTTTAGCCAAAATCTGAGCTTGATTAATAGTAGGTTGGCTTGTTCCATCTTCCCACTCCTTTAATTTATCCACCGTTACGGAAGCCTTGGCAGCAGCACTTTCTTCGGACATTCTTGCCGATTCTCTTGCCCACTTGAGGACGTTTGGTGTTATATATGCTTTGTCTGCCATTAGGTGCTAAAGGTAAAAAATTGAAAGGAATTCCGACAGTTGGTATAGTGTCCAACCCCATACTCAGAATTAACCAAAAGGGAAATATATACAATTGAAGGTCGCTCGGAGTTTAAGAATTTACTTCCCACCTTTCTTTTCGCTCAACAGTTTCTCCAGAATTTCAACTTTCTCTCGTTCACTTTGCAATAGAGCTTCGTATAATTTTTCATTCTTATCTACCGTTTCGACCCATTTTTCAAAAGGGTTAAAGGTGCATTTATAATATTGAGCGTATGCAACAGATTCATCCTGAAAAGTATTGGAAATAATATTCACTGCTGCCTCTTCGCTAAAATTTTTTATAGCTTCTGCTGGCACTTTTAATGCCTTTGCAACCAGCTCCAATATATCAGGTTCAACAGTTTCCTTTCCTTCCAGTAAGGAAATTTTCTTTTGGTTCCAATCGTCGCCTAGTTCAAATGCCAATGCCTCCTGCTTAATGCCTAGCATTTCGCGGAACCGTTTAATATTGTGTCCTTCATGGGTTTTATTACGCATATCAGTGGATGTCATAGTACAAATATAACTAATTTCTACTTGCTAAAATATCCTCAAAAATAGGATTAAATACTTACTAAAGTATCTCTTTTATCCCAGTAATCCATCCCAATAGCGTATAGATTATCTTTTTATCATATCTGAACTTGTATCCATGATTTAAAACCTCTTAAATGTTAAATCTATGGATCAAACAGATAAAATACATCTCAGCCCCCCTTTTAATGAAGATGAATGGCTTAAACTGGTCTTCCTGCTTAGTGATACTCAAAATTGGCTCAATGACTTGGTAGGTACCGCCATGCTACAGGTGCCTATGAAAGACAGGAGAAAGCTATTCCGGCGATCATATTACATCAATGTGAACGCATTGGCACATATCATGGAAAGGCACCATTATAAAATTCCACGGCATCCCTCAGTCAGCAAGTTTACGATTCCTGTCATTGACATATTAGCACTACTGCGGGATGCTTTTACGGCCCCTATAAGTCCGGTTTCTGGTTCCCTCAATTTTCAAAGGGTTATCAACACTGGCAATATTATAGGTTTTGACTATAACCAACTCCCTACCAGTTTTTTAACGGTGCTAACAGATAGCGGTGGCCGTATCATTACAGCTTTTCCCGGTTTTCTGAAATCTCAATCCCCTTTATTTAACTCTCACAATCTACAAACGTATGATATTTGATGCACCCCGTCCGTGGGACAATCTCCCGCTTCGCCTTTCTAATGAGGAAATCAGCCAGCCTTACGAGGTTATCCATGATTTTTTTTCCGCCTTTGAAAAACACCGCACAATCACCATACTTCAACGCTGGTTGTATTCGGTTTGCTCTAACAAAAAATGCAAAGAAAGCCCTTCTACACTGCTATTTTTCTATGAGAAAATTGAATATCTTATTGAAGCAGCCTATTTAATCTCTCAGTTAAACAATTCTGAAAGAAAAGCTGTATTACAGAATGACAGCGAAAATGAAGATTTCAATATCATGAGTGCTGAATACTTTTGTGCTTGGGGTTCCTCAAAATTCACACAAAATCCAGCAAAACTAATTTGGCAGGACTTCCCGCGGAGCTTAAACACAAAAGAGTTTTTCAATCCTTACTCCGTATTCAAAAAGACTTTCAGATTTTACTCTCTTGGTGAATGGCGGCAGGAGTTATCCAATCTTTTCAATATGGCTTTATCAAAAGAAAGTTTGCTAGATGATGGACTGGATACCGATATTTTAAGTGTAGAAAAACACCTGTTAAAACTTATTGATGCTTCGCACCTTATTGATATTAGAGAATTTAGATTAGACTATGTAACGAGCATAAATGAAAAGGCAAGCGAAGATAACGGGTGACAACCATAGAAAACAATGCTGTAGCTATATTTGGACAAAGGGAGCGACTGAAATTCCAGTCGCTCCCTTTGTCCAAATATGCACTGGTTAAGGTATGGCAAGCATTTTCACAGGCGATTGTATTTAGCATTTAAGGGCATGCACTATTTGGCTTCCTTCCTTAGGTGATCGAGCCATTTATTCACCTGTTCCATTACTTCTTTTAAATCTATATTGGGATAATATTTCTGTACGTAATCAGCAAACTGGGCTTTTGTTTTTTCATCTTCCCATTCCAGTACAGTAAGGCTTAACATAGGCCATTTCTTTGTTTGCTGCATAAAGCCGTATAGCGGTAGATATGGCGGTGCATAATAAAGCGAATTTTCTACCAATTCATCATACAAGGGCTTATTAAAAGCCCTTTTCATATCCCGTACTACATCATAGACAATACGAAATCTGCTACCTTGCTGTACCATGACTGCGAGTGCCGGCATTCCCTTATCTTGAAAAAAGACGTACATATAATCAATAAAACCTTCTTCTGTTACGTCACATAGATCTTTGCCATAGTAGGCATATTCCTGCTTAAACAGGTCTAAAGAAAAGTCTGGTAGGTTTTTGTCAATAATGAAATCAATTAATGAATTTTCTTTTTTTATAATATCCTCAATAGAAGGCCCGCCAGTCAAACCTGCTACAGATAAAAAATACCGGGGTTTAGAAAACAGTTCAAAATAGTAGCTTTTAAAAAAGATCGTCTTTCTGTCAAATGTTACCTGTACATACAATGGATAGGTAAGCTTTCCATGAAAGGACACTTGTTTAAGCCGGTCATTGAAATATGTTTTATAGCTAACCTTATAGGTTTTAGTCATTTTTAATTGTTTTATGTTCGTTTATATACAAAATGTATAACAGCCAGTTTATAGGCATTGTTTTACAGTTTAAATTGTATCAAAACATATCAAATCGCACTGTTAATTGTAAAGTTCAGTAAAATTCGGTACAATTTATAAAAAAGTTTAGGTAAAACATAAACTAACAAAACAAATTTCTTATATTAGCATTCGGAAGGATATTCCCTTGCACAGGGATTTTGTGAACTTGATTAAAGCGGGAGGTGCAAATGGACAAAATAAGGCCGGAAAAAGCGGCGGAAATGCTAAAACAAAAGGGAGTAGAAGTAACGGTAGAGCAGGCGGCATTTATACTTGAATTTCTACGTAAATTGGCAAACATTATAGTAGCTCAACATCTGGAAAAACAGCGCAAACAGTAACCTACAACCGAATAAACTTATTTGATAACCCAATATGATTAAAAAATGAAAATAGCTGATTTGTATATCCGGGTAAGTACCGATGAACAAGCAGACAAAGGCTATTCACAGCGTAGCCAGGAAGAATTTTTACGCAGGTACTGCGACATCAATAGCATATCTATTCGCAAAGTAATTTTTGAGGATCATTCTGCCAAGACCTTTAACCGCCCTGAATGGAAGAAATACCTGTTAGAGCTAAAGAAACATAAAGGCAAAGCTGATCTAGTGTTATTCCTTAAATGGGATAGGTTTAGCCGCAATGCCGGAGATGCTTATCAGATGATTAACACCCTCCGCAAATTAGGAGTAGAACCGCAAGCCATAGAACAGCCGCTTGATTTATCTATACCGGAAAATAAAATGATGTTGGCCTTTTACTTAGCGGCTCCCGAAGTGGAGAATGACAGAAGGGCTTTAAACGTTATTCACGGCATGCGCAGAGCAAGGAAGGAAGGCCGTTATATGGGTTTGGCTCCTATCGGATATGTAAATAAAACAGATGAAGCGGGAAGAAAGTATATAGAACCAAAGGAACCACAAGCGGGAATTATCCGGTGGGCATTTGAACAAATAGCAGAAAGCGTATTTAATACAGAACAGATATTTAAGTTGGCTAAAGAAAAAGGGTTTAAAGGCACTAAAAGCCTTTTCTGGTTTGCCATTCGTAACCCCGTCTATTGTGGAAAAATATTTATAGCCAAGTATAAAGAGGAAGAAGCCCGTTTTGTAAAAGGTCAACATGAGCCTATTATATCAGAAGCATTATACTATCAAGTGCAGGACGTACTCGATGGTAGAAAAAGGCATTACAGGCTCAAAGTAGTGTCAAATACTACCTTGCCTTTACGGGGCTTCCTTATATGCCCCAAATGCAGCAAATTGCTAACAGGAAGCGCATCTAAAGGCCATACCAAATATTATTCCTACTACCATTGTTTTGATGGCTGTAACTGCCGCTTTAGAGCTGATAACATAAACGACTTGTTTGTGTGTGAACTTAAAAAGTATATTCCACGCCCTGAAATGGTAGACCTATACAAAATAACATTATCCGAAGCATGGTATGACCAAACTAACCACCTACAAGACGACCGCAAACAACTACTGGCACAAATACGAGAACAGGAAGAAAAGCTGTCGTATATCCGGGATTTACTTTCTTCCAAACAAATAGAGCCTGCGGACTTCCGGGAAATGAAAACAGAGTATGGCGGTAAGTTGGAAAAACTAGAGGCAAAACTAAGCACCAGTAACCATGACCAGATAAATATTGGCGATCTGCTGAACAAAGGGTTGGACAACCTTTTAAAGCTGGATTATGTGTATGAAACCGGGGATATTGAGAAGAAGCGGGAAATAATTAGTTCGATGTATCCAGAAAAATTAAGTTTTGACGGATTTTCACTTCGAACTACCCGCATCAATGAAGCGGTACGCCTCATATACTCACTGGACAAAGATTTTGGCCTAAATAAAAACAGGACAAACGAGAATGAATCTCATTTGTCCTGTCAAGTCGGGGCGGCAGGATTCGAACCTGCGACCTCCTGCTCCCAAAGCAGGCGCGATACCGGGCTACGCTACGCCCCGTCTCCGACTTCTGTGTAGCGGGATGCAAATGTAGGAAATAAATTTCCACAAAAACAAATACTTGCCAGAATTATTTTTCAGTTAATACCATATTTCCCCCACAGGCGAGCCCTCCTTGCTAAAAGAAGCCCCCAAAATGCCCTCTGCCGACCGGTTCCGCTTCTATCGATTTACCGGCGTACCGGATAGTATATCCTTTACCGTTAGTCCGGGCAACAAACGGAACACCGGGATATTAACCGCATATTTATCACACAGGTCTTTAATACTCCGATCAATTGTTTCCGCTGTATACCGTGATGAAAAATGCCCCAGGATGAGCTGCTCTACTGCAATATGACTCACCATCTCCATCACTTCCTCCAGTTTGCTATGCTTATTTTTATGCGCCGCCAATTTCACTCCGCCCTCACTACCCAGGAAAGTAGCCTCATGTATCAGTACGCCCGTCTGATCCCAGCGTTGCATATCCACTACAGGCGTATCGCCGGAATAGCCCACCAGGTTGGTTCTCACCTCCATCGTAGTACTTTCTTTACCCCGCTCCATGATAATTTGTTTTAGCGCTGCGACGGGCAGTCCTGCCAGCTCAGGTTTCACTTTTTGCTTTACCTGCATCACCTTATAACCAACACTACGGATGATATGAGGTTCCGTAGTTACATGTTCATTGCGTACAGGTAATACCACAATATCATCTTTCACCCATATTTCATCTCCCGGCCCTACAGCTTTCCACTTTGTGCCGGTAATATGCGGATCAAATTTTTTTGAAAATGCCTCCATGGCCGGGAATGAGGTGCTGTCGCGCGGATAACAGATCACCGGCAAACCCTCACGGGCATTCAGCTGGTTTAGCTGCAACAGGCCCGTCAGGTGATCCCGGTCGGCATGGGAAATAAATACATAATTGATCTTCCTGCTTTTTTGCAATAATGCAGCGGTAAGTCCATCGCCGGCATCCATTAAAATACCCAGCTCCTCCAGCAGGTACCAGGTGGAAAATAATGCAGTAGAGTATCCTGTTATCGTTAGTTTCATCTGTAAGTCTTTATAATATTATGAAGATAGATATATTATAACAACCAGCCACCATAAAGACTAAAAACAAATCTGATCTGGTAAAAATAAACAAAACTGAATCTGTTTTATTTGCTGTCAATACGTGAATTTTACACTCGCTAAATTCATATCTTATTATGCAGATCATCAACGGAACACCAGCAGACATCGGCATCATATTCAGCTTGTACGATGCCGGCACCCTTCTTCAGAAAAAGGTAGCCCAGAAACATTGGCTGGGATTTGACCGCGCGCTGATAGAAAAAGAAATACAGGAGAAAAGGCTATGGAAAATTGTAGCCGGCAACCAGATCGTATGCGTTTTTTCCATTGCATTTGAAGACCCGTATATCTGGCAGGAGAAGGACAAAGACCCATCCATCTATATTCACCGTATCGCTACCCACCCCGATTTCCGGGGAAATGGCTATGTGAAAAAAATTGTGGAATGGGCCAGGACATACGCCGCCGGCAATGGAAAGGAATTTATCAGGATGGACACCGGCAGTGGAAACGACAGGCTCAATAGTTATTATGTAAGCTGCGGATTCACCTACCTCGGCATCGTTGCCACCGAAGATACGCCTGAACTGCCGGCGCATTACAAAGGCGGCACTTCCAGCTTATTTGAAATAGCATTGTAACCTCACCAGGAGGGAATCCGTAAAAGGTTCCCTCTTGTTGACATAACCCTGAATTTTACCCCTCCCTTTTTCCGGTTCATCCCCCTTTTTTCCCGCTTCATTTACATTGTTCCGGTTCCGGCCCGCATTGCCATTGATATTTGCGCTCTATTAAGCAAAACATAAACCTCATGGCAATGACCTATAAAATATCTTACAGCAACATATTCCCCGGACTGCTGATAGCCGGCCTGCTATCCGCTGCACTTTACGGATGCGGCGCCAGCGCCGGAGAAGCGCCTCCGGCAGGAGCCGCGCCGGAACTGCCGGTGAGCACACTGGATACCAGCAGCGCCCTCACCGGCAGCAGCTATGCAGCTGTACTGGAAGGCAAGGTAAACGTAGATATACGCACACAGGTAGATGGCTATCTCGATAAAATATTTGTAGACGAAGGCAGCTTTGTAAAAGCAGGGCAGCCCCTTTTCCAGGTAAACGATCGCCCTTTCCGGGAACAGCTGAATAAAGACATTGCCAATCTCCATGCCATGCAGTCTTCCCTCCATGCAGCCGAACTGGAGGTAGACAAAGTAAAACCGCTGGTAGATAATAAGGTAGTAGCAGACATGCAGCTAAAAACTGCGATGGCAGCATTACAAACTGCCAAAGCCAATGTAGAACAGGCCAAAGCGGCTGTTGCCGCTTCACAGATCAATGTAGGATTTTCCCTCGTAAAAGCACCTGTAAGCGGCTATATTGGCCGTATCCCGAAAAGAGTAGGCAACCTGGTAGGCAAATCGGATACAGCGCCACTCACCACCCTGTCAGACATCAGCGAAGTATATGCATATTTCTCCATGAGCGAAAATGATTTCATGGAATTCAGCAAAGGCGCTTCCGGTAACACCCTGCAGCAGCAGTTACACCAGCTACGCCCCGTTACCCTGCAATTGTCAAACGGCGACCTGTTCCAGCATAAAGGACGCATAGAAATGGTTGACGGCGCCTTTAATAAAACCACCGCCGCTATCAGTCTGCGTGCTACATTCCCCAACCCTGCCGCTATTCTCAGATCCGGCAACACCGGCAAAGTAAAGATAGAACAGCTTTACAATGGTATCATACAGGTACCGCAATCGGCCACACTGGAAATGCAGGATAAACTGTTCGTATACGAACTGGGCGACAGCAATATTGTTACGCGCAGGATCATCCGGGTGGCGGGCACTAATGGTAGCAACTTCATCGTAAAAGACGGACTGAAACGCGGCGATAAAATAGTGACTGCCGGTATCGAAACATTGGCAGAAGGCAGCGTGGTAATGCCCGCAGACGCCCGTAAGACGGATACTGTTCAAACAAAAGGAAAATAAATGCCGCAGGGCTGCACAAAAAGATATTGAGTTATGCTGAATAAAATAATACAACGACCCGTTCTGGCTACGGTAATGTCTGTGATCCTCGTGATCCTGGGAATTGTGGGGCTTTCCCGGCTGCCGATTACCCAGTTTCCGGATATTGCGCCACCCAGCGTAGTGGTAAGCGCCTCATTCCCCGGCGGAAACGCCGCCACCGTATTACGTTCCGTGGTAACGCCACTGGAAGAAGCGATCAATGGTGTGGAAAACATGACCTACATACAGTCCAGCGCCGGCAACGATGGCGTAGGATCCGTTACCGTTTTCTTTAAACTGGGAACAGATCCCGACCAGGCTGCCGTAAATGTGCAGAACCGCGTGGCACAGGTAACCAGCCAACTGCCTTCCGAAGTGGTACAGGCGGGGATTACCACCACCAAGCAACAAAGTGGCATGATCATGATCCTGGATATTTACAGTGAGGATAAACAAAAATATGATGAAGCCTTTCTGCAAAACTTCGCCAAGATCAATGTGATCCCGGAAATCAAACGTATTCCTGGTGTAGGACAGGCGCAGATCTTCGGCGCCAAAGATTATGCGATGCGTATATGGCTGAAGCCTGAACAGCTCTCCGCTTACAATGTTACCCCTACCGAAGTATTAAACGCCATCCGCGACCAGAGCCTGGAAGCGGCTCCCGGCAAATTCGGCGAAGGAACCGACGAACCGCTGTCGTATGTGATCAACTATAAAGGAAAATTCAACCTGCCGGAAGAGTTCGAAAAAATTGTGATCCGCGCGGCAACAGATGGTTCTGTATTATACCTGAAAGATCTTGCCCGTATAGAGTTGGGATCGGCCAACTACACCACCGACAACCGGGTAAATGGCAAAGATGCCGTTACCATGGCCATCTTTCAAACCAACGGCTCCAATGCCAATGCAATACAAACCACTATCGGGAAAGTGATGGACAACGCCGCCAAAACATTTCCCAAAGGCATCAAATACCAGGTTACCATGAGCACCAAGGAGCAACTGGACATCTCCATTGCACAGGTAAAATCTACGCTGGTGGAAGCCTTTATCCTGGTATTTGTGATCGTATTCCTGTTTCTGCAGGACTTCCGTTCTACCCTGATTCCTGCTATTGCCGTTCCCGTATCGCTGGTAGGCACTTTCTTTTTTCTGCAGCTGATGGGCTTCTCTATTAACATGCTCACCCTGTTTGCGCTGGTACTGGCCATCGGTATCGTGGTAGATGATGCCATTGTGGTAGTAGAGGCAGTACATAGTAAAATGGAACGTACCCATCTGCCCGCAAGAGCTGCCACCATATCGGCGATGAGCGAAATTACCGGGGCCATTGTATCGATTACACTCGTGATGGCGGCCGTGTTCCTGCCGGTAGGTTTTATGGAAGGCCCTACTGGTGTGTTCTACAGGCAGTTTGCCTTTACCCTGGCCATTGCCATCCTCATATCTGCCTTAAACGCATTGACGCTGAGCCCTGCTTTATGCGCGCTGTTCCTGAAAAACACCCACGCCGGCGGAGGTGGCACCACGCATGCCAGACAAGGATTTTCCGGCAGATTCTTTACTGCCTTTAACAGCAGCTTCCAGGCTATGACCAATAAATATACCCGTGGTATAAAATGGCTGATTGCTCACAAATGGGTAAGCATGGGCGCATTGCTACTGGTAACAGTAACCACTGCCTGGCTGATGACGACAGCTCCCAAAGGTTTTATTCCAAATGAAGACGGCAGCTTTGTGGCTTACTCGCTGTCACTGCCACCGGGCGCCGGTTTAGAGCGTACCACTGAGGTATTGCATAAGGCAGACAGTGTGCTGAAGAAATTACCGATGATTGAATCCGCCACGAGCATTTCAGGTTACAACATCCTGAGCAATGGTGCCAGTCCGGCGTATGCCATGGGATTCATGAAATTGAAACCTATTAAAGAACGTGGAGAGATACACAAAATAGATGACATCGTTGGCCTGCTGAACATGGAACTGAGCACTATAAAAGAAGGAACGTTCAGCGTATTTACTTTCCCAACAGTACCAGGCTTTGGTACTTTCAATGGACTGGAAATGGTGTTACAGGATCGTACCGGCGGTTCGGTGGAAAAATTCAGCGAAACGGCCAACCGCTTTATCGGTGAAATGATGCAAACGCCGGAAATAGGTGCGGCATTCACGATGTTCAAAGCAGATTTCCCACAATACGAAATAGTAGTGGATGCCGTAAAGGCAAAACAGCTGGGGGTTAGCGTCAGCGACCTGATGATGACCATGCAAACCTATTATGGCAGTAACCAGGCCACCGACTTTAACCGTTTTGGGAAATACTACCGGGTAATGGTACAGGCCACGCCTGAATCACGTAATAATGCCGGCAGTCTCGAAGGAATTTTTGTAAAAAATGACCAGGGACAAATGGTGCCGGTAAACAGTATCATCACACTGAAGAAAATGTATGGTCCGGAAATGATGAGCCGCTACAACCTCTTTAACTCCATCACCGTTAATGCTATGCCCAAAGCGGGTTACAGCACCGGTGACGCCATTAAAGCAGTGGAAAAACTGGCAGCTGCCAAACTGCCCGCCGGCTACAGCTATGAGTGGACAGGTTTAAGCAAGGAAGAAACCACCTCCGGTAACCAGATGGTGATGATATTTGCGCTGGCCATCCTTTTTGTGTATTTCCTGCTGGCAGCACAATACGAAAGTTACCTGTTGCCGCTGGCAGTGTTGTTATCCATTCCTACCGGTATCCTGGGTGTATTCCTGGCGATCCGGATGGCGGGCATCGACAACAATATTTATGTACAGGTAGGACTGGTGATGCTGATAGGCTTGCTGGCCAAGAATGCCATCCTGATCGTGGAATTTGCGGTACAGCGGCGCCGCGCGGGCAAAACGCTTTTGTCGGCCGCCCTGGAAGCAGCCAGGCTCAGATTGCGGCCTATCATCATGACCTCGCTGGCTTTTGTGGCAGGCCTCATTCCGCTGATGACCGTACAGGGCCCGTCAGCACAAGGTAACCACTCCATCAGTATCGGCACCGCCGGCGGTATGTTATCCGGTGTTATACTCGGGGTATTTATTATACCCGTGCTGTTCGTGGTATTCCAGTTCCTGCAGGAGAAAGTATCCGGTAAAAAGCCGGTCATGATACCTGAACCTGCAATGGCAGCAGCTACCGTTTAACACTCATCTTCCAAAAACAAAAAAATGAATACACATAGATCACTTTTCCTGGCCGTTGCCATATGCAGTATGATGGTAACGGCCTGCAGGGTGGGCAAAGATTTTCACAGACCGGAAGTGACCATGCCGGAACAATACCGCAGCGCTGTTTTGCCGGCCGACAGCAACAATATCGGGTTGCTGCCCGTAAAAACATTTTTCACCGACCCGGTGCTTCAAACACTGATCGACAGTGCTATTTCCCGGAACCTGGATCTGCGGGTAGCAGTGAAGAACGTAGCCGCCGCCTCACAAAGCCTCAAAGCAGCCCGTTTAGGCGCTTTACCCGAGCTTAACCTAACTGTACAAGGCAACCGCAACTGGCCGTCTAAAAACAGCCTGAATGGCTCTTTATCGGAGCAGTTTATGGGCACAAAGTACATGGACGACTATAATGCCAATGTGGGTCTTACCTGGGAAGTAATTGCCTGGGGAAAGATCAGCCATCTTAAAGAGGCAGCACTGGCATCTTACCTTCAAACAGCAGAAGCTTCGAAAGCAGTTCAAACGAGGATTGTAAGCGATGTGGCGCAGGGTTACTATAACCTGCTGATGCTGGATAAGCAACGTGAAATTGCTGTCAAAAACCTGGGGCTGACAGACAGCACCCTCAAAATGATGCAGTTCCAATTTACCTCGGGGCAAATTAATAGCCTGGCCATAGAACAAACGCAGGCACAGCGCCAGGTGGCAGCAGCGCTGATTCCACAGATAGAGCAGGCAACTGCCCTGCAGGAAAATGCCCTGCAGCTGCTTACCGGGAACATGCCAGGCAGCATTATCCGTAACAGCCGGCTGGCAGATATCCGTTTTGACCTGCCACTGTCGGCAGGTGTGCCGGCAGCATTACTGGCGCAACGGCCCGATGTGCATGCTACAGAACTGGCCGTGCAGGTGGCTAACGCAAAAGCCGGTGTGGCAAGAGCCAGCATGTATCCGGCTTTGAACATCACCGCCAGCGCAGGGGTTAACTCATTTAAAGCCAGCAATTGGTTTAATATACCAGGCAGCCTTTTTGAAACAGTAGGCGGCAGCCTTACGCAGCCCATCTTCCAACGCAGGAAATTAAAAACAGACTGGGAAACAGCGAAAATAGAATGGGAGAAGAGCGAATTTGATTTTAAAAAATCAGTGCTTTCAGCCGTTGGAGAAGTGTCGGACGCCCTCGTGAAAATAGACAAGCTGCAATCGCAGTATGCGATCACACAGGTGCGGGTGGAGAAACTGCAAAGCGCTACCCGTAATGCCGGCCTGCTGTTTCAAAGTGGCATGGCCACCTACCTGGAAGTAATCACGGCACAAAGTAATGTGCTGTCCAGTGAACTGGACCTGGCAACACTGCAACGTGATCAGCTGAGCGCTGTGGTAGACCTCTACCGCTCATTGGGCGGAGGGTGGAAGTGATAAGTACCACCGAATTATTTATATTTAAGGGTGACTGTACGGTTCACTAAATGCAAACCATGAACGATAAACAAACTACACAGGAAAAAATATTCAACAGGTATTACCGGATATTTATTATCCCGATGATATTTCTCCTGTACTACCTGTTGTCCTACCTGGTAAATCCTTATAGTAAATACTGGTCGCTCACAACTACCCGCAGTTGGGATGACCTGCTCGCCGAAGGTGTTGTAATGATGCTGATCTGCTGGCTGATCACAGAACTCAGCCTCATTTCCGCCCGGTTAATGGACAAATGGATCCCCTGGGAGAGATGGCCGGTAAGAAGATTTATTACACAGGTTTGTTACCAGATCATACTGGTGTTTATACTGCTAAAGGTGGTGATGATCATACTCACCTTTATATTCGGGCCACCACCCGAAAGAGGAGACAGCGGCCCGGAAAAGCTGGATGAATGGCAGTTTGTATTTGTATGCGTGATGCTCTCCATCCTGATCAGTGCTGTACATACCGGCAACTATTTCCTGCAACGCTGGAAAACATCCATGCTGGAAGCCGCCGCACTGAAACTTAATGCCGCAGAACTTCAGCAGATAGCCATGCAGGCGGAATTACAGTCGTTAAAACTGCAACTGGATCCACACTTTATGTTTAATAATTTCAGCACGCTGTCGGCGCTGATCCAAGAAGATAAAAACACAGCGCTGGCTTTCCTGGAAAACCTTTCCAGGGTATACCGCTACATGATCATTAACCTGAACAACGATATCATTACCCTCCGGGAAGAGCTGAAATTTATACAGGCATATACTTACCTGATACAGATCCGTCACGGGGAAAACGTAGATATACAAACCGATATTCCGGAAGAGATTATTACCAGGGGTATTCCCCCTATCACCCTGCAGCTGCTGATCGAGAATGCCATCAAACATAATGTGGCCTCAGCTGCCCAGCCTTTACATATTCATATTTACCTCAACGGTGAGGGAAAACTAACTGTCAGCAATAATGTACAGCGCATCGCCAGCAATATGCCGTCTACCAAACTGGGTCTTCAAAACATCCGGAACCGGTATCGCCTATTGTCCGACCTCTCCACTGAAATCAAAGAGGAAAACGGGTCGTTCCTGGTGATGTTGCCCTTACTCGATTTTTAAAATTACTGTTATGCGTGTTGTGATCATTGAAGACGAAAAGCCCAACGCCACCCGGCTAAAAAACATCCTGCTGGATATTTCCCCCGCTATTACCATAGAAGCTGTACTGGATACTGTCACCGACAGTGTGGCCTGGTTTAAACAACATCCCCATCCGGATGTAACATTGATGGACATACGATTGGCCGATGGCTTGTCATTTGATATTTTCCCTTTGGTAACATTATCCTGCCCGGTGATCTTCACCACCGCCTATGATGAATATGCCATCCGCGCCTTTAAGGTAAACAGCATCGATTACCTGTTAAAACCAATAGAAAAAGACGACCTGCAACAGGCGCTTGAAAGAATACATCAGCAACAAATACGTACCGGCCCCACCGAAATGGTACAGCAACTGCTGGAATTCTTCAAACAAAAAGAGGTGAGTTACCGCAGCCGGTTTATGCTTCCCTTTCGCGACGGTTATAAAACGGTGCTGGTAGATGATGTGGACTTTATATTTTATGCCTTCAATGTTACCCACCTGGTATTAAAAGACAAAACACAGGTAGCCCTTACCCAAACTATGGATGAGCTGGAAGAGCAACTTGATCCAAAACAATTTTTCCGTGCTAACCGCCAGCACATTATCAATATCAGCAGCATCGATAATATTCAGAACTACTTTAGCGGCAAGCTAAAAATCCGGTTAAAACGCGACCTTGAAAGAGAAGTATTGGTGAGTAAAGAAAAAGTACCGGTATTCAAACAATGGCTGGATAAATAATATTATACCTGGCGACGATTAAGAAAGAGTGCTCCCAGCGGTGAAAGCGTATAGCCGGTATCGTGACTGATCGTCAGCCCCAGGTTCTTTAATTTCCGGATATTCAGCTTCAGCCATTGTTTCTCCCTGCCGGTTTTAACGGCTATGTCTGCCGCTCTCAGCTTTGGATAATCGCGGATAGTTGTCAATACAGTAATCGTCCATTTGCCTTCTTTGCTGTATTGGTCTAACCGGGCCAGTTGTGTGCTTAACAATTCAAATGCCTCATCGGATAATACTACCTGCTCCCGCAGTGCAATGCGGGGATCTTCAGCATGATAACGTACCGCTATTTTGTAAATATCGCCTTCGGAAATGGTCGCAAGTAATTTCATGAGTTCCTCCGGTTGTGCATAACCTGCGGCAGCTGCATCTTTCCGGGTAATATCTCCTGATTTTACCATTTCTACCCGGCCAATCTGCACCACGCCTATGGCTGTTTTCACCTGGCTGTTTGCTTTCACGGATAACTTTTTCCATTTGCGGAAAGCCAGCGAAATTTCCCCTGTTTTGATTCCGTCAAGATGTATTTGTTTAAACAGCATACGGGTACAGACTTTTAAAGGACGCCTGTACAAATATAAGATACCCTGTTCAATTGTGGTGTACAACCAAACAGGGCGCCTTATTTACCTGCCGGTGGCAACCACTGTATTCGTCACCTGTTCTTCTTCCATTACTTCTTTTATAGCAGCTACCAATGCTTTCACATCTTCCGGAAATATTTGCCCGATATTACCAATCCGGAAAGCATTGGCTTTACCTAGCTTACCGGGATAGATGATAAAGCCACGGTTATTCAGTTTCTCGTAGAAACGTTCAAAATTAAACGCCGGATCTTCCGGGTACAGAAAAGACGAAATGATATGCCCCTGTATAGCCGGCTGCAGATACTGTTTGAAACCCAGTACCGACATGCCCTGATCCAACACTGCTTTATTGGTTTTATATCTTTTTTCCCGGGCTGTAATACCACCTTCTTCCCCCAGTTCTTCCATTGCCTGCCGGAACGCCATCAAACTCAGTGTGGGCGGCGTAAACCGGAATTGTCCGTTGCCTTCCAAACCCGCCCATTGCTCATAAAGATCAAGACTCAGGCTCCTGGCCTGTCCTTTTGCCTTTTCCAGCTCACTTTTTTTACAGATAGCAAAAGCAAAGCCCGGTACTCCTTCAATACATTTATTGGATGATGACACCAGGAAATCTATCTGCATTTCCTTCATATCCATTTGCACACCACCAAAACTGCTCATGGCATCTACGATAAACACTTTACCGTATTTTTTACAAACGGCGCCAATATCCATGATGGGATTGAATAAACCGGTTGTGGTTTCACTATGGATGCAGGCTACATGCGTAATATCCGGATGCGCCGCCAATATAGCTGCTGCAGCAGCAGGCGTCACTATTTCATCTTCCGCAAATCTTATTACTTCATGGCGCAGCTGATGAATACCTGCCATTTTTGCAATACGCTCCCCATAGGCGCCGTTGGCCAGGATCAGCAGGTAATCATTTTTACCTACAACACTACTGATTACACTTTCGACTCCAAAGGTACCCGAGCCCTGTATTAATACTGTTTCATATCCCTCTTCCTTTGTAACATGCGCCAGTGTTAACAACTCACTGCGTATCTGTTTCACCGCATTTACAAATTCGTGGTCTCTCGACCCCATATCCTGCAGCATCGCCTGTTTCACCGTGAGGGAAGTAGACAGCGGACCAGGTGTAAACAATAATTTTTTTTGATTCATGTTCGTTAATTTAAAGTTTGAAGTTGCTGTAAACTTTTTACTATCTTACTTTTTACGCCGGGCTTCCGGTTAAAGAATAAGGCTGCAAACAGCAACAGCATGATACAGGTCAGCGTGAGCAGGTAACTAAAATCCATCAACACTTTTGACCAGCTCATTTCTTTCATAAAAAATTCTTTGTACAACAGCAGCGCTACGCTGCCGAGGTAGCCCAGTGAATCGCAGATATAAATAAAGAAACCTGCATTGGCTTTTAATTTGAATAGAGCGATCATGCGCTCGAAAACTGCCACCTGTATAGGTATATAAGCCAGGAATAATCCCATTCCTGTAAACAGCATCCACCAGAACGGCGCCAGCTGATGCAGTTGAAAAAGCAGGGTACTGCCGCCACAAAGCAGCACACCAAAGGCTATCAACCATTGGGTAGCCCAAAATCCTTTGATATTATTTCTCACCAGCGATAAACAGCCAACCGATATTAATACCACCAGGCCGCTGATCATTTCTGTTTTTGAAAACACGGTCTTATCCCATGAGGGCTGTATTTCATTCCATATCTCCACCGAAAAATTATCCCGGAAATCGCGCATGGTAGCCAGGAATATGTACATCAGCACAAAGCAAACCACGCCGCCACCCACTTCTTTCAACACATTCCTTTTATCCTCTCCTGTCATGGGAACCCGTTCGGTACGCAACAACTTATCGGTTTCCGTAGGCGCAGGGATTACGGACAACATCCAGGAGAAAAAAAGAAATAAGGGTAAAAAAAACAGGCCTATACAGAAGGGCAGCCACGCTTCCGAAATCGCCGGAAACCAGCCATGGGTGGTAAAGTATACTGTTTTTAAGATACCGGAAGATACGATCAGGCTAATACTCAATCCCATACCCAGTACCTCTGTAAAACGCCGGCCTTCCAGGTAACTGAAAACAATACCCCATACCATTCCCAATGGCAGGCCATTAAAGAAAAGAAAAATAAAATTATAGGGGGGAGATAAGAGCCCAAAAAACAAAAGACTTACTTCCGCAAAAAGGATTAAACCGATGATAAGCCGCTGACGACTTTGGGGCTTTAACTCTGAAATAATTTTAATGCCGATAAATTTCGAAGACATATAGCCCAATGCCTGCGCAACGATCAGAACAGCCTTGTAGTCCATCTCCAGGAAATGATACCCACTGTAAGTGCCCGCTGTGAAAGGCTTACGAAAGGCATACATACAGAAATAAGCGCCAAAGGCCGCTATCATAGACCATGCAATAAAGAATGACTTTGAACCGCTAAGCAGGTTGACTAACGCACTCGCTCTTGATTTCATCTCAAATTATTTTTAGTAATTTTTTATGGATGGTGCAGGCAATCCTCATCTGTTCTTTTCTTCCGCTGGCACATAAGGCTCCGCAAGGAAAAACATCCTGGAGCGTCATATTAATCGATTTACTATTGTACCTGTTACCAGGGCATGGAAAATGTTTTCACAAACGTGAAACACTTCATGGCCTCTATCACACCTTCCTTCACACCTAAACCGGAATCCTTGATCCCGCCAAAAGGAGAGCTTTCGATGCGATAGCCCGGTACCTCATTAATATTCACTGTTCCCACTTTCAATTCCTTTACGAAACGGAGCGCGTACTCCATGTTATTGGTAACGATGCCGCTGGATAAGCCGTAGGCCGTGGAATTGCTCAGGGCAATGGCATCATCAATATCTTTAAATGTAAGTACCGGCGCCAGCGGACCAAATGATTCATGTACTACCATCTCTGCATTCCTTGGCACATCAATGATCACGATCGGTTCCAGCAGCGCGCCTCTTCTCTTTCCGTCGAGCACTATCCTGGCGCCTTGCGCTACCGCTTTGTTTACAACCGCTTCCAGGTAAATAGCAGCTGCTTCATCTATTACAGTACCCACCTTCGTATCTTCATCAGCGGGGTCGCCACAGGTGTATTCCTTTGCTTTGACAACAAATTTCTCCACAAAGGCATCCTTTACTTTTTCATGCACCAGTATCCTTTTCACGGCCGTACAACGCTGTCCGCTGTTGCGGAAAGCGCCTTCCGCCGCCAGGAATACGGCTTTATCAAGGTCTGCATCTTCCATGATGATCAGCGGATCATTGCCTCCCAGTTCCAGGATCACTTTCTTGTATCCGGCGGTGGTGGCAATATGTTTACCTACTGCTACGCTGCCGGTAAAGGATACTATTTCCACCCGGTTGTCTTTTACCAGTGGCTCTGCTATTTCTTTGGTAGGGCCCAGCAATACGCTCAGCATGTAGTGAGGCAACCCTGCTTCATATAACAGCTCTGCCAGCTTGATGGCGGTAAGCGGCGTTTTCTCGGATGGCTTCAGGATTACCGGTGTACCAACGGCAATAGCTGGTGCAATTTTGTGAACCACCTGGTTGAGCGGGTGATTAAACGGCGTGATACAAACCGCCAGTGACAAGGGTTCCCGGAGCGTGAAAATTTTCCGGGCTTTTCCACTGGGTGAAATATCGCAGGAAAAAATCTGCCCGTCGTCCTTTAGTGATTCGATGGCTGCGAACATCAGCACGTCATGGGCCCTGCCGGTTTCGTACCGGGCCTCCCTGATAGCAAGACCGGATTCTGCACTGATCACCTGTGCAAATTCTTCCTTGCGTTCGATGAGCAGCTGTTTTGTTTTTTCCAGGACCTGGTAGCGTTCGTACCGGGTTAATTTCGGGCCGCCTTTCAACGCGGCTGCAATGGCCTGTTCGGCATGCGTTGCGCCTGCCAGTGCTACGGTACCGACTAAACGATTATCATAAGGACTGCGGACTTCCAATACTTTATCTGATGCGATAGGCTTTCCTGCAACATAACAGGGAAGCGCGATAACAGATGTGCTGTGCTGTGTGCTGATTTTTTCCCGGGTTATGGGGATCAGGGGCTCGCTCATATAAATTGTCATTTGCTGTTGATAAATGGCATCCAGTGCCCGTGGGTGTCAGTATGCCTTCCTCTCATTTTATACTATTGGCCTATGCCGGGCTTAACGTGTTGTTCCGTTTACGGTGAAATCGAAAATGTCGAAGTTCCTGGGATCTCCGGCGGCTTTCATGGTGTATGCTTCATTTAACGGATGTGAAATAACCATGGGTACCATTTCCTCGTACCGTCCGCCGTGAGAGCGCAGGGTACCATCTAACGCCGACAGGTCGTGGTATTGCGGGCGGCGACCTACTACCACATCTCTTCCGGACAATACCACGAGGTCGCCTATACGATCTTCCGGTTGTTCCAGCACATGTACCGCAGTGGTTTTATCGTATACTTCTGTGATACCGGGTTGTATGGCCAGCCAGTTCTTTATTTCGCCGATCTTTGATTTATCATTTACATGTACTACCACATAGGAACCTAATGCGCCGTGGTGTTTTACGTAAGGATCGGTGATGGGGCAGATAACGCGGAACCCGTTTTCGCCGAATTTCTCCGACAACATATCTTCTACAAACAATACGTTGGGGCTGCCGTCTGCTTTCACTTTGGCATTCATGCCGTGATCAGCGGTAGCGCCAACAATAGCGCCGAGTTGCAGGAGCTTTCCTATTTCCGCATCCATGGCTTCGTAGAAGGCCAGTGAGGCTTCTGCGTCAGGTGCATAGGTATGCTGCATGTAATCGGTGAGCGACAAATACAGAAAATCTGCCAGGCCATTCTCTATAAATGCGACGCCTGCACGAAGTACGAACAAGCTGGCATCTGCACTGTAGATAGCGGGTGTGGGATGTCCAACGATGGTTTCCACCCCATCTACGCCATGGGTTTCCTTCTTTGCCTGGTTAGCTTTTTCAGCCGAAATGGCGATGCCTGTCATTTTATGCGAGAGGATATCTCGCAGCTTTTCTTTAGCAGTTACCACCGCCACTTTTCTGCCGGCATTCGCCGCAGCAGCCAGTAATGTTTCTGCTCTCAGGTATTCTGCCGAGTTCATCATCACTTCCTGGTCTTTCGCAGCATCATAAAAAAAATTACCGCTGATGCCATGTACAGCGGGCGTTACCCCGGTTACGATGGAAGAGTTATTAACATTGGTAAAAGAAGGTAATGCACCACGCACCATTCCACGATAGCCGACTGCAGCCATTTTCTTAAGATTAGGCATACGGTCAAATGCCATCGTGGTATCCAGGTATTCATCTGCCGAACCATCAATACAAATCACTACAATAGGTTTTGCAGCCGGTTTGTATTGGATACCATTTGCCGAAAATGCCTGCGTTGAAATACTACTCATCACTGTTTTTTTTATGTTATAAAGAAAGTTATGCGCCGGCCGGGCCGGCGCCTTTTTTAAAAAACTACTTTAACAGCCACATCACGTCATTGCGTGTGTCTGCACCCCCAAACTGGCTTTGCACGGCAGCCTTCACATTTGTGCCGTTGTTGGTATATTCCGATTGCGGATAAGAAAAACGTACCGGTATCAGGCCGCCATTTTCATTGGAAGGACCGATATTAAATACAGGCACTCCCGTTCTGCGATAGTTGTAATACGCTTCATAACCTGAGTTGCCAAAGAAGGCCACATACTTTTGAGTTAGGATCTGTTTCAGACCGGCGGCATTGTTTCCCTGGTAAGCCACTTCAGGCTGTGCCCAGAAAAGTGGGTCTTCCGTTGCACCATAAAATGCAGCAGAGAGCTCAATCCCTTTTTTGTAAGCGCCCGCCGCATCGCCGGTGGCCCAGCCACGGTTGATGCCTTCAGCGATATTAAAAAAGGTTTCGCTGGCGCCTAACTGGATACAGGGTATACCACTCGCATCTTTCAGCCAGTAGGCCTGGTTCAGACTGGCAAATTTTCCCTGGTTGGTCTGATCCTGTACAACACTTTGTATATCGCCCGTTTTAGCGCCTTTATAGCGCGCAAAAGGATCCAGTGGATTATCCGGTATCCCTGATGCCGGCTGTGCAATTTTAAATACGCGGGCGTCTTTTACTGCTGTCAGCAAGTCGAGCCAGGTAGCGCAAAGCGGCGCCCTGTTTACATAAAACAAGCCCCCGGTAGGGAAAAGCGGAAAATTATTGCTCTTATCACTGCTGTTATAGGTCATCTGGAGATTATCGCTGTTCTCCGTCATCAATGGGTATTTGGCGGGATTGCTGACAATCGCGTTGAACTTTGCTTTAATATTCAGTTCTGCGTCTCCTTCTTTTTTACTCAGGGCAATCAGGATTCTGAGCGACAAAGCATTCACTGCTTTTCTCCATTTGTTGATATCGCCACTAAAAAATATATCGCCTTCCACGGTGGTAGCGGGATTTACTTTAATGATGCTATCGAGTTGGGTGTTCGATTCTTCCAGCCATTGCAGGCACTGCTTAAACACATCTTTCTGCTTGTCGTATGCAGGATAATACACGCCCTTAGAAGCATTGATGGCATTGCTCAGCGGGATATCGCCCATTTGGGAGGCCATGCGGCTATAAGCCCATGCCCGCATGAATTTGGCGATCGCTTTATAATTAGCAGTGACGAGGTTGGCGCCTTGTTTATCGGCTTCTATTTCAAGGCGGTCCACATTACGGAGCGTCACATACCTATCGAAGCTGCCGGCGCCCCAGGCGTAAGACTGGTTACCGTAATAGTCGAAGTTCAGTACAAAATACTGCGCCATGCGATGTGCATATGAATAGTCGCTCCACGCATTATCATACATATCGTATGCGATGCCGGTTAACAGCAGCTTAGGGGAAGCCTGGTCGGATACGTTGGGATTTTTCTGCAGGTCATCAATTTTCCTGCACCCGGTTGTAAGTAAAGCTGCTGCTACCGCTGCGAGCATCCACTTTCTATATATACGTTTCATTTTTTGCAATTTTTGAGCTTAGAAAGTAAGGTTTATGTTCACACCAAAACTTTTCACAGAAGGCGTTTCCAGGTTGGTGCTTCCCCCGGTCCACTGATCCAGGTCAATATTGCGTGCATTCTTATCTTTGGTAACATACCACAGGTTGCGGCCCACCAGCGTAAAAGATGCGGCATTAAAAAAATGCTGTCTGGCCAGCACCTTTTGCGGCAGGCTGTAAGAGATGGTTACTTCCCGGAGCTTCAGATAGGATTTGTCGATCAGGTTGGGCACTTCGCTGCCCCAATAGCCTTTAGCAAAAGACTCCCATTTAACTTTGGTAGTATTGTCCTGGAATTTCCTGGAATCGGAAATCACGTTACCGTCTCCGTCTACCACTAAAGACCCACCAGTAACATTTACGCCCTGGCCCACATAGGTACCTTTGTAACCGGGCGTATTGCGGTTGTTCCAGTCGGCCAGGCGATATTCATTGGCTGATGCCGGAGCTGCGCCTGCCTGCCATTGTTTCTGGCTGACATAGTTAACGAGTTTACCTCCAAAGCGGCCATCAAACATAAAGCCGATGCTCAGCTGTTTATACCGGAAATTGTTCTGTATACTTCCCATCCAGCTCTCATTCGTATAGCCCTGGAAGGTAGTATAGCTGTTTTTCAGCGGTCTGCCGTTGGAGGCGTTGTAAACCACCTGTCCATCGGGTGTGCGTTGGAAATCTGTCAGGAATAATTTATCTGTTCTGTCGCCGGTTTTTATACGGTTGTAAGATTGAAGCGTATCATATACTTCTTTCAGGTAGCGCTGCTGGGTAGACCAGTTCACCGTTACATCCCAGCCGAAATTGGCCGTTCTTACCGGGCTGCCGGTAACAATCAGCTCCATACCTTTCCGGATATAGGTAAGCCCGTTACGCTGCAGCGAATTGGCTCCGCTGGTGGAAGACAGCGGCAGGTAAAAAATGCTGGGGCCTTCGATGTTTCTGAAATAAGTGAGGTCCACGCCTAATCGTCCTTTCAGGAAACGCAGGTCAGCACCAAACTCCAGCGACTTGTTAAACTCCGGTGAAATGCCCGGATCATACAGGGTACCGTCGTAATAGAGGGAGGGATTACCATTCCATCTAACACCGGTGGTATAGGTAGGAGACAATTTATAATAGCTCGCATAACCCGGATCAGCCGGTAAGCCATCGTTGCCTACCTTGGCATAAGATGCCCGCAGTTTGGCAAAAGAAATAAAAGCCGGCAGGTGGACCATTTCCGATACTACCGCGCTCAGCGACACAGATGGATAGAAATAAGATCCATGGCTTTTGGGCAGCGTGGAGGCCTGATCAATACGACCGGTCAGGCTCAGGAAGAGCATCTTTTTATAATCAAAATCCGCCAACGCATATACGCTTTTCCGCTGGTACAATGCTTTGTCGGTTTCAGAAGACGACGGGTCTACACTGTTTTGCACCGTCCATAGCTGCGGTACCAACAGGCCGTTGTTGGTATGGCTGTATTGATAGTTCGTTCTTCTTGACAGCAGGTTGGCGCCTGCAGATCCTTTAAAAGAGAACGAAGAAGAAATATCTTTCGAATAGGAAGCCAGTACGTCGGTATTATTCTCCCAGAAATAATTAAAGGATTCGTTATAACCACCTTTCTGAAAGTAGCCGCCATCGCCATTGTACTGCGAGGTGGATATAGGAAAGCGGTTCTGTTTATTTACATAGTTGGTACTTACGTTTGAACGCAGGTGTATGTCAAAGTTATCTGCAATGGTATACTTCAGTTTGAGGTATCCGAAAAGATCATCTTTGTAATATCCCTGTAGTTGTTCGTAAGCAATAAAATAGGGATTGGAATACTGGTAATACTCCACATTTTTTTGTTGGGTACCTGCTTTTCCGGGCTGCCAGTAATCTCTTAAATCGTTGATATCATAATTGGCTGCGCCCCATATCATGAGCGCATAGATGGGGCTGCCTGGCTGATATCCCATATTGGGCAGGTTAGGCGTATACTGTTTATTATAGTTGATATTGGTTTCGAGCCGGAGCCTGGAATTGATGTTCAGTCCCCCGGAAACATTGATATTGGTAGCGTTCAGTTTTGTATTCGGCACCATGCCTTTCTGGTACAGCTGTGTCATGGAGAAACGGATATCTCCTTTGTTGTTGTTGGCAGAAACCGCGAGATTATTGGTAGATAATAATCCGTTTTGCAGGAATGTTTTCAGGTTATTTTTCCCCCGGGCAGACCATGGCAAAGGGATTAGCTTACCTGTACCGGGATCCGTTTTACTATTCCACTGGTTAATTGGCTGGCCTTCAAAACGGGGCCCCCATACGTCATAGTCGGCGTCGTTGGTGCCGTTGCCGCGGCCATCTACAAACTCGTACTGGAAGTCTGATCCTGGACCATATTCAGATTGCAGGCCGGGGATAGCATTGAAGCCGGTTTGCAATTGTGTGCTGGAATTAAATTCCACTGCATAGCCACGCCGGTTTTTAGCGCCTCTTTTAGTGGTGATCTGTATAGCGCCGTTGATACCATCGGAGCCATACAATGCAGCCGCGCTGGGGCCTTTTAAAACGGAAAAGCTTTCGATATCATCGGCGCTCAGGTTCCAGGAGTTGGAGTTGATGCGTACGCCGTCTACTACGATAATGGTGTTTTTTCCGCGCAGGGAAATGCCCGGATCACCAAAAAGATCGGTGGAGGTAGCGATGCGCAGCCCTGCTACCTTTCCGGTGAGTGAATTAACAACGTTAGGCTCCCTGGCTTTCACCAGTTCAGCACCTTTTACCTCCTGTACCGCGTAGCCTACAGCTTTCTTTTCTTTCTTAATACCGAGTGCTGTTACCACCACTTCATTGAGGCCTTCGTCTTTCTTCTCTAATACAATCGTGATGTTGGCCTGGTTGCTAACAGTCACTTCTTTTGTGCTGAATCCAATAAAGCTAACCACCAGGGTGGCATTGCTGCCGGCGTTAATGGTGAAATGCCCCTGTGTATTGGTGGTAGTTCCTTTGTTGCTGCCTTTTACAGCAACAGACGCCCCGATGATAGGCTGGTTGGCAGCATCTGTTACGGCGCCCGATAAGGGGGATTGGGCAAAAGCCATGTTCCATACCGGCAATACCGCCAGTATAAGCAGTAGGAACCGGAGCCTGGAGTAAAAAAGTTTCATACGGAAAGGATTTTGGTGATAAACGTAGGTTTAGTATCACTTATAAAAGTATAGTATAAATATACATTCCAAATTCATACGAAGTATATAAATACTAAACTAATATTTATAACATCATAGGTTCCAGGGATACAAAAAAGAGTATAAAACACTTATAAATAATGAGTTAAGAAAGAAATTACGAGGGAAATATTTTTTTAGAAAGAAGGCAAAAACGGGAATACTAATACTAAACTTTTACGCCATAGCCGGCAAAGAAGAAAGAGGTAACGTTGGTTAGCACCAACAGCATCGAACCTTTTTATTACAGAATTGTTAGATCACATAGGTAATGTCATGTATCCCTGGGAACGATGTAACTCAAAATAACCGTAACACCAAAGCCCTGTGTTTAATATGAACCTGATGAAACACCCGTCTGCCGCACCTGGTTAACGGAATAATGCAATACGAACAGGTAGCGGAATGGCAACGCACTATATAGTTAATGCAGATCCAATTCACCAGTGGAGCGGCGATTTTCCTGCATTTCTACCCGCACAGGCAGCTGACCTGACGAGCACACTGGCAATGATTGTATAGTATATGCAGGTTCGAATCCTGTCCTGTTCACATCCGACCTTTGCTGCATGCGCTGGCAATATGCTTCAATATCCGTGTGCAGCAAAGGCCCGATATAAATTATTTATCCCATTAATCTTATCCATTCTTTCACTATTTTCTGAAGATTTTCTTTATTATCTTTTACTTCCTTCATTGAGCGGAACTTAATGTAGGCTTTACCTTTTGGCGCAGATTCCAGGAGACCGGTTTTGTCTTCTATCAATTCTCCTTTGTGAAAAATGATCGCTACAAAATCCTGCATCCTGGGATTAAATGTTGCCATGGGTTCCACATAATCAAAACTTGGCCCACCCCATTTTACATCTTCTTCTATCCTGGAACTTACCCCGCGGATGATTTTTATTGCGGCTTCCATTTCAGCCTTCAAAGGATGCTTGAGTTTGCCTAAAAATTCATCTACTTTTTTTGTGTTGCTCATAGTCTTATCATTTTTTGCTTTTTGTAAAAACAATTCACCCAGTGCGACCTCGCACCAGTATCACAAATATGGGATACCTTTTTTTCTAAAACATTTACATTTGTTGAGGAAATGAAAACAGGGTTACCGATCCCCAACAAAGATTGAGGAGAAACAAAACACCTGTAAGAAATTATTTTTTTGCCGCGAAAATACGGCTCACCTGGGTTGGAGTGATCCCCAGGTATGAAGCGATGTGGTGCTTTTTAATCCGCTTTGCCAGATGAGCGTATTTTTTTATAAAATCTTCATACCGGTCTTTTGCAGTACATTGTCTGAAACCAATTTCTTCCGGTTCTTTTTCAATTATCCAGTGCAACTCCATATAATGGATGTAGAACGTCGCGATATCCTGGTATTTCCGGGTAAGCGCTTTAAATTCCTCAAAGTCATATTCCCAGGTAATGGAGGGCTCTAATGCCTCGATAGTGGTTGCACTTGGCGTTTTGCTTAAGAGGGACGTGGTAGATGCGGCGAAATAACCTTCCGAAAAAAAACGTTTGATAAAAACACTTCCATCCTCAGCCAAAGCATACTGAGAAAACAAGCCGCGGGAAACAAAAGCAACAGTTCTTGCTGTATCACCAGCTTTAACCAAGAAACTACCTTTTGTATATTCTTTGCGCTTCAGAATCTGCTCCCACGCTAGCTGCGCTTCGGGAGTCAGCTTACTGTAATTACTTATTTTAAGAAAGAATTCCTCCATTTCATTACCGATAAGTAGATATCTATCTCAAATATAACTCTTCTGTCCAGATCTTCTAACCATCTATAGGATTAAGCTGCATAAGACGAAGGTGTTCAAACTTTTCTTCAAAAGTAAGAGCAGCGTACCTGCCGCAGAGAATTTCTCCTGGTATTGTCCATCTTTTTAAAATAAAAACCTACCGAAATTTCGTGGGTACCATTGTTATAGTTCCGGTATTTATTCAACGCATAATCAAAAGCGTACCCTATCCGCAACTCGGGTAAAACAAATACCTCTGCCATTGCTACAACGGCGCTGGATTTTGTAAGCCCCGGTTGCAATGCGGGCTTCCGGTATAAGTCGACCGCTGTGCGGTAACCTCCTCCAATCCATACCAGTTCCTTCAGCAATACAAACAGGTTTATATCGAGGCTGGTAGGCCCCGACCGGTCATCCTTCAACAGGAAGGACGGCTTCAGCAACACATCTTCATTCATTTCCAGCAATGCGCCACCGGTTAAATAGTAGTGTGGTTTAGGCACCGGGATAAAATGACTCAGTGTTTTGTTTTTTGCCTGGTACTGAGCCGTCAGGTTATCTGCTGAAAAACCAACAAACCAGTTAGCGGTGGAATAGTATACACCCGCCCTGGTGTCAAACAGCAGCATATGCTGCGCAGCGCCGCCAATATTAGGTTCATTGGGATTGGTGAAATCAAGTTTATTGGGATCCAGGCCCAGCTGTACGATACCGGCGCCAATGCCAAAGGCAAGGTGCCCTGTTTCATTGCCCAGTGGAATACGGTAAGCATAATTTCCATAAGCTGCCAGCTGGCTCTGTGCGCCGATTTTATCGTGCGACACCTGTAACGCCAGTCCTACCCGGTCGTTGTTAACGCTGCCATCTACTGCCAGTGACATGGTTTCCGGAGCGCCCGGCACACCTACCCACTGGTTCCTGTAAAAGGCATGGGCATTCAGCTCTTGCCGGTAACCGGCGTAAGCGGGGTTGATATAAATCCCGTTAAAAATATACTGGCTGAACTGAGCATCCTGCTGCGCAAATAACAACTGCGTGCCACTTAAGAGGCAAACCAGGAAACAAATATATTTCTTCACACACATAGTAAATTGTTATGGCTTCAACAATGTGATATATCCTTTAAAGTCTTGCCAGCGGCCATTTCCATCCTTTACCCGTAACAGGTAGAAATAGGTGCCTGCATTCAATCCTTTGCCACTCCAGTTTTGTGCATAGCCTTTTTGTTCAAATACGTGGTTACCCCAGCGGTTCAGAATAGTAAGCTCGTTTTCAGGATACTGTTCCAATCCACTGATTATAAAAACATCATTTACGCCGTCGCCATTTGGCGTGATGGCATTGGGAATATGCAGCGGCAATACCAGCAACTGATGAGCACTGCTGTTGTTCTGTGTCGCCTTGTCCGGCTCTGTGGCAGCAACCGTAGCCGTATTGCTGATGGCGCCGGCTTCCAGCACTTTTACCCTGATAGCCAGCGAGGCCGTAGCGCCGGTAGCTAACCCGCTTATTTTCCATAATACCGTATGATCATTTGCCTGGTAAACAGCGCTGCCGGCGGTAGGCACTGACAACAGATCCAGCGCTACCTGTTTGGGCAGTTTATCTGTTACCACGATACCGGTGGCAGCTGCCGGTCCGTTATTCACAACGGTGAGATAGTAACTGAAAGTGCTGTTGAGCCTGAATGCACCATTGTCGGCCGTCTTATTGATCTGCATATCTGCATCGGGTCCTCTGCCGGTAATTTCCGCAATGATCACGGCATCTGACAAATCCGACATACACCCGTCACCGTTATATGCTTCCACGGTATACCTGCCGGGTGTGGCTGTAACGTAATCCTGCAGAAATGCACCACCCAACGGAATGCCATCCCGGTACCACTGGTACCGGGGAGCATTCGTTGGATTGGCAGTCAGTTTTACCTGCTGCCCGGGCATAATATACCTGATCGGTGGCTGCTGTTGCGCCATCGCTGAAGCTATCCAGCAGCCCAGTACCAGGATGATTACCGTTACTTTCTTACCCATACCCTGTTTACTCGATGGTAATAACCGGTTTGCCTGGTTTAGGTGTAACTGTGATAATGGCGTCACTACCGTTGAATTGAGTAGTGGCGATGTAGTCGCTGCAACCCTTCACGGAATACACTGCCTGTACAGTATATTTGAATTTCTTTTCCACTCCGGAAGTTGTTGAAGCAGGATCTGCAACGGTGTAATCTGCATCTGTGCCTACCGTAGTTTTATCGTTGGTGGTCACATCAATTTTTGTCCAGGTATACTTTACTTCAAAATCACTCAGCTGATAATCTTTCAGGCCGGGGAGTGATCGTGGCGTGGTAGCGAATGCCACCGTACTCTTCATCTTAATAAGCTTCGCCGGATCTGTGGGCGCGCCATTGGCCGCGCAATACGTGAGAGCCGGATTATTCGCCGGATCTACTGCAGCGGTGATGGTGAGGTTAGGCAATACATATACGGTGAAAATAACCGGATCGGCCGGACATTCTGCCGTACCGGTAGAGGCAATCACCTGGTAGGTATGCCATCCCGGCGTGGCAGAGGCAACTACCAGTTTTTCATTGTTAGGTGTTGCAGTAGCCGGCAATGCAGCCGGGTTACCACTTACATCCAGCTCCTGCCACGCCCAATTGGTGTAACTCACGGCAGGGCTACTGTTGGGATCAGTGGTACTCGACTTCAGCGTAAAGCCCGATTGGTCTGCACAAAACAAAGTAGTACCGGTACTGGTAGAAGTACCTTTTGCAGGATCATCTCCGACCGACAATTCCGCCGGCGTTTTCACCTTTGCGGGTGTTTGCGCGCTCACGTGAAGGGCGCACAACATTAATAATGCCGCCATGAAACAGGTAAAAATACCAGTACGGATAACAGGGATCGGTAAAACAGGATGGAAAGGCCGGCGCATTCCGAAAGTAACGATTTTCATATGTCAAGGGTTTAATTGAATAGTTAATACCGGTGCTCCGGGACGGGGAACAACGGTAACGGTAACGGACACACGATTACTTACATTCCCGTTGCAGCCTGTTCGGATGGCTTCAACATAATAAGTATAGGTACCTGCGCTGGTGATAACAGGTGTAAACGTGGTACTGTTAGCCAGCAACAGGGTATTGTCTGCCTTGTACCAGTGATAGGTGGCGCAGGCATCAGGATTGGTAATGGTAAACTTCAGCTTACCCACATCTCTTATACAAACAGGGCCGGCATTCGCCAGTCCATCTATTGTAAGGGAATAAGCCGGCACAGGCGCTACCATTCTTACGTCATAAATACGCAATGCACTAAGCGCTTCCACCAAACCACCCAGCTTAATATCTATCCGGTCAAATGAAACGGGGATCGCAGCAGAGAGTACATATTTTTGTCCGGGTCCGCTCAACAGACGCAAATTCAGCAATGAGCCGCTGTTGGTAATAGGGCTGCCGGCAGCTGTATTGCCGAGATAGGGCTGTATGGCGAAGCCGGTAAGCAGGTTAAGATCCAGCAAACCGCTGCCGGGGTCCTGCAAAACGATGTATATCGAATCTCCTGCTTTGGAAGGCGTACTGAATACCACTGTTTCAAACACCTCACTCAGCACTTTTACGCCGGTGTTGAGTTGAGCATAGGTAGTAAGACCCGGATCATTGTCAATTGCCAGCCACTTATTATCCACACTGCCGGTGGCATTTAACAGGCTAAGTGCGCCGGCCCTGATCCCCGCCTGCACATCCACGGCGGTGTTGCAATTAATGGTGCCTGGTCCGTTCTGCATGATCCATGCATCATACACGCCCATGCTTACGCCTACTGATAAAACACCCGTCAGCGTAACCCATACGCCATCATAGGCAACAGGGTTTCCTGCTGCATCTTTTGGGGTGAGGGGGACTTCCATATCACCGGAACCACTGAGTAAGGATAAAAGGTCGCCTATGGTAAAAGACACGCCAGCGGCTTTTTCCACATGATGGCTATCGTATATAAAAGGTTGTATCGTCACTGCTGTGCCTACGCCCACGAGGTTAGTAGGATACATTATTTTTACACTCACGGGGGTACCTGCCGCCACCGTGGCGTCGAAATTGAGATATTGTCTTGCGTAGGTGAGTCCCAGTACAGCAAGGGCATTTAATGTAGAAAGACTCGCAGGATTCGCATCTGTAGCATTGGCGGCATTCTGCACATCACCCAGTACGGCATCTGTTCGCTGACCGGAAGTATACTTCCTTATTTTGGTAACCGGGCAACCTATTTGTGCGGAGGTACGAACCGGATACATCATACACAGCAGGCATGCTAACATCACATACGGTATTACCCTGTTTATTCCAGGTAACACAACAGGGATATTTGCATTCAAGGCACACAAAGGGAATCGCATAAGGATACTTAGTCGTGTAATTATTGGGAATTCGGTTCGGTAGGACTAATGTAGCCGAATAATCAGCGCTGTAGCAGGTCCGGGGCGGAAATGAACAAAATGAACAGCGAAAAGATCAGGGTAAAAAAGATGAATGAAAATGCACAGGGAAGAAGAGAAAGTGATAATTATTTTACATAAAATAAAATACATATTATTTATAAAAATTATTCTATAAAAATATTAACCCGGTAGAAGAGCCGGCAATAATCTGGCATGATATTAAGAACGTATTTTTCGTGTGTTTCCTAAAAAAGACAGCCGCTCCATTTCCTGAGCGGCTGTCTTCCGGGCTAACGGTAACGACTAAACCGTTATGTTTTCCATGGCGCCAAAAGCATGGTCTATCAAAATTTTCCAGGTACCATCCGGCTGTTGCCGCATCAGCTCAATACCTTTGGCACTGACTTTTACCTCCTCTCCATCGGTGATATTCCACTCCGACCGGCCCACAGCAAGGTTCCCGGTTTGAAGACAATACACCGTTTTGATTTCCATGGTTCCCCTGATAGATAAAATAGATTTAATCGCTTCTTCAAAAGCATCTTTCCCGGAAACAGGCTTCCCCGGCTCCGGCACAATAATGCCATCGAAATCGTACATATTCAATACGGTGGCAACATCGCCGGTATTGAAGGCAGCCGCTAATGCAGCATGAGCATCTGCTGCTCTGGTAGGTAAATTCATACTGATTTTTTTTTGAGATGAATGATATTAAATAACCGGGGAAAAACTTTTTCCGGTAACAATCTCCCTGGAAAGATGAATAGCGTTATCGTACACTTTGCTAAAGAAAAATGGCCCCATACTGGCACGCTTTACACCCAGTTTATTCAACGTATCAAAACCGGGAAGCCCGGGGATACACATCACATTTAAGGGCAACGGGCTGTGGCTGACGGCCAGTTCAATATCATCTTCTGCGCTGATACATGGCAGGAAAATCCCGTCTGCTCCGGCCATTTCATATTTTTTTATACGGTGAATGGTTTCTTCCTGCTTATTGTTTACGTCCAGGATAAACGTATCACAACGTACATTAATGAAGATTTGCAGTTTTTCGTGCAGCAGGTTGTGCTTAAGAAATGCGATGGTGCGGGCAAACGCGTCGGCATCTTTCAATACCCGGCCCGATGTATTGATGAGGGAGTCTTCCAGGTTAATCCCCGCAATACCCAGTTTCGCCAGCGTTCTCACATTATGAAGGATTTCTTCGTCGGAAGCTCCATATCCCATTTCCATATCAACCGACACTGGAATTTGTACGGTTGACAGTATCCGCTTAATCACAAAGAGATATTCATGGAAAGGCATGCCTTCCCCATCCTCATACCCCAGGCTACCGGCAACCGCCGCACTGGAAGTGGCTACAGCCGGGAACTGTTGTTCCTGGAAAAGCAATGCGCTCCTGGCATCCCAGGCGTTGGGCAATACAAATAAATTATCGGATTGATGCAGGGCACGGAAAGTGTCAAATTTCGAAGACATGATGTTTGCTGTTTAAAATGAACAAATTTGTTGTTTGATAAGTGACAACTATGCTGTTGTTTATTATCAGCAACAAAATTATTCCTGCAGCAACACCTGTAATTGTATAAAACGGAACTATTTAATTATTAACGGCGAGTGTAACAGGGGAGTTCTCCGGTGTATAACCGGAAGGGGTTAGTCCCGTAAAGGATTTAAATTCCCTTATAAAATGTGACTGGTCGAAATAGCCGCAATCGTAAGCAATGGAAGTCAGGGAGGTATCTTTTTTCATCACCAGCTGCAGGCTATGCTGGAAGCGGTTTATTTTGCTGTATAATTTGGGCGTAAGCCCTGTGTATTGCAGAAATACTTTTTGAAGATACCTGGAGGTAATACCATAACGTGCGGCTACATTTTCCAGGTTATCAAAGAAATCGTATTGGCGAATTTCACTCATGATATCATTTACCAATCCCATCTTACCAATTCTTTTCTTCGAAAGGGAAAGCCGGCGTAGTAAAAAATCTTCCACCAGCTCAACTCTCTGTTTCCAGCTGCTGCTGTGCTGCAATTGTGTATACAACGTATTGACCCCACGATCCGGCAAATCGCGAAAATCAACCACCTGGTTGTTAAACAGGTCTATCTTATCGTTTAAAAAACAGGCCGCCGCATGCGGATAAAAACGGATACCCAGCATCGTATTCCTTCCAATGGATTTGATGGGCAAAGGCTGGGTAATTTGTCCCCATAACTCCACCGGTGGCGTGGTTACAAAAGTATCTCCTGCCGCAGTTTGCCAGTTCCCGGTTCCCAGGTTAAATATAATTTCGATGCAGCCGCTTGGAAAAACAGTATCGTCAAATGCCGCATTCATATCAGATTCATATATGTAGAAGCATTTCACATATGGTATTAACGCTTTGCAGGGCCTGATTTCATTATATTTCATGTTGACAAAATTTAATGCAGGTGGGAGACCTGTTACTAAAGATACAAAGTATCTCTCTTTTACCTTAATTTTATCACATACTACCACGCACCAACATATGCAACCTTTCAAAATGCTGCACCGGGAATTTGAGCCCCCTGAAGCGCTACAGGATACCATTAAATGCTTTTGGTACAACAGGGGCGATTTCGGAGCATCACCGTCGGACTTTGAGGTGCTGCCCGACGGCTACGCTGAAATTATTTTTCATTTCGGAAGTGGCTGCAGCATTTTCAGCAATGGAGTGATGAAATCATTGCCCTCACCGTTTATGATGGGGCTGCTCAATCAACCTGTTCTGCTAACCACGAAAAATCTTTTTGAAATCATTGGTGTCAGGTGCTATCCCTGGACCGTATTCGATTTGCTCGGACTGCCTTCCGGCAAGCACGGTTTGCACGAATTTGAACACCCTGTGGCCGCGCTCCAATCCTCGTTAAATGAAAGTATTCAGGCGGGCAAAACAGACGAAGCGATTGCACGGGTACAACAATATTTCCTGGATGCCCGGTCAGGAATTGCTGCCGACAGTATGCTATCCAAAGCAGGAGTTGCCATGCGGGAAGCAAATGGCGCCATGCCGGTAAGCGGGGTAGCTGCGGCGGCTCATGCAACGGTTCGCACATTGGAAAGAAAATTCAAACAATCTTCCGGTTATACTGTCAAAGACGTGTCCGGTCTTATCCGCTTTGAGCAGGTGCGAAACCAATTATGGCATTCCCCCGACTCCAACCTCGCCGGCTTAGCCCTGGAACTGGGCTATACAGATCAATCCCACCTAAGCAGGGAGTTCAAACGCTATAGCGGCAGTACGCCCGCGGCATTTGCGCGAAAAGCAAAAAAAGGCAAACAGGCGGTAAGCGATGATTTTGTCGCGTTTATACAAGCCTAAGGGTTAAGCATTCCGGAATTTTGTGTTTCAATTATTTTACATGAAAGCTACACCTGAAAACACAAAACCCACGCAAAACCATCCTATTTATGATGTAATCATTTCCGGTGCAGGACCGGTAGGTTTGTTCCTCGCCTGCGAACTGGCCCTCGCCAATTGTTCGGTCCTGGTACTGGAAAAAGCGGAAAATCCTCAGTCTCCGTTAAAGCATCCACCCTTCGGAATACGAGGTCTCTCTTCACCCACTATTGAAACGCTGTATCGTCGTGGCTTGCTGGATGAACTGGAGCTGCATAAACGCCTTAAAAATCCTCATCTTACCACTGCTGCAGGACAGGGGCCCAAGCCCCGCCGACAGGCAGGACATTTCGCCGGTATTCCGTTTTATGACGATCGTATTGACGCCACACAATGGCAATATCGCCTGCCAGGAGCTACCGCCCCCAGTTTGTTGTCTGAAATAGGTGAGCTTGAGGCGATATTCACCAGGCGCGCAACAGCCCTGGGTGTGGATATCAGGCATGGGCTTGCCGTGACTGACTTTCAGCAAACCGCAGATGAAGTAACCGTTCAGTCGGGCGAACAATCCTTTACAGCCAAATGGCTTGTGGGCTGCGATGGAAGCCGCAGTGTTGTTCGCAAAACCGGTGGCTTTGAATTCGCCGGCACCGAGCCCGAATTTACCGGTTACTCCGTGCTGGTTGATATGGCCGATCCTGAGAAGCTCAGTCCCGGCCGCAACATTACGTCAACAGGTATGTACGTGCAATCCCAGCCAGGTTACCTGGCCATACAGGATTTTGATGCCGGGGCGTTTCATCAGTCTGGCCAACCACTTACCGCTGAACATGTGCAACAGGTACTTCGCTATGTTTCCAACACCGACGTTACCATTACAGCACTCCATATCGGAACCACCTGGACCGACCGGGCACGACAAGCCACCGCCTACCGCAACGGGCGGGTACTTTTAGCCGGTGATGCTGCGCACATTCATTCGCCGCTGGGAGGTCAGGGGCTTAACCTCGGACTGGGGGATGCCATGAACCTGGGTTGGAAACTCGCCGCTACCATTAAGGAGACAGCGCCGGAAGACCTGCTGAACAGCTATTATACCGAGCGATCTCCCATCGGTGCACAAGTGCTGGATTGGTCGCGGGCACAAGTGTCCCTGATGAGACCCGGCCCATCCGCCAGGGCGATGCGCGCAATCGTCGGCGATTTAATAGATACACGCGATGGCGCCACTTATTTTGCCGGCAGGGTGTGGGGTATTTATACTCAATACCATCTTGATGGTGATCACCCGCTGACAGGCCACAGCGTTCCCAACTTTGAATTTGAAAACAGCACAACAATAGGTGACGCAATGCATAGCGGACAGGGCATACTCCTTGACTTCAACGGCAATGCCTCCCTTAAAACCTGGGCTGATGAATATGGCGACCAAATCAGGTATATTTCAGGCAATGCAAAAGCCCCGCTGGGTATAAGTGCTGTACTGATACGTCCTGATGGGATTATCGCCTGGGCAGCCGACGACCAACCGGATTGCAACGAACTTCAGAAGGCTGCTAACCGCTGGTTTGTTGGTAATGCAGTAAACAGCGACTCAACAGAGAAAGTGGTGCAAAAAACAATGTAATCTAAAAACCAGGCAGCTTTGTTAGTTGAAAATAAGCTGTGTTGAACCAGGCAGGTAATTATATTCATGGGGGAACGATTTAGTTTCCCCATGAATAATTCGGCTGAGCACCCAGCTCCAATACAAGCGTTCCTCCGTTTACCAGGTCCTCATGGCGAAGCCAGTAATGGTTCCAGCGCTTGTTGTTCAGCCTTGCAGATCGTATATAACAATTACCCGGCGCTTGCCCCAAAGTTTTTATCCGGAAGGTTTTACCGGGATAATAGTCCGGGTTAAGATGGATAGTAAGGCTATCAAAGGCAGGAGCTGTAATCTGCCATGTTGGATTTTGTCCGGCTCCTCCCTGAAAATCGAACAGGCCCATTGCCATCATTACACCAACGGATCCGAATTGGCCCTGATCTTCGTCGCCCCTGTAGGCTGCATCCGGGGTGATTTCACTGAATACGGAATTTCTGATACTATATACCCATTTTTGTGATAACCAGGGCTTGCCCGCGAAATTGAACAGCCAGGGCATTCCTACCGCAGGTTGATTTTCAAAATCTGCCGAAGCTGTCCCATGTTCACCATGGGGAACGAGGAAGTGGTGCGCCTCGCCCTTTTGAAGCTGTGAATCCAGCCTGGTGCAAAGAGCTTCATTGCCACCCAGTAATTGAATAAGTCCCCTGGGAGATTGAGGAACAAAATACGTATATATGGCACTGTTAGATTCGCAAAAGCCTGTGGTGGCAAACTCTTTATTTTTTCCAATAGGTATGAACTCTTTTATCCAGCTTCCATCGGAGTTTCTCGGCCGCATAAAACCAGTTTCTTTATCCCACAGTTTGTTATAGTTTGTACTCCGTTTTAAAAACTCGTCTGCCTCCTTTTTTTTGCCAAGCGAAAGGGCAAGTTGCGCCAGGGACCAATCCTGGTAGGCATATTCAAGGGTCATGGATGCCCCGTCTTTATGAGCACCGCCTCCTGCAATTCCTTCCGGTACATAGCCGTTCTTTATGTAATAGTTCATTCCTCCACCGGAAGCTTGATCATCAAATTCGTAACCGGCATGATCACGGATGCCACCCGGATAGGCATTTTTCTTTAACCCTTCCCATGCCAAAGAGATGTTCCAATTACGAATACCATAATGATAGGCCGACGCAAAGAAGGGGGCAGCCGGATCGCCTATCATCACAAACGTGTAATTACCGCCTGAAGGCCCCCTGGGTATCAGTCCGCCATTACGGTACATATCAAGCATAGTATTACAAAAACCATTGGTGATTTCAGGATAAACCATACCCCATAACTGCGATATGGACCAGTGTGCGCCCCAAATACCGTCAAAATTATAGTGCGGATAGGGTATGCCGCTTTTGTCGCGATCCGTGCGCTTAGTGAGGGGCAAAGGCCCCGTATTGTCACAGTAGGAGCCATCAACATCACTTATTGTTCTCCTGCCAAGCAATGCATGCCAGAGATCCGTATAAAAACGTTCCTTCGCTTTAATATCGGATGTATGTACTTCTATCCGGCTCAGATAGTTATTCCACTCTTTATATGATTCCTGTACCAACTGATCAAAATTCCAGTGAGGCGCCTCGCTTTGAAGATTTATCAGAGCGCCCTGGACGCTGGTATAAGAAAGTGCTACTTTCATTAGCAGTGGCTTTTCTGACGGACGAAATTCCACCCACGCTCCGATACCGGGGCCGGATATGGTATCAGTTACATCAGATATTTTGTGCTTGCCGCGCCATTTCCCAAGCAACTGAATTGAATCAGAGAATTGCACAACAAAGTAAAGCGTAAATGGCTTTGGGCGCCTGGAAGTTGCGGCCATCGTTATACTACCCTCCAGTTCCCGTTCATTCTTCTTATGCAAACTTGCCGTCTTTATTTTATCCATTAAAGTAGCGCACAAATCAAAATAGACTCCCCGTATTGAATCCTTGGGAAAAGTATATCGATGCATTCCTACCCGGTTGCTGGAAGTAAGTTCAGAATTGACTCCATAGGTCTGAAGCAACACCTGGTAGTAGCCAACGCTGGCCTGCTCGTGCTGGTGATCAAAATCTGACTGATAAACATTCATTCCTTCTTCACCCCTTGGCGCTCCCGTAAAAGGTAAAACTGCCAGTCCGTAGAGTTGCCAACCATGAACGTGACTGAAACATCGGATTTTTTTATCTCCATAGAGGTAACCATTTTTCCAGTCGCCTCCGGTTTGGGTGTCAGGAGAGAGATTGACCATGCCAAACGGACGGCATGCCGTATTGAAAAAAAACCAGCGGCTCGTAGCTGTTCCGGCAAGCGGTTGTACGTAATCTGCCGGCGAACTGCTTTTCTGTGCATGCGTAGGGAAACAGACAACAAGTAGCAGTAGAAGGATAAACACTCGTTTCATTTGTTTTTCAAAATTGCTATATATGAAAGATTGGAAGTTACGCTTTTTAATATGTTCATACATACAGCCATAAATACGGATATTTACTAAGAAAACAAACAGGAAGATATTTTTTTGAGAAAAATAGTTACTAACTATCGACTACCGGATAATGACTACCAGCAGTAAATAGACTACTGTGCCGGTGAATAGAATATTACAAAGAGCCTGCTCTTCTCTGAGCAGGCTCTTTGCTAAGTCGCGGCGACAGGAGATCTTCCGGACTTTCTTATGGCAGCTTTAACCGGAATTGATAGTTTCCATCAGGATTGGGCTCTTACGCTACGCATTTATTCCTGGCTCTTTTTACCGTTAAAGCTGGTGATGGTATTTCCATCATAACGACGCACCCCATCAACAGCACCAAACCAAATACTTCCATCATTAGATGCCAAAATCCCAAAAAACATGGGATTATTTGCTATTTCGGTTACCGTAGGCCTTTTATTGGACAAGGACTTTCCATCATAACGGGAAAGTGCCCAAGGTTGATTAGACAAGGACTTTCCGTCATACCGGGAAAGTACTGAAGCCTGGCTGCTATCTCTTTCTGAACTGGTCCAGATATTGCCGTTTTTATCCTCGATTATGTAACCAACAAACTTCTGTGTGAAATTGGTAAATGCGCTACCATCATAGCACCAAAGACCATTAGGTCCACCAAGCCAGATATTGCCTTTTCTATCTTCGATGATAGAACGAACATTCTTAAAAGGTTTGTCCTCATGGGTGAAAACGGTAAATGTTTTTCCATCATAAACAAAGGTATTGCCTCTTGTAGCAAACCAAAACCTGCCTGTTTTGTCTTCAATAATAGCATTAACCTCATAAGGAGGTCTGGCCGGAAACGTTTTCCGGGTCCGGTCTTCATTCATCGCATCTCCATTTATGATATAATTCCGAAAAGATTTCCCGTCATAACGGCTTGCTCCTCCAAAAACGCCGAACCAGATATTGCCTTTTTTATCTTCATAAATACTACCAACATCATTATTAAGAAGTCCATCCCTGATGGTAAAATTTTGAAAGGATTTCCCATCATAATAATAAACACCTGAGCCAATAGAGCCGAACCAAAAATTGCCTTTACTATCTTCTAAAAGAGAAAAAAAACGGGCCGAACTCACTTTGCCCGTAATATTGATAAACGATTTTCCATCGTATCTAAAAACCCCTTCCCATGAGGCCATCCAAATGTTGCCCTTTCTATCTTGTATGATATTACGGGTAATGCCGTTCGGACCGCCCGAAATGGATACATCTTTGTTTTCGGAGTTGATAATATTTTTTTTCACTGCTGTTTGGCCTTGTCCGCAGGAAGTGCTAAAAACAAATATCCAGAGCAAAAGGTAAATCTGTGTGTATTTCATAAGTTATTTTATTATTGTTAAAGATTCTCTGTAAGGCAAAAGCTGTGTCATTTTTTTCATAGCCGCCTGGCCAACCAGGACAGATCCATTAAATTTGCCATATTCAGCATACGCGCTTATTAACTTATCAAGTTTATCGACTTTGGCAGGTCCGGAAGAGACATCCGGGGAAATGACAGCCTTAACGTCATGTTTTTGCTAAGCTTGTGCGGAAAACAAATTACTCCTGCCACCAACAGGATAATCAGGCTGTACAAAACCTTTTTTTGTTTTTCATATCATATCAAAGTTGATTCAGCAAAATTACTTTGATATCTTTCAGCCACTGAAACCAGGATTGTAAATTAAAATGTAACCTTTGTAAATAAATCGCAATACTATGTTTGAAAGCCAAAAACTGCTTGAGGGGAAGGGCAAGTACCTGTACGGACTAATGCTCCTGCTGGTTATCTCCGTTATCTGCGTGGCTTTCAGTATGGAGGGAAGCGACGACTTCGATATTGCCAGGAGGGAAGTTTTACTCCGCAGGATCGGGCATGAATTGCTCTTACAGTCGGGCGACAGTACATCAAGGGTGCTCCCGGTAAAAAAGATCGCGGAAAATGAGTACTTGATCAGGTTTGAGAATGAACTTACTTTTCAACCGGGCTCCCTGGTGAACACCACCCGGCGTTTGTTGGCCAAAGACCCGCTCGCACGTGACTATGTAGTTAATGTGCTGAACTGTAGCAACTCCAGTGTAGCCTATGCATATGCTGTATCCAAAAATACAAAAGATGACATTGTAGCATGCATAGGAAGAAAGCAACCCAGCGCATGCTACATGATCAATATTAAATTCAAACCGGCAGGTATGAACACTGCAAAGAATGGATATCTTCTGGGCAGCCTGCCATTTTTAGCATTTGTTGGTTTTATTTTTTTGAGAGCTGTTAAGCCACGGAGAGCCTTACCTAAGAGTCAGGGTACCAAGATATTCACTCTGGGCTCGGTCTTGTTTGATGCGCAGGAACGTCACCTTATAATAAATGAAAAGACCATAGACCTGACTGGAACTGAAACGCGGCTGCTGCTCATTTTCGCGTTGTCTCCTAACGAGACGGTAGAGAGAAGCCGGCTGCAAAAAGAGATATGGGAAGATGAAGGTGTTATTGTGGGGCGTAGCCTGGATATGTTCATATCAAAATTGAGGAAAAAACTGGAATTGGATCCGAATACCAAAATTGTTGTTGTACGTGGCAAAGGTTACAAGCTTGAAATTAATGCTTAGCCACCGCCCCGGACTTGTTTTCCCTGGAAAGTTCTATGATAATTTAGCTGATCAAACTATGTCGGATTCCAATGAATTCCACATTAAGCTCATAGCAAAAAAATAAACATCTTAATCTGCATTTAGGCTAACGCGGCAGTAGGATGTTTTAAAAAGAAGTCAACCTAAGATCATCTATGAACAAATTTTTTATCACCCTGACATTTGTTTTATGCATAGCGTTTTCCGCTTTTGCACAACATCGGCGTGAAGCGTCTATAGTGAAACGTATTGAAGTTTATCTCAATAAAATGGAGAACGTTGGTTTTTCAGGAAGTGTACTGGTCGGGATGAATGGAAAAAAGGTGCTTTCAAAAGGCTATGGATACAGAGATCAGAAGATATATTTAAAAAATGAGCCATCTACTATATTTAATATCAGCTCCATCACTAAACAATTTACCGCATCAGCTATCCTAAAGCTGGAGATGCAGGACAAACTGTCAATTGATGATAGAATCACTAAATATTTTACGAATGTCCCGAAAGATAAAGTAAGCATCACTATTCATGACCTGCTTCGCCATCAGGCAGGACTAATCAACAGCATCGGTAAGGATTATGATAAAATTGATAAAGATGACTTCATCAAAAAAGTGTTCAGTACGAAGTTACGTTTTGAGCCCGGAACACAATTTTCCTACTCTAATATCGGCTACAGTCTATTAGCAATCATTATTGAAAAAGTAGCAGGAACAAGCTATGAGGATTATCTATACAAAAATTTATTCAAACCCGCAGGAATGGAGCTAACCGGTACAAGCCGGCCTGATTTCAATGCTGAAAACGTGGCTGTTGGTTATTATAACAACGACAGTGTTTGGGGAAAGCCTACAGACAAGGGTTATGATATTGATGATCAATATTGGAACATTACAGGAAATGGTAGTATTCTTTCCAATGTGGAAGATATGTTTAAATGGGACAAAGCATTAACAACTAACAAAATTTTATCAAACCAGGAAAAGCAACAACTATATCATCCAAAGCTTAGAGCTGATGAAGATAAAAACGGAAATGCCTTTTACGCTTATGGCTGGGATGTTTCCAAAACAAACCGACATACGGAAAGAGTCTGGCATAACGGCGTCAACAACATCATGTATGCCGATTTTACACGATTTATTGATGAACGGGTAACTATAATCATGCTTTCTAATAGATCAAATCAACGTAATTTTGATGGAAAAATAAGCATTGATATTGCCGGGATTATTTTTGATAAAAACTACAAGCCAACTATTCCTGTTGCAGAAAATAAAGAGAATAACGACTTTACAGAACGGATTATAAAAACGGTGATAGAGAAAGGACTTCAGGCAGGGAAAGACGAATTCCTTCGACGGAGTAAAGGAACAGACCTGATTAGCTACATCGTAAATAATAAAGGATACGACTTAATTAACGAAAATAAAATAGACCAGGCCATAACATTGTTTGAAATAAATGCTTTTGCATTTCCGGAGTCGGCTGATGCCTATGATAGTTTAGCCGAAGGGTACATGGATAAAGGCAACAAATCTTTAGCGATTAAATATTACGAAAAAAGTTTAGCGTTAAATCCAGCTAACAACAATGCAGTGGACATGCTGAAGAAATTGAAGAAGTAGCACGTATCCGTTGAGAAAGTCTTAACTGGTTTCACATTGAATGCTTTTTTCCGGGAGGAAGGAGAGGCAAAAGAAAAGCCTTGCCGTATCGTTACGTAATTGCAAGGTTTGTTTTGTACATAACTTCATCAATATATTTTCAATCAGCAGCGGTGATGGAAAGACGGAATGCTAATTCCCAACCTGCATCCCCCCCGCTCGTTAGCGGTAATTTTAATGACCACTATTATGTTAGATGAAGAAAAGCTACTGGATTCGAACCCCACAAAAATCTTTACCACAAAGGATTACGACAGTCTGAAATTAAAACAATGGGACTTTACTGAAACTAAAAACCCGCTCTAGGAGCGGGTTTTTGTATTTAAATGATATAAGTCGGGGCGGCAGGATTCGAACCTGCGACCTCCTGCTCCCAAAGCAGGCGCGATACCGGGCTACGCTACGCCCCGAAATCCCTTCTTAGTCCTCGCTTTTAGCATTATCAGCAGCCCTTGCGGCATAACCATTGCTTCAATTGCGGAGTGCAAATGTAGGAAAATGTTTAACATAAAACCAAATTTTTTTTAATAAAAAAAGCCGGCCCCTATGAAACCCCGTATAGCATTGAATTTCATCGTATTCTATTTCATATTACTTTTATTCTGACCGTAAACTTTTTACCGGGTTGGCATTCGCGGCCCTGATAGACTGGTAACTGACCGTAAGAAAAGATATGACAATGGCAATGACGCCGGCAATGACAAAAAACCACCACTCTATACTGATATGGTAGACGAAATTCTGCAACCATTTATTCATCACCCACCAGGCAATGGGAAAGGCAATCAACAGCGCAAAAACAACCAGCCGGATAAAATCCTTTGATAACATTCCTACAATACCCGCTACGCTGGCACCCAGCACTTTTCTCACCCCAATTTCTTTAATGCGCTTCTGGGTTGCGAAAGTAGTAAGCCCGAAAAGCCCGAGACAGGAAACAATAACAGACAGCACCGAAAAGATGTTAAAGAGCTTACCCATCCGTTGTTCCGCGATATACATATTCGACAGATCGGTATCAATAAATCCAAACGAAAAAGGGAAATCAGTGTACACCTGCTGGAAAACTTTTTTCATGGAGCCCAGTACATGCTCCATATTGGCAGGAGCTGTACGGATAACAACGTAACAGGTGTTTCCATTGAAATCGTCGTTGCTGCCATTCCTGATTATAAGCGGCTGAATAGGCTGCTGCACCGGTTTAAAGTTAAAATCCTTCATCACACCTACTATCACACCGCTTTTTTCATCCATGGTAATTCTTTTTCCCAGCACGGTTTCCTCTTTAAAGTGCATCACTTTCATGGCGGTTTCATTGATCACAAAATTCCTGTCATCGCCTTTAAATTCCTTCGAAAAAAAACGACCGGTTTTCATATGTGTACCAAAAGTGCCTGCGAAATGATCATCTACCCATAACTGCGGGAATATGGGATCATCGGCAGGTGTTTTTCCTTCCCAGGTTATCGATTTGGTGCCTGTAGTTAAGTTTGTAGGGAGATGACTGATGAAAGCATAGTCTTGTATATCCGGATACCGGCCCATGGCTGCTCTTACCGCACGCTGATTTTGCTGCAGATCCCCTTGCTTCGGCAACGGCACATACAACAGGTTTTCCTTATTATAGCCAATATCCATGTGGCGGATAAATTGCAGCTGTTTATATACCACAATAGTGCTCACTATCAGGATCACTGCAATGGAGAACTGTATAACAATAAGACTGTTCCTGAAAAAGGTTTTGCTGCCATGCAGCACCTTCGCTCCCTTCAGTACTTTCACCGGGTTAAAGGACGACAGGAACAGTGCCGGGTAGCTCCCCGAAAGCAATCCCACCAGAATCGCGATGCCTGCAAATTCAGCCAGCATCCTGCCATTCAACAGTTGCAGGGAAATCGTTTTGGAAGCAAAATCATTAAACAACGGCAGCAACAACCAGGCGATCGCCAGTCCTAATATCAGGGAAATAAACGATAACAGCAGGGCTTCTGTCAAAAACTGCATTACCAGCTGGGAGCGGAGCGCGCCCACCGTTTTGCGCAGGCCTACCTCTTTGGCTCTTTGGCCTGATAAGGCGGTAGACAGGTTCATAAAATTGATGCCCGCTATCAGTAAAATAAATACGGCGATCAGGGAAAAAATTTTAACATGCGTGGCACTCCCTTGCCCGGCCACATCCAGCAAATACCTGGAATGCAGGTGTATGTCTGTTAGTGACTGCAAAAAAAGATGACCATCCGTTCCATGTTTGTCATTGCTTTTGTAGATGTCCATAACCTGTTGCTGCAGGGCTGCGAGCGACTGCGGGGTAGCCTTAAAATGCTCATTCATCTGCAGATAGGTATACACATCAAAGTTATCCCAGCCCTGCGCCAGGTTAATACTTTTTTCATATTGCTGTATGGGTACCAGCATATCAAACCGGAGATGCGAGTTATGCGGAATATCTTTTAAAACACCAGTTACCTGTAAATCGTTCCCTTTGTAGTCATTATCAATATGCAGTGTTTTTCCCATTGCATTTTCGGGGCTGCCAAAATATTTCGTGGCGCTGGCGGCGGTTAATATCACTGCATCCGGACGGGTTAACAGGGCAGCCGCATCGCCCAGTAACAGGGGGTAATTGAAGATGCGAAGAAAATTAGTGTCGGCATAATAGATATTTTTCTCCTCAAATTTCTGCGTTCCTGCCGTTACCATACATTGCAGGCTTGAGATGCGGGTGGTGTTCTTTACGGACGGAATATGTTCTTTTACAGCAGTGGCAATGGGTACCGGTACTACCGCCGCCTGGATGTCTCCAATACTGGCTGTGAGCCGGTAAATATTGCCGGCATTGCTGTTAAAGCGGTCGTAACTTAGTTCATCCTGTACCCAAAGGAAAATCAGTATGCTGCAAGTCATTCCTGTGGCCAATCCTAGGATATTAAGCCCGGAAAATAGCCTGTTTTTCAAAAGACTGCGGAATGCTGTTTTGAGATAGCTCCTGAACATACGGTGCGTGTTGTTGTATTTCGCACACGTCCAATAAAATGCCAATAACAGATATGCTGCATACAATATATTTACACATATATTATTATCAAACATGTTCGATAATAATACATGCAGCGTACGATTTTATACGAAACAAAAAGGGGAACAATCAGTACTGTTCCCCTTTTTGCAATGATATACCGCTGTTTATTCTGCGCTCTTCTTCGGTGCGTTTTGTGCGTTGATAGCTTTCAGCTGTGTAAGCTGTTCGGGAGTAAGAATAGTCTGAAATTGTTGTTTGCGATAGGCAGATATCTCTTTATGGCCGGGGCCGTTTTTTTGCCCGCCGGCTTTCAGCGCATCCTTGCGACGGATGCATTCTGTATTCACTGCCAATATTTTCTGGTACTGATCATCGGTAAGATGCAACTTTGTCTTTAATTCATCTGTATAGGCAATCGCGCGCTTTTCGGGAGCGGGCAATGCTTTAGGAGCGGCGGGGGTAGTGGTTTGAGCCGGCGCTGTTTTTGGGGCTGCCGTTTGCGCAAAAACCGGGGATACCGCCAACAGGATAGCGATTGCAGCAATTAACTTTTTCATGTGTATATTATTTTTTGTAGAGATAAATAACCAATTTCCCTGCCAGTGAAGCATAATCCCGCTCCCGGCAGCTTAAAATTTCATTAAAAGGCTGCCGATGCACTAACACAGGCACTTACAGCATTCTGGTCCGCTGAAAATGGCAAGGCGTTATTCTTCTTCCAGCAATCATCGACGGACAACAACGATCCATCAACGCAAATAAAGCCCATTTTTTAAAGCAAAACACATTGGCTTATCCGGAGATCACAAATACATTTTAAAGCCCCAAAAACCATCTTATTTTCACCCAAATAAACAAGCAAAAACCTTGCACACAAGGGCTTTTTAAAGTATCTTCGTGCTGCTTTGGCACCAACGGAAAACGGCCGTTATTTTTCGATAAAAAAAATTTTCACCTGTTAACCGGCTTTCACCGGCCAGGCATTTCCTATCATTCCATTTATCACGCGGATGACGGTAACTGATCACATTCAGTTACGGCCAGGAGATGCTGTGTGCGTCAATGACGGGCTATTATAATTATTATGGCAGTACAACAAACAACACCAGGACCAGCATTTGGTACGGCATTAAAATTCTGGTTTAAATTAGGCTGGATCAGTTTTGGCGGCACAGCAGGGCATATTGCGATTATGCACGATAACCTGGTCGACAAAAAGAAATGGATCAGTAACAGCAAATTCCTGCATGCGCTCAACCACTGCATGATATTGCCCGGCCCGGAGGCGCAGCAGCTTGCGATCTATATCGGATGGCTGTTGCATGGAAAACGCGGCGGACTGGCTGCCGGGATTTTATTTGTACTGCCTTCCATGTTTATATTACTGGGGCTGAGCATCATCTACGTACTGTTTGGCCGCATTCCCTGGGTTACCGCCATGTTTGCGGGGTTAAAACCGGCAGTCATCGCCATCATTATCCTCGCCATGTTTAAAATAGCACGGAAAGCATTGCATGGCCCCTTACACTACCTGCTGGCAGCAACCGCATTTATTTGTATCTTCTTTTTCAACACCTCCCTCATCGCCATCATCGGTGGCAGCATTGCTTTTGCCCTCATAGCCGGATACCTGTGGCCGGGCGCGTTCCACGCACAACGGCTACAGGCCGGCGAAGCGGATGATGAACACAGCTATGTGCTGAATAAAAACGTGGTCACTCCCCATAGCAGGTTTAACAGCAAGCAGCTTCTGCAGCTGCTTGCCGCCGGCATCCTCCTTTGGCTGCTGCCTTTCCTGCTCTTCTTCTTCCTTTCGGGCGACTTCGGTTTCTGGAAGCAACTGAGCCTGTTTTTTACACAAACGGCCTTGGTTACCATAGGCGGCTCTTACACCGTATTACCCTATGTAGCACAGTTTGCCGTTACAAAACTGGGCTGGCTGAGCAAACTGCAAATGATAGACGGATTTGCCCTGGCAGAAACAACCCCGGGTCCGCTGATCATTGTACTCTCGTTTGTAGGATTTATGGCCGGATATAACCATTCCGGCGGTTCCTTATGGATGGGCGCCATAGGATTACTGGCCACCACTTACTTCACGTTTTTGCCCTGTTTCCTGCTGATTTTTATAGGCGCTCCGCTCATTGAAAAAACACATGGTAACGCAGTCATTGAAAATACGCTGGGACTGATCACCGCCGCCGTAGTGGGTGTTATCCTGAACCTCACGTTATACCTGGGAAAGGATGTGCTATTCCCCGAAGGCGTAATGATCAGCAAACTGGATACGCTGGCGCTGGTATGGGTGATTGTTTCCCTGGTACTGATACAAAAATTCAGGATGAATATTTTATACCTGATCGGGTTAAGCGTGGTATATGGCCTGTTTCATTATTGGTGGCAGCTGTATGTTTAAGAACAACTATACCCTTTAGGGTATAAATAGAATATTTATCATAAAACTATACCCAATAGGGTATAAATGGAATAGATTCAGTAATTTTATACCCTAACAGGTATACATTGACAGAATTATCACAATTCATTAAAGAAAAGCGAAAGCTCCATAACCTTACGCAGCAGGATCTTTCATTTAAGTCAGGGCTAGGTTTACGCTTTATCCGTGAAGTAGAACAAGGTAAAACTTCGATGCGGATGGATAAGGTCAATCAGCTATTGGCTCTTTTTGGAATGGAACTTACCGCAACCACTAAAGCAAAAAATAATGGGTAAAACAGGAAAAGTATATTATGGCAATACTTTGGCCGGCTTCATTTCGGAAACAGATGCCGGTTACGAATATCTCTATGATAAAGACTATCTCGCAGATCCATCAGCCAAACCAATCAGTCTTACGTTACCCATCAGCCAATATGCTTATCATAGTAAAACATTATTTGCATTCTTTGATGGATTGATTCCGGAAGGGTGGTTGCTGGATATTGCAAAAGAACATTGGAAGATTAAATCCAATGATCGTTTTGAATTGTTATTACTCACCTGCCAGGATACCATCGGCGCAGTAACGGTGGTACGTGGTACTAAAAAATAAATAGCAGTGCCTAATTGTTTGTTTTGTTATAATGATGCCGGCGAACAACAATACCATGCGAGGTGTGCAATGCGGTTTTTTGGAATGAAAAGCATGCCGGAGCTTGAGTTAAATAAACGGCTGTTCAGAAGCCTGGCGGAAAATATTATCAACCAACGTATTTCGATAACAGGGGTACAGCCCAAGTTATCTGTTACACTCGAAAAAGGCAAAGGTAATAACCGGCTTACGGTTGTTGGATTATGGGGAGAATTTATCCTTAAACCACAACATGAAAAATTTCCCCTCATGCCGGAAACAGAAGACCTGACCATGCATCTTGCAACGCTATTTGGCATTCCGGTTTGTGACCATACATTACTCAGGGCATCAGATGGAAGTCTTGTTTATATTGCACGGCGCTTTGATCGTTTACAGGGAGAAAAAATTCATATGGAAGACTTTTGCCAGCTTTCAGAGTTTTTAACTGAAAATAAATACAAAGGATCATATGAAAGAGCAGGGAAGCTAATCCTGCAACATTGTACCAATACCGGCCTTGACGCATTGAAATATTTTGAACTTTTACTCTTTTGCTACCTCACCGGCAATAACGATATGCACCTCAAAAATTTTTCTTTGCTTTACCCCGGAAACAATATTGAACTAAGTCCGGCTTATGACCTCCTGAATGTGAACCTTGTTTTCCCGGGTGATAAGGAAGAAACAGCTCTTCTACTTTGCGGCAAGAAGAAGAATATTAAATTAAAAGATTTTGGCATATTGGCTACATCATTAGGTATTCCCGAAAAAGCGAAAGCCAATACCTACAAAAAATTTAGTTCGCGGAACGAAGCAGTACATACATTAATTCAAGCATCTTTTCTTAATCAAGACGCTCAAGAACGCTATTCACATATCTGGAATCAAAAACAAAAAATTTTCAGATAAAGCCTCGCTCTTGATTCTTACCATCAATATAAACGGGATCTCTTTGGAAAACATAATAAACCACTTTAAAAAGTATCTTCCCCTTAACAATGAGGAAATACAGGCTTTGACAAGCCGTATTACGGAAAGAAAAATCAAACGCAGGCAATTTCTTTTGCAGGAGGGAGATGTATGCAAGTACTTTACCTATATTCAAAGCGGTTGTTTCAAAATGTATGGAGTAGACGATAAAGGCGTTGAACACAATCTTGTTTTTGCCGCTGAAGATGACTGGATCTCAGATATCAGCAGCCTGCACAGGGAACTTCCATCCAAATTATATATAGAAGCCATTGAACCATCCGTTGTACTGCAAATTTCAAAAGGGGATCTGTGGTATTTGTATACCAACTTTCCAAAGTTTGACAGGAACTTCCGGGTTATTATTGAAGATAAATATATTGAACTACAGGAACGGTTACTGCAAACGTTTAGCGCTACTGCATTGGACAGATACGAAAGATTTATGGACCAGTATCCGCATTTGGCCAACAGGTTGCCTAATACCCAAATCGCTTCCTACCTGGGTGTGACTGCCGAATTCCTGAGTAAAATAAAGAACGACAGATTTAAAAAGTAGCTTTACCCTTAAACTACATTAAGGGTATTTCTTATCATATCTTATAAGTCCGGGTTGATAGTTCATCGCAACTTTGTATTGTCAATATCGACAAAACGATTCTTAAAATACAAAGTGATGAACACAACAAATCAAAAAGCAAAAGTAGCCATCATCGGCCTGGGAAACATTGGTAAAGCCATTGCTGCCAATCTTATAAAAGGTAACCACCCCGTTATTCTTGCTTCCAGGGAAATTGAAAAGGCAGAAAGTCTTGCCCGCGAATTAGGCAGTCTGGCAACCGCCGAAGAAATCTCCGATGCCATTCAACATGCGGAGGTAGTTATTCCTGCCATTTACTTTGATAAGATTGAAGCATTCCTGGTGCAATATGCAGCAGTGCTGAAGGGAAAAGTAATTATAGATGTTTCCAACCCAATTGCTCCTGATGGTAACGGAGGCTTTAAAAAAATTATTGACAAAGACGTTTCCGCCGGTCAAACCCTTTTAACATTAACGCCAAAGGATGCCAGCCTTGTAAAGGCTTTCGGAACATTAGGCGCAGCCACTTTGTCGGGAGCCGCATTTACGTCGCCTGAAAGGAAAGTGCTTTTCTATGCCTCAGACAATACCAACAGCAATAAACAGGTGGAGGAGCTAATTACCGACAGCGGTTTCACTCCCCTGCACATTGGTGGTATCAGCCAGTCTATCCGCATCGAAGTATTTGGTGACCTCCACGAATTTGGTGCGTTGGCTAAAACAGTAACGCTGGAAGAAGCCCAAAAGGCCATCCGTCAACATTCAAATTAAAACCAAGCTGATGATAAAGCTAATCACATTCGCAGTGCTGTTCTTTTCGCTGGCAGCCTGCAGTAACGGAACAAAAAATCAAACACACCATTCAAATATTGCTAACGCAAAAAATTCAACAGCAATGGAAAATCAAATAACACAAACCGGTATAGAAAAATCATTGAGCATCTATTTTGAGGCATTGAATAAATCCAGTGTTGAGCAGGCAGTGGGCCAATACACAGGAGATGGTGTTTTTATGCCCACCGGGCTGCCAACAGCCACCGGTACATCCGCGCTGACAACGGCTTACGGGAATGTTTTTAAGGCCATTCAACTCAATGTAGCTTTCAAAATAGAAGAAATCATTTCATTAGACAGCAGCGTTGCATTTGTTCGTACACAATCCAACGGAACCCAGTTAATACATGCTACCGGCCAGAAGACGGAAGAGTTAAACAGGGAATTTTTCCTGATGAAAAAAGATAATGGGGATTGGAAGATAGCGCGTTATATGTTTAACCAGCCACGATAACTATATGGCTGTTGTATCTCTTCTGCGTTGAAAACCCCATCGTATACTGAAAACAAGGAAGCCTGCAATTTTATGATTTGCAGGCTTTCTCGTCTCCTTCAGGCTTCCCGGAAATAGCAGCTGTATCTGCAGATCTTACAAATTCCATCTGTAATGCATAAAAGGAGCCAGCGTATCGCCGTGTGCCAGCATGACCGGCAGAGCAATCATCCATCACAGTGGTCTAAACCTTGTACCCGCTCTGGCAAAGAAATCCAGCACCGCCTGGTTAAATTCATTTTTCCGGGGAATTGTAAACACTATCTGGTCGTTTTTACTGCTCAAATTTTCAAAGACCGGTTCGCTGTAATCTACGAGAAAATCCAGGTGAACTTTATCGTCCGGAAGCTTAGATAAGTATGCCCCGGGGTAAATATATTTTCTGATAACAGCAAAATCCTCATATGCCCTGGCCCGATACCGGGTATCCGTTTTATAAAGTACAATACAAGCCCGGCTGATTGTTGATTTGTAAATTCCAATCAGCTCCTGGTTATCTCCATGTCCGTTAGTTGCCAGGAATGAACATACCATCATTACTGCAATAATTAACTTTTTCATATGCTGAATTTTTAGAAACCCCTTCGAGCAAAGTTCGGTAACCCGGAGGTAGGGAAATTGTACATTCCTGCTAAAACGGCCTTTGTTCCACCCGGGCTACCCTTGATAAAATTCATTTTTCGGGGTATCTTCATACAATCAGCATTTTCAGGCACAACATGGCAGTTACTTTCATTGATGACGGGATTGTTTCCTTCTCCAAAAAAAATTATAGCGCAGCAACGCATTCGCATTATGCCCTGGAACTGGCTTTTGCCACCTCGGGACTTCTGAATATATCCACCGGGGACCAGCATTATAAAAACATCCAGGCGGCCATTATATCGCCCAACACGCCGCACTCGTTTGACTGCTTACATGGTGAATCTTATATCTATTTTATTGACCCCACCACCACCACCGGTGAACATCTCATTAATTTGTATAATTTAGATAACAGGCCCATTGTTGTTTTGAATACAAAAGAAATCGACCTGTATAAAAACGGCGAGCAATTTTCATTACCGGGTTTTGACAAAAAAGACGACAAAAAAATAAGCGAATACACCAGCATGTGTGTAAAGCTGATACACGAGCATATTACCGAAGAAGATTGGAGCGTTGACCAACTTGCCCGGAAACTATTCGTTTCAGAAAGCAGGCTGGCACATATATTCAAACAAGACATGAATATATCCATTCGTCAATACATCCTTTGGAAAAAAATAGAAATAGCCGCAACAAAATCCCAAACGGGTTGCTCCCTTACAGAAAGCGCACTCTATGCCGGCTTTACAGATTCGTCGCACTTCATAAAAACCTTCAAAAAAATGTTTGGCGTTCGCCCGTCATTCGCAATGAAAAGTTAGCAGGATTATACAATTCTCCCATCTGTCACTTGTCTAACTTTGTGCCGGAACTAGTTTTCGAAAGCAAACCAGGAACAACGCTTTATGGAAACCACTCCCGCTCACGTAGTGATCCATTCATTCATTAAATGAATGCAGCAGCTATTACATGATACAGCATACTGTAGCCAGTGGGGAGAACAGGTCAATAATTCAATATAACAAACCATTTTTTATGATAACAAGTAATGTCATTGACAGCAAAACGCTCATCCAAAAACTCTACAAAGATGTTTTGGTAAACTGGAATATGTCCCTGGTAGAAGAGCTGCTTGCAGAAAACTTCATCTCGCACGATTGGCCCAAAGACACTCCTCCCGGCCCCCAATCTTTCAAAGGTTTTTATTCAAAAATAAAAGCAGCATTGCCAGATGCCCGGTACGAGCTGGACGATATCATTACCGAAAATGAAAAAGTTGTTGCCAGATGGCGTTTACTTGGAACGCATGAAGGCCCGTTCGGGGGAATAGCTCCCACCGGCAAATCCATTGTGCTAAACGGAATTGCCATTTACCGGGTAGCAAATGGCAAAGTGCAGGAACGTTGGGTTGTTACTGATTTACATGCCCTGCTTCAGCAAGCTGCCGGGTCAGTTCGATAAGCAACTAATACAAGAAAAACGTTTTACACTAAAAAAAACAATTATGATTTACAATCTCGTCCTATTCATCCATATAGCCGGGGTGTTACTCCTCTTCGCCGGCCTTGCTATAGAATGGATATGTATCTTAAAAATCAGCAACGCCATTACCGGAGAACAAATAAAAGAAGCGGTCCTTCTTTACTCCAAACTATTGATAGCCGGAATAGGCGCCGCAATGACACTTCTATCCGGTATATACATGGCTGCCACCGTTTGGGAGGGTACCAGCTGGGTTATCTCGGGCCTGGTAGGTTTCTTTCTTATAGCCCTGACAGGTGGGCTGTTTACTGAAAGAAAAATGAAAAGAGCAAAGAAAATGATAAAAAATGCAGACGAAAACCTCGCCGGATTTTTCGGGAATGCCAACAGGTTACTGCTTTCTATCCAGTTAAGAACTACCATTCTATTCGGAGTTGTATGCTTAATGACAGTAAAACCAGGCTCCCTAAGCTGCGCAATCATATTGCTGGCATCAGTTGCTATAGGACTTGTCCCATTTAAAAAAGCAAAAGCGCTAACCAGTAAAGCATGAATACAGTTAACCGCGATACAGTTATCGTAAAAAAAAAGGAGTTTATACCAGCATTAGGCTACAGTTGCCTGACGGACTGGTACGACCTGGCCATTAAACTGACCATGCCCGAGAAAAAGTTCAGGGGCAAGCTTATTGACGAGTTAAACCCGGGGGATGGGGAAACTATTTTAGAATTTGGTTTTGGTACGGGGCAAAACATCATTCTCGCACATCAACGTAACAATAAAGCTGCACTTACAGGAATTGATATTGACCCTAAAGTAAAAGCAATAGCAGCACATAAACTCAACAAACTCGGGTATAACATTGCACTTTGTCTATATGACGGTACAAGATTTCCGTATGCCAATAATACTTTCGACAAAGTGTTCAGCTCATTGGTTTTTCACCAACTTGACCGGGCAACAAAATTAGCTTGCATCAAGGAAATATTCAGGGTATTAAAACCTGGCGGGCAGGTGGTTATTGGAGATTGGGGAAAAGCAAAGAATAAAACCACCAGATTTTCCTTTTACCTGGTGCAAATGCTGGATGGATTTAAAACCACCAACGATAACGTCAATGGGCTACTGCCCGTGTTTATTGAACAATCAGGGTTTCAAAAAGTAACGGAAACAGGGTTTATCAATACCAAAATAGGTACCTATTCTTATTACAAAGCAATAAAATAACTCAGCATGCCACGGTATAAATTTCTACAACACTGGGTTATGGGCAGAAAACATCCGTACCAGGGTTAGTGACAGCGAGATAATAACAACAGCGATAATAGCTGCTCTATATTTTGTGTGCTTTTAAACTAAGGTCCATGCTCACAGCATGATTTGTGATAGCGCCGCATGAGACGTAATCGACACCGGTACGGGCATATGAAATAATGTTATCGAGATTGATACCGCCCGATGCCTCGGTCTCGTACTTACCGCCAATCAGCTCAATTGCTTTTTCCAATAGTTCCGGCGAGCAGTTATCGATCATGATGCGGTGTACATTGCCCACAGCAAGCACACGGCGCACATCATCGAGGTTACGGGTTTCGATCTCAATTTTCAGGTTGCTGTTGTTGGCAGCAAGGTACTCGTTGGTTTTCTGTATGGCCTGCTCTATGCCGCCACAAAAATCGATATGGTTGTCCTTCAGCATGATCATATCATACAAACCCATGCGAAGGTTGTAACCACCGCCGATGCGCACGGCCTGCTTTTCGTATTCCCGGAACAGTGGCGTGGTTTTGCGGGTATCGAGTATTTTGGTTTTGTAGCCTTTTATTTTATCGGCGTACTTATTGGTAAGCGTTGCGATACCGCTCATGCGCTGCATGCAGTTAAGCACCAGTCTTTCTGCTTTTAATATGGTATGCACGCTGGCTTCAACGGCAAACGCGGTTTCGCCATTATTTACAGCATCGCCATCTTTTTTATAGAGGGTGAATTTTGCATCTTCTTCCAGGTGATGGAAAATATCCTGCGCCAGCTGCATGCCTGCCAGTATGCCTTCTTCTTTTATTTTAAGTACCGCCTTACCTTTCGCATCAGTTGGTATAGATGCCAGTGTAGAGTAATCGCCACTGCCCACGTCTTCGAGCAATGCTGCGGCAATGAATTCCTGTGTTGTCAAACCCGCTGTATTTTAAGACGCAAAATTAAGTAAAAGTAGTAAGCGCAGATACCCCAAATAAAAAAGCCCCTGATAAATCAGGGGCTTTAAGCTCATTCGTCGAACTGAGCGGAGAGAGAGGGATTCGAACCCTCGATACAGTTTAACCCGTATGACGGTTTAGCAAACCGTTCCTTTCGGCCACTCAGGCATCTCTCCATTGTGTTTTATTTCCCGGAAGGGGCTGCAAAAATAAACAAAGTTTTATATTCTCCAAAAGCATTTTCACTTTTTTATAAAAAAAACTGAAAATAGCTGCCGGCCTATTATAATCACAGCAACCTGCTTATATACCAATACTTTCATAATATATAATAATTTCTTAATTCAATTAAATAGCCGGAATAAAAAAAGCCGTGCAGATGTTGCACGGCTTTTAAATAGGTTATCGGGGGTAAGAGGGTGAGGGCATGCCTTACATGGCAGCCAGTTGTACTTTCTGTTGTAATTCAATCACGCTGTCACGGAAGTTATTATCTGTATCCATCAGGTCTTTCACTGTTTGGCAACTATGAATCACGGTAGTGTGATCACGGCCGCCAAAATGTTCACCGATTGTTTTTAAAGAGTTTTTGGTAAATGATTTAGCAAGATACATAGTGATCTGCCTGGCCTGCACAATTTCGCGCTTACGCGTTTTCTGCAGCAACTTATCATAAGGCACATCAAAATATTCGCACACCATTTTTTGAATACTCTCTATCGTAATTTCTTTGGAAGAAGTTTTTACGAAAGATTTCAATACGCGCTTCGCCAGTTCCAGGTCTATTTCCTTGCGGTTCAGTGATGACTGTGCCAGCAGGGAAATCAATGCGCCTTCCAGCTCACGGACATTGGTCTGTATATTATAAGCAACATACTTTACCACTTCTTTCGGCATTTCCAGTCCATCGTTCCGCATCTTCATCTCCAGGATCTCCATCCTGGTTTCAAAGTCAGGGATCTGTATGTCGGCACTCAATCCCCAGCGAAAACGGCTCAACAACCTTTCCTGTACGCCATCCAGGTCTTTGGGCGCCTTATCAGACGTTAAGATCAGCTGTTTGCCGGACTGGTGTAAATGGTTGAAGATAGCAAAGAAGGCATCCTGTGTCTTCTCTGCACGGGCAAAGAATTGTATATCATCTACTATCAGCACATCTATCAACTGATAAAAGTGAATAAAGTCGTTGATGATATTATTCTTCGAGTGATCTATAAACTGGTTAATGAATTTCTCCGCACTTACATATAACACTGCTTTGTTGGGATGTATGCGTTTTACATCATTGCCCACAGCCTGGGCAAGATGCGTTTTTCCCAAGCCAACGCCGCCGTATATAACAAGAGGGTTAAAAGAGGTGCCACCGGGCTTCTCAGCCACCGTTTTACCTGCACGTCTTGCTACACGGTTACTGTCTCCTTCTACATACGCATCAAACGTATAATTTGGATTAAGCTGCGAGTCAATCTGTACCCTTTTAATGCCCGGGATAACAAAGGGATTCTTAACCGGGTTGTGGATCGTTAAAGGAAAATCTACTTCATTGTCTTTCTGAGGTTTTGTAAACTGCGTAGGCATGTTTACCGTTCTGGGATGCTGATGTGGCGTACCGTTCTCTACTACAATGCGATACTCCAACCGGGCTTCTTTACCTAATTCTCTTTTAATAGTTTTTCCTAACAATCCCACATAGTGCTCCTCAAGGTATTCATAAAAGAATTGGCTGGGGACCTGGATGGTTAAAACATTGTTTTCAAGTTTAATGGGTTTAATAGGTTCAAACCATGTCTTAAACGGCTGCCATTCTACTATATCCCTAATTATATTAAGACACTTTTCCCAAACTTGTTCGCAAGTTTTATTCATTGAGATAAAAAAAATTAGTTGTTTCTTAATTAAGGATGCTTAGTTCTCGAATTCGAAATTCCCCAACGCAGGATGTTGAAAAATTTTCAGACAGGATGACGAATATCTGTAGAAAATGTTGAAAAAAAAAATTTATCTACCCTTGTTTATATTCTCCTGATTACAGAGTAACAAAACTCCTCTTTCCACTACTGCCGTGGCTTTACAGCCCAGACGTGACAAGGTTTTCAATACTATAAACCCCATTGATTAACAGCACTTTTATCTTCCTCATTCTCCCTTTTATCATAAATATGGATATATAATTGATAAAATAATATTGTATCCTGTCTCTCAAAAAAAATCATTCACTGTTAAACGGCGAGATATTCACACTTTTTTGAGAGAGGGTGCAAAACTATGTTAGTATCTCCATTTAAAAAAATGTATTCAGGGGTACTTATTATGAAAGTATTTATTTATATCCGCGCGCACTGTATTAATAAAAAATATTTGCCCACACCAACGTGAATACCTTATCTTTGACCCTTCTGAATTTAAAATAATTTTTCTATGAGTTTTGAAATTACCGGAAAGCTGATTGTGAAGTACAACACGGTACAACGTAGCGAAACTTTTAAAACAAGAGAGTTCGTTATTGAGAAGTCCGATGACATTAACGGCCGTGTTATCAACAACTATATTAAGTTTCAGTCGGTGCAAGACCGCACTGGTATTGTTGACCGGTTTAACGAAGGCGAAAACGTTAAAGTTTATTTCAATATCAAAGGCACCAGATGGGAAAAAGATGGTAAAGTGAACTACATTACCAACCTGGATGCATGGCGCATGGAGTCTGTAATGGCAGCACCTGCTCCTGGCACAGATTCAATGCCTAACTACAATACTCCTCAGATGCCGGCAGGCGGAGGTGATGGTGGAGATGATCTGCCGTTCTAGCCTTTAGGCATTAGCTCTTAGCTTTTAGCAAAATGCAGCGAAGATGAAGCACCCGCTTCTGTCTTCGCTGCATTTTTTACTACAGCCGAACGGCTGATTTTTAACAGATAAACTCCCGACCGCTGATGATTGTTATAACTGCCAAAAGCCATTCAAACATGCACCAGACTAACAGCTAAAAGCTAAAAGCTAACAGCTATTCAATCATTCGCCCAACTAATAGCTAAAAGCTAACTGCTAAAAAATGAATCAACACCTATCGCTCAAATTACTCCCGGCCGACGCAGCCTCTTCTACACATATCATACAGCACGCCGCTGCTGCATTGAGTGTAAAGCCCGCTGAGGTTACCGGATTCAATCTGCTGAAACGCTCTATAGACGCCCGTTCCAGGCAGGTATACTTTGTGCTTACCCTGCAGGTATTTGTTAACGAACCTTTCGTGGTCCGTCAACATACCCATCCGGTGTATCCGTCTCTCCCAGCCAATGCCCCCAGGGTACTGATTGCAGGTGCAGGCCCCGCCGGTCTCTTCGCCGCATTGCGACTCATAGAATCAGGCATCAGGCCCGTTATACTCGAACGCGGCAAAGATGTACGCGCCAGACGACGCGACCTCGCCGCACTCAATAAAACAGGTATCGTAAACCCCGACTCCAACTACTGCTTCGGAGAAGGCGGCGCCGGTACCTATTCCGATGGTAAACTATATACCCGTTCCAACAAACGTGGCGATATTAACCGCATCCTCAACATCTTCGTACACTTTGGCGCAGAAGAGAAGATCATGATCGATGCACACCCCCATATCGGTACCAACAAACTCCCGCATATCATCACCGCTATGCGCGAACAAATCATCAACAGCGGCGGAGAAGTACACTTCGAACAAAAAGTCAGCGCCATACAGATCCGCGACGGCGCCGTTACCGGCGTGCAAACCGCCTCCGGGCAATTCTTCGAAGGAAAACAACTCATCCTCGCTACCGGCCACTCCGCCCGCGATATATTTATCATGCTCCACCAGCAAAATATTTTGCTGGAAGCAAAACCTTTTGCCCTCGGCGTTCGTATCGAACACCCGCAGGAACTGATCGACAGCGCACAATATCATTGCGATGTGCGCGGTGAATATCTTCCCCCCGCCAGTTACAGCCTCGTGGAACAGGTAGAGGGCCGCGGCGTATTCTCCTTCTGTATGTGCCCCGGCGGCATTATCGCGCCCGCTGCTACAGATCCCGGCGAGCTGGTGGTAAACGGATGGTCCCCCTCCAAACGCAATAACCCCTTCGCCAACTCCGGTATGGTGGTTACGGTAGATGAATCCGACTTTACAGCCTTTGCCCACCACGGACCACTTGCAGCCATGTACTTTCAACAGGCCGTAGAGAAACAGGCTTATACCGCCGGCGGCGGCAACTTCGTAGCACCGGCACAAAGGATGACCGACTTCGTTAATAAAAAAGTGTCTGCCACCCTGCCGGAATGCTCCTATGTTCCGGGCCTGCACAGCACCGACCTGCGCTCGGTACTACCCAAAGTAGTACACCAGCGCCTCGCAGGCGCCTTTAAAGCTTTTGGCCGCAAAATGAAAGGTTATTATACCGAGCATGCGGTACTCGTAGCCACAGAATCCAGGACCTCTTCCCCTGTGCGCATTCCGCGTAACAACGATACGCTCGAACATCCGCAGGTAGCCGGCCTGTATCCCTGCGCGGAAGGCGCCGGCTATGCTGGTGGCATCGTATCGGCCGCTATGGACGGCGAACGCGTGGCAGCCATCATTGCAGCCAAACTGCAATAAACAGGTGAATTGCTCCCTCCGCAGCAACACCCCCGTGGTGTTGCTGCCGCCCATACCCATCTTAACCCGTACCCCGATATTATGATTAATTATTCCCGATTAATCACTAATTTTTCATCATGAACCTACTCGAAGTCAAACACCTGAAAAAACATTATCAAACCCATAAAGCAGTGGATGATGTTAGCTTTGATATACAACAGGGCAGCATATTCGGCTTACTCGGTCCCAACGGCGCCGGTAAAACAACCCTGTTACGCATGATCACCGGGATCTTTTACCCGGATGAAGGAACGATACTTTTTAACGGAAAAAAATTTGACCCGGAAAACGATGTGCACCACATCGGCTATATGCCCGAAGAAAGAGGCCTCTATAAAAAGATGATGGTAGGTGAACAAACCCTCTATCTCGCCCGCCTTAAAGGCCTCAGCAAAAAAGATGCAGTACAGAAAATCAAATACTGGTTCGATAAATTTGATATCAACACCTGGTACAACAAACGGGTAGATGAACTCAGCAAAGGCATGCAGCAGAAAGTACAGTTCATTTCTACCATCCTGCACCAGCCCAGGCTGCTGATCCTCGATGAACCCTTCTCAGGCCTGGATCCTATCAACTCCAACCTCATCAAACAGGAGATCTTTGACCTCAGCAAACAGGGCACCACTATCATCTTTTCTACCCATCGCATGGAACAGGTAGAAGAAATCTGCGATCACATCATGCTGATCAACAAAGGCCATAAAATACTGGATGGCAGCGTAAAACAAATACAGCAGGACTTTAAACAAGGCCTGTTCAAAATTGGACTTGGCACCATGCCTAATCCTGCGCAAATGGCCACCTGGCACTTTAATATTGTAGAAACACATGACAAGGCATTTACCGTGAAAATGAATGAAGACAGCAGCACCAACGATATCCTGCTGCATTTCATCCGCCAGGAAATACCAGTCACCTATTTCGAAGAAATTCTTCCTTCAATAAACGACGTATTTATCACCCAGGTACAGCAAACCGAAAGCCAAGCTAACAGCATCGCCGCTCTTCCGCTCACCTGACCATCACGATTACTTTATGGAAAAAATATGGCTCATCATAAAAAGAGAATTTTTCACCCGTGTCCGCAAAAAGTCGTTCCTGGTCACCACCTTGCTGGTACCTCTCGCCTTTGCTGCCATGATTATTGTGCCTATACTGATGGCCACCACCTCCAGCCAGCATAAACGCATTGCGGTGATCGATGACAGTGGCCTGTTCGAAAACAAATTCCCCGACTCTAAAGACGTGTACTTCAAATATCTCCGGAACCAGTCTGTCGACAGCCTGAAACTACACTACGAAGAGCAGGGCTATGAAGGCGTATTATACATCCCACAGTTTGACATCAGCCGCCCTTCCGGCTTCGAGTTTTACAGCAGCGGCCAGGCCAGCGTTACCATCGAAAGCAGCATCAACAGGGATATCAACGATATCATTGAAAAGAAGCGCATGGAACTGCAAGGCATCGATCAATCCAAAATGGACGACATCAGGTCCAACGTGGAAGTGACTTTTAAAAATGGTAAGGAGGAGAAAAAAGGCAACTCCTGGGTAGCTTACGGCATAGGTTACGCCAGCGGCTTTATTATCTACTTCATACTGCTGCTGTTTGGCACTTCCGTCATGCGCGGCGTAATGGAAGAAAAGGTTAGCCGTATCGCTGAAGTAATGATCTCCAGCGTGAAACCCTTTCAGCTGATGATGGGCAAAATCATCGGTATTGCGGCAGTAGGCCTGCTGCAGTTCTTTATCTGGGGAGTACTCGTGACCGCTATCTACTCACTGATACCACTATTCTTTTCGGCAGAAAGTATGCAGGCGGCCACACAGAGTGGCGCTATGGCGCAGGGCAACCATGCTGACCAGGTAGAAATGGTGCGCAGAATACGCGATGTGGTGGGCAGCATCCACTGGAGCCTGATTGTTCCCTGCTTCGTATTCTACTTCCTGGGTGGATACCTCTTCTACTCGTCGCTATATGCGGCTATTGGTAGCCTTGCTAACGAAGATGCCTCTGATATACAACAACTCACCATCCCGGTAACAGTACCCATCATCATTGGTATTATGATCATGATGAGAGCAGTACAGGACCCTGGCAGTCCACTGGCGGTATGGGGCAGTATCATTCCTTTCACCTCACCCATGGTGATGATGGCGCGACTTCCTTATGGCGTACCCGGCACCGTACCTTACTGGCAACTTGCCCTGTCGTTTATCTGCCTGATAGGCGGGTTTATGGGCACCACCTGGGCCGCCGGCAGAATATACCGTACCGGTATATTGATGTATGGAAAGAAAATTACGTTGAAAGAAGCATTGAAGTGGATAGGGAGGCAGCCGTAAGCTGATTAAGCTGTTAGCCATTAGCTGTTAGCTTTTAGCAAGCGGATAGAAATCATTATCTGCATTTTCTCCGCTTGCTAAAAGCTAACAGCTAATGGCTAAAAGCTTAACCGCTTTATCGTTTCTCTGAACTCAGTCCAGATCTCTTCCAGTACCACGGCCGCAGGCTTGATATCGTGTATCAATGCGCTTACCTGGCCAATTTCCAGCTCACCTTCCTCAAGGTTGCCTTCAAACATGCCGGCTTTAGCTCTCGCACGCCCCAGCAATGTTTTCAGGGCAGTTGCATCTGCGCCGTTATCTTCCGCTTCGCGGATGGCGTTATAAAAATTGTTTTTGATCAAACGTACGGGGGTCAGTTTCTTTAAACTCAGCATGGTATCACCTTCTTTTGCGTTTACCACGGCCTGTTTAAAGTTAATATGGGAAGATGCTTCAGGGGTTGCTACAAAACGGCTGCCTACCTGCACACCGGCCGCCCCCAGTGCAAAAGCTGCCGCCATGGCCTTTCCTGAACCGATACCCCCTGCGGCTATTACCGGCAATTTCACCTGTTCACACACGGCAGGAATCAATACCATTGTGGTGGTTTCCTCGCGGCCGTTATGACCACCTGCCTCAAAACCTTCGGCAACCACTGCGTCTACCCCGGCTGCTTCACTTTTCAACGCAAAGGTGGCACTGGAAACTACGTGTACTACTTTAACACCAGCCGCTTTCAATACCGGTGTCCATGTTTTGGGATTCCCGGCAGAAGTGAATACGATAGGAACCCTTTCTTCCAAAATAATATTAATCAGCTGATCTATATCCGGATACAACAAAGGTATATTTACGCCAAAGGGCTTATTGGTAGCCTGTTTACATTGCTGTATATGATAGCGTAATACATCAGGATACATACTGCCGGCGCCCAGCAAACCCAAACCACCGGCATTACTAACAGCACTGGCTAAACGCCAGCCACTTGCCCAGATCATACCAGCCTGGATAACAGGATATTGAATATTGAATAAGGAAGTGATACGGTTGTTCATGGAAGCGAATATACGATAAAGCGGAAAGCAGAAAGGAGAAAGCAAAAAGCTACTGTAGCGATTAAATATCCGCTTCAATAGCTTTTTGCTTTCCGCTTTATACTTTCCGCGCTACCCCAGATCTATTTCAGTATTGTCGCCGATGTTCAGGCTCTGGCTCAATCCGCGGATATTGGCATCGCTGCCTATCAGAGAGGATTTCAACACCACTTCATACAGGTTACTGAAGGAGCCGATAATAGAATCCTTTACAATAGAATAATTGATCACCGTATTGTCGCCAATGGCCACATTGGGACCAATAATGGAGTTTTTGATATTGCAGCCTTCCCCTATGCTTACCGGTGGTATGATGATCGTATTTTCATATGGTAATACCGGGTTGCTGGCGAGTTTATACTTTTTAAGCAGGATGGCATTTGTTTCCAGCAGCGTGTCTTTACGCCCACAGTCAAACCAGTTAGACACCTTAAAGGCGTTGAACTGCACCCCATGCTCGATCATACATTCCAGCGCGTCGGTGAGCTGGAACTCATCATGTGATTTTATTTTATTGTCGATATTGCTTTGCAGGCAATCAAACAATTGTTGGGTTTCTTTGATCTTGTAAAGTCCTACCAGGGCCAGGTTTGACTTGGGGATCTGTGGTTTTTCCACGACACGGGTTATTTTGCCCGTTTCATCCAGTTCTGCTACGCCAAAGTTCCGCGGGTCATCTACTTTCTTCAGGCCCAGCATGGAATAGGGAGAAGCAATCACTTCTTTAAAATCACATTCACAGATGGTATCACCCAATACGATCAGTATTTCATCATTGCCTACCACATCCCGGGTAAGCGACATGGCGTGCCCGGTACCTTCGCGGCTGTTCTGTTGTACAAAGTGACAGGTCAGCTGCGGATATTTCTTTTCCACATAATGCTGGATCTTTTCGCCCAGGTAGCCTACCACAAATACAAATTCTGTGATACCTGCATCCACCAGCTGATCAATAATGATACTAAGAATGGTTCTGCCGGCTAAAGGTATTAATGCTTTGGGCTGTGTATATGTATGTGGACGAAGCTTGGTGCCCGCCCCTGCCACTGGTATTATTGCCTTCATTTAGTGTTGTCGTTAGGATGAGCTATTGCTACTCGAATGCCGCGAAAATAGTACAAAAAAGCGGAAAGCGGAAGGCTTAAAGGATAATGCAAAAAGCTTTTTGCATAATGCTGATGCCTTCTGCTCAGGGAAATAGCTTTTTGCAGCAGGCTTTATGCTTTCTGCTTGCAATTGATCCGCCTTTCATTTATTTTTGCACCAAATTTAAGGCAACATGCAAAGAGACCAGCAAATATTTGATTTAATCGGCCAGGAATTGGAGCGTCAGCGCCATGGCATTGAGTTGATCGCATCTGAAAACTTTACCAGCTACCAGGTAATGCAGGCGATGGGACAAGTGATGACGAATAAATATGCCGAAGGCTATCCTGGCAAAAGATATTATGCAGGCTGCGAAATTGTAGACCAAAGCGAACAGCTGGCAATCGACAGGGCTAAACAAATATTTGGTGCTGCTTACGTAAACGTACAACCTCACTCCGGCGCACAGGCAAATGCTGCTGTAATGCTGGCGATCCTTCAGCCAGGTGATAAAATCCTCGGCCTGGACCTCAGCATGGGTGGTCACCTTACCCATGGTTCTGCAGTAAACTACTCCGGAAAGCTTTACCAACCTCATTTCTACGGTGTTAACAAAGAAACAGGCCTGGTAGAATATGATAAAATGGAAGAAATTGCCAACCGCGAAAAACCAAAACTGATTGTTTGCGGTGCATCTGCTTACAGCCGTGACTGGGATTACAAACGTATCCGCGAAATAGCTGACCAGGTAGGCGCCTTTGTAATGGCCGATATTGCACACCCTGCAGGTTTGATCGCCAAAGGTTTACTCAACTCTCCATTTGCACATTGCCATTTCGTTACCACTACCACCCACAAAACATTGCGTGGTCCACGTGGCGGTATGATCATGATGGGCGCCGATTTCGAAAATCCATTTGGTCTGAAAACACCAAAAGGCGAAACCCGCATGATGAGCTCCCTCATTGATACCGCTGTATTCCCTGGTATCCAGGGTGGCCCGCTCGAACACATCATTGCCGCCAAAGCAGTGTCTTTCTTCGAGATCCTGTCTGACGATTATACCGTATATGCCAACCAGATTCTGAAAAATGCACAGGCTATGGCGAAAAGCCTCGTTGGTAAAGGTTATGAAATCATTTCAGGCGGTACCGATAATCACCTGATGCTTATTGACCTCCGCAACAAAAATATCTCCGGTAAAAAAGCGGAACAAACACTGGTAAAAGCCGATATCACCGTGAACAAAAACATGGTGCCTTTCGATGATAAATCTGCGTTTGTTACCTCCGGTATCCGTGTAGGCGTTCCTGCCATCACTACCCGCGGTTTAACGGAAGGCCATATGGGCCAGATCGTTGACTGGATCGATCAACTGCTGATGGATGCTGATAACGAAGCATTGATCACCAAAGTAAGAGGCGAAGTAAATACCTTCATGCAGCAGTTTACCTTGTATCCTGAATTGTAGGAAGGGCAGAAAGCATAAGGCATAAAGCAAAAAAGCTATTGTCGCGAGTGATATACGCGACAATAGCTTTTTTGCTTTATGCCTTATGCTTTCTGCTGCTTAATCTATTCTCTCCCAAAAAAATTCTTTGAAATATTAAAATCTCAGCTATCTTTACAGTGTACTAGTTAAGTAGTACACTAAACCACACGATATGATTAACATCCAATCCCTGACATTCAGTTACCGGAAAAACAAGCCGTTGTTTGAAAATCTGCAACTAAGCCTGGAAGCTGGCCACATCTATGGTTTGCTCGGAAAAAACGGTGCGGGTAAATCCACCCTGCTGAAACAAATAGCAGGGCTGCTATTCCCGGATCAAGGCACCTGCGAAGTAATGGGCTACACTGCTGCCAAAAGGCAACCGGCCTTCCTCCGCGAGCTGTTCCTGGTACCGGAAGAATTCTACCTGCCTAAAGTAAGCGTTAAAAAGTATGTAAACCTCTACGCGCCATTCTATCCCAATTTCGATGAAGCCGCCTTTTCCAGGTACCTCAAAGAGTTTGAAATTCCCCGTGAACAGAAATTAACGGAAATGTCCTACGGACAAAAGAAAAAGGTGTTAATCAGTTTTGCACTCGCCACCAACACTAAAGTGCTGATCATGGATGAACCCACCAATGGGCTGGACATCCCCTCCAAGAGCCAGTTCCGTAAAGTGATTGCAGCGGCGGTAAGCGAAGAAAAATGTATCATCATTTCCACGCACCAGGTACGCGACCTCGACAACCTGATAGATAGTATTGTGATCATAGATGGTCATAAAATTATTTTCAGGGAAGATGTCCAAACGGTAACGGATAAACTCAGTTTTAAAACCGTGAGTCGCATGGAAGAAGTCACCGGCGTATTATTTGCCGACAGTAGCCTTCGGGGTCATACTATCATCACCAGGAATGCGGGCAACGAACAAAGCAAAATAGATATGGAGCTATTGTTTAATGCGGTATTGACCAATCACAAACCTATTCAGGAAATATTCAACTAATTATATCCCATGCAAGCAAATAACATTTTCAATTTCAGGCGCATGCAGTTATACCTGCAAAAGCACTTTGCGGATCAACTTCGATTTTACCTGATGGGGGCAGTCGCCACCTTCGGATTAGTTACCCTCATAGGCATACTCCTGGTACTTACCCACAACCACTTTGATAAAATAAGCGATATAGTTCCGTTCTACTATGTTGGATTGTTTGCCGGCGGCCTCCTGTTTACCAGCAGATCATTCAATGAATTGGCTCACAAGGAAAAAGGAGTAGATTTCCTGCTGCTACCGGCGTCCCAATTCGAAAAGTTCCTGACGCTGTTTCTCATCAGTACTATCGGCTTCTTCTTATTTTATCACATCAGTTTCTACCTGAGCGTTAACATCGTTGAAAAGGTGCAGATAGCGGTCAATGGCCTCCATGTCCAAAACGATTATAAATTTCTCAGTGATCCGGATGAAAAAGTATATGTCTACTACGTTTACTTTGTGCTGCAAGCCATCTTCCTATTTGGCGCCACCTGTTTCCATAAATATAGTTTCATCAAAACAGTCCTCTGTGTATTACTGTTCCTGTTTGGATTGTTTTTGATTAACAGTGTTATCGTCACTTTGTTATTTGGCTGGAAATCAGAAATATGGAAATCATCCATCCCATTTGTCATGGTACATAAAATGGAAGTAAGTGGCAGGCTTGTACATGGCGGTGGTTCTTATCTTATTCCACGCTGGCTGCTGGATGCCTATGCGTTTATACTCCGGTTTATATTTGCTCCTGTATTTTGGACATTGGCCTATTTCCGGTTGAAAGATCAGGAAATATAAAATTTTTGTGAGATGGAATTCAAAGAAACTCAAGCCATATACGTACAAATCGCGGACTACATCTGCGAACAGATATTGCTTCATAAATGGCAACCAGACGAGCGTATTCCTTCTGTAAGGGAACTCGCAGTATCACTGGAAGTAAATCCCAACACCGTGATGCGCACCTGCGAGCTGCTGCAGCAACAGGAAATTATTTTCAATAAAAGAGGAATCGGTTACTTCATCAGCCCCGATGCCGTCAAAAAAATCAGGCAGTTTAAAAAAGAGGCATTCATTAGTACTGAACTCCCCAGCTTCTTCCGCAGCTTGTATTTACTGGACCTGGGCCTCGATGAACTAAAACCTCATTACGAGAAATTCAAAAAATCTAATTTCAACTGATATGAAAACGAGTAAAAAATTAATGATCGGTTTTACTGGCATGCTCGTGTTTTTGATGCTATTTTCCGCCATCCTGCTGAGAGTGAACTATAGTAAAGGTATTACCAATATGGAGCAATACAATAAGCACGAGGCAGGCAGGCCTGATCCCAATTATAAAAAGGATACGCTTTCCCCATTTCGTGTCCTGGTTCTTACAAATGGTCAGGCAGATCTTGCCACCACTGAAACACACCCGGACGATAATGGTAACGCTGTTGTTTCGCAAAGTACCAACAATGTCAGCATCAATCACGGGGACGCGTATACGCTGGAACATTATAGTCGTGTAACAACAAGGCAATCCGGCGATACTTTATTTGTTAAGATGAATGAACGAGGAAACATTACGCTCACCTGCCCCTCGCTGAATACGATTCATAGCAGCTACTGCAATGCATCTGTGAATGAATTCAAGCAGCCTCGGTTGCAGATCATCGCCGGCCCTAAAGCAGGAACCGGCCTTTACAATTGCGAACTCACCTCCCTGGTTTATACCGGAGAGATGGAAAATAATTTCTTCCTGGGCGGTGAAAATAAGATGGATAGCATAAAAGTAACCATGGGAAAGAATGGGTCGCTCCGGTTTGATGATTTAGTATATAAGGTTGCAGATATCAGTGTGGATAGCTTAAAGGAGTTGGGAATGTATGGCCGGGCCACCAGTTGTATTAAACAAATTCACTAACAAACGCGAAATACGTTTAGCAATAATTTCTATCGATACACGGGCCTGTTTTTTAGCCGGCCCACATTAATAAAAAATAACAAGCTTTAAAAAAAAGTCCCGATTTTCATCGGGACCTTTTTTTATCATTTTAAAACTGCGTTGCTAAATAGGCCATGGTACCCATTCCTATTTCTATGGCGTGTTCGTCAACATCAAATGTAGGGGTATGTACGCCGGAAGTAATGCCCCGGGCGGTATTACCGGTACCCAATCTAAAAAAGCAGGCCGGCACTACCTGCGAATAGTAAGCAAAATCTTCTGCACCCATCCTGATTTCTGTATCGCCTACTGCTTCTTTTCCCAGGTAATCGGTGGCAAAATACCTGGCTTTGTGGGTCACGTCTTCATTGTTATATAACGTAGGATAACCTACCAGTATTTCGATATCTATTTCAGCCCCCATCGCTTCTGCAATACCTATCGCTTGTTTGCGCAACAACTCATGGGCTTTAAAACGCCAGGTTTCATCCATAGCCCGGAAAGTACCCATCAGCTTCACTTCACTGGGTATTACGTTGGTCGTAAAACCACCATTAAAAGCACAGATAGATAATACAGAAGGTGAAAAAGGATTGTTATTACGGGAGATGATCTGCTGCAGGCTTACCACCAGTTGAGACGCCACCAGGATGGTATCAACGGTAAGATGCGGCTGCGCCGCATGCCCTCCTTTACCTTTGATGGTAATATATATTTCGTCGGCACTGGCCATGTATTTACCTGCATGAAATCCCAGCTTACCTGCTTCCAGCGTGGGATGCACATGCAATCCCAGGATGGCGTCCGGACGTGGATTTTCCAGCGCTCCTTCTTCAATCATGATACTGGCGCCTCCGGGATGTTTTTCCTCTCCCGGCTGAAACAGTATCTTGATGGTGCCTTCAAACTGATCTTTTAGTTCGTTCAATATTTTAGTTGCGCCCAATACACAGGAAGTGTGCACATCATGCCCGCAGGCATGCATTACCCCCACGTTCGTAGATTTATAAGGTACGTCGTTGGCTTCTGTAATAGGCAGCGCATCCATATCGGCGCGCAGGGCGATTACTTTGGAAGGGGGATTTTTTCCTTCAATCAGGGCTATAATACCGGTACCGGCAATGCCCGCCTGGAAAGGAACTCCAAATGCGGTGAGTTGCTGCTGGATAAAAGCAGTTGTTTCAAATTCCTGGAAGGATAGTTCCGGATGGGAGTGTAAATGCCGTCTTACAGCGGTAAATTCAGGAGCATACGCCTTGGCCAGCTCCTTAATACGGTTCTTCATTCGATAGTTCTTTATCCGGTGACACGTTAATAATGGCTGGTACTACAAAAACACCTCCTGCAAACAGGTCGGATAATTTGTCCCGTAATTCGGATGCCTCTTCACGGCTTTTAAAATCGCCTACGCGCACTTTGAAATAAGGGGCCTGGTAATCGAGATAGGTACGATAGTCTCCAAAAAGCTGCATTACTTTTGCTTTGGCTTCGTTGGCGTCGCCACGCTTATTGGTAGAAATCACCTGTACACGAAAGCCTGACTGGTTGCGGATAGCCAGGGTATTAATGTAGATCTGTTTTTTAATCAGCACATCCAGCCGACTATCTTTCACCACTTTTACGCCGCCGTTGACCGCCATTGCATTGTCCTGCGCCATGGCCCAACTACTCCCCAACAAACAGCAAACCAGGATAAATAACTTTTGCATGAATACTGTATAATTTACTATGAACAATTATTTACTGTGCCGATGCTTCCTTGCTTTCCTTCACAATGTTCACACTTGCACTGGCTCCGATCCGGGTTGCTCCGGCTTCAATGAGCTCCTTGGCAAATACAAAGGTACGAATACCACCGGAAGCTTTTATTTGTATGTTAGCAGGTAAATTAGCACGCATCAGTCTTACGGCTTCTACTGTAGCTCCCCTTTCAGCATAACCGGTGGAGGTTTTCATAAAATCCACCCCGTACTTCGCATAGAGCTGGCAACACTTCACGATCTCTTCTTCCAATAATATGCCACTTTCAATAATGATCTTGATCACTTTTTTCTTCTCCCGGATGATGTACATGATATTGGCAATCTCTTTCTCCAGGTACTCCCAGTCTTTGTTTTTGATCGCAGAAATATTCACCACCACGTCAAGCTCATCAGCACCATCTACAATAGCCAGCACGGTTTCCGCCACCTTCGCCTCTATAGCCGAATATCCGAAAGGGAAGCCTATTACGGTAGCCACTTTGGTATTGGTGGCTCCCAGGAACTGTTTGGCCAGTTTCACATATAAGGGTGGTACACAGGCTGCGGCAAAATCATATTCCACACATTCCATACACAACTGCTTAATATCGTCCAGTGTAGTGGTAGGCTTGAGAACCGTATGGTCAATGTACTTATTGATATTCATGGAGCAAAAGTAAAGAATTACGAATTACGAATGGCGAATTACGAAGTTGTGAGGAGATTTTAAAAAAACGGGCCACAAATTCAACATTTTTAAATGTTAAATCTGCGACCCATCAAAAAATATAAATCCAAAGCTTAGCTTACTCTCTCTAATCGCCCCACAACTTCGTAATTCGTAATGTCTAATTCGTAATTCTTCCCACTACGCGTTCTTTCCGTGGCATTGTTTGTATTTCTTACCACTACCGCAAGGGCAAAGGTCATTACGACCAATCTGCGGTCCCTGGTGACGGATAGGCTCTGCCTTCACTTCTTCAGCAGTGTGGTACTCCGGTCCACCGGCCTGGTGACCATTTTGGTCGATCAGGTCTTCATGAGAGGCGCGCATACGGCTCATATCTGTTTTCTCTTCTACCGCTTCCCTGAATTCAGGCTCAGCTTCCTGCGCCTGGTTGCTTACGGGGATACCGCATTTAGACAGGAAAGAAACGATATCACGGCTGGTTTCGCCATCCATATCTTTAAACAGGTTGAACGCTTCGAACTTATAGATCAGCAATGGATCTTTTTGTTCGTATACCGCACTCTGTACTGACTGTTTCAGATCGTCCATAGCACGCAGGTGCTCTTTCCAGGACTCATCGATCAGTGCCAGTGTGATACTGCGTTCCAGGGCATTCATGGTTTCATGGCCTTTGGTTTCCACTACTTTCGCCAGGTTAGCCATTACGTTGATACCTTTTTTACCGTCGGTAAACGGAATAGAGATATTCTCAATCTGGTGGCCCTGCTCCTGGTGAATGCGTTCAATCACCGGCAGTGTATTGCTTATCAGCTCATTTACTTTGCGCTGGTAGTTATCTTTTGCTTCATGATACAGTTTGGAAGACAGGCTGGCCACATCGGTTCTGTTCAGTTCTTCGCGGGTAATGACTGTATCGATAGAGAAGTTCATGATCGCATCCATTTTGAAAGCTTCATAGTCGCCGCTTCCTTTATGTACAGTTACCATGTTTTCTGCCACATCATAGAATGCGTTATCGATATCGATGGCAAGGCGCTCGCCAAACAGGGCGTGATTACGTTTTGAGTAAATCACAGTACGCTGTTTGTTCATCACATCATCATACTCCAGCAACCGCTTACGGATACCAAAGTTATTTTCTTCTACCTTTTTCTGTGCTCTTTCGATGGAACGGGTGATCATGCTGTGCTGGATCACTTCTCCCTCTTTATAACCCATACGGTCCATCAGGCCGGCAATACGTTCTGAACCAAACATACGCATCAGGTCATCTTCCAGTGACACAAAGAACTGTGAAGTTCCGGGATCACCCTGACGACCGGCACGACCACGCAGCTGCCTGTCTACACGACGGCTTTCATGCCTTTCTGTACCGATAATAGCCAAACCACCGGCTTCTTTCACGCCAGGTCCGAGCTTGATATCCGTACCACGACCGGCCATGTTGGTAGCGATGGTGATAGCGCCCGGCAAACCTGCTTCTGCTACAATCTGTGCTTCACGGGCATGCTGTTTCGCATTCAGTACGTTATGTGCTACTTTATCGAAGGTGAGCATTTTGCTGAGCAATTCGGACACTTCCACGGAGGTAGTACCTACCAGTACGGGGCGTCCTGCAGCCTGCAGCTTTTTAATTTCTTCGATAACAGCTTTGTATTTATCTCTCTTGGTTTTGTATACCAGGTCTTCCGCATCGATACGGGTGATCGGGAGGTTGGTGGGAATGGTTACCACATCCAGTTTGTAAATTTCCCAAAGCTCACCGGCTTCCGTAGAGGCGGTACCGGTCATACCGGCCAGCTTATGGTACATACGGAAGAAGTTCTGCAGGGTGATGGTGGCAAATGTTTGGGTGGCAGCTTCCACTTTTACATTTTCCTTCGCTTCGATCGCCTGGTGTAAACCATCGGAGTAACGCCGGCCATCAAGGATACGACCGGTTTGCTCATCTACGATCTTCACTTTACCATCCATTACTACATACTCCACATCTTTATCAAATAAAGTGTAGGCTTTCAATAATTGCTGAACGGAGTGGATACGATCTGATTTGGCGGCAAAGTCCTGCAGTAATACATCTTTCTGCTGCAGTTTCTCTTCCGGTGATACTGACAGTTTTTCAATCTCTGCCAATTCTGATCCCACATCTGGCAGGATAAAGAAGTTTGCATCTTCTCCTCCTTGTGTAATCAGGTGAATACCTTTATCGGTGAGGTCTACGCTGTTTTGTTTTTCTTCGATGACAAAGAACAGGCCTTCATCTACTTTTGGCATTTCGCGTTGCTGATCTGCCAGGTAGTAGTTTTCTGCTTTCTGCAGTAATACCCTGTTACCGGCTTCACTGAGATATTTGATCAGCGCACTGCTTTTTGGTAAGCCTCTCCAGGCGCGCATCAGGGCCAGTCCACCGGTTTTCGGATCATCTTTACCTTCTGCGATCAGCTTTTTAGCTTCCTGCAGGTATTGGTTCACCGCTTTTTTCTGCATTTCCACCAGGTATTCGATACGTGGTTTTAATGCGTGGAATTCCTGTTCTTCTCCGCGGGGAATAGGACCGGAAATAATCAGCGGGGTACGGGCATCATCCACCAGTACGCTATCCACCTCATCCACCATGGCATAGTGATGTTTACGCTGTACCATTTCATCCGGGCTGTGTACCATGTTATCACGGAGATAGTCAAAGCCGAACTCATTGTTGGTACCATATGTAATATCCGCCAGGTAGGCATTGCGGCGATCAGGTGTATTGGGTTGGTGCTTATCGATACAATCTACTGTAATACCCAGGAATTCGAAGAGGGGGCCATTCCATTCAGAGTCACGACGGGCCAGGTAATCATTCACTGTTACAATGTGAACACCTTGTCCGGCCAGTGCGTTGAGATAAGCCGGCAGGGTTGATACCAGGGTTTTACCTTCACCCGTTGCCATTTCGGCAATTTTACCCTGATGTAATACCGTACCACCGATCAGCTGTACATCATAATGCACCATGTTCCAGGTAACCCGGCTGCCGGCTGCATTCCAGCTGTTCTGCCAGATCGCCTTATTTCCTTCGATGCTTACATAATCTCCCTTCAGCGCAAGCTGGCGGTCCAGATCTGTGGCGGTTACTGTCAGTGTGGCGTTATTGGTTAACCGGCGGGCTGTTTCTTTTACAACAGCAAAAGCTTGTGGCAGCAGTTCTTTCAACACTACTTCCAGTTGCTTGTCCCGGTCTTTTTTAAGTAAATCTATTTCCTGGTATATCGTATCTTTTTCAGTTACGTCCTCAGCTGAGTCAGCAGCAGCCTGCTTTTCCGCTATTTCTTTATCAATAGCGGCGAGATGTTCAGCGATGCGTCCGCGGAACTCCTGCGTTTTACTACGCAGCTCATCAATTGGCAGGGATTGCAGTTTTTCGTACTCCTCATTAATCTGCTGCACCACCGGAGAGATGGATTTTATATCCCTTTCTGATTTATTCCCTCCAAATAGCTTTGATAAAAAACCTAACATGTTAAATGTTTAATTACGAATTACGATTTCTATTTATTGTAACCTAACCCTATCCTGGCTGAGTTTATATTTCGCCGCACTACCAACCTGTGTATTGCGGGCCTGGCTGGCCGGATAAACGGCATTCAGGTTACTCAAATATTGTGCTTGTAAAGAAGAACTGTCAAGGTGTCAGTTTTACAGCGCTTCCGGGCAAGGCCTGTAAAAGTAGGAATAAATTTGTGGATTTAACGGGGATTTTGAAGGGATTTTGCAATTTCCGGCGTTCAATTAACATATCTATAATATTTACTGCGAACATACTGCTACCGGACTTCCGGGAGCAAAATTTTAAACCGGTACAATGAGAACTATCTGTGGCCATTCACACCCTTTATCAACGAATGCACCCGGTGCTGATTTTTTGACACCTTCTTCATGGAGGATATCCAACCGGTGTTTTCCGCCGATAAACCTGATGAAACAAAAAGTGAATAAAGTATCAGGATGGGAGAAAATATCAACTCCCGGAAACGCCGCTGTCAGGCCCTTTTCCAGGGAATTAATACCAGTTGCGGGGACTAACCGCTTATCCTGAAATACAACCGCCCGGACAGCACCTTTAACCCTTTATTGATGATGCAAAACAGCTGATGATACCTCCCGGATAAAATTTTCATAAAAAATAGGTGTTATCCATACAAAAAGATGGAAATATGCAAATACTTTTTATAAATTTAAAGGTTTAATAGCCGTTTTTAACTTTTACACAAATATCCACGTTTATGGCAAATGTAATACAGCCACAAAAACTGTTCGTAGCCAGCTGCATGGCGCTGCTGGTGACATCGTTATCCTTTGGTATTCGCGCCGGCATCTTAGGCGGCCTTGGTGTTGAGTTCCATCTGGATACAAAACAATTGAGCATTATTGCCGGAACTGCTTTCTGGGGCTTTCCCCTGGCAGTGGTAATAGGCGGTTTCATAGTAGATGTAATAGGCATGAAAAGGTTGCTGCTGGCAGCTTTCATCCTGCATTTGCTCGGAATCGTGTTAACAGTTTTTGCTTCCGGTTTCTGGTCCCTGTTTATTTCCACCCTGTTTATAGGCATGGCCAACGGCACGGTGGAAGCGGCCTGTAACCCGCTGGTAGCCACTATTTTCCCGGATAACAAAACCACTAAACTAAACCATTTCCACCTGTGGTTTCCCGGTGGTATTGTGGTAGGTACGCTGCTGGTATTTTTGCTGTCGAAGCTGGGACTCAGCTGGCAACTGCAGGTAGCCACCATGATTATCCCTACCCTCATCTATGGTTATCTCTTTTTGAAACTTGATTTCCCTGTAACAGAAAGGGTAGCATCAGGTATTTCTTCTGCCCAGATGTACAAATCAGTGTTAAGCCCGTTGTTTATCGTGATGTTTATCCTGATGTTTGGTACTGCTATCACAGAACTCTTTACCGGTCAGTGGATAGAAGTATTGTTAAAGAATGTAACAGAAAATTCTATTCTTATCCTGGCGTTAACTGCAGGTGTGCAAACATTGGGCAGGGGTATTGCGGGGCCGGTGGTACATAAAATATCGCCTACCGGTGTTTTGCTTTTTTCTGCCATCTTTTCTGCTTTAGGTTTATATTTACTTTCCCATGTATCCGGTAACATGATCTTTGTGGCCGCCTTTATTTTTGGTATGGGCGTTACTTATTTCTGGCCTACCATGCTGGGTTTTGTATCAGAAAATATTCCCCAGTCGGGCGCATTGGGTATGAACCTGATGGGTGGAGCGGGCATGTTTGCCGTTTCTGTTTACATGTATTTCATGGGAGGTTTTTATGATAGCATTATCGTAAAACAATTGCCTGCCGGTGCTTCACTGGATGCTTACCGCTCTGCGGCTCCCGGCAGCGCAGAAGCTACCGCATTCAGCCAGGCTACTGCAGTGGCCGGCCCAGAAATCATCAATGCTACACTGGTAATTCCCGTTGCCCTGATCGTGGCTTTTGCAGGACTCTTTATTTATATGCGCGGCCGTAAAAAATCGCAACTTCAAAACGCACAGGTTCAAACCGTATAACTTATAAAACGATAATTGTAAATATGACACGGAAACTAAGAATGGGAATGATAGGAGGCGGGAAAGACGCCTTCATTGGTGCAATTCACCGTATTGCAGCCAATATGGACGGACTGGTTGAGCTGGTGGCAGGCGCCCTCAGTATCAATAACGACATTGCAGTGGAATCAGGTAAAATGCTGTTCCTTGATCCGGAGCGTACTTATCTCGATTTCAAAACTATGCTGGAGAAAGAAGCAAAGATGCCGGCAGATAAACGCCTGGACTTTGTAACGATCGTTACGCCCAACTTTGCACACTTTGAACCGGCGATGATGGCGCTGGATCTTGGTTTCAACGTAGTTATAGAAAAGCCCATCACTTTTTCACTCGACGAAGCCAAACAATTAGAAGCAAAAGTTGCTGCTACCGGCTTAACGCTGTTGCTTACACATACCTACACCGGCTACCCGATGGTAAAACAGGCCAAACAGATGGTGAAAGACGGCGCACTCGGTAAAATCCGTAAAGTATGGGTAGAATATCCGCAGGGATGGCTGAGCAAAATGAGCGAAAGAGAAGGTAATGCACAGGCAGCATGGAGAACAGATCCTAAAAAATCAGGCAAAAGCGGTTGTATGGGCGATATCGGTACCCATGCGGCTAACCTGGCGGAATATATTACCGGCGCAAAAATTGAAAAGCTCTGCGCTGATCTGAATATCATGGTACCCGGTCGTGCACTCGACGACGACGGCGCCGTACTGCTCCGCTTCGACAATGGCGCTGCCGGCGTGCTGATGGCATCGCAGGTGGCCGCTGGTGAAGAAAACGCACTGAAGATCCGTGTATACGGAGAAAAAGGCGGTCTGGAATGGGCACAACAGGAACCTAACACCCTCCTGGTAAAATGGCTGGATAAACCTACTGAAATCTACCGCGCAGGCGGAGGCTACTCTTTCCAGTCGAGCTACATGACACATAATACCCGTACACCGGGCGGGCATCCGGAAGGATACCTGGAAGCATTCGGTAACCTGTACCGCAACTTCGCACAAACCTTAGCAGCGAAAATTGATGGCGTACAACCATCTCCTGAATCCCTGGATTTCCCGGGTACAGCAGAAGGCGTTCGCGGCATGGCATTTATCGATAACGTAGTACGTTCTTCCCAGAGCGATGCTAAATGGACAAATTTCGAGATATAGTATTCATCACTAGAACGAGCGTATGAAAACGATAAAAGGACCCGGTATTTTCCTGGCGCAATTCATGGGAGATGAAGCGCCTTTCAATAATCTGAAAGCCATCTGTGAGTGGGCGGCTTCCATTGGTTTCAAAGGCGTGCAGATCCCTTCCTGGGATGCCCGCCTGATAGACCTGCAGAAGGCTGCGGAGAGCAAAACCTATGCAGATGAAATCAAAGGGATCGTAAATGCAGCAGGACTGGAAATTACAGAACTGAGCACGCATTTGCAGGGACAACTGGTAGCAGTAAATCCCGCTTTCTCTGAAATGTTCGACGGATTTGCGCCCGCGCAATATCATAATAATATCAATGCACGCACGGAGTGGGCGGTGAACCAGCTGAAATATGCGGCTAAAGCCAGCCGTAACCTGGGGCTCAATGTCCACGCCACTTTCAGCGGTGCGCTGTTGTGGGCGCCCGCCATGTATCCGTGGCCACAGCGTCCGGCCGGGCTGGTGGAAACAGGTTTTGCGGAACTTGCGAAACGCTGGCTGCCTATCCTCAATGAATTTGATGCCAACGGTGTAGACGTTTGCTATGAAATTCATCCGGGAGAAGACCTGCATGACGGTATCACCTTTGAGCGCTTCCTGGAAGCCACCGGTAACCATACCCGTGCCAACCTGCTCTACGATCCGAGCCACCTGCTGTTGCAGTGTCTCGACTACCTGGAGTATATCGATATTTACCACGAAAGGATTAAAGCATTCCACGTAAAAGATGCGGAATTCAATCCTACCGGACGTTCCGGCGTTTATGGCGGATACCAGTCGTGGATCAATCGTCCGGGACGTTTCCGCTCCCTTGGTGATGGACAGGTTGACTTTAAATCCATCTTCAGTAAAATGGCACAATACGATTATGCCGGTTGGGCCGTTATGGAGTGGGAATGTTGTATCAAGCATCCGGAAGACGGCGCAAAAGAAGGCGCGCCATTCATCAAGGACCATATCATCCGTGTTACTGAAAAAGCATTTGATGACTTTGCAGGTGCCGGCACAGATGATGCATTCAACAAAAGAATATTAGGCATTTAATTAATTATCCACTGATCGTTCGTAAACAATAACCAAATAAAAAAATCAACAAATGAGAAAGAGATATCTGGCGCCGCTAGTATTAAGTGCTTTATTCTTTGCAGCTTGCGGAGGAGGAGAGAAAAAAACAGAGAATGCTGACAGCGTTAGCACTCATGAAAGCCCAGCAGCAGATACTTCCATGGTATCCCCCAGCGCCAGCAAACCTGTTAGCAAAGGCGAAACCCTGATGGCGCAGAGTGATTGCAAAACCTGCCATAAAGAAGAAATGAAAGTGGTAGGACCTGCCCTGAAAGATATTGCTGGCAAATATCCTAACACACCTGAAAATGTGGAGAAACTGGCTGACAAAGTAATCAAAGGCGGTTCAGGAAACTGGGGCGAAGTAGCCATGTTACCGCATCCACAGGTTTCTAAAGAAGATGCCAAAGAAATGGTAAGCTATATCTTGTCTATTGGCAAGTAATGGTGATTCTATCATAAACTCAATCATCCGGAATGAAAAAATTAATCATGGGCGCCCTGATGGTAGCCGCCGTTCTTGGCACTACCGCAGTGAAAGCCCAGAAATTAAATACCCTGTCGGCCAAAGAAAAGAAACAAGGCTGGGTGCTGTTGTTCGACGGCACTTCTACCAAAGGCTGGCACTCTTACCTGCAATCCTCTGCCAGCCCTGCATGGGGAGTAACGGATGGAGCGATTGGCCTGAACCAGGAAGCGAAAAAGAAGGGTGCACCAGGTGGCGACCTCGTTACTGACGCGGAATATGAAAACTATGAACTGAGCTACGAATGGAAAATATCTCCGGGTGGCAACAGCGGTCTTATTTTCAGCGTTCACGAGGATCCTTCCTTAAGCCAAACATACCTGTCCGGTCCTGAAATGCAGGTGATCGATGACGCAGGCCACCCCGATGGGAAAAACCCAAAACACAATGCGGGTGAATTGTACGATCTCATCAAAGCATCTACCAGGCCGGCAAAACCGGTAGGCGAATGGAATTCCGCCAAATTAACAAAGAAAGACGGTCACCTGACCCTTTGGCTGAATGGCGTGAAAACTGCCGAAACTACTATGGGCACACCGGAATGGGATGCGCTGGTAGCTAAAAGCAAATTCCACGACTGGAAAGCATTCGGCAAATACGCAAAAGGACATATCGCCCTGCAGGATCATGGCGATGATGTATGGTACCGCAATATCAAAATCAGAGTTCTTTAATCTAAGCGAAAAGCGGAAAGCAAAAAGCAGAAAGCTATTGTAGCGCAGATATAGGCATCAGCTGATATCCGTTTACCTCCGCTACAATAGCTTTCTGCTTTTTGCTTTCCGCTTTTTCGCCTTTTTTCATTTTTCTATTCCCACGTAACATAAGATGAAAGCATTAACCGCGTTTATTACACTCATGCTCCTTGCCGGCACCATTTCCGTACAGGCAAAGGACAAACACAAGGCGAAAAGGGTTTTGGTATTCTCCAAAACAACAGGCTTCCGCCACGATTGCATTCCTGCTGCTAAAACAGCCATTATGCAACTCGGAAAAGAAAATGGTTTTGAGGTAGATACTACCGAAGATGCCAGCGCCTTTACATCTGCCAATCTGAAAAAATATGCGGCCGTTATTTTCAGCTGCACCACCGGCGATGTACTTGACAGCGCACAGCAGGTAGCCTTTGAAAATTATATCCACAAAGGCGGCGCCTGGATGGGTATACACGCAGCTACCGATACGGAATACGATTGGCCCTGGTATAACAAGCTGGCCGGCGCCTGGTTCCTCAGTCATCCTCATCAGCAAACAGCCACACTGAAAGTAGTGGACCACAATCATCCCGCTACCAAAGACCTGCCCGACGAATGGATCCGCAAAGATGAATGGTACAATTTCAAAAATCTCAACCCCGATGTACATGTGCTGATCAAAATCGATGAAACCAGCTACACCGGCGGTAAAAATGGTGATAACCACCCCATGTGCTGGTATCATAATTTTGAAGGAGGCCGTGCCTTTTACACCGAAATGGGACATGTGAAAGAAGCATACCAGGATCCCGTATATCTGAAACATTTGCTGGGCGGCATCGAATATGCTATCGGCAACTGGAACCCCAAAAACTAATCCGATACAATGAAACATACCATCAAACTTATTTTGCTGCTCGCCCTCGTTGGCATGGCAGCCTGTAAAAAAACTCGCCCCGGTAAACCCAGGGTGCTGGTATTTACCAAAACCTCCGGTTTCCAACATTCTTCCATCCCTGCCGGCATCGCTGCCGTACAGAAACTGGGTACCGAAAACGGATTCGAAGTGGACACTACCACCGATGCCAACAAATTCAATGAAGATACACTCCAGTCCTATTCTGCCGTTATCTTCCTGAACACCACCGGTGATGTACTCAACAACTACCAGGAAGCCGATTTCGAAAGATATATACAGGCAGGCGGTGGCTATGTTGGGGTACATGCCGCAGCAGACACCGAATATGAATGGGGCTGGTATAACCACCTCGCAGGCGCCTGGTTCCAAAGCCATCCTCCAGGCGTTCACAAAGCTATAGTTGACGTAATTGTAAAATCATTTCCCGCTACTGAAGGACTCCCGGAAAAATGGGAACATACAGATGAGTGGTATAACTACAGGAACGTGGATACTACCACCACCGTACTGTTGAAATTAGATGAGAAATCTTACCAGGGCGGTATCATGAACGGCAACCATCCTATTAGCTGGTATCATGATTACGACGGCGGCCGTGCCTTCTATACAGGACTCGGACATACCGAAGAATCCTATACAGACAGCCTGTTCCTGAAACACCTGGCCGGAGGTATAAAATACGCTATCGGTAAAAACCAGGTGCTGGATTACAGCCTGGCCAAAACGTTGCGTGTACCGGAAGAAGACCGCTTCACCAAAAATGTGCTGGTATCCGGTGAGTTCTTTGAACCTACCGAAATGGCGATTCTTCCTAACCTCGATATCCTCGTGGCACAACGCCGCGGAGAGCTGATGATATATAACAACGCAGAAAAGAAACTGTCGCAGGCAGGCTTCCTGAAAGTATATCATCATACCGATGTTCCCAAAGTAAACGCGGAAGAAGGATTTCTTGGCCTGGCCGCTGACCCCGACTTCAAAAATAATCACTACATCTATGCGATGTACTCACCGGTAGATACCTCCGTAAACCGTTTGTCACGTTTCAAATTTGAAAACAACAAACTGGATATGGCCTCCGAAAAAGTAATCCTGCAGTTCTACTCCCAACGCGATATCTGCTGCCATACCGGCGGTTCTATTGCCTTCGGACCAGGCGGACTGCTGTACCTGTCTACCGGCGACAATACCACTCCATTTGATGAACCGGGACAGAAATATGTGAGCAAGGGTTACGGGCCTACAGATGACCGTCCCGGGCACCTGCAGTACGACGACCGCCGCGGTTCTGCCAATACCAACGATCTGCGCGGAAAAATCCTCCGCATCAAAGTGGAAGCAGATGGCTCTTATACCATTCCTGATGGTAACCTGTTCCCGAAAGGTACAAAAGGTACCCGCCCTGAAATTTATGCCATGGGTACCCGTAATCCCTACCGTATGTCGGTAGACCAGAAAACAGGTTATGTGTACTGGGGTGAAGTAGGGCCGGACGCTAATAACGACGACTCTACCCGCGGGCCAAGGGGCTATGATGAAGTAAACCAGGCCAAGAAACCCGGTAACTTTGGTTACCCCATGTTTATTGCCAACAACAAACCTTACCGCAAATACAACTACGAAACCGGCGAAAGCGGCCCTTACTACGATCCGCTGAAACCGATCAACGACTCACGTAACAATACCGGGTTGAAAGAATTGCCACCCGCAACTTCCGCCTTCATCTGGTATCCTTATGCCAAATCGGACGAATTCCCGATTGTAGGCAGCGGCGGCCGTAATGCAGAAGCAGGACCTGTTTACTACAGCGAATTCTATCCAAAAGAAACGCGCTTCCCGGATTACTATAACGACAAACTGTTTATCTACGACTGGATACGCGGCTGGATCATGGCGGTGACCATGGATAAAAACGGCGACTTCTCCAAAATGGAAAGGTTTATGCCTAACACCAAGCTGAACGCACCGATCGATATGGAAATGGGTCCGGATGGCCGTTTGTATATCCTCGAATATGGTAACGGATGGTTTAGTAAAAATGCAGATGCAGGCCTCTCCCGGATCGATTTTAACGGTGGTAACCGTGCACCGGTAGCGAAGATCCATGCAGACCGTTTAACCGGCGGATTGCCCTTTAAAGTAAAAATAAGCGCAGAAGGATCTGTTGATCCCGATGGCGATAAACTTACCTATCTCTGGAACTTCGGCAACGGCACCAAAAAAGAAACCACGGAACCAACCGTTGAATATACCTACAGCACCGCCGGCGAATACCAGGTGTTCGTAGAAGTAGCGGATGACAAAGGCCTTAAAACCAAGAGTAAATCCCTTGATGTTTACGCAGGTAATGAAACCCCTGATGTAAAAATCAATATCACTGGTAACCAGATGTTCTACTTCCCGGGCAAACCTGTACAATACGCAGTTAGCATCAGCGATAAAGAAGATGGTAATTCTGCCGATGGAAAACTCGATGCCAACAACATATTTGTAAAGGCCGATTATATCCAGGGACGTGATAAAGCCGGAGCGCCGCAGGGCCACCAGATCATTACCGGCGCCATTGCAGGTAAAAATATCATGGAAGTATCAGATTGTAAAACCTGTCATAAGCCGGATGAAAAATCTATCGGTCCTTCTTTCAAACAGATAGCTGAAAAGTACAAAAGCGATCCTGCCGCACCTGAAATGTTAGCTAAAAAGATCATCAGCGGCGGCGGCGGCGTATGGGGAGAAACAGCGATGTCCGCACATCCGGGCATTTCTGTAGGTGAAGCCAAACAACTGGTAGAATACATCTATTCTATTGGCGGCGCTGCACCAAAAGTAACCTCCCTGCCGGTTAGCGGCAATATCAGTCCAACCATGGGCGGTGAAGCCAAAGACAACGGCGTACTTTACATGCTGGCCAGCTACACCGATAAAGGTGGTCCCGGTATTAAACCTATCACCGGTACTGCGCAAACAGAGCTGATCAGCCCTGTGCTGTCTGCGGCCGACTATAGTAAAGCGGATGGCGTATCTACTTTCGCCGTGGATGGTATGAAATTCCTCATTCCTTCCAATGCATCCGGCTGGGTGGTGTACAATAAACTGGACCTTACCGATGTAAATGGCATTGAGCTGGCCTACATGGTACAGGAAACACCACAGCAGGGTTATGTAGTGGAAGCATTCCTCGACGATGCCAACGGCACCCGTTTGGGCGAAGTGACCATCGGACCAGGCGCAGCTCCCAAAGCAGCCAACAAAGTGAACTTCAACTTTACACCGGTAGCAGACGGAAAGAAACATAATCTTTATTTCCGTTTCAAAGCCACAGATGCTACACAGAAAGTGCAGTTAGGAATCCTTTCCTTCACACTGCATACATAGGGTGGAGCAGAAGGCATAAAGCATAAAGCTATTGAGGCGAATGACAGCAGCGAAATAATAATCGCTCTGTCATTCGCCTCAATAGCTTTATGCTTTATGCTTTACGCCTTCTGCTTAATTCGCATCCCACCACAACCGGTCGTTCTGCGTTACCTGCTGATCAGGCTGAGGATTAGTCAGCAACTCATTAGCCGGATAAGGCCACCTGCGTGGAATCGCTTTTACTATTTCATCCTGGTAAGGTTTTAATAACGGATAACCGGTTCGTCTCCAGTCGTTATATATTTCGGGAGAAAGGAAACCGGCAACATACTTCTCTGTAATGATCTGCGCCAGGGCATTCGTCGCGGTTAATGCCGGCCTCGAAGCAATATAAGTTTGTACTGTATTCCCGGTAATACCCAGCATATTCATATGCGCCTCAATAGCTGCTGCGTTTACCGGACCGGCTGCCGTAGCTCCCTGTTTGATAAAAGTGGCTTCCGCTTTTATAAATAACGCCTCCGCATAAGTAGCCAGGTAAAGGCTGGCATCTGCACCGGCATAAAATTTATTGACAACGGAAAATGAGTCCGGATCAGCAGCTGGCGTAGCGCCTACTCTTCTTCCGGCATAATTACCTTTATTACCTTTGGTAGCCAAAACAGGCAAACGAGGATCCTTTCTGGCCACCAGCGAATCAATAAACGACTGGGCCATTACCACGCCGCCAGAAGCTGCACCGGTATTCATGTACCAGGGATTCTCCGCCTGTCCGCTGCCCGGATAAGCAATCAACGCATTGTCTTTGTTGTCCGTAAAGCCATGTTGTAAGGCCAACAGGGCCTTATCTGCCTGTTGTGCAGCAGTATGCCCCGGCGCTTTGGTTAAACGCAGGTAATACCGGGCTTTAAGCGTGTACACAAATTTCTTCCACTGATCCATATTTCCATTGTAGATATAATCATCATTACCCGGCTTTACTTTGCCTTCGGGCTGCTCCAGGTAATAAAGCGCGCTGTCGAGCATGTCCTGGATGGTATTGTATACTGCCTCTTGTTTATCATACGCCGGCTGCATCACCTCTGGTATTTTAAATGCCTGTGAATAGGGCACATTTCCCCACAGATCTGCAGCTATGGCCAGGTTATAGGCAAACAATGTTTTACCGATAGCCGCATACCCGTTGTGGTGCAGTTGCTCCGCCTGGTTAATCATCATATTCAGGTTCTGGAAAACATTGGGATACAGGTAATAGTTCCAGGTATTGTTTGCATCTACCGGGGTAATGGTATAGGATTCCAGGCTGGGCGAGGCCTGGTTGAGCGATAATTGCTGCATCCAGTAAGCGGTCACCGTTCCGTAGAAACCCCCGGTTACATTAGTACTCGTGGTAATTTCCACCGGGGGTAATATCTGCGCTTCCTTCACCTGCAATGGATTATTCGGATCTGTATTTACATCCAGGAATTTTTTACAGCCGGTTCCCAGTAAGGTACTACCAGTTACCAGGATCATTATCGTTATTTTTTTCATGTTGTACACTTTAATACTGTTTTAGAACATAACCTTTACACCGGCAATAATACTCCTGTTGGAAGGCACGGGAAAGTTGGAAAATCCTTGCCCGTTGCCGCTTCCATTCAGGCTTACTTCGGGGTCAGAACCGGTGTAGTTTTTATGCAGGATGAAATTGGTACCTGTGAGTGTGATCACTGCCGATTTAAAAAAAGAATTTTTCAATACACCGGCGCCAAAGTTATAACCCAGCGACACCTGGCGTAGTTTGAGGTAAGAGCCGTCTTCCACGCTGTTTTCGTCTGCCGCAGCGTAATAAGACTTATAATAGTTTTCATCCAGCACAATAGCTTTCGTATTCAGCGCATTGGTTTTCTCATTTACCCCCTGCAGCACCACGCTGCTTCCCCTGTTTTCTGTTCCTTTGGCGGTGCCGTAATAGAAAAGAGAACCATTATCCAGGTTAATAACATCGCCACCATGCTTATGGTCCAGTACAAATGAAAACGTAAATCCTTTGTAATTAAACTGGCTGGTAATACCGCCTGTCCATTTGGGAGTAGAGTTGCCGATAGGGCCGAACTCAGTGCTCACAATAGGATAGCCATTCTCCGTAAGCACCAGCTGATGCTGATCATTACGCACGTAATGATCTCCGTAAATAACGCCGTATGGTTGATTGGCATAGGCGAATATTCCGGGATTGGTAAACCCTGCCAACTGTATATAAGAAACGCCGTTTGCGAGGTTTAATACTTTGTTATCAATTTTCGTATAGTTGACACCGATAGTCCATGTGGCACTCTTTGTTTTTACTGGTGTAAAACCCAGTGTTACCTCTATTCCTTTGTTCAGCATATCGCCTGCATTGAGAGAAGCGGCATTGAAGCCGGTAGCTGCAGAAATTGGCGATCCGGGCGTTAGCAAATTGCTGCTTCGTTTACTGAACCAGGACACTTCCAGCGAGCCGCGGTTCTGGAACCACTTCGTTTCAAGCCCCACTTCAAATTCTTTCAGCGTTTCATTTTTTAAAGGAAAGCCATAGGTGGTGGTTAGTGCATACCCGTTTTCTCCGCGGAATGGAAACGCCACATTACCAACGCTGGCCTGGTACCAGGAGTTATTCAAAGAATAGGGCGATACGTTATCGTTACCCACCACGGAATACGATCCCCTTACTTTACCAAAATTCAAAAACCGGTTACCCTGCATATGCAGCGCTTCTGTAAAAATAAATCCTGCACTTACTGAGCCATAGGGATAGAACTGGTTATCGCGCGACAACACAGAAGTACCATCGTAGCGGCCTGTCAGCGCTAATGTGAGCATCCGTTTGTATTCCAGGTTAGCCTGTCCGTAAAAACCTACTTTACGGTACCTGTAATAACTGTAATTGGAAGATACCTTGGAAGCGTTACCGATATTATAAAGTTTATCGACAGATAAACCTACCCCCTGCACAAAAGAGTAATCATTATAGTTACTGAAGATATTATTTCCGACGAGGATGTTTCCCATCCAATTCTCGTTAAACTCTTTCCTGGCTTCCACCATCAGGTCATTGTTGAATTGCTGGAACTTAATATTACGTTGATATACCTGCCCCGTTATGGGTGTAGGGCCTGTATTGCCCCAGCCTATGGCCCCGGGTGCTTCGTGATAGCCGGTAGTATTTACATACATATCCGCACCCAACCGCTCTGTGATGGTTAGCCATGGTAAAGGATTATAGCTAAGCGTAACCACCGGTATAATGCGGTTGTTCTTATCCTGCAAACCGGTATTATCCAGTATCCAGTATGGATTATTACGTGCAGCCCGGAACAAACGTTGTGAACCATCTTCATTCACCGAAGGATGCGGATCCCAGGAAATAGGGGCGCCATAGACCGTCCACAATGGATTCACAAAATTATTCCCCTCCAGGTAGCGATGATTGTTTGACTGGATATAGTTAAACTGGGTGGTTAACTGCAGGTTACTCAACAGCTTCACACCATAGCGGGCAAACAGCGAATGCCTGGAATAATCGGTATTGGGAATAGTACCGGTTGTTTTCAGGTAAGAATAAGATACCAGGTAATTGGACTTATCTGAATAACCGCTTACGCTGATATTGTTATCAGAAGTATGCCCGGTTTTGAAAAACTCTTTAGCGGGATTATGTTTTTTTACCGGTACCCCGTTTACTTTCAGGGTATCGATCAATGGCCCCCAGGAAGAGGAACTGACACCGCCGTTGTTGCCATCTACATAAACGCCTCCTGTACCCTGTGCATATTTATCCTGCAATTCCGGAAGTATGGCATTCTGAAAGGAGTAGCTGCTGCTGAAAGTCACAGCGGGTTTATCTTTGACACCGGCGCCGCTGCCATTTTTTGTAGTGATAATAACGGCGCCACGGGCCGCGGCTGCGCCATACAACGCTGTTGCAGCAGCGCCTTTCAGTACCGAAATACTTTCGATAATATTAGGGTCTATATCACTGGCCCTGTTGGCAGTACCGCCGGAATATTCCGGCCTGTTAGGATTGCCTGATTCCGTATTATCCATCGGGATACCATCTACTACAAACAATGCCTGGTTGTTGCCCACCAGCGAGGTATTACCACGGATCACAATCCTGGCGGAGCTTCCCGGGATACCACTGGAATTCCCGATTTGAACACCGGCCACTTTTCCCGCCAAAGCATTCACCACATTGTCCTGTTTCGCCTCTGTAAGTGTGGCGCCTTTTATTTCCTGTACACTATAAGTAAGCATACGTTTGTCGCGCCTGATACCGAGTGCAGTTACTACCACTTCGTTAATATTCCTGGAATTATCCGGCAGGGAAATGATCAGGGGTGCTGTGCTGCCGGCCTTTGCAGTAGTGGTAGTATATCCCATTGCTGTAATGAGCAGGACATCGCCCTCTTTGGCGTTAATGTTAAAGGTACCGTCTGCAGCCGTCATTACACCGGTATTACGGCCTTGTATGTGAATAGATGCGCCCGGGATGGCCACACCTTGTTTGTCCACCACCTTCCCGGAAACGGTTGGTGATTGGGCGTAGGCAAAAGCTACCGCTAACAGCAGCCATGCTGCTATTGCAATTGTTTTTTTCATAAGAGTAGAATTTGTTGAGATTAAGCAGGTGGTACCATGTTTGCAAACGTGTGCCAGCCTACGTTGTAGACAACGCAGTAAAATGATTAATTAATAATGGAAAAGATTTTGTGTCTGATAAATTTTAGTTGCCTTTCGGCAGATTCATAACATTGTTTTGGTTCGATATGCCATGCATACCAACGTCCATCATACTTCCAGCCGAAGTATGGACAGATAGAATATGTTTGATATAAAAGTAAAATTAGGTCACATTCCCCGATGTGGTCACACCAGAATTAACCATTTATACGCAGATATTAACCACGCAGCAAAATGGGTTAATATACGCGCATTACCAGCTGCCAACCCGGTAATTCCGGATCTGGAACTGTTCTTCAAAGCCCATCTTCAGGTAAATACCAATCCCCATTTTTGAGGCCTGCAGGGTAGCATAGGCTGCGTTAAGACCAATAGCTTCGTTGAGTACATGCCCCATGATTTCGCGGGCGAGACCTTTGTTGCGCATTTCAGGAATCACCCCTACACCATGTATTCCTGCAATACCATCCCTGCAATGTAGAATAGCGGTACCGGCAGGTACGCCGTTATAATAAGCGAGGTAAAAATGCAGATCATTACAGGTGCTCATTAATATACCCGCGCCAATCGTATATCCAAAAGCCTGCGGGTACAAGGCAGCCCACAACTCAGCCTGCGCATTATCTGATATCCGCACATAGGTCAAACTGTTTTCTACGGTAAATGGCTGTTCCAGCTTTATAGACATCCCGGCCTGTTCAAAAGCCAACACACCACCTTTTGCAGCAATATATTCATCGGCGCCGCTGTTGCAGATATCAAAATAAGGGATGGTTGTTTTTGTTTCCCCAATTACTTCCAGTGCAGCATCCAATGCCTCCGGTGTTACATCGTTCCTAAACCAGAGGCGGTTAGGCCAGTCAGCGTTTTCTATACGGCAATAACTAAACAAAGGAGCGTCCACAAATCCATTGAATGGCGTGCCGGCAGTTTTCCACAGGGAAATGAGGTTGTCGAGGTTCGCTTTTATAATATCAGACATATCGCAATTTAGGATTTATCTGATTTCAAAAGAGCGGAAAGCGGAAAGCAAAAAGCAAAAAGCTATTGAGGCGAATGATATGAGCGGATATTATTTCCGCTTATATCATTCGCCTCAATAGCTTTTTGCTTTTTGCTTTCCACTTTATCCTTTCCTGGGTTTGGCGCCCATATAAAAGGTGAGTGTTCCGCCATTCATGATATCTGCATGAGTAATATACAGACGGTTTAAAGGAACGCCATTCAGTTGTACTTTTTGTACGTACACGTTTTTATCGCTTTGGTTTTTCACATCTACTACAAATGTTTTCCCATTTTCCAGCTGCAGGGTGGCCTTGTCAATAGCAGGGCTTCCCAACGAATACTGGTCAGCACCCGGGCATACGGGATAAAAGCCCAGGGTGGTGAAAATGTACCATGCACTCATTTGTCCGCAATCGTCGTTGCCTCCAAGACCGTCAGGCCCGGGGTGATACATTTTTTTCAGGATCATGCGTACACGTTCCTGCGTTTTCCATGGTTGGCCGGTCCAGTTATACAGGTAAGCCACATGATGCGAAGGTTCGTTACCATGTACATAGTTACCGATGATGCCGTCGCGGGTAATATCTTCCGTTTCAGCAAAATATTTATCAGGCAGCTCCATCGTAAACAGTGAATCAAGATGCGCGGTAAATTGTTTTTTTCCGCCCATCATGGTAATCATCTCATCGGGATTATGCGGCACATACAAACTGTAGTTCCAGGCATTGCCTTCAATAAAGCCCTGGTCGTGCGTTTGCAGCGCATCAAAACTGGCCTTAAAACTGCCATCGTTCAGCTTGGGACGCATGAAGCCAGTGTTGCTGTCGTATACATTTTTATAGTTACCGGAACGTTTAATAAACTCTTCATAAATATCGGACCTGCCCAATTTCTTTGCTACCTGTGCAATACACCAGTCGTCGTACGCATATTCCAACACCTTTGAAACGGAAGAACCATTCTTATCTTCCGGGATATAACCGCGATCTATGTAATACTCCAGGCCATCATAACTGCGATGACGGGCAGTGGTTACGCAGGCATCGAGTGCTTTGTTTACATCGAATGGTGCATTGCCTTTCATAATGGCATCTGCGATAACGGATACGCTGTGATAGCCGATCATACACCAGTTTTCATTGGCGTAATGCGCCCAAATGGGAAGCATGTGCTGCGCGCTTTGCTCATAGTGGCTCAGCATAGACCGGATCATATCGGCATTGCGTTTGGGCTGGATCACATTAAATAGGGGGTGCAGCGCGCGATAGGTATCCCAGAGGGAAAAGGTGGTGTAATTCGTATACCCGTTAGCGGTATGGATGTTCATATCCAGTCCGCGGTATTGCCCATCCACATCCATATAGGTTGTTGGATTTATGAAGGCATGATACATGGCCGTATAAAAGTTCTCTTTTTCCTCTTTGCTGCCGGATTCAATATGTATTTTATTAAGCTCTTTTGTCCACAATGCCTGGCCATCGCGTTTTACCTGTTCAAAGTCCCATCCAGGAATTTCTTCCCGCAGGTTTTTCAGGGCGCCTTCTGTGCTAACAGGCGACAGGGCAAGTTTTATCTTGATCTTTTCGCCGGGCGCCGTGTTAAAATCGAAGTAGGCGCGGATCTGCCTGCCGGCCATTTCAGGAAAATTCTTTGACTGATCAAATTTTCTCCAGAAGCCCTTGTACACATCTTTCGCGTTATTTTGCTGTCCGTATTGTACAAATGGTTTGGAGAATACCATGGCAAAATATTCTATTCTCGTACGTGCCCAACCGTTAGTTTGACGGAACCCGGTGATCAGGGTATCATTTTCCACCCTTATAAAGGTCCATACGTTTTTGTTGTCGTAGTTGTAGATGCCCGACATCATATCCAGGATGATATGCGCCTGACCCGTACCGGGAAAAGTATACTGATGAAACCCAACACGGTTGCTGGCGGTGAGCTCTGCCAGGATATTATCGTCTTCAAGCTTTACCTTATAATAAGCAGGTTCCGCTACTTCCGTGCTATGGGAAAAAGAAGAACGGTAACCGCTTTCCGGGTGGTCTGCAGTACCGGGGTTCAGCTGCAGCCGGCCAACGGTAGGCATAATCAAAAAATCGCCCAGGTCGGAGTGACCGGTACCACTGAAATGGGTATGACTAAAACCAACAATGGTTTTATCCTCATACTGATAACCCGCGCAGTATTTATATACGTCAGGGTTATACTTTCCATTCATTTCGTACGGGATGGTATCCGTTTCCGGACTAAGCTGCACCATTCCAAAAGGCACGGTAGCGCCGGGGTAGGTGTGTCCCATTCTTTGTGTGCCGGTAATCGGCTTCACATATTGTATAATATTTTCCTGTGCCATTGCGGGCACAGCAGAGGAAAGAAAGGCGGATAATAAAAATCTTCTCATATGGTTAGATTTAAGCAATTAGCTTTTGGCCTTCTTTTAAATATCCGCTGCATTCACTAAAAGCTAACAGCTAATGCCTAAAAGCTAGAAAAAGTACCTCCCGAAGAATCGGGAGGAAATATTTCAGTGAACAATGAAAAATCGTTTACAGGTCTATTTATTCGCTGTTGGTGAATAAGAATATGGGAAAGCAGCTGGTGCGGTTCCTCTTGATTTCTCAGGAGTGGCGCCCATTCTAAATTCCAGGGTGCCGCCTTTTTGCAGGTCCTGGTGGCTGATCCAGTTCCTCGAATAAGGCTGTCCATTTAAGGAAGCACTTTGCACATACAGGTTCTTTTCGCTGTTACCCGGTGCATTGATCACCATTTTCTTACCATCTTCCAAAGTCATTGTTAACCTGGAAAACAGCGGCGTACCCAGTACATACTGTTGTGTACCCGGGCATACCGGATAAAATCCCATAGCAGAAAATACGTACCAGGCGCTGGTTTGACCGTTATCTTCATCGCCACAATATCCGTCGGGAGTGGCTTTGTATAAACGGCTCATTACCTGGCGTACCCAGTATTGTGTTTTCCATGGCTGGCCTGCATAGTTATATAAATAGATCATGTGTTGAATGGGTTGGTTGCCGTGAGCATACTGTCCCATGTTCATGATCTGCATTTCGCGTATTTCGTGGATAACGGTGCCGTAATAGCTTTCATCAAATACCGGTGGCATGTTGAAAACAGAATCCAGCATCCTGGAAAACATTTTTTGTCCGCCCATCAGTGAAGCCAGTCCCTGTACATCATGAAATACCGACCAGGTATAGTGCCAGCTGTTTCCTTCGGTAAAGGCATCGCCCCATTTGAATGGATTAAACGGTGTCTGGAACTTGCCATCCTTGTTTTTTCCACGCATCAGTTTTGTTTCCGGGTCAAACAGGTTCCGGTAGTTTTGCGAGCGTTTTTCAAAGAGATCTGTTTCGCTTTTAGGACGGTTCAATGCTTTAGCCAGCTGGTAAATGGTAAAGTCGTCGTACGCATATTCGAGGGTACGCGCGGCATTTTCATTTACGTTTACATCGTAGGGCACATAACCGAGGGAATTGTAATATTTCACCCCGAGGCGGCCTACGGAGCTAAGCGGGCCTTCGTTTTCCGTATTTTTCAAGATGGCCTTGTACAGGTTGTTAATATCATAACCGCGGATACCTTTTAAGTAGGCATCAGCGATGAGGGAAGCTGAGTTGGAACCCACCATACAGTCGCGGTGACCGGGGCTGGCCCATTCAGGCAACCATCCGCTTTCGTTGTAAGCGTTGGACAAGCCTTCCATGATATGTGCGCTGAGAGAAGGATACATCAGGGTAAAGAAAGGATGTACTGCGCGGAAGGTATCCCAGAAACCGTTGTCGGTAAACATATAACCCGGCAATACCTGTCCGTTGAACGGGCTGTAGTGTACCACCTGGTTCTTTGCATCAATTTCGTAGAACTTGCGCGGAAACAGCATGGTGCGGTACAGGGAAGAGTAGAAGGTACTTACCTGTTCGCTGGAACCGCCTTCCACCGCTAATCTGCCGAGTTCTTTATTCCAGATATCCTTTGCTTTTTTGTAGGTGGCATCAAAGCTGTCGTTACCGATTTCACGCTGCAGGTTTAATTCGGCCTGTTCAAAACTGATAAAGGAAGAAGCGGTTTTGATGCTTACTTTTTCGCCTTTCTTTGTTTTGAAACCTACTACTGCACCGGTATGATCTGCCTGTAGTTCAAGCTTACCCTTTACCAGTACAGAGTCGTGCCAGGTATCGGCCACCGTAAACGGTTTGTCGAAAGTGATGATGAAGTAATTCTTAAAATTGGATGGTACGCCACCACTGTTTTTGGTGGTATACCCGATGATCTTTTGCTGTTCCGGTAATATCTTAATATAGGAACCATGATCAAAGGCATCTACTACTATATACGCGCTGTCGGTAGCCGGATAGGTAAAACGCAACTGGGCAGCCCTTTCTGTGGGAGTAATTTCTGTGGTTACATCGGGATCAGCGAGATATACGCTATAGTAATAAGGTTTGGCTATTTCTGATTTATGGGAAAACCAGCTGGCCCTGTGTTGTTGGTCAAACTTAACCGTGCCGGTAACCGGCATAACGGCAAACTGGCCATAGTCGTTAATCCACGGTGAAGGTTGGTGTGTTTGCTTGAATCCTCTGATCTTATCAGCGGTATATTGATAAGCCCAGCCATTTCCCATGGTATTGGTTTGCGGCATCCAGAAATTCATTCCCCATGGCAGGGCAATGGCAGGATAAGTATTCCCATTTGATAAGCTCACTTTGGAATCAGTGCCCATCAGTGTATTTACCCATTCCGCCGGCTCAGCTACTTTATTTACCGTTTGGCTATATGCGCCATGCAGACAAAATAAAGCGGCTGCTAACAGTCCAACTTTTTTCATGATTAGATATTATAAAAAAATAAAAATGATCCTTTCGCTAATGACACGCAAAATCTGGTGTAATATACCGTGAAATTTTTACAAAATCGATTTAGCACAGGTATAGAAAAAAAAGATTCAACGAATCCTTTTCCCTTATCTTTCAAAGCCGGTACTAAAAGTATAAATATTTTTTCATCATTTGCAAGTATTTGACGCTTTTTTTCCGCGAGATTACATTGGCCATCCGGCATAACCTATGCGCTCCCGTTACACCATCACCACCGCTTAGGCTGATCCCCGCAGGATAAACTTGCCGGGCAGCTCTACAGCATTCTTTTTTAAGGGCGTACTGTTTTTGTCCAGCTGGTGCATCAGCAGGTCTATGGCCGTTTTGGCGATACCTTCAATAGGTTGTTCTATCACAGAAATGCCGGGAGGGTATAAACGGAAGATATCGTGGTCATCAAAACAGAGCACGGCAATATCATCCGGCATCTTCAGCCCCATACGCGCCAGTACTTCCAGCCCCAGGATTCCCAGGTAGTTGGTGGAAAAAAAGATGGCTTCCAGCTCGGAGTTAGCCTCTATAAAATCCTGCAGCTCCCGGAGCGAGTCTTCCCGCTGCTTATGGTACTGCAGCTGGAGGATATGCTTTTTCTTCACGGGGATCTTATGATCTTTCAGGGCGGTTACATATCCTCGTAAACGTTCTTCTATCTGTATCAGTTTTACATCTACCATCACAAAGCCTATTTTGGTAAACCCTTTGCTGATCAGGTGTTTCATTCCCTGTTGTACCCCGTCAAAATTATTGATCAGTACATAGGGGGTTTTAATAGACGGAAAATAGCTATCCATCAATACTACCGGCTTATGCTGTTGTACCAGGTGCTGGATCTCCTTTTCCATACCGGGGGCTGGCGTAATCAGGTAGCCATCTACCATTTGCCTGCCCAGCATACGGATAAGTTCACCACCTTTTTGTGCATTGTTTTCGGTACTGCAGTATACCACATTATATCCCCGGCGCTCGGCCTCGGTTTCAATAGTTTTAGCCAGGCTGGCAAAAAAACTCCCGGAAATACTTTCTACAATCAGTCCCAGGGTTTTGGACTGACCGGTACGGAGGTTCACGGCCATCCGGTGGGGTTCATACCCCGATTTCTCGGCGACCTGCATGATCCTGGTAGCCACTTCATCCCGGATACGCATTTGTTTCCCCTTTCCGTTCAATACGAAAGAAACGGTAGAAGGCGCTACCCCGGCCATTTTTGCAACATCTTTAAGGGTTAATCTCTTCATGTATAGTGATTGGTTTTGGCATCAGTAAAACCAGCATTACAGGCACATTCCTTACAAGGCGACAGTTATAGTAAGACTGTTTCCCGCGCTGACAGCTACTCATTGGAACGGAAATTACAAAAATACCCGTAATTCCTACCAGGGAAGAAAAAAATGGTTATCTTTCAGTTGACCTATGCGGAATAATATATCTCCTCTGGGCACGTTATAGTAATTCACCGGTGCTGATTTGCCCACATTATTACAACTGTAGTAAATATACTAGTGCGTATGAAGTCTCTTTCTCAACTTACAGATCCAGTTTACGTAAAGCCTGACCATGAAACTAAACTTGACCGCCTTTTTAAAAGCTGGATCAGGGACGAACGTGATCTTCCTTTTGTGTACCTGACACTTAAAATTACTTTCACGTTGTGGCCACTGGCTATTATCATGTACATACCCGGTATGAACAACTGGATATGGTGGACTGCCGCCATCGCCTACCAGTTCCTTAACAACATCACCTTTAAGGGCCCTTTCGGGTTGATGCTCCATTGCACCAGCCATCGTGCCTTCTTCGAAAAAAAATACCAGTTCTGGAATAATTACCTGCCCTGGGCTATAGGTCCCCTGTTCGGGCAAACGCCTGAATCTTATTATTCCCATCATATCGGCATGCATCATCCGGAAAACAATATGCCGGATGACGACAGCTGTACCATGATCTATCAACGCGATTCCCTGCGCGGCTTCCTTTCTTACCTGCTGAATTTTGTTACTTTCGGGGTATACGATACCGCCCGCTATCACATCCGCAAGAAGAGAAATAAGCTGATGGTGAAGCTGGTAAGAGGCGAGGTACTCTTTATTGCCGCCTGTGTGGGATTATCCTTTATTAATTTCCCCGCCACCTTTGTGGTATTTATATTACCATTCATTATCTCCCGGGTAATTATGATGGTGGGCAACTGGGCCCAGCACGCCTTTATCGATGCAGAAGAGCCGGAAAACTCCTATAAAAACAGCATTACCTGTATTAATACAAAGTATAACCATAAATGCTGGAATGATGGCTATCATATCAGTCACCACGTAAAACCCAGCATGCACTGGACTGAGCACCCGGTATATTTTACCCAAACACTGGACGAATACATCGCCAATGATGCCATTGTATTCGATGGGATCCACTTCCTTCATGTGTGGGCCTACCTGATGGGGAAACGCTATGACCTGCTTGCAAAACATTTTGTAAACATCGGCGGACGTTTTAAAACGGATGCTGAGATTATTTCCTTCCTGAAACAACGGACACGCAGAATTACCGTAGTACAGGCGCCGGTGGCAGTAGCTGCTGCTTAGTAAAGAATTACGAATTGGGAATTACGAATTACGGGTTTTGTGGGTAGACAATAGCAAATAACCGATATTTGCCACTATCTACCCACAAAACCCGTAATTCGTAATTCCCAATTCGTAATTCTCTCTCCCGACAGGCACAAACCCGCTACCACATTACATCCGGACGTAAAATCATAAAAGTTATATTATATTATCTTAATGAATATGCTTAATCATAACAATAAGTAACTAAATTTGCGCTCTAACTTTTTTTATTAAAGTAAAAAATATGCGTACTGTTACACTGAAAAGGGTTGTGGTTACCGGCTTGGGAGCATTAACACCTATCGGGAATGATGTAAATACTTTTTGGAACAATATGAAGGCCGGCGTTAGTGGCGCGGGTCCCATCACAAAATTTGACACCACAGAGTTTAAAACAAAATTCGCCTGTGAAGTGAAGGGATTTGAGGTGGAAAAATATATGGAAAAGAAGGAAGCCCGTAAAATGGATTGTTTCACACAGTACGCTATGGCAGCTGCTCAGGAAGCAGTGCAGGATGCAGGTCTTGACAGTGAAGGAATCGACAAAACCAAAATAGGCGTGATCTGGGCCTCCGGCAACGGCGGGATGCTCACGTTCGAAGAACAGATCGTTGAATTTACACAGGGGAACTTCATCCCTAAGTTCAACCCGTTCTTTATCCCTAAGTTAATATGTGACATTGCAGCTGGCCAGATAGCCATGAAATACGGTTTCATGGGTGTTAACTTCTGTACTGTTTCGGCCTGCGCCTCTTCTACCAGTGCCCTGGTAGATGCTTTCAACTACATTCGTCTTGGTAAGGCCAATGTTATTGTAGCAGGCGGTTCTGAAGCCCCGGTTACCCGTGCGGGTATTGCAGGTTTCAATGCCCTCAAGGCATTATCAACCCGCAACGAAGATGCTGTTCACGCATCCCGCCCGTTTGATATTGAACGCGATGGTTTTGTAATGGGAGAAGGCGCCGGCGCCATCATCCTGGAAGAATATGAACACGCTATTGCCAGGGGTGCTACCATCTACGGCGAAATGATCGGCGGCGCGATGACCTGTGATGCCTACCACCTCACGGCTACCCATCCGGAAGGACTGGGCGCACGCTTAGGTATGGAACAGGCCCTGGAAGATGCCGGTATTGCCACTACTGATGTAGACTATATCAACTCCCACACTACTTCCACACCGGTAGGTGATCTCAGCGAACTGAAAGCCATTGTCACCGCGTTTGGTGATCATGCGCCTAAAGTCAATATCAGTGCTACCAAATCCATGACAGGTCACCTGCTTGGAGCTGCCGGCGCTATTGAGGCCATTGCCTGTATCAAAGCTACCCAGGAAGATATCATTCCGCCTACCATCAACACCACTGTACTGGGCGAAGGTATTCCTACCAATCTGAACCTCACCCTCGGTAAGGCGCAGCAACGTACCGTGAATGTTGCCATGAGTAACACTTTCGGCTTTGGTGGACACAATGCGATCGTAGTATTCAAAAAATATAAGGCTTAAGGTAAGCCGGGAAATTTTGTTTTGACCAGGATTAAACTGACTGACCTGATTTCCTGATTTTTTTTGCAAGATTTAAAAAAAAATTAGCGAGGATTGAAGCACTTTACCAGCTTTGATCTTCGCTAATTTTTTTAGCAAAAAAGTAAGAAATCAGCCTGATCAGGCCAGTCAGTTTAATCCTGGTCAAAACAAAATTCCCAATTATGGCGTAGCTTAGTAGTTTAATATTATGGCAAAGAAAAAAGAGAATGTACCCGCTACTTCCGTTGCGCAAGCCCCGGCAGATGAACAGATAGCCATCTTTGGCGCACGGGAGCATAACCTGAAAAACCTGGACCTGGAGTTGCCCAAAAATAAACTGGTAGTCATCACCGGCATTAGTGGCAGTGGTAAATCATCCCTGGCATTTGATACCATTTATGCAGAAGGCCAACGCCGTTACATGGAAAGCTTTTCCGCTTATGCCCGCCAGTTTATCGGCGATATGGAAAGGCCCGATGTGGATAAAATCACCGGCCTTTCACCCGTTATTTCTATAGAACAGAAAACTACCAATAAAAACCCGCGATCTACGGTTGGTACCATTACGGAGATCTATGACTTCCTGCGCCTGTTATATGCCCGCGCCGGTACAGCCTACTCCTATAATACCAATAAACCCATGACGCGCTTTTCTGAAGAAGAAATTCTGGCGCACCTTTTCAAAAACTATAAGAATAAAAAACTGGCTATCCTGGCTCCGCTCGTACGCGGACGTAAAGGACATTACCGGGAACTGTTTGAACAGGTACGCAAACAGGGCTATGTAAAAGTGCGGGTAGACGGAGAAATCCAGGACCTGAAAGAGAGAATGCAGGTGGACCGTTACAAGATCCACGATATAGAACTGGTAATAGACCGTATACAGGTGCAGGAAGATGCCCGTACCCGTATCAGCCAGAGTGTGCAGAAAGCGCTCACTATGGGCAAAGGACTGCTGTTTATCATGGACCATGATACCAACAAAGTAAGCCAGTACAGTAAACAGCTGATGTGTGAAGACACCGGTCTTTCCTATGAAGAACCCAGTCCGAACACCTTTTCCTTTAACTCTCCCTATGGCGCATGTCCGCGCTGTAAAGGTCTTGGTACCATTTACCAGATCAATATGGACGAGATCATCCCCGATTACAGCATTTCCATTACAGACGGCGGATTGAAACCCCTCGGCGAAGCACGCGATACTTTTACCTTTAAACAGGTACAACAACTAGCCAAAAAGTATAAATTTTCCTTAACTGCCCCAATTTCCAGTATTCCGCAAAAAGCACTCAACGTATTGCTGTTTGGCGATGAAAACGGGAAACTGGAAGTAGACTTGACCTATGATGAAGGCAGTGGTAACACTGAATATGCAACCGAATACGAAGGTGTAGTGAACATGGTACGCCGTTATTTTAACGATACCTCTTCCGATCACGTACGCAGCTGGGCAGAAGGTTTTATGCAACTGAGCACCTGCCCGGAATGCAACGGCGCCCGTCTGAAAAAGGAAAGCCTCTTCTTTAAAATCGATGAAAAAAATATATCCGAGCTGGGTAACATGGATCTGGATAAGCTCCTGGCCTGGTTTGGCACCATCGAAGACCGTCTCGAGAAAAAACAAAATGCCATCGCTAAGGATATCCTGAAGGAAATCCGCGAGCGGCTGGGATTCCTGTTAAACGTAGGACTGAACTATCTCACCCTGAACCGTCCTACCCGGACGCTCAGCGGGGGCGAATCCCAGCGTATACGACTGGCTACGCAGATAGGATCACAGCTGATGGGCATTACCTACATACTGGACGAACCCAGCATTGGCCTGCATCAGCGCGACAACATGCAGCTTATCGACGCTCTTCGCAACCTGAAAGAAATGGGGAATACCGTGATAGTGGTGGAACACGATAAGGACATCATGCTACATGCCGATCACCTCGTAGATATAGGTCCCGGCGCCGGCGTACACGGCGGACAAATCATCGCACAAGGCACACCCGGAGCCATACTCAAACTCAATACACCTACGGCTGGTTACCTGAATGGCAAAACAGCCTCGGAAATACCCGCCCAGCGCCGTAAAGGCAATGGCAACAGCCTGGAACTGAAAGGCGCCTCCGGCAACAACCTGAAAAATGTAAACCTGAAACTGCCCCTGGGCACTTTCATTTGCGTGACCGGCGTTTCGGGCAGCGGTAAATCTACCCTGATCAACGAAACCCTGTATCCTATTCTCTCCAAACATGCCTACGACTCCAAAATGGTACCGATGCCCTACAAAAGCATCAAAGGACTGGAGTTCATAGATAAAGTGATAGAAATAGATCAGTCACCCATAGGACGTACCCCACGTTCCAATCCCGCTACCTACTGCGGATTTTTTACCGATATCAGAACCCTCTTTGCTTCCGTACCGGAAGCGAAAATCAGGGGATATAATGCCGGCCGCTTTTCCTTCAACGTAAAAACCGGCCGCTGCGACGTTTGTGAAGGCGGTGGTATGCGCGTAATAGAAATGAACTTCCTGCCAGACGTATACGTGCATTGCGAAAAGTGTAACGGTCGCCGTTATAACCGCGAAACACTGGAAATACGCTACAAAGGCAAATCCATCTCCGATGTACTGGACATGACCGTGGACGAAGCAGTGGAATTTTTCCAGCCGGTTCCGTGGATCTACCGCAAAATAAAAACGCTGCAGGATGTTGGTCTTGGCTATATCACACTCGGACAATCTGCCGTTACCCTTTCCGGAGGGGAAGCCCAAAGGGTGAAACTGGCCACCGAACTTTCCAAGAAAGATACTGGCAAAACCATTTATATCCTGGATGAACCTACAACAGGGCTCCATTTCCAGGACATCCAGCTGCTGCTGAACGTACTGTACAAACTGGTAGACAGGGGTAACACAGTACTGGTGATAGAACACAACCTGGACGTTATTAAAATGGCTGATTACATTGTAGACCTGGGCCCCGAAGGCGGCGGCGGCGGCGGTACCATTTTATGTACCGGTACACCGGAACAGGTAAGCACCTGTAAAGACAGCCATACTGCCCGATTCCTCAAAAAGGAGCTGGGAATTTAATATCTTGCCAACTTGTAAACAATCAATGAAAAGCATTTACCAGATATTACTCACCTGTTTCATTTTCGCCGGGATCATTGCCTGCGAAAATGAAACAAAAGTATGTGATCAAACCTTACGCAATGATCTGCATACGCACTTTAAGCGCGATAGCCTCGGCGTACTGAGAGACACTACCATGCCCAGGGTAACGGCATATGCACTTGGCCGGGATACCATTTATAAAAAACAGGCATTGAGTGACCTCTATTTCCAGTTGTCGCCCGTAGCAGACAGCAGCAGGTTTTACCTGAAGGTAGATTCGGCAGCAGCAGCCGATACTATCACCTTCCGGTATTCCCGGGTAAAGCATTTTATATCGCCGGGATGCGGATTTGGTACCTACTTCAACCTGGATACCATTATCGCTACCACCCATACCATCAGTTATCTTCAGATTAATAATAAGTCCGTAATCAGCAGCAATGACACGCATCTTCTGTTATATTTCCGTGTTAGGTAGTATCCTGTTCTCCGTTGCTGCTGTAGCTCAGAACAAGCCGGCAGCCGTAAAAACAGATACCCTGCACAAAGCCATCAAGGCGGATACCACCCATAAAATGGTGGCAGATACCGCCAGGAAACTGATGGTGCCTCATAAAGACAGCTCCTGGTACATTCCCGGCGGCATAAGGGTTGGAGTGGATCTAAGCCGCATTGTTTCCGCTATCTATTATCCATATAGAAAAGAAGTAACAGTAGTGGCAGATGCCCGTATCAACAGCAACCTGTATGCAGCTTTTGAAGGCGGATTTACCAGCACCCCCTACAGCGACACCAACTACACCTATAAAGGCAGTGGCGTATTTGTAACACTGGGCGTAGATTATAACTTCCTGAAAAGACAATACCCTTCTGAAAAAAATATGTTTTATGGTGGCATCCGTTACGGATTTTCCCATTTGAGCTATGAAGTGCCTTCTTATAATATCAAAAATACTTATTGGGGGGATCATCTCACAGGCTCAGTACCCAAAACCAATGTCAACGCCCATTGGGTGGAACTGGTGGTAGGGTTGAAAGCAGAAGTGCTCAAAAACTTTTTCATGGGATGGAACATACGGGAACGCATATTGATCAACAATGTAAAAACCGATGAGATCACCCCATTGGTTATCCCCGGTTTTGGCAGCGGATCCAAAAAATCAGTGTTTGATGTGCAGTATACGATTTCTTATACCATTCCTTTTTACCGGTTAAAGGAACATGCACCGAGCCTCGAGACGAAGAAGAAAAAGATTCCGAAGCGATAATTGTCTTGCCCAGGATTAAACTGATTTTGATGATTTTCAGGATTTTTTTCTGTGATTATAATTTGATTTAAAAAGATTCGAGAAGATCTAAGCGGATAAATTCGCTTAGATCTTCCCGAATCTTTTTAAATCAAAAAAGAAAAAATCATCAAAATCATCAAAATCAGTTTAATCCTGGGCAAGAAAAAACTACTTAAAGCCGCAACATCTCTATATGAGGAATCCCATCTTCCAGGTACATCTCACTGGTTTGTTCAAAACCCAATGTTCCATAGAATTTTTGCAGATATTGCTGGGCGCCTATTTTGATAGGTATTTTACCGTAATGTTGCTGTAACTCAGCGATAGAACGCTCCATCAATTCCCTGCCGGCCCCCTTTCCGCGTACCAGCGGCGAGGTTACCACTCTTCCGATAGATGCTTCTGTGTACTTAATACCCGGCCCAAAAATGCGGGTATAAGCCAATAATACCCCGCTATCATCAGTTCCCATTAAGTGCAACGCCTTTTGGTCTGAATAGTCCAGGTCCTGGTAGGCACAATTTTGCTCTATCACAAATACCTCGCTCCTCAAATGTAATATGGCATAGAGTTCTGCCGTAGTAAGCTCCTCAAAGGATTTTATCTTCCAGTTCATACCCTTAATTTGCTATAAATTTACTGGAAGCTTCCAATAATACTGCTAATTTTATACCCGACAGATGAATATTTAGCCCAATCGTCCAAATCATGACAGATAAGCAAACGCCGTTCCTCTCCATGGAACATATCACCGTAAGGTATCTTGACAAAACACTATTCAATACCCTTAGCTGGGAGATCAACAAAGGAGAACAATGGGCCATCACAGGCCCCAGCGGCTCCGGGAAAACAGCCCTGCTGAATAGCATACTTGGTAAGTTTAATATCATTAACGGAAGTATTCACTATCATTTCTATGATGACTGGTGCCGGACACATACCATTACCGATCCCTGGTTCAACTACCGTAACCTGATTGCAATGGTAGGGCATCATCATACCTTCCGCAACCTCTCCAATACCACAACGGATTTTTATTACCAGCAGCGCTTTAACAGCATGGATGCCGATAATTCACCCACCGTGATGGAATACCTGGAAATAACGGAAGTACCTGCACTTCTGCAACCACTGCGTATTACGCCATTGATGGAAAAGCGCCTTATTAAATTATCCAATGGCGAAACCCGCCGGGTCATGATTGCCCGCGCATTATTGCAACAACCACAGCTGTTGATACTCGACAATCCCTATATCGGGCTGGATGTGCAGGCCCGCAGGGACTTCAGCCATATGATCAATGAAATTATCAGCAACGGTGCTACCGTATTACTGGCAACAGCTCCCAACGAAATTCCCGAACATATTACACATGTGCTTACCCTGGAAAATGGCGCTATAACGGGTAAGTATACACGCAATGAATTCAGCAGTATGCCTTTACCCGCTCCGTCAGAAATTGCGCTGCCGGAAATGGAGACAGACAGGATCGCTGCACTGGTGCAAAATATCGACCATAACCGGTTTGAAACGATGGTACGAATGGAGGATATCCATATTAAATATGGCGAAAACACCATCCTCAACGGCATCAACTGGACAGTAAAACCAAACGATAAATGGGCGTTACTGGGGCCTAATGGCGCCGGCAAATCTACCCTGCTTAGTCTTGTAAACGGCGATAACCCCCAGGCATATGCCAACAAATTATGGCTGTTTGACCGTAAACGCGGAAGCGGCGAAAGTATCTGGGATATCAAGAAAAAAATCGGGTTTGTATCACCGGAGCTGCACCAGTACTTCACCTCCCGCGATAATTGCCTGCAGGTGGTATGTTCGGGGTTTTCTGATGTGATAGGCAGTACCAAACCAGCTACGCAGCAACAGCTGCAGATAGCGCGCGACTGGATGACGGTACTCAATATCACAACACATGAAACAACACCATTCAAACAGGTACCGGAAAGCGCCCAGCGCCTCACCCTGCTGGCCCGCGCCCTGGTGAAAAACCCACCATTGCTGATCTTTGATGAGCCCTGCCAGGGCCTCGATGCGCAGCAAAAACTACACTTTAAAAAAGTGATAGAACAGCTGTGCGCCCACATGCCGGTTACGCTTATTTATGTTACCCACTATGAAGAAGAACTCCCCGACTGCGTAGATAAATTCATTCGTTTAAATAAAGGGGAAATGGTGTAAGAAGTTTTTCTTGCCCAGGATTAACAGTGATTATGATGATTTTCAGGATTTTCTTTGTGATTATATTTTGATTTTAAAAGATTCGGGAAGATCTAAGCGAATTTATCAGCTTTAGATCTTCCCGAATCTTTTAAAATCAAAAAAGAAAAAAATCCAGAAAATCATCATAATCACTGTTAATCCTGGGCAAGAAAAAAACCAATTCAATAAAATTCCCGACATTCGCACCTAATAGTTAATCACCCTAATCTCCGTTCCTGATGCACCCAACAAAACGGCTTACTGCTGTAGCAGCATTATTCCTTTTCGTGGCCGCCCTGTTTGTGATCAATGGTTGTCGCACCACCCGAAAAGAAATGAACCCGGAATTCGCCAAATATATTGAGGCCTATACCGCCGGGATTATCTCCAAACAAAGTGCTGTTCGTGTTCACCTTACCGGGCAAACAAACGTAACACATACCCAGAATGAACCCCTGGAGAAGGAAGTGTTTGAATTTTCACCTTCCATCAAAGGTAAATCGTACTGGATAGACGCCACCACCATCGAGTTCAGACCGGATGAAAATCTGCAACCCGGCAAAACCTATGAGGCTACCTTTAAGTTGGGGAAAATATTGGATGTTCCTAAAGAACTTGGCTCCTTCGATTTTGAATTCAAGATCATCAAGCCTTCTTTTTCGATAGATAACTTTGGCCTCAAAGCCAGCACCAATAATACCCTCGACAGGATGACCCTCACCGGCGCTGTTTACACCGCTGATGTGGAAGATCCCCAGTCCATCGAAAAAATACTGACCGCACAATACGCCGGCAAAGGCCTGCCCATCACCTGGCAGCACAATGCCACAGAGCGTACCTCCCGGTTTACCATCGCCAACATTACCCGCTCCAATATTGCCCGTAACCTGGAACTGAGCTGGAATGGCTCCGCCCTTAAAGTGGACAATGCCGGCAAAAACACCATCGAGGTACCCACCGTCGGTGATTTTAAGGTACTGAATATTAAAGCCCTTTCTGATCCGGAACAACACCTGCTGGTACAATTCTCCGACCCTATCAGCATGGCGCAAACCCTCGAAGGCCTGATCGGCATCAGCGGGCAAAGCGACCTCCGCTACACGGTAGATGGCAGCGAAGTAAGCGTATATACCCCCACCAGGCTGGAAGGGAATTATAACGTAATCATCAATGAAGGCGTTATCAACATCACAGATAAACGCTTAGGCAAAACATTCAGCGCCAATGTAAACTTTGAAAATACCCTGCCTTCTGTCAGCATTCCCGGCAAAGGCGTAATCCTCCCGGAAAGCAATAAACTGGTGATGCCATTCGAAGCCGTAAATCTTAATGCGGTAGATGTTACCATCATCAAAATCTATGAAAACAACGTACCGCAATACCTGCAGCGCAACGACCTCGATGGCAGCCAGGAACTACGGCGTGTAGGCAAGCCCGTGGTAGAAAAAACGATTCGTCTTGATGCCGATAAATCGGTGAACCTCCATAAGAAAAATCGCTTCTTCCTCGACCTCGATAAAATGCTGCGCACAGAACCAGGCGCTATATACCGCATTACCATTGGTTTCCGTAAAGCATATGCTATGACCGCCTGCTCCGCAGATACCACGAAAGACGGCGCCAACGCATCATCGTCGGATGAAGAAGGCGAAGAAGAATATTATGGCGGAGAAAAAATTGATGACGACGATTCATTCTGGCAGCGCTACGATAGCTATTACCCATATGGTTATAACTGGGACCGCCGCAACGACGCCTGCTCCAACTCCTACTACAGCAAAGATAAATGGGCTTCCCGCAATGTTATTTCTTCCAATATCGGTCTCATCGCCAAAAGAGGAAACGACAACAGCATGATGGTAGCGGTAACGGATATACGTGATACCAAACCTATGATAGGCGTGGAACTGGAACTGCTCGACTACCAGAACCAGGTCATCTACAAAACAAAAAGTGATGGAGAAGGCGTAGCTACCTTCGATCTGAAACGTAAGCCTTACCTGCTCATTGCCAAAAAAGGAAATGAAAGAGGCTATCTTAAACTGGACGACGGCAGCTCGCTGCCGCTGAGCCGCTTTGATGTGAAAGGAGAAGAAGTACAAAACGGGATCAAAGGCTTCCTGTATGGCGAACGTGGCGTATGGCGCCCCGGCGATTCTGTTTATCTCACCTTTATACTGGAAGACAAAGGACAGAAACTCCCGGCCGATCACCCGGTTACCCTGGAGTTATACAACCCGAAAGGACAGCTGTACAAACGTATTAATCAACATGAAGGGCTTAACGGCTTCTATAGCTTTGCCACCGCCACCGCGCCGGATGATCCTACCGGCAGCTGGGTAGCAAAAGTAAAAGTAGGCGGCGCCACCTTCCAGAAAAATGTCCGCATAGAAACCGTTAAGCCTAACAGGCTTAAAATAAAGATGGATTTCGGCAATAATATCTCCTTGTCGAAAGGCAGTGCCAGCGGTAACCTTTCCGCGATGTGGCTGTTCGGCGCCACCGCGCAACATCTCAAAGCCAAGGTGGATGTATCGCTCGTACAAAGCAGTACCAGTTTCAAAAACTTCAGCGACTATTCCTTTGATGATCCTGTAACCCGCTTTGAAGCGGAAAACAAAACGATCTTTGAAGGACCGCTGAACGATAACGGCAGCGCACCGGTAAATGCAGACCTTCAACTGGGTAAAGTTGCGCCGGGACAACTGAAAGCAAATTTCGAAGTAAAAGTATTTGAGCCCGGAGGTGATTTCAGCATCGATCACTTCTCCATGCCTTACAATCCATTCACCTCCTACGCAGGTTTGCGCATGCCGGCAGGCGACCGCACCACAGGGATGCTACTGACCGACAGACCACATACCATTGAACTGGTAGATGTGGACGGCAACGGCAATCTCACACCCGGCAGCCGCGATGTACAGGTAGAAGTATACAAAATCAAGTGGAGATGGTGGTGGGATGAAGGAGAGTCAGATGACTACTCCAACTTTACCCAGGATAGCTATAACCAGCTGCTGACCAAAGAAACAGTGACGCTGCAAAATGGTAAAGGCAAATACAACCTGCAGATCAATTCTCCCGACTGGGGAAGGTACCTCGTAAGGGTAAAAGACCTGCAAAGCGGACATACCGCGGGTAAATCCGTGTATATCGACTGGCCGGGCTGGGCAGAAAGAATGCAGAAAGATAATCCCGCAGAAGCATCCATGCTCGTGTTTACATCTGACAAACAACAGTATAAAACCGGCGATGATATTAACCTGACGATCCCCAGCAGCGCCGGCGGACGCGGGCTGGTAAGTATTGAATCCGGCAGCAAAATATTAAAGACCTATTGGATTTCCACCAAACAGGGACAAACAACTTTTAAATTCAAGGCAGAAAAAAACATGGCGCCTAATATATACGTGAACGTTAGTTTGCTGCAGCCACATGCGCAAACGCTCAACGATCTGCCTATCCGTATGTATGGTACCATTCCGATTTCAGTGGAAGACCCGGGAACTATCCTCAAACCGGTGATCACGATGGCCGATAAGCTGAAACCCGAAACAGAGGCCAGCATCTCGGTGAGTGAAAGCAACGGTAAGCCAATGACCTATACCATCGCCATTGTAGACGAAGGCCTGCTGGATCTTACCCGCTTTAAAACACCCGATCCGCACAGCGTGTTTTATGCCAGGGAAGCCCTCGGTGTAAAAACCTGGGACCTGTTCGACTATGTAATAGGCGCCTGGGGAGCCGATATGGATCGTATCCTGAGCATTGGTGGTGATGAAGGCCTGAATAAAAATGCCGGCGCCGCCAAAGCCAACCGCTTTAAACCAGTAGTAAAATACATGGGGCCTTTCTACCTGAAATCCGGGCAGAAACAAACGCATAAGTTCAAACTACCTCCTTACATCGGCTCTATAAAAGCCATGGTGGTAGCCGGCCAGGATGGAGCTTATGGTTTCGCAGAAAAAGCAGTAGCAGTGAAGAAACCGTTGATGCTGCTCACCACTGCGCCACGCGTACTGGGTCCTTCTGAAACCATCCAGGTGCCTGTAACCGTGTTTGGTCTGGAACCCAATATCCGCAGCGCCAGCGTTACCCTCAGTACCAGCCCGCTGCTGGAAATAGTTGGTGAGCAAACCAAAACCGTTACCTTCTCCCAACCCGGAGAACAAATCGTTTACTTCGACGTAAAAGTAAGACCACAGACAGGCGTCGCTAAAATCAAAGTGGTTGCCAGCAGTGGTGCAGAAAGAGCGGAAGAAAATGTGGAACTGAATGTGCGTAACCCTAACCCGGTTATTACCAACATCATTGAAAATACACTGGAAGGCAATAAGAGCTGGCAATCTGCTTACAGCCCGGTAGGTATGGCGGGTACCAACTCTGGCATCCTGGAAGTGTCTACCATTCCATCACTTAACCTGGCGAAGCGTTTGCGCTTCCTGATAGAATATCCGCATGGTTGTATTGAACAAACCACTTCCGGCGTATTCCCGCAATTGGTGCTGAACCAGCTGATGGACCTGAAAGAAGGTCAGCTGGCAGAAGTAGACCGCAACGTAAAAGCCGGCATCAACCGGCTGAAGAGCTTCCAGGGTTCCGATGGTGGCTTTAGCTACTGGCCTGGAGAAGGCAACTCCGACGAGTGGGGTACCAACTACGGTGGACACTTCCTGGTAGAAGCCCAGGCACAAGGCTACACCCTGCCTGCGGGCTTGCTGGACCAATGGAAGAAATACCAGCGTAACAAAGCCGGTACCTGGGCTCCAAGCACGCTCAACTTCTATGGAGGAGACCTTACACAGGCATATCGCCTGTACCTCCTGGCACTGGCCAAATCACCTGAACTGGGCGCTATGAACCGGTTGAAAGAATTCAAGTACCTGTCGGCCCCTGCCAAATGGCGCCTGGCAGCGGCCTATAAACTATCCGGGCAACCCGAAGTAGCCAATTCACTGGTGCAGAGCCTGAGTACCGACGTAAAACCATACACCCAGCTGGGTGGTACCTTCGGTTCAGATCTGCGCGACAAAGCCATGATCCTGGAAACATTAACTATCCTGGGCCAGCGGAACCGCGCCGGTGAAATGGTAAAACAGATCGCCGCTCAATTGTCGCAAAATGACCAGTGGTACAGCACACAAACGACCGCCTATTCGCTGATTGCAATAGCCAAGTACTGTGGTAACAATAAAGGCGGCAGCAAGATAAGCTTTGCTTATACCTTAAACGGCGTTAAAGGCACTGTAAACGGGCAATCTTTCGTAACACAGATACCAGTCACCTTTACCGGCACAACGGGCAATATCAGTATCCAGAACAACGGAAACAACCTGCTGTATGTACGGCTTATTCTCCAGGGGCAACCGGACGCCGGCCAGGAACCGGTAGCCAGCAACAACCCGGATGTATTAAGTATGCAGGTAAGCTACAGCACCCGCGATGGTAAACCCATTGATCCGGCTACCCTTAAACAGGGCAGCGACTTTATGGCAACAGTTACTATCGCCAACCCCGGCAAACGTGGCTACTACGAACAAATGGCGCTATCGCAGATCTTCCCCTCAGGCTGGGAAGTGCTCAATACCCGGTTGATGGATAACGACAGTGCCTTCCATTCTTCCCCGGCTACGTATATGGATATCCGTGATGACAGGGTTTATACCTATTTCAATATTGAGGAAAACAAGAAGCGCACCTATAACGTATTACTGAATGCCGCTTACCTGGGCCGCTACTATTTACCGGCCACTTCCTGCGAAGCGATGTACGATAATACCATACATGCTTTCCAGCCAGGCAAATGGGTGGAAGTAGTGAGATAGCTGTTAGCTGTTAGCTGTTAGCTGTTAGCTTTTAGCTTTTAGTAAGTGCTGCAAAAATAAAAATCCCGCAAAGGTTCAATGCTTTTGCGGGATTTCTATTTTTGCGGTATTTATTAAATCAGACTCTTTCCAGGTTATATTCTTTCCAGGAAATCATGTATCAACAAGGCTACTTCTTTGTGGTATTCTTCCAGCATAAAGTGCGCGCCATCAAATAAATGTATTTCTGCATTTTCAACGTCTCGTTTATAGGCTTCCGCACCAGGCCAGGTAAATATCTTATCGTTTTTACCCCATACCACCAGTAATGGTGGTTGCTGTGTACGCAGGTATTGCTGCCATTCCGGGTATTTAGGGAAGTTGGTGCCATAATTCTGAAATAAGGCAATCTGTATTTCTTTTACACCCGGGCGGGCCATGTAAGCGTGCGCCAGCTGATAGCTATCGGGACTTACAGCGTCAGGATTGGCTGCTCCATACAGGTGCTCCTCTTTAATTCTTTCAAGCGTAAGTTTTCCTGCTATTTCCTCCAACAGCGCCCTTTCATCACCGGCCTGCTCCAGTTCACCGATGATCTGCACATCCGGTCCCAGTCCTTCGTTATATATATTGGCATTCTGTATCACCAGCGCTTTCACCAGCTCCGGTCTTTTGCTGATGATCCGGAAACCTATGGGGCCGCCGTAATCCTGCAAATACCATGTAAATGAGGTAAGACCGAGAGCGTCTATAAATTGCTCCATTACCAGGGCCAGGTTGTCAAATGTATAGTCAAATGCCGTGAGCGCCGGGATACTGCTTTGCCCGAAGCCCGGATAATCCGGCGCTATCACATGGTACCTGCCGGCAAGGTCATTAATAAGATCCCGGTACATATGGGAGGTAGTTGGGAAACCATGTAAAAGTAAGATCACCGGCGCATCCGCAGGCCCTGCTTCACGGTAAAATATATCAAGGTTGTTAACAGTGATTGTTTTATATAAAACGCCGGTAGTAGTGAGTGTTTTCATTTTCCGTTTATTGTGTACCAACCAGTACATTATTAATTAAAAAAAAGGATTTGTGAAGGTTTGCTCGTTTTCAGCGCCTAGGGCGAATGTGGTGATCTGTGTTTCATATGGAATGCTTTGCTGGCATAAAAGTATATATTTTACCGACTAGTACAAAATATATTTTCTAAAAAATTTTTAGGAAGAAGGGATAAATAGGCTGAAAGGAGATTTAGATTAATTCGTTTTCAAAGAGTTCATGCAGCTTTTGCTGGAGGAGTTTTTTGTCGGGGAGGAGTGTCTGATATTCGGCGATAATAGACGGAGAAAGATTTGCACCAAGTGCATATTCCACAATTTCATTATTCTTTTCCTTACACAATAAAACTCCCACAGTTGGATTTTCAAATGGCTTTTTTTCCTTACGATCAAGAACGTTCATATAGAAATTCAATTTACCAAGATATTCAGGTATAAACTCCGTGGTTTTTAACTCAAAAACAACCAGACAACGCAACTCCCGATGATAGAAAAGCAGGTCAATGTAAAAATTAACACCACCTACGACAACTTTGTACTCCTTACCAATAAAGCTAAAGTCTTTCCCTATCTCCAGGATAAAGGCCTGGATCTTATCAATGAGCGACTTTTGTAGCTCTTTCTCCGTATGACGTTCAGGAAGATTAAGGAATTCAAATACATAGCTGTCTTTGAAAACATTCTTAGTATTTTCTCTATTTTTTATTTCCCCGGGAAGTTGTTGATTTCTCAATACAACCCGCTCGTATAAGCTACTTTTTATCTGACGTTCCAATTCTCTTACAGAGTAGTTTTCATTAATAGTCAGGCGGATATAGAATACTCGTTCTTCATTCTTTTCTATCTTCTCCATCAAAATCAGATGATGGGACCATGAAATCTGAGTTAACAATGTATTACGAACGTCTTTCAATTTCGCCAACAGTGTTGGCGAAATTGCATCTAATTGATTATCAACAACCTGTAATTTCTCAAAAGTCGCAAATTCTTCCAAAAGCGGAGCATAAATTTCATAAAAAAGCTTCATCCTATACAGTCCACGGCTACTGAATCCCTTCAACTCCGGATGATGCTTCCCAATAAAATCCGCAAGTTCATTAATTGCCCCATTTCCCCATACAGCACTTTTCAATTTCCCATGAATATACTCTCCAACCTGCCAATACAAGTTGATCATTTCAACATTCACCATTCTTTGGGCATTACTCCTCGATCGCTGAATAAGCGTTACAATTTCTGTAAATTGACTTGTCATAAAATATGGATTTTTTTCGGGTTATTGTTTGAGATATAAATCATGCAGGCGCATAATTTGCGCAAAGGAACAACCAAAATTGGAACCCTCCGCATTCATTTTGAGCAACGATAATGAACAGATCAAAATGAGAATATCTTCTTTCACTTTTTCTCTATACAGACGCTTGTGCAAAGGGCACAAAAAATACTTCCTTAACAACTGTCACACCATGCAATATAGCATAGACAGGCCTTCACAAATCATATTGATAATTTAAGCAAATTTCGCCATCGGTGATGGCGAAATTGCAAACGTTTGAATTTTCATGAAAAAATCGAGCTTGAATACTGCTGCTTTTAAAGAATATCACATCCAATAACAGCTGGGTTAATTGTATATATTATGTGATTTCAATTTCGCCGACAGTGTCGGCGAAATTAAAATCATCTGATCCCCCTAAGCAACCGCCTTTAAGCACGGTCTTCAAAAAAGAAAAACACCCATGAACACGTGATTAATTTGCATATATTTGAGCATACCTGGTACCAAGAATGCAGCATCTAAAACCCTCATGAACGACTATGACTCCATTACAGAAAATCTATACCCTGCTGGCATTATATATACTTACCTGCAATCCTTTAAACATCGCTTCTGCACAAAGCTTTGAATGCAAAGCAGACAGTCTCATCCTGAGAGTATTCAATGATAAAAATGGGCCTGGTGGCGTTTTTATGGTCGCCCAAAACGGAAAAACAATTTATCAAAATGCCTTTGGTAAAGCTAACCTGGAGCTAGATGTGAACCTGACCGCTGAGAATGTATTCCAGCTGGGCTCTATGACAAAGCAATTTACAGCGGTAGCGGTGCTCATGCTGGAACAACAAGGTAAATTAAATGTAACGGATCCTGTTTCCAAATTCATACCTGATTATCCTGCCGGAGATAGAATAATGATACATCATTTACTGACGCATACGTCGGGTATTAAAGATTTCACCAAAATGCCGGCACTGTCCAGCATTGCGCAGAAAGAAATGACACCTGAAATGATGGTTGCCTTTTTTAAAAATGAACCGGTTGATTTTGCCCCCGGCGAAAAGTTTGAATATAATAATTCCGGTTACGTACTACTGGGATATATCATAGAGTTGGTTTCAGGAGAGCGCTATGAAGATTTTATTAAAAAAAATATTTTCGAAAAAGTGGGCATGAGTCAATCCTGCTACGCCAGCGACAAACAAATAATTAATAAAAGGGCATACGGATACCATAAAAAAGAGCACGGATATGTAAATAAAACGATGATCAGCTTTAGTGTTCCTTTCTCTTCCGGCTCATTGATGTCTACCACCGGGGATATGTTGAAATGGCAGAATGCCTTAAATCAACATCTGTTACTCAATGCAGCAGAGACAGAAAAAGCATTTGACAAATACCAGTTAAGCACCGGTAAAACCTTTAACTATGGCTATGGCTGGCATATTAAGGAAATAAAAGGCGTACCCGACAGAGAGCATGGCGGCAGTATATTCGGATTTAAAACAATGGGCGTTTATATTCCCGGTAAGGATATTTATGTGATAGGAATGAGTAACTGTGACTGCAATTCTCCTACAAAAATAACGGGGGATATTGCGGCATTGGCCCTGGATGAGTTAAGATAAGCCTATCTTTGGCCACATAAAATTATTACCCGGACTCCGCGATGAAATTAGATACACTCAAACAGTGGTGCATAAAGAAGAAATGGCGGCTGACTGCTGCAGGCATTCTCCTCATTGCCTACTATTTTTGTTTACCCAAACAACTCTTCACAACTGCTACTTCCTATGTGTTGGAAGATAGTAACGGTGACTTGTTGAATGCCAGCATTGCTACAGATGGACAGTGGCGTTTTCCTTTCAATGCGCACGTACCGGAAAAGTTTGAAAAATGTATTGTGGCGTATGAAGATAAACGGTTCTATTACCATTGGGGCCTGGATCCTATTGCGATTGGCAGGGCGATCAATCAGAATATCCGTGGCAAAAAAGTAGTGAGTGGCGGCAGCACACTAACCATGCAGGTAATACGGTTGTCGCGCAACCAACCCCGTAACATCTGGCAGAAATTGATTGAAGGGATATTGGCTACCAGGCTGGAGTTTGCAGCCTCCAAAAAGAAGATCATTGCTTTATATGCAGCCAACGCACCTTTTGGCGGCAACGTAGTGGGACTGGAAGCAGCGGCCTGGCGTTATTATGGCCGTAAAGCGGATTTGTTGTCATGGGGAGAAATGGCTGCCCTGGCTGTTTTACCAAACAGCCCTGCGCTCGTACACCCGGGCCGCAACAGGGTAACGTTATTGAATAAACGCAATCAGCTGCTGAATAAATTATATCGTCAACACACCATCGATAGCGTTACCTCTCAGCTGGCCAGGCTGGAACCTTTACCGGATCAGCCATTGCCACTGCCGCAGGAAGCGCCGCATTTGCTGGATCTGTTCCGCAAAGAATACCTGCAACAAAAAACCGACGCTCCAACGCGGATTAAAACAACCGTTATCGCCGACCTCCAACGCAATGCCACCGCTATTGCCGAACGATACCACAACGCATATAAAGCCAATGGCATCAACAATGCAGCGGTGCTGGTACTGGATGTGGAAACCGGTAATACGCTGGCGTATGTGGGCAACATCTACAACCCCGCCGATCCTGAACTGGAGAGTCATGTGGATATTGTGCAGGCCAGAAGGAGTCCGGGTAGTACCCTGAAACCTGTGCTGTACGCCGCGATGCTAAACGACGGTCTCATTCTTCCCAATACCCTGATCCCTGATGTACCTACACAAATTGCCGGCTACTCCCCTCAGAACTTTGACCTGGGCTATGATGGGGCTGTACCCGCTTCCCGCGCGCTGGCAAGATCGCTGAATATTCCGGCGGTGCGTATGCTGCAACAATACCGCTACGAGCGGTTCCATAGCCTGCTGCAGAAAATGGGCATCACCACGCTCGATAAACCGGCAGATCATTATGGCTTATCACTTATTCTCGGCGGCGGGGAAACCACGCTCTGGGAAATGTGCGGAATGTATGCCAGCATGGCGCGTACGCTGGTGCATATGGAACAGTATAAAGGGAAGTATGATATGGACGATATTCATCCACCCAATTACCGGCTGAATATACAGCGTCCTTCAACACATGGATTGAGTAAAGATGGTCTGCTGGATGCAGGCTCCATCTGGTATGCCTTCCAGGCCATGACAGAAGTAATGCGTCCGGGAGAAGAGTTGCTGTGGCAGCAATTTTCATCATCCCAACGTATTGCCTGGAAAACGGGGACCAGCTTTGGCTTCCGTGATGGATGGGCCATTGGCGTTACACCACAGTACGTAGTGGGCGTTTGGGTAGGTAATGCCGACGGAGAAGGCCGGCCCGGTTTAATAGGAGTGTCTACCGCTGCACCGATCCTGTTTGATGTATTTCGTTTATTGCATACCGGTAGCTGGTTCAATACGCCCTATACCCAGCTGAGGAAAATAGAGGTCTGCCGTAAAAGCGGCTTCCGCGCCAGTGAGCTGTGCGATGAAAAAGATTCCGTATACGTTCCGGTGGCAGGCATGCGGGCAGGTATCTGTCCTTATCACCAATTAATCCATCTCGACAGAACCGGTCAGTGGCGGGTAACAGAGAGCTGCGAATCGCCTCAATTCATGCAGCATAAAGCCTGGTTTGTATTACCTCCTTCACAGGAATATTATTATCGCAGTAAAAACTATTACCAGCAGCTGCCTCCCTACAAACCTGACTGCCTGGCTTCCCTGGGGCTGGATAAAGCGCCCATGGAACTTATTTATCCCAAACCCGGTGCACGTATATTCGTGCCCGTAGAAATTGATGGCAAGCCCGGTCAAACAATCTTCACCGCTACACACCGGAACACTGCTGCAAAAATTTTCTGGCACCTGGATAATAATTTCGTTGGCGCTACTACAGAGTTTCACCAGATGGCGCTGCATCCTGCAGCCGGAAAACATACCATCACATTGGTAGATGAGAACGGAGAAAGAATAGAACAAACATTTGAAATACTGGATAAGGAACGGGAGTGACGCGGAGTTTTTCTTGCCGGGGATTTTTTCTTGCCCAGGATTAACGGTGATTATGATGATTTTCAGGATTTTTTCTTGTGATTATAATTTGATTTTAAAAGATTCGGGAAAATCTAAACGAATTTATCCGCTTAGATCTTCCCGAATCTTTTAAAATCAAAAAAGAAAAAATCCTGAAAATCATCATAATCACCGTTAATCCTGGGCAAGAAAAAATCCCCGGCAAGAAAAAAACTAGTAATTATACTTCTCCTTCCAGAGGTTTTTGAGATACTTCCGCAATTCCTCTTCCCGCGGGTTATTCCCCGGTTCGTAGAACTTGGTTCCTTTAATGGCATCAGGCAAAAATTCCTGGTTTACAAAATTATTTTCGTAACTGTGTGCATACGCATAGCCTTCACCATATCCCATCTGCTTCATCATTTTCGTAGGGGCGTTCCTGATATGCATGGGTACCGGCAGATCGCCGGTTTGCGCCACCACCGACTGCGCCGCGCTGATAGCGGCAACGGCTGCATTACTCTTTGCGGATGCTGCCAGGTAGGTTACGCACTGCGACAGGATGATCCTGGATTCCGGGAAACCGATGAGGTTGACTGCCTGGAAGCAGCTGGTAGCCAGCAGCTGGGCATTAGGATTAGCGTTGCCGATGTCTTCCGATGCCAGTATCACCAGCCTGCGCGCAATAAATTTCAGATCTTCGCCGCCATCGATCATCCTTGCCAGGTAATACAATGCCGCATTGGGATCACTGCCCCGGATAGATTTTATAAAGGCGGAAATGATGTCGTAATGCTGCTCTCCGCTTTTATCGTAAATGGCTACACGCTGTTGCGCGATGTCCATTACTTTTTGATCGGTGATCACAATGGGATCTTCCTGCAGCGTGGTTACTACCAGTTCAAACAGGTTAAGCAGTTTGCGGGCATCTCCGCCGGAAATATTAAAAAGGGCAGTCGTTTCTTTGAGTTCAATATGCTTACTGCGTAACCATTCATCACGCTCCATGGCCTGTTGCAGCAATGTCATGAGTTGCTCCTGGCTCAATGGCTTTAACACATATACCTGGCTGCGTGACAATACCGCCGCATTTACTTCAAAGGAAGGATTTTCCGTGGTAGCGCCGATGAGCGTAATAATGCCTTTTTCTACAGCCCCCAAAAGTGCGTCCTGCTGGGATTTATTAAAACGGTGAATTTCATCAATAAACAATACGGCATGCCGCTGTCTTCTTGCCATTTCTATTACTTCCCTTACTTCCTTTACACCGGCAGAGATAGCACTGAGCGTGTAAAAGGGTACCTGTAATGTATGGGCAATGATATTGGCGATAGTAGTTTTGCCCACACCGGGAGGACCCCACAAAATCATGGAAGGGATCATGCCCTGCGCAATCGCTTTTCTTAAAATACTATCCTTGCCGGTAAGATGTTCCTGCCCCACCAGTTCATCCAACGTTACCGGTCTTAACCGCTCCGCTAATGGTTGCATACTACACTTGTGTTTTTATTGGTCATTGCCCGGGTTAACGAGCGGGATACTTTTATCGGTGTCCGGATGATTGATCTGGTTCATTTTAAACGCCATGATTCCCTTGATGGACCGGGCGCGGGTGAGGGCCAGGTTGGCCTTTTCTCCCGTAAAAAGTTCTGTTACTGTGGCTTCAAATAATTGTAGCCAGCGGTCGAAATACGCTGGCTGCAGGGGAACCAGCTTATTCAGCTTGAAGTGCGGTTCCATAGCATTCCGGCCATAGCTGCCACTGTCCAGCAACAAACTTTCCCAGAAATCGTACATAATGGGCAAATGATGCGCCCAGTCTACCTTTGCCACATCACGGAAAATAAAACTGATCAGCTCATCGGCGTTTACCTTATCGTAGAAGCTGTCTACCAGTTGCTTTATATCATCTCTGTTGATAATTTCTCTCTTTTCCATAGCCCCTTTGTTTTATTCCTGTTCTTCATCCTGCCGGTTCTCGTTCTGCCTGCCCTGCCACTGACGCAGGAAGCGGAATGACAGGTTGATATTTACAGTAAACAGGGCTCCCATTAACAGGCATACAAATCCTATTGGTTTCAACATCGTTTGCCTGATGGCCGCCTGCTGCTCTTCGGGCAGTTGCGATACTGCTTCTTTCATCTGCTCCGGTGTTACCAACACCAGCGTTAATCCGCAAAAGATCAGGATCAGGGCAAATATCAGTCCGATGGCACCCATAATACGCATCCCCCCGGGAGTGCTTTCCTTCAGTGGGATCTCCGGTATCAACAGGCTGCGCTGAAGATATAAAGACAAAACGCTATGAATAAAACAGGCTCCTATCGATAAAAGAAAGATCACTGCTCCCAGGTTCATTCCCAGGAAGAGGACACTGGACAATACCATAAAAGTGAAAAATCCGGAAATCATCAACGCAATTGCCGTCGTTACCCTGTACAATTTAAACCTGAAAGTCATCAATATCTTATTTTACGTAACACAAACCTACCTAATTATTTAGAGATTCCCGGAAATGATCCTTCCGGCCGCCACGGCGGAGATTGCCGTTCATAAAAAACCTTTGCCGCAACATGACCCGTTTTCCATAACTTTAAATACTAAACCTGTTTTATATATGAAGAAAACCAATGCGGTAAAACTACCGTTGTTGGCTGCCATGGTTACAATCGCAGCCTGCAATTCAAACAGTTCCTCGCAAAAAACCGAAACAGCAGACTCCACCAAGGTGCCGGCCTTTGCCCTTGCTGACATCGACTCTTCCTACAAAGCCTGTGACGATTTTGACAACTACGTAAATGGAAACTGGAAGAAAAACAATCCTATTCCTTCTACAGAAAGTCGCTGGGGAGCATTTAATATCCTCGACAAAGAAAACAAGGAAGTTCGCCTCAAAGGAATCATTGCTGATATCACCAGCAAAACAGACCTGAAAAAAGGCACCGAAGAACAACAGATCGCCGATTACTATTCCTCCTTCCTGGACACCGCTACCATTGAACAACGCGGCATTACACCATTACAACCTTACCTGGATAAGATTAACGGCATTAAAACACTGGCCGATTGGGCCAGCGTAACCGGCGAACTGCAAAAGATAGGCGTATCCTCCTTCACCGGCTTCGGCGCCGATGCAGATGCAAAAGATAGTAAAATGAACGTACTGTACCAGGGACAGGGCGGACTTACACTGGGTGAAAAAAGCTATTACGAAAGACAGGATTCCGCTACCCAAAACGTACGCAGCGAATTTGTGACGCATGTAGACAAGATGTTTAAACTGGCAGGCTTTCCGGAAGCCAATCCAGGTAAAACGATCCTCGAATTCGAAACCAAACTGGCCAATATCCAGCTGACCAACGTGGAACTGCGCGACCCGGTGAAAACCTATAACAGGTCCGCCTTCGCCGATCTGAAAAAACTGGCGCCGGATTTCGACTGGGATAATTTTGCCGCCAAACAGGACATTAAAGCAGACACCATCGTTATCCAGAACAAGGCCTACCTGAGCAAAGCCGGTAGTCTGCTGAAGGTTATTCCGGTGGATGTACTGAAAACATACAGCAAATGGCAGCTGCTGACCCAGTTTGCCGGTTATTTACCCACTACTTTCGACAACGAAAATTTCCATTTCTTCGGTACGGTTATGACAGGCAAAAAAGCACAGAAAACCCGTGCTGAACGCGCTATCCGCTCTACCGATGCCAAAATGGGCATGCCACTGGGTAAACTGTTCGCTAAAAAATACTTCCCCGAAAGCAGCAAACAGAAAGTATCTGAAATGATCGAAAATGTACGCAAAGTATATGGCGAAAGAATCGACAAACTCACCTGGATGGGCGATTCTACCAAATTGATGGCACACAAAAAACTGTCGTCCTTTACCTATAAAATCGGGTATCCTGATAAATGGAAAGACTATTCCTCTATCAATATTGAAAAAGGTAAACTGCTGGAAAACGTAGTAGCAGCAAGTTTGTACGAGCACAATGAAAATATTAAGAAGATTGGTAAACCAGTAGACAAAAGCGAATGGGGTATGACACCTCAAACCGTAAATGCTTACTACAATCCTTTAAACAACGAAGTTGTATTCCCGGCCGGCATCCTCCAGCCACCTTTCTACAATCCTAATGCTGACGACGCTATTAACTATGGTGGTATCATCGCGGTAATAGGTCACGAATTCACCCATGGGTTCGATGACCAGGGCTCCCAGTTCGATGCAGAAGGCAACCTGAAAAACTGGTGGACAGCGGCTGATCGTCAAAACTTCGACAAGCTGACCAAACGTTATATCGATTACTTCAGTACGCTGGAAGCATTACCAGGCTTCAAAGTAAACGGTGCTTTAACGATCGGTGAAAACGTAGCCGACCTGGGTGGTTTAACCCTGGCTTACCATGCCCTGGTAAAATCTTTCGAAGGTAAAGGCGAACCTAAACCTATCGACGGATTTACCTGGCAGCAACGTTTCTTCCTGGGCTGGGCACAGGTATGGCACGGTAATATCACCGATGCAGCCCTCCGCAACCAGATCCAGACAGATCCGCATTCACCGGCCAGATTCCGTATAAACGGCCCATTGCCCCACCTGGCCGAATTCCAGGCTGCCTGGGGTTGTGCTCCGGGCAACAAAATGGTGCTGCCGGAAGCTGAGCGCGTGGTGATCTGGTAATAAAATCGCAAGCATAAGGAATGAAAAAAGGAGGTTGTCTTTTAAGAAGACAACCTCCTTTTTTCATTCCTTATGCTTATTAATTACTTAATGTAATACCCAACATTAAACCCGTATTTTTGACCTAACCTATATTCTCATTATCGTATTAAAGTGTTAACCGGTTGGCCCGACTGATGGGAAAATGGTACTGTACTTAGTTACCTGTATTTTATTCCTAAAACAATAATCATTTATGAAAATGCTCAAATTAACCAGTCTGGTTATCATTATTTCATGTATCTTTTTTTCCTGTAAAAAAAGTGAACCCATTAAGTCTCCTGAAGGGCAAACCGCTGCCTCCAAAGCCCTCCTCGAAAAACTTATTGAATATGGTTTTAAAAAGGATCGCATACAGGACCTGGGAAAATACTATGTAGTTGGAGATCTGCTCTTCAACAAAGAATTAACAGACATGAAGAAGCTGGAAGCATATTACAGCAAAAAGAATGTTCAAACTGAACAAACTGCAACTTACAACCTTATCAGTGGGGCCAGAGCTGATAATATCAAATTTAGTGTGGCTCACGTGAGTGACTTTTACTGGCAACAGGCCATTTATGCTGCTTTTACAAGTTGGGCTGGTGTACATAACTCTAAAATCAATTTCCACGATGTTATCAGTGTTGATAAAGAAAATTACGCGGACATTATTTTCAAAAGCGACGAAGGAAGTTTACCCTCCAATGTTATTGCTGCAGCAGAATTTCCTACAACAAACGGCGCCCCAGGCTTTCAGGTGCTGATCAACTATGATTTTAACAGCGGTAATATATCAAATGAATCCAAGCGCTATAACATGGCACATGAAATAGGCCACTGTCTGGGTCTCCGGCATACCAACTGGCAGAGCATGGGAGAACCAGTAAATCCTTATGGTGCCAATCAAATACCAGGCACACCTTCTTCTGATATTAATTCCGTAATGAATGGTGGAACTGCCCTATTTTCATGGAATGGCTTTTCACAATATGATACTATCGCCGTAAACTATCTTTATCCGTTTGGGACCTACGACAAATGGATCACGGCTCCGGGAACAAAATATACTTATACAAATTATGTTACACTATATAATGACAACGATCTGCTCGAGGTTCGCTGGGATAAAAACCTTGTATCTACCACCACTGTAACCATAGAGTTTTATCAGTATGGCGTAAAAAAAGGCAACTTTGCAACCTCAGTACCTAATACTGGCAGTTATGCACGCAACAGGGTTTTCATGCGAAATACTTTCCATTCAGGGTCTTCCTACAATTACGAAAATATTTGCCAGATTAAAATCATTGCCGATTCAAGTCCCTCTGTTACAGATATTACCAGTTCGTTCACAATTTTCTATAACGACTAACAAACACCTTATCTCAACTATAAAAAGGAGCCTGTTTTTTTAAAAAACAGGCTCCTTTTTCATTTCCATATTCAAACGTACCTTTGGCCTGAATAAAATTATTAAACGATATGAAATATCTTATTCTGTTTTGTAGCGCATTATTCCTCTTTGCCTGTGCTCAGCAAAATAAACCAGCGGAAAATAACACGATGCCGGCTACTCCGGAAGCCACTACCGCCGGGAAACCCGCTGTAGATGCCAATGGAAAACTGCCGGACCCCGTTTGCGAAATGCCTTATGATACGGCGTATAAAGAGTGGGCTGTTTATAAAGGAGATACCGTGCATTTCTGCTCCACCACGTGTAAAGGCGTATTTGAAAAAGCACCGGAAAAGTATATGGCTAAACTGGGTAAGTAAAACTAAACGCCAGGAACAGGAAAGGCTGCGCTGATAGTGCTGCCTTTCTCATATCCGGCAAAATACAGAAGCTAAGCAGACATTAAAAAACCGCCCGGGTAAAAAACCGGGCGGTATAGCTACAGTTTATGAAATTTTAATAAATACTATTTGTTTGCAAACTTTGTCCAGCCTTTAAACCAGCTGTCGCCTGATGCCGCTGCACCCACATAAGTGGTTACGGTAAATGCACCACCACCCAGTTTTGCACTGCTAAAGTCGGCACCGGCCAACAATGGAGAACCAGCAGCTGGTGCTGGATCAAAAGAGGTATATCCTGTATTGGTCAGTTTTACATCTGCATTTCCTACAAGTGTTTTATTAGCAAATGCTGCGGTATTAAACCAGTTTACAGAATTAAAGGCTGCAGTACCCGGTGCCACTAATACAGGGCAACCAGCAACTGTGTTATTCTTATATTCCAGTGAATTAGCGGTAGCATTCGTTTCCGAAGGTGCACCGTCGATGAATAACCCTACAGGCCAGCCTACAAATACAGAATTGAAGATAGAGATAGAGCTGTTTCTTCTGATATGAGCACCTCTTTTGTAAGGGGCAGCAGTAGCTTCAGGAGCAGCATTTGCATATGGGCCAACAAGCGTCATATTGCTGAATACTGCAGCAGTCTGTGGCGTTTTAGTAGTACCCTGTGCATCGTTATCTGATTCAAAACTGTTAGACGCACCGTTTACTGCAAAGTCAGCAATTGCTGCATCGCGTAAAGACAGACCAAACTGGATCTTTCCAGAGAAGCCATTGTCAGTATCAAAATCGTCATCTGTTCCACGGTAAGCAATCAGGTGCTTACAATTAACGCTACCTCCGAACCACTCATAAGAGTCGTCTCCGGAATAACTTACCTGGATGTAATCCATAGTAGTACCTGAACCAACGCTACCGAAAGTAAGACCGTTAATTTCATCATCGGTCACAAATGCAATACCCGGATATTCAATTCGTACATACTTCATAATTCCGGAATTATCATCGGATTTTGTTCCGCCGTGCAAGCCATATCCGGTAGCAGTTGTATTCACTCCACCTTCAATTGACATCAAACCAGCAACGCCGTTTAATGCACCATTATTCTGCGCATTTCCCAACAGGATGACGCCACCCCAGTCGCCACTGTTAGGTGTAGCCTGGCTGGAAGTAAACACAATAGGAGCGGCTGCAGTTCCCTGAGCATCTATCTTACCATTTCTTGTAATGATCAATGCGCTTTTGGGTTGCTTAGAACCTTTGATAGTTACACCTGGCTCTATCTTAATAGTAGCACCATTCAATACAAAAACAAAATCACTCAATAAATAAGTCTTACCTGTTTTTAAAACTGTATTGGTGGTTATTTGTTTTGGCAGCGTTTCTGGCGATTCTTTGAATTCACTGTTATTCGAAGTCCTTTCAATAGTAGCCTTCGTCATATCAACTTGCTGTACCGGAGGCGTTTCAGGATCATTGTCTTTGCTGCAGGAACTAATGATAACAGCTAAAAACATTACAGGGAACAGAATTTTTTTCATGTCAGATGGATTGTAATTAATGCAGTTTTAAAATCTATTTTTCCTAATATTACTCGTATCAAAATTTATAGGATACTGAAAGGTTCACATTCGTACCCGCTTTGGTGCCTATTCTCAGGTAGTCTGATGCTTTATCGTACTTTCCATTGTCGTTACTATCCTGGTAAAAATTGGCGGATTGATTCAGTATATCGCTAACAGTCAGCTTAATTTCTCCTTTGCGGAAAATCTTTTGTGCCACCATGAAGTCGAGCAGCGAACGCGGTGCTTCGTATACGTCGGGTTCAGTATCATTTCCAACAATAAACACTCTTCTGCCAATACGATTAAATAAGATATTTGCGGTAGTTCCCGTTGATTCTTTCTCATATTGCAAACCAACATTTATAACATAAGGTGATTGACCTTGCATAGGACGGGCTTTCAACAATTTGTCTTTCTCGAATGAAACTTGATTATAGATATAAGCCACATTCGAAAACACCGTGAATGACTGTAATATTCCAGGGTTATTCTTACTAAGGAAATCAAGGTTCTTTCTTATTTCCACCTCTACGCCGGCGCTATTGGCCTTGGGTGCGTTCAGATAGGTGAGTCCCACTGATCCTGCGCCACTATTATAAAACCTTTCAATCGGAGCGTCAAAATTTTTATAAAAGCCAGCAATCGTCAACACCTCACCTGAGCAGGGATATAGCTCATAGCGCAAATCAAGGTTAGTAACTTTACTCCTTCTTAGATTTGAGTTGCCTGACTCCGTAGCCAACAGTTCGAAATTATAGAAAGCAAAAGGAGCCTGCTCGCGAAACTCAGGTCTTATTACGGTTTGAGATGCACTGAACCTAAGATTGGTTTTTGTATTCAATAAATAGGTAAGGTTCAACGATGGCAATACATCTGTTACACTTGTTTTATTATTTTGTGGCCCATCCTCTACGTACTTAATAGATTGATTGAACTGTTCTATACGTACTCCCCAAACCAACCGCCATTTTTCTCTAATGGTATTATCAAGCTGCAAATAACCTGCATTCAATAAAGCGCTTGCCTGGTATGCATCCGGCCCGTTTGTAATTTCGTCCATACGCAATAAACGTTCTGTGAAATTTTCCGGTGCAAATAATTTATCAGGACTTAACCGGACTAACTTACCGGCCGCCGGATCACTCGGGTCAAACAGGGTATATCCCAGCGCACGCGGGGAAAAATCCCTTTCCTTACGTTGAATAAGGTATCCCAGTTTTATCTGCTGTTGAGCCCCGCCTATTTTCACAAAACGACTCAGGTCAACATTTCCTCCACAAATATTATCGTTCAGTTTGGAATAGAAACGTCCCGATCCGGTAAGCGTTGCAGATCCACCGGATGATATATTGGCGTAATAATCATTTTTACCTGCAGCACTATTATATCCCAATCTGCGTAAATCGGGCACTTCCTGGTTCATATTAGTATAGCTGCCGTTCCACCTGATTTTCACTTTTGCCTTCTCCCAAAAATGTTCTCCTACCAGTTGTGAAGTATAAATACGGTTACTGTTAAAGCCCAGTTCATAAGCGCGGACATCTGCATCAGAAGGGATGTTGTTGCCGGTTCTTACTGTTGTAGAGATAGTAGAATTAATACTGTATAAATTCTTTAAACTTATTTTGTTCTTGCCAAACTGATAAGATAAGTTAGCAAGTCCGCCCCACAGTACATTCTGGGTAGATTTTTTATCGTAATAGTTATAAATCCTGGACCCATCATTATCGAAGTCTGTACGATAGGTATCAAAATTCCGGTTATTACGGTTATAGCTCAGCGACAACACTGCTCCAAAACGTTTTCCTTCCTTGCCTTTGTTAATCCCTCCTGCAAGTTGAAAATTGGAATTAAGGGGAGCGCTTTTGGTGTTAACAGACCAGATATTGGGGAATGATCTGGATACTGCTATTTTCTCTGCAGCAGTTAAATCATTATAACGCTCCTTTGAAGGATATCCTACCGGCAACCCCCTGGTTCCATCATCTACACCCAACCAGTCTTTATTTCCTCCTTTATAAGTGTAAAAATCCTTTCCAACAGACATTGTATTAAAACCGGTACCAGCTAATACGGTCAGGAAATTTTCCGAAGGAATATCTTTTGTATTTACCTGTACCAGGCCACCTGCAAATTCAGCAGGCAATTCAGGCACTGCTGCTTTATTGATAACGATGTTTTCAACAATATTGGAAGGAAAAAGATCGAACGAAAATGTTTTCCTGTCAGGCTCTGTACTGGACAACAAAGCACCGTTCACCGTTGCCTGGTTGTAACGGTCGGCCAGTCCTCTTACCACCAGGTATTTACCCTCCTGCAAAGAAGCGCCGGAAACCCTTTTCAGTACTTCCCCGGTATTTCTGTCCGGCGATTTCCGGATGGCTTCCGCCGATACCACCTGGGCAACTGTATTGGTATTTTTTTGAAGCGTAAGCAGGGAATTGATCGTTTCCTGTTTGGCGGTGCCGGAAATAACTACTTCTTTCAGGCTCTTGGAGCTGCGTTCCTCCATTACAATATCAAGATAGGTAGGTTTGCCTGCAGTTACTATGACTTCTGAAACAGACTTAGTCTGATAACCCATAAATTTAAATTCCAGGGTATAGGTACCTGGTTGTATCGTCAGGTTATATCTGCCTTCCACATCTGTAACAGCACCTTTGCCAGTGCCCGTTACCACTACAGTTAAACCAATCAGGGGCTCGCCTGTTTTCTTATCGGTTATCTTACCGGTAATTTTAGAAGGATCTGCGGCAAAGGTGGTGTTGGCAAAAAAACAACACGCTAACAGTGTCAGTAACAGTACGGAATAGGTTTGCTTCACAATAAAATTTTAAGAAGATTTTAAGCTGGATTTAAGCCAGTTTTAATTTCGTGAGCAAAAGTATCCGCGCAACATTACCGCAGCGTTAAGAGGGCATTACCAGAATGTTAATTGATAAATGTTTTGAGAGTGGGGCTAACGGGAATAACTACACGAAAAGAAGGAATACAGCATCAGGTTAAAAAACAAAGCGGGAAACATACAGCCCGGAGCATTACTGAAAAACGATTATTACCACAAATTCTGTTGCGGCGACTGTCGGTTATTATTCATCAGCATATCCAGTGAAATATCGAGCTGATAATTACGCTCTTCCTTTTTATCGGTTGCGCCCGCAATCTGGAACAGGTGCTGGCTCTTATTCATGAAAGGCTTGTTGTCCTTGTTACATAATTCCAGCGAAAAATTAAACCGCTCTTCTACCTCTTCCTCAAATTCCCTCAAGCTGAGCGTTTCATCGATCGGAAATTCTATGAGCACCTCCTCTTCAAATCCAGCCTCCTTTAATGTATCAAAAGCATTGGCAAGTGAACTACGGATATATACCGCCACGTTACAAAAAAGCAAACGCTGGATCTGCATCTGCAATAAGGAGATGGTCATCAGAGGATGTAACTTCAATACTTTCATCTAGCTGTTTTTCTGCTTTTTAAATGTACACTATCGTCACACTTAATTATTTCTCTGGCAAACTTAACAGTCTACCTTTAATTTAATATTAAGCGCTTGTTATGATTTTGTGAAAATAATATTTAAATTTAAATATATAATAAAATATCAGATATAACTTTTCAGCTGTTGATACCGGGGAAGTTGCGGCAAAAACGACACTTAAAGGGTTAACTGCTACTAAGATTAGTCACTAACTGCTAAAAGCTAATAGCTAATAGCCGGATCATCAGCTGCCCGGAAAGGTAATGATCCGGGTAGCATCCCAGTCAGCAGCGGCATCATCATCATCTTCTGCCAATACAATTTTTGCCTTTGTAACGGGGTGCTGGTACAGGGTCCATTGCTGGTTTATATATTCGAGAGAAGTGAGACTTTCTACCCAATCACCTGAATTCAGGTAAGTCACCGTTTTATCGCCCACCTGCATTTCTTTGATCAGGGGCTGGTGGATATGCCCGCAGCACACTACATCAAAGTCCTTATCCGCTGCTATTTCGGCGACCGTTTGCTCAAAATCCGAAATAAATTTAACGGCCGATTTTACGCCCTGCTTCACTTTTTTGGAAAACGACATCTTTTCCCTTCCCAGGCTTTCCAATACATTATTTACCAGCCTGTTCAGGATAATCAGCAGGTCGTACCCTTTCCCACCCAGTTTGGCCAGCCATTTTGAGTTTTTCATGGTCACATCATATACGTCGCCATGAAAAAACCAGTGCTTTTTCCCATCCAGGTCCAGCACAAGCTTATTATCGATCACGAAATTACTCAGCTCAAAACCGGCATATTTGCGCAAGGCCTCATCATGATTGCCGGTGAGGTAGTATACCTCTGTTCCTTTCCCGATCATCTTCAATATCTTCCTGATAACCTTGGTATGGGCTTTTGGGAAATAGCGTTTGCTAAATTGCCAGATATCAATAATATCCCCGTTCAGTACCAGTATCCGCGGGTCAATGCTGTCGAGATACTGGATCAGTTCTTTAGCGTGACACCCGTAGATTCCCAGATGTACATCGGAGATTACGGCAATATCTAATGGGCGTTTTTCTGACATCAATAGGTGGTATGTACAGCTTGTAGGCAGCCTGTTTATGAGTATAATTTTCTATACAAAGGAAAAATCGCTATATTACTTTTATATTAATCCAGTGTTAAGGAATTATTAATTCGCGTTTTTCGCTGGTAGGGATAGATCGAGAAAGCTAATTTTGCGGCAAATTATAAACTCAAACGTATGGGAGGCTTCAATTCTTTTGTTAAACTATTCATGCCGAAAGACCGGGTATTTTATTCTTTGTTTGAAGACGTGGCTTCCAATCTGGTAGAAATGGCAACCGTGCTCAATGAGCTGGTAGCTACTACTGATCTGGCCGTGAGAAAAGATAAAGTGCACCTGATAGAACGCCTGGAACACAAGAACGACGACTACACACACCGCATATTTGTTGAACTCGGACAAAACTTTATCACTCCGTTCGATCGTGAAGATATCCACTACCTGGCCGCTACACTGGACGATGTGGCAGACTATATCCACGGTTCCGCCAAGAGAATGGACCTCTACAAGGTTCACTACATCAACGACAGCATCCGGAAACTCGCAGAACTGATCCACCTGGGCGTATTGGAACTCGCCAAAGCCATCCCCGAACTGCGCAACATGCAAAATATGCGCGTCATTACAGACGCCTGTGTAAAAATCAACAGCCTGGAAAACCATGCTGATGATATCTACGATATGGCCATCGCCGACTTGTTCGATACTGAGCAAAATGCGGCAGAACTGATTAAAATGCGTGAAATCTACCAGGCCCTGGAAATCGCTACCGACAAATGCGAGGACTGCGCCAATGTAATAGAAACCATTATTATCAAGTACTCCTGATAAGGGGATTACAGTTCTGAACGCATAATTCTCCCTAAGTCATGACTTTATTAGTAATAATTATCATACTGGCCTTCATTTTTGACTATATCAACGGTTTTCATGATGCTGCCAACTCTATCGCCACAATTGTGTCGACCAAGGTGCTGACACCTTTTCAGGCAGTACTTTGGGCCGCAGTTTTCAACTTTGCGGCTTTTTTTATCGCCAAATATATAATCGGTGAGTTCAAAGTGGCCAATTCCGTTGCCAGCTCAGTGTTTGAACAATTCATTACCCTCAAGGTAATCCTTTGCGGACTGGTGGCAGCCATTACCTGGAACCTCTTTACCTGGTGGCTTGGTATTCCTTCCAGTTCCTCCCATACACTGATCGGTGGCTTCATTGGCGCCGCAGTAACTGCTTCCGGCGGCAATATCGAGGTAATCAATTATCATAAAGTATTACCTACCGTATATTTCATCGTACTGGCGCCGCTTATCGGTATGGCTGTGGCCTTTATTATTACCCTGATCATCGTAAACATCTGCCGCAAGGCAAATCCGTATCGTGCCGAGAGCTGGTTTAAACGCCTGCAGCTGGCTTCTTCCGCTGCCCTCAGCCTTGGACACGGTAGTAATGATGCCCAGAAAGTAATGGGGATCATTTCCGCAGCCATGGTATCTGCCGGTTATATCACCAATATCAAGGCGATGCCGGACTGGGTACCGCTTGCCTGCTTTACCTGTATTGCATTGGGTACTATGAGCGGTGGCTGGAAAATCGTTAAAACGATGGGAACCCGCATCACCAAAGTAACCCCATTGGAAGGGGTAGCCGCGGAAACCTCCGGCGCTATTACCCTCTTCCTGACAGAACACCTGGGTATCCCAGCCAGTACTACCCACGTGATCACCGGTGCTATCATGGGGGTAGGCGCTACCAAAAGATTGTCCGCCGTTCGTTGGGGTGTTACCGTTTCCCTGCTTTGGGCCTGGGTGTTGACCATCCCCATCAGCGGACTGCTGGCTGCTCTCACCTATTTTATCGTTAATCTGTTTATTTAACAGATGATCATATCAATATTCAAAAAGCCCTCCGGTACTTACGGAGGGCTTTTTTGTAAAAAAAAAGCCCTCCATTTGAAAGAGAGCCGCTATTTTTGTGCGGTTTTCTGATAATTTAGAAAGCCATCAATGAGTAACCATCAAAAATTGAGCTTATAAATGAAAGGAATTATCCTGGCCGGCGGTTCCGGCACCCGGTTGCACCCCATTACGTTTGCCATCAGCAAACAGATAATGCCGGTGTATGATAAACCAATGATCTATTACCCGCTCTCTACTTTAATGCTGGCAGGTATTAAGGATATCCTGATCATTTCAACACCCCATGATCTGCCCGCTTTTCAACGCCTTTTTGGAGATGGCCAACAACTGGGACTAAAGCTCAGCTACGCAGAACAACCCAATCCTAACGGACTGGCACAGGCCTTTGTTATAGGTGAAAAATTTATTGGTAATGATAGTGTAGCCCTGGTTTTGGGAGATAACATCTTCTACGGTGCCGGTCTTGGCACCCAGCTATCGCACAATGCCAGCCCCGACGGCGGTATCGTATATGCTTACCAGGTATCCGATCCCGAAAGATACGGCGTGGTTGAATTCGGAGACGATATGAAAGTATTATCGATCGAAGAAAAACCAACCCAACCCAAGTCAAACTATGCAGTACCCGGCCTCTATTTCTACGACAACGATGTAGTGGAAATTGCCAAACAACTGCAACCAAGCCCCCGGGGCGAATACGAAATCACAGACGTAAACAAAGAATATTTACAGCGCGGAAAATTAAAAGTTTCTATCTTACCCCGCGGTACCGCCTGGCTGGATACCGGTACCTTTGATTCACTCATGCAAGCCTCACAGTTTGTACAGGTAATCGAACAAAGACAGGGAATAAAAATTGCCTGTATCGAGGAAATTGCCTACCGTAAAGGATTTATCGACGCCGGCCAACTGAAAGAACTGGCTAAACCCTTGCTGAAAAGCGGCTACGGCACATACCTCGAAACAGTACTGAAACAAAAAATGTTCTGAAATAACAAATAAACGTAAATCTGAAATATCATGAAGGTTCTTGTTACGGGTGGGTGTGGCTATATCGGCGCACATACTATTGTAGATCTGATCAATAATGGATTTGATGTAGTGTCTGTAGACAGTAATATCAGGAGCAGCACCCAATTATTAGATGGTATAGAAAAAATTACCGGGAAAAAGGTACGCAATTACAAAGTTGACCTTTGTAACCTGGAAGATACCAATGCAGTATTTCATGAAAACAGGGATATTGTTGGGGTCATCCATTTTGCTGCGCTGAAAGCAGTGGGAGAATCAGTAACAGAGCCCCTGATGTATTTTCAGAACAACCTCACGTCCCTTATTAACGTGCTGAAATGCGTAAAAGAGTATAATGTTCCCAACCTGGTGTTCTCTTCCTCCTGCTCTGTTTACGGTAACACGAAAGCCTTGCCCGTAGTGGAAGAAACTCCGCTCGGCGAAGCCCAATCTCCTTATGCCCGCACCAAACAAATCGGTGAACAGATCATAGAAGACTATAGCCGCGTAAATGATACCCAGTCCATCCTCCTGCGTTATTTCAACCCAGTAGGCGCGCATCCTTCTGCGCTCATCGGTGAACTGCCACTCGGCAAACCAGACAACCTGGTACCGGTAATCACCCAAACAGCCATCGGGAAAATTCCTAAAATGACTGTGTTTGGTACTGATTACGATACCCGCGACGGATCCTGCGTACGCGACTACATCCATGTAATGGATATCGCCAATGCTCATACCAAAGCATTACAATACCTCATTGAACACCGCAACCAAAGCAACTGCGAAGTGTTCAACCTGGGCACCGGCAATGGCGTAACAGTACTGGAAGCCATCAAAGCCTTTGAGAAAATATCCGGTATTAAACTGAACTATACCACCGGCCCACGCAGGGAAGGTGATGTGATCTCTATTTACGCCAACAATTCCAAGGCAAAAGAAAAGCTGCACTGGTCACCGGAAATTGGTATTGAAGACAGTATGCGCACCGCATGGCAATGGGAAGTAAGTCTGCGCAATAAAGTCCTGAGTAACTAGGATCTCCGTTTTTTAATGTTTACTTTTACGCTTCAATTTTTAAAAAGACCACAATGGTAAAAGATATTCAACCACTAAATGAAAAAGAAACCCGCGGTGGGTTTGGTGAAGGCATACTGGAAGTGGGCCGCAAAAACCCCAACGTAGTTGCCCTGACAGCAGATTTGCTCGGTTCCATGAAACTGAACGCTTTTATTAAGGAATTTCCCGATCGTTTTGTACAGGTGGGTATTGCAGAAGCTAACATGATAGGTATCGCCGCCGGCTTAACCATTGGCGGTAAAATCCCTTACACAACTACTTTTGCCAACTTCTCTACCGGTAGGGTATATGACCAGATCCGTCAGTCAGTAGCCTACTCCAACAAAAACGTAAAAATATGCGCTTCCCACGCAGGTCTTACCCTGGGTGAAGATGGCGCAACCCACCAGATCCTGGAAGACATCGGCATGATGAAAATGCTGCCCGGAATGACTGTCATCGTACCATGCGATTTCAATCAAACCAAAGCTGCTACCATCGCTATCGCTGATTACGAAGGCCCGGTGTACCTGCGTTTCGGTCGTCCGAAATGGCCTAATTTTACCCCGGAAGACCAAAAGTTTGAAGTAGGTAAAGCACAGATCCTTCACGAAGGAACAGACATTACCCTGTTCGCCTGCGGCCACCTGGTATGGATCGCCATCGAAGCCGGCAAAATCCTGGAAGAAAAAGGATACAGTGTTGAAATCATCAACATCCACACCATTAAGCCATTGGACGAAGCAGCCGTGATCGCTTCCCTGAAGAAAACCGGCTGTGCTGTAACCGCTGAAGAACATAACGTACTGGGTGGCCTGGGCGATAGCATTGCACAGGTAGCCTCCCGCCATATTCCCGTTCCAATCGAATATGTAGGTACCAACGACACTTTCGGCGAAAGTGGTAAGCCACTGGACCTGCTGAAAAAATATGGCCTCGATGCGGATCATATCGTTGCTGCAGCCGAAAAAGCTATGGCAAGGAAAAAGAAATAAAGCGATTTTTATCTCACCCAGGATTAATCTGATTTTAACGATTAGCCTGATGATATATTTTTAATTTAGGAGATTAGCGAAGATGGAAGCGAATAACGCCAACATCCTCGCTAATTTTTTTTTATCTCCCCAAATCAGAAAAGTAAAAATCAAAATAATCCCAATAATCAGGCTAATCCTGGATAAGACAACATCCGCGTTAAACTTTCCCGGAAACTAATCGTCTCATGAGTGGGTTTTTATTTATATTCATCTAACTAAAACCTGTCAAGAACCATTTAACCTATGGCCGTTTCACAGGACGATAAAACATTACTGGCATTATACCGCATTCCTGATACAAAGGAGAAAGGGTTTACCCTGATCATCCAGAAGTACCAGGAAAGGCTTTACTGGCACATTCGCAGGATGGTAATGGATCATGATGATGCCAACGATGTATTGCAAAACGTATTCATAAAAGTGTGGAAAAACCTGGAAAATTTCCGGGAAGACGCACAATTGTATACGTGGCTGTACAAAATAGCCACCAACGAAAGCCTGACTTTCCTCGAACAGCAGAAACGCAAAACATCCGTTTCCCTGTCGGAAGTGGAAACCGGTTTAAGCAATAAACTCAGGGCAGACCCTCAGTTTGATCCGAATAAACTGGAATGGAAACTGCAAAGAGCCATCCTCAGTTTACCCGATAAACAAAGAATCGTTTTTAACCTGCGGTATTATGATGAAATGCCTTACGAAGAAATGAGCAAGGTGCTCGAAACCTCAGAAGGCGCACTAAAAGCCTCTTACCATCATGCAGTCAAAAAAATAGAAGAATACATCCGAAAGGGCACCGACATATAATTTTACAAATATCTATTTTAACTAATTTTTAAAGAAATTTAGCAAAAGATTAAAATCGCATTAAACTATTAAATCCCTTTGCTGTCTAAAAAACAGTAGTTATGAACAAGCAGACCACCATAGCGGAAGAATTAATGCAGATAGCGCCAGGCATCAACTGGCCGGCCGAAGCACCCTTTACGGTGCCGGCAGGCTACTTTGAGCAACTGCCGGCCGCCATCCTGCTGCAGATTCAGTTGGATAAACTCCGCTCCGGCACCCCTGCTGTTCAGCAAAATTTCGACGTCCCTGCCGGCTATTTTGACACGCTGCCCCAAACCATCCTGCAGCGGATCAAAACGGAAGATATCAACCCTGTACAAACAGAACTGGCGTCTATTTCCCCTTTCCTGGCTGCTATACCCAAACAAGCCACGTTAACGGTTCCAGACGGCTATTTCGAATCCCTGCAGGTAAATCACCTGCTCCCCGCGCCACCACTAAAGGTGGTACACCGGAACAAGGTAAGTACCTGGCTGAAATGGACAGTTGCCGCCTGTCTCACTGCCTTCATCGGCAGCAATGCCGTGCTGTTCATCACCAATAGTAACAACCATAACAAAACAATCATAGAAAAACAACTGGAAGACCTTAACGACCAGGATATCGTTGAATACCTTCAAACCCACACGGATCCTTTTGATAATGATGCTATTTTTGCATCCTCTGCTGTGGAAACCACGCCGGTGCAGAACCAGCTCAAAGAAGCAGTGCCGTTGGATGCCATCGAAAAATACCTGCAACAGACTGATTTCTCTAAGGAAGCGTTACCCGATAAGAAATAATGATGAAACGTTTTAGCTTTATATGGATCGCAATGTTTGTGCTACTCTCCACCTCCGGTGTAAGCAGCGCACAGCAACCTCCATCTGATGACCCCGCCGAAAAAATAAAAGCCATCCAGATTCAATACCTGACCAAAAAGCTTGATCTCACCACAGAAGAGGCACAAAAGTTCCTCCCTGTGTATAATAACTATACCAGCGAAGTAGAACAGCTGATCGCAGAACGCCGTCAGAAAAGAGAACTGGAAAGATTATCCACCGATAATGCCGACGATGCCGCCCGCAAAAACATGGATAAGGAATTGAAATATGAAAAAAGGCTACTGGATATCCGGTCCCGCTACAGTACAGAGTTCCAGCGCGTATTACCCGGTAGAAAGGCAGGTATGGTTTTCAAAAGCGAAAGAGAATTCCGTAACATCATGATCAATCACCTGAACTCCCAGCGAATGAACAGGATGGGACAGGGTGGAGGCCTCAGGAGAAGACCATAAATAGCATTAAGAATTTCAAATTACGAATGACGGATTTACAGGCAGATAGTAGCGAACCATTTCCTGTAAATCCGTCATTCGTCATTCCTACTTATAATGTGCCCTGACTTCTGCAATCAGCCCCTTTTCGTTCAGCACCATTAACTCCGCACTAAGCATATCTTTTACGCTCTTATAGTACAGTACCACCGAATTTACACCCTCCAGGATATGATACAATTCAAAATGTAAATCGGGATAGGCTACCAAGGCCTTGCTGAAATATGCCCGCAAATTTTCCTTTCCCCGTAAACAGCCCGCAGGATCATTATTGATCTTTTTGATAATGGGCGAAAAGAATAAAATGTCTTCATCATAATGCGACAGGATTTCTTCCAGGTTGTGCGAGTTCCAGGCCCGTACCCACGCTTCACCAAAGTTGGTCAGATTTTCCATAGCTCTCTTTTTGATAACAAAATAGCAATTTGGGGAACAGGTCTATTTGCTGAAAAGATCACTTTCCATATTTCTCCATTGCAATGGCGTCAGCTGAAAACAACGCCGGAACTGCCGGTAAAAATGGGTGATATCCTCAAATCCGGTACTGTAGGCTATTTCGGCAATAGGCCGACTGGTGGTTCGCAGCAGGAATCCCGCCATCTGCAACCGTTTTTCCATGATCCACACCATCGGGCTGCAATGATATACTTCTCGAAAACGCCGTTTCAGCGTAGCGGTACTCATGTGCCCCATGGCTGCCATTTCCGCCAGCAACCGCACCTCCGGTAAATCTGTACGCAGCTTTTCCATCACTTCCGGTAACGGGTATTTCACTGCCCTGGCCAGCATTGCGCTGATGGGCTCCTCCTTATTGATCAGATGCAGTGTGTGGGAAAGAATATCATAATAGTTAGGCGACTCCCAATCTCTTGCAAAATGATCCAGCAGTGATTGCGTAAAATGCCGCCATTGCGCATTTGGCGGCAGGGTAGTCAACGCTTTTGTGCAGGAAGTATGCCTCTTTTCTTTGCCTTTCAGCTCCACCTGTATCAGCTGATCAGGTATCACCAGGTTAATGCTGCTGTACTGCTGCTGAGGCCGTAATATTTCAGAACAAAGCAATGTACCCGCCGGTATCAGCAATGCATCACCGGCACGCAGATGATGCACCCGCCTGCCATCGTACATTCTTTTTTCGCCCTGTACCACGAGGTTTAATACCGTATGCGGTATGTATAACTCATGCGACACCCGGTCACGGTAAAGACTATACGATGCCCAGCTCTGTCCCTGCTGCTGCCATGTTTTAACTTTATGCTGCCCGCGAAGGGTCAGTTCATCAAACAAGGAATACAATGATACAGCTTTTAGTGCTTAGCTATTAGCTGTTAGCACCTGTTACAGATTAAAAACTAACTGCCAACAACTAAACAAATTTATAAAATGGTTCCTTCGTATCATGATAGAAGAGGAAAGTCCAGCCTTCCTGCTTGCCACGTTCCAGGAACTCCTGCCTTAACTCCATGCTGCGCTTGCCATCATAGTCATACTTGGCGGCGAAGCGACTTCTCATCTGCGAGATCTGCGGCGCCACATCTCCTCCAAAAAATACTTTGTCGTCTCCGTCATCTACCAAAAATACCTGGTGATAAGGACAATGACCGCCTGTTACCTCATAATGAATATAGTCGTCGATAGTACCGTTGCCGGTAGTAAACACCACATTATCGCGTTGCTGCAACAAAACAATATCCTCGGCCAGGTACGACTTACCGGAGTGCTCCAGGGCGTACACCATCTCCTCATTATTCACATAATAGGTAGCACCGGGAAAAGTAAGCGTGCGTTCACCTGTGATAGGATCAGCGGATGATACACCGCCGGAATGATCTTTATGCAAATGACTCATCAGCACCTTCGTGATCTCCATTGGATTGACGCCATGATCGATCAGATGCTGATGGATCTGCAATACGCCATCCGGATTGCGGAAACCCAGGCCTGTATCAAATAAAATATAATCCCGGTCTGTAATCAACAGGAAAGGCTGTATTTCTACCAGCAATGACCCATGCGGACGATCCTGCATATGGTCTGTTCCCGGGTTAAAAGGAAGGAATTTCTTGGTCCCGTCTACGGTAAATGACCCTTCTGATAATGGAATGATACGTGACATCCTGCAAAGATAGCTAAAAGCTGAAGGCATAAAGCAAAAAGCTATTGTAGCGAATGACATAAGTAATAATCGCTTATATTATTCGCTACAATAGCTTTTTGCTTTATGCCTTCAGCTTTTAGCTATCTTAAAACCATCTGCCGGTCGGCATCCAAACGAAGCAGGATAAAGATCAGCATGGTGAATGTCATCAGGGATGATCCCCCATAACTCACTAATGGCAGCGGGATCCCGATTACCGGGGCCAAACCGATCGTCATCGCAATATTGATGGCCAGGTGGAAAAAGATAATACTGGCTACTCCATAAGCATAGACTCGCGTAAAGGTCGATCGCTGTCGTTCGGCTACAAATATGATCCGGAAAAGCAGGGCCACAAAAATAGCGAGGAAAATAACGCTCCCGAAGAAGCCAAAATCTTCTCCTATGGTACAAAAAATGAAGTCGGTACTCTGTTCAGGTACAAAATCGTAACGGGTTTGGGTGCCTTTCAGATAACCCTTACCCCAGAAGCCACCGGAGCCAATGGCAATCATACTTTGCCGGGTATTGTAAGTAGCTTTCGGATCATTTTCCTTACCCAGCATTACTTCAATACGACGCACCTGGTAATCCTTGAGCACTTTGGTAAATACAAAGGGTACAATAAACATCACAAACAGGCCGCAGAAGGCGTATACACCCAATATTAATGCAAGCCTCGATCGCTTTCGCTTTATTTCACGCCGGCTGAAATAGATGACCAGCGCGGTGATGACCGTAAATATGATAAAGAGCACCGTTCGGTCTACCAACAGGGCTGATAATACCAATACGATACCTGAAAACGCAATCACCAGTAACACGCCGGGTAATCCTTCACGGAACATTACCAGGAAGAAGGAAAAATATACCAGGGCCAGTCCCGTTTCATCCTGTAAAATGATGATACCGGCCGGGATCAGGGCCAACGCTGCTGCTATTAACCGGGACCGTAGTTTTGTAAAATCTGTTTCCTGCGATGAAAGATATTTGGCCAAAGCCAGGTTGGTACATAGTTTGGTCAGCTCCGCCGGCTGAAACTGGAATCCACCGATCACCAGCCACGAGTGCGACCCTTTTACATCCTTACCGATACCCAATACCAATAACAATAGCAACAGCCCCCCGGCATACATGAGGTTGGCCGTGGCTGTAAAAAACTTACTGTCCGTAAGCCAGATCACAGCAGCCAGCACCAATGATATCCCCAACCAGATCAGCTGGCGGGAGTAGTTCTTGCCAGGATGGATAATATCCTGCCATACATTGTCGTCACCCCGGTATTCCGCAGCAAAAATGGACATGATGCCGATGATCACCAATGCGAGGTACAGGCCAACTATTGGCCAGTCTATCCCTTGTGTCAGTTTGGCTTGCGAGCGGTTCATTATTAATTAATCGGTTTATTCGATGATCGGTTAAGGCGTTTTCTTCTTGATAACTGCATTGTTGTTTAATGAATCCAGGTGCGATTTTGCCAGCATGGCGGCATCTATTGTTACTGTTTCCATTACTGTTTTCAGCAGCGGCTGACGTTTGGTGGAGATACTGTCCTTCAGGTACTTCTCCATCATCAAACTGGCGATAGGCGCCGCATACTTTGCACCAAAGCCGGAGTTTTCCACGATAACGGCAATGGCTATACGGGCTTTTTCTGCCGGGGCAAAGGCCACAAACACCGCGTGGTTTTTCAGTTTGGTTCTTACGCCGTTTACAATACCATAGTTCTCCGCTGTACCGGTTTTACCACCAATGGTAATTCCTTCGATCTGGGCTATACGGCCGGTACCGCTTTCCACCACGTCTGTCATTCCATGAATTACAGCGCTGTAGGCCGTATCAGAGATATGCGCCACATCGTGTTTTTCTTTGTATTTGTCTAACAGGTGGGTATTATCATTGTCGATGCTTGCTACAAAGTGAGGAATATAGAATGATCCGCGGTTCGCAACAATACACATGGCGTTGGCCATCTGCAATGGTGTTAACAGCAACTCACCCTGTCCGATTCCCAGGAACACTGATGTACAGGAGTTCCAGCTGCCTTTATACCGGGCATCGTAGTATTTTTTGTCTGGCACCAGTCCCCGGCCTTCGCTGGGGATATCGATACCGATCTTATGTCCGAACCCAAAGCTGTTCATATAATCGGCCCATTTCTGCATACCGCCTACTTTGATGCCTCCAAATTTCCCCGCATCCACGCTCAGGCGGTATACGTGCGAGAAATAGGAGTTACAGGAATGCGATAAGGCCAGTCGCAGGTTGGCAGCGTGGCCGGCATCATGGTGTTCACACTTGATAGGACGGGAACAGCCATAGTAGGCGCCGCCGCAGGGGTATCCGAAGCTCGGCGTAATCACTCCTTCATCCAGTCCTACCAGGGCAATCATCGGCTTAAAAGTAGAACCGGGGGGATAAGTAGCCTGGATGGCCCGATTAAAGAGCGGCTTGGTAGTATCTGTATAAAGCTTGCTGAAGTTGGCGCTGCGGTAAGGACCTGTCAGCAGGTTAGGATCAAAACTGGGACCGCTCACCATTGCCAGGATACCGCCGGTTTGCGGATCTATGGCCACGATGCTGCCCGATTTGCCTTTCATTAATTTTTCGCCAAGTACCTGTAATTCCACGTCCAGTGAAAGCCGCAGATTTTTACCGGCAATAGCCGCACTGTCAAATTCCCCGTTTTCATATGATCCCTGTGGCCGGTTAAGGTTATCCTTAATCAGGTATTGTATCCCTCTCTGGCCCATCAGCACCGACTCATATGTTTTCTCCAGACCGGTAAACCCGAGATAATCGCCGGAGTTATAGGAGCTGTAGTTGGCCGTGTCTTTCAACATGGCAGGGGAGATCTCCGCAATATAACCCAGGATATTGGCTGCCGCCGCATAAGGGTAGGAGCGGATCTGCCGGGGCACCAGTTCGAAGCCCGGTGAAAACAGGTACATGCTTTCCTGTAGCTGTCCAAATACTTCCGGCGCCAGCAGGGGAGCAAAAACGGATTGCCGCACACGCCCGTTTTTTACGATGGCGGTGATAATACGCTTTCTGAATTCTTCCGTATCTATTTTCAGGATATTACAGAGATAAGCGGTATCAATATTCTTTACACTGGCAGGGGTTACTACCAGGTCATACAAAACATCATTACCAAGGATACTGCGGTTCTGCCGGTCGTATATAATACCACGACTGGGATATATCACCTTACGCAACACGGCGTTGGCATCCGCCAGCTTGGCGTATTTCTTTTCCACGATCTGCAGAAAGAATAACCTGGTGATGATCAGAATTACCATCCCCAGTATAATCATCTGTATTACTCTCTTCCTGGGCTGATTGAATACTGACATGCGATTAAAGGACGGGTATATTTTAGGTTACAAAAATAGCGGAAAGCTGAAAGCTAAAAGCCAAAAGCACCCATATTTTGTTGTTATCGTTTATTTCTTTTCCATTCGCGCTGATGTCTGCGGCAAATAGCTTTTTGCTTTTTGCCTTCGGCTTTCTGCTATTTCTTCGAGAAGAACAGCAGTTCATACAGTACAATCAGGAAAAGACTGGCCAGTGCTGAAAAGACGATCTTCATGAGCAGGTATAATACATTGCCGGAGCCAAATACTTCCAGCATAAAAAACACCGCATGATGTAACAGTACCAGGATTGCAGCATAGATGAGAAACTGCGACACACCCATGCTGGTCATGGACGGTGTTTTCTGGGTAGTTTCAAAACCTCCCTGTGGCGATAGGATATTGATAATAAACGGGCGCAGATAGGCGATGAACACACAGGCTGCAGCATGCATACCGGGAGTATTCATAAACATATCCAGAGACAACCCCATCAGCAGGCCCATGAGCATCAGCGCCGGGCGAGGCAGATTAAAGGGTAGCGCCAGTATAAAAAGCATATACAGGTAGGGGCTCACCAGTTGATGCAGCAATATTTCATTGAGCACAAACACCTGTATCAGCAACAGGAGCACAAAGCGGATTATATTTCTTAACAGTATACTCATTTAATCAACTTATACGTCGAATCTTCCAATCGTTGTTGTTCATCTCTCAACAGGTTTTCTATCACATACACATATTGCAGGTTAAAGAAATTGGTCGCCAATTTCAACCGGATAGTAAACGAGGTGCTGGCTTTATCTCCTACAGCAATATTTTCTACATAGCCGATAGGAATATTTTCGGGGAACAGGGCAGAGAAGCCGCTGGTTACCACAGTATCACCTTTGTGGATCTTAGCGCTTTTAGGCACATCTTTCAACAGGGCATAGCCGGCATCTTCACCATCCCAGTGTACGGATCCCATTTCCTTACCCTGGCCCAGGCGGGCACTGATGGATACAGAATTAGATTTAGACAGCATAGACAGTACTACCGAGTAGTTATCGCTCACGCTTCTTACCACTCCAACTACACCACTGCTGCTGATCACGCCCATATTAGGACGGATACCCTGCAGGGCGCCGCGGTGAATAGTAATATAGTTAACAGGCTTATTGATAGAGTTGTTGATCACTTTGGCAGAGAAGTATTCGTAGCGGCGGATCTGGGTACCGATAACCTTGTGGGCTGTATCGTCGCTGTACTGGCGTACCGTATCGATCTTGATCCCGTTAGTGGTGACCATACTGTCGTAACTGCTGCGAAGGGCGTTGTGCAGGCGCATATTTTCATTCACCAGGCTGTCGTTGGTCGACTTCAGGTGAAAGTAATACTGTACGTTATTATACTTGTCATATAATTTGCCGCTGATATCGTTAGCGGAGCTGAGGTAGGCCGTGCGCTGAAAGTTGTTATGCTGGAACACCAATACCATGCAAATCACTTCCAGTAGCAGAAATAAGAAGAAGTTAAAATATCGCCTAAAGAAAATGATTAGATTTCGCACAAGCGCGCACTGATTTTGAGATTTAGAGATTTACGGATTTTTTGATGCCGGTTGTATTAACATCTCAAAATCCGTAAATATCAAAATAGTTTTATTGCATCAGGAACGGATACTTACCAACATGCTTTAAGGCAATACCAGTACCTCTTACCACCGCACGTAACGGATCGTCCGCTACATGTACCGGCAGTTTGATTTTTTGGGTAAGACGTTTATCCAGTCCGCGCAGTAAAGCACCGCCGCCGGTCAGGTATAAACCTCTGCGGTAAATATCTGATGCCAGCTCAGGAGGCGTTGTTTCCAGCGCTTTCAGGATGGCTTCTTCGATCTTAAAGATAGATTTGTCAAGGGCTTCCGCAATTTCCTGGTAAGATACCATGATTTGCTTGGGGATACCGGTAACCAGATCTCGTCCGTTAACCGGGATGTCATCTGGTGGGTTATCCAGTTCTTTCAGGGCAGACCCGATGTGGATCTTGATCTGTTCTGCGGTTCTTTCACCGATCAACAGGCTATGATAGCGGCGCAGGGCTTCCATGATGTCTGCGGTGAATTCATCACCGGCAATACGGATACTCTGGTCACAAACAATACCTGCCAGGGCGATCACCGAAATACCGGTGGTACCACCGCCTATGTCAATGATCATGTTACCTACCGGTTCTTCCACATCGATACCAATACCCAGGGCGGCAGCCATTGGTTCATGGATCAGGTATACCTCTTTAGCGCCTGCCTGTTCAGCGGAGTCGCGTACGGCTCTTTTCTCCACTTCCGTAATACTGGAAGGAATGCAGATCACCATGCGCCAGCTGGGTGCAAACAGTGGCTTCTTGGGGTAAATCATTTTTATGAGTTCCCTGATCATTCCTTCAGCGGCATTAAAATCCGCTATCACGCCATCTTTCAGGGGACGTATAGTACGAAGATATTCGTGTGTTTTTTCGTGCATCATCATGGCCTTCTTACCAACTGCCACAATTTTGCCACTAGCCCGTTCTATCGCTACAATGGAAGGCTCGTCCACTACCACCTGGTCATTATGAATTATCAGCGTGTTCGCTGTACCAAGATCAATCGCGATTTCCTGCGTTAAAAAATTAAAAAATCCCATTGTTGATACGGTCAAAAATTAGAATGCAAAAATGAATAATTCCAACGAATATACGATGCAAAAAATGGATATTCTTGCAATAATACAGCTAAATATTAAAAAAAGTTATTTGTTGTGCAAACGGCATAGTAACTGCTTTCTTTATGCTCCGACCAGATGAACGGGATATCCCCGTTTTAATTGTTCCTGCTGCCTAAAATTGTGCCCTTACAAGTCCCGCTTTCTTTCAATTGTACCAGCCCTCCCTACTGGCTAAAAGCTATTAGCTGTTAGCTTTTAGCTTTTAGGTATCCGCGCTGATCCCTAACAGCTAACAGCTAATAGCTAACCGCTATACAAACTCATATCCTATATCACGACGGTAAGTCTTGCCATCAAATGCAATCTGCTCCGCTGTTTGCACAGAATGAGCCAATGCCATCGACAGGTTGGCCGCCAATGAAGTGATAGCCAGTACACGGCCGCCATTGGTCAGTACCTCGCTGCCTTCCTGCCGGGTACCGGCATGAAAAACGACCTGGTCATGGGCTGGAGCCGGTATACCACTTATTACCTTGTTCTTTTCATATGCTTCCGGGTATCCTTTTGATACCAGCATCACTGTAGCGGCTGCACGCTCATCGGCATAGATCGTTTGCTCACTCAGCTTACCCGATGCCACAGCATTAAACAGTTCCAGCAAATCATTTTTTAAACGGGGCATTACAACTTCCGTTTCCGGATCCCCCATGCGACAGTTATATTCAATCACGAAAGGCTCCCCTCCTACATTAATCAGGCCAAAAAACACGAATCCGTTGTATACGATTCCCTCTTTTGACAAGCCGGCAATCGTAGGCCGGATCACCTGCTCTTCTACTTTTTTCATGAAGATGTGATCAGCAAAAGGTACCGGAGATACCGCTCCCATACCACCGGTGTTCAACCCCTGATCACCTTCACCTATACGCTTGTAGTCTTTTGCTTCCGGCAATATTTTATAGGAATGACCATCCGTGATGGCAAACACCGACAGCTCAATACCTGTCAGAAACTCCTCTATTACCACGGTTTTGCTGGCATCGCCAAATTTGGCCGACTTGATCATCTGCTCAAATTCTGCAATCGCTTCCTCGCTGGAGTCCACAATCACCACCCCTTTACCGGCAGCCAAACCATCGGCTTTCAATACAATTGGTAAGGAATGCTGTTGAATATAGGCAACCCCTTCTTCATAGTTATCCGCATTAAACTCACGGTAGGCCGCGGTAGGAATATTATTGCGCTCCATGAACAACTTGGCGTATGCCTTGCTTCCCTCCAGCTGTGCGCCTTCCTGGGAAGGCCCCATCACCGGGATATGCTGCAGCGCAGCATCCTTTTTAAAGAAATCATAGATCCCGTTTACCAACGCCTCTTCAGATCCGGGAATTACAATATCGATAGCATTATCCAGGCAAAAGGACTTTATCTTCTCAAAATCACTTACACCCATGTTTATGTTCTTACCGCATTGGGCGGTACCGGCATTACCCGGCGCAATAAACAATTGACCGCACAGTGTGCTTTGTGACATTTTAAGGGCCAGTGCGTGTTCCCGGCCACCACTTCCAAGTAATAGTATGTTCATATGAATTGCCTAATAAATGCAGATGCGAAGAAAGTGCAAAGAAAGATCAAAAAAGTCCAAAAAATGTGCATTTATACCATTTTTTTACGCAGATAACCGAATTTATTTAACTTGCCATATTTAAAGGTTCTCGAAATCTAAACAACTATTGCTAAAACTAACCAATTTATGATGCAAACTGCTGTTGCACAAGAGTCCCCTATTGCCTCGCAGAAGGGCCACCCTAAAGGGCTCTCAGTATTATTTGCCACGGAAATGTGGGAACGGTTTAACTTTTATGGCATGCGGGCGTTGCTAACGCTCTTCCTGGTAAATGCACTGGCTTTCTCTGAAGCAGATTCCTCTATCATCTATGGCGGCTTTCTCGGCCTTTGCTACCTGACCCCTATGCTGGGCGGGTACATCTCCGACCGGTATCTCGGTAACAGAAACTGTATCATATTAGGCGGGTTTATCATGGGGGTAGGACAACTACTCATGGTACTGAGCGCCATTCTTTATGCCACTAACGTAGAAACGGCCAAAATGATCGTATGGCTGGCCCTCTTTGTGATCATCTTCGGTAACGGCTTTTTCAAGCCCAACATATCTTCCATGGTAGGCCAACTGTATCCGAAAGGCGATGGCCGCCTCGACTCTGCTTTTACTATCTTTTATATGGGCATCAACATGGGCGCGTTCCTGGGTATGCTCATCTGTCCTATCCTGGGTGATGTAAAAATAGACGGTGTAAGAATGGTCAGCGCTTTCAAATGGGGCTTCCTGGCCGCCAGTATCGCCATGTTCACAGGAACCATCCTGTTCTTCTTCCTGAAAGATAAATACGTGGTGAAACCAAACGGTGAAGCCATCGGCGGTAAACCAGACTTCTCCAAATCTACCGGCATTACCGCTACCGGAGAGGCTGATAAAGCCAAATTCACCACCGGCGCCATTGTTGGTGTAGTAATATTACTGGTGGTATTATTTTTTGGTATCCACTTCCTGTCACTCGACCCTAACCCGATCAAATCCTGGGTATATCCATTTATATATGCTTCCGGTATCAGCCTCGCTGTATTAATCCTGACCGATAAATCTATTACCAAAGTAGAAAGACAACAGATCACCGTTATCTACTTTGTTGCGTTTTTCGTGATCTTCTTCTGGGCCTGCTTCGAACAAGCCGGTTCCTCCCTGACCTTTGTAGCTGACTATCAGACAGATCGCCGCCTGCTGGGCTGGGATATGCCTCCTTCCTTTGTACAAAACGCCAACTCCATCTTCATCATCGTGTTTGCATTGCCTTTCAGCTGGTTATGGCTGAAATTGCAGCAACGCAACCTGGAACCTATTTCCCCGATGAAACAGTCGATCGGACTGGCATTACTGGCCTTTGGCTTCTTTATCATTGCTTTGCAGATGAAAAACCTCGGCCCTAACGAAAAGCTGGGTGTAAGCTGGCTGATCCTGATGTACCTGTTCCATACTCTCGGCGAATTGTGCTTATCACCTATAGGGTTGTCGCTCGTATCTAAACTGGCGCCTCACCGCTTTTCTTCCCTGCTGATGGGTGTATGGTTCCTCGCCAATGCCGCCGGTTACGCACTGGCCGGTACGCTCGGCGCACTGTTGCCGCCTACACTGGATAAATATAAACTCGCTACCGACAACGGTATCGACCTGAAATCTATCCTCGATGGCACCATTACCGCTACCGCCCAGCAACTGGATAAATTACACGAACTTAAACTGGCCACGCATTATCCTACTTTCGCAGGTTTCACTATTCACAACCTCTATGAGTTCTTCATGGTGTTTGTTATCCTGCCAGGTGCTGCCGCCGTACTGCTGTTCCTGTCTACCAGCTTCCTGAAAAAATGGATGCACGGTGTCAGATAATGAGAAAGACAAAAGCAGAAAGCTAAAAGCAAAAAGCTATTGAAGCGAGTGATAAGTGCGGATAATTACACGCGCTTTATCACTCGCTTCAATAGCTTTTTGCTTTTAGCTTTCTGCTTTTTCCGTATATTAAGTAACCAACAACAACCCAAACATGTCTGATAACAATTTCAAGCCTTTTGTTGCGCCTGGCGTACAAATGAAGGAATTTACCCTCAAATCCATTTTACTGGGTTGTATCTTCGGTATCATTTTCGGTGCAGCCACCGTATACCTCGCGCTGAAAGCGGGTCTTACCGTTTCCGCTTCCATTCCTATTGCCGTTATTGCCATTACTTTAGGAAGAAAATTTTTTAACACCACTATCCTGGAAAACAATATCATTCAAACTACCGGTTCCGCGGGCGAGTCCATTGCAGCCGGTGTAGTATTTACATTGCCAGGCTTTTTATTTCTGAGCGATGGCGGCGGCAACCAGTTCTTCAACTATTTCACTATCCTGATCCTGGCCATTTTTGGTGGTATACTGGGTACGCTGATGATGATCCCGTTGCGGAAATCGCTGATCGTAAAAGAACATAAAACCCTGCCTTACCCGGAGGGAACCGCCTGCGGCGATGTACTGATAGCAGGGGAGAAAGGCGGAGATTTTGCAAAAACCGCTTTTTATGGACTGGGCTTCGCTTTTGCCTACGCCATTCTGCAAAAGATCTTTCATGTGATTGCGGAAACACCGGAATACATGACCAAACAGGCCAGCAAGTTTTTTCCTTCTGCTAAAATAAGCGGTGATATTACACCGGAGTATATGGGTGTGGGTTATATCATTGGTCCCCGTATTGCCGGGGTGCTGGTAGCCGGCGGCGTACTGTCGTGGCTTGCCCTCATTCCTTTGCTGGCCTCACTGTTACCCGCCGATACCATTGCCACACAGCTGGTAAAAATAGGCTACCTGGCTAACCTGCAAACGCCCGGTGGTCAGGGTGACTGGAACCCGCTTACCCATACATTTTCAGACTATTCCGCCGCGGTATATTATGCGTATGTAAGACAAATCGGTGCGGGTGCGGTAGCAGCCGGCGGATTCATCACGCTGCTGAAAACCATACCTACTATTATCTCATCTTTCAAAGGCAGTATAGGGGCGATAAAAGATGGCTCTGAAAACACCGGCGCCAATGGAAGCGTGCCAAGAACAGAGAGGGATCTGAGCCTGAAAGTGGTTATGTTTGGCAGCCTTGCGCTGATCCTCCTGATGGCTTTTCTGCCGCAGCTTCCCGGCGATTCTATTGGTAAAAAATTACTGGTAGGTTTACTGGTGGTCGTATTCGGCGCTTTCTTCGTTACAGTATCCAGCCGTATTGTAGGCCTGATCGGCTCTTCCAACAACCCTATTTCCGGCATGACCATCGCCACGCTGATGGGTACCTGCCTGGTATTTATAGCAGTAGGCTGGACAGGCAAACTGTATGAACCCATGGCACTTGTAGTAGGTGGTATGATCTGTATAGCCGCTGCTAACGCCGGTGGTACTTCGCAGGATCTGAAATCGGGCTATATTGTTGGCGCCACGCCCATGTACCAGCAAATTGCATTGTTTATCGGCGCCATCGTATCTTCTGTGGTGATAGGTTTAACCGTAAAGTTTTTAGATAAGCCTACGGCAGACATGATCTCGCACGGTGTTACCGAACATGCAATCGGCAGCGCATACTATCCTGCCCCCCAGGGTACGCTCATGGCTACACTGGCAAAAGGTATCCTGTCGTTTAATCTCGACTGGCAATTTGTGCTGGTAGGTGTATTCCTCGCCATTACCATGGAGCTGTGCGGCGTAAATTCCCTCTCCTTTGCAGTGGGCGCCTATCTGCCATTATCTACCACCTTGCCCATCTTTGTGGGTGGTGCCATCCGCGGAGTAGTGGATCACAAACAAAAGAAAGCCAATCAAAAAATTTCCCCGGAAGAAGAAGAACTGGGTAAAGGCAACCTCTTTGCTACAGGACTGGTGGCCGGTGGAGCGGTAGCCGGTGTTATCATCGCTATCCTTGCAGGTTTCGACTGGTCTGCCGTTATTCTCGCTAAACTCAATAACCAGGCACTCCTCACAAATATCTTCGGACAAATTGGTTACTATATAATAGGCTGTGGCTTTTTCGCGTTTATGGGCTGGTACTTATACCGCACCGCACGCAAAGCATAATATTAACTTTTCAAGATAAAGCGGATGCCGGTAACTGGATGTAACAATCCAATACCGGCATCCGTTTTTGTATTTAAAATGATTAATTTAGTCGCCGAATAATTAAAACTATATATAATATAACCTATGCGTATATTAGTTACCGCCTTGCTCGGCGCCATTACACTGCTGGGTATTTCCTGCGAAAAAAGTAAAGACGATAGCCGAAAACGCACCTTTATATCGATGAAGCTCGACAACAAGGTCTATCTTTCTGAAAGCCCCAAGGGCACTATTTATGTACCAGACCTTACCGACACCAATCCGAATAACGACTATCCCAAAATGGAGATAACCGGTCAGAGCTATAACGGTGACCAGATATCTCTGAGGTTAGTTGCGCCCGCCCTGCCTTTCACACCAGGTGTATATGCCGCTACCAAAACCGGCAATGGTATGCTCATGATGCTTGCCAGCACTTATACCACCCTTACTTCCGAAGGCAGCGCCGACTTTTTTATCACTATCACACACATAGATAATGTTACAGTAGAAGGCACCTTTTCCGGTGCTCTCAAGGATACAAACGGTTCCGGCGGACCCAGAGGCACCAGGGATGGCGCTTTCAGGGCAACGGTAACGCAGATCAGCCAGTAGAGCGAATTTTATCTTGCCCAGGATTAACGGTGATTATGATGATTTTCAGGATTTTATTTTTTTAATTTTCTTAGATTTAAAAAGATTAGCGAAGATAGAAGCGAGTATTGTATCCGCTTTTATCTTCGCTAATCTTTTTAAATCACTAAAAATAAAATCCTGAAAATCATCATAATCACCGTTAATCCTGGGCAAGACAAAACCTGCATTAAACAAACTCCATATACGGATACTGCTGCCGCAGGATTTCGCGGTCATCAGCGCCCAGCCATTTATTTAGCAGGGTGGCATACACGCTTTTAAAGTCTACTTTATATTGCAGATCTCCATCTTTCAGATTCATCAGGTCAGGTCCTTCGTTTATAAGTCCGGGTTGCTTCAAACCTCCACCTACTAAAAACATATTGTTGGCGGTGCCATGGTCTGTGCCACCGCTGGCGTTCTGGCTTACCCGGCGGCCAAACTCGGAGAAGGTCATCACCACTACATCCTGGAAACGGTTATTCTTTTTCAGATCACCGGTAAATACCGTGAGGGCGTCGCTCAACTGGCTAAATAGTTTGGCCTGCTGATCCTGCTGATTCACATGCGTATCAAAGCTGCCATGCGACACATAATATACTTTTGTGTTGATATCGGACATCACCAGGTTAGCGATGGTACGCAGGTTACGCCCCAGCTCTGTATTGGGATATGCTTCCGCAGATTTGTATGTTTTAAATTGTTGCTGGATATAGGCGGCAGATGAAATGGTTTCGCCCATTGTTTTGTATAGATAGTCCACATTGCTGTGATGATCATCACCACCAGGGTGCTGGGTTAACAGGTCCTTAAAATACGTATCATTGCTGGTGCCAAACAACCTGGCCGGATCTGTTACCGCGAGTCCCTTGTCGTTGTTACCTTTCAATGCAAGACTCAGTGTATCGTCTATTTCAAGCGCCTGCGTGGGCCGGTCGCAACCTTTGCACTGTGCATCAAGGTAACGGCCAATCCAGCCATCAGACCAATATTGATCGGCCTGGCTCGCCGAATGCCAGATGTCCATTGAGCGGAAATGCGAACGGTCCGGATTCGGATATCCTACGTTATTGAGAATACCCAGCGACCCGTCATCATACAGGGCTTTCAATCCTTTTAATGCCGGGTGTATGCCCAGGTCATCGTTGAGCGATAACGCCTCTTCTCTTTTTATGCCCAACGCCGGCCTCGACCTATAGTAAATATCGTTTCGATAGGGTATAATGGTATTCAATCCGTCGTTGCCGCCGGATAGTTGTATGATCACCAGCACTTTGTTGCCGGGAGGCACTAGTGCGCCCCTTTCCAGCGCTTTCAGGAATTTTGGCATCATGATCGCTGCCGATGCCAGCGAACCTATCTGTAAAAAACGACGTCTGTTGAGGATTAGCATATAGAAGAGATTAGCAATAGCGGTTAGCGGTTAGCTGTTAGCTTTTAGCTTTTAGCAAAGTTGAGATAACAGCGAATAATAAATATAGCACAGCCTTTTTCCTTTTCGTAAGTCTATTGATGTTTGAATGCCTAAAAACTAACTATAGCATTTCTGCTTTTCCATTCTTCTCAGCAACCTCTCTCACCTTCGAACACCTAAAAGCCAATGGCTAATGGCTAAAAGCTAGCTCAGTTGATATTCCGGTGTACTCATCACATCGATGGTAACCGTTTTAATATAATTTTCCCGGGTACTGCTGTCTGCGTATTTTTCGAGCAGTTGCCGGTTGATATTGTTGTTGGATTGCTGCAGCAATATTCCTGCGATTTCATTGGCCAGATTTTCCCTGGGCACTTCGCTGAACCCTTTTATATAGGGATTCCAGTCGATGGTGGCATTTACTTTTTTTGCGAATTGCCGTTTAAGAAAATCATTAATCTGCAAGGTCATTTTGTAATTGCTGCCTTCTCCCATTTCTGGTGTCAACTCTTTAGGCATCACATTAAATGCCTGGGAATACAGGATCACCTGTGGTACCCGCAGGCGGAACATCAGGCTGGAACTGTCTATCCAGCTGCGTCCACCGGGCCATCCGGCTACATTGGGCGGATAAAAGAGTAACTGACCCAGCACCCGCTGAAACAATAACATCGTTTCTTCTTTTTCAAAACTCATGGGGATGGTCCTGCGGATGCCTACCAGCAGCTCCACCGGCGGTTTGATGCGGTTGCCAACAATACTGCTGTCGTAGAACCAGTCGGCCATAAAGATTTCCCGCATCAGCGATTTTATATCGTAGCCGGAGTGATAAAATTTATCAGACAATGCGTTTATTTTCGCTTCATCCGGGATATCGCTCACAAAGTATTTATAGATTTTTGCAGTAATGAACCTGGCTGTCTGTTTTTGCTCCAGCAGGATTTCTATAACAGCATCTCCATCAAAATTCCCTTGCTTACCCAGTAATGATTTAACGCCGTCGTCGTGTTGTTTATCACGAAATACAAAAGCACCTGCTTCATCAAATCCCCATCCTGTAAAAGCCCTGGCGGCTTCTTTCACATCTGTTTCCGAATAATTCCCCCTGCCCATGGTGAACAGTTCCATGACCTCCCGCGCAAAATTTTCGTTAGGATGCTGTTTACGATTTTGTTGGTTATTCAGGAATTGCAGCATCGCAGGAGATTTGGAGACACCGCTGAGCAAGTGACGAAAACTACCCAATGCATTATTGCGGATAACGGAAAGCAGTTGCTGATTAAATAATACATTCTGAGTGCGGCAAGCAAAATGTCCATGCCAGAAAAGGCTCATTTTTTCCCGCAGCGGGTGCTCGCTGCTGATCATCGCATTTACCCAGGAAACATTAAGATCTTTAATGCCCTCGGTATTCATCTTCTGCACATTTTTTCTTTCCTCCGGCGTCATTGTTTTAAGCTTCCGGTAGTCCGGAAGGTCAGTTTCAGCCACTACATCTACCGATGCAGCCGGTTTTTTGGTGGGCCCTATAAGCACTTTATTCACGATTTCTTTTCGCCTTCTGCTTTCCCAATCTGAGATGACTGGGAGGGTTTCTCCGAAGCCAGCGCGCCAGGCCAGATGTTGCAGCTCAATTTTGCGGGCAACTTCAGCCATAAGTATTTTGTTTATGATAAGACTGCCAAATGAACGGCGGGTTTAACGAACGGGGGATATTCCTCCGGGCTACATGATCAATTTCCGGCAATTTTCTAGCGAAACCGCCATACCTGGTAGCAACTTCCTTTCTCAAAAACATTCTCTTCCAGCGGCAGGGTTAAAAAGGCATCTGCTTTTAGCAGGCTTCCCAGGTCGCCGGAGCCCTGATAGGGCTGAGGTGTGGCAATAACCCTACCATCGGGTTGTGAATGCAGTTTTACCGGCAAGTAATATTCGAGTTCCGCATCAAAAATAACTTTCTGTGCCAGTTCCGCATACTCCGGTTCCTTCACAACGGCCGCTGTGGCAGCTTGAATCCATGGCTGCACGTAGCGGTAAAAACACATAAAACCCGAAACAGGATTACCGGGCAATGCAAACACTACCGGGCCATTTTCAAAAGTGCCAAACAGAAAGGGTTTCCCCGGCCGTTGCTGCACTTTATGAAACACCTGTTGCATACCCAGTTGCTGTAATACTTCCGGGAGATAATCAAACCGGCCTGCACTCACTGCTCCGGAACTGATCCATATGTCCGTGTCCTGCAGCATTGCCTGCAGCTGCGCACGCATTTCTTCTTCTTCATCTTTCAGATGTACATAGCTGGCTTTAATTCCCATGTGTTCCAGGGAGGCCAGCATACTGTATACATTCGACATGCGTACCTGGTGCACCTCCGGGGTGGCATGCACGGGTACCAGTTCATCGCCGGTAGCAATCAATACTACCCGGGGCTGTTTGCTCACCCGCACCCTGGTTTTGCCTACTGTGGCCAGTACCCCGGCTTCTGCAGGTCCGATCAGCGTTCCGGGCTTTATCAGTTCAGCGCCAATGTCTGTATCCGACCCTTTCCTATGAATATTTTGTCCATATTTCACGGACTTATGTACCGTAAAACGCCGGAAGCCTTCATGCTCAGAGGGGGTGAGGTGCTCATAAGGGATCACCGTATCGGTCATTTCAGGGAGAATGGCGCCTGTCATCACCTCTATACAATTGGCGGTGTTGGAAAGCTGCAGCTGCGGCGTTCCCGCAGCCTGTATATCTTCCACGCCAAAAATATGCTGCCCGCGGGCAAAGCTGTCGTAGCTTACAGCAATGCCATCCATGGTTACACGGTCAAACGGCGGGAATGGCCTGTCGGCCAGTACAGGCTCCCGCAAAATACGGCCGGTAGCGGTTTCAAAAGGCACCGTTTCAGTACCCAGGTCCCGTACAGTTTGCATAACGGCCTTAAATGCAGCAGCTACAGTCAACATCATTTTGAATTACTTTTGTAAAAGGTGAACTTGTTTAAATTTATGCTTTTATGTCCAATGAATCAAGTGGTGGTTTTTCTCACCTGAACGAAAGCGGTCAACCTGCCATGGTTGACATCAGTGGTAAACTGGATACTTATCGTATAGCCGTTGCCGAGAGTCGTGTATATTTACCTCAGCCGGTGCGCGACCAGTTCCAGGGAAGGGATATCCAAACCCGTAAGGGTGGCGTATTTCAAACCGCCATCATTGCCGGGATCATGGCGGCAAAAAAAACGCCCGAACTCATTCCGCTTTGTCATACCTTACTATTGGATGGCTGCGATGTGCAAATACAACTGGATGGAGAAGAGGCCCTGATCCGCTGCACCGTTAAAACAACGGGCAAAACAGGCGTGGAAATGGAAGCGCTCACCGGCGCCAGCGTGGCGGCATTGACCATTTATGATATGTGTAAAGCGCTTACACAGGAGATGGTTATCAGGGAAACCAAACTGATCAGCAAAACAGGAGGCAAACATGACTACACAAGATAATCCCGCAACATTAAAAGGACTGGTGCTCTGCGGCGGCCACAGCACCCGGATGCAGGAAGATAAAAGCAATATTGCCTATCATGGCATGCCGCAATGGCAATACCTGGTAAGCCTGTTGCAGTCCTTTTTGCCGGAAGTATACATTTCCTGCCGCCCGGAACAGGTCCCCGGCTTTTCAGCTTATCCTAACCTGGTGCCGGATAATGTTCCCTTCGGCGGCCCGTCTGCCGGACTACTCAGCGCACATGCATTGCAACCGGCAACCGCCTGGCTGGTACTCGCCTGCGATCTGCCCTTACTCAGTAAACAAAGTCTTGAGCTGCTCATCCGGTCGCGGAATACAACTACGGCCGCTACCACCTTTGTAAGTCCGGTCAACCAGCTGCCCGAACCACTGATTGCTATCTGGGAACCGGCAGGCCTGGCAATGCTGCAGGAAAACGTCACTGCGGGAAAGAACTGTCCCCGCAAAACCATGCTGAGCACAACGATCACGTTGCTGGAAAATCCTTATGCAACGGAACAATTCAATGCAAATACACCGGAAGAAAAAGCAGAAGTATTATCGAATTTGAGATTATAAACAAGCGCGCTAAGGCACTGCAACCGGCCAGCACTTCGATCCATGGCCGGCTCAGACAATTTCTCCATCTGCAAAAAACTCTTTTTTCCAGATAGGTACCGTTTCTTTGAGGAGGTCGATCACATACTCACACGCATCAAATGCAATACCACGGTGGGCGGAAGCCACCGCTATCACCACTGCCAGGTCTCCGGGATATTTATCGCCAACGGCATGCAGCATCACCAGTTTCTGTATCGCCCACTTCTCCTGCACCTTTACCGCTATTTTCTGCATTTCAGAAATCGCCATCGCCTCATAACATTCGTAAAACAGCTTCAATACTTCCCGTTGCTTTGTATGATTACGTACCGTACCGGCAAAAATAACCTCCCCACCGCACTCCGGCGACTGTATGAAGTCAAGTGCTTCCTGCACAGTAATGGTTTCTTTAATATTTATTAATATTTCCATCTTCTTATTACTATAACCTCCTGATATTAAACTTCTATGCGTTTTATCACCCGCCGCTTACCGGCGGTATCACCGCAACTTCGTCCTGCTGACTGATTGTTTGCTCATCTGTTGCATAAGCCCTGTTAACCGCTATCATCATGGATTTCAATTGTTGCAGTGAAGGGTACACCTCATACAGCCATGCCTTCAATGCCGCCACATCGCTTATATGCGCAGGCTTTTCCAACACCGGCACACCCGCAATATCCTTTGCTGCACCAAACAATAATATTCCCATACCTATTAAATTGTTGGTTAAAACTACAATATAGCCCTATAAAGTAGTAATTTTAATGTGGCAGAAAAATCATTTTTTATGAAAATACGGCTAAAAGGCAACAGCATAAGATACCGCCTGGACAAAACAGACCTGGAACTCCTGGAAAATACCGGCAAGGTAGAATCTATCACCCATATAGGTACGGGTACCCTTCATTTCTGTCTTCGTGGAAAAGAAATTACCGATCCCATTATCAAACTGGAGCACGACGGCGTACATCTTTTAGTTCCGCAGCCGCGCCTGACCGCCTGGTATGCACCTGACCAGGTAGGGTTTGAATTCACCCTTCCCAATGACGATGGATCAAAATTGCATGTGCTGGTAGAAAAGGATTTTAAATGCCTTACAGAGAGAGACGAGGATGATAGCCAGGCATTCGATAATCCCCTGGCAGGCCAAAATTGTTGATAAATGCTCACGGATGCCCACCATCGTATCATAGATTACGTCAGACTGTCGGTTACAGACCGGTGCAATTTGCGGTGCACCTACTGCATGCCGGAAAATATGCATTTTGTACAGCGGAAAGAATTACTGACCGACCCTGAAATATTAACACTGCTGCAAATACTGGGCGCTGCAGGCATTTCCAAAGTGAGAATCACCGGCGGCGAACCCTTTCTCCGCCCCGGTTTAATGGCGCTCCTGGAAAAAATAAAAGCTATACCCGGTATCAGCGAAATCGCCATCACCACCAACGGCGTACTTACAAAGTCTTATATCCCTGCATTACAACAGCTCGGCATCAACAATATCAATCTGAGCCTCGATACCTTGCAGGCCGACCGCTTTTTCCAGATCACCCGGCGCAACAAATTCACTACGGTAATGGATACACTCCAAAGCCTGCTGCAACACAACATGCAGGTAAAGATCAATGCTGTAGTGATGGAAAATGTAAATACGGATGAACTCACCGCCTTTACCGAACTCACCCGCGATCATGCGCTTTCAGTACGGTTTATAGAAGAAATGCCTTTTAACGGTCAGGGGCATACGTTTTCAGGTATCACCTGGAACTATCACAAAATCCTGGATACTATCAGCGATGTATATACGCTGGAAAAAATAGCAGACGCCCCGCATTCCACTTCTCTGAACTACCATATTCCGGGCCACCGCGGCAATATAGGTGTTATTCCCGCCTATAGCCGCACTTTCTGCGGCACCTGCAACCGTCTTCGTATATCCGCCACAGGTAGTATGAAAACATGCCTGTATGGCAACGATGTGCTGAATGTAAAAGGAATGCTGCAACAAAATACCCAACAACATTTATTACTGCCGGCCATACAAACCGCTATACACGGCCGCTTTGCCAATGGCTTTGAGGCGGAGCAGCATCATACCGAAAAAAATATGGAGAGCATGTCGGTAATAGGAGGCTAACATTGCTCCGCGAAAATTATTCTCTTTTTATTTCAACAGCATTCTCACCCCGGCATATAAAATCAATACCGCTGTGGCGCCTGCCACCCATCTGGGTTTCAACACTTTTGCACTCATGCGTGCGCCTATCTGTCCGCCGATAACTACCGACAGCAACAGCGGTCCGGTAAACTTCCAGTCAAATATAATCGCCTGTTTCGCTGCCTGCCCGCATAAGCCGGCAATGGAATTCACGAGGATAAAAAAGCTGCTCAAACCGGCGATGTTCTTCGCCGTATCGTATTTACCCAAACGTAATACGGGCGACAAATAGATACCACCGCCTATGCCCGTCATACCAGACAACAAACCAATGGCTCCGCCAATCACACCATACGCCACCCCGTTGCCTTTATCAGCAGGAATAATCGGTTCTTCTTTTTCAAAAAACAGGCGGTAACACATGACCAGCGCGGCTAGTGTCAGCGCAACACCCAATAACAGGAAAAAGGTTGCCTGTTTCAATGGCAGGTAACTGCCAACGAAAGCCAGCGGCACGCTGATCAACGATAGCTGCCACGCTTTTTTCAATGGCAGGTGCCCGCTTCTGTAAAAATGATAAACACCTCCAATCACAACAGCCACATTACATAATAGTGCCGTGGATTTCATCAGTTGAAAGTCCACACTCCAAAGCGCCAGGATGGCCAGGTAGCTGGAACCTCCGCCGAAGCCGGCAGCAGAATAGGCCAGCGCTACCAGGAAAAAAAGTAAACAGAGTTCTGTGATCATGGTTAGTAAGTTTGCATCTGGTCATCAATGGCACTGGCCCATGCATGGATGCCGCCTTCTATATTGTATACCTTTTTAAAGCCAAGTGTGGTTAAACGCTGGGCCACGGCCCGGCTGCGCATGCCATGATGACAAAGCACCGCTACCGGCGCGTCGGCGGGCAACTTATCTGCCTGCTGGAATACACGCGCCATCGGGATATGCAGGGATTGTGGAATATGGCAGATTTCCCATTCATCATCTTCTCTCACATCCAGCAGCGTGAAGCGGTTACCGTTTTTCAACCACTCCTCCAATTGCTGTACTGATAAGGATTGCACACCTTGTACTTCACATACGGTTTGTTCATAGTCGGCTTGAAGTGCGGTCAATTGCAGGTTGGCAGCTACGGGAGTGATATTAAATACCAGTTGGGTATTATGCAGGGTGTCTATCGTCATTAACTGGTTACGCAGCGGAGTGCCTATGCCTGTAATTACTTTCACGGTTTCATTGGCCTGGTAACAACCAATAATACCAGGCAGTACGCCTAACACACCAATATCGTTACAGTTAAGCATTTCACCGCTTTCCGGCGGCTCCGGGAAAATACAGCGATAGGTAGCCCCGTTCTCGTAATTAAATACACTTACCTGTCCTTCGTATTTATAAATGGCGCCATACACCAGTGGTTTACCGGTAATCACGCATGCGTCGTTTACCAGGTAGCGGGTACCGAAATTATCAGAGCAGTCCACTATCACATCGTAGCTGCGAAACAGCTCCAGCGCGTTATCGGTGGTGAGCCAGGTATCGTGTTTAATATGTTTAACTTCCGGGTTTAACTGTTGCAGGCGGGTCGCTGCCAGCTTTACTTTAGACATTCCCTGATCGGCGGTAGTATAAAGTACCTGTCGTTGCAGGTTGGTAATACTTACGGTATCATGCTCCACGATACCGATGGTACCTACGCCCATGGCGGTGAGGTATTGTAATACGGGGATACCAAGTCCGCCGGCGCCTATTACCAGCACCTTCGCCTGTTGCAGTAAAGCCTGTTTTTCCGGTCCAAATCCTTCCAACCGGGTCTGACGGTCATATCGGTCCATGCGGTGTTGTTTAAAGCTTAAAATTAAAAGTATTCCGGAGAAATTAAGGCAGCGGTTTTACCTGCCGGTACATCGTTACCAGGTCAGCATAGGACCCGTTTTTTTGCCGGATGCTCTGTGGCAGCCTTCCGCATTCCATAAATCCAAAGTTACGGTATAACTGCATGGCCTTTTCGTTGGGAGAAAAAACGTGCAGATAGATGAGGTGAAGCCAGGGCTTTTCATCTGCCCAGCGCAACATAGCGGTAATAAGCCGGCGGCCTATGCCCATATTATTCCACTCGCTTTCCACCGCAATACCCATTTCAACGGTATGTCCTTTTTTTTGAAGACCGCTATGGTTTAAGTTCACCGATCCAATAATACGGTCATTTACAACGGCTACCAGCAGGAGCTGGTAAGGGTTATCGATATAGGATTGAATATAATCTTCTTCAGAAGGCACATCCAGCTCCAACGACTCCTGCGGCGTAAAAAGCAGGTAGTCCGTTTCCCTTGTCAGGCGCTGAAAGCAGGCAAGCAGCGCTGCGGCATCATTGATTCCGGGAGGGCGAATGATGAGTTCGTCGCCGTTGGGCAAAAAGTGTTTCATGAGAGCGGGCGCTTTGAGAAGAACTATGCGGATTTTGTCTTGCCCAGGATTAGACTGATTTTGATGATTAAATGATTTTTTTCTGATGATTTTGGAAGATGAATGTGGGTTTTCGCTTATGTCTTCTAAAATCTTTTTAATCTTTTAAATAAAAATAAAATCCTTTAATCATCAAAATCAGTCTAATCCTGGGCAAGACAAAATCCGCATAATTGCTTTATATCATCCGGCTGCCGAAATAGCTCTGCAACACGGTAGGTATCTGTATACCTTCAGCGGTCTGGTTGTTTTCCAGGAGGCAGGCCAGGATACGCGGCAATGCCAGGGAGCTGCCATTCAGGGAATGCAGCAACTGTGGTTTACCATTGTTTTCCTTGAAACGTATTTTCATACGGTTGGTCTGATAGGCTTCAAAGTTGCTGACAGAGCTCACTTCCAGCCATTTTTGCTGGGCGGCGCTGTAAACTTCAAAATCGTAAGTGATCGCAGAAGTAAAGCCCATATCGCCTGCACATAAACGAAGGATACGATAAGGCAGTTCCAGCTGGTTCAGCAGTGCTTCTACGTGAGCCACCATTTCACCCAGTGCTTCAAAAGATTTATCAGGATGTACGAGCTGCACCACTTCTACTTTATCAAACTGGTGTACCCGGTTTAATCCGCGTACATCTTTACCATAAGAACCCGCTTCCCTGCGGAAACAAGGCGTATAGGCCGTCATTTTCACCGGGAGGTCGGTATCTTTCAAAATCTCATCCCGGTAAATATTGGTCACCGGTACTTCGGCTGTGGGAATAAGGTAGTAGTTGTCTTCCGTGGCATGATACATCTGTCCTTCTTTATCGGGCAGCTGACCGGTACCATAGGCAGATGCTTCGTTTACCAGGTAGGGAGGTGCATACTCTGTATAACCGTTGCTGGTATTATAGTCCAGGAAGTACTGAATCAGTGCGCGTTGCAAACGGGCGCCCCTGTTTTTGAAAACGGGGAAACCACTGCCTGTAATTTTATTACCCAATTCAAAGTCAATCAGATCGTACTGTTTGGCCAGGTCCCAGTGAGGAACCGCGCCATCATACAGGTCCGGAATTTTACCGCCTTTCCGCACTTCCACGTTTTCTTCCGGCGTTTTACCAGCAGGCACCATGGCAGCGGGCAGGTTGGGCAGCTTTACGAGTGCATCGTGCAATGCTTTTTCTGTTGCATTCAGTTCATCGTTTACAGGTCCCAGGCGCTCTTTCAACGCTGCTACTGCAGCACGTTGCGCCTCACCTTCCTCTTTCTTACCCTGGGCCATCAACTTACCTATTTCCTTAGATAAGCTGTTTACCTGTGCCTGTGTGTCATCGTATTCAAGGGTTAATTTCTTACGCTTGTCGTCCAGCGCCAGCACTTCTTCCACTACTTCCAGCTCTTTGAAGTTCTTGAAAGCCAGGCGCTCTAATACTAATTCTTTATTTTGACGTATAAACGGTACTTGTAACATGTTGTTTGATCAAATTTTAGCAAAGATATTAAAATAGCGGAAGGCTGAAAGCTGAAAGCAAAAAGCTAGGATAGCGGATAATCTGCGCTTGGGTAGCTTTTGCTTTCTGCCTTTTGCTTTCTGCTCAGCTTAAATATTTCCCAACAATCGGCACTCTGCGCCCCACACCAAAGGCTTTAGACGATACCCGTATAATAGGGCAAAACTGATTTCGCTTGTACTCATTGGTGTTAACCATTTTTAAGGTCCGCGAAACCAAAGCGGAATCGAAACCCTTTGCTACTATTTCACGAGGACCCTGACGGCGCTCAATGTACTGGTAAAGGATTTTGTCGAGGATGGCGTAATCCGGTAAACTGTCGCTGTCTTTCTGATCAGGACGAAGCTCCGCAGAAGGCGCTTTGTCAATAATATTGACCGGTATAATTTCCTGTTGCCGGTTAATATAACGGGCCAGTGAGTATACCTGCATTTTATACACATCTCCCAAAACAGACAATCCTCCGGCCATATCTCCATATAAGGTACCATAACCGGTAGACAACTCGCTTTTGTTGGAAGTATTCAGGAGAATGTATCCAAATTTATTAGACAGTCCCATCAGCAGGTTACCGCGTATCCTGGACTGGGTATTTTCTTCTGCCACATTAAAGGGCAATCCTTTGAAATACGGATCCAGCGTGGCCAGGAAGGCTTCGTAAATATCATTGATGCGGATAATATCGTAGGGGTTACCCAGGTTTTCAGATAAAGCCACCGCATCATCCACTGAATGACTGGTAGAGTAGGGAGATGGCATCAGTATGGCCCTTACATTCTCTTTCCCCAGCGCATCGCAGGCAATAGCTAAGGTAACAGCGCTGTCGATACCGCCGGAAGATCCCAGGATAGCTTTAGTGAAGCCCATTTTCCCGAAGTAGTCACGGATTCCCATCACCAGTGCATCGTAAATGCGGTCAATATTATGATCAAATACCAGCTCGGTCAATGGGGTAAAGTCTGTTGGTGCCACTGGCTGTAAATCACTGCCTGTCAGCATTTCCAGGGCAACACCACCCATCGCTTCCTCAAAGTAGGGAAGTTCCTTTACGATATTGCCTTTTGCATCATAAATCAGGGAACCGCCATCAAACACAATCTCCGTCTGGGACCCCACCGTATTGCAGTAATACATGGGAATCTTATATTTTAATACATTGGCGAGAATAATCTCTTTCCTGTCTTCATCATGATCATAATCAAACGGAGAGGCGGAAATATTGATCATCACATCCGGCTCCTGGGCAATCAGCTGATCCATCGGGCAGATGCGGTACAAGGGGTTATCTCCCAGGTTCCAGATATCTTCACAAATGGTTACCGCCAGCTTTTTACCTTTGAAGGGAATGATGTTCCATTCGTAGGCCGGCTCGAAATAACGATACTCATCAAACACGTCGTAGGTAGGCAATAATGTTTTATGTACTACCTGCTTTACTTCGCCTTCATATAAGAACCAGGCGGCATTAAACAAATCTTTGCCCTCCCGTTGCGGATTGCGGGCAGGAGCGCCCACCAATACCGCAATATCTTTTGTATGCGCTTTTATCACATCAATGGCGTGATAGCTCTGCGCAATAAAGTCTTCAAACTCAAGGAAGTCACGGGGAGGATATCCGCAAACACATAATTCGGAAAATACCACGAGGTCCGCCCCCTGGGCTTTTGCAGCGTTGATTCCTTCAATGATTTTGGCGATGTTTTTCTCAAAATTGCCAATATGATAATTCTGCTGTGCCAGTATAATATTCATAAAAAAAATAATCCTGTTTTGATGGAGCAGAAGGCTGAAAGCCGAAAGCAAAAAGCCACTGCCTGATATTAAAAAACGTCTGCCTTCGCTGTTATTCCTTCGCTAGTATTAAAAATACCTTCTTCGCTGCTATCCCTTCGCCATTAGCTAACAGCTAAAAGCTAATGCCTAACAGCTAGAAAAACACTCCCAGTCTCAACGCAAAGCTGTTCATATTTACCCTTCCGTCGTTCCACTTACCATTACGGGTTACGTCTATAAATCCATTTTGATAGGTGATGCCGGCAAGACCGGTAAGATTGCCACCCAGCGGGTATTCTATACCTGCTCCCAGCAGCATGCCGATGTTGATACGATTCATTTCGGGCAGTATGTTTACCCGGTCAAAGGTTTGGTTCACCGATCCGTTGGTGGTCACCACGTTTGCCCGACCGCTTACCGGGAAGTCCAGGTAAGTACCAAATTGTCCCCAGAAACCGACTCCGCCTTCATCCGGCGAGGTTTTCAGCTTCAGCGCCACCGGTATTTCAATATAAGTAAGTTTCATGTTATACTCAGCCGGATTGGCCCTATAATCGCTCAGCCCTTTACCAGCATCATATTTAAGTTTGCTGCCGGCCAGCAGTACCTGGAATCCCGACGACAGCGCATAAGTGCCTCTTTCATTCAGGTTAAAGTCTGCCATCAGCCCAAAATTCAGTCCTAACCTGGCGCCGTTACGGTTCACCCCCGATTCCTGCGGTTTAAGGACAGATACCAGCGGATTGATGGTAAATCCCAGTTTCACCTTACTTCTGAACGCCTGATAGCCTTCCTGTGCCATGCTAACCTTCGCCATTCCCATGATAGTCAGCAAAATGATGATCTTCTTCATAGATGATGCTAGTTCATAATTTTTTATAATACAAGGTAAATAATAATTTTACCTTAGATGAGTTTTAAGAGCGATGCAAAGTTACATTAATAAATATACCCTGCTGATAAGTTGTCTTGCTGCCCTGTTGGGCGCTGCAGCCTGCAATTCCGGAACCAGAACGCCAGATGTGAGTCATATACCCATGACCGTTAGTCTGTCTCGTTTTGACTCCGCCCTTTTCACCTTAGACACCAACAATATCCGGCCGGGGCTGACAAAGCTGCATACAGATTACCCGGTATTCCTGCCGCTGTATATCACGGATATTATGAACCTGGGCGCATATTCCGACAGCAGTGCAGCGGTGCAACAGCAGCTCCGCCTGTTCTTGACCACCCCTGATTTCAGGCAGCTGGAAAAGTCGGTATCCGCAAAATACGGCAGCGGCGAACAGGTAAAGACTGAGCTGGCACAGTGTTTCCGGTATATTAAATATTATGTCCCTTCGTTTCGGCCGCCTAAAGTAGTCACTTTTATTTCCGGGATAGCCAATTATGGTGCCATTACTGTCGATTCAATACTGGGTATCGGGCTGGATATGTATATGGGAGAAGATTTTCCACCCTATGCACTGATCCCCGACTACCCTGATTATATGATCCACCGCTTTGCACCACAGTATATTGCTGTTAACTGTATGCAGGTGATCCAGCAACAGCTGTATCCACCTGCCCGGAAAAATGGCAACCTGCTGGAACAGATGATGGAAGCCGGTAAGCAACAGTATTTCCTGGATAAGGTATTACCCGGAACGCCGGATACTATCAAGCTGGGCTATACGAAAGACCAGCTGGACTGGTGCCGGGCAAACGAGCAAATGATCTGGCAGTTTTTTGTACAGAACAACCTGGTATATTCCAGCGACTGGCAGCAGATCAATCATTTTATTGGTGATGGCCCTTCTACACAGGGCATGCCCGAGGGTGCTCCCGGTAAAATTGCCAATTTTGTTGGATGGCAGATCATAAAAAAGTATATGGGTGAGCACAAGGAGATGACCTTGCAGCAACTGATGGAATCGAAAAACGTGACGGAAATTTTCAAAGCCTCGAAGTACAGGCCCCGATAAGGATTACAGGCTAAACGAAGACGGAATTAATTCAATTTAAAAGGAACCACCATTTGGAACTCCGGGATTTTTACTTCCAGGATCTTCTTATCCAGTTGGTTCTCCATTTGATAAGTACCATACATCTTACCTATCTCCGTACGAAGATTGGATCCCGAGACGTATTGGTATGTTTCACCGGGGGCCAGCAATGGTTGAACACCTACCACACCTTCTCCCTCCACCTCACGGTGTGTTCCGTTGGAATCGATAATATACCAATGCCGGCGGAGCAGTTTAATGGGGAATGTGTTATTGTTCTCAATGGTAATACGGTAAGCAAACATGAATTCGCTTCCAATAGGATTTGAATAATCCGGCTGGTAGAATGTTTCCACGCTGATGGTGATGCCCTCTGTTACCTTCTTAACCATAAAATCAACCTTTAACGTAAAAATAAGAAAAATAAAACCAGTGGCTGGAAAAAATCTGATATCAGCCCTACTTTAACGATTCTTTAGATTATTTCGATATTGTCCAGGATGGCAGGGTCCCCTTCGGATGCCCTTGCCGCTACCTCGAGCGCGTTGTTATAGTAGCCTTTGCGCAGGTATTCTGCAAAATATCTCCATAAAAAACCTAAAAAACCAAATTGCTGGTATTGTTTCACATGGCAAGCCTCGTGCCGCATCCACGGGATATCCGATAAAAAACGTTCCCGGGACGCTCCATACAGGTGTATAGTGCGTCCCAGGACCATGGCTACAGACTGTACCCGCATAAAGCGGGCAGCTACTTTGGCCAACCATGAATTTTCACGTATGCGGCATCTTATTTTTTCCAATCTTTCTTCCCGAATAACGTAAATCTACGGGAAATATTGAATCCCCAGCGGAATTGTCCCTGCAACCACGAAGTGGTGGTTTCAGGAATAAACTGGTTTTCCAGTATAGAAGTGGAGTTGGTAAAGGTAATGCTAAATACGTGGCCGCCGGTTTCTATTTCCAGGCCCAGCCCCAGCGGGTTATAAAAAGTAATGCCCTTGGTAGCCTTGAAGTAGTCCTTACTTTCCTGGCTGCGGAAGGGATAATAATATTCTGCCAGCAATCCCAGGCGCTTACTCAGTTTGAGCCTGCCCGCGGCGCCCAGTGCAAACAGGTTGTTTACATCCATATACGCCACGTGGTTGCGGTGTACATAGGTAGGCGCCAGGGTCAGGGACAATCTATTGGCAAATTTTCTTGATACCAGCGCTTGTGCCACATACATTAACCGGTCTGACCCGTCTTCAAAATGGGAAGCCGCCGTTTTATCCGTGCTGGACGTCATACCGCTGATAACCGCATTACCAAATACGGCCAGCGATACGGGTACATGGTCATCGGTGGTTTGCTGGAGGAAGCGATATTTAATCAACCCTTCATACAACTGCTGCAAATCCCCGCCCCCCTTACTTCTGCTGATGCCCACCATCAGGTTATCACTGATGCCATATTCAAAAGCAATACGGATATCAGTAGAGTTATCGGTACCGAAGAAGGTTTTGCTACCACCGAATTCGCCGCCAACATCACCAAAACGATGCGCTACACGGAAATCCAGCTCATGTTTGCGGAGCATTTCGGTGGACTGTCCCTGCACGATGCGGGTAGACTTATAAGTATCCCGTACGCGCGTATGCGTGGCAGTTGTAGAGTCAAAAAGCTTGTCGAGGCCCTGAGCCTGTGCGTACGTGCTGATAATACAGCACAACAGTATGGTTGATACTATCTTCATGAATAATGCTATTATTTACTGTAAGGAGTATAGATGGCATTCACCGTTACGGCTACTACTTCGGCCACATTTTGTACCACCAGCGACGGAATTTTTATACCGTGGTCGGCTACACGAACATTAAAGGTGGAGTTCACCGTAATGTTGCTTCCCTGCGTGGTAATGGTTCCTTTCGCCGTATAGGTTTTATCAATACCATGGATGCTCAGTGTACCCGTTACCGTAACCGGGTAGGTGCCATTTTTGCTGAATTCCGGTGAGTCATTGATCTTACCTTTAAATTCTGCAAAGGGGTATTTATCGCTTTCCAGGTAGTTTTCATTAAAGTGCTCCTGCATCAGTTTTTTCTTAAACTGAAAAGAGTTGATAGGCACTTTAAAGAAAATATCTTTTGTTTTTGTATTGATGGCAGACGCACCCTTATCTGTTTTTGCTTCAATATCTTCCAGGGGAGAAGAAGAAAAAAAGGATAAACGGGTATTCTTGCAGGAGTACAGCTCCTGCGCATCAGCAGTGGACACAGCCAGCCATGCACTCATAAAAAGCAGCCAGTATTTCATGTTTATCTCTTTTTAAATTATTGATCGGGAAGTCCGTGCGCGATCCAGCAGGCAATAGAATCCTTTGTTCCCTGTGAAAGCGCGGGATATCCCATCGACTGTGGCATATCTGCCTGTGGGCCGGTAACACGTAAATCGAAGACTGACCGGTGCGTATTGATGTAAGCCTTTAATTTTTCTGCGGTAGAAAAATCTGCCACGGTGGGCGAGTTGCCACCCGGGTGACAGCCGCGGGAGCTACAGTTTGCCTGTATCGTAGCAAATACGTAAGCTGTTGTAATTTTGGCAACATCGCAGTTTACACCACCGCTTACAGGCGCAGGGGCCTGATCATTTTTACAGGCAGCAAACAGCAGCATGGCCAATAAAAAAAAACTAATCCTTGTCATAGGTTTTTCAAAATTTGATTGCTGATAGTGTTATACGGGATAGCATTTAAATTGGTTGCCTCTAAACAGGGATAAAATTCTGCTATATTACATGATTAACCACTTATTTTTGCATCAAACAAGTAACGACCGTGAATATTGAACAACTATACAGCATCTACCAGCAACATCGCTCGGTACAAACCGATACCCGCAAACTGAAAGCCAACGATATTTTCTTTGCGCTGAAGGGCGGCAATTTTAACGGTAACGAATTTGCAGCCAAAGCACTGGAGATGGGCGCTGCCTACGCAGTAGTGGATGAAGCTGCCTATTTTACCGTTCCGGAAAAAATGATGCTGGTAGATGACGCCCAGGAAGCCTTGCAACAGCTGGCTTTAAAACACCGTCAACAATTGAATATTCCTTTCCTGGCCATTACCGGCACTAACGGTAAAACCACTACGAAAGAACTGATCAATGCGGCTTTATCTGCCGGGTTAAAAACTTATGCCACCATTGGCAATCTCAATAATCATATCGGGGTTCCGCTTACTATTTTAAGTATACAACCCGATGTGGAAATAGCAGTAATAGAAATGGGCGCCAACCACCAACTGGAAATAGCCGGTTACTGCAAAATTGCGTTGCCCACACATGGTATCATCACCAACATCGGGAAAGCGCACCTGGAAGGATTTGGCAGCGAAGAAGGGGTGAAGAAAGCCAAAGGCGAACTCTATGACTTCTTACGGGCCAACAATGGGACCGTATTTGTATGCAACGACTATGGTTACCTCACAGAAATGGCGAAGGGCATCCCGCATATTATTACCTATGGCAGCGCCCATGCCAATTATACAGGCGAAGCCATTGCCGACACGGCATTCCTGGCCGTCCAGGTAAACGGTAACAGCCAGGTAGGATTTATCCAGACACAGCTGGTAGGCGCTTACAACTTCCCGAACGTAATGGCAGCGGTAGCAGTAGCCACCCACTTTGGCGTACCGGAAAAAGATATCGCCCCGGCTATTGCCAGTTATATACCCTCCAATAACCGCTCACAGGTAATACAGCAAGGCAGCAATACCATTATCATGGACGCTTATAATGCCAATCCCTCCAGCATGAAAGCGGCCATCGAAAATTTTGCCGGCATACAGGCCGATAAAAAAATACTGTTGCTCGGCGCTATGATGGAGCTGGGAACAGATAGCATCAAAGAACACCAGGACCTCGTTACCTTACTGGAACGCACACACTGGGATGCCGTAGTATTGGTGGGCGGTGATTTTAAAAAGGTAACGCATCCCTACATCTTCCTGGAAAACTCCGCAGAGGCCGGAAAATGGCTCCAACAACAGCAGTTCCAGCACGCCCATATACTGATCAAAGGCTCCAGGAGCACAGGTATGGAAAAGGTGGTGCTATAAGCGGAAAGCAAAAAGCAGAAAGTAAAAAGCTATTGAGGCGAATAATTTAAGCGGATACCCGGTTAGTTCATTCGCCTAAATAGCTTTTTTGCTTTCTGCCCACAAAAATTAAATTAACTATTTCATAATTGTATTATTTTTAATACTTCAATCTGTCATTTGAACTTTGCCAAAATCTGAATCGCATGCACAAGAAAATCTGGTGTTACCTCATCTGTATGCTTTGTTGCGTACTATTGATCCCTAACGCCCTATTTGCCCAGGAAACAACCGCCGATATTGCGGGTACTATTGGCAGTAAAGAAGGCCCTGTGCCAGGGGCCAGCATTGTAGCCATACACTTGCCTACCGGCACAAAGTACAATACCGTTTCAAGAAAAGATGGCCGCTTTAATTTGCCCAATCTTCGTGTAGGCGGGCCCTATACCCTGACCATCTCCTACATTGGTTTCAAAGAAGAAAAACGGGAAAATATTTCCCTTTCACTGGGACAGGAATACAAAGCAGATGTAACGCTGCAACCCAGTACAAGCACGCTGAGAGAAATAGTAGTGACTTCTATCAGCCAGAACAAAGTAATCAACAAAGCCCGTACCGGTAGCCAGGAAGTAATTACCCGCTCGCAAATGGACCGTCTGCCTACTATCAGCAGGTCTATGCAGGACTTTACCAAATTAACACCTTCCGCCAACGGCCTGAATATTGGCGGCAGAAGCAACCAGTTAAATAACATCACCGTTGATGGCGCCAACTTCAACAACTCTTTCGGCTTGCAGCCTACACTTGGTTCCCAAACATCTTCACAGCCAATCAGCCTCGAAGCACTGGAACAGATCCAGGTAAACGTATCGCCATATGACGTAAGACAAGGCGGATTTTCAGGCGCAGGTATCAACAGCGTTACCAAAAGCGGTACCAACACCTTTAAAGGATCGGTATATACCTATATCCAAACGCCGGGCTTACAGGGCTTAAAAGCACGTACCGCCACCGTTCCCAAACCGGATTTTAATTATAACATGCGCGGGTTTTCTGCCGGCGGCGCTATTATACAAAATAAACTGTTCTTCTTCGTAAGTGCAGAACAGGAAAGAATCAAAGCGCCGGCCACCAGTCTTGTAGCCAACAAACCAGGCGGCGTACCGGGTGGCAACGTATCACAGGCGGTAGCTGATACCCTCGACGCGCTCAAACAATTCCTGATAAGTAAATACGGATACAATCCCGGCGATTACCAGAACTATACTTACCGCACGCAAAGCGACAAGGTAACTTTTAAGGTAGACTGGAATGTGAATGATCATAACACATTTACGTTCAAATACAGTTACCTGAAGTCGTTCAAGGATATTCCGGCCAGCAACAGCGGTGCGCCAGGTGGCGGAGCAGTTGGAAGCGGCCGTCAGCCCAGCGCTACCGGTCTTCCTTTCAGCGGCAGCGGATATACCATCAATAATAATTTCAACATTTTTATTGCTGAATTAAATACCCGTATCGGTAACCGTGCCTCCAACAAATTCCAGATCGGCTATTCCGCATTGCGCGATTTCAGATCCGCACTTTCTCAAGGCAATTTCCCGTTGGTAGATATTATGAACGGGCAGGGCGCCAGTTACACCGCTTTCGGTTACGAGCCATTTACCTATAACAATAAGCTCAATACCAATGTGTACCAGTTATCCGACATCTTTACCATGTACAAGGGTAAACATGAAATTACAGTTGGTACCCAAAACTATTACAAAACATTCCTGAATGGTTTTGCGCCCAACTATAACGGTAACTATCGCTTTAATACGCTGCAGGATTTCTATGCCAGTGCCAACCAGGGCCTGCCTACCGCGTCCAGGTATGCGTTGTCATTTGCTACTACCAAAGACAAATCCTTTCCCTTTGCTAAAATCAACATGCTGGAACTCGGTGCGTTTATACAGGATAAATGGAGTGTTACCAACTTCTTTACCTTTACCTATGGTGTACGTATAGACGTTCCTGTTATAGGCAGCACCTTCGATAAAAATGATTCCCTGGCGGCATTAACTTTCAGGGATGGCGTGAAGATAGATGTAGGCAGCGCGCCCAAAACCGCTCCGCTGATTTCCCCCAGGGTTGGCTTTAACTGGGATATCACACATGATGGGAAAACACAGCTGCGTGGCGGCGCCGGCTTGTTTGCAGGTCCTCCTCCGGCTGTTTGGCTGAGCAACCAGGCGGGTAATAATGGCGTACAGTTTGGTTCGTTCACAGCGCAAACCAGCTTACCAAACGTACCGGTTATCAACTATCCGTTTAGTGCAGATCCCAATACTTACCGCGATAACTCCGGGCAGCTGTCCAAACAATATAATATAGCCGTTACCGATAGGAATTTCAAATATCCGCAGGTATTGAAAGTAACGCTGGCGGTAGACCGTCAGTTGCCGTGGGGCATCATTGGTACATTGGAAGCCAACTACTCCAAAGATATCAATGCAGTATATTTCCAGAACGTAAACCTTCCTGCTACCGGGTTCCGCCTGGATAGCACCCCGGATAACCGTTTACGTTACAGCGGTTCAAAAATTTACAGTGCAGGTACCAGCCTGGGCAATCCCAATATCAGCGATGCCATCCTGATGCGTAATACCAGCAAAGGCTATTCTTATTTTGCCACCATTCAATTGCAACGTAACGTCAACAATCTTTACCTGAGCGCAGCCTATACCTACAGTAAAGCACGCAGCGTAAATGACGGTGGCAGCATTGCGCAGAGCAACTGGCGCGACCGTCCGGTACAGGGCGATCCAAATGAAAATACATTGGGTTATTCCAACTACTACATGCCACATCGTGTGGTGGCCGCTGCTTCCTACCGGTTTACCTGGGCCAAACATTTTGCTACTTCATTCGGTTTGATCTATGAAGCAGCCCCCAGCGTAAATGTACTTTACAGCGCTACTTCCTACACTTATAACGGTGACCTGAACAACGATGGTTCCGGCGGTAACAATGACCTGATCTATATTCCAAGAAACAGGAATGAAATCAAACTGGTGCCGGTGGGCTATGGCGATAAAGGCTATGATGCTGCTACCAATGCCGATAAACGCAGTGCCACTGTAATCTGGAATCAGTTGGATAATTTCATCAAACAGGACGCCTACCTGAGCGAACACCGTGGCGAATATGCAGAGCGTAACGCTGTTGTGCTGCCATTTGCAAAAAGAATGGATGTAAATGTGACACAGGATATTTTTGTATATACCGGTAAAGATAAAACCAAACATACATTACGTATCAGCTTCGACATTATCAACTTTGGTAACTTCCTGAACAAGAACTGGGGTATCTCCAAAATCCCGAATGTGCCGTCTTTCCTGAAGTATGAAGGACAGTATAAGGATCCTTCCGGTAATACCACAAATGCCGCTGCCTTCTCTTTCCCTTACCAGGATGCAGCTAACCAGATTCCTGTTACCAATTCATGGAGGGATAATACCAATACTGTTTCACGCTGGCAGGGACAGCTGGGCATAAAATATCTCTTTAACTAGGACTATGATTCATTTGATTCATTTGATTATCCTGATGAGCGGAGATTAAAGCGAATAACATAGATATAAAATGAAAAAGTCCGGAAGCTTCCGGACTTTTTCGTTTTACATGACTTTTTCCTTTACATAAGCAATATGTCGGTTTGCATTCGTACAGTTTGATCTGCGTTGTTACCTCCGCTCATCAGGATAATCATATGAATCAAATGAATCACCGTCCACAATTTATTTTCTGCCGTGGCGTTAAATAGAAAGAACTGCCTGCAAAGCGGCAGCGTCCCTTCCTCTGATTTACCTGATATTATTGTTGAATCTGATCCCTCTTATGCACAAGTGGCTTTAAAAAAAAGACCTGCAAGCTAAAAAACCCGCAGGTGTTCATAACCTATGCCAACTTTAGAGTAATCGTTAAAACTTAAACTGTTAATAATCTATAAAGCTTAAGTCCTATAATATTTTGAGTATTGTTCTTTTTTGTATTTGTGTGTTTGTAGATATAACGTAATGGAAAATGTATTTGTTCAAAAAATTACAAAAATTAATTTTGGTTTTAACTTTTTTTGTGCCCTTTTGGGGGGTGTTTCATAATTACTTACGAATGGTTAATTCCTTTGGATTGCTAAAATGGAAAAAAAATTAAAAAAAATATTATTATTTATATTTAATATATATAAGTAAATGTTTACTTGATATCCTGACAAATTTCTATCAGAACTCCGTTACTGTGCTTAGGATGCAGGAAACATATTAATTTATTATCTGCTCCTTTTTTGGGTGTTTCCTGCAATAAAACAAACCCTTCTTCCTGTAATCTTTTCATTTCTGCATAGATATCCGCTACTTCAAATGCAATGTGATGCATCCCTTCTCCTTTTTTATCCAGGAACTTTGCAATAGCGCTGCCCGGCCCGGTAGCTTCCAGTAATTCTATTTTGGTTTCGCCCTGCTGGAAAAAGGCGGTCATTACCTGTTCACTGTCTACTTCCTCCTGTTTGTAGCAGCTGGTGTTCAACAGTTTTTCGAATAGCGGAACGGAATCCGACAGAGATTTTACCGCGATGCCAATATGTTCTACCCTGAGCATGTTTAAAGTTTACAATGTACATGAAATGCGGTATCCCTACAGCATTTCCGGAATATGCTTAACCCGGTAAAAATAGAACTTATGTTGTAAATTTGTTTAGTTCGGATTTTAATATCAATAGCAACAAATATGTTACAGCTGCCTGTTTACCTGGACAACAACGCTACCACGCCCTGCGATCCCAGGGTGTTGGCTACCATGTTACCTTATTTCACAGAAATATATGGTAATGCGGCCAGCCGGAGTCACCCGTTTGGCTGGGCGGCGGAAGAAGCGGTGGACTATGCCCGTGAACAGGTAGCGAAGCTGATCGGAGCCGATTCCAGGGAAATGATATTTACTTCCGGCGCCACGGAAGCCGTAAACCTTGCCATCAAAGGGGTGTACGACATGTATGCCGGCAAGGGGCAGCATATTATTACAGCCGTTACAGAACATAAAGCCGTACTGGATACCTGCAAACATCTCGAAAAAAAAGGCGCGCAGATCACCTGGCTGCCGGTGAACCGGGAAGGCTTCATTGACCTGGCAGCGCTGGAAGCGGCCATTACCCCGCAAACTATTCTTATCAGTATCATGTACGCCAATAACGAAACGGGAGTGATCCAGCCAATACGCGCCATCAGCGATATTGCCAGGAAACATGGCGTGCTGTTTATGACCGATGCCACCCAGGCTGCCGGAAAAATCCCTGTTGACGTAAACAAGGATGGTATTGACCTGCTCACCCTCAGCGCACATAAAATGTATGGACCCAAAGGTATTGGCGCCCTGTATGTACGCAGACGGTCGCCACGTGTGCGGCTCACTGCCCAGATAGATGGTGGCGGCCATGAAAGAGGTATACGCTCCGGCACCTTGAATGTGCCCGGCATTGCAGGACTGGGTAAGGCGGCCGAAATATGCCGGGAAGAAATGACGGCAGATACAGCCAGGATAGCTCCTATGAGAGACCGGCTGGAAAAGGCATTGCTGAAACTGGAACAATCGTATGTAAATGGTTCTACCATTCATCGCCTGCCCCAAACCACCAACCTTTCCTTTAAATACGTGGAAAGCGAGGCGCTCATCATGGGTTTTAACAAAACCATCGCGCTTTCTACCGGTTCCGCCTGTACGTCGGCCTCGCTGGAGCCCAGCTACGTGCTGAAAGCGCTGGGCATAAGCGACGACCTGGCACATGCCTCCCTCCGCTTCGGCCTGGGACGTTTTACTACAGACGAGCAGGTGGATTACGCCATCCGTACGGTGACAGAGGCGGTTAATAAACTGAGAAGCACCAGTCCCGTCTGGGAAATGTATAAAGATGGTGTAGACCTTGATACAATAGCCTGAAAGGTAATAGCGTTTAGCTATATTTGTATCTTTACTAATATCCTAATCCTTACAAACTGTTCATGCTAGCCATCTTTAAGAAAGAGATAAACCAGTTTTTCAGCAGTGTTACCGGCTACGTAGCCATTATCCTGTTTTTGCTGGCAAACGGATTATTACTCTTCGTTTTTCCGGAAACCAGTTTGCTCGATACCGGCTATGCCAACCTGGACCCGCTGTTTAACCTGGCGCCGCTTATTTACCTGTTGCTGATACCCGCCATTACCATGCGTTGCTTTGCCGATGAATTTAAAACCGGCACCATGGAACTACTCAGTACCAAACCACTGACCGGCTGGCAGATTGTATTGGGCAAATTCTGGGGCAGCATAGTGATCGTACTCATTTCTCTTTTGCCTACCATCGTATATTATTTTGCCATCCGGCAGTTAAGTGTAGATACCCAACAGCCGGATACCGGCGGCATCATAGGGTCTTATATCGGGTTATTATTGCTGGGCGCAGCTTTCACGGCTACAGGCATATGGGCGTCTTCCCTAACCAATAATGCCATGGTGGCCTTTCTCATTGCGCTGTTTACCTGCTTTATATTTTATAATGGATTTGATGCCCTGAGCAAAATACCTGCTTTCAGCGGCGGGGCGGACTATTACCTGCAGATGGCCGGTATTAAATTTCATTATACTTCTATGAGCCGCGGCGTAATCGATAGCCGCGATATGATCTATTTTATCAGCGTTATAGGCCTGATGCTCTATCTCACTAAATTATCCCTCCAAAGAAAACTCTGGCAAAACGGCTAAAAGTCCGGGCTTACTAAATGATATGGCTACACGAAAAAAATACATACAACGTGCAATTACCGTAATACTGGTACTCACGGGCATCAATATAGCAGCCGCTTATTTCCACGGCAGGTGGGATCTGACAGGAGAAAAAAGATATACGCTCACCGCCAACACCCGGCAAATGCTACGTAAACTGGACAGTCCGGTGGAAATTGAGGTGTTCCTGAAAGGAGACTATCCGGCCAGCTTCCGGCAATTGGCGCAGTCGACCTCCGAACTGCTGGAAGAGTTCCGCGAATATGGTAAACAAAACTTACGTTTTACTTTTATCAATCCTGGCCAGGGGATGACCGATACTGCCCGCATGAAGTTCCTCGGAGAGCTGACGGCCCAAGGCATCATGCCCTTCAATATGAAGGTACAGCAGGAAGCCAACGACGGTTTTGCCGAAAAACTCATCTTCCCCGGGGCATTGGTACATTACAAAGGGAAAACCATCGGCGTAAACCTGTTAAAGAACCAGGGCGGACAAGATCCCATGCAAACCATGAACAGCTCCGAAGCCTTGCTGGAATACCAGTTTGCCAATGCCATCACCAAACTGCAGGAAAAGGAGAAACCACTGGTAGGCTATATGATGGGCCATGGAGAATCACTGGGCGCAGAAGTATATGATGCGCTAAGTACCCTGCAAACAAACTATGCATTGGATACGCTTACCCTGCAATCTGCCTCGCATATTTCGAATGAATTTGATGTAATCCTCTTTGCCAAGCCGGCAGCGGCTTTCAGCGAAACAGATAAATTGAAGATAGACCAGTATGTAATGAATGGTGGTAAAGTGCTGTGGTTTATTGATGAATCCAGCGCCAGCATGGATAGTTTACACCAGCGTAATGAATTTGCGGCAGTAGACCGCGGACTAAACCTGGAAGACCTGCTGTTCCGCTATGGCGTGCGTATCAACCAGGACCTCATCATGGATCTGCAGAGCGATGTGGTACCGCTGGTGGTGGGTAATGTAGGCAACCGGCCGCAGATACAACCGGTCCCCTTTCCTTACTTTCCCATGCTGATGCCTACCAAAGCCCATCCCATTGTAAAAAATCTGGATATGGTGCTGAGTCGCTTTGTAAGTTCTATGGATACCATTAAGAACGACGCGATCAGCAAAACCATCTTGCTTACCAGCTCCCGCAACAGCCGTACTACACGCCTGCCCGCAGAAATTGCCTGGGATGTGGTGAAAACACAGCCCAATCCCCGTGAATACCGACAACAGTATTTACCCGCTGCCGTTTTGCTGGAAGGAAATTTTACTTCGCTGTTTCATAACCGCCAGGACCCTGCTGCGGTAGAGGCGCTGCAACACGCATCCGGCCGACCTTTCCGGGATGCTACTGATACGGTGAATAAAATGATCGTGGTAAGTGATGGCGACCTGATCGCCAATGCCGTTTCCCGAAAGGAGGGCCCGCTGCAAATGGGGATCAACGAATTTAATCCGGGCTTTGCCTTTGCCAATAAAGAGTTTTTCCTCAACTGCCTGGAATACCTCTGTGGTAACAGCAGTATTATGGCAGCCCGCAACAAGGAGCTGACGCAGCGCCTGCTTGATCCGGAAAAAATCAGGCAAACAAAAACCAAGTGGCAGGTGATCTGCTTCCTGGTGCCCATAGGACTCATACTCCTCTTTGCCATGGTTTTCCAGTTTAGACGCCAGAAAGCTTTTAGCAGTTAGCTTTTAGCTTTTAGCAAGCGAAGATTAACATAATATAGTCTTCGCTGCATTTACTAAAAGCTAACGGCTAAAAGCTAATAGCTGGTTCGCTGCATTTACTAAAAGCTAATGGCTAAAAGCTAACTGCTGTTTCACTATCTTTGCACCTCATAAAAAAAACAGCCTTCATGACCTCCATACAATGGACCTATCTGATATTCTTTATTGTAGTAATTATTGCATTGGTGTTTGATCTGGGTCTGTTTAGTAAGAAAAACGAGAAAACATCTATGAAAACTGCGCTATGGCAGAGCATCTTCTGGGTAGGCCTCTCCGTTTTGTTTTTTGGATTCATGTGGTTTGAAGATGGTTCCGAAACCGCGATCAGTTTCATGAGCGCTTATCTGATGGAGAAGTCATTATCCATGGATAATATTTTTGTGTTCATTCTCATATTTAGTTTTTTTAAGATAAAAGAAGAAAACTATGCCAGGGTGCTGCTGATAGGTATTATACTTGCCATTGTTTTCAGGGCCATCTTTATCAGTGTAGGCGTGGTATTGATAAAACAATTTGAATGGATCCTGTATATTTTCGGCGCGTTCCTGCTATATACCGGGGTGAAGATGTTTACAGCCAACAGCGATGATGAATTTAAACCGGAAGAAAATTTTGCTTACCGGTTCATGAATAAATATATGCGGGTAACAACAGAAGAGCCAAAAGGCCGTTTTGTTATTCGGAAACATAATAAGGCATATCTCACCACGTTATCATTAGTAGTGGTAATGCTGGCGGTCACTGATATTATCTTTGCACTGGATTCTATTCCGGCTGTATTTGCCATATCACAACAACCGGTGGTGGTATATACCTCCAATATATTTGCGGTATTAGGACTCAGGTCCTTATTCTTTTTGCTGAGAGGAGCGGTAGATAAATTTGATTATTTACCCCAGGGTATTGCTATTGTGCTTATTTTCATAGGACTGAAAATGCTGGCAGAGTATTTTATTCACATACCGGTATATGTATCGTTGATAGTAATTATACTATGCCTTGGAGGTTCCATCCTCTATTCCCTCTATCATCAGAAAAAAGAAATACCGGAAGCAGAAGAGAAGTAAAAAGCAGCTGTAGACAATGTTTGCGGCCGCTAAGTGATTATTCAAACCTGATAAACGTGTATAACGCAGCAAGCATCAACAAGACTTTGAAAGGAGAATTGTTGCAAGAGACTGGATTTTCTGAAATTGACCATCTTTTATTGGACAGCCGGAAGCTTAGCTTCCCTGAAACATCTTTGTTCATTTCTTTGGTTAGCCCCCGGCGCAATGCGCACCAATACATTGAAGAATTGTACCGCAAGGGGGTGAGTAATTTTGTAGTGAGTGAGCCTGTGCCGCTGGAAAAATATCCAAAAGCCAATTTCATTCTTGTAAAAGATACCTTACAGGCGCTTCACGCGCTGGTAGCCTTTCACCGGCAGCATTTTAATATTCCTGTTATCGGCATTACCGGCAGTAATGGAAAAACCATCGTAAAAGAATGGCTTTACCAGTTGCTGGAAAAGGATTATAACATTGTTCGCAGTCCTAAAAGCTATAACTCGCAGATAGGCGTGCCACTGTCCGTATGGCAGATGAAGCCTGAGCACCAGCTGGCTATTTTTGAAGCAGGCATTTCACAACCCGGTGAAATGGTGAACCTCGAAAAGATCATCCGTCCTACAATCGGCATTTTTACCAACATCGGAGAAGCCCACAGTGAGGGATTTTTGAATATCCGGCAGAAGATTAACGAAAAGCTGGTATTATTTGCCAAAAGCGATATCCTCATTTACTGCAAAGATTATCTTGCCCTGAATGAATGTGTACTGGCCTTTCATAACCAGGTAGGTAAAAAAGAAAACCAGGAAGGCGGTGGCCCTGAATTATTTTCCTGGTCAAGGAAAACAGATGCCGATCTTCGGGTAATCAGTACAGATAAAAATGATAACCATACCCGTATAGATGCGCTCTACAAGCAGGAGCCGCTGCATTTTACAATTCCGTTTGTAGACGAAGGATCTATCGAAAATGCTATCCACTGCGCCGCGCTGATGCTGTACCTGGGCAAGGATCAAACCGTGATACAGCAACGGATGGACCAGCTGAGCAATATTGCCATGCGCCTGGAACTGAAGCAGGGTATCAATAATTGCTCTGTAATCAACGACAGCTATAGTCTTGACCTCGGTTCGCTGACCATTGCACTGGACTTCCTGCAACAACAGCAGCAACATGCCACCCGTACCGTTATCCTGAGCGATATCCTCCAGAGTGGTAAAAGTGATGCCACCCTTTATGAAGAAGTAGCCGACCTGTTGCAGAAAAAGGGAATCAATAAATTATTGGCCATTGGTAAAAATATTGGCAGGGAAAAGAAAAGCTTTCAACAGGTAGAAGGACTGAAAACACAGTTTTTTACTACCACCGATGAATATATTCAACAGTTTAATGCGGACGATTTTCAGAATGAAACCATACTGGTAAAGGGTTCCCGTATATTCCAGTTTGAGCGTATCGGCAAACTGCTGGAACAAAAGGCACATCAAACGATCCTGGAGATCAACCTCACCGCCATTTCGCAGAACGTAAAGCTGTACCAGTCGATGTTGAAGCCGGATACCAGGCTAATGGCCATGGTGAAAGCATTTTCCTATGGCAGCGGCAGTTTTGAAATAGCCAATCTGCTCCAGTTCCATGGAGTCGACTACCTCGCTGTGGCTTACGCCGATGAAGGAGTGGAATTGAGAAGGGCAGGTATTACCATGCCTATTATGGTGATGAACCCCGAGCCCGCCAGTTTTGACGCCATTCTGCACTGGAACCTGGAGCCGGAAATCTATTCCATGCAGATATTGCTGCAGTTTATGGAAGAAGTGACCGCAGCAGGCAAAATCGATTTCCCTGTTCACATCAAGCTGGACACGGGTATGCACCGGCTGGGCTTTGTGAAAAGCGACATTGCCGAGCTGGCACAGATCCTTACTGCCAGCCCGTTAATGAAAGTACAATCCATTTTCAGCCACCTGGCCGCCAGTGAGGATCCCGCTAAGGACGCCTTTACGCAGCAACAGGGGCGGTTGTTTTATGATATGAGCCATGAACTGCAGAAGGCACTGGGCTATACGGTGATCCGTCATATTGCCAACAGCGCTGCCATTACCCGTCATCCCGACCTTCAGCTGGACATGGTGCGGCTGGGCATCGGTATGTATGGTATCGATAGCAGCAATGGTATACAGGATCAGCTGCGGAATGTAAGCACCCTGAAAACCACGGTGGCACAGTTGAAATACCTCGAAGCCGGTGATACAGTAGGCTATGGCGGTAAATGGGAAGCGAAAGGCCCGTCGGTGACCGCTACCGTACGTATTGGCTATGCTGATGGCTATCCCCGCAGATTGGGGCTGGGTGTGGGAAAAATGCTGGTTCGCGGTAAAATGGCGCCTGTAGCGGGTGTTGTGGCCATGGATATGCTGATGCTGGACGTAACCCATATTCCTGACGTACAAGAGGGCGACGAGGTGATCGTTTTTGGTCAGGACCTGCCCGTGCAGGACCTTTCAGCCTGGGCCGACACCATCCCGTATGAAATATTAACAGGAATTTCACAACGCGTAAAAAGGGTATATTTCCAGGAATAGTGATATTGCAGGCTTCGACTTTGAAATAAACTATTATTTTTGATAAAATTTTAATATCAGTTGAAATATCGTCACGTAGTATTTATCGTTATCCTGATCCTCGCCATTGACCAGACCCTGAAGTTCTGGATCAAAACGCATATGTTCATGCAGCAGGAGTTTGTGATTTTCCCCAATTGGTTCCGGATTCATTTTATAGAGAACGAAGGAATGGCCTATGGGCTTAAGTTTGGAGGCGACTTTGGCAAAATCCTTCTCACCATGTTCCGCCTGGTAGCGGTAGTGGTAGGGTTTGTATATATGAAAAAGCTGATCAGGGAAAAATACAGTACCGGTTTGCTGATCTGTGGCTCGCTGATCCTGGCGGGTGCTGCCGGCAACCTGATAGATAGTATGTTTTACGGCCTCATTTTCAATGACAGCGTAGGTTATGAAGTAGCGAAGTTTATGCCCGCAGGCGGTGGCTATGGCAGCTTTTTGCATGGCAGGGTGGTAGATATGCTGTACTTCCCTATCTATGAAGGCTACCTGCCCAACTGGGTACCATTTAAGGGAGGCGACTATTTCGTTTTCTTCCGTCCGGTATTCAACGTGGCTGATGCAGCCATTTCGACCGGTGTAATCGCCATCCTGTTGTTCCAGAAACGCTTTTTTGGAAAGCATATGCTGCCTAAAACGGCTGAGCAGGAACATCCGGTAGCTAAAGATCATGTAGCTTGAAACAGCTTTTAGCCATTAGCTTTTAGCTTTTAGTTAAATGCAGCGAAATTTGTCTTTCCCAGGATTAGACTGATTTTGATGGTTATAAGATTTTTCTGATATTTTTTGAATTTAAAAGGATTTGGGAAGATATAGGCGAATTTATCCGCTTATGTCTTCCCAAATCCTTTTTAAATCAAAAAATAAATCTTCTAATCATCAAAATCAGCCTAATCCTGGGCAAAATAAATTTCGCGAGGTAAACCAGTCAATACCAGTGAATTAGCCCCCTCCCTGCGGCCGGTTTGCCATTATCCTCCCTGCGATTTTCCAATAAATACGGCCATTTGCTTTGAAATGAAAAATACCCGGACTATATTTGTCTACTAATTCTATAGACTATATGATAATTACATTTACCAAACACATAGTTAATGACCGATGTTGAGGCACGACACCGGTTTACGCTCCCCTTATCAATTTTATCTTTCCAGAATCAATAATGTAGATAACACTATGCAAAAGTTCTTACCTATACTGGCAAAATACCTTTTTGCGATATTGGTATTCAGTCCGGTACTAGTACAGGCACAACTCAATGGATCCTATGTAATACAAGGAACAATTACAGACGATCATGGCGCGGCGCTCCCCGGGGCTTCTGTTCAGATCAAAGGCACCTCCTTTGGCGCACAAACAGATGCCAACGGTCATTTCGAAGTAACCACCAACGCCAAATTTCCGTTGAAACTCGTATTCAGACTGATCGGTTATCAACCACAGGAATTTGATGTAAAAAGCAGCAGCAGCAAAATAGCCATACAGCTATATACGCAGTCGCTGCTTGTAAATGAAGTAGTGGTATCTGCTTCCCGCCAGCAGGAAAAAATGCTGCGCTCACCGGTAGCCATTGAAAAACTGGATATCCGCGCCCTCAAGGAAACACCGTCTTCCACCTTTTATGATGCATTGGGTAACCTGAAAGGCGTACAAATGACCACCGCCGGTCTGACCTTTAAAGTGTTCAATACCCGCGGTTTCAACGTGCCCAACAACTTCCGTTTTATGCAACTGGTAGATGGTGTGGATAACCAGGCCGCTACCCTCGGTGTACCGCTGGGTAACGCCATCGGACCTACGGAATTGGACATTTCCAGCGTGGAAGTAACGCCCGGCGCCTCTTCCGCACTCTATGGCATGAACGCCATCAATGGAATGTCGAACCTTATCACCAAAAACCCCTTCCAATACCAGGGTGTAAGCGTATACCAGAAGGTAGCCGTGAACCATGTGGGCGATGACGGCGGCGCCAAATTACTCACGGAAACGGCTGTACGTTACGCACAGGCTTACTCTTCCTGGTTCGCCTGGAAAGTAAACCTGAGCTACATGCAGGGTACCGACTGGTATGCCGACAACCACAGCGACTTTTCCCCGCAAACAAAAGCCAACCCCGACTTCCCGCAGCTTAGCGGCGCCAATAACATTGCCAACGATGCATGGAACAAATATGGCGACAACTCCAACCTCCAGGTAATTGATAAAGACGGCCGTGCATATAACGTACACCGCACCGGTTACTGGGAAAAAGATATTGTAGGCGACTTCACCGTTAAAAATAAGAAAGCCGATTTCTCCTTCAACTTCCGCTTACCACATAAAGTGGAATTATCAGCCTCTTACCGCTATGGCGAGATGGATGGATTCTTTCAGCGTGGCAACCGTATCGGCCTGCGGGGCGTAACCGTACAAAACGCCAAACTGGAACTGGTACATCCCGATTTCACCGTAAGATCTTATATCTCTATTGAAAATACCGGCAACTCCTACAACATGAACCCGCTGGCTGATAACCTGGAAAAATCCTTCAAGCCTGATAAAAAATGGCTGGCTGATTATACCTCCGGTTTAAACAACGCGCTGACAGCCGGTTCTGACCTGGTAGCTGCACACCAGGCCGCACGCGCCTTTGCAGATGCCGGCAGATGGACACCAGGTACCGCTGCTTTTGATGCACAGGTAGCCAAAATTAAAAGCATTAACGACTGGGATATTTATCCTACTTCCAAAGACCCGACCAACACCAGCGGTGGTGCAGCACTCCTGCAAAAAAGCCGTTTCTATCATACAGAAGGCACCTGGAACCTGCGTAAATACGTGCATTTCGCGGATGTACTGGTAGGCGCAGATTACCGGACCTACGAAATTATTCCCGACGGCAATAACTTCGTGGACTTCTCCCGTCCTGCAGATAAACGTAACACCCCCGGCGGAAAACACATCTGGTACGGCAAATACGGTGGCTTTGCACAGATCAGCAAAACATTCTTCAACGACGCACTGAAGCTCACCGGATCCCTGCGATATGATAAGAACGAACAATTTGATGGAAAAATAAACCCACGCATTGCCGCGGTTTACAGCATCAAAGACAAACATAATTTCCGTATTTCCTGGCAAAATGGATTCCGCTTCCCATCCCTGTTTGAAGCTTACTCCTTCGTAAACAACGGCCAGGTAAGACGTGTGGGCGGTCTTGCCTTTATTGAACAAGGACTCGGCTACTTCAAAAACTCTTTCCTCACCAGCTCTGTAGACGCCTTTGGTGTAGCGGTGAATAAAACCATCAACGCAGAACACATCTCCAAAGATGCTGCAGCTGCAAAAAATGCCGGTGTGCTGAAAGTGGCTAACCTGGACCCGATTGTACCTGAACAGATCACTTCCTTCGAAGCAGGCTACAAAGCAGTGTTGCTGGATAACAAATTGTTTATCGATGTGGATGGTTACTACAGCTCCTATAAGCATTTTATAGGCCAGATCGAAGCGGTGGTACCCAAAACAGGTAATGTTAACAATCCTGATCAAACAGTACTGAACCAGATGCTGGATAAGTCTTTACAAGACCGGTATCGCGTATGGACCAACAGTAAATCTACCGTTAACAACTACGGCTTTGCAGTAGCGGTTACCTACGATCTTTATAAAGGTTACACCGTGAGCGGTAACGCCAACTACAACAAACTGGCACAGGATAAAACAAAAGATGATGCGTTGATACCTGGTTTCAATACACCTGACTGGTTTACCAACGTGAGTATCGGTAACCGCAACGTGATCAAAAATATTGGTTTTAACGTGGTATGGCACTGGCAGAACACTTTCTACTGGCAGAACCTCTTTGGTAACGGCGACGTGCCTTCCTACAATACAGTGGATGCGCAGATTACCTACCGGGTACCAAAAATCAATACCTCGTTTAAGCTGGGTGCTTCCAACATCCTGAACTCTAAATACTTCCAGTACGTTGGCGGGCCAACCATCGGCGGATTATACTACTTATCAGTAACATATGACAACGTGTTCAAAAAGAACAGGTAATAATTCCTTCAACGGTGCGGAACAGGTTTCCGCACCGTTGGTATTTTTAACCCATTCAATATAACTGACATGACTACACGATCAACAGCCGTTGCCGGCACAGTAACCGTCAGGCCGCAGTCCTCCTACAAATGGTGGCAGGTTGCGGGCATATCGCTGATCGTAGTAGCAGCATTGGTAGCTGTATATTACTACCAGGTACCGGATGCAGTACAGGGAAAAGTACAGCAGTTTATTGAATCATTGTTTACCACGGAGTTATTGTTTTATATCGTTGTTGGTTTGTGTGCGCAACTGGTGGATGGCGCACTGGGGATGGCTTACGGAGCTACTTCTTCTTCGTTGTTGCTGGGTTTGGGGGTGTCGCCGTCGGTGAGCAGCGCCAGCGTACATGTGGCAGAGGTGTTTACTACCGGTGCATCCGGGTTTGCGCATTTCAAACTGGGCAATGTTAATAAGAAACTTTTTTTATGCCTGCTCATTCCGGGAATGATAGGGGCTGTTTCCGGTGCCTATCTTTTATCTGACAGGATAGATGGCAATGTTATAAAACCTTTTATCAGTGCATATTTGCTGGTATTAGGCATTATTGTGATCCGCAAGGGTGTGCAGAAAAACAAGCGGAAAAGCAAAACCAAAAGACTGGGACCGCTGGCATTTATTGGAGGATTTATGGATGCCATTGGCGGTGGAGGCTGGGGCCCTATTGTTACATCTACCTTACTGAGCAAAGGCCGCACCGTACAATATACCATTGGCTCGGTGAATGCGGCCGAATTCTTCGTTTCTCTTTCCAGCGCAGCCACTTTCCTGGTATTTACCGGCATCTCCAGCTGGCAGGTGATTGTGGGCCTGGTAATCGGCGGAGTAATAGCTTCCCCGTTTGCCGCTATCCTGGTGCGCAAAATTAAACGCAAGCCGCTGATGATCATGGTGGGGATACTGATCATCATATTGAGTCTAAGAACAATTATTGGAACAGCTTTTAGCTTTTAGCCGTTAGCTTTTAGTAAAAATGCAGCGGAATTTGTCTTTATCAGGATTAAACTGATTTTATTGATGATAGGATTTTTTCTAATGATTTTTTGATTTAAATGGATTTGAGAAGTAGACGAATTTTCTATTCACTTACACCTCCTCCAACCTATTTAATCAAAAAATCATTAGAAAAAATCCTATCATCAATAAAATCAGTTCAATCCTGATAAAGACAAATTCCGCTGCATTTTTACTAAAAGCTAAAAGCTAATGGCTAAAAGCTGTTTCCAACCATCTGCGCCGGCACTACCCATTCATCAAATTCGGCAGGCGTTACATAACCCAGCTTCACGGCCATTTCTTTGAGGGTAGTTCCTTCTTTGTGGGCCTTCTGCGCAATTTCGGCGGCTTTATAGTAGCCGATTTTGGTATTCAGTGCAGTTACCAGCATCAGGGAATTTTCCACATGTTTTTTAATATTAGCTTCAATTGGTTCAATACCTTCTGCGCATTTATCGTTGAAGCTTACGCAGCCGTCGCCGATGAGGCGGGCAGAATGCAGGAAGTTAAAGATCATCACCGGTTTAAACACATTCAGTTCGAAGTGTCCGTTTGCACCGCCCACGCTGATAGCCACATCGTTACCCATTACCTGGGCAGCGATCATGGTGAGTGCTTCGCACTGGGTAGGGTTTACTTTTCCCGGCATAATAGAAGAACCCGGTTCATTGTCGGGAATATGGATTTCACCGATACCTGCACGTGGGCCTGAGCTCAGCATGCGGATATCGTTAGCTATCTTCATTAAACTTACTGCCACCATTTTCAATGCACCATGTGTTTCTACGATGGCGTCATGTGCAGCCAGTGCTTCAAATTTATTTTCAGCAGTAATAAATGGCAGTCCGGTTAACAGGGCAATATTTTTTGCCACGTTCTCGGAATATCCTTTTGGCGTATTGATACCGGTACCTACGGCGGTGCCGCCCAGAGCCAGTTCGCTCAGGTGGGCCAGCGAGTTATTGATGGCTTTTAAACCATGGTTCAGTTGCGCTACATAGCCGCTGATTTCCTGTCCGAGTGTAAGCGGGGTTGCATCCATAAAGTGGGTGCGACCAATTTTCACTACCGTTTTAAAGGCTTCCGCTTTTTTTGCGAGGGTATCGCGCAGTTTTGTAATACCTGGAATTGTTACTTCCATCAGCATTTTATAAGCGGCGATGTGCATCGCAGTAGGGAAGGTATCGTTTGATGACTGTGATTTATTTACGTCATCATTCGGATGCACAAATTTATCCTTATCGGTGAGTTGTCCGCCATGGATCACGTGGGCGCGGTAAGCAACCACCTCGTTCACATTCATGTTGGATTGGGTACCGGAACCGGTTTGCCAAACTACCAGCGGAAACTGATCATCCAGTTTACCTTCCAGGATTTCATCGCATACCTGACCAATCAGATCACTTTTTTCTTTCGGCAGCACACCCGCTTCAAGGTTGGTGATAGCCGCCGCTTTCTTCAGGTAAGCAAATGCCTTGATAATTTCCTTAGGCATTTTGTTAATATCCTGGGCGATCTTGAAATTTTCAATGGAGCGCTGTGTTTGAGCACCATAATAGGCATTTACCGGCACTTTCACCTCGCCCATTGTGTCTTTCTCTATTCTGAATTCCATGACTTAAACTTTTAAGGGTACAAAAGTAAAGAATTACAAATTAGGAATTACGAATTACGGACCGGTGAGGAAACAGTATAAGGTAATCTGCCCTCCAGTCCGTAATTCGTAATTCGTAATTCGTAGTTCGTAATTCTTTCCTATTCTCCGGTAAAATTCGGTTGCCTTTTTTGTATGAAGGCAGCGGCGCCCTCTTCTAAATCCTTGGTAGCGAAGCAGGCTCCAAATTCTTTCAGTTCAAGTTCAAAACCGTCCTGGTCCTTATCCATGGCTGCATTCGCACACTTTATTACCCGGGCAATGGCCAGCGGGGCTTTTGTTTGTATTTTTTGTAAGATGGCAATGGCTTTGGGGAGCAATTCTTCGGGCTTTACCACATGATTCACCAGGCCCCAGGCCTGCGCTTCTGTGGCGTTGATCATGTCGCCGGTCATCATCAGTTCGAGTGCTTTTCCTTTGCCGATTAGCTGCGTAAGCCGCTGGGTACCGCCATAACCGGGTATCAGGCCCAGGTTAACTTCCGGCTGCCCAAATTTTGCGTTTTCGCTGGCGATGCGGAAATGACAGGCCATGGCCAGTTCACAACCACCGCCGAGGGCAAAACCGTTTACAGCAGCAATAATAGGTTTGGGGCAGCTTTCTATCCGTTGAAAAATTACGTGCCCTTTTTTAGCCAGTTCCTCGCCCTGTTTGGCAGACAGGGTGAGAAATTCACTGATATCCGCACCGGCTACAAATGCTTTTTCGCCTGCGCCGGTAATTACTGCTCCTTTGATGTCCCTGTTACCATATACTTCATCTACCACCAGCGCCAGTTCGGCCAGCACCTGCTGGTTGAGCGCATTCATTTTTTCCAGGCGGTTAATAGTTACTGTCAGGATGCTGTTTTCCAGTTGTGTGCTTAACGTCTGATACATGAGCTGTATTTTAGTTTATCAATATTAAGCAATATTCAATAACCTAACGAATCAGCCTGACAGGCCCATGCAGGGCTGCCTGTCAAACAAAAAGCCGGTACCAATGTGTAATTGGTTCCGGCCTGCTGACATCAATACTGGAATATCTTAATAGTTTACTTCAAACTCTGTTTTACCGCTTTTCATCTTCATATAGTGCCTTTTTTTCTTCACCTTGAAATAGTTAATACCGCTGAAGTTGTATCCCAGCGTTACAAAGATCAGGTTTGCTTCCAGGTTCTTATAGGGATAAATGGCGTTGCCGCTTTTATCTTTTGTTTTGAAGTCCTGGTTAAAGAAGTTCTGCGGATAATATTGCACCTTCAATCCAAAACCGGGGTTCACACGAACACCGGCAAATAAAGAGGGCATCAGCAGAGCGGTACGGTCGCTGAACCATTCATTGAATTTATGGACCTTGTGACCATCCACAAATTGTTTTTCCTTGTAATTGATAGCCAGGTCAATTTCACCACCGGCAAAGAAGAAAAAGCTGCCACCGGTTACGTCGCCCAGTTTAATACCCAGCGGAATGCCCACTGTATACACCCGCTGCTTCAGTTTCAGGGAGTCGGTTGGTTTGGAGATAAGCCCTATATTCTTGAGATTGAGACCGGTGAAAACGCCAAAGTTTTTGGAAAAGTCTTTATTAAAGTTCGACCCTATGTTGAAAAAGAGGGTAAACCTGGGAATGTTACGCATATGTTCCCCATTTTCCTTCATGGAGGCAAAAGACAACAATGCACCGTTGCCACCATGGGTTACATATACCCCGTCGCGGTGCTTGGGATATTTACCAAAAATGAGGGTGAAGGCGGTTTTTTTCTCAAAAACGGCCGTATCCGCAGCAGCGGGGCTAACTGAATCTTTCTTATCCTGTGCAAACACACTACAACCAAACAGCAACAGTACCAGGGACAGGGGGAGTAACTTCTTATTCATAAAACGGGTTGTGGTTTTTTAGATTTGGTGGATTACTAACCTGAAGACGACCCGGTTTAGAAAATGTTACGGCGTTCCGGAAAAATTTTTAAAAATTTCTGTGAGACGCCACCCAGTTGGTGATATACTCGGAAATATCTTTGGTATTGGTGCCCGGGGGGAATAATTTGCCTACCCCCATTTCCTGGAGGGCTTCCATATCGCTATCGGGGATAATTCCCCCGCCCGTGAGCAGCACATCGTTCATGCCCTTTTCCTTCATCCCGGCAATGATTTTAGGGAATACCGTCATATGGGCGCCCGACAGGATGCTGATGCCAATGGCGTCCACATCTTCCTGCAGGGCGGCGTTTACCACCATTTCGGGGGTTTGACGGAGGCCGGTATATATTACTTCCATGCCGGCATCCCGCAGCGCTGCTGCAATTACCTTAGCTCCACGATCATGGCCATCGAGGCCCACTTTGGCTACCAATACACGAACAGGACGATTTAACGGGTTGACCATACCAATTATCATATTAAGGAAGTAAAGGTAACGAAATAGCCCTTAGCTATTAGCTTTTGGCTTTTAGTTGAATACAGTGGCACTATCTAAAAGCTAATAGCTAATAGCTAACAGCTATTTTCTTACCTTTGCTCTCCAAGATAAAAATCATTATGAGCGAAGAAAGATCTCTCAACTTTATAGAACAAATTGTTGAAGAAGACATAGCAAACGGCGTAAACGACGGTCGTATATTAACGCGTTTCCCACCGGAACCTAATGGCTACCTGCATATCGGGCACGCCAAATCCATCGTATTGAACTTTGGACTAGCCCAGAAATATAACGGTAAAACCAATCTGCGCTTCGATGATACCAACCCCGTAACGGAAGACACAGAATATGTGGATTCTATCAAGGAAGATATCCACTGGCTGGGATTTGACTGGGATAAAGAATTGTATGCCTCCGATTATTTTGAGCAACTGTACACCTTTGCGGTAAATATGATAGAAAAGGGGCTGGCCTATGTAGAAGATGCCAGCGCTGAACAAATAGCCGCCGCCAAGGGTACGCCAACCGTACCGGGTACGCCTACACTGGCCAGAAACCGCTCTGTGGCTGAAAACCTGGACCTGTTTGAACGCATGCGCAAAGGTGAATTCAAAGACGGAGAAAAAACGCTTCGCGCCAAGGGGGACCTGGCCTCTCCCAACATGCATATGCGCGACCCCCTCATGTATCGTATTAAACATGCCCATCACCACCGTACGGGCGACAAATGGTGCATTTACCCGATGTACGACTTTGCCCACGGTCAGAGTGATAGCATTGAAAATATTACCCATTCCATTTGTACACTGGAGTTTATTCCACATCGTCCGCTGTACGACTGGTTTATTAAAGAACTGGAGATCTTCCCAAGCCGCCAGTACGAGTTTGCCCGCTTAAACCTCACGTATACGGTGATGAGTAAACGAAAACTGAAACAGCTGGTGGAAGAAGGTCATGTAAATGGCTGGGATGACCCGCGTATGCCTACCATCAGCGGGTTGCGCCGCCGTGGCTATACGCCGGCCAGTATCCGTATGCTCTGCGAACGTGTTGGCGTACAGAAACGCGATAATATGATCGAGCTGGGCCTGCTGGAATTCTGCATCCGCGAAGAACTGAACAGAACAGCCAACCGCGTAATGGCTGTGTTAGATCCGGTAAAACTGGTGATCACCAACTACCCGGAAGACCTGGTAGAAGAACTCAGCGCCGATAATAACCCGGAAGATGAAACTGCCGGCTCACGTACCCTGCATTTTAGCAACACCCTGTATATTGAGCGGGAAGACTTCATGGAAAATCCACCGAAGAAATTTTTCCGTCTCGGCCCCGGCAACATGGTAAGATTGAAGAATGCATATATTATCAAGGGCGAAAGCTTTGATAAAGATGCCGATGGTAACATCACCACCATCTACGCCACCTATTTGCCCGAAAGCAAAAGCGGCGGCGATCAGAGCGGTTTAACGGTAAAAGGTACTATTCACTGGGTAAGCGCCGCACATGCAGCTACCGCCGAAGTACGTATCTACGACCGTTTATTTACCGCCGAAAATCCTGCTGCTGAAGAAGGCGATTTCAAATCACTGATCAACCCGGACTCCCTGCAGGTGATCAAAGAAGCATTTGTAGAACCAGGCCTGTTACAAGCTAAGCCTGGTGAGCGTTTCCAGTTCCTGCGGAAAGGGTATTTCTCTGTTGACCCGGATAGTACACCCGAGAAAGTGGTGTTCAACAGAACCGTGACGCTGAAAGATGCGTGGGCTAAGGAAAGCGCGAAAGCGAAATAAGGTTTTTTTTGCGATAAAATGAAGGCCGGGCAGTACTGTCCGGCCTTTTTGCGTGTATATTATTGTGTATTTTTATTGATATTAAACCATTCTTTATGGCAAAAGCAAGAAGCAATATAAACCAGGCAAACATAGTAAACTTAAACCCCGAACTGATCAAAGAAGCAATGAAGCTTAATAAAGGAAAGACAAAGGAGGAGGTAATCAATGAGGCGCTCAGAAAATTTATTTTGGGTATTAACCAACGTAAATTTCTAGACTTGCAAGGGAAGATTTACTGGGACGGTGACTTAAACGAAATGCGAGGCAAATGAACCAACCACTTCTCTTTGACACTTCAGTTTGGATTGACTCCATGCGGAAAAAGGTAACTCCCCAAACTGGTTTACTAAACTATTATCTAAAAAATGGATTTGAGATTCCTGTTATTCCCATTGTTTTGCAAGAGCTTCTTCAAGGAATAAGAGATGATCTCCAATATCGGAAAACAAAAGAAGTAATGCGTCGTTTTACGCGGTTGGAAATCGCACCAATGGCTACAGCGATAGGCGCTTCAGCGCTATTTCGGACACTCCGCAAGAAAGGCGTCACCATTCGCAAAAGCAATGATTGCATCATTGCGTTCTATGCAATGAGCTTTGACTTGGAGGTAGTCCACAACGACAGTAACTTTGACCTGATCAGCGCCCACTCTGCACTAAAAACCTGGCAAAATAATAAAGGCTAAACGGTCTTCATCGTTTAGCCTTTATCTATATAACTACTAACAATACTACTTAAAAGCTTCCAGTCCTTTTGCAATCCTGTTTTGTGTTTCCGCTATACCTAATGTAGCAACGATATCAAAAACAGGAGGACCAAATTTGCCACCGGTCAGCATAATGCGGAAAGGCAGCTGTACATCACCCATTTTCAGATTTCTTTCAGCAGCCAGGGCTTTGAACGCAACTTCCAGATCTGCAGCAGGAGCAGTGGTTAAGCTGTTCAGCTGTGCAGACCAGGCGTTGAAGAATGCTTCTTTATCTGCATTCCACTTTGGTTTTACAGCAGCTTCATCATAGCTGGCAGGGCTTTGGAAGAAAAAGAAACCGTGGTCCCATATTTCATTTACAAAGTAACAACGTTCTTTCACCAGGCCTGCCACGGTAGCAACATAAGCAGGATCTGCGCTCACACCTTTTTCGGCGAGTACAGGCTGGAAAAGGGCAGCCAGGGTTTCATTGTCTTTATGATGAATATACTGATGGTTAAACCACTTTGCCTTTTCGTAATCGAACTTGGCGCCGGCTTTATGAACGCGTTCCAGGGAAAATTTCTGAATCAGTTCTTCGATAGAAAATATTTCCTGTTCGGTAGCGTCGTTCCAACCGAGCATGGCCAGCATGTTAATGAATGCTTCCGGCAGGAAACCCAGTTCCCGGAAGCCTTTGGTCAACTCGTTGGTTTTAGGATCCATCCAGTTCATGGCATAAACGGGGAAGCCTAAACGATCGCCGTCACGTTTGCTGAGCTTACCATTGCCATCAGGTTTCAGGATCAGCGGCAAATGCGCCCATTGCGGCATATCTGCTTCCCAGCCCAGGTATTTCCAGAGCAGGAGATGTACCGGCGCTGATGGCAGCCACTCTTCCCCGCGGAAAGCATGGGTGATCTTCATCAGGTAATCATCAACTACCACTGCGAGGTGATAGGTAGGCATACCGTCTGCTTTCAGCAATACTTTATCATCTACCTGTGATGTGTGAAAAGTCACTTCCCCTCTTACGAGATCGGTAAAAGTGATGTCTTCATTGGCAGGCATATTTATCCGGATCACATGCGGTGTATTTTTCGCAAGTAAATCCTGTACTTCCGCATCAGGCAGGGTGAGGGAATTGCGCATTTTTTCCCTTACCAGGTGATTGTATTGGGGAGAATGGTTTTCGGGACCTTTCAGTCTTTCGCGCATACTTTCCAGCTCCTCTGGCGTATCAAAAGCGTAGTAGGCATGACCGGATTTTACCAGCTGCTCTGCATACTGACGATATAATGGTTTACGTTCGCTCTGGCGGTAAGGGCCATACGGACCACCCAACGCAGGACTTTCATCCGGCGTTAAGCCACACCAGCTTAAGCATTCGCTGATATATTCTTCCGCTCCCGGCACATAACGGGTTTGGTCTGTATCTTCAATACGCAGCACAAAATCGCCTTTATGCTGTTTTGCAAACAAATAGTTGAATAAAACAGTGCGCACACCTCCAAGATGTAGGCCACCAGTAGGACTGGGCGCAAAACGCACTCTTACTTTTTTGTGATCCATAGGCGGCAAAGATAAGGATTTAGCTTTTAGCTATCCGGGAGATGCAGGGGGAGATTAAAATTTTTTAATACGGGCCAGGGCTTCGGGACATTAAGTATATTGCAATACTATTCAGCTCATCGCTAAAAGCCAAAGGCTCCAAGTATGTTCTATCTTACTAAAACACCCGGTATCCTGAAAGCCCTCTATAAAAGCTGTATCTGGAATATGTCGCCGGCAGGCAATAAGGTATACCTCACTTTTGATGACGGTCCACATCCCGAAGCCACGCCCTTTGTGCTGGAACAGCTGGCCAGATACGATGCCAAAGGCACTTTTTTCTGCATCGGCAAAAATGTGGTGGAATACCCTGCTATTTACCAGCAGATCCTGGAAGCAGGTCATAGTACCGGCAACCACACGCACAATCATCTCAACGGATGGAAAACAAATACGGAAAAGTATATAGCAAATGTGCTGGAAGCAGCCAAATATATACCTTCTCCCTTGTTCAGGCCGCCTTATGGCAGGATTACGCCTTTCCAGGTCAGGCAGATAAAAAATAAGATGCCAGGGGCAAAAATTATTATGTGGGATTTACTGAGCGGGGATTTTGACACGGATCTCAATGGGGAAGCCTGTGTACAGAATGTAGTGTTTAAGCTGCAGCCAGGTTCCATTGTGGTATTTCACGACAGTACCAAGGCCTGGGACCGGCTGGAATATGCATTGCCCCGGGTGCTGGAGTTTTGTAAGAAACAAAAATATGAACTCGCAGCTATTGTATAAAAGCAGCGGCGCTGTTACCTGACAGTAACGGCGCCGCTTAAAATTTATGGTTTCAGTTTTATTTCTTTTGCCTTATCACCTACCGTAATGGTAGCTACATCATCGCATAGTCCATCTCCGTAATTAATTACACCGGTAATTTTATCGAACTCCACTTTCAGTTTACCCTTGCTGATATATGCACAGCTCCAGGCTTTTATGAGCGCCTCCTCTGTGGAAAAATTGGCCGTAGCACCAGTAACAGGGCCTTTCACGTAGGAAAGCGCAGCATTTCCTTCCACGCTAAATACATCGTCAGACGGGTTCAGGAATGGCTGATCCTTATCAACACCGGCAATTTGTTTAACCGTTTTTTTGCTGGCATAATTTATCACTACGGAATCAGAGAGCGTTACTTTTCCATTGGTTAATTCTGTCGTATACTGGATGCCGTTAGTAGTGCTATAGCTGACACCGCTGATCACAAAGCGGCCTTCTACGGCCTTTCCGTTCAATTTATAGTTCCTTGGCTCCACTACGATAGTAGCGCCCGGGCTAAACAACGGGCCGCTGAAAATCACATGCAGGACCCCGCTGCGGAATACACCGTACCTGTCCAGGCAGGACGTTCCGAAATCTATATCTACGCGTTTAGGCCAGGTGTTGCCGGTTGCATCCAGGAGTTCTGCAGAGGGACAGCCTTGGGGCTGATCTGCCATTTCGCCTCCCCCGGGGTTTGCCTTGCGGCCGGTATACATACCCTGGGAAATACCAACAGTGGCTGCGGTTTCGAACAAGTCACCATACATAGCGCTTACAATAGCCTCATGTTGTACCGCGCCAATGGTATTGTTATCTGATTGATTATTGGGGGCGGTATCTGTAGTTACTTCCTTCTTACAGGCAAAGAAAATAGTGGCTACTGCCACGCTGGTGATGGTCCACGCCAGCACACGATTTGTACTGAAATAGCTTTTCATAGTTTAGGTTTTATTAGCAAATAGGTTTTTCGGTGTTTACCTTTGCAGGTATAAAGATATCCTTTAAATATTAAAGAAATTACAAATTTAATAAATAAATTATTATGCTTTGGATAGATACCCATACGCACCTATATGCTGAAGAATTTGAGGCCGACCGGGAAGAAATGGTAGCGCGGGCTATCGCAGCGGGGGTAGATCAATTGTTGTTACCGAATATAGACGAGAGCTCCATTGAGGGTATGCTGGCCCTGGAAGCGAGGTATCCCGGGCATATCCATGCCATGATGGGCATACATCCCTGTTACGTAAAAGAGGCGGTAGACGAGCAGCTGGACCTGGTAAAAGCCTGGCTGCAACAGCGTTCTTTCAGGGCTATCGGGGAAATAGGACTTGACTTTTACTGGGATAAGTCGTTGTTACCGCAGCAATACCGGGCATTCCAGGAGCAGTTGGTATTGGCGAGGGAGTACGGCTTACCGGTATCTATTCACAGCCGCGAAGCCACACGGGAATGTATCAACGAAGTAAAAGGATTGCAGGATGGCCGTTTAAGCGGCGTATTCCATTGCTTTTCCGGCACGCTGGAAGAGGCAAAGGAAATTATTGACCTGGGCTTTTACCTCGGGATAGGCGGTGTGGTTACATTTAAGAAGTCGGGATTAGACAAGCTGCTGGAAGAAATAGACCTGTCGCACATCGTATTGGAAACAGATGCGCCCTACCTGGCGCCAGTACCTTACCGTGGCAAACGTAATGAAAGTGCCTATCTCCCCCTGGCCGGAGAAAAGGTAGCAGATATAAAAAATCTAAAAATAGCAGACGTAGCAGCTATAACAAGCAGCAATGCCCGGAAATTATTCAAAACGCTCTAACTGTTTAGTGAATACCTTTGCAGGGAATGGCTACTAGCACAATGAGTAAAATACTGATTATCTACACGGGCGGTACAGTGGGTATGATCTACGATGATAAAACCAAAGCACTGCGACCTATCGGATTCAACGAAATAAGGAATAATTTACCGGAGCTATACCGGATGGGCATTGATTTTTATGTGTACGCATTTAATCCGCCTATTGATTCATCAGACATGCAGCCGGAGATATGGGTAGAACTGGCCAGTATTATTGAAGACAGGTACGACCGGTACGATGGTTTTGTAATATTACATGGTTCCGACACCATGGCCTTTACGGCTTCTGCTTTAAGCTTTATGCTGGAAAACCTGTCGAAGCCCGTTATTTTAACCGGCTCACAGCTACCTATCGGGAAAATACGTACCGATGCCAAGGAAAATATTATTACGGCCATGGAAATAGCCTGCAGCAGACATAATGGCACCACAGTATCTATGGTCCCGGAAGTATGCATCTACTTTGATTTCTCTCTTTTCCGCGGTAACCGTTCCAAAAAATATAACGCCGAGAAGTTTGAGGCGTTCTACACCATGAACTATCCCCAGCTGGCCGAAGCGGGTATTGATATCAAATTCAAGCACCAGTTTATTTTACCTCCACCGGTACAACCACTGAAGGTGCACAAAGAACTGGAAACAAATATTACGGTACTGAAGCTATTCCCGGGCATCACCAGGAGAGCCGTGGAAGCAACATTGAGCGTATCAGGCCTGAAAGGAGTGATCATGGAAACCTTTGGCAGCGGTAATACCAATACCCAGCCCTGGTTTATTGAGAGCATTAAAAAAGTAATCGACAACGGTGCCTTGGTAGTGGATATTACCCAATGTGACGGAGGTTCAGTGGAGTTAGGAAAGTACGAAACCAGCCAGCACCTGGTGGAAATCGGCGTGGTAAGCGGCCATGATATGACCTTTGAAGCCGCCGTTACCAAACTGATGTTTGTGTTGGGACAGGGCTTATCACCGGAAGAAACAAAAAAGATGATAGAAACATCTTTACGTGGCGAGCTAACACCTATTGAAGTATATTAAGATCCTCATAAGCATATACAAGCGTGAAGTACACTAAGTTGTGTTTCACGTTTTTTTTTATCTTGAATATTTGCGGTAAATTTAACTATCACCAATTTCACATTCCCCGATTTCTAATCACCACAAAATTTTCTACTCTATGACAATCACCTTATCGCAGAAATGTATTGCAGAGTTCTTTGGCACTTTTGTGCTGGTATTCATGGGTTGTGGCAGTGCCGTGCTGGCTGGAGCTCATGTGGGGTTCCTGGGTATTGCTTTTGCATTTGGTTTATCGGTAGTAACGATGGCATATGCTGTAGGTCATATTTCCGGCTGTCATCTTAACCCGGCCATTACAATTTCCCTGTGGTCGACCGGGAAAATATCAGGCAAAGATGCCGGCGCCTACATTGTATCACAAATACTGGGTGCGATAGTGGCTTCCGCCGTATTGTACTTTATTGCCCAGGGTAAAGCCGATTACAGCCTCGCTGCCAATGGTCTTGGTGCAAATGGGGTAGACCAGGGATCTCCGGATCACTACTCCCTTGTTAGTGGCCTGATAGCCGAAATAGTGCTGACGGCTATTTTCCTGGTTGTAGTACATGGCACCACCAGCAAAAACAATGGCAACGGCGCTTTTGCAGGCTTAGCCATCGGTTTGTGTCTTACAATGATCCATATTGTGGGCATCCCTGTAACCGGCGTATCAGTAAACCCTGCACGCAGTATCGGACCGGCCATTTTTGTAGGTGGACAGGCGCTGAGCAATTTATGGGTATTTATTGTAGGACCCATAGTAGGCGGCCTTTTAGGAGGTGGTATCTGGAAGATATACGATAAGAATTAAATTCTTTTTTGAAATCTGAACTAAAGGATTATCTTTGCAACCCTGAATTGGAAAATCAACCCTTCCGTTTTATTCAGGGAAAGATAATCACGGAGAAGTGCAGGAGTGGTTGAACTGGCACGCCTGGAAAGTGTGTATAGGTGAAAGCCTATCAAGGGTTCGAATCCCTTCTTCTCCGCAAGCTTTAAAGCTCTGGTAGCGCAAGTTATCAGGGCTTTTTTGTTTTGCTTATTTACATAAAAATTATCGCATAATTTAAGGCTCGGATTTTCCTTTTTAAAGCAGAAAACGCTATCTTTAACCCGATGTTAAATGTAAGTAACCCCTATATCCAAATAATGCAATAACCCCTGTAATCTCAATTTTTCAATCCTTATAATTTAAATTCTCAAAACACCTTTTATCTATGAAAAAGAAATGGTTTGTAGCGCTATCTTTTAGCGTACTGTTTTATGCGTGTGCTAAGGACAACAACACTAAAGCACCAATCGCCCAGGCCCCGAAAGTTCCTATCAAGGTAAGCGTAGCCGATTTTGTAAAAAAAGTTGAACACCTTCCTGCCCCTTTAGGCAGGCAAGCTTCCTCAACAACAACTTTAGCAAAGGACTCAACAGCAAACATATCAGATATCTATCTCTCTATCTTTAATCGGTACGGAGAGAGAGTAAATTTTATCCATCAAAAATCCACAGAGGGAAATTTCGGAATATTTTCTGACTCATTACCGGCAGGTAGTTATTCAATAGCTGCGGTGGCAGCAACTGATTCCCTTATTATAGATTATGGTATAAGTCTCAATGTAGATGCTCAGGGCGATAGCATACTAAGTCCATTTCCAGATATCTTTTACAAAAAGATATCCATTGTTGTAGGGACTGATACAGCTGCCAATAACTTCAACCTGTCTTTAGAACGTCTGATGGCGTGCCTGGAAGTCAATATCATTGATGCGCCTGCCGCTGATTCAAATGTAGCAGTAAAGATGAGATATGAAAGTTCGTCCTATTATATTCCAGGTGATACCTATAGCGGACAAATGACTATGTCGTTGAAAATTCCGAGGAGGGGTCAGCAAATATTTAATGAATTAATTATGAATACTTCCGGGGAAATTGAAGTAGATATTAGTTATCCTGACAGAAATACAAATGCCATTTTAACAAAAACGATCAGACATGTCATGCTTTCCAAAAATACAAAGACGGTATTAACTGGTAATTTATATACCACACCAACTGTAGATGAATTTAATAGCGGTTTTCGTATAACCATCAACAGTATCTGGAACCCGTCAGAGACAATTCCATTTTAACGGATAGCGAAATATACCATCGCAGCATTTATCCGCAAGCTTTAAAGGATGGACGCAAGTCTGTCCTTTTTTATTTATTCCATCGGTCAGCAATGACTATTCATTAACTAAAACCAAACGTACCATCAGCTTCTCCCTCCCCTTTACCGCCCCCCGTTTAAATTTATATTTCTCCCAAAAAATCAATATATTCATACACAAATCAAAATAACCCTATTTGTCTGTATGAAAACTAATCATATAGAAAAATCGTCTCCGGTCCCTCCTCAAACCGCTGCCAATACCAGCGAGAGCAAACATGGTGTTTCCCTGCCTGCGGTACAAGCTTTTACGATTCACCCGCTGGCTGCGCAGGCTGAAACGGATGACACCGCACCATCTCCGCCACCTAAAACAATGGTACAGGCTTCCCCGGCAAACAACCCGGAAACCGGCCACACGCCCGGAAAATTTACGGTGCAGAGAAAAGCCGATCAAAGCAACGGAACCGTATCCCAGCCATTTATACAAAATAAAGAAGGCGCGGGTAATTTACCCGCGAATTTAAAAACGGGAATAGAGTCAATTTCCGGCTTTGCTATGGATGATGTAAAGGTGCATTACAATTCCGATAAACCGGCGCAATTAAAGGCTTTAGCTTACGCGCAGGGAGCAGATATACACCTGGGACCCGGCCAGGAACAACATTTACCACATGAAGCGTGGCATGTTGTTCAGCAGAAACAAGGGAGAGTAACACCTACGATGCAAATGAAATCCGGTATTGATGTGAATGACGATCCTGCGCTGGAAAATGAAGCTGACAGCATGGGACAACAGGCCCTCCTTGCTACGGAAACACCCATTCAAAAAAAGCAGGTCGTTACCAGTTCATCACAAACCATACAAGGCGTATTTGCAACACTCTCATCCACCGGTAAGGCGAGGGTAAACCAACAGGCAGAAGAGAAGTATGCCGCCAAGGCGCTTGAGTTCGAGACCAAAATGGCGCCTCTAATAATGGAAGATGCCACCGTAAATGACCAGGTAGATACGATAGTGGGAATAGTAAGAACCATTGTGGATGCCTGGGCAAAAAATACTTCCACCGCGTTAGGAAAAGTTTACGAAAATGAATTTGGATGGCCTCCGGGCGATAACTATTATGGCGCATTTGACATGACGGCCACCAATATCAACCTGGTGCTCAGGGATAAGGGACAGCCATTGCGTTCAAAACTTAAACTGGTTTATAATGCTGTGCGGAATAATAATTTATCCAAATGGCTGAAAATTGCAGCCATACAACTGGACAGAGAGGCAAAAGGACAAGCACGCAGGGCCTGGAACATAAAGTCAGACGCTCACAAAGTGGAACATCGCACAACAGGACCTACAGTAGTAAAAACAACCACAGAAAGTACCGTAGCTCCTGATTTCGGAAAGGAAACGGGGTTAGATAAAACCCTCACTGGCGCAGAGATAACCAACTTCGCCGACATTGCCGCCAGAGAGCGGGTATCCGAAGGTATCTTTACCAAACGCGATGTATTCAAGAATATTCCCAGCGATATTGTAAAGTGGGATCCGGCTACGAGCAAAGCCAACAAGGAACGTACACCTAATGCAAGTCCGGGATTAAAAACTTCCGAGCAACGTACGTTGACCGTAAATGATTTGCCCGATCTCACCGATGCAGAAGTGAACCTGGTGCTAAAGCAACGGGGCAATATTGCGCCCGATGATGCCGCACGCAATAATTTTAAGGCTGACCCGGCAACCAAGCTGCCATGGAGCCAGGGAGGAGAGTACTTCGACATAAAACTAGGTTCCGATAGCGCCCGTGAAGCTTCCACTATTAATGCACGCCTGGAAGCAGGCATCTCCGGATCTACCGATCTGATGCTGCACGCAGCTCAAAACCTGGGTATTAAAAATCTCTCCATGCTTAAAACACTACGCCTGGGACTCGCAGGCTGGATGATGGCTAACAGGGACCACAGCTTTTATGAAGTATTTAAAGCGGCGGAAGCTTATGGTCTTCCTTTTAATATCGATCGCACCGACCCGGGTATGGAATACGAAGACGCCGGCAATTTATTCCCTATGACGAGAGATAAATTTGCAGGATTACTGGCCGATGATGGCGTACTGACCAACGTGTATCCAAAAGCCTATTTATCCATGACCTGGAAAGATTATCTCGCAGGCATTCTTCCTAATCCGGCGCATACCCAGCAAGATCTCAAGAACAATATTTCTACACAAGGTATTTCTAAAGTACCACAGACTGCTATGACCGAAAAAGATACGGCTCACCTGAACCGGCTGGGTGAAGTCACCGCCGCACAGGTCATCAACGGCCCCGATAAGGCTGCGTTGAAACTACAGGCTGTTCGCCAGATAAAACTGCATACCTCTTACATTCACCTGGGCAATACTTATGGGGAAGCGCATGCCGAGTCGTTGCTTAACTCGCTGCTGTTACACCATCACGCCGGAAAAGGATTGATCAAAGATGAACAGAGAGCAGTACTCGAAAAAGCAGACATCCCGAAAGTAATTCTTGATTTCGCTACCCCCACTCAATTGATTGCGATTGAAGCCGTAAGGGCGGCAGTGCAAACTGCGGTGGCCACACCACCCAGCACCTTAGCGATGGGGGGCATAAATACCGCTATGGCAGGGTTAACAATTGATCCTACACACAAAGCCCAGCTCAAAGCTGCACTTATCAGGCACTATCATGGTGATGCCTATTTACCGGCTGCCGGCGATGCCGTTGATGCAGACAGACTTAACCGCATCAGCCAGCTTGAACAAATTGCGGAAATGGAGAAAACAACCGCTACCTGGTACACCTGGAGCACTAAAGCAGATCACCTGGCTAAAATAGCCTCCCCATCTCTGCGTAATGCCACTTCTACTGTTCCCAGCACTCAGGGGCCGGGCCTGTATATTGGTAAAAAAATAACTTCTTCTTCCATTTATGGAGCAGAACTTGGGAAAAGAGCGATGGTGGTAAAAATGGTCTCCGTTCCAACTATTAACCTTTTAAATCCTGCACAAAAAGAAAGACTGAAAATACTCGGCGGCGGCGTATTGGGCGACGCACTTGACGTGGCAGGGGCATACAGCAAGCACCATCGGAGTGAATTTTTGATGATCTACGGAGCAGGTAGTTTTGCCAGGTTAACTACCAATAAAGGTGTTACCTTAAGCATCGATTTAAAAACAGCGCCAGCTGCCGACCTGCAGACCGAATTCCATTCAACGAGATGGTCTGGCCTGTCCAAACAAAATTTCATTGCCCAGGCGGCCGAAAGCGGGCTGAATATAACAGGCTGGTAATAGCAGCCGCTAACATCATAAAATACACAAACAATGAATGATTTAGCCAATACAATAATCGACTACTTTCATGAGAAAGGATGGCCACTGCAACAACATGCCACCGAGCCTATTTACCGGTTTAATTATGAAACTAAAAACGGATCCTGGGCCTGTTTCATAAGAATCAATGAGCACCTGAAACAGGTGATATGCCTGTCTGTACTCCCGGATAAAATACCTGCCGATAAATTTCCGGCTATCACGGAGTTCATCACCAGGGCCAACTGGGGACTTAACATCGGTAACTTTGAATTCGATTTCGACGACGGCGAGTTGAGATACAAAACCAGCATTGATACCAGCAAAGGGGATCTTACGATTGAGTTGTTAGACCCTTTGATAATGGCTAACCTGGTGGTAACGGACGACTATTTACCTGGCATTAAACTGGTTGTTGCCGGTGAACAAACTCCTTCAGATGCTGTAAAGTCTGTCAGAACCGATATTAATAAATTCGATTTCAGATTCTGATCACCCAAACAGCTGTTGATTTCCGCTTAAGCGTGAACTATTATTTATTTCTCCTTTACTATTCAATAAGATGCCGGCTTAATGGACCGGGCAATTTTCGATGGCAACTCAATCATCATATTTTTCCATGGTGAGTAAGGCAACATCTTCCACATTTGCTGAGCCAGCCAGTGCCGGAAACGCGTTGCCGGTACAAACCAATCAGCGCCGCCATCTGCCAGCTGCTGTCCCCGGGTCACAAAATCACGCATCATGTTTTCATAATTGCTGAATGCAGTGGTGTAATCGCCATTGCCCTGCTTCAGTTCCCCGGCCAGGATATAGGCGCCTATCACCGCCATACTGGTACCCATCCCTGATAAAGGAGAGGCACAATGTGCCGCATCACCCAACAACACAATACGCCCGGTTGACCAGCGATCCATCTTTATCTGGCTCACAGCATCAAAATAAAAATCAGGCGCCTGATCCATTAACTCCAGCAAGCGCGGCACCTCCCATTCCTCCTTCGCAAAACGATCGCGAAGAATTGCTTTCTGCTGGGTTATATTCCGGCGATCATATGCCAATGGTCCTGACGTAAAATAAAAAGAAGCCCTGGCTTCTGTATTCTCTCTTGCACCAAAAAGCCCTACTTTTTTTCCCGGCGTGCTGTAAAACAAGCCATTCATGCCGAGGTCCATGTAGTTAGGTGTAGTGAAAATGGCAATGTACACGCCCAGATCGTGACGGAACTGCGCTTCATCACCAAAAGCAATTCTTCTCACATTTGAATGGAGCCCGTCGGCCCCGATCACGAAATCGAACTGCTGCACCGGATGACGTTCAAAAGCGACTTCAACGCCGTCGGCATGTTGAGTCAGCGAGGTAATACTGTCATCGAAGAGGTAGGTAATATTGTGCTTTGTGGCGTTATACAATACATCAGCCAGGTCACCGCGCATGATCTCCAACTCTCCGCTGGTAAAACCATCGGGCAGGCGGGATATCTTTTTGTTATGCTTATCTACCACAGTAATCGTTCCTGTGCGTGTTTCAAATTTGCGTATTTCTTCCAGGATATCCATCTTCTCCAGTATATCCAATGCTGCACCACGAAAATCCACTGCATATCCGCCTGGCCGGATACACGGAGCGCGTTCGATGATAGTAACCTGGAATCCATAACGGTGCAGCCAGAAAGCCAATGCCGGACCGGCAACACTGGCGCCGGAAATTAAAACGTTTTTTGTTTTCATCATTTGTAGTTGCAGTGATTAATACACCAAAGCTATACTGGCTGTTATCCAACAGCAATTACAAACATGGAGAACCAACAAAAGTGTCGGTAAAAGACCGCATTGGATCGGTAAATCCTGTGATTGACCGCAGCCGGGATCGGCCAAACCGGTTAAACGTCTGCCTGAATAATTACCTGTGAACGAAAACAAACCCTTTCTCCTTCACTGAACAAAATGAATAGAACACGCAGCCTTAAACTGTATACCTTAGTAAAAGGTGCTGTTGTAAAATGAGTGGAATCAATAACTAAAACCATATCCGCAATGAAAAAGATATCGCTCGCCTTTATTTGCATAACCGGGCTGTCATATTGTACTAAAGAAGAAGCTCCGCAAAACCCCGTTGTGATATATGAACTTGAATCTAATACCGACGCGCCGTTTATTGAAATAAAATATGGCAGCGGCGCCGGCGGCGCCACAAAAGAATGGAAGGTTTCCGGTATTGGTATACATCAGAAAGCCGACACCATCAAAAAAGGAACCGCCGTTTTCCTGGAGGCAAGGAATGCCGGGAGCGACAAATGGAAGATCCGGATAAGAACTACGGATGAGTCTTTCCTCATCGAAGGACCTGTAAAATTCCAGTCGGGCACACCCGGTTATTACTACTCATCTATAAGCGGCACCTTCAATTAAATATTGATCTGCATGTCGTAACACGGAAGAATTATTCACGAAAAATATCCTGTCTGAATAAAAAATTTGTAAATTAGTATCCTGACTTTTATGTCAACAACAACAACGCTAAGCCTACATGTTTGTAGACCTAAACCCGATTCTCTCAATTATAATGCTGTATACCATATGCCCGTGCAGCATACTTCCATTTACAACAAGGGGCCGCTGAAAACCTTTAGAAAAGAGTAAGCAACTGTATTTTTTAAAGTAAAACCGTTTTATGAAAAAGAAGATCAAAAAGAAACTGGACATCAGCAAAATGAAAATCTCCAGGCTGTCTGAACCCGGCGATAAAAAAGCAAAAGTTGCCACTATACCGCCACGTACTTTCTGGTGCGACACTACAGGGCTATATTAACAGCCACATTTTATAGGACCAGGCAGTTGCCGGTTCTGCATTTCAGCGATCATCAACAGCCGTCTCCCGGTTGGAGACGGCTGCTATAACTATTTTGTATACACAACGGTTTGCCCCAGGGAATATATGTTCGATGAATAATTGACATTCGTGGTTTTGGTAGTACCCACCAGCTTTACAATGAAATGATAAGTAGATGCAGGCTTGGGCAATGTAAACACATATTCCGTGGCAGCATTGGGTAGTGTCACCGTTGCAGCGTTAACCGTTTTCATGGTAGTGATTACTTCGTTCACTTCCACGTATACACTCAATGGCTGCTGAATTTCTGCGGGAATAGCAGCAGGGATCTTCCAGGTTACTTTTACCGTATTGGCGTCTGTTTTCTGCAATGCGAGGTCGGTAACGGCAGGCAAGCTTACGCCAGGCTTCACCATATCACCGGAAGATCTTGTGCAGGCGCTGTTTACAGCCAATAGGAAAAAAACACTGATAAATAAGCAAAACTTTCTCATAGCTTGTAATATTTTAGTAGCCCGGATTTTGTTTGTACCCACCCTTCGACCAATTCATCTGCGCCTGCGGAATCGGCAAAAACTCATCCCTGCCGGCAGTGAAATGTCCCAGTTTAAACCAATCAAAACGATTCTTTTCCTTGTTCAAAAATGCATTCATTGTAGGCTCCAATATTCCCCAGCGCATCAGATCAAAAAACCGCCTTCCTTCACAGGCAAGCTCCAGCCGGTCTTCCCACATCAGCGCTTTCCATGCGAAATCTTTTGTCCATGCACAGTTTACCCCGGGCTTGTAAGTTTCCAGTTTATAGTTCATCCACAACGTGCCATCATCTTTTTTCAACCTGGCCGTGCTGTTGGCTGCTCTTGTTCTTACGCGGTTGATCAGCGGCAGGGCATCATTAAACCGCCCCAGCTGTATCAGGATCTCCGCTTTCCACAGCAACACTTCTGCATAACGGATCTCCTTTTTATTCATGCTGTTCTGCACATAAAATGGTTTATACATACAGTTACAATCCGGACGCACCTGCTCTTTCATGGAATTAAAATAACCATATTGAAAAGGCGCACGGGAACCCGCTTCTTCAAACATAAGGCGGTTATCATATTTCCAGGGATAGCCCGGTATGGCCACAGTATGCCCTATACGCGGATCAAAGGCATGTGTATTGAAAAACTGTTTATAGGCCTGCCCGCCCAGCTCAGTATTGTTATAGTTATCAAAATCGGGCAACCCGGTACCATCTGTTTTAAACGCGTTGATCATCGAGTAGGATACCTTATGGAAGTCGCAGCAGCTGAAATAAGGATTCCACCACGGTGCATTCAGCTGATCGCCCCAATTGACCCTTCCGTTGGTGGTACCATCATCTATCGAGTACTGTATTTCCCACAATGATTCTTTCGTATTGTTATCATATTCTATCATAAAATTATCGGCGAAGTCCGGTGTAAGATCAAACATAGCGCCGTCTTTCGCCATAATGGCATCGATATGCGCGAGCGATTTATTGAGCGTTTCTATGTTGATATTGGTCACCTGGTGCCGGTCATTTTTTTCATATGCGCGGAACAGCAGTGCTTTTGCAGCCAGCGCATGCGCCGCATAACGGGTAGGTCGTCCTTTCTCCGCCTGGGTTTCAGGCAGTACGTTGGCTGCGTCTTCAAAGTCTTTGATGATCTTATCCCATAGGGCTAAATCATTTATCATGCCTTCCGGGCGATTAGAAATGCCTTCCACGATAATAGCGTCATTCTTCACCTGGTCATCGATATAAGGCACATAATTCCAGCGAAGTTTCATACCAAGGTAGATCCACCCGCGGAGAAACTTCATCTCCGCAATCCGCTGATCTTTGGCCTTAAAATCATTTGCACTAACGTTGTTCAATAAACGCAGTGCCGTATTAGCCCTGCTGATACCGCAATAACCGCGGTACCAGGGACCATCGTTATTTCCTATGTTAGAGGTAACGCCGGTAAATATTTCCATTTCGTACCAGGGGGTTTGATCGCTCAGTCCACCACCGCCTTTATAGGCATCATCTGATCTTACACTCTGTATCCAGGGCGCATGGGTATCGCCATAACCCAGCGAGGGCATGTACGAGTAGGCCGCCACTACAAAATTTTCTATCTGATCAGCAGTTTGTACCTGTTCTTCCGACAATACACCTTTGGGTTTTACATCCAGGAAATTTTTGCACCCGAAAATAAAAACGGTGATCAGCCCAACGAATGTTATGGTAAGTTTTTTCATGTTGCTTGTTCATTTAAAAGGTAACATTCAATCCAAAAAATCCGCTAATCGGCATGGGATAAGCCTCGCCGGGGTTTTCCGGATCGCCGCCGGTAAACTTGTCTTTCCCCCAGCCCTTTTTGAAATTCAACAGGTTTTGGCCGGATATGTATACCCTGAACCTATTGACACTCCATTTTTCCAGCAGTTTTGCGGGAAAGGTGTAACCAATATCCAGTGTCCGCAGTTTCACGTAAGACCCATTTTCAATGAAGTAGGTAGACATCCGTTTTTCTCCGTTGGCATCGCGTCGGGAAAGCGCCGGGATATCTGAATTGGGATTGGCCGGCGACCAGGCATCCAGGATACGGGAAGGGTGATTGCGGTCGTTTTGCACGCCTATATTCCAGAAATCGCTGAGCTCTTTCCAGGAATTGTATACACTGTTGCCAAAAACACCCTGGAAGAATATAGTGATATCAAAGTTTTTATAACTCGCTTCCAGGTTTAATCCCGCTGTGAGCTTCGGATCTTTTACACCAATCCAGGTACGGTCATAGGTTTCATTGATCACCCCATCACCATCCAGGTCCTTATAACGGATACGGCCTACGCCTTTACCTTGTTGCTGCGGGGAATTATCGACTTCCGCCTGGGTTTTAAAAATACCGTCGGCCACCAGTCCGTAAAACGAATTTAACGGCCGGCCTATAACATTGTCCAGTAAGCCATTACCGCCGTAGGTATATTTCACGTTTTCCGGGATCGAGTTAATTTTATTCTTGTACCCGGCCATATTACCGGTGATACGGTAGGAAAAATTTCTTTTCACTTCTCCCCAGCTCAATAAAATTTCGAATCCTTTGTTGGTCATGTTCGCGGCATTTACCCAGCGGTAACCGCCTTCTCCCAGTGCGCCGATATAGGGGGGCTGAAACAGCATATCGGTTGTTTTTTTGTTGAACCAATCCACCGAACCAGATAATCGATCTTTCAACAGGCTGAAGTCAGCACCGATGTTTGTTTGTGTGGTGGTTTCCCATTTCAGATCAGGGTTTCCCAGGCTATTACGGCGATAGCCGGAGGGTATGCTGCCCGATTGATTCCCGCCAATGGCATAGGAGGTACCATCAAAATCACCTACATAGATGTTTACCAGGCTGCCGGCAGAAAGCGGGGCTGAGTTACCATTCTGTCCCCAGCTGGCCCGCAGTTTCAGGTCATTTAAAAACTTTACATGTTTCATAAAAGATTCCTGGCTAAGCCGCCAGCCGGCGGAGAACGCAGGGAAGGTGCTGTACCGGTTATTCACGCCGAAAACAGAAGATCCATCCCGGCGGATAGTAGTTGAAAACAGGTACTTTGAAGCAAAGGCATAGTTGATCTTACCAAAAAACGACAACAGCGTTTTTTCGTCGCCGCCTCCATTCAATGATTTGTTATCACCGGTGGCAGCCGACAGGTAAGCGTAGTCCCTGCTTTCGAGCAGGATATTATTCCGGTAGGCATTTACATTTTCATATACATACCGGTAAGTTTCGATACCTCCCAGGATATCAAAATGATTTTCACCTAAACGCAGGTTGTAGATCAGGGTGTTGGTCCAGGTGCGGCCTATATTCTGCCAGTTGTTTTGTGTAACGCCGTTGATATCGCTGCTTTTGCCCCCGGCTTCTTTCCATTTATGCTGGATAGTTCTGTCGTACCACATGTTGTAATCCAGCCCAAACTGTGTTTTAAATGCGAGGTTATCGAGGATCTTCAGATTAGCATAAGTGGTTCCCAGTATTTTCAGGAAGTTGCCTTTATTGTCTTTGTTGATTTCAAGATCTCTTACCGGGTTGCTAAAATCATCCATTCCCAATGCCATGGCTACACCGCCCCAGCCGCCTTTATTATCGTATACCGGAATATTAGGCGGCATTACCAGGAAACCGTAGGTGCTGTTGATATCCCTGATCCGCAGGTTGGTGAGTGTAAAATTTTCACCAATGGTTAATCTCCCTTTGATCAATTCGTAATCGTTATTAAAACGGGCCGAATAGCGTCTGAAGGAAGAGGTGATCTGTGTACCCTGGTTATCGTAAAAATTGATAGAAAACAGGCTGGATAACCGTTCCTTACCTCCGGTCACTGTTAGCTGATGATTTTGCCGGATACCTGTGCGGGTGCCCGCTTTAAACCAGTTGGTATTGGAAGAAGGCATTGTTTTTTCAGGATTCAGCCATTCCACTGGCGTCACAGAATTGAGCACGGGGATGCCATCCTTATCATAGTTCCAGTTATAATTATAAATCCGGATGGCTGCCGACGGATCGTCGCCATCATTTACAGTGGCCTGCCACAATGCCTTTCCATAGCCGTTGGCATCCAGCATATCGGGAACCCCGGTAATTTTTGATACGCCTACATAACTTTCATAAGTGACCCTGGTTTCGCCCTGCCGGCCTTTTTTTGTGTTCACAAGGATTACCCCGCCAGCAGCGCGGGAGCCATAAATAGAGGCCGATGCGGCATCTTTCAGCACCTGCATGGACTCGATATCATTAGGGTTGATATCTCTTAAATTTATATTCACCGGTTGCCCGTCAAGTACAATCAATGGTGGTGAAGAGTTGATCGAGGTAATCCCCCTTACCTGTATGCCTACGTTTTCTGCAGGATTACCATCTGTTGTAATAAACACGCCGGGCACCTTTCCCTGCAGGGAGCGCATTACGTTAGCGCTGGGATTCTTCACAAAATCTTCCCTGCTGATTACGCTGATAGCCCCCGTGAGATCGGCTTTCCGTTGGGTCATATACCCGGTTGACACTACAATTTCACTCAGCTCCCGGCTTTTCCCGGTGAGGACTACGTTATACTCTGCGGCTGTATTCAATGCCACTTCCCTTGTTTCCTTTCCTACATAGGTAAACAACAAAGCGGTGGCATTGGCCGGCACTTCAATCCGGTAACGACCCTGTTCATCGGTAACAGCATGCACCGGAAATCCCTTAACCGTTACGCCTACCCCGGGAAGCGAATTGGCAGATTCATCCTTTACTGCTCCGGTGATAACCCTTGACTGCCGCGGCGTGGCATTTTGAAAAGCGGCAGCGCTGAGAACAGGCAGGAAGGAGCTTAATAAAAACAACCATAACATACGGCGCTTTATATGAGCGGACAACGGGCGCCCACTACATATAGTTGCATTTGGGTAATTGTGATGTCTCATAAAACCGCATTTGTTTTTGTTTGGTGATAAAATTGTCAGACCATCATTCCGGATACAGCTGCACAAGCAGCTACCATGACAGATTTCCGATGATTGTTATGATCAGTTCATGAAAAAGGAAGAAGAGGGCGCCAGTTATGCGCGGAGCTTTCCCGCTCCGTACACGCATAGTAGTATGGTTCCTGGAAAATTTCTTTTCAGGCGGCAGTCGTTCATAACCGGTGAAATTTAAACGGGTTTGTAATACGTAACGTGTACACTAAGTGTTATCAGTCATAACATAGAAATTGATTGATGTTAGTTGTTCCCCAATCTCTTCAACATTAAATTACGGAGCCGTATCTAAAGCAAATAAAGAGATTTTATTCACAACTATTTTTCCGATAATTAGCTAATTATGGTATTATATTGGCTTGGGGATACAGAGGCAGGGTGAAGACGGGATATTTATGATCTTCATAAAAATAAAACGGTAAAAATTGCCGTTGGTCGACAAAACAATACGGTATATCTTCATTAATTTAAGGATGACATCCGTACCCGTACCTTTGTTTATGCAGCCTGTAGCACCAATGAGCAGAACCGTTTTAAATCATACTATTTTCTGGTCCCTTACCATTATTGTACTCACCATATTCTATGGTATGGGGATGCCCACTTATGGGGTAGCCTTTAACGTTATAATGATGTTTATCCCGATACATATGCTGTATTTTTATACGGCAGCGTATTGGGCGATTCCCAAATACCTTTACCGGAGAAAATATCTCCAGCTGGCCCTGATTTTATTAGGATGCACACTGATGGCTGGTTTCCTGTTCCGGCTCCTGGAAATAACCGTTGCCGACCCCTACATTTACCGGCTCATGCTCAAAAAGGACCCATCCTTTAAGTGGCATAAACTGGATGGCACTTTCCGGCATCAGCTAACTAAACCGGTATACATCATAAATGCGCTGGAACAAAGTAATCTCGTTTTCTGGGTGGCCGTTTCTCTTAAATTCATTAAAATGTGGTTTGAAAAAAGGCAGCTTGCCGTACAATCCGAGCTAAGTGCACTAAAAAGCCAGATACATCCCCACTTCCTATTCAATACACTCAATAACTTATACGCACTCACACTTAACCAATCGCCCCAGTCGCCCGCAATAGTACTGGGCCTGTCGGATATACTGCGCTACATGCTGTATGAATGCAATACCGACAATGTACTGCTGAAGCGCGACATAGAAGTGATGCAGCACTATGTGACACTGGAAAAATTGCGTTATGAAAACAGGCTGGATCTGAATTTCAGTATTACCGGGGATACTTCCTCACAAAGAATTCCTCCGTTATTAATGCTGCCCCTGATTGAAAATGCCTTTAAACATGGTACCAGTGAAACAATTGAGGAGGCCTGGATAAATATAGATCTCTGTCTCCATAACTATAAACTAAAATTCAAAATATCCAATAGCAAACCTATAGATGATACCACTCCTGCAAAAAAAACCAGCGGCAACATTGGTTTGAATAATGTAAAAAAGCGGCTGGAGTTACTTTTCCCCTATGCCCATCATCTGCAGGTTTTTAATGAAGAAGAATTGTTTGTGGTGATTCTTGATATAGACTTAAGACAAAATTTAGTAAAGCATGAAAATAAAGACACTGATCGTAGATGACGAGCCACATGCCATTGAAGTCATCGAAAAGTATGTGGAAAATTTTCCGGAAATAGAGGTTGTATCCAAATGCAATAATGCTATACAAGCCTTCCAGTTGCTGCAACAACATAAAATAGACCTGATTTTCCTGGACATAAAAATGCCCGGATTGTTAGGTACCGACTTTATCAGGAGCCTGAAGCATCCGCCTAAAATCATTTTCACCACCGCTTACCAGGACTATGCTTTGGAGGGGTTTGACCTGAGTGCAGTAGATTATCTGCTGAAGCCCATTCCTTTCGATCGCTTCCTGAAAGCCATGGACAAGGTATTTGCTTTATATAAGGTAAATAACCACAGGATCAGTATTACCGAGAAAGCAGCGGAACAGCAAAGCGATGTATTTTTGTACCTGCGGGTAGAAAGGAAAATGGTAAAGGTAAATGTAGCAGATATCTATTGGATAGAAAGTCTTAAGGATTATATAAAAGTAGTTTTGAAAGACCGGGTACTCATCTCGAAACAAAAAATCAGTTTACTGGAAGAATTGCTGCCGGAAGAAAAATTCATGCGTATACACCGGTCATTCATTGTATCAACACATAAGATAGAAAGCTACCATGCTTATTCAGTAGAGCTGTTAGGAATGGAATTGCCTATCGGCAGAAATTACAAAACCGAATGTCATAAGCGGTTAAAAAACAGCTGACCGGCTGCGCTTCCCCCGCAACTGTTCCTCATTTCCCTGACGTACAAACTGTTTGCCGGAAACAGTATTCCTGTTTTTTAAAAATGATCGGGGTTATTAAATCGCTTGTTATAATCAAGCACAAAAAATACAGGGATGAATAAAATGTATAGCAGGTGTATCACCCATCCATGAGGTTTATCCAACCGGAATGTTCGTTTGTATTTTACTAACAGGAAAACCATCAGTGGCAGGGCTGGTATGCCTTTCTCATTGACAGCGCCTATATTGGAGAGGGCTGTCATGGTTCGCAGAAACCTGACGGTGTCCATGGCGGGAGTAACTTTCCAGCTCACCAGCGTAGTGGTAAACCCCGAGTTCCACATGCTGTGCCTTGCATTCCGTTTGATGGTTATGATGGCGCCTTCCCGGTAAATTTTCACTTCATCGTTCAGTCTTACCGTTAACTCTCCTTTCAGCACTTTCAACTGTTCTTCCTGGTAAGGATGGTAATGCAGTGGTGGTTCTGCGGAGAACGGAACATACAATATTTCCATTTCCAGCATATCGCCGCTGTGCTGATTCCGCGGCAAAAATTTTACCACCTGCCCCGTAATCTTATTAGTGATCTGGTAACTGTGCGGCCTATGAGTTGCTTGCATCAATGAGTACGGTTTAATAAAGAATGTTGCATAATGTGTGTGCAATATTCTTTATTAAAAGTCGCCTGGCAAGCGTGGTGGCTGCAAACCCGGGGAGGGTAGACGAACCTTCATAAACCGTCTGCCAACTGCATAGGCCGGTGAACACCTGCTGAATAAAATATTAAACGGGTTGTTCATCTACCAAACAAATGCGTATAGCATCCGTATATCCGTTACCGTTACTACACACTTTTCGTGAGTGAATAACAGAGAATACCTGTCATGTCTTCTTCTTTCTCCAGTCGTTGTTTCAGTTCTTCATTCAATGCGAAGTGATGCTTCTCCAGTAAGCGGCTGGATCGTTCGTTGCCTTCAGCGGGCAGTGCGATGATCCGCTGCAGTTGCATTTCTTCAAAGCCAAAACGGATGATGCCGGGCAATACTTCCTGCATAATACCTTGTCCAAAAAAACGGGACTGGAGTTCATAGCCCACTTCGGCTTCTTCCAATGCCGGTACAATATTCCATAAACAGATAGTACCTACGAGCTCGAGGGTATCTTTTGCGATGATCACCCAGTAAAGTGATAGATGGGCGGTATTGTTGGCGATTATTTTCTCGAGGAACTGTTCTGCCGCAGCGACCGAAACGGGTCCTGGCCGGTTTAAGTATTTATTTACCAGCGGATCTGACCTTAGTTGGGCGACTTCTTCCGCATCTGACAGCGCCGGGGGCCTGAGAAGGAAACGCGGTGTATTGAACTCAGGAAACGGGTTAAAATGAATTGTAAACATGCTATTAAAGTTATCTTATTTCCGAGAGAAAAAAAAGGGAAGCCGGGCGCAGGCAGCGGACTCTATAAAACAGCAAATAGCCTGAATGGATACCGGGAAAACGGACGTCCATACAGGCTACTTTTAAAAAGATCGTGGGAAAAACAAGTCCTATACCGGCCAGGGATTCTGGTAGGAGGAGTTGTTTAACTTCACTTCCCTGGACGACAGTGTTAGCTGAATTTGCAAAGGCTGTTCATTGTTGGAGTTAAACAGTTCCGAATACTCCACGCAATAGGCGTCTGTAAATTTCAGCTCTTTTAGCCGGGACATGGAATCACGCCGGAAAAAGGTGATGCTGCCATTTTTCGTTTGGGTATTGGAGATCATCCAGTCGAACAGACTGGTTTCCCCGGCAGACTCAATCAGTAGGTTAATGGTACCTCCCTTGGGGCGGGCAGCTGGTTTCCCATTATGGTCTGTGTTCTGGGAAAATGAAAACCTGCATTCGAGGACATTCATTTCTTCCCCATCGATGTTGAGAACGGCTTTAAAAGACATAATTTATCTGGTTAACAAGCCCGTTACAAGGCGCAACAGACAGGCAAAAAAATATGGTATACAGAATGAAAATACACATTTCTGGCTACATCCGGAAAAATTGGGGGTTATTTTTCGGCACATCAGTGCAGGCCTTAACAGGTGGCGGTTTTAGCGCCACAATAATATAATTCTTTTTGCCTATATAAGATCAAATGCCTGGGCAAAACTGGTCAGATCATAACTGGACTGGGCGCCGATTTTTGCTTTGATGTTCCGCCGGTGAGTAACGGCGGTTTTTTCCGAGATACTGGCTTTTTCGGCAATTTCCGCAGCACTGAGGCCCAGGGCCAGCAAACGCAGGATCTCCTTTTCCCTTTTGGTCAGGGAGGCAAAAATATGATGGTTACGGCGAAGAAAATTATTCTCTGCCAGCAGGCGGTTCACCTTGCTGGTAACGTGATGCAGCGGATCAATGGGCGTAGCGCAGGTGATCACATGCGTAGGCTTTCCGCTGGCATCGCGGAAAAAGACCCGGGAAGTACCCAGGTGCCAGGCCCAGTCGCGGGAACTGGCCATCCGTACCTGCTGAAAGAAAGTGACCGTCATATTGGCGGCTGCCGGCGCATCCAGCATAGCGATGATCTTTGGCAAATAGTCCGCCACATCATGCGGATTAAAGAATGTGTCATAATACGCTGGCCCCATTTCCCGCAGCTCCCCGAGTGTAACGCCCAGCTCCCTGCAGCCGCGGGGAGACATGTACTCCACATAGCTTTTTAAAACATTCATCACTATTACCACTACCGGAAGTTCTTTGTCGATGGCCTTTAAAGCGCGTAGCTTATCCTCCAGTGCGGATTCCTCGTTACTAAATACAGCGTGCTCAATCATGTACCTGATATAAATCTTGTATAGGAATTCTTCTACGATGTTGGTTGATTACTGTGCTCCTGCAACAAATGTATGTAAAAATAACAAAGGGTCCCTCACGAAAAGAGACCCTTTTTTGGGGATAGAAAATACGGTGACTGACTAAATCAGGTGGATGACTTTATATAATGAGTTGAATAAATCATTCTTGAGTCACAAAGATATGTTAAAGTATATGGCCGTCAAATACCTAATTGTGAGTATTTTTAAAAAAATAAATGCACTTTCCTGTCATGAAATCTACGCCGCAATATTTGCCTGAAAGTCTTTCCCACATTGCGCCCCTGGCGCCGGATGCAATGACGCTATTGTTGGAAAGTGCACAAACAGAGATGGTAAAAAAAGGGGACTATCTGCTGCATGAAGGGCAGCAATGCCAATACATCTGGTTCATTGAATCCGGCGCCTGCAGGGCGTTTTACGATAATGGTACCAGGGAAACCAATACGGATTTTTTCTTCGAAAATACTTTTGTAACCAATATGAACAGCCTGCGGAACAGCATTTCGTCCGATTATAATATCCAGGCAATGGAAGCTGCTGCTTTATGGAGATGGCATAAAAAAACGATTTTTCATCTCTACGAACTATCACCCGAAATCGCTGCCTTCGGCCGTCAGTGGCTCGAATACCTGCTGATTGAACAGGAAAAACATACCAGCTGGCTGAAAAAATTTACACCGGAAGAAAAGTACAAATCCATTTTAAACGACGCTCCCCAACTGCTGCAACGTGTATCCCTTACACATCTCAGCTCTTACCTGGGCATCTCCAGGGAAACGCTGAGCCGCATCCGTCGCAGGTTATAATAATACGATTATGTGATGTTTGACACAATCGCTTCGTTTCCGGAGGGGTACTTTTGTGTTATAAACATCAACGATCATGACTATACAGCAACAAAAAGATTTTATCGAAGCCTATATCGGCATCATCTGGAACCAGGGCAACACAGGCCGTTTAGCCGAATTCCTTCACCCTGACTTTACCGATCATTCCCTGCCAGCCTCGCTGCCGGCCAATGCAGAAGGGTTAAAACAATGGATCACCATGACGCATGACTCCTTTATTCCCGAAACGATCATCGAAGAACAAGTAGCAGAACCCGGGAAAAGTATCATTAAAATATCTATGCGCATGCAACACGTGGGCCTCTGGCGGGCAATCCCCCCTACAGGACTAACGGTAACGACTAAAGGTTATCGTTGCTTTCGATTGCAAAACGAGCGGATCATCGAACATTGGGCACTGATAGACGGTACCGCGCTGGAACGCGGACTTTCGGATAAGCAGCATAGCGGCAACGAAACATGCGTTACCCGGTAACTTTTGCGTGGCGGTCAGCCCCTATTGTTCGCTATAATTCCTTCCACCACCGCAACCGACGCCGCCGATCTCAGGCCATCTTCCGCTGTGTTCACCACATAATCCACCAGCTGGCTGATGGTACTGGTAGCCACATGCATACGTGTATCTGAAGAAGCATAGTAAATAAATACCCGGCCGTCGTCATCGGCGATCCAGCCATTGCTGAAGAGCACATTGGATACATCTCCCACGCGCTCTGCGCCTTCCGGCGCCATAAAGTAGCCGGCGGGTTTATGTATTACCCGGGTAATATCCTCCAGGTCGGTCATAAACAGGTAGAGTACATACCTGAGACCGGCGGCGGTGTTGCGTACGCCATGTGCCAGGTGCAGCCAGCCTTTCGGGGTTTTAATGGGCGCCGGTCCCAACCCGTTTTTCGCCTCATACACCGTATGATACACTTTTTCATCAATCACCATTTCTTCTTTTAGTACCGCAGCCTCCATATTATCTGCCAGTCCGAAGCCGATACCGCCGCCGCTGCCTGTATTTATAAACCCATCCTGTGGCCGCGTATAAAAAGCATATTGGCCGTTCACAAACTCAGGATGAAGCACCACATTACGCTGCTGCGGAGAAGGGGTGACCAGGTCCGGAAGTCGTTCCCAGTCGGTCAGGTTACGGGTACGGGCCAAACCGCACTGCGCAATGGCGGCCGACTGGTCGCCGGGCAAAGCCACAGGGTCACGGCGCTCCGTACAAAATAAACCATAGATCCACCCATCTTCATGCTGCACCACCCGCATATCGTAAATGTTGGTATCCGGAACACCGGTTTCCGGCATCCTTACCGGGTGCTCACGGAAACGGAAATGATCGGTACCATTGTCGCTTTCCGCTACCGCGAAAAAAGATTTCCGGTCCATGCCTTCTACCCGGGCAATCAGCAGGAACTTGCCATTTACCCGGATGGCGCCGGCATTAAATACCCCGTTGATACCAAAGCGCTCCATCAAAAAAGGATTCGCTGATTCCCTGAAATCATATCTCCAGGTGAGCGGTGTATGCATAGCCGTTAGTACCGGGTATTCATACCTGCTGTATATGCCATTGCCCGGCATTACCTGCTTGTTAGGTCTTTCAATCAGCGCGTCGTATGCCTGTTGCAAGGCCTGCCTTCTCTTGTCAAAATTCATAGTACCGATAGTTAGTGCTGCGACGTATATATGTTGCTGCCAGCAACATCTTTTCCGAAAAAGGTTTGCGGCTGTTTATAAAATTCCCCGCTGTGTTAAATATATACAACAGGTTATGAAGTTGCTTTTCCTGCTGCAGGTAGTTGACAGTAAATGCCTGTTACCTCTTTCACATCGCTTCTTCCCGCCTCGTATTTCCAGCCTGCGTCATAGGCCAGATGGTCCTTGTGCCCCACCAGGTAACCGGTGGCAGCGCGTTCTTTCAGCCGGCGATAGCGCTGAGTGGTTTCTTTGGTCGCCTGCCAGTCGCAAGGGACGGGCTCCTGCGGGCAGCACTGCCCGCGGACAGTAGTAATAAAACGTGCAGGTAGAATGAAAAACGCAGACGGTCCATTCTGATTTTTTTTTCAACGATTGCGTACCGTTGATATAAGTGATGATGGTAAAAAACAAGTGTTGCAGCCGCAGGTAATTTAACCTGGAGGTCGTATCTGTAGAAGCAACGATCTGCGCATCCAGATCATTCATCTTCATACTGGTAAGATGCTGAACCCATTACCGGCAATATTTACGACCGTACCTCGGGCTTCGTCCAAACGGGTCGAAGCTGTAGATCAGCGGCGCCGGCTGCAACACCTGGAAACTATGTGTAACACCCAAAGATGTGGTGATTGTATTAACGCTGGAAAATAAAGGACCCTCATGTAATCATAGCAGCAGGTACTGTTTCACAACGTGTCTTCCTTAACACAAATATGAATTTAATTCGAACGAAATTGTAGTACTTTTTTATCTTTTAATTATACTTTGATAATCAGATTATCAATACAAAATAAATGTATAATTTACACTAAAATCTTTGTATCATATAACTAACGGTATTGTTAGCCATAAAAGTAAAATTTCATTTTACGCGTGATAAGTTTATTTTTATAATGCTTTTTTAGCCCGGTGATCTGAATCACAGCAGCAGGTTTAAATCAAAACGGTATAATTCCACGAAAGGATTCCATACAACAAAAATCAAGTTCATGATGAAGAGCAAATTGTTAAGAGAAATAACCCCACTCACGCAGAGTGATTGTTTCACTTTATTTTCCAGGGAAAAGAAAGAATTTGATTTTCCATTACATTACCACGATGAATTTGAGTTGAACTTTATTCAATATGCCAAAGGCGCCAAGCGTATCATTGGCGATCATATAGAAGAAATCGGCGAGCTGGAACTGGTACTGGTAGGGCCTAATCTGCAACACGGATGGTTTACCCACAAGCATGGGGGAGGAACAATCAAAGAAATTACGATACAGTTTCACCGCGATCTGTTTGACGAAAAATTTCTGCAACGCAACCAGATGAATTTCATCAAAAATATGTTTGAGCGCTCGTTGCGAGGTATTCTTTTTTCTGCAGAAACCACACAACAGATCATGCCCCGCCTGATCCGGCTGCCGCAACAGCAGGGCTTTGACTCGGTGCTGGAGCTGATGTCCATTTTACACGACCTGTCTACCAGCCGTAATATGCGTATACTGTCTGATGCTACATTTGGTAATACGGAAACCTTCTCCTACAACAGCCGGCGTGTGGAAAAAATCATGACTTATCTGAATGCCAATTTTGATAAAAACATTTCCCTGGGAGAAGCCGCAAAGCTGGCAGCTATGACAGAAGTGGCTTTCAGCCGTTTCTTCAAAGCCAAAATCGGGAAAACTTTTGTGGATACTTTGATAGAAATAAGATTAGGACATGCGTCAAGACTGCTGATTGAAACAACGCATACGGTAAATGAAATCGCTTACAAATGCGGTTTTAATAACATCTCCAATTTCAACCGCATCTTTAAAAAGAAAAAAGATTGTACGCCAAAAGAATTCAGGCTGGCATATACTTCTTCCGGTACACGGACATTTATATAAATCCATCATGATAAGATAGTCGTGTTTATTTGACTTAATGTAAAATAAACTTGTCTTTTTGTAAGAAATACCTATCTTTATAAAAAGATCCTTATTATGAAATCACGCTATTTATTACCACATGCTTACAAAAAAATAGGTGGTATTTTACTCCTCCTGTTCATTGCATTTTACCTGGTACTCCAGCTGGGCTTTAATATTAAATGGTTGGATGCCAATAATAGTACGCTATCGATCGACGGTTACACAGATGAAGTCGTTGTTACCGGCCTGATTATCAGTTTGCTAATGATAGCCTTTTCCAAAGAAAAGAATGAAGATGAATTTATCGCTACTGTTCGTCTGGAATCGCTACAGTGGGGCATTTACATTAGTTATGGTTTGCTTGTTGTTGCCACCTGGTCCTTTTATGGCCTGAATTATTTTTCTGTAATGGTTTATAACATGTTTACGCCGCTGATATTTTTCATTATTCGTTTCCACTATGTAATTATTAAAAACCGCCGAACTTTACCATCATGAAAAACACGATAAAAGTGCAGCGGGCTATCCATAATATGACACAGGAGGAGTTGGCGAAAAAAGCCGGCGTATCCCGCCAAACCATCAATACCATTGAGTCGGGCAAGTATGTACCTTCCACCGTGCTGGCGCTAAAGATGGCAGGAATATTTAATGTGAAAGTGGAGGAAATCTTCTCGCTGGAACCCTCAGATGAATAAAACATAAAATACTTATATCTCCTTTTCATCTGCTTAGTCGTTAAAGCTTGCGGTAAATGCTTACCTTTGCGCCTTCATGCAAACTTCTACCTTACTAAAGCCGAGTTGCTACGTTAACGATGCCGCTTTTGACTGGTTGTATCCTGAAAAGATGCAGCAGCTGTCCAGGCGGCATTGGACGCCGCTCAGCATTGCGAAAACAGCCGCCCGTTTTCTGGCAAACGAACCGGGCAAAAAAATTCTGGATATTGGGAGTGGAGTGGGAAAATTTTGCCTGGTAGGCGCCCGTTTTTACCCGGAAACCACTTTTGTTGGGATAGAGCAACGTGAAGAGCTGTATCAGTATGCCATGGAAGCCAAAGAAGTAACGCAGGCCCGGAATGCCCATTTTATCCATGGTAATTTCACACAAACGGATCTGTCTGTATACGATGGATTTTACTTCTACAATTCCTTCTTTGAAAACCTGGTCGACCAGGATCAGATAGATGACAAAGTGGAACAATCAGCAAGTTTATATAATTACTATAGCCGTTACTTATTTAAGAAATTGGAAAGTAGTGCAAGCGGCACAAGACTGGTAACATTTCACAGTCTTGAAGATGAGGTGCCCCCCTGTTATCAGCTGGTGGATACCTCTACTGATTTAATGTTAAAAATGTGGATCAGACGATAGGATTAAGCAATAAAAAAATGATTATCATGACGACAGATGAACAGGCAGCACTGATAGTAGCACAGCTCAGTACTGCAAAGGATTATACGCAGGCAGATGAAATCCTGTCAGCAGCAGAAAAAGATCATCAACAGTTATTTAAAGATATCCTCACTTCCCTCCAGGAAAAAATAGAAAATTTATCACCGCTGGATTGCAACAGTTTACAATGGAGTATTTATCGTTACGCGCTGATGTGCATACGGAGGCATTCCATGATGGAACCAGCCTGATGATCAGGCGCTGATAGCCAGTTTTTTATCGATAGTGGCGACCAGTGTTTCCGGTGAAAATGATTCCTGTAAATACAGATCAACAAAAGCATAACTGATTTCCAGCGATGGTGTTACCAGGTATACTGCCGGCACCGGAACGTCTTCATTTACGCCGGATACACGACCCCATATCGGGTCAGACTCCCTGTAAATGCCTGCTTTCCGGGCGATGCGGTGCTGTGCGTCGTGCACAATATCAAAGGAAAACGGCCCGGGGTTGACGGTATTGAAAAGCTTTTTGTCTTCGCTGGACAACACCAGCAAATGCGCACCGGCGGCTTCAATAGCGGCACGGCTTTGTTCCAGCTGCTCCAGCAGGCGATCGCCATACCCATTCCAATGCCATGAATAAAAAGCAATCACCAATGGCTGGGAAGTTAACTGATGCAGGGAGGTTACCTCGCCGGCATCACCTAATAATACATGCCTGTTGATAATCCGTGACTCTTCAATCAGAAATTCGGGAAAAAAAGCACCGCTATTCACCGGGTTAATTCGCTCCCTGTTTCTTACCGGGCTGGGGAAATTTTCCGGAACAGGTGCTGGCAGGTAGTCGGCGTATCTGTATAATGTTGACAGTGATGACATAATAAAGGCTTTTTTAATGGCTGATAAAATGGCCGCTGTTATAGGTTTGGTGAATATCTTTTTATTATTATGATACAAATATAGGGAGAATATTTTAATTACCCTACTATTCCTATAGACTATTAGTGAAATAGAATATAAATAATTGGTTTTTAAAGAGATAATATTCCAGTTTTTTTTATTTAATTTGAAAAACAAGACAGGTTACCCAAAAAAAGAGTGCTAATAAATTCTGACATATGCTGCTGAAACACCACCTATCTCTTAAGCAGATATTTTCCTTTACCTGGAAAGTAGATCTGATGCTGCTCGGATGCTGTACCCTTGTATATCTGCTGGACACGTACTGGTTAGCAGCACATGTATCCATTCCGGTTGCGGTTTCTGCGGTGCTGGGTACTGCCATTGCTTTCTTTATCGGCTTCAATAATAACCAGGCCTACGACCGCTGGTGGGAAGCCCGCAAAATATGGGGCGCCCTGGTAAACGATTCCCGGTCATGGGGCAGAAGCATGCTGTATTATGCTACCGCACCCGGAAATCCGGCCACGCAGGCAGTGGTTCGCCATATGATATACCGCCACCTGGCCTTTATCACCTCGCTCAAAACCTCCCTGCGCAAACGCCCGGACGAATACTATACCCGCTACCTTACCCAGGAGGAAATCGCGGAAGTGCAAAAGCAAAGCAATATCCCCAACGCACTCCTGAATATGCAAACCCGCGACCTGGAGCAACTACGGGAATCGGGCGTCATCGACGGTTTCCGGTTTATAGAACTGAACCAGCTTATTGTAAGACACTGTGATAGTATGGGACAGTCGGAAAGAATAAAAAACACTGTATTCCCACCCAGCTATGTATATTTTACCCAGGTGTTTATTTGGTTTTATGTAATCATGAATACACTGATGATGACCGAATCCATCGGTGCATGGGCCATTCCCTTCGGATGGATGTTCGGCTTTGTATTTCATGTCACCCACCTGAATGGCATCACCCTCATGAACCCCTTCGAATTCCAGCCACTGGGCATTCCACTCGACAATATTGCCCGGACCATAGAAATCAATACGATCGAATTACTGGGCGACGAACCCGTACCGGCGCCTGTACAACCCAGGCTGGACGGGCTATATGTAATGTGAACAGCTATTAGCTATTAGCTATTAGCTTTTAGCTGTTAGCTGTTAGCAAATGCTGCAGGTAACAAATCCGCTGCATTTGCTAACAGCTAAAAGCTAATAGCTAATAGCGGGGATCAGGCAATAATTCCCTATTTTTACGTCTATGACGTATGACCAATTATGTAATCTATATGCCCAGTCAGTAACACTCAAGATACTACGGGCACGTAGCGCGCCAATGATGCTGTCATTTTTTCACTACACATTCAAGGAAAAAAACCATACTACCATTTCCAATGTGGAACTGGTAACCCGTTTGTCAGACTACCTGGGCGTAACCGGTTACCGCGCCACTGATGATGAAATAGACGCTGGCAGCCTGCTGGAACACGACGATGTGAAAGCCAGGAAATATATAGATCAATGGAGCAATAAAGGATTTCTCCGCAAATACCCCGACGACGACGGCGTAGATATTCATGAGCTGAGCAGCGACATGGAAAAAGTAATGCATTGGGTATCTACCTTACAGAAACGCGAATTTGTTGGAACAGAAAGCCGCTTCAAGGACATTTTCTCTAAACTCAAAGAACTCATCGATCAGAGTAACAAAGACCCTGAACAAAGAATACAGGAGCTGGAGAAAAAGAAATATGAAATAGAACAGGAAATAAAAGCCATCACCATCACCGGTAAAGTACAGGTGTTTGATGACACACAGATAAAGGAAAGATTTTACGATGTAAACCGCATGTCGCGCGAACTGCTGAGCGATTTTAAAGAAGTAGAACAAAACTTCGAACAAATCACCCAGGAAATATATCGTAAACAAAGTGAACGCGATGTTGCCAAAGGCTCCCTGTTGGCTTATACACTGGATTCTTTCGAAGCCCTGCGCCAGAAAGATCAGGGGAAAAGTTTTTATTCCTTCTGGCAATTCCTGATGGATGAAAACAAACAGAGCGAAATGCAGCAGCTGATAGAAAAACTCTACACCCTGCTGGAAGATCGGAACATCGAATATAAAAATGACCGCTTCCTCAAAAAACTCAAACAATTCCTGCATGCCTCCGGCAAAAAAGTAATCGATGCCAACAAAAAACTGAGCGATAAACTCAGTCGCGTACTCAGTGAAAAAAATCTCACCGACCAACGTAAGGCCATGGAACTCATCAACGACATCCGGCAACTGGCATTTCAAACGCTCGAAAACCTGCCCGGAGAAGAGTTCTTTATCGACCTGGAAAGCGACCCGGAAATAGATATGCTCGACCGCTGGGAAATGGCGGAAGACAGAAAAGAAAATCCGGCCGTAGAATTCCCCGAAGGAATGGGCGGCACCGACTTTACAGACACCGACTTCGATGCCCTCTTCAATCACTTTAATATCGATCGTGCCCTCCTGGAAGATCGTATCAGCACCCAATTACAAAACAAAAAACAGATCAGTTTGAAGGAACTGGTGGAAATCTATGGCACAGAAAAAGGGCTGACAGAACTCATCACCTATTTCTCCATCGCCAGCCAGTCGTCCAGCCACATTATACTGGAAACTTCTGATCCGGTATCACTGGGCAACCGTACCATCAACATGCCGATGGTACTGTTCACAAACTCACAAAACTAAAAGTATGGCCGAAAAAAATATTTCTCCTTTTGCGCACGTGTTCCTCAAACTCATGCAGGGCCCCGTGTACGAAGAAGATAAATCTTACTGGAAAGACCTCCTGGGCTGGCAAACAGAACTCAGCAAATACCTCCACCAGGTAGGCTTACAACTCATCATCAATGAAAGCGATGGGTTTGCCCGTATCCTGCAACCGGAAGCAGATGAAACCGGGGACAAACCACTGCCGCGCCTCATGCGAAAAACCAGGCTTACCTACGAAGCTACACTGCTATGCATCGTACTGCGCGAAGCCCTCGATGAATTCGATATCAAAGGCAACGGCACCAGGCTGTTCATGACACAAAAAGAAATCAAGGAAAGACTTACGCTATTCTTCAAAGAACGTAACAATAAATCCAAACTGCTCAAAGATCTTAACAAACCTATCAACAGCCTGCTGAACATAGGCATTCTGAAAACTACCCGGGAAGACGCTGCCAATAAGGAAATGCATCAATATGAGGTAAAAAGGGTGATCAAAGCACTGGTCAACAACGAGAAACTGGAAGAAATAAAATCAAAACTAAAATTGCATGTCAACCCTGTTCAACAGTGATTCTAAAGAAAGCGGGTTCCGGTTACAATATCTTGAAATATACAACTGGGGCACGTTCCATAATAAAATATACCGGCTCAACACCAATGGCCAAACCTCCCTGCTCACCGGCGCCAACGGTAGCGGTAAAACAACACTCATCGACGCCCTGCTGACACTACTCGTGCCCGCCGGCAAACGCTTTTATAACCAATCATCCGGTACGGAACAACGGAAAGACCGCGGCGAAGAATCCTATTTCTGGGGCTACTATGGTAAAACATTTTCCGAAGACTCACTCCAGTCAAAAACTGAACAGCTCCGGCATAAGGAAAACAACCCGTACTCCGTATTGCTCGCCTACTTCTATAACGCAGCAACCATGCACCAAATCACCCTGGCACAGGTGAGATGGCATTCCGGAGAACTCAAAAGACAATTCATCGTTTCTCCTCATAAACTCAATATCCACGACCACTTCGGCAATGGAAAATTTGATATGAAAGGAGACTGGAAAAAGAAACTGCGCGTCGAATTTCCCAAAACAGAAATCACCGACAGCTTTAAGGAATACGCCGCCCTTTTCAGTAATATATTCGGTTTGAGAAGTGAAAAAGCGCTTTCTCTCTTTAACCAAACCGTAGGTATCAAAGTACTCGGCGACCTCAATACCTTCATCCGCAGCCAGATGCTGGAAGAAACTGACGCCGAATCCGAATTCATCAAACTGCGCGAAAACTACGACAGCTTGTTGTCCAGTCACCGCGCTATCCAGAAAGATGAAACCCAGCTGAAAATGCTGGCCCCCATTATCGATAACAAAACCGCCTGGCAAGAACTCCAGGACCGCAACAGGGAATTGCAGATGCTGCAGGACATCCTCCCGGCCTGGTTCAACAAACAGGAAAAAGATATCCTGGAAAATGAACTGGAAGTACTGCAAAAAGAACAACTGGTAACCGGCAGTACCCTCACCGGTATCAACGAGCACCTGCAATCACTCAACCTGCGTAAAGACGAGCTGATAGCCCAGAAAGCCAATAACAGCGTAGACGAACAACTGCGCTCTATCGAAAAATCCATCCACTACGAACAAAAGGCCCTCGAAGCCAAACGTAATAAGATGGAAGAATACAATATGCTGGCCGACCGGCTGGAGCTCGCTCCCAACCCGGATGAACAACAATTTCATGAAAATATTACCGGCGCTGAGCAACTGAAAGGAGGATACGATAAACAGCTGGAAACATTACAGGAGGAAATGTTCCATCATAAAAGCAGTCTTACCGCTGAACGAACACAAGCCTCGCGTCTCGAAGAAGAAATCGACTCCTTCCTCAACCGGAAAAATAATATTCCCTATGAACTGATCCGCATCCGCCAGCAGCTGGCAGATATGCTGGATGTACAGGAAGATGACCTCCCCTTTGCCGGCGAACTGATCAAAGTAAAAGATGCGGAAAGCCATTGGGAAAGCGCTATCGAAAAAGTATTACACAACTTCGGCCTGCGCTTGCTTGTACCGGAAGAATATATCACAGACATTAACCGGTATATCAATTCCAACAACCTGCAAACCCGCCTCGTATACCACAAAGTAGAGGACGAGAGTTATACCATGTTGCGGATGCCTTCTGAAAAAGAAAGCCTGTTACAGAAAATCGATATCAAACCCGGCACCATCTTCAAAGAATGGTTACAGAACCAGCTGCTTGACCAGTTTGACTATACCTGCACAGATGATATGACGGTATTTAACCGCTCCCGAAAAGCGGTTACCTCCAACGGACTAACGCGGCAGGCTACACGTCATGAAAAAGATGACCGCGCGAACCGTTCTCAGAAAAACAACTATGTATTAGGTTGGAATAATAAAAATAAACTGCGCCTGTTAAAAGAAGAACAGGACGAATGCAATAACAATATAGAAACACTGCAGCACAGTATTTCACAGCTGGAAAACAGTCGCAAAGCCATTGCTACTACCAACACGCTGCTGAATGCCTTCCTGTCGCTGCGTAACTATAGCGAAATCAGCTGGCAATCACATGCCGGCGTAATCGAATCATTCGCGCGGGAAAAAGCACAGCTGCTCAAAACCAGTGATAAATACCAGGTGATCTGCGATCAGCTCGACGATATCACCGCGCAATTGCAGACCAAAGAAAAAGAAAAGGAAAGAACCCTCCAGGAAAAAGGCCGGCTGGATGACAAGGCAGCAGAAAAACTGCGCCACTTCAACCAGTTGAAGGTGAATAAACTCGATGACGTTTCCCTGCAATACGTACTGGAATACCTGACAGACCTGTCGCTCACCGAACCAGCTGAAACAGCCCTGGAGCTGGCTTCTTACCGTAAACGTGCCGACGACAATTTAAAAGCCACGCTGCAGGATGCGATGCGCCAGACGGCCGAAAAAGAAGCAGAGATAACGCGCCAACTATCGGCCTTTGTGATGCCGCCCAAAGCCATTCACGATACCTACCCGGAATGGCTTGGCGATGTAAGCGATCTGCAACCACATGTGAAATACCTGGATGAGTTTACTTCCCTGTATGAAAACATAAAATTTCAGCGCCTCATTGAACATAAGGAACGCTTCCGTAAATACATGGATACCAGTATGCTCAACGCCATCACCAACTACCGGGCATGGATATACGGCCAGGAAGACCTGATCCGTGAAGTGATGGAAGACCTGAATGAACCACTACGCAACATCACCTTCAACAAAAATCCGGATACCTACCTGCAGCTGGAATGCCGCCACGTAAGAGATGTAGAGATCCGGAATTTCAAAGAAAAACTCAGCAGCGCCGTTCCTGATTCCTATAAATATCACATGGAAAAAGATGAGGCCTATGGCGATCAGTTGTTTGAAAATATAAAAGTCCTGATCAGTGAATTACAGCAAAATGAAGCATGGCGGCGTAAGGTAACCGATGTCCGTAACTGGCTCGACTTTGGCGCCAAAGAGTTTTATGTTGCCGATAACAAGGCCTTCAAATACTACGAAGATACCGCCAGCCTTTCCGGTGGAGAAAAGGCACAATTCACTTACACCATCCTGGGAGCTGCTATTGCCTATCAATTTGGTATCAATGAAGCCAACAGGCAACACCGCAGTCTCCGCTTTATCACGGTGGATGAAGCTTTCAGCAAACTGGATCCGGAAAAAAGTCACTATCTCATGGAGTATTGCGGGCAGCTAAATCTGCAATTGCTGGTAGTAACGCCGCTGGATAAACTGAATATTGCGGAACCATATATCCACGCTTGTCACTTTGTGGCTAATAAAAACAAACGTGATTCTGTTGTATATAACTTCACAATGGAAGAGTACCGTGAAAGGAAGAAAGAATTTGAAGCAATGGTCTAGCTGTTAGCAGTTAGCTTTTAGTAAATGCAGCGGAGACCAACATAATATAATCTCCGCTGCATTTACTAAAAGCTAAAAGCTAGCAGCTAACAGCTGTTTCCATCCCCATCTGTTTCCGGCCCCATTCACTTAGTAGTATAATAAAGGGCAGCAGTTCCCTTCCGGTATCAGTTAGCTGGTATTCCACCCTGGGTGGCACTTCCAGGTATACATGGCGCGTTACCAGGTTGTCCTGCTCCAGTTCGCGTAATACCTGCGTCAGCATTTTAGCAGTGATCCCGGTTAATAAGCGCCGTAGTTCTCCATATCTTCTTACCCCATTTCTCAGGTGATAAATTACCCGGCCTTTATGCTTGCCTCCAATACGTTGAAAAGCATAGTCTACTGCGCAAATCGTTTCGCTATGAATATTTTTTCCTGTTTTCTTCATTTTTTCAGCATTGATTTTCAGCAATAGTATCCAAATGGTATCTACATTCCCAAATGGTGCATACTTGTCTTATGTGAAGTTAGTCTGCAATTTTGTAGCAGAAAAAAAATTCTTATGAAAGCAATACAACAGGTCGCATTCGGACTGGAAAGTTTACAACTCAAAGAAATACCTACGCCCACACCGGCCCCTCATGAGGTACTGGTAAAAATAGAGGCGGCCTCCCTGAATTATCTCGACGTAGCCCTGGCTACCGGCACCTATAGCAAAGAGTTACCTTTGCCCCGTATTCCTACTTCCGATGGCGCCGGCGTGGTAGCAGCTGTGGGCGATAAAGTGAGTCAATGGAAAACAGGCGACCGGGTGATGATTCAATACAACCAGTTATGGCAAAACGGGCAGGCCACTGCCGCCACCGACCAAATCAGAACCGGTGTAAGCACTCCGGGGCTGTTGGCAGAATACGCCGTAATTCCTGAATATGCATTAGTACGCACGCCTGTTAACCTCAGCAGCGTAGAGGCGGCCACGTTACCCGTTGCCGGTGTTACGGCCTGGACAGGGTTGATGAGCTTTGCCGGTATCAAAGCCGGACAAACCGTACTCACACAAGGAACCGGCGGTGTTTCTCTTTTTGCTATGCAAATAGCGCTGGCAGCGGGCGCCAGGGTAATTGCCACCAGCAGCAGCCCTGAAAAACTAAAGAAACTACAGGCGCTGGGAGCGCATGAAGTCATCGACTATAAAAAAAATCCCGACTGGCATGAAGAAGTAAAGCGTATTACCGGCGGCGCCGGTGTAAACGCCACACTCGATATTGCCGGCGCACCCACCATCCTTAATTCCGTGAAATCTGTGGGGTACAATGGTTTTGTAGGGCTCGTAGGATTTATAGGAGGCGCACAATTACCGCTGGACCTGTTTTCCATTGTAGGCAACTACATCCGTTTACAGGGTTATTCTGTTGGCAGTGTGCAAAGCTTCCGGGAACTGGCGGCCGCTGTTGCAATAAATAATATCCACCCGGTAATAGACAGCGTATTCCCACTAAGCAAGGCGCAGGAAGCATTCAGACATATGGGCAGCGGCAGCTATTTCGGGAAAGTAGTAATTGAAATCAGCTAACTGACAATAAAATATAAACGTCCTGCGCTACGGCAGGACGCTATATCAAGTAAACCATTACACTAAAATTATTGTTTCAAGATAGTAAAAACAAAGGGATAAACCGGTTATTTACTTGTTAAGGTGATGATAACATTATATTTTTATCAATACATGACAAACATCAGTTTCATGGATATCTTCACCAACTACCTTTGCATCAATAATTTTATATTATGCCTTCCGTAGAAATACTATCCAGAATACAGTTTGCATTTACCATCGCCTTTCATTACATCTATCCTCCGTTGAGCATAGGACTGGGGCTTTGCCTGGTCATTATGGAGGGGCTGTATCTTAAAACGGGGCTCGCGCTTTATAAAGACATTACCCGTTACTGGATCAAAATATTTGCCCTGATCTTCGGTATTGGTGTAGCCACGGGCATTGTGATGGAATTCGAATTCGGCACCAACTGGGCCACTTACTCTCATTACGTAGGCGATATTTTTGGAAGTGCGCTGGCAGCAGAAGGTATTTTTGCGTTTGCCATGGAATCGGCCTTCCTCGGGGTATTATTGTTTGGCTGGAACCGGGTCAATAAAGGTGTCCATTTCTTTTCTACCTGCATGGTGGCTTTGGGCTCCATTTTTTCGGCTTTATGGATCGTGATTGCCAACTCCTGGCAGCAAACGCCTACCGGCTTCCGCATAGAAGGCCATGATCTGCAGGCCCGCGCGGTAGTAACGGATTTCTGGGAAATGGTATTTAACCCTTCTTCTGTAGATCGCTTTTCACATGTTATTATAGGATCTTTCCTCGCCGGCTCCTTTCTCGTTATGAGCGTAGCCGCCTGGTATATATTAAAACGGCGTTTTACAGAACATGCACAAGCCATGTTCAAAGTAGGGCTGGGAGTAGCTGTCATTGCTGCTCTAATGCAACTTTTTACCGGTCACCGCTCCGCCCATTACGTCAGCAAATATCAGCCAGCCAAATTAGCCGCCATGGAAGGACATTATGATAGTTCCGCCGTAGCGCCCATGTATATTGTTGGCTGGGTAGATAATAAAAAGGAGCAAACAACCGGTATCAAAATTCCGGGAGGCCTTTCCTTCCTCGCACATGGCAGTTTTTCAGCGCCAGTGGAGGGTTTGAGGGCAACGCCAAAAGAAGACCGGCCCGGAGCAGTGAACTTCGTTTTCCAGATGTATCACCTCATGATTTCCATTGGAATGATACTGATCGGTCTTACGCTGCTGGCAGTGTTCCTATTATGGAGAAAAAAATTATTCAACCAGCGCTGGCTGATGACCATCTTCGCCTGGGCAGTATTACTGCCGCAGATCGCCAACCAGGTAGGATGGTATGCCGCAGAGGTTGGCCGGCAACCCTGGGTAGTGTATAAACTGCTGCGCACCTCAGATGCGTTGTCCCGCAAGGTAACCGCCGACCAGGTGATGTTTTCCCTGATATTATTTACACTGGTATATATGTTGCTGTTTACGCTCTTCATTTATTTGCTGACCCGGAAAATACAGCATGGTCCTGATATTTCAGAGAATGCCGAAACAGAATACCATGGCTATTACCATGATAATATTACTTACCACCCAACAAAATTATAGCAGTATGGAAACAATACTCGGACTGGATCTTCCCACCTGGTGGTTTTTAGTGATCGGCGGATTGATCACTGGTTATGGTGTGCTGGATGGTTTTGACCTGGGAGCAGGTTCATTACACCTGTTTTTTAAGAAAGAAGAAAGCCGGCGCCTGGTACTTAACGCTATCGGTCCCGTATGGGATGGTAATGAAGTATGGCTGGTCATTGCGGGCGGCGCCCTGTTTGCCGGCTTCCCGCTGGTGTATGGCGTGGTGTTATCTACCTTTTATGTTCCCTTTATGCTATTCCTGGTAGCCCTGATTTTCCGGGCTATTTCCATAGAATTCAGGAGCAAGGAACCCTGGCTGTGGTGGCGGAAAATGTGGGATATCAGCTACACCGTTTCCAGTACGGCCATTACCCTGTTACTGGGATTGGTATTGGGAAACCTGATACACGGGCTGCCTATCAACAAGGAACATGAATTTACCGGCACACTGCTTTCATTCTTTAATCCCTACGCGATACTGATATCGTTTACCACGTTATCATTGTTTATGTTGCATGGCGCTATTTACCTGGTCATGAAAACAGAAAACCGGCTGTATACCCGGCTCACAGTGATTGTAAACAACTGCAGCAAATTTTTTATCCTGTGCTTTATACTAACGTCGATGGCTACCCTTATTTATGTACCTCATATGACGCATCAGTTTAAATCGCATCCGCAGTTATTTGGTCTACCCATGCTGGCGGTACTCATCCTGCTTAATATTAAAAGGAACGTGGATGCCCGGAAGTACTATACTGCTTTTCTTTACTCCTGTATTATTACGGCCTGCTTACTGATCCTGTTTGCAGTTGGATTATATCCCAATATTGTAATATCTACCACAGATCCGGCCTACAGCATCAGTATTTATGCGGCTGCGTCTTCCGTAAAATCCTTAAAAATTATGTTGTTGATTGCCGCTATTGGCACCCCTATGGTTATTGGATATACCACTTTCCTGTTCTGGACTTTCCGGGGTAAGGTGAAGTTAAATGAGATGAGCTACTAGAGCTGTTAGCCATTAGCTGTTAGCTGTTAGCAAATTTGTTGATGTCGCAGTAGCTGGTAGTTTAGAGAGAAATAGTAGGTATCGAGGTTTAAGTGCTAAAAGCTAATAGCTAACCGCTATAAAAAACCGGTCCCCGCAAGAAATTGCAGGGACTTACCATTTAACCTATATTCTGTACTGTAGCATTGTGTTGATGATCTCCCGAAAGTCTCCATTGTCATTTTCCGGTATCCTATCGTTTATCAGGAGATAATGATGTATTTAAGACGGTCTGCTTTGACTAAAGTTTAATTGGTTTAAAAAATTTTCTGAAAATAATTTCCGGAGGCCGAAATTCGTACCCTGAATTAATTGCTTCCATGAATCGCATTGACCGTCTTACCGCCATTCTCATACAACTACAGGGTAAAAAAATAGTCAGGGCTGCTGAAATAGCCGACCGTTTTAACATTAGCTTAAGAACAGTTTACCGGGACGTAAAGGCCCTGCAGGAGGCTGGTGTGCCTATTGGGGCGGAGGCCGGAACCGGCTATTACATTGTGGAGGGCTATCACCTGCCACCGGTGATGTTTTCGAAAGAAGAGGCGGCAGCATTGCTTACCGGTGAAAAGCTCATGGAGCAATTCAGCGATCACAGCAACAAAAAGCAATTCAGCCTGGCGATGGAAAAGATACGCTCCGTACTCCGTGGCAGCGAGAAGGATTACCTGGAATCCCTGGATGAAAACATTGCGGTATTGCGGTATCAACCCGCCAAAACGGAAGCCGAAGAGTTCCCCAACCGTTTTTTATCGGATATACAGCAGGCACTTGGTATGACCCAGGTGGTCAGCATGGAATACTTTTCCCTGCAGGAAGAAGTAGCTACCAGGCGGGAGGTAGAACCCATAGGCATCTTTCATATCAGCCATAACTGGCACCTGATAGGCTTTTGCAGGCTCAGACAGGGCTATCGGGATTTCAGGGTAGACCGGATACGTAAGCTCACAGTACTTTCCACGTCCTACCGGAAGGATAAGCACCCCTCCCTCCAAAATTACCTGGAACAACAGCGCCAACGGAACAGGGAGGAAAACGCCTACCTTATTAAAATAGTCATTGATAATGACATCATGCGATACATCCGCGACCAGAAATACTACTATGGCCTGATGGAGGAAAAGGTGACCGGCGACCAAACCGAGCTTACCTTCCTACACGCTCACCTGGGACACTTTGCCAGGTGGATTATCATGCTCGGGAACCATGCAAAGGTGATCCAGCCGCAGGAGCTCAAAACAGCTATCCAGGACCTGGTGAAGGAGCTTCATGATCATCATTTTTAGTTTTTTAAAATGCTGCTGACATAAGGTTGTCACTGCCCGGTTGTTGCTTTGTATTGTTATCAAAAAAGATACAATATGAAAAAGCTCGACAACTGCTACGTATTCCTCTTCGATGGCTATTCTGACTGGGAACCGGCACTTCCTATGTATGGCATTGGTTCCTTTACTGATATTAACATTGTTACCTTTTCACTGAACGGGCAACCCGTTACTTCCGGGGGCAAGCTGCCGGTACAACCACAGGCCAGCCTGGAACAGGCCATGAAAGCGGATATTGACCTGCTGATCCTCCCCGGCGGTGCGCCTATGGAACAGGGCGCCAATACAGAAGTACTACCGCTGGTTCAACAGCTGCTGGACCGCCAAAAAACAGTAGCCGCCATTTGCGGCGCCACCGTATTACTGGCGCAACATGGCTTCCTTGATAACATTGCCCATACCAGCAATCACGCTGAGGTACTCAAGGCGCTGGCGCCGGCCTATAAAGGAGGCGATTTCTATGATAACAGCCCCGCCGTTGCTGCCAGCCAGATCATCACTGCCAGCGCTACCGCTATGGTAGCGTTTACCAAAGCTATCTTTAACCACTTTGATTTACAGGAGAACGAACAGCTTAAGTTCTGGTTCAGCTTTTTTGATGCCGGATCAGCAGGTACAGAACTGGAAAACACCCTCCCTTTTCATTTCTTCTATCGTCGTTACGAAACTAATTATGCAGGTATGATAGAGCTGGTACGTACCGCTATTAAAGTGGTGTATCAACAGGCAGTGGAAGCCGGGCTGGAGATCTGTGGCGCACCGCAATGGCACTATCATGGCTTCGATGGACAGCCGGACACCGTATTTACACTGGATATAGGACTACCGGTTACCGAAGTAAAACCCGTTACCGCACCCTGGCAGTGTGAAACATTGCCGCCATTCAAGTGTGTAGGTATGCAGCATCACGGTTCCTGGGATCTCCTGGCTAACACTTACGGTAAACTGTTTGCCGGTATGGGAATGCTGGGCTTACAAATGAATGGCTATACCCGGGAGCAGTACCTGCGCTACAACTTTGAGCATCCGGAAAAGAACATTACCAATGTGCAAATTGGGATAGTATAGCAGGATAGTGGGTACGGGAACGGGCGCCTGTACCCATTATTGGCTATACCAACAACAGGAATTCAACCTTTCACAAATGAAAACTTACATATACCTGGGATGGTTGCTTCTGATCACATTTGTTTTTGATATACAGCTAACATTAACAAACATGAATAAACTGGATTTAACTAAAACATTCAAACAATACTATACAGCAACCGGCATCCCGGAGCTGGTTACCATAGAAAAAGGTCTTTTTGTTACTATATCTGGCAAGGGAGATCCCAATGGTGCTGCATTTGGAGAAGTTACTGCCGCTTTGTATGCGGTAGCTTACGGCATTAAGTTCAGCAGCAAACAAAAAGGCCGGGATTTTACCGTAAGTAAACTGGAGGGCTTCTGGTGGGTAGATGACAATAGCGTTGATCCGTTACAGGTACCCAGGGACCAGTGGCATTATGAGCTGGCTATCCGGATGCCGGATGAAGTAACAAGGCAACAATTTTCAGAGGCAGTACTGTCGGCAGAAAAGAAGAAGAAATCGGTTTATATCCGTGCAGTAGATTTCAAGCATATAGAAGAGGGGTTGTGTATACAATTGTTGCACACAGGCCCTTTTAGCGAGGAGCCGGGTTCATTGAAAAAGATGGAGGATTTCATGCAGCAGAGAGGCTTGCAAATGAACGGGCGTCATCATGAAATTTACTTATCCGACTACAGGAAAACTGCACCGGAGAAATTAAAAACGATATTAAGGCATCCGGTGAGATAGAGGAGCTGTTAGCCATTAGCTGTTAGCTCTTAGCAAGCGGAGGATAATTGAATGTGGCAGAATGATGCAGGAATAATCAGCCGACGAGTTTAGTCGCCCAGTCCAAGTTGTATAATGGCTTGCTGGGCGGCAATCTGGCTGGCATCTTTTTTATTAAAGGCTTTACCGCTGCAGATCAGTTCTCCGTCTACCACAGCCCCCACAGTGAATATACGCCGGCCATTATCCATTTGTTCCTCGAGTAATTCGAATTCGAGGGTTTTGCCATTTTTATTGGCCCAGCCGTATAGTTTGTTTTTGTGGTTCATTTCCACGGTTTCCAACATTTCCATATCGATGTATGGCATGATAATGCGTTTGTGAACGAACTGCTGGGTTTTATTGTAACCGCGGTCGAGGTAAACGGCGCCAACCAGGGCTTCGAGGGTGTTGCCGAATATCTGGCTGATTTTGAGAAAGCTGTTGTATTTATCGTAGATGGTCAGCTTGCGCAGTCCCATTTTGATGGCGATGTCATTTAACTGTTGCCGGTTAACGATTTTGGATCGCATCTCCGTTAAATAACCTTCTGTTTTGTAGGGATATTTTTTAAAGAGATAGTCTCCCACAATGGCACCGAGAATGGCGTCACCGAGGTATTCCAGCCTTTCGTTGCTTTCCAGGAATTTTTCTTTACTGGAACGATGGCTCAGGGCCACTTCATAAAGGGCAAAGTTGCCTGGGGGAAAACCCAACAGGTTGTGCAGCTCTTTATATAAGTGCCGTTTTTTGGAAACTAGTCGATATAAAAAACCTGGCAGTAAATTCACACAATCAGGATCAAGGAACGAATTTTTTGAAAATCACGGAGGCGTTATGTCCTCCAAAACCAAAGGTATTGGATAATCCGGCGCCTACTTCTCTCTTTTGTGCGATATTAAAAGTAAAATTCAGCTTCGGGTCTAACTGCGGGTCGTCAGTGAAGTGGTTGATCGTAGGAGGAACTATGCCATCGAGGATTGACATAATTACGGCTATAGATTCAACGGCGCCGGCAGCCCCGAGTAAGTGACCAGTCATGGATTTTGTAGAGCTGATGTTCATTTTATATGCGTGCTCGCCAAAAACGCTCTGAATGGCTTTTACTTCGGCAATATCTCCCAACGGAGTGGAAGTACCGTGAACGTTGATATAATCGATTTCATCAGCCTGCATACCGGCATCTGCCAAAGCGTTACGCATTACATTCAATGCGCCCAGTCCTTCCGGATGGGGGGCAGTGATGTGATACGCATCTGCGGTAGCGCCGCCGCCGGCTAACTCTGCATATATCCTGGCGCCTCTTTCCTGTGCATGTTCTAACGATTCCAGTACCAGGGCACCAGCTCCTTCTCCCATGACAAAACCATCGCGGTCGAGATCAAAGGGGCGGGAAGCAGTTTTAGGGTCATCATTTCTTTCCGAAAGGGCCTTCATGGCATTAAATCCGCCAACACAAGGTTCGTTGATGACATTCTCCGATCCTCCGGTAATAACCATGTCAGTTTTACCATATCGGATACTGTACATTGCCTCTATAATAGCGTTAGTAGCAGATGCACAAGCAGATACAACGGAAAAATTGGGCCCCCTGAAACCATGGCGGATAGAAATATACCCGGCCGCGATATCAAGAATAAGCCTTGGAATAAGGAATGGGCTGAAGCGGGGTGTACCATCCCCTGTGTGGAACTCTTTCAGTTCGTTACTGAAATTGATCATACCTCCAACACCGGTACCCCATATCACCCCAACACGATCAGCATTGATCTTGTCTTTATTGATATTGGCGTCCAGTATCGCCTGATCTGCGGCAATTACAGCCGTTTGTGTAAAGGGGTCCATTTTACGGGCCTCTTTTTTGTCCAGGTAGTTAGCAGGATCAAAATTTTTCAGTTCACAAGCAAAACGAGTTTTAAACTTGGAAGCATCAAATTGCTTGATAAAATCCGCGCCGGATACACCGTTCGTCAATCCGTGCCAAAAATCAGCTACGGAATTGCCGAGCGGTGTAAGAGCGCCTAAACCTGTAACGACAACTCGTCTTGGTTGCATTAAAACAATTCTGATTAGGAGGATTATTTTACATGTTCTTCCAGGTAAGCAACTGCCTGGCCAACAGTAGTAATAGTTTCAGCTTGTTCGTCAGGAATGGAGATGTTGAATTCTTTTTCGAATTCCATAATCAGTTCTACCGTATCCAAAGAGTCAGCGCCTAAGTCGTTGGTGAAGCTGGCTTCAGGAGTTACCTCGGCTTCGTCAACGCCCAATTTGTCAATGATGATCTTTTTAACTCTTGATGCAATGTCTGACATAATTTTAAGTGTTTTTGGTTTAAAACTTGACTGCAAAAATATAATTTTTATTGAATTGCCAACAGATAGCCCGAATTTTAAAGGCGCTCCAATAGGGCCAATCCCACCAAACCCAGTACAGTAAACATATTCATTGCTTTGTTAATAAAAGAATTTATATAATTTTGATCCTGGCAGGTTTACAGATTTGCATATTTTACCACAAAAGTCGCCTTTTTCGGGACAAATACGCCAATCTCCCAAATTCAAAATATATAAATCTTAAAATATCTCCATTCAACCGGCTATTTAGCCACTTATCTAAAGCCTTAACGCTATTTAACAGTTGCCGGTAGCTTTCAGGCCCCTCAATGCGTAAATTTGTCCGGCTTATGAGACCAGTAGTATGAATAGCCTGTTTCCAGGTACTGTATTCGCTGCTCTTTTGCTAAAAACTAACAAACCAGGAACTAACAGCTAACATTTACCGCTTTTGCCTGAAGCTGATAAACCGGAACCAGTAGCTAATATTCGCTGCATTTTCGCTAAACGCTAACAGCCAAAAGCTAACAGCTATAAAAAATAGATATGGCCATCACCAAAAAGACCGTTCGTTCAATAATATTATTGGTCGTAGCGGGTATCGTCATCTTCCTCGTTTACAAGAAAATAGCCGGCAATAAGACCGGCGAACCAACTGCCGGCGCCGCCGGGGCTAAAGGCGGCGGTGCTAAAGTACTGCTCACAGATGCCTGGGTAGTTAAAACATCCCGGCTCGACCAATCTATTGAAGCAAGCGGCACCTTGCAAAGCAATGAGGAAGTAGAGGTGAAACCCGAAATCAATGGCCGCATCATACACCTTTATTTTAAAGAAGGAACTTCCGTTAAAAAAGGAGACCTCCTCGTAAAATTATACGACGAAGACCTTAAAGCCCAGCTTCAAAAGCTGAAATTACAGCAGCAACTGGCCAAAACTACCCTCGAACGCCAGGAAAACCTGCTTAAAATAAATGGTATCAGCCAACAGGACGTAGATGTGACCCGCAACCAGGTAAGCGCCTACGGAGCCGATATGGACTATACCCAAACGCAACTGCAGAAAACAGAACTCCGTGCCCCCTTCAGCGGGAAGCTCGGATTGAGGAATGTCAGCGAAGGCGCCATTGTGTCTTCCGCCACCATTCTTACCACCCTCCAACAGATAGATCCATTAAAAATGGACTTCGCGGTAGCCGAAAAATACCGTAACGCTATAAAAAATGGCGACCAGGTGAATTTTTATGTGGCCGGCGATACCAAAGAATATAAAGGCAGCATCTACGCCATCGATCCTAAAATAGACCTGACCACCCGCACCGTGAAACTCCGGGCCATCGTTCCTAATAATAATGGTGTACTCTTCCCGGGCTCCTTTGCTAAAGTGAAAATTATACTGAAAGACCTGCCAGACGCCATGATGATCCCTTCACAAGCCGTTATTCCAGGTACCCGCGATAAAAAAGTAATTGTTGCAGACAAAGGCACCGCCAAATTTGTAATAGTGGAAACAGGCCTGCGCACGGAAAGCTCGGTTCAGATCACCAGCGGACTGCAACCGGGAGATACCGTTATCACTACCGGTATCCTCCAGCTGAAACCAGGAATGCCGCTGAAGTATAATAAGATACAATAATGAAGAATTACGAATCAGGAATTACGAATTCGTAATTCTTTCCAAAATATTTACCATGAGTTTACCTTCATTATCTCTCAAACGCCCTGTATTTGCCATCGTGATGAATATCATTATCGTGATATTCGGACTGGTGGGCTTTACTTTCCTGGGTGTGAGAGATTTCCCGGCTATTGACCCGCCTATTGTAAACGTACGCACCTCCTATGCCGGCGCCAATTCGGACATCATAGAAACACAGATCACCGAACCACTGGAAAAACAAATCAATGGTATCGCCGGGATCAAGAATATATCTTCCAGCAGCAGCCAGGGCAGCAGCAATATCACAGTGGAATTTGAACTGGGACAGGACCTCGAAGGCGCCACCAACGACGTTCGTGATAAAGTATCACAGGCCCTCCGCAGTTTACCACCCGATATCGACGCACCGCCCGTAGTTTCCAAGCAGGACGCCAACTCAGACGCCATTATCTCCATGACCGTACAGAGCAACACCCGCAATCAGCTGGAAGTAACCGAATATGGCACCAACGTACTTCTCGAAAAACTGCAAACCATTCCCGGCGTGAGCGCCATACAGATATGGGGAGAAAAAAAGTACGCCATGCGTATCTGGATGGATCCCGCAAAACTATCTTCCTATAGCCTTACTCCCGGCGATGTACAGGCAGCACTCGCCCGCGAAAACGTGGAACTGCCCTCCGGAAAAATAGCCGGTAACGCCACCGACTTCACCGTACGTACCTTTGGCCGCCTTGTATCGGAAGATGACTTCAATGGACTGATCATCAAAAATGTAAACGGCAGCGAAATACGTATCCGCGACATCGGGCAGGCAGTACTGGGACCTGAAAATGAAGAAACCGTGCTGAAAGAATCCGGCAGCCCCATGATTGCACTGGCGCTTATTCCGCAGCCAGGCTCCAACTATGTGGCCATCGCAGATGAATTTTATAAACGCTTCAACCAGCTGAAAAAGGATATCCCGGACGACTACTCCGTAAACATCGCCATGGATAATACCCGCTTTATCAAACAATCGATCGATGAAGTAGAGGAAACCCTTATTGTGGCATTGGTACTGGTAATCATTATTGTATACCTGTTTTTCCGCGACTGGCTCATGGCACTGCGTCCATTAATAGATATCCCGGTATCCCTGATCGGCGCTTTCTTTATCATGTATGCCTGTGGCTTCACCATTAATATACTCACCCTCCTGGCCATCGTACTGGCAACGGGACTGGTAGTAGATGACGGTATTGTGGTAACAGAAAATATTTATAAGAAGATAGAAGCGGGTATCCCACGTATGCGGGCGGCCCGGGAAGGATCAGAAGAAATATTTTTTGCAGTTATCGCCACCTCTATAACCCTGGCCTTTGTATTCTTACCTATTATCTTCCTCCAGGGCTTTGTGGGACAACTGTTCCGTGAGTTTGGTATAGTAGTGGCCGGCGCCGTCATCATCTCGGCCTTTGTATCACTGACATTAACACCAGTACTGAACGTAAAACTGGGCCGTAAAACACATACCCACTCCTGGTTTTACAATAAAACTGAACCTTTCTTCCGCTGGATGGAAGATGGCTATAAAAACTCGCTGGAATCGTTTATGCGTTTCCGTTGGGTGGCAGGTTTAATCATTACCGGCTGCCTGGTGATGATCTATTTCCTTTTTAAAACATTACAGTCTGAACTGGCGCCGCTGGAAGACCGCAGTACTTTCCGTCTTTCTATTACCACACCGGAAGGAACTGCCTACGACTACATGGATAACTATGTGGACAAGCTCACCAAGTTCATGATTGACTCTATACCGGAAAAGAAAATTGTGCTCAGCGTTACCTCCCCGGGATTCAGCGGATCAGGCGCCGTGAACACAGCATTTGCCAACGTCATGCTCACCGAACCGCACGACCGTAAGCGCTCACAAAAAGATATCGTGAACATGGTAAACCGCAACATGAATAAATTTCCGGAGGGAAAAGTGTTTGCCATTGAATCACAAACCATCCAGGTAGGACGCCGCAGCGGCTTGCCTGTATCCTTTGTGCTGGAGCATATCAATTTTGACACACTTACAGCAGTACTGCCAAAATTCATGGAAGAAGTAGGTAACAGTACGGTGTTCCAGGGTACCGACGTGGACCTGAAATTCAATAAGCCCGAGCTGCGTATTCATATTAACCGCGATAAAGCCACCCAGCTGGGCGTTTCCGTCCAGGATATTTCACAAACATTACAGCTGGCATTGAGTAACCTGCGTTATGGTTACTTTATCAGGAATGGTAAACAATACCAGGTAATGGGGCAGGTATTCCGCGCCGATCGTGACGATCCGATGGATCTGCAAAACCTCTATGTACGCAATTCCCGTGGCGAAGCCATACAACTCGATAACGTAGTAACTATTGAGGAAGAAACCAGTCCGCCGATTATTTATCACTTTAACCGGTATAAATCAGCTACTATTTCCGCAGGGTTGGCACCAGGAAAAACCATTGGTGATGGTCTTAAAGAGATGTACCGGATTTATGATAAACTACAAAAAGAACGGGTACTGGATGATTCTTTCAATACCGCATTATCCGGTTCATCCCGCGACTATGCCGAAAGCGGCTCCAACACGATGTTTGCATTGGGCTTAGCGCTGGTACTCATTTACCTGGTACTGGCCGCTCAGTTCGAAAGCTGGGCTGATCCGCTGACCATCATGCTTACTGTACCGCTGGCATTTGCCGGTGCATTATTATCGTTATGGTTATTTAATCAAACATGGAATATCTTTTCCCAGATCGGCGTAATTATGCTGATAGGGTTGGTAACGAAAAATGGTATCCTCATCGTTGAATTTGCAAACCATCAGCGCGATAGTGGTATGAAAAAGGAGGAGGCAGTGATACATGCATCTTCCATGCGTTTGCGCCCTATCCTGATGACAAGCCTCGCGATGGCGCTCGGAGCGTTGCCAATTGCCATGTCGCTCGGAGCAGCTGCTACCAGCCGTATTCCATTGGGTATTGTGATAGTAGGCGGTATCATATTCTCGCTGGTATTAACGCTTTATGTAATTCCGGCGATGTATACATTTCTTTCCCGCAGAGGTAAGATCTCGCATCAGGATGAAGAAGAATTGGAAAATGACGCCGAAACACAGGTCGCATCAGCACATGGGTGAGTACTACGAACTGAATGACTAAGCTTAAGTAATTATGATGAAATATATCAAGAAGCGTTGTTTATTATTATTGCTGCTCCTGGCAAGCGCCTGCGTATTGAAAGCGCAGGATAAAGTGCTTACCCTGGAACAGGCAATAGATGTAGCGCTTAAAAACAACTACGATATCCGTTTGGCTAAAAATACCGCAGAACTGTCGGCTAACGATTACGCCTATGCGGATTTTGCCTTTGTGCCACGTTTGAATGCTACTGCAGGTACTACCTGGAACCGTACAGCCACAAAACAGGAGTTTGTAAACGGTACCACCCGTGATACCAGCGGCATCAAAGGCAATAATATCAATGGTAATGTAAGTCTCAGCTGGACTTTATTCGACGGTCTGAAAATGTTTGCCACCCGCAATAAACTGGAGTCTATCCGTAGTCTCGGCGAGCTGGCGATCAAAGACCAGGTACAAAATTCCATTGCCACTATTATCAGCGGTTACTACAATATTGTGCAACAGAAACAGCAGCTGAAAGCCTTATCCGAACAGATGTCGATTTCCGAAGAGCGGGTAAAATTATCTGATGCAAAATTCAGTACGGGCCTTGCTCCAAAAACAGATCTGTTACAATCCAAAGTAGACTTAAATGCGCAGAAAGCATTGTATATCCGTCAGCAAACGCTGATAGAGCAAAGTAAAGCGTTGCTCAATCAATTGATGGCAGTACCCGCAGGCGCTACCGGATATGATGTGGTAGATTCTATTCCTTTGGATAACGGAATATCATTTGCCGTGTTGCAGCAAAATATTGCCAACAATAATACCGCCATTAAAGTACAGCAGCAAAATATAAATATCTCTGCGCTGACCATCAAAGAACGTCGTGCCGATTATTTCCCGGTAGTATCATTTAATTCTGGTTATAACTATACAAGGAATACTTCTAATGCCGCTTCCAACGCATTCAGTCCCCGTTTTAGCCGTAATGGAGTTTTCAATTACGGACTAACTGCTGCCATCCCTATCTTCAATGGCTTCAATGTAAAAAGACAAGTACAGAATGCCCGGATAGATTTTGATTTTCAGAACATCACATTAGACAACATAAAGTCGCAGGTAGACCTCTCTCTTAATAATGCGTTCAAAGACTATGAATATTATAAGAAACAGGCCTCACTGGAAGAAGAGACCAATGACCTTGCCAGGGAAAATGCAATGGTAGCATTAGAGCGTTTCAAACAGGGTGTATCTACTATTCTTGAAGTAAAAATAGCGCAACAGAGCCTCGAAGATTCCTACTACCGTTTAATCCAGGCCCGCTATAATACTAAATTGGCAGAAACTGAGTTGGGCAGGTTGAATGGCGCATTAATAAAGTAATCGAGTCGCTGATATTTTTTTCGGGAGAAGCGAATGATACGATGTATCATTCGCTTCTTTCATTGTGCGCCTGTTCTCACCTGGGGTATTGTACGGGCATGAACAGTGGAATGTATCACTTCCGGACACATTAGTTAATATTCAATATAATAACAAATGTTTATCAGCCTCCATCTATCCGGCATGGTTTTGCAAACGCTATCAGCTATAAACATTATAATACTATGTTACGTTACACCGGCATTACCTTTATCTGTCTTTTCCTATTGGTGATAACCGCAGAGGCGCAGGAGCTGCGCGTGGTGAACCGTGGGATGATTAAAGATTCCGTGATACACCTGAACGAGGCGCCTGGTATGGGAGTTGTCTGGATCACGCAATCAAATTTTTCCAACGGAGCCATCGAATTTGATGTAAAAGGGAAAAATCTGTTACAGAAGAGCTTTGTGGGAATTGCATTTCATGGTGTCAACGACACCACATACGACGCCGTATATTTCCGCCCTTTTAATTTCCAGGTACCAGAAGCCGGCAGGCGAGGTCACTCGGTTCAGTATATTTCTCTTCCGGCGCACGACTGGCAGCAGCTAAGACAGGACTTTCCTGGTAAATATGAAAATGAAATAGATCCTTCTACCAACCCTAATAAATGGTTTCATGTAAAGGTAGTAGTGGCTTATCCGGAAGTATCTGTGTATGTAAATGAAGAAAGGTGCCTGACGGTATCCCAGCTCAGCACACAGAAAACCGGTATGATCGGGTACTGGGTGGGCTATGGCTCGGCCGGAGATTGGAAAAATCTGGAGATAAAATAAGTTAGTTGATTGATACAGTTAGAAGTCGGCTTTAGGAACTCGTGTTCTTAGAGCCTTTTTTGTTGGGTTCTATTTTCAACAGAACTGTTGAACAGTGATATACCAATTGAAATAACCTGCACATGTTATCGTTTCCAAAAGCATTGCGCTCCTTATGCTTATCATTTCGATTCAACAGGTGCATATTTATTGTTCCCAAAAGCATTGCCCATCCTTTGTGTTTATCATTTCAATGCTGCAGGTACATGTTTATCGCTCCAGAAGGCATTGAGCACCCCTTACGCTCATCATTTCGATGCTACACTGCAGGTACATATTTATCGCGCCAAAAGGAATTGAGCACCCCTTACGCTCATCATTTCGATGCTGCATATATACACAACAACCATCCACCATAAAAACTTTTGGTCTATGTGCCCAAATAGCTGGCTTGTTACCTCACTATACCCAGCAAGGAAATTTACTTCCGCAAACAATTCATCCGCTATAGGGCAGAAGATATTGTTTCCCAACTGATTACAGGGAACTTCTGAACAAGCTTAATTTCGCTCACGTTTTCTACGGTATTTTTCCGATATGATATGTATACATCGTGCAAAAAATTCTTTCGCTATAAAAAAAAAATCCATTCCTCACGCATTTTCCGTGATCATGAAAACCAGGCATTAACGCCGTTGCATTGCTGTTACATTTCCACAACGTGTAAACATAACAGCAAAACAATATCGTTAAGCGAACCCATGTCCCCACTTGGTTTCAGCTCATTAATGCAACATACATTTACTATCGGATGGAATACTTGTTGTGACGACAGATCTGCCTTATTAAAGTGGCAGCGTCAACAAAAAAAGAAGTGCTCTTTCTTTAACTAATGCACCGAAGTTATATTTTTTTCAAATAAGAATAAAAAATTAAATTTTACTTTCTTCTTTATCCAATCAATTAACGACAACTCAAAAACTATATTGACAAAGGATTTCGCATCATTATACTTTCAATTACATTTTTTAAAAAAGTTTTTAAAAATATTTTTTTAGGTAGGAATCTTAATTATTTTTTCTCAATTAAAATTAATTACATAATTTCGATGCATTGTTTGTTAACATTCGATGTTAACTCCTCCAAAACAAATCCTCAACCAAACACAATCCTACACCATGTCTTTAAATACAATAACAACTGTATCTATAGCAGAGCAAAAATTTGGTCAATTTCAATTTCTTCACCTGAAACAATCCATGAAAGGACATCATGAATTTGAATTAGGTATTAAATACGACTGGTTATCAAAGCATGGAGCAAATCCCATAATAGCTGGAAAATCGCTGCTGGGAAAGGAAATCAGCATTTGCACCCAACCAGTAGAGACGACACCAGGTTTAGACCCGTTGTTATTTAATGGTATTATCACCAGTGTTAGTTCCGGTAAAGAAGACAATGGAACAACCGGCGGCTGTACGCTTAAAGGCAACAGCCCTACCATCCTTCTTTCAGGGAATCCACATATGCAATCATTTGAGCAACAGGCCTTATCATCCATTGTAAATTCCATTTTTAAAAGTTGTCATCCATTGGCTGTTAACCCTTTTATAAACCCCGCCTGCAAGCAACCCCTGAAATATATTGTACAGTACAAAGAATCAGGGTTTGACTTCCTGCATCGGTTATCACAGCGTTATGGAGAGCACTTCTTTTATAACGGTCAGCAGGTAATTTTCGGACAATACAGTCCACAGAAAACAAATCTTGTACATCAAACAGACCTGGTTGACTTCCAGATGGAATGCAAAATATTACCTGTCAACCATCTGTTTAGCAACTATAACTACCGATTGCAGCAGGTAGTTGAAGAAAATACAGAAGACCAGGTTTTCTCTCTCAGCAACAGCTATACACAATATGTACATTCTCTGAGCAGCAAGTATTATCCTTATACTGCGGGCTATAAATTGCCTTACGCATTCAGCGGCAATACCAGGTCCGAGTTATCTGCCCTTACAAGGCAATATAAAAAAGGGCGATTGTCCCAAATGGTATCTGTAAAAGGATGCAGCCGAAATACAGGTCTGCGGTTAGGTAACATCATCAGCGTACAGGAAAGACTACCTTCCCGGGAAGATCATGGAGAATTTGTACTCACGATGCTGGAACATCATTGCACCGGAAACGGAGATTACTACAACACTTTTGAAGGCGTGCCTGCAGACATTGTCACTCCCTCCATGCAGGTGGATCATATGCCCCGTTGTGAAGCACAAAGCGCCACTGTAACAGATAACCATGATCCGAAGGGCCTGGGACGTATCCGGGTAAGGTTTAACTGGCAAAAAGGATGCACTCCCTGGATCAGAATGCATCAGCCACATGGCGGCGCCAATAAAGGTTTTTATTTCATTCCTGAAATAAATGAAGAAGTATGGGTGGATTTTGAAAATGGAAACGCCGAAGCTCCGTACGCCACAGGATGCGCCTTCAATGGAAATGCCAAAACAAACTACGGAGATGAAATGAATAATATAAAGGTAATCAGCACGCGGAGTGGCCATACCATCCGTCTCGATGACACGAACGAGCAGGAAAATATCGTCATCTCCGACAAAGGAGGTAACACCATTATCATGGACACGCATAAACAGCATATTTCCATTGCTGCCCTCGAAAATATCAAAATAACCGCGCGCAATATCGGCATTCACGCCACAGAAAATATCGATTTGAACGCCGGCCATCATATGAGCCACACGGCCGGACTCAACATCCTTCATAGTGCAGGCGATTGCCTGCATCAATACACGGTAAATGATTACCGGTTAACAGCCACCAATATCACCAAAATAGCCATGGAAAACATAAACATGCAGGCACGCGAGATTGAAAAGAAAGCAGAAGAAATAAATATTGATAGTTCCAAGGAAGACTTGCACATAAGCGCCGGCAAATCAGTTAACATTCAAAGTGGAGAAAAATCAAAAATATTTTAAACCCCAAAATCATGCGTAACAACCACGCAGGAACTGTGCTTATCATCTGTAAGAAATATACAGAAAATGGTAAACGCATCCGCTGGCAAAGCTCTGGTGAGCTTTCTATTCAATCCGGCAAGTCGATTATCATGAATGGTAAACAACATGGAATTAAATTTGAAAAAAATAACCTTCTTTCAAATTAATACCCCAAAGCAATAAACGATAAGATGGCGAACAAACATTTTGTGGTGCAGGGAGCCGTATGCAAATGTGCATTCGGTAATATCAGCAGTAAACTGCAGGTAACAAGCGCCCACGAATTCATGAATGATTATAGCGGCAGCACCAAACCGGTGGCAAGCAGCAATGAAACAGGCAACCCTTTCCAACCCGGAACATTCGGCGCCTGCACCATCTCACATAGCTCCTGCATACCCGCTATAGTACAATGGCATGGCTGTTCTTCCAACATTATATTATCCAATGGAGGAAAAGCCCTTACTGAAGAGAGCACCGCCATCTGCGCCGTATCAGGAAGTCCCTGCATCAGTATCCTTTGTCATGGTCAAACAAGTGCCATCAACACACCCACGGCCGGAAATAAAGAACAGGAAAGTACCAAAGCGTTAAACCCGCTATCACCAGGAACGAATACACAACAGGAAATACCAAAAATCCGCAGCATTAACCTGACACTGGAGGAACGTTCTCCTGCTGCTACTTTCATCAGTAGCAGCATAAAAGATAATACGCCCCCTGCGATCAATGTAAGAATAAATGAACCATTGTCTTTCAATGTAGATCAGTATAACAATACTGCTTCCATAGATGAATCTTTGGTAAGCTGGAAAGTGTTCAATAGTCATTCTTTCGAAAATACCCTTCTCTCCTTTGAAAGAAAAGGGCCATTTCTGCCGTTAAGTTTTGACCAAATGGGCAACTATCGCGTAATGGCATACGGAGAAGGCCAGCCAAATACCAACGCTTATTTCGATATAACCGCAACCATCAACAAACTTAGAGATGAATTCACGGTTACAGATAAGTTCGAAGCCTCATGCGCTTTCAGCGAAAAGCAATTTCAAAAAGGGATAGCTGTTACAATAGCTGCTGTATATGATATGGTTCCGGCTACAGCACCGGAAAAACAATATGTGTCCATGCAGGTTACGGACAACAGTAATAATGTGCTGGCTGCTTCAAATACCGATAGCATTTGTTTTACACCACCGAACGCAGCAACAAAGTATGTTGTCACCGCCACGATGCATACCGGCACTAATCCGCAAATAGTAACTAAGACATTCAAATCTGAAAAAAGCGATACTATATTGTTAACCAACCATCCAGGCAATCACCTGGTTAGACCTCGCACGTCAATGAGTTTTCATGTATCAGAAATGATCCATACAACTCTGCTGCCAACCCCAAGTGCAGCAGCCACCCAATGGCTACTAAATGGTAAACATGTGGGTATCGGTCCATCTCTCACACTTGATGGCGATACCCATTTTACCATTCCCGGAAAATATCTCGTTGAAGTTGTGCAGCATTTCCCAGATAATGAAAACAATGAAACAACTGGGATTAAAGGACGCGGAGAATGGCAACTGGAAGTAAAAAACAATGAGCTGTTACAGATCAGGGTTATCAATGACACGACCAACTGGATCATAGGGAAATCATATCGCCTAGCCCTTCAAACGCTAATGCCTTATGATGAATCATTGGATGGAATTATTATGTGGAAACCATATGGCGCAGGTGGCACTACCATGCAAAATGCAACGGCATCCGTTGAAGGGCGCTTCATTATTAGCGCGCGGTTAGGCAAGTCTGCGCAATCATTGGAAGTTAACGCAGCATATGCTACCATTAACCGCTGGTGCTTTACAGATCAGCAAAATATCTATAAACCAAACGCAGGATGGAAAGAAAATATAAAAATATGTATCAGCAGCCCGGCGGCTGCGTCTGAAATAGTTCGCGTTCATCTATTGTTGTGTAACCCGGCCAATAGGCCACATCATGTCAAAGACCTGGGATTTGTGAGCTTTGATACAACTGGAGAATTGAAAATGGATATCAGTACCTACAGCCTGAAACCATTACTAACAGCTACTAGCTTTGAATGGGACACTTTCAACATACTGTTTGCTATTGAACAAATAGCAAACAGTATCCAGTTTGCTGACATGAAAACGATTGTATGTAATGGAAGGAAATGCTGGTTTCCACAAAAACAAAGTAACAGGCGCACAACAGAAACAGGAAAATATCTCCGGATAAAAGCAGCAAGGGAAGTTGTTGCTGTCTACCTTTTTGATTCGCAGAAAAACCCTGCCTATAAAGTGTATAAATACGGAGAAAAAATAACCTTACATATACAAACAAGTAACCTGGCAGGTGAAAAGCTCCTCATCCAGGTATGGGAAAATAAACTGCTCGACGAAGATAAATGTTGCATCAGCAAAAATATCCAGGTAGATGAAAATGAGATGAGTGAACTCGTAATAGATACCTGTACCTTAAAAACAGGTAATTTCCTGGAAGATGGATTCTTCCGCTGCTTTTATGTAGTAATCAAAATAAACACGAGCAAATACCTTTATCCGGCAGAAGTAGCCGACAAAAATATGCTGGATCCTAACAGCGTCAACTATTATCGGCATATCAAACTTTCTGACAGGCTGGATCGTTTACTGAACGATCTTACCAGGAAAAATGCGCCGGTAGTACTGGGAGAATCTCAGGAAGAGAATGGGCTTGAAAAGGACTGTCCCCGGTGTAATGAAGACATAACAGTCGGGCAGCTGCTAAAAATATTTCCCCAAGCTGATGTAGCAGCCCTAAAGACAGTAGCATATACCTATAACCGGTATATGGCGCTAACAGGTATGAATACCTGCTGGAACAAAGCGCATTTTTTTTCCCAGGTAGGCGTGGAAAGCGGAATGTGTTTGCATATTAAAAACGGAGAAAGTTTTAACTATTATTGGGATGACCTGTTGAAACACTTTCCTCCATTCCGAACATCAGAAGGCAGGAAAAAAGCACGGGAATGGGGCAGGAGTGTCAGAAAACCAGCGCAGCCCGGCGTGAGTATCCAAAACCAGCAACATATTGCCAATTATACTTATGGTCCTGATACCGCAAAAGGCATTTCGCTCGGGAATACATACCAGGGAGACGGCTGGAACTTCAGGGGAAGAGGACTTATACAAATTACCGGCAGAGAAGCTTATGCGCTTGCCAACAGCTATACTATCAAAGAAAACGCTGACATCATCAGCCATCCCGATCTGGTGGCATCCGATATGAAAATCGCAGTGCTTTCAGCAATGGCATTCTGGAAATCCAAAGGGCTCCAGGGAAAGGCTAACGGAGGAGATTCAAACAGTGTCAGCAAACTTGTGGGTAAAGAACTCTTCGCCGGTGGTAAAAGCAATTATGCAGAAAAAGAAGATCTTCTCAAAAACAAAACGGCGGTTGTATTCCAGGCAGAGAAATGTCGCTATGGCAAAGCCACGATGGGCCGGATTAACAGGTATTGCATCTACGTCGAAACTTTCAAATATACACTTGTACAGGCTAATCCCCGGAGCAGGAAGTTTCAATATGATTTATATTCCTCTGACATACACATCAAATCTTTTCTATTGGAAAAAAATACCAGTGGTTTGGTTCCATTCCCGGAAAACGGTCCAAACTGGGGAAGATTTGGCAACCGGGACGGTGGGGATGATAACTATATAGCACCGGAAATAGCTGCTCCCTTGTTCGGTTTCTTCTATTCGTTACCCAAAAATGGATACAAAGACAAACTATACTTTAATGATATTTCTGCAGCGGATAAAAGGAATCTCGGACATATCGGGCATATTAACGGGAATGATATCGATATCAGGTATCCAGGCAGTACGGATAGGGCGGGCTCTGTGTTATGGAGCGAGGCGAAGAAGGCGTACGGGTCGGAGAGGGAGTTTATTGCCACACTTGAGAATATACTATCCGTTGCTGTAAGATGGAATTTTAGAAAAAACTTCGCCTACACAAAAACAATCAAACACACAATAGGTAAATCGCTGCTGGCACATCAAAATCATTTTCACCTCGGTTTAAGAAAATAAGTATGATAAACTTAGCAAAAAGAGTAACCATTATCGCAACTATATCCATTCTCCTTAGTTGCCACGACCGCCACAAACAACCTTCAAATATAACTGAGATTAAGGATGACATTGAAGCTTCAGAAAAAAAATACAAAATGAACAACGACACCGTAAAACTCCAAATGGAGCTCCAATCAAACATTGAAACCGATGGAGAAGGTTCCGTTCCAACTTATCGTTATTCCGAGATGGATGTAAATATAGCTTTACCAATTATCTCGCAAGGTTTGCTGGATAAAGGATTCAAGGTATTAGACGATGCAATTTTCCAAGTCAGAATCCTAAACATCTTTGGTGATATTTTTCATCCATCGAATCCCAGGATAAAATTCCATGAGCACTTTACCACCATTTTAGAAAATGACTCAGTTGACCAAGGCGATGAATATGATTATACTATTGACAATATTTTCATTTCTAAGGATTATAGATATATAACATGGGTACCACTTTTAGGAGATTTCATCATCTTTACAGATAGTGCCCAATATAAAATCGATCTTCATCCTAAGATCATTTCCCGAAACAAATACCTCTTCAACAACAGCCGCCCCGACCTCGCCTATCTTCTCCACGAAGACACCCTCTTCCTGAAAACACTGGTAACATCATTTGGCTATACCAAAGAGCCTAAAATAAATGACCTCGTCATGAACGACTACCTCGATATGGACGATAAACATATGGCTACGGTAGGAGAAATCATATTTGTAAAAAATGGAAAAGGAGAACTGGTAATTAAAGAAGAACTGTTGAAGTGGATCGCTGATCACACCAGTGCAAATGATATTCGGATGTTAATGGCACTGGATACGTATGGCTCTTTACTTTTTGATTCCAATCAAAGTACTATTTCCAAAACCAATCCGTTTAGCCTGTTCACTCCCAACGAAAAAAGAAAAATCGTTGCCTATATCGGCAGCATCTACGAACCTCTCTTCAATAAATTTTCGGCAGGAAAAGCTACGATGTGGCCTGTTGGCTCCGCATTCGATAACCTGTTATCTACCGATGACGGCTTTGAAGCTTACCTCAAACAACATCACTATTTCTCTTTACCGGCATTAAAAAATATCTTAGAACCCTCGGAATAAAATCTACCTGTGCTGTCAACATAACATTGCCATCATTTGCACAATCTTCCCCCTCACAAGATAACGGGGCATTGCTGTTTAAGTACCATCAAAAAAAAGCGCCAGGCGAAATCGCCTGGCGCAAATATCCTGTACAACTTTATTAAGGTTCCTTCCGCTCTGCCTTCTGCTTTTGGTAGGTTTCGAACGATTGCTTAATATATAGCAACAGATCATATTCTGATGCTGAGTTCAGAAACTGGTAACCAGGCCTGTATTTATACATAAAGGAGTCCAGTTCCGGACTTTGCAGTTTCGTCATTTTTCCTACAAGCTCAGGAGAATATCTGTAATCGATGAACTTCTCTTTCTCCCAATAAAGCAGCTGTTCATGAAACTGCTCTTTCCGCTTACGCGTCTTACTGGGAACTAGATAAGATAATGCCGTAATCGGGTTGGCAGGCAATGTTTTCAATACATCCATCGCCCCTGGTTTATGATAGTTAAAATAACGTCCATATTCATCCCGCAACGCCGCAGAGTCTTTAGCATAGTTCTTTCCGCGCACATTTACGCCCTGCAATTCAAACATCCGCTTCTGCAGATATACATCCTGTGTAGATGATAACATTGGAAGTATTACCAATCTGGGCGCATAGCTCAACATGGAAAACTCAAGTGTGTCACCGGGAATACCCTCAATATAAAAGCGCCCGCTTTCATTACTAAGTGTGCCCGACATAGTCCTTTTGTTAACGATAGAAACAAAAGGTAATCCCGTTCTGGAATCCTGATCCGCCACCATACCAGACAACCGTACCTGTGCGACAGTAACCTGCATGCTAATGAAAAAGAAAAAAAACAGTGCTCCGATATATGCTGTAATACGAATCATGAATATTGTAATCCTTCAAATTTAATGTTCCACCCGCAAATGAAAAGTTAAAAAACGGGAGAAAAGTTAGTGCTCGCGGACAAAATTATTAATTATCAACGTTATAAATATCCCCCTAATCACTTATTTTTACGGTTATCACCCATTACCCTGTAAAAGTCATGCCACAGAAGATCATTTTTGCTACACAGCATTACCAATATTTAAAAGACAGAATTCTGTCAGTTCCTGGCACCGCCTGGGAAAATGGGGAATTAGAGATACGTGATTTTCCGGATGGGGAACATTATCACCGCATTTTGAGTAATGTCAGCAACAAAGAAGTAATCCTCATCGGCGGCACCATCGACGATAAGGCGACCCTGGAATTATATGATCTTGCCAGTGGATGCATACAGCTGGGTGCCTATTCCCTCACCATCATCATCCCCTTTTTCGGCTATTCCACTATGGAACGCGCAGTGAAATATGGCGAGATCGTGAAAGCAAAAACGCGCGCAGTACTGTTCTCCTCTCTCCCCAATACTTCCCGGGGTAACAGGATTGTAATGATCGACCTCCATGTGGATGGTATTACCTGGTATTTCGAAAATGATGTCCGCCCAGTTCATCTATATGCTAAAGACTTTGTAAAGGATGCTGCCATGGAACTCGCCGCAGGCAAACCTTTTGTTCTCGCCAGCACGGATGCGGGCAGAGCCAAATGGGTAGAATCCCTGGCAAACGACCTTCATGTACCGGCTGCCTTTGTGTTTAAACGCCGCATCTCCGGCGATGAAACCGCCATCACCGCCATCAGCGCCGATGTAAAAGATAAAACCGTAATCATCTATGATGATATGATCCGTACCGGCGGATCGCTGATCCACGCCGCCGAATCTTATCATGATGCAGGAGCAGATAACATCTACGTAATCACTACCCATGGCATATTCGCCGGGAATGGATTCGAAAAAATCAAACAAAGCGGCCTTATTAAAAAAATAATCTGCACAGATACACACCCCAACGCCCTCACCATACAGGATGACATGCTAGTCGTTAAATCTGTTAATGAGCTCATCGTCAATTATTTTCATTCCCAACACTCCTGACCCTGTTGGCAAGCTATTTGTCGGGCAGACACTTGTGAGCGATGTTGCAGATAAGCCACGCACAGGGCAGTTGCTTAAATTCGCAATAGACAAAACCTAACAGACAAACATGCTTGATTTTCGTATAATCGAATACGGTAGTTGTGATTACCACGACATGGTAACGCTTCGCGATGAGGTATTGCGAAAACCACTTGGACTAAGCTTTTCTGCCGAACAATTGCAACAGGAAATGAACGACATCCTGATTGCAGGATTCACAACAACAGGTAATGAAAATAAAATTGCTGGCTGTTGCATACTTACACCAGTCAGTGAAAACACTGTACAGTTAAGGCAAATGGCCGTATCGCCCTCCCTGCAGGGAAAAGGAGTTGGAAGAGAAATTATTGCCTTCGCAGAAGAATACGCGCGTAAAAATGATTTTAATCTTCTCATGATGCATGCTCGCAAAGAAGCCACAGGATTCTATCAGAAGCTGGGCTACGAAACATGTGGAGAAGAATTTACAGAAGTGGGCATTCCACACTACGAAATGAGGAAAAACCTGAAATAATATTTTTTTTCTTCTGCAACCCATTGTAGAAGGCGTTTTGATTGTATTGTTATATTGATGAACAATCAATGTAACAATAGACAGCATAGGATTCCTGTCAAAAAATTTTGTAACCAAATCTTTCATTATACAATGAGAAGCCATGTACTAGCCTGGTCGGGCCTGTGCTATGCCTTTTTCTGCTATACCTCCAGCAGCGCATACGCAAAACCCGAAGGGTATCTCACCGCAAAACTACTGCAAGCTGATACCACTGTTCCGGTAGTGATTAAACCCGCTGCTGCAGATACAAGTATCAAACAAAAACCGGATACCGCCTCAAAAGCGCTTCCAACGCAGGATACATCAAAACCTAAACAAGACACATCTGCTAAATCTACTCCCGATAGTACGAAAACTACTACAGCACCAAAAGAGGATACCGCACTCATCCTCCCACCGGATCCGGCAACGGCTAAAAGTGAAGTGGGAAAATTCTCCCTCACCGGTAACGTGAAGGATGATAAAGGAACACCAATTCCCGGCGCTGTCATCCGTAACAAAACCACTAAAACAAATGCACAGTCAGATCCTACCGGTAACTATACGATCAAAGCAGGCGTTGGAGACACCATACTCGTTACCGCTCCTACTTTTGGCGAACAAACCGTTCCCATCGAGAAAAGAGGCGCGCTGAATTTCTCCATGGTTCCTTCCAGCGCTACTAAAAAAGTTTTGGGAGAAGTGGTAGTAACAGCCCTCGGCATCAAGAAAAATCCGCGCTCAGTTGGTTACGCCATTCAGGAAGTAAGCGGCAGCGCCGTACAGGAAGCCAAAGAGGTAAACTTTGTTAATGCACTCTCCGGTAAAGTAGCCGGTGTTCAGGTAAGCACCAACACAGGTTCCATGGGCGGCTCCAGTAAAATCACTATCCGTGGTGTAAAATCCATCCTGGGAGATAACAACGCCTTCTTTGTACTCGATGGCGTTCCAATGATGAACAGCGTTACCAACCAGGGCGGCCAGCTCAATGGTGGCGGTGGGTATGACTACGGTAGCCCATTGCAGGATATCAACCCGGAAGACATTGAAAATATATCCGTGCTGAAAGGCGCTGCCGCTACGGCATTGTACGGCAGCCGCGGCGCAAATGGCGTAATGCTCGTAACTACTAAAAAACGCCCCGACAGCGAAAGAGGTATCGGCGTTACCTATAGCCTCAACGCACAGGTAGACCAGGTCGCAGTATTGCCTAAATACCAGAACGAATATGGCGGCGGCGCAGCCGGTAGCTTCGATACACTTTACTATAACCAGCATCCGGAAGGATTCCTCAACGAACAAAGCGCTACTTACGACGACAACAACGGCAAAGGCAGATATGACCTGCTTCCCAAATATGCAGTAGATGAATCCTGGGGCCCAAAACTCGACGGTCGAAAAGTCCGTCCATACTGGTCATGGGATAAAAATAAAAACAATCCCTTCTTCGGACAAACAGACACCTGGTCCCCACATCCGAACAACGTGAAGGATTTCTACAAAACAGGATTCACACTCACCAACAATATTTCCATGGCCGGCAGCAACGACAAAGGCGCTTTCCGCCTGTCATATGGCAATATGGATCAAAGCTTCGTACTGCCCAATGCTACCAACAAAAGAAATAACCTCTCGGTAAACGGTAACTACGAAATCACCAAAGGCGTAAGAGCAGTCGCTTCCGTCAATTATACCTCACTGAGGGTAAAAGGCAGACCAGGCACCGGGTTCACCGGGCCCAATCCAACCCTGCAATTTACCATGTATGGTCAGCGACAACTGGATATCGAACAGGAGAAAAGATATAAATATGATGATGGTTCCCAAATCACCTGGAACAGGAAATCATGGGATAACCCCGGTATCTCCTCCAGCAATGGCCCATACTGGAACCGGTACATGGACTATGAAACAGATGGCCGCAACAGGATATATGGATATGCCGGCCTGGATATAGATGCTACCAAATGGCTGAGCTTCACCGGTCGCGTATTCATGGATGACTATAATACACTGGAAGAAGAAAGAACCGCACAGGACTACCTGCCAGGTACTTATATCAAACGTGTACGCAGCTCCCGTGAAATGAACTACCAGGTAACAGCCGACATAAAAAAGAATTTCGGAGATGACTTCCAGCTGAATGCTACCGTGGGCGGCAACGTAATGCACCGCCTGTGGACAGCTACCGGAGGCTTCACGAACGGTGGCCTTATTATCAAGGATATTTACAACCTGAATAATTCCCAGCAACCAGCCACTCCGATAGATGAATACTACGAAAAACAGATCAATTCAGTATTTGCTACCGCCAATCTGGGTTATAAAAATTTCTTGTTCCTCGACCTTACCGGCCGTAATGACTGGACTTCCACCCTCGCGAAAGGCAATAACCGCTACTTCTATCCGTCAGCTTCCCTTTCCTTCGTGTTCTCCGACCTGTTGAAAGAGTGGAAATGGCTGTCGTTCGGTAAAGTCAGAGGAAGCCTTGCTGCTGTGGGTAACGACGCCGATCCATATCATAGCTTTAATACCTTCAATTACGTTCCTCCATTCAATGGTAACGCCATCGGCCAATTCAACTCTACTTATAATAACCCTGAGCTGAAACCGGAACGTACCACGGAAGTGGAAACAGGCGTGGAATTAAAATTCCTGGATAACCGCGTTGGTCTTGATCTTACTTACTACAGACGCGTCACTAAGGATCAGATCATTACCCTGCCAACTTCAGCGCCAAGCGGCTACCTGGGGGCCTACATAAATGGCGGCAGCGTGGAAAATAAAGGTTTGGAAATAGGCTTAAACCTCAACCCTATCCGCCTGAAAGGTGGATTCCGCTGGGATATTAACGCCAATATCGCTTTCAACCGCAACAAACTGCTCAACCTGAATGTTCCTCAATACAATACTTCATTGCCTATCTTAACTATCGGCACCGACCGCCGTACACAAAAGGTATCTGTGGTAGCTGAAGTAGGGGAGCCACTGGGAACTATCCGCGGTACTGACTACACCTACCTCAACGGACAAAAAGTGGTGGATTCTGCCGGACACTATATTCCAAGCGAACTTAAAAACATCGGTAACGCATATCCCGATTACGTAGGTGGTATTACCAATACCTTCTCCTACAAAGGCTTTTACCTGTCAGCACTGGTAGACTTCCAGCATGGTGGTGAATTCTTCTCCTACACTAACCTGTATGGCGAAAAATCAGGATTACTGCAAAGCACGGTAAGTAATAATATCCGTGAAACAGGTCTTACCGTGCCAGGTGTTACTGCAGATGGCAAACCCAATACAGTTAACATCAGTGCCCAGGATCATTTTGTGTATAATGGCGGTAACAGGATCAGTAAAGCCAACTTGTATGATGCCAGTTATATTTACCTGAGAGAAGCTAAACTGGGCTATAATCTCCCGGAATCCTGGTATAAAAAGATAGGTGCGCAGAATGTCCGCGTCTCCCTCTATGGTCGTAACCTCTGGCTGATCAAATCCAATGCTCCCAATGTGGATCCATCCAACATCCTCAATTCTGCCTCTAATATCCAGGGAATTGAAGGTGGAGCACTGCCGTCACTCCGGTCTTATGGTATTAACCTGAATGTATCATTCTAAATTTTTATGACGATGACAAAGATGATTTTGAAATATAGTGGTGCATTGCTTTTAACCGTTTCCCTGGCTATCTCCGGTTGTAAAAAACTGGATGATATGAACCGGGATCCAACCAGGCCTACCACCACAGAACCACAATACCTGCTCACCGGTGCGCAAAAATCCGCTATGGACATCTTGTACAACGGGCTGCAAAATGGCTATATCGCCAGTCACTACGCACAATACTGGTCGGGCAATTCCAGGTTTGTTGATAGCCAGTATCAACTCGATGAAGGTAATAACACCGCCCTCTGGAATACATTGTACAGCTATTCATTACATAACCTGGATGCCATTATTAAAATGAATAGCACAAAGGCAGGCCAGCCCGGCGTTGGCAATCAAAACGCTATCGCGCATATCATGCGGGCCTGGCTGTTCCAGGTGCTGGCAGATACCTACGGTAATATACCTTATACACAGGCCTTCCAGAATGAAACCAACATCACGCCTAAATATGATGATCCGCAGGCCATCTACAATTCCCTGCTGGATACCCTGCAAGCGCAGATCGGTATACTGGATGCATCACAAACAAGTTATAATACGGGAGATATTATTTACAACGGTAATGTAGATAGCTGGAAAAGGCTGGCACATTCGCTCATGTTACGCATGGCCATCCGTATGGCAGATGCTAATCCGCAAAAAGCCAAACAGATCATCGAAGCCCACTATCAACAGGCAATCACCGATAACGGGCAGTCGGCTCAATTCCAATATGTAGATGCTGTTCCGAACCGATATCCGCAAAACGATAAGGATCGGCCTATCATCGACTTCGCGGTAAGCACCACCCTGATGGACTACATGGCCGGTTTGGATGATCCCCGCCTGCCCATCTACGCACGCCCTTCTGATGCAGAAAAGAAATTCGTTGGATTACCTTATGGCTGGAGCACTTCTGATCCGGCACACAAGTCCGATGCATTCTATTCCGCGCCAGGTAAACAAATATACAGTGCCACCATGCCAGGTATCCTGATGGGCTATCCGGAAGTGGAATTTATCCTGGCAGAAGCCGCTGCAAGAGGTATGAACGTAGGTGATGCCGCTACACATTATACCAACGGGATCAAAGCATCCATGCACTATTGGAGAGACCTCTCCAAAACAACAATCACAGAGGAAGATATAAACGCTTATATCGCTAAAGTACCTTACACAGCGGCCGACTGGAAAAACGTAATCGGCACCCAGAAATGGCTGGCGCTGTACCCCCAGGGCTTCCAGGCATGGTTTGAGAGAACAAGGCTGAAATTCAAAAAGCCCGGTGGTCAACCACTGTTCATGGCGCCGAAATCCGGTGTACTGGACCTTAGCGTAAAGGACGGTGTACCTTATCGCTTAACCTATCCAATACAGGAACAAACACAGAATAAAGCCAATTATGACGCCGCTGCCACCGCTGTAGGCGGTGACCTGAAAGGCACCAAACTGTGGTATAATAAGTTTTGATACAACAATCAACTATAGCTAAACAACAATCTACCGGCGCCTGCATCTGCAGGCGCTTTCTTTTTTTAATCCCTATTTATTTATCTTTAAGCCCACCTATATTCAGCGATTATGAGGAAAATACTACTCACAATGGCCCTGCTGGCCATTGTCCGTTTTGTATCAGCACAGGATATGACTCAGGCTTACCAGAATTGGTATACGTACTTCGGTAACATGAAAATTAATAGCAAATGGGCTATTCCCTTTGATGTGCAACTGCGTATCAGGGATGGCATCAGCAACAAAGGACAACTACTGATGCGCGGGGGATTACAATATTCACTGGGCAAGCAGGACCAGGTTTTGTTGGGCTATGCCTACGTACCTACCTATAGCGGCGTTAGCAATACATGGTTACCGGAACAACGCATCTTTGAGCAATATATACACAAGGCAAAGCTAATTGATATGACACACCGTGTGCGGTTAGAACAACGTTGGGTGTCGCAACCTGCTAAACCCGGATCTGCAGCTGCTATCGGCGACTGGAAGTATGGCAACCGCCTCCGATATTTCAACCGTACACAACTTCAGTTAAAACATAAAAAAGAAACTACCCGCTTTTATGTAGCATTACAGGATGAAATTTTCCTGAACCTTTGGGGTAATGATATCAGCAACCTGCTGTTTGACCAAAACAGGTTCCTGGCTGCATTTGGCTACCAGTTCAACGCCAATCTGAAAGCCGATATCGGTTATATGAACCAATTGACACAGACCACTTCCGGCGCTAAAACAATGAATCATATCCTGCATTTCAGCGTATTTCAAACCATCAATTTATAGGCGCAATTGTCTTTGTCCAGGATTAGACTGATTTTAATGATTTCCGGGATTTTCCTTTATGATTCTAATTTGATTTTAAAAGATTTTGGGAGATGTAAGCAAATTTATTTTCGCTTACATCTCCCAAAATCTTTTAAAATCCAAAAGGGAAAATCCCGGAAATCATTAAAATCAGTCTAATCCTGGACAAAAAAAATCTCATCGGTAATTACTAAACTTGGTCTTCAGCATAGCCGTGAAGTTCCGGTACGCCTCTTCCGTTTCGAATGCGCTGATGGGAATGAGAAAGAAGGTTTTTTTATCCCTGTAGAGAAAGAAGAATTTTTTTGTTTCCACCACCTGGGAGAAATTACTCCAGCTAATGGCCCGCTGATGATCACTTGCCCGGGTAGAAATTAATAACCCTTCATCAGAATATTTAAGCTGTATGCTGTCTTTGAACGTAGCCGCCTTATTGTAGATAGAAATAGGCAGGAGGTACCAGAATACCCAGCCCAACACCAATATCATGATAACAATACCAGTAAGTGCGCTTGTAGTAACTACACTGAAGAAATAACCCGTTAGGGTGGCTAATAACAGAATGATAAGCGTGTTGCGGAAGACTTTTATCTCTCCCCTCTGCATAAAATGATAGCGCAATGCATGCAACACATCCCCCTTATTGTAACTGAACTCTAAATGCATTATCGCCTGGCAAAACGATTTTTATCTGTTTACTGAAATCGACATAGGATTATCCATTTCATCACGCACAGTAACAGGTGCTTCTTTCTTCCGGTTGCGTTTTACGTTAGACAAATCGTCCTCGCCAAAACCAGGAAAGTTTTTCTTGATGAACAGAAAATATTGCTGCAAGGTTTTTGGATCCACCTTAAAAGGGAAAGCCAACTCCTTACCACTTCCCTTGAGGAAGTCGTTTGTATTTAACTTGGTTTCGTTTTGTAAATACCACTTGTACAAATCAACAATAGCTTTCTCCAACTCTGCTTCATCAACTTTCTCCGCTGTTTCTACCCGCGGAAACATTAACACAAACTCTTCTACCCGTACAGGTTTTGTATTATTCGTGTTTTTGGAATTATTACGGTTGTCGTTGTTGTCCCCGTTTTTATCTCCGTTCTTATCCCCGTTCTTGAAACCAGTGCTGGCATTTGCTGAAGCGACTGCGGCCAAAACTACCAACAGCATTAACAACAGCTTTTTCATAAGGTGTCAAATTTTCGAGTCTAAAAATACAATTATATTTTGAGATTTCTAGTAGATTAAAAAATATGCGTAGAAACCCCCAAAAAAACAAAAGCAATGGACGAACCATTGCTTTCGAGAGTCATTTACAGTGCATGATGAGTCATGCGGTGTAGGAATATTTGGTTTTTCATAGGACAGTAACCATAATAAAAATTAATACAATAACAAATATAATAAAATTATATCGTGAGTTGGGAGAAAGTATAAATATTAGAAAAAATCAAATATTTAGACATATAATTTTAAAAGATGCAATAAAATTGCTCTTTACAGAAAAATATCAAATTGGAAAATGAGTCGTAAAAAATACCGGAAGAATTCCCGTACCCAAAAGAGAGGTAAAATCTGGCTTTTTAGATAAAAAGTAAGGGCGCCTAGAAAAGCGCCCTCAATTTGTTACTATCCTATGAAAACCCTATTTGAATACAAAGATAAAGGCATGTTATTTTTCTTTGAAATTTTAGAGGCACAATAACATATCATTAACAAGAAGTTGTAACACCAATCAGCTGCAACCCATGCTGGTGCCGCAATTCAAACATTTATAACAGGTACCCGAACGCACCGTGATATGACCGCAAGTATTACACGCCGGCGCATCACTTTGCATACTTTTCAGATAATCCTGCGTACTATTTTCCTGCTGATACGCGCCAACAGCCTGCGTTTTAGAAACCCGCGAGGTAGATTTTCCGCCCGGATTTACCACCGCCGACGCCGGGGGCAAATCCTCAGCATCATCGTCCTCTCCCGTGTTGCCAGGCACGTCTAATACGTGTACAAGATCAGTACGCCCTAAATATTCATACCCCAATACCCGGAAAATGTAGTCAATCAATGACGTCGCCGATTTTATATTAGGATGATCCACCATCCCCGCCGGTTCAAAACGGGTAAACACAAACTTATCTACAAACTCTTCCAGCGGAACACCATACTGCAGCCCCACAGAAACCGCAATGGCAAAGCAGTTCATCAGGCTCCGCAACGTTGACCCTTCTTTGGCCAGGTCAATAAATATTTCACCCAACGTACCATCATTGTACTCTCCGGTACGCACAAAAATAACCTGGCCGCCTACATTGGCCTTTTGTGTGAACCCACCCCGCTTGGAAGGTAAAGTCTGCCGCTCTACAATCCTCGATAACTGACGCTTCAGGGTCGTATCCCTGCTGGCAAGCATCCGTTTATTTACTTCTTCCAGTAATTCATCAATGGTCAGCTCGTTAAGATTTTGTGCCACCGATGCAGCCACAGCAACCTCCGTCTTCTTCTTCTTATCACTTTTATTACTCAACGGCTGACTCAGCTTACTGCCATCCCTATACAGGGCGCATGCTTTCAGTCCCAGCTCCCAACTCATCTTGTAAGCATCCGCAATTTCCTCCACCACAGCTTCATTCGGCAGATTAATAGTTTTAGAAATGGCGCCGGAAATAAAAGGCTGTACAGCCGCCATCATCCTGATATGTCCATGCGGATGAATGTAACGCATCCCGTTTCTGCCACACTTATTCGCACAATCAAATACCGGCAGATGGGAGTCTTTCAGATAAGGTGCCCCCTCAACAGTCATGGTACCACAAACAAAATCATTGGCCGCCTCAATTTGCTCATCCGCGAACCCAAGCGCATGCAGCAGGCTGAATTCCAGGTTGTAGTATTCTTCTGCCTTAAATCCCAACCGTTGTAAGCACTCCTCACCCAGGGTATATACATTAAAAACAAAAGAAATGTCGAAGGAAGACGTCACTGCCAAGTCCAGCTTCTTCAGCTCTTCTCCCATAAATCCCTTTTCACTCAGCGACTGATGGTTAATATAAGGCGCGCCGGCAAAGCTACCGGTTCCCCTGGCATAGTCTACAATCGCCTTTATTTCGTGCAACGAATATCCCAGGTTGTGTAAAGCCGTAGGAATCGACTGGTTAATGATCTTAAAATAACCGCCTCCCGAAAGCTTTTTAAATTTCACCAATGCAAAATCGGGTTCTACGCCGGTAGTGTCGCAGTCCATCACCAAACCAATAGTGCCGGTTGGCGCAATTACCGTTGCCTGCGCATTCCGGTAACCATATTGCTCACCCAGCTTTACTGCTTCATCCCAGGCTTTGGTAGCCGCTTTCAATAAATAATCGGCACAATACCGCGCATCAATCCCTTTAGACTTTATTTCCAGCCCGTCATAAGCTTCCGTAGCATCATAGGCCGCCGCCCGGTGGTTACGCATCACCCGGAGCATGTCTTCCCTGTTTTCCGCAAATCGGGGAAATGCACCCAGGTGTGCCGCCATCTCAGCCGACGTTTTATAAGCAATACCCGTCATGATAGCAGATATAGCCCCGGCAATACCACGGGCTTCCTCACTATCGTAAGCAATCCCGCTAACCATCAGCATAGACCCCAGGTTGGCGTATCCCAACCCCAGCGTACGATATTCATAACTCAGCTGCGCTACTTCTTTAGAAGGGAACTGAGCCATAAGCACCGAAATTTCCAGCACTACCGTCCACAATCTTACGGTATATTCAAAACCAGCTACATCAAAGTGGTTCTTTTCATCATCAAAAAAACGGCGCAGGTTCACCGATGCCAGGTTACAGGCTGTATTATCAAGAAACATGTATTCCGAACAGGGGTTGGAAGCATTAATACGCCCTCCCTGCGGACAGGTATGCCATTCATTGATAGTGGTATCATACTGTGTTCCCGGATCTGCACAACGCCAGGCAGCGTAGGTGACCTGGTCCCACAGCTCCTTTGCCTTTATAGTTTTCATCGTTTTGCCGCTGGTACGTGCTTTCAGATCCCAATCGCCATCGGCCTCCAGGGCACGGAAAAAACTATTGGGAACCCGAACAGAATTATTGGAATTCTGGCCAGACACTGTTTTGTACGCATCTCCTTCATAATCAGACGAGTAGCCAGCAGCAATAAGTGCGGCAACCTTTTTTTCTTCCTCCACTTTCCAGTTCACAAAATCCATAATTTCCGGGTGATCCAGGTCCAGGCATACCATTTTAGCTGCCCGCCTCGTGGTGCCGCCCGATTTAATGGCACCAGCTGCCCGGTCACCTATCTTCAGAAAACTCATTAAACCACTGGAAGTTCCGCCACCGCTCAGTTTCTCTCCGTCGCCACGAATATGTGAAAAGTTGGTCCCCACGCCGGAGCCATACTTAAAAATGCGTGCTTCCCGCATCCACAGATCCATAATCCCCCCGTCATTGACCAGGTCGTCGCTCACACTTAGTATAAAACAGGCATGTGGTTGCGGTCGCTCATAAGCAGAGGTTGATTTTTCCAGTTTCCCGGTATGTTGCTCCACATAATAATGTCCCTGGGGCTTTCCCTTAATACCATAACTTTCAAATAACCCGGTGTTGAACCATTGTGGGGAATTAGGCACACAGGCCTGGTTTAACATGCCATAACTCAGCTCCTCATAAAATACCCTTGCATCCTGTTCGGAGGCAAAATAACCATATTTCTCCCCCCAGGCGCGCCAGCAATTGGCCATCCGGTGCACCACCTGTTTTACCGAAGTTTCCCTTCCAACGCTCCCATCCGGTTGCGGTACGCCCGCCTTTCTGAAATATTTCTGTGCAAGAATATCTGTGGCTATCTGCGACCAGGCGACCGGAACTTCCACGTTGTTCATTTCAAAAACAATGTCACCACCAGGATTGCGGATAACGGAGGAGCGCAGCTCATACTCAAACTGATCGTAAGGACTCACACCTTCTTTGGTAAAATGACGGGAGAACGCAACACCACCCGTACTGTTGACTGGATTTTTCATGCCCATAACTTTTTCTTAGGTGATACAAATGAGTTAGTAATGCGGAGTTCTTTAAAATTAATTTTTAAATAGCGGGCAGGGATCTTTTATTTTGCACAGTTTGTGGATAATTGCTCAAACAGTTTGCCAACACGTTTGTTATAACCTCAAAAATGGAAATCCGGCTCAAAATTTGTCGTTAACAAAAAATTTGCAGTTATATAACATATAATCTGGTAGGTATCATGAAGTTCATAAATAGAAAATGAATTGAATGCTTATTTATTTAGGGGTGTGTTATTAACAAAAATATTATACATTTGCGACAACCGGAACAATGCGCTATTGATGTACAACAACATATACACTTCGTTCATCGAAAGAAAGGCTAAAAAGGAAAAGGCATTCGCGGTTTTAATTGATCCGGATAAGGTTACGCCTGCCGTTATCATAGAAATTGCGGCCAAATGCACTGCTGCAAAGGTTGATTATATCTTCCTTGGTGGCAGCCTGGTGATTTCAGATCACCTTGATGAATGCGTACAGCAGCTGAAAGCCAGCTGTGATATCCCCGTTGTATTATTTCCCGGAAGCCCTTCACAGGTATCCAAATATGCTGATGCCTTACTCTACCTGTCTGTTATTTCAGGCAGAAACCCTGAATTACTGATCGGTCAGCATGTGGTATCCGCTGCTGCAGTGAAAAAAAGCGGGCTTGAAGTCATTTCCACCGGTTACATGGTAATTGACGGCGGAGCTCCTACAACCGTATCTTATATTAGTAATACCACACCTATCCCGGCCGACAAGGCGGATATTGCCATGTGTACTGCTATGGCAGGTGAAATGCTGGGTATGAAAGTGATTTATATGGATGCCGGCAGCGGCGCCCGTGTGCCTATCACCGAAAGCATGATCAGCCGTGTGGCCAGCCAGGTACAGGCGCCTATTATCGTAGGCGGTGGTATCAGGGATGCGGAAAAAGCCTACCGGAACTGTAAAGCCGGGGCAGATATCCTTGTAGTAGGAAACGCTATAGAAAAAGATCTCTCTCTTATTAAAGAACTGGCGGATGCGGTACATTCCGTACCCATAAACGCATAAAACCATTAACTTTTAGCTTTTAGTAAATGTTGCGAAGTTCTTTTACGCTGCATTTATTAAAAGCTAAAAGCTAATGGCTAAAAGCTTTACAGGCTCATCATTTCCTTAAACTTTACCGCTTGCCTGCGGCTTACTTCAATTTTTTCGCCGCCGCGCATTTCCAGCAACAGGCCGCCGTTAAAGTAAGTGTCAATTTTTTCGATCATCCGCAGATTCACAATATGTTTACGGTTTGCACGGAAAAAAGTGCGCTCGTCAAGTCGTTCTTCCAGTGCATTCAGCGACTTGAGAATGAGTGGCTTGTTGGTTTCAAAATACACCCTGGCATAGTTTCCCACACTTTCAAACAGCCGTATTTCCTGCAATTTCACAAACCAGCAACGGTCCCCGTCTTTCACAAAAACCTGGTCATTTTCAGACAACAGGTTCCTTATACCACCGGAAGCTGCTAACCGGTCCTTCTCATCCTGCTGATGCAGCTTATGAATAGCATCGGCCAAACGCTTTGGCTCTACCGGCTTTAACAGGTAGTCGAGCGCATTGTACTCAAATGCCTTCAGTGCATATTCATCATATGCAGTAGTAAAAATTACCTGTGGCGTCTTCTCCAGTTCCGCCAGCAGATCAAAGCCCGTTTTATCAGGCATCTGAATGTCCAGGAACAGCAGGTCAGGATGCAGCGTTTCTATCTTTTCTATACCATCCTTCGCATTCACAGCTTCTCCTACCACCACTATCTCCGGGTGATCTGCCAGTAATTTCTTAAGTTCACTCCTGGCCAGGCGTTCATCGTCTATTATCAATGCTTTTTTCATTGGCAATATGAAGTTTGGTTGATGATTTAATTGATTAAATAAATAATAGCCATAACTGCTATGACACAGCTACAGCGGTTTATAACAAGTGATTAGAGTAAAGGCATTACTACTGTAGCTTCTACCGTTTGCTCGTCTTTATTCCTGATTTCAAAAGACGCCCTGCTGCCAAACAAAAGACTTAACCGTTGTCTGGTGCTTTGTAACCCAAAGCCATGGCCATTTATACTGTTTTCAACTATCTGACCGGTATTCTCAATGGTAATTACATGTTGCATACCTTTCAGGGAAGAGTTAATATAAACCGATCCCCCCTTTATAATCCTGGAAATACCGTGCTTGATCGCATTTTCCACCAAGGTTTGTAACATCATGGGAGGCACCTGTAATTCCAGCGTATCCGGGTCTATCTCATACTTCACGTTCAATCGCTCCTCAAAGCGGATATGTTCCAATGCAAGGTAGTCCTTTACTATATTCAATTCGTTTTCCAGGCTTACCGTTTCCGCCTTCTCCGTTTGCATAGAGCTGCGCAATATGTTGGAAAGCTCTGTGATAGCGGTTCTCGCCCGCTGCGGATTTTCGTCCACCAGGGCGCGGATGCTGTTTAATGCGTTGAAAATAAAATGCGGGTTCAACTGCGCCTTGATCGTTTTAAGTTCGAGCTCTTTCACGGTTGTTTCCAGCTTTAACTGATCTACCTGGGAGCTCCTGTTCCGCTCAATATAATGCCAGATATAGTAAATCATCCACCAGATAAAAGAAATGGCAAACGCAGATACTAAACCTTTTATGATACTGGTAACAAGATCTTCCTGCTTATATTTAAAAATGAAGTACATCAGCGCGTTATATGTGACGTATAACGTTACCGCCGTACCGGCTACCATGGTAAAAAATAAAAAGATCTGCTTTTCAGAGCTATAGGCCACCCAGTTACGCCTGTTGATCAATGTTCTGAAAAGGTGGGTGGATAAAATCCCTAAGGTGATGAATATTAATAGGTTAATTAAGTCAGATAGTTTAAGTACCGACTTATCAAGGGCGTAGTAAAAAAAACAGTTTAACACGAAATAAGCCGACCACCCCAAAATCTGACACCACCAATATTTGTTTATTTGCTTAAACATTAAATCAAATTAGTAAACTTCACCTATATTCCAAAAATACCCTACAGCTCCCCCCGCAGAAACCTAAATGTTATAAATGGTGAATCAAAACCGGTAAATGGCAGATGCCTGTACCTGAATGGTGAGATATCCCGGAACTGTCCTATTTTCCTCCGTCCGGATCACTATTTACCACATATTTTTATGTATTTTTGTTACTTCATATAAACCCTGAGCCCAATTATGAATATTAAGGCAGGTCAACTGTTGAGCCAGATAGAATATCCCGCTGATTTGCGAAAGCTGAATAAAGAACAGCTTCACCAGGTATGTGAGGAGCTGCGTCAGTATATTATTGACGTGGTAAGTGTGCATGGCGGCCACTTTGCGGCCAGCCTTGGAGTGGTAGAGCTGACCGTTGCTTTGCATTATGTTTTTAATACCCCTTACGATCAGCTGGTATGGGATGTAGGGCATCAGGCCTACGGACATAAAATCCTCACCGGCCGCCGGGAAGCTTTTCCTACCAACCGTAAGTACAAGGGCCTCAGCGGATTTCCTAAAAGAGATGAAAGCCGCTACGATACCTTCGGTGTCGGGCACTCTTCCACCTCCATTTCCGCAGCACTGGGTATGGCCATGGCCTCCCACTACAAAGGCGAATTTGACCGCCAGCATATCGCGGTAATCGGCGATGGCGCCATGACGGCAGGTATGGCCTTTGAAGCGCTGAACCACGCCGGCGTTGCCAATGCCAACGTACTCATTATCCTGAACGATAACTGCATGTCCATCGATCCTAACGTGGGCGCGCTGAAAGAATATCTCACAGATATCACCACTTCTCCTACCTACAACAAAGTAAGGGACGATGTCTGGAACCTGCTGGGAAAACTGCCTGTAGGTAAAAAATTCACCCGCGATATGGCCTCCAAACTGGAAGCCAGCCTCAAAGGAGTCGTATCCAAGTCCAGTAACCTCTTCGAAGCACTGAAGATGCGCTATTTTGGCCCCATCGATGGCCACAATATCACCAAACTGACCGATACCCTGCAGGACCTCAAGGATATTCCCGGTCCCAAACTGCTGCATATCGTTACCACTAAAGGTAAAGGCTATGCCCTCGCAGAAAAAGACCAAACCACCTGGCACGCACCCGGACTGTTCGACAAAATCACCGGCGAAATATTTAAAAAAACAGTCACCAGCCCCCAACCTCCTAAATACCAGGATGTTTTTGGCCATACCATCATAGAACTCGCAGAACAAAACGATAAAATCATCGGCATCACACCGGCAATGCCCTCCGGCTCTTCTCTCAAATTTATGATGGAGAAAATGCCGCAAAGAGCATTCGACGTGGGCATCTGTGAACAACACGCCGTTACCCTGTCAGCCGGCATGGCTACCCAGGGTATGCGCGTATTCTGTACCATCTACTCGTCTTTCTTCCAACGCGCCTTCGATCAGGCCGTACATGATGTAGCCATCCAGAAACTACCCGTGATATTTTGCCTCGACAGGGCAGGACTCGTAGGAGAAGATGGACCTACCCACCACGGCGCATATGACATTGCCTACATGCGGGGTATCCCAAATGTAATCATCAGCGCGCCCATGAATGAAGAAGAACTGCGTAACCTGATGTATAGCGCACAACTGCCCGAAAACGATATGCCATATGTAATCCGCTACCCACGCGGACAAGGCGTAATGCCCGAATGGCGCACACCGTTTAAGGCCATTAAAGCCGGCACCGGTCGCAAAATCCGCGATGGTAAAGACATTGCCATTCTCTCTCTCGGACATACCGGCAACTTCGTAACAGAAGCCTGCAAAGAACTGATAGGAGACGAACTGCAACCGGCACACTACGATATGCGCTTCGTAAAACCGCTGGATGAAGCCCTGCTCCACGAAATTTTCCAGTCGTTCGATAAAGTAATCACTGTGGAAGACGGCACCATTGTAGGTGGCTTTGGCAGCGCCGTAATTGAATTCATGGCTACCAATAACTACAGAGCAACCATAAAAAGATTAGGCATCCCCGATAAGCTGATAGAACACGGTAAACCGGAAGAACTCTATCGCGAATGCGGTTTTGATGCAGCAGGCATTGCACGCACCACTAGGGAAATGCTGAAAGAAAAAATTACCGTTACCATTTAAAATGGAATTACGAATTAGGAATTACGAATTACGGATTTATGAGAAGATAATAACACGCAATCTCCCCCGCAAATCCGTAATTACTAATTCGTAGTTCGTAATTTTCTTTATATCATGTATTTTCAGCTCAGGATAACGGATATTATACGTGAAACACCCGGCACCTACACCTATAAACTGGAGAATATTACACCAGAGCCGCTGGAATACCTCGCAGGACAATTTCTCACTTTTCTCATTACTTTAAATAACAAAGAATATCGTCGCTCCTATTCCTTCAGCTCCACACCCGGCGTAGATCCATATTTGTCTGTAACCATCCGCGAAAAAGAAAACGGAGAAATATCCAGGCACCTGATCCACACCTGGAAAAAAGGCGATATCGTTACCTCCCTGGAACCCTCCGGACGTTTTACCTACGAAAAAACAGAGACCGCTGAAAAAGATATTTTCCTCCTCGCTGCAGGGAGCGGTATAACGCCCATATTTTCACTGCTGAAACAAATCCTTACCCAGGAGCCAGCCGCACATGTAAAGCTGATTTACAGCAATACCACCCCCGAAAGAACCATCTTTTATGAGCAGCTGCAGCACTGGCAAACCCAGTATCCGGAACAACTGCAAACAATCTATCTTTTCAGTAATGATCCGGATAGTTATCATACCTATAGAAGACTGAATAATATTTTACTGGAACAACTGGTGAACACACATTTACGGTATCAATCCACAAATGCACAGTTCTTTCTCTGCGGCCCTCCGGATTATATGCGCACCATTCTCCTCACACTCACCTTTATGGGCTTCGCAGAAACACAACTGCACAAAGAAAATTTTGTGGTAAACACAGATGCCCGTCTTGCCAAAACACCACCTCCCCAGGATCATGATCTTAAAAAAGTATTGATCCGCTACCGCAACCAGGAATATCAGCTCGCTGTTCCCGGCGATCAAACAATTCTGAGCTACGCCCTCGCGAATGAAGTATTATTGCCTTACAGCTGCAAAGGAGGCGTATGCGGCTCCTGTACCGCCCAGTGTGTAAGTGGTAAAGTTTGGATGCCGGTTAACGAGGTACTGACCGACAAAGAACTGGCCGAAGGACTGGTGCTTACCTGTGTAGGCTATCCCGCAAGTGACGAAATAATTCTTGAATTATAACCCGTCATAATGTGAAAATTATTATCAATCATACTGATCTGAGATAATTTGTTCGTAGCTAAAATTTTGAGTAAATTCTCATTAAAATAAGGTGATGCGGAATGCCCCATTAAAGATGGCTGGTTTATGCTCATTGTTTGTTGTCATTTCGATTAACAGCTATCTCCTTTTTAAAATCGATTCCCGACCTGAGAACCTGTTGCTTACCGGCAGCCTGATAATATTATGCGGTGCATTTGCGCTTTTATTGATTGCTTCCGGCTGGCCTGCCCGCCGCTCCCCGCAATTCGAACACCTGTTTAATGAATATCCCATCCCGATGTGGGTCTACGAAAAAGCCACCCTGCGCTTTTTGTCCGTAAACAATGCCGCCATTCAAAAATACGGCTATACCAGAAAAGAATTCATGGAACTAACGTTAAGGGATATACGCAATCCGGAAGATGTACCACTGTTTATTGAAAATGCTGCAGAGCGCTGTAACGGCACCGACTACAGAGGCATATGGCGGCATCGGAAAAAAGACGGCACCAATTTTTTCGTAGAGATCTATTCACTGCCTGCCATGTATTTCGGAAAAAATGCACGTTTTATTATGGCCAAAGACGTAGACGCAGAAATGAGAGCCAGCAGGGAAGCCCGGGAATTAGGTATTCGCTACGAACTATTGGCACAGGCCACCAACGATGCGGTGTATGATAAAAACCTGGTCACCAATACCGTAACCTGGAACCGCGGACTATCCGATCTGTTCCTCTACCACGATCAGAATGATACTGATCTCGTACAATGGTGGCAACAAAACATACACCCGGCAGATCATGCCAGGATAATGATTTCGCTGGAAACAGTAATCGCCACCGGCTCAAATTACTGGTCAGAAGAATATCGTTTTCGATGTGCCAACGGAAGCTATAAACATGTGGTAGACCGCGCCTGTATCATTTATGAAGATAATGTACCGTTCCGCATGATTGGGATGATACAGGATATCGACAAACATGTAAAACAAGCCAGACAACTGGAAGAACAGAATAAAACGTTAAAGGAAATTGCCTGGATCAACTCCCACGAAATACGCCGGCCTGTGGTGTCGATACTAAGTATTACCGGGCTGTTTGATAAAAGCAACCAGGATATGCATCTCAATTCTCAACTCATGGAATGGTTACATGAATCCACACAACAGCTGGATGACATCATCCATAAAATAGAACATAAAGTAAAAAAGCTCGGGTAATACTATACCTCACAGGGTATAAAGCGATTAAAATCTTCTTTTAACGCCACATATAGTTTCCGGAATATTTCCATACGGTGCTGCATGGTAGCAAAATCATCAATTGGGCGGTCATCATGGATCACTGTTACGGGTGTGTCTGAATTTTTTTTCGCGCATTGCTTGATGTCATGAAACATCTCATCTGCGACTTCCCGTTGGCGTAGTAACCGGTTTTCAAGTTGTTCCACTTTTGTCATTACTTCCCTGGAGGCTTCGCTGAGAGCGATTTGTTCCAATCGTTCCCGCATCATCTTCACTTCATTTCTTACATCGTTTACTTCTTCTTTCCAGGAATTAAGCTGCTGGTGCAGCTCTTCGGTAGGAGTTGTCATTTCCATGGTGTATTGATTTATCAATTTAAATGATGATTAAAAAGCTATTCATCATACCAAACGCTATTGTCAATATCCACTTTAAATTACTAGCAAAGACCTGTTCTAAGGTACAATCTTTTTCTATTCCGCCCGCAACATTTAACCTTCTTTTTGCAGGTATGGTCCAAACTCCGGGAAAAATGCCATCGCTTCCAGTATCCCACCGGCGCCCACCCGCTGTGCCTGTAATACATGGGCCATGTCAGCAGTGCGGCTTACTAATTCGGGCTCCGAATTACCAACTACTACACCTTTAAAACCGGTTTCATACATAGAATAATCATTCATGGAATCACCTGCAACCAATACTTTTTGATGTGGCAAAGCCAATACTTCCAACAATTGTTGCAATGTGTATCCTTTATTCACACCTGCAGGCAAAATATCAAGATATTTTCCTGCAGATAACATCAGGTCACATTGCAAAGAAGTGGCTGCCAACCGGGCGCCATCGATATCCGTACCTTCATCATAAAAATAAGAACAGCGATATTGCTGATGTGCTTCCTGGTGTAATAACCCCCTTATCTTTTTCATGGTTTCACGCACGTTTTCTCCCGGCCACCTGGCCGCAATGTTTGACTGCACTGGTTCTACAGCAGAAAGGGTAGGCAAATGGGTAACAGTGGCGCCTACGTCACAAATAATATACTCAGGCCTTGGCAGTGCGGTATCTTCCAATAACTGCAATACGCTTCGTATACCTCTTCCTGTTACAAACACCAGTTGTATGTTTTTATTATCACGTAACAGCTGGTATAATTCTTCTTTATCCTGTGGCGTACCTCCTAAAAAAGTACCGTCCAGATCTGTAGCTAATAACATCCTGATTCCTCCGTAGTGGCTGTTTAATAATGAAATAATTTAATGCCCACACCGATAAAAATATAAAAAAAAGACCAGCCTTACCAGCCGATCTTTTTTATGTAATGGGTTAGTGTATAAATGATGTGTATGATTGATACTACATTGGTACATCTATCAACAAAAACTCTGCCGGTTTAATAACTTCAATATGCGCCTGATCATACTCGGATAAGCCAATTGCATCACGGGTTTCTAAAACCTCCCCATCAACTTTCAGCTCTCCGCTTAGTAAGAAAAGATAACTGCCTGAACCTGCCGTCTTAGGTGTAATATCCAATGTTCTACCGGCATCAAACTTACCTAATGAAAACCAGGCTTCCTGGTTCAACCAAAGCGCATCCATATTTTTCTCCGGTGAAATCACCACCTGCAAAGCATTTTCACGGGCTGCCGGATCAAATGTTCTCTGATCATACCGGGGTGTTACATCTCTTTCTGCGGGTATTACCCAAATTTGCAGAAAGCTAACATCCGCTGTTTTAGAGGCATTGAATTCGGAATGCACCACACCTGTTCCAGCACTCATGATCTGTACATCATTTTTACGGATCACTTCCTGCTTACCGGTGTTATCCCTGTGCTCAAGCGCGCCATCCAAAACAATAGATACAATCTCCATATTATCATGCGGGTGTGCACCAAAGCCCATTCCGCCTTTTACCGCATCGTCATTCAGCACGCGCAATGCGCCGAAGTGAATCCTCTCAGGATCATAATAATTTGCAAAACTAAATGTATGATGACTTTTCAGCCAGCCATGATTAGCATATCCCCTGGTATCTGCACGATGAATAACTTTTTTCATAACTAAATCTCCTTTATTTAATACCACACAAATATCGCTATAAACGCCCGCCCGGGGAATGGATCATCCGTTGAAAAACATGGACAAAAAGCAGAAGGCTTAAAGCAGAAAGCAAAAGCGATTGTAGTGAATGATTAATGCGGAATACTATATCCGATTAGTTCATTTGCTACAATCGCTTTTGCTTTCTGCTTTAAGCCTTCTGCTTATTTGTTATACCAACTTCGCATCTGAAGTAATGGTAGCGTTCAGCAGTTTGCTAACAGGGCAGTTTGCTTCCGCATCTGCTACAAATTCAGCAAATTTTGCCGCATCCAGGCCTTCTACGCTGGCAGTTACTTCCAGGTGGCTGCTGGTAATAGCGCCATTGTCTAAAGTAATGGTGCATTTGGTGTCAATGTTACCTGGTGTAAAACCTCCGCCAGTGATTACAAAGCTCAGCTTCATGGTAAAACAACCGGCATGCGCCGCTGCAATCAGTTCCTCAGGGTTAGTACCAATGCCATCTTCAAAACGGCTGCTGAAAGAGTACTGGGTCTTGTTTAATACAGTTGACTGGGAAGTTAAAGTGCCTTTACCTTCTTTACCGGTACCTTGCCAATTGGCAGATGCAAATCTTTTCATGTTTAGTTTTTATTTTTCTTGTTAGAAACAATCAGAGTGGAGGCCCAAATTACAAATTAATCGTGAAAAAAAACGCCGGAGCTTACTGCGGTTCAAAACAGGGCATAAAAAAGGCCGTATCATAGGTATGATACGGCCTGCATGGTTCCTGTCAATTGATTCCTATATCGTTTCTACCAATTCTGCTATTGGCTTACGTACTTTCTTAGCATGTTGCATCGCATCATCCTCCGCTCTGAATCCTACTCCGGCAATTACTACAGTAGTAAGTCCCTTGTCTTTAAGTCCTAAAATCCTATCGTATGCGGCAACGTCAAAGCCTTCCATCGGGCAGGCATCTACGCTTTCAACCGCGGCTGCGGTAAGCAGGGTACCCAGTGGCAGGTAAGCCTGTTTGGAAGCCCATATGGCCGTTCCTTCTGTGCCTAACCTGTTTACTGTCCCCTTCATCATACCGGCAAAACCTGCCAGCTGCTCCGGTGCTATATTGCGCGTTTCCGCTATATTATTCGTGTAGTCATCTACGTGAGCTTCATTCAGATCTGTATATCTCGCAAAAACAATCAGTTGTGAAGCATCTGTTACCTGTGCCTGGTTATTGGATGCGGCTTTCAGTTGCTCGCGTACCGCAGGGTTCTCTACCACCAGGATCTTATATGGCTGTAAGCCATAGGAAGAAGCCGACAATCTCGTTGCGGCCACCAGTTTCTCCAGTTGTGGGGTGCTTAATTTCTTCGCCGGATCAAACTTCTTCACAGCATAACGCCATTCCAGCTTATTCAGAATATCCATCTTCCTCAATATTATTGTTATGTTATTATCCGGATATACTGCCAGGGATACAGGGCCGTATATAAGCAACATACCCGGATAATCACTCAGAAAAATTTATTGCTTAACCATTTGTACACTCGCCAACAACTTCACTTCGTCGCTCAGTAATAACCCACCGGTTTCAGTAGTGGCATGGAATGTAAGACCAAAATCCTTACGGTTTATTTTACCGCTCAATTCAAATCCAGCTTTGGTCTGGCCATATGGATCTACCACCTCACCGCCAAATTCAACATTCAGTTCTACCGGACGGGTATTATCACGGATGGTCAAATCACCTACCAGCTTATAGTTCTCTGCGTCTATTTTCTTAACTTCTTTAGACACGAATGTGAGCTTCGGATATTTTTCTGCTTCAAAGAAATCTGCAGCCAGCAAGTGCTGATCACGTTGCGCATTCTGTGTGGAAATACTGTTGATGTCTGCTTCGAAAGAGATATTAGCAGTACTGAAATCGCTATCAGTGGTTGTCTGCATGGTACCATCAAATTTTGCAAACTGACCGGTTACGGTCGTAATCATCAGGTGCTTGATTTTAAATTGTACATCACTGTGTGAAGGATCAATTTTCCAGGTTGTCATATAGTTTTTTGTTTTAGTATTATTTAATATTGATTAACGCAATTGTCCCCATTTACCGGCATTGTAGTCGTTGATGGCGGTTCTGATATCTTCTTCCGTATTCATCACAAAAGGACCATACGCGAAGATGGGTTCATCTATTGGCTCCCCGCTCAGTACAATCATCGCGGTGTCTTTCAAAGCTGTAATAGTTACTTCAGTTCCATTCTTTTCAAACAAAGCCGTTTCTACTGCTTTTACAGACTGACCATTGATATCAACTTCTCCCTGGAATACTACGGCCGCGGCATTAAAGTACTCGGGTATCTGCAACGTGATGCTGTCATCTTTCTTCAGATGTACATCCAGTACATTTACAGGAGAAAACGTAGTGGCAGCGCCCTTAACGCCCGCATACTCCCCGGCAATTACCCGTACATAACCTTCGGCGCCAACTTTTATTACAGGAATATCTGCTTTGGTGAGGTTTTGATATGCCGGTGGATTGTTCTTAAATGCTTTCGGAAGATTTACCCACAACTGGGCAAATTCTGCCTTACCACCTGTTTTTGTAAATGCTTCGCTATATTTTTCTTCGTGTAAAATTCCGCCTGCAGCAGTCATCCATTGTACATCGCCAGGAAACAGGTAGCCATGACTACCGGTGGAATCCCGATGCTCCAGTTCGCCCTGGTACACGATGGTAACTGTTTCAAAGCCTTTGTGCGGATGTTCGCCCACACCACGGGGTCTTGGACTGGGTGGTATATAATTGGGAGCGGCATAGTCCATCATAATAAAAGGACTGATCACATTATTTTCAGAACGGGTGCCTCCCGGTAAGGTACTTTGTACCCTGAAACCATCACCTACCATATGTGGTGCGGCGGCTATTACTATCTGACTTACTTGTTTTTTTGTGTTCATATTATTTGCCTCCTAAGACAACACAAAAATACATGTTACAACACCTTTCAAGAATGGATTAAACACTGCTAGTGATGGACTTTTTTAAAAATTCCGGCAAAATCAGGCAAAAGGGGTGGCAGAAGAGCGGGAAGCCTCCTTAAATTCAGAGGGACTCTGGTTAGTATATTTCTTAAAAAAGCGGCTAAAATAGTGAGGATCGTCGAAGCCTAACTTATAGGCAATTTCTTTAGCCGTAAGATCTGTATTGTACAGGTAGCGTTGCGCTTCCAGGATCACCCTGTTACGGATATGCTCTCCGGCAGTGATGCCGGATAATTGTTTGCTGATTTCATTGAGCAGCACGGGTTTTATGTGTAACAGCCCTGCGTAATCAGAAACCGTTTTTAATGCGTGATATTTTTCTTCTATCAGGTTTTTAAATTTCAGGAAGATGGAACTATTGTGGGCCGCATGTTGCTCGGGGGAAATGCCCACGTTTTCTCCCTTAATACGTGATGCCAGCACCAGGAAATAACGCAGCAAACCATGCAGCGCCATGTCGTATTCGGGTTCCTGCATGGTTAATTCCTTCATCATGAGACGTACCACGGCCTCAATGTCTTTTTCCTGCTCGTCGTTCAGGTGTATTACGCTGCTAAACTGGCTGTTAAAAAACAAGCCGGAGTTGATCCCTGAAACCTGGCTTTGATCTTTTAAACACATAAAAGCATCGCGGAAGGCGATCATATACCCCTCAATCTTATCAGTGGCCTGCAGGTTATGCACCTGCCCGGGAGCTACAAAAAAAAGTGTATTCTTTTTTACCTCATGCGTTACCGCATCAATAGTATGTAACAGCTTCCCCTTCTTTATCCAGTAAATGGTGTAGAAGTCGTGCCGGTGCGGCACACCGATCTGGTTAAAAAAGCTGTTCCCTAATTCACACAGGCCTGATACCACAAAGCCGGTGTCAACATGTGCGTATTCCGGTAAGGAAACAATCCCGATATTTTCACGTTTCTCAGCCATCTATTAAAGTTCCTGCGGGTTCTTCCTCCCTGTCGGAAGGATCAATATATTCAATAATGAAATTATTTCTTCCTTCTCCCACCATAATTCCCATATGCTTCATCTGCACCAGTTCCAGCATACTGAGGAACAGGAAGATCGCGTGCACACGGTCTTTACAGTGATCAAATATTTTTTCGAAAGATAAAGTACGCTCTGCCCTTGCCAGCTCCTCCATATACATCCTGGAGCCTTCCATAGTGTAGTCATACTTATACACCACGTGTTGAGGCTTGTTGTCGCGCTCTTTCATGCGCTGTATTATCTTTTCAAAGGTCTTGGTGAGCTTAAACAGTGTAAGGGTCTGCACTTCGGTACCTTCACTGGTTGCTTCTCCGATGTCGGCCAGTTCCTTTGCTATATTTCCGCGCTTGATTTGCAGCATACGGTCAGCTTCCATTTCCGCCAGTTCCGCGGCTGCCAGCTTATAGCGCTTATATTCGAGGATCTTATCTATCAGCTCCATGCGCGGGTCAATTTCATTCCCCTGTTCATCCAGCTCCTTGCGGGGCAGCAGCATCTTGGCCTTGATACGCATCAGCGTGGATACAAAAAGAATGAATTCACTCGCCAGCTCAATATTCAATGATTCAATATGATGAATATAGTCCAGGAAGTCCTGCGTAAGCGTATTAATCGGGATATTGTAAATATCCAGTTCATCGCGCTCAATGAAGAACAGCAACAGGTCAAAAGGACCTTCAAATTGCGGTAATTTGATCTTATAGACAGGTGCTTGTTCGCTCACGTGATGCTTTTAATATTGTTTTAAAAAGAATTCGCACAAAGGCACCGGGTGAAATGAATGCCGGTATCATAAAACCAGGCTTCTTTTATACGCTGTGCCTATGTGCGATATCAAAAATAACAAAATTCCGCCGAATCAGAACTTCGCGGCGAAACCTACCCCTATTACCTGCTTTATCTGCAGACGCGGCCCCATTACGCCAGTTTCTTTATTTTCAAATACTTTTACATCATCATCATATATCATATCTACTGTCAACAGCGCCGAGATCCACTTGTTAACCTTTAGCTCCAGGGCATTGGTAAAAAACACATCTATATTCCCGGGATTATGCCGGTAGTCCGAAAATAAATCCAGCCGACCTTTATAGGTCATATTTTTCGCAAATGTTTTGACGTAGTTGGCAGACAGATAGGCGCCAATCTCATATTTGAAATGGCTTCCGGTATCTACGCCGTAAGCGCCTTGTTTGGAAAGCATATCATCCATTACAAACACAAAGCGGGATGTAATGGGAGAGAGGAACAAGGAAAACGAATTGTCCGGTTTATAGTCGAAACCCGGTGATACGAGTACATATGCTGGTGAAAAGAACTTGGAAGACAACTGCGGTGTAGTATCTGCAGGATATAAAAATCCATTCGCAAATTGTGTCCGTAAATTCACCAGTCCACTCAGGTACCAGTGCTTACCAATTTCATATCCATATTTTGAAGTGAGGTCTATACGGTCATCATTTTTGCGTCCGCCCAAACTGGTGGTATTAATATAACCATAAGCCAGATCAGCCACATTATCCCAGGAGTGTTTCCCCTTCTTATAAAATGCCCAGGCAAAAAGATTAGAGCCAATAGAAAAGGAAAAATTGTCTCCACCCGCTGCCCAGTTGCTCAATGAGCCCTGGTTAATATTTACATTAATATTCATCCCTTTTCTCCAGATTTTCGGGATGGTATCATTTGCGTCTTTCTTAATTTTTCCGGCGGCTTCTTCCCTCGACTTCTTCATCCAGTCATTTTGTGCATGCACAGCTGTAAACAGTAGCATACAGCAGGCAATGGATAAAATGATTTTTTTCATCAATTTATTGTTTAAGGTGAGTATACATATATAGCCATCAGATTTCTTCTGTGGGAAAAAATCTGATGGCAGGGTATTTATAAAATCTTATCTGGATTTCTTTAATTCGTCACGAATTTCTGTGAGCAGTTTTTCCTGGGTCGACAATTCAGCTGGAGCAGGGGCTTCTTCTTTCTTCTTCGTCAGTTTATTCATAAATTTTACCAACAGGAAAATACAGAAGGCGATAATCAGAAAATCAATAACACTCTGTATAAATGCACCATAAGCAAATACTGCCACACCTTTGGCCTTTGCGTCAGCCAATGTTTCCACTATTCCTTTGCTTTTGTCCAACTGTACAAAGGTGTCATTAAAATTCCTCCCCCCGGTAAATAATCCAACGATGGGCATAAGGATATTATCTACCAAAGATGTAACGATCTTTCCAAACGCACCACCAATAATCACACCCACAGCAAGATCCATTACATTGCCTTTCATGGCAAATTCCTTAAACTCTTTGATGAACGACATAATGCAAGGTTTTAGTGGTTAAAACTAGTGAACAAAAATAAAGCATAATCTCCGAAGCCGTTAATTATTAATCTATTATTTCTTCAAACGGGGATATTTCATATCCAGCGATTTCAGTGTATCCCTTAGCGTTAGCGCTATCAGGTATTCTTTATACCAGTTCTGATCCGCGGGTACAATCAGCCATGGTACATAGTTACAATGGTTAATGGCGTCCTCGTAGGCCTCCCTGTACTTATCCCACAGCTTAGCCTCCTTCAGGTCGTTTTCGTTATACTTCCACATTTTGCGCGGATCTTCGGTCCGTTCCACCAGGCGCTGTTGTTGAGCTTCCTGTGATACATGCAGGTAACATTTGATGATATGCGTGTTATTGTGGACGGTGAGCAGTTTTTCAAAATCATTGATGGCCTCCATACGCTTGTAAACCATCTTCTCATCAATCCATTTATGCACCCGTTGTATCAGGATATCTTCATAGTGCGAGCGGTTAAATACCTGTATCATACCTTTCCCCGGCGCCTGCTGGTGTACTCTCCATAAAAAATCATGTTCGGACTCCTCTGTGGTGGGCGCCTTAAAAGAATGTACAGTACAACCCTGCGGGTTCAGTGTGCCGGTAACATTTTTAATTACCCCATCTTTTCCACTGGCATCCATTCCCTGCACTACCAATAGTATGCTGTGTTTATGCTGCGCATAAAGCAGGTTTTGCAGTTCATCCAGTTCCTCCAAAATTTCCTGGGTTTTCGCTTTTACTTTTTCTTTATCCAGCTTTTTAGGGGCGGTGGTGCTGATAGCTGACAACTTGATTTTACCCATGTGTTGCATTCTTATAAATAAATTTAACAAAATCAGCTCAGAAGTGTTGCAATAACACGATTATATTTTGCTGAATGATGCTGATAACTGCACCTTTGTACTCGAAATTAACAACTATGCATCAACGTTTTGCTCATTGGGCAGTTTTCATATTACTATCACTTACCTGGGGAAGCTCTTTTATATTGATGAAGATCGGCCTGGAATCATTTACTTCTTACCAGGTGGCAAGCTTGCGGCTGGTAGCAGCCGGCGTGGCGCTGCTACCCTTTCTGCCAAAGGCTTTACGGGAAACACCGGTAAAGAAAATACCGCTTATTTTACTTTCAGGAGTGCTGGGCAATGGTATCCCTGCCTTTCTTTTTTGCCTGGCTGAAACGGAAATAGATAGTTCGCTGGCGGGTATTTTAAACGCGCTCGTTCCATTGATGGCGTTATTATCAGGCATTATCATCTTTAAAAGTCCGTTTAAAAAAGCACAACTTACAGGCATCTTTGTGGGCCTGGCTGGTGTGGTATTACTCTTTACCTCCAAAGGGATCAGTACAAATGCACATTGGTATTATGCATTGTTGGTGGTGTTAGCGACTATTAGCTACGGCGTGAACATCAGCCTGGTGCATCATACGTTGAAAGGTTTCCCGTCGCTGCAGCTGGGATCTATTGCCATGTTTTTTTGCGCGGTTATCACGTTCCCTGTATTATGGTTTAGTAATTTCTTTCCTCAATTTACACAGCCCAATGCACCATGGCGCTCACTTTCAGCTGGTCTTGTACTGGGGGTAATGGGTACTGGTATTGCTGCTGTATTATTTTTCCTCTTGATTAAACGTGCCGGATCAGTGCTGGCTTCTATGGTGGCGTATGCGTTACCGTTAGTGGCGGTAGGCTGGGGGCTGTTGGCGCATGAGCCTATCACCTGGATACAGATATTATGTATGGGCATTATTTTATCCGGTGTATACCTGGTCAATAGCGCTAACAAAGCTCCGGTGGAGAAGTAGGGAGATCTTTCATAAAAGAAGCGGAGATATCAATGGATCAGTATCCGTCGATATCTCCGCTTTAATATTTATTGATCCGGGAGTTAAAGGCGCAAGCCTAACCCTTAGATCGCCATAATTTCTTTCTCTTTAGCCTCACAGTGCTTGTCAATCAACACAATATGCTTGTCTGTCAGGCCCTGTATATCTGCTTCCGCATCCTTGGCGGTATCTTCACTCAACCCGTCTTTCTGCAATTTCTTCACAGACTCAATTGCATCACGACGGATACTCCGGGTAGCAACCTTTGCCTGTTCTCCTTCATTGTTGACTCTTTTCACAAATTCCTTTCTGCGTTCTTCTGTCAGTGGAGGGAGGAACAAGCGGATAATAACCCCGTCGTTTTGTGGATTAAGCCCGATGTTAGATGCGATAATAGCCCTTTCGATAGGTTGCAGCATGTTTTTTTCCCATGGTTGTATAGTCAGGGTACGGGCATCAGCAACACTTACGTTGGCTACCTGGTTCAATGCAGTTGGCGCGCCATAGTAGTCAACAAAAATACCATCCAGTATTTGCGGATTGGCTTTCCCGGCTCTGATTTTTGTAAGTTCCGATTCCAGGTGCCCGATAGCTTTCTTCATCGAGTCCGCTGCTTCATCAATGATAAGCGTTAGATCATCTTGCATAACATAAATAGTTAAGTGCGTGCAAACCTACAGGTTTTCTTTTAATCGTCAAAGTAACGCCCACGATAATGGAAGGAGAAATACTTACAAATAAGCATCAACAGTAGATTATCAGGAAATTATTTATCCTGCAGCACCCCTTCTGTTGTAACACGCAATATTTTGGTGGATTCTTTTGCCGTAGTAGCAGTTGCCGGCTGAATAACCGGTTCAGGCATAACTTTGACAGCCAGTTTCTTTTTGCGGGCCAGGTATAGCATACCGGTAAAGAAAGTAGCAGAAGCAATTACGACCATCAGCAACCAGGTTGCTCCCATTCCCTGTAACACAAATGCGCCAAGGATATAAGTGGCATTAATGGCTACGGAAACGAGCGTAGTTTGCCTGTGATTAAGTTTCAGATCAAGCAGATAGTGGTGGATATGATTTCTGTCGGCAGAGAAAGGAGATCTTCCCTGTAACATACGTACTGCAAATACACGTAAAGTATCGAACAAAGGTACTATCAGAATAGCGAAGGCAACCGCCGGTGTTGCCGATATCGGCATCTTTCCGACAGGGTTTCCAGCCACATCAATAAATTTCAGTATAAGTACCGCGTTTACCAGCCCTATCAGTAAGGACCCCGTATCACCCATAAAAATGCGGGCCGGGGAGATGTTATAAATCAGGAAACTGGCCAAACCACCAGCCAGGGCGAAGCCTATTACAGCATAAGTAATTTCACCCACATGCAGGAAATAAGCTCCCAATACCGCACTAACCAGTAAACCAATGCTTCCGGCATGTCCATCCACCCCATCTATCAGGTTAAAAGCATTGATAACTACGATGAAAGTGAAATAAGTCAGCATAAGGCTGATATTAGGCGGTAATGTATAAATTCCCATGAACCCATACATACTGGTTATCTGTAAATTACCAAGATAAATGATGGCGAAGGAAGCTGCCAGCTGCCCAATCAGTTTCTTTAAAGGAGACAGGCCAACAATATCATCTTTCATACCCACCATGAAAATTATGAAGAATGCCGCCATCATATATTGAAACGGCGAATTAGCCATTGCGGGAACACAGATAGCTGCTGCGATGATGAATCCGGAGAAAAAACCAATTCCCCCCAGCGTAGGTATACGCTGCTTATGTGTCTTCCTTTCGTCCGGCTCGTCGTATAAATGCTTTAATTCCGCAACCCTAATCAGTATTGGAATAGAAAAATAGGTAACAACAAAACTCAGGACGGTAGCAATTAATACATTCTCCATTAGTGGGGCTTAATTGTGCAAAGATATTAATTTCAACGAAATATGAAAAGAAGTATTAAAAAAATCAAGTTTTTTAATACTTTGGGATCGCAAAAAAAACCTTCAACAGCCACAAAATCTACGAAATTCTATTAGTTTTGCGGCACAAAAATTAACAACTATCATGCCACAGCTCAAAGATATTGCCACTCAGGTAAGGAGAGACATAGTACGGATGGTACACGGCGTTCAAAGCGGACATCCCGGAGGCTCTTTAGGTTGCGCAGACTTCTTAACTGCGCTGTATTTCAAGGTAATGGATCATAAACCGGAGCCTTTTGATATGGATGGTAAAAACCAGGACCTTTTCTTCCTTTCAAATGGTCACATTTCCCCTGTGTTCTATAGTGCCCTGGCCCGTTCAGGTTACTTTCCCGTACAGGAACTGAGCACTTTCCGCAAGCTGAACTCCCGCCTGCAGGGACACCCCACCACCCACGAACACCTGCCTGGCGTACGTATCGCCTCCGGTTCCCTGGGACAGGGAATGAGTGTAGCCATAGGCGCAGCCCTCGCAAAAAAACTGAATAACGATAAACACCTGGTATTCTCCCTCCATGGAGATGGTGAACTGGAAGAAGGACAAATCTGGGAATCTGTAATGTTCGCACCCCATCATAAAGTAGATAATCTCATTATCACTGTGGATCTGAATGGTCAGCAGATAGATGGTACCACCGATGATGTGGCCGGGCTGGGAGACGTAGGTGCTAAATTTGAGGTATTCGGCTGGCAGGTACTCCACATGAACGGTAACGATATGGATGATGTAGTGGCAACACTGGAAAAAGCCAAAAGCCTTACCGGTCAGGGAAAACCAATTGCTATTATCATGAAAACCGTAATGGGTCAGGGTGTTGACTTCATGGAAGGCCACCACGAATGGCATGGTATTGCACCAAGCGATGAACAACTGGCTAAAGCATTAGCCCAGCTGCCTGAAACATTGGGAGATTACTAATAAAATAATAAAAATTAAAAAGGGTCCGCATCATACCTGATACGGACCCTTTTTAATTTTTATTATTTATTATCATTACTTATCAAGTGTTCAAATCCCTGTCGTCTTTATCATGTTGCCTTCAGCGTGATGGCCTCTACCGCTGCTCTTCTTGCCGGGTACCAGCTGGCAGCTACCCCGATCACCATTATTGTAATAAACACCAGGCCGAAGTCTTCTGCATGCATACTTACCGGGTATGAATCTACCAGGAAAGAAGTGCCTTCCAGTTTAATAATCCCAAAATGTTGTTGCAACAGGCAGAATGAAATACCTAAGCCAAAGCCTATAGCCGTACCGATACCGGCAATAATCAGCCCTTCTGACAAAAAAATACGCATGATCAATGATTTCCGGGCCCCCATAGCCTTGAGAATGGTGATGTCTTTCTGTTTTTCTATCACCAGCATATATAGAGATCCGATCATATTAAATGCTGCTATGATCATGATAAAACTAAGTATTACATATACCGCCCATTTCTCCGTTTGCATAATAGCGTATAGCGACTGGTTTTGCTCATACCGGGTTTGTACCTTGTAATTGCCGCCAAGTAATTGTTCCAGCTTTTGTTTCATTTGTTTTTCGTTGGCCCCTGCCCGTATTCCTATTTCCAGGGCCGACATTTCCTGGTCGCCCAGCTCCAGCAGCTTGCGGAGGAATGCAATATTGGTGATCACATATTTGCTGTTGAACTCCTGCTGAATGGCAAAAGTTCCCGCCGGGTATAGCACCCCATTGTTCAACGCATCCTCGGGAGTTACAAATGCATTTACGTTCCTGCGGGGAAGATACACCGTTACAGGCGCCAGGCTGTGCACCACATCTACCCCCAGGGCGCCCTCCAGCTCCAAACCCAGTATAGCCCGGTAAGCTACGCTGTCGCCGGTGTCGAAACGCCCCCTGACTATATTATTTTTAACATCTGTTACATTGTTATAGTTGCCGTCAACCCCTTTTAATACTGCAATTGTAGGCTCGTCGCCGTAGCGCAGCACCGCCTTTTCTTCAATTACTTCTGAATAATGGATTACACCCGGCACCGCCGAAATTTGCTGGAGCTGGGCAGGTGTAAGCAGGATCGTTTTACCGCTGGCAGGGGCAATTTTTATGGCAGGATAAAAAGAGGAATAGAGGGATTTTACTAACCCTTCAAAACCATTGAATACACTTAATATTACAATCAGGGCGCCAGTCCCCACTGCAATAGCTACCACACTTACCCAGGCAATGATATTAATCGCATTGGTAGATTTTTTTGCACGGAAGTAACGGGAAGCAAATTGCCAGACCATGTTGAGAGAGGAAAATTACGAATTAGGAATTGCGAATTACGGATTTGCGGGTAGACAATAGCGGATGATTTTCAGGCATATCTACCCACCAATCCGTAATGTCTAACTCGTAATTCGTAATGCTATTTTTTGCCATCCTTAATATTTGCGTCGTCTTCCTTGATCTTTTTAAACAGCTCTTCCATCTTGAATACGTAATCCAGCGTATCATCCAGGAAAAAGCTCAGCTCCGGTATTCTGCGCAACTGCTTACCCAGGCCTATCCCAAGCAATTTCTTTATTTCACCCATCCTTTCCTTGATACGCTCCAGCATTTCAGCCGGGGCCTTTATCTGAAACATGCTCAGGTACACCTTTGCTTCCAGCAGATCAGGCGTCATTTTCACCGCAGCAACGGATATCATTCCTCCATCTACCACATTAAATCCCAGGCGCTGAAAAATAACACTTAATTCCTCCTGCACTAATTGTCCTATTTGCTTCTGCCTTTTAGTTTCCTGCATCTCATTCAATTTTAATCGTTAGTAAAACGGGCCTATGTACGATAATAGCATATTTACAGCACAGCACCAAACCATAACGGGCTGTCATAGGCCTGCCAGATGCGAAATTAACCATTTCCCGGAAAGAATAGTGGCAATTAAGGCCCGGCATATTGTAATTATGCTATTTTTGCCAGCAGTTTAAAAGCAACAGGAATGAAGACGTTCAAGCGATTACTCAGATTTGCCACCCCTTTACATCATTATATTCCGGAATATGTTATATATACGCTGATAGGCATTATATTCGGCATGGTTAACTTTGCCATGCTCATTCCACTGCTGACGGTTATTTTTAAACAGGTAGGTGAGGTTCCCCAGGTATTGCCGCACCCGGTATTTTCATTCTCCATCGATTATTTCGTACAACTGTTCAACTACTATTTCTACAGCTTTATAAAAGCCAGTGGTTCCAAGCAGAGTGCCTTATACTTTGTTTGCGGGGTGATCGGCGTTTGTATTACCATTGCCAACCTCGGCAGGTACATGAGCGCAAGGGTAATGGTTCGGCTTAAAATGACCATGCTTTCCAGGTTAAGAACCAACCTGTATGACAAATTTACCAGGTTGCCCATGGGCTTCTACAGCCAGCAGCAAAAAGGAGACCTGCTCTCTACCATGGCTAACGACGTGCTGGAAATTGAAAGCAATGTGATCAACGCCATGCAGATCCTCCTGAGAGATCCCTTTATCATCATCGGTTACTTTGCGGCGCTGTTCTACCTGTCTGTTAACCTAACCCTGTTCACCATTGTATTTTTTCCTGTATCCGGTTTGCTGATTTCCTATGTTTCCAAGAAATTAAAACAAAAAGGATGGTTCAGCCAGGAGCTGCTGGGAAAAATACTAAATGTAACAGAAGAAACACTAAGCGGTATCCGCATCATACAATCCTTTACTGCCGAACGTTTCATGAGAAATAAATTTGCAGAAGTAGATAACCGTTTTGTAAAGGTGAGCAAGTCCATGTATAACCAACGGGAACTCGCTTCTCCTATCTCTGAAATACTGGGTGTGATCGTAATCGTTATCCTGGTAATTTATGGCGGCACGCTGGTATTAAATGGCAGCGATCTGCTCACCGGCGCTACATTCATGACCTACCTGGTGTTTTACTCACAGATCATGCAGCCTGCAAAAAATATCTCCACTGCTGTTACCAGTATGCAGAAAGGAATTGTAGCCAGTGAAAGGATTTTTAAAATAATGGATACCGTAGAAAGTATTCAGGAAAAGCCGGATGCTATAACGGTAAATAATTTTAACAGCAGTGTAGAATATGATAATGTATCCTTTAAATACGAGCAGCAATATGTATTAAAGCATATCAGGCTGACTATTAAAAAAGGACAGATGATAGCGCTGGTAGGCCGCAGCGGTGCCGGTAAATCTACCATGGCCGATATATTGCCGCGGTTCTACGATGTAAACGAAGGCGCAATTCGTATAGACGGTAACGATATCCGCGATATTAAAATTCATGACCTCCGCAGCCTGATCGGCGTAGTATCGCAGGAAGCCATCCTGTTTAATGATACCGTGATCAACAACATTGCCTTTGGCCAGCCAAACGCCAACAGGGAAGCTATTGTAGCAGCAGCAAAAATTGCTAATGCACATGAATTTATTGAACAACTTGAAAATGGCTACGATACCTTTATTGGCGACCGCGGCCTGAAACTCAGCGGCGGACAACGTCAACGCCTTACCATTGCAAGAGCTATCTTCAAAAATCCACCTATTCTCATATTGGATGAAGCCACCTCTGCACTCGATACAGAGTCTGAAAAACTAGTGCAGGGAGCATTGGACAAGCTAATGCAAAACCGCACCACTATTGTAATTGCGCACCGTCTAAGTACTATACAACATGCCAATGAAATCATTGTGATGGATCAGGGCGAAATCAAGGAACGCGGCACACACGATGAGTTACTGCAGCAACAAGGCATCTATCATAAGCTGGTGGAAATGCAGGAATTTAAATAACCGGAATATAACGTTAAAGAATATACGTAAACGTGAAACGTCCCGCCAAAATGCGGGACGTTTCACGTTTAACCAATACCCGTCTACATTTTCATTATGTGATCTTCTGTGAAAATATTGGCAATGGGTACGGTTTTTGTTATTGTTGCGCCCTGATAATGCCAACACCAGCTCTTTGCAGCACTATTTTTTAACCTTTTAACATAGCGAACTCCTATGATATCTATCGTAATTCCTGTATTAAACGAAGGTGCTACCATACGCCAGGTTATTAAAACCATCAAAAAAACCTCCCGCAAAATCGAGATCATTGTGGTGGATGATAATTCTACAGACAACACTGTGGAAGAGGCGATGAAAGAGCACGTGAGAGTGATTACCAGCAGTCAGCGCGGCAAGGGCATTTCCATGCGGGAAGGCATGATGGCGGCAAAACATGATATTATTGCCTATGTTGACGGCGACATCCTTACTTACCCCGACAATATTATAGACCTCTTAACTGGTCCTATTGAAAAAGATGAAGCTGACTTCGTCAAATCCTACTTTGAACGGCAGGCAGGCAGGGTCACCCAATTGGTGGCCAAGCCACTGCTTAGTATCTTATACCCGGAGCTGTCGCATTTCCAGCAGCCGCTCAGTGGTATGATTGCAGCCAGGAGATCATTTCTTTCACGGGTGCATTTTGAGAATGATTATGGCGTAGATATAGGGCTGCTGATAGATATGCATCACCTGGGCGCCCGTATTACAGAAGCCAATATAGGAAAGGTGGAAAATGCCATGCAAACCTGGGAGCAGCTGAGTAAAATGTCGAGAGAGGTATCCCGCACCATTCTTCGCAAAGCGGAAAATATCCCGCAGGAAAACCTGGAAACTTTGGGAAACATCAACCTGATCCGGGAGCAAATGGAATACGCTATCCTGGAGTCGATTGATAAATTACAGAAGATGGTCATTTTTAACCTGGACCATGCCGTATTTACGCAAAGCTACCTCCAATGGGCTGCAGTAGCCTTTGACCAGGAGGAAAGGTTGCAGGATATTAATGCCGCCCGCCACAATGCACTTACTACCATGGAATTAAGCGCTACTATCTTTGAAGGACGCAATATCGCGGAGATGCTGGAAGTAGCAGATGCCATCCCGCTGGTGCCTGGTATCCGGGAAATAGTGCGTGAGCTGAAGAAAAGAGGATACGCCTGCGGTTTGATGACTGATGGATTCGGTACAGTAGCACGTCATATCAAAAATAAGCTGGGAATGGATTTCGTGTTTGCCAACAAACTTCATCTTGTAAACAGTGTAGCCACCGGCGCATTCACAGTAGCAGATTACTTCCTGAAGGACAACGAGTACTGCAAAAGCGCTGTATTCCCGTACATCGCACAACAATATCATATTAATACGCAGAATATTATCTACGTGGGCGATGGAAAGCGCGACAGCCAGCTGCTTGCCGAAGCGGGCATAGGCGTTGCTTTTTGTCCACAGTATCGCGGTGAAATTGTAGAAAAGGTTGCCGATAAAATTATCAGTGGTCTTTCACTCGCACCACTATTAGATATTGCGCCAGCGAGTCCGGCTAAATTTAAATTACCGGCTATCAGCAAAAAACAAGCACGCAAGATAGGCATGGGAAGCCTGGTGGGACTGGCAGGAGCGGGACTGATTTACTTCGCGATGCGACAGTTACGCAATAAAAAAGAGGTAACCTGCTGAGATAATATCGCATTGAAAAAAAGAAAAAGGCGCAGCGGAAAATTCCGCTGCGCCTTTTTTTATAAGGTCGTAAGATTATTTACTTTTAGCCAGTTTAGCTTCAATGCTTAGTGTAGCATGAGGAACAGCTCTGAGACGTGCTTTATCTATGAGTTTACCGGTTACACGGCAAATACCATAGGTTTTGTTTTCAATACGCATCATTGCTTTTTCCAGGTGATCAATGAACTGAATCTGACGGCTGGCCATCTGGTTAAGCTGCTCTCTTTCCTGGGAACCGCTGCCATCTTCCATGCTCATGTATTTGTTTTCAGTATCATCAGTACCAGCTTCATCTTTACGGGTGATTAAGCCTTGCAGGTAAATGAGTTCCTTTTTAGCTGATTCCAGCTTCTTTTGGATCAGTTCTCTAAATTCCTGGAGGTCTGAATCACTGTATCTGTATACAGGACCGGTAGGCGCTGCTGGTTGATCCAGCACTGATTTGGTAAATTCCGGCTGGTAAGTTACCAAAGTAGCTTTTCCACCTTTTTTCTCGGTTTTTTCCGTTTTCTCGGGTTTTTCGGACTTTTCCGCCTTCACTGATTTTTCAGCCTTAACAACTGGCTTTTCAGCTGCTTTTTTCGAGGATTCTTTTTCCTTAGCAACTTCTACCTTAGTATCTGCTTTCTTTACTGCCATCGTTTTAAGTTCTTTTTCTTCTGACTTAGAAATAAATGGTTTCTCTTTTTCAGCGGAAACACTTTTCGTAACCACTTGCTGCTTTACAGCAGGCTCTTTTTTAACGGTCGATTTTGCAGGTACAGCAACTTTCTTGACGGATGTTGATTTACTTGGTATGGCTGAAGCCTTTTTTACTGCTTTTTTAGGCGCCGGGGCGACTTTTTTAGCAGTATTTTTGGCTACCACGGCTTTTCCGGCTGCTGGTTTTGCTGCTGTTTTAGGTGCCGCCTTCGCAAGGGCAGCCTTTTTAGCAGCAGCTTTCTTAGGCGCGGGTGCGGCTTTTTTCGCCGGGGCAGGTTTAGCAGCTTTTTTTGCTGCGGGAGCCTTGGCCGCCGTTTTTTTCACCGGAACTGCCTTTTGGGTCGTTTTACTAGCAACCTTCTTTTTTGTTGCCATGGGGGATTAGCTTTTTTTGTTAACTAATACATTAAATTTAAGGTCATTCACCTCTATTTCTGTACCATCATGTAATCGCTCCACTAATTCCAGGCTATCTGCCAAAATTTCCGTGCAAATATAGTCATTATAGTTCACAATGGCCGATTTGAGCGCATCCACACTTTCCACTGCCACATCAATCCTGTCTGTTAAAGCAAAATCGCTGTCCTTGCGGATTTTCTGTATCCGGTTCACCAGCTCCCGGGCATTTCCTTCATCCTGTAACTGGGGAGTAATAGTAATATCGAGCGCTACCGTTAAGGCGCCTTTATTAGCTACTGTCCATCCCGGAATATCTTCGGAAATGATCTCAACATCGGAGAGTTGGATTTGCACTTGCTCTCCTTCCACAACCAGGTTGAAATGGCCGTCGCGCTCTATCGTGGCAATATCTGCATCTGTAAACCCGCCGATAACGGCCGCCACAGATTTCATCTTTGCACCCATTTTACCACCAAGCGACTTGAAGTTCGGTTTAATCTTTTTCTTGATAAAACCTTCCGTTTCCGTAAGATAATCAATCCCTTTGACATTCACCTCACTTTTTATCAGGTCGGCTACCTTTTCTATTTGTTGCTGCATCCGGGCATTTGTTACCGGAATCAGAATTTTCTGTAACGGCTGGCGAACTTTGATATTCACCTTCTTACGCAAGGATAATACCAGCGATGAAATATCCTGGGCCAGTTGCATCCTTTCTTCCAGATCAGCATCAATAGCCGCCTCATTCGCCACTGGAAAATCAGTGTGGTGGATGGAAGCAGCATTTACACGACCACTTACACTGTTGAGGTTGTTAAATAGCCAATCTGTGAAAAACGGGGAAACCGGGGCCATCAACTGGGTAATTTTTTCCAGACATTCATATAAGGTCTGGTAAGCACTGATTTTGTCGTGCCCATAATCACCTTTCCAGAACCGGCGACGACAAAGACGCACATACCAGTTACTCAGCTGCTCATCCACAAAACGCTCAATAGCCCTGCCCGCCTGCGTAGGTTCGTAATCGTCAAAACTGCCCGTTACATCTTTTACCAGTGTATTTAATACCGAAATAATCCAACGGTCAATTTCCGGACGTTCTTCCAATGGAATGTATGCCTCCTTGAACGTAAAATTATCAAGATTGGAATACATAGCAAAGAAATTATATGTATTATACAGGGTACCAAACAGCTTACGCTGTGCTTCACCTATACCTTTTACATCAAACTTCAGGCTATCCCATGGCGAAGCATTGGTAATCAGGTACCAACGGGTTGCGTCAGCCCCAAATTTTTCGATCGTTTCAAATGGGTTCACCACGTTGCCGAGGCGCTTACTCATTTTATTACCATTGCTATCCAACACTAAACCGTTGGATACCACTGTTTTATATGCCACCTTGTCAAACAGCATCACACCCAGCACATGCAGCGTATAAAACCATCCACGGGTCTGGTCTACTCCTTCTGCAATAAAGTCAGCCGGGAATGACTCTCCTTTATCTATTAACTCCTTGTTTTCAAACGGATAATGCCACTGTGCGTAAGGCATCGCGCCACTGTCAAACCAAACATCCACCAAATCCGGCTCACGACGCATGGGCTTGCCTGAATCGCTTACCAGCACAATATCATCCACATAAGGCTTATGCAGGTCCAGTATCCCTTCATGCAAATACGACTTATTCACATCGCCACCCAATATTTCATTCGCTTTGCGGATCTCAGCATTCAGCTCCTCAATTCCACCAATACATTTTTCTTCACTGCCATCTTCAGTACGCCAGATTGGCAACGGGGTACCCCAATAACGGCTGCGGCTAAGATTCCAGTCTACCATATTTTCCAGCCAGTTACCAAAACGTCCGGTACCGGTGAAAGCAGGCTTCCAGTTAATTGTCTTATTCAATTCCACCATTCTATCCTTCATGGCGGTGGTTTTTATAAACCACGCATCCAGCGGATAATACAGTACAGGCTTATCTGTACGCCAGCAATGAGGATAGGTGTGTTCGTATTTCTCTACTTTAAAGGCGCGGTTCTCTTTTTTCAGCTTCACTGCAATATCCACATCCACATCCTTATATTCAGGGTCATCCTTGTAATTCTTTACAAAACGACCTGAAAACTCACCCACATTATCTGTAAATTTCCCTTCCCGGTCTACCAGCGTTAAAATACCAATTCCATTCTTTTTACCAACCCTGTTATCGTCTGCACCAAAGGCAGGTGCGGTATGCACGATACCGGTACCATCTTCAGTAGTAACAAAATCTCCCAGTATTACACGGAATGGATCTCCTTCTTCAGGCTGTGCAAAAGGCAGCAGCTGTTCATAGCGGATATTTTCTAACTGGCTGCCTTTAAAACTGGTAAGGATCTTCCACGGAATTACCTTATCTCCTTCTTTATAGGCTTCAAAATCAGCATTTTCTCCTTCCGCTTTAAAATACTTACCCAGCAATACTTTCGCCATCACCACATTCACCGGGAGGTGAGTATATTGATTAAAAGTACTTACCAGTACATATTCTATATTAGCGCCCACTGTTAACCCCAGGTTGGATGGTAAAGTCCATGGGGTAGTGGTCCAGGCAAGGAAAAACACCTCGCTGTTACCTGCCGCCTCAAAAAGGAACCGTGAATTATCTGCCTGCTGCGCCTTGAACATAGCCACTATCGTCGTATCCTTTACATTTTTATAGGTGCCTGGCTGATTCAGTTCGGCAGAACTAAGACCTGTACCAGCTGCAGGAGAATAAGGCTGAATACTGACGCTCTTATATAATAACCCTTTTTTATAAAGCGTTTGCAACGCCCACCACAGGGTTTCAATATATTTATTTTCAAATGTGATATATGGATCTTTCAGATCCACCCAATAACCCATTTTACGGGTAAGGTCATCCCACTTGTCTTTATATTTTAATACTTCTTTTCTACAGGTTTCATTATAGTCCTCAATGGAGATCTTGGTACCAATATCCTTTTTAGTAATGCCCAATGTTTTTTCCACACCCAGTTCCACCGGCAAACCATGGGTATCCCAGCCGCCTTTGCGCTTTACCTGGAAACCTCTCATCGTTTTATAACGACATACCAGGTCTTTTAACGTACGTGAAATAACATGGTGAATACCCGGTAAACCATTGGCGCTTGGAGGACCTTCGTAGAAAACGAATGGGGTGGCGCCATCGCGCACTTCCACGCTTTTCTCAAAAGCCTGGTGCTGCTCCCATTGTTGCAGTATATCTTTCTCGATCTGAGGTAAATTCAACTGGTTATATTCCTGATATTTGCTGGACATAAAACAATTCCCCGCCCTTTGATGTTATTTAGACAATAATTGATTAAAATTGTGCGAAGTTAAGAAAATACACTGGCTCCTAAAGGGGCAACTTTATTAAAAACAAAGCTTTTTGCATATTTTTTATTGTTTTTTTTGTACTTTGCAATAAAGAGCGAAGAAATTACGTTTTTGGCATTGTTTTAGCTTATTTGCCAGGAAGATTAGAAAAACCTAGTAGTTAATTTTAACCCAACGGAAAAAACCATATCGAATATGAAAAAGTTGACGTTAATATTTTGCGCGGTTCTATTCACTTCCGGCATAACTTTTGCACAGCAAAAAAAATCAGTTAAGAAAACAAAACTAGTTGCCAAAATGGTGCAGGCACCAGAGGCAGTTAAAAGTTCTTTTGATCAGAATTTTGCGGGAACAACAGCTGCTAAGTGGACAAAGACAAGTGCAGGACATTGGACAGCAAGTTTCCAAAAAGACAACATAAACACAATTGCAGAGTATGATGCAGATGGCAAATGGATTGCCACAAGAAGTGCTTATGATGCTCAAACTCTTCCGGAATCAGTGGCTGGTACACTGAAAACAAAATATCCGGCAGCAACCATAAAAGATGGCTGGAAAATTGAGAGATCAGATGTAGCTTCATACTACAAAGTAAATATTCAGGATAACGGTACAGACAAAGCAGTGTTATTGAACGAAGCAGGTACCATCACTGAGTAACACAAACAAGTATTTCATAGGTATAGGGATAAATAGGACAGACCCTGCTCTTTTGGGCGGGGTTTTCTTTTGCCTGCTAGTTCAGTACCACCCTCTTTTCCGGGCCACCCATCATCAATAAAAAAAGTCGTCCGCTGAAGCGAACGACTTTATAAAATCTGGTAGAAACTTTTCTGGCAATTGCACTTAATTTCAATGGTGTTTGATATTCATGCAAGTATTATTTATGGCTTTACTTACTTTTTGCCAGCCAAGCTTCTTCCATGGTCAAATCTGATAAGGAAGCTTATAGGAAATGCAAATAGATATCTGCCTATCGTGTTACAAAGAAACACCTATATTTTATCTTCCACTTTTCAAATCGGGAAAACAAATGATCGAAAAGGGAAAATACCAATAGCTTGTACCGGTAATCAGGAATAATGTTAACGGGAGATATTAAACAAACACAGGTATATTAGCGCAGGAGTAGTTCACAGGGTTTTAAACCGGTGTGTTTTTTAAAGGCGGTAGAGAAGTGGGAAATACAGGAATATCCCATGAGCATAGCTACTTCTGATACCGACATACCCTTTTCATAGAGCAACCCCTTGGCCTTTTCCATCCTTTCTTTCTGGAAATAATCATATATGGTAGTGCCATACATGGCTTTAAAGCCTTTTTTCAGATAGCACTCGTTCATTGCCACCTTGCGCGCCAGATCCCTGATGGTAATAGGAGAGTCCAGCTGTTCCAGCAAAATACCACGGGCATTTTCTATTTTTTCACGGTCCTCCAGGTGAGTAAGGAAACGGCAACCATAGCGCTCGTCAGTATCATTTTGCATAAACTGGTCTGAGCTATAAAGCAACAGATCCAATGCACGGCTTTGCAGGAATATATTTTTCAACATGCCTTCGTAATCGTGATGTACCATGGTTTCCAGTACCGACTTGGATTTCGTACAGGGCTGGATGGTTTTTACAAAAGGCTTGCGGGATTGATTTTCGAATAAGGAGAAGGTGGTGGTTCCTTTCTGCAGGGATTGTATAAAGGCTGGCTGGAACCGTACAGTGATCAGATCCACTGATGGCACCCGGTCAGTACAAGCTTCCTTGTTCCCCTCTGAACAAAGCTGATCAGTACAGGACGGATTTTTACAATACTTACTGCCTGCCACACAATACCGCAGCTCTATAGCGGCAGACTGCCCTCTTTTGGCGGGCTGGTAAACTACCATGGCCACATCTTCCACTGGCAACGGCTTATCATATACAAAACGCTGTAAAGAAAAATCCAGACAGTCAGGAACCGACACACTATCCTGCTCCGCCAGCTGTAACTGGTCGCTCATCGCGGGTTGCGGAATGGCTAAGGCCAATATTTCCTGTATTTCTTTCACTTTACCTGTTTTTTAATGCCATGCTGTTATCGAAGTCACAAATTTAGGGATTCATTTCTTAAACAAATACGTTTTGACAATCCAGTTACAAAACAGATCATGCCTGACCGCCGTCTTTTAACAGGTGCCGGGCCGCTCTGGCGGAACTTATTGGTATAAATTTCGTTTATGCTTTACAGATGGCAAAAAACGGATTTAACATACGCAGACTGGTAAAGATTGTGTTGATCGTGTTCGGCATCCTTGTTCTGGTAGTGCTTTGTACGGGCTGGTATCTCAACCGGCACTGGAATAAGCTGTTAAAAACAGAGCTGCAGGGGTATGTAACCGAGATCTCGGACAGCCTTTATACCGTGAAATTCAAAACCCTGCACCTTGACGTGCTGTCCGGCAGTGTTACCCTGGAAAAAGCAAGTATGGTGGCCGATTCTGCAGTGTATCAGCGGTTACTTGCCAGAAAAAAGGCCCCTTCCGAGATTTATACCATCAGTGTAGATAAATTAGAACTGAAATATTTCAAACCGTGGCGTTATTTCATCGGAAAGGATCTGAGCGCCGGACTTCTCACTGTTACGGGTCCTAATATTATAATGGAGCAAAATGCCACCGTTACAGATACCAGTCGGCCGAAAACCGCCTACCAGCACATATCAGCAAAGATGAAATCCATTTTTATCGGTAAACTGACGCTGGACAGTACCGATTTCAAGTATATTTTCACCAGGAAGGACTCTTCCCGCGTAATACATCAGTTTCACAACCTCCGGGTACGTATCAATAATTTCCTGATAGACGCTGTAGCATTGAACGATCCTACCCGTTTCCTTTATGCCCGCAACTATGAAATCGGGATGAAGGATTATATGCACCGAACCCGCGACAGTCTGTACTGGCTGTATGTACGGGGCATCCGTTATGATGCGGCGCTGCGAACGTTACATATAGGCCAGTTTGAAATACAGCCCCGGTACGGCAAAGTAGCATTCCAGCAGAAAACAGGCGTACAGCAGGACCGGTATGAAATGGTGCTAAACGATATCAGTGTACATGAACTGAATCCACGATTGCTGTTACAGGAACAGCAGATATGGGCACAGCGGGTAAACATACAAAGCGGTAAAGTGCAGGTATACCGGAATCGTTCCCTGCCCATGCCTCCCGGTAATAAACTAGGGAGATACCCTCATCAGCTGTTACATAAACTGAAAGTGCCGGTTAATATTGATACCCTTACCGGCAGTAATGTTAATATAGAATACACCGAGCAGAGCCCTGTTACCGGGCAAAGCGGGTATATTAACTTCAGCCATGTTCATGGTACATTCAGGAACATCACTAATATTGATAGTATTGTAGCCCGCAACAGGCGCCTGGTGGCCGATTTTGATGCTGTTTTTATGCAAAGCGGCAAGCTGACCGCCCGGTTTGATTTTATGCTGAATGACACTGCCGGGCATTTCGCGGTAACCGGCCAGCTCAAAAATATGAATGGGAAAGACCTGAATGCAGTCACCAAACCGCTGGGTAAAATCGAAATCCGCTCCTGCGATATACAGGATCTGACCTTTAATATCAGGGGAGATGAGCGGAGGGCCGGCGGGTATGTAAAACTGCTGTACCAACATCTGAAAATAGCCGTGCTCAAACAGGATCCCGAGCATAAGGAATTAAAGCGGAGAGGACTAATTAGCTTCCTGGCTAATTCGTTGGTTATCAAAGATGCCAATCCTTCAAAGGACGAAAAAGTGCGTACCGCCAACGTTACCTACACCCGCGACATCCAAAAGTCTTTTTTTAACCTGGTGTGGAAAACTTTATTTACCGGGGTAAAAGACATTGCTGGCGCAGGAAATCTGTGACCTGAAAATTGGCCGATCCTCATGGCTTAAAAACAGGCATTCTTTTGTGGAAATAAGGCTTATATTTCGTATTTTTGCATGATTGTCTACCGATTTTATTTCTAATAGATTTTACACCAACATATGAGCGAAGAATTAGTGCAAGCACCCAGCCCCAGCAGCAACGGATATGACGCGGGGAGTATACAGGTATTGGAAGGTCTGGAAGCCGTACGTAAGCGTCCAGCCATGTATATCGGCGATATTGGCATCAAGGGTCTTCACCACCTGGTTTACGAGGTGGTAGATAACTCCATCGATGAAGCCCTGGCCGGATACTGCAAAAATATTGATGTGACCATCCTGGAGGATAATTCTATCCGGGTAAAGGATGATGGCCGTGGCATTCCCACTGGTATTATCCCCAAAGAGGGTCGTTCTGCACTGGAAGTTGTAATGACGGTACTGCACGCCGGAGGTAAATTCGATAAGAACACCTACAAGGTGTCCGGTGGTTTGCACGGTGTGGGTGTAAGTTGCGTAAACGCTCTGAGCGACAGGCTGCACGTGACTGTAGAACGTGAAGGCAAAATATTTGAACAGGAATATCACCGTGGTGCGCCACAATATGCGGTGCGTGAAATCGGTGCCAGTGAAGCAACCGGTACTACCACGCATTTCAAGCCGGATGGCGAAATATTCAAGGAAACGACCTATAACCGGGAAATCCTGGCAGGCCGTTTACGTGAATTATCTTACCTGAACCGCAAAATCAAGATCACGTTAACTGATGAACGTGAAAAAGATGAGGAAGGTAATTTCTTCTCGGAAACCTTTTACAGTGAAGGTGGTATCCGGGAATTTATACAGATGCTCGATAAAAATGGCCGTCGTAATCCGTTGCTGCCTGCCCCTATCTACGTAGAAACGCATGATGCGGCTTCCAACGTAGCGGTGGAAGTAGCACTGGTGTATAACGACGCATTCAGTGAGAACATCTTCTCCTATGTGAATAACATCAACACTATTGAAGGGGGTACCCACGTAGCCGGTTTCCGCCGCGCTATTACCCGTGTATTCAAATCATATGGTGATAAAAATAAAATGTTTGAAAAATCGAAGGTAGAAGTTACCGGAGATGACTTCCGCGAAGGACTGAGTGCTATCATCAGCGTAAAAGTTCCTGAGCCGCAGTTTGAGGGACAAACCAAAACCAAACTCGGTAACTCCGACGTAATGGGTGTGGTAGACAGTTCTGTAGCCGCCATACTGGATGCTTTCCTGGAGGAAAATCCACGGGAAGCTAAAACAGTGATCAACAAGGTGGTATTGGCAGCACAAGCCCGTGAAGCTGCCCGTAAAGCCCGTCAGCTGGTACAGCGCAAAAGCGTGATGACCGGAAGTGGTTTACCGGGTAAACTGGCCGACTGTTCCGATAACGATCCTACCAAATGTGAGCTGTACCTTGTCGAAGGAGATTCCGCGGGTGGTACTGCCAAACAAGGCCGTAACCGTAACTACCAGGCGATCCTGCCTCTTCGCGGTAAGATCCTGAACGTAGAAAAAGCCATGGAGCATAAAATCTACGAGGACAATGAAATCAAGAACATCTTTACCGCGCTGGGTGTAACCATCGGTACCGAAGAGGATGATAAAGCACTGAATCTTAGCAAACTGCGCTATCACAAGCTTATCATCATGACGGATGCCGACGTGGATGGCAGTCACATTGCGACGTTGATCCTGACCTTCGTTTTCCGTTATATGAAAGCCATGGTAGAACAGGGCTATGTGTACATTGCGCAACCGCCACTGTACCTCGTGAAAAAAGGTAAAGAACAAACTTACGCATGGACAGAAGAAGAGCGCAAGGCAGCAACCGTAAAACTCGCCGGCGGCGGTAAAGAAGACAGCGTAACGATACAGCGTTATAAAGGTTTGGGAGAGATGAACGCAGAGCAGTTGTGGGATACTACAATGAACCCTGAGCATCGTACCCTGAAACAGGTGACCATTGAAAGCGCTGCAGAAGCAGATCGCGTATTCAGTATGCTGATGGGTGATGAAGTTCCACCACGCAGAGCGTTTATTGAATCGCATGCGAAGTATGCAAAGATCGATGCTTAATTACGTATATACGTTTAGGTTATAAATAAAAAATCCTTCCGCTAAAACGGAAGGATTTTTTATTTATAACCTTTTGCTTTTTTATCCTTCTTTGGTGAGCATATAATTCACTAAAAACTGGTATCCAAACACACCAATCAGCATAACAGTAACGAATATATTAAAAGGGTCGTTTGTAAAAAAAGTGAATCCTATTCCCAGGGCGCCCAGGACGGCGAGTCCCAGTGTATACCATTTTATAACACGCCTGCTTTTTTCACTCTCCGACATATAAAGGCCGGCCGAGGGCAGTAGCATTACTGCGGTGCAGATACACAAAGCCAGTAAACCGCTGATATTGGTAATCCAGAATCCGATGGCTGCAAGCAATGACACGCTTAGCAACGCACCTACGATATTGGATACCCGTGTTTGCTCCGGGCTCAGCGCATATCTGCCATACGGGTTGAAGCGCAGGAACAGGTTACTCACCGGCGTAATGAGCCAGGTAGAAATGGCCATTAACGCAAGTACAACGTACAACGGAAAGAAATACTTATTGGCAATTTGTGTAAGCACAAAAATGGCAATGATGATAGCCCATTGCGTACGGGCTTTTTGCCGGCCCATAAAAAACGCATAATTAAGGAATTGCCTGTATAGCCAGTATCTTGCCTTCATGGCCTGTACCATTCCATTGCGGGCCCAGTCGTTGTTTGGATTTATTTTCAGCGACTCCCTGAAATGTTCCAGTGCCTTCCGGTGATCGCCGGCTTCCAGCCATTTCCAGCCAAGGTTAGCGTGCGTATATGCATTCTCCGGGTTGTGTTCCAGTGCTTCATGCAAATCGGAAAATGCTTCTTCCTTTTTCCCCAGACTGAACAAAGCATGAGAACGGAGATTGAGGCAGGCTTCGTCTTCAGGATTTACCGCCAGTCCTTCCTCTGCTTTACGCAGGGCCGCCTCATATTCCTTCTTATTCAGTAGTATCTGGCTCCACATCGCAAAATAATCTGCATGATGAGGATTGATAGCCACAGCTGCGCTGATAGCCCTGATTCCTTCGTTATACTGATTTTTTTGAAATGCGATCCTGGCCTGCAGATATAGAAAGCGATCATCATAGGGTGCAAAGCCAAGCGTATTGGCAGCCACCTGCGCTGCTTCCGCGGTATTGCCCGTTTCCAGGTAACAGATAGCCAGCAGGAAAAGTCCGTCTGTATCGTGTGCGTTGGTGCTCAGGTGCTGACGTAGCGCGGTAAAGGCATCATCGAAACGGCCTTGTTGCAGCAAAATTTGTGCGCGCTGAATTAGTACAGCCATAAATGTTATTTCTTAATATCCAGGTATTTCAACACATCATCATAAAGACCGGTTTCATTTGAATACAGCGCATAGTTACGTGCAGTATTAAACCATTCTCTTGTGGTGGGTTTATGTGTTTTAGCGGCTTTTAATAATTCTTTTTGTGTGATCGGTTGCGGCACTCCTTTTTGCAACGCTTCAAGCAGTTTTTCTTCGATGGCGATATCCACGATTGCCTTCAGGTCTGCACCGGAGTAACCGGCGGTTGCTTTAGCCAACGCATTGTAATTAATATCGCTCACGGGTTTATTACGGAGTTGCAGTTTAAGAATTTCCTCCCGTCCATCTGCTTCCGGTGGCGCCACAAAAATGATCCTGTCAAAGCGGCCGGGACGGCGGAATGCCGGATCCAGGCTCCAGGGGGCATTGGTAGCGCCAATAATGAGAATGTTTTCGTTACTCGCCGCAATGCCGTCCATTTCTGCCAGGAACTGGTTGATGATATGCGTTGCACCGGACTGCCGGAGTGCAGAACGGTTAGCGCCAAGGGCATCTACCTCATCAAAAAACAGCACACAGGGTTTACTCTGCCGTGCCAGTTCAAAAAGACTATGCAGATTTTTTTCACTGGTACCTACCCACATATCGAGCACATCATGAATACCTACATTGATGAACTCCGCCTGTATTTGCCCTGCGGTGGCTTTGGCCAGGTATGTTTTACCGCAACCGGGAGGGCCATACAATAAAATACCTCCACCTGCTTTTTTACCATAAGCTTTATAAAGATCCGGGAATTGCAGCGGCTTGATGATCTTTAGGTCTATTTCCTGCTTTTCTCTTTCCATACCACCCACATCAGAAAAATTGATCTCCGGTTTTTCCAGCATGAACATGCTTTCTCCTTCTTCTTCTTCCTCATCGTCCCCGCTAAAAGAAGCAGGAGCAGATTGGGCCACCCGGAAAAGCCCATCGAGTGCTTCATCGCGGAAACCGGGATTTATTTGCAATAAATGCTGATATATTTCCTTCGCCTGTGGCATGGATTGTTCTTTCACCAGGATGCGACAGTGTAATAGCAGCGCATCAAAATGATCCGGCTCACGATGTTCCAGTTGTTCCAGCACCACAATAGCCGCTGAATATTTTTGCTGATGGTAAAATGTACGCGCCAGTCCAAGCTGTGCACCGGTATTGGAAGAAGAAAGTTCCAGCACTTTTCTGTATTGTTCTTCTGCTGCGGTATATTCATAATCCTGCAGCAGTACCTGCGCCAGATGCATGCGTAAAGGCACATTCTCCGGCGAAAACTGTACCGCCTCCTGTAATTGTTTTATTACTTCCGATGACATAATGTGCTTTTAATTGATTGTTCAGTAACCCCGTAATAATACGCAATTCGGGCTCAAAAAAATTGTTAATTATCGTATTCAATCTGCATTATACAAGCAGTAAGATGAAAACCGAACCGATTCCTCAAAAAAACAATTAATTAATCTTATATCCATATATAATTTATTTAATTCATTATTTTTTATATATATTGCACCCGTATTATCCCTATGCCAACAGAACAGACCAGTATCCTATGATAATTGAATTATTGCTGGCCGCAACCATAGCGGCCGGCACTGGTTTTCTCCTGACCTAAAATGGCATACCGAACAAAAACTATTGCGTTATGCGTATGAAATTATTCTTCATAACCCTTGCGCTTGCATTGGGAGCTGGATGGAGCGCCTGCGATTCAAAAAAAGAAGACGTAAAGCCTTCCAGCAGTTTTACTTTTAAACTGGATAAAGACGTTTATCAATCTAATGCCACGGAGGCCTATGTTACCGATACCATATATAAAGGTGTAAAAACACTGGTGGTAGATGGTGTAACCAATAACTTCGGTTATCACATGGAGCTGATGATCAGCTTCCCCGATTCTCCCAGGGTAGGCACTTTTACAGATACTGAAATGTCGCTGATGAGTATCCAGCAGAAGGGAACGGGCTATGTGGGTAAAAATATCAAAGTAAATATAACGAGCATTAATAGTAAACACGCGGAGGGTACTTTCTCCGGTGTATTAACAAATGGTGATATTGAAAAACCTTTAACGGACGGGACTTTTAAAGTCGAAATTTATTAAACATCATTCTTATGACTTTTCACACCGGCCCTGTCTGTTTAGACAGGGCCTTTTCGTATATACGTTAAGGTTACATTATTTTGTTTATTGTTCACCCTGAGTTAACAAATAATTTGTACCGCATTTTATCCGCTCTGTTAACATTAAGATTATATTGCCTTCAAAAACTGATGTTATTTTAACCCAAAAAATGAGTATTCCTGTTTTTAATAGCTGCTTTATGTACTCCTTAACAATTCCGTAATAATCTGTTAACATTCTGGTTGTTTTAGACTGTTTCCTTTGCACCTGTAAATACTTACAGACAGTTTATGAAATCATTCTTTACGCTACTAGCTAGCTTACTTGTAATCATTTTTTTCAACAACGCGCAGGCGCAGGTCACCACTTCTGTTATATCGGGTAAAGTAGCCGATCCGGGGGGACAAGCCATCCCTGGCGTTACTGTTGTCGTTGTTAATAACAGCACCGGCGCCAAAACCGGTGTGCAAACAAATGCCGACGGCCGTTATATCCTGCCTAACCTGAATCCGGGTGGTCCTTATACTATCACTGTTTCATTTATAGGATATAAGAAAGAAGTAAAAGGAGATGTAAACCTTGGTCTGGGAACAACCAACTTCAACTTCAAATTACAGGAAGAATCTACTGCCCTGAGTGAAGTTGTGGTAACCGGTAACGCCGGTGGCGGTAAATCCGGTGGCACAAGAGTAGGACAGGAGCAAATCAAAAGCCTGCCAACCCTGAGCCGCAGCCTGCAGGATCTGACAAAAGTTACTCCGCAGAGCAACAACAACTCTTTCCTCGGAACCAACTACCGTTACAACAACGTAACATTGGATGGTGCTATTAATAATGATGCGATTGGTTTCAGCCCTTCCTTAGGTGGACAGAGCAGCACCAGCGGTCAGCCAGGTAGCAGCACCCGTACTAACCCTGTATCACTGGATGCGATCCAGGATGTACAGGTTTTACTGGCACCATTTGATGTGAAAGTAGGTAACTTCCTCGGTGGTAGCGTAAACGCGGTAACCCGCAGCGGTACCAACGAAGTACACGGTTCCATCTATGGTTATGGCCGTAACGCTTCCATGATCGGTAAAAACAACGCCGGTGATGGTTCCAAATTACCAAGCGATTTTCATGAATACCAAACGGGTATTCGGGTAGGATTCCCAATTATCAAGAATAAATTATTCTTCTTCACCAACGAAGAAATTACCCGTCGTGTAGACCCGGTGATCCTTGCAGCAGGTTCTGCTGATGGTGGCGGTATCTTAACTGAAAAAGACGCAGCCGATATCACCGCTCTCATGAAATCATATGGCGTTGACGCAGGCGCTGCCGGTAATACCAGCATCTACTCCAACTCCAATAAGTTCTTTAACAGGTTAGACTGGCATATCAACGAGAAACACCAGTTGTCTCTCCGTAATAACACCATTACTTCTGAAGCTACCAACCTGGAACGCGATCAGCAAAACTTCCGTTTCAAAGGCATCGACTTCAAACAGGTAAATAACCAATCATCTACTGTTGCTGAACTGAAAAGCAATTTCAGCAGCACTTTAGCCAACAGCCTGATCGTGGGTTACTCTTCCGTGCATGACTACAGAGACCCATTGTCTGATCCTGCTGTTCCGCAGATCCAGATCAAGGGAAGAACACCAGGTTCTACCATCTTCCTGGGTACTGACCGTGAAGGAAGTATCTTTAATATGAAGCAAAAAACGTTTGAAGTAACTGATAACGTAACCCTGTTTAAAGGTAACCACACCATCACTATTGGTACGCACAATGAGTTCTATAATATCACTTACGGTTTTGTAAACTCCTGGAACGGACGTCTGGACTACGACAGCATTGGCGCATTCCTGAAAAATGATCCTGCCCGTGTACGTGGTAACTATAACTACACTAATAACTCACGCGATTATATCATGAATAATCCTCCTGCACAGTTCAAAGTTAATTTGCTGAGCTTATACGGACAGGATGAAATTCAGCTGACAGATCGCTTCAGAATCACTCCGGGTTTACGTTTGGACTACACAGGTATTCCTAACAAGCAACCATTGAGCGATAAAACTATCAAAGCAACAGAAGATCCTAACTACGGTACTACTTATACCTATACCAAACCCAAGGACATTAAAAACGACTTCCTGAACAATGTACAGTTCTCTCCGCGCTTAGGATTTAACTACGATATCAAAGGCGACAACAGCCTGGTACTTCGTGGTGGTAGCGGTTTATTTACCGGACGTATTCCTTTTGCATGGATAGGTTATGCTTACTATAATAATGGTGTAACTTATGGCGCTTACGATCAGAAGTCTTCATCCAAGCCGTTTGTTAACTCCCCTCTTCCTGCTGCAAAACCTTCTCCTAATGGTATCGCAGACTTTGCATCACAGAACGGTGTAAATGTTAAAGATGCAGCGGGTGCTACACAGGTGGATATGATTGATAACAACTTCAAAATGCCACAGGTATGGAGAAGCAGCCTGGCCCTGGATTATACCACCCATGACCAGTGGAAATTCAGCATCGAAGGTATCTATACAAAAGTGGTAAAAGATCTGCAGTTCCAACAGGTGAACCTGGTAGATAATCCTACTTACTATGCCTACGATGTAAACAAACAACAGCCAATTTTCTCCGGTAAAAAAATCAATTCGCTGTATACTAACGCTTACCTCCTGTCTAACACCGACAAAGGTTATCGCTACAGCATCACTGGTCAGATCTCTAAAGTGTTTCCTTTTGGTCTGAACTTTATGACTGCCTATACTTACGGACAGGCTAAAGATATCACCAACGGTATCCGTAACTCTATGGAGTCTAACTGGCAGCTGAACCAGGCACTGAACCCCAACAATCCGGGTCTGGCTTACTCTAACTTCGATGTTCGTCACCGTATCGTTGCTACCGTTAGCTACAAACAGGATTTTGGTACAAAAGGCAAATGGGTATCTAACTTCTCTGTATTCTTTAATACTTCTTCCGGTTTACCATTCAGCTATGGTTTCGTAAACGCAACCGTACAGGGTACTCCGCAACAGGTGAGCCTTGCTTACATTCCTAAAGACGTAACAGAAGCCACTAACTTCTTTACTGATAAAGTGGGTGGTCAAACAGCTGCACAACAGGCTGCTGCCTTCATGAGCTTTGTAGATGGCAATAAATACCTGAGTGGACGTAAAGGTGATTTCACTGAACGTAACGGTGGTCGTACACCATGGAATACACAAGCCGACTTCCGTTTCAGCGAAGAGTTTAACTTCAAGGCTGGTAAAAAAGTACACACGATCACTTTAACTTATGATATCGTGAACCTTACCAACCTGCTGAACAAAGACTGGGGTATTTCCTACTTCTCACCAAATACCTTCAACTCTTCTGCAAGTGTTGGTCTAAGCCCAACCGGAAAAGTAGTAAACAACTATCCTACTTACAACTTTACTCAGCCTGGTACACCGTATTCAAAAGATTTCTTTGCATCCCGTCATCAGATGCAACTGGGTCTGAGATACAGTTTCTAAAAGCATAAGGCTGAAAGCATAAAGCTAAAAGCTATAAAAGCGAATGACCGGAGCGGAATTTAATCTGCTCCGGTCATTCGCTTTTATAGCTTTTAGCTTTATGCTTTCAGCCTTATGCTTTGTGCTTTATTTGATAGCAAATACAGCTCTTACTTCTGCACGGATCTTAATGGTTTTGAAATCAATATCAGCTGCTGCTTCTTCACCACCGGCAGATTTAGCCATGTAGTTAGCCATCATCGGGCGAACATCGCTATAGTTGTCGGTAGCTATTTCCTGGATTTCAATTACGCCATCAATTTTATTTCCGATAGCGCTCAGCATATATTCTGCTTTTTCCTTTGCGGCCTGTAAAGCTTTGATTTTTACTTCCTTGCGGTAAGCTTCCATTTTGCTGGAAGAATAAGAAGCAATTCTTGCGCTTTCAATTCCTTCTGCATCTACTGCACCGAGAATTTCATTTATTTTATCCAGCTTAGTTAATTTAAGACGGTACTGTTTGCGCGCCATAAATTCCTGTGGATCTTTTTTCTTACGTAAAATTTCAAAGTTGTTGCCATACACGTTTTCGATGGTAAAATCAGCCTTTGGAATACCGGCATCTGCTACGGCTTTCTGCAATTGTTTTTCCAGTGTGCTGATCTCTACTTTGTTTTTTCCTTTCAGGTATTCCCTTAAAGAGATGTTGAAATAAATTTCATCCGGTGTTATTTCCAGTTCTGAAGATCCATTTACTTCAATCTTTTTTACCGGTTGTTTATCTGCCTGTTGTGCAAAAGTGCTCAAGGCAAAAAATAATCCTGCGGCTAATAACATTACCTTTTTCATGTGTCGATGTTTTCTATTGTTTAAAAAATTAGTTTCCGTTTTTAATTACACCCTCATGATGCAATGTTTGAAAGTGATTCCACAAAAGGCATTTTATAAAGTTTTGTTAACGCACAATTACAGAAATAGCACTATACATTTCATCTTATGAATGAAACGATTACAGGGGAATTATGTTACAGGAAGATTATTTTCGGCTGTCGGTCATTGCCTTGAGGAAGTCGTACAGGTCGTTCATATGACGGATACGGGAGGCTACCAGCATAAAGTTTTTGCCTACCTGTTTCAGTTTGGCGTTGTTTGTACGGGTTTGGATATACGTTAATATATGATTGAACGTAGGTGATTCGAAGTAAGGAGAATCGGGGTTATTAATAAAATAGCAACGCAGGTTTTCTTCTTTGAGCATCATTTTTTCGAAGCCCAGCTGTATGGCCATCCAACGGCAGCGGATAGCGGTCAGCAGATCTTTCACCGGCTCCGGCATTGGGCCAAAGCGATCTATCATGTCGTTGGCAAAAGCCTGCAGCTTGCCTTCTTCCATGATATTATCCAATTCCTGGTAAAGGTTCAGTCTTTCCTGGATACTTTCTATATAGGTATCTGGAATCAATATTTCCAGGTCTGTATCGATGGTACAGTCGCTGACAAAATCCTTCTTTTCTTCCAGCTGATCTTTAAACAGATCGCGGAATTCATTTTGTTTCAATTCGCGGATGGCTTCGTCCAGGATTTTCTGGTACATGTCAAAACCTATCTCCGCCATGAAGCCACTTTGTTCTCCTCCTAACAGGTTGCCGGCGCCGCGGATGTCGAGATCGCGCATGGCAATCTGGAAGCCGCTTCCCAGTTCGCTGTGTTGCTCCAGTGTTTGCAGGCGTTTACGGCTATCGGAAGGCAGTGTGCTCATAGGTGGCGCCAGCAGGTAGCAAAACGCTTTCTTGTTACTGCGTCCTACGCGGCCGCGCAACTGGTGCAGGTCACTCAGGCCAAAATGATGAGCGTTATTGATAATAATGGTGTTGGCATTGGGAATATCCACCCCGCTTTCTACGATGTTAGTGCATACCAGTACATCATATTTGCGGTCAATGAAATCGAGGATCACTTCTTCCAGCTGATGGCCTTCCAATTGCCCATGCGCCGTTGCGATGGACAAGTCGGGGCATAAGCCCTGGATCAGGCCCGCCATTTCTTTCAGTCCCTTTACCCGGTTATGGATAAAGTACACCTGTCCGCCTCTTTCGGCTTCGTAGTAAATGGCATCACGGATAAGGTCCTGGTTAAACACCTGTACTTCGGTTTCAATGGCCTGCCTGTTGGGCGGTGGCGTATTGATAACGGAAAGGTCACGGGCACCCATCAACGAAAACTGCAGCGTACGTGGTATAGGCGTTGCCGTTAGCGTGAGGGTGTCTACGTTATGTTTTATCTGTTTCAGTTTTTCTTTGGCAGAAACACCGAATTTTTGTTCTTCATCTACAACCAGCACGCCAAGGTCTTTGAACTTCACTTCCTTGCCCAGCAGGGAATGCGTGCCGATGATAATATCGATCTTTCCTTCTTCGAGACGTTTGAGGGTTTCCTTTTTTTCTTTGGAGGACTTAAACCTGTTGAGATAGTCTACCGTGCAGGGGAAATCTTTCAGGCGGTCAGCAAATGTTTTATAATGCTGAAACGCCAGGATAGTGGTAGGTACCAGTACGGCAGCCTGTTTACCATCCACAATAGATTTAAAAGCTGCCCGTATAGCTACTTCGGTTTTACCAAAACCAACGTCGCCACATACCAGGCGATCCATTGGCGCCGGTGATTCCATATCACGTTTTACATCTGCAGTAGCCTTACTCTGATCTGGTGTGTCTTCGTAAATAAAGGAAGCTTCCAGCTCTGTTTGCAGATAGGTGTCTGGCGTATGTGCAAAGCCTTGCTGGGCTTTACGTACGGCATACAACTGTATCAGGTCCTTTGCAATATCCTTTACCTGTGTTTTGGCTTTCTCCTTCAGTTTATCCCAGGCATCGCTACCCAGCTTATTCACTTTAGGTTCTACACCTTCCTTGCCTGTGTATTTACTGATTTTGTGCAGGGAGTTGATATTTACATACAACAGGTCGTTGTTCTTGTAAATAATACGGATGGCTTCCTGCATTTTACCACCAACTTCAATTTTCTGCAGGCCGCTGTACATACCCACCCCATGATCGATATGTGTTACAAAGTCGCCCGACTGCAGCTCCCGCAAGGTTTTCATGGTAATAGCCTTATTCTTGTTATAGGCTTGTTTTACCTTGTATTTGTGGAAGCGCTGGAAGATCTGGTGATCTGTATAGCAGACCAGTTTCAGCGAATGATCAATAAATCCGCTGCTGATGGCAACAGGAATGGGGAAGAAGACAAAATCGGCTTTCAGGTCCTCAAAAATACTCCGCAGCCTTTCAAGCTGACGCGGGTTATCTGAGAATATAAAAAGGGAATATTTGTTACTGTTATGTTTGCCGAGATCTTTGATCAGCAGGTCAAACTGCCGGTTAAACACGGGCTGTTCCTGGGTATCAAAAATGATGGATTCCGAAACGTAGCCGTTTTCTGACAACCAGTCTTTGCTGCCAAAAACAATGGTGGATCTTTTCAACAGCTGTTCCAGCAGTGGTGCGGCTTTCACGAAATCATCCTCTTTCAGCACCATTTCTTCATCTTCATCTACTCTTACCTTCTGCCCGGTGAGCAGGAAGTCGTCGAGGCGTTGCTCCATTTGTTCGATTACGCCCTGAACATAGGAGGGATCTTTCATCCACACTACGGTGTTGGCCGGAAGAAACGCTGTGAGCGGGGTTTTACCATGATCTGTGCTTCCGCCATGGGTATCCATATTGGCGATAAGGGTAACTGTGGAGAGTTTGCGCTCACTCAGCTGCGACTCAGGATCAAACAGGCGTATAGAGTCGATGTCTTCTCCAAATAATTCTATACGGTATGGCTTTTCATTACCAAAGGAGTAGATATCCAGGATACCACCTCTTACGGCGTACTGACCGGGTTCATAAACAAAATCTGTTGCATGAAAGCCCCAGCTTACCAGTTGTTCCAGCAGGGGATCAACCTTTAATACGTCGCCTACTTTCAGTTGTACCATGTTGGCGCTGAAAGCCTGGTTGCCGGCTACTTTCTCCCAGAGAGCTTCCGGGTAAGTAACCAGTATTTTTTTCCGGACTGCATCACCGGAGAATTTCATGAGCGCCTCTGTGCGCAGCATGCTATGGCTGCTGTTGATCTCGTGAAACTGTCCTGCTTTTTTAAAGGAGTCCGGGAAGTAAAAAATGTCCAGTGCCTGGCTGAGTTGTTCCAGGTCGTTATGGAAATAGGCTGCCTCCTCTTTATCGTTTAAGATAAAGAGATGGTTCGCATCTGCATGCGCCCAGGTGCTAACTGCCACAAAGTTTATTGCACTCCCACTAATGTTGGAAAGCTGAAAGTATTGTGGGGTGGGTGATTGTATCCCCTTCACCAGCGACTGCAGGCGAGCATCACGTTGAAATAGTTGTAATACAGCCTGTAAATTCATGAAGACTGCAAAGGTAAAGAAGATTTACCGATTTTGATATTGGCCGATCAAGATATTTAGGTGCCGTTAACCCCATGCTGTTGTGGCGTAATCAAATAACAAAATATCCAAATAAGAAAAATGCCAAATTTTTACTATATTCAGTGAAACCAAAAACTTACTTCCATGCTGGACCTATGGCACACAGGCATCGTTACAAAGTTGGTGGATGAAACCCACAACACCCGCCGCTTTTGGATCGAGGTACCGGACATGGATCGGTTTGACTTTAAACCGGGGCAATTCGTAACGCTTGATCTGCCTATTCACGAGAAAAAAAACAAACGCTGGCGTAGTTATTCCATCGCCTCTCATCCCGACGGTACGAATGTATTTGAACTGGTGATCGTGTTACTGGAGGGAGGATTGGGAAGTACCTACCTGTTTAACGAAATAAAGGTGGGAAGCGAGTTATTGCTGAGAGGGCCGCAGGGAATTTTCGTACTGCCGCAACCGTTAGACAAGGAGTTGTTCCTCATTTGTACCGGTACCGGCATTGCTCCGTTCCGGTCTATGGCGCATTATATCCGTGAGCATGCCATTCCGCATCAGCCTATCCACCTTATTTTCGGTGTCCGCTATCAACATGACCTGCTTTACGCAGAAGAGATGAAACAGCTGGCAGCAGAGCTTCCGGGCTTTAACTATATCCCTACCTTATCCAGGGAGGAAAACTGGACAGGCAAAAAAGGCTATGTACACAGCGTGTATGAAGAGCTGTTACAAAACGATAAACGGCCTGCCAATTTCTTTCTTTGCGGCTGGAAAGCCATGATTGATGAAGCCAAGCAGCGCATACAGGCACTGGGATACGACCGGCATGATATACACCAGGAATTATACGGATAATTATTCTTGTTCTAGAAACGGAACCCCATTCCCCACTCCGGCGTTGGAAATGGCGCTACATAGCGCTTTGAAGCCATCGCTGTAAGCCCCACCCTCATCAGGAGGTGCTTTCCAACAGTACGCCGATAGTTCATCGATACCCAGCCAAGCCAGGTATAGCTGGTGGTGATATCATCATAACAAAGAGAATCGTCCGACAGGTAAGTCATACCAGTTCCTACCTCCATAAAATGTTTCCCGGTACCTATGATGTAATTCAGTCCGAAAGGGATGGTCAGCATCACCGGTCTGCGAATAGTACCGGTTACCTGGCCTTTGCGATTATACCATTTTTCTGAATAATCCGGCGCCACCCCCAGGCCGGCACGGACACCCAGGCCTTGATTGGTACCGTTAAACCGGATATCATAATTCATAGCGGCAAAGGCGCCTGGTCCCCAGAAGCTGATATATGCCGCCTGTGTAAAACTACGTAAGCCAGGTAGGTAAGGGGTGTGGGAAAGACTGTCTGTATGCCGGGAATGACGGGTTATTTGTGCAAACAGGGAATGACTAAAAAAAAGGGCTATGACCGTTATCAATGTACGTATAGGCATAAAGGTGCGCTTGTACATTTATAACGGTCATAGCCCGTATAAGTTACTAGAGAATTTTATCTAATACCAGTTGTCTTATGGCTGTCAGCGGGATACGCTCCTGTTCCATGCTATCGCGGTGGCGGATAGTAACAGTACCATCTTCTTTGGTCTGGTGATCGATAGTTACGCAGAAAGGAGTACCAATCGCATCCTGGCGGCGATAACGTTTTCCAATAGCATCTTTTTCTTCGTAGAAGCAGTGGAAAGACGATTTACATTCGTTCATCAATATTCTGGCTACTTCCGGTAAGCCATCCTTTTTGGTAAGCGGGAAAATTGCCAGTTTAATTGGCGCCAGCTTAGCCGGCAGGCGCAGCACTACACGGCTATCCTGCTTTTCAGCAGTGCTCAGGTCTTCTTCCGCGTAAGCGTTACAGATTGTCAGCAGGAACATACGATCCAGGCCGATAGAAGTTTCTATCACATAAGGCACATAGTTCTGATTGATTTCTGTATCGAAATACTGAATTTTTTTCTTGCTGTATTCCTGGTGTTGTTTCAGGTCAAAATCGCCACGGGAGTGGATACCTTCCACTTCCTTGAAACCGAATGGGAATTCGTATTCAATATCTACTGCGGCATCTGCGTAGTGCGCTAATTTCACGTGATCCTTGAAATGGTATTTAGCAGGATCAATGCCGAGGCTCAGGTGCCACTGCATACGTTCTTCTTTCCATTTCTCATACCATTCCTGCTGGGTGCCAGGGCGTACAAAGAACTGCATTTCCATTTGCTCAAATTCGCGCATACGGAAAATAAACTGACGGGCTACGATTTCATTTCTGAAGGCCTTACCAATTTGTGCAATACCGAAAGGCACTTTCATCCTGCCGGTTTTCTGAACGTTGAGGAAGTTTACAAAAATACCCTGTGCGGTTTCCGGACGCAGGTATATTTCGCTGGCCTCATCGGTCACGCTGCCCAGCTGGGTGGAGAACATCAGGTTGAACTGACGTACTTCTGTCCAGTTAACGGTGCCGCTGATACCGCATTTTATTTTATTGTTTTCAATTAATGTTTTGAGTCCTGCGAAATCATTTTCTTTCAGGAGTTCATCCATTTGTGCCAGCAAGGCATCACCGGCTTCCTGGGGTAATGTTTCAGCATGACCTTCAATAAGATGATCTACGCGGTAGCGCTTATTGCTATCCTTGTTATCGATCATGGGATCGCTGAAATTATCCACGTGTCCGGATGCCTTCCAGGTAGTAGGGTGCATAAAGATGGCAGCATCGATCCCCACGATGTTTTCGTGTAACTGGGTCATGCTTTTCCACCAGTAGTCTCTGATGTTTTTCTTCAGTTCTGAGCCGTACTGACCATAATCATATACTGCGCTAAGTCCATCGTAAATTTCGCTGGACTGAAAAACAAAACCATATTCTTTACAATGCGATATGATCGCCTGGAATTTATTCTGATCTGTAGACATAGTGGCGCAAAGATAAAGGCCAATTTTGAAAATACGTATGCGATTATTAAATAATTTATAAAGAGATATACAACAGTCAGGTTACCCTTCCTGTACTGCTTCGGGCTCGTGGGGCACCTCTATTTGTTTGATCCAAACGGCGTATTCGTTGGGGTAGATCTGCGCCCCGGAATGCTGTACATATACCCGGGTAAATACGGCCCCAAAATAGAGGATGGCTGCGGAATAGTATACCCAGAGCAATATGATAACAATAGAGCCGGCGGCGCCATAGGTGGAGCTCACTTTGCTGGCGCCGAGGTAGTATCCGATGGCAAATTTACCGAGCATAAAAAGGACGGCTGTTGCAATGGCGCCCACTCTTACATCTTTCCACCTGATCCGGGCATCCGGCAATACCTTGAAGATGATGGCAAAAAGTGTGGCGATAACCACAAAAGGTACCACGAAATCGGCCAGGGAGAACAGGATACCGGAGGTTACTTTTCCCGGCAGCAGGTTCACCACCAGCGTGGAGAAAAGCTCTACCAGGCCGTTGATTGCCAGCGATACCAGCAGGATAAAACCCATGCTTACCACAAGTGAAAAGGAGAGGAGCCGGTTCAGGATCATGCGCAATAACCCGTTCTTCTTAGGTTTTGATTTTAACCGCCAGATATGGTTGATGGAGTCCTGTATTTCTGCAAATACACCGGTAGCTCCAATGACAAGGGTTACGAAACCTACGATGGTGGCCCAGCTCATATCGCCTGAAAGGGAAGCATTTTTAATCATATTCTGGATCTGCACTGCTGCGTCGTTGCCTACCAGCCCCCTGATCTGACCATAAATATTGCCTTCTATAGCGTCTCTGCCAAGGAACAGATCACATAAAAAGATGATGATGATCAACATCGGGGCCACGGAGAAGATGGTATAATAAGCCAATGCGGCGCTGAGTTTCAGTACTTTATCTTCGATAAATTCGCTGCCGGATTGTTTCAGTACCTGCCAGAGTGTTTTTATTCTTCGCTGTTTTTGCATAACAGTGTTTTACCAGCAGCACACAAAAAGCGTGCGGACTGTATCAGGGTTTTAATTTAGGGTTGTTATGATGCCGCTGTGCATCCCGGATATTTTTCTTTTCGAAATTTTTCTCCAATGCCACAGTCATATCAATACCGGTTTGATTGGCAATACAGAGCAGTACCCACATCACATCGGCCAGTTCGTCTGCCAGCAATTTCTTGTTATCAATTTCCTTTGATGACTGATCGCCATACTTACGGGCCATAATGCGGGCCACTTCCCCCACTTCTTCCGTGAGTATAGCCATGTTGGTTAATTCACTGAAATAACGCACTCCCGTAGTGTTTATCCAGTTGTCAATTTTTTGCTGGGCTTCCTGAATGGTCATGGATTACTTTTTATTTATTAAAGATAACGGATTGACTGCATTGCCGCTGTCTTTATTCCCGTTGATGAGAATCGATGATAATGGTAACAGGGCCATCGTTCAGCAGGGCAACTTTCATATCTGCCCCAAAAATTCCCCTTTGAATGGCAGTGCCCAGATCCTGCTCCAGCTGAACGATCATTTTTTCGTACAGCGGGATCGCGATATCGGGCTTACTGGCACGGATATACGAAGGTCGGTTTCCTTTTTTTGTGGACGCGTGCAAGGTAAACTGGCTTACCAGTAAAATATCGCCGTGTACCTCTTTCACGGAAACATTCATTACACCTGCATCATCATTGAAAATGCGGAGGTTCACTATTTTACTGCTTAACCACTGTATATCTTCCGTGGTATCTGTATCTTCTATGCCCAACAATACCAACAGACCTTGCTGAATTTGCCCGGTCACAGCGCCATCTACCGTTACAGATGCGGAACTAACCCGTTGTATAACTACCCTCATGATGCGTTTTTTGACGACGGGAAATTAATGCAAATCGGCTGAATAAGTAACATTCCGGCGAGCCCGGTACTGGTCATGATCTTGTGTATGATTCATTTGCCAGCATCACCAGGCAGCATTGAAATTCAGTCGCTGAACAGTGTCTATGCGGAGGGTACCTTCCTCATCCCGGTTATCTTATAAAGCTCAAAAGCATAAAGAAAACGGCGTATTCGCCGCAGTTTTAATAAATTGCTCTTCTTTTACACTTTTTTATATTATAAATTAATTATACATGAATATTAATGTGACCACTGAAATCACGTTTCGCACTGCCCGCAGCGGAGGCAGCGGAGGACAAAACGTGAACAAGGTGGAAACCATGGTGGAAGGCTACTTCAATATAATGGCTTCCGCACTGTTAACCCAGGAACAGAAAACGGTGCTTATGGAGAAATTATCGAACCGTATTAATGCGGATGGGCTGCTGCAGGTAAAATCACAGACGGAGCGCACCCAACTGGGCAACAAACAAATGGTGGTGGTCAAAATGAACGACATGATCAGCAAAGCACTGATCCCCCGTAAAAAGCGGGTGCCTACCCGGCCATCCAAAGCCGCCAGGGAAAAAAGAATCGAATCGAAAAAGCGGTTATCGGATAAAAAACAACAACGCAGGGGCGGTTTTGAATAGCATTACGAATTAAGAATTACGCATTACGGATTTGTGGGGAGATAACCAACAATCCCTATAAATCCGTAATTCGTAACCCGTAATTCGTAATTTGCATTAAAATATTTGGGAATTGAGCATCAAGAAACTGGCAGGACAAACGATATTTTATGGGTTAAGTAATATTGTGAGCAAATTGCTCAATTATTTTCTTACCCCTTTCTATCTAACCATTTTAACCCGTGCATCATTCGGGGAAATGTCCAACGTTTATGCCTATATTCCTTTTGCCAACATTGTGCTGACCTATGGGATGGAAACGGCATTTTTCCGTTTTGCCAAAAAAGAGAACAAGGCGCATGTGCTGGGTACTTCTACGATTTCGTTGTTATTGTCGACCGTTAGTATCACTATCCTGCTATTAATGTTAAGGTCGCCGGTCATTAACTCCTACGCAGGAGAGCTGGCGGGGTTAAACGGGCACCCTACCTATTACACCTATGTGGTGTTGCTGATGGCCTTTGATGCGCTCACAGCCATTCCATTTGCCCAGCTGCGGCTGGAGGGCCGGCCGGTAAGGTATGCCGCCATTCGTATAGCCGGAATAGTTACCACTATTTTCTTCAATATCTTTTTCCTGGTTATTTGTCCGAAGCTATATGCCGCAGGGCAGCACTGGTTGCCGGATCTGCAGAGCGGAAGCGACCAAACAGGTTATATCTACCTGAGTAATATGCTGGGCAGCGCCCTCACCCTGGTACTGTTTCTTCCCCAGATCCGTAAAATCGAATGGAAATTTGACACCGGTTTATGGAAACAGATGATGCAATATGCCCTGCCCCTGATTGTAGTGGGTATGGCGGGTATGGTGAATGAAACCTTCGACAGGGCCTGGTTTTTACCCCAGTTTCTGCCGGGCGACAATATGGAGGCTAAAAAGGAGATAATTGCCCTTTACAGCGCCAATTACAAGCTGGCCATCCTGATCACCATGTTCATACAGGCATTCCGTTTAGGAGCCGAGCCATTTTTCTTTAAACAGGCGGAAAGCGGCGATCCCCGGAAAATGTATGCCCGTATCATGAAGCTGTTTGTGATCATGCTCTGCTTTATGTTCCTGTTTGTAAGCCTTTACCTGAATGTGTGGAAAGCGTTTCTCCGGGTACCTTTTTACTACCAGGGCATGCGAATAGTACCGGTACTGCTGTTGGCCAACATGTTCCTTGGCATCTATTATAACCTGACCATCTGGTTTAAACTGACCGACCGAACCAAAACGGGGGCGGTGATCACCATCATAACGGCCGTACTGGCTTTCCTGTTAAACTACTGGTGGATCCCGGTGATGGGCTACTATGGCGCCGCGCTGGCTACCATGGTATGTTACTTCATACAGATGGTGATCTGCTACGTATGGGGGCAAAAGCACTATCCAATCCCTTACCATCTCCCTAAACTCATTACCTATACCGGGTTAGCGGTAGGGATCTACTATGTGTTCAGCTGGTTGAACAGGCTGGTATTATCTCCGACAGATATTTATGCCCTCAAACCCCTTCCTCTCGCAGTGGCAACCGCTTTCTTTGCAGCTTATGCCTGGTTTATTTTCCGTATGGAGAAGAAGGAGTTTGCCCGGTTACCGGTAATAGGCCGGTATATAGCGAAATAGCTTTTAGCTTTTAGCTTTTAGCGGTTAGCGGTTAGCGGTTAGCTTTTAGGTAAGCGGAGACTATAAGTGAAGACCATAGGCGAAGGGCGCTATGTTATTAGCATCAGGTTAGAAACGGATTATGTTTTTTCTCAAACCCGATAGTGGTGGCCGGGCCGTGGCCTGGGAATACCCTTACCTCATCCGGCAGCACAAACAGCTTTTCCCGGATACTTTTCAGCAAGGTGTTGTGATTACCACCTGGCAGGTCGGTACGGCCGATGCTCTGGTAAAACAACACATCGCCACCAATGATAAACTGCTGCCCGGGGCAATAAAACGATACACTGCCCGGAGAGTGGCCAGGAGTAAACAATACGGTTAATTCGTAGTCACCGAAAAGGATCTTTTCCCCTTCCAACAAGTAACGGCCGGGCATAGGGGAAGGCTCAAAAGGGATGTTATACATGGCGCCTACCTGCTGGGAATTGTCCAGCACGGGTTGTTCCAACTCATGAAACTCCGGGAGCACTTTATACGTATCTGCTACCAGCTTATTACCAAAAATATGATCAAAGTGGCAGTGCGTATTCAATAATCTTATAACATTTAAGCCGTGTGTTTGTATATATTGTAATAATTCTTTTCTTTCGTCCTGAAAATAACATCCCGGGTCTATAATTATACATTCCTTTTTACCGTTAATAAGCAGGAAGGTGTTTTCTTGTAGTGGACCAAAAGTGAATTGTTGTATTTCAATCATTGCTACCCGATTTTTTTAGGCTAATTTTAAAACAGATCACAATATTATCAATACTTTCTGTATGAACAGATTTATTACCAGGTTATTATTCCACGGTACCCTATTACTTGGAACGATAGTATCGCAAGCCCAGACTAATACAGTAGAATTCGGCCAAAATCGTGTGCAGTTCAAAAACTTTAAGTGGAGATACTATCAAAGCCGGCATTTTAACACCTATTTCAGCCAAAACGGGCTTGAACTTGGTAAGTATGCCACCCAGGTAGCCGAAAAGGAATTACCCCAGCTGGAACAGTTCATGGAGAGCAACCCCAGACAGCGGATCAATATTGTGGTATATAACTCCTTCGGGGAAATGAAGCAATCCAATATCGGTATTGGAATAGAATGGCAGAATACCGGCGGGGTAACGAAGCTGGTTGGTAATAAAATGATCGTCTATTTTGATGGCAATCACGAACATCTCCGCCGGCAAATACGGCAGGGGATTGCCCGGATTATGCTCGAAACATTGCTTTTTGGGGAAGATATCGGCGAATTTGCCGGTAACGCTGCCCTGATAGACTTCCCTAAATGGTTCACAGATGGCTTCATCGGCTATGCCGCCGAAAACTGGACCGCCGAACAGGATGAAGAACTGAAACTGATCCTGATGTCGGGTAAATACAGCAACTTCAACGCCCTCGCCTACGATCACAGCTTTCTTGCCGGCCAGGCATTCTGGTACTATGTGGAAAGCAAATATGGCAAAGATGCCGTGCCTTACCTTATGTACATTACCCGTATTAACCGGGGACTGAAAAAAGGATTTGAACAGGTATTAAACCAAACACCCAAAAAAGCAACGAAAGACTTCTTTACCTTCTACCAAAAGAGATTCCAGGAAGATAACCGCCGGAGAAAAACATCCGCCAAAGGCCGTACCATCGTAGCCCAGGAAATTACCCCTAAAGCAGATTACTACCGTTTCAATCCCAACCCGAAAAATAATTCTTATGCCGTGGTACAATTCAGGAAAGGAGTTTACCGCGTACAGATACAACTGGGATGGAACAAGCCCAAAGTATTACTCCACAGTGGCGTAATGCAGCTGGCTAACCAGGTGGATCCGAATTATCCGCAGATGGCCTGGAATACAAAAGGTAACCGTTTGGCTGTAATATATGAGCATGAAGGAAAAACCAAACTGCTGATCTATGACCTGATCACCCGTACCACTATACGCCTGGAGCTCAACCAGTTTGACCGTGTAATAGATTTCAAATACATGCCGGTACAGGAAAATACCCTGTTATTGTCGGCCGTAAAAAACGGTCATACCGACATTTTCACCTATAACATCAGCAATTCCAAAACTGAACAGATCACCAACGATGTATACGATGACCTGGATCCTTCCTTTGCCGCCTTCCCCGGCAAAAGCGGTATCCTTTATTCTTCCAACAGGCCTTCGCCCAAAGGAAGGGGCAGCGATACTTCGCTGATGAACCGGCCTTTTAACATCTTTATGGTGGATAACTGGAACAAGAGCTCAGAAAAGCAAATCACGCAACTCACCGATCTGCAGTATGGCAACGCCAAACTGCCAATGCAGTACAATACCACCCACTTTACCTTCGTATCCGATGCCAATGGTATCCGTAACCGTTATGCCGGATTCTTCAAATCCCAGGCAGATGGAGTAGACTCCCTGTTTTATGTAGGATCTGAAATCCTTCATAACCCCGAACCTGAAGAACTGGATTCTGCCCTGGCCGCATATGGCACTACTGCACCGGATTCTGTGGAAGCGGTAATGCTCACAAAAGACTCTACCTATACTTTCCCCATTTCCAACTACCCTTATGGTATCCAGGAATCCCGGATCACCGGTGAAAAGGGAGAAGTATCGGAAGTAGTACAATACAGCGATATTAAACGCCTGATGAAATTAAAGGTGGATACCATGGTGTTGAAGAAGAGAAATATCACCGCCCGTGCCACCAACTTCCGGAAAGCACAAATGCATGCAGACAGCCTGCGTTTGGGATTACCCACCTACCAAGCACCTTTGAAAGATACCACCACGCATAATAACTTCTTCCAGAACGAATTTGGCAACGAACCTGCTGATACCAGCACCGCCGCTAATATCAACGAACCCTTGCTGTTCGAGAAGAAGAAAGAGGACCAACAGATCCTTAAAAAATCAAAGCTGTTCCCTTACAAATTCAAGTTTTCTTCGGACTACCTGATCCTGCAACTGGACAACTCTGTATTGATTAACAAGTACCAGCCATTTACCGGTCAGCCTTTTGGACCTATTCGTCTTACCGATCCTGTAAACGGGTTAATTCGTATAGGCGTAAGCGATCTGTTTGAAGATTTGAAGTTCAATGGAGGCTTCAGAATTCCGTCTTCCCTGCAGGGATCTGAATATTTCTTTACGGCTAACTACCTGAAGAAACGCTTTGACTATAAATTCACTTATTATCGCAAAGTAGATAAGAATACGCAGGTTACGTTTACGGATTCAACCGGCGTCAGAACTGATGCGCCACTGAAGTTCATCACCAATATTTACCAGGGAGAAATGCGCTATCCGTTTGACCAGGTGAGGAGCATTCGTTTACAGGCCGGCATCCGTACCGACAGAATGGTGATTACAGCTACTGATAAACCTTCACTGACACTCCAGGATTTGAAGGAAACCTATGCACTGGGTCGCCTGGAATATGTGTACGACAATACCATTAACCCTGCTATCAATATATGGAATGGTACCCGTTATAAAGTATATGGCGAATTCAACTCCCAGTTAACCAACGGAGGATTGAACGAGTTCTTTAACAACGGTACCGGCGCCGCGGCTAATGGCAGGTTTACCTATAACATGGGTGTGGATATCCGTCACTACGAAAAAATTTACCGCAACTTTATCTGGGCTACCCGTTTTGCGATGGATATGTCGTGGGGAACACGTAAGCTGTTGTATTATGTAGGTGGTATCGACAACTGGTTAAATCCGCAGATCAACCTGAATAACAAGGTGGATATGAGCGCTAACTATGCTTTCCAGACGTTGAGCGAAAACCTCCGTGGTTACAAGCAGAATGCAAGGAATGGTAATAATGCCATGGTACTGAATACAGAGCTTCGCTTGCCTGTATTCGCCACCTTTATCGACAAACCTATTAACTCCGCATTCCTGCGCAATTTCCAGGTTACTTCGTTTATTGATATCGGTACCGCCTGGAACAAAAAACTGAACTTTAAGGATGCCAACTATACCAACTATACCAATCCTGAAACCGGTATCACTACCCGTATCAAAGAAGGTTTCCTGGGGCCATTTGTAGGTGGTTATGGTTTTGGCGCCCGTACTACTATCGCAGGCTACTTCCTCCGCGCAGATGCCGGCTGGCCAGCCGTTGCATTTTTCAGAGGCAGTCCGATCTGGTACTTTGGAATGGGTGTCGATTTCTAAAAGTGTAAAGCAAAAAGGCGTAAAGCTATTGAAGCGAATTTTGTCTTGCCCAGGATTAGACTGATTTTGATGATTTAAGGATTTTTCGTTTTTGATTTTAAAAGATTAAGGGAGATAGAAGCGGATATTCGCTACTATCTCCCTTAATCTTTTAAAATCAAAATATAATCACGAGACAAAATCTTGTAATCATCAAAATCAATCTAATCCTGGGCAAGACAAAATTCGCTTCAATAGCTTTATGCCTTTTGCTTTACGCCTTCTGCTCTAAACGAATACATCAGGCTCAGGAAAATACCCATGCATATTGTAAAGGCCCAGGCGCTGCGGTTTTCCCAGGGGTGCAATAAAATATCCCGCATATCGCCCAGCAAGGTAAGGGGATCTTTTACGATATCCCAGCTGTTATATCTCAGGTAACGGCCAATATATACGCCCATGCCGCAAAGGAACATCACCGGGAAAGTGAATAACCATGCCGGCCAGCGGGAATGACGGCTGCTCCACATATTTTCCATACTGCGGATAGAGATATAGCCCAGCATCATTCCATTCCAGGCAAAAGAAAAAATGACGAACAGATCGAACCACAATGGTACCCCGCCATCAAAAAGATGGAACAGGTCAGTAAGAATATACGGCGCGTTGGGAATAAACAACAGCCATAAAATAAAGTAGCTGTACCAACTGTAACGGCTCCTGATTTGTTCCGGGTGTTTTTCCATCCAGCGGGTGACGGCAAAAGGTACATAAGCCAGGAAAAGGTTCCAGATCAGCGACACGCGCAGATAGCTGCCGGTATGCATCACACGGCATAAGAGCAACGCCATACTGAACAGAACAGAGGCATACAGTGTATATTGAGACCTGGAGCGGGTAATACGGTGTTGTATTAATCGGATGTTTCTTTTCAATTGCATATGGTTATGATATTTAGATGGTTTTGATCAGGTAGGGAATAAATATGACAGCCCCTATTATAGCTGCTGCTATCGCTGCTATCAGTACTGCGCCTGCTGCTACATCTTTAATAAATTTTACTTTGGGATGCAGCTGTGGCGACAAATGGTCCATTATTTTCTCAATGACCGTATTCAGCATTTCCGTAGTCCATACCAATGCTGTTGCCAGGATAATCCAGATCCATTCCGGCGTTGCTATTTTATACCAGCAACCGGCGGCCACTACAGCGATGGTAGCGATAGCATGAATACGTGCATGTGGTTCGCTGCGAAGAAAAGCGCCGATTCCATTAAATGCGTATCCGAAACTGGCCAGCCGCTTGCTGATATAAGAATTTCCCATGTTTAATTTTATTCGGTGATGGTAGTGTTTTTTTGTCCCAGCTTATCCCATTTGATGGTAGTGCTGAAATACATGATCAGGGCCAGGATAACAAAGAGTCCTAAGCTTCCCATCAGCAGCGCCTGGTCTTCCGCACTGATGATCACATAAATGAATCCATAGATCAGCGTTAGTGTAGCTCCTATGCCTGCAGCAATACGGATACTTTTAAAGGCCGCAGCCGTATATGCAATAATCAGACCTATAGTGAGCACACTGGCAATGATGTAAGCCATAATAAAGTTAATTTGTTCTGAAATAGATATGAGCAGGGTATAAAAAATACAAAGGGCTAAACCGATAAGGGCATACTGCAATGGATGAAGGGCGCGGCGCTGTGACAATTCAATAAAATAAAATACAAAGAAGGTAAGTCCGATGATCATGATAGCATACTTCACGGCTCTCATGGACTTCTGGTAGCTTTCAACGGGCAAAAACAGTTTGATACCAAAATCTGCGGAGTGGATATTAAACTTTTTTCCTTCCCAGCTTTGGGGATAGCTGCGGTTCAGGTGTTGTATCTGCCAGGTGGCGGCAAAGCCTTTATCGTCCACTCTCCTGGTTTTAGGAGGAAAGGCTTCATCAAAGCTGGGGCTGGGCCAGCTGGAATTAATGCCTACCGTGGTTGTTTTACCAATGGGGGAGAAGCTGATCCTGCCGGAGCCTTTGATACCCAGCTCCAGGGAGAAATTACCGCTGAAGGCGGCGGTATCTGCCGGGTTAATGGCTACCGGCGATTGGATGCCATCGCTAAACAGATCGCTGCTGACCACTCCCGGGTTAAACAGATAATTTTTGCCGTTCCACTTCATTTCCACCTGGTTATCGATGCCACGGAGATCGCTGATGCCAATGAGTAGTGACGCATGTTCCCAATCTAAGGCGGAAGGAGAGATGTTGAGAGACGCCATAGCTTCCCTCTTAAAAGTCCCACTCAGTTGCAGTTTGGCGTTGTATACCGCTACGGTGAAAATACCGCGTTGCAGCTTTTCGGGCAGTAATTCGCCGTTGATCTTCAGTTGCTCCGGTAACAGGTATACGTAATTGGAAGTGTTGGTTTTATAGGGGATGGCCAGCACCGGACCTGTAATATTCTGTTCATTTCCCCAGCGGCTGCTAACTTCTTTGGATGCTTCTTCCTGCCTGTCGCGGCGCTCCCAGATAACACTCTGGATCAGGTTGGTGGGGATCAGCAGCACCATGATCAGCACCAGAATAATAACGGCTTTAATCGCGTAGGCATACCGGTCAAAGAAAGAAGGGGATTCATGTGTTGAAGGTTCCATATTTTTATTTTTTAAAAGTACTTTGTATTTCAAAGTAAAAAGACAAAAAAAATTTATTTAGTGAATTTTATCATGTGTTCCAGGGCTGCAAGATGTCCTTTAAAGGCCTTTTCACCAGCGGCGGTAATGGCGTAGGTGGTATTGGTTTTACGTCCAATAAAGCCTTTATGTACTTTCAGGTAGCCGTTTTCTTCGAGTGTATTGAGGTGCGATGCCAGGTTACCATCTGTTACTTCCAGCATTTGTTTAAGGTCATTGAAATTAACTTCCTCATTCACCATCAATACACTCATAACGCCCAGGCGTATACGGCTCTCGAATATCTTGTTTAAGTTACCTATCGGGTTCATGCTATTGATTAAATAGTCCTTTTCCGTTCATATTTCCACCACATCAGCGCACCATAGATAATGTGCAGCAATCCGAAACCCACCGCCCAAAAATAAAGGCCTTTACGCAAAAAGAAAAGATTAAGTATACCGAGTATCGTTTCGCAGACGCCCAGATACCTGACATCCGGTAAGGTGTACTTACTGCCATTAATGATTGCCAGGCCATAAAATACCAGGCAGGTTGGGGCCACCAGTACTTCGAGGTGGTTATACAACAGGCCGGCTATAAAAGCGCCTCCTGCCGCCAGGGGGATGGCAATATTAATCAGCACTTTCCGTGCTGTTAAGTCCCAGATCGGTAAATTATTCTGTCTTGCCTTACGCCAGGTAAAAAAAGTGCCTCCTGCCAGCGCTGCTGCCATTACTGCCAGACCTAACACAATCAGGCGGAATTTAAGCGTCTGGAAATCCTCATTACTATGGGCGCCGGTGGCTTCCCACCTGGCGTAATATTCCACCAGCCAGTTGCGCGCGATGTACGCACCTACCAGCCCGCTGATACCGGCCGATATGCCACTCAATCCACTCAGCGAAATGAAACGGCTGCTGCGTTCCATAAGGCGCTTAATATCTGTTATTGCCTGCAGATGTTGTTGGTCTGTCATACAGAAAAAGTACTTTGCATCACAAAGCTAATAGAAATATTTGAATCTCAAAATATAATTTTTTGTTATAACTGCGTTACCTAAAGGATAGCGTCTGCGTAGAATAGCGATAAATGATATAATATTGTTGTCAGATATGGTTGGCTGGAAAAGAATATTAGCAATAATCATCGGCGCAAGCGCTTGGTGTTCAGGTTTGATGGCGCAGCAGTATAAGGTTAGTGGAGTGGTAAGGGACGCGCACTCACAGGAAATCATCCCTTTCGCTACTCTTCAGTTTGTACATACCCAAACAGGTATGGTTAGCAATGCGGAAGGAAAATACCTGTTCGAACTAAATGTTATCCCATCAGATTCAATTCTGGTAAGGGTAATGGGATACACCATCCTTAAAATGCCGGTCAATAAAGATCTGAAAGAACAGGTCATTAATTTTGATGTTACCCGCTCGGATGTTTCTCTCAAAACATACGAAATAAAAGCCAACGTAAACTGGGCCCTTATCCTGCTTAAACAAATCGTTAAACATAAACCGGAGAACAATTATAACCGCCTGGATAACTACAAATACCAGGTGTATAATAAGCTGGAACTGGATATGAAAAACCTGAACAAGGAAAAGTTGGGCAGGAACCGGTTTACCAAACCGTTCGCTTTTATCCTTGATAACATAGACAGTACTTCGGAAGACAAACCTTTTCTACCCATATTCCTCACGGAAACATTGTCTGATTACTACTTCCAGTCGAACCCGCGTAAAACAAAAGAAGTGATCAAAGCCGCACGCACCTCCGGCATCGATAATGAAAGTGTGACCAAATTCCTGGGCGGGATGTACCAGAACGTAAACGTTTATGATAACTTCATCCCCGTATTCGATAAACAATTTGTAAGCCCCATACATCACAATGGCGCTTTCTATTACGACTACTCGATTGCAGATACACAGTATATCAGCGGGCAACGGTTTATCAAACTAAATTTTACGCCTAAACGAAAAGGTGAAAACACCTTTATTGGCGACCTCTGGGTACACGATACTACTTATGCCGTACAAAAAACGACGCTGTCGGTTCCGCGGGATGCCAATATCAACTTTGTCCGGAAAATAAGCATGGTACAGGAGTTCCGCCAGCTGGCAGATAGCTCCTGGTTCCTGTATAAGGATAAATTTATTGCCGACTTCTGGGCGCCAAGCCCGAAGCCCGGGAAAACATTTGATTTCATAGGCCGCAAAACAACGACCTATGATAACGTTATTACAAACGATACCGCTGCCACCAACATCTTCGGTAACAAAAAATACCCGGAAGCAGTAGTGGTGCTGGATAGCGCAAGAATCAGGAAAGACTCTTTCTGGATGGATAACCGCCCCGAAGATCTCAGCAAAAACGAAGAAGGCATTTATAAGATGGTGGATACCCTTCAGAAAATGCCGCTTTTCAGAACCTATTCCAATACTATCCGCTTTCTCGCTACAGGATATAAACCGATTGGCCCAATTGAGTGGGGTCCTTACTATTACCTGTTTTCGCAAAACCGCCTGGAAGGATTCCGCCTGAGACTGGACCTCGGGACTACCCCCCAGTTTAATAAAAATTTGTACCTCTATGGTTACCTGGCCTACGGGTTCAGTGATCATGTTTATAAAGGGAAAATGTCGGCCTTATGGTTGCTGAAAAGACATCCGCGCACCTATATCTATGCGGCCTATACAAAGGATCTCGATAATGGTACCCATTACTACGATGAAGTAGGTACAGATAACATCTTTACACTGGCCATCAGAAAGGGCGGTGTACCGCAGAAGTTCCTGATGATAGATGAGAAACGTTTCGAATTTTTCAAAGAATACTACAGCGGGTTTTCACACCAGATATCATTGGTGCATAAAAAGGTAAGGCCGTTTGAACCATTGCCTACCGCTTCTTATTATCCGAAGGAACCCAATAACCGTGATCCGCTCACCAGCATGGAAGTGGAAGTAAAATTCCGTTATGCTTTTCATGAGCAATTCCTGGAAGGTAATTACTACCGGATCAGTCTCGGCAGTAAATACCCCATTACAGAACTGAAACTCGCGGCCGGCATACCAGGTGTTGCCAACAGCGGGCAAAAGTACCAGCGGGCCTCGCTCAGTGTATCCGACTACGTTAAGCTGCCGCCTTTCGGCTCTATCTACTACAACATTTTCGGTGGTAAAATTTTTGGTACGGTTCCGTATACTTCCCTGGAAGTACATCCCGGCAATGAAATTTATTACTACAACAAATATGCATTTAACATGATGAACCGCTTTGAGTTCATCAGTGACCAATATGTAGGTTTTAACGTAGAACACACGATAGGCAACGGTATTTTCGGATATATTCCATTGATCAAAAAACTGAAATGGCGCCAGTTCTGGACAGCAAAAGGTGTAATAGGTTCCTTATCCGAATCCAACAAACAATTAAATCTCAATAACGGTTATCCGTTCAAAACTTTACAGGGCAATCCTTATCTTGAGCTCGGCACCGGTATCGAAAATATTTTTAAATTCCTGCGGGTAGATTTTATCTGGAGAGTAACACCGGATGTAACACCGGGAGAACCTGCCAACAAACGCTTTGGCGTATTTGGCAGCTTCAAACTACAGTTCTAATCGTTGGCTCATGAAAGATGTAACACATACCCCCCTGTTTGAAAGTATCATGGTTGGCGAAATAGATGGTCAGCCTTATGATCTGCATAATGACTTTCAATGCATCAAAATACAGCTGGATCCCACCGAAAAAAAACTGCAACTAAGGTTTACCAATGATGATTATAAAATCATCATTGAATTTCACCAGGCAACCATCACCAACTTCACCATGCACCCGGAGAAAACGGGCGATAGCGGTACCCTCGACCAATTTTACCGGGGCAGATTCAAGTACAATAATAACCTGCATGAAATGACGGCACAGGGCAAGTATTATTACTACCTGGCTTTGCTGGAAAAAGATGCGATAGAGTTATTTGCCAAAAGTGTTACCATGTCACTGAGCAGGTTGAATTCATAGGGTGTCTGCTGCTTCACAAATCAGCCTGCAGGCCCATTCAATTTCATCCGGTGTAATAATAAGCGGTGGTACTATACGCATACATTCTGCTGCAAACAGGAACCAATCGGTCACCATACCATGTGCAATGCAATAGTCAATTACCTTTTTGTTGACAGGGAAGTTTTCAAATTCAACGGCAATCATTAAACCGAGGGATCGCACGGATTTAATCGCCGGGTGTTTCAGGTGTTGCAGAAATAATTGTTCCTTGGCTTTTACGTCTTTCAGCAGATCCTGATCCAGTAATGCCTGGAAGCCTGCGCGCCCGGCGGCACAATTCACCGGGTGACCGCCAAAGGTAGTGATATGACCCAATACGGGGTTGTTGGTGAGTGCCCACATAATATCACGGGAAGCGATAAAAGCACCCAGCGGCATGCCGCCACCTAAGGCTTTGCCGAGCAATAATACATCAGGAATTATACCGAATTGTTCAAATGCCCACAGCGTACCATTTCTCCCAAACCCGCATTGTATTTCATCCAATATCAGTAATGCGCCGGTGGCAGTACACTTTTCACGCAAAGCGTGTAGCCATTCCCGTTGTGGCACCTTTACACCGCCTTCCGCCTGCACGCTTTCAGCGATAACAGCGGCGGTGTTGCCGGTGATCAGTTCCAGCGATTCAAAATTGTTGTACTCCAGGTGCTGGATACCGGGTAGTAACGGACGGTAAGCATTGCGCCAGTATTCATCGCCGAGGATGCTGAGCGCGCCTTGTGTAGAGCCGTGATAGCTGTGATTGAACGCGGCGATTTCTGTTCTGCCTGTATAGCGTTTGGCCAGTTTCATAGCTCCTTCTACGGCTTCTGCACCCGAGTTAGTGAAATACACACAATTGAGCTGTTCCGGAAGATGCTGCGTGAGCAGTGTGGCAAAAGCCACCTGTGGCGATTGTACAAATTCTCCGTATACCAGCAGATGCATATACTGTTGCGCCTGTTCCTGGATGGCCTTTACTACCGCCGGATGACAATGCCCTACATTACATACGCTGATGCCGGCGATGAGGTCAAGATACCTTTTGCCGTTTACATCCCACATATACATACCATCAGCTTTCACTATTTCCAAAGCCAGGGGAGCATCGGAAGTTTGCGCTACGTGCTGCAAAAAAAGTTGCCTGTTGTTCATATCACTTGCTGCTCTATTCTTTGCGAAGTTAGAAAACAACTGCTAATTAGTAATTGTTATATTTGTAACGTAAGCATTAAAACACATTATTATGGCGCACATTATTCCACTTAAGGGAATTACTCCTGAAATTCCAGAAGACTGTTTCATTGCTCCCAACGCTACTATTGTAGGTGATGTAGTAATGGGGAAAGGTTGTACCGTATGGTTCAATGCAGTTATTCGTGGCGATGTAAACAGCATACGCCTGGGCGAAAATGTGAACGTACAGGATGGGGCAGTAATACACTGTACTTACCAGAAATCTAAAACCATTGTGGGTAATAATGTGTCGATTGGCCACAACGCCATCCTTCATGGTTGTACCGTGGATAATGATGTACTGATCGGGATGGGCGCCATAGTAATGGATAATGCACATATTGCCAGCAACAGCATTATTGCCGCAGGCGCCGTAGTGCTCAGCGGCACCAATGTAGAACCGGGTACCATTTACGCCGGAGTGCCTGCCGTTAAAGTAAAAGACATCGATATGGCCCTGATCAAGGGAGAAATAAACCGTATTTCCAAAAACTATAACATGTACGCTTCCTGGTACCAGGAAACCGAAGAAGTAAAGCAACCATAACAGCACATGTTATAGAAAAATGTTATATTGCAGGCAAATACCCTCCTATGAAACCTATTTTGTGCCTGCTCTTATTGGGCTGCATCCTGTTTCCGAGCTGTTCATCACAGAAAACAGGATGCCCCGCTTCCAACTACTATACGAAAGATATTAAGCAATCGAACCGCAAGGCGGGTAAACAAATGAGTCGTTTATTTTAAAAATCCGCTCATGCGCAAAACCGTTTCTCTGCTGTTATTGCTTACCATTATTGGCACTACAGCCTGCCGTACGCAAAAGAAAGGATGCCCGCAGCCCAGACGTAACTGGGGGGCCGAAAAAGTGCTGGACGAACTGGGGAAACCTGGAAAACGCTGATCAGTATTGTTCTTCCTGGATCGTTTCCAGGATAGTGGCATAGCTTACATACCTGTCTACATCAATATACCCCTCTTCAACGGCCTCTTTCACCGCACAGCCGGGTTCATTAATATGCAGGCAGTTATTAAACTGGCATTGGGTAATATAGGGTTGCATTTCCAGGAAATAGTGGGAGAGCTCCGGCTTCGGGATATCCACAATTCCAAACTCCCTTACACCCGGTGTATCGATTAAACAGCCCCCGAAAGGAAGATCATACATTTCCGCGGAAGTGGTGGTATGCAGCCCTTTGCCGCTCCAGCCGCTTACGGCTTTGGTGCGGAGATCCAGCCCCGGCATCAGCACATTGATCAGGGAAGATTTACCAACACCGGAATGCCCCGCCATCAGGGTAGTTTTATCTTTCAATAAGGCCCTTACTTCATCCACGCCTTCCTCTTTGGAAGCGGAAATTAATAACACGGGGTAACCAATACTGCCATAAAGCGCTGCCAGCTCTTCATACTTTTCTACTTCTTTTTCCCGGTAGATGTCTTTTTTATTGAACACCAGTATTACCGGAATATGATAGGCAGCAGCAGTAACCAGGAAGCGGTCTATAAACCCCTGCGAGGTGCGGGGTTCTTTTACGGTACAAATCAGCATAGCCTGGTCCATATTGGCGGCTACAATGTGTTTTTTATTTTTCCCGTGGGGGGAGCTACGTACAATATAGTTTTTGCGGGCGCCGATTTCCGTGATCATGGCATTTTTAGCATTCGCATCACTGTCGTCCGGCACTATTTCCACGATATCGCCTACAGCAATGGGGTTGGTAGAAGTAATATCCTCATCTTTTTTGAAGATACCTTTCATCCTTGCCTGAAATGTTTCATCTGTGGTTGTTTTCACCACATACCAGCTTCCCGTTGATTTATATACTGTTGCTTGCAATAGTTTCTGATGTTTAGAAGAGCAACAAAGGTACGGATAAAGCCGAAAGCGGAAAGCATAAAGCAAAAAGCTAATGAAGCGAATCATTCAAGCGAATATTATTTCCACTCAATCATTCGCTTCAGTAGCTTTTTGCTTTATGCTTTCCGCTTTCGGCTCCTACGGCAGGCTTTTGAAAAGGCTGTAACGCAGCACCACTTCCAGCAGTATGCATCCCAGCGCTATCATGGCCAGGAGGAAGAAATGTTCTGCAAAGCGCTTATATGAGGTGATTTCTACTTTAGTTTTCTCCAGCTGATCAATTTCATTGTAAATATTTTTCAGATCGCTGGTATTGGTAGCACGGAAATATTTCCCGCCGGTTTCTTTGGATACTTTCTTCATCAATGGCTCATCGATCTGTACGTCCTGCATCACCATTTGTACGCTGCCATCTGCCATGGGCATTGGAAACGGCGCTTTGCCGATGGTGCCTACGCCAATGGTATATACCCGGATCTTAAAGGCTTTGGCGATGTCCAGGGCTGTGAGCGGATCTATCAGGCCGGTGTTGTTCACCCCATCGGTGAGCAGGATGATCACTTTGCTTTTTGCATGACTGTTTCGCAGGCGGTCAACCGAAGTAGCGAGCCCCATTCCTATGGCGGTACCATCCTGCAGCATACCGCTTTTCACCTGCATAATCTGGTTTTTCAACACCGCATGATCGGTGGTAATAGGGCATTGGGTAAAGCTTTCACCGGAAAACACGACCAGGCCTATACGATCACTGATACGTTTATCCACGAAATCCATGGCCACTTTTTTGGCGGCTTCCATACGGTTAGGCTGCAGATCCTCCGCGAGCATACTGCCGGAAATGTCGATCGCCATTACAATATCGATCCCTTCACTGTCTATACTCTCGGAGGTATTGGACGTTTGCGGACGTGCCAGGGCTACCACCAGCGCTATTACGGCCAGTAACCGCAGCACCAGTAACAGTGGCCGGAAACGCACTTTCCAGGATACCGGCAATCCTTTCAATCCTTCCAGAGAAGATACCAACATTACACTCTGCCGGCCTTTGCGCCGTGCAAAGTACCAGTATATCAGCACCGGCACCAGCAGCAGCAGCCACAGGAAAACCGGGTAGGCAAATTCAATATTTTTCCAAGTTGAAAAATCCATCAATTTTCTAATTAAGATCCATTCTGGCTTTATGCTTGTTGTTTTTCACCTGTTGCAGTTGCACCGGGGTTGTTTACCACGTTTGCCTTAGGCTTGGTCCACTCCAGAATTTCTTCTGTTTTACGCATACAATCTTCGTGTTCATCTGCCGTAGGCTGTAATTTCGCAAACTTCGCCAGATCGGCTATAGACAGCAGGCTACGCAATTTATCCCTTTGCTGATTCAGTATGGTGACCGGTTTAATATTCTGTAACAGTTCCTCACTTGTTTGTTCCAGCGCAGCGATGCTGAACTGGTGCTCGAAGTAAGTGCGCAAAATATCCGTTAACCGCGTATAATATTGTTTAATATCTCCCTGTTGCCATAACTTTTCTTCTTTCAGTATTTTCAGTTCCTGACAGGCAATTTCATATGGCGAAACGGTAGGTGTTTTGATCACCGGTTCCTTTTTAGGTTTGCTGCGCAGATACCACCAGATACCGATGCCCACTAGTGCGATCGTAATCCCGATAGCAATGTACAGCCAGTAATCCCAGATATTCCAGGGCACTGCCTGCACGGCTTTAATAGGTTTAAATGCTTTGGTAGTATCTACTGCCACCGTGTTTACATCTATCCCGATAGGGAGTGTAACTGCAGAATCGGCGGTGCTGTTAGCGCCGCTGATTACTTCAAACCGCATGGGAGGAATTTCCCAATGACCGGAATCAAAACTGGTGAGGGTAAATGTTTGGTGAAGAACATGCTGATCCTGGTTTACCAGTGTATCGAGGGTGGTGCGTGTTACTACCTCGAAATGATCCAGTGAATCCGGTAATACCGGGAACAATACTTTAAAGTTAGCGTCTTTAAACTGTGCCGGTGTAAGCGTGGCGGTCAGCTGCAGCTTGATCTGCTCGCCGATCCGGATACTGTTGGTATCAGCCTTTGCTGTTACATCTACCGCCTGCTGTGCCAGCAGGCTAAAAGGATATAACAACCCCAGTAAGCAACTTAAAAATATACGCTTTATAACTTGTTGTTTATACATGTTTACTTTGCTCTCCTTTATAACTTATGCCCTGTTCAGGAAAAATGTTTGCAACGCTTTTACGTAGTCTTCATCTGTGCGTACACTGACCAGTTCGGCCCCGCTTTTCAAAAACGCATTTTTGCAATACTGTGAATGCTGCAGGAACTGCTGCTCATAGTACTGTCTTACGCGGCGGTCGGTGGTATCAATCCATTGTGTAGCGCCGGTTTCGGCATCGGCCACCTGTATCAATCCAACTGGTGGCAGGTCCTTATCACGCTGGTCATATACCTGTACGCCCACCACGTCGTGCCGTTTGGCGGCTATGTTAAGCGCATCCTGGTAGTTCCCCGAAAGAAAATCACTCAACATAAAAACGATGCTACGTTTTTTTGTGGCATTATTAAAGAAGCGCAGGGTTTCTTTAATATTGGTTCCTTTACGTTTAGGCGTAAAGGATAGTAGCTCACGGATAATGAACAGGATATGCGATTTCCCTTTTTTCGGCGGAATGTATTTCTCCATCCCGTCACTAAAAAAGATAACACCTACCTTATCATTATTCTTTATGGCAGAAAAAGCGAGTACCGCACAGAGTTCCGTGATCAGGTCACGTTTATCCTGTTTTTTTGTGCCGAAGGAAGAGCTTTCGCTCATATCCACCAGCAACATTACCGTCAGCTCTCTTTCTTCTTCAAATACTTTAACAAAAGGATGGTTGAACCGTGCTGTTACATTCCAGTCGATAGATCTCACATCATCACCGAAGTGATAATCCCTTACCTCACTGAACGACATACCACGTCCTTTGAAGGCGCTGTGGTATTCGCCCGCAAATATGTGGTTGGTAAGCCCTTTCGTCTTTATTTCTATTTGTCTTACCTTCTTTAATATTTCAGCCGTATCCAACATAAAAAATTACGAATTATAAATTACGAACTATCGCAACGATGACCGCCAGCTAACAGCTAACAGCTAACCGCTAATAGCTAACTGCTAATAGCTATATCACGGTACCTCTACTGCGTTCAATATTTCGCTCAGTATATTTTCGCTGGTTACATTTTCTGCTTCCGCCTCGTAGGTTAAACCTACACGGTGCCGCATTACGTCGAAGCATACATTACGCACATCTTCCGGAATCACATAGCCACGGCGTTTCATGAAAGCGTAGGCTTTCGCTGCCCAGGCCAGGTTGATACTGGCTCTTGGCGAACCGCCATAAGCGATCAGCGGCTTCAGTTTATTGAGCTTGTATTCTTCCGGGTTACGGGTAGCAAAAACGATATCGAGAATATATTTTTCGATCTTCTCGTCCATATACACTTCCCTTACCAGTTTACGTGCTTCCATAATATCGGAAGGCTGTATAATCGGGCGGATAGGGGAAGAGGCTTCCGGATTCAGGTTCTGACGGATGATCAGTTTCTCTTCTTCCTTGGTAGGATAACCGATCACTACTTTCAGCATAAAACGGTCCACCTGTGCTTCCGGGAGGGTATAGGTACCTTCCTGCTCAATCGGGTTCTGGGTAGCCAGTACCAGGAATGGTTCGTCCAGCTTAAAAGTAGTATCACCGATGGTGATTTGTCTTTCCTGCATGGCTTCCAACAAGGCGCTCTGTACTTTGGCCGGGGCACGGTTGATCTCATCCGCCAGGATAAAATTGGCGAAGATGGGACCTCTCCGTACTACGAACTCATTTTTTTGCTGGTTATAGATCATAGTACCTATCACATCCGCGGGTAAAAGGTCAGGCGTAAACTGGATACGGCTGAATTTAGCGTTGATAGCGGATGACAGGGACTTGATAGAAAGGGTCTTTGCCAGACCGGGTACGCCTTCCAGGAGTACGTGGCCCTGGGCCAGCAAACCAATAAGCAGTCTCTCCACCATATAACGCTGGCCAACAATTACTTTACCTAACTCCATTGTGAGCAGGTCCACAAAGGCACTTGCCTGGTGGATCTTCTCATTCAGTTGCCGGATGTCGGACGATGTATTTTCCATGCTAATAATTTTTCAGGTGTGCTAAAATAAACATTCTCTGGTCAAATAAAACTTATCACTATGTGAACAGGCCGTTAAAATGCTGTTAAACTTGCCACTGTGGCCATTTTCGGCCTTCCAATCATTTAAAGGCGTTGCCTAAATTAATAAAGCCCGGCATATTTATATAATATTTTTCCCTATAACGTACATTTGTGGGGCAGAAAGCTTAATGCAGCAGGCAAAAAGCTATCGCAGCAGATATTGTTCGTAACAATAGCTTTGGGCCTGCTGCATTAAGCTGTCTGATTCACCTAAAACAAATATAACATGGAAGATTTTGAGCAGCGCTGGAAACCGGTAGAAGATATGCTGACCGAAAGGTTTGGCAAAAAACCCAATATGGAAGCGATTCTTTTCCTCATCGGCGTAAATGAACTGAATAATCTTAAGAAGAAATATACCAAAGAGCAGAAACAGGACCTGATGCATGTGGCCGTATGTACCCTGCTAAGCCAGAGCGGCTATTTTGAAATTGATGGTTACGATAAAGACGGATGGCCACATTTTAAAGAGGTACAACCGGTACCCAAAATGGAAATGGCAGTACAGGAACAATTCCTGAAAGAGCATATTATTGCCTACTTTACCGACCACGAAGAAGCATAAAGAAATCTTATGAAGAAATTATTACCCCTCAGTGTGTTGTTATTGCTGGTCACTTTTTGTGCTGCCGCAAAAAACAGGAAAATAAAAGTGATGACGCCCTATGGTACCATGATTATTAAGCTGTATGATCAAACCCCCAAACATCGTGATAACTTCGTAAAGCTGTCCAGGAAGCACTTCTATGACAGCACCCTGTTTCACCGGGTGATCAGCAAATTTATGATCCAGGGCGGCGATCCGGATTCCAAACATGCCCATCCCGGCGATACACTGGGTAACGGAGATGTAGGATACACCATTCCTCCGGAATTCCAGCTCGACCTGTTCCATCGCAAAGGGGCGCTGGCCGCAGCCAGGGAAGACCGGCCCGACAAAGCTTCTTCCGGATGCCAGTTCTATATTGTACAGGGTAAAGTATTTACGGATGAACAATTAGATAACCTGGAGAAAACAAGACTTGGTGGCCGCAAAATACCGGTAGACCAGCGCCGTGTATACAAAACAGAAGGAGGAACTCCTCACCTGGACCAGAGTTATACTGTATTTGGACAGGTGATTAAAGGCATGGAGGTTATTGATAAGATCGCCGCATTAAAAACAGACAGCCACGACAGGCCACTGAAGGACGTTCCCATGCGGATCAGGGTAATGAAGAAATGGTTGTTCTTTTAAATTAAAAAGTGCCTTGCCACTAAAATCATAATTCTTTCTGTATTTTTACGGCTCAAAATCAAACTTGATATGAATTTTCCGTCAAACCTGCGTTATACAAAGGATCACGAATGGCTTTTATTAGAAGGTAACGTAGCCACCATCGGTATCACTGAATTTGCACAACGCGAATTAGGGGATATAGTTTTCATTGATATCAATTCATTAAGCAAGCCAGTGGCCGCTGAAGAAGTATTCGGTACAGTTGAAGCTGTAAAAACAGTATCTGACCTTTTTATGCCGGTTGCCGGTACTGTCAGTGAAGTTAATCCGGAACTGGAATCCTCTCCGGAACTGGTAAACCAGGACCCATACGGCGATGGCTGGATGGTGAAGGTTACCGTTAACAACCCTGCTGATGTAGAAGCCCTGCTGGATGCGGCGGCCTACCAGGCACTGGTTGGTGAATAATTATTACTACCAGAACATCTTTTATATAAAATTAAGGACAACAGGCTACGTTATGAGACGATCAGCCTGTTGTCCTTTTTGCTGATAACAGGATTCCATATTATAATAATTTGAAGGTAAATGAAGCTACTTAAATATTATGTGCCAGCTACCATATGGATCATCCTGATCCTTGTTGTGTGTACCCTACCAGGGAATGATATTCCCACCAACTCTTTTCTTGAAAAAATTCATTTCGATAAGTTCGTTCATTTCGGCCTGTTTGGCGGCATTGTATTATTCCTCAGCCTGGGTATTTACTGGCAAAAGAAACATATCTCTCCACTCACCCTGTTGCTACTGGTGTTTGTGTCAGCGGGCTATGGACTTGCCATTGAGTTTATTCAGAAATACTGGGCTATCAGCCGCAGTTTTGATATGTATGATGTAGTAGCCGATACACTCGGCGCCATTGCCGGTGTATGGGTATTCAAGCTGGTGCGATACCTCTTTTTTACTGACAGGCAATCATAAAATAAAAAATCCCCCCTGCAACCAGGGGGGAATATATATCTGCTTATGAGAAATAAGTGTTCTTAATATTTTTATTACTGTTGACCAGCTTCTTTCTTCGCGTCATTCTTCATTTTGTCATTCGCAAAGATAGAGAACTCACAACGGCGGTTAATAGCACGGTTAGCATCTGAATCGTTTGGTACTTTAGGCTGTGACTTACCATACCAGAAACCCTGGATACGGCTTGCAGCGATACCCTGCTGTTGCAGGAAAGCCATCACAGTTTTAGTTCTTCTTTCAGATAAACCCATGTTGTATTCATCGGTACCCTTGTCATCTGTATGACCTTCCACACGTACATAAGTATCAGGATACTTATTTAAGATAACAGCCAGTTGTTTGATGTTATCCTGTGCTACGGTAGACAAGTTAGACTTATCAAAACCAAACAATACGCCTGCATCGAAAGTTACGTTAATACCTTCACCTACACGTTCTACAGTAGCGTTAGGTACTTCTGTTTTTATTTCCTGTGCCTGTTTATCCATTTTCTTACCAATCAAAGCACCACCAGCACCACCTACAACGGCGCCAATGATAGCACCCAGGGCTGTATTACCGGCTGCTTTACCAATGATGGCGCCAGCGGCAGCTCCACCACCTACACCAATAACAGCACCCTTTTTAGTATTGTCCGCGCTCTGCCAGGTTTTACAACTGAACAACATGGTTACAGAAAGAACCAAAGCTACCAGAACATTGAAATTTTTCATCATAATAGTTTTAGACATGAAGGTTTTTTAGCATTAATTCCGTTGACAAAGCTAATTGAAAAGTTTGTAATCAAATATGCTGCCAATTTAATTTAACAGATACAACTTGTTGATTAATATAAATAAACAAGCTGCAAAAAGTTTATACATCTTTTAACACATAACAATAATACTATATACAGCAATATTGATCTAATGAATAAACAAAGGGCGAAAAGATTAACCCAGCAGGTTTTTCAATAACCCGCCAAAACCGCCACCAGGATTTGCCTGTTGCTGTTGTTGTGCACCATTGGATAACAAACTTTTTAAATCATCCAGGTTTACCTGTCCATCGCCGTTTTTGTCGAGGCCGCCAGACAGTCCGCCCAGTATGCTCTGCAGGTTAATGCCCTGTGCAGAACCACCGGTTAATGAATTAAGGATACCATCCAGGCTAAAGCTACCATTAGAAGGGTCACTGGTTTTATTGCCCAGGGAAGCCAGTACGGTAGGAATCAGGCTGGCAGCCAGTTGTGTGGCAGTGCCCTTGTCGAGGTGGAATTTTTCCAGCAGTGTACCAATAAAATTATTGGAGATATTGTTTACTACCGGATTACCGGCAGTAGCCGTATTACCACCGCCGCCTAACAAAGACAAAACGCCTTCGGTGTTACCGTTGGCCAGTTCCTGTTGCAGCCCGGAAGCAATAGACTCGGTAGCTGCGCCGATTACGGCTTCATTTTGTTCATTAGGAACGGCTGGGTTGTTTACAACATCGGCCTGTGCGTGTTCCCGAACGAGGTCCATTAATTGCTCTAACATTTGGAGATGATTTTTAGGGGAAGAAAAAGGTTTTCTGTTTTTAGTGCAGCAGAGATCGTTAAACGACGCCCGCAGATTAAATGTAGGATATTTTGATAAATTACGGATGTGGTTGCGGAAAGATAACAAGGAATATCTTTCCCTGTATCTTCCCGCAACACCAGAGGGGGTTTGCCTGCTTTAGCTGCCCTGTTTCAGTTTTTCGGCGTTTTCCGCAAACTGCAGCGCATCGATCATATCTTTAATATCACCGTTCATAAAAGCGTCCATATTGTAAACTGTCATGCCTATACGGTGATCGGTAACACGCCCCTGCGGGTAGTTGTAGGTACGTATTTTAGCAGACCTGTCCCCGGTAGATACCAAACTTTTACGCTGGGAGGCAATAGCATCTTCATGCTTACGGACTGCCGCCTCATAGATGCGGGTACGTAACATTTTCATCGCAATTTCACGGTTAGAGTGCTGGCTGCGGCCTTCCTGGCATTCTACTACCACACCGGTAGGAATATGCGTAAGCCTTACCGCCGACTCAGTTTTATTTACGTGCTGACCACCCGCACCGGAGGAGCGGAAAGTATCCATTTTAATATCGGCTTCCCTTACGTCTACATCCACTTCTTCGGCTTCCGGTAATACGGCTACAGTAGCTGCAGAGGTATGCACACGGCCGGAGGCTTCTGTGGCAGGTACCCGCTGTACGCGGTGTACGCCCGATTCAAACTTCAGGGTACCATATACATCGTCTCCATTCACTTCCATCACAATTTCCTTGTAACCACCGGCAGAACCGGGATTTTCGCTCAGCAAACTGGTGGTCCAGCCCTTGAGCTCACAGAAGCGGAGATACATCCGGAACAGGTCTCCCGCAAAAAGGCTTGCCTCATCACCACCGGTACCGGCGCGGATTTCAAGGATGGCATTCTTTTCATCCTGGGGATCTTTTGGTATCAGCAGGTTACGGATCTCTTCTTCCAGGGCTGTTTTCTGCTCCTGCAATTCTTCCGTTTCCGCCTTTGCCAGTTCGCGCATTTCATCATCGCCACTGTCCAGCACTTCTTTGTTAAATGCAATATTGTCCAGTAATTTACGGTAGGCATCATATGCCTTCACGATCTTTTCCAACTGCCGGTATTCCTTACTCAGCTGCCCGAATTTCTTGTTATCACTAACAACTTCGGGGTTGGTGAGCGCCATTGATACCTGCTCGAAACGACCTTTTATAGCTTCCAGTTTGTCTATCATAATTATATTTGACTTTTGAGTATCCTTTCCCAAACCGGAAAATGATACTGCCAATCGGGTTGCAAAATTAACACCATTAACTTAATTAAACAGCAGGTAATTGAAACAGATCAAATTAAAGGGAAAAGATATATTTAATGGTACCCGGCTGCTGGGTCCCGGGCATGTGCTGATACTCGATGAAAATGGTGTAGTGGCGGGCATTGTGGCCGAATCGGATGCCGGCGAACAGGTAACAGAACTGGATGGAATATTATGTCCGGGGTTTGTAAACACCCATTGCCACCTGGAATTATCACATATGAAAGGGGTGATCCCGGAAAAAACCGGGCTGCCCGATTTCCTGACCCGGGTCATGCAACTGAGGAATAGCAATACCGCTGACTACAACGCCATGATCGACCAGGCCGAGCAGGATATGTGGGATGCCGGCATTTCGGCGGTGGGCGATATCTGTAACGGCACCGCCACCCTGGTGAAAAAGCAACAGGGCCGGATGTATTACCATTCCTTTGTAGAATGTATGGGAGTGGCCGATGCCGGCGCCAATAGCCGCTACCAGTACAGCATGGACGTGCTGGCGGCTTTCCGGGAAATCGACGATACCCGGCACCGGTGCTCTATTGTGCCGCATGCACCCTATTCGGTTAGTCAAACCCTGTTCGGCCTCCTCGGCAGTACGCCGGCCAATACCCCGGTATGCATCCACAACCAGGAAACGCCGGCAGAAAATGAGTTATTCCAAACAAAAACAGGCGATTTCCTCCGTTTTTACGAGCATTTCGGGATGGATGTCAGCGCCTTCCAACCCACCGGTACCAACAGCCTGGAAGCTTACCTGCCCTACTTCTCCCCAAATAAAATATTACTTGTACACAACACCTTTACTACGGAACAGGATATACGATTTGCACAGCAACAACCATTGGAAACCTGGTGGTGCCTTTGTCCGCAGGCCAACCTGTACATTGAAAACCGCCTGCCGGATATACCGCTGTTCCGGGAACTGAAATGTAATATCACCCTGGGTACTGATAGCCTGGCATCTAACCACCGTTTGTCTGTTTGGGAAGAAATAAAAACCATCCGACATCATTTTCCGGAAATTCCGTTGGAAGAAATACTGCAATGGGCTACTTTTAACGGCGCGAAGGCCCTGGGCATACAGGATACCTACGGCAGTTTCAACACCGGCAATCGGCCAGGTGTTATATTGATTAACCAGGAAAGCAGTAGAATAATTTAGCTGTAAACTATGAACGAGTTCTTAAACAAAGTATTTTTAGACAACCCCGTGCAGGATTACCTGATATTGATCGGCGTATTATTGTTTGTGCTGATTGTGAAACGCTATGTGTCCAAGGGGCTGGCGGCAATCCTGTTCCGGCTGGTGCGGCACTGGTCGCCGCAAATCGACGAAAAAGACTTTGTAAGCCTGCTGCTGCGGCCACTGGAATACTTCCTGTTGCTGACCACTTTCATGCTCACCATTGACCGGTTCACGTTTCCGCGTATACTCAATGTATATGTTTATGGAAAAGCGACCCTGCAAAATGTAACGGATACCCTGCTCGAACTGTTGCTGAGCATGAGTATTATCTGGATTGTATTACGCCTGATCGACTTCATTGCGCTGGTACTGGAAAAGAAGGCGGATCTGACGGAAGATAAAACCGATAACCAGTTCATTATTTTTTTCCGGGATTTCTTTAAGGCCATCGTGTTTATCATGGGTGCAATAGCCTTTATCCGCATCCTGTTCGGTCCCGGATTGGTGGAAAAAATTATTGCGGGCCTTGGTATCGGTGCGGCAGCCCTTGCACTCGCTGCCAAAGAAAGCATTGAGAACCTGATTGGTTCTTTTATCATCTTTTTTGACAAACCGTTTCGTGTAGGCGACAGCGTTAAGGTAGACTCTTACCAGGGCGCTGTAGAAAAGATAGGACTACGTAGTACCCGCATCCGCACCCTGGAAAAAACCTTTGTCACAGTGCCCAATAAAAAAATGGTAGATAGTATCCTGGACAACCTGTCCCTGCGCACCCAACAGCGCGTGGCCATGAAACTGGAGCTGGGCACAGATACGCAGGCAGAAGCGCTGCTCCTGTTTTTGCAGGATGTAAGACAATCGCTGAAAAGCAACAGCAGCGTACTGGAAAACTTTACAGTGAACCTGAATGATTTTACGAAAGACACTTACGTTATCCAAATCATCTTTAACACCTACATTATTGAAGGGAATCAGTATGCGGCTTTGAGGGAATCGGTGAGCTTAACGGTGATCAAGCTGTTGGAGGCCAGGGGAATTAAATTACCTTCTACTACTACAAGTGTAACGATAACGGATGAACGGAATTGAGATCAGGCGGATTTTTTTTCTTGCCCAGGATTAGATAGATTTTGAGGATTTAGGGATTTTTTCGTTTGATGATTTTAAAAAGATTAGCGAAGACAGAAGCGGATGCCGCTTTTATCTTCGCTAATCTTTTTAAATCCTGTAAAAATATAATCCTCAAATCCTCAAATCCTCAAAATCTATCTAATCCTGGGCAAGAAAAAATCAGGCTTTTATTCCTTCTCTTTTGTATCTTTTTCTTTCTTGCTGCTGCTCAGTAAAATGCGGGAGAGATCAGCTTCGATAGATTCTTTGGGAGTGCCAACGATGCGGCCTTCTTCCTTGCCATCCTTGAATACGATGATCGTTGGTAATTTTTTTACTTTATAGTCTACCGGCGCATCTGACTGCAGTTTCTGATCGGCAGCAAACATAACAATCTGTTCGTCGGGGCTGCCACCGGTGATCATTACTTTATAGAGTGCCGGTACTACTTCGCGGCTGGTTTCATCCCAGGTGCCCATTACCACAACCATGTTGAAGTTGGCGCGGTTAGTTTTAATATAATTGAGCATATTATCGTTAGGCTGGTAGCTGTTCACACCTTTGTAGAACCACGTAGTGGAAGTATCATTCATCAGTGTTTTCATATCTATCTTGCCCTTCAATACCTTTCCATCCTGTGCCCAGGCCAGAGATGAGCATAACAGGCCGCCACTCAATAGTAATGTTTTCAATCGCATAATGATTTTTTTATAATTGATCTTTTAGTTCCGTTAAGAAACCCCGTACCTTTAGCAAAGCCTGTACCATTTCAAAATTGCGGGCTGCCAGCTTGTGGTCTTCCTTTAGCTTCTGCTTGGCGCCTTCAATGGTATATTTTCTTTCGCGCAGCAGATGATAAATTAATTTGAGGTGCTGAATATCCTCCTGTCGGAAGAGGCGATCGCCTTTCCTGTTCTTTTTGGGCTGCAGTATATCGAACTCATTTTCCCAATAGCGGATAAGCGAAGTATTCACCTTAAACATGGCTGCAACTTCACTGATCGAATAATACTGCTTATCTAGTACCAATTTATCCAATTCCATAATCAGATCCGGGTCCTCCGATAACTCTTTCAATGATTTACGTCCCCTCTTTTTCCCAGGTAAGGTGGGAGCTACGGCAGCTTTCTTTTTGCTGCTTGCCTTTACTTTTACTTTAGCTGGCACGGTTACCGCGGCTTCGGCAGGATGCGGTATTCCAGGTGTCGAAAAAAGGTCTAGCTGGTGCATCGTAGTAAAAAACGAGGTGACAAATATCTTTTACAAAGATGAAGTTAAGCTTTTAGCCTTTAGCTTTCCGCTTTTGCCACTCATAATTTTTTCACACACCAGTAGTAGTCAGGGCCTGTAACTTCCTAAAAGTTAATGACTAAGGGTATAAAATTAGTCGAACGACTGGTTTCCTGACCTGGCCATTTTCAGCATGCGATCAAATTGTTCGGGAGTAAGGTCGTTAAAGAAGAAGTATACCGGGTCAACTTTCTCGCCGTTTTTCATCACTTCATAGTGGCAGTGGGGGCCGGTGGATTTACCGGTGCTGCCTACCCATCCCAGCACATCGCCGCGTTTCACGGCCTGACCGGCTTTCACTTTCATCCGCAGCATGTGCCCATACAATGTTTTATAGCCGTATCCATGCCGAATTACCACGTGGTTACCATATCCCACATCACTCAAACTGGCTTCTTCCACGGTACCATCGCCGGTGGCGTAGATAGGCGTGCCGCTCGGTGCTGCAAAATCGAGCCCTGCGTGGTATTTCATGGTTTTATAGATAGGATCAATACGATATCCGAAACCGGAGGCTATATGTTTAAGATCTTTATTGGACACCGGTTGAATAGCGGGGATAGAAGCCAGCATCTGCTGCTTATTCTTTACCATCTTATCAATTTCATCATAAGAGGCTTCCTGTGCTTTCACCCGGTTATTCAATTCTTTCAGCAAAACGGAGGTAGAAGCAATGATTTCACTGCTGGCAAAGGATTGCAACTGGGCGGCTTCCTCATCACGCTTTATTTTCCCCAAACGGGTACTGTCCGGGATAGGGGAGGCTTCAAAGATGACACGGTAAATTTCATTGTCGCGGTCTTCCAGTTCAGCGAGCTTTCCCTTCATTTCCTTCATCCGGCCCTGCAGCGCATCATATTTTTCCTTCATTCCTTCCAGGTCACGACGCAGCGACTTCTCCTTGGGAGAGTCGACCAGGCGGTAAGCTATGGAAAGAAAAATTGCCCCGGTAACGATAGCCGCAGACACGAACCCCAGTATTCTCAGGATTTTAACCCGTAGCGATACTACGAGCTTCTCGTATTTTAATGTTTGGGTATTATAAAAATATTTAACCTTCTTCATGCACCAGGGTATACTTTATGCGCCATAGTGCAGTGAACGCTATGACAGCCGATTTATTTCACAAGGAACAAACTTATGGATGGGTATTGTTGGCATTTCTTTTCCCATTGAACTATTTTTGCCGGGTTATACAACCTGTTTTGCATAATCATACCAGTTTCGATATTTTTGCACTCCCTTTAACACGGCGGGAAAATAAGGCGCACAAACCTACTGTAATTAGATTAAAACATCAACCTTTTGAATGTCAATTTTCTAACTACTTTATAAGGGCTTGAAATACAAGTATAAGCCCAAAGCAGGTAAAAACGCCAGTATAAGATAAAAAATACATATTAATTCGTATCAATATTTATGACAGCATCTGAAATAAGACAGCAATTCCTGGACTTTTTTGCGTCAAAAGGGCACCAGATTGTCCCATCTGCCCCTATCGTTATCAAAAACGATCCAACCCTGATGTTCACCAATGCGGGTATGAACCAGTTTAAGGATTACTTCCTTGGCAACCGGGTTCCCCCTAATAAAAGGGTGGTAGACACGCAAAAGTGCCTGCGGGTAAGCGGCAAGCACAACGACCTGGAAGAAGTAGGTATTGATACTTACCACCATACCATGTTTGAAATGCTCGGTAACTGGAGCTTTGGCGACTATTTTAAGAAAGAAGCCATCACCTGGAGCTGGGAATTACTGACAGAGGTTTATAAAATTCCTAAAGACAAACTCTATGTAACTGTTTTTCAGGGAGATGCCAGCGAAAATTTACCAAAAGACGAAGAAGCGTACAATTTCTGGAAACAGCATATTGCGGAAGACCGTATCCTGTTAGGTAATAAAAAGGATAACTTCTGGGAAATGGGAGATACAGGTCCCTGTGGTCCCTGCTCTGAAATTCATGTGGACTGCAGAACCGAAGCCGAAAGAAAAGAGGTAGACGGTAAAACATTGGTGAATGCAGACCATCCCCAGGTAATAGAGATATGGAACAACGTATTCATGCAGTTCAACCGCCTGAAAGATAAATCACTGGAACCGCTGCCTGCCCAACATGTGGATACAGGCATGGGACTGGAGCGCCTGGTAAGAGTGCTGCAGGGTAAAACCTCCAACTACGATACCGATCTGTTTATGGGTACCATCCATACCACAGAAAGCCTGACTGGTAAGAAATATACAGGTACCGACGATAAAAAAGATGTGGCCTTCCGCGTAATTGCAGATCATATCCGCGCCATTTCCTTTACCATCGCCGACGGCCAATTACCATCCAATACAGGCGCCGGTTACGTTATCCGTCGTATCCTGCGCAGGGCGGTACGCTATTACTTCTCCTTCCTGGATGTTAAAAAACCACTGCTGCATGACCTGGTACCGGTACTGGCTGCACAGTTTTCGCATGTATTCCCTGAACTGCAACAGCAGGCAGACTTTGTGAAAAAAGTAGTATTTGAAGAAGAAAACAACTTCCTGCGTACCCTGGAAAGCGGTATCCGCAGGATAGAAGATTATATAAAGAATGCCACTGCTAAAACCGTAGATGGTCAAACCGCTTTTGAGTTGTACGATACCTACGGGTTTCCATACGACCTTACCAGCCTCATTGCCTCAGAAAATGGCTTTACCGTTGATAAAGAAGGCTTTGATGCTGCCATGAAACAGCAGAAAGATCGCTCCCGCGCCGCTACAGAAATGGATACCGGCGACTGGGTGGTATTGGACGAAACGCCCAATTCAGTATTTGTTGGCTATGAGCAACTGGAAAGCACTACCAAACTGCTGAAATACCGCACAGTAAAAGCCAAAGGGAAAGAGCAGTTCCAGCTGGTGCTGGGCCAAACGCCTTTCTATGCTGAAAGCGGCGGACAGGTTGGCGATACCGGCACCCTGCATTTCGGTGATGAAGTAATCCATATTACAGATACCAAAAAGGAAAATAACCTTACCATCCACTTTGCCGACAAACTGCCGGCGCAGCCTGCGGCCCAGGTAAAGGCAACAGTGGCTAAGGATAAGCGTCAAAATACGGAACGTCATCACTCTGCCACCCATTTACTGCATGCTGCACTGCGGCAGGTACTGGGCACGCACGTAGCGCAGAAAGGATCGCTGGTTAACGCAGAAGCCCTGCGTTTCGACTTCTCCCACTTTGCGAAAGTAACCGATGAGGAAATGGCACAGGTAGAGGCGATTGTAAATGAAAAGATCCGCGAAAATATTCCTGTAGTAATCCGGGAACTGCCAAAGGAAGAAGCCCTGAAACTGGGCGCCATGGCATTGTTCGGTGAAAAATACGGCGATGTGGTACGCGTGGTGATCATCGACCCTGCCTACAGCGTTGAATTGTGCGGTGGTACCCATATCAGTTCCACCGGCGAACTGGGACAGTTTAAGTTTGTATCGGAAGGTGCGGTAGCCGCCGGCGTACGCCGCGTGGAAGCTGTGACCGGCGCTAAAGCAGATGCTTTTGTAAACGAACAGCTGCAGCAGCTCAAAGAAATCAAAGCTGCCCTGAAAAACCCGAAAGAAGCTGTAAAAGCCGTGGAAACACTGCTGCAGGACAAAGTCTCTCTCGAAAAACAGCTGGAAGCCCTCGAACTTGAGAAAGTACGTACCCTTGCCACCGGCCTGCGCAATCAGGCTGAGCAAATCAATGGAACCAACTTCCTTGGACAGGTAGTAAATGTAAACAGCGCCGAAGGACTCAAGCAATTGTCTTTCCAGCTGAAAAACGAACTGCCGGACCATATACTGTTGTTCGTAGCTAACATTGGCGGTAAAGCCAGCGTGGCACTGACAATAGACGAAAAGATAGTGGCAGCCAAAGGGTGGGAGGCGCCGAAGTTCATTAAAGAATTTATCGCCCCGTTGATCAAAGGCGGCGGTGGTGGCCAGAAAACCTTTGCTACAGCAGGCGGACAGGAAACAGACAAGCTGGACCAGGTAGTTGCTGCAGTGAAAAAAGCCATTTCTTAGGGAGCGGAAAGCATAAAGGAAAAAGCTATTGCAGGGAATTTTGTCTTTACCAGGATTAACCTGATTTTGATGATTACACGATCTTATTTTCTTGATAAAAAAAGAAAAATCATTAAATCATCAAAATCAGGTTAATCCTGGTAAAGACAAAATTCCCTGCAATAGCTTTTTGCATTCCGCTCCTATTTTTAACTTTTTCTTTCCTCCTTCCCCCTTTAATTTTGCTGCATTGGTTTAAATTTAATCAACAAAACTATTGAGCAATATGAACAGGTTACTGCAAATCCTTACACTGGCAGGCATTTCCTGCTTTATCACGGGCGCGGTATCTGCGCAATCAGCCCAACCACTTAAAAATCAACTGGGAGAGTTTGATGAAATTGTCATCAAGCATAAAAGCAACAAAGACACTAAGGTAACGGTGGAAATCAAAAACGGGGACCTCCTTGTGAACGGAAAAAAAATAGATCAGTACAGTGATCCGGACCTGTCTGTTTTCCGCAGAAAAATTACCCCCAGGGACGGCAACTCCTTTAGCTTCGACAGCGACAATCTCCCAGGCAATTTAGATATGTTTAATGACGATGATAACGACGGCGGCGAAGACCTGTCTATTACACCCAACAAAGCGATACTGGGTGTGATTACAGAGAAAAAGGACGCCACCGGTGTTACCGTCAGCTCCGTTGCCAAAGGCACACCCGCTGATAAAGCCGGCATAAAAGAAGGAGATATTATCACGGCTATTGACAATCAAAAGATCAACGAACCTGCTGAACTTTTTGAGGCAATTGGCAAACACCAGCCGGCAGATAAAATAACGGTGTCGTATACACGTAAGTCAAAAGCCAGCAATGTGGTGGTTACACTGGATGAAAGAAAAGACATGGGTGCAGAAAACTGGAAGCTGTATCCACCCACCCAACCCAGGAGAATGCCCCATCCTTTCACTTTTCCTTCGCCGAACCCACGTGGTGGCGACCAGGGCTTTGGCGGCTGGTTTAACAGGCTGGACGATGGTGTGAAACTGGGTCTGCAGGTGCAGGACACCAACAACGATGAAGGTGCCGAGGTCATTGGCATTGCAGCAGATTCTCCGGCGGAAAAGGCAGGATTTAAAAAAGAAGATATTGTTACTGAACTGGCCGGCAACCCGGTGAAATCTGCCGCAGATCTTTCCAAAGCTTATCGTGAAAACCGAAGCAAAGGAAGTATAACGGCTACGGTTAAACGAAATAATAAAACACAGACACTCGACATACAAGTGCCGAAGAAATTAAATAAAGCGGATTTATAATCTTACTGATTTTTTATCCGGGGCTGATCCTGTTGGGAGCGCCGCCAATATCCTCCGGCGGCAGTACCACAAAAAGGATCAGCCCTTTTTGTACCTCAGCGAACTCTTTACTTCATCACCATTTTCATCATCTTCAGCTTATTCTTAAATGGCGGGTATTTCATCGGTACATCCAGCCAGGTGGCCGTTTTCAGCATACCTTTCTGATGGGTGAAGGTATCAAAACTATATTTGCCATGATATCTTCCCATACCGCTGTAACCTGCACCACCAAAGGGTAATTCAGGATTAGTAAGGTGTACCAGCGCATTATTTACACAACCACCGCCAAACCGTACCTGTTCTATCAGCATTTTTTCGGTTTTCTTGCTCTTTGTAAATACATACAATGCCAGTGGGTATGGGAGCTGTTTAATAGCCTGTATTGCCTGCGGCAGATCGGTGTAGGTGAGAATAGGCAATACAGGACCAAATATTTCCTCCTGCATGACCGGATCCGTCCATTCCACATCATCCAGCAGGGTAGGTGCGATGTATAAATTATCCCGGTCTGTTTCACCGCCCTGTATAATATGTCCTTCCGTGAGGTAACCTGCTACTGTATCAAATCGTTTGCTGTTGATGATCCGGGCATAGTCACCGCTGGTGGCCGGATTCTCTCCAAAAAACTCTGTGATGGCCGCTTTCAGCGCCGCCACCAGCTCTTCCTTTACCTGCTGATGCACCAGTAAATAATCCGGCGCCACGCAGGTTTGACCGGCATTCCAGAATTTACCCCATACAATTCGTTTAGCCGCTACTGTTACATTCACCTTTTCGTCTACTACGCAGGGCGATTTACCTCCCAGCTCGAGTGTAACGGGGGTGAGATGCGGTACGGCCATTTCCATAATTTTTTTGCCCACCGGTATGCTACCGGTAAAAAATACGTGATCGAAGCGGAAGCTCATGAGCATGGGAATTACTTCGGTGCCATCGCCTTCCACCACGGTGATATAGGCCGGGTCAAAAGTGTCTTTGATAAGGGCCGCTGTTACTGCGGCAGTATGCGGCGCCATCTCCGACGGCTTTATAATGGCGCAGTTCCCGCCTGCAATAGCCCCCAGCAGGGGGCTGAGAAGCAGCATAAACGGATAATTCCAGGGACCAATAATAAGGGTAAGTCCCAGTGGCTGCTTGTACACCCGGCTGCTGCTGGGATAGGTTACAAAGGGAGAGGTCACTACTTCGGGCTCCATCCATTGTTTCAGTCCATCCAGTATATAACTTATTTCTTCATATAAAAATCCTACTTCGCTGCCATAAGCCTCCAGGGGGTGCTTATGCAGATCTGCATGCAGTGCCGCAATGATCCGTTCCTCATATTGCTGTATGCCCTTTTTTAACCGTTTCAGCTGCGTTTTCCGGAAAGCATACGGGAGAGTAGCGCCCGAATCAAAATAAACCTGTTGTGCCTGATAAAGCTGACTTGCCTGGGCCTTGCTGATCATAGGGAAGAAAATTTTAAAATGATGCGTATCTCAATTTAGGGATTTATTGGCACCAAATAGCCTGAAATCACGGTATTATTTGAATATATTTGTGGGAATCAGTACGGAAAATGAGAGATATATACAGCAAATATGAGACAGTGATAGGGCTGGAAGTGCACGCCCAGCTGCTTACCGAAAGTAAATTATTTTGTAGCGATAGCGCTGCCTTTGGTGGTGCTCCTAATACGCATATCAGCCCCATTACGATGGCCCATCCGGGTACATTACCCCGGATGAACCGCAAAGCGGCCGAATATGCCATTAAACTGGGACTGGCATGTCATTGTGAAATTGAAAAGGATAACTATTTCGCCCGGAAAAACTATTTCTACCCGGATCTTCCAAAAGGTTACCAGGTTTCACAACATACCGCCCCCATTTGCAAAGGCGGTTATATTACGATTGCGACCGATGCGGGTACCAGGAATGTGCAGTTGAACCGTATTCACCTGGAAGAAGATGCCGGCAAACTGCTGCATGACCAGGACCCGTCCAACAGCTATGTGGATTACAACCGGGCTGGTGTACCCCTGGTGGAAATAGTAACAGAACCGGATATGCACAACAGCGAGGAAGCTTATGCCTACCTCACTGAAATGCGCCGCCTGGTACGTTACCTGGGCGTGTGTGATGGTAATATGGAAGAAGGCAGTATGCGTTGTGATGCCAATATCTCCGTTCGTCTGAAAGGTACTACTACCCTGGGAACCAAGGTAGAAGTGAAAAACATGAACTCTATCCGCAACGTAAAGCGTGCCATAGATAATGAAGTAAAACGGCAAATAGACCTGATCGAGGCAGGCGGCACCCTGGTGCAGGAAACCCGCAGCTTTGATGCCTCTAACGGCAGTTCTTTTTCCCTGCGTTCCAAAGAGGAAGCTAACGATTACCGCTACTTTCCGGAGCCTGACCTGGCGCCATTTAAGCTCACAGATGAGTTTATTGCCGGCATCAGCGCCACTTTACCGGCATTACCAGAGGAGCTGATCGCCAAGTACACCAGCGAATTTGGTTTGCCTGAATATGATGCCCGGGTGATCTGTGACGATAAATCTACGGCGGATTATTACGAAAGCCTGATTGCAGTAACCTCGCAATATAAAGCTGCTGCCAACTGGATGCTGGGTCCCGTTAAGTCATGGCTGAATGAAAATTCAGCAGAAATCAGCCAGTTCCCGGTAACACCGGCAGCACTGGCCTCCCTGATTGCTTTAACAGACGCAGGTAAAGTCAGCTTCTCCATTGCCTCTTCCCGGATACTTCCGGAAATGATACAGTCACCCGCCGATCCGATGGAAATAGCGACCAGGCTGAATTTATTACAGGATAATAATGCCGACAATATTTCGCCCATTATTGATGAAGTACTGGCAAAATACCCGGATAAAGTAGCCGCCTATAGAGGTGGCAAAAAAGGCCTGATGGCCCTGTTTGTAGGAGAAGTAATGAAACTCTCCAAAGGCAAGGCTGATCCGCGCCTTACCAACGAATTACTGGCCGAAAAGCTCAAGGGCTGAAAAAGCATTAATCATAATTAACCTATATTGGGTAGCATTGGTCAGATGAATGTTCAAAAAATAGCAGCATGAAAAAATACTTATTATGGATTTCCGCCGGTGTTTTCCTGGCAGGATGCGCCGGACAAACAGAGAAAGGAGAGTTTAAGATAGAAGGTCATTTTAGTAATCTTCCTTTAGGACCGGTAGTACTGGAGGAACTGACACTGGAAAATGTAAAAGTGGTGGATTCTACCAATATCAAAGATGCCAGTGGAAAATTTTCACTGAAAGGTATGGTGCCGGAACAGGGCCTGTACCGCATACGCTTTGATAACGGCAAATTTGTATTGCTGGCACTCGATGCCGGCGATATGAAAATAGATGGTGACATGGATAAACTGGAGAATATCAAAATCACCGGTTCTGAGCCCACCTCCGAACTGCAGCAGTTCCTGGGCGACATCAGCAAGCAATCCATTTCTCTTACAGAAGAAATGCGCAAACTGGACAGTCTTCATGGCTCCATCCCCGACAGCGCATTCCAGCCGCAACTGGCAGCACTTCAGAAAAAAGAAAAGGATTTTGAAAACAGCTTCTTCCTGATGGCCGATAAAACAAAAAATCCTGCCAACGCAGTATTTGCTATCAGCCAGGTAAGAAATGGTGAAGAGATTGTAGCACATAAACAGGTGATCACTAATCTTACTACCCGTTTCCCCAAAAATACGCTGGTAAAAAGCATGACAGATAAGATAGCTGAACTGGAAAAATCACAACAGGCAGGCGCAGACGCTGCCGGTGGTGAAGAACCTTCTGCCATCAAAGTAGGCCAGGTAGCACCCGACTTTACATTACCGGATCCATCCGGCAAAATGATCAGCCTGAATTCTTTCCGTGGTAAATATGTACTGGTTGATTTCTGGGCCAGCTGGTGTGGTCCCTGCCGCCAGGAAAACCCAAATGTTGTGAAGGCCTACCAACAATATAAAGGCAAAAATTTCACGATACTGGGCGTATCCCTGGATAAAACAAAAGATAAATGGCAGCAGGCTATTAAAGAAGATGGTCTTGCCTGGAATCATGTAAGCGATCTTAAATTCTGGGATTCGGCGGTAGTGCCATTGTACGGTATCAACGCTATTCCTACCAACTTCTTACTGGATCCACAGGGTAAAGTGATTGCCTCCAACCTGAGAGGACCTGCGCTGGAAGCCAAATTGAGAGAAGTGCTCAAATAAGTTATTCATCTTCATAAAGCAGAAGGCAAAAAGCAAAAAGCTATTGAGGCGATTCACCAAAGCGGATATTATTTCCTTTGATGAATCTCCTCAATAGCTTTTTGCTTTATGCTTTTTGCCTTCCGCTTCTTCTACAGCGGATTCTGTTCCAGCTTTGGATTCGCATTTACTTCATCCTGAGGGAACAACCATTGCCAGTTCACTCCACCTGCAGGTACTTTTAATACCAATGCCAGGGCGGCATCGTGATTGGAACCACTTCTGTCAACAGACAGGTTCTGACGTTTCAGGTCAAAGAAACGGAAACCTTCGCCCCACAATTCCAGGCGACGTTGAATGGCAATTTCATCTTTCAAAGCCTGGCCGGTGTTGGAAGATTTTACATAGTTAACATCCCTGTTATGCGCCAGTGTATACAATGCGTCTGCAGCATTACCTTCCTGTCCCAGCTGTGCTTTAGCTTCTGCATCGATCAGGTACATTTCAGCCAAACGCATATAAGGTACATCTCCCACACTGCTGCTGCTTCCCTTTGCCACAAACTTCTGGTTCATGTAAGGATACTTTTTGAAATCAGCAGTAGGCAAAGTAAATTTCTTACCGGTAGAGTCCCACAGCTGTCCGCGTATATCCGTTGCCGTTAAGTTTGCATACAGTGTTTTACTGATCGCTTTTGGATTGCTACGGATATTTGTAGAGCTGAAGTTAACAGACATATAAGCAAAAAAACCGTTGAATGCAGTGGTCTGATCATCCGTGGGACGGCTGGCCCAGATCCATTCTGCATTTTCAGCATTGTTAAAACCTCTTACATAATCAGTATTGCTCATCAGGCTGTAACCACCTTTGTTAATTACCACTTCTGCATTTGCAGCAGCGCCGGCCCAATCCTGCATGGTTAAAGCAACGCGCGCTTTGATACCATATACTACGATTGAGTCAAAGTGAGATTTAGCCGCACGGCTATAACCACTCAGATTTGCTAACGCATCGTTCAGATCTTTATTTACCTGGGTGTATACAGCTTCTACAGTAGCTCTTGGCTGCGGTTCAACGGTGAACATAGTTAACAGCGGTACGCCTGGCTGATTATTAGGTTTGGCAGCAGCATTATACCGGATGCCGAATAACTGCACCAGCATATAATGTGCCCATGCTCTGTAAGTAAGGGCCTCGCCTTTGATAGCCTTCTTATCGGCATCGCTGCCATTTACGCCATCCACCTGGCTAATGATCTTGTTGGCATTAGCAATGATCCTGTAATAGAAATAATAAACAAACTTTAGATGGGTGGCACTGGTATTGCGGTGCATCGTCCACTGGTAAGATGCATTAAACCATCCGTTACCGGCGCTGGTCATTACCAGGTCTTCTCCGAGCATATCTCCATCGATCATAACGGTTGACTGACCAGTTTGATCCTGGTTATCATATGCACTGTACATCGCCCTGTGAATACCATTGAGAGCAGCCCATGCACCTTTGGTATCAGTAAACACCTGACCTTCTTCCACGGCTTCTGTAGGAGATGTGTTAAGATAATCTTTCTTGCAGGATGTAAGCGTTGCGCCAGATACTGCAAATGCAATGAATATATATAGTATCCTTTTCATTCTTTCAAATTTTAGAGAGTAATGTTCAAACCGGCACTAATAATACGGGCAGGCATGTATACATTCGAAGTAACGCCGGTAAATGCCTGCGCAACGTTCATACCTTTACGCGCACTGAAGAGCGCCAGGTTTTCACCACTGAGGAAAACATTAGCAGCGCGTACATGTGCTTTTTTAGCATATGCTTCCGGAACCGTGTAACCCAGTTTTGCTGAGCGGAAGTTCAGGAATGAAGCACTGGTTAACCAACGGTCAGACGTAGCTGCGTTGAAGTTGGTTGTCTGGCTCTGGTCCATGCGTGGCACATCTGTGATATCGCCAGGTTTCTGCCAGCGTTTCAGTATATCGGTAGATAATGCATTACCATAGCTGCCGGCATTCATCAATGATGCATAAGTAGCATCGTACACTTTACCACCTACCTGGAAGGATATCAGGAAGGAGAGCTGGAATTGTTTGTAGTTAAAGGTGTTGTTGATGCTACCATACATATCGGGAATGGCACTACCTGCATAGTGATACTTGGCATTATTGATATTAGTAGTTACAATATCACCGTTTTTCATGGTGCGAACACCTGCACCGGTTGGATTATTAGCAACATACAATGCAGCACCATCAGCTGGATCTACACCGTACCAGTCGCGTAACCAGTAGTCATATATAGAATGGCCTATTGACAATTTCTTGGTTGACAAAATAATTTCAGGTTGCGGCAATTTGGTCAACTCATTCTTTAAGGTACTCAGGTTCAGATCTACTGTCCAACCAAAATTTTTCTTACGGAAAACTTCGCCTGTTAACTGTAACTCCACGCCCCTGTTCACCATAGAACCAACGTTAGTGGTTTTGGAAGAGATACCACTGGAGAGCGGCAAAGGAAGATCGAATAACAGGTTATCTGATCTGCGGTTAAAATATTCCACACTACCGGTTAACCTGTTATCCAGTAAGGCAAAATCAACGCCTGCGTCGAAGCTTTTATTTGACTCCCATTGAATATTCTGGTTACCTATTTTAGAGAAGAATAAACCCGGCTCCAATGCATTATTATAGCCCAGTTTATAGAGCGACTGCCATGCATAATAGATGGGCGTTGCAACCCCATTAGCGTCTACCTCTATTACAGCATCATTACCTGCGGTACCATAGGAAGATCTCAGTTTTAGCATGTTGATCCAGCTGATATTGTGGATGAAGTTTTCTTTATCCATGCGCCATCCTGCACCAACAGAGTAGAAGTTACCCCAGCGATTGTCTTTGTAGAACCTGGAAGTTCCATCGCGACGGAATGCTGCTGAAACAAAGTATTTCTCATCGTAATCATAGTTAACACGGGAGAAATAACCTTCTGTTCTGTATTGTCTTTTATAAGAATACAGGTTGTTGGTAGTTGTAAAATTATATAGTTCGGAATTACCGAGAATTACCTGGGACTGGCGTTCTCCATAGATGTTGTTACCAGTTTGGTCATAATTTTCGTGACCCAATAACACACCAATAGTGTGAGGACCGAAGGTCTTATTATAATTCAGCAACTGGTTAAGTGTATAGCTGGTAGTTTGTGTACTGGTACGGCTTCCAAGGCCTCCTGGTGCGCCATCGCCAACAACTGTATTCCAGTAAACATTGGCTCTGTAGTTGGTAACGTCTACACTCAGATTGGTAGTGAATTTAAAATTCCTGAGGAAAGATATTTCTCCAAATGTTCTGCCACTAAGGATATTACGGCTGAAAGAGTTGTCATTCAGGAGGTTTTCACCAACGGTATTACGCCCCGGAGAGGCTGCGGAACCGCGTGAGCCCCCAACGTCAAAAATTCTGTCACCGTTTTTATCCAATACATAAGCGCCGGTAGCATCATGTTGATATACCGGGTAAATTGGGCCGATGTTACGTGCAAAGAAGATCGGGTTTACATAGCTGGTGCTGCTGGTAACATCGGTCTGGTTTGACTTTACAAATGTACCAGACAGGTTAACACCGGTTCTGAACCAGTCGGTAGCCTGCGTATTTACATTAATACGACCGCTGATACGCTGAAAATCAGAATTGATCACATAACCTTTATCGCTCAGGTAGTTCAGCGAAGCGAAGTAGTCTGTTTTTTCCGTGCCACCGCTGTAGTTAATACCATATTCGCCGCGGGCACCTGTACGGGTAACTGCTTTTTCCCAGTCCAGATCATCCGGATAGAGGAGTTCTGCATTAGGATTCAGTTTTCCGTCAACGCCTACGATAGCATTGTCTGCTACGTTAAATGGATTATATCCCAACATGTCCTTGATGCCTTTTGCGCCGGCAACCAACCCGGAAGCACGTCTGTTGGCAACATCCAATGCGGTACCGCCGGTCACGAGAGCATTACGTTGTGCTTCCCAGAGCAATGGATAATACTCTTTTGCATTCACCCTGTTATATTCAGGAATACCGCGGGTGTTAAAGCCCTGTATAGCATTTACCTGCAACTGGTTACGTCCGTTTTTACCTTTCTTGGTAGTAACAATGATTACACCATTGGCGGCACGGGAACCATACAGAGAAGAAGAGGATGCATCCTTCAGCACAGAAATGCTTTCGATATCAGCTACGTTCAAGCTGCTCAGGTTACCGGAATAAGGTACACCATCCACTACATACAAAGGATCACTGGAAGCATTTACAGACCCGAATCCACGGATACGAATGGCCGGACCATCACCTGGCTGACCACTTCCCGCATTTGTTTGAATACCGGGAGCAGCTCCATCCAATGCAGTAGCAATGTTGGAAATAGCCCTGGTAGCAAATTTCTTACTATCAATCTGTGTGGTAGCACTGGTATTGGAACCTTTCTTGGTAGTACCATAAGCAATTACCACCACTTCACTCAAGCCCTTTTCATCGGCGCCCAGTTTAATATCGATATTGTTTTTACCTGCGCTGGCTACTTCTTTTGTAGAGAAGCCAACAAAGGTAAATTCCAGTACCGGGTTACCGGTAACGTTCAAAGAGAACTTTCCCTCGGCGTTAGTGGTAGTACCGGTATTGGTGTTCTTAATTTTTACAGTTACACCAAACAATGGTGCACCATCCTTGGCATCAGTCACCTTACCGGTGATAGGTCGCGTTTGTGCGTGCGCCTGGATAACGCTGATGGCCGCAACAAGCAAGAGCAGCAATGCTTTCTTCATAAGCGATTTAGATTTGAAATAAAATATAACACAGCAAAAAAACTCGATTACAGGCATAGCAATGCCGTTAGGCATCCTACCTTTATTTTAACCAACATATATATACGAAATAACGGATCCGGCGCGCCAATGGCGCACTGGTGGGTACTACAGTAACGTAAGCGTTATCTCATAAGCGATTTAAAAACCAAATAACAAGTTAGTCAGCATATTGCGGCACATGGGTGCGGTCAAATACCTGTTAATTTCTATCGTTGTCTCCTGTAATCAGAACGTACTGGAAATGAATTCGCTCTATCATCCCGGAAAAATTACTCCTTCCTGGAATGCCATTCCTGGTTTACAAGTGTTTAATCCCTAAATTTTCTCTGGAAAAAGTTGTTGCGAACTTATTCCTCATAAGCAAATACTAGTCTCTCTATAAGCTCAACTTCGGTTTATCGTGTTGTAATACAGAATAATTCAATGTGGTTCTCGATTTCGGTCCATCAAATTTTCATGATGAGCGCAAATATAACTAAATGGATTTGTTTTAACATAACATTTTTGTGGGAGGGCAAAAAAATATAAAAACAAAAAAAGCTGTCTCATTTATTTGAGACAGCTTTTTTTATTTTTTGCCAAAACGTTATGGTTTCAATTTCACCGGATACGTTACGTTCAAACTGGATCCGGCATAACTGTTCACTTCCGCAGTATACGAATTTCCAAACGGATTGAAAATAGGAACCACCAAACCACTATTCATATAAACATCTGCTCCTATTTTAAAAACATCTCCCGTTTTCAGATTACCGACTGTTATTCCAAAAAGTGCGGCTAACTGCTCTGCTGTAACTGTAATGGAAGTAGGATACGTAGTCACATCGGCTTTCAGCGTTTTTACTTTTGTTTTGTCTCCATTAAAGATGACTACTACATCCATTTTCTTAGGACGTTCATCATTTGCAAAATAAAGACCTACGCTGAATTTTCCTTGAAATGTGGCAACGTTAAAGATAGAATCATTAGACCCTGCATCTATTTTTACCAAGGGAATAGCTCCCTTTTTCATATCAGATGGAAGTTTTGGATTCTGATCTTTTTTGCATCCAGTTATTGCAGCTCCACTGATCAGTATCAATATTATAAACGTCGTTATTCTATTCATGGTAATTTTTTTTTCTGCATAATAATCATAATCAGTTCTTATCCCAGAACACCGGATATGAAGCTGGTTTTTTTTGTGCCGGGGCATTCTTATTTACATTCAAATCAAGGCTGCTCCACGGTAAGGACAATGGATATCCAACACTTAATTGTACAGGAATAGAAGCCTGATTACCCGCAATTGTGGGATCACCTTTTAATGGGGGTTGTAATCTACCTCCAGGCGCCTGCGTTTGATTATTAGGATCAAAGAGAATGGGGTAGCCTGTTCTTCTGTAATCTGTATACTGATCAACACTGTTACCGAAACTTGAAATCCATTTTTGCGTCATGATAATCTCAAGTTTTTTAGCCGGAGATCCATTGTCATATTCTGACAATACTTTTGCCGTGTAGTTTGCAACGTCGGCGCTGCCTTTCAGGATAGGTACCTGCTGCTTGGATGCAAGTGTTACAACAAAGTCAACCTGCTGAAATGACTCCGCTATCGCAGCCTGTAGCTTAGCTCTTGGATCACCAGGCAGTACACCTGCATTCATCAGCTCTGCTTCGATATAAAGTCTGTCTGCATAAGTCAGCATTCTAAATGGCGCAGCTCCGGTAGCCATGCTGGCATCTACAACTCCTGTATCTCCTACAGCCTGGAAGCGGCCCCCAACAGGATAGATACCAAACATTGTCAGGGAAGCATCCTGCGCACCATCGCGGTTGGAGCTTACAGAGCCAAAAGCAATGGAAACAAAACCACTGTCCCTATAATCTGTACGATTTGTTGCTTTGCTCTTATAATGCAATTGATTATAAAAATAGTAGGGCAGTCTTGGATCCTGGTTACCTGTGAAGATGGTTTTATTATACCCCCTCAAAATTTCATAAAACCAAGGACTCATATAATGGGTACGTTGACTGGCAAAATACTCGTTAAACCCGGGGTTACGATCATCTGGAGTCGAGGTCCGACCATAAATAAACATAAAGCTTTCACCAATACTGCTGATCATCTTATTCTCTGCTTCCAACGCAGCCACCTGTGTAGATACGTTTTGTACCAATCTAATCTGGTTATACAATTTCAGTTTGAGTGTGCGGGCAAAATTTGCCCACTTGTATGTATCTCCTCCATAAAAAAGATCATCTCCGGCAGGAACAAGGGGATTAGCCGCGTCTACGCTCAAATTAGCAATGCCTTCATCCAGCAATGCAAATAACTTAGGATAAATATCAGCCCCCTTATCATATTTGGGATACCGAATACCCTCTGTTAGAAACTTATTGGCCTCTGAATAGGGAATATCTGCAAATGCGTCTACAAACTGACTTAGCGCATATGCTTTCATAATTTTTGCGATACCTACATAGATCATATTTTTATTAGCGGTACCCTGGGAAATAATTGTTTCCACATTCTGCAGGGTACCTAATACATCAGATCCAACCTGAGCGGCCCCGCTGCTATACATATCGGTCCAAGAACCTGTAATGTTCACATCATTTCCATCAACGCCATATTGATCCTGAGATTCACGTACACATATCTGGTGCATGTATACAGAAAGCACCTCGGTTAACCCTCTTGCACCTCTATTATCATTTGTGAACCCCAGTGCATAAGAAAGCCCTTGTTGTGCCGCAGTTAACAAACGATTTTCGGTAGTTTTTGCCGCATAGTTAGGATCCTTATTTATATCCAAAAAACCTTTAGTACACGCTGTTAAAAGTATCAGCGCCCCTAAAAACAAATATTTCGATCTTTTCATAAATTCCGGTTTTGACTTGTTCATAATTAGAAACTAACTTTCAGATTCACACCAAAACGGCGGGTTGTAGGTGCACCGGATAATTCAATGCCTTGAGTAGTAGTATTACCAAAGCTGTTGGTTTCCGGGTTGAAGTTAGTATACTTCGGGAAATTAGGTGCAACATACCAAAGGTTCCTTCCGGTCAAAGTAATCGTTAAGCCGCCGATAGGAGTTCTGTTAAAGAGGCTCTTAGGAAAATCATACCCAATTGCTACTTCACGCAAAGTATACACCGTCGCATCATATACATTCCATTCAGTAGCAGAGTTAATCGCAAAGGATTCTCCAAAATACATTTCACGCAGACTGACATTCGTGGTATTAGGAATTTTTTCTCCTTTACTATCAAGGATAGGTTTGCCTGTATTGGCATCTCCATAGTAACCCGGGATAACAAAACCAGTTTCACGGTCTTTGGTATCCTTTGTTACACCACGGCCCAGGAGGCTGCTGGTTGTCACAGAATACATATCGCCACCTTTAGTCAGATCAAACAGTACATTCAGGAAAATACCTTTGTAATTAAGAGACGTACTTAAACCAGTTTTAAAATCAGGGTTAGGATCGCCAATCATTTGCTGTTCTGTATTCCTTATCAACAAACCGGTGGTTGGATTAATCAGCAAATTCCCCTTGTCATCGCGGTAATCCACCGTTCCCCGCAGGTAGCCGAAAGGCTTACCCGCTTCCAGGTAGGGAGAAATCTCGGTGAGTACCGGAAACAGTTCAATCCTTTCCACACCCGGCAACAGCGATACCACCTCACTCTTATTCTTTGTAAATACCCAATGTAGCGACCAGGTGAAATCTTTGGTTTTAACCGGTATTACATTCAGATCCACCTCAATACCTTTATTGGATATTTCGCCGAAGTTCTCATAAAATTTCGTGAACCCGGAAGACGCTGGCAGCGAAATGGGCGCAATCTGATTAGTGGACTTCCTGTTATACCAGGCAAAGTCCAATGCAATCCTTCTATCAAGGAATTCGAGCGTGGTTCCCACTTCAACATCCTGTGTAAACTCAGGTTTCAGATTGGGGTTGTTGGCTGTAGGTGATTGAATTACCCCGGAAACACCTAAAATAGGTGCATTCAAACGAAACACGTTCTGCAAGGAATAAGGGTCAGCGTCTCTACCCACCTTAGCCCAGCTTGCTCTGATCTTACCAAAGTTAAGTACATGACTTTCCATACCCAACGCCTGTGTAAACACGAATGATCCTGATACACTCGGATAGAAATAACTTCTGTTATTCGACGGCAATGTAGAGGACCAGTCATTTCTTCCGGTAACGGAGAGGAAAGCCCAGTTTTTGTAACCCAGTTCCAGATCAGCAAAAATACCCCAAAGACGTCGTTGTGAATAGACACCTCCGTTAGGCAGCACTGTTTTCGTATTGTCCAACGTATAAATTCCTGGTGATACAATTTCATTACCGAGGAACAACCTATCACGTGATGTGCGCTGATTTACGTTATGACCGACGATGGCCTTGAAATCAAAATCCTGATTTCTTAATTTAGGAGTGATCGTTGCAATCAGGTTGGACTCAATTTCCTGGAACTGGTAGTTGTCTTCCGTGATCCTTCCCCGTCCTTCTGCAGCACGTGATCCAATATCAGTCACTTCGCGCCGGAAGAGATTATTGGTGTTAGCTCCTATCTGGTAAGAAAGCCCCAGCCAATCTCCCACGTTATAGCCAAATTTAATTCCGGCCACATACCTGTCTGTATTAGTCGTCACCGTATTATGCCGGAATGACCAAAGCGGATTGTCATATTGAGCAGAACTGGTAGACACTGGAAAATCATTGGCATCATGATCTGGTAAACCCGCGATGTTCCAGTTCCTGGCTAGGAATAGATTTCTAGCGAAAGAGGATGCTGCTCCATCAACCTGGTTTTCACCAAATACGCTACCCAACTGGTTAGTCCGCGAATAAGAGAAATTACCACTTACTGTTAAACCCATATCCAGCTTAGTTTGTCCGCCCACACTGAGACTAGCCCTATTAAAACTGGAAGAAGGCACATAACCGTCCTGGTTTAGATAAGATGCAGTAATACTCACAGAGCTTTTTTCTGTGCCCCCGTTAGCAGAAACGGAATTTTCAAACATCGACCCTGTTCTGAAAAGATCCTTAACGTTATTAGGATAAGCCTTGTAAGGCGTTTTGCCTGTTGAGGAAAACAACTCAGGAAATGCTGTCAGGTAGTCTGTCCAGGCTGGAATAGAATCCAAGGTACCAAACTTAGGTCCCCAGGAACCATTCGCAGGCTGATAGTTGAATTGACTACCTGCACCAAAATCATTCTGATAATTCGGTAAACCTGCTACCTTTTCAAAAGCCAGGGAAGAACTATAAGTTACTTCGAGTCCTTTTTTAGACCGGCCTGCGCTTCCTGATTTCGTAGTGATAACAATAGCACCATTGGAAGCTCTTGAACCGTACAAGGCAGCAGCTGCTGCTCCTTTCAATACGTTCATACCGGCAATATCGTTAGGATCAAGGGATGAAAGTCCGCTCGAATAAGCACCACCACCGGAGGTTTGACTGGAGGTGGTTACCTGGTCATTGTTATATGGAATACCGTCAACAATGATTAATGGTTCGTTGTTTCCAAAAAAGGAAGTATTACCACGGATGTTGATACGGGTGGCCGCACCTGGCGTACCTTGTGAGGTACGGATGTCCACACCCGCTACTTTACCCTGTAATCCTTTTAACATATCAGGTTCTGACTTTTGCAGGATCTGATCGGGTTTCACCTGTGTAAGGGAATAGCCAAGCGCTTTCTCATCACGCTTAATACCAACTGCGGTTACTACTATTTCACCCAGTTGTTTCTTGTCTGCTTCCAGCGTTTGATCAACAGTGCTGCTGCTTCCAACGGGTACTTCTTTGGTTAGGTATCCTACAAATGAAAATACCAATGTTGAATTATTATCAACATTCGCAATTTTGTAAGACCCATCGCCGGCTGTAAAAACACCTTTCGATGTACCCTTGATTACTACAGTTACTCCGGGGAGTGCGGAGCCATCTTTTGCATCTGTAACTCTTCCGCTGATCGTTCGTGTTTGTGCAAATGCGTTGAGGACGCAACCACACAAAAGCAGCCATAGAAGTAGCTCTTTTTTCATAAGCGATTTTGTTTTGATTGACTAAATAAGCAGATTAACGGTTCTTAATTTACAATTTCTTAAGCAAAATAGATTTGGGTCGGGTAAAATACTATCATAAATTTCATATTACTTGCTATATGAAAAATGATAAATCTTTGTTAAAATACATCTGACATCTGCAATTTATCGGAAATGTTGAGATTTGGAACAGTGCATTTCATATATTTTTTTTAAACATATATAGAAGTAAGCATACCTGTTTTACTTATTGCGGAAATGGCGCATGCTATCGGAAGATAAAAAAAGGGGATACCAGCTGGCATCCCCTTTTTTTATCTTCCTGAAATACAATCAATTATTAGTTACCATACCCTGCATTCTGTTCAATTGGGTTGGTATTCAGTTCCACCTGCGGAATAGGGCAGAGGGTAATAGGCGAACCCGCTGTGATAGTACACGGAGCTGTTATTTCCAAGAGGTTATGGCAGAAGTTGCGGACAACATCTTTGCCATTCCTCATGAGGTCGAAATAACGATGACCTTCAAACATAAATTCCTTCCTGCTTTCTGCAAGCACATTATCAAGTACATCTTTGTCTGCAATACCTGACAACTGCGGCAAACCTCTCTGCACTCTCAAGGTATTCAGATCAGCAATAGCTTTAGCGCCCTGGTTCAGGTGTGCATATGCTTCCGCCCGGATCAGGTACATTTCCGCCAGACGCAGCAATTTAGGACTGTGCATACCGGCAATTCCATCCTGGCTTGCAAATTTCAGGTTTGTTTTTTCACCGGTACTCCCATCAGAAAATACACCGATTAATGCATTTCTTTTATCTGCTGCAGTAAGGGTAGCAGACAAATCCGGGGACACGCGAATATCTCCGTAACCTGGCTTCAGATACATCTGACCAATATTGTCAGATCCCAGATCTTCGGCATTACCGGTAAATCTCAACGTGAAAATTTCCTCCGGCGTACCGGCCGTGCTGTAAAATGATGCGATACCGGCAGGTGCAGTTAAGGTAAATCCTGCATTGATTACACTGGTTGCTTCATCGATAGCTTTCTGGTCATCTCCTTTAGCGAGGTAAACCCTGGCCAGCAATGCAGATGCTGCATACTGGCTGGCATGAAATTTTGTTTCCGCGCCTACATTTACCAGCAATTTTTTTGATGCGGTTAAATCTGCAATGATTTGCGCATACACTTCCGCAACAGAACTGCGAGGCGTTTGTGTTACGGCAAATTTCAGATTAACAGGCACGCCCGGCTGGCTACCATTAGTGTTACGGTACGGTTTGGCAAACATGTTTACCAGGTCGGAGTAACCCAGGGCCCGGATAAACAGTGCTTCTCCCTTAGCGATATTCTTCGCTTCCTGGTCACCGGTTACGGCATCCACACTATTGATAATGTTATTAGCTCCAAGAATCGCCTTGTAAGCCGCTTTCCAGAAATCTTCCACATCCGCATCCTGTACATTATACTCACGCTTAAAGCTGGAAATAAAACGGTTGCTGTTTTTTGCCGCGATGTATACGTTATCACCGCTTACTTCGGTCATCAACCAATAGTTACGACCATAATACTCCGTTTTCTGTAACAAATCATATGTTCCGGCGAGCGCAGACTGTATGCCCGGTAAATCGCTCAGGGCTTCGCCCTGTTCAAGTGAATTGCTCGGCTTTACATCCAGCTTACTTGTACAAGCCTGTAACAGTACCGCTGCTGCAAATATGCCTATGATATATTTTTTCATGCTGATTATCCTTTTAAAATTACAATGTGATATCTACTCCAAAGCTCACGCTCTTATTAACCGGATACTTAAAGAACTCATATCCATCATATCCGATTTCCGGATCTACACCTGAGTAGTTAGTGATTGTCCACAGGTTAGCGCCCTGTACATATACACGGATGCCTTGTATCTTCGCAGCTTTCAGCATATTGGAAGGCAGGTTGTAACCCAGTGTAACATTACGCAGCCTTATGTAGGAACCATCTTCCAGGTAACGGGAAGAAGAAGAATTGGATGATCTGTTTCCACCAATCACCGGTTTCGGACGATCTGCCTTCTGACCCGGGGTAGTCCAGTAATTCTGTCCGGCTTCTACGTTGTAGTTCCATCCAAAACGGGAACCGTCTGCATCACCATATCTCCTGGTAGCGTTAAAGATTTCATTACCCTGGGATACATAAAAGAATGCAGACAGGGAGAAGCCTTTATAGTTAACAGTATTGTTGAAGCCCATAGTAAATTTGGGCATCGTGTTACCAAAAGTTTTATAGGCAGCCTGGTTAATGTTATTGGTTGTTTTGCCATCGGCAGTGTACCACAGCGGATCTCCGTTTGCAGGATCCACACCCGCCCATTCTTTCAGGTACCAGGTATAGGCCGGCAAACCTTCTTTCAGGATGGTGTTGGTGTAGATCTTTTGTTCAAAATCCTCAAAGTTATTGATAGGCTGGTGGTCATATAGTTTTAACACCTTATTGCGGTTCATGGCAAAAGTTACATCAGTGGTCCAGGTTAATTCCTTAGACTGGATATTCACGGATGACACTGTTGCTTCAATACCACGGTTCCTGATCGCACCTACGTTATCTGGTCTGGTACTCTGACCAACAGAAGGAGCAATAGGTACATTCATCAACAGGTCTGTGCTCTTCTTGTTATACAGATCCACGGAAACATTCAGCCTGTCTTTCAGGAAGCCCATATCCAGTCCAATGTTGGTGTTAGTACTTTTTTCCCAGGTAAGGTCCGGGTTGCCGATACCATCCAGGAAGCCGCCTGGTGCGCCATTGTAGCCAACATTGTATTTATATAATGCCATCCATTTGTAGTTACCGAAGCTGGCGTTACCGGTAGTACCATAGCTGGCTCTGAGTTTCAGGTTGGAGAAGATGTGCTGCGACTTCATGAAGGCCTCATCTATTACACGCCAGGAAGCGCCCAGCGCATAGAAGGTACCATACTTGTTGTTAGGACCGAAACGGCTGCTGCCGTCTCTTCTGATGGAGCCTGTCAGGTAATATTTATTGTTATAAGTATAGTTTAACTGTCCGAGGTAAGAAACAAAACGGTAATCGTAAGAATCACCGGCTACTGACTGCGGCGTGGAAGCTGCATCCAGCACATTCAGTTTACCGCTGGCCAATCCAATACCTGATGCGTTAAAACCATCGAAGTGTGTAGGCACATACTCCATCATTGCCAGGTAATCAAACTGGCTTTTTTCGCCAATGTTGAAGTTACCGGAGAAGGATGTTTGCGAAGTGATGGTCCTGTTGCTCTGGCTGGCTTCCAGGATGCTTCCGCTCTTGGAATTATCAGCCGGGTTAAACGCATCTGCTGTAGTAGGGTCCTGGAAAGATTTCTGGCGGGCCATGATCATATCAGCAGAAACAGTCTGCGTAAATTTCAGCCAATCAAATACGTGGTAATTCAGGAACATTTTTCCCAGGCCACGGAAGTTATAGTTGCGGTTGGTATTCAATGGCACTGAATACAGGAAGTTATCCCCGGTAGGAGAGTTCGCCCACGCGGCTTCCAGACCGGTGTATAAAGAACCATCTGGCTTGTATGGATTCAGCATTGGAGAGTTGGCAAAACTTGCCAACAGCGGGCTGCTGTAACGGTTACCTGCGCCGGCGTTATTGGCATCGCTGTAAGACAGGTTCAGGTTCATACCAATATCCAGGCGGTCATTTACCTTATGTTGTATGTTAGATACCACAGAATAACGTTTCAGGCCGGAATTGATCAACGCGCCATCCTGGCTGAAATAAGCGCCGGAGAGGTAGTATTTGGTTTTGTCGTTTCCGCCGCTGGAAGAAATCTGGTAGTTCTCTGTGCGTCCGTTCTGAAAGGCTGCATCCCTCCAGTCAAACATATGATTCAGTAAAGAATCTGGATATTGTGCCTTGATGTCATCTTCACTGGTACCGTTTAAACGCAGTACATCTTTCTCATAGTCAAAAGCCTGCTGACCACTCATCTGTTTCCATTTGCCGAAGCTGGGAGAAGTGAAGCCATACTGTGCTTTAAAATTTACATTGGAGCTGCCTGCTTTACCTTTTTTCGTAGTGATAACGATTACGCCGTTACTACCTCTTGAACCGTACAATGCTGTAGCAGATGCGTCTTTCAGCACGTTTACACTTTCAATGTCGTTAGGATTGAGGTTAGCCATGATGTCGCTGCTCTGTGTCTGGTTGTCGTAGTTGAACTGACCGCTGTTTACGATCACCCCGTCTATTACATACAGCGGACCGGCACCGGCGCTCAGGGAACCTATACCACGGATTGTTACCTTCTGGGCGGAGCCTGGCTGTCCGGAAGAGGAAGCAGTTACCACACCGGGAGCACGTCCCTGCAGGATCTGGTTTACATCCGGCATCGGTACGTTCTCAATTTGCTTGGAACTTACTTCTGCAATGGAGCTCACCATTTTTTTACGGTCTACCTGTGTATAACCTGTTACCACCACTTCGCTCAGTTGCTTGTTGTCGGTGTCCAGGCTTACGTTCAGCACCTCTTTATTGGCAGGAAGCTCCTTTACCAGGTATCCCACAAAGGAGAAGGTCAATACCGCATTGCTGTTGTCTACTGTAATTTTGTAAGAACCATCCGGGGTGGACATGGTGCCCTTGTTGGTTCCCTTGATCTGAATGGTTGCACCGGGTATAGGCGAACCGTCTTTACCATCGGTAACTCTCCCTGTTACTGTGCGACTCTGCGCATAGACTTGCCCGCCCAGAAATAGCACGGACAAGAGGAGAAATAACACTTTCCTCATAAGCATGATTTTGTTGTTCCTTAACCTTAAAAAATAAATAATCTGATCAAGGCTAAAAAGCCGTAATTCAATTGGTTTCCGTTAAATCAGTTGATGAAATCGTGATGGGATACTAATGCAGGCGAGTTGGCAAGCTGTGCAATATACACTTTGACATAACTAAATAACTAACCACTACCATTGCGATTTATTCAATAAATCATCAATAGAAGTAATTAACTTCTTCCTCATAAGCAGTTTCCTTAGCAAATTTTCAACCGGGTTCAAATGTAATAATTCTTAACAAAAAATTAAGCTTGAAAAGTTGCCGTTAACAATTAGACAACAGTTTTTTAACGTATCATTAACTTATCGAGAATAAGCATGATACGTAAGGGCATGAAAGTAAACAAGCGGCAAGAATACCGCCTGTACTCATCAACCAAAATCTAAATCGAGATTAATGTTGCCCCGCATAAAGCGGGGCTAAATATCTTATCAGGAAAGGGTAAGCGGATATGTTTTTAACAACTCCAGCAGTACCATAAACAGATCATCGTTACGATGATTAAACCGGTATTCACACTCTTTCAGGTGCAAATAGGCGGTGTTACGGTTTAACCCCTTAAACTTGGCCAGCCGGTGCTTTGTTAAGCCCCAGAAAGCGTCTACATCGTCCATCTGGTGGGTATCCGAAGTTTGCCCCAGTCTGTACAGGCGATACTGTCCCAAATCCACCAAACCGTTAAAGCGGCGCAAACGTTCTGCTGCTCCCTGGGTTTCCAGAACGGAACGCCCGCGTGTGGCAGCGTGAATCATTGAGCGACTAACGTCGGGGAGAATTTCGGTGTGCAACCTGTCTGAGGATCTGCAGATGCCGAAGATGACTGGCTTTACAATCCGGTCTACTTCCGGCTTTACCGCCACCAGCGTGTCGCTGTCGTGGTCAGGGGTAGGGTCACTGAGCCGGTTTTCGTAGGTCAAAACGGGAACGGGCGCAGGATGCTGCGTCTCGCAAAAGCGTGCAATCTGGTGTCGTAGCTTTTTCAGGTAGCTGTTAATAGTTACCCTGCTGACACCGCTGATATTGGCTATCTGCGTCGCAGTAAGATCATCGGCAAACAGCCGCAGGATCTCCTTAAATTTGCGCTCAGATAAATGAGCGCCCTTTAAGTACTTATTTTTCATGAACTATGTGGTTAGAATGGCATTATAAACCTCATACTTTTTCATTATAATACCCCCCCATTTTTTACAAGCGGTGAAAAGGGTATGTGAATGCTGTCCACTAGATTATTTCAGGGCGATTCTTTATCCATTTTAGCTAAATATTTAGCATTGACTGCGAAATGCAGGCACTAAAAAGCCATTGGGGCAAACATAATGCAGTAAAATTGCTGCCTTACATCCGCCCCAATGGCCTTAAATTTTCCCTGAAAAGGGCTTATTCCTGGTCGCTGATACCCAGCTTTTCGATGTCTATATCTTCTTCTTCATCCAGCACTTTCCACAGCTCCTTCTTTTTCGCCTTCTTCAACAACGCCTTCTCCATCCATAACAGCAATGCCGGCAATATCGTGAGATTGGTGATCATAGCCACCACCAGCGTCAGCGAGGTAAGCCAGCCCAATGCCTTGGTACCGCCAAACTCGGAAAAGCTAAAGATCATAAACCCGGCAAACAGGATTGCAGAAGTATAAATAATGCTCAACCCTGTTTCATGAATCGTTTGCTTTACCGTAGCACTGATATCAAAATCATGACGCGGTAGCTCCTGCTTGAAGTTTACCAGGAAACGGATGGTAACATCAATGGCTATACCCAGCGCCACACTAAACACCAGCACTGTAGATGGTTTCAACGGAACGCCCACCCAACCCATTACACCGGCCGTTACCACCAGCGGAATTACATTCGGCACCAGTGAAATGATCAGCATCCTCCAGGAACGGAACAGGTATAACATACACAGCATAATCAGCACAAAAGCTAATATGATACTTTCCATCAACCCATTGATGATAAACCGGGTGCCTTCCTGGAATATAACACTGGTACCCGTAATGGTTACCTTGTAATGAGCCGTATCAAATATGGCCGTCACCTTCGGTTGCAGTGAATCCAGTAATACCGGCAATTTCTGCGAACCCACATCCTTCATATTCACACTTAACCGGGCCACCTGCTTGGTACTATCCATAAAGGAAGATACCAGCTTCGAAAACGTGGAGGCCGCTCCATTAGTATTGCCGCCTTTCATACGCAGATACGGCGCCAGGAAACCCAGGTCAAACTGGTTAGGCACTGCAAAATTGGAACTGTCGCCGTTATAATAAGCCTGCTTTGCAAACTTAATACCCTCCACTACGGACAGCGGACGGCCAAAATCCGGCTGCGATGCTATCAGCTGGGTGAGCTCATCCAGCTTGTTCAACGTTTGCAGATTTATTACACCATTCTTCTTCTTGGTGTCTACCGCTATCTCCAACGGCATTACCCCTTTAAAATTTGTTTCCAGGAACTTCAGATCCGTATATAACTTGTCCGTATGCGGAATATCATCAAGCATATAACCTACTGATTGCAGCCGCCCCATTCCCACAATGGCCAGCACCACCATCACCACAGTTACGCCGTATACCCATGGCCGGTACCTGAACACCAACGTATTCAGGAAGTCCAGTATAGCGCCAAAAAAACGGTTATCAAGATAAGTGGTATGCTTGCTCTTCGGTGCAGGTAAATAGCTCAATACAGAAGGCAGGAAGATAAAAGAGATCAGGAAGATGAACATTATATTCAACCCCGCTACCACACCAAACTCCTTCAGGATAGCGCTGTTGGTAAAACAGAATACGCCAAACCCGATGGCAGCCGTAAGGTTGGTAAACAAGGTTACAATTCCCATACGCTGTATCATGTGTACCAAAGCCCTGGTTTTATTGGCATCTTTGGCATACTCGGTATGGTATTTACTGAGAAAATAAACACAGTTTGGAATCCCTATCACTACTATCAACGAAGGTATCAGACCCGTCAGCAAGGTGATTTTATATCCCATCAGCACAATGGTACCTACCGACCAGATCACCCCAATGGCTACCACAATCATCGACATCAGCACGGCGCCAAATGAACGGAAAAACAGGAACAGGATTAACCCTGTAAGCAAAAATGATATTTTTAAGAACAACTTCAACTCATCCGCCACCTTAACGGCCATGGCTGTACGAATCAGCGGCAAACCGCTCAGATGCACCTCAGTATGTTGTTTCTCCTGGAAAGCCTCCGCCAGCTTGGTGACCTCTTTCACTACCGCTGTACGTTTGGGCGAATTAAATACATCCTTGTTTACATAAATCGCCATGAGATAAGCGTGGCTGTCGGGGTTGTATAAAAGCCCCTTGTAAAACAGGAGTGTATTAAAAACCCGGGATAAACTATCAATCACTACCTGGTTACCCAGATCCCCCCTGAAAAGCAGGTTAGCCTCCAGCTTCTGGGTACTGTCGTTCTTTACCAGGTTAATGGCCATGGGCACGCTCATAATGTTTTCCACTGCAAAAACATTCTTCATATCCTTGTTCAGCTGAACATAATCTTTGAAAAAATCTGCCTGGAAAAATTTGTCCGTTTGCACCGCCAGCATGAGCACATTGCCATCTCCCCCAAATTTCTTTTTAAATTCCTGGTATTCAAGAAACTTAGGGTTATCATGCGGGATAGTAGCCACATAATCGTAAGACATTTGAACCTTACTGGCATAATAACCCATCACGCCGGTACCGGCGAGCAGTAGAACAAGAAGCAATAATCGATATTTTAGCACAAAGCCGGCTAAACGTTGCCACATAAGGATTTCCTTTTTAGTAATGGGCGTAAAGGTAATTAAAATAGCTATTAGCTGTTAACCAACAGCGATGAGCCGGCTGGTTTTAGCTACCAGCTGTTGGCTTTTATCCTTTAGCTGCAAAATGCGATGATTTGCTACCCTGCTTTGTAGTAACTTGCAAGCCTAACAGCATCACCGCATAATGCTTCACAAAACACGCGGCATCGTATTACGCACCGTTAAGTATGGAGATACGAGTCTGATCGTAAATATATTCACAGAACTTTTTGGTGTGCAATCGTACATGGTAAACGGCGCACGCTCCTCCAAGCCCAAAGCGGCTAAAGGGAACCTGCTGCAACCCGGTAATATCCTGGAGCTGGTAGTGTATCACAATGAAATAAAAAATCTGCAACGGATTTCTGAGTATAAGCTGGGATATATTTATAATGCCGTACATCTTAACGTAATAAAAAATACAGTAGCCCTCTACATGATAGAGCTGCTTCAAAAATGCCTGAAGCAACCCGAACAGCAACTGGATCTTTATTACTTTACAGAAAACACCCTGCAGCTGCTGGATATATCCGCTCTTTCTGTAGTGGCCAATCTTCCTTTATATTTTACACTGAAACTAGGGGAGCAGCTGGGTTTTCGCCTTAATGGCCGGTTCTCCGAATACACGCCTTACCTGGATTTACAGGAGGGTACTTTTACAGATCTGCCGCCGCATCACGTTGATCACCTGGATGCGCACAGCAGCGAATTAACTGACCAGCTGTTTCAATGCACAGAAGTGCAGCACCTGGCGGCTATTACAATGAATAAGGAAAGAAGAAGGAAACTACTGTATGCCTACCTGGATTTTTTCCGGCTGCATCTGCCCGATTTCACGGAAATGCATTCACCGCCTATCCTTCACGAGATCCTGGACGCCTGATCTGGCGGCCTTTTCACCCGCTTCGGTAAAAAACTTCAAGGTTACATCGTTGCCATCATAAACGGCAAAGGAGAAATAATTCAGCCAGTCGCCCAGGTTGATATAACGACTGTTATCAGCTAACGAAATATCAAGCGGCAGATGTCTGTGTCCGTATATGAAGTAATCAAAATGTTCCTGTTGTAATATTTCTTTGCTGTAAATCGCCAGCCATTCATTTTCCGCGCCGAGGAAATGCTCCAGTTCCTGACCGGCGGCAGAGCGGCTTTTACGGCTGAAATAGTTGGCCAGGGCAATTCCCCAGGCCGGGTGAATAGCGGAAAACATCCAGCGGCAAAAGGGATTCCGGAATACCTTTTTCAGCATCTTATATCCATGATCGCCGGGGCCTAAACCATCGCCATGACCAATATAAAATCGCTTCTCACCAATGGTATAAGTTTGAGGTTCGTAGTAAACAGGGATATTCAGTTCCTCTTCAAAATAACCATTCATCCACATGTCGTGATTACCGATAAATACAGAGATACCGATGCCTTTATCGCTTAATGCTGCCAGCTTTCCCAGTATACGGGTATATCCCTTGGGGATCACATGTTTGTATTCGAACCAGAAATCAAAGATGTCGCCTACCAGGAAAATATGCTGTGCATCGGGTTCCACCTGGTCGAGCCATTGCAGGATCAATTTCTCCCGCTCCCTGCTGGCAGCGGCATTGGGCGCACCAAGATGAAAATCTGAGGCAAAATATACTTTCTTATTGGCCGGTAAGTGGATATCCATCGTTCTTGAGCTTTTAGCCGTTAGCTTTTAGCTTTTAGCAAAATGCAGCGGAGATGATAATATCTCCGCTGCATTTTACCAGATAATATGTTAATCTCCGCTGCATTTTGCTAAAAGCTAAAAGCTAACGGCTAAAAGCTGTTTTATTTATTCGTCTACTAAAAATACGTATACTTCTTTCGGGCCATGAATGCCCACTACCAGCGTTTTTTCGATATCTGCCGTACGACTGGGTCCCGTTGCAAAGGATATTGCAGAAGGGATGTCGTTTCCATACCTATCTTTCAGTTTACTGAACGCATCCTTCAGGTCAAATACCAGCTGGTGCGTATAAGCAATCATGATATGTACGGGTGCATATACCGGCAATGATCTGCCACTGGGTTGTGCTGAACTGAGTACCACTGTTCCGGTACGGGCTACCAGGTATTCACAGTCTGTGATGGCAGCATCCGCCTCGTGCATGTTACCCCGGTTGAGCACCGGTAATTCTTCCTGGTGAATGGTTTTCAACAGGGCAGGTGTTTGACAGAAAACGTTATGCCACTCTTTATTTTCACAAAGGGCACGAAGGCTTTCCATCAGTTCTCCTTTTCCGGTACAGTAAACAAACTTTCCCTGTAACCGCGTGAATTCTTCTGCGAACTTTAATTCCAGGCTCTCATTCTCGGTTCTGAAAACAGACGAGTTGCCCTCCGAATTTGGGAAGGGCAACTGTACTGACTGACTTAACGCATTCCGTACTCTCTTCAGAATATTTTCCTTAGCAGGAGAAATCTTCATATCACTATTTACGCATTAGCTGGTGAAGGAGAAGGGTTGATGATATCTGATGGATGAACACCATCAGTTGTCATGCCTTCTTTATTCAGTAAATGTTCTCTGTGAACGTCGAAAGGACGTTTACCGATCAGTCTTTCCAGGTCGGCCTGGTATAAAACTTCTTTCTTCAGTAATTCCTCCGCCAGTACCTTTACCTGTTCCATCTTTTCAGTCAGGAGGGCTTTGGTTCTGTCATAGGCAGTAGCAATCAGCTTTCTTACTTCATCATCAATCAATTTGGATGTTTCTTCTGAGTAAGGTTTGGTAAAGGACTGCTCGCTGTTAGGATCGTAGAAAGATACATTACCTACTTTATCGTTCATACCATATACGGTCACCATAGCATAGGCCATGCGGGTAATTACCTGCAGGTCGTTTTGTGCGCCGGTTGAAATTTTACCGAATACCAGTTCTTCTACAGCACGGCCACCGAGGGTCATACATATATCGTCGAGTAACTGTTCGGTGTTGTACAGGTATTGTTCTTTCGGAAGATATTGAGCATAGCCGAGTGCCGCAACACCACGGGGAACGATCGTTACTTTCACCAACGGATTGGCATGTTCCAGGTGCCAGCCGCAGATAGCGTGACCAGCTTCGTGGTAGGCAATCACTTCTTTTTCTTCAGGAGAGATGATCTTATTCTTCTTTTCCAATCCACCGATTACACGGTCAATGGCGTCGTTGAAGTCGTCCATTTCTACCTGGTTTTTGCCTTTACGGGCAGCAATCAGGGCGGCTTCGTTACATACGTTGGCAATATCGGCGCCGGCAAAACCAGGCGTCATAGAAGCCAGCTTCTTCACATCCAGGTTAGGAGATGTTTTGATTGGCTTTAAATGCACTTCAAAAATAGTTTCCCTTCCTGCCAGATCCGGCTTGTCAATAGAGATCTGACGATCGAAACGACCCGGACGCAACAGCGCGCTGTCCAGTACATCAGGGCGGTTGGTAGCCGCAAGGATGATGATACCGCTATCCGTTCCGAAACCATCCATTTCCACCAGTAACTGGTTCAGGGTGTTTTCGCGCTCATCGTTACTCATCATTACGTTCTTACCTCTTGCCCGGCCAATCGCGTCGATTTCATCAATGAAGATGATACAGGGCGCTTTTTCACGGGCCTGCTTAAACAGGTCGCGAACACGGCTCGCACCTACCCCTACAAACAGTTCCACAAAGTCGGAACCGGACATAGAGAAGAAAGGAACCTGCGCTTCACCTGCCATCGCTTTTGCCAGCAGGGTTTTACCGGTTCCCGGAGGACCTACCAGCAACGCACCTTTGGGGATTTTACCACCCAATGCAGTATATTTTTTAGGATTCTTCAGGAAATCCACAATTTCCATTACTTCTACTTTGGCTTCATCCAAACCAGCCACATCGTTGAAAGTGATATTCACACGGGTGCCTTTGTCGAACAGGGTAGCTTTGGATTTGCCGATATTGAAAATACCGCCTGGACCACCGCTGCCACCGGAAGGGCCGCCCATTTTACGCATCAGCAATATCCACAAACCAATGATCAGGATAATAGGCAACAGCAACTGGAAAATTGGTTCAAACCAGCTCTGACGCTCATCATATGATATCTTTACCAGGTTCTCTGCCGGAACACCTTCCTGTGCTTTATCTATATCCTTTTTGAAACTTTCTTCGCTGCCTATGGTAAAGCGGTAATGAGGACCGGGGTTCTCTCCGCCAAACCTGCTTTTATTAACCGCGTTAAATTTTGCCTCTTTTAAAGAGTCCTGTTTTATGTAGACTTCTACATATTTTTTGTTTACAACTACCAGCTTATCTACATCTCCCGGTTTCAGATAATTGATCTGAAACTCCTGGAAACTGATTTCCTTTGTTGAGGATCTGAAATCACCAAAAATGTTCATTGCAAGCAGGGCCACGCCTATAAAGGCATACACCCAGTATATATTGAACTTCGGTCCTTTCTTAGGTGATTTTTCCGAACCTTTGTTGAAGTTATTGCCTCCTTTTTCCATAATCTTACGCTCCTTTACGGATGTTTATTGCAATCAGAATAATATGAATAATTAAATTCTAAAACAACTGTTTTTGTTTACTCTTCTACGTGGTCCATTCTATCGGCATCACTCCACATCTCTTCCAGATTATAGAATTTCCGGTTTTCGGGTTGAAAAATATGAACAACAACATTCACATAATCCACCAAAACCCAGTTTTGTGAACTAAATCCTTCGTGTTTATAGGGTTCTTCCGACGTATGCTTCTCCACCTCGTCTGACACATAATCAGCAATGGCTTTCACCTGGGTGCCCGAATTGGCTTCACATATTATAAAGAAATCGGCCACGGCTTCAGGAATCTGGCGTAGATCCAGGGATACGATATTTTCCCCCTTCTTATCCTGTATGGCCTTTATGATGGTGGTAAAAATTTCACTTTCTCTGGTCAGGCGTAACTGCGCCTTCTTTCTCGTGCTCAGAACGGTTAAGGGTGCCAATAAATCTCGTTTTTGTTAAAAATAATCTTTAATTGTCAAAGTTACTAAACAAGCAGTAATATAACATGGTTTAATATCACTTGCGGGCCCCCTGAAATGTTAATTAAATAATAAAATGAATTACTTTTCGGGCCGGATATACAGACTAAAAAAGATTCATGTGATAGGACACCCGTTTCATATATTAGACGAAATAGACAGCACCAATAACTATGCCATGGCGCAGGTAAATTCCGGGCAGGTGACATCCGGTACTGCATGGTTTACCAGCAACCAAACCGCCGGAAAAGGAACCCGCGGGAAACAATGGCTGGCCCAACCCGGCGACATCAGCGCACTTACTATCGCCCTCCAACCTGCGATGTTGCCGCTTTCCCGGCAGTTTATGCTAAGTATGGCGGTGGCATTAGCTGCCTGCGATTGCTATAGTTCCTATGCCGGTGATGAAACCATTATCAAGTGGCCAAACGATATTTACTGGCGTGACAGAAAGGCAGGAGGCATCCTGATAGAGAATGTATTACGCGGAAATATCTGGCAATATGCCATTATTGGTATCGGACTCAACATTAACCAGGCCAGCTTCCCGCCCGACCTGTCCAACGCCGTTTCACTCCGGCAAATCACCGGCAAGGTCAGGGAAGCGTCCACACTCGCCCGGGAACTTTGCACCTTCCTCGACAAACGGATCCGGCAACTCCAGCCTGCTGGTTATGAAGCACTATTGCAGGAATATTCAACCCGCCTTTTCCGCTGGCAACAGCCCGGCCTGTACAGGATAAACGGGGAGATTTTTGAAGGCGTGATCCGCGGCGTATTACCAGATGGACATCTCTGCCTGGAAAAAGACGGCGTTGTTATGCAGCTGGGCTTCGGAGAAGTAGAATTTATCATCAACCGCTAAGTGGGGGATAACTATTGAGCATCTTTTAGGGAGATGCCGCCGCCAGCCGTCATTCTTAACTACACTCACCATGTCGATCCCCCGGACCAAATGGTTAGTTCCGGCCCTGGTAAACCGCCTGCTTTTCCTGTAATGCCTTGCGCAGCACAGCCGGCAGGGCAGGCGATAAATCCGACAACAGGTAGGCATTGGTACTGTCCCCGTACTCCCGGGAAAGGGTGTCGCGCAACATCCCTGTTTGTGTTACCTTCCCGATCAGCTGCAGGTACTTTCCTTCAGGCCGTTTACCCACCTTAACGATGTACCGGATGGTATCCATGTTGGGAAACCAGTATACATAGTCTGCGTTAAACGTTACTGCCAAAGGCATTTTTCCGCTATTATAATAATTCAAGGCGCCGGCCTGCCCATAGTTATCACAGATCACGAGGGTATAGGGCTGTTGCTCCCGTGGCACCTGCTGCCAGGTTTGCAAGGCTATTGCCGACATTTCCCGCCAACCCAGCATATCTGCAAAATCCTGCGGAAGCGGGTGATCCTTTCCGTCTTCCCAACGCAAAAGCCCCATCGCCCGGAACTTAGCCGCTTTTTCGATGATCCGCGCCGGCGGCATCACCGGGAAAACAACATTCATCAGCAGTACAAAGGGCACGATGATGATCGCTACCCAAAGCACCCGCAGATAAGGAGTTCGCTCAGCAAAAATGTATTCCCAGTAAACACTGCCAAAAGCCAGTAATACCGGGTACAAGCCCAGTGAGTAATAGCTTTTTGCCCGCAGATAGGTAAACAACAACATCGTTAGCAGGTATACCAGCAACATCACCCGGTAGGAGCGAAACGCTTTATAAAATAATAATCCCACCAATGCTGCCACCACTATAAAAGCGCCTCCCATGAAAAAAATGAACTGATCACCGATAAAACTCATCCTGCTTACATGCACCAGCTGATTCTCTGTTAACTCCTTCATATGATGTACCACCGGCCAGCCATGCAGAAATTGCCATACCAGGTTGGGAGATATTATCAACAGCGCCACCAATGCTCCGCCCCAGGCATGCCTGCTCCGGAATATACGCCGGTGAGAAGAAAGCATTAGTCCGCCCAGCATGCCAATTACCAGGAATATAATATTGTATTTATTCAAAATACCAATGCCGGCAACTACGCCCATCCACCACCACCATTTATTTTGTTCCGTATGAAGATATTGCAGCAGGCACCAGCAGAGCGAGGTCCAGGCCAGCACATCAAAGGAGTTAGGCTGATACAGCAAATTCAATCTGCCCATACCTGAACAGATAAATACCAGGGCCGCCAATACCTGCGCAAACCATCTGCCACCCAACAACTCCACCATTTTCCAAACCAGCACCATGGTCAATGCTCCGTAAAACGCCGGGAAAAACTTTATCCAGAACATACCATTGCCCAGCCACCTGATCAGCAAAGAATTGAAAGCAGTCAGTGGCGGTACCGATAAATAACCAGCCGACAAGTGATTGGCGAGATCCAGGTGCAGGTATTCATCGCGATGCAGCTCATAGTATGGGCTCAACAATACATATTGCAGCACCATTTTTACTATGATAAAAAACAGGAGCAACAAAATAGAACCCTGTTGTCTGTTTGTTTGCGGAACGGGTGGCGTTGGGATCATCATATCTGAATCTGAACAAAAATTTCACAGCTAAAAAAAAACGGAAATACCTGCTGTTTAAGCACTGTATTTCCGTTCGTAGTTTAAAATTTCTTGTTCGTTGGCATATGTGGCAGGCCGCTCTACATAGCAATCATCAGGGCTTGATGATAACAAGATTTTGGTTGATAAAGGCGTTAACAAATTGTGAAATTTTTTCTATTTAATCAAAAATGAAATTGCAACATAGTTTCATTTAACCGAAACGTGTAGATACAGCAAGGATTTGAGGCTCTTCCTTCTTTGTAAAACTTAACATTGACAGCAGGAGCAACGGGGGAATTTAATTTGGAATTTCTTAAATTTGGTAATGTCTACGAATAAAAATGCTTCCATTGAGCTGAAAACAATCAACGACTTCAACGACGATCTTCTCTTGTACACGCGTAAGGAAATGATCCCCAAAGCACCGCTGCGGGGCAGTTTTGCCGTACAGGAAAGAGCGCAATATCCCTGTTTGGATGAGGTTACCGCCAGCAGACGGGATTATTATAAAATAAGTTTCTTTAGTAAAGGCACCGGCGTTTTCACAATGGGTGAAGACCGCTACGAAATAGATGGTCCAACTTTACTTTTCATTAATCCGTTTGAGCTGAAAACATGGCGGGCCACTTCTGATGTGCAGGAGGGTTACTTCTGCCTGTTTACAGACCTGCTGTTTGAATCGCAGCCATCACATCCTGAAAACCTGTTACAACACCCGCTTTTACAGATGGGTGCAAAAGCAGTATTTAAATTAACGGATGAGCAAAGCGAATATCTTCAATCGATATTCAGACAGTTACTGCGGGAGTATCATGAAAATGCAGCCTTTAAACAGGAAGCTATTCTTATATACCTGAAACTGCTGATGCTGGAAGGAAAGCGTTTATCGGCACAGGTACAGCAGCCTAACCGGCCCATGTCGGCCGCACAGATACTGGCGCACCGTTTCACCGACAAACTGGAAAAGCAGTTTCCCATTGAATACAGCCACAACCAGGTGTCGCTTAAAACAGCGAAGGAATTTGCCCAGGTTTTAAATACGCATCCCAACCATTTAAATGCCTGTGTAAAACAGGCTACAGGCCGTACGGTGAGCGAACATATCCGGCAGCGGATGCTGCTGGAAGCGCGCCTGCTGCTGATGCATACAGACTGGCAGATTGCTGAAATAGCCTGGTGCCTGGGTTTTGAGGACCCCGGTAACTTCACACACTTTTTTAAAAATCACAGTGGCGTAGCACCACATATTTACAGGGTGCATTAACCTTTGATATTAACAAGTAATACTTTGCCACTTACAACTGTAAGTCCTGTACCTGCATGTACTTTTGTATCACTAAAATGAAAACAATATGCAGTACAGAAAACTAGGTAAAACAGGTGAGTCAATATCCGCTATTGGACTGGGTTGCATGGGCATGTCATATGCGTACGGCAATGGCCAGGACTTTAATGAAACCGAATCACTGGCCACCCTTGAACTGGCGCTGGAGTTGGGCATCAACTTCTGGGACACCGCCGACATGTACGGCCAGGGCGCCAATGAAATACTTCTTTCAAAAATACTTGCTACCAAAAGAGATAAAGTTTTTCTTGCTACCAAATTCGGATTCAAATTTAAGGAAGATGGGAGTACCTATTTTGATGGTTCTCCAAAATACCTGAAACAAGCCTGTGAAGCAAGTTTAAAAAGGTTAAAGGTAGATGTAATTGATCTTTACTATTCTCATCGTATAGATGATGCAGTACCTGTGGAAGAAACTGTAAGCGCTATGGCCGAGTTGGTAAAAGAAGGTAAGGTACGCTACCTTGGCTTGTCTGAAGCAGGCGTTGCTTCTATTCAAAAGGCAAATGCTGTACATCCTATTGCTGCACTGCAAACAGAATACTCGCTGTTTACCCGCGATGTGGAACCAGATATCCTTGCGGCCACCCGCGAACTGGGCATCACGCTGGTAGCCTACAGCCCATTGGGCAGAGGCCTTTCCACGGGCGCTATCAACAGCCCCGATGTACTAAGCGACGGCGATTTCCGCAAAAACCTGCCTCGTTTCCAGGAAGGAAACTTCGAACAAAACTTACAAACCGTAACTGCACTCGAAGCACTGGCAAAAGAAAAAGGGATCACTGCGGCCCAATTGTCGCTCGCATGGCTGCTTGCGCAAGGTGAAGACATTGTGCCTATTCCGGGCACCAAACGCAGAAAATATTTACAGGAAAATGCAGCTGCCGCTGACGTGAACTTATCGGCCGCCGATCTTGCTGCTATCGACGACATTTTACGGAGCAATACCATCGCCGGAGCCAGGTATACAGCCGGAGGAATGAAACTGGTAAATAGATAGCGAACCAGCTTTTAGCTGTTAGCTTTTAGCTTTTAGTAAATGCAGCGGAGATAATGTTATGACGGTCTTCGCTGCATTTACTAAAAGCTAAAAGCTAATAGCTAAAAGCTGGTTTTACTTTGTTCTTTTATAGCCCCAGTCTTGCAGCCATTTTATTACTTTCTCTTTATAGTCGCCCTGGATGAGGATTTCGCCATCCTTTACGCTACCGCCGGTGCCACATTTCGTTTTTAATTCTTTACCCAGTTTCTCTATATCTTCCTCTTTACCTACAAAGCCGGTAACTAGTGTAACTACTTTTCCTGCGCGTTGTTTTTTATCGAGTATTACCCGCAGGATCTGTTCTGCCGGAGCTAATGTATCTGTTACTTCTTCCGGTTCCGGTTCGAATGAAAAGTTAGGATCAGTGGAATATACAATTCCATTTCCCGGTGTGTTTTTTTTCTTCGACATCTCCCTAAAATATTTAAAGGTTATTCGTTTACCACAAGGTTGATCGCCTGTGTTTGTATCCGTATGCGCACTACGCCATTTTCAGTAAGCGGAACGGCATCGCCATCTACCTGCAGGTATTGCAGGGCATCACTTTTAATAGTAATATTTTTTCCTGTATAATGCTGGATGTAGCGGGTTCTATCGATGTTGCCCATCAGGGAAAAAACGCTCACTGGCAGCAAGCTCATGATACCTACCGGTGGCATGATACAAAGATCCAGTTGCCCGTCGAACACGCTGGCTTTTGGCGCCAGTTTAAATTCATATCCAAACTGGTTGCCGTTGGCTACCGTGAGCAGAAATGCTTTTGCCTGGAAGGACTGGCCGTCAATATCAATGGTATATTCCGCCGGTTGGTAGGTATTAAAACTTTTGAGTACCAGTTTGGTGTAGCCAGACAAGCCACGTTTGGTATTATGTCGGAACTGTTCCGCGATGAGCGCATCGAAACCAACACCGGCATTACTGAGGAACAGGTGTTCGTTGGCATAGCCCACATCAATTGGCAGTTGTTTATCTATGGCAATAAGACGCAGTGCTTTGTCGATATCCAGCGGAATTTTGAGCGCGCGTGCCAGCCCGTTACCACTTCCCAGTGGCAATATTGCCATGGCGGTATTACTGCCTATAAGTCCCTGTGCAATTTCGTTGATGGAGCCATCGCCACCAACAGCCACCACGGTGTGCACGCCGTTTTGTACCGCTTCCCTTGCGAGGTCTGTGCCATGTCCAAGGTAAGCCAGGTAGGTTGTGCTCACCTCGTATTGATCACCTGGCAAATGCTTTCTGATAGCATGTTCCAGGCGTTTTTCACGATCGGTACCCGCTTTGCGGTTGATGATAAATAGTATCTTCTTCAAAAAAACTGTTTTATAGTATAATCGCCTTCAGACTCAGATCCAGGCTCACAGCATGGTGTATAATAGCGCCTACAGAGATGTAATCAACACCCGTTTTGGCGTATGCTTCCAGGGTATCCATGGTAATCCCGCCGGATGCCTCTGTTTCAAAACGGCCTTTGATCAGCTCCAATGCGGCAACAATATCTGCGGGTGTAAAGTTGTCGAGCATAATGCGGTCTATCTGTCCTACCGCGAGCACTTCCTTCACATCATCGATGTTACGCGTTTCCACCTCAATTTTCAGCGGAAGCTTACGTTCTTTCAGATACGCTACTGTTTTGGTAATAGCGGCGGTAATGCCACCGGAAAAATCAATATGATTATCCTTTAGCATAATCATATCATACAGTCCCATCCGGTGGTTAACGCCACCGCCTATACGAACTGCTTCTTTTTCCAGCATACGGAAATTGGGCGTTGTTTTACGGGTATCCAGCACGCGGGTATGATATCCTTTCAGCTTCGTTACATACTGATGTGTTAAAGTAGCAATACCGCTCATGCGCTGCATACAATTCAGTACCAGTCGCTCGCCCATAAGCAGGGTGTGTACAGCCGCTTCTACTTCAAAAGCCACTTCACCGGCCTTCATGGCATCGCCATCTTTTTTATGCGGGGTAAATACGGTGTACATATCCAGCCATTTAAAGATCGCCTCGGCTACTTCCATACCGGCCAGGATACCATCTTCCTTGATCTTCAAAACCGCTTTTCCTTTCGCAGTAGGAGGAATACAAGCCATTGTGGAATGGTCCCCGCTTCCGATATCTTCTGCCAGTGCGCTTCTGATAAACGCATTCAGCGCTGCTTCATCTAACATAGTTGAATAATTTTCAATTGCGAATTACAAATTACGAATTACGGATCTGTGGGGAGAAGAGCATTCGCTTTCTTCACAAATCCGTAATTCGTAATTCGCCATTCGTAATTACCGCGTGAAAGATATGTCAAAAATAAAAAGTGCCCCGCAATTTATTGCGGGGCATCGGTTTTTTTCAATTATTTATATGGGTAAAGCTACTTACTCTCAAACCTTAATTCATTCAGTACCATACTACCACCTTTCTTTTGCAGGAAAAAGGAAACCCTGAAAGCACCATTACCAGTACTCATATTGCCGATACCAAAACGGGAGTTATCACCTCCCTGATGGATGAGTTCAAAAGATTTCACCGGATTTTTGGAGAAGAAATCCTTTAGGATAATTTCTGCCTGTGCCTTACTATAGGAATTTGATTTTCCTGCTATATTAATTTCAACGGTATTATCAAGATAGCGTGATAAAGCATTTACATCACCTTGTTTCAATGCAGCTACTACGTCTTCAAATGGGCCCGCAACCGTTACAATACTAATTGACCTGGCCGACAGTGTAAATGCTGTAAAAACTCCTCCTACCAACATGATCCCCAGCACAATCAATAGCTTCTTCATTGTCAGTTATTTTATTAAAAATGTGATTTTTCCAACTCAAATTAAAAGCGAAAACTATGCCAAACGCGCTGCAAATCAATAAAATCACATTATCGTGGTAGCTACTAATCAGTAAGTCATGATAGTAAGATAATATGTGTTTCATTTTGAATAATTAGAATATAAGATCTGTGCAAAGCAAGGTCTGGAGGGTTAATTTTTTGATAAGCGTTATTTTTGCAAAATATTTAAACCCTTTATAAGTACTTTCACCCTCTTGAGTGAATTTATATTAAACTATAACCAGATAGGATATGGAAAAGAAAAGAGCCATTCTCGTAATTATGGACGGATGGGGCGAAGGTAAAGTTCCTACAGCCGATGCCATTGCACATGCAAAAACTCCCTTTGTAAGCAGTTTATACAAGCAATACCCGCACAGTCACCTGATCACCTGTGGTGAAGCCGTTGGTCTTCCGGACGGACAAATGGGTAACTCTGAAGTAGGGCATCTGAACATCGGCGCCGGCAGAATCGTATACCAGGAATTACAAAGGATCAATGTAGCGATCAGAGATGGAGAACTGGCAGCCAATCCTGTATTACTGGATACCCTGGCTCATGCCAAAAACAATGATAAAGCCCTGCACCTGATCGGACTCGTAAGTGATGGCGGGGTGCATTCACATATTGAACACCTGAAAGCGCTGACCACTATCGCGAAAGCACAGGGTCTGGAAAAAGTATACATCCATGCCTTTACAGACGGACGTGATACAGATCCGAAAAGTGGATTGGGTTATCTCGAAAACCTGTCGGCCCACCTGGAAGCATCCACGGGTAAAATTGCCACCATTACCGGCCGTTACTACGCCATGGACCGCGATAAACGCTGGGAACGTGTGAAACTGGCTTACGACGCCCTGGTACACGGTACAGGCACCCCTACCCAGGACCCGTTAACTGCCGTAAAAGCATCTTACGCAGAAGGCGTAACAGATGAATTCATAAAACCAATTGTGGTGACAGATGCGCAGCAAAAGCCAGTAGCCACTATACAGGACGGAGACGCTGTACTTTGCTTCAACTTCCGTACAGATCGTTGCCGCGAAATAACACAGGTACTGAGCCAGGAAGCATTTCCTGATTTCGGCATGAAGCCACTGGATCTTTACTATACTACCATGACGGATTACGACCGTACCTATAAAAATGTACACGTAATTTTTGAAAACGATAATCTCAATATGACGCTGGGTGAAGTGCTGGCGAAAGATAACTGCACACAGATCCGTATCGCTGAAACAGAGAAATATCCGCACGTATCTTTCTTCTTTTCCGGCGGCCGTGAAACGGAATTCCCCGGCGAACGCAGATTGATGGCGGCTTCTCCTAAAGTGGCCACCTACGATCTGAAACCCGAAATGAGCGCCAATGAGCTGGCAGACCTGATTGTTCCTGAACTGGAGCAAAAATCAGCCGATTTCGTGGTGCTCAATTTCGCTAATGCCGACATGGTAGGCCATACCGGCGTTTTCGAAGCCGTTGTGAAAGCAGTGGAAACAGTTGACCATTGCGTTGAACGCGTAGTAACTGCCGCACTGGCCAGCGACTACACCGTTTTCCTCACTGCAGACCACGGAAACGCAGATTTTATGATCAACGAAGACGGCAGTCCTAATACCGCCCACTCGCTGAACCTGGTACCTTTCTTTATTATCAACAAAGATTTCAGGGGAACCGTAAAAGATGGTAAACTAGGCGATATTGCTCCTACCATCCTGCATTTCATGGGATTACCCATCCCTAAGGAAATGACCGGTAACCTCCTGGTGTAGCGCGGATTCGTTTTAGGATTAAACTGATTTTGACGATTTCAGGATTATATTTTACAGGATTAAAAAAAGGATTAGCGAAGACAAAGTGGATACCCGCTTTTAGATTCGCTAATCTTTTTTAAGCGACAGGAAAAATCCCGGAATCATCAAATCCTGATAAAGGAAAAATTCGAGGTTTATTTATCCCCGCCTGTAACATTTAGTTCATGGCACCCGTTTAATAGACGTTGACCTGGAAAAAATTGTCAGCCAACGTGCTGATTTACATATTTTTAGTGCTCTCGACAGATTTGCTCATGCATCGATGCGCCGTTTTTACGGCGCATTTTTTATGACCCACATTTAAGTATTAATTTTGCAGCATGAAAAAATACAGGCAAGTAACGGTGTTGTTTACCATAATTGGCTTTATGGCCTGTAACACGGCAAATAAACAATCGAACCCTTCCTCACTGGATAAGTTTGTCCGACTGCCAGACTATTTCAGCCAGGAGGATAAAAATATCCGGTCCAACGACTATACCTTGTTTAAAACAGTGGTGCTCAACGGCAAAAAAGATACGGCACAGGTTTCCGGTACAGACAGCGCCACGGTACATGACCTGTTAAAGCCATTCATGGATGCCGATCTGAATAAGCCCTCTCTCCGGGACGAATATGATACATCCAGTCTGTACGATCCGTTTTCCGGCAGAAAATCCGTGATATATAAATCCCGGGGCAAACAAACCAATCCCTCTGAAGTGATAATGGAGCTGGATAAACAGGGCAACATTCAACAGGTGAACATCCATTCTTACACCAGCAACCTGGTGTATGAGTTCCGGCAGGACCTTTTTTACCAGCAAAAAAAGCAGGTTCGGATGACTACCTATCAGAAAATCGCCTTTCTGTCGCCCAAGGAACTGGAAATAAATGTAACGATTGCACCTAAAAAAGGGATGTAAACATGACCGCAGCGGAGTTTCAGAAAATATCACATACCATACCTGCCAATGCAGGTATTTATAAATACTACGACGAATCCGGTACGCTCCTGTACGTGGGCAAGGCCAAAAGTTTGCGTAAAAGGGTCAGTTCCTATTTTGTAAAAAATCATGATAGTTACAAAACCCGCAAACTGGTGGAACATATCCACCACATTGAATTCACCATTGTAGATTCGGAGCAGGATGCCTTTTTACTGGAAAATTCCCTTATTAAACAATTCAGGCCGAAGTATAATATTAACCTGAAAGATGATAAAACCTATCCCTACATTGTTATTAAACACGAATCGTTTCCCCGTGTGTTTTTTACGCGCAATGTTATCAAAGACGGATCGGATTACCTGGGGCCGTTTACCTCTGTGGGTCGTGTCAGGGAAATACTGGATGTCATCAAATACAATATCCCTTTACGTACCTGCAACCTGAACTTAACGGAAGAGAATATACGAAAAGGGAAGTTCAAGGTATGTCTTGAATACCACCTGGGAAATTGCAAAGGCCCTTGTGAAGGATTGCAAACGCAGGAAGATTACCGGGAAGGGCTGCAGCAGGTGAAGAACGTTTTAAAAGGTAATCTTACGCCGGTGGTCAGCCTGTTTAAAGAACAGATGCTGGAGCATGTGTCGAAGATGGAATTTGAGAAGGCTGAGATCATGCGCAAAAAAATAGCCAGCCTGGAAGATTATTCTGCCAAATCCACCATCGTTAATAACCGCATGGGCAATGTGGATGTGTTTTCCATTATCAGCGAGGGCAATCACGCATATGTAAACTACCTGCGCATTCTTAACGGTACCATCGCCGACACCAAAACCGTAACGCTGGAAAAGCAGCTGGAGGAAACGGATGAAGAAGTGCTGGCTTATGCTATTGCCTATCTCCGGGAAGTATTTAAAAGCATTACCAACGAAATAGTAGTGCCGTTCCCATTAGAATATCCGGAAAACAGCGTTGCTGTTACTGTTCCCAGGGGAGGCGATAAAAAGAAACTGTTGGAATTGTCGGAGAAGAATGTAAACTATTTTAAAGAAGACCTCTATCGTAAAAAGATCCTGCACCTGGAAGGTAAAACGGATATGGAACGCAAACAGGTATTATATCAGCTGCAGGCCGACCTGGAGTTACCGGTACTACCGGAGCATATCGAATGTTTTGATAACTCAAACTTCCAGGGTAGTTATCCCGTGGCAGCATGCGTGGTATTTAAAGATGGTCTGGCTTCGAATAAAGATTACCGGCATTTCAACATCAAAACGGTAGAAGGGATCAATGACTTTGCCTCGATGAAAGAAGTTGTTTTCAGACGATATAACCGCCTGTTAGCTGAGCAGCAGCCCTTGCCTCAGCTGGTCATTATCGATGGCGGTAAAGGCCAGCTCGGATCTGCTATGGAGAGCATTCGCGAGCTGAACCTGATAGGCAGTATGACCGTTGTGGGGCTAGCCAAAAATGAAGAGGAAATATTTTTCCCGGGCGATTCCGAAAGTATAAAGTTGCCTTATAACAGCGAAAGCCTGAAACTGATACGCAGGGTGCGCGACGAAGTACACCGCTTTGGTATTACTTTTCACCGGCAGAAACGCAGCAAAGGCACGTTTAAAAATGAGCTGGAAGGTATCAAAGGAATTGGTGAAAATACCGCTACCCAATTATTGAAAACTTTCCGCTCGGTAGCCAAAATAAAATTGTTGTCGCTGGAAGACCTTACGAAAGAAGTGGGTACTGCAAAAGCCAAACTGATCTGGGCGCATTTTCATAACGACAAGCAATAAATAATTGCACCTGTATAACGGCAATCCCTATACGGCTTTCAATGCCGGATGGGGGCTGTCTGCCATCGCCCTTTCTGCCTGCAATACATGCCGGTGTATATGTGCAATCAGAAATCCGAATGTATCACCTACCGATAATTTTATAAAGCGCGACAATGAAGTAGCGACTTTGTTGTTACGGATATTTATTTTTCCCGCACGCGATAATAAATTTTCCAGCTGTTCCAGTTGTTGGCCAAACTCATTTAATACTGTTGTTTCTTCGGGTTTAACCGCCGGAATATGTCCTTTGGGAGATTTCATGCGGGAACGGAGCTGTCCGTTTTCAGTGGGTTGCATCAGGCGGGTAAAATAAGCGCCTAACCAGCTGCTTTTAAACGTGGTTTCCGACCGGCTGTTGCTTTTTTCGGCGGTGGCTATTACCTGTTCCAATGCCGGCAGATAATACCTACCATAAGTATTCAGGTGCTCCAGGCACTGCACTGCGCTCCATTTGCAGGGTGCAGGTACATGTTGCAATATAGCGGCTGGTTGTATGCCCAGATAGTGTGTTGTTTTATACTGTAGTGCTACCACCTGTTTACGAAGCTCCTGCAACAATTCATTACTTTTAACGGTGCTCATGGCGTTGATATTTAGTACAAAACTAGGTTGGTCTTTATTAAAAAATCTTTGTGCAGATCAACATTTTATAGTTTCACGGTACCCAATAATTTACTGAAAGTAGCAGGGTCTATACCCAGGTAAGAGGCGAGGTATTTATGTGGAATGAGCTGTAATACCTGTGGGCTACGGGTAAGCAGCTTTCTGAATTTTTGTTCTGCGGTGAAAGACAGCAATTCCCGCTGCCGCTCCAATACGCCGGCCAATGCGGCTACTGTAGCCAATCGCACCCATCTTTCTATTAACGGAAACTCCAGTGTGAGGCGGTTGAAATCGGTATAGCTCATTCGCAGTAATTCGCTGTGGGTGAGTGTTTCCAGGTACCAGGGAGAGGGGCGTTGCAACTGGAAGGAATCTATTACACCTGAAAAAGAGCCGGTATAGGTAAATACGAGGGTAGATTCTTTATCTCCATCCAGGCAAAACACCCGTTGAACACCGGCAGTAACGAAATAGAGATATTTTTCCACTTCACCGGCAACCGTCATTACCTCTTTTCTTTTGTACTGTACGGGCGTCCAGCAGGCGGCGAGGGCTTCCCATTCCCGGTCGGGAAGCGGCATGATCATCTGTATGGCGTTGTACAGCAACTTCATATAGCTAAGATAAGCATAAAGCGAAAGCATAAAAGCTACTAAAGCGAATGAACGAAGCGTATATCAAAAAACACTTCGTTCATTCGCTTTAGTAGCTTTTATGCTTTCGCTCTATGCTAACTGCTAACAGCTAGTATTGCCATAGATCCTGTTCTTTATTAAAGATACGGTCGTGTATGGCTTGACCTTCGAGGAGGCGCATGGTACCGTCTTTAATATAGTCTTTGATCTCGCGGTTATAAGTATTGTTTTCCTTTACGATGTAGCTACCGAAGAAGCGCATTTCGAAAAGGTCTTCCCAGCTGATAGTGGATGCATCGTTATTCTGGTTATACACATCGTGTTTAGCCAGGATACCGCGGCAATCCGGATAGTATACCCAGAATAAAGGAATGGAGGCGCGTACGGAGCCATCTTCATTTATACGGGATACCATAGGAGCTATACCCAGTATACGTACCTTCAGGGCGGAGGCTTCTTTGTCGAACACCCAAACTTCTTTGATCTTGTACTGTTTAATAGTACGTGGATCGAAGTCATCACGGGTGGTCACCATTTTTTCTTCGCCGGTTACGGGATCTATGCTGCGTACAGTTCTTTCTTCACCGCTGAGTTTATTCTGAATTTCAGAATAAGGCATTATGGTAGTGAAACGGTCATCGATAGCGCTGAAAGCTTCTATCTCTTTATTCTTGACGGCGTCCAGCAGAATATTAATAAACAGTTGATTGGTACCTGTCTCATCTTCCACATTATATTGGAAGGGGAGGTTGATTTTTTCCCTGATATCGATTACCTGCCATACACGTTTTTCCCAGAAACGATCATCCTCGCGGATGTAGTCGTAGGCAATTGGTGTACGTTCTCTCGCGAGGTTTCTTTCCACCACGCCATCGATACGTAACGATTTACGGGGAGTATCTACCAGCGGGGCGGTAATACCGTCCGGGCGTTGAGAAGCAGGGGGAGCAGGGGGAGGCGGCGTAACAGCGTTCCCGGTTGCCGGGTTTACCACTGAAGTATCCGGTGGCGGCGTAGCTGTGGTGGCAGTTCTGCGACGGGTTGTTCCTCCGCGGCGTTGCGCATCAGCAGCTGTTGCCAGCATTACCAGCAAAAGAGTGCACCAACCAATTCTGTTAAATATTACTGCTCGCATAATTCAGTAATTAATGACCGTTAGTTTAATTTAAATATAGTACTCGGCATCGAACGAACAATGTTATCCGGGCCTTTCACTTTCACATTTTCAAAAAATACTTCGTCACCGGGGCGCAGCGAGCGGATAGACGCTGTTACGCTACCAGGGAAATAAGCGGAAGTAGCATCACCTTCCTGGTATTCTTTGCCTTTTGCAGAGATACCTACGCGGTAACCGATTACTTCATACTTTACACCTTCAAATTCGAAATCTTCCAGGTCAGCACGTAAACCGCCCTGTACTTTAAAGTCAGCAGCTTTCATGCTACCACCTTTGTTAACACCTACTTTCAGTACCGGGTCAGGAACACGTTTTACACGGAATTCCTTCTGACCGAGTGATTTGGTTTTGCCGTCGATGTTGGCAACAACGTTGATCACTGCTTTACCAGGCTGACTTACAGTAACGATATATTCGCCTGAACCGCGTTTAGTCATATTACCACCGGTAATAGAGGCAGATACCTGTTCGGCGGGCACACCGGCAGCAGAAATCGAGATAGGATTTTGCAGGCCGATATACAGCACGTTCATTTTATCTGCAGAGATGGAGGTAGCAGAAGCACCAACATTATAAGTTTCTGTAAAGGGATAGGATTCAGGAGCGCCACCAGAAGGGCTAGGTAAGGTAATGGTACCGGAGATGGTTTTTTCACCAATGCCGGAAGCTGGAATATTAATCGTTCCTAAACCTTCATGCGCTTCAATGGATTGACCATTTACAACGATAGTTGGATTAACCGTAGTGCTATAGGCACCCACTGCGATGTTGGCAGTTAAGGTTTGTCCTTCCATAAGGTTTTTGGAATTCAGGGAAATGAAAGGTCTTACTTTATCAAATTTGAAAGTATTGGCTTCAATACGACCGAAGAGATAATCAATCACAGCAGATTCAGAGTTTTTGATATCATTCTGGAATTTGCCCAGGATGGTTACTGCTGCAATGGTAGGCACCATGTTGAAGTGGTAGGTAGTCCATGTTTTAGGACCGCCGCCATGATCATCACTGGATTTGCCAACTTCTATTTTCAGTGGTAAAGTTTTTTCAATCTGTGCTTTGCTTTTAGGATCGTCAATATAGGAGAGGAGTTTGGCGCGCAGTTCTTTCAGCTTTGCTTCCAGCTCAGGTCCTTTTTTGTTGTTCTCCATTACCCGGGTAGGGGCATCCAGACCAGCTTTATCCTTGATTTCACCATGTTCGTCTTTACCACCGCTTTCAGTGATAATGGTTTCTTTTAAGGATTGTACATAGTCATACATGCTGGCAGATATTTTCTTTACATCTTCAGCCTTTGCTTTGTAGGGCGCCACTTTTGCGGCGTTTTCCTTCATTTGTGCATCGAACTGCTTGTAGATGAAATCGTTTTTATCTGCGAGTGCTTTATTGGAAGTATTAATTGAGTTATTTACGATACTAAATGCGTTCAATATTTCGGCAGAGACGTTCAACGCCAGCATGGCCGTCAAGACCAGGTACATGATGTTGATCATCTTCTGTCTGGGATCTCTAGGTAGTGCCATAGTTTGTTTTCAGATTTAATTGATATGTGTTAATTCAGAAACTATTAGCTACACCTTATCTTCCTCCGTGCATGGCACTCAGCATGTTACCATAGATAGAGTTCAGGTTGCTGAGGTTTTTAGCGAGCAGGGAAATTTGTTCCTGCGTTTTCTTAGCATCTTCAATGCTGCCACTCATAGCGCTGGATGCATTCTGCAGGTTGCTGTAGAACGAGTTCATTGCTTTCAGGTGGTTGTTGGTGTCCTGGAGTTCCAGTTCGTAGATAGCATTGAGGGAAGCCAGATTTTTAGTCATACCCTGCATCTGCACATGGAAATCTTTGGTAGACTCTGATGCACTGTTGAAAGAAGATACAGCAGCAGCGGCAGTAGTATAAGCATTCGCTACATTACCAATAGCGCTGGCAGCTTCTCTTGTTTTCTGTGTGTAATCTCCGGTAGCTGCTACCACATCGCTGATGTCTCTCATTTTATCAACGGTAGTACCCAGTTTCTGGAAGTTCTCGCTCAGGCGCTGCAGGTTAGCTGGTGTGATATCTGCTTCCTGGAGCATCTTGTCCAGTCCGGCTACTGCCGGGCTGCCGGCAACTGCTACTACCTGACCTTCCTGGTGCGCACTGGAATCGGGCACGAAAGCGTATACAAAAAAGATGAGCGCTTCAGTGCTCAGACCTAAGATCAAAGCGATGTCAGCTCCGCGCCAGTGTTGCAATTTGAATAATGCTCCGATAATTACCACGGAAGCCGCAATACATACGAAAAAGTTCAGCCATTTAGCTTTGTTAGGATTCATAGCCATAGGTTAAAATTTACTGGTTAAAGTGTTAAGAGTTAAAGTCTGTATGGAATAGTTAATTCTCACTGATTTGCTGATAATAGTGTACATAATACAAAGGTTTCTTTCGTAGTTATATTAATACAGGCTATTACTGGTTTTTCCTATCTATCTGTGTTTGGCTCTTCTGCTCAGGGCAATGGTACATCTGAAACCAACGTATGATTTAGCACTGTCCTGGTATTCATATGTCCTGGTTCCTGTCTGCAGGAAATAACCCACGTCTTTCCATGATCCGCCCCTGATGGCTTTACGCTTCATCTTTAATGGTGCATCATCTGGTACATCCATTCTTAAATAAGGGTTCATATCAGAAGTAAATGAGTAGGCATTTTCGTAGAAGATATCTGCGGTCCACTCAGCTACGTTACCGGACATATTGTATAAGCCGTAATCGTTAGGCCAGTAGGCATCTGCACGTACCGTGTAAAAGCCGCCGTCTTCCGGATAGTTACCGCGACCAGGTTTAAAGTTGGCAAGTAAGCATCCTTTTTTGTTACGGATATAATAACCGCCCCATGGGTAAGGAGTTTGTTCCCTTCCGCCGCGCGCTGCATATTCCCATTGTGCTTCAGATGGCAGTTGGAATTTATCTTCCGTAAACAGTTTTTTGCTCATGCGATAGTCTTCCCAGAACTTACTTCTCCATTCGCAGAAAGCAGTTGCCTGGTGCCAGTTTACACCTACTACCGGGTAATTATCGAATGCCGGGTGCCAGAAATACATACGCGTCATCGGCTCGTTGTAGGCATAAGAGAAGTCCCTGATCCAGCAAAGCGTATCCGGGTAAATGGGCACATCTTTCTTCACAATAAAAGTAGAACGTGGCTTACCAATATTTTCCCTCAACTTGGCTTTATCCCAGTTGAAAGTTTCCTGGTGGTAAATCAGTTTACCTACATCGATATCTTTACGGCCATATAACCTGTCGGCTTCTGAATACACCATGGCATCCAGCTTCTCCCAGGTTCCTTTGTCCTTCCAGTTAATTTTCTGCTTCCAATCGATGATGTCATGTCCATCATCAGATTTTACATGTCCCAGGAGGATGTGAGCGATCGAATCCTGTACCCATTGCACAAACTGGCGATACTCGTTGTTGGTAATTTCCGTGGCATCCATGTAGAAACCAGAAATGGAAATTGACTTGTTACGCGCCGTAAATGCATAGTTTACGTCTTCGTCACTTGGACCCATGTGGAACGTTCCGGCTGGTATGTATACCATCCCATAAGGTACAGGGGGAGTGTACTTTGGTCGAGGGCTTACGCCAATCAATTGACCTTGTGCATTTTTAGGGGTTTTACTACCGCCACAGCTGGCCAGCAGGGAAACCAGCAATACCGCCAACAGACCTTTTACATAGTTAAGCTTCATAAGGGTAGCTTTCATCAGAATATGTTTTTTCTATTAACCAGCCTGGTGTGATTTGCCTGTATACAAGGGAACACATTTCTCATATTTCACCCGCTTTTGTTTATATGAAAGATAGCAAATGTAATAATTAATTTTAATCCGTAGTGACTTTTTATCCAACTTTTTCAATTCCGCTCAGAACCGATCTGTAACTAGTTTAAACGCTGCTTTTAACATTTTATTATATAAACGTAATAACATTTATTGAATCGTTGGCTTCCCTTACAGAGGGCAAGTTACATAATTATTATATTAAATTAATAATTTCTTCTATATAATGTACGGGCTTAATGCAATGATAATCTTTGCATAAGTAAACTAAAGTCTCGTTTTCCTGCTCCCGGCCGCTTAACAGCGGAATACCAGGAATATTTTTTTCTGCACCCAACAATATCCTATACGGAATAAACCATTTTCGGGTTTCCTCCATCTTTTCCCTGAAATTTTTTCCTACCACTGCCAGTTCAGGGGTTCCTTTTACAAACTGTAACAACTGGCTTGCCCACACGCCAAAAGAGGTAGGGTAGCGTACCACCGTTTGGGAAAGGCTGGAAACAGCCGCCACACACCGGTCTGCCCACTGCTTATGATCAAAAACAACAGAAAGGTACCAAAGGTTCTGGATCATCAGCGCATTACCACTGGGTACTGCCCCATCATAAATTTCCTTTTTCCGTACAATCACATCATCCTGACCTTCAATTGTGTAATAGAAAAACAGGGCCTGCTCATCGCTAAAATTGGCGGTCACAAAGCTGGCAATATCCCTGGCTTCATATAAGTAAGCGGTATTGCCGGTAATTTCCTGCAGTGCAATCAGCGCCCTGATCACCGACGCATAATCATCAAGGAATGCAGGGTACTTTGCCTGCCCCTTCTTCCAGGTATGATAAAGGGCGGGTGCTCCTTCTTCCTGGCGGAAGTTTGCCAGGCAAAAATCCATGTTGCGGATGGCCATCTGCCGGTATTCTTCCGCTCCCAATGCCGTATAGGCCTTACAACAGGCATGCACCATCAGTGCATTCCAGCCGAGCAGGATTTTATCGTCCAACCCCGGCCGAACCCTGTTGGCCCGCACCGCCAGCAGCTTTTCCCGGCAACCCTTCAGCATGGCGCCCAATACTGCAGGGTCGTAGCCTTTTTCTGCCGCAAACTGCAGCAACGGCTGTTGCACCCATAAAATATTCTGTTCTTCCCAGTTGCCATGTTCGGTTACATCATAATACTCACAGAAAGGGATGGCCTGTTCTCCGAGAATATGATGTATTTCCGCCTTGCTCCAGGTATAAAATTTACCTTCCACCCCTTCTGAATCCGCATCCAGCGCTGCATAGAAACCTCCTTCGGGGGAAGTCATTTCTCTTGTAATATATCCCAGCGTTTCCCTGATGGTTTCAGCATACACCTCATTACGGGTTAGTTGCCAGGCATCACAGAGCACATCAATGAGCAGTGCATTGTCGTACAACATCTTCTCAAAATGAGGCGCCAGCCACTTTTCATCAGTAGCATACCTGGCAAAACCGCCGCCCAGCTGGTCATAAATACCTCCCTGCAGCATTTTATCCAGCGACAACAATGCCTGTTGCAATGCTTCGGGATGTTGATACGCATGATAATATCGCAGCAAATAAGCAATGGTAAAGGTTTGCGGAAATTTAGGTGCACGGCCGAAACCACCCCATTGGGTATCAGCCTGTTTGAGAATGTTCCCGCAAATGGTATCACATTGCGCTTTGGTAAAGAGTTCCTCGCGGGGAATATTCAGGTCCAGCGCTGCCTGCTGCCCAAATTGAGCCGATTGATTAATATGCTGTACCAGGTTATCGGCCTGTGTTTCTATGTCAGATCTTTTGGTATGAAAAGCATCGGAGAGCGACAGGAGCACATCGGTCCAGGAAGGCCGGTTATAAGCCTGCTTTGGCGGAAAATAGGTACCGCCGTAAAAGGGTTTTTTATCCGGCGTAAGAAATACGTTGAGCGGCCAGCCACCGGCGCCGGTCATCGCCTGAACGGCGTCCATGTATATGTGATCCAGGTCCGGCCGTTCTTCCCGGTCTATTTTAATGTTAATAAAATGCTCGTTCATGATGGCCGCAGTAGCCTCATTTTCAAAACTCTCCCTTTCCATTACATGGCACCAGTGACAGGCGGCATAACCAATGCTTACCAATATGGGTTTGTCTTCCTGCAAAGCCCGTTGTAAGGCTTCTTCTCCCCACGGATACCAATTGACAGGATTATGCGCATGCTGCAGCAAATACGGGCTTGTTTCACTGATAAGCTTGTTCATGGATTCCGCTACGCGATAAATTGATTGACAAAATATAATCTCTTACAAAGAAATTTATTTTTTCAGGATTACAAAGAAAAATTTTTGTCTTACCCCGGGATTAAACTGATTTTGATGATTTACAGGACGGCCTTTTTACGGCATTTGAAAAATTAACAAATACAAAAGCGGGTACCAGCGATTATATCCGCGTTTATATCCACCTGTCTTTTTTTAAACCACCGGATGAAAAAATCCTGTCAATCATCAAAATCAGTTTAATCCCGGGCAATACAAAACAGGGATGGCATAATGCCATCCCTGCTGAATTTTATTACAAAAAAACTGTTTACTTCTTTGCTAAGGTAGTGAGATACTGTTCCAGTGCAGCAGCCATAGAGGGCGCCTGCGGAAGTGGTGCTTTTACATCCAGTCTTAATCCTGCTTCTTCAACAGCTGCGGAGGTAGTAGGACCAAATGCACCGATATGGGTGCCGTTCTGCTCAAACTCCGGCATATTTTCGAACAGTGATTTAACGCCTGAAGGACTGAAAAACACGATCATATCATAAGCTGTAGCCGCCATTACTTCTTTTACATCAGTAGAAACGGTTTTGTAGAGGGTAGCGGTGGCGTATTCACACTTGTTTGCTTTTAACCACTCTTCTATGTCCTTTTTCTGGCTGTCAGAACTTGGGAACAGGAACTTTTCATTATCCCGGTGTTTGTTCATTACCTCCAGTACTCCTTTGGTAGAACCGTCTGCACCGTAAAATACCTTCCGCTTACGATAGAGAATGAATTTCTGCAGGTACAACGCTACAGCTTCTGTAATGCAAAAGTATTTACAATCCTGCGACACTTTCACCTTCATTTCCTCACAGATCCGGAAAAAGTGGTCTACCGAGTTACGGCTGGTGAAAATCACTGCCGTAAAGCTGAGAATGTCGATTTTCTGTTTTCTGAACTCCTTCGCTGGCAAACCTTCCACCCTAATGAATGGGAAAAAATCCAATTTAATATTGAACTTTTTGGCCAGATCAAAGTAGGGTGACTTTTCTGTTTCAGGCTTAGGTTGAGAAATTAGGATTGACTGAATTTGTTTACCTTGCAAATCTTTTTTTGGCCCGCCTTTTATCATACGTTTTTTGCTCTTGTGTTAACAATAGGCGGTAATCAGGGATTACCAGTTAACCAGATATTCTGCAGCACCTTGGTTAATATTAAAACAGGCGCTACTTCGAATGCGCAAAGGTAAAGAAAAAAATGCAATTTACTGAAAGATAGGTACTGCCTAACCAGTGAATAAGATCTAATATACCTATATACAATAAGTAATACTATGAAAAATAAAGATATATAGAGGAATGCGCGGGCAATTTCCGGGGTACAAAAGGCGATAATTACCAGGAAAGGCACCAGTAATACCCCTAAAATCTTGTTGATCAGGTATAAGATAAAAATATAAGCGTCCGCCAGCTCGCTATTACCGAATAACCAGCCGCAAAAGCGCAGCATCACATACTTAAAGCCATATACCACTGCCACCAACACAATTAAACCTGGAATCAGCAACCAGGGTTCCGCTTGTGGGAATACCTGCTGCCGGTATAATACGAGATAAAAATAAAGTCCCAGCGCAATGGAGAAAAAGATATTCAGCAACATATTGGGAAAGGGCGACTGTGACAGCTGGTCTTTCAACTGCCGCTGACTAAGCGTAGGATTCAGGAATGCCCTGAAAAGGTCTGCGAAATACTTCTGGTAAAACAGGCGGATAAGGCTCAATACCAGCAATACGCCTGCTATCAGGTAAATAAGCCAGTCCATATTGCGGTAAGGTCTTACCGGGTTGGTATCCACAAAACGGGGTTTACCAGGTTTCAACAAACTGTTTTCCTGCTCCAGCTTTTTCATGTACAGATCATACGGAGAAGGAACTTTCACCTTAGGAACCGCGGCCAGTGCCGTGCTATCTACCTTATGCCCGGTGGTATCAGCTGCCAACCGGCTGCTGTCTTTTTTTACATGCGCCGTCAACGGGGAAATGGCCCGGGTACTGTCTTTCTTCACTAAACCAACCCGTGTGGAATCTCTCTTCACCGGTGCTGTACGCGCCTTAGGACGCGATGAATCACCGGCAGCATGGGTGATAACCGGCTTTTTCTTTACTACCGGCGGCTTTACAGCACCGGAATCTGTTGTTTGTGCCAGTATCGGCAAATAACTGAGAGTGAATAACAGCAGTAACCAGTTTCGCACCAGGAAAATATTTTGCAATGACTTTAAATCGGTTTTTCAATAATCACGTTCCTTCCGGTGGCAATTAACACCGTCCTGCTCACATAACAAAACTGAAACGTAATTTTGACCTCACAAAGATATTAAAATAGTCCATAGTTGGCCCGTAAAACGGCAATGGCGGACCACTATAAAAACGCGCATGTCAGGAATTTATTTACATATTCCTTTTTGTAAACAGGCCTGTTACTACTGCAACTTCCATTTTTCCACTTCTGTTTCACAGCAGGGAGCCATGGTAAAAAGTTTGTTGCAGGAAATCACCTTGCAAAAAGACTACCTGGCCGGGGAACCGGTACACACCATTTATTTCGGCGGTGGTACGCCCAGCCTGTTACAGGCGGATGAACTGCAGGCATTGCTAGCGCATATATACGCTACCTTTCCCGTAGCCGCTGATGCAGAAATAACCCTGGAAGCCAATCCCGATGACCTCAGTGCGGAAAAGCTGCTCATGCTGAAAGCCGCCGGCATCAACCGGTTGAGCATCGGCGTACAGTCCTTTCATGAAACAGACCTCACCTGGATGAACCGGGCACATAACAGCGAACAGGCACTGAACTGTATCCGGCAGGCGCAGGAAACCGGCTTTCAAAATATTACCATCGACCTTATTTACGGCGGACCTACCCTGAGCGACGAAGGTTGGGCCCGGAATGTACAACAGGCCATTGCACTCGGCATCCCTCATTTGTCGTGTTATGCACTCACCGTAGAACCAGGTACGGCGCTGGATCATTTTATTAAGAAAAAGAAAATGGCGGCAACCGACCCGGATAAGGCAGCCCGGCACTTTGAAATGCTGATGGAATGGCTGAATACTGCGGGTTATGAGCATTACGAAATCTCCAATTTTGCCCTACCCGGATGGCATTCCCGGCACAACAGCAGCTACTGGCAGGGCCGGTCTTACCTCGGACTCGGACCTTCCGCACATTCCTTTAACGGCATATCAAGACAATGGAATATTGCCAACAACGCAGCATATATTAAAAGCATCGCCGCCAATAAAATACCTTTTGAAATAGAGTCGCTAACCACTGCCATGCAGTTCAACGAATATATTATGACAGCCCTACGCACTGCCGCCGGCTGTAACCTGGAATGGATAGCCGAAAAATTCGGGGCTGCGCTTGTTGCCCATCTGATCGCGCATAGCCAGCCCTATATAGTGATGGGGAGAATGGAGCGTGTAGGGGAAACCCTGCGGCTTACAACAGCAGGGCGACTATTCGCAGATGGAATAGCGGCGGGAATATTTATCTAGCGGTTAGCTATTAGCTATTAGCTGTTAGTAAATGTAGCGAGCCAGCCGTTTGCAAAATGCCGCAAAAGAAAGACGTGACGCGCCTTTGCCCCCGATTTTTAGCCCCGGCTTAAAACAAAAAAATGCAGCGAAGATCATCTTCGCTGCATTTCGCTAACAGCTAAAAGCTAATGGCTAAAAGCTGTTGGTAAACTGCTTCAGCAGTTTACCAACCCAGTATATATGCAAAGATCAGTGGTGCTACAATGGTAGCATCTGATTCTACGATAAACTTAGGTGTGTGAATATCCAGTTTACCCCAGGTAATTTTCTCATTTGGTACGGCGCCGGAATAGGAACCGTAGGAGGTAGTGGAGTCTGATATCTGGCAGAAGTAGCTCCAGAAAGGCACATCTGTCCATTCCAGATCCTGGTACATCATCGGCACTACGCAGATCGGGAAGTCACCAGCAATACCGCCACCTATCTGGAAGAAGCCAACGCCTTTACCAGCAGAGTTTGCACGGTACCATTCAGACAGGTAGATCATGTATTCGATACCGCTTTTCATGGTCGATGTTTTCAATTCGCCCTTGATGCAGTAGGAAGCGAAGATATTACCCATGGTACTGTCTTCCCATCCCGGAACGATGATCGGAATATTTCTTTCTGCGGCGGCAATCATCCAGCTGTTTTTTGGATCGATTTCGTAGTGTTCTTTCATCACACCGCTCAGCAGCAATTTGTACATATATTCATGCGGGAAATAACGTTCGCCTTTATCTTCCGCGTCCTTCCATATTTTGTGGATATGTTTCTGGATACGGCGGAAGGCTTCTTCTTCCGGAATACAGGTATCTGTAACGCGGTTGAAGCCCTGTTCCAGCAGATCCCATTCTTCCTGCGGACTCAGATCGCGGTAGTTAGGCACTCTTTTATAGTGGGTGTGTGCTACCAGGTTCATGATATCTTCTTCCAGGTTTGCACCGGTGCAGGAAATAATATCTACTTTACCCTGACGGATCATTTCTGCGAAAGAAATGCCCAATTCAGCCGTACTCATCGCACCGGCCAGTGTCACCATCATTTTACCGCCTTCCAGCAAATGTGTTTCATATCCTTTGGCAGCATCCACCAATGCAGCTGCATTAAAGTGGCGGTAATGGTGCTGGATAAATTGAGAAACGGGTCCCTTATTCATGTCGTTTAATCATTTATACATTAACAGTCTGGCTAATAAGCCTTAACAGGTGGCAAAGTTAAGATAATTTTTGGAGGGGCCGCAGGCAGGTGGAAAACAAAAGAGCCCATGGTAAAAACCATGAGCTCTGTATTTTTAACACTACTAAAACTAAGCTTTTTTAAGGTGGCTATATACCTTCATATTAGCCTCCTGGTCTGTTTTTATAACGGTCCAGGTATCGGTGCCTTCCAATGTTACGAAATATACGATGTTATCGCCGGAAGTATATTCCACTACGCAATAAATGCTGGTAGCAGGATATTTTTTATTCAGTTTACAGGCCACTTTCAGGGGCAGCTGTTCCGACTGCAGGTAGCGTGAAGTAGCCAGCAGGGTACCATCCTCCCGGAAGAAGGCCGTCACCTTGGTGTTGCTCATGGTGAACTTGGCAGTAAACGTTTTGTTGTCATCGGTATACCACTTAACGTCGGTAGCACCGGTGAAAGATTCTGTGAATGTACTGTTGATTTTTTTGTTAACAGTAGTTTCATAAGGGCTTGCGAAAAGCACATTTGCACTGAATATGAGTGCGGCACTGACTAATAAAATAAGTTTTTTCATGGCGGAAAAAATTTATGGTGATTGTGATTTTTTGTTTCGATGAGTCAAAGCTACGCCGGGAAGTGCCTGGTGGTCAAGGCATTCTTTACTGATGGGATCACATGATTAGTTGGTGTATCCGCTTATGAACGTCCGCCTGACCGATGGTGAACACAGGCCTGTAAAGACCAGCCATGGCTTGTTTGTTGGTGCCAGCCTGCCAATGTTGCATGGCCCGGAGTTAAGAAATTGTTAAAATGGATAAGGTTTGCGGGCCGGGGCTTCAAAAGGCTGTCCTCTCATAAATCCGTATCTTGAGGCCATGAACCACCTGGCCCATGCTTATTTGTCTTTCCGCCAACCTGAGCTGATCATTGGCAATCTCATTGCTGATTTTGTGAAAGGCCGGAAAAATATGGCTGACTTTAGCGCTGGTATACAACAGGGCATCCGCATCCACCGGGCTATTGACAGTTTTACGGACCAGCATCCGGTAACGGCAAAGGCCAAATTGTTTTTCAGGCCTTCCTGCGGTCTTTACAGCGGTGTATTTACCGACCTGGTATATGATCATTTCCTGGCGTCTGATCCTGAACGCTTTACAAACGATTCGCTGTATTCGTTTGCCCGTTACGTTTATAATGAAGTAAAACAGCAGTCGGCGGTGCTTCCACCGGCATTCCTGGAGATGTTTGAGTATATGCAGGCTTACAACTGGCTATACAACTATCATACAACAGCCGGTATTTCCAGTTCCATCAGGGGAGTGGCCCGGAGGGCCAGGTACCTTAAAACCGATGGCAGTATTGTGTTTGCGGTTTTTATGGAACATTATGCGGCATTGAAAACCTGTTACCAGGAGTTTTTCCCCGGGCTGCAGGCACATGTGGAAAACCTGCTTCAAAAGGAAAACCGCTAACAGCTTGTTAAAAGCGGATCACCGGCTTTTCTGATTCCTTAAAAATGGGTAGGTTTGCCGCCAATTACATTTAAAAGAAATAAAGCTTTCCAGGATGATGAAAAAAGTTCTCCTTTTTGCCCTAATCGCCGGCATGTTCAGCCTTCACGCTGCAGCACAGGATAAAAAATTGCCGCCACTTGATGCCAGTCCGATGGACATGGCTTATTACCCTGTAATGTATCCTTATGTGGTAAAAGTAAAAGGTGAACCAGGTTCACTGGTTGCCCGGGTAATATACAGCCGGCCGCAAACCAAGGGAAGAGATATATTTGGTAACCTGGAAGAATATGGCAAAATATGGCGTCTGGGAGCCAACGAAGCTACTGAAATTGAATTTTTCCGCCCGGTAACGATTGCCGGTAAAGCTATTCCAAAAGGCCGTTATACGCTGTATGCCATTCCTACGGAAAAAACGTGGACCATCATCCTGAACAAGGATACTGATATATGGGGCGCTTTTAAATACGATCAGAAAAAGGACGTGGTAAGAACCGCTCTTCCGGTAGTAACACTGGATACTGCTGTAGAGGCCTTTACCATGGTATTTGAAAAAGGAGATCCCGGCGCTAACCTGATCATCGCCTGGGACAAGGTAAGCGTAAGTTTGCCGATTAAATGGTCTGATGCAGTTACTGCCAAAGCCACCGGCAAAAAGAAAGCGTAAGGCAAAAAGCATAAAGCAAAAAGCCATTGAGCAGAAGATGTAAGCGAATAATATGCGCGCTGATCTTCTGCTCAATGGCTTTTTGCTTTATGCTTTTTGCCTTACGCTTTAAAAAAGAAAAAGCGGTAAGAATACCGCCTTAAGAATTTTAACCATATCCTATGAAAAACCTAAAACGAATTTAGTCCGATTATGCCTAACCGTTAGTAGCGAATTGGTGAACGATATAAAAATGTTCGTAACCGTTACATTTTCCAAGCTCATACGTTAATATTAACTAAAATGGACAAGTGATCCCTCTCATCATTTTGGGCGATCCCTGTTCCCAAAAACTGGAGTATATTTGGAAACCACCAGAAATTATTCATTTTAAACATTAAGACATGAAGCTGGGTACAAAACTCATACACGCAGGTGTAGCTCCCGATCCGTCTACCGGCGCTATTATGACGCCAATTTTTCAAACTTCTACCTATGTGCAAAGTGCGCCGGGAGTACATAAAGGCTATGAATATGCCCGTACACAAAACCCTACCCGCGACGCGCTGCAAAACGCATTGGCGGCAATTGAAAACGGCACTCATGGCATTTCCTTTGGCAGCGGTCTGGCGGCTACAGATGGCGTGATGAAGCTCCTGAACCCCGGCGATGAGGTTATTGCTACCAACGATCTGTACGGAGGTACCTACCGTATCTTTACGAAAGTATTTGAGCGTTATGGCATCAAGTTCAATTTCATAGATATGGCCGATGCCCGGAACATCGAGGCCCATATTACTCCCCAAACAAGGATGATCTGGCTGGAAACACCTACCAACCCCCTTTTAAGGATCATTGATATTGCGGCCTGCGCACAGATCGCCAGGAAAAATGAAACCATCCTTTGTGTAGATAATACCTTTGCCTCCCCCTATCTGCAAAACCCGCTGGACCTGGGCGCCGACATTGTACTGCATTCTGCTACCAAATACCTGGGAGGCCATAGCGACGTGGTGCATGGGGTGGTGATTGTAAAGAATGAAGAACTGGCTAAACAGTTATATTTCATACAAAACAGCTGCGGAGCCGTACCTGGGCCGCAGGATTGCTTCCTGGTGCTGCGCGGTATTAAAACCCTGCACGTAAGGATGCAGCGTCATTGCGAAAACGGCGTGGTAGTAGCCAATTTCCTTCGTAATCATCCTAAGGTGGACAAAGTATACTGGCCGGGATTTTCAGACCATCCCAACCATGATATTGCGAAACAGCAAATGCGGGGTTTTGGCGGCATGATGTCCTTTACCCTGAAAAACGACAGTATGGAATCGGCCAACCGGATTCTGAGCAATACACACCTGTTTGCACTGGCAGAATCGCTCGGCGGGGTAGAGTCGCTGATAGGCCATCCTGCCAGCATGACTCATGCCTCTATTCCGAGGGCAGAGAGAATAAAGAACGGACTGGCAGATTCCCTCATCCGGCTGAGCGTGGGCATTGAAGATGCAGACGATCTGACCGAAGACCTGGCCAAAGCTATCGGTTAAGTAATAGATTTTAATTCTTATCCGGTAAAAATTATCTTTACCTGAGCGTAAATATTTGCCCAACCATATTCAGCGCCTTTTTATATCAAATGTGACCATTGATATAAAAAGGCTTGTGGTAATACACATGTGATTTTAATTTATGAAAATCCAGAAACTGAGGGAGTTTTTAGATGCAAAGGCGGCATACTATAATCACCCGGATTTTATTGCAAATGATCCTATTTGCATCCCGCACCGTTTCAGTGTATTGCAGGATATTGAAATATCTGGTCTCTTTGCGGCCATACTGGCCTGGGGAAACCGGACCAGCATTATCAATAAATGCACGGAACTGTTGAAAATGATGGACAACGCGCCTTACGATTATATCCGTCATCATCAGGCGAAAGACCGTATGAAGCTATTTTCATTCTGTCACCGCACGTTTAACGGGTTGGATCTGTTGTATTTTGTCGAGTTCCTCCAGCACTATTACACCAATGTAACATCGCTGGAATTTGCTTTTAGTGCCCATATTACGCCCGAGGACGATAACGTGGAAAAAGCACTCATTGGATTCCGCAAGGTATTTTTTGCACTCGAGCACCCGGAAAGAACAGGAAAGCATATTGCCACGCCTGCAAAAAACTCCGCCTGCAAAAGATTGAACATGTATTTGCGCTGGATGGTACGACAAGACGAAAATGGCGTGGATTTTGGGCTTTGGCAGCACATATCACCTTCGCAGCTCGTATGTCCGATGGATGTACATGTAAGCAGGGTAGCTGCCCGGCTGGGATTAATACCTGAGGCTAAAGCCGATTGGAAAACCGCCGCCGCCCTTACCCACCAACTGAAGAAACTCGATCCTGACGATCCTGCCAGGTACGATTTTGCACTTTTCGGTCTGGGTGTGATTGAAAAATATGTTTGATCAAATAAAAAATGGTAATGAAAAGAATTCCGGGACTGATCGTAATGGTATTAATATTGGCTTTGTCCGCGAAGGCGCAGGAATATGTAGCCCTCAACTATACCTTCCATAAAGGAGAACTGTTTGAGCTGGAACAGAAAAGCAGAAGCGAAACCTATATGACAGTCAATGATATTGTACAACGTACCACCCGCGATTATAACAATATCATCACCATGGAAGTAACCGAAATACAGCCGGGTAAAACCACGCTTACCTTCCGTTACAAAGATCTCAAGTTCAATTTCAACGCAAAAAACCAGAACATCTATGTAGATGCCAAGGTCACCAAGGAAGACGAGCCATTCCAGGCTGGTCTTAAAAAAGTACTGGACCAACCTTTTACCGTTGAAATACAGACAACCGGTATCATCAATAAAGTAGAAGGCCTCGATAATATTCTTGATAATGCCGGCAGCGCTTTCAGCTCGCTGAAAAAAGACGAACAGGAAGCTTATATAAAACTGATGAAAGACCAGTTTGGCACCCCTGCTTTTCAGGGCTGGCTGGAACAACTCCTTATCATGTATCCTGCACATGGCATTAAAACCGGTACCCAATGGGAAGAGAACGTGCCTTTACGTGGCGGATTAGTGGGCAGCATAGACCTTTACTGGAACCTGCAGACCTGGGATGCGCAAACCGCTAAAATCGGAGGCACCTCTAAAATAAAAACAGATAAAGTACAAATGCTGACCCTGGAAGACGGCATCAAAGCTACTGCAGAAATCAGCGGTACTACTTCTTCCAATTACCTCATCAACCGCAGCAGCGGATTACCCAGTATCTGTGTACAAAATACCGATATGTCCGGCGACTATACTTACAAAGCCAACAAGGCCAAGCGTATAAAACGCGACCTGAAAGTACCTGTAAAAGTAGTGACCAACGCTTCTTACAAAATCAAACAAATGAAATAATGACAGCATCGCCAGCACAATACCTCCAGGAAACAGCGGCATGGACGCAGGAAAACTTTGAGATAAGTGTACCCGTTAATGTTAGCTATGAACTACTGGAAGAACTGTTGGCGAAACGGCTGGAGATACTGATCAGCGAAAATTTTCAGCAATTTATATTCATACTATACCGGACAGATGTAGCGGAAAAACGCGTGAAAATGATACTGGAGGAAGCAGCGGCTACAGGAACAGACCCCTATAAACCTATTGCTGCGCTGATTATTGAAAGACAATTACAAAAAATCACTTCCCGGGCTACTTATAAACAAGATCATCTCCCTGACGATGAAGAGAGATGGTGAGCCAGCTTTTAGCCATTAGCTGTTAGCAAATGCAGCAAACATCATGTAATGTTGATCTTCGCTGCATTTGCTAACAGCTAACAGCTAATGGCTAAAAGCTGATGCTAGAACATCAGTTCCTTTACTTTTTCCTTGTCTTCCTTCTCTTTATCCAGGTCGAAGAAGGTACCGAATACATGATCCCAGATAGAAGAACTTACGCCAAAACCCTTGTCCTCACTTTTGTAGTGATGCAGATGATGGTTGCGCCAAAGCGGTTTCATAAACCGGAACGGCGGATTCCACGCATGGATGGCGTAGTGCATACTGCCATAAATCAGGTAACCCAGGATAAAGCCGGGGAAAAACATAAATGTAATTTGCTGCAGGAAGATGTATTGTACACCAAATATAGCGGAGGCAAGTATCAGGCTTGGTACCGGGGGCATAAATAAACGCTGCTTGTCTCTCGGGTACTCGTGATGGTTACCATGCATTACATAAATAAAACGTTGCACTTTAGGCCTGTCGCTCGCAAAGTGAAACATAAACCTATGCATGATATATTCAAAGAAAGACCAGAATGCCATGGCCCCGATGAATATGCCCGCTACTGTACCGGGAGTAAAGCCTAAGGTATTGTGGCTATAATATAACATATAGCCGATAATGGGCAAATACAGCCCCCAGATCACCAATGGATGCGTTTTGGTAAGCATCTCAAGATACTGGCTCTCAAATAATCTTGCCTGTCCTTTGTTCTTAATCTTTTCAAACTTCATAACTCCGAATTTTAGAGTACAGTTACGGGATATGAATAAAACCTTCCTTATAAACACTGGCAGCCGCCTCAAAAATGATGCGCGTTTTAAATTCGACTGTCCAAATGGCACGCAAAAATACGACGTTCAGGTATTATTTCGCGCATATTGCATGGCTATAAGTTTATAAATAATATTTATTCCGCACTTGCTACTCTTTATATTTTATATTGAAATCATGCAGGTTGGGTTTATGTTTTCTCCTGCGTTGCAATTCATATTTATAAATAATTTCTCCTACTTCCCGGAAGAATGAATATCCTTCTCCTTCATATTCATATTTATTATCATTCAATATACCGTCCCGGTTAACGTACAGGTTACCTGTCAGCATAAACTCCACGCCATGTTTAAAATCCACAATGTATGCTGCATCTGTCAGGAAGCCATAGGACCACCCGGCCTTATTAAATACACGGATGTATGGCGGAATGTTCTGTTTACCATCTTTGAAAAAAAAAAATTTGGTAAAGCTGTTATAATACTCCGTAGTATCATACCTGGGCCAGGGGGTTTCCGACGGATATTGTGACATATAGCGGTATAAAAACCGGTAATCATTTTTTGTGAGATGAAAACGCTGTGTGGCCGGCACTGATGCGGGAAACAACACCGACTGCAACATTTGCTGTAATGCCGCCAATGGAAGGTTATTGTGCTTTGTAAAGTCCATTGGCAGAAATACCAGCTTATCATCTTTGTCGAGATATCCTGTACCGATTGTTGCCTTATGGCTGTAATCGAAAGACAGGGTATCATAAGCAGCTGGCTGCCCATATACCAGTTGCCCGTTTGTCACAAAGCGAATGGGATTGGTATGCCGGTTTTCTTCCTCGGTAAGCGGCATAAACCGTCTTACAATGCGTACGTTCGGGTATCCCATTGCCCATAGTCTTTCATGGATGTGCTGCTGCCCTACAAATTCATACAACCGGTTGTAAGCATCATTGTCGCTGATAAGAAATATTTGCCTGATATACTGATAAATGGAGGGCAAACCGTTTTCTGCGGTACTATCGGTGTACACCCGTACCTGTCCTTTCCAGGCACTGTCTGTAAGCATCGGTGTATTCCCGGTAAGACCCGGTATATTCAACTCGTGTAACTTTTCCAGCGCCAGCAATGCAATAGGCAGTTTAACGGTACTGGCAGGATTATAATACTTTGTTTCATCCACCTGCAGATAGTAATTTTTAAAATGGGGGGTGTTATCCGCGTCCCGGTCTATCTGGGTATAAATAAGCTGGTAACGGAAAGAATCCGGCCACTGCAAGATATGCCTTAGCCCCGGTGAAGCCTGCTGCTGCAGCAGGTTTTCCAGCATTGTATCTGTGCGGGATTGCGCCCGCACCATAAAGAGATGGCTATAAAATACCAAGAGCAGCAAACAGGGGCGCATATACGTTGGTCGTTCTGTGTATAAATATAAAGGAATTAGCCGGCTGCTGCGAGCATTTTTCCAGTCTTTTCACGGAAGCGGGCCGGAATAATGGAAAAAAATACCCAAACCATTTGAAGGCCGTTCTTATATTTGGTGCTTCATACAACCAGAACAATTATCAAAGACCATGAAACTAGTAAGCTATTTAAGAGAAGAAACAGACCAGCTGGCCATCCTGGTAGATGGGCTGTTATATAATACCCAGGAATTATTCCCCGATCTTCCTAATAATATGGGCATGTTCCTGATGATGTGGGAAGATGTGATTGATATTGCCAAACAGGCAGATAGCCTGCTAAAGGCAGGGAAGAATCCGAGCAGCGCTATTGGTATACCTGTAAAGGATGTGCAGTTGCTGTCTCCCGTACCGTTTCCCACCTCCTGCAGGGATGGTTATGCTTTCCGCCAGCATGTGGCTGCAGCACGCCGCAACCGCAAAGTGGCCATGATTCCGGAATTTGACCAGTACCCCATTTTCTACTTCACCAATCACAACGCATTACAGGGTCCCGGCGACATCCACTGCATGCCCGATCATTTCGAAAAACTGGATTTTGAGCTGGAAGTAGCGATCGTTATCTGCAAGGCAGGGCGTAACATTACCGCGGCCGAAGCCGACGATTACATTGGTGGCTATATGATCATGAACGATATGAGCGCGCGTACCCTGCAAATGGAAGAAATGCTGCTTAACCTCGGGCCCGCCAAAGGCAAGGATTTCAGCACGGTAGTAGGGCCTATGCTCGTTACACCGGATGAACTGGAATCGCTGAAAATACCGGCCAAACCTGGTCATACCGGCAACAATTACGATCTCAGGATGACCTGTAAAGTAAACGGCATCCCGGTGAGTGAAGGTAATATGGGTGATATGGACTGGACGTTTGCCGAAATAGTAGAGCGTTGCGCTTATGGTGTAAACATTCTGCCGGGCGATATTATTGGCAGCGGCACCGTAGGTACGGGCTGTTTCCTGGAGCTGAACGGCACCGGCAAACTGAACGACCCTGATTATGCAGAACAATGGCTGCAACCGGGCGACGTGGTTGAAATGGAAATAACCGGTTTAGGCATCCTTTCCAATACTATTGTGAAAGAAGACAGTGATTTTTCTATCCTGGCCCTCAAGAAAAAAGCGTAATCATGCAGATCGATCCGTCCCAGATAAAAACCAGTGAGTTGCATGCTTACCTGCTGGGCGCCGTAGCACCGCGTCCTATCTGTTTTGCCAGCACCATCGACACCAAAGGCAGGCCCAATTTGTCGCCCTTCAGCTTCTTTAACGTATTTGGGGCCAATCCGCCTACATTAATATTTTCCCCGTCGCGCCGGGTACGCGATAATACGGTGAAGCATACACTGGAAAATGTATATGCGACCAACGAAGTGGTGATCAACGTGGTAAGCTATGCCATGGTACAACAGGCTTCGCTGAGCAGTTGCGAGTATCCCGCCGGTGTAAACGAGTTTGAAAAGGCCGGGTTTACCCCGCTGGCCTCTGAAAAAGTAAAACCTTTCCGTGTAAAAGAAAGCCCGGTACAAATGGAATGTATCGTAAAGCAAATCATTGAAACGGGGCAGGAAGGAGGCGCCGGCAACCTGGTAATTTGTGAGCCGGTAATGCTGCACATTAACGAAAACATACTGAACGCCCAGGGAAAAATAGATCCGCATAAAATAGACCTGGTGGCCCGCATGGGAGGCGACTATTATTGCAGGGCTTCCGGCGATGCCGTATTTGAAGTGGCCAAACCCAACACCAAATGCGGTATTGGCGTAGATGCCTTACCACTGGCAATACGCAACAGCAATATTCTTACGGGTAATAATCTTGGTCAGCTGGGGAATGTACATGAAGTACCGTTTGTGGATGCCACCTTTCATGATGACCATCTCAAAAATATTATCCAGTATTACAGTGTAACACCGGAGGAAATGGATAAGGAACTTCATCATTATGCCAAAAAACTGCTCGACAGCGGAAAAATAGCCGAAGCCTGGCAGGTATTGCTGACAGCTTTTAGCCGTTAGCTTTTAGCTTTTAGTAATGCAGCGGAGATGAGTGTATGATCATGATCATCTCCGCTGCAATTATCAGAGGCGTTTATTTTGCTCCAAATACTTTTTTCAACAGGTCCGTTGTTCTGGCTGCCGGGTTAGCGCGGATAGCCAGTTCTTCTTTTGCAATCTGATCAAACAGGGCATTTACGGCCATAGTGGTTACGTAGTCCTGCAGATCTGGGTTTACCTTATTGAAAGTGGTAGGCAGCTTATTATAGGAAGTCACGATGTCTGAGTAATAGCGGGTAGCGCTGGTGCTGTCCAGTGTTTTTTTAATCACCGGTAAGAATGCTGTTTTCAGTGAATCGGTGGTTTTGCTCTTAAAGAAATCGGTAGCAGAAGTTTTACCTCCTTTTACCAGGTTCAACGCATCCGTGAGGGTCATTTGTTTGATGGCGCTTACAAAAATAGGCGCAGCATAACCTACTGCTTTTTCAGCAGAACGGTTAATCTGCAGAATGGCTTTATCCACCTGGCTGCCCAGTCCTATGGAGCGCAGGGTATTCCCGATTTTCACCGCATCCGGTGGCAACAGTAATTTGTATACATCACTCCCGAAAAAACCATCTGTTTTATTCAGTTTGGCGATACCGGCAGCTACACCTTTCGCCAGGGCTTCTTTGATACCTCCTCCGGCGTCAGCTTCTGTTAAACCGGCAAGCGAGGAACCACTGTTGTTGTTCTTGCTGTTACCGTTACCCGTGTTGTTTGTGTTGGTAGCAGTTTCCAGTTGTTTGCCCAGCTTTTTCAGAAATTGAGCCTGGGTGGCCTGCAGGCAAAAAAAGCCCAGCAGTACTAATAATGAACGTTTAAGCATAGTGTTATTATAAATATTAATATGTATCAAATGTATAAATTATTCATGTAAAGTCAGCAAAGGTATATGTGTCTGGTAAGCGAGCTTCGACGTACGACTGCGTTTAAAAATACTTTCAAACAACCCGTGTTTTTTTGGAATAGTAAGAATGATATCTGCTTTATTTTCTTCTGCAAATTCTACAATTCCCTCAATAACATTCGGGTTATCGATAAAATGATATTCCGGGTGAAAATCTTCCAGCAGCGTGTCGAGCATCAATGTTTCAAAAGGCGTATCTGTGCTAAAATGCCTGCTTTCATGATCAATATTGATCACCTGTAACTCGGCATTAAAAATATGCAATAGTTTCTTCAGCGGTTCTACCGGTGTTGTTTCCGCTACTTTACGCAGATCAGCTGCAAAAACTATTTTTTCAATCGGTTTATATTTCGCGGTGCCGGGTACGATTAGTACCGGGTAGCTGGTATTTTTTACCACATCGATGGTGTTAGAGCCTACTAATACTTCTTCCAGCTTACTGCCGCCTGTAATCCCCATTACAATCAGATCTACCTGCTCCATTTTACACACCTCTTCAATGGTAGCTGCCAGAAGGGTATTATCCGCGCGTGTAACCAGTGTAGTATCCGGAGATACGAGGGCATCCAGCTCTTTTTTCATTTTCTCCAGGCCCTCCAGGCTGGCTGTTTTCAGGTCATCAGGATTAACCATGGGTATCATGGTGGGAACGTCCGGGATGGGAACAATCAGCTCATATGCATGGTACAGTATAATACGTGTTGCGCCGAGGCTGTTTGCAAGGGCCAGGGCGTAAGTAGCAGCATTATAGGCGGTATCAGAGAAATCAGTGGGTACTAAAATTGTTTTCATATGGCTAATTTTAAGATCCTGATAAGTACTACTTAAAGTTAAGAATGTGCGTCGGTATATGAGCGCTTTATGAAAATTTAATGCCAGAATCGGCGGGGCGGAATGCGAAAAGGAGAAAGCATAGGGCCACCGGTAAAAGTAATGAGGAAAAATGGACGTCCATAAAACGATTGAAGCGAATGATAAAAGCGGGAAAATCCGCTCTTTTCATTCGCTTCAATAGCTTTATAATTTATACTTTAGGCCTTACGCCTTATGCTCCGGCTTCATTTGCGGGAAGAATAACACATCCTGTATAGATGGCTGGTTGGTCATCAGCATAGTTAAACGGTCGATACCAATACCGATACCGGATGTTGGCGGCATACCGTATTCCAGGGCACGCAGGAAGTCATAGTCAATATACATGGCTTCATCATCACCGCGTTCCATCAGTTTCACCTGGTCTTCGAAGCGTTCGCGCTGGTCAATAGGGTCGTTCAGCTCACTGTAGGCATTGGCAATTTCCTTACCGTTTACCATCAGTTCAAAACGTTCTACCAATCCGGCTTTGCTGCGGTGTTTTTTAGTAAGCGGACTCATTTCCACCGGGTAATCGGTGATGAAGGTTGGTTGTATGTAGTTGCCTTCGCATTTTTCACCAAATATTTCGTCGATCAGTTTGGCTTTACCAAATTTCGGATCTACGTGTATACCCAGCTGTTTGCATACCTCACGGAGCTGTGCTTCGTCCATGGCGGAGATATCGATCCCGGTATGTTCCAGGATTGCTTCATACATGGATACGCGGCGGAAGGGCGCTTTGAAGTCGATCGTTTTTTCACCTACCTGAACGGTGGTGGTGCCATGGAGGGTGAGCGCTACTTTTTCCAGCAGGGCTTCAGTGGTGCGCATCATCCATTCATAGTCCTTATAGGCGGCATACATCTCCATCACCGTAAATTCCGGGTTATGGGTACGGTCCATCCCTTCGTTACGGAAGTCTTTCGCAAACTCGTACACCCCTTCAAAACCGCCTACGATGAGGCGTTTCAGGTATAACTCGTTGGCTATGCGGAGGTAGAGCGGCATGTCCAGTGCATTGTGGTGCGTGGTAAACGGGCGTGCGGTAGCTCCCCCTGGAATTGGCTGCAGAATGGGCGTTTCTACTTCCAGGTAACCCAGGTTATTATAGAAATCGCGTATGGTTTGCATGATTTTGGTGCGTTTGATAAACACCTCTTTCACTTCCGGGTTAATCACCAGGTCTACATAACGCTGCCGGTATTTAAATTCAGGATCGGTTACCTCATCGAATACTTCTCCTTCTTTCTCCTTTACAATGGGTAATGGACGCAACGATTTGGCCAGCATGGTGATTTCTGTGGCATGGATAGAGGTTTCGCCGGTTTTGGTAATAAATACATATCCCTTCACCCCTATAAAATCACCGATGTCCAGCAATTTCTTCATCACTACATCGTAACCGCTTTTGTCTTCACCAGGGCAGATGTCATCCCTGCGAACGTATATCTGGATACGACCTACGCTGTCCTGGATCTGGACAAATGAGGCCTTACCCATGTCGCGTTTGTTCATCACGCGGCCTGCCAGGCAAACAGCCTGAAATTGTTCTTTCGTTTCTTCCGAAAAATTGGATTTTATGTTTACGGAAGTATCATTAACCGGGTACTCCGCCGCAGGGTAGGGGTCTATGCCTAAACTATGCAGCTCCTGTAATTTTTCCCGGCGTATAATCTCTTGCTCAGATAATTGTGTCATGTAGTAAGTTGTAATTGCCTGTTGGAGTGCAAAAATAGTAAAAAGGGCTGTAAGACTACAGCCCTCTTATTTTTTGACCATATCCTATGAAAACCAATTTAAAGATAACCGCTTCCACTGCTATTTTGAGCCAGAATTAACAGTCGCGGGGAAATCTTTCATAAATGGTGGAATTTGGCGAATGGGTGGTTTTGGGAAGATGCCCGTTTGTGTAAATTGTTGCCGCTATTTTTTAGTTATGCTTATTTTCGTCGGCCAAGTACAACAAAAAAAACCACCTGATACTATTCAAATGATGACAAGCGAACAATGGTTTAAGCCAACCACCATCGGTAGTGCAGCCTTGCTGCTGTTAACATCCGGTTTACATGCGCAACAAAAGCAGGATCTTACTTATGAACAGGCTTTTAAAGGAAAAGCCACCCACATCACTAAATCTTTACCAGCTATCCGGGAATGGGTAGATGGAGAGCATTACCTGGAATTGCGCCCCGACGCCGCCGGTGGCCGCATGCAGGCATGGAAAATAGATGCCCGTACCGGTACTGCATCCGTATATACGGCACCGATAGACGGGCCAAGTGTGGAGATACGTGAAAAGGATGTATTCTATAAGGCGGCTGATGGTAATAGCTTACGTTTAACCAACGACATTGCCGAAGAAAAAAATCCCACGCTTTCACCGGATGGAAAATATGTGGCCTTCACCCGCAACAATGATTTGTACAGCGTAGAAGTGGCCACCAAAAAAGAAACACGCTATACCAACGATGGTTCCGACGTAATCTACAATGGTTGGGCATCCTGGGTATATTATGAAGAAATTTTAGGCCGTCCTACACACTACCGCGCTTTCTGGTGGAGCCCCGATAGCCGCAAAATTGCCTACATGCATTTCAACGATACCAAAGTGCCTGTATTCCCTATTTATAGCGAGAAAGGCCAGCACGGTTATCTCGAAAATACCCGCTATCCCAAAGCCGGGGATCCTAATCCCGCAGTAAAGGTAGGCGTGGTACCGGTTACCGGCGGCGCCACCACCTGGGCCGATTTCAACGAAAACGACGACCAGTATTTTGGTACCCCATTCTGGACCGACGATAGTCACCAGCTGTGGATACAGTGGATGAACCGCGGCCAGGACAACCTGAAAATATATAGTATCAACCCGGAAAGTGGCACGAAGAAAGAGATCTACGACGAAAAACAGAAAACCTGGATAGACTGGTTTGATGCAGTTCCGTTTGTACAGGATAATAAAGGCTTCCTGCTGCAAAGCGATAAAACCGGCTGGTCGCACCTGTACCTGTATAATATGGACGGCTCCCTGAAAAAACAACTCACCTCCGGTAACTGGACCGTGAAGGATGTACTGCAAATAGATGACAAAAACCAACTGGTATACTTCCTGGCCAGGAAAGAAGCCTCCACCCGGTTTGACCTTTATAAAGTGAGCATGAAAACCGCTGTTGTTACCCGTTTAACAAAAGGCGATTACAACAATACTGTAAAAGTAGCACCGGGCGGTAAGTATTTTATTACCACTTACTCCAACCTGCAAACACCGGCGAAAATGGCGCTGATGGATAACAACGGGAAAGTAATCCGTGAGCTGGGCGACAGCAGGGGAGAACAGTTTGATAATTATAACCTGGCCCAAACAGAGTTAAAAACATACAAAACACGTGATGGTCTTACGTTACCCCTTACGATTACCATGCCGCTGCATATGGAGCCAGGAAAAAAATACCCTATCCTGATCAGCATTTATGGCGGACCTAATGCAGGAACCGTGTATGATACCTGGAAATTCAGCAATACACAACAATGGTGGGCACAGGAAGGGGTAATACAGGTGGCTATCGATAACCGCAGCAGCGGACAGCTGGGCAAAATGGGGATGAACTATATTCATCGCCAGCTTGGTAAGCATGAAATAGAAGATTATATGGATGCCGCTATCTGGCTCCGTTCACAGCCCTGGGCCGACAGCAGCAAAATATGCATGACCGGTGGCAGTTTTGGTGGCTATATGACCTGTATGGCGCTTACCTATGGCGCAGATGTATTTACCCATGGCATGGCCAATTTTGCGGTAACTGACTGGCAATTATACGATAGCCACTATACGGAGCGCTATATGGATACCCCGGCTGAAAATCCGGATGGCTATAAAGCAACAGCGGTAATGACCTATGCCGATAAATATAAGGGCCTCATCCGTATTGTACATGGCACCATGGATGATAACGTGCACATGCAGAACTGTATTCAGTTGATAGATAAACTGGAAAACCTGAACAAACACTTCGAATTTATGCTGTATCCGGGCGAACGCCATGGCTGGGGTGGCCTGAAAAGCGTTCATTCTTCCGGAGAAAGCAACCACTTTATTTACAATAACCTGCTGAACAAAGCCTACCCGGCGCAATTCCAGCAATAGTTATCTTATTATAGTTTTACCGGTACGGCCTGGCATGCAGATATACGCTGTTTGTCAGGCCGTAATCGTATAAGTTATTTGTAAGTGATTAATTAAAATTCCGGGGAGAGAAGATATGAAGTGGGAGGTCTTAAAAAAGAAACAGGGCTGCAAGACTACAGCCCCGAAAAATTTTAACCATATCTTTATTGAAAAACCTATACCAAAGGTGGCCGAATTTCCTGATACTGCAGTGCGCATTCTAGTGAATGATATATTTTTTCCGGTGAACGTATGAAATGAGACGGTGAACGTATAGGGTCAAAAAACACTTCATGATAATATAATATATGGTCCACCAGCGCTAATATGCTGATTATCAACTGGAATAGCTGTTAGAACATCTTTTTCATGGATTTCGAAAGAAATTGAGCTGAAAAGCAAAAAAAAGGGTGGTAAGAATACCGCCCTTGTAATAATTTTAACCATATCCTATGAAAAACCTAGAACAAAGATATACTGAGGAATTTAGTCTTAGGTTTCATTTCCGTGAACGATGTATTATTGTTCGTAAACAGGGGATAATGGTTTATATGCTATTATATTATTTTAATAATAATATTATTAAAAAATAAAATTAGATAAATTAAATATATACTACTTCGTATTAATCAATATAAAAATAATACCTTCTATAGTTTTCTTCATTTAATTATGCGATACGTTGCCCATTGATCACCTGCTTATCAGGTTGAAGTAAGGTAACTTCTTTGTTATCGCCTACCACACCCAATACGAGGCATTCGGACATAAAATTGGCAATTTGCCTGGGGGGAAAATTCACCACGGCGACAATTTGTTTTCCAATCAGCTCTTCTTTACGATAGAGACTGGTAATTTGTGCGGAGGACTTCTTTATGCCCAGTTCCGGTCCAAAATCAATCACTAACTGGTAGGATGGGTTGCGGGCTTTAGGAAAGTCGTTGGCTTCGAGGATGGTGCCTGCTCTTATTTCTACTTTTTCAAAGTCCGGCCAGTTGATAGTTTCCATTTTCTGTTATTTTTTCTGGCTGGAAATATAGCAAAGCCTCCCTGGGAATACAAATCTAAATACGGATGCCCGAGGCAACGCATTAAATTTTGTAAAAGGTAGCTATCCTGCATACATTATAATAAACCGGCATAATTATTGACATTGCTAACCCAAATTTTAGGTTAAAAAATAGGTTAAAGCGAAAGAACCCCACCTGCATAGGTGGGGTTCTTTCGTGTATATATTACCGTTACGATGACCAGATTAGTTTAATGCGGCGGTGCTGTCTTGTACCGTAATTGGTCCGCTCACTTTCAATATCTTCTTTTCACTGAAATCCTCATTGGCTTCCAGTCCCCATCCATGCAGGGAATCTGTTGGTGTTTTTATAAATACCTCCTGAGTGGAGTAGAAGATCTTTCTTTTGGGATCCCAGTTGAGTTCTTTGGTATCGAGCCGTTCTCCTTTCTTATTAATCACCACCACGCTGTCGGACAGGTATACGTAACCTTCCTCCTCGAGATACTTCCCTTTTTTGGCAGAAAGGGTACTTTCCAGTCCGAGGGTATCATTGTACATAAAAACCCGTAACCCATTATTAAAGGCCACATAGGAGGGCCGGTCGAGACTGCGTTCCATGGTATGCGCCAGTAATTTGGCGGTTACTCTTCCTCCCTGGCTGAAAATGGTGACAATTTCTTCCCCATTTTCCGTTGCGGCTTTTTTGGAATCAAACTCCATCACTGTCTGTATATCGTTTTCACAGCTACTAACGGCAATGGCTATAAGAAAAAATATGATGGTTCTTTTAATCATTTCAAGAAATAATGGGCCAAAGATAGCTATTAGCGGCTAGCTTTTAGCTACCGGTAAAAATGCAGCGGAGACATAAACAAAGTTTTAATATTAACTAAGCTTATATCTCCGCTGCCTTTTATTTATAGCTGAATGCTTTATTCGTACTTACGCTTAATGAACCACTTGTCGCTCAGGGTGAAACCGAGGGATATGCGGTAAATATTTTCTTTTAATACTGTTTGATTATTACCGCGATGCGCCACTTCAAACGCCAGGTTGATCATGCTGTACTGGTTAGAGTATGGCATACGACGAACAGGTAAGCCGGCGCCCACCGTAAAGCCCATAGTAGGCATATCAACACCATTTAATTTCAGATAGTCTTTCCCGTAGTAACCACCCAGGCGGTAGGCCACCCTGTTCCAATACCCGCTGAGTGCGGTGGCATTAGGTACAAATTGTCCGCCGACGGAGAGTTTCCAGGCATTTTGCAAGGAATCTCCCTTAGCACCGAAGCTTTGGAAATTATCCCATTGGCTGGTGTTGAAATCCACACCCACCATCCATTTATCATATTTGCGGAGCATGATACCACCGGCAAGTTCCTGCGGATAAACAACGGTACCTCTTTCTCCTTTTACATATTTAACGGTGTCCTGGGTAGAATAGTTGCCGCTATTGGCATCAAACAGCAGGGTTTCGCTGAGTGTTTCCTGGCGGGCATGCATATTTTGTTTCAGGCTACCGGAGGCGCCAAAGGTGAGGTCCATATCGGTGGCCACTTTTGCCCTGTACTGTACGCCCAGTTTATAAAAGAAGCTGCTATAGGAAGTACGGAACATTTTGTGGGAAGGGTAAATAGTTGGATCCGGGAACACGAGGCGGGTGTTATTTTCGATGTTACCAAAAAGGTAGCCCAGGTTCACTCCAACGCTGAAATTACCAAAGCGTACGCCTGTACCGGCATAGAGTTGATAAAGACCGCCGCTTCCTTCATATTTGTTGGTAAGCGGATAACGGAGGGTATCGAAAAATGTGCCGTTGAATCCTTGCTGTATGTTATAGGACACCCTGGTAACCGGGCGTAAACCCAGGTTCAGGCCCCATTTATTTTTCACGATGGGGATACCGAGCTGCAGGTAAGACAGGGTACCGAAACCGGAGCTGAACTTGTTACCCTGATCCGTGATGGATCTGCCTCCGCCTTCAACACCCACATCGAAGGTTGTCAGCAACAGGCTGGAATAGCTGGCCGGATTGACAAAATTTACTGACTGAGGATCACTATAAGCCTGAGAAACACCTCCCATACCACGGTTTACCGTATTCTGGTTGTTATTCAGGTCTCCTAATCCGTAGCGCGAATATGGTGAGTTGTCCTGTGCGATTGCCTTATTTGCCAACAGAAAAATGGTTCCCAGCAGGCAAAGAATACTGACTTTTGTCCAATGCATTTAGTTACAGAATTGAGTTTAAGCCCTTATTCCTTTGAAAATATGGGTCTGCAAATATCTACTTTTTAAGGCGGGAAGCAAAAAAAACAAAAATGCTACCTGTTAAATGCACGTTAAAGTTGCCTTTCGAGGGGCATCAAACGCATACCAGGCAGGCATCTTACTAAAAACTATAAATTGTCGGCAGATAAGTTTCTGAAGTGTCCGTTCAGCATCACCCGCTCTTTCAGCCTTTCCATCTCTGCCATCATCGGAATTACCTTATGCAGGTGGCGTTTCAGGTATTCGAGGCGCTGGGCTTCATAAAAGAGGTGGAGCATTTCATATTCCTCGTCGAGGGATAGCCCGGCGTGATGGGCCAGGTCGTACGACAGTAGTTCCTGGTCTTCCTTTTTGAAGGATTTATGAATCTGGAGAATGGCATGCAGCTCCCGGACCCCATGCAATACCTCCTGGAGCAGCCGGGAATGGCCCTCTTCATTATTTTCAGGATAATTTACGATGGCGCCGGCATATAATTTATCAGGAATGTCGGTTACCTGTTCCAGGATTCTGAAAACACTGTCGCCGGTGGTCACAATGTCCATTTCCCCGGAATCATATATTTTTTCTACCTTTTTTATTTGCACCAGTGTTCCATATTCCATTATTTTTTTATTTATTACAACAGGAATACCAAACGGCTTTTGTTCAGCTATACATGCACTGATTAATTGTTTGTACCGGGGTTCAAACACATGAAGGTTTAATTGTTCTCCCGGATACACTACAATTCCAAGCGGAAATATGGAAATAAAGTTTGTCATCTTAAATTAGCCGTATTTTGATAAAGTTAAAAAATCATCTGCCAACTACATAGCTAAAAGCAGTTAATAGTGGCTTAGCACCTATATATTAAATAAAAGGGATACCTTTATAAATAACATTATTACTTATTCGTAAACATGCTGACTACCACCCGCACAATATCACTGTTGATTTCTACTTATAACTGGCCTGCGGCCTTGGATTTATGTCTTAACAGCATCAGAAGTCAAACACTGTACCCAACAGAGGTTATCATTGCGGATGACGGTTCAAAAGAAGAAACCAGGGCACTAATCGACGAATTCAAAAAAGATTTCCCGGTACCTATTATTCACGTATGGCAGGAGGATATCGGGTTCCGGCTTGCTCAGATCAGGAATAAAGGTATTGCGCAATCGACCTGCGACTATATTATCCAGATAGATGGCGACCTCATCCTCGACAAACACTTTGTAGAAGATCATATGACATTGGCGGAAGAGGGTTATTTTATTGCAGGCAGCAGGGCAGTATTATCGGCCCGCACCACCCAGCGGATATTCAATGATCCGCATCCGTCTGTAAACTATACCTCAGTACCATTCAGTCATTTATTTAACGCCTTACGTATCCCGCCTATTTCAAACTTTTTGGCCAAAAAATACAAGATCAACGGTAAGTCCAAATACTATGTAAAAGGATGTAACATGTCGTTCTGGAGAAAGGACCTCATCCTGGTAAATGGTTACGATGAAAATTTTATCGGATGGGGAATGGAAGACAACGACATAGCGGTACGCCTGCAGAATGCCGGTGTGCAGAAAAAATTCATTAAGCTGAGAGGCATTGCTTACCATTTATATCACATGGAACGCTCCCGCAATAAGGAAGACGAGAATATATTACTGATGAATGCGGCACTTCTCAGCAAAAAAATATCGGCAGATAAAGGAATACGCGAATATTTAGTTCAATAAAGTGTGGGCATGTACCAATCATTAATAGACGGATTGGCGGGTAAAAATATTAAGTCGCTGGCCCGTTGCATTTCTTTGGTGGAAAATGAGGCAGTGGGTTACGAACAGCTGCTGGAACAGCTTCCAGTCAGCAACCACACCAGGGTGGTAGGCATTACCGGCCCTCCCGGCGCGGGTAAAAGTACACTTGTAAACGCATTGATCACCGACTTGCTGGAACAACAGAAAAGTGTAGCCATCATTGCAGTAGACCCTTCTTCTCCATTTAATTTCGGCGCACTCCTTGGCGACCGGATCAGGATGAGTCAGCATTTCAATCACCCTCAGGTATTTATCCGCTCTATGGCCAGCAGAGGCGCTTTAGGTGGATTAAGCCCTAAAATCATAGAAGTAAGCGACCTTATCAAAGCTGCCGGCTTTGATTACCTGTTCATTGAAACAGTAGGAGTAGGACAAAGTGAAGTGGAAATTGCCGGCGTAGCAGATACCACCATTGTAGTAGTAGTACCGGAAGCCGGCGATGAAATACAAACCATGAAAGCCGGTTTGATGGAAATTGCCGACATCTTTATTGTAAATAAGGCAGACAGAGATAATGCAGATATTTTTGTGAAAAATCTTCGCCTGCTGGCGCACAGCAAGCATCATGGCGACTGGGAAATACCTGTCATCAAATCAATAGCTACCAGGCAGGAAGGCATGCACGACATTATCGATGCTATAGCCTCACATCATAAAGCTATTTCCCATCAGCAGCAAAGGCATATACAACTGCTGGCTGAAAGAGCCTGGCAACTGATACAACACCGGCGAATGAAGCATATCGTGAAACAGGAACTGCAACAGGAAATCCAACAGCTGCTGCAGAAAAAAACGTTTAACCTTTACCGTTATATAAGCACCAAAAGCCAGGCATAAATGCGTTATCTTACTTTGGTTACCAATGCTTACACCGCAGCAGCAAACGCAGACAATGCGATCGCTATGAAGCGATATCTGCGGGATCAGTTTGAGCACCTGGGCATTAAAACCCCTGACCGACGTTATATCAACGCCACGATTAAAGCACAGCACGGTTTGCCGGCAGCAGCAGATATGCCCGCACTCATAAAGGCATTATGGAAAAAACCGGAACGTGAATACCAACACGCGGCCATCGATCTGATGCAGCAGCTACGCAAGGAATGGACAGCAGCAGATATACATCTCTTTGAATACATGATTACGCACAAATCGTGGTGGGATAGCGTAGATAATGTAGTATCATTTCTGGCGGGCCCCTGGCTAAAAAAATTCAGCACAGCGCAACCCGCCATCACCAATAGCTGGATCAACAGTGATGATATGTGGCTGCAGCGCTCCGCAATCATATTTCAGAATGCTTATAAGCAACATACCAACGAACAGCTTTTATTCCGGTATATCAGGCAGCATGCGCACTCCAAAGAATTTTTTATACAGAAGGCCATTGGCTGGGCGTTGCGGGAATACTCTAAAACTAATCCTGGCAGCGTACGCGCATTTGTTGACAGTCATACGCTGGCGCCATTAAGCAGGAGAGAGGCACTCAAAAGAATTGATTAAATAATTTTTGCCTACCTTCGCCGCATGCGTTTTACTTCATTCGGCATATCTATCACCTACGCGGTGTTTAATTACGGTCTCTGATCCCCGGAGCATAGGCATGTCATGCCCTTTATATCCAATATATTTTTTCTTTTTCTTACTTTCTAAATTCAGTATTATGCCTTGGTTACTCCTTGTCATTGGTGGACTGTTTGAAATAGGTTTTACTATTTCATTAAAGTATTCCGAGAACTTTTCCAGATTGTGGCCTTCCGTCAGCTTTGTTGTGTGTATCAGTCTGAGTTTCTTTTTTCTTAACAAAGCTATTAACAGCGGGCTTCCTATCGGCACTTCCTATGCAGTGTGGACTGGTATTGGTGCAGCAGGTACTGCTATTGCCGGCATGCTGTTTTTTAAAGAACCGGCTGCCCTGTGGCGCATATTCTTCCTCGCACTCCTGATAGGATCTATTATAGGATTGAAGTTTGTATCCGCTCACGATTAAAGTTCCGGTACGGGCGCAAGGTATTTAGTTGCCTTGCGCTTTTTTATGCGAAGCGATGATATACTGTACGCCATAATACAGGCGCCTGCTACAGGCAATGCTGTATGTATATCGTGGGTTAACTCCAGTGACAGTACCACGGCCGTTAACACAGCCCGGGAAGTGCCGGCCAGCATGGCTCCCATACCGGCCAATACCAATATGCCGGTATGCACAATGAGTGAGGGGAACAGTAACTGGATCAATACACCGAGCAACAAACTTCCCGCCCCGCCGGCAATCAGCAGAGGCGTAATACCGGTGCCGGTTTTATAAGCGCCGGAGAAAAAAAGCCATGCCAGCAGTTTCATGATCGCCAATCCAAACAAAATCGCCAGTGTTACATGCGCATGCAGCAGGTCATTAATATAATAACTTCCTGTTCCAGGCACCTTCGTGGAAACATAGCTGCAGCCGCCTACCAGTATGGCAGACAGCAGCAGGTACCATCGGCTTTTCATTGTTAGCTTTCCAAACCATTTCTCTACCACGCGGAACAGTTTTGTAAATAGTCTTGCCCATAATCCTATAAGAAGACCTACAGCCAGGTAGGCCAGTATTGCATTCCCGTTTACACCTGGTACCGGATCCATGCTATATAGCGGATTGGTTCCCCGGATCAGGTAACTGCCTGTGCCGGCTATAACGGCTGCACATATTACAGGTAGTAAACCTGCGAGTGTATAAGCTGAAAAAAATATTTCGATGGCCAGGAATATCGCGGCTACCGGGGCGCCGAAGATACCGCCTAAGGTGCTGGTGATGCCGGCCACCAAAAGAATGTAACACTCTGCCGGAGAGCAGCGGAATATTTTTCCCAGCCAGTTGCCGAGGGCGCCGGTAAATATCATGGCCGGGCTTTCTGCTCCCATGGGGGCGCCGGCGCCGATAGCCACTGCAAGTCCTGATGCCTGGAGAAAAGGAGAAGCGTACCTGCCAAGCCAGGTGAGCAACAGGGCGCCCGCTACCGGTATAAATATGATCCAGATGCCTAGTTCATCATTTTCTACCCCATTTGCTTCCGGCTGCAGTTGTCCATTATACAGCAGCGACATGATAGCCGGTATTATATGACTGATGAGCCAGCCGGCGGCAACACCTGAAGCCGCTGTAATCATTGCCAGTAAGGATATATATAAACTGCGGGGCCATGCAGCGGATGCAGCGGGTGCCGTGTTATCATCAGTAACGGGTACCGGTGGGAGACCTTTTCTATTGATATCGTACAATAAATTAATCATACAGTGTGGTTATACTCAGGAGTTCCAAAGCTATTGTGTTCGGTTTACAATCGCAAATAAAATTATATTAATATATAAATACTAACGCAAAGGAATATACGCCCTGATATAATTTTTTTAGTTAGGCAACCTTATTATATTTGTAATAACCAATCCGTAAAGGAATCTAAATCAAAATCTATGAACGATGCTATGCGGCATGGCACAGCTGGCTCTGAAAACCCCCAATACCCACCGGATGCCCAAACATTAGTCAGACTGAAAAGGATGCTGCTATTCACCAATGAAGACGAGCACTATCTGATAATGGCTGGTAATATACTGGTGGCTCATACAGAGGATATATTAAATAACTGGTATGACTTTATTCTAAAGAACGATTATCTCGCTTACTATTTTACGCGGGACGGTACCCCCGACGCAAGTTATCTGGAAACGCTGCGTCCTCATTTCCGTCAATGGATCACTGGTCTCTGTACCCGGCAGGAGGGGAAGAGCTGGTGGCAGTTTGAAGAACGGATTGCTGAGCAGCTGCACCTGACACCGGGATCTGCCAGTGAACTGGAGCCATTGCCGATGGTATACCTGCGGTACTTATCTACTTTCATTTACCCGGTTTCTGAAGCAGGCAGGCCTTACCTGGACAGGTACGGGCATCCCGGGGAAGACGTAGAGCGTATGCAACAGGCCTGGTTTAAGGCCATCAGTTTCAGTGTACTGTTATGGGTATATCCTGAAACCCGGCAGCTTCCTTTTTAATATAACCGTTTACGTTAGTTGCAAAAGTATACACTATGGAAGTCGCTGTTTTCGACACGTATGTTAAAAAGAAAGATGGGAAGTTCCTGCATTTCGACATTATAGTTACCAAGGAGACCTGTTTTGAGGAAGTGCTCATATTTGGCAATGACTATTTGCAATCCAAAAGGGAAAGGGGCCTGATGGTTTCGCAGAAAGATTGCCGTTTCTGTCATATTACTGAAATAATACCGCGGTGGCAGGAACAGATCCGGCAGAAGGGCTACTATATTCATGAACTGGAGGGATGTCATTAAAAAAAAGGTGTTTCCACAAGGAATGTCACTAATATGCTATTTCCCGCCATATATTTATATTGTACCTTGCCCCACTAACTAACTATTAAGGACAGCAAGAAAATATGGGGAAAGTTTCCACATTCAGCCCCGCACAGCAGGCAGAAAACACATCTAGTAAAGTAGTGGCCTCCCTGGAGCGATTATCAGAAGCCTTCCGCGTACTATTATGGCAGGAGGCCACCCAGTATGGGCTTAGTCCCATACAGATTCAGGTGCTTACCTTTTTACTGCACTACCCGGAGGAGAAACGAACTGTTACAACTTTGGCATCGTATTTCAATATGACCAAGGCCACCATCAGTGATGCAGTGAAATCATTGGAGCAAAAGCAGTACCTGACCCGTAAGGCAAGCGCTACAGACACCCGTAGCCACACCTTGCACCTTGTAAAGGAGGGACGGGCGGTTGCTAAAAAAGTAGAGCAGTTTGCAAATCCGTTACAGGATACAGTGGACCTGCTGCCTGCCAAAGAGCAGAACGGGTTACTGGAACAACTGATGCAGCTGATCTACCAGCTTAACCAGCAAGAGGTGATTTCCACCCAGCCAATGTGCTTTAACTGCGGTTGCCTTGGCGAAAAAAAGGGCTACTATTGTAACAAGTTGAAAATCTCCCTGAACAATGGTGGTTTAAGGATCGATTGCCCTGTATTTGAACTTCGGGAAGAAGAGTAGGGTGTTATTGTATGCGTGGTAGCTGGCAGGTCATTTCATTATCTCCTGCCGCAAACCCTAATTGTTCGTACAACAAGCGTCCATCCTGACTGGTATGTAAGCTTACCTTACCGGTATTACGTGCTTTTGCCTCTGCCATTAGTTTTTGCATTAAAGCTTTTGCAATGCCTTTACGCCGGAAAGCGGGGAGCGTATACACATTCAGGATATAGGCAACTTTGCCTTCAAGGTTGTGGTACAGTGGCGGCTGGTTGTAAAAAACGATGCCGGCACTGGCCACTACCCTGCCTTCTGCTTCGGCAAACCAGTTTACAAAGGTATTTTGGGAAAGATGTTCTTTTAAGTAGACCCTGAGATGATCCTGCAATACTACATCCTGGGAAGTATCTGCCTTAGGGTAAATTTCTTTCAGAAACTGCAGCCGCAGATGCACCAACTGCGGGATATCGTTTATATCCGCCTTTCTGTAGGTAATCATAGTTTTTTGGGTTGTTCGAATTTATTTATCAGGCTTCCTTATTGCTCTTCCACCAACGGAAGGCCAGGAATCCAATAATTGCAAGCGGAGTTAAAGCCAACATCAGGATACCGTTATTCAGGCCTTTCGCCGGACCTTCGCCCAGCTGCTGCGCCGTTTTGGTACACAGTGAACACTGTGCCATTACAGATCCGCTCATCATCATTAAAACACCTGTCAGCAATAACAAACCTGCCTTCTTCATAGTATTATCATTTGATCAGACAAAATTAGGCTATCTCTCCCAAAAAAATCTGCTAAATATATCAATGGTAGTAAGGGGAAATCATGATATAAACGATCACGCCGGTAACGGCCACATAAAACCAGATAGGCCAGGTAATACGGGCAATTTTACGGTGACGGGGAATATCGTTCTGGAACCCGCGCAGCAGGGTAAAAAGCACCAGGGGCACAATAATGCCTGCCAATACAATATGGGTCAGTAAAAGGAAATAGTACAGATAACGTATGCCACCCAGCACTCCTTTTTCTGCAGCATCGAGCACACCGTTGTGGTCAATATCGCCAAAGCGCGTTTCAGGCGCCAGGGAATGGTATGTTACGTATGAAAGCAGGAAAACCGCAGATAGTGCCACCGCCACCAGGTTAGTGGTTTTATGCGCCTTTACATGGCCATTTTTGATGAAATACAGGCTGGCCAGTAACAGTACAGCCGTAGCTGTATTCAGGATCGCATGGAACAGCGGTAATATCCTGATATCAAAACCAGGGTGCATATCCGGCTTGGGTAAAACAAACAATAACGCTACCAGTGCGGGGATCGCAATCGATACAATGGTAATGGGCGTATTGAGATTTCTATCTTTAAATTCCATATCTGCTCTAATAAAAAAAGGTGAATAAAGAAAGGTGAACACCTTTTCCCTATTCACCTCTCACATAAAATTATGTATGCTACTTCTCTCCGGAGAACAGTTTTTTGAGAAAGGCCCCAAAACCCGGCCGGTGTCTTTCCTTTGCCAGATGCAGTATGGCGATATCGCCTGCGCATCTTTTTACGGCATTGGAATCCAGGCCATCGTAGTATCCCCTGATATTTCCGTTTTTGTCGATCAGCACCAGCTTTTCGGTGTGTATAAAGTCGTCTGGCCCGCCGTCTCCTTTTGTCACAGAAACAAAAAAGTCGTTTCTGGCGAGGTCATAGATTTCTTTTTTACTACCGGTCAGCAGCCACCAGTTATCGGGATTGATCTGGTAGTCATAAGCATATTTACGCAGCTTGTCTACCGTATCCCTTTCCGGGTCTACTGAAAAAGAGAGTATCTGCAGCAAAGAATCGTTCTTTACGTAGGCGCTCTGAACCTTTTTCAGGTTTTTTGTTAAAGTAGGACAGATACTTGGGCAGGAAGTAAAAAAGAAATCAACCAGTAATACTTTTCCTTCCATGTCCTTCAAACTCACCTGTTCTCCTAATTGGTTAGTCAGGTGGAAGTCGCGGATCTTATGAAAAACGGTATCGTAAGATACTTTACCATTTTCAGAGACGGTATCTACTCTTTCAGGGACGAAGTAACCCGGAACCGGCACTACATTCTTTCCATAGTGATCTACAACGAGATAACCTATAAGCGGCACCAGTATAGCCAATGATACTCCTAATAAAGCCCTGCGAGTGATGATCCTTACAATTTATCGATGAAATTAATGATGCTTTTCAGCTGGTCCAATCTTTGGTGTTTCTACCGGAGTACCTGGTTTCAGGTCTTTCCGCATATTTTTCCAGGAATCTCCTTCATAAAGGAAGGCGATAATAAACCATACAAATAACAGCAACGGAATTAGTATGGTCATGATCAGGTTTTTGATTTCATGACCTAAGTGCATGAATTCAGCAACGATATAGAAAGCTTTTACCAGGGTAAGACCGATAAAGATTGCGTTCAACATTACTCTTGGGAGGAAACCGTATTCCAGGTGTAAGAACGCCAGACCTACTTCCACCAATGTGATACACAACAGGATCCAGAACGTTCTCCAGATTGATTTAGTAGATGAATCACTATGTGCACTTTCATGCCCTGCCGCAGTATGTGTATGCTCCATTATTCTTTAAATTAATAAATTCGAAAAATTCAGATTCCAAATAATTATGACAAACCTTGTATAATGCTACCTGTTGATGATCACAGCAGGTAGAAGCAGGTGAATACAAATACCCAAACCAGATCTACAAAGTGCCAGTAGAGACCTACTTTTTCCACCATTTCATAGTGGCCTCTGTGCTCGTAAGTACCTTTCAGTACGTTAGCGAGGATAACGATATTCAGTACAACACCGGAGGTTACGTGTAAACCGTGGAAACCAGTGATGGTAAAGAAGAAGTTGGTAAAGTTAGTAGAAGCCTGTGTACCGTCCACGTTAATGAAAGGATTGCGGCCCCACCATGCACCTTCATGATACAGGTGTGTCCATTCCCAGGCCTGGCAGCTCAGGAAGGCGATACCACCAACGATGGTCCACATCAGCCATTTGGCCACGGCTTTTTTATCTCTCATGTGACCGGCATGTACTGCCAGTACCATGGTTACAGAACTCATGATGAGAATGAAAGTCATTAAGCTCACAAACATCAACGGCAATTCGGCATGGCCCATGCCAGGGAATGATTTGAAGACTTCATTCGGATCAGGCCAGGATGGGCTGGAAAACCGGATGGTACCATATGCTATCAATAATGCGCCGAAAGTGAACGCATCTGACATCAGGAAGTACCACATCATCAACTTGCCATAGCTCACATTAAAGGGAGAATATCCTCCGGCCCACCATTTTTTCTTCGCTGTAACTGCTGTATCCATTGTTAGTTTTATAAAATTTTACAAAGTTTATCTGGCGATACTTAAAAAAATTAACAGGTAAATCCACAATACATCCACAAAATGCCAGTAAGTTGCGGCCACTTCAATGGGTACCGGGCTATAGGTTCGTACACGGGTTCTGTAAGCCCTGCCAAACATAATGAGCAGTGCTACTACACCACCCAGCACGTGCAGCATGTGCACTCCTACGATTACATAAATAAAAGAAGCGGAAACAGGCCCGTTGAGGGGCAGTCCCATATTTTTCATCTGAGAAAAACCGATCCATTGACACACTGCAAACGCCACACCCAGGATAGCTGTAAGTGTGATCAGCTGTTTGTAGCGTTGCATGTTCCTTTCTTTAAACTGCTTTAAAGCCAGGTGAACTGTTAAGCTGCTTGTTAAAATGATAGCAGTGGATAACCAGAAAATATGCGGCAGTTCAAATGCCAGCCAATTTGCCTGTGATCTTTTAACAATGTAAGCACTGGTAAACCCGATAAACATCATAGTAATGCTACCCATGGCAATCCATAGGGAATATTTATGCGGATGTATTTTCTTACGTTGTTCCAGTGTCATAGTATCCATCACTCCTCTTTTCTTTTTATGCTTTATCCAGCAGTTGTGCCAGCTGAACAATAGTCAGATAAATATAAGATCCGAACATGAGCTTACGCGCTGCCGGAACATCATTTTTCCTATACAGGTTAATAGCCCTGTACAGGAAGAAGATACCTGCAAGAATAGCCACTATGGCAGAAATACTGCCCGTGATTTTCAACAGGTACGGCGCTACGCCGGCAGGAATCAGCAACAAGGTGTACATAGCTGCCTGTATGGCGGTGTACTTGTTGGGTTCTCCGCTGCCCGGTAACAATTTGAAACCTGCTCTTGCATAATCTTTATACGCAATCCAGGCGATGGCCCAGAAATGCGGGAATTGCCAGAGAAACTGAATAGCAAACAGAGACCAGCCACCTTCTGCCAGGTTATTGGCGCCTGCAGCCCAACCAATGATTGGCGGCATTGCACCTGGAATAGCACCTACCAGTACGGCAAGTGAATTCCATTTTTTCCAGGGCGTATATACAAATCCGTACAACACCAGGGAAATCAGGCTCAGGGTGCCAGCCAACCAGTTAAAGCAATATCCCATAATCAGGATACCTGCTACCCCGGTTACTACTGCCAGCGTAATCGCTTCGCCTTCGTTCATGCGCCCGGAGGGCAGGGGACGAACGGCGGTGCGGGCCATCAGCTTATCAGTATTCTTCTCCCAAATCTGGTTGATGGTATTGGCAGATCCGGAAACCAGCAAACCACCGGCAAATAATAAAAGAACTTTTATTAAGTTAAACTCCACACCAGGTACCAGCAGATAACCCACTACCGACGAAAATACCACCATAAAGGTGAGATTGAACTTCATCAGCTGAGAGTAGTCCTTCGCCTTACTGGCTACGGCGTATGATGACGACAATTTTATGGAGTTTTCTTGCAACATTTTTTTTCTAGCCACATTCCGGTTTTAAGTCCGGAACAAATTTACAAACATCACAGGGAACAAAGTTCCGGAAGGAAGATTTTTCATCTGAAAGGCTTCTTCCTGCCGGAACCCTGAACTATATCTTAGTGCGCTGATTCATTAGGTCCAATTGGCTCAGTCTGCGGAATGAAATCTCTTCCATCCTTGCTATAGTCATAAGCCCAACGGTAAACTTCAGGAATTTCGCCAGGCCAGTTACCGTGACCGGCGTGGATTGGTGTAGTCCATTCCAGGGTAGTAGCGTTCCATGGGTTCTGGGTGGTCATCTTTCTACCTTTGAAAATGCTGTAGAAGAAGTTGAACACAAACAGAAGCTGTACCGCAAATACCAGGATTACCACAATCGTGATGAATTCGTTCAGACCACCAAACTGTTTGAAGGAAGCCCAGCCGGATACATCATAGTATCTTCTTGGCATACCCGCCATACCTTCGTAGTGCATAGGCCAGAAGATCAGGTAAGCACCAATCATGGTTACCCAGAAGTGGATATAACCAATGGTTTGGTTCATAAAGCGGCCATACATTTTAGGGAACCAGTGATAGATACCGGCAAACATACCGAAGAATGCAGATACACCCATTACAATGTGGAAGTGGGCGATCACAAACATGGTATCATGCAGGTGAATATCGATAGAAGAGTTACCCAACCAGATACCTGTTAAACCACCGGAGATGAAAGTGCTCACAAAACCGATAGAGAACAGGGAAGCAGGTGTAAAGTTGATATTACCTTTCCAGATAGTAGTGATCCAGTTAAATACCTTGATAGCAGACGGAACCGCGATCAATAAGGTTAAGAGTACGAAGAATGCACCCAGGAACGGGTTCAGACCTGTTACGAACATGTGGTGCGCCCAAACCAGGAAGGCCAGGATACAGATAGCGAACAGGGAACCGATCATCGCGAGGTAACCGAAGATAGGTTTGCGTGCGCTCACCGCCAATACTTCAGATACCATACCCATTGCAGGGAGGATGATAATATATACCTCAGGGTGACCTAAGAACCAGAATAAATGTTGATAGAGGATAGCGCTACCGCCTTCGTTTGCCAGGGCTTTCCCGGCGATAAAGATATCGGACAGGTAGAAGCTGGTGCCAGCGTGACGATCCATCAGCAGCAGGATGAAGCCTGACAGCAATACAGGGAAAGACAGTACGCCCAATACAGCGGTGAAGAAGAATGACCAGATAGTCAACGGCATTTTAGTCATCGCCATACCTTTGGTACGCATATTCAGGAGCGTAGAGATATAGTTCAAACCACCCAGCAACTGAGAAACAACAAACAGTGCCATACTGGTTAACCACAAATCCACACCTACTTTAGAACCGATAGAAGCATCTCCCAGGGCGCTTAATGGCGGATACATTGTCCAACCTCCGGAAGCAGGGCCTGTTTGTACAAACAGGGATGCCATCATTACCAGGCTGGCCAGGAAGAAGAACCAGTAGCTCAGACAGTTCATGAAAGGAGAGGCCATATCACGCGCACCCACCTGCAAAGGAATCAGCAGGTTAGAGAAGGTACCGCTCAAACCGGCAGTTAATACAAAGAATACAAGGATGGTACCATGCATCGTTACCAATGCATAATAAGCTTCCGCCGAAATACGGCCACCTTTCGCCCAATGACCCAGGATGCTTTCCAGCCAGGGGAAAGTAGCATCTGGAAAACCAAGTTGCAAACGGAACAGCACAGAGAAGAAAGCACCAATGATAGCCCAAACGATACCAGTAATCAGGAATTGTTTGGCGATCATTTTATGATCCATGCTGAACACATATTTCGATATGAAACTGCCTTCATGGTGGTGCTCATGATCATGATGATCATGCGCTCCGTGCATTACCTCCTGTTGACTGTGCAATGTTGCTTCGTTACTCATAATCAGTTCGGTTTATTATAAACTAACGCCCGGGAAGTATCGTCGTTTGTCAGTTTGTCTTTATTGTTTTTAATTGTACTCCGTCAAAAATTCTTCTACGCAAAATTACAGCTTACTTAATATTAGCAGCTACGGTTTTTTGTGTGCTGTCTGCCGCAGCGCCTGCAGGAGGAGCAGCAGCTTCATGTGTCAGGCTGTAAGTAGATTTTTGTTTAGCTACCCAGGCGTCGTATTCTTCCTGAGTTTCTACTACTATCACCCCTCTCATGGAGTAGTGACCGCTACCACACATCTGATCGCAGGAAATTTCATATGTGAAATCCGGGTTACCAGTTTTTTCCTTCATTTGTTTAGTGGTGAACTTAGGCGTAAACCAGAGTGTTGTAGGAATACCTGGCACCGCATCCATTTTCATACGGAAGTGAGGTAAACCAACATCATGGATAACATCGCGGGAGCCGATTACAAATTTAACCGGTTTGCCCACTACCAGGTGTACTTCGGTAGGCATGAAATCGTCCTTATTCAGCGGATCGTTCCAGTCCAGGCCTAATTCGTTTCCAGCGGTAGGGTCAATATTTTTAAAGTCGCGGCGACCGAGCTGACCATCTTTACCAGGGTAGCGAAAGATCCAGTTAAATTGTTTACCGGTAACTTCTACTACTGTTGCATCTTTTGGAGCATCGGAAGTCAGTTGGAACCAGTGTTTCAAACCAAAAGCTACCAGTACGGTTAAAGCGATGGCCGGAATAACGGTCCAGATAACTTCCAGTTTATTATTGTGCGGAAAATAGAATGCTTTGCGGCCTTCTTTTTCCTGGTATTTAAATGCGAACCAGAACAAAGCGATCTGGGTAAGAACGAACACCACGCCGGTGATGGCCAGTGTTACATAAATGAGGGTGTCTACGCCTTCTCCCTGTTCTGAAGCAGATTCGCCCAGGATTTTGCCTTTCAGCAAATCGTTACAGTAGTACACTCCTATAAGCCCCAGCACCAGGAATGCAATCAGCAGGAAACCATTTATACGGTTACTTTGCTCGCGCGCTTTCTTTTCTCCCTTCAATATGGACACATATTCGCTCGCCTTCGCAATCTGGAAGATGACTATGAATATGAGAACAACAACTAAGACTGCTAAAAATCCTGACATTGCTATATGAAATAATTAAGTTATCTAATGCTTTTCTATTGCCTAATCTCCTTGATCACCTGTTAGGTGTGGTGAACGATACTTTCTTTCAGGTAAGGATGATTTTTCGGAACCAGTGCCGCTTTAGTCAGCTGGTTGGATACCAGGAAAATGATCAGTCCCACAAAACCAAGTCCGAGTCCGAATTCATACCAGGGGAATACCAGGGTTTTAACAGTACCTGGAGAAACCATCTGCCAGAAATCCAGCCAGTGACCGAAGATGATCACGATAGCGATGAATACGATGGCAGTATAATTACGTTTGGTGTCCCTTTTCATCAGGAACAGTAACGGCGTTACAAAGTTGATCAGGAGGTTCAGGAAGAAAATTGGTCTCCACTGGCCCCAAACACGTGGCTGGAAGTATTCAGTTTCTTCCGGCATGTTGGCGTACCAGATCAGCATATACTGGGAGAACCAGAGGTAAGTCCAGAAGATGCTGAAGGCAAACATGAATTTACCCAGGTCATGCAGGTGTTCTTCTGTTACATAAGAGAGATAACCATGTTTCTTGAGATATACAACAAACAGTGCTATCAGTGCCAGACCGGATACCCAGGTACTGGCGAAAGTGTACCAGCTGTACATGGTAGAGAACCAGTGTGCATCGATGCTCATTAACCATATCCATGGGGTGGTAGAACCAACGCTGAGGGTGAAAACTACGAGGAAACCACCGCAAACAACGGTATTTCTCCAGAGTAATTTACGACCTGTTTCAGGGCGCAGATCCCATCCATCTTCTTCGATAGACATTTTACGAAGCTTCAGGGTAAAGAATATCCAGAGGCCCAGTGTGAGGATGGTAGCAACTGTAAAGAATCCTTTGTTCAGGAAAGCGGATTTCCAGGTCAGGATTTTATCTTCTGCTACGTGGTGAGCATTTACCCAGTGGTAGATATCATCTCTTCCACCAAACACCAGGATCATTACTACTACAAATAAAATGGCAGACAGCACAGGAACGGCCATTGAAATAGCTTCAGGTACACGGCGGAAACCAATCTGCCAGCCCCCATGCGCCAGGGTAGTAGCAGCTATAAAGAAGGTGCTCGCCAATGTAATCAGCAAAAAGAAGCTGCTGTTTTGCAACAGACCGGCCCAAAACCGTGTCGCGTTCTCACCATGAAACGCAATTAATCCGATCAATAACGTCAGCAAGCCCACGCCCATTAACACGAAGCTGGTCTTTTTTAATCTTGCCGGTACTACAAATTGGTCTTTCATTACTGTATATTAAAATACTTGATTGAAATTCAGTTTAACTCATTTATTTAGCCGCAGTGCTATCATTAGCAGGAGCAGCAGTCGGGGCGGCAGCACCTGGCTGTTTGCTTCTGATATAAGCCGCAATCGTCCAGCGTTGTGCCCTGTCGAGCTGGCTGGCGTAGCTACCCATCATGTTGTAACCGTAGGTCATTACATGAAACAGGCGACCTTCTGTGTAACCGGATTTTGCACCGGCTATCAGATTAGCAGGAGCTGCAGAAAAAGGTCCGGTACCATCTTTATAGAGAGGACCATTACCATCCAAAGCAGTACCATGACAGATACCACAGTAGATATTAAATAAACGTTCGCCTTCTTTAAGATCAGTTGGCGTAATAGTTAATGGATTCTTCACCAGATTAGCCAGTGCCGTATCAGCTTCTTTCAGATGATATGGCAAAAGTTCACCTCTTTTTACTGTTCCTTCCACTGGCTTCAGGCCTGACAAACGAGCACTATAAAATTCATACGCACGGGATTCGTACATGTCTGGCATATAAATCCTGCCGGGCTTTCTGTTATGCTCCCCTCTGTTACAGGCTGCCAGGAAAGCTCCAGTTGCCAATGCGGCTACAATCAATATGTTGGAAGTCCTTTTCATCAGAAATTATTTATCTAGCTTTCATTAGTTCTTGCTTGCTCAAATCCTAATGTCGCAACTGTATGTTTTAGCTGTTATTATAATTAAGCGTTTGCAGTCTGAATCTTACGCAGATAAGGTTCATCATCCTTATCATATCTTCCGAACCACCATCCTGCTTCTGCTTTTTGCTCATTGATACCCTGAGCGCCGGCAGCAGCGAGGAAGCTCTTTACTTCTTCCGCATTTGTTTTTTCTGTCAGCTCTATTACCATTACAAACTTATCGTCTGTTTGTCCGGGGTGGAAAATGTGTTTCTTCACACCTGGCATCAGCTGGCAGAGATAACAGAAAGTCATCACCATTCCTACCGCTGCAAATAATACGGTCAGCTCAAAAGTGATAGGAATAAATGCAGGCAACGGGAAATGTGGTTTACCACCAATGTTCAGCGGCCAGTCTACGTTAAATACCCAACTCATGAAGGATAATGCGGTAGTAGTACCGGTGATACCATATATGAAACCGGCTGTGTGCAGACTGGTTTCTCTTAAACCCATTGCATGATCGAGGCCGTGAACAGGAAAAGGAGTGTATACATCGTGCAATTTGTATCCTGCAGTGCGTACTTTCTTTACTGCCGGAAACAACACTGCCTCATCGTCAAACAAGCCTACAACAAATTTTTTAACAGCCATATATTTAAAAATTCAAATTCCAGGTAATAAATTCTCTTGATTCGTCTATTAGTGTGCGTGTGCTACGTCGTGTGCAAATTTCTCTGCCGGCTCTTCTTCGTACACCACCATTTTCTCTTTGTAGTTCTCACCGGAAGTTTTCAGAATTGACTTGATTTCAGCCAGTGCAATTACAGGGAAGTATTTAGCAAACAGGAAATAGCAGGTAAAGAACAGACCAAATGTACCCATGTAGAAACCTACTTCAGGCCAGGATGGACGATAGTAAGCCCAGCTGGATGGCAGGTAATCGCGGTACAGGGAAGTACAGATGATTACGAAACGCTCAAACCACATACCGATGTTTACGATGATAGACATAACGAAAGTTACCGCTACGCTTCTTCTCATTTTGCGGAACCAGAACACCTGCGGAGTGATTACGTTACAGGTCATCATGATCCAGTAAGACCAACCCAGCGGGCCGGCAGCGCGGTATTTAAAGAATGTGGCGAACTCGTAAGGGTTAGCGCCGTACCATGCCATGAATAACTCAGTCAGGTAAGCACAACCAACCACAGAACCGGTCAGTACAATTACCTTGTTCATGGCTTCCATGTGGCCCAGGGTAATGTATTCTTCCAGGTGTAATATTTTACGTGTAATGATCAGCAGTGTTTGTACCATCGCAAACCCGGAGAAGATCGCACCCGCCACGAAGTAAGGAGGGAAGATGGTAGTATGCCAACCAGGAATTACAGAGGTAGCAAAGTCAAAAGATACGATAGTGTGTACAGACAGTACCAATGGTGTTGCCAAACCTGCCAGTACCAGCGACAGTGCTTCATGACGTTGCCAGTGTTTGGTAGAACCGGTCCATCCGAAAGCAGCTACACCATATAACAGCTTGCGCAGTTTGGTTTTAGCTCTGTCACGTACGCTGGCGAAATCCGGTAATAAACCGGAGTACCAGAACAGGAGTGATACGGTAAAGTAAGTAGAGATCGCAAATACGTCCCAGAGGAGCGGAGAGTTGAAGTTAACCCATACCGGACCGCGGGTGTTAGGGTAAGGCAGGATGAAAAATGCCATCCATACACGACCCATGTGAATAATCGGGAACTGGCCGGCGCACATTACCGCGAAGATCGTCATCGCTTCTGCCGCACGGTTCACCCCTGTACGCCAACCCTGGCGGAACAGCAGGAGGATCGCAGAGATCAGGGTACCGGCGTGACCAATACCTACCCACCATACGAAGTTGGTGATATCCCAACCCCAACCGATGGTCTTGTTCAGATTCCATACTCCGACACCGAAATAGATCTGCCAGAACACTGAAAATGCGCCGAAGCCCAACAGTGTCAGGGAGATGAAAAAGCCTACATACCACAGTGTTCCAGGCTTCCCTTCAATGGGACTAATGATATCTTCCGTTACCTGGTGATAATCCTTAACCCCGTCTACCAAAGGTTCTCTCAGTGTGGATTCGTATTTTAAATGCATATTCTATAAGCTTTTAGCTGCTAGCTTCTAGCTACTAGCCCTTGTCTTTTGTTATGATCTCAGATTCTGTAACTTCTTTCTGTCTTTATCTCCTAACGATTTCCTGTTAAGATCTCTTACGCGTGATGCGCTTCTTCCTTATGAGCAGATTCTTTCTCTGCCTTTGGAGCTGCATCCTTGTTTCTGATCTTAGCCAGGTAGCTGATAGAAGGCAGTACGTGTGTTTCTTCCAACACATAATACAACCTGTCGGTCTGCATTTCGTTGCGGATCTTATAGATTTCGCTGTTCTTGTCGTTGATGTTACCGAATACGATCGCATCAGCGCCACAAGCTTGCTGGCAGGCGGTTTTAGCAGCACCATCTTTCAATGGGTGACCAGCTTTCTTCGCATCCAGTTTAGCTTCCTGCAGACGTTGTACGCAGAAGGAACATTTTTCCATCACACCACGGCTACGAACCACTACGTCAGGGTTCAGCACCATACGGGTGAGGTTATCGTTCATATCTGCCACATCGTAGAGGTTGTTTTCAAAGCTGTCCGCACCGTTCCAGTCTCTCCAGTTGAGGCGACGTACTTTATAAGGACAGTTGTTTGCGCAGTAACGGGTACCGATACAACGGTTGTAAGCCATCTGGTTAATACCTTCAGAGCTGTGGTTGGTAGCGCCAACCGGACAAACGTTTTCGCAAGGCGCGTTATCGCAGTGCTGACACAGCATTGGCTGGAACACTACTTCCGGATTTTCCTCATCGCCGCTGAAGTAACGGTCGATACGGATCCAGTGCATTTCGTGCGCTTTTGCTACTTCTTCGCGACCTACAACAGAAACGTTGTTTTCAGCCTGGCAGGCAATCGTACACGCTCCGCAACCGAAACAGGTGTTCAGGTCGATAGACATGCCCCATTTGATACCAGGATAGCTATAGTTAGGATACAGGGTAGCATCCTTACGGAAATCAGCACCAAATTTCTTCAGCTCCAGCCTGTCTTCGTTCACCTCCTTAGGGTTCTTAATGAACTCTTCCAGGGTGGTTTCTTTAACGATAGGACGGCCTTCGTAGCTGTTATGTGTTTGTGTTAAAGCAACAATTTCTTTGGTACCGGTAGCATCAACAGATGCGTCGGTAGTGAAGTAGTCAAAAGTCTGACCATTGAAGCTTACAAAAGGATAAGCGTTTTTACCGATACCACCGGCAGCTCTTCCTACTTTTTCACCACGGCCGTAACCTACTGCGATAGCGATTACTTCCGGGTGCATACCAGGAACAATCAGCAATGGCAGTTCAATTTCCTTACCGTTGGATTTTACTTTCAGTACTTTCTTCTCAGCATTGATTTCGTAGTCATCACCTAACTGAGTAGAGAAGGTTTTAGCCAGTTTGTTGGAGATACAAGCGTAGTTGCCCCAGGTAGAGCGGGTAATTGGATCCGGCATTTCCTGTAACCAGGGGTTGTTAGCCAGTTTACCGCTACCGATCGCTACTTTTTCGTACAGTACCAGTTCCAGTTTACCACCTTTCTTGCCACTGTTGATTTTACCTGCCGCACCAGCAATGTCGCCGGCGAAAGAGGCACCTCCTAAAGCAGGAGCAGCAGCTGGTTCAACCACACCATCCTGTAATGCTTTATCCCATGCTTCCTGTCCGCCCAGTTTGCTGATCCACTCGTTTTTCAGGTAATCAGCCCAGGCAGTGGTGTTGCCAGCCCAGGTGAGGAAAGTATCCTGTACCGCGCGTGTTTTGAACAGTGGGAGGATAGTAGGCTGCGCAAAGCTATAGTAGCCTGTTCTGCCTTCTGCATCATTCCAGCTTTCGAGGAAATGATGATCAGGCGCAACATATTTACACAGTTCAGTTGTTTCGTCGTTTCTTTCGTTGAAGGAAACGGTGAGTTTTACTTTCTTCAGGCCTTCCGCGAATTTGGCTGACTCGAAGTAGTCATAAACCGGGTTAGTGCCCAGTACCAGTACAGCACCGATGCTGCCTGCGTTCATGTCACTTACCAGTTTGGTCATATCGCTATCGATACCCTGACGGTAGTTGGAAGGGGATGCGAAATCGATAGTAGTACCATTAGCGCCGATGATGTTATTGATGGCGTTTACAATGGTTTGTACATTTACATCGTTAGAACCACTAACTACCAGTGCTTTACCAGCGTTAGCCTTCAGTTCTTTCGCTGCTTTCTGTATACCGTCTGCCACACGCTTGTCAGCAATTGCAGGAGCGGTTACGCTGCCGCCTACTGCTGCCAGCAGTGCCAGTGCGATGGCACCGGATTCAGATGGTTTGTGTGTATATCTTTCGTCTGCGTTTGCACCGGTGAGGCTCATATGGCTTTCGAACGCGAAAAGCTTAGACATTTCGGGTTTCTGCGCATTGATCTTACGGGTTTGAGCAAACTGGCGGGCGTATTCAACAGGGTTGAGCCAGGTTCCGATAAAGTCAGCTCCCAGACTCACTATCGCTTTGGCATTTTCAAAGTGGTAGGACGGGATAACTCTTTTACCGTAAGCTGCTTCGTTTGCCTGCAGCATACCAGAGTATGAAACTGCATCGTATACTACGTGGCGTGAGTTTGGATATTTAGCCAGGAACTCGCCGATTACCTTTTTGGTAGTGGGGCTGAGTAAGGTAGCGCTTAATAAAACAACAGGAGCACCGCCTAATCCGGCCAGTGCTGCACCTACTTGTTTATCCAGTTCTGCCCAGGTAGTTTCCGTACCGCCGATAGAGGGGAAACGGAGACGGGCAGTATCATACAGGCTCAATACAGCTCCTTGTACTCTGGCAGAAGTAGCCCCCTGTGTGATAGATGATAAAGTATTTCCTTCCAGTTTGATAGGACGACCTTCACGGGTTTTCACCACAACCGGTACATATTCTCCATCAATGGAATAGGAAGAAGCATAATAATTGGCTACGCCCGGGGTAATTTCTTCCGGTTTGTTTACATACGGAATAGCTTTCTTAACGGGGGTTTCACAGCTGGCAGCGATAGCGGCAGCAGCAGTGGTGAAGCCCAGATATTTAAGAAAATCCCTGCGGGGGGTAGTAGCATTCAACAGGCCTTCACTCTCGAACGGCAGTTCTTCACTGAATTCGTTCTTCACAATTTCCTGATGCGCATCGGTATTGTGCAACTCCTCCAAGCCTTTCCAATACTTTTTTTGCTCCATGTTATATTAACGAGTTACGTTTATAAATTTTGATATCTTCTGATCTGAGGGGGTATCCCTCTAAATCCATCCTAGTAGTGACATTTTTGACATTCAGTACCACCTACCATTTCAACTGTTACACTGTCGATCTTCTTATCTTTAATATCCTGATGAAGCTTTTCGAAGATGCTGTAATAGTTGTTGTCAGCGAACTGCACTTTGGTAGTACGGTGACAGTTGATGCACCATCCCATAGAGAGGTCAGCAAACTGGTGTACTTCATCCATTTCAGTAATGGCACCGTGGCAGGTTTGACATTGCTGCTGACCGGCAACCACGTGTTGGGAGTGGTTGAAGTAAACGTGGTCGGGCAGGTTGTGGATCTTGGTCCATTCGATAGGTTTACCTGGCTTGGTATATTTACCAGCTTCAGGATCCCAGCCTACGTAATCGTATAATTTCGCGATTTCTGCAGTACCGTCTACCTTCTTACCTTCTGCAGTTGTCAGCTCAGGACCGGAGTATTCCTTAATGGCCTTGTGACAGTTCATACAGATATTTTCGGAAGGAATCATGGCGTGTTTGCTCTTCTCGGCACCGGCGTGGCAGTATAAGCAGTTGATCTGGTTAATACCGGCGTGCACCTTGTGGCTGTAGAAGATAGGTTGCTCCGGCATGTAGTCTTTCTGACGACCCAATCCTACAGCTCCCTGGATAGTGAGATATCCGCCTACCATGAAGAGCACCAGGATGATCAGTGCGAGGTAAGCTTTGTTTTTGTAGAAAGGAACGGGATCTGGTGTTGGAACGCCTTCTTTATCACCAGCCAGCTTATTCAGGTTGCTGTTGATTTGCATGAGGATCAGCGCTACTACTGCCAGGATCAGGGTAATGATACCAAACAGTAAGCTGTTATCATTGCCTTTTTCAGCACCGGCAGGAGCTGTATCACCACCCGGTGTCTTAGCACCACCCGGTGTTTTTACTTCTTCAACTTTAATGTAAGCCAGGATGTCGTCAATCTCCTCGTTAGATAACTGAGGGAAGGCGGTCATCGCTGTCTTATTGAACTCGTTGAAGAGGTCATTGGCATATTTGTCCCCTGTAGCCAGTACTGATGCGGAGTTATGGATCCACTGGTGCAATAATTTCTTATCGGCCCAGCGACCTTCTACTCCCGCTAATGCAGGACCTGTCAGCTTCTTATGGACATTATGGCAGGAAGCACAGTTTGTTTGGAATAATGCTTTACCCTTCGCTGGATCCGCTGCCTTTACAGAAGAAAACGGAATTACTATACTAGCGCATAGAATAAGCACACTCACAAAATGCTTGCGCAAAAGAATGGAAACACGACGATACACAGCCTATATAGTTTAGATTTGACCTAAAGTTTCTTAAAAGTGCCAGCAAAAATAAGACAGAATGTTGACAATTTACCAACAATTAAAAAAAATTATTGTCTTATAAGATGCCTTTTTTTGGCCGTTTTTTTAACGAAGATTGAGCTGGAAGTCTTACTGCTGGCCTATTTGATCTCAACGCCGAATATATCCTTTCAAAACTTATTATTTTGATTGAAAGTTTGATTCCCCTGTGGAGGCTCGTCTACATCATAACGTGGGTCAAGGTTTCCGGGGATATAACTATAATAGATGTAGATGAAAATCAGATAGTGGTCCCCTATATCCTTCCTTACACAATATAATATATTATCTGTCAGCGTGGTTAATTTCTGCGAGAGTTGTTATTTTTACCCATAATAACCTGCCAGCGAACCAGAATGTTCAATCAGCTGCTAAAAACTCGGTCCCATGAAAAAAAGCATCCTCCTCCCCATTTTCCTGGCCGTTGCTGCCGCCTGTAACAACAATCCCCCGGCCAGCCAAACGGACAGTACCTTACAAACACCCGCACCAGGTCCCTCCACACCTACACATATTACCGGCACCTACCAGGGCACGCTGCCTTGCGCCGACTGCCCGGGGATGGACTACCAGATAAGCCTGTACGACGACCATACTTTCAGTGAGCTGGTTGCCTACCAGGGAAGAGGACAGGGAATCGCCACCGTGGAAACCGGCACCTGGAAACAAACATCTGACTCCACCATCGTGATCCAAAAGAAAACCGACAGCAGCTCCTTCCTGGCATCCGAGGGAAAACTACTCCTGCTCGATACCAAAGGTAAACGCATCGAAGGCGTACTGGCCAGCAACTATGTCCTGAAACCGGTAGAAGGGGGCGACCGCCGGCAACTACTGGCCGATAAAGCTAAAGCCGGTATCCGGTTTACCGCCAATGGCAACGAACCTTTCTGGAGCCTCGATCTTGATAATAAAAAAATCAACTTCCGCACCGCCGCCGGCGACAGCCTGCAAAGCACCCTGCCAGCAGCAAAGCCTAATACTGATACATTAAAGGTATATACCACCCCGGGCATCACCATCAGCATCCGTAATACCATGTGCGCCGACGACATGAGCGGCTTTATGCGGGCCAACACCGTACAGGTACAAATTAAAGATAAAACCTACCAGGGCTGTGGCGAATACCTGAAATAAAACCGGCGAATCAGGGGCTACGGATTACTGTCAATATATAATGGTGCGCCAGGTGTGTACTATTTACCCACAAATCCGGAAATCGTAATTCCTAATTCGTAATTTTACGGTTTAAAACAGAGTTAGTTGAAAAATATCGCCATATTCGCTTCGGGTGCAGGTAGCAACGCGCAGAAAATTATAGATCATCTCAGGAATTCGGACAAAGGCAGGGTTTCCCTCATTGTGTGTAACAAAGCAGGTGCTGGTGTTTTACAGATCGCCGAACGCGAAGGTATCCCCGCTATATTAATAGAAAAGGAACCGTTCTTCCATTCAGATATATATGTACAGTTATTAAAGGAGCAACAGATCGACTTTGTGGTGCTGGCTGGCTTTTTATGGAAAATACCCGCCAACCTGGTCCAGGCCTTTCCTAACCGTATCATCAATATCCACCCGGCCCTGCTGCCGAAGTTCGGAGGCAAAGGAATGTATGGCCACTTTGTACATGAAGCAGTAATAGCCGCAGGTGAAAAAGAAAGTGGTATTACCATACACTATGTGAACGAAAAATATGACGACGGTGAAACGATCCTCCAGGAACGCTGTATCATTACACCGGAAGACACGCCCGAAACAGTTGCGAAAAAGGTGCAGGCCTTGGAGCATCAATGGTTTCCGGTAATTGTGGAACGATTATTGACCAGTCTTTAAAGGCTGACATACGCCAGGAATAAGGTCCTAAAGCCAGTCTAACCCTTACAACTGTATGAAAAAGACACTGCTATTATCATGGTTATGCTGTTCGCTCATATTATCATCTTTTGCACAGGATGGTAAGAAGAAACAAGTGAGCAGAAATACCTATCTGAAGGTGAATCCCGCCACATTGATAAATGAACTGGATATATCACTCGAACAGGAGATATCAGATAACTTCAGCCTGGAAGTAGGTATCAGTGGTATTTATACCGATTACCCGGACTATGTACTGGCAAAAAAAATTGATATTGGACAAAAGAAACCCGATATCAGTACCGAACAGTTTGTTGATGGCCGGGGCCTTGGTTTTCGCGTAGGCGCACGCCTCTATCTTATTTCCAGGGAAATGGCGCCGTCAAGGGCGGCCGGTACTTACTTTGAGCCCATCGTATTTTTTAAGAAAGTTTTCTATCCTAACGAAGACCATACCTTCCAGGATGCCACCTATACTGACTCCGGTGATAAAAGCGTAATCGGGCTTCAATTATTGATAGGACGGCAGTTTACAAAAGACCGCTTCATACTTGATCCTTTTATTGGCATCGGTGTACGCAGCAAAATTTACCAGTACAACACCTATCACTTCGATGATAATAAAGTATCCCTGAATAATGGCCGTATGGTGAGCGTGTTACCCAGCTTACAGATCGGTATAAAAATGGGGCTCAAGCTGTGGTAACCGTACCTAAAAAGGTACGATTACTTTAGCACTGAAATTTCTTCCCATATTATAGATACCCAGCCGTCCGTTAGGAGAGGAGCTATAATATTCAAAATATTTCAACCTGTTCATATTAGCCTGGTAGGCAACATTCCAGATATTATCCAGCTGCAGGAATATCTCGCAGATCGTTTTTCCGTTTTTTCCTACAATGCTGCTGCCGGTACCGGCATTAATGAGCGTATACCCGGGTGTATATGTTTCGGTATCGTCTACCCCATAAAAATGCGGCTGACCGGCTATCACATCCGCCTCTACCCGGACATAGGTTTTTGAAAACACGCCGTGGTTACGTTGGGTGGTAGCCTTCAGTTCGCTGCGTATATGCGTAGGCGGTATAAACGGCAGATAACGTGCAGCATCGCCATGCTGCCGGATCATTTCAGCATTGCGGTTACGCCCCTGCGTGTAGGCGATACTGTTATTCATCGCTAACCACGCAATGCTCCGCGGATGAAGATTTACCGTTACTTCCGCGCCATACAATTGAGCAGCCGACTGCTGATACTTGTAGGTGGCATTCCCGGGCACTATTACCACGGGGTTGCCGGTATTATCGTATAGTTTTGCCTGGTAAATATAGTTTTCAATATTATTATTAAACAACTCAACACTGATGTCGGCATCCGGTAACCAGGCCTGTATGCCAATATCTTCCTGCAAACTAAACTCAGGCTTAAAACCCCTGTTACCAAGATATACAATATGCGCTCCCGGATCAAGACCGTTGGAACCAATCTCTGTAATATTAGGAGCCCTGTAACCGCGCGCAATATTAGCTTTAACCAGTATGCGCTCGCTGATATTCCAGGTAGCGCCGAGGCTGCCGGATATACCCGTATAACGGTGGCTGAACCGCGGAAACTGCAAATGCGCACCGGCCGTATCCGGTAATGATACATGCTGCTCAAAGCCATTTTGTTTATTGGGCCCTACGTAGAAATCATTCCAGCGGATGCTGCGGCTGTCGTAACGAATACCACCGGATACATCTACCTTACCAAAAGATTTCTTCGCAAAAACAAAACCGCCGATATCAAATAAATTATAATCCGGTATGGGAAAGTTGGTGCCATTTTTACTTTTGTTGGACTGGTACATCCCATTAATACCGACGGTGGTTTCGAGACCATTGATGGCCGGCAAATTGTAGCGTACATCATAGTTCAGCGTATTTAATACTACATATAACCCCGGCTGCTCCACCATCTGGGGGTGATTGTACTCCCGTCGTATACTTTGCTGCACACCTATCATGGCATTGATATCTCCCTTGCCGAGGTTACGCCTGGTGTGATTATAAAACCGGTAATGCTGTATATGCTGATGCAATGGATTAATGGTGTAGGAACGCAGCGCATCATCAGGCACCAGCAGCCTGTTCTTTATATCATCATCTTCTTCATTTACCTGTTTTGTAAACCTGCGCGTAAGAGAATCCCGGCTGCCATCGGGGATTTCCTGTGTATTATCGTAGAGGGTGGCGCCAAACTGGGAATGCCCCCAGGCTTTATCCACTCTTGCCAGTCCCGTAAGGTTATACTCACGGAAGGCGGTACCATATACGTATCCATCTACTTTATTCCGGTAGTTGTGTGCGGCTTTGGCAGTGCCGCGAAATACATATTTCCAGTCGTTCCGGCTGTAGGCAAGTCCGAGTGAAGTGCCCACCATTCCGTTATTACTGTGGTAATCAGCGAGGAAACTCCCCTGTAGTTTACCCGGCGTTAATTCCGGGATATCAGGGATCATATTAATGACGCCGGCGAGGGCATCGGAGCCATAAGTAAGACTGGCAGGCCCTTTCACCACTTCTGCACGGGAAATGCCGTACTGGTCTATTTCAATGCCGTGTTCATCGCCCCATTGTTGCCCTTCCTGGCGTACGCCGTCAAACAAGGTCAGTACACGGTTGTAGCCTAAACCGCGGATAAAAGGTTTTGAAATATTGGGACCGGTTGTAACTGCGCTCACACCGGGTACGCCTTTTATAATAGCATCGATGATGTTATTATTCACATTCATATTCATTTCCCTTTTTCCTATAACGGCAATGGGTATAGGATTTTTGCGTACTGCGGTTGCGCGGGAAACGCCGGTAACCACTACTTCATTGAGTTTTGACAAATCATCTTCCAGGGAGATGTTCAACAGGGTGGTTTGCGCTGCTGCAATAGTTTTCCGAATGGTTACAGACTGATATCCTACCATCGAAATTTTAATATCATAGGTACCGGGCGTAATATTTTTAATATTAAAAGCGCCTTGCTGGTTGGCGGTTGCGCCAGTGTGCAATGCAGGAATGGCAATGTTGGCAAATTCCACCGGTTTACGATCCCGGTTAACAATAACTCCTTTTAATACTCCCTGTTGGGCATATGCTGATGCAGTTAGACAGAATAAAAATAGTAAGGTAGATAAATATTTCATGCGTTTTAAAAATGTAGGTTTTAATACAGCCGGGGATTTCAAGGATAGTAACAATGATTACACTTCCGAGCTGTAATTTTCAACAAAACTATCATCTATTTTTACACTTGTCTCAATTATTTTTTAGTCCGGCCTAAATATCAGGAAAAGGATCCTTAAAAAACTGGCCTTCCTGAAAGCGATTGATTTCTGCTTCCGTACACAGGCAGCCATCGAGGTCCATGATCAGGTCATGTGCCCGCAGGTGTTGACCAATGATAACCAATTCATTATAGCGGTCGGCGAAGCGTTCATCCCAGCGGTTATTAATGAGTTCATAGGTTTCGGGATCCAGTTGCCATTGGTTGCGCGGAATGGCGCACCACCAGTAACCAGCTCTTTCAGCGCGCAGGGAGCCGCCGGCCTGGCTCCAGTTCATAGCTGTTTCGGGCCGGGAAGCCAGCCAAAACAGGCCTTTGCTGCGGATCACATTTCCCGGCCAGCTTTCGTTGATATACTGCCAGAAGCGTTCGGGGTGAAAGGGCTTCCGGCTGCGGTATACAAAGGAGGAAATACCATATTCCTCTGTTTCGGGAATATGCTCGTTCTCCAGTTCTGCCTGCCATCCGGCGCTTTGGGAAAAGGTGTCGAAATCAAACAGACCTGTATTCAGAAGCTCTTTGAGGGGTACCTGTCCTTTTACAGCTGTTACGATCTTTGCCTGTGCATTGAGCTTACGCAGCACTGCTTTCAGGTTTCCCAGCATCCCGGGCGTCACGAGGTCACATTTATTCAGCACAATAACATTTGCAAACTCTACCTGGTCAGTAAGCAGGTTTACAATAGTGCGACGATCGGCAGCATCATCGGTTAATCCGCTTTCATGAAGATGGGAAATGCTGCTGTAGTCATTAATAAAATTAAAGGCGTCGACCACCGTTACCATAGTATCCAGCCGGCTTACCTTGCTTAGATCAATACCGTTGGCCTCGTCCTGGTAACAGAAGGTTTGTGCCACCGGTACAGGCTCTGATATGCCCGTAGATTCTATCAATAAATAATCAAAGCGTTTTTCTGCCGCCAGGGCGGCTACTTCTTTGAGCAAATCTTCTCTCAGCGTGCAGCAAATGCAACCGTTACTCATTTCCACCAGTCGCTCATTTGTTTGATGAAGAACGTTTTCATTCCTAACCAACTGCGCGTCTATATTCACCTCGCTCATATCATTAACAATAACGGCTACACGCAAATTTTCACGGTTGTGCAGCACGTGATTAAGCAAAGTAGTTTTCCCCGCGCCGAGAAAGCCACTCAGCACCGTAACCGGTAATTTTTCCATATGTGATTTATTTATTGTGCCGGATAATCTGCTACGCCGCTTCAGAACGGTGATGGTAGTGAGGCCCCACACATTGCTTACAACGGCGGATATTTAATATATGCGCGCCCGTTACACCAACAGCGCCGGCGAAAATTATTGCAGGTTCCCAATAGCCACCCGCTATACCAAAGTGGCCGCCCAGCAACAGGGCAAAACCAAGCACAAACAACAGCAGGGGAGCAACACGCCGGTGATACCTGAAATATCCCCGCCCCAGTGAAAAACAACCAACCAGGAAGGAGAAAGAAAGCAGCCCATACTCCAGCGCCACATTTTCCAGCATGTTGGAGCCCAGTAGCGGCAGTATCGTAATCAGTAACGGCAACAAGGCGCAATGCACCGCGCAGGCCAGGGAGGCGCCTATTCCGATGGCATCCAGGCTTACCCGCTTCATGATATTATCTTCCATATCCCCAATTTTTCTATCCCAACAAAACTACATAAATTTGCAACAATGTTGCAAATTAAATTTAAGCATTTACTCAGATAATTTATTTTATCAACTGTAAAATGTTGCAGGCGTGTTAAAAAAAGTATTGGACAACTACGCTGCTGGGCATCTGTTAACTATGTGCTACCTTTGTATATTGAATAAAACAGGGATTATACCTATGTCGAAGAAAGCAATTATACTGATTACGTTTTTTGTGGTGCTGAGCGCGGGTTTTCTCGCTTACTCCGCTTATGTGATCAAAGGACAGACAGGCTCATTTATAGGAAAAGAGAAACTTCCGATCCTGGGCGCCCCGGGGCATACCGTACCCGGATTTTCGTTTACAGACCAGGACGGTAACACAAAAGCAAAAGCAGATGTGGCCGGCAAGATTTACGTATCTGAATTCTTTTTCACCACCTGCACCGGTATTTGTCCGAAGATGAATGCCAATATGGACAAGGTGTATGCAAAATATAAAGACAAATCGAATTTCCTGATCCTGTCGCATACCGTAGATCCTGAGCACGACAGTGTGCCGGTATTGAAAGCGTATGCAGACAAACATGGCGCGGATGCTAAGAACTGGTGGTTCCTCACCGGCGATAAAAAGCAGCTGTACCGCTTAGCCAGACAAGGCTACCTGGTAGACGACGGTACCTATACCGGCGACGAAGACTTTGTACATACGCAGTGGTTTGCGCTGGTTGATAAAACAGGACAGATCCGGGGCTTGTATGAAGGCACCAAACAGGCAGATATAGATAAGCTGATTACGGACATAGACCGTTTAATGGAAGAATAAAGTTTTTTCATCATGGGCACCAAACAACAAATAACAGAAAGAATTGGCAGTCTCCTACGCGAAAGCAAACTGAGTGTAACAGAAACCAGGACCAGGATCCTGGAGCTGTTTATGAAAAGCAGCGGGGCACTGGAGCACAGCGATTTTGAGAAACTGGCCGGCAAATCATTTGACCGGGTAACCGTTTACCGTACATTACAAACCTTCCTCGATAAGGGCATCATTCATAAAATACCCACCACCGATACTTCCGTACGATATGCGCTATGCAAATCGGAATGCTCCGAGCATGATCACCATGATCATCATATCCATTTCAAATGTGAGGAATGTGGTAATACGATCTGTTTAGAAGAAACAGATGTGCCGCAGATACATCTTCCAAAAGGTTATGCTGCACATAATGTGGAAGTGGTAGTGAGTGGGGTATGTAAATCCTGCAAGTAGCGAAAAGCAGAAAGCGGAAAGCAAAAAGCTATTGAGGCGAATGAACACATTAACAAGATTAACATCTCTATTGTTCATTCGCCTCAATAGCTTTTTGCTTTCCGCTTTCCGCTTTAGACTTTCTCTATTTCGGCTTTCACAAAATCGGCCAGCTCCTTTACATATGCCGGAGAAAAATCAAATTTAATTCCAGCCGCTTTATACAGCTCCGGTAAGGTTTTAGTATTACCTAAACTCAACGCCTGTACGTAATTATTCAGCGCCTGGGTTTTATTTTCCTTGTATTGTTTCCACATGGCTATGGCGCCCAGTTGAGCAATACCGTATTCAATATAATAGAACGGTACTTCAAACAGGTGCAATTGTTTCTGCCACATGATTTCACGGTAATCTCCATGATCTGACCAATCCACTACTGCAGGGGAGAATTCGTTGAGAATCTCCAGCCATTTGGCAGTACGTTCTGCAACGGTGTGTTGCGGATGTTCATATACCCAATGCTGGAATTTATCGATGGTGGCAATCCACGGGAATATAGTAATAGCACGCTCCAGCTGTTGCAGGCGGGCGCGGCGCAATTGTGTGGCATCGTCAAAGAAGATGTTCCAGTGGTCCATGGTAAACAGTTCCATGCTCATACTGGCCACTTCCGCGATTTCCATCGGATATTCCTTAAAAGCGCTGAGCGACAAGTGATGACTGAGGAAAGAGTGTACAGCATGGCCTCCTTCGTGCACCATGGTAGTCAGGTCTTTCATCTGGCCGGCGGCGTTCATGAAAATAAATGGTACGCCGGTTTCTGGCAGGGGACAGTTATAACCTCCGGGGGCTTTGCCCTTGCGGCTTTCCAGGTCCAGGCGGCCCATTTGTTTCATTACACGCAGGCAGTTACCAAAAAATGGTCCCAGTTCATCGAATGTTTCGATGGCTTTATTAACCAGTTCTTCACCGCTGTGGAAGGGTTCGAGAGGCTTAATGCCAACCGGCTCTGCGTCGGTGTCCCAGGGTTTCAGCACATCCAGTTGCAGCTTTTCCTTTTGTTTTTCAAGAATCTGTTGCACCAGCGGTACTATATGCGCTTTGATAGCTGCATGAAACTGGAATGCATCTTCTTTGGTATAATCGAAGCGCCCCAGTTCCTCGAACTTATAATCGCGGTAGTTGGCGAAACCAGCGTTCTTAGCCACCTGATCACGTTTTGCTACGAGGCCGGTATATAAATCGTCGAGTGTTTTCCTGTCTTCCAAACGACGTGTAGCCGTTTTAGTGAATACCTCTTCTCTCAGTGCGCGGTCGCTGTTTTCCAGGAACTTGGCGGCCTGTTGCAGCGTATACTCCTGGTCTTTCACAGTAATGGCCATTCTCCCGGATATTACACCGTATTGTTGTGCCATTACACTAAGCTCTGCCTGGATGGGGATGTTTTCTTCGCGGAAAAGCTTTACCTGCTTCTCCACATTGCGGAGGTAGGTTTTATACAGGTCCTGATCCAGTTCTTTTTTGAAGGGGCTTTCGAGCAATTTCTTGTTCAGTGCATCTGCATATGGTTGCAGTTTGGGCTGAATTTCCATGCAGAAGTAAGTAAATGCTTCTTCCAGCTCCTTGTTATTGGTATCGCAGGTCATGCGGATCTGGCGCCAGCAAGCATCTTCACTGATTACGGCTTCCAGTTCACTCATATCTTTCAGCCATTTCTCCAGGTCGGCTACGTTGTTGATGGCTCTTTGCTGCAGGGTTTCAAAGTAAGGCTGCAGGCCATCCCAGGTAGTTACTTTAAAATCTTCCGGGAGAAATTGACGGGGGAGTTTCTTTATATCTGCACTTAAATTATCCATGCTATCAAATATTTTTGAATTTATCGAATATAGAAATTTAGGAATTTTTGCGCGAATGCAAGAGGGAAACGGTTAAAAGAATCGTTAAAATAAGCAAAAGGCAGAAAGCATAAAGCTATTATAGCGAATGACGAAAGCGGATAACAATCGCTCTGGTCATTCGCTATAATAGCTTTATGCTTTCTGCCTTTTGCTTTTAGCTTTATACTGCTGATTCTTGCTATTCTTCTGTTTTCTTCTTGCGTGGTTTGGCAACTTTTTTAGGCTCTTCACCTTCTGCTGCCGGCGCGTCTTCTTTCTTTGCTTTGGCCTTTTTAGGTGCTTTTTCTTCAGCGCCTTCTTCACCTTCTTCTTTTTCAGCTGTGGCTTTTTTAGCACGCGGCTTTTTAGCCTTTTCTTCAGCTACAGTTTCTGCGGCCTCACTGGCGGCAGGAGCTGCTTTTTTCTTTTTTTCCGGAGCAGCGGTTTCTTCTACAGCCACTTCTTCTACTTCACCTTCACCATCAGCGAGGATCTCTTCAAATTTCAACAGATCGTTTGCTTTGAGGATACCAAACCATTTCACCATTTTCTTCATATCACTCACATACACTCTGTCTTCATCGAATTCAGGGAATACGTTTTTGAAATAAGCTTTGATAGCATTGTTATCTGCTTTACCTGCTGCAGGCGGGAATGTCGCTGCTTTTTCATCCATGGCTTTGAATACCTCTGCCAGGTTTACGTTTTCGCCGGTAGTGAATACTTCAATACTTTCCAGTGGAGTAAAATTATGCACGCGGGAAGATACAAACCTTGTACTTTTATCTTCCAGTGACCTTACGATGGCGCCATCTTGTTTGCTGGCTACTAACTGAAACAAACCGCCCAATCCGGTTACTGCAACAATTTCTCTGTACTGCATGTTCAAATTTTTAGGAAGCGCAAATATAAATAATTATAATAGATTGCCCGCTGCTATTTTTGACCTGCAAAAAGCCCGCAACGGGGGGATCGCTCAATTCAACTTTCGTGCCATGACCACCGTGCGTTTCCAGCGTTTCACCTGTCCTCTGAGATTAAATATTTCTATAAAAAATATATAAATACCTGATGGTAAAACTACTGCATTTTCTCCAATTCCATTCCAGGGCAAATATCCGCTATTTCCCAGCAACATATTACGCGCCAGGTAACGTACCGGTTTACCCCGCAGATCATAAATAATAATATTGGCAACAAAGCCAGGGGCGGGCAATTTCCAGGAAACCTGCATCTCATCGTCGATTCCGTCATTATCCGGTGTAAAGGCGGCGGGCGACAATACGATACTCAATGAGTCTGCCGCTGCCGGTCTGTGTTGGGAATTTGCAGCGCCCGGGGTCGCATAACCGGCGGTAGCCGCAGCAGAATGCCAGCTGTCGCCATCCGCCGAAGGCAGGTCGTATCCCAGGCGTTCCAATGATATACCCTGCAGCTCCGTGGCTAAGCGGAAATGTTGCCCGTCTGTATACGGCAACTCATCTATGATGGTGCTATCGGCCAGCACCAGGCTTATACGGCCGGCTTCCATAGGCATCAACGGCAAACTAGCTACCTCCTGTATATTTTCCGGCGCCCTGCACATATAGTGGCGGCATAGCAGCGAAGCATCTGTGGTAATGGCCACTAACCCGCCGGGCATCAGGAGCCGGCCCCCAGCGGTTATTTTCTTCAGCGGCTCAAACCGGCCATCTGCTTTCCTGGCGCAAACACGCAGCTGACTTAGCTCTATTGATTTATGACTGCGATTATATAGTTCTATAAACTCCGGCACGCCGGCGGGCGGATAAAACAGGATTTCATTAATCACCACATCGCATTTCTCCGGACGTTGCGGTATGCCCAGGGCTACGCTGGTATTGATACCGCTGACCTGACCGTTACAGTCTTCCAACCCATTAATACCTAATATATATTCCTGTTGAGCAAGGATAGGAGCTGAGAGTTGTAATTGTACGCTGTTAAATAAAGGGGGTAACACGGTGCAGCCCAGCACTTTTGCACTGCCGGAAAGCAGATAGTGTGCGGGATCTGCTGCAGACAGGCTATCCAGCGTTTTACTGAACTGCAATAATATATGCATACTATCCGGAATGGTGGCGAAGAGCAGGTCAGGACGGGTGTTGTCTATTGTGGTGGCGGCCACTGCATTGAGTTTCCCGGGTGTGCCGCCAGCAACAGCGGTACTGGCACGCCAGTTTAGTTTTCCACTGCAGGGTAAGCCACTATTGATCATTTCAAGACTGACGCCTCCTTTAGGCCGCTGGGCGCCGTACCAGCCCTGGTTATAGTCAATCGCGTGTATTACTTTTTTAAACGGATCGTATAATACAATCAGCGCACTATCATCTGCCAATGCGGGAAAACGATCTATTCCCCAGGTATTGGTGAGGTTATAACTATTTAGTGCTGCGGGTGTGCACAATACGAGAAGGCTGTCGGCCGGGAGCAAATATGCCGGGAGCGCCACTTCGCGCTTATTGACGGCTATCCGCCAATCTTTCAGCTGTACGGGTTGCCGGCTTACATTCCGCAACTCTATATACTCATATGGCGGCAATCCGGCTACCGGCGAGGGCTTGGGCATTATTTCATGAATAATAACATCATAAATACCGGCAGTTTGCGTAAAACCGCTGAAAGCCTGCAGCAGCAGGCATAAACAAACAATGGGTAATTTCATCATACTATGGGTTTTATAGCACTCAAACTTAGTATTCAAAATGTTACGCGCTGTTAATGCCATGCAAACAGCAAAAAAAATTCTTAATGCTATGAAAAGCGCTTGCTATACATTAATTTTGGGCTTCCAAAATTTAAAATGTAAAACAAAATGAAAGTTGCCGTAGTTGGAGCGACCGGACTGGTAGGCTCAAAAATGTTACAGGTGTTAACGGAAAGGAATTTTCCGGTTACAGAATTGATTCCCGTGGCTTCTGAGAAGTCCGTTGGTAAGGAAGTAACATTTAAGGGCAAGACCTGGAAGGTGGTAAGTGCTGATACGGCTATTTCGATGCAGCCCAATGTGGCGATTTTTTCCGCAGGTGGTGGTACTTCCCTGGAATGGGCGCCCAAATTTGCGGCGGCAGGCATTACAGTAATTGATAATTCCAGTGCATGGAGAATGGATCCTACCAAGAAACTGGTAGTTCCTGAGGTAAACGGGGATGCTATTGGCCGGGAAGATAAAATCATTGCCAATCCTAACTGTTCTACCATTCAAATGGTACTGGTACTGAAACCATTGCACGAAAAATATAAGATCAAAAGGGTGGTAGTGTCTACCTATCAGTCAGTAACAGGTACCGGTGTTAAAGCGGTTACACAGTTAATGAATGAAAGACAAGGTGTTAGTGGTGAAATGGCTTATCCTTACCAGATAGATCTGAATGTTATTCCGCAGATAGACGTGTTTCTCGAGAACGGCTATACGAAAGAAGAGATGAAGATGGTAAACGAGACAAAAAAGATTATGGGAGATGACAGCATCCTTGTAACGGCTACGACTGTACGTATTCCGGTAATGGGTGGTCATAGTGAATCAGTGAATATTGAATTTGAAAATGAATACGATGTAGCGGAATTACGCAGCATCCTTGGAAAAACGCCAGGAGTGATAGTTGTGGACGATCCGTCTAAAGCCCAGTATCCGATGCCTAAAGATGCGCACGACAAGGACGAGGTGTTTGTAGGACGTATCCGCCGGGATGAAACACAACCTAAAACAGTGAATATGTGGATAGTAGCAGACAATCTCCGGAAGGGGGCAGCTACTAACGCAGTACAGATTGCAGAATATCTCAGTGCTAAAAACTGGTTGTAATCATACTGTTGTGCTATGTAATTAAGGGTTCAATGTACCCATAAGTGCAGCTCCCGTATATGACTATACGAAAACATATCTGTAACTCATTAAGAGCAAGCGATTTACCGCTTGCTCTTTTTTATGTCATTCATATAACGATAACATAAAAAGCTTAAAAATTACACGGAAGTAGTATTGATTTGTGCGGGATAAAATCCAATTTTGGTAGTAATAATCCTATGCCAACTAAAACTCTTTGAAAAAGAAGAGCAGTCCAATTTTAGAAATGCCGGTATTTTTTCGTTATTTTCTAATCAGAAAACACCCTTAAGTCCTATGAAAACCAACACCAATCGCGAGCTTCTGTTAATGCACAAGTTCACCGAAGAGTGGAGCACTAATTTCTCTTCACAGGTATCACGGATCATGAACATTGTTGATCAGCAGGATACACTGGACGGAATTATACCTATTATAGAGGTGGCCAATGTTTACAATCAACGGTTTGCACATGCGCGTACGGACAAGGAGAATCTTTTGAAGAACCGCAAAGCACGCCCGTTTGAATTCCTGATCCACAAGAATTAACCTGGGAAGCCAGGAGTTATTTATTAGTTTATCAGATATGTAGCTGACATGAAGTTACCAGGAGAAAACAGAGAACCATTTGCCTATGTATTGGTTTGGATACTTGGTATCGTTTGCGGACTTGCTTTTTTAATGTTGTTTGCAGGCGCTATATATATGTTAGTAACAGGTAATTACTAAACCGGATATTTATCTGATAAACTAATAAACTACTTTTATCAATCCATCGCGCGGTTAATGAATTGCAACAGTGGTTGCATCAGCGCAAATGTTTTCAGAATATCCTTTACCATGGTAGGTTGTGTACATGCTTCATCAGTAAACGGATGAGATACAATCACACTTTTCAGCTTTAAATAGGCAATGGCCGGGTTATCCGGCTGATATCCCTGCGGCGCCGTTTTCAATGCTTCTCCCTCTACTTTCCCGAAGTGTTTAATAAAATCCTTATTAGAGATGATTTGTTCGAATTCACGGAAATTATAGTCAATTTCCTGGCGAAGCTTTTTCAATTCGGGAGCTGCCGGCATCCATATACCGCCTCCTGCAAAACTGTTGCCTCCCGGTTCCAGCTGAAAATAATACCCTGCGAGCGTGGATTTTTTGCCACCTACCTGGAAAGAAGCGCCAAGGTTGGTTTTATAAGGGGTTTTATCTTTTGAAAATCTGACGTCTTTGTAAATACGAAACACGCAGTCTTTTACCTGCAGCCCCTGCATAGTGGCGTCTTGCCTGGCAAGACCATCTATCAGCTGCTGTACCAGGCTTTCAAAATCAGCTTTTGCGGCGAGGTATTCGGTTCTGTGCTCGTCAAACCAAACTTTATTATTATTCAGCCTGAGAGATTTCAGAAATTTTAACGTGGACGGCTGCAACATTATTTCTCTTTTTGCAGCAAGATAATACAAAAAGCAGAAGGCTGAAAGCAGAATGCAAAAAGCTATTGAGGCGAACGAACTAAGCGGATAGCAATCTTCCGGATTAATCCTTCGTTTCAATAGCTTTTTACTTTCTGCTTTCAGCCTTCTGCTCCCTTAAAAATGGTAAGTAGCAGCTAACAGCACATTGGATGTCATATCGTAAGGTTTGCCGTCTGACTTACTGAACAGGTCAACAGAAGCCTTGTCCAGTCTGAATTCCGGCATAATAGTAAGGTTTCCTACCTTATAATTCAGCGTGAGTGTACCGGCTACTACATTTCCTCCCTTGGGGAAAGCGCCAAATACTTTTACACCGTCTTTATCGCTGAAGTATTCGCCGCGTACGGTTAACCCGATCTTATCAGTAAAGTCGAGATTTACGTAGAGCGCATTACCCCACCATTTGGCGTTTTCGCGGGTACTTTTAGGAGCACGGGTATCTGAATAGGTGCTGTAGGTGGCGTTATAACCAAGTCCCAGTACTTTATTGATCTGATAAGTCGCTACCAGGTCTACCTGGTGATTCTGTATGCCAAAAGTATCTTTTCCTTCCAGGTAATTCAGGTATAATTTGATGGGTGTTTCTGCAGGAGCAAAGCCCAGCTGAGCACCAATATATTTATGGCTGTTAAGGGATACTGATTTAAGATCGGTAGGGTTGAATACTCCTACCATGGCGCTTAAAGAAGAAGTGATGGCGATATCAGCCTTCACGCCTGTATTGAAAAAAGGACCGTAACTAAACATATAGCTCATGCTATAGTTCCTGTTGGCGTAGGCATCTACCAGTTCATACCCGATATGGGTAGCGAAACTACCGAGACTCACTTTTACTTTTTCGGTTAGCTGATAGGAAACATACAATTGTTTGATGGCCATAGACAGGCCATTTGAAGAACCAGGTACATCATTATAAGAAAATTCTCCCGCTCTTTTACCGAAGCCCAGGTCAGCAACGATACTACCTTTTTTAAATCCATGTTCCACTTTCAGGGATACCATTCCTAATTCAAAGGAGTTATGAGAGTTGGTGAAACTGGTTTTATTATCAGTATTGTTGCCGTTGAGATTATATTTATAATATACATCCGCAGATCCGGAAAGCTTGAAAGCCGGTGCAGCTGTAGTATCCGTTGTGGATTGAGACATGGCAGCCAGGGAGATTCCCATAGCAAATAAGGTCGTTAACATTCTTTTCATACTTAAAAATTTGATTGATAAAATGGTAAGTACTGGTGCGGCCTTTTCTTGCAGATTGTTTTATGGGATGTGTACGCGTGCCTTCTGATAATGCTACAATCAGAATAGGAATAGAAGGAATGGATAACCGGTAGCCAATGATTGGTGCGAGTTTCACTTCTTTACAGCGATTTAACTACCAATTATCCATTCCAGGTTCTTACAACATAAAGTATATGTTAATAAAGTTGATAAAGATCATATTCAAAGAACCGTAACTCATTTGTGATGCCGTAGTACGGCATGCTTTTTCAGGAGTGAACCAGTTCGTCTTCTTCTTTCAGGGAACCATTATCTGAGATACTGATCAGAGAAGGGTGATAGTTTTCGTTATGCTGCGTAACATCCAGGCCCAGTTCTTCTTCTTCTTCAGATACGCGCAGCGGGTGAATCAGGTTAATGAGCTTGAAGATACCATATGATACTGTGAAGCTGTAACCTACTACCAGCAACAGACCCAGTACCTGGTTTTTGAACAGATCGAAGTTACCATACATCCAGCCGTTGTTACCAGCTTCATTTACTGCTTTGGTAGCGAAGATACCGGTGAGCAACATACCCACCATACCACCTAAACCATGGCAAGGGAATACATCCAGTGTATCATCGATGCTGGTTTTTGATTTCCAGTGTACAGCGATGTTAGAAATGATAGCAGCAATGAAACCGATAAATATACTTTGCGGGATACCAACATAACCTGCAGCAGGCGTGATGGCCACCAGACCAACTACAGCACCGATACAGAAGCCGAGCGCTGATGGTTTTCTGCCGCGGATCACATCAAAGAATACCCATGATAAACCGGCAGCAGCAGTAGCAGTATTAGTAGTAGCAAAGGCAGAAGCAGCGAGGGCGTTAGCGCTCAAAGCAGAACCTGCGTTGAATCCGAACCAGCCAAACCAGAGTAAACCGGTACCCAGTAATACAAATGGAATATTTGCAGGCTGTAATTCTTTCTTTTCGATGTGATCCTTTCTTCTTTTCAGTACCAGGGCGCCAGCCAGAGCAGCACAACCTGCAGAAATGTGTACCACTGTACCACCTGCAAAATCCAGGACACCTAATTTAAACAGGATACCATCAGGATGCCATGTCCAGTGTGCAATAGGCGCATATACCAGCAAACTGAATAACACCATGAAAAGTACATATGAAGTGAAACGGATCCTCTCTGCTACCGCACCTACTACCAGCGCAGGTGTGATGATCGCAAACTTCATCTGGAAGAGTGCAAACAGTAACAACGGAATAGTGGGGGCCAGGCTCCAGGGAGCTCCTGAACCTACATTTTTAAACATAAAAAATGTGCTCGGATCACCTATAATACCATGATAAGATTTACCAAACGCCAGGCTAAATCCAACCACTAACCATACTACGCTGATTAAACCGGTAGCAATGAAGCTTTGCATCATGGTAGAAATAACATTCTTCTTATTTACCATGCCTCCATAAAAGAAGGACAAACCGGGGGTCATCAAAAATACCAGAGAAGACGCTACCAAAATCCAGGCAATATCAGCGGAATTATATTTGCTGGCATCAGCAAAATTTGGTAGAACAGGGATAAAAATTCCAATAATTGCTATAACCGCAAGGAATATGAAGGGAAGGTAGTCCTGAAATGATATTTTCTTCATAGCGTTTGATTTTTAAATTTCTTAAATAAAAGTAGGTCTGAAATTTAAAACATCAAATAGAAGCACCTAAAAATAGAAATATTTGAATATCGGGTACAATATTTAGGATTAAGTCAATCATATAATAATTAATTACAATATTAATTATTAATTTTCGTCATATCAGGAAAATAAAATCCGCTAAAAAAGGACACAATAATTTGTATATCAATGTTTTATACAGAGAGTTAAGGAAAGGTTAACAATTTTCAAATTTACCAGGTGCACGCATCACTGTAAGGTGAGAGATTGACGCATAAACACCTGATAAATAAAATATTATAAATTAAATATTTATTATTTTGAACTGGAAAAACAGTCAAATACATTACAAATAATTACATATAATGTTCTTAAACAAGGAAGCCGATTATTGCTTCATCTCTAACAATTCGCGCTCCATTGCAAACATTTGATCCCTCAAACGGGCCGCTTCCATAAAGTCCAGATCCCTTGCTGCCTTTTCCATGTCCTTTTTCACTTTGGCAATTGACTTCTCTATCTGCGGAATGGTTTTCACCGCGGCTGCAGAGGTTTTAGCCCAGGCCATCGCATCTTCGGCCACCAGCTGAACCTCGTCATGTACTGCCATAGGGGAATTTTCGTCGAAATGCTTGATCTCCAATACGGAAGTTTGTCCCAGGATCTGTTCCTTACTTTTACGTACCGTTCTGGGCGTAATATTATGTTCTATATTAAAAGCCACCTGTTTTTCCCGGCGGCGGTCGGTTTCATCAATGGTGCGCTGCATGCTTTCTGTGATCTTATCCGCATAAAAGATCACCAGGCCATCCACATTACGCGCCGCACGGCCAGCCGTTTGAGTAAGGGAACGCTCATCCCTGAGGAAACCTTCCTTATCCGCATCCAAAATGGCCACCAGCGACACTTCCGGTAAGTCGAGTCCCTCTCTCAGCAGGTTCACACCCACTAATACATCTATATTACCCAATCGCAGATCCCGGAGGATCTCAATACGCTCCAGTGTATCCACCTCAGAGTGGATATAACGCGACTTAATATTAATACGGCCCAGGTATTTATCCATTTCCTCGGCCATACGCTTGGTGAGCGTGGTAACCAGCACACGATCACCCTTCTGCACACGTTTATCTATTTCCTCCAGCAAGTCATCCACCTGGTTTACGCTGGGTCGCACTTCTATAGGTGGTTCCAGCAAACCGGTAGGACGTACCACCTGTTCCACCACCACACCTTCCGTTTTCTTTAATTCATAATCACCCGGTGTGGCGCTCACGAATATGGTTTGGTTCAGCATATTCTCGAACTCGTAAAAATTCAGCGGACGGTTATCCATAGCAGAAGGCAGGCGGAAACCAAATTCCACCAGGTTCAGCTTGCGGGAACGGTCGCCTCCATACATGGCCCCAATCTGCGGGATGGTCACATGGCTTTCATCTACCACCAGGAGGAAGTCTTTCGGAAAATAATCCAGCAGGCAGAAAGGTCTTGCTCCGGGCTTACGGCGGTCGAGGAACCTGGAATAGTTCTCAATTCCACTGCAATACCCCAGTTCACGGATCATTTCCACATCATAATTCACGCGCTCGGATAAACGCTGCGCCTCAATCAGTTTGCCATTGGCTTTGAAATACTCTACCTGGGCCTTCAGTTCGTCCTGTATTTCATAAATGATCTGCTGCATCATATCCTTGGGCGCCAGGTACATATTGGCCGGGAAAATGGCGGCATTATCCACCACGGTAATACGTTTGCTGTTCTGAACATCAATCGTTTCTATCTCTTCTATCTCATCTCCAAAAAAAGTAATCCGGTAACCATAATCCACATAGGAAAGGTTGATATCTACCGTATCTCCCTTTACCCGGAAATTACCCCGGTTAAAATCACCCGTAGTACGGCTGTACAGCGAATTTACCAGGCCATGTAACAGCGTATTTCGGCTCAGGGTTTGTCCCTTCTGAATACGGATAATACCATTTTCATAATCTGTAGGATTACCGATACCATAAATACAGGATACGCTGGCTACCACGATAATATCCCGGCGACCAGACAGCAGGTTAGCCGTTGCTTTCAGCCTGAGCTTATCCAGCTCCTCATTAATGGCGAGGTCTTTTTCTATATAGGTGTCGCTTACCGGCATATAGGCTTCCGGCTGGTAATAATCGTAATAGGATACATAGTATTCTACCGCGTTATCCGGGAAAAACTGCCTGAGTTCACCATATAGCTGCGCCACCAATGTTTTATTATGGGTCAGCACCAGGGTAGGACGCTGCACTTCCTGGATAACGTTCGCTACAGTAAATGTTTTTCCGGAACCGGTCACCCCTAACAGCGTCTGAAATGGCTCCCCTTCGTTGAGTCCGTGGGTTAATTGTTTTATTGCTTCCGGCTGGTCACCAGCAGGAGCATATGGAGCATTTATCTTAAATGACATATTGAAATTGTATTTGAGCAGTATCTGTAAAAATACTAAAGAATAAGGAAGTGGAAGTGTTAAAAAAGAAGCTTTAATTTGTCACTTATATCAAGAAGGACTTATGAGAAATAAAATGTTATTAGGCCTGCTACTGGCCTTTCTGCTTCCTCTTACCTCATTTGGATGGGGACCTAACGGCCATCGTATCGTTGCCGAAATAGCCTGGCTTCATCTTACCCCGCAAGCACGTAAAGCGGTGACTAACATTCTCGGACGCCAAAGCATGGCCATGATTGCCAACTGGCCTGATTTTATTAAATCAGACACCACCCACCAGTACGATCACACCAGCTCCTGGCATTACCTCGATTTTCCGGCCAATATTGACCGCGCCAAATTTAACCAGTTGCTGAGCGAAGCCACCGGCGAAAACCTGTACACCGAAACGCAAGCTATGATCAAAGAGCTGAAAAACCGTTCCCTGTCAAAAGAGAAACAGCTATTCGCGTTATCCTTCCTGGTACACATGATAGGGGATATGCATCAACCGTTGCATGTAGGCCGGGATGAAGATATGGGTGGCAATAAGATCAATGTAATGTGGTTCGACAAACCTTCCAACCTGCATCGTGTATGGGATGAAAACCTGATCGACTTTCAACAACTGAGCTATACGGAATACACCAAAGCGCTGGACATTGCTTCTCCGGCCCGGATTAAGGCCATACAAAGCGGTTCTATTGCCGATTGGATGTACGACTCCCATCAGCTGTCCGACAAGATATATGCCTACACACAGCCTGATGCAAAGCTCAGTTACCGGTATAATTATGTTTTTGTAAACGATTTAAATCAGCAACTGCTGAAAGGTGGGCTGCGATTAGCGGAGATATTGAATAAAGCTTTTAGCCGTTAGCTTTTAGCTTTTAGTAAAAATGCAGCGGATTTGGTCTTGCCCAGGATTAGACTGATTTCCCTGATGATAAGATTTTTTGTGATTTAGGAAGATTGAAAAAAATTGGGAAGACATAAGTGAATCTTTATCCACTTATATCTTCCCAAATCTTTTTAAATCAAAAATAAAATCTTATCATCAGGGAAATCAGTCTAATCCTGGGCAAGACCAAATCCGCTGCATTTTTACTAAAAGCTAAAAGCTAACGGCTAAAAGCTAAAAAGCTATACCAGATCAATGTCGAAGTTCACCAGCTGAACAAATTGTTCGAGGCGGGCGGCTATATCTTCATGGGTAATTTCCCGGAGACGTTCCGTACCGAATTTCTCCACGCAGAAAGACGCCATAGCAGAACCAACGATGATCGCGGTTTTCATATTTTCGAAGGAAATGTCTTTTGTTTTAGCCAGGTGTCCGATGAACCCTCCGGCGAATGTATCGCCGGCGCCGGTTGGATCGTATACATCATCCAATGGCATTGCAGGTGCAAAGAATACATGATTCTCGTAGAACAGCAGCGCACCGTGCTCGCCTTTTTTAATGATCAGGTAACGGGGACCCATAGACATGATCTTACGGGCTGCCTTTACGAGGGAGTACTCGCCGCTCAACTGCCGCGCTTCCCCGTCGTTCACCATCAACACATCTACTTTCTTTAACACTTTTAACAGATCATCCAATGCTACTTCCATCCAGAAGTTCATGGTATCCATCACGATCAGCTTAGGACGCACCTTAAACTGATTCAATACACTCATCTGCACCTGTGGAGTGAGGTTACCGAGGATCAGGAATTCGCTTCCCTGGTAGCTGTCCGGAATAACCGGCTGAAAATCTGCCAGTACATTCAGTTCTGTAGCCAGTGAATCGCGGGTGTTCATATCCATATGATACTTCCCTGACCAGTAAAAGGATTTTTCTCCCTGTTTCAGCTGCACACCTTCCAACGCTACTCCCTTTGTCTTCAGTGCATCCAGTTCTGCCTGGGGGAAATCTTCCCCTATTACAGATACCTGGTTAATAGGCTTAACAAAATTCGATGCTGCCCATGCAATGTAAACGGCGGACCCACCAATGATTTTACCTGATTTGCCAAAGGGGGTTTCGATTTCATCGAACGCCATTGAACCTACAACCGTGAGTGACATGTATTTTAGATAGTTTTATTGTTTTAAATTTTGTACAAAACCAGGCAAAGGTAATTACTTATATAGAAACTATATGCTAAATCTTCACCTGCTGCCAGTTACCGCGACGAAACAGCAGTATAGCGGCAACAGCAGCTGCGGATTCCGAAATTGCGATTGCCCAGAATACACCAACAGGCCCCATATTCAGCCAAACCGACAGGGTATAGGCCAGCGGCATCTGGAACATCCACATAGCAAAAAGATTTATCAGCATGGGGGTTCGGGTATCGCCGGCTCCGTTGAAAGACTGCGTGAGTACCATGCCGTAGGCATAAAAGATGTATCCGCCACTCATCAGCCGGATACATTGCACAGCATAGCCTGTTACTACAGCGTCATTTGTAAAGAACCCTATAATAGTGGGGGCGCCTGTCATGAAAACAATCGCCACCGCACCAAGGAACAGCATATTAAAGAACGCAGCCCTCCAGGCCGAGGTGGCGGCACGATCCGGTTGCTGTGCGCCAAGGTTTTGCCCTACCAGGGCAGCCGCTGCATTCGCCATTCCCCAGGCAGGCAAAATAGTAAAGATAATCACCCGGATGGCAATGGTATATCCGGCAACTGCATCTTTACCAAAATGAGAAATAATGCGGACCAGGAAAATCCAGCTGGCAGATGCGATCAGCATCTGTGCCGTTGCCCCAACAGCAATTTTCAGGATTGCCGCAATCACCTCCCAGGCCGGGGCCAGGTGCTTCCTGGTAATTCTTATGAGGTTTTCCCCTTTTACCAGGTGATACAGTTGATAAGCCACGCCGATTCCCCTGCCAATAAAAGTAGCGATCGCCGCCCCCTTCAGCCCCAAAGCAGGCACAGGTCCCCAACCGGAAATCAGTAACGGACAAAGTATAATATTCAACCCGTTGGCAATCCATAACGACCGCATCGCCAATGCAGCATCGCCCGCACCACGAAAAATACCATTGATTAAAAATAACAGGATAACTACAATGTTTCCGCCGAGTACAATTTTCGTATATACATAACCGTAATCAGCCACTTCTTTGGCGGCACCCATCATAAGTAATATATCTTTCGAAAAAAATATTCCCGCCACACTCACCAACACGGAAATAGCCAGGCCAGGGTACAGCGACTGCATCGCTGCGTGCGAAGCAGCATCCGGGTCTTTCTCACCCGTTCTCCTGGCAATCATGGCAGTAGCAGCCATGCTCAATCCCATAGCCCCGGTGTATACCAGCGTAAGCACGGACTCGGTGAGTCCAACAGTGGTAATCGCATTTACCCCAAGGTGACTTACAAAATAAATATCTACTACTGCAAAAAGAGATTCCATTGCCATTTCCAGGATCATAGGAATAGACAATAAGAAAATGGCACGATTGATACTGCCTGTTGTGAACTCTTTTTCACTACCGGTAACGGCTATCTTAAATAATTGGAAAAAACGACCTATGCGTAATAGCATCTTTGTTAAAATATGCATACAGAAATATTGAAAATAAAAGGGATGACAGCGCAACTCATGGCACTGCAAATGGAAAAAGAAGATGGAAGGACGACAATCGGGAATACCGCTGTCTGATTAAATTTTCATATTACTATCAGTTGGCGCATCCGGGGATACTGTACAAATGTAATTTAATTTTTCATTCGTCAAAAACCATCCTTATAAATGTATGGTTAAACATGCAGTTATAGTTACCAAAAGAGCCTAAAAAAGTTTATACCTATGAAACCCTTTACCACAAAGTATTACAGGGGGCAAAAAAAGACATTTAAAAAAACTTCTACCTATAGCTGTAACTTTTTATTTCATGCCTCGTTTAACATCTACTAGTAAGCGCCGAAAACCTATATAGCAAAAAGTAAACATCACAATCAAAACGAAGTTGTAAATCCACAGTTGTGCCAACACAATTGTAAAATCACAATCTTAACACTTTTTATAAAACTGAAATCATGCTTATGTTTAACAAACACACTCTCCTGACCGGAGCAGTGCTCGCTACTGTATTGGGTATTACTTTCACATCCTGCAAAGATGATGATAATCCAACACCTCCGCCTCCGACACCACGTTCCAAATCATTTGATCTGAAAGGAACCGGCGCCGACAAGGATACCAAAGTTGGTAATATTACGCTTACAGAAAACAAAGACAGTACTGTGAATGTGGTATTGAACCTGACAAAGAATACAAAAGATGCGGCCCATAACATCTATCTGATTGCAGGAACGCCTACTGCAGCCACTACCGACACTTTGTACAAAGGCGGATTCCAGGGTACCGGTGCGGCACTGAAAGTAGATATCTTTACCAACAAGAACAAGATTACCGTTTTCAAAGCTGGTGGCCAAACGAAAGACACTGCTTTTAAATATGACAATGCCCTGGCTATTGCATCTTACATGAAAGTATTGAAAGGTACGGATACCCTGGCTATTGGCAACTTTGGCAAGAACAACTAATTCTCCGTAAAATTTACATTAGAACTATCAAAAGCATGTTCATATAAAAATGGACATGCTTTTTCGCGCATCTAATAAAAATAGGATTCCTAACTATACAGGTATTAAATAAAGAAACCGGCCAAATGGCCGGCTCTTTAAATGGTAGAATGTAGGATATGGAAGCAGCCGGACTAAGCCGGTGCTTAGAAAAAGTTATTGACTGGTATTACTATCATATTCATCTTTCACCTGTACTTGTCTTTTCAATACCTTGAACTCTGTTCTGCGGTTCATCTGACGTCCTTCCGGATTATCTTTATGATTAGGCAATGAGTTCGGTGCAATCGGTCTGGATTTGCCGTAGCCTTTTGCGATGAGCCTGTCTTGCGAAATACCTTTACTGATCAGGTAATCAACACAAGATTGTGCACGCGCCTGTGACAGTTTCTCATTGTATTTCACGGAACCAACGCTATCTGTGTGTGCGCTCATTTCGATAGTGATCTTAGGGTTATCCTTCAACATATCCACCACTGTATCCAGTACTGCTTTAGATTCCTCACGTAATGTTGCCTTATTGAAGTCGTAGTAGATGTTGTTGAGTATAATTGGCTTTTCAATTTCGTAGTGTTGCAGGCAAAGGGTAGGATTATCCATAGAGTCGACTCTTTCCAGCATATCCGAATTGAAATAAAGTGCTTTGGTGAAATAATTATCTTTCTCCGCTACTATTTTGTAATACCGTTGAGGATCCACCTCAAAGGTATATCTTCCTGTAGCATCGAGTGTTATTTTCTTGATGGTCTTTCTTCTTACGGTATCCAGCAATGTAACAGTGGCTCCTTCCAGTGGTTGTTTGGTTTCACAATCGATGATCAGACCGCTGGCTATTTTCATGATACGGTTGATACCGAATACTTCCAGGCAGCAGATAGATTCCCTGTCGGAGCTGATAAAACCTGCAGCAAACGGATGTGTATTATCCAATGCTGTGTAATAGATATCATCTTTGGGCGAGTTCAATGGTTTTCCCATATTCACCGGAGCAGACCAGGTACCAAAGTCGCCTTCACTTTGAAAGAAATCAAGACCGCCCAGGCCCACGCGGCCATCGGTACTGAATACCAGCAGGTTCTTTTCCGCATCATAGAATGGACCCTGTTCTTCATCTTTCGTATTGATAGCGGTTCCCATGTTACGGGCGCCACCGGGAGTTCCATTAGACATAATACAATACCACAGGTCATTTTTACCCATACCTCCGGGTCTGTTGGATGCAAACAGGAGATATTTTCCATCGGTGGTAATATAGGGCTGCATGGAATTGTAGCCTGTTACATTTACATTGTCGCCCAGGGCTTTCGGCTCAGACCATTCGCCACCGTTCTGGCGGGTACTGATATAGATGGCAGATTGTTTCACCCCATCTTTTACGCTCCACCGGGTGAGGTAGAGGGTATTACCATCCGGTGTTAATGCTGATACGCCCTGATCATATCCTTTGGCGGCGGGAATCTTTACCTTCTCGCTATTCTCATAGCTATTATTCCTACCGCTGGCAATATAAAGATCATTTACATAGGGAGTGCCTTTTTTCGTCTGCTTTTTAGCTGCAGCCTGTTTATCGGTGGTAACAGGTAAGGGGGGAGTTTCAGAGCGGGAAGAAGTGTACATCAACCTATTTCCATTCAGTACTACGGGAGCATAGTTGGCGCCTCCTTCGTTTACGTTACCGGCGGTTTTTACAATCGTAAATCTTGGTTCTTTATTGGCTTCCGACAATGCGAACTGACAGCAGGCGATTTCGAGCGGGGTTCTTACAGACAATTCATCGGCGGCGGTATAGCTCTGTTTAAATTTTGTAAACTCATCCAGTGCCTGCTGGTATTTCCCATTAAAGCGCAGGCATACCGCATACCAGTAGCGTGCCTGCGGGTAGGCGGGATTATTAAATCCGACCAGTTGGGCATACCAGGTTTCGGCATTACCATAGTCATAAAAAAGCCGGTACGATTCCGCCAGTCTGGCTACTACCTGTTGGTAGTCTTTTAGTTTCCCCGTAGGGGCGGCGGCTCCTGAAACGGTATAGGGTAATACCTGTTCTGGTTTGATTTTAAAAGTGCCAAGGGCTTTATTGTAATACTGCGCTGCGGAGTAATAATCTCTTGAATTATAAAAGACATCCGCGGTATGTTTAAAATCATAAACATATTGCGCTTGTACCGCACCCATTATTCCTAGAAAAACCACCAGCCAACAGAGTGTAATTTTTTTCATGAGGGTTCCATTTCTTTTTTCTGTATAAGTTTTTTCCTCCATTCTGATCCGGTTGCTTGCAGATTATAACCTGGGACAAATAAAGTATTCTTCGTTCAACACTCTTCTTTTGCGGCTGATAAAAGAAAGAGAGATTTCAAAGCTCTGACTGCCATTTACCAGGCGGCGCATGTTAGATGTATTCGCATCATAACTCAGTCCCAGTGTAAAGCTTTTGAAATGGAATCCGGCAAAAGGTATTACCGCGTCATTAAAGCGATAGTTACCACCCACCAGGAAATCGAATTCAGGGTTTACCATTAGCTGTGCGTACAACCCTGCCACTACTTCCTCTGCATTTCCCTGTCTCATATAAAGACCGGTAGGCGTAAGGCTCAGTGCTTCATTAAGTTTAATTTTTGTACCGCCATGCAGCAGGTAGCGAACGGGCAGTTTTCTTTCTGTTCCGTCGGCAGAGAAAGGATCTTTGGGTTGCGTAAGGTGAGCAGCAGCGAACCCGGCAAACGGATTAAACATATGATTGGGGTTACCATCAAAGTATACCACACCGGCGCCGGCATCAAACTGTGTAGAAGTGGTGTTATTTACATTTTCACCATTGAAAATGCTCGGGTCAAATCCTGTAACCGGCTGATATTGGCTACCTGTCTGAAACTTGGCAGGATCCAGTCGCCTGTTAATCAAACCCGCATTGATTCCAAATACCAGTTGACTGGTTTTGGTAGGGCCGAATTTCACCCCGCTATAGGACACGCTGGCCATTGCGTTGAAGTAATTGTAGCCTGCATCTCCCGCAGACATGTTCATTACGTTCAGGCCTACGCCTATATTTTTGTCGGTGGCGGCATCGATAGACACCCCTGCTGTGGAAAACGGTTTGCCGTAATTAGCCCACTGGTTACGGTAGTCGCCGCTGATCCGGTAGTCCCCGTCTATGATGCCCGTTAATGCTGGATTCAGCCACAACGGATAAGCATAATACTGCGAAAAGTGAGGATCGACCTGCGCAACAGACGTCCGGGGCAACAAACTGCTCCACAAAATTATTGCAACTATAAAAATCCTTTTCATAGGAACATTTTTTAGCATTTTCTGGATAAACCGGGATGCGGTGCCGCATCCCGGTTTTATGATTGATTTAATCTTGACCTGTTGAATCATTTCTATCGCATGAGGGTCACGTTACCTTTCTTGGTGATTACTGTTCCATCCTGCATAGTAGCTTTCAGGATGTATACATAAACACCTACCGGTTGTTTCTGACCACTCATTGTACCATCCCATCCCTGGCGTTGATCTTTGGATGTGAACACCAGCTGACCCCACTGGTTGTAGATCCTGAATTCCAGTTGTGCGATAGCCGTTGAGTATACATATTCGATGTCATTTATACCATCGCCGTTCGGGCTGAAGAGGTTCGGAACAAAGATGTTGTTGCCTTGCGGGTTGGTTGTTTTACCTGTTACCGCAGTAGACAGTGCACTTGTTTCACAATCTGATGCTCCGATAGCTCTTACCTGTATAGTAGCGCTCTGGTTAGGCTGCAGACCTGTAACGGTATGTGTGGTTCCGTTCGGACCTGAGCTTGGTGGTATGAAGGTTACACCGTTGTCGAGTGATACTTCATAACGTTGCGCTCCTGTTACCGGTGACCAGCGGAAGGTGATAGTAGTAGCCGTTGTGTTATCTACGGTCACTACCGGCGCCGGCAGCGGCTGGGCGATGTTCACCTGTACGGTTGTTCTTTGTCCCGCACTGATACAGCCACCTGTTGTAAATGCTTCTACATAGTAGGTAGTGTTCGCATTCAGCGCCGGCGTTACAAATGTTGCACCGGTGTAGATTGGTGTGCCGCCTGTAGCAACAGTATACCAGCGGAAGTCGACACCTGCAGTTGTTGAAGCAGCAATCAATGTAGCTGTTTTACCAGGGCATACTCCGTTATCGTTACCGGTAACAGTTGGTTTACCCGGCGCTGGTGTTGCTACTACGCTCACAGCGGTACGTGTTGTGCTTGAACAGCCATTGCTGTTGGTAGCTTCCAGGTAGTACATCTGGTTAGCATTTATAGGAGGTGTTACATAAGTAGCTCCTGTAGCCACTGCCGTTCCACCTGTTGCTGTTGTGTACCATTTATAGGTAAGTGCCGGATCAGGATTCAGTGCATTCAGTGTAACCGTTTGACCAGGGCAAGCCTGCAGTGTTGCATTTGCAACGGCCGGAGCTCCAGGAGAAGGATTCACTGATACATTTACCTGTGTTCTGCTGGCGCTTACACAACCACCGCTGGTAGAAGCTTCCAGGTAGTATACTGCATTTGCTGTTGGTGTGATGGTGAAGTCTGCACCAGTGAATACTGCTGTACCACCGGTTGCTGTTGTGAACCATTTATAGATCACACCTGCTTGCCTGTTTTTCACCATTAATACACCGGTCTGGCCACTGCATATAGTGATCGGATCTGCGAGCGGTGCATCTATTGTACTTACTACAGTAGCGGTTAAGCCTTTACGTGCGCTGCTGCATCCTGCACTGTTCGTTGCTTCCAGGTAGAAGACAGTTGTTTGTGCGAGCGGCGCTGTAGTGTAGGCGGTGCCGGTAGCCAGGAGGAGTCCGTTGGACGGAGCATCGTACCAGCGATACGTCATTGCCGGATCAGGATTTTTAACGCTGAATGTAGCTGTACCGCCTATGCAGGTTACCACATTATCCAGGTCTGCTGTTGGAATTGGCGGAGCCGGATCAACGGATACACTCACTGCTGTTCTGGTAGAGCTGGAACAGCCACTGCCCAGGTTAGCCTGTACATAGTAAGTAGTATTGGTGGTCACCACAGGAACACTGTAAACAGGTCCTGTGAAGAGTAATGAGCCATTGGTAGCGGCATCATACCATTGGTAGGTAATGCCTGGCTGTATTGTTTTCACGGCTACGGTTACACCTGTACCTGCACATGTTTTGAGAGAAGATGCTACTACATCCGGTGCGTTCGGAGCTACCACTACTGTTACAGTAGCTTTCACTCTCGCAGATGGATTACCGCACTGACCATTAGTACCAGTTGCTTCTACCCAGAAGTCCATGGTAGTATTAAGCGGATCCGTAGTGAATACTGGTCCGGTGAATACTGCTGTTCCACCACTTGCCTGTGTATACCATTTATAGGTGATACCGTTGGTAGCTGAAGTTACGCGGAGCGTAGCCGAAGTACCCTGACAGGTAGTTACCGCGTTGGATTCCAGTGTTGGTGTTGGCGCCTGTCCTACACCGATAGACACTTTAGTCCGCTGAGCACTGCTACAGTTACCGTTGCTGGCTTCTGCATAGAAATCAGTGTTTGCATTTAATGCTCCTGTTGTGAAGCTGCTGCCTGTGAAGAGCAGGTTGCCTCCGGTAGCTGCATCGAACCAGCGGTAGGTTGTACCTGCAGCCGGGCTCTGAATTGAAAGCGTTACGGTTCCGCCCTGACAAACGAACAGGGAAGTTGCTGTAATTACCGGTGCTGCTGGTATTGCATTTACCTTGATGGTGGCGCTGGTCCTGGTGGCGCTTGGGCAGCCTCCATTTACCAATGCCTGTACATAGTAGGTAACAGTACTATCCAGGGCGGTAATATTGAATACCGGTCCTTCGAATACCAGCGTACCACCGGTAGCTGCATCGAACCATTGGTAGGTAGTACCTGCAGCCGGGCTCTGAATTGCCAGGGAAGCAGACTGACCTTTACAGCCCTGTACATTGGTGCTTACCAGGGTTGGAGCTGCTGGCACCGGTACCACTGTTACTTTCGCCGTTGCACGGGCAGATGGTTTACCACATTTCGAAGTATCACCGGTAGCTTCTACATAGAAGGAGGTATTCGCATTGATTGCACCGGTAGTAAAGATCGGACCGGTGAATATTGCAGTACCACCTGTTGGGGTAGTGTACCACTTGTAGGTAATATTATTGACAGAAGAAGTCACCTTCAGCACTGCCGTACCGCCCTGACAAACTGTTACGTTGTTGGATTCCAGTATCGGAGTTGGCGCCACGCCCACACCTATGGATACCTTCGTTCTTGTAGCACTGCTACATCCGCTGATGGAAGCTTCTGCGTAGAAGTCGGCCGAAGCGGTGAGGCCAGTTACTTTATAAACCGGACCAGTGAACAATAAGGTACCTCCGGTGGCAGCATTGTACCAGCGATAGGTGAATGTATTATCGGCGTTCTGTACGGTTAATGTTGCCGTATCACCTACGCAGATGCTGATAGCAGATGCTGTGATAATCGGTACCGGTACATCACGCAGGCTTACTGTTACAGCTTTCGCATCGGCGGCAGCATTAGCGCACTTGTTGGTTCCTTCTACTGTTACGTAGTAGGTAGTATTGGCAGCTATTACCCCGGTGGTATATGTTGCGCCGGTGAACAACAGTGTTGTCAGACTGGCTTCTTTATACCATTTGAATACAGGGTTGGTTACTGTAGTACTGGTAGCTGTCAGTTTAACGGTACTGCTTGCGCAGATAGTGGTATCAGCCAGTGTGATATCGGCTGCGGTAGCACCTGCGTTTACTGTTACCTTGACTGCTTTCAGATCACCGGCCGCGTTTTCACACTTACCACCGTTGCTTACGCTTACATAGTAGGTATATGTTCCCGGTGTTAATCCGGAGATGGTTAATACACCTGCTGCGCTTACGCCTTGTGTGATCGGGCCTGTTTTATCAGGATTTGCATACCATTTGAATACAGGGTTTTGTACAGTTGTACTTGTTGGTGTTAATACCGCTGTACCACCAGCACAGATCACCTTGTCGGCAGCCTGTATGTCGGCCGCAGTTGATGCACTGTTTACGGTGAGGGTAATCTTCGTACGTCCGCTGTCGTTAGCACAGTTACCTGTGTTCACCGCTTCCACGTAGAAGTTATAAGTACCCACCTGCAGATTTGCCGGCGTAGTATAAGTATTACTGTTTGATGCCAGTTTAGCACCACCAGTTGCTGCATCATACCAGTTGAACTGAACACCCGCCACCGCGTTTACGCTGAGGGTTACCGGTGTATTCAGACAGGTAGTTACATTGTTGCTTACCGGTACCGGTTTGGTTGGTATACCTTGTACCACCACCTGAACCGGAGCAGAAGCGGATCCTGTACAACCGTTCCTGGTGGCTCTTACATAATAGTTGTAAGTGCCGGAATCGAGCGTAGTTGGTGTTACGAATGCAATACTATCCAGCAGGCGGTTACCCTGGCTGTTGTACCAGCTGTAGGTAACTCCCTGTGCAGGGTTCACTACGCTGAGGGTAGCTTGTTTTCCTTTACAGATAGTAGCATTGGCCACCTGTACTTTTGGTTGTACGATTGCACGCTGTGCGTAGTTAAAGTCTATGTCTGTGAGCGCACCCAGGATACCTGACCTCAGTTTCACTTCCACACCATCAAATGCTTTCGTTGGAACGAAGGACAGTAATGCACTTCTGTTGCCACTGAGCAGATCGATGTGCAGGAGCGGGTTAGATACCAGTACGGAGTCGCCGGCAGTATTGCCATTGTATGTTGTCAGCTGTATGCTGCCAAGTACCGCGGCAGAAAGTATCTGGCTCGGGTTGGAGAGCATCACTCTTACGGTGTCGCCCGGAGTAGATAAGCCATTGAAGGTTGCTTTTTCGTATACTGATGCGTTGAGCGCACCCAGGTTGATTACGAGGGAAGCAGCGGTATTTTTATTGTTGTCGACTGCCAGTTGAGGGTTATAAACATTACCCAGAATCAGCAGGCCTGAACCTCCGATTGTTTGACCGGTAGCGCCTTCGCAAGGCACTATATCCAGGTTGCCATTAACGGTTACTGCATTCACCGCTACCCTGGCAGACTTACAGGTGCCTGCTCCCGGCAGAACAGCTTCCACCCAATAGGTGATAGTACCGACTGCATTGGATGCTGGCGGAGCAAATGTTGATCCCTTGAACAGCGTATCTGTAGCAGTTTGGCTGGCGAACCAGTTGAATTGGGCATTCGCAGAAGCGGCTGTTGCCTTGAACACAGGCTGCTGACCTATCACTACTGTATCTGCCATTGGCGTTACAGTTGGTACTGCTAATGCGGTAGCTGTCTTAACTGTTACTGCAGTTCTGGTAGCAGATACCGTGTTACAGCTATCACTGAATGCTTCTACATAGTAGATCGCCTGGGCGGTAACATTTGTCACTTTATAAACGAAGCCGCTATCAGTATTCAGTTTAGTGCCACCGGCAGCTACATTATACCATGCGTAGGTGTAACCCTTAACCGGATTCACCACTGCGAGGAGTGCGTCAGATCCTACGCACACTTCCACATTTGCAGATTGTACCTGCGGAGCGGCCGGTGTGGCAGTTACTTTCACATCTACTCTTGTACGTCCTTTGCTTGCACAACCACTTCTGAATGCTTCTACGAAGAAGGCAGTATCCTTGCTGAGGGCACCGGTAGTAAAGCTTACGCCATCTTTGCCGGTGAGGTAATTACCGTTGCTGTTGTACCAGCGATAAGTAACACCCGCTACAGGATCCTGTACATTCAGGGTAGCTGTATTTCCAGCGCAAACACTTATTTGTGCAGCCTGTACTTTTGGCGCCACCAGTGCACGTTGTGCGTAGTTAAAGTCTATTGTAGTTAATGCGCCAAGGATACCTGATTTCAGTTTCACTTCTACTGCATCAAATGCTTTCGTTGGTACGAATTCTACAATCGCCTGCTTACCATTGCCCAGTAAAGTGAGTTTAATGAGCGGGTTATTTATTGCCATGGAGTCACCAGGTGTGTTACCATTATAGGTAGTTAACTGTACGCCACCCAGCAATGCTGCGGAAAGTATCTGGCTTGGGTTAGACAGTAATACTCTTACCGTATCGCCCAGTCCTGATATACCGTTGAATTTGGCTCTTTGCCATACCTGTGCATTCAGCGCTCCAAGGTTGATCACCAGTGAAGATGCTGTGCTGGCGTCGTTATCTACCGCCAGTGCCGGATTATAAACATTACCCAGTATCAATAATCCGCTGCCACCAATTGTTTGGGTGGTAGCGCCTTCACAAGGTACAGGGGTAAATGGACCAGCAGGGATAGTCACTACAACCGCAGGTACTCTTATTGACTTACAGCTAGCACCGCCAGTCAGGGATGCTTCTACCCAATAAGTAACAGTACCAAGCGTATTGCTGATAGGAGGTGTAAATACAGGGCCTGTAAACAGACTGTCGTTGCCTGTTTGGCTGCCGTACCATTTGTACACTGCGTTAGCCGTGTTGGAAGTTGCGTTCAGCACTCCCTGTGTACCAATTACCACTGAATCAGGGTTTGGCGTTACAACAGGTGCACTCAGGGAAGCAGACAGTTTAATGCTGATGGCCTGTCTTGCAGACGCTGCGCCACAGCTGCTCACTGCCGCCACATAGAATGTGGTATCCTTGCTAACAGCAGATACTTTGAATACATAACCACTGTCGGTATTCAGTTTAGTACCACCTGTAGCAGTGCTGTACCAGCTGTAGGTAAGCGAGCGATCAGGATTAGCTACCTGCAGCAAGGCATCAGAGCCAGAGCAGATATTCACTGTAGCCGGCGCACCAGGTACTGCCGGTGCTGGAGAAACAGTTACGGTAACTGGTATCCTGTTCGGGTTAGCGCAACCATTAGCACCTACCGCCTGAACATAGTAAACAAAGGTACCTCCTGTTTTAAGCGTGTCGGTAGTATAGCTGTTCTGTGTGCTCAGGATGGTGGTAGTAGTAGAATCTGCGTACCAGCGTACAGTTGTACCGGCTGCTGGTGTGGCAGTAAGTGTGGCTTTTTGACCAACGCATACAGTTACATTTTTCGTAGCAACTGTTGGATCCGGTACAACGGAACGTATGCCATATATATCCAGTGAATTCAGCAGGTTGGCCACACCGGTGAGTTTTATTTCCACCTTGTTATAGGCGCCGCCGGCTGCTACCGTTGCAATGTAACGGTTGCCACTCATCAATGTCAGTGTCAGTAATTGTGATAAGTTATGTGTGCTTACCACCGAGTTACCATTATATACGGTTACTATTGCTCCTCCCAGTAAGGATACATCGGCCAGTCCTCCCGGTGAAGCCAGATCCAGCCGGATACTGTCTGTACTTGCGCCATTGGCAGGGAAGATCAACTGCTGGAATACGGAACCACCAAGTAAACCTACCGGTATATTCAGACGGGTGAAGTTCGTTGCATCTGCATCGATGTCGTTAGTTGGATTTGCCACACTACACAGTACGCAACCCAGGGTTGTTCCGGTTACCTGGCTGGTTGGTACGTTACAGCTGGTCGGAATAACCGGACCTGTTACGGTAATCGTAATGGCCAAACGGTTGGATACACAGCCACCTGGCAGACTATCACCTGCAAAATAGGTATACACACCTGGTGTGTTAAATGGAGGCAATGTTATAGAATTACCCGTGCCAATGGCTGCTTTGGTGGTATCGCTGTACCACAGCACTGTAGCACCCGGAGCAGGGGAAGCCACTAATGTGAGCGGCAATCCTGTGGTAACAGTATAGGTTTGTACCAATGTTGGCGGAGCCGTAGCAGCGGCTACACTGATAGTTGCAGCTTTCAGACTGCCTGCAGCATTTTCACAACGGTTGGTACCGGATACGCTTACGTAGTAAGTATGATTACCTGCAGAAAGACCGGTAACACGCAGGTTATTAGCCGCATCGATCGTGAATGTTGCGCCACCAATTACGGTACCATTTATTATCGGATTTGTTTTGTTTGCATTTGCATACCATTTGAATACAGGAGCAGTTACACCTGCAGCAGTTGGTGTGAGTAATGCTGTACCACTTCCGCAAATGGTAGTGGTATCTGCTACGGTAATATCCGCAGGGGTTCCCAGCGCATTTACGGTTACAATAACCGGTATGCGTTCAGGGTTTGCGCAGGTACCATCTATCACCTGTACCCAGTAAGTAACAGTTCCTGCCACTTTCAGTGTGTCAGTGGTATAGGAGGCCTGGTTGCTCAGGGAAACACCACCGGTAGAATCTTTAAACCACTGAACGGTTGTTCCGGCTGCCGGCGTAGCAGTGAGGGTAGCTTTCTGACCCGCACATACGGTGAGGTTGCCGGCGGCAATAGTTGGATTTGGTCCTACCGCGCGGATGCCATATACATCCAGTGAATTCAGTAGGTTGACAACACCGGTGAGTTTAACTTCCACCTTGTTGTAAGCGCCACCGGCTGCCACTGTTGCGATGTAACGGTTACCAGTCAGTAATCTTAATGTCGTCAACTGTGATAAGTCATGTGTGCTTACCACGGTGTTGCCATTATATACAGTTACCATTGCGCCCCCCAGTAAAGATACATCGGCCAGTCCTCCCGGTGAAGCCAGATCCAGGCGGATGCTGTCTGTACCTGCGCCATTGGCAGGGAAGATCAGCTGCTGGAATACGGAACCACCAAGCAAACCTATCGGTATATTCAGACGGGTGAAGTTCGTTGCATCTGCATCGATATCGTTGGTTGGATTAGCAACGCTACACAGTACGCAACCCAGCGTTGTTCCTGTTACCTGGCTGGTTGGTACGTTACAGCTGGTTGGAACCACCGGACCTGTTACGGTGATGGTGATCGCTAAGCGGTGGGAGATACAACCACCTGGTAAACTATCACCTGCAAAATAAGTATACACACCGGGTGTAGAGAACGGAGGCAGTGTAATAGAGCTGCCATTACCAATAGATGCCTGGGTGGTATCGCTGTACCAAACCACGGTAGCACCTGGTGCAGGGGAAGCCACTAATGTGAGCGGCAAACCTGTGGTAACGGTATATGTTTGTACCAATGTTGGAGGAGCCGGTGCAGCGGTTACTTTTACAGTAGCTGCTTTCAGCGCGCCGGCAGCATTTTCACAACGGTTGGTACCGGATACGCTTACATAATAAGTATGATTACCTATGGAGAGACCGGTAACTGAAAGTTTGCCTGCCGCATCAATAGTAAAGGTAGCACCACCGATCACTGCACCATTAGTGATCAGTGTTGTTTTATTGGCATCGGTGTACCATTTAAATACAGGTGTTGTTACACCGGCAGCAGTTGGCGTTATTACAGCCGTTCCGCTTCCGCAAACAGCGGTGGTATCTGCAACGGTAATATCTGCGGCTGTTCCCAGTGCATTTACGGTTACGGTAACTGGTATGCGTTCAGGGTTTGCGCAGGTCCCATCGATCACCTGTACCCAGTAAGTAACAGTTCCTGCCACTTTCAGTGTATCAGTGGTATAGGAGGCCTGGTTGCTCAGGGAAACACCACCGGTAGAATCTTTAAACCACTGAACGGTTGTTCCGGCTGCCGGCGTAGCAGTGAGGGTAGCTTTCTGACCCGCACATACGGTGAGGTTGCCGGCGGCAATAGTTGGATTTGGTCCTACCGCGCGGATGCCATATACATCCAGTGAATTCAGTAGGTTGACAACACCGGTGAGTTTAACTTCCACCTTGTTGTAAGCGCCACCGGCTGCCACTGTTGCGATGTAACGGTTACCAGTCAGTAATCTTAATGTCGTCAACTGTGATAAGTCATGTGTGCTTACCACGGTGTTGCCATTATATACAGTTACCATTGCGCCCCCCAGTAAAGATACATCGGCCAGTCCTCCCGGTGAAGCCAGATCCAGGCGGATGCTGTCTGTACCTGCGCCATTGGCAGGGAAGATCAGCTGCTGGAATACGGAACCACCAAGCAAACCTATCGGTATATTCAGACGGGTGAAGTTCGTTGCATCTGCATCGATATCGTTGGTTGGATTAGCAACGCTACACAGTACGCAACCCAGCGTTGTTCCTGTTACCTGGCTGGTTGGTACGTTACAGCTGGTTGGAACCACCGGACCTGTTACGGTGATGGTGATCGCTAAGCGGTGGGAGATACAACCACCTGGTAAACTATCACCTGCAAAATAAGTATACACACCGGGTGTAGAGAACGGAGGCAGTGTAATAGAGCTGCCATTACCAATAGATGCCTGGGTGGTATCGCTGTACCAAACCACGGTAGCACCTGGTGCAGGGGAAGCCACTAATGTGAGCGGCAAACCTGTGGTAACGGTATATGTTTGTACCAATGTTGGCGGAGCTGGTGCAGCGGTTACCTGAACAGGCGCTGCTTTCAGGGCGCCGGCAGCATTTTCACAATGGTTGCTGTCGGATACGCTTACATAATAGGTGTAGTTTCCGGTAGCGAGACCGGCGATGCTTAATTTTCCGGTAGTATCAATAAAATACTTCACTGCACCTTCTACAAGACCATCTGTTATAGCCGTTGTTTTATTGACATCTTTATACCACTTAAATACTGGTTTACTATTAACAGTTGTTGATGTAGGAGTGAGGTGTACCGTATCGCCAGGGCAGGCTGCGGTAGCTGCTGGTACGGTGATATCTGCTGCGGTGGCGAAACTATTCACTTTTACGGTGACCAGTGTTTTAGCTGATTGCGTAGAGCAGTTAAGCCTGGTAGCCGATACATAATAGCGGAAAGTTCCCGCGGTATTTACCGGGGGATTATAGCTGGTGCTGTTGGATGCTACAATTGTGGTTTGCGTAGAGTCGTACCAGTTATAGGTGAGCCCTGCATCCGGGTTGTTTACACTTAACGAAACGGCGCTTCCCAGGCAGGTGGTCTTGAGGGCGCTGCCAACGATAGCCGGTCCTGGCGGGAACCGTTGTATTTCATGCACTCTTACGGTAGAGAGTGCGCCTACCAATACTGAGCCGATCAAAACCTCGACATGATCAAACGGTGCCGAAGCCTGAAACGAAACTGCCTGCAGGCCAGTGCCATCTGACAGTAAACCCAGGTCTAATATATTACTTGAAGCAATTATACTGTCAACGACTGTTGCTCCGTTGTAAGTTTTAATTGTTACAGATCCCAATACCTGCGGGGAGATGAGCGTGGAGGGGCTTGACAGCACAATGCGAACAGAGTCGCCAACTTTTGAAAGGCCGGGGAATACCGCTGTTACCTGTGCACTGCTGCTTAGTAAGCCAACGGCACTGAATAAGGAAGCATAGTTTCCTGCACTGACAATACCGTCACCTGCCTGAGCGGGATTGGTAACGGTTCCCAACGCGCCAACCGAACCAGTTACACCGGAGAGCACATCGATGGGTGCATCACAGGCAATAGTGCCGATAGCAGGTACATTATAATAAGCAGAATATACATTAATGCTGCCGGCAATACCTGCCAGTCCGCCATCTACCGTTACTCTTACCCTGTCGTAGGTTCCTCCGGGAGCGGTCAGGAATATTTCGGCCTGGTTACCGCTTGCCAACAGGCTTAACACGGAGGAGTTTGCGAATACGGTGCCGCCTACAGGTGTTGCACCATTATAAGCTTGTACATATACACCTCCTAACAACTGTAATCCAACAACACTGCCCAGGGTGCCACCGGTTCCTATTTTCACGATGGCTGGTGTGTTGTTGGTTACCGGAGCGGGGAATATCAGATCCTGGGATGCTGTTGCCCCCAGCAGGGTCACCAATGTATTAATAGTTGATGCTGTGCCCAGGTTGCCATCCACGGCCTGACCGGCATTGGAGGTGCTACAACCGACGCATAACCCGGTTGTCCTGTTCGCCTCGGAGTTTGCATATACTCTTGCAGTATACGTTTGCGCCCAGCCTTCCCTGGCTCCTATACCAAATATGAGGAGGAGGATCAGCAGGCTTTTCCATGCCATGGAGCCGGCACTATTACAAGTATAGGCAAAACTGATTGCAGCAGTTTCCGGCCCTTTTTGAAGGGAGGAGCGGAAAAGGGCAGTAAAAGGGCAATTAGGAGTAGCTTTTGAATGCATAGCATCAAATATTTGGATAAAAGTTGTTCGGTTTCATTGTGATTACAACAAAACTCTAAGGACGGCAGGCAGGCTAAGAATGTTCTTGGGAAAGGATACGGCTGATAAAAAAAAGTATACTTCCTTGCGTATTTGTTAAAAGAATGTTAGTAAAACTGTACGAAAGTATATTGAAGGGGTGGTTTATCGAAGTGTCTTTTTGTTCATTCTATTTTCCAGGTTCAGTTTGTTCAATTTCAATTTTCGCTGTTCATTTTGTTCATTCGGATTTTCCTGCCCGAGTGATTTCAGGGGTTTGAAAAGGGTAGCCGCGATTGGGAAAAGCAGATTATTTTAAAATATTTAAGCAAGCTCATCAAAACATTTGTGATATAATATTTCCTTATCAAAATAAAAAAAATTAATATATTATTAAAATTCATATAATAATATTATATTGTACTACTCATATTTATATATGATATTCATCCTACAACTAAAGAGCACGCAAATCTTATTATTTATATTTATATATATAATTCAACTTAATGTTTTCTGTTCATTTTGTTCATTCGCTTTTCGCAAAATCTAAACGCAAAAAGCATTCGTAATTAAACAAGTACCGACAATTCGAAAATCCATTTATTGTCCCCTATGATTGATCTATCCTATGACTTTATCATGACCCTGCAGAATGAAGTTCTACGCAGGTTCGGTGTTGAAGTCATGTTACCAGGAGATTGCAAACATCTCTCTCAGTCCATATTGGATGACACCACGAAACTGGTGAGCGAAACTACGCTCAAAAGGGTGTTTGGATTTGCTGTAGCTCAACACAGCTTCTCCAGATACACGCTGAACACACTTTCGCAGTATTGCCAGTATAAGGATTGGGAGGATTTTCAGCAACATCATTACAGACTGCTGAACACAGATCCGAGGTCTCTTACTGAGACCAACACGATGCCTGCGTTTGATATGAGCAAATGGACTGACCTGAAAACCAAGGCAGATGCCGTTTCCCATTATACCATGGTCACCCTTAAAAACCGGTCTGGTATTGCCTTCCCGTACACCGTTCACCGGCCATTCTGTAACGCACATATCGAAAAGTTCCTGGAAAGCGACTATGCGGCTACCGCTTTAATTGCACCTTCCGGCTGGGGCAAATCGCTGTCGCTTGTACACATGGCAGAACACTGCTGGTTTGGAAAAGATGCGCGTTATAAGCAGGATGTTTGCTGGTTTATTCACGCGCATGCCGCCGGAAGCCTGTTATTAAAAGGCTTCTCGCTCTCTACCTGGCTCGACAACCAGATGAACCTGGGTAATGGCGAAAATTTCCGTGAATATTTTTCCAGTCACTTCGATAAAAAAGGCGGACGCCTTATATTAATAATAGACGGTTTTGATGAAATCGCCGTAGCCGGTGAAAAGCTACGGGTACTTTACTCAAAGCTGGAAGACTTTGTATATTCCAATGACCTTTACCCCTGGGTGAAAGTGATCCTTTCTATCAGGAGCAGCACCTGGGCTGAAATATTCCAGCACTCCCAGCAATATCCGGCCTTCCGCCGGTATTGGTACCTCGGTGCCGAAATGGATGAGGAAACCAATATTAACATGCCCCAGCTGGCAGAACAGGAAGTGAAGTCCATATTATATAACCATCAGTTTGATCCGGCAACTGTACGGTTGTTTTCGGAAAGCTTCCTGCAGAAGCTGCGGTATCCCTACTACCTGCAACTGTTTTGCCAGTTGAACAGCGGACCCGATCAAACATTTGTTGATGAACACCTCAGCTTATTTGAAATTGTTTCCCGCTTTATTCAAAACCGGGTATTCAACTCGCAAAGCAATTCTTTCAAAATAAAAATCATTGAAAAATTACTGACCCTGCTGGATCTTGGCAGAACAGGTATTTATACGGATAAAAACCTGTTACTCGCCCAGAATGCCGATCTGTTCCCTGCCTACAAGGAATTACTGGCAGATAATATATTGGTGGAAGAGAACCTGAGCCAGGAGATCATGTTCAATGTAAAAGTGCGCTTTGCCCATACCATGCTGCTCGAATATTTTGTGGCCATGCATTACCTGAAACAGAATGGCCAGGAAATAAACGAACCATTGCTGATGGCCATACTGGATCACCTGCCACAGTCGCCATACCGCATAGGCGTGTTCAGATGGCTGCTCCGTTATGCGATCAATCATGCGCAGATAGATGGCATCATTAAAATGCTGCATTTACCACTATCCAATATAGAAAAATCACACCTGCTGGAGTACCTGGTATTACATTACCAGCACGACGGCAATAATCACGGTGAACTTAAATCCATCTTCCCGGCAGGCTTCTTCAAAAAGAATCCGATTGGTCCTTTTATCAGCGATGAATTTATCCATTTCAGAAAACGAAAGGTACTAACGGCACTGCTGGGCCTGGCAGAAGCCCGGGAAGATAAATTAAAAATCAGGAGTAAACTCTTCACCATGGCCCTGCTCCAGCTGGATGCGGAACAGTGCGAGGTAGAACTAAACAATATTAAAAAAATATATACCGCTGACGAATTTGAAGATGAACTGTGGGTTACACCTTATGAAATCCAACTGTTTATCTATGAATTTCTCAAGTTTGGTATTGTAAATGAAGATATCAGGGAAAAAATCTACAATTATTTCCGTTACTGGACCGGTAACAAAGGTGGGAAAAAACCCATTTCAGAACCACAGGAAATTGTATTCCGCAACATGGGTATTGTATTTACCCTGCTGGAAGACAATGAAAGCCTGCTCAATTTTACCACCCGTATTTTTGAAACATATCCTTCCTTACAACATCGTAAAACAGACTCCCTCCGTTTAATGCTGCTCTGCTGGCAGGCACAGGCCTACCTTGGCCTGGGTCAAACGGCATCGGCTGCACGAATTTGCAGGCATACCGACCAGGTAATCAAGAAATATTCTGCTGACTATTTTGGCGGAAAATACCTGGAGTCCCTGCAAAAGCTGCTGTATGCCGGGGTGTATTTTAATGAACACGAATTCAATAAGGCCATCCGTACTGCGGAAACAGCCGTAGAAAATGCGCAGAAGCTGGATTTCAAGGTATTGGCGCTGATGAATTTTGGTTTATTGAATAAGATCTATCAACAGTTGCAGATGGACAAACAAAAAAATGATACTGTACTGCAGATAGAACTCATCAGGAAAAGCACCTCTTTTAAACAGGCAGTTTCAAATTTTGCCCGTTGATTATGGCATAATTTTGCTTTATTGCGTAGCATAATGGCTATTGACGAAAGCAAATACACAAGGGTACAGTTAATACTACTCAACTTATTGAGTTTGTTAACATTACTACTGCTCGCTCCATACATCAACCACTTTGTTCCTACGTTGGTTGCCAATGGCTGGCATATCGACCTGCTGTTGGCTGTGGTCGTGAGCTTTTGCGTGGTGTATTTGTTCCGTTGGATTTTCCGGCCGCTGATCATTCCTGTCTTCCTGCTGGTATGCGGGGTCATGGTATTTAATAAATATACCGACAGCTATACTTTCAATAATGTATTGATTGACTACAAAGGAATGGTGCAGGGCAACCTGGGCGCCAAAGACAGCAAGCAACTGGATATCCTCAGCCTGTATCCCAGAAGGGTAGAGAGTTACCGGGATAAAACCGTAAGGGGCATGCGGGAAAAAATCAACTTCCAGGATTCGGTAGTCCGTAACTTCTCTGTAAAACACTCGCTTGATTATTATGACGAATATTTCTATAAATACGGAAAAATAACCCGCTTCCTTTCCCTGTTCCGTTTTATCAACAGCCATTTTAAATATGTGCTCGACTCCCGGCGTGATGAATATTTTGCCACCCCGCAGGAAACCATACAAAATGGATTAGGTGGCGACTGTGACGACCATTCCATATTGATGACTTCCTGTTTGCAGTCGATCGGCGCCCGCTGCCGTATTGTATTGATTAAAGGACATGCCTACCCGGAGCTTTATTGCGGTGACCGGGATGATTTCGAAATCATGAAACAAGCCATCATTACGCTTTTCCCCAGGCCAGTGGTAAAGGAAATATATTATCACGAGCTGAAGGGGGAGTACTGGATCAACCTGGATTATTCCGCGCGTCACCCGGGCGGACCATATATGAATGATAAAGTTTACGCGCTGATTGAGCTCTGATCCTTAAATTTGCCGCATGCGTCATTTTACCCGCCTCCGGAAACACCATAGCTTTTTTCGATTTAAAAAGGACTTCGAACAGTACAGTTTAAGGCGTGCCAAGAGCTATGAAGTAATTTTACATTGGTTGCACAGCAAAATGAACCGCCAGCAATTTCTGTTGTTGTCAGGCATATTGGTCGGATGCACGGCTGGTTTGGCTGGTGTGATTTTAAAAAGCCTGGTTCATTATATCCACTATGTTATTACTTATAAAGTACATTTCAGCACCCAGGTAATTTTTTACGTGTTATTTCCTTTCCTGGGAATTGTGCTGACAACGCTGATAGTCATCTGGTTTTTTAAGGGACAGTCGAGAAAAGGAATTCCTGCCATATTGCATGAAATTGCCCGGAATTCCAGTCTTATTCCACCTGTGAAAATGTATTCACAGATACTTCAAAGTGCCATCACCGTAGGTTTGGGCGGATCGGCCGGATTGGAAAGCCCTATTGCCGTGACCGGGGCTGCGCTGGGTTCCAACTATGCGCGTACCTATCACCTTGGATACAAAGAACGAACCCTGTTGCTGGCGGCAGGCGCTACTGCCGGCATTGCTGCTGCGTTTAATGCACCCATTGCCGGGATGATGTTTGCCTTTGAGATATTACTGACGGGCGTGGTATTTTCTGATTTCATGCCACTAGTAGTAGCTGCGGTTTGCGGCAGTTTGCTTTCCAAAATCATTTTACAGGAAGAGGCATTGTTTCATTTTGAATCGCGCGTTGCCTTCAACTATCATAATGTGCCTTACTATATAGCGCTGGGCATCCTCAGTGGATTTTATGCACGCTACTATGTTGTTATTTCCCAGAAGATCGAGCATTTTTTCCATCATCTCAAATGGTCGGCGCTGCAGCGCGCCATCCTGGGAGGCGTCCTGGTATCGGCACTTTGCGTGGCATTGCCGCCTTTGTTTGGAGAAGGGTATTCCAGTGTAAAATCACTGGCTTCAGGAAATGGCGAAGCCATCCTGCAAAACAGTTTCTTCCGGTACCTGCCCATACAAAGCTGGATGCTGGTGGTATTTACAGGTTGTGTTTGCCTGCTGAAGGCGTTGGCGGCATCTGTGACTATACAAAGTGGCGGTAATGGCGGGAACTTTGCCCCTTCGCTTTTTGCAGGCGGATTTCTTGGATTCTTTTATGCTATGCTTTGCCAGCAGATGGGGTTAACAGATATTCCTGTTACCAACCTCGTTATTGTAGGCATGGCCGGGGTAATGGCCGGGGTCATGTATGCGCCGCTTACCGCTATCTTCCTGATAGCCGAATCCAGCTCGGGATATGATCTTTTTATTCCGCTGATGATTGTTTCCACGATCTCCTTTTTGATGGCAAAGTGGTTTTCTCCCATCTCACCGGAAATCAAAGAACTGGCAAAAGACGGCAAAGTATTTACGAAGGCTCATGACAGCAACATATTGCTGCTGTTGAAAATGGATGACCTGGTAGAAAAGGATATACAACAGATCAGTATTGACGCCACCTTGCGACAGGTGATTGAACTGGTAAAAGAGGGCAGCCGGAATATTATAGCCGTCATCAACAAACAAGGATTATTTGAAGGTATTATTACGCTGGATAATATCCGGCCCATTATGTTCAGCCCCGAATTATACGATACCATTACTGTTAAAAAACTTATGCAGGCGCCGCCGGCGGTGGTTGGTCTGAAAGATAATATCAACCTTGTAATCAAAAAATTTGATGAAGTAAATGCCTGGAATCTGCCCGTGGTACAGGATAAGCGCCTGGTGGGCTTTATCTCCAAATCAAGTATTCTCAATAAATACCGGCTGTTATTACAGGAGTATTCGGAAGGGTAGGCTTTCTTCCACAAAATATTTGTTGCCGCGAATGGCCTATTTTTATTATCAAATACCAATGTTCAATGGCCAGAGTCCTGATAAATTTTGCTCATCCTGCCCTGGAAAAATCCAGGGTGCATGCACAGTTGCTGCGTATCATTAAAAATATTCCCGGTATTACGCTGAATGACCTGTACGAGCAATATCCCGACCTCGATATAGACGTAGCCCGTGAGCAGAAGCTGCTTGAACAGCACGATATTATATTTATGCAGCATCCTTTTTACTGGTACAGTGCGCCGGCGATGGTAAAACAATGGCTGGACCTCGTACTGGAACATGGCTGGGCTTATGGCCATACAGGCAAGGCCTTACAGGGAAAATATTTTGGCAATATTATCAGTGCCGGCGGGGCGGAGCATTCGTACCAACCAGATGGACATCATGGTCATACGGTGCATGAGTTTTTGCTGCCTTTTCTGCAAACGGCCAAGCTGTGTAACATGCACTATGTAGCGCCTTTTGTGCTTTATGGTGTACACCGGGAAGACACATCCGATATAAAAGAAGATGCCGCACAACTGGGGCAGGTACTGGAGCGCCTTCGTGGCGAAAAATTCGACCTGACGCCGTTACCCGGTCTTAATTACCTGAATCAAATACTTCAACTTCCCGCACAAACGCGTTAATATGGATCAGCACTCATTATTATTTCAGTCGATGGTATACCTGGCGGCAGCCATTGTATTTGTACCTATTGCCAAAAAGATGGGCCTGGGCGCGGTGTTGGGTTACCTGATAGCAGGTATTATAATAGGTCCCTCGTTGTTGGGTTTTATAGGCAGAGAAGGAGAAGACATTATGCACTTTGCCGAATTCGGGGTGGTGATGATGTTATTCCTGATAGGTATTGAGCTTGAGCCCGCGTTGTTATGGCGATTACGCGCGTCCATCCTGGGTTTAGGGGGGCTGCAGGTGATATTAAGTTCGGCAGCGATAGCCGGTATCGCCTTACTGATAGGGCAGCCGCTGAATACGTCGCTTGCGCTGGGGATGATTTTGTCGTTATCTTCCACGGCCATTGTGTTACAAACCTTGAATGAAAAGGGCTGGATGGGTACGGCTGCGGGTCAGAGTGCTTTCTCCGTATTGTTGTTCCAGGATATTGCGGTGATCCCGATGCTGGCGATATTTCCATTGCTGGCAGGTAATGCTGCGCCTGATACAGCTGCCCATACGCATTCGCTCCGCGACAACCTGCCTGGCTGGGGGCAAACGCTCGTGGTATTAGGCGCTGTAGCCGTTATTATAATTGCCGGCAGGTATCTTGTGCGGCCGCTGATGCGGATCATAGCCCGCACCAGGGTAAGGGAATTGTTTACTGCCACCGCCTTGCTGATGGTAGTGGCTATCGCCGTACTGATGAACCTTGTTGGGCTAAGCTCCGCACTGGGTGCGTTTCTGGGCGGGGTAGTGCTGGCCAACAGTGAATACCGGCATGAGCTGGAAAGTGATATTGAGCCATTCAAGGGTTTGCTGCTGGGTTTATTTTTTATAGCGGTAGGCGCATCTATAGATTTCAGGTTGATATTCGCGCAGCCCTGGCTAATACTTGGTCTCGTGTTGGGCATCATGACATTGAAAGGAATAGTATTATTACTTCTCGGGAAAATATTTAAACTAAATACAGATCAGAACCTGTTATTTGCCTTTGCCCTGGCGGACATCGGAGAATTCGCCTTTGTGCTGTTATCCTTTACCAGTCAAACACATCTGATGAGCGACGAAATGACGGCGATGATGACAGCCGTTGTAGCCATCAGCATGGCGCTTACCCCGTTGATCATGTTGCTGTATGAAAAAGTGATACAGCCCTATTTTACGCGATCGGAGGTAAGTACTGAACGGGAGGCTGATCAGATCAATGAAAAGAACCAGGTTATTATTGCCGGCTTTGGCCGCTTTGGTAGTATGACGGGCCGTTTCCTGCGGGCAAACGGCATCCATGCCACTATCCTGGACCTGGATTCTGACCGGGTAGATGCCTTACATAACCTGGGCATAAAAGTATATTATGGAGATGCTTCGCGGTATGATTTACTGGCAGCTGCCGGTGCAGCCGATGCCAAAATGCTGATTATTGCCACAGATCACCCGGAGCAAACGCGGGACATTGTGAAGATGGCGCAGCGCTATTTTCCTCATCTGCAGCTGTTGGTGAGAGCAGAAAATAATGAAGATACTTTTGAGCTGATGGACCTGGGCGTATTGCATATTTACCGGGAAACGGTAGACACCTCCCTTCGGGTAGGCGTTGACGCTTTACGCATGCTGGGCCAACGGGCTTACCATAGCGAGCGGGCAGCCCGTACTTTCTTCCGGCAGGATGAGCGAACGCTGAAAGGCTTATCCGCTTTGCGCGATGACAAAAAACAATATATCAATTCCATGAAAGAGCGTATCGAGGAAATGGAGAAACTAATTTCTTCCGACCGTGTAAAAACCTGGCTGGATGAGGGTCAGGGCTGGGACCCGGAAACGTTACGCGATGAAATCAGGGGAGAAAAGGAAGGGGAAGAATGATCCGCGGCTGCACAAAAAAGCAGCCGGGATAAACTGTTTATTGAATATGCTGCACAATCAGCTCTGCTACATGATGCAGTAAACCTACGTCGACCGTATTTAAATGATCATGCATCGGTTTGCTGGAGATAGCGCGTACAAAACCTTCTTCATCAGGTTCGTATACAATTTCGTGCTCTTCAATTACCACTTTGTATACTGTTTTATAAGTCTGATGAGCGGTTTCCACCTCCACAATATGCGGATGTCCTTTGTATTCAAATTTGAGCGTGAAAATATCTGACATAAATTGTTACTGTTGTGCAGTATTGGCTACTGAATCATCCTGTTGCCGGTGATAGTAACGTTTTATCCTGTTTTTTTCACCGCGGGAGAGCAAGTGAATAAACCACAGGGAAAAATAAGCAAGACCGCTGATGATAAATATGTAGCCGACAAACCCGAGGGTATGGAATACTTTAAACCACATCCAGTCGTTGGTTAAGGCGTACTGTGCTAAGATAGCTAAAATCACTCCTGCTAATACCAATACAACAGCAATTTTTTTCATGGGGGAAGTTTTTGGGACAAAAAATGTTGTCGTCGCACACAAAGCGGCAAACGCAATGCCACCTCATATCTCTGTGATACACAAGTATACGGATGTATTTCACGTGGAGATATCTCTACATAACGTGTTCCTTAAACGTTGACCTGTTCCGAATTGTTACAGTTGAAGGCGAATACCGAGCTTGTTTAATCCCTTTACCACGAAGAGCATGATCACTGCAAAAAAAGCGCACCAGGCGATACCTGGCAAACCCTGCCCCAGTATGGCGGGTAGCGCTATCCCCGCCAGCAACATTCCATAGAAAACGATGTCCGGCAAAATATACGTCAGCAGCGGGTTGGAACCGGCAGGCCGGAAGAAGGCTGTCCACCTGCTGATATGTTTTACATCTATCAAAAAATATAAAAAAGAAAACAGGGCTATACAGATAGCCGCGCTATACAAGCACCAGCTGGGTGTTGCCTGGATCTTGGATATTTTATACGCCGGCCGTAAGCGCCATGCGGCAATTAAAATGATGATCAGCAAGCCCGTAACACGGGAAACCAGTTTACTGCCCATCAGTCCCATATCTTCATCAAAATAAAACAAGGTTAATAGCATCCCGCATAATACAATCGCTGTATGCGCTGCATTACGCTGCTGAGTGGCCAGCCAGCTCCAGTTGCCGTTCCTGACAGATGGTTGTTGACATATAGCGTAGTATCCAATACAAACCGCGATCATTAACATAATACCACCGGCATTCCCTTTGAACAACTGGTAAATAATACATGCATACAAATAAGCCCAGCCAATAAGTCCCAGAATGCCCCACCACTGCGGTCCTAATCGCTCGCTGCCATCTCCGCCACGATATATTATACCCAATATTACCAGGCCTGCAATGCCGGCACTCTTAAAACACCAACTGATCCAGGGCTGCCGAAACGTATATACATTCCATACCAATATTGCGCTAGCATAAAATAATAAGGCCCATAAAGCGCCATTCATCCCTGTTGCCTCTGCATTCACTTCCTCTGCATTCGCCATAAAAACACCCAATACCAGTAAGCCCAATGTGCGCCATATAATATGCTGCTGCAATTTCCAGAAAGAATCGCCCTTTGCCAGCCGGCTGTTAACCGCAAAAGGAACAGACATTCCAACAATAAAAAGGAAGGCCGGAAATACCACATCCACGAAAGTCATCCGGTCTTCATTCCCGTGTGCATGCTGCATCCACGACGGAATACCACTCACACCGGCCACGCTGTTGACAAAAATCATGACAAGAATAGTGATGCCCCGGAATGCATCGATAGATAAAATACGGCCGGACTTTAAGTTGTTGATCATATGGGTAACGGGTATGCAGTTGACTTTCCAAACAAAATACGATATAAAACGGTCATTTATTTCAAATTATCCTGCCTGCCGTTAAGCCCATTTTAATAACCGGATGATAAAAAAATAATTACCTTTCTCCCCGCAACAAAAATCTCACACAGCTTATGATGAAACACATCCTTACCGGGGCAGGGTTAGCCAGCATGGCTTGCTTTATGGCCTGTAACGAAGGTCAGAAAAACGCTGCTGCCACCACCCCCACACCCGATGCAGTAGCCGCTAACGTAGACAGCACCATTCATCCCGCGCAAGACTTTTTTGATTATGCCAATGGCGGATGGATCAAACGTAATCCTATTCCGGCTGAATACAGTTCCTGGGGTATTGGTAACCTGGTACAGGAAGAACTCTACAAACGCCTCCGCATCATCAACGAAAAAGCCGTGGAGAATCCAACAGATGCCACTTCTAAAAAAATAGCCGCTTTCTGGAAAAGTGGAATGGACTCTGTAAAAATCAATGCTGATGGTATTAAACCCATCGAAGCAACATTGCGGGCAATAGATGCTGTTACCAACATACAGCAGCTGATACAGCTGAGCGCAAAAGAACACAATCGTACCGGCGTTATGTGCGACATGTACATCGGGCAGGATGCCAAAAACAGCGAGGCTATTATCGTTCAGTTTTCACAAGGTGGCTTAGGCCTCCCCAACCGTGATTACTATTTTAATACCGACGACCGTACCACTAAAATAAGACAGGCTTACCCTGCACATGTGGCTAAAATGCTGGAGTTTACCGGTCTTGACAGCAACGCCGCTAAAACTGCCGCTGCTTCCGTTGTACAGCTGGAAACCATGCTGGCAAAATCGAGCCGCAAGCTGGAAGCCCTGCGTGATCCGGAAGCCAACTACCATAAAATGGCAGTTACCCAGCTGAATAAAATTGCCGGCAGCGTAGACTGGACGGACTTTATAAAACAACAGGGCATCAGCAAATTCGCCGATACGGTCATCGTTGGTCAGCCTGAATTTTATACTACGCTGAGCGATGCACTCAAATCGCAACCGCTCGATACCTGGAAAAACTATCTGAAATGGAATCTCATCAGCAGCGCCGCCGGCACACTGAGCGATACCATCGCCAATACCAGCTTTGCTTTTTATGGCAAGCTGCTTCGTGGGCAAGACAAACAAAAGCCTCGCTGGAAACGCGTGCTGGACTCCGAAGAAGGCGCCATGGGCGAAGCGCTCGGCCAACTGTTTGTAAAAGAATTTTTTAATGCTACCGCTAAAAAAAGATATGAAAACCTGGTAGAAGAAATACGGGGAGAACTAAAAACACGTATTGAACACCTGGACTGGATGAGCGACAGCACCAAAGCAAAAGCATTATATAAACTTTCAAAAATTACCAAAAAAGTCGGCTATCCTGATAAGTGGAAAGATTTCTCTGCTATGGATATCAAAGATCAGTCGTACTACCAGAACGTAGATGCTGCCCGCCAGTGGTGGTTAAATTACCAGATCGCCAAACTGGGCAAACCTGTAGACCGTACCGAATGGGATATGACACCGCAAACCTATAATGCCTACTACAACCCCAGCAACAATGAGATCGTACTGCCTGCCGGTATCTTTACCGTTCCCGGTAAACGCGACGAAGAGCTGGATGATGCAGTCGTTTATGGTTATGCGGGCGCGTCTACCATTGGCCACGAAATTACACATGGCTTCGATGACGAAGGCCGTCAATTTGATGCCGCCGGTAACCTGAAAAGCTGGTGGACCAAAGAAGATGAAAAGAAATTCAACGACCGCGCAGCCGTTATGGTACAACAATTCAATGGCTACGTAGTAGTAGATAGTTTACGCATCAACGGTAAAGCTACGCTCGGTGAAAACATCGCTGACCTGGGCGGTATACTCCTTGGATGGGAAGCATTTAAGAAGACCGAACAGTACAAGAAAAATGAAAAAATTGCGGGCTACACCCCTGCACAACGCTATTTCATGGGCTATTCACTGGGATGGTTAGGACATACCAAAAAAGAATCACTGGCCAGGCAAGTACTGACCGATGTGCATTCTCCTGCTAAATTCAGGGTGAACGGGCCATTTAGTGATGTGGACGCGTTTTATGAAGTGTATGGTATTAAACCGGGTGATGGAATGTATAGAGCGGACAGTGCGAGAGTCCACATTTGGTAACGGATTTTGTCTTACCCAGGATTAAACTGATTACAGCGATTATGATGATTTTATTTTTTTGATTTCCTTTGATCTTTTAACTTGAATAATTTGGGCGCCGGGCTAATGTCCGGCTCTTTTTTTATTAAATTAGAGTATTGTTTGTTTTAACACCACTTTTTTATGATTAACCCGCACTACAAGCATTCTGAGCTTACAGGAAAAATTATAGGATGTGCGATGCATGTTCATCGCATTTTAGGTTCGGGATTTCAAGAAGTCATATATCAGCGCGCATTAGCGATTGAAATGGCTGAAAACGGGATTCACTTCGAACGTGAAAAAGAAATATCTGTTTATTACAAAGGTTTACACGTTGGGAGTCGCAGAGCCGACTTTATAGTAGAAAATCTTATTTCAGTGGAATTAAAAGCCTTAACCATAACAGAACAAGTACATATATCTCAGGCTAAAGGTTATCTGAAAGCTTATAATGTAGAAACGGGATTACTTATTAACTTTGGCACTCCAAGCCTTGAATTTAAAAGGCTCTTCAACGACAAGTATAAATGAGAAAAAGACACAACAGTATAAAGGGTAAAATCATTTTAATCGCTATAATCAGTTTAATCCTGGGGAAGACAATATCCGCGCAAACCTTCTCCAATGCCTTCCTTCCTTTTACCGGCACGCCAAAGCACTACGTTTGTTACCGTGCAACAGACAGCCTGGCAATAGATGGAAAATTAGATGACGCCGCTTGGAAAAACGTGAGCTGGTCAGAGGATTTTGAAGATATTGAAGGCAGCGCCAAGCCGCGGCCACGGCTGCGTACGAGGGTGAAGATGATATGGGACGATAAGTACCTTTATATTGCGGCCCAATTGGAGGAACCACATATATGGGCTACTTTGCGCGATCATGATGCTATCATCTTTCATGACAACGATTTCGAAGTATTTATTGATCCTGATGGAGATACGCATCAGTATTATGAAATAGAGATCAATGCCTTGAATACGGTGATGGACCTCTATATGGGAAAGCCATACCGCAATGGAGGGGAAGCCATGCTGAACTGGGATACCAAGGGTATTCGCACTGCTGTACACATAAATGGTACGCTTAATGATGTGAAAAATACGGACAAAGAATGGACAGTGGAAATGGCAGTTCCATTTAGTGCACTCAGCTTTTTCAATAACCAGCTGCGGCCTGTAAACAATAGCCTTTGGCGCATAAATTTTTCGAGGGTAGAGTGGGATACTGATATTAAAAACGGGGAATATGTAAAACAGCGGAAGCCGGAAAACAACTGGGTATGGTCGCCACAGCAAATTATTAATATGCATGCCCCCGAAAGATGGGGCTACCTCTTGTTTACTACGCAATCAAAAGCTATATTTCAGCTCCCCGCGGCGGAAGATGCCAAAGTATACCTGTGGCGCATTTATTACGCCCAACAGGCTTACCGGAAAAACAATGGGCGATATGCCGGCAGTCTTGATGCATTGAAACTGCCTGCTACCGTAACAGGCGCCAACGGGCAGGTATATACCATCACACTGGAAGGAATTTCTTCACAGTTTACGGCTGGTATTACCGGCAGCAACTTCGCTGGTTCCATTAATATAAACCAGGAAGGCAAAGTTTATAACAATAGAAAATAACGGATATGGATAAACGTGTTTTTATTAAGTCATTGGGAATCGGCGGTCTTGCACTAGCAAAGGCATCCCTGCCGGTTAGTGCAGCAGCCATCGCTGAAAAGTCCCCTTCCCTGGAAAAAACATCGATACAGCATCGTGTATGGATCAATCCCGATCATAAAGAAACTGCCGCTGTTTTGCAACCGAGATATGCGGCTTACAGAAAAGCCGGCATTACGGATATTATGTTTGAAGCCGACAGCGAGGTACATTTCAAAGCGGCGAAAGCTAATGGAATAAAGGCGCATCGCTGGATATGGACCATGAACCGCGGAGAAAAGGAACTGCTGGCCAGTCACCCGGAATGGTATGCTCAGAACCGTAAAGGCGAGTCCTGTGCCAATCATCCCCCTTATGTAGACTATTACAGATGGCTTTGTCCCAGCAAACCGGAGGTAGTGAATTATCTGAAAGAGCAGGTAGAGAAGGCGCTCTCCCTGGATTATGTAGATGGCATACACCTGGACTATGTACGTTATTGTGATGTGATTTTACCGGTGAACCTGTGGAGTCATTATGGTATTGACCAGTCGAAAGAATTACCTGAATATGATTTCTGTTATTGCGAGCAATGCCGCAACGCCTATAAAGAAAAGAATGGGATAGATCCGCTGCAGATCGAACATCCGGACCAAAGCCCTTCCTGGCGCAAGTTCCGTTACGATCGTATTACAAACGTGGTGAACAACCTGGCGCAGGTAGCGCGGCAGCATAAAAAGCCCATTTCAGCAGCGGTATTTCCTACACCGGAAATTGCTAAACGCATTGTGCGGCAAGACTGGACCAACTGGCCGTTGAACGCTGTGTGCCCGATGATCTATCATGGTTTTTACCGGGAAAATGTAAGCTGGATTGGCGACGCCGTTGCAGAAGGCGTGAAGGGGTTACATGGGGCGTTCCCATTATATGCCGGTCTTTATTTACCTGATTTTAACGGCAACTATACATCGTTGGCGGAAGCAGTAAGACTGGCCATTCAGAACGGCGCAGCCGGGGTTTCTATCTTTGGCAGCGTAACACCGGAGGTGTTGCGGGTGCTGGGGGAAAGCGCGTAAGCGAATTTTGTCTTGCCCAGGATTAGACTGATTTTGACGATTAGACTGATTTTTTCTAATGATATTTTGATTTAAAAAGATTAGCGAAGACAAACGCGGACACTCGCTTTTATCTTCGCTAATCTTTTTAAATCAAAATATCATTAGAAAAAATCAGTCTAATCGTCAAAATCAGTCTAATCCTGGGCAAGACAAACTACAACACGTTTGCAGGCCTGTTGGCTGCAGCTTTCCCGAAGTCGTAATTAGGTTTATTACCCATTTTCACCACCATGGTACCGCCTTTTACCACATCTTCATGTGTGATAAAGCTCTTGCTGTAAGGCTTTCCATTAAGGGTAACGCTCTGGATATAGATATTTTCAGGACTGTTGCCGATGGCCTGTACCGTGAAAGTTTTGCCTGCGCCTACTTTTATGGTAGCCTTATCGAATAACGGGCTACCTAATACGTACACACCGCTGGCTGGGTTTTCAGGATAGAAGCCCATCGAAGAGAATACATACCAGGAAGACATTGCGCCGCAATCTTCGTTACCTGCAAGACCTTCCGGTTTATCGAAATAGAAGTCTTTCATTACCTGTCTTACTTTCTCTGCAGTTTTCCATTGGTTACCAGAAAAAGCATACATGTAGGTAACGTGATGGCTTGGCTCATTACCGTGAGCATACATGCCTATGAGGCCGGAGATGTCGCTGGAGGCTTCTGCGCCCATGTCGCCTTTTGCAGTAAAGAGGCTGTCGAGCTTGCGGGTAAAGGCTTCGTCGCCACCCATGAGTTGAATAAGACCTTCCACATCCTGTGGTACCAGCCAGGTATATTGCCAGCCGTTACCTTCGGTAAAGTCGCCTTTTTCGTGGATAGAATTAAATGGATCGTATGGTGTTTTGAAGCTGCCGTCGCTCATACGTGGACGAACAAAACGGATGCTGCTATCGAAGTAGTTCTTGTAATAGCCGGCGCGTTTTTTATAATATTCATAGTCGGCTGTTTTGCCCATTTTCTTTGCCATAGCAGCAATACACCAATCATCGATGGCATATTCCAGTGCCTTTGAAACAGATTCATATTCTTTGTCTGCAGGGATATAGCCTAATTCCTTAACATATTTTACGCCGAGGTCGTCGCGGGTAGAAGAGGCTTTCATGGCGGCCAGTGCATCTTCTGCATTAAAGCCGGTGAATCCTTTCAGGTAAGCATCCACGATGGGGGGCACTGCGTGATAGCCTACCATGCAATTGGTTTCACTGCCCATCAGGTGCCAGATGGGTAATTTTCCCTGTTGCTTATAAATGGTGAGCATAGAGTTCACGAAGCTGTTCACCTTTTCCGGGTGCAGGATGGTGCTGAGTGGCGCGCAGGAGCGATAGATATCCCATAAAGAGAATACGGAATAATTATCGAAGCCTGGATTGGTGTACACTTTTTTATCGGTGCCGCGGTAGCTGCCATCATGATCATTGAACAAAGCCGGATCGATCATGGTATGATACAATGCTGTATAGAAAACGCGGCGGGCGGCGTTATCCGTTGTTTCAATGTTTACTTTGGATAATTCCTTATCCCATTTGGCGTTGGCGGTATTCACTGTTTTGGCAAAGTCCCAGCCTGGAATTTCCGCTTTGATATTAGCGAGTGCTCCTTCGCTGCTTACCGGCGAGATGCCTACTTTCAGCATTACCTGTCCGGGCGACTTATCAAAAACGATGACGCCTTTGGCAGCCTTTGATTTCACGGAGTTACCGGATTGTTTGGTATCTCCATCAAAAACCAGGAATTGTTTTACGGGTACGTTGGATTTGATGGCAAACCAAAGACGCTGGTCTTCTGCCCAACCTTTGGAATAACGATAACCTTCCAGCGTATATTCATCTACCTGGCGGATAAATGTTTCTACCGGCGCATCCCAGCCTATACCTTCTTTCAGATCAACAATAATATTTGCAGGCTGACCTTTTGGAAAAGTATACCTGTGAAGCGCTACTCTTTCGGAAGCCGTTAATTCTGCTTTGATGTTGTAGTCGTCCAGCTGTACGGAGTAGTAGCCTGGACGGGCTTTCTCACGATCATGTGAATAATGGGAGCCATACCCGGAAGTAGGATCTTCCTGGGTGCCCCTGTTGGTTCTCACTTTACCGGTATAGGGCATGATGAGCACATCGCCCAGGTCACCGATACCGGTGCCGCTGAGGTGCATTTGGGAGAATCCTATTAATACGCTGTCGGAGTAATGATACCCGGAGCACCAATCCCAACCTTTCACAATATTGGTAGGGCCTGTTTGTACCGCGCCATAAGGTACGCTGGCGCCTAAAAATACGTGTCCATGTCCACCGGAGCCAATATATGGATCTACTGAAGCAACTGATTTACTTTCTACAAATGTTTCCTTCTTTTGAGCATCTGCCTGAATGCCGTGAAACAGCATGGCGGATAACGCGAAGGCGCTACCTATCTTGAATCCCGAGTTCATAATCAAAAACCTTTAATAATCCGGCAATTTACGGCCTGATTATTACTTTTTTAGTTAATTTTTTTATAAATGGGTAATGGCGGCCAATTCCTGCACTGGCCTGGAAACGGGTTCTTTTTTTACTAAAAATTTGTGGGTGTAGATCTCATAGGCGATCATGAGCCATAATACCAGGCAGGGCAAAGCTTTCAGCGCATAAGGCACTGCCAGGTTCTTTCTTACCCAGGGTGTTACCACGTCTGAATGGGAGAAGCTGACAAGTAAGATGGCGAAAAAGATGAATATATTATTCCATTTGGTAGCGGGCTGCATCACGTACCAGATGCAGATGGCAGGGATAGCAATAATATAGGTAGGCGATTCTGAACTGGTGCTGAAGAGTACCGGGAACATCAGCGTAGAACATAAAATGTATAAACGGTAACGGGAGTTATAGCGGTATTTGAGTTGTGTATACTGTAAAAGGAACATTACTACTGCCGGCACGAGTACTGCCATATTACTCAACCATGGAATATGAAATACCCGTTTGATAAGGCCCCCGGCAGAAATATCCTGGAACAACACGTTTGCGCCCACATTCAGTTCATTCTTATGCACTAATGCAGCATACCATTCAAAATAACAGTTGACAATATATTGGGGAGAAGAAATTACCATGGGTAAGGCAAACATCACCACTGCCCAGAGGAATAGTCCACCAATAAAACGTTTGGGATTAGGGCTGAAAAAGAAAAATGCCAGTCCTACGATACCGTAAAACTTGGTAAAGGTTCCTAATACAATAAAGAAAGTGGCCCAGAGTTCTTTTCCCTTGATGGTATTGGTGAAGGTAAGAATGATGAATGCCCCTATAAACTGGTTGAGCTGAAACCAGCCACTGGCGCCCATCAGCTCCTGGGTACACAACAGGAGAATAATATTTTGCTGTAAGCGGGTAAGAGGAAGCTGGCGAATGGCATAAAAAAGGGCAGCGGCTCCTGTAAGGGCCCACATCATGGCGCCCAGGTGCGTGTCTAAGCCCGCAAAAGGCGCGATTACGATGCTGAATACAGGACCATAGAGGTTAACATCGTAATATTCTGCCGGGTAGTGTATGTATAGGGGTTGCTGATGCAGTACGTGAAAAAAGACGTTCTTAAATATGAGGAAATTATTAATATTTTCCCGGGAGATCTCCATGATAGCGCCCAGGAAGGCCAGGCCAAACCATAAAGACATGATCAGCCATTCCTTTTCCGCCAGATAAGTCAGCACATTTCTTTTTTCACGCATACGATGGTTGCTATATAATTAATTGCTACAGTACTCAGGTATAACGCATGGGAAAGCGTATCCCCCTACTGTAAACGGTAACTATCCGGCCACATACCGATGAGCGGTCAACGCTGTACTGCAGTAGCAGCGCAGTATCAATTTTCTGATTCGGCCCATTGTTTTGATTGCTCATTAACGGCATAAACAACCGCCGCCATTATTACACCCACAATGAGTAAAAAGGAACATATCAGTAAGATCATAGCAAACCCGATTTTTTCACATGAGCTCAAATGTAAAGAAAAATTCAGGATCTCATTTTAGTATAGCCGTATGCGATGCTGCTGCCGGATATTTTTATTAAGGGAGACAGGTACCCGCTGAATGCCCTTCATGCCGGGATCGTCCACAACGGGGTTTACTGCCGGGCAGATGGCCAGCTTCCGCAGGTTTGGAGAAACAATTTTCGTAAATTACTTCCATGAGTGCAATGAGAAACCCTGGAAAGAAGCGTTCCGGCAAAGATGAAAAACTGACTTTTAAAGAGCGCCTGGCAGCGTTACAAAACCTGCCGGCATTTTTCCGCATGGTATGGCAAACCAGTCCTGGTCTTACTATTGCGAATACCGTGCTGAGGGTAGCGCAATCCGCCATGCCATTGTCGCTGTTATACGTAGGTAAACTGATCATCGACCAGGTAGTACACCTGAACAAAGATCCTCACCATTCCGCCACCTGGCTCTGGCAGCTGGTAGCCATTGAATTTGGCCTGGCCATTATTTCGGATGCGCTCAGCCGGGCCATCTCCCTGTTGGATGGTTTATTGGGTGATCTGTTTGCCAACCATACTTCTGTAAAGATCATGGAACATGCAGCCAAACTGGATCTTGACCAGTTTGAAGATGCTGAATTTTATGATAAGCTGGAGCGCGCACGCCAGCAAACCACTGGCAGAACAGTGCTGTTGGCGCAGGTGTTAAGCCAGGTACAGGATATCATCACCATTATTTTCCTGGCAGCGGGACTGGTGCTATTTAACCCTTGGTTGATATTGCTGTTGTTGCTGGCGGTAATCCCTGCATTTTTAAACGAATCGCATTTCAATGACCTTTACTATAAACTGGCCTGGGGCCAAACATCCGACAGGCGGGAGCTGGATTATATCCGCTACCTGGGGGCCAGCGACGAAACTGCCAAAGAGGTGAAGGTATTTGACTTATCGAATTTCCTGATCAACCGTTTCCGGGTGATCTCTGATAAATTTTACACCGATAAAAAAGCGTTGCAGACCCGCGATTCCATCTGGGGGACGATATTTGCCATATTGGGTGCTGCCGGCTATTACGCCGCCTATGTGATCATTATCATGCAAACCATCAGCGGACACCTGAGCATAGGTGATCTGGCCTTCCTGGCGGGATCGTTCCGGCAACTACGCACAACTTTCCAGGGCATCCTGATCCGCTTTTCTGCGGTCACACAGGGAGCTTTGTACCTGCGTGACCTGTTCGAATATTTTGAGATACAACCTAAAATGACGGATCCGGTTCATCCGCGGGCTTTTCCTAAGCCCATGCGGCAGGGATTTACTTTTGAAGATGTGGGTTTTAAATATATCAACTCCGACAAATGGGCCATCCGCCATCTGAACTTCACCCTGCATCCCGGGGAGAAACTGGCGCTGGTAGGGGAGAACGGCGCCGGCAAAACCACGCTGGTGAAGCTATTGTCCCGTTTGTACGATCCTGTAGAAGGCCGTATTTTGTTAGACGGCATAGACCTCCGGGAATATGACCTGAAAGAATTACGTACCCAGGTGGGCGTTATATTCCAGGATTTTCAGCGTTACCAGATGACTGTTTCACAAAACATCGCCGTTGGTAACATTGCGCAAAGCAGCAACCAGCCGATGATTGAAGATGCGGCAAAACAAAGTCTCGCTTATCCTTTAATAGAAAAAATGCCGCTTGGCTATGATCAAATGCTTGGCCGCCGCTTTAACCAGGGCATAGAGCTATCTGGCGGCGAATGGCAAAAGATAGCGCTGGCGCGCGCTTATATGAAAGATGCGCAGTTACTCATATTAGACGAGCCCACCTCCGCACTGGATGCCCGGGCAGAATACAATGTGTTCCTGCGCTTTGCTGACCTTACGAAAGATAAAACCGCCGTGCTGATATCGCACCGGTTTTCCACCGTGCGCATGGCCAATCGCATACTGGTATTGGAACAGGGGACATTGGCAGAAATCGGCAGTCATGAAGAACTGCTGGCCAAAAAGGGGCGGTATGCGGAGTTGTTTGAGTTGCAGGCAGCAGGCTACAAATAAAAAGAGGTTGTATCCCCAATGATACAACCTCCGATCTATGTAACACTATGGCGGAAAGAAGAGGTGGTCCTCTTTTAAACGACGACGCAGCAACTGCGGCGTTACCCCTATTAGTTGCTTATAAAAGCTTATTTATTACATCCTTCAGCAATTTTTCTGAACTGGGCCTTGGCGCATTTGCATTGACTACTTTTCCTTCTTTATCGAAAAGCAGGAAGGTAGGGTACCCGGGGACCTGGTAATACTGCATAAAAGCTGTTTTTTCGCCGGAATATAGTTGTAAAGTTTGCTTATGGCCGGCCATTTCTATCCAGGTAGCCTTGTCTTTAGGTCTGTCTGCCGAAATACCTAAAAACACGATATCCTTACCTGCATAGTCAGCGGCCATTTTCTCAAACAGCGGCGCTTCCTCGCGACAGGGGCCACACCAGGTAGTCCACACGTCGATGTATACTACTTTACCTTTAAGATCACCGAAGTGCCAGATCTTACCTTTATGATCTTCCAGCGCGAAATTGAGTCCAGGCGTGCCTGGCAGCACATTGCCCATGGTAACGATCAGTTGCTGCAAACGGTTTTGGAGGGCAGTATCTTTTACCGGCGCGGCTGCGGTGGCAGCCAGTTTCCGGGCAACGGCCAGCTCTGAAACAGAATGACTTTGTTGCAGGTAAGGAAAATATACATCCTTTATATACCAGTACTGCACCAGCTCTCTGAAGGGTGCATAGGTGCTCAGACCTAATGCTTTTTTGCCGATAAACGCCATTTTGGTGCTATCGTTCGTCATAGTTGCACGTTCCTTTTTAAATCGTTGCTTGAGCATCCAATCGTACAGGAAAAAGAACCCGCCTTTCACTTCTCCCGGAAGAATATGTTTAATAAAAACGGGTTGATTAAACAGTCCGAAGGCTTTATCATCATAAGCCGGCGCTGCCAGCGATGCCGGTATGGCACCCGTCATCTTGTTTTCATCACAATACCACCAGCAGTAATTACGGGTATTGATCATGTTGAAAGCATGCATTGCCTGCAGGTAATTATTATTGCCGGCTATCTGTTGCGCCTTTGCATAAATGCTATCCATTGTTTTCAGCTGCTGCTGCATGAAAGAAAGCGAAGCCTGCTTTGTTTCAAAGCGATCCCACATGACTTTTGCGAAAATGCTGTTGGTGAACTCATACCAGGCCAGGGCGTTATTGAGTGCGCCTGCCTTGGAGCGCAGGGTATCCATCATGATATCATGATCCGTGGTATCCTGGTTATTAAACACCAGGCTTAACGAATCGCCGGGTTGGAGGTAAACCTTCTGCGAAGCCGTGGCCGACCCGCTCATCAATAGCAGGTTAATAATCACCGGTTCGCTGATGTTGGTGACCCAGGTAAGGTGTGCTGTACTATCCGTTGGCAGCATCAGTGCCGGCGGAGTTCTGCGCAGCAGGGCATTTGTAGCGGTGGATAATTGTTCCAACCGGAATTTTCCTTTTACATGATGGGCTGTTAAAGTAAGACTACTTCTGACAGGCTTATTAAACTTTTGCTGTGCATTTGCTACCGATGTGGCAATCAATGCTATGAGAAAAATGAAAATAACTCGCATGTTGTATAATTTACCTGGGGTTTTGTTCCAGGTGAGTGGCAGTAATTTCTTTTGCAGGAATAGGAAAAACGTACCGGTTATCTCCGGGCGGCAAGGTGAATGTTTCGTCATTTAGTGTGCGCGTTAACGTTATAGCATATTCCGGGTCTGCATTCAGGCGTTTGAGGTCCATGAGACGGAGGTTTCTGAAAATGAGTTCCTTCCGGCGTTCCTGCAGTATTATTCTCAGGGCTACCTTAGGAGAGCCGGCCGTTGCAGGTTGAAAGGAACCTTCTTCGAAACGATTTACCAGTAAGGCATTCAGGTCATCCATTGCTTTACCGGTTTCGTTTTTACGCGCATAGCATTCCGCGCGGATCAGATACAATTCTGCCACCGTAAACCCGGAAAAAGGACTCGGCACATTCGTACTGCCGCCATCGTTATAACTACCGATGTACTGATAGTTACCCTGATCCGGTATCTCTCTGAAAAATAAAGACGCGCGCAGGTCATGGACATTGTAAAGCTTATGCATATCTGAAGAGATGGAATAATTTTTCGCGTACATCCCTGTAGTAGATGAAATAAAAATTACTTCAGGATTGCTCACGACTGTTACCGGAAACACTGCATCGAAAGGAGAATTATTCGGATCTACCGTCCTGTAATCCAGCAGGGTATTTTGGAGAGAAATACCAGCGGTGGCCTGCTCCATGGCCCGGTCGTAATCCCCCATTTGCAGGTAAATACGGGCTGCCAGCGCATGGGCCGCGGCGCGGGAGGGTCTTGTTTTAAATGGCGCCTTTACCGGCAACAGCTTTATAGCGTCGTTCACATCCGTGAGGATCCGTGTATATACTTCTTTTACACTATTACGTGTAACCGGCGCCGTTACATCAGATGATAGGCGAAGCGGCACGCCCAAGTCTTTATCCGCGGTAGCTGCATTGTACTGTTTTGCAAAAGTATTCAGCAGGTTAAAGTATGCATAGGCACGATAAAAATCAGCTTCTCCCTGCACCTGGTTACGTGCTTCCTGCAAGCCGGTTGGGTTAGCCGCCAGGCCTTCCAGGATGGTATTGGCATAAAAAATTATTGTATATGGCGCGCTCCAGTCCCGGATATCCTCATCGGCGGTAAAGAGGTCCCGGCTCCAGGTGTAGGATCGCTGGAAGTAGTCCTGTGGCACATCCCCATATTGATCTTCCGTTAAAAAAAGATCATCTGCCATGATATCAGCGATCCCTGGTGTTAGCGTCATGGTCCACTGATCATCGAGCAGTAAACGGAAATCTTCTACCCCGCCTGGAATGAGCTTGTCTTTCGGCTGTATATCGAGGTAATCTTTGCAGCCGGCAAAAGCCAGTATGAAAGCAAATATTATAAATTTCTTCTTCTTCATTGCTTAGTTGTTTGATGTGATCAGAAACCTACCTTGGCGCCTATTGCCAGTGTGCGCACTGGTGGCATCACTGAAGAAAATGTTTGTGGTGCATAGTCAGGATCTATTCCGTGTTTATTCGCTCTCCAGATAATGCCCAGGTTACTGGCCTGCGCATATAGTGTGATACGGTTCACGGGCAAACTGGCCAAGGTTTGCCGGGTGATATCGTAACTTAACAGTACATCCTGCAGGCGTACATGATCTGCTTTCTCCACATTCACATCTGAAAACTGGTAGAAGTCATTATTGGTCCGGTCCTGCGCTCTTACGCCGGTAAAGGCAGGAATATTTGTTTTTGCTTCATCGCCGGCCTGTTTCCAGCGATCTTTAAAGCTATCGGGCCCGCGCTGGTACATTGCCGCCATGGTATAGTATCCCGGATCGCTGCCACGATAATAGTGGCCCAGTTTATACAGGATATTTACTGTAAGGCTTAGTTGTTTATAAGAAAAAGTATTGGCCAGACTGCCAAATACCGGCGGGTTTACCGCACCCATATACTTCAACTTATAAATGTTATCATAAATGCGTCCGGCCTCAAAACGATCTGTGATGCGTTTGCCGTCGGGCCCGATAATCCCCGCATTCCCTTTTGCATCCAGTCCGCCCCATGGATAGGCCCAGAGGCCAAATAAAGGATATCCTTCTACCGGCAGGTAAGTAGACCGGTCGTCATCATCGCGTCCTCCATACAGCAGGAAGAATGACGGACTCATACTGCTGCCCGTATTATAAAATTTAGTCACTTTATCTTTTGCCACACTCAGCATAAAAGTGGTGTTCCACCTGAAGTTATTTGTGCTGATATTACGCGAGTCCAGTTTCAGTTCCCAGCCCTGCGTACGCATTTCCGCAATGTTGCTGCTGATGCTGTTGAAGCCGGTGGATGGGGCCAGGAAGGCGCTTCCAAAAAGATCCTGTGCACGCTTATTAAAATACTCCAGCGAGCCATTCAGTGATTCATGAAAAAGCGCGAAGTCGGCGCCGAGGTTTACCTGCGCTACTTTTTCCCAACGGAGATTAGGATTGGCGGGGTTAATAATAGTCGCATACGGGATATAGGAAGTGGCGTTTTCGCCGGATGTCATAAGATTAGCCGTGGTATAAGCAGTGGCTGTTTTATTGATATTACCGTTGAAACCATAGGTAGCACGGAGTTTCAGCATATCCACCCATTCGGCGTGAAAGAATTTTTCGCGCTGTAACTGCCAGGCGGCGCCTACTGACCAAAGTGGGTTCAGGCGGCGATTGCGCTGAACTCCAAAAAGATTGGAGCCATCTATACGGCCACTGGCGGATAAAGTATATTTATTGAGGTAAGTATAAGAAGCATTGGTAAAGTAAGAAATGAAACGGTCCTTTATATAAGTTACCGGTGCGCCTACGCCGAGTATACTGCTAATAGAATTGGTGAAACCGTAATAGTTCGGGAATTGCGTGACCATATCCACATCTGCATATTGCAGTGTGCGATCGTTGTATCCAAAGAGGCGTTGCCGGCTTCCTTCTCTCAAAATTTCCCTTGACTCTGCACCGGCAATAGCTGCTATTGTATGTTTTTCACGCCAGTTGCGGTTAAAGTTCAGCTGTCCGCGGAAAGTTTGCGCGGTGAGGTCATTTTTTGCAAGCGTTAAAATATCCCCCAGCGGCAGATGCCTTACCTGCTCGCCATCAGGCATTACTTCTGAGAAGAGATTTACGTTATCCCTGACCATAAATGTGTTTTGATCCTGCAGGTCCCTGTCTGACCCGTTGTTTTTTTCCAGGTTGTATTTCAGATCCAGGTTCAGGCCTTTGGCGATCTCGTAGTTAACACCGAGTCTAACGTTAACGGCCATACTCTTTACCTGCCGGTTCATTAACTGGAATTCGGTGAGCGGGTAGTAGTCCATGTTCAGGAATCCCTGACCATAGTTAGCTTGTTTAAATGCTTCATTGTACCTCCAGGGAACTTTCAAGGCATTGCCCTTATCGTCGACCAGCCGGGAGTAGGGGGAAGGGATCTGGGCAGCTATATTGGTAGCACTGCGTGTTCCGGCAATGATGTCAAAGGGGGAGCTGCCCGTTACATCAAAAGGGTTGCTGGTGTTGCCCTGAGACAGCTGTCCCGCGATGCTGAGTTCCAGTTTTTTGGTAACGCGAACCGTGTTGCTGGTATTCAGCGTAAATCGCTCATAATCGTTGCCCACCATATAGTTTGCGTTTTTATCATATCCTGCAGATAGATAATACTGCATGTTTTCACCACCGCCACTTACATTTACCTGGTACTGCTGGGTTAAAGTGTTCCTGGTGAATAAGCGGCTGTAGTCGTTCAGAATATCGATATCCCGGAGCGCATTAATTTTTTGTGTAGCTACGCTGCTGCTGATCTTTCCGTCTTTTTCATCTTTCCAGATCTGCACTGCTTCCGGGATAGGAATGGTGCTGCCGGGGGTGAACAGGTTATTAAACCGGCCTGCCTTAAACAAAATTTGTTGCGCATCTATATAATCACTGGTGCTCATCAGGTGCAGCTGGCTGTAGTCCGGCTTTCTTCCAAAAACAATATTTGTTCTTGCCTCCACCGAAGGGCGCTGGTTGAATTTGCCCTGGCGGGTAGTGATCACAATTACGCCATTGGCTGCACGAACACCCCAAATAGACGCCGCTGCTGCATCTTTCAGGATCGTGATGCTCTCCACATCATCCGGATCGATGCTGTTCAGATCACCCTCTATCGGGAAACCGTTTACCACGATCAGGGGCTGATCTTCAGAGAAGAGCGTACTGCGGCCACGCAGGCTCAGCTTAGGTTTATCGGAAGTAACACTTCTTAAAAAAGATAAACCTGTACTAAGACCTTCCAGCTTATCGAGTATATTGGTGGAGATGCGTTTATCCAGCTGGGACTTGTCGACCTGCGAAAAAGAGCCGGTAGCGCGTTCCTTCGGCAGTGTGATATAGCCTGTAGTAACCACTACTTCGCTGAGTTTTTTCTTATCTTCCTCCAGATAAATAACCATGTCATCTTCTGCTCTGACTTCCTTACTAACATACCCCAGAAATGACACCTGCAACAGCGGATGCTGTACGCCTGTGGTGATCGAAAACGCACCGCTGCCATTACTGGCGGCGCCTTTATCGGTCCCTTTCACACGAATAGTAGCGCCCACAAGCGGCTGCCTGCTGTCGGAAGACAATACCCACCCGCTGATAGTATACTCTGCCGTTGCCGATACCGGCCGGGGACTCACCACAATCGTTTTATCCACCACCTTCCAGGTAAAAGGGATCTGGCTGAAACACTGCTGTAAAGCCGCTTCCAGCGTTGCCTGTTTTACCGACAGATTTATAGTGCCCGCCTTTCTTACCGACTCGTTATTATATAAAAACTCGTACCCGGTTTGTTGTTGAATAACGGCGAATGCTTTCTCTGCAGGCACATTCTGCAGACTCGCGGTGACTGACTGCGCACACAGCGGCACTATATACTGCATACAAAGCAGTAATATGAACAATCGTTTCATTGACTACAAGGGATTTTGGTTCAGCGAGCCTGACAATCATCTACCCGTAACGCTCCGGGTATCATTCTGGCATCACACTGGTTGGTTGTTGATTAAAATGCTACATTTATTTGTCGGCCACTCAGTTTAAAACTGGCGCCTCCAGTTTGATTTAACATCTCCAGTACCTGTTCTATATTATCGTAACGCTTAATAGCGCCGGTGAAATGCGGGTTACCTGCTTTTCCCGTTGGGTATACCGCCGTTACATCATACCAGCGCTCCAGCTGGTGCAAAACAGTACTCATATCATCGTTTCTAAATACAAACATGCCTCTTTTCCAGCCCGTCAATGCAGCAATATCCATTTGCTGCGTAGTGGTATTCCCGTTACGGCTAATACCTACCCATCCTGGCTGCAGCAGGGTTTCTTTCCCCCCCGTCTTTATTTTCACGCTGCCACTGACTAAAGCCGTTTGTATTGCCGGCTCATTGTCGTAGGCCATGATGTTAAACTCCGTTCCCAATACCGCCACCTCTATTTGTCCGGCAGTTACGCTGAAAGGCTTTGCTGCATTAGCCGCCACCGCAAAGTAAGCTTCTCCCGTAAGATATACTTTACGACTGCCTTCCGTAAAATGTACCGGGAAACGCAGAGATGATTCCGCATTCAGCCATACCTGGGTACCATCGCTCAACGTAAGACTGTAATCCGTACCCCGCGGTATTTGCAGGGTATTATATACCAGTGGCCCGCCAGCATCTTTATATGCCAGCTTATTGCCCTGCTGCCGGATTTCCGCGCCGCCCTGCTCCGTTAACAGCGTATCTTTAGCTTCATTAAGCACGACTTCCTCTCCATTACCCATGATCAACACCGGTTTACCCTTTGTTTGCTGCGTTTTGGCGATTACCGGCGTCAATTGCTCCATCCTGCTCGTATACCACCACTTCGCACCGATAGCCAGTATGATCAACGCCATGGCCGCTGCCACGCGCCCCCAGGGCACCATCCTCTTCACCATCACTTCTCCCTCAATACGATCCCAGGCCCGCTGCGGATGATACTTCCCCATCTCCCGCATCTCCTCCTTTAACACCTCTTCCTTACTCAATTCCTCAAACAACAACCTGTTACCCTCACTCGCAGCCGCCCATGCCTCCAGCTCCACGCGCTCTTCTTCAGATAACGTATTATCCCAATATTTCACTATTAACCGGGACGTGTGATACAGGTGGTTATATGATTCCATGTGCTGCTATATCTATAAACAATCTACTGATTGCAAATGGGTGAAAGACCTAAAAATATTTTTCTGAAACAAGGAGACATAATAGCAGGAAGGCCTCCGGCTTCAACCGGAGCTTTAATAACTCCAGCGCCCGGGCTTTCTGCGTTTTTACCGTATTAATGGAAATCTTCAGTTCATCAGCAATTTCCTGGTTTTTCAGTCCTTCCAGGTAGCTGAGCTTGAAAACATTACGGCAGCCTTCAGGCAAAGAAGCGATGGCCCGGTACACCTCTCCCCATACCTCCGCTTTGAGTACCGCCGCTTCCTCCGCCACCTCCGTTTGTGTTTGCGCGAATTTTTCCACCACCTTCCGGTGCTTAAGGTGGTTGAAGCAGGCGTTTCTCACCATTACATAGAGCAATGTTTTAATGGCTTGCAGGTCGGTGATATCAGCGTTACGTTGCCAGTATTTGATGAAGGCTTCCTGAACGATATCCTCTGCAGCAGCGGAATCAGCGATGATTTGGTCTGCAAAACGGCATAGGCGCAGGTATAGCAGGTCAAATAATGACTTTAGCTGGTGGTTGGAGTGGTGTGAATCGCCGGTATGCATGTGGGGTAAATTTAGGGAGAATAGGGGGGATTTGGAAATGTGGGCGAGAGCACAAGGAAATATGTATTATACTATCTAATCTACCTATATCTATCATAGTCGGGATCATCATAAAGCTTCATCTGATACGTATAGGCTAAATCATGAATTGGTTTCAATGACTGATTCAATTCAAGAAAAAAAGTAGGGGACTCTTCTAAGAATCTCATTGTTTCCATTCCCAATGCGATACAGGAATTGAAGCTATCACTTAACAATTTGATATAATGTCCAAATATCGCGATACTTTGTGCAACTTCTGGCCTCTGTTCCCGTTCTTTAATAATAAGAATACCTGTTTCGTCACCATGAGCAACATGACTAGCCATCCTATAAGAATGCAAAATCCCCACAATATGAGGTGCAGGGAGGCCATTGTAGCTTCCCATAAGCGAGGTTACAATCTCCGAGAAAGACCATTTTTGTTCCAATAAACCTCGCCTGCTTTTCGGCCATTTGCTTCGTAAAATACTTTCTTCTGTCTCGGTCAGTACTAATGGAGAAAATGCAAGTTTAATCATTTCATTATCTCTATACTGCCGGAGGTTCTTCTTGGCCTGGTCGGATTGTTTTAACCTGTTTATTTCAGATAAGTCATTCCAGTACTCATTAATTTTAATCAATCTTTCATCTGGAGTACTTGAAGTAATATAAATTAGTTTCAAAAGGGCTTCTAATACGGTTCTATAAACAATCTCTGCATCCCATACACTTTGCTGAATAGTTAATTCAGTAACTGTCGACATTCTGGCTAAAATAAACTCTATCAACGGCAAAATTGGTCTGACCTTATCAATATGAGGTTTCATTCTTCCAAATAATTCAATATTTGAAACATTAATCCCATCGAAATAAGCTTCTGTTATAATTCTTTTATCTTCAATAATATTCATATATCGGTTTATGATATTACTACCAGAATTACTTAATCCCTAATTATATTCTTACCCATTCAAAAGTGAAACATATACTGATGCATGTTTTAATTGTTGTATGGTTGGAAGTTGCCCTGCGCGAAGCATTTTACCAATTTCATCATAGACGGCCGTGTTGCTGGCTCCTTTTGCTGCCGCAAGCTGCCTTACTCCACTAAATTCTCCAATTATGTCTTGTCCATTCTCAATTGCTGTGTTGTATTTCGCAACAATAAAATCCAGCGTATCTTTTAGCAAAGATCCTGATTCAAATATGGTGGTATCAAAAAATTCGGGACTATCTACACGAATTTTATCCAGCAAAAAATGCTCAAAATCAATATGTTGCGGTTGTATATCCTGCCCTGAATTCACAGACCCGATGAGTTGTTCTAGTTTATAAATTTCGCCCGGCTTTAATGCATTGAAGAACTTTAAGTGTATCTGCTTGTAAAACTCAGGAGTGTTAGAATAAATCCGTACCATTTCATACAGCGGCCCAAAGCTAATTTCGTTCTTAAGTGACTTACGTCTTTGAGCAAGCTTAGCGTCCTCTCTGGATTGGGCATATTTCTTCAAAACTTTTTTGAAATTATCACTATCAACAAATTCTTTAATCTCCAGACACTCTTTTATCGCATTCCATAACTCAGCTCTTTTAGAATATTCCCCATAATCATCACTTGAAGCATACTTTTTAATAATGTTATTCATAAGTGTCATCAATGAAACCATTACTTGCGAAAGCTCCTCACTCAAACCTTCTTTCTTCCAGATCTCAAGCAGATTAAACGTATCTGTTCCCTTTGCACCGGCCGCTGATTTAAATAAAATTGAGATCGAGTAAGGTACGACGGCCGATCTTATCTGGCCGATTGCATTATTTCCGTTACCATATAGCTTCTCAAGCGACCTAAACAAAATTACCCTGGCAATCAATTCTTCATAGAATCCCCTGTCTATTGTGACAGGCTTTTTATTCTTGCCATCTCCGGAAATATTCTCAATAAATAAACGAAAGACCTTTTCTCCACCTTTTTTAACCAGGAAAGGGACATCTCCCCATGAAGTATAATACTTCGCAAGATCTTCTTTTGTAAACCTCCGTTCTTTAGGAAATTCCTTATTGATACTCGTCTTCTTATTCGGAGATTTACGAATAAGAGTATTAAATTCCCCCTTAGCTCTCTCAAAAAACCATTTTTTACCACTAGGAGTTATAATACTTTCTGTTAAGGATTTCAATTTTACCAGCTGCAAATTTCTTGACCGTAGATCAACAGGAGAAACTCGCGATTGAGCATTCGAAAATGCGCTTATATCGGAAATCAACTCATCAAGCTCGTCTTCAGAAGCATTCTTTGCTACGTTAATTTTAGCCATTACTTTTACTTTCCCAATATCAAGACCTGCCTTATGTGAGAAATAAATAGTCGCCGTTGTCTGGCCACCGTTTACAATCTGAAAATCGGAGAGGTTTTTAATATACAGTTTACCTTCTTCTTCAATAATTTCGCTACTTGTGGCCGTTATGGTCAGCCCATTATTGTAAGCGATAAATTTTTCAGGAGCTTTCCTTATTGTATCCTGTATACCTTTATTTACACTATTCTTAAGCTGTAAAAAGGATCTTACATTCTTCTCTAACATTCGAGAGCTATAATACTTATATAGATCTGAAATCAATACCGCAGGTAAAACACATAAATACGACTCATAGTTATCCTCAGAAGCAGCCTGTATACAATTTATTCTATAGTTGCTGAAATCGACTGTTAATGGCGCCCTGTTTCCTTGAGAAACGGTGACATTATATAAAAAATTAAGATCAATTAATTTCTTCAATACTACAATAGACTTTTGCTCTCTTACTTTACCCTCCGTCCATGTAACATCTAATTTCTCTTCCTCAAACTCAATACGTTTCGACTGAGGTTGTTCCCCTCTTGTTTCAATAGTAGCCGTGGGTGAAATAAGTAACACCTCTATTACATCTATTTGCTTAAGTCCCTCCACGGTACTCAATAAAGTATTCAATATCTTAGCGGGGCTTGAATCCTGGATATAGTCACCTAATTGCTTTTTGGATGATTTCTTGGCAAAATTAACTGCCCGTGCAAAAAGCTTATCATAAATTGCCTTTTGTGAGATCATTAACTGTTCATCAGACGCTGATGGAGATAATGCGTCCTCATTAATAACCAGCAACTGTAACCGCTCACCTGATTCGTTTATTATATACCCGTTTACTTTTACCTGCTGGCTCTCTATAAAACAATAGCATTCATTACATTCATCAGTATCAATTAGCTTAGTATCATTCAAATAAGGTAAACACGTCCCCAAAAAAGATGAATCAGAAATAAAGCCATCTTCATCTTTACTGTCATCCAGCAAATAGGATCTATGCAGCAAAAACTCCTTAATCTCCATTTATAGTAAAGATTTTAGAACCGATAATAAAGTCTTCAAGACCAGTAAGTACAAGATGATATTGCACATGGTTTAATAATCGGGAGATTCCAGAATAAATAATTCTGGGAAATCCATCTGCACAGCAATTATAATAATGAATTGACTCCGCTTTATACATAAACTGATTATAATCCCCCGCATTAAGTGCGTTGAGTCCCATACGATTCAATGCTTTCAATATGATAGTAAAATCTCCGAGCTTGGACGTTACCAGGTTCCTTGTGATAATAATTAAATCCTGGAGTGACAAACCTTGACTATCCCTTGATATGCTAACAACTGCAAGTTCCAGAGATTTTCCTGTAAGTTCTTCCAATTGGTATTCACTGGAAATTTTTACATATATCGAGGCAGCTTCCTTTGTTTTAACTTCGATACTTTTCTGTTGCATCTCAAAGTCATGGCGGTTATTATAGGGACCGTTCCATGAAGTTAACAGATCATTAATTTCAGCCGCCGCAGTACCTTCTATAAACTCGTTTAACACAACAAGCTCTCCAAATATCCCTTTTACTGCTTCTTCAGACAAATGTGCTGCTGATCGTTCCTCGAAAAACTCACTCCACTTATAAAACGTTTGTACAAATTCGTTACCGTATTCCTTTACATCACTCTTATAATGTATCTTGTTATATAGCGATAAAATGAGATTATTAAATAGATCACTAAAGCGATTATCAAGCAATTTTAAAATAATCCATCCTGGATCCGGATAAAGCTGAATTGATAAATTAATTTTTTCTATCGGTTGAAAATCGATTAAATGATGACTAGGTAACTTTAAAATCAGGCTTCGGGCTCTATTCTCCTGTAAACCAACAAACAAATCAGGCAAACATTCACCATCTATTCTTAGCGACGGATACTGTGTCTTAAGTTCTGTTAGATGAAGCCATTTTGTTTCAAGTGTCTGAATATTCATAACTGGGATTCTTCGTTTACTAATTCTTCATCAAACTCTTCGTCTTCGTCTTCATCAAGGTCATATCTACCCACAACATAAGTTTCACCCGGATCAGGATCAATCGGAGGAAAACCAAAGGCATAGCCTACTAATGGGATATCCAAATTGAACTTCTCCGCCATTTGCTTTATGTCTTCGTTCCCATCTTGTCCATCTAAAAAGACATATTTCAGATCAAGTAAATAAACAAGTAACAGTCCGTCTTGGTCCGACATTTTTTCTCTATAAATTCTTTCGGGAAATGTATCCGGAACTTTTACTTTTTCCTTAGCCTCCTCCACTGATATTTTCTCCTTCCTCATTAAAGCCTCTATTTTCTCCTTTCTAAACTCTTCTTTTGCATCAATTTTCTCTTTATCAGTTAGAAGAACAGATAAATCTGCTCCACCAGAAATTATATTAGCCGAACCTCCTGAGACGGAAAATATACCCTCATTAATGAAGTCATGTCGGTATTTATTAAATATCCCAGAATTAGTTTTGTCTTTACCCGGACCACTTCTTATAGTCATGCTAAGAGGTTTTAAGGGGAAATCACTTTGAGACCTAAGAACCTCTACCTTTCTGGCTCTTCCTGTAGCCTTAATCGCAATTGACCAATTTATAAGCTTATTGACATTGATAGCTTTTTCTATAAATTTTCTAATAGGGGTTAGGCTGAAGTCTTTATCATGAAAGGTGTTTTCAACCGATAATAATTCCTCTAGCATATCATAGCCTCCCTTCAAAACAAAAAAATCATCATTTCCACGAAATTTATGCTCATACTTTTTGATAAAGGACTTAAAGCCATTCCACGATCTTTCAATTTTTTCCGTATCCAGACGAAACTTCGTGGTTTGGACAAGCTTGTCCTGATATGACCACTTCACCTCGTTTGTATTTTTTAAAATAGCAGGTCTTGTAATCTTAAGTGTACCTGGGTCCTTACGTACTCTCAGTATAAAGTCCTGAGGCGTTTTACCAAGTCGTCCCATTTTAACAAATTCCGTTTCCAGTTCCTCTATCGTCCTAGTAGTTGAATCGAACTTTTCAATTGCGTCAGAAGTTGTAAATAGTTTGCAGCAGTCAAGAAATCCGGGGCGATAACCAAACCACCGGCCCATTTGCAGTAACGTGTCCGAGAAGTTTGTATTTCTAATAAAATAATTGATAGTTAATCCCTCCAATGTAAAGCCTCGTGAAAGGCGATTACCTCCAACTGCAATGAACTTCTTACCGTTTCCTCCAGAGTCTACAGAATAACTAAGTTTATCCTTTGCATCACTATTAACAGCTTTTACCTCAATCCCTTTAACTGCTTCCGTAATTAAAGACTTAATGTCAGTAAACCGAATTGCTGTCAAATATTCATCAACGTAACCCTGGGGAAGATAAGATCTAATATCAGTAACTATTGCAGCGTAATATCTGTCCCATGTACGTTCCAAAATTTTATGAATCGAATTCATACTCTCAGGAAAATCGTTCCCAATGCTTTCTGTAAGACTCGTAACATACTCGAGTATAAGAGCCTTAGTCCTATTTTGCCATGGAATAAATCGCGAAACGTGAATCAGCATTGTATGATGCGGATTATACAATCTGGAATTAACCATTGCTGGTTTACGGGATAACCGAACGGCGATGCTTAATATAAAACATTGTACCGCTTCTTTCAAAGAATCAGGTAATGCTAGAGGGAATAAATCTCCTCTGGTTGCGGATCTTGTATGTTCCTTCTCTATTTCTATTTTTGTCGCAGCACGCTCTGTTCCGTCATCCAATGTAATTAAACGTGTTGGGAAAGCTTCATCTGTATCCGTAACTTGAACTACCAGAGGAATTTTCCGTACATTCTCTTCTAAAACGGTTTCAAAAATTTGTTTGGCACCGATATAATTGGACGGCGGCACAAGCAATTCCAGAAAATCATCGGGAAAAATATTATCTACCTGGTCAAATTCCTTTTCAACAGGAACGCCATTTAGCTTGTAGGTTATTCTCCACTTTCCTTCTGCTGGCTCATTTCTGTCCTGTAATACATTCGCAAATGGAGTGGCTGTATATCCTAAATATGTTTTCCTGGAAAAAAGGTTAAGTAGGGCGCGAATATGACCATTTATCGTACTTGAATATTCTCTTCCCTTAAAGCCTAAGTTATTTAACGAAGCATTATCTGCTTCATCATCAATGATCAACAATGGAATATCGTGTTGCTCTCTGTTTTCACTTAAATAATCATTCAACCATATTAACAAGTTTTTTAAAACACCAGTATTCTTCTTACATACGAGAATATTTTTATTGTTAAGTGAAAAATCAGATTCCTTAACAGATTTTTTAAAATCCGACTTGTAAGAAGTTATTGAAATAACCTGTCGTACCGTCGTATCCCCACGCTCCCCAAATCGTCTAACAAGGCCTACTCCTTTCTCTCCTTTTTTATCCCTGTCTCTATCGATAACACCTTCACCGACAACATCCTCTTCTATTCTCTCCTGAGTCTGACTTCTTAAATCCTCCATAATTCCGGACAGAACAATAATCAAGCTATATCCGGCATCAATTGCTTTATTAATTACAGCATTAAAGTTACCTGTCTTTCCTGATTGTACATTTCCAACGACAAGGCCTTTAGAATAAAATTTAGTTGTCGATCTAGGATCTCCCAATTTCTCCAATATTTCTTCACTTGATTTATTAATCTCATCAACTACCTTTTCTGCACGCCCTTTCAATCTGAGGAAGGCCAAATATCTTTCTGTATAATCCCTCTGCATGGACTTCCTTCTCTCTTCGGTGAGCCAAACTTTATGCCCATTTTTAACAAGCGAACTTGCAGGATTGACGTCAATTGCATTTATCGAAAGAAATTCATTCTTTGCAGTTGTATAATAATTATTTAATGTTACCCCATCCAATTCCGTAGTTTCAGGAAGTACTATTCTTAATGTTGTTAATATCGCCTCTTTGTTGACATCAAAGAATTCATAAGTAAGGGCAGTTCCTTTTAACCTTGAACTAATTAATAACTTTATAGCTGATATGATGTCATAATTATTCATACAATTAATTTAACATTTCAAGAATCCGGGGGGGTATAGTGTCAATGCGAACTCCTAATGCTGGGAGTACATTATTCTTTATATACTCAGGTTTTATTCCTGCCTGTCTCAACGCCAAAATTGAAACAGTTAACTCGCTTAGCGAACTGTTATTATCTGTCAATATCAAATTATCATCTTCATGCACCTGCCTTATTTTATTGACCGATGCATTTATCATCCTCAACAATAATCGAAATAGATTCAATTGTTCCGCTGTTAGTTCTTTTTTGAGTAATTCAATAATAGCAAAATTCTCATTTAACTTCAATAGCATCCCCTTAGAAGAGGGAGTTCGTAGAAAAAGTGATTCTGTTGTTTTTTTCTTTCCTTCAGTTGAAATGTCTTTGATGCCACGGTTAAAATATTCTTTTTCGGCATTCGATTTTAGCACGCTCACATATCTCAGAAATGCCATCCTTAGCTCATAAGGAATTACAATTGACGACTTAGCAACATTCAGGTGAAAATAATCATCAATACTATTACCAATATCTACTTTTAATCTCGCCAGCTGTAATCTGGGCGATCTTTTAATAATTCCGTTCCATCCACCATATAAAATAATTCTATTCGCCCTATAAATATAAATGCCTTCCATATCCATGAGGCTTTTGTTTGGTAAAGTCCATTCCGTATTTCCGCTTTTACTTTCATCAATACTTCTGGCAGGTAGTATATAGCCCTCAATCTTTAATGAATCCGTTCTAAACTGTTTCTGACTGGTTTCCAATCTTCTGAAATCCGGTTGATTACTAGGAAACGGATTAAATGGAGAAATCCTATTATTGTTTATTCTTATTTTCAAAGGATTGATCTGTCCCTCCAGATACCTGTGGAATACAAGCGATAAATACTCAGATGTAATTTCAGTTATTTCCTTCTGTAACGCAGCTTGCTTATTATTATCGAGGTAATTTTCAAATTTATATAACCCTTTCCAGACAACTATCGTGTTTGGTATATAGTTATTATAATCGTTTAAAAATCCTTTACTGAGATGGCAGTATTGTTCAACCAGGCTATCAATTTCTTCTTTGGTGTTGCGGATAACCAGCCATCTCTTCTCCTTTTTTAAATATTCAACATCCCATGTCCTGGCGGAAAACTGCTGCGAACCTTTCTCCCGGGAGATCACTGTAAAAGCTCTTGTCTGAGAAAAGGAGGCCGTTTTCATTCCCAGTCCAAAACGCCCAAGGTCGTCAGTATTTCTTGCGTGCGTGACTGAAGAACTTGGAAACTTCATGTTCTTCTTCAGCACATCTTCGCTCATCCCATTCCCATTGTCTGCAAGAAACAGCACAAATGGCTCACTTGAGGTATCAATCAGAATCTCAACTTCAGTTGCCTCCGCGGTAATCGAATTATCAATAAGGTCCGCAAGAGAAGTTTCCAATGTATAACCTTGCTCTGCAATGGAAGTAATCAGGAATTCGGGGTCAGGAGTTGCATCTTCTGTCAATTCATGATTCTCGGTTTCGTTTTCATTTTCATTATTTTCATCGGACATTATAGAACACTTTTTAAAGCAATTGCGATCTTTTCAGCCATCAAAGGAGGTACCGCATTCCCAATTTGTTTAAAAGCAGCTGTTCGGCTTCCGCTTTCCTTGACACCTTCAAAATAGTAATCATCGGGAAATGATTGAAGGCGCGCCGCTTCTCTTACAGTAATAGAGCGATTTTGTTCAATACTGGGGTGAATATAGTAATGGCCATCTTTCGCAATATGAGCTACTACAGTATGAGAATAACATAAATCTTGCGCTACAACCTTGAATCGATCAAAAAAAGATCTACGGTTAGAATGAGTTTTTAGTCTTTCAGGTAAATCATTGTAATCCAAACGTTGTTGTCCATTATTCCATTTATTTACTGCAATTCTATATATTTCCATGTCCTGGCGGGTATGGGGGCGCGATACATGTTGAGTCAAAACATTAAGACTGTTACGTATATTATTATCCACCAAATACTTGCTTGGCAATCTTTCATAACGCTGATATTTATCTGTTCCTTCACCGGCATTCAGGAATGGTAAATCTCCTAATAGAGAACTAACTTTATATCTGCTCGTTTCGTCAATCTTTAAAAGATCGGGGATACTTGGGACAAAATCGTCTTTCCATCCTACTAAAATTATTCTTTTCCTATTCTGTAGTACGCCAAACTTATCTGCTTCTACCTTAAACAATTCCATTTTATAGCCTTTTTTTTCAAAAAGGTTTTTCATATTCCTCAGATAAAGCCCGTCCTTAGCTGATTCTAGCCCCCAAACATTTTCAAACACAAACATCTTAGGTTGATACTTCTCAAGATATTTTCCGTATTGTACATATAGATAATTCCTCGGATCTCCATTCATGTTGTTAGCACTTCTCGCTCGTCCAACCAGAGAATAAGCCTGACAGGGAGGACCACCTATTATCAGGTCGACTTCTCTGCTTTGCAAATGTTTATGTATTTCCTTATGAATTTTGTCATTATTTTCCCCTCCTATAGAGAGATTAATCGCACTATTAAGTAACTCCTCCGGAACTAAACCATATAATTCAGTTCTGGATATTTCTCCCTTTAAATAAGACAAGTACTCATCATATTGATTGTTACTTTTCAAATAATGACATGCAATTCTCGTTTTGAGAGAATAACAGGCCGCCTCATCCATTTCAACATGCGCCACAGGAGTATACCCTGCCCGAATAAATCCTTCCGATAAACCGCCAGCTCCTGCAAAGAGATCAATATAAATCATAATTCTTAAGACTCTAAAATACTAAGCAATTTAGTAAGAGTTTTGCTAAGAGCCTCACCTTTTAATTCACATTCCCAAAGAACAAGTACTTTCCATCCCATTTTTTGCAATAAATCGACTGATTTTATATCATTATTACGATTGATTAAAATTTTGTTCATCCACCATTCAGTTCTTGTCTTCGGAACAACGAAATATTTACAATTTTCATGACCGTGCCAAAAGCAGCCATGAATAAAAATTGCAGCGTGATATTTGGGCAATACGATATCAGGCTTACCAGGCAATTTTTTATCGTGAAGTCTAAATCTGAAACCGTGAGAGAACAAAAATTTTCTGACAATTATTTCAGGCTTAGTGTCTTTCGACTTAATCCTGCTCATATTGTAACTTCTAGTCTCTTTTGAATGCACATCAGCCATAATCACAAATATGGATACACAAAAACAATGCAACGACATACGGTTTAAACAATATACGAATTAATTCTCTCTCTTTATATGTTGCTGATATTTAAAGTATTACTAAGTAGCTATTTTTAATTATATATATAATTAAAATATTTTTATAAGATTAAAATCAAACAAAATAGCTACAGCGACACAAGTACGAACAACTTATAAAACGTGTATTAATCTAATTTATCAAGTCCCATTCTCAAGAGCTTAAACTGTTATAATGAGAGAATTATCACCCTTTGCCAGAAATTCGGCGACAGTTCGATATCTATTGGATCAACTATCCAGTAGTGCGACTTCTTCTGACGATTATAGGAGTGCCTTTTATAGCTTAGGTGCGATATTATCAACGGCCATTAATGAGGCGTTTGATCTGTCTACTTCTAAAGTAACCATTGCCTGTTCCTCTGAAGATGCCGATTGGCTAACAAAGGGAATCTTGGACAACCTCACAACGGCGCATACTTCATTGGCAGTTTTCTGGAATTTGCGCGCCAATCCATTTGATCAGGAAGACATCTCAATTGCACCCATAACTAAATCCTACATTGAAGAAATAGCTAATCCAGCATATCTAATTATTACAAAATCGATTATTTATACTTCTTGTGTAGTGCGAACCAATTTAACTTATCTTATCGAACATCTTAATCCGGAAAAGATCATCATCGCATCGCCAGTTATGTTTGCTAATGCAGAAGAAACACTTAAAGCGGAATTTTCACCTGAGATCAGCGACAAGTTTAACTTTTTATATTTCGCAACTGATAATGAGGTTAATGCAGAAGGAAAGGTGATGCCAGTGATTGGTGGATCGGTTTATGAACGACTGGGAATAGGAAATAGCGAGACGAAGAATAAATATATCCCTGATATTGTGAAGGCACGGAGAGCAACTCTCTAACCACCTACGAAAACTGCTCAATATTATTCACTACCAAATCATAAAGTCTATCTATAACAACCGGCCGGATTTTCCTAAATCCATCCTTACTGCTTATGTAAACTGGATTCTCATTCAATAATTTTGATACTATTGGAAATTTCTTCGCAGCGCTTTTTCTTTTATGTTGCTCAAACAATTCATTGCTTATCTTTCTCGCTGCCCGTAATCCATTAGCCAATTCTGGTAGTAGCAATTGCTCTTCAATTTGCTGAGCAGCAATATCTAAGTAGAAATAAACAGCACAGGAAAATCCTTCATAGTCTTCATAATCCAGCCATTCCTTTACCGCTAAAAGGCAATACTGTACTGGTGACAGCTGTTCAAGCTCATCCAACTTCAACCAATACTTCCGCTCTATTTTCTTTGCATCTTCGAGATTGTGCCCTATTAAATCTAAGGCTTTTTCTTTGTTATCCTTTGCTTTCCGCAATATTCGTTCTGATAATGTAAATCGTTCTTCATCAATACCAGCAATTGTTCTGGCAATATCATACTCACATGCCAATAAGTGTTTTTGGGCAACTTCCGGTGAAACGGAAGTTTTATGAATGATAACCTGGATCATCTCCTCTTCAAACCAACGACGGGCTTCATTTATATTACCATTGGATTTACTAAGTAGATTAAGCCCGTGACGAATAACAATGGGGATTTGTTGACGAAGGAGATCGAATTCTTCTTTGTATTGCATGTTGGGTTAATAATTTCGATAAGGGGTTATTTGTTTTTTCTTAGTACAAGAAGTTCTCTCGCTTCTACATCCAGGGCCTCAGCAATCTCGAACAATGTTTCCACTGAAGGCTGTATTTTATTAGTACACCATTTGGATACTGTGTTAATATTTACGTCCACGGCCTCAGCTAACCACTTATTAGCCCTCCCCTTTTCTGCCAATACTGCCTTTATTCTGTTGAATACTTTATCGCTCATAAAAACGCTTTTAAAGCATATTTTTCATCAATTTAGGCAGAATTGATTTCATAAATATTTTAAAAAGTATCCCTAATAAAGATATTTATATGCATATTATAGAGTTAAATATCCCTAATATGCATATTTTTATGTAAATTTATACTATAACCAAAACCTATTGTTATGCAAACCTCACAACCATTTTTCCACCACACTCACCTCTCTGAACAGGAATCCCTCGACCCTATGCTCGCCATTGATCGCTTCTGCGAGCTATTCCCTCCGGCCACAGCTCGGCAAACCCTCTGGCTTTGGCTTTCTGAAACCCTTGCTGCGGAAGACACGCAATACGAAGATGCGCAGCATCGTGCAGATCTTCTGTTGTTATACAATGAACTATTAAGACTCCTCGACGCCAATTACCTTCTCAGCCTTTCAAAATTATCCAGTCAGCAGTTAGCAACTCAAGCAGTAATTAGTATAGCCTCCTGATATCAATTCCACTTCAAAATGAGTAATGAATAAGCGTTGACCATTTAGGAAAGGCATTGGTCAATGCTTATCCATTCTATTATGGAATGGAGCCTATATACTCGCATCATAAATTTTACTATCTTATCTAAAAAAACAGGTGCCTATGCTATCTGACCTACCTGAAATAAAAGAAAATCTCCGCCTCACCCAACGCTATTGCAACATGCAAATGGCCAATTCTACGCAGGGCCCGGAAGCCATATTCCGTAGCATCAATCCAATATACGAAGGGCAGGAACTATTTTATTATGTGACCACTAGTGGAACACGGCTGGTACAATGGCGCAAAGATCCATACGACCAGGTAAATAAAGAACTGATAAACGATCTGTTTAACTATCAGATAAATTTCAAAATAACGGAAAAGGATAAACTCGATTCAAAATTCGCCGGATCAGAAGGTAAAATACTTGCCTTCCTCGTCGACTGGACACTATTTGACGGCGCCACCATAGGCGAATCTCACGGATTACTCGATGACTACGACTGTCCTCCCGTTGATACCTGGTTTCACCTATTGTCCGATTCACGGGGACCTATAATACTGGCCTGGATTCCGGCTCCCTTTATTCCATATATAAAAGAAGCCATCGCTGTGAATATGGCTAAGTGCATTCAATGGTTGGAGCATTCTCATCCTGACATCAATACCAACCTAACCGCATAACCTATGAAAAAACGCCTCCTCGAACTCCTCATTATCTACTTCATCTACTTCGCCACCTTACTCCTCTACATCCACGTCCATGTAGGTACTATCCGCATCGCGCTTGGCTCCGTCATCATCTGGCTTATTCCGTTGATAGCTATACTCCCCACCCAATTCATCGCTTTCATCATCGGAGTGGGATGGCCGGTGAATACCGATAAAATAGATACGCGTATTTACCGGATCACGCACCTGGTAGTTTACCTCCTCATTGTATTTTTCGCTTTTAAATAAAAAAGCCCGACAACCAAATGTCAGGCCCCGCCAGTAAACCCTTTTTATAATATTAAATGATCTTGTACCAGGGCAATGCATCCAGGCCTTTCGGATGGTGAATTGACGGGGTTATATTGTTTTCTTTAATTTCAAACCAGTGGAACGAGCTCCGGCCTTGCGGATGATGCATGGTAGGGTATAGCTTGTTCTCCCGTACTTCGTACCATGGCAGGGAACTGGAGCCTTTTGCATGGTGTATGGTTGTAAAAACATTATTTTCTCTGATTTCATATTCTGCTAACGAACGCCCACCATCAGGATGATGTAATGTTCTGTGGAGTTTCATGGTAATTGCTTTTTGGATTTTTAAAATATGGTTAACGTTTCTTCTTTTGGGTCTACTAAACAGTCACCGAATATAAGGAAATATTTAATCAGGAAAGCAAACTAACATTAAAAATAACGGACACATTCTTTTGGTGCTGTTAAGCAATAACCAATGCCTTGTATAGTTAGAATTTCCACGAAGGAGCTATCTCTGAAGTGGGCCCGCAAAATGGCAACAGATGGGTATAAGGAGCTTTCTTTTCCACCGCCGGCAATAAGTTGTTTCAGCTCGTCTCTGCTGACCGTTTTATTAAGCCGGCCAACCAATTCCTTCAACACTTTTACCTCGTTCAATTTCATAGAAAATGATACGCCGTCGTAGGTAAGGGTACAATCGCGTGTATTAAAAATGTATTTATCTAATGCTATTATATCAGATGCAGCTTTCTGTTCGTTGGCTCTTCTCACCAGTGCTTGTATTTTCGGCACCAGGACCGGTATTTGTATAGGTTTCTCGCAGTAGTCGTCGGCCTTTCCGATATCAAACCCTTTTATTTTTGTTTCCAGCTGTATGTCTGCCGAAATATATACAATCGGCACCACGGCATTTATGGTACGTATTTTTGCCGCCAGTTCCACACCATCCAGCTCCGGCATATGTACATCCAGCAAGCAAGCATCAAAATACCTGGCGTTAAAATATTCCCATGCTTCCTGACCATCGGCGGCAACAACTACCTCAAAATTACCCGCCCGCTCCAGGGATAATTTCAGCGTTCTGGCCGATAAAGCATCATCGTCTGCATAAAGGATGGTTACTGCGTTTCTCCTGCTGATAATCATTGCTATAGTTTTAAATATGATAAAACCGGTTTTTCATGGAGGCGTAAGCTTATCTGCCAGGGGAATAATTAGCTAATAAACCAGGACATATCCTTTTCCATATTTGCTCTCTATCGATAATGTTCCGTCAACTGCGCCAAGAATTCTCCGGAGCCGTGAAATATAAACGTATAGCTGGTTCTTATCTCCGGAAATCACGACCAGCTTCTCTTTTGAAACCAATGCGTTTGGCGTCTCCTGTAAACACATCAATAACAGGTGAATGTCCGGCGCCAGCTTCCGCTTCTTTCTTTCCGGACCAACTAATTCATGTGTAATAGGGTCATATCTGGATTTGCCTATAGGAATCATCATATATTTTTATTGGGTGAACATTAAAATATTGTAACAAACAGTCAGACAATTTTCTGATATTAAATGTCTTGTTAAAATATGCAGTACCTCCGCCACGACCAAACACCGCTGCCTGTACCAGGGCAGGTTCTTCTCCGGATAAATAATAAATGGGCATTTGACTGTTTGCATTCCGGATGCGCTCCCCCAAATCAATTCCATTTAGCCCGGGCATCATAATATCCAACAGGCAGTAGTCAAACTTCATTTCATTGAAAAGTAACCATGCATCCTTGCCATTGTATGCATTACTAACCTCAAAACCTTGCTGATGGAGAAGTTTCCTTACAATGGCAGCGAAAAACATATCATCTTCAGCATGAAGTATTCGAATTTTCATAGTCATTTTATTTTGATTAACACTTTTTACGATGAGAGAGGGGAATATTGATGGTGAGAAGGATGAAATATTGCCGTTCAGCGATTTTTTCAACATCATACGATGAGCAATAAAATTCATTTTCACGCTAAAATTTTAATTCTCCAAAGAAAAAAACTATTCCGGAAGATACCCGAAATCTTAACAGAAATATTTTAATATAATTCTCAAATTGAGATCAAATACACAATACCCCAAGCATCAGTACTATGCTGATTCAGCTATTAACAAAACACATGTTAATACGGTATTAACATATATTCGTTAACGTTAGTTAGATCATTGCTAATGAGCACTAATTAATGACTCAGCTTTCATTCCGAAATATCCTCACCTGCATCACAATACCAAACATTAAAAATCATCGCTCACTTATCTAGCCTAAAAATATTTTTGAAAAAAATTTGGAGATATTAAAAAATTATATCCATCTTTGCAGTGTTAAAAAAATCACAAAACATGTACCGCTCAATTTTAAACATACAAACAAAACGCTGGTTTAGTCACCTGGAGGACTATACAGTTGCGGGGCGTGTTATGCTAAAGAATAGTTGAAAAAACGAATTCGATATAACGTAAGCCCCGCAAGAGATTGCGGGGCTTTTTATTTGTATTTATAACGAAAAAACAAGCATGCAGAAACATATTCTTAACATACGATTTAGTGCGGATCATAACAAACCACTGTTATCGATATGTCCTGCCTATCAAAATATTTATCAACGACCGGCGTGTCAACGAACATAAGTTATTGCTTATGCACAACGTAAAACCGGTCGTTATAAACGCCCGGTTTTTTTGTGCAAAAAACTGGCCGGTAGCTCAACTGGTAGAGCGCCTGCCTTATATGCAGTAGGTTATCGGTTCGAATCCGGTCCGGCCAACTTTGTAAAAATGGTGCCTGTAGTTCAATGGTGAGAATATCCGGCTGTGAACCGGAAGATCAGGGTTCGAGCCCCGCCTGCACCCGAGAACCAATATGCGTTAACCCCAATTTTTGTTAACCCGTTTGTTCATCCATCGCGTTCACCAAAAGGGTGTTCACGAAAATTGTTAACCCGTTTTTTTCATCCCGGCGGCGCGCCAAAAGGGCGCCCTACCAGGATTTGTTGACCCAAATGTATTCATTCAAAAACAGCAGGTATCAAAAGGATATTTGCACTGGTTGTACCCAAAAGGCCTTCATCCCAAGTTGTTAACCTTATTTCCAAAACCATTGAACATCAAAATGGTGTTCATTAAAACTGTCAACCCCAAAGCAAGTGAGTACGGCGAAGCGGGAGTGTCGCAATGGTCTGTAAAACCATCGCCTTAACAGGCTTAGCAGGTTCAAATCCTGCTACTCACACCAAAAATGGTCGAATAGCTCCAATGGTAGAGCAGCGGCTTGAAGCACCGCCAGTGCAGGTTCGAGTCCTGCTTCGTCCACCAGGTAAATGGAAACATTTACTAAAGAACTTCCTCAACAGGAAGACGAGGAGCGATGTTCCTGATAGCAAACCAGGCGCGGGTTTCATAAAGCCCCGCAGTGCAGTCGTAGTAACGTCCTGTATGCTGTTGCATCGAAACACACTTCTCGCACAACCCATAGGTAATAGGTTCGAATCCTATCCGTCTATATAGATGGTAGCTCATTGGTAGAGCAATGGAAACTCCCTTTCAAGGAGCCAAACAAACAAGGACTGAAAATCCTTACAGTATGCTACGTTGAAAATAGCAACAAACAAACAAAAGCCAGGGCTGTAGGCCCGGCCGCATCATCAAAAGGACGACAGCGGCAGTTGGGTAAACACCAGCAAACAGGAATAAACATGCTACTATTACCATCACTTAGCACTTCCGCCCTAACTGATGACTAACGGTGAATTGACAACTGTTTCCGTGTATACCCGATGGACAACATCACTGGCTTTTTTTCATCAACAACCCCAAAAGAAAAATGACATGAAAAGAGTAACCATCAACGCCTACGAAAGAGGCCTGGTTTTTAAGAACGGCGTATATCAGCGCATGCTGCAGGAAGGCAGATATTGGCTGATCAATGAAGACGTGCAGATCTACGACATCAACAAACCTTTTATTGCTCCCATCGAGCTCAATATATTGCTGCAGGACGCCAATGTTACCGCTGCCTTGCACGTAGTGGAAGTAAGCGAAACAGAAATTGTTTTGCATTATGAAAACGGCTTGCTGAAGCAGGTACTGACCCCGGGAAGATATACCTTCTGGAAAAACATGATCGACTATAAGTTCGTGCGGGCCGATATCTCCAAGATAGCCATCACCGAAAATATAGACCGGTCCACCCTGTGCCACCGGCTGGTAGCCCCTTACGTGAGAACCTTCAACATAGAAAACTACGAACAGGCCATCATGCTCGTGGATGGAAAATATTCCATGACACTGTACCCGGGTATATACACCTGGTGGAGAAATAACATCTCCATCGCTATCAGTAAAATCGATACCAGGCAATTGCAGGCAGAAATCAATGGCCAGGAAATCCTGACCAAAGACAAAGCCGCGCTGAGAATCAACGCATGGGCACAGTATCGCATTGCGGATATCAATAAGGCCGTGTTGCAAAATAAGGACTACGAACGACAGCTACACATCCTATTTCAGCTGGCTTTGAGAGAATACATAGCCGTGCTGACCTTTGATGAATTGCTGGAAAAGAAGGAGTCTTTGGCGCCTTTTATCATGCAAACTGTTAGCCCGAAGGCCGAAAGCCTGGGTATCACCATCGCCGGCTTTGGTATCCGCGATATCATCCTGCCGGGTGATGTGAAGGAAATCATGAACCAGGTACTGGTAGCCGAAAAAAAGGCACAGGCCAATATCATCATGCGGAGAGAAGAAACCGCCAGCACCAGGAGTTTGCTGAACACGGCCAAGCTCATGGAAGACAACCCCATGCTGTTTAAGCTGAAAGAAATGGAGTATGTCGAAAAAATCGCGGAAAAGATCAACAGCATCAGCGTAAGCGGAAACGGTGTACTGATAGATCAATTGAGGCAAATATTTATCCCTAAATAGAAAAGGAAGGCTGTGCCAGGTTTTTGGTACGGCCTTTCCTGATTATTTCTATAAATCACTAGCTTTGCATATAGCTTCACCAAGCATATAAACATGGACGGACAATACAGAAAAGATATATACCCTGGCCTGGAAGTGGCCATCATACTGAAAAAGGACCAACGCAGCGGCAAAAAAACCTATGGCATTGTGAAAGATTTACTCACCTCTGCCGCTTTTCACTCCCGCGGTATTAAAGTACGTTTGGAAGACGGACAGGTAGGAAGGGTAGTAGAAACAGATGTAGTAGGAGATGAAGATTAAAGCAGCTTCAGGTCTTTTGTAATCCGGTCTATTTCCTCGTTTAAATTAGGCCCTATGGCGCAACAGGTTTTAGTAGGCACACCGCCAAACTCTGTTAACCCCGAGTCAGTGATCAGCGTGGCATTCAGCCCATCCTGCACCGCCTGCTGGTAAATACGGTCCAGGTCTTCCTCCGAATCTACCGACAAACAGATCTTTGTAAACCCTTTCGTCATCCATTCCGTTACTTCCTCCGGATTCCTCAGCTGCGTTTGCAACGTATGCCCTTCAATGGTAGCATGTCGCGTAAGGAATGCGATGGAAGCATGTGCTCCCTGTGCAATCATTTTTCCCTTGCGCATGTTCAGATCCTTGCGCATCACTATTACCTGCTTAATTATCCTGGATGACATATTTCTCCGTTTAAGCAGCAAATCTACAACATTACCAAATCACATATCCCACCTGCAAACGTGCCACAAGCGCGTTTACCGCACCCGTATTGTAGCTCCTGGGACTAAACATCCAGCCAAAACGGCCTTCAAAACTAAAATGCTTCCCCCAGCTACGTTGCATACCCCACGCCGGAATAATATAACCGTATGCACTTTCATAATAATCCTTTGCAACAATAGGCAGCGTTCTGTAACCAACCGCCACACTGAAAAAATTTCCGGCATTATTATCAATCCGCTTCCCCCTGGCCTCGCGGCGGGCGATACCATAATACTGTCTTGCTTCTCCCGAAAAATCAGGTAACATAGCATATGCCCAACGGGAACCCATATAGTCACTATAGGAATAGGCTAACCCCATATCAATACCCGCTTCCAGGTTAAGCGTTGCGTATTTTAACAATCGCAATTCGTAATTTGCATTCAATCCAAGCAGGGAAACATTTGCTTTTAGTTGACTCGGCTTTCTCGCGAGTTCATCCTGGGCATTAACATGCAAAAAGGCAGCTAACAACAGTGCACTTAGTACGTGCATTTTTTTAAACATAGTATACAGTGTATAGGTTATAATTGGAACCAATATAACGAAATATTATTGCCTTTAGGATGAAGCAGAAAAAGTCGTACTTTAATCTTTTCAAGTGTCCGGATAAGAATGCGAAACATACCCACACTAAATGATGTACATCAACAATTTGCCGAGTATTTCGATATACCGGCGCTGAAACCGTATGCTTATCTACTATCAAAAAAAGGGAGCGAAGGACACATCTGTATTCATCTCAATAAGATAAAAGAAGAACTGGATAACCTCCCGGAATCTTATCAGAAAATAGCAACCAGCAATAGCATCCTGGAAACAATACCACTCGTAGGGCTACACGGTAACGACCGCCAACCTTTCGTGGTTTACCAGGACCGGCTGTACCTGCAACGCTATTTCAGGTATGAAACCAATTTCTTAACCGGCATCAAACGCTTCCTGGCAACAGAAGCTGCGCTGTTGCCCGAAAGAATGGCGTTGCTGCAAAGCCAGCAACCGCTGATCAGTAAACTGTTTAACAGCCCCCTGGCTATCGACGGAAATGATCCGGCGGATTGGCAACTGGCTGCCGCCATTACAGGCGTGTTAAATAATTTTACCATCATCACCGGTGGACCCGGTACCGGTAAAACCACCACCGTAGCCAAAATACTCGCCATCCTGTTTGCTACCGATCCTACGCTGAAAGTAGCGCTGGCCGCTCCAACCGGTAAAGCCGCCGCCCGCATGGCAGAAAGTTTACGCAACACCACCATAGAAGTCGATGCCGCTACCACTGAAAAATTCCGGCTGCTGCAACCGGCTACCATACACCGTTTGCTGAAACCCATTAACGGAAGCCCTTATTTCAGACATCATAAAGACAATCCGCTCAACTACGACGTAGTAATCGTTGATGAGTGCTCCATGATAGATGTGGCCCTTTTTGCCAAATTGCTGGATGCCATCCATCCCAATACCCGCCTTATTTTGCTGGGGGATAAAGATCAGCTGGCTTCCGTAGAAGCAGGCAGCTTGTTTGGTGACCTCTGCCAGGCACAGGAACACCTGAATAACTTTACCGGCGACCGTCGCCGGTTTATCAATAGTTTTATTGCAGATGAACAACGCCATATTCCTTCCTCTCAGGAACGGGATAACGATCATCATCCGCTTTTCCAACACCTGGTGGAATTGAGGCGCAGTCACCGTTTCACCGGCAACACCGGTATCGGTAAATTCAGTAAGGCCATTATCGCCAATAATGTACCCGTTATCCAGTCTTTTTTTCCGCCTTCGGCAGATGAAGAGGTAGTCATTGACCCTGCCGCATCCGAAAAATTATTCGAAGACTTTATTGCCGGCTACGCGGCTTTCATTGCCGAAAAAGATATCGCCACCGCCTTAAAGCTGCTGAATGCACAACGTGTACTCACGGCCGTGAGAGAAGGGCCACAGGGCCTATATACCGTTAACAAACAAATTGAAAAATACTTACACGATAAACGGCTGATTACCGCCAACACGGAATTTTATCAAAACCGTCCGGTAATACTTACCCGTAACTATTATGAGCATGGCTTATTTAATGGCGACACCGGTATCATCCGCACAGATGCAAACGGCGTACTCATGGCCTGGTTTGAAGACAGCACCGGGGCCCTGAAATCAGTGCTGCCCGGTTACCTTACCCAGGCAGAAACCGCCTTCGCCATGACCATCCATAAAAGCCAGGGCTCTGAGTTCGGACAAGTACTGGTACTTTTGCCGGATACCACAGACGTACCCATTCTTACCCGCGAACTACTATATACCGCAGTAAGCCGCGCTAAACAGAAAGTGTACGTGCAAGGCACACCGGAAGTAATACTAATGGCAGCAGAACGATTTGTAGAAAGAGCATCGGGCATAGCCTCCCGGTTCAGAGAAGCAAATGCGCATGAACATTAATAACATGCTTCGGGAATGGCGGAGTGTAAACAAAGGAACTATCAATGGCATTGTTTTTAAAAGTCTCGAATTCACTTAACAGCTTATCATCCGGACTGGCCCAAAACCTACAGGATGCCGGCAATAGTGTGTTCCAGCCTCACTATATTATTACCCAAACGGAAGGCATGAACAACTGGCTCAAACTCCAGCTGGCAGACCGTTTGGGGATTGCAGCCAATTGCCGCTTCCTGAAGCCCAACGACCTGCTCTACCAGCTGTATGTACTCCTGGGCGGCCCCTTTTCAGAAGTACTCTCCCCTCAAAACCTTAGCTGGCTCGTATTTAAACTGTTGGGACAGGAGGAGTTTATGGCCAAATTTCCAAAGGTAGCTGCCTACTATACCGGCCAACACGCGGAAAGTGACCTGAAACGTATGGCACTGGCTGAAAAAGTAGCGGATCTGTTTGACCAATACCAGGTATACCGCCCGGAAATGATCCAGGCATGGACGCATACCAACACACCAGAACTGGCTTCCGCCGGCTGGCAACACTGGCTCTGGGTAAAAGTAAAACAACTCTCCGGTGGCTCCCTGCCGGATAAAACCATCGTTGGTAACTACATCCTCGATACCCTGCGTAATCCCGGGCATAACAAAGCAGGACTGGCATCCCGCATGCCCGTGATCCACTTGTTCGGATTATCGATCATCACCGCCTACCACGTAAAGATCCTGCATGAACTGTCTTCTTTTATAGATGTACATTTTCATATCATCAACCCGGCCCCGGTCATGTTCTGGTTCGACGACCGCAATGAAAAACAACTGGCCCGCTGGCGGCAAAAAGGACTCAAAGACCTGGAAGATGCCAAAGCCGGCAATGCCCTGCTAACCGGCTGGGGCAGGGTAATACAGGACAGCTTCGGCCTCTTCTTTGCCTACGACACATTTATTAATGCCTACGAAGAAATTGAAACAGTAGAACCGGATACCGACAGCCTGCTGCATAAAATCCAGCACGATATATTCATGGCCGCCACCACAGCCGACAGGGAGCACCTGTCTGCACAGGATATCAACGACGGATCTGTTACCATCAATGCCTGCTACACCATTGCCCGCGAAGTGGAAGTGCTCTACAACTACCTCGTACACCTGGTAGCCCGGCACCGCGAACAGTTATCTCCCCGCGATATAGTGGTAATGGTCAGCGACATCGATGCATATGCACCTTATATCAAGGCCGTATTCAACAACGCACCATATACCTTCCGGTACACCATCGCCGACGAAAGCTATACCGACAACGACAATCTCTTCAATGCCCTTCATGCCATCCTCACTATGAATGAGGAAAACTTCAAGGCCGAAGCAGTGATGCAGTTGCTGGACTTCTCCTATATCCGTAAACGTTTCAACCTGCAGGACCCGGTACTCATCCGCCGCATTATTGAAGCGGCCAATATCCGCTTCGGCATCAGCGGTCACAAGAAGGACGAAACACATTTTGTTAGCTGGCAATACGGCATTCAAAGGATCATGTACGGTATCTGTATGAGTGGAGAAGAAGAATATGGCAATGGGGAAGACAGCTTCTTCCCGCTCGATATCACCGAGGGCAGCGATGCCCATGACGTAATCCGCTTTTGTCATTTTGCCGAAGTGCTGATGTCATCCATCCTCGACAGACGCCGCCCGCGCACCATCGTAGAATGGGTAGCCTACACCGAAAGAGTATTGCATAACCTGGTGTTCGAACCCGTAGAAGACGTGGATGAAGATTACAACACCCTCATCAAACAACTCACCGCCTACAATGCGCTGAATGAATTTATGAGCGAAAAAGTAAGCTTCGAAGTATTTGGCCACAGCTTCCTCGATACCCTCACCGGCAGCACCCGCGCCGGCCTGTTTGTAAACGGCGGAATTACCTTCTGCTCGCTCATTCCCATGCGCAGTATCCCTTTCAAGGTAGTAGCGCTGATGGGATTGAACTATGACAAATTTCCCCGCCGGGAAAATAAATCCAGCTTTAATATCATGGAAGAAAACCGGCAAAAGGGCGATCGTAATGTGAAGGAAAACGACAAACACCTCTTCCTGGAAACGCTGCTTTCCGCCAGGGAATATTTATATATCAGCTATCTTGGTAAAAATGCTAAAGACAATGCCGACCTGCCACCATCTGCGCTGGTAGATGAACTGATAGACTATATTGAAGCCGGCGCCAGCGAACCGGAAAACGTACGTACACAACTGGTAACCCTGCAACCGCTGCAAAGCTTCAGCAGGAAATATGCAGGAACGGATGAGCGTCTTTTTTCCTACCTCAGCACAAGAGAAGCCTCCACCGCATCTTTTCTCAACGAAAATAAAATCACCACACCTTTAACCTTCGAGGAAATTTCCCTTGAAGAACTGATCAGCTTCTTCAAAAATCCTTTCCGGGCATACTATAATAAAGTATTAGGCATCCGCTATAACGACAGCCAGCTGCTGCTCAGCGAAACAGAAATTTTTGACCTGAATAAATTACAGCAATGGTCCGTTAAAAATGATTTGTTGCCGGTGCCCGCCGCGGAACAATCTTCCCTTCAAACCACCCTGGTGAAAAAAGGCCGCCTGCCGCTACGTAATATGGCCACAGTAGCCCTTCACCGCATGGAAGACCTGGTAGTACCCGTACGCAACCTGTATGAAGCCTGTACCCAGGGCACCACTGAAAGGAGGATACCGGTGGAGATAAGTGTGGATAACAGTATGCTCAAAGGTCATCTCCGGGTGTTTGACCATACCCTGTTACACGTGTCCTGGTCAAAACGGGAAAGCAAGTACCTGTTGGAAGCTTATATCCGCTACCTCGCCGGAAGAGCTGCCGGCCTGGTTACTAACCTCTGCTTTATTTCAGGTACTAAAAAAGAAGATGCATTCCAGGCTATTCCGTTAACACCTGCGGAAGCCGCCCAGCGGTTAACAGAAATCGTGCAAGTGTATAAAGCAGGATTTGACCAGATCATTTCTTTTTATCCGGACCTGGAGGTTACGGAGAAAGACGTGCTCACCATGGATCTGAAGAAATTCAAAAACAAATTTACGGTGATGATTGACCGGCAGGAATCGCCGGATCCTTATATCGCACAAGTATTTGAACAGGGATTTTTTGACAGGGAAGCAGCGCTGACCAGTTTCCTCGACATATACGAACTGCTGATAGCGCCATTGACAGCCTTACTGCCGGCGTATTTTGAAAAACCAGACAAGGAGAAATGATCGATAGCATTACATATAAACAATTCGATGCCGCCACAGTTCCGCTGGAAGGCAGCAACCTGATTGAAGCCAGCGCCGGAACGGGGAAAACCTATTCCATCGCTATTCTCGTGCTCCGGCTTATACTGGAGCAAAAGCTATCCGTCAAAGAAATACTGATGGTGACTTTCACCCGGGCTGCGGTGGCAGAACTGGAAGAAAGAATCCGGCTTTTTATCCGCCAGGCATACAAAGCCAGCATGGGTAAAGATATTCCCGATGAAAAAATACTTGACCTGGTGCTGGAAGTGATAGATCCGGAAGATCCGGCGCCGGTACAACAACGCCTGCGCGACGCCATCCTGTTACTGGACGAAACCTCCGTACTTACCATTCACGGATTTTGCCAGCAAACCCTTAATGAATACGCATTTGAAACCAACCAGCTGTTTGGTGCGCAAATGGTGCCCGACCTCACCCCGGTGGTGGAAAATGAACTGAATAAGTTCTGGCGCAGAAATATTACCACCCTGAAAACCACCTTGCTGGAAAATATATGGGAGGAAAAAATGAAAACCGATCTGCAACAGGTCATACAGGATCATCTCAGCGGCAAAAGATATATAGGGTACCTGGAAGATACGCCCGAGGTGATCGGCGAAGAGCTGCAGGACAGTTGGATACAGGAAATGGATCAGCTGCACGCCAATATCCAGTCGGCCATTGAAAAGCTGTATGAAGATATTGCTACCAACAGCGATCAGATTATTGCTGCCTGCACAGCCAATCGCTACACCAAAAAAGACTGGCCCGAACTGGTTTCCCAGCCCGAACTGTTGGTAAAAAGAATACTCGCTAAAAGAAAAGACGCTAAATACATTGAGGCCGTATTTCCGGGCATCGTGGAGGAATTGGATAAGGTAGAAGCAATCCGCGACCAGCTTACGGAGTATCAGCAATCTGTGCGCCGGCAGATCTTTTATACCGCCATCCGCCAGGTAGGAGAGCAGGTGCGCCTGTTCAAAGAACGGAGCAATATGATGGGGTATGATGACCTGATTAACAACCTGCATACGGCTGTGGTGAAAACGGAAAACCCGGAGCTTATTACCCGTTTGCAACAAAAATACAAGGCCGTGTTCGTGGATGAATTCCAGGATACCGACCGTGAACAATATGAAATATTTAACCGCGCCTTCGGCGAAAACACCATACTTTTTTATATCGGCGACCCCAAGCAAAGTATTTATGCCTGGCGGAAAGCGGATATCTTCACTTATTTCAACGCCAGAAATGGAGTACAGCAGGTGTATGACATGAACCAGAATTTCCGCTCCGCGGAAAACCTGATCCGTGCCATGAATATCTTCTTTGAACCCAGTCCGGGCTTTGATACATTCGATTTCAGCGGGGAAAGCGACAGCATTGATTATATCCAGGTAAACAGCCCGGAAAATAATACCAAAGGCTACCTGTTTAAAGAAGGGAGAAAGGAAGTACCGATCGAAATTATTGGCTGTGATAAAAAAGAAACGATCTGTGAAAGCGTGGCCGCTCAAATAGCGCAGCTGCTGCTCGATAAATCTTACCAGATAGAAAACAGCAGGGACAACCGGTCCATAAGGCCATCGGATATTGGGATACTGGTGCGCACAGGGCAGGAAGGAAAAGATATTAAACATGCTTTAGCCAAACTGGGCATTCCTGCCGTTACCATCGATGAAGCCAGGGTGCTGCGATCAGGCGAAGCCCAGCAATTGCTGCACCTGCTGGAAGCTATGGAAACACCGGACCGTTCCTCTATTAACCGTGCGTTGCTTGGTTCTTTCACAGGTTACAACACCCACACCATCCTGAAACTGGATGATGAAACCATGCTCGACCTGTTTGGCAAATACCGCAACCTGTGGCAGCGCGACGGCGCCTACACCGCCCTCATGGAGTTTATCACCGACTTCGGCGTACGCCAGGTACTGCTCGACGGACATACCGAAAACGGCGAGCGTATTATCACCAACCTGTACCAGCTCTCCGAACTGGTACACCAGGTGCAAAGCCGGAAAAACCTCTCGATGCGTGATCTTATTTCCTGGCTCAAACGTGGCATCGACGGCATGACCACTGAAGGCGACGAATATGCACAGCGCGTGGAAAGTGATGAAGAAGCCGTAAATATTGTCACCATCCATAAAAGTAAAGGGCTGGAGTATAAAATTGTACTGGCGCCATTTCTCGATTTCGTAGAACAACAAAACATCGATTTTGTCAGCTTCCGCGACCCGGCTACCGGCGATTACCTGAATACACAGCGTTCCCGTCTTTCGGAAGATCAGTTAAACGCTTACCGGCAACAACAGGAGCAGGAAAACCGCCGCCTTATTTATGTGGCGATCACCCGCGCAGTATATAAGTGCTACCTGTTTAAAAACAACTATTCCAAATTCAGGGATTCCTCGCTGGCAGTATTTCTGAAGGAGCTGGCGGTCACCCATCCCGATGCTTCACTGATACAGCTGCAGGGCAGTATCCCTGAGGCGCCGGAGCAAACTTACCGGCAACAAATAACCCAGGGTAAACTGGCGGTAAACCGCGGCCCTGTTGATTTTCGCCTGCGGGAACAAAACTGGCGGAAAATGAGCTATACCATGCTGGCCGCTAAAGCAGAACACAAGCCAAGGGTACGTTCATTTCAGCAAGCAGATCCCTACGATAATTTTATTTTCACCACGCTGCGCCGTGGCGCCAAAACCGGGAACCTCCTGCACTTCATTTTTGAAAGCATCAATTTTTCCGATAGCAGCAAATGGGAACACTGGCTGGAAGAATCTATCCGGCGCTTTGTGCCCGGTCAACGCGAAGCTTATCTCGAACGGCTAAACGAAATGCTGCAACATGTGATGTATACTACTATTCACATCGACGGCCACAGTTTTCAGCTGGCATCGGTAGGGCGTCATCAGCGGCTGGCCGAGTTTGAATTCGACTTCCCGGTACCGGTGTTTCAGTCCAACCTGCTCAACAATCTTTCGGACGACGAAGTCAGCGTAAGTGTAAAACGCTTCTCCGAATACAGCAGCCAGGAACTGGAAGGGATCATGAATGGAAAAGTAGACCTGTTCTTTGAATACCAGGGCAAGTACTATATACTTGACTGGAAATCGAACTACCTCGGCAACAGCGTTGCCGATTACGATAAGGCAGGTCTGGCCGCCGCCATGAATGAAAACAACTACCATCTTCAATATTTCATTTATACCGTAGCCGTAAAAAAATACCTGGAAAGCCGCATCCCCGGCTTCGACTACAATACCCAATTTGGCGGCATCATCTATTGCTTTGTTCGCGGGGTACGCAATACCAGCGGACAGGGCATTTTCACTACCAAACCCGATTTAAAGAAGGTGCAACTACTCGAATCATTGCTGACAAAATAAATATAGCCGTTAGTGCTATCACTAACGGCCAGGAATACACTAAATAAACCCGATACTTCCACAGCTAAAAAGCCAACAAGTTCCGCACTAAAAGCTAATGGCTAATAGCTAAAAGCTCCATTCATCATCGCTACACCGCAGGTAGTTTCAAAAGAGTTTACATAATTATCGGGGGTTCTGTGCCACCATTGTCCCCACATGAGGCCGTTGGAGTTCCTGTAGTTCCAGGCTTCGGCGGCGTTATAGTTCAACCAGGCGGCATAGGTACCCTGATAGCTGTGATCGTGCACAAATTTACAAGCCCAGCGGGCAAAAATGGCTTTGAAGCCCTGGCAATCGTCGTTATCATATTCATCCGGCAACAGGCCCTGGGCATTGCACATATTGTTTTTCGTATAGTCCATGGCTTTAGCGCCCATTGTTTTATACCCGGCAGAAGGATAGGCGTTGTGCAGCATACCGCAGGCGCCGATAAAGGTGCCCTGGGTATAGGTACGTGCCCCTTCTGTGATAACGCCGGCGGCGTTCATGGCCCCTTTTACTTCTCCACTGCCGGGGGTATACAGTTTGCTGACCATCCAGTCCACAATCAGTTTGGCCTTATCGCGATAACCAACATCGCCGGTAGCCTGGTACAGGTACATGGCGCAAATGGCTGCCGGGGCGTTTACACAGGCATTTTTGGTGTTGTTGGCGGTGGTCCACCAGAGGCCTCCGCCCAGGTTGGTATCCCAGGCGCGGTTCCACACCAGGTCAAAATTATTTTTGGCCATATCTTTCATGCCGCCATCGTTTGTGATAGCAAAAGCGCGGATACACATCAGCGCGCCCCAGATCACATCATCGTTATAGATGTTGGACGTCCACAGCAGCCCATAGTTATCCCGCATCCCGTTGTACAGGTATACCATTTTATTCTTCAGGTCTGCATCGTTGTTGATGCTATAGGCATCGATCAGTGTTTCGATGGCTTCCGCCTGGCGCCAGAAGTCCATACGACCGCTGTGAGTTACATCGGAATAATAATAGGCCTTGAAAGAAGGACCATAGGTGCCGTATTGATGGTAAAACGCGTTGTTATAGCACTGCATAGCCAGCAAGGCTTCTGCCTTTACCGGTTGCACTGAATTGATAGTAACAGCGGCAGACTTTATGCCGGTTAACGAGGTACTGTCTTTTGCGGTCATTTCGTTTTTCCGGCATCCGGAAAGTATCAATGCCAGGAAAAGAACCGCCATACCAGTGATGTGGGAAAACGCTTTTGCGCAGCGTGGAGTTTTCATGTTTTTCAATTTTTGTGGAATCAGGATTTTTCAATGCGCTCGGTCTGGACCAGTCTTTCTTTAAAGCCTTATCATTTACTAAGGGGGCTGCTGTTGCCTGCTGAGGCAATCATGCTAACTCAAAGCAGTGGAACCGGGTTTACGTGGGTATCCTATTTATGGGGACAGGTAAAACAGTGAGAATTCCTTACAAGGAATAAAAATATTTTTGTGGAGAAGGTATGGGAGGTGATCTCCCGGTGAAGACTAAACGACAAACCCGTTTTTCATCTCACTAAAAAAATAAAAAAGAGGGAGTGGAATCACTCCCCCTATATTCTTTTAAAACTTATAAGTATAATTGATATTAACGCGTGCACCTGATCCTTTTATAAAATTTTCGTTCCGGGCATTCCATTGGGAAGTTACGGTGTAGTAATCTTTGTTAAACAGATTGTCCACTCCGAGTTGCACGCTGCTATGGCCATCTATGTTATAATCTGAGAAGAAGCTAAACACGGTAAATTGTTTTACGGGTCCTTTTCCGTAGGTGTATAATCCCGTGGCAGCATCGGGTGCAAACCGGTCACGGGCGCCGGCCTGTAACATTTGTATGCGCAGGTTCAGCTGTTTTACTGGCTGATAGCGGATATAGGCGGTTAACTTGGGAGGTGCGATTTTGTCGCCCAGGATATAGGCGTCTTCTTTATCGTTATACTGCCCGTTTTTGTTAGCATCTATTTTTCCTTCTATGTAAGAATAGGAGGCACCGGCTCCCAGGTTTTTGAGGATACGGGCATCGGCAGCTATTTCAAATCCATGGATTTTGATAGGTTCCCGGGCTATTTCAAACCGGCCTTCTACCAGTGTATAGTTTGCGCCCAGTTTGGAGGTGCTGATATAATAGCTTCCTTCCAGGTCTATCCGCCCTAATGTGCTGTTGAAGCCTGCTTCATAGTTATTGGCGATGATTGCTTTTGTTTTCAGCAGGGATACCGTGCTTTCGTTAGCGCTGCGGAGCGTACGGCCCAACTCATTCACAGAAAAGCTCTGGGAGTAACTGATAAATGGTTTAAAATATTTCAGTTCGTTATAGCGTAAGCCTGCATTAAATACCAGCGCATTGTAATCGATAGTACCACCTTTTACATTTTTACCACCTTCCGTATACAGGCCTGTTTTATTATTCATAGAAATAATAGTGGTATAATCGGGTACGTCTATACTGATATTTTCGTAGCCTGCGCCGGCTTTGAATACCAGGTGTTTAAAGAAAGTTGTTTTCAGCTGTGCATAAGGGGCAAGGTTGCGCATACTCATTTCCGGGGCCCAGATCCTGCCATCGGTCAGCTTTTGAGCGGTTTTGTCGTTCAATATATCCAATCCATATACGAGGTCGCCGGCGATGTTATTGCCTGCCCGAAAGGAGGAAGATAAGTTGATACGAACACCTTTTTTATCGGAAGAAATGGTGGATTGTCCGCCGTCTTTAAAAGAATCTCCCCAGGAGAATACGGTATAAAATTGCTGGTAGTAAACGTTGACATCCAGGTCGGTATTACCGATAATTTTCTGGCTGCTGTAGTGTACGTTCACGTTGTGATTATAGGGTGTTCCTTCCGGATCGCCGGGGCGGGTACCGAAAACGCCGATAGCAGCGGTATCGGGATAGCGGCCTTTTTTAAGGATATAATCACTGCGTTGCTGGCTGCCAAAGAAGTTATACATTACTTCCACCCGGTTATTGGTGTTAATGCTGTATCCTGCTTTTGCATAGGCATTCCAGAGCTGTGTTTCGCCAAGACCATAATCGGGGGAGAGAACAACGCCTTTGGCATCTTTATATACACCGGTTTGTTCGTAGTGGCCGGAAACCACATAATCGATTTTTTTATAGGAACCGGATAGCAGCTGTCCTACCTGCCAGCCACCGGTATGCTGGGCATTTTTCAGCTGTGTATTGGCGCCAATGGTGGTTTGACCACTTAATGGCTGTCCTGGTGTGGCTTTCTTTGTAATATAGTTGATTAATCCTCCGTCGGAGCCGTTACCATAAATGGCAGTGGCGCCTTTGATTACTTCCACCCTTTCAATGGCGGAAGGGTCAATACTGCGGATATCACGACCTCCATTTCTCAGTGGGGTGGATTGGGGTACCCCATCAATCATGACCAGTACTTCCCTGCCCCTCAACGTTTGGCCTGCGTTACCGGTGGTATTGCTGCTAAAGCCCAAACCCGGTACGGCATTGGCGAGAATATTTGAAATATTATTGCTGATGCCCTGCTGGATAGCCAAATCTTTGGCGCCCACAATGGTAATAGAGGAGGGGACTTCATCAAGCGTTTCCCGTTTACGGCTTGCTGACACCACGAACTCCTGCAGGTCGCCGTTGCCCGTCAGCGTTATATCCTGGCGGGTGGTATCGTTAGGTAGCAGCGTGATCGTTTGCTCTGTTCCTTTGTAACCAACACTGGTTACTTTTATCTTGTAGGTACCCGCCTGGGCAAGTTTCAGGATAAAAGCACCTGTTCTGTCGGCTACGGCGCCTGTTTTGGCTCCTGCAACACTAATATTTGCGAAGGGAAGCTGATCACCTGTTTCGGTCTTTACTGAGCCTTTCAGTACAGCCTGCTGGGCGCTGGCGGTTAGTGCCATCCCTATTAAAGCAGGGGCTAAGAATATAATACTGCGCATATATAGGTCGATAAATGAGCCGCAAAGCTAATTTACACGCATTTGCCCCGATTACGCAAACGGGAAATATAATGATCGAAAGCGGAAATTCCGGTAATGGTTATAACTGCAGCCTGCTGTTGACCAGCTGCACAATTTCTGTATGAATTTCATCCATGGGCCTCATGTTTCCGGCCTCATTAAAACAGGCGATCCTGTTAATGCTGTCGTCGGCGGCCACCATGGCTTCATACTGTTTCTTTACTGCCTGTTGCAGCGAGGTATCTTTTTCGTGGATGTCATCTTTCCCCTGCAGGTAGTCGCGGTCTTCGTTGGCGCGTCTTCTCTCCAGTGCTGATGTTACAAAAGAAAAAGGCACATCCAGGTATATAGAAAATGTTGGCTTGGGGATCTGGTTGTAGTTATATTCGAAATCGAGTATCCAGTTTCTCAGGTATTCTTTTTCTTCTTCGTTGTTAAGTTTCGCGCATTGAAAGGCGATGTTGGAGAGTACATACCTGTCTACCAGCACAAAATAGCCATCGTGCAGCCATTCATTGATGGTGGCGGCAAATGCTTTCCGGTCTTCCGCAAACAATAAGGCCACCAGCTGGGGATGCACATTTTTCACCTCTCCAAATTCGCCGCGGAGAAATTTAGCAATGAGTTCTCCAAACACCCCCTCGTTGCTGCGTGGGAAGTGTACGAATTTGGTTTTCTCATTTTTTGATTCCAGGTATTTTGTCAGCAGTTCTATCTGCGTGGACTTCCCGGCGCCATCTAAACCTTCAACCGCTATAAATTTTGTCATTATGCTGCCTGAATTAAAGCTTGGAAATTAATAAAAATCTCCAGTTCTTTTTGGAGATCCTTGCTGGTAAATGCAAAAAGCCTGCTGTTATGCAGACTTTTTACCATTATGCCGGCGAAGTTAGTAAAGTTTTCTCAAATTCAGACCCGGCCTGCTGTGAGCGTTTCACCGAGGAAAATGGGCTCTTCAGAGAAGTTGCGGTATACGGTACCCTGGCCAAAACCGCTGCCATTGACCTCATTTCCTTTGGCTTTGTTATCGGAGAAGATTTTCTTTCCGACGTAAATGGCTCTTTTCAGCAGGAAGTTTTCCTTCAGCAGATGTGAAGTGACCCGGTTGAAATCCTGGTGGTCAGCTGTTACCAGCCGGTCTTTGCCCTGGTATCGAAGCGTCAGCAACAGGATCCCGTTTTCTTTATAAAGACGGAGTTCATCGCCCTCCTGCCTGAAGTGCCCGGTGTAGCGCTTTTTAGGCTGCAGTATACAATCGCTCAATTTTTCACTCACCAATGAATCGCCGGTTACATAAAATATCTCAAAGGCGTTGCTTTCCTGCAGATAAATGATTTGGGTTAACGGCGTATCTCCGGCGGAAATAAACAGGTCTTTTGTATTCCTTGACGAAAAGCCATCAGCGATACGAAGACTATCGTCGTGCTTAATGGCATTTAAAAATACCGGGTCGCCGATGACCGTCTTTTTGCGGCCGTAAGCCTCCAGCCTGGTTTTAAAGTCTTTATCCTCATAACCGTAGTCCATTACTTTTTCATCATATCCCCTTAAGGTATAAAAGTCTTTCTTTTTTACGCATACCCGTCCCTGCACATCCCACCATTTTTTATTAACGCCGACGCGGGGAGGCATCATGAAAATATCGGGATCCCTGTTGAAGATCTCGTTGATATAGGTTGCAAACCCCGGCCCGGTATAATTATCCGCATCAATGCTGCACAGGATATCGCCGGTGGCGAGCCGGAAGGCCATGTTCTTGGAATGGCTCATATGGAAAAAGGGGGGATCTGTAGTGCGATAGTAAACGAGAACACCGGTATCGATATGGTGTTGCAGCTCAGATTGCACCCAATCGTACAGGTCATCCCGGGAATTATAATCGAGTAATACGATTTCAAGGTTATTATACCCGGCATTATCTAGGATATTACGTTCCAGGGTTTGTTTCAGATGTATGGCCCTGTTCATACAAACGGTACAGAAGGATATGTGGTGTTGCATGCGTAGTTTTCGTTAATGGTGTTGAGAGGGTCTTGGGAGGAATAACAATGAAGGGGGAATATTGTTTGAAGCGGGGAATATTTGAGATGTACGGGGCCTGTTCCGGGTACTTAGGAACATGGGGCGTTCTTAACGTCAGGTTGGGGCTAAAAAAAATAAGATAATCAACTACGTCAACAAAGCTTGTATTTATTAAATACTATATTATTATAATATGATTATTAATGATAGTGAATGATAATTTTGGCATTTAAAAAATAAGATTCTTTACAACACAACTATTATTTGTTAATCAACTGTTATTCTCTGCTTGTTTGATTAATAGGTTATTAAGAATTTAGTTTTGTGTTGCACTTTCGCGTCAGTAACCGTTACATACTGAACCATCAGGTATAAACTTGACGAATAAACGAAATTGAGATAAATAACCAAAGCAAATAACGCCATTCAAGTCACACATAAAAACTTCATCCAGGTGGATCACCTTTAACCCCTAAAATGGCTGCAAATAATATTGTCTGAAAGTCTGGGCAGGCATCTGTCGGTTTTTTTATTGCGTTATATATTTTGGGGGCCGGGTCATCTTATCTGTTTTATAATACCATAAAAACGGGCATGCCCCATGATGTTGGAATCCATCAAAGGGCATGTTTAAATACAGGCAATTAAATTCAACTAAAAAATTACTTCCTGCGACTAAATAGAATAATAATTAGTTGAGCTATCAAGTGAATTGCAACAGTCCATTTTACCAGCAACTCCAGTGTGTGATTGATTTGGTCAAAGTTTTCCATCCGTTTAAGATTTTTCTTTTTTTAAATTGGTCCGTTCTGTCGAGCAAGGCAGGCGGATCTTTTATGATCCTCAAATTTATCGCTACCTGTGAGCGCATAGGATAGCATCAACCGAAATAAAATATGAATAACACACGGTTAACATATTGAAAACCTAAAACTCAATCTGAGAGGGGAGTCGCGAAAAAATGAAACGGCGGGAAATCTGTGATGTTAAAAAAAATTTTAACAACACATCAGGAATAATCGAAAATGCAAACGAGTGCAAAACATAGAAGAACAAAAACCTCTAGAGCCGTTATGGCCCGGAATAATACTGTAAAAAAACCGCCACACCTGTAATGGCACTAATTAACATCAGGACATATCCACTTCATTACCCGCCATTTTTTTAAAACAACGGGTAATTAAAGTGTCGATCATTATACATTAACCGGTATCTTTTGCCCAAACCGGCGCTCCTGCAGCTGATCATACTCCTTTACATAATCCGGGTGCTCGGTTCCCATCACCCTATCCCATACACGAAAATAGAGTCCGTAATTTCCCCTGAATTTTTTATGATGAAGATTATGATGTACAGAGGTATTCAGCACTTCAAACGCCCAGGTATTGCGGAAGCCCTTTGGCGCCAACTCATATCCCAGGTGCCCATACACATTAATCATAAAGCCGGTGACGGTGAATAACAGTATTGTTAATGGGTGCATCGGCATCAGCATAGTAATCACCACCAGTACACCACCTTCGGCGATGGCTTCGAGAAAATGAAAACTATAGGAGGTCCATGGCGACGGATTAACGCTCTGGTGATGCACCAGGTGGGTATGCTTGAAAAGTTTCTTGTGATGCAGCAACCGGTGCATCCAATAGAAATAGGTATCGTGTACAATAAGACTGAGCACCAGGCTGACGCCAATATACCATACCGGGAAATCCTGGATACCGGTGTAAATCATGGTATACTGCCTGATGGGGGTGAACAACAATACTATTGTAATCGCAGTAAATACCAGGGTACTTTGCATAGAGTACCAGATTTCTCGGAAAAAATCCTTCCTGGAAGCCAGCTTCTCCTGGATTTTAAACTGCTTAAACCTGGCAGGTAACAACAGGTAAAATAATGTAAACGGAACGCCTGCCAGCAAAAAATACCGGAGGACTGTCATGCTGAAAATCTTTACTGCCGCATCTATCATCGGTTCCATAGCTTTGAAATTTTATTCCCAAAACTAAGACCACCGTATCGCAGATATGATTAACAAAAGATAATTTCGCACATTAACAAAGGATAATTTCGTAGGTTAACAACGGCTCTTTTCAGCTTTTTCCCTTAGCATGCATCCGTTTCCGTATACGGCTCAATGATACCGGTGTAATGCCCAGCATGGAGGCAATATATTTATCCGGGACGCGGTTCACTATGTTAAAACGCTCTGCCAGCAGGCTGCGGTACCGCTCTTCCGGCGATAGCGTCACAAACGATTCGATCATAGCCAGCGACTCAGACAACATCCGCATCAGGAAAAAATTCCGCAACGGCTCGTATTCAGGGTGGGTTTTAAGCACGTCTTCCAGCACATCATAGTCTATTTCCATGAGGGTAGTGGGTTCCAGCGCCCTGTAAATAAAACGGGAAGGCTTCCGTTGTATGATCGTTTCATGGGAAGCGATAAACTGGTTTTCCCATCTCAGAAACAACGTTGCCTCATCTCCGTTAGGCTTTACCATATAGGCCCGCATAATGCCCTGTTCAATAAAAGCCAGCCGGCGCTCCCGGTCGCCCTCCCGGATATAGATGCCATTGGCATCGAGCTTTACCTGCCGCGTCATGGCAAATAAGGGAGCCGTATTGGCCGGTAATACACCCGCCAGGTCGAAGAGTAATTGTTGCAGTATGGTTACAGAGCCAGTCATATGATGTATTTGCCGGGAAGGGCAGGGGCTAATTTAAAGCTTATTATTTATTTGGAGAGCACTGGGGGCAGGAATTGTATAGCCAGCCAGTATGCAGCATAAACATGTAACCGACCAGGTTTTCAAGGACAATGTAAATGGCACCAACAACAAAGCATATGCAGCTGTTGTACTCCTTTGATTTCACAACTATTTAATCAAACCAGGAAGACTTGATTGCTTTTCGCAAGTTACCAGGCATAACCCTCCGTTAGAATACGGCTGTGGCGGCAACAGCACCTGGCCCCTGAGGCACAATCTTTGATTCACACACAAACATGAGCAGGCAAATTTTTAACAGAACAATTAAGGTTGATGGTATCGATATTTTTTATCGTGAGGCCGGAGAAAGGGAAAATCCATCCGTATTGCTCCTGCCGGGTTTTCCAACCTCGTCCATAATGTTTAAAAATCTGATGACCGCCTTATCAGACAGGCTTCACCTGGTTGCCCCCGATTTTCCCGGATTCGGATTCAGCGGTTTTCCCGCTAAAGATCAATTTGAATATACATTCCGTAATATATCGGCGTGTATAAACAAATTTACGGACGAGATAAACCTCAAGGCATTCACTATCTATCTTCACGATTATGGAGCTCCTGTTGGTCTTCAACTGTGCGTAAACCACCCTGAAAAGATCGAAGGAATAATTGTCCAGAATGGTAATGCATACGAAGAAGGTGTTTATAAGATATGGGATGAAATGAGAGCGTATTGGGATAACCCTACCCCTGAAAAAAAGAAAGAACTTTATGCATTCCTGAGCGAAGAAGGCGTGAAGTGGCAATATACCGCAGGCGTACCGGAAGAATTGCTACCAACAATAAGTCCTGAATTATGGATACTTGATTGGGACAGTATGAAAAGGCCTGGTAATATCGAGATCCAATATGAACTGAATTGTGATTATAAGCATCACATGAAAATGTTCCCTGTCTTCCAGGAATATTTCCGGGTTCATCAACCCCGTGCCCTCGTTATATGGGGAAAATATGACCCGTTTTTTAATCTGGAAGAGGCTGCATGTTATAAGAGGGACTTACCTGATGCGCAGGTTCATATTATCGATGGGAGCCATTGGGTGCTTGAAACAAATTTTGACGAAGTGTTGAAACTTATTGGTGATTTTTTACGGCAAGCATAATTTATCCATTGATCCAGGCAACCCCATACAATCTGATCCTCGTAAGAGAATTTGTTCTTCTATCTTTGATCACCTGTATTAGTTGCTACCTCAAGGATTTTATTCTTGATAGCCCCCCAATCTTTATTTTTATAACAAATCGGATCTGGCATTTGCTCTGCTTTTTTACGCCCGCCTCTCGAAATCGTATCCAGCTTCATTACTGCAATATCTTCAACAGTAGCCAGGCGTATTCCATCCTCTTACTATAGGCGGGAACAAAAATGGTGCATCCCAATAAAGTATATCTGTTTTAATTGCCGTTTCTTCATCTTCTCCTATAAACAGATTGAATCCACGATTATTAATCTGGTCAGTAGGGCCAATAAATGGATTCATCTCTTCAACATATCGGAATTTCAATTTTAGAACTTCCAATATATGATCAAAGGGAATCGTTCCATAAGGTCCGTCACAAAACAAATCTATGTCCACAGACTCTCTGTGTCCTCTTAACAAACTAAGAGCTGTTCCTCCAACTAACCTAAATTCAGATAGTTCAGGTAAGCTCATTAACCGACTTAAAACATTGAATAGTTCTTCGCTCGTTGTGTTCCGGTAGAGCATTTAAAATCACTATTGTGGAGGTGGAAAAGTCTGCGGGAAATTACTTGTGCTCGTGGCAGAAGACGTTCTGAGTTAGTAAGTACAGATTTTACTTTGTCTTTACCATAATAGCGAATAATCTCTCTGATATCATTTAAGTTACCCCTCTCCATTGCCCTGACAACAGTAAATTCCGGATAACGATCAAAATCTAATCGTTTCAGGTCTACATCCCAGAAAGCTCTCCTGGATAAAGATGGTTTCGCTATGTTAGCATCATTTTGCACATGCCAAATATACTAAAAACAGCGCATTCTAAAAACACAAAAGGCCTGCATTGCTGCAAGCCTTCTTTTTTCGCTCCCCCTGTTGGACTTGAACCAACGACCCTCTGATTAACAGTCAGATGCTCTAACCAACTGAGCTAAGGAGGAGTGTTTCCCGTATCGTTTGTGCGATTTGGGATTGCAAAAATAGGTAAATTTTTATTTTTGCAAAATCTTATTCCATTTTTTTTCAAAAAAACGAGCACGGCAAAAAAGACACTCTCTTAAAACCACCCACCACAAAGAATTTCCTTCAAAATAAAAAATTTCATTTTTTTACTTCAAGCAGTAATCTTTCACTCAAAGCACTTGCCCTCGTCACCTTCCGGACAAATGGCAAATCCAGTTTGCTCACGTAAAAATGCGGGAATGATTTGATCAACGTACAGCTGCGGCCCTGCTTTTCCAACATCGCCCGTCCTTCAGGCGTGGTAAAAACCACTGCCGGCGCCTGTAACGAGGCCGAATCGTAACGCAGCACCGGCGCTTTTAAGTAAAAATCGAACCCGTATGAATTGGCCTCATAAAAGCCAATGCGCTGGCCGGGAAGATGGGTATTGGCATAGGCTGCCGCCTCGCTCCCGCTCTGGTACTGCATCATATCGGGGTAAAGGATTGTATTGAGGTATAGGTTTAACAGGATGCTGATAGCAATAGTGCGATAAAACACCGCCTGCCGGCTGGATTTATCCAGCCAGTAGTGGAGCAGGAGATACAGGAGACAAAGGGCACCGGCCAGCAGCAGCCAGGCATAATGCATGGCGGGCTTATAAAGCAGGTCTATTACCACGCCAGCCACCGCCAGCAGTATAATGATCGTGTATTGTGTATTGCGGAAAAACTTCAATCCCTTTTCCGATTGCAGTGATAAAATATACTGTGCAGTGAGGATGGCAAAAAAAGGAAAGATGATATTCAGGTAATGTGGCAGCTGGAAACGGGAAAGCGAAAACAACGCAAAAGTGGCCAGGGCTGCGCTGATACAGTAGTATTCCTTTTGTTGCTTCCATTTTTTTATGAAGATGATAACTGCCGCATACAGCATCACGGACCAGGGCAGAAAGGCCCATAGCAGCGTATGAAAAAAGAAAAACGGGTCGCCGGCGCCTTTGATAGGTCCGGTGTTCATAAAGCGCCCAAACTGGCTGTCCCAGAAGAAAAAGCGCAACCCGGATACGCCGGTGGTGCCGAAAACAATTTTTTCGGGATGCTGGTCAAATTGCCGGTATAAGGCATATAGTTCCGGCGTAATGAACAGGGCCGTTAAAACCAGGGCCAGCAGCCAGCGGGGATGGAATAGTTCTTTCCAGTTGCGGGTAAACAGCAAATGCCCCCCTATAGCGGCCCCAATAGGCACCAGGGCAAACAAACCCTTGGTCATGATGGCGCAGGCCGTAAAAATGGCTCCTGCGAGGATATTGCGCCGGTAGAAATAGTATACCGCTGCAATGATCAGCCCCGTGAGATAAGGCTCTGCCCGTACGTCGTTGTTGGAAATTACCAGGTGTTCAGCGGTGAGTAAGATGCAAACTGCCCAGCAGGCAACCTTTTCGTCGTATAGCTGCAAGGCCAGCCGGTAAGTATACCAGGCGCCCATCAGCAAAAAAAGAATGGCAGGCAGTTTATAAGACCAGGTGTGGATACCGAAGAGCTGGAAGCTGATAGCGGCCATCCAGAAAGGGAAGTGGGGCTTGTCCAGCCAGTCATGACCATCGGCATAAAGGTTCCAGTAGTCGTGTTTGATCACCATGGTTTTGGCGATCCCGGCGTAAAGGGCGCCATCAGGCTCCAGGATTGGGACGAACAGGGCGCTGAATTGTAACAGTATTACCATGGCTGTTATCAGCAGCCATACCTGTTCTTCTGCCAGTATAAATCTGCGTGTTGTAGGTGTAGTCAGCATGACGAAAAGTTACAGGCATATACCGGTTACTTCAAATACACATCGCACTCTTAACAGAAAGATAATTGCCTACCAGAACCAGCCGCTTTTCTCCATTCCCAGCCATGGGCCGTCTTCGCGCTGTTCTATGGGGTAGGTTTTGAGGTAGTAGCCTTCCCCGCTGCTGTTGTAGCCGTTTTTAAGACTGAATTTATAACGGTGAAGCGGGCAAACCACGTTACCGGTGGCATCTATTACTCCATCGGCCATAATGCCACCGGCATGCGGACATTTATAGGCGAAGGCGAAAAGCTGCCCCTGGTGCAGGGTACAGCAAATCTTTTTCCCGTTTACCTCCATTACGCTGATTTCCTTCTCCACAAACGGCAAACGGCCTTCTTCCAGTTTATACCAGGAATATTCTTTGGCCATTAGTAGAAGAATTCGGTTTTGTAAGGAAAACGTTCCCTATAAAGCTGCGCCACCTTGTCCAGGATTGTTTTACGCAGTTCTTCGATATTCCGTTTTTCCAGCGCGGAAATGAATACGCAGTTGCCTTGGGTCTTTGTTTCCCAGTGCAGCTTCAGGTTGTTCAGGATATCCTGTTTTACCTCGGGCTCCAGCCACTGATCAAAGGTGTTGGCTTCATACAGATCCATTTTATTAAAGATCATGATGATGGGTTTCTCAAAGGCTTTCAGCTCCTGCAGCGTGCGGTTCACCACTTCAATCTGCTCTTCATACTGCGGATGCGAAACATCTACTACGTGGATCAGGATGTCGCTTTCACGTACCTCGTCCAGTGTGGATTTGAAGCTTTCCACGAGATGGTGGGGCAGCTTACGGATAAAACCTACCGTATCGCTGAGCAGGAAAGGAGTTTGGTCAAATACCACTTTACGCGTGGTGGTGTCGAGGGTGGCAAACAACTTATTTTCGGCAAATACCTCGCTTTTGCTGAGCAAATTCATGATGGTGCTTTTGCCTACGTTGGTATAACCTACCAGCGCCACGCGGATAAATTCGCCCCGTTCCTTACGCTGGGTAAGGGATTGACGGTCGATGTCCTCCAGCCTTTTACGTAACAGGGCTATCTTGTCTTTTACGATACGACGGTCCGTTTCAATTTCCGTTTCCCCCGGGCCCCTGCTACCAATACCGCCTCCCTGTCTTTCCAGGTGACTCCACATACCACGCAGGCGTGGCAGAATGTATTGGTACTGCGCCAGCTCTACCTGCACTCTTGCCTGGGCTGTACGGGCGCGGCGGGCAAAGATATCCAGGATAAGATCACTCCGGTCTATCACTTTTACCTTCAGCACTTTTTCAATATTGGCGATCTGTGAGCCGGTCAGCTCATCATCAAATATAACCAGTGATATATCCCTGCCTGCAATGAACTGATGTATTTCTTCCAGCTTTCCCTTACCCACAAAGGTGGCCCTGTCGGGATGCGCCAGTCGCTGTGTAAAACGCTTTACCGCCAGCGCCCCTGCTGTTTCTGCCAGGAACGTGAGCTCATCCAGGAACTCATTCACCTGGCGCTCGGTCTGGTCTTTGGTGATAACACCAACGATAACAGCTCTTTCCTCTTTCTTTTGTACTACTACTTGTTTTTTCTCAATCAAGCTATTCTGAATTTGCAGCAAATTTACAGAGAATTTACTCGCTATGCTCGTATAGATTTTCTTGAGTGGGATTTTTTCTTGCCCAGGATTTCAATGATTTTCAGGATTTACAGGATTTTTCCTGTGATGATTTTTAAAGATTAGGAAAGATAAAAGCAGATATATTTTTATCTCCTCCAATCTTTTAAATCAAAAAAATAAAAAATCCTGTAAATCCTGAAAATCATTGAAATCCTGGGCAAGAAAAAATCCCGCTCAAGAAAATTTACACCACCAAAGCGGGCACTCCTCATTTCTTCCTACATTTACCCGATCCAAAACAACCTTTCGATATCATGTATAAACCTTTTTTACTGACAGGACTATTAATATCAACTATGGCAGTAGCCCAGGATAAGATGACTCCCGAATTGCTATGGCAACTGGGGCGGGTGAGCGGGGAAGCTATCAGCGCTGACGGCAAAACCGTTATCTATGGCGTTTCCCAGATAAATATGACGGAAAACAAGGGAGAAAAAAACCTCTACGCTATTCCGCTGGCAGGTGGAACGCCCAGGCAACTCACCCAAACACCGGGCGCAGAAGGCGATGTAGCCGTATTACCCGGTAATAAAATTGGCTTCTCCCTGAAAGGACAATGGTATGAAATGAATGCCGATGGTTCCGATCCGGTACAAAAAACCAATGTGGAAGGCGGTATGCAAAACATCCGTATTTCCCCCGATGGAAAGCATATCCTGTTTTCGAAAGAAGTAAAAATAAAAAAGATCTCCGGCGCCGATCATTACACCGATCTCCCGAAATCCAACGTACAGATCTATGATAACCTGAACTACCGCCACTGGGATACCTGGGAAGACGGCAATTTCTCGCACGTTTTCTATGCTACCTACAACAATGGCGAAGTAGGCACCCCCGTGGATATTATGGCGGAAGAACCGCACGACTGTCCGCAGATGCCCTCCGGTGGCCCTGAAGACATGATCTGGAGCACGGATGGAAAAAGTATCCTGTATGTTTGTAAGAAGAAATTCGGGAAAGAATACGCCATCAGCACTAATACCGACATCTACGAATACCAGCTCGACACCAAAGCCACCCGCAACCTGTCTCAGGGCATGATGGGCTACGATGTGGCACCAGCCTTTAGCCAGGACGGCAAATACATCACCTGGTTAAGCATGGCCCGCGATGGCTACGAAGCAGATAAAAATGATGTGATCATCATGGATCGCACTACCGGCACCATCACCAATCTCACCAAAGGCTGGGACGGCACCGCCGGCGCCACCCGCTTCAGCAATGATGGCAAAAAAATATATTTCCTGGCCGTTATAAAAGGAACCGAACAACTGCTGGAAATTACCCTGCAGAAAAATATCGCCCAAACTACGGAAAAGCATATACGCCAGGTAACCACCGGCGATTTTGATATCAACGATATGCTGTCTCAAAGCGGCAACACCATGGTGGTAGCCCGTACTGATATGAACCATGCAGCGGAACTGTTTACCATAGACCTGCAAAAAGGCGCCATTACCGCCCTCACCAGCGTCAACAAAGCCGCCTATGATAAAATAGGCATGTGCAAAATCGAAAAACGCTGGGTAAAAACTACAGATGGTAAGGACATGCTTACCTGGGTCATCTTCCCGCCAGATTTCGATCCCGCCAAAAAATATCCAACCCTGCTGTATTGCCAGGGCGGTCCTCAATCGGCGGTATCCCAGTTTTACTCCTATCGCTGGAACTTCCAGCTGATGGCCTCACAGGGATATATCGTGGTAGCTCCCAACAGAAGAGGCATGCCTGGTCATGGAGTAGAGTGGAATGCCAGCATCAGTAAGGACTGGGGCGGACAACCCATCAAAGACTACCTCAGCGCCATTGATGATGTAAGCAAGGAAAGTTATGTAGACAAAGCCCGTTTAGGCGCCGTGGGTGCCAGTTACGGCGGCTATTCCGTATACATGCTGGCAGGCGTACACGAAAACCGCTTCAAATCCTTTATTGCGCACGATGGTTTATTTGATCTGAAAAGCTGGTATGGCACCACCGAAGAACTCTGGTTTGCCAACTGGGATATAGGCGCCTACTGGGATCCGGCAAATGCCAATGGTTACAAACATTTCAACCCCAGTGAATACGCCAACAAGTGGAATACGCCCATCCTCATTATACAGGGTGGTATCGACTTCCGCGTACCCATTGAGCAGGGCTTACAGGCGTTCCAGCTGGCACAGCTGAAAGGAATCAAGAGTAAATTGCTCTACTTCCCCGAAGAAAATCACTGGGTACTGAAACCGCAAAATGCCATTGCATGGCAACGCGAATTCTTTAACTGGCTGAAGGAAACCCTCTAAATAACCCATCAATACAGATATCATGGCTGCTTTATTAATGGATATCCAGGATGGTATTGCTACCATCACACTCAACAGACCTGAAGTATACAATGCCTTCAACGATCCGCTCAGCTATGAGTTGCAGGACGCGTTAAAAAAGGCCGAAAAGGATACATCCGTAAGGGTAGTGGTACTAACCGGCGCAGGCAAGGCATTCAGCAGTGGCCAGGACCTCAAAGCCTCTATGGAGTCAGGAAAACGCGATTTAAGCGAATCACTGCATAAACGCTATAATCCCATTATACGCGCCATCCGTAATATGCCTAAACCGGTCATCTGCCGGCTTAATGGTGTTGCGGCCGGCGCAGGCTGCTCCCTGGCGCTGGCCTGCGATCTGATCATTGCCAGCGAAGACGCTACCATGATCGAAATATTCGTGAACATAGCGCTGGTACTGGACTCCGGCTCTTCTTATTTCCTGCCCCGCACCGTAGGCTACCACCGCGCATTTGAACTGGCCACCAAAGCCACAAAAGTCACCGCTGCGGAAGCACTGCAAATGGGGCTGGTCAACAAAGTAGTGCCCGCTGCTGAACTGGATGCCGCCGTACAGGCCGAAGCCGCCTACTACGCTTCCGCACCTACGAAAGCCATAGCACTCATGAAAAAAATGCTGACAAAAGGCATGACGGAAGACCTCGATGCCGTACTCGACTACGAAGCCTACTGCCAGGAAATAGCCGGTAACTCGGCCGATAACGCAGAAGGGATACAGGCCTTCCTCGAAAAAAGAAAGCCCGTATTCAAGGGAGCGTAAAGCAGAAGGCATAAAGCATAAAGCTATAAAAGCGAATGACCAGAGCAAGTGGACTAATATCCGCTCTGGTCATTCGCTTTTATAGCTTTATGCTTTATGCCTTCTGCTTTATGCCTTCTGCTTTATGCGCTATTACAGTCCACTCAAACAGATACCGATAGAATACGGTCTGATATCAAGATTATTGGCGCTGTTGTCTTTCAGCAACGGATTCAGGGAGTAAGCGCCAAACAAGGCAAAGTTACCGTAACCTACGCGCGCAGTAGCTGAAAAGCGCCATGGGTTAAAGAATCCGCGGTTGGCATCCTTGTCAATATCCTTGCTGCCATTGGCGCCGGTATACTTGGCTTTGGTATGTGCATCCACCAGCGCACCCACTTTCACACCAATAGCTGCTTTGAAGCCTTTATTGGCATTATCCGGTACACTGCGATATCTTAATTCAATCGGAATTTCCAGGTAAGTAGTCGCTACCTTGTTCTTTTTGGCAGTAGAGGAAGGGAATGAAACCTGGTTCTTATTCAGCTTTCCCTGTATGTCCATGCTATGATCTTTCAGATATACCCCGCTGGTACTTACCCCTAAACCTGCTGCCAGGCTCATTTTGGATTTCTTAAACGGGAAATCATACATCAGGGCAATGTTAAAACCCCTGTTCAGGCCGGTCTTAATACTGTCTGGCGCACCTGCCCAGCCATCGTATGACAACTGTATCATCAAAAAGTCGTTGGAATGGGTAACTTTATTAACCGCCTTATTCATCGGTGAGCCGCCATCCTGCGCAAAAACTCCAATAGAAACAGCTATCAGACCAAGGGTAAAAATTATTTTCTTCATATAATATACATACTTAGGAAAAAGAATATTAGGCAAATATAATGGAATGATTGTAACACAATTGGTTAAAATATTGCAAAAACATGTTCCATATTATATCCGGCCACGCCGAAAGTTACAGAAAAAGTTATACCGACCATCATATTCTTTTCCTGATCGCCCGCCAGGATTGAACAAGATGAACAACAATATTGCCCCAAAAATCCCTAATTTGAATAAATAATCCATCACTAAGGTCATAACCCCTGCCAATGCTATTAATGAGTCGTTGAAAAACTACCCATGAAAAAAATAGTAAATACAGTTATGGTACTTGTACTGGTGGTGCTGATGGCACTCACCGGATTTAGTTACTATGCCTGGATAGTGCAGAAAAGGAGTAAAAGCGGCGCGGAAATGATGGTACAAACCAATCTTCTCATCGACCAGCTCAGAACCGTGGCCTCGCTGGACAATACCTATACCACCGCCATCCGCGATATGCTGCTCACCGATCAACCCAGCCTCGCACCCGCCAACTACAGTTTACCCGACAGCATGAAAAGTTTAATGACGGGTATCTATAACGTCTCCCGCACAGATACTCCCTCCCTGGGCATCCTGGCCCGCATCGACAGCGTTATCCGGGAAAAAACAGCCTATAATCAACAGGTGCTCTCCCTGGCAGCCACGCAACCCGCCCTCGCCAAACAACTCATTACAGCAGAAAAGGGAAACAAATTGCGGAACAGCCTACGGGAACTGCTCAATGACTATATCCGGATAAACCGCTCCAAACTGGCCGCCAGGGTAGACAAAGACAATCAATATACCTGGTACTCCTTCTGGACAGTTATCGTTATCAGCATCTTTACCCTTATCCTGTTATTAGGAGAATCACGCTACCTGTACCGCCTCTTCAGGAAACTAAAAAACAGCTCCAACCGCCTCTACAAACGCGAACAGTCGTTTATGCGCCTGGCAGAAGAAACTGAACTGATCCTGTTCAAATCACAGACCAACGGCATCTTTACTTCTGTCAGCAAACGCGCAGCCGACATGACCGGCTACACCAGCGCAGAGCTGATCGGCAGACACTACTCCCTTTTCCTCGATGAAGATACCCACAAACACCTGGAGGAATTTTATCAAAACCAGTTGAAAAACGGCGACGACTACACCTTCCAGGAGTTTGAAATCATCACTAAATCAGGCGCAAAAAAATGGGTGGAACAACTCGTATCACTTATCTATGGCGACGATGGTAAAGTGAAAGAATATCAATGCATCGTTCGCGATATCGATAAAGAAAAAAGAGAAATTGATCAGCCTTCCTATTTACAGGAACGCCTTGATGCAATTGTGGATTACATGCCCTCCATGATGTTCATAAAAGATATGCCAGGCAAATACCTGCTGGTCAATAACCGCTTTTCTGAAACCATGGGCATCAGTAAAAGAGATATCATCGGCAAAACAGATGCAGAACTGCCCTACGATTGGGTAAAGCGTTATGCAGCCCTCGATCGCCAGGTGATCGCTACCAAAACACGGGTAAAAGCAGAAGATATTATCATCGTAAACGGCACAGAAAATCATTTCCTGATCACAAAATTTCCATTACGCAACAAAGACGGCGAAATGATCGGCATCTGCGGCATAGGACAGGATTTCACCGAAAAAGCAAATTATATCAAAGCGGTTGAAAATGCCAGCAAACTGGCGCAGGAAGCCACCAACGCCCAGGAAATGTTTCTCGCCAACATGAGCCACGAAATTCGTACGCCCATGAACGGTATCATTGGCATGACCAACCTCCTCATGCAACAAAACCAGCTAACACCGTCCCAGCTGGAATATACCAGCGCCATCAAAACCTCCGCCAACCACCTGCTGGTGATCATCAACGAAATACTTGACTTCTCAAAAATAAAAGCCGGCAAATTACATCTGCAACATGAACCCTTCGATGTATACGAGGTGATCGACAACTCCCTGTTCCCGCTTAAACTGCAGGCACAACAAAAAGGGTTGTCTTTCTTTGATGAAATAGACAGCGCCGTTCCTACCTACCTGCTCGGCGATGAAATACGACTGAACCAGATACTGACCAACCTGGTGGAAAATGCCATCAAATTCACCCACCACGGAAAGGTAATGGTAAAAGTAGGCCTGGTGGAAGAAAATAAAGAACAAGGCACCCTGAAACTCGGCTTTGAAATAAAAGATACCGGCGTAGGTATCGCCCCAGAACAACACGATCTTATCTTCAAAAGCTTCTCCCAGACACATACCGATAACGCCCGAAAATTCGGCGGCACCGGCCTGGGACTAGCCATCAGCAAAGAACTGATAGAACTGCAGCATGGTACCATACGGGTAGACAGCCAGCTGGATGAAGGCGCCTGCTTCTATTTTGAACTTCCCTTTACCAGGAATAATGCGGCGCCCACCCATAAAAATGAGAAAGGACAATTGTCGCAGATCGATAAACCCCTGCACGGTAAAACCATGCTGGTGGTGGAAGACAATGAAATCAACCAGCAGGTGGTATTTCATACCCTGCGAAATGCCGGCGCCAGAACAGATGTGGTAAACAGCGGCAAAGCCGCGCTGGAAATGGTAGACTATAAACCCTACGATTGTATCATCATGGATATCCAGATGCCCGGTATGGATGGCTATCAAACCACCCAGGCCATCCGCCAGAAAGGTATTCAAACCTGCATCATCGCTATGACTGCATCCGCACTTAAAGGAGAAAAAGAGCGATGCCTGGAGGCCGGCATGAATGACTACGTATCCAAACCCTTTGACAGAGCCGATCTCTTTCATAAAATCCTGAAAGGGCTGGGAGAGGAGCTCCCGGAAAACAACGCGAAAGAGGACACGGCAGCAGCAACAGCCAATGCATTGAATTTCTCTACTGTTTATAAAATGATGTCCGGAGAAAGCGGACATGTAAAAATAATGCTGGAAGAACTACTTAACAGTATTCCTCAGAAATTCTCAGAAATGAATCGGTTAATCGAGGAAAAAAACTGGCAGCCGCTATACATGCTGGCACACCAGATGAAATTCAATCTTAATATGGCCGGTCTGCAGCAGGCCTCTGATATCGCCTATACTATAGAAAGAGATGCCCGCCTGGAAGAAAACCTGGATAGTGTTTTATCCCGGCTCACAGATATTATGACCATCTATTACAAACATGTTCACCTGATAAAAGAACATGTGGCGCAATGTTAAACAATGGCTTCAGGTAATGTAAAATAAAAACGGCTCCCTTTTCCCTCTTCACTTTCCACCCCGATAATACCGCCCTGCGCTTCAATAAACTCCTTTGAAATCGCCAGACCCAAACCGTTGCCCTTATGTCCTTTCATACCGGGCACCTGGAAGAAACGTTCAAAGATCTTGCTCCGGAATGCCTCCGGAATACCTTTCCCGTAATCCTGTACCATAAAAGAAACCATCTCTGTGCCGGTAGATGATACCAACAGGTCTATGGCGCCGCCATGATTGGAATACCGGATCGCATTGGTCAGCAGGTTCACCAATACCCAGGCCGTTTTTTCCACATCTGCCAGCACCCTGGGGAGCGTATCAGGTACGGATGTACGAATAGATATTTGTCGTTGTGCGGCCTGCTTCTGCACCGTATCCATGGCATATTGAACAATATTTACCGCGGTAACCGGTTGCGGTTGCAGCTGTATATTCCCGCTTTCTACCTGCGACAGGTCCAGCAGCTCGCTCACAATCTTGATCATGCGGCGGTTGTCTTGCTTCAGACTGTCGACCAGCTCTTTTTGTTCGGCACTCAATGTGCCGGTCCGTTCGTCTTCCAGCAGCTTAATACTGAAGTCAGATGCAGCCAGCGGCGTTTTCAGCTCATGCGAAATAGTGGCAATAAAATGCGTTTTGGCAATATCCTGCTCCTTGAAAGTGGTAATATTCCGGAGTATAACTACGTAGCCTATACGTTTTTCCTCATGTTGTATATCAGTTGTTTCCCTGGTAAAAAAGCATTCCTTCCCGTCTACCACAATTTTAAGCGGCGCATTTTCCTGGTTGTTCACCAGGAAGCGCAACAGGTCGTTCCGTTTTGATATAGCTTCTGCAGGCTGCCCCACCACTTCACGTTCCGGCAAATTCAGCAGCTGCAATGCCTGCGTATTGGCAAACAGGATAACGCTGTTCGTATCAAAACCAATAGTGGCATCCTTTAAACTTCCGATCACTGCTTCCGCGCGCTGTTTTTCAAACATAATACGCGCCAGGTTGCTGTGCTCATATTCATCGAGGCGCTGCGCCATAGTATTAAAAGCGGTGGCCAACTCCCCGAATTCATCGCCGGAAGTAAAGTAGAGCCGTTTGCTGTATTGCTTGTTGGCAATGCCTTTAATCCCTTCTGTTAAAGCATGAATAGGGTTGGCAATATATCCCGGGAAGTTATACACAAAAGTGAAGCCCAGTAAAAAACATACACCGCTGATAATGGCGATATACATCAGCGCATTGTCGGCGGTTTTCTTCACCTTCTCATTTTTCCCTACAATGGCCGCCATGTTGACATCCATGATGGTGTAAATACTTTTCTTAATGGCACGGGCGTCAACGGTAGAGTCTTTCCGGAGCAATTCAAATATCCGGGCCACCTCTGCGGTGGCATCTCTCTCACCCCTTTCTGTTACATTGGCCTGTTGCTTTTTCAGGTTGGCAGAAAATACTTCCATAGCGGCGGCACGATGTTGTTGCATATCTTCCAGTGCCACCAGCATATTTTTTGAGTACTCCAGCGATTCGTAATTATCTTTCAGGATAAATTTCGCCTTTTCGTTCAGCCGGTTCAGATAATAGTAGCCTAGTATGCTCACCAGCAGCAGCATAATGTAGAGAAACAATACCCCGAGCGTAATTTTCGTCTTTAATCTGAACGTACTCATGATAATATAATGATATCGATATCGTTGGATGAAAGCGTTTTCAGCAACTGGTTAAACAGGTTCGTACGCAATATGATCCGGAAAAGATTGATATGCGGCTTTCCCATACAAATCGTGGTAACCTGCTTCTGTAATGCAATGTTAATGATAGCTTCCGATACTTTGGCATTGTGTTCCTGTATTACTTCTGCACCGAGCTCTGTAGCCAGTTTCAGGTTATTTATAAGATGACGCTGGGCAGCCAGCGCTATTTTATCCGAGCTTTCGCCAGGTACCTGTACATATAACACAAACCAATCTGCATGATAATAAGCAGCCAACCTCGCCGTTTTACGGATTACCTTACGCGCTACTTCATCATTGGTGGATATACATGCCAGGAAGCTTTCATGCCGCATTTGCAGGTTGCGTGGTATTTCCGTTTCCACCTTTCTTTCCACCTGCGTGGTTACTTCTTTCAGGGCCAGTTCCCGCAGCTGCAGGATTTTATCGGCCTGGAAAAAATTGCTGAGCGCACTCTCTACTTTGGAGCGGTCGTAAATCTTCCCTTCTTTCAAACGGGTAATTAACTCGTCGGCGGTGAGATCGATGTTCACCACTTCATCGGCCATTTGCAGTACCAGGTCGGGGATGCGTTCCATTACTTCCACGCCGGTAATGGATTTCACTTCCTGGTTAATGCTTTCAATGTGCTGGATGTTTACGGCCGACAGTACATTAATACCTGCGTTCAGAAGGTCTACCACATCCTGCCAGCGCTTTTCATTTTTGGAACCGGGAATATTGCTATGCGCCAGTTCATCCACTACCACCCATTCCGGCGCCAGCAACAGGATCGTGGAAAGATCCATTTCATCCAGCATTTTTCCTTTGTAGAATACCTGCCGCCGCGGAATTTGCGGTACACCATCCAACAGCGCATGCGTTTCCGCACGCCCATGGGTTTCTATATAACCAATCTGGATATTTACTCCATTTCTTAACATAGCATGTGCCTCCTGCAGCATGCGGTACGTTTTTCCCACACCGGCACTCATGCCAATGTATATCTTAAACTTACCTCTGCCGGCGCGGTTTGCCAGGCTAAGAAAATGACGTACGGATTGTTCTTTTGAGTCCATTGTTTGAAATTAGAATGACGAATTGTGAATGACGAATTGCGGATTTGTGGGTAGATAGCTTTGGCCAGCCGTTGGGTTTATCTACCCACAAATCCGTAATTCGTCATTCACAATTCGTCATTTCATTAAAACCATACTGCTAAAGAAGCAGTCACTGATGTGTTGGTATTTTTCATATCAGTTCCTTTCATAAATATTTTGTTCTTCCCATCAAATGTTCTGCCTTCCAGTCGGAACATTACATTATTCACCGGGGTAAAATCAAGGTTAAGCGAGTAGCCGGTGGTCTGAAATCCATCAGGGGTACCTGTGCTTATAATAACGCCATGCTGATCATTGTAGTGCTCTACACGGCCTGCCATGGCGAATTTATCTGTAAATGCGTACCTGGCTATTACAACGGGACTGTACCAGCTATTCAGGTCCGAAGATCCTTTAGCCTTTTGCTGTAATCCAAAGTCAAATCCGGCTATGAAACTGAACTTTTCCGTAATACTAAAGGTACCATAAACATTATTAAAATAGCGCATCTGGCGAACACTATCCGGGAGATCATTACCTACATAAGTGCTCCAGTTCAGCAATATTTTATCGGAGGGCTTAAAGGTAATTTGTGTGCCAAAGGCCGGTGTCTGATTACCATCCACCTTCTTAATACGTTGCCAGCCGTTGAGATACATCGCAGCAAAAGACCATTTATCATTTGGCGTCCAGGTTACTTTGGCGCCGGTTTCATAATAAGGTGAATTTTCTGCCAGGATACTGCGGGTAAGCGTAGGACAATCTTTACCGATAGCGCTTTCAAAGCCTATATGCGCGGGCATTACGCCTGCATCAATCCAAACGTTTTTACCCACCCTGATACCTACATTGGCCTCGTATACATATTGCATCAACGTAGGCTCCGAAGCAAGATTGTACTGCGGATAGGTGCCAGCCATCAAACCTACGTTAGCACGCACACGATCCGATGTATAATTTGCTTTCACCATTGCCAGGTTAAGATTCAACTCATTATGACGATTGTAGTTATACAGGAAACCGGGCTTGGTATGATTAGCCGGCTGATTCAGATCATAACTGTAATAGGCCTCCGCATAACCGGAGAACGTAATTTTCCCCTTCTCCTTTTCTTTCTCCGTTTTCGGCGCATCCTGCGCAAACATCGTAATAGCCGCTGCCAGCGCACCCGCTAATAATAAAATTTTCTTCATTTTCAAATTGACTTTAATATAGGTAGTTGGTAGTCTAAATACTGGCAGTCTGTTTCGGCAGACTGCCAGTCAACAGGTTTTTCATGAGATATCCACAGGTCAAAGGAATAATAGGACTGCGCTCTACTTCAACTCATCGAGCGCTATGTTTAGTTTTAACACATTTACTGTAGCAACGCCCAGCATACCCAGCACCGGGCCTTTGGTATTGGCATCCACCAATTGTTTCAGGCGATCTGCTGCGATACCTCTGTGCTTAGCTACACGTGGTATCTGCGCATATGCTGCTTCCGGCGTAAGGTGCGGGTCAAGACCGCTTGCGGAAGCAGTAACCAGTTCTGCCGGGATATTTTCCTTCTTTATATCCGGGTTATGCACCATAAAAGTGTCGATTCTTTCCTGCACCGTTTTCAGGTAGTCAGGGTTAGCGGCGGCTTTATTGGAACCACCGGAACCGGCAGCATTATAGTCGACCGTAGAAGGGCGGGGTTGGAAATATTTATCATCAGAAAATTTCTGCGCAATATTTTCATAGCCTACCACTTTCCCATTGCGCATCACTTTTACACCGTCTCCTTTACCAGGAGCCATTTTAGCTACACCAGCCAGGAACAAAGGATATATACCGCCCAGCAATACCACCAGCAACAGGGTGAGTTTTACAGAAGGCCAAAGATATTTTTTCATCTCTTTAAAATTTTATTATTCAGAATTACATAAAAAGAGCTATCAGCATATCAATCAGCTTGATGCCTATAAAAGGTGCTATGATGCCACCCACACCGTATATCAATAAATTTCTGCGGAGCAGGGCGCTGGCGCCGATAGGTTTATAAGCTACACCGCGTAACGCCAGCGGTATCAGCATGGGTATGATGATAGCGTTGAAAATAACCGCACTCAGGATGGCCGTTTCAGGACTATGCAGTTTCATGATATTGATACCTTGCAATGCGGGTATAGAAGCCACAAACAAGGCAGGCACAATAGCGAAATACTTGGCTACGTCGTTGGCAATAGAGAAGGTGGTGAGCGTACCGCGTGTCATCAGCAACTGCTTACCGATTTCCACAATTTCAATCAGCTTGGTAGGATCGTTGTCAAGGTCCACCATGTTACCGGCTTCCTTCGCGGCCTGGGTACCACTGTTCATGGCCACGCCTACATCGGCCTGCGCCAGGGCAGGGGCATCGTTAGTACCATCTCCCATCATGGCAACCAGCCGGCCTTCGTTTTGTTCCTTGCGGATGTAACTCATTTTATCTTCCGGCTTGGCTTCTGCAATGAAGTCATCCACACCGGCCTTATTGGCAATATATTTCGCAGTGAGCGGGTTATCACCGGTCACCATCACTGTTTTTACCCCCATTTTACGCAGGCGGTCGAAACGCTCGCTGATACCGGGTTTAATGATATCCTGCAGTTCAATAACGCCCTGCACTTTGCTGTTAAGTGATACTACCAGCGGTGTACCGCCGTCATTGGAAATGGCTTCTACTTTTGCCAGCGTTTCTGCCGGGAAAGAAAACCCTTCTCTTTCAGCCAGCCGTTTGATGGCATCGTAGGCACCTTTGCGGATGCGGTTACCATCGGGCAGGTCGATACCGCTGCTACGGGTTTCGGCGGTAAACTTCACCATGCTGGCGCCGCTTACGGATAATTTATTAACGATGTCTTTACCGGCCAGTTCCACGATAGACTTACCTTCCGGTGTTTCATCGGATAAGGAGCTCAGTGCGCAGAGCCGGATAAACTCTTCGCTGGAGATACCATTGGTAGCGTAGAAATTGGTGGCTTTACGGTTACCGATAGTAATAGTACCAGTTTTATCCAGTAACAACACATCTATATCACCGGCGGTTTCCACGGCCTTACCTGATTTGGTAATAACGTTGGCGCGCAATGCCCGGTCCATACCCGCAATACCAATGGCCGATAACAAACCGCCGATGGTAGTGGGGATCAGGCATACGAACAGGGAAATAAATGCGGCAATGGTGATCGGCGTTTGTGCGTAGTCTGCAAAAGGTTTCAGTGTTACGCATACGATAATGAACACCAGGGTGAAGCTGGCCAGCAGGATGGTAAGCGCAATTTCATTAGGCGTTTTCTGTCTGCTGGCGCCTTCTACGAGGGCAATCATTTTGTCCAGGAAAGATTCACCAGGTTCTGTGCTTACCCGTACTTTAATATGATCGGACAATACCTTGGTACCGCCTACCACACTGGATTTATCGCCGCCGGCTTCACGGATCACCGGGGCGCTTTCTCCGGTGATGGCAGATTCATCGATGCTGGCCAGCCCCTGTACGATTTCTCCATCGGCGGGAATGATATCGCCCGGATCACATACAAAGATGTCACCTTTTCGCAGCGTTGCGGAAGAAACGATCTTTATTTCGTTGGTGAATATTTCACCGATCAGCTCTACTTTTTTAGCAGGGGTTTCTTCTCTTGTTTTACGCAAACTCTCTGCCTGGGCCTTACCTCTTGCTTCTGCAATCGCTTCTGCGAAGTTGGCAAAAAGTACAGTGAGGAAAAGGATCACGAATACGGCTATGTTATAGGCTGCGCTGCCCTGTTCCCGGTTGCCGGTAAAGAGCGCATACAATGCTACAATCAGCATTACGGCGGTGCCTATTTCCACGGTGAACATCACCGGATTTTTGATCATCAGTTTTGGATTCAGCTTCACGAAAGATTGCTTCAGGCTCTCCATCACCAGTTCTTTCGGAAACAATTTATTATCATGCTTCATGGTAGTCAGTCATTAAAAATTACAGGGAAAAATACTCTGCGATAGGACCCAGTGCCAGCGCCGGGAAATAAGACAGGGCAGTGAGTATAACGATCACGGCAAATGTCATGACGCCAAAAGTGAGTGAATCAGTTTTCAGCGTACCGGCAGATTCAGGAATGTATTTCTTGGATGCCATCAAACCTGCAATCGCCACTGGTCCGATAATAGGCAGGAACCTGCCCAGGATCAGTACAAAGCCGGTAGATACATTCCAGAACACATTTCCATCTCCCAAACCTTCAAAACCGGAACCGTTGTTAGCGTTAGCAGAGGTATACTCATACAGCATTTCAGAGAAGCCGTGGTAACCCGGGTTGTTGAGCCAGGCGGTGGGCTTCACTGCCCAGTTGGCGTCCGGATGATGTGTGAGTACCCACGATGACAATGCAGTGCCCGCCAGGATCAGGAAGGGCGACAGCAGTGTGATGATGGCCGCAATCTTTACTTCCCTTGCTTCCAGTTTATGACCCATGAATTCCGGGGTACGGCCTACCATGAGTCCTGATATAAATACGGCAATGATAATGTAGATGTAATAGTTGAGGATACCCACACCGCAACCGCCATATAAACAGTTCAGCATCATACCCAGCAACTGCATTAATCCTGTCATAGGCATGGTGCTGTCGTGCCAGCCACAAACCGAACCCGTGGAGATGATAGTGGTCACCGTACTCCAGTACCCGGTAGCAGCCGCTCCAAATCTCACCTCCTTACCTTCCATGGCCCCTGTGGCCTGTTGTATACCCATGTGCGCAATGGCCGGATTACCCGCTATTTCTGCCTGCATGGATGGGATCAGTAAACCAATCATCCCTATCGTCATGATCCCGAATATGACGTAGGCGAATTTCTTACGTTGTATAAACATGCCCAATGCAAATACCATGGCAATAGGTATCACTACCTGGGCTACCATTTCCGTCATCCAGGTAACATAGTTTGGATTTTCCAGCGGGTGGGCAGAGTTAGCCCCAAAGAAGCCACCACCGTTTGTTCCGAGGTGCTTGATGGCTACAAATCCAGCTACCGGACCACGGGATACATTAATAGTATCGCCCTGCATGGTTACAACAGTATCCTTGCCGGCAAAACTGGCGGGCATACCATTGAATATAAAGATGAGTGCAATAACAATACTGAGCGGTAAGAGGATACGGGTAATTGTTTTCAGGAAAATGTCCCAGAAGTTACCCAGCCTGGTTGTAGTTTTTTCCTTCATGGCCTTAAACACTACAATCAGTGCAGCAATACCGGTGGCGGCGCTCACAAACTGCAGGAAAGCCAGTACAAACAACTGTGTAAAATAAGTGACGCCTGTTTCGCCGGAATAGTGTTGCAGGTTACAGTTCACTACAAAACTAATGGCGGTATTAAACGCCAGATCAGCCGACTGGCCCGGGTTTCCATCCGGGTTCAGCGGCAGTTTATCCTGGAACATCAATGCAAAGAAGGCATATACAAACCAAACAAGATTGATGGTCAGCAATGCTTTCATATGCTGCTTCCAGTCCATTTCCTCTTTAGGATTGATCCCGGAAATTTTAAAGAAAAGGCGTTCCAGCGGCGCCATAAAATCGGACCAGGTCCGCTCGCCCCGGAATACTTTTACAATATACCTGGACAAGGGCCAGGCCAGTAGCAGCGTGATGCCGTAGGTGGCAATTACACCTGAAATTTCTGTTGTCATTTCTATAGTCAGTTAAAAAAGCTTTGCGTATAGGCGTGGGAGATAGTACTCCGATCAAAATTTCTCAGGTTTTAACAGTACATATATCATGTAGCCGAAAACGAAAAGTGATAAAACAAATAATGCGTTCATAATAAAGGATTAAATCTTTTCGAAATAGTCTACCGATTTAAAAAACACGGCAAAGCAGGCCAGTCCTGCGAGTACCAATAAAATAGTCATCATCATAAAAGGTTGTTTTATATAGCAATTGTTTGTAAATGCTGAATCCTTACGTTCCTTAGTGATAAAGGCAGTAACTCCTTATGCTTTCCGCAGATCAGGGGAGATAATGTGTACATAAACGCACTTTCGATAGCGTTACGCAGGGCACTGCTTCCATTATGATACAATACCCCTGCTATGGTAAAGCAACGTTTCACTTCATGTAATTGTTCGCTACGGATCATGCGACCGGTATAATCTGCAAACGTGTGAATCACTTTGCTAACGGATCCTTTGACAGGTGCGGGGACCTCAGCGGGAAATATAAACCCGGGGATCTGTAAACCGATTAGCTGGGAGATTTTTGAGTCTGGTAGCATATGGATCAATTGTTTTGATACAAAAGAGGTGATGCCATAGGAATGCCAGTATGCTCAAAAGGAGATTATTTACATTTGAATATATTGATAATCAATTATTTAATTAACGGTTCCGGGAGAAAGGGTATGCAGTGGGGTTACGCATACCATGCAGAAATGGTAGGGTGTGTGCAGAAATGAAAGGATATCATAGGGATTAAAGCACTAAATCGCGGCCAAAGCCTACGGTATTACGAAACATTTGCGGGGAAATATCCGTATTGGTTTTAAAGAAACGGCTGAAATAAAACTCATCTTCATAACCCAGTTCATATGCTATCTCTTTCACTGATTTATTGGTCATATACAGCTCCCGTTTAGCTTCCACGATGATACGTTCTGCAATGAGGTGGGTAATGGTTTTATTAAAATGAATTTTTGCAATACGGCCTAATGCTTTGGTAGAAATATTCAGCAGGGCTGCATAGTCGCCGGCGCTGTGCTTTATCTTGTAATTATTCTCAATGGCGTCCTTGAGATGTTGTAAAACAAGCGGTTCCTTATACTGACTTTCTGACAAAGCGTTTAATGCTTCCTGTTGCTGTATCTTCAGCCGGGAAGCCGTTACCAGGAATATCTTGAGGTAAGAAATCAGCGCGTCATACTGTGCCAGTTCCTTCTGCCTCATCTCCATTTTCATCTGCTCAATAATCATACGGAAAGTGACCGCACTGCTATCATCTACTTTTACATAAGGCGCCTGGTAAATATTATTAAACAACACCCCATTGCACGATACTTCCTTATGATGCATATGAATACAGAAAAAATCAGGGTGAAACTGCAGCGCCACGCCGCTCAACTGTGAGGAAGCACACAACATAAAAGGCTGATAGGGGGCAAAAGCCAACAGGTTATTATCGTCAAAATCATAGGAAGAAAAATCAGACTTTAATTTGCCGCTGCCCTGGTGCAGCCAGATCACTGAATAATAATTATTATGCTGTATATGGTCAAAATGATTATTATTCTCAAACGAGAATAGCTTCAGCGACAGGTTACCTGTAGCCGGATCTGTAAGTGTATAAGCAGAAGAGATGTCCATAAGGCTTATAATAATTTGTATATAAACAGGTGTGTGCACGTACACCTGTTTATATTCCCGTAAAATTAAGCTATTGTGGCGTTTGCTGTTACTACTGGAAAATCAATTGTTGTTTCAGCAGTATGATTAAAATAATTGGTGAGAATATTCAGCCCTACATGCCCTATTACTTCCCCGATTTCACCTTCCGTTAACCCTGCTGCTTTTGCGCTGTTAATATCCTCGTTACTCACATGGCCCTGTTTACTCACTAATGCTTTGGCGAATGTGAGGATAGCCTGTGTTTTAGGGTCTCCTGCATTACCTTCCCTGGCTGCGGCAATCGTGCCGGCGTCAATTTTTACGAGATTAGCGCCAATATAGGTATGGGCCGACAAACAATAATCGCAGCTATTACTTTCCGCTACAGCTAAGGCTATCAACTCGCCCACCTTTGCGCCAAGGCTACCGCCGCCAAGGGCTCCACTCAGATTAAGATATCCGCTCAGCAGGGCAGGAGAATTACCCATGGTGCGCATCATATTGGGAACTACCCCCAGCTTGCCTTGTATGGCATTAAACAGTTCTTTGGTTTTACCTGAAACGTTGTCGGGATTCAATGCAGTTAATCGTGCCATGTTATTAAGTTTTAAAAGTTTAAGAGGGTGATTGTTGATAGCACAAAATTGGCGCAAAGCTGCCGGCCAGGCCATGCAGAATTAACGCTTCTGCATGGACAATTTTCCCTACAGCAACATTTAGGCGCAAAAAAAGAGGTTACCGTAATGGCAACCTCTTTTAACTTATTTATAAACAGCTTGTTAGCTGAACAAATACAATACATCTTCCTTCGTCAGTTTCTTCACAAAACCACTGTCATCAGAAATAATCTCCTTCACCAACGATTTCTTGCGTTCCTGCAGCTGCAATATTTTTTCTTCCACAGTATCCTTACAGATCATGCGGTAAGCAAAAATGTTTTTCGTTTGCCCGATACGGTGAGTACGGTCAATCGCCTGTTGCTCTACAGCGGGGTTCCACCATGGATCCACGATGTACACATAATCTGCTGCAGTAAGGTTCAATCCCACACCACCGGCTTTCAGCGAAATGAGGAACACGCGGCATTCATCGTTATGCTGGAAATTCTGAATGGCTTTTTCACGATCTACGGTAGAAGTGCTGCCATCAAAATACTCGTAAGGAATTTTCAGGTGTTGCATCCGGTCGCGGATCAGGCCCAGCATTCCCAGGAACTGGGAGAAGATCAGCACCTTGTGGTTGCCGATGTTCTCGGATATTTCTCGGGTAAGTTCATGCAGTTTCACGGAGTGATTCGGGTACTGTTCCGTATCGTTGAGAATAGCAGGCGAGTCACAGATCTGCCGCAGCTTCATCAACCCTTGCAGGATGGTGAGCTGAGAACGTTCCATACCCTGATCTTCAATAACACCCAGGATCTTAGAGCGATAGGTGTTGCGGTAAGCATCATAAATATGCCGTTGTTCCGCATCCATTTCGCAGAAGATCACCGTTTCTATTTTCTCCGGCAGGTCTTTCGCCACCTGTTCTTTGGTACGGCGAAGAATAAACGGGTAGATCAGTTTACGCAGGTGTTCTTTTCTTTCTTCATCCTGGAATTTGTCGATCGGTGTGGCAAATTCATTGCGGAAAAAGTCAACGCTGCCCAGCATGCCCGGGTTCAGGAAGTTCATCTGCGCATAGATGTCAAACGTATTATTCTGCATCGGCGTACCGCTCAGGGCCAGCCTGTTTTTGGTTTGCAGCAGCTGTGCCGCCTTGGTTACTTTGGATTGCGGATTTTTGATCGCCTGTGATTCATCGAGAATAACATAGTCAAACTCCAGTTTCATCAGCAATTGAATATCGCTGCGCAAAGTACCGTAGGTGGTAATGATGGCATCAAATTTCCCCAGCTCTTCAGACGATTTCAGTCGTGCAGGGCCGTGGTGGATATGATGCCTGATATCCGGTGTGAATTTCTTTATTTCATTTTCCCAGTTGTAAATCAGCGTGGTAGGACAAACTATCAACGCCATGGTTTTACCACCGTTCTTGTTTTTGTAGTATTGCAGGAAGGTGAGGGCCTGGATGGTTTTACCCAAACCCATGTCATCCGCCAGGATACCGCCCCATTTGATATCGTCGAGATAGTTAAGCCACTGGAAACCGCTTTCCTGGTAAGGTCGTAAGGTAGCCTGCAGATTTTCAGGCAGTGCAATGTTACGGATCTCGTCAAACTGCAGGAGCTTGCGGCGCTTTTGTTCCAACTCCAGTACTACGGCTTCATCGTCTATAAACTCATACAGTTCATCAATTACGCTGAAGTTGTATTTGCTGAGCTTAAGCCCTTTATCGCGTTCTTCACCAACTTTAAAGAGCAGGGAATATTTACGCAGCCATTCTTCCGGCAACAGGCCCAGGGAGCCATCTGCCAGCTGCACATAGTTCTGTTTGTTGGCCAGCGCGTTTTTAATATCCTTGATGCTTACTTTCTGGTCGCCATACAATACTTCGATCTGTGCATCGAACCAGTCGATGCCGGAGCTGATCTGTAAGTTGGTAACCGGTTTATGCGAGCTGAATTTAAAGTTGCGCAGGTTATCGAATCCGAATACACGCACATTCATTTCTTTCAGCGCATCAAAGAAAAGGAAGAACCAATTGTTTTTCAGTGCTTCTTTGGCGCGCAGATAAAAATAGTTGTGGTTATCGTGTTGTGCAAAATTGGTATGCAGGGTGCGGAGTTTGGCCACAAATGCTTCTTCCGCCTCTTTATTACGATGAATGATGAGCACTTTATTTTCTTCCTGCACGGTGATCTTGCCTTCATCATTCCACTCTACTTCCTGGCCCCGGTATGCAAACCCTGGTTGTATGATAAATGTTTCGCCCAGTTCTTTCAGGAATACGCGGGGTTCAGGCATGATATCGTCTATCTCTGCCAGTAATCCTTTATCAAACTGTATATCGTACTGACGGCTTAACGGCAGGAGGTAATCTTTCAGGTAAGCCGGCCATTCCTTATTAACGATGCGCAGTTTACCGCTTTGTTTGAAAAGTTCTACGTGGAGGGCATCCTGCGGACTTTCAAACAGGTAAATTACCTGTTTATAGAGGAATAACAACGGGCTTTCCCATTCGTTATCTGCTACATCTATAAGTTCGCCTTCAATATTTACATAGCAGTTTACTTCCACATGGGTATCACCGGTGTGGGTTTTGATTACCAGCTTCAGGCGATCGGCGCCTATCTGGATCTGCTGTAAATTTTTTGTTTTGAAGGCCTGTCTGTTGAGCAGTTCAAACACCAATCCGTGTTCTGCCAGTTGCGGGAACAATTTGGCGAGTTTAGGATGCAGGTATTCCAGCATCAGCTCTTTTGTTTCCGTAGGCAGTTCTTCTGCATTTTCGTGGGTGATGTTCTCCCAGATACCGGCAAACGGAGAGTTTTTGCTAAGGAATTTGCTCACTTCAGAGCCTTGTACTTTTCGTACAGGCGCTATGAGTTCCCTGTCTTTTTCCTTGTACTGGTAAAAGTCTACGTATTTGGTAAGATCCAGTTTGCTGGCGAGTGAAACGAAGGCTGTTTGTTCTTCGTTTATTTCTCCGCTAACCAGGTCTACTTTAAAGTAAGGATACAGGTTTTCGTTGGCATTGAAAACCGCTGCCAGTCGTTGTGTAATGGTAATGGTTTCTTCCGGCGGCGGGGGAGCGGTAACGGGTTGTCTGCCGGCGGCGGCGCCGTCGACCCGTTTAATGCTCGGATCCAGTACCCGGAGAAACGGTTTGCCATCCATGTACGAAAAGGCAAATTTCCCGTTCAGGTCATCTGTCAGGGAGTAGCCGTATAACGACAACAGCTTATTTTTCTCTTTATCCCAATTGCGGAGGGTATCAAAATAAAACGGACCGTTTTTCTGCAGGAGTTGCAGGAACAGGGCTGTTTTATGTACACACAGGGCATGCTCTGTTTCATCGCAGGTGCAATGCGTATCGAAAAAGCGTTCTTCATTCCGTTGAATGATCAGCGGAAACTCGTCGCCATCCACCTTTAGCAGGGCTTCTACCTTTTCATCTTTGGCCAGTTTTATTTTGGCGGGATGTTTTTTGGCAATTTCTTCTGCTTGAGCGAGAATAGCGCCGGAAGTCAGCAGCTTGATTGATTTGATATCGATAGACTTCATTTTAATCAGCGTGTGTTGCTGATCAAACTGTGTGTCGAAGCTCTCGAAATGGTTTTTATCCAGCATTTCCTGCAGCTGGAAAAGTGCGGCTGCTTCGTGCCGGCAGATGTCGCCCAGGTTGTATGGGCATTGACACCGGATAGACATACCGGTTGTTTCTCCATACTTGCTGATGGAAACGCGGTAATAGTTGGCATGTGTGTCGCTCTTTACGCGGAAGGTAGCTGATTTCAGTACCGGGTCTGCCTCGATGAGTTCAACGCCCCCGGCAGAAAAAATACGCTTCCCCCTGCGGATCACTTCATCAGTGCCGTTGTTGTAAACATATTTTAGCAAATGGGGTAGCGACATACTATACGTTGTTGCCTGCTTTTATTATCAACAAAAGGGTTAATAGATATATCAAAAAAACTTAACAGCTGATAAAAAGGCAATCCACAAAAGTAAGCAGAAAATCTCTAATAACCTGCACGCAGCAGATTAAGAAGCGGCGAACAGCTCACCTTTTCCCATGGCGGGGTAGGGCGAATTTTTCAACTTATTTTTTTTCAAATATAGATGCCTGTTTATCAACCATTTAAAAAAGGATTAACGAATCCGCTGTAAGTATCTTTCAAAAGAAAAATCTACCGCGGCCTGCGCACCTGTTTTGATATATTTTCCAAAAGCGCCATACATCGAATCGTATGCAAGGGGTTTTACTGCGGCATGTAACACATTTATTTCCCGGGCAGATAACGGGATGTTATTAGGATAGCTGTACATCGCCGACACGGTTTTACGGTCGGCCGATACCTGTATTACATCGCCCACCAGCAGCATACCCTTACCGGCGGGGGAGTAGAGCACATTGCCACCTGGAAAATGCCCGCCACAAAGCACCAGTTTGATACCATCCCATAGCGGTAATTCGTTGCCCGGCCATAATTTGATCACGTCATCACGGCGTTGCAACCACTCTGCATCCAGCTGATGCACGTATACCGGCGCATTTCCAAACGCATGGCTCCATTCCACGATAGTGGAAAAATAATGCGGATGGGAGAGGGCAATGGCTTTGATACCTCCCAGTTGCTTAATAATATTAATCGTAGAGGCGTCGAGGTTAGCAATACAATCCCACAGGATATTGCCACCGGGAGTGATCAGCAAATGCGCCCGCTGTCCGATAGCAAAATCAGGAGTGGTATAGATAGCATATAAATTGGGCGCTACCAGCTCTATAATATTCCTGTGTGTATTTTGTACCTGCTCCAGCGTAGTCCAGCTTTGTCCGCCGGCGTTTACATACTGGCGGTCGTCTTCGCAAATCGGGCAATGTGCCGGCGCCTCAGCGCTGGCTTCATATTGCACCCCACAGGTGGTGCATAAATAGTGTGTCATAGCAGCAGCTTTATCGTTAACCGGCAGAATATAAGAATTTCTAAACAGGATTTTGTTTTTGCCCGGGAGTTTTTCTTGCCCAGGATTAAACTGATTTTGATGATTTTCAGGATTTTTACATTGATGATTAGAAAAGATTAGCGGAGACAGGAGCAGATGTTATTTTTAAAAAGATTAGGGAAGATAAAAGCGGATACCCGATTTTATCTTCCCTAATCTTTTTAAATCACTACAGAAAAATCCTGAAAATCATCAAAATCAGTTTAATCCTGGGCAAGAAAAACTCCCGGGCAAAAACGCCATCAACCAGCAATCAATTCCCCGTCTCTGAACAACGGCAATACATTAGCCCCATCCGGCGTCAGGCAGTAGTGAATATCTTTTTCCAGCCCATACCTGGCTAAGCGCTGGTAGTGGGAAGCCTGTTTCATGAAAGTATAGATATCATGTTTGGCGGATTCGTAAAGCGTTTCCGCTGCGATGGCCGAATCGCAGTTTACGTCAAAATGCTGTTTGATACGGCTTACCACGGCGCCGGCAAACAGGGTATCTTCCATGTTTATACGGTCTTTCCAGGCAGCACAGCCCAGTATTACATTTTGATTTTGGGAGATAAGATACTCGCACACTGCGCTGATATTCGGGAAAGAGCCGGTGATGATCTGAATGGCATCTTTGGCCATATGCAGCAACTTGGTGCCATTGGTAGTGGTGAGCACCAGCGTTTTATTTTCCACAAAATCACGGGGGTATTCAAAAGGCGAATTACCGTACGCCAGGCCTTCTGCTATTTTTCCATCACGTTCGCCGGCGGTGATGCCGCCTATAGCGCGACCAATGTTCACACATTCTTCCACACTGGACACCGGTATTACCCGGGAAGCACCATTGTAAAGGGCGGTGCAAATGGTAGAAGTAGCGCGCAATACGTCAATAATAACGACGATGCTGTTCTTTACATCAAATAAATGTAATAATGCCGGAGATAAACATACTTCCAGGCTGGGTTTGTTGCTTGCTGTCATTCAAATGCTTTTTACTTTAATCAAGGATTACTCTCCACTTTTCACTCTCTGCATAATCCTTAATAGTGCGATTACGCTCCTGCAGGAGTTTGGTCATATATTTATACAGATAAAATCTTTCAAATACCCGTCCGAACCAGCCATAGGGGGTGCCAAAATCCATGATATCAATCATCACCGTGCCGTTATCTATTTCTTTAAAATGATGCTCATGGTTCATATGCGTAAAATCGCCGGCAGTCATTTCATCACTGAAAAACTCGTTCTGGCGCATGGCGGTGATCTTTGTTGTCAGCTCCCTCATTTTCCCCAAATGCTTTGCTCTCCAGGTCACTGTTTCATTATAAGATATCAACCCGTTGGTACGGCCTTTTATGGCGTCTTCCTGTCGGTGCGACATACTTCGCTTATGCAGCGTAATGCTCCTGCTCAGGTCGAAGACCCGGTCCAGCGGGGCATGGATAACGGTAGTTAAATGAATAGTAGGCATAGATATGGTTATAAATATAAAAATTCCGGTGCTCAGAAAACCTTCCGGGCACCGAAATTAACAACTTTAACCGGCTATTCATATATACTAGCTCAGGAAAGGCACTTTTACCACTTTTGCTTTCAGCGCTTTGTCTCTTACGGCAATAAATATTTCGGTATCCTGTGCGGCAAAGGCAGTATTTACGTAGCCGAGACCAATAGCTTTCTGCATAGAAGGCGACTGGGTACCGGAAGTTACCCTGCCAATTACATTGCCTGCTGCATCTTTAATTTCGTAATCGTGACGGGGAATACCTTTATCCACCATTTCAAAACCTACCAATTTTTTGGTAACGCCTTCCGCTTTTTGTTTTGCAAATAACTCGCTGGATGTAAATGGCTTGGTAAATTTGGTGATCCAGCCCAAACCGGCTTCCAGTGGGGAAGTGGTGTCGTCGATATCGTTACCGTACAGGCAAAAACCCATTTCCAGGCGGAGTGTATCACGGGCGCCCAGACCGATAGGCTTCAGGCCTTTAGGACCGCCTTCTGCAAAAATCGCATCCCAGATCTTGTTCGCTGCGCCGTCCACATCTTCAAAATATATTTCTATGCCACCGGCGCCGGTGTAGCCGGTAGCGCTGATCACTACGTTAGGTACGCCTGCAAAGGTTCCTTTGGCAAAGGTGTAGTACTTCATGTTTACCAGGTCCACTTCCGTGAGAGGTTGGAGGATGCTGGTAGCATTGGGTCCCTGGATGGCCAGGAGACAGGTTTTATCGGAAATGTTGTGCATCTCCACGTTGTTGGTATTGAACTGGCTGATCCAATTCCAGTCTTTTTCAATATTGCTGGCATTTACCACCAGCATATATACCTTATTTTCTTCGATACAATATACCAGCAGATCGTCTACTATGCCACCTTCCTTATTGGGGAGACAGCTGTACTGAGCTTTGCCCGCAGTGAGTTTGGAGGCATCATTGCTGGTAACGCGCTGGATCAGGTCCAGTGCATGTTCGCCCTTTAAGATGAATTCGCCCATATGGCTTACATCAAACACACCGGCGTTGGTACGTACGGCCTGATGTTCATCGTTAATACCGGTGTAGGAAATAGGCATGTTGTAACCCGCAAAGGCAGCCATCTTGGCACCCAGCGCAATGTGTTTCTCTGTAAAAGGCGTGTTTTTCATACTTTGTTTTTAAAACGGGGCAAAAATAGCGATTTGAGAATTACGAACGGCCAACCACATTTGGCGAATGACTATTCTAAGACGAAAGCATTACATTACAAATAGTTGAAATACAACATAATCGTCAAAAGAACTTCCATCAATTTGACCATTCGCCCGCTGTAATTCGTAATTTTGCCGTAACACCCAAAAAACAGATTGCTGTGAAAAAGATAACCTGGCTGTTACCATTGGTATTTGTAACCATATACGTTCACGCACAGCGGAAAGAGGACAGAAAAACCATCGGTAACCTACAATTGCACATCGGCTACCTGAACAGCGATAAGCTGGCAGGCCGCAGTACCGGGGCTCCCGGCGAACAACTGGCCGCCGCCTATATTGCTAAACAGCTACAGCAAAGCGGATTAACCCCCATGGGAGAAGACGGCTTCCTGCAAACATTTACCGTAAAAGAAACCCGCGAACCGGCAGCCTCCTGCCACATGATCCTTAATGAAGACAAGCTGCAGGCCGGCAAACAATTTCTTCCCTTACCCTTCAGCGCAGAGGAACCCGTTAAAGGCGATGTTATACCAAACGTAAATGAACCAGACAATATCTGGCTCATCAATGTGGCTGAAATGGATACAGACAACCACAAAAGCATGCTGGAACAGTACCTGCAGCAAACACGGATAGCCGAAAAATCAGGCGCTTCCGGCGTAGTATTTTATAATGGGAAAGAATCTATCGCCGAAGTGAACCTGTGGCTCGAGCAACACCCAACGCCTGCCGGCATCCCGGCCGTTTGGGTGAGCAACGACATCAGCAAAAAACTGAATGCAGAAGACGCCGGCACCTTCACCATCAACCTGCAGGTAAGCTTTAAAGCCATCAAACGAAGCGGCACCAACGTGATCGGCTATATTGATAATAAAGCCCCCCGCACCATCATCATCGGCGCCCATTACGACTACCCCGGTTGGGAAACCACGGCCAAAGCGGAAGACAATGCCAGCGGCACGGCAGCCCTGCTGGAAGTAGCCCGCTTACTGGCGGCCTCCCGTCTCCATAACAATAACTATATTATTATCGCCTTTTCCGGTAAGGAACAGGGACTATCCGGCTCTAAATATTTTGCCGCCCACAGCACGGTGAACCTTTCACAGGTAAACTATATGATCAATATGGACGGCATCGGGCAACTCGATCCCGGCGCCTCCCTACAGATAGGCGGCACCGGTACCTCACCGGGATGGTCGGCCATTTTACAACAGGCCACCACCAAAGAGCTGCCACTGGTATATGATTCCACCGGCATCAGCAACTCTGATCACGCATCTTTCTACAAAAAAAATATACCCGTCCTGTATTTCTCCACCAGCAACACCAGCAGCAGCAACAAGATAAATTATAACGGTACCCTCAACGTGCTGAAACTGGTGTACAATATCATTGATAAAACAAATGATAAGGACAAGCTCGCCTTTACTACAATTACGAATTAAAAATTACGAATTACGGGATTTGCAGGTAGATGATAACCGATAATCTCCCCGGCAAATCCCGTAATTCGTAATTCTTAATTCGTAATTCTATATTTTCGTGCCAACACATGACTAATTTATCCCTATAAATGGACGAGAAACTGGCGCTTATATACCGGTATTTCCAGCTGCTGGAAAGCTTTTCAGCAGACCCAGTTGAATTTGCCAGGGTTTTTCATCCCAATATCATCCAGACTGAATATCCCAATCAGCTCTCGAATGAGATCAAACAACGAAACTTTGACATCATGCTGGAAAGCATGGCCACGAATAAAATAATTCTAAAATCCCAGCATTTCAGCGTGCTGAAAGTGGTGGAATCCGGCAATACCCTCGTGGTAGAAGCCAAATGGACCGGCGAAATAGGCGTGGATGCCGGACAGTTCCGCCGCGGACAAATAATGAAAGCATTCATTTGCACCATCATAGAATTCCGCGATGGCAAAATTTACCGCCAGCGCAACTATGATTGTTACGAACATTAAAGCAACAAGATCATGAATAAAATATTATCACTCCTTACCATTGCCGTGCTGCTGTTTGCGTGTAACCATACCCGTAATGAAGAACGCAGTACCGACAGATCGGCCTATGATGTGATCAGCGAAAAATGTTACGTTTACCGCGAATTCAAGCCAGCGGCCGGTCCGCTCACCGACTCGGTACTGGCGCTGAGAAAACAACTGACCGATTACCTGGATCAACACCAGTTTAAAGGACATATCGCCGGGAAAGACAGTCTCCTGTTTCACCGCGCCAACGGCCAGGAAGTGATCATAGAACTGCCCACACCCCAGGATATATGGGAACAAAGCACTATTATCGTTTTTGATCCGGTAAAAAATCCTTTGTTCGTAAATTTACACAAGGGAACCGCCCAGCTAGAACAATACATTCAAGTAAAATAATCAGATAAGAGTTTGCCCATAAAACAGAACATCAGACTAACCGTAGATGCGGTTGTATTTGGATATATTCCCAAAGAAGGTATTGTGGTACTGCTTATCAAGCGTACCATTCAACCCTATCTGCACAGCTGGGCCCTGCCCGGCGGCTTTGTACTCGACGAAGAATCGCTCGAAGAGGCCGTTACCCGCGAACTGCTGACAGAAGCCGGCGTGAATATCAATTACCTGGAACAACTGTATACTTTTGGGCTCCCGGGCCGCGATCCCCGCGGCAGGGTAGTGTCTATTGCCCACTTTGGCCTCGTAAACCCCACCAACTTCAAGCTGGCAGCCAGCTCCGATGCAGAAGACGCCAGTTGGTTCAATATCAAAGACCTGCCCGCGCTGGCCTTTGACCACGCCACTATTATCGATGTAGCGGTACAACGTCTGCGTAACAAAATCCGCTACGAACCCATCGGCTTCGAACTGCTCGACAAAAAATTCCCCATCGCCGACCTGGAAAAACTCTACGAAACCTTACTGGACCGGCCCATTGACCGTCGCAACTTCCAGAAAAAGATTAGTCACCTGGGAATATTGATTGCCCATAATGAAAAGCAGAAACAGGTGTCGCAGGGAAGACCGGCGAATTTGTTCAGTTTCGATGAGACCAGGTATTTTAAACTGAAGAAAGAAGGGATGACGTTTGAGATATAGGGGAGTAGGAGATCCCGCCGACTTTAGAGATCAAAGAAAACGCCTGGATGCACATCCAATATCTTTGCAATAGCCTTTAATGTAGAGTACGTCGGATTAACCTGCCCATCCAACAACCTCCAAACCTGTGCGTAGCCAATTTCCGCTCTGTCAGCAAAGTCTCTATCAGTAAGCCCCTTCGCTTCCTTTAATTCGCGGATTTTAGCCCCTAACTTTATTAAAGTATTTTCATCCCGATTACTTGCCATTGGATGAAATTCAATCAAAACAATAAAAAATTTGACATCATTTATGATGTCAAATAAAAATGATTCCATATCTTTGTAGCCAACCATCTTTGTTAAGCCTTAATTCTACATCATGCAAGCAATTCAAAAAAGACAAACAAATTCCTTGCGCAGCCTGTTTGAAGGCTTCGCCAACAGTGGGATAAAATTCCGTGAAAAAGTATGTGAAGAATGTGGTTGGAGCGAATCGACATTTTATAGAAAAATGAGACAAGAAAAAATTAACGATCCTGCTAATCCGGGTCACATGATCAATTCTCTCAGCAGGGCTGAAAGAGAAAAGATCAAAGACCTGGCCTGGGAGGTACAACAGGATTTAAAAGATCTGCTTTAAAATTACTAAGGGCTGGCTGCATAAAATGAGCAAATGAGCACCGCATCTTAAATTCTACCTTAGTTCATCTTTAGCCGGCCCTTTCCATTTCCCCCTACCAAAGCATCCTCGCTATAACCCACCACCGGTATACAACTTTCGGCTTTACTCCCTACATTTATCCCATCTCAGCCGCTTTCATATCGCGCTGAGTCTAATTTTCCGGTACTTTCTTTTTTAATTTGTGTATTTTTTACAAGAAATATTTTGCGGTTAAAAAATGGCGGCATATATTTGTGTAACAATTACACAAAATAGCTCGGATTATGCAAAACACAAAGCCCACAGGAGTTATTATAGCCCGCTTCCAAACGCCTTCCTTACATGAAGGCCACCTGGAACTGATCCGGCAGGTGAAACAGAAACACAACCGGGTGCTGATCATACTGGGCGTAAGCCCGGTACGCGGCAGCCGCAAAAACCCGCTCGACTATTACACCCGCGAGCGGATGATAAAGCAACAGTTCCCGGAAATCATTGTATTGCCGCTCAGCGATCAGAAAAGCGACGCCGTATGGTCACAAAAGATGGATGAACTGCTGTACAACAACTTTCCCCATGAAACCTTCCTGCTGTACGGCAGCCGCGATAGCTTTATGGGCGTTTACACCGGCCGGTATAAAACCGAAGCATTGCCACCGGTAAAGGACTATAACGCTACCGCTATGCGGGAAGCCTTATCAGACAAGGTATTTGATACAGAGGAATTCAGAGCCGGCATTATATATAATACCTACAACCTGTTCCCATCCGTATACGCTACCGTAGACATAGCGCTGTTCAGAAATAATAAACAAGAGCTGCTGTTAGGTCGCAAGCCGAATGAAAACGCATGGAGATTGCCTGGCGGATTTTCCGACCCAACAGACGATAACTTCGAGATGGCCGCTGCCAGAGAGTTACAGGAAGAATGTGGCCCGCTGGAAATAGGACCACTGGAGTACGTTGCCTCCATGCGGGTAGACGATTGGCGCTACCGCTCCGAAGTCAATAAAATTATCACCACCCTGTTCAGCATAGACCTGGTAGACGGCGAACCCGCAGCAGGCGATGATCTGGCAGAAGTGAAATGGGTAACGGTAAAGGATATACCGGGTATGATTACCCGGGAAGAAATTGTAGACACACATCTCCCTTTACTCGCCAAACTCATGAAAAAATATTCCAAATAAGATTAAAATATTGAGATATGACAAAGGAAAACCTCATCCTCCTGGCCGATGCTTACAAATACTCCCACCACAAACTTTATATTCCCGGCACCCAATACATCTACTCTTACCTCGAAAGCAGGGGCGGCAAATTTGACGAAACCGTTTTTTACGGGTTGCAATATTTCCTGAAAGAATATCTATCCGGAGTAGTATTCACCAAAGAAAAACTGGATGAAGCGGAAACCATGCTCGCTGAAGTATTTGGCCGCAAAGATGTATTTGACCGCAGTCGCTTTGAATACATCATCGAAAAACACGGCGGTAAATTACCTATCCGCATTAAAGCAGTGGCAGAAGGCACGGTAGTGCCTGTACGAAATGTGCTGATGACCATCGAAAACACCGACCCCGAATGCTTCTGGCTCACCAACTTCCTGGAAACGCTGCTTATGCAGGTGTGGTACCCTTGTACCGTAGCCTCCGTATCCCGGGAAATAAAAAAGGTGGTAAAAAAATATTATGAAGATACCGCCAGCGCAGCAGCTTTTGCCGGAATCGATTTTGTACTCAATGACTTTGGCTTCCGCGGCGCCAGCTCAGTAGAAAGTGCAGGTATTGGTGGCAGTGCCCACCTGGTCAGCTTCGCCGGCAGCGACACCATTCCCGGCTCCCTGTTTGCCAAAAGATATTATGACGCACCCACGGCACCGGGTTTATCGATCCCTGCTACCGAGCACTCCGTAGTCACCCTGCTGGGCGAGGCGGGAGAACTGGAAATTTTCAAACACATTCTCAATACTTACCCCACCGGCACCATTGCCTGTGTGTCCGACTCCTACAATATTTTCCGGGCCTGTGAAGAATACTGGGGCACTGCGCTGAAAGAACAGATACTTAAGAGAGATGGCACCCTCGTAATTCGCCCCGACAGCGGCGATCCGGTACAAACCCTCCTGAAAATCTTCAGCATCCTCATGGATAAATTCGGGTATACCACCAATGAAAAAGGTTTTAAGGTATTGCCTCCGCAGGTACGCGTTATCCAGGGCGATGGCATCAGCTACTCTTCTATACCCGGCATATTCGAAGCCTTAAAACAAGCCGGCATCAGCGCCGAAAACCTGGTGCTGGGTATGGGCGGCGCCCTCCTGCAACGCGTAAACCGCGATACACAGGAATTTGCACTGAAATGCGCCTTTGCCGTAGTAAACGGAGAAGCCATCAACGTACAAAAAATGCCGGTAGAACTGGATGCCACCGGCCAGCTACGGACTTCTTTCAAAAAATCAAAAGCCGGTAAACTCAGGCTCATAAAAGACAATAACACTTTTAAAACAGTGGGAGCCGGCGAAGCGACCGACACTGCAGACCTGCTGCATACCGTATTCGAAAACGGCGAAGTAACCCTCAGCTACACATTTGACGAGGTACGCAAAACCGCCGCGCTGTAAACTATTCCTATTTCTTCCAACAACGTTACCTCCATCTCAGGCCGTTTCACAAGCAGTGAAACGGCTTTCTTATACATCCTAAAACGGGAAAGGCGCCCCGCTAACGGAACGCCCTTCAAATTTATAACAAGCGATATTAGTCTCTGTCGTGTCCATGGCCATGGCCCTTATCTCCTTTATCCTTATAGCCCTTGTTCTTATACTTGCCATTACCGTTGTTGTCATCACCATAGTATTTCTTCTGATTACCCCTTCCATTCATAGGATGACCTTTTACCACATAATATCTTTCATCCCTGCTATCCCGGATTATCCGCTGCTGACCATACCTGCCCTTGTATTTGGCATACTTAACACGGTATACGTCCGGATGCAAATAAGGCCTTGGCTCATTAATAACCACCTTGTAACTCCTGTACGGATCGTAGTGATATCTCGCCGGTAAAGCAGGAGCAAATATCCAGCGTCCTGCATCCAGGTAAATGTATTGGTGCTCGGGCACATAATAGTAGGCATCTGCATCCGGCAAATAATAGTACTCTGCATAATCATAACCTACCGGTCCCCATACCGGTTGACTACCGATATTTACATTCACATTCACTCTCACCTGCGCGCTTGTCACATTTCCGTAAAGGAAGCCGCTAATAACTAAGCCGGTGATCAACAATATCTTTTTCATATGATTTTGTTTTTAATAACAGTGAAACAAAGGTTCGCGTACACTGCCGTTCACCCATATAAAAACAACAATCATGCTAACTCCGTATATCCCCGCCCAACAGGGCTTTTCCTCCCGGGAGGACAGCCGGCCATCTTATTTTTTTAACATATTTAGTGCTATGATAATTCATTGCATTCCTTAACTTCACCCTATGTACTTACTTATACCCGGTCGCCACCATCTTTTAACAGATTTCCAGTTCAAATACCTGAACCGCCTTATCAAATGCAAACTGGAAGGCGAAAAAGATGTATACGGCCACCCGTTACCCACACAGGAAATAGCCGGCGTTATTTTCGCCGTTACTTCGGCCAACCACCTGGGCACCAAGCGAAACCCGGTACCTTTCTATCTCCGGGCCATGATCATCCAGGAATTTTCCAACTCACTGGATGTACCTGCATTTGTGTATGGCATCGACGACGTAGGCGTTATCAATGATTTCACAGAATATACCATCAAAACCATCCGTCACTCCAGCGAAGGCGTACATGCGCTCAGCCCGGAAAACACCCTCGTTATCTGCTCTACGGCCGTAAAAGAAATGTACCTCCGGCACGGCTTTAAAGTACTACCCGCCGAATGGGATCCCATCAGCAAACAGTTTACGCAACCCATGCCATGGGATATTGTAAAACTGATTGCCCAAACCGACCAATGGCGTAAAAACAAAACCATCCTCGATCAGATGCACCCGGCCTCTTTCAAGATCTGGTCGCTGTATGGAGTGGGAGAGAAGGTACAGCATATCCTGAAAGACCCTATTATCGGGGCTGATGGTGATCTTACCGCTACGCGCGACTACAATGTGTATGTGAAACAAATGGATGATATCGCGGCCGACAAATACCGGGAAACCGCCCCCTACATCCAGCCCGGCAATATTGGCGACATCGGTTGCGCCGTTGGTTCCTGGATAAAAATGGCCTGTGAAGATGACCGCCTCCATGAGTGCGATTTCTACGGCATTGAAGTATCCAGGCATTTATACGATATTTGCCTGCAACGGAAACATAATGGCGAATTCGCCAACCCCTCCGTTTTTTTCTCACAAAAAAATGCCGTCACCAGCCTCGTATTTGAAGCCGGCAGCATGAATACCATTCATACTTCCTCGCTTACCCATGAAATAGAATCATATGGCAGCAGGAAAGATTTAATAGCGTTTATTCATAACCGTTATAACGAACTTGTTCCCGGCGGCGTGTGGATTAACCGTGATGTAGTAGGACCTGAAAATAAAGAGGAAATAATTTTACTCTGGCTCAACGATACCGACGGCGAAAACAATTTACCCATGCCGGAAAATGCCGGCACTCACGACCTTGCCACCTGGCTGGGCAAACTCTCCACCATGGCGCTGTTTAAACAATTCGCTAAAGACTTTCGCCACCAGGAAGGATTTCAACTGCCTCATGAATGGCTAACCATTGCGGGAAAAACCTATGCAAAATTGTCAATGCAAAACGCCTGCGAGTTCCTTTTCAAAAAAGATTATCACGATAACTGGCTCAGCGAAATGCATGAAACTTTTTGTTTCTGGAATTATAACGATTGGAAATCCGCACTGGAAGAAGCGGGGCTAAGATTAGATAATCTTTCCAACACCTGGCGCAACGAGTGGATTGTGAAAAACAGGCTGGAAGGAAAAGTACAGCTGTTGCGCGCAGGCGATGATCATACGCCTGTTCCCATCCCGTTTCCGGTATCGCATATGTTATTAATGGCAAGGAAATAATCCGGGGAAACATCAAAACAAAAAACAGGTTGGAAGGAAAGGTACAGCTGATGCGCCCGTGCAATAATGATGTACCCTTACCTATCCCACCCCGTTTTGATTGGCCGGTAACAATAATGCAGCAACCCGCTGCCGGCCGCAGCGCATTGCTACGTCCTGTCTTACAATCCTAATTTCTTCAGTGGTATAATAGCCAGTCTGTTATCCAGCAGTTGGGGAACCAGTAAACTATGCTTCCTTGTATCCAATGCTATATCTGCAGGAGCACGCTCCGTTGTTATTGTTTTGTATTGCTTTTTATCAAGGTCATAAACAAATAAATTCCCTGTTGCCGGATCCTTGATCTTTATCCAGTCAGACACCAATAAACGGTGGTCGTCTAATAAAACGATACCATCCAAAACCCCGGCAGGAGAACCTTCCAGCGGCTCAAAAGCGGCATTGTCGTCATGCAGCTTTTTGGCAAATAGTTTACCGGTACCGTCTAAATCAGGCCCCATAGAGCAAACATATACCTCGTCGTTATGCGCGTTGTATACTATCCCATTAGGCACTTTCATCTCTCCCTTTAATACTGACCATTTCCCGGTATGTACATTTACCATCAGCGCATGATCTTTAAAGGAATCCGTTACTACCAGCGAGCTATCATCTACCCGGCTCAAGTCGTTCAGCAGCACCGCTTTCCCCTCCAGGTTCAGATCAAATACTTTTTTGCGCGTAGTGATATTATACCCTTTCAGGTGGTCAATATCTGCTACGTATAAAATATTGCCGATGATATCCAGCCCCTTCGGCGCATTCAGTGTATCATCAAAATACCTGAGCGCTTCCAGTTTACCGCCATTGATATAAGAGATGGCGCCATCACCATCTTTGGCGACGGCATCGAGCTGAACGCCGATATCTGATACAAAATAGCCGCCTTTGTAAGCAACGGCACTCTCCGGCAAAGCGAGACCAGTAATGGTTTGCTGGGCCTGTGTAACAAATGGCGTAAATAACAAGGATAAAATGGGGATATACTTTTTCATAAGATGATATTATATCCGCAAAAGTAATACGCCGCAACACAGGATGGAATGTGAAAACGAAAGAATCACTTGTTAATTTCAAAGAAATAAGAAAGCCGGGATAGGATTATCCCGGCTATTACCTAAACCTACAACTGTTACACTGTTAGTAACATATCTTTAATTCGTATGAATTTCGTTTAACGGGACTTCCTCGTAAGAAGCCACCATACGCTGCCTGATATAGCGTTTGGTCGATAATTTACCGATCCCCAACTTCGCCATCACCTTATCCACCACCATGTATACCACCGGTACCACAATAAGTGTCAGGAACATGGAGCTGATCAAACCACCGATGATCGCCCAGGCCAAACCATTTTTGATGGCGCCTACACCACCCGTTGCCAACGCAATAGGCAACATACCAATCACCATGGCGATGGTCGTCATCAGGATCGGACGCAAACGCGCATTGTTGGCATGTATCAATGCATGATACGTGCTCTGGCCCTGCTCTTTCATCTGGTTGGTAAAGTCCACCAGGATGATCGCATTCTTCGCTACCAGGCCAATCAGCATAATGATACCCAATATCGTAAAGATGTTCAGCGTATTGTTGGTGAGTGCCAGTGCCAGCAGGGCGCCGATAATCGCCAACGGAATAGAGAACAGTACCACAAACGGATATATATAATTATCGTACAACGCCACCATGATCAGGTACACCAGCACAATGGAAATCAGCAACGCCGCTCCCAGTGTACCAAAGGAATCACCCTGGTTTTCGGCATCTCCGCCAAACACGTAACTGATGCCCGTCGGTTTACCCATTTTTGCCAGCTTGTCGGTAAACTCCTGTGTTACTGTACCGGAAGGACGGCCCATTACCTGCGCCTGTACAGATACGGATGTATTTTTATCCCTTCTTTCCAGGTGACTTGGACCGGACCCTTCTGTTATCGCAGCAAACTGCGACAGTTTAATCAGCTGGCCTTTGTCGTTGATGAATTGTATATTGGATACATCTTCCAGGTTCTTCCGGTTGAAATCATCAAAACGGATATTGATATCATATTCATAATCTCCCTGGCGGAATTTAACTTTAGAGTCGTCGGCAGTACCGCTGAATGCAGTTTGCATGGTTCCACCCACTGCATCGAGCGTAAGCCCCAGTGCCGCCATCTTATCACGATCTACCTGTACGTTGATTTCCGGGTTTCCGTCTTCCACCGACAGTTTTACTTCCGTAGCACCGCTGATGGTTTTAAGGGTATCCATAGCTCTCTTGGCGTAGTTCATTACGCTGTCCAACTCCGTACCCATAACAATCAGTTCTACCGGCGCTCTTTCAGCAGTACCCATAATACTTACCGCCGTTGTTTTCACTTTAACACCCGGTAAAATGTTTTTCAGTTCCTTTTTGATCTTCGCTGCATAAATATCTGAAGCGTCCGCCCGTTTCTCAGGATCCACCAGCATTACCGTGATCTCTGATTTATAAGCGGTAGACTGGGAGTTACCAAATCCATCTTCACTGGTTTGGCCTACCGTCGTGATCAGGCGGGTGATCTCCGGTTTTTTATTCAAATATTTTTCAGCCGTTCTGGTAGCCAGGTTTGTTTGTTCTACAGACGCATCTTTCGGCATTTCCAGCATCACGATAAACTGTCCGCGGTCGCCTTTGGGAATAAACTCGCCTCCAATATAACCTTTACCCAACAGCATGAAGGAGGCAAATAATAAACCTACCGCTGCGATCAGCGTAATAGCTTTATGCGCCAACGCCCATTTGAGGAGCCCTGTCATCCAGTTGGTGAACTTTGTGAGCTGCGCCTCAAACCAGAGGATAAATTTCCCGAACACATTCTTACCAGTGATATGTTCCAGTTTACCAAAACGGGACGATAGCAGTGGTACTATCATGAAGGACGACAACAAGCTCAACATGGTTGATATCATTACCACCACACAGAATTCACGCAGGATCTTCGATACCAGCTCGTTCGTTAAAGAGATCGGCAGGAACACCACCACAATTACCAGTGTAATGGAAGTAACAGTGAACCCGATTTCTTTTACGCCATCAAATGCAGCACGCACACGGTTTTTACCCATCTCCATATGGCGATAGATATTCTCCAGTACCACGATGGCATCATCCACCAGGATACCCACCACCAGTGATAAACCTAACAATGACATGAGGTTGAGAGAGAATCCCATCAGTTTCATACCAATGAAAGTAGCGATCAGGGAAGCCGGAATGGAGATCATTACGAACAAAGCGCTTCGAACGCTGTGCAGGAACAACAACATCACCACTGCCACCAGCACTACTGCAAGGATAAGGTCATGTATTACGGAATCAGCAGATTCCAGCGTAAAGTCGGACGAGTCATTTGCCACTAATATCTTGAGGTCGTTAACCGCGTAATCTTTTTCTATTTTGGCAATAGATTTTTTCATTTCCTCACTCACGGTTACGGCGTTCGCATCTGTTTGTTTCTGCACCTGCAAAGCAATGGCGCTTACTCCGTCCACACGGGCAATACGGTCCGCATCTTTCTGAGCATCCTGTACATCGGCTACGTCTGTAAGACGCACCTGTGTACCATCTTCCGTTGTTTTCAGTACCAGGTTACGGAGCTGATCAACATTCTTATACTTACCTGCCAAACGGATCAGGATCTGTTCGTTGGCCGTTTTCACTTTACCGGTAGGGAAATCCAGGTTGGCATTGGTGATCAGCTGGCGCAGCTGCAGAATAGATAAATTAAATGCCTGCAGTTTCTTTGGGTCTACGTTTACCTGTATTTCACGTTCCTGGCCACCAATCAGTGACACCTGGGCAACGCCCGGCAAACGGGATAATAAAGGCTGCAGTTTCTTATCTACCAGGTCATAAAACTGTTTGTCGTCCATTTTGGCGGTGGCCGACAGTGTCATGATCGGTAAGTCATCCAGCGAAAATTTATTAAGGGATGGCGGCTTTGCATCAGTCGGCAGGTCTGCCAGAATGGCATTTACCTTACGCTGTGCATCCTGCAGGGCAATATCCACATCGGCGTCGTTATTCAGCTCAACGGTAATAACAGACAGGCTTTCGGATGATTTGGAAGTGATCTTTTTGATCTTTTCCATAGAGGCCACCGCGTCTTCAATCTTCTTGGTAATACTGCTTTCCACCTCGTTAGGAGAGGCTCCCGGGTAAATGGTAGCAATAGTTACGATGGGGGAGCTGAACTTTGGCAACAGCTCATAGTTCAGCGATTTATAACTCATCACGCCCAACAGGGTGAGGATGGTAAACACCACCACCACGATCGTAGGTCGCTTAATCGATACTTCAGTAATCTTCATGTTGCAAAAATTTGTTCAGACACCAGATACATTTCCCGCTTACTTGGCGGCATTTTGAACCGTTACAGCGGCACCTTCTGTCAGGTTAATCTGGCCACTGGTGATAACGGTATCTCCTTCGTTCAGCCCTTCCCGTACTTCTACCTGGTCGCCCGCGATGCGGCCGGCTACCACTTTACGTTTCTTTGCTACGTTGCCTTCCATAACATATATTTCGTTGCTGTTTACACCCCCAATGAAAGCGGTGCGGGCAATGAAAATAGTTTTATCTGCTTTTGGATCTGTAAAGTGTGCAGTTCCGTACATGCCTGCTTTCAGGTCTTTTCCGGCTACATTGTTTACCTCCATTTCTACCGGGTAGTTGAGCGAGTTATCGCCTTTTGCCGCGATAAAAGTGATCGTCCCTTCATAATTTGTTTCCGGGAAAACGTTGCTGGTTACCGCTACCTTCTGACCCGTTTTCAGTGTTACCACCTGTCCTTCCGGAACAGATACCGCCAGTTTCAGCCTGGATACATCCACGATGTCAAACATTTTATTACCTACAGAGAGGTAGGCGCCCTGTTCAATGTATTTTTTATTGATGATACCGGAGATAGGCGCTTTCACATAAGTGTCACTTACACGGCGGCTGGCAGCCTCATAGCGTGTTTTCGCAACATCGTACTGCAGGCGGGCATCGTCCATTTGTTTCTGGGTAACGCCACCTGTCTGGAAAGCGCTTTCATATCTTTCCTTATCTACTTTCAGCTGGTTGAGGTTCGCCTTTGCAGATTCGAGGTCGGTGTTTACAATTTGGGCATCTATATAAGCGATAGGCTGTCCTTGTCTTACTACACTACCTTCATCTACCAGTAACCTGGTAATGCGGCCGGCAGTTTCCGCCAGGTAAGATAATTCACGCACAGGCGCAAAGTTTCCGTTTGCCAGGAAGCCCTGTGAGAAATCGTTGCGGGTTACTTTCTGTACCAGCACCGGGATATCGCCGATATTGCTTTGTTTTACGAATTCAGTTTTGGCCTCATTTGCCTTTTTATTTGCGTTGAGTTTCCACATGATCAGTACCACTGCACCTATTGTCACCACGCCCCAGATTATAAACTTTTTCATCTGCAAAATAGTTTGATTGTCTATCGTTATTTTCGTTTATACGTTTAGTTTAGAAGGTCCTTCAGACTTCCTTTGCTTTTTATAATTTCCAGCTCTGCCAGCTTATATTGCAGCAGTGCCTCGTTATAGCTGTTTTGTGCATCCGCCAGGGAGGTTTCTGCATTGAGCAGATCCGTTAAACCTGCCAGGCCGAGTTTGTAGTTATTCTGTGTAGAATAATATACTTCGTTGGCCAGGTCCATGTTCTCCTTTTGAGTGCTGATGGTAGACAGATTGCTGCGCACCATCAGTTTCGCATTTTCATAATCTACGTTGAGCGTTTGCTCTGTGTCTTCCATTTGTTTGCTCAGCTGGCGCAGGGTAACATTCTGTTGATTTACCTTGGAACGGCGGCCAAAACCATCGAAGATGGGCACTTTCAGTGTTATACCTACAGCGGCTGCACCGAACCAGCTGGTAGCGTTAGAAGGGTCTTTTGAGAAAGCGAACTGCTGACTCATCCCGTTGTAGGAATATCTTCCGAACAACGACAGTGATGGATAATATTCTGCGAGGTAGGCCTTTTTCTGGAACAGCTGCAGTTCCTGTTGTTTCTTCAGCAATTTATATTCTGTTCTGTTGGCGATGTTCATATCATCATACTGTAATACGCCTGCAGCTTTGTTTTCAATCTCTTTCAAAGAGGCAGGAGGGAGCAGGAACGCAGACTGCAATGGCATGCCCATTACCTTTTTCAGGTTATTGGTTTGCGTAGCATACTGGTTCATCAGCTGTGTGCGTTGGGTGAGATAGTTGGTAAGATTTACCCGGATACGGTCGAGGTCAATCTTTTTGGCAAGACCATTATCAAACTGTGATTTGGTAGCGCTCACCAGTTGGGTGAGTTTTTCAATATTACTGTTGATGGTAATAATTTTTTCCTGTGTAACCAGCAATTGATAATAGAGCTGAGATACGTTGTAGATCACATTTTCGACAGATTGCTCTGTTTGTATTTTATAATACTCTTCGCCGGATTTCGCCGCTTTCAGGCCGGTAAATACCGCCTGGTTAAAGATTTGCTGACTGAGTTCCGCGCCTACGGTAGCATTGTATTTTACACCAAAGGCCACGAGAATGGAGCTATCCGGTTTACCGAATACGGCACCCGGAATGAGTGATTTTTGCAGCATCAGGTTATCAGTATAAGATGCGTTACCATTCAGCTGTGGCAAAGCCTGGGAGCGGACTTCCTGGGTTTTGTATTTACCCATTTCCTCGTCCATCTTTGTCCGGGCCAGTTGTTTGTTGTTGTTCAATGCAAACTTCAGCGCTTCCTGTAAGGTCAGCTGCGTTTGGGCATAGCCGTTGTATACCCCTATCCCCAGCAGGAGGATAAGCGTTAACTTTAATCGCTTCATAAATTAAATCAGTTAGCGTAGTAGTTTATTCGTCTTCTTTTATTTGCAGGTACTGGTTAGCCAGTTTATGACCTTTAATGGTGGCAATTCCCAGTATAAAGTGGGCGGTTACCTGTTCCATTACTTCAGGCATCTCAAATTGATTTGCCGGGTACTGCATCTGGTCAAATGGTGCTTCCAGCTGCAGCTGGCGCATACGTGCTACGATATCGATGTGGAGGTTCTGACGATATAGGCCTTCCGTCATGCCCCTCTTTAAATTTTTCTTGATGTTACACAGCACCCCGTCTTCCTTAAAACTCTCAATGCTTTTCCAGGTATCCGGATGATACTTCTGGATTTCATACAACATCACCGGGTTCAGTGTTTTTGCCAGGTTGGTAACATATTTCATGTTACGCACCATTTCTTCAATAGCATTGTCTGTGGTTTGCAGACATTCTGTGAAATAGTTAATATGATTAGTTAACAACTGCTGCATCCCTTCGTCTATCAACGCCTGTTTGTCTACAAAATGCTCGTATACTGTTTTCTTTGAGATCCCGCAATCACGTGCTATGTCGAACATAGTTACTCCCTTCACACCGTAGGTTCTGAACATTTTCAGGGCCGTTTCCAGTATCCGTTCTCTCACCAGCATGGTTTCCGTTTGTTAAGCCTTTATTCCTTTAATGAAGATCTCCAGCAGTTGTTTTTGTTTGTCTATTACGTCATCCATCATTGCTTCGTCCATGTCCGTGTCTTCGCGGATATGATCCGGAACTGAAAAGCGCAGGCCCATGGTGGACAGTACTAACAGTTCTGCGGTATGTGCGGGATCTTTCACGATGAATTCTCCCAGGGCAATACCTGCTTCAATGATGCGTGTATGAATGGCTATATCCCTTTCTCTTGCTTTCTTTTTCTCTTCGAGAAATACCGCGGAGTTGTCCTGTAATATTTTGAATATTTCCAGCCGGCAAAATTTGCTGATAAATTCTCTTCTGAGCTCTATAATATTATACAATGCTTGGGCAGCTGATTCCGGTTGCAGGGCTTCTTTTTCCATTTGCTGGAAATAGATCTCCGCAATTTTTTGCAGCACCGCCATGTGCATGGCTTTCTTATCCGGGAAGTAGTAATACAAGGATGCTTTCGAGCAGTGAAGATCATCTGCTATTTCGTTCATCGTTGTTTTAGAAGCGCCATAATGAGTAAAACGCTTCAGAGCTGCTTCCAGGATTTTATCCCTCATTTCGTCTTTTGCTTCTGTGTGCATTAACTTTCTGACTTTTTTAGTTTCAAGGTCAAAATTAGGTACTTTTTTCGAAATAGTAACAATAGTTGACCTTTTAACAAGTATTTAACTTTTCGAAGGCAAAAGTCAAAAAGTCAAATGTCTTACCCGGGATTAGGATGATTATCCATGATTTAGATGATTTTTTCCGTTTCTATGAATATTATTAGGTTTTGGGAAGATAAGAAGAGAGGCTATAGCATAAAAAGATGAGCGAAGAAGGTAGCGTTACCGCTTCCATCTTCGCTCATCATATAAAATCAAAAAAAATAAAATCAGGACAATCAATTAAATCAGTCTAATCCTGGGCAAAACAATCCGGAATAAAACTATTTTAATTTTTCAAGAGCTGCCTGCAGTTTTTCAAACATAGCAGGGATCTCTTCTTTCACGCAGGTACCTACGCTAAGACGATACCAGGGTGAGTTTTTAGCAGATCCGAAAGCGTAAAACGGCACCAGGGCCAGTTTCGCCTCATTCAGGATGTAGGACGTAACAGCAGCCTGATCTGCCAGCGCAGTGCCATCAGCTGTCTTTTTACCTGTCAGGTCAAATTTAACGGTCAGGTAAATAGCGGCCTGCGGAGCAATGGCTTCTACCTGGTGACCTGCTTTTTTCAGTTTATCAAAGCCTTCGTAGATTTTCACCAGTCTTTCTTCGATTTCGCCTTTGAAGTGTTTCAGGTACTTATCCACATTTTCTTTCTGTGCGAGGTAGCGGGCAGCGGCTTTTTGTTCAGCCATTGGGCTCCAGGCGCCTACGTGAGAAAGGATGGATTTCATTTTTCCGATAACATGAGCAGGTCCTAAAGCCCAACCAACTCTTACGCCGGTAGCAGCAAAGGCTTTACTCATACCATCGATGAAAACGGTATAATTTCTCATTTCCGGACGGAGTGTAACCGGGTTATGGTGGTGAGTTTCACCAAAGGTCAACACCCAGTACATCTGGTCGAATAATACATAGAGCGGCTTTTCGTCGGCACCCCTGCTTTTATTTTCTGCCAGTACCAGGTCGCAGATCTCTTCCAGTTGTTGCTTACCAAAAGCGGTACCGGTTGGGTTTTGCGGGGAGCAAAGCGCCAGGAGGGTAGCACCTTTCAGGAGCGGTTTTAATTCTGCCGCAGTTGGCATGAAATCGTTTTCAGGCTTCGTTTCCAGCACTACGTGTTCCGCTTCCAGGAAGTGGGTGTAGTGGTTATTGTTCCAGGAGGGGGTAGCGTACACTACTTTTTCGCCGCGATCCAGGATGGTTCTGAAGGTAGCGTAAATGATCGGGCGACCACCGCAGGAAATCACGATTTCCTTGGCAGGATCGTAAGTGATGCCCTCACGTTCAGCTATAAAACCACCTACTTCCTGTCTTAACTCTGCGATACCATCGGCAGGAGGATAGTTGGTCAGGTGCTCCTTATAGGCTGTTATGATTTCCTGTTCAAATTCAACCGGGATAGGAAATACCTTCGGGTCAAAATCGCCAATCGTGAAATTATATATCTTCTCACCCTTGGCCTGTTTCTCCTTTATTTCAGCTGCTAACTTAATGATTTCGGATCCAATCAGTGTTTCGGCTAAATGAGACAGTTTCATAACCTGCTTTTTTTTGTTGGTTTGGAATAATTTTTCAGCGCGGCAAAAGTAACCGATTCGGGGATAATTTAAAAGAATAGGCTAATTCTTTTCACATTCATCAATAATAGCGGGCCGATATTACATCTCATCTAATTAAAAGGGACTTTTCACTCTTTCTGTTCAGTATTACATTAAAAACAAATGTATGAAAGCCTGCAAATCGTTGTGTAAAACCATGTTATCTTAGTGTATAAGATGTGATGAAATTAGAGAGAATGTCAAAACTTTCTATCTTTGTTTACAGTACATTTGAGCTTTTATGGGAGGTAACGATGGACATCGGGCGGCAGTCCCAGGTGGTTACCCAACAACAAAAAACGATAAGCAAACATTTATAGATCATGAAATTTATTGTTTCTTCCTCTACTTTATTAAAACAATTACAACAGATCAGCGGGGTTATCAATTCGAACACAGTATTGCCTATACTGGAGGATTTTCTATTCCTGATTGACAAAAACGAACTGACTGTAGTTGCTACTGACCTGGAAACTGTAATGCGGGTGAAGCTGGAGGTGGAAGCCAAGGAAAGCGGAAGAATCTGCATCCCGGCAAAGATCCTGATGGATTCCCTCAAAAATCTGCCTGACCAGCCACTTACTTTCCACATTGACCTGAACTCCTACGCTGTAGAGATTACTTCAGACAATGGTAAGTACAAGGTAATGGGTGAAAATCCAGAGAATTTTCCGAAGGAGCCAGCCGCCGACGATACTACTTCCTTTACCATGTCCGCTACCGGCCTGGTAACCGCTATCAACAAAACGCTGTTTGCCGTGAGCAACGATGACCTGCGCCCCGCTATGACCGGCGTATTCTTCGAAATCGCCCCGGAAAGCCTCACATTCGTAGCCACCGATGCACATCGCCTGGTGAAATATGTAAGAACAGACGTACAATGCCCGCAGGCCGATACTTTCATCGTGCCTAAAAAGCCGCTGAACCTGCTCAAAACAGCCCTGCCGGACAACGATACCCAGATCAAAATAGCTTATAGCCAGAACCACTTCTTCGTGCAGCACGAAGGCGCCCAGATGATCTGCCGCCTTATTGATGCCCGTTTCCCTGACTATAAGGTAGTAATACCAAAAGATAATCCATACCGCCTCACCGTTGTGAAAAGCGATTTCCAGAACGCCCTGAAACGCGTAGGCGTATTTGCCAACAAAAGCACCAACCAGGTAGCGCTGAGCATTACCGGCAGTGAACTACAGCTCTCCGCCCAGGATGTGGACTTCTCTTTTGAAGGTAATGAACGCATGAGTTGCCAGTATACCGGCGATGATATGCAGATTGCTTTTAATGCAAAGTTCCTGATCGAAATGCTGAACGCAGCAGAAGGCGACGAAATTTCCATTGACCTGGCTACTGCCACCAAAGCAGGTATCCTCAGACCTTCTGAAAAAGAAGAAAATGAAGATCTCCTGATGCTGGTCATGCCGCTGATGCTGAATAACTAGTTGACAGCTGTTAGCTAAATGCTAAAAGAAAAATACTTATATTTTAAAACTTATACATAAAGCAATCTCCCACAAAGAGGTTGCTTTTTTCTTTACCCATGGCCCAAAGAGGGCTTTATTTATTCCCCAAATAGTTGTAAATTTTACGTGGAATTATTTCCCCCCATATCCACTGCAGAGATTTTGTTGGCCTGGTTTGAAGAACCATGATAGCGCAGCATAAAATGAACTCTATATAATATATTACCATCATATGGTAACATTTTTTGAACATATTCCATCTGCGTACCGTACAATCATTTTAATGAGCGGACTCTTGCTTCTATGGATCATTGAGGGCATGGCGCCCCGGTTCCGTTTTCGCAACAACCGTTATAAACATGCCGGTACCAACCTGTTTTTCACACTTACCACGATAATTGTGAATACCGGGCTGGCATTCCTGATTGTAAAAGCATCGCGGTGGACCAGCGACCAGCAGTTTGGACTTCTCTACCTGGTGAAACTTCCATTATGGCTGCATACCCTCCTGGCACTGCTCATGCTGGATTTCATCGGCGCCTGGCTCATACACTGGGTACAGCACAAAACCGCCTGGATGTGGCAATTCCATAAAATTCATCATATAGATACGCAGATAGATGCTACCACCGCCCTTCGGCATCATCCGGTGGAAAGCCTGCTGCGGGTGATTGCCCTCTTCGTGGCCATTGTTACCATGGGAGTGCCTTTCTGGATGGTGATGTTTTACCAGAGCCTGTCGGCTTTTATGTCGCAGTTTAATCATGCTAATATCCACCTGCCCAAATGGCTCGATAATGCGCTTAGCTGGGTGATTGTGTCGCCAGATATGCACAAAGTGCATCATAGCCATTACCAACCTGAAACAGACGCTAATTATGCGAATATATTCTCTATCTGGGACCGGCTCTTCGGCACTTTTGTAAAAGTGCCCGATACGCTGGCCCTGCGTTATGGACTGGATGAATACCAGGATCCCCGATACCAGGAAATAGGCTCCCTGTTAAAGGTTCCCTGGCAAAATACAGTGATCAAAGAAAATCAGCAGTCAGCATAACACCTATAAGCAAACAATTATTCCTTCACCTGTTTTCAAAAACAACGAATATATATGCAACACTCAACAGCCTTAACAAAAACAGCCTGTATATCAGCGCTCATCATTGGTGTAATATCAGCAGCCTTTGCTTTTAGCACCAAAACGCCCAGCTATGCAGTCACCGCCGGTGCTGTAGCAATTGTAATTGGTCTGATATCCTTATTTATAGGAAGGAAAAATATCGACGATATGCAACTCGCCGCGGCCGGGGTATTCATGGCTGTAGTAGCCTGCCTGGTAGGCCTCTGGCAGCTGTATAACTGATGGATCTAGTTTTGCCTGCGGTACTTTTCCACATAGCCCTCGGCGGCTTTCACCGGGAACAGTACCAGTGAGGTGTCCGATAATTCTTTGATGATCGTAGTATCCACAATAGTGGAAGTATCTTTTACACCTTCGGAATGATTCCATAGTAACAAGGTGTCGTGCGTCAGCTTCCATTTCTCATACACCAGCGTGTACATGTTAATGGATTTGGCGGTTCCGTTCTTTCTGAGTTGAAAACCCTGCGTTTCTTTATCCAGGCCCGCTACGGGCTGTATCCACCTACCTATGAGTTTAGCTGCATCTACGTGCAGTGTATCCGCAACAGCAGCGATGCTGTCAGTAATGCCGGCATTACTGCTGTCTGCGATACTAACCAGGCTGCTGTCGTCCAGCACCACCTCCTCTTCTTTCACCACCTCCCGATGCTTTGCCCCATTACAGGCAACGGCCAGTATCAATAAACACACTAAATTGAATCTTACCATGATTTAAAATTACGAATTACGAATTATGAATTGCGGATTTGTGGGAAGATAATAACAGACAATCTTCCCACAAATCCGCAATTCATAATTCGTAATTCGTATTTCTTAAAAAATGTATTACTTTTATACCCACACTTTAGGGGTGTTTATTCCCTGTTTACAGGAGAATAAACTGAGATGATACCCTCAGTACCTGAAGCAGCTCATACTGCCGTAGGGAAAAGTAACTGAACCTTTCTCATCTTTCCACATCCTTAAAGTTTATTGTTTCACCAAAATTCCAATTTATTATGGAAGTGCATGTAAACAATAAACTTTATGCGGTGCAGCCAGGAACAACCATCGCTGCACTCTTACAGTTTATTCAGATCTCAGCTCAAAAAGGCATTGCTGTTGCCGTTAACAACCAGGTGATACCCAAAATACATTGGGAAAAACAATCCCTGTCGGCAGCAGATAACATTACCATTATCCGGGCAACCCAGGGTGGTTAATTCCTGTTTCACAAAATTCGTATAGCCTTTTCCGTAGCAACAGCTCCGGAACCAATATTTCTATCTGTAAAAATCCAGACATCATGCAACAACAGCCTGCGGCCATCAGCCGCACACCATTTCCTGCATCAGAAAAAATCTATGTAGACGGCAGCATACATCCTATCAGAGTAGCCATGCGCAAAATAACGCTCACGGATACACGTATGCACGGTAAAAACGGCGCGTCCGTTCCCAATGCACCGGTAATTACCTACGATACCAGCGGCGCATTCTCCGATCCCAACATCGCCATCGACGTAAGCACCGGCATTCCCCGCATCCGTGAAGAATGGATCAGCTCACGGAAAGATGTAGAACAGTTACCGGAATATAGCAGCCCTTTTGTGAGATCGCTGATGAAGGAAGGAGGCAAAATGCCGCTGATGAGCCATACACATAAACCCCTACGCGCAAAAGCCGGACAAAATGTAACGCAACTGTACTACGCCCAACAGGGTATTATCACCCCGGAAATGGAATACATTGCCATCCGTGAAAATCAATGCGCAGATAAATTATTTGAAGAAAATAACCCGCTGTGGGATCAACATAAAGGGCACAGCTTTGGCGCCAACACCCCGGTAAAATACATCACCCCGGAATTTGTTCGCCAGGAAGTGGCCGCCGGCAGAGCAATCATCCCTTCCAATATCAATCACCCGGAAAGCGAACCCATGATCATTGGCCGCAACTTCCTGGTAAAAATAAATGCTAACATCGGTAACTCAGCCGTAAGTTCCAGCATTGAAGAAGAAGTGGAAAAAGCCGTATGGTCATGCCGCTGGGGCGCCGATACCATCATGGACCTGAGCACCGGTAAAAATATCCACGAAACAAGAGAATGGATCATCCGCAACTCACCCGTGCCCATCGGTACCGTTCCCATTTACCAGGCCCTCGAAAAAGTAAACGGTAAAGCAGAAGCCCTGACCTGGGAAATTTTCAGGGATACACTCATAGAGCAGGCCCAGCAAGGCGTTGATTACTTTACCATCCACGCCGGCGTGTTATTAAGATATATACCGCTAACAGCTAAACGGGTAACCGGCATCGTTTCCCGCGGTGGCTCCATCATGGCAAAGTGGTGCCTGGCGCATCATAAGGAGAATTTTCTATATACCCATTTTGAAGAAATCTGTGAAATCATGAAAGCCTACGATGTAGCATTTTCATTGGGAGATGGATTACGCCCCGGCAGCATCGCCGATGCAAACGATGCCGCACAGTTTGCAGAACTCGAAACCCTGGGCGAACTTACCAAAATAGCCTGGAAACACCAGGTACAGGTGATGATAGAAGGTCCGGGCCACGTACCCATGCATCTCATCAAAACCAATATGGACAAGCAACTGGAACACTGCCACGAAGCGCCGTTTTATACGCTTGGTCCCTTAACCACCGACATTGCCCCCGGCTATGACCATATTACCTCCGGCATAGGCGCCGCCATGATAGGCTGGTTTGGTTGTGCTATGCTCTGTTATGTAACCCCTAAAGAGCACCTGGGATTACCCGATAAGGAAGACGTACGACAAGGCGTTATCACCTATAAAATAGCCGCTCACGCTGCCGATCTGGCTAAAGGGCATCCCGGTGCACAACACCGCGACAATGCTCTCAGCAAAGCCAGGTTTGAGTTCCGCTGGGAAGATCAGTTCAACCTGGCACTCGATCCGGAAACAGCCAGGTCCTATCATGATGAAACACTACCCGCCGAAGGCGCAAAAATTGCTCACTTCTGCTCCATGTGCGGACCGAATTTCTGTTCCATGAAAATCACACAGGAGGTAAGGGACTTTGCCGCGCAACAGGGACTGGAAGCCGATGAAGCAATGAATGCCGGCATGCAGGAAAAAGCCGCTGCCTTTGCAGAACAAGGCGGAGAGATATATTTATGATCTGGATTATCACATCACCTGAACGGATACACGAAGAAGAGCGGATAATAGCAGCGCTGCTATCTGCAGGCGCTTCGCGTGTGCTGCTGAGAAAGCCGGGCTGGAATACGGAAGCGTATGTTTCGCTGCTGGATAAAATAAATCCCGATTGCTACCGTCATATCCTGATCCGTGATCAACCCACGCTGGCAAACCAATACAGGCTTGCCGGCGTACACTGGAGTGGTGAGGCAAAAACATCAGGAGAAGCAGAACAGCATTCCCGTAGCAATTCAGCATCGCATCTTTACAGCGAAAGCAGCACCGGGATCCACTCATCGGCAGAAATACCGTCAACGCCTAAACGCTTTAGTACATTGCTGCTAAGCCCTGTGTTTGACAGCATCTCCAAACCAGGCTATCATGGCCTGTATGGAGGCCAGTTGGCAAATAAAGACGATCGGCCAGTGCTCGCTTTAGGTGGTGTGGACCACACTAATATCATCTTCCTGAAACAATGGCATTTTGATGGCGCCGCTTTACTCGGCGCCATCTGGAAAACACCGGCAAAGGCCATTGAAAATTATAATCGTATACAGCAATTATGGAACAAGAGCGACCATATGTAATGAGCTTTGCAGGACTGGACCCCAGTGGGGGAGCGGGTTTACTGGCAGATATAAAAACATTTGAACAGCACCGGGTATACGGGATGGGAGTGTGTACAGCCATTACGATACAAACACCCAACCAGTTTGTATCAGTGGAATGGCTACCGGTAACGCATATACTGGCGCAGGCAAAACCGTTATTGACCGCCTGTCAGCTGAAGTATTGCAAAATTGGTATCGTGGCGGATTTACAATCCTTACTGGAACTCGTGCGGCAAATAAAACTGCTGTCGCCCGGTATCCGCATTATCCTCGACCCCGTGCTGAAAGCATCTGCCGGATACACGTTTCATAATACCATACAGCTGCAGTCGTGGAAAGAACTGTTGTCTGAAATATACCTGCTCACGCCCAATTACGATGAGGCGCTGCTATTGGCCGGCGGCGCCGACGGCGAAGCCGCCGCCAGGCAATTATCCGACCACTGCGCCGTATTGCTCAAAGGAGGTCATCATAAAAGCAAACCAGGCTACGACACTTTATACACCGGCGATGTGATACATACTTTTGAGCCGGTACTGCGTAACGTGTATCCCAAGCATGGCTCCGGCTGTGTATTATCTGCCGCTGTTACCGCCGGCCTGGCACAAGGCCAGTCGCTCGAAGAGGCTTGTGCTAACGGAAAGGCATATACGGAAAAACTATTGGCCAGTCATTCATCTTTAACAGGTTATCATCACTTATGATCAGCACATTACATTATATATCGCAACCTCACCATACCGACAACATCCTTGCTGCCTGCGATGCCGGCTGTAAATGGATACAGCTGCGCATCAAAAATGAACCAGCGGAAACCATTTTACCGGTTGCGGAAGCAGTCAAAAAAATATGCGACCGTTACCAGGCTTCCCTGATCATCAACGATCACCCGCAAATAGCGGTTGCTGTAGGCGCAGCGGGCGTGCATGTAGGTAAACTGGATATGTCGGTAGCCGAAGCCCGGGTTATTACCGGTCCGGAAATGATAGTGGGAGGTACTGCCAACACCCTGGAAGATATCCTGCAACATGTTGCCGACGGCGCGAGTTATGTAGGTGTGGGGCCGTTCCGGTTTACCACCACCAAACAAAACCTTAGTCCCATTCTGGGATTGAGTGGCTACCAGTCTATTATTCAGGCTCTGCAGAAAAAAAATATAGCCATTCCCGTTATTGCCATCGGCGGTATTTTGCTGGAAGATATTCCGGCGTTGCTGGCAGCCGGGGTATACGGTGTGGCTGTAAGCGGGTTAATTACCCATGCGGCAAACAGGCAAACAGTGGTACATCATATTCATCAACAGTTAAATCAAACACCCACATGGAACCTTTAATCATAGCCGGCAGACAGTTCTCCTCCCGGTTGTTTACCGGTACCGGAAAATTTTCCTCTACCGCTGTCATGGAAAGCGCTTTACTGGCCTCCGGCAGCGAGCTCGTAACGGTAGCATTGAAGCGGGTAGAAATGGATAACAAGGCAGATGATATGCTGCAACACCTGGCGCATCCGCGGATACACCTGTTGCCCAATACTTCCGGTGTGCGTACCGCCAAAGAAGCCGTGTATGCGGCGCAACTGGCCCGGGAAGCCCTGGAAACCAACTGGATAAAACTCGAAATCCATCCGGATCCGCGCTACCTGATGCCGGATCCCATAGAAACCTTACAGGCCGCTGCCGAACTGGTGAAACTGGGCTTCGTGGTACTGCCTTATGTACATGCCGACCCGGTTTTATGCAAACGCCTGGAAGAAACAGGTACTGCGGCAGTGATGCCACTTGGATCACCCATTGGCAGCAATAAAGGTTTGAAAACATTCGACTTCCTGGAAATCATTATCGCACAAAGCAATATTCCGGTGATTGTAGACGCCGGTATTGGCAGCCCGTCCCATGCGGCACAAGCCATGGAAATGGGCGCCAGCGCCGTATTGGTAAATACCGCCATCGCGGTGGCCCGCAACCCGGTTCAAATGGCAGCAGCCTTCAAGGCAGGCGTAGAAGCCGGCAGGATGGCATATGAGGCCGGTTTACCCGGCAGCAGCCAGCAGGCAGTTGCTTCCAGCCCGCTGATTGCCTTTCTCGATGAGGCCTGATCATTTTATCATCTAACTAATTCTTCATCATGTTTAAAAGCATATTTGATCAGTATGAGTGGAATGAGGTAAAAACCGGTATTTATGCTAAAACATCCCGGGATGTGGAGCAGGCCCTGCATCAGCAGCGCCGCACGCTGGACGATTTTGCCGCCCTTATTTCACCTGCTGCAGCACCCTACCTCGGTCAAATGGCCGCTATCAGCAATGCCCTTACCCGGCAGCGATTTGGCAATACCATGCAGATGTATATCCCCATGTATTTGTCGAACGAATGTCAGAACATCTGCACCTATTGCGGGTTTAGTCTCGATAACAAAATCCGTCGCAAAACCCTGACCCCGGCAGAAATATTAATGGAAACAGCCGCTATCAAGGAAATGGGATTTGATCATGTACTGCTGGTAACCGGTGAGGCCCATCAGCAGGTGGGAACAGACTATTTCAAAAAGGTGCTGCAACTGCTGCGACCGCATTTCTCAAATATCTCCATGGAGGTGCAGCCCATGGATGAGCAGGACTACCGGGAGCTGACGGAAGAAGGACTACATGCCGTACTGGTATACCAGGAAACCTATCACCAGGACGACTATAAAAAGCATCACCCCAAAGGGCGCAAGTCAAATTTTGACTACCGGCTGGAAACGCCGGACCGCCTGGGCCGCGCAGGGATTCATAAAATGGGGCTGGGGGTATTGATAGGGCTGGAGGACTGGAGGACCGACAGCTTTTTCACAGCTCTGCACCTGTCTTACCTGGAAAAAACATACTGGCAAACAAAATACAGCATTTCATTCCCCCGGTTGCGTCCATTTTCCGGCGGACTAACCCCTAAAGTTGTCATGAGCGACCGCGAGCTGGTGCAACTGATCTGTGCCTACCGGCTATTTAACCAGGAAGTGGAGCTGAGTATTTCTACCCGGGAAGAAGAGAAATTCAGGGATCATATTGTTCACCTGGGCATCACAGCCATGAGTGCCGCCTCCAAAACCAACCCCGGAGGGTATACGGTAGATTTGCAGTCGCTGGAACAATTTGAAATTTCTGACGACAGAAGCGCGGCTGCGATTGCCGCTATGCTGAAAGGTCAGGGATACGAACCGGTTTGGAAAGATTGGGATCCTGCTTTTTCGGGACATTAAAAAAGGTGGCTGGTTAGGCCACCTGGTTCTTATTATTGTTTTTCATGGGGGAGGTTAAAAGGTATATATACAGAGTTACTTCTCTCAATCCAGATAAAGATAGTACAGCAGATAGACATTAGAAAGGGCAAAACTAAACTGAACAAAATGAACAGAATCCCCGACAATGAACAGCAACTAATTTATCCAGGTAATTTCAGGCACTGAACAGGTCGTTTCCAGGCTGTTTTTAACGGGCATAAAAAGGGCTGCTTCGTATCCGGGAAGCAGCCCTGTACCGAAAATCCCGTAGTTGCCATATTACTTATCAATATAAGTATGATTGGAATTTCATTACTTCAAAAATAACATGGCCATTGTGAATAACCCGCTTCTACCCCTATTTGAACAAAAAGAACAGACGAGGGCCGAATGCACGGAATATTGTTATTGGCTCACCACATCCCGATAGCTTTTGATAGTGTTATGCGCCTCTTTAAGATTGGCCTGTTGACGGGCAATCAATTCCCGCACACTGTACGGCATGGGGGTGTCGCTACCCAACGCATCTGCATAGGCGCGTTGTACCGCATCTTCCCGATACTCACAGGACGAAAAGAGCGTATACCTGTCGGTACCTGTAAAGATGGTTTTTATAGCCATCCAGGTACGATATAGTTTGCCGCTGATAGTTGTATCTGCTTCCACATCTGCGCCCTGCGCCACTAACAGCTTATTCAGTTCTGTCACATACTTTTCACTATCGTTGATCATATGCTGAAACAGTGCTTTGATATCCTGATCTTCCGTTGCCGCCTTTGCACTCGTATATCCTTCTATCCGGTCATTGTTAATTTTCACGAGATCGCTTAAAAGGGTTACCAATTTTTCTTCCTGTAGCATAATCAAAAATTTATGGTTAAAAAAATAGTCGCTGTTGCATACTAAATCTATTTTCAAAAATGCCTCCATTTTACTAAACCCTTTATGATAAAGTATTTCGGGAAGGTGAGCACGCTTAATCCCGTCCTTTTTTTTCACGGATGGTGGAGAAGCTTCCACACCAGCGCCATGTTTGCAACGCCGGGATAACTATAAACCGGGCTGTTAGCTGATTGGCATAAATTTTTTAGTACAATAAATGAATCAAATCCTTGAAATATGAACAGCCTACTTTATTTAATCGCCGTAATTCTCATTATAGGGTGGATACTAGGATTCTTTGTGTACTCAGCAGGAGGATTAATACATGCATTGCTTGTGTTAGCTATTATTGCTATTCTTGTTAATATAATCAGAGGCCGGTCCATATAGGATTGCACAGCTTCTTATTCCCTGTTTAGCGGGTTTTACTCACCTGCTAAGCGGGGAATTTTTATTTTTTTCAACCTCCACTTTTTGATTGAAATTATTTTACTCTTTTTGAAACCGCTTTTTACAACACCCCGTATATGACGATCAGGTGTCTGCGCGAGCGTACCTGCCGGCACTAATGAAAACCGCAGGGAATGTACAAAGCAATGCCACCATGTTAACTGCCGCCCTGGCGATTCATTCAGTAGAAGCACGGCATGCGTCGCATATCCGGTCCATGCGTCGCGCCATCGGGCAGTTCGGCGCCACCAATGCATTGAAGCCCTGGATCACGCTTAATCAGAGCGGTATTACCACAACGGCGGTGAACCCTGTATATGCAGGGGAGGAAGTCACTTCACAGGCGAATGCAGATATTGCCGCATTGGGTAACATTGGCGCCAACAGCGCTTCTGAATCTTTCGATGAACCTTTGACCATGGACCAGGTACTGGCCATCGCCAAATTATTTATAAAAGCTTAGTACGCTTATAGTTGGTCAGATGGAAATAAGGCTGGTTCTTCAGGACCGGCCTTCCCATGTTGTATGCAGGAGATTTCCTAACTTGGCGCCATGAAAAAATACCCGCTTTTTCTGGGCATACTTATGCTGTTTTTCATTTTCAGTTGCAGTACTACCCGTAAAACCGCCAATACCGGAAAGGATTTTGGCCAGCTGAAATTGATAGGTCAATATAATGTTCCGTTTAATTTTCCATACAAAGGCACGCTTACCGGTGGCCTATCCGGTATAGATTATGACGCGGCTGCCGGACAATATTATCTTATTTGTGATGACCGCTCCGCGTTGAACCCGGCACGTTTTTATACGGCTAAACTCTATTTTTCCGATAAATCGTTCGACAGTGTACAATTCACTGCGGTGACCACCCTGTTACAACCTAACGGCAACGCCTATCCTAATAGTAAAACCAATGCTGCACTTACCCCCGACCCGGAAGCATTAAGATATAATGCAAAAAAACATTGCCTCGTATGGAGCAGCGAAGGAGAGCGGATAGTGAATGAAAAAGATACCATCGTTACCAACCCCGGCGTATATGAAATCACGACTGACGGCCGGTATATTGACGCTTTTTCATTACCGGCACAGTTCCGGATGCAGGCCACAGAGAATGGCCCGCGGCGCAACGGTGTGTTTGAAGGACTTGGATTTACGCCCGGCTATAAATATACCTATGTGAGTTTGGAAGAACCCCGTTATGAAGATGGCCCCCGGGCAGATATTCGCGATACCACCGCCTATACCCGCATCATAAAATATAATAGCGCTACCCGGCAACCGGTGGCCCAATACGCTTACAAGCTGGAACCCGTAGCGTTCCCCGCTACACCACCCAATGCATTTAAGGTAAACGGCATCTCCGATATCATGGTGTTATCCGACAAAAAAATGCTGACAATAGAACGCTCTTTTTCCACCGGCGTAAAAGATTGCACCATTAAAGTATTTATAACAGACCTGACCGGGGCTACTGATATCAGTAGGGTTAATTCACTGCAAACAGATACCCACTTTAAACCGGCTACCAAATCGTTACTGCTGGATTTCAGCAGCCTGGGAAAATATATAGATAATATTGAGGGGGTTACTTTTGGTCCTGTTTTGCCCAACGGGCATCAAAGCCTGGTGTTTGTGGCCGACAATAATTTTTCGCCGCTGGAAGAAAACCAGTTTTTCGTATTTGAGATTGTTCCGTAAAAAAACAATAGAGAGCGTTTATTGTTATGAAACAGAAAACCTGCTTCATGAAATACCTGCCGCTATTGTTAATATGCACAGTGCTTGCCGCCTGCCAACATAAAGGATCTTCCGGTGTTGCCGATAACCCGGACAACGTTGCCGGAACCGATACTGCCACCTGGGTTACTTATTCGGGCACCTTACCCTGTGCAGACTGTGAGGGCATCATTACGGAGCTTTCCTTACACCGGCCACCGGATACCCAATTTAAAATGACAGAAACCTACCAGGGAAAAAACCAGACCTTGCGCAGTGAAGGCACTTACTCCATCGTACATGGCATTCCGTCCGATCCCGGAGCGACCATGATCCTGATCAATCCCGAAAAAGACAAAAACCTGCAACGTTACCTGCAGCAGGTAGATGAGCATGAGTTAAAGCTGCTTGATTCGGACCAGAAAACGATAGAGAGTAATCTTAATTACACCCTAAAAAAGGTTTTATAGCATTTTTACAACAAAATTGAATGATAAATAAGCGCCGGTTTAAAATAAACCGGCGCTTTGTGTTATATCAAAAAAGTCGCTTAAATTTAGCGCTGACCTGTGATCTTTTATCATTTCAATCATGCTATGAATCGAATTCTGGGCTATTGGTTTTTATTTTTACTATTTACAATCCAGGCCTCCGGCAAAACTCCTACAGACAGTTTATTGAAGGAGTTAAATAAGGCGATGGAGAAATCGGCTGTTTACGATTCTATTAAGTTAAGGGGTATTGAACGCATCAAGCAGGGTTTACCGGCTGCGGCCAATAACCCGGTGTTGCGGTTTAACATCTACCACCAGCTATATGATGCCTACAAGGTTTTTAATTTCGATTCCGCCTTTATATATGCACAACAGCTGGAGCTGTTAGCCGAACAGCTGCGCGATCCTGTGAAGATCACTGACTCAAAGGTAAAACTGGGTTATGTACTGTTGTCGTCCGGTATGTTTACGGAAACGATGGCTTTTGTCAATACCATTGATGCCACCGATGCGCCGGACAGTATAAAAATTGAGTTTTACCTGATGAAAAGCCGCCTTTATTTTGATCTGGCAGACTATAACCAGGATAAATATTATTCGCCTGCTTATATTAAACAGGCCAGCACTTATATTGACTCAGCGCTGCAGCTGATACCGGTTAATTCCTTTGAATACAGGTACAACAAGGGTTTGCAGCTGTTTAAGATGGGCGACATTCCCGGAGCGCTGGCGATATACCCCAACCTGGACCAGCCGGGTATCAGCGACCGAAAACTGGCGATATCTGCCTGTACACTGGGATCCATTTACGAAGCGATACACAATACAGACACAGCCATTGTACTGATGACGCGGTCCGCCATTGCCGATATCCATTCGTCCACCAAAGAAACGATGGCCAGCTACAGTTTGGCCACGCTATTATTTGAAAGGGGCGATATTAAAAATGCCTCTCACTGTATTGAACGGGCTATAGGGGAAGCGGTATTCTATGGCGCCCGGCAGCGGAAGGTGATGGTGAGCAGTATTTTACCGATTATTGAACATGAAAGAATTAATACGGCAGAAGAAAGAACCAAATCGTTGCTCATTTATGCCGCTATCGTTACCCTGTTGCTGGTTGCCCTGGTGGTGCTGGCCATTACGGTATTCCGGCAGGTACAAAAACTGAAAACCGCCCAACGCATAATAACGGCAGCCCATCTTAAACAACAGGAGATCAATAACCAGTTGCTGGAAGCCAATAAAATAAAGGAGGAGTATGTGGGCTATTGTTTTAATATCAATGCCACCTACATCGGGAAAATAGAAAAATTAAAACAAGGCCTGGAACAGAAATTATCGGATGGAAAGCCCGCAGAAGTAAGGTTTCTTGTTAATAATATCAATATCCGGCAGGAGCGGGAAGAACTCTTTACCAATTTTGACCGGGTGTTCCTTAAAATATTCCCCCATTTCGTGGGGGAGTTTAATGCCTTGTTTGATAAAGAGAACCAGGTGATGCTGAAAGAAAATGAGTTGTTGAATACCGATATCCGGATCTTTGCCCTGATCAGGATAGGGATCAGCGATAACGAGAAAATTGCCCGGATCCTCGAGTATTCCGTGAACACTATTTACGCCTATAAAACCAAGATCAAAAAGCGCTCTTTAGTTCCCAGTGAAGAGTTCGAAAACCATATTATGAGCATCAAAGCACTGTAAGAACCCTGCATTTTTTCTTTCATTCTATTAATATATAAATATTTTATATATAACAGTAATCGATTGATTACCAATATTGCCAGAAAGATAATTTTGGATTATTACCCTTTATTTTCTATATTTTAACTGTAATAGTTGTTGCCCTGCTGATAGTGTTTTTACTTTGATTTATCAGTAGAAAAGAGAAAACCAAATTCTAAATTCTAACTAACTAAAAAACCATTCAAGAAGACAAACGACACCGGTCGTTTCCAAAAAGCAATTTAATCCACGTTGATAAACTGCCGGGGTATCCTCTGCAAACAACGCCTTATTTCCGTTCACATAAATAATGAAAAACATTTAATCCACGTTGCAGGTCGTTACTGCACAAAAATCCACTTTATGTCTAAAACAAGATCCATCACGCATCTTTTTCTGTGCATGCTATTGTTCGCCTTCCAGGGCGTTGTCAACGCACAGACTAAGACCATTACAGGGAAAGTCACTGACAAAAGCGGCGTCGCAATCCCTGGCGCCACCGTTCAGATAAAAGGCACGCAAAGCGGTACCACCGCAGATGCCGACGGGGCTTTTAAGGTTACTGTCGGTTCCGGAGCTTCTGCGCTGATCATAAGCTTTATTGGTTATACTCCCCAGGAAGTAAGTATAGCCGGCAAAACAAGTGTAAACGTACAACTGGCGCAGGAAAACACGAACCTCACCGACGTGGTGGTAGTAGGTTACGGCACCTCGCGTAAAAAAGACCTTACCGGCGCCATTGCCCAGGTAAAGGCGGCTGATTTTAATAAAGGGATCACTTCAGCCCCTGACCAACTGATACAGGGTAAGGTATCCGGTTTGATGATATTGAATAATAACGGTGCACCGGGCGCCTCCGCCACGGTTAGGATCAGGGGGGTGTCTTCTGTTCGCACCGGCAACCAGCCACTGTATGTGGTTGATGGAGTTCCCCTCGATGGCCGTGTAGCACGTCCATCGCTGAGCCTCACCGGGCTGGGACAAACTCCCGATGCCAACCCCATGAACTTTATTAACAGCAACGATATTGCTACCATGGAGGTATTAAAAGATGCTTCCGCAACAGCGATCTATGGTTCCCGCGGTTCCAATGGTGTGATCATTATCAACACCAAAAAAGGATCAGTAGGCCCAACCGTGGTAGATGTTAACTACTCCGTAGGCATGAGCAACATCATGAGAAAACTGGATGTTTTGAATGCCGACGAATACCGTGCAGCCTTAAAAGAATACAATCTTGGCGGCGACGGCGGTGGTAGTGCCGATGGCCTGGGCTCTATCCTCAGAACAGGTGTTAGTCAGAACGTTCAGGTAGCCATGAGCGGTGGAAATGAAACCAGCCGTTACAGAGCCTCCTTTGGCTTACAGGACCAGCAGGGTATCGTAAAGAAAACCGGGATGAAGAAATATACCGCTGCCCTCAGCGGCCAGAATAAATTCCTGGAAAGCAAACAACTGGGTATCGACTATAACATTATGGCGGCACAAACCAGCGAACAGCTGGCGCCCATTTCCAACAACGCCGGATTTACCGGTAGCTTAATTGGCCAGGCCTTACAGTGGAACCCGACCGTACCTCTCTACAAGCCGGACGGATCGCTGAATATATTCCAGAAAAACCAGGCGATTAATCCCATCAACATGTCGCAGGGATACAACGACAAGGCCAATATCACCTACATCCTCGCCAGCATCTCGCCTTATTTCAAGTTCAACGACAACTGGGAATACCGCATGATGTACAGCGTAAATCACCAGGTAGGACAAAGACGGGCCAGCCTCGATTCCTCCATCAACATTGACCAGGTAATGGGCGTAGGTATCGCAGCTTACAATACCGCTGAGCTGAATACACAGTTATTCAACAACACCTTAAGCTACAACAAACAGCTCTCCGCCGGCTGGAACCTCAGCGCCATGGTGGGATATGAATACCAGAAGTTTGCCTACTCCGGCATCGGCATCGGCGCCAAAGGCTTTCCGACCAACGCCGTAGATTATACAGACATCTTACAAACACCTACCCAGGTAAACACCAACATCAGCTCTTTCCGTAATCCGAGTTCCGAACTGCAATCTTTCTTTGGCAGGGTAACCGTAAACGCAAAGGACAAATATATCCTCACTGCTACCATGAGAGCAGATGGCTCCAGTAAATTTGGCTCCAACAACCGCTATGGCTATTTCCCTTCCTTTGCCGCGAAATGGAATATTTCCAGCGAAGAATTCATGAAGAGTGGCTCGTTCTTCAATAACCTGGCATTAAGAGCTGGCTACGGTATCACCGGTAACCAGGAATTCCCTGCCGGCGCGGCCCAGGCACAATATGGGCTGGCTTCCGGCGGCAAAGCCAGCCTGATCAATGTGCCCAACCCGGATCTGAAATGGGAAGAATCCAAACAACTGAACGTAGGTATTGACTTCGCCATCCTGAAAAACAGGTTGAGCGGTACAGTAGACTACTTCCTGAAAAACACCACCAACCTGTTATTCAGCTTCCCGGCCATCCAGCCGGCGCCGGCATCCAGCTACTGGATCAACTTACCGGGTAAGGTAATGAACACCGGTGTGGAACTGTCGCTCAAAGGAAATATCGTTCAAACCAAAGACTGGCTGTGGGCACTGGGTGTAAACGGTACCTGGCTGAAAAACGAAATGTCCGGCTATTCCGGACCAACCGTGAATACCGGCTCCATCGACGGACAGGGCGTATCTGGTGTAACCTCCCAGCGCCTGGCCAACGGCTATCCGCTGAACACTTTCTACCTGCGTAAATTTGAAGGATTTGATGATAAAGGCATCAGCATTTATGCAGACGAAGGAAGGACCCTCTACTACATGACCAACCCGAATCCGAAAGTATTACTGGGTATCAATACAGAAGTAGTGTATAAAAAATGGAGCCTCACCGCCAGCTCCCATGGCGCCTTCGGTTTCCAGGTGTACAACAATACCGCCAACACTGTGTTGCCTATCGGTAACCTGGGCTCCGCCAATATCGCCAAAGCACTGGTGGGTAACGGAGAAGCGCAAACGAATTCACCCGCAGCATCTTCCCGTTATCTCGAAAATGGCAGCTTCCTGAAACTGGACAACCTGACCATCGGCTACAACTTCGGCGCCGTAGGAAAAGTATTCAGAGCCGCCAATGTATATGTAACCGGCCAGAACCTGTTTGTGATTACCAAGTATACAGGATTTGATCCGGAAGTAAATACAGACAAAAACATCAATGGTGTAAGCTCCTTCGGTATCGAGTACTCTCCATATCCGACTGCCAGAACCTTCATGCTTGGCGTACAGTTTACCTTATAATCTATTGCTAAAAAAAGATCACAATGACGACTCAACATATATTTAAAACAGCATTGGTAATCGCCTGCAGCCTGGGTTTTACGGCCTGCAGTCTGAAAGAAGACCTCGGCAGTAACCTGAACCAGTCGCAGGCAGATTCACTCATCAAAGCCTCCCAGCTGCTGGGAACAGCTTATGATAACCTGCAGAATGCCTACCAGGACTTTTCCCAAACCTGGGGTATGTGCGAAATCACTACCGACGAAGCGCTCGGCCCCACACGTGGTAAAGACTGGGATGATAACGGTGTATGGCGCGCCCTGCACCAGCACCAATGGACAGCCGACCACGCGCATATACAGAATACTTTCAGCGCACTGCTGCTGGAACAATTCAGCGCCACCAACGTACTGGCCTTTCATCCAACGCCAAGACAAGAAGCTGAAGCCCGTTTTCTGCGTGCATTTTCCATGTTTGCCGTAATTGATCTTTATGGCCAGGTACCTTTCCGTCAGCCAGGCGATAACCTGCTGGAAGCACCAAAAGTTTATAAAGCTGCCGAAGGCCTGGATTTCATCGTATCCGAACTGAACGCCATTATGGCCAACCTCCCGGATAGAGTAACCGCCAAGGACGCATTTGTAGCCAGCAAAGATGCTGCACGCTTCCTGCTGATGAAAATATATCTTAATAAAGGCGCCTTCCTTAACAGGAAAGCACCCACCTTTGATGCAGCCGACATGCAAAAAGTAATTTCGCTGGCAGATGAACTGACCGCCAGTGGTTACAGCATCCAGACGAATTACTTTGAGAACTTCGCAAAAGATAATGACGCAAAATCTCACGAAAACATTTTCACGCAGCAGAATGGACCTGGCATCAGCAACATCCGCAACGGCAACAACGTATACTGCCGCTGGATGTGTACTCTGCACTACAGCCAGAACCCAAGCGGATGGAATGGCTTCACCACTTTATCTAATTTTTATAATTCATTCGAAGCCACGGATACCCGCAAAGGCGGCGCTTACCCCGGTGTTACCAACGTTTCCGGTTTAAGAGTAGGTTTCCTGGTTGGGCAACAGTTTGATCAAAATGGTAACAAGATCCTGGACAGAAGCAAACGTCCCCTGATCTTTACGCCGGAAGTGGAGCTGAGAGCCACCGGCGACCAGGTGGAAATGTCCGGCATCAGGGTAGTAAAATATCCGCCTGATATGGGTTCCGCAGGTAGCGAAGCCACCAATGACTTTGTATTTTTCCGTTATGCAGATGCGTTGCTGATGAAAGCAGAAGCGCAGATCAGGACAAGCAACACCGCCGGCGCATTACTCATCGTAAACGACCTTCGTGCCAAACGTGGGGCCACTCCGCTCCCCAGCATAGACCTCACCAAAATGCTGGCAGAAAGAGGCCGCGAATTGTATTGGGAAGGCTGGAGAAGACAAGACCTGATCCGCTTTGGTAAATTCCTGGATGCATGGCAGCTGAAAGATGCCAGCGATCCGAAATATCTGTTATTTCCGATTCCTACCAGCGATCTCGCTGTAAATAAAAACCTGGTACAGAACCCGGGCTACTAATACTTTTCTTTTTGTCGCAGGCAGGATCTACGGATCCTGCTATTGCGGCTAACCCATCTCCCTGACCACCTACTTTTCCAGGTTACGCACCAGGCAACTGATGCGACAGGGGAGCCTTTTGCGTAGACAATCAATCATTCATATGAATACAAAAGCTTTGCTGAGGCCCACAGGATGGCTGTTATTGCTGTTCTGTCTGCCGGCCGCGGCACAAAACCAGGTAAAAACGATTGGTAAAATAAATACCGTGAAAATTTCGGGACAACAGGTCAGTATCGGTGCTGAAAATGCGTTCGCAGAAATTACGGTCTACAGTCCTGCCGTGATCCGTGTAAGAGTGGACCAGCATCCGCTCAATACCAGTTTTTCCTATGCGGTTGTTGCCAAACCCATAGCCACCAAAGTGCAGACTACACAAAACAGCAACGAAATCAACATTGTTACCGATTCACTGCAACTGCGCATCACCAAAAATCCTTTTTCCATCCGCTTCCTTACACCTGGCGGAGAGGTGATCAACGAAGATGAAACCGGCCTCACCACTTCCTGGATCGGAGACGAAGTAACCACCTATAAAAAAATGCAGGAAGGCGAACGGTTTATTGGTCTCGGGGAAAAAACCGGTAACCTCGATCGTAAAGGTGAGGGCTATACGAACTGGAATTCGGATAAATTCGGCTATGCCGCCAACCAGGACCCCATTTATGCTACCATCCCTTTTTACGTAGGCATCCATCATCATATCAACTACGGCATTTTCTTCGATAATACCTTCCAGAGCGATTTTAATTTCGGCGCCAGCAATAACCGGTTTTCTTCCTTTGGCGCCAAAGGAGGGGAGATGAATTACTATTTCATCTATCATCCGCAAATGGCAGATATCATTGCTTCTTATACTACCCTGACCGGTCGCATGCCGATGCCGCCGCTATGGAGCCTGGGATATCAGCAAAACCGCTACAGCTACTACCCCGATACAGAAGTGCTGCGTATTGGGCAAACCTTACGCGAGAAAAAAATACCGACAGATGGCATTACGCTCGACATCCACTACATGGATGCTTACAAACTTTTTACCTGGAACAAAAATCGTTTTCCCAACCCCGCCCAGCTCAGTAAACAGCTGGATAACATGGGATTCAAACTCACCGTGATCGTAGATCCCGGCATTAAGGTAGAAGAAGGTTATGCGGCCTATGAAAATGGGAAAAAGGAAAACATCTTTATCAAATACAGCGATGGGCAAAATTATACCGGACAGGTATGGCCCGGCTGGTGCCACTTTCCGGACTTTACCAGTGTAAAGGGCCGCGACTGGTGGAAAGGGCAAATCAAATCGTATATGCGTGACGGTATCCGCGGCATATGGAACGATATGAATGAAATTGCCACCTGGGGACAAAAGATGCCCAACAATGTCATCTTTGACTTTGAGGGCCATCCGGTTACACACCAGCAGGCGCACAACATATACGGACTGGAAATGGTAAGGGCCAGTTATGAAGGCAGCCGCGAAGAACTGAAGAAACGTCCCTTCCTGTTAACCAGGGCAGCTTATGCAGGCTCGCAGCGTTACAGCGCCATCTGGACCGGCGATAACCGCGCCGAAGAGGATCATATGCTGCTGGGAGTAAGGCTGCTGAATAGTTTAGGCATTAGCGGCATGCCCTTCGCCGGCATGGATATTGGCGGCTTCACCGGCAATCCTACGGTAAGCCTGTATGCCCGCTGGATGCAGATAGGTGCCTTTATTCCCTACTTCCGTAATCATACCGGCGTTAACACCAAATCATCCGAGCCATGGGCCTATGGAGAAGAAGTACTGGAAATTACCCGCAATTACGTGAACCTGCGCTACCGGCTGCTTCCCTACCTGTATAGTTCCATGTATGAAGCAACGCGTACGGGCATGCCCGTTATGCGCACATTGGCGCTCGATCATACCTTTGATTCCAATGTATACGATACCCGGTTTCAGAATCAATATGGTTACGGCAGCGCCTTTATGATAGCCCCCCTCGAGAGTACTAAAGAATTTGGCTCCATTTATTTTCCCGAAGGAAAATGGTATAATCTCTATAACGATACGGTGATCAACGGCAACCAGGAGGTAATTACCCCGCTGAATCTGAAAACATTACCGGTGTATGTAAAAGAAAGCAGCATCATACCCATGCAATCGCTTATACAATCTACCGCAGAAAAGCCATCAGACACCCTGTTTCTCCATATCTACAAAGGAAACAAAGCACATTCCTTTGTTTATTATGAAGATGACGGAGAAAGCTTCGATAATGAAAAGGGTGTTTTCTACCAACGCACCATCAGCTACGATCCTGCAGGTAAGAAAATTGTACTGGAAAAAAGCAACGGCAGTTATGCTTCCAAATTTCACCACATACAGCTATTACTTCACGGTTTTAATGAGCAAAAAAGTATAACCGTTAACGGTAGTCCGCTATCGTTACAAACAGACGGCTATGCTTTCCTTTCACCTATTTCCCGTTTTGACCCGCAAGGGTTTTCGATTCCGGCAGAGCGTTGCTCCGTCCGGCGGGCAACCTTCAACAATGGTAACGAGCTCATTAACGTGGATTTGTAATAAAAGAACGGCCCCCCTTGGATTTTCCGGGGGGTCTTCTTTATATTTGGCAGATGAAACGCTTATCCCTTATCCTGTTAACCGGATTATCTGCCTGCCACTTTTCTTCCGGCAACAATAACATAAAGGCTACCACACCAGATACAATGGCAACAGCTGTCAACAGGATAGACGATCTTTTAAAGCTCTACACGGAATTAAAACATGATACCGTAGAGATAGCAACAGCCGGAAATGACAGCACCAATACCTGGCAATATCAAGGCACACTGATCGACACCTCCCTGTTACATTTACTAACACCTGATTACATAGATCGTGATCCGCTCTATTATGCCTGTTATAAATTTTACCTGGATAACAATACCATTGGACTGATTACACGAACACCCGCCGAATATGAGTCCTCATCCATCAAACTATTTGCCTATCACAAAAAAACGAATACTGTCACTTTTGAAACTGAACTGGCCGATCATTGGGGCGATGCCGGCGATGCCCTCACTAAAAGTTCCTGGTTGTTCCGTTCCGCCGGCAGCAATTGGCTGGGAATTACCGAACAATATAATTACAGTGAAGATCCGGAAGATTCGACCGTTCCCATTACTGAAACTTATGACTACTACCACTTTAAGTGGAGTGGCAGCAAAATAGATACTACCAGCACAGATAGTTCCGCGCTGGTGGAAATCTTCAAAAAAATGGCGCCCGTAAGGATAAAGCCGAAAGCATAAAGCAAAAAGCTATTGTGGCGAATGACCTACGCGGATAAAAATATTCCGCATTAATTATTCGCCACAATAGCTTTTTGCTTTATGCCTTCAGCTTATTCTTTTTTACATCCTTATTAACTTGGCGCTGCCTATTTTCCTTGTTTTCTGACTGGTTACCCTGATAATCCAGGTACCGGTATGTACTTTACCGATGTTAACGGTAACCTGCTGTATTCCTTTGCCTGATGGCATATACATCTGCTGTATAACAGGTGCATTTCCCTGCAGGTCCATTATCTCAATCAGCAACTTATCGCCCGGATTTCCGTCTACCCGCAACTGGATTTCGTTGCCGTTTACCGGGTTGGGATAGGTAAACAAAGCAGCCGGCACTGGTGATGTAGCTGTCAGCGCCATCTCTGCTGCAGCTGCGCCGGTACAGTCTCTTACATATTCCCATGGCTTGCCGGAGCCGGTATTTTGATCCGGCTGATTACCTTGTGTCCACCATTTGGCTTTATATACTTTACCGCCATATACCGCCTGATCGCCGGCTACAAAAATACCGGAGCTGGTCCAGGCAGGGATACCGTTACAGCTGCCGCCGCCGGAGGTATTTACCGATACATTAATGGCTGCGGAAGTAGCAGATGCGCCACCATTATCCGTTGCCTTAGCCGTGATCACGTAGCTGCCAGTGGCTACATTGTTCCAATTGTAAGTATAAGGCGCGCTGCTGTCAACGTTTAATACGCTGGCGCCATTATAGAATGTAACATAGGCGATACTGCCGTCCGCATCGGATGCTGTAACGGCAACGGCTATATTAGCCGGAGCAGTAAATGTGGCATTGTTAGCAGGAGCAGTGATACTTACAACAGGAGGAGTGTTACCACTGCCGCTGCAATCTCTCACATATTCCCATGGCTTGCCGGAGCCGGTATTCAGATCGGGTTGGTCGCCTTGCGTCCACCATTTGGCATTATATACTTTGCCTGCATATACCACCTGGGCGCCGCCGCTATAAGCAGTGGCAGATACCCATGCGGCAATACCATCGCAACCGCCGCCACCAGCGGGGTTTACAATAATGTTTACTACTGCGGAAGTGGTAGACGCACCGCCATTGTCTGTTGCTTTGGCTGTAATAGCGTAATTACCTGCCGCCACATTGGTCCAATTATAACCATAGGGCGCAACAGAATCTATTGCCAGCAAGGCTGCGCCGTTGTAGAATTCAACCTTCACAATGCTGCCTGCGCTATCGGTGGCAGTAGCGGTAATATTCACTGCGGCAGGGGCAGTATAAGTAGTATTGTTAGCCGGAGCAGTAATGTTTACCACCGGTGGCTTATTACCCGGTGTGTTTACTTTTACCGTAACAACAACAGACCTGGTGCTATCGCCCTTATTATCTTTTGCCAACGCGGTGAGATTATATGTTCCGGCAGGCACATTATTCCAGGTAAAGCTATAAGGTGCAACGGTGTCCGTAGCCAGCAAAGCATTACCGTTGTAAAACTTAACAAAGGACACCGTACCATCTGCATCAGTAGCGGTAGCCTGTATATTAATACTGGCCGGGGCATTATAACTGGCATTATTGGCCGGAGCAGTAATGTTCACTACGGGTGGGATATTTACCGGCGCGGTGCCAAAGAAATATTCATAATAGTTGTTGGCAAACTCATCGCCATGTACTTTATCCCAGTTAACCGACCAGGTCATGATGCCTCTGAAATTTGGATACCCGGCGGGTTTTCGCAACGTATAGGCGCCACCGTATGCTTGTCCTTTTATCAGGTAGTCCAGTGCTTTTTTCACATTGGCAGGCGTGGTATATCCTCCGCCGGCCGCACTGGCTGATGCCGGTACGCCAAATGCAACCTGGTCTTCCCGGAGGGCCGGGAACACTTTTCCGGTGCCGGATACCGGGAATCCCTGCAACAGGATTTCCGACATTGCTACAATGAAATCGGAGGTCGCCTGGTTGTAAACACCATTATCCAGCCCCATTACGGAACCGGTGTTATAATATTGCGGATGGATGAAAGTCAGCTCGGATCGCAATCCGTAGATCACCGGTAAATACGCACCTACCAGCGGGCCGTAGGCCGAGCCATAGGCTGTTTGGACATAATAGGTTTCGGGGGCCATGGTGAGCCAGCAATCCTTACCCAGTCCTTTGCGATAATTGATCACCTCTTTAATAGCAGCAACCAGGTTTATCACTTTCGGGGTAGTAGGATTGGTGAAATCATTGTCACCACTGTTGAGCTGTAAATTGGCGCCGCCTTCTATATCTATGTCAAATCCATCAAAATTATACTGATCCAGCAAAGCTTTCATCGATGTAACAAACGCCTGTTTTTGTGTAGTGGTAGTCAGATCCAGCGTACCGGTTTCGCCGCCGATCGACAACAACACCTTTCGGCCTTGCGACTGCAAATAAGCTACATCGGAGGCAAATGCCGCCGGGGTGGTATTTTCCGGAACAAAGCTCATCGTAGCCTTATCTGTTCCGCTCATGGCAAACGCAATTTCAATAACATTATATTTCGGGTTCACATTACGGAGAGGGATATACGGAGATGCATCCGTAGGAGTGCCCCAGTTTTGCCAGTAGCCTACAATCACTTTGCCGGTGTTTACCACCGGTCCGCTGCTCACAACCACATTGGCGATGGCAGATGTGGTGCTGGCGCCTTTATCATCCGTAGCAATTGCTTTGATAGCATAGGTGCCCGCGGCGGCGCTGGTCCAGCTGTAACTATACGGGGCGGTACTGTCAATCACCAGCAGCGTTGTATCTCTATAAAAGGCCACGCGCTTTACTACACCATCTGTATCACTGGCGCTTGCCTGGATATTGATAGTAGCGGGTAAAGTATAGGTAGTATTATTAACCGGCGCGATCAGATTTATCCGGGGAGGAATGTTGCCTGCTACATTACCGGCAAATACAGCGTTGATCTTGTTGACTAGGGGAGAGGTAGTATTGGGGCAATAGATCAGCTTTCCCTTGGCTTGTGTGGAAGCGGTCATATTTAACATATCTCCGAATACCTGCCAGATAATAACGCCGGCCAGTCCGTTATCTTTAATATACTGTGCCTTTTCACCAATGGAGCGTTCGTTGTCATAGCTCAGGAAAAAGCTGCCATTGGTTTTATAAGGCACTTTGGCTACATCATCCCAATGGTCCGTCCAGCCCGACCCTGCACCTGTTTTATTGAGTATGAAACTGTAGTTAGGAGTGCCGTCCCACTGATCTTTCGGCCAGTTGGTATAATCCGCGCAGGTTTGAATAGGCCCATCGGGCTGTACTGTTTCCGCGCGTTTAACCGTAGCGCCATTTAATGCGGCAGCACCGCTGGTGATTACGCCCCGGCCATAAAAAGGAGCACCCAGGTTTACCTTACTCATATTTACACCGAGTGCACGCAACGCCTTTGTGGTGGCATCGAGGGAGAAACCGCTGTATTCTGCGCCGGGGTAATCATACAATGGCGCGTTATGTCCTGCTTTGTTGGACCATCCGCCATTATAGTCGTAGGTCATCATATCAAAGTAGTTCATAGAATTGTTGAGTCTTGCCCAGTCGAAGCCTTGCAGTTTAGCGGGAGCGGCAGCAAAGCAGGAGGTAATGAGTTTATTAGGTCCGATGGCGGCTCTCAGCTGTTCTATCAGCGTAGCGAAGTTGGCAAAATCAGCCGGGCCATAGTGTTCTATATTCATACCGGGATCGTTGGGGTATTCCCAGTCAAAATCAATTCCATCAAACCCCATACTGATCAGCTCCTGGCAGCCGGCGATGAAGCGGGCCCTTTTAGTAGCATCTGCGGCCATTTCCGGGTAATGTTTACACATGCTCCAGCCACCGATGGAAGCCAATACCTTTACCCCTTTCTGATGGGCCAGGTCAATTACGCCCGGGGCGCCGCCCTGTTTCGGAACAGATAAAGGAAAGGAGCCGGTTTTACCGGTATTTACATTACTCCAGCCACCGCCTGCATTACGATAGCCGAGGGAGTAGGCGTAGCTGCCATCCGATATATTATAAAGAATATCGAGTTCGCCGTAGAGAAGATACATATCCCAGCTGCTGTATATGTCGGTGTTTACCAGGGCAGCAGGGGCTTGCGTGGCGCCTGCCTGGTAAATATTTTTGTTCCGGTAGTCGCCACTGTGCAGGGAGCCGTCTACCGCCACGCCAAAGAAGGAAAAATTAAGAATGGTGTACTGGGAGTAGTCCACATTTAAATGATTATAACCTCCGGCGGGGACAACGCCTGCTATATTTTTCCAGGCATCCCATTGGGTGATATAACCTATCACCTGCTTATTGTGCTGTTGGGTGGTGGCGGTTACAGGCGGGTTTACCTGCGCCATGAGCTGGCTGTGCAGAAGGCCTGGCAGCAGCCAGCATGCAAGCAGCACCCGGCATAATATGCCGTTTTTTAATGTAAAGAGGGAATTCATACTATTGCTTTTATTGGTTGAAAAAAAATTACCAGAATGATATGGTTATCAGGTACACGCTACAGGTATATCTATGCTCTTCGGACGGCCCGGGTATTATTACAGGTTCAACAACATTGCTTTTCAATCGGCGGAATTAAATAACGGTACGCACGCCTACAGCTGCTCTCAAAAACGATGTCGGAAAGGCGTCAGGATAGTACCATCGTAAGAGATAAAATATTTTTATCCCCGGGCACTCTTCCCGCGATGGCTGGAATCATCAAATATTTGGCTTATTAAGGAAAATGACCCAGCCGGAGTGGTGATACCTTTGCGTTCAAATAAAACATGCAGTATAGCCGGAGATGATTATGTGTTATTGGTGTTTTTGCTCTGAGAATCAATAATTTAACGGTACCAAACAAACCAGACGCCACCATCGTAACATTATCCCTACGTGAAATCCGGCAAAGACAGATGCCTCCAGTCTATAGGGTATCAGCGTATTTCGGCGTTTAGTAATACGTTTTATCAGTTTACTGATTTCCGGCCATCGGATTTCAGGCATCATAAAGATTAGGAGAAAATAAAGAGGCATTGAAGAAATGTTGTGGGCCCTTTACATCCCGCGAGTGAGAACGATTTCGGGAATTTTCCGAAAACGAGTGCTCTTTTTTTAGGTTTAACTACAAGATTTCCATCGCATTGTTCTCTACATTGTATACCTGAAGACCTTTTATGCACGCGTATCTGTCGGCTCCCGACAGGTAGTTCTGCTGCCCGTTTTTATCCCTGCTTTCCCTGAAATGGGACATTACATATCCTTCTTCAGCACTAACTGCTTTCAGGGCGCCCAGTCGTTCTTTTTTAACAAAGTAGGCATTGTTTCCATAGGAGTTTGAACCTACAAAGTAGTATCCTTTTTCTTCTGCCAGCGCACACAATGCCTTTAGGGAAGCGCCAAAATAAAGGTGGCTGTAGTGTTCTTTTTCCCTGACAAAATCGGCTTTATAAGGTACGGTAACAGCCCGGTCTTTCCCCATGACGCTGTTATATTCAATCACTACGATAACAGGTTGCACGACCTGGATTGCTTTCCAGATCCAGTAATCGTTACCGTCTATGTCAATCGATAACAGGCCGATTTCCCCGGATAATCCGCCTGCGGTGATCAGGTTGTTGATATTTTCTGCGGTGATAAATGAATGTGCCACTTCCAGTTGGTGCTGGTAATAGATGTCATCGGATTTAATATAGTCAATGCTTCTAAGGTCACCATCGATCAGTAACCCGCTCCAGTTATCATTTTGAAGCAGGAACCTGGTGTTCGATTCAACATAATTTTCCACGCCAAACTCTATAAATGTTTTGTTGGAAATTTCTACTTTATGAATGAGATATTGAATAATCCCATCATCTCCTGCCTGGGAAAATATTTTAAATTCAGCCTCCGCAAGATCATTCAGAATGGGTAATTGTTTGTTCTGCCGTGCAAGCAGCTTTCCGAGGAGCAGGATGTCTGTTTGCTGGGTTTTCCTTGTTGTATATAAAGAATGGTATAAAACATTTGCGAGTTTCCTTAGTCGTTTCATCAGGACTGGTATGAGTTAGTAGGTATTCGTTAAAAAATCCCCGGTTCTCCTTCTCAACATAATAATATAAATTATTGTTCATTTTATCACATACACATAATCTGCAATGTGAATTTACCATTACAGCTGCTGCTATCTTTTTAGTTTTGCTAATAATGTCAATTTTTATTAACTTTCTATAGGTTAAACTTATTGGCAATTAATGAGTTCTACCCCTCTTTTTCTCTGGTATATTTCCCATTTTATTGACCTGAATAATATCCTATGACCCCTAACACGTCGGTCCCTAAATATTTTTTCAGCCTGGATGCAATCAGGGGCTTTGCTGCGCTTATTGTTGTTTTATGTCACTGGCAATTCTTTTTTTATAAGGATTACACCGTAATGACCTCCACCATAGCGGAGATGCCGTTACCGCTGTATTCCTGGTTGTCTATGTTTTACAATCATGCTTTTTTTGCGGTAGACCTGTTCTTCCTTCTTTCCGGTTTTATTTTTTTCTGGTTTTATGCAGATAAGATAAGCAGCCGGGAAACATCCTTCAATAATTTCATCTGTTACCGGGTAACGAGGTTATACCCCGTGCATTTTATCACGTTGGTAGCGCTTGTTTTCCTGCAGGCAATGATGATAAAGGTAAATGGCCGCCCTTTTATTATACAGAATAACGATGCCTGGCACTTCGTGCTAAACCTGCTGATGATCCATAGCTGGGGATTTGAAAGCCATCCTATGTTTAATGGATTCAATGGTCCGTCCTGGTCTGTATCGGTAGAGTTTCTTCTTTACCTGCTGTTTTTTATTGTCAGCTTTAAGCGGCTGCAACATAAGAAAGTATGGCTGATCGGCTTTGTTATAGCCGGCGCTGTGTTACAACATTTCTATTCCATGATTGGCCAGGGTATCTATTCTTTCTTCCTCGGCGGACTGGTATTTCATTTATACAAATGGCTGATTACCCGGAAAAATACCGGCAGGATCACAATGATTGTTACAGGTATTGCCGTATTCATCTGGTTGATTGTGTTAACAGAGTATGCATTTTCGTATATCCGTAATGCCAGCATGGTTGTATTTCAACATTTGCTGCCGGGAAAAAGTGTCGCTTTTGATACCGCCCTTTTCGATCTTTCCAGGAACACCTTCTTCCGTACCTTCGTTTCCCCGGCCACCGTTCTTTCGCTGGCCATGCTGGAAACCACCAAAGGAAGTTTAAAAATAAAGTGGCTACAGGTATTGGGCAACGCCAGCTATGCCATATACCTCATTCACTTCCCGCTGATGGTACTTTTTGCATTGGTGACCTCCGTGCTTGGTATTGACCGGCACGTATTCCAATCGCCCTTTATGTTACTGCTTTTTAATGCTATCCTGATTCCGGTGAGTATTGCTACACACTATTATTTTGAACTGCCTGTTCAGAAATTATTCAGGGGCCGGCTGCTTAAAAAAACGCAGCCGGTTACGGTGGTGTTAAAAGATTTGTAGGAAGGATTTTTACTATTTGGATTTCCTTCGCTTTGTAGTATTCTCTTTCAGAAGATCCACCTGGTGTTGTAGGTCAATAATATAGAGTGTCAATTCCTCTATCTTCTGGAGGTATAATCTATTGATTTCTCCCAGATCGGTACCTTTTCGATTACTTCTTTTTCTGATGGAATATCCGGCAGATGCCCGTTGTCTTTAATAAATTGTTCTACAGTGGCCAGTGACGGGAGTTTATAATTAGGGTGAAATACATAATCAGCCCATTGCTCCTGGGTAACCTTCACCCGTCTTGCTCCGATAGTTCCGTTAACTGCAAGTTTATACGTTGGATTATCCACACCGATGCCCACATTTTTATTACCGTCAATTACCATAGAAGATCCTATCGATGTACCTGTTCTTCCATTCTCGAAAATAATACTACTGCCGATATTTGCAGCCCCTATATGGAGATCCCTGTAGCTTTCGATGATATTGGCACTCCGTTGTGAAGTTACAATGTAACTGGAAGATGTATTTCCGATATAAAGTTGAGTGTTTGGCCAACCACTGTGGTTAATCGCCATTATATTTGAGTAAGTAGTGTCACTTCCCGCAAGCACCAGGCGACTGGAGCTGGCTGCATTCTTTATCACCACTGTTCCCTGGATTCCGACTTCTTCTGAAGCGTTGAAGATGTTTACATCTGTAACCTCATCACCCCGCACTAGTTTAAATGCATCATTTTGAGCGTATCCGGTAAAAGAGAAATTGAAAAGAGTTGATGCCTTGGGAATGGAAACTGCCAGGTATTGGATAGAATTATATGTAAGCGACACCAGCGTAGCTCGATCACTAAAAGATACCAGGTTACCGGTATTTCTATTGTATGCAGAGGCTGTGTTTACATCAACGATCCATTTCCTGTTTGATCCAACCTGGCTGCCCCGCACAGCACTAAAACGTCCCATTACATTATAATCGGTTGGCAGAGTAGTACCTACATACATAACATGGAGCAGAATGTAATTTTCAGTTATATTATCGTCTGACTGTCCCGGAATCCCTCTGTCCACATAATAGTTTCGATTATTATCCAGTACATGAAGGCGACTCGTGGGAGTAGAAGTTCCGATGCCTACATAGCCATTGGCAGCTGGCAGGGCATTTTGGGCTGTTACGATACTACTGGCTAACACGCAAAAAAGGGCTACAAATAATGATTTCATAAATAATAGTTAGGTATGGGTGAAAATAATATCTTTTGCTTAAAGATAGAAAAACAGGGATTTTCTTATGATATTCTCATTCATCTCCATAGTAGCTATGGATTTACGCTCCGGTTTTACTAATAAAAAGGACGAACGCCTTACAAACATTGGATACTGATAAGGCGTTGTTATTTTATGTTCACAATCCTGGAGGCAGAGCATAGATAAATTATGATCAAATCATGTTTACAACTTTGGCTGTTATCCAAAAACCAGTGGAGATATTCCTGGCAAGCTGAATATTTCCATCGGGGGTAACACTATAGGTATTCACGACATTTGCATAACTATTGCTATCGTTGAGTAGCGACTTCACCTTCACGATCCCGCTGGTCCGAGACCTTGATATTACCAGATAATCGATAAAATAAGAGGTACCATCTACCTGTGAAAAACCCCGCACAGCAATCATGCAAGAAGCACGTGTGGTTGGGATGGTTAAAATTGTAACCGGAGCTATACCAACAACTGAGGTAACTAAGCCATTTACCTCCATGGCATCGAAATGTATGCTGTTATAATTCCTATTCAGCAGATGTACCTGAGAGGGTTGTATTGAATTAGATAAATTTATCTGCGACCTCTTATTGGTGACATCATCCCCGTCCAGCAGATTACTGAGGGTAATAATATAAACAGGCGTATTGTCTGCAGAACCAATGTGATTGTCGTTATAGGTGCCAAAATTAAAAACGCCTCCGCCAAATAAAAGAAACCAGGCACCGGCTGCTGTCGGCCCACCGCAGTTCATAAACGATTCCAGTATTATCACGTTTTTAATATCGAGAAAACCAGTGCTGTTAATCCGGAATGGAGCCACGAGATTATTGGCATTTAGGGTATTGGTCAAGGCTTCGCTGTGAAATCCATCAATATGAACATTTTTTGAGAATATATCCATCACCTGACCATTTTGAGTCAGCTGGATGGTTGTATCCAGATAACCATCATAGGAAGAGTCAACAATATAAACATCCGTGGAATAGTAAATTCTATATCCCTTGTAACCAATGCGTTTCGGATAAAGGGATTCGCCCTGGCTGTTTTTTCTGCCGACCATAAAGCTTTGAACACAACATTTTGAAATCCTTATTGTGGTACTGCCACCCTGATTAAAGCCACTGGCAATATCGAACCCTATTGCCTGTGTTGAGGCAACTCCTTCATAAAGATCGAAGTAAATAGATTTGAAATCCAATTGCCATATCAGGCCAGTATCCGGTACTGATTTGATGCCAGTATGAGCACCAATAATAGAAAAACACTCAAAAGTGGTGTTATTCACCTGATCTTGTGCGGAGTGCCCATCTTTATGAAGCCAGATAGCAACACAGTTCTCATTGATCTCATCACGCGTCAAGGATTCAAAGCTAATATTCAATCCAGTATATGTGGATCGGCTGCCTTGTATATTGATAGCTGTAATAGCTTTATCAGGAGCAATAGTTGCACCTTCACCAATAATTTGCCAAAAAAGGAGATTGGTCATATTCAGCGTTTCGGAAATGCGATAACGCCCGCGGGGAAACGCCAATTTCCCTCCGTTAGTAAATAACTCTCTGGCGTAGTCAAGGCACTTATTGATTGCAGGCCCATCATCAACAGAATTATCACCTTTTGCCCCGAACCACTTCACATTTAATTCTCCATCATACAATCTTTTCCAGCAGCCCGTAGAGGCGATAAAAATGGTACCTCCGTTTTCCGGTGCGGTATTAACGTTGTCCCAATAGAACTCTCCACCGCCACCGTCGTTGGCTGTTTTATAACCTAAAACACGATAAATGGTGTTTGTTTGAGGACTGGTCAGGCTTTTAAGGTCATTAATGGACGTAACTGTCATTAAATAATGTTTATGGTTAACAAGAAGATTTAGTTGAATTAAAATACGAAGGGAGTACGCTCTCTATTTGCGCAATAAATGCCGATAAAAAATACTAATGAAGTTGTGTAATATTTGGGAAGAGCCAATAAATTAGCGGCTAGTCCTGAAAGCGTTATTGAAGGGGATTAACTTCGTTCAACGGGGAGTATATTCTTCTCTTCTCAATAAATACTTATCTCCGTATCGGTTTGAGAGGCGGGAGTTATTTCAAAATAATATAAAATCCCTTCTGGTAACAGCACCTCGATCAAAAGGTTGAAATTCCTGGCGGCTGTAAATAATTCAATTGGATGCAAATCAACTATTTTTCATCCATTCCCGCCAACGTTTCAACTTGATCCAAAGCAACATGTATCAAAACATGTATCAAATGAAAAAAGGCTTTCCGCGTCAGTCCGCTGAAAGCCTTTACTGTCTTGTGGTCCCACCAGGGCATGATCCTGGGACCCCCTGATTATGAGTCAGGTGCTCTAACCAACTGAGCTATAGGACCCGTTCCGAAGAACAAAATTCCCCTTTTCAAGGGACGGCAAAAGTAATTATTTTCTCGAATTAACCTAAAAAAATTTTTTAATCCCAACGCTTACGCCTACACTTTAATAAATTTGCACTCAACATCTGACCATATGCAAGGCATCAAAAATATCATTTTCGACCTGGGTGGCGTAATCCTGAATATTAACTACCAGTTGACCAACGACGCGTTTACCAGCCTGGGCGTCCGGAATTTCAATGAACTGTATTCACAGTTTCATGGCTCCAGCTTATTCAATGGACTGGAAACCGGTCATGTGTCTACAGAGGAGTTCCTGGCGGAAATGCATAAACACGTTCCGGAAAACGTAACTGACAAACAGATAGTGGCTGCCTGGAATGCCATGTTGCTGGACTTCCCCGTGCAACGGCTGCAGCTATTACAGCAATTGCGTCAGCATTACAATCTCTATTTACTCAGTAATACCAATGCTATTCACCTGGACGAATTTAACAGGTTATTGCAGGAAAGCCGTGGCATCCCTTCCCTCGGCACTTTTTTCGACAGGGCGTATTATTCCCATGAAATGGGACAGCGCAAGCCGGATAAGGAATGTTACCAGATGGTATTGGATGAAAACGGGCTGAATGCCGGGGAAACACTGTTTATTGATGATTTATTGCAGAATATAGAAGGAGCTAAAGCGGTGGGCTTACAAACCATTCACCTACAGGCGCCAAAAACGATTCTCGATATTTTTCGTCCTGCGAATGCAGTATAAAAAAGGCCGGTTAATAAACCGGCCCCTTTTTATTTAATTTCTTCGAAGTCAAGATAGTCTCCTTTATCCACCTTTTTGGATTCGGGAGGAGATGACGGACCCTGAGGTTGTCCCTGCTGCGCACCTTGCTGGCTTTCATACTGTTGACGCATATGCTCCTGCATATCGCTCATCTGTCTGCGTACCTGCTTGGTTACTTTATAACCCGGTATGAGCAGATCAAACACCAGTTTGTACAGCAGCCATGCAATAAATATGGAAAAGAGAAATTTCAACATAATGGTGCGAAGTTAGCGGAATATCCTTTCCGACGTCTTGAAAATCACCTCATTTTAGGTTTTTTTTAACGTTCCATAGGAATTAAAGTCCCAGTAGTGCGGCGGAGGCAAGGGCTTCCTTTTTGTTGTATTGCCAGGTCATTTTGCGGTAGTTAACGGCATCGATGATGGTGCCTACAAAGCAAAAGCCCAGTGTTACCACGTATACGATACCCATCGCGATCTGGTTCAGCAGGAAACGCTGAACGCCGGCTACTGCTACAAATCCAATCAGGCTGCAAATAAGGATTGTCTGCGGATCTTTGCGCCGGCTCTGGTATACAGAGAGAAAGCGCTGTTTATTCTCTGCCGAGTAGCTTTTGGTAAGTTCCTGTAACCAGATCATTTCCTCTGTTTCGATACCGGGAAGCATGGCAAATGAAAAATCACTCATAGTTATTGGGTTTATGGTTGTTTATAGTCAGCGTATTGAAGCCGGGCCAGCTGGACAGTGCGATAGAGCAGTACAACTGCCACCAGCGGCGATAACCAGTGATGCTGGATGGCAGCGGACCATTGTCCATGTAAAAAATAATGAATACCGTGGCCTAGTCCGCAACCGGGGCAAAAGGGGATGCCTATTTTTTTTAGTAAACATAAGCTGCCTGCCTTTTCATCGGGGTTCATCATATATAAGAGGATAAGCCCCAGGGGCCAGGCAATCAGTTCTATATTTATTTTTCGCAGGAAAGCGGTGCTCACGTCAAATATTTTAAAAATACATATGAATGATGGCAGAGCTTCTCACATAAATATTTATATACAAGTTAAAGAAATAGTTTTTCAATCAAAATAAAATCATAATTTTGTGTGAGGAAAAAATGATTCAACGAAGGGGACGAGATATTGTCCCCTTCGCGCTTTTTGTATGGCAAACGAACACGTGATAAAAGCTATCCGGGAAATAGCAGAAGGACTGCTGGCTAACGATCCCGACAATTTTTTGGTAGACATCAGAATTAAGCCCACTAACAATATTAAGCTCTTTCTGGACGGAGATAAAGGAGTACCGGTGGCTACGCTGGTGTCATTTAACCGTCAGTTATATCCTTTGCTGGAAGCGGCAGAACTGTTCCCTAACAACGATTTCTCGCTTGAAGTCTCGTCCCCGGGCCTGGATGAACCGCTCAAACTGCACAGACAATACCTTAAAAATATTGGACGCAAAGTGGAAGTAACCCTGCTGGATGGCTCCGTAAAGGAAGGCACCCTGCAATCGGTCACCGAAGAAGGGATTAACATTGAAGAGCTGGTAGGCAAGAAGAAAGAAAAAAAAGCAACCGATTTAAAACTTAATGAAATAAAGCACACAAAGGTGTGCATCGTGTTTTAAAATATAACAACTAAACATGGCTAGTATTAACTTGATTGAGTCATTTACCGAGTTCAAGGAGGCGGAAAACATTGACCGTCCTACATTGATGAAGGTCCTGGAGGATGTGTTCAAAACACTGCTGCGGAAAAAATATGGCTCAGATGAGAATTTTGACGTGATTGTAAATACCGAAAAAGGTGACCTTGAAATATTACGCCGTCGCACCATCGTTAATGATGGGGAAGTAGAAGATGACAATGCCCAGATCGCCTATTCTGAAGCAATCCTGGTTGAACCGGATTATCAGGTGGGAGAAGATTTATATGAAGAGGTAGAGATCATGGACTTCGGTCGCAGGGCCATCCTGGCGGCTAAGCAGACTTTATCAGCCCGTATCGGCGACCTGAAAAAGAATATCCTGGTAAAGAAATATGCTGACAAAGCCGGTGAAATTGTAAATGGTGAAGTATACCAGGTTTGGAAAAAAGAAGTTTTATTGCTTGATGATGAAGGGAATGAGTTAATTTTGCCTAAATCTGAACAAATCCCCACTGATTATTTCAAAAAAGGGGAGAACGTAAGAGCGGTGGTGAAGAAAGTGGAAATGAAAAACAATGCACCACTCATCATTCTCTCCCGCACACATCCATCCTTCCTGGCTAAATTGCTGGAAATTGAGGTGCCTGAGATCTTTGACGGGCTTATTGTTATCAAGAAAATTGTTCGCGAACCAGGTGAAAGAGCCAAAGTGGCTGTTGAATCCTACGATGACCGTATAGATCCGGTAGGTGCCTGCGTTGGTATGAAAGGTAGCCGTATACATGGCATCGTACGCGAATTGAGAAATGAAAATATCGATATCATTAACTTTACCACCAACATTCAACTGTTGATTCAGCGTTCCTTAACACCCGCCAGGATCAGCCGCATGGAAGTGGATAACGAAAACAAATACGCTTCCGTTTACCTCAACCCTGACCAGGTATCACTGGCCATCGGTAAAAAAGGTGTAAACATTAAGCTGGCTTGCGAACTGACTGGTTACGAGATCGATGTATTCCGTGATGAAGCACAGGAACAGTCTGAATTTGATATCGATCTGGAAGAATTCTCGGATGAAATCGAAGAATGGATAATAGATGAACTGAAGCGAATAGGTTGTGACACTGCCCGCAGCGTATTGGAGCTGACTGTTGAAGAACTGGTACGCCGTTCTGATCTGGAAGAAGAGACAGTGCAGGATGTAAGAAGAATATTACAGGAAGAGTTTGACAAAGAATAAAGCCGAGCCACAACCCTTCCCAGGTAAAGGCCTTATTAGAAAGGGAATTGATTTTTTCGAGTTATTGTTTAAACGTAAAAAAACATCCCGTTTTGAAGAAACGGGAAACAGGGGAGGCCCGAAATACGATATGCCTGAAACAACAAACAACACACCACGATTGCTGGCTGCAGCCAAGGAGTTTAATATTGGTAAGGAAACCCTCATCGATTTCCTTGGCAATAAAGGCTTTGACATGGGTGGCTTTGGTTCTCCCAATGCCCGCCTTACGGCTGTTATGTACGCAGCACTGCAGTCGGAATTCCAGCAGGACAAGGCTAATAAGCGCAAAAGCGACCAGATAGCCCTGCCTAAAGGAAGCGTGTTAGAAACGATGAAGAAGAAAGAAAAAGAGGAAGCGGAAGCGGCGGCTAAAAAGAATACCAATAAAGAAAATGAGGCATCTCCAACTCCGGCAGCGGAAACTCCTAAACAGGAAGAAAAAAGAGAACCTCAACCGGAACCAGTGAAGGAAGCCCCTAAACCGGAACCACAACCACAGGCGAATGTTGCTCCGGCAACTCCTCCGCCTCCCGCAAAGGAAAAAGCTGAACCGAAGCCTGAACCACCCGTTGTTACAGCTCCCCCTGTTGCGGAAGTTCCTAAAGCGCCGGCAACGCCTCCTCCGGCTGATCCAGAAGTAGTGAAAACCGAATCACCGAAAATCAACGGTCCTAAAGTAATTACTACCATCGATCTGGATGCACTAAACCGCAATAAAAAACCAGTTGCAAAGAAAGCAGACCAGGAAGAAACCCCGGCTCCGCAACCAGAAGCAGTTAAACCACCGGTGAAGGAAGAAAAACCCACCCCGGTTACCCCTGCTCCTCCCGTTGCCGAAAAACAACCGGAACCTAAACCTGTTCCCGCTCCTCCCGTACAGGAAGCAACTACAACACCAACTGAAAAACCAGTTGAAAAAGCTGATAAAACCGAAAAAGTGGAACAAGCCCCTAAAGCTGAAACCACCCCACCGGTAGAGAAAGTAGCGAAAACAGAAAAAACCGATACGACAGAACAAACGGAAAAAGCCGCACCGGTTGAAGATAAACCTGTAGTTAAAAAAGTGGAAGAAGTATTACAAGAGGCAAAACCGGCTGCAGTCAAAGAACCGGCGCACATTCCTGTTAAACATGTCGTAAAGACTGAAAATCGCAAACCCACTACTGCCGAAAACACGCCACCAACACCTCCTCCCGCTGCCACACAGGCACAGGATGATGTCGCAGGTCCGGCTGTAATCGAAAATATCCAGGCCGAAAAATTAACCGGCCCTAAAGTAATCGGCAAAATTGAGCTGCCAGTTCAATCTGACAGACGCGATAACAATAAGAACAACAACTTTAGCAGGGACGAGAAACGCAAACGCAAGCGTATCATCGTTGAAAAGAAACCTGAACCTGTTCAGCCTAAAGACTTTAAGGAAGGTGATCGCAAAGAAGGCGGCGCTCCGGGCGAACACCGTCCGCATCAGCATGGCGGACAAGGCGGCAATCGTCCCCACCATAACGATAACCGCGGTGGACACCAGGGTCAGGGACATCAGGGCAATCGCCAGCAAGGCGATAACCGCAATAACAACCGTCCAGGCGGCGGCACCAACACCGGAACCGGTGGCGGTGGCTACAACAGAGCCGGCGGACAAGGTCAGGGCGGTGGCTATAACAGGCCAGCCGGACAAGGCGGTACTGGTGCCGGTGGCAACAGACCAGCTGGACAAGGTGGCGGTTATAACCGTCAGGGCGGCGGCCAGGGCCAGGGTGGTAACAGACCCGGTCAGGGCGGTGGCTACAACAGGCCAGGCCAGGGCGGTGGTTATAACAGACCAGGCCAGGGTAACCGTGGTGAAGATAAACGCACTACCGAAGAGAAAGAAATCGATAAGAACGAGATCCAAAATAAGATCAAGGAAACAATGGCCAAACTCGGTGGCGGTCGCGGTAAAAACGTGAAAGCTAAACACCGTAGAGATAAACGTGAAGAAAGAGCCCAACAGAAAGCAAAAGAAGGAGATGGAGACAACAAACTCCAGGTAACAGAATTCGTTTCTGTTTCCGAACTGGCTAACCTGATGGACGTAAGCTTCGCAGAAGTGATCTCTAAATGTATGGGCCTCGGTATCATGGTATCTATCAACCAACGCCTCGATGCGGAAGTAATAGAACTGGTAGCCGGCGAATTTGGATACGAAGTGGAATTCATCGGTCTGGAAGATGCTGAAGAAACCGATGAGGATGATGAAGTAGATGATCCTGCAGACCTGGTGCCACGTGCACCGATTGTGACCATCATGGGTCACGTCGATCACGGTAAAACCTCCCTGCTCGATTATATCCGCAGTGCAAACGTGGTAGCCGGTGAAGCCGGTGGTATCACCCAGCATATCGGTGCTTACCAGGTAACCACCGCCAGTGGTAAGAAAATCACCTTCCTCGATACGCCTGGTCACGAAGCGTTTACCGCGATGCGTGCCCGTGGTGCCAAAGCAGCGGATATCGCTGTTATCGTGGTAGCCGCTGATGATGCCATCATGCCACAAACAAGGGAAGCGATCTCCCACTCACAGGCCGCTGGTCTGCCAATGGTATTCGCCATCAATAAGGTGGATAAAGAAGGCGCCAACCCTGAAAAAATTAAAGAACAACTGGCTGGCATGAACCTCCTGGTAGAAGACTGGGGCGGTAAATACCAAAGCCAGGAAATATCTGCCAAAAACGGGTTAAACATAGACGTCCTCCTCGAAAAAATACTGCTGGAAGCGGAACTGCTGGAATTGAAAGCAAATCCTGACCGCGAAGCATCCGGTAGCATCGTGGAAGCGACACTGGACAAAGGCCGCGGTTACGTAGCCTCCCTGCTGGTACAAAATGGTACTCTCCGTCAGGGCGATACCATCGTATCCGGCTCCTTCTTCGGTAAAATCAAAGCCATGTTTAACGAACGTGGTCAGAAAATGGAAGAAGCAGGTCCTTCTATGCCGGTTCAGGTGCTCGGCTTAAACGGTGCTCCACAGGCTGGTGAGAAATTCAAAATGTTCGAAGACGAATCTGAAGCAAAAGATGTGGCTAACCGCAGAGCACAGATCGTTCGTGAACAAGGTATCCGTACGAAGAAACATATCACACTGGATGAAATCGGCCGTCGTTTGGCACTGGGTAACTTCAAACAGCTGAACCTGATCATCAAAGCCGACTTTGATGGTTCCGTGGAAGCATTGAGCGACTCCCTGCAAAAACTCTCTACCGAAGAAATTGTCATCAGTATCGTTCACAAAGCAGTAGGTCAGATTACAGAATCCGACGTATTGCTGGCTACCGCTTCTGATGCCATCATCCTCGGATTCCAGGTACGTCCTTCTTCCCAGGCTGCTAAGCTGGCGGAAAAAGAAAATATTGAAATCCGTAACTACTCCATCATCTATGACGCGATCGATGAAATCAAGAGCGCCATGGAAGGTATGTTGGAACCAAAAATCGAAAAGAAAGTGGTGTGCAACGTTCAGGTGCGCGAAACTTACAAATTCGAAAAAGTTACCGTGGCAGGTTGCTTCGTTACCGATGGCAAGCTGACAAGAAACACCCGTATCAATGTGGTACGCGACGGTATCGTGGTATTCACCGGCGAACTCGGCTCCCTGAAACGTTATAAAGATGACGTGAAGGAAGTTGCCGCCAACATGGAGTGCGGTTTGAGTGTAAGAGGCTATAGCGACCTCAGACCTAATGATAACATCGAAGGGTTTGAAGAAGTAGAAGTTAAAAGAACACTTTAAGAAAGCTTAAAGCGTAATACATAAAGCAAAAAGCTATCGTAGCGAATGACCCGGCATAATTTTTAAAGTCGCTTGGATCATTCATCACGATAGCTTTTTGCTTTCTATTTTATCGCTTTAGCTTCAAAAAAACGGCACTGGCGCCGATTCATCTAAACTTTTGTTAAATCCATCGACTTTCCCTATGCTGCTCACTTTTAAATGGTTATTTTTGGTTTTTACCGCTTTTGTATGAAGAAACTTTTAGCATTATCCGCAGGGGCTTTGCTGTTATGGCAAGCCTCTTCGGCCCAGCAAAAACTGATTGCAGACAAGATTATCGGCGTTGTAGGGGATAAAATTATCCTCAAATCCGATATGGACGGGGCGCTCAGCGATCAGCAGCATAACTCGCCCGACGGCAACCTGATGCCCGACGCAGCCTGCAAAACCCTGGAAATGCTGATTTCCCAGAAGGTAATGGTGTTACAAGCGGAAAGAGACAGCTTACCCGTAAGCGACGGCGACGTGGAAGCCCAAATGGAAAACCGTATCCGCTACTTTGAGCAGATGTATGGCAGCAAGGAAAAAATGAAGGAAGTAACCGGATACTCCATTTACCAGCTCCGCGAACGCTTCCGCCAACCAATCAAAGAAGGATTGCTTGCACAGGCAATGCGTAATAAAATCATCGAACCGGTAAAAGTAACCCCCTCAGAAGTAAAACGCTTCTTCGACGCTATCCCAAAAGATAGCCTCAAATTCTACGAGTCAGAACTGGAAATAGGTACCCTCGTACTAACGCCCAAAGCGACCCGCGAAATGGACCAATATGCCATTGACCGCCTCCTCGACTTCAAAAAACGCGTGCTCAACAAGGAATCAGACTTTAGCTCCCTGGCTATACTCTACTCCGAAGATCCAAGCGTAAAAGATAACAAAGGTATTTTATCACTCAACCGCAACGATAAGAACTCCTGGGACCCCGACTTCGTGGCAGCCGCCTTCCGTTTAAAAGAAGGTGAAATCTCCTCACCGGTGAAATCCCAGTTCGGCTATCATATTATCCAGATGCTGAAACGTTCCGGCGATAATATCACCGTTCAACACATCATCCTCAGGGCAGCTGTAACCAAGTCCGACCTGGCAAGCAATATCGCCAAACTGGACTCCATTCGCACCAGCATCTTGTCCGGCAGAATCAACTTTGCAGAAGCCGTTGCCAAATACAGCGACGCGCCAAGCGCCAAATTTGATGGCGGTATGCTCCAGTCCAAAACCGGCGACGGCAGCACCCTCATCACCATCGACCAACTCGATGATCCGGGCGAACGAGAAATCGTAATGATGCTCGATACCCTGAAAGCAGGCCAGATATCCGCTCCGGCACAATTTACCGATGAAAGCGGCCGCACATCCGTACGCATCGTTTACCTGAAAACACGCTCACAACCACATAGGGAAAATCTTACTGACGACTACTCCCGTATACAACAACGTACACTGGATATCAAACGCGCAGAAGCCATCAACAAATGGTTAATCGAAAAGATCCCAACTTTCTATGTACACGTGGATGATGAGTACAAAAACTGTAATCGTATCAGCCAGTGGATGTCGTCCCTGGCGAAACAGTGATATAGCTGTTAGCTTTTAGCTTTTAGCAGTTAGTGAAGCGGAGATAGGAGCGATGTGCTTTTATCTCCGCTTTTTTTACGCCCACCGGTGAAATATGGTCGCAGCTTTCAGCTTGATTTCGGGACATTTATCTCCCCGCTGCTAAAGGCTAACAGCCAAAAGCTAATAGCTAAACCGCGTTTCCTGATCCTATTACCTCCTGCTGACTGGTTTTCTCCTTTTTTGGCGTACCTTTGCGACTTCAATTTTCTGCCATGAGTGATGCGATCAAACATGAATGCGGTCTGGCATTTATAAGATTAAGAAAACCGTTTTCCTACTACCAACAAAAATATGGGAGCGTTTTCTATGGGCTAAACAAACTGTACCTGCTCATGGAAAAACAACATAACAGGGGCCAGGATGGCGCCGGTTTGGCTACCGTAAAACTGAATACCGAACCCGGTGTTCCCTTTATGCACCGCATCCGCAGTGCCGCCCCGCAGGCGATTGGTGATATTTTCGCAAAAGTACGTGACGAGATACAGGAGATAGAAAAATATCAGCCGGAAATTACCAAATATCCCGGGCTGATGAAAGGCCATGTACGCTTCCTCGGAGAACTCATGATGGGACATATCCGTTATGCAACCCAGGGTAAAAACAACGTGGAACTGTGCCACCCTTTTGTGCGCTACAATACCATTCCTGCCCGTAACCTCGCGATGGCAGGCAACTTCAACCTGATCAACACCGACGAACTGTTTGAGTTCTCCAAGGCACAGCCAGGTGAGGTTCACAAAAACAGCGATCTCGCCGCCATGCTGGAAGTGGTACACCATTTCCTGGCAAAAGAAGATAATGAAGGCAGCAACGAACTTGATATAAAAAAGATCCTGCAACAGGCCTTTTCTATGTTCGACGGAGGATACCATACCTGCGGCCTTATCGGCTCCGGAGATGCCTTCGTTATCCGTGATGCACACGGTATCCGTCCTTCTTATTACTACATTAACGATGATGTAATTGTAGCCGCTTCTGAAAGAGCCGCTATCCGCACCACCTTTAACGTTGGAGAAAATGAAGTACTGGAACTGATGCCAGGTAATGCGCTGATCGTTAAAAACAACGGCGATTACTCCATCGAACAAATTCTCGAACCTAAGGAACGCAAAGCCTGCAGCTTTGAAAGAATCTACTTCTCCCGTGGTAACGACGAAAAAATATACAAGGAACGTACTGACCTGGGCCGTAACTTATCCGGCACCGTATTAAAGGCCATTGATAATGACCTGCGTAATACCATCTTCTCCTTTATTCCAAATACCGCTGAAGTAGCCTTCTACGGCCTGTTAAAAGGACTGGAAGAATATCTCAACAAAATAAAAGTAGAACGCATTCTCTCCTGGGGGAAAGACTTCGACGAGGAAAAGCTCACTGAAATGGTGAATCGCCGCATCCGCATCGATAAAATTGCCACCAAAGATGTGAAAATGCGTACGTTCATTACGGAAGATTCCAGCCGCAATGAAATGGTACAACACGTATACGATATTACCTATGGAAAGGTAAGACCCGGAATCGACTCTCTTGTGGTGATCGACGACTCCATTGTACGCGGTACCACCCTGAAAGAAAGTATCGTGAAGATGCTGGATCGTCTGGGTCCTAAAAAGATCATCATCGTATCTTCCGCCCCGCAGATCCGCTACCCGGACTGCTATGGTATCGATATGAGCAAAATGGGCGACTTCGTAGCCTTCCAGGCGGCTATTGCCCTTCTGAAAGACCATGGCAAAGAGCACATCCTACACGAAGCCTATGGCCTCTGCAAGGAACTGTCGCGTACCAATACCCTCCACGCACAAAACGTGGTGAAAAACATCTATAAACCGTTTACACCGGAACAGATTTCTGCAAAAATCGCTGAAATCCTCAACCCCGGCGGTATCAAGGCTGAAATAGAAGTTATCTACCAATCTATCGAAAACCTGCATGCTGCCTGTCCCAATAACCTGGGCGACTGGTACTTTACCGGTAATTACCCCACTCCGGGTGGCAACCGCGTAGTAAATAAAGCATTTATGAACTACATGGAAGGCAAAAACGAAAGAGGATATTAATATAGCTTTTAGCTGTTAGCTATTAGCTGTTAATAAAGCGGAGATAGGAGCGAAGTGCTTTTATCTCCGCTTTATTAACAGCTAATAGCTAAAAGCTATATCAACCCATGTTAATTTTATCTTAAATAACCAGGCCCCCGCTGACTGTATAAGTCTAACAAGTTAACTTCCTGTAAAATCAGTATTTTCGTTACAGTTAACTATTGGTTTTCAGCCCATGAAAACATTACTCCTCATACGTCATGCTAAATCCAGCTGGACCGATCCGGACATGGATGACTTTGACCGGCCACTCAACAAAAGGGGGAAACAAAACGCCCCGGAAATGGCACAACGCCTTATTACACGCGGTATGGTGCCTGAGCTAATCATTTCCAGCCCGGCAAAAAGAGCAAGAACAACCGCTAAAATGATGGCCGGCGAATGGAAATATCCGAAACAGGCAATTCTCCTGGAAGAAGAACTCTATCTCTGCTATGCCGCTACCTTCCTCAAAGTAATCACCAAAATTGACGACGATTTTGGCGCTGTAGCCATATTTGCCCACAATCCCGGTATTACCGATTTCGCCAATTACCTCACCGAAGAAATAAGGATCGATAACGTCCCCACCACCGGTATTTTTGGCATACAGGCAGATACAGACAGCTGGAAAGATTTTGACCTGGCAAAGAAAAAGTTCCTCTTCTTCGAATATCCCCGGAAAGACTAGTCTTTTACTATTTTGTCGTAAGACGCAGTAATCCCCTTTATCAGTGAAGAACTGAAACCCTGATGTTCCATTTCATTCAAGCCCGCAATCGTGCAGCCCTTGGGGGTGGTTACCTTGTCAATTTCTTCCTCCGGATGCCGGTTTTCACGGATCAGCAGCTCAGCAGCACCTTTTACAGTTTGGGCCGCAATAAGACTGGCTGTACGTACGTCAAAGCCAATTTCAATACCACCCTGGATATTGGCGCGGATGTAACGCAGTGCAAACGCAATACCACAGGCGCCCAGTACCGTAGCGGCATCCATCAGCTTTTCATCAATACTCACCGTGGCGCCCAGCTGGTCAAACATGGTTTTGATATACCGGACCTGCTCTTCCGTAGCATGTTTATGCGAAATACAGGTAATAGACTCCTGGATGGCAATGGCCGTATTGGGCATGGCACGCACTACCGGCATCCCGGGCACCACGTGCTCCAGGTCATCGATACTTACACCGGTTACAACGCTGATCAGGATATGCTTCCCGGGGTCAAACGACGATTTGAACTCCTGCAATACTTCCCGCACATTGTAGGGTTTTAAAGCCACCACAATCACTTCCGATTCACGGATCGCTACCGCGTTGTCCGTTTCTATCCGTACTCCTGCCTCCTTCAAACCAGCTAACGTGCTGGTATTACGCTTGGTAATAGTGATATCACCGGCCTTCGAAAAACCGCTCTTCAGCAATCCCTGGGCAATGGCCGATCCCAGATTTCCTCCACCTATAATGGCTATTTTTTTGGCTGACATAAGAAAATTATGTTTACACTATAAATCCTACGGAAGGTATAACAAATGCTGCAACCATGCAAGCAGCAGAAGGCATAAAGCGGAAAGCACAAAGCTATTTAAGCGGATGACCGAAGCGACCCGGTGTTGAATACTTGCTAATAACATTCGCTTAAATAGCTTTCCGCTTTATGCTTTCCGCTTTATGCTTTCCGCTTTATGCTTACCTTGCAGCAATGCTCGTATCACATACCGCTGCTGCGTTTTACGCCAGGATTAAGGAAGCTCACAGCATTGAACATACGGAAGAAAAAACCCGTCACTACAAACAGATACTGGAAATCCTCTTCCGGGAATTAACCAGGAAAGAAACCCGCTCATTCGGGAACCTGTTTGCACGCATGCAGTTCTTTTTTGACCGGCAAACAGTCCCCCCGGATATTCATCAGCAACTTACCGCTCTCCGCATACTAACGAACAAGGCTACACGTGGAATGTTCCCGTTGCAGGAAACAGAACACCTCCTGTGTATCAAAGCACTCACCGAATCTGTATCCTGGTGCTACCAGGCAACACCTCCGGCCGACCTCACCAACATATACGCCCCCTCCGGCGTGCATAAACTATCGCTGGCCTACCAGCACCGCCCTGGCAGCCTGAGCCTGCTGAAATGTATGGTAACGGCCGTAGGGCCTCTCACTACCGGCGCTCAGGGAAAATATACCCTGCAGCTGGAGGTGAAAAACGATGAGCAGGGCGACTTCAGTTTACAACTGGAACACATGGAATCCATGGCGGTTGTATCGCTGCATGGCCTGCTGCGCCCTTATGATACCATCAATGTATTGCATTGCCGCCAGGGCGCCGAAGGACACGAATACGCCACCACCAGCGAAAGCCAGGTGGTATTGGAACCCGACCTCCTCATTGACATCAGCGACCTGGCAGAGTGCTTTACCCATAAAGGACCCAACAGGTTATTATATCTCGTTAAAAAACTAACACCCCAGCAATCCAGCCCCGCCGCGTTCAAAGGAAACCTGGTCAATGCCCTGCTCGACGAAATGTTGCGCAACCGGGACATCGATTTCAAAAGCTCCTTTGTGGAAGCCGTGGCCGACAATGTACTGCAGGCCGCTGCCTATGGCCGGGAAAAGATCAACGAAATGTTCCGCGATATCCGGCAGCAGCACTGGGGCAATCTCCATCATACTGTAAAAGAACTGCAAAACAAGCCGGTACGTATTGAACCGACTTTCCTTTCTGCCCAATACGGACTGCAGGGGCGCCTGGACCTGATGGCAGAAGACGATACCGACGAGTCGCGCAAAGAAATATTCGAGCTGAAAAGCGGAAAATGCCCGGACTTCAACACCTGGAAAAACCATGAAATGCAGGTAGTAGGGTACAATCTGTTGCTACGCTCTGCTTTTGGCCGCCACCGAAAAGGCAGCTCTGCCATCCTGTATTCCGCCGCTGCTGCCGACCCATTGAGGAATGTAAGCAGTACACATCTCACAGAAAATGATTTACTGTTACTCCGCAATGAAGTAGTGGCCATGCTGCTCCGGCTGGCCGGCGGCGAATCTGAAGTACTTTCCACTATTACTGCCGCTGCCGCTATCGGCCTGCCCTCCTTCAGCGCTGCACATTTTACCGCATTTGAACAGGCCTGGCAAACGGCGCCACCGGTGGCAAAAGCCTACTACCATGAGTTCCTGGCATTTATGCTGCGCGAATACCTGCAGGCAAAATGTGGTATGTTTTCAGAAATTAACCGGGAAGACGATGCCGACGGCTTTGCCGGGCTATGGCTGCAACAGGAAAAAGACAAGCTTTCCCGCTTCAATATTATACCGGGACTGCGTTTCCGTGAATTCGACACCGTAAACAGCTCTGTGTTATTTGATATAGTCGTGCCCGTTAGCCATAACTTCCGCCGGGGCGATACCGCTATCATCTATCCCCGCACCAGCACAGAACTGCAGCCCATGCAGCAACAGCTGCTGAAGGGCAGGATAGAAGACCTCGGAAAAGACCAGCTGAGCTTTTCGCTGAACAACCGGCAGATGACCCTGGATTTTTTCCGGCAGTTCGACGAATGGATCATTGAACATGATATCTATGAATCCAATTACTGGATCGCCACAGCCTCCCTGTTTCATGTAATATCTCCCCGCTACCGGGAGCGTACCAATATGCTGCTGGGACTGGCCACTCCGCGTTGGTATCCATTACAGTGCACCACGCCTGCAATGTTTAATCCCAACCAGGAACAGATTGTAAAACAGGCCCTGGAAGCGCAGGACTACTACCTGTTACAGGGGCCTCCCGGCACCGGTAAAACTTCTTCCATGCTCACCACCATCGTGGGGGAAATGGTTAAGCAGGATACCTATGTAATTATTGTGGCCTTTACCAATAAGGCTGTCGATGAAATATGCCATAAACTCGCCGCCAAAAACATTACCCATCTGCGCATGGGAGGCCGCAGCTCAGAAGCTTCGCTGACCCTGAAACAATATTGCCTCGAGGGCTCGCTCGATGAGGCCAGGAACTACGTTACCGGCCACCGCGTATTTGTAGCTACGGTAGCTACAATGGCTACCCGTTTGGAGCAATTGGTAATGATGGGGATTCCTACCGATACCCTGATCGTGGATGAAGCCTCCCAGCTTACAGAACCCCAGCTGCTGGGGCTATTGATGCCTTTCCGCAAATTTATCCTGATAGGCGACCAGAACCAGTTACCACCCGTGGTAGCGCAGGAAGAATATTTCTGCCGCGTAAAAGCGCCTTGTTTGCTGGATCTGGGTATCCGGGACTTACGTACTTCTATATTTGAACGCCTGATACACCGCTGCAAAACCAGCCACTGGCGCCATGCCTGGGGCATGCTAAACACCCATTTCCGGATGCACGACAGCATCGCCGCCATGGTAAACCACTATTACGCCGGCCAGCTTTGCTCCGGAAGAACAGCGCAAAAGGAGGACTTTGATCTTTACCGGGATCATGAAAATGTAGGGTGGGAGCGGATCCTCTCTTTGGGGAGAAAGGTTTTTGTAGCCAGTCCGTATGAGGCTACTTCTAAAATGAACAAAACAGAGGCACAGTGGGTGGTATCATTGTTACAACACCTGAAAAGTCGTTATGGCGCCAACTTCAGCAAAGACACTGTAGGCGTGGTTACGCCCTGGCGTACACAAATCAGTCTTATCCGGGAGCTGATAGCAGAAGATCCTGTTTTACAGGACATCAATATAGATACGGTGGAACGCTTTCAGGGCTCCGAAAATGATATTATCATCGTTTCCCTGGCGGTGTACCATGCGGCACAGGTACAAACCTTACAATGCCTGGGGCAGTTTAACTGGGAAGAGGAGGAGATAGAGGTAGACCGTAAGCTGCTGGTAACGTTATCGCGTGCACGAAAACAGGTAATTATCCTGGGGCATGAGCCTGTGTTGCAGGACAGTGCCCACTACCGGAAGATGCTGGGGGCAATGGCCAGGGGCGTGTTATAGTACCGGCTATAAACAACTATGGCCATACTGGTAGTATGGCCACAGTTCAGACAACATCATATATGATCAGTCCTGGGAAACCAGGCTTTAATCCAATGTTACATGCCCCCAGTTTTCACCGCTTTTGATGCGGTAAAGCTGCATTTCGCTGATATCAAACTGTTCGGCAATCTGCTTCATAGTTTTCTTACCAGGCTTGTTCAGCAGGCGCTTGATACTCTTTACTTTGGTAACATTCAGCTTCAGGCCTTTTACACGATTACGCTGCTTTTCCTTATAAGCCAGCTTTGCAGGGCTTTTTTGCTGATGCTCTTCCATTTCCTCTTTGGTAGCCCATTGAAGGTTGGAAGCTTTATTATTCTTCTTATCGTAGTCCAGGTGAATCACATACTTATGTGCCCGGCCTCCTTTTTTACTGAAAAGTTTGGCCACCTCACGGTGCAGGTAGAGTGACTGGTAGCTGTCGGCCGGCTTTACGTTTAATACCGTATAGCCTTCTACGGTAGACCCTGTGAGCAGCTTACCATCTTCGGTACTTTCATGATAACTGATCACTCTCCCCATGTTTGATACAGCGTATTTTTTACGCAGGGCAGATTTGTTTTTAATCTGTAAGTCTTTCCAGACTTCATTTTTCAGATTTTTAATTGTGGTCATGTGAAAGCAATTTTTGTTTTTTTATACTCTGGGGTTTATCCGTTTATCCGTAAACGTTACAACCGGCCATTTCAGTATCAGCCGGCAGAAAATCGTGTGCAGCTAATTGGGGAGCAGCCCTTTCGAATATATGGTCCTTATATTGTAACACTACCGCGTCTAGTACTTCCTCTATTTCAGCTAATGTATTGTAAGTTACTAATTGTTGTCTGAATTCTTTTATATGCGGTAACCCTTTGAGATAATTTGTGTAATGACGGCGCATTTCCAATATACCTACTACTTCTCCTTTCCAGGCAACTGATTGGCGAAGGTGTTTTTTACAAACCTCCACTCTTTCTAAAACAGTTGGTAGCGGCAAATGTTCGCCAGTCTTCATAAAATGCTTAATCTCCCTGAAAATCCAGGGGTAGCCAATGGCGGCGCGGCCAATCATCACGCCATCCACGCCATATTTCTGTCTTGCAGCAATTACCTGCTCCGGCGTACATATGTCACCGTTACCAAAGATAGGAATTTGTATGCGTGGATTGTTTTTTACTTTTCCGATCAGCGTCCAGTCGGCACTGCCTTTATACATTTGTGTACGGGTACGGCCGTGGATGGTAAGCGCTTTGATGCCTACATCCTGCAACCTTTCCGCTACGTCTTCAATATTCTTGGTGTTGTCGTCCCAACCCAGGCGGGTTTTAATGGTTACCGGCAGCCTGGTGGCTTTTACTACGGCTGCTGTAAGCTTCACCATTTTGGGTATATCTTTCAGGATGCCTGCGCCGGCGCCTTTACAGGCGACTTTCTTTACCGGGCAACCGAAATTGATATCCAGCAGGTCGGGGTTGGTAGTTTCCACAATCTGCGCAGCCAGCGATAAAGACTCCTCATCACCTCCGAAGATCTGTATGCCTACCGGGCGCTCATACTCGAAAATATCCAGCTTTTTGCGGCTTTTGATGGCATCGCGTATCAGTCCCTCCGAAGATATGAACTCTGTATACATGAGGTCTGCTCCATTATCCTTGCACACCGCGCGGAATGGCGGATCGCTCACATCTTCCATGGGCGCCAGTAACAAAGGGAATTCTCCCAATTCAATATTTCCTATCTTCACCATAATTTACATAACCACAGCAGGTTTTGCCGCAGTTATTATTTTAATATTTTATATACTATTTCTTTTACAAGCAGGATTTCTTTGCAGTGACAGCTATAAATAACGCAGCTGTGATGATTATAAAGCAACTGCAAAAACTGATTTTCGCGCTGTAAATTTACGCAAAATTTAATACAGTATTTTCTTATGACCGGTTATCTGAAGCAGTCCTCTACTTTATTACAATTTGTTACCTTCCTTGGCTTTTTCTTTGGGTTCTTCGCGGTATACATAGCAGCGCTGCAGATGATCACGCCTGCCATGACGGGCCAGAGCCTGGAGGCTATTCAGAATGGCGCCTTTAGCGATCCTAACCTCGTCGGCTATCTGAAAATAACACAATTCTTTTATACCATCGTCGCATTCTTTGTGCCATCTGCAATTTTTGCCTACCTGTGGCAGCCTTATCCTGCCACTTATCTTGGTTTGAAACCGGCGCCTAAGGGCTTACAGATCCTGATTGCCCTGCTGGCAATGTATGGTACCTTTCCCCTGGCAGGTTTGATGGGCGAATGGAATCAACACTTTCCGATCTCACAGTCGGCAAGAGATATGCAGGCCCTCGCGGAGAAACTGCTCACTGTAATGCTGCGCATGCCTGCTATCAAAGATCTTTTAATCAATCTCGTGCTGGTAGCCATTGTACCTGCTATCGGTGAAGAGCTTTTTTTCAGGGGCATCCTCCAGCGCCTGATCATCAAAAGCACCCGCAAGGTTTGGTTAAGCGTATTTATCACCGCTATTTTGTTCAGCGCCATCCATGGTGAAATGCTGGGATTTTTACCCCGGGTGGTACTGGGATTTGCACTGGGCGCTATCTATGTTATCAGCGGCAACCTCTGGTTAAGTATCTTCGCACATATACTGAACAATGGCGCACAGATCATTATGCTCTACCTTTTCCAGCACGGCATGGTAAAGGACGATCCGATGAAAGACACGCCGGTAGCCTGGTATCTGATCGCTTTGAGCATTCCCGTAACCATTGGACTGTTTTGGGCGTTAAGTAAAAAATCAACCCCCATGCAAATGATTGATCCGGTGGAACCCAAAAAAGATAAAGATGGGATAGACGACATCGGAGTGGACGAAAATTTGTAATCTTGACAAGACATTAAAGCGATAATTATGGAAAAAGACTGGGTAAAAATCTTTTCGAGCGACAGGCCATTTGAGGCGGAAATTGTGAAAGGCATGCTGCTGGATAACGGGATAGAGGCTGTATTACTGAACAGGCAATCTTCTTCCTACAATATTACCCTGCCAGGTCAGGCAGAACTATATGTTCATCAAACACAGGAAGAAATGGCCAAAAGCCTGGTGCATCATCACAACAATCTGCCCACCGGCGATCCAAATGAGGTAGATCCGGCATAGGGGTATGAATCCTGTAAGGCGTCTTTCCATCAGTAACACCTGACAGGAATTTGCTCCACAAGGTTATTTTATCCACTTTTGCGGGCAGAATTTAATCACCAGATTTAAGCATAATGAAGACTTTTTTCACCCGCACTGCCTCTGCGCTTGTGTTTGTGGCAGTAATGCTGGGAGGTATCCTGTGGACGGACTATACCTTTTTCCTGCTTTTCTTCCTGATAGGCTGTTTTGCCCTGCAGGAATACTTTAAGCTCATCCGCCACATCGATCCCGACTACGCTGGTGTACCTACCCCGCATAAATGGGGCGCCACTATTGCCGGGGCAGCCATACTGCTCACTTTTACCGGCAGCAACTTCCAGGTGGCACATATCCCCACAGGCCTTATTGGCTGGTGGGTAGCGGTTATTTTCCTGCTGGTAATGCCATTGGGAGAAGTGTTAATGAGCAAGGACTTTTCTTTAAAAAACATAGGTTATTCGGCCATCGGACTGCTATACATTACCATTCCCTTCGGCTTACTGATACATATCCGGCTTAATGCCATCGATATCCAGTATACACCCGGTAATGTAGGTACTGCACCGGGATGGCTGATACCGTTACTGCTCATCATTTTTATCTGGATTAACGATACTATGGCCTACATTGTGGGCTCTCTCATTGGACGGACTCCCTTTGCACCGGCTATTTCCCCGAAAAAAACCATCGAAGGCACTGTTGGCGGCATGATCCTCGCCGTTGCCACTGCCGGTATTTATGGCCATTTCTGGGGATACCAGTACCTTGCTCTCCAGCATTGGATCGCATTGGCCCTGATCGCTGCCGTATTTGGCACTATCGGCGACCTGATCGAATCCAAACTGAAAAGGATGGCAGGAGTGAAGGACTCCGGCAACATCATGCCCGGCCACGGCGGATTCATGGACCGTTTCGACTCATTGCTCCTGGCCGCTCCTTTCGCCTGGATCTATGTTCAATTCTTTATGATGGCTTAATGATAATTTCGTATGCCAAAAAAATTGAATTGAAGTACCTTTGCACAACGATTAAATAATAAATCAAACAACTAATAAAAAAACAATGAAGATCCATCGTGAAGGATTTGCTACCATTTCCCTTGTATTCCTGGTACTGGCGTTAATTAACGGAGCCGTCGTTTATTGGTTCGGCTGCGCATCCGGTCTCTGCTGGACCGTATCCATTATATCCCTGGCCTTCTTCCTGTTCATCGTATCATTCTTCCGGATTCCGGCCAGACAATATACAACAGGCGACTCACTGGTGATTTCTCCCTGCGATGGTAAGGTAGTGGTAATTGAAGAAGTATATGAGCCTGAATACTTTAAAGACAAACGTTTACAGGTGTCTATCTTTATGAGCCCTGCCAATGTACACGTAAACCGCAATCCTATTAGTGGGGTGGTTAAGCTGTCGCAATACCATGCCGGTAAATACCTGGTGGCCTGGCACCCGAAATCATCTACTGAAAACGAAAGACATTCTGTTGTTATAGGCAACGGCAAAACCGATATCCTGGTAAGACAAATCGCCGGCGCCCTCGCCCGCAGAATTGTCAACTACCTGAAACCCGGCATGGACGTGAAACAGAATGACGAAATGGGCTTTATCAAATTCGGCTCCCGCGTTGACCTCTATCTTCCCATCGGCACAGAAGTGGCCGTGAAACTGGAAGAAGTGGTAAAAGGCGGCGTTTCCGTAATTGCTAAAATCTAGTATCTTTAGAAGCTAAACGGCATTTTTATGATAAAGAAAGCTTTTACCGGCGCAGCAGCCATCCTGTTACTGGCAGGCGTTGCTTTTGCCCAGGAAAAAACAACCGGTAAAGCAACAGATAAATCCGCTAAAAAGGAATGTTCTGCTGCTACCTGTAAAACAGCTGCAAAAGGTAAAAGCTGCTGTCAGCAGCCATCTAAAACCGGCAGCCTGAGATTGGCAGCCGCTAAAACGAAAGCTAAAGGCTAAACGCATAAAGCATAAAGCTATTGAGGCGAATGATCTAAGCGAGTATTACACTATGCTTAAATCATTCGCCTCAATAGCTTTATGCTTTATGCGTTTTGCTTTATGCTATCTACAGTATGCTTCTCAGCTCCTTCAGGTGATGGATAACATACGTAGGTTGAAAATCGACGGGAGGCTTAGCAGGGTTAAAATAAACCTGGTCCATGCCCACACCATGCGCCCCTTTGATATCCAGCTCCATCGCGTCACCGATCATAATGCTTTCCGTGGCGCTGGTACCGGCTTTACTGATAGCATAATCAAAGATTTCCCGGTAAGGCTTTAAGCTGCCTGCCACTTCCGACGTAACAATATGTGTGAAGTAATGGTCAATACCGGCATTTTTCATTTTCAGCAACTGGGTTTCCTCAAAACCGTTGGTGATCATATGCATCGGGTATTCCTTTGTGGCCAAGTATTCCAGCGTTTCCTTGGTTTCCGGGAACAGGCCTGTTTTGTAAGGCAGTATTTCCAGGAATTCTTCGCTGATCTTTTGGGTCAGCTTTTCGTCGCCGATCTTGAAGTCAACCAGCGTAAGACGGAAACGCTTATCCCTCAACTCACGGCGGGTTATAAATCCGCGGCGGAAACGATCCCACAAACGCTCATTATGATCCACATAAGACACGGAAAACGCCTCAAAAGACGGTATTCCTCTGCTCTCCAAAGCATGGCTGTTGTACAGCTCGCGCAAGGTTTCCTGTTCATTTGTTTCAAAGTCCCAGAGTGTATGATCCAGGTCAAAGAAAAGATGTTTGTATTTCATGACTGCGCAAAGGTACAAAATACCACAGAGATGGGTTTGCAGATACCTGTCCATTCAAAGTAAATTCCTTATTTTACTGCATCAATAAAAGAAACTATGAACGCAGTTATTACGGGCGCCAGCAAAGGCATTGGAAAGGCCATTGCTGAAAAACTGGCGCTGGAAGGCTTTAATGTAGCGATTTGTGCCAGAAATGCAGATCCGCTGGCCACGGCAAAAGCGGCCATACAGCAAAAGAACCCGGCAGTAACAGTACTGGCAGAAATGGTAGATATGGGAGATAAAGCGCAGGTACTGGCTTTCGGCGAAAAAATCAAATCTGCCTTTGCCCGTGTAGATATACTGGTAAATAATGCCGGGATATTTATTCCGGGCGCCCTCTATGAAGAAGAAGATGGGCTACTGGAGAAGTTGATGGCAGTAAATGTTTACAGCGCCTATCATCTCACCCGGAACCTGTTACCCGCCATGATCCCACATCGTAACGGGCATATATTTAACCTGTGCTCTACCGCCAGCTACAAGGCTTACCCTAACGGCGGATCCTATGGCATTACCAAACATGCCCTGCTGGGCTTCAGCAAAAATCTGCGGGAAGAGTTACAACCCCATCATATCAGGGTTACATCGGTAAGTCCCGGCCCCACCTTAACCGCCTCCTGGGATGGCTTTGAAGCGGCCCCAGACAGGATGATGCCCCCGGAAGATATCGCTGCGGTGGTGTGGTCCGCCTGGACAATGGCCAAACAAACCGTGGTCGAGGAAATCATACTCCGGCCCATGCTGGGCGACATCTGACGCATCGGCGCTGTTGCCGGTCAACAATCCGGGAAATGGTCGCCGGCATAGATTAGCCAAATAACTAAATTAGAACATATTAGAATGTTTTAACTAACTTTTAACGGGGCCTTACAGCGCTTCCAGTGCGGCTTTGGTTAAATTTGTTGACATAATTATGAAGTACAGAATTTGCATAAGGAAGTGTATTTACTCCGTTTTGTTTTGTTTAGGACTGGTAGCCTGTGCCTCCGCACAGGAGTTCCGCTTTACTACTACTGTGAGCAATAACACCGTGACGCAGGATGAACCTTTCCAGATTCAGTTTATGCTGGAAAACGGGGTGAATGTGGCCAGCTTTACGCCTCCCAGTTTCAAAGACTTTGAAGTGTTGCAGGGCCCCTCACAAATGCAGGGACAATCTATTTTCAACGGCAAACGATCCGAATACATTGCACTCAGCTATCTGCTGCAGGCAAAACATGTAGGCAACTTTACCATCGCCGGCGCACAGGCCCGCGTAAATGGCAACATCGTCAAATCAAACCCGGTTTTAATCGAAGTAAGAAAAGGTAATGCCCAGCAACAGCAACAGCAGGCGGCGCCGCCTTCGGCCGGCGTTCCTTCACACCGCGGACAAGGCGGCGAAGACCTCCCCGAAGGATTCCTCAAAAAAGGAGAAGACATCAATGAAAAACTGAAGAAAAATATTTTCCTCAAAGTAGATGTGGACAAAACCTCCATGTACGAGGGAGAACAACTAACGGCCACGTATAAACTTTATACACGCCTCCCAACAAATTCCAGTGTTACCAAAGTCCCTGCTTTCAAAGGATTTTCCGCTAAAGATATAGAACTGCCCAACCCTCCGCAAGCCACGGAAGAAAGAGTGAACGGCGTTCCCTATAAAGTATTTACCATTCGTAAAACACTGCTGTTCCCTCTGCAATCCGGCGCGCTGGAACTTGACCCCGTGGAGGTCGACAACCAGGTACGGCTTGTAAAAATGGTTGCCAACAAACGTGGAGGCGCCAACCGGAACAAAGATCCGTTTGAAGATTTTTTTAACGACCCTGCGTTTAAAGATCCTTTCTTTGACGACTTTTTTAACCGGCCGGAAGTAGAGTACCAGGACGTTCCATACAAAATACAAAGCAACCCGATCAAAATAAATGTAAAGCCCGTACCGGTTGACGGACGACCTATCAGCTATAATGGCGCAGTAGGTAAATTTAACATGACGGCCGTTTTGGATAAAAAGAAAATCACTACCGACGATGCGCTTACGCTCAAAGTAACCATCAGCGGCCAGGGTAACGTAAACCTGCTGAACTCCCCTAAAATAGAGGTCCCCACCGGGTTTGACAGGTATGATCCTAAAGTGACCGACGACATAGAAAAGAACAGCAATCCGCTTTCCGGCAGCAGAACCTTTGAATATGTACTAATGCCGCAGGAAGCAGGCGACCATACCATACCCGCCGTTGAGTTTTCCTACTTTGATCCTGCCGCCAACAGCTTTAAAACATTACGTTCCGAACCGTTCAGTGTACACATTGAGCAAGGCAAACATATTAAACAGGATAAGCAGGACTATGGCACCGGCAAAAATGACCTGGTGAAAAATGAAACCGGCATTCTCAACTGGACGCGGAACCACAGCTGGTTTATAGTAAGCGCGTGGTTCTATATACTGTTGTTACTGCCTTTGCTGATAGCCGCCGGCATTATTTTCTACAAACGCAAAAAGGATTATAATACCACCAACGCCGCTGTACTCAAACACCGCTATGCTAATAAAGTAGCCTTGAAACGGCTCGAACTCGCGGCCCGCTATCTGAAAGAAGGAAAGGATAAAGCGTTTTATGAAGAAACTTCCCGTGCGGTATGGGGCTATCTCAGCTCTAAGCTGAAAATACCAATGGCCGATCTGAGTAAGCAACTGGTGCAGGATAAACTGAGCGCCCGCAGCATAAACGGCAGCAATACGCACGAGCTGTTTAACCTGATTGATAACTGCGAAGTAGCATTGTATGCACCCGGTCAGGATGACCGGAAAATGCAGGGCACCTACGAAAAAGCAGTCACCATTATCAGTAACCTGGAAGACGCATTGAAGAACTAACCATTAACGAAAGGCGAAAATGCTGAACAACAGAAATATTAAACTGGTCTTTTTTGCAATAGCATGGTTGCTGCCGGCGTTTACTACCGCCAACGCACAAACGCCGCAAAGCAATCCGCAGCAGCGGTTTGAACAGGCGAATGTTCTTTTTAGTCAAAGCAAATACACAGAAGCTGCCAGGACTTACCAGCAGCTGCTGGATGAAGGTCATACGCAAAAAGCACTCTTCTTTAATGCAGGCAATGCCTGGTACAAAGCAGGTAAAACAGGACAGGCAATATATAGTTATGAAAAAGCATTACAGCTGTCTCCTAACGATGCTGCGATAAAACATAACCTCGCCATTGCTAATCAGAAAGTAAGTGGCTTTGTAGAAGAATTGCCGTTGGTATTTTTTCAGCAGTGGTGGTTACAGCTGCAGCATCTTCATAAAGCAAATGGCTGGGCAGTGGGTACAGTGGTGCTTTTCTGGTTGCTGATAGCAGGTATATTAGTAAATAGCTTTCTGCCGGGATGGAAAAATAAATTTCTTCGCTGGGGCAACTATGTCATCGGCGCATTATGCGTGTTATACCTGCTGATGGCGATAGATACCTATCTGTCTTCCAACAATCATCAATCAGGCATTGTGATGAACAGCAATATCAAGGCAAAAACATCTCCGGATGAAAATAGCCGCGATGCGTTTGAGATAGGAGAGGGCATGAAAGTACATATTGTGGATGCTACTGCAGAATTCTGCAAAGTAGAACTGGCCGATGGTAAAAATGGCTGGATCAGTTGTGCCTATATCAAGCGGCTATAAGCGTTCTATACGAAGGAGAAAATCATGTTTCTTTTCACGTGCTACCGGTACGCTGTTACCATCACACATGATAATTTCGCCGCCATCTCCTTTAATATATTTCTCCATAAAAGACAGGTTAATCAGGAAGCTGTTGTGTACCCGGAAGAAGCCTTTATCAGTAAGCCATTCTTCCATTTCAAGGAGTGTGCGGTATACCACCACCGGCTTTTCCGGTTCCTGCAAATGCAGCCTGGTTTGGATACCCGCCGATTTGCAATAGATAATGTTTTTGGCGGTCACCATACGCAGTCCTTCCAGGGTAGGCAGCGCCATGCGCTCGTCCTGGTAAAGATGCTGCTGCAGGAATAACAACAGGTTATCTACCTTTTCGTTCATATCAGCCCTGGACTGCGATCCGGCTTTTTCCACGGCATCGCGCAGTTCCTTTATATCAATAGGCTTGAGCAGGTAGTCCAATGCGCTGTGATGAATAGCCTGAAGGGCGTATTGGTCGTAGGCGGTAATAAAAATAACGACAAAATCGCGGTGGCCGCAGGCTTCGAGCACTTCGAAACCATCCATTCCCGGCATTTCCACATCCAGGAAGATCAGTTGAGGATGAAATTCATTTATAGCATTAAGGGCATCCCTTCCGTTACCACAAACGGCCTGTACAGTAACTTGCGGGCAATACCTCTCCAACATCATTTGCAGTGCATCCCGACTATGTTTCTCGTCGTCCACTATAATGGTACGCATTAGTTCAGATTGTTTTGTAAAGTCCGGGTGTTACAGGTTGCTGTGAGATTTGTGAAATATGGTCGTCGATTCAAAAAATCCATGTAGAAATTAAGCTATTTATGGCATATTTCCAATAAAAGACTCAGCCTGCCAGTGATTGACGGGTGCCTATATGTTGCATGCTGATAATGAGGCGGTTACCCGTAGGGAGCTGTTCCGCATCGTATACTTGCAGCGCTTTTATGCTGGCCTGCATATGGTATTTTTCACTCATCATATATAATCGTTCGGAAGCGATGTCGATGCCGGTGGCCTGGCGCTCACCGGTACCATCCAGCACTTCGGTGATCAGTACGCCATTATCTTCCAGTTGTATAAACAGCCGGTCTTTTTCCTTACAGATCGTAATCAGCAGCTGGCCGCCGGATTTTTGCGGCCTCAGCAGTATCCGGTGCCAGATGGCATATTGCACATATGGCTGGATGATCAGGGGAGGAACCAGGGTGAACTGCTTGTTTACCTCGGGCAGCACCTTCAGCTGGTAGTCGAACTGCTCGTCAAAACGGAGCTGTTCCAGCTGTATATATAATTCCAGGGCGTCCAGCTCGTCCTGCAGTGAAATCCATTCCTTATTGAAGTTGCCTATCATGAGCCGCATTAAACGGGAGAAGCGGGTGAGGTACAGGGAGGCCATATCTGTACTTGTAGTAAGAATATAATGGTGAATAGCATTGAGGCTATTAAAAATAAAATGAGGGTCCATTTGCGCCTGGAAAGCATGGAGCTCCAGGTTAATTTGCGTATGGTGCTTGGTTATTTCTTTCGCCGAGACTCTCCTGATTTTTCTTTCCCGCAGGGTAAAAAATACTATTAGGGTAACGAGACTTAACAAAAAAAACAGCCAGAAGGGCCACTCCGCAGCAAAGACTATTTCTGTGTAATAATGTGCCACATATTAGGTTTACAGGAGGATGTTCTTCATCTCTTATAAGCGAAATAAATATCGGCTAATTAATCACTACAGGAAAGTGAGATTTATTATGAGGTCGAATTTTAACGGAAAACGGAGAGAATGGGGTGAAAAGTGGCGAACCGGCTCTTAGTCATTAGCAGTTAGCTTTTAACCAATGCAGCGAACCAGCTGTTAGCCTTTAGCTACCAGCTGTTAGCGAATGCAGCACCGGGTGATGGGTGGGGCTGAGACAATCAGGCTTTCAGCCATTGGCTGCCGGCAGTTAGTTAAGGGCTAACCGCTCACCCAGCCAATCGCTTACGCTTCAGTAAATTTATAGCCTACTCCTCTTACTGAATGGAAGTAACGGGAGTTACGGCTGTCTTCCTCAAAGTATTTACGGAAATTGAGTATAAAGTTATCGATGGTACGGGTGGTAGGATATACGTTATACCCCCAAACTACCTGTAATATCTTTTCCCGGGTAACTACCTCTCCTTTGTTTTCGATGAGTAGTTTGAGCAGCATGGCTTCTTTCTTACTCAGCTCATAATGTTTACCATCTTTCCCTACGCATTCCTGTGCCGCAAAGTCGATCATGTTTTCTCCGAAGCGGTATACATTGGGAACGCTGTCTTTATCCTGGATCTTTTTGTTTTTTACGATGAGCTTCTCTACCCGCAGCAACAGTTCTTCCAGGTTAAAGGGTTTGGTCATGTAGTCGTCGCCGCCCTTTTTGAGGCCCAGTACGCGATCCGCGCTGCTATTTTTAGCACTCAGGAAAAGAATCGGTATCTCGTTGTTCTGAATACGGATGTTTTCGCATACCGCGATGCCATCCATTTCGGGCAACATGATATCCAGTATAATGAGATCGAAATATTCGTTTTTTACTGCTTTCAGCGCAGCTGTGCCGTTGTCCACTGCGGTAACCTCATATCCTTCCAGCTCCAGGTTCAGCTTCAGCGCTTCCTGGAGATTTTCTTCGTCTTCCACCAGCAGTATTGATGCCTTTGTCGCTTCCTTCATGTGTTATTGTTTGATTTTACATCGAATCCGGATCCTGGTATTCATCAATCCGTTATCTAATTTACGCCGTTTGCACGGAATATTCAGGGAAGGTTATTTCAAAGCAGCTACCGGAAGGTATATTATCTCTTACTTCTATTTCTCCTCCGTGTTGTTCCACAATTTTGGCGGTCAGGAACAAACCGAGGCCGGAGCCTTTTGCTTTGCGGGTGTTTTCGTTCCCTACGCGGTAAAATTTCAGGAAGATCCTGCCTTTCTCCTCCTGGGGAATCCCGGGCCCCTGGTCAATTACCTGGAGCTTCAGTTCCTCATCCTGTTCAAATAGTTTTACAAAGATGGTGGTATTCTTTGGTGCATATTTGGCGGCGTTTTCCACCAGGTTGCTCAGTACAATCTGCAAGGTTAGCTTATCGCCGTCCAGCCATACATCCGGCAACAGGTCGGCTTCAATCTGGTGGGTGCCTATGCGGCCATCCAGTTCCCGGATGCTGCCTGATATCAATGCTGAAAAATCCAGCGGTTCTTTATACAGCTGATATTTATGTGTTTCCAGTTGCGCAGCCAGGAGTATGTTGTTACACAGCTGGTCCAGGCGATTGGTTTCACGAATGGTATTGTTAATCAGCTTCAACTGCTTCTCCTCATCCAGCCGGTGTTTACGGATGGTTTCGAGATTTAGTTTGGCGGCGGCAATAGGAGATTTCAATTCATGGGTAACCGCCATCATAAAATTCTGCTGCTGCCTGCTGAGCTTCATATATTTCCACACCGCCCTGTATACAAAGAGTGCGCCGAGTAAAATGATTCCTAAAAAAATGAGGCCTTCGCCCAGGTATTTAAAAGAGCGCATATGCTCTTCTTTGTTGATCCGCTGCAATTCCAGCTGATGCGCCACCGGCTGTGCAAGGCTATCTACACGTAAATAAAGATTTTGCCGTTCAAAGCCGCTGATCTGCTCACTTTGTCTGAACAGCAGAATGCCCCACCACACGAGCGCTGCTATCGTATATCCCAGTACTAAAAAATAAACGAAGGAAACAGATTTTCCTTCCTGCATTTTATTGAAAATCTTTTTCATCATTGCCTGGTACCGGCTTTCTCAATCCGCAAGCCAACATTCATCACATGGGGTAGCGGATTTTGCCGCATATTTTGTTCGAAGGTGAATTTATAGGTACCGGGTTTATCAAAGGTGGCGCGCTGCTGGATAAAGATACGGTGCTCATAAATATCATCCAGCCCGGAACCAGACCATTTGCCCGTTACATCGGCAAGCGGCAGTTCTACCCGTTGTTCCCTGGAGGTACTGTCGCCGGGCGACTGTGTTCCTATCAGCAACCAGATATTGCTGTAAGGGTAAGCATCTGTATGCCGTACGTTTACGCAGATATTATACAGATACGCGGTATCTTCCGGTTGTATTTTTACTTCAAAAGATGGTTTATAATCATAAGCCCACTCATGCCCCGGGATCTCCAGGTTCTTCTCGTAAGTGTCTAATTTAGGTGGCTTGCAGGCTGCAGCCAACAATAAAAAGCCTGCTGTTGCCAGGAAAATTCTCTTCATACGGTATGCGCCTTACTATAAAACGTTTAAAACTTGTTCTTTAGCTTTTTCCAGTTCATCCTTCATCAATACCACCCATTGCTGAATACCGGCATCATTGGCTTTGGAGCCGGTTGTATTTATTTCGCGGCCTATTTCCTGTAACACAAATCCCAGTTTCTTGCCTTTGGCCGAATCAGTATCTTTCAGTATTTCCATGAAATAACGCAGGTGATTCTCCAGGCGGGACAGTTCTTCGGAGATATCCAGTTTTTCCAGGTAGAAAATCAGTTCCTGTTCCAACCGGTTACTATCTACATTTTCCTTTCCAACATGTTCGGCGAGCAAACCTTCAAGGCGCTGACGGATACGGTCTTTACGCAACGGATCCAGTTCGCGTACCTTTTGCATGGAGGCGTCAATATTTTCTATCCGCTGCTGCAGATCTGCTTCCAGCATTTGTCCTTCGTCGATACGATGTGTATCCAGGTCGATCAATGCCTCGCGCAGCGTGTCTTCTACGTCTTTCCATTCTTCATCTGTCATTTGCTCTGTAGCCGGACTTACCACCTCGGGCAGTTTCATCAGCACATTGAGCATATCGCCCTGCGGCAGCTCCAGCTGGTTGGCCAGCATGGTGATTGACTGGTAATAATATTTTGCGAGATCTGTGTTAATTACAACCGGTCGGGTAGCGCCATTCTGGCGGATATTGATGGTTGCATCAAGCGTTCCCCGTTGCAAGGTTTGCTGCATAAGGGTACGGATGTCGAACTCATAGGGTCTTAACAAAGGAGAAAACTTCAGATTCACTTCAAACTGCTTACCATTCAGCGATTTGATCTCCACTACGATACTAGTTTCGCCTCTTGTGCTTTCTGCCCTTCCGAAGCCGGTCATTGATTTCAGCATAATAGAAATTTGTAGGTGACAAACCTAGTTAAAAAAGCTGAAAGCATAAAGCATAAAGCAAAAAGCCGTTGGCTGCTTACCAGGGCTGAGGGCCAACAACCATCAGCGCCTGTTTGCCACCGCTGGACCTTGTACCGCCAAAGCGTTAGCAGCACGAACAAAGCGCCGTAGTGCCGCAACCGGGACCAGTGCCATCACGCAACGTTATCATGGTACCAGTTTCAGCTTCCGGTACAGTTCCTCCCTGCCCAGCTGCAATAATTCTCCTGATTGCATACCGGCTACGGTAATATCCTCCAGCCGGTAACGGACAAGCCTCAACGTAGGAAACCCTACCGCGGCAGTCATGCGTCTTACCTGCCGGTTCTTTCCTTCGGTCAGGATCATCCTGATCCACGGCGCCGGGATACTTTTACGGAAACGGATAGGAGGGTTCCGCAGAGGCAGCAGGGGTTCTTCCGTGAATAACTCCGCCTTACAGCGTCTCGTCCGGTATAATTTGCCATCTACATTGATCTGTACACCTGCCTGTAACTGCTGCACAGCTTGGGGGGTCACGGCGCCGTCCACCTGTACCCAGTACTCCCGCTCATGCGCATGCTGCGGTAACAACAGTTTTTGATTCAGCGCCTTATCGTTGGTTAATATCAGCAACCCCTCACTATCATAGTCCAGCCTGCCAACAGGATATACGTCCGGCGGCACTTTAAAATAATCCGCCAAACAGGCTTTGTTGCCCTCCGGAGTAAAGCGGGTCAACACCTCATATGGTTTATAAATAATATAATAATTAAGCGCCACGAATACTTTTGCTTTGGTTAAGGAGCCGTAAATTAGTACTTTTGCAAATTGATTATGGCTACATCGTTCCACAATCCTTCGTGCCAACACTGTAAGGATCGCTTCTCTTCAATATTCTGCAAGGCGGAACAATGCAATCTTGAACAGATTTCAGATGCAAAAGTGTGCTCCGTATATAAAAAAGGACAGGTGATTTTCCATGAAGGCGCCTACCCATTCGGTGTATACTGCATCAACGATGGTAAAATAAAGCTTTCCCATAGCGGCGACGATGGCCGCGAACAAATCATTCGCCTCGTTAAAGCCGGCGATATCATGGGCTATAAAGCCCTCCTGAGCAATGAACGGTATACCGCCACCGCTACCGCACTGGAAGATTCTTCGATTTGCTTTATACCTAAAGACCTGTTTCTCAGCATTCTGCAAAAAGATGCAGCGCTTTCTTTTGAAATGATGCGCATCTTGTCAAGCGAACTTCGTAAAGCCGAACTCAAAATTACCCACCTGGCCCAAAAGCCGGTAAGAGAACGGCTCGCGGAAACATTACTCTTTATCAAAGAAACCTATGGCCTCGAAGAAGATGGTCATACCCTCAGCGTACGCCTCTCCCGGGAAGAAATTGCCAACCTCGTAGGCACCGCCACCGAATCTGCTATACGCCTGCTTTCCGAATTCAAGAAAGACGGCATGATTGAACTCGAAGGCAAAAAGATCCGCCTCCTCGACCTCACCGAAATTATCCGGACCGCCAACCTGCAGGACTAAATCCTGATAATAATCATATTCTGCCTTGATACATGTCATTGCCCCCCGGCAACACTACCGGTACTTTTGCCCTGTATCAAACAATCGGTTCATGTTCGCGTATTCCATCATTAATTTTCATGAATTAACACCCGGGAACCTCTGTAACGTTATTTCCAACAAATTCCATCTCCCAATCCAACATACAATGGAACAGGTAATGTCCTATTTTAACCTGGACCTGCAGGAAGACCGCAGCGCCCCGGCTGTGGCCGATCTCCAACACCTCCTGTTCGGGAGAATGCAAACGGAAACCATACAACTGATCCGCAGAGAATCCAACCTGCTGTTTCCCGTTATCAGGAATACCTCCGCGCGCAATAAAGCTCTGAAGCCGGCAGCTTACGACAGCGTACAGCAATCGTTTCAGAAAATACAACTGCTGCTCCAGAAAGTCCGGCAGGTATCCGGTAACTACCAGCTACAGGAACAATGGAGCGCCGAATACAAACTGTGCACCGGCGATCTGTTTATAACAGAACAGCTGCTGCAGCAATGGATATATGTAGCGCAGAATATTCTTTACCCAGCTGTCATACCCGGTCACACGGCCATCATCTCCCAAGATGATATTGATAACGTAATTATTGACTAATGCCCGTTTCTTCGCACGCCAACACCCATACTGCCTGCTACCATTGCGGGGAAGACTGTACTGACAATGACATTGTCCTGCAGGATAAAATATTTTGTTGCCAGGGCTGCAAAATGGTATACGAAATACTCCATCAATATGACCTCTGTGAGTATTATCACCTTAACACCCAACCTGGCATTAACCAGCGGATCACCGTGCGGAGCGACAAGTTCGCTTTTCTTGAAGATGAAAAAATTGCACAGCAGCTGCACCGGTACAAAGACGATGCACAAACGCATGTGAACTTCTATATTCCGCAAATTCACTGTAGCTCCTGCTTATGGCTGCTCGAAAACCTGCACCGGCTGGAAAAAGGCATACAACGTGTAACCGTTAACTTTAGCAGGAAAGAGGTGTTGGTCATCTTCTCACATCATGAAACCGACTTAAGAAGAGTAGCTGAAATATTGACTGCCATTGGGTATGAACCTTATATCAGCCTGCAGGACCTACAATATAAAAAACCACGCGCCAACCGTAAACTCATCTACCAGCTGGGCGTTGCCGGGTTCTGTTTTGGCAACATCATGCTGCTTAGCTTCCCGGATTATTTTGCCGGCGCCGGCGCGCTCGACGAAACATTCAACCGCCTGTTCCGCTACATGAACCTCATACTGGCATTGCCCGTACTTTTCTATAGCGCACAGGCCTTTTATAAATCCGCCTGGAGTGGGCTGAAACATGGATTTCTGAATATAGACGTACCTATTGTGCTCGCCATTGTTGTTACATTTATCCGCAGTTTCGCAGAAGTAATGCAGGGCCATGCAGGATATTTCGATTCCATGACCGGCATCGTTTTCTTTATGCTGACAGGAAGAATACTGCAAGACAAAACCTACCAGGGGCTTTCATTTGACCGTGACTATACCGCCTACTTCCCTATAGCCGTAAGCGTTATCAAAGAAGATAAAGAGGTGCCCACAGCACTGCCCGACATTAAAACCGGCGATACCATCCGCATTCATAATAATGAACTGATCCCGGCAGACGGCATCATTGTTAGAGGCAAAGCGCTGATCGACTATAGCTTTGTTACCGGCGAATCAGCACCGGTAAGCAAAGCCACCGGCGAAATTATTTATGCCGGCGGACGGCAGCTCGACGGCAACCTGGAAATCCTTACCGTGAAAGAAGTAGCACAAAGCTACCTCACCAGCTTGTGGAATAGAGATGAGCTAAAAAACAAGGCGCCTGAAAAGGTATCTTTTGTGCATTTGTTAAGCCGCTATTTTACATGGGGGGTATTAGGCATTGCCGCTATCACTGCGGGTTACTGGGCATTACACGAACCTGCCCGCATATGGCCTGCCGTTACTGCTATCCTGATCATTGCCTGCCCATGTGCCCTGTTACTGGCATCTTCCTTTACCAACGGACATATACTCCGTATCCTCAGCAGGCATCAGCTATACCTGCGCAACGCCCAGGCTATTGAAAACATGGCCGACGCCACACATATTGTGTTTGATAAAACAGGTACGCTCACCGGTAAAACCGGCAGCTCCGTTATTTATTATGGCACCGTTTTAACACCGCGGCAGGAAGTGCTGATAGCGGCCCTGGCGGCCCAATCCACACATCCGCTCAGCAGGGCCATTGTGCAATACTGCGGCAGCCCGGCTCCGCAGGGCGTTCACGATTTCCAGCATTTCGCCGGCAAAGGCGTATGCGGATGGGTAGACGGACTTTTTATCCGGTTAGGCAACGCGGACTTCACTGGCGCCCATCGCAAAAATGAACAAACAGGAAGCGTGGTGTATGTATCGATCAACGAAAAACTGAGCGGCCTTTTTACCATCCGGAATACCTACCGCAATGGGTTAAGACCATTGATGCAACAGCTGCAAACGCATTATCCGCTGTCCGTACTTTCGGGCGATAACAACCACACCGCCACACAACTCCGCAAACTCATGGGCAGTGATGCCACCTTACTATTTGATCAGCAACCAGCCGATAAACTCGCTTATATCATTTCCCTGCAACAACAAGGGAAAAAAGTAATGATGATAGGTGATGGGCTGAATGATGCAGGCGCACTGAAACAAAGTGATATCGGCATTTCCCTGACGGAAGACAGTAACAATTTTACACCCGCCAGTGACGGTATCATGGCTGCGCAACAACTGCACCTGTTGTTTCGGTTCATACAATTGTGTAAAGCAAACAAACGCATCATCCTGGTTAGTTTTGCATTGTCGCTGCTGTATAATATTACCGGTTTATATTTCGCTGTGCAGGGAATTTTATCGCCATTGGTTGCCGCCATACTGATGCCGGCAAGTTCCATCAGTATTATACTAATCACATTTGGCTGCAGCGAATGGCAGGGCAAAAAGCTTTACTACAAAGCATTACAGCAAATGACTGATAAAAATCATATTCCTGATTGAGTAATGTCATTGTAGCCACAGCACAGTGATGCTATCTTTGCTATCACACGAAACATACATAGCATCATCTAAGCAAACCTCTATTTAAGTCCGCATGAAATGAGCGTGTAAACAGTCGCAAAAAACTGTTTACACGCAGCGGGTGAGGCATGCCTGAAATGCAGCATCGTATTACATCTCAACAAAGAGCAAATGAAAGGTATGAACGTAATGCAGGTAACAGGGAATGAAAGAGTGAAGAGCTGGTCTATCCTGAAAACCAAACGCTTTGATGCCACGCTGCTTATCATGCAGCAGGGACAACAGATTCCGCCACATACATCACCGGCAAACGCGATGGTACTGATACTGGAAGGAAGGATCGCGTTTATGCTGAACGAAGAAATAACGATCCTGGAAACGGGAGACGTTTTTTCTTTTGGTGCTAATGAAATACACGCTTTACAAGCATTGGAAACAGCAAGATTTATTCTCATTAAATAACTATCCGCATGGGGGTGATCATCATTTTACTCGGAGCAAGTTTACTGGTAGCCATCGGCTTCCTGGTGGCATTTATCTGGTCCGTGAAAAACGGGCAGTTTGAAGACGATTTTTCCCCGGCACACCGCATCCTGTTTGATGAACAGCACGATAACGTAAAAGATTAAACGCATTTATCAACACCTTTAAATACCACTATGTCACTCGAAAAATTTTATTACGACAACCGCACGGTAAAATGGTTTGCTTACGCTTGTGTATTCTGGGGGCTGATAGGCATGCTGGCCGGTTTGTGGGCAGCCCTGGAGCTGGTGCTCCCCGGTCTTAACAATGGTTTTGCACCCATTACTTTTGGCAGGTTAAGGCCCGTGCATACCAATGCAGTCATCTTCGCTTTTGTGGGCAATGGTATCTTCATGGGTGTTTACTATTCGCTGCAACGCCTCTGTAAGGCCAGGATGTTCAGTGACCTGCTGAGTAAAATACATTTCTGGGGTTGGCAGGCCATTATCGCCGGCGGTGCATTGACCCTGTTTATGGGCTACACCACCGGTAAAGAATATGCAGAGCTGGAATGGCCTTTTGATATTGCGATTACGGTTATCTGGGTGGTATTTGGCGCCAATATGCTGGGAACTATCCTGCGCCGGCGCGAGTCTCATTTATATGTAGCCATCTGGTTTTACATCGGTACATGGGTGGCCATTGCCATGTTACACATTATTAACTCTTTCGAATTCCCTTTATCCCTGTTCAAAAGTTACAGCTGGTATGCGGGCGTGCAGGATGCACTGGTACAGTGGTGGTACGGACATAACGCCGTAGCATTTTTCCTTACCACCCCGTACCTCGGACTGATGTATTATTTTGTTCCCAAAGCGGCGAACAGACCGGTTTATTCCTATCGCTGGTCTATTATCCACTTCTGGTCACTGATCTTTATTTACATCTGGGCCGGTCCGCATCACCTGCTGTATACAGCATTACCGGAATGGGCACAGTCGCTGGGAACAGCCTTTAGTATTATGCTCATAGCTCCTTCCTGGGGAGGTATGCTCAACGGCCTGCTAACCCTTCGTGGTGCGTGGGACCGGGTAAGGGAAGACGCTATCCTTAAATTTTTTGTAGTAGCGCTGACCTGTTATGGCATGGCCACTTTTGAAGGCCCTATGTTATCATTAAAAAACGTAAATGCCATCAGTCATTATACCGACTGGACCATTGCCCATGTGCATATTGGCGCGCTGGGCTGGAACGGCTTCCTCACTTTTGGTATCCTGTACTGGCTGATTCCACGCCTGTTCGACACGCAGCTATATTCCCGCAAATGGGCTAATACGCATTTCTGGATTGGTACACTGGGTATTATCTTTTATGTAATTCCGCTTTACTGGGCCGCTTTCACCCAGAGCATGATGTGGAAACAGTTTACCGAAGAAGGGCAACTGAAATACCAGTTCCTGGAAACAGTTACCACCATAGTGCCTATGTATGCGCTGCGTGCGGTAGGAGGATTATTATACATCAGCGGTTTAATACTGGCCATCGTTAATCTCACCAAAACAATCCGCCAGGGTTCATTTATTGCCAATGAAGCAGCAGAAGCCCCGCCACTTCCAACCGTGATCGCCACTCACGGAAAAGCGCACTGGCATAACTGGATAGAGCGCAGACCCATACAGCTGGTGGTGTTCAGCCTGGTAGTAGTAGCTATCGGTGGGTTGCTCGAAATGATGCCGACCTTCCTGATACGGAGTAATATTCCCACTATCAGTAGTGTAAAACCTTATACGCCGCTTGAATTACATGGCCGCGATATCTATCTCAGGGAAGGTTGCTATACCTGTCATTCCCAGATGATCCGTCCTTTCCGCGATGAAGTAGCGCGCTATGGAGAATACTCCAAAGCCGGAGAATTTGTATACGATCATCCTTTCCAGTGGGGCTCAAAACGTACAGGCCCGGACCTGGCGCGTATAGGCGGCAAATACCCTGACTCCTGGCACTTCAATCATATGCTGGACCCTACGTCTATGTCGCCGGGATCCATCATGCCTGCTTACCCCTGGTTATTTGAGGAACGGGTCGATAAAAGTAAAACGCCGGCAATGATCAACGTAATGCGTAAGCTGGGAGTGCCCTATGCGATGGGATATGAAAGACAGGCTAACGCCGATCTTGAAAAACAGGCACAGGATATTGCCGCTTCACTCCAAAAAGACAAACTGCCCATTAAGCCTGACCGGGAAATCATTGCCCTGATAGCTTATCTGCAAAGAATGGGAAAAGATATTAAATCGGCGCCTAAACCAGCACCGGAAACTGGTAAAGCAGCATTTTAAATAACACATCATGAAGTTCATTAATTACCTCGAATCCATCGCCGGCATCAGTGTTTATCCAATGGCAGCGCTGCTGTTGTTATTCACCTTCTTTATCGGCGCTTCGCTATGGGCTTTTAAAGCGGATAAAAAACTGATGGATCATATCAGCCGGATTCCTTTAGACAATGATGAAACTAATCCCCTGTAAAAGAAAAACGATGAATAAACAGTTTATACGGCTACTTACCGGCAGCTTACTATGCAGCCTCCCTGCCTTCGCGGATAGTGGCGCGAACGGACCTTCGGAACTATACGATCCGGCGGCGCTGCTGCTACTGGCTGTAACAGGAGGGTTATTGCTGGCCATCATTATTCTTGGCAATGCTGTAATTGGCGCCATGGATATTTTCAGAGAGAAGATGAAGAAAGATGCCGGCAAAGCCGCGGCCATCATAGTAATTGTTTCACTGACACTTTCCGGCAGCCGCTCCTTTGCAACAACAATAGACGACACTCACTCGCCTTACTATACCCACTTGTCACAAACATCTTTTTACCTGCTGATATCCGTGATCCTAGTGGAAATTGCCGTTATCATCAGCCTGTTGTTTGTACTGCGGTTCCTGGCAGGTATTAAGCGCAAGCGCAAACCGGCCAAAATACCTGTACCTGGTAAACCGCGTGTGTCATGGCTGGAAAAGATCAACAATACCAAAACGGTGGATGCTTCCGCAGAAGCGGAAGAAGACATGGGCCACGATTTTGACGGTATCCATGAGCTGAACAATCCAACGCCGCCCTGGTGGAAATGGGGATTTGTTTTCACGGTGTGCTTCGGCATCGTATACTTCTGGCGTACAGAAATATCCCATTCTGCTCCCGGCCAGCTGGAAGAGCTGGCGGATGCTGAACAAAAAGCAGCGGTGGCCAAACAGGAATACCTGAAAAAGGCTGCCGGCAATATCGATGAAAACAACGTGACACTGCTCACAGATCCAAACGATATCGCCGCCGGGCAAAAGATGTTTATCTCCAACTGCGCACCCTGTCACGGGCCGCAGGGACAGGGTGTGGTAGGACCCAATCTTACAGACGACTACTGGCTCCACGGCGGCAAAGTAGACGAGGTATTTAAAACCATTAAATATGGCGTTGCCGATAAAGGAATGAAAGCCTGGCAGGAAGATTTTTCTCCCAAACAACTGGCCCAGCTGGCCAGCTTCATTAAATCGATACACGGCAGTAATCCACCCAACGCCAAAGAAGCACAGGGACAAAAGGAGTAACCGTATCGCCTAAATAATACATCATGACCAACAGCACATTCAGAGATACAATAGCCACAGTTGACAAACAGGGCAAGCGCAACTGGATTTTTGCAAAGCAGCCAAAAGGTCGCTGGTACAATATCCGCAGTTGGGTAAGCCTCTTTTATTTTAGTGTTTTTTTCAGCCTGCCGTTTATTTCTATAAATGGCAGGCCTTTATTCATGCTGAATGTATTGGAGGGTAAGTTTATATTATTTGGCGCCATCTTCTGGCCGCAGGACTTCTTCATTTTCGGTCTGGCCATGCTGGCCTTCATTCTTTTCATCGTAGTTTTCACCATGGCTTTCGGACGGCTCTTCTGCGGATGGATGTGTCCACAAACCATTTTTATGGAAATGTTGTTCCGCCGGCTGGAGTACTGGATAGAAGGCGATGCCGCCGCTCAGAAAATGTTGCAGCAGGCGCCATGGAATACCAATAAAATAGTACGTAAAACAGGAAAGCACCTTGCTTTTTATGCCCTGTCTTTTTTGATTGCCAATATATTCCTGGCATATATCATCGGCGCCAAAGCGTTGGGAGAAATTATTACTGCGCCATTATCCGAACATACCGGGGGATTTATTGCCATCCTGGTATTTTCCGGGGTATTCTATGGCGTATTCGCTTTTATGCGGGAGCAGATCTGTACGATTGTATGTCCGTATGGCCGCTTACAGGGCGTATTACTGGATAAAAACTCCATCCTGGTAGCATATGATTACGAAAGGGGAGAGCCCCGTGGAAAGTTCCGTAAAGACGAATCCCGGGCACATGGCGACTGTATTGACTGTATGCAATGCGTAAAGGTTTGCCCCACGGGAATAGATATACGGAATGGCACCCAGCTGGAATGCGTAAACTGCACCGCCTGTATCGATGCCTGCGACTTCATGATGGAGCAAACCGGTCGCCCGAAAGGACTCATACGCTATGCTTCTGAAAACGGCATTGCCCAAAAACAAAAATTACGTTTTACACCCCGCCTCAAAGTTTACGCTTCCCTACTGGCGCTGCTGCTCACCGCCATCAGCTTTATGCTGGGCAGCCGCAAACCGGTAAGCGGTACTATTATGCGTACAGCAGGCATGTTGTACCAGGAACGGGGAACCGATAGCGTGTCTAACCTGTACCGGATAAAACTGGTCAATAAAACCGGCAGAAATATTCCGCTCGAGCTGAAGCTGGAAAATGAAGCCGGAGTATTATCTATGATCGGGAATGGTGTAATACATGTAAAGGCAGAAGGACAGGGAGAAGGTACCTTCTTTATTGTACTCCCCAAAACGATGGTGCACCAGCGCAAGTCGGCACTGTATGTTGGCCTGTATGAACACAATAAAAGAATCTCCCGCTTACGCACCACTTTTTTAGGTCCGGTGCAGTAAACGGGGTTTGCTATATACATCTTTTAAAAAGATTATCATGAACTGGGGACACAAGATTATTATTGTATTTGCTGTGTTTGCTGCCGGCATGCTTACACTCGTCACCAAAAGCATGCGTACCAAAATAGATATGGTAACGCAGGACTATTACGGCGAGGAATTAAAATATCAGCAGGTAATTGATGGGAAACAAAATGCAGCAGGACTTTCTGCTCCCATCATGGTGGCGCAACCGGAAGAAGGCATCATGATCACTTATCCAAGGGAACTGCTGGGCAAAACAATTAACGGCAGACTCACCTTTTACCGCCCTTCCGATGCAGGAAAGGATATCCACTTATCGCTGCAGCCGGATCCATCCGGTCATCAGCTGATAAACAGGCAGTTATTCATCAAAGGACAATACCGGATGAAGGTGCAGTGGACTATAAATGATCAGCCCTTTTACCAGGAACAACCCATCCATATCCATTAATAATGGGATTATCTGACATCAAAACCAAGGAATCATGATCGCTTCATTTATGCTGGGCTTCGTAGGAAGCTTTCATTGCATTGGCATGTGCGGCCCCATTGCCTTAACGCTGCCTGTACAACATCTGGGCGGCAGTAAAAAGATGGCGGGCATACTACTGTATAATGCAGGACGCATTACTGCTTACGCGATACTGGGACTCATTTTTGGATGGCTGGGTAAACAACTTTACCTCGGCGGATTACAACAATGGTTGTCGATTATTACCGGCAGCTTATTACTACTGGTAATGATGTTGAAGTACCTGGGCATCCGGTGGACAAAAGGCGGGCATCTCCCCAATGCATTTACCACAAAAATAAAATCCATGCTGGGCAGGTTATTACAACAACAGCGCTTCCGTACGTTATATGCCATTGGCTTTCTGAACGGACTCCTGCCATGCGGACTTGTATACCTGGGTGTAGCAGGCGCTGTTGCCACCGGCGATGTAATAAAAGGCATGCTGTTCATGGCGGCCTTTGGCGCCGGTACGCTTCCTGCCATGGCAGGCGTTACCTGGTTCAGTCACCTGATCAACCTCTCCCTGCGAAACAAAATGCGCCGGATGATACCTGTTGTTGTAAGCATCATGGGGGTATTACTGATTCTCCGGGGCCTTAACCTGGGGATTCCTTATGTGAGTCCTGTGTTGGTTCCACACAGTGAACATGTCGTTGAAAATTGTTGTCATAAACCATAAACTATCATGAGTCTTATCACTAAATATAACGTTGCCGCTCCACGGTATACCAGCTATCCTACCGTTCCTTACTGGGAAGAAGCGGGCTTTAACCCGGACAGCTGGAAAACATTGCTCAAAAAATCTTTCACCGCATCCAACAGCAGGGAAGGCATCAGTATCTACATCCATCTGCCTTTCTGTGAAAGCATGTGTACCTATTGCGGGTGTAATAAGTACATCACCGTTAACCATGGGGTGGAAGGCCCCTACATCAATGCACTGCTGAAAGAGTGGGAGCTATATGTAAATACGTTTGGCAGCAAACCCCGGATCCGTGAATTACATCTCGGCGGAGGGACTCCTACTTTTTTCAGCGCCGAAAACTTAACTGCGTTGCTGAAAGGGATATACAGCCAGGCCGAACTGTTGCCTGATGCCAGCCTGAGTTTTGAAGGTCATCCGGGAAATACCACACCGGAGCACCTGCAAACATTATACAATCTCGGCTTCCGCAGGATCAGTTTAGGAATACAGGATTTCGACAGGCGGGTACAGGAAATCATCAACCGCCTCCAGCCATTTGAAATGGTAGCCTCAGTAGTAGAGAACGCCAGGAAAACAGGTTTTACATCTATCAACTTTGACCTGATCTATGGTTTACCGCTGCAAACAACCGGTAGCATGCAAAACACCATCGACAAGGTGGTGAGATTACGTCCCGACAGGATCTCTTTTTACAGTTATGCACATGTTCCCTGGATCAAAGGCACCGGTCAGCGTCGTTATACCGAAGCAGACCTCCCCGGCGATGAAGAGAAAAGACAGCTGTATGAACTGGGCAAGTTGCTGTTCGACAGCAATGGCTATACTGAAATAGGAATGGATCATTTTGCATTGCCCGGAGAAGCCCTCCATACTGCTTTTCTGCAGGGCAGGTTACACCGGAACTTTATGGGTTATACCGTTTCACATACCTCGTTGCTGGTAGGCCTGGGCGCCTCTTCCATCGGCGACAGCTGGTATGCCTATGCGCAAAATGAGAAACAGATCAGTGTATACCAGGAGCTGGTAAACAAAGGAGAATTTCCGTTGGTGCGCGGACATATCCTCAGTGAAGAAGACCTGTTGCTGAGGAAACATATTCACGACCTGATGTGCCACTTTGAAACCACCTGGCATAAGGCAGACACACAATGTGATGCAGTGATAGAAGGACTACAGCGATTGCAGGAGCTGGAGCGTGATGAACTGGTGCAGGTACTTCCTCAAAAAGTGTTGGTGACAACCAAAGGAAAGCCTTTTATACGCAATATATGTATGGCATTTGATGCCCGTCTATGGCGACAAGTGCCACATTCACAATTATTTAGCAAAAGTATCTGAACTATGATGCGTGTGATTATTTTTGATTCACCTGATGGGCGAAGATAATCGTGCAGACAGATGGTGATCTTTCAAGAATATCTTCGCCCATCAGGTGAATCAAAAATAATCTCGCTAATCACAGTTTTTTTTCCTCTTTGAGGGGTATAATTTCCTAAAAACACAAAAAATGAGGGGAGCACCCGTTTCTCCTTCCTGCCGGAAAAAAGGTAAAAAAGTAATGAGGCAGTAGCAGGAGTTTTTAGTGATGTAAAATAGCGATCAGCTGTAACGCTTTATTCATGCGGGTTTCGAAGGCAATAAAAAAAGTCTGACCGTTTAAACAATCAGACTTTCTTGTTATGTGAATGGGTTAGTAAGTACAGGGAAACAAAATTCCCTACACAATATTAAAAAGAATTTCATCACAAAAGAAAAAATTTACAAAAAATTTTATTCACACTACTAAAATAATTGTGGATAACAGCAGATTGAAACTTTCTTATCGTTGTTTTCAACCCGGCATATTTTGATTATTGCAATCGTTGATTTACTACCTTTGTTACTCTTTAACATTATTTAATAATTCAGAGTATATGAAGTTCGAAGCACCTGTTGCAGTAACTGAAATAGCAGCATATATAGGCGCAGAGCTGGTTGGCAACAGTCAATTGATGGCCACCGGCATCAATGAAATACATAAGGTAACGCCGGGAGATATTTCCTTTGTTGACTTTGAGAAATACTATAACGCCAGTCTGCAATCGGCAGCTACAATTATCATCATTAACAAAAAGGTGGATTGTCCGGAAGGAAAGGCGCTTTTAGTACTCGACGACCCGTTTAGTGCCTATGTAAAACTGGTAAAAAGGTTCAGACCATTTGAGCCGGCAACCAAAGCCATCAGCGACAGCGCTGTTATCGGAGAAGGCACCGTTATTCAGCCCAACGTATTCATTGGCAACCATGTGCGTATTGGCAGCAATTGCGTCATTCATCCTAACGTAACCATCTACGATCATTGCATCATCGGCAACAACGTGGTGATACATGCAGGTACAGTACTTGGTGCAGACGCTTTCTACTTTAAGAAAAGAGCAGAGCGGGAAGTAATGTATGATAAGTTACTCAGCTGCGGCAGGGTGATCATAGAAGACGATGTGGAACTCGGCGCCGGCTGTACCATCGACAAAGGCGTAAGCGGCGATACCATCATTGGTCGCGGCACCAAACTGGATAACATGATCCACGTAGGTCACGGCACCGTTATTGGCAAAAATGTACTGATTGCCGCACAGGTAGGTATTGCCGGTAAAGCCCACATTGAAGACAATGTAATCCTCTGGGGCCAGGTAGGAGTGAATAAAGATCTAACCATCGGTAAAGGAGCTGTAGTACTCGCACAAAGCGGAGTACCCGGCAACCTGGAAGCGGGTAAAGTATACTTCGGCACACCTTCGGAAGAAGCCCGGAACCGCAAGAAAGAAATTACCTGGATCAAACGTATTCCGGAAATCTGGGAAAAGGTAAAAGATCTTAAATAAGATTTTCAACAGCGGTTTGTTATGCTGCTGTAGCCTGCAGCATAACAAACCGCTTTCTTAAAAGCCTCTCTGTTCAAAAAACCCGCTTCATGAAGCAAATACTTGCCGCTTTAATCCCCCTGCTGCTATGGAGTTGCAGCACCCCAAAAAAGACACAGACATCCGCTTCTCTTTATACCAACGACCAGGAACTGGCCGCAAAGGTGAAAGATGGCTGGCTTACCGCAAAAACTGTCTCTTTTGGCCCTTATTCCACCTCTTCCCGCAAAAACGGAGTAGCGGAGACCACCTTCATCAAAGACCCTAAAAACGCCTTTAATTTCTTTCTGAACGGCAATAATGAGCATCTGTTGATTCAAACCATGAACACAACAGCCATTGCCTTTGCCAATCGTAATTTACCGTCTTATTTAAGCAGCCTGGCAGGTGCTACGGATCTTCGCTACACGCTCATCAACGGCACGCAAAATGAGCCCCTTAAACGCTGGGAAATGATCGTTAAATCGCCCCACTACCTGGAGCTGAACGACAATAAACCGGTAGGCGTACTCAGGTCTACGGATACAGATATACGCATAACCGCGCATAACCGCTTCGGTAAAGTTAATTCCTACGAAAATATTTGCTATGAATTCCAGTATCGCGGACAACCGGTAGCGGCTGTGGTACCGGGCGATAAACCCAAAGTGTGGGTGAGCAGGGAAGCAGATCCCGAAATGTCGAAGACATTATCTGCAGCCATCGCCGCTTTTTTATTATAGAAAAAGCAATGAGGGGGGTAATATCGTCCATGGCATAACGTCCCTAACGCTTTTCGCCACGCTCCTCAAGGAAGGCGCCTGCAATCCGTTGTATAGTCTGTTCCAGCGGCCGGAACTGAAATTGCGGCAAAGCTGTCAACAGCTTCCTGTTTTCGTAATAAACTTTCATCTGGGCAGTACGGGCAGTTTCTTTGGTTACCAAAGGACGTTTTCCCGTTATCATTCCCTTCACCTTTTCCAGGCGCCATACTACCTCGGCCATCCAGGGCTTCGCGGCAATATGTGGCGGCTTCTTACTCAGGGCTGTTGCCATCGTGGTAAAAAGGCGCTGGTAATCCCAGTTGTCGGCCGACAGAATGAACCGCTCAGCATTGATATCACTGTCCATCAGTTGTATCATGGCAAGTACCACATCTTCCACATCCACAAAACCATTTACGCCCTGGGTATAATAAGGGAATTCCTTCCAGGCATTTTTTAACAGGGCGCCTGACCCGTCGTCCCAGAAACCAGCACCCAGGATGATAGACGGATTTACAATCACCGCATCCAGTCCTTCTGCAATGCCCCGCCAAACTTCCATTTCGCTCTGGAATTTACTGACGCTGTAGCGGGAATTATTTTTGCTGTCTTCCCACTCACACTCCTCGTTCACCGCAGCATTTTCCCTCGCCCTTCCAATAGCAGCCACCGAGCTTACATACAGTAATTTCTTAACGCCGGCATCGAGCGACATGTTCACCACATTAGCTGTTCCTTCCACATTGATCTTGAGTAACCGGTTCCGGTCTTCCGCCTGAAAAGAAACAATGGCTGCACAATGGTACACCTGGGTAACACCCACCAGGGCATCTTCCAGGCTGAAGATATCCATGATGTCGCCGGGAACCCATTCTATTTTATCGGAAATGTCCTGCAACCGGGGAGAAGGCTGTTGACGGTATAGTGCCCTCACGGGTTTCCCCGCTGCAACTAATGCGCGAATTAAATGACTACCCAAAAAACCTGTACCACCGGTTACTAAAATCATGAAGACTAAATTCTTTAACTATAGGGCAAAAATAACTAAAACTATTGTTCGTACCGGTAAAAACCCAATCCTGTTTTGCGTCCCAGCTTACCATCCTTTACCCTTTGTTCCTGGAGTATGTTAGGTTTAAAACGGGGAGCATGGCCAAATGCGTCGTATAAGGATTGTGTTACCGCCAGGTTTACATCATTGCCGATGAGGTCCATTAAAGCGAAAGGTCCCATTTTGAAACCAGCGCTTTCCAGCAGCTGGTCTATGGTGCTGAAGTCGGCCTGGCCTTGTTCCGCTATCTGCATTGCTTCGAGGTAGTAATGCCGCGCTACCCTGTTAACAATAAAACCTGGCGAATCTTTTACCCTTACCGGTACCTTGTTCATTTTCTGCGCCAGCGCGTACACTGCTTCTGCCACTTCCGGCGCGGTATCTTTTCCGCTTACCACTTCCACCAGTTTCATCAGGTGCGCCGGGTTAAAAAAATGCATACCCACCACCCGGTCAGAACGGCTGCTTACCGCTGCTGCTATTTCAGAAACAGACAAAGAGGAGGTGTTGGTGGCAAAAATGGTTTCGGACGGATTGATGCCCGCCAGTTGATTAAACAAGGCTGTTTTGGCGGCAATTTTCTCTACAATAGCCTCGATCACTACGTCGGCTATACAGTCTTCTATTTCAGCGGTAAAACGGATCCGCTGCAGGATAAGATCCTTTTCTTCAGCAGTCAGCTTCCCTTTTTCCACCGCTACGGCCAGACTCTTCTCAATTTGTGCTTTCGCCCTATCCAAACCATCCTGCCGTATATCGAACAACAGTGTATTGAATCCGCTATAGGCCGCTATCTGTGCTATTCCGGCACCCATGGTACCTGCGCCGCATACGGCGATAGATTGAATCACTATTTGAGGATTTTTCAGGATAATTAATAAGCTAAAGGCGGAAAGCGGAAAGTAAAAAGCTATTGCAGCGAATGATAACAGCGTCCAACTATACTCTTCCGCTATTATCATTCGCTGCAATAGCTTTTTGCTTTCTGCTTTTTGCTTTGAGCCCCATACAGCTATACCGCATCTTCAAACTGCTCCAGGAAACGTGTATCGTTTTCAGAGAACAGCCGTAAATCTTTAATCTGGTATTTCAGCATGGTAATACGTTCTATTCCCATACCAAAGGCGAAGCCGGTATATTTTTCCGGGTCAATACCACAGTTGGCGAGTACTTTCGGATGTACCATTCCACAACCCAGAATTTCTACCCAACCGGTTTGTTTACATACCGGGCAACCGGTGCCCCCGCAAATGAAACAAACGATGTCCATTTCAGCGCTGGGCTCTGTAAACGGGAAATAGGAGGGACGGAAACGGATCCCGGTGTTTTCGCCAAACATCTCCTTCACAAAATGATACAGTGTTTGCTTCAGATCTGCAAACGATACGTTTTCGTCAATATACAACCCTTCTACCTGGTGGAAGAAGCAGTGTGCACGGGCGGAAATAGTTTCGTTGCGGTATACCCTTCCCGGGCTGATGATACGGATAGGCAGCTTACCTTCTTCCATCACCCTTACCTGGGCGGAGGAGGTTTGGGTACGCAGCAACCAGTCAGGATTTTTGCTGATGAAAAAGGTATCCTGCATATCACGGGCCGGGTGGTTTTCCGGCAAATTCAATGCAGTAAAGTTGTGCCAGTCGTCTTCGATTTCAGGCCCCTCAGCGATAGCAAAGCCCAGTCGTTCAAATATGCTGATGATTTTATTCCGCACCAGACTGATGGGGTGGCGGGTACCCAGCCGGTGAGGCGCTGCAGGAAGCGTATAGTCGATATCGCCGGTAGCCGCGCCGCCAGCATCCTTCAGCTCACTGAACTGCTCGTAACGGGATTCCGCGAGTTGTTTAAATTCGTTTAATATCTGCCCAAATTCTTTCTTACGGTCATTCGGTACCTGCTTCATCTCCCCGAAAAGAGCTTTCACGATACCCTTTGTACCCAGGAATTTTATGCGGTACTGTTCCAGATCCGCTGCGCCGGCAGGCGTAAAAGCCGCTATTTCTTCTTTGTAGGCTGCTATTTGCTGTACTAACTGTTCCATAAACGACAAAGATAAGCGATTAGGAGTAATAAACTGTGGTGGCGAAACACCGTGTATATTTCCGGAAAATGACGTATATTTTCATCAGCAAATCAGAGGGGGTATGACTGTAACGATACACAATACTTCGCTGTTATTCGCCACAGCCGGGTCTATCGCATTTTTCCTGCTTTTCCTCCATTACAGATCCCGCTACCTTGTACTTAAAAACAATGAAGCGGTGATGACCCGCCATAGTAATCTACAGGAAAAAGAACTCCTGCTGTTGCGCAAACAATTTTCCGAGCTGAAGCTGGGTACGCTTAAATCTCAGATCAATCCGCATTTCCAGTTCAATTGCCTGAACGGAATTTATACGGCCCTGCTTACCGGGGAAACAGCCCTTGCCCAGCAATATGTGTCAGGGTTTGCCCTGCTGCTACGGAAGGTATTAACCCTGTCCGATAAAAATTTCGTTTCCCTTCAGGAAGAGTCAGATATGCTGGAACTATACCTTAAACTGGAGCAACTCCGCACCAATAACGGGTTCGAATATACCCTCACCACAGATCCGCGTATCTCGCCACGCGCATTGCAGGTTCCCTGTATGCTGGTACAACCTTTTGTGGAAAATGCTATCTGGCACGGATTGATGCATAAGACTGCCGACAGGCAGCTGCATATCGGGTGGACACAGCTTTCCCCGCAGCTTTATGCCTGCGAGGTGACCGACAACGGCATAGGCCGTGTACAAGCCCTACAGTACCATCACGATGGATTAAAAAGCAATAACCATCATTCAAGGGGCATGGAAATATGCATGGAAAGGGCCTCACTTTACAGAGCCATGTATCATACCCAGTTTAACATAGAAATTACAGACCTGCCGGGAGCAGAAAATACGGTACTGGGCACACGTGTATATATCACTTTTGAGGTAGCAGCAGCCATGGGCAGCACCGGCTAAAAAATCAGTTTATAACCCACCCCCCTGATGTTTACGATCTGTACCCTGGAATCATCTTTCAGGTACCGGCGAAGTTTGGTGATAAATACGTCCATACTGCGGGCATTAAAAAAGTTATCATCTCCCCAAAGATCCAGCAATACTGTTTTCCGCTCCATTACTTCATTCTTGTTATCGTACAACCGGCGTAAAATAGCGGCCTCGCGGTGAGAAAGAAACTCAATGGTATTGTTACGGGCAAGGGTTTGCTTGGTGTAATTAAAAATATATTGCCCGATAGACACCGCTCCTTCTTCCATTTCACGGGTACCGGGATGGTCGCTGAAGCGTTTCAGTAAGGCCGTAATACGGACAATCAGCTCGTCCATACTAAACGGTTTCTTCAGGTAGTCGTTGCCGCCGAGCTCAAACCCCTTCACCACATCCGCCGTCTGGGATTTGGCGGTAAGGAAAATGATCGGCGTAAATTTATCCTGTTTACGGATCTCTGCGGTGACGGTAAACCCGTCCATATTGGGCATCATTATATCCAGTACCACTACATCCGGATGCTCCTGCTGATACAAACGTAATCCCTCCCTGCCATCGGCAGCATACAGCATTTCAAAGCCACGCATTTCAAGGCTGTCTTTCACAATCTGCCCAAGCTGTACTTCATCTTCTATCAATAATACTTTTGCCATAAATCGCTTTATTTATTGTTCCTAAGCGGAAGGGATGATAATAGTAAATTCGCTGCCTTTGTCCGGCTCACTCTGCACCTGTATGGTGCCTCCATGCATTTCCACAATCTTCTGCACATAACTTAATCCTAAACCAAATCCCTTCACATTATGCAGGTTGCCGGTGGGCACCCTGAAAAACTTATCAAAGATACTTCCCTGGTATACTTTGGGAATACCGATGCCATTGTCTTTCACCCGGATCTTTAAGATGCCGTTTTCCAGGCTGGTTTGAATATATAACTGTACCTGCTCGCCGGAATACTTGATGGCATTATCCACCAGGTTGTTAATGGCATTGGCCAGGTGGGTTTTATCCACATACACTGTTTTGCCCGCCAGGTTATTGTCGTAGCGGAGCTGCAGCTGTTTGCCCGCCTTCAGCTGATGGTTGGAAAGAATGTTATCTATTACTTCATTCAGGTCCGTTTCTTCCCGGAATAACTCAATATCCTCTTTTTCTTCGGCAGCAATATGCAGTACTTTTTCCACCAGGTCGGATAGACGCTGCAATTCATTTTTGGAGATATCGAGATAGGTTTGTGTTTTCCGCTGGTCATTCAGCGCATTAAAATTCTGCAATGCCTCCACCGCCGCAGACACAGTAGCAATGGGTGTTTTAAGCTCATGCGTCATGTTGTTGATGAAATCATTTTTTACTTCCGACAGCTTCTTTTGTTTGAGAATAGTTCTCAGCATGTACACAAAAGACAAGGTTGTTAACACCAGTAACACCAGGGAGCTGAGCAGGGTCCAGATCATTTTCTGCAAAATAAATTGCAGCGGCGAATCAAAACTGGCCTGCACAAAAAGATTGCTGGCGGGGTTAAAAGGAATTTTGGCCGTTTGCCTTGGTTCGCGGCGACGGATACTATCCCTGAAACTCTCGCGGTCAAACCCGCTGTAGCTGAGATGAATGGTATCCAGCCGGTAAGGGGTGGCAATTTGCCGGTTAGCTAGTTCCACTTTAAATACGGAATCCAGTTTTACAAGATTGGTGCTATCGTTATGTAAGTTGCTGGTAATGAGGAATTCAGAGATCTGCCGGGCCAAAGTATCCACGTAAACGTGAGAAGGAGAGTCCCCCCGGGTATACTCCGGCGGAGGCGGACCAGGATAGTGGTCAAACTCACGCTGCCCCCGGAATTTCCTTCCCTTCGGCATCCCTATTTCTTCCAGCTGGTTTGCCAACCCACGCCTGGATTGATTCAGGGAGTCTTTATCTTTTCCGTAATACCGGATGTACCTGCGCACATCGGAAAACTGTTTATTGAAAACCGCCATCCTCAGCGATTCATTGATTTCCTTGCTGAATTGCTCCTCCCTTAGCTTGTAGGAATTATACAGCCAGTAGCCCTGGAATAGAAATATACCCAGTATACAAACAGACATGAGGATGAGGATATTTCTGATTCGTTGTCTCATGGAAGATTTTAAGGTCCTTACAAAACTATCTATTCCCGCCCTAATACCCGTCAATCCCTTAACAGTAATTAACAGTAAATAAGGAAGATTAACGCTTACCGACAGCCCTTAACAGTAAATAACAGTAAATAAAGCTTTTTAACCCAAATAATGAAAGCTAAACGGGACTTTTGTGCTAACAAAAACAACCAGGTATGAATCGAACTATCCGCATCTTCTTTGCAGCTGCTGCACTGCTGTCGGCTACCAGTCCGCTATTTGCACAACAATCCGGTGTTATCGAATATGAAGTAACTGCTAAAACAGACCCCGAGCGCATGCGCGGCTTTCAGCGCGGAGGCGGGGATGATGCCCCTGAAATTCCGGACGTTATCACCTTTAAACAAACCTTTACCTTCAGTAACAACATGGGCAAAATTACCACCGAACGCCCGGATTTCGGCGGAGCCAGAAGACAACGCCCTGAAGGAGACACCAGCAACCGCAATCAACGCAGACCGGGAATGGGCGGTGGTTTCGGAGGACGCGGCAATAACGCGCAATATGTAGACCTGGCCAACAAAAAATATGACCAGGTATTCAGCACCTTTGGCGACGATAAGAAAACATACTACACAGAAGAAGCCTTTATCTTTACCGCTAGTACCAAACAGTCTGACAAGACAAAGAAAATTGCCGGATACAACTGTAAAAAGGCCACCATTCAGCTGAAAGACGATACCTATACCGTTTGGTATACCACAGAGTTACCCTTCACCTTTTCCCCGTTAAATGGCTTATTCCCCGATAGCAGCAACGTTGTAGTACTGTCGGCAGAAGGCAGCAGGCGCTCTTTCACTGCTAAAAGCGTAAACCTGAAAGCTATAACAGACACGGATCTCAGCATTCCTGCCGGCGCAGAAAAAGTAAGCCAGGAACAAATGAGAGAAATCAGGAAACAGGAGATGGATAAATTACGTAAGCGGCAACAACAATAATAAATTTCATCCTAACTTTCCCCTTCCTGTTAAATTCATTTATGAAGAAACTTTTACAACTCTTGCTGATACTGGGTTTGGGCATGTTGCATGCTCAAGCCCAGGCACAACAAGGAAAGATTAAAGGCCAGCTGACCGATTCCACCACCAGGGAAGCCATGCCGGCTGCCACCGTAGTGCTGCTCAACGCAAAAGACTCCAGCGTTGCCTCCACCACGATGACAGATACCAAAGGTAATTTTGAACTCACCAGTGTGGCAGATGGCGCCTACCGCCTCTATGTAAGCTTTCTCGGCTATAAACCCCTCAACAAAGCATTACAGGTAAATCCTGAACACCGGGAAATTGCACTGGGAAACATCCTGATGGGCCATAAGGGAGTAGATCTTAATACCGTAGAAATAATAGATGAAAAACCACCGATTGTGGTAAAAAAAGATACCCTTGAATTTAATGCTGACGCCTTCAAAACCCGTGAAAATGCGGTAGTGGAAGACCTGTTAAAAAAACTGCCGGGCGTTACCGTAGATAAAGACGGCGCCATTACCGCGCAGGGAGAAACCGTTACCAAAGTGTTGGTAGATGGCAAACCATTTTTTGGCAACGACCCTAAACTGGCCACCAAAAACCTGCCTGCCAATATAATCGATAAAGTACAGCTGATAGATAAGAAGTCCGACCAGGCGCAATTCACCGGGATTGACGACGGACAAACAGAAAAAACGATCAATATCACCATTAAAAAAGATAAGAAAAAAGGCATGTTCGGCCGCGCTACCGCCGGATATGGAACAGATGACCGGTATGGTATGTCGCTCAGCTTAAACCGCTTCCGCGAAAACCAACAGATGTCATTACTGGGTGGCGGTAACAACGTTAACAACATGGGCTATACGCAACAGGACCAGATGAGCTTTAGTTCTGCCGGTGGCGGAAGAGGCGGTGGTGGTCGTGGTGGCGGCGGCGGCATGCGGGGCGTTTCTATGAACCAGGGTGGCGGCAATAACGCCGGCATTACCCGTAACTGGAATACTGGTTTAAACTTTAACCAGGATTTTGGTAAGAAGCTGATCGTAAACGGCAGCTACTTTTTTAACGATACAAAAAAAGATGTAGAACAGAAGCAGGAAACACAATCGTTCGCACAGGATATAGATAAAAATCCTACCACCAACTACACCAACTCAGATTCCAAATCACAAACAGACAACAGCAACAACCGCTTTGCTGCGCGTATTGAGTATACGATCGATTCCATGCATTCCCTGATCTTTTCTCCTTCGCTTTCCCTCACTAATGGTAACAGCTACAGCGTTACCAACAACGTGTCGCTGAATACAACGAGAGACACGATCAACAAAGGTGTTACCGTTAACGACGGAGCAGGCAATAATACAAATATTGGCGGCTCCCTGTTGTTCCGCAAAAGATTTAAAAAACAAGGCCGTTCCCTGAGTGCCAATTTCAATTACAGCAACAGTAATAACGACCAGCAAAATTATGTGAAGTCCAGCTTCTTTTACTTCAAGGAAGACAGCCTCAACGCGTTTAACCAACGCAACCAGATTAATACCGACAGCCGCAATGAAGGCGTGAACCTCACCTACACCGAGCCTGTAGGGAGAGACCGCTACCTTGAAGCAAACTATGGTGTCACCAAGTACAACAGCACCAGCACCAAGTATACCTACGATTATGATGATGGCAAGGGCGAGTATAATATTATGAACGATTCGCTGAGTAATATTTTTTCCAACAGCACGCTCAATCAACAGGCAGGGCTGTCGCTCCGTACTACGAAACTGAAATATGATTACTCCTTCGGGTTGAATGTGCTGTTCAATCATCTCGATAATACCACGCATTCCTTCCTAACGGGAAAGGATACACTAATTCAGCAACGTACCGTAAACTTTGCGCCACAGGCGTCTTTCAACTACATGTTTTCAAAAAGCAAGCGGTTACGTATCAACTATAACGGAAGTACTCAACAGCCAACCGTACAGCAACTGGCGCCTGTGCCGGACAACAGTAACCAGCTGTATGTGCAACTGGGTAATCCTGATCTGAAGCCATCGTTCAACAATAATCTGAACATTAATTTCAACCAGTTTAACAATATCACCTTCCGTGGTATGTTTGCTTCGCTGAACGGGTCGTATTCCATTAATAAAATCATCAACGCCACCACACTGGATAATACCACCGGTAAACAAACGGTGCGGCCTGTCAATGTGAATGGCTTTTACAATTTGCGGGGGATGGTGCATAACTCTATCCCGTTATCGAAAACACCCGGACAAAACCTGAACACCGGTACTACCGTAGGTTACAGCCGGGATGTGATTATGGTAAATGGCAACACCAGTTACTCAGGTACACTTCAGTTATCACAATCAGCCAACGTAAACTACATGTACAAAGAGTTGCTGGATGTATCGGTGGGAGGTAGTGTGAACTATAACGCCGTGCATTATACGCAGGCTACCAATGCAAACCAGACAGATACCCGGTACCTGGATTACAACATCAATACAGACTTTAATATCAACCTGCCGCTGGGCTTTATGATAGGCAGTGATATTACCTGCACCATGAACCGTGGCCGGCCGGTTGGCTATAACCTTACCTCTACCATGTGGAATGCCAACGTTTCCAAGTATGTATTCCCTAAAAAGCAGGGGATGATCAAGGTACAGGGTTTTGATCTGCTGAGGCAGTATGTGAGCATATCCCGCTCTGTGGCCGACAACTACATACAGGATACGCAAAGCAACGTACTACAACAATATTTCATGGTGAGCTTCACCTACTTCCTGAACAGGTTTGGTGGCAACACCAAGGGGGGAGAGCGGGGTAACCGTATGGGCTTCCCCGGTGGCCGGGGTGGCGGAGGCGGATTCCGCCCGGGAAGAGGGTTTTAAGGGCTCCGGAGGTTTTCCGGCAAACCACCTCATCTTACTAAAAAGACTAAACGCTTTTGTTCAGCAAAATGACTGCCGAACAAAAGCGTTTAGTCTTTAAATATAGTTATACAGATACTGTGCTTCTTCTTCCGGCCATCACCCGTTTCAATACCCAGGAAAGTGTAAAGGTGGGAATGAAATCTGTTCCGGGAAATAACTCTTCCATGAAGTTAAAAACACTGCCAAAAGTGCCGAGGGTACCGCCAAACATACGATAAAAGATGAGGGCGGAAACGGGGGCCCAGATAAAATCACTGACCTCTCCTAAAACTGGCACGGCGTAACTGGCGCATCCTATCACGTCCATCAGGATGCAGATCCATAAACTGGGGGTATATTTTTTTTCCATATCAACCTCCGCTTTTCAATACTTAAACAAATTACTTACCAAATTTGGAATACTAACTGCAAGTTACAATATAAACGAAGCTGGAGCGCAGATAGATCTACGTGAAAGATAAAATCCGTATTTCCACGCCTTTTTTTCGCCCCAACAAATGGCGGGATCTTGCAAGTAAGCATAATTTCAACTACATTGATCTCTGTTTAAAGCAAACTATTTTATGCATCAGGAAAACTCACGCCGCGATATGATCAAAAAAGTAGCCACTATGGCCCTGGCATCCACAGCGCTATCTTCTCTTACCAATAGGGTTTCTGCACATGAAGCCGCAGTAGACCAGCCTTTGAAGGGCAAAATTAACCACTCGGTATGCGCCTGGTGTTATAATATGCCCCTGGATGAACTGTGCAAGGCCTCAAAAGCTATCGGGATTCCATCTATTGACCTGGTAGATCCGAAAGATTTCTCCATACTGAAGAAACACGACATGATCACTGCCATGGTGGCCAGCAACGGACCAGAGTGGGGTATCTCCAAAGGATTCAATACCGTAGCCCACCACGATAAACTGGAAGAATATTTCAAACACTATATAGACGAAACCGCCAAAGCCGGCTTCACGAACCTCATCTGCTTTTCCGGTAACCGCAACGGTATGAGCGACCAGGAAGGAATTGACAACTGTACCAAGGGCCTGCAACGCATTATCGGCTACGCAGAAAAGAAAAAAGTAACCCTGGTAATGGAACTGCTGAACAGTAAGGTAGACCACCACGACTATCAGTGCGACCACACTGCCTGGGGCGTAGAACTCTGTAAATCAGTTGGTTCTTCCAACTTCAAGCTACTGTATGATATCTACCATATGCAGATTATGGAGGGAGATGTAATCCGCAACATCCGTGATCATCACGAATATATAGCACATTACCACACTGGTGGTGTTCCGGGCCGTCATGAAATCGATGAAACCCAGGAATTATTCTACCCGGCTATTATGAAAGCGATCTTTGACATCGGCTTTAAAGGCCATGTGGCTCAGGAGTTTATACCTGCCCACAAAGATCAGATCGCCTCTCTCACACAAGCCATCGGTATTTGCGATATCGCTTAAATTCATAAATATATCCTACTTTCGCACACTAGTCCACAAAAACAGTAGGGTATACTAATGAAGCAATATTACAAAAAGCCTTTATCATGGCTGCTGAACGAGTCGGCCGATGAAAACAAGCATACCCTAAAACGTACGCTGAATGGCTTTCAACTCCTCATGCTGGGTCTGGGCGTTATTATCGGCGCAGGTTTATTTTCCTTAACAGGACCTGCGGCCGGCAATAATGCCGGACCCGCTGTTACACTTTCCTTTATCGTAGCGGGTGTGGGCTGTGCCTTTGCAGGGCTTTGCTACGCCGAATTTGCCTCCATGATACCCGTGGCAGGGAGCGCGTATACCTACGCCTATACTACCATGGGAGAGCAGCTGGCCTGGATCATAGGCTGGGACCTGGTGCTGGAGTTTTCCGTTGGTGCGGCCACGGTAGCCATCAGCTGGTCCAACTACCTGGTAGAGTTCCTCGCCGGTTATAAAATATACATTCCCGCACAATTTGTGCATTCCCCTTTTGAAACCGTTACCCTGGCCAATGGCGTTACTACGCATGGTTACTTTAATCTGCCTGCCGCACTGGTAATTGTGCTGATGTCGGCTATATTGATGCGCGGTACCAAAGGATCGGCCCTCTGGAACGCAGTGGTGGTATCCCTGAAAGTAGGCGTGGTGCTCGTTTTCATTGCCCTTGGCTGGAAGTACATACAGCCGGCCAATCTCACGCCATATATCCCAAAAAATACAGGCACTTTCGGCGAATATGGTATATCCGGTATTCTCCGGGGAGCCGGCGTTATTTTCTTTGTGTACCTGGGCTTTGATATTGTAAGCACGGCAGCGCAGGAAACCAAAAATCCCCGCCGTAACATGCCTATCGGCATATTGGGGTCCCTGGCGGTATGTACGGTATTATTCATCCTTTTTTCGCACGTATTAACAGGGCTGGCGCCTTACCAGGAGTTGAAAAACAGCGCTGCGCCGGTGGCCATTGCCATTGCACACACGCCTTATCAGTGGCTGGGACAAATGATTATACTGGCCATCATCGTAGGTTACACCTCGGTGATCCTCGTGGACCTATGGGGGCAGTCGAGGGTATTTTACGCTATGTCGAAAGACGGCCTGCTGCCAAAAATATTTTCGGATGTACATCCCCGTTACCGTACCCCCTGGAAAAGTAATATCCTGTTTTGTGTATTCGTAAGCCTGTTTGCGGCTTTGGTACCGATAAGGGTGGTAGGGGAGATGACCAGCATAGGTACCCTGCTGGCCTTCGTAATTGTGTGCGCAGGCGTATGGATGATGCGGCATTCTATGCCGGATGCTCCCCGGGCATTTAGAACCCCCTGGGTCCCGTTTGTTCCCATCATGGGCATTATTACCTGCGCTGTTATGATGGCCTTTCTGCCATGGGATACCTGGCTTCGCCTTATCGTTTGGATGGGGATAGGTATGCTGATCTATCAGTTCTATGGTAAAAAACACAGTAAGGTCAGGAAAACATTACAAAACTAATGTTTCCAGTCCTGCCGCAATATTCCCATCACCACCATATCCACATATTGCCCGTGTAGTTTGGCGCTATGGCGCAACGTACCTTCCCTGGCAAATCCCAGCTTAATCGGGATTTGCCCGCTCCGTTCATTCTGCAATACAAAGCGGATCTCTATCTTATTCAGGTGTAATTTCTTAAATGCAAAGGAGATAAGGCCTTTACAGGCCGCGGTAGCAATGCCTCTCCGCTGAAAAGACTCGCCAATCCAATAGCCTATTTCTGCCTTCTGTAACTGGTGATCCCAGCCATGCAGGTCAATAACACCACAAAACTGCTGCTGGTACCATACGCCTAGTGCAATGGCCTCCTGCTCTTCGGCTTTACGTAACATCAATTGTATAAAACGCAGGGAATGTTCCTCATTGGTATTGTAGTCTACCCAGGGAAGAAATTTTCGCAGGCTCTTTCGTGATACGTCCAGCTGTTTATAAACCAGTGGTGCATCCTGCACCTGTAACTGTCGCAGGTATATGTTTTCATTAACGGTTATCTCAAACATCAACTGGATTTAAAAGGGCGTTAAACTTACATCGATTTCACGTAAAATCCAACCGACCCTCTTAAAGGATTGAACCAGCAGTTTGCTATTAGCATTTAGCAAAAAATGCAGGGAAGATCACATCATCTCCCCTGCATTTTTATAATCGCTTGCTAAAAGCTAACGGCTAAAAGCCAAAAGCTGATGTTTCGCCATATCTTTCACTACCTGTTGCGCATATAAAACGGCCATTCTTTCTGTTGTTGGGGGATCAAAAGATTGTGACTGCACAGAGTACAACATCTGTCCGCTCTTCAGATCATACAAATTACCTTCCCATTGATACTTCGTATTGTAGGTATAGTATCCGGGAGCATACATCCGGGAAGACCACATAGAGTAATAAGGCCAGAAACCATAATAGCCATAGGGTGAATAATTAGGTACAAAGTTCCTTTCCCTGCCTTTATCCAGCATTACAATGGTCATTACCTGGTTTACATCACTACCCTGTAGCTGTTTTACCACCTGCTTTTCCGTCATTTTTCCAAACTCCTGAGGTCCATACGTCTGCAGCGCAGACACGGCATTATATCCCTTTTTTCTCAGCTCTGATACTGTATAATTCTCCATCTGGCTGCGCAGTGTACGATCTTTCTGAGGTACGAGCGCCATCACCATTATTTTGTTATCCTTTTGCAGCTGTTGTGCATCGTTAGAACGCCAGGAAGACGTTACCTTGGTGCTTGAACAGGCTGCCATGGCTATGATTGCAAATCCTGCCATGATAAGACCCAGCTTTTTCATATTCCCTCCTTTAGTTTAATTAGTTTGTACCTGTTAGACGTAGGAACGGGCATTTTGTAACATGTACCAGGCAGTTTTAACAATTCTTTCTCACTTGTTAATGATTTGCTAATGAATGATTTATGCACAATAAAAAAGGCATTCCGAAAAACCGGAATGCCCTTATCTATCGTGATTATCTTTCTTAGTAATTGATCACCTGTTCTTCTATGCTGGCAGGTAATTCCCTGAATCTATAAAGCTGTGTACGCAGCTGTGGTTCAAAACCAGCTTCGCGGATAGCTTCCTGCATAGACAGGTAGGTAAAACGATGCGGAGCACCGGCAGCGCTTACCACATTTTCTTCGATCATGATGGAGCCGAAGTCGTTGGCGCCGGCATGTAAACAAAGCTGCGCCACCTGCTTACCAACAGTCAACCAGGATGCCTGGATATTTTTAACATTCGGCAGCATGATACGGCTCATGGCAATCATGCGGATATACTCTTCGGCGGTAGTCATGTTATGCACGCCACGGATCTTTGCCAGCAGGGTATCCACGTCCTGGAAAGTCCAGGGTATAAATGCCGTGAAACCATAGTGACCTTCCGGTTTTTCGCTCTGTACCTGGCGGATATCCACGAGGTGTTCAAAGCGTTCCAGCACTGTTTCCACATGACCAAACATCATGGTGGCAGACGATGCGATGTTGAGCTTATGTGCTGCGCGCATTACATCCAGCCATTCCTGTGCACCACATTTTCCTTTGGAGATGAGGCGGCGAACCCGATCGTTCAGGATTTCAGCACCAGCGCCGGGAAGGCTGTCCATACCAGCTTCCTGCAGCGCGCGTAATACTTCAATATGCGTGCTTTTTTCCAGCTTGGTAATATGCGCTACTTCGGGGGGACCGAGGGTATGCAGTCTTAATTCAGGATATAATTGCTTCAGCTCCCGGAAGAGGTTTACATAAAAGCTGAGGCCCAGCTCCGGATGGTGACCACCCTGTAACAGCAGCTGATCGCCGCCATACTTCAGCGTTTCGTCGATTTTCCGTTTATATTCTTCTATCGGCGTAATGTAGGCCTCTTTGTGACCGGGGATGCGGTAAAAATTGCAGAACTTACAGTTGGCTGTACACACATTCGTTGTGTTCACATTTCTGTCTATCTGCCAGGTCACCTTTCCATGGGGTACCTGTTGCTTTCTTAACTCGTTGGCTATTTCCATTAATTCCGCCAGCGGTGCATTCTCAAACAGGTAAACACCCTCTGCCGCTGTCAGAAATCCGAAATCCTGCGCCTTTTTGTATAAATCCTGAAGTTCCATTTGCTATGTTTCTAACCGGGAATAAACTTAGGCAAAGGTAGTATTTAGCTAATTAACCGCCTGTAATAAAAATATTTTATACGAACGCTTTTTAATGTTAAATTTAGATTCATATACATCCCTGCATCCTCAGTATGCTCAGTATGCTTAGACCAATTCTGTTACAAGTTATGCTGCTCCTGGCAGCCATAGCCGGTACATCAACCAGAGCACAAGCCGAAAACGCCACGTCCTACACTGATAGTACCAGAGAAGCTATGCTCGTTACCCGTTTCCACTTTAAACAGTACTACGGCGGGGTAGTGATCATCCAGGCGCTTGTAGGCGACTACCCGGATACGCTGCAGTTTATCCTCGATACCGGCAGCGCAGGTATTTCCCTCGATACCACCACCTGTTTGAGACTGGGTATCAAAATGGAACCTTCGGACCGGATCATTAAAGGACTTGGCAGCTCTAAACCTGTATCATTTGCCCGCAATCATCCGCTGAAATTACCGGGGCTTACGGTAGACAGTCTCGATTTTCACATCAATGACTATGAGCTGATCAGCCAGGTATATGGTATACAGGTAGATGGTATTATCGGATACAGCCTGCTAAGCAGGTTTATTGTAACGATAGACTATGATACAGAAGATATCATTATTTATTCCAAGGGTAAATATACCTATCCGAAAGGCGGACAGTTGCTGAGGCCCTCACTCACCCAGATACCGCTCATATCAGCACCTTTAAAAAACGCCATCAGAACCATCAACAACCGGTATTACTTTGATACCGGCGCCGGTATGTGCCTCTTGCTGTCTTCCCAGTTTGTAAACGACAGTGCTGTATTGCAGGGAAAAAAACGCCGTACCAAAAGGATGATTCAAACCGAAGCCCAGGGCCTGGGAGGCAAAATGACCATGTCGCTGACCACCGTTACTGAATTTCGCATCGGCAACTACAGCTTCCGGAATGTGCCAACCTATATTTTCGATGATCAAACTAACGTGACCGCCTATCCCTTCCTGGGAGGTATGATCGGCAACGATCTGCTGAGGCGCTTTAATATTACACTGAACTATGGCAAAAAGGAAATTTATATGATTCCCAACTCCCATTTCCGCGATATGTTTGACTACTCCTATACAGGTTTGATCATATACCTGATCAATGGCAGGGTAGAAGTAACCGATATTATCAAAGGATCACCGGCGGAAAAAGCGGGCTTCAAAAAAGGGGATATCATTATGGCCATCAATAATAACCTGGGGCCTAATCTCCAGCTGTTCCGTGAAATTTTAAAAAATATCGGCACCCGGGCTACCTGCCTGATAAGCCGTGATAAAGACCTGCTCATCAAAAAGTTGCCAATAAAAAGTATTCTTTGACGTTATTTGTGTCATGTGGCGTTTTTTTTGGATAGTAACCGTATTTTCTTGTAATGTCCTCATGCCTGCCTACGCACAGCGTAAAAGCACGCCATCAGCGGAAGCAAATGAAAATAAAAAACCGGTAGCGGTCATTCCTTTCCAGCTGGTGGATAAACATGTGGTCATTCCTGTACTGGTTTCCGGCAGTACAGATACCCTCCATTTTATTTTTGACAGCGGGGCAGAAGTAACGGTATTAAACACTACCACCGCCGCCAAACTGCACCTCACGAGCGCATCCCAGGCCTTTATGAGCGGTACTAATAACGCCATGGCCAAAACCTCCGTTACTACACTCAACGTATTGTATATTCAGGAGCAACGTTTACCTTACGTAAAAGCATACCTGGAAAACCTGGATGACCTGGGTCCTGTAGACGGAATCATTGGTATAGCCCTGATGAAAACCTTCATTGTAAAAATTGACCACCGCAACCAGCAGCTCGTATTGTACAAAGCAGGGAAAACACCCATAGGCAATACCGGCCGCCTGCTGCATTTCCAGCTTAATTTCACAACTCCTGTTATCGATGCCTCCATACAATTGCCCAACGGCACCAGGTTGGCCGGTCATTATCATATTACTACCGGTGGCGACTATGGGATTCTTTTTAACTGGCCCTATGTGGATAAAAACCGGCTCAATACCCTGTTGCCTACTATCAATACTGACCGCGTACAGGACATGCTGAAAGTATTGTACTATATCAATAGTTCGGTTCCCTCACTGGAAGTAGGTGGCCACAGCCTGAAAAATGTACCTGTGAGCTACAGCAAGGATATCGACGACCTCGGGGTATTCACTGAGGTAGCCGGTTCCATCGGGTACGATGTATGGAAGGATTTTACCCTGACCATCAATTACGACCGGAAAGAACTTTACCTGGAGTAGGCTGTTAAACCCTTCAAACGCTCTTATCCATCACGACATCTTCAAGGCATTTTTGCTAAAAGCTAACGGCTAAACGCTGAAAGCTATCCTTAATTCCCTATTTTTACTGTATTGACCAATAAAAAGATATGATCCATTATAATAAGTTTACGCTGGCGAACGGACTGAGAGTAATAGTTCACGAAGATCACACCACGCCGATGGCGGTTGTTAATGTGCTGTACGATGTAGGCGCCAGGGATGAAAACCCGGCACAAACGGGATTTGCGCATTTATTTGAACACCTGATGTTTGGAGGTTCCATCAATATTCCCACTTACGATGAGCCCCTGCAAATGGCTGGAGGAGAAAATAATGCCTATACTACCAGCGACCTGACCAATTACTATATTCAGCTGCCCGCAGAAAATATTGAAACCGGCTTCTGGCTGGAAAGCGATCGCATGCTCTCCCTGGCTTTCGATGAAAAAAGCCTGGATGTACAACGCAAAGTGGTTTCCGAAGAGTTTAAAGAACATTATATCAATAAACCCTATGGCGATGTATGGCATAAAATGCGTGAGCTGGCCTACACTACGCATCCCTATCGCTGGATGACCATCGGCAAGGAATTATCACATATTGAAAATGCTAAACTGGAAGATGTAAAAGCATTTTTCTTTAAATATTACCGGCCGGTAAATGCGATCCTGGCCGTTGGCGGTAATGTTACGGTAGAACAGGTAAAGGCCCTGGCCGAGAAATGGTTCGGTGATATTCCTTCCGGGGAAAAATACCAGCGGAACCTGCCGGCAGAGCCACCACAACCAGCTGCCCACAAACTCGAAATAAAGGCCAACGTACCCCTGGATGCGTTATATAAATGCTATCATATGTACGCCCGCACCGATAAGCGTTATTATGCCGCAGACCTTATTTCGGATATTCTCGGCGGAGGTAGCTCCTCCCGTTTACACCAGGTATTGGTAAAAGAGAAAAAACTTTTCAGCAATATTGAGTGTTATCATTTTGGAAGCCTTGATGCCGGCCTAATGACCATCGAAGGTAAACTGGTGAAGGGCATAAAGATGAAAGACGCCGAAAAAGCCATCCAACAGGAGCTGGAAAAACTGCAAAATGAAGTAATTTCAGAAAGAGAACTGCAAAAAGTAAAGAACCGCGTAGAAAGCCTGCTGGCTTTCGAAGATATGAGTTTATTAAACCGCGCCAACAACCTGGCATTTTATGAATTGCTTGGAGATGCTGCACTGATGAACCGCGAATTTGAAAATTACGAAGTCGTAACTGCTGCAGAACTACACGAAGAGGCTAAACTGCTTTTCGATGAAAAGAATTCCAACACCATTTACTATTACGCTGCAAACTAAATCCATGGCTTGTTTTCGGCCATAACAGTTTAAATAAGACATGATGAACAGAACGATAGCCCCTCCCATTAAAGATGCGGTGGATTTTGACATAAAACTAAAGCCATACGAACAGTTTACGCTGGACAATGGCATTCCTGTTTATGTCATGAAATCCGAAGAACAGGATACCTTACAACTGGAACTGGTATTTCCGGCAGGAAGCTGGTATGAGAGCGAAGTGCTGGAAGCCACTGCTACCAACTTTCTCATGAAAAACGGTACCAGTAAACACACCGCCCAGGAAATCAACGAAAATATCGATTATCATGGCGCTTACCTGAACCGTAACGCTTACCATGAAAACGCTACTTATACCCTCCACTGCCTGACCAAGCACACAGAAGTGCTGTTGCCGATGCTGCAGGAGGTAATTCTCGATCCGATATTTCCGGAAGAAGAATTGAGCCTTTATAAACAGAATCAAAAACAAAAACTCGCTGTAAATCTGCTGAAATGTGATTTCGTCGGCAATCGCTTTATCGACAAATACCTGTTCGGAGATTTTCATCCTTACGGCCGTGTAAGCACTATGATGGCATACGACGCCCTGCAAACAGAGGGATTACAGGCGTTTTATAAAAAGCATTATACCTATAACAATTGCAAAATTTTTGTTGCCGGGAACCTGCCTCCCAACACAATTGCACTGCTGAATACATATTTTGGCAGCACAAAGTGGAATGGTGAAACCAACCTGGTAAAACTGGATTTGCCGATACAACCCGCAGAGGAAAAGAAGTTCAGGATCTTCAACGATGAAAATGGCGTACAGGGTGCGGTGCGTGTAGCCCGGCACTTCCCTAACCGCTATCATCCTGATTTTCCAAAGATGCTGGTGTTAAATACCATTTTCGGCGGCTACTTTGGCTCCCGCCTGATGAGCAATATCCGGGAAGAAAAAGGATATACCTATGGCATCTATTCCCAGCTGTATAACTTCCGCCAAACCAGCGCGCTGAATATTCAGACAGAAGCAGGCCGCGATGTTTGCGAAGCGACTATCGATGAAATATATAAAGAATTACTGCGCCTGCAGAACGAACCGGTTCCGAAAGAAGAACTGGACCTGGTGCGTAATTACATGATAGGTTCCATCCTTGGCGACCTCGATGGCGCATTCCAGTTGATCCAACGCTGGAAAAACCTGATACTCAATGATCTGGACGAAAACTATTTTTATAATAACATCAAAACAATTAAAACAATCACGGCCGAAGAACTGCAGCAACTGGCCAAACAATACTTTACACCAGGTGATTTCTATGAACTGGTCGTGATTTAATCATAAAAGTGATTTGAAAACAGCAAAAGTTTCCTCCATTGGAAACTTTTGCTATTTTGGGATCATCCATATACACCAACATTTATCCGCATTATGGACATTTCTGATAACTACATATCAACAAACAGGGAGCTGTGGAATAAACGTACAGCGGTACACGTTACATCTGATTTCTATGATGTACCAGGCTTCCTCAGCGGGCAAACTTCCCTGAAAGACATAGAACTCGCCCTGCTGGAGAGCGTAGACCAACTGGATATCCTTCATCTGCAATGTCATTTCGGGCAGGATACCCTGTCGCTCGCAAGGATGGGAGCAAACGTAACAGGACTGGATCTTTCCGATGCTGCCATACAACAGGCCAATGCACTCACAAAGCAATTAGCGTTGGAAAATCGGGCCCGTTTTGTTTGCTGTGACCTCTATAGCGCCCCCGCGCATTTAACCGGTGCTTTTGACCGTGTATTTACGTCGTATGGCACTATAGGCTGGCTACCGGACCTCGATAAATGGGCAACCGTAATTAATCATTTTCTGAAGCCAGGCGGGTATTTTATTATGGCAGATTTCCACCCGGTATTATGGATGCTTGACGACAATTTTAAAGCAATCACATACGATTACTTTAACACGGAAACCATCATAGAGCAAACAACCGGTACTTACACCGACCGCAACAGCGATATTCAAAATACCTCCTATTCCTGGAATCATCCGCTGAGTGAAATCATTACCGCATTGACCGCGCAGGGATTGCAGCTTGAGGTATTCCGGGAGTTTGATTATTCTCCATACAATTGTTTTAATAATACCATCGAAAAAGATGGCCGGTTCTATATCAAAGGATTGGAAGGAAAACTACCGATGGTATATGCGTTTAAATTTTTCAAACCGTAATTACATGAAATCTGTTTTTATTTTTCTTTTACTGATGACCGGCAGCATGGCCGTATTCTCGCAAACGCAGTCAGAACTCAATAAAACGGCAGGGCAGGAGTATAAGAATGCGGATAAAAAACTAAATGAAATTTATCAGCTGATCCTGAAAGACTACGCCGCTAATAAACCATTTATTAAAAATCTGAAAGAAGCACAACGCATCTGGATTCAGTTCAGAGATGCACAGGTAGATGCCATGTTTCCCGGCTCCGCTAAAAGTTATGGCAGCATGTTTCCTATGTGTAAAGGCAACTATCTTACAGAACTCACCCATCAGCGCACCGAAGCCCTACGGGTATGGCTGAACGGCCTGCCACAGGGAGAAGCCTGCACCGGGTCAATAGGAGATAAACAAGGTAATTGATATTATTATTATTTTAAATATATATTTTGTATATTTGGGTCTCACACAGACCCTATGCGAAATCTTATCCTGATCCCGGTGGTTTTTCTGTGTACCAATGCGTATTCCCAATCACACAAAACAGCGCTGGACACACTCGAAAACCACTACCAGCAATGCCTTGGCAATAGCCACAGTATGTATAACTGCGCGGCAACTTACTATAAGCAGCTGGACAGTTTACTGCACCATACCTTACAGCAACTTTACTCCAGTCTCGCACCCGGCCAGCAACAACAACTACGGATCGAACAGGGCGCCTGGGAAGAAAAGAAAGATGAATATTTTAAAAAGATAGACGAACGTGTTGAAAAGATGCACAAACGCACCATGGATGGGCTGGACGATGACATGATATCAACAGATAACAAAGCCGCCTTTCTGAAAGCCAGGGTAGCAACGCTACTGAATATCTAACCGGGCGGCTTGTTGTGATATTTTTTTAAGCCCTGGTCTTCGGAGTATAAATAAGTTGCACCACACCCGATTTGAATACTTTTGTTTCAGCCAGTACCAGGTCCAGTCGCGCAGGTATATCAAACAAAGGCTTGCCTGCGCCTAATGCCGTTGGATGAACCGAGATCATATATTCGTCTACCAGGCCGTTTTCTATAAACGTGGTGATCAGTTTGGCACCTCCATACAGCCAGATATCTTTTCCTGGTTGTTTCCTTATTTTTTCTACCATGGCTGCCACATCGGTGCTAATGAAAGTAGCCTTATCATCCGCTCTTGACTGGCTGGAAAAAACGAATTTTTCTTTAGACTGTATAGCTGCGTAAATCTGCTTTTCCATATCGGGTGCAGCTGCATCAGGCTGGTAATTACCCCATAGATCATAACTTACACGTCCATAAAAAATGGTGTCAACAGATTCCAGGAAGCGATCAAAATGCATATCTTCCTCCAGTATGCACCAATCCAATTCACCATTGGCTCCTTCAATAAAACCATCTAATGTGGTAGCTAAATTCAGTATTATCTTTCTCATAGGGCAAAGATAATAGAGGAAGAAGGAACTGGTTTGGAAAAAGGCGACAAAATTAAAACCCGGAAGGGGGATGTCCCGTGTAGCGCTTTACTGCATTTGTCAGATGCGCGTGATCATAATACCCATGTTCAATAGCAATATCCAATAAGCTTTTGTCTTTTTTATTATGGGTGATGTCCGGGAAAACATGCTGAAACCTCGTGATATTAATAAACTCTTTAGGAGTGATGCCGATATATTTATGAAAACTTCTTTCCAGTTGCCGACGGGTGGTGTGATTCTTTTGGGCCAGTGCATCCACGGTGATTTGTCCTCCCGTTTCTTTAATACATCGTACAATAGGGGAAAGATCTTCTTTAGGTATGATAAGTCGTTTGAGAAAAAATGTGTTTAATTCCGCAAACGACAACTTCTCCATTTTGCTGATATCTGGTGCAAGCGCTTTTTCCAGTTCTACTGTTTGCTCTGTAATTTCGGCCAGCGGCAAATAGTTATAAAACCGGGAGAAGGCGCCTGGTTTAAAGCACACGCCGACCAGGTGATTTCTTTCGTTAAGATAGGTTTCTTTATACGAAGTCATAGCGCCTGCCAAATAAGAGCGCCTGGGCTGCATGGTTAGCGCCCCGTTGTCGGTAATGCATTTTTCACCTACATTCAATACGAGGCCAGGGCTCCCGTCCGGAAAAATGCGTTCTGTATGCATTTCGCTTCCGGCGCCTTCTATTGACCAAAAACAATCAATATAATCCGCCAATGCATGATGTGGTATGACCTGTTTATAAATCATGAAGCTTACCCGGTTTTAGAGAAAGACGGCTACTGCTCAGAGTCTTTCCTGGTGCCGTAACCAGCGTTCCGGCATTTCATTATTACTGGCCATGAGGTAGTCGTTATAGGCGCAGGGTACAAATTCCCTGTCAGGTAACTGCATCCACCAGCGGCCGGTTTTCTTGCTCTTCAGAAAAACGGTTTCTATATCGGAGAAGGCTATATGAAATTCCCAGAAAGCATCGCGGTCATCCAGCAGGGCTTCCTTATTTTTTACGGCGCGGCCATCCATAAAATACCACATCATCTGTGCTATCTGCCGTGCAGTAAGTTGTTCTTTATCTTTTTCAGGGCGATACCCATAAATACCGAAAGAGGAGAGGCGGCTGCTCATGCCCGCATACCTGGCCAGGGAGCAGGCTTCTTCGCCACTGAATCCGTTTGGCGACAACTGGTTGGCGGGAGCATCAGTATGGCGGATGATATTGATATCAAGGCTGAATAAATCGGAGTGGCGCAACACTGGTTCTGCTTCCTCCATGTTTTCGCGGATACGTCCCAACCGGAAACAATCGAAGCGCAGTTTATCCAGCGTTTCTAACATGCGCGGATGTACGAAATAACTTTGGAATCCGAGGTGATTGTAATGCCGCAGGTAGTTGGGTTGTTCTGTAAGTATATCCATTAAGAAACGCTCGCTGCGCACATTAGAGTCTTCTTTCAGATCTATCAGCGCATCTGCCACAGTGGCTTCAATAATTAGCTGCTGGGAAGCATACGCTTTATATTGCGGGTAGGTGAGGTCGTGAGAGCCTCCGAGTATAATCACTGTTTTATTGGCGGCCAGTAATTCCGCCACCACTGTTTTCATCGCAGCATACGCATCAGCGAGAAATGCGCCGGGTAAAAGGTTCCCTACATCTGCCAGTTTAATATCACGGTGCCAGTTATACAACCGGAAAAATTCACGGCGAATAGCATCCGGACCACCTGTTTCTGTTTTGCCGGACAAGCTTCCTCTTTCTTCTCCCACTCCCAGCAAAACGATATCGGCGGCATCAATATCAGGCTGGTGCCCGTCTTCATACGCATCAATCACACCGCCCACCTGGTACGGATCATACTCCTGGTCATCATTAAGCAATGCCTTGGAAACAGGATTCAGAAAATCCTGCAGGTGCGAAAAATCTGCCATCATTAAATCGTATTTAATTGATGGCAAACGTACAACAAGAATTTAAAAAAAAGCAAAACAAAGCAGATAAGGCAGCGGGTCAAAGCTACTATAACGGGAATTTTGTAGAGGTAAAGCTACTAGTTCTTGTGAATAATAAATTCGAAAGGCTTATGCGACTTGCGTGAAATTGCTTTTTCCAGCACCGATCGTTTGCTGGTAATCCGACTCTTGTTACAATCCATAACTTCCATAACTGCACAGAGATAATCCATCGTCTCAATCAACGAAAGCATTTCGCTGATTTGTCTAACCGCAGATTGTATCTGCTGCTCCGTGTACCTATCTTCATGTAGCAAGATTAATAAATCTCTATCTACAGGTTTCATGAATAAAAAATTTGACTGTTCCCCGAAATATTGTTTGGCCAGGTATCAAGGATAATTCAACAAAAAGATAAGGCAAAATTGTTAGTTGTCAGTTGTTGCTAAAGTCTTCGTTCGTCAAACACATTTCTATTAGTGCATCCTTTTTTTATTCATGGTAGGACAACCGCAATCGTTCTTCTTAAAAACTTTACAACCCTCCATCGCCAAACTTCCACAAAGAAAAATGACTACGATCCATTTTATACTTTTCATACTGCAGTTTATATACTTAGCTATTATTTAAAACCTGTCTAAAAGAGTTCACCTTTTCTTAACAATGCCCATTTGTAATTTAAGCTAAATTCGTAAAAAATTTTAAATTATTTGTCCACAATCCGAACCGCCCGTAAAATTCTTGTAATTCCCCTGGATTGGGGTCTTGGCCATGCCACCCGGGACATTCCGCTCATCCATGAAATGCTAAACGCAGGTTGTCAGGTTTTTATTGCTGCTGAAGGCAAACATGCCGCCCTGTTACAGCAGGAATTCCCCCAGCTGACTATATTTCCCCTTCCCGGCTACCGCATTCAGTACGCACAAAAAGGGCAGCATTTTGGACTGAAAATCATACAACAGATTCCCAAAATATACCGCACCGTGCAATACGAACAACGGTGGCTGAAGAAGATAGTCGCTGAGTATCAAATCGATGCAGTTATTTCAGATAATCGTTTTGGCTTATACCATAAAAAAATCCCCACTGTTTTTATCACACATCAGCTGCTGATAAAAACACCTTTCGGCGGATGGATAGAGCGGACGCTGCAAAAAATAAATTATCGTTTTATTAACAAATACAGTGCATGCTGGATCCCGGATTTCACCGGTAATAATAACCTTTCAGGAGAACTGGCGCACCCCGCACAATTACCTGCGCATACCACCTACATCGGGTGTTTGAGCCGTTTTGAGCCCAAACCGGATGTTACAAAAAAATATGACCTCCTGGTGCTGATCTCCGGACCGGAGCCGCAACGCTCCAACCTGGAAAAACTGATCCTGGACCAGATCAAGCCACTGAAGATCACCGCCCTGATTGTAAGCGGTAAACCTGGCATCCCCCACCACGCAGAAGTGGCTCCCGGTGTTACACAGGTTAACCACCTGAACGCCAGCGAACTGAATGAAGCCATGCTGGCTTCGGATATGGTGCTGAGCCGCTCCGGTTATACCACGCTGATGGACCTTGCCAAACTGAATAAAAAAGCCATCCTCATTCCCACTCCCGGACAATCAGAACAGGTGTACCTGGGAGAATACCTGATGGAGAAAGGATATTTTTATTCCCTTTCACAGGAACAGTTTAACCTGAAAACGGCACTGGACGAAGCGTCCCGCTTCCCTTTCCGGTCATTTCACCATGACCAGGATATGAACCAGTATAAACAGGTGGTACAACAGTTCATTGCTTCGCTGTAATATATAACACAACAAACGGCTGCCCGCGAAAACAGGCAGCCGTTTATTATCTGAACCAGCAATGGTGTTCAGCAACCCTGGCTAAATATTTTTCACATCCGCCCCGATAAAGATCTTCTTACCCACTATCGCCACCGGGCGTTTCAGGAAAGAATACTCCTGCAAAATCAGATCGCGGTAGTCCGTTTCCTTCAGCTCCTTTTCGTGAAGTCCCATTGGCCTGTACTGCTGGGACCTGCGGCTAAACAGTGATTCATAACTACCGGAAAGGGTATGCATTTCATCGAGTTGAGCGGGGGTGATTTTATCTTTTTTTATGTCCTGTAAAACAAAGCCCCGCTCTTTTGCATTGGTTTCTTCCAGTATCTTTTTGCAGGTACTGCAGGTAGACAAATAATAAATTTTATTCATTCTTTACTTTTTTTTCAACGTTAAAGTTACACCCTCACCGTATATTGTGGTACTATCTTAATTTTGCAGATTCAAATTAAATCTTGTAGGTTTAGCGATGGAAAAGAAATTATTTTTACTGGACGCCATGGCACTGATTTACAGGGCTTACTACGCCCTGATCAGGAATCCCCGCATCACCACTGCGGGTCGGAATACCAATGCGCAGTTTGGTTTTACCACTACTTTACTGGATCTCATCAATAAAGAAAAGCCCACTCATATGGCGGTTGCGTTTGACACGCACGCGCCAACAGAGCGTCATACCACGTATACCGACTATAAAGCCAACAGGGAAGATGCGCCGGAAGATCTCCTGGATGCATTACCGGATATAAAACGCATCATTGAAGGCTTCAATATTCCCGTGGTGGAACTGGATGGCTACGAAGCAGACGATGTGATCGGCACACTGGCCTGGCAGGCTGCAGATGCAGGTTATACCGTATACATGGTTACCCCGGATAAAGATTACGGACAGCTGGTCAGGGATAATGTCTTCATATACAAACCTCCCTATATGGGCAACAAGGAGGAGATCATGGGGCCTAAGGAAATATGTGAGAAATGGCAGATCAAAGATGTACACCAGGTAATTGATATCCTCGGCCTCATGGGCGATGCCGTGGATAACATTCCGGGCATTGCCGGCATCGGTGAAAAAACCGCGATGAAATTACTGGCGCAATATCATTCCCTCGAAAATGTGCTGGATAATGCCGACGCCATTGGCGGTAAAATGGGAGAGAAGATCAAAGCCGGTCGCGACAACGCGATTCTTTCCAAAGAGCTGGCGACCATTATCACCAATGTACCGGTCAGCTTTCATGAAGAAGATTTCTGTATCAAAGATTGTGATAAAGAAAAACTTACCGGCATCTTTACAGAGCTTGAATTTAAAACACTCGGCAAAAGAATACTGGGAGAGGGCTTTGGTGGCAGTGCCGGCGCCGATATCAAACCCAAAGTAGTGCAAACAGATTTGTTCGGCACCGCTGTTGTAACAGAAGAAATAACCGTAGCCACCGAAGTAATTGAATCCGTTAACATCCTGATGGCGGATAAAAATATCCACAACACACCACATCAGTATGAAGTGGTGGATACCGCAGAAAAAAGAACCGCCCTTTTGCAACAATTACTGCAACAGGAAGAAGTTTCATTTGATACGGAAACCACCGGCACAGATGCCAATGAAGCTGATATAGTGGGAATGAGCTTTGCCTTTAAAAAAGGAGAAGCTTATTACATTCCGCTGCCGGCTGACAATACCGCTGCCCGTGCTATTATCCACGAATTTATACCGCTGTTTCAGCATAAAAGCATTTTACTGGTAGGACAGAATGTGAAGTACGACATGCTGATCCTGAAGTGGTATGGTGTGGATGTTACTACCGCAGTGTTTGATACCATGCTGGCGCATTACCTGATAGAACCGGAAGGCCGCAGGAGCATGGATGTATTAAGCGCCCAATACCTTGGCTACGAGCCCGTTTCCATTGAGTCGCTGATCGGCAAAAAAGGGAAGGGACAAGGTAATATGCGGGATGTGGAAATAGAAAAAATAAAAGAATATGCTGCGGAAGATGCTGATGTAACACTGCAACTGAAAGAAGTATTTTTACCTATACTCCCTGAAAAGGCAGTGGACAAAGTGTTTTACGATATAGAGAATCCATTGGTACAGGTGCTGACCGACATGGAGTATGAAGGCATTGCCCTGGATACCCAGGCACTGGCAGATTATTCGCGCGAGCTGGAAAAAGAAATCAAACGGGCCGAAGAAAGCGTATATGAACAGGCTGGCGTGCGCTTTAAACTGGCATCCCCCAAGCAACTGGGAGAAGTGCTGTTTGAAAAACTGCAGCTGGATCCTAAAGCAAAGAAAACACGCACAGGCCAGTACGCCACCGGGGAAGATGTGCTGCAAAAGCTTTCCAATAAACACCAGATCGTAGAAGACATTCTCATTTTCCGAGAGCTGAGCAAGCTGAAGTCTACCTACGTAGATTCATTACCGTTACTGCTTAATAAACGCACCAACCGGATTCATACTTCGTATAACCAGGCGGTGGCTGTAACAGGCCGGTTAAGCTCCAATAATCCTAACCTGCAAAACATTCCCATCCGTACCGACAGAGGCCGTGAAATACGCAAGGCCTTTATTCCCCGCAATGAGGAGTACGTGTTGCTGTCGGCGGATTATTCGCAGATAGAACTGCGTATTATTGCGGCCATCAGTGAAGACAAAGAAATGTCGGCGGCTTTCAGATCCGGTACCGACATTCACGCAGCCACTGCCGCCAAAGTATACAATGTGGAACTGGATGCCGTAACGCCTGATATGCGCCGGAATTCGAAGAGCGTAAACTTCGGTATTATCTACGGTGTAAGTGCATTTGGTTTGTCCGAAAACCTGGGCATTCCGCGCGCGGAAGCAAAGATGCTGATCGATAACTATTTTGCACAATACCCTTCCATCAAACAGTACATGGAAGACCAGGTGAAATTTGCGCAGGAAAACGGTTATGTGCAAACACTGCTGGGTAGAAAAAGATGGCTGAAAGATATTAATTCCTCCAACGCAGTAGTACGTGGCTTTGCCGAAAGGAATGCGATTAATATGCCTATTCAGGGTACCGCGGCCGATATGATTAAGTTGGCCATGATATCGATCCATAAAGCATTTAAAGAACGAAATCTCAAATCCCGCATGCTTTTGCAGGTGCATGATGAATTGGTTTTTGATGCCCATCGTTCCGAATTAGAAATTATTAAACCCCTTATATTAGATCTGATGCGTAGCGCCCTGCCATTGTCTGTTCCCGTAGAAGCGGAAATGGGCATTGGTAATAACTGGCTGGAAGCACATTGATCCGGCTTTCAGGAATTAACTTTTAGCTGTTAGTAAATGCTGCGAAGACCACATAACGTCATCTTCGCAGCATTTACCAACAGCTAAAAGCTAAAAGCTTACCGCTTACCTCTTGTATTTCCCAAAACAGTTTACTAGTTTTCAAACATGATCCAAACACCTCGACTACAATTGTTGCCGTGCTCACTTGAGCATTTCGAATTGCTATTACAGGGCAACGATCACCTGGCCGACCTGCTTGGCATATCTATTCAGGAAGGGTGGACAGAGTATCCCGAAATGGTCCTGGTAGCATATGATAAGTTACGTAATGATCCTGCCATGCTGGGCTGGTTCTTTTACCTGGTGATTCACCGCGCCGACAAGCGCCTGATTGGTGCTGGTGGCTTCAAAGGCAAACCCAATGGCGATGGACTGGTAGAAATAGGTTATGAAATAACCTCGGATTACCGGGAAAAAGGCCTGGGTACCGAAATGGCCGAATCCCTGATCCGCTTTGCTTTCGGACATTCTTATGTAAAACGCGTAATAGCACATACAGAGGAAGAATATAATGCATCCGTTAAAATATTACAAAAAGCAGGAATGCGATTTGTAGGTACAATTAAAAATAAAGAAGGAGAAGACCTCTGGGAGTGGGAAATTACCCGGAGTCAATACCAGGAAAGATAACCGTAATTCGCAGGAACAATGTAAAACAAGTAGCTGTAGCAAGCTCCGTTCATCCATCTTTTCATCTGTCAAGTAGCCGCTTTCCCTTATTTTTGGTCCTTGTTTTTAAAAACTTATCATTATACACCATGAAGAAATGGATAATGTGTGCCGCCATGCTCAGCAGCATAGGAGCGTTTGCACAAAACAATACCAACGTAGAGGGAAGCAAATACCAATTCACCGTTTTGAAGAACCTGGATGCAGGCGATGTACAGAACCAGGGACGTACCGGCACCTGCTGGTCATTCTCCGGCCTGTCTTTCTTTGAATCAGAATTACTCCGCAGCGGTAAAAACAAAGGCCTGAACCTTAGCGAAATGTACGTAGTGCGTAAAATGTACCCGCTAAAAGCAGCCAACTATGTACGCATGCACGGAAAAGCCAACTTCGGTGAAGGTGGCGGATTCCCTGACGATCTGCTATGCCTCCGCGAATATGGCCTTGTACCACAGGGCGTGTACGATGGCAACAAAGGAAAAATGTATAACCACGCCGAAATGGAAAGTCTCCTGGAAGGTATGGTCAACAAAATAGGTAATGCTACCGGCACCATCAATCCAGACTGGTCAAAAGCTTTCGACGGCGTATTGAATGCTTATATGGGAGATGCCCCCGAAAAGTTCCAGTATAACGGTAAAAGCTACACGCCGCAGTCTTTTGCAAAAGATCTGGGCCTCAATGCCGACGACTATGTGCTGATCTCTTCTTTTACACACCACCCTTACAACTCCCAGTTTGTACTGGAGGTTCCGGACAACTGGAACTGGGAAAAAGTGTATAACGTAAACCTCAATGACTTTACCGGCATCGCTGAAAATGCGATCCTCAATGGCTACTCCATTGCATGGGCTGCCGATGTAAGCGAAAAAGGATTCAATTTCAAAGACGGACTGGCAATCGTTCCGGAAAAAGACTGGGCCGATATGTCTGCTGAAGAGAGAAGAAACGCTTTCCTGGAACCCGGCAAAGAAAAAACCATCACTCCTGAATTGCGTCAGCAAGCCTTCGATAACTTCGAAACACAGGATGATCACGGTATGCACATTGTAGGGCTGGCAAAAGATCAGAACGGCAATAAATACTTCCGCGTTAAAAATTCCTGGGGAACCGATAATCCGGGCCAGGGATATTTCTACGCTTCTGAACCTTACTTCGCTTATAAAACCACCTGCTTCATGGTAAACAAAAAAGCATTACCGGCAGATATCGCGAAAAAACTGGGAATTAAATAGCTTTTAGCCGTTAGCTTTTAGTAAATGCAGCGAAGATCAACATAGTGTCGTTTTCGCTGCATTTACTAAAAGCTAAAAGCTAACGGCTAAAAGCTAAAAAGCTATTCCCATCTCCTTGCCTGTGGCAACTATATTTTGTTGATTAAATCAACTATTATCCACCAATATCAGTGTAGTAAACGGTTTTAATGTTTCCCTTCGAGCTGCTGTGTATAAGAATAGTTCCCTAACCGTACTTTTACCGGTAGACCCGTGCGTTTTTGCCACGTCCATTCCTGTTTACAGAAAAAACCAAAGTGTTGCCGGTAATAGGTATCCGGCGCCATCATATAAACCGGGGATACAGCCCGCTGGGTGGGAGGAGGATAAGTAGTTTTAACAGCCGGTAATAACTTCACCGGTTTCAATTTAAATGTTTGGGCGAAAGCCATATTACTGACCAACACAATACCCGCTGCAAATACCATCCATCTCCATATCATACAATTGATTTATCAGGTTATTTCCTCAAAGCTGCCCATCCCTTCACGGATTAATATCGGTTCCGGGCCAGTACAATCTATTACCGTCGAAAAGCCCATTCCACCAGGACCACCATCTATTACAATGTCTACCTGGTTACCAAACTTCTCATAAATAATCTCCGGGTCAGTATATTCTTCCACATAATCTTCTATGGGAAGAGTAGTACTCATCAGCGGATTGTCCAGTTCCTTTACTATAGTGCGGCAGATATTATTATCCGGCACCCTGATACCAACCGTATCCTTTTTTGTTTTCAGTAACTTAGGTACCATCTTACTGGCCGGTAAAATAAAGGTATACGGACCAGGCAGCGCTTTTTTCAACATCCTGAATATGGGCGTATCCACGCTTTTAGCGTAATCAGATAAATGACTCAGGTCGTAACAGATAAAAGAAAACTGTGCCTTTTTCGGATCAATATGCTTGATCCTTGCTACCCGTTCTATGGCTTTGTGTTGGGTAATATCGCAACCTAAACCATATACCGTATCAGTAGGGTAGATAATGATCCCTCCATCTTTCAAACATTCTATGATCGTTTTTATATGGCGCGGATTCGGGTTATCTGGATGTACATTTAATAGCATATATTAAAATTACGGTTTTTGGACGGAAGCCGAAAGCAAAAAGCAGAACGCAAAAAGCTATTATGTAGATCAGCTACTATTATTATTCTACATAATAGCTTTTTGCCTTCTGCTTTTTGCTTTCAGCTTTTTAATCTACCTTTCGTCCCGATTTTTGTAAACCTACGCGATGAATTTAAAAGGCATTGTACCCAGAACGTGGAGGAGATTGAAGAGAGTACTACTGGTTTTAATTGTTGCACAATTTGTATATATCATCCTGTTAAAATGGGTGAATCCGCCTATTACCATCACTGAAATCTCCAGCTGGTGCAGCCTCTGGGGAACGGATAAAAAGCTCCAGAAAACATGGGCAAGCTATAATGAAATTTCACAGCATGCCAAACTCGCAGTGATCGCCAGCGAAGACCAGCTCTTCACTGATCATAACGGTTTTGACTTCAAGTCTATTGAAAAAGCGATGAAACATAACCAGCAGAGTAAAAAAATAAAAGGCGCCAGCACCATCAGTCAGCAGGTAGCCAAAAACGTTTTTCTCTGGCAGGGTCGCAGCTGGTTCCGGAAAGGCCTCGAAGTATATTTTACTTTCATGATCGAAAAAATATGGGGCAAGCAACGTATCCTCGAAGTATACCTGAATGTTGCTGAAATGGGAGAGGGCGTATTTGGTGTAGAAGCAGCCGCCCAGGTTAATTACCATAAAAATGCCGCCAGTCTTAACCGTGAAGAAGCCGCGATGATTGCCGCCTGTTTGCCTAACCCGGTTAAATACACGATCAATCCGCCTGCAAGGATCACTAGCTACCGGCAGCGGAAAATCCTGGTACAAATGCGTAACCTTGCGCCTGATGCCGATATTATGGAACTGGTTACCGGGAGAGAATAATTATGCTTGCAACAGTTGTTCCACGGCCGCTATGGCCAATGCCTCACGTTCCTGGTAGTTGCCCCTGATATCTACCCAGTTTACTCCGGACGCCATCACAATGTCTTTATAAATATTGTAGAAATAGGTTCGCATGGCCGGGTCAGGGTATTCCCGCTGAGGATCTTCCTCCCAGGGCAAATCAATATAAGTAAGCAGGTACAGATCACAATGCTGCTGAGCAACCTGGTTTAAAATACGGGGATCGCAATGACCATATTTATGTTCGCTCCAAACCTTTATCACATAGAGATCGGTATCACATATAAGCACCTTATTCGCTTTACCGGCCTGCCGGCGTTCCAGCGCTACCTGACCGGTTGCAATTTCCAACAGGTCATGCTCCCCGTAAGGGCGATTCAGCTGATCGAGGTATTCACGGGCATACTCCGGCGTCCATACGGTATTAAAGTGTGCTGCCAGCTTTTCACTGAGTGTACTTTTACCTGTTGATTCAGGTCCTATAACAACGACTTTCTTCATTTGCGGGAAATTTCTCTTTGCTGCACCTCAGCTCTCCAGTCAAGATATCCGAATATGGCAATGATAAATAAAAAGATGGTAAGAAAGGCTGTCAGGTAAAGATGCTTGTAAAACAACAGCGGTATGGCTGCCAGGTTGGAGATGTTCAGCAATATCCAGTTTTCCAGTTTACGTTTGGCCAGTAACCACATGCCGGCACAGGCAACAGCAGAAACAAAGGCATCCATTACCGGCACATTGGAATCTGAAAACCTCGTTAGCAGGAAATAGAAAACGCCCCAGCCCACCAATGCAATGGAAGTGGCGGTGATTAATTCATTACGGCTGCTTCGCATGATAGGTGTAGATGGCGTAGTGGGGCCTTTCTTTGCCCAATATACCCAGCCATACACACTCATTACAAGATAGTAAGCATTCAGGGTGGCGTCGGCATACAGCTTAAAATGCTCGCGCGACAGCAGGTAGGTGTAAATACCAGTACTGATGATACCGGTAGGATATACCAGGATATTATTATTTTTTTGAAAGATAACCGACAAGACAGCAAAGCATACCGCCATTCCTTCCAGCCAGGTCATCTGATGTAGCCCTTCTAAAAAGCCCTGGTATAAATCATTCATGGTGCAAAAATGGGTGATTATGCGCAGATTACTGCCATGACTGCTGCGAATGGTTTTTCGCTGTAGTCATGGCAGCAGGAATTATTTCTTTTCTCCGATCAGCGTTCCGGATACATTCCAGAAGCTCTGGCTGCTGCCTTCAGGTTTGCCTTGCGGAATGGCTACCTGTATGGTATGTACCCCTGGCGTAATATCCGGCAGGGAAATGTATACCGGCGAAGTAAGCGTGCCCGGACACCAGTTGGAACGGCTCAGGTCTGAAGAGGATAACCCGTTGCCAAAGTTGCCCGAAGCCGGGTTAGACAAGCGATAGGTAGCGCAGTCCGTGCGCCATGGAATAAAATGATATACCCGTTTGCCATCTACAAAAATTTCATTCTGCTTAGGATTGAACTCGTCGCCGCCACCCCAGCCACCATGGCCGGTGGTCAGGAAACGCAACTGTACATTTTTAAGTCCTTCGGGAATATTCACCGTTACTTTCAGAGAGTCTTTGTCGAACAGGGTTGCATATTCCTGTCCGGCCATTTCCATCAGGTTGGTGGTGTTAAAAACCGGGGATATCCAGTTGGGCCCTGGCCTGTTTTCATCTTCCGGATCACCTGGATAATATTTAAAGCTCAGGCTTACCTTATGACCGCCCTTATCATAATTACCAATATATACACCTATCCACACATCGCCCTGGAGGCGGCTATGCAGCTCTGTAATATCCTGTTTATAGATCACGGAATCTGCCCAGTTGTAACCGGCTATCTTCACCTGGTTATTAAATTGCCGTACACCAAAGGGTGTAAAAAAGCGCAATATTTCTAATGCAGGAAGGTAATTGTCGGTGGCCACCATGCCATGATACGGTTTACCGTTGTTGGCTGTGAATAACGGCAACGCCTGTACGCCCTTTTGCAATCCGTCCAGGAAAGAAACCGCTTTATCGGCCGGGATCATAAATACCGACCCGGTGCGGTCGTATGCATCTCCATTGGAGTATTGGGCAAGTTCCGCAAAAAGGGTTTGTCCTTTTTTAACCGCGGGCAGCGATACTTTTTTTAATATCACTGTGCCACCGGCGTAATGATAGGTTTGATTAAGCTGTTCGCCTGCGGGGTTGACGGGATTGTTACCCCAACTGATCTGCTCCTGGTTAAAGACAGGCAGGGTAGTATAACGGCTGTCTATTATTTGCCGCATATAGGCGGCATCATCTACCATTTTGCCGGTGTTGACAGGCCAGTTGAGTTCTGCATCGGTTATGCTGCGCCAGGTTATTTTCTTTGCCAGTGTTTCACTATTGCCGTTGCGCACTATTTTCAGCACCAGTCCTAATCCCGGTGCAATAGTAAGATTAGGTGTTCCTTTCAGCGGGAGGGCATTGGTATACCACACCTCGATGGTATTGGAGCGGATAAACAGTTTTGCCTTTTTACAAACATGTCCCAGGATGGTGGCGGTATCCGGGAGAAGTTCAGGGGTGGTGTATTCGCTGAACGCTTTCTTTAACGTATATACGTCGTTGTTAGGTATACTTAATACCTGTAAGGTGGTTTGTTCCTGTAGCTGCAGGTACTGCTGTTCTTTTTGTTTGTTCCCGCCGGCAACGATATGGGCGCGCTGATGGTCAATAAACAGCTGCGTTTCGTTGCCCGTAACGGGCTTCCCGTTGCTGCTGAAGCCGTAGGTAATAACGGCTGATGCACTGTCCACTTTTTTTTGTTTCTGGGCTTGTGCCGGCTGCATGGCCACAGCCATGCCGGCGAACAGCAGTAAAAATCTCATGCTGATTTTTTGTTTTAATACGAAAATATCTCCTTCGCTGCTGCGAACAGCTGGAAGCTGATCGCTAACCGCTAAAAAAAAGCACAGCCATAAAGACTGTGCTTTCGTTTAACACTATCATTCACTCAACTATGGCTTATTCTGCTTCTGCCACAACTTCCTTCACTTCAGGAATCATACGCTTCATCATGCCTTCAATACCGGCTTTGAGCGTAATCATGGAGGAGGGGCAGCCTGAGCAGGAACCTTGTAACATCAGTGTTACCGTGCCGTTGTCGTAATCTTTGAACTGAATGGCGCCGCCATCCATTTCTACAGCCGGTTTCACATAGTTTTCAAGTAATTCCTTGATACGTTTTACCACGTCTGTATCGTCTGCATTCACTTCGTTGCTGCCGGTAGCTTTGGTGATCACTACTTCATCTTCGTTGATAACAGGACGGGAGTCTTCCAGGTATTCTTTCAGGAAGGCTTTTACCGTAGGAATTATATCGTTCCAGTCAGTTTCGCTGGTTTTGGTAAGCGTAATAAAGTTAGCCATGATAAACACCCCTCTAATGAAAGGGAAGCTAAACAGCTCAATAGCTAATGGCGACGGTTTAGCACTGGCTTCATCCGGGAAATCAATGCTTTTGCCAGGATACAGAAGCTTGTTTGCCACAAACTTCATCGTTTCCGGGTTAGGCGTCATTTCTGTGTATATGCTGATGATTGGATTTCCTGTTTTGATCATTTTATCCTAATTTACTTACGCAAAGGTAACGTTTTTCGGGCAGATTTTCGGGATGCATCTAAATGTACTCCATCGAAATTAACAATCCGGTTATAGGCATTAGTGATATCCCCGTCCCATCTGAATCTTCATAATTATACAAATTTTTCGCCATGTTATTAAAAGAACTTTCGCCGAAAATCCAGTCTGCGCTCAACCAGCAGGTCGAAATGGAAGCAGCCTCCTCCCAATATTATCTTGCAATGGCCTCCTGGTCGGAGGTAGAGGGCTATAATGGGGTTGCCCAGTTTTTGTACCGACATTCCGATGAGGAAAGAACCCACATGCTTAAACTGTTGAAATTCATTAATGAACGGGGTGGACATGGGCTCGTTCCGGCGTTAAAGCAGCCTGCCGTTAAGTTTAAAAATATCCATGAGATTTTTGAACAGGTGTTTAGCCATGAGCTGGCCGTTTCCAAGGAAATCAATAACCTGGTAGATATGTGCCTCAGCGAAAAAGACTATGCCACCCACAACTTCCTGCAATGGTATGTAACGGAACAGATCGAAGAAGAGCGCCTGGCCCGGCATATCCTCGACAAATTAAAACTGATCGGGGAGGATAAAGGCGGAATTTATATTTTCGACCGCGACCTGGCTACACTCGACACCAACGACAGACATTAACACATTAATATCATTCCACATTTATTTATTGCGTGTCACTTATTACTTTTGTAACAGATATGCAAACAACGAAAGTATTAAAAGCACGTAAGAGGATAGCACTGATTGCTCACGACCATAAAAAGGCAGAGCTGATCGAATGGGCTACTTATAATAAAACGGTATTAAGCCGCCACGAACTATATGCCACCGGCACCACCGGGCTGCTGATAGAGCAGGCGCTGGATGTATCCGTAAGAAAGTTACTGAGTGGCCCCCTGGGCGGCGATCAGCAGATCGGCGCCCTGGTAGCCACCGGGGAACTGGACGTTATTATCTTCTTCTGGGACCCCATGGAAGCATTGCCACATGATCCGGATATTAAAGCCCTGCTCCGTTTGGGAGTGGTGTGGAATATCCCGATGGCCAGCAACCGCGCATCCGCCGACTTCCTGTTAACATCCCCCCTGATGCACCAGGAATATGAAGCCACCCTGCCCGATTACAGCCAGTATACCAAAAGGAAGATATAGCGCCCATCTGTTTATTTTCCTTCCTTATCAGTTTTCATCGCTGCTGTGGGTAACTCCTAGCTGAATTTTCCGTATTTTAAATAAAAGCTTCGGGAATGAAAGTTGTTTTTACCCTTTACTTGAGCATCCTGCTGGTGAATATCGCCCTGTCATGCAACGCACAAACCGACACCGGCAAAATCTCCCGCGACTCGCTGACAAATACGCAACTGGTATTGACCACCCGGCTGCTCCGGCAAAACGATTCGCTGCAAAAAGCAGACGACGCTCAGAAACAAGCATTGGAGCAACAGCTGGCCCTCAGCAACGATAACGATAGCCGCAAAAAAGAACTGCAACAAAAACTCGCCGCCTTCGAACAGGCCGACTCCCTGAAAAAAGTAGCCGCCAGGCTACGCATCAACCAGCTCAAAGCCACCCATGCCGGGCTGCCCGTAGCGCCTTTCGGCGATACCCTTTTTTATGTTTATAATAAACTCGGCCCGCTGCAACCCAGCGACAGGGTACAGCATATTAACCGCAAACTGGCAACCCTCGCCGATGATCCCTTCTTCAGCCCCGATTCTATTCGGCCTATACCAAACGAAAACAATATAGACGTTGCCTATAATGAACTGGTGCTGCTGAGCGTTACCGACGACGACGCACTATGGCTCGACCAGGATAAAGCCCAGGTAGCCAAAAACTATGCGGACATTATCGGAAAAGCCATACTCCGGGAAAAGAAAGATAACAGCCTGCAAAGTATCCTGGTAAGAATAGGTTGGCTGCTGTTGATCATCGTGGTATTTTCTGCTATAGTATACGGTATTAACCGGTTGTTTAAACGGCTCCGCAAAAAAATTGTGCGGGAAAAAGACCGCTATTTCAAAGGTGTGAAAGTAAAAGAGTATGCCTTGCTGAACCAGCAAAAGCAGATCGGCATTGTGTTTAACGCACTTCGTATTGCGAGGATCATTTTTATCCTCTTCATCTTTTACATCACCCTGCCGTTTGTATTCAGCATATTTCCCTGGACAAAAGGTATCGCTGATAAACTCATCGACTGGACACTTTCCCCCGTTAAATCAATATTCCTGGGCTTCGTTCACTATCTCCCTAAATTGCTCACCATACTGGTGATCTACTTTATAACACGTTACCTGGTAAAACTGGTCAATTACCTGGCGGAGGAAATCGCTGGCGGCAATCTTACAATTAAAGGCTTTTATTCCGACTGGGCGCGGCCTACGGGCAGCGGCATCAAGTTCCTGCTGTATGCATTCATGTTTGTAGTTATTTTTCCTTACCTCCCGGGATCCGACTCGAAAATATTCCAGGGAGTATCCGTTTTCCTCGGGATCCTGTTTTCACTGGGATCTTCTTCGGCTATTTCAAATGTTATTGCAGGCTTTGTAATTACGTATATGCGTCCCTTTAAAATAGGCGACCGGGTAAAAATAGGAGAGATCACCGGCGATGTAATTGAAAAAAACCTGTTGGTGACCCGGTTACGCACTATAAAAAATGAAGAAATCACGGTACCCAATGCCAGTATACTAAGCGGCCACACCATCAACTTCACCACGTCCAGCAAGGATCTTGGGCTGATACTGCATACAACCGTTACTATTGGTTATGACGTGCCGTGGAAACAAGTACATGAACAGCTGATCAATGCCGCCCTGGCAACAGAAGGTGTTATGAAAGAGAAGCCACCATTTGTGCTGCAAACCAGCCTGGATGATTTTTCGGTTGCCTATGAAATCAATATGTATACTGACCACTCACATAAAATGGCCCTGATATATTCTGATCTGCACAAAAATATACAGGACTGCTTTAATGCTGCCGGTATAGAAATTATGTCGCCACATTTTATTGCCCACAGGGATGGCAATGCCACTACTATTCCAGCCAACTACCTGCCGGAAAACTACAAGGCGCCGGTATTTAACGTAAAGCTGGAAAAAGAATAAGTGATCTATCTTCATAAGAATCACAGATTTGTATCACATCAGCCCCGGTTTTTGCTATTTTCGCATCTTACGGTAAAAAGTAAGGCAGATGTTGAAGCAATTTATAGCAGGTATTGTTCTATCGATCATTCTGATACAGCAGGCGTGGGCGCAGCTACCTCCCAAACGCGAATTAAGAGCCGTTTGGATCGCCACTGTGGAAAATATTGACTGGCCATCCCGGCGGGGACTTAGTACAGAACAGCAAAAACAGGAGTTCATTACTATCCTAGACCAGCAGCAACGCAACGGCATGAATGCTGTGGTGGTACAGGTACGCCCGGCAACAGATGCATTTTATCCTTCTCCATACGAGCCATGGTCGGAATACCTGACCGGGGTACAGGGACAAGCCCCTAATCCTTACTACGACCCTTTGCAGTTTATGATAGAAGAAACGCATAAACGCGGGATGGAATTCCATGCCTGGTTTAATCCCTACCGCGCGGTATTCAATGCGAGCCGTAGCAGCATAGCCGCCAACCATATTACGCGGCTTAAACCACAATGGTTTCTTACCTACGATAACAAAAAATATTTTGATCCCGGTATTCCCGAAGTGCGTGAATATGTAACCATGGTGATCCGCGATGTAGTAAAACGATATGACATCGATGCCGTACATTTCGACGATTATTTTTATCCCTATCGCGCTCCCGGAAAAGAATTCCCGGATAATGCATCCTATCGTTTATATGGCGGTAATATGATGAAGGACGATTGGCGCCGCGCCAACGTAGATGCTATTATCAAGCTGCTAAGCGTAGCCATCAAGGCCGAAAAGCCATGGGTAAAATTCGGTATCAGCCCGTTTGGCGTATGGCGGAATAAAGACAAGGACGCCGAAGGCTCTTACACCAAGGGCGGGCAAACAAACTATGACGATCTGTATGCCGACATCCTTAAATGGCTGAAGATGGGCTGGATCGACTATGTAGCGCCACAGCTATACTGGGAGCGCGGCCACCGGCTGGTAGACTATGAAATCCTGCTGAACTGGTGGAGTCAGCACGGCTATGGCCGGCAAGTGTATATTGGTCATGGCGTATACCGTATTGGCAGCAACGCCGCCTGGAAAAACCCCGGCGAAATTCCCGCACAGATTGAAGAAGCCCGGACATTAAGTACTATCCAGGGAAGTATTTTCTATAGCGCCGCTTCTTTCAGGGGCAACCCCCTCGGCATAGAAACGGCCCTGCGCAATGGCGTTTACAAATACCCGGCCCTGCGCCCTGTTATGTCGTGGCTGCCGAAAGAAACACCGGAAGCGCCTTATTTCATTGATGCTTTTGAACGTCCCGGCGGCCTTGAAATACACTGGACCGACGATGATACCAGCGGCCATACAAAACAGTATGTCCTTTATCGCTTTGAGCAAAATGAAGCGATTAACGTCAGCGACCCTACGAAAATATTAAGCATTCTGCAGCAATCATCTGATCCGGAGTATAAGGATGTTACCTATGTAAAAGGGAAAACTTATACGTATGTGCTGACAGCACTGGACCGGTTGCAGAATGAAAGTCATGTAAGCGAACCCCTGCGGATGCAGATAAAAAATGGCAAAACATTATTCCTGTTTGAATAAGCGCCGGAAACAGGTGCATTAAAAAATAAATGCGCCTGTTTCCATATCTATGGCGGTAGCCTCCGGCTGTGGCTTCAATGCCGGAAAAGCGTCAGCATATTGCAGGTTACCTGACGTGCCGTGCATAATAGCAGCGCCGGCAATACCTCCCAAAAATGCTCCTGCCAGTATCGCACTTTGTTTTCTTTCGTAAGCGGCTAAATAAGTGGAAATAACATAGCCGTAATTACTCCGCTCCAGTGGTATCAACGAGGAATTCCTGAATTTAAGCGCGGCGCCGTTCTTTACCACACCCCATAAACCCGTTACCGGCAAGTCTTTCCCTTCTTTGGCAAGGATCTTTATTTTGCCGGCCTTTCCCGTAATTTCATAGGATACAATATCTGGTTTATTTTGCAGAAAGCTGGCAAAGGAAAGATATACGCCATCTTTCAGCAAACTATCTTTTAATGCGGGTACTTCCCGCTTGCGAAAATGATTCTCCAGCACCGCTCCGTAGGAGAAGGCCGGGCTTACGCCAGCGGCGGCAACTGAGTCAACGGCGGCGGCCGCCGCCAGGAAAAACTCCTTAAAGGCATTGGAGATATTGTTTTTATGTTTGTGCGTTACATCCATTCCTCCGTTCGAATGCACAATATCCATTGCTTTTAACTCCTTATACATCCCATTTACACTGATGTAGGCGGTAGCCTTTAAGCGGACAAATGCCTTTTCGCTCGTGAATCCCGTGCGTTCCCCGATCCTTAAATCTTCTACCAGCCACAGCATGGTGGGATTTCCCGGCTGGTACAGGGCGCCAAAGGTTTTGTCGGCATACTCCTGCAGAAAGGTGGTAATGTCCTTATCAGGCACCGCGGCCACTTTATTATTGAACAGTCCCGTTTGCAGAAACCCCAGGCGGGCCGTATCCCAAAGGGCGTTGACCACGGTAATCCCCGAAATGCGGATGGGTTGCTCTGTCTCGATGGAAGAGGCCTTGTCGAGACTGATCTTTTTACTGCGGGATACGTTGGCGGTGGTGTCATCTGTAGGATATTGGGCAGCGGCAGACATGGCGGCTCCAAATGAAAAAGCGAAAATTGCAGAAAAAATTAGCTTCATTGACATAGAGATGGGTATAGGTATGAATATTGGGAACGGGCTAAAACAGCTTCGGGCTTTAAGTAAATGTGACAACGACCATTATAGTGAATTTAGTCTCCTAAACTAATAAAAAAATATCAGTATCCCACCGCGTTAACATCGGATGAGTTAGTTTGAAAAAAGCGAACGCTGCCTTAAAACGGCTCCAAATTATCCTGCCGGCCCTTTCATTTTTTTAAATATTCTAAGAAAGAACATTAACTTTTTATTTTTTTCTAAATTTTAACCGTCTAACAAAAGTTTATACAAAAAATACCGCATTCCTTTAGTATCTTTAAACCGTTCCCGAATTATATCGTACACCATCACCCGCGGCGCAAGTCAGAGGGAGAGAGTGTGCCAAAGCAAAAAATCTAAACCAAATGGATGAAGTGAAGCAAACGCAAGGTTTATACCGTCCGGAATTTGAACATGATGCCTGCGGAACAGGTTTTACTGCCCACATCAAGGGTCGTAAATCCCACCATATTATTCGTGATGCCTTAACCATGCTGGAAAACATGGAACACCGCGGAGCCTGCGGCTGTGAGCAAAACACGGGTGATGGTGCAGGGATACTGTTTCAAACACCACACGAGTTTCTGTATGACGAGTGCCTGAAACTGGGTATCCGTCTGCCGGAATTTGGAAAATACGGTGTAGGCATGGTCTTCTTTCCGAAAGAACCACGCTGGCGCGAAGAATGTCGTGAGATATTCCAACGCAGCGCAGAAAAATTAGGCCTGGAGATCCTGGGCTATCGCAAAGTGCCGGTACGTCCGGATGGCATTGGTGAAACCGCCCTTTCTGTAGAACCGGAAATTGAACAGGTATTTATCGCCTGTCCTTATCATATAAGTGATCCGGAAATTTTCGAGCGCAAATTATTTGTGCTCCGTAACTACGTTTCCAAAACCGTTCGCAATACAGTGCCAAAAGAAAAGTCACTGTTCTATATTGCGTCGCTCTCTTATAAAACAATTGTATACAAGGGTCAGCTGACCACCTACCAGGTGCGTCATTATTATACCGACCTGAGTGATGAGAAGATGGTATCTGCCTTCGCCCTCATCCACTCCCGGTTTGCTACCAATACTTTCCCCAGCTGGAGATTGGCTCACCCTTACCGGTACATTGCCCATAATGGTGAAATCAACACGCTCAAGGGTAACCTCAACTGGCTGCGTGCCGGCGAAAGGGACTTTGTATCCAAATACTTCACCACTGAGGAGATGGAAATGCTGCTTCCTATTGTGGAAGAAGGCCAGTCCGATTCTGCCAGTCTTGATAACGTGATCGAACTCCTCACCATGACAGGCCGCTCTTTGCCGCATGTAATGATGATGCTGGTGCCTGAAGCATGGGATGGCAATGAAGACATGGGTGAAGAAAAGAAAGCGTTCTACGAATACCATGCTTCCCTGATGGAGCCATGGGATGGTCCCGCTTCCATTTCTTTCACAGATGGCAAAATCATTGGCGCTACCCTGGATCGTAACGGGTTACGTCCCAGCCGCTTTGTAGTTACCAAAGATGACCGTGTGATCATGGCTTCAGAAGCCGGTGTATTACCGATCGATCCGAAAAATATTAAAGAAAAAGGCCGTTTGCAACCTGGTAAAATGTTTATCGTAGACATGGAACAGGGCCGCATTATCGGTGACGAAGAGCTGAAACAACAGATCTGCTCCCAGCAACCGTATGGCGAATGGCTGAATAAATATAAGATCCGCCTAGCAGAACTGCCTGAACCAAGGGTAACTTTCAGTCACCTGGAACATGAGCAGATCTTTAAATACCAGCGCGCATTTGGTTACAGCACAGAAGACCTGGATCACATCATTGCGCCAATGGCCATTGATGGAAAAGAACCGGTTGGCTCCATGGGTACCGATACCCCGCTGGCAGTACTGAGCAACCAGCCACAACATTTGTGCAACTACTTCAAACAACTGTTTGCACAGGTAACCAATCCGCCGATCGATCCTATCAGGGAAAGACTGGTAATGTCGCTGGCTACATTTGTAGGTAACAATGGTAACCTGCTGAATGAAGATCCGCTCCACTGCCATGGACTGGCGCTGCATCACCCGATCCTCAACAACCATGAACTGGAAAAGATACGCAGTATCGATACCGGTTTATTCCAGGCCAAAACATTACATACCTATTTCAAGGCCGACGGTAAACCCGGCTCCCTGGAAAAAGGATTGGCCCGTCTTTGCCGCTATGCGGTAGATGCAGTGGAAGACGGTTTTGAAGTAATCATTCTTTCTGATCGTGCCATTGACTCCGAACACGCTGCGATGCCATCTATACTGGCTGCTTCCGCTGTTCACCACCACCTGATCCGCAAGGGTTACCGTGGCCAGGTTGGACTGATCGTAGAAGCCGGTGATATTTGGGAAGTACACCACTTTGCCTGCCTGCTGGGCTTTGGCGTAACCGCCATCAACCCTTACCTGGCGCTCAGCACCATCCGTGATATGAAGCTGAACAATAAGCTGGATACTTCGCTGGATGTAGATAAACTCAAAAAGAATTATATCAAGGCAATCTGTGATGGTCTCCTGAAGGTATTCTCCAAGATGGGCATCTCTACCCTGCAATCATACCAGGGTGCACAGATCTTTGAAATATTGGGTATCAACCAGGCCACCGTGGATAAATATTTTACCGGCGCGGTTTCCCGTATACAGGGACTCGGACTGGATGATATTGCCCGCGAAACACTGGCCAAACACTGGATGGGCTATGGCCGCAAGGAAACGCCTATTCAGCGTTTAACAGAAGGTGGTGTTTACCAGTGGAAACGCAAAGGAGAATTCCATCTCTTTAACCCAACTACCATTCACTATCTGCAGCTGGCTACCCGCATGGGCGATTATGCTGCATTTAAGAAATATTCTAAAGCGGTAAATGACCAGAGCGAAAAAGCAGCCACCCTACGGAGCCTGTTTTCGTTCAAGCCAAACCGTCCTTCTGTTTCCATCGATGAAGTAGAACCAGCTACCAGCATCTTCAAGCGTTTCGCTACCGGTGCTATGAGCTTCGGATCTATTTCTCATGAAGCACACTCCACACTGGCCATTGCCATGAACCGCATCGGCGCTAAAAGCAATACCGGTGAGGGTGGGGAAGATGAGATGCGCTATGAGCAACTGCCTAACGGCGACTCCATGCGTTCTGCTATCAAACAGGTGGCCAGCGCCCGTTTCGGGGTTACCAGCTACTACCTGACCAATGCCGATGAGTTACAGATCAAGATGGCACAGGGTGCTAAACCCGGTGAAGGCGGACAGTTACCAGGTCATAAAGTAGATGAATGGATCGCGAAAACAAGGCACTCCACTCCGGGTGTGGGCCTGATTTCACCGCCTCCGCACCACGATATTTATTCTATCGAGGATCTGGCGCAGCTGATCTACGACCTGAAAAATGCGAACCGCGCTGCCCGTATCAGTGTGAAACTGGTATCCAAGGCTGGTGTAGGTACTATTGCCGCCGGTGTGGCAAAAGCCCATGCCGATGTTGTACTGGTGTCCGGCTTCGATGGCGGTACCGGTGCATCTCCGGAAAGCTCTATCAAACACGCAGGGTTGCCATGGGAACTCGGTTTGGCCGAAACTCATCAAACCCTCGTAAAAAATAAACTCCGCACCCGTGTAGTGCTGCAAACAGATGGTCAGCTGAAAACCGGCCGTGACATTGCTATTGCTACTTTACTCGGAGCAGAAGAATGGGGTGTGGCTACCGCAGCGCTGGTAGTTGAAGGTTGTATTATGATGCGCAAGTGCCATGTTAATACCTGCCCTGTTGGCGTTGCTACCCAGGATCCGGAACTGCGCAAACGCTTTACCGGCGATCCGCAACACGTAGTAAACCTGTTCACCTATCTCGTGGAAGAACTTCGCGAAATCATGGCTGAACTGGGCTTCCGTACCATTAATGAAATGGTGGGCCAGGTTGGTTGCTTACAGGTACGTGATAACATCACCAACTGGAAGTCACAAAAACTGGATCTCTCACCAATATTATTTAATGAAGCGCCAGCCAATGAAACCGGTCTTTACAAACAGGAAGAACAGGATCATGGCATCAGCGAAGTAATAGACTGGCAACTGCTGAAAGCAGCACAGCCTGCACTGGAAAAGAAAGCCAGGGTATACCAGCAGTTCCCTGTAAAAAATACTGATCGTACCATCGGTACCATCCTTTCCAACGAAATATCCAAGCGCTACAAGAGCGAAGGATTACCGGAAGACACCCTGCACTTCAAATTTATAGGATCCGCAGGCCAGAGCTTCGGCGCTTTCACCACCAAAGGTGTTACACTGGAACTGGAAGGAGAGGCTAATGACTACTTTGGTAAAGGGTTGTCTGGCTCCAAACTGATCCTTTATCCACAGGGAGAAGCAGGATTCAAGGCAGAAGAAAATATTATCGCAGGTAACGTTTGCTTCTATGGAGCTACTTCCGGAGAAGCCTACATCCGCGGTAAAGCAGGTGAACGTTTCTGTGTACGTAACTCCGGTGCCACGGTAGTGGTAGAAGGAGTAGGAGATCACGGTTGCGAGTACATGACCAACGGTAAAGCGGTGATACTGGGTGAAACCGGTCGCAACTTTGGTGCAGGTATGAGCGGTGGTATCGCCTATGTATACGATGTGAAAGGCACATTCGCCAATCACTGCAACCGGGAAATGATTGACCTGGATCCGCTGGCACAGGAAGATGTAGCATTGCTGCAGGACCTGATCACTAAACACCACGCCTACACGAACAGTACCGTGGCGAAGTTTATCCTGAAAGACTGGGAAAACCAACTGCGCCACTTCGTAAAAGTATTCCCGAAAGAATACAAGGCTGTGTTGAAAGCAGGGATAGCTCAGGGCCAGAAAGTGGGTCACTAAAAGAAACAATAACATTCATCATCAAAATATCCCTTTCAGGTAAGGGACTTGTGGAGGAAAATTATGGGTAAACCTACAGGATTCCTGGAATTTACACGCGAGCTGCCCGGGAAAACAGACCCCCGGGAAAGGGTTGGCCACTATAATGAATTTGTAGAGCGGTTCCCGGATACAAAGTTAAATCAGCAGGCTGCGCGCTGCATGAACTGCGGTGTGCCCTTTTGCCACAGCGGATGCCCGCTGGGCAACGTGATACCGGAATTTAACGATGCCGTATATCGTCAGGACTGGAAGGAAGCATATGATGTGCTTACTTCTACCAATAACTTCCCGGAATTCACCGGGCGTATTTGTCCGGCGCCCTGTGAAAGCGCTTGCGTACTGGGTATCAACCAGCCGCCGGTAGCTATCGAGGAAATAGAAAAACATATCATTGAAGTTGCTTTCGATAAAGGTTTAGTACAGGCCAAAGCGCCACGTATGCGTACCGGCAAGAAAATTGCCGTTATCGGCTCCGGTCCTGCCGGACTGGCTGCTGCTGCCCAGTTAAACTATGCTGGTCATACGGTTACCGTATTTGAACGTGACGACGCTCCAGGCGGCCTTTTACGCTATGGTATCCCGGATTTCAAACTGGAAAAATGGGTGATAGACCGTCGTATAAAACTGATGGAAGAAGAAGGCGTAACTTTCCAATGCAATGCCAACGTAGGCGTTAACGTTAGTACCAACGACCTGTTGAGAGAATACAATGCTATCGTACTCGCTGGTGGTTCCACCATTCCCCGCGACCTGCCAATTGCCGGCCGCGAGCTGAAAGGAATACACTACGCGATGGACTTCCTCAAACAACAGAACAAAAGGGTAAGTAACACTCCCGTAGATGGCAACGACATCTGGGCAACCGGAAAAAACGTAATTGTTATAGGTGGTGGTGATACCGGCTCCGATTGTGTGGGTACCAGCAACCGTCATGGTGCTGCCAGCGTTACACAACTGGAACTGTTACCAAAGCCACCGGGCGAACGTACGGCCTACATGCCATGGCCTACTTACCCCATGTTGTTAAAAACATCTTCTTCCCACGAAGAAGGAGCTGACCGTCACTGGGCGATCGCGACCAAATCCTTTATAGGAGATGATAACGGCCACCTGAAAGCCTTACGCCTGGTAGACCTGCAATGGACCGCCAGCGCCGACGGCAGACCAGCGAAATTTACAGAAGTACCGGGATCAGAAAGAGATGTACCCTGCGAACTGGCCTTACTGGCTATGGGCTTCGTACATCCCCAGCATACCGGCCTGCTGGATCAGCTGGAAGTAGAAAAAGATGAACGCGGTAACGTAAAAGCTACCGAAAAAGATTACCTGACATCCATCCCTAAAGTGTTTACTGCCGGTGATATGCGCCGCGGACAATCACTGGTGGTATGGGCAATAAGCGAAGGTCGTGAGTGTGCCAGAAAAGTGGACGAATTCCTGATGGGTAGCTCCCAACTGGAAAGCAAAGACCATTCCTTACAGGCAATGGCGTTATAAAAAATACTAATTAAAATTTTTCTCATAAGCAGGTTTAGATTTTGTTGTAACCTTCAGCCGGGCCGGGTTTTTACCCGGCCTATATTTTTTTATTTAGTGAAATGAAAAACGCAGCGCTTCCCCTTTTCCCCGGATGCCGGCCCAAACCCGCCCTGCTATTCAGGCCCGCAAATCCCGTTTAAAGACATAATTCCAACGTCAGCAGAAACAAAGCCCCCGTTCAGCTATTTCCAGCCAATGCCACCTCCGAAACACGATAAATTTGTTCCTGATGAAACAAATGTGGTGTTTTTGGAGCTTATTACTGATGGCGCTTGCAGCAACAGCACAGCAGGCGCAACAGGCTGCATTGATCATAGATGCACCACAACTCAAAAAGGGCTTGTATAAAACCTTCGAAGAATTCCAGCACAACAACCCGTCCGAAGAAGGCGACCTGGTGATTAAAAACCGTAGCTCCGCTGCCCAGATCTATCTCCTCGCCAACAGGAACGAACTGGTACTCCGCGATGGCGCCGGCCAGGAACATAAAGTGAAAAATTACTGGGGCCTGTGCGATGGCAAAAACATTTTTATCAGGGATAATGGCCTGAATAAACTGGAAGAAATCGGCTACTACTGCATCTACACACTTCACGGTATTCAACCTTCCCGGGGATATTTAAATCAGGCCGATATGACCGTTAACAGCATCAGCACACCCGTGGCCCTTAAAAAAGTACTGAACGTGGTAACCGGCCAGGTACTGGACTTATCTGCCTATAATCTCAAAAAATATATACTCCCGCAAGACAGCGCATTACTGGAAGAGTTCCGGTACGACAAGGAAAAGAAGGACCAGCTCGAGTATTATATTTACCGGTTTAACCAGCGGAATAAGCCGGCGATAGAGTAGGCCTGATCACTCAAAATAGCGACTCACTAAAGAAGACAAACAATTTTCGCCAATCTGTGCATTTTACTACTCACCCCATTTTTATATTCTTCCCCGGAAATAGTGTGTCCGTTACCGTATTTGATGTATTCTTGCAATAACTATTTATTCCCTGTACCGCGCAGGTATGGATTTTGTTGCCCCGAAGACCAGATCTCCGGTAAAACTATCCTGCCGGTGAAGTAAACCATAAACGCGCTATTACGTTTATATTCAGTAATTTATTATAGTAATATATTATAGTGACAGAACCAGCAGAAACCGGAGAAAAACACCGCCGCCCCTGGTGGCGATGGCTAATATGGATAATTGTTGCGGTGCTCCTTTTGCCCGTAATGGCTGTTTTATTGTTGCAACTCGACGGCGTACAGAATTACCTGAGAGAACAGGGTGAAATATACCTGCGAAAAAAACTGCACACCAAAGTACAGATTGGTTATCTCCGGGCAAGAGGATGGCAGTACCTCGAACTCCGCAATGTATATGTAGGAGATACTTCCAATCAGGCGCTTTTTTACTCCGGCTCCCTGAGAGTGCATTATAACCTCCTGTCATTTATCAACAATGAACTTAGAATTGATAAACTCGAATGGGATACAGTGCTGATCAACGTATACCGGCATCCCGGCGACTCCGCCTTTAACTACCAGTTCGCAATAGACGCCTTTGTCAGCCCAAAAACAATACCCGATACCATTGCACCGGAAACCGGCACTACCCTGCAATTCCGGTTGAAAGATATTTCCCTCAAAAGGGCAAAATTAAGCTACCACGATGCCTCCGGCGGCATGAACGCCGTATTAACCTGGGATAGCCTGCATGTAGATCCCGACGATCTGCTGATCGACGATGGGGTTTATTCCTTCAGAGGCATTACGCTCGATGGACTAAAAGGCTTTTTTCGCCAAAGCTATGTTGGACCGGCAGTTACCTCCGCAGCGCCGCCACCGCCACCAGCAGACACGAACAGTTCCTCCTTACACCTGCTGCTGAAAAAGCTCCAGATCAGCAACAGCAGCTTTACGTACACTGATGAAGGCAGCGGTATTTCCACCAGCTGGAAAATCGGCGCCCTCCAGTTACGTAACAGCAGCATGGACCAGGACTCCACCCGCATACAGGTGGGCGATCTCAGCATCGACAATACTACCGGGTTGGTAATGATGGTACCCGGCAAAGACACCTTGCCTGCGCCTCCAAAAGATACCACGCCCAATACCTGGCAGGTTTTCGCCACCCAGGTAAACCTCGATAAACTGACACTTCGCTATGATAACGGCGGCCCGGCACCAAAAGCGGCGGGCCCTGATCCGGACTATAATCACCTGTTGCTGACCCACTTCTCCGGAAAAATCAACAACATCAGGTACAAACCCGATAGCATCAGCGTTGCCGTAAAATCACTTACCGCACAGGATAAATCCGGTTTTGCCATCCGCAAAGCCAATATGGATGTGCTGTTTACACCACACACCCTGGCGTTACGCAATTTCCTGCTGCAAACAAATAAAAGCATTCTCCGCAAACAGATATTGGTAACCGTTCCTTCCTGGTCAGGGATTTCAGATAAACTGGACCAGCTGGGCCTGGATGCTAACCTCGACTCGGTGCATATCGCCCTGGGAGAATGGCTTCCCTTTGTTCCGGATGCCCGCAAAAACAAATCGTTTGCGCCACTGTGGAAAAAAGAACTAACGCTGGCGGCTATACTAAAGGGATCACTCGGAGAACTGAATATTAAAGAATTATACGTCGATGACCATGAAGGGAACCTGATTAAAACAGACAATGGAAAAGTACTCCATGCCACCAATCCCGATCTGCTCAGCGCCGATTTACCCAACCTCTATATTCAATCCGGCAACAAGCCGGTACGCTCCTGGCTACCTGCCGGTACGCTGCCGGATACGCCCCGCCTTCCGGAACATATGATTATTACCGGTATGTTGAAAGGAGGAATGCAGGACCTGCTGACACAACTGCAGCTAAAAAGCGATTACGCCAACGCTAACATCAACGCGCACCTGGTAAACATAACCGACAGCATCCGCAGCAGCTACACCGTAAGTATTCCCTACTTCCGTGCCAACCCGGGCATCATGCTTTATGATACCACCTATGGCTGGATGTCGGGAAGACTCAATGCTACCGGTCAGGGCTATACGATTAAACAAATGGTGGCAAAGGCCGGTATTCAACTGGATGAAGCTACCTACAACACCTATACGTATCATGACGTAAGCCTGAACGCCGATCTAAACAAAGGCGGGTTCCAGGCGCAGGGCGAAAGCGCCGACAGCAGTATTACGACGACTTTCGACATAAGCGGTCAGCTGGCAGATACTACTATCCACAGTCTTAAGCTAAACATGGATCTGGCTAAAGCAGATCTGTATGCCACTCATTGGTATACAGAGCCGCTTACCATACAGGGAAACGTTATAGCAGATTTCAATAGTATCGAGCCACAACGCATTGAAGGAAATGCCTTTTTTACCAACTGGCAAATTGCTGCCAATGAACAGGTATTTCCCCTCGACAGCATTTCCCTGTTGGCGAAATACGAGGATCAGCAATACATCACCTTAAAAACTCCTTTCGGCCTGGTTAATGCTTATGGCCACATAGATTACAGAAAAGTAGGCGGCGCATTTTCGGGCGTTATCAACAAACCTTTATTACCACCTGATTCCACTAACATCATAAAAATACCGACCGGTCAGCTTCTTGCATGGAATGCCAGCCTGATATGGCCTAAAAGCCTGCAGGCTATGTTACCGGAACTCCGCATGGAAGTACCGTTGGTAATGGATGGCCGTCTCAACAGCGACAGCAGCCTGTTAATCATGCATGCCAGTCTCCCGAAAATTAATTACGACTCATTACAGGTCGATAGTCTGCGGATATTTGCCAGTATTAAAGATACCTCGCTGCAAACCAATATCTCCCTGGCTCGCATGCAGCACCCCTCATTTCCACTATATCATACTTTGCTGACAGCAAAAGCAAATACCGGTGTGGTAGATTTTGACCTGCTGTTAGATGATGTTAAAAAACAACCCAAATACAAACTTGGCGGCATATTCACATTCCTGAAAGATAATGCCATGCAACTGTCACTGAAACCCGGGTTGCTGCTTAATAAACAACCCTGGACCGTCGCAGAAAGTAATATCCTGCGCATGAAAAATGGCGCACCGGATACTGCAAATATTAAACTGTCGCACGGGGAGCAGTCCATACAACTCTCTACACTTCGCGACACCAGTGCTATACCAGCGCTACAGGCTAACATCAGTAACTTCCAGCTCTCCACCATCACCGGCCTGCTGGCTACTGATACGTTGCTTGCCAACGGACTCCTGAATGCCGATGCCACCGTTCGTAACTGGAACCAGTCTCCGCTGATCCACGCTACCCTGAAAGTAGACAGTCTAACGGTAAAGAATGCACGAATGGGCACCCTCGATGCCAATGTGGAAAACAGCGGCCCCGGGCAATATAAGCTCACCGCCGCACTCACTGGCAACGACAATGATGTGAAGGTAGACGGTACCTACGACTCTACTATCAATGCGCAGCTGAACATCAACAAACTCAGTATGGCTTCCCTGGAACCTTTTACCATGGGGAACGTAACAAAAATGTCCGGTAGCGCAAATGGTCAGTTTAACATCACCGGTACCCCCTCCGCGCCAAAAGTGCTTGGCAGCCTGCATTTCGATAATGCAACCGGTATGGTCACCATGATTGGCAGCACCCTCCATTTGCCGGATGAAGATATCGTAATAGACGAAAGAGGTATACAGCTTAATAACCTGGTGGTAGCCGACAGCGCTAACAACGAACTGGTGGTAGACGGGCGCATCAACACAAAAGATTTTACCAAATACAATTTTAACCTGGATGTAACCGCCGACAATTTCATGGCGCTGGGCCGTCAGCAGAATCCGGACCAGTGGATCTATGGACCTGCATATATCGACAGCAAAGTAAAAATCCGTGGCTCACTCAGTTTGCCCAGGATTGATGCTACGGTAAAGCTCCGGGATAAATCCAGCATTACCATGACCTTGCCCCAGGAAGAACCAGGCATTGCCAACAGGGAAGGCGTGGTGGAATTTGTGGACATGTCTAACCCCATTGACTCTGCATTACTGGCAAAACAAGACAGCCTCAAATACAAGACCACCCGTTTAAAAGGGATGTTCCTTTCCGGCAACCTGGAAATCACCCCGGAATCTGTTATCAAAATCATTATCGATTCGCAGAACGGCGACTATGTTCAGGCAAAAGGTACCGCCAATATCAACGCCACGCTGGATCCCAGCAGCAAGATGAGCTTAACCGGCCGCTACGAAATAACAGAAGGTAAATATGAAATGTCGCTGAACCAGCTGATCAAACGCTCCTTCGATATAGAAAAAGGAAGTTTCATTTCCTTCAATGGCGATGCAACCAATGCCGACCTGGATATCACCGCCAAATACACCGTGAACGCACCGGCTTATGACCTGGTAGCTGCCCGGTTGCAGGATATGAGTCCCCAACAGCGCAATATGTATAAACAGCGGCTGCCCTTCCAGGTATATCTCATGATCAGGGGCAGCCTCCTGAAACCTGATATCAGCTTCCGCCTGGACCTGCCGGAGAAAGAAAGGAATACGCTGAATGGTACGCCATATAACCAGTTGAAACAAATTAACCAGATACCCTCTGAATTAAACAAACAGGTAATGGGACTGCTGGTACTGAATACATTTATTCCCGATGATCCGATGAGTACGCTGGACGGTGGCTCTGGCGGCGGAGTGGGGCAGGCCGCAAAAAACAGTGTAAGTAAGATCCTTTCCCAACAGCTCAATAATCTCGCCGGCAACCTGATAAAAGGAGTAGATCTGAATTTTGATCTGCAAAACCAGGAGGATTATTCTACCGGATCGGCACAGGAAACGACCAACTTAAAAGTAGGCGCCTCTAAACAATTATTCAATGATCGTTTAACCGTTTCCGTGGGTTCAAATATTATGTTGCAGGGTAACCAACAAAACGCCAGCTCACTGATCGGAGATATCTCTGTGGAATATAAACTTACACGCGATGGCCGTTACAGAATCCGGGTATATCAGAACAATGATAATACTACCGTAATAGATGGCCAGATAGTGGAAACAGGTGTGGCGTTTGCCCTAATCATGGACTACGATGAGTTCCGTGAAATTTTGCAGCGCGCCAAAAAAACGTCCCAGAAACAGAAAGTCAGCGACAAGAAAAAAAAGGATAAAAATACGACAACAACAGATGCGAAAAGCAAATAACCATATCATCTTCTGCTGTATACTGTTTTGCCTGGGATACCTGGTAATCAGCTCCTGTAGTACTACCCGCACAGTACCCGAGGGCGATCGCCTATATACCGGCAGCGATGTAAAGTGGATACCAGATACGGTTACAAAGAAAAAACCGAAAGACTACAGTACCCTGCTCGAAGGTATGAATAAGAGAGTCAGACCCAACAGGAACAGAAAATTCCTGGGGATGCCAATAAAACTATGGCTCTACAACTTAGGAAATGAACCTAAAGGGAAAGGACTCAATTACATCCTCCGTAAAAAATGGGGAGAGCCTCCTGTTTTACTCAGTCAGGCCAAACCAGACTATACGGCACAGGTGCTGGAAGAGTACCTTGTAGACAATGGATACTTCCAGGCCGGTGTTGTTTCTGCCGTTAAAAATTCAGGGAAGAAAAAAGCATCTATCAACTATACCGCTACCCCCAATCACCGCTATACGATTAAAAGTGTTACCTACATTACTGATACCAGTGCCATTGGAGTGTCGGTTAAAAATACAAAACCGGAAAGCTCACTTATACCCGGCAAACCATATTCACTGGATTCCATCAGGGCCGAACGGGAACGCATACACGCAAATCTGAAAGAACAGGGCTACTATTATTTTATCCCCGATTATTTGCTGGTACAGGCAGACAGCACCAATAACGGACAGGTAGACCTGTTTGTAAAAATAAAAGACAATACACCCCTGCTGGCTTTACGGCCGTACAGGATGCACGATATCACCCTGTTCCCGGATTACTCGCTGGACAATGATTCCGCTTCTACCCAGGGTACGCCGGTGAGATACAAAGGAATTTATCTCGTTGATTCTGCCAAACGTTTCAAATCTTCCGCATTTGACCGCTCCGTATTTTTACGTCCGGATAGTTTGTATCGGCTCAGCTCCCATAATATCACCTTACAGCGCCTGATTAACCTCGGCGTATTCAAGTTTGTAAAAGGACAGTTTTCGCCCGTGAGAGATACGTCCATTCACAACATCCTTGGCGGCGACCCGAATTTACCCGGCAGGAGAGATTCTTCCGCCAGGAGAGACTATGCCGGCAGGAGAGACACCACTGGCAGAGGCGCAAAAAGAGACGCCACCTATACAAGAGATACTTCTCTGGCCAACAACTACAGGGCTATGGTAAACAATCGCATTTCCCTTGATAGCGGATGGCTGGATGCGAAATTTTATTTAACCCCCTATAAACGTCGTTCCCTGCAGGCCGAGTTAAGAGGAACGTCTAAATCAAATGGTTTTATCGGATCAGAGGTACGCCTCACCGCGAAAAACCGCAACTGGTTGCATTCTGCAGCACTGTTGGAAATCGGACTCAGGGGAGGCCTCGAATGGCAAACCGGTAACAAGAGCGCCGGAGGTTCCAACTCATACGGGTTTGGAGCAGAAGTAGCTGTTACATTCCCCCGGTTTATTACGCCTTTCAGAGGACTTAATATCCGTACGCCCTATGTTCCTAAAACCCGTATAAGCGCGGGCTATGAATTATACAGCCGTGCCGATCTTTATAACCTTAACGCCTACACGCTGCAATTGCAATACCTCTGGCAGCGGACACAGTTCCTTAGTCATATTTTTTCACCGGTGGCGGTAACCTATGTGTTACCCACCAAAACCACCGCTGCCTACGACAGCATCCTGAAAAATGATCCCAGTCAGCGCGCTGCAATTGAGAAACAATTTATACTCGGTGGCAATTATTCCATCACGTATAATAATCAGCAACCCAACCGTGTGCATAGCTTTTATGCAAGCGCGAACCTGGATATTTCGGGTAACCTCGCCGGCCTGGTGGTACCAAGAAATGATACAGGACAAAGAACTATACTCGGAAACTCTTTTGCGCAATATGAACGACTCACCCTGGAAGGCCGCCATTACTGGAACATTGGTAAAGGCAAACAGTGGATCAACCGCCTGTTGCTGGGTTATGGCTTACCTTATGGCAATTCCAGCACCCTTCCTTTTGTAAAACAGTTTTTCACCGGAGGGAGCAGCAGCATCAGGGCTTTCAGGGCACGTACGCTCGGCCCCGGATCGTTCCATAATAAAGCAGTAGATACTTCTGCATTGCTGGCCAATGAAGCCGGCGATATAAAACTCGAATTCAACTCCGAAGTACGTATACACGTGGCCAGCGTGTTTAATGTCGCTGCTTTTATTGATGCCGGTAATATATGGCTGCAGAAAGATGTACCGGACAAACCCGGAAGCAAATTTGAATTCAGTTCTTTCTACAAACAAATAGCTGTAGGCGGCGGCGTAGGCTTACGTATCGATGCCTCCATTGTGGTGGTACGACTGGATCTTGCAATGCCTTTCCGCGTTCCATACCTGCCGGAAAACGAGCGATGGGTGCTGAATAAAATTAACTTCGGAGATCCCGAATGGCGTAAAAAGAACCTGATACTCAACATTGCCATCGGATATCCATTCTAATAATTTTTTTATGGGGAGACAACGGTAAACTCGTGTGCTCCCCATCTTCATTTTTATAACACATCTTTCAGATGTTTGTAGTTAGATTTCACGGCATCAAATACATCTTCATATCTTCCTCCTAATATCAGTTTACCCATCCATAGCGCAAACCCCTTCATCTGCGCAAACTCCACTTTAGGCGGCATGGCCAGCGATTCCGGGTTGGTAAACACATTCACCAGTACCGGCCCTTTCGTTTCGCCAGCTTGGGTAAGCACGGCTTCCACTTCCTCCGGTTTATGAATAGTATACGCCGTGAAACCCATGGCTGCTGCAACGGCGGCAAAATCTGGATTTACCATATTGGTTTGCCAATCCGGAAGACCCGCAACTTCCATTTCGAGTTTCACCATTCCCAGTGCCCGGTTGTTAAATACGATTACTTTCACGGGCAGCCGGTATTGGCTGATCGTCATCAGGTCGCCCAGCAACATAGTCAAACCTCCATCTCCGCATAACGCAAATACCTCGCGCCCAGGTTGAGCCAGCGCCGCCCCTATGGCCTGTGGCATGGCATTGGCCATGGAGCCGTGGTTGAAAGACCCCAACAGGGTGCGCTGTCCCGTTCCTTCCAGGTAGCGCGCCGTCCATACATTCGTCATGCCCGTATCAACAGTAAATATTGCATCATGCGCCGCAATTTTATTCAGCGTTGCCGCTACAAATTCAGGGCTGATGGCATCTTCCTCACCGGTGTCTTCAACATAGGTCTGCATTTTATTTTTTACTTCCTGGTAAAATTCCAGCATGGAATCCAGGAAATCCCGGTCGGTGTTCTCTTTTAGTGACGGCAGCAGGGCTTTGAGCGTATCCCTGATATCACCACATAATCCCATTTCCAGCGAAGCCCGGCGTCCCAGCCGTTCCGGCTGAATATCAATCTGCACTATTTTTGCTTTCTCCGGTATAAAAGGGCTATAGGGAAAGTCTGTTCCCAACAACAGTAAAATATCTGCTTCATGCATGCTTTTATAGGCCGATGCCAATCCCAGCAAACCGGTCATCCCCACTTCATTGGGATTATTGTACTGAATACCCATTTTGGCGCGAAATGAGTAGGCTACCGGCGCTTTTAGCAGGTGGGAGAGAGCTACTACCTCATCATGTGCAGCAACGGCGCCAAGACCGCAATAAATAGCAATTTTTTCCGCTCCGGTCAGCAAGTCCGCCAGCGCTTTCAATTCTTCAGGAGAAGGGCAAATAACCGGATGCGGGTGATATAACGCCATGGCAGTTGGAATTTCTTTCGCATCTGTTGCCGCCACATCTCCCGGTAAACCCAATACAGCCACCCCATGCTTATGCACCGCATGCTGCAGGGCCGCCTGCATCATTCTGGGCGCTTGCTCGGCAGTAGTGGCTATTTGGTTATAACAACTGCAGTCGGCAAATAATTTGATCGTATTCGTTTCCTGGAAATAATCACTTCCAAATTCATTGGTGGCACAAGGAGAAGCGATAGCCAGCACGGACGCGCCCGACCGGTGCGCATCATATAATCCATTGATCAAATGCACATGCCCGGGCCCGCTGCTGCCCGCACAACAGGCCAGGCCATTCAGTTGTGCTTCTGCTCCGGCGGCATATGCCCCCACTTCTTCATGCCGCACATGTATCCATTGTATCCGGCCATCCCGCCGCACAGCATCATTTATATGATTCAAACTATCGCCGGTAACGGCATAAATGCGTTTAATACCAGCATTGGCCAGCATCTCGACCAATTGATCAGCTACAAGTTTTGCCATAGTTTATTTGTTTGAAAGTTGTGCATGATAAAAACAGTTGCCTTACAACATTGTTCATAGTTTCCTTCCTTCAATAAACAGACCAGCCACCGCAAAATTTAATGCCCATATTGAGATCACTCCCCTTAGCTTTGCAGGAGAAAACGATCTGCATATGATGCCCAAAGTTCCTGAAGACTCCCTGCTGCGCAGGCAAACCGCAAGCGTTGACTACCAGGATTGTTTCGCCGCAAATATCCCCACCAATCACCCGGTCAGCATTACAGCCACTGGTCTTGCTTTTTCTACCGGCACACCGGCCTGGATCAGGAAAATGCTGAAACTGAGAGATCGCATTGTTGGCCGCTTTGGTCTTAAAACGGCTAAAAAACTGGCTGTTACTTCTTCCGGGACACTGAACTGCGGCGATCAGCTTGGCATCTTTAAAGTGCTGGATAAAAATGAAAAAGAGCTTATCCTTGGAGAAAATGATAAGCACCTCGATTTCAGGGTGTCGCTGTACCTGCAGCAACAGCCGGCACAGCAGCAACTGCTTTGCACAACTACCGTTCATTACAATAACCGCTGGGGAAGAATTTATTTCTTTTTTGTAAAGCCTTTCCACCGGTTGATCGTACCTGCTATGATGAAAAGCACCATCAGTCAATTAAGTACTGCCGGCAACTGAAAGCCCCGGAAAATTGATTATTTTTATAGCATTGTCTAAATCGCATTCAATGAAACCTATCCCTGCGCCCTTACATCGTTATCGGCTACTGTTGCTCATTATCCTGTTAATGGGAAGTGCCTCCTGCAGCCGGAAAATTACGGAAACCGGAAAAGCATCCTATTACGCCGACTCTTTCGACGGCAAGCGTACCGCCAGCGGTGAAACCTTCCGCCAGCGGCAACTTACAGCTGCACACAGAACATTGCCTTTTGGTACGCGCGTTACCGTTATAAATGTATCAAACGGCAAAAGTGTAAAGGTACGCATCAACGATCGGGGGCCTTTTGTACCCGGCCGCATCATTGATCTTTCCCATAAAGCCGCCTCCAAACTGGGTATGATCAATACCGGTGTAGCAAACGTAGAAGTCAAATACAAAAAGAAGAAAAAAAAGTAAACCCGATATGAGGTTCACGCCTGTATTTTTATCCCAGTTCGTAAACCCCGCCTTTCTTTGCTCCCCGCTGATCATGCCGGCCTTCCGCAATTTCTTCTATCATTTTTTTACAAAATGCGGGTAGGTCTTTGGGCGTTCTGCTGGTAACAAGACCGTTGTCTGTTACCACCTCTTCATCTACCCACAATGCGCCTGCATTCTCCAGGTCTGTTTTCAATGATTTATAAGATGTCATTTTCCGGCCATCCAGCTCACCAGTTTCGATAAGCGTCCACGGACCATGGCAAATGGCGGCAATTGGTTTGCTTTCATCAAAAAACCCTGTTACAAAGGCAATCACATGGTCGTTAGTACGCAGATGATCCGGATTCATAACACCTCCCGGCAATACCAATGCGTCGTAAGCGGATGCCACTACATCTTTTATATGCCTATCTACCTGGTAGTCCTTTCCCCAGTCTTTTTCCGCCCAGGCCCGTACACTTTTTTCTTCCGGCGATATAATATCCACAACAGCGCCTGCATTCTTTAATGCCGCTAATGGCTGAGTAAGCTCCACTTCCTCAAAGCCGTTTGCTACGACAATAGCCACCTTCTTGTCTTTTAATTGATTTTCCATAAAATATATTTTTAGATGTTGTTAAATAGTTAGCCTTCGGCAGAAGACAGCGCTTGCCCCGTACATCCAAAACCTCAAAAACGATTCCTGTCAGGGATTGGCAGGCGGGCAACCTATCGTATATGATCAGAACGTTTTAGCGCTGTATAATTTCTTTCTCACACTGTTGCATCAATAGGAAGAACCTGCTTTCTCATTCGATTGTAATTTTTTAGAGAGAAAATTGCATTTGGAAACAGATGCTGTTTTATTTGTTGTCATACAATCACTGAACAATGAACAAGAAAACTTTCCTCTCCGCATTGCTGGCTATTGGCCTCTTTGCTACCCACGCCCTTGCTCAGGCCCCCGCAGTAGAGCTCCCCGGCTTCGCCGCCTATGCCGACCCGGCAGAAGAAAATGTAGAGATCAGCTACAACAAAGGCGTTGTAAACTGGACCGGCAACGGCAATACGGTGAATTTTTATTTCCATGCCGCAACGGCGGGTTCTCTGAAAGTAGTGCTGCTGGCTAAAGCCGATGCAGACAGTAAAGTTTCGGTATCCGTGAATGGCATCGAAAAAATAGTAAGCATTCCTAACAGTAATGAATATACCAATATCCCTGTTTTACAAACAAACATTAAGAAACCAGGTTTCTATTGTGTGGTACTGAAAGGCGTTGAAAAGAAGGGGAATGTTTATGCTGATGTTAAAGCCGTTGCCTTATCCGGCACAGCAACAAAAGAGATACAGTTTAATCCCAAACCCTGGCGCCGTGCGGCTTCCGTACACCTAAACTACCCCGTTCCCGAAGGAAAAAATGTAGAATGGTTTTATGGAGAAATTAAAGTGCCGGAGGGAGAAGATAAACTGGGCACCTATTTCATGTCCTGCGGTTTTCATAGAGGTTATTTTGGTATGCAGGTAAATTCTCCTGTGGAAAGAAGGATTATATTCTCCGTTTGGGATGCTGGTGGAGAGCCGGAAGAACGCAGCAAAGTGAAATACGAAGACCAGGTAGTGATGCTGGCAAAAGGAGATAGTGTAGATGCCAGCGGATTTGGGGGAGAAGGTACCGGTGGCCACAGCCATTGGGTATATAACTGGAAAGCCGGCGAAACATACCGTTTTCTGATGCATAGCGTACCTGCCGGTAATACCACCACCTATACCGCTTACTTCTATGTTCCGGAACACCGGGAATGGAAGCTGATCGCCAGCTTCAGGGCGCCTAAAGATGGCAAGTACATGGGCCATCTCTATTCTTTCCTGGAGAACTTCTCTTTTGAAAATGGCCACCTCGGCCGTAAAGGCTATTTTGGCAACCATTGGATAAAAACCAATAGCGGTGAATGGATAGAGCTAACCAAAGCAAAATTCTCGAACGATGCTACCGCCAAAGCAAAAGACCGTCTCGATTTTGGTGGCGGTGCTGAAAATGGATGGTTCTACCTGTGGAACAGCGGGTTTAAACCTGCCAATGCACAATATGGCGACCTCTTTGAACGGCCTGCTACCGGCACGCCTCCTGTAATTGAGCTACCCAAATTCTGATAACAGGTTCATCACCGGATAAAACAAACGGGGGAAGATCGATGTAACGATCTTCCCCCGTTTGTTTTATCCTCCAAAATATACATGCCGGCATATTAAACATTCAAACTGGTAAAATGTTAGCTATAGTATATCCTTAAAGCTTTTTGCTGCTATTTTTATTTAATTAGTCTATATACCCCATAGGACTGATATAACGAATTTGTTTTGAGAACGCACGACGTTTTCCCAGCACGCTGCCGGACTTTCCGTTAGCGTACAATTCCACCCGCAGGAGGTTATTTGAGCAGCTACTAAGCGATTTTTGCTTTAAATTCGGTTTTGAATCCAGATAACATCAGCTGCATATGGCATTGAAAAACAAATTGCCTATTCCCATTCCCGGCGTAGTACAGGCACTGAATCCTTTTAAAGTGAAGAAGCAACGGATCATGAATTTCAATCCGGCCGAAGGGGTTACCCGCCGTAAGCCGGCAGTCGATAACAAGATTACTGTTTTTGATTATAACAGCAATCTCTGTTCCGAGCTGGTGCTGCATAAAATAGAAGATACCTTTAAATATGCGGAATCATCTCAGCTGAGCTGGATAAATATTGATGGTATCCGTAAAGAGGAAGTCCATGCCGTTTGCGAACAATTCATGATACACCCATTAATAGAAGAAGACATATTGAGTATAGGGCAGCGGGCGAAAATGGATGAGATCAACGATCGTATGTTTTGCCTGCTTCCCATGATTTACTTCAATAGTGAAACATCTTCTGTAGACCTGGAACAGGTAAGCATTGTATTGGGCAAAAACTTTGTCATCTCTTTCCAGGAAGACCCCGCACGGGATGTATTTGATCCCGTAAGAACCAAACTCCTGTTGAAAGGCTCCAGGATACGCAACGGGGGCGCCGATTATCTTTGTTATTCCTTGTTGGATGTTATTGTGGACAACTACTTCATTGTAATGGATAAACTGGGCGAACGGATAGAAATGATGGAAGACCTGGTACAACATCAGCCCAATACCCGTACACTGGCTCGTATCAATTACCTGCGACGCCAGGTGTTCCTGTTTAAAAGAGCCATTTCACCAGTGAGGGAGCTGGTCAATGGGTTTCTGAAAAGCGAGAGTGATTTACTGGACGATAAAGTGACCAAATATTATAAAGACGTATACGATCACATTATCCAATGTAATGACCTGGCAGATAACTACCGCGATATGGTACTGAATCTGCAGGAAATGTACCATACACAACTGAACCTGAAAATGAATGAAATAATGAAAGTGTTGGCGGTAGTAACTACTTTAATGGCTCCGCCAACACTTTTAGCCGGTATTTACGGCATGAACTTTCACAATATGCCCGAACTGGACAGCCGGAACGGGTATTACTATACATTGGGAGGGATGGGTATCCTACTGATCCTGATGATCATGGTGTTTAGAAAAAGAGGTTGGTTCTAACTCTTCTTCTTATAAACAGGCACCGTAGAGCAGGGTTCCCCGTACATAATGCTTTTAACCACCGGAAGCAGTAAACGGGTGATCTCCGCATAGGCTATTTCTCCTACACGTTTATCCCCGCATCCCTTTATAACCACTCTTTTATCTGCAAAAGCAGTCACATCAATTTTGTCCAAATTCTGCAAATAGAGCGTTTTATGGATAAAATCGGCATTTCCGAAGGCGGCATAGCTTGCTAATGGCTGCAAATTGGTCATTACTAACATATAAGCCCATAAAGGTATTACCGCATCAACACTGCATATTAAACCCACATTTTTTCCCCGAAACTGCTCCCAGTCGAGCAACTGCATAGCGGCCCGGAAATCCTTTTCTTTCAGGATCATGCCCATAAACAGGTGATCCTTCATATCAAATTCCACGGTTTCACCCTGTGGATAATAATGCTCCAGGTCAATGGTCTCGAGTCCGCTCTGCGCTACTTTATTTATTATTTCGTCCATCTTATCCTTATTTAAGGATACAAATTTACGAATATCGATGCAGGAATGTGAATAACGGGACAGACAGGGCTAAAAACGAAAATGGGACGTATTACTACGTCCCATTTTCCTATGTCAGTAAAAAATGTAGCGGTTTAGAAGAATTTGCCACGGGTATCTTTCACATCACTTTTCTTCTTCAGTACTTCAAACAGTTGCTGATCCAACATAGATTTAACACCCTGTTCGTAAGCAGCTTGCTGAGCAGCCACGTCCTGACCTGGTTGAGCAGCAGGTTGGAAGCTGTCTACTTTGATTACGTATACACCGCCGTTTCCTTCAATTGGAGCAGATACACTGGCAGTGCCCCACTTTTTATTGAAGGCAGCACCTGCAACACGTGGTTCAAAGCCCAGGGAAGCGATAAAAGGAGTAGCAAATGTTACACCTTCCGCTTTCAGCACTGGTTGATTGGTAGATTTGGAAGCAGCATCCAGGCTAGCCGGAGTTTGTAGTTTTGCAATGATCTGTTCTGCTTTCTTATGTTTTTTAACTTCCGCTTCAACCTGAGGTCTCACATCTTCCAGCGGAGCTGTACCTTCCTGGCGAACACTGGTTAAAACAGCAACTACATATTTATCATCAAAGGTAAATACGTTACTCACATCACCTTTCTTAGCTTCGTAAGCCCAACGTACCAGTTCGCGTGACTGTCCGATACCCGGAATTACAAAATCCATCGGGCGTACATTGTCAGCGATTCTTTTATTCAGTTTGCCCTGCTGGATTGTTTTTTCAAACGCACTTGCAGAACGGCTTTTGCTGGCGAAGTCACTCGCAGCGCCATAAGCGGCATTATTGGTTTCTTTACTTGCTTCTACAGATTTGCCAAGGTAAGCTACTTTAATAGCAGGGCCAATGTTTTTCTGATCCATGATTTCTATTACATGGTAGCCAAACTGGGTTTTCACCACTTTAACCTGGCCTTTAGTTCCGTCGAAAGCAAATGCTTTAAATTCAGGAACAAACTGGGACGAAGGCGTTAAATCATATTCACCGCCAGTTTGCTTACTGCCTGGATCATCAGAATATTGGTTTACCAGCGCTTTGAAGTCAGCACCGCCTTTTACAGCAACTTCGATGCTATCAGCACGCTTGTGAGCAATAGAATCTGGTGCGCCGCCCTGTGCACCGGAGGCGATCAGGATGTGACGAACCTTTACGCTATCGGCCATATTTTTACGATCGATCATTTTTGCATATACGATCAGGTTGTTATCATAATATGGTCCGAATATAGCACCAACAGGCAAATTCACGATAGAATCCTTCTGGGGAACTTTTGCTTCGTTTTTGGAAATATATCCATCATAATATTTAATGTCAGAATTGCGGTTGATAAAACCGGCAACATCCTTAGTTGTATCCAGTTCTTGCTTCATCGCAACAATCTGTTGGATAGCAGCAGTAGAATCGATAGCTGAAGGAACTGCATCAAATGATACATATTCCACTTTGCGGGATTCTTCTACTTTAAACAGTTGTTTGTGATCCTGGATAAAACGGTCCAGCTCCGCGTCTGTTACTTTAATAGTAGAGTCAGAAATAGTAGCATAAGGAACGCTTACATAAGATACCGTTGCGGATTGGCTGTTATCTTCCTGTTGTTGTTTTGCCAGCCACTTTGGATAGTATACACCTTGTTTAATAAGGGTTACATATTTCTGTTGTTCCTGGTATTTGGCAATATAGCTTTCCAGCTGGTGTAATCCTTCACGGATTTGTGGATTGCTGCCCGCCTGTGAAATAGCCTGTTGCAAAGCGTTGCGGTCAAATTGACCGTCGCGCGTAAATTGCTGTACAACTACCGGATTAGGGTTTTTACCCTTGATCTGGTCTACCACTTCCGCCTCAGTTACCACAATACCCAGCTTTTTGTACTGAGCCTGCATAATTTGTTCATTCAGAAACTGGTTCCAAACCTGTTCACGGATATACTGACGTGTTTGCTCGTCAATATTAGGCATTTGCTGACGGGCGCCATTTTCGGCGTCCTGAATACGGCGTTGGTAATCTGCTAAGTCCAGATCTTCACCATTTACTTTTCCCACGCTTGTACTACGACGGGTGAGAGAACTCTTGCCAAAAAAGGCATCCTGCAACAGGAAACTAACAATAGCCAGGCAAATCACTACAACGATCATGACGGCGTACTTGTCCCTGATTTTCTGAATTACTGACATATATTATATAGTCTACATTTTTAAGGATAGCAAAAATAGAATAAAATAACTGTAACTGCAAAAGAGTATTTTTTGCCTTGAAACACAATACAGTAAAGGGTTTCACTATGTTATAACACTTTTGTGGGCTATATATCATTCACAGGTTTTCCACACAAACAGTTTATTGACAACCTCACTTTTTCGCTCCACTTAATATTTTTAAACGTTGATTGTTGCTGACATTTATCCAAAATAAAGTAGATAATAACATGAAAGGGTTATGCACAAATGTGAAAAAGCCGTTTTTCTTAATCCACATAAAAATGTGAATAAAACAGCCCTATTTCGGAGGTGTATCCATTTTGACCATTTTTCATTCCCGGCTAATTCTTTTCCACAATTGATGTGTAAAAACCCCTGTAAAACGCAAAATAAGGTGGGAAAAGGTGCTTTTGCAGTGAGGTAAAACTAATTTTGTTATTGTCGTCAAATTTACCCTTAAAAATTCAGGATGTGAATTGTGGATAGCAAATGCCATCTTTTAACAATTTCCTAATACTGTGTTAACGAAAAAGATTTTCACGAACAACGATATCCACCTATGTGGATGAAATGCAGAAAAACCAGCAATGACGCGGAAAGAGCATGTTAATTTCATGTGGAAAGCGTAGTAAAAAGGAATAACAACTACATTTGTACCAACGCCGGAAATTAAATTTCCACATATTCACAGCCCTAATAGTAGTGGGCTTTTTCTTTTAAATATTTAAAGAAGTATATAGCTATGATTATGGAAATCGCTGAAGCGAAAAAAAATTTGCAACACAACGGATTTTTGGATATATCAGTCGATCCTTCTCTGGATTTGTTTGAAGCGATAGAAAATTTGAAAAAGAAAAAAAATGCTATCGTTCTTGCCCACTATTACCAGGAACCAGATATCCAGGATATTGCGGATTACATCGGAGATAGTTTGGGCCTTAGTCAGCAGGCTGCAAAAACAGATGCAGATATGATTGTTTTTGCTGGTGTGCACTTTATGGCTGAAACGGCGAAAATTTTGAGCCCGCAGAAAAAAGTGCTTTTACCGGACCTGAAAGCGGGGTGTTCACTGGCCGACAGTGCGCCGCCGGAGCTGTTTAAGAAGTTCAGGGACCGTTACCCGGATCATATCGTGATTTCATACATCAACTGTTCAGCGGGTATCAAGGCGCTCAGCGATATCATTTGCACGAGCTCTAATGCCGAAAAAATCATCGAAAGCGTTCCTCACAATCAGCCGATCATCTTTGCCCCGGATCGGAATTTAGGGGCCTATCTGATCAAAAAAACGGGTAGAGACATGGTGCTTTGGAATGGAGCATGCATGGTTCACGAGATTTTCTCCCTGGAAAAGATCACAAAATTGAAGATCCGTCACCCCAAAGCCAAGGTGATAGCGCATCCGGAATGTGAACCAGCTGTACTTGCCATTGCCGACTACATCGGATCTACTACGGGGTTACTGAAATTTAGCCAGAAAGATGATGCCCAGGAATATATCGTTGTTACAGAAACCGGAATTCTCCACCAGATGCAAAAGGAAAATCCGGGTAAGACTTTTATTCCTGCACCACCCAACAACGCCTGCGCTTGTAACGACTGTCCGCACATGAAATTGAATACACTGGAAAAGCTTTACCTGTGTATGGAATACGAACAGCCGGAAATCACAATGGAAGAAAGCCTGAGAATAGCCGCCAAAAAGCCGATTGAGCGAATGCTGCAAATTAGTGCCCAAGCTGGTCTTTAATATAACTAGTTGATTTACAGTTTTATTTAGATATTATTTTTTAGTAATAATAATTTTGAAGATACCCGAAGGCCGCGAGAATGTAATATTCTTGCGGCCTTCGTATTTGTATACGAAGCGCTTAATTCTCAATGCGTTATAAAGCTCCTGAGAATCGCATATTTTCTTTCTCACTGAATCCTTTCCTTTAAAAGCCGCTGCAATCAGGTGGCAGAATTACAGAAGTGTGTAAAAAATCTGGTATGAAATATACTTTTTAATGGCCTGAGAATTAAAAAAATAAAACTTGCGTGGGGTAAGTGAAGGTTTTTTATGAATATCAAAATCTCAGAACACTCCTAAAGTGATGAGAGTTTGATATTTTCCATTTTTCTGAGAAGCTGTACAGGATTTCGTTCTAACAGCATCTCAGCGTTCATTTTTTGAAGGCGCTGAGATTTCAATATTCTTTTTTTGCTGGGGTTAACCTTAGAGAGCCTTATTCTGTCTGATTCTCAGCGCGTTTATTTTTCCCCCTGTGTTTATTTTTCAGCTTAATCTGTCGATTTTTCGTGGTTAAAAACTTACTGATCTGGGCTTTATTGTACGGTTTTTTGACGCAATAGTGGAGGGCACAGGCTGTAAGCAATTGATTTTCACGAGTACCATGAGAGTTAAATATTTTTTGAAATCATGGGGGTACCCCGTGATTTCAATTTTCATTCGATTCTCAAAGGACTTGTAGCACGCTGAGAATCAAACGTCTACCGGGGTATCCCCGGAGGCTCCAATTTCATTCAATTCTCAGCGTATTCACAAGGCGCTGAGAATTGAATATTTTTTATCTGACTTTAACGTCTTACAAAAAATATATTTCGAGGAATTCTCAAGGCATAGGTAGCGCGCTGAGAATCCTGTATTTGTTTTCGTTTTTTAGAAGTATGAGGGAGGGAAATTCGGGGAGAATCTCAGTGCTTAAGAAGTCCGTTGAGGTTTTAATATTTTACAAAATATCCGGCCTGCGATTCAATTTGCAAAAAGCAGCGTACTCTCAGGACACTTGTAACGTGCTGAGGTTTTGAAATTTAGAGACTGCATAGATAATATTTCAGGGATTGATTTCTATTAAAATGTCAGGGCTTTACTAAAGTCCTGACATTTCGATATTTGAAGTTCATCTTGGAAATAGTGCATAGCTGTATTTTTTAACAGCGTGAGAACAGACTGCCTATGCGCTGAGAATGCAATATTTTTCTCGATGCGATAATTTAACGGAGTGGACCTCTGTTTTGAAACGTCAGCGGCTTTATTGGCCGCTGACATTTTATTATTTAAAAATTTTTGTTGGATTTATGGTGGTGTCTCTTAATGAGCAATTGTGATGACGGGAGATGAGAACTGAGATTGGGATATTTTATTTGACCGTGTGGAAACCACACGGCTTTTGGAAAAAATGAAATGTCAGGGCATTCTCTGGCAAAATTGAAGAATTATCTCAAGTAAATTTTAGTGGAGGATATTTATACAATTGGATGGAGAAAGGAGGAGTGTATAATGAAGAAAAGTTTTGGTATTACTATTTTTTGAGTGGGATAGACGAAAAAGCAAAAATTTTTTTTGAAAAGAAAGAATAATCCATAAAAAATGTGGAAAAATCGGCTGGGGGACACCGTTTTCAGAAAAAAAAGCCATTTTTTTCAAAATTTTTTTGTTTTTTGAAAAAAATATGTGGAAAAAACTATCAAAGTAGAGGAAAATTAAATTTCCTCTACAAAAATATGATCAGCTTCCGTTTTTCTAAGCGATAAATTGTATCCTGCCACCAGGATGGAGATTGGATCTCCCATAGGAGCAATTTTTTCGATTTTCACTGTTTCACCTGGTACGCAGCCCATTTCCATCAGTTTTATATGAAGATCATCTTTTGTAAATTCTATAATTACTGCGCTTTTTCCCGCTGTAAGGGAAGATAACTTAATAATGCCCTTTTTCATTTCCTGCTTGTTAATCTGTTTAAACTTTGTTCCGGGATTATTGGGATGCATACTTATGAATGATAAGCAAAGGTACCCCTGTGACGGCAATATGCAAAAAGAAAGCTCACCCAATCCAAAATTTCATTTTACTTTTACATCCACATAATTTTTTGACTATAAATGGCAATTCAGTTTACAACACACGAGGTAAAGGATTATTTAAAAGAGAAGCGGAGATTGAAATTGTTCCTGGCTGATCTTTTTTCTGCAGAGGGGCAAGGATTGAAGAGTTTGCACTATGTTTTTTGTTCAGACGCCTATTTACTGGAGATTAACAAGCAGTTTTTACAACACGATACTTATACCGATATAGTAACATTTGAAATGGGAGAAGATCCCGCTGTGACGGAGGGTGAAATTTACGTTAGCGTAGATAGGGTAGTAGATAATGCGGAGAGGTTTAAAACACCTGTTAACCAGGAATTGCATCGGGTTATATTTCATGGAGCGCTGCATTTGTGCGGATTCAAGGACAAGAGTAGAAAGGAAGCAGCCTTAATGAGAAGTAAAGAGGACGAATACCTGGAAAAGTACTTCAGGAAGAAGTAAGTTTTGTTTCATGGTGTTTATAATTCTTTAAAATGTTCCACGTGGAACATTTTTTTATTTTCAGGGATTTTAACGACCATGAAATTGGATGTTCCACGTGAAACATTTCCCGATTCATTCAAGCACAGTTCTTTTTCTTGAAATAGGAATTGGCGGGTTTCAATTCTTATTAGTGTACAGCCAGATCTGGTGCTCTCGAGATATAAAGATACGAAGGTTATATGCCGATATATAAAGGCGAATTTATGCGGACGTAAACAGCAGGGCGTGACAGTGAGGATATGTTTGTATGAGAACATTGTGGATTTGAACCAAGTATGTGAATGTTGCTCAATAGGGGCACCTGGCAGGGATGCTTTAGATCTTTATAGAGAGAGGACGTTTCGGTTTCGAATTGAATATAAGATTGTAGATCAACCGGAAAGATGATGGAGCCTGAATGTGAGGGGAGATGGTTTCGGCTCAAATTAACAGATCGCTATAGATAGATGATCTGGCAGGATATTGTGGAAGAGGAAGCTAATGATGACTTTAGAGTTCCTGTTTGTATGAGATAGATCAAGGCAAGATTTGGTTCTGATGTTTGATAATCCAGTGACTCGGTTTGATTTCAAATCAAACGATAAAGATGGTTATGCGGAGCGTGCATGAGAAACTTTTGAAGTTGGTTTCTTGAAGATTGAATACCTGGCTTCCTCAGAATTGTTGGAACAATATCTAAGAAGGCAGCAAGAATTATTTAGTGCACGTTAATGATTATCCCTTTCCACTGAGTAGCAATCCAAACATGGATATTGCTTTATGAAGCTACCTGGACCAATTTTGTTATTACGTTTCCGCTTGGATAATATATTATACCAACGGGAAGTTTTATAGGAAGATTTCATCATCATAAGAAGAAAAATACGGGAGAGAAGTATCGTTATTTAGTAGCGGGAATGACACTCCCGGAGAAAGAGATCGACTGTTTTATTATTGAGGCTGTTGATCTGAGGTATCATTAATCATAGTCAACTTGATTTGTTGCAAACAGGTTAATTCGGTGATGATTGAGTTCTATATTAAGATAAATAGGATAAAATTACCTGATGCCATAGTATAGGATGGAGGTCATCACATCGTTACTGATACCCATAAAAATTTAGATGCTAAACACCCCGGGGATGTTTATCAATGTTTTTTAAAATAGGATTCTGAGAGGAGAGAGGACGAACCTTTTTTCTTGATCGCTTGAGCCGGATTGAAAAGGAAATTCCAGATACGGTTCGCGAATTGATATGATCAGTTTTATCTTACTTTGGATCACTAGGATAAAGCAGGATGGTCTGAAGGATCAAGGCACCTATTTTTTCTTTAAAAGTATTCGATAAGTACATTGCCAATTACACTATTCTGTTCAGGAATATTTGCTTCATTTATCAGAACGGCTGGATAGGCAAACGTGATCATCTGGAGGTAGTATCATAAAGGAGGTTTTTTAAACAGGGGAGGGTTATACTTATTATATGTTCCACGTGGAACATACTTTTTTATTGATTAGCTTTAATTTGTTGCATTTGTCCAAAAACTCACACCCCTTTCCGTATGTTCCACGTGGAACATTTCACTTTCTCAGAACAATCTCCCTTCTTCTACGTAATTTTGCATTTTCTAAAGTTATTATGTTTCCATCATACGATATAATTGTAGTAGGTGCAGGACATGCAGGTTGTGAAGCCGCTGCCGCTGCTGCCAATATGGGCTCCAAAGTTTTATTGGTGACCATGAATATGCAAACCATCGCTCAAATGAGCTGCAACCCTGCCATGGGGGGGATTGCAAAGGGACAAATTGTAAGGGAAATAGATGCCCTGGGCGGATATTCCGGAATCGTGACAGACCAATCGATGATCCAGTTCAGGATGCTGAACAGATCAAAGGGACCTGCAATGTGGAGTCCCCGCACCCAAAATGACCGTATGCTTTTCGCAGCAAAATGGCGCGAGGCATTAGAGAAAACACCTAATGTTGACTTCTACCAGGATATGGTAAAGGGACTTTTGGTAAAGGATGGTCGCTGTCACGGAGTAATTACTGGTTTAGGACACGAAATCCAGGCAAAGGCGGTGGTACTTACAAATGGTACTTTCCTGAATGGGGTGATACATATCGGGGATAAGCAATTTGGTGGTGGAAGAGTGGCGGAAAAAGCTGCCACCGGTATCACCGAACAACTGGTATCCCTTGGTTTTGAAAGCGATCGTTTGAAAACAGGTACACCTCCCCGTATCGATGGAAGAAGCCTGGACTATTCCAAAATGGAGGAGCAAAAAGGGGATGACGAGATAGTAGGATTCTCCTATCTCGATGTAGAAAAAATTAAACCGGTCCAACAGAGAAGTTGTTGGATCACTTATACCAGCGAGGCAGTACATGAAATGCTCCGTACCGGATTTGACAGATCCCCCATGTTTCAGGGACGTATCCAGGGAACAGGTCCACGTTATTGTCCGAGTATCGAGGATAAAATAAACCGCTTCGCCGAAAGAGAACGGCATCAGCTTTTTGTGGAACCGGAAGGTTGGGATACAGTGGAGATCTATGTGAACGGATTTTCTACCTCCCTGCCCGAAGATGTGCAAATGAAAGCATTACGACTGGTACCAGGATTTGAAAATTGCCGGATGTTCAGACCCGGATATGCGATAGAATACGATTTCTTCCCACCTACACAACTGCAGTTTTCCCTCGAAACCAAGCAGGTGCAGAACTTGTTTTTCGCGGGACAAATAAATGGTACCACCGGTTATGAGGAAGCTGCCTGCCAGGGTTTAATGGCCGGCATAAACGCACATTTGAAGGCAAAAGAAGAAGCTCCTTTTGTTTTAAAAAGAAGCGAAGCCTATATAGGGGTACTGATAGATGACCTGATTAACAAGGGAACAGAAGAGCCATACCGTATGTTTACTTCCCGGGCAGAGTTCAGAACATTGTTAAGACAGGATAATGCGGATCTGCGTTTAACGGAAAGAAGCTATAAAATGGGATTGGCTTCTGAAGAAAGAATGCAGAAAGTACAGGAGAAGAAAGAAGGAGTAGAGAAAATCAAACGCATTCTGAAGGATTTGTCGGTAGAACCGGAAGAAATAAGTGCGCTCCTGGAAGCCAAATCATCTGCGCCGCTAACGCAAAAACAGAAGGCACATCAGATATTATTACGACCTGGATTGGATATTTTTTCTATGAAAGAAGAGGTACCAAAAATTGCAACCGCTCTTGCCGGCTTCAATAAGGACACTTTGGAACAGGCAGAAATTCAAATCAAGTATGATGTATATATCGAAAAGGAAAATGAACTGGTGCAGAAAATGAGTCAACTGGAAGACCTCATCATTCCTTCTAATTTCGATTATGCTAAATTGGTTTCCTTATCCAATGAAGCAAGACAAAAGTTTAATAAAATTCGTCCGCATACTTTAGGTCAGGCAAGCCGGATTAGTGGAGTTAATCCGAGTGATGTACAAATCCTCATGGTTTATATGGGAAGATAAAAAAATTATTGATTTCGAAGCGGGCAGATTGTATTTACAGTTTGCCCGTTTTTTTGTCGAAAAGCAAAAAAAATCGTCAAAATGGTCAAAAATCGACCTCCGGAAAGGGCCTGAATTTCGCATATCGGTAAAGAGGCGGATACAAGTGTTAAAAATAGGGTGTAATCGAATAATGGGCTTAAAAATGCGTTTTATTAAGATGACTGTTTTTTTAAGGGAGAAGGCAACCTTTTTTAGTCGTTGAGCGTATCATTATCGGATTGATTTTTTTAAAAGCCAAAATCAAACACGGATTTTCAAAAAACTCACTTAATACAAAAAAGCAGGCAAGAATATTTTTGTGCAGGAGTTGAATAATATTAACGATCTGATTGCCGGTTGCTGCAGAAAAGAACGCAGCAGTCAGGAAGCGCTGTACCGGAATTTTTTCGGATACGGACTAAGCATTTGTTTGAGGTATGCACAAAACAGAGAAGAGGCGGTTGAAATTATGAATGACGGATTTCTTAAAATATTTCAGCACATTCAATCATTTGATACCAGCAGATCATTTAAAACATGGTTAGCGAAGATCATGGTGAATACAGCTATTGATTTTTTAAGAAGTAAAAAGAAACTGGTATTCGTAGATGACATCAGTCAGGTACCTGAACCAGGAACGGATGAAAAAATTGTAGACAAACTATCCTATGATGAGTTAGTAAAACATGTACAGGCATTACCTCCCGCATACCGCGCAGTTTTTAACCTGTATGTAATGGAAGGCTACCAGCACCAGGAAATAGCTGCCATTTTGCGGATCTCAGAAGGCACCTCCAAATCCAATTTATTTAAAGCAAAAAAAATACTGAAAGAAAGAATTATTAAATTTTCCATGAGCATATCTGATGGAAATGATATAAATATGCCCTTATACAAAAATGAATGACGCGTTTGAAAATAGCATCCGTAACAAGCTGAATGAAGCTGATATTCCATTTGACCAGGATGCCTGGAAAAAAATGGAATCGCTGCTGGATGCCGGGGATAATAATAAACGCCCGGCAGGCTGGTGGTGGCTGTTCCTGCTGCCTCTTCTCGGGGCCCTGGGATGGTGGGTCATGCAACCTTCTACCGCAGATAAAAAGACTGCTGACACGGCTGTTTCAGTGCAAAAGACGAACGATAAATTATCAACGGCAACCGACAATACACCTGGCAAGCGACCTAACGAAGGAGTGTCCCGTAAAGTAAATAACCATCAGCTGGCCGGAAGCACCTCTGCGGAGAATGAAACCGGTAATAGCAAGCAGGCAACGGAAAAAAGATCAGCCGAAAACGATATAAACAACGCAGGTAAACATCTGCCGAAGGCAAAACAAGTTGAACGCAAACTAAATAACGAACCGGCAAAACAGCTGCCCGGAGAAAGCCCGACTACCGGTGGGGAAAATACAACCGGTACCGCCACGCCTCCTGTCGTCAATACCACCGGGGCTAATTATTCACTGCCTGCAGCAAAGGACAGTATATCAATACCACCGCAAAACGATATACACTTAATTAAGATTAAAAACATTACTAACTATAACGGCTATACGAAAATAACCAGGCCATCTGAAATACCTGTAAACACTGACAAACAGCCGGATCGGCAATCAGCTGCCCCGGGAAGAAAAATCAATTCAAAAGGATTGCAAATAGGTGTAACATTAGGACCCGATCTGAATGTTGCGCCTTCTCTGAATTATGGTAAAGTAGGATTTAATCTGGGAGTGTTGGCACATTACTACTTTGATCGCCACTGGTTTGTGACCACCGGAGCTGTATACAGCAAGAAGCTGTATGGCGCCACCAAAACAGACTATACCACACCCGACAATGTGGGTGTTCCTTACGACCTGGTAAAAGTGAATGCAAATTGCGATGTACTGGACATACCCATTAATATGAATTATACCTTTCTGCAGGTAAACAATAACACGTTAAGCGCCACCCTTGGCATTTCTAACTATTTCATGCTGAAGGAAAAATATGAATATCTTTACAAGGACCTACCTAAATGGGAGAAAACCGTAGAAAATGAAAATCAGCACTACCTGGCTATCCTGAACGTGGGAGCGTTGTATCAACAGCCTGCAGGTAAGCGCCTGATCGTTGGGGTACAGCCCTATGCAAAAATTCCACTTCGTGGGGTAGGATTGGGACAGGTAAAACTATATTCAGCAGGGGTATCCTTCCAGTTAAACCTGGTAGGGAAAAAACGCTGAGAACGTACCCCATGCAGCGTTAAACAATCACTATACTACATTGTTATCCTCTTTGTATCACGCCTGCCGCTTTATGTGGCACGGCATTTTCAGCATTTCACACATTAAAAGGACTGACTATGAACAACAAAGAGAATAAACCAGGTAAAGGTGACCAGGAGCCGCTTAAAAAGGAGGAGGAAGAATATCCGGGTTATCCCGAATATCCGGCGGATGAAGATATCATGAACAAACGGAACCGCGATAAGGAAGTAGACCTGGATATCGATAACCTATCAGGTTCTTTCCGTCACAATAGCGAATTACCTATCGAAAAGAGGAAAAAGACGGATCATAAAGATGAACAGCATGACACCTGGCGTAAGGATAAAACAGGTGATGACCTTGATGTTCCCGGTGCTGAATTGGATGATGCTGACGAAGCCATTGGAGAAGAAGATGAAGAAAACAATATTTATAGCTTAGGAGGCGACAGACACGAAGATCTTGAAGAAGATAATGGTGAGTTTCGCGACTTCGACGAAGAGCGGGAATAAGGCCTTATAATAGCGGTGTGAGAAGTCTGCACACGGCGTCCAGGAACCGGTTAATAACATTTCGCTTATTCCAGCGCGTTTCCTGTACCGGAACAGCATTCAAAAGATCGTCTTCAAAGGTGCGGTTTAATTTGCCGGCAACTTCTTTATCATAAACCAAAGCGCCTATTTCACAGTTCAGGTAAAAGCTGCGATTGTCGAAGTTAACAGAGCTTACCCAGGCGAGGTTATCATCTATTACCATTGTTTTGGCATGAATAAAGCCGCGGGTGTAAAAAAAGATCTTAACACCGGCAGCCAGTAAAGGTTTAAGATAGGAGAGTGCTGCATGTTGCACAATAAATGAATCGCCTTTAAAAGGTAACATCAGTTGCACGTTTTTACCTGCGAGGGCGGCCATTTGCAGGGCTGTAAGCAGCTCTTCAGTAGGGATAAAATATGGATTAGTAATACGTATTCTTCTTTTAGCAATGTTGATGGCCATGAGAATAGTTTGCATTGCAACGGGCCACTCTGAATCGGGACCGCTGGCCACAATATCTGTAAAGCAGGAACCGGTCAATGCCGATCTTACAAAAAAAGGCGGTGCAAAAGGAAATACGTCTTTACTGCAATAACGATAGCTCATTAAAAACTGCAGTTGCAGAATATTGACCGCATCTCCTTCAATTCTCATATGCGTGTCGCGCCAGAATGTAGCATGTTTGCCATTGTTAAGGTAACGCTCATCCAGGTTGATTCCTCCCACAAAGCCTACGGTGCCGTCGACCACAATAATTTTACGGTGATTGCGGTAGTTAGCATTCAGATAGAAATCTACCAGCACCGGCGAAAAAGGATATACACTGGCGCCATGCGCTTTTAAACGACCGGGGATATCGCCTATCCGGTCGTTTCCCATATCATCATAAAGGAGACGAACCTGCACGCCAACATTTAATTTTTCGATCAGAATTTCGGTTATCTCGTTGCCTACATCATCTGCCGAAATCATGTAATACTCTATGTGTATATGGTGTTTGGCAGCACGAAGCGCGCTGAATACAGCCGGAAATTTTTCTTCTCCATTGACCAGCAGCTGTACCTGGTTGTTTTTAGTCAAAATGGATTGACGGGTATTCAACAGCATGGCCGACAGCTCCTGCTTATTACCTGCTACCTGCCGTAATTCCAGTTGCATCTGTTCTATTTCTGCCCGTTGTGATTCCCAGTATCGTGAAAATAAAGCCTCATCTTTGCTGCCTTTCAGCGTGAACCGTCTTTTTTTACGTAAGTCGCGCCCGAGGTAGTAATAAACAATAAGCCCCAACACCGGGATGAATACCAGCAAAAGAATATAGGCCACTGCCTTTACCGGGTTACGGTTTTCAAGAAGAATAGTCGCAACCAGACCGATAAAAATCAATACCAGTAAAATAGTGCTGCCTATCTTAAGATAAGGATGCCATTCTGTGCCCGTAAGATAACCGATAAGCGTTCTCATAAATTGTAAGCAACATATATTTATTAACGCGTTTCCGCTAAAATGGTTACGGGCCTCCTTTTCATCAGCAATGGCAAATGAAGGAGAAATCCCAGCACCACATTGAAAATAGAAAAAGCAGTCATGCGGCTGTTTTCTCCCGAAAAACCACCTAAAAACAGCCAGCTCAGAAAATACACGTGGAACCATAAAGGAACAATCGAGGCTGCCGGCGGAAAATAGTATCCGTTGATTTTTCCTCTTTTTACATATCCGGAGATAACTAATGCAACGAGTATAGCCAGTAATCCGATCAGCCGATGCATGCTACTGATACCAAAAAGTTGTTTCAGCAGATTGGCAAATGGAAATAATGCTATCCAGAGTGCTATCTGCGATATAAGAATGGAAACTAATGGTAGTAAGGCTTTCCATGTATCGGAAACAGATACCTTTGCGAGGAGTCGTCCGAAAAGAGAATAAAAAAACACCACCAGCAACCACCCATAAAAATTAGCATAAGGTACTCCAAACCATTGACCGGTAAGCGTTTCCGTGGGATATCCTCTACCGGCCCAATCCCAGTGCCACATATGCAACCGATAGGCTACCACATCCATGCTCAGATCTATATTTAAGGCCAGCAGGCTATCGAGTGCTGCTGCGGCCCACAATGGCAATGCAAGATTATCGGTAAACAGCCTGGAAGAATAAATAATAACTGCCCATCCGCAACCAATACACAAAGGAATATTGTGCGGGGCCTTACCTAACATTATCCAGAATTGTCCGTATACATAGCCACTGTTAGTAGCTACATTTACATATTCGAGCAATAAGCCAAAGCCAAGTGCGCCGAGCAGCCATGAAACATGCCCGGTTCCTTTTTTAAAGGCATGCCAGCCACAAATAAACAATAACGCATACATGCAGAGCTCCGTTACCGGGAAGCAATAACCTGGTGCATTACCATACGGCATATTGGCAAAAGGGAGCATACGCAGTTGTTTTGATGCACTGAAGATAGTAAATCAATTTTGAGAGAATAATGTAAAAAAGAAAAGCCCTGTTTCAATTGAAACAGGGCTTTTAATATGAATAGAGGCTATTCTGCTGTTATTTCAAGAATATTGCTGCTTAAAGAACGGCCATTTCCCACCAGCTGGAGGCCTTCCTTCATCAGGAAATCGCCGCTGTACTGCTTGTCGAAATGAAAGGCAGAACGGGTGCCGGGAAACAGGTTGATTTCTGTGATCCGGTAATTTTGCTGAGGATCCAAGCCTTGTAGTTTTACCGTTGAAAAAACATCATTTTTGCCGATGTTCATCAGGTAATTAAAGAGGATTATTTTTTTCTTGTCGTCGCTGGTATACTGGAATACAGCCCTGTTTTCCTTATAAGGAGATACGAGGCGATAAAGATCACCGTACCACACTATATCACTGATACGTCTATACGTTTCTACCGCATCATGGCTAAATTGCATTTCTTTTTCATTGAAGTCATCGACTTTAATATCGTAGCCTAATTTTCCCATCATCGCTACGTCGGTACGGAACTTCAAGGACTGGTTGCCCCAGTTGGTAACATGTGCCGCGATGGTATTGGACGGAAAGAAATGAGAGTAGCCGTATTGGATATAGATCCTTTCCAGCCCGTCGGTATTATCGCTGGGCCAGAACTCTGTGAAATATTTTAATGCGCCATAGTCTGTACGGCCGCCGCCACCGGAGCAAAGCATAATGGGCAGGTGAGGATATTTTGCTCTCACTCTTTCAAATACTTTATACAGGCTGCGGGTATATTCTATAAAGAGGTGGGATTGTTTTTCTTTCAGGTACGGAGCGTACGTGTTGGTGAGCATTCGGTTACAGTCCCATTTGATATAGGCAATACCCGGATTTTCAGACATGGTTTTATCTACTACTCCGTATACAAAATCCTGTACCGCGGGATTGGTAAGGTCGAGCACCATTTGCTGCCGGTAATAATTTTCTGCGCGGTTAGGCAGGCGCATTACCCAATCAGGATGTTTGGTATATAACTCACTTTTGGGATTTACCATTTCGGGCTCGAGCCAGATACCGAATTTAACGCCCTGTTTTTCGGCTTCCTGTACCAAATATCCCAGTCCGTGAGGGAGTTTGGAGGTATTGGGTTCCCAGTCACCAAGTCCTGCGTTGTCGGCATTACGAGGAAATTTATTGGCAAACCAGCCGTCATCCAGGAGAAAGAGATCTACCCCCAGTTTTTTAGCGCCGCCAAAAAGACTGGTAAGGCGTTGCTCATTGAAATCCATACCTGTGGCCTCCCAGTTATTCAGCAGGGTAAGACGGGGGCCGCGTCCATCCAGGATACCATGGTCAAGTGCCCAGTGGTGGAAATTGCGGCTGGCCTGGCCTTTTCCTTTAGCCGATAAGGTAAAGATGAATGCAGGGGTAGTGAAGACTTCACCAGGCTTCAACGTATAGTCGCTGGCGTAAGGATTAATGCCTGCGTTAATATGCAACGCATTATTTTCGTCTACTTCAAACCCAAATTTAAAATTGCCTGTCCAGGCGAGCGTACCGGCCAGCACTTCGCCGTTTTCTTCTTCCGAAGGATGATCCAACGCCAGCAGGAACATGGGTGATTGCAGCATGTTGGCACGTACGCCCAGTTTGCTGTCGAGGATTTTCATACCGGTAGTGAGGTATTGTTCCTGCATCTCCACCTCTTTGGCCCAATCGCCATGGAATTGGGTAAGCCAGTATTTATTGGCTTTCAGGTGCAGCATGGAAGACGCATAAGCGGTTATTTGCACCGGTTTTTTTTCTGCGTGTTTTATTTCCGTCCATGCTTTGATCACATCTTCTTTATAATAAGCTTCAAAGTGGAGTATAACGGTTACGGGGTATACGGGATCTTTCAGTGTAATGGTGGTGGCAGTGATATCATTTTCCTGCTGCGGAGTGGCGCTATGACTATCGTATTTCAGCTCCAGCGATGGATTGCCATCGTTGTGTACCATGCGGATGGCCGGGTCCAGCAGGCTTTCCATGCCTGCGGTTACATAGGCTTCCTGTTTTCCTTTGGTCAAACTGTCTTCTCCTGCGGGTTGCAATGCCTGTCCAAAATACTGCTGTACCAGCCGGCCTTCGCCATTGGTGCGGTACACGAGACTGATATTACGGGTGGCAATCCGGATACTTTTATGTTGAGCTACAGCCCATTGAGCCAACAATACCAGGCCTATAACCAGTAGTTTTTTCATATTAAAACGTTTACAAACGGGAATAAGCGTACAAAGTACAAATAAAAGGAGAGGATATATATGCTATTTTACCTGTTTTATAGCTTTTGCAGACAAAGTCTGCGCAAAACTGAACAACAGCTGTCCATTACTGAACAATAAGCAACAGTAATAATATTGGTTGTCAATGGTTTAAGTTGCGGCATTTTTTTCGTGGAAATAAACGATCTATTCTGTTGTTATATGATAAAGAACTATTTTCTTGTTGCCTGGAGAAATATGTTGAAGCATCGCTTCTTTGCTGTTGTGAACATCTGGGGACTGTCTATAGGAATCACCTTTGTGTTAATGATAGGAGCATATGCCTGGGGTGAACTACAGGTAAACCGTTTTGTAAAAAACAATGACCGCATTTTTCAATTGAAGAGTAAATGGGCAAACCCTGAAACAGGGGTAGAGTTTGCAACGTTAGGACCACTAACAAAAGCATTACAGGACAACTATCCTTCGCTTGTTGAAAAGGCATATAGTCATGATGGTATTACCTCTATTGTTTCTGTGGGCGACAAACGTTACCGGGAAGGAATGCATCCCGGAGATTCCACGATGTTTGATATATTTAATTTCCCAGTCGCCTTTGGTGATCCGCGCACAGCGCTGGCGAAGCCGAACGCTGTTGTAATAACAGAGAAAAAAGCGAAACTGTATTTTGGAAAAACAGATGTGGTTGGGAAGTTGTTGAAGATCCAATCGTTTGATGGCAGAAACGAAGACTTTGAAATAACGGCGGTGATAAAAGACCTGCCTTTTAATACAATCACCAATTACTATAAGCCCGGTAACGAAATATTCCTGGCGCCGGCCAGTATCCGTTATTTTGGACGTGAATTTGGGTTTACCAGCTGGCAAAGCCCCAATATTGTCGGGTATGTGTTGTTAAAACCAGGTGTAAAGCCAGCCCAGTTAAAAGTACCGCTGGCTACGTTGTTAAAAACAAATACATCTCCTGAAATACAAAAAACGCTGGAGGTATACCCGGTTGCATTAAGGGATTGTTATATCAGTATGTATAATGGTTTGGCCGGCAGGATGATTGCCATATTTTCATTTGTGGCGGTATTCATTCTTATAATGGCCATTATAAATTTTGTCAACATTTCTATTGGTAATTCTCTGACACGATTAAAGGAAATTGGTGTCAGAAAAGCAATGGGCGGTAAAAAGAAGCAGTTGGTATTGCAGTTTATAACGGAATCGGTGCTGACCGTTACTTTTTCTTTTGCGGTGTCATTGCTGATGTATGTTTTGTTAAGACCGGTATTCGCGCAGGTAACGGGTAAAGAAATTATCGGACTGGCGTCGTTTCCTGCCTGGTTTGCATTGTTGCCGGTTGTTATTATCCTGTTTACAGGATTGCTGGCGGGGATGTACCCGGCGTTTGTTTTATCTGCCCAACCGTCGGTAACAGCATTACGGGGAAAACTAAAAAATGTAGAAGAGAAATTGTTGTTCCGGCGGGTTCTGATCACCGTACAATTTGTAACGGCCATCGTTGTATTTGTCGCAGCTATCGTAATAGACAGGCAGGTATCTTTTTTCTTTAATACAGATCTTGGATTTAACAAAGAGCGGGTGATTACCGTGCCGGTGCCGCGTGACTGGACAGCTTCGGGCGTAGCGCATATGAAGGGGATGAGAGATGAATTCAGGGCTATGCCGGAAATAAAAGATGCCTCTTTTGCTTATGAAATACCTGACGGATGGAGTAATGGGGCTTCCATGCTATATAAGCCGGAGAATGATTCCAGTACTGCTGTTTCGACGACCTCTATTTTATCAGATGAAAGATTTACCAGTATTTATGATATAAAAATGAAGGCTGGTGCTTTTTTTTCCGGTTCCCCGGCAGATTCTTCAAGGATTGTTATTAATGAGGCCGCTGTACGTGCACTCGGGTGGAAAAATGCAGAGGAAGCCATCAATAAACCGTTACGGGTATATAATTTCAGGCAGCCGGTGTATGTGGGTGGCGTTACCCATGACTTTCATTTCGGTACATTGCGCGACGCTATTCGTCCGATTTGTTTTATGCCGGTGCAAACATTTAATATCTATCGTTATATTTCTTTCCGGCTCAATCCCGGTAATACTTCCAGGCAGATAGCCTCATTGCAGCGTAAATGGACGCAGATTTTCCCGGACACGCCTTTCGATTTTAAATTCCTGGACGATAGTCTTGCGCAGTTATATGAAACAGAAACCCAGATGCAGAAGGCGGCGAAGATGGCCACTATTGTGGCGCTTATGATTGTATTCCTGGGCATCCTTGGGATCGTTACCTTAAGTATAGCCAGGAGAAATAAGGAAATGGGTATCAGGAAAATATTAGGAGCTTCTGTGTTCAATATTATCACGCTGTTTGTGAAAGAATTTTCCTGGATCATTGTTGTTTCCAACGTGGTGGCGTGGCCGTTAGCCTGGTATATTTTGCACAGTTGGTTAATGGATTATGCCTACCGGATAGATATTGGCATATGGCCTTTTTTATTGGTGGGGTTATTGCTCATGCTGCTGGTAGGATCTGTTATTGCTGCCATGACCAGGCGGCTGGCGGTTACGAACCCGGTAAAGAGCCTCAGAACGGAATAATGATTATTTTAGTAACGGTTTAACTGCTGCTAAAATGACAACCCAGATTACCATTGTACTCATCCTGACTTTGCTGATCAACCTGATTACTACACTTTCTTATGCGGTAAGAATTGTGGGGGTAAGAACAGGTAGAATTGCGATCACTTTTTCCCTGTTTAATATACTGGTATTGTTGTCCCGTACAGCAAATACGCTACAGGCGCCCTTGTTGGCTAAAACGGTAGAACAGGATCTGAAGGTGCACGTAGCCTCTAATGTGGCTGTTTTCCGGTATATTATTTTATCCTGTACCATTGGATCTGTGTTGGGCGCCTTGCTGATCCCAACTTTTCAGCGGTTGTTATCACGGGCAGTGATGCATTTCAGTGTGCACAAATCTATCCCGCGGTTATTTTACCTGGGGCTTTCCGGTGCCGGAATGCAGTTTATGAAAGAAAACCTGAAAATGCCATCCAGGGAACATCTGGCTACGTTAGCCGATCAGGGAAGCTTTCCCTGGCGTATTTTTTTGTATAATCTTTTGGCTACCGCGATTATTACCATTGCAGTATTGTCTTGTGTATATGCAGCTTATCTGAATCCTGAGTACAGAACTACTGCGAGTAACCTTTCGGGGGTTATAAATGGAGGCGCCACCGTATTAATGGCGTTGTTTATAGACCCGCATTTATCTATTCTTACTGACGATGTGGTACTCGGAAAAATTACGGAGAGTTCATTCAGGAAATATATTTCAAATATGGTGCTGGCCCGGATTGCCGGAACGCTGCTGGCGCAGTTGTTGTTTTTTCCCTGTGCCCAGCTGATTGCAGTGCTCGCCGAAAAAGTGTGATAGCACCCTGATATAGAAAATGAGTTGTTTAGAATTGATTAACAGTTTTCTGCTATTTTTTTTGCTTTTTTGGAGATGAATTTTAACCCCCGGAAATTGTTTGTTATTGTAGGGTACCCACATGCAGGCAAAAGAAAAACAGCACAGCAAATCTTTGAGAGGACCAGGTTCTTCCCGTTTAAGCAGCCGATTCAAACAGGTTATTTTGAAAGAGAGCAATTCATCGTTATCTCGAGCCGGTACTACGTATCGGAAGCGTACCTGACGCGGATAAAAACGCTTATCGAACGGCATGCCGCATCAGATACTTCTTTTGTTATTACCCTGAATCTTTCGTTTGGTAATACGAGGTGGAGTATAGAGTGTTTACTGGACTATTTCAACCGGTCTGGCTTCGAAGTGCATTACCTCGTGCTGCATTGCAGTATGCTGAGTAAGCAGGTGGTTAGTGAAAGTGACCTGGCACTTTTTGAGCAGCAGGTGGTAAATGGAACCGTCTATTTGTTTGACCGGCTGGTAACGCAATCATTATTGCGGATCAGTGAAAGAACGGCAGAGGTAAAGGACGTAATGCTGAAGGTTCTGGAGAAAAAAAACCGATCCTGGTAGCTACAGCCGTGAGGGACCGCGCTCCGGTAAGTCCCGCGCCGGGTATCGCCTGTCTTTTTTGTTAATGATGACCGGTGGGTTACCGGCGGAAGCGGAGCTATGGCCATCTGTGGGGTAGGTAAACCAGGTGCCGGGTTGTGATTTCCCACTTTTAGGCAGGGGAAGGCAGGGAGAAATATTGACGTAATTTGTGAGGGATTTGCGAGCTTTGTACCAGCGTCAGCTCCACGCATAAATATTTACAAGCCGAATAGCCACTAAGTGGACGATTGAAGGAAAAGATTTATCCCCTGGGATTGTATCTGGTTTGGTTTCAGACACTGTTGTTAATTCAAAGCAGGTTTATATTCCGGATTTTCGATACCTATAAAGCGGTTGAATATGTTCAAGGTGCAATCTTTCCGGCCTCATCCCATGTTACAGGATCATATACTTTCTTACCTGATCGTGGAAAGCGATTTCCAGGACCAGGGCGGCAGGAGGATGATTTTACTACCATACCTTATTCAGCATCTTGCATTTAATCTGGGCCCGCCGGATAGGGTTTATGATGTTACCAATAAGGAATATGTAGCATCAGATAGCATTACTGGCCCTAATGATACTGTTTGTGAGCGGTGCATTTATACCGGAATGAAAAACCTGGTGGTCAATCTTAAACCAGGCAGCTGGTTTAAATTCTTCCGTATTCCGGCAACAAATTTTACAAATAAAAGCGCAGACCTGTCGGTTGTTATAGGTTGCCGAATGCGTGAACTGGGAGAGGAGCTAAGGAAGAGCAACAGCCGAGAACAACAGGTAGCTACGCTGGAGGCATTTCTTATCCGCCAGTTATTAAACGAAAGAAGGCACTCGGCAGACCTGGCAGAGGCGATACGGCTTATTTATGCTACAGATGGGAATATTACGATACGGCAGTTGGAATCGGGCGTTTATCTAACCAAACGTACCCTGGAAAGAAATTTCCTGGAACAAACGGGCCTTCATCTAAAAACATTCTGTCGTATTGTGCGTTTCCGGAGAACGATTGAATATATAGAAAAAGAAAAAAAATTTCATTGGTGTTTGTTGGCGGACCGCTTTGGGTATAGTGATCAAACTCATTTTATAAATGAGTTCCGGCATTTCGCTGGATGTTTGCCGCATGAATACCCGGGGGGCCGCAGTAGCCTTGAACTGGCATTAGGCATTTAAATTTTGTCACTTTTATCCGATAGCTCCCCTTGTTATTTTCCTAACTTAGCACTACCTGTAATTCCTCGTGCGATAATGAACCAATGATAAGGTTGGTTGACCGCACACTAATGATGTCGAAAATGCGCTCCTGATTTTTTGACTGTCTCCTTGAAATTCCCGCTTTTCTTTAACGCTGTTTTATTAACGGCCTGGCATTGCTGATCGCAGCAGCCAGGGGTAAAAATTGCATTCACCAAAATAGCAATCATATGAGTTATTCTGAAAACGAAGCAACTAACCGCCGGGATTTTCTCGGCAAGATGATCGCAGGAGCGACAATACTTACTATGCCGTCCTTTGTGCCTTTAGATCTGCACGCGCTCACTCCTGAAAAGGCGAATAAAAACCCCGATGACGCTGAAGCATGGGTGAATAAAATTAAAGGTAAACACAAAATGGTGCTGGATGTAGTTCGTCCGCACGACATATTACCTTTTGCCTGGCCCAAAGTGTTTTTGCTGACCAATGCAGCAACCGGCACACCTGAAAAAGAGTGTTGTGTGGTAGTGGTATTGCGCCACGATGCTATACCATATGCCATGAAGAGTGAGCTATGGGAGAAATATAAATTCGGAGAAATGTTCAAGGCAGACGATCCTGCCACCAAAGCGCCGTCTGTCAGAAATCCTTTCTGGGAGCCTAAACCGGGAGATTTTAAAGTGCCGGGTATTGGGGAAGTAGCCATCGGCATCAATGAGCTACAGGCCAGTGGCGTACTATTCTGTGTATGTAACATGGCGATAACGGTATATAGTGCTGTGGCAGCGCAGGGTATGTCGCTCGATGCCGCTGCAGTAAAGAAAGAATGGATAGAAGGAATTTTACCGGGAATACAATTGGTGCCTTCCGGTGTATGGGCTGTAGGCCGTGCCCAGGAGCGGAATTGCGGCTACTGTTTTGCGGGATGAAACAGATTTCTTTCCGGGTGTTGTGGAGTGTGTTGGTGCTCGGATTGCTTTTCGTGGTTGTTAAAATGTTTTTTAACAACCAGGCGAAGCACGCGAAAAAGTCAACAGTGGTTTTATGGATGGCCCCTGATACGGGTACCATTCCGCACACCCCGGCCGGTGAAATGATCCGGTACGGCCGGGACCTTATTGCGCATACTTCCGTATACCTGGGACCTAAGGGAAGAGTAGCGACCATCAGTAATGGTATGAACTGCCAGAATTGCCACCTGGAGGCAGGAACCAAACGATGGGGAAATAATTATGGCGGTACAGCCTCCACCTACCCCAAATTCAGGGAGAGAAGCGGCACTGTTGAATCGGTTGAAAAAAGGGTGAATGATTGCCTGATCCGGAGTCTTAATGGTCAGGCGCTCGACAGCAGCAGCCGCGAACTCAGGGCTATAGTGGCATATATACAATGGCTTGGGAAAGATGTCCCGAAAGATTATAAACCTCCCGGCAGCGGAATTAAAGAAGTAACCTACCTTGAAAGAAGCGCTGATACAGCAAAGGGGAGATTGATATATGTGTATAAATGCAGTAAATGTCATGGAGAAAATGGTGCGGGGAAACTATCAGCAGGTGATGTTGAGTACGAGTATCCGCCCTTGTGGGGAGACAAGGCCTATAATACGGCGGCCGGCTTATACAGGATATCAAGATTTGCGGGATATGTAAAAAACAATATGCCGTTTGGCGCCGATTATAATAAAACCCAATTAACAGATAGTGAGGCGTGGGATGTGGCGGCCTTTGTAAATTCCCAGCCTCGTCCTTTTAAGAATTTCCCGGAGGATTGGCCGGTAGCAGGCACGAAGCCGGCAGATTATCCTTTTGGTCCATTCAGCGATACGTTTTCTGAGGAACAACATAAGTATGGCCCTTTTGGCCCTATTGCCCGGCATAAAGAGCAATGGCACATCAAATTTTATCATTTCAAATAAAAATATGATCATGAAAAAACTGTTCGTACTTGTTGCGTGCTTGCTGGGATATCTTGCATGTTGTGCCCAGTCAGATTACAAGGTCGTATTCGATATTACCAGTAAAGCAGTGGAGGATCATAACACGCTGATGAGGCAGGTGAATAGCATCCTGAAAAGCAGCCCGGATGCGCAGTTGGAAGTAGCTGTTTATGGGGAGGCGTTAGATATGGTATTGAAGGATAAATCGAAAATATCACCCGCCCTCACAGAACTACTGAACAATAAAAAAGTAGCGGTAAAAGTATGTGGTATCACCATGAAGCGGAATAATAAAGACGCCAGTGAATTAATTCCGGGTGTTGAAATAGTACCGGATGCTATTTATGAGATTATCACCAAGCAGAAAGAAGGGTGGGGGTATATTAAAGTGGCGCATTGAAGAGAGAATTACCTGATAACAGCGGCAAAATTGTAACTCAAACCCAACTGAAACTGAAGCGCTTTACTTTTATCATATATTGGTTTGTAGGTAACTTCTTTTTTGTAGAGGGAGTTTAAAAAGTACTGCCCCCCCAGCATAATCTCCAGATTTTTTGCGACGCCTATGCGGGCATTCAGGTGCGCGCCGTAGAGGAATTTTTGGATATCTCCTTTGCTTTCAAAAAAGGCGCCGATGGCTTCCCCGGTACCGGTGTTGGAAACAAGTACATAGTTTGAGTATTTTTTGCCAATCAGGTAACTGATAATAGGTCCGGCCTGCAGGGCGAATCTGTTAAATGTGAGAGAAACATTGAATGGCCGTGAGCTAAGGTAGGTGAACTTTGAATCGCCATATTTGGTTGTTAACTCACTCAGATCAAAATCATTTTTATAAAGAACCGATTGATAAATGTGGGTATCGTAATCAAATCGGATCTGATTTATTCCCAGCGACAATGAAATCTTCCACCTGTCTGACAGTTTTTTTCCGGCTTCCACCTCAACATTAAAACCGATTTGAGATTTGGTGGAAGAAGTAGAGGAGGTGGTCATCGGAGGATTGGCTGCGTTGGCCACGCTTATTGCGCCCGGAACGATAAAACCATTCACGATAATGATTTGGTTGTTAAAGGCTGGGAGCACACTAATATTGGCGCTGGCGTTTACTTTGAAATCTGTTTTTTGTGCGGCAAGGGTGGCAGGGAGTATTGTCAGTGCAAACAGTGGCAATAAGGATTTCATTTTTTCGGAAAAGTAACAAAAACTATGGTTGAGGAAACTATCAAGTGTGTTAATAGGGAAAGACACTTTTCGGGATCACGGTACTTCCGGGCATAAAAAAAGGCCATCTTCCGATGACCTTTTCTTCTGTGGAAAGGAGCGGGGAGATGTCGAAGTATTTGGGAGATTTTGAAGTGTTGTGTAATGCTTTAAAGGTTTGGACTTAATGGTTTTGGTAGACTAGTTGTTCTTTCTGTATATTTTTAGATGATAGACTCCTTAGTTAGAGGGGTCTTGTATGCTCCCCTGTTTTGTATTTTTCGAGTATTTGCTGTAACCTGGTTATCTGCTGTTTAACAGCCGGTATTTCCTCTTTTATTGTCTGAGCCCAATCTGTTAATAGAACAAATTCCCAAAACATTTCATCTGTAATAGCATCCATCTTAATTGTCTGATCCGAAGACTGGGTTTTATTTAGATGATTGATCAGGTTATTGCAATTTAGTTTATTCTGTTCGCTCATTACAAAAGATGAATGAAAAGGAAATCGTTTGAATAACTCTTCACCTATCCAAAAGTTTAAGAACTCTAACAATAAGCTTATTTCATAGTTCTGTGTAACAGTAATGGTACATTTAGTTCCTTTTCTAAAGACTTTATATTCCAGTTTCGCCCCGAAATATTTCAAATACCTGATTATCAGTTTTTTATGATCTTTTCTGTTTACAGCATTATAGAAATTGGTAAGCCTGGGTAATACGAAATGTGTTAAGAAATTTTTTTGATCAATTCTGTTTATGTAAGGAAGCAGGTTACCCAGTTCATCGTCAGGATTATAAGTATAAGATTTGTAGTGAGTGATTTTATCGGGCCCATAAACAAAAGATAGTGCCTGAAAAAAATATTTTACTTCTGGAAGGATAAAGCTATAGTAGGTATTATTTAATATGACGAGTCTGCTCTCAAGGATCTTATCAAAGACCAGCCTGTCCAAGTCAAGCATTCTGGCAGATTCGTACATATCATTTTTTCTAAAAAAAATGAGGTTTTCAGAGGAGTTATTGTTGACAAATTCTATCAGATCTGTGCACTCTCTTTCGGAAAAGGACAGCCGGAGTAGCTCGTGACTACAATAATCCTTTATAAAGCCGGCCTGCTGTTTACTTATCGGGAGTTTAGCTTCAAGGCAATAATCTATTATTGGTTCAACCTGTAGTTCTGTGCGAATGATCTTATACAAATATTTCCTTTCCTCGAGAATGGTCATAATTTTATCTATCTTATCGGGATAGATATTTGCAATTTGCTGGTGCAGCTCTTCTCGGGATAATTTCTTTTCTGGTAACGGTAGTACATTGTCCACCGCTTTTTTTATATCTACAATTTTTTTCTCTTTTGATACTGACTTGACTAGGTTCCGGGAAGTTTTTATTTTCATTTCACGGTGTGCCATACCGGCGAGTTTTAACCAGTTGCTCCACGCATTTTTGGAAAGGGTTAACTTATATAACTTATATGTTTTTAATATTGTTTCATCGAACAGCTTTTGAAGGTTCATCCATTTGTAGTAATCGGCGCGCTGTTCTACAAGTGCTTTGAAATGGAAGATGTCACTTTCTATAAGATCTTTAAGGTTGTTATATAACCTGGTCTTATGCTTTTGTACATAGGCATCAAAAAAAAGAGGAGCAAGATTTCTTAGCTTATAGAAGCTGATGTAGTCTTCTGTTCTGTTCGCGTTCCAGCAGTAATTGCTGATCAGTTTTTCTATATCAATAGTCAAATAGTTTCTCAACTGAAGAATGAGGTCTGGTAATAAGCTTTTTTCTTCATCGTGCAGGTAAATAGAATCATCTTCCCAAAAGAAAATTTCCTTGACTTTTTTTTTCAGAAACGAAAGAACTTTAAAGTGAGTATTAGGATTGAAAAGTTCGACAAACAGGCTTAACCATTTCACTCTGTTTATTTCCCTATATCTTTTCTGGATAAGGTGTGATCCATTTGACCAATGTACGCTATCAACTTTTTCCTCTTTCAGTGTATCGAATTCGGTGATTAGTTTTTCAATAAATATTTCTTTTAAGGATTGGTTTAGCAGTATCTTATTTCCGGAGATCCACTCTCCAGAGTCTTCGTCTGTTAAATACTCATCTCGCTTTGTTGTAAATGCAAAAAACAGCTGGTCGAAGGTTATGGCACCTTTAATCAAAGGCTCGGCCAGGTATTTGTGTTCGTTGATATAGTTAAGCAGGAAATCAACGGTTGCTGTTGTTGTGAAGGAAAATACAAGTTCGTTAGTAGTAGTATCTTTATCTATATTGATAAATGTATCTTTTAATTCATGAATGACCTCATGAAACACATCTCCTTCATAACCGGGTTTTGATATGTGGCGAGATCGTGCAATAGATCTGAACGTATCAAAAAGAAAATCGTGATAAGCAGGTTGGCCGGATATAAACAAACATAAGACAAATAGTCTTGCTCCATCCGACAAGCTTAAGAAAGAGATTTCCCAATAGCTGGTAGGTACTATTATATAATGATACAAAAACCAACCCCATTGATTCATATCCGGCACGGTATAGTTCCTCCTTTTAAGGAAATCTGCAATGAGCTTAGGTTGGTAATTGGGAGAGTTTATAATAGAATCTGCATAGGTTTTCATGGATTGAACAGCAGGATAAGGCAACTCTGCCTTGGCAACATTATTTAATAAAATCTGTAATTTTTCTTCTCTTGAATATTCTTTAAGTGATATAATCTGTTTAAAGGTATCCAACTGGCGGAACCTGGGATTAACCTTCTTCTCCTGCTGATAGATATATTCTCTTGTTGTAACAATCAACAAATGTCCATCCGCGTATAGCTTATCAATAAATTGTTCAAAAAAACTGATGTTTTCTATCCTGGCTTTATCGTAAGTGTTTGATCCTAGGAAATCATCCAGAAAAAAGATGCTTTTTTCTTTTACGTCCGGCATGTATAGGGGAGGATTAATGCCATGGTGGTAAAATAATTGATGGTATCCGCCCTCTTCCATAAAATAATGACATAACGCTCTGGCAAGTGTGGTTTTCCCGATACCAGGATCGCCTGTAATGATCAGAAATCCTTTTTTTCTAAGTGTCTTCATTCCTTCGGGGAAATGAGAAGTTGATACAAAGTATTCTCCCACCCTGGAAATTTCCTGGAGCTCTGCAATTGTATTTTTTTCGGATAGGCTTGTGAGTGCTTTATTTATCGCTTCAGATATAATTTCCTGAAGTATATGTGTATTTGACAACCAAAGTTTATTATGCTTTAATAGAACATCTTTGTGTTTTTCCAAAAGGTTATTTAAGTTGCTTTTGTCAAGCAGGTCAGAATCTTCCTGTATAAAAGGTGAGAATAGCTCTTTGATTTTGTCTCTCTGTTGAAAGCTTAGCGTATTTGACACTATGAGGATATATCTTTCAGGCATCAGGGCTTTTACCTTGGAGACTTCTTTTTTCAGGATTTTAAGCAGATCTTTTTCATTCTTTATGCGTTTGGCCTGTCCTATTATCTTACCGTTATTTAGTTTGAAGTCAACTCCTTTATCCGGTCCTCCATTTTGAGTTATAACAACAAAGTTGGTTCGCTTTGCGGCATTTTCCCTGGCGGTTACAAGATCTGCCACCAGCTTTTCAAATTCAGCCGGCTCCAATATATGGAAATCAAAATTATACATATGTCATAATACTTAGATGGTCTGGGGGCTAGTAACCCTGAACATGTATCGGATATTTAATTTACCAAACTTTATTCAATTAGATGGCTTTGTCACACTACCATAAGTTTGTTACTGCCGTTGGGTAAATTCAAGTGAATGTGCAACACCGCTCAAAAGCAGTTTGCTGCTTTGATTGAAATAAAAATGCTTTATGAGGACATCGGCTAGGGGGAATAAAATATATGGCTCCAAAACGTACATGGATGCTTTATAGTCTGATAGGACATTTATAAGGCCTTAGATCAGATTGTAAGGTTGTATCCAAAGAAAAAAAGCTATGGTTTTATGTTATAACCGTTTAATTATCAGTGTCGTGCGTGGCGGGTTGAAGTGTTTTTGAGAAGATTTTGAATGGATTGAGGGGTTTGACAGCTACAACAATCCGATCAATCTGAAGCCGGTGAAGACCCGTGCAGGGACTATCAGCACAGATGCAGCCCTCACATACGACTAAAGTCTCTGCTTTCCCCTAGCTGCTAACGGTAACGGCTATAGGAAGAGGAGGACGTTTCACGGTAACAACTTCGGGAGTTTCCTGTTGCTGTATAGTTCAACGCAGTGGCCTGCCTTCTGTACTATGTGGTAGACAAGTCTGTGTAGACTTGGGAGGATTACACAGTTAGCAATATTGATCGCATGGGCATACTTAAGAGAAGGAAGTTTGAAACACACGCCAGCCGGTACTTCCGGGCATAAAAAAAGGCCATCTTCCGATGACCTTTTCTTCTGTGGTGTGAGCCGGGATCGAACCGGCGACACAAGGATTTTCAGTCCTTTGCTCTACCAACTGAGCTACCGCACCATCCGTTTTTTTTGCCCTCTCTCGTGAGGGGATTGCAAAAGTAAGACAATCTTTTGAATTGCAAAATATTTTTTCAAAAAACTTATAAAACTACTTTTTTTCGCAGGATGCCTGTCCACAACTCATTCCGCCAATGCAGCGACTGTTGGGCATATTGAGCGGCTTCCTTCCATTTATTTTCGTCGGCGCCACAGAGTTCGTTGACCATTTGCATGGCCAGTTGGCTATGATGATCGCCATCTACTTCTATATGTCTTTCCAGGTAGTAAATAAAAGTATCCAGCTTCCCGGGGAATTTTTGGTCAAGGTCTTTTACCAATGCCAGGAACATGTCCGGGATCAGGTCTTCCCTGCCAAAAGTAAATACGGCTGCCATAATATGTGCTTTGCCGGTAGCAATCACATCAAAAGTAAAGCCTAAAAACCCTTTTACCGACTCAGGAAGCGACGATGTTGTTAAAATGCTCTGGATAGACTTACCGGCTCTTACATCGGCTATAATGCCCCTTATATTGCCAGTGTCGGCGCCTGCCTGTTGCATGGCCTGTTCATACAGTTCAAAATGGCTGCAGCGGTTACCTGCTTTATCCACGTCGCTTTCTTCACCGGTTACAATTTCGTTGATAAGATAACGGGTAGCGGCGTTGCCAACCGGTATCCAGGGAACATTTACGCAGGTAAGTTGTTGCTGGAGTCCTTTGAGTAACGACATGAAATCCCATACGGCATATACATGGTACTGCATAAACGTGCGGATGTCTTCCAGTGTTTTCAGTTCGGCGTATAACGGATGCGTGATTACTTTCTCCCTGTTGGAGGCAATGGTTTCCTGTATTTTCCTGATACTCATCTTGTGGTGCTTGAATGCTGGTAATACACGGTTAGTTACCGTATACTACCAGGAATTTAATACGCATCAGTTTCAGCTGTTCCAGCGTATAGTCGTTTTCGATCAATTCTTCTCTTGCCAGGGCAAGACTGGAGGTTTCGCAACCTTTGAAATACTCCATGATTTCGTCCTGGGCATAGTCGTCCAGTTCTTCATCCAGGCAATAGTCGATGTTTAGCTTGGTACCACTGGCAACAATGGTTTCCATTTCATCGAGCAGTTGGGAGAGGGAGAGCTCCTTATTTTTGGCGATGGTTTCCAGCGGTATTTTCTTATCGATGTTCTGGATAATAAATACCTTCATCCCGCTTTTATTCACCACGCTTTTCATCACAAAGTCGTCCGGCTTGGTGATATTATTTTCTTCTACGTACCTGGTGATTACATCCAGGAATTGTTTGCCGTAACGGATGGCTTTACCCTTGCTGACGCCCTGTATTTTTTCCAGCTCCTGAACAGTGGTTGGGTACTGGGTGGCCATGTCTTCCAGGGAAGTTTCGAGGAAAATAACAAAAGGCGGGAGGTTCTTTTCCTTTGCTACTTTCTTTCTCAATTCCTTCAGCATTTCCACCAGCGCGGGATCTGCAGAAGCTTGGGCTTCTGCGGCTGCTTCTTCTTCATCATCCATGGCATCTTCATCAAACTGATGATTCAGCGCCACCATGATGGAATATGGTTTTTTGAGGAATTTGGTACCCTTGTCTGTTACTTTCAGCAGGCCGTATTCCTCTATATCTTTTTCTATCAGTCCTTCGAGCATCATCTGACGCATGAGGGAGTTCCAGAAATGTGCATCGAATTCTTTTCCTTCTCCAAACACTTCCAGCTGATCATGACGATAGGTATTGATCTGCGGACTTGTTTTGCCGGTAATGATATTGATCACGTACTCGCTGCCAAAGCGCTCTTCCAGGGAGCGGATGGCTTTCAGCATAATGACTACCCGGTTTTTGACTTCTATCTTTTCTTTGGGATTGCGGCAGTTGTCGCATTGCCCGCAATTCTCTGTTTCATAATGTTCTCCGAAGTAGTGGAGGATTACCCTGCGGCGGCATACGGCGCTTTCTGCGTAGGCCACTGTTTCGTTGATGAGCTGTGCGCCCATTTCCCGTTCGCTGAGCGATTTATCGCGCATCAGGTGCTCCAGTTTCTGTACATCCTTATGGGAGTAGTAGCAGATGCAGTGTCCTTCCAGGCCATCCCTGCCGGCGCGGCCGGTTTCCTGGTAGTAGTTTTCAAGGCTTTTGGGAATATTGTAATGGATTACAAAGCGTACATCCGGTTTATCTATCCCCATACCAAAGGCGATGGTGGCCACTATTACTTCGGTATCTTCGTGAAGGAACATGTCCTGGCGCTGTGCCCTGGTACTGGGATCCAGGCCGGCATGATAAGCAACCGCTTTTACACCGTTGGCTACCAGCATATCTGCCAGTTCTTCTGTGGTTTTGCGGTTCAACGTATAAATGATGCCGCTTTTTCCTTTATGAAGATGGATGAACTTTACGATATCCTTTATGGTTTGCTCTTTTTTACGTTTTGACCTGATTTCATAATACAGGTTCGGACGGTTAAAAGAGGATATAAAGATATTGGCTTTATTAAGCGCCAGGTTCTTTACGATATCGCTCTGTACTTTGGGAGTAGCAGTAGCGGTTAGCGCAATGATAGGGAGGTTTTCACTGATCTGGTCTATCATCTCTTTCAAACGGCGGTATTCCGGTCTGAAATCATGTCCCCATTCAGAAATACAGTGTGCCTCATCTACGGCAATAAAGGAAATCTCCAGTTCCCGGAAGAAATCCAGGTTTTCCTGTTTGGTGAGCGTTTCCGGTGCTACATACAGCAGCTTTGTTTTTCCCGCCGTGAGGTCGGCCCGCACTTTCTTTATCTGCGCCTTGGATAAGGTGGAGTTAAGAAAGTGAGCCACATTGTCCTTACTGCTATAGCCTCTGACCAGGTCTACCTGGTTCTTCATCAGGGCAATAAGTGGTGAAACAATAAGTGCGCAACCCGGACTCATCAGTGCGGGAAGCTGGTAGCATAGAGATTTACCTCCACCGGTTGGCATTATCACAAAAGTATCTTTGCCTGAGAGGATGCTATTTATTATTTTTTCCTGGTTTCCTTTAAAGGAATCGAACCCGAAGTGTTCGCGTAATGCATCCATCAAACGTTCCTTAACAACAGCCATTGCATTCAAATTTTAACTCTAAAGAACTAACAAATGACAAAATATATCTATATGTTTTTTAGGGGACACGAAGTTACTTAAAAAAGCGCGGAGTATCAATATAAATTACTCGACCGCTCCAGTGCTGACTAAAAAATGATAAATTTGTAAATCGCCATGAAAAGGAATCAAACTATCAACATAGGACAGGTAGCCAAACGCACAATTGCGATGGAGGCATCAGCTATTAATGATTTGCAGCAGTTTATAGATGCAGATTTTGAGAAAGTTGTTGAAAAGATCGCCCAATGTGAAGGACGGCTAGTGGTAACCGGTATTGGAAAAAGTGCCATTATAGCCCAAAAAATTGTGGCCACCTTAAACTCTACCGGCACGCCTGCACTTTTCATGCATGCAGCAGACGCTATCCATGGAGATCTGGGAATGATCAGGGAAGAAGATATCGTGATGTGTATCTCCAAAAGCGGTACTTCTGCTGAAATAAAAGTACTCGTTCCCCTGGTGAAGAATTTTGGCAACACATTAGTCGCCATGGTGGGGAATACCAACTCGTTTTTGGCAATTGAAGCCGATTTTGTACTTAACACCACGGTAAGCCAGGAAGCTTGTCCTAATAACCTGGCACCCACTACCAGCACCACTGCCCAACTGGCAATGGGCGATGCGTTAGCAGTATGCCTCATAGAATGGCATGGATTTACGGCAGCAGACTTTGCAAAATTTCATCCCGGTGGAGCTCTTGGAAAGAAGCTGTATCTTAAAGTGGGGGATCTGAGCAAACAACATGAATCGCCCCGGGTACTGCTTAACAGCTCCCTGAGAGCTGTAATTGTGGAAATTTCATCAAAAATGCTGGGTGTAACCGCCGTGGTAGATGAAAACGGAGGACTTGAGGGAATTATTACAGATGGTGACCTGCGCAGAATGCTGGAGAAAAATGTACCTACAGCAGCTGTAACGGCAAAAGATATTATGTCGCTTCATCCAAAAATGATCCAGCAGGATCAGCTGGCGATCAACGCACTTGAAATGATGCGTCAGCATGATATAACCCAGTTGCTGGTAATGGACGGAGAGCGATACCAGGGTATTATTCACTTACATGATTTAATCAGAGAAGGAATTATTTAGAAATGACACAGCTGAACAGCCACTTTTATGTGGCCATCATGGCCGGGGGAATAGGCAGCCGCTTTTGGCCCCACAGCCGCACAGACAATCCCAAGCAGTTCCTGGATATCCTGAACACAGGAAAAACCCTGCTCCAATGGACATATGAACGTTTCGCACAGTTCATTCCAAAGGAAAACATTTTTGTGGTGACCCACCACCAATATTCCAATAAGGTCAGTGATCAGTTGCCTGAACTGCCTGTTGCCAATATTGTAAATGAGCCCTCCCGCAAAAATACAGCTCCCTGTGTGGCCTATATTTCCCATAAAATCCATAAACAGGATCCGCTGGCGAATATTATCTGTGCACCGGCAGACCACCTCATTATGGATGGTCCGGCATTTACCAACGCGTGCCTCAACGCATTGCTGTTTGTACAGAAAAACAGCGCCCTGCTTACGCTGGGCATCAAACCCACCAGGCCCGACACCGGTTATGGCTATATTCAGTTTGAACCGCAACACGTAGCCGACAATGTATACCAGGTAAAAACTTTTACAGAAAAGCCTAACCTGGAACTGGCCAAAACCTTCATCCAGAGTGGTGATTTCCTTTGGAATGCCGGCATCTTTGTATGGAATGTAAAAACCATACTGGCAGCATTCAAGCAATACCTGCCGGAAATAGACGAGCTGTTTGAACAGGCCACACCCGCACTCAATACCCCACAGGAAAAAGAGGCAATAGAAAAAGTATACCCGCAGTGTACCAATATCTCTATTGATTACGGCATCATGGAAAAGGCCAGCAATGTGTACGTGATCCCGTCTAATTTCGGATGGAGCGACCTTGGCACCTGGGCTTCTGCCTACGAGAACCTGGAAAAAGATTATCTCGGCAACGCGGTACAGGGCAAAAACGTAGTGGTGATAGATGCTACCAAATGTATGGTGAGAGTACCCAATGAAAAACTGGTATTGCTCCAGGGGCTCGATGAGTTCATTGTAATTGACACAAACGATGTGTTACTCATCTGCAAAAAAGAAAATGAACAACAGATAAAAGAATATGTAGGGGAGATAAAACGCAATAAAGGCGAAAAATTCCTGTAAAGATTTTCCTTTTTTTGGTGTTGAAATTTAGATATTTAGTAACGGAAAGCAGCTTGCCTGCCACTAAATATCTAAATTTCAAGATCAAAAGAAAACGGAATGATATCAAAACTGCCCCATGTAGGCACCACCATATTTACCGTCATGTCTTCACTGGCGGCCACTCACAAAGCCATTAACCTCTCCCAGGGATTTCCGGATTACGATTGCAGCGACGAACTGAAAGCCATGGTCAACGAAGCTATGCAGCAAGGCCATAATCAGTACGCGCCGATGCCGGGACTGATGCCCCTCAGAACAGCGATCGCCGGTAAAATCGCCCATCTTTATCAGCAACAAGTGAACCCCGATACAGAAATTACGATTACTCCCGGCGGCACATATGCCATCTTTACTGCTATTGCTACGTGTATTCATCCGGGTGATGAAGTGATCATTTTTGAACCGGCTTACGACAGTTATATTCCAAACGTATTGGTAAATGGCGGAAAGCCGGTACTGATATCGCTTTCGTTTCCTGACTACCGCATCAACTGGGGGGAAGTGCGCAGCAAAATAACGCCACGCACCAAAATGATTATGCTCAATACCCCGCATAATCCTACCGGCAGCATTTTACAGGAAAATGATATACAGGAGCTGGAAAAACTAGTGGAGGAGTTTAACCTGCTCGTGCTGTCGGATGAGGTATATGAACATCTTATTTTTGATGGCGCCACTCATCATAGTATTTTGCGTTACCCGGCTATTTTCCGGAACAGCTTCGTGACGTTTTCCTTTGGGAAAGTATTTCATAATACCGGCTGGAAAATGGGCTATTGTGTAGCGCCGGAGCACCTTATGAAAGAGTACCGGAAGGTACACCAGTACCTTTGCTTTTCTGTAAATACCCCCATGCAATACGGTCTGGCAAAGTTCCTGGAAACGCCTTCGCATTACCTGGAATTACCGGCGTTTTACCAGCAAAAAAGAGATTATTTTCTGGAGCTGATGAAAGCATCAAGGTTTACACCTTTGGCCAGTGAGGGAAGCTATTTCCAGCTGATGAAATACGACCGGATTTCAGCAGAGGGCGATAAGGATTTTGCGGTCAGGCTGACCAAGGATTTTGGCGTGGCGGTGATACCTGTTTCTGCATTTTACCAGGATGGAAAGGATGATCACGTGATCCGTTTTTGCTTTGCAAAAAAAGAGGCAACGCTTGAGCAGGCCGCTGCAAAACTGGTTCATATATAAAAAAAGGAGGCGCTTAATAACTGTTTGATCAATTGCCTTTAATTAAATTGATCAAACGGGTTATTAATGCCTCCCTCTTTTTTATGAAAAAGCAAATTTATTCTCCTCTATAAAAGAGCCGTTGTTATACGGCCACCGCTGTTGTTGCCGGTTCTGCGGACTTGTTATTTTCCAGTATCAGTGTATGCTCTTTAAAGGCCACAATACCGGTTTCCACATCATACACCGCACCTATAATGCCTACTTCTCCTTTCTGGATCATATCCCGGAGAATGTTGCTTTGCTCCATAATGGCCTGTACGGAGCGTTCAATGTGCAGGTGGTTTACTGCTTCCACAAACTTGCTGTTATGGGAGTTACGCTCGGTTTGTATGGTTTTTTCCGCAAATACAGCGGGTGCAATTTTATTCAGTAAACCGGTGAGGTTACCCAGTTCCACAGCATCGCAGGCACCTTTGATGGCACCACACTTGGTATGCCCTAATACCACGATGAATTTTGAACCGGCTATTTTGCAGGCATATTCCAGGCTTCCCAGCACGTTGTCAGAGATAACGCCCCCGGCTAAACGAATGCTAAAAATGTCGCCCAGTCCCTGGTCAAATATCAGTTCGGCAGAAGTGCGCGAATCCATGCAGCTCACAATGGCAGCCATAGGCCATTGTCCGTCGGAGGTATCATTTACCATCTGCAGCAGGTTTCTGTTTAACCGGAGATTATCCACAAAGCGGGTATTACCGGCTTTGAGTAATTCCAGTGCTTTCGCCGGGGTGATATTGGCCTGAGATATTTTATTGAGTGTTTTCATGATTGTCATTTTTTGTTGTTGAAAAATGAACGGAAAAAAAGCATGGTATTCCGTTTCAGATCAGCGTTGGGGCGCATGCCCCGGGTTTTTAATTTAATTGTAATTCCTTCAGCAACTCTTTATGATTCCCGGAAGAAATGGTATGTACCTGCGGCGACGAGAGCCGCGACTGCTCTTCTGGTGTAAGATCGGGCGTGTTCTGAATATTATACACCGTTTTAAAACCTGTCAGGATTACCTTAATATTTTTTTGCGGCGCTTTGATGTCTTTGAATTCGCGGATGGTTTGCAGTACATCAAAATCTATATACGCTGTTTTGTGTGCATCTATTACCAGGGTAATATTTTCCGGCATATGATCCAGCGTTAGCAGGATACTGGCTTTATTCAGGAATGAAACTTCCTGCGCCAGTTCCAGGCGGATGCTGTCGCCGCTATGGTATTTTTCTTTGCGGAAATAGTAGGAACTTTTCATATTACCGCGTAAAATAGCCAGTACACTCACTACCATACCCAGCGCAATACCGATCAGCAGATCTGTAAATACAATGGCTACTACTGTTACTACGAATGGCACCCACTGGTACTTACCGTTTTTAAACATCTCCTTAAAGATGGAGATCTTACACAGCTTGTAACCGGTTACCAGCAATACCGCCGCCAGGGTAGCCAGCGGAATTTTATTCAGTAATGCAGGAATCAGTGCCGCACAAATCAACAGCAATGCACCATGCGTCATGGTGGCCATTTTGGTTTTACCGCCGGCGTTGATGTTGGCGCTGGAACGTACAATTACAGAAGTGATAGGCAAACCACCAATCAACCCGCTTACGATATTACCAACACCCTGTGCTTTCAGCTCACGGTTAGGAGAGGTGTAGCGTTTCATCGGATCCAGTTTATCGGTTGCTTCCACATTCAGCAAGGTTTCCACAGAGGCCACAATAGCGATGGTAACGCCGGTGATCCATACATCTTTATTACTGATGCTGCTGAAATTTGGAAAGGTGAATTGTCCGATGAAATCGCCGAAGCTGCCGGGTACAGGTAAAGATACCAGGTGATTAGATCCCAGTGCCAGCAGCTCGTTGCCGGAAAATGCCATATTCAGCAAAATACCGGTAATTACTGCTACCAACGGCGCTGGCACTACATTGAGCTTCGGGATCTTGCTCCAGTACAGAATAATGAAAATGGAAATAACGGTGATCAGCGTAGCGCCTATACTGATGTGATTAACAGCAGAAAGCAATGCACTGAAAGTATTGTCGCCATCTACCTGGAAAAAGGTGAAATCCCCTTCCGAATTGGCGTCATAGCCAAAGGCATGTGGCAGTTGTTTTAGTATGATAATGATACCAATAGCCGTAAGCATACCCGTGATAACATTCGACGGGAAGTAGTTGGCTACGGTACCGGCTTTTATCAAGCCCAGTATCAGCTGCAGTGCGCCGCCGATTACCACGGCCATCAGGAAAATGTCGAATGCACCGAGTTTGGTGATGGCCACGAGTACTACCGCAGTAAGACCCGCAGCAGGACCGCTTACGCTCAGTTGCGAACCGCTCAGGAAGCCGATCACCAGGCCACCGATGATACCGGAAATCATGCCGGCGAACAACGGAGCGCCGGAGGCCAGGGCTATGCCAAGACACAGTGGCACCGCAATGAGGAAAACAACAAGGCCGGCCGAAAAATCGGCTTTTATATTGGAGAATAAGGATGTTTGCTTGTTCATAAAATAAGCTTTTCCGTTAAGGGATCACGTTTCCGGATAGCAGCATTTGCTGCAACCGTGGAAACTACCTGATGGAATAATACTACTGTTGCGGACTTAACACACGTATCTCAATAGCGGATACAGGTGGTCCTGACAGTAATTGAATAAATAAAATAATTGAATAGGAAAATCAGCTGTTGTTATTACAACTGCCAAACGGATTATGCAAGATGCATATTAGGAGGGGGGGCGTGTATTTCCTGAGCAGGGTTGCTGGGAATATCTTCCATTAAATGACATTGTAAAATGCCAATAATGAGCAAGGGGTTAAACTGTAGTTCATCAAACTGCTTACAGAACTTCAGCTCTTTTGCAATTTTTACGTGATCTCCGCCACAATCAACCGGGTGCTCTTCTACAATCTGATTATTAAACAGCAGCTTCCCTACTTCCTTAATAGGAAGCAGTTGAGACACCATGAGTGCCAGAAGGAATATGCCGATAATTTTCTTCATGTGTATTTTACGCTGATACAAATGTAATAGAGGGAAAGCATAAATAGTGATGCAGAGCCATTAAAATAATGTTAAAGCATTTTAACATAGAAAAATCGCTTTTTATCGTTGATTTCCACTTATCCTGTATATGCACCGCTTATCATTTTTGATATTTTCGCCATTTTTTTTGTTTTCTCCGGAAAATCTTACTGGTAGTGCATTTACTTACTTTTTCAGGTAGCCTTTAAAACAAGTTATTTTGCTTTCTATGGTATTGTGTATTGCATAGTAGTAAATAATCCCTACTTTTGTATCGTACAATTGAAATAATAGCTATAACTGATCAGAAACCACCATTAAGAAAAAATTAAAGCTCACTTGCCATGAACATTGATAACACACAATCGCAGATGAGGAAGGGAGTGCTGGAGTTTTGCATATTGTCCATTATTAAGCAAGGAGAAGCTTACCCGTCGGATATCATTGAGAAGATGAAAGAAGCGAAGCTCGATATCCTGGAAGGAACACTTTATCCTTTATTAACAAGATTAAAAAATGCAGAATTACTCACTTATCGTTGGGTAGAAAGCAGCTCAGGTCCCCCTCGTAAATATTTTTCGATGACAGAAAAAGGGGAGGCCTTTTATCAGGAGCTGGAAAGTACCTGGAACGAACTGGCCAATGCCGTACATCAATTAACACAAAACAGTACACCTCTTTAAGAGAAGACTTACCTAAAACCTAAATGAACTGACAAATGAAAAAGATAATCAACATAAACCTGTCGGGCCGGCTTATCCCCATCGAGGATAGCGCGTACGAGATACTGAGCCAGTATCTTGGCAGCCTGAAGAAGTACTTTTCGAAAGAGGAGGGTGGGGATGAAATTGTGTCTGACATTGAAAGCCGTATTGCAGAAGTATTCCAGGATTTACTGAAAAAAGGCGCCCATTGCATTACAGACGATGATGTAACTGCAATAAAGGCATCCATGGGTACTCCTGAGCAATTTGAAGATGCTGCAGGGGAAGGTACCAAACAGGAGCAGAAAGGCAGCTCAGACGATGATTATATTCCCCGTCCGCGTAAACGCCTGTACCGCGATCCGGAAAATAAAGTGTTGAGTGGCGTGTGTAGCGGTTTGGGTGCTTATTTTAACGTAGACCCGGTAATTTTCCGGATCATATTCGCCCTGCTGGCGATCGGTGGCTTTGGTACCGGTATCCTTGTATACTTTATCCTCTGGATCGCTACGCCGTCTGCCGACACGGCCGCGGAGAAGCTGGAAATGAGAGGGGAAAGAATAGATCTCAACACCATCAGATCTACCATCCAGGATGAATTAAGCCACATGAAAGGTCAGGTGAAAAATGTAGGAGATGATATCCGAAATTTTTCTCAGGGCCGCGGCAAGCAGGTAGGTAACGACATCGAGCGCTTTTTTGTAAACCTGGCCTCTGGCCTGGGCAAAGTGCTGGTATTTGTTACAAAGGGGTTCTTTTATTTCTTTGCTGTGGTGATGCTGATCTGCCTGATCGTGGTAGGTATCGCCATTGCAATATCTTCCGCGGCCCTTTTCCCCATCAAAGATCTGTTTCTCAGTTCCCCGGTGCAGAGCCTTCTGATATGGCCTGCCATCGGGTTACTGATCGGTATTCCCATTGTAGCGCTGGTGATATTCATCATTCGTAAACTTACGGGGGTAAAAGAAACAAACCGCTATGCAGGTTATACCTTAACCTTCCTGTGGTTACTGGGGCTGGCATTTGCCGCCATCATTACCACCTCATTGGTGAAAGATTTCAGAAGACCGGCTACCGAAACCGAAACAGTGGCCATTCAGCAGCCGTCGCAGGGGAAACTGATCCTGAAAAGAACACCAGGTATCATGGCTGAAAGCGAAGGAGAAGACCTCAGCTTCTTTGATGACCATTTACTGATTGCCGATGATACCGTTATCATCAACTATATCCGCATCCGGGTGGAGAAAAGCCAGAACGACAGCTTCAGCGTGGATGTATCCCGCTTTTCAAGAGGCCGCAACGTACAACAGGCGAAAGAGCTGGCCAACGATATCGCTTTCCGCCTGAATCAAAAGGACTCAATTCTTTATCTGCCGGAAGGCTTCTCCCTGCCGCCGCACTCCACCTACCGTGGACAACGCGTTACGGTGACCATTAAAGTACCGGTAGGTAAAAACATCGAAATAGACCGGGATGTGTACCGCAATTATTCTTTCAGCAGATACAGTCGCGACGACGATAACTGGGACAACGATTTTAACGACGATGAGCCCGGCCCGCTGAACCTGAAAATGACACCGGAAGGTACCAATGATATGAATGAGCGTAAACCGGCTCCGCCAGAAAAAGAAAAGAAAGACACCTCTTCTTCAGAAGGCTATCGTTACAAAGGACCATCCGCCGAGAAAGCTGTTAAAGCGGTAAAACAAGCACACACAATGGATGGAGGCGTTTCCTTTCTCCGGGGGATCATGGTAAATATGTTTAATAGCTAATAAGCATAACCGGTTAATTATAAGGTAAGTGAAGCGAAAACGCCGCCATGTTTTCGCTTCACTTTTTTTTAACACGTCCTTTCCGAGATTTTCCCGATCGGATCATTCATCCCTCTGATTAATGTTTAACTTTGCATATTCAGCACATTACATTAAACAATTGGATAAGATAAGGAATGCAGGCTCCCATAAACATCGCGCTGGTAGGAAATCCGAATAGTGGTAAAAGTTCCCTTTTTAATGCGCTCACCGGTTTAAACCAGAAGGTGGGTAATTTCCCGGGAGTAACGGTAGATAAGAAAACCGGAACGGCTCAGATAGCAGCTGGCGTAACCGCCAATATCATCGATCTGCCCGGCACTTACAGCCTGTACCCGAAAAGCGCCGACGAATATGTAACCTACGATGTGCTGATCAATCAGAATACCAGCGATACCCCACGACTCATTATCATTGTGGCGGATGCCTCCAACCTGAAACGTAATCTCCTCTTTTGTTCCCAGATCATAGACCTGAAGATCCCGGTTATTATCGGGCTGACGATGATGGACATTGCCCGTAAAAAAGGCGTGGAAATTGACCTCGACGGATTGGAAAGAGAATTGGGGGTACCCGTAGTCGCTATCAATCCCCGCAAAAACAAAGGTGTTGCCGAAATAAAAAAAGTAATAGACCTCGCTTTACGGTCCCATTACAGTACCCCACCCAGGGACTTTATCAATAACAGCGCGTTGGCTAAGGAAGTAATTGAGGAAGTAAAGAAAGTAACCGCCTGTAAAAGTGACTATGGCGCTTTACATATAGCCGTTAACGTTGATGAGCTTTCCTTTATCAACGCGGGCCAGCGGCTGGCCATCAAAAATGCGCAGGAAACCTATGCCTTCAATAAAACGAAGATACAGGCAGAAGAGATCATGCAGCGTTATGCCCGTATCAAACACATCATGAAAGCAACGGCAGTGGAAAATGATCCGCTGCAAAAACAATTGCGTTCAGAAAAAATAGATGACCTGTTGCTCCATCGTTTCTGGGGATACGCCATTTTGCTGGCAGTAATGTTCCTGCTGTTTCAGAGCATTTTCTGGCTTGCCTCTTACCCGATGGACTGGATAGAAGGCGGCTTCGGCGCCCTGAGCGGATGGTTGAGCAGCACACTGCCCGATAATAAGGTCACCGACTTCTTTATCAATGGAATACTGGCTGGTATCAGCGGGTTTGCAGTATTTATTCCACAGATCATGATCCTGTTTGGGTTAATCACCATCCTGGAAGATACCGGCTACATGGCCCGTATCAGTTTCCTCACCGACCGTTTGATGCGGCAGGTAGGCCTGAACGGAAAATCGGTGATGCCGCTCATCAGTGGCGTAGCTTGCGCCGTGCCGGCTATTATGGCTACCCGTACCATCGAAAATAAAAAAGAAAGACTCATCACCATCATGGTTACACCTTTGATGAGTTGTTCGGCCAGGTTGCCTATTTACACGATGATGATTGCATTGGTGATCCCCGACAAACGCTTCGGCATCCTGGGTTTACAGGGCCTTGTAATGATGGGGTTGTACTTGCTGGGCTTCTTCATGGCAATATTCATTGCCGCTGTTATGAAGCTCTTTGTGCGCATTAAAGAGAAGAGTTATTTCATTATGGAATTGCCTGTTTACCGCTCACCACGCTGGGCTAACGTAGGAACTACCATGGTAGAAAAAGCAAAGATATTTGTGAAAGATGCCGGTAAGGTCATTGTGGTGATATCTGTGATCTTATGGTTCCTGGCCTCTTATGGCCCGGCCAGCAGGATGCAGCCAGTACACCAGAAATATGAACCCCTCATAGCGAAGGTGGCGCCGGAATCACGGGAGGCAGCCGTGCTGAACAAGGAATTTCAATCGGCGAAATTATCCAACTCTTATGCGGGTATGCTCGGACATGCCATTGAGCCGGCTATCCGGCCGCTGGGCTTTGACTGGAAAATAGGGATTGCATTGATCACCTCCTTTGCTGCCCGTGAAGTATTTGTGGGTACCATGGCCACCCTTTATAGCGTGGGTGAAGATCCGGATAATAATAACGCCACCCTGCGGGAAAAACTTTCTTCCGCTGCCTGGCCCGATGGAAGACCCGTATATACACTGGCAGCGGGGTTATCATTAATGCTTTTCTACGCATTTGCCATGCAGTGTATGAGTACAATGGCCATCGTTAAACGCGAAACAAAATCATGGAAATACCCGGCAATACAGCTGGTATACATGACAACGCTGGCCTATATCTGCAGTTTGATCGTCTTCAATATCTTCAAATAATATCTTGTACATTGCGTTTACAGTTAACCGTAAATGCATTGTTTATGAAATGGCTTTTTTATAGCTTTTGCCTCCTGGCTACGCTGCCCGCAATGGCGCAAACAACCGTAGATTCTTCATCACTGATGAAGGATATACGGACGCTTTCGGCTGATAAGTTTGAAGGCCGGAAAACGGGTACCCGCGGCAGCCGCATGGCACAGTTTTATATCATTGACCGGTTTAAGAAATTGGGCATCGCTGCCTATCACGACACCTACGAGTATTCCTTTTACTTCCAGGAAGGGGATAAAAAAGTAATGGGCACTAACCTCTACGGCTATATTCCGGGTAAACTGAGCACCGTGATCGTTATTTCCGCTCACTATGATCATCTTGGCGTAAAAGGCAATGCCGGCAAAACAGATTCTGTTTATAACGGAGCCGACGACAATGCTTCCGGTATTGGTGGGTTATTAGCCATGGCAGCATATTTTAAACAACATCCTCCCCGGTATACCCTTATTTTTGCAGCGTTCGACGGAGAAGAAGAAGGGCTGCAGGGCGCCGCCGCCTTTGTTGCACAACCGCCGGTGCCACTCAGCCAGATCCGGCAGAATATCAATATGGACATGATTGCCCATAACGACAAAAATGAACTGTATGTATGCGGGACCTACCAGTTTCCAAACCTGAAAAAATATATTGATGAAGTGGCGGGGCGCAGCAGCGTAAAACTCATTGCCGGGCATGATAAGCCGGAGAGCAGCGCTGACGACTGGACCAGGCAAAGCGATCAGTATGAGTTCTTCAAACAAAAAATTCCTTTCCTGTACTTTGGTGTGGAAGATCATCCTGATTATCACCACGCTTCAGACGAGTATAGCCGGATCAATCATTCGTTTTACTACCGGTCGGTGCAGGCCATCCTCGATGTGGTAAAAACAATAGATGCCAATATGCCGGAGAATAAATACAGCGGGGCAAAAACAATGTAATAAATAACGGGGATGCTGGTTTTTTCGGTAGATGTACTACGCAAAAGACTACCGGCATCCCCCGTACGTTTCCCTATTTTCTGAAAGTATGTATCATGCCTTTAAAATGGGTGGCATCCAGTCTGTTGGCATCCGTGCGGGCAAGCCGGTTGGGATCTGTTTTAGCCATACGGCCCAGCGAACCGGCAGGTATACCCATATCCAGCAGGGAGGCGTGCAACAGCGGATCGCTCAATGTACCCCAATCAGTAGTATAATCATCATACGCCGTAATCTGCGGTTTCAAACCCTTGAAATAATCTCCTTCACCGGCTGAGTTTTTTGTCTGGAAGTTGACCGCGTACATATCATATTTACCAAAGCTGATATTGATAAATCCAACAGGTTTACCGTAGGTGCTATCGCCTACCAGGTTGGTGGTCATGGCGGGTTTCAGCACATTGTACAGCAATTCGCTGGCCGATACGGTGTTGCGTGTAACCAGGAAGTTCACTTTTGTGAGATCAAGGGCGCCATCTTTCTGGAATTTGGCCGTTTTATAAGTAGTGGCTTCGCTGTAAAAAATATCAGACCAGTTTAAGGTCGGATAATACGGCACCGCTTTCATGTTTTTAAAGTAGCTGCTGTAGTTGTTGGTATTTACATTGCTGTTGAAATACTGGGAATACATCTCTGTATTGTTTTTACCGGCAGGCACCAGTTTGTTGGCCAGGTATTCGGCGGTTTCTATTAATCCGCCGCCATTGTAGCGCAGGTCAATAATCACCTGTTTTACGCCGGCTTTGGTAAATGCGTTAAACAGCGAGTCGATTAAAGGCTTTACATCTGCCAGGGCCACGAAGTTATTGAATACGAAGTAGCCGATCTTAGTGCCACTGAAGTCGTAGAGGTGCGAATAAAGAACAGGATTAAGTTTATAGGTGGCGGCTTGTAAAGTATACTGCTGCGAGGTATTATCGGGTTTCTTAAAGCCAAAGGTGGCGCTCTGGCTGCCAAAGGCGTTATTCAACAGGTCGTCGGTGCTTTTATCGTTATATCTGAAGCTGGTAACGCCGTTTACGGCAGTGAGCTGCCAGCCGCGTTTTATGCCGGCTTTATCTGCCGGTGAGCCGGGGTATACATATACCACGCGCAGCTCCGTATTGGTCTGGTAGCCTACTTCAAAACCAATATCGCCTGCAATGCCCTGTTGAAGTACCCTGGAGGTACCGCCATTATCCATAAAGCTGTAGCGGTCCAGTACATTGTTGCCGGCATCTTTCTTATACAGCGTCAGCGCATGGAACATGTCTATGGGGGAGGAATAGCCGGAAGGTTTAAAGGTGGCGGAGTCGGGAAGGGCGTCTGTCCACAGGTAAATATCTTTTGCAATAAAGAAGATACTGTCGTTAATGCTTTTTGCGGTGTTGTTGTCCGGGGGATTGCGGCGTGGGTTGGTGCTGTCATTTTTCTTGCAGGCGGGCAACAGGAAAATAAGCAGCAGGCCGGCGATCAGTGCTTTAAGGCAATAGTTGGGTTGCATGTGTTCCAGTTTGTGTGGCATAACTTGTATGGCTAAACGTTGTGTGTATTTATTGCTGGCCGGGTATGGAGGGGGTAAAATTAATCCCTTCAATGCCCAGTTCTTCCGGAAGCACGCCATTGTTTTTCAGACCTACGTTTACTTTATCCCGCCAGCGTATCTGGGCAGCGGGATTTAGTCCGTGATTGGTTTCCTGATCAAATTTATACTGCAGGCGGTTCATTTCCCGGAATGATTGAAGATACTGATATTGTATGATACTATCATAATCGTCGCGGTTCAGGGCGGTTTGCCGGAGTTTTTGTTTGAACCGTTCCACTACCAGCCGGGTAATGTCGAAATGCAGCTGTTCATGTGCAAGCGCATAGTTGTTCCGGGCCTCCGGCCGTACCCAGGATGCACTTTTTATAAAAAACACCTGCAGGCGCAAGGTGATGCGCAGGGTATCATTTACCAGGTTGCTGTTACCATCGTAGGCGAAGCTGGTGTAAGCCACAGCGGCGCTGGGGCCGGCGGGCGATGGCTGGGCCCGAAAGTCATCCCATTGTAGTTTCCTGGCCGGATCATAAAAGATCGTATCCGAATCAGGGGATAAGGGGACAGGTGTTTCATCAAAGCTCAGCTGTATAACGGTATAATGTCCCGTTTCCGTGGTATCGGAACAGGTGTGTTGCTTCCCGGAGGGGAGCAACAGCAAGCACAGTATAACAGGATTTGGGAGCATAAGCGAAAAAGACCATAATAAAATTACTGTAATGCCCGGCTATCTGTTTCATGTATGGAAAATTTGGCGATTCTATAACATTTTGACCCTGGCTTTTTGACAATGATTTCCTGTTGAAACGGGCTTTTTTCCGTAAATTACTTCCGACCAAAACAATCGCACTATGTACGGCGGTGGATATATTTTCGATGAACCCAACAAGAAACAGTTGAGGGAAGAACAGCAGCATGATGAACCCGAAAAGCTGGCTGCTTTTGAGGAACGTATTGCCAAAGGTGAAAAAATTGAACCTGGCGACTGGATGCCGGTGGAGTATCGCAGACAGTTGATACGGCTTATTGAACAACACGCTCACTCTGAAATTATTGGCGCTTTACCCGAAGGTACCTGGATAACCCGGGCGCCGGGATTCAAGCGTAAACTGGCATTGATCGCCAAGGTGCAGGATGAGATAGGCCATGGACAGCTGCTCTATAATGCGGCCGAAACCCTGGGTAAATCGAGGGAAGCCATGATCAACGACCTGCTCAGCGGTAAATCCAAATATTCCAATGTCTTTAATTATCCTGCCGAAACATGGGCAGATGTTGCCGTCATCGGATTCCTCATTGATGCAGCTGCCATTGTAAACCAGGTGGCGAATGCAAAAGGGTCTTATGGACCGTATTGCAGGGCCCTGGAACGTATTTGTTATGAAGAGAGTTTCCACCTGAAACAGGGGCACGATGCGTTTATTGAACTGGCTACCGGTACACCTGCACAGAAAGCAATGCTGCAGGATGCCCTTAACCGTTGGTGGCAACCTATTATGCATTTCTTTGGTCCTCCGGATAAGGCTTCCAGTCATAGCGAAAAGCTGATGCAATGGAAGGTGAAAATGGCCAGCAATGATGATATGCGCAACCAGTTCCTGGATTCTTATGTACCCAAAATATGGGAATTGGGCATGACCCTGCCTGATCCCGCGCTGAAGAAAAATGCGGAAACAGGCAAATGGGAATATACTGATCCTGATTGGGAGGAATTTTTCCGGGTGATCAACGGCGGCGGCCCGTGCAATGCAGAGCGTTTGCAGGTGCGCAAATGGGCTGAAGAACAGGGTCGATGGGTACGTAAAGCGTTAATGAAGCCAACGGAAAAAAGAGCATTGCCGGTGGCATAACGCATCTGTTTACTATTTTAAAATCACGCAATAATTCATGTCGAACGATTCTTTAGATCCCCGCGTAAACAGGCTGAAACTAGGCGAGGCGGGAGAAGTAGTGAAAGTGGAGGAAGGAGAGAACTGGAATATCTACGAAGTTTTTCACCAGGAAAAAAGGGGGGCGCATCACGAGCATGTTGGATGTGTGCATGCCCCTGACCCGCAACTGGCGCTCGTATTCGCAAAGGAACAGTTTGCCCGCCGCAAAAAATGCGTTAATCTCTGGGTGGTAAAAAGTGCAGATATACTGGCTTTTGATGTAGAAGATGAAGATATGTTTGCCAACAACCTGGAGAAAACCTACCGCGATGCCAGCGGTTTTAAAGTGATGGAGAAGATCAATAAATTCAAACAATCCAAATGATTAATCAAGCAGCTATAAAGGATCTGATCATAAAAATGGCCGATGATGAACTAATACAGGGACATCGGAATTCTGAGTGGACAGGATTAGGACCTGTGATGGAGGAAGACATTGCTTTTTCTTCCATGGCGCAGGATAAAATTGGCCATGCATGGGCTTTGTACCGGATACTACATGAGGATCTTGGGGGAGAAGACCCCGACAGGTTTGCTTTTCTGCGGCCGGAAAAGGAGTACAGATCGGCCCACCTGGTGGAAATGCCCAATGGTACGTACGATTTCAGCCTGATGCGTCATTTTCTATTTGACCAGGCGGAAACGATCCGGTATGAAAGTATGCAGGAGAGCAGTTTTGAGTCTCTCCGGCTGCTTAGTAAAAAAGTAAAAGGAGAATTGAAATATCATACGCTGCATGCAAATGCCTGGGTAATGCAACTCAGTAAGGCGGGGGAAGAAAGCTATGGGCGTATGCAACAGGCGCTGAACGATACCATTGCGCTGGCTGCAGGGCTTTTTGAAGCATCCCCGGAGCATGAGGCCGCGCTGATTGAAGATAAAGTCTATCCTGGCGAAGCGGAGCTGTATCGTCGTTGGCTGGACCGGATTTACCCGGTATTGGTAAAAGCCTCGCTGAACTTACCGGCCATAACAGCGATCAAGCCGGTTTATGGCGGCCGGCAAGGAATTCATACCATTCACCTGCAGCCCCTGTTAAAAGAAATGAGCGAAGTGTTTAACCTGGATGCGGAGGCCGGCTGGTAAAAAATGTCTCACAAAACTACAATAGCAGAAGTATATGAATCACTGGAACATGTGATGGATCCGGAGATCCCGGTATTAAGTGTTATCGACCTCGGCATGATCACCGGGGTGGAGCTGGAAGCCGGGGCGGTGCATGTTAAAATGATTCCCACATTTGCGGCTTGTCCTGCGGTAAGCTACATCCGTAACAATATAAAAACAACCCTGGAAAATGAACTCGGTATAGCCGTTAGCGTTGAAGTGGATAAGGAAGTACATTGGCAAAGCAACCGGATGACGGCAGCGGCCAAAGAAAAGCTGAAAAATTTTGGTATCGCCCCGCCACAGATACTGGCCGGAGAGGTGAGTGCCGAAATTATGCTGGAAATACCCTGTCCGCATTGTGGCAGTAAGGAAACCTATTTACGTTCTCCCTTTGGCTCTACACTTTGCCGGGCGATTCATTTTTGTAAGGCATGCGGACAGGTGTTTGAGCAGTTCAAACCATTGGAATAAGCCTTATTTACATGTTCCGGCATTAAATGCCTATTTTTACACGCATTATTGATGTCGCCATTGGCAATTTATACGACGAAACATGAGAATAGGCTTGTATTTTGGGTCTTTTAATCCTATACACACGGGGCATTTGATCATTGCCAATTACGTTGCGTACAATACTGATCTTGATAAAGTATGGCTGGTGGTTTCTCCGCATAACCCGTTGAAACCCCAGTCAGCACTGCTCAATGAGCACGACCGCTTCCACCTGGTGGAACTGGCCATTAAAGATGAGGTACGGTTACGCGCCAGCAATATCGAATTTTCTTTACCCCGACCTTCTTATACGGTAGACACCCTGACATACCTGGGAGAAAAATTTCCAACGCAGGAATTTGCCATTATTATGGGCAGTGATAGTTTTCAGAATTTACCACGCTGGAAAAATTTTGAACACATCGTAAAAAATTATCCCATTTATGTATACCGCCGGCCCGGGCATGAAATTACGGATACCTTTGGGGCAGCAATTGAAATCCTGGAGGCGCCTATGCTCGATATCTCGGCAACAGATATACGTAAATGGATAAAAGAAGGAAAATCTGTGCGATTTATGGTACCGGACAATGTGATCCGGTACATCGGAGAAAACAACTATTACCGCTAATCGGCGGTATTTTGCTCCCCTTTTTTTTGTGCGAGTTCCCTTCTTTTTATCACGAATTCATTTCCATATATGTCGAGCAGCAGGATAAACATGGAAATGAGTAATGGTCCGAAAATGAGACCAATGAAGCCAAACAGGCTTACTCCTATAATTACACCGAATATGGTAATGAGTGGATGTACATCCGCTATCCGCTTTGCCAGCAGCATACGGGCAATATTGTCGGAGGTGCCTACTACACCAAATCCATATACGAGGATAGCGACCCCTTGCCAGGTATTACCTATTGCCAGCAGATAAACGCCTAATGGCACATACACTGCGGCCGCACCTACCACGGGGAGCATGGCTGTAAAGCAGGTAACAACAAACCAGAAAAACGGCTGGGGTATTCCAAAAACCAAATAGCCGATTAGCGAGATGATACCCTGCACAATGGCAATCAGCGGGATACCAACCGCATTGGCAATTACCAAAGTGTTGAACTCTTTACCCAGTCTTTCCACATTTTTATCTTTCAGTGGGATGTATTCATACAGGTTTTCCTCCATTTTCCGGCCGTTTACCAGCATAAAGTAAAGGATAAAGTACATGATAGCGATGGCCGTAAGGGTATTGAAAGTAGCACCGAGGAAGCCAGGTAAGAATGCCGTGATATTTTCCTGCAACTTTTGCAGCCGCTCCGCGGTAAGCAAACCAAACCCAAGGCTTTCTTCCAGCCGGGCATTGGTTTGTTTCAGGCTATTGATCAGCTCAGTGGAGTGATTGGCAGCATAGGCCACTTTGGCCGTGAGCATGTTAATAAGCATTCCTACAGGCAGCAGGATAACGAGAAAAGAGAGCACCATCAGCACGGAGGCTGCAAGACGTTGGTTCCATTTTCGCTGTTCTGTAAGGTGGAACATCCATTTCCGGCAAATTACGTAGAGGGTTACCGCGCCAAGAAAGCCGGGGAAAAACGTAAACATCTCCATAAAAAGGAGCACGGCCAGGAAAAGGATCAGGAGGAGGAATCCAATTTGTTTAAGACGGTCGTTATCAAGATAGCTCATAGTACAAAATATCGTGAAATTATCCGGTATGTCAAAAAGCAGACCGGATGCTGTTATGATGTTGCTGTGAACAGTAAACAAAATTGCACAGCACTTGTTCTTAGAAACGGAGGTTTAACATTTTAGTTTTAAATAACGCCCATTTATGGAATGGTGTTTGTTGAACCTCTGGTACAAAAAAAGAAAACCTAATTTATAACATCTTTAAAACCTTAGTTATGAGTACAAGTTCAAAAGCCGTGGTTTCATTTATTGTAGGTGCAGCCGTTGGCGTAGCAGTAGGTTACTTCCTGAATTCAGACAAAAAAGATGAACTGGTTGAAAAGCTCAGAGATCAATCCGACAAGCTGAAAGAAAAATGGAGAAAGAAAAAAGACCAATTCCAGGATGAGTTAGAGAACGAATTGGCGTAAACCCCATTTGAATAAAAATATTTGCATGGAAGATAATTTCGGCAACTACTTTAACCAAACGGGAAAAGTAGCCAGGGAATACCTGGAAACCAGACTGGACCTGATTAAGCTCCAGGCAGCAGGAAAATTATCGAAAGCTTTGGGACTCTTCTTCTCGCTTACGATGGCTTTCCTGCTGTTCTTTTTTGTGATTGTGTTCCTGGGCATGGTAGTGGGCTTTTGGATCGGTGAAATGACCGGTAGTTTTACTATTGGGTTTGGCTGTGCTGCTGGTTTATTTGTGGTGTTATTTGTGATTATCCTGTTGTTCCGTAAACAACTGATTCAACGCCCGCTGGCAAAACTGCTGATAACAGAGCTGGTGGACGAAATAACCGACCATGACGAACAATCCAACCATATTCATAATCAACGCGAAAGGGAAAAACCGGCAGATCCGGGGTATGTTCCCGATGAAGAAGCAACTGAAAACACCGCAAGAGGATAATCAATGCTAAACATTTACACATGCGTAAGAAAATAGACAGCTTCGAAGCACTGGAGCTGGAAATTGCCCGTTTAAAAATGCGGTCCAGACAGCTGGAAAATGAAATGGGCAACAGGGTAGACTATTTCAGGGACAACTATAAAAAGATGGCCCTGAATGCTGTTATCCCCGGTAGCGCAAAGCATAGCGGTGCCTTGAACGTAGCCCTGAATGTGGCTAAGATGGCGTGGGGCAGTGGTAAATTTAAGAATTTCGCTACCGGGGCATTAATGACAGCGCTTGAATTTATTGGCGTTCAGCTAGGGATCAACCTTTTTAATAAGGTGACTAAAAGCCGGAAGAAGAAGAAAGAACCTGTGGCGGAATAGAGGTTACTGCTTACCGTATCCGATAACCATTACAGTACCGTCTCTATCAGTGTCAGGGCCTTTCAGTGTTTTCCCGGCTACTTCCAACTGAAATGTTATATTCAGCGAAGCGGTAACTGTTTTACCGGTAGCATCTGCCTTGAAAGCAGGAAGCATTTTTATTATCCGTACCACTTCATCTCCCATCACTTTATCAGGAGACAGCAATACTTCTGCATTTGTTACTTCCCCACTGGGCAAAATCTGGTATTGCGCCGTTACATTGCCTACAATGTTATTTTCCTGGCAATGGCGTGGGTAACGGATATTCCTCGCCAGAAATTTTGCATAACCTTCTTTTCCACCTGCAAAACGATTGAGGAAAGTAGAATCAGTGGTGATTCCTTTTGTTTTCCCATTACTCTCCGCAATGGCCCTGTTTAACAGGCTTTGAGGCGTGTGTTTAAAAGGCATTTCTCCGATTCCGCTTTCGGTTTTTCCAAAATAAAAAAAGAAAGGAGAGATAGGGCCTTCGTCTAAAGTCTCGGTCACACTGCTACGCTTGTCTTTTGCTTCAAATTGGATATTGATAATTTCTCCGGCGGCATTGCGTTTCAATACAGGGATGGAGAGGTGAATATCCTTCACCGCCAACGCAGCTTTCATGTCGGCCAGGTCCTGATCGGTGCTCAGGCGGGTTACCATGCCATGAATGACGCCATTTTCAGTAACAAGGTACTTATCGGCGCCAGAGTCCATAACTACATTACCGGTGGTAGCGGATAAAAGGCCGGTAGCCAGGGCGAGTACCGGCAGCAGCAACAGGTACCGCCAGGTACGTAAACGGGGTGATTGGGTTTTGTTCATCATGCGTATTCTATTTTTAATAAATGACGTGCTAAAGTGGTTCACCATGGCTGCCGGCCGGGAGGTGCTGCTTATTTTGAGTAAGCTGTACTGGTATGCCACAGGGGCATTGGAAACCTGTATGGCTGCTTCATCTGCCAGGAATTCCAGGTTGAGTTGCAGCGCTTTTTTACACAGCCATGCAAATGGATTTATCCAGCACATACAACAATAAATGGACGACAGCAGTACGTCGGCAGAGTGCCATTGTCTTACATGCGCTTCTTCATGCTTCAGAATGTGCTGTAATTCCGTAGGCTCGTAAGCGTTAGGATCAAAAAAGATGTTGCGCGAAAAGGAAAAAGGGGCGGTAAGCCCCGGCAGTTGTACATACCGGATATTATGTTTTACATAAACATTGCCTTTGCCGATCAGCCGGTTTACTTTCAGCAACTGCACAGCATGTACCAGGAGCAATACTACTGCCACACCCATATAGAGCGTTATCAAAGCGGGAACTGCATATGCGGATAAAGGATTCCACCAATGCTGTGTAGTCGTAGCTCCGGCGGTTTGCGTTGCTGCGTGACCGTTATCACTTATATATACCAGCTGCTGTGTGTTTTCGGGGGAAGATGTTTGCAGCCACTGTAAGGCTGGAACGGGTAATAGCGGGAGGAGAGCCGAAAATACAAAGGCGCTGAGCAACAGTATGCGGTTATACCTGTAAAAAGTTTCCTTCTTAAAGCATATGATATACAGCAGGTAGAAGAGCGCCATGGTTCCTGATGATTGCAGGACGTATAAAAACAGGGTAGGCATACACGTTATTTTTTATCTTTCTCAATCATCTTTACAAGCTCCTTCATTTGCTCGGCGTCTATTTTTTCTTCTTTCGCGAAATAAGCCAGCATATTGAGATAGGAGTTATCAAAAAAGGTATTGAGCACCTTTTTCATAAATGTATCCTTATAGTTTTCTTTACCTACTATGGGGTAATACTCGTAGGAGCCGCCATACTCATGGTGGGCGAGATACCCTTTTTCTTCCAGGCGCTTCATGAGCGTGGCGATGGTGTTGTAATGAGGCTTGGGATCCGGAAGGTGTTCTATAGCATCTTTTACAAAAGCCTTATCCAGGTCCCATATTACCTGCATCAATTCTTCTTCTTTTCGGGATAGTTTTTTCATACCACCAAGCTAATACTATTTTAGTAGTTTAAAAACTATTTTTGTAGTAATTAAACTATAAACGTAGTAATACATTGATTGTCAATCAGAAAAAACTTTTTGCAACAGGTTTTAGCCCCAAACTTTGGTGCCTTCGCTGCAATTGGCGCAGATATCTATGTTTTTGCGGGTTTCGAGGATCTGACTACGGAAACGGATATATTCTTTATTATGCCACAGGGCTTTGAAAGATTCCTTTTTAAGGTCACCGAGGCGATGTTGTGCATCTTTATCAAAGCAGCAGGGTACTACGAGCCCGTCCCAGGTCACCACCGGCGAGTGCCATAGCCGCCAGCAATGATTGCCCAGCTTGTTTTTAATAGCATAGGTACCATCTTCCTTGCGGTGATAGCGGGAGTATTTATCGATGGTGGGAATTAAGCGGTTGCCTTCCTCGTAATCATATACCTGCGCGGTCTTAAACCGCACCTGGTCTACGCCTATTTCTTTGGCCAGCCTTTTAATATCTTCTATCTGGTGTTCGTTGGGCTTTACCACAAGGAACTGGAAGAACACGAATGGCTTGGATGAATTCAGTTCCTTTTTCCATTTCACAATGTTTTTGGCGCCCTGTATTACCTTGTCGAGATGACCACCTACGCGGTACTGCGTATATACGTCCTGGGTAGTACCGTCAATAGAGATGATCAACCTGTCTAAGCCACTTTCCACGGTCTTTTTCGCATTGGCATCTGTCAGGTAGTGGGCATTGGTAGAGGTAGCGGTATAAATACCTTTGGAGGACGCATATTTTACCATATCCAGGAATCCTGTGTTCAGGTAAGGTTCTCCCTGAAAATAAAAGATCAGGTACAGCAGCTCTTTGGAGATTTCATCGATGGTTTTCCTGAAAAAATCCTGTTCCAACATACCTGTAGGGCGGGTAAAGGCCCGGAGTCCGCTGGGGCACTCAGGGCAACGCAGGTTACAGGAAGTGGTGGGTTCAAAAGAGATGGATATGGGATATCCCCATTGAACGGGCTTGTTAGTCCACTTGCTCATAAAATAGCTTCCCAACACTTTGCCGGCGTTAATACCGCGACGCAGCGTAAATTTGGAGAGCAGGTTAATAGTATCTTTCAGGTTAAAATCCGGCATAAAAATTCACTTGACCATTGTAAAAGTAGCTTCTTTAAACAAATTATAGCCTATACTTGCTGTAAAAAATAGGACTGTCGGTATTTATTACAGTACCCTTACCCAATTACCCTGCAACTAACTGAAGCAAAAGTGAAAAGCATCCGGATCAGATTATTAGTAGTCATATTAGCGATAGTGGCCGTAGTGGCATATTTATGGTGGCGTGGGCGAGAGGGCCGTATTACCTTTGTAAGATATGAGGAGTTTGGGATAGATATGCCGGTGAACTATAAGATCCACGGCATAGATGTCTCTAAATTTCAGAAGGATATTAACTGGCAGGCGGTACAGCAAATGCAGGTAGATAATATTCGTATATCCTTTGCCTTTATAAAGGCTACGGAAGGGATTACCCGGCAGGATGCGGCTTTTAAACAAAACTGGGACCGGGCCGGTAAAGCAGGGTTGGTCAGGGGCGCTTACCATTTCTTTTATGCTACCCGGGATCCTTTAAAGCAGGCGATTAACTTTCATAATGTGGCGGATCTGCAATCGGGCGACCTGCCCCCGGTGCTGGACATTGAAACCAGCAATAACCAGCCCGCGGCTGTGATCCGCAGTACGGCAAAGATCTGGCTGGAGGAAATGGAGAAAGTATACAAGGTAAAGCCTATCATCTATACCAATATCCATTTTTATGAAACCTATCTTGGCAGCGAATTTGACCGGTATCCTTTATGGATTGCACACTACTACCAGAAGGAAAAGCCCCGCTCCGACAGGGCCTGGTTATTCTGGCAGCACAGTGATATAGGCAGGGTAAATGGCATTCGCACTACCGTGGATTTTAATGTATTTAAGGGAGACAGCACTGCATTGGCAAAACTGTGCATACCTTAGGGGAGCAGAAAGCTAAAAACGGACAGCAAAAAGCTATCAAAGCGAATTATAAAGCGGAGGGACGTTTTAACTATGGCAGAAGAACCAGAAATAACTGAAACGCCGGAAGAACCGAAGCCGGATCCCAATAAACTGGACTATGAGTTGTTTCATTTCCTCATAAAAATCATGCGCACCATGTTCATTGGTTTTTTCTGGATGATGATCAACGTGTTCCTGGGGCTGTATCTGGGCTTTGCCGTGCCGGAGGAGTCTACCCCCGGCAGGATGATTTTTTTCTATGGTTGGTTTGGCGTTTCCCTGTGCGCTTATCTTTATTGGATCTGGCGAAGCTGGCGTAAAAAAATGAGTGCGCCCTGATTATTTCGCTGAGCTTCTCTTTCCCAGCTCCATGGTCCAGTTACTGTTATAGCGGCCTACTCCAATTTCCGTAAACACGGGATCCATCATATTGTGGCAATGTTTGGGACTATTCAGCCAGCCCAGCACTACTGCCTGCTCGTCCAGACTGCCCGCAGCAATGTTTTCCCCATAATAAGTCCAGCTGTACCCTGCGGCATCCAGTCGGGTACCGGGAGTGCTGCCACCAGGGCTGTTATGGTCGAAGTAATGATTCAATGTCATGTCTTTACTATGATCATAGGCAGCTCTTTCCAGGAGCCCGTTCCATACGAGCTGTCCTACAGGCGGCATTTTATCGGTACCACAATTACAGCCACGGCTGCGTAATCCGTTTACAAGTTGCAATAATGCGCTGCGGTCGACCCTGTTTTCAGGTACCGTGGAAGTGTCTGCCGGTGGCGTTTTGGACGGATCATCCAGACGGACTCCGGAGGTTTTGGAGCAACTGCAATAAACAATGACGGCCATCAATGCGACGGCATTACGAATAATTTTCCCGGACATAACCAGTAATAAGTTATAGTAAATAGATACCGGGTTTTAAACAGGACAGGATTAAAACTGAAAAACTGGCTTTAGGCAGGAACTTGATTAAAACTACACGTGGTTGGTCAGAGGTTATGGGTAAAACATATTGAGGAACCAAAGATAAGGTGCAGATATGAGAAATTGATTATAGTTTTTGTAAATCTAATGTTAATCACAACTGACATATTTCCGCGGCAGGCTGTTGTGTTTCTTGCCCACTCTGAATCAGGTAGTTGGGGAGGAGATGCCCCGGACACAGTTCGCTAAGCCCTCCAAAAAGCCCCAAAAACGGCATGGAATAATGTTTGCCGAACCAGCTTTTGGCTTTTAGTCATTAGCGGTTGGTTTTTTCATCTTTAAAAAGTGGCGTCATGAAAAAGAGTGCGATAGCGCAAAAACCGGGAACGGATATGCAAAGGAAAAAGAAGCCGGTGGATATTCTTGATAAAGACAAGGGTACCACTACACGGAACCCGCTGCACGGCGACCTGTCGGGTACGCCGGAAGAGGAAAACAAAGCTGTCAGAGACAGCGAAGCGTCAAAAAAGAGAAAGCAATAAATAGATTATCATATCGATGAAAATCCTACGTTTCTTAATCTAAAGAAGTACCAAAACTTCTTTAATGTTGTGGTGTATAGCGGCCATCCTATTCCTGGGATGGTTTTTTTTAGCTGCTATGGTCAGCAACAATTTTCCATTCGCCATTTATCTTTTTCAGTACCAGGCTGAAATGTCCCTGCAGATCGCCGATGGTTCGCTGCAGATGCCATTTGCCAACCAGGAGATAAATACCTTCTGCCAGGGGCTTGAATTCCAGCAGTTTGAAATCCAGTTTACCCATTGCCGTTACATCGGGATAAGTTTTTTTGTAGCGGTCCAGCGTAGCCAGCCAGCCATAGGTGATGCCGTTTTTACCGATGAAGAGTAAAGAGTCCGACTGCCAGTAGGTTTTCATAAAGCCGTTGATATCCCCTTTGTTCCAGGCGGATGTTTGGGCGTCCATAAGGGCCGTAATTTTTTGCCGATCGCCCTGTTGTGCAGAAGCAGACAGGGAGGGCGATAGCGCCAATGAGCCCAACAGAGTAAGGAACAAGATAAAACGCATGTTAAATTTTTAGCAAAAGATAAACAGTTTTTCCGATGTAACCCAACTCTGATTATAGTAACTTTGCAGCACTATTTTTAAACATCACTTACAATTATATTTTAAAATCAACAGTTTATGCCCGGATATGAACTATTTGGAGCCGAGGAAAGGAAAGAAGTAAACGACGTACTGGAAACTGGTATTATGATGCGTTACGGATTTGACGGTCCGCGTAAGGGCATTTGGAAAGCAAAGGAGCTGGAACAGGCCATTTGCGATAAACTGAATGTACAGTATACCCAGTTGGCCTCCAGTGGCACCGCTGCTTTAACTACGGCGATGGCAGCATTGGGACTGGGCGCCGGTGATGAAATTATCATGCCCACCTTTACGTTTGTTGCCAGCTTTGAATCGGTATTTTCCGTTGGCGCAACCCCTGTACTGGTAGATGTGGACGATACCCTTACCCTTGATCCAAAAGCAGTGGAAGCCGCTATTACACCACGTACCAAAGCAGTAATGCCGGTGCATATGTGCGGAGCCATGGCTGATCTGGACGCTTTACAGGCCATCTGTAAAAAGCACCATCTCTTCCTGCTGGAGGATGCCTGCCAGTCTTTCGGTGCATCCTATAAAGGCAAAGCCTTAGGCTCCATCGGTGATGCGGGAACTTTCTCCTTTGACTTTGTAAAAACCATCACCTGCGCAGAAGGTGGTGCGATCATTACCAACAACAAAGATATATACACTAAATGCGACGGTTATACGGACCATGGTCATGACCATCTTGGCGTGGACCGTGGCGCTGACCTGCATCCTTTTATCGGTTACAACTACCGTATTTCCGAGTTGCATGCTGCGGTGGGCCTGGCCCAGATCCGCAAGCTGGATACCTTCCTGGAAATACAGCGTAAAACCAAGAAGATCTTTAAGGATGCACTGGCTGCCGTACCAGGGGTTACTTTCCGCCGTTTGCCGGATGAAGCGGGCGACAGCGCTACATTCCTGTCGTTCTTCCTGCCGGAAACAGCCCAGGCGTCGAAAGCAGCAGCTGCCATGAAAGCAGCCGGTTTGGCAGCATTCCATTATTACGATAATAACTGGCATTACATCCGCCAGTGGCAGCATTTCAAAGAGGGTGCAGTATTAACGCCTTTCGCAAAAGAGCTGAAACAGGCGATGGAAGTTTATAAAACCAAAGAATTCCCCGCTTCCGATGCTATTATCGGCAGAAACATTTCCACGCCAATTAATCTTGGCTGGAGTGCTGCTGAAATCCAGGAAAGGGCAGACAAGCTGGTGAAAGCTGTAAAAAGCGTATTATAAAGTTTCTGGCAAAGGCGTAATATAGCCAGTGATGGCTGTTTTGCGCCTTTGCAGGTAAAACCATATGGCATGAGAAAAATAGCGTTGATACCTGCCCGTTATGGCGCTTCCCGTTTTCCCGGTAAGATGATGGCGAAGCTGGGTGATAAAACAGTGATCCTGCGTACTTATGAATCGGCGGTGAAAACAGGCGTATTTGACGACGTGATGGTGGTAACAGACAGTGACCTTATTTACAATGAAATTGTGAACAACGGCGGCAAAGCAGTCATGAGCAAAAAGGAGCATGAATGCGGAACTGATCGTATAGCCGAAGCCGTTGCAGATATGGAGGTGGATATTGTGGTGAATGTACAGGGAGATGAACCATTTACCCAGAAAGAGCCACTGGAGAAACTGTTAAAAGTTTTTGAAGGAGAAGAGGGGAAAAAAGTGCAGGTAGCATCCCTGATGCAGGAGCTCAAAGAGCAGGCATCTATTGAAGATCCCAACTACGTGAAAGTAGCGGTGGATAAAAACTCCAACGCGTTATTTTTCTCCCGTTCAGTTATTCCTTATCCGCGTAACAAAGACATTAAATCGGTATACTACGAGCATATCGGTATTTATGCCTTCCGGAAGCAAACGTTGCTGGACTTTACGCAAATGCCGGTAACACCGCTGGAAGCGGCAGAGAAAATAGAATGTTTGCGCTACCTGGAAAATGGGATCCCCATGAAAATGGTGGTGACCTCTTACATGGGCGTGGAAATTGATACACCGGAAGACCTGGTAAAGGCATCGAAACTTTTATAACATCTAACTAACAGGGATATATGAAATTCAGGAATTTTAAAATGGTGGACTACGTAGTTTACGGCAGCGGATGTTTTGATCAGCTGGGCGAAATACTGGCCCCCAGGCGCGTAGGTGATGCTCCCATGATATTTTTCGTGGATGAGTATTTCCAGGATAAACAGGCGTTTTTGTCCCGTATCCCGTTACAGGGCAAGGATAAGATAGTGGTGATTGATGTAACCGATGAACCAAAAACCAAAACAGTTGACAAGATCCGTGATGAGCTGCAGGCCGAGTTTGGCACCGTATCCGGTATCATTGGTATTGGTGGTGGTTCTGTAATGGATATGGCCAAAGCGGTATCACTGATGATGACCAACCCGGGCTCTTCTGCTGATTACCAGGGCTGGGACCTGGTGAAGTTTGCAGGGGTATATAAGGTGGGTATTCCCACTATTTCGGGCACGGGTGCGGAAGTTAGCCGTACCTGCGTATTAACCGGGCCTACCCGTAAACTGGGTATGAACTCTGATTTTACACCGTTTGATCAGATCGTGCTGGATCCATCTCTGACCAGCACAGTAGAAGCAAACCAGCGTTTTTATACGGCTATGGACTGCTTTATCCATTGCGTGGAATCATTACAGGGCACCTATCTGAATGCGTTTAGTAAGTCGTACGGGGAGAAAGCGCAGGAGCTGTGCGAAGAAATTTTCCTCCGGAAAACAACCTGGGACGCTGATGCAGATGAGAAACTGATGATGGCGTCTTATGCCGGTGGTATGAGTATCGCCTATTCCCAGGTGGGGGTGGCGCATGCGGTGAGCTATGGTTTGGCTTACCTGCTGGGGACCAAGCACGGTATTGGTAACTGTATTGTGTTTGATAAGCTGGAAGAATTTTACCCTGAAGGGGTGGTAAAGTTCAAGGAAATGGTGAAGAAACATAACATTGAAATACCACAGGGTATTACCCGGGGGCTGACTGATGAACAGTTTGATACTATGATCAATGTATCGCTGGGTATGGCGCCGCTATGGGAAAATGCGCTGGGAAAGGATTGGAAGGAGATCATGACGCGGGAAAGACTGCGTAAGCTGTATGAGCGCCTGTAAATTTGTCTTATTCAGGATTAGACTGATTTTTTAATAATATTTTGATTTAAAAAAGATTAGCGAAGATAGAAGCGATTATGCGCTTTTTTCTTCGCTAATCTTTTTTTAAATCGTCAAGGAAAAAAATCAGTCTGATCAACAAAATCAGTCTAATCCTGAATAAGACAAATTTCACCACGCAGATCCAGTGCGTAGAAAAAACTTATTATTGCTCAGGGAGAAGATTATCATGCTGATACTATTGATTATTTCGGGAATCAGTTTGCTTGTGCTCGGGTATAGCCTGTTCGCTGCGAAACAGCAACAGAAGGCACAGGAAGCGGCCCATGCGCAGCAATTGGGTGCGGCGCAGGCCGACTATGCTGTATTACAGGCAGGTAATGCGGCCCAGCTGGAGAAATACCATCTCCTGGAGGCAAAACAGGATTACCTGCAAAGCATGCTGGACGATAAAGTTATGCTGGTAAAGGAAAAGCAGCAGCAACTGGAACGGATAAACGAAGAATTTTCCGTTTTGATGTCTGAGCAGGGACGCCTCATGGAGCAGAATAAATACCTGCAGCAACAGCTGAGCGGGGAGAAGGAACGCCTGCAACAGGTACAGCAGGAATTTAAAGTGCAGTTTGAGAATACCGCCCAGCAACTGTTGCAACGGATCTCCGGTACTTTTATGGAGCAGAACAAAGTAAAAATGGACGATGTGCTGAAACCGTTGTCTGAAAAAATAGACAACTTCCGCAGTAGTGTGCAGCAATCACTGTTGGCAGAAACCACACAACGTACAGAGTTGAAAAACGAACTGCAACGCCTGTTGCTGTTAAATCAAACCTTGTCCAAAGAAGCTAATAACCTTACCAACGCGCTGAAAGCGGATACCAAAAAACAGGGCAACTGGGGAGAAATGATCCTGGAAAGGGTATTGGAGGCCTCTGGCCTGGAAAAGGGGGTGCATTATTTTACCCAGGATGCACAACGTGATGAAACGGGGCAGCTGCGGAAACCGGACCTAGTATTGCAGTTGCCGGAAAACCGGCAGTTGGTGATCGACTCTAAAGTATCGTTGAAAGCCTATGAGCAGTATTGCAGTGCCAGTACCGAAGACGATAAAAAGTATGCATTGAAAATGCACCTGCAATCCGTCCGGAACCATATCAGTGAACTAAGCGCTAAGGCCTATCATACCTTTTATAAAAACACGACCGACTTTGTCATGTTGTTTATTCCGATCGAACCGGCGTATGCACTGGCCATCATGCAACAGGAGGAAGATCTGTATGACTTTGCATTCCGTAAAAGGATCATACTGGTCAGCGTGCCCTCATTGCTGGCCACTTTACGTGTAATTGATAACATGTGGCGGCTCGATAAACAGAATAAAAACGCGGAAGAAATTGTGAGACAAGGCAGTGCGCTCTATGATAAATTTGTTGGTTTCGCCGAAGATATGGGACTGATAGGAGAGCATCTGAAACGCAGCCAGAATGTGTACGACGGCGCCATGAACAAACTGATATCCGGCAATGGGAACCTGGTCGGAAGGGCAGAAAGAATGCGAAAGCTGGGACTGGATAATAAGAAAGTGCTGCCGAGAGAAATGACACAGGAACAAACGTTAGAAGAAGAAGGCATCACGGTGATTCCTGCGGAAAGTACTGATGCAGAAACAGCTATAGAGGAGAACGGGCAAGACTATGCGTTGGATCCTGCTGCAGAATAAAGCGAACACTTTGACCAGGCAACATACTATGATGCTTACATAACAGCGTTGGATACTTTCCTGGGTTTATATACGAAACTCAGATACAGTGTTGCCAACAGTGTGATACCTGCAAGTACATAAAAAGTAATGGGAAAATTTGCAGACTGGTTGTGATAGATAAATGCGGAGAGATACGCGCCCAGCCCTATACCGGCTTCCATGGCAATGTACATGCTGGCAAGTGCGCGGCCACGGTGTTCCGGTTGTCCCAGGTCTACCGTCCAGGCTGTAACAGCAGGAGAGTTTAGCCCTACGGAAATACCATATACTATTGCCGCCGCAAGTAAAAGAGTACCGTTGCCGGCAAGTCCCATCATCAGCATGGAACCGGCCATCAGGATAGCGGAGATCTTTAGAACCGGTACCCGGCCATAGCGGTCAGATACTTTGCCCGCCAGCAAACGGATGCCGATAGAGCTCCCGGTATAGAAGGTAAAGAATACGCCCTTATTGGTGATACCCAGAAATGCGCTGAAGTCGGGGATGATGGTGAGTATAGCGCCATAGCTGAAATAGGTAAGGAAAGTAATGATCACTGGCGACCATACCAGTGGTTCGAAAATTTCATTGGCAGAGATCTTCAGTAAAGAAAAACGAAACCGTTGTTTGTTTACAAGTGTTTCTTTCATGCCGATCAGTATTACCACAGATAACAGCGCGAAAACGGCCGACAGCTGGAACAGGACATTAATATTCCATCGTACTGCCACGTAGCCGCCAATGGCAGGTCCCATGGCCATCCCAATAGTACTGAACAAGCCAACCATTCCCATCGCCTCACCACGCCGTGTTACCGGTACCATATCGGATATATAGGCGGCTGTTCCGGTAGGTTTAAAACCTGTGGAAAATCCATGAAAGAATCGCAATAACAGGAAAGCACCTACTGAACTGATGAGCGGGTATATCAAACTACAAACTACACATACCAGTGATCCGAAAATCATCACAGGTACTCGTCCTATAGTGTCGGTCAGTTTGCCGCTGAATGGACGGGAAAGCCCCGCCATCAGGGTAAACAAGCCGATAATGTATCCTTTGTAATCCGCCCCGCCCATCTGGGTGAGATATGCCGGCAGCTCAGGAATCATCATGTTGAAGCTGGCAGAGAAGAGGGCATTACTTAAACAAAGCAGGATAAAATGCAGACTGTAAATTTTATCTGACGACTGATACATGCCTGCAAAATTAGGAACTATGGTACAATTTTAGCAAAGTAATTGCGTCTTCGGGAAAGCGAGAACAAAAACAGGGGATCGCCTGTTTATATTAACCGGTTGTTAAATCATGACAACCATCATAATTAGCTATCTCCCAAAGTTGTAAATTTAAATAACCAAAAAAATTCAATGATATGAAAGTAAATATTGGTGTTTCAGCAGAAAACACAAAACAAATCGCATTGGAGTTGAATAAGGTCCTGGCAGATGAACTGTTGATTTATGCTAAAACACGTAATTCTCACTGGAATATAGAAGGCACTAATTTCATGGAAATGCACAAGTTCTATGAAGAGCAATATGAAGAGCTGGAAGAGTATGGCGATGAAGTAGCGGAATATATCCGTTCCATCGGGCATTATGCAGAAGGCCGTTACGCAGATGTATTAAAGCTCACCAACCTGCTGGAATCTGAATACTCCAATGACCAGAAAAAGCAATTGCAGGAATTGCTGGATGATCACGAAACGATTATACGCAATTTACGCAGACTGATCGATGAGTTTGACGAAAAGTACAAGGACAAAGGCGCTGCTGATTTTGCTACACAAATGATGCAGAAACACCTCAAACTGGCCTGGATGATACGTTCATATCTCAAATAAATTTTTCTTGCTATAAAAAACGTGTTGGCAGCAGTTCAATTACTGTAGTCAACACGTTTTTAGTTTTCAGTAATTGGCTACATTTGCTAGTGTCACCCCATTCATCCCAAAAACAAACACAATGGATAATACAACGAGTGACCTCCGCCTCGCGGTACTGATTGATGCCGACAATATACCTTATCATAATATAAAGGGTATGCTGGAAGAAGTGGCTAAATATGGCAACCCAACCTTTAAAAGAATTTATGGCGATTGGACCAAGCCTACTGTGGTGGGTTGGAAAAGTGTGTTGTTGGATTATGCCATTACGCCCATTCAGCAATACAGTTATACGTCCGGGAAAAATGCCACTGATTCGGCCATGATCATTGATGCCATGGATATTTTATATACCGGGCGGGTAGATGGTTTTTGCCTGGTATCGAGCGACAGCGATTTTACACGATTGGCCACCCGCCTGCGGGAAGCAGGGATGAGAGTATACGGCATGGGAGAGCAAAAAACGCCCAGCGCGTTCAGGGCGGCCTGCGATAAATTTATTTACCTGGAAATATTACAGGTCAGAAAGAAAACGGATACAGATGCCGACGCGGATACCGATACCGGCAAACCTAAGTCTGCCAAAGGAAAACGAAACAGCATCAGTAAAGCGGATAAACAATTGATCACGCTATTATCTACCAGCGTAAACGATATTGCGGATGAAGATGGATGGGCCTACCTGGGAGAACTGGGTAACCTGTTGCTGAAGAAACAACCCGATTTTGATGCCCGTAACTACGGTTTTAATAAGCTGTTGCAGTTGTTGAAAAGCTTTCCCAATTTTGAAATTGATATCCGGGAAAGCGGCAAAAAAACCGGGAAGCTGGTATATGTAAGAACAGTATAACCCATGGCATTCAGAAAAATCAAGATTATCCAGGGCGATATTACCCGGATCAAGGCAGACGCCATTGTTAATGCAGCCAACAGCTCTCTGTTAGGTGGTGGCGGTGTGGATGGCGCTATTCACCGTGCAGGCGGCCCAGCTATACTGGCCGACTGCAGAGCAATTGTAGCCCGCCAGGGAGGTTGCAAAACAGGAGAGGCGGTTATTACCACCGCGGGCCGGTTGCCGGCAAAACATGTTATTCACACGGTTGGCCCCGTATGGAATAATGGCAGCCGCAATGAAGAAGTATTATTGGCCAATTGTTACCAGCATTCGCTGGAGCTGGCCACCAGGCATCACCTGGTATCGGTTGCTTTCCCTAATATTAGCACGGGTATTTATCGCTTCCCTAAAGAACTAGCGGCATCTATTGCGATGGGCACTATTGTAAAATACCTGGAAGAGCATCCCGAGATGGAGGAAGTGATACTGGTATGCTTTGACGAAGAAAACCTGCGCTGTACAGAACAATACTATAATCAATACATCCGGCCAGAGGAAGAATAAGTTAACAAGCGGTCCCGATCTTAAGCAATGATCTGATATAAATATAACTGGTCCAGGCATCAGCGCCCTAAAAGCTGGTTGCCAATGGCTGAAAGCAAAAAAGGCTTCCCGTTACAGGAAGCCTTTTTGTTATATAGTGCGATGTGAAAAAGCGGATGTTGTTAGATTTTTGCGTACTTCACCCAGGCGTATATAAACATAGCAGCAAAAACGATAATGGCTACAGGCGCCAAGAAGTGACCAATACTATCGCCAACTTTATAAAAGTTAGTGGTGTGTACTACTGTTAAAAGATTCGTCAACATAGTATAATGATTTTATTTTATTCCGGATGCAAATTAAAACTTTCGGGGCAAATTCCCAATCAATGGGGTTGTTACCATGCCATTAATTGCTGTATATAGGCCCCCAGTCTTGATTTGGCGAGAAAATTTTTTTCCAGCGCACCTGCAAAAGGAACCGGGGTATCCAGGCTGCCACACCGCATTACGGGGGCGTCCAGTAAATGGAAGCAGTGTTCCGCGATCCAGGCGCTGATTTCGGCGCCAAACCCGCCGGTGAGGGTATCTTCATGGAGCACCAGCACTTTGCCGGTTGCCGCCACTATGGCCCGGATAGCCGTATAATCCAGTGGCAGCAGGGTACGGAGGTCGAGGATGCCGATGGATATTTCCGGATGTTGGGTAGCGTATTCCATGGCCCAGTGAACGCCGCTTCCGTAGGTAATAATGCTGATATCGTCGCCCGATTGTATTAGAGAGGCTTTTCCGATTTCAATAGAGTAGTAGTTTTCCGGTACATAGCTGCTGATACTGCGATAAAGGGCCTTATGCTCGAAATACATCACCGGGTTGGGATCGGCGATAGCGGCGGTGAGCAGGCCTTTGGCATCTTCCGGAAAAGCCGGATATACCACCTTCAAACCAGGAATGTGGGTAAACCAGGCTTCATTGCTTTGAGAATGAAACGGCCCCGCGCCAACACCGCCTCCGGCGGGCATGCGGATCACCACGTCGGCGGTTTGGCCCCAGCGGTAATGTATTTTAGCCAGGTTGTTGACAATCTGGTTAAAGCCACAGGTAACAAAATCGGCAAACTGCATTTCTACCACGCTTTTGAAGCCGCCGATAGCCAGCCCCAGCGCAGCGCCCAGGATGGCGCTTTCACAGAGCGGCGTATTACGTACCCTCTCTTTCCCAAAAAGCTCCACAAAGCCTTCTGTAATTTTAAAGGCGCCTCCATATTCGGCAATGTCCTGTCCCATCAGGATCAGCTCAGGATGCATTTCCATGGCTTGTTTTAACCCTTCGGAAATTGCGTTGATAAACCTTTTTTCGGAAGATACTCCTTCGGCGGCCACCACGGCGGGTGCGGAAGCATACAGGTCGCCTAGTTCATTGGAAGTGTTGGCAATAACAGGCTTCTCAACCAGTCCACGGGCTACATTCGCTTCAATTTCATGTTTCAGTTCATCGCGGATACGGGCGATATCGGCAGCAGCAAGAAGATGTGTTTCCTGCAGCCATGCTTCGTATTGAAGAATAGGATCCTTTTTACTCCATTCCTCAAACAGGGCAGGAGGCACGTATTTTACGCCGCTGGCTTCTTCGTGGCCACGCATGCGGAAGGTCATGGCCTCTATTAACACCGGTTTCTGTTCCTGTATGGCATAAGCCCGGGCGGTACGCATGGTTTGGTATACTTCCAGCAGGTTGTTGCCATCTATTTGTACGCCTTCCATGCCATACCCGATGGCTTTGTCGACCAGGCTGGCACAATGATATTGTTCGCTTACAGGAGTGCTAAGCCCGTAGCCATTGTTTTCAATAAGAAATATAACGGGAAGCCCCCATACGGCTGCCACATTCAATGCTTCATGGAATTCTCCTTCGCTGGTTCCCCCTTCGCCGGTAAAGGCGAGGGCTACTTTTTTTTCCTTTTTTAACTGGTATGCCAGCGCAATACCGTCGGCGATAGACAGTTGAGGCCCCAGATGAGAAATCATTCCGCAGATATGATGCAGGTTACTGCCAAAATGAAAAGAACGCTCGCGCCCTTTGCTGTAGCCATTTTCACTGCCCTGCCATTGCAGGAGTAGTTTGTCGAGGGGCATTTGCCTGGTGGTAAATACACCGAGGTTGCGATGCAGCGGCATAATCCACTCGTCGGTATCCAGTGCAAGGGTAGCGCCTACCGCAATTGCTTCCTGGCCTATGCCGGAAAACCATTTACTTATTTTCCCCTGGCGAAGTAATAACAGCATTTTTTCCTCTACAAGCCGGGGATAAACCAGGGCTTTATAGAAAGATATTAATTGTGCATTGCTCAGGTCCGACCGATCAAAATGCATGGGTTATTTTTTTAACTGGCAGTAAAGCGAAATGCTAGTCGTTGTTGTTTTTGTTGTTGCCGCCGGCAAGGCTTATCATGATACTGTTGATGATAGTCATCACAATACTGAAAAGTAATGCCCACCAGAACCCATCTACTTTAAATCCAGGCACCAGTTTGGCAGCCAGCAAAATGATCAGGGCATTGATAACAAACAGGAAGAGTCCCAGTGTAATGATAGTTACAGGAAACGTAAGAAAAATAAGAATTGGTTTTACCAGGGCATTTAACAAAGCCAGCACTAAAGCCAGTATCAACGCTGTTACAAAGCTGTCGACCTTCACTGCGGGGTTTAGCAGGTAGGCGGTTAACATGGCAGCTAATGCACTAACTAGTATACGGATCAGGAAACCCATAGCAGATTATTTTTACTAGTTAAGGTAACGAAAAAAGAATTACGAATTGGGAATTACGAATTACGGATTTGCTGGTAGGATCATTTGCTATTATCTACCCACAAATCCGTAATTCCCAATTCGTAATTCTTTTACAGGAAGCTATCTGCGTCTCTGTATGCTTTGATCAGGGCAGCTTCGCCTTCTTTTCCCTGGCTGGCATTACCATGTTCCATACCCAGTACACCCTTGTATCCTTTTTTATGGAGATGCTTAAAGATATTTTTATAATTGATTTCCCCGGTGCCGGGTTCTTTGCGGCCAGGGTTATCACCTATCTGGATATACGCAATTTCGTCCCAGCACCAATCCATTACAGGGATCAGGTTGCCGGTGTTGCGCTGCATGTGATAGATGTCGTATAATATTTTGCAGGAGGGACTTTTCACTGCCTTACATATTTCAAAGCTCTGTTCTGCAGTACGGAGAAACAGGTCAGGGTTGTCGCTCAGCGGCTCCAGCACCATCACCAGGCCATGTGGCTCAAATATTTCTGCGCCACTGCGCAGTGCATCCACTACGTTGGCGGTTTGTACGCCTATCGGGAGATTGCGTTCAAAATACCCCGGCACTACTGTTGCCCATTTGGCATTACAGCGCTTGGCGGTTTCCACGCTTTCTTTACAGGTTTTGATAAAGGCATCTTTAAACTCCTGTTTGCCGGTGGTTAGCGAAGTTTTCCAGTTGTTGCCGGTATCTACTACAAACACGCCCATGGTCATGCCTAGTTTATTCAGCAACTCACCGATCTTAGCCTGTTCGGCGGCGGGGCGTCCTAACATCCCGTTATCTTCAATAGACCGGAATCCCTGATCGTAAGCATATTTTATCTGATCCAGGAAATCGCTGCCGGCGCTGTTTTTAAACATGCCATCATGCGGGCCATAGTTCATATTAAACGGTTTCCCTTTTGCATCGCTGGTACTGGCTGGGGCGGCGGCCTGCGCCGTATTGCCGGTACTGCCCAGCGCGAGCGCAGAAATACCGGCAAGTGTGCCGTTTTGCAGGAATTTTCTTCTTTCCATAACGTTAGATTGATTGTAAAGATGACAAGAGCTAAATTTAATCGCTTTTGCAAGGAAATGCTAATTTTCATGAAAAATTTTCAATTCATCAGCGTTTTTTCGCATTCATAAAAAAATATTGCTTTCCCCGTTAGTTTTTTTTAGATTCACCGACTTATATTTTCAAACACGTTAGATGACTAAACAGTATGTGACCTTACTGCTGAGTGGATTGCTCAGCCAGGTGGTGGTAGCGCAATCAAACCAGGCATTTGAAATTTATAGCCAGCAAATTCCCGGCACCGATGTCAGTTTTAAAATGGTACCCATAAAAGGAGGCAGTTTTAAACTCGGCAGCCCCGATAATGAAAAAGGAAGGAACAAAGACGAAGGCCCCGCAAAGAATGTACAGATCTCTGATTTCTGGATGGGCGCCACTGAAGTGACCTTTGACGAATACGATATTTATTCAGACGCAGAAAAAGATAAAACGCCGGTACCGGACGGTATGACCCGCCCCAGTCCTCCATATATTGATCTTACGCTGGGAATGGGCAAGGCTGGCGGCTTCCCCGCCAATAGCATGAGCCAGTATGGCGCCCTCATGTATTGCAAATGGCTGTACATCAAAACCGGGGTATTCTATCGTTTGCCAACGGCAGCAGAGTGGGAATATGCCTGCAGAGCCGGAGCAGCCACCGCTTATCCTTTCGGCGCCGACGCCGGTCAGCTGAAAGAATATGCATGGTTTAAAGGTAACAGCGAGCAGAAATATCATAAGGTAGGACAACTGAAACCCAATGCCTGGGGATTGTACGATATGCTGGGCAATGTGGAAGAATGGACCCTTGACCAATACGATGAAAATGGAATCGCCAATGCGAAAGACCAGGACCCATGGACAGTGCCCACTGCAAAAACACCCCGGTTACTGAAAGGCGGCAGCTTCCAGGATGAAGCACCATTGCTTCGCAGTGCAGCCCGGTTAAAATCAGATCCTATATGGAATCGCAGGGACCCGCAAATCCCTAAAAGCTCCTGGTGGAACGCAGACGCCCCTTTTGTAGGATTCAGAATAGTGAGGCCCGTAAAACAACCAACAAAAGCAGAAGCAGAACAGTTTTTTGAAGACATGGTTGCTAAGTATAAAGGTGCACGTTAGACAGACTCAACATACTAAAATCTAAAAAAATCTTATTCATTTATGGACAACGAAAAAAAATTCCACGGTGAAGGCCGCCGCGAATTTGTAAAGCAAACTTCTTTGCTTGCAGGTGGGCTGCTGGCGATGCCTATTCTTTCCAAAGCAAACTTTTTCTCCGGATCATCCGATGTTATTAAAATTGCCCTGATCGGCTGTGGTGGCCGTGGAACCGGGGCTGCCACCCAAGCCCTGAGCACTAAAGAAAATGTGCAGCTGGTGGCAATGGCAGATGCTTTCCCCGACAGACTGAAAGACAGCTACGACAATATTAAAGAAGCATTAGGGGATAAAGCCAGCCGGGTAAACGTTCCCGAAAGCAATAAATTCCTGGGCTTCGACGCCTATAAACAAGCCATTGCGCTGGCCGATGTAGTAATACTGGCTACCCCTCCGGGTTTCAGGCCTATTCATTTTGAAGAGGCAATCAGGCAAGGCAAACATGTGTTCATGGAAAAGCCGGTAGCAACAGATCCGGCAGGTATTAAAAAAGTACTGGAAGCTGCTGCTGTAGCCAAAACGAAAAAACTGAACGTAGTAGTAGGACTGCAGCGTCGCTATCAGAACTCTTACCGCGAACTGTACAAACGCTATAAAGATGGTATCATCGGCGATATGTTATCAGCACAGGTATGGTGGAACCAGGGCGCGCTGTGGGTAAAACCACGTAAGCCCGAGTATACCGAAATGGAATACCAGATGCGTAACTGGTACTATTTCAACTGGCTGTGTGGCGATCATATCGTAGAACAACATATTCACAATATTGACGTAGGTAACTGGTTTATGGGCGAAACGCCGGTAACCGCGAGTGGCATGGGCGGCCGCGCAGTACGTACCGGTAAGGAATATGGTGAAATTTATGATCACCACTACGTTGAATACCGCTACCGCAATGGCGTGGTAATGAATAGCCAGTGTCGTCATTGGAAAGATGCCCCCAGTAAAGTAGATGAGGAAATTGTGGGTACCAAGGGTCGCATCTTCTGCGATAAAGCACAGATCGTGGATCACAAAGGTAAAGTCCTGTACCAGTTTGATAAATCGAAAGAAAACAACCCTTATCAGACAGAACACGATGAACTGTTTGCCGCCATCGCAAAGGGAGAATACAAATTTGCAGATGCGGAAAGAGGGGCTCAGACAACACTCAGCGCCATCATAGGCCGTTTGGCTACTTATTCCGGCCAGGTGATCGACTGGAATGTAGCGCTGAATTCCGGACTGGACCTGCATCCTAAAACATATGCTTTTGATGCGCAACCACCGGTTATGCCGGATGCATCGGGCAACTATGCTTACGCAAAACCAGGTATTACCAAATACTTTACCTGATAAAAGCATTACGAATTACGAGTTACGAATTACGGATTTGCTGGTGTTTATTTACGATAATCTACCGGCAAATCCGTAATTCATAATTCGTAATTCGTAATTTCCATTCATGAAAAGAATTGTCCTGGTAATAACGGCACTGTTTACAATGGCAATGGCTTCCGCACAGGTAGCTGCTATAAAAAAATGGGCAGCGTCGGAATTATTATCGAAAGCGCCTATGGAACAGGCCCACGTGGGCATCTGTATATATGAACCTGCTACCGGGAAATACTGGTATCAGTACCAGGATAATAAGTTTTTTACACCTGCTTCCAATATGAAAATATTTTCATTGTATGCAGGACTGAAGTTACTCGGCGATTCGCTGCCCGCAGCGCGTTACTATGAAAATGATACGGCATTATTTGTAAAAGGAATGGGAGATCCATCCTTTCTTCATCCCGACTATACTTACCAGCCACTCCTCAGGCTGTTGCAGCAAACCACTAAAAAGATTTACCTGGTACAGGGTGTAAATGCCAACCTGCGCTATGGCCCGGGCTGGGCCTGGGGCGATTATGCGGATGATTATCAGCCCGAACTCACGGAATGGCCGATGTATGGTAATGTGGTCCGCATCCGTCATCACCTGGATAGTAACAGCATTACGCCTGCATTTTATGATCTGGATATTACGGAAGATGATACCCTCAGCGAGGCGATCACCACCAGGGAAGAACGCAGCAATTTTTTCTTCCTGAAATATAACCCAAAGGATAAAACAGCAACAGCGGCAGAAGTACCGTTTATTACCGGTTCAGTGCAGGATATGCGCCAAAGGCTGGAAGACACCCTGCATAAACGTATAGGGATAGCCGTTATACCTCCCCGGGCAACATTCAAAATCCTGAAAAGCATTCCTGCAGATTCACTTTTTATTCCGATGATGCATCGCAGTGATAACTTTTTTGCGGAACAAACGTTGATGATGGCCTCGTCCCGGTTGTGGGATACCATTAGCACCAATCGTATGATCGACTACCTGCTGTTGAACGATTTAAAAGTACTACCACACCCGCCGCAATGGGAAGATGGTTCCGGGCTGTCCCGTTATAATCTTTTTACACCCCGTGATTTTGTGTCGGTACTCTCCCTGATAAAGCAACAGTATCCACAGGAACGGCTCTGGGAAATATTCCCGACAGGAGGAAAAGGGACTTTGAGAAATTATTATAAGCAACAGTTTGTACATGCCAAAACAGGAACCTTAAATGGAGTGGTGGCGTTGAGCGGCTACCTGGTCACCAAAAAGAATAAAACGCTCGTGTTTAGTGTAATGGTAAATAATCATCACGAAACGGCTTCCGGAATAAGGAAGGCGGTAGAGCGCCTGCTCACCATGGTATGGAAAGATTATTAGTTAAGGTTGTAAAGTATAGGAGAGGATGGTAGTGGTATCATGCAACTGATCGGCCTCTATTAAACCAATGCCTTTGCCGTAGTAGCTGGTGGAGATGGTGCCTACAGACACGGGGTTATTGAATACAATGGCATAGGCATCCATTCTTACTGCGATGACTTCCGCATAGTCTTTACCATTGACTGTTTTTGTAAAATCTTTCTGGGTAATGGTAAATTCCAGGATCCCGGAAGTATTAGCGCCCCCATTATTCACCGTAATAGTATCACGCCAGGTAGCGCCTGCCGCAACGTTATCTTTCAGGTAGGTGAGCTTCAGGTCATCGGCCCTGTATCCCTGGAAGGTAAGGATACTGGCTATCTGTGTATAAATACCGTCTTTACAGTTGGAGCAGGTAAATACACTGTCGTTGCCCACTATTTTGTACACATTCCCATTAATGGTGGTGTCGCCTGAAACGGTAAAGGTGTATTTAATGGTATCTTTCGCACTGTTTACGTTCATGTAGGAAAAGGAGGAGCCATGTGTATAAGGAGCATAGTCGCAAGTACTGCTGGGTGGACGCGTTCCATCACCTTCATCGCTCTTTTCCTTGCTACAGGAAAACAGCAACGTAATTGTCGAAAGGATAGCCAGGAGAAAGTAACGTTTTTCCATACAACGATGTACTTAATATTACTATAACGTTGGGAAGTATAAATTTATGCAAAAAAAAGCCATTAGCGATAAAGCTAATGGCTTTTTAACATGCATGGCGCCGGCAGTTACTGCGTAATTCTTATGCGGAAGCTACCCGTAAAAGGAAAGGGGCCGTTGTTTTGGGTGGAGTCTGGTTTTACACTCGATGTAAATGTGCCTGCCAGGTAACCGCCCAATGTACCGGACTGGGTAAGCGTGTAGGTACCGTTGCCACTATAATATTTTCCGTTGTTGGTTAAAGCAATACTTGTAGCATGCGTTCCTACTGTCATGTCATTTACCTGGAAGTCTATAAAATCACGATTGGTTTTCCTGGCGGCGCTCAGCAAATACCCGGAGCCTAAGTTATACAGGGAAATGGAGTCCGTGGCGGTATAATTAGCCGTTTGTCCATTGAGCAGACTATTCACAAAGTCCGCCAGTATTACATCACAGGCGCTTAAATTAGTGATATAGTTGCCGGTGGTAACCAGTTTGGTGTTGGTCGACATTTTGTTGGCGTCCTGATCCACGGCATTTATAATGGCGGTTACCTGGGTGGTAACACAGCGCAGGATACTAATGCTGTATTGCCCGTTAGCAATATTGGAGCGATACGTGGTGCCCCCGAGGCTGATACTGACAAGGCCATTTTGAACCGGCATATTGTTACAGGATGCTACGGCTCCGCTGAAGTATAGGTATTCATTGTTCGGTACGGTCACTCTCAGGATCCCAATATCGGTGTGATCGTTAAAGGGACCAATGTTCCTGGTATCAACTACCATATTGCATTTGCTCATCACTTCCAGGGTGAGTGTTTCGTTTTTTGGAATATCCCCGCTAACCGTGCCATTTTCATTGGTATAGCCATAGGTAGCGCTTCCGTTGGCCCTTTTGAGCTTTACGGCTGCGTTGGACAAGGGGGTGTTATGGGCATCTACCAGGGTAGCGGTGAAGTTCACCAGCGGGAATGGCATATCAAGGTTCCAGAAGGAAAAGTGTTTTACGATACCCGAATAGCTGTCACCGGTTTTGGTGGCGCTACCCTCTTGCCGCCAAACACCGGATACCTCTTCAAAATACCATAATGGGATGGTGGGCGGAGCGGTGTTTTGTAAGCTGGTGGGGATTGTCATTTTAAACGATACCTGTTTGGAGGTATCGAGATGAAGTTTTTCTCCGCCTTCGCTTTGCAGTTCCAGCGCCATCATTCCAAATGACTGGAGTCCTACGATAGTATTGCTGTTAGTGATACCACGCAGGTCGCCGGGCATGATATCCGCAAAATCGGCCCGTTCAGGGTTGATGGGAGCGTATAGCAGGGATACTTTACCGGAATACGGTTTGTTGTCCGGTCCTAATACCTGTTGTGCTGCAAATGTGAATTGTGCATTGGATGTATTTACAGTCCCCCCGGTGCTGGCCACGAAGGTGCCGGCGGCCTTTTTAGGTAACAGCTGCATTTGTACAAACTGTAGTTTATCGGCGGCGGCAATGTGAAATGTCCGGCTGCCATTGAAGTAGCCATTTTTTTGTGCCGTTACTACTGCCGCCATCTGGTTCGCATTTACCTTGCCGAAGAAGAAGCTGCCGGCTGCATCGGTAGTGGCAGTAACATCTCCGCATTTTACCTGTACGCCCGCCAATGGCTTATTTTGTTCATCCACCACGTTGCCCTGGATGGCGCTGCTCACCTGTTTGTCAGAGATCGGCGATTTTACCGGCGGTGTTACAGGAGGCGGGTTACCGGTGGTGGCCATGTCTTTATTGCATGCAATCAGGATGTATACAGGTACTGCAAGCATCCATAGGTATTTCTTAACCATAGGTGTTAATTAATATAGGTTTGGAGTTGCTATAACGTTGGCAGGAACGGGTTAGTTACTATATATGAGAATGGTGGTCTTCTCTTTTTTATGCTTGATAATTAGGGAGTAACGCTACATTTCGCAACAGCGGCGCCGGAGATTTGTATCATTGAACAACCAGAATCATAATATTCTCTTTTAAAGTTAGAAATTTTAAAAATAACCGTACTGGGGACATTTATTTTTAGAAAATAATTAACGGTTTTCTGAATAACTTACAAGGACAATATTTCACGTTTTTATTGAATTGAAAAACTGACAAACGAATAGGGAATACAATTATCATTATTCATTTTGTAGCGCGATAAAATCCTTTTTGTAAACAAAGAAAACCTAAAGCAAAACCAAAATTTGATCACAATAATCACTTGTTCTGCAGTTGCATCTTAACTAATAGCAAGCCCGTGTAGTAAATCATAATCTGATCACCAAAATCATTTGTTATATGAATAATTGTTTAGTTGACAATAAAAACTAAACGGCAAACCAAAATTTCATCACTCTAAATCACTTGTAGCATGAATCCACGTTATGCAAAGGCTATGCTATTGGCATGCCTCTTTGCAACCACCACACGCGCGGTTACCGCGCGGGCGCCATTACCCAGTGTATGGCAACAAGGAAATCTTACTGTTAAAGGAAAAGTAAAAGACATCAATGGCAACCCGTTGCCCGGTGTTACGGTGCTGGTAAAAGACAGCAAGAAAGGAGCCACCACCGACGAAAAAGGAAATTACGTTTTAAATGACGTGAAAAAAGATGCGGTGCTTGTGTTCCAATACATCGGGTTTGATCCGCAGGAAGTAAGGGTAGAAGGAAAAGCGCTCCTGAATGCGGTATTGAAGGAAAACCAGAAAACGTTGGATGAGTACGTGGTAGTAGGTTATGGTACGCAAAAGAAAGTAACCAAAACAGGTGCAGTATCCTCGGTGAAGGGTGCAGAGCTGCAGCAATCTCCCAACGTAAACATCTCCAACTCACTGGTAGGGCGCATTCCTGGTATTATTGCGGTAAACAACAGCGGTGAACCGGGGTACGATGGCTCCAGGATATTTATCCGTGGCCGTAGTACATTGGGCAACAGTAATCCGCTCGTGGTTATCGATGGTTTTCCCCGTGATGGTTTTGAGCGAATGAACCCGAACGACATTGAAAGCGTATCTATCCTGAAAGATGCGGCAGCGGCTATCTACGGATCACGTGCAGCCAATGGCGTTATCCTGGTTACCACCAAGCGGGGTAAAGGTGGTAAGCCTACGCTGAGCTATGGTTTTAACCAATCTTTCGTAACGCCCACCAGGCTTCCGAAAATGGCCGATGCGCCTACCTATGCAAAGGTGGTCAATGAAATTTTAAAGTATGGAGGCGATGCTCCGAAATACACAGATGAACAGATCAAAAAATTTGGAGATGGCTCCGACCCATGGTTGTATCCCAACACCAACTGGTATGATGCCGCCATCAAAAAATATTCACTGCAAAACAGGCATGACCTGTCGCTCAGTGGTGGTACAGAAAAAATGTCCTACTACGTTTCCCTGGGATCCTTATTCCAGGATGGTATTTATAAAAATAGCGCTACCAACTACAAACAACAGAATGTACGCGCTAACCTGGATGCGGTAGTAAACGATTACATCCGTTTACGCTTTGACCTCGCCGGCCGCCTCGAAAACAGGAATTTTCCTCCCCGCAGCGCCGGTTCTATTTTCCGTTCACTGATGCGCGGCCGCCCTACTGAAAACGCAATCTGGCCAAATGGTTTGCCCGGCCCCGATATTGAATATGGCGACAACCCGGTGGTAACCGGAACTAACGCTATCGGGTATACGAACGATAAAAACTATGTGATCAATACCAACATGTCTGCCGTGGTAAATATTCCATGGGTAGAAGGATTGTTTGTGGATGGAAGTTTTGCTTACGACCAGAATTTTGACTTCTACAAATCGTATATCAAACCATGGACCTTATACACCCTGGCAGATGTAAATGACCCTACACACAAGCTCAATGCGGGCTCCAGGGGAGTAAGCGCGCCGGAACTGACAGAGCAATATGCCACCCTGCGCCAAACCACCGTTAACTTCAAGCTGAATTATGTGCGCTCCTTTGGCAAACACAATATCAGCAGCTTTGTTGCGTTCGAGCAATCCACATTAAGAAATGACGGTTTTTCTGCCAACCGTAAATACTTTATCAGCGATAAACTGGATCAACTGAGTTTGGGTGGTGATAAGGAAAAGAATAACAGCGGAGCGGGTTTTGAATATGCCCGTCGTAACTACTTTGGCCGTATATCTTATAACTACAAGGAAACTTACCTGTTTGATTATAACATGCGGTATGATGGTTCGCAAAACTTTCCAAAAGGCCGTCGCATGGGGCTGTTCCCCGGTGCGTCTGCCGGTTGGGTGTTGTCTAATGAAGGTTTCTGGAAAAGAAACATCCATACGCTCGACTACTTCAAACTCCGTGCTTCCTGGGGACAAATGGGAAATGACCAGATCGATCCTTTCCAATACCTGAGTACTTATGGCTTCAGCGGCGGCGGTGTTATGTTTGGCGGCGATCTGAATAAAGGTCTTTACCAGCTCCGTTCACCCAATGAAGGCATTACCTGGGAAGTTGCCAACAACTACGATTTTGGTGTGGAAGCAAAAATACTGGGCGATAAACTGGCATTTGAAGGAGATTACTTCATGACCAAAAGATCAAACATCCTGGTAAGCCGCAGCTTGTCTATGCCCGGTTATACCGGTATGACCCTGCCGCAGGAAAACATTGCCAAAGTGCAGAACAAAGGTTTCGAATTAGTATTAAGCCATAAAAACGATATCAAAAAGTTCCATTATGAAGTGATCGGTACTGTTACTCATGCGGAAAATAAAATCCTGTTCTTTGATGAAACGCCCAATCTCCCGGCATACCAGCAGGCCACCGGTAAGCAGATCGGCGCACCGCTTTACTACCAGGCAATCGGCATCTATAAAAACCAGGATGAAGTAGATAAGAGCCCACACCTTGGCGGTGCAAGGGCCGGAGATGTGATCTTTAAAGATGTAAATGACGACAAAGTCATTGATGACCTGGATCGTGTACGGCAGGACCGCACAGAAAATCCCACCTGGATCTTTGGTTTAACCATGACTGCCAAGTTCAAAAATTTCGACTTTACCATGTTGTGGCAGGGTGCTACCGGCGCGAGCCAATACCTGCGCACAGAGTCTGGGTTGATTGGAAACTTCCCGATGGCATATGTAGAAGACCGCTGGACAGAAGATAATCCAAACGGCTCCTGGCCAAGAGCATACGACCGTGACCGTGAGTACTGGGTAAGCCGTCAGAATACTTTCTGGTACTGGAATACCAATTATGTACGTTTGAAAACCCTGGATCTGGGCTATAATTTCCCCGGACAACTCTGCAAAAGGATCGGTTTGCAAAACCTGCGGGTATATGTAAGCGGCCAGAACCTGCTCACCATCGACAAAGTGAAAATTTTTGACCCTGAAGCGCCCAGTGGTAGCGGACAGTTCTATCCACAAACCAAGATTTACAATGTGGGATTAAACGTAACCTTTTAATTAATGTGCCATGAAGAAAGTAAATATCATCAAGTATATAGCGGGCGCCTTTTTATTATTTGCGCCTGCCATCGGTTGTAACAAAGACTTCCTCGAGAAGAAGCCGCTTACAGAATATGAAGAAGCTGATGTCTGGAAAGATGTGGGGCTGGTACAGGCATTTGTAAATGACCTGTATGTACAGATGCGTCCTGGTTTCCTTGAAGTAATGCTATCGTCCATGACAGACGAAAGCCGCTTTATCCACGACTACAATACTTCCAGGGTGGTACAGGGAAATGCCTCTGCTGATGATCCGGGCGGTATTGGCGACTTTGCCAGATGGGATTTGCATTATAAAGCCATCCGCAATTGTAACATGTTCCTGGAAAAAGTAGCGTCGGTGCCATTCACAGATGAAAGCCAGCGCACAAGAATGACGGGAGAGGTGCATTTCATGCGCGCCTGGTATTATCACCTCCTGGTGAAGCACTATGGCGGTGTGCCGCTGATCACTAAAACCTTTAGTGTGAAAGGTGATGAACAGGATATCCTGAGTATTAAAAGAGCCACTTTTGATGAATGTATAAAATTCATTACCGCAGAATGTGACCTCGCCGTAAAGCAATTACCGAAATCTTATGAGGCTGTTTCCAGTAAAGGAAGGGTAACAGCCGGGGCTGCGATGGCGCTGAAATCGAGGATTTTACTTTTTGCAGCCAGCGATTTGTTTAACGACAGTCATGTTCCCAATGCGCAAATGGGATATAAGACAGGCGATCAAACCGCACGTTACCAGCTGGCGATGGATGCAGCAGATACCATCATAAAGCTGAACATGTACAGCCTTTATCAGCCTACGGCTAACCCAACCGAAAATTATACCCGCGTATTCCTGGATAAGGATAACCCGGAGCTGATATTTATAAAGCAGTATGATAAAGCCTTGCTGGGTACTTCTCACGACCTGTACAATGGTCCTAACGGTTATCATAACTGGGGAGGCAATGTACCCATTGAGAATTTTGTAACGGGTTACCAGATGAAGGATGGTACGCCTTTTTCCTGGAGCAATACAGCACAGGCAAAAGCGCCGTATGAAAACCGTGATCCCCGCTTTTACGCTACTATCCTATATGATGGCGCCAAATGGAAACCTCGTCCTTCTGATGCGGCTAAAATAGATCCTCAGGGTTATATCCAAACAGGTAAATACGAAGCGCTGAATGGTAAAGACAGCGTTTGGGGACTTGATACCCGCAACAGTACCATTGAAAACTGGAACGGTACCTATTCCGGCTATTACCTGCGTAAGTTTATGGATAAAAACCTGGATGCACAATTCTTCCGTGGAGATCAGTCGTGGATCTTTTTCCGTTATGCAGAAATTTTGCTGAACTATGCAGAAGCAGCGCATAAAACCGGGCATGACGATAAAGCCCGTGCGGCCTTGAACCTGGTGCGTGTGCGTGGCGGAATGCCTGCCACAACCGCCTCCGGAGAAGCGCTGATGGACGTGATCAAATATGAAAGACGTTATGAGCTGGCATTTGAAGAGCATCGCTATTATGATGCCCGCAGATGGAGAGTGGCGGAAACAGCATTTAATGAAAATGCGAAAGGCATTGAAGTACTGGGCTCCATGATTACCGGGCATCCGTTTGTATACCGGGTATTCAGCATCCAGGACAGGAAATTTAATAAAGCGAAAAATTACCTGTTGCCCATTCCTGCCAATGAAATCAGGAAAAACAGTAACCTGACTCAACAGGAAGACTATAAGTAATCAGCCTCCGAAAAAGGAAAGATTATAAAAAGGAAAATGCCGCGATGACCAGTCATCGCGGCATTTTCCTTTTTATAATCACTTACTAAAAGCTAACAGCTAATGGCTAACAGCTGAATCGCTATCGCCAGTGATCTGTCTTCGCAGCATTATTTACAATCGCTAGCTAACAGCTAACAGCTAATGGCTAACAGCTGAATCGCTATACCCCTAGTGACCAGCCATCACGGTAGGTACGTTTCACGAACTGGTTGGCTTCATCGAAGTTGGTAATCTTCATATTATTGCCATCCCACAGCAGTTTGATGTAACGGCCCGGATAATCAAATCCTTTACCATTTGCTTTCGCCTTACGGATATCGAAGCTGCGGATGGCCAGGTTAGCCATCAGGATAGATTCAGTAAGCGGACCGGCAATATCAAAGGGAGAGCTCAGCGTTTTCTGCTGCTTGCTGCCATAACCGGCAATAGCGGCGTTTACCCATTGTACATAGTGTCCTTCCGGCACACGTGCAATGGTTTGCGGCACATTGGCTTCGGTGGTACGGGAAGTGGGCAGCAGTTTAGGATACATACCGTAGGTACCGCACATCATTTTACCTTTGTCACCAATGAAGATAGCGCCGTTGCCACCATCGCCCATGGTTTCGTTGGGGCCAAGTTCTTCCGGACGTTCAGGCTGGATACCGCCATCCATCCAGTGGAGCGTGATTTCCTTGCCATTCTTACCAGCAAATTTCATGATTACGTGGGAAGAAGGAGGGCAGCTTTCAGGGAAATATCCGCGGGTAAATTCGCCCACGTATACACTACCTACGCTGCACTCTACAGAAGTAGGGTAGCCGAGTCCGAGTACACGGAAAGGCGGTTCTATAATATGACAGCCCATATCGCCAATGGCGCCGGTACCGTAGTCCCACCAGCCGCGCCAGTTGAAGGGTACCAGGTTGTCTACATAATCTTTTTTCGGAGCCGTGCCTAACCACAGGTCCCAGTCCAGTTCTTTTGGAGAATCCTGGCGGGTGGTTGGCCAGGGAACGCCCTGCGGCCAAACGGGGCGGTCGGTAAAGCAGTAAACGGTGTGTACGTCACCAATGAGGCCGGCATTATACCATTCCATCAGCTGACGCACGCCATCGCCGGAGGAGCCCTGGTTTCCCATTTGGCTTACCACCTTGTATTTGTTGGCGCCCTGCGTGAGCATACGTGCTTCGTAGATGTCGTGTGTCAGCGGCTTTTGTACGTATACATCTTTCTTCAGCTGCATAGCGCCCATGGCAGCCACGGCGTGTGTGTGATCTGGTGTGGATACAGAAACAGCGTCAAAGTTTTTGTGTTCTTTGTCAAACATTTCCCGGAAGTCCTTGTAGAATTTGGCTTTGGGAAATTTCTTTACTGCTTCCGCTGCACGGCGTTCATCAACATCACACAGGAAAGTAATATCAGCCGGGCCTTTGGCAAATTCGCTTATATCGCTGAAGCCTTTACCGCCAACGCCAATACCTGCTACCCGCAGGCGGTCGCTGGGCGCTACATAGCCTCTGCCTAAAACGTGACGTGGAACTATCATGAAACCGGCGGCAGCAAGCGCACCGTTTCTCAGGAATGATCGGCGGGAAACACTGTTTTCTCCCTCATTCTTTTTTTCTGGAATCATTGATGTTAAGTTTTCTGGATTTATATTATGAAATAGCAATAGCAATAATGGTCCTACTCCCAGGTCATCAGCTTGCCTCTGTCTTCTATTTTCAGACAGGTGGCCAGCGTCTTTTCATCATAGGCATATCCATATTGCTTTAGCACATCTGCGGGTACGCCATCCCATTCGTTAGGGGTGTTACCCACATAGTTCAGGTCTTTGATGCCCATTTTACTGGTGAAAAATCCTGTAGCGGTAAGATTACGCATCCGGTTAAAAAAGGCAACGCCCTGGCTGTTTTCAGGACTCGCCTTTTCCGGATAAGCAATCAGGTCAACGATCTCTATGCGTTGTTGTTCTGTGCAGCCGGCAAACGATTTGTTATATCGTTTGGCACATTGTACATCGAGCCAGCGTAAGCCACCACGCATGGGCAACTGATGCTCCGGCATATCTTTTACAATAAAGGCAATGAATTCAGGGACCTTCGCATCGGAGGCGCTGCCGGAGTGCTCATCTGCCGGAATAATAATATCTGCCAGGATGGTGATGGTTTTCATTTCTTCAGGTGTGAAGAAATTTTCTGCCATCAACTCCTTGTCGCGTGTTACCTCATCCGGTGTACGGCCATAGCCCGGTGTTTTGGCAACTTCTTCCTTCTTATCGCCGGTGCCTTTTTTATCTTCACACCCGGTGGCGGAGAGGATGGTCCCAACTGATAATGTTCCCAGTGCGATGGCTCTTAGTGATTCTCTTCTATCCATGAAAAAAACTTAAAAAGATTAGAGATTCTGTTTTTTCAACTGATCCACAATATATTCTGATGCCCGCATCGACAGGGCGAGGATGGTCCAGGTAGGGTTTTTGTCTGCCTGCGACACAAATGCGCCACCATCTACCACGAAAAGATTTTTTACTTCGTGTGCCTGGTTGAATTTATTCAGTACTGATTTAGCGGGATCATCTCCCATACGGGTGGTGCCTACTTCGTGGATAATACGGCCGGGGTTTTCCAGCCCGTATTTGGTATCAGCACCGGGTTTGGTGCCGCTGGCAACACCGCCCATTTCATGAATGATCTGTTCAAACGTATCCTGCATGTGTTTGGCCTGTTTGATTTCATGATCGCTCCAGGTATAATTAAAGCGGAGTACCGGGATACCAAATTTGTCCACCACGTTAGGGTCTATATCGCAGTAGTTATCTTCCCGGGCAATACATTCGCCCCTGCCGGCAAAACCGATATGGGCGCCATAAAAGCGGCGGTAGTCATCTTTCAGCGAGGCGCCGTAACCGCCGGCAGCTTTGGACTTACCATCGCGGCCGGGATACTTGCCATTCATATGTTCCATACCAAAGCCATAGCCGTAGGAAGGCATGTGCATGCCACCTCCGAATTCAATATGATAGCCACGGGCAAAATCCAGTTTTTTATTATCGCCCCACCAGGGTACATACATGTGCATGCCGCCCACACCATCTTCATTGTAGCGTTTGCGGTCCATCAGCTGCGGTAAAAATCCGCCCCTGGAAGCGCCGGTGGAATCATGAAGGTATTTGCCCACTACTCCGCTGGAGTTAGCCAGTCCGTTAGGATGTTTGGCTGATTTTGAATTGAGCAGCAGCCGCGCAGACTCGCATGCGCTGGCTGCCAGCACTACTACTCTTGCGTTGACAGAATATTCCTGCATATCAGCTTTATCAACATACGCCACCCCTGTTGCTTTACCGTTGCCATCAGTGAGCACTTCACGCACCATGGCGTTGGTATACAGGTCCACATGCCCGCTTTTCATAGCTGGTTTTACCAGTACGGATGAAGAGGAGAAGTCGCCATACACGGTACAACCGCGGCTACACTGGCTGCAATAGAAGCAGGGGCTGCGGTCTTTATTAACAGAGCGGGTTAATATCGACAACCGGGCCGGGATAACGGGGATGCCTAAACGGTCGCCGGCCTTTTTTACCATCAGCTCATGAAGCCGGGGTTTAGGGGGAGGCAGGAAGAAGCCGTCCGGCTCGTTGGGCATATTTTCTTTGGAGCCGAATACGCCGATCATTTTGTCGACACGGTCGTAATAAGGCGCCACCTCGTCATAGCTGATTGGCCAGTCGTCGCCGAGCCCGTCATAACTTTTGTGTTTAAAATCCCGGGGGCCGAAACGGAGAGAGATGCGTCCCCAGTGATTAGTTCGGCCACCTAACATGCGGGAGCGGAACCAGTCGAATTCGGTGCCATTCTTTTTCGTGTAAGGTTCACCGTTAATTTCCCATCCGCCGTATGCCGCGTCAAAGTCACCGAACGGGCGGGTGGTACTTGCGCCTCTTCTGGGCGATTCATATGACCATTTTAATTGAGTGGCCTGCTCCGGATCGGCAGGGTCGTACTTGGGGCCCGCTTCCAGCAACGCTACCTTCAGGCCTGCATCGGATAACATTTTTGCCGCCATACCGCCACCGGCGCCGGAACCAACAATACAAACATCATAAACCTTTCCCTGTTTTTTGATTTCGAAAGCCATTTTGCGTGGATATTTTAGACTTTTTAGATGAACACCGGTTTTAAATCTATAAATTAAATGCGGAAAAAGGAAGGTTTTTTATATGAGTGAACATTTAAAATATATTATTGGCGTTGATATTGGTACCAGCAGTACAAAATCGATTGTGCAAGGGATGAACGGTAAAATAACGGCCGTTTTTCAACAACCTTATACCACTCAGCATCCCAGGCCCGGATATAGCGAACAGAACCCGGAGGTAATCCTGGCAGCAGTAAAAGCAGGTATCAGGCAGGTAGTGGCAGAAACCGGCGGGGCCCCGGCAGCCATTTCCTTCAGCAGTGCCATGCATAGTATTATGGCGGTAAATGGTGCAGGCAACCCGCTTACCCCGCTAATCATCTGGGCTGATAACAGGAGCGAGGCTTATGCCCTCGGTCTGCGCAGCACCCCCGAGGGACAGCTCATATACCGGCAAACCGGTACCCCGGTGCATGCCATGTCACCGCTGTGCAAAATCATGTGGCTGCGGGAACAGCAACCTGCACTATTTTCCGAAACGGCGCTGTTTGTGGGTATCAAGGAGTACATCTTTCAGCATTTTTTTGATACCGCTATCATAGACCATTCCATTGCATCCGCCACCGGATTGTTCGATATTCACACGGTGCAGTGGTGTGCGCCCGCGTTAGCGGCGGCGGGGATTACTGCTGAACGGTTGTCACGGCCCGTTCCGGCAAATCATATTGTAACAGGGTTAAAACCGCAACTGGCGCAGGAATTGGGCATCCCGGCCAACACCCCCTTTGTAGTTGGCGGCAGTGACGGTTGTTTGGCGCAACTGGGTAGCGGCGCTATGGACAAAGGTCACGCTACACTCACCATTGGTACCAGCGGTGCAGTACGAATGGCAGGAGACCGGCCACTCACAGATGCGCAGGCACGTGTTTTTACCTATCTCTTAACGGATGATGTATATATTACCGGCGGCGCCACCAACAATGGCGGAGTAGTATTACAATGGCTGGTAAGGGATTTTCTGCAACAGCCGCTCACCGCACTTAATCAGCTGGTAAACGATGCGCTGTCAACAGAATCCGGCCAGTTGTTATGTTTGCCTTACCTGCTGGGCGAAAGGGCGCCTATATGGGACAGCAACGCCAGTGCCGCTTTTATTGGGATACAACCCCAGCATACAGCAGCACACTTTACCCGTGCGGTGCTGGAAGGTATTTGTTTTGCATTGTTCAGTATTAAGGAAGCTTTATCGGAAACTGCCGGACCGGTATGCAAGATATCAGTCAGCGGGGGATTTACCAGCTCTCCGGGCTGGATTCAGCTCCTGGCCGACATTTTTGGCCAGAACATGTACTTACAGCAAGAGAGCGACGCGTCAGCATTGGGCGCCATTATGCTGGCTGCCGAAACGCTGGGCTGGCCGGCACCGGAAAATACCGCAGAGACGGAAATAGTGTTCAGGCCGGATCTGAGCAGGTTTGAAGGATACCAGGAGAAATACAGACGGTTTGTGAAGGTCTATCAGCAACTTGAGGTTTGTCTTGCCCAGGATTAACAGTGATTATGATGATTCCAAGGATTTTTTCTTGTGATTATAATTTGATTTTAAAAGATTCGGGAAGATCTAAGCGAATTTATCCGCTTAGATCTTCCCGAATCTTTTAAAATCAAATTATAATCACAAGAAAAAATCCTTGGAATCATCATAATCACTGTTAATCCTGGGCAAGATAATCCCGGCCAAGACAAATCTAACTACCCCGTTCAAACATCCGCGCCAGATCCGTCAGTTTAAATGATATAAACGTGAACTTGCCGCCAGGCGCCACATTTGGCATACTGCAGGCGAACAGTTCATCGATGATATTTTGCATTTCCCGGGCGGCGAGTATTTTTCCGGCGGGGATGGCATTGTTACGCGCCATGGAGCGGATCAGTTGCTCGCGGGTATTTACTTTCAGCTCATGACTGAAATTTTTGAATTGTTCCAGCAGGTTTTCGATGGTGGCCTGGTTGTTACCATTCTGGATGTCAGCAGGTGTACCGCGAACAATGAAGGTATTGTTTCCAAACGGTTCCAGGTCATAGCCCAAAGTCTGGAGGTCGGAGAGCATTTCGCTTACCAGGGCAGCATCTGCCGGTGGCAATTGCAGGGTTTGCGGGAAAAGGCTTTGTTGGGTAGCCATGGGCGTTTCCTGTAAAGCGCGCTGATAGCGTTCGTACAGGATTCTTTCATGTGCTGCCTGCTGATCAATTAAGATAAAGCCCGATTTGATCTGCGACAAAATATATTGCTGGTGTACCTGTACCGGTACTTTCTGATCGGTGGCGGTATCCTGCCAGCGTTCATCAATAACGGAAGCGGTGGCATGGGGCTGACTTTCGTAGGTAACAGCAGGACGTGTTTCCTGTTCCGGCTCCTGTTCAACAGGAAATGCGCTGGTATAAGTGTCCTTGCTGCTGGTTTCGTATAAGTCTTTCCAGTGTTTCAGGTTGCTGCTGTTGCTGCTTTTGTCGATCATGTGGGCCTGGTTCGCCTGTGTAAATGACTTATACAGGGGGCTTTGTGTAGACTCGCTCTGTTGCTGTGCCGTAAATGGTTTGCTGACAGCGTCAAGGGCCTGAATGCTGGGATCCAGGTCGAAATCCAGGGTAGCGGTGATGCTAAACTGGGCGAGGGAATGCTTCACAGCTGATTGAACAAAAGCATACATCAGTTTTTCGTCGTCGAACTTAATTTCCTGTTTGGTAGGATGAACGTTGATGTCGACGTGTTCCGGGTTTACGTCAATAAACAGCACATACAGGGGGAAGCTGTCTGCCGGGATAATATCGGCAAATGCGTTCATGACTGCATGGTTCAGGTAAGAGCTTTTAATAAAGCGGTTATTGACGAAAAAGAACTGGTCGCCTCTCGTCTTCTTGGCGGTTTCAGGTTTTCCTACAAATCCGTACACATTCATGTAGTCGGTAGTTTCCTTTACGCTAACAAGACGGGCGTTATAATGCTGTCCAAGGATGGCTACGATACGTTGTTTAAGCGATCCTTTATCCAGGTGGAACAGTTGCTGGTTATTGCTGGTGAGTGAGAATTGCAGCTGGGGGAATGACATGGCCACACGGATGAACTCGTCAACGATGTGCCTCATTTCTGCCGCGTTGCTTTTCAGGAAGTTTCTGCGGGCGGGTACATTGAAAAACAGGTTCTTCATGGCAATGCTGGTGCCTTCTGCTGTTTGGCAGGGCTCCTGTTTATTCACGAAGCTATTATCGATTTCCACATAGGTACCTACTTCCTCACCTCTTTTGCGGGTTTTGAGTTCCACCTGGGAAACAGCCGCAATAGAGGCCAGGGCTTCGCCCCTGAAGCCCATGGTAGTGATCTGGAAAAGATCGTCTATGGATTGTATTTTTGAGGTAGCATGGCGTTCAAAGCACATCCGGGCATCCGTTTCGCTCATACCGCCGCCATTATCAATTACCTGCACTAACTCCTTGCCTGCATCTTTTATGATCAGCTGAATCTCTGTTGCGCCTGCATCCACTGCATTTTCCAGTAATTCTTTTACCGCCGATGCCGGTCTTTGTATCACTTCTCCCGCAGCTATCTGGTTCGCTATATTGTCTGGTAATAAATTGATGATATCCGCCACTTACTAGCCTTTTGCCGTAAAGTTAACAATTTAAATGCAGTTGCTCATCGGTGATTATCAGACAGTTTTAAACAAAAAATTAACTGTTTTGTTAAATAGGCCTTTGATTTGCAGGAAATAACAATCCATTATCCTTGTTCATACGTAATTTTAGTAGAGATAAAAAAAGGAAACAACAGACTGAGAGAAATCGCAATGATAGTGTTAATGAGAAGTTAACGAATCAAAACTTTACATATGTACCTATGGAATCGAATAATTTTGACTATCTCTATCATGGTTACCAACCGAACTTACCCGTATTAACGGCGAAAAATAGAAATCAATGGAAGATGGAAAAAAGAAGGGAGGAATTTACTCCCATACAGATGCCACTAAAGTAAATTTGACAGATGAAGAATGGAAAGAGTTGCTGCCAAAGGATGTTTATAACATTGCAAGGGAAAAGGGAACAGAATGGGCTTTCACCGGAAAATATTGGAATAGCGCTGAAAATGGTACCTACTACTGTGCCGCCTGCGGAAATCCTTTATTTATCTCTGATGCCAAGTTTGAAAGCAGCTGCGGCTGGCCCAGCTTTTTTCAGCCACTGACTAAAACCAGCGTCATCTATGCACCTGACAACACCCATGGGATGCATCGGACGGAGGTATTATGCGGTCGCTGTAAATCACACCTGGGACATGTATTTGATGATGGGCCGCCTCCAACCGGTCTTCGTTACTGCATTAATTCTGTGATCCTGGATTTTGAAAAAGCAAAAGAAGCGGATCAGCAATATCAGCAAGATAAAGCCAACGAAAAAGAGATCGAGTAGCCAATATTCTTCTACCTGATAGCCAACGTGATGTGTCGGTTGAAAATAAAAAAGCCGTATTTTTATTATCATCAACCCCCGACAGTCATGAAAGTACTTAAAACCCTCGCCTGGATCATAGGAATCATCCTGTTTATTGCGCTTGCGTTGGTCTTTTTCGCGCCCACCTCTATGCATGTGGAACGTACTGTTGAAATCAAAGCTCCCGCAACGATTGTCTGGAATGATATCATAAGATTCGAAAAATTTAATGAGTGGAATACCTGGAAACAGATGGATTCTACCGCCAGGTTTACTATTACCGGTGATGACGGTTCTATTGGGGCTACCGATTCCTGGAAGGGGAGTAAAATAGGGGAAGGCAAACTGCAACATCTTTCCATGGATACCTATAAGTCTGTTACTCAGAAACTTACATTCATTACCCCATTCGCTTCTGAATCAGATGTATTTTTTCATTTGTCGGAAGCTGCCGGTAAAACAAAGGTTACCTGGGGATTCGATACCCGCTACAAACGCCCGCAAAATGTAATGTCCCTTTTTATGAAAGGCGCGCTGGAAAAGGATTTTGACCGGGGACTCAACAACCTGAAAAGCATGGCCGAAGCCGAGGTGAAAGGCCCCGGAACGCCTAACGGCATTGATGTGACTGTAAAAGAGATGAATTTTCCGGCTACCACGTATGCGGCTGTACGAAAAACGATCCCGATGAGCAGGATTACCGACTATTACCGCAAAAACCTGGAGAAAATATATGAAGCCGCTACCACAGCTAAGTTGCAGCCAGGAGTTCCCTGTGGTATCTTCTTTACCTGGGACCGTAAATTACAGCAAACTGATATGGCTGCCGCCATACCCGTACCCGAAGGCAGCAAACCGGTAGGGGGCTATGAAATTATTACGCTGCCGGCTGCCCAGGCGGCATATGCGGACTATTACGGCCCATACAGCAAAATAGCCAATGCACACGTGGCCATTCAAAAATTTATTACAGATAAAGGAAGAAAAATTATCCCACCCACAATAGAGATGTATGTAACAGATCCGGGCAAAGAAAAGGACAGTAGCAAATGGCTGACAAAGGTCATTTACTTTATGAAGTAATTATCCGGAAATAAAAGAAGTATAAGCGGTTGGCACAGCATTACAGGGAGGAAAACTTATTTTCCCAATGTGTTGGCATACTTTGTTGGCTCAAATTCAATGATCTCGTACAGCGCCAGCTGGTATTTTTCCAGCGGATCCTCGCTCATAATCTCTTCTACCTCCCTGCGGCTGGAAGCATTGCAAAGGATAACGGCACCAGACCGGGGCTTTCTTCTACCCGAAAGGATAAAACGGCCACTTTCGTAATGCTTCTGCAGGAACGCAGTGTGCGCCTCCATGAAGTGCTCTATAGCCGCAACGGGCCGTATGTATTGTAGTAAGATCAGGAACATAACGGTTTTTCTATGGTATTTAGTAATAGTTTCATAGTTAGTAGCAAAGGTATAAACTTAAACACTATTGAATTATTGTATCTGTCAGGGAAAAATGAGACATATGCGCTACAAAAATATACGTACTTTTGCACGAATGAAATACCACGATAGTGGGAATGTATTGTTAGATCTCGTGTTGCTCCGATTTAATTTTTAATTTTTATAGCTTTTATGAAAAGAACAATTTCCAAAGTTTTGTTGACCGCTGTGACCGCAGCGGTGTTCCTGTCTTCCTGCTCCAAAGCCCCTGATGAGAGCAGGTACATCCCGAAAACAGCCGGTTTGGTAATAGACCTGAATGCCAAACAGCTTACCACTAAACTGGTTACCAATGGTATTACCATGGACAAGCTGTTTGCCGCTGCAGAGAGTAAAGACACTTCTAATGAAATGATGAAAGCATGGAAAGATGTCGAAAACTCCGGGATCGATATGCAAAGCCATTTCTTCGTATCCCTTGTTTTCCAGGGCCAGGCTGCCGAACATAAATCATATGTAGCCGCTACTGCCAGTTTGAAAGATGCTGATAAATTTGAAGCCTATCTTAAAAAGACAGTGGCCGATTTCTCCCTGAAAACGCAGAATGACTTTAAATATATCTGGGAGCCCAAACAACATGCCGTAATCGGCTGGAGCAAATCTACCGTGATTTATGTGAGCGCCGTAGACGCCAGCAACCTGGAACAGTATGCTCCCGGCGCCAACGGCATCCCTTCTCCGGATGAAGGCGAAGTAGCGGCAGACAGCGCCATAGCTGCACCAGCTGCACTGAAATCAACTGATGACGACGCAGAAATCAAGACCTGGGTGGCCGAGGTAGATCATCTCTTCCACCTGAAAAAAGAAGAATCTGCCGGCGCTATCGAGCCTTTTGCCAAATTACTGAAAGAAGATGCGGATGCAGGTATCTTCGTAAACCCGGAAGCCATCTACAACAGCGGCAAGTTTACTATGATTCCTGCCAATGTGAAAAAACTGATGGAAGGTTCCTTTTATACCGGTACTGTTGATTTTGAAAACGGTAAAATCCTCTTCAAAGGCAATACCTATATGGGTAAGGAAATTGCTTCCATCTATAAAAAATATGGTAAGAAGGAAATTGATATGGATATGCTGAAAAAATATCCTTCTGAAAATATCACCGGTTTCGTTTCCTACGCCTTCGATTTCCGTATGATCGGCGAAATTATTAAAGCTACCGGTGTGGACGGTATCGTAAACATGGCCATCACCGGCAAATCCGGTCTGACCATGGATGATATCCTGAACGCCTTTGAAGGTCAACTCGTATATGTTGCCTCCGATTTTGCCATCACCAAAAAAGAATCAGAATATTTCCCTGGCGAATTCACCGAAAAACCATCTGCCAAATGGATCTTCAGCCTCAAAGTTGGTAATAAAGACGCTTTCAATAAGGTAATGGCTTCGCCTATGGTGAAAGAAGTATTTACCCGCGAAGGCGACCACTACGTAGCCGTAAACCCAATGGCAGCAGCTACTATGCCGCCAATGTCTATCACCGAAAAATTTATCACCCTGGGTTCCGACAGCGTATTACTCCAACAATACCTGGCCGGTAAAGGCAGCATCAAATTACCGGAAGGCGTGGAAGGTAAAGTAAAAGGCAGCATGCTCGGGGGCTATGTAGACCTGGAGAAAGTAATCAACGTAATTCCTGAAGACAAGATGAGCGATGATGAAAAACCAGTTGTGAAACATGTGAAAGAACTGTTCAAAGACTTTACTGTTGTAAGCAAAAACGAAGGTGGCGATGTTCAGCATGCTGAAGCAACCCTGACCTTTAAAAATAAAGATCAGAACAGCCTTGTACAGCTGGTAAACTTTGGCACTGAAGCCGCTAAGATTATGCAGGCAAAGAAAGCCAAAGAAAAGGCATATGAAGACAGCCTGTTTGCCGCACCGGCAGATACGACTACAGCAGCACAATAATAGAAATTACGGATTTCAAATTATGAATTACGGAGTTGTGTGGAGATATAGACGAAAAAAAATATTCGCTTATGTCTCCGCACAACTCCGTAATTCGTAATTTGAAATCCGTAATCCTTTTTACACTATGCAGATTCAGCTCAATCACCTGATGCCCATACCCTTGCAGGATAAACTCCGGCAACGGTCGTCGGACATCTGGAACCAGGACGTGACGTTTAAGCCAGGTAGTTTTGTAAAAATAAAAGCGCCTTCCGGCACTGGTAAAACCACGCTGATCCATTACCTGTATCATATCCGTTACGACTATACGGGCAAAGTGCAGGTAAACGGTCAGCCCTGGCAGGCCTACAGTAAAAATGAGATCGCGCTGATACGACAGCAGGAACTGAGCATCGTGTTCCAGGACCTTCGCCTGTTTGAGCAGCTCAGCGCCCGCGAAAACATTTCCCTGAAAAGAGTGATGCAGCCCAAAGCGTTCTATCCTCCGGAAAAAATAGACGAAATGGCTGCCCGGCTCAATGTAACGCATATACTGGAACAAAGCGGCAGAACCCTTTCCTATGGCGAACGGCAGCGTATCGCCATTATCAGGGCGCTGGTACAGCCGTTTCAATGGCTGCTGATGGACGAGCCATTCAGTCACCTCGACGAAGAAAATACGCAGCGCGCCGCCGCACTGATCGCCGACGAATGCAAAGCCCGTAACGCCGGGTTTATTTTAACAGACCTGGATAATGACCAGCACTTCAATTATGATGTGCACTATCATCTTTAATGTTGTTTCATGCGCCCTTTTTTCGATTTACTAAAAAAGATCATTCAAACCGGTGTCGGTAAAACCCGCTTCCTGATGGCTGCAGTGGGACTGGGCATCGCTATGTTGTTGATCCTCATTGCCATACAAGCCCACACCAACTTCAGCCAGCTGCTATACAGTTCTAAAAATCAAAATGAAACCGCCGACTTCCTGGTGATCAATAAAACCATTACCAACGCCATGATGGGGCAATCTGCGAAAAGCATTTTTACCCCGGAAGAAATCGACAACATAAAAAAACAACCTTTCGTACAGGCCTTTGGGTTAGTAACTTCCAGCCAGTACAAAGTAGTGATACAGGCGCCCGGCGACCTGCATTTTGCCACCGACATGTTTTTTGAAGCAGTGCCGGACAGCTTTTTAGATGTAAAAAACGACGACTGGAAATGGACAGCCGGCGATCGCACTATTCCTATCATCCTGCCAAATGACTTCCTCAACCTTTATAACTTCGGATTTTCGCTGAGCCAGGATCTGCCACAGATTTCCCAGGAAACAGTTAAGGCTTTACCGCTGCAGGTAAGTATTTCAAACAACGTCGTATCTGATCAGTATATGGGGCATATAGTGGGTTTTTCTGACCGCATCTCCTCATTCCTGGTACCAGCTTCCTTTATGTCGTGGGCAAACGGGAAATACGGGATGGCAACTGCAACTGGCACTTCCCGGGTTATTATTAAAACGCCTGATCCTTCGAACCCGGCGCTGGTAAAGTTCCTGGACGACAACGGCTATACCACCAACCAGGATAAGCTGAAGTTCAGCAAAACCAGGATGATCGTACAAACGATTGTGTCTGTAGTTGGATTTTTTGGACTGATACTATTATTCTTTGCACTACTGGTATTCAGCATGTTTATACAACTGGTGATTGCCTCCTGCAAAAAAGAGATCCAGCTGCTGGTAATATTGGGTACTGCTCCCAAACAACTGCAGCGCTACCTGCTAAAACAATTTGTTCCGCTATATATCATTATCGGTATATTATCGCTACTGCTGGTAGCGGGACTGCAATACTGGGCGGCTAGCGAACTGGCTACGCATCAGATGTTGGTATCGTCCTGGCCCGGTATCCCCGTGTTTGTGGGCATCCTGCTGGTATTATGGCTGGTGTATATCGTAAACCTGGCTACAGTACGGAAATACGTGAATAATATTTAAGGTTTGCGTTCTGTTTGATAAGGCATCACAAAGGTGGTTTTTCCTCTCTCGGAAGTCAGGAGGTAAGGTACCCAGATAGCCATACGCAACAGCGGCCAGAAGATGGAATTGAGACTGAACACACTGCCTGGCTCATGTGTATTGAAAAGGTGGTTGCTGATAGTGTTGTCTCCATAAATAAAAATAGTGGAGATAAAGTAGTAGGTAGCCAGTGCAAACGGGAAGGTATCCCGGCGGTTAAAAAATAACACAGCCAACAACACGCTATAAGCCAGGAGAAACACATTTACTATCATTTCTATAACCAGGAAAAGCTGCACCAGGGTTATATTGCCAAGATCTTTCCGGGCTGAAACAGTTACCCAGAAGTTGTAATTGAAGATATCCATTTTACACAAAGCCATCAGCTCTCCCATAGGGGCGAAAACCAATCCGATAGCCAGCAGGGCAAGCCCTCCGCCAATTGGAACAGATTGAGGTGACTCCTTTGGCGGCCATACCGAATGTTTATAATATACAGTGGCCAGGTAAGCAAATACACCGGCAAACATAAGTGCCAGCGTAATGGCCAGCCAGTTGCCTGGTATGGCAGGACGGTAAACCGGCATGGTATCCGGTTTCCAGGTAAGATCCAGCGAAGTGATTTCATTCATTTTTTTCAGGTCCTTCACATACTGCGGAATAAATTTCACCGGCACATGATCACTGAAGGTTTTATAGTGGTAAGACAGGGTAAGCAGGTTGCCCTTTTTTTCTGCACTGTAATCAAAGGTGTAATAGTCATTTTGAATATGCAGCGGTGACTGGTCCAGCGACCATTCTATGGGTGTACGCAGAATGATCTGGTAGTCGAGGTCGTAGGGATAACGCAACGTAACAGGAATTTTCCGCTGTTCATCGGAAATGTAGGAAAGCACATCGTAGAAGGACTGTGCATTGGCGGTAAACTGTAGTTTCCCGTTGATACTGTCGCGTTTCCAAAGGTGGTGTATCAGGTAGCTTTCCCCAACGCGGATGATATTACCGGCTGCTGAATCCTGTGTGGTGATGGAGTCTTTGATGGCTACGTCTCCATATAACTTCTTATAATAGCTCAGGTAGGATTTTTCCTTGTCTTTCATACTGGTGCCTGCCAGCTCGGCGCGTTGGGCATCTGCTTCATCGCGGTGGTAGGCGGTGGTCACTTCCAGGCGGCCGTCTTTATTTTCATCGTCCGGCAGGGTAAAGGTTTCGCGTACCACGATACTGCCGCGGGTAGCGGGTATTATAGGAGTAAGCTGTGTAGTGGTATCGGTTATCACGAGGGCGCGTTGGTAATCCGGCTCGCAGAAATCGGTCAGGTTGCCCCGTTGGTAAGACATGGTGCCATCCAGCCAATACGTTTTATTGTTGAGCAGTACTTGTACAATGGCGTGGTTGAAGGCGTTGGGAGAGGGCAACATATCGTTCACGGTACCTTTCAGATCTGTGTTTACGTAGGCCATGCTGGCGGCGATGTCGTTGGCGCGCAGCATCGTGCAAAGCAGGAGGGCTTTGTCTTTACAGTCCCCGAAACGTTGTGTCAGCACTCTTTCCGGCACGTTAGGCCGGTGGGAGTATTCGCCCATTTCTATGCCCATATAGCGGATATCGTCCTGAACGAAACGTAATGCCTGTAGCAGGTATTTATTTTTATCGCCGTTGGCGGCCTTTTTAAGCGCGGCAATTTTGCGCGATAATGCAAGCCCGGGAGCTGGTGTTACATTGATTTTCCGTGCCCAGTCGGCTACTTCTTTCCAGGAGCTGTATTCGCTTACCTGTACGCGGGTGAAGGGATTGTACCAGGAGGGAACGTAGCTGTTGTTATCGGCTTCCCGGATATCCACGTTATTCCACTCATACACGGTCAGGCCATTCCACATTTTTTGAATGGGGACGGTGGCACTATTGTATAGTTTAAACCGGACGGGCCTGTCGGGGCGCACAATCAGGTTTTTGTAATAGTTAACAATAGGTTCGTAGGCAACAAAATAAAGCCGGCTATCCAGTTTGCCATTGAAAATAGGGTTATCACCGGTAATGGAATAGGCATATTCAATCTGATCGCCTTTTCTCACATCTTCCAGGATAAGATAAGCGGTATAAGTGCCGCTGTAAATAAACCTGGAAAGATCCTGTTCTTTCTGCAGTAGTTTGAATGCAGCATTGGGCAGGCGGTTTATTTCCTTTCCATCGCGGTGGATCACTATTTTATGGAAGGTGAGTTTTTCGTATTGCGGGTCATAGTCCACGGAGATCTCCGATCCGTTTTGAATACCGGCTTCTGAAATGATCTGGCGGATAAAGTGCTGGTAATTGCTTTTCAGTTCTACCTGTCTTTGTTCTTCCAGGAGCAGCAGGAAATATCCATCACTGATATTTTTCGCATTCGGTTTTTTAGTAAGGTCGGGGGTATACGGCACCAGCCATGCCGGGGTAGGGCTGGTGTTCACTTTTTGGGCATGGGCGGCGAAAGCGGCGATTACCAATAGCATTGATAACAGCGGTTTCAACGCTCGGGTTATGTCAGGGTGCATAATAGCGTTGGTTGATATTTCCTTACGGACTGACTGAACTACAGCTTTTTATAGGGACTATAAATTTTGGTAATGAATTTACGGTTGTTTTCCGAAAGTTAGCGCATAAACTGTACGAGGGTGAACGGATTTGCCATCAGGGCGGACTTGTACGGGTGTGTCGGCCGCAGGATACTTATCTTGTTTTCAGGCACAGAGGGTAACAAATATGTAGGTAGCCGGCTCCGGGTATTAACCGCCGCCGGCTTATATGAACTTAAAAATTTTAACTTAGGAAAACGCTTTTACCTGTTAAATAACAGTTTTACATAGAACATAGGACTGCCGAGTTTTTTACGGAGGTCCACTTCATGAAACATGCATGACATCAGGTCCTTTAGTTGTTTGTTGCGTGCGCCCATTTTCATGAGCATGTTAAACAGCCAGGGGTATTTGATGAGTTTCTGTAATTTGGTGCTTACTTCCAGCTCAGGCCCCAGGATGCGGTATACGTTTTCGTCGTAGGTATTGAAGAACTGATCGGAATAATCGTTGGCGGCGATAGCAGCAGCTGCCTGTTGGGCGGCGATTCTGCCGGAGTATAGCGCGTTGCCTATACCTTCTCCGGTAAAAGGGTCTATCAGGTAACCTGCGTCACCAACCAGCATATACCGTTCGCCATGCAGTTTCCTTTTTTTGCTGCCTAATGGAAGTCCATAGCCATCAATAGTGCCTACCAGCTCTGCATTTTTGAAGCGGTCTTTCATCGTAGGGTCTGTGGCAACGGTATCCAGCATCAGCTGTTTCAGGTTTATTTTTTTGTTACGGGCGGAGTTGCTGAGCATACCTACGCCCACATTGGCTTCGCCATTAGGGAGCGGAAATATCCAGAGGTAGCCCGGAAGCATGTTTTTCAGGAAGTGCAGTTCTATGAAATTGTCCTGGTGCAGACCGGAGATTCCTTTATAATAAGCGCGGATGCCGGCTACATAGTGTTCAGGTTCCATTTTTATACCGGCCACGTCTTTAGTAAAGCCGGAATGGGCGCCATTGGCCACAATCACGATATCCGCTTTTACCCGGAAGGAGCCGTCTTTGCTGGAGAGATGGTAGCCATCTGCTTTCAGCTCATATTTATCGATGCTAACGCCTTCGAACAAACGAATTTCGGAGCGGCGTTTCATTTCGTCTACCAGGAAATTATCGAAGTCAATGCGTTTGCATACAAACCCGCGGGGATTGGTCATGTCCTCCTGGTAATTGGGGCGGTAGGGGATATCCATGCCGATCCGGTTGGGCGCTACGAAAGTAACACCCCAGCTATCCATTTTAAACATGGCCTGCTGTAGGCGTTCTCCGATGCCTTTGTCTATACGCTCCAGCAAGGTGAGTACCTTGCCGCTTAGTCCATCTCCACAAACTTTATCCCTGGGAAATACTGCCTTGTCCACAACGATACATTCAATGCCAAGTTGGGCAAGCTGGAGGGCTGCGGTAGCGCCACCAGGACCTGCGCCTATGATACAAACTTTTGTTTCCATTATTTGATGATACTATTACCTGCCGGTAAGATACGTAATTGTTCCTTGAGCTGTTCCGTATGCTGAATATTAATAATATCTTTAGCTTCCCCGATGACAGACTTTGCCGGTCGCTGCTGGGTTTAACAGACTATTTCTTCTGCCGAAGGCGGAAAATATTATATTTGCCGTTCTTAAAACACACGAAACATGTTTGGTGATTTATTTGGAAAGCTGACGCAGATCAAGCAGAAAATGCAGGAAGGTAAAGAGCGTCTGGCCACAGTAACTTTATCCGGAGAGGCCGGTGATGGTGCGGTAAAGGTAACCGTAGATGGCAACCGCCAGGTGAAAAGCATCGATATTGCGGCTCATCTTTTTGCACCTGAAAACAAGGAAGAAATGGAAGATTTGCTGATTACCGCATTAAACCGTGCGTTGAAAGATGCCGAGAATTCCTGGGAAGCTGAAATGAAAAATGCCGCCGGCGGTATGCTGGGTGGTTTAATGTAATATAATTTTAACGGAAGAGGGCGCAAAGGGAAATTTTCCCTTTGCGCCCTCTTTGTGCCAGGGAAACGGCAGTTTTTCCGTTTTGCGTAAATGTTTTTCCGTTTACGATCCTATAATACCCCGCGCGCGTAGTTTCTTTGCCACTACGACCAACTGTATATGAAGATTTTTTTCCGGAGAATACATTTATACCTGGGCCTTACTGCAGGCCTGGTAATTACTATCAGCTGTTTAACCGGCGCGTTACTGGTATTTGAAAAAGAGATAACGGAAGCGTTTAACCACAGCCGCTACTATGTTCAGCCAGCCGGAGAGCGGTTACCATTGGATAAAGTGGCCGCCATGGTAAAGGAGCAGGTACCCGGTGCGGTCATTTCCCGTATACAGTTATTTGCTGATCCTTCCCGCACCATACAGGTACAGTTAGAGGAAGGCAAAAAAGGTGGAAAGAAAGGAGCAAACGCAACAGAAAAAGCTGAAAAGAGCAGTGGAAAAGAGGCCAGGGGCGCTGGGAAGGAACAAAAAGAAGGAACAGGAAAAGCCCCGAAGAAAAGCGGTCGTACGGCCTTTGTAAACCCCTATACCGGCAAGGTAGTGGAGTTGTACAGCTATCAGCAAACATTTTATTACCAGGTATTTTCCCTGCATCGCTGGCTGCTGGCCGGTTCTACCGGTAAAGCCATTACCGGCGCGAGCACCCTCATATTCCTTTTTATCCTTATCACCGGTATTATTCTCTGGTGGCCCAAAACACGCAATATCCTTAAACAAAGGATCAAGGTGAAGTGGGATGGAGGCTGGAAGCGCCTTAACCACGACCTGCATGTGGTACTGGGTTTTTATACTGCGATATTCCTTTTCGTGTCTGTTTTTACCGGGTTAACCTGGTCATACGAATGGTTTAGCAACGGGCTGTATGCGATACTGGGAACATCTTCCAAACCTGCGGTTGCACCGGCGTCCGTTCAGGCGGAGCCTGCCACTGAAGGGAAGCGCATTTCCTATGAAACAGCATTGGCTACCGTGAAACAAACTATTCCGGACGGTCTTTTTTATACGCTTACAGCACCGAAAGACAGCGCCGCATCATTTATGGTGAGCCTGCTGCCGGCAAATGCGCTACACGAAGCGGCTACCACCACCTTCTATCTTGATCAGTTCAGCGGCAAAGTACTGCAATCGCAAACTTTCGCGCAAAGGAACCTGGGGCAGCAAATCCGCGGAACGATAAAACCCCTGCACACCGGCGCTATCTTTGGTACTCCATCTAAAATATTTGCGTTGATCATCGCACTGCTGGGCGCTATTTTCCCCGCCACCGGCACCATTATGTGGATCAACAGAACCCGCAAAAAGCAAAAGAAAGTAAAATCCCCTGCCATTTCCCGGGAAGGCGCCACTGCGCAGGTAGCATAATATTCTTTAATATTGCCGGATGGAAAACGAACAGCGACCTCGTTTTCTCTATTGTAATACTATAAAAAGATAAGAATGCTCAGTAAGCTGACAGCGCTGTTTAGAAAGCAGGTGAAGCCTGTGCCTTATGAATTCAGACCAACACCGGCACATATTGAAGTACTGAATTTCTGGGCGGGCGAAGCAACAGAAGATTTATGGCTCTACCGCTTTGCTGCACGTCAAGGTAAGGGGCTGCTTGCTCCGGACAATACTTTGTCTTTATCGTCCGTTTTCGGCAACAGGGAAATAATCATGAAAAGCCCTGCCAACGCAAAAGTTTTCTTTACGGGTGAAAATGTATCCAAATACGCGGCGTATGAAGATCATTGTCTTGATATAGTGAATCTGTCGCTGGGATTCGATTACCTGGATCACCCCCGTTATATGCGCTTCCCATTGTGGATACAGAATGTTTTTCAGCCCGGCTATGATCTGACCTCGATCCGTGAAACGCTGGAACAAATTACTACCGATACCAGGAATGGTTACCGCTGGAACAAAAACTTCTGTTCGCTGATATGCCGCTTTGATGAAGGCGGACAACGTACGCTGATGATGAATGCCATGAGGCGGATTGAACCGGTTGATAGTGCAGGAGCTTACCTGAATAATACCACGGCCCTGAAAGATCAGTACAACGATGATAAACTGGCTTTTCTGAAAGACTACCAGTTTAACATTTGCCCCGAAAACAGCGACAGGAACGGATATGTGACAGAGAAAATATTTCATGCCATCATTGCCGGTTGTATTCCCATTTACTGGGGAAGCAACAATCATCCGGAACCCGAAGTACTGAACCAGGATGCTATTTTGTTTTATGAAAACGAGGCGCAGCTCCCGGCCCTCGTAAAACAGGTAAGCGATCTGCGTACCAATGAAAAACGCTACCGCGAGTTTGTAATGCAGGATCGGTTTAAGCCCCATGCCGCTGAATACATTGCCGATATGGTAAATGAAGCGGGGCAGCGGATAAGGAAATGCCTGGAGCGATAAGCACTTCCGTCCTGTACATCTTATTACAACATTACCAACCGGTTGTCTGCGTTTTTCCGTTTTTGAAAATACCTTTCAGAAACGGAAGGCTTTTGCGACTTTTTTTATACGCCCCTCTTTAACATTTCCTTAGCTAACCCTTGCCCACACTAAGTTTTAACATTCTGTGCACGGAATGTGGAATAGCATTTGGCATATACTCAGAAATTGAATAACAATGCGAGCCTATCCAAAGCCGCCGATACCGAATCATAAAGCCATGTATTACATCGCTATCGGCGTTATCACGGTTTCAATTCTTGCAGAATTATTACACCATGTGTAAAAAGAAAATTATGATCAATCAATATGAAGTGCCGGCCTGTATTGAAGACACAATACCGGCGCTGAGAAAAGCCCTCCACCAGTTTCCTGCTATATTTCATATATACGACACCGTTAGTTGTTTTGGTGAATATACCGGGCAGCAGTTACGGGAACAAAACTTCCAGGTGGCACATAAGTGTTTGCAGCTGGCTGGCAGGTTATACGAACGGGGTAACGGGGTGGTCAGGGAAGCCATCACCCGTGTTTTTTTGCCGTTGGTTTGCAGTGTTCCCCTTGCGGATGCTGTAAGTAGGATCCGGATGTATTCCCTTATTCCGGATGCGCTATATCCACTTTATATACAACATCAACTTACAGGTAATGGAAACAGATGAGGAGATTGTCGTCCGGTTGGCTACAGCCATGGACGTTGATTTTGCGCTGCCTATTGTGGCGGAGATGGAAGCATCCGCCAAGGCGAGAGGTACAGGTATCTCCAAAAGGGATCCTGCCGCTATCAGGAAAAAGATCCTGGAAGGAAAGGCGGTTATTGCCTTTACCGCGAAAGGCATCTGGGCGGGATTTTCCTATATACAATCATGGGAACAAAACCGCTTTGTATCCAACAGCGGACTGATTGTGGCGCCGGCCTTCCGCGGACAGAAGGTGGCCGCCGCCATAAAAAGCAAGATATTCGAGTTAAGCAGACTGCTGTATCCGTCTGCCAGCATATTCAGTATTACCACCGGTTTGGCCGTGATGAAATTAAATACCCGGCTGGGTTTCGAGCCGGTTACATACGACCAGATTACCCAGGACCCGCTTTTCTGGGAGGGGTGTAAAAGTTGCGTGAACTATCCTATCCTGGCAGGAAAAAATTACAGGAATTGTTTGTGTACTGCCATGCTGTTTCAACCGCAATAAGGCTGGAACAGGAAATCCCTTACAGCGAAAATTACAGCCAGTAACTTAAACCGGCGATGCTTTTGCATTGCCGGTTTTCTAGTATAAGTATTATAGAAAGTGCTGCTGTTTCTTCGTTATCTTTATATCCCAAATCCTATCCTTATGCGCTTAATACCTTTGTTTGCCGTTTGTGCACTGTTAGCCTCCTGTCATGGTAATGGAGGAGAAAACAATGCGGGTAAAAAGGCCCGGCTCAGTTTATCCAGCATCTTCAACCCCGACTCCGTAAAATGGGTAGCCGCCAATACCGGTGGGAAAAGTAATGCAGCGGAGAAGGATTTCCTGAAAGCTATTGACATATACAGGAACCAGAAGAACCCGGCTGGCAGCATAGAAAAATTCAAAAAGGCGATACTATTGCAACCACAGGCTAAAAGCTATTATGAGCTGGGAAATGCTTTGCTGGATAGCCGTAATGCTGCCGATGCCATTCATGCCTATGAAATGGCGGAGTTATTGGATTACAAGCCGTTATCAAAATTGTTATATAACAAAGCCTGTGCGTTTTCCGTTTATCAGAATAAAGATTCCGCAAAATACTACCTGCTGGCAGCCATTGAGTTTGGATATAACAATTTGAACAATGTGCTGAAAGACCCCGACCTGGAATTTGTAAGAACAGAAATGCCTGGCTTTAAGTCGGCCGTAATGGAAGCTTTCAGCGGCGCCGGCGATCCGGAAAAATTGGAATGGAACCTTTATGCCACACAGTTCAAACCGTTAACGATGCCCTTAACGATTGACAAGGCATATGCGAAAGAACTGGGAGAAAACTTTATCTCCTATGATTTTGAAATGTATGTAGCCGAAATGAGGGATGCTAAATTTTCAAGGGATGTGGGCAGCTCCTTTTACTATGTAGGAGAGGTGAAAAAGACGACGGATTTCAAAACCCTGATATATGCGATCAGCGATGCCTATATGGCCGAGGATGAAAAGCTGACGGATGTGCCATGCTATTACTATATGGTGAGCTATACCAACAGTGGAAAGCTCATTGATAAAATATTGGTGGCGGGACAACAGAAGTATGATGGCCCTTTCCGTAAGGCCGTGATTGCCGGTGGTGGAGATATTGAGCTCACGGACTATAAAATTGAATATGAAAAAGATCCTGAAAAGGACGGATTTAAGGATAACCCGGAGAAGTCGAGAACAGAGATAAAGAAAGAAACTTTTGTAGTGACTGCTGATGGTCATTTTTCTCCCAAAACACAGCAGCTGGCGTTGAATAAGTAATTAAATTTTTATGGCGGCGGTATCTTCCCCGGAAGATGCCGCCGGTCTTATCCCCATACGTTTTATCAACCCTCTTTTTATCAGCAGCTCTGCTATCAATAAATTTATTGTCCAGCTTAACCAGGAAATAGTGATGTAGGCTGTTGCTGGTCTCAGTGGCATATGCATCAATCCCAGGATCAGGGCATATAAGCGGAGTGTGAGTGCCGACAAGGTAAGTGCATAGCTTCGCAGCATCCAGGTAATATGTTCCGGCCATCGCCCTTGCATAGCGCTTCTCCAGCCCATGATCGTGCTGGCTATCCACAGAATAGACAGGAGCACAAAGCTGATCCGTGCATATATCCCGCCGTTGGAGTAGAAACCCATGATGAGCCCCGTGGGGCCGCTGAGAAAAACGACCACCAGTGCATAAGTTTTTCCGCTGTTGCGATGCAGACGCGGATATTTATCCAACAGGTATTTGCTGAACTGCAGCAGCCCGGTGAGCAATGCAATAATGCTGATGAAAACGTGAATGTAGAAGCTGATGCGCCAGTGGAACAGGTGATACACGCGCTGTTTGGTGATCAGGAAATCAGTATACTTTTCAAATGCCGTATAGGGAATGGTTAGTAACAGCATCAGCCATGCCCCATAGAGTATAGCCGTTACAGTTAGTATCCATCCGATTTTTTTCAACATGATGCGCAGTTTATAGTCCCATTACAAACTCGAGGCTGTCGATCTGTACGCCGTTTGTAGAGATGGAGCCATCTTCCTGATCCCTGTTGAGCAGGATTTTGTATTGGTTGGTGCGTTCTTTAAAGTGGGGGTTCTTTTCCCAGGAAATAGAAAGGGTGCTGTCGTTCAGTTTTTGGTAAGTGCCTCTGATGCGGAGCATCTGGTTAGCATAGGTTGTGTCATTTATTTTCTCATATAGTTGCAGCATACAGCTACCATCTTCGTTAAAGGAAAGGTCGCTTTTGCTGTCGGAATTATCTATCAGGAAGAAATTAAAGGTGTTGCCTGTCATTGCATAGTTTTCGTTGGTATTTTCTGCGTTCCGGTGCAATGCAAGGTTTTTTTCTTTGAGGGTGCTGTTGTTCAGCGGCTTCCAGCTGCCTTTAGCGTTGTTGAATTGCTCATCAAAGGTAAGTATGAATTTTCCATCGAAGGGATGATCTCCGGGTTCGCTGAGGGTAAGTATCCAGGTATTATTTTCTTTTGTCATTTCGCCCCGCAGGTTACGGCGTAGTCCTTTATGTACGTTGTACCCGGCCACATTTTTTCCATTGGCGTAATTCAGGATGATATATATGGGAGCGCCGCCGAAGTCGCCGGTATAGGTGCCGGGGAGTTTGCCGAGCGCCAGGCTGTCGCCATTTGCGGAGGGTGCCGTGTTTTTCTTGTCTGCGGCGGGTTTGCAGGCATAAAACAGCAACAGCGCTACAAGCAGGGAACCGGTTAAATTTTTCACAGGTCTTTTTTGTAAATATAATTTTTATCAGCCTTTAAACGACACATCGATTACCAGTAGTTTATTGATTTTATCTGGTGTATTTTTCCTGCCTCCATCCAGCCGGATGTAATAGCGGCTGATAGCGATATGGACCGGTGGTTCGGGAAAATTACCAAGTTGGGCTACCAGCGCATAGGTTGCCGGGGAGCCATGTCGTTTTACATGTTCCCGTAAAGTGTGGATGCTGGCAGGGGGGAAGCGGCTTTTTTCTGCGGAGGTATATTTCCTGCACACAAAGAAGTTACTGGCTTCGGCTGTCAGGGTTTCCCAGGGGGAGCGATAATGTTTCCATTGCAGCAGGGGTTCCCGGCCGATGACGGCGCTGGTTTCGTAGCACTGGAATACCTTTATCTGCCGGGCTTCCCCGGTGGTAACAGCGAGCATTTGTCCCTCAATGGTATGGCGATAGTCCAACCAGAAAAAAAGCGTATCCGGATGCAGTTCAAAATCGTTGCGTTTTTCATCTGGTTTTATCCAGTCGAGCGAAAAGTAACAACTCCCAAAACGGATATAGGTAGTCGAGTCGCGGCTTACCACGTTTACTTCGTTGGAAGCTACTTTCAATGATGGCGCCGGCGGGGCTACCAGCTGCATCGTATCAATCTGCACCGGTCGCACATGTTTAGGCTTGGGGGATTGTTGGCAGGCAGTCAGCAACACCAGGGTGACTGCAAGAAAAAAAAGTGTTTTCATGGTATACGGGATACTGTAACGAACATTGGCGTCAGAAGGTTTTCCCCGTAAATCCGGAAACAGTTACTCTGCGTCTACGGTAGGCGTATCTATCTTCCTGTTAAGGGCTTCCCACAAGATATCCTTTAATTCACTGAGCCCCTGGTTTGTAACAGATGAAATAAATACATGTGGTACATCTTCCGGTAGCTCCGCAGATATGGCGGCTTTCAGCTCATCATCCAACATGTCGCTTTTGCTGATTGCCAGCAGAAACTGTTTGTCCAGTAATTCGGGATTATATTGTTCCAGCTCATTTACCAGTACCTCAAAGTCTTTGCGGTGGTCTGAGCTATCTGCTGGAATAAGGAATAATAATACGGCGTTTCTTTCAATATGTCGTAAAAATCGGTGTCCTAATCCTTTTCCTTCGTGTGCGCCTTCAATAATGCCGGGTAAATCGGCAATACAGAATGATTTGTTGTCGCGGTATTCCACCATGCCCAGCTGGGGAGTGAGGGTAGTGAAGGCGTAGTCGGCCACTTTGGGTTTGGCTGCGGTAATAGTAGACAACAGGGTAGATTTTCCGGCATTGGGGAAGCCTACCAGGCCCACATCTGCCAAAACCTTTAATTCTACTACTTTCCAGCCTTCCGAACCTGGCATACCAGGTTGTGCATATTCCGGTGTTTGGTTGGTGGCAGATTTAAAAAAGGCATTACCTTTTCCTCCTTGTCCGCCCGGAATCCAGATCAGCTCTTGTCCGTCGTGCAGAATTTCTGCTTCCACGCGACCGGTTTCTTCGTCTTTTGCCTGGGTGCCGAGTGGTACTTCAATGATAATATCCTTACCAAAACGACCGGTACAGTTATCGCCGCTGCCGTTTTCGCCGTCTTCTGCGAGCAGGTTTTTGTGCCAGCGAAGGTGCAAAAGGGTCCACAGTTGTGAGTTTCCCCTTAAAATAACATGCCCTCCTCTGCCACCGTCGCCACCATCGGGGCCGGCTTGCGCATTAAATTTGGTACGCATAAAATGCATACTACCTGCACCACCTTTCCCTGATTTACAAAATACACGGATATAATCTACGAAGTTCGCTTTTTCCACAATGCTCTGATTTTAAAGCTGTTGCTTCCATTACAACAGAAAAACAAAACGCAAAGATCGTGAAGTTTAAGCTAATTAGCACCATCAGGTGCTATGAGCCGTCTACTTACAATCTTTGCGTTGTATAATAAGAAGCTGAAATTCTTTTTGGTAGCGGTTTCCCGCTTTAATTATACTCTTTCTCCTACCAGTTCATCCAGTTCTTTGGATAACAGTTCGAAGACTTCCTCTTCGGTGCCATCACCTTTCACTTTCTTGAACTTGCCAAATTTGGCATAGTGATCAGCCACAGGAGCGGTTTTGTTATGATATTCCACAATACGCGCTTTTACCACATCCTCAGATGCATCGTCGCTGCGGCCGGAGGTTAAACCACGGTTCAGCAAACGCTTGATCAGCGCATCTTCCGGTACTTCCAGGGACAGTACCACTGAAATAGATGTTTTCTTCAATGCCAGCAGCTTATCCAGCGCCTCTGCCTGCGCAGTGGTGCGGGGAAAACCGTCGAAAATGAAACCACGTGCTTCGGGATTAGCGTCCAGTTTGGAACTGATCATCCCAATCACTACTTCATCCGGAACCAAATGGCCCTGATCCATGAACTTCTTAGCTTCAAGACCCAGTGGGGTTTTATCACCAATTTCACTGCGAAGTAAATCGCCGGTAGACAGATGAATAAGTCCGTACTTCTGGATAATATTAGCACTTTGTGTACCCTTGCCGCTACCGGGAGGGCCAAATAAAATGAGATTGACCATGTTTTATTTAAATCTACTTTACTCGCAAGGCTGCAAATATATGAAACAGATGAATGTATTGGTAATTAAAATTACGATTGATTAAACTAAATGTAAATATTCTGACAAAATAGTAAACATATTTTAATTTTTTACCAGAATTCCTAAATTATCTTCAACAGGCTATCCTAATTTACCAAAATACTTTCTATCTAACAAAATCATATGATCATTATTAGTAATTATTTGATATTCAGTGTGCCCGCTCTGGATTTACGCCTGAATATTTGTAAGTTTATGAAATGAGGAAACAATTATTGGTTGCAGGACTAACTGGTCTGATGATGACGGGGAGCGCCATTTCTGCGCCCCTGATGTTTAAGGACAAAAAGAAACAAAAGAAAACCACCACAAGGCAAGCAACGCCACAACAGGATAACGCCTCACAGTGGGCAGACAGCGTGTTTCAGTCGCTCACCCAGGAAGAACGAATTGCACAGCTGATCATGATAAGAGCTCATTCCAACCTGGGACAGGATCATATCAACGCCGTTATTAAAGATATACAGGACAACAAAGTAGGAGGAGTGATATTTTTTCAGGGAGGCCCGGTTCGACAAGCAGGGTTAACCAATTACTATCAGTCTATATCCAAGGTACCGCTGCTGGTTGCCATAGACGGCGAGTGGGGGCTGGGTATGCGTCTTGACAGTGTAATATCGCTGCCCCGCAATATGATGATAGGTGCTGTACAAGATACCACCCTGGCTTATGACGCGGGGAAACTCATGGGGGAGCAATGCCGCCGCCTTGGTATTCATATCGATTTCGCGCCGGATATGGACGTAAACAACAACCCTTCCAACCCGGTTATCAACGACCGCTCTTTTGGTGAAAACAAGTACCAGGTAGCCCGCATGGGCGTTGCCACCATCCGGGGAATGCAGGATGTCGGCGTTATGGCCTGCGCCAAACACTTTCCCGGCCACGGCGATACCAATGTGGATTCCCACCTCGATTTGCCCACTATCAACAAAACAAGGGAACAACTGGATTCGCTGGAGCTATATCCCTTCCGGGAAGCCATTGCAGCCGGTGTGGGATCTGTTATGATCGCTCATCTTTATATTCCATCTATCGATAAAAAACCCAATACACCCACCTCCATTTCTTACAATGCAGTTACAAAACTGCTGAAAAATGAGCTGGGTTATAAAGGGCTGATCGTAACCGATGCCCTTGAAATGAAAGGCATCGCAAAATTCTATACGAAAGGACAGGAATCCTTACAGTCGCTGCTCGCAGGGAATGACCTGATGATATTACCTTCTACCTCCGCAGGCAGCGTTGAGGCTATTAAGAAGGCCATCAAAGCTGGCAAGATAAGCCAGGACGAGGTAGATGAACGGGTGAAGAAAGTATTGCGGGCCAAATACAACCTGGGGTTATCGAAGCCGCAGCATGTTGATACTGACAACCTGGCCGCCGACCTTAATGCAAAAACAGATACGCTGCGTAAACGGATTGCTGAAAGCGCCATTACGCTGGTACGTAACGATAAAAAACTGGTGCCGTTTTCTCCCGCTATGGTCCAGCAAAAGCTGGCTGTAATAGCCATCGGAGCCGATGCCGGCAACACCTTTCTGCAAACCGTAAAGGAGTATAAACCTGGTACGGATGCGTTTATTTTTACTTCCCGCCAGTCGGTAGACCAGATCGCGCCTATTGTATCCCGCATTCAGCGAGACTATAAAGCCGTTATCATCAGTTTGCACGACTATAGCCGGCGGCCAGCCAACAACTTTGGCCTTACCATGGCGGAACGCCTGATCATCCGGCAGCTGCAAACGGAAATGCCGTCTGTTACCGTGGCATTTGGTAATCCATATGCCATCCAGTATTTCTGTGATGCCCCGGCCATCATTGCGGCGTATGAAGATGATAGTACCACCCAGAAAGTGGCGGCAGACCTGTTGTTTGGTAAACTGGGCCCTTCGGGGAAGTTACCGGTAACGGTTTGCCCAGCGTTGCCTTCCGGTACAGGCATCACCTACAAAGTGAACCAGTTCACTATTTTGCCCACCGCCACTGCAAAGGAAGCCGGTGTTGATGAACAAACCCTGGCAAAAATAGATGGTTTTGCCAATGATATGATTACCCACAGCGCCGCACCAGGCGCACAGGTACTGGCGATGAAAAATGGAAAGGTGATCTATAACCGCTGCTTTGGTCATTATGAGTATAATAAGCAGGAACCGGTTTCTCCAACATCTATCTACGATCTGGCCTCGGTAACAAAAATTTGCGCTACCACATTAGCCGTAATGCGCCTTTACGACGAAGGGAAACTCAACCTGGATGCCACTCTTGGCGTATATCTTCCCCTGGTGCTGGGTACCGACAAGGCCGGGTTGCGTATCCGGGATGTATTACTGCACCAGGCCGGGCTGGTGGCTTTTATTCCTTTTTATAAAGAGACACTGTATCCGAATGGTCATCCGGACACCGTATTGTATCATAAGGTACCCGATCCTTCCCATACCGTTCGCGTGGCGGAACAGATGTACATGGAAAACAGTTATGTAGATACCATGTGGCGGAGGATCCTGGATAGTAAACTATCGCCGCATCAGGGTTATGTATATAGTGACTGTGACTATATTTTTCTCGGAAAAATTGTAGAGCAGCTCACGGGGAAACGGCTTAACGACTATGTCCGGGAAACATTTTATGTTCCGATGGGATTAGCTACCACGGGCTTTTTGCCGAGGGAGCGATTTGCTTTACCGGAAATTGTACCTACGGAAAGGGAGTACTCTTTCAGAATGCAGCAGCTGCGCGGCGATGTGCATGATCCCGGCGCAGCCATGTTTGGCGGCGTTTCCGGCCATGCCGGATTGTTTTCCACAGCAAATGACCTGGGAGTGATTATGCAGATGCTGTTGAACAAAGGCTCATTCAATGGAGTGCAATATATAAAGCCGGAAACAGTGCAGCTGTTTACCGCCTATAATAGTAACATCAGCCGCCGCGGTTTAGGATTCGACAAACCCGAGAAAGACAATGCTACACGAAGGGAACCTTACCCGGCTAAAAGCGCTTCTGCGGCTACTTTTGGACATACTGGGTACACAGGTACCTGTGTATGGGCAGATCCTTCCTCCGGCCTCGTGTTTATTTTCCTGAGCAACAGGGTATATCCTAACGGTGGCGCCAATACGAAAATATCTGCATTGCGTACCCGGGAAAAAATGTTTGAAGCAGTGTATGAAGCGATAGCAGCAGTTAGCCATTAGCTTTTAGCTGTTAGCAAGCGGAAAGAATATGGCGGAGGTAAAAATTATAAAGCGAATGACCAAAGCAGCGGTTAGCCATTAGCTTTTAGCTATTAGCAAGCGGAAAGAATATGGCGGAGGTAGAAAATATAAAGCGAATGACCGAAGCAGCGGTTAGCCATTAGCTTTTAGCTATTAGCAAGCGGAAAGAATATGGCGGAGGATAAAAATTATAAAGCGAATGACCAAAGTGGATGTAAATTTTCTACATACTTTGGTCATTCGCTTTATATTTTTTGCCTTGGGCCTTTTGCCTACGCCTTATGTCCTTTTCCTTTCGCTATATTCTTTCCGCTTGCTAACAGCTAACAGCTAATAGCTAATAGCTAATAGCTACTTCGTTACCGAAACGCTTCTGTTAACCAGGGTCTGGGTTTTGATAGCAATTGCTTTTTCCGCCAGTTTAGTTTTTCCGCTTCTGATTTCGAAAATGTAGTCGCCGTCTTCCAGGGAGGCGAGGTTATAGCGTGCTTCGAAACGCAGGGTGGCTGGCAAAGTTTCGCGGTGCAGGGTGTTATTGAAGTTGTCTTTTATGTAAAGCGTCAGCCTTTCATTGCCTGGATTATCAACAGACAGTTGAAATAAGAGTTGATCTTTTTGCAGTTGTGTGATATGAACATCAAAAGATTCAACTGGTGCTGGTGTTCCCGGTTTTTCGTGCGCCAGTCTGGATGCGTTATACGCAAATGTTTGAGACTGTGCTGCCGCGTGTAAAATTGGGAACAGGATAGTAACAAATAATAACAATGCTGCTTTGGGTGCTAAGAAAACAAAACGTAAATGTTTCATGACTTTATTTTTTTAATATGTTGTCTTTGTTAATGAGGGCGGTATTAGCTAATACAATGGTGCCGTTTAATTTTTCGATGCAAAGCTCCGACCTGTGGATTAACAGAACATTACGCCTTTGTTAAAATAATGTGAGTATTTAGCACCCTTGTTCGCCATTCATTCCCTATTTTTGCACCGTTTATGGAAGCAGTAACAATAAAAGATAGTCGCCCGGTTGCCATATGGTTATATATAGGCGTGGGCATGTTGATAGTACAGGTTTTGCTGGGCGGAATTACGCGCTTAACCGGTTCCGGCTTATCTATTACTGAGTGGCAGCCACTGCTGGGTGCGTTTCCTCCTATGACCGAAGAGGCATGGCAGCGTGCTTTTGAGGGCTATAAAAAAATAGCCCAGTATCAGTACATCAATAGTCACTTCACCTTGTCTGACTTTAAGTTTATTTACTTCTGGGAGTGGTTGCACCGCGACTGGGCCCGGTTGATGGGGTTGGTGTTTATTGTGCCGTTCATTTATTTTGTTATTAAGAAGAAGATTAATAAAAGTATGATCAATCCCATGGTCATATTATTTGTGCTGGGTGGTTTGCAGGGACTGATCGGGTGGATCATGGTAAAAAGCGGTCTGAACGAAGAGAACCTGTATGTAAACCATATCCGTTTGGCGATTCATTTTATTTCTGCGCTAGTGCTGTTGTGTTATGTATTTTGGTTTGCGCTCAAGCTGAGCGTGCGTTCTACGGAGATATTAGCGGTGCCGGGTTTAAAGAAACTAAATATCTGGTTACTGGTATTGCTGCTGGTGCAGCTGATATATGGCGCTTTTATGGCAGGATTGCATACCGCGCTGGTAGCCAATACATGGCCCGATATCAATGGTACCTGGGTGCCTGGTGGAATGTTTACACAGGGAGGATTTACGGCCGATATAGCACATAATCCCATTACTATCCAGTTTATACATCGCGGGCTCGCTTACCTGATCACCATCCTGATTGCAGTTTGGTGGTGGAAGGCGGCACAAACACCCACTAACAGCCTTTTGCACGCTATCCGCTATCTGCCGTTACTACTGGTATTATTACAGGTGTTACTGGGCGTACTTACCTTGTTAAACAGCCAGGTGAAAATACCCGTTAGCTATGGTATTTTGCACCAGGGCGTTGGAATGCTATTGTTGTTATCGCTGATCTGGACACTTTTTCTTAGCCGGGGCAAGTAAATAAAGCCTTCTGCTTTTCGCTTTAAAATCAATAATTCCGTAAATTTTCCGTAGGTTTATTTGTAATAATCGTCTGATGAAGGTGAAGTTATTACTGATAAAAACTTACTATTCTTTCCCTATACAGTTACTGCTCCTGCATTTCAGGAAGTACCAGGTGTTACTTATTTTTTGGGTGATCCTGTTTAGCACCATTAACGGCGGTTTTGCCAAGGTGTTTGGCGGAGATGCCCTTTACCTGGCGCCAGAGTATCTGGGCAAAGTTAATTTCTACAGCACGACTATTCTGGGATTAGCAACAGGTATGTTTATCATGAGCTGGCAAATTACCACGTTCATCCTGCATACCGGCCGCTTCAAATTCCTGGCTACTACTTCACAGCCTTTTTTCCGTTACTGCCTGAATAATGCTATTATTCCCATGGTGTTTATTCTCAGCATACTTTACCGGGGCTGGGAATATCAGCGGTACGAGCAGTTGAGTACCATACCCGATATTATGTTGCTTGGCGAAGGATATATTTGCGGCGTGCTGTTTATCTTCTTCTTCTGTTTCTTTTATTTTTTTAATGCAGATAAAAATATTGGCCGCCGGCTGGAAAAGCGTTTTGGAAATCCCCGGAACTTCCTGCGTATGATCATGAAGCCCACGCAGGAGCCGGATGAAAATGCGTTACCTGTTCATAACTATTTTTCCACGCCCTGGCGTATCAGAAGGGCCCGGAACGTGGACCACTATAATAAGCATTATCTCGACAGTATTCTTAAGCAACATCACTTTGCGGCCATGATCACCGTTGGGTGCTCCCTGATTTTCCTGGTGATATTGGCATATTTGATGGACTATGATTTTTTCCGGATTCCTGCCGGCGCCAGTGTATTGATATTTTTCGCTTTCCTCATTGGAGTGGCGGGAGCTTATTCGTATATGCTGCAAACCTGGTCTATACCCATTTTACTGGTGATGCTGTTTGGATTAAACTGGATGGTAGAACATAACTGGGTGGATAACCGTAATAAAGCCTATGGGCTTAACTACCGGCAAAAAAAGGAACGGCCGGAATATAGTGTGGCTGCTTTACAGCAGTTTTTTACCAGGGAAAGATATGAGGCAGACAAAAAACAAACCATCGCGGTTTTAGATAACTGGAGAAAGAAATTCCCGGCAGATAGGAAGCCGCCATTGATTGTGATGAATTTTAGCGGTGGCGGCAGCCGGTCGGCTACCTGGAGCGTCAACGTTTTGCAGCGGCTGGATAGCCTGTTACAGGGCCGTTTAATGAAACACACCGTGCTGATGACCGGGGCTTCCGGCGGGATGCTCGGGGCCACTTATTTCCGGGAGCTCTATTACGAGCAACAACAGGGGAAACCGATCAGACTTTCCAATTACGTATATGCGGAAAGGGTATCGCGGGATCTGTTAAATTCTGTATTTACATCTATGGCTGTCAATGATTTTATTACGCCGTGGAGAAGTTTCAGCATGGGGAAAAATCAGTATGCAAAGGATAGGGGCTATGCGTTTGAAATGCAGCTGAATGAGCACACCGACAGCATACTGGATAAATCATTGAAAGACTATCAGCAACCGGAAGCGAATGCGGAAATTCCTATGTTGATCTGGAATGCCACCATCAATGCAGATGGGCGCCGGTTAATGATTTCGCCACAGCCCGTCAGTTACCTGTGTAGTCCACAGTATCTTTACCCAACCCGGCAAGTGCGGGATATAGACGGAGTGGATTTTGCGCAGTATTTCGCCGCCCAGGATGCCATGAATCTGCGGGTAACCAGCGCGATCCGCATGTGTGCCACCTTTCCGTATGTTTTGCCGAATGCGTTTTTGCCGAGCAATCCCATTGTAGACGTGATGGATGCCGGCATTCGGGATAACTTCGGTCAGCAAACAACGCTGCGTTACCTGTATACCTTTAATAAGTGGATCAACGAAAATACAAGCGGAGTGGTGTATATTCAGATCCGTGACACGCGGAAGAACGATATTTCTCCTATCAAGAAAACAAAGGATCTCAGCGATCTGTTGTTTGAGCCATTGTTTACCATGCAGCAGCATTGGAGCGCCATGCAGGATTTTGACCAGGATGATCTGCTGAATTATATGGAAGGATATTTTCCTGATAAATTTCACCGGGTTATTTTCCAGTATGTGCCACAAAAGCAGGACAAGGCAGCAGCTTTATCCTGGCATCTTACTTCCCGCGAAAAACTGGATATAGCCCATGCGCTGGATAACCCCGCCAACCAGAGCGCGTTGGAATATGTGGTGAAGCTGCTGGAGCAAAAGTAGGGGGTTGGTTTCGCTGCTTTGCAGATAAAACTACAAATGTTACTGCTCTTAAAGTTCGTTTTCTACTCCTGCAAAAACTTCAGCAGTGGTGTAATGAATTTCGTATATGCTTCAATGTGGGGAAGATGTCCTACACCTTCAATCGGCACCAACCTAGCATGTGGGATTTTTTGCGCGGCATTTTTCCCCAATTCAGGATAGTTTCCCATGGTTTTACGAATATCTTCCGGTACGCTGGCTTTGCCGAGTGCGGTACGGTCGCGCTGCCCGATAATCAGAAGGGTAGGGGTTTGGATGTTTTCAAGTTCGTATAACACCGGTTGTGTAAAAATCATATCGTAGGTAAGGGCGGAGTTCCATGCTACCTGCGAGTAGTCGGGGCTGCTGATCCAGCTGGCCTGCAGCTGTGCCCATTTATCGTAGGCAGGTGACCATTTGCCGGCATAGTAGCTGTCCATCATATACTGTTTGATCTTGTCATAGCTTTGCTGCAGTTCTGCTTTGTACCATTTATCTACAGATTGATACGGCACTTTTACTTTCCAGTCTTCCAGCCCTATGGGGTTTTCAAGAATCAGTTTTTCGGTGACTTCTGGATACATGAGGGCAAAGCGGGTGGCCAGCATGCCTCCCATAGAATGGCCCAATATGGCGGTTTTGGTTATTTGCAAGCTATCGAGCAGGGTTTTGGTGTTTTGAGCCAGTTGCTGAAACGAGTATTGAAAGTGAGCGGGTTTGGCTGATTTACCAAAACCAACCTGGTCTGGTATAACCACCCGGTATCCATTATTACTTAAATCGGCTGCAGTGCTGTCCCAATAAGCGCCGCAGAAATTTTTGCCATGCAGGAGTACAATGGTTTTGCCATTTGGCTTAGAGGGTTGTATATCCATATAAGTCATTTGCAGTTGCTGTCCTTGTATCTGTAGCTTTAAGAAGTGAACGGGAAAGGGATATTTGTATTTAGAAAGGGTAATATCCTGTGCTGGTATTTGCTGAGCTTGTAAGGGGCAATAAATAGCTATAAAGCAAGCGATTAGGAGCAAGTAACATATCTTCTTCATTGCAATAATTTGAGCCGTGTAAAAAGGGTTGGACGGAACAAAATTGACGCCACAAAACTATTTGATTGCCATATTTGCTTATAATTAATTGTAAATCAATGGTTGTCAGTGTGTTGCAGCATAGATCTGCCACATGACTAAATGATTACATTTATTTAAAACGTGTTTCCTTCATTCTCGCTAGGTTTTCGTACCTTTGCGCCTTCTTTTTGTAGCTATTAGCGTAAATTTTGTTAATGGCTGATGGCTAAAGATTTAAGTATATGAACATTCGTAATATCGCAATTATTGCACACGTAGACCATGGTAAAACTACCTTGGTTGACAAAATCCTTCATCAGGCTAATGTATTCCGGGCTAACCAGGAATCAGGAGAGCTGATCATGGATAGTAACGATCTTGAGAGAGAACGTGGTATCACTATCTTCAGTAAGAACGCTTCTGTTGAGTACAAGGGAACCAAAATCAATGTGATTGATACTCCAGGCCACGCCGACTTTGGTGGTGAAGTGGAAAGGGTATTGAAAATGGCTGATGGTGTTATCTTGCTGGTAGATGCTTTTGAAGGACCTATGCCTCAAACACGTTTTGTGTTGCAGAAAGCCTTACAGCTGAATCTGAAGCCAATTGTTGTTATCAACAAGGTAGATAAAGCTAACTGTCGTCCTGATGAAGTACATGACGCAGTATTTGAATTGTTCTTTAACCTGGACGCTACAGAAGAGCAATTAAACTTCCCGACATTTTATGGCTCTGGTAAAAATGGCTGGTTCAACAGTTCATTAGAACAGTGCGAAGATATTTCTCCGTTGATGGATGGCATCCTGGAATATGTTCCACAGCCAAAAACTCCGGAAGGTAATCTGCAGATGCAGATCACTTCACTGGATTACTCTTCCTTCCTTGGCCGTATCGCTGTAGGAAAGGTTGCCCGTGCTTCCATTGAAGAAGGCCAGTGGGTTACTTTAATGCAAACAGATGGTACCAGCAAAAAGCAGAAAGTGCGTGAGCTGTATATCTTTGAAGCATTGGGTAAGAGGAAAGTAACCCAGGTATTTGCCGGTGATATTTGCGCGGTAGTAGGTATTGAAGGTTTCAACATTGGTGATACTATTGCTGATGCAGAAGAACCGGAAGCATTGCCGATCATCAGTGTGGATGAACCTACCATGAACATGTTGTTTGGTATCAACAACTCTCCGTTCTTTGGTAAGGATGGTAAGTTTGTTACTTCCCGTCACCTGCGTGATCGTTTGATGAAAGAAACTGAAAAGAACCTTGCACTCCGTGTAATGGATTCTGACAGTGCTGATAGCTTCATGGTATATGGTCGTGGTATCCTGCACTTAGGTGTATTGATTGAAACGATGCGTCGTGAAGGTTACGAATTAACTGTTGGTCAGCCACAGGTAATCGTGAAACATGTAGATGGTAAAAAATGCGAACCGTACGAAACCCTGGTGGTAGACGTTCCGCAGGATTTTGCCAGCAAGGTAATTGACCTGGTAACCCGCCGTAAAGGTGAGATGCTGATCATGGAAACCAAGGGTGAAATGCAACACCTGGAATTTGAAATTCCTTCCCGTGGTTTGATTGGTTTGCGTACACAGATGCTGACTGCAACTGCAGGCGAAGCGGTAATGGCGCACAGGTTTAATGACTACAAACCATGGAAAGGTGCTATCCCTGGCCGTAACAACGGTGTGCTGATTGCGAAGGAAGCTGGTACTACTACCGGTTACTCGCTGGATAAGCTGCAGGATAGAGGATCTTTCTTCGTTGATCCGGGAGAAGAAGTGTACAAGGGTATGATCATTGGTGAAACCAATAAACCGGGTGACCTGGTGGTGAATCCAAACGAAGGAAAGAAACTGACCAACATGCGTGCGAGCGGAACCGATGGTGCTGCTAACATTGCGCCTAAAATACTGATGACACTGGAAGAATGTATGGAGTACATCCAGCATGATGAGTGTATTGAGGTAACGCCTAACTTTATCCGTATGCGTAAAACCATCCTGGATGAAGAGGAACGTAAGAGATCAGCAAAGAGCATGAAAGCAGAAGCTTAATTGCTTTTATTAGTAAGATAACTTAGTGAAAAAATAAAAACCCGCTCCGGTAAACGGAGCGGGTTTTTATTTTTCGGGGTTAAGGGTCAAAAAAATCCCCGCCCAGGATAAGGCAGGGATGTGCATACTAACCCAATGCTTACTAAAACTAAAACTAACTTGTATGTATATCTTTAATAGTAAGATCTGATTCAATTTCCGGCAAATTAAAAGTAGCGGCTTTTATTCTTTTCCGGCCGGGCGTTACTTATTCAGCATCCTGTTTTTCCTGAATCTTCACTTTTATTTTTGCTTCGATTTCTGCTGCCAGTTCAGGATTGTCGATCAGCAGTTGTTTTACTGCATCACGGCCCTGACCTAACTTATTGGTGTCATAGCTGAACCAGCTACCGCTTTTCTGTACAACACCGTATTCAACACCCATGTCAATGACCTCACCCATTTTGGACACGCCCTGACCATAAATAATGTCAAACTCGGCCTGGCGGAATGGAGGCGCCACTTTATTTTTCACTACTTTCACTTTCACACGGTTACCAACCGCTTCGTCACCATCTTTAATCTGGCTCATACGGCGTATATCCAGCCTTACCGATGCATAGAATTTCAACGCATTACCACCGGTGGTCGTTTCAGGATTACCAAACATAACACCTATCTTTTCACGTAACTGGTTAATAAATATGCAGCAGCAATTTGTTTTGGCAATGGTAGCCGTTAACTTACGCAGCGCCTGTGACATCAAACGGGCCTGTAATCCCATTTTACTTTCACCCATTTCACCTTCCAGCTCACTTTTTGGTACCAGGGCTGCAACGGAATCTATTACCACTACATCCACTGCTCCGGAAAGGATCAGGCGATCTGCTATTTCCAGCGCCTGCTCACCATGATCCGGTTGTGATATTAACAGGGAATCAACGTCAACTCCCAGCCTTCTTGCATAGCTGCTGTCAAAAGCATGCTCCGCATCTATAATGGCGCAAATGCCGCCTTTTTTCTGTGCTTCCGCAATAGTGTGAATTGCAATGGTTGTTTTACCGGAAGACTCAGGTCCATATATCTCAATGATTCTTCCTTTAGGCAAACCACCAATTCCAAGTGCGATATCAAGACCCAGAGAACCCGTAGAAATTACTTCCATCGGTGCTTCTGCTTTTTCACCCATCATCATCACAGATCCCTTACCGAAATCTTTCTCAATCTTGTCCATTGTGAGGCGCAGGGCCTTCAGTTTTTCTGCATTGGCTGTAGACATATCATTAATGTTTTTACAAATTTAAAAGATAGCTGATCACAATTAGAAAGCATGTAATTGGATTGCTAAGTTATGATCTAATTTTTTATTTTCCTAAATTTTTTAGCATTTTCTTTTCAATGCTAAATAAAGTAGTATTTCTCTGTTTCCTCCGGATTCCTTTCAAACCCGGAGGCTTTTATCTTTAAGGGGTTAACCCGCAATGGCACAACAAAGATGCGAACCCATTACGCATTGAATATGCGTAACAACAAAAGACTAAAAATAATTTTGCGCCGACCTATATGAGAATTCTACTGCATTTTTAAAAAGCGTAGTTATACGCTTGAGTATCAGCGGAGAATGTTTGACTTTTGTACTGTCAAGTTTAGTTGTTGAAGTTAATCCCCCTACTGTTTGTTAAAGTTGTTTGTTAGCCTGCCTTGCGGCCTTGCATCCAATGTGCGTAAGTGATACGGTGAGCGGTCGAGGTTAAACCCCAAAAATTTTTCTTATTCGCCATTCTTTATTCTAATCTCCCTGTTCCCTGCGCGGTGTATCCGACGGGGAAGAGGGAATAGAATGGTGGGTATTGGCTATTTTACCAGTATCCAGCAGGCTGCCAGCTGGGAAATAATGCCGATAAAAAAACCGATATAGATTTCACGGGGGGTATGCGCTTCCAGCACCATGCGTGCAGTAGCTACAATAGCCGCAATAAAAATGGTAATTACCAGGGGAGTGGTTACATTCATATGCATTCCCCACATCAACGAGAACAGGAATCCGATTACGCCTCCCCAGCCCACGGTATGCATGCTGGTTTTAATGAAATTATTCGATACAAATGAAATGGAGATACTCAGGAAAATACCCAGGAAAAAAGCGGTATAGAACTTCGGCGCCGCGCCTTCCTGTTGAAAAGTATAAAACGCCCAGAAGTAATAGGTAATCATGGCCACATAGGGAATGATCCTGTCACGCTGGGTTTTCATATATATAGAAGAAACAAACTTCAGCGTTTTCGCCAGCAGCAGCGTCAGTACCGGGAAACCGATACTGATAATAGCCACCCTGAAATAAAGCATGTCAAAGGCAAAACGTTTGCTCTGCACCTTAAATGCTACCATATATTCAGGAATAGACTCCAGTACCAGGAATGTTACCAGCAGCGGGATGAACAGCGGATGAGTGAGGTAGGAAATAGCCTGGGCCAGTGATCGCATTGCGGGTGAAAATTCCGGCCTGTCGTGAAAGTTTCCGTTCCGGTCTAAAACAGCTTGTTCTTGCATGGTATAGTTTCTTATAATTCTTTACGTAAACGGGCTACCGGAATATTCAGCTGCTCCCTGTATTTGGCCACCGTACGGCGGGCAATATTGTATCCTTTGTCCTGCAGCATCTTCGTCAGATTTTCATCGCTCAGCGGCTTACGCTTGTTCTCCGCTTCAATAAGATCCGATAAAATCTTTTTTACCTCCCTGGTGGATACTTCCTCGCCACTGTCGGTCGACAACGACTCAGAGAAGAAAAATTTCAACTTAAAGGTACCAAACTCCGTTTGCACATATTTACTGTTGGCTACACGGCTTACGGTGGAAATATCCAGTTGCGTACGATCCGCGATATCTTTCAGGATCATCGGCTTCATCGTAGTTTCATCTCCCGTAAGGAAAAATTCACGTTGGTAATCCATGATAGATTCCATGGTGGACAGCAACGTGTGTTGCCGTTGTTTAATGGCATCTATAAACCATTTGGCGGCATCAATCTTTTGCTTAATAAATAAAACAGCCTCTTTCTGGCGTTTATCTTTTTTATCGCCACGGTCATATTCCTTCAGCATTTCGCGGTAACCACCTGAAATACGGAGGTCTGGCGCATTGCGTGAATTGAGGGTCAGCTCCAGTTTGCCGGCATTGTTTAATATGAAGAAGTCGGGCAGTACATAGCTTTCCGCTTTATTCAGCGTAGCAAAATTGCCGCCCGGTTTGGGGGTGAGCTTGATAATTTGCGTGATAGCCTCTTTCAGTCCTTCGTCTGTCAGCCCCAGGGCTTTCTGTATCTTCTCGTAATGCTTCTTGGTAAACTCGTCGAAATAGTTTTCGAGGATCTGGTAGGCATTATGTACGCCGGAATCGTCCTGCGGCTTACGCCTTAACTGTAACAACAAACATTCTTTCAGATCTGTAGCACATACGCCCGCCGGATCGAAGTCCTGGATCTTTTTAATAAGGGAATTGATTTCTTCCTCTGTGGTATCAATATTCTGTGAAAAGGAAAGATCATCCACCATAGAGCTGATTTCCCGCCGCAGATAGCCATCATCGTCGATGCTGCCAATAATATGTTCGGCAATGGCGTTTTGGTGATCGTCCAGCTCCAGCATGCCCAGCTGGCTCAGTAAATGTTCATGGAAAGAAGTTTCTACCCGGATAGGGATGGTCTTATTACTTTCGTCAGGATCGGGATAGTTATCGTCGCGCAGTTTGTAGTCCGCTACCTCGTCATCTCCCTCATTTACATATTCTGAAATATCAATATTGTCGTACTCATTTTCACTACCGTCCGGCTCAAATTCATCTTCTTCTGAAGGCGTTTCAAATTCTTCCTGTTCTTTAAACTCGTCCTCTCCGGCTTCTTCTCCATACTCCAACGCCGGATTTTCTTCCAGTTCCTCTTTGATTCGTTCCTCCAGGTTAACAGTAGGCACCTGCAGCAATTTCATTAACTGAATTTGCTGAGGCGAAAGCTTCTGTAATAATTTTTGCTGTTGTGTCTGCTTTAGCATAATTGTTCCCTATAAGGGCAAAATTAATAAGGATAAGATGAACCAGCTTTTAGCGGTTAGTAAATGCAGCGATGATTTCGATACACTTAGCAAAAGCTAATGGTTACATGTTTTAAAAATCCAACTCCAGTTGCTCCGGCAACAGGCGGAATGTTTTACGGTGGTAAGGCGTATCGCCAAATTCCCGGATTGCATCACGGTGTTGTTTCGTTGGATATCCTTTATTCACATTCCATCCGAAATGAGGATACGCAGTATGTAACTGCTGCATATATTCATCGCGGTAGGTCTTGGCCAGAATGGAAGCCGCTGCAATGGAGGCATATATACCATCGCCCTGTATAATACAGGCGTGTGGAGTATTGCCGTATGCATAAAAACGGTTGCCATCTACCAATATGAACTCGGGCTGCTGATGAAGCTTTTCCAAAGCCAGGTGCATGGCCTTAAAAGAAGCTTTCAATATATTTATCTTGTCTATTTCCACATTATCCACACTCGCCACTGCATAGCAGATCGCTTTTTTCTCAATCACGGTCCTTAACTTGTCCCGGTCTGTCGGCTTCATTTGCTTTGAGTCATTCAACAAAGGGTGTCTGAATTTTTTAGGCAGTATTACTGCCGCCGCAAACACCGGACCCGCCAGGCATCCCCTTCCGGCTTCGTCGCAGCCGGCTTCTGTTAATAAATCCTGATGATAAGAAAGTAGCAAATTTAAATCTGTTAAGCCGGGTAAAATTACAAGATTAATGTTCAAGGAACAAGGATTGCGGAATTTTGAAGTGATACCGCAGTCTGTTTAATCTTTCTTAAACAGATCTTTAAAATCCTGCTTGAAATCTGTCCACTCTTTATCAGATTTTTTCATCAGCTGGTCGGCCGCTGCCCGGGTACTGTCCCAGGTATCGGCACTGCTGCTCTTCACATCTTCCAGTTTCTTATTCATCTGGGCTTTCAGCGCTTCCAGTTTTTTGCGGGCCGTCTCACTTTTTTCGTCCCCGTCTTTCTTTAATTCCTTGGTGGTCTGGTCTATTTCGCTGATGCGTTCCCGGATGGCATCTTCTGCCTGCTTCTTTTGCTCGGATAAATAATCACCGGTACTGCTGGCAGCAGATTTAATATCCTCGGCTGCCTTTTGCAGATCTTCCTTTGCCTGCTCTTTTTTCTCCTCCTGAGTACTACTCTCATTGCAGGCAAAAAAAGCGGCAACGCCTATTATCAAAAATATTTTTTTCATGCTCCTTCAGTTTTTCTCAAGTTATATAAAATATTGGCACGCCTTCCGGCTGTACCCCCTTATCAAAACATATTCCAGTTTTTCTATTTACACGATGTTAATATATAAATAATTATCACATAACAGCGCCACTGGTACCTATACCTGCGCCTGGTAACAAAAAAATAGCTAGGTTTGAGGTCCTTAAAAACAAAACCTGACTTAATATGAGAAAAAAATTACTGGTTTTGCTCTTATTGCTTAGCGTAAGTATCAAGTGGGCTAAAGCAGATGAGGGCATGTGGTTGCCTTATTTATTGGGGCAGCAAACATACAACGACATGGTGAAGAAAGGATTGAAGCTGACCAAGGAACAGTTGTATAGTATTAACAAGGCGTCCCTGAAAGACGCTATCGTTATTTTTGGCGGTGGTTGTACGGGAGAAATTGTAAGCAGCGAAGGCCTCATTTTCACCAACCATCACTGCGGCTATGGCGCCATTGCAGCTGCCAGCTCCGTAGAACACAACTACCTGAAAAACGGATTCTACGCAAAAAATAAGCAACAGGAAATCACCTCCTCCCAATTGTCTGTACAGTTCCTCATTAAAGTGGAAGATGTAACCAAAGAAGTGGAAGAAGCCCTGAAAGGTTTGGACGGCGCCGACAGGGCTAAGAAAGAACAACAGGTATACGGTGATATCATTACCAAAGCTACCGCCAACACCGGCTACGAAGCGAAAGTAGTACCCATGTTCAAAGGCAACCAGTACCTGATGTTTGTATATGAACGCTATAAAGATATCCGCCTGGTAGGAACACCTCCTGAAAGCGTGGGTAAATTTGGCGGAGATACCGATAACTGGGAATGGCCCCGTCATACCGGCGATTTTTCCATTTTCCGCGTATACACCGGTAAAGATGGTAAACCCGCTCCCTATGCTGCAGATAACGTGCCCCTGAAGCCAAAGCATTTCCTGCCGGTATCAATCAAAGGCGTAAAGGAAAACGACTATGCCATGATATTTGGCTACCCCGGCGGTACCAACCGTTATGAAACGTCTTATGGCATCCAGCTGAAAACGGCTATCGAAAACCCTTTCCTGGTTAACCTGAGAGATGTAAGACTGAAAGCGATGTTTGAACAAATGAAGAAAGACCCTGCGGTAAAATTGCAGCTGGCTTCTTCTTATGCGGGTATCGCCAACTACTGGAAATTTTTTGACGGCGAAACAAAACAGCTGGAAAAGCACGGTGTTTTAGCCGATAAACAAAAACAGGAAGCCGCATTTGCCAAATGGGCACAGGGTAAACCTGAATTTGAAAACATCCTGCGTGACTACGAAGCTTCCTATAAAGCATGGACGCCATACGCCAAGCAACGCGTTTACGTGAACGAAGGCATCCTTGGCTCCCCGGTAGCATCATTTGCCGCTTCTTTGATGGGAGTAGAAAGGGCACTGGTTACTCCCGGCGCACCAAAAGATGCTGCTAAACAAGCCGTGGAAGCGGCCGACAAGGCACGCACCGCTTTCCTGGAAGGTGAAAATAAACCCAGCGATCAGAAAATCCTCGCCGCTACCTGTCATATGTTCTATACAGACATCGTGAAAGATCAGCAACCAATAGGTTTTTATGAGGGCCTGAAAGAAAAATTTGGTCCGCTCGATGAAGATAAAACCTACAACATCTGGGCAGCTGCTTTAATGAACAACACCTTTATTTTTGATGACGCTAAATGGAAAGCTTTTGTTGCCAATCCCGACGCAATAACCCTGCAGAATGACCCGGCGTTTGCTTACGCCAGCGCATTTATTAAAAATTACGTAGGTAAATATCTCTCTTTATACAACCAGTTTGTTGCTAAAAATAATGATCTCGGCCGTATTTACCTGAAAGGTGTAATGCAGATGAATCCCAACGCCAACAGGTATCCCGACGCTAACTTCACTATGCGTTTATCTTATGGTCAGGTAAAACCATATGCGCCACGCGATGCGGTGCATTACGATTACGTAACGACCATGAAAGGTGTGATAGAGAAATATGTACCGGGCGATTACGAATTTGATCTGCCTGCCAACTACCTGGATCTCTACAACAAGAAGGATTTCGGTCAGTATAAAGACGCTAAGCACAACGATATCGTAGTAGGTTTTATTACCACCAACGATATCACCGGGGGGAACTCCGGCTCTCCCGTGATCAATGCAAACGGAGAACTGATCGGGCTTGCCTTTGATGGTAATTACGAGGCGCTCAGCCATAAAATCCAGTTCGATTCCCAATACAACCGTACCATCTGCGTAGATGTACGTTACGTATTATGGTGCATCGAAAAACTCGGTGGCGCAAAAAATATTATCGATGAACTGAAACTGGTGAAATAGATAGCCGAAGGCAGAAAGTAAAAAGCCATTGTGCACGAGACAAGCGCGTAATTCGCTTATATCTCGTGCACAATGGCTTTTTGCTTTCTGCCTTCGGCTACTATGAACATTTCTGTAAGCCGTGATGTTATCCGGATAGGCCATCTATCTAAAAATCCTATAACAACCGTGCATGCATAAACGAACTTTACGCTTTGTTATCTTATTAATGCTTTGCAGCATCACCATTAAAACATACGCCTGGCGGCCCGTGGCGGCCGGGAAAGACAGTACTGTAAAAGATTCTTCTTTACATCCTGTTATTGGATTTATAAAGAAGATATCCTTTGGTGGCGTTTTCCAGGCCCGGTATACCGCTTCGCTGATGAAAGAAGTGGATGTAAATGGTACGCATCAAGCCAATGCGGATGAAGTGGTAAGAAACAGCTTCAGCATCAAAAGAGCCCGTTTGCAGGCCAAAGCACAGGTAAGTGACCGCTTTACAGCTGCTGTATTGATTAACCTGGCGGAGTTTTCCGGAGATACCAAAGGCAAAGTGCTTGAAAATGCCTACATCTCTTACCGTTGGAACGATGCGGTTAATTTTACCGTAGGACAATTCCGGCCCTCTTTTGGTTTGGAAGACCTCTACCCGGTAGATATCATCCAGTCCATGGATTTTTCCAACCAGTACTATGCCTTTGGCAGCAATGGCTGGCAAAGCTTCCAGATAGGAGTATCTATGTTTGGCGCATTTAATAAAGACAGTAAAGTGCCTGTGAAATATGCGTTGTCAGTGGTGAACGGGAATAACCGCAACCAGCCATCAGACAATGACAACGGCAAGCTTGGAACAGCAAGACTGGAGTTCGGCGATATGAATAAATTATCTTTCGGTCTCAACGGGGGCTTCGGCGCTGTAAAAAAGCAAAGCGTATATGCGTTAGGGGTAGATGTGAGCGGTGTAATTCCACTAGCGCCCAAATGGGATCTGCAGCTGCAATCGGAGTATAAAAGAGGGAATAACCATCAGCTGTATTACGGTATGGCAGACAGTTTACGGAAAGATCCCATTGGCAAATATATCATGGGCGGGGTATACGTGCTTCCTAATTTCCGCTATAAGATCAACTATCACAAGTTAACATCCATAGAGTTTTCTATGCGGTACGAATATTTTAATGAAGATCAGCGTCATAACGGTAATGTGCGACAGTCGTACATTCCAATGATAAGCCTCGCGTTTCTGAAAGATTATGGCGGTCGTATTCAGTTAGGAATGCAGATCGATCAGTACAATAAAGATATTCCGGGTACCAAAACACATAACAGCAACCTGTTGATTGTACAGGTACAATGCAGATTTTAATAAAGGCCATTAATATGAAAGAAATCAAGTATCCGCAACTGTTAATTACCGTGGCTATTGGGCTGCTGATCTGGTTTATACCGGCGCCGGCGGGCGTAAAACCGGAGGCCTGGCACCTGTTGGCTATTTTCCTGGCCACCATTGTGGGCATCATTATGAAAGCCGCCAGTATGGGCACTATGTCTATGATGGCGATTACACTGGTAGCCGTGTCGGGGGTATTGGCCCCGGGCGACCCGGCAAAATCGATTACGCTGGCCCTTAGCAGCTTTGGCGACAAGGTAATATGGCTGATCGGCATTTCCTTTTTTATTGCCAGGGGATTTATTAAAACCGGGCTGGGGAAGCGGATAGCCTATCTTTTTATCCGGGTATTCGGGCGCAGCTCCCTGGGCCTGGCCTATGGACTTGGCCTGGCAGACCTGGTACTGGCGCCGGCAGTACCCAGCAATACGGCGAGGGGTGGAGGAATCATTTACCCCATCATGAAATCTATGGCAATGAATTTTGGTTCTATGCCTGATGAGCCGGCCACCCATCGTAAACTGGGTGGATACCTTACCCTGAACAGTTACAATATGAACCTGATCACTTCTTCCATGTTTTTAACTGGTACAGCCAGTAATCCCATGTGTCAGAAGTTTGCGAAAAACCTGGGTATAGAAATATCATGGATGTCGTGGTTTACAGCGGCCATACTGCCGGCACTGGTGTCTGTTATCGCCGTGCCCTGGATACTGTATAAGATATATCCGCCGGAGCTGAAGTCTACCGGCGATGCGCCTGCCATGGCTTCGGAAAAGCTGAAGGAAATGGGGCCTGTACACCGGAATGAATGGCTGATGCTACTGGCATTCTTTATCCTGTTGCTGCTGTGGATTACCGGCGATCTCTTTGGGATAGACGCGACCTCTACTGCATTGATAGGCCTGGTATTCCTGCTCATTTCACAGGTATTGACCTGGGAAGACGTGAAATCGGAAAAGGGAGCCTGGGATACGATCGTATGGTTTTCAGCACTGGTAATGATGGCAAGTTTCCTGAATACACTGGGCTTTATTCCCTGGTTCAGCGACCTGATCAAACAACAGGTTGGCGGTATGAAATGGACGGTGGCTTTCCCTATCATTGTACTGGTGTATTTCTACAGTCATTACATTTTTGCCAGCGCCACTGCGCATGTGGCGGCCATGTATTCGGCTTTCCTGGGAGTCGGTATTTCGGTAGGTATACCGGGTACATTACTGGCATTGGTGCTGGGCTTCTGCGGTGGCATTTTTGGCACACTTACACATTACGGGCATGGCCCTGCGCCGGTATTTTTCGGAAGCACTTATGTGGATCTGAAAGATTGGTGGAAATGCGGGTTTATATTGAGTATCGCATTGATCATTATCTGGATGGGTATAGGAGGCGGCTGGTGGAAAGTGCTGGGGATCTGGTAAACTGAAAAAATGGTCCCGCAACTTCATATATCCGTTTACGTAATTCTACGCATTTTAAAAATAAAGTTAGGATACTTGTCTTTTTTTTGAAAGATACGTCGTAAATTTGCGTCCGTTTGAATACCGAATATATACTGTTGCTGATAAGAGTTGCAATTGCAATAGTGTTAACCCCGGTGAATTATTTGTAACAGGGTTTGTGACCCCCCAAAAAGAATGAAATAAGATGACACATTGTAAAATGTTTGTGGTAGCCCTTATGCTGTCGATAGCAGCTATGGTGGCTTGTTCCCCTAACCAGAACGAAAGTAAAGAAGTAGTGGTGACCGTAGCAGGAAATGCCGGTAATTTTCTCATCATTAAAGGCCATGGTTTTAGCGAAGATAAAAGCCTGAATAAGGTTGTTTTCGGAACCGTGCAGGCACAGGTTTTACGGGCAGATAGTAACTATTTGCTGGTACAGGTACCCGTGCAAAAAGCAGCCACCGTTCCGGTGGTAGTAGCAGTAGGAAATAGTACTTCCAATGCTATGTTATTTGAATATCATCCCAACCTGGTAGCAGCCATTTTTCAGGTATCTGCCAGTATCTAAAAGAGTGTGAGTTAAATGTAATGGGTAGAGGTCTTTTAAGATCATCTACCCATTGTATTTTATGTCATATTTTTTGCCTACACTTGTTGTATGTACCGGGAGATAAACCCGCATCCCTTATTGGCTGCTTATGTAGATGCCTACTGGGTTGCTGCGGTTACACAACACAGCCGGCAACGCATTTTGCCGGACACCTGCGCCGATATTATATTTAATATCAGCAGAGATGTTATTGCTGTTGCCGATGGTGAACAGATAGCACCGCATACTGCTTTTGTGGTAGGCACCATGACCGCCTTCCAGGATTCGGAGATGCCCGCTAATACCGCTATGCTCGGCATCCGGTTTCGTGCCGGCGGGTTGAATGCCTTCACCGGGTTGCCATTACAGCTGATTACAGATGGACATTTATCTCTGAAGGAAACGGCCGCCGACTGGCATACAACGCTGGAGCCTTTGCTGGCAAAAGAGATTTCGGTGCGCGGAAAAATTCATTGCATCGAGAATTTTTTGTTACAACGCTTACCCGCAGCGCATAATAATTTCAGGAAAATACAACACAGTATATCGTTAATTCAGCAGGCACAGGGAAAGATACCTGTTGCTGCGCTTGCCGCCGGCGCCTATATGAGCACCCGTAATTTTGAAAGACATTTCCTGCAATCCGTGGGAGTATCTCCTAAAACGTTCACACGCATTGTTCGTTTCCTGGAAATCAGGCGACAGCTGAAAACGGAATCTCATACTCATTTGTTATCATTGGCGCTGGACAATGGATTTTATGATCACGCGCATCTGACCCGTGAATTTAAAGCGTTTTCAGGCGAGAGTCCCAGCGGATACCAGCAACGATGATGGTCGTTTTTTTACAAACGACGATTATTTTCCTGTACTAATTTTGTGTTTATAACAAAAGGAAACGTATGGAACAACGGCTTACATTGATCACACTGGGTGTGCATGATCTTTCACGTTCACTGAAATTTTATGAACAGGGACTGGGTTGGAAACGGTCTGCCGCCAGCCAGGAAGGCATTGCTTTTTTTTCTTTGGGAGGTATCGTTTTATCACTTTATCCCAGGGAAAGTTTAGCAGAAGATGCCCAGGTACCGGCTGCCGGCAGTGGTTTTAGCGGGATTACCCTCGCCTATAATGCCCGGGACCGGGCGGAAGTAGATGCTGTTTTGCAACTCGCAGAAAACGCCGGCGCCGATATTATAAAACAGGCACAGGACGTATTCTGGGGTGGCTATAGTGGCTATTTCCGCGATCCTGACGGACATTTGTTTGAAGTAGCGCATAATCCTTTCTGGGAATTGAATGAAAGGGGAGAAGTAGTGTTGGAATAGTTGTTCTTTTACTTCTCCTGCATCCCGAACATCACTACAATTTTTCCGTCTTTATAGAGGTTCAATGTTTGATCCGCTACATCATAACGATAAGTGTTATCGCTGATTAACTTCAGAAACGCTGCTTCGCGGTGCATCACATCTGCATCAGGGCAGGCCATGCGCGTGCTTATCGCTTGTGTAAATGTGATCTTATCGCCGCTGGTAGTGTAGCCGCCGGAAATGCTGTTGCAGCCGCCTTTTCCATGGAAGCGTTTTTTTGCCGCATCAAATTCCAGCCATATGCCTGAGTTGCTGACAGTGCCTTCGTTGATTTGGGTTAATGCCCATTTTTTTCCGGCAACGGTTTCCTTGCTGCCGGCGGTGTTTTTACCGCCATCTTTATTTTCCAAACGGAATTGTAGTATTGTTTTGCCATCCTTTACGAGGTTCACTAAGGGACCTGCCACTTCATATTTAAAAGTTTGATCGCCTAAGTGTTGTATAAAAGCGCCTTCTCTGCGCATCACATCATTATCCGGACAGGCCATCAGCGTGCCGGCAACTTTGGAAAAAGTAATATTGCTGCCACTGCTGGAATAGCCGCCCATCATGTTATTGCAGCCACTTTTACCATAGATCCGTTTTTTACCTGCGTCGAATTCCATCCATATTTTGCCATCGGTAACATCGGCATCATCCATTTTAACGAGCACCCATTTTTTGCCGGTAACAGCTGCCAGCTGGTTGCTGCTGCTGATTCTTTTTTTCTCCAGCACTTTGGTTAAAGTATATTTAAGAGAAGAGCCATCTGCCGGCGGGTTTTTGATCTGGGTAATTCGCACCCTTAGTTTATAACGATAGCCGGGAGTATATTTAAAGCCATTGATGTTGGTGTATAAGTTAGACCAGTCCGCATCGTTTACGCCTTTTATCTGCAGGCATTCCATGGGTGCTACTCCTGTGCAGGGTTCCTTTGACTCTTTTACATAAATGATCTGTGTTTTTGCGGGTTGTTGCTTGTTCTGTACCGGGGCCATAAAGGTGGTGGCGAAGGTGATTGCTAGTTCCAATAACATAAAATATAGATTTTAATAATTAACAACAAAAAGCGCCATCAGGTTGTGCCTTTTGTTGGAATGGCCCATATTTTGCAAAAACGCTGCCAGTCTCGCTTTTATGGAATCATTACCTGCTTTCGCAGCCATGGAAGCTGGATTGAGGCGTTTTACCCAAGCCTTTTACAATAGATTCATAATAGGCCAGCTTGTCTTTTCCCGGTAAAGCAATAATAGTCACATCGTTAGCTGTGAGCAGATCCAGTTTATATTTAGATGCTGCCACATATTCTTCCGGGATATAGTAATATATTTTGTTGTGCACCGGCACATTTTTGTGATGGAATTTCTGACGGGCCCTGTAGGTCAACAGCCACCACAGGTCTGTTTCCACAAAGTCGAGTGACAGGCCAAAGATGTGTATATCGTCGGTAAAGAAGAGGTCAATCCAGGAATGAAAATATACTTCTTTGGCGTGTATACGTCTTAACAGGGAGGGTTTGGGTACTTCTTTGGATGTATATACCGTACCACTTACCACGTAGTTACGCATCAACTGCAGCTGACCGCCGTAATGCTCAAAGCCGAGATTGATGCTCATCGGGTTCAGACAGTCGCCATGAATATGCCAGTAGTTGGTATCTCCCACTCTATATCGTCTGAATATGCTGTAAAACTTTTCGTTGATCAGGCTGGTATTTTCGAGTGGTGTGCTGCCTTCCAGCGTAAATTCATAATTAGTGGTAAGGATATGCGCCGGTCTCAGGGCCCGGATGGCGCTGTGTATGCTGTTGCCCTGGATTTCAGCAGCTTTGATGGCGATAAATGACTTCAGGTCTCTTTCGCGGATTTTATGGTTTTTGCTGGCAGTTAAAAATATTTCTTCATACAGTAAGGGGAAGGGTTTTTTATCGTCCAGTTGTACACAGTCGCCCGCGTGACAAAAAGTGATAACATCCTGCAGCAAATCCTTCCAGCTTTGTCCGCGGGAAATGTTGTTGATGTCATTTCCGATTAATAAAACGAGGTTTTTCATAAGATATCTTCTTTTTAAGGGTTGATGAATCGGAAGGTGAGGTTAATTCTTCCGGTGGATACTTTTGTTGTTTTCGGCACCTGGTGCTCCCAATATTGCTGTAGTGTGCCTTTCATAATCAACAGGGAGCCATGCTGTAGTGCCAGTTCATACTTCCGGCTGCGATCATCTTTGTAACGCAGCAGGAAGCGACGCGTGGCGCCAAAATTAACCGAGGCAATTACAGGGCGGGCACCCAGCTCCGGTTCATTGTCGGCATGCCAGCCCATGGAGTCGTTGCCGTTACGGTATAGGTTCAGTAATACACTGTTGAATGACTGGCCGCATAGCGGTGTAATACGGTCCCGGATCTGCGCCAGGAGAGGTGTCCAGGGCTGTGGAGTAAACACATTCCCGGAAAATGCATAGGAACTGCCAGCATCGCCGTACCAGGCCATTAAACGGGGAAATAAAACTTCCCGTCCATACATCTTCATCGATTCCTGTTTCCAGGCAATGGTGTCGGTTAACATCCGCATGCAATTATCGCTCTCCGCAGTATCAAAAAACTGCGGATAATAGACCAGCTCTCCATTCAGTAATGAAATCTCAGTAGCTGCATCCCGATCATTGAAGAAACTTCCCTGCGCATTCATATCACAAATGTAGGTAAGCGCTACGCATTGTATATGTGTGTTATTTATCCGGTGTGTTATCTTTCCAGGACCATAAGTAACGACAGGCATGGGTGCGGTAAGGCGCCCATTTATCCGATATTTTGCGGAGCTGATCGCGGAAGGCCTTTTTATCTTCCCGGTCCAGTTTGTATAACTTGATCATGGCCTGCTGTAAGCCCCAGTCATCCATTGCAAATACATCATCCCGGCAAAGGTGAAACATCAGCAGCATTTCCACTGTCCATCTGCCTACACCTTTGATTTGCGTGAGATAAGCAATCACTTCATCATTGCCCATTTTTTTCAGCTTGCTGTCCGTCAGTTTTTCCGCAATCACAAACGCTGCCACGTTATGTACATAGGTCACCTTGGCGTTGGATAAGCCAATGCCCCGCAGCGTAATAGCGGGCGTGTCAAGGATCTGCCTGGCGGTGGGTTCCCGGCGGCCGTAAAGGTCCAGGAAACGGGAATAGATCACATCTGCCACCTTGGTGGATAACTGCTGACTCATAATGGAACCAATGAGCTTCAGGCAGATGTTTTTTCGTATAGTCAGTTCCGTTAAAGGACCATCAATGATCTTCTGCAGCTTTTTATCCCTGCTGAGATGCACCTGGTAATGTACCGGCGTGGCTTCCGGAGTACCTGCTGATCTGGGCATAAACTGTTTTTTAGTTAATACATCACATCATCCTTCACCCCGGAATACCCATTCGCTACTAGTAATTGAACGGTTGCGTATAGATCACCTGCAGCAGCGTTTGACCAACTGCCCGCAGCGTTTTCTTGTCTATCACGTCCATATTGTCGTTCTGTGTATGCCAGTGCGGCGCAAAGTCATTATTCGCCTGTAATGCAATGATATCAAATGTTGGAATATTCGCGATGGTATTTACCGGAATATGATCGTCGGTAATATAAGCGCCGTTGTTTTCATACCGGAACATATCCGAATAGCCCAGTTTATTGGCAACATCCCAGAACATTTTCATCTGCGCAGCAGCATATTGCTTGGAAGATCCCTCCATATAAAACTGTGTGCCACGGCCGCCTACCATATCCAGCAGGATTCCATAGTTTGCTTTATAACCCGGCACATGCGGATTTTTTGCCCAGTACTGGGTACCCAGACAAAAAGAATTTTCATCACTTTTGGAACCGTAATCTTCCACATCTACCAGCAAAATATCTACACCTGCTTCAGGTTTCTGGAGTTTGAACTGCCGGGCTACTTCCATTAGTACGGCTACGCCACTGGCGCCATCATCCGCACCATCCAGCTTCTTCTTTTTGTCAAAGGCATCTTCATCCGCCCAGGGACGCGTATCCCAGTGCGCCAGCAGTAAAATGCGTTGTTTGGCAGCCGGGTTAAAGCTGGCAATGATGTTTATGCAGGGGAGTTTCAGATTGCCGGGCGCGGTAACGGTAGTGCGTTGTACATACACGGTGTCGGCCCATGAGCGCAGACTGCCAATCAGCCAGTCAGCGCATTTTTCCTGTGCCGGTGTATTTGGAATCCTTGGACCGAAACTCACCTGTTTGGCGGTATAGGCATACGCTGAATCTGCCTGGAAAGCAGGTACAGGTACCTCCAGTTTGGCTACCTTGCCTTCACCGGTGCTGTCGTTGTTATTATCTGTTGTCTGGCCATTCTGCTGACAGGCGCCGGTCAGTATGGCCAGCGCTGTCAGCGTAATAAGAGCTTTACGCATTATCTTCCCGAATATTTAGTTTATTGAAGACTGTATGAAACAGAACCATCTTTTTCATCTTTCAGTTGTACGCCAATTGACAATAATTCATTACGGATTTTGTCTGAAGTGGCATAGTCCTTACGGCTTTTGGCTTCTTTACGCATTTCAATCAGCATCTGTAACACGCCATCCAGTTTGTTGTCTTCGCCGCTCACCGTTTCCTGTTGAATCCCCAGGATGTCTACCAGGTAAGTCTTCCAGGTTTGCTGTAACCCATTAAAAGTATCTTCACTGATTTCGTGCATTTTTATCTGCCCGCCTTTCAGGGAATTGATCACCGGTGTAAGTTCAAACAGGTTAGCCAGCACTTTGGCGGTATTGAAGTCGTCGTTCATGAATTCAGGGCATTCCTGGCACCAGGTGCGCACCTGGTTGTCGAGTTCTTCATTGATACCTTCGCCGTTGCTGCTATAGGTCAGCTTCTGCAATGTTTCATAGGCCGCCCATAACCGCTGCAATCCTTTTTCCGCGGCCTGCAGGGCTTCATTGGAAAAGTCCAGTGTGCCACGGTAATGGGTTTGCAATACAAAGAAACGGATGGTCATGGGACTGTACGGCTTTTCCAATTGCGGATTACTGCCGGTAAACATTTCGGTCAGCTTAATGGTGTTGTTGTATGCCTTCCCCATTTTGCGACCATTGATGGTGATCATGTTATTATGCATCCAGTAGCGCGCCATCATTTCTCCGTGGGCGATTTCACTCTGCGCAATTTCGCACTCGTGGTGCGGAAACTGCAGGTCCATCCCTCCACCGTGAATATCGAACTGCCCGCCGAGATATTTGGCGCTCATGGCAGAGCACTCAATATGCCATCCCGGGAAACCTTCTCCCCATGGGCTGGGCCAGCGCATAAGGTGCTCCGGCGGCGCCTTTTTCCAGAGGGCAAAATCAGCCTTGTTATGTTTATCGTCCTGACCTTCCAGTTCCCTGGTGGTTTCCAGCATATCTTCCAGGATACGGCCGCTCAAAATACCATAGTCATAGTTGGCGGCATATTTTTTTACGTCGAAGTACACGCTGCCGTCTACTTCATACGCATAGCCTTTTTCCATGATCGTTTTGATCATTTCTATCTGTTCTATGATATGGCCGGTTGCGGTAGGTTCTATGCTGGGTTCCTGGCAGCCGAATTGCAGCATGGCCCAGTGGTACAGGTTGGTGTACTTCTGTACCAGCTCCATTGGCTCCAGCTTTTCGAGTACGGCAAATTTTGAAATTTTATCTTCCGCTGCACGACCTTCTTCCTCAAAATGGCCGGCATCGGTAATATTGCGTACATAACGCACTTTATAACCCAGGTACTTTAAATAGCGGAATACCACGTCGAAGGTAATGTAAGGGCGGGCATGACCCAGGTGCGATTCGCCTGATACGGTAGGTCCGCATACATACATGCCTACGTGGCCCGGGTGCAGTGGTGTAAATACTTCTTTCTGTCGGTGTAATGAATTGTATATCCTGAGTTCTGACATATGCTGTAAATGACAGATGTCATCCGGCTGTGCCGGGGCCTGACATCTTATTTTTTATTGATGGATGGCAAAGATAAAAATTGTTTTCCGGGTACGATAATCTACCGGAACAACATCGGTCTGCCATACATGTATTATACATTTTCATAATGGTTTTACAGTTATTTATTTACTTCTACTTCCGTTTTTCCGCTGCCTATTAAACTCAGATTGGCAATTACAGGATAATGATCAGACAGGTCTGAAATGATTTTCCGGAAGCTGTTTACCTTAAAATGGTTGCTCACAAAAACGTAATCAATCCGCAATGTGGGCGCCAGCCCCGTAAAAGTACGTCCTATTCCCAAACCTTTTTGCAGAAAAGCGTCCTGGAGGTCGCCTTTAATGGTAAAGTAGGTATAAGAGGCGGGCGTATCGTTAAAATCGCCGCAAACGATAACAGGATAGGGGCTCTGCCGGATAAATCCCCCCACAATGTCGGCCTGTTGACTGCGGCGGATATACGCTTCCCGCATTTTTTGAATGATGCTTTTCGTGGCAATCAGCCCGGTGTCTTCCTGGTTACGGATTTTCCGGATGGCAGAATAATCTTTTTTATCAAACCGGTACGATTCCAGGTGCATATTAATGATCCGGATAGTATCGTTGTCCTTTACAATATCTGCATAAATAAGGCTTTCGCTTCTTGGTCCCATGCTCATTTTCACCTTGTCGGATGCAATAATGGGAAAACGGGAATAAATAATAGACCCCCAGTGCTGCATGCCATCGCGGTTAAAGTCGCTGGAAAAATAGCGATAAGGCAATGACATCTCCCGGGAAATATCCTCCCGGTTGTTAAAGTCATTTTTCTTTTCAGAAGTATAAAAATCCTGGAAGCAGGCAACATCCAGCTCCTGTTTTTTGATCATGGCGAACATCGCCTGCCGGTTGTATTTACTGTCCTTTTCGCGGTATAATCCAAACTGGCTTACGTTGTAGCTCATGATGTTAAGACTGTTCCCACTTTTAACTGCCTTGTTGCCGGAAGGCATGTGAAAGGCTACAAAGGCACTGATGGATTTCCATCCCAGTAACAGGGCGATCAGTGATAATAGGGCATAACGATAACTAAAAAACAGCCACCCGATAAGGAATATTACCAACAATCCCAGCAGGAACGGAAAAGCCAGTGTGATAAAACTGATTGGCCAGAACCATGCCGGTGAAATATAGGGCGCCATACAGGCGGCCAGGAAAAGTAATACCACGGCGAAGTTGATGATCAAAAAAAATCCTTTCGTAAATAGTCTTAAAAATCGCACCGCGTCATACTTTGTTGAAGTACTAAAGTTAGTGTTTTTTCAACGACAGACAGGCCATAACCGGGAAATGCTCGGAGGGATGTATCTGTAAAACCCCGCCGCTGTGGATACTGAAGGATGGCTGTGCCAGCAGGTAGTCGATCCGCAGGGTAGGCGATAGAAAAGACAAGGTTCGCCCCAGTCCATTACCGGTTTCCAGGAAAACATCCTTCATATTATGGCTAACTGTTTTGTAGGTAAAAGATACCGGTGTATCATTAAAATCCCCGCAAACAATAGCCGGGTAGGGACTTTCAGCTACCAACGCCGCCAGCTGAAGCGCCTGTGCAGACCTTTTCTCAAAGGTGGACCGCATTTTATAGATCAGGCTTGAACTACCCGGTGCGCTCATGTTATTGTAGTCCTCACTATTAAACATATACGAAGTAAGGTGTACGGAAAATATACGGATGGTATCTCCATTTATTGCAAGGTCGGCTTGCAGGAAGCTGCTGCCGCTGCCCGCTGAACTCTTCCCGCATGGAATGGAAGATGCTGATAGGATAGGATAACGCGAAAACAGCGAGATGCCGTAGTACCAGGTATTCCAGTGGGTTTTATCACAGGTAAAATAGTGCCAGCCGTAATTACCCGTCCGCATAATACTGTCTATATGGTGCTCCCTGCCGGCCTGGTCGTTGCTGTAAAATTCCTGCATACAAAGAATACCGGGCCTTGCCTTACGGATCATGTCATAGATAGCTGCCACCCTGGCTTCCTCCGTTTTGTAAGCCACCAATCCCATGCTGCTGCTATTATACGTCATCAACGTAAAACTGTTGGCTACAGTACCTTCACCCGCATTTACCGGGTGAAAGCTCCAGGTAACCAGGGCTGCAGGAATAGCACAGCAAAGGGCAATACCACACAGCAACAACGGCATTTTCATTTTATACCACCACAGGAGAGGTAACAATAACAGGCAAACGGGAAATAATATGGGGAAGAAAAAACCGGAAAAACCGGCTACCCAGAATTTACCGGGATTAAGATAAGGAAGCCAGGCGCTCAGTAACAGGCCAGTGGCCAACACGATACTGCTCCAAAGTAAAATCCGGCTTGAAATTTTTTGTAGCATAGGGATACAAGCAATTGCGAATTTCAAATTACGAATTATGGTGATGAATTTATCATCCCTTATTTATCGTAATTCGTAATTCAACGTGCTTTCATTCTGGCCGGCTTGCTCTGAGTAAAGTTTCTCTTTCATCGGGAGAAAGAGACGCCAGGCCGTTTTCATTTATCTTATCAAGAATTTCATTTAATCGTTGTTCCGGTACTTTGCCAACCCGTTTGAAAGGCTGCTGTTCGGGATCAGATGGATTCGCCTTTTTTTTAAAATCATCGGGGTTGACGCGTTGTGAAGCCGGATGGAAAACATGGGTCAGTTTGAAGGTCAGTTTGTTGAAGCCCGAGCCCCAGTCGTTGCCCTTTTTCCATTGGGTCATATAGATCCATCCTGCCAGTCCGCCACCAGCCAGTACCGGGATATAGGTATAACCATAGGGAGATGACAACATCAGCGATCCTATAGAAAGTACGGCAAACAGCACGGTGACGATCCAGAGGGAAATACCTCCGGCCAGCAGAGGAAATATGCGGAAACGGGGTGCAATGGTGGTAACACCAATGGCTATCGCCATAATACTGCCTGCTGCCCCCAGCGCGTATTCACTGCCGGCCACCACGTGAAAAGACAGGATGAGCTGCATGGCAGCTACATAAAACAGATTACCCAGGATGCCTCCAAAAAGATATAAAGGCAATATCCGCTGATAGCCGGCCAGGTGCTGCATAAAAGTGCCAAAGCACCACAGCCACACCATGTTGCTGAATACCTGCCATACGCCAATATGTGTAAACAGGGACGTGACCAGTGTCCATGGACGGGATAAAAACCGGGAGCCGTCTGCCGGAAGCCTGAGCCAGGTCATGATGTCCTGGTGAAACCGCGGTTCTCCCACATCTTCCATCTTGTAAATCACCAGCGTAAACAGCAGGAAAACAAAAATGGTAAGATTAACGACCAATAATTGTGTCACCATATTTCTACCTTCTCCTAAAGAGAGGCGGGGCAATTTCTCCTTTTCCAACGCATGCATGGTACAAATATTTTTCAATACAAAAATACGTCATTAATACAGTTGTATTAATAAAAATCTGTTCGCTTTTTCGACCACCCTCTGAGCAGCAGGTACGCAAAGAGCGCGCCACCCAGGTGGGCAAAATGCGCCACATTATCACCGGCAGAATTCTGGATACCAGACCATAGTTCGGCTACAATCATAAATCCAACAATATATTTCGCCTTGATTGGAAACATAAAGTAGATGTACATATAGGTATTTGGAAACAGGAACCCGAATGCGAACAGGATGCCATAAACAGCTCCGGAAGCACCAATGGTGCCCACATTCCGGTAGTAGTTAACATATTCCTTTACATATGTCTGGGCCATATATATGGCACTCTGATCATTATTGGCAATAGCTGTTTTCAGGCTTTCCATGTTATTGGTGCCGTTCCCAAGGTCAAACTTGTTATCCAGCAGGGTAAAGTTGCTGAAAGTCGGATCATTCAGGAAATTGGTTGCGTACTTCGTCAGGTTGATGTTTTCATAAGTAAGCACACCCATATGGCAAAGTGCGGCGCCTACACCACAGATCATATAAAAAATCAGGAACCGCTTGGAACCCCATAAGTTTTCCAGGGTGGCGCCAAACATCCACAGGGTAAACATATTGAAGAACACATGCGCAGGGTTCTTCGGGTCGTGCAGAAATAAGTGTGTGATGAACTGATGCGGCCTGAAAAGCTCTGAACCCCAGTAATGGAGACCGAATAAACGACTCAAATCATAGTCAAATCTGTTCAGCAGCGTCAGCTGCACCAACCAAATCAAACCATTAATGATCATCAGGTTTTTGATCACCATGGGGAGGTACTGAAATTTTCCGGGCCTGTACTCGTTCATTTTTACTTAGTTATTATCTCTTTTTTTCAACAACACCACATTTTCGATGTGATGTGTGTGTGGAAACATATCTACCGGTTGTACCTTTTCCACTGTATAAAGTGCATCCAGCAATGCCAGGTCCCTGGCTTGTGTAGCCGGATTGCAGCTCACGTATACAATTTTGGGCGCCGCAATTTCAAGCAGCTTGTTAACCAGTTTTTCGTGCATGCCTGCCCGTGGGGGATCGGTGATAACCACATCCGGTTGCCCGTGATGCGCAAAAAATGCATCATCACAAATATCCACCACATCGCCTGCAAAAAACTCTGCATTCGTTACGTTATTACGGGCGGCATTTTCTTTCGCATCGTCTATCGCTTCTTTTATCAGCTCAATACCCACCACCTTACGGGCATTACGGGATACAAAGATCCCTATGCTCCCGGTGCCGCAATACAAATCATATACGATTTCAGATCCCGTTAACCCGGCAAAATCCCTCGTTACCTTGTATAGTACTTCACCCTGGTAGGTATTGGTCTGGAAAAAGGATTTAGGACCTATTTTAAAAACAAAGTCTTCCAGTTTTTCTTCTGCATACCCTTTGCCAAAATATACTTTGGGTTCCAGGTCAAAAATGGTGTCATTGCCTTTTGGGTTAATAGTATAAAGTACGGTTGTAATAGCCGGCACCGTTTTCAGCAAATGATCCAGTAAAGCAATCCTGTTCTCCTTGTCTTCATGACGGATCACCAGGTTCACCATAATTTCGCCGGTGGTACACAACCGGATCACCAGGTTACGTAACCAGCCCTGTTGTGCACGGATATCGTAAAATGTGAGCTCATGCGCTACTGCATATTCACGGATCGTATTACGGATCAGGTTCACCGGTTCCTGCATCAGGTAACAGGTATCTATATTCAGTACTTTGTCGAACAGTTTGGGTACATGAAAGCCCAGCGCGGGTCTTACAGGTATTTCACCGTCATTGGCCTTTATTTCTTCGTTGGTAAGGTAAGCTTTGTTACTGAAGGTAAACTCCAGTTTGTTCCTGTAGTGCTCCGTGTGTACACCGCCCAGGATAGGCGCCATGGGTGGCAATGTCAGCTTGCCTATACGCTGCAGGTGATCTGCTACCTGTTGTTGTTTATATTCCAGTTGCTGGGAGTAAGGCAGCATCTGCCATTTACAACCACCACAGGTACCAAAATGCTGGCAAAAAGGAGTAACCCTTTTGTCAGAATAGCTGTGGAAGTGAACCGCTTTCCCTTCTGCCCAGTCTTTTTTGTTTTTACTGAGGCGAACATCTACTACATCACCGGGCACCACGCCACCTTCAATAAATATAACTTTCCCGTCTTGACGAGCCAGGGCTTTACCCTCTGCCGCATAGGCAGTAACGGGTACATTTTCTAAAACAACATTTTTTTTCCTCACGGCTGCAAAGGTAATTGGAAATGCTGAATCCTACGTCGTAATTCATGTAATTACCACTCAGCACACCGCTTTCCTTTTTTACTTTTTTCCGCTTACATTTACATATTGCTTTCAAATCTTATGCGTAAATTATTTGTAATACTGATAGCCACCCTTTTGGGGCAATTGCACCTGCAGGCGCAGGGATACCAGGTAACGGTAAAGCTGAAAAATTTTACCGGTGGAAAGTTTTTCCTCGCCCACTACATGGGCCGGTCCACCTACCTGGCCGATTCTGCAACGGTAAGCCCTGCCGGCGAAGCGGTCCTTAAAGGTGCAACACCTTTGCTGCCAGGCATCTACCTGCTGGTGTTGCCGGGAAAAGAAAAATATATTGAAGCGCTGATCGATAAACAGCAATTCTTCAGCGTAAGTATCGATACCAGCGATCTTATCAACAAAACCGTCTATAAAGGCAGCCCGGACAACGATTTGTTCCTGTCGTACAATAAATTCCTTTTCCAGCAGGAAACGCTGAGCCGCAGCATTCAGCAACAGTTGCAGGCAGCCCATACCGCCGCCGATACGGCCAGGGTGCTGCCTTTGCAAAAAGAATTAGGACAAAAGATCCAGCACTTCCGGACAGATTTTGTAGCCAAACATCCTGGTAATATCCTCAGCACTATATTCCTGGCCATGAAAGAGCCGGAAGTGCCGCAGCAACCTGCAGGAGAGGACTCCTCCTTTGCATACCGGTATTTTAAAGGTCATTACTGGGATGAGGTAGACCTGCAAAGCGATCGCCTTGTAAGAACACCCATACTCGAAGGAAAACTGAAGAAATATTTCACACAACTGGTACCGGCCTCCCCCGATTCCATTGTTGTGGAATGTGATGCCCTCATTGCCCGCACCCGTAAGAGTAAAGAGGTGTTCAAGTATGTGCTCTGGTGGCTTACCTACAATTATGAAAGCTCTCCCTATATGGGCATGGACGCCGTATTTGTACACCTGGTGGAGAAATATTATGTTCCCGGCGAAGCCTTCTGGCTGAATGATGAACAATTGAATAAGATCGTGGACCGTGCCTATACCATGGCGCCTAATCTTATCGGAAAGCAGGCAGCTCCGCTCGAATTTAAAGATACCGCTTCCCATATGCTGTCTCTCTATAAAACCCAATCAAAATATACCATACTGGTTTTCTGGGACCCCACCTGCGGACACTGTAAAACAGAGCTGCCCCGCCTGGACTCCGCTTTTAAAGCAAGCTGGAAAAACAAAGACGTTGCGATGATTGGCGTAAAAACAGAAGGCACCCGGGAAGAATGGCTGCAGTTTATCAAAGAACATAACCTCAGCGGCTGGGTGCATGGCTCAGATCCTCAATCTGCTACCAATTACCGTCGCTTGTACGATGTATACAGCACCCCTATGATCTACCTGCTCGATGAAAAGAAGAAAATTGTGGCAAAAAGACTCGGAGTAGAACAATTACAGGAGTTCCTGGACCGTGTAAGTGTAAAAAATGACGCGGTAAAAAGGTGATATCGGGTATAACCTGATAACTTTAGATTCATCTTTGATGTTGATAATCAATTTTTTATGCGGTTTTAACAATCCTTTGGCATAGTCTTTGGCAACTGGCTAGCAGACCATAAAACCAAAGATCATGAAGAAGAAGTTTCTATTGTTATCGTTTGCGGCGCTAAGCATATCATTTGCGGCTATGTCGCAGGCCCGCGTCGGGGTTAAGGGTGGTTGGAACCTTTCAAATATTACCACTGATAATGCCGGAAATACAAAGGACAGTCGTGCTTTATCCGGATTTAATGTGGGAGTTATCGCTGATTTACCATTAGTGCCAAAAATATTATCCTTCCAGCCCGGTGTATTTTATACCACAAAGGGTACTAAACTGGAAGTAGGAGACAGGGATAAGGTGACGGTGACTAATCCTTATTCAAAATTTACCTCCAATCCTTCTTACATCGAAGTACCACTGAACTTCGTGGCAAAATTGCCGATAGGACAAAATTCCAGCCTGTTTGCAGGTGCCGGTCCTTACGTTGCGTTTGGAGTAGCGGGAAAGAACAAGTATGAACTCGTTACGCCGGTAGGTACTACCAGCAGCTCTTCCAGCATTAAATGGGATGACGATACACCGTTCAACAATGGTGACCCTAACCAGGGCTATGATAAATTCAAACGTTTTGACTGGGGTGGTAACGTACAGATAGGTGCAGAGCTGAACAATTTCCTGATTTCTGCCCAGTACGGCATTGGTTTTGCTAAAGTTCGCTCCGGCCAGGACAACAGTACGGATGACAAGAGTAAAAATCGTGTTTTCAGCGTATCCGTTGGTTATCTCTTTGGTGGAAAGTAGTTCAATAACAAACAATTAATTAATTCAGTTGTAATAACTGCTAGCAAGCAAAAAAACAGGTTCATTCAGTTGTTGGCAATCAAAAATTACGGAAACGGTACCTGACCTGTGGGTACCGTTTTTGCGATCATTCAAACTACATCAAACATGAAAAAGGTATTATTATCTGCAGCAGCTTTATTGGTAGCAAGTCTCTCTTTCGGACAGGCCAAATGGGGAATCGTTGCAGGACCTCAGTTTTCCAGCATTACTGCAAAAAATGTTGGACTGAACTCCGGAAAGGAAACCAGTAAATTATTAACTGGTATCAGAGCCGGCTTCACAGTGGATATTCCACTGGCGGAAGATTTCTATATCGGATCCGGTTTATTGTACTCCGGTAAAGGTGGCAAGTCTAAAAACTCCGATGCCAAAACGACTTTGTCGTACCTGGAACTCCCCATCCACTTTATGTTTAAGCCGGAAGTAGGTACCGGCAGACTCGTACTTTCTGCAGGGCCTTATGTTGCGTATGGTCTTGGCGGTAAAATCAAGGATACCGGATTGGGTGACCTGGATGTATACGATGATGAAGCTTTATTGTTGAAACAGAAACGTTTCGATGCTGGTGTTGGAATCAATGTTGGCTATGAAATGCCTATGGGGCTTTATTTCGGGCTGAACACCGGTCTCGGATTGGTGAACACCGCCGATAATACAAACAACGACCGCAGTTTCAAAAACACTTCTTTTGGTGTTTCTGTCGGATATAAATTCGGCGGCAAATAAGGCATAGCATACATGAAATTATTATTAACCACCCGTAATTTCGGGTGGTTTTTTATTTTTATCAAAACCTTTGATTATTTTTGAGACGAATAACCGACTGAGCATTAATAGTTAATACTTTTCCCCAAGATATAGTTTATAGTTATAGGATATAAGATAGATAGTTGTCACGTTGCATTTCATAATCCCTTAGTACAGATTTATTGATGAAATTTTCTACATTTCTCTTTGCCGCCATGTTCTTTATTGTTATGACTTCCCGTGCCCAGACGAGTCTGGGATTGAGGGGAGGGTATGTGAATGCCGGATTAGGGTCGGGGAATAATGCTGCCCGGGGAACCGATCGGATAGACTCCTGGCAGGCGGGTTTTTACACAAATACACCTTTGTTTAACCGGGGATACCTGCAGTCCGGTATAAGTTATATTGTAAAAGGAGCAGAACTGGACTACAATGTTCCGCCACCGGCTAATTTGTTTGCCTCTGGCGCTACCCGCCTGAAATTACAATACCTGCAGCTGCCGGTAAATTTCGTATATAAGCAACCGGTAGGTATTGGTAAACTGATTGTTGGTGCGGGTCCTTATGTTGCTTACTGTGTACGGGGCGATTATAACGTGTCGGCCTACAGCGATGGAAAGCTGGTCCAAACCGGTTCCCAGCGGGTAAACTTCGGATCTTCGCCTAATATTTTCGGTACCGGTATGCGTATGCAGCGCTGGGATGCAGGCTTAAACTTCGTTGCGGGTGTGGAGCTGAATTGCTTTCTTACACTTACAGCGCATTATGATTATGGCCTGATGGACGTAGATAAATCACCCGGAAACGAATTGAAAAACAGGTATTGGGGCGTGAGCCTGGGCGTTTTGTTTGACCGGGAAGACTGGTAATCATCTCATTTTATTTGCATCGGAAAAAGTTCTTCCCTGATGGGAAGAACTTTTTTTATTTTTTTTAAATGAGAATAGGGGACAAACCTGTTTACCGCGTCATATAACCGAAAGACATCACCGGAAGGTGATTTCAATCATTGGACAGTTATAATTAAAAGTGTGACAGTTATAGGGATATGCCACTACGTATCTACGTGATGGCATTTTTTTTATATGAAAGACAGCAAAAAAGGGAAAGACTTTTGTCCTTCCCTTCCTTTTTATCGCTAAGTATCCTCATTACATAATTGCCTCTACTGCCTGGCGTACTACCTTAGGTTTACCCAGGGTATAGTAGTGTAATACCGGCACACCAAAAGCTTTCAGTTCTTTTGACTGTGCAATCAGCCACTCTGTACCTACCAGTTCTACGTCTTTATCTGTTTTACATTTCAGGATTTCAGAAGAGAGGTCTGTAGGAATATCCACATGGAAAATGCGTGGCAGCATGGTCATCTGCTTACGGGAGGTAAGCGGTTTCAAGCCTGGAATGATGGGTACGGTGATACCCATTTCACGGCATTTCTTTACAAAGTCGAAGAACTTCTGGTTATCGAAGAACATCTGCGTAACAATATAGTCGGCGCCATTTTCCACTTTGCGTTTCAGATGAGTCAGGTCTGTTTGCATGTTCGGCGCCTCAAAATGCTTCTCCGGGTAACCGGCAACCCCAATACAAAAGTTGGTTTTTACACCGCTTTGCAGGTCATCTTCCAGGTACACGCCATTATTCATGTGTGCTACCTGGTCGAGCAATTCTATGGCATAACTATGGCCATGAGGATCCGGCTCAAAGAAAGTTTCATTTTTAGGGGCGTCGCCACGCAGTACCAATACGTTATCGATGCCCAGGAAGTTCAGGTCTATCAGGGCGTTTTCTGTTTCTTCCCGGCTAAAACCGCCACAGATAAGGTGGGGAACTGCATCTATGGTATAGTGGTTCATGATGGCGGCGCAAATACCCACTGTGCCGGGGCGTTTGCGGATTTCTACCTTTTCAAAGGAGCCGTCCGCCTTTTTCTTGAACATATGCTCGCTGCGGTGATAGGTCACATTAATGAATGCCGGCTTGAATTCCATCAGGGGATCGAGGTGATCGTAGATAGACTCAATGCTCTTGCCTTTCAGCGGAGGAAGGATCTCAAAAGAAATCAGGGTGTCTTTGGCCTGGGCAATATGTTCAGTTACTTTCATAAAGGTTAAGCTTTGAAGAATGCGGCAAAAGCCGGTAATCCTGCTAAAAATACGCGGGCAAAAATAAGATATCCGATTATTATAATCAGATCATTTTTAATCTTATGACAACTATAACTAGGCTAAGTGAATGAATTGCTTATTTTTGCTAAGTTTGATCATATGGCATTAAGAATACATACAGACCAGCTGGTAAAGCGTTACGGCAACAGAACGGTGGTAAACCATGTATCTGTGGAGGTGTCTCAGGGTGAGATAGTGGGGCTGCTGGGGCCCAACGGAGCGGGTAAAACCACCTCGTTCTACATGGTTGTAGGGCTTATTAAGCCAGATGAAGGGAATGTGTACCTGGATGGCCAGAACATTACCAAGCTCCCGATGTACAAAAGAGCCCAGATGGGGATAGGTTACCTGCCACAGGAGGCCTCCGTATTCCGGAAGCTCAGCGTAGAGGATAATATTGCTGCCGTACTGGAGATGACAAAACTCAGGAAAGCAGAACAGCGCGACAAACTGGAAAGCCTCTTATCCGAGTTCCGGCTTACCCATGTCCGGAAAAGCCCCGGTGATGTACTCAGCGGTGGGGAACGCCGCCGTACCGAAATTGCGCGCGCCCTGGCGGTAGATCCGAAGTTTATCTTGCTGGATGAGCCTTTCGCCGGTATCGACCCTATTGCCGTAGAAGATATCCAGGGCATTGTAGCCAAACTCAAATATAAAAATATAGGCATCCTGATCACAGACCACAACGTACAGGAAACGCTTTCCATTACTGACCGGGCTTATTTATTGTTTGAAGGCAAAATCCTTAAATCCGGATCGGCAGAAGAGCTGGCAGAGGATGAACAGGTAAGAAAAGTGTATCTTGGCCAGAATTTCGTTTTGCGCCGGAAAGATTACCTGGACGAAGCAGCTAAACAATAAAAATAATTCTACAGCATCCTATATGAGAATTTTAAGTCCTGCAATATCACAACTGGCAAGATTGCGCATGGGGCGTATCGCGCATTTTATGCAATATCCCGTGCAGGTGCAGCAGCAGGTATTCCAAAACCTTATCAGTGCCGCGCAGTATACCGAATTCGGTAAACAGTACGGCTTTTCGAAGATTTATAAGATAGACGAATATAAGCAGCGCGTTCCTATTCATACATATGATACCATCAAGCCTTATATACAGCGCACGATGGAGGGACAGCAAAATGTACTCTGGAATACACCTATCAAATGGTTTGCTAAATCAAGCGGCACCACCGCCGATAAAAGCAAGTTTATACCCGTTACCGTAGAGAGCCTGGATGAATGCCATTATCGCTCCGGCCGGGATGTTATATCTCTCTATTACAATAATTTCCCTGATTCTGATGTTTTTACCGGGAAATCACTGGTAATCGGCGGCAGCCACCAGGTGAATAAACTCTCGGAAAACAGTGATTCCTATTTTGGAGACCTGAGCGCCGTGATGTTGCAGAATATGCCCTTTTATGGCAATATGATCCGCACGCCGGACCTGGAAATCGCCCTGATGGACGAGTGGGAAGAGAAAATAGAACGTATGGCCAATGCAGTGATCCATGAAAATGTGACCTCTATTGCCGGCGTTCCTACCTGGACAATTGTACTGATCAAACGCATATTTGAGCTCACCGGCACAGATAACCTGGCCGATGTATGGCCCAATGTGGAGTTATATATGCATGGTGGCGTAAGCTTCACGCCCTACCGGGAACAGTTCAAAAAACTGATCCGGAAGCCATTGATGCACTACCAGGAAACCTATAACGCCTCCGAAGGCTTTTTTGCCGCCCAGGATGTAATAGGTGAGGAAGGACTGCTCCTGTTCCTGAATCACGGTATCTTCTATGAGTTTATGCCCATGGAAGAATTAGGAAAAGAAGATCCGCAAACCCTGCAACTGCAGGAAGTGGAACTGGGTAAAAACTATGCCCTGGTAATCAGCACCAACGGCGGCTTATGGCGTTATCTGGTAGGAGATACCATACAGTTTACCTCCCTGATTCCTTACCGGATAAAAGTTAGCGGCAGAACAAAATCCTTTATCAATGCCTTCGGTGAAGAAGTGATCGTGGAAAACTCTGATACGGCCGTTGCCAAAGCCTGTGAGGCCACCGGCGCTGTGGTAAATGATTATACGGCTGCACCGGTTTATTTTAGCGATCACGGTAACGGTGGGCATGAATGGTTGGTGGAGTTTGAGGTGGCACCGGACGATATCAACCGGTTTACCAATATCCTGGATAGCACGTTGAAAGCTATCAACTCTGATTACGAGGCAAAAAGATATAAAGATATAGCTTTACACATGCCCTTGATACACGTATTGCCGCAGGGAACTTTTTGCGAGTTCCTGAAAAGCAAGGGTAAGCTGGGAGGACAGCATAAAGTTCCCCGGCTGAATAACGACCGCAACTACCTGGAAGAGATCCTGAAGTTTGCGGCCAATAATATGAACGCTTAAAACCTATCAACTATAACATGAAATTACTGGAGAACAAAGTAGCGATCGTAACTGGCGCCAGCCGTGGTATCGGAGAAGCAATTGCTTTGAAATTTGCAGCACAGGGAGCTGATGTAGCATTTACATACGTGAGCTCTGATGAGAAAGCCCAGGCACTCGAAGCTAAACTGATAGCTTTAGGTGTAAAAGCAAAGGCGTATAAATCCAATGCCGGCGTTTATGAAGAATGTGAAACACTGGTAGCAGAAGTATTGAAAGAGTTCGGAAAAATTGATATCTGTGTAAACAATGCAGGTATTTCCAAAGATAACCTGCTGCTTCGTATGAGCCCTGAGCAATGGGATGATGTGATGAACATCAACCTGAAGAGCGTATATAATATGACCAAACAGGTGATACGCCCTATGATGAAGGCAAAAAGCGGCAGCATCATTAATATGAGTTCCGTGATCGGTATCATGGGGAATGCAGGCCAGAGCAGCTATGCAGCTTCCAAAGCCGGTATTATCGGGTTTTCCAAATCCATTGCACAGGAACTCGGCAGCCGCAACATCCGTTGCAATGCTGTAGCACCGGGTTTCGTGGAAACAGACATGACCAGCTACCTCAAAGAAGGAGAGGGCGCTGCCAATTATATTCAACAAATTCCGTTGGCCCGTTTCGGTACACCGGAAGATATCGCCAACGTTTGCCTGTTCCTCGCCTCAGATATGAGCGGGTATGTAACCGGTCAAACAATCAGCACTTGCGGCGGTTTGTGCATGTAAAGCGGAAAGCTAAAAATAACAAGCTACTATGGGATATAATTAAGTGTATAGTTTACTCTTAATTATATCCCATGGTGGCTTTTTTATTTTACACTTAGATTATTCTCTTCGTTTTGCGTACATTTATTTTCAACTGGTCCCACAGTAAAACAGCCCTCTGAATATTTCAACCGTTTTGCTATTTAATGTGAACCCGTTGTTTAATAGTTAACCGGTAATAACACAAATGATACTGTAAACAGAAGATCCTTATGGTGTATTACATTTCTGCTCAACCCGACGATTTATTTTTTAAGTGGCAAATAGAAGTTCAGTTATTTAATTTTCAGAAGCATAAAATTCCTGCAGAAAATATTCACGTATTAATTGCCTTCAACCCTCAGATTGGAATTAATCCTGTTTTTATAGCCTTAGCAAGAGAGCAATCTGAAAAAGCATGCTTTTTCTTCTATGAAGATAATAGGAAGGAGAGGAACTATATCTCGGCACTAAGGCCTCATGTTTTAAAGAAGCATTTTGCCGCATATCCAAGTCTGACTGATGAGCACATTTTTTATCATGATTCCGATATAATTTTCAGAGAGCTGCCTGATTTTGAACGCCTTTGTCGTCGGAATGTATGGAGCCTATCTGATACTAACAATTATATAAGCGCCAAAGCAATAAAAAAACACGGACATGTTGTTTTCCAGGAAATGTGTGATCTGCTGGACGTAAGCGAAGCATTGATCGAACAAAATGACGACCATGCCGGCGGCGCCCAATATTTATTAAGCAGCGTCAATTATCAATTTTGGGATAAGGTAGAACAAGATAGTGAAACGCTTTATACTTACCTGGAAAGAAACCAGGAAAGATATATACAGGCATATCGTGAAAACAATTCAGCAGTACCAGCCGATTACCGGGGGATGCAGTACTGGTGTGCGGATATGTGGGCGCTACTATGGAATGCGCTGACTATGGGATATAACGTAACTGTTGATAAAGAGCTTGATTTTTGCTGGCCCACTGATCCTATCGAACGATGGATGCATACAAAAATATTTCACAATGCAGGAATTACTAAAGCCCAAAGCAGCCAGTATTTCTTTAAAAGCGCATTTGACGAAACTCCTCCATACGGTTTGAGTTTCGATCACGTTCTGCATGACCGGTGCTCGATAAAATACGTTGATGCGATAAAGGAATATGAGGCTTCGATTGTTTCCGGGGCGGTATCGTCTTAATAACATCTCTTGAAATAAAATTGATGGATAAAGCATTATTAGATAGCATAGCCGGGATACTGGTGGATAAGAAAGACCTGGTATCCGATCAAGGCAAAGCACAAGGAACAGTAGGTATTGCCCTCTTTTTATTTCACTACTATAAAATGTCCGGAAATGAGGTGTATGGGGAGGCCGTATCAGCCCTTGTAATGGAAATGATTGAAAGGATAACCGCCCGGCAAGAGCTGCTGCAAAGGAATGAATTGCTTGATATTGCCTGGTTTTTGAAATACCTGGTGGATCAGGATTGCCTGGATTTGGAGATGGATGAATTGCTGGTATCAATAGATGATATATATGCAGATGTTGAATACTCCATTGGCTATCCTAATGTGGAGTATTTCCTAAAAGTAATTGATTTTTTTGTCTGGAGAAGAGAAATGATCCCGGACGACCAGTATCGACCGAAGATTGATAAGATTATAACACGTTTTGTTAGAGAAATAGTTCTGTATTACCAGGAGCATCTGAAGTATAGATTGTTGGAACCAGGGGTTATTACCAATATTATTCAAAAGAGACAGTTTCATACGCGTTTCAGAACGATGATAAGTATATTAAGAGCCCTTGATAAAGTTAACAAGCATTTTCTTTTGATTAATCCGCAGTTCCTTAATGAAGTGGTTAACGACCTTAATGAAGTGCAGATAGGGGAAGGCAAACGTGTGCAGGATAATGGCAATCGATGCTTCATGAGCGATGCCACTACTTTTTATATTCACTATACCGCTTCGAGGTGCGGAAATAATAATCAGGACAGTCAGGCATTTGCGACAGGTTATCCGCAAGGAGAAAATTTAATTCCCCTGAAGAAAGTGTCAGATTTGCCAGACCTCTTGTTGGCAACGTCTTGTCTGCATCTACTTGAATCTGAAAAATACCATTACCAGTTACCGGGTACTATAAAAGACAGATACGCCGAAACATTGGATGGTTTGATGGTGCAAATAATTTCCTATAGTGCTTTGAATCGATTACCCAATATGGGTTTGAAAGATGGTATAGCAGGAGCAGGGTTACTACTGTTAATTTTATCGGGGAACCCTGATCCTGATCTGGAAAATATCTTTCCATTTAATTAGCACATAAGATAACTGCTATTATCTTATGTTAGAGAGATGGTAGTAATGTTCTTTTACTGCACATTTATTTAAAAAGGAAGTTATCCTGTCTGAAAAAAAATAGTTTGTAATAAATTATTTAGTAAATTCACTTGACGAAGTTTAAATGCAAATTATTATTTGTATCAGGCTTCTTCTGGATTGTGAACCCATAATTTTTAATTTGTAACCTGTAATTACTATCCATTTAAACAACAACGCTAAATAAGAACGGAAACAATAAATTTTATACCTGTAAACAGCTTGTTACAGTATAAGGAGTAATTCCATCCGCTAAAAATGCCAATGCTATACAGCTATCTCAGTTATGGTGTTGTATGCTTATAATCCGTCTCCGGCGGTTATCGGGCTTCTTCTATCTAAATGTCAGTATATTGGCATAGGTATAAATTTTATTTAATGAGAGAAAAAAGATGTCAGACAATTTCTGCTGATAACAGTAAGGTTAGTAAACTATTCATTACTATTTTTCTTATGAGCATAGGTGTTTGTAGTTTCTTTAGGGGGTACTCCCAGGCTAGTATTACCGGAAAGGTATATAGTAAGGATGGCAAACCACTTGAGTTTGTTACCGTATCTATTCAATCACAACAGTCAGGGGTAAAAACAACAATAACTGACAGCACGGGAGCTTATAGCCTGCAGGCATCGACAGCCGGGATATATACTGTCTATTTTTCCCTGGTTAATTATGAACTGGTTAAGATGGATCTTAGGAATGGCTGTGATACGCTGATAAACATAGTATTACATCAGAAAAGCATCGACTTGAATGGCGTTACTATTTATAGGAAGAAACCCTTGATCGAACGGAGAATTGATCGCCTCATTTTTAATGTTCAAAATAGTATTGTTGCTACCGGAGGAGATGCGTTAGATGCACTGAAATCGTCGCCTGGAATTAGAGTGAACAATGATAATATCAGTATTATAGGCAGAACTGGCGTAAATGTAATGCTGAATGGTAGGCTGATACAGCTGTCTGGCAATGAGCTGGTGAATTATTTGAAATCAATCAGATCAGATGATATTGCCAGTATTGAAGTGATAACGACCCCTCCTGCAAATTATGATGCACAAGGAAACAGCGGGTTGATCAACATCGTTTTGAAAAAGGGTAGCAAGAATAATTTTAGTGGGGATATAAATGCATCGTATGCGCAAACAACTTATGCTGCGGGAAAGATTGGCGCAAGTCTAAATTACCAGAAGGATAAACTATCTTTTTCAATGGGTGTTGTTGGTGGAGATGGCTCCAATGGGCCCCAGCTAAATAATAGCGTGTACTACCGTCTGCAAGCGTGGGAATCGGAGAGTATAAGGAGAAATTATACCAGGTATTTTAACGGAAGAGTTAGCGCAGATTACAAGCTATCCGGTAAGTCTACTGTTGGTATTCAGTATATGGGTGGTGTTGGTGGCTGGGATATTCGTGATAATGAACAAACAACAATTAGAAATAGTAAGGATAATACGATTGACTCCGTTTTAAAAACAAATTCCTATAGTCAAAGCAATAATTTTTCACACGCAATTAATACTAATTACCAGTTAGAGATTGATTCTTCAGGCAAGAGGCTGACATTTGACGCAGATTATTTTTCATATGGAAATAACCAGGATAGGCTTTTTTCCACCAAAGGATTCCCGGGAAATGAGCAACTGGTTGAGCAATCATTTTACTCCCAGGATAATTTAGCAAAACAAAATATACATATATACTCTTCAAAAGTAGACCTGGTATTACCTTATAAGTTTGGAACGTTTGAAATAGGAGGAAAAATTTCTTTTATTAAAAACAACAGTAATGTTACCTTGTTTAATTTGACTGGCGGCAAGCCAATGTACGACTCCGCACAAAGCAATACTTTTGTTTATAAAGAAAATACACAGGCGCTGTATGCCAGCTTTAGTAAAAAATTGTTTCGTAAACTTGAAACTAAAATAGGGCTTCGGCTGGAAGCTACACAAACGAATGGCTTTTCGGGCACCATTGATCAGGAAAACAAAAATACTTATCTGCGGCTTTTCCCTACTGCTTATTTAATGTACGCATTTAATGATAAGCATTTACTATCATTAAATTATGGCAGGAGAATTGGCCGGCCTAACTATAATGCACTGAATCCTTTCAGATGGTACAATAATCCTTATGTATACACAGAGGGGAACCCAATGCTGCAGCCTTCTTATACGGATGTTGCGGAGATAGCTTATACTTTTAAAGAGAACCTGATAAGTAGCCTTTATTTTAACAGAACAAGCGGTGGTTACGGACAAATAACAATGGTTGCTCCTAATACGAATATACAGGTTACCCGTTCTGAAAACTATTTTAATGAGTTTCAGGCCGGCTGGTCCGAATCTTACACCTTTAAGCCATTGCCGTTTTGGGAAAGCTATAACCAATTTTCAATCTACTATAGTCACTCTAAATCGCTTATCCAGTCAATGCTGCCTAAACTGGAAGGGACAGGAGCTTTTGCGGCTACCAATAATTCATTTTCCCTGAACAAAAAGAAAGCGACGACAATAGAATGTAACTATTGGTATCAATTCCCCGAATCTTCCGGATTGTCTAAAACGGAGGGATACTCACAACTTGACCTGGGGGTGAAATTTTCTCTCTGTAATAATAAAATTCAGTCTATTATTAATTTGGTAGACGTATTTGCCACAAGCAGGGCTTTGTCTACAACCTATTATAACAACATCAAGGAAACAGATAAAAACTATTTCGACATACGGATGATAAGGATTAGCCTTAGCTATAAGTTGGGTAATAAAAATGTTAAGTCCCAACAACATAATACAGGGAATGAGGAGGAGAAAAAACGAGCCAACTGATTTACAGCCAATTAAAATATTGAAGATACTTGCAAGTAAGTCCAATAATGAGCTTTACGACTTTATAAAAGATAGCTCCTATTCTTAATTTCGAAATTTTTAAGCTATGAAAATTCAGTTAACCAAAACCCTTAAATTAAGCAAGGATTCCATTGCGAAATTACAGGAAAACCAAATGGCTGCTGTTAAAGGTGGTAACAGCGCAAGCGCATTCAGCTCATCCGGCCCTAATTGCACTTGTAAAAGTGGTGGCACCTGCACTACTAAGCCCCCTGCACAGTAATTTACAGAGGTAATGATGAGTGAATATTTTGATTTCCCAGAGCAGAAGAGTATTCACAACTTGCAAAAGCTGATCGGGAGATAGAAACTGTTTCTCTTTAATATAAAAGTTCGGTCTATTGTTAATCTGGTAAACTACCGGACCTCATCTCCACGTATTGTAACGGCTTCAAAACGTCAGATATAACTATTTTGATGTATGGACAATGACGATTCGCCTTATCTGTAGATAGGGTAGCAGCTGTTCTATGTCCGATAATATGATGCGGGTAATGAAAATATAAAAAGCAGATCGTTTTTATAAAAGATTAAACATACTTGCAAGTAAGTCCAATACTGAGCTTTACGACTTCATTAAAAAGGTAGCTCTATTTTTAATTTGAAATTTTTAAGCTATGAAAATTCAATTAACGAAAACCCTGAAATTGAACAAAGATTCAATTGCAAAATTACAAGAAAGCCAAATGGCATCTGTTAAAGGTGGTAACAGCGCAAATGTATTTAGCTCCTCTGGCCCTAAATGCACTTGCAAAAGTGGAGATACCTGCACTACCAGTTCCACTTCTATAGAATAGGTTATAAGAGGAGTGGCGGATTTTATTCGTCACTCCTTACACTCCCTACTGTAAGAAACCGACTTATATCGGTTATCGATAAACCAGCGCTTTTTTTTATGTGCGATAAAATAGATTTATGCATTCACCAGATTGAACAGTCTATCTCAAGCAACCGGCAATTACTTTCATCAGTAACTATCAAAGATGGAATTATCGGGTTGTCTATATTTTATTTTTACTACGCTCGGTATACCGGTAAAGCAGAACATCTTCAAAAGGTGGCTGACTACTTGGAAACATGTTTTGAGGGATTGGAGCAACATCAGCTGAAGGATTTTGAGCTATGTGATCTGGTAGAACTTGGCAGGTATCTTCTTTTTCTTTTCCGGGAGAACTTACTCGAAGTGGAAACAATAACAGCATATCTTGACGAGATCGATGCCTTTATTAAAGAAGTGCTTCAGCGTGAAATTGATAATAAGAACCTTAATACCGTGTTGGGAGTCATTGGCGCAGGGCACTATTTTGTTGAAGGAAATGGCTTGAAAGATTACTCTACAGAGCTTAATGATATTATACAGCTGATATCAACAGCTGCCCATGTTGATAGTGACGGAAGTATTTTCTGGTATTTCAATTCATCTCACCACGGCAATTTGCAGGTCAGAAGATTTGGTACGACAAACGGTCAGGCCGGGATTATATTTTTTTTACTACGTCTTTACGAGCATGATTTCAAAAGGGAGATCTGTGCAGATATGATTCACAAGGGACTTCAGAACCTGATAAAATATCGGCTGGCAGAGGGATATGTGCGACTATATCCCTTTGGCTCGGCACCGGAATCCCAGGAACCATTACAAAACCTGGCTTATGGTGATGTGGGGATAGGAAATGTTTTCTATCAATGTGGGGAACTATTTGATAACGACTATTATCGCCGGGAAGGGATAAAAATTATTGAAAATGCGGCCCGGTTCAGGGATGACGCGCAGAAATATATTAAGGATGCCCAGCTATTGCATGGTGCAGCTGGCCTGCTTAGCATTTTTAATAGATATAAACAGTTGATTAAAAGCGAGAGTATTTCGGCTTCTTCTGCTCATTGGTTGGAAGAAGTGTTGAATTTCAATAAAAGTACCACCCCATGGGCGGGGTTTGATACTTATTATAATGGCTATAGTGATCACTTTCAGATATCATTTGCCTATGGAATATCCGGTATCGGTATCGCTTTGATAGGCCATAAGTTATCCTTGCCCAGTGATTACTTAATTTTCTTTAATTACTAATTTGTGTTGTAATGAAGGATAGAATTGCTGATATTTTAAATACTGCCAGGGAGTTCATTTTAGATTGTGATCCGGAAAAGATTCAACTTGAAAATATTCTGAATGGAAAATTGGGACTGGCATTATATGCCGTTTATATGTCGAGAGAAGAACCTGATAGCCCATATCTGATGAAAGTGGCAACAGTACTGGAAAGTATTTTTAATGAAATTTCGGAAGGCACATCGGATCTGACCGCTCAGAGCTCGTTTGCAGACGGATTGCCCGGTTTGGGCTATGTTTTGCACCTGGTGATGAAGGAAAAAATACTTGGGGAGGAATACCAGGAACAGCTAGCGGTCATCAATGAGCTGGCTTATGGGAATGCTTTGAAGATGCTTGATGCGCAATCCTTCGATTATTTTTATGGTGCTATAGGGCTATTGTTTTATCTCCACGCAACAGAATCTTACCAGTATTGCGAGGAAATAATAACGAAAGTTCATAGTTATGGAGTAGCAAATAATTTCTTCTTTTATAATAATACCGACGATTCCTATACGATGGGAATAAACTTTGGTTTTGCGCATGGATCGGGAGCTATTATCGCTGTGATGCTGTCTTTATACGAAAGCGGAATTGAACGTGAGAAGACAAGGGATATTATTCTGAATACTTTAGAACAGTTGTTACAATTTAGAAGAAGTGAGATAGATGTGGAAAGGATTAAAGTCCTGGATACCAGGGAAAACTGCTTCCCGTCTATATTTCCCTATAATATTATGACTGAGCGTCCCGACTTGCTCATTACTCCCGAAGATGGAAACAGTACTAACCTGTACCATTATTCAGGGCGGGTGGGCTGGTGCAACAGTGATCTGGGTATGGTTTACCTGTTATATAAAACAGGCACTGATTTATCTGTGGAAAAGTATATCCACATAGCAGAAGAGATGTGTGCTGCTACCATGATGCGGAAAAATTTCGCAGAAACAGATATTCGTGATTACTACATATGTCATGGTACCTCAGGAGTGGCTATGCTATATAAAAAGATTTACGATATAACGAATAACCCAATTCATCAACAGTCCTACCACTTCTGGATTAATGCCACTACTGATTATATGGAGAAAGAAATGAAGATCCTTTCATTCTCTCCGGATAAACTCAATTTGCTCACGGGATGGCTGGGAGCATTGCTGGTATTGTATGGTTACAAGGAAAGTAAAGAGTTAAAAGGATGGGACAAAATATTCCTGGTTTAATTATATAGATATGAATAATCTTTCAATTGGGTTATTGGAATTGGGATATAGAAAGGATACAGTTTCTTTGGCAGCTGTGCAACAGATATTAGATTATGCGTGCCTGGCAGATTCATTGAATTTTTCACGGTTCTGGTTGGCGGAACATCATAATCCTAATGTATCTGCACCATTTACCAATCCGGAAGTCCTCATCTCTCTGGTAGCTGGCATGACTGATAATATCAGGGTAGGATCTGCCGGAACATTGGTGAAAATGTACGCTCCTTATAGCACCGTCACGAACTTTAAGTTACTTAATAACCTGTTTTTCAATCGTATAGATTTAGGGCTATCTAAAAGTGAGCCATCAACGGCATATACGAGAGATATGTTAGTAGAGGTCACAGGTAATAAATTGTTTGAATCAAAAGTTGAACAGATCTATAGTCTCCTGTATGAAGAACAATGGAACTTTGATAAGAAAGAGGTGGTAATTCCTCCCTTCGGTGGGGAGGCTCCTGAAGTTTGGTACCTCTCCAATTCTTATTCAAGGTTTGAGGATGCCATTAAGTATAAGTTGAATTATTGCCGGTCTCTTATGCATGGAGTGGGGTTATTGGATAAAGATTATAATAAAGAGCAGTTAAAGTCTATAAAGGAGAAGTTTTATCATCTGCATGGATATTCCCCTAAAGTAGCGTTGGCTTTGGGAGTGGTTATTGGGGAAACGCTCGAAGAGGCCCGGCATAGGAATGAAGCGCTTACCGGACCGCTGGATACAACCCGGGCTGATAGCCTGGTGGCCATTCCTGTTACAATAGAATACCTGGGAGAACTGGTATATCGCTATCAATGTGCGTATGGAATTGATGAGTTTATTCTTTACGACATGGAGGGGGATAATTTAAGAAAGATGGAGAATATCAAACAAATTAGTCGCCTATTTAACTTAAGTAGATGAGTACCGGGAGTAATATCGAAAGATTTGATACGGTTGTGTTAAGATCACCGTTGTATACTTTAGGGGCATATCAGCGTATCCCTGATAATGCAACGGAAGTAAGCAACTTTGTGAAGGAATTATTTACAGATAAACTATTTGCCGCAGCTGTCTTTTTGGCTTCGCCTGCATTGTATTATGAATGGGAGAGGTCATACAGCGTGGTATTTGCTGACGAAAAGCTGGATAAACTTAATAAAAGCATATTAAAGTATTTTATCAGGGCTTCCACCAATTGCGTTCCGTTTGGCCTGTTTGCTTCTTATTCAGTAATAGACAAAAACAGGGCTGACCTGGCAAATGACAAAAAAGCTCCATTTACTATCATCACCGGCATAGACACCCAGGTGTTAATGCTATTGATAGGGGATTTAAACGCATATGATCCCGTAAAAAGTATGTTGAAGTACTTTAAGAATAACACAACTTACTTGATGGGAGATACCTGCCGTTTTGTAGAAGCGGATATAAGTGGAAGGGCAGAAAGTAGAAACTATACATTGGCTTCAGTAGAGCTTGACCAGGTGCTGGAACTCATATTGAGTGCCGCTGAAGATGGGACCACGATCCATGAATTGACTGCGTTGCTGGTGGATAGCGTGGAAGACCTCAGCAATGAACAAGCAACTGCATATATTGAAGAGCTGATTAACGCGCATATACTGGTTAGTAACCTGGACCTGTGCCTCAATGGCCAGGCTCCGCTGGATCAAATGATATCCTTCTTAAAGCCACACATGAATATGTGGGCCGGAGATGTATATTTAGAAAGAATATTTTCGTTGCTGACTACACTCGCTGAGAAGCTCCGGGGGCTGACATGGGATCAAATTACTGAATCTGGAATAGCAACAATTGAAGACATTATTCAGCATATTAAAGCATTACATGCTGATAGCGATGAAAAGAGTGCGCTGAGCATAAACTTGAAAAATGAGTATCCTGCCGGTGAAATGGATGGTGACGATGATAAAGACCAGATCCTGACAGCAATACGTGTTTTGTCGATGTTCACTACCCGAAACCCACACAAGCACCTCACCTCCTATTATAATATGGATAATTTTAAACGGGCATTCCTGGCAAGATATGGAGAAGGAAAAGAAATCCCCTTGCTGGTGGCATTGGATAGTGAGTGTGGTGTTGGATATATACAAAACAACAAGGATATAGCTACTTTTTCTGATTTGCTTGATGGATTCCCACTGCCAGTAGCCAGCACCCAGTTTACCAGTATTTATTCTGACCGGCAGGCTGATAAATTTTGGATGGAGGTGTTCCTGAAAGCTATACGGGATAACAGTTTTTGCGTGGACTTACAGCAGGAGGATTTAAGCAAGTTCGAAGACAGGAAGTCTTTATTGGCTGGTACTTTTCCTGTTATGTACTCAAAGTCAGGGGATAAGATCTTTATATTTTCTGCCGGTGGCGCCAGCGCAACACATTACATCGGAAGATTTACGAACGGAGACAATGAGTTGGCATCATTTGCAAACAATATTGCAGATGCAGAGCAGGAAATATTTTCAGGAAATATTACGGCTGAAGTCATGCATCTGCCAACAAATAAGGCTGGGAACGTGAGTATTCGTAATATCAACCGCCCATATGAGCTGAACATAATGGGAAGCCATCCGAACAGAGGGAAGATGATCGAACCGGGCGATATTATGATAAGTGTATCTGATGATCGGATACATTTAAGAAGTAAGCAGTTTAATAAGGAAATTATCCCCTTTTTATCATGTGCTCAGAATTTTCATCGGGATACATTACCGTATTATCATTTGATGTGTGACCTTCAAAGCCAGTATAGGCCAAATCTTTTGTCACTCGACTACAGCTCCCTCATTCGGGATACATTCGATTTTATACCACGAATTGTTTATGGCAACAAGTTGATCCTCGCCCATGCAACCTGGAATATCAAAGGAAAGGACTTGAATGACCTTAGAGATGAAAAAGGGGCTTTTATTACAGAGAAGCTCGCATCTTTCCGACAGAAAAATAGTATTCCAAGGTATGTAAATCTGGTTGAAAATGGAAACGTTACCCTGTTATTAGACTTGGATAATGACTACCTCCTGTCTATACTAAGTGATAAAATAAGTCGGGAGAAAATCAATATGATCACAATTAGTGAGTGTTTCTATGATCTTGATCGTGATAAAGCATGTTATGCCAATGAATATATTATGTCATTTACTACCGCTGCAAAGTATCCAACAGGCAGTCTTTTAGATAAATGTACATCGTCATCATCCGTTCGCGAGAAGTTTATTCCCGGCGATGAATGGTTGTATTATAAGATTTACACGGGTATAAATACAGCTGATAAATTATTGGTATCAGGAATTAAGAGAATCGTTGATGAGCTTCTGAGAGAAGAATTAATAGATGAATGGTTTTTTATCAGGTACAACGATCCGGATTTCCACCTAAGAGTAAGGTTTCATTTAGCGGGTAATGCCGCAAAGGACCATGTCATTAATATCGTTATTGAACATATACAGTACTATATTGATAATCATTATGTCTGGAAAATTGAGCTGGCTACATATGAGCGGGAACTGAACCGATACGGCGAAGGCAATATTCCGCTATCAGAAAGCTTATTTTACTATGACAGTAAATTATCTGTAGAATTGTTACAGGAATTGAAAGAAGATGGGAGGGAAGACCATTTATGGATGTACTGCTTGAAAAGGATCGACGAATATCTTAATCTTTTTGCTTTTAGTGTCATTGACAGGTTGAGGTTTACCGAGAATATTTTTTCTGCGTTTTCTGACGAATTTAACCTGGATAAGGATGGTAAGAAGAGTATTGCGGATAAGTTCAGGCAGCATTCAAAGGCGTTGGATGGCTTCTTACAAAAGGGAGATAGCAAATATGATAAGCTGATCAGCGCAGAAAGGAAGATAAGGGAAAATATTATTTTAGAAATGTTAGCGTGTATCCCGAAAGAAGAAATAGAGAATTTTGTGGCCAGTCATATACATATGCATGTGAATAGACTGATGAAATCCAGACCGAGATTACATGAAATGGTACTGTATGGAATACTGGTGAAAATTTATAGGAAGGAGGTGGGGATGAATAAATATAATGTTAGCTTGATATAAATAGGAAAATGAAATTTGTTGCTCAACATGATTTAATGGATTGCGGACCAGCATGCCTGTCAATGGTAGCCAGTCACCATGGCAAAAATTACGCATTGAATTTTTTAAGGGGGCTCTCTTTCCTTACCAGGGAGGGCGTGAGCTTATTAGGACTTAATGAAGCGGCTGAGAAGATAGGGTTTGAAACATTTTCTGCCAGTCTGACCCTGGAAGAGTTATCTGCCATGGGCGGATTGCCCTGCATTCTTCATTGGAACCAGAACCATTTTGTTGTGCTGAAGGACATCCGATCCCGCAGGAGGCTATTTTCAGAGGATAAAAGAAATATTTATGTGATCGCGGATCCTGGTCATGGGATAATTAAACTTGAAGAACCTGAATTTAAGCGGTCTTGGTATAGTACCGACAATAAAGGAATTGCTTTTTTTACAGAGCCGACAGATGCTTTTTATGGAAAAGAACCCGCCAAATCAACCAAGGGGTCTTTGAGATTCTTTTTCGATTATCTCAAGTCTTATAAATCAGAATTACTACAGCTAATACTCGGATTATTTGTAGGTACCGGTCTTACGCTTATTTTCCCTTTTCTAACCCAGGCACTTATAGATAAAGGAATTGGAAATAAGAGTATGTACATTGTATACATCATTCTCCTTGCACAGATTTTTTTATTTCTGGGTGCCTCTGTAATAGAAATTACCAGAAACTGGCTTATGCTATATATAGGAGCAAGGATTAATGTCACTATTATCTCTGATTTTTTAAAAAAAATAATGAAGCTGCCGATTAGCTTTTTTGATACAAAGATGATCGGAGATTTTACACAAAGGATTGCAGATCACGAGCGAATTGAACAATTTTTGACCTCTCAGAGCCTGTTTACCATTTTTTCTATGGTGAATGTTTCTGTGTATTTCTTTGTACTTGCTTTTTACGATTGGAAGCTGGTAGCTATTTATTTGTCCTTCACTTTATTTTCCATTTTATGGGCAATGTTTTTCCTAAAGAAGAGGAAGAAATTAGACTATCAGAGTTTTATCCAGAAAGCGGATAATCAAAGTGCCATTTATGAAGTAATAAATGGGATACAGGAAATAAAACTGAATGATTATGAGGCGCACAAACGTTCTGTATGGGAAGATATCCAGGTGAAGCTCTTTAAGATTAATCAAAGGGTATTGCAATTAGACCAATACCAGGGAGTCGGTTTTAATTTCATTAACCATCTGAAAAATATACTGGTAACCTTCATTGCTGTTAACGAAGTGATAAACGGAAAGATCACCCTGGGAGCAATGCTAAGTATTTCTTACATCATCGGCCAGATGAATGGACCTATTGGCCAACTGATCATTTTCTTCCGATTAATGCAGGAAGCAGAGATAAGTTTCGACAGATTACGGGAAGTGCATACTTTGGAAGAGGAAGAAAATATGAGGCAAGTTCACGATGTAAGCAATGATGAGCCCGTTGCTACAGGAATCCATTTACACCAGGTTTGTTTTCAGTATGAGGGTCCAAAGTCCCCATTGATACTGAAGAATATTGATCTGCATATTCCACAGGGAAAAGTAACCGCTATAACTGGAGCCAGCGGAAGCGGGAAAACAACGCTATTGAAAATTTTATTAAAATTTTATGCCCCCACAAGCGGAGCAATTCTAGTCAATAAAACCCAACTCGTAGATGTTTCTCCCAAAACATGGAGGAAAATTTGTGGGACTGTTATGCAAGACGGCTATATTTTCTCCGACACAATAGAAAGAAATATTGTTGCCGGAGATGAGTATATTAATGAAGAGAAACTCTGGAATGCTATCTACGCGGCAAATTTGCAAGACTTCATTGAAAACCTTCCACTGGGTTTAAAGACTAAAGTTGGTATATCTGGTAATGGCATTAGTGGTGGACAAAAGCAGAGAATATTGATTGCAAGGGCTATATATAAAGATCCGGCATATTTGTTTTTTGATGAGGCAACCAGTGCGCTGGATGCAGAGAATGAAAAAGTGATCATGAGAAATCTCGATAAATTTTTTAAAGGAAGAACAGTTGTTATTATCGCTCACCGTTTAAGCACTGTGAAAAATGCGCACAATATTATTGTGCTAAAGCATGGTGAAATTGTTGAAGTAGGTGATCATAATGCTCTTGTCGAGTCAAAGGGGAGCTATTTTAACCTTATCAAAAATCAATTGGAGCTGGGTAGTTAGTCATCTGAAACCAGGAAATATTGTTGGTTGTATCCATGGACAAAATTTCTGAAATATCGTTAGGGAACAAAAGCCGCCACATGAGAATAGGGGTGTTTGGTACTATTGTCCTAATTCTGGGAATAGTACTTATAGGACTTTATGCGGTGGAGATTCCAACCTATAGGGAAATAGAGATAATTGCAGAGGGTAATCACTATTACATGATGTCGAGGGTGGAGCTCAAAGAAAATGAAAGTATCCAGGTTGTGGGATCTGAGACCTCATACACCATAAATGCATCCATAACAAGATTGTCAACATATAAGTATGAACTTCTACAGATGACATTACCAGATACGGTGAAGGCCAATTTGAAGAAACAGTACATTACCAGGGGAAGAATATTAACAGGTAAAACCGGGCTCCTGAATGGAATAATGAATTTTTAACATATGAACAACGGGAAACATAATTATTGACGCTATGAATACAATAATATCAAAATACCTTGAGTAGGCCCCGTTTTACGGGGCTTTTGCTTTTATAAAATAATCCGGGAAAGAAGACGTAACAATAGTAAATTTATGACCGGTGAACATTCAAAAATTTAACATCCTACATGTATCAGATCAACCACCATTCCCGCAACATCAGGAAAGGATTACTGCTGGCAGGACTTACCTTCGGCGTTCTTACAACGGCCCATGCCCAGGAACTGAAGTATACTGCCGGTAACAACAGCTGGAACGCAGATTCGCTTGGTAACCACCGTGCAGTAGTCAGCTTTAACGGTACTTCCAACGTGGCCCGTGTGATGATTCCATGGCGCCGCCGCGATGAACATCCCGAAGCAAAACGCATCATTATCCAGGACGCCAAAACAAAACAGAAAATTACCAACGTAAAAACGTTGACCATTACCCGTGAACAGGGCGATATCTGTTTCGAACCAGTATCAGGAAAAGGCGACTATTATATATATTATCTCCCTTCAAAAAATGAGGGCCGCGATAACTACCCCAAAGGGGTATACCTGGCGCCGGAACAAACCGCCAATAACAACTGGCTGCAATCTGTTCCCGCCGGAATGAAACCGAATACCATCGTAAAAGAGCTGGAAGCGATTGATACTTTCAACAGCTTCTATCCTATGGAGGTCATCGCTACCGCAGCAGAAAAACAACAGCTTCTGTTGAAATACCCGGGTACCGGTTATATGGTGTTTCCGGAAGACCGGCAGTTCCCCATCAAAATGACGGAAGATCTGCCTCAACGCTGGATTAAGAAAGGCCCCTCGCAAAGCTTTGCCGGGGAAGCCGATAAAGGTGAATACTATTCATTTCAGCTTGGTATCTACGCCAAACGCGAGATGAAAAATGTGAAGATATCTTTTGCAGATCTTAAAGCAGCCAATGGCGCCGGTATCCCCGCCGCTCAACTCAGCTGTATTAACACCAGCGGCACCACCTATGATGCGAAGCCATTTGCGCCGGTGGTGAATATTCCGGCCGGCGAGGTACAGGCGCTCTGGTGCGGAGTAGATGTGCCAGCCAACGCTGCAGCAGGTATTTACAAGGGTACCGCTATCATCAGCGCAGACGGCATGCCTGCTATGCCCGTAAGGATTGCATTAACGGTAACGAATAAACAGGCCGTAAACAGTGGCTTTAATGAGCCCTGGAAACAAACCCGCTTAAAGTGGCTGAACTCCACACTGGCACAGGATAATTCCCTGATCTCTCCATACACGCCACTGGAAGTGAACGACAGCGTAATCAGTTTATTGGGTCGTAAAGTAGGCATCAACAAAGATGGTTTCCCGGCACAGATACAAACTTTTTTTACGCCTGAAATGACAGAACTGTCGGCACAGCCCAAAAATATTTTTACGGAGCCGGTACATTTTCATTTCACGGCAGCCGCCACCGGTAAGGATCTCCCATGGAAAAGCAATGGCTGGAAAATAACTTCCAAAGAAGCCGGTAAGGTGAGCTGGACCGCTGTTAATACCACCACCGGGTTACAGATGGAAGTAAATGCCACCCTGGAATTTGATGGTTTCCTGGACTATACCGTAAAGGTTACGGCCCTGGAAGATGTGTCCCTGAAGGAAATTACCATGCACCTGCCATTTGATAAAGGCGCTGCAAAATATATGATGGGTCTCAATCAAAAGGGCGGTGTACGTCCTGAAAAGATCGACTGGAAATGGGATGTGAAAAACAAAAACCAGGACGGCGCCTGGATTGGTGATGTAAATGCCGGCGTACAGTTTAACCTGCGTGATGAAAATTATGTACGCCCGTTGAACACTAACTTCTACCTGCAAAAACCTTTGCTGTTCCCTGTTTCCTGGGGCAATGGCGATAAAGGTGGTATCACCATCGGTGAAAAAGGTAAAGCGATCCTGGTGAATAGCTATAGCGGCGAAAGAACCATGCATAAGGGAGAAGTGCTGTACTATAACTTCCACCTGATCATCACACCATTCCATACTATTAATACGGATTTCCAGTGGTCTACGCGTTTCTATCACAGGTATCATAACCTGGACAGTATCAAAGCCACCGGCGCCACCGTGGTGAATATCCATCATGGTAATAATATCAATCCGTGGATCAACTATCCGTTTATTGAATGGAAGAAGATGAAGGATTATATCGACGAAGCGCATAGTAAAGGCCTGAAAGTAAAGATTTATAATACTGTAAGAGAGCTTTCTAATCATGCCTGGGAAACATTCCCTTTGCGTAGCCTGGGCCATGAAGTATATAGCCCCGGAAAAGGTGGTGGCTTCTCCTGGCTGCAGGAGCATGTGGGGAAAGACTACATTGCGGCCTGGTTTGTACCGGAATTCAAGGATGCTGCGATTATTAACAGTGGCATGAACCGCTGGCATAACTACTATGTGGAAGGCATGAACTGGCTGGTACAAAATGTGGGTATCGATGGTATCTATCTCGATGATGTGGCGTTTGACCGGGTAACCATGAAGCGGGTGAAAAGAGTGCTGACACAGGATAATCATCCGGGTATTATTGATCTGCACTCTGCTAACCAGTACAATAAATCAGATGGTTTTATTAACAGTGCTGTGCTGTATATGGAGCATTTCCCGTATCTGAACAGGCTTTGGTTTGGTGAATATTTCGACTACGAAAAAAATGGTCCCGACTTTTTCCTGACGGAAGTAAGCGGTATTCCATTTGGCTTGATGGGTGAGATGCTGCAGGATGGCGGAAACCAATGGCGTGGAATGGTATATGGGATGACTAATCGTATGCCATGGACAGAGAATGCAGATCCACGTCCTATCTGGAAAGTATGGGATGATTTTGGTATGCAGGGAACAAAAATGATTGGTTATTGGGTGGAGAACAATCCGGTTAAATCCAGTAATCCACTGGTACCAGCCACTATTTATAAAAAGAACGGCGCAGTGCTGGTGTCAGTGGCCAGCTGGGCTGCAGAGGATACGTCTGTTCAGTTGACGATCGACTGGAAGGCGTTGGGACTGGATCCTGCAAAGGCTGTAATAACAGCACCGGATATACGTAACTTCCAGACCGGCCAGGTGTTTGCCAAAGACGCCCCTATTCCGGTGGCTAAGAATAAAGGAATGTTGTTAATTATTAAGTAGAATTACGAATTACGAATTTGTGGGTAAACATCAGCGACTGTCAAACTTCGTCGGTCATCTGCCCACAAATTCGTAATTCGTAATTTCTAATTCGTAATTCTCCTTCCCGCTATCGCTACCCTGAAGGTTTCCACGCACTTCCTGTCCTGGAGTGTTACATAAACGGTTTTCCCGTCTTTATCTCCAAAAACGAGGTTGCTGCACTGTTTGCCTTTCAGGGGTACTTCGCGGATCAGTGCGCCTTGTGGTGACATAACGGCGATGACGCCTTTTCCCCATCTGGCAATATAGAGGTTGCCGGCTTTATCGCATTTCATACCATCAAACCCGAAGTCGGGGAAGGTAGCGAATAAGGTTTTATGGGAGATGTTGCCCGCGTCGTCTACATCGTATTTCCAGATCTTGCGCTGCACGCTTTCATTTACGTACAGGGTTTTTTCGTCGGGGCTCAGTTCTATCCCGTTGGTAGTACCCATATTGGCTTCCAGCAAAACGGGGGTGCGGTTGGCATCTATACGCCAAAGTTGCCCGGTGTTGTTGGCCCATTTCGGATCGGACACAAAGATCTGGTCTTTGCGATTGATACAGAGATCATTCGGCTGATTGAATTTATTGGAATGGACAAATACGCTGACCTTTTTTGTTTTCATGTTTATGGTCAGCACATTATGATTGATGAAATCGGGTAGGAACATGGTGCCTTTGCTATTGAAGTGAATGCCATTGGCCACGCTGCTGTCGGGGAGCGTTACAAAAACTTCTCCGCTGCCGGTATGGGTATTTATTTTTCCGATGGTGCCATCTTTCTCAAAATTTACCACATAAAAATTGCCTGCTTTGTCAAAGTTGGGTCCTTCAATGTTCACGGAAAACATATTTTCGGCGGTCAGGTCACGGGCTTCGTATAGTGGTCTGGCTGCGGTTTTTTGTTGGGCCATCATTGGCAGGCCCCAGCCGGCCATCATTACCACCAGGTATATGTGTTTTCTCATGTTCATTTTATTTTAAAGCTTTAAATTAAGGAACTAATCGGTACTTTTCAGTGTAATCGTGCAGGGGAGATGTTATGTAATGAAATTATCAAGAATTAATTACGGCCGGAAACGGTTCTGCTGCCTGTCAACTAATTTATTAATTTTGCGCCCATGATCCATGTTTCGGAGTTTAAAGATTTGGCGCACTTAACGATACACAAGGTGGGGAATTCTTCCAATGAGGAGGCGTTACTCTGTTCCAAAGCGCCTTTGCAGCTGGAAGATGAAACGATCAGCCAGTTATTGGTTACCTACTTTATACAGCCTTTTGCCAATGCAGCGGAGTATTTTCGGTTCCGGCATGATGCGGATATAGAATTGAATGAAATATTTCAATATTGTCGACGTATATTTACTGACCAAAGCGAATTTCAGGAGCAGTCGGTGAACATTGCCAAACATCTATATAAACATTCCACCCATCCCAAAATAAAAGGGGGAGAGCTATATATAGCCTACTTTAGCAAGTGCCAGGTAGATGGAGAAGAAGTGGAGGCAATCGGTATTTTCAAGTCGGAGAATCGCGATACTTATCTGAAAGTGTTCCTGGCAGATGAGAATTACCAGGTTAATTATGAAGATGGCATCAATATTAATAAGCTGGACAAGGGTTGCCTGGTTTTTAATACAGAAGAGTCAGAAGGTTTTAAGGTAAGTATAGTAGACAGCAACAGCAAACAAACCGAGGCTGTATACTGGAAAGATGCTTTCTTACAGGTTCAGCGGAGAGAAGATAGCTACCATCAGACAGAAACAGCAGTAGACATGTGTAAGCTGTTTATACATAACAAGCTGCCAACCGAATATGAGATGGATAGAGTGGATCAGGTAGATCTGTTAAATAAATCAGCCGCCTATTTCAAGGAAAAAGAGCAATTCCAGCTGGATGATTTCGCGAAAGAGGTACTGGGTCATCCCGACGCCATTGCTTCTTTTAAGGAATACAGAAATGAATACGCGAATCATTTCCAGCAAGATATCCCTGATGAATTTGAAATATCTGCACCTGCTGTAAAGAAACAGCAGAAAGTATTTAAGAGTATATTGAAACTGGATAAGAATTTTCATGTGTATATTCACGGCAACCGCGAAATGATTGAGCGTGGGTTTGATGAAGCCACCAACATGAACTATTATAAGCTGCTGTTTGAAAATGAAGCGTAGGTCCGTGTAAAAGAACAGTAGAGGCACCTGTGGGGTTGATTTTGTGAAGGGATAACAACGACATTTTATAATTTTCTCATAAGCAAAAACCAATTGTTAACAAAGGCTGCCTCGTCTGGGCGGCCTTTTATTTTTTTAGCTGTTAGCCTTTAGCAGTTAGCTTTTAGAAAAAATGCAAAGGGGTAAAAAATGAAAGAAATTATATGTTTCTCTCATTTTTTACCCCTTTGCATTTTTTCTAAAAGCTATTTTTCAGGATTGTTGTTCCTGTTTGGATTGCCTGGGCGGTGTTTATGCCTGGGCGGACGCCTGTCTTGTCTGGGTGCAGATCCCTGCTGACCGCCGGTTTGGTCGGGCTGCTGTCCTGGCTGGTCGGGTTGTGCAGACGGTTTCGGTCCTTGTTGTCTAGGTCCTTGCTGTCTCTGACCCTGTTGCCTTGGTCCCTGTTCAGACCGGGATCCTTGTTCAGGGCGGGGTTGCTGTTCGCGTCCCTGCTTGGGTTGGTTACCACCGGGTTGCCGTTGTTGCTGCTGACGGTTTTCCTGTTTAGGTTTACGGTCCTGCTGCTGGCGGTTGTCCGGCCGTTGATTGCCTTTAGGTTGTTCCGTTCTCGGTTGAGCGGAGCCCTGGCCTTGTTTCTGCTCGCCGGTTTTCTGTTGTTTTTGTTTGTCCTTATCTTTCTGTTTACGCTTTTGCGCTGTTTTTTCGAGAGATTTCAGACTAATCAGTCCAACCACATCAGCGTATCCGAGATCGGCTTCTTTTGGTTTGGCCGTTACCACCTCCACTGGTTTCAGGTCATCTGGTTTTACGCCTTGCCTGTTGAGCTGGCGTATTTCTTTAGCCCTGGAAATGGTGAGCGGGTATTGTTTGTTACTGCCTTCGTAGGAGTACCACATGAGGCTTTTGAAGATATCCCTTTTTTGCAGGTGGGCAACGCCGCCGGCAGTTTCAATGTTATCAGCATCATCGGGGAAGTCCTTCAGGGCATCGAGGTAGGTATCCAGTTCGTAGTTCAGGCAGCATTTCAAACGGCCGCATTGTCCGGATAGCTTAGCCTGGTTGATAGACAGGTTCTGATAGCGGGCAGCGGTTGTATTCACGCTTTTGAAGTCCGACAGCCAGGTGGAGCAGCAAAGCTCTCTGCCACAGCTGCCTATGCCACCTACTTTTCCGGCTTCCTGGCGGGCGCCTATCTGGCGCATCTCCACCTTGGCCCTGAATTCAGAGGCATATACTTTAATTAATTCTCTAAAATCAACGCGATCATCTGCTGTATAGAAGAACGTGGCTTTACGGCCATCGGCCTGTATTTCCACTTCTGCGAGTTTCATTTCAAGTCCGAGGTTACGGGCAAGTGCTCTCGATTTGATGAGCGCTTCCCTTTCGCGGGCCTTGTTGTCATTCATTCGCTGCAGGTCGTCGTTAGTTGAACGGCGTAGAACTTTTTTTACTTCGGGTGTGTCTTCCGCGCGTCGCTTCTTCATTTGCAGTTTTACCAGCTCGCCGGTGAGGCTTACTGTACCAACGTCAAATCCGCTAACTCCTTCCACTGTTACCATTTCTCCTTTATCAAAGAGCTGTTTGGTCACATTACGGAAAAAATCCTTGCGGCTGCCGTTGTTAAAACTTACTTCTATAATGTCAAATGGTGCTAAGCTATCACCAAGAGGAATATTGGACAGCCAATCAAATACATTCAGTCTGTTACAACCTCCTGTGCTGCATCCTCCATTACTCTTGCATCCTGACGGCTTCCCTTCCACACCCGTACCACATCCGGCACAAGCCATATTATTAATTAGTTTAAATTTTATAAATAAGCATTTCAGGTTATTCCAGTTCTTCAAAATACGTTTTTCCTTTTAGAAAAACAAAAGGCCGGAAGCAACAAAGATAGGGAAAAGCAGCAGATAAGCCCCCGGAGATGCGGATGCTTATTACATAACCGGTAAAGGTTTCTTTTTGAATATATATTGAAGCTTGATGGACAGTGCATGAAATAGCATCTTTCCGTTGGCGTTTCGTTCAATATAATAGCTGGCATTGTTCAATTCTTCGGCAATTTCCTGCATCTGGTCGAGATTGGCCAGTTTGGCCAGTTTGCCTGCAAAGTCCGTTTCTTCCGGGGAAAAAGCCAGCAGGTTCTTATCCAGGTATTGAAGCCGGATGGTATGTTCCAGCAGGTTAATGAAGTACCGGAGGAACTGTTTCTGGTTTTCCCGCCCGGTTTTGGCGCTGGAAATACCTTCTATCCATTCCTGCAGGGCTACCCGGTTCCCGGTAAACAGGTGGTTGAGCCAGCTCCGGAGTAATTCGTGATAGTCATCCTCGGAGTGTTGCAGCAGGTAGAGGGCTTCCCTGTAGTTGCCTGCCGTGAGAGTAGCTATCTGTTGTGCCCGGGATGCGGGTACATTGTTTCTCTCCTCCAGCGCAACTATCATGTCGGCTTTTGCCAGCGGATTTATTTTAATAAGATGTGTTCTTGATAAAATAGTGGCCAGTATCTGCTCCTGGTTTTCTGCTATGAGGATAAAAAGGGTGTTTTTAGGCGGTTCTTCGATGAGCTTCAGGAGGCGGTTGCCTTCATTGCCCAGGTACTCGGGCATCCACATGACCAGTATCTTATAGCCACTCTCAAAGCTTTTCAGGTTCAGTTTGTGGATAATATCCTGGCATTCCGTGGCCGTTATGTTTCCCTGTTTGTTTTCTGCGCCAATAAACTGAAGCCAGTCGTAGGCATTGCCATATGGCTGTGCTACCACAAATTCGCGCCACTCGCTGATATAATCAGTACTTACAGGTTTATCGCCCGACTTCCGGGGAATAACCGGGTAAGAGTAGTGAATATCCGGATGTACAAACTGCGATGCCTTGATACAGGCAGCGCATTGCCCGCAGGCATCCTGGTCCTTTTTGTTTTCGCAAACAAGGTATTGTGTGAATGCCAGTCCCAATGGGAGGCCGCCTGCTCCTTCCGGGGCAAGCAGTATCATGGCATGACTGAGCCGGTTATGCTGAACGGATTGAATGAGCTGCTGCTTTACATCAGCTTGTCCTATGATCTCTGAAAATAGCATGGGCGCAAGATAATGAAAAGGGGGATAATCGTCATTTTTACCAAGGCGCTCCCCTTACTGCAACGACACATAACAGGCATTTTCAAAGGCGCCTTCGCCGCTGATGCCCAGGTTATCTGCCATGAAAAAGAAATTGCCGGATATAGTTTGGGTCCTGGTATTTACTTTTTTAATGATGATATAAGAGGTGTCTGTGACTACAGGGTTATAATTGCCGGTGTTGTCTATTATCGCTGCGGCTACCAACCCGCCTTTTACAGGCCCGGTCCGCGAATAGAAGAAAGTATCCAGGCGCAGACTGTCATTCTTCAACGACGTTGCATCAGGAGCCCGGTCAGTAAGATTCAGCACTATCCTGAAGGTATCAGAGATGGCCTCCATACTGAAGAATTTCTCGCCGCCTTCATTATCCTCCGCTTTGCGGAATATAATGCTGTTGCTAAGGTTCATTGGCCTGCTGCGGCCTTCTATGGCAGTAGTCATTTTCATCTCCGGACAGGCAAGGGAAGGAGTGTCAACACTGTTCTGGCATGCAGACAAAAAAAGAAGGAGGCTGATGGCAATGCATGTCAGCGGTTTTCCAAAAGGGATAAGTTGGTGTTTCATGAATATAGTTGCTCGTTGTGTATAAAAATATCAGGATGCTTACGTTAACGACTATACGTTTAACGCAAGCACCTGCAAAAATCTTTTAAAACACAAAGTTGGCAACAGGAAAATAAAAACCGTATATCGCTACTTTTCTATTGCCGCAATAACTTCGGCTGATTCAGGTTGGGTTTTGGGAGAAAATACCGCCACCAGGTTTCCTTTTTCATCCAGGAGGTATTTCTGGAAGTTCCAGGTAACTTCAGCCGGTTCAAAATGTTTGGCTTTACTTTCTTCCAGCAACCATTTATAAAGCGGATGTATGTCGGCGCCCTTTACGGATATTTTAGCGGCCATAGGAAAGCTCACTGCATACTTTTTGGTGCAGAATTCCTGTATTTCCTTGTTACTGCCGGGTTCCTGTGAACCAAAGTTATTGGCAGGAAAACCAATGATCACCAGTTTGCCCTGGTATTTCTTATACAGTTTTTCCAGGCCTTCATATTGCGGCGTATTGCCACAGAGCGATGCTGTATTAACGATTAATACCTTCTTCCCTTTGTATTTGGAGAAATCAATTTTTCCTCCGTCAACGGCATCTACTTTAAAATCATAAAGGTGGGAAGAAGCAAAAAGCATAACAATTGATAATATTGCTAACCTGAACATATAGACAATTTTTTAAAGACTGATGAAAGGATCAGCGAAAATGCTGCACTTGTAAAGTTAGCATTCCCGCATGAAAAAAAAGAAGTTTTTTGGTTAATGGCCGGCCCCTGTCAAATACAACAGTAAACACCGCATCATCGACCTGATTAATCTCCGCTGCATTTGCTAATAGCTAACTGCTAATAGCTAACCGCTAGGTCCATGCATACGCCAGACAACATACGCTCACCCTGGCTCCCGCCTCCTGCAGGGCCACGCAGCAGGCTTCTGTGGTGGCGCCGGTAGTAATAACATCATCGATCAGTAATACGTGTGATCCGGGGCTGAGGTTGCCGCTGGTTTTGAAAGCGGCCGACACATTTTGCCAGCGGTCTGTCCGTCCTTTTTTTGTTTGTGTGGCGGTATATTGCTGTCGGCAGAGCGTAGCCGGGTATACTGGCAATGATATTATCCGGGCAATGCCATTGGCGAGCAGGGTGGCCTGGTTATAACCGCGTAGTTTTTCTTTCCGGGGAAACAGGGGTACCGGCGCCAGCAGATCAACATCGCTGATCCAGGAACAGTCCTGCAGCTGATAGCCTATTTGCTTACCCAGCCAAAGCGCAATATCTGATCGTTGCCGGTATTTGAACCGGTGTACCAGTTGCTGTATGCCGGAAGACTGGTTGTAATAATAGGCAGCGGTGGCCTGTTGTACCATTACTCTTCCGTTGAAGATGCGGGCAACCGGGTTGGCCGGATACCGGTGAAAGTGTGTGGCAGGCAATGCCTGCAGGCACCGGATACATAACAGTTCATCTGTTTGTTGCAGGTCTGTGCCGCAGAGTTCACAACAATGCGGATAAAACAGATGAACCAGTGGGGATAACAAACTGGTAAACATGTGTTGGATTTAAAAAGATATGGTGTTAACGGTGTTTTAAAATAATCGCTGATATACTTCTTCCACTCTTCCTACAGCAATTACTTCAATATGGAATTTACTGAAATCAATTCCTTTTTTGTTATAACGGGAGATAAATATTTTTTCGAAGCCCAGTTTTTCTGCTTCCGCGATCCTTTGTTCAATGCGGTTTACCGCCCTTATTTCTCCGCTCAGCCCTACTTCTCCTGAAAAACAAACTTTGGGAGGAATGGCATTGTCTTCATAAGAGGAGAGCAGCGCGCACAGCACGGCCAGATCGATGGCAGGATCTTCTACTCTGATGCCGCCTGCAATATTGAGGAATACATCTTTTACGCCGAAGTGAAAGCCGCCGCGTTTTTCGAGTACTGCCAGGAGCAGTTGCAGTCGGCGTAAATCGAAACCGGTGGCGGTGCGTTGCGGGGTACCGTAAACGGATTGTGTAACGAGCGCCTGTACTTCCACAAGGAGCGGTCGCATGCCTTCCATGGTAGCAGCAATAGCCACGCCGCTTAACAGGTCTTCACGTTGTGAGATCAGGATTTCCGAAGGATTGGTTACCTGTCTTAATCCTGTACCTGTCATTTCGTATATGCCCAGCTCGGCGGTAGAGCCGAACCTGTTTTTGATGGTACGTAAAATGCGGTAGGCGTAATGTTGGTCGCCCTCGAACTGTAAAACCGTATCCACCATATGTTCCAGCACTTTAGGGCCGGCTATGGAGCCATCTTTTGTAATATGACCGATAAGGAATACGGGGATGTTACTTTCTTTGGCAAAACGTTGTAATTCTGCTGTTGTTTCCCTGATCTGGGATACACTTCCCGGAGCGGATTCTATAAAAGGAGATTGGAGGGTTTGAATAGAATCTACAATCACGAGTTGTGGCTGTAGTTTTTTTATTTCCTGGAAAATTGTTTGTGTGGATGTTTCCGTGAGCAGGTAAAACTGTTCATTGGAATTTTGTATGCGGTCTGCCCGCATTTTTATCTGTTGTTCACTCTCCTCACCGCTGATATAAAGCGTTTTAATATGCTTCAATTGTAATGCATTCTGAAGGAAGAGGGTAGATTTCCCGATGCCTGGTTCTCCGCCCACCAATACGAGCGAACCCGCTACTATACCGCCTCCCAGCACACGATTCAATTCGTTGTCGGGTGTTAATATCCTTTCTTCTTCCCGGGTAACTACCTCGGCGAGGTTAATAATTTTATGGGTGCGGGCAGGTGAGATATCGTTGTTTTTCCAGTCTTGTTGCTTCTGCGGAATATCTTTTTGCACTCTTTCCTCCACAAACGTATTCCATTCTCCGCAGCTCGGACATTTTCCATTCCATTTTGCTGATTCATATCCACAATTCTGACAAAAAAAAGCAGTTCTTATTTTACTCATAATTTTTTTAAACAGGATGCATACAAAGTAAATGGTTTTATACTTATTGCATCGAAATGATAAAAAGAGAGGCGATAAAAAGAGAGGTAAAAAGGTATAAAAAGAGAAAAGAGCCAAACGGAAGATTCCGCTGACTCTTTCTACTTACTAACCCATTAAATTCAGGTCTAAATTACTAAATGGCTTCAGAATAAAAAAGTTTATTTAATTGATGTGAATAACTTTTGAGCCCTTGGCAGGATCTAACAAAGTGGCTGCCATCGCTTGTTTCAGCGTATGTTTTTATCCAATATTACTTTCATTGGGAACTCGTAAAATGTTGATAAATAGGGTTGATGTCGATGATTTTTGCATATGAGAAAAGTTTAATAAGATACTTTTTTATAAATGACAAACAGGCGCTTTTTGCTCGTAAAAAAAATATTTTAACGCCATAATGACAGTGTTAAATTTATAATTTCGGGACAAAAAGGGGAGATGGCAGTCAAGTGCTAAATAAAACTTAAAAGGGGGTATCTGGAGAGATATTTGTGCCTTCTTTTTATCAAATTTTACACAATATGACACCTGGAATCATGTTTTTATCGCTGATTTTTGTGGGGATCAGCATGCTGGTAAGCTATATACTTAAAAGTAAGTTCCAGGCTTACAGCCAAGTACCCACTTCTTCTGGTCTCACCGGTAAGCAAGTTGCCGATAAAATGTTGAGAGACAATCAAATATACGATGTTCAGGTACGGGAAACGGAAGGATTTCTGTCGGATCACTATAATCCGGCCGACAAAACCGTTAATCTTAGCCCGGACGTTTATAGCGGCGCCAACGTGGCGGCTGCTGCAGTAGCTGCCCATGAGTGCGGTCATGCCGTACAACATGCAGCAGCCTATCCCTGGCTGGGACTCCGGTCAAAGCTGGTACCGGCGGTACAGTTCAGCTCCAGTCTCGTTTCATGGGTATTGCTGGCCGGTATCTTCCTTATAAACACCTTTCCGCAACTGCTATTGGGGGGTATCATCCTTTTTGCCATTACCACCTTATTTGCCCTTATAACGCTGCCGGTGGAATTTGACGCCTCCCGCCGGGCGCTGGCCTGGCTGGATAATAGCCGAATAATGCCGGCTGCGGAGCATGACAAGGCAAAAAATGCGCTCTGGTGGGCCGCCATGACTTATGTGGTAGCTGCCCTGGCATCCGTGGCCACCCTGTTCCAATATATTTTAATATATATGGGCGCAAGAAACCGGAATAATTAATAATATAAATATCCCTGGATATGTAAAAAGCGACCGCCCAGGTCGCTTTTTTATTTTATCATGTTCCAGTATCCTTTAACATTTTGTTAAGGAATTGAAAATATTTTTCTATTTTTATTTCCTGAATGTGAATTTCAGCCACTTTAAAAGTGTTTCGCTTGTGTTTTTGCTTAATGATAAGGCCCAAAAGTACCTCATCAACCAATTTGTGTCAAACTGCTGTTCAATAATAACTCAAAATCTAAACTAAGAACCATGTTGCGATTCTACTCGTTGATGGGCATGTTGCTGTTCCTATGCACTATGTCATATGCCCAGTCAAAACAAATTTCTGGTAGGGTTACAGACCAGAAAGACGGTAGCAGCCTGCCAGGCGTTACAGTGAAAGTAAAGGGTACCAATGCCGGTACAGTAACCACCCCCGATGGAACTTATAAACTGGATGTGCCTGCCGAAGGAACTTCTATTATATTTTCTTTTGTAGGTTATAGCGATCAGGAAATAGTGATCGGTAATCAGAAAACAATCAACGTAATACTCAGCACCGGAAATAAAGACCTTTCCGAAGTGGTGGTAGTAGGTTATGGTACCCAGAATAAACGGGACCTGACCGGAGCGGTAAGTAAAATTTCCGCCAAGGAAATAGAGAACCAACCAGTAGTGAGCTTCGAATCAGCTATACAGGGTAAAACTCCCGGTGTGGTGATAGAATCCGGTAGCGGTAAGGTAGGACAGGGGATCAAAGTACGTATTCGCGGTACCTCCTCTATTTCTGCGAGCAGCCAACCATTATACGTGGTAGATGGTATGCCGGTAAACTCTACCAGCAATACGGATGTTAATAACGACCCCACCAACCCTATGGCGGATATTAATCCGAACGATATTGAATCTATTGAAGTACTGAAAGACGCATCTGCTGCAGCAATTTATGGTGCGCGGGCCTCAAACGGTGTAATTCTGATCACCACTAAAAAGGGTAAGTCGGGAGAGAAAACCAGACTGGAGCTGAATGCCAATGCTGGTTGGGGAAAGCCAACACAGAAAAGAGGTTTCCTTAATGCCAAGGAATATGTCACATTACTTGAAGAAAGGGCTGTGAATGATGGGAAAACTGCATTTGCAACTAAGGATCCAAGATTCCCTTTTCCCACGGAGGCGGCATCTATTGCCTATTTTAAGAAGCGCGTAGAAGACGAATTCACCTCACTGACACTCGGAAAAGATTTTAACAATTTAGGATACAGTACTAATTGGGAAGATGCTTCTTTCAGAAATACTGCCCATTCCCAGCAGTTGGATTTATCTGCTACGGGTGGAACTGACAAAACTAAATTCTATGTTTCCGGATTTTATAACAATCAGGAAGCGGTCGTTATCAATAACAAGTTTGTACGTTATGGTGGTCGACTGAATCTGGAACATGCAGCAACCGATAAGGTGTCATTTGGTATGAATGTAAACGTAAGCCGCTCACAGCTGGATCGCATAAGCAATGACAATACCTTTTCAACACCGAGTCAGTTGGTAGCACAATCCCCATTGTCACCATTGTACGATTCAACCGGTGCTATTAATAATAATACACTTTATCCGAACGGATTATTTGATGCGCAGTTTAATTCCAATAGGCAAGTAACTTTCCGCACGCTAGGTAATGTGTTTTTGAACTATAAAATATTACCTACATTATCATTCCGTTCAGAATTGGGTGCAGATATTTCCAGTCTTACCGAAGATCAATTTATAGGTGTACAATCATCTGACGCCTTTGGTAAGGGCGGTGGATTATCCAATTATACACAGGATGTGGCATTGAATACAAATAACTATTTTACATTTACACCAAACCTCGGTGCAGATCATTTATTTAGTGCTACAGCTGGTATGAGTTATCTGCAGGACGATTTCTCCACCACACAGGTTTCAGGTGAATTGTTTCCTTCCGATATCATCAAAAAGCTGGTAGCAGCGGCTTCTATTACCTTCGGTAATTCTACTGCACAGCGTTATACATTCCTTTCTTATTTCGGCAGAGCTAACTACGCGTATAAGGGCAAATACTTGGCCTCCGTAAGTTTGCGTGGGGATGGTTCATCCCGCTTTGGACCTAATAAGCGATATGGTGCGTTCCCGGCAGGATCATTGGGTTGGGTTGCTTCTGAAGAAGGCTTCCTGAAAGATAATAAAACCCTGAATTTCCTGAAGTTTCGCGTGAGCTATGGTACTACCGGTAACGCCGAAATTGGCGAGAACAGGTACCTTACTCTGTTGGAGCCAACTGCTTACCCCTTGTTACCGGGCTATCGCCCAAGACAAATGGGAAACCCGGATTTGAAATGGGAGAAAACAAAGCAATTTGATGTTGGGCTCGAGTTTGGGTTATTTAACAATCGACTGAGCGGAGAGGTGGACTACTATAATAAACAAACTTCCGACCTCCTGCTCCAGGCTAATCTTCCTTACACAACCGGTTACGATTTCCAATACCTGAACATTGGTAATATGGAAAATAAAGGTGTGGAAATCATGTTGAACAGTGTTAACATAGATACTCGCCATTTCAAATGGAATACTTCACTTAACCTTGCTTATAATAAGAACAGGGTGAAGGATATCAAAGGGCAGATTATTGAATCTACTAGTGGTGAACAAAGAGCAGTAGAAGGTCAGCCAATCGGCGTTTTTTATATGGCTAAATTTGCAGGGGTAGATCCACAAACCGGTAATGCTTTATATATCGATGGCAGCGGTAAACCTAATGCAGACTTTTCCCAGGCAGAAAGAATGGTAGTGGGTAAATCTACGCCAGATTGGACAGGTGGTTTTACAAACACATTCTCCGGATATGGATTTGATCTGAGCGTGTTCTTTTCCTTTGTTCAAGGTAACGATATCTATAATCGCGCAGCTATTTATCAGGATAATGGATTTGCTTCCGGTTATGATAATCAGTTAAGGGATGTATTGAACAGATGGCAGAAACCAGGGGATATTACCAATGTTCCGCGTTTGTCCCGTTATTACTCTGATGGAGCTTCAGATAACTCCAGCCGTTGGCTCTTTGATGGCTCTTATATTCGCTTGAAATCCCTTACATTGGGTTATTCATTACCAAAGAGCGTAATCAATACGCTGAAGATCTCTGGACTGCGTGTGTATGTAGCGGGCTACAACTTATGGACTAAAACTAAGTATAATGGAGATCCTGAAATTAATTCAGACGTGATGGGGAATATTGCAGGTGGTATAGACTATTATACAGTACCTCAGGCAAAGCAAATTACATTGGGACTGAATGTTAAATTTTAACCTTAAACATGCAAATGATGAAATCATATAAAAGATATATAACCCTTTGCCTGCTGGCGGTTTCCGCTGTAGGGTTGCCTGCCTGTAATAAAAAGTTGGAGGTTGCACCAGGATCCTATATTGTACCGGATCAGGTAAAAACTGAAAGCGATGTTCGGGCTGAATTATTAGGCGCCTACAGTAATTTACAGCACTATGATGCCTACGGTGAGCGTGCTATACTGATTCCTGAGTTATTATCTGATGAAGGAGAGCTCTCCTTCGAAGGAACATTTTTAACATATAGACAATATCAGGATAAGGCACAGCTAAAAACGAGCGCTATTGCGGAAGGTATTTGGCAAAGAGGGTTCAAGACCATTAATAACGTAAATATTGTGTTGAGTAATCTCAACCTCGTATCTAAAGACAATAAAACCGCAATAGAGGCAGAAGCGAAATTTGTCAGAGGACTGATGTATTTCAATCTTTGTAACCTTTTTGGGAAACCTTATTCCGCTGGTGCTGTAACAACTAATCTGGCAATACCACTTATTCTGGATCCTATTATTGCCCAGGAAGATCTGCAAAAAGGATATCAGCCAAGAGCCACAGTAGATGCTGTTCATAAGCAGATTGTAGCAGATTTAGTATTTGCCACAACGAATCTTGGTGAAACAAACGAAAAGGGAAGAGCGAATAAATATGCGGCATATGCAATTCTTTCCAGGGTGTATATGGCTGAAGGGCTTTATGATAAAGCTGCAATTGCCGCAAACGAAGTTATTAAAAGTGATGCCTTTGCTTTAACCTCAACATTTGACAAGGCTTTTAATAACGGATTGAATTCTTCAGAAGATATTTTCGCTATTCAGCAAACAAATCAAAGTAATGCCGGCACCGTAAATAATGGGTTGCAAACATTTTATGCGGGATATGATTTTGGAAGTAGAGGGGATATCATTATTGATCTGGATAAAATACCTGCATACGAGCCGGATGATGTTCGCGGAAGTTTCTTCTATGAGAATTACGGGCTGGCTGTTGATGATGGTTTCTATACAGGTAAATGGAAAGAGCAATATAAGGTCATTCCCGTGGTGCGTCTGGCGGAGATGTACCTGACCCGTGCAGAGTCTAATTTGCGGGCAGGCACTACTGTAGGGGCAGAGCCATTGGATGATATAAACCTCGTAAGAGAAAGGTCACATGCAACCGCGCTCGCAGCTGTTACTGCAGATATCGCGGTAGCGGAGCGCATACGGGAACTGGCATTCGAAGGTGACAAACTGTGGACGTATAAACGGTTGAAAAAAAGTGTAGGTGCATTTACCTATACTGACAACAAGCTGGTACTTCCAATTCCACAACGCGAAACTGACGTCAATACCAAGCTCACCCAGAATCCCGGATACTAATTATTCTTAATATAATAAGTCTTTACAGGGCTTCCCATCACCGGGAAGCCCTCTTTTATTAAATAAATATTCATAATATTAACAGCCTTTCATTTGTTGTTAATAACTTTTATTCAAATTTTTTATTGAAAATCAATTGATTGTAAAGGTATCTTATAAAAAAGTGCCCAAAATGTATGGTTATTAAGATTCGGCAATGTACCTTTGCACTCCTCATAATGAGGAATTGTTTACAAGACGTAATTTTTATCGTATACAACAATGAATACATTAAGTTTCAGAACTAAATCGGCTAACGACGCTTACGTAAAGCGTGACTGGCATATAGTAGATGCTACCAACCTGACACTCGGAAGAGTTGCTGCGAAAATGGCTGCTATCTTAAGAGGTAAAAACAAACCTTACTATACGCCTCATACTGATTGTGGTGATTATATCATCGTAATCAATGCAGAAAAGATTGCTTTAACCGGCAACAAAATGCAGGAAAAAGAATATATGCACTACACTGGTTTCCCCGGTGGTCAGAGAATCGAGTTGGCTAAGGACCTGATCCGTCGCCGTCCTGAGGTGTTGATCGAAAAGGCTGTTAAAGGTATGTTGCCTAAAAACCGCCTGGGCCGTGCGATGTACAAAAAATTATTTGTATATGCTGGTGCTGAACATCCTCATGCTGCGCAGAAACCACAACCTTTAACTTTCTAATTTTTCTCTGATACATGGAAAAGCAAAAAAATACAATAGGTCGTCGTAAGGAAGCTGTTGCCCGTGTTTACATCAACAAGGGTACCGGTAACATTACTGTTAACGACAAAGATTATAAAAACTACTTTTCTTTGATCTACCTGCAGAACCAGGTGGAGCTGCCTTTCAAAACTATCGATGCGCTCGATAAATTTGATGTGAAAGTAAACGCACAGGGCGGTGGTATCAAAGGTCAGGCAGAAGCAATTAAGCTCGGTATTGCCCGCGCACTTTGCGAAGTGAACATTGAGTTCCGTCCCGCACTGAAAGCCGCTGGTCTGCTGAAACGTGATCCACGTGGAGTTGAACGTAAGAAACCAGGTAAAGCGAAAGCAAGAAGAAGCTTCCAGTTCTCTAAACGCTAATATTTTTGAGCTATTGGCTATTAGCTACTGGCTAATTCGCCGGATGCTAAAAGCTAAACATTATTTGATCCTTTTAATTGAGTAATATAAACATGGAAAATAATACCTCATTGCAGCAGCAGTTACTGGAGGCAGGTGTTCACTTCGGTCACCTGAAGAAAAAGTGGAATCCCAAGATGCTGCCTTATATTTTCGCAGAAAAGAAAGGTATTCATATCATTGATCTGAACAAAACCGTAGAAGGATTACAGGAAGCAGCAGCTGCCCTGAAATCTATCGCTAAAAGCGGTAAAAAGATCATGTTCGTTGCTACTAAAAAGCAAGCGAAAGAAATCGTAGCAGATGCTGCGCGTAACATCAACATGCCTTTCGTTACTGAAAGATGGTTAGGTGGTATGCTCACCAACTTCTCTACTATCCGTAAGAGTGTGAAGAAAATGCAGAGCATTGAAAAAATGCTGCAGGATGGAACATTCGACAACATCACAAAGAAAGAACGTCTTACTTTAAGCCGCGATAAAGAGAAAATGGAGAAAGTGCTGGGTGGTATTGCCCAACTGGCACGTGTACCAGCTGCATTGTTTATGGTTGATATCAGCCACGAACACATTGCACTGGCAGAAGCTAAACGTCTCGGTATCTCTACTTTCGGTATGGTTGATACCAACTCCGATCCTACTAAAGTAGATTTCGCTATCCCGGCAAACGATGACGCTACCAAATCTATCGCTATCGTTACCAGCTACATTTGCGCAGCGATCGCTGAAGGTCTGTCTGAAAGAGCTACAGAGAAATCTGAAGAAGTTGAGGAAGAAGAAGAAGCAGACGATAAGGCACGCAAATTCGAAGTAGAAGGCGGTGAAGATCGTGAAAGAGGTCGCAAACCAGGTGCTCCCGGTGGACGCGGTCAAGGCGGTCCTGGTGGTGCTAACCGTGGCGGCGGCGGTCGTGGTCCTGGTGGCCAGGGCGGCGGTGCTAACCGTGGCGGTGGTGCAGGTGGTAACCGTGGCGGCGGTGCAGCAGGCGGACAACGTCGTCCATCTGGCGCTGGCGGCGGTGGCCCTAGAAAACCAGGCGGCGGAAGATAAATTTTATTTTAAGCTTTAGCTATTAGCCTTTAGATTTTAGTAAATGCAACAGCAATAACATTATTGTTATTCACCGCACTTACTAGAAGCTAAAGGCTAATAGCTAAAAGCTGGTCATAAATTTTTACAACAATAAAACTAATTATAGCTCATGGCAACAATTACAGCAGCTGATGTAAATAAACTGCGTCAGCAAACTGGTGCTGGTATGATGGATTGCAGAAAGGCACTGGTAGAAAGTGATGGCGATTTTGAACAAGCAGTAGACTACCTGCGTAAGAAAGGTCAGAAAGTGGCCGCTTTACGCTCCGATCGTGAAACAAAAGAAGGCGTTATTATCGCTAAAACAGCAGCTGATGGTAAATCCGGCGTTATCGTAGGTCTGGGTTGTGAAACTGACTTCGTTGCTAAAAACGAAGACTTCGTAAAATTTGCACAGGCTATCGTTGATCTGGCACTCTCCAGCGGTATCAAAACTGTTGAAGATCTGAACGCAGCTCCACTCGATGGCGCTACTGTAGCAGATAAAGTAAACGACCAGGTAGCAAAAATCGGTGAAAAAATCACCCTCAATAAATTCGAATTCGTTGAAGCTGGCGCGGTAACCTCTTACATCCACGGTAACTACCGTATGGGTGTACTGGTTGCTTTCTCTAAACCTGTTTCTGAAGAAGTAGGTAAAGACGTAGCTATGCAGATCGCTGCTATGAACCCAATCGCTGTTGATGCTGATGGCGTTCCTGCTGAAGTGATTGCACGCGAAAAAGATATCGCAGTTGAACAGGTGAAAGCGGAAGGCAAACCTGCTGAAATGGCGGAAAAAATCGCTGCCGGTAAAGTAAATAAATTCTTCAAAGAAAGCACCCTGCTGCAACAGGCTTTCGTTAAGGACAACAATAAGTCCGTAGCGGATTACCTGAAATCAGTAGATGCTGACCTGAAAGTGACTGGCTTTAAGCGAATCGCTTTAGGTTAATACCACCATATTGAAAAAAAGGAGAGAATTCGTTTCTCTCCTTTTTTTTGTGCATAACTAATCATACACTTTTTTTCATAGGACCCAGGCAATAAAAAGGCATTTTTTCCTTCCATTCCTCCTTTCTGCATTTAAGTTGTATATTAGAATACCGTAACCAAGTTTAGGAAATCACAATCTTACAATATTTTATAGCGTCATGTTGCCAAAGTATAAGCGTATTTTGCTCAAATTGAGCGGAGAGGCCCTCATGGGGGATGCAAATTATGGTATTGATCCGAAGGTGATAACACAATATGCCTACGATATCAAGGCAGTTACCGACCTCGGAGTACAGGTAGCCGTTGTAATTGGCGGAGGTAATATCTACCGCGGTATGAACGAAGCCGAAACCGGAATTGAAAGAGCACAGGGAGATTACATGGGCATGCTCGCAACAGTGATCAATGGCATGGCCCTGCAAAGCGGATTGGAAAAAGTTGGACTCTACACCCGCCTGCAGTCTGCCATCAAAATGGAACAGATCGCAGAACCTTATATCCGCCGCCGTGCTATCCGCCACGTGGAAAAAGGCCGTGTAGTAATATTTGGTGGTGGTACCGGTAACCCATATTTTACTACCGATACAGCCGCTTCCCTTCGCGCTATAGAAATTCAGGCCGATGTTATCCTCAAAGGAACCCGTGTAGATGGTATCTATACAGCCGATCCTGAAAAAGATAAAACAGCCACCCGCTTCGAAACCATTACTTTCTCTGAAGTATACCAAAAATCCCTCAACGTGATGGATATGACAGCATTTACCCTTTGCCAGGAAAATAAGCTGCCTATTATCGTGTTTGATATGAATCGCCAGGGTAACCTCCTGAACGTGATCATGGGTAAAAATGTAGGTACTTTGGTAAAAGGATAAAGCAGAAAGGATAAAGCTGAAAGCAAAAAGCTATTGAGGCGAATGATTAAAGTGGATATTCATCCTTTGCTTTAATCATTCGCCTCAATAGCTTTTTGCTTTCAGCTTTATCCTTTCTGCTATTTAAGCAATCCTTTCAACGCCACAATCGGTATAAACAATGTTACCTGCCCCAACGCATAAGGTCCTATTTCATAAGGCACATAGCTGAAAGCCACTCCCTTGTCGGTTACAATCATATTATTATTCGGTGGAATTGTTTTTACCAGCAGGTTCTGATCCAGCGCTTCTTCCTCACTCATGTGATACTTGTCCTTGAAGGCCTTATCCAGCAAGGTACTCAGCGCTTCTTTATAACCGGGTTTGAAAACATCGTCTGGTGTCAGTACCCTCTTTTTTGAAAGATCCAGTGTTTTATAAGTAGCGCCCCAGTTGCCATGCGCTCCCCCCGTAAAATCATAAGCATAACGCTCTATCACCAGCAAGGGCCAGGTGTTATATACCACCTTCATATCATTATCCGTGGTCCAGTTCCAGGACATTGCTGCTGAAGCATCACTGAATTCACTGCTGTCGGCATCTTTGGCCGACACCCGGTAACTCAGGATAAAAGAGTCGATACCTCTTTTCAAATAGCGTTGCGGATCCGTAAAATGTGAGCTGCCGGTCACCTGCTGAATAATAAACTGTGCAATCGTTGAATCTACTAGTGAATCCGGCCAGATCACACTGCTGGAAACGGTACCAACAGGAGATTTTGGAAAAGACGGAATCAGCTTGGCGGAATCAATCTGGAAGAAGACTTTTAACGGTACCGCCTTGTTCAGGTCAGTATGAAACTCAAAATGATAGGAGGTGCCGTTGCCGTGCCATACACCTTTGAATTTTCCATCGTCGGAAAGATAACCACTAAACAGCCTGTCTTCCGCATTGTTACCGGTTTCTTCATTGAGGTTTACCAGGTTGGAATCCAGCGTTCCCCACAGCGCGATAGGCTGACCGATACTATCATAACAATAATAGCCACGAAACAGGTTGGGTGCGGTTTTCAGCAGCTGCATGGTAATATCCTTATCTGCCAGTTTGCCCTTGAGTTGTGTATAATACAGCGGGGTAGATACCAGGGGTACAATAAGGCCGGCGGTGCCGCCGGCAGTACTATTGTCGCTTTTATTGCCTGTATGACACGACAGTAACGCTACAGTCATCAACAATACCAATAATGAAACTCTTTTCATAGTATGATTTATATCAGGTACATCAAAATTACTATTATCCTTCCATACCTTTGATGACCCGTTTGAACCAATAAAATTAACAGACCATGTTGAACCAGAAAATAGCGGATTTAAGAAAAGATTATAAACTGGCTTCCCTGGATGAAAGTGAGATAGCCCCTTATCCATTGGCCCAGTTTGACAAATGGTGGCAGGACGCCATCCATAGTGAAATAGATGAAGCCAATGCCATGACACTGGCTACCAGCACGCCAGACGGGCATCCTTCCGCAAGGATTGTACTCCTTAAAAGTTTTGATGAAGAAGGCTTTTTGTTTTTTACCAACTACGAAAGCCGCAAGGGACAAGAGCTGGCACAAAACCCACATGTTACATTGTTGTTCTTCTGGCGGGAGCTGGAGCGGCAGGTTCGTATAGAGGGCACCGTTAGCAAAGCGCCGGCAGGTATCAGCAATGAATATTATAACAGTCGTCCGTTAGGCAGCAGAATCGGCGCCATCGCTTCACCTCAAAGCAAGGTTATTCCGGGTCGATCTTTCCTGGAAGAACAGGTAGACCAGTTGACAGCAAAATATCAGCATACAGCGCCTCAAAGACCTGATTACTGGGGAGGTTATTTAGTGAAGCCTCAGGTGATTGAATTCTGGCAGGGGAGAAGCAGCCGCTTACATGACCGGATTTTGTATTCCCTTACCCCCGCCGGAAGCTGGAAAATAGAGCGGTTGGCGCCGTAAAGCTGTTAGCTATTAGCAGTTAGCTTTTAGCAGAATGCAGCGGAGTAGGCGTTTTGATAGTGTCCGCCAGCATTAAGCCGTGCATAAAAACGATGAAATATGTTATGCCTTAGCCGGTTGTATGGGTTTCTGAAAATAATTATTGAAATAGCCTTTAGCAAAAATGCTGCGAAAACGATCCTTTAATATCGTCTTCGCAGCATTTTTGCTAAAGGCTAATAGCTGGCAGCTAATAGCTGAAGTATTATCCTTTTGGTGCAGTAGCAGCAGCCTTTGCAGCAGTATTTTTTCTTGTTTTAGCAGATCTTACTTTACCGAAAGATTTGCTGAAGATCTTACCTTTTTTGGTTTTAATATCTCCTCTACCCATAACGAATAATTTGAAGTTTGTTGTTTGTTAAATATGATGTTATCAGGCTGCAAATTAACGTAATTCGATGAAATAGTGTAGTGCCGGCCGTTTGATATAAAAAAAAAGCAAGAAACATAATTGTTCCTTGCTTGAATAAGTTGTGGTAACTGATTAGAGCTTGTCGGATAAAGCTTTACCAGCCTTGAACTTAGCAACTTTCTTAGCTTTGATCTTGATGATCTGACCGGTTTGTGGGTTTCTACCGTTACGTGCTGCACGTTTAGAAACGGAGAAAGTACCGAAACCAACCAAAGTTACTTTGCCACCTTTTTTCAGGGTATCAGCAACTGCTTTGGTGAAAGAATCCAGAGCTTCGTTAGCTTGGGTTTTGGTAATAGCTGCATCTTTAGCAAGCTTGTCGATTAATTCGGCTTTGTTCATAGTTAGTAAGATTTAACTAGTGAAAAAATGTTTGATGTGAGCAAATATAGCGCGTTTTATCAGATTACCAAATTTTTTACAAGATTTTTATAGAAAATTTTATCGGCTGAAAAACGCTACTGGTAACGGTTACAGCTGATTGTCTTTATCCATGCTAAAGTGGCGAACTTTAGCAGGATCTTGTAAAACCCTGCACCGTGGCATGTTTGCCTGTTTTTTTACTAATAACGCGGCTTTAAACCAAGTATTGTACCAAAGTCCGGATAGCCCGAAAATAGTGGATTTCCTGTGGATAAGTTTAGTAAAGATCCCTTACTTAAATCACCTCCATAACGGTATTAAAGGCAATAAACCGATCCCCGAAAAGCGCATGCCCGCTTTGCCGGAGGCCCTGTTGGTGCCTTTCTGAGAACGTATTATACTGCTCCAGGCTATCGGCAAAATACTGTACCACATAGGTGGGCCCGTCTTCGTCGTCCTGCTCCAGTAACCGGCTCATACGGTAGTCACTAAACAATCCCGTAGCCATTACGGCCGGAATATACGATTCCCTCATCCACTGAAGCCACTGAAAGTGTACGTCTGTGGCCACTTTCGTGGTTACATTGTATATGATCATATGGAAATAGACTTATTCATAAATGCTATTCTGCCAGTTCCACAAATACCGGGCAGTGGTCAGAATGCTTTACCTGCTGGTAAATGGTTGCATGTTTAAGCCGGGCTTTCAGCGGTTCCGTTACGTTGATATAATCGATACGCCAGCCCTTGTTATTGTTCCTGGCATTGGCCCGGAAGCTCCACCAGCTGTACTGATGCGGGTCTGTATTAAAATGACGGAAACTGTCTACAAAGCCGCTTTCAAAGAAACGGTCCATCCAGGCCCGTTCTTCGGGCAAAAAGCCGGTCGAGTTTTTATTGCTTACCGGATCATGGATGTCAATTGCCTTGTGACAAATATTGTAATCGCCGCATACTACCAGCTTTGGGCGGGTTTTCCGCAACTCCGCCAGGTACATGAAAAACTCCTCCAGCCACTGGTATTTATAGGTTTGCCTGATATCCCCGCTGGTTCCGGAGGGGAAGTAGGTATTGATCAGCGTAATATCGCCGAAATCCAGGCGTATAAAACGCCCCTCTGTGTCGCTTTGCTCATGCCCGCTGCCATACTGAACAAAGTCTGGCTTAACACGCGTCAGTACAGCTACTCCACTATATCCTTTCTTTTGGGCAGGATACCAGTAATGCTCATAACCGAGCTTCTCAAATTGCTGAAAATCGACGTTCTCCTGGTGGGCTTTGATTTCCTGGAGACAAATAACATCTGCGGGATCTGATTGTAACCATTCAGTGAATCCTTTGGTCATAGCAGAACGCAAACCATTCACATTGTAAGAGATAATGCGCATAAACAGCTTTTAACTTTAAGCTATTGGCCTAAGGTGAATGCAGCGGAGAAGGGTGTTTACACGCCCTTCTCCGCTACCGTGGTATGGCCAATAGCCATTAATCTTATTTATTTCGTATTGTTAACCGGATATTACTTTCGTTTGGACTCAAATCCAGCAATCCTTTATCTCCGCTGCATTTACTAAAAGCTAAAAGCTAACCGCTAACAGCTTAAATATCGTACTCCAGGTTGGGGCGAAGCCACTGTTCTGCTTCTTCTACTGTCCAGCCTTTGCGGGCGGCGTAATCTGTTACCTGGTCTTTTTCTATTTTGCCCAGGCCAAAATATTTGCCCTCAGGGTTAGCAAAATACCAGCCACTAACGCTGGAAGCAGGGTACATCGCCAGCGATTCCGTCAGCGTAATACCTGTGTTTTCCGTTGCATTCAGCAGGTCAAACAGTTTGTATTTTTCAGTATGGTCAGGGCAGGCAGGGTAACCCGGCGCCGGACGTATACCTGCATATTCTTCTTTAATGAGTTCTTCATTGGTCAGATGCTCTTCGCTGGCATATCCCCAGAACTCTTTGCGCACGCGTTCGTGCATCAGTTCTGCAAACGCTTCCGCGAGCCTGTCAGCTAAAGCCTTCAGCATGATGCTGTTATAATCATCATGTTCTTCTTTGAATTTGTCCAGCCACTTTTCAATACCAATACCGGTGGTTACTGCAAAGCCGCCAATGTAGTCGGTTTTGCCGGTTTCAGCGGGGGCTATGAAGTCGGCCAGGGAGAAGTTGGCCTGTCCGGGCGCCTTCTTTACCTGTTGACGGAGGAATTCCAGCTGCACCGGCGCAATGGAAGCCTGTTCAGGCGTAACCTTCACAGAATCTGCAGCCACGCGGCTGGCAGGGTAGAGGCCTATCACTGCGTTGGCGCCCAGCCATTTCTCCTTAATAATTTTGTTCAGCAGGTCTTTGGCATCATTGAAGAGCCGGGTGGCTTCCACACCTACCACTTCGTCGGTGAGGATCTGGGGGAATTTACCGTGAAGCTCCCAGGCAATGAAGAAGGGCTGCCAGTCAATATATTGGGCGATTTCTCCCAGGTCGTAGTTTTCAAATTTTATCACCCCTGTCTGTTTAGGTTTTACCGGTGTAAAGGTATCCCAGTTGATAAGGGTTTTGTTTTCCTGCGCTTCGGCTATCGGGAGGAACTGTTTGGTTTGTTTTTTATTTTTAAATGCTTCATTCAGTTTATAGTATTCAGCCTGTATACCAGCCAGGAAGTCGGGCTTCAGGGCTTTGTTAAGCAGGCTGCCGGTAACGGTAACGCTACGGGACGCATCCAGTACATGTACTACGCCATGACCATATTCCTGGGCTATCTTTACCGCGGTATGGGTACGGCTGGTAGTAGCGCCGCCAATGATCAGCGGAATGTCGAAGTCCTGTCTTTTCAATTCACGGGCCACATGTACCATTTCATCCAGGCTGGGGGTAATCAGGCCACTCAGCCCTATGATGTCGACCTTCTCCTGGCGGGCAGTCTGCAGGATCTTTTCCGCCGGTACCATTACACCCAGGTCAATAATTTCATAGCCATTGCAGGCCAGTACTACACCTACAATGTTTTTACCAATATCGTGTACGTCGCCCTTTACAGTGGCCAGCAGTATTTTACCGGCGGCTTTGATGTCTCCGCCAAATTCTGCCTGCATACGCAGTTTCTCTTCTTCAATATATGGAGTAAGGATGGCCACAGACTTTTTCATTACACGGGCGCTCTTTACTACCTGGGGCAAAAACATTTTACCACTGCCGAACAGGTCTCCCACGATATTCATACCGGCCATCAGCGGACCTTCGATTACGTCCAGCGGGCGGGGATATTGCTGACGCGCTTCTTCTGTATCTGCATCAATAAATTCGGTGATACCGTTTACGAGGGCATGACTTAACCGCTCTTCCACTGTTCCCAGCCTCCAGGTTTCGTCTTTCTCCACCACCTTTCCTTTGGCCTTTACGGTTTCTGCAAACTGTATCAGCCTTTCGGTAGCATCTTCCCTTCTGTTTAGTATGGCATCCTCACATAGTTCGCGGAGCTGTGGTTCTATGTCGTCATAGATCTGCAACATGCCGGCATTCACAATACCCATATCCATGCCTGCTTTGATGGCGTGGAACAGGAATACGGAGTGCATGGCCTCCCGCACAGTTTCGTTGCCCCTGAACGAGAACGATACGTTACTCACCCCGCCACTTATTTTAGCCAATGGCATCAGGGCTTTAATACGGCGGGTAGCGTTGATGAATTCTACTGCGTAATTGTTATGCTCCTCAATACCGGTAGCAATGGCAAATATGTTAGGGTCGAAGATGATGTCCTGGGGATCGTAACCCACTACTTCTGTCAGTATTTTATAGGCACGGTGGCTGAAGCTGACTCTTTTTTCTTCGGTATCTGCCTGTCCGTATTCATCAAAAGCCATTACCACTACCGCTGCGCCATAGCTTTTGCAGATATGTGCATGCTCAATGAATTTGGCTTCTCCTTCTTTTAAGCTGATAGAGTTAACAATACATTTACCCTGTACGCATTTCAGACCGGATTCGATCACGGAGAACTTACTGGAGTCGATCATCACCGGGATACGGGAAATATCCGGTTCTGCTGCCAGCAGGTTCAGAAAGGTCGACATGGCCGCTTCTCCGTCCAGCAGGGCATCGTCCATGTTTACATCCAGGATCTGTGCGCCGCTTTCCACCTGTTGGCGGGCAACGGACAGGGCTTCTTCATAAAGACCTTCCCTGATCAGGCGTGCAAATTTCTTGGACCCGGTAACGTTGGTTCGTTCCCCTACGTTAATAAAATTGGTCTCAGGTCTTACCACCAGTGGCTCCAGGCCGCTCAAACGCATAAAGGGTTTAATCACCCTGCGCTCTTCGTTGGTAACCGGTTCACTGATAATAGCTGTATTTATAATTGTGTCGCTCATTGTTGCTGTTGGTGTGTTTAAATAGAAACCTGCCGGTTGAATTATGCCAGTGTTTCGGCCAATATAGGTTTAAGGCGTGGTTTGATATGTTTCACATGGGATGCAATGTGGCGTATATGATCCGGTGTGGTACCGCAACAACCACCTACAACGTTAACAAAGCCGGATGCGGCAAAGTCTTCGATAATACAGGCAGTGTCTTCCGGTTCCTCATCATATTCCCCGAAGGCGTTGGGTAACCCGGCGTTAGGGTAGCAGCTCACATAGCAGCTGGCAATGTTGGAAAGCTCTTCCACATAAGGCCGCATCTGCTGACCACCTAATGCGCAGTTTAAACCAATAGAGAAAGGATTGGCATGCATTACAGAGATGTAAAAGGCTTCCAGCGTTTGCCCGCTGAGGGTTCTGCCGGAGGCATCTGTAATGGTACCCGAAATCATTACCGGCAGTTCAGGCTTTCCTGATTCCCGGAAGTATTTCTTGATGGCATATATGGCTGCTTTACAGTTCAGCGTATCGAAGATGGTTTCTATCAGGAGTATGTCCACACCACCGTCAGACAAGCCACGGATCTGCTCTTCGTAGGCCGTAGCCACTTCGTCGAAGTAAACGGACCGGAAGCCGGGGTTGTTTACGTCAGGCGACAGGGACAGCGTTTTATTCATGGGGCCAATGGCGCCTGCCACAAAACGCGGTTTATCAGGGGTTTTGGCATTATACTCCGCTGTTGCCTTTTTGGCAATGGTAGCTGCAGCTACGTTCAGCTCATAGGCCAGTTCCTGCATATCATAGTCCGCCATAGCAATAGAAGTACTGCTGAAAGTATTGGTTTCAATAATGTCAGCGCCTGCTTCCAGGTACTCCTTGTGAATCGCTTCAATAATATGTGGCTGCGTAAGATTAAGGAGGTCGTTGTTGCCTTTTAGATCACTGGGATAGTTAGCAAAGCGGGTGCCCCTGTAGTCTGATTCCTGGAGTTGATAGCGTTGTATCATGGTGCCCATTGCACCATCAATGATAAGTATGCGCTCATTAGCGCAGTCTTGTAAAGATTTCATAAATGAAGGCGTTTATTAGTTACCGTTTGGAAAATGATAACGGGGTCGAACAATAAACAAATCTACCCCGTAAAAGTCCCCACAAATATAACCTTTTCCCAGGTAATTTCTTGTTTTGTGAGTTAAGGTTTCGTACGACCGGGCAAAGGTTCTATCTCATTTTTTTAAATAACTATATTTATACCTGTTAGTATAGATTTTGTTTATACTGTATATTTTTATTTGGAAATAGTCTACAAAGTCTACTATATTTGTGGAGTAATAGAAAGACGCAATGCAACAAAATGATAGAAATATAGTAGTATACCCGGCCATGGCCACCCACCAGACCTCCGCCTGCACTCCTTGTAATTGCTGCTGCAATTAAGAGATTCGTCATTAGTTCTTCTCAAATATTTTATTACAACAAAATTTATGTCAGTCATGACAATATCAGAACACATCCATACCCTGCATAAACACCTGGCCAGTCTGGGCTTGCAACCAGTGCCACAATCGAATGATGAACGGCAGCCGGAAGTTTTCAAGGTATGTTTCCTGAACAAATATGAAATGCAGCGGTGGAAAGAGCTGCAGGCAGAAAAGGAATCAGAAACCAATCATACAATATTTCAGGACGGTCCTTTGAAGGATGCCGTCTGACAACTTTTCATAACGTGGAATTACAGGTTAAACGAAGACGGGTGCTATTGAGCACCCGTATTTTTTTTAAAGCATTACGAATTGGGAATTACGAGTTACGAATTAACCTGGTATCCTCCTAAATCCGTAATTCCCAATTCCCGATTCGTAATGCTTATTTATTCTGTACATAGTTTTCCAGTGGCAGCCTGTTGCTGATAGACCTGGCCAGCGTCATCTCATCAGCATATTCCAGCTCACCCCCAAAGGCAATACCACGGGCAATAGTGGTAATTTTTACCGGGAATTCCTTTAGTTTTTTAGAGAGATAATAGATGGTAGTATCTCCTTCAATGGTTGGACTTACCGCCATAATCACTTCCTCCACACCCTGGTACTGCACCCTTTCCACCAGCGAATGTATATTCAACTGATCCGGACCAATACCATCAATGGGAGAAATAATTCCCCCCAGCACATGATATAAACCATTGAATTGCTGGGTGTTCTCTATGGCCATTACATCCCGGATGCTCTCCACCACGCATACTACCTGCTTTTGCCGCGAATGACTGCTGCATATACTGCATACCTCGGCATCGGATACATTGTGACACACATTGCAAAACCGGATCTGTTGCCGCATACGTGCAATCGCCTCTCCAAACTGCTCTACCTGTGCTGTTTCCTGTTTTAACAGGTGCAACACCAGGCGCAGCGCCGTTTTTTTTCCGATCCCCGGCAGTTTCGCAAATTCATTTACCGCGTTTTCTATCAGTGCAGAAGAAAATATCATAGTGCAAAGTTAGGAATATTGCAGCGGAGGGAAAGCGCAGGCTACCTCCGCCGTCGTGATTTAAATGCTTATTTTCTTTGGCACGGTCCAGTAAGCCTTGAGATTTACCTTCTCAATGATGATCACCCGCTCGGGCTGTTTCTTCGGCTTGCTGTAATACCGGCCCCGATCCCAACGGCCATTGCCATTGGTGTCCAGTAATACCCGTATCTCATATTCGCCGGGTGTAATAAAGCGCTGGTTCCACTTGCCGTTTACAATGGTACCGGAGTATTTAATGGTTTTATCCTGTACCAGTTGTACTACATAGTGCATGGCAGTATCATTGATAGCCGACCTGGTACTGTCGCTGATAGTCAGTTCTGTTACGGCAAAAATGGCATAATCCGCTACCTTCTTGGTTCTGAAATTGATCGTATCCGCTCTTGCCAGGTGCTGTCCTGCGGTATCCGTAGGCGCATCTTTAGGGATAATGAACCGGTAGGGAGTGCCTTCTTTCCAGGTATAACCTACGGTGAGCTGCGTTTTGGTGGAATCCATCGTGCTGGTAAAGGTCACCGGGTGATAAGCGCTGTCTTCCGCCAGGATCAACCGGTTACTGTCCAGGTTCCGCAGTGGCAGCGCAAAAGTGATTTTCAACGGCGCCGGTAATTCCTGCATACCGCCTTCAAGAGAAGGTGCAATGGTTAATTTCGGTAGTTTCTTCTTTTTCTTATCTTCTTCTTCCTGTTGAATATCGGTAGAGTCCACCGGCTCTGGTGGCGCTTTTATTGTACTGTCGGTTTCCATAAACAACAGCATGTTCACATCCGCCAGGTTGGCTTCCGTCAGTACCACCGGAGCTTCTACAAATGCAATCATCTCTGTGGGCTGGTTATACTGTAGGTCACGATCTTCCTCTTTCAGTGCAAATATCTTATATGCGCCCGGTGCAATATTTTTAAACCGGAAAGAGCCATCACCTTTGGTTTTGGCGTAATACACCGGCTTTTCCTTGGAAACAATGGAGTCCGTCAGGTCGCGGTATAGCATCACCGCCACATTACTGTCTACCTTGCCATTTTCCGCATCTATCAGGTGACCGCTTACCTGCAAACTATCCAGGTAATCGCCGGTAGATACCACATACTGGAAGTCCTGTGTGATATTCCGTTCGTTGATATCGCGGATGGCATCCGCAAAATTGAACGTGTAAGTGGTATTGGGTACCAGTGTATCTTTTATTTCCAGGGTAACGGTGTGCAGTTTGGCGGTAACGATAGGCGGCCGTTTCAGGGTCGGCGATACAATGAGCTTATCGTTCACATTATCCAGTTCTACATATTCGTCAAATATAAACGACACCTTTTTGCTGTGGAAATGAAGGGTGGAATCCCGTGGCGTCACCTGCATCAAAACAGGAGGTAAACTATCTCTCGGCCCCCCGCTGGGCGGCACTATGTTGGCGCATCGCGTAAATGAAATGGAAACGATAATAAACATCAGCCAGAATAACCAGCTCCTGAAAAATTGATTCATATAACGAAGATAAAGCAGAAAGCTAAAGGCAAAAAGCAAAAAGCTCCGGGGACGAAGATAGGGGCAATTTTGCTATTTATAAGGCTTCCGCCTGTATCTTCGCTCCGGGAGCTTTTTGCCTCCCGGCTTCCTTTAAAATTAATTCCTCATGGCCAGCATTTACCTGTTGCAGCGTACGCAGATTATCCCGGGAACACCGGAGGAGGTCTGGAATTATTTTTCCACGCCAGACAACCTGCTGCATATTACACCCGCCTTTATGCGTTTTACGGTTACCTCACCTCCCTATACCGGGCAGGTATATCCGGGCCAGGTAATTACGTATACAGTGGCGCCCCTGCTGGGAATACCGCTGGAGTGGATGACAGAAATTACCCATGTGGAATATCTCTCTTACTTTGTTGATGAGCAAAGAGTAGGACCCTACAGCATCTGGCATCATGAACACCATTTCCGGCTGGTGGCCGGTGGCGTAAAAATGACAGATATTGTTCACTACCGCCTTCCCTTTGGCTGGCTGGGAAGACTGGCGCATAGCCTGTTTGTAAAGCAACAGCTGGACAACCTGTTTAGCTACCGGCACCAGGCCATAGAGAAGATTTTTGGCCAGCCTATTGTTGCGCCGTAATGGTTTTTGTTAAATTATCTCCCGTATACAACTGAAAAGTGCTTTTACCCGTTTTGGGAACTGCACCCAGCCATAAAGGAACAATGGAAGAACTTCCCTTTTCCGGGTTGCCGGCAGCCACGAAATGCAGCGCTGCATTGTTGTTCTCCGTGTTGGAGGTGGCGGATGCCAGCTGTATCTGCGTACCGTAATAAGTAGGCGGCATTGTGGCGGCAATTACAAGCTGGGTGCCGAAATCGGGCTTGTCAATAGTGTTACTCATGGTTTTGGCCACTCCAAACAGGCTGTCGAACGAAGCCTGGTTATCGATGATCCAGAAGGTAAGACTATCATTCACCGTAATGGTATTCTTCAGGAAATAACCGGATATGGGCTTTACCTCCAGTTGGCTGTCGGACGATGGCTGTACTGTTAACGTGGTATCGTTGTCATTGTTCGTGGCGTCGCCGCCTGTCTTTTTCCCTTCATTACAGGATAATGCCAGGATACCAGCAGCAAACAGGATCATTTTGAAATGCATGGGTGATATGTTTTTGGTAAATAACATTATTTGTTGATAATAGTTTTACGGGAGATGGGTATTAACAGGGTAATGTTTCCCACCGAATGCTTCCCGGTGCCGCTCATCCACTCGGTATGTGTTTTTTGTGTATAACTGAGACTCATGCGGTTAACCACAATCGCTATCCCATAATCCATGCCAATGGAAAAGCGCCGCATATGTGTTTTCTGATTGCCTTCCAACTGTTCAAAGTTGGTATCACGGGACTTAAATATTCCCCCCTGCAGCAGCGCATTATAAGCCGTGAAGCTGAATTGGGGCCGGGCTATTGCATACAATTGAAACCGCCTGCGGGTAGCGGTTGCCAGGTTACGGTTACCAAAATAAGGATTGAAAATACCAAACCGGATGTACGACAACGCACTGATACCGGATGTCATAGTACCCGCCCTGATATTAACACTGCCCAATATTTCCAGGCTTTTGATACGATCCCATAACATTCGCTCATAGGTGAAATTATAGTTGATCAGCGGAGCATTCGGTACCTGGTATTCCCAGCCCATGGGCGACTGGTACCCGATCAGGTGATGAAAAAATGTTTGTGTTTCTTTCGCAAGCGCCCATGGGCCCAGTACGCCAAATACAAACTCTGAGTGAAGACTGTACTTTTTCTCCGGATTATAAGAAGTAAGGCCATGGGTGGCAAACAAGGCGCCGGCATAGTAAAAATCGCTGGGTATAAAGCTGGAATCTGCAATCTGGTTGGGCGTAATCATCACCTGCATCAGGCCCCACTCATATACGTTAATGGCATTGGGTCCGGCTTTGGCTAGTATCCATTTATCAAGGAAAACGGATTTCTTTTCTTTCATATAAAGATAACTTGCGCCACTGCCATTGCTGTAACCCCGGTCGGTACCACGGCCCCAGATATTAAAGAAATCATCGTCTTCGTATATCCGTAATTGTTTAGTGGCATCCTGGGTGATTTGCCCGGATACTGCCGTTACAAAGGCACAAAGAAATAAACTGAGTACGATGTGCTTCATGCCTCCGTTATTAAATCAGAACACCTTGAAGATATCAAATGCGTCTTTTTCCAATTGTTCCCGGTGATCCGGGTGTGCAATATTGATGAGTGCCTGTGCGCGTTGTTTTAAATTCTTTCCCAGCAGGTAAGCAATCCCATATTCCGTGACTACATAATGCACATGCGCCCTGGTGGTAACTACGCTGGCGCCGGGTTGCAGCCGTGATACAATGCGGGAAATGCCTTTAGACGTAACTGATGGAATGGCGATAATAGGTTTGCCTTCCTGCGACAGCGCGGCTCCCCGCATAAAGTCCATTTGCCCGCCCACGCCGCTATATTGCCGGAACCCGATAGAGTCTGCACATACCTGTCCGAAGATATCTATTTCTATCGCACTGTTGATCGCGGTAACACGGGGATTTTTCCGGATGGTAGTAGGGTTATTTACGTATTCCACATCCATCAGCCGCATAATGAGGTTGGTATCCATAAAGTCATATAAACGCTGACTGCCAATGGCAAAGCTGGAAATGAGCAGACCGGGATGAACCGCCTTGTATTTGCCGGTAATTACACCTGTTTCCACAAGGTCGATAATACCATCTGAAAACATTTCGGTGTGAATACCAAGATCTTTATGGTTCGATAAACATTGCAACACCGCATTAGGGATGCCGCCAATGCCCATCTGCAACGTGGCACGGTCATCGATCAGCGAGGCTACATGCCTGCCTATGGAAAGTTCTGTATGGCTGGGAGGATTAATTTTTTGTGCGTAGATAGGGTAGTCTACTTCTACAGCGGCATTTATCCGTGAAATATGTATGACGCCATCGCCCAATACCCTCGGCATACGGGGATTTACTTCTGCAATAATGATCTTTGCCATATCTACGGCTGCCTTGCTCACATCGCAGGATACTCCCAATGTGCAGTAGCCGTTTTTATCCGGAGGCGATACTGATATGAGCGCTACATCGATGGGCTGCCCGCAGGTGCGGAAATAACGGGGTATTTCGCTGAGAAACATGGGTACATAGTTGGCGCGTCCTTCGTTAACCGCTTTACGGATATTTTTGCCAACAAAAAATGCGTCTACCTGGAAAGCGTGTACATGCTCCGGTTCCGCATAAGGCGCCTCCCATTCTGTATGGATGCTTACCAGTCGCACCTGTTTCAATTCATGGCTGCGGACAGTCATGGCGTTGACCAGTTCTCTTGGGGTGGCGGCGGCGGTATGTATAAATACGGTGTGGCCGGACTGTATAAGTGCTGCGGCATCTTTAACGGAAGTGTAAGGCATGAATGGTAATTTTCTCCAAAATTATCGTGCAGGAAAAAAAATAACTATGAGCAAAGTCATGTCGTAATTTTAATTGTCGGCACCTGTATTATCAACAACTAATACGGGATAATTGTTGGCGGTTTTAAATAACGGTGATGGATACACTGAACTACAGGTCTGCCGTAGCAGCAGATGCGGCAGCTATCCGGGCTACTTCTTTGCAGAGTTATCGTCAGTTTGAAAAAGTACTGTCGCGGGAGTACTGGGAACAAATGCATCATGGTATGACAGACCCCGGGGTACTGGATGAGCTGATGAGCATAGCAGCTACTTTTGTTTGTGATACAGGTTCGGGATTGGCAGGAGTGGTATTCCTGGTTCCTTCGGGGCATCCAACCCCTATCTATCCGGCCAATTGGGCCTATATACGCCGCCTGGGGGTAGATCCGGCTTTCCGCAGCATGGGCGTGGGCCGGCGGTTAATAGAGCTATGTATAGAACAGGCGCGTATAAACGGTGAAAAAATACTGGGTCTGCATACCGGTACTATGATGCCGGAAGCCCGCCGTTTGTACGACAGGCTTGGTTTTTCACTGATAAAGGAGCTGGAACCGTTGCTGGGGCAACAGTACTGGTTGTATAGCATGGATTTATCGCAATAATTATCCATTTTAGCTTTTAATGTTGATAAATTCATATTAGCTGTTGTGACGCCTACATAGAATTATTCTCTATATTAGCACTCTAAAAATCCGGTACAACTATTATTCCCCTTGCGGCGTGACCTGGTACATATAAGTGAGCATATGCTCATTGAGCAGTTGGTAATGGGAAAACCGGCGGCAAAAGAATTATTATACGACCGGTATGCAGGAGCAATTTATACAATGGTACTGCAACTGGTACCAATAAGGGAACGGGCGGACGATGTAATGGTGAGGGTATTTACCTGGAGCTTTCAGCACATTGGAACATTTCAAACGTCTGGTTATAAAACCTTATTTGCCTGGTTAATGCGTAAAGCCAGGGAATTAGCTATCAAAGAAGCATTGCCGGAAACGGCGCTGACCGGATCCGAACTCATGAAGCAGGAAGAAGGGATGTTGCAACGATTTTACCTGATATTGCCCGCCGATCAGCAACAGGTATTCCGGCTCAGTTATTTCAAAGGATTATCAATCACAACGATAGCTCGCTTACTGGCTTTGCCGGAGCAGCAAATAAATAACATCTTGGGAGATTCAATGAAATCTTTTAGACAATTCTTGAAAGATACTTGGAACTAAAGTTTTACATAGAAAGCGGTATAATCGAGTCTTTTGTTCTCGGCCTTGCTTCTGAAGCAGAAGTGGAAGAGCTGGAGCACATGAGAAAGCTATATCCGGAACTCAATACCGAAGTAGAGTTCGTAGAACGCCGGCTGGAAAGAGCTGCGTTTGATGAGCCTGCTATGCCTCCTGTTGAAGTACGCGACCGTGTGCTGCAAAAGATCCGGTGGGAACAGGGACATGCCTATTCAGATCCCGCATCCAATTATACTTTTATCAATATTCAGCCGAAAGATGGTAACCATATTACCGTTCACCGCTGGTGGAAGATCTTCTTCATTATCTTCTTCATCATGTCCAAAGTATTTCTCTTTCTCGCGATCTTCTATTACCTCAAATATCGTATGTCACAGGACAAACAAGGCTACAATCTCCCCCGCCAGGTTAAACAGGAACAGGTTCAGATTGCCGGCGTGTAATTTTCTGACTGGAAAGTCGTTAATAGGAAAAATATTTTATTGTTTTGAGAATCCACTATCGATGGGTTAACGTATCTATATGATATAGTATTTATTACTTATATTTTACATGCAGAGGGTTTTGTAAACTACTAATTTGAACATCAGTAACTATATCGAAAGCGGCATTATCGAGCGTTATTTGCTGGGTCTGGCCTCTCCTGAACAAACAGAAGAGTTGATACACCTGCGCATGGTATATCCGTTACTGGACTTGGAAATTACGGCAGCGGAACTCCGGTTTGAAGACAGGTTGCTGGAAGAAGGGGTAGCGCCTCCATGTGAACTGAAGAATGCTGTTTTACAACATATCCGGCCTGATAGCAAAACAGGCGGCTCCTCCAGAACCTATAACTCCTACGGGCATACGTATCAGAAAAATACCTATATCCTGGAGCCATTCTGGAACCGCCGGATCTCTGTCAGCGTCTGGTGGCGTTGCACCTTTATAGCCCTCACCGTGCTTACCATGGCGCTGGCCGCAAGCACGTGGCACTTCTATCACCGCGCTGCCCAGCTGGAAGAGGTGCTCATAAAGCTCAAAGTCCCGGTGGTAAATAGTCCCGCCCCATCTGCCCGTTAAAGGGATACTTTCATTTGGTACGTTTCTTGTAAATGCTGAACTTGCCGCTGTATTCTTGCTGTTATAAAACCTTATTTGATAACTGCTTGTTGAATACCAGGCATTAAACACACAAATTAATTTCCCATGAGAAAATTTTCATTTGCAGCATTACTGATGGCTATTGTCGCCGTTTTTGCATCTTCATGTTCCCCCAAACAAGGTGTAACGCAAGACATTAACAAAGGTGCCGTAAGAGGTAACTGGGTACTTACAGATATTAAATACGAAGGTATTCCCGACAACGCCAAAGTGACGGTATTCGACGAGGCCAATGCAAAATGCTTTATCGGCAGCCAGTGGATATTGCCCGATAATTTTGCCGGTGGTTCTTATACCATTTCCTCCACTGAAAATGGCTGCAGCCCGGTAACACAGAAAATTGCATGGTCACTCACCAAATCAGGCGGTGTATCTATGTTTGGCTTCAAAAAGTTGTATAGCGGCGATAAAGCCAAAAATGTAACCACCGGTTACAGGATGGAAATTACAGGAGCCGGTAGCACCATGACCTGGAGAGCAAGCGTGAATTTCGAAGACAAAGCAGCAGCTATCATTTACACCTTGCAACGTCAATAGCAGCATAAAGCAAAAGGCATAAAGCAAAAAGCTATTGAGGCGAATAACTAAGGCGAATATTATTTTTCCGCTCAATTCAATCGCCTCAATAGCTTTTTGCTTTATGCCTTTTGCTTTATGCTTATCTTTATGCAAAGCTCCGGAATTATGAGCACGCACTCCCAAATTCAGTTCCTGGCACATGCCAGTTTTCAGATCACCACGCCCGAAGGACACGTTATTTTAATAGACCCCTGGTATACAAATAACCCTGCCTTGCCGGCTGATCTGAAACTCCCGGAAAAAATAGACCTGATCCTGATTACACACGGCCATCGCGATCACCTGGACAGTAAAATGGTAGACATCATACGCACGAAGTCGCCCAAGGTAATTGCCAACCCGATGGTCCGCTTTTTCCTGCAGGAACAGGGTGTACCGGAACACGTTTTTGAACCGCTGAATGCCGGTGGTACGGTGAACATCCTGGATGCGAAAATAACGATGACCAACGCATTTCACTTTGCACATATCAATCTGCCAGATGGAAAGATCGGGTACCCGCATACAAGTAATGGATTTATAATTTGGATGAGCGATGACATCTCTGTATACTATTCCGGTGATACCGGCGTTTTTGGAGACATGGAACTGATAGGTGAAATATATGAACCAGACATCGCCATACTGCCCGTCGGTGACCGGTTTACCATGGGCCCGCTGGAGGCTGCATTTGCCATCCGTTTGCTGAAAGTAAAACATGTAATACCTTGTCACTATGGTACCATGCCCGTACTCAGTGGTACGCCCGAAAGACTGAAAGCATTAACTGAAGATGTAGAGCGCCTGGAGATCCATGCACTGAAGGCAGGAGAAATATTAAATACAAATAGCATTAAAGCGCGATATCATTAGCTGAAATGCAAATACATATGTTAAATCCCGAGTCATGTTGCCCCTTAATACTGCACGCTTATTGATATACCCCTGCCGTTTACCCTTGTTAACGGAAATATACCTGCGGCACCCGCATGCGCAGGAGTCGCTACAGGCAAGCATCCCCGAAGAATGGCCCCAGCAAGATCTGAAGGAACAATTGCCACATTTTATAGAACTGCTGCAACACGATCCTAAATCATTTCCCTGGATGCTATGGATCATTGTATCCAAAGCAGAAAAGAAAGTGATCGGCGATGCCGGTTTTAAAGGCCGCCCGGATAAAAATGGTGTAGTGGAAATTGGGTACGCTATGCTGCCTGCCTACCAGCGTAACGGATACATGAAAGAAGCTTCCGCAGCCCTTGTAAAATGGGCATTTCGGCAACCGCATGTAAAAAAACTGATTGCAGAATGTGATGTCACGAACATTCCTTCGATGCGGATATTACAACACCTGGGCATGGAAGAAATAGCGTCGGCAGGTGAAATGCTTCACTGGCATTTATTGAATAAACAACACTAATGATTCCGGGAAAAATTTGCCGCAGGCAGATGATCGTTAACCGGCCATTTCAGGGTTGCGCTATAGGGCCGGGGCCTCCGTTATATTTTGTTTGGCAAAGCGGATAAAGAGCTGGCATAGCTTATCCTGCAAACCTTGCAGATATGTGAAATGTAGCTTCCTGACCAGTTTGAAATTTTTTACCGGTAAAATGGTAAACTCTCCCAGCTCCAGTTCGCGCTGTACTGCCTGTAAAGAAATAAAGGCAGCACAGGGCGAATGGTGCAGATATGATTTGATACTTTCCGTGCTGCCCATATACATGGCCACATTCAGGTCAGTGATCTTTAATTTTAATCTTTTCAGCTCTTCGGTAATCACTTCCAGCGTACCGGAACCATGTTCACGCATCAGCAACGGAATGGTTTTAAGATCAGTTGCTGAAAGCGGCTCCCCGGTACCATACCGGTGTTTTACATTACCCACCAGCACAATTTCATCTTTCGCAAACTCAACATATTTCAGCAGCGGATTTTTAGAACTGCCTTCTATAATGCCCAGCTGTATGGTTTTTTCAAACAGCGCCTGTTCTATTTGCTCCGTGTTTCCATTGGTCAGCGAGGTTTTGACATCCGGGTAGCGTTGGTTAAATTTTGCCAGCAGCGGCGGTATCAGGTATTGTGCAATGGTGGTGCTGGCGCCAATGGGAAGCAAGCCGCCCTGCATATGTTTCAGCTGATTTACATCGTACTCAAGGTTGCGGTAATCGGTAAAAATGATTTCAGCATGATGCATTACCAGCAACCCTGCCCGGGTCAGCTTTATTTTGTTGCCGATCCTTTCAAACAACGCCATGCCCAGCTGCTGCTCCAATTCATGTATATGCTTGGTCACCGCCGGTTGTGAAATATATAATTCCTCTGCAGCTTTGGTAAAGCTGAGACGCTTGGCTACGGTATGAAATACCCTGAGTCTGAAATCGAACATGCAATAAAAATACAAAATAACCTTACAACTCAGGCGGCGTAAAGCCAAAGTGTTTGTAAATAGCCTGCCCCTGTGGCCCCAGGAGGAAGTTCATAAAGTCTTTTGCCGCCGCCGGATGTGGAGCACTTTTCAATATCCCTGCCCAGTAGGAAGCCCTGATATTTTCCTTTTCCGGAATGGTTACCAGGCTTACCGGGTGTGAAATCATCTGTTGGTACCGGACCTCTGTAAACCATACCGGACCTGCATCTGCTTCGTTGTATAGGATGCGTAAAGGTGTTTCCCGGTGATGTATTTTTGTAAGCCAGGTACTTCCGTTGGCGACCTTTTCTTTCATAATGGTTTGCTGCAGCGAAACGCCTCCCGCCTTTACATAGGCTTCCTCTATCCGTTTCCCGATTCCTTCCCATGCGGGGTTGGGCATGCTGACCCTGATGTTTTTCCGCGCCAGGTCGGCAAGACCGGCCACCTTTTTAGGATTGCCTTTTTGTACCATAATGGCCAGGGTGTTACCGGCGTAGTTTTTTACCAGGGAGAAGCTATCCCGTAACTGGTCTATACGGTTTTTACCAGCAGTATAAATGTCCGGCGTTACGGCAATCCGCAGATTGCCCACCACCAGCGATCCATTGAGGATTTGCTGCGCCAGTATACCAGGGGGCAGCGTTTCTGCAAATACGCGTTGGTATTGCGGATATGTCTTCTTAAAACTGGTAATCAGGGAATCGATTACCATAAACTGGTTACCTGCAAAAAAGATCACGAGCTGCGGATCAATGATATCGCCGTACAGATCGGGTACATTATCTATGCCCGGTACAGTAAACGATACACCTGCCGCCGGTGGCGTATTCCAGGGCGGATCAAAACGGTGGTCCTGGGCATGCAGTGCCCTTGCCAACAGTAGGGTTACCATTAGCGTTGCTATAATGTATTTCATGATTATTCGTTTATGGGTGTACGTAAGACCAGCCTTCCGTTTGTTTGATGATTAATTCACCGTTGCCGCTGGGGGTGTAATTGATAAAAGAAAACAATTCTTCTTTGGTAATGTTTCTTTCGCGCATGGTATTTTCACATTCTACCAGTATCACGCCTTTTGTTTGCAGTTCTTTTAACAATGTTTCATAGGGGTGGTCTTTCCTGTAGGCGGTAACACCGCTGCCATGGGCCACCAGTTCTATTGTTACCCGGTTTTGCAGCCGGGGATCGTCTACCGCATTTTTAATATTCCGCAGGGTGTTTCGGATCACTTTATCGTCGTCGCTATTCAGCTGGTATACAGCCCGGTACTTCGTTTTACGCTGGCTCACAGCATATTGGGTACCCAACAGGCTAAAAATACAGAGCAGGAGCATTACTTTCTTCATGGTTCTTCTATTGTTTAACGATTAATGTTGCATGGGTTTAAAAGGCCCGTATTTATGCTGTTGTTCTGAATAGGCATCCGCATAGGGACCAAACGGGAAGTCGATTGGTTTTTGCTTGATATCCTGCCAGTCGGCCGATTGATCTTTATGTGGTCTTGGCTGTGAATTTACGAACGCGGCTACATCCCAGGCTTCTTCGTCAGAGAGGCGGGTGCTGTTGTAGTCAACACCAAAGGGCATATTATACTTTACATAACCCGCGAATCGTGTGAGCCGGAACAGCCCGGCAGCGTCGTTGTAGCTTTGCGGTCCCCACAGCGGCGGAAAGGTGTAGGTAATGTCATCGGCGGCTTTCGCGCCTTCCCCGTTGGCGCCGTGGCAGCTACGGCATTGCTGTTGGTATATTTTCCCGCCTTTTTCCGGATCGGCCGGGCGTGATAAAAAAGCCAGTTTTTTGATGCCGCTGCCATCAGGCTTTTCTTTAGGTTGTACTTCACTGCCCAGCCATTCTATATAGGCTTTGATGGCCGTCATTTCCTTGCTGCCGCTATCTGGTGCAGTGCCATTCAAACTACGCTCAAAACAGTGGCTGATGCGTTTATTCAGCGTTTCAGTACTGTTGGATCTGGCCCTGAATTTAGGGTAAGAAGCTGCTGTGAAACTGTAGTTATTGCCAAAGGGTTTGGTGCCTGCCTGCAAATGACAGTTCTGGCAGTTCATGCCGTTGGTCATAGCACGTACGCTGCCTTTCGGCCCCAGGTAGCGCGCTGTTTGGCTCACCAGCGCTTGTCCGTAAAGGATGGCGCTGCCTTTTTCTCCAGCAGGAATGGTGGTAACAGCAGGCGGTTGCCACACCCGTTTTGCAGCTGGTAATCCGGCGGCCGCTTTGGGTTCATTCGAATGCGTGATATTGCGCGTGCAAATAACGAATGTTTCAATACCTACCAGTATCACTAAAATAAGCAGGCAGGCAAAAGATCCCGCCAGGATCCGCTTGTAACGTTGAATTTTGTCGGTTTCCATTAAAATTACAGGTTGGTGGATTACGCAAAAGTAGGCGGCCACCAGAGCGAAGTCAAATAACTAATAACTATTAGTAATAACCATTAGTTATCGACTCCCGGGTTTAAAACATGAAGCGCTAAAAGTAGAAAAAATGTTTTTTAAAAGAAATGAAGGTGTTACCAGTGGTAAATAACGGGTATGAATAAACGATGAGCTTTTAGCGGTTAGCTATCAGCCTTTAGCAAAAATGCAGCGAAGCCGCTTTTAGCTTTTAGCCGTTAGCTCTTAGCAAATGCAGCGAAGACCAACGTTACATGATCTTTCCTGTATTTCCTAAGAGCTAACGGCTAAAAGCTAAAAGCGGCTTCGCTGTATTTTCGCTAATGGCTAATTGCTAATCAATTATTTGGTTCAGTTCAGAAAGGTTATGCCTTCTTCTTTCCTGCGTTTTTGTTATTTGATTTGTAGCGCATGTCAGGAGTGCCATCTTTTTTTGTTGGTCCCGCTGCTGCTGGTGCAGTTTTATTTTCTTTAAAGCGTTTATCGGGTGTACCGTCTTTTTTTGTTTTAGGGGCGGCTGCCGGCGCTGGTGCTGCTGCTGGTGCAGCTTTTTCAGCCTTCTGTGCTTTCTGCTCAGTTTTGGCTTTAGTTGCTTTTACTTCTTTTTTAGCAGTGGCAGGTGTTTGCGCCATTGTTACGGTTAAACCCATGAACATGGCCAACAATCCGGTGAGGAGCTTTTTCATATCAAATTGTTTTATGAAAATTTAAGCCTTTTTCTTCATTGCTGTACCCGCTATGCTGCTTTTTAAGCAATATTTAATAATTAGTTTTTCTCCACCCACATGCCATTTTCGCGTATCAGGTTAATCAGTTCATTCACGGCCACATCACTGTTGAGACCGCGTTTAACGATTTCCTTGCCCCGGTAAAGGGTTATTTTGCCCACTCCGCTGCCCACATAGCCAAAATCTGCATCCGCCATTTCGCCGGGTCCGTTTACGATACAGCCCATGATGGCTATTTTTACGCCTTTGAGGTGGTGGGTAACCGCCCGGATCCTGGCAGTAGTTTCCTGTAAATCAAACAGGGTGCGGCCGCAGGAGGGGCAGGAGATGTATTCTGTTTTGGAAATACGGGTACGGGTGGCCTGTAAAATGCCAAATGCAATGTTATTCAGCGTGGTGGTGTGGCCGGGTTGTTCGTCCTGGTTGCTGAGCCACAATCCATCGCCAAGGCCATCCAGGAGCAGGGCTCCGGCTTCGGTGGCATGGTGGATCAGGTGTTCATCTGCCGAAGGCTGATGACTGATACTATGGATAATAACCGGTACCTGGATGTTTTTTTCCAGCAGGGCGATGAACAAACGCCTGATAGCAGCCATGGCATTGCTTCCTGTGGCAGTGGCTACCAGCACGGTGCTGGCTGCAACTGCAGCATTACCAAGTTGCAGCAGTAGTTGTTCATGATGTTCTGTATCAAGGTGATTACAATCAAATTGTACCAAGTTGATATGACCGGTTTGGTGTTGTTCACAGGCTATTACATAGTGCCGGGCATCAAAATACGGAACCAGTTCCTGGTTATTGCTCAGGTTTTGCCAGTATTCCGCATCTATCACCACCCGAAGGGTACCCGGTAAACCAAAGGCAGGCAACTGTTTGCCGGTATAGATATAATCTGCTGCTGCATCTCCGATATTCCATTTATCACTGGGTTCATCATAGTGATAACCAATAGCGTTCAGGTCCTCCGGGAGAAGATGCTCTTTGTTACTGAAATCTGCCACTACTACCGGCACCTGCTTTTCCCCGATATTTTCCACATGCGTGCTTTCGCGGCGCTTGTAGGTGAAAGGGGAGTAGGGCACAGTGGTTACCGGTGGAATTGCCGTATAGTCGTTACGGTTAGCATATCTTTTCACAATATCCTTACATACCGGCAGTTCAAATTCAGGATCTTCCGTCAGCGAAACGCGGATAGTGTCACCCACGCCGTCTTCCAGCAGGGTACCGATACCAATAGCTGATTTAATACGGCCATCTTCGCCATCCCCGGCTTCTGTTACGCCCAGGTGAAGCGGGTAGCAGTGGCCCAGTTCCTGTTGCATGGTTTGTACCAGCAGGCGATAGGCCTGTACCATTACCTGCGGGTTACTGGCTTTCATGCTCAGCACAATATTGCGGTAGTCCAGGTTTTCTGCAATACGCAGAAATTCCATGGCACTTTCCACCATTCCCATCGGGGTATCTCCGTAGCGGCTCATGATACGATCGCTCAGCGAACCATGGTTGGTACCAATGCGCATAGCTGTACCATATTCCCTGCAGATCTTTACCAGTGGAGAAAAGCGCTCGCGGATGCGGTCTATTTCTTCCAGGTATTCGCTGTCAGTATAGTCAATCTGTTCAAATTTCTTTTTATCTACATAATTCCCCGGGTTCACCCGCACTTTTTCCACGATACGTGCGGCTATTTCTGCTGCATTGGGTGTAAAATGAATATCGGCTACCAGGGGAACGTTATAGCCCCGTTTCCGCAGTTCGTTTTTGATTACCAGCAGGTTATCCGCCTCTTTCTTACTGGGAGCGGTAATGCGCACCAGCTCTGCACCGGCTTCAATACAACGGATCGTTTGCGCAACGGTGGCTGCGGTATCCATGGTATCGGTGGTCGTCATGGTTTGAATGCGGATCGGGTTAAAATTTCCGATGATAAGATCTCCCACCTTTACTTCCAGTGTGGCCAGTCGCTTGTATTCTGTCAGAGAGTCGCAATAAAGTTGCATACGTTTTTTTATTTTCCTGCGGCAGCAAAGTTAGTAAAATAGCCTTAGCTTGTAAAAGCTAAAGGCTGAAAGCTAAAAGCTAAAAGCTTCTCGGCTCACCTTAAAGCTACATTAAATTCCACGAACGGCGCTTGCAGCACTACATAAATCAGGGATAAAGCCGTAAATTTGAACCTCCATATGTTAGTTAATAAAAGTCTTGATATACCTTATCAGCAACTGCCATTTGACGGACAGTTTAATGTAGCGCAGCTGGGCATGTTCAGGAATGAACTGACAGACCAGCCCCACCGCCATGATCATTTTCAGATTATCTGGTTTACAAAGGGGAAAGGCAGGCACATGGTGGATTTTGTGTGGTATGATGTGGAAGATAATATGATCTTCCTGCTCAGACCCGGACAGGTGCATCAGCTGGACTGTGAGCGGGAAGGCTACTTCCTGTCCTTTACAGAACAGTTTTATTTTACCAACAAACATGATAAGGAAACACTTTACGATTTTACCACGCTTTTCGATAACTGGCACGGATACGGGCCCATCAGTGTAGGAAGTAGTACCACGGCCTCTTTACAAGGACTGGTAGACCTGATGAGCAGGGAAAAGAACTACGCGCCCAACTGCAGCCGGGGTATTGTGAAACACTACCTGAATGCCTTCCTTTTGTTGACGGAACGGGAAAAGAAACGCAATATCACGGAAACCATGATGCCGCTTACCCATGATGCCCGCGTAGTACACCTCCGGCGACTGCTGGAGCAACATTACCACTGCGAACACCAGGTAGCTTTTTATGCCAATGCTTTTGCCCTTACCCCAAAAAGACTCAACGAAATTACCAAAGATGGTACCGGCCGCACCGTCACAGAACTGTTGCACGACCGTATCGTACTCGAATCCAAACGTAACCTGGCATTTAGTCACAAAAGTGTCAAGGAAATCTGCTATGAGCTTGGATTTGAAGACCCTGCCTATTTTAGCCGCTTTTTTAAAAATAACACAGGCATCTCTCCACAGGATTTCCGGGACATGATGTTCAAATAGTACAAGTCAATAGCTGAATTGTCCTAACACGCTCCAACTACCCCGGTCTATATTTGCATACTTATTTGCCAGCCCTTATCGACGGCTTTTTTTAGACGCTATAGATTAACATATGAACATCAGGAAACCGCTTTGTCTGCTGTTGATTACAGCAGGCTGCAGTTCAGCGGCTGTGATGGGTCAAACCCGCCCGCTCACCTTGCAGGAAGCACTACAAACAGGCCTGAAGAATTATCAGTCCATCAAGGCAAAGGAAAACTATGCTAAAGCAGCTACAGAAAATATCAGCGCAGTAAAAAGAGAATATTTACCTGATCTGAATCTTTCCGCGCAAAACAGCTATGGTACCGTGAATGGAGAAAATGGCCCTATGTGGGGATATAAAGGCTGGACTACCGGCGCCTCCGGACCTGCACTGTCCACACAAAACTGGAATGCGGCATTTGGCGGATTATACCTGGCCAATATCAGCTGGGATGTAGTAACCTTCGGTCGCCAGCATGCAAAAGTATTGGCCGCCAAAGAACAATTACATACCAACCAGGCCGACCTGGAACAGGAAAAATTTGAACAACAGGTGCGTATCGCCGGCGCCTATCTTAACCTCCTGGCAGCACAACGCCTGAGAGGTTCCATGGAATCGAATCTGAAACGTGCGGAAGACCTGCAGCATATCATCGTATCGAGGGCATTGAATGGCCTCAGTGCAGGAGTCGACAGTTCCATCGCCAACGCAGAAGTATCCAAGGCAAAACTTACCCTGGTGGATGCCGTGAATTATGAGAATGCGCAAAGCAACAAGCTGGCAGAAATGATGGATGTGCCGCCACAGGGCTTTACTTTAGATACCACCTTCGTTACCAAAATACCTAACCAGTTGCTGGAAACCGTGTCTGCACAGGATTCCGTGTCATTGAAAGATCAGCCGCTGCTGAAATTATTCAGTTCCCGTGTTATCCTGAGTGAAGCCAACCAGCAACTGATCAGCAAAAATGCCATGCCCAGACTGTCGTTTATGGGCGTGATGCAAACGCGTGGCTCCGGCTTCGACTACGACTATAGCGCCGCTAACCTGAGCCACTACAGCCAGGCCTATTGGTCGGGGATAAAACCGCAGGTATCCAATTACCTGGTGGGCCTCAACCTGTCGTGGACGGTAACAGACCTGTGGCGCACGCATTCCCAGGTGGCCCGTCAGCACTACACCACGGAGGGATTGAAAAATGAATACAATCAAACCTACAGCCGCCTGCAACATCAGCTGCAGCTGTCGGAACAACAGATAGACAATGCCGTAAAGAAATACCGGGAAGCACCAGTGGGGCTGAAAGCAGCCAGCGACGCGTTTTTGCAGAAGAGTACCCTGTATGAAAATGGTTTATCCAATATTGCCGACCTGGCGCAGGCGCTGTACAATATTAACCGTGCAGAAACCGACAGAGACATCGCCTACAACGGCGTTTGGCAGGCAATACTTTATAAATCAGCTACAGTAGGGGATTTGCAGTTATTTCTCGGACAGCTGTAGTTTTTAGCAAATAGCTAAAAGCTACATCGAAACCTTCAATTTTTGAACAGATTTTTATGAACCTGATAAAAACCGCATTACAAAAACCAATAGCCATCATTGTTGTAGTGATGGGCCTCTTGTTTTTTGGTATTAAATCAACGCGGGATATTAAGATAGACATCTTTCCGGACCTCAATCTGCCGGCCATCTACGTATCACAACCCTACGGTGGTATGTCGCCTCAGCAGATGGAAGGTTTTATTGCCACCAATTACCAGAACCTCTTCCTGTATGTGACAGGTGTAAAAGATATTGAGGCCAAGAATATCCAGGGCCTCACCATGATTAAGATCTCTTTTTATGAAGGGACAAATATGGCGCAAGCTGCGGCGGAAGTAACTGCCATGGCCAATCGTGCGTTCTCCGCGATGCCGTCTGGTACCCAACCACCTTTTATTATTCGCTTTGACGCGAGCACTTTGCCCATCGGGCAGTTGGCGCTCAGCAGTCCTACCCGCTCCAACAATGAACTGCAGGATCTGGCCATGACCATTGTACGGCCTTCCTTTAGCCGTATTGCAGGTCTTACTTCGCCGGCGCCTTTTGGTGGTAATTCCAGAACTATCGTGATCCACGTAGATCCGGAGCAGATGCGCAGTCATCACCTCACGGCAGACCAGGTAGTAGCCACCATCAAAGACAATAACCAGATATCGCCTGCCGGTAACGTACGTATCGGTGATATCACCTATCTCACACCGGCCAACACAGTAATACGCACCGTAAAGGAATTTGAAAATATCCCACTGGTAATGGGAGATGGCCCTACCGTGTTCGTGAAGGATGTGGCCAAGGTGGAAGATGCTGCCGATGTGACCAGCAGTTATGCGGTGATCAATGGTAAACGCTCCGTTTACCTGCCAATCATCAAAACAGCCGATGCCTCGACCTGGACAGTAGTAAATAATCTGAAAGAAGCATTACCGAAAATCCAGAAACTACTCCCGGAAGATGTAAAGATATCTTTCGTGTTTGACCAGAGCGTATACGTTATCAATGCGGTAAAAAGCCTGATCAGCGAAGGCGTGATAGGTGCGGTATTAACAGCATTGATGGTATTGTTGTTCCTGGGCGACCGCCGTAGTGCTTATATCGTTATCATCACGATCCCGGTATCGATTATCATCGGGGTGATGTTCCTGAAACTGTTCGGACAAACGATCAACATCATGACGTTAAGCGGGTTGGCCCTCGCTATCGGTATCCTGGTAGATGAGTCGACGGTGACCATTGAAAATATCCACCAGCATCTCGAGATGGGCAAACCCAAAGCGCAGGCAGTATGGCACGCATGCCAGGAGATCGCTTTCCCAAAACTGCTGATCCTGTTATGTATCCTGGCAGTATTTGCGCCATCGTTTACAATGGCCGGTGTGCCCCGCGCCATGTTTATGCCTTTGTCGCTGGCCATCGGGTTTTCCATGATTGCATCTTACCTGTTATCACAAACCCTGGTGCCCATCCTCGCCAACTGGATGCTGAAAACAGAAAAGTTCCAGCATCATAGTCACGCGCATGTACACAGCAATGATCCGCATAAAACAGCGGGATACATTGAAACAGAAATTGCTGATGAAAAGCAACATGTGAAAACCATCTCCGGGTTCGACCGGTTTAAGCTCCGCTTTATTGGATGGCTGGAAACGTTGCTGAAAAGACGCAAACTGGTAATAGGCGCCTACTTCGCCGGCATTATCGGCATCGTAGCATTATGTATGAGTATTATAGGCCGTGATATATTACCTAAACTGAATAACGGGCAATTCCAGTTGCGGCTGAAAGAGCCAACCGGAACCCGGTTGGAACGGACGGAAACCATGCTTATTAAATCAACGGAGATTCTGAAGGAGATGGTCGGTGCTAAAAACATCGACATCACCTCCTCCTTTATCGGAACACATCCGTCGTCCTATTCCACTAACCCCATCTACCTGTTTATGGCCACACCCAATGAGGCCGTGTTGCAGGTGAATATGAAGGAAGATTACAAGGTAAATATGGATGAGTTCAAGGAAAAGCTGCGCAAGCGTATCCACGAACAAATGCCGGAAGTGAAAATGAGTTTTGAACCCATCGATCTTACTGATAAAGTAATGAGCCAGGGCGCCGCTACCCCGATTGAAATTGCGGTAATGGGTAAAAACCTGAAAGAGAGCGTACCGTTTGCACAAAAGGTAATGGCTGAAATGAAAAAGATCCCTTATCTGCGCGACGTACAGATCAATCAGCCGATGGATTACCCGGCTATCCGCATCAATATTGACCGGGAAAGGGCCGGACAACTGGGCGTAAGCGTAACAGATATTGCAAAATCACTGACGGCATCTACTTCTTCCAGCCGCTTTACAGAAAAGAACAACTGGCTGGATGAACGAAATGCGACCTCCTATTTTGTACAGATATCTATACCGGAAAATGAGATGAGCAGCATCAACGATATAGCAGCGATTCCTGTAAGTAAAGATAAGTCCCGCCCTTCCCTGGGCGATGTGGCTACTTTACAGCCAGATACTGTTGTTGGTGAATATGATCGTATCGGCGCGGTAAGAATTGTATCTATTGGCGCCAATATTTATAAGAAAGATTTGGGCAATGCCTCTGCGGCCGTGGCGGCGGCTATTAAGCGCGCCGGTGAACCGCCGCGTGGTATCACGGTAGAAAAACGTGGCTTGATGAATCTCCTGGGGGAAACACTGGACAGCCTGCAATCTGGTTTGGCGGTAGCCATTGTTGTGATCCTGTTGTTACTGGCGGCTAATTTCCAGTCTTTCAAAGTAGCGTTGGTGGTTATTTCCACTATCCCTGCGGTGTTGGCCGGTTCGTTAATCATGTTGCTGATCACCGGGTCAACCCTTAACCTGCAATCCTACATGGGTATCATCATGTCGGTAGGGGTGTCGGTAGCCAATGCGATTTTATTGATTACGAATGCGGAAAAGCTGCGGCTGGAAAATCATGATGCCCGCAGGTCGGCGCTGGAAGGTACTTCCATCCGTTTGCGTCCCATCCTGATGACGACCATCGCCATGGTGGCAGGTATGATACCAATGGCCTCCGGTTTGGGAGAAGCCGGTGATCAGACAGCGCCATTGGGTCGCGCGGTAATTGGCGGATTGATTGCCAGCACATTCGCGTCACTGTTTATTCTGCCATTGATTTTCTCCTGGGTACAACAGAAAACATCTGTAAAATCAGTATCACTGGATCCGGAAGATGAAAACAGTCAGTATTATGTTCCGGGGGCAGAACGTGTTTAACGGTGATTGCTTATAAGTATAACTATAATGACTAAACGACATATCAATATCATGAATATAAATAAATACAGCCTGTCTTATCGGGTCATGACGGCTGCCGCGTTATTGCCCATCGGGTTGTTTTTTGCCTCTTGTCATAGTTCCATGGCAGACGATGAAAATAGCGCAGAGAATGAGCGCGTACAGGTGAAAATTATTCATCTGCAGAAAAGTCAGCTGGATGCATCGCTCCGGCTGCCTGGTGAAATAAAGCCGTTCCAGTTTGCTGATCTCTATGCAAAGGTGAACAGCTATGTGAAAAATGTAAATGTAGACCTGGGCAGCCAGGTAAAAGCAGGCCAGGTACTGGCTACGCTCGATGCGCCTGAAATGAATACGCAACTGCTGGAAGCTCAATCGCGCCTCCACACCAAAGAAGCCATGTACCGCGCCAGCAAGGCTACTTACGATCGTTTGCTTAAAACGAGCAAGGTGCCGGGCACCATTTCTCCCAACGACCTGGATATGGCCTTTGAGAAAATGAGTGCTGATAGCGCAGAGTTATTGTCGTCCCGTTCTTCCTATCACGAAGTACAGCAAATGCTGGGTTACCTCGTTATCCGTGCTCCATTCAGCGGTGTTATCAGTCAGCGTAATGTGCATCCTGGCACCTACGTAGGTCCGGCAGGTAAAGGTTCTGATAAGCCCTTATTTCGTTTGGAAGAACAGCAGAAATTACGTTTATCCGTTGCCGTACCGGAAATATATACTGACGAAGCACATCATGCCGGGGATGTTCGTTTCACCGTGAAATCTTTACCTGGAGATACTTTCACGGCTAAGGTGAATCGTATTGCCGGCAGCCTGGATGTAAAGCTTCGCTCAGAAATACTGGAAATGGATGTAGCCAATAAAAATGCACGCCTGCTGCCGGGCATGTACGCAGAAGTGCAGATGCCAATGCCCGGGAAAAAGGATGTGTATATCGTGCCCCGGTCAGCGATCATCACCAATTCGGAGAAAGTATTTGTGATCAAGTCGGTCAATAGCAAAGCCGTATGGATACCGGTGAAATGTGGGAATGAATCCAACGGAAAGGTGGAGGTATTTGGTGATTTATCGGACAACGACCAGCTGGTGCAAAACGGCAGCGATGAAATAAAAGAAGGAACGCCCTTACAGGCGGTTGCAAAATAATGTGTGTTTAAAAAGGAAGGAAGTGGTTTGTGTAGGAAGAATCAATATGGTAAAGGAATCAGATAAATGGTTAAATGAATCGAGTGATGAAGAATCAGTTAATCGGCCTATTTACGGTAGTAAAAATAATGACGCGTAGCAGGCAAACTACTTCCCTGATGAATCAAGCAATACAGCGCTTCCGTAAAAGGTAGCGCTGTTGCTTTAAAACACGAAAGAGAATTGTTACCACCGCGTAACAGTTGTAGGTTTAGGTAAA